>NZ_BHZD01000001.1:0-4800000 GCF_003865155.1 Streptomyces paromomycinus | reverse complement strand
TCCCGCTCATCGCCAACTCCTGGGGCTGGATCTTCACCGAGATGGGCCGCCAGCCCTGGGCGGTGTACGGCGTGCTGAAGACCTCCTCGGCGGTCTCCCCGGGCGTCTCGCAGGGCGAGGTGCTCACGTCGATGACCGTCTTCACGCTGCTGTACGCGATCCTCGCGGTCATCGAGGTCAGGCTGCTGGTCAAGTACGTCAAGGCCGGACCGCCGGAGCTGACGGACGACGACCTCAACCCGCCCACCAAGATCGGCGGCGACCACGCGGACGCCGACCGGCCGATGGCCTTCTCGTACTAGGAGGCGACCGTGGAACTCCATGACGTCTGGTTCGTACTCATCGCCGTGCTGTGGACCGGGTACTTCTTCCTCGAAGGATTCGACTTCGGCATCGGCGTCCTGACCAAGCTGCTCGCCCGGGACCGGAGCGAGCGGCGGGTCCTGATCAACACCATCGGCCCGGTCTGGGACGGCAACGAGGTGTGGCTGCTCAGCGCGGGCGGCGCGACCTTCGCCGCCTTCCCGGAGTGGTACGCCACCCTCTTCTCCGGCTTCTACCTGCCGCTGCTGCTCATCCTGATCTGTCTGATCGTGCGCGGTGTCGCCTTCGAGTACCGCGTCAAGCGGCCCGAGGAGCGCTGGCAGCGCAACTGGGAGCACGCGATCTTCTGGTGCTCGCTGCTCCCCGCGTTCCTGTGGGGTGTCGCCTTCGGCAACATCGTGCGGGGTGTCCAGATCGACGCGCACAAGGAGTACGTCGGCAGCGTCCTGGACCTGCTGAACCCGTACGCCCTGCTCGGCGGCCTGGTCACGTTGACCCTGTTCACCTTCCACGGGGCGGTCTTCGCCTCGCTGAAGACGCTGGGCGGCATCCGGGAGCGGGCCCGCCGGACGGCCACCGTCCTCGGCCTGGTCACCGCCGTGCTGGCGGTCGTCTTCCTGGGCTGGACCCAGCTCGACAAGGGCGACACCGCGTCCCTGGTCGCGATGGCCGTCGCGGTGGTGGCCCTGGTCGCCGGGCTGGTGATGAACCACCGCGGGCGGGAGGGCTGGTCGTTCGCGTTCTCCGGCGTCACGATCGTCGCCGCGGTCGCGATGCTGTTCCTGACGCTCTTCCCGAACGTGATGCCGTCCTCGCTGAACGAGAGCTGGAACCTCACGGTCGCCAACGCCTCGTCCAGTGCGTACACGTTGAAGATCATGACGTGGTGCGCGGGCATCGCCACCCCGGTCGTCCTGCTCTACCAGGGCTGGACCTACTGGGTCTTCCGCAAGCGGATCGGTACGCAGCACATCGCCGACGCCCACTAGGAAGAGTCCACCCCGGTGGGGTCCCGGCGGGACCCCACCGGCCGTCACCGGCTGATCAACTTCCGCCCGGGAGAGGTTGTTTCACGTGAAACCCGTCGACCCGCGCCTGCTGCGGTACGCCCGCGCCACCCGTTTCTTCCTCGCCGCGGTGGTGGTCCTCGGGCTGGCCGGCTCGGGTCTGGTCATCGGCCAGGCCATGCTCATCGCCGAAGTCGTCGTCGGCGCCTTCCAGCGCGACCTCGGTCTCGCCGGCCTGAGCACACCGGTGACGCTGCTCGCACTGGTCTCCGTCGGCCGTGGCCTGGTGGCCTGGCTGACGGAACTGGCCGCGCACCGGGCGAGCGCGGCGGTCAAGTCCGAGCTGCGTACGCGGCTGCTGACGCAGGCGGCGGCCGGTCTGGGGCCGGGCTGGCTGAGCACCCAGCGGTCCGGGGAACTCACCACCCTCGCCACCCGCGGTATCGACGCCCTCGACGACTACTTCGCGCGTTACCTGCCGCAGCTGGGCCTGGCGGTCGTGGTGCCCGTCGCGGTCCTGGCGCGGATCGTCGCGGGCGACTGGATCTCGGCCGCGACCATCGTCGTGACGCTGCCGCTGATCCCGCTCTTCATGGTGCTCATCGGCTGGGCCACGCAGAACCGCATGGACCGCCAGTGGCAGCTGCTGTCGCGGCTGTCGGGCCACTTCCTGGACGTGGTCGCCGGGCTGCCCACACTGAAGGTCTTCGGCCGGGCCAAGGCGCAGGCCGCGGCCATCCGTTCCATCACCGGCGAGTACCGCCGCGCCACGCTGCGCACCCTGCGGATCGCCTTCCTGTCCTCCTTCGCGCTGGAACTGCTCGCCACGATCTCGGTCGCGCTGGTCGCGGTCGGCATCGGGATGCGGCTGGTGCACGGCGACCTGGACCTGTACACGGGCCTGCTGGTGCTGATCCTGGCGCCCGAGGCGTACCTGCCGTTGCGGCAGGTCGGCGCGCAGTACCACGCGGCGGCCGAGGGCCTGGCGGCGGCCGAGGAGATCTTCGCGGTGCTGGAGACGCCGCCGCGTACGACGGGCGACGAGCCCGTTCCCGACAGCACCGCGCTGTCCGTCGAGAAACTCGTCGTGCGCCACCCCGGCCGCTTCGAACCCTCGCTCGCCGAGACGTCGTTCGAGGTCAGGCCCGGTGAGACGGTGGCCCTCGTCGGCCCCTCCGGTGCGGGCAAGTCGACCTTGCTGAACGTCCTGCTCGGCTTTGCCGCGCCCGCGGCGGGACGGGTACGGGTCGGCGGCCGGGATCTGGCCGCCGTCGATCCGGAGGCCTGGCGGCGGCAGATCGCCTGGGTGGCCCAGCGCCCGTACCTCTTCGCGGGCACCATCGCGGACAACGTGCGGCTGGCCCGCCCCGACGCGGACGACCCGTCGGTACGGGCCGCGCTGCGCGACGCCGGGGCCCTGGAGTTCGTCTCCGCGCTGCCCGACGGCGTGGAGACCGTGCTCGGCGAGAGCGGTTCCGGCCTGTCGGCGGGGCAGCGGCAACGCCTGGCCCTGGCCCGTGCGTTCCTGGCCGACCGCCCGGTCCTGCTGCTCGACGAGCCGACCGCGAACCTGGACGGCGAGACGGAGGCGGGCATCGTCGACGCGGTGCGCCGTCTGGCGGCCGGCCGCACGGTGCTTCTGGTCGTCCACCGGCCCGCGCTGCTGGCGGTGGCGGACCGTACGGTGCGGCTGGCGGGGCCGGTGGTGGAGGCGGCGGCGCCGACGCAGGAGCTAGCCGTGTCCGTGGCGTCCGTGCGGGAGAGCGACGGCGGAGCCGTACGCGACGATCTTGCGGCCCCGGAGCCCGGGGGCGGCCCGGACGTCGTCCCCGGGGCCCGGCGTCCGGCACTGGCCCGGCTGCGGGGCCTGGCACGGGCCCGCTGGGGCCGGCTCGGGCTGGCGCTGCTGCTGGGCAGCCTGGCACTGGGCAGCGCCGTGGGCCTGATGGCGACGTCCGGGTGGCTCATCTCCCGGGCGGCGCAGCACCCGCCCGTCCTGTACCTGATGGTGGCGGTCACCGCGACGCGGGCCTTCGGCATCGGCCGGGCCGTGTTCCGGTACGCGGAGCGGCTGGTGGCGCACGACGCCGTCTTCCGGATGCTCGCGGACGTACGGGTGGCCGTCTTCCGGCGCCTGGAGCGCCTGGCGCCCGCCGGACTGCGGGCACGCAGCAGCGGCGACCTGCTGTCGCGCCTGGTGGCCGATGTCGACGCCGTGCAGGACTACTTCCTGCGGTGGCTGCTGCCGGTCGGGGCGGCCGTGGTGGTCGGCGCGGGCTCCGTCGGGTTCACCGCCTGGCTGCTGCCCGAGGCGGGCGCCCTCCTCGCCGCCGGACTGCTCCTGGCGGGCGTGGGGGTGCCGGCGCTGTCCGCCGTGCTCGCGCGCCGCGCCGAGCGGCAGCTCTCCCCCGCCCGCGGTGTGCTCTCCGCCCGCGTCCTCGACCTGCTGACCGGCACGGCCGAGCTGACGGTGTCCGGCGCGCTCGCGTCCCGCATCGACCGGACGCGGCGCGCCGACCGCGACCTGACCCGGATCGCGTCCCGTTCGGCGGCCGCGGCCGGTGCCGGGGCCGGGCTGTCCGCGCTGCTGTGCGGGCTGACGGTGGCCGCGGCGGCCGTCGTGGGTGTCCAGGCCGTGGACGAACGGCGGCTGGCGGGCGTGTGCCTGGCGGTCGTGGTGCTCGTTCCGCTCGCCGCGTTCGAGGCCGTGGCGGGGCTGCCGCTCGCCGTGCAGTACCGGCAGCGCACGCGCCGGGCGGCCGAGCGGGTCTTCGAGGTGCTGGACGCGCCCGAGCCGGTCACCGAACCGGCCGGCTCGGTGGCCGTAGCGCTGCCGGGCTCCCCGTTCCCGCTGGTCGTCGAGGGGCTGACGGCCCGGTACCCCGGTCAGCGGGTGCCCGCGCTGGACGGTGTCGGCTTCGTCCTCCCCGCCGGGCGGCGTCTGGCGGTCGTCGGCCCGTCCGGTTCGGGCAAGACGACGCTCGCCCAGGTGCTGCTGCGCTTCCTGGACCGGGAGGCCGGCTCGTACACGCTGAGCGGCGTGGACGCGGCGGCAGCGGACGGTGACGCCGTACGGCGGCAGATCGGTCTGTGCGCGCAGGACGCGCACCTCTTCGACAGCTCCGTACGGGAGAACCTGCGGCTCGCGCGGCCCGGAGCGGGCGAGGGCGACCTGTGGGACGCGCTCACGCGGGCCCGCCTGGCCGACTGGGTGCGGTCGCTGCCCGACGGGCTGGACACGATGGTCGGCGAGCACGGCGCCCGGCTCTCCGGCGGCCAGCGGCAGCGTCTCGCGCTGGCCCGCGCGCTGCTCGCCGACTTCCCGGTCCTGGTGCTGGACGAGCCCGCCGAACACCTGGACCTGGCCACCGCCGACGCCTTGACCGCCGACCTGCTGGCCGCGACCGAGGGCCGTACGACCGTGCTGATCACGCACCGGCTGGAGGGCCTGGAGGCCGTCGACGAGGTGCTGGTCCTCGACGAGGGGCGGCCCGTCCAGCACGGTCCGTATGCGGAGCTGGCGGCGGCCGACGGCCCGTTCCGCCGGATGCGGGAGCGGGAGCAGGAGGTGGACGCGCGGGCCGGAGACAAGGGTGCGGCGGACGCGCGTCCGGCGGGTGCGGGGCCGACACGGTGAACGGCTGAAGAACGACGGGTGCCGGCGTCCGCTGCGTACGGTGGCGGCGGACGTCCGGACCGGGGTGACGTGGCAGCCCGGGGCGGTCCGGGGTGGTCCGGTCCGGCGTCCGAATTGCCGTATAGAGGGCTTTCATCGGGAAAGCGACTATTAGGCTCGTCCCATGGCAGTCACGACAGGACCCTCAGACCCCATGGGCACCGGGACACCCGCCGGTACGGGCTCCGGGACGGCACCCACGGGCTCCGGCGGTGCCGACGGCGCGTCCACGCCCGGCCCCGCCCCCGACCCCATGGAAGCGGCCACCGAGGCGACCCGCAGCCTCCAGGGCCTGTCGACCGAGCTGACCGCACGGGTGCCGCAGCTCCTGGAGGCGATGCGTACCGTCGGCGCGGGCCTGGACCTGCACATCACCCTGGACCGGATCGTGGAGACCGCCGCCGAGCTGGCCGACGCCCGCTACGCCGCGATCGGGATCATCGACGAGGCGCGCGAGGGCCTGTCGGACTTCGTGACGTACGGAGTCAGCGCCGAGGAGCACGCCCGGATCGGCGCGCTGCCCGACGGGCACAAGGGACTGCTCGGCGCCCTCATCCACGATCCGAAGGCGCTGCGGCTGGCGGACCTCACCCAGGACGTGCGGTCGGCGGGCTTTCCGCCGGGGCACCCGCCGATGCGGACCTTCCTCGGGGTGCCGATCCGCGTCCAGGGGGAGATTTTCGGCAACCTCTATCTGACCGAGAAGCGTGGGGGCGGCGAGTTCAGCGAGGGCGATCTGCACATGGTGCGGGTGCTCGCCACCGAGGCCGGCATCGCCATCGGCAACGCGCGGATGTACGCGGCGACGCGGCAGCGGGAGCGGTGGATCGACGGCGCGGCCGCGGTGACCACCGCGCTGCTGGCCGGCAGTGACGTGGACGACGCGCTCGCGGTCGTCGCCGAACAGGCCCGCAAGCTGGCCGACTCCGCGGCCGGCATCGTGCTGCTGCCCGCGGCGGACGGCGGACTGGAGATCGTCGCGGTGTCGGCGGACGATCCCGCCGGCCTCATCGGCACCCACATGCCGTCCGAGAGCCCGGTGGCCGAGCAACTGCTGGCCGGTGAGCCGGTGTTCGTGGAGGACTCGGCCACCGATCCGCGGATGGTCACGGACGTCGCGCCGCGGTTCGGTCCCAGCATGCTGCTGCCCCTCAAGAGCGGCGGCCGGGTGCTGGGCACACTGGCGACACCGAGGGAGCGCGGCGACCGCCCCTTCACCGCCGCCGAACGCACACTGGCCACCCAGTTCGCGGCCCAGGCCGCGCTGGCGCTCGTGCTGGCCGACGCGCAGCGCGACCGCGAGCGGCTGGCCGTCTACGAGGACCGCGACCGGATCGCCCGTGATCTGCACGATCTGGTCATCCAGCGCCTCTTCGCGACCGGGATGATGCTGGAGAGCGCGCAGCGCAGGGCGGTCGTGCCGGAGGTGCAGGACGGCATCGGCAAGGCCGTCGACGAGCTCGACGTCACCATCCAGGAGATCCGTACCGCGATCTTCGCGCTGCAACAGGGCCCGGCCGAGGCGCCGTCCGGGCTGCGGACCCGGGTCCTGCGGGAGATCGGGACCGCCGCCGTGCCGCTCGGGTTCCAGCCGTCGGCGAACTTCGTCGGCCCGGTGGACGCCCGCGTCGGCGAGCTGACCGGCAAGAACCTGATCGCCGCGCTGCGCGAGGCACTGTCCAACGCGTTCCGGCACGCGGACGCCTCGCGCATCGAGGTCGTCGTGGACTCGATGATCAAGCTGCCGGACGGACGGGACGGCGTACGGCTGACGGTCGCCGACGACGGCGTGGGCATTCCGGACGGCGGCCGGCGCAGCGGCCTGCGCAACCTCGCGAAGCGGGCCGAGTCGCTGGGCGGGTCCAGCACGTACGGGCCGGGCCTGGGCGAGGGCGGGGCGGGGACGATGGTGACCTGGGAAGCGCCGCTCTGAGGGAGGCCGGAGGCCGGGGCGGGGGACCGCAGGCCTGGGGGCCGGGGCCAGAGGTCAGGGTGCGGTGGTCGCGGTCGGGAGGTGTCCGTACGGTGTGCCGCGGCCCGGACGCGGCCCTACGGACCAGCCGGAGCGCCTCCGTACGGTTCAGCCGGTATTCGAGTGATCTGTCGTGTTGTCGGAGCGGCTGATTCCGGCCATTCCGTGGGGGCGGATTGCTCCGTTCGGAGCCTCGTGGGCGAGGTTGGCGAAACGTTTTAGTTGCTTTTGAAGGTGTTTGGGCAATTATCTGGCCATGTGTCCAGGTTTGCTGGATTGGTTGCGTAAGACGGTCCGAGGGCGGTGGCGCCCTGCCCGGCGTACGTACGGGCAGGCAGGGCGCGGTGTCCGCCGGCGGCGTGGCGCGCCGTCACGTGCGGTGCGGGTGACGTTGTCGCTGGTCGTGGCGCTGACGGCGGCGGCAGGAACGGAGCCTGCCGCCGGCGGGACGGCTCGGGCCGGCACCCCGGCCGCCGCCTCGGCCCCGGCGGAACCGAGCGACAACGCCCCCTTACCGTCGCTGCCCGCTCGCCGCCGCCCCTCCCCGGCACGCGCCCACGGTGCCGACCGGCTGGCCGCCGCGAGCCTGGAGGCCCTCCGGCTCGGCAGGGCCGCGCATCGGACCGGGCGGTCGTACGCGAAGATCCTGCGCGAGGTGAGAGCGGGCCGGGCCCGCGCCTCGCGGCTGCAGGCGGCTCTCCTCCGGGAACGCCGCAGGGCCGGTGAACTGCGCCGGGCGGCCGGACGGATCGCCGGTGCGCAGTACCGCAGCAACAACCGGCTGCCGTTCGCCCTGAGCGGCCGGGTACGGCACGCCTCCCAGGCCCGTCACGGACACCAGGCCCATCACGGGCCTCGACCCCATCACGGGCCCCAGGCGCGTCTCGGACCCGACGCGGTACTGGACGCCTACCGGGACGCCGATCACCGGCAACACCTGCTGGCTTCCCGTGCGCGCGAGGCGCTGCGTCTGAGCCGGGCCCTGGAGGCGGACAGTGCGGCCGTACTGGCCCGCTCCGCCGCGCTGGACGCCCACCGCTCCCGCCTCGACACCGAGCGCCGGCGCATCAGCCGCCGCCTGGGCGTCGTCCGCGGACAACTCCGGGAACTGTCCCGGAAGGCGTCCCGCGAGGGGCACTGCGGGCTGCCCGGCACGGTATCCGCAGCGGCGAAGCGCTCCGAGCCGGCGGCACCGCCGGTGACGGCGCCGGGCGTCAGGTGGACCCGGCCGGTGGAGCACTACGTCCTGTCAGCGGGTTTCGGCGGCTCGGGCCGCCGCTGGGCGCACGTCCACACGGGCCAGGACTTCGCGGTTCCGGTCGGCACCCCCGTACGGTCCGTGGGCTGGGGGCGTGTCACCAGCCTGACCTGCGGTGACGGTTTCGGGATCAGCATGGTCGTGCAGCACGGCGCCGGTGTGTTCTCGCAGTACGCGCACCTGTCGGCGGCGCTGGCCCGCCCCGGGCAGCGGGTGCGGCCGGGGCAGCAGATCGCACTGTCGGGTACGACCGGCAACTCCACCGGACCGCATTTGCACTTCGAGGTACGCCGCACGCCGCGCATGGGGTCGGGCGTCGATCCGGTGCCGTGGCTGGCGAGTCGGGGGGTGCGGTTGCGGTGAGTGAGGAGGTGGGGTGTGTGGTGGCGAGGGGCGGTCAGCGGTGCTCAAGTATGCGTTCGATCACGGCCGCTACGCCGTCCTCGTTGTTGCCGGCCGTGTGGAGGTCCGTCGCGGCCAGTACGGCGGGGTGCGCGTTCGCCATCGCGTACGCGGTGCCGGCCCAGGCCAGCATCTCGATGTCGTTGGGCATGTCCCCGAAGGCGACGACCTGGTCGGGGCTGATGCCACGCTCCGCGCAGCAGCGGGCCAGGGTGCCGGCCTTGCTGACACCCAGGCCGCTGATCTCCAGGAGCGCGGTCGGACTGGACCGGGTGAAGGAGGCGTACCTGCCCGCCCGCGCGCGGGCCAGGTCGAGGAAGGCGTCCGGGTCCAGGTCGGGGTGGTGCGCGAGGAGCTTGAGCACGGGCTGGTCGGGGCTCAGCGGGGACTGCCGCTCCTCGGGGCTCGGTTCGGCCAGGAGTTTTTCCGCGGGCGCGATGACGGCGGCCGGGTCGAGATAGAAGGGCGGGTACGCCGGCTCGTAGTTGAAGCCGCCGGTCTGCTCGACCGCGAACGTCGTGCCGGGAGCGGCAGCGCGCAGCGCGTGCACGACGGAGAGTGCCTCCGGCCGTTCCAGCGGGCTGATCTCGACGATCCGGCGGCCGTGGTGGAGATCGACGACGGCCGCGCCGTTCGCGCAGATCGCCAGGCCGTGTCCGTGCACATGGTCGCTGACCACGTCCATCCAGCGGGCCGGCCGACCGGTCACGAAAAAGACCTCGATGCCTGCCCGCTCGGCGGCGGCCAGCGCGGCGATCGTCCGGCCGGAGACCGTCTTGTCGTCGCGCAGCAACGTGCCGTCGAGGTCGGTGGCGATCAGCCGGATCGTTTTCCCGTCGGACCCTGGCGCCAGGGGAGGCTCTGCGGAGGCATCGGTCACGCCGCCCATCTTCGCGCATATGCGCGCACAGGCGTGCGGCGGGTCGCGCGCATGAGCTTGACGGAGGCGGGATCCGTGCCGGGAGTACGGGGGCGTACGCCGGCGGGTGCCGGACGGCCGTAGAGGAACGGGTACCGGGCCGTAGGAGGACGAGCGGCGGGTCGTACCGGAGCGGGTGCCGTACGTACCCGCCCAAGAACTGAGCCGGTCCTGCGCAGGTTCGGGCGGGGAGGCGTACGGATGCGGAGACGGGCGTACGGCCGACTGCGCGTGCGCCTGTACGGCAAGTGCACCCCGCGTGCACGGCGGGTGGCTCCCGTGTGCGGGTGCTCACCACGGCTCGCGGGTCCGATGCGGGGCCGCCGTACGCTCGTACCCATGCGACTGAGCACCGTGATCCTTCCCGTCCGCCGCTGGTCCGAGGGTGGCCGGGAGGTGTGGCAGCGCGCCGAGGAGCTGGGCTTCCACACCGCGTACACCTATGACCACCTCTCCTGGCGGAGTTTCCGGGACGGGCCGTGGTTCGGCGCGGTGCCGACGCTGACCGCGGCCGCCGCCGCGACGTCCCGGATGCGGCTGGGCACCCTCGTCACCTCCCCGAACTTCCGGCACCCGGTGACCCTCGCCAAGGAACTGATCTCCCTGGACGACATCAGCGACGGGCGGATCACCCTGGGCATCGGCGCCGGGGGCTCCGGTTTCGACGCCACGGCGCTCGGCCAGGAGCCGTGGACGCCCCGGGAACGGGCCGACCACTTCGGCGAGTTCGTACCGTTGCTGGACCGGCTGCTGACGCAGGACGTGGTCTCGTACGAGGGCGTGCACTACCGCGCCCACGAAGTGCGCAACATCCCCGGCTGTGTACAGCGCCCCCGGTTGCCGTTCGCGATCGCGGCCACCGGGCCGCGCGGCATGCGGCTGGCCGCCGGGTACGGGCAGGCATGGGTGACCACCGGCGACCCGAAGGCCGCCGCGACCGGCACCGCGGCCGAGTCCCTGGAGGCGGTGCGTGGCCAGGTCGAACGCCTCGGCAAGGCGTGTGCCGAGGCCGGCCGGGACACCGGCGAACTGGAGAAGATCATGCTCACCGGCTTCACGCCGGACCGTCCGCTCGATTCCGTGGACGCCTTCGTGGACTTCGCTGGTGCACACGCCGAGGCGGGCATCGACGAGATCGTGCTGCACTGGCCGATCGACGGGTCGGTCTTTGAAGCGGACCTTTCGGTGTTCGAGCGGATCGCCGGGGAGGGGCTTGCGCAGCTCGGGCGGTAGGGCGGTCGGCAGGTAGGGGCGGTCGGTTAGGTAGGGGCGGAAGGCGGAAGGCGGAAGGCGGAAGGCGGACGGCAGGTAGGCGGGTAGGAGCGGTGGGCGCGCCGGGTCGGCATCCGGCGGTCGGGGCGAATCCATGGCCTGCGTTTTACGCCGTAACGGGTGGACAAGAGGGAGAATCGGGTCAGAGGCGCCGGAACGGTTCCTCGGACGGACTCTGCGGACTCTGCGGACTCTGCGGTGTGGAGGACTGAGAGCATGGCACGGACCCGATTCGCCCCCGACCGCGGCCTGACGTCACGCATGGTCACGACCATGTTCTTCATCGGCCTGCTGTACGTGGTCGTGGTGGGCGCGCTGGTGGTGCTCCTCAAGGGCGCGTGGATCGTGGTGCTGCTGATCTCGGGCGCCATGTTCGTCGCACAGTTCTGGTTCAGCGACCGGATCGCCGCCTTCAGCATGGGGGCGCGTGAGGTCACTCCGGAGCAGGCACCGGAACTGCACGGCGCTGTCGACCGGCTGTGCGCCCTCGCGGACATGCCCAAACCGCGCGTGGCCGTCGCGGAATCCGACGTACCGAACGCCTTCGCGACCGGCCGCAACCAGAAGAACGCGATGGTGTGCGCGACCACCGGCCTGCTGCGGCGGCTGGAGCCGGAGGAGCTGGAAGGAGTCCTCGCGCACGAGCTGTCGCATGTCGCGCACCGCGATGTCGCGGTCATGACGATCGCCTCGTTCCTGGGCGTACTGGCCGGGATCATCACGCGCGCGGCCCTGTGGAGCGGCGTCGGCCGCAACAGCCGGGACAACAACGCGGCGATCGCCGTCCTGGTCGTCACGCTGGTCAGCGCCGTGGTCTACGCCGTCAGCTTCCTGCTCACCCGCCTGCTGTCCCGCTACCGGGAGCTGTCCGCCGACCGGGCCGCGGCCATCCTGACCGGGCGCCCGTCGGCGCTGGCCGCCGCGCTCACCAAGGTCACCGGTCAGATGGCGCAGATCCCGACGCGGGACCTGCGCAAGGCCGAACCGTTCAACGCGTTCTTCTTCGCGCCGGCGTTCTCGAAGGAGAGCTTCGGGCGACTGCTGTCCTCGCACCCGACGCTGGAGCAGCGGCTGGAGCAGCTGGGGCGGATCTCGGCGCAGCTGGGGCGGCCGTAGGGGCGACTGTGGAGGTGGTCTTGGAGGTGATCCTGGAGGGGGTGCGTAGGGCGGTCGTAGAGGCAGGCGTAGCGGCAGACAGAGGCAGGCGTAGGGGGAGAGCGCCGTCACCTTGCGCCCGCCGGAAGACGGATCGCAAGCAGATCAGACGGATCGCAGAAGGTCCGCAGTCGGGCCGCAGTCAGGGCGCGGTCGGGGCGCAGTCGGGGCGCGGTCGGGGCGCAGTCGGGCCGGAAACGGTCCGCAGTCGGGACACAGACGGATCAAGGAGAGCCACCGCATGGGATTTCTGGACGCCATCCTCGGACGCAGCAAGCCGGTACGTCCCGACCTCGACCGGCTGTTCGCGCTTCCCTCCGCGGCCGTCACCCTCCAGGCCGCGGCCGGGTTCCGGCCCACCGGCCTGGGATCGGTGTGCTTCGCGAGCGTCGAGGGCGGCGCGTTCCGCGGCATCCAGGAGGAGGTGCGCGACCTTCTGGGCCGACCGGCCGAGTTCAGCCAGGACGAGTACGGCTACTCGTGGATGCTCGCGCGGCACGGGCCGGAGGACATTGCGGGGTTGGTTAACGATCTGCACACGGTCAACAGTTCCCTGGAGAGCGCCGGGTTCGGCCCGCAACTGCTGTGTTCCCTGATGGGCTTCCGGGACGACCGTGGCAGGCCGCTCGCGCTGGTCTACCTCTACAAGCGCGGTACGTTCTACCCGTTCGCGCCGCTGACAGGCCCGGAAGGGGCCGCCGAAAAGCGCGACAACGCCCTGGAGCTGGAGATCCGGGCCGTGCTCGCCGACGACTTGGAGACCGAGCCGGATCTGAGCCGGTGGTTCCCGGTCTGGGGTGCGCCCGGGTTGTGACGGGCTGACCGTGCCCGCGCGGGGACGGCTGGTCCCTGGCTGGCCTTTTCGGTGGCTGGTTCCGGCACCGGGCGGTCGCTCGCGTACGTTGGCGGCATGGCTGAGGCAGTGGAGACGGCGGGCGTGCCGGGCAGGCGCCGCCGTGCGCCCGGGATGAGCGCCGACGAGCGCCGCTCGATGATCGTGAAGGCCGCGTTGCCGTTGGTGGCTGAGTACGGCGCGGGCGTGACCACGGCGAAGGTGGCGCGCGCGGCGGGCATCGGTGAGGCGACGATCTTCCGTGTCTTCGAGGACAAGGAGGCGCTGCTGGCGGCCTGTGTGGCCGAAGCCCTCCGCCCCGACGCTCTGCTCGCCTCCCTGGCCGCCGTCCCCTTGCACCGGCCCCTCGCGGAGCGGCTGGTCGAGGCGCTGGACGCGATGCGGGAGCACCTGTCCCGTATCGGTGCGGTGATCGGTGCGCTACACGCGACGGGGCACCTGCGGGGGTGTGAAGCGCCAAGGGCGGGTGGGCCGGGCTCGGAACCGGGACTGGCCTCGGAACCGGGACCGGTTTCGAAACCGGAACCGGCCTCGGAACCGGGGGCGGCCTCGTCCCCGTCCGTGCCCGGCAGCCGCGAGGAGGCGCTGGCGGCTCCACTGGCAGCGGTAGCCGCCCTGTTCGAGCCCGAGCGGGACCGTTTGCGGGTGGCGCCGGAGGCCCTGGCCAGGGTCTTCCTGACGCTGAGCCGGGCCTCGGCGGTGGAGGCGGGGGACGAGGAGCGCATGCTGGGGGCGCTCAGCCCGCGAGAGTTGGTGGACCTCTTCCTGCACGGCGCGCTCGGGGACGAACGCTAGGCCGTGGGCTTACGGGGCCCGTCCGTATCCCTGTTCAGGCACCTGCCACGGATCTACCGCTGGAGCTTCTTGGCCCGCTCTCGACCTTGCACACGCTCCTGAATTGGTTCCTGTTCACTTTCCCGGCCCCGGTTTCGGTCCCGGTTTCGGTTTCGGTCCTGCTCCGGCTCGTGATCCGGGCCCTGTTCCCCGGCCGGTGCCCCGGCTGCTTCCCTGTTCCGGCGGGCCTGGTCCGAAGTGATCTCTGCGGCCGCCCAGTTGGCCCATTCCTCCATCATGGCGGTCTGGCGCAGACCGAATTCCAGGGCGATGCGCCCGTAGACCGCGATCATTTCGCCCTTCCAGTCGCCGGCGTCGGCCAAGGCCCGGTAGTCGGCGTGCGCGCGGGCGGACCGTTCGGCCTGTTGCAGAAGGTACGTACGGGCTTCCAGCGGTGTCAGGGCGCCGAGGAAGAAGACACGCAGCAGGCCGTCGTGACGCTGCGGTCCGACAGGCTCCACCTCCGTGAGCCAGTGGTGGAGTTCGGCCATGCCGGCCTTGGTGATGGCGTACTCCTTGCGGCCCCGGGGGCCGTGCGAGGCCACCTCGATCAGGTCGGCCGCGGTGAGTTTGTTCAGCTCACCGTAGACCTGGCTCTGGGTGGCCGGCCACACGTGCGCGAGCGACAGGTCGAACGTCTTCATCAAGTCGTAACCGCTGGCGGGTGATGCGGCCAGCAGGCCCAGAACGGCGTGGCGGAGGCTCATGTCCGTCACTTTACCTTCCAGTCTTGACACGTCAAAGGAGAACCCTCTAGCTTCGACATGTCGAAGTTGGAATGTCGCTGGAAGGCCGGGGCAGCCCGGTCGGGGGAGTCGAGAGTCATGACCTTCTTGCGGGGGTTCTTTCCGTGGATCGCCTACGGAGCTGTGGCCTGGGCGTCTTGGCAGTGGGCCGCGCTGCTGGCCCTGGTGATCGGCTGCGCGGTGCTCTACGCGGACCGTGCCGAGGGGCTGTCGCCGTCGTTCCGGGTGCTGGAGTACGGCAGCCTGGTGTTCTTCGCCGGCATCACGGTCCTGGCCTTCGTCCGGCCGGACAGCGGTCTGCGGACCTACGACGGAGCCCTGTCCTCGGGCTGGCTGGCACTGGTCACCTGGGGATCGATGGCCGCCCGTCGGCCCTTCACGCTCGCGATAGCCCGCCGGAAGGCGCCGCCCGAGGTGTGGCGTACCCGGCTGTTCCTGCGGATCAATTACGTGCTCAGCGCGGCCTGGGCGGCATCCTTCACGTTCGCTGCGGCAGGGCAGGCCCTGGTCACGGGCTACGGGCTCGGACTGACCGCGATGATCTCCATCCATCTCAGCGCCTTCGTCATCCCGTTGCGTTTCACCGCGAGCTACCCGGAGCGTGCGCGAGCGCGCTTCCTGGAGAAGGCCGGCGGACACCCTTACGTACAGGAGGCCCAGCCCGCATGACGACGACAAACGTCCCCGGATCCGCCGTCCCGGCGTCCGGCTCCGAAGACACACCGCCCCCGCACCTGGCGGGGAACTTCGCCCCGGTGCCCAAGGAACTCACCACGCACGAGCTGCCGGTCACCGGCGCGATACCGCCCGAGCTGACGGGCTGGTACCTGCGCAACGGCCCCAACCCGCGGGACGCCGCGTCGGTGCACTGGTTCTTCGGTGACGGCATGGTCCACGGCGTCCGCCTGGAAGGCGGCAAGGCCGTCTCGTACCGCAACCGCTGGGTCCGCACCTCGGCCTTCACCGACGGTGCAGCGGTCCGGGACCGGGAGGGGCGTCCCGACCTGACCGCCGGTGTCGCCAACACCCACGTGGTCCACCACGCGGGCCGCACCCTCGCCCTGGTCGAGTCGTCCTTCCCGTACGAACTCGACTGCCGGCCGGGGCACGAGCTGGAGACCATCGGCCCGTACGACTTCGACGGCCGGCTGACCACCGCCATGACCGCTCACCCCAAGACCTGCCCGACCACGGGAGAGCTGCACTTCTTCGGCTACGGCGTTCCGGAGCCGCCGTTTCTGACCTACCACCGTGCGGACGCCTCCGGCGCGCTGGTGGTGAGCCGCCCCGTCGAGGTGGGGGCGTCCACGATGATGCACGACTTCCACCTGACGGCCGGGCACGTCGTCTTCATGGACCTCCCGCTCGTCTACGACCACGGGACTCCCGGCTTGCCGTACGTATGGGACGCGGAGTACGGCGCCCGGCTCGGTGTGCTGCGCCGCGACGATCCGCACGGTGACGTCCGCTGGTTCACCATCGACCCCTGCTACGTCTTCCACTCCCTGAACGCGTACGACGACGGCCCGGGGCGCATCGTCCTCTACGTCTGCCGCTACCCGGCGCCGGAGCTGAAGTCGCTGCCCACGCTGTGGCGGTGGACCATCGACCTCGCCGCGGACAAGGTCGTCGAGGAGCAGGTGGACGACCAGTCGGGCGAGTTCCCGCGCATGGACGACCGGCTGGCGGGGCTGGACGCCAGGTTCGGGCACATCACGCGGAGCGGGGGCCCCGGCGCCGGCCCCACGCCGAGCGCGGTGATCCGCTACGACCTGCACACCGGCACCAGTGCCCGGTACGACTTCGGCCCCGGCCGGACCCCCGCCGAGGCCGCCTTCGCTCCGGCGGACGACCGGCCCGGCGGCCCCGGGTGGTTGCTCACCTACGTGCATGACGCGGCGAGCGACACCAGCGATCTTGTGATCCTCGACGCGGAGGACATAGCCAAGGGGCCGGTGGCCACGGTCCACCTGCCCCAGCGGGTGCCCTTCGGGTTCCACGGGAACTGGCTACCGGACCCGGTCCAGTAGGGAGGCAGCGAGTCGCGCCCGGCCCCGAGTGGCTGCGCCTGAATGGCGGCCGGGGGTGCGGCGGTATCGGATGAGGGGGTTCACCTCGGTCGACGCAGCCGGGACGGCTTCGGGTGCCACATCCCGACGAGGCCCGACTGCCGCATCCGGGCGATGTCCACGAAGACGGCCGGGCCCGGGCCCGGAAGCTTCCGGCCGGCTCCAGACGAGGAAAGAAGCCCCCATGCGTGTACGTACCGCCGACACCCTCGGCGCACTGTTCCTGGCCGCCGCGGCCACCTTGCTCATCACCGGCCCGGCCACGGCCGACAGCCACGACGGCTGGATCGGCCGGACAGGGCCGGTGGACGATCTCGGCCGCCCAGGCCACGTCGGGCGCGACGCAGGACGCGACGCAGGCAGGGACGGTCGGAACACCGGCGCGGTGACCATCGGCAAGCACACCTACGCACCGTCCGCCGCGACACACAACTGGGGAGGGAACAACTGGAACAGCAAGGTCGTCTTTGGAGCCCTGAGGCTCGATTGAGGTGGTCCCGGCGAGGGGCCGGCGGTCAGCGGGGCGGAGTGCGGCGGGCTGCCAGCTCGTCCATGGTGCGGGCATGGACCTCGCGTCGGGTGGCGGCGGTGATGAAGGCTGCCACGTTCTCTCGGCCGACCAAGTCGCGTACGGCGCGTACGGCATCGGCGGGGAGCGCGATCACGGTGGCGTCGGCGTCGGCGTCGGCATCGGTGGAGGCGTCGACGGTGGGAGCGGTGGGAGCGGGGGCGGCCTCGGGGGCGGTGGTGCCGGTGTTGGTATCGGTGGAGTGAGGTGCTGGGGAGCGGGCTGGCTCGGGGGCTACGGCCTGCCCCGCCCTCGGACCGCACAATCCGCTGCCGCTGCCGCTGCCGCTGCCGCTGTCGTTGCTGATGTCGCCGAGATGGTGATGGATGTAGCGGGTGGCCATGGTGCGCATGGCGCGGGCGAGTTCGGCGTCGACGGTTTGCTGAGCGAGGGGGCGCAAGCGGCGTACGAGGCCAGCGGCCTCGGTGGCCTCTGCTTCGGTGGGCTGGTGGTCGAGGTAGGGGTGAAAGACGTACTCGGTGGTGAAGTCGAGGAAGCGGGCCGCAATGTGCTCGACCTGGCCGCGGAGTTCGCGCAGATGGCCGGAGATGGCCGTGAGGGGGACGCCGGCGCTGTGCAGCTCGGCGGCTACGGCCAGCTCCTGAGGACTGGGGACACGGAAGACGTCGCCACTGCCGGGGAGGCGTTCCAGGACGCCCAGTTCGACTGCGTCCGCCAGGGCTTCTTCGTCCGGTGAGCCGCCGAACGCGGCGTCCAGCTCCTCACGCGTGATGCGGGCCGCCTCCTCGTCGCTCCATGGGCCGTCGATCTCGGCGACCAGGCCGAGGACGCCGCCGAGGCCGCGTCCGGTGTCCCAGGCCTCCAGGAGTTCCTTGATGCTGGCGAGGGTGTAACCGCGGTCGAGCAGGTCGGCGGTGCGGCGCAGCCGCTCCAGGTGCTCGTCGCCGTAGACGTTGGCCCGGCCGCGGCGTTCCGGCTTGGGCAGGAGGCCGCGGTCCTGGTAGGCGCGGATGGTGCGGACCGAGGTGCCGCTGATGTGGGCCAGATCCTCGATGCGGTACTCGGCCGGCGGCGACTGGTCGGTCAATGCGGTGCTCCTTACGAGATGGCCGCGCGGCCCACCGCGCCCGCTGCGGCGCGGGCGGCTGGGGAGGACACCAGGTAGTCGACGGCCTTGCGCAGCGAGCCTTCCTGCGAGGGATGGTACGACCGCTTCAGGTAGCGCGGTACGGCGGTGCCCAGCTCGCGCCAGGTCGGCAGGAGCTGCGCGCGCACGGCCCGGTTGTGCGCGCGCAGGGAGTACCGCAGGCGCCCGGCCAGCTGCGGGTCGTGGCGTATGAGGTAGGCGGCGCCCCAGGCCCACAGGTAGAGGAGGACGGGGGCGGTGACGGCCATGCCCAGGACGCGGCGGGCGTACCGGGGCAGGCTCTCGCCGCCGGTGTGCTCATACATGTCGAAGGCCACGGCGCGGTGCTCGACCTCTTCCGCGCCGTGCCAGCGCAGCAGGTCGAGCATGACCGGGTCGGGGCCGGCCCGGTCCAGCCCCTCGGCGTGCAGCACCCAGTTGCCGAGGACGGCGGTGAACTGCTCTATGGCGGCTATGAGGGAGAGCCGGAAGCGCAGCCACTCCTGGGTGGGGACGGGGGCGGCGAACGGCGGCCGTTCGCCGAGGAGGTGTTCGAAGAGGAAGTCGACGTGCTTCGTGTAGGGGGCGGTGTCCAGGCCCTGGTGGGCGAGGTGTTCCAGGACGTATGCGTGCTGGACGCTGTGGGTGGCCTCCTGCCCCATGAAGCCTTTGACGTCCTTGAGCAGCGCGGGGTCGCGGACCAGCGGCAGGGCTTCCTTGAAGACCTTGACGAACCAGCGTTCTCCCGCGGGCAGCAGGAGGTGCAGGACGTTGATGACGTGGGTGGCGGTGGGCTCGTCCGGTATCCAGTGCAGCGGGGTCTCGCGCCAGTCGAACGTGACCCGGCGGGGTGCGATCGTGTGGCGCTCCTCCGGTTCGGTGGGGTTCGTACTCACGCTGTGCTCCTGACGTAAGACGTAAGACGTGAGGGGAGAAGGGGAGAGAGCGAGTGGGAGGGGTGTGGGGGAGGGGCCGGGGCGGTGGTGCGACCGCCCCGGCACGCGTTCGTCTTGAGGGGCGCCCGCTGCGGCATGTGTTCGCCTGGGGGTGCGGTCGCGCCGGCCTCTGTCTGCGCCTGGGCGTGCGGCAGCGCCGACTTGTCCGCGCCTTGGCGCGCGTCCTCACACGGGCGGGTCGAGACGGGCCAGTGCGCGTAGCGCGCGGGGGGTGAAGCGGGACATCAGGTGGGCGCCGCGTGCCTCGGGCGTGACGGGGACGACCGCTGCGTTGCGGACGACCGCGCGCAGGATCGCGTCGGCGACCTTCTCCGGCGGATAGTTGCGCAGCCCGTACGCGCGGGCCACCTTGGCCTGGCGGCGCTTCTCCTCGTCCGCCGAGACGCCCGTGAAGCGGGCCGTCGTGGTGATGTTCGTGTTCACGATGCCGGGGCAGACGGCCGTGACGCCGATGCCCTGGCCGGCCAGTTCGGCGCGCAGGCTCTCGCTGAGCATGAGGACCGCCGCCTTCGACGCGCCGTAGGCGGACAGGATCTTCGACGGCTGGAAGGCCGCCGCCGAGGCGGTGTTGACGATGTGGCCGCCCTGGCCGCGCTCGGCCATCTGCCGGCCGAAGAGCCGGCAGCCGTGGATGACGCCCCAGAGATTGACGTCCAGGACCTTCCTCCAGTCCTCGGTGGTCGTGCTGAGGAAGGAGCCGGACAGGCCGATGCCGGCGTTGTTGACCAGCACGTCGACGGTGCCGTACTCGGCGGCGACCTTGTCGGCCAGCTTCTCCATGGCGGCCTCGTCCGAGACGTCCACCGTCTCGGCCCACGCCTGCGGGGCGCCGACCAGCCGCGCCAGGTCGGCCGTACGGGCCGCTCCCTCGGCGTCCCGGTCGACGGCGACGACGCGTGCACCCGCCTCGGCGAACGCGAACGCGGTGGCCCGCCCTATGCCGCTGGCGGCGCCGGTGACCAGCACCAGCTGCCCGCCGAACCGGTCGGCGTACGGACCGGCGGCGACGTTCTCCCTGGCCGGGTCGCCCTCCTCCTTGGACGTCACGAATTCGGTGATCCAGGAGACCAGTTGGTCGGGCCGGGTGCGCGGCACCCAGTGCTTGGCCGGGAGGGTGCGCCGGACCAGCTGCGGCACCCAGCGTTCGAGGTCGTCGTAGAGCCGCTGGGACAGGAAGGCGTCCCCGGTGGGCGTGATGAGCTGCACCGGGCAGTGGGCGTAGGCGTCGGCGCGCGGGCGGCGCAGCCGGGCGCGGACGTTGTCGCGGTAGAGCCATGCGCCGTGGGCGGCGTCCGTGGGCAGGGACGCCGTCGGGTAGTCGCCCGCGGGTATCTTCTCCACCCGCTGGAGGATCTTCGGCCAGCGCTTGCCGAGCGGCCCCTTCCAGGCCAGCTCGGGCAGGACCGGGGTGTGCAGCATGTAGACGTACCAGGATTTGACGCCCTGGTTGAGCAGTTGTGCCGCGCGGCGCGGGGTGGGGCGGGCGGCGCGCTTCTTGATCCAGTGGCCGAAGTGGTCCAGTGACGGGCCGGACATCGAGGTGAAGGAGGCGATCCGGCCTTCCGTGTGCCGGGCCGTCGCGAACTCCCAGGCCTGCACCGAGCCCCAGTCGTGGCCGACCACGTGGACCGGGCGGTCCGGGCTCACCGCCTCCGCCACGGCGAGGAAGTCGTCGGTCAGCTTCTCCAGCGTGAAGCCGCCGCGCAGCGGTCTGGGCGCGGTGGACCGGCCGCAGCCCCGGACGTCGTACAGCACCACGTGGAAGCGGCCGGCCAGACCGCGGGCCACCTCCGACCACACTTCCTTGCTGTCCGGATAGCCGTGCACCAGCACCACCGTGGGGTGCGTGGTGTCGCCCAGTTCGGCGACGCACAGCTCCACCCCGCCCGTACGGACCCAGCGCTCCCGGGCACCGTCCAGCCCGGCTCCAGCTCCGGCTCCGGCTCCAGCCCCAGCTCCAGCACCGGTCCCGTCTCCTGTCGTCCTGCTCATGCGGCCTTCTCCTCCTGCCAGCGCCGCACGTGCGGCAGATCGTCGTCCAGCCAAAAGGCGCTCTCCTGCGGGTCGGCGGAGTCCGTCACGACGAGGATCTCCTCGAACTTCGCGCCCGTGCCCCGGAATCCGAGGTGTGGTTCGACCGCCCACAGTCCCGGCTGCGGCGGGTGGTCGGAGAACTTGTACGGGCTCCACAGCGGCGACCAGCCGTCCCGGTGGCCGTGCAGCGCGTCCGAGGCCAGGCCCTTGAGCGCCTGCGTACCGAACCCGAAGACCGTGGGTGACCAGCGGCGTTCCTTGACCCGGTCGATCTTGTGGGCGATCACGCCGAAGGGGTAGGCACGGTGCCGGTTCGCATGCCCCTGGCGGATCATGAGCCGCTCGACGTCCTCGTAGATCTCACGCAGCGGGCGGCGTTCGCGCACCTCGCGCAGGATCAGTTCGCGATGCGCTTCGAGGTCGGCCAGCAGCCGGTCGTGCACGGGATTGAGCCCGAGGCACCCGGAGTAGCCGATGTCGGCCGTGCGGCCGCGGTGGACCGGCGCCATGTCGAGGATGAAGGCCATCCCGGGCTCCAGGCGCCGATTGGTGGGGAAGAACTGCAGCGGTATACGGAAGTTCGTGAACGCCGTACGGTCGCCGAACCAGGCGAAGGGGAGGTGGAACCAGTCCCGTACACCACGCTCGTGCAGCCAGTCGCGCTGCATCCGCGCCGCTTCCCGCTCCGTCACGCCCGGTCTGAGCTGCGCGGCGACCGCCTCGGCGCAGTCGTAAGCAAGGCGCTGCACCTCTCTGAACCCCCGCAGCTCCGCGGTGAGTTCACGCGCCCCGCCGGCCCTGCCGACCCCGCCGGTCCCGGCCGCGCCACCGTTCCCCCCGGCCGCCCCGCCGCCCCTCCGGGCCGCTGCGGCCCCTGTCGCTGAGGTCATCGCCAACCGTCCGTCCCGTATGCCGTTCATCGCGGTACGTGCCCGTAACTTGACACTGATGAATGTGACAATGCTCGGCGGCGACGTCAAGGGGTCGGTACGGGCCTGTGGAAAACCTGCGGGAGACACCCGGCAGCCGGCCGTGCGAAGCGATCAAGGATCAAGGATCAAGGATCAAGCTTGACGAGCACCCGGGCCACCGCACGTACCCCCGCCCCGCCCCCGACCCCCATGAGCCGAAAGCCGGACCTCCCCTACGGGCCCCTCCACCTGTGGTCGGAGGCCGATCCAGCCGCCAGGTCTGACGACCGGTGTGGTGAGCGCCACTACCGTCGTGGACGTGACTGTGATCGTGACCGAAAGCCTGAGCAAGCGGTACCCGAGGGTGACCGCGCTGGACCGGCTCACCGTTGACATCGGCCCGGGCGTGACCGGCCTGGTGGGGGCGAACGGTGCCGGCAAGTCCACCCTGATCAAGCTGCTGCTGGGCCTCGCCCCGGCCAGCGAGGGGTCCGCGACCGTCCTCGGCCTCGACGTGGCCAGGGAGGGCGGCGCCATCCGGGAGCGCGTCGGCTACATGCCGGAGCACGACTGCCTGCCGCCCGACGTCTCGGCCACCGAGTTCGTCGTCCACATGGCGCGCATGTCGGGCCTGCCGCCGACCGCGGCCCGTGAGCGCACCGCCGACACGCTGCGGCACGTCGGCCTCTACGAGGAGCGCTACCGCCCCATCGGCGGCTATTCGACGGGTATGAAGCAGCGCGTCAAGCTGGCCCAGGCGCTGGTCCACGACCCGCAGCTGGTCTTCCTGGACGAGCCGACCAACGGCCTGGACCCGGTCGGCCGCGACGAGATGCTCGGCCTGATCCGCCGCGTGCACACCGAATTCGGCATATCGGTCCTGGTCACCTCGCATCTCCTCGGCGAACTGGAGCGCACCTGCGACCACGTCGTCGTCATCGACGGCGGCCGGCTGCTGCGCTCCTCCTCGACCGACGACTTCACCCAGCTCACCGCCTCCCTCGCGGTCGAGGTCACGGACACCGACGAGCACCCCGACGGCACGGCGTCGCTGCGCTCGGCCCTGACCCGTGCCGGTGCCGCGGTGACCACCGCGGCCCCCGGCTCGGAGAGCGGCGCCTCCGCCGCCCACGTGCTGTACGTGGAGGCCACCGGCGAAGAGACGTACGACCTGGTGCGCGACACCGTCGCGGGCCTCGGCCTCGGCCTGGTCCGCATGGAGCAGCGCAGGCACCGCATCTCCGAGGTCTTCCGGAGCGACGACGCGGCGACCGCGGGCGCCCCGGAGGCATCGGGCCCGCAGCCCGCCGCGCCCCGCCCCACCGCCCCCGCGACGACCGCTTCCGCGACGACCGCCCACCGAGCCACCAAGGACGGAGGCGCCCCCGATGCCGCCTGAGACCAGGAACCCCGCCACCGCCGGAGCGGCGCAGGACGTCATCCACGACATCGGCTACCGCCACTTCGACGGCCCCCGCCTGGGCCGCGCCTACGCGCGCCGCTCGCTGTTCTCGCAGAGCCTGCGCGGTGCCTACGGGCTCGGCCGCTCGGCGAAGTCCAAGGTCCTGCCGATGCTGCTGTTCGCCGTCATGTGCCTGCCCGCGGGCATCATGGTGGCGGTCGCGGTGTTCACGAAGATGAACGACCTGCCGGTGGCGTACACCCGGTACGCGATCTTCCTCCAGGCGGTCATCGGCCTCTACCTGGCCGCCCAGGCACCGCAGTCCGTCTCCCGCGACCTGCGCTTCAAGACCGTCCCGCTGTACTTCTCGCGCCCGATCGAGCGGGTCGACTACGTGGTGGCGAAGTTCGCGGCCATGGCCGGTGCGCTGTTCATCCTGACCGCCGCGCCGCTGCTGATCCTCTACATCGGCGCGCTGCTGGCCAAGATGGACTTCGTCGACCAGACCAGGGGGATGGCCCAGGGCCTGGTGTCGGTGGCACTGCTGTCCCTCCTCTTCGCCGGTGTCGGCCTGCTGATCTCCGCGCTGACCCCGCGCCGCGGCTTCGGTGTGGCGGCCGTCATCGCCGCGCTGACGATCCCGTACGCCGCGGTGAGCGCCGTCCAGGGCATCGCCGCCGTACAGGGCCAGGAAGGGGTCGTGGGCTGGCTCGCCCTGTTCTCGCCCGTCACCCTGATCGACAGCGTGCAGGCGACGTTCCTCGGCGGCACCGCGTCCTTCCCCGACGAGGTCCAGCCGTCCACCGCCGCTGGGCTGGTGGCCCTCCTGGTCACCCTGGTCGCCGTCGCGGGCTCGTACGCCCTGCTGATGCGCCGCTACCGGAAGGCCGGCCTGTGACCGCCCGCCCCGCGCCCCCGGAGGCGCACCCGACGATGCCCGCCATCAGCTCCCGGAGGAACGGGCCGCGCCCATGACGACCATCCAGATCGACCATGTCTCCCGTTGGTTCGGCAACGTGGTTGCCGTCAACGACATCACCATGACCATCGGGCCCGGTGTCACCGGCCTCCTCGGCCCGAACGGCGCGGGCAAGTCCACCCTGATCAACATGATGGGCGGCTTCCTGGCCCCGTCCGGCGGGTCCGTCACCCTCGACGGCCGTGCCATCTGGCGCAACGAACGCATATACCGCGACATCGGCATCGTGCCGGAGCGCGAGGCGATGTACGACTTCCTCACCGGCCGCGAGTTCGTCGTCGCCAACGCCGAACTGCACGGCCTGGGGAAGGGCGCCGCGCGCCGCGCGCTGGCCACCGTCGAGATGGAGTACGCGCAGGACCGCAAGATCTCCACGTACAGCAAGGGCATGCGCCAGCGCGTGAAGATGGCGTCCGCGCTGGTCCACGAACCGTCCGTACTGCTGCTGGACGAGCCGTTCAACGGCATGGACCCACGCCAGCGGATGCAGCTCATGGAACTGCTGCGGCGGATGGGCGACGAGGGCCGTACGGTGCTGTTCTCCTCCCACATCCTCGAAGAGGTCGAACAGCTCGCCTCGCACATCGAGGTGGTGGTGGCCGGACGGCACGCCGCGTCCGGCGACTTCCGCAAGATCCGCCGCCTGATGACGGACCGCCCGCACCGCTACCTCGTCCGTTCCGACGACGACCGCGCGCTGGCCGCCGCCCTGATCGCCGACCCCTCCACGGCCGGCATCGAGGTGGACCTCCAGGAGGGCGCGCTGCGCGTCCAGGCCGTCGACTTCCCCCGCTTCACCGCCCTGCTGCCGCGCGTCGCCCGCGACCACGGCATCCGCCTCCTGACGGTCTCGCCCTCCGACGAGTCCCTGGAATCGGTCTTCTCCTACCTCGTCGCGGCCTGAAAGGAGCCTGAAAGCGATGTCAGCGACCTCATCGGTCCGGCCGGACCCGTCCCCGGCACCCGCCGCGGGCCCCTCGGCGGCCCCGTCGGTCTTCAACCCCACCGTCGCCCGGCTCACCTACCGGGCCCTCCTCGGGCGGCGCCGCGCGCTGATCCTCTTCGCGCTGCCCGCCCTCCTGATCGTCATCTCCGTCGCCGTACGGGCGCTGGCCGGCGCCGACGACTCCACCGCCAACGGCGTCCTGGGCACCTTCGCGCTCGCCACGATGGTGCCGCTGATCGGCGTCATCGCCGGTACGGGCGCGATCGGCCCGGAGATCGACGACGGCTCCGTCGTCTACCTGCTGGCCAAGCCGCTGCGCCGGTCCTCGATCATCTTCACCAAGCTGGTCGTGGCGATCGGTGTGACGGCCGCCTTCTCCGCGATCCCGGTACTGATCGCGGGCTTCGTCCTCAACGGCAACAGCCAGCAGATCGCCGTCGCGTACGCGGTCGCCGCGGCCGTGGCCTCCGTCGCGTACAGCGCCCTGTTCCTGTTCTTCGGCACGATCAGCCGGCACGCGGTCGTCTTCGGCCTGGTCTACGCCCTGGTCTGGGAGACCCTGTTCGGCAACCTGGTCCCGGGCGCGCGGACGCTGAGCGTCCAGCAGTGGGCCCTCGCGGTGGGCCAGAAGATCGGCGCGGAGGGTGCGATCACGTCCGAGGTCGGCCTGCCGCTGGCGGTGGCCCTCCTGGTCGCCGTGACGGGCCTCGCCACGTGGTACGCGGCGCGCAAGCTGCGGACGTTGACGTTGGCTGGGGAGGAGTAGGCGGGAGACAGAAGGGAAGTTGCATACCGCTTAGGGGAGCGCCGTAAGCGGTATGCAACTGCCGCGCGGGAGGGCGGCTCAACGCGCAGCGCGCTGCCGGAGAACACACATCTCCGGCAGCGCGCGAGGGCGGAAGAGGTACGAGGCCCGTTACGCCTCCGCCCCGATCCGCCGGTCCCGCCCCGCGCCCAGGCCCAGCAGGACCAGGCCCGCGCAGACGGCCAGCAGCAGCACGATCGGCACCGTCCAGCCGTGTGTCGCCTGGTGTACGGCGCCGAGTACGAGCGGGCCGGCGGCGGCGAGGAGGTAGCCCCAGGTCTGGGCCATGCCTGAGAGGCGGGCGGCGGTGTGAGCGTCTCCGGAGCGCAGCACCATCATCGTCAGGGCCAGGCCGAGCGCGCCGCCCTGCCCGATGCCCAGGAGTACGGCCCAGATCCAGGCGCCCGCCACCGGGGCCACCAGGAGGCCGACGATGCCGCAGGCCATCAGGGCGGTGACGGCGACGGCCAGCAGCCGCTGCCGCCGCATCCGCCCGGCGAGCATCGGCACCACGAAGGAACCGGCCATCTGCACCAGGGTGCTGAAGGCGAAGACCAGTCCGGCCGTGGCCTTGCTCATGCCGTGGTCGGTGAAGATCGTCGGCATCCAGGCGATCATCACGTACGCGATCAGCGACTGCGACCCCATGAAGAGCGTGACCTGCCAGGCCAGCGGAGAACGGCTCAGGTTGGGCCCGTCCTCGGTGGCGTGCGTCGGTGTCGCGGCGGCCTGGCCGTGCCGGGTGCCGCGCCGGGCGAGCACCGCCTGCGGGATCCAGACGAGGGCGGCGACCGCGGCCAGCAGCGCCCACGAGGCCAGCGAACCCTGCCAGCCGCCCAGCGCGTTCTCCAGCGGCACGGCGGAGGCGGCCGAGACGGTGGCGCCCAGGATCATCGCCGTGGAGTACAGGGCGGTCATGCCCGCCGCCTGCTCCGGGAAGTCCCGCTTGATCAGGCCGGGCATCAGGACGTTCAGCAGCGCGATGGACGTACCGACCACCGCGCAGCCCACGAACAGCGCGACGACCGGCGGGGCGATCCGCAGCAGGATGCCGCCGCACAGCAGCACCAGCGCGCCGCAGAGCACCGTCTCGGTGCCCCAGCGGCGGGCCAGCCGCGGCGCGGCGATCGAGCCGAGGCCCATGAAGACCAGCGGGATGGTCGTCACGAGGCTGCTCGCGGTCGCGGCCAGGTGGAAGTGGTCGCCGATCTCGCTCACCAGCGGCGATACGCCGGCCAGGGCGGCGCGCATGTTCAGTGAGGCGAGCACGATGCCGAGCAGGACCAGGACCGGGTGCGCGCGCAGCCGGCGGCGGGCCGCGGCTACCGGCGGAGCCGGGGCGAGGTCCTCCTCGGCGTCGATCAGTGGTGCTTCGGGCCGGGTCCCTGACATGGGTGGGTGACGCTCCTTGGGTGAGGGGGAGGGGTGTGCGGGGCGGAGGAAGGGAGAGGAACGTTTCGGCAGTGGCCGTGCGGGCGGGGCGGGGCTCCGTACTGCGGGACGGCGGCCTGCCGTCTTCACGGGCGAACCGGTTCGCTCACCGCTCCGCGAGCAGTTTTTCCACCGCCCGTTTCGGGGGCTCCAGCAGCGCGCGGGCGGCCTTCTCGGCGGCCTCCGGGTCGCCGGAGGCGATCGCGTCCAGGACGGCACGGTGGTCGCCGTGCACGATCCGCGGCATCAGTTCGTCGCCGAGCGAGGAGACCAGTGCCTCGCGTACGGAGCTGCTGAACCAGGCGTACGTGGCGGTGAGCGCGGTGTTGTGCGCGGCCTCCACGACGGCCCGGTGGAACGCGACGTCGTGATCGGCGTACAGCTCCAGGTCGCCGCCGAACGGCTGCCCGCCCGCCGCTTCCAGTGCGGCCTGGGCGTCCAGCGCGGCGCGCATCCGGTCCAGGTCGTCCGGCCGGTGCCGCTGCGCCGCCAGCCGGGCGGCCTCCGCCTCCAGGGCGATACGCAGCTCCAGCACGTCCCGGACCCCGGCCCGCTGCACACCGCGCATGACGGCGCCGGGGTCGGTGCAAGAGACCACGAAGGTGCCCTCGCCCTGCCGGGAGCGCAGCATTCCGGCGTGCACGAGGACCCGTACGGCCTCGCGGACGGTGTTGCGGCCGACCTGGAGCTGCTCGGCCAAGGCGTGCTCGGTGGGGATGCGCTCGCCGACCGGCCAGGTGCCGGCGGTCAGCTGGGCGCGCAGGGCGTCGACGACGGTGTCCACGAGGGACTGCCGTCCCGCTGCCTGCAACGCCATGTACATCTCCTCGATCGGTCGTCCAGGGGTCTGCCGCACCGGGGCGGTCGCCCGGTTGCCCAGTCATCCTACAACTGGTGGATGCGGTATGCACGGAGTTCTGGCTCCGTGCACACCGCGTCCGTCCCGAGGGTCGTCACAGACCGATGTCGCGCCCCTGGATGTCCGCCAGGGACTCGCGCCGTACGAGAACCCGCGCGTGCCCGTCCGCGACGGCGACCACCGGCGGGCGGCCGACGAGGTTGTAGCCCGAGGCCATGGACAGGTGGTACGCGCCCGCCACCGGCACGGCGATCAGATCCCCCGGCCGTACGTCCCCGGGCAGCGGCACCCCGGCGGCGAGTACGTCACCCGCCTCGCAGTGCCGCCCCACCACGCTCACCGGCACCGGCGCCGCGGACGAGCGCCGCCCGACCAGCCGGGGCGCGTACCGCACCCCGTACAGCGCGGGCCGCGGGTTGTCGCTCATCCCGCCGTCGACGGCGACGAAGGTGTGCTCACCGGTCCGCTTGACGGACAGCACCCGGTAGAGGGCGACGCCGGACGGCCCCGCGATGGCGCGGCCCGGCTCGACGGTCAGCCGGGGCACCGGCAGCCCGGCCGCCGCGCAGCCGCCGGCCAGTTCCGCCCGCACCCTGGCGCCGAGCGCCGCGATGTCCATGCTGTCCTCGCCGGGCCGGTAGGCCACGCCGTGGCCGCCCCCGATGTCCAGCTGCGGCAGCGTGACGCCGTGCTGCTCATGGATACGGGCCAGCAGTCCGACCAGCCGCCGTACGGCCGACAGGTACGGCTTGACGGTGGTGATCTGCGAGCCCAGGTGGCAGTGCAGGCCGACGAGCCGGAGCCGCGGCTGGCCCAGGATGCGGGTGATGGCGTGCTGCGCCGAACCGTCGGCCAGGGACAGGCCGAACTTCTGGTCGTCGGTACCCGTACGGATCTTGGCGTGGCCGCCGGCGGCGATGCCCGGAACCACCCGTACGAGGACCTGCTGCCGGGTGCCGGCGGGCACCGCGGCGGCGAGCCGGGCGATCTCGGAGGTGCTGTCGATGACGATCCGGCCTACCCCGAGGCGCAGCGCGGTGCGCAGGTCCTCGGGGCTCTTGGCGTTGCCGTGCAGCACGATGCGGCCGGGCGGGAAGCCGGTGGTGACGGCGAGTTCCAGTTCGCCCGCGGAGCAGACGTCCAGGCCCAGGCCCTCCTCGCGTACCCAGTGGGCCATGGCGCGGCACAGGAACGCCTTGGCCGCGTACAGGACGTCGGCGTCGGGGAAGGCGCGCAGGTAGGCGCGGCAGCGGGCGCGTACCTCGCCCTCGTCCAGGACGTAGGTGGGGGTGCCGAAGCGGGCGGCGAGTTCGGTGAGGGGGACACCGCCGACGGCGAGGTCGGCGTCGGGGAGTTCGGCCGTGGAGGCGGGCCAGACACCGAGGCCGGTGGGGCCGGTGGGGTTGGTGGGATCGGTGGGGTTGTTGGAATGGGTCGAGTCGGCGGGGGTGGTGGGTCGAGCGAGATCCGTGGGATCTGTGGGATCTGTGGGGCCCGTGGGATCAGTGGGTTCGGTGGAGTGGGGGTGAGGCAGGTCGGTCCGCTGTCCTGTGGGGGGCTGCGGTGCCGGGGTCGTCGTCACGGTCATGGTGGTCGTACGCCCCTTCTCAGACGGCCCGCAGCAGCGGTGTACGGGGAGTACCGGGGGCGAGGCGGGGGTCCACCGTCAGGACGGCCGCGCCGAGCGGTTCGGCGAGGGCGCGCAGCGCGGGCTCGGCGAGCCGGATCCACGGCTGGTCGCTGCCTAGCGCGGCGGCGAGCCGCTGCACGGAGGTGAAACCGACGGCGGTACGGCCGCCGAGCGGAGTGCGGAACAGGCGGGCCGTACAGCCCGCGGGGCCCGGCCGGACGGGGACGAACAGCAGTCCGGCCGGGATGCGTTCGGCGGGTTCGGGGTCTTCCGCGTACAGGTGTTGCTGGGGCACGGCGTCGCTCCTCGCGCAGCAATGGCCCCGGACCGGAGGGAAGGGAAGTGCCGGGGCTCCTCCTCGACGCTATGCCCGTACCGGCATGCGCACGGCGGCGTACTGACGCATCATTGACGGCCCGTGGACGCCCCTTGACGGAATGCTGGTGCTCCGGCGCATGCCCCGGTGCACGGAATCGCCGTGCGCCCCGGCGCGGGCCCGTGCATACGCCTCGGCAGATGCCGAATCACGGCACGTCGCCGCCCGCTGTCCACGAGGATCGCCTCGACCACCGTCCGGAATTCACGAAGATCACCTCGACCACCGCCCGACGACCGTCGGCCCGCTCCCCGCCCTGCACACCCGCCTCCGGCCTTCGCCCGCCCCTTGCCCCTTGACCCCCACCCGCCCCTTGACCTTCACACCGTGGCAAGCCCTGCACTGGGAGTCTCATGTTCACCATCGGAGAGTTCGCGGGCCACGGCCGTGTGTCGGCCCGGATGCTGCGTCACTACGACGCCATCGGGCTGCTGCGCCCGGCCCGTACGGACCCGGTCACCGGCTACCGCTACTACGAGGCCGGTCAGCTCGCCCGCCTCAACCGCATCATCGCCCTCAAGGACCTCGGCTTCAGCCTTCAGCAGGTGACGGCCATCCTGGACGAACAGGTCAGCGCGGCGGAACTGCGCGGCATGCTGCGGCTGCGCCGCGCCGAGCTGACGGCGGCGGTCACGGCGGCCGGCGCCCGGCTGGCCCGGGTCGAGGCGCGGCTGCGGACGATCGAGGGCGAAGGGCGGATGGCCGCCGACGAGGTGGTGGTCAAGCGGGTCGAAGCGGTACGGGTCGCTCAACTGACGGGTACCGCGGCGAGCTTCGGGCCCGAGGACATCGGTCCGGTCGTCGGGCCGCTGTACGACGAGCTGTTCCGGCGGCTGGCCACCGCGGGCGTCGAGCCGGCGGGCCCGGGCATCGCGCACTACGCGGACGCGCCCGGCGGTGGCGACCGCATCACGGTGCACGCGGCGGTCGTGGTCGCGGCCGTTCCGCAGCCGTCCCACGACTTCGCGATCGTGGACCTGCCGCCGCTCGCGCAGGCCGCCACGGTGGTGCACCGCGGGCCCATGGAACGAGTGCTGCCCACGGCCCAGGCGCTGGCCCGCTGGCTCGACGACAGCCCGTACCGGTCCGCCGGGTATCCGCGGGAACTGACGCTGGAGTGTCCCGAGGACCGGGAGGACTGGGTGACCGAGTTGCAGGAGCCGATCACCTCGGAGGGGTGAGTCAGGGGGCGGCTGGGAGGGGCGAACGGTACGTCGTTCGGGTCGCTCCGGTCGCTCCGGTCGCTTCGGTCGCTCTTCGGTCGTTCGGGGCGTTCGGTCGCTCCGGTCGCTTCGGTCGCTCAAGCCTGCGCCCGTGCCGGCCCCCTGTCGTGCCCCTCGGATGCGCCGGCGCACGTAGGGGCGCACGCGGGTACGTCTGCTTCGACGCCCGAGAGCCGTTGTGCGCGAGCTCTTGCGTCCGGGCCGGCGGCTGTGCCTGGCGCCGCACCCGGACCAGCAGCCGTGCCCACTCCGGTCACCTCGGCGACCCCGGCCGCCCCACCCGCCCCGACCGATCCACCCGCCCTGACCACCCCGGTCGCCCCACCCGCCCCGACCGATCCACCCGCCCCGAGGGAACCGTTCACCGTTTCGGCGAACTCCACCGCCACCGGGCTCAGCGCCGCCCACTGCCGTACCGCCCACCCGGCCGCCAACGGGGGGAGCCCCGGAATCGGGATCAGCCGCAGCGACGGGTGGCCGGCGCCCCGCCAGCCCGGCAGGTCCGGCACCACCGCGTGTCCGACGCCCAGTTCCGCCAACAGGATCGCGGTGTCCCAGTCGGCCACACTGGTGGAACTGGCGGGCACGGCGGCGGGGCCCTGCCCGGCCTCCGGCCGCCCCCGGCCCAGGTGGCCGTCGAGCCGCATCCGCGAGACGGAGTTCTCCGGCAGCCGGATGTGCCGGATACCGGACAGGCCGCCCGCCAGCTCGGCCGGCTCGATGTGGTCGCGCCCGGCGAGCGGGTCGTCGGACCGTACGGCGAGGACCCACGGCAGCTCCAGCACCGGGTGCTGCTCGATACCGCGTACGGGCGGGCCGATGGTGATCCAGGCCAGTTCGGCGGTGCCGTCGGCCACCGCCTCGAAGCAGCGACGACCGGAGTTCTCGGTCTGGAACTCCAGGTCGACGTGCGGGTGGCGGGCCCGGAAGGCGACCACCGCCGCCGACATGAAGTGCCGTACGGTCGTGGCCCCCGTGGTGATCCGCAGCGTGCCGCCGTCGCCTTGGCGCAGGTCGGCCAGGCGGCGCAGGGCCAGATCCAGTTCGGCGAGCGACCCGGTGGCGGCGCGGCACAGGATGCGGCCCGCCTGGGTGGGGGCCACGCCGCGCGGCCGCCGCTCCAACAGGGCTGTTCCCGTCTCGCGTTCGAGTCGTTTGACGCGCTGGCTGACCGCCGACTGCGTACAGCCCAGGTCGCGGGCGACGGCGCTGAGGCTGCGCGCCTCACAGACGGCGACGAAGGCACGGAGGTCGTCGAGAGTCACCAACCCAAGGTATCGCTGGGGTATTTGGAAGGAAACCCGAGGATTGACTTGGGGGTGCGGGCGGGACGAGGATCGGTGCAGGGCCCAGGGCGGCCACCCGGAACCGGCTACGGCGCCGTACGGTTCCGGGGGCCGACCCGCCATGGGCCGGCCCCCGGGGATCAGGGATTGCTGTCGTACGGCCGCTTCGTACGCCTACGGCCTCACCTTCACGCGTGCGGCCTCACCTTCACGCGTGCGGCGCTCGCGGCCTCATCCGTACGACTTCGGCCTCACCCTTGGTCGGCGCCGACGGGCACGTCACCGGCCCGGCCCCGACCCGCGGGCACCGGGGAGCCGGTCGTGCCGGGGGCGTCGGTGCCCGTACCGGAACCCGCCGTACCCGAACCCACCGTGCCCGGCTTCGCCGCCGTCCCCCCGGCAACCGGAGCCGTCTGCTCCGCTTCCGGGCGGCGTACGACGGCCAGGACCAGCAGCCCCGCGGCCACCGCCACCACGCCCGCGACCAGGGACACCCGGGTCAGGCCGTGCACGTACGCGGTGCCGGGGGCGGCGTGCGCGCCCGCGGACCGCACGCCCTGCGTGAAGACCGTGCCGAGGATCGCGATGCCGAGCGCGTAGCCGAGCTGGCGGAAGGTGTTCACCGCGCCGCTGGCCATGCCGGCCCGCTGGGGCGGAGCCGCGCCGAGCGCGGCCGAGACCAGCACCGGCATGGACATGCCGATGCCGAGGCCGCTGACCAGCAGGCCCGGGACGAGGACCGCCCAGCCGGAGGCGTCGTTCAGCAGCAGGACGTGCAGCAGCGGGCCCGCGCCGATCAGCAGGAGACCGATGCCGATCGGCAGCCGCGGCGCCAGCCGGTGCAGATACCGGCCGCCGAACATGCCCACGCCCATCGACGCCACCGCCATCGGCAGGACCGCGACACCGCCCATCACCGGGCTCAGGCCGAGGATGTTCTGCACCCACAGTCCCACGTACGTCAGGTACGGGAACGCCGCGGCCTGGAGCAGCAGCGCGGCCGCCATCAGTACGGCGAAGGCCGGGCGGCGCATCAGCTTCAGGTCCAGCAGCGGCTGCCGCGCGCGCCGTTCCACGGCGACGAAGGCGACCAGGGACAGCAGGGACACCGCCAGCGCCAGCAGGGTGCCGGACTCCGTCCAGCCCTCCTCGCCGCCGCGCATCAGCCCGTACGTCAGTGCGCCCGCGCACAGTGTGAACGCGCCGGCGCCCGGCCAGTCGATGCGCGCCGCACGGTCGCCGTGCGACTCCTGGACCGACCGCAGGGTGATCCAGACTGCCACCGCCGTCAGCGGCAGGTTGACCAGGAAGATCGCCCGCCAGTCGATGTACTGGGTCAGCACCCCGCCCAGCACCGGACCGACCGCCGCCGCGGCGCCGCTCGTACCGCCCCAGATGCCGAAGGCCACCCCGCGGTCACGGCCCTGGTACGCGGCCATCAGCAGCGGCGTGTTGGTGGCGAACATGGCCGCCGCACCCACGCCCTGCACCGCGCGCGCGGCGATCAGCACGCCCTCGTCGGGCGCCAGCCCGCAGGCGAGCGAGGCCAGCGCGAAGAGTCCGAGGCCCGCCAGGTACAGCTTGCGGCGCCCGAACAGGTCGGCTGCCGAGCCGGCCACCATCAGCAGCGCGGCCAGCGCCAGCGCGTAGATGTCCATCACCCACTGCAGCGAGGTGAAGGAGGCGTCCAGACCGTCGGCGATCCGCGGCAGCGCGGTGTTCACGATCGTGACGTCGACGAGCAACATGAAGTTGCCCAGGGTGATGGCGACCAGCGGCCACCATTTGCTCCGCCCGTTGTGCATCAAGAACCTCTGAGATGGATCGGTGTTCCGAGTGGTGTGTTCCGTCCAGCGTCCGGGCCGGTCCCCGTTCCTCCCAACCACACCGTCCCGTGCGGCGCGATCCGACACGGGTTAGCCTTTCCTGGTGAAAACCGACGGCTTCGACCGGCTGGACCGGAGCCTGGTCCACGCCCTCCAGCTCGACGGCCGGGCCCCCTTCAGCCGGATCGCCGAGGTGCTCGGCGTCTCCGACCAGACCGTCGCCCGCCGCTACGGGCGGCTGCGCGGCGCGGGCATGATCAGGGTCATGGGGCTCACCGACCCGGCCGCCCTCGGCGAGACCGAGTGGATCGTACGGGTCCAGTGCACGCCCGACGCGGCCGTCGCCGTCGCCGAGGCGCTCGCCCGGCGGCCCGACACGTCCTGGGTGAGCCTGATGTCCGGCGGCACCGAGATCGGCGTCGTGTGCCGCTCCGCGAGCAGCCGGGACAGCGACGCGCTCCTGCTGCAGAAGCTGCCGCGGACACCCAGCGTGGTCGGTGTGACCGCGCACTGCATGGTGCACGAGTTCTTCGGCGGCCCGCTCGGGCTGGTCAACAAGTCCGGCGCACTGACCGAGGAGCAGGCCGCGCAGTTGCGCCACCCGGCGTCCGCTGCGGCCGACGCGCGCGCCGCCGACCCGCCCGGACAGGCGGCATCCGTCACGCTCACCGACGCCGACCGGCGCCTCCTGGACGTCCTCGCCGAGGACGGACGGGCCGCCCTCGGCGATCTCGCCGCGGCCACCGGCTGGTCCCAGACCACCGTCCGCCGCCGCCTGTCCGAACTGCGCGCCGACGGCGTCCTCTACTTCGACGTGGACTACGACGCCCGGCACTTCGGGCTCGGCGTCATGGTCTCCCTCTGGCTCTCCGTCGCCCCCAGCGAACTCGCCGCCACCGGCGCGGCACTGGCCCAGCACCCCGAGGTGGCCTTCGCCTGCGCCACCACCGGGCCGCACAACCTCTTCGCGTCGGTCCTGTGCCCGGACGTGCGCGCCCTGTACACGTACCTGACCACCCGGATCGGGGCGCTGCCCGCCGTACGGAACATGGAGACGGCCCCGCTGATCCGCCGCCTGAAGGGGCCCGGGCCGCACGGTTACGGGCGGGTCGGCTCCGGCCCGATCACCTCGGCGCTGTCACCGGCCCGGGTGCGGTGAGGCCGGTGTCCGTGTGATGAGGCCGGTGCTCCCGTCCTCGCCCGTCGACCGGGCGGCCGCCTGGGTACGGTCCGCTCCCGGCACCCACATCTGGCTGCTGGTCATCGGCATCACCAGCCTGGTGATCGCCGGTGCCAGCGAGGGCCTGGAGCAGTTTCTCCTCCACCGCACCAGCAGCAACATCCACGAACTGAACCGCCACCCCCTCTCCTCCCTCCTCATCAGCGGCTTCTGGATCGAGAACCCGTCCTCCTTCGTCCTGTACGCGGTCCTCTTCGAGCTGGTGCACGCCAACGTCGAACGCTGGCTGGGCACCTGGCGCTGGCTGCTGACCGTCGGCGCCGCCCACATCACCGCCACCCTCGCCAGCCAGGAACTGGTCCTGCTCGCCATCGAAGGCCACCGGCTGCCCCGCTCCATGTCGCACGTCGTCGACATCGGCGTCTCCTACGGCCTGGCGGCGGCAGCCGGCCTGCTCACCTACCGGCTGCCGCCGCCCTGGCGCTACCTCTACCTGGCAGCCGTCGTCGGCTTCTTCGGCATCCCGCTCCTGTCAGGCGCCACGTTCACCGACATCGGACACGCCATCGCGCTCATCCTTGGTCTCGCCGCTTGGGCCTTGACCCCGGATGCCGGTGCGGGCGGGGCAGCGGACGGGGACCGGAACGCAACTCCCGTACGTCCTCCGCCAGATCGCTGAGCCGCTCACTCATCGCGCACACGACCCGGTTCGTGGCGTCCAGCCGCCGGTCCAGCCGGTCCAGCCGCCCGGAGATCCGGCCGATCACCGGGCCCAGGTCCCGCAGGGCGGGTCCGATGTCGGCGAGCGACGACTCGCCGCGGGTGAGCCGGTGGTCGAGCGACTCGACCGTCGGCGCCGGCCGGGCCTGCCGGGGCCGGGGCACCTCGACCCGCTCCCGCGCGCTCTCCTCGACGTCGAGGAGGTACGTACGGACCGCCCGCGCGACCTCGCTGTCGCGGAGGAGCATGGCGATGTTGAGGATGGTCCGGCGGGTGTAGAGGGTGAGGTTGGTCTTGGCCTGTGGATAACTTTCCTCATAGAGGGACATGTTGTCCCTCTTAAACTCTCGCAGGTCAGAGCCTCGGAGGACCCACATTCCGTTGGTGGACAACTCCGCCCGGTGTCGTTGGGTGACCTTCTTTACGACCTCCTTGTGTACAACGAAGTAGGACGCGACGCCCTCTGTCGTCGCGTGCACCCCGTCGGGCAGCAAGGCAAGTGCCTTGACCTTGTCGAGGACCTCGGTACGGTCCGCCACACTGTCGCGCATAGCACGCGACTCCAGCAGTACAGCTTCAGGTGGCATGTACATGCCCTCCACTCAAACCAGAAGCGGTTTGAAAGAGTCAGGCTGACTCTTTCAACTGAACGCCCGTATCCAGGGCTCAGGAGCGGAGGCTGCTCACGGATGCCACTACCTCTATGTCCGGTTCCCAGTCGTACGGCTGCACCGCTTCACGACCGTCACCGGCAAACCCCAGCACTTCACGAACCCTCGACGCCTCGAACTCCAGTTGCCTCCACGCACAGGGGACAACGAGTCGATAAACGTACAGTTACCCCGTCTCGGGCATGACTTCGTGCGTACGTTCCGAAAAGCAGACCGACCCGGCCGTCGGGGCCGGGCCGGAGGGCGTCTCAGGCGCCGTACCCGTCCCCGAACAACCGCTCCAGGACGACCGCGATGCCGTCCTCCTCGTTGGACGCCGTCGTCTCGTCCGCGACGGCCTTGAGCTCGGCGTGGGCGTTGGCCATGGCGACGCCGTGCCGGGCCCAGCCGAACATCGGGATGTCGTTGGGCATGTCGCCGAAGGCGATGGTGTCCGCGGCCTTCACGCCCAGGCGGCGGGCGGCCAGGGAGAGGCCGGTGGCCTTGGAGAGGCCGAGGGGGAGGAGTTCGACGACGCCCTCGCCGGCCATCATCACGCCGACCAGGTCGCCGGAGACCTCACGGGCCGCGCGGGCCAGTTCGTCGTCGCCGAGGGTCGGGTGCTGGATGTAGATCTTGTTGATGGGGGCTGCCCACAGGTCGCCGGGGTCCTGGACCTCCAGGTTCGGCAGCGGGCCTTCCTGGATGCGGTAACCGGGCGTGACCAGCACCTCGCCCTCCAGGCCGTCCCGGCTCGCGGCGAGGAACAGCGGGCCGACCTCCGCCTCGATCTTGGACAGGGCCAGGCCGGCGAGCTGCCGGTCCAGGGTGACCGAGGTCAGCAGCCGGTGTTCGCCGGCGTGGTAGACCTGCGCGCCCTGCCCGCACACCGCTATGCCGTCGTAGTCCAGCGCGTCGAGGATGTGCCGGGTCCACGGCACCGCGCGGCCCGTGACGACGATGTGCGCGGCCCCCGCCGCCGTGGCCGTGGCCAGGGCGGCGCGGGTGCGCTCGGAGATCGTGTCGTCGTGCCGCAGCAACGTTCCGTCGAGATCGGTCGCGACGAGTCTGTACGGCAGCGGGCGGGCCGGCGGTGCGGCTTGGTGCGCGGGCTCGGGGGCGGTGGTCACCGGGCGACGGGCTCCAGGATCTCCCGGCCGCCCAGGTACGGGCGGAGCATCTCGGGCACGCGCACGGAGCCGTCCGCCTGCTGGTGGTTCTCGAAGATCGCCACGATGGTGCGGGGCACCGCGCAGAGCGTGCCGTTGAGCGTGGCCAGCGGCTTGACCTGCTGCTTGCCGTCCTTGTTGGTCCGCATCCGGACCGACAGGCGGCGGGCCTGGAACTCGTCGCAGTTCGAGGCGCTGGTCAGCTCGCGGTACTTGCCCTGGGTCGGGATCCACGCCTCGCAGTCGTACTTGCGCGAGGCCGAGGCGCCGAGGTCACCGGTGGCCACGTCGATCACCTGGAAGGGCAGTTCCAGGCCGGTCAGCCACTGCTTCTCCCAGTCGAGGAGGCGCTGGTGCTCGGCCTGCGCGTCCGCCGGGTCGACGTACGAGAACATCTCGACCTTGTCGAACTGGTGGACGCGGAAGATGCCGCGGGTGTCCTTGCCGTACGTACCGGCCTCGCGGCGGAAGCACGGCGAGAAGCCCGCGTAGCGCACGGGCAGCTGGTCCGCGTCGAGGATCTCGTCCATGTGGTACGCGGCGAGCGGGACCTCGGAGGTGCCGACGAGGTAGAAGTCGTCCTTCTCCAGGTGGTACACGTTCTCCGCGGCCTGGCCGAGGAATCCGGTGCCCTCCATGGCGTGCGGGCGCACCAGGGCCGGGGTGAGCATCGGCGTGAAGCCGGCCTCGGTGGCCTGGGCGATGGCGGCGTTGACCAGCGCGAGCTCCAGGAGCGCGCCGATGCCGGTCAGGTAGTAGAAGCGCGAGCCGGAGACCTTGGCGCCGCGCTCGACGTCGATCGCGGCCAGCGCCTGGCCGATCTCCAGGTGGTCCTTGGGCTCGAAGCCCTCGGCGGCGAAGTCGCGGATCGTGCCGTGCGTCTCCAGGACCGTGAAGTCCTCCTCGCCGCCGACGGGCACGTCGGGGTGGACGAGGTTGCCCAGCTTCAGCAGGAGGGACTGGGTCTCCTCCTTGGCCTGGTCCTGCTCGGCGTCGGCGGCCTTGACGGCGGCGGACAGCTCCCCGGCCTTCTTCAGCAGCGCGGCCTTCTCGTCGCCGGCGGCCTTGGGGATGAGCTTGCCGAGCGACTTCTGCTCGTTGCGCAGCTCGTCGAAGCGGACGCTTGAGGCCCTGCGCCGTTCGTCGGCGGAGAGCAGTGCGTCGACGAGTGCGACGTCCTCTCCACGGGCGCGCTGGGACGCGCGCACACGGTCGGGGTCCTCACGGAGCAGGCGAAGGTCAATCACCCCACCAGGCTACCGGGGCCCGGGCCGGACCTTCGACGCCATATTCTCCGCGTGGCGCTATGTCCGGTTTGTTGATTTTTAGTGTGTTTGGCTATTCCGGGCGGTACGGTCCGGTAAGGCGGGGTGGCGGGGGTGCGTAAGGGGCGCATAAGGGGCGTGCGGGAGAGGGGCGGGGTGCGGGTGGATGTGCGGGAAGTGCGGACGGGGGGTGTGCGGGCGTACGGAAAGTGGCGGGAAATAGCGGTGGAAGAATCTTGCGTCGGCGCCGGTGCGGGGGTAGGCGGTCCGCACTCGTCCACCGGCTTCCCTTGCGTGTGGGAGGAGTTGGCGGGCGGGCCGGGGCGGCGGGCGGCGAGGGTTGTACCCAGGGTTGTCCACAGGTGCAGGGGGTTACGGAACCTTATCCACAGGCTGTGTGTGGAATCTGTGGAAGTCGGAAGAGCATGTTCCGTTTCAAGAATGCGTTGCCATGGATTCACCGAAGAAACCCCTACTGGACGCTCTTTCGTGTGGGATTTCCTCGCCCTAAAGGATTGTTCGCGTAATTTGTGCTGACGCGGGGTGGGGTGCGGTGCTGTGGAAGGCCCTGGGGGTCGGTAGAGCAACATGTCGACTCGGGCCGGGCTGCGGGGGCTGTCGTGTCGACTTATCCCCAGGTCGAGAACCGGGCCTGTGGATAACTTTGTGGACAACCCCAAGACCCCAGACCAAGCCCCCGGAGGAGCCTCCGGAACGCCGTCCGGCCGCTCCGCCGCCCGCTGCGGACGCCTCAGGCCCGCCCGTCGAGGCAACGGGTCAGCCAGTCCGCCGCGTCCGTGAACGCCGCGTCGACCGTGTCCGGCCGTACGTTCGGCCGCACCTGGTCGGCGCGCGGATACGACCCGAGGAAGCGCACCTCGCGGCAGACCCGCTTCAGCGCCATCAGCACCTCGCCGACCCGGCGGTCCGTGAGGTGTCCTTCGCAGTCCACCGAGAAGCAGTAACGGCCGATGCCCTCGCCGGTCGGCCGCGACTCGATGCGCATCATGCTGACGCCGCGGGCCGCGTACTCCTGGAGCAGTTCCAGGAGCGCGCCGGGGTGGTCCTCGCGCAGCCACAGGACGACCGAGGTCTTGTCGGCGCCGGTGCGCGCCGCGGGCCGGGCCGGGCGGCCGACCAGCACGAAGCGGGTGGCGGCGTTCTGCGCGTCGTGGATGTCGGTGACCAGCGGTTCGAGGCCGTACGTCGCCGCCGCGAACTCACCCGCGAACGCGCCGTCGTACCGGCCCTCCTGGACCAGCCGCGCCCCGTCCGCGTTGGAGGCCGCCGACTCCCACACGGCCTCCGGCAGGTGCGCCGCGAGCCACTTGCGCACCTGCGGCTGGGCCACCGGGTGCCCGGTGACCGTCTTGACGTCGGCCAACTGGGTGCCGGGCCGTACGAGCAGGGCGAACGCGATCGGCAGCAGCACCTCGCGATAGATCATCAGCGGTTCGCCGGCGGCCAGTTCGTCCAGGGTGGTGGTCACTCCGCCCTCGACCGAGTTCTCGATCGGCACCAGCGCGGCCGCGGCCTCGCCGGTCCGTACCGCGTCCAGCGCGGCCGGTACGGACACCATCGGGACCACCTCGCGGGTGGCGGCCTCCGGCAGCGTCCGCAGGGCCGCCTCCGTGAACGTTCCCTCGGGTCCCAGGTAGGTGTAGCGGCTGACCGACATGTCCCTCTGACTCCCTCACGCTCCGGTGGGGACCGACTCGCCGATCACCCGCGCGCCACGTTACCCGCCCGGCCGCCCGCCCCGGCCGGGAAGCCCGTATCGGCTCACGGGCCACACAGGGGCCTCACAGCCGCACCGGGCCCGTGAAACACACGGACCAGCCATCACCCTTCCAGCAACGGCTGCCCCACGTACCCGCCCGCCACCGCGGCCGGCGGCACGGCGAACAGCCCGCTCGCCTCGTGCCGCAGGAAAGGGGACAGCGCGTCCCCCCGGTCCAGCTTGCGCTGGATCGGGATGAAGGAGCGCAGCGGGTCGGCCTGCCAGCAGACGAACAGCAGCCCGGCGTCCGGGGCGCCGTCGTCCCGGAACCCGTCGTGGAACGAGAAGGGCCGCCGCAGCATGGCCGCGCCCTGGTTGGACTCCGGCGCCGCGATCCGCGCGTGCGCGTCGGCCGGAACGACCGGCAGCCCGTCGGGGCCGTTCTTCTCCAGGTCCATCTTGGTGTGCTCGTCGCCGCCGGTCAGCGGCGCGCCGTCGGCCTTGCGGCGGCCTATGACCTTCTCCTGCTTGGCCAGCGGCTGCTTCTCCCAGTCGTCCAGCAGCATCCGGATCCGGCGGACCACCGCGTACGAGCCGCCGCGCATCCAGGCGTACGGACCGCTGCCGGCGTCCCGGCCGACGAAGATCCGTTCGTCGAAGTCCGGGTCCGCCGGCTTGGGGTTGTTGGTGCCGTCGACCTGGCCCATCAGGTTGCGGGCGGTCATCGGGGCCGCGGTGGCGCCGGGCGTGCGGTTGAAGCCGTTCATCTGCCAGCGCAGCCGCGCGGTGCCCCCGGCCTCCTTCTGGAGGGCGCGCAGCGCGTGGAAGGCGACCAGCGCGTCGTCGGAGCCGATCTGGAGCCAGAGGTCGCCGTTGCTGCGCCCGGCGTCCAGCTCGTCCGCGGAGAAGTCCGGCAGCGGTTCGAGCTGGACGGGGCGGTGCGCGGTCAGCCCCGTACGGTCGAAGAAGGTGCGGCCGAGACCGAAGGTGACGGTGAGCGAGGACGGGCCCGCGTCCAGCGCGACACCGGTGTCCGCGGCCGGTGTGCGGCCGGCCATCAGCTCCTCGGCCGTACGCGACCAGCGGCGCAGCAGCGCGGCCGCCTCCTTGCGCCCGGCCCCCGGCGCGAGGTCGAAGGCGACGAGGTGACCGCGCGCCTGGAGGGGCGTGGTGATGCCCGCCTGCTGCTTGGCGCGCTCGTCGCGGAAGGCGACGGAGGCCGAGCCGACGCTGCTCAGGGCAGCGGGCGGGTCGTCCTGGGCGGCGGCGACGCCGATCGCGCCGCCCGCGGCACCGACGACGAGGCCCGCCGCGCCCGCGGCGCCGACGGTGCCGAGCAGCCGACGGCGGGACAGTTCGAGGGTCTCGGTGGGTTCGGGCCCGGAACCGGAGTTGGTGCCGGGGCCGGTGCGGCCGTCGGTCCCGGAGGCGCCGTCGGAGGGAGAAGCGGTGGTCGTCATCAGTTGATCTTCACGTTCCTGGTCTCGGTCACCTGGTCGATGTCGGAGGTCCGTACGACCAGGGAGAGCTGCCACTGTCCGGGCACCGGCAACTGGACGTCCCGCGCGCTCCAGTGTCCCTCGCTGACATGGTCGAGGGTGACCGGCAGCGGCCCGAGATCCTTGTCGGGGAGGGTGAAGGAGACCTTCACCTCGGGGACGTCGACCGTCCGGCCGTCCGGATCGGCGAGCCGCAGGTGCAGGGCGTTGCCGCTGCCGCTGCGGCCGGGGTCCAGGTCGACGCGCGCGGTGCCCTTGCCGCGCGGGCCGCCGGTGTCGAAGGGGATGTTCAGCACCTTCGGCTGGTTGGCGTCGGCCGACTGCCCGGCGCCGCCGGCCGCCTTCACGGCCGCCTCCGTACGCGCCGGTTCGGTGGAGGTGAGCACGGTGGTGACGGCCAGTACCACCACGGCGACCGTCGCCTCGGCGAGGACCGAGCGGCGCAGTCCGGAACGCTCGGGGTCGGCGTCGCGGATGCGCTTCGTCCGCGCGCTGGCCAGCGCGGCGCGCTGGCGGGCGAGTTGGGCGGCTCGCTCGGGGTCGGCTTCGGCCGTGGGGGCGTCGGCGGCAGGCACCGGTCCGTCGGTGGCGGCCGTCTCCGTACGTGCCGCCACGCTCTCCAGTACGGCGGTGGCCTCCGCCTCGGGCGCCGGGCCCTCGCCCAGCCGCGCCGTCCAGCGCCGCGAGAACCAGGCGATGCCGACGAGGACGACGACCAGCGCCGCCTTGGCCAGCAGCAGCTTGCCGTACGAGGTGTCGGTCAGCGCCTGCCACGTGCCGACCTGCCGCCACGACTGGTACACGCCGGTCGCGACCACCACCAAAACGGAACCGAACGCGAGCCGCGAGAAGCGGCGTACGCCGGAACGGGCCACGGCCGGGCCTCGGTAGAGGGAGACCAGCAGCGCCGTCAGGCCGCCGAGCCAGGTGGCGACGGCCAGCAGGTGCAGGACGTCGACGGGCATGGCGACGGCGGTCTGCAGGCCGGTCGAGGCGTGCTCGGCCATCGCCCAGGTCGCGGCCAGCCCCACGGCGACGATGGCGCCGCCGACGGAGAGCCCGAAGGTGAGGTCCTTGCGGCGCTTGGTGCCGGCGGTCGCGGTGCCCGGGGCGTCCGACGGCGCGTCGCCCGCCCCCTCCGCGCCCGTACGCCCCTCCTCCCGCTGCGCGCGGGCGTACGCGCCGAAGAGGACCGCCACGAACAGGGCCGCGGCGGCGAGCAGCAGCAGCCGCGAGACCAGTGCGGCACCCGGCTTGGTCTCCAGGACCTGGCGGAGTCCGCCGAGATCGAAGACGTCGGCCAGGTCGCCGGAGGTCGTGTACGGGGTGCGCAGCAGCAGCATCGCGATCGTCGCCGCAGTCAGCGCGGCCCAGCTACGGGCGACCAGCCGCTGCACGGACCGTACGCGCGCGGCGGCCGGGCGGCAGATCAGGACGAACGCGGCCCCACCCACCAGGACGACGAAGCCCGCGTACGCGAGATAGCGGGCGATGCCGTACAGCGCGCCGACCACCCCGCCGCCGGCCTCCTGCTGCGGCAGCGGTGCGCTCGTCTCCGAGGGCGCGCCCACGGAGAAGGTGAAGGCGCCGGAGACCGGGTGGCTGTCGGCGGAGACCGCCTGCCAGGCGACGGTGTACGTGCCGTCCGGGAGCCCCGGCGGCAGCCCGGCGCCGTACTTGACCGTCTCGCCGCTGCACAGGTCGCGCAGCTTGCCGCGGTCCACCCGCTTGCCCTGCGGGTCCAGGACCCGGACCGAGTCGTCGCTCATCGCGACGCCTTCGGAGAAGGTGAGCGTGACCTGTTCGGGTGCGCTCTGCACCACCGACCCCTGCGCGGGTGTGCTGCCGGTCAGCGCGGCGTGGGCGGAGGCCGGGGCGGCGCCCCCGAAGAGCGCGCCGAGCAGGGCCGCCGCGAGCACCAGGAGGCGCAGCGCGGACGACCGGCGGGCGCGTGGTGCGCTGGTCCGGCGTGCGCCCGGAGCGCGGGCGCCGGAGCCCGGTGCGCAGAGGACGGTGGTGGTCATGGCGAGGCGCCCCCTACTTCTCGGCGTGGTGCTGCGCGTGGTCGTCCATCGACCCCTCGTGCTGCGGGCCGTCGTGCTTGGAGCCGTTGCCGTGCGAGCCGTTGTCCTGCGAGCCACTGCCCTGCGAGCCACTGCCCTTCGGGACGTAGGTGGCGGACCGGACCGGCACCTCGACCTTGATCGCCTTGGCCGTGGCGAAGTGCAGCTCCACGCTGACCTTCTGGCCCTCGGCCGGCTTCTTCTTCAGCCCCATGAACATCAGGTGGTTGCCGCCGCGGGCGAGTTCGAGCTTGCCGTTCGCGGGGATGTCCAGGGACTTGACCTGCTCCATCTTGTTGTTCTTGGTGGTGTGAATGGTGACGTCGTCGCTCAGGTCGCTGGTGACGGAGGTGAGCTTGTCGGCCGTACCGCCGGTGTTCTCGATGACCATGAACGCGCCGGCCATGCTCTGGTCGACCGGCTGCGGCAGGTACGCCCCGGAGACCTTCAGCTCGGGGGCGCTGTCCCCGCCGCAGCCCGCGAGGGCGAATCCGGCGGTGAGGGCGAGTACGGCGGCGAGGGTGGTGCGGCGGTTCACGGGTTCTGTCCCTTGATGATCTTCGGAAGTGCCTTGGAGTAGTGGTCGACGCCGGCGTCCTGCATCCCCATCCAGTGGATCTTGTCGTCCTTGGGGGAGCTGAGCAGGACCTGCGCTCCGTGGGTGGAGACCACGTCGCCGTTCTTCTTCTTGACGGGCTTCTCGATGCCGATGTTCACGCTGCGCGCGCCGGCCTGGATGGTGTCGAAGGAGCCGGTCAGGCCGACGAACTTCTTGTTGATGCCGCCGAGCCACTTCTTGAGCGCGGCGGGGGTGTCCCGTTCGGGGTCCGAGGTGACGAAGACGACGCGCAGGTCGTCCTGTTCGGCCTTGGGCAGCTGCCGCATCGCGACGTCGATGTTGTTCATCGTCAGCGGGCAGACGTCCGGGCAGTGGGTGTAGCCGAAGTAGACCAGGGTCGGGTGGCCCTTGGTCCGCTCGATCAGGTCGTACTTCTCGCCCTCGGTGTCCGTCAGGACCAGGTCCGGCTTCTCCATGGGCCGGTCGAGCGTGACGACCGGCTCGGAGCGGGTGCCGCCGGAGACGCTGGCGGCGGGCTGGTCGCTGTCGCCGCCGCTGCCGCAGGCGGCCAGGGTCAGCGCCGAGACCAGCGCGATACCGGCGGCGGTCAGGTTCCTCTTACGCATGTACGTGTTCCGTTTTCAGGAAGGGTGCGCCGGTCCGGCGTCCGGGAGGCCGGGCGCCGGGGGCGGGCACGGGGTCGGGTCAGGCGCCGCGGCGCCGGCCGGCGAGCACGCCGAACGCGACACCGATGATGCCGACGACGATGCCGGCACCGCCCAGGACGCGGGCCGTGGTGTCGCTGCCGTCCGCGGCGGCCTGCTGGGTACTGCCCGCGTCGCCGCCGGCGTTCTTCGCGTCGGCCGTGCCGGAGCCGTGGCCGTCGCCGGACGCGGGGGTCAGTTCGAGCACCGGCGCCGGGTTCTCCGGCTCGGGGCCGCCCTCCTTGGTCGGCTCGATCCACCGTACGACCTCGTCGTTGTCGTACGTCTGGAGGGCCTTGAAGACCAGCTTGTCGGCCTTGGGCAGCTGCCCGACGGAGACCGGGAACTGCTGGAACTGACCGGGCGCGATCTTGCTGCCGTCCGCGGTCCAGGTGATCTTCGAGACGGCTTCGGTGAGCTTCTTGCCGTGCGTTTCGAGCGGCTTGTCGAGCTTGGACTTGGTGACGTCCACCTTCCAGCCCGGCACCGGCTGCGGCATGGCGGACGCCAGCGGGTGGTCGGTCGGCAGGGTCACTTCGAGCTTCACGGTCGAGGCGTTGTCGCGCTCGTTGGGGACCTTGAAGTTGATCGTCGCGTAGCCGCCCTGCTCGGCCTGGCCCGGCTGCACGCTGACGTGCGCGAAGGCCGGGCCGGCGAGCAGCAGCACGCCGCCGGCCGCGAGGCCGCCCACGACGGGCAGACGGCGGGCGAGCCGGCCGCGGCGGCGGGTGCCCGGGGCCGGAGCGGCGCCCTGTGACGGTGCGGCAGGGGACGGTGACGGTACGGCAGTGGTCTCAGACATGGCGGAAATGCACTCCACAGGCTGGAGGGACGGGGAAGGAACGGCTGGCACGCGTGCGGCGACGACGGCGCACGCCGCCTCCTCCCGTGCGCCGGAGCGCGCCCGGTCCTGCCGGGGCGTGCCCGGTCGTGCCGGGGTGTCCCGGCGCTGCCGGACCGTCCCGGTCCTGCTGCGGGGGGTAGGGGTGCGTGGTCGTCAGGCCGCGAGGGCCAGGGCGGGCGGGCCCCGCCTGACGACACTGTGCTGGAGCGCGAGTTCCCGCGGGCGGGCTTGGTCATCCCCGTACGAAAAACGCGCCACGGGGCGTACGTCCGCCGTCAGGAGCCCGGCGCACAGGGCGCGTACGAGCGCGAGCGCGCCGCGCAGCGCGCCCACCAGGGCTTCCGCCACCGCCGACGCCTCCCGCGCCGCGGGCGCCGAGAGCCGTACCAGTCGCCACAGGGCCGCCTCGCCGCGGCGCAGCAACCAGCCGGCGGCGAGCGCCGCGAGCAGGTGCGCCAGCAGCATCGGCAGCGAGGGCAGCAGGCCGTGCGCCGCCGTGGCGGCGGTGGCCGGGTCCATGGCGTGCCCGGCACCGCCGGCCGAAGCGGCGGGGCCGCCCGGGCCGATGACCGAGGTGTGCAGGATGCGGCGTGCTTGCGCGCCGTCCAGCTGCCCGGCGCCGAGGCCGCAGGTGATGTGCCGTGCGAGGGAGATGGCCGCCTGGTCCGAGAGCCCGCCACCGGCCGGAGCCGGGCCGGCCGCGGGGGCGGTGGCCATCCGGTGCTGCCCCAGCGCGAAGACGGTGTGCAGCGCGAGCTGGCCGACGGCCAGCGCCACGGCGATGCCGGGCAGCGAGCGTTCCCGCCCGGCCAGCGGCGCCGCGACGGCGAACACCGCCGCGCAGCCCACGCCCAGCGTCCACAGGGGAACGGCGGCGCAGGACCCGATCATGTGCCCGGCCGCGGACAACGCGACGCAGACCGCGGTGAACACCGCGGCCCTCAGCAGCCGCAGATCGGCGGCGGCGCGCGCTCCGGGGTCGGACGGGGCAGTCATGGCGGCGCCATCATCCCACTGCCCTTACGGCTCGCATACGGCAGGTCCGCCTCTCCGGTACCGGGCGGATCGCGCCATTCCGGTCGGGGCGGGTCAGGGCGCGGGACGGGGGGCGGCTCCGGAGCGCTCGGGCGGCGCGCCGGAGCGTGCGCGGGCGCACGGAGGGACTCGCTACACCGGCGGGTGTCGGGGGCGCATCCGCCGAATGAGCGGAGTCACGTCCGGGGCACGCTTACGGACCATGCGCCCCGGCAATACGTATCGATATGTCGAGCCGCGACCAGGAGGCTGCAGCGATGAGCATCTGGTGGTCCCTGCATCTGCGGCGCGAGGCCGCGAGCGTGCCGCTCGCCCGGCGGCTCCTGCTGGGAACGATGGAGACGGCCGGGGTGGACCCGGACGTCTCCCACGACCTGTCCGTCGCCCTCACCGAAGCGTGTGCGAACGCCGTCGAACACGGTGGCGACGCCGCCGCGGAGGACTACCGGGTCACCGCCTTCATCAACGGCGACACCTGCCGTATCGAAGTCACCGACTCCGGCCCCGGATTCCGGGACCGGACCCGCAGGCCCAAGCGCCCCGGGCGGAGCGCCCTGCCCGATCCCGCGCCGCCCCCACCCATGGCAGCCCCCGCCCCGGCCCAGGCCGAGCACGGACGGGGGCTGTTTCTGATCGAGGCCCTGACCGACCACGTCCGCTACCGCAACCGCACCGGACGGTGCGGCGCGGTGGTCAGCTTCGACAAGATCCTCAAATGGAAGGAGGACGTGCCGCTGATGGCGTCGTGAACGGGACCGGGCGCTCCGTGGCAGACCGGTCGGCGGGCCCGGGTCACTGTTTCCAGTACTTCGCCACCGCTTGCGCGTACGCCACCCGGTGATCGAGCCCCTCACCCGGGACGCGGAAGCGGCCGCGCGCGGACTCGGTCATGACCGCCCGGCCGAAGAGCCCGCCCGGCCGCTTCCAGGCCGTACGCAAGGGGGAACCGACCTCGTCGGCGGGCATGTCGGAGAGTGCCAGACCGATCAGGTAGATCAGGACGAGCGGCAGCATCACCAGCCACAGGAGCAGGGACGGTACGGTCCCCTCCCGCCCGCGCAGTACCTCCCCGTCGGGTAGGTGGATCTCGTACGTGGGGCGCCACCGCTTCTTCTTCGGCGGCAGGCGGAGTTCGGCGAGCTGCCGGTGGTCCGGGGTGAGGACGGCGAGGCGGCCGCCGTCCGTGCGGACGACCACGGCGAGCGGCGCGGTGCCGGCGGGGTCGGTGGTGAGGGTGAAGCGTGGCTTGCAGCCCTCGGGGACCGGATGGCCGTCGGGCGCGCCTTTGCGTACGTACACGGGGGCGGAGCCCCTGGGGCGCAGTTCGTAGGGCTTGGGGTCGGGGTGGCGGGTGAAGGCGAGTGTCATGGAGTTGGTCCGTCTCGTCTCGTCGCGACGCGTCGATGTGGGCAGGAGGAGCCCGGTGGGCCGGGGCCTCGGCCGAAACCCGGGCCTCGGCCGAAACCCGGACCCCGGCCGAAACCCGAGCCCCGGCCGAAACCCGAGCCCCGAGCCATGACCCACCGAATCCGTGCTAACCGAACACCGCGCGCACGCCGCCGGGTGCCGCCGCCTCCGGATCGTCGTTCTCCCGTGTCGCCGGGCGGATGACCAGGCTCTCACCGATCTGCCGCAGGATGCCGGTGTAGCGCGGCAGGTCGGCGAAGCACGGCGTGGAGAGGGCCAGCACCAGCAGCCAGCCCCGCACCGGTGCGGGGACGTACAGCTCGATGTGGGCGAAGTCCAGCGTCGGCAGGATGCCCGTACCGTCCGTCTCGGTGGCGTGCAGGGACAGCACGGCCGGGCCGCACGGCAGGTCCACCCGGTCGACGCTGCGGTGCTCCTCGAAGGCGAGGCCCTCCTGGACGGAGGCGGCGACGACGTCCGGGGCGTCCGGCTCCACGGCCTCCGCCCGTACGAGGAAGTGCGCCGTGCTCGCCACGCCGTCCTCCGTCTCGTAGAAGGCGACGGACGCGTGCAGTACGGAGTCGGCGGCCAGCGCGGCCGTCAGGTCGGAGTAGACGACGGCGGTGGTCTCGCGCTGGAACTCCGTACCGCCCGGCCAGATCTTCTCCGCCAGCTCCCACAGCGCGGCGTCGAGGACGTCCGGCGGGAGGTGCAGCGGCAGCTCGTGGAAACCCTCCGGGGTGTCCAGCGTGAGCGACACGTTCTGCGGGGACGTGGTCATCACAGCCTCCCCGCGGCCGGCGTGCCGGGATCGGTGAGCTGGTTGTGGGCGCCGATGGCGATACCCGGTACCTGCTGGGCCACCTGCGGGCCCCTGGACCACCAGGAGACCGGGTCGATGGAGCCGTCGGCCCGCATCGCCCCGCGCAGCGAGGACTTGATCCCTTCGGGGGTGAGGCTGCTCTCCAGGACCTTGTTGAGGCCCTTGCTGATGCCCGCCTCCTTGATGCTCGCGCCCGCCACGTCCTGGACGTGGCTGTTCCACGCCAGTTTCATGCGGTTGCCGAAGCCGGTGGTGGTGAAGACCTTGCTGCCGCCGACGTACTCCTTGCCCATCCCGAAGAGCGACTTGCCTTCCAGGGCCCGGCCGGCGAACCCGGCGTCCCGCAGGGCGCGGATCTTGTTCACCTTGTCGATCGAGGCGACGGTACGGCCCTCCACCTGCGCCAGCTTCATGGGCACCTTGGCGCCCTTCATCGCGACGGACCCGAACTTCCCGAAGGGGATCACCCCGATGCCGTCGCCCACCAGGTCCATCACGCTGACGTTCGCCCCGCCGAGCTTCGCCGCCCCGTGCGTGGCGAGGGCCCCGAGGGAGGCACCGGCGCTGGCCAGGGCGAGCGCGCCGGAGAGCGGCGGGCACCACAGGGTCAGCAGGGAGGCGACGCCCAGGATGCTGGAGGCGATCGAGAGCCAGTCACCGATCTTCTTCAGCAGGTCGGCGTGCTTGGTGCACCACTCCTGGATGCCGTGGCCCATGCTGGTGAAGAAGTCACCGAGGCTCTCCCAGAAGCCCGGGTCGGGGGCGTTCTCGGTGGCGCGCCGGATGCGTTCGGCGATGCTGCGGGCCTGGTCCTGGTGGTTGCCGAGGAGGTCCTCGGCCTTCTTGACGATCGCCTCCAGCTCCTGGGTGGCGGTGTCCAGCTGACTGCGGGCGGTGTCGAGGGCGGTGTCCGCCTTGTTCAGCCGGGCGCTGGCCGCGTCGATCTTCTTCTGTGCGGCGTCCAGGGCGGCCTGGTCGGTGTAGAACGTGCCGGCCAGCCGCAGGTCCGGGTCGGCCGCGGCCTGGTTGTACGCGCCGACCGCGCGCTCGTTCTCCTGCTTGCGGGTGGCGACCGTCTGCTTGGCCGCGGCGGCCTCCGCCTCGTACTGCTTGCCCTTGGTCTGGTACGAGGACAGTGCGGTGTGCCAGGCGCGGAGCTGGGTGACGGCGTCGCCCATGGCGTCGCGGCTGTCACTCACGTACTTCGGAAGGTCACCGACCTTCTCGGAGAACGCCTTGGCCGCGTCGCCTTCCCAGTCACCGCCGCCCTTGCCGATACGGGAGAGCACCGAGTGGGCGGAGTCCAGGGAGCGCTTGGCCGCGTCGAGCTTGCCGTTGAGGGCCTCGACGGAGCCCAGGTCGCCGGGCGCCGGATTGAAGCCGAGGGCCGGGAAGTTCTGCTGGGTCATCGGGTCACCTGCCGGAGGAGGAAGCCGCGGAACGGGTACGGGTACGGGTGCGAAGCGACACGCACATCACGCCGCCTTCTTGGCGTTCTTCGCGAAGGCGTCCCGTAGGGCGTTCTCCAGCGACTCGTAGTTCTGCTTGACCTGTTTCAGCTTCTCCTCGATGGCCTGGGTACCGTCGGCGATCTTCTTGATCGCGTTGTCCCAGCTGTCGTGGAACTCGTCGCAGGCGTTGTCCAGCGCCTCGGCCCCGGTCGACTTCGGCCCGGTGTCCTTCAGCGCGCTCAGCGCCTTGCGCATGTTGTCCTGACTGTCGTGCAGGTCCTTCAGCAGGCGTCCGAGGTTGTCTGCCTCGACCTTGAAATAGCCTCCCACGCGGCCTCCCCCGTAACTGTGTACAACCGGCCGACACGTTACCGCCGGGCGGACACCCGGTCACGCGGGGGGTGTTGGGTCTCCGCACCGCAGGTCAGGCCCGGGAAACAGACGGCCTCCGCACCGGTGCGCCGGCGACACGCACCGACAATGTGCCGTTGCGCCGACGTACCGACATGCCGAAGAAGTGTCCGGGAGCCGACGTTCTGCCGGCGTCCCTCCGGTGCCGGGTCGCGCGGTCCCGCAGGGGAAGGACGTCCCCCGCCGCGTCCCCGATTGCCGCGGGAACCACGCACACCCGTCCTAACGCGAGGCGTCTCGCGTTAGCGTGTTCTGGACAATACGTGGCCTGAACCCGCACTGCAATACGGAGCCGCCGTGAGCACAGCGCAGCCCCCTCCCGGAGCGTCCCGGCCGGGGGGACGTACCGCGCGTACGAGACAAGCCGTACTGGACGCGGTCTTCGAAGAACTGGGCGAGGGCGGATACGCCGCGCTCACCATGGAGGGGGTCGCCCGGCGTTCCGGGGTCCACGTCGCGACGATCTACCGCCGCTGGCGCTCCGTCGAGGGGCTCGTCTGCGAGCTGATGGCCGACCTGAGCGGCGGGATTCCGCTTCCGGACACCGGCACGCTCCGCGGTGACCTGCGCGCACTGGCCCGTTCGATCGCCGCCTTCTACACGGAGCCGCGCTACTGCGGGCTGCTGGAGGCGGTGGTGTCCGCCGCCGCGCGCCAGCCGGAGGCCGCCGACGTGCTGCGGCAGTTCTTCGACCAGCGGCTGCGGCTGGCCGGCAGCATGGTGCCCCGTGCGGCGGCGCGCGGTGAACTGCCCGAAGGCGCCGACCCGGACGAGGTCCTGGCCGCCCTGGGCGCGCCGTTCTACTACCGGCTGCTGATCGCCCGCAGGCCGGTCGACATCCGGCTGGCCGACTGTGCCGCCGAGGCGGCCTGGGCGGCGGCACGGGCCGGAGTCTTCGCGCCCGGGGCGGGAGTCTTCGCGCCCGGGGCGGGCACTGGGGAAGCTGTACGGGGCGCCGCGGACACGAGGTCCACCGAACAGAAGCCCGGGAACGCGGAAAGCGGCCGGTGACTCCCGTAGGAGCCCGCCGGCCGCCTTCCGACGACGGTGATCGTCTGCGGGGTCAGCCCCGCGCCTCCGCTCCGCGTCCGGTCAGCCCCGCTGCCCGGTCAGCTCCGCCATCCACGCCTCGACCTCGTCCGCGCGGCGCGGCAGCGCGGCGGACAGGTTCCGGTTGCCGTCCTCGGTGACGAGGATGTCGTCCTCGATGCGGACGCCGATGCCGCGGTACTCCGCCGGGACGGTCAGGTCGTCCGCCTGGAAGTACAGGCCGGGCTCGACGGTCAGCACCATGCCGGGCTCCAGCGCGCCGTCGACGTACGTCTCCGTGCGGGCGGCGGCGCAGTCGTGGACGTCCAGGCCGAGCATGTGGCCGGTGCCGTGCAGCGTCCAGCGGCGCTGCAGGCCCAGCTCCAGCACCCGGTCCGCCGGGCCCTCGACCAGGCCCCACTCGACCAGCTTCTCGGCGAGCACGCGCTGCGCCGCGTCGTGGAAGTCGCGGAACGCGGCGCCCGGCTTGACGGCCGCGATGCCCGCCTCCTGGGCCTCGTACACCGCGTCGTAGATCTTGCGCTGGAGGTCGCTGTACGTGCCGTTGATCGGCAGCGTACGGGTGACGTCCGCGGTGTAGAGGCTGGTGGTCTCCACGCCCGCGTCCAGCAGCAGCAGGTCGCCGGAGCGGACCTGGCCGTTGTTGCGGACCCAGTGCAGCGTGGTGGCGTGCGGCCCGGCGGCGCAGATCGAGCCGTAGCCGACGTCGTTGCCCTCGACACGGGCCCGCAGGAAGAACGTTCCTTCGATGTAGCGCTCGCTGGTCGCCTCGGCCTTGTCCAGGACCTTCACGACGTCCTCGAAGCCGCGCACGGTCGAGTCGACCGCCTTCTGCAGCTCGCCGATCTCGAACTCGTCCTTCACCAGGCGCGCCTCGGAGAGGTACTCCCGCAGCTCTTCGTCACGCTCGGCGGTGACCTGGCCGGCCAGGGCCTCCTCGATGCCGGCGTCGTGGCCGCGCACCACCCGGACCGGACCGCTCGCCGCGCGCAGCGCGTCGGGCAGCTCGCGCACGTCCGCGCAGGCCAGGCCGAGCAGCGCCGCGGCCTCGGTCAGGCTGTTGCGGCGGCCGACCCACAGCTCGCCCATGCCGTCCAGCCAGAACTCACCGTTCCCGCGGTCGGAGCGGGGCAGCCGGTAGAGCGTCGCGTCGTGGCCCTCGCCGTCCGCGCGGGGCTCCAGGACCAGCACGCTGTCGTCGGTCTGGTCACCGGTGAGGTGCACGAACTCGGTCGCGGCGCGGAAGTCGTACTCGGTGTCGTTGGAGCGGGTCTTCAGGTTGCCCGCCGGGATCACCAGGCGCTCCCCGGGGAAGCGGCGGGACAGCGCCGCGCGCCGCCGGGCCGCGTACGGAGCCTGCTCGACGGGCTCCAGGTCGCGCAGCTCGGTGTCGGCCCAGCCCGACTGCATGTTCTTCGCGAGCTCGTCCGATACGCCCGGGTAAAGGCCGTTCTTCCGCTGCTTGATCGGCTGCTCGTCCTCGCCCGGGGTCTCCGGCGTGAGCTCGTCCGTCACTATGCCTCCTTGTACGACTGCACCACATTCCATCGTAAGTGCGGAAAGAACGGGGTCCAGGGGCGGGAAGCGGTGAGGTATCAGACACTCCGGGCGCGCGGGCGGGGCACCCGTGCGGCCCGGCCGTCACTCGAAGTACGCCGTGAGCAGCACCACGTCCTCCGGGGACTCCGGGGCGTCCAGCCCCTCCGGGAGCAGAGTGCGCAGCAGGTGGTCCGTCAGGGCCTCGGGGTCGTGGCGTACGGCCCGGGGGACGCCCGCGGCGGCGGCGTGCAGCCGGGCGAAGGCGCGGTCCATCGGCTCGCCGGTGCGGCGCAGCAGCCCGTCGCTGTACAGCAGAAGGGTTTCTCCTGACGCGGGGCGCAGCTCCACGCTCGGCGCCTCCCAGCAGGCCAGCATGCCCAGCGGCGCGGACAGCGTGGTCTCCACGTACTCGGTACGGCGGTCACCGATGATCAACGGCGGGCAGTGCCCGGCCCCGGCCAGCACGATCCGGCGCCCGGCCGCGCCCGGCACGCCGGGGGCCTGCGGCGTACCCGGTCCGGCTCCCGGTCCCGTACCGGGTCCCGGTCCGGCTCCCGGCCCCGTACCGGGTCCCGGTACGCCCGGCGGCGCTTCGGCGAAGGCGAACAGGGCCGTCGCGCTGCGGGCCGGCTCGGTCAGCCGCAGCAGCAGTTCCAGGTCGGAGAGGACCGCGACCGGGTCCTCGCCCTCCATCACCGCGTATGCGCGGAGCGAGGCGCGCAGCCGTCCCATGGCGGCCACCGCGCCCGGCCCCGAGCCGGTGACGGAGCCGACCGCCAGGCCCAGCGCGCCGTCCGGCAGCGGGAGCGCGTCGTACCAGTCGCCGCCGCCGAGCGGCCCGGAGCTGTGCCGTACCGCGAGCCGTACGCCGGGGGCCCGGGGCAGCCTGCTGGGCAGCAGCTCCTCGCGCAGCGTCGCCACGGTCTGCCGCTGGCGGTGCAGTTCGAGGAGGCGGGCGAGGTGTTCGGTGGCGTACGCGAGGTAGCGGCCGACCAGGTGGCGCTGCCGCTCGGCGGGGGCGGCGGGTTCGTCGAAGAGCCAGACCGCCGCGCCGAACCGGCCTGCGGAACCGGCCTCCAGCGGTACGGCGTAGCTGGCCGCGTATCCGAGGCGGGCGGCGACTTCCCGCAGGCGGGGGTCGAGGCCGGGCCCGCCGGGGATGTCGGGCTGGGCGATGTGGCCGCGCCCGCAGGCGATGCAGCCGGAGTCGTCCGGGCCGGGGCTGTGCGGGTCTGGGCTGGCTGGGCCGGGGCTGTTCGGGCCTGGGCAGTGCGGGTCTGAGCTGTACGGGTCTGGACTGGCTGGGCCCGGGCTGTGCGGGTTCGGGCTGTGCGGGTCTGAGCTGTACGGACCTGGACCGGCCGGGCCGGGACTGTTCGGGCCTGGACCGTCCGTACGCCCGCCGTCCGCCGTCGCGGCTCCCTGGAGGCCGCTCGCAGACGCGCCGCCCTGTAGGCCGTTCGGCCCGGGACCGTCCGCGCCGTGGTCGGCGGGTGCGCCGGCCGGGCACCCGTCAGTGGGCAGGCCGTTCGCCGCGGGCGGACCGGCTTGCGTGGTCAGGCCGCTCGTCACCGGCAGCCCGTCGAGGATCCGGCCGAAGGACTGCGCGCGGCGCGGCACGGTCTCGATGTGGCCGATGTCCGCCCGGCCGAGTCCGAGGCCGATGGTGGTGTCCGGCCCGAGCCCGTCGGACGGTTCGAGGACCACCAGCCCGCGCCGGGCGCCCACGAGGGAGGCGCCGGCGCGCAGCAGCTCCTGGAGGGCGGCGTCGAGGGTCCGCGTACGGGCCAGCTGCTCGGTGAGGCCGTGCAGCGTGGTGAGGTCGGAGAGCCACCCGGCGAGTCGGTCCTGGACGGCCGTGCGGCGGGAGTCGGGCGGGGTGCCCGCCGGGGTTGCTGCGGTGGCGGACTCGGCAGTGTGCGTGGGGGCGGGAAGTGCTGGTTCGATTCCAGCCACTTTCGGAACGTGAGGGGTGGTCATGGCCGACGGCTTACGTAGCGCCGGGTGAAACCCCAGGTCAGGCCGCATGTGGAGGCAGGCTGCGGCGTTTTGTTGAGTGTTGTTGAGTAGTGTGTCGAACTGCTCAATTTCCTCAATAGCATCGCAAACCCCCATGTCATGCTGCTCCGCTATCAATGCCTCCACATGTACACGCCGCAGTGACACGATGTCCAGCATTGCCCCCATGGGGTTTGTGGTGTCAACGGGACGAGGAAGTTGGCCGGAAAATATCCCCCCGAACGTCAATTTGAGGTCGACTGGCGACGTTCGACAGTGCGTCATCACCACCATGGCGGGTACGTACTCGGAAAGGCGCGGAGTCAGTTGGGGCCGCGCCGGAACTCTCCGACGGGCACGGGCGTCTAACACGGCGACGACCGCGCCGCACCGCACCCCCAAGTGGCGGATCTGCTTCACGGGACAGCAAGCGCCATGCGTGCGCCACCCTCCGCCACGTTCCACGCTCGGCGTATGGCGTGATGCGCTGCTCTGTACACGCAGTGACCAGAGATCCACGTGGCGTCAGGGGTTCGCAGGAGCCACCGAAGAACGCCACGAAGCGGCATGAACCGGCATGTAGTGCGATGGACATAGCCCTCGGCGTTAACGGAAAGGAACGAGCGCTCATGCGCGAGATCCTCGGAAGGCGACGCAAGCTCCAGCTCCGGCGCGGCGGAAGGTCGGCGCTGCTCGGTGCGGCGCTCCACTGCGCCACCGAGTGGCAGTGGCCCGTACTCCCGGGCGTCGGACTGCGGACCGGCGGGAAACCGGCGGGCGGCAAGCCGCCCGGTGGATGGGGGCGTGCCGAGCGCGGGCCGCGCCCGTGCAGTTGCCCGGACCCGGACTGCGTGGTGCCCGGCGCGCACCCCTTCGACCCCGGGCTGTTCGCCGCCACCACCGATGCCCGCATGGTGCGTTGGTGGTGGACGAACCGGCCGACCGCGCCCCTCCTGCTGGCCACCGGCGGCCGCGCGCCCTGCGCGCTGAGCCTGCCGGCCGTCGCCGGGGCGCGGGCGCTGACCGCCCTGGACCACTTCGGCGTCCGGACCGGCCCGGTCGTCGCCACCCCCACCCGATGGTCGTTGCTGGTCGCCCCGTACTCCCTCGCGGAACTGGGCGAGTTGCTGCACTCCCGGGACTGGGTGCCCAGCTCGCTGCGCTTTCACGGCGAGGGGGGCTACGTGGTGCTGCCGCCCTCGCAGATCGGCGCGGGCAAGGTGCACTGGGAGCGGTCGCCGGGCACCGGACCGGCCGCGCCGTGGCTGCCGCGGGTGGAGACGATCGTGGACGCCCTGGTCACCGCGAGCACCAGCGCGCCGGACGGCGGCAGCCGGCTCGCTTACTGACGTGCGTAACGGTCGGCGGTACTGACTCGACCGGCTCGCGTACCGGTTCGACCGGCTCGCGTACCGGCTCGACCGGCCACCCCTTCACCCTGGAAGCCCCTCCCGCCGCCCCGCGTGGACAAAGGACGTGCGGGCGGTTCACTCGTACGGGTGTGAGCTGCCCGGTGTTGGCGGGGATTCGGGGGTACGGGCCCGGTATGTGCCCGTTCCGGGCCGATATGTTCGGCGCACCGTCAATCCGGCGGTCAACTCCGTCGCCCTGACAGATCCAGGTGGTCCCATGGAGCGTGCGCCGAATCTCCGCATGATCGCACTGGCGAGCACGGTCGCGCTCGCCGTCGCGCTGCCGCTGGCGGCCGCGACCGCCGGTCCGGCCGAATCCGATCGGTCGGCGGCTGATGACTCCGCGAGTGCTACACATCCGGATGCTGGTGTTCCGGTCGGTACGCGGGCGTCCGCCGCGCCGGGCCCGGACGCGGCACCGGTTCCGTCCCGGGGCGCGCACACGGTCCCCCGTACGGGTGCGCCCGCCGATTCCCGTACCGAACCCCGTAGCGGCCCCCGTACGGCAGCCGACGGCCGTCGCACCACCCGCTGCGGCCCCGAACTCGCCGCACCCGAAGGAGTGGAAGCTCAGACGTGTGTGCTCACCGAGGGCGGTCTGACCTGGGGGCGTACGTACTACCGCAACACCTCCGGCAAGCCCCTGCGCGCCGTCCTGTCCCTGCTGCGGCCGGACGGCCGGACCGTACAGGCGCACTGTGACCTGCCGGCCGGTGACGAGCCCGCCATCTGTGAAACCCCGCGGGAGGCGACGGTCGGCGGCGACCGGGCGCCGTACACCGCGGTCGCGGAGGTCGCCGACGCGCGGGGCGAGCGCAAGCTGCTGCGGTCCGGCAGCAACGCCGCGCCGGGGTCGGCCGGTTCGGACCAATGACGGTGCGGGAGCGGCGGGTGCGTGCTGTGGGGCCGGGGCGTCGGCGGGGCGCTGACGTCGTCCGAGACGGCCGGTACGGGGCCTGACGGGGGCCGGCGGCCGAGGCGGTGAGCGGGCGACGGGAGCGTCCGTAGCGGGCCTGAGGCGAGCGCACAGGGGGCGCGGTGGGCCGGTCTCGCGGGGAGGGTGCCCCGCGGCGGTCTCGCGGGGAGGGTGCCCCGCGGCGGTCTCGCGGGGAGGGTGCCCCGCGGCGGTCTCGCGGCGCCGGGGCGGTCCGCCCGGTCCGGACGGACGCGGGCATGGAAGCGCCCGGTCGCTGGCGACGGGGGATGCACCAGCGACCGGGCTCCTAGAACGGTAACAAGAGATCGGCGGTTCGCAAATTCGATCGTGGAATTCCGGACGCGTATTTACCGGTCGGTACGGCGACTTGTGACCGGAGTCACGCCCGGAACGCCGTTCCGCGCCCCTCGGGACGCGTTCAGCTCAGCGTCACCTGACGGTTGGTGAGGCCACCGCGGGCACGGCGCTCCTCAGGCGTCAGCGGCGCGTCCGTGGCGAGCGCCGCGGCGAGCCGCTCCGCGAAGGCGGCGGCCGGCTTGGCCACGTCGTCGGCGCCCGTCCCGGAGGGCAGGTCCCAGACCGGCACGACCAGGCCGTGCGCGCGGAACGAACCGACCAGACGGGTGCCTTCGCCGAGCGAGGACGTACCGGCGGCGTGCAGCCGGGCCAGCGCGTCCAGCAGCTTCTCCTCCGGGTGGTCCATCACCCAGCGCAGGTGGTTCTTCTCGGGTGTCTCGCACCAGTAGGCGCCCTCCAGGCCGTCCAGCCGGGCGGTCGGGATGGCGGCGGCGTTCGCCCGCTCCAGGGAGGCGGCGACCTCGCCCGTCGCGTTCTCGGCGTCCTCCACCCAGAACTCGAAGCCGGAGTGCACCTGCGGCTCGAAGGGCGCGGCCGGGTCCAGCAGGTCCTGGAGGCGCGGACCGTCCGCCGCGGCACGCTCGGCGGCGACCGGCGTGCCGGGCTCGGCGGCCAGCGCGCGGCGCAGCGTGTCGGCGAGGTCGCGGCTGAGGTCCCCGGAAGCGGTGTCGTTCTGCAGGCCGAGCAGGACGGCGCCGTTGTCGCGCCGCAGCGCGGGCCAGGCCATGGGCAGGACGGTCGCCAGCGTCACCGACGGCACGCCCTCGGGCAGCCCGTCCTTGAGCTTCAACTCGACGGTGGCGGCGGGCACCAGCTCCCGCAGCGCGACCCAGTCGCACTCGCCCCGCAGTCCCTCGAAGGGGCGCTGCACCAGCTCGGTGACGGCGTGCGCCGCGCTCCGGCCGTGACACGCCTTGTAGCGGCGGCCCGAGCCACAGGGACAGGGCTCACGCGCCCCGACGACGGGAATCTCGCCGTCCTTGATCTGCGGTGCTGCGGCCTTGGTCTGGGGACGGCGCTTCTTGGCCATGGCGAGGCTTTCTCCTGGTCGATCCTGGGCGTACGGACGCGTTCCGGCGCGAGCCTAGACGACTGGGCCCGGCCTCGCGGCGCGCGCTGCGGCCGGTGGCCGCGCGCTGCTCAGGAAGGGGACGGCGCGGTGCCCCGGCCGGTGCCCCGGGACCGTCCGCCCGCCGCCCGTCCGGCGACCGCCCGCGGTCCGTCCACCACCTGCGGCCGCGCAGGGCAACGGAATTGGTCCCACGGGACCGTTCGCCGCCGTATCGCCGTGTCGGCACCCGGGACGTCGGGGGTACGGCGGGGCGCGTAGGGGCGGCTGCGGGGCGCGTAGGCCGAGGCGGACGGGTCTTGCCGGCCGGATCGGTGCCGGCTGGTTCTCAGGGCGCCTTGTAAGCGCTCAGGTCGCTTCGCAGGCTCTGCCCACCTTCGCAGGTCTCAGCCCGCCCTCGCAGGCCTTCAGGCTGCCCAGCAGGTCCTCAAGCCGCCTCACAGACCCGCTGACCCGCTGACCCGCTGACCGGCTTTCACGGCGGTCCCGGCGGTCCCGGAGGTCCCGGAGAACCCGTGCGCCGGAGCCCGGCGAGGGCGGTTCGGCCCCGGGCCCGGAACCGGGTCCGGCTCCGGGCCCGGGCCTTGGGAGCCAGAGGCCCTGTATCCGAGTCCGCCTGCCCCCTCACCCGTTCGAACGGTCGCACTCCACCAGCGACAGCTCCGCCCTGGCGGCCGTCATCCGCCCAGGTGCCGTGCCCAGCCCAGGCGCCATGTCCCGACCAGGCGCCATGTCCCGCCCGGGCGCGGTCTCCCGCCCGGCCGCGCATCCTTGCACCACGCCGTTGGTGCGCCCGTTGGCCCGCCCGGTGGGCAGCCCTTCGGGCCGCCCGTTGAGCCCCCCGCCGGAGAATTCGGCGGCCAGCTCCACGGGGAGGTCCACGCGCGTAGCGAACGCGCTGCGGAGGCCGTGCAGGGTGAGCAGAGCCCAGACCGTCACCTCACCCTCCGTGTCCTCCACGCCCCATTCCTTGGCGAGGGACCGGATGATCGCCAGCCCGCGGCCGCCCTTCGCGGTGACCGACGGAGTGGCTGGTTGCGGCCGGGTCGGGCCGCCGCCGTCGGTGACCGCGATGGTCAACTGGCCGTGCCCGTCGATGCGCCACGCCGCGCGTATCGCGTCCGGCGCCTTGTCATGGGCGGAGTCCCGTACGGAACCCGGCGCCTCCAGCACGCATATCGGACGTGCGTGCCGACATGAATTGCTCAGCAGTTCGGAAAGAATGAGTACCGCGTCGTCGACGACCGTGTCCTGAACGCCGCTTGCCAGCAGCTCGGCCCGCATGCGCCGCCGGGCCGCCCCGACCCCTGACGGACCATGGGGTACGGCCATGACCGACGCCGTCGGCACCTCTTGTGCCACCATCAACGCCACCCCCGAGACCTCCTTCGCCCCACGCCACGGGATGGATGCCCCAATGGCCTGGACCGGAAACCGGCCAGTCCAGGTGCGGTGACGCACTCGTCACGGTCGCATACGGGCCGAATGCGCCGGTGCACTCCCCGTGACGCCCGCTACCCCAGTCCCAGTTGGGCTCGCACCTGTTTGGGGCGGTTGGTGATGATTGCGTCCACTCCCAGGCGTTCACACAGCTCGACATCCGCCTCGTCGTTGACGGTCCAGACGTGCACCTGATGGCCCACGCGGTGCGCCTTGGCCACGTAGTCGGGGTGCGCGCGCAGGATGCGGACGCCCGGTCCCGCGATGCTCACACCGGGCGGCAGCCGCCCGTCGCGGTGGCGCGGTGTCAGGAACTGCATCAGGTAGACACCAGGGATGTCGGGGGCCGCGGCCCGTACGCGGTGCAGTGAGCGGGCCGAAAAACTCATGACGCGGACGGGCGGCGGACCCTCGGCCGACGCCCGGGTATGGCCGAATCTCTCCAGTAGGGCGACCAGCCGCTCCTCCACCTGGCCGGCCCAGCGGGTGGGGTGCTTGGTCTCGATGGCCAGCTCGACGCGGCGGCCGGCGTCGGACACGAGTTCGAGAAGTCGTTCCAGGGTCAGGACGGACGTGCGTTCCGGGTCCTCGTGCTGGCGGTCCGGCGCCTCCCAGGTGGCGTCCTCGTCCTCCTTCCAGGAGCCGAAGTCCAGCGCGGCCAGGTCGGCCAGCTCCAGCGCGGAGACCGCGCCGCGCCCGTTGGAGGTGCGGTTGACCCGGCGGTCGTGCACGCAGACGAGGTGGCCGTCGGCGGTGAGCCGCACATCGCACTCCAGCGCGTCGGCGCCGTCCTCGATCGCCCGGCGGTAGGCGGCCAGGGTGTGTTCCGGCGCGTCCTCGGACGCGCCACGATGGGCTACGACGGAAATGCGGGATGAGCCCGGGGTGCGGTCCCGGAGCGGGTACGCGGTGGTCACCGGGTTATCGTGCCATCGCCCGCGGGAGGGACGCCTTGTGCACTACCTGATCCGCATAACAATAGATGCGCCGTTTTTGTCCGGCATAAAGGATGGAGAGACAGTCACAGCCTCGGCTTACGGCGCCCTGACGCGCGGTGGGAAAGGCTTGCCCCTGTGACAGTCGCCGGTACCGCCTGCCCGTAGCCCGTACGCCAGGGTTGCGCACCGCATCCTGGACACCGAACCGCATCCTGAAGGAGAGGCCGGGCCCTGGCCCGGCACCGTCGTGAAGCTGAGGAGAGAGCCGTGAGCACCGAGAACGAGGGCGCCGCCGTCCCGCCGGAGGCCCAGCCGCCGTCGGCGCCCCAGGCGTCGGACAGCGCACCCGAGTCCGGTGCGCGCCCTGCGGACGGCGCGGGCGCACGGGACGCGGCGGGCGCGCCGGGCACATCGCATGCGCCGGGCGCGAAAGCTGCGCACGACGCGCCGGGCGCAGCGGGGGCGCACGACGCGCCCAGAGCGCCCTCCGCCCCCGCTCCTGCCGCCACCCCGCCCGCGGCGCCCCCGCCGCCGGATTTCGCACCGACGGCCGGCCGGGCGGGCTCGCCGGGCGAAGCGGCCCCGACCGGTCAGGCAGGCCCGGCGAACAGCACCGAGCCCGGCGCCCACGACCGCACGCAGCAGTTCTCCGAGCCCACAGCCCCGCAGGACGGCCCTCACCCGGCAGGCGGCTCCCACACGGCAAACGGCCCTCACCCGGCGGGCGCCCACGCCCAACCGCCCACCGGCGGCGAGCCCCACCCGGGCACCCAGCCCCACCCGGGCACCCAGCCCCACCCGAGCACCCAGCCCCACCCGGGCACCCAGCCCCACCCGGGCGGTGCCCCTTACCCGGGCAATGCGGCCCACCCCGGTGGCGAGGGCCACCCCGGCGGCGAGGGCCACCACACGACCACGCCGCCTTCGTACGCGACGGCGGCACACGGCGCCTCCTCGGGCGGCTGGGGCGGCCCCCCGCCCGGTTACGGAGGCGGCGGCGCGGGCGGCCCGGACGGCGTGTGGGGCGCCCCGGGCGCGCCCGCGCCGAAGAAGCGCCGCACCGGCGGCCTGGTCGCCGCCGTACTCGTCGCCGCGCTGGTGGCCGGCGGCATCGGCGGCGGCATCGGCTTCTGGGCCGCCAACCGCTCCGACACGAACTCCACGACGGTCTCCGCCTCCGGCGACCCCGAGGCGCTCAACCGCAAGCCCACCTCCGTCTCCGGGATAGCGCAGAAGGCGCTGCCCAGCGTCGTGACGATCGAGGCACAGGGCGCGACCGGCGAGGGCGGCACCGGCACCGGCTTCGTCTACGACAAGCAGGGCCACATCCTCACCAACAACCACGTCGTCGCCAGCGCGGCCCAGGGCGGCAAGCTGACCGCCACGTTCTCCAACGGCAAGAAGTACGACGCCGAGGTCATCGGCCGGGCCCAGGGCTACGACGTCGCCGTCATCAAGCTCAAGAACCCCTCCGACGCCAACCTCGTCCCGCTCCCGCTCGGCAAGTCCGCCAACGTCCAGGTGGGCGACGCGACGATCGCCATCGGCGCGCCCTTCGGCCTCTCCGGCACCGTCACCACCGGCATCATCAGCGCCAAGAACCGCCCGGTGGCCTCCAGCGACGGCGGCGGCGCCACCCCCTCGTACATGAGCGCCCTCCAGACGGACGCCTCGATCAACCCGGGCAACTCCGGCGGCCCCCTGATGGACGCCTCCGGCAGCGTCATCGGCATCAACTCGGCCATCCAGTCCGCGGGCAACGGCGGCGGCGGTTTCGGCGGCGAGAGCCAGCAGTCCGGCAGCATCGGCCTCGGCTTCGCCATCCCGATCGACCAGGCCAAGCGGGTCGCCGACGACCTGATCAAGAAGGGCCAGCCGGTCTACCCGCAGATCGGCGCGCAGGTCCTGATGCGCGACACCGGCGACGGCGCGACCATCCCCCAGAACGGCGGCGCCGACGGCTCCGCCGCGATCACCCCGAACGGCCCCGCCGACAAGGCCGGCCTGAAGCCCGGCGACACGATCACCAAGCTCGACAACACGGTGATCGACAGCGGCCCCACCCTGATCAGCACCATCTACCAGCACAAGCCGGGCGACAAGGTTACCCTCACCTACAAGCGCGGCGGCAAGGAGCACACCGCCCAGGTGACCCTGGGCCAACGCACGGGCGACAAGTGACGCGCTAGTCTGATCCCCGCGCCACCGTCACGGCGGTGCGCGGGGAGGCTTGCCCGAGCGGCCTAAGGGAACAGTCTTGAAAACTGTCGTGAGGTAACCCCTCACCGTGGGTTCAAATCCCACAGCCTCCGCAGCTCAGCAGCATGGAACGGCCCCTGACCAGCAAGTTTGGTCGGGGGCTGTTCGCTTTCCGGTGCTGCCCACTGGGCCCCGTAGTCCCCGGGTGCCCCGGGCGGTGGTGATGGGACTCATGCCAGGTGATCGATGGATACGTCGCCCCACTGCTGCGCGAGATATTCCGCGACCAGTCGACGATGGCAGTGCTGCGCACTGTGCTCGCTGCACAGCAAGACCGCGTTGTCGAGCAGTTCCTGCGGGACGGTGTTCTCGATGTGGCGACTCTGCATCAGGTTCAGGAACTGTGCTTCGTAGGTGGCCCAGCCGGCGCCTCGCTTCTTGTAGTCGTCGAGCAAGTGCTGGGTCGGTGCCAGATCGGTACGATGGGTGTATTGCGTACCGCAAAGCTCACTCAGGAAATACTTCAAGTCATCACGTTTGGCGAATCCGGACAATTGCGAGACGTTGTTCAGTCGCACATCGACCAGCGTGGACACGCCGGCCTCACGCAGTAATCCGAAAAACTTTTCAGCAGATTTCTTTGTGAAGCCGATCGTGTACAGTCTCATTTATTCGGCGCCCCGTTGTTGTGAAATTCCTCGTTGACGTATGCGATCCGCTTCTCCTGGCGGCCGAGCGCCTCCTGGAGTCGCTCGGCCGGTGTGCGGAACAGTTCGGCTTGATCCAGACCGAAAATAGCCATCAAACGACGCATGGCCATGGCGTGACTCTCGATGTGTCCGTCGCTGTGAATATGTTCGACGGTGGTTCCGGTTTCTTCGAGCACTCGGGATACGAGTACGCAACGATGGCAGTCAAGAGGTTCTTGTTCGGCGCACATAACGGCGATTCGCTCGTTCTGTGCGCCGTTCCGCAGGCGGTCGATGCCGCTGATGAAGTCAGGAGTCTGTGCGAGACGGCCGAACTGAACCTGACCGTCGACGTAGCAAGTGCCGTTGTCCGGGCGTGCTCCTAGTTCCTTGCCGAGGAAGACGTATTTGATGCCGGCGTCGTGCAGGGCGGGCGTCACCGAGTGCCGGTTGAACTGGGGAGTGAATCGACTGGCGGGTGTCGACCGCACATCAGCAACTGCTGAGACTCCATGTTTCTGAAGCAGGCTTAAAAACTGTGACATGCTGTGCGTGGAGTGGCCGACTGTGTACACGGTGCTTGTTGTCATGTCTGGCTGCCTGCTTCGATCTTGGCTCGTTCGATGATGGACGCCGCTAATTTATAAGCATAGCCTTTGAAGTCTTCGCTCAGGCTCACCGTGACGAAAGATTCGCCTAGTTCGTAAATCCTTTGAGGATTGTTCAGGTGCTGCTGTTCGTACTCGGGGTCGGTTGCTCGCATGATGTAAAGGCGGCCGGCGTGTCTGAACACTGCGTCCAGGGGGCGCTTAGCGTCGTCGGAACCTGCGCGCGGAGTAGGGGTGCGCAGCGTTATTCGGCTCACGCGGATGAGCTTGAGAGAGTCCGGCAAAGTTTCTGTTTGTTCAATCGGTATTCGGTCGTTGAAGCGGCCGGGCGTGCTGTGCCCGTTGATCCATAAAGTGTCGGGATGCTGTTCCACTGCCAACAGTTGGCTCCACTCGGCCCTGCCTGCTCTCTTCCAGTCGCGGCGGGGGTCGAGGAGCCAGTTCTCGCTCTGATAGCTGCTCGGCTGGTGGTGGAGGAGCGGGACGTCGATGATGTCGAGGACTCTCGGGTCCGATCCATCTTCGTATTGCCGTTCTTGTCTGGATATCTCATGGCTTTTTCGTGCGCTGACGGGGCGTACCCATTGCCCTGAATCGACAAGCACGCCCGCGACGCATCGCCCCCCTCCCTTGCGAGAGTTCGCTAAACACACGAGCCTCTGGAATTGCGTCATGCGTCCCCCCGGAGCTGATGCCTTCGCTGCGTTTGGGAAGGTTACGCAGTGCGTTAACACGAGGCGACGGGTGTCCCTCAAGTAACCACCCCTATCGGCCAGTCCCGGGGGAAGAACCGGTGCACTCGGAGAAGGGCCGAGAAGGGCGGAGAAGGGCCTTGGCGATCCGTCAGCCGGCGTGGTGCGGGGCAGGGTCTCACCTGCCCTCAGATCTGGTGGGCTTCATACCCCGCAGGTCAGCAGGGCGTCTGTTACGGAGGGTGAAGCGGTGACGCGCGTATCGGTCGGCTGACGGTGGTCAGCGGGTTCACGTAAGCATCGAACTTGGTGGCCCGCCACAGGGCTGACGTAACAATGGCTCAGTTCATGCCCTCAGTGCCGGGCCGCCGAAGCGATTGTCGCGCGGGCCTCGCGTTCGGTGAGGCCGGTGTGGAGGGCCGCGGTGGTCAGGGCGGTGGCCATTTCTTGGCCGAGGCCGGATTCGTAGGCGCGGCAGGCGGCCCAGAAGAGGCGGGCGTTGCGCTGGCCGTCCGGGGAGGTGCGGACGAAGCGGAGGAGGGCGGGGGCCGGGTTGGGGTGTGGGGGAGGGGAGGGCAGGGCGGACGGGTGGTGGAGGGCGTGGGGGTTCGGGTGGGGTGGTGACTGGGGTGGGAGGAGGGAGAGGAGGGGGGCGGGTGCTGCGGTGGGGTGTCGTGGGGTGCCGGGGACGAGGTGGTACTCGCCTCGGGAGGTGCGGGAGCCGGGGCCGACCAGGTAGCCGCCGGTGCCGCGGATGTCGATGCCCGGGGCCAGGCGGCCTGCGGAGTTGGGTACGGGCAGGGCCGGCGGGGCGGAGAAGTAGAGGTGGCGGCCGCCGCTCGGGGTGCGCACCGTGACGGTGGGCGGGAGCGTGAAGTGGTGTTGTGCGGCCAGGAGTTGCAGGGCGGTGAGGCCGTCCGCGCCGTTCTTGGTGTCCAGGTCGATGCCGATGAGGTGGTGTGGAGGGACGCCGCAGGCGATGCCGTACGCGGTGGCCCAGGGCGCGGCCGCGAAGAGGCGGCGGACGGCGAGCGGGTCCGAGGTCGCGTCGTGGATGCCGTGCCCGGGACGGCCGCAGTCGCCGCGGCAGGGGGTGGGGGCGGGGGAGGGGTCTGCGTGGTGGTGGGAGCGTACGGCGGGGAGTTTGGCGCGGGTGAGCGGGAGGACGGAGTAGCCGCGGCCGGCCGCGACGAGGGCGTGGGTGAGGGCGGTGGTGTGGGGGTCACTTTGGTGAGCGGGGCGGGCCGGCCGATGGGTGGACCGGTCGACGGGGTGGCCGTCGAAGTGGACGTCGGAGTGGTCGTCGGAGTGACTGCCGGGGCGGTCGTCAGGGCGAGTGCCGGGGTGGGAGGGATGGCTTCCGGTGGGGGTCAGGCGGGGAGCGGCCATGGGGCCATTTTCGTATGTGAGTTCGATTCTGGGAAGGGGTGCATGGGCTCCCGGCCGGGAAAGGCCGGAAAGGTGCGGGAACGTTTCGTCGCAGGTCGGAAGTGGTGAGTGAGGAGCGTCGGGGCGTGCGCCGGGTTGTTGGTGGTTGCGTGGGAGGCTTGCTTGGGGTTCGTCATGCTTGAGTGGGAAGTGGTCGTTCCGGTCTGGTTCGCGGGGGGCGCGTCGGGCGAGCCTGATCACCGCGCCGTCGACCACCACCCAGCAGGTCGCGAACGGGCCCGGCGCCTCGAACCAGGGCGACACCGCGAGCGTGAACGGCCACGGGCTGGCCCACATCGATCAGGCCGACACCACGGTGAACTTCGCCAACGTCTGGTGAGCCGGCCGACACCGCCCGGCTGCCGTAATCGGTGAGTCCGGCCGGCCGGTGCCGTTCCGCTCCGTTCCGCTCCGTTCCGCTCCGCTCCGCTCCGCTCCGTTCCGCTCCGCTCCGTTCCACTCCGCTCCGTTCCGCTCTTGACTTACCGGGGTGCCTGACGGACAGTCAGGAACCCTTCGGGTGTATGGAGGAACAGGAGGAGAAGGGGGAAGGGTCGTGGCCTCGGGAACGGACACAACTACGGGTAAGAGCAGCACCGTTGACGACGCAAGCAGCCCGTCCGGTGTAGAGGCCGGCGCCGACGACGAGCTGTACCTCCGGCTGAAGACCTTCGAAGGTCAGGCCGCCGTAACGGCCGGCGAAGGCAAGGACCCCGTCAACGAGCCGATGATCCGGCACTGGTGCGAGGCCATGGGCGACACCAGCCCCGCGTACCAGGGCCCCGACGCCGTCGCCCCGCCCACCATGCTCCAGGCCTGGACGATGGGCGGCCTCTCCGGGCACCCGGGCCGTTCGGCGGCGCACGAGGAGCTTTTCGCCCTGCTGGACGAGGCCGGCTGCACCGCCGTCGTCGCGACCGACTGCGAGCAGGAGTATCTGCGCCCGCTCCGCCCCGGCGACCGCATCACCTTCGACTCCGTCATCGAGTCGGTGTCCCCGCGCAAGACGACGAAGCTGGGGGCGGGGTACTTCGTCACGACGCGGATGGATGTACGGGCGGACGGCGAACCGGCCGGTACGCACCGTTTCCGTATCCTCAAGTACGCGCCCGCCGCACGTCGGGACTCCCGCACTCAGGACGGCCGCCCGCGTCCACCCGGGAGCGGCGGCCGGGCCCGCAGCCCCCACCCCCGCCCCGTGGTCAACCGCGACAACGCCGGATTCTGGGACGGAGTCGCCCGCCACGAACTGCTGATCCAGCGCTGCACGGACTGCGCGACGCTCCGCTTCCCCTGGCTGCCGGGGTGCAACAGCTGTGGCGGGGAGGGGTGGGACACCGTGGCGGCCACCGGTTCCGGCACGGTCTTCTCGTACGTCGTGATGCACCATCCGCCCTTCCCGGCCTTCGACCCGCCGTACGCGGTGGGGCTGATCGAACTGGCGGAAGGGGTGCGGGTGGTGGCCGGGCTGGTCGGGATGCCGCCGGGGAAGGTGCGGATCGGGATGCCCGTACGGCTGGAGTTCCGGACCGTGGACGAGGACCTCGTACTGCCCGTTTTCAGCGGTGGACGGGAGGCAGGCACCTGGCCCGTCGGGCCCGGCGACGAGCTGCCCCCGTTGACCGTCCCCGTCACCCGCACCGTGATCGTCTCAGGGGCGATCGCCTCCCGTGACTACCAGGACGTGCATCACGACACCGAAGCGGCCAGGGACAAAGGCTCTCCGGACATCTTCATGAACATCCTGACCACGAACGGTCTCGTGGGCCGCTACATCACCGATTTCTTCGGCCCCGGAGCCGTACTCCGCGAGGTGGCGATCCGGCTCGGAGTGCCCAATTACCCGGGGGATGAGATGGAGTTACGCGGCAGGGTCCTCGCCCGGGACGGTGACACGGTGGACGTACGGGTGGTGGGTACGAACCGCCTCGGCCACCATGTCACCGGCACGGCGACGGTCGCAGTCCCCGCTTCGGAGGCCGTCCCCAGCGCCTCTCAGGAGCCGCACCCGGAGCCCACCCCATGACCCTCCACCGCGCGGACACCCTCGGCGGCCGCGCCGCCATCGCCGGCATCGGTGCCACCGAGTTCTCCAAGGATTCCGGCCGCAGTGAGCTGAAGCTGGCCGTCGAAGCCGTACGGGCCGCTCTGGACGACGCCTGGCTCGGGCCCGCCGACGTCGACGGCCTGGTCACCTTCACGATGGACACCAGCCCCGAGATCACCGTCGCCCAGGCGGCCGGTATCGGTGAACTGTCCTTCTTCTCGCGCGTCCACTACGGCGGCGGCGCGGCCTGCGCCACGGTGCAGCAGGCGGCCCTCGCCGTCGCGGCCGGGATCGCCGAAGTCGTCGTCTGTTACCGGGCGTTCAACGAACGCTCGGGCCGCCGGTTCGGTGCCGGTGTGCAGCGGCGCGAGCCGTCCGCCGAGGGCGCGGCGCTCGGCTGGAACCTGCCCGCCGGGCTGCTGACACCCGCCTCCTGGGTCGCCATGGCGGCGCAGCGGTACCTGTACGCGTACGGGCTCACCCCGGAGGCGTTCGGGCAGGTCGCGGTCGTCGGCCGGCGGCACGCGGCGCGCAACCCGGCCGCGTACTTCTACGGCAGGCCGATCACCCTCGCCGACCACGCCGCGTCCCGCTGGATCGTCGAGCCGCTGCGGCTGCTCGACTGCTGCCAGGAGACCGACGGCGGCCAGGCCCTCGTCGTCACCTCGCTCGAACGTGCCCGTGACCTGCGGCGGCCCCCCGCCGTGATCCTGGCGGCGGCACAGGGGGCCGGCCGGGCCCAGGAGCAGATGACCAGCTACTACCGGGACGGGCTGACCGGCCTGCCGGAGTCGGCCGTCGTGGCGCGGCAGCTGTGGCGGACGAGCGGGCTGCGCCCGGCGGACATCGACGTCGGCATCCTTTACGACCACTTCACACCGTTCGTACTGATGCAGCTGGAGGAGTTCGGTTTCTGCGCACCGGGTGAGGCGGCGGACTTCGTCGCCGCGGACGCCCTGCCGCTCAACACCCACGGCGGACAGTTGGGCGAGGCGTACCTGCACGGCATGAACGGGATCGCGGAGGCGGTACGGCAGCTCCGCGGCACCTCCGTCAACCAGGTGCCGGGCGCCGCCGGAGTGCTGGTCACGGCCGGTACGGGCGTACCGACCTCCGGGCTGGTGCTCGGCGCGGCGGACGGCTGACCGGAGGCGGCGCTTGTCCGGAGTCGGCGGTTGTGCGGAGTCGGCGGCTGACCGGAGGCGGCGCTTGCCCGGAGTAGGCGGCTGCCCGGAGCCGGCGGTTGTACGGTGTCGGCGGCCGACCGCAGCCGGCGGAACGTCTCTTCGAACGCCGTCCCGAAAAGACCCCCGGAAGGCTGAATGCGTGCGGCCGATGGCGTGTCCGGCGCGCGGCGCACCGTGCCCGCACTTTGACTCCGGATATGAGATCGACAAACAAGATCATCCGACGGAGTGCGCTGCGCCCCACCCTCCTCCTCACCGCCCTGACCGGCCTGCTCGGTCTGCTGGCCACCCTCCTCGCACCGGCCGCCGGCGCGGAGCCCGACCGGACCGGTCCCCGCGGCCCGAACGTGTTCCAGGGCTGGGCGTTCGACACCTGCCGGACGCCCTCGCAGAGCACGCTGGCGGCCTGGAAGGGCTCCAAGTACCGCGGCGTCGGCGTCTACTTCGGCGGGCGCGGCCGGGCCTGCCCCCGCCAGCCGAACCTCACCCGCGACTGGGTACGCGCCGCCCACCGCGCGGGCTGGCGGCTGCTGCCGCTGTACGTCGGCTCACAGGCGCCCTGCGTGGTCAACAAGCACAAGCGGAAGGTGACCATCGGCAGTGATCCGGTGCAGGTGGGCACCGGCGAGGCGCAGGACGCGGTACGCCGGGCCAAGGCGCTGGGCATCGCCCCGGACAGCGCGCTGTACCTGGACATGGAGGCGTACAACCTGCGTGACGCGGCCTGCACCCGTAAGACGCTGGAGTACATCCGCGCCTGGAACCGGGAGACGCTCCGCCTGGGCTACGTGCCCGGCTTCTACAGCAGCGCCGACTCCGGTGTACGGCACATCGAGCGGGCCCGGCGGGCCGGCACGCGGGACCTGCCGTCCGTGATGTGGTTCGCGCGGTGGCACTCCAAGCCGAACCTGTACGGCGAGCCCGAGATGTCCGCCTCGGCGTGGCGTCCGCACCGTCGGATCCACCAGTACGCGGGCAATGTCGCCGAGACCCACGGCGGCCGCAGGATGGTCATCGACCGCAACCAGGTGGACGCCCCGGTGGCCGTGATCCAGTAAGGCCCCGGCGGGTGGGGCTCCGGTGCGCGGGCGCCGGAGCCCTGACGAAAGTGAGACGGGCACCCTGACGAGGGACGAGTGGCTGTCCGCCTTTAGGAGGTAGGGGGAACCCCACCCGTACAACTTGAGGGGGAGGGGGCATCGGCACCTCTGGGCGATCCCTCACGGCATTCCGCGCTTCTAGCGTTGGAGCATGACCACGCCAGTGTGCACCAGCGCCTCCCGCGCCGCTGTGTTCCCGTCGTTCTCGTCGTACGTGCGGGCCCGCGGGCCGGTGCTCTTGCGGACCGCCCGCTCGCTCACCGCCAACCCGAGCGACGCCGAGGATCTGCTGCAGACCGCGCTGACCAAGACGTTCGTGGCGTGGGAGCGGATCGAGGACCACCGGGCCCTGGACGGCTACGTGCGCCGTGCCCTGCTGAACACCCGCACCTCGCAGTGGCGCAAACGCAAGGTCGACGAGTTCGCCTGCGAGGAGATACCCGAGCCCGACCCGGTGCCGGCGCCCGACCCGGCCGAGGCCCAGGTGCTGCGGGACGCGATGTGGCGGGCGGTGCTGCGGCTGCCGGCGCGGCAGCGGGCGATGGTCGTGCTGCGTTATTACGAGGACCTGAGCGAGGCGCAGACGGCGGAGGTGCTCGGGGTCTCCGTCGGCACGGTCAAGAGCGCGGTCTCCCGGGCCCTGGCCAAGCTGCGCGAGGACCCGGAGCTGGCCGTCGCGGCGTAGGGCGCGGCCGCGGCGCGGACACCGGGCTCAGACCAGCCGCACCGCGTCCCCCTGCCGGATCCGGCCCGGCCGTACGACCTGCGCGTACACGCCCGCGCACGGCTGCGGCCCCATCTCTTCCATCGGCACCACCCGGTTGTGGCGCGCGGGCACGCGCAGCGCGTCCGGGTCGCGCGGCAGCCTGCCGTGCTCCAGCGTCGGTACGGCGCAGCGCGGTGTACGGGCCACGACCCGGAGGGTGAGTTCGTCGCCGATCCGCAGTTCGCGGCCGGGCCAGTCGTTCTCGACGAAGCCGGCGGCCTCGGTCCGGATCACGACGTTGGGGCGGTAGCGCTCGGCCTCGACGGTGGTGGCCCGAGGACCGAGTTCGGTGATCCGGTCGAGGGTGGCGCGGGTGATCAGGTGCAGCGGCGCGTAGTCGAAGAAGGTGCCGGGCGGGGCCTGCGAGGCGATCGCCAGGGTCTCGTGCGCCACCTCGGCCGCCGCACCGGCGGCCAGTACCTCTTCGGGGCGGGAGCGTTCCAGGGTGGCCTTCTCGGGCGGGGTGTCGGCGAGGGTGACGGGCTGCCCGAGGTGCGCGGTGAGCGTCCGGTGCACGTGAGGGTCGGTGGACCGTACGGTACGGCCGGACGGCAGCGTGATCCGTACGGCACCGTCGATGATCTCGGCCCGCAACTTCAGCAAGTCGCGCCACAGCCGTGGATTCTTCGCGCTGGCGACCTGGCCGGACGTCTGGTGCACCAACGCGAGCGCACGGTCCCCCGCCAGCCCGCGGGCGTCCGCCACGGCGTCCGGAACCTCCTCGCCCAGCAGCGACTTCACCGGATACCGCCACAGCGTGGTCACCGTTCCCACCATCGTCCCCATACCTCCAGGCTGCCACGACCGTACGGCGCGAGACTCCTGATTTTCCGGTGCGGATCGCGCGGAGCGCGTGGTAAGGGGTGATGCGGGTGGGGTTGCGGGTGGGGCTGGGTCCCTCCCCGTCGCGCCTGCTTAGGAGAAATCAGCCGACGGGGTGGGGTGTACGCCGCACCGTGCCCTTGCGGTTTCGGTCCTGGAGCGGCGACGTGAGAAGAACGTAGCGTCGCCTGGCTTGGTGTCGCAAGCATGAGACGGCACATAAATGAGACGGCATATGACGCAAGCCCATCCCCCTCGGAGGTATGGGCTTGTCTGTTCGAAAGACGTCGGGTGGACTAGATCGCGTGATCGAATTCCCCGGCTTTGACGTCCAGAATCAACGCTTGGAACTTCGTGCGAGTGGTCGTGATGATGGTGCCCGGACTGTCGCTCTCCCGGACTTCGATCATTCCGTCATGCGTCCGTATCTCGACGCAATTCCCCGTCGCCTCGGAGTAAGAAGACTTCTGCCATGCGGTCGGACTGGTCATGTCTGCGCGTCTCACATTTCCTTTGCGATGCTGTGGATAAGTTCCCGCGATGCGGCAGGGCTGAGCGAGGCTCGCCGGGCGGCTTGGAAAACCGCGCGGTACTTGCTCAGTTGAGCCTCCGCGTCCAGGAATCCCGGCCCGTATGCGCTGTCGAGTTGCACGGTGTCGAGCTGGGGCACGGGGCCGTCGGCGTAGAGCACTGATTGTGCTGACCCGATGAATTCTTCCGTGGTGAAGGGGAGAACCCGGATCGTCACGCTCGGCCATTCGGCGACTTCCAGCAGGTATGCGAGCTGGCTGCGGACGACGGCGCGACCGCCGTACCCCATGCGCAGGGCCGCCTCGTTGATCACTCCCTCGAAGGGGGGAGGGGTGGCGCGGTCGAACAGTATGCGTCGCCTTACGCGCTGCTCGACGCGGGCATCGAGTTCGGTCTGCGGCAGCGGCGGCAATGCTCCGCCAAAGATCGTTCGCGCGTAGTCAACCGTCTGGAAGATGCCGGGAATCGTCAGGCTTTGCAGGGACAGGATGCGCCGGGCGTGATGTTCCAACTCCGCGACGTCCAAGAAGCCCTGCGGCAGGACGCCGCGATACTCCTCCCACCACCCTTTGTGCCGCTCCTCGGCCATGTCGCAGAGGGCGTCGATCAGGGCGGAATCGCCGGCGGAGTAGAACGAGGCGAGGCGGCGAACCCGCTCCGCGCTGATCCCCCACCGCCCCGACTCCAGGTGGCTGATCTGCGCCTGATTTCCGCCGAGCAGGGCTCCGGCCTCGCGTGCGGGCATCCCTGATGCCTCGCGGAGCTTCCGCAGTTCCGCGCCCAGGCGTTGCTGCCGCACGGTGGGACTGCTTCTTGGTGGCATCGGCCCCTCTTCTGGTCGGCGTTCCCAGTCTGACGCGACACGGTCTCACGGGTCCACTCGTCAACGACACGTCCCCGTCTCATCCTTGTGCCGTCTCATGGATGTGCCCTACGGTCGTGGAACCACCGCGCCGCACGTCGGATCGCCGAAGTGCAGCCACTCGCACGCCTCTTGGCGCGCACCTGGGGAGTGGCCAGGCCACGGCAGCGGGCAGTGCGCACCCTCGCGTTGGGAGACGTAGCCATGACTCCCGCACCCCCGAAACCGACCCCCACACCCCCCGTCGCACGCGACTCGTTCCGGTTCGACCTGCTCAACCGGGCCACCGCGCCGGGGATCGCCCGGGCCGTCGTGACCGACCTGATGACCCTGACCGGCAACACCGAACTCGTCGACGACATGCGCGTCTTGGTCAGCGAGCTGGTCACGAACGTACACCTGCACACCGACACAGCCGTCGTACGCCTCGACTGACCGTGCACCCCGCCTCCGTACGCGTGGCCGTGTGGGACGACGCCCCGCGCAGCCGGCTCCTCAGCCTGCCCGCGCTGCTCGACGACGGGTCCGGGCGTGGCCTGCACCTGGTCGAAGCCCTGGCGTCGCGGTGGGGCGTCTACCGGCCCAACATCGACACCCGCCGGCGCAAGGGGGTGTGGTTCGCGCTGGACCGGTGCGGAAGCGGCGCTCCGTAGCCAGCCACGGTCAGGCCATGCACAGCGATAGCGGCCTGCCGGATCAGGCGCCGGATCAGGCGCCGGACGCGGGCGGGCCCGCTGAACGATCGCCCCGCGTTCCGGGCCTCAGCGCACGGCCGCGGCCGCGCGTACGTCGGCGAGGGCTTGCCGGGCCAGTGGGCCGAAGTCCTCGCCGTTGTCGGTGTCGATCCACTGATCGAAGGCGATCTCCCAGACGAGCATGCCCAGTTTCGCGGCCACGTGCGCGGTCGGGCTCGGGACGCCGCGGCGGTGGAGGGCCTCGGTCACTGAGGCGATGAGGCCAATCCTCTTCAGGGCGTCCCGTTCACGCAGTTCCGTATGGGAGTTCAGCACGGCCTGGCGTCGGCTGCTGAACTCGCGGCGGTCGGCGGTGAAATACGTCTGGCCGAGCGCATCGAGGGCCTTTGCGACCGCGTCGAGCGGTCCGGCCGCCGACGGCGCCGAGGCGATCCCGTCGACGAGCAGTCCGTGCACCGTGGCCCTGCCGAAGAGCACCTCGCGCTTGTCCGGGAAGTGCCGGAAGAACGTGCTCTTGGTGAGCCCCGCGCGCTCCGCGATCTCGATCACGGTCGTGTTCTCGTAGCCGTTCTCCTCGAAGAGGTCGAGGGCGGCGGCGGCGAGCCGTCCTGGTGCTTCGGGTTGCCAGCGGGCCATGAGACCAGTGTACGGGACTTGGTCCCGTCGCTGAGGTAGGGTCGATGAGACCAAGTCCCATCACCGGCCCAGAGAGGTCACCGATGAGCAGAGCTGTGCGTTACCGGCGTTTTGGCGGCCCCGAAGTACTCGAACTGCAGGAGATACCCGAGCCGCACGCCGCACCGGACGAAGTGCGCGTCCGGGTCACGGCCGCCGGGCTGAATCCGATGGACTGGCAGATCACCAGCCGGCCCGACATGGCGGCGGGGTTCGGCATCACCTTGCCGGCCGGATTCGGCAGCGACTTCGCCGGAGTGGTGGACGAGGTGGGCGCCGAAGCCGCCGGGTTCGCGGTCGGCGACCGGGTGTACGGGGCCGCGATCGGCCGGTCCGTCGCCGACTTCGTGCTGATCAGGCCGTCCGCGGCAACGCTGTTCCCCACCCCGGAGGGCGTCGGCGACGAGGTGGCGGGCACGCTTCCGGTGTCCGGTCTGACGGCCTGCGCCGCGCTCGACGCGATCGGGCTCCGCGCCGGGGAAACCGTCCTGATCGGTGGGGCGGCGGGTGGCGTGGGCCTCTTCGCCGTGCAGCTGGCGAAGCTCGCGGGCGCCCGGGTGCTCGGCACCGCCTCCGAGGGCACGTTCGGATTTCTGCGCGGGCTCGGCGCCGAACCTGTGGCATACGGCCCCGGCCTGGCGGACCGGGTGCGGGCGCTGGCGCCCGAGGGGATCACCGCCGCAGCCGACCTGTTCGGCAGGGAGGCGGCCGAGGCCGCGCTGGAACTCGGCGTGGCACCCGAGCGGATCTCCGTCGTGGCCGACGGTCCCGCCCCGCCGCCCGGTGTGCGCAAGACGGGCGCCCTCGCCGCGGGTCCGGGCGCCATGGAACGGATCGCCGACGCGGTCCGGGCCGGCGGGATCACGGTGCCGATCGCGGCGACCTACCCGGTCGAGCGGATCCGCGAAGCCGTGGCGACGCAGGCCGAGAGGCATGTGCACGGCAAAATCGTGATCGCGCTGTGAACCGGCGCCAGGCGGACTCGGCGACCAGGGCACCGGCGGGCGGCGCGCCGTGATCGCGCTGTGCACCCTTCGCGGGCAGGTCACCTGTCACCGGCGCGGTGCTCCTGCGTGATCCGACCTCCATCCGGAGTGCGTGCGTGCCTGACAAGAGGCTTGCCGGGTACAGCAGTCGCGGTACCGACCCCGCGCAGTGGTCGAGGGAGGCGCGGGGCGTACAGCACGTACGGACGTGGCGCGGCGCGGGGAGCGCCATGGTCCGCTTCCCGCCCCGCCCGACATGGCGAAGATGGCTTGATCACGGCCTCCCCGCACCGCGCGGGCAACGCCCCGCCGTGCCGCTCACCGGCGGTGTCCGGGAGGTGCCGGGCGCCCGGACAACGGCCGGATCCGTACGGTCCGGGTAGTGACATACCGCGAGGAACACCAGCACAATCGCCAGGAACTTACCCGCGCGTAACAGGCGCACCCTATGGGGAGGCTCCCGGTGCAGAGCACGATGCAAGACGTACCCCTGCTCGTTTCGAGGATCTTGACGCACGGCGCGACGATCCACGGAAAGGCCGAGGTGATCACCTGGACCGGTGACGGTGAGCCGCACCGCCGCAGTTACGCGGAGACCGGCGCCCGCGCCGCTCAGCTCGCCCACGCGCTCCGCGACGAACTCGGCGTCGGCGTCGACGAGCGGGTGGCGACGCTCATGTGGAACAACGCCGAGCATCTGGAGGCGTACCTCGCCATCCCCTCCATGGGCGCCGTGCTCCACACGCTCAACCTGCGCCTCCCCGTCGAGCAGCTGATCTGGATCGTCAACCACGCCGCCGACCGCGTCGTCCTCGTCAACGGCTCGCTGCTGCCGCTGCTGGCGCCGCTGCTCCCGCACCTGCCGGGGGTCGAGCACGTCGTCGTGGCGGGGGCGGGTGACCGTTCCCTGCTGGAAGGCGTGCGGCCGCGCGTACACGAGTACGAGGAGCTGATCGCGGGCCGTCCGGAGCGGTACGACTGGCCGGAGCTCGACGAACTGCAGGCCGCCGCGCTCTGCTACACCTCCGGCACGACCGGCGACCCGAAGGGCGTGGCCTACAGCCACCGCTCCCTCTACCTGCACTCCATGCAGGTCAACAACGCCGAGGCGTTCGCACTGGGCGGCAAGGACATCGCCATGCCCGTGGTCCCCATGTTCCACGTGAACGCCTGGGGCCTGCCGCACGCCTCCTTCATGGCAGGCGCCTCCCTGCTGATGCCCGACCGGTTCCTCCAGCCGGGGCCGATCGCCGAAATGATCGAGACGGTACGGCCGACCGTCGCCGCCGCCGTGCCCACCATCTGGCAGGGCCTGCTCGGCGAGCTGGACGCCACGAAGCGTGACGTCACCTCGCTGCGCAACGTCGTCATCGGCGGCTCCGCGTGTCCCCCGTCCCTGATGCGCGCCTTCGAGGAACGCCACGGCCTGCGCGTGGTGCACGCCTGGGGCATGACCGAGACCTCCCCGCTCGGCTCGGTCGCGCACCCGCCGGCCGGCGTGAGCGGCGAGGAGGAGTGGACGTACCGCGCGACGCAGGGCCGCTTCCCCGCCTCGGTGGAGGCCCGGCTCGTCGGCCCCGACGGCGCACACCTGCCGTGGGACGGGGAGTCGGCGGGCGAGCTGGAGGTACGGGGACCGTGGATCGCGGGCGCGTACTACGGCGGCGCGGACGGCCCCGACCTGCGCCCCGAGGACAAGTTCAGCCCCGACGGCTGGCTGCGCACCGGTGACGTCGGCACGATCACGCCGGACGGCTACCTCACCCTGACGGACCGCGCCAAGGACGTCATCAAGTCCGGCGGCGAGTGGATCTCGTCCGTCGAGCTGGAGAACCACCTGATGGCCCACCCGGAGGTCGTGGAGGCCGCGGTGGTGGCCGTACCGGACGACAAGTGGGGCGAACGCCCGCTGGCCGCCGTGGTGCTGCGGGAGGGCGCGAGCGCGGCCTTCGAGGAGCTGCGGGCCTTCCTCGGCGAGCGGGTGGCGCGCTGGCAGTTGCCGGAGCGGTGGACGGCGGTGGTGGCCGTACCGAAGACCAGCGTCGGCAAGTTCGACAAGAAGGTGCTGCGGAGGCAGTACGCGGAGGGGGAGCTGACGGTTACGCGGGTGGGGTGAGGTGGTCGGTGGTTGCCGGGGTGGCGGTCATCGGGGTGGCGGTCGCTGGGGCGGTGGTCATCGGGGTGGGGTGAGGCGGCGGCGGGTGCGTACGGGAGGGGGTGTCGGGGCGGTCGGTCCCGGGCCCGCTGCCCGCACCCGCGGGCCCTCGTCCGGCTTCGCGTTGCGCAGGCGGATGCCGCTGAACCCCAGCGTGCTGGTGATCACGTCGTTCCAGAAGCCCCAGAGGTTGTCGAGCACGCGGAGCTGGATCCCGGCCTCCCGGTGGAGCCGGAGGAGATCGCCGACCGGCTCCGGCGGGCCGAGCGGGACGACCGGGCGGGTCGCCACGACGGCGTGCGGCACCGGCCCGCCGAACGGGCGGAAGGGGGCGGCGGGCAGCCGGTAGGCGTAGAGCTCGACGGTGCGCAGCGGCTCCAGCCAGTCGTACTCGATCACGTGCACCCGCTCGCCGCCGCCCGGTCCGAGGACGCGCGCCCGGTCCGCGGCGGACGTGCCCGGCACGCACCACGCCATCGCCCGCGGGCACTGGCGCGGGAACCAGTAGTCCGGCGCCCGGTCACCGTCGACGGCCCAGACGTACGCCTCCGGCTGCCGGGCGGTCCCGGCGACGTGCGGCACGAACGTGCCGATCGTGGGGTCCTCCGAAAAGTGCAGGACTTCACCGGGGCGGGGGCGCATGGGGCGTTTCTACCGCAGGGGGGGTGGTGGGCCACCGGGCTTTTCCACGGCTGCCCGCTCGGGTCCTGCTCAGTTCGCTCCGGTCCCGCTCAGCCCGTTCCGCCCGCTCAGGCCGCTCGGGTCCCGCTCAGCTCGCTCGGGTCCCGCTCAGGCCGCTCGGGTCCCGCTCAATGCGTACCGGCCTGGCTCAATTCGCACCGGGACCGATCGATTCGCACCGGGCCCGCCCGATTCGTACCGCTCCCGCTCAATTCGTACCGATCTTGGCGAGCAGGTCCACGATCCGCGCCTGGACCTCCGCGCTCGTCGACCGCTCCGCCAGGAAGAGGACGGTCTCGCCCGCCGCGAGCCCCGGCAGCTGGGCCGGGTCGAGGTCGGCCGACGTGTAGACGACCAGCGGGGTGCGGTTGAGCAGCCCGTTCGAGCGCAGCCAGTCGACGATCCCGGCCCGGCGGCGGCGTACCTGCATCAGGTCCATCACCACCAGGTTCGGCCGCATCTGGGCCGCGAGCGTGACCGCGTCCGCGTCCGTCGCCGCCCGCGCGACCTGCATGCCGCGCCGTTCCAGCGAGGCGGTCAGCGCACCGGCGACGGCGTCGTTCTCCTCGGTCAGCAGGACCCGCGGCGGGTGCTGCTCGCTGTCGCGCGGGGCGAGCGCCTTGAGGAGTACGGCCGGGTCGGCCCCGTACGCGGCCTCCCGCGTCGCCTGCCCGAGCCCGGCCGTCACCAGGACCGGCACCTCGGCCGCCACCGCCGCCGTACGCAGCGACTGCAGCGCCGTACGGGTGATCGGCCCGGTCAGCGGGTCGACGAACAGCGCCGCCGGGTACGCGGCGATCTGCGCGTCCACCTCCTCGCGGGAGTTGACGATCACCGGGCGGTAGCCGCGGTCGCTCAGCGCCTGCTGCGTGGAGACGTCCGGGGCGGGCCAGACCAGCAGCCGGCGCGGGTTGTCCAGCGGCTCCGGCGGCAACTCGTCGTCCATCGGCTGCGGCTGCGGGTCGGTCACCTCGACGGCGCCGTTCGGGCCGTCCAGCGGCTCGGGTCCCTCGCTGCCCTCGTCGGGCGCGGAGACGGCGAAGGCGCGCCCCTCCGAGGTGTTCAGCAGGTGCTGCTGGTGCGGTTGTTGTTGCTGCTGGGACTGCTGGGACTGCTGGGGATGCTGTACGGGCTGGGGCTGGGGCTGTCCCGGAGCGTGGGTGCCGGGCTGCGGGTGCGGCCGGGCCTCGGCGGAGGCGGCGTCGGACGCGGCCGTACGCTCCCCCTCCTGCGGCGGCTGCGCCAGCTTGCGGCGGCGCCCCGAGCCCGCGGCGGGGGCTCCGGGTGTGGGGGAGCCGGGTGCGGCACCTCCGGGTGCGGCCGGCCGCTGCTGCTGCTCGGATCCGGCGAGCTGCTGCGAGAACGGCACGCCCTGCCCGAGCGTCCGCACACTGAACGCGCGCCCGTGGGAGTGGCCGGCGGCGGGCCCGCCCGCCAGGTCGTCTCCCTCCGCCGCGTCCGGGGAGGCGGGCGCGGGCATGGGCTGCTGGGGGGTGGCCGGGTCGGGTACGGGCGCCTCGGCCGCACCGGGGCCTTCGGCGGGGCCGTTCTGTAGCTGGTGCTGTGCCCGGTTCTGTACCTGGCCCTGTACCTGTACCTGGCTCTGGCCCTGGCCCTGGCCCTGATTGTGCGGTTCTTGGCCCGCGCCCTGCTCGGCCTCCACCGGGCTGGGGCGCCCACGCCGGCGCCCGGTCGGCGCGGGGGGCGCGTCAGCGGCTGTCGGAGCGGTTCCCGGGCCGGCCGTCGGAGCGCTGCCGGGAGCGGTCGTCGGCCCGCCCTCGACGGGGTGCGCCACCAGCCCCTCGGGCCCGGCGACGAACGTACCCGTCGACTCCGAATCGGCCATCGCGGCGGCGGCCCGCTCCTCGGCGGCCGCACGCCGCGCACGGCGCCGACCGGTCGGCTCGGGCCCCCAGCCACCCTCGGGCGCGCCCGGCGCGGGCACCGCACCGGCCGGATCGCCGGCCGCGTCGGCCGTACCGGGGCGCGCGCGACGGCGCCCCGTACCCGTACCTGTACCCGCGTCTGCGCCTGTACCTGTGCCTGTACCCGTTCCGCCCTGCGGGCCGTCGGCCGGTCCGGCGTTCTGACCGGGCAGGACCGGCAACGCGGGCAAGGGGGACTGCGGGAGCTGATCGGCGGCGGCAGGCGGCAGCGCGAAGGCCGAGTGCGCGTTACGGACCGGGGCCTGCGCCTGGTTCGGGAAGGGGCGTTCGGCCGTGTCGGCCAGCGCCCTGCGCGCCCGGCGCCCGGACGGCGGCACCTGCCCCTGAGCCTGAGCGTGCCCGGCCTGGGCGGGAACAGCCTGCCCCTGGCCCTGCCCCGGCCCCTGCCCGTGCTGCTGCCCCTGAGGGCCGCCGGCGGCCGCCGGGAGCGCGGCCCGTGCGGCACCCTCAGGGCCGTTCTGCTGCAGCGGACGCCGGCCGCCCGGTGGTACGACCTCGGCCCCGGCCATGCCCTGCGGCATCCCGGGCGCGCCGGTCATCCCCTGTTCCGCGCCGGGGCGCCCGGAGCCGCCCGTACCCTGCGCCCCGGGGGCATCCGCCTCATTACGGGCCCGGGGCACCTGACCGCTCCCGCTCCCGTCGCCACCCGCGCTGCCGTTCCCGTTCGGGTTGCCGTTCTGGTTGCCGTTCTGGTTCCCGTTCCCGGCTGCCGCGGCGTCTCCACCCGGCTGCTGCTGCGGCTGCTGCTGCGCCGGTACGTCACCGTTCCGCGCCCGGCGCCGCCCGGTCGGCGTGTCCTCGGGCCCACCGTCCGTACGGCCCGTACCGCCGCCCGCGGCACCGGACGTACCCGGGCCGCTCGCCCCTCCGTCTCCCTGCGCACGCGCCTTCTGCCCAGGCACTCCAGGCACTCCAGGTGCCCCAGATGCCCCAGGCACCCCGGCCCCACCGACCTGCCCCTGAGCCGGACCCTTGCCCTTGCTCTGGCCCTGGCTCTGGCCCTTGCCCTGGCCCTGGCCTTGTGCCTGCTCCTGCGCCTGTCCCTGCGTCCCCCGAGCCCGCTCGGCCGGCACCGGCATGACCGTCGTCTCATTGCCCGTCACCTCGCGCGCCGGGCCCGCCGCGCCGGACACCGGCGCGCCGTCGGCCGTCACCGGCACTTCGAGCACATACGCGCTGCCGCCCGCACCCGGCACCTTGTGCGTCTGCAGCACACCGCCGTGCTGCCGCACGATGCCGCGCACGATCGGCGCGTGGACCGGGTTGCCGCCGCCGTACGGGCCGCGTACCTCGATCCGTACGACCTCGCCGCGCGCGGCCGCGGCCACCACGATCGTCGAGTCACCGGAGGCGGCTTCGGCACCGCTCCCGGCCTTGCCCGTGGCGTCCACGCCCGCGACGTCCGCGATCAGATGGGACAGCGCCTGCGCGAGCCGCTCCGCGTCCACCTCGGCGTCGATCGGCGGGGCGTGCACCGCGAACTGGGCGCGGCCCGGGCCGATCAGCTCGATCGCGCCCTCGACACCGGCGGTCACGACCCGGTCGAGCGAGACCTTGGAGCGGGTGAGCCGTTCGCCGCCCGCGTCCAGCCGCTGGTAGCTCAGGACGTTGTCGACCAGCGTGGTCATCCGGGCGTACCCGGCGGCCAGGTGGTGCAGGATCTGGTTGGCCTCCGGCCAGAGCTGGCCGGCCGGGTCGGACGCCAGGGTGCCCAGCTCCGCCTTCAGCTCCTCCAGCGGGCCGCGCAGTGACTGGTCCAGTACGGCCAGCAGCTGCGTGTGACGCGCCGCCAGCGCGTCGTACGGGCGCCGGTCGGTGAACGTCATCACCGCGCCGACGAGCTGGTCACCGTCGCGTACCGGCGCGGTCGTCAGGTCCACCGGGACGGACCGGCCGTCCTTGGCCCACAGTGCCTGCCCGCGCACCCGGTGCTTGCGCCCGGAGCGCAGGGAGTCGGCGAGCGGCGTCTCCTCCCAGGGCAGCGGCGTGCCGTCCGCGCGGGAGTGGTGGATGAGCGGGTGCAGCTCCTTGCCGCCGAGTTCGCTCGCCCGGTAGCCGAGGATCTGCGCGGCGGACGGGTTGACGAGGACGACCCTGCCCTCGGAGTCGACGCCGACGACGCCCTCGGCGGCCGCGCGCAGGATCATCTCGGTCTGCCGCTGCTGGCGGGCCAGCTCGGTCTCGGTGTCGAGCGTCCCTGTCAGGTCCCGTACGACGAGCATCAGCAGCTCGTCGCCGGTGTAGCCGTTGCGGTGGTCGGCGTACGCGGCCTCGAAGGCGGACTCGTACGGGGTACGGCCGTCCTCCAGGTTCGCGCTGGTCACCTCGACCAGCAGCTCGCTGCCGTCGGTACGCCGCGCCACCATCCGCGTGGGCTTCGTCCGCGGGCCGTGCTCCTGCTCGTCGTGGCGCCGCATCGAGCCGGGAATGCGCTTGGAGTCGAAGGACGGCAGCAGGTCCAGCAGCCCGCGGCCCACCAGGGCGGTGCCCGGGGCCTCGAAGGTCTCCAGGGCGATGGCGTTCGCGTTGACGACCGTGCCGTTGCAGTTCACCAGCAGCAACGCGTCCGGCAGAGCGTCGAGTATGGCTGCGAGGCGAGCAGCGCCTCGGGATGGCCTGCTGCTCACGACGACGCTTCCTCCCTGCAGTTACCGCACCTTGCCGAGCCCGCCGCCACGTCCGCGGCGGGTCACTGGAAGGGAGTCTACGGGCACCGGATGTGGACGCGGAGACGGATGACGAGGAGGTAATGCCACGGGATTGTGCGACTCGTCGCACGCCCGACATGTGCCCCGCGTCCTGAACTGGCCCGCTTCCAGGTCACGAAGCGACCGAGGGCAGCACCGGCACGAACCGGTTCCAGCGGCTGATCTCACATCCGTCGGCGCGGCTGAACCGGGCGTTGACGGGGCGCCCCGCCCACGTGCCGGTGACGCGTGCGGTGGCCGGTCCCCCGTACTGCATCGTGCACTTGCTGCCCTTCGGCACGCCCGCGAACAGGTCCTTGCCCCACCGCGACAGACTGTCGAGCTTGTCGCAGGCGCCGCGCGCGTCGGTGTGGGTGCCGCGTGCCGGGTGGCAGTACAGCTCGTACGTACCGTTCGTGGCCGCCTTGCCGGAGTCGCTGACCGTGATCGTGAGGTGGTCGGAGGAGCGCGACAGGCGGGGGAGGGGGGCGGTGAGGGTCGAGGAGCCGACGGAGAGGTCGGCGGGGGTGGCGGGGGTGGCGGGAGCGGCGAGGGACGCCTGGGATGCGGGCGTGGCCGGGGATGTGGGCGTGGCCGGGGATGCGGGCGTGGCCCGGGCCGAAGCGGCCACCGGGGCCGAAGCGGCCACCGGGGCCGTCAGGGCGAGGGTGGCAGCGGCGGTCGTGGCAGCCGTGGCGAAGCGGGACAGTCGATGGAACGGCATCGCGTACTCCAGAAGGTGCGAGGTACCGGGACGAGGCGCGAGGTACGGGGGCAGGACCGGTGGCGACGGCGGGGACGACGGGGGCGGCTGCGGTGGAGGCGGTGGCAGCGGCGGCAACGGCACGGAGCAGACCCCTACCAGGACCACCCATCCCCTTCCCGCCCTTCCCGCCCTTCTCTCCCTTTCCGTCCCTCTCGCCCCCTTCCGCCCCCTCCCGCCCCTCATGTCTCCGCAGCGTCTAACGCGCCGACGGGCCCGACGTTGCGCGCGGCCGGCCACCCGTCGCGATGTTTGGACCCCGTTCGATTTGCCGGGCGATGATTCATGCGGAACGCGCCCGAACCACCCCGTAAAGACCTTTGCCGGGCCGCCCGTCGGCCGAGTACCGTGGGGGTCGATTGGTGACAGCCCGCCGAGCTGTGCCATCATCTGGTCACGCCACATCGCGCTTGCGCGCGGTCGGGGTGTGTGGAGGCGTCGCCTAGTCCGGTCTATGGCGCCGCACTGCTAATGCGGTTTGGGTTTTAAAGCCCATCGAGGGTTCAAATCCCTCCGCCTCCGCTCCGTTTCGTTCAGGCCCTGGTCACTCCGACCGGGGCCTGAACGTTTTTCTCCCTCCGGTCGGCACACGCCCTCCCCGCACGGCACGCTCCCTACCTCGTACGAAGCGCCCCGCCATCCGTCATCGGAGCGCCTTACCTCGTACGAAGCGCCCCCGCCATCCGCCACCGGAGCGCCCTACTCCGTATGAGGCGCCCCCACCCTCCCCACCTGACCGAAACCCTCCGGGCGCGGCCCCCGCTCCCGAGCGACCCTGTCCCCATGGCGCCCGACCGCGAAAACCCCAACCACCACCCCCCACCCAAGCCCTACACCCCACCCTCACCCCCACCCCCATCCCCACCCCCACCCCCAGACCCCACCGCAACCCGCCGCTCCACCCACACAGCCCACACCACCCACACCCACATCGCCGGCATCCCCCTCCCGGACTCCGCCCTGGCCAGAGAGGCCACCGACCTGATCCGGAACACCACCGACGCACTGATCTACCACCACTCCCGCCGGGTCTACCTCTTCGGCGCCCGGCACGGCCGCGAGCGAAACCTGCCCTTCGACGCGGAGCTTCTCTACATCGCCGCCCTCTTCCACGGCCTCGGCCTGACCGACCGGTTCCACGGCTCCCGGCAGCGCTTCGAACTGGATGGCGCCGACGAGGCCCGCAGCTTCCTCGCCGCCCGCGGAGCCCCAACGGCCCGCACCCACCTCACCTGGCAGGCCATCGCCCTGCACACGACTCCACAGGTCCCCCACCGCATGGCCCCGGAGATCGCCCTTCTCGCGGTCGGCTACGAACTCGACGTCCTCGGCATCGGCTACGCCACCCTCCCGCCGGACACCCGCGACGAGATCCTCACGGCCCACCCCCGCCCCGGCTTCAAGCGCCACATCCTCCGCGCCTACCACCGGGCCCTCGCCCGCCGCCCGGAGACCGCCCTGGGTACCCCCCTGGCCGACGTCCTGACCCGCCTCGATCCGGACCACATCCGTCCGGACTTCGTACGGATCCTCGAAGACTCCGCCTGGCCCGAGTAGCCCCCACCGCCCACCTCCACGGCATTTCCGCAGGTCAGGAGGGGTGTGGTGATCGGATTTCGCCTCACGGCGAGGTTCGTGTAATGTTCTTTCTGCAACGCCGACCGGCAAGAAAAACCGCCGGAAAGCCAAGCGCTCGTAGCTTAACGGATAGAGCATCTGACTACGGATCAGAAGGTTGCAGGTTCGAATCCTGCCGAGCGCACAGCAGGCCAAAGCCCCCGCCGGGTCATCCGGGCGGGGGCTTTGTCGTGCCGTACAGCAGCCAGGCGGCAGTGACGGCGCACCGAGCCTGTCAGCCGCTCTCACCGGCGGCGCGGTCGACGGGTCCGGCAGCTTCGCGGCAGAGCACTGCCTGGCGCTAGGGAGCCGGGTCGCGTCCTGAACGTCGTTCTGGAATCGGGGGCCAGTCCGAGGGCGTGGGCCACCGGGCTTCGGCCAATCAACATCCTGGTCATGAGCGCCCGACGGGCGTGTCTGCACGAGAACGAGGATCAGCGGCGAACGTAGCGGTGACGCGAAGACGGAACCCTCGGTGATCGTTGGGGGCGACGCTTTGACCGTTCGCATGCCGCGGACCATTGGAGATGGGCGGTGTCCTCTCTGCGGTGCCGGAAAGGGTGAAGGCAAGAACACCGAATGGCAGTGCGTGGTCAACTGTGCAGCCTGCCTCGTTATGGCCGGCGATGCCGAGCCTGAGTGAGCCGACGCGAGGCCGTCGATCGATCGGTGAGGCCGGCCCTTGCGGCTGGCCCGTCGTGTCCGTTGTTGCACTTCTCCTCTCGATTGAGGGGTTTGATAGGTTCATGCCACGCGGCGCGGTGCAGGTTTGAGCGGGGGGTGTTGATCATGCCGGCGGACGGGTTCTCCGTGGACCTCGATGCGCTACGTGAGGCCGCATCCGGGATACGCACCACTCTGGATGCGATGGCCACCAAGAAGGTCAGCGACATCGATGCTCCCAAAGAAGCCTTCGGTCACGACGCACTGGCATCAGCAGTTGTCGACTTCTGTGACCGGTGGAACATCGGCGTGTCGCACTTGGCCTCTGACGGGGCAGAGGTTTCCGACCGGCTGAACCACTGCGTCAAGAGCTATGAGAGGGCTGAGCGGCATATCAAAGCCTCAGCTCAGGGAATTCTTCAATCCTCATCCGGAAAAGACCCGGGGGAAGGCTGATGGCCCAGCTCGGAGAGACGACGAACTCCGTTGATCTCATCCCCGGCGCACCGGATTCTCTGGTTGCGACTGCACAGTCTTTGCTCGCCTACGGTGATGTGCTTGTAGCGACCGGTAAAGGGCTGGCGAGAATCGAGACCGAGGATGGCTGGCGCGGCAAAGCCGGTGATGCCTTTCGTGATCGTTTCCATGGTCAGCCGGCCAAATGGATCGAGGCAGGCGACAATTTCCATGCCGCCGCAAACGCCCTCAACGACTACATTCACGTCCTGCGTGCGGCTCAGAAGCGCGCTGACGGTGCCATGTCGCGATTCGCGCGCGGCGAGGCGGCCACCGCGACTGCCAAGAAAGTCCATGCTCAGAACGTCGCTGAGGCGCAGAACGAAGGAAGCAGCACTGAGATACCTTTTGATGATCCTGGCGAATCGGACCGGGCTGCTGCCCGTGAGGATCTTGAGTCTGCGCGCAGCGATGTCGAAGGCGCGGGGCAGGCCGCTGCCACACGGATGAAGAAGGCCACGGAGGCCGCCCCGGAGCGGCCGGGCTTTTGGTCCGAGGTCGGCGATTTTTTCAGCGATGTGGGCGATGGGCTGATGGATGGGGCCAAGGTCGTCGTCAATGACCTCGCCTCTTTCGGAAACGCCATGATCCAGCATCCCGGTGACAGTGCGGCGATGGCCGGTGGCATGCTCCTGGCCGGGGTCAGTGCCGGCGGTGAAGCGCTCGGTGTCGCCTTGGACGCCACAGGCGTCGGTGCCGTGGCCGGAGTACCGCTCAATGCGGTCTCCGCTGCCGGGATCGCCACTGGTGTCGGTCTGGTGGGCGTCGGCGCGATGGACCTCGCCCAGCATGCCAAAAGCGATTCCGCGGTCGAACCTCTGCAGAGGAACAGCGAAGGGTCAGGCGCCAGTGGGTCAGAACAGCAGCAAGCGTCCGAGCTGATTAAGAACGGGCAGCACTACAAAGGCACTGGTGGCCGCTCTGGGAACAATTTGCCGGTGGAGGGTGGCCCGGAAAACGGCACACTCTACAAGGTAAACCCGGAGACCGGAAAAGTAAGCAACTACACTACTTACGATTCCGGAGGGCGCCCTTTGAAGCGTGTAGACTTGGAGGGTGACTCGCATGGCGGGGTGGAGACGCCGCATGTCGTAGAGTATACGCACAACATCAATCCGAAGACCGGTGAAGTTTTCGTGCGCCCATCGAGAAAGGTGCGCGCAGCATTCCCCTGGGAGATCCCGTGAGCAGCAGTAAACCGGCGTGGTCCGAGCGTGAGCTGCCGGTGTTCTTCAGGAAGTGGCGCACTGAATGGAAGGACGAAGGTCTTTCGCCGGATAATTACCTTGATTTTGAGGGTGGGTTGCGTTTCGTTCTCGCTGCCGCCTGGCTGTTCTGCCCTGAGACGGTCGAATACCGTGGCTGCGTGTTCCTCAAGGAAAACTTCACTCAGGGGACTGCCGACGACTGGTTCACGAACCTGGAAGACGATAGGCGCCGGATCGAACTCGTCGTCAATCATGTCGAGTTGTGGTCCATTTTCAGCAATACCCCTTTGGCGGACAGTGATCAGCTCGGTGAGGAACTGCCTCAGCTCGCGCTGGCCCTGGGTGAGTGTTGGCAGGGAGTCCTGTCCGCGCGTTACCCCGACCGGGAAGTCACCGTCGAGGTGAGCGACGAAGAGGACGGTTCCTACGGGCCGACCGTCACCTTTTGGACATCTCCGACCGTCTCGGCCTTCGGCTAGAGGACTGCAAGGGTCGAGAACGTAGCTCGGCAGGTCGCCCGATCTACGGTTCGGGAAGGTGCAGATTCGCATTCTGCCGGTGCGCAGCAGGTCGAAGCCTCTGCCGGGTCATCCGGGTGGGCGCTTCGCCGTGCAGTGCGGAAGCTGAGTCCTGCCTGCGGCTGCGTCACCCGCCGGTACGGAGCCCCGTCCGCCCCGTTCTCGACCCGGTCGGCACGAGCGGGTGAGGGGGCAGGGGTAACGATTTCCCATGGGGGCGGGTGTGGCGTAGAGTCTGAGGAACCGACGCGGGGTGGAGCAGCTCGGTAGCTCGCTGGGCTCATAACCCAGAGGTCGCAGGTTCAAATCCTGTCCCCGCTACTGCGAAGACCGGTCCGGCACGGAAACGTGCCGGGCCGGTCTTTTTTGCATGGCGTGTTCGGGTTATGGGGCGTCCGTGTAGTGCAGGGCCAGGCCGGTGGAGTGCGGGGCGAGGTCCGGGTGGAGGGTGAGGGTTTCCGGGTCGTAGTCGGGGGAGTTCTGGCGGCGGAAGGGGAGGGGCGGGGTCGAGGGGAGCTCCAGGAGGCGGGTGCGGAGGCGGGCTGCGGTGTCCTCGAAGGCGGCGGGGGTCGTGCGGTCCGCCGAGGGGACGAGGAACGGCGGGGCCACGCTCATGCCCGTGTACCAGAAGGTGCCGTGGTGGAGGGGGAACAGCAGGTCGTCGAGGTCGCCGTTGACGCCGCGGGGGCCGATCGAGGAGGGACGGGCGCCGGCGGTGACGACGGCCATGGCGCGCTTGCCGGTCAGCGGGCCGTCGCCGTAGCGGAGTGCCTGCCCGGTGGCGGGGTCGTCGATGCCGTACGCGAAGCCCCTGATGAAGACGCGGTCGAACCAGCCCTTGAGGATCGCCGGCATTCCGTACCACCAGAGGGGGAACTGGACGACGAGGGTGTCGGCCCAGGTGACCTTCTCCTGTTCGGTGCGGATGTCGGGGCTCAAGGTGCCGTGGGTGTAGGCGCGGTGGGCGGCGCTGCTGATGTGGAGGCGGTCCGTGGGGGAGTGGCCGAAGTCGTCGGCGTCGACGACCGGGTTCCACTTCATGGCGTAGAGGTCGGAGAGCTGGACCTCGTGGCCGTGGTCGCGCAGGGTGCGGATGCCTTCGTTCTTGAGGGAGCTGTTGAGGGAGCGTTCTTCGGGGTGGGCTGCCAGCCAGAGGACCTTCATGGGGGCTCCAAGGGGAGGGGAGAGGGAGGGGAGAGGGAGGGGAGAGGGAGGGGAGAGGGAGGGGAGAGGGAGGGGAGAGGGAGGGGGAGGGGGAAGGTTTTTGGGGTGGGTCGATCTTCTGGTGGGGGGTGGGGGCGGAACGAGTGGCCGGATGGCCAAGGTGTGTGAGGATCGGGCCATGAGTGTCTTCGCGGAGGACGGGCGGCACCGGGTCGCCGTACTGGTGCGGCACGGGCTGCTGCCGATGGAGCTGGGGATCGTGCACCGGATCTTCGGGCAGGCCGAGACGGCCGACGGCCGGCGGTTGTACGAGGTGGTGACGTGTGCGCCGGAGCCGGGGGAGATCCGTACCGATGTGGATTTCACGGTCAACGTGCGGTACGGGCCCGAGGCCCTCGCGGAGGCGGACACCGTCGTGGTGCCGGCCTCGCAGCAGGACTACGGGAGGGACGACGGCTGCCTGAGCGAGGAGATGGCGCGGGCGGTGGCGCGCTTTCGTCCGGGTGCGCGGGTCGCGTCGATCTGCACGGGGTCGTTCGTGCTGGCGGCGGCCGGTCTGCTGGAGGGGCGGCGGGCGACGACGCACTGGGGGTCGGCGGAGCAGTTTCGGCGGCTGTTCCCGGAGGTGGAGCTGGATGCGGATGTTCTGTATACGGATGAGGGGGGTGTGCTGACGGCCGCAGGTGTCGCTTCCGGGATTGATCTGTGCCTGCACATGATCAGGTGTGATCACGGGGCGGCGGTGGCCAATGAGGTGGCCCGCCGTACGGTCGTACCGCCGCACCGGGAGGGCGGACAGGCCCAGTTCATCCGCCGCCCGGTCCCCGAACCGCAGTACTCCTCCACGGCCGCGGCCCGGGCCTGGGCGCTGGAGCACCTGGACCGGCCGGTGACCCTGCGGGAACTGGCCGCGTGCGAGGCGATGAGCGTACGGACCTTCACCCGGCGGTTCCGGGAGGAGGTCGGGGTCTCCCCGTTGCAGTGGCTGACGCAGCAGCGGGTCGAGCGGGCGCGGCAGTTGCTGGAGGAGACGGAACTGACGGTGGACCGGGTGGCGTCGGACGCCGGGTTCGGTACGGCGGCCTCGCTGCGGCAGCACCTTCAGGCCGCGATCGGCGTGTCGCCGAGTGCGTACCGGAGCACTTATCGGGGGGCTGCGGCGGGAAGTGGGACGGTTGGGGTGGGGGATGCTGACGTGAGCAAGGTGGGTGTCGGGGCGTGAGTGGGGTGGTGGGTGGTTGGTGGTGTACGGGGCCGAGTTGGGACGGGGGCGAGCCGGGGCTCGGGTGGTACGCACCGGATCGGGGTGTACGGCGGCGTAGTGCCTTGCCGGCCGGCAAAGGTCTGGCTTTTGCGGTGGTGGGGGAGCGGCGGTGCCTCGGGGTGCGGAGGGGAGCGCGGTGGACGGCCTGTCCGTACGCGGCCGTGATCGACGGTAGGCGCACGCGGGACCAGTGCGCGGACTGCGCTCGGCTCGACCGCTCGCGGTCGGTGGCGGCGGACACGATGGCCGACGATCCGCGTACGTACGGCGTCTACCTGGCGTACTTCGGGCCCGGCCTGCTGAAGGTGGGGATCACGGCGGCCGAGCGTGGCGCGGCGCGCCTGGTGGAGCAGGGGGCGGTCACGTACGCATGGCTGGGCTACGGGCCGCTGATGGCCGCGCGGCGGGCGGAGACGCTGTTGGGCACCGCCTTGGACGTACGGGACCGGTTCGGCAAGGCGGAGAAGCGGGCGGCGCGTACCGCGCTGCCGCCGGTGCCGGAGCGGGCCGCGGCGCTGGCCGAACTGCATGGCGCGGCGCGGGGGCTGGCGGGGTGGCCGGAGGCGCTGGAGCCGGTTGCGTTCGCGTGGACGGACCATACGGAGGTGTTCGGGCTGGGGCGGATTCCGGCGACGGGGGTCGGTGAGGTGGAGGGGTTGGTTGCGGGGGATGAGGTTGTGGGGACTGTGGTGGCGGGGGTGGGGGCTGATGTGTATGTGCGAGGCGCTGGGGATGCCGGGGGTGCTGGGGATTCCGGGGGTGCTGGGGTTGCTGGGAATGTCGGGGGCGCCGGGGGCGCCGGGGGCGCTGGGGGCGTGGGAGGGACTGGGGTGTTGGTGGTGGATGGGCGGTTGTTGGCGGGGTGGGTGTTGCGCGGTGCGGTGGGTGGGGTGACTACGGCGGGGGTGCGAGCGGCCGGGAAGGGGGCGGGAGGGGAGGACAGGGGAGGTGGGGAAGGGGCGCAGGGGAGTTTGTTCTGAGGGGGAAGGTGGATCAGGGGCAGGGGTGGCTCCGGGTAGGTGCTGGGTGCAACGATCGGCTGGTGGGTCGGTGGGGGCCGGGGTTGTGCCCGGTCCCGTACGGCGGGAGGACGTGGCCATGGCGGTGGACGGTGACGAGCGGGTCGAAGCGTTCTGGCGGGGGCTGGGGCTGCCGGGGCTGATCGACGTGCACACGCACTTCATGCCGGAACGGGTGCTGGCCAAGGTCTGGGCGTACTTCGACGCGGCCGGGCCGCTGGTGGGGCGTGCGTGGCCGATCGCGTACCGCTACGAGGAGGACGAACGGCTCGCCGTACTGCGCGGCTTCGGCGTCCGCGCCTTCACCTCGATGGTCTACCCGCACAAGCCGGGCATGGCTCAGTGGCTCAACGGCTGGGCGGCAGACTTCGCGGCCCGTACGCCGGACTGCCTGCGGACCGCCACGTTCTTCCCGGAGGCCGGGGCCGAGGACTACGTACGGGCCGAACTGGGCGACGGGGCGCGCGTGTTCAAGGCGCATGTGCAGGTGGGGGCGTACGACCCCGGGGACGCGCGGCTCGACGGGGTGTGGGGAGCGCTCGCGGAGGCCGGGGCGCCGGTCGTCGTGCACTGTGGTTCCGGTCCCGCGCCGGGCAAGCACACCGGGCCGGAGCCGATCGGGCGGCTGCTGGCCCGGCATCCGCGGCTGCGGCTGGTCGTCGCGCACATGGGGATGCCCGAGTACACCGACTTCCTCGGCCTGGCCGAACGGTACGAGGGCGTGCTCCTGGACACGACGATGGCGTTCACGGACTTCGCCGAGCGGGCCGCGCCCTTCCCCCGTACGGAGCGGGGGCGGCTTGCGGAGCTGGGGGAGCGGATTCTGTTCGGCAGCGACTTTCCCAACATCCCGTACGGCTACGCGCATGCGCTGGAGGTGCTGGCGCGGTTGGAGTTGGGGGACGACTGGCTGCGGGGGGTCTGTTACGGGAACGCGGGGCGGGTGTTCGGGATCTGAGCGGGGCTAGGACGGAGTGGTGGTGGGAGCGGCCGCAGCGGTGGTCAGTGCTGCCAGGGCCGCGCGGAGGTCCTGGAGGGTGGCGGGGTCGGTGACGGTCCCGGTGGCCGGGTCGGTCTTCGCGCCGATGGCGGTGAGGTCGCGGCAGGCGGCCGGGACCACGGTGGCGGACATCATGCGCAGGGTCTCGCGCAGCTGCTCGTGGGCATACACGGCGCCGGTCGGTGAGGGCGAAGCGGTCAGTACCGCGGTCGGCTTGTCCAGGAGTTCGGCGCTGCTGACGAGCCAGTCGAGAGCGTTCTTGAGGACGCCGGGGACGCCGTGGGCGTACTCCGGGCTGACGATCAGTACGGCGTCCGCGTCCGCCACGGCGTGGCGCAGGGCGGCCACCGGGGCGGGCGGCGTGGCGCCCTCGGCGTCCCGGTCGGGCTGGAAGTGGGGAAGCGCGGCGATGTCGGCGGCGGCTGACGTGGCGTCGGTGAGTGCGAGGGCGGACCGCAGGACGGCACCGTTGGAGGAGCGGGCGCGCAGGCTGCCGTTGAGGGCGAGGATCTTCATGCGGTGACGGTACGGATTGACGTCGGGGTGAAGGGAAGGGCGGAGGGGCCCGGCAGCCCGCCGAGAACCCGCCGAAAGCCACTCAGGAGCACAAACCCGCAGGTCAGGGCGATTGTCAGTGGTAGGTGCCATGCTGATTCCAGTGGTGACCGGCTGGACCGCGCGGGGGGCGGCCCAGTCCGGTTCCACTGACACCGTGCTGTGGTGACGGGTGTTTCTCAGGAGATTCACAGATACGCGCAAGACGGCTCTCAGAGGGGGTGGTCAGCCTCGACAGCATGACCGTGACAGCGTCCACATCCACCGCCAAGAAGCCCGCTGAGCTGCTGCGTCCGGACGGGAGCCCGGTGCGGGTGCTGGTCGTCGACGACGAGGCGTCGCTCGCCGAACTGCTCTCCTTGGCGCTGCGTTACGAGGGCTGGGACATCCGCGCCGAAGGTGACGGCACGGCCGCGCTGCGGGCGGCACGTGAGTGGCGGCCGGACGCGGTGCTGCTCGACGTGATGCTGCCGGACATGGACGGCCTGACCGTACTGGGGCGGCTGCGCCATGAACTGCCCGAGGTGCCGGTGCTGTTCCTGACCGCGAAGGACGCGGTCGAGGACCGGATCGCCGGGCTGACGGCGGGCGGCGACGACTATGTGACCAAGCCCTTCAGCCTGGAGGAGGTGGTGGCACGGCTGCGCGGACTGCTGCGCCGGGCCGGCGCGGCGGCGGGCCGCGGTGAGTCGCTGCTCGCGGTGGGCGATCTGCTGCTCGACGAGGAGAGCCACGAGGTGTGGCGGGGCGGTCAGGAGATCCACCTGACGGCCACCGAGTTCGAGCTGCTGCGGTACCTGATGCGCAACCCGCGGCGGGTGCTGAGCAAGACGCAGATCCTGGACCGCGTGTGGAGCTACGACTTCGGGGGCCAGGCCAACGTCGTGGAGCTGTATATCTCGTACCTGCGCCGGAAGATCGACGCGGGCCGCAGCCCGATGATTCACACGCGCCGGGGCGCCGGGTATCTGATCAAGCCCGGGGGGTAGCGGGTGTCCGGGTCAGCCGGGGCGGGTGCGGCTGGGGCGGGTGCGGGACCGAGTACGGCGGGGGCAGGTGCCGGGTCGGTCACGGCGGGGGCAGGCGTCGGCCCAACGGCTGCGGCTGCGGCTGCGGCTGTGTCGGGGGCGGGTGGCGAGCCGCCGATCGCCTCGGGGGCTGAAACCGGGGCGCAGGCTGCCGCGAGGGTGGACGGTGATCGGCCGATCGCCGCGTGGGCCGGCACCGGGCCGCCGATTCCCGTACGGGCAGCCTCCGGGGCGTCCGACGCAGGCCCGTGTGATGCAGGCCCGCGTGCCGTGAGCCCGTGTGCCGCAGACCCGCGTGATGCAGGCCCGCGTGCCGTGAGCCCGTGTGCCGCAGACCCGCGTGATGCAGGCCCGTGTGCCACAGACCCGCGTAAGCCGAGCCCAAGTGCCGCAGGCTCGCGTGCTACCGGCCCGCGCGTCCACCGGCACCGGCGTCCCCGCCAGTTCAGGCTGCGGCCGCGGCGATGGAGTCTGCGGACCCGGCTGGTGGTGTCGGCGGTGCTGCTGATCGCGGTGGTGTGCGCGGTGATCGGTACGGTCACCACCATCGCGCTGCACTCGTACCTCCAGAACCAGCTCGACGGCAAGCTGCGCGAGTCGGCCCAGCACTCCGGGGGCCGGCAGGGCGACTTCACCGGACACCGGGACCTCGGGTTCATCGCGGGCCCCGGCCAGCCCATCGGCACGGTCGGGGCGCGGGTCTCCGCCGAGGGGGACATCACCGCCGCCGCCCGCAGTATCGACGCGCGCAACCCGCTGCCCGCGCAGAACCTGGTCACGCTGACCGACGAGCAGAAGCAGGCACTGGCCGCCGTGCCTCGGGACGGACGCCCGCACACCGTCACCCTCCCCGATCTGGGCGACTACCGCGTCGAGTCGGCGCCGGACGACTCCGCGCTGGTCGGCCTGCCGGCCGGTGAGGTGCAGGACGTCGTCGCGCGGCTGGTCGTGGTGGAGGTCTGTGTGACCGCCGCGGGCCTGGTGGCCGCCGGTCTCGCGGGTGCCGCCACGGTCCGTATCGCGCTGTGGCCGCTGCGTCGGGTCGCCGCCACCGCCACCCGCGTCTCCGAACTGCCGCTGCACCGCGGCGAGGTGGCGCTGCACGAGCGCGTCCCGGCCGCCGAGGCGGACCCGCGTACGGAGGTCGGGCAGGTCGGCGCGGCGCTCAACCGGATGCTCGGGCACGTGGGGTCGGCTCTCGCGGCCCGGCAGGAGAGCGAGACCCGGGTCCGCAGATTCGTCGCGGACGCGAGCCACGAGCTGCGCACACCGCTGGCCTCGATACGCGGTTACGCCGAGCTGACCCGGCGGGGCCGCGAGGAGCCGGGGCCGGCCACCCGGCACGCCCTGGGGCGCATCGAGTCCGAGGCGGAGCGGATGACCGGCCTGGTGGAGGACCTGCTGCTGCTCGCCAGGCTGGATTCCGGGCGCCCGCTGTCGTACGAGTGCACCGACCTCGTACCGCTCGTCGTGGACGCCGTCAGCGACGCCCGGGCCGCCGGCCCCCGCCACAGGTGGCGCCTGGAGCTGCCGGCCGACCCGGTGCCCGTACGGGCCGACGCCGACCGGCTGCACCAGGTGCTGGTCAATCTGCTGGCCAATGCCCGTACGCACACGCCCGAGGGCACCACGGTCGTCGCCTGCCTGCGGCGCGAGATGCCGATGCCGGGGGCGGGGCACTTCGTCCGGCTGGAGGTACGGGACGACGGCCCCGGGGTGCCGCCCGAGCTGCTGCCGCACGTCTTCGAGCGGTTCGCCCGGGGTGACGCGTCCCGTTCCCGTACGGGCCGGGAGACGGACCGCGAGACGCGCCGGAAGACGGGCCGCGAGACGGACCGCGAGACGGGCCGCGAGACGGGCCGCGAGACGATCCGCGAGACGATCCGCGACGCGGACGGCACAGGCGGTACGCGGAGCACGGGCTCCCGCAACAGCGGCAGTACGGGCCTCGGGCTGGCGATCGTGGAGGCCGTGGTCGCGGCGCACGGCGGCACGGTCGGGGTGGAGAGCGTCCCCGGGCGGACCGTCTTCCGGGTCCGGCTGCCCGCCGGCGGACCCGCGCGCGACGTCACACGCGCCCCCCGGCATCCCCATACGCCCCTTGGATACGCCCATTCACAGCCCGGGCACAGCGGCACCACACAAGGGTGACAGCGCGCTCCGGAAGTGTCGATGTCATGACGACGACACAGCCGGCCCATACCCCCCTGGGTTCCCTGCCGCCCCGTGAGCATCTGCGCCTCGGCCAGATCGACACGGTGCTCGATGTCGTGATCCCCGTCTACAACGAGGAGTCCGACCTGGAGCCGTGCGTCCGCCGGCTCCACGACCACCTCTCCCGCACCTTCCCCTACGGCTTCCGGATCACCGTCGCGGACAACGCGAGCACGGACCGCACGCCCGAGATCTCCGCGTCGCTGGACGAGACGATCGACGAGGTGACCGCCGTACGCCTGGAGGAGAAGGGCCGCGGCCGGGCGCTGCGCACCGTCTGGTCCCTCTCCGACGCCCCGGTGCTCGCCTACATGGACGTCGACCTGTCCACCGACCTGAACGCGCTGCTGCCGCTGGTCGCCCCGCTCATCTCGGGCCACTCCGACCTGGCGATCGGCTCACGCCTGGCGCGCAGCTCGCGGGTGGTGCGCGGGCCCAAGCGGGAGTTCATCTCCCGCTCCTACAACCTCATCCTGCGCGGTTCGCTGGCCGCTCGCTTCTCCGACGCGCAGTGCGGCTTCAAGGCCGTACGGAGCGACGTCGCCGAGCGGCTGCTGCCGATGGTGGAGGACAGCGGGTGGTTCTTCGACACCGAGATGCTGGTGCTCGCCGAACGCGCCGGGCTGCGCATCCACGAGGTGCCGGTGGACTGGGTGGACGACCCGGACAGCACCGTGCACATCGTGCGGACGGCGACCGAGGACCTGAAGGGCGTGTGGCGCGTGGGGCGCGCGCTGGCCACCGGAGCGCTGCCGCTCGACCGGCTCGCGCGCCCCTTCGGCGACGATCCGCGCGACCGCGAACTGGTCGGCGTACCGCGCGGGCTGGCCCGGCAGATCATGGGCTTCTGCGTGGTCGGCGCCCTGAGCACCCTCCTCTACCTCGGCCTCTACTCGCTCTTCCGGCTCGGCGTCGGGCCGCAGCCGGCCAACGCCGCGGCCCTGCTGCTGTCGGCCGTCGGCAACACGGCGGCGAACCGCCGGCTGACCTTCGGCGTACGGGGCCGCGAGCGCGCCGTACGCCACCAGGCCCAGGGACTCGTCGTCTTCGGCATCGGACTGGCCCTGACCAGCGGATCGCTGGCCGCGCTGGACGCCGCGACCGGCGACCCCGCACACGGCACCGAGATGGCCGTCCTGGTCGCCGCGAACCTCGCGGCGACACTGCTGCGGTTCCTGCTCTTCCGGGCGTGGGTCTTCACGGACCGGGACCGGGATCGGAATCGGGACCGGGATCGGGATCGGGATTGGGAGCAGGGGCGGGAGCGTGAGCGAGAGCGGAAAGGCGGGGACGGTCGGGAAGCCGTACAGGACCGCCACACCGCCGTCCCGGACCGCCCCGCCGCCGTACGGGAACACCCCACTCCCGCACCGGGCCACCTCACCCCCGTACGGAACCACCCCATCCCCGCGCCGGATGCCCCACATCCCAGCCTCGCACCGGATGCCCCACATTCCACTCCCGCACCGGACGCCCAACATCCCACCCCCGCACCGCGCCACCCCGGCAGGAGCCCTCGATGACCACGCACCACCCCCGTCTCACGGGACCGGGCGAGACGCCAGGCCCCCATGCCCGGGAGACCGAGCCGCCCGGCCCCCGCATTCAGGACGCCGAGCCACCTGAGCCGTCCGAGCCACCTGGGCCGTCCGAGCCACCTGAGCCGTCCAAGGCGCGCGAGCAGCAGTCCGAGGCGCGCGAGCCGTCCGAATCCGCCCAGGAGACCGCCCCGCCTCCCGCCTCCCCCCGCTGGGCCCGACCCGCCCTCATCGCGCTGATCCTGGCGTCCGCCGCGCTCTTCCTCTGGGACCTCGGCGCCTCCGGGTACGCGAACCAGTTCTACTCGGCGGCCGCCCAGGCCGGTTCCGCGAGCTGGAAGGCGCTCTTCTTCGGGTCCTCCGACGCCGCCAACTCCATCACCGTCGACAAGCCCCCGGCCGCCCTGTGGCCGATGGCCCTGTCCGTACGGCTCTTCGGGCTCAGCTCGTGGTCCATCCTGGTGCCGGAGGCACTGATGGGCGTCGCCACGGTCGGGGTGCTGTACGCGGCCGTACGGCGTCGCTTCGGCGCGGGCGCTGGACTGTTCGCGGGCGCGCTGCTCGCCCTGACGCCGGTCGCCGCGCTGATGTTCCGCTTCAACAACCCCGACGCGCTGCTGTGCCTGCTGATGGTCTGCGCCGTGTACTGCGTGCTGCGCGCGCTGGAGGACGCCCGCACGAAGTGGCTGCTGCTGGCGGGTGTCTGTTTCGGCTTCGCCTTCCTGACCAAGACGCTGCAGGCGTGGCTGATCCTGCCGCCACTGGCGCTCGTGTACGGGGTGTGCGCGCCCACGCGGCTGCGCCGACGGTTCGGCCAACTCCTGCTCGGCGGGCTGGCGATGGTCGTGTCCGGCGGCTGGTGGGTCGCGATCGTCGAGCTGTGGCCGGCCGGCTCGCGCCCGTACATCGGGGGGTCGCAGAGCAACAGCTTCCTGGAGCTGACCTTCGGCTACAACGGGCTCGGCCGCATCAACGGCAACGAGGCGGGCAGTGTCGGCGGCGGCCGCCCGGGCGGAGGCGGCGGAGGCGGGGGAAGCTGGGGCGACACCGGCTTCACCCGCCTCTTCGGCTCCGACATGGGCGGCCAGATCGCCTGGCTGCTGCCCGCCGCCTTCCTGCTGCTGGTCGCGGGGCTGGTCGTACTGCGGCGGGCCGGGCGGACCGATGCCGCGCGCGCGGCGTTCCTGGTGTGGGGCGGCGCGCTGCTGATCACGTTCGCGACGTTCAGCTTCATGTCCGGGATCTTCCACCAGTACTACAACATCGCGCTGACCCCGTACATCGCGGCGCTGGTCGCGATGGGGGCGACGCTGCTGTGGCGGCGGCGCGGCCGTACCGCCGCCGTGCTGGTGCTGGCGGGCACGGTCGCGGTGACGGCGGCTTGGGCGTACGTCCTGCTGGCCCGCTCGCCGCAGTGGCTGCCGTGGCTGCGCTGGTCGGTGGTGGCGGTCGGCGCCGTGGCGGCGCTGGGGCTGCTGCTGTCCGTACGGCTGGGCCGGCGGCTGGCCGTGGTGGCCGCGGGGCTGGGGATCGCCGCCGGGCTGGGCGGGCCGGTGGCGTACGCGGCGAACACGGTCGGCACTCCGCACACCGGGTCGATCGTGACCGCGGGTCCGAAGGTCGAGGGCGCGGGGGCCGGCACGGCGGCATGATCATCGTCGGGGGGCCCGGACCTGGCGGCAAGGGGGGCAAGGGAGGACAGGGAAGCAAGGGCGGCCAGGGCGGACCGCCGCCCGGCGCTCAGGGCCAGGGCCAAGGCCAGGGCCAGGGCCAGAACCCGGGACGGCAGGCCCAGGGCCGGAGCCAGCCCCAGCCCGGCGGCCCCGGCCGCCCCCAAGGCCCCGGTGGCCCCGGTGGCCCCGGTGGCGGCCCCTACAACTCCCTGGGCGGCCTCCTCAACGGCCAGCAGGTCAGCGCCAAGGCCAAGGCCGCCCTCCGGGAGAACGCCGCCGACTACACCTGGGCCGCCGCCGCCATCGGCTCCCAGAACGCCGCCAGTTACCAGTTGGCCACCCGGCTGCCGGTCATGCCCATCGGCGGGTTCAACGGCAGCGACCCCTCACCGACGCTCGAACAGTTCAAGGAGTACGTACGCCAGGGCAAGATCCATTACTTCGTCGGCGGAGGCGCGGGCGGCGGCTTCTTCGGGGCGAACGGTGCCCAGAAGTCCGCGTCGTCCGACATCACGAGCTGGGTCGAGAAGAACTTCAAGAAGGTGACCATCGGGAGTACGACGCTGTACGACCTGACGAAACCCGCCTCGTGATGTAGTCGGCGCACCCCCATCGCGCCTATGCACACCCCTCCGTAATAGAGATGTACGGCGTATAGCGCTCCCTGTACGGTGTAGATGTCCCGCTGCTCCGCTCGATCACTCCGTACAGGGAGCCTGTATGTCCTCCGTGGCCTCCGGCGCCACCCCACCCCTGAGCCCGGCCCGCAATCCCACCCGCTGGCTCATCCTCGCCGTCATCTGCCTCGCGCAGCTGACCGTCCTGCTCGACAACACCGTCCTGAACGTCGCGGTGCCCTCCCTCACCGAGGAGATGGGCGCGACCACCGCCGACGTCCAGTGGATGCTCAACGCGTACTCCCTGGTCCAGTCCGGCCTGCTGCTCACCGCAGGCAACGCCGCCGACCGGTACGGCCGCAAGAAGATGCTCGCCCTCGGCCTGGTGCTGTTCGGCGTCGCCTCGCTGGCCGCCGCCCTCGCCCAGTCGCCCGGCCAGCTGATCGCGGCCCGTGCCGCGATGGGGGTCGGCGGCGCGCTGCTGATGACGACCACGCTCGCCGTCGTCATGCAGATCTTCGACGACGCCGAGCGCCCGAAGGCCATCGGCATCTGGAGCTCGGTGAACTCCCTCGGGTTCGCCGCCGGACCGCTGATCGGCGGCACGCTGCTGGCCCACTACTGGTGGGGCTCGCTGTTCCTGATCAACATCCCGGTCGCGCTCATCGGCTTCGTCGCCGTACTGCGGCTCGTGCCCGAGTCGAAGAGCGCCGACGGGGACCGGCCCGACCTGGTGGGCGCGCTGCTGTCCATGATCGGCATGGTCGGTGTGGTCTTCGCGATCATCTCCGGGCCCGAGAGCGGCTGGCTCTCCGGGCGGGTGCTGGTCTCCGCCGCGGTCGGCGTCGTGGGCCTCGCCGTCTTCACGCTGTGGGAGCTGCGCATACCGAACCCGATGCTGGACATGCACTTCTTCCGCAACAGCCGGTTCATCGGCGCGGTGTCCGGCGGCATCCTGGTGGCGTTCGGCCTGGGCGGCTCGATGTTCCTGCTCACCCAGCACCTGCAACTCGTCCTCGGCTACGGGCCGCTGGAGGCCGGACTGCGGATGGCGCCGCTGGCGCTGATGGTCGTCGCGCTGAACTTCACCGGGCTGGGCGTCAAGCTGCTGCCCAAGCTGGGCACCCCCGGCATGATCGTGGTCGGGATGAGCCTGCTGGCCGGCGGGCTGACCGCCATCGCGACTCTCGGCAGCGACAGTTACGGCGGCATGCTGCTCGGCCTGCTGATGATGGGTGTCGGTGTGGCGTTCGCGATGCCCACCATGGCCAACGCCATCATGTCGTCGATCCCGGTCGAGAAGGCCGGTGTGGGCGCGGGCGTGAACGGCACGCTGATGGAGTTCGGCCAGGGCCTGGGCGTCGCCGTCCTCGGCGCGGTGCTCAACTCCCGCTTCGCCGCGCTGCTGCCCGCGGTCGCGCTGGGTGCCGGCTCGCTGCCGGCCGCGCTGGCGATGGCCCGTACGGACGCGGACCGGGCGGCCGTCCACGACGCGTTCGCCTCCGGCATCGGCACCAGCCAACTGGTGGGCGCGGCCGCCGTCTTCCTCGGCGGGCTGCTCGCGGCGTTCCTGCTGCGGCGCGCGGAGCGAGGGGCGCCCGCCTCCGGCAGCGGCGCACCCGCGTCCGCCGCTGCGGGAGACGAAACGGAACGGCCGGAAGCTGCCCTGGCAGCCGCCCCGGAAGCCGACCCGGTACGCCCGGGCCCGGCCGCCGCCCGGCCGGAATAGCATCGACTCCGTACCACTGCGTGAACGAGAGGGAGGGCGCGAGATGGCAGTGACTTCGAGCCGCGCCGAGAAGCAGCCGAAGAGCGTGTGGCTGACCGAGCGCCCCCCGGTGAAACGGAAGGCTGACCAGCCGGCCGGACTGGACCTCGACAAGATCGTCGCGGCCACGGTCCGGCTGCTGGACGCCGAGGGCCTGGCGAAGTTCTCCATGCGCCGTCTCGCCGCCGAACTGGGTGTCACGGCCATGTCCGTCTACTGGTACGTCGACACCAAGGACGACCTGCTGGAACTGGCCATGGACGCGGTCGCCGGCGAACTGGACCTGCCCGACGAGTCCGACGAGCAGGCCGACTGGCGCGACCAGCTGCGCCACCTCGCCTTCGAGTACCGCAAGCTGCTGCTCGCCCACACGTGGCTGCCGAAGCTCCTGGGGGAGTACCTCAACTTCGGGCCGCGTTCGATGGCGTTCTCCAACGCGACGCTGCGGGTGATGGCGCGCAGCGGCCTGTCGAAGCAGTCGACGTCGGGCGCGCTGGCGGCGGTCTACCAGTTCGTCTACGGCTTCTGCAGCATCCAGGGCCAGCACCGGGCCCGCTGCCGGGCCGAGGGCACCACCCTGGACGAGTACTTCCACCGGGTGGTGGAAGCGGTGCAGGGCCACCCGCGGTTCGCGGAGACCATGGAACTGTCCGCCGACGGCAGGTACGCCCGCGAGGACATGTCCGCCGAACAGATGCTGGACGACGACTTCGCCTTCGCCCTGGAGCTCCAGATCGCGGGCATCGAGGCGATGCGGGAACGGCAGCGGGCGGCGGCGAAGGCCGCCGACGGCGAGAACAAGGACGGCAAGGACGGCAAGGACGGCAAGGACGGCAAGGACGGCAAGGACGGCGGTACGGACTAGGACGCCGTACGCCCCTATCACCCGCCACGCCTCCCCGTGCTCCCCGCGCACCCGAACGGATGAAGAGCGCCCGCCGAACGTGGGCATCGACGGGCGCGCCGGTTTTTGACCGCCGCGCCGTGTCTACCTCTTATCTGATCATTTCTCAGCGCAGCGTAAGGAGCTCCACATGCGCGTTCGTACTGCCATCAGCGCGGGTGTCCTGACCGTCGCCGCCGTCCTCGGCAGCGTCGGTACCGCCGTCGCCGACGCAGGTGCGGGGGCCAAGGTCGCCAACTCGCCCGGCATCCTGTCGGGCAACGCCATCCAGGTTCCGATCGACCTCGGTCTGAACCTGTGCGGCAACACCATCGACGTCATCGGACTGCTCAACCCCGCCACGGGCAACAAGTGCAAGACCAACTGACGGAACCCCCTGCACGACGGTGCCCCGCCCCTTGCGACGCAAAGGGCGGGGCACCGTCGCATGCGGCCCCGGTCGGTCGGGGGGTGGGGCCGCGTGTCGTCAGGCCGTGGGCAGGTTCTCGCCCTGTACGGCCTGGATGTCCAGCTCGACCCGCAGGGTCGTGCCGATCGCCGCGATACCGGCGGCGACGACCTGGTTGTAGTTCATCTTGAAGTCCTCGCGGCGCAGCTCGGCGGTGGCGTTGAAGGCCGCCCGCACACCGCCCCACGGGTCGGGTCCGGTGCCGAGGTAGCTCAGGTCGAGGTCCACCGCGCGTACCACGCCGCGCAGCGACAGGTCGCCGTGCACGGTCCAGCGGTCCGGGCCGGCCGGCTCCAGGCCGGTGCTGACGTACGTCATCTCCGGGTACTGCTCGACGTCGAGGAAGTCCCCGGTCCGCAGGTGCCCGTCGCGCATCCCGTTGCCGGTGTCGATCGAGGCCGTCTTGATGACCGCCCGGACCGACGACTTGTCCAGGTCCTCGGCGATCTCGATGCGGCCCGCGAAGTCCAGGAACCGGCCGTGCACGCTGGTGATGCCCAGGTGCTGGGCGGTCGCCGCGACCGTCGAGTGCATCGGGTCGATGGTCCAGGCGCCGGGCGGCGGCAGTTCGGCGCCGCCCTGCCGCGCCAGCGTCACGTTGCCGACGTCCATCCGGCCGCTGGCCGTGACGATCGCGCTGGAGGCGACCGGCGCGTAGCCGACGGCCGTCACGATCACGGTGTACGGGCCGGGGGCCAGCGGCTGCGCGTCCCGTACGGCGCCGTTCTCGTCGGCCGCCGCGCGCAGCACCTGGGTGCCGGTCATGTCGGTGACGGTCAGCACCGCGTGCTGCACCGCCCAGCCGTCCCGTGTACGGACCTGTGCGCGTACGCCCGCGCCGTTGGCCGCTCCCGCTGCCGCGCCCGTCGAAGTCATTCCCACTCCCGTTCTTGCCTCTCACATGTCGGGCTCCGGGCGGCGGCACGCAGGCCGTCCCCTGCCTGTGCGCGTACCGCCGCCGGAGCCCTGGGGTCCGGCCCGTGCTGCCTCTCCGCTCAAAAGGACAGCGGGCCGGGGTTCGTGCGCCCCGGGGTGAGCCGGGGCTCCCGGGGGCCCGCCGCCGTACGGCCGGCCCCCGGGCCCGGGATCACTCGCCGGGGTGGGCGAGCTCGACGTCGTAGCCGTCGACCCCGCGCGCGTCGACCGTCAGGCCGTTGGCGACCGGCGGGTAGCCGCTCGCGATGACCGTGTAGTCGCCCGCGTCCAGGTCGGTGAAGGCGTACGCGCCGTCCTCACCGGTGGTGGAGGTGGCCACGACGTTGCCCGCCGCGTCCACGAGCGTGACCCGCGCGTCCGGCAGCGGGCGCCGGTCGGCTCCGGCCCGTACGACGCCCTGCACCCGGGCGCCGGACAGCAGCTCGATCTCCATCCGGGTGGAGCCCTGCCCGCCGACCTCGACCGGCAGCGCCGTCGGCCGGAAGTCGGCCGCGTTGACGGCGATGGTGTACGTGCCGGGGGCCAGCTCGTCGAAGGAGAAGAAGCCCTCCTCGCCGGTCTTGCCGGTGGCCAGCACCTCACCGCGCACATCGGTGACCACGACCATCGCGTCCGTCACCGGCTCGCCGGTGACCGCGCTGCGGACCTGGCCGCCGAGGCCGCTGGTGCCGCTGAGCAGGATGTCGTAGGCCAGGGCCTGCTCGCCGACGACGACCGTGGACGCCTGCGGCTGGTGGCCGTCGGCGGCCGCGATCAGCACGTACGAACCGGCGCCGGGGGCGTTCAGCACGTACGAGCCGTTGGCCTGGACCACCGAGCGGCCCAGCTGGCTGCCGCTGAGCGAGATCAGCGTGACCGCCGAGTTCGCGACCGGGTGGCCCTCCGCGTTGCGGACCGAGCCGTGGATCGCCGGACCGGCCGGGACCTCGTCACCGCCGCCCGCCGAGGCGTACGCCGCCAGCGGCTGGGTGGTGGCCGACGCGGACGGCTGCTGCGCCCAGGAGGGCGCCTGGCCGTCGTCCTGGCCCACCGGGGCACCGGCGCCCACGAGGGCGGGCTCCGGCTGCGGCTGCGGGGCCGCGGCGGTGGCCGCACCGGCAGCGGCGGGTGCCGCGGCCGGCTCGTCGGACTGCGCCAGACCACCCTGGGTCTTCAGCGCGACCTCCTTGATGAACAGCGTCAGCAGGAAGGCGAGCAGCGCGCACGGAGCCGCGTACAGGAAGACGTCGGCGACGCCGTGCCCGTAGGCGCTCTCCATGATCGTCCGGAACGGGGCCGGGAGGGCGTCCAGGTCCGGGATGCCGCCACCGCCGCCGGCGCCGCCCTGCGCGAACTTCGCCGCGGCCTGCGGGCCGAGCTCCTGCACGCCGTCCTTCACGTAGTGCGTGACGCGGTTGGCGAGCACCGCACCGAGCGCCGAGACGCCGACCGCACCGCCGAGGGAGCGGAAGAAGGTCACAACGGAGGAGGCGGAGCCGAGGTCCTTCGGGGCGACCTGGTTCTGCGTGCAGAGCACCAGGTTCTGCATCATCATGCCGATGCCGAGGCCCATCAGCGCCATGAAGATCGCGATGTGCCAGTACTCGGTGTCGTACCGGATGGTGCCCAGCAGGCCCAGGCCCGCGGTCACCAGCACGCCGCCGGAGACCAGCCACGCCTTCCACTTGCCGGTCTTGGTGATGACCTGACCGGAGACGGTCGAGGAGATGAACAGACCACCGATCATCGGGATCGTCATGATCCCGGACATGGTCGGCGACTCACCGCGCGCCAGCTGGAAGTACTGGCTGAAGAAGACGGTGCCGGAGAACATCGCGATACCGACGAACAGCGAGGCCAGCGAGGCGAGGGTGATCGTCTTGTTGCGGAACAGCCGCAGCGGGATGATCGGCTCGCTCGCCTTGGACTCGACGTACACGAAGATCGCGCCGAGCACGATCGCGCCGCCGACCATGGCGAAGGTCTGGCCCGAGATCCAGTCGTACTTGTCGCCCGCCAGGGTCACCCACACCAGCAGCAGCGAGACCGCCGCGCTGATGAAGAAGGCACCCGCCCAGTCGACCTTCACGTCCCGCTTGACCACGGGCAGCTTCAGGGTCTTCTGGAGGACGATCAGGGCGATCACCGCGAACGGCACGCCGACGTAGAAGCACCAGCGCCAGCCCATCCAGCTGGTGTCGGTGATGACGCCGCCCAGCAGCGGGCCGCCGACGGTGGCGACCGCGAAGGTGGCGCCGATGTAGCCGCTGTAACGGCCGCGCTCCCGCGGGGAGATCATCGCGGCCATGACGATCTGGGCCAGCGCGGACAGACCGCCCACGCCGATGCCCTGCACGACCCGGCAGGCGATCAGCATGCCGGAGTTCTGCGACAGACCGGCCACCACCGAGCCCGCCACGTAGATCACCAGCGCGATCTGGACCAGCAGCTTCTTGCTGAACAGGTCGGACAGCTTGCCCCACAGCGGGGTGGTCGCGGTCATCGCCAGCAGCGACGCCGTGACGACCCAGGTGTAGGCGCTCTGGCCGCCCTTGAGGTCATGGATGATCTCGGGCAGCGCGTTGGAGACGATCGTCGAGGACAGGATGGCGACGAACATGCCGAGCAGCAGCCCGGATATCGCCTCCATGATCTGACGGTGCGTCATGGGCGCCCCGTCGGGAGCCGGGTGGCCCCCGTGCTTGGCGTGGCCGCCCCGCACACCGGATGGTGTGGTCGTAGCCATGTAATTCCTTTTCATTCCGCGGGTGTGCGGGTGGTGGGTTCGTGATGCGCCCGGGTCCGGCAGTCGCCGAAGCTCGTACGGAGCCGGGCGAGCAGTTCGTTGAGCCGGCCGACGTCGCTGTCGGACCAGTCGTCCAGATACCGGGCGAGTGATGCTGTGTAGCGCTCGGAGAGCTCCGCGAGGAGCGACCGGCCGCTCGGCGTCAGGCGCAGCAGCCGCGACCGCTTGTCCAGCGGGTCGGGCTCACGCTCGATCCAGCCGCGCTCGGCGACGTGGGCCACGTGCCGGCTCGTGACCGACATGTCGATCGCGAGCAGCTCCGCCAGCTTGCTCATCCGCATCTCGCCGTACCGGTCGAGCAGGGTGAGCACTCCGGCCGAGGCGGGCGGGCAGTCGGGCGGCAGAATCCGCCCCATCTCACGCTTGACGGCACCGATGGCACTGAGCTGCCGGGCCAGCTCCTCGTACTGACTCTGAGCGGCCATGGGCACCTCCGCACTTCTTCTTTTGTTGCCTTGAGCAACCGTAGAACCACTTGGTTGCTGAAGGCAAACGATTCTGCGGCAGAGGAGGTAAAGGAAGCCAAAAGGTTGGCAAGATCAATGGTCAAGGGGGTGGGGTGGGGGTGTGAAGGGGCAGGTCAGGGGGCCTTGGCGGAATGACGGGGCGGAACGGGCCGTGACCTCCACGGCCACTCGTTGATCTCTCCCACCACGGTCTACACAGGCAGGAACCAGCGTGGACCGTCAGGGCTCCCGAGCCACACGTACTGCTCTTCGGGAGCGGCCGTCATGCCGAACGCAGTGGTATCCGGAGCACCTTCCTTCTGCCAGGTCAGGACGGCGTCCTCGACTTGGTCCCACAGGCGCAGGGGGCCGCGCTGATGCACCGCTGTGTCCGCGCCCCCGCCTTCGGTCCAGGCTTGTGAGCCGGTGGCGACGTCGATCAGGACGTAGTTGTCGCCGGTGCTGACCAGCTCGGCGGAGGGGGCGCCGAGCTGGGCGACGAAGCGGCCCGTGGGATCGGTGAGAAAGCTGGGGTCGATGCGGGCGGGCCGGGTGTCGCCGGGGTGGCGGTAGAGGGTGGGGCGTGGTGGGCGTTCGTGGGGTCGGGCGAGCATGTACGAGACGGAGTCGCCGCCGGCCAGGAAGCGGCCGTGGGCGTCCCCGTTCTCATCGAGGGTGAGCCGGATCATGCCGGAGGCGAGCATCCAGCCGCTGAGGGTGCAGGTGATGCTTCCGGCGTCGGTGATCTGAAAAATCCAGGAGCGGGGGATGGTGCGAACGGAGCAAGTGGCCACAACGGCGTCGTATTCGGCGGCTTCCTGATGCCCGCGCAGTCCGTCGCCCTGGATGAGGGTGGGTGCGTAGCCGGCCGCGTGCAGACGCGTGGCGGCGCGGCGGGCGACGCCGGTGTCGTACTCGACGCTGACGACGTGGTCATGGCCCAGGCTGTGGCACAGGAGTGCGGTGGAGTAGCCGGTGCCTGTGCCGATCTCCAGCACCTTGTCGCCGGAGCGCAGCCCGGCGGCGTGCAGGGTGCGTACGACCAGAGTGGGCCGGGTGCCGGAAGAGGTAGGGACACCCGTCACCGGGCCCGGAGCGTCGGCCGCGTCCACGCCATCGACCTGCGTCACCCAGGTCTGGTCGGTGTAGACCATGCGCAGCCACTCCTCTTCGCCGAGACGGGCGCGGTGGACGGGTTCCCAGCCGGGCGGGGCGGGTCGGTAGACGGAGTGGTCCATGAACCGTTCGCGGGGCACTGCGGCAAGCGCCGCGATCCAGACCGGGGCAGGTGGCGGGCTCGCGGCGGCGACCTGGTCGGCGAGGGCATGGCGCAGTGCGGCGGAATCGTTCACGGGGCTTCCCCTGTGTGCTGGAGATGGCCGGCCAGGGCGGTGGCGATCTGTTCGGTGATGGTGTCGCCGCAGAACGCACACTGGCCGTTCGGATTGCATTCGTACATCCGCGGTCGTTCGTCGGCGTCGAGGCCGAAGTCGAAGGCGCCGAAGACCAGGCCGAAGGCATCCATGTAGGCGCGCATCATTTCCTCGCCGGCGGCGCGTGCCGTGCCCGCAGGCCCTCGATGAGCAGATCGAGACCGAATTCGAAGAGTCCGGTGAAGTCCGTGCTGGTGAGGGTGGGGAGGGTGGCGCTGAGGTGGGGGTACGTCCCTGCCGTCACGGCGTCGCGGAGGACGCTCGCGCCCTCGGGGACCCCGTCCTGCGCCTGGACCGCCGCCTGCTCCTCCAGGGTGTGGCCCACGGTGTAGTTGACCACCGTGTAGAGCGCCCGAGCCGCCGCATCGTCGGCGAAGCCCGCCTCGCGCAGTACGCCCACGAACGCGTCGGCGAAGCCGAGGACGCTGGCTCCCGTCGCGTGGGTGCCCGCGAAGACGCGCGCGCCGTCGCGGTGGGCGAGCAGGGCGTTGCGCTCCGCGCGGGCGAGGGCGGCCAGTCGCTCGCTCCAGTCGCCGCCGTCCGTCGCGGTCGCTTCCGCGACGCTCTCCATCATCCGCTCCGCCATGGCGGTGAGCAGATCCTGCTTGGTCGCGAAATAGCGGTACAGGGCGCCTGCCTGTACGCCCATGGCGTCGGCGAGCCGTCGCATGGTCAGCGCGTCCAGGCCCGACTCATCGAGCAGGTCGAGTGCCGTTTGCAGGGTACGGGCGCGGTCGAGTCGGGCGGGGCGGCCGCGGACCGGGCTTGACGGAGAGCTCATGGCTCTCACTATAGTGAACGCCGTTCACGTGAACGTTGTTCACTAAATAGGGAGGGTCACTCCGATGAATGTTGATGTGGCTGTCGTGGGCGCGGGACCGACCGGGCTGATGCTCGCCTGCGAACTGGCGCTGGCCGGCGTGCGCACCCGTGTCTTCGAGCGCCGTACCGAGCCGCAGCGCGACTCGCGGGCCCTGAGCTTGCACCCGCGCAGCGTGGAAGTGATCGACCAGCGTGGGCTGCTCGACCGTTTCCTCCCGCTCGGGCGCACCGTGCCCGGCTGGCACTTCGCCCAACTCCCCACCCACCTGGACTTCTCCGTACTGGACTCCCGGCACGGCTACACCCTCTTCCTCGCCCAGGCGCACACCGAGGCGCTGCTGGCGGAGCGTGCCCGGGAGCTGGGCGTCGAGGTCGAGCGCGGGTGCGAGGTCGCCGGGCTGAGCCAGGACGCCGACGGGGCCGAGGTGGAGGTGTGCGGTCGGGACGGTGACGTCGCGACGATACGGGCCCGTTACGTCGTCGGCTGCGACGGCGGACGCAGCGTCGTACGGCAGGCCGCCGGCATCGCCTTCCCGGGTACGGACGAAACCCTCACCGGCGTACTCGGCGACTTCGCGGTCACCGACCCCGCCGCCCTCGACGCCGCCCGCGCGCGGGGCGTACTGGTCGCCCCCATGGAGGACGGCGTCGTCCGGCTCGTCCTCATCGACCCGGAGCGGATGCGGGTGCCGACCGGCGAACCCGTGACCCTGGAGGAGTTCCGCGAGTCCCTGACCCGGATGTGCGGAACCGACTGCGGCGTCGCCGAACCCCGCTGGCTCTCCCGCTTCGGCAACGCCACCCGGCTCGCCGAGAGCTACCGCGCCGGGCGCGTGCTCCTGGCGGGCGACGCCGCCCACATCCACTTCCCCGCGGCGGGCCAGGGTCTCAACACCGGCCTCCAGGACGCGATGAACCTCGGCTGGAAACTGGCCGCCGAGGTCAACGGGTGGGCACCGCCCGGTCTGCTGGACACGTACGACGTGGAGCGCCGGCCGGTCGGGCAGACGGTCACCGAGAACACCGAGGTGCAGACCCTGCTGGCCGAGCTGACCCTCGTACGGCAGTATCAGCGGCCTGCTGCGGCCCTGCGCAAGCTGTTCGGCGAACTCCTCGGCATGGAGGAGGTCAACCGCACGCTTGCCACCCAGGTGTCCGCGCTCGGTACCGCCTATCCGGCGGCGCCCGGTTCCGACCCGCTGGTGGGGCGGCGGATGCCGGACATCGGCCTGAAGGCCGCCGCGTCGGAGGCGGTACGGGTCTACGAGCTGTTGACCGCGGGCCGGTTCGTGCACCTCGATCTCGCGGGGGACGATCCGGACTTCGAGGCGGCCGTCACCGCGGGGTGGGGCTCACGCGTCACCGCCGTGACCGTCGGCGACCGGGAGGCCCACCCGAACCTGGCGGGCGTCGCCGAGGTGTTGATCCGTCCGGATGGGCATGTCGCATGGGTGAGCCGTACGGCCGGGGCCGGGGACCGGCGTGCGGAGCGGCGGGCGGCGCTGTCGGCCTGGGCCGGGCTGCCTTCCTGAGTCGTCGTCCGGGCCTCGGCATTCGGATCACTGTGGCAGTCGCTGGGTGACGCGCCACAGGCGGCGGGGCAGATCCCCCTCCTCGAAGGCGTGGACCTCCTCCAGCTGCCAGCCGTCGGCCAGGGCGTCGACCAGCCGACGGGGGAAGAAGTGCACGGCGAAGCCGTCGTGTTCATAGATGTCGTCCCCGTGCACGAGGCCGGAGCCGTAATGCGCGTCGCCGGTGTGGCGCACGGTGTAGACGAAGGTTCCGCCGGGTCGCAGTACGTGGCGGACCTCGTCGACCACGGTGTGGATCTCCGCGGTGGAAAGGGCCATGCACAGCAGCATGTGCGCGAAGACGCCGTCGGCCGAGGAGTCCGGCAACGGCAGCGGTGTCCGTACGTCGTGCGCCAGGCAGGTCACGCGCTCGGCCAGCCCCTGGGCGACGGCCGTCCGCCGGAGCTGTGCCAGGCCGGAGGCGGAGAAGTCGGCGGCCCGGACGGCGAAGCCCTCGCGGGCGAAGTGCAGGGCGTCCCTGCCGTGGCCGGCCCCCAGCTCCAGCACGTCCCGCGCCCCGGCGGCCCGGAAGGCAGCGGCGGCGTACCGCGCGGGCGCGCTGGGCTCCTGGCCGTACATGGCGGGATGCGCGTCGTAGGTGCGCTGCCAGTGCGCGCGTTGTGCCGCGGCCAGGTCGGGGCTGTCGGCTTGCATGGGGTGCCGCTCCTTCGGGGGCGAGTTGCGGCCGGGCCGCTTCTGCCGGTGTGGGCCGGTTCCGGTGCCATTCCGGCCGACTGTAGGCATGCGGGGCCGGCCGCGGGCACCGCCATCCCGACGGTTCACCACTTCCTGAGTTCACGGAAACGTGTACTGTCGTCATGTGCTGACTGCCGCGAACGCCATCGACAACGCCATCGACACCGACAACGCCATCGACATTGACGTAATGGTCCGCTTCGGCCGTGCGCTCGCCGACCCCATCCGCTGCCGCATCCTGCTCGCCCTGCGGGACGCCCCCCGCTATCCGGCCGATCTCGCCGACGCCTTCGACATCTCGCGCACCCGGCTGTCGAACCACCTGGCCTGTCTGCGCGACTGCGGCCTGGTCGTTACCGTTCCCGACGGACGCCGCACCCGTTATGAACTGGCCGACGAGCGCCTCGGCCACGCGCTGGACGACCTGCGCGCGGCGGTGGTCGCCGTCGAGACCGACCGCACCTGTCCGGATGCCGGAACGAAGGGCTGCTGCTGATGGCGACCGGCACGTCCCTGCCCCTCGGCCCGTCCCCGGCCCGCCGCGAGACGCTCACCCGACGGATACGGATGCTGGTCGCGGCAACCATCACGTACAACGTCATCGAGGCGGTCGTCGCCCTCACCGCGGGCAGCCTCGCCTCCTCCACCGCCCTGACCGGCTTCGGCCTGGACTCGGTCATCGAGGTGTCGTCCGCCGCCGCGGTCGCCTGGCAGTTCTCCGCCCGCGAGCACGCCGTACGGGAGGCGCGGGAGAAGACCACGCTGCGGATCATCGCCGTCTCCTTCTTCGCGCTGGCGGCCTATGTGGCCGTCGACGCCGTACGCGCCCTGACCGGTACCGGCGAGGCCGAACGTTCTCTGCCCGGCATCGTGCTGGCCGCGCTGTCCCTGGCCGTGATGCCGTTCCTGTCCGGCGCCCAGCGCGGGGCCGGCCGTGAACTCGGCTCCGCCAGCGCGGTCGCCGACTCCAAACAGACGCTGCTGTGCACGTACCTGTCCGCCGTCCTGCTGGTCGGCCTGATCCTCAACGCGACCCTGGGCTGGGCCTGGGCCGACCCGGTCGCCGCGCTAGTGATCGCCGCCGTGGCGGTGAAGGAGGGCCGCGACGCCTGGCGCGGTGAGGGCTGCTGCGCGACTCCCGCCGGCACGGCGGCCGGACCCGCCGACGCCGGGCCCGCCGGTGCCCAAGCGGACGCGTGCGATTGCCGTCCCGGCTGCGACTGCTGCGTTTGACCGTCCCAGGCGGTATCGATGCCCGGCACCCGACAGGCCACCGCCGGACAGCCGACGCCACCCGAGCACCGCAACCGCGCGGTGAACTGTGCTGTGACGCACGAGGCCCAGGGGTGTGCCGTCCATGCCGGGTTCGCTAGTGTCCTGGCCTATGGCGAACTACCAGCAGAACCCGGCCAACGGCCAGCCCGACCCGGCCGGCAGCACGCAGATGTTCCGCGCCTTCGTGGACGAGGGCGCCCCCGAGCAGCCCGGTGGCCGCCGGGCAGCGGCCCAGCAGCAGTCGTCCGGCGGCCCCCGCATCGGCGTCATCGTCGGCGTGATTGTCGCGATCGCGGTCGTCGTCGGCGCCGCCTGGCTCGCCCTGAGCTGACCGGCCCGTCCCCGGCCACGTCGCCCTGACGGCCCCTCACTCGGCCGCAACCAAGCGGCCGACGCCCCCCTTTCCGCTCGCACCGCCCAGGCCGGGAATCCGCCGGCCTCGGCTGTCGGCGACCCGCAACGCGTCGTGCAGCGCCTCGACCAACCGATTGGCGAGAAAGCGCAGTTCACTGGCGGACGCGTCGGGTTCGCCCAGCATCACCCCGGCGTGATCGAGCAGCTCCGTACCCATGTCGAGCTGCGCTGCCTCCATGTCGTCCGCGAACCGCGCCACGTAGCCGTCACCGTCGGTCGACAGCAGACACTGCTTACCGCCCTCCTGCGACCAGGGCAGCAGCCGCATGCCCGGTACGGGCCCCTCCGCCGCGCTCATACGGCGAACTCCCCGTGCATCGTGCGGATGCGCGCGAAGCGGTGGGCTTGCCGTTCGGCGTACTGCGCTTCGTAGGCGGTGAGGTAGGGGCGTACGAGGGGGGAGGTGTTGGTGTTCAGGGGGGTGTCGAGCGGACTCGGTGCGCGGCGTACTGGCCGCGCGGGGCAGGTGGGGCGCACAGGCGCGTGGAGGGTAGTGACGGGGGCAGACGCTGGCGGTGCGAGGTGATACCTCAGCCAGGTCATGGCGCGGCGGATACGGTGGTGCACGTCGACGCTCTTTTCGTAGATGGGTGGCGTTGGCCGCGCCCCGGCAGTGGTGGTGCACTCGCCGGGGCGTTCTCAAGCCTACCTATGGCTGATATACCAGTCTAGAAGAACAATGTCTCAACCCTCGAACAAAGTATCTCGCCTGCTGTACGGCAGCTTGCTTAGCTTGATGAGGTGATGGAATTCGTCCCTGACCGGCCCCGCTGGCACCAGGTTGCCGATGTGATCCGCGAGCGCATCGCCGACGGCACGTACGCGCCCGGGGAACGCGTTCCGTCAGTGCTCCAACTCGAAGAGGAATTCGGCATCGCGGGTGTCACTGCTCAGAAGGTGCACCGAGGACTGCGAGCCGAGGGGCTGATCCACACCCAACCTGGCTTGGGTTCGTTCGTATCGGGCCGGACCGGGGATGAGCAGCCGAAGATGGTGAATCCTCGCTCCAAGTGGGAGCAGATCGCCGACGTGGTCCGTTCGAGGATCCTCAGCGGCGAGTACCCGCCGCGCCACTTGGTCTCCGAGGTCCGGCTGGAGCAGGAGTTCGGCGTAGCGCGCATGACCGTACGCAAGGTCACCGCCGCCCTCCGAGAAGAGGGGCTGATCACCACAACGCCCGGCATGGGCTCTTTCGTCTCGCCGAATCTGCCGAAGGAGCCTGGCGAGGGTTCGGGCGAAGCCTGATCGGACGAGTCCGCGATGGCGCCGAGCAGCCGTCGGTCACCAGCCGCTGGTGTCCAGGTCCAGGCCGAACGGGTCCGGGATGTGCAGCGGGGTGCCGTACGGCAGCGGGCCGGTGATGCGGGTGTACCCGAGCCGGCCGGGCTCGGCGAACAGGGTGAGCGTGCGTTGCTGTCGGTCTACGAGCAAGTACAGCGGCGCCCCGTACTCGGCGTAGCGGCGACGCTTGATGCTGCGGTCGGTGTCGGCATCCGCCTCTGACGTGACCTCCACGATCAGCAGCGTCTGGTCGGGACGGAGGGCACCGGCGTCCTTGGCTACGGCAGCCGGGACGACGGCGAGGTCGGGTACGTACCAGTTGGGTGAGCCGGGCAGGTCGAGGTCGCCGGAGCCGATGATGCAGTGGAGGTCGGCGGCGCGGGTGCCGAGCTGACGGCGGAGGCGCTCGGCGACGGTCTCGTGGGCCCAGGACAGGGATAGCGGCTCGATTACACCCTCGATGAGCTGGGACCGGCCGCCGTGGGCATGCCGGGCCGCGCGCTTCAGGGCGTGCTCCGGGGCGGCGCCGTCACTGTGGTCGGCCGGCTTGGTGCGCATGCGCACATCTTCATGGAGAACGATGGCCGGTCTCGCGCCCATTCAGCGCCGTCACCCGGCCGTGTTCGTACGGCTTCCGGCCGGAGCCATGGGGCCGGGCTACTCCGACCGGAAGGGAAACGGCCCCCCGGGGGCCAGCGCGCGCTCGCAAGCGGTGTCCAGGGCCGCCTTCTGGTCCTGCCCCGCGGCCTTCAGGAACTCCTCGTCCAGCTCGGACAGGATGCCTCGCGCCTGGGTGAGCAGCGCGCGGCCCTTGTCCGTCAGCTCCAGGCGCGCGCGGTGGCCCTGGCCGCGCAGGTTGCGTTCGACCGCGCCCAGTTCCTCCAGCATGAGGACGGTGGCGCGCATGCTCTGGCTCGTCACGCCCGCGCGGCGGGCCAGGTCGCTGTACGACAGGTCGGGGTCGCGGGAGATGTGCCCGAGCGCCCCGAACAGCCGCATCGACAGGCCGATGCCGGTGAGCCGCGTTTCCAGCCGCTCCTGGAGACGCCTTCCGGTGGCGATCACCATCATGACCGTCGACAGGGCACTCTCCGGCGCCTTGCTCACCTGTGACTCTCCCTACCGGTGTGCGCGAGTACGGGGCTCTTCCGGTATCAGTGTCCCAGGTGGCGGGGGCGAGACGGTTCTGATGCCGGCAGCCGCGGCTCGATTGCCCGCCACCGCGCATCGCTCAGCTCATGGCCTCGCCGATGCCCGACGTCGGCCCGGCCCGCAGCTTTTCCATCCTCCGGCAAGAGCCATCAGAAGCGCCCTGGCCGGCGAGCGGTTTCGGTTGGCCGGCTCGCCTGCCGGTTCCGGTGGAGCAGCCAGGCCCTGGCGGCCACGACCGGTACGACAAGGGCGGGCACGATCCACCACGGAATGCCGAGCAGGAGACTGGCAGCCGCCACGGCGACGCAGGCGACGGTCATGGTGATGAGCAGCGGCTTGCCGTACCCGCCCAGGCTGTACGGCGCATGGTCACGGGGCCGGGTCAGCTGGACCGCACCGAAGACAAGTGCCATGACAGCGAAGACGCCGAGAGCCGTTCCGATGGCGGCCGCCGCCTGCGGCTCGTCGCGGGGTTCGTCCGAGGTGCTCTGACGCAGCCCCTGCGTGCTGACCGTCATGATGCCGCCGCGCCAGACGGTAGCGGTGACCTGGTCCCCCGGCCGGAGCCGTTCGAGTACCGGCTCCGTGTTACCGAAGGCCACCGTCCTGTTCCAGTACGGGGCGCCGGTGAGGGTCGCCTCGTATCTCACGTTCTTTCCGCCGCCCTGGATCACCGTGTCCTCGACGGTGAAGGTGACCTCGCGCCGACAGTCCTCCAGCCTGCGCACCGCCGTGTGGGCGAGGCACGCCTCGGACGCTTCGTAGTCCCTGTACCGCGCGGCGTCGGTGGGCAGCCACACGGCGAACACGTAGGAGCAGGCCAATGCCGAGAGGAGGGCCCAGAGGACCAGTGCCGCGCCACCGACCCGTGTCCGTACCGAGGACCGCCGTGTCCGTACCGAGGACTGCCGTGTCCGTACCGAGGACTGCCGGCGAGACCGCTCGCTGTCCCGCCGTTGGTCGTCCGTCCTCCGGGACGTGTGCGTCCTCGTCATCGTCATGGGTCGGCTCTCCTTGCCGGACCGGTAGCCGCGCCACTCGCGCTGCGCTCCGGGCCTGTCGCCTCAGCTTCCCTGTTCCGGGAGTCGGCGGGCATGCGCACAACAGGTAGACATCACCGCCTCTTCCCTTCCGCACTCCGGCAGTTCCGCGGAGACGGAGATCCCTCGGAAGCGCCCTGATCCTTTCGCGGCAATCCGTATCTCCTGTCCGCCGTCGTGGTGGACGAGGACGGGATGGCCGCTGACGATGTGGATGCCCGCTTCCGGCGCGCCGTGGTGGTGGTTGGCCGCCGAGCTGAGCGGCGGGTTCTCGACCCTCCCCATCCAGCGCAGGACGGCATGTTTCCGCGCCGGAAGGCCGACTCGGGGCCGGTGGACGGTTAACCGATCGCCAGCGGTGACGGCGGCTGCGATCATGACGCGACCCACCCCCTACCCCTTACGAGAGGGCGATGCCCGATGCCACTTGTCCCCGCTGACCCGAACGTCGTGCACCCGATGCCCGGCCAGCCGCGGGTGGTACTGCTGAAGCCCCTCGTCACCTCGCCGCTGATCGAGGTCGGAGACTTCTCGTACTACGACGACCCGGACGACCCGACCGCGTTCGAGACGCGGAACGTGCTGTACCACTACGGGCCCGAGAAGCTGATCATCGGCAAGTACTGCGCGCTGGGCGAGGGCGTGCGGTTCATCATGAACGGCGCCAACCACCGGATGGACGGCCCCTCGACGTTCCCCTTCCCGATCATGGGCGGGTCGTGGTCCGACCACTTCGACCTGATCAGCGGGCTGCCGGGCAAGGGCGACACGGTGGTCGGCAACGACGTGTGGTTCGGATACCGGTCCATGGTCATGCCGGGCGTACGGATCGGGCACGGCGCGGTCATCGCCTCCGGGGCCGTCGTCGTGGACGACGTACCCGATTACGGCATCGTCGGCGGCAACCCGGCCAAGCTGATCCGACGCCGCTACGACGAAGCGGACACCGCCCGGCTGCTCGAACTCGCCTGGTGGGACTGGCCGGTCGAGCACATCACCAAGCAGGTGCGGACGATCATGTCGGGGTCGGTGGAGGAGCTGGCGGAGGTGGCGCCGAAGCCGTAGGACGTAGGGCAGCAAGCGCGGGTGCGCCTCCGCGCGCCTTCGGCTCCTTACCGGCCCACCGGCCAGCTCGGCCCGTCCTCCTCCGACCCGAACCACGTCCGCTGCTCGTCACCGTCCACCGTCATGCCGAAGTCGAAGACTTCCGGCCTGCCCGCCGCCAGCCACCACTCATAGGCCCGCTCGGCCTCGGTGGCCAGGTCGCGGTCGCCCCACTGGTACGTCTCCCCGGCGCACACGTAGGCCCAGGCAGTGTCCGTCGACAGCCACCAGGCGGGGACGGCGTCCGGCGTCGGCGTACGGGTCGCGTGGACGCCGGGCAACTGGAGGCCGAGGGCGAAGCGGGCGTGGAAGCCGTCGAGGAAGTCCGGCGGGAGCGTGGCCGTGCCGTACCGGCTCTCCGACCACCGCTGCGGGGTGTAGACGCGCGGCAGCGGGCTGTCGGCGCGGCGCTGGCCACGCAGGTCCATGAACGTCAGCGGCATGCCGAAACGGCCACCGGCGGCACGGCGGTCGGCGCTGACGGTCAGGACGGCCAGGCCGGCGGGCTGGAGCGTGGACTTCCACGGCGTGACGATGCGCGCGCCGGGGGCGGACTGGGCGATCCAGGCGGCGGGGACGCGGGACAGCGACGCCGTGCAGAGGACGCGGTCGTACGGCGCCTCCGGCGCATGGCCGTGCTCGCCGTCCGCGCAGATCACGCGGGGCCGGTAGCCGAGGCCGTGGAGCCGCGCGCGGGCCGCGTCGGCGAGGGCACGGTCGACTTCGACGGTGGTGAGGTTGGCGGCGCCGACCCGCTCGCACAGCAGCGCCGAGTCGTAGCCCGTACCCGTCCCGATGTGCAGCACCCGGCTCCCGGGGTCCGGGTCGGTGGCGGCGAGGGTGGTCAGTACGGCGTCGGCCGCGCTGAGCGAACTGGTGGGCAGCCGGCCCGTACCGTCGGCGTGCGCGGGCTGGCCGTCGTCCACCTGCGTGACCACGGGCTCGGTGGGGTGGTGCACCAACGCCGCCCACCGCTGCTCGTCGTCGGCGCGCGCGACGGGGTGGTACCGGTCGTCGTCGGAGTGCCACACCCAGACCGTGTCGGGCGCGAACGCGTCCCGGGCGACGTCGCGGAAGGCCGCGCGCATCCAAGGGCGCTCGAACGCGCCCTTGGAGTCGAGCAGACGCATCGTCCGGGTGTGGTGATGTGACAGGTCGGCCGTCACCGGTGCTTGCCGCCACCGGGCTTGGACACGTCGGGGTGCTGCCCGTCGCTGTCCCGTGGCGACGGCTGCTGCGGTCGGGGATTCGGGGGAGGCGGCTTGCCGTGCGAGCCCATAGGTCCCAGCTCCTTGTGCAGGCAGCGTGAGCTGCGGTTCTGTGCGGTAGTCCGCGTGGACCTACCGGCTGTATCGCTGTCCCGATCATTCCCGCTGAGGCTGGTGTTCAGTGGGGCGCACGGGAGCACGGCTCGGGGAGCTCGTAGCGTGCGGGCAGTGTCGTCTGCACCGCCCCTTCCCGATCGCTCTGCCTGGACGGCCCGGACCTGTCAGCGCCAGTCCACCTGCATGTCTCGCGTCTCGATGTGCATCCCCAGCGGTACGCGCCAGGCGGCGACGCAGACGCGCCAGGTGGCGGTGCGGTGGGTGTGGCCGGTGATGGGGGTGGGGAGTGGGTGGGTGGAGGCGCGGGTGGTCCAGTCGATGCCCAGGGCGCCGATGATGTGGGTGCCGAAGGTGACGGTGCCTGAAGTGACGGGGCGGTCGCCGGTGTTGCGCAGGGTGAGGGAGACGTTTTCGCACCAGCGGGCGTTGGCGCTGGTGCGGTTGACGGGGCCGGTGGTCAGGTGGGGTGGAGTGTTGGGTTTGGGGGCCGGAGTGGGTGCGGGAGTAGGAGTGGGGGTTGGGCGGGGCCTGGGGGCCGGCCCTGGGGCCGGGGGCTGCGCAGGGGGTTGCTGAGGGGGTCCTTCGGAGGGGCGTCCGGGCCGGGAGCTTGGTGGTCCGGGCTGCGTGCCGGGGGTGGAGACGGTGTCGCGGCCGGCTGCACGGTTGCTGCCGCTGCCGCTGCCGCTGCCGCTGCCGCTGCCGCTGCCGTTGTCGCTGTCGTGGCTCTTGGGTGCGGTCGGGGGAGTGCCGCCTGATCCGGGTGTGGCGGATGTGCCGGAGTCCGTCGGCGATGAGGAGGCGTACGGGGGTGAGCCGTTGCCCGTCGCGGGGGCTCCGTCTCCGTCCAGCGGAGTGAGGGTGATCCCGTCGTGCGGGGGTATCGGTCTGGTCGGGGACCGGTCGTCCGCCGGGCCGGCGGCGCCCAGTGCGGCGTGGCCTCGGCCGGTGTCGCTGCCGCAGGCGGTGAGCAGCGCGGCCAGGAACAGGGCGGTGGCCGGCAGGAGGACGCGCGGGACGGGTGATGCCCGCGGGAGGAACGAGGCGCGCAAATAGCGTGGGGCATCTGGGGCGCGCAAATGGCGTGGGGCGTGTGGGGCGCGCAACAGGCCTGGGGCGCGCGGGGGCAGGTGAGCCTGTGGGGTGGAGCGGGTACGGGGAGCACTTGCGGTTCTCGGGGCGCGCGTGATCCGTCGCATCGGGCCAGTGTCACTGACGACGCGTCAGTTGCATAGGCCCGGTACGGCAGGGCGTCGGCCCGTACGGGAAACGGGAGCCGGACGGTGGCGACCGGCTGGTTCGCCGAGGGTGTGGGCCGTGCCCCGGCTCAGTCCGAGATCAGGCCGTCGCGCAGTGTGGCCAGGGTGCGGGTGAGCAGGCGGGAGACGTGCATCTGGGAGATGCCGACCTCTTCGCCGATCTGGGACTGGGTCATGTTGGCGAAGAAGCGCAGCATGATGATCTGGCGCTCCCGGGGCGGGAGTTTGGCCAGCAGGGGCTTGAGGGACTCGCGGTACTCGACGCCCTCCAGCGCGCTGTCCTCGTAGCCCAGGCGGTCCGCGAGGGAGCCCTCGCCGCCGTCGTCCTCGGGGGACGGGGAGTCGAGCGAGGAGGCGGTGTAGGCGTTGCCGACCGCGAGGCCGTCGACGACGTCCTCCTCGGACACGCCGAGGCACTGGGCCAGTTCGGTGACGGTGGGGGAGCGGTCGAGCTTCTGGGCCAGTTCGTCGCTGGCCTTCGTCAGGGCGAGGCGCAGCTCCTGGAGGCGGCGCGGGACGCGGACCGACCACGAGGTGTCGCGGAAGAAGCGCTTGATCTCGCCGACCACCGTCGGCATCGCGAACGTCGGGAATTCGACGCCGCGTTCGCAATCGAAACGGTCGATGGCCTTGATCAGACCGATCGTGCCGACCTGGACGATGTCCTCCATCGGCTCGTTGCGACTGCGGAAACGTGCCGCCGCGTAGCGCACCAGCGGCAGGTTCAGTTCGATGAGCGTGTCGCGTACGTACGTGCGCTCCGGGCTGTCCTTGTCGAGCGTGGCCAGCCGCAGGAAGAGGGAGCGGGAGAGCGTACGGGTGTTGAGAGCGTCGTCGTCGTGCACATGTGGTGCCGGCGCGGGAATCGCGGGAAGCACCTTCGAGCTGCCCAGTTCTACGGACATGCCACCCCCTTGAGGTCGCGGTCGGGTCGCTGCGGCGCCCTCGGTCCGCGGCGGAACCGAGAACTTATGCCTCCACCTGAATACCGGAGGCGGCGCCACGGCAAACGCGGTTCCTGCAGAATGTCACATGTCGGCAACACGCTGTAGCGCCATGTCGACATATCTGTGCAGGAACGGGTAGCCCGTCCCGGTTAGGCTTCGATCCTGTTTGCGGACCGCAGTCGTGCGAAGCTCCGCGACAGTAGCCGCGACACATGCATCTGCGACACCCCCAGCTCGGCGCTGATCTGAGATTGCGTCAAGTTGCTGTAGTAACGGAGGAGCAGGATGCGCTGCTCGCGCTCGGGGAGCTGGACGAGGAGGTGCCGGACGAGGTCCCGGTGCTCGACCCCGGCCAGCTCCGGATCCTCGTACCCGAGCCGGTCCAGCAGGCCCGGCAGCCCGTCACCCTCCTGGGCGGCCTCCAGAGAGGTCGCGTGGTACGAGCGGCCCGCCTCCAGGCAGGCCAGCACCTCGTCCTCGCCGATCTTGAGCCGTTCGGCGATCTCCGCGGTCGTCGGCGACCGGCCGTGCAGCACGGTCAGGTCCTCCGTGGCGCCGTTGACCTGCACCCACAGCTCGTGGAGCCGGCGCGGTACGTGGACGGTGCGCACGTTGTCCCGGAAGTAGCGCTTGATCTCACCGACCACGGTCGGCATCGCGAAGGTGGGGAACTGGACCCCGCGGCCGGGGTCGAAGCGGTCGATGGCGTTGATGAGGCCGATCGTGCCGACCTGGACGACGTCCTCCATCGGCTCGTTACGGCTGCGGAAACGTGCCGCCGCGTACCGGACCAGCGGCAGGTTGGCCTCGATCAGGGCGGCGCGCACCCGGTCGTGCTCCGGCGTGCCCGGCTCCAGGCTCGTGAGCTCGGCGAACAGCACCTGCGTGAGTGCCCGTGTGTCCGCGCTCCTGCTCTCGCGGGATGGCGCCTTGGGCGCAGTTCGGGCCGTCACGGGCACGCCACCCTTCTCAGTCCATTCAACCGGCAAAAGCGGTCATAGCATCACAAGACATGTGCACTGTGTGCAAGCACCGCATAACGCCGTGTTGATGGCAGAGTTGATCGCGGAGTTGATCGTGGAGTTGATCGACGAGCAGGCGTAGGCACGGCCGGGACGGCAGGAAGAAGCCCCTCGCCCGCGAGGCGGGACGAGGGGCGGGACGAGGGGCGGGCGAGACGCGTGCGCGCGGCCGGGGCCGCGGCTCAGAACTCGTAGTCGGCGATCACCCAGGTGGCGAACTCGCGCCACTGTCCGGCGGCGGCCTGATGGGCCGGGTGTTCGATATAACGCTTGAGGGCGTCGGCGTCGGCCACGGCGGAGTTCACGGCGAAGTCGTACGCGATCGGCCGGTCCGTGATGTTCCAGGCGCACTCCCAGAACTCCAGCTCGGGGATCTGGTCGGCCAGCTCCCGGAACGCCTTCGCGCCGGCCACGACCCGCGGCTCGTCGCGTCCGACACCGTCGTTGAGCTTGAAAAGAACCAGGTGGCGTATCACTGGGCGGTCCTCCGTACGGTCGGCCCGTGGCCGTCCCGCGCCGTACGTCCCGTTCCGCACGTCTGCGTACGGCCGGCGCGTCCTACGAGATCAGCTGGGTCATGAACTCGCCGACACCGTGGGCGGCCGACGAAATGCCCTCGAACCCTATCTGCACTAGATCGGCGGCGCGGGCCGGGGACGTGATGATCGTGTACAGGACGAAGACGGCCACCACGTACAGCGCGATCTTCTTCGCTTGCGCCATCTGACTGTCCCCGTCTCCCCTACGGCAGCTCCCGCCCGCCCTTCCCCAGCGTGCAGACCGGGTGAGTGTAACCACTTCCGTAACAGGGGCGGAGCCGGTGGGACGGGGAGGGGAGGAAGGCGGATAGGGGGCGGGAAGGGAGTGGGAAGGGAGTGGAAGGGGGTGGGGCGCGCGGGCCGGCCGTGACTTTGAGGACCAAAGGCCCTTGGAGGCAGGCCCTTTGCCTGCGTTCCGTGAGGGGCGCGCCGAGCAGGATGGTCGTGTGCCCCGCGGATCTGGCAGGAATGCGCGGGGCGCGGGACCCGAGCCTCGCTGCGGGGTCCACGCCGCAAGCTTCCCCCCTGACGGCGGCGCGGACTTCGAGGCCCGGTCCACCATCGGGGGAAACGGCATGTCCCCCCGTTGCCGTTTCCCCCGACCGCACTACGGAGCCCCGGCTCCGGGTCCTCGGGCCCGGGACCGGGGCTTCTGCCGTACGGGGTCTGGGGCGCGCCGTACGGGAGCGGGGCCGGAAGCAGGTCCTCATTCGTACGGGAGTGCCGGACGCCCGGCACCTAGACTGGGACCTTTCGGGGGCACGGGCCCGCCCCTGGGCGGCCCTGGGCGGATGGAGAGCGGCTGTGACGAGTGGCGTCGAGGACGTGGCGGATCCGTCGGCCGAGGTGCTGACGGAGGCCGCGGCGACGTTCGGGCTGCTCGCGTCGCCCGCGCGCCTGCACATCGTCTGGGTGCTGGCGGGCGGCGAGTGCGACGTGAGCGGGCTGGCGGAGCGGGTGGGCGGCGCGCTGCCCGCGGTGAGCCAGCACCTGGCGAAGCTGAAGCTGGCGGGGCTGGTGCGGTCGCGGCGCGAGGGCCGCCGCGTGGTGTACCTGGTGGACGACCCCGACGTGGTGGCGATGGTGCGGTGGCTGGTGGGGCAGCTGACCGACCGGACGGGCCGGTCCGACGGCCCGGCGGTTCCGGGACGCGTCCGTGGCCTGGGCGCCTGAGAGGGCCGTGAGCTCGGCGGCCGCCCGTACGGAAGGGGAGGCGGAGCCGGGCCGGCACACCACCGCACCACCGGGCGTACGGGCGGACAGCGGCGCCCGGCTGCGCGACACCCCCGGGCTCACGGCGCTGGAGACGCTGCGGTCCCTGGAGAGCGGGCCGCGCGGCCTGACCGAGGCGCAGGCCGAGGAGCGGCTGCTGCGGTACGGCGACAACACGGTGCCCGAACAGCGGCCGGCCGGCCGGTCCTGGCGCTTCGTGCGCAGCCTGCGCGATCCGTTCACGACCGTACTGCTCTGTCTGGCCCTGGTCTCGGCCGCCGTCGCCTCCTGGGGGACGGCGTGCGTGATCGCGGTGCTGGTGGTGGTCAGCGCGGTGCTGCGGTCCAGCGGCGAGTACCGCGCCGAGCGGTCCACGGCGGCGCTGCGCGAGCTGATCGCCACGACGGCGACGGTGCAGCGGAGGCCGGGGGCGACCCGGGAGATACCGGTCGACCAACTGGTGCCGGGCGATGTGATCCGCCTCGGGCCGGGGGACCTGGTCCCCGCCGACCTGCGGTTGCTGCGGGCGAGCGGGCTGACGGTGCGCCAGGCGCCGCTGACGGGGGAGTCGGCGCCGGTGGCGAAGTGGCCGGTGGAGGCCGGAACCGGCGCCTCCGGTACGGCCGGGGGCGCCTCCGGTACGGCCGGGGACGCCTCCGGTACGGACGCCCCCGGTACGGACGCCTTCGGTACGGACGCCCCCGGTACGGACACTTCCGCCCCGGGCCTCTTCGAACGGCCCGAGCTGTGCTTCCAGGGCAGCAGCGTGGCGTCCGGCAGCGCCACCGCCGTGGTGCTGGCGACCGGCGCGGACACGGTTTTCGCCGGTACGTACCGGACCGGTACGTACCGGACCGGTACCTACCGGCGGCCGTCCGGAAAGGACGCGGCCCCCGGGCCGGGGGCGCGCGGCACCCGGCGTGCGCGTCCCACGAGCGCCTTCGACCGCTCCGTGAACGGCGTCTCCTGGACCCTCATCCGCTTCATGCTGCTCACGCCCCCGCTGGTGCTGATGGCCAACGCCGCGCTGCGCGGCCGCGGCCTGGAGACGCTGCCGTTCGCCGTCGCGGTGGCGGTCGGGCTCACGCCCGAGATGCTGCCGGTCATCGTCACCACCGCGCTCGCCCGGGGCGCGGCGCTCCTCGCGCGCGGCGGCGAGGTGATCGTCAAGCGGCTGCCCGCGCTGCACGACCTCGGCGCGATCGACGTGCTGTGTACGGACAAGACCGGCACCCTCACCCAGGACCGCCCGGTCCTGGACTGCGCCTTCGGCACGGACGGGCGGCCGGCGCCCGAGCCGCTGCACTGGGCGGCCGTCAACAGCCTGTGGACACTCCAGCTCGCCGAGCTGCCCACGCCGGACGCGCTCGACGAGGCGGTCCTGGAGGCGGCCGAAGACGACTTCGACGAGCTGCTGGCGTACGAGGGCATCGCCGCGCTGCCCTTCGACCCGGTACGCCGTACGTCGTGCGCGGTGGTCCGTACGGACGCCGCCGCGGGGGCCGGCCTCCGGCTCGGCACTCACACGCTCGTGGTCAAGGGCGCGCCCGAGGCCGTACTGGAGCGCTGCGCCCGGGTCCGTACGGACCGTGCGGGGGGCGAGGACACCGACCTGGACGACGCGGGCCGCGCCCGCCTGGCCCGGCTGGTCGCGGACCGTACGGCGGACGGGCTGCGGCTGCTGGCCGTCGCGGTCGCCGAGCGGCCCGCCCGGCCCGGCCGCCGCTACACGACGGCGGACGAGCGCGGCCTGACCCTCGTCGGCTTCGTCGGCCTGCGCGACGCGCTCGCCCCGACCGCCGCCGCGGCCTGCGCGGGGCTGGCGCGGCGCGGTGTCGCCGTGAAGATCCTCACCGGCGACCATCCGGGCACCGTCACCCACGTCTGCCGGGAACTCGGACTCGACACCGGGCCCGGCGCGGTGGTCACGGCCGACCGGACCGACGGCCTCACGGACGCGGAACTCGCCCGGCTCGCCGCCCGCACGACGGCCTTCGCGCGCTGCACACCGGAGCACAAGGCGCGAATCGTGGCGGCGCTGCGGGCGGGGTCGGGCCCGGAGCCGGGTCCGGAGCCGGGTCCGGGGCCGAGTACGGGATCGACTACGGGATCGAGTACGGGATCGAGTACGGGCCCGGTGGAGACCGTGGTGGCCCCGCCCCGTACCGTCGGCTTCCTCGGCGACGGCGTCAACGACCTGCCCGCCCTGCACGCCTGCGACGTGGGCATCGCCCCGCGCGACGCCGTCGACGTGACCCGTGAGGCGGCCGACGTGGTCCTCGCCTCGAAGGACCTCGGCGCCATCGACGGCGCGATCGTCGCGGGCCGCCGCAGCAGCGCCAACATCGCCACGTACCTGCGCATCACCCTCTCCTCCAACCTCGGCAACGTCATCGCGATGCTCGGCGCCGGGCTGCTGCTGCCGTTCCTGCCGATGCTTCCGGCACAGGTCCTGGTGCAGAACCTGTGCTTCGACGCGGTCCAGCTCGCGTTCGCCTTCGACCGGCCGGGGCCCGCCGCGCTGCGCCGCCCGGCCGTCCTGCGCCCCGCCGACCTGCTCCGCTACATCACCGGTTTCGGCCTGCTCAACGCGGCGGCCGACCTGGCCACGTTCGGCGTGTTGGTCCTCGCCGTGCACGGGTTCGGCGACCCGGGCGGCCAGGACGCGTTCCACGCCGGGTGGTTCACGGAGAACCTGCTGACGCAGGCGCTGGTGATGTACCTGCTGCGTACCGGACGCCGCTCGGCGGAAGGCCGGGCGCCCGGCCCGATCCGGATCGCGGTGTGTGCGCTCGCCGTGATCGGGCTGCTGCTGCCTCCGTCGCCGCTGGGCCCGCTGCTGGGGATGGCGCCGCTGCCTCCCCTCTATTACGGGCTGCTGGCGGCGGTGCTGGTGCTGTACGGGGCCGGGCTGGCGTGGGCCAAGGACCGGTACGACCGTAAAGCGGCCGGGGAGGACCCGGAGGCCACGGACCACAGGGCCGCCGGCCCCGGTACGTCGCCTCAGCCGTAGGACAGGTCCGAGCAGATGTTGTCGTCGGCCGAGCGCGCCTTGCCGGCGATGTCCGACGGCGACCCGGACGCCGACGACCCGGACGCCGACGACCCGGGCGAGGGGTCCGGGCCCGGGGCGGAGGCGGCGGGGGACTCCAGCGCCGGATCGGACGCGTACGTGGCGCCCAGGACGACGTTGACGCCCGCGGTGGCCGTCGGCACCAACTGGGCGCCGCGGAAGTGCGCGGCGACGGTCTTGGCCTCGGCCTCCTTGCCCGCGCCGTACTCGACGACGGTGGTCGCGTGGTCCTGGGTCCGCGCGGTCGACGTGCCGGTGACGGTGAAGCCCGCGGACTTGAGCTGGTCGGCGGCGCGGGCGGCGAGGCCGGTGGCGGTGGTGCCGTTGTAGACGGCGACGCTGACGCCCGTACCTGTACCCGTACCGGGGCTCGCGTCCGTACCCGTACCTGTGCCCGTACCCGTACCTGTGCCCGTACCTGCGCCTGTTCCCGACGGCGACGGGCTCGAAGAAGCCGCCCCGCCACCCCCGGCGGACCCCGGTCCGCCCGCGTCCTTCCCGTCCAGCGTGCGGTCCGCCTTGATGTCCGCCCAGAGCCGGTCCGCCTCCGGGTGCACGATCGCGACCCGGGCACCCTGGTAGCGCCAGGGCAGCGTGACGAACTTGGTGTTGTGCAGGTCGATGTCCTTCAGGGACATCGCGAAGGAGAGCAGCTTGTCGGCCGAATCCAGGCCGGGGTCGACGGTCATGGACTGGGTGGCGGCGTTGGCCAGCGGCAGCAGGGTGGTGGGGTTGAAGCCCTGCTCCTTGACCTTCTTGATGAGCGAGCCGACGAACGCCTGCTGGCGCTGGATGCGGCCGATGTCCGAGTTGTCGCCGATGCCGTGCCGGATGCGGACGTAGTCGAGCGCCTGCTGACCGGAGACGTTCTGCGGGCCCTTGGCGAAGATCCGCTCGCCTCGGGAGTGCCGGTTCGGGTTCAGGTCGCCCTGGTAGATGTCCTTGGGCAGGCAGACGGGTACGCCGCCCACCGCGGACGTCATCTTGGAGAAGCCCTCGAAGTCGACGACGACGGTGTGGTCGACGCGTACGCCGGACAGCTTCTCCACCGTGTTCTGGGTGCAGGCCGGATTGCCCCGCGCGCTCTCGCCGACCGAGAACGCCGCGTTGAACATGGCGTTGTGCTGCGCCCCGGTCCACTTGCCGTTGGGGAGCCGGCACGGGGGTATCTCCACCAGGGTGTCCCGGGGGATGGAGACGGCGACCGCGTGCTTGCTGTCGCCGTATATGTGCAGCAGGAAGGCGGTGTCCGAGCGGCCCACGTCGCCTTCGCCGCCGCCCAGCGAGCTGTTGTCGCCGGACCGCGAGTCGGAGCCGATGACCAGGACGTTCTGTCCGCCGGCGCCCTCGGCGGGGCGCTGCGGACTGACTCCTTCCGCGCCGAAGGTGGTGATGTTGCCGTTGAGCTTGAAGTAGAACCAGCCGGCGCCCGCGGTGATCAGCACGAGCAGCGAGACGGCGACGATGCCGGCCGTACGCAGCGGGCGCCGCCTGCGTACGGCCCGGCCCTGCGCGCGGCCCGCCCCGCTCCGGTCCGTCCTCCTGGACCGTCCGGAGCTTCCGGCCACCGCCTTGTGGCTGCTTGCTGTCATGTGTGCACCTCACCCGCGTGGCTTTGTGCCGGGGAAGACGGAAGAACCGGCCCGTTGGTTGTACAGTTGCGCAATGTAGCAAGTTATAAAGCGGACAAGCGGCCGAGCGCAGGCTGGACGAGAGGCGGGACGGCGATGCTGCGGAACGGACTGGAGCCCTGGCACCTACTGATCGTGGCGATCGTGGTGATCCTGCTGTTCGGCTCGAAGAAGCTGCCGGACACGGCGCGGGCCCTCGGCAAGTCGCTGCGCATCCTCAAGAGCGAGACCAAGGCGATGAAGGACGAGACCGGCGACGACAAGAACGCGCCGGGCGCGAGAGTCGTACGGCCGGGGGAGGCGCCGGCGGCCGCGAACGACCGTGGCCCGGCCGCTCACTGACCGGCCGCTCACTGACCGGCCGGTCTCCCGGCGGTTCCATAATGGTTGACGCGCGTCGCGATCAGCGTGCCGCGCCCCGCACCGACCACGAGGGGATACCGGACCGGATGAGCACCGAGCGCAAGCCTTCCGCACACACCGCACGCGCCGCGCATGCCGTACGCGCAAAGGGTGGGCGGATCACCGCAGTTGTCGTGGCCCTGCTGCTCGGCCTGATGGGCGCCGCGGGCTCGGCGGCAGCGGCGGCGCCCGCCGCTCCGGCGGTCGCCCACAGCGCCCAGCAGCAGGCCGGCAGCGCGCCGGCCGCGCAGGCGGAGGCCGCTCCGGCCGCCGGCCATCATGTGACGACGGCGGTCTTCGGCTCCAAGGACAAGGACAAGGACAAGGACGGCGACAAGAAGGACAAGAAGAAGAAAAAGGGCTTCTTCAAGAAGCTCGGCATCTTCCTCATCGTGCTGCTGATCATTTTCCTGGTCGTCATCATCGTGGTGATCTGGCTGATCGTGCACTTCGTGCGCAAGGCGTTCCGCCGCCGCAACAGCTGACGTACCGCGCGACATCGCGCGCCACCGCGTAATCCGCGACGCCCCCGCCGCAGGTCCGACCTTGTGGCGGGGGCGTCGTGCTGCCGGAGCCTGTTGCCGCTCAGCGCACCCGGCCGCGCGGCTTCAGCCCCACGGTGGGGAGTTCGGGTGCGGGCAGCCGGTCGCCGTCGTAGCCGCGCACCTCGCCGAACCGGGAGCCGGAGCGGGAACCGTAACCGTAACCGGAACCGGATCCGGAGCGGGAATCGGAGCTGGAGCCGGTCATCCAGTCCCGCCGGGCCTCTTCGACATCCTGCTGGGAACGGCCGACGAAGTTCCACCACATGACGATCTCCTCCTCGAACGGCGTGCCGCCGAGCAGGACCGTCCGCGCGGGCGTGTCCGACGTGTTCGTCAGCGTGAGGCGGTCGCGGCCGGGGGCGGCGTAGCCGAGATCGGCCGGGCGCAGCGGTGTGCCGGACAGCCGGACGGTGCCGTGGTCGACGAGCAAGCCGTGTTCGAAGGCCGGGTCGACGGCGAGGGTGGCCGTCGCCCCCGGGCCGAGGACGATCTCGGCGCCGAGCAGCGGGCTGAACGTACGTACCGGGGAGGTGACTCCGGCGAGGGTGCCGAGAAAGACGCTGACCTCGGCCCCGCCGACCCGTACGGAACCGGGTACGTGGTGCTGGAAGTCCGCCCGGGTGTTGCGGTGTTCGCCGGGGAGCGCGACCCACAGCTGCACACCGTGCAGCACGGTGGTCCGCTCCGTCGAGACCTCCGAGTGGCTGATGCCGTGGCCGGCCGTCATGAGGTTCAGTTCGCCGGGCCGTACGTACGCGTGGGTGCCCAGGCTGTCGCGGTGCTCGATCTCGCCGCTGAACAGCCAGCTCACCGTCTGCAGGCCGGTGTGCGGGTGCGGGGCGACGTCCATGCCGCCCGTCGCGGCGACATCGTCGGGGCCGTAGTGGTCGGCGAAGCACCAGGCGCCGATGAGGGTACGGGAGCGCTGCGGCAGCGTACGGCGTACGGTCATCGCGCGCGGGCCGCCCAGGGGGACGTCGCGCGGGGTGAAGACTTCGATGCCGGGCAGCTCGGCGGGCCGGGCTTCCTCGTCGCTCATGTGCGTAGCCTTCCCGGGCAGGTCATCGTGACGAAGTAATTGTACGTTCAACTTCATTGCCCGTGGGGCTGCCTGCTGCCCGGGGATCGCCGGGTACCGATATCCGTACCGGCGGCCTTTCGGGCTGCCGGACGGGCTCGCGCCGCGAGGTCATGTGCCGGCGGGCGTCGTCGACCCCCTTCCGCATGACGGCCCGCAGCCACGTCCCGACGGGGCGTTCGACGAAGCGGTGGACGATCCAGGCGGCGACCAGCATGAGCGCCGTCACCGAGAGCACCAGGACCGGCGCGGAGACCCGGTTCCGGAAGTGGTGGATCAAGGTCATGCCGATGTTCATGTGGATGAGATAGAGCGGGTACGTGAGCGCGCCCGCGGTGGTGAGCCACTTCCACCGGATCCGGTCGAACGCGCCGAGGGCGATCGCGCCGACCAGGGCGAAGCCCACGACGATGATCAGGCGGGCCGGCCAGCCGGGCAGGGCGGACGCGGCGGCCTTGCCCAGGCTCGTGGCCATGCGGTAGTCGATGTACCGCTGGGCGAGCACCAGTTGTACGGCGATCAGGGCCCACAGGACCGCGTTCTGCCCGTGGCGCCGCATGAGGTGGAAGACGATGCCCGCGATGAAGAACGGCGCGTACTGCGGCATCGCGAACGCGGTCAGCAACGGTGTGTTCAGACCCGGGGCGAGCGCGGCGGCCGCCGTCCACACGCCGCACAGGATCAGGCAGTTGCGGTAGGTGACGCCGAACCACACCACCGCGACCATGATCAGGTAGAACTTGAGCTCCACGAAGAGCGTCCAGTACACCGGGTCGACATCGGGGGAGTCGTTCCCGGACTGGAGCATCGTCAGGTTGTTGATCACCCGGTCCAGGCCCCGGAAGGAATCGACCTCCGGCCACAGCTTGACGACCACCGTCGTGAGCAGGATGCCCGCCCAGTAGGCGGGGAACAGCCGGGAGACACGGGAGACGGCGAAGTCGCCCAGCGAGCGGCCCCACACGCTCATACAGATGACGAAGCCGCTGATGAGAAAGAAGATCTCGACACCGAGCCAGCCGTACTGGGCCGCGGCGCGGGTGGCCGGGAAGATCGTGCCCGTGTCGTGTCCCCAGGGCTTGGCGAGTGCGACGTAGTGGTAGAAGACCACCATCAGCGCGGCCAGCAGCCGTAGCCCGTCCAGCGCGGCGAGCCTGTTTCCCGAGCGGAGCCCGGCCATCGTGTACCCCCTGAGTGCCCTGGTGGCGGGTGCTCCCCCACTGCGGAGGAAGGCGAGCACAAGGCCGAACCGGGGCGATGCCATGGGCACGGAATGCCGGGGAAGTCCGGCAGTGCCCGATTGTGTCTGCCTAGGACGATGAACTCAGGCCACGGGTGGTTCATCACAGACCGGTTTCCTGACGACCCGTGTCGGCTTTGGCAAGTCCGGCAATTCGCGCCACATTCGGAACACCGGCCACGTGGGCGGTCGGCTGCTCGGGCAGACTCTGTACCGAGCAGCGCCCCAAAACCATCAGGAGCCCGGCGAAGGCGCGGCCGGGTGCAACGGGCTGTACGCCGACGACGCTGGAGGCGAGACGGCCTTCCGTAAAGCCCCAGCAGCCGGGCGAACACGACAGCGGTGTGGATCCCGAGGCATCAGGGACCCACACCGCACTCGGTTGATCAGGTAGGACTAGCCGGCCTTCCAAAGGACGCCTTGGCCCTGCCCGCCGCCGGCCTTGTAGACGACCAGCTTCCCGTCATCGTCCAGACGCAGGAAGGCCTCGGGGTTCTTGGAGGTCTTGGTGGACCAGAGGTCGCCGCCCTTGCCCTGTCCGCCGTTGGCCTTGTAGACGACGAAGTTGCCGTCGTCCTGCATGCGGGCGTAGTTGCCTACGCCGGAGGTGCCGCTGGCCCACAGAAGTGTGCTGTCATCCCGCCGGTACAGGGCGAGGTTGCCGTCGTACCGCATGATCAGCAGGCCCGCCTTGGAGGACATCCACTGTCCCGCGCGCAGGTCCTGGCCGCCGGCGAACGTGTTGGGCCGGCCCCAGGTGGCCGCATCCCACAGCGAACCGCCCTTGCCCGGGACGCTGTCCTTCTTGTACACGACGAGATTGCCGTCGTCCTGCAGGTGAAGGAACGCGCCGGGGTTCTTGGAGGTCTTGGTGGACCAGAGGTCGCCGCCCTTGCCCTGTCCGCCGTTGGCCTTGTAGACGACGAAGTTGCCGTCGTCCTGCATGCGGGCGTAGTTGCCCACCCCGGAGGTGCCGCTGGCCCACAGGGTCACGCCGCTTTCACGGTGCTGGAGGACCAGATTGCCGTCCCGCTGCATCAGCAGCGTGGTGTTCTGGTTCTCGATCCACTGGCCCGGCCGCAATTCCATCCCGGTGGTGAGGGACGTGGGCCGGCCGAAGGTGTCACTGCTCCACAGGGAGCCACCCTTGCCTTGGCCACCGTCCTTCTTGTAGACGACCATGTTCCCGTCGTCCTGGAGGTGCAGGTAGGAACCCGGGGAGCGGAAGGTGTCGGAGGCCCAGAGGTTGCCGCCTTTGCCCTGCCCGCCGGTCTTCTTGTAGACGACGAGATTGCCGTCGCTCTGCATTTGGAGGTAAGCGCCAGGGTTGCCGAAGGTCTGAGTGGCCCACAGGACCTGGCCACCCGCCTTGTGGTACATGGCCAGGTTGCCGTCCTTCTGCATACGCAGTTCAACGCGGCGGCCCTCCAGCTTCTCGCCGGGGTTGAGCCGCTGCCCCGGCATCAGCAGTGAACTCTGGAAGTGACCGCGCATCCAGGAGTTGAGCCCGTCGACACGGATGGCCGAGGCCTGACCCGGTCCGGTCACGTCCGACCCGAAGCAGCCGGCACTGTTGGAGCCGGCAGCGAGAGCGACCAGTTCGGAGCCGTTCTCGTCCTCGCGGACGACGGGGCCTCCGGCGTCACCCTTGCATATGCCGCCGGAGGGCCCTGCCGACGTCAAGGTGAGGGCGTCGTCGCCGACCTTGCCGGTGACGAGGGCCGTCGTGTGCAGCTGGAGGGGGGCCCACTCGTCCTTGGTCCGGCCGAAGCCCGCTGCCGTCAGCGTCTTCCCCCCTTCGGCAGGAGCATCGGCCACGGGAAGCGAGTCGACCCCCACAGCGGGACGCTCCAGGCGGGCCAGCACCACGCCACGACTGGGGTGCGGCACCAGTTCGCTGACGTCGCTGACGGTGCCTTGCGTGCTGGTCAGGTCGGTACGGCCGACAGTCACCGTGGTCTTCAGGCGCGGCTTGCCGGGGGAGAGCACCTCACCGGGCTTCTCGGTGAAGCAGTTGCTCGCGGTCAGAACCCACTGCGGGTCCACCAGCACTCCCGAGCAGCCGCGTGCGTGCTCACCGAACATGACCTGAGCGGTGTAGGAGTATGTACCGTCCTTGGCGCTTTCACCGACGACAGCATGAGCGGGCACGGCGCTCAACGCGCTGAGCGCGGTGCATGAGGTGAGCAATGCGGCCGCTGCGCGTGGGCGTATTCGAGACAAGGTATTCCGATCAGTTATCTGCTGTTCAGCAGGGGGACAGATGAGTTCGGCGGAATTCGCGGACAAACGGGACGTGGTCAGCCCGCGGCGGATCAGCTGGAGGTGGTTATCTCCACGAGCGTGTGGTTGCGATGCTCCGGGTCGGCGGTCTCGCCGACCGCTTTCCACTGGTCCTTGTCCAAGGCGATGTTCTGCTCACTGCCGTCAGCAGTCAGAACCAAATCTGCCCGGTGGGCGGCGTCCGCCTTCGCCCCGTACACCGAGGGAATCTCCAGACTGAGGTAGCCGGTCTTCCCGGTGGTGCGGAAGCATATTTTATCTTTGGTGCGAGAAAATACTTCCAGCAGGCTGCCGCTGGTTGTGCAGTCGGCGAGCGTGATGTGACCATCGCCGCGTTTGAGGACGATGCCGAGTTTTTTCTCGATCGCCTCGGCCTGTGGGTAGTGGAAGTCCTCCGCAGGAAATTCCAGCTGACTGTCGGCGGCGTTGGCCGGAGGGCTGGCCATGGTCTCCGTGGCATGCGCCATGCTGACGACAGCTGCGGCGCACACGGCGATGACCGACCCGGTGACGGTCAGGCGTCGCGCTAATTTCACGTTTTTCCTCCGAAGTTGAAGGTTTGGGGGCGTGCGTCATAGGTCTCTTGGGGTGACGGTAAAACGCACTGCTGTGGTGCACCACGGTCCAAAGTTGCGGAAGGCGCCAGGAATTGAAGCATGAGTCCGTAATGCGCATGACGCAGAAAACTGTACATAACCCCTAAATCCGCACATCAGGTGTTTGTGGCCTTTGTCACCACAACCTTTGCGGGGGTTCGGGTGTCTTTGCGGGATGAGCCGGACCGTACGTCGACAAGGCGGCTGGCGGTGCAGTGGTCAGGGGTGGTCAGGGTGACCAGCCGCGGGCTCGGTGTCTGCCTCAGCCGAGAGCGGATTGCTGTGCGCTTTCGTTTCGTCCTTTCTTCCGTCGGGTCCGCTGAGATTTCTGCGTTGGCTGTCATCGGCGCTTTCGATGGGCAGGCGCCTCAGGGTCACCAGGATATTCATGGTGGTCTGTAGTGAATTGGCGGCCCTCGCAAATCATTCCAGCGCATGCCGTCGAGGTTCGAATCGGCAGACCGTCCGGAGTGAGGCGAGTACATGTCTCGCCTCACTCACGAAACATCTACCAGGTGAGCCAGCCGATCACCGTGGTCGTCGCATCATGCGCGAAGTTCGTCATGCGTTCACCGATATTTTCGACCTGGGGGCCGAAATTTTCGACCAGGCCGAACTTCTTGAGCAGCTTGCCTGTCCCCATGAAGATGCCGCCGACCGCGAACATGCCGAGAGCCGAATGAAAATCATTGCTGTCCGACCCGTACTCTATGAAATTCAGCAGGGCGCTTGCCCCTTGCAGCCCCCATGACACCAAGCCGGCTGCCGCAGCGGCTCCCCCGAGGACTGGGAAGGCGATCGCGCCGAGCCCGAGTACGACCCCGGCCGAACCGGCGATCGTGCTCCAATGCCCGGTGACCTGCGCCCAGTCCTTGACGCTGGATATGTCCTCGGGCCACACACCCCAGTCCACATACCAGGGCTTGTCGTTGTCGGCGTGCTGGGACGGATGCGTCCCGTTCGCCTGGTGCTCTTTCGCCTTCTCTGCCGCCTTCTTCGCCGCGGCCTCGACCTCGGCCTTCCGCTTCGCAAACTCGATTCTGTGCGCCTCGTCGGCGGCGGCCGCAGCTGCCTTGGCGTCCCGGCCGGCCTGGAGTGCAGCAGCCTGAGCCTGGGAAGCGGATGCCTGCGCTCGCCACGCGGACGCTACCGCCTGCTGAGCGGATGACGACGCCTGCCGCATCGAATAGTTAGCTACCCGGGCCGCCACTCGCGCCGTGGCCGAGGCCTTGCTCGCTTCCTTGGCCGACCGGGCCGCGGCGGCCGCGGACCTGTCAGCGGCGTCCGCGTTGGCCCTCGCCTCTTTCGCCGAGGCTGTGGCATCCGCGGCGTAGGTGTTTGCCTTCGCCGCCCAGTCGGATGCCTCCTTGGCCGCGTCGCGGGCTTCCGCTGCCGCCTTGGACGCCCGGGCGGCGTTCTCCAGTGCCTGCGCGGCGACCCCGGCAGCGAGGGCGATGGAGGCCCGGACGGCGGAAACGTGGGTCGCTTGGTCCTGATCGATCCGTGCGACGGCGTATTTGTCGTAGCTGACGAAGCCACGGCGCATACGGGCGGAGCCCTCCAGGACGATTCTCGCCGCCGACTGCATGTAGGCGCCGCCCGAGTTGAGAAGGCTGAACACCTCGACCCGGTCGTCCTCCTTCACCGCTTCCGCCAGTTCCGCGGTGACGAACCGGTGCAGCGCCTCGGCGCTCCCGTCTCTCAGAGCCGCCTCGGCCTTTGCCTTGACCGCCTTGCCCGGGTTCTCGCCGAGGATTCTGAACACGGTGACGCGGTTGTCCGTGGCCGCTGCTTCGATGACTCCGTGCTCAAGGAAGCTGCGGACCGCGTCAGGGGCGTCGCTGGCAAGCGCCCTGTGGGCTGCATCGGCGACTGCGGCAGTCGCCGACTTGGCGACCGCCAGGACGCTTTCGCGGTCGTCCTGCTGCTGGGCGAGAAGACGGTCGGTGTCGATCCAGTTGATCACGTCCTGATCGGTGCCGGCGAGCGCGAACTCCGCGGCTTCCCTGGTCCACGTGCCGGTCGAGTCGAGCAGTTCGACAGCGGCCTGCCGGCCGGCCGCGACGGCCTTGGCGGTGTCCCCGGCCTGCAGCGCGGCCTCGGCGCCGGCGATTACGTCCGTGATCCTCTTCGCGGTCTTGTCCGCCTGCGTACGCTCCTTGTCGGCGCGGGCGGCGTCGTCGACCTCGGCCTTCGCCCTGAGGCGGGCCTCCGCCACGCCGAGCTCGGTGTCTGCGGCGATACGGGCGGCTTCCGCCTCGCGGGCCGCCTTCTCCACCTGCTGGGCCTTCTTGACCGCATCGGCGGCTGTGGTGGCTGCTGCCACCGCTGCTTCGGCGTAGGAGGCGGACCGCTTGGCGTACTCCACTGCCTTGCCTGCGTTCTTCGCCGCCTCGTCCGCCGCGTCCGCGGCCTTTTCGGCGTGATCAGCGGCACTGTTGGCGGCGTCGCGTGCCACACGGGCGGCCTCGGCTGCCTCGTTCGCCAGGGTCCGGGCCGTACCGGCGGCCCGAGTGGCCCGTGCGGCGGCGGCATCGGCCTCGGCGGCAGCTTGCTTCGCCTTGGCCGCCTGGGACTGGGCAGCGCCGGCGGCCGCGGCGGATTCGGCAGAGGCACGGGCGGCCGCGGCGGCGTTCCTGGCTGCACCCGCGGCGGAGGAGCCGGCTGCAGCCGCCTGCCGAGAGGCAATCGTTGCCTGATCGGCCGCCTGGGCCGCGGTACGCGCCCGGGCAGCGGCGTTCCGAGCACCCTGGGCTGCCGCCCGGGCGGCGGACGCCTTGGATGCGTCCCTGGACGCGGCTATGGCGGCGCTGTAGGCGCGGGAAGCGGCGTGTCCAGCCATCGCCGCGGCGGCAGCGGCGGCCTGGGCGGCCTGGGCGGCGCGGTGGGAGGCGGACTGAGCGGTGCGCGAGGCAGCAATAGCGGCGGCAGCGGCGTCCGCGGCCCCGTCGGCGGCTCTGGCTGCATTGTTCGCCGCTAGAGCCGATTTGCGTACGTCCTGCTGGGCGGCCTTCGCCTGCTCCGCCGCCAGGAGGGCGGCATCCTTGGCCTTGGTGGCGGCCTTCTGCGCGCGCTCGGAGGCCGTGACGGCCTTTTCCGTCTGCAGCTTGGCCTGCCGGCCTTCTCGCTGCACGATGTCGACCAACTGGTCGATCGTCGCCGCTTCTTCGTCACGAGCGCGGGCGATGTACTGGCCTGAGGTGAGGAACTGGTGAATTGCGTCGGGCGACCCGTCATCCAGGGCACGCTGTGCGTACTTTTTCACCTCGGGCGAGGCGGTGTTGAGGGTGGAGAAGACCTCCACCCGTTCGTCTTCCTGCTGTGCGGTGTGCTGGGTCTGCTCCAGGAACTTCTTCAAGGCTGACCGGGTGCCCTGCTCCAGCGCCTTGGCGGCTTCCCGTTTCACAGCGGCGCCGCTGTTGTTCATGACGGTGAACACCGCCACCCGCAGGTCCTCTTCCACGGGCTTCTTGTAACCGTCACGCAGGTACGCGGCAACCGCGTCGTCTCCGGCGGTCAGTGCCGTGCCGGCGGACTCGCTGACAGCCACGCCCCCCTGGGCCATGCCGGTGAGGATCGCGAAGCGATTGTCTTCCGCCTTGGCGAAGGGCAGTTCGCGGGCGAGGAAGGCGGTCACGGCGGCCGGGCTGCCGACCAGAGCGGCGGCAGCCGCCTCACGGACCGCCCGGCCCCCGGACTTGTAAGCCCACACGGCCTGGCCACGTTCGGTGTGGGGCAGGACGTCACCCGTCTCACCGCTGTCGGAACCCGCAGCGTGGGCGGGAGCGGCTGTCAGGGTGACGATGGAAGGCAGGGTCGGGGCCGCAGCCGCTCCGGCGAGCGTGCTGAGTAAGCGGCGTCTGCTCCACAACGATGTCGTCAAGACGTACATCCTTCACATGCATGTCATTTCATTTCAGACGCGCATGAAGGGATTCAAATCATGGAAGTAGCAGTGAATTCAGAACTTCATGCTGCATCTGCGGCAACAGGCGGGCACATTACCTGATTGTTGCAGGTGTTCACAGAGTGTCAGGCTGGTGCGTGCGTGCTTCGGCATGTGCCCTTCGGCATGTGCCCTTCGGGGTGTGCGCGGAGTGCACCCGGGGGCGAGGACAGGGTCACCTGCTGTCGGCAGGCCTCTCCTGTCCCTCAACAGGCCGTCTTCGCCGGTGAAGGTGCACGGCAGGGTATCGATGTGGGCTGCCGAGCAAACACCCCTCCGACCGCGTTTTGGCAGTTCAGAGGGGTGTCACGGGCGGCAGGGGAAAGGATGCGACCTGCCGGACCGGCTCTTCTCGCCTGTGGCTCCGGAGAGCCCTTCAGAATCTTCGGAACCGATGCTGCGGGCCCTGCGCAGTCCGGCTGGGCGGGGCCCGGTGTTTCACGTGCAACACCGTGGCTGGCGTGTTGCGGTCACCTCTGCGCCGGTGCCGGGCCACGCAGAACTGGAGGTCAGGCCTCGCCGTTGAGCATGGCGGCGGTCAGGACGTTGCCGCCGACCCCCCAGCCGCCGTCGGCGACCTCGTCGACCAGGACGACGGTGGTGGGGCGGGCCCGCTCGCCGTAGATCTCCGCGTACAGGTCGGTGGTGCGCTCGACGATCTTCTGCTTGTCCTCGGCGGTGACGGTGCCCGCGGGAACCTTGAAGTGGGCGAAAGGCATGAGTGTTTCTCCTTGATGTGGTTTCTTGCGGCTCTTCAGGAGCCGGGGAGACGGGGGCGGCGTGCTGGTCAGGTCACACCAGGCCTCCGTTGGCCCGCAGGATCTGCCCGTTGACCCAGTGCCCTGCCGGGCTGCTGAGGAAGGCGACCACCTGGGCGATGTCCTCGGGGGTGCCCAGCCGCTCCAGAGGCGGGGCCTTGGCGAGCTGGTCGACCTGCTCGGGCGTCTTGCCTTCGAGGAAGAGATCCGTGGCCGTGGGCCCGGGCGCGACGGTGTTGACGGTGACGTCCCGCCCGCGCAGCTCGCGGGCGAGGATCAGCGTGAGCGCCTCGACCGCCGCCTTGCTCGCCGCGTACGCGCCGTAAGCGGGGAAGCTGGTGCCGACCACGGAGGTCGAGAACCCCACGAACGCGCCGCCCGCGCGCAGCCGCCGGGCGGCCTGCTGAGCGACGACGAAGGTGCCGCGGATGTTCGTGCGGTGTACGGCGTCGAGCACCGCCAGATCGAGTTCGGCGACCGGCGACAGGGCGAGGCGGCCGGCGCAGTTCACCACGACGTCCACGCCGCCGAACTCCCGCTCCGTCCGCTCGAACAGGGCGGCGACCGCGTCCTCGTCCGCCACGTCCGCCCGCACGGCGATCGCCCGCCCGCCGGCGGCGCCGACCGCCGCCGCCGTCTCCTCGGCGGCAGCCGCGTCGTGGGCGTAGTTCACCACGACGGCCAGGCCGTCCTGGGCGAGCCGGAGGCAGACCGCCCGGCCGATGCCGCGTGATCCGCCGGTGACGACGGCGACCCGCCCGGCCGCCGCAGCGGGGCCGGGACCGGGGCCGGAAGCGGATACGAGATCGGGCACGTGGGCGGGAGGGGGATGGTTGGCAGTCATGCCCTCCACGATGCGCGGTGCCGGGCGGCGCAACCAGGGGATGCCATCCCCTGGGTCGCCGGCCCGGCCGGGCGCACAATGCCAGGCATGGGGTCTGCGAAATACACCGAGCTGGGAGCCTTCCTGCGCTCGCGGCGTGCCCGTATCCGCCCGGCCGACGTGGGGCTCGCCCACGGGCCCCGCCGCCGGGTGCCCGGACTGCGCCGCGAGGAGGTCGCCCAGCTCGCGGGCGCGTCGGCGGACTACTACAACGAACTCGAACGCGGCGCCGGCTCCCAGCCCTCCGAACAGATGATCGCCGCACTGGCCAGGGCCCTGCGCCTGACCGCCGACGAGCGGGACTACCTCTACCGCCTGGCCGGCCGCCCGGTGCCCACGCACGGCGGGCCTGCCTCGCACGTCCACCCCGGCATGCTCGACCTGCTCACCCGCCTGCCCTCGACACCCGCCCAGGTGATCACCGACCTGCACGTCACCCTCGTACAGAACCGGCCGGCGGTGGCGCTGCTCGGCGACCACTCCGGCCTCCGTGGCGCCCGGGCCAGCTTCGTGCACCGGTGGTTCACCGAGCCCGCATCCCGGCAGCTCTACCCGGAGGCCGACCACCCGGCCCAGTCCCGGGCCTTCGTCGCCGACCTGCGGGCGGCCGCCGCCCGCCGCGACGCCAAGGACACCGAGGCCCGCTCGATGATCTCCGCGCTGCTCGCCGCCTCCGCCGAATTCGCCGCCCTGTGGGCCGAACACGAGGTGGCGTTCCGGCGCGACGACCGCAAACGCCTCCTCCACCCCGCGCTGGGCCTGATCGAGGTCAACTGCCTCAACCTGTTCAGCGAGGACGGCCGCCAGCGCCTCCTCTGGTTCACCCCCGCGGCCGGCACCGACAGCGCCGGCCTCCTCGACCTGCTGGCGGTCCTCGGCACCCAGGAAGTCACGGGCCCGGCGCGCTGACAGCCTTCCGTACGGGCTGTACGTACGCCCGCATCAGACCGTCCCGGCCCGCTACACGGCCAACGACGGATGCCGAGTGACCGGCAGCACCGACTCCTCATCGACGGCCGCCTCCACCCGGTCCACCCCATCCACCCCGTCCACCTGGTTCATCTCGGCCCAGACGGCGTCGAGGGACAGCCCGAGGGTGTCGGCGATCGCGGCGATGGTCGGGAAGGCGGGGGTGGCCACCCGGCCGGATTCGATCTTCCGCAGGGTCTCCGGCGAGATGTGGGCGGCGAGCGCCACCTCCAGCATCGAGCGGCAGCCCCGGGCTCGGCGGAGCAGGGCGCCGAGGCGCTGTCCGCGTGCGACCTCGGCGGGGGTGAGCGGCAACCTGACCATGACCCCATTATAATACCGGTATAGTTTGACCGGGATAGTTATTGGACTTACCGGAAAGGCCCCCATGATCGAGATCCTGAACGCCGCGCGGCTCGACCGGGCGAGGGACGCCGGCGCCCTGGTCGGAGACATCCTGCACACGCTGAAGCGGCGCTGCGCGGTCGGGACGAACCTGCTGGACATCGACCAGTGGGCCAAGGAAATGATCATCGAGGCGGGGGCGCAGTCCTGCTACGTCGACTACGCGCCGTCCTTCGGACGCGGCCCGTTCGGGCACTACATCTGCACGGCCGTCAACGACGCAGTGCTCCACGGGCGGCCGCACAACTACACGCTGGCGGACGGGGACCTGCTGACCCTCGACCTCGCCGTGTCCAAGCGCGGGGTGGCCGCGGACGCCGCGATCAGCTTCCTGGTGGGCGAGACCCGGCCGGCGGAGAGCGTCGCCCTGATCGAGACGACCGAACGCGCACTCGCCGCCGGCATCGCCGCCGCGAAGCCAGGGGCGCGCATCGGCGACCTCTCGCACGCCATCGGCACCGTCCTCGGCGAGGCGGGCTACCCGGTCAACACCGAGTTCGGCGGTCACGGCATCGGCTCGACCATGCACCAGGACCCGCACGTCGCCAACACCGGCCGGCCCGGCCGCGGCTACAAGCTCCGCCCCGGACTGCTGCTCGCCCTGGAGCCCTGGATCATGACCGACACCGCCACGCTCGTCACCGACGCCGACGGCTGGACCCTGCGCAGCGCGACGGGCTGCCGGACCGCACACAGCGAGCACACCATCGCCATCACCGACGACGGAGCCGAAATACTCACCCTGCCTTCGCAGGCACGGGCGTAAGAGAGCAGGCGGAGCGCACGGCACACGCAAAACACCCCCCTGATCGCGTCTCCGCGGATCAGAGGGGTGTTAGAAGCGGTAGCGGTGGGATTTGAACCCGTCCGGACGAGGCTTCTCGCATGCGGCTTCATCCAACGTCCGGACCAAGGCTGCCGATTCGATGCTGTCGGATCCTGTCTGGCCCCTCAAGCTCCACCCGGTGTTGCAAGGGCGACACAGGCCTTGATGCCGAGTCGCCGCTACCTCGGCGGCCTCTTCGTGGCGCGCTGTTCCAGTGGATGCCCAGGGTGGATCAGTCCGTTCCGACCCGCGCTCCTGCGGCACGCGCCATCGCTCGTGCCGCAGGACTGACGCCCTTCTTGCGGGGCGGCATCCGGGAGTCCGTCGCCTCCCGCTGGGCGACCCACAGGAGATGCCGTGGCCCAGGGGCCGCGACGACGCCCAGGTATCGAGGGTCGCCTGCGAACCAGGTTTCGGTGACGTGCCCGGACTTCACCGCGCGTACCCAGAAGTGTCCCCTCGTCCCGATCAGGCCGCCATGGCCCAGGCTCACGGTCTTCTCCGGCCGTTCCGGGTCCGACACGACGAACCGCGTACTGCCGTTCTCCTTCGGCTTGGCCTCCGCGACACCCACCTGCCAGGGATAGACGCGCAGCACTCGACGTGTCCGTGCCAAGGAAGTCGTCGCGATCACCGCGAGCAGGGTGTACCAGATGCCGACGCACAGCACCGGAAGCCACAGCACCAGAAGCCAGGCAGGCGTCATGACGACTGCGAAGAGCCATGCGAGAAAGCCCAGCAGCCAGGCCGGCAGAGCAGCACACCGGAGCACCGCGGTACGGCGCCACGCCCGGCGGGTCATCGGGTCTTGCCAGGCTGTCTTGCAGTGCACCGGATATGCCATCTCTGCCTCACACGTTTCTCGTCAGCCGAATGCGTCTCGCGCGGCAGCACTTTCCCTGGCCTCCGGCATCTGCTCGCGCAGGTGTGGCGGAAGAGGATTGTCGAAGCTCACCATGCGGGTGATGCCGTGAAACACGTCTCGGTAGTGCTCGTGGCCGGACTCAGCCGTTGTGCTGAGCGCCAGCACAGCGACACGACGGCCTTCGGGATGCGGCAGATGGGCGGTCATCTGAAAGACCTCTTGGCCCTCGCGTTGATCCAGACTTTCCACCACGGCTGCTGGACCGCAGGGCAGGTCGACCAGGTCGGCGCTGCGGGCCCCTCCGGATGCCAACGCAGCCTTCGCCGCCGCGAGTTTCGGTGGGGTCCACGGCAGCTCTTGCCACTTGATCAGAAACACGGAGTGCACCACACTGCCTGACTCGTCGTGGTGCACCCCTATCGAGAGGTGGGCGGCGCCGCTACGCGCCAGTAGGCCTCCCATGGCACGAGCTTCTTGCATGCGTTCGCGGAACGCCCCGTACTGTTCCTCCGGTACGAGAGTAGAGAGCAACTCCAGCCCGTCCGCCGATACGTCGGCATCGGGCACCAGCGGGACCTCGATGAACCCGGGCGGCAAGGCGAACCAGATGTCGCATTCGGCACTCATCGCCGATCCGACGATGGTGAACTCATTCATGTTTACCTCAGTGGCCGGCATCGAGGAGGACCTGCAAAGTTTTCAGGGCCGTAGCGCCGTGACCGGCACCGTCGAAACTGCCGGCGCGGACGCCGTCCATGCTGGTACCCACGTTGTTGGCGGTGTCGTCGTCCAGGGTGTCGATCAGGTCCTTGGCCGTGCCGTATGTTCCGGTGGCGGTCCCGGCACCGGTGACGCCGAGATCGATCATTCGTCCGGCTCGCTCCGGGTTTGCGGCACCTCTGACCACCCAAGTGGTCAGAGGGTTCTCGGCCCCGGCGATCCGGTTCGCGGCCAACCACGTCTTGCTTCCTGCGCTCGCCAAGTGGTCGGTGAGGGTCAGAGTTCCGGTTGCGGCGCCGGCCGAGCGAACTGCTCCGTTGATGCCACGTGCCACGGCGCCGACTCCAGGCACCATGCCCAGCGTGTCCCCGGCCACCCCTACCGCGTTGCTCCAGAAGCCAGCGTCGAACTCGCCTTTGGTGAAGCCATCCTTGAGCGAAGCCCTGACGGCGGGGTCCGACAGGCGGGAAGCCAGAGTGGCTGCGCTCGCTGTGGCGGCAACGAGGAGAAACGCCACGCCTATGGGACCACTCAAGACCAATGCGAGGAGGCCCGCGATCGCAGCGACCGTTCCCAGCACATCCGTGAGGTTGTCGTCCAGCCAGTCCATGGCCTTGCCGAACCAGCCGGGCTCCTTGGGCGCCAGTTTGTCTGTCGCGTCGCGGATCGAGCTGGCCTTGCCTCGCGCTGTGGACGAGTGTTCGCTCTCCAAGTCGTGGGCTCGCCGTTTGATGGACGAGAGGAGCCCCTGTGCATCGATGACGGATCCACGCGCGTCGTTGAGCGCCGTTGTGGCCTTGTCCAGCCGGGCCTGCGCGTTCTGCAGTGATGCTGCGTCAGTGAATGTCTGGTGAGCCAGCTTCAGGTCTGGGTTGTTACTGGCCTTCTTCTCCTGTTCTTTGGCCAAGTCGAGCTTGTCATGCGCGGCTTTGGCTTCAGCATCCAGCTTCTTGGCATCGCCTAGGTAGCCATGCAAGGCACGGCTCCAGCCAGCCAAGGCGTCCGCAGCTTTCAGCAGGGATGTATGGGCTTTCTTGAGGTTGTCCGGAAGTGCACCGTCCAGTTCCTCGCGAAATGCGACGGCAGCGTCGCCTTCCCACGAACTACCGGACTGCAACTGCTGCACCAATCGATACGCCTTGGCCAAGGTTTCCGCCAAGGAGGTCAGCTTCGCCTGCAGAGCCGAGACGGCGGCGATATTTCCGGGAGCGGGATCGAAGCCTAGGTGAGGGTACGGCTGTGTCACGTCGGTCCCGCCCTGCCTGTGGCTTTCTTGAAGACCTCCTCCAGGGACCGTTCGACCTCTTCGTAATTATCCTTGGTCTTGCTGACGGATTCGGTGAGTTTCTTGGTCTGCTCTGCAATCTGCTCGGAGCCGTACTTCCAGTGTTCTTGGAAGTCGTTGCAGGCCTGGTCCAGGTCGGTGGTGCCCATGCGGTCCGAGGTGACCTGATTCATCTGGTTTCGCACTTCTTCTAATGACTCATGCGCTTTCTTGAGTGTTCTCATGAAGTCACCCAACTCGCCGGTGTCGACCGAGAAGTTATTCCCCATGCGATTCCTCTTTGGTTGAACCCGGGGCATTGGTTCGCCGACCGGGCGGCTGGAGCGTGCGGAGACCGTACATCGTCTGGCGGCCGGCTCGCGCCTTGTTCAGCTCAATCGGCAACTGTTCCGTCCGCCGACCGTGCCGGGGTTGTTCGGATGTGCAAGTTGCATCGAACAACCTCGGTATTTCTCTGAGCGGCGGCGCCAGGTGGTTTTCTGCGGTCAGGTGGTCACGGACAGGTCCCGCGCAAGCATCCGAGGTGGTGGAAGTCATGGCATGAGCCTTGGGGTCACCACACTTTCCACGCTTCTCTGTCCGCGTTTCTGCAGATCAGGGGGTAAGCGGTGGCGATGGGACCTGGATCTGGCCTGCGGCCTCTCGGGGAAACCGTAAGAAGCGCGCCGAGGCGGCGCCGTACTGATCTGACGTGATCCGCCGCCGACGCAGGTGCGCCGCCCCCCGAACTGGTCTACGTATTCTCGTGCGGCCCTCGCCGCTTCCATGGCTTCTTGAATCCGCAGTCTGTGATGAAGCTTCTGCCGGCCATCAACAGGTGTGGTCGCGACCGGTGCCACGAACGAGGACCGCAGAGCGGTTGTTGATGTCTGCGGTCATCGGCACAGCGGAAGCCGGGCGCCCGCTCGCTCTAGTGACCGATTCAGCCTCTTCCGGGCCGCAGAGTGCTCGGTACACCGCCCTGCGCACTGCGGTCCTCCACCAGGTCATGGGTGTGGCACGTGCAACACCACCGTGCTGCACGTGCCACACGCAAAACACCCCCCTGATCGCGTCTCCGCGGATCAGAGGGGTGTTACAAGCGGTAGCGGTGGGATTTGAACCCGTCCGGATGAGGCTTCTCACCTGCGGTTTTCTCGAAGAGGCGGACGAATGGGGGCGTCTGGGACCTGTAGTGCCCGGTCCGGTCCTGCCCAATCGGGCTCCGTGCTGCACATGCAGCACGGAGGGAGCGGCGGGATAACCGGGTCGACGCAGCCACTCGGCACTTCGCAGATAAGCGTCGTCAAGCGCTATGGACGGCATCTGAGCCAATGTCTCAATACCGTGTGCATCAGCTCCTGCCTTTTCACTCTCCGTGGTCTATGGGCCTGCGTGGGGACCACCGAGGCCGCGACCGCACCGGCCACACGTCCTTGGACCACCCCCGCCTGCGTGGGGACCACAACCAGAACACCCGGTCCGGCGTCGGCGTCCAGGAACGCGGCATCCTCCATGAGGGCTGCTCGCCAAGGGACAGGTCGCAGCCGTATGCGCGGACCGCCGTGCTCTTGCCGAGTCCCGGATGGGCGTCCACCAGGGCGGCTGGTTTGGTCTTGTTGCCGTCCTGACGGTTCGACTCGATGATTTCGCGCAAGCCCGCGTGGGGAGCGAAGAGTTGAGGAGTGCCGATGGGGCCGATGTTGGCGTGCCGGACCTCCCGGCTGTCGTTGTGCACCGTGGGCGCCCGCGGCGAAGGCCGGCGGGCTGGGCCCGGCTCAGTTGCTCGGGCCGGATCCGGTCGGGGCCGTAGACCTCCTGAAGCCATCCGGGCAGCCGGGTCGGGCTGTACTGACGGTCGTCGCCTTCGAACGGCTCGGCGTCCGCGGCACTGCCCGCCGTCCTCAACGGCTCTCCCGGACGTCGGCGCCCGTGCCCGCTGTCAGGCTTCTCCCCACGCAGTCACAGCCACCCCGCCAGAGAGAGCCATTGTTCGGCTCCGCGGTTGAGATCACGCCGCTCGGACTCCCAGCTCGCAGGTTCCGCAGTCCATGCGCAGTGGGCCCAGCTCCTTTGTTCCTTCCGAGGGGGATGGGCGCTGTTCTGTGCGGCTGATCTGAGCAGAGCGGCGCCAGCGAGGGCGGGTCGGCGTCACTCTCTGCGGTCGCACGCTTCTGCGGCCGGTTGGGTTCTGCTTTCCGGGTAAGGCCACACACGCTGAGCGTCGTAGTGTGCGCGAGGACTCACTGGGAGTCTGGGTGGCTGCCGTCGTGCCGTGCGCCGCGTTCCCGGCCGGGTGCTGAACGACGGGGGCGAGCTATCGCTGTGCGGAGCCGTAGCGAGCCCACCCCTGATCGAGCAGCTCGAACCCCACCTCCATGGCCGACTCGGGATCGCCCTGACGGGCCATGAGCGGGATCTGTAGGGCGAACCGCGCGTAGAAGCGGATTTCCGCACTCGGTTCGGCGAGCCCGAACTCTTCGGTGAGCACCGCGATGAGGGCGTCCTCGTGACGCAGCCACATCCTCTCGGCGTACTCGATGAGGGAAGGGGTGTCCTCCATGAGGGCCATGATCCGGCTCATGGGCTCAGTCTGCAGCAGGGTGATCTCGGCGAGATAGTGCGCCTTCAGTGCTTCGGAGACCGTCGTTTGCGGGGTGCGGTTTCTGACGGCCGCCACGAGCCGGTCCTGCTGCTCGTTCTCCGTGCTGAAGACCAGCGCCTCTTTGCGGGGGAAGTGCGCGAAGACCGTCTTGGGCGTCACGTCCGCCTTGTCCGCGATCTCGCGCACCGTGACCGCGTCAAACCCGCGCTCAAGGAACAGGCTGGTCGCCGCTCCCAAGATCGCCGTCCGGGTCGCTGTCTTCTTCCGCTCACGTCGCCCGACGGGCGCGTCGTTCTCCATGCCCTCGATTGTACCCCCGAGATAGTCCTACACCAGGACTATAGATACACTAGGTATAGTAAGAGTCCGAGTGAAGCCAGCGAGGACTCTTGGGGCCCGGTTCGGGCGCCGCCTCCGGCGGACGAATGAAGGGCGCGAACATGACAGAAGGCATCGACTCGGTCCCGCCTCGCGACTCCGGACCTGCCGCGCCCGCTCAGCGCCGGAGCGCGGGAAGACTGCTGGTCGCCGGACCGGTGATCTTCCTGCTCGCGGAGTTCATCGCCGCGATGGCGTGGACCGATCCCGCTTACAGCTACACCCGTCACTTCATCAGCAACCTGGGCGTTCACGGGCCGTCGACTCTGTTCGGGCAGTACATGTACTCGCCGCTGGCCTGGGTGATGAATGCCGGCTTCTTCTTGTTCGGCCTCACGATCCTGGCGGGGATCGTCGCGTTGCGGGACCTGGCGGGGCGGGGCCGGTGGGCCACGTTGGTGCCCGCGGCGATGCTGGCCGTGGGCGGTGTCCTGCTCGCCCTGTTTCCCGGATCCGGCGAGGCGCTAGAGGACGGCTCCGGGCAGTACCACAGCACGGGCGCGTTCCTGGGCTTCGTCGGTGGAAATGTGCTGGCCGTCGTGCTCGGGCGTCGCTGGCAGCGCATCGGTGTCTCCCCGCGTACGGGGCGAGCTCTCATCACGGTGGGCGTGATCGGCCTGGTGTCGATGGCCGCCTACCTCGGCCTGATCGTGAGCGCGGGCGATGACCCCGTCGGCGTCATCGGGCTGATCGAACGCGGCGCCGTCCACCCGTTCCTGATCGGACTCAGCTGCGCCGGGGCGGCGATCAGTAAGCGGCGCGGCGCCAGCACGGCACCGTCTCTTCCTGCCGGCGCGCACGCAGCCGACTGACATCTGTCCCGTCGACTCCGGCACTGCCGGTATCCCTTCCCAGCAAAGGACAACGGCCATGGAAAACAGCGATGGCAACGGCGCCCGTGCCGCGGGTGCTCACACCACGTCGGGCTGGGTACGCACCTGGGGCGCCTCGCCGCAGGCCCCGGACAACACGGTCTCCGGCGTCGATCCGTTCGAGAACGCCACGTTGCGGCAGATCGTGCGGGTGAGCGGCGGCGGCAGCCGCATCCGTATCCGCCTCAGCAACGAATACGGCACCGCGCCCGTGACGATCGGTGCGGCCCGGGTGGCCCTCGCCGGCGACGGCCACCTGATCCAGGACGGCAGCAGCCGCACGGTGACGTTCAGTGGCCGGTCAAGCGTCACGATTCCCGCCGGGGCGCCGATACTCAGCGACCCCATCGGTCTGGTGCTGCCCGCGCTGGCGCATATGACGATCAGCCTGTACCTGCCGGGCCGGGTCGAAACCGTCACCGGACACGGCACCTTCCACGCGCCGGGCTGGATCGTGCCGGGCGACGCGACCGCGTCGAGCGCGCTGGACGCGGACGCGGCCCCGTTGCCCGCCCAGGCATTCATCTCTGCCGTGGAGGTGCTGCCCGACCGGCCGGCGAACACGATCGCCGTCCTCGGTGACTCCCGCGTCGACGGGATCGGCTCCACGCCCGGCGCCGACCGGCGCTGGACCGACGTCCTGGCCGAGCGCCTCATCGGCCGCGACGCGACGACGCGCTACGTGGTCAGTCAAGGCATCGGCGGTAACCGCCTGCTCAACGACGGCATCGGTACGTCCGCGCTGGCCCGCTTCGACCGGGACATCCTCGCCACGCCGGGTCTGGAACACGTGGTGATCGCCGTCGGCAACGACCTGGTCTTCTCCTTCGCCCCCGACACCGAGGAAAGCGCCGGCTTCCTCGCCATGTTCGGCGGCGAGCCCGTCACGGTCGAAGACGTGATCGCCGCCCACCAACAGGCCGCCGCCCGTGCCCGCGCTCACGGTGCGAAGGTGCACGCCGCCACCATCGCACCCTATGGCGGCTCGGACATGTACACAGCCGACGGAGACAAGGCCCGCGAACAGGTCAATGAGTGGATCCGCTTCAGCGGCGTCTTCGACGGCGTCCTGGACTTCGACGCCGTCTGGCGCGACCCGGCCGACCCCTCCCGCATCCGCGACGACCTCCACATGGGCGATCACCTGCACGGCAACGACGCCGGATACGAGGCCCTGGCCCGCTCGATCGACCTCTCCCTCTTCGACTGAAACCCCCGGCCCGCCAGCAGCCGGACCCCACCCCTGCTGGCGAAGGAGCTTTGCATGTATGGCGTAGTGATCGCAGGTGCGGGCCCTGTCGGCCTGTTCCTGGCGAACGAACTCGCCCTGGCCGACTGTTCCGTTGTGGTCCTGGAGCGCGACGCGGACCCGCACCCGCCGCTGAAAGCACTCCCGCTCGGGCTGCATGGCCTGAACGCCGCCTCCGCCGAAACGTTCTCTCGCCGGGCCTGCTCCAGCCCCTGCTGCAAGCGTCGGGCATCGGCGCCGCCACCGTCGGCGCCGATCCCGACGCGGCCCAGGCCCCCGCTCCCCGAAGCCTGGGCCACTTCGCCGGGATCACGCTGGACGCCGCGGACATCGACCCGGAAGCGCTGGTCCACCGGCTTCCCGGACCTGCGATGGACGGCCTGGTAGCCGTGCAGGTGCTCGGAATCGTGCCCGTCGGGTCCGGCCCGGCAGCTCGCGTGCGGCGGGCTGTCCCTGTGGGATCCGTGGGAGCAGGTCCCACGGAGGGGAGGGTGGGAAGGCCCGCGCCCCAAGGGAGGCGCTGCCGATCCGGGTCAAGCGGAGCGCATGTGCAGCACCGCTGTGCTGCACATGCAGCACGCAAAACACCCCCCTGATCGCGTCTCCGCGGATCAGAGGGGTGTTACAAGCGGTAGCGGTGGGATTTGAACCCACGGAGAGGTTGCCCCCTCACGCGCTTTCGAGGCGCGCTCCTTCGGCCGCTCGGACACGCTACCGAGAGGAACTCTAGCCCACGGGGGGCCGTACGCCGAAATCGGTATCCGGCGGTGGGGGTGTGCGGGGGGTCAGCGGGAGCGGAAGAAGGTGGTCAGGAGGTCGGCGCAGGGGGCGGCGAGGACGTCGGTGATCACTTCGGGGCGGTGGTTGAGGCGGCGGTCGCGTACGACGTCCCAGAGGGAGCCGGCGGCGCCCGCCTTCTCGTCGGCCGCCCCGTAGACGACGCGGTCCAGGCGGGACAGGACGATGGCGCCCGCGCACATCGTGCACGGTTCCAGGGTGACGACGAGGGTGCAGCCGGTCAGCCGCCAGTCGCCGGGCTGCCGCGCGTCGTCCGAAGGTGTGCCGTCGGAACGTGCGCCGTCCGAAGGTGTGCCGTCGGAACGTGTGCCGTCGGAAGGTGTGCCGTTCGAAGGTGTGCCGTTCGAAGGTGCGCCGTCCGAAGGTGTGCCGTCGGAGCGTGTGCCGCGCAGGGTGCGGGCCGCCTCGCGGATGGCGAGGATCTCGGCGTGCGCGGTCGGGTCGCCGGTGGCCTCGCGTTCGTTGCGGCCGGTGCCGATGACCGTGCCGTCGGGGGACAGCACGACGGCGCCCACCGGGACGTCACCGGTCCCGGGGGCACGGGCAGCCTCGTCCAGCGCCCGTCGCATCGCCGCGGTCCAGGGATCGCGCAGCGGGTCGGGCGCCGGGGTGTGGAGGGGGTCGGGCAAGGAGGCGGTCATGCCTCCCAGTGTCCGTGACGGGGGTTACCTCACGGCCTCCAGGACATCCGTGCAGCCGAGGGCGTCGGCGATCTCGGACAGCGCGTCGGTGTCGAGCGCGAGCAGCTCCTTGTCGCCGATGCCCAGGTCGGTCAGCAGGCCCGGGTCGCCGAGCGGTCCCGGCGGTGGCGCGGGGGCGTCGGCAGCCGCCGCCGTCCCGTCGCCCTCGCCCGGGCCGTCCGCCGGGTCGGGTTCGCCGTCCTCGGTACCGTCCAGGTCGAGGCTGTCGAGGTCGTCGGTGCCGTCCTCGTCGCGGCCGAGCAGTTCGTCGGTGAGCATCGCACCGTACGAGCTGCGGGCAGCGGCGGCGGCGTTCGAGATGAAGATCCGTGGATCGTCCTCGCCGTCCACACGGACGACGCCGAACCACGTGCCTTCCTGCTCGATGTATGCCACCACCGTGTCGTCGTCGACCGCGGCCTCACGGGCCAGGTCGGCCAGATCGGTCAGGGTCTCCACATTGTCGAGCTCCGTGTCGCTCGCTTCCCACCCGTCTTCGGTGCGCGCGAGCAGTGCGGCGAAGTACACCGTGACTCTCCCACTGGTCATAGGCGTGCCGGGCCGGACGGGGCGGCGCCTCGGCGCCGCAGGTCCCCGCCCATCGGAATCGTGGCAGAAACAACGCGATTGCGCGGGGTCTTCGGCGTTGCGTCGTGCGGGCGATATGAGAGATGTGGCTCACGTCTTGTGGGACGAGAGGTTCTGATGGGGCAAAAGTGACGTTCGGCTACCAGCGGAACGTGCGCATTCTCATGGCCTGCCGCATCCGTGCGGCCCGGGCGCGGCGCGGCTGGACGCGGTCGCGCAGCTCCTTGGCCTCGTTGAGATCGCGCAGGAACTGGGCGCGTCGCCGTCGGCGTGCCGCGTCGTTCTCGCCGCCGGTGGCCCCTTCGTCGATGGGCTCGTCGGTGGAGTCGTCAGGGGCGCCTTCGGCTGTGGCGTCCGCGTCGGGAGGCGGGGTGGTGGCCGGTTTGCCGGGTGGGTCGGCGGCCGGGGTCATGAGCGCGGGTGTGGGGCGCTTCGGGGACGGGCGCGGGGCCGGCGGGGCCTGGTCCGGTGTCCGGTCAGGTGCCCGGTCTGCCGTCCGGCCCGCTGTTTCCCGGGATTTCTGGGGGTCGGGGGCTGCCCGGGACGGTCGTACGGGGCGGGAGCCGGCGCCTCCGCCGGTCCGGCGGAGGCGCCGGTTCGCGGATCCGCTGCCGCTCCCGCCGCTCGCGCCGCGCCCGGTACCGCGTCCGGCCCCGGTTCCGTTGCCGCTCCCATTCCCGTCGGGCACGCCGTACACCGCCTTGGGACGAGGTCCGTGCCCGGCACCGGTGCTGCGTACCGGGCGTTTGTGCCCACTTTCCCCCGGACCGGTGGTTCGATGCCAACGGGGACGGAATCGCTTTCCGGGCCGCACGGCACGGACGGGCGGGCACCGGCGCCCGTGACCTCGGCTACTGTCGATGTCATGCGGATCCACGTCGTCGACCACCCGCTGGTGGCGCACAAACTCACTACCCTGCGCGACAAGCGCACCGATTCCCCGACCTTCCGGCGTCTCGCCGACGAGCTGGTCACCCTGCTCGCGTACGAGGCCACCCGCGATGTGCGGACCGAGCAGGTCGACATCGAGACCCCGGTGACGGCGACCACCGGAGTGCGGCTGTCCCACCCCCGCCCGCTGGTCGTACCGATCCTGCGGGCCGGTCTGGGGATGCTGGACGGCATGGTCCGGCTGCTGCCCACGGCCGAGGTCGGCTTCATGGGCATGGTCCGCAACGAGGAGACGTACGAGGCCCACACGTACGCCACGCGGATGCCGGACGACCTCTCGGGCCGCCAGGTGTACGTGGTCGACCCGATGCTGGCCACCGGCGGCACGCTGGTCGCGGCCATCCGGGAACTGATCAACCGCGGCGCGGACGACGTCACCGCGATCTGCCTGCTGGCGGCGCCCGAGGGCGTCGAGGTGATGGAGCGCGAGCTGGCCGGCGCGCCGGTGACGGTCGTCACGGCGGCCGTGGACGAGTGCCTGGACCCCGACCGCTACATCGTCCCCGGCCTGGGTGACGCGGGCGACCGGATGTACGGCACGGCGGGCTGAGGCCGCCGGTCTTCGGAGGCGGGTGGGCGTCCGGGCGGGTGCTTCAGGGCGGGCGCTCGTCCCCGGGCCGGTGTTCGTCCCGGACGGGCGCTCGGCCCGCGCCGGTCACTTACGGCAGCGCGGGTCCGTCTTGGGCGGTGCCGTCAGCGCGGTGAGCGCCTTCTGGGCCGCGGCCGGCTCGGCCAGCGCCTTGAACGTGTCGCCGATGAGCAGGTCGACGTCGCCCGTCTTACGGGTGTCGGTCTTCGGCTCCGCGCCGGCGAGCTGCGTGCCCAGCACCTTCTGGGCGCCCTCGGACGTCGCCTGCGCGCCCAGCAGCACGCCGGTGCCCTTGATCTTCTTGTCGTAGGCGGGCGGGGCGTTGCCCACCTTGCCGACCTTGAAGCCGCGCTTCTTCAGCTCGTCCGCGGTCGTCTTGGCGAGGCCGCCGCGGGCGGTCGCGTTGAAGACGTTGACGGTGACGTCGGCGGGCTTCGGCAGCGGCTTGCCCGTACCGGCGGCCAGGGCGCCGGCCGGCTTCGTGCCGTCCCCGCCCTTGTCGGGGCACTTCTTCTTGTCCTGCGCGGCCTGGGCCGTACCGCCCCGGCCCCCGAAGACGTCGATGAGCTGCAACGTGCCCCAGCCGGCCAGGGCCAGGGCGCAGACGGCGGCGGTGATCGCGAGAGCGATCCGCCGGCGGTGACGGGGGCGGCGCATCCGTGGATATCTGTCGCCCGTGATGCGGTACTTCTTACCGCCCATGCCAGGGGGCGTCAGCATGCTCATGTTCGCAGCGTAGTGCGGGGTCGAGCCCGTGCCTATCAAATGATCAATACGCGTCGTGAGGCCCACCCGAAAGGGCCAATACCGTGCGCCGATCAGGGGGTGGGCCGTGTCGGACGGCGGCTGCGGGCCTGCGGCCCCGTACGCGGGCCGTCTGTGCCGGCCGGTACCTCAGCCCAGTTCCAGGACGCGGGCGTGCAGCACCTGGCGCTGCTGGAGGGCCGCGCGCACGGCGCGGTGCAGCCCGTCCTCCAGGTAGAGGTCGCCCTGCCACTTCACGACGTGTGCGAAGAGGTCGCCGTAGAAGGTGGAGTCCTCGGCGAGCAGCGTCTCCAGGTCGAGCTGCTGCTTGGTCGTCACCAACTGGTCGAGGCGTACCGGACGGGGGGCGACATCCGCCCACTGGCGGGTGCTTTCCCGGCCGTGGTCCGGGTACGGCCGCCCATTTCCGATGCGCTTGAAGATCACACGGAAAGCCTACCGGGCCACCGGCTCCGGGCGCAGCCATGCGGCCGGAGAGCGAAGACGGCAAAGAGGGGCATTTCCGGAGTGGGGCGGGAAGAAGGCGGCTGACGGGCGGCATCGGGGAGGTGGCCCGCGTCCCGCGCGGCCATGGTGGGGAAAGGGCCGCTCCCGGTGCCGAAAGGCGGCCGCCGCCCCGGAAAAGTGGCGCGACGTACGTCCGAGGACGGCTGGAAATGAGCGTCCGGCGGGGTGTGGTGGGCGGGGCGGGCGGGCGCGGCAGGGCGGGCGGGAAGAAGGCCGAATTCCGCAAAGTCCGTGAAGGATGGGGTGTGGGGGAATTCGACACGATCGGAGTACTGCTCGTCGCGCCGGGCGGACGACGAGCGGGGGGAGTGTTAAGTCCGCCCCGTTCCGAGTGCCCCTCCTGTCCCGCCCGTACGCGCAGTCGTAGTACGTGCGTACGGCGAGGCGCGTACGTCTGGCTGCGCGCCCCTCAGCGCCTGGATGCGCTGCTCGGGACCCCCGCCCGGCCCGACGGCCGCGACGGCCGCGCGTCGGGCACCACCGTCGCCGAACGGTCCGTCCCGGCCGGGGGCGGCGCGGACGTCTGCCGCTGGGTTTTCGAGGGGGTGGAGCCGCCACTCGGGCCGGGGGTGGCCGCACTCGGAACGGACGCACCGGGCCGCGCGGTGGGGCCGGGTGACGGGGAGTGCTTCGGAGGGGAAGAGGTGGCCGTGTCGGCGGAGGGCGACGGGGTGGGGACGGGGTCGGCGTCGGCGGATTCGGGACCGGCGGATTCGGGATCGGACGGTGTGGGGCGGGGCGGTACGGGGTGGGGCGTGGCTGCGGGGACGGGACGCGGCGAGACCGGGGTGTCCGGGGCCAGGACCAGGTAGCCCACCGCGGCGGCGGCCACCGTGGCCGCCGCCGTCAGCGGCAGGACGAGACGCCGCAGCCGTCGGCCGAGGAACGGGCCGCGGCGCAGGTTCGGCGGGCCGGGGGGTGCGGCGGGCCGCAGGTCGCGGAGGTCGATCTGTTCGGCACGGGCCGTGAGGGCGAGGCGCAGCCGTGCTTCTACGGGGTGGGGGGCGGTGGGCTGCCGGGGGTTACCGGACTGTCGGTGTTCCTCGAGCTGTCGGAAGTCTTCGGGTTGTCGGACGTCTTCGGGTTGTCGGAAGTCTTCGGGCTGCCGGGGGCGCCCGGAAGCCCGGGGCTTTCCGGGAGCGGGCCCGGACTCCGGGTTGTGCGGTGTCATGGCCGCGCCTCCAGCATCTTCTCCAGGGAGTCCAGCGCGCGGCTGGCGATCGACTTCACCGCGCCGCGGCTGATGCCCAGCGTGGCCGCGATCTGCGCCTCGGTCAGCTCGCCCCAGTACCGCAGGACGAGGACCTCGCGGCGGCGGGTGGTCAGGCGGCCGAGGGCGGCGAGCACCTCGCGGTGCTCCTCGTCGAGTACGACGCGTTCCTCGGCGGAGGGCGCGTCCGTCTCGTGCGGGGGCGTGTAGTCGCGGGCCGTGCGCCGGCGCCGCAGGACCGAGCGGGCCGCGTTGACCACGGCGGTGCGCAGGTACGCGAGGGCGTTGTCGACCTCGTCGAGGCGTTCGCCGTGGCGTTTGTAGAGGGCCGCGAACGCGTCCTGGACGACATCCTCGGCCGTCGCCCGGTCGTCCACCAGCAGCACCGCCAGCCGCACCATGGACAGCCGGTGGGCGTGGTAGAGGTCCGTGATGGTGGGGCTCTCGTCGGGGAGGCGGGCGGCCGGGCCGTCGTCGTGGAGGTGCGCGGTGGGGCCGGTGGGGCCGGTGGGGCCGGTCCGGGCGGCGGACCGCTGGGCGGGCGCCGGGCCGTACCCGTGCCGCGGCGCCGTGACGCGGCTGAGCAGGCGCCGGCGCAGGGCGCGCCAAGGCCCCGGCACGGCGGACCGTGCCGGGGCGAGGGACGCGGCGGCGGTGAACTCCATCGGTTCCTGGGCCGTCGGTGGCGCTGCGGGTGGCTCAGGCGGCGCTGCGGCGGCGGGCGGCGTACACGGCACCGCCGCCTCCGGCGATCAGCAGGGCGGCTCCGGCGCCCAGCGCCACGTTGGTGGTGGTGGAGGTGCCGGTCTCGGCGAGTTCGTCCTTGGCGTGCGAGGGCGCGGGGGCGGGCTTCGCGGCGGAGTCGCCGGACGGCTGGGCGGCATCGGCGCTGCCGGAGCCCTGGCCGGGCACCTTGCTCGCGCTCGGCACGGGGTGCGGCGCGCGGCTGGGCTCGGCGCTCGGGCGCGAGGCGGACGGGGTGCTCGTCTCGGGGGCGGGCTTCGGGGCGGAGCGGTCCGCCTCCGGGGCGGCGCTGGGGGCACTCGCCTTCGGCGTCCGCTCTTCGGCGTGTGCCGTACCGGTCAGGGAGAGCACGGGCAGGGCGACCGCCACCAGCAGCCCGGCGGTCACGGCACTCCGTACCCTGCGGCGGGCCCCGCGTCCGGCGCCGCCGGACAGCGCGTACGAGGTGGCGGACGAGGGGGACGAGGCGGAGGTGCGAGAGTCGTTCACGATGGCTGCTCCACGATCGGCGGGACGGCGCCGGACGGCGCCCTCACCCGTCACGACGTGCGGGAGTCGCGGGGGTTGCCGGTGGGGCGGGAAATTCTTCGCGGGCCGCGCCTCAGTGGTCGTCCCAGTGATCCTCGTGCGCCGCGTGCCGGTGGCCGTCGTGGACGAAGTCGACATGGGTGCCGTGCGGTACGGCGACGTGGCCGCAGCCGGGGCGGTGGTCGTGGTCGTGGCCCTCGTGGACGGTGTGCGCGGCGGGCTCGCACTCGTCGGCGTGGTCGTCGTGCGGGCGGTGGAGGTGGCCGTCGTGGACGTAGTCGACGTGATCGTCGTGGGGTACGGCGACATGGCCGCAGCCGGTGCCGTGCTCGTGGGTGTGGTGCGGATGCGGGGTGTGGGTGGTGGCTGTCATGGCAGGCGCCTTCTTTCCTTTCTCGCCGCTTCCCTCCCTTGCCGTGGATGCGCGGCGGATTCGCCGCGGTTCCGCTTCGGAGGTGCGCCCCCTCTTCGAGTCTCCCGCCACCCGGCGCCGGGCGCATCGCGGTACGGACCGCGTAGCCCGGGGCCCCGGAGCACCTGGCCATGGACCCCGGAGTTACGCGCGCGCCCCGGTGCAGCGGGCGCAGATGCCGCTGAGTTCCACGGTGTGCTCGACGGCGCTGAAGCCGCTCTCCGCGCCCACCCGCTCCGCCCAGCGCTCCACCACGTCGGAGTCCAGCGGGCGGCTGTGGCCGCAGCGGCGGCAGAGCAGGTAGTGGCGGTGGCCGTCGGCGGGCCGCGGCCGGTAGAGGCGCTCGCCCGCCTCGTCCCGTACGACGTCGACCTGCCCGGTCCGCTCCAGGGCGTGCAGGGCCCGGTAGACGGTGGACAGGCCGACGGGTACGCCGGCGGCGTCCAGGCGCAGGTGCAACTCCTGTGCCGAGACGAAGTCCTGGCACCCGGCCAGTACGCGCAGCACGGCGGCGCGCTGTCGGGTCAGCCGCCCGCCCATGCCGGTTCGCCCTCGTGGTCGCAGCTGTCGTCCACGCCGTACGTGTCCCAGGCCGGGAACGGGTCGGCGCCGTACGCCTCCGTACGCGTCTCGGCGGCCGTGACGAGGCAGTCTTCGAGGGCGGTGTGCAGGGCTGCGGCCCGCAGCCCGGTCCCGATGAAGACCAGCTCCTGGACGTCCCCGCCCCCGGGAAGGGCGTCCCGGTCGTCTCCGCCGGGTGCGTGGGTGCCCGTCGGCTCGAAGCGGGCGACGGAGCCCGCCTGCGACCACAGCCCGGTCACGCGCGGACGGCCGGCGAGGCGGAAGAAACCTTTGGAGCGCAGGATCTCTCCGTACGCCCCGCTGTCCATGTCCTCCGTGACGAAGGTCCAGAGCCGGCCGGGGTGGAAGGGGCGCGCCGCGCGGAAGACCGTGCTGGAGATCCCGTACTCCTCGGTCTCCGGTACGTGGTCGCCGTTCAGCTCCCTGACCCAGCCGGGAGCCTGCTGGGCGCGCTCCAGGTCGAAGCGGCCGGTGCCCAGGAGCTCGGCGGGCGCCACCCGGCCGTGCCGGGCGGGGACGATCCGGGCCGCCGGGTTCAGCCGGGTGAGGGCGGCCCGCAGCCGCGCGGCCCGCGCCTCGTCCACCAGGTCGAGCTTGTTGACCACGATGACGTCGGCGAACTCGACCTGGTCGACCAGCAGGTCGCTGACGGTCCGCTCGTCGTCCTCGTACGGGGCGAGGCCGCGCTCGGCGAGGCCGTCGCCGTCCGCCAGTTCGTCGTGGAAGTTCGCGGCGTCGACCACGGTGACCATGGTGTCCAGCCGGGCCAGGTCGCCCAGCGTCGCGCCGTCGTCGCGCGGGAACGCGAAGGTGGCGGCCACCGGCAGCGGCTCGGAGATGCCGCTGGACTCGATGAGCAGGTAGTCGAAGCGGCCCTCCCGGGCCAGCCGGGCGACCTCTTCGAGGAGGTCGTCGCGCAGGGTGCAGCAGATGCACCCGTTGGTCATCTCAACCAGGCGTTCCTCGGTGCGGGACAGGGCGGCCCGGCCGCCGCGGACGAGCGCGGCGTCGATGTTGATCTCGCTCATGTCGTTGACGATCACGGCGACGCGCAGTCCCGCCCGGTGGTGCAGGACATGGTTGAGCAGCGTGGTCTTGCCCGCGCCGAGGAATCCGGAGAGCACGGTGACGGGCAGCGGGCCGGCCGGGGGCGGCGGGGCCATGGGCGGTCAGTCCTCCGGGCGCAGCAGGCCGAGCCGGTACGCCTTCACCAGGCGGCGCGGCACCTGGTAGACGGAACCGTCCACGGTCACCGGGACCAGGGCGGGCGTGCGGGCCTTCCACTGGGCACGGCGGTGGCGGGTGTTGCTGCGGGACATCTTCCGCTTGGGAACGGCCATGGTCCGGGAACCTCTCCTGGGGCGCGGGTGTGGTGACGGGCACGCGGCGCGGCATGCCGCTATGGGGCGTGCGCGGACACGTGCCGGTGCCGGTTCCGGACGAGGCTATATGAAAATGAATCCCATTACGAGCTAAGGGGTGCGGCGTCCCGGACGGGGTGACGGCCGCGGGCCGGGCAGGGCGGCTATCTCCTCGTCCAGCTCGGGGTACGGGATGACGTGCCCGCGGCCGAAGCTCTTGTAGGCCGCCGGGCGGTTGCGGCGCCCCGCGTTGTTGGCGTGGCATATCTCGCGGCGCCCGCACTGCGCGCAGTACAGGCTGGCGACGAACGGCGACAGGGCGACCGGGCCCGCCGGGCTGAGGACGTACACCGTGTCGTCGGCGACCGGGGCCGGGCAGGAGAAGGTCAGCCGGTCGAAGTCCGGGTGGTCGCCCATCAGGTGGTCCGCCACGACCTCGAACGTGCCGGTGCGGCGCTGGTAGGCGCACGAGACGGTGAGCAGCCAGGGCAGTCCGGTGAGGAACTGGGCGGACGTCAGCGCCTGTTCGAGGGTGAGCCGGTGCTCGGCGACGCGCAGGGCGGCCTCCTCCTGTGTCCGCGGCTTGTCGCCGTGCGAGGTGCGGTTGCGTTCCCCCTTGAGGCGGTCGAGGAACTGGGCGAGCCCGGGGTCGTCCGGCCGGGCCGCCATCTCGGCGTCGTCCCGGAGGGCCTCCGCGAGGCCGGGGACCACGTCCGTGCGCTCCCGCGCGACCTTGCACAGGTGGTGGAGCCAGACCGTCCAGGTGCCGAAGGTGGTGCCGGTGCCGGCCAGAGCGGTACGCAGCTCCGCGAGGTTGCGCTCCCCGGTGCCGTGCGCCGTGAGCAGTCCGGCCGCGGTGACGGCGACGGTGGCGGCGAGCGTCTCACCGGCTTCGAGCAGCGCCTCGTGGCGGTCCTTGGCGGTGTGCGCCCGCTGCATCTCGTGCACGGTCCGCGCCACCGGGTGCGGAAAGGCCCGGCGGGCGGCGGCCAGGGGATCGGGGGACGGCGGGTACGCGGACTCGGGGTGGGCGGGGCCGTGGGGAGGGGGTGGGGGCGGGCGTCTCGGTTGGGTGGTGGCGTGAGGGGGAGGGGTGGTGTGCGGGACCTCGTCGGCGTGAGCGGGTGGGGCGGTGCGCGGGGCCGAGGTCGGGGTCGGGGTCGCGCCAGGGGGCGGCTTCGGGGAGCTCTGCCGCCTGCGCCACCGCCACCGGCGAACGCCCAGCCGTATCCAGGCGGGTACAACCCCGAAGAGCAGGGTGAAGATCAGCACCGCCAGTAGCGTGTCCAGCCAGCGGGGCAGGCCGCTCGGCGACCCGGGGTAGGTGAGAACGCTGACGGCCTCCAGAACGGCGAGGCCGACGGTGAGCCAGAAAGCCCAGTCCCGGTGCAGGGGTGCGTCGTACAGCCGGAGCACGGCGTTGTACCGCCGCGGCGACGGCTGCGGCGGCCCCGACGGCGCACGGCCGGTGGCCCTGGTCATGTACCCATAGTGCCTTTGTGGCGTGGCTCACAACCAGTCCTGTGGATAACCCGGATCGGCTTTAGCGGTCCGGGCTTTCGTACGACGGGCTCCCGTAGGCGGGCCTTCCGTAACCCGGGCTGGCGTACTCGGGGCCGGCGTACTCCGGGCTGCCGTATCCGGGGGCGGAGTAGCCGGGGCGGGTGCGAGGGGCCGGGGCTGCGGTCGGGGCGGTGCGTGCCTCCTCCTCCCGGGTGCGGATGCGGTCCAGCAGGAACGGCAGGACGGCTCGCTCCAGTAGGGCGCGCTGCCAGGCCGCGCGGGCCTGTGCCACCTCGGGCTCCAGCTCCCCGGTGCCGGCATCGGTGCCTGGGGTGCCGTCCGCGGTCGTCGCCGAGCGGTTGCGGGCCGCGGTCACCAGCATCCAGGCCAGCCCGGCCACGGTCGCCGCCGCCGCGATGCCGGCGGCGAGCCAGCCCGCGTACACCAGCTCGTCGGCGAACTGCCGGTGGAAGCCGACGAGCCGCATGCCGAAGCCGATCGCGAGGAAGAGGACGGCGGCCACCGCGCCCAGGCTCGGTACGAGGACGGCGAGGGCGGGCAGCAGGCCGCCGCCGGAGTCCGCGGACGTAAGGGGCTCCGGGTGTGCCGCGTCGGGAGGCGGCGCGCCGTTCGCGGAGCGTAGTCGGGCGTACGTCGCGTACTCGGGTGCCGCGGCGGCGCAGAGGGTGTCGCGTTCCCGGTGGGCCTGGGTGCGCAGCTGCTCGCGGTCGGCGGCTCCCGGGGCGCGGCGCATCGCCTCCCCGACCTCCGGGGAGGCGAGTGCCTGGCCGAGGGCGTGCGCGAAGGCGGCGTCCACCTCGGTCCGTAGGGAGTCGGTGCCTGGCATGTGGATCCCCCGGCGTTTCGGTGCGCTCCCGCGCAGCGCTGATTAAGTTGCTGGATTGCGCAACTGTACAACTCCGTAGGGTGGTGACCGCCCGGACGCTGCCGACTTCCAGCCATTCGGCAGGCCATCGGCGACCCGTCGGCGGTCCGCAATCCCCGGATCGGGTGGCTGTCCACGGCCGGGTGAACCGTGCCGCGCACGACCCGTGCCGGGCCGCGCGTTGACGGTCCGGTCGAACTTTCGACCGAGAGGGCGCCCGCGTGGGACCGTGACGAACGGTCCGCGGGCCTCGTTCTGCGAGCACCCGTCCGAACCGGCGTCAACCGAGGAGGAACTGTGCCAACCGTCCCGAACCCCGTCGCCGCCTGGGCCCGCAGCCGGGCCGGCGGTGAGATCACCGAGGTCCGCGACGTCTCGCGGCAGCGGGCCGGCGCGCGGGTGTGGGAGCTGACGCGCGCGGACGCGGCCCGGTTCTTCCTCAAGGTGGCGCCGACGCCGGACCGCTACACGCGGGAGACGCACGCGTACCGGCACGCCGTCCCCGCCCTCGGGCACGCGCACGCGCCGGTCCTCGTCGACAGCGACCCGGGCCGTCTCGCGCTGCTGCTCACCGCCGCGCCGGGGACCGGTCTGCCCGACTCCGCGCCGGGCCGTGCCGACCGTACGGAGGTGTACCGGCAGGCGGGCGGGCTGCTGCGCCGTCTGCACGACGCGTGCGGCCCGGCGGGTGCGGCGGGCCCGGTGGGCGGCGCGGACCGCTGGGCCGCCGGACGGTGCGCCGCCGCAGAGGCGCAGGTGGCCGAGTTGACGGACGCGGGGGTACTGGACGCGGCGGAGCGGCGGTTCGTCCTGGACCGGGCCGCGGTGCTCCACCTGCTCCCGCCGCTCCCCGCGGGCTTCCTGCACGGAGATGTCGGCGTGCACCACTTCCTGTGGGACGCGGCGGGCCGGCGCCTGGCGCTCGCCGGGTTCGCGCAGGCGCGGCTGGGGTGCGCGGCGGAGGACCTCGTACGGGTGGCGTACGGCGCGTGCCTGCGCGATCCGGGCCTGCGCGCCGCCTTCCTGCGCGGTTACGGGCGGGAGCTGACGGACGCGGAGCGGTACGCGCTGCCGGCGCTCGCCGCGCTGGACGCCGCGGAGGCGTGGGCGCGCGGCCTGCGGACGGGGGACGAGGACGCCGTCGGGCGGGCCCGGGGGGTGGTGGGGGCGCTGATGGACGGTGTTGGGTTGCGGGTATGAGTGGTGACAACGATCTCGCCGGAGCCGGAGCCGGAGCCGGAGCCGGAGCCGAAGCCGGAGCCGCCACCGGCACCGGGCCCACCGGTGTCGACACCGGCACCGACACCGACCTCACCTCCGCCGACGCCACCGACCTCGCCGCCCGCATCCGCCGCCGCGAGGTGTCCGCGCGCGAGGTCGTACGGGCCCACCTGGACCGCATCGAGCGCGTCAACCCGCAGGTGAACGCCATCGTCTCGCTCGACCCCGAAGGCGCGCTGGCGGCCGCCGCGGCCGCCGACGAACACCTGGCGCGCGGCGGGGCGGCCGGGCCCCTGCACGGGCTGCCCATCGCCTTCAAGGACACCCACCTCACCCGGGGAATGCGCACCACGTTCGGCTCGCCGCTACGCGCGGACACCGTCCCCGACGAGGACGAACTGCTCGTCCACCGCATCCAGGCCGCCGGGGCGGTCCGCATCGGGAAGACCAACGTGCCGGAGTTCGGCGCCGGTTCGCACACCTTCAACCCCGTCTTCGGTGTGACCCGCAACCCGTACGACCTCACCCGCTCGGCGGGCGGCAGCAGCGGCGGTGCGGCGGCCGCGCTGGCCGCCGGGCTGCAACCCCTCGCCGACGGCTCCGACATGGGCGGTTCGCTGCGCAATCCCGCCTCGTTCTGCAACGTCGTCGGGCTGCGCCCCACCCCCGGCCGGGTGCCGTCGTACCCGGCGTGGAATCCGTGGGACACGCTGACCGTGCCAGGACCGATGGCCCGTACGGTCGCCGACGCCGCGCTGCTGCTCTCCGTCATGGCGGGGCCCGACCCGCGCTGCCCGGTGAGCCTGGAGGGGCCGGGAGCGCCGTTCCGTGAGCCGCTGGAGTGCGGCCTCGCCGGGGTGCGCGTGGCCTGGACGCCCGATCTGGGCGGCCGGGTGCCGGTCGACGCCGAGGTGCGGGCGGTGCTGGAGCCGCAGGCGGAGGTGTTCCGGCGGCTGGGCTGCCGGGTCGAGGAGGACTGCCCGGACCTGGACGGGGCCGACGACGTCTTCCGGATTCTGCGGGCCCACCACTTCGACCTCGCGCTCGGCGCGGCGCTCGACGCGTCCCCCGAGGCCCTGAAGCCGAGTCTCGCCTGGAACATCGAGCAGGGCCGCCGCCTGACCGGCCCCGACCTGGCCCGCGCGACGGCCTGCCGCGCGCGGCTGCACCGGAGCGCCGTCGACTTCTTCACCCGGTACGACGTGCTGCTGGCGCCGGTGTCCCAGGTCGCGCCGTTCGACGCGGCGGCGGAGTACCCGGACACGGTCGAGGGGCAGCCGCAGCACACCTACATCGACTGGATGCGTTCGGCCTATTTCGTGTCCGTCCTGGGCGTGCCCGCCCTGTCCGTGCCGGCGGGCTTCACCCCGGGCGGCCTCCCGGTGGGCCTCCAGATCGTGGGGCCGCCGCGCGCCGACCTGGCCGTTCTCCGGGTCGGTGCCGCCTACGAGGCGGCCACGGGGCACGGCCGACGCCATCCGGACATCCTTGGCAAGATCACCACCTGAGCCCGTGACGGGTCACCCCTCGTCTCTAGAATCACAATCATGAGCGAGGGGGAGAGTGCGGAACAGCTCGGCAACCGGGCGGCCCGTATAGCGGTGTCCGTGGTGTGCGCCGTCCTGGTGGTGGGTCTGGCCCTGTTGCTGGCCTGGTGGTTGGGGCTGTGGGCACCCGGCTTCGCGTGGCTGTCGACGAAGCTGGCCGTCAAGGCCGCCGTCGCCGGGCCGATCGCGCTGGCGGGGCTGCTCGCCTGGCGGCGTAAGTGCCTGTGAGGCGACGTCCGTTCATGGGATTCTGACCCTCCGCCTCACCCCGGCTCGTACGCTTTCGCCCACGCCGTGGTGAACGGAAAGGTGACCCGGTGGGGCACCGTGTTGCCGTGAATCGGGTGGGGGTCCGGGGTGAGGGCCGAGTAGGCGTGGACGGTGGCGCAGTAGAAGCGTTTGGGGGAGCCGCCCTGGAACTCGTCGGGTTCGCGGGCCCTGCGGGCGCGGACGGCGGGGTCGGGGTAGCGGCGGGCGTAGAAGACCGCGAGGGCCGCCGGCAGGTCGGCCGGGGCGAGGGCGTGCGCGGTGCCTTCCCCGTAGAGGGCCTGTGCCTCGGAGTCGGACACCCGGGAGTCGAAGACCAGGAGCGAGACGGCGGGGTTGGCGGCGATGTTGCGGGAGTGCGCCGCGTCCGACGCGGACCACCAGTAGAAGTGGTCCGCGTCGTCCCAGGCGTAGGTGACGGGGACGGCCCAGGGGGTGCCGTCGGGGCCGGCGGTCCCGAGGGTGAGGTAGCGGTTGGCGTGCAGGAGGCGGGCTGCCTCGGCGCGTAAGTCGGGGATGGTGGACATGGTCAGGAGCCTTCCTGGGGGAGGGCGGGAGCCGTGGTGGGGAGCAGGTCGGGTGCGGTGCGGCGGCGGGCGATGAGCCAGTACGCGACGGTGGGGACCGCCAGGCCCACGGCCCAGGAGAGGTCTATCCCGTCGAGGGCCGAGGCGACCGGCCCGGTGTAGGCCGAGGTGTGCATGAAGGGGACCTCCAGCGCGAAGCTGACGGCGTAGACCAGGACGGCGGGGCCGTTGACCCGCCCGTACACGCCGCCGCCGGGGGCGAAGAAGGACGGTACGTGGTAGTGCCCGCGCCGGATCAGGTAGTAGTCGACGAGGTTGATGGCGGTCCACGGGATCAGGACGTACTGGAGGATCGCCAGGAAGTCGGTGTACGAGGCGAGGAAGGTGTCCTGGAAGGCCAGGGCGAGGGTGAGGCCGAGGGCGAGCGGGCCCGCGATCAGCGCCGTACGGGTCAGGCGGCCCGGCAGCCAGCTGTGCCGGAATGTCTGGGCGGCGGTCACCAGGCACAGCGAAGTGCCGTACAGGTTCATGGAGTTGACGTGGACGACGATGACGGCGAAGGAGCACAGCACGACGGCGGAGAGGGTGCCGCCGAGCACGGTGTCCAGTCCGGCGATCGCGTCGTCCGCGACCGCGATGCCCATGACGATGCCGAGGAACATCGGCAGCACGCTGCCCAGGACGCTGCCCCAGTAGGTGAACCACAGGGTGGAGCGGCGGGACGCGGCGTGCGCGGGCATGTAGCGGGTGTAGTCCGAGACGTACGGGGCGTAGGTGATCTGGAGCAGGATGCCGATCGCGGTCATGCCGACGAAGCCGGAGAGGGTGAAGCCGGTGGCGTCCGTGGCGCGTGCGAGGACGCCGGGGGTCAGGAACACCCGTACGGCGCACAGGGCGAGCAGCGCGAGGGTGACGACGGTGGCCCAGCGGCCGACGCGGTGGATCAGGCGGTAGCCGACGACCGCGACGACCAGCCCGGCCAGCGCGCACAGCACCAGCCAGCCGGAGGTGTCCACGGCGGGTACCGACCGGTTCAGCGCCTGCCCGGCGATGACCAGGTTGGACGCGAACCAGCCCGCGTACATGAAGACGACGACGAGCGTGACGAGCAGCGAGCCGTGGCTGCCGAACTGGCCACGGCTCTGGATCATCTGGGGGACGCCGAGCCGCGGGCCCTGCGCCGCGTGCAGGGCCATCAGGAAGCCGCCGAGCAGGTTGCCCAGGGTCACGGCGGCGATGGCGGGCCACAGGCCGAGGCCGAAGACGAGCGGGGCGATGGTGCCGGAGACGATGGTCAGCGGGCTGATGTTGGCGGCGAACCAGACGGCGAACAGGTCGCGCGGGCGGCCGTGCCGTTCGGTCTCCGGCACGGCGTCGATGGTGCGACCCTCGACGAGGTGGTGGGCCGGGCCGCCGGACCCGGCGTGGGGGCCGGTTCCGGTGGTGTCGGCGGCGGGGTGGGGGGCTCCGGAGCCGGCGTGGCCGGCACCGGAGACAGGGTGCTTCATGGTCGGGCCCCTTTCAGGGGAGGAGAACCCGGCTGGGAAGAGCGAACCCGATGGCCCGCCCCCGGTGGCGGTCCGCCGCGCCCACTGCGGTGTACATGCCCGTTTCCCCCACCTCCGCCGCGCCGCGGGCAGACCTGGTCAGCGGGGGCCGCGCGGCCGGTCAGGGCCGGGTCGGCAGCCGACGCGGGTGTCCGGCTGGGGCGGGCTGTGCCCGCGTACGGGCACGGGCGCGACCGCTTGCGCCCGGCTTGTGCCCGGCCGTGGACGCTCATGCCCGTACGCGACCGCTTGTGCCCGGCCGTGGCCGCTCATGTCCGTACGCCTTCGCGGGCGTGGAGGAGGTCCCAGGCCAGCAGCCCGGCGCCGATCCGGCCCGCCCGTTCGCCCAGCCGGGCGAAGACGATCTCGGGCAGCGCCTGGAAGGCGGCCCGCTGTTCGAGGCCGCGCCGCAGCGGCGCGCGCAGCTGCTCGCCCGCCTGGCTGAGCCCGCCGCCCAGCACCAGGACGGCCGGGTCGAAGAGCGTGACCGCCGCCAGCAGCGTCTGGGCCATCGCGTCGGCCGCCTCCTCCCACACCTGTACGGCCGCCGGGTCGCCGGCCGCCGCGCGCCGCGCCACTTCCTCGGCGCCGGAGACCGGGGACAGGGTGCCGCACCGCTGGTTGTAGCGGCGGGCCACGGCGACGCCGCCCGCGATGGTGTCCAGGCAGCCGCGCTGGCCGCACGGGCACGCGTCGCCGTCCGGCCGGGTGACGACGTGCCCGACCTCCGCCGAGCGCCAGTGGCTGCCCGGGAACGGCTTCCCGTCCAGCAGCAGCGCGCCGCCCACCCCCGTACCGACGGGCACGAACAGGACGACCCGGTGGCCGCGCCCGGCGCCCAGCCGCGCTTCGGCCAGGCCGCCGGACCGTACGTCGTGCCCGAGGGCGACCGGCAGGCCGAGGCGCTCGGCCGCCAGCCGCCGCAGCGGCAGGTCGCGCCACTGGATGGAGGCGGAGAACACGACGGTGCCCGCGTCCTCGTCCACCAGCCCGCAGGAGGCGATGCCCACCGCGCGGACGTCCTCGCCCGCGTCGCGGGCCACGGCCAGGGTCTCGGCGGCGTGGTCGAGGACGGCGCGCAGGACGGCGTCGGGGCCGTCCGCGCTCCGGGTCGGGCAGCGGCTCTCGTGCCGGACCGTGCCGTCGGCGGCGACCAGCGCGGACTTGACGAAGGTGCCGCCGATGTCGAGGCCGAGGGTGCAGCCGCCGGGCCCGCCGGGTCCGCCGTACGCCCGGCCGGGTCCGGGCGTGGTGAGGATCGTGCCGGGCAGGGTCAGTACGGCGTCGGCCGCCCCCGCCTGCTGGTGGGCGCTCCGGTCCGGGTCCGTCATGAGTCCTCCGATCGCAGCCGGCCTCAGTGGTCCTGGGGCCGCGGCGCGTGAACGCTCCGCGGGCCCATGGTCTCCAAGTGACGCCGGATGCGGTCGTACTGCCGCACGCCCGTGTCGACCGCGAGGTGCGCCCCGTACAGGGCGGCCCGTACCTCCGGGGGGGTGAGGCGGGGGCGCTGGGCGCGCAGGCCGTCGCACAGTTCCCGGCTGTGGCGGGGGTCGATGCGGGTGTGGGCGGTGTAGTACACGCGCATGTCGTCGTCGTGGATGCCCACCCGCGTCATTCCCTCCAGGAGGAGGGTGAAGTGCGGTTCGACCCAGCTCTCGAAGACGAGGAAGCATCCGTACGCGGCCTGTACGCGCGCCGGGCGCAGCAGCAGCGCGGCGAAGAGGTTGGAGGTGGGCTTGGCGAACCAGGGGTGGTCGCGGCGGTAGGAGGCCAGCGCTTCCCAGCCGGCGGGGGAGCCGAGCTGGCGGCGCAGCCAGTACGTGTGGAAGTTCTCCAGCCGCCCGCGCCCGCACTCGTCCCACAGGTTGGCCGCCGCGACGGCCTTCTGCTGTCCCTGAAGGCCGACGACGAGCAGGGCGACCTCGTCGTCCACGATCTCGTTGCGGATCAGTTCGCAGCGCAGGAAGTACTCGATCTGCTCGCGGGTGGCGTCGGTGGCGAGGAAGCGGAAGAGGGGGTGGGAGGCACCGGGATTGTCGGCGGCCAGCGCTTCCAGGTGGTCGGCGGCCGCCTCCTGGTCCCGCGGGGCCGGTACGGGCGCGGGGGCGCAGCCGTACGTCAGGAACTCGTGCTCCAGCCGGGTGCGCGCCGCGTACAGGGCGATCTCCAGGTCGTCGTCGGGGGCGTGGGCGGCCGGGCCGTCGCGGTAGCCGAAGGAGTGGGCGTAGAGGGTGGCCAGGTGGTCGTGGAGGAAGCGGCCGTGGGCCTCGGGGTCGGCGCGCAGGCGGGCGAGGTGCGCGGCCTGGGCAGGCGGGGGAGCGGCCAGGAAGCGGACGAGCGCGGGGTCGAGGGAGCGGAAGGGGTGGACGGGCGGCCAGTACAGGTCCTGCAGATCGTCGGAACAGTCCGGGGCTGCGGCGACCGGAGCGGCGTTCGCGGTGGGCGGGTTCATTCAACGCACCTCCTCTGGGGCGGGCTGCGCGGCGCCGGGCGCCCGGGGGCGGCCGGCCGCCGCGGCGCCGAAGTGCTCGGTGACCCAGGCGTCGTCGTACACGGTGTCCAGGTAGCGGTCCCCGAGGTCGGCGGAGAGCGCCACCACCCGGGCGCCCGGCGGGATGCCGGACCGCAGGCGCAGGACGGCGCAGAGCACGGAGCCGGTGGAGCCGCCGACGGCCAGGCCGTGGGACCGGGCGAGGCGGCGGCACATCCGTACGGCGTCCCGTTCGGGTACGGCGACCACCCGGTGCACGGCGCGCGGCCGGCAGAGCTCCGGCACCCGGCTGGTGCCCAGGCCCGGTATGCGGCGGGTGCCGGGCGGGCCGCCGAAGGTCACCGAGCCCGCGGCGTCCACGGCGACCACGGTGGTGCGGGGCGAGCGGCGGCGGAAGTGCGCGGCGCAGCCCATGACGGTGCCGGTGGTGCCGGCGCCGACGAAGAGGTAGTCCACGGTGCGGATCTCGCGCAGCACGGCGGCGGCGGTGCGGGCCGCGTGCACGGCCGGGTTGGCGGCGTTGACGTACTGGTTGAGCCAGGTCAGGGACGGGTCGAGGTCCAGGGCGCTGCGGATCAGGGCGATCCGGCTGCCGAGGTAGCCGCCGTTGCCGTCGGGGGTGTCCGCGACGCACACATGGGCGCCGAACGCGCGCATCAGCGCGACGCTCTGCCGCGGTACGTGCGGGTCGGTGACGCAGGTGAAGGTGTAGCCCTTGGCCGCGCAGACGGCGCTCAGGGCGATGCCCAGGTTGCCGGAGGAGGACTCGATCAGCGCGCCGCCGGGGTGCAGCAGGCCGCGGCGTTCGGCGTCCTCGACCAGGCCGGTGGCGGTCTTGAGCTTGACCGATCCGGCCGGGTTGAGCCCTTCCAGCTTGAGGAAGAGTTCGGCGTGCGGCAGCAGCCCGTGCAGGCGCAGGAAGACGTCGTCGGTGATCAGTTCGTAGGCGTGGTCGACGATCATGGGCCCGCGGTCCCTCCGTCCCCGGAGCCGCCGCGCGCCGCGTCGGCGGCGCGGGCCGCACCGGCCTCGCGGGGCCCGTCGGCCGTGTGGGTCCCGTACGCCTCCTCCGGCACCCCCGCCACGCCCGGCGCGATGCGCAGCGCGTTGGCGGCGATCGTCAGTGCCGGGTTGACCGCCGCCGACGACGGGAACCAGGAGCTGTCCGCGACCCACAGGTTGTCCAGCTCGTGGGCCTTGCACCCCGGGTCGACGACGCTGGCCGCCGGGTCCTCCCCGGCCACCGCCGTGCCGCACTGGTGCGAGTTGACCGCGATGCCCATCCGCCGGGTGCGGACCAGGGGGAAGCCCGCGCGGCGCATCATCTGTACGGCGCGGCGCACCAGTTCGCGGTGCGGCGGCAGGTTGACCGGCCGCCAGTGCACCTCGATCCGGTCTCCGGGGCCGACGGCCACCCGGTTCCCCGGCACCGGCAGGTCCTCGCTGGTGAGGTACAGGTCGAAGCTGCGCCGGGTGGCGGCGGCGAGCAGGGGGCGCGGTGTCCGGGGCCACAGTCCGCCCGCCGACGGGGGGCGCAGCTTGCCCAGGGCCTGGATGTTGCCCAGGGGCCCGCGCGAGCCGTTGCCCAGGTACCAGTCGTTGACGCCCAGCGTCTTCTGGAACACCACGTCGTTGGCGTGGCGCGGGGCGACGGCCATGAGGAAGGTGCTGTTGTGCACCATGTAGTTGCGCCCGGCCTGCCCGGACCCGTTCGCCAGGCCCGTGGTCCGTACCGGCCCCGTGTGCAGGGGGCCGGGGTCCGAACGCAGCAGCAGTGCGGCCGTGTTGACCGCGCCGCAGGCCAGGACGAACCGGTCCGCGCGGATGCGCAGCTCACGGCCTTCGTACTGGGCCAGCGCCTCGGTGACCCGCCGTCCGGACGGCCCGGTGACGAGCCGGGTGACCGTGGCCCGGGTGAGCAGCGAGACGTTGCCGGAGGCCAGCGCGGGCCGCAGCGCGCACACGTCGGCGTCGCTCTTGGCCTCGACCAGGCAGGGGAAGCCGTCGCAGGTGCCGCAGCGCAGGCACCCGCCGTCTTCCCGGAGGTCCACGCCGGTGGGCAGGGCGAACGGTGTCAGGCCCTGGTCGCGCAACGACGCGGCGAGCGTGGCGACGGCGGGCTCGTGCGGTACGGCCGGCCAGGGGTAGTCGCCGGAGCGCCACGGGTCGGTCGGGTCGGCGGCGCGGGCGCCGTGCACCCGGTAGAGGCGTTCGGCCCGCGCGTAGTGCCGTTCGAGCACGCCGTACGGGAACGGCCAGCCGGGCGAGACGCCCTCGGCGTGCTCCAGCGGCCCGAAGTCGGCCTCGCGGAAGCGCGGCAGGGTGGCGCCGAAGACCTTGGTGTTGCCGCCGACGTAGTAGTGCACGCCCGGGGAGAAGAACCGGCCGGACGCGGCGTCGTACCAGGGTTCGGCGTTGCGGTAGCGCGCGGCGGTGAAGACGTCGGGCGTCGACCAGTTCTGCCATTCCCGCGGCAGGAAGTCGCCGCGCTCCACGACCAGGACCCGCGCGCCGGTGCCGCGCAGGGCGTAGGCCAGGGTCGCGCCGCCCATCCCGGAGCCGAGCACGGCGATGTCGCAGTCGAGGACGGTCCCGGCGGGGCGCAGCAGGCCGCGCGGGCGCCCCGTGGCGTCAGGGGGTGGTGTCGCTGTCACAGTGCCTCCTCGTGGGGACCTGTGGTGCGCAGGAGAGGTGGCGGGCGACGATCTCGTGCGCGAAGGCCATGACCGTGCCCTGGGGGCTGATACCGGCCGGACCCGGCAGCACCGACGCGTCGCACAGCCGGAGGTTGGTGAAACCGTACGGTCGGCCGTCCTGGTCGCACACCCCGCCGAGTGCGGGCCGCCCCATCGGGCAGGACGCCATGGCGTGGACGGAGACCAGGTTCCAGCCGCGCGGGTCCGACCGGGCGGCGAACTCCTGCGCCGTACGGTCCGAGCGCAGCACACCCGGACACGGCGGGTACAGCTCCACGGCCCCCGCCCGGAAGAGCAGCCGCGTCGCCCGGCCGAGCGCGAAGCGCAGCAGGCCGTGGTCGTACGGAGTGAGGTGATGCCGTAGAAGCCGGGTGCCGCCGCGCAGTTGGCGTACGGCGACGCGCCCGGTCATCCGTACCTGCACCGTGTACACGGCGACTCTGGCCAGGTCGGCCAGCAGTGTGTCCAGCACCGCGGGGCCGTGTCCGGCGAGGGCCGCCGCCAGTGATCCGGCGGTGAGGTTGGCGGGCATCAGGTGGATGCCCAGCTCGTCGAATTCCCGTACTTGCGCGGTGAAGATGGTGCCGCGTGTGGCGTGCACCGGGTCGGGGAAGCGGGCCGCCAGGCGGAAGTTGACGTGGAAGCCCATGGCGCGCCCGGCCTGGCGGCGGTGGATGCCGCTGCGCTGGAGGAGGAGGGCGCTGCCGACGGCCCCGGCGGCGAGGAAGACCGTACGCGGGCGGTAGTCGATGCGGGTGCGGCCGCCCGGCCGGTCCGTCCCGTGCGGCCCGGCCGGTCCGTCCGGGCCGCTGAGGGCCGTCACGCCGTGCACGGTCCGGCCGTCGTGCCGCAGCAGCACGGCCCGCGTCCCGGGTTCGATCCGGGCGCCGTACCGCTCGGCCTCCGGGAGGTAGCTGACGAGCATGCTGCGCTTGGCGCCGCTCGGGCAGCCGGTCGGACAGCGGTTGCGGTGGCGGCAGCCGGGGGCGGCCCTCCGGGTGGCGGCCCAGCGCCAGCCCAGGGCGTCGGCCGCGCCCGCCAGCAGCCGGGAGTCCGCGTTGCCGTCACCGTGCGGCTGCTCGCCGACGCCGAGGCGCTCGGACACCGTACGGATGTGCTCCGCCAGGCGGTCGGCGCGGTAGTCGGTGGTGCCCATCTCCCGCGCCCAGCGTTCCAGCAGCCCGTCCGGCGGCGCCCACAGGATTCCGCCGTTGACGACCGTGCTGCCGCCCACGCAGCGGCCCTCGCCGTACGGGATGACCGGGCTGCCGAAGACCGGGGTGAGCCCGGCGTCGCGGTAGAGGCGGCGCAGGTTCTCGGCGGGTGCCGCCGCGGCGATCTCGGCCGTGCTCGTCCGGGGGCCTTCCTCCAGGACGACGGTACGGTGACCGGCCCGCGCCAGTTCCAGCGCGGCGACCGCGCCACCGGCGCCGGAGCCGATGACCAGGGCGTCACAGGCAACGGTGCGGGGCGGGGGGCGGCGTCGGGTCATGAGTCCCGCTCACCGTCCAGAGCGCCGTACAGCGCGAGGGCGTCGATGAGGTCGAGGAAGCGGCCGAAACCGGGGAGCCGCGAGAGCCGGTCGTGCCCGGCGGGTGCGGAACTCCCCGCCGGCACGGGCCCGGCGACCCGCAGTGCCAGCCCGGCGGTCCGCAGCGCGACCTCGGCACCGAACCGGTACGACCTCGGCAGCCGCTCCAGCGTCCCACTGACATGCGCGGCAGCGCGCGCGCTCGCGAGCGGGCCGGCGAGCGCCGGATAGCGGGCCGCCCACCGGCGGGGCAGTCCGCTCGCGCGCAGTGCCCGCGCCATCCGGCTGCCGTTCTCCGCGTGCGCGCCGCTCACCGGGCCACCGCCTGCTCCCTGGCCTCCTTGCCCCGTACGGGCACCTGCTGCGCCAGCACGTCCTTGGCGAAGCGGGCCAGCAGCCGCCCGGCCCCCTGCTCCAGCACCGAGTCCAGCGCCTGGAGAAACAGCTCGACCTCGGTCTCCCCGGCGACCAACGGCGGCGAGGCGATGAGCGGCAGGCCGTGATTGGAGCCGTAGTAGGCCAGGACACCGAAGTCGCGGTAGAGAGAGGCGATCACGGCCGCCGTGATGAGCTTGCGGCGAGCCCGCGGGTCGCGGACGAAGGAGGAGGGGACCAGGCGCAGCAGCCGGTCCAGTGCGGGGTTGCCGTCGTTGAGGAACAGGCCGTGCAGCGCGCCCTGGCCGCAGGTGCCGGACACCAGGGCGCGGTGGCGGGCGGCGAGATCGGCGAGACCGTCGCCCAGCCGCTCGCCGATCCGTACGGCGCGCGCCGGGTAGTCGTCCTCGACGGCGACAGCGACGGCTTCCAGCGCGGTCGCGGTCTCCTCGCCGAAGCCGTAGTACGTGGTGCTGTGCAGCGTCGCGTCGGCGAGGTTGTCGTACGCGGCGCGGAAGACCGGCTCGCGCGCGACGTAGCCGGAGATGGACGCCTTGCCGCCGCCGAACGACTTCGAGGTGGTCAGGACGTCGGGCAGCAGGCCGGGGTGGCGCATGAAGTGGAAGAGCGTGCCGGTCCGTCCCCAGCCGGTGTACACCTCGTCGAAGATCAGCACGATGTCCCGTTCCGTGCAGAGCCGGCGCACCTCGTACAGGAACTCCGCCGAGCACGCGCGCACGCTCGACGCGCTGAACGGCTCCAGCACCACCGCGTACACGTCGCTGCCGCCGTCCCCGGTCCGGTGCCGTTCCAGGGCGAGGGCGAAGGACTCCGGGTCGTCGTAGGCGAAGTGGTCGGTGCCCGGCAGGCCGGGGTACGGGAAGTCGACCTCGGGGGAGGCGGTGAGGCTGCCCGCGCCGAGGAGCTTGCCGTGGAAGGAGATGTCGCTGTGCAGCACGGTGCCGCGGTGGCCCCGGTGGTACTTGTACGCGAGTTTCACGGCGCCTTCGACGGCCTCCGCGCCGGAGTTGGGGAAGTAGCTGATGCTCAGATCGCCGGGGAGCAGCCGGGCCAGGTTGTGGCTGAGCGCGGCCACGTACGGGGACAGGAAGTTCTTGTGGACCTCCATGACGCGCCGGTCGGCGAAGCGGCGGCGCGCGGCGAGCAGCCGGGGGTGGTTGTGGCCGTGGTTGAGGACGCCGATGCCGCCGGTGAAGTCCAGGATGCGCCGCCCGTCGCGCAGGGTGATCCAACAGCCTTCGGCGTGGTCGACCAGGTCCTGGCCGAAGCCGAAGGAGCCGAGCAGCGAGACCTGGGCGCGGCTGACGTACTGCCGGTAGAGGTCGTGCACCTGGCGGGCGGGCATCCGCTCGCAGTCGTCGACGCTGAACAGGGGCTGCCGCGGTCTCCGGGTCTGCCGGGTCCGCTGCGCCTGCTGGGCGCGGGGGTCAGTCATGGTCCTCTCCGGTCCGGTGGGTGGGGTGGGCGGGGGCGGCGCCGGCGGTGCGGCGCTCCGCCGTACGGATGCGGTCGGCGATCAGCCGTCCGGCGCGCTGCCCGCCGCGCAGCGCGTAGTTGGTGCCCCGGTCCTCGGGGAAGACCTGGGCCATTCCGGCGAGGTAGAGCCCGGGTACGGCGTGCTCGACGCCGGGCACGGTCCGCGAGTAGTGCCGGGTGATGACCGGCTGCGCGTACCGGGCGCGCCAGACGTGGTGGGCGCGCACCCACTCCGCGCGGAACGCCGGGAACATCCGCCGCAGGTGGGGAAGGCTGTACCGGTAGACCTCCGGGTCGCTCATCCGGTAGAGCGGGGCGTCCGCCGGCAGGTACGTGGACAGGTAGACGAGGTGCCGCCCGCCGTAGTGCTCCGGGGCGTCGAGGTTGGTGTGCTCGATGACGCCGACGTACGGGAAGTGCGGGTCGCTGACGTTGAGCCAGTACGTGTCGGACAGCGGCCGGTCGTTCTCCAGCACCAGGCAGAGGTTGGCCAGGTACGGGATCGCCGTGAGGCGGCGGCGCAGGGCCGGGGCGGCGGGGTGTGCGGACCGGTCGAGCAGCGCGGCGGCGGGCCCGGGGGCGCAGGTCACCAGCACCCGCGGGGCGCGTGTCACCTCACCACCGCAGCGCACGCCGCGTACGCCCTCCGGCCCGGTCAGCACCTCCGTCACCGGGCTGCCGGTCCGTATCCGTACGCCCAGCCCGGCCAGCCGGGGGAGCCAGGCGTCCAGCAGGGCGCCGCAGCCCCCGCGCAGGTAGTGCAGCACCTCGCGGCCCGACCGGCTGCGGCTGCCGCCCCGCAGGTGCAGCTTGGTCCACATCCAGGTGGCGCCGACCTCGGGCGCGTACGGGCCGAACTTGCCCTCCAGCAGCGGCCGCCACACCCGGTCGTAGACCCGCCGCCCGCCCAGCCCGACCAGCCACTCCTCGGCGGTCAGCGCCTCCAGCTCGCGCCAGTGCCGGACCCGGCCCGCGCGCAGCACCGAGCGGCCCAGGCGCAGCCGGTCGGCGGGGGGCAGCGGCGCGAAGCGCAGCACGTCGAGGGGGGTGGAGAGGCGGTGGATGCCGCCCGCGTAGTAGAAGCCGGTGCGGCCGTGGTGGCGCTGGACGAGGTCGGCGCGGCCGAGGTCGGCGCAGAGCCGGAAGATGTCCGTGTCGGAGGCGAACCAGTGGTGGTAGAAGCGCTCCAGCCGCCGGTCGCCGACGGTGAACGTGCCCGCGAGGCCGCCTGCGTGGTCGTCGGCCTCCAGGACGAGGCAGCGCAGCCCGGCCCGGCCGAGTTCGTGGGCGGCGGCCAGGCCCGTGAATCCGGCCCCGACGACGATGACGTCCCAGTCCGCGTCGCCGGGGTTCCCGTCCCGTACCTCCCGGTCGCCGTGCACGGCCGTCACCGCGCGCTCCCGGCGGTCCACGCCTCCCGCGGCCCGGCCACGTCGTCGGCCGTCAGCTCCACCGGTGCCGGGACGCCGGCCGCCCACCGCTGGCGGACCACGTACGGCGGCCTGCCGCGCACCTCGCGGTGGACCAGCAGCAGGTACTCGCCCAGCACCCCGAGCAGCACCGCCTCGCAGCCGAAGGTCCACGCGGCGAGCGGCAGCGGGCGGCGCCGCACGGCCGAGGCCACGGCCGTACCGCCGAGCCAGGCCAGGCCGACGGCGGCGGGCACCCGGGCCGGGGCCGAGGAGCAGGCGAGCAGGCCGCGCCGGGACAGGCCCGCCATCTTGCGCAGCGTGTACTTCGTCCGCCCGGCGAGCCGCGGCCGCCGCCCGTACTCCAGGCTCGTCTCGGGAAAACCCGCCCAGCACACGGAGCCGCGCAGGTACAGCTCGCTCTCCGGGAGCAGCGTGAGGGTGCGGACGACCTCGCGGTCCAGCAGCCGGAAGTCGCCGGTGTCGAGGTTGACGGGGTGGTCGGCGACCGCCGCCAGCAGCCGGTAGAAGACGTGCGCGGTGCCGGTCTTGAAGCGGCTCTCGCCCTCCCGGCCGGTGCGCCGCGCGGAGACCACCGGCCAGCCCGCGCGCCAGCGTTCGACCATGTCGGCGATGAGGCCGGGCGGGTCCTGGAGGTCCGCGTCGATGGTCACCACGGCGTCCCCGGCCGCCTCGCGCAGGCCCGCGAGGACGGCCGGCTGGTGCCCGAAGTTGCGGGTCAGCCGCACCAGCCGGACCCGCGCGTCGGCGGCGGCGAGCGCCGTGAGCCGGTCCCAGGTCCCGTCCCGGCTGCCGTCGTCCACGTACACGACCTCGTACTCGCACTCCGGCAGGCCGCGCAGTACGGCGCGGAGCCGGCGGTGCGTCTCCCCGATGACGGCGGCCTCGTCGAAGCACGGCACCACGACGCTGACCAGGGGCCTGGCGGCCACGGCGGTGAGCTGCGCGGGCGTTCGGGTCGCGGGCATGACGGTCCTTAGGTCGGTGGGCTGGGACGGGTGTGGCGTGGGCGCGCGGGGCCGGTCAGCCGAGAACTTCCGCGACCGTCTCGCGGAACCGTTCGGCGACCTCGGCGACCTCGTCCGTACCGCTGAAGACGGTCACCCCGAAGTCGGCGCCCAGGTAGGTGTCGGTGGTGCCGACGGTCATGGCCAGCGACCGGCTCAGCACGTCGTCGGTGCGCGGCAGCGCCCCCGCCCGCCAGCCGTCCCGCCGCCAGGACTCGGCGGCCGGGCGGAACGGGCACGAGGAGCCGTCCGGGGCGGCCAGCGCGGCCAGCTCGGGAATCCCGCCGTAGTAGTGCTTGGGCGAGTGCAGCAGCGTCTTGGTGCCGAGGCGCTTCGCGACGGCCTCGGCGTCCGCCCGCTCGTCGAAGACGTGCACCAGGAGGGTCGCGCAGTCGCCCGCCGCGTCGTGCAGGGGGCGGCGGACCAGCCCGTCCCGTACGGGGATCTGCGCCAGCAGGTCGTCCCGCAGCTCCCGGGTACGGGCCAGCACGGCGTCCAGCCGGCCGAGCTGGGCGCGCGCCACGGCCGCAGTCAGCTCCGTCATCCGCAGGTTGAGGCCCCACAGCCGGTCGCCGGGGCCGTCCTCGCGCCGGTACGGGAACCAGCCGTGGTCGTGGAAGCCGTACGCCCGCTGGAAGATCCGCTCGTCGGCGGTGAGCAGGAAACCGCCGTCCCCGCCCGTGATCACCTTGAACATGTTGAGGGAGAAGGCCCCCGCGTGCCCGAACGTGCCCAGCGCCTGGCCCCGGTACGTACCGCCGCACGCCTGCGCGGCGTCCTCCAGCACCAGCAGTCCGTGCTCGTCCGCGATCCGCCGCAGCGCCGCCACGTCACAGGCCGCGCCGAGCATGTGCACCGGCATCAGCGCCTTCGTGCGCGGCGTGATCCGCTGCCGTACGTCGTCGGGGTCGAGGGTGAGCGAGGCGTCCACCTCGGCCAGCACCGGCGTCGCCCCGCTGTACGCCACGGCGGCGAGGCACGCGCCGTACATGTACCCGGGCACGATGATCTCGTCACCGGGCCCGATGCCGAGCGCCGCGAGGCCCGCCTGCAGCGCGGACGTCCCGCTGTTGACGGACAGGCAGTACGGGCTGCCCAGCCGGTGCGCCGCAGCCTGCTCGAACAGCCGGGTCTGGGTCAGATCACCGAGCGGGTAGGAGTGCGCTGCGGTCGTGCGCGCCCAGGCGTCCAGCACCTGCTGCACGTTGTCGCGCTCCGCGTCGCCGAAGAAGGCATAACCGGGTCCGGGCATGGGGACTCCTCGCAGGAAGATGGAAGATGCGGACACCGGCAGCCGTCCTCATGGTCACGGGGCCGGAGCCGCGCGGCTTCTGACGGCCGGGCAGCGGTCACGGGGCCGCCGGGCACCGGCCTCAGAAAGCCGTCGGACAGTACGGCGCCGGGTCGTGGCGGAAGGCGGCGGAGGCGGCGCGCAGCGCGCCCGGCCGCAGCTCCGCGACCCGGCCCGCGAGCGCGAGCTGGGCCAGCGAACCGCCGCCGAGCAGCACCGCACCGACGTCACGGGCGCCCAGCGCGAGATCGGCGGCAGCCCCCGTCCGCACACAGACGGCACCGCCCCCGGGCTCCGCGCACAACCGCCAACGCCCCTCGTTCCAGGGGCACATCACATCCCGCACCTCAAGCACCACGTCCACCGGCGCGCTGTACGTACGGGCGGTGAGGGCGCGGTCCAGGTCCACGGCACGGGCGTACAACTGATCACGTATGGTCGGTGCGGCACTGCGCGGATCGTCGAGCAGGGCCAGCAGCGGGTCGTCGACCGGGCAGCATGCCGCGGTGACGGCCCCTGCCAGGTCGGTGTCGAGCAGTGACCGCCACACGAAGGCGTACGCGGCGGGGTCGCACGCGAACACCTCCCGGACGGACAGGGCATAGCGCGGCCGGGACCGCTCCCAGGCGGGCCGCAGCCGGTACAGCGCGTACGCGCGCGCGTCGCCGCCGGGCCCCGACACCACCATGCACAGCAGCCGTCCCGCGCCGTGCCGGGTGTCCGGCTCGTCCTCGACGGCGCGGCGCTGCCAGGCGGCGTCCCTGCGCAGCAGACCGGGCCGCTGGGGCAGACAGGCGCGGTAGACGTCCGCGACGGCAGTGTGCGCCTCATCAGGGGAGACGACGTCCAGCGTCAGCCCCGCGGCAGCCACCTGCCCCGCGAACGCCCGCGCCTCGGGCGGCACGGACACCTCGACGGCCTGCGAGGCGAGCCCGAACCCGAACCGCCCGTAGATTCCCGGTTCGGTCGAGTGCAGGACCGCGACCGGCTCGGCCCGCTCCTCGTGCAGCGTGGTGAGCGCCTGCCGCAGCAGCTCCCGCATCAGCCCGCGGCGCCGGTGCGGCGGCGCGACCGCCACGTACCCGATGCCGGCCACCGGGGCCGGGCCGCCCGGCAGCGTCATCTCCAGCGCGTACCCGGCGAGGGTGGCGCACGGGCGCCCGCCGTAGCACGCGACCAGGGAACGCTTCGGTTCGAAGAGGGCTCCGACCACGGCGCTGTGGGCGGGCGAGTGCGGATGGCCGCCGTACGCGAGGTCGAGCACCGCCCCGAATTCCGCCCATTCCGCGGCGGCCCGGAAGGTGTAACCCGCGGCGGCCCGGCCACCGCCCGCACCGGTCCGCGCGGCCGTTCCGGTACCCGGCCGCACATCCTTCGGCGCTCCCACGTCCGCCACGTTCTCCACTTTCCTCTCCAAAGCCTGTCATCGGCCTCGTGCCCGGGAAGAGATGCGACGAGCGCGGCGCGAAAAGGTCGTCGGCGTCCGACGCAGAGGCCTGCTCCGGAGCGGCGAAGTACGCCGCAACACCGGAGAGATGATGATCGCGAGGCCCGGATCGCGAATTCCTCATGCGTCGACGTACCGGGGCCGCCGGAAAGGCTGAGTCCTAGATTTGTGAGGCCGCGGGAGACTGTCAACCCTCCCGAAAAAAGAATCATGCTCCCGTCGCAGCCCCCGGCTACGCCCGCCCCGCCCTCCGGTCAACCCTCCATTCCGGCCAGCGGCCCCGGGCCCGGCGGGCACTCCCCACATCTGGCCAACGTTGTCGAACGCCCTTGCTAGTCACGGAGGTCCGGGCACAAACTGCCCTAGCCGCCGATCAGTTGATCGCCGGTTCGCATTCCTACGAGGACGCGACAGGAGCAGGCAATGCAGAACGGCAAGTTCCTTTCCGGCAGGACCGCCCCCGGTGAAGGCTGGCAGAACTACCCCGACCGCAATGGCGACGGCGTCTACATCGACGTCGACACCAGCGCCGGGGAATTCGCCGACACCCCCGCCTATATCGCCGCCCTCACCGGCGACGACCGCATGTGGATGACCACCGGCGGAAACACGGTTTACGCCGCCACCCCCACCGGCTTCCGCATCTACGTCCGCCGCGTCGACCGCCAGCCCATCGACCCCGAATACGCCGCCAAGAACGGCTGGCACATCGCCTGGATTGCCGCCGAGACGTGACACCAGGGCCCCACCCGCCGGCCTCCGCGGGGATGCTGCGGGGGTCGGTGGGAGTGGGGGAGGACGTCCGCCGGGTGGATCAGCTCAGGACAGCGGCCTCGGCCGGGTCCGGTGCGGAGGTGCGGCGCGCGGACCGGCGCTCTGTGCTGCCGGGCTGCGTGAGATGGGCGACGACACCCGCGTAGAACCGGTCCACGGCCTCGTCGACGCTGCGGATGAACCCGGACTCGGCGTTTCCGCGGGTGCTGCCCATTCCCTTGAACAGGGACAGCCGGAACCCGTTGATGGGCACCCCGTCCTTGGGCAGGAGGTCTCCGGGCTCCGGGCGCAGCCGCTCCAGTGTGCCGCGCGGCCCCCTGTTGCCCTCCACCAGCGTCTCCACATGAAGGTCCGCCGGCGCTTCGGCGAGCTGCCTGACCAGGCGCTTGGCCCAGCTGAGGGGATAACCCTGCTCCGGCGCCGGGATTTCGATGGACGTGCGCAGCTTTCCGGTCCGCAGGTCCGCGGCGATCGCGAGGATGCCGGGCGTGGTGTCGATGCGCAGCTCGGCGGAGAGGCGCCCCTCCTCGCAGAGCCGGTCGGCGAGCGCCGCGCGACGGCTGGCCTGGTCGGTCCCGCGCTTGGCGCGTTGCACGGGCAACACCTTCTGGCCCAGTTCCCCGCCCAGCCGCAGGCAGACCTGGCGGATGAGCCGTTCCCAGCTCTCGACGACGGCCACGGCGCGCTCGTCACCCTGGCAGAGCGTGTCCGTGTCGATGCCGTTGCGCACCGGCACCCACGCCGGGCCCATGTTCTGGAAACCGTGGCAGCCGGAGTTCTCGTGCTGGAGGTAGTGCAGCAACTCCTGGAGCAGCCAGGCGTGCGCCGCGTTCCCCACGCCCTCGTGGCGGATCAGCAGCTGAGCCTGGTGCGCCACCTCGGCCCAGGAGAGGTGCCACAGCGTCACCTTGTGCTTGCGGCGGCCGTCGGTCTTCACCTCGACCAGCGGACTGCCCTCCAGCGCCACGTCGTTGGAGAGGGTGATCACCACCTCGTAGCCGCGCCGGGCCGCGATGTCCATGTAGTCCTGGACCTGCTCGGACCTGAGGGGATTGCCGTTGGTCTTCGTCTCGACCAGCGCGGTCCACAGCTTGCCTGCCCGCTCCACCCGGATCACGCCGTCAGGGCGCCGGGGCGTGTCCCCGTTCGGCAGCGTGACCTCGGTGAACGTCTGCATCCGGCCGGCCGGGGCGCCGAAGGCCGCGGTGAGCCGCCGCCCGAACTCCGGGACCTGCGCCATCACGGCCAGCAGGACCGATGTGGCGCGCATCTCGCGCTCCCGGTCGCTCTTCAGCGTGGGCGCGGGGAACAGCCGGGCCTGGCGCCAGGAGTCGTTCTCGGCGAGGGACTTCTTCGCCACCTTGGGCAGGGTGACCTTCTTCTTCGCCGTACGCGGCCCACGGGGACGCCGTGCGGGAGCCGGGTCCGGCCCGGCCGACGGCGCGGGCGCGGGTGCCTGGACCGCCGGCGCGGGGGCCGCCACCGGGCCGACGGGCGACGGCGCCGCAGCCGCCCCCGCTTGCTCCGCGGCTTCGGGGTGCGCCTCGCCCGCTCCTGTCTCTTCCTCGTCCGCGGGCACCGGCTCTTCCTCCTCGTCCACGGATATGCCGAAGTCCGTGGCCAGCCCCGCCAGGCCCGTCGCGTAGCCCTGTCCGACCGCGCGGAACTTCCACTCCCCGGCCCGCCGGTACAGCTCACCGAAGATGAACGCGCTTTCCTCCCCGGCGTCGGCGATGGTGAATCCCAGCAGCGCCTCGCCCGTACGGTCGGCGACGGTCACCCGCAGGTCGTCCAGTTCCCCGAAGTGGCCCGTGCCGTACTGGCTGGCCGCTACGACCAGGCTCTCGACATCGTCCGGTACGGCGGTCAGATCGATGCTGACCCGGTCCTCACTGCCGTTGGCCGTGGGCGTCTTGCCCAGTAACTGAACGCTGCCGTCGGCGGCGGCCGGATTGTTGTAGAAGAAGAAGTCCGCGTCGCCGCGCACCTTGCCGTCGGCGCTCAGCAGCAGAACAGAGACGTCCGCGTCGCCGTCTCCTGAAGCGCTGCTCCAGCTCAGGCTCACCATCAGTGAACCGGTGTCCTCGCTCAGGGTCGCAAGTCCGACGTTGCCACCCTTGGTCATCTCGTGCATGGAGCCCCCACAAATGCCGCCGCATCCAGGGGCACGGGCACACCCGGCAGGCTGCTACGTGGTGACCTGCGATGCAGCACAACTCAGTGTGTACGCCGCGAACCTTAGACCCGTATCAGGTGTTTCGGGAGGTGCGGGGACCGGCGGAAGTCCGGATCTTCCGGATGCGGGACGACCTGCGGACGTCGGGCACCGTGCCACCGCACCCGCGAGTCGTGTCACTGCCAGGGAAGACGGCGGCAGCTGCCTCGCGCCCAGAAATTCACGTGCACTCCGCCGCACCACCGCCTACCCTCGCCACCATGTCGACCCCCCGGATCTCCTAGCTCGGACACCCGCTTCCACGCCACCCGTGTGTCCTTGAGCTGTTCCGGAGTGTTCATCCATGATTACCGTTCGTGGTGCCGACGTGCGTGTCGGTGCCCGGCTTCTGCTGTCCGGCGTGTCCTTCCATGTGGGGCCCGGTGACAGGGTCGGTCTCGTCGGCCGTAACGGGGCGGGGAAGACGACCCTGCTCGACGTCCTGGCGGGGCGGGTGCCGCCCGCTGCCGGGGACATCGTGCGTACGGGGAGCCTCGGCCATCTGCCGCAGGACTCCCGGGCGGCCGATCCGGCCGTCACCGTCACCGACCGCATCCTGTCCGCGCGCGGGCTGGACCGGGCCGTGGCGGAGCTGCGGCGGGCCGGGGACGCGCTGGCCGCGGCCGTGGGGCCGGGGGCGCAGGAGAAGGCGATGGCCGCGTACGCGCGGGCCGAGGACGCCTTTCAGGCGCGTGGCGGGTATGCGGCCGAGGCCGAGGCGGCGCGGGTCGCGGACGGGCTGGGGCTGCCCGAGCGGGTGCTGCGGCAGCCGGTGGGCGGGCTGTCGGGCGGACAGCGGCGGCGGGTGGAGCTGGCCCGCATCCTGTTCGCCGGGCACGGCACGCTGCTGCTGGACGAGCCGACCAACCACCTCGACGCCGATTCGGTCGCCTGGCTGCGCGGCTACCTGGCCGCTCACCGGGGCGGCCTGGTGCTGATCAGCCACGACACCGGGCTGCTCGCCGACACCGTCAATCGGGTGTTTCACGTGGAACCGTCGCGTGCCGCCCTCGACGTGCACAACACCGGATGGCACGAGTACCTCGCCCAGCGCGCGGCCGACGACCGGCGCCGGGCCCGGGAGCGCGCCAACGCCGAGCGCAAGGCGGCGGCGCTGCACAGCCAGGCCGACAAGATGCGCGCGAACGTGGCGACGGCCGTCTCCGCGAAGAACATGGCCCGCCGCGCCGACCGCATGCTGGCCGCACTGGAGCCGACGCGCCGCAGTGAGAAGACCGCGCGCATCCGGCTGCCCGAGCCCGCGCCCTGCGGCCGGGTGCCGCTGGGGGCCGTGAGCCTGGCCAAGGCGTACGGAGAACAACAGGTGCTGAACGGTGTGGACCTGGCCGTCGACCGGGGGAGCCGGCTGGTCGTGCTCGGCCTCAACGGGGCAGGCAAGACGACGCTGCTGCGGCTGCTGGCCGGGCGGGAGACGCCCGACGCGGGCCGGGTCGTAGCCGGGCACGGCCTGCGGCTGGGCTACTTCGCGCAGGAGCACGACACGCTGGACCCCGCCCGTACGGTCCGGGAGAACCTGGCCGCCGCGGCGCCGCACTTGAGCGACGGCGAGGCCCGGCACGTCCTCGGCTCGTTCCTCTTCTCCGGAGACGACGCGGACAAGCCGGTACGGGTGCTCTCCGGCGGCGAGAAGACCCGGCTGGCACTGGCCGGACTGGTCCACTCGCGCGCCAACGTCCTGCTCCTGGACGAGCCGACCAACAACCTCGACCCGGCTTCCCGGGAAGAGGTGCTGGGCGCGGTCGGCACCTACCCCGGCGCGATCGTGATGGTCAGCCACGACCCGGGCGCCGTCGAGGCCCTCCGGCCCGACCGGGTGCTGGTGCTGCCGGACGGGACGGAGGATCTGTGGGGGCGGGAGTATGCGGAGTTGGCGGCTCTGGCGTGAGGGAGGTGCGAGCGGGCGGGCGCGGGCTCGCGGTTCTCGGCAGGGAGGTCAGGCGGGTTTCCGGGCCTCGATGAGGAACCGGGTGGCGTGCGCCACGAACGGGCCCTCCGCCCGGATCTTCGCGTCCAGTTCCCGCAGCCGGTCGCGGTAGCGGTCCACCGTGAAGCCCGGGACCATCCAGATCACCTTGCGCAGGAAGTAGACCACCGCACCGATGTCGAAGAACTCCGTACGGAGGGACTCGGCGCGCAGACCGGTGATCTCCAGACCGGCGGCCTCGGCGTCCCGGCTCTCGTCGTCGGGGTGGCGCCGGCGCCGTACTTCCTCGGGCTGCGGGCCGAGGAAGTACTCGACCAGCTCGAAGACGCTGGCCGGGCCGACGTGCTGGGCGAAGTACGTGCCGCCGGGCCGCAGCACCCGGGCGATCTCCGGCCACCACACGGTGGCCGGGTGGCGGCTGGTGACGAGGTCGAAGGCGCCGTCGGCGAAGGGCAGCGGCGGCTCGTCCGGGTCGGCGACGACGACCGCGCCGAGCGGGTGCAGCAGCGCGGTCGCCTTCGCGACGTTGGGCGGCCACGACTCGGTGGCCGCCATGACGGGCGGCAGCGGCCCGGCGCCCGCCAGGACCTCGCCGCCGCCGGTCTGGATGTCCAGCGCCGCCCGGGCATCGGCCAGCCGCTCGCCCAGGCGGCGCTGGTACCCCCAGGAGGGGCGCTGTTCGGTGGCCCGGCCGTCCAGCCAGGAGAAGTCCCAGCCTTCGACGGATACGGATTCCGCCTCGGCCAGGAGGTCGTCGAAGGTGCGTGTGGTCATGGGGGGATGGTCTCAGGGGGCGGGCTGTATTTGCCATGTAATTTGGCGGTTTGTCATGGGGGAGGAGACGGTACTGCCCGTGGACGGCATCGCCGCCCGCACGCACGGTCCTCAGGGTGCGGCGCCGCGGGTCGGCGACCACCGCGGCGGTGACGGTCCGCAGGACGCCGCTGCGGGGGGCGGTGAGTCCAGGGCGGTGGAGAACTGCGACTGGCCGCCGGGGCGCTGGACGAAGACGACCAGTTCGCGGGCGACCCGCCGGGCCAGGTCGCTGCCGTGGTCGTCTTCGACGAGGGCGAGCGCGAGGCCGATACCCGCGCTGACGCCCGCCGAGGTGAGGTAGCGGCCGTCGCGAACGTGGAGCGCGTCCGGCTCGACGCGTACGAGGGAAGGTCGTCACGGCACCGCCCCGGGCGGAGACCAGCACCGGTCGTACGGACGGCCGAACTGCTCCGCCGGGTGGAACACCTCGCACGGCCCGCTGACGTCGAGTGCCCGCACACCGTCGAAGACGAGGAAGGCGATGCGGAGCGTCATGGGCGGGGCCTCTTCCGATGGGCGGACATGGTGGGTGGTGGCGGTCGGCGTCCGGCCGGGGGAGTGGTGGTCGGTGGCGGCCGGTGGCGGTCAGTGTGCACGTCGTCGGCCGGGGAGGTGTCGGGGCGTACACCGTGTGTCCGGATGTGTGGGCCTCCTGTCCGTACGGCCATGGCGCCGGGCGCGCCGGCGGGCGAAGGTGGAAGCCGACCGAGAGGACGCAATCCTTGGGCCGAGAGGCCGGAACCCCCCCGGGCCGAGGCGCCGGAACCCTTGGGCCGAGAGGCCGGACCCCCCGGGCCGAGGCGCCGGAACCCTTGGGCCGAGAGGCCGGACCCCCCGGGCCGAGAGGCCGGACCTCTGGGTGAGAGGCCGCAACCCTTTGGGCGGGAGACCGGAGCCCTGGGGCCGAGATGAAGAAGGAGGACGTCGTGAGCGAGGTGATCGCCGATGTGCGGATCCCGGACAGCGCCCTGGCGCGGGAGGCGACCGAGTTGGTGCGCGAGGCCGCGCCGCCGCTGCTGTTCGACCACTCCCGTCGGGTGTTCCTGTTCGGGGCGCTGCGCGGCCGGGAGCAGAAACTGGAGTTCGACCCGGAACTGCTCTACGTAGGAGCGATGTTCCACGACCTCGGGCTGACCGAGCGGTACCGCCGCACCGACCAGCGCTTCGAGATCGACGGTGCCGACGAGGCCCGTGCCTTCCTGCACCGGCACGGCATCACCGGCGAACCGGCCGACCGCGTCTGGACGGCGATCGCCCTGCACACCACGCCGGAGATCCCGCTGCACATGGCCCCCGAGGTGGCCCTGGTCACCCGGGGCGTCGAACTGGACGTCCTGGGCATCGGCTACGACGCCGTCTCCGACGAGCAGCGGGCCGCCGTGGTCGCGGCGCACCCGCGGCCCGACTTCAAGAACCGCATCCTGGCCGCCTTCACCGACGGCATCAAGGACCGGCCCGACACCACCTTCGGGAACGTGAAGGCCGATGTCCTCGCCCACTTCGTCCCCGGGTTCGAGCGCGGCGACTTCGTGGAGGTGATCCGGGGGTCCGACTGGCCGGAGTGACGGGAGGGCGGAGGCTGTGCGCGGTCGTCACGCGCGGCTGAGGGACCACGCCAGGCAGCGGCGCAGCAACTCCCGTTCCTCGCCCAGTTCCACCAGCCACTGTCTGCCGTAGGCGCGGGCGCCCCGGGGCATGTGGAAGAGCGCGTCGGGCGCCGCCCGTGTACTCGGGGACACCGCCTCCCGCAGGATCAGCGACTGCCGTTCCAGCCCCGCGAAGGCGACGGCCAGGGATTCGGGTGGCAGCCGCTCGTCCCCGCACACCACGTCGGCGTCGGACGCCGTGAAGGCCGACGGGAAGACGCTGCACCGGGCCCACAGCAGCCGCTCCAGCGGTGTGCAGAGCTGGAGGCTCCAGCGCAGCGATCCGCGCAGGGTGCGCTGCCGTTCGGGCCGGCCGGGGAGCGGGACGGGCAGGTCGAGGACGTACTCCGGCCGGGACAGACAGGACAGCAGGTCCGCCGCGGTCCGCCGGGCCAGCTGCGCGGCCGCGGTGTGTACGGCGAGCGGCAGCCCGTCCAGGAGGCGGCAGATCTCGCGGGCGGCCCCCGAGCCGATGTCCTCGGTGCCGTACTCCCGGGCCCGGGTCCGGAACAGGGCGGTGGCCGCGCCGAGCGGGAGCGGGCGCAGCGGAAACGTGCCGTCCGGCGCGTGCGGTGCGCTGCGGCGGCTGGTGGCCAGTACGTGGAGGCCGGGGCACTCCGCCACCAGCCGCGCGAACATCTCGGCGCAGGGGCCGGCGAGCCGTTCGCAGGTGTCCACGACGAGCAGTACGGGGCGGGCGCCCACCGCCCGTACCAGGGCGTCGGGTTGTGGGCGGCCGGGGTCGCCGTCGAGCCGGAGGGCCCGCGCGAGGTGGTGCGGCACCAGGCCGGGCTCGTCCAGCGCGGCCAGGTCGCCGAACCCCACGGCGTCCCACCGGTCGCCCGCCATGCGGTGGGCGACCTCCGCGGCCAGGTCGCTCTTGCCCACGCCGCCGGGTCCGGTCACCGTGACCAGGCGCGTGGTCCGCAGCAGCGTTTCCAGTGCATCGGCCGCGGCGTCCCGGCCGGGCAGTCCGGAGGGGCCGGGCAGTCCGGAGGGGGCGGACCGCCCGGAGGGGCCGGGCAGTCCGGATGGGCCGGGAGGCCCGGTCGGCCGGGGGTACCGGGGCTTTTGCATGGGGTCCTGCCTCCGCGGTGGGGTCTGGCGTACGGCTGTACGCGAGGGACCGCAAGCCTGGAACGACCGGAACCGTCCGGACATCGGTAGGTGCACGGAATCGGTATACCTAGGTGCGGCGCGCGCCCGACGTTCCGCGCCGGTCAGCGCTCCCGGCCTCTTGCTCCGCGCCCGTCACGCTCCTCGCGCGCCCCTTCGCACCTGTCAGCCCTCATCGCCCGCCCCTTCGCACCTGTCAGCCCTCGCCGCCCGCCTCCGACGCCCCCTCTTCCCGTAACAGCGCGCTGATTTGGGTCCGTGACGAGTAGCCGAGTTTGCCGAGGATGTGTTCGATGTGGGCGTCGACGGTGCGTTTGGAGATGACGAGGCGTTCGGCGATCCGGCGGTTGGACAGGCCGGCCGCCACCAGCTCCGCGACCTCGCGTTCGCGCCGGGTCAGGGCGGCGGACGCGGGAGCGGCGCGGGCCGTGAGGGCGCGGCGGCCCGTGCCGGACGCGGGCCGACCGTCCTCGGCGGCGTACCGGACGGCCTGGTCGAGGGTCAGCGACGCGCCTTCCGCGGCCAGCGCGGCGAACCGCCGGGCGCCCAGGGCGGTACGGGCCTGCCGCTCGTACTCGTCGTGCAGGGCCTGCAACTGCGCGTTCCCGACCATCGGATGCGGCCCGACCCGCCGCCACAGCGCGGCGGTGGCCCCGAACAGCCGGGCCGCCCGCCGGGCCCGGCCTTCGTCGGCCGCGAGCCAGGCGAGCAGTTCCGTCGCGGAGGCGACGCCCAGTACGTCCTCCAGGCAGCCCTTGAGGAGTACGGCGCGGCGCAGCGCGTCCGCCGCCTCGGCGGGTGCGCCGAGCATCAGGTGCGCGAGGCCGCACGTGGACAGCTGGGAGCCGTAGATGTAGCACTCGGTACTGTCCTGGCCGCTGTGGCCGCTGTGGCCGCTCTGGCCCCTCTGGCCGTTCTGGTCGCTCAGGTCGCTGTTGCCGGTCTGACCGCTCTGGTCGTCCTGACCGTCCTGACCGTCCTGGTCGTCCTGGTCGTCCTGACCGTCCTGGACATCCTGGCCGTCCTGGTCGCCTTGCTCCGCACCGTTCTCGCCGAGCAGTTCCAGGGTCGTGCGCGCGGTGTCGAGTGTCGCCGCGGGCTGTCCGGCGAGGAGGTGCGCGAAGCTCAGGTGGAGGGCGGCGATCCGGCGGCCCGTACGGTCTCCTGCCCGGTGCATCAGCGTCCCGGCCGCCCGGACAAGTGCGGGCCCGTGGGACGGTCCGCCGTCGTGGAAGCGGGCCGCGGAGGCGGCGAGCGCGGCCCATGCGGAGGCGCGGGTGTCCCGCAGGCGGTCCGCCGTGGCGACCGCTTCGTCGGCGAGGGACGACGCGCCGGCCCGGTCGCCCTGGTTGCCGGTGAACATCGAGCACCAGGCGAGCGTCATCACCCGGTCCTGCGACGGCTCCTGCCGCTCCCGCAGGGCTCTGGCCATCCAGGTGGTGGCTTCGACGGGCAGTCCGGCGCAGAGCCAGTAGGCCCACATGACGGCGGTCAGTCCCTGCAACCCGCCGTCGGCGGCGGCGTATTCGAGGGCGGCGTCCAGGTTCTGGCGTTCGGCTGCCAGCGCGCGGTAGCGGGCGAGCTGCGCGGAAGTGGCGAAATCGGCTCTGAAAGCGACCAGTTGGGCACGGTAGTGCGCGACGAACCGGCCCCTGCACGCCTCGCCTCCTTCCCGCCCCCGCTCCCGGAGCCGCTCGGCCCCGTATTCGCGCAGGAGGGCGGGCAGCCGGTAGCAGCCGCGCCGCTCGTCCAGACGCTGCACGACCGACTTCTCGGTGAGCCCGACCAAGGCCGTCAGGAAGGCGGGCGCTGGCAGTTCCGCGTCCGTGGCCACCGCGTCGGCGGCGGTCAGGCCGAAGGGGCCGGCGAAGACGGACAGCCGTGCCCACAGCAGTCGTTCGGCGGGTGTGCACAGCTCGTGGCTCCAGTCCACGGCCGCCCGCAGCGTCCGGTGCCGCGCCGGACTCGTCGACCGGCCGGGCCCGAGCAGCGCGAACGTGTCACCGGCCTGCGCCAGGAGCCGGTCGAGCGGCAGGGCCCGCAGGCGTACGGCGGCCAGCTCGATGGCCAGGGGCAGGCCGTCCAGGCGGCGGCAGAGCGCGGCGGCCTGCGCGCGGTTGGCGTCGGTCAGGGTGAAGCCGGGCGCGACGGCGGCCGCCCGCTGGACGAGCAGCGTCAGCGCGTCGCCGTCCCCCGTGGCGCCGGGCGCCGGGAGGGGCAGGGGCGATACGGGCAGGACGTGCTCGCCGGGTACGTCGAGGGCTTGACGGCTGGTGGCCAGGACCGTCAGGCCGGGGGACCGCGCCAGCAGCGGGCCGGTCAGTGCGGCGCAGGCGTCGAGGAGGTGTTCGCAGGTGTCCAGGACCAGCAGCAGTTCGCACTCGGACAGGTACGCGGTCAGCGCGTCCAGGGGCGGGCGGCAGGCCTGCACGGCCACGCCGAGTGCGTCCGCGACGGTCTGCGGCAGCAGGCGGGGGACACGGAGGTCCGACAGTTCGACGCAGCGGGCGCCGTGCGCGTAGTTCCCGGCCGCCTGCGCGGCGGCCCGCAGCGCCAGCCGGGTCTTGCCCACTCCGCCGGGGCCCAGCACGGTCACCAGCCGGGACCGCTCCAACAGGGCGTTCGCGGTGGATAGTTCGGCCTCCCGTCCGACGAAGCCCGTGACGTCGGCGGGCAGCCTCCCTCCGGGTGGCCGGGCGGAGCCGAACGCCATGTGCATCACCGTCCAAGCGAGGAGGCCCAAGGTAGCGGCGACGTCGCGGCAGGCGCCGGGGTGCCGCGACGGGGTCGCGAACCGCCGGGTGCTGGCGGAAGGCGATCGCGGCGTATCCGTAATGTGCCCAGGTCCGACCGGTCCGGACCGGTCGGGATGTCGTGTGGTGGGGGGTGTGGTGGCGGGGGTGGTGTGGTGGCGGGGGGTGTGATGGTGCGGTGGTGGGTCAGGTGGCGTGCGAGGCGGACGTGCCGCCCGGCCCTTCCGCTGCCTCTTCCGCTGTCCCTTCCGCTGTCCCTTCCGCCGCCGCCCCCGAGTGACTGGACGCCCGTACCCGCAGGGACCAGTCGTGATGGCGTACGGTCCGCGGCCCGGCGCGGCCGGCCAGGATGTCGCAGAGCAGGGCGGCACAGGCCCGCCCGTACGCGTCCGGGCGCAGATCGATCGCCGTTACGGGCGGTGCGCAGGCGCGCAGGGCCGGGCCGTCCACGCAGGAGGCGACGAGCAGGTCCCGCCCGGGGGTACGGCCGAGTCCGGAGGCGGCGCGCAGGACTCCGGCGGCGGCTCCGTCGGGCGCGCAGACCACCGCGTCGACGGCGGGAGTGGCCGCGAGCAGGTCCACGGTGGCCTGCGCGGCCTCGTCGGGGGTGGCGGCGAACGGCACGGTCCGTGCGGTGACGGGAAGTCCGTGCGTACGGCTCCAGGCGTCCGCCGTGTCGCGCAGCGCGGTGGCCCACGCGGAGGTGCCGGCGGGCGCGAGCAGCGCCGGGCGGCGGGCGCCTGACGCGCGCACATGGTTCAGCAGCGCGGTCAGTGAGGCGGCGTTGTCGCAGACCACGGCACCGGCGGGGGCGGCGCCCGTACCGAGGTACCGCTCACCCGTGACGACGGGTACGCCCGCGTCGAGCAATCCGGGCACGTCGGTGTCGGTGGCCTCCGGGTCGATCACGAGCAGGCCGTCCACCCGGGAGGCGAGCCGCCCTGCCGCCTCGCCGCCCGGGGCCAGCAGCACCACGTCCAGGCCGTCCTCCTGGGCGCGGGTCACCGCCCCGAAGGCGAGGGTCATGTAGTAGTCCAGCCGGGTCGCGGTGCGGGGCAGGTGCAGGCCGATCGCCCCGGTGCTGGCCCGGCGCAGCCGCTGCGCGGCGCTGTTGGGCCGGTAGCCCAGGCGGTCGGCGGTGTCCCTGACCCGGCGGCGGGTCTCCTCGGCCACCCGGCCGGACCCCTGAAGCGCGTCGGAAACGGTGCTCTTGGAGACCCCGGCGGCCCGCGCCACATCGAGCAGGGTCACGGTGCGGCGGCTGGTCACGGGGCGCAAGTCTAGACGTATGGGGACGGGCGGCCGGGGCCCGTAGCGACGGGGTGCGGCCGTCGCGATGAGTCGATGGCGTAGCGACGGATCGATGCCGCAACGACGGGTCGGTGGCGTAGCGACGGATCGATGCCGTAGCGATGGGTCGGTGACGTAGCGACGCGTCGTTGTCGTAGCGACGGGTCGGCCCCGTAGCGGCGTACCGGCCCTGTATCGACGTGCCACTACCGTGACGACGCGACGCGCCCGTATCGACGAACTGCGGACGTATCGACGTGGCGTCCGCGTAGCGACGAGCGAGGGTCGTATCGACGAGCCTAGGCCGTATCGACGAGCCGGGGCCGTAGCGACGCGACGCACCCGTAGCAGCGAGCCGCCACCGTGACGACGCTCCGCCTCCGTATCAACGAACCGCCACCGTGTCGCGCTTCGCCTCCGTATCAACGAACCGCCTCCGTAACGACGCTTCGCCCCCGTATCAACGAACCGCCTCCGTTACGACGCTTCGCTCCCGTATCAACGAACCGCCACCGTTACGACGCGCCTGCCCCGTCCTGTCGCCCCACGGCCCGCCCCGTACGTCGGCCAGCCCCTTGCCGGAACGTTCCGGCACTCGTACATTGCTCTCTGCCGGAACGTTCCGACAGGCGCCAACACCAGCCTCCGCGGCCCGCTACATCCGTCCCACATCCGTCCCACACCCGTCCCCGCATCCGTCCCGCCTCTGACCCCCACCCGCATCCGCATCCGCCTCGCATCCGTCCCCCCACCCACCTACGCCCCCGTGACCTCCCGCGCCCCAGGAGCCCCCATGCGTGTGATCACAGCCCTCACTCCGCCCGCCTCGCCGGCCCGTACCCGGTCGGCCGACCGTGCCCCGCTGCGCGTCGCGCTCGTCCAGGAGCGCTGGCACCGCGACCCCGGCGAGCACCGCGCCGCCCTGGACGAGGGCATCCGGCTGGCCGCGGCGGAAGGCGCGCGCGTCGTCTGCCTCCAGGAACTGACGCTCTCGCCGTACTTCGCGGTGGTCCGCAAGGCCGACCATCCCGAGCCCGCCGAGCCGGAGGACCTGCGCACGGGGCCCACGGTCACCTTCGCCGCCGAGGCCGCCCGTGCGCACGGCGTCTACGTGCACGCCTCGCTGTACGAGCGGGCCGACCCCGAACCGGGCCCGGACGGCACGGTGACGCCCGACGGCCTCGGTTACAACACCGCCGTCCTGGTCGCCCCGGACGGCACCCTTGTGGCCCGTACGCGCAAGACCCACATTCCCGTCACCGAGGGCTACTACGAGCACCACTGGTTCCGCCCGGGCCCGGCGGGTCCCGACGCCTTTCCGACCTACGCCGTGGAGAACGCCGTACTCGGCCTGCCCACCTGCTGGGACCAGTGGTTCCCCGAGCTGGCCCGCGCCTACTCGCTGGCCGGCGCCGACGTGCTGGTCTACCCGACGGCCATCGGCTCCGAGCCGGGCCACCCCGGCTTCGACACCCAGCCGCTGTGGCAGAAGGTGATCACCGGCAACGCCGTCGCCAACGCCACCTTCATGATCGTGCCGAACCGTATCGGCACCGAGGGCCCGCTGACGTTCTACGGCAGTTCTTTCATCGTCGATCCGTACGGCCGCGTCCTGGCCCAGGCGCCCCGCGACGAACCCGCCGTCCTGGTGGCCGACCTCGACCTGGACGCCCGCCGCGACTGGCTGGAGCTGTTCCCGTTCCTCGCCACCCGCCGCCCGGACGCCTACGGGCCGCTGACGGAGATGGGCTGACCGGCGCGCCCCAAAAAGCAGCGGCGGGCGGCCCCCACCCAGGAGCCACCCGCCGCATCACCTCTCGCCTACTCCTGACTCCTGCTCCTGACTCCTGCTCTTGACTGCTACTCCTGCTCCCCGAGCAGCCCCGCCAACGCACCCAGCGTCTGCGGCAGCTGGTCGGCTGCCAGGCCGCCACCCTGGGCGAGTTCGGGGGAGCCGCCGCCCCGCCCGTTCAGCAGCCGCTTGACCAGATCGGAGGCGGAGCTGCCCGCCGCGCGACCGGCCTTGTTCAGGGCGACCACCAGCGCAGCCTTCCCGTCCGTGGCCGAACCGACGGCCACGGCGGCGGGCTGCCCCGCCGGCATCCGGTCCCGTACGGCCATGGCCAGCGCGCGGGCCTCGTCGGCGCCGCCGTCCGCGGTGGCGGTGACCACCAGGAAACCGGCGGCCTGTACGGCGGAGCCGGCCAGCTCGGCCGCGCGCGCCACGGTGGCCTGCTGCCGCAGCCGCTGGTTCTCCCGGTCGCTAGCCTTCAGGCGCTCCAGCAGTCCGGCCACCCGGTCCGACAGTTCGGCGCGCGGCGCCTGGATCTGCTCGGCGATCTGGCCGACCAGGTCGCGTTCGCGGGCGAGGTAGCCGAAGCCCTCGATGCCGACGGACGCCTCCAGGCGGCGCATGCCGGCGCCGACGGACGATTCCGCGGTCAGGGCGACGACCCCGACCTGCGAGGCGTGCGAGACGTGCGTACCGCCGCACAGCTCGCGCGACCAGGCGCCGCCGATCTCGACGACCCGTACCTTCTCGCCGTAGGTCTCGTCGAAGAGCGCGAGCGCGCCCAGCTCCTTGGCCTCCGGCAGGGTCATCCACTTCACGCCCACCGGCAGGTCGCGGCGGAGCGCCCGGTTGGCGGCCTCCTCGACCTCGCTGCGGGTGGTGGCGGAGAGGCCGCCGCGCCACGGGAAGTCCAGGCGCAGGTAGCCGGGGCGGTTGTAGGAGCCGGACTGGAGGGCCGTCGGGCCGAGGATCTCGCGCAGCGCGGCGTGCAGGACGTGCGTACCGGAGTGGGCCTGGCGGGCGCCGAGCCGCCACTCGGGGTCGACGGCCGCGTGCAGCGCGTCGCCCGGGGCGAGTTCGCCGGCGGTGATCCGGACCTGGTGGGCGACCAGGCCGGGCACCGGCCGCTGCACGTCCAGCACCTCGGCCTCGACGGAGGTGCCGGACAGCCGGCCTGCGTCGCTGTCCTGGCCGCCGGACTCGGCGTAGAACGGGGTGCGGTCGAGGACGACCGTGACGATCTCGCCCTCGCGGGCCACCGGCACCGGGCCCTGGGCGCCGAGCAGGGCCAGCACCTTGGAGTCGGTCTCCAGGGTGTCCCAGGCGCGCCAGTCGGTGGGCCCGTGCTCGTCCAGGACCGTGCGCAGCGCGGAGGTGTCGACCGCGCCGCCGGACTTGCGGGCGCGGGCGTCGGCGCGGGCCCGTTCGCGCTGCTCGCGCATGAGGGCGGCGAAGCCCTCGCGGTCCACCTCGACGCCCTGCTCGGCGGCCATCTCCAGGGTGAGGTCGATGGGGAAGCCGTAGGTGTCGTGGAGGAGGAAGGCCTGCTTGCCCGGGAGTGAACGGCCGCCCTCGGCCTTGACCTTGGTGACGGCGGTGTCCAGGACGGCGGTGCCCTGGCGCAGCGTCGCGCGGAAGGCGTCCTCCTCGCCGGCCGCCTGGCCGGCGATCCGCTCGTAGGCCTCGGCGACCTCCGGGTAGCTGGGCGCCATGCAGTCGCGGGCGACCGGCAGGAGTTCGGGCAGGGCCCGGTCCTCGTAGCCGAGCTGGCGCATCGAGCGGACGGCGCGGCGCAGGATGCGGCGCAGCACGTAACCGCGGCCCTCGTTGCCGGGGGTGGTGCCGTCGGCGAGCAGCATCAGGGCCGTCCGGACGTGGTCGGCGACCACGCGCAGCCGTACGTCGTGCTGCTCGTCGTCGCCGTAGCGGACCCCGGCGAGGGCGGCGGCGCGGTCCAGGATGGGGCGGGTCTCGTCGATCTCGTACAGGTTGTCGACGCCCTGGAGGAGGGTGGCCATCCGCTCCAGGCCCATGCCGGTGTCGATGTTCTGGCGGGGGAGTTCGCCGAGGATCGGGTAGCCGGACTTGCCGGTGCCCTCGCCGCGCTCGTACTGCATGAAGACGAGGTTCCAGAACTCCATGTACCGGTCCTCGTCGACCTCCGGGCCGCCCGCCCGGCCGAACTTGGGCCCCCGGTCGTAGTACAGCTCCGAGCAGGGCCCGCACGGTCCCGGCACGCCCATCGACCAGAAGTTGTCCTCGTCGCCACGCGAGACGATGCGCTCCTCCGGAAGCCCGGAGATCTCCCGCCAGAGGGTGCGCGCCTCGTCGTCGGAGTGGTGCACGGTGACCCAGATCTTCTCGGGGTCCAGGCCGTACCCGCCGTCGGCGACGGACTTGGTGGACAGCTCCCAGGCGAACCGGATGGCGTCTTCCTTGAAGTAGTCGCCGAGCGAGAAGTTGCCGTTCATCTGGAAGAACGAGCCGTGCCGGGTGGTCTTGCCGACCTCTTCGATGTCCAGGGTCCGCACGCATTTCTGCACGCTGGTCGCCCGCGGCCAGGGCGCCGCGACCTCACCGGTCAGGTACGGCTTGAAGGGCACCATGCCCGCGTTGACGAACAGCAGGGTCGGGTCCGGCGTCGGCAGCGGCGCGCTGGGGACGACGGTGTGGCCGCGCTCGGCGAAGAAGTCGAGGAAGCGGGCGCGGATCTCGGCGGTACGCAAAGGGGGCTCCGGGGCGGTCGGTGGCGGAAGGGGCGGGGCGGTCGGCCGGCGGGCCGTCAGGCTGCGGTCGCCGCCGCGGCCCGCGCCGCCCTGGCGACGGGGTGCAGGGCCGCGTACTCCAGCGGCGCCGACGGGTCGATCGAGAGGTCCAGCGGAGCCGGTGCGGCGCCCGCCCTTACGAGCAGGTCGCCGACAGCGGCGATCATCGCGCCGTTGTCCGTGCACAGCCGCAGGGGCGGTACGCGCAGCGTGATGCCCGCCTTCTGGCAGCGCTCCTCGGCGAGGGACCGGACGCGCGAGTTGGCGGCGACGCCGCCCACCACCACCAGGGTGCCCACGCCGTGCTCCTTGCAGGCCGCGACGGCCTTGCGGGTCAGGACATCGGCGACCGCCTCCTGGAGGGAGGCCGCGCCGTCCGCGACGGGCAGTTCGCCGTCGGTGTGCCGTTCGGCCCAGCGCGCTGCGGCCGTCTTGAGGCCCGAGAAGGAGAAGCCGTACGGATCGTCCCGCGGCCCGGTCAGCGGCCGCGGGAACGCGACGGCCTTCGGGTCGCCCTCGCGCGCGGCGCGGTCGATCGCGGGGCCGCCCGGGTACGGCAGGCCGAAGACCCGCGCGACCTTGTCGAAGCACTCCCCGGCGGCGTCGTCGAGGGTGTCGCCGAGGTGCACGATCGGGTCGCGCGCCAGGTCCCGTACGAGGAGGAGGGAGGTGTGCCCGCCGGAGACGATCAGCACCATGCAGGGATTCGGCAGCGGGCCGTGCTCCAGGGTGTCGGCGGCGACGTGCCCGGCGAGGTGGTGCACCCCGTACAGCGGCACTCCCAGCCCGTACGCCAGGCCCTTGGCGCCGGCCAGGCCGACCTGGAGGGCGCCCGACAGGCCGGGACCGGTGGTCACGGCCACCGCGCCGATGTCGGCCATGGCCAGGCCCGCCTCGTCGAGAGCGCGGTGCACGACGGGGGTGAGGGAGTGCACGTGCGCGCGGGCCGCGATCTCCGGCACGACACCGCCGTAGCGCGCGTGCTCGTCCATGCTGGACGCCACCGCGTGCCCGAGCAGCTTCCCGTCGCGGACCAGGCCGGCCCCGGTCTCGTCGCAGGAGGACTCGATCCCCAGCACCACTGGAGAGCCTGGAGATGCCACCGCACCGCTCCTTCGTACCCGTTCCGTACCCGGCCTCGTCGCCGCCTTGCCGCACGTGAGGCGCCTTGCCGCACGTGAGCCGCCTTGTTGCAAGCGATGTGCAACAACCCGTCTCCGACCAGGATACGGCGGCCCGCACAGGCCGGGGTGGGGGCCGCGGGCGGTCCGGGCGGGACTGCGGGCGGTCCGGTTGGGGTTGCGGGCGGACCGCGTGGGGTTGCGGGCGGTCCGGTTGGGGTTGCGGGCGGACCGCGTGGGGTTGTGGGCGGTCCGGTTGGGGTTGCGGGCGGACCGCGTGGGGTTGCGGGCGGTCCGGCGGGGGTGCGGGCGGTCCGGCGGGGGTGCGGGCGGTCTGGGCGGGGCTGCGGACGGACCGGACGGGGTTGCGGGCGGACCGAGCGGGGCTGCTGGCGGTCCGGTCGGGGGGCACCGCGCGACCCGGTTGGGGGCCGAGGCCGCTCCGGGCGGGAGCCGAGGCCGCTCCGGACCGCGCCGAGGCCGCTCCGGACCACCCACACCGAGGCGGCTTCAGGCGGGGTCCGAGGCCGCTTCAGGCGGGGGTCCGAGGCCGCTCGGGTGCCGCCCGGGAAGCGCCACAGGACCCCGTCCGCGCAGACGGTCACGGCGTCCCAGGAGCCGCCGGCCCGCCGAGTTCCCCCGCCACCCGGGCGTTCCACCGGCCGTCCCGCCCGCTCAGCGCCGTCACGGTCAGCGGCGGTACGTCCACCCGCCAGAAGGACGAAGGCGGGGCCCCCAGCGCGCACACCACGCACGCACGTACGACGTCCGGTTCCACTACGGCCACGATCCGGCCGCCCTCCGCCGCGAGGCCCGCCAGCCAGTCCGCCACCCGGCCGAGGAACTGCGCCAGCGTCTCGCCGCCGTGCGGCGCGCTGTCCGCGTCGGACAGCCAGGCCGAGACTGCCGCGGGCTCGGTGGCCAGCACATCCTCCAGGGCCAGCCCCCGCCAGCGGCCCATCGCGCGGCCCGCCGCCCCCGGAGCCGGTTCCGCGCTCAGGCCGAGCGCCTCGGCCGTCTCCTGGCAGCGCGCGGAAGGGGAGGCCAGAGCCTGGTCGGCGGGCAGCGCGGCGGCAGCGGGGCGGGCGGCGCGGGCCCGGCGCAGGCCGTCCGGTGTCAGGGATTCGTCGGCCGGGAAGCGCACCGCGCCCAGGGCGTCGTCGAAGGACGGTGAGACCAACATCACCCGGGTTGTCATGTGCACCTCTTGCGACGCGGAAAACTGCGGGCGCACCAGGGGAACAGCCCGGCGTACGCCCGCCGCCGTGCGCCCCCGGCGCCGTCCGCGGGGCCTTGGCCCGGCCGCCGCCACGCGGTACGTTCCCGATGCTATTGACGATGACATGACGGAAGCCGGTGGAATTCCGGCGCGGTCGCGCCACTGTGAACCCGCACCGGTCCCGTACGGGGCCGACGGGCGAGCCAGACCCGTCCTGTCGTCACGACTCCCCGACCGGGACGCGAGTTCCCCAGGAGGTTCCCGACATGGCCCACTCCGTCGCACCGCCGGCCACCGGCCACGCCGCGCCCGCTCCCCTTCCCGTCCGGACGGTCCTGCCGTGGGCGGTCCTCGGCGGCATCCTCATGCTCGTCCTGCTCTACTTCGTCGGCGCCGAACAGGGCGCCACCGCGCTGCTCTCCGGCACCGGCGTGCACGAGTGGGTCCACGACGGACGCCACCTGCTCGGCTTCCCCTGCCACTGACCGGGGAGCCCGCACATGAACTCCGCCACCGTCAGATCCCTCCTGGTGCGCGGCATGCTGGCCGGCCTCGCCGCCGGCCTGCTCGCCCTGCTCGTCGCCTACCTGCTCGGCGAACCGCAGGTCGACGCCGCCATCGCCTTCGAGGACGCGCACGCCCACGAACACGAGGCCGAGGTCGTCAGCCGCGCGGTGCAGTCCACCGCGGGCCTGGCCACCGGCGTCCTGGTCTACGGCGTCGCACTGGGCGGGATCGCCGCCCTGGCCTACTGCTTCGCCCTCGGGCGCGCCGGCCGCTTCGGCCCCCGCGCCACCGCCCTGCTGCTCGCCGGCGCCGCATTCGGCGCGGTCTACCTCGTACCGTTCCTGAAGTACCCGGCCAACCCGCCGTCCGTCGGCGACCCCGACTCCATCGGCACCCGTACCGCGCTGTACTTCCTGATGATCGCCCTCAGTGTGCTGCTGGCCGTCGCCGCCGCCCTCCTCGGCAAGCGGCTCGCACCCCGCCTGGGCACCTGGTACGCGACGGTCGCCGCCTTGGCCGCCTTCACCGCGGCCGTCGGCCTCGCCTACGCGTTCCTCCCGGCCGTCAACGAACTGCCCGCCGACTTCCCGGCCCTGCTGCTCTGGAAGTTCCGCCTCTCCGCACTCGGCGTGCAGCTCACCCTGTGGACCGTCTTCGGCCTGCTCTTCGGAGAACTGGCCGAACGGGCCGTGGGAGTACGGGCAGGTGCTGCTCCGCGAGGGGCGGACGGGGGTGCTGTGCCGTCGGCACGGTGAGCCGGGTGCTGTCGCGGTACAGCTCCGGAGCCCATTGTTTCGCCAGGTGCCAGGTGCCAGGTGCCAGGTGCCAGGTGCCAGGTGCCGGGTAGCGGGTTGCGGGTTGCGGATGTCAGGCAGCGGGTGCCGGGTTGCGGGTTGCGCGCGCCGGGTAGCGGGTGCCGCGTGCCGGGGCCTTCACGCAGGGCGGGCCAGCAGCAGCGTCCACCACGGGCCGCGGTCGTCCGTACCGCTGTTGATCCCCACCCCCGCGTGCCGGAACGCGCAGTCGGCCAGCACCACCCGGTGCTCCGGACTGTGCGCCCACGCCCGCACCACCTCCGCGGCATCACGCTGACCGCGCGCGATGTTCTCGCCCGCACGGCGCCAGTCGTACCCGACGGCCGAGAGCCGGCTGCCGGGCCCCGAGCCACCGCGCTCCCGGTGCGAGAGCGAGTCCTCGCGGGCCATGTGGTCACTGTGCCGCTGAGCGGCCTTGGTGACCGTACGGTGCGCCCGTACGGAACGGCAGCCGGCCTTCGCCCGCTCCCGGTTGACCAGTTGAATGACGGCCGTCCTGGTCACCGAGGCGTTACGGGGGACGTGCGCGGAGCCCGGCGCCCGGAGAGTCTGCGCGGCCGGGGCGGCGTAGGGGGGCCGGGCCGGGTGCGCCAGAAGCGCCCAGTGTGACAACAGCGCCCCGTGCGACTCCAAGGCCACCTGTGGCTCCAGGACCCCCTGTGGCTCCGGTACCCCCTGGTGCTCCAGGGCCCCCTGTGGCTCCAGCATCCCGTGTGACGACAGAGCGGCGTACGCGGCGTCCGGCAGCCCCGGGCGCGGGCCCCCGTCCGGAGGCGTCGCGACGGCGGACCCGCCCACCGTCAGCCCCGCCAGGACCAGCACCGCCACCACCGCCCGTAGCGCGTACCACCCGGTCCGCCGACCCGCTCCGCGTCCCCGGCACCCGCGCGCTCCCGTCACCGCGCCCCGGCCCACGATCACGTCCGTACTCCCGCCCGTACTCCCGCCCGTGCTCATGCCCTGCCGCCCACCGGTGCTCCCACCCGTACTCCTGCCCGTACTCCCGCCCATGCGGCCCCTGTTCCTCGACTGTCATCGGCGGTGGCGACCGGTCGTCCCCCGGTCGTCCCCCGGCCGTCACCCGGTCGGCGCCGTACCTGGCAGCCGGCCCGGTGACAGTCTTGCCGTCCCCGCCCCCGCGTCTGTCGTCCGCGGCCGATACCCGACCCGTTCGGCTGTACGGGCCGGCCGCCCCGCTGACGCACGCCAGATCCACCCCCGCCCGAAAGCGGGTACCCGCCGCCCATGACCACCAGCACGCCCACCCCAGCCTCCGCCCCGGCCCCGACCCCCACTCGCACCCTTCCCTCCGCCGTCCGCGGCCCCCTCGTCCGCTTCCGTGCCGACCCCTTCCGCACCGGCACCGCGGAAGCCCTCGTCCACGACCCCGACGGGCTGCTGATCTGCGAGGCGGGCCGCATCACCGCCGCAGGCCCGTACGCCGCCCTCCGCGACCGGCTGCCGCCCGGCACCGAACCCGTCCACTACCCCGGCCACCTCATCACCGCCGGCTTCGTCGACGCCCACACGCACTACGTGCAGCTGGAGGCCGTCGCCCGCTTCGGCGCCCAGCTGCCCGACTGGCTCGCCCACACCTACGACACCGAGGAACGGTTCGCCGACGGCACCCACGCCCGCCGCATCGCCTCCGCCTTCTGCGACGAACTGCTGCGCAACGGCACCACCACCGCCCTGGCCTTCGCCTCCGTCCACCCCGACTCGGCCGACGCCCTGTTCGAAGAGGCCACCCGGCGCGACCTGCGCATCGCCGCCGGCAAGGTCCTGATGGACCGCAACGCCCCCGACAGCCTGCTCGACACCGCCCAGCGCGCCTACGACGAATCCCTCGACCTGATCCAGCGCTGGCACGGCAAGGGCCGCAACCTCTACGCCGTCACTCCCCGCTTCGCCCCCACCAGCACCCCCGCCCAGCTCGAAGCCGCCCGCGACCTACGCGCGGCCTGTCCCGACACCCTCCTGCACACCCACATCTCCGAACACCGCGACGAAATCCCCTGGGTCCGCTCCCTCTTCCCCGACCGCGACGGCTATCTGGACGTCTACGACCACTACGGCCTGCTCGGCCCCCGCACCGTCCTCGCCCACGGCATCCACCTCACCCCCTCCGAACGCGACCACTGCGCCCGCACCGGCACCGCCGTGGCCCACTGCCCGTCCTCGAACCTCTTCCTCGGCAGCGGTCTCTTCCCCCTCCGCGAAGCCAAGGGAAGCGACCACCCACTCACCGTAGCCCTCGGCACTGACATCGGCGCCGGCACCAGCTTCTCCCTGCTCCAGACCATGCGCGACGCCCACCAGGTCGCCAAGCTGCGCGGCCACGCCCTCGACGCCGTACGGGCGTTCTACCTCGCCACCCGCGGCGGCGCGGAGGCCCTGGGCCTGGCCGACACGATCGGCTCCCTGACACCGGGCCAGGAAGCCGACTTCACCGTGCTCGACCCGCGCGCCACCCCTCTCCTGGCCGACCGCACCGCCCGCGCCGAATCCATCGAGGACCTTCTCTTCACCCTCGCCGTCCTCGGCGACGACCGGGCCGTACGGGCCACCTACACAGGGGGCCGGCCGGCGTACGAGCGGGACGCGGTGGAGTAGGCGAAGCAGGCGGCTGGGCTCGGGCCCTTCACGCTTGCCCCCGGGTCACAGCTGAGGAACCTTCCGCGCGTCGCAGCTCTCGACCGAACCGAAGTACCGGCCCAGCCAGGCACGCCGCCGCTCGTCGGCCATGGACGCGAGGTGCCGCAGGGCCCGGTCGCCGGCCTTGGCGGCGGCGACGGCCTCCTCGTCCCCCCGCCACCTCACCACTCACTCCCTCCCGGCAGCGGCCCACTTCTTGAGCGCGTCACGGTTCTCGAACTTCGCGACGTTCTTGTCCAGCGGCCGGTCGGTGTGCTGATGGAAGAGCCACTTCCCTTTGATCCGCGGCTTGCCGGGGCTGACGTAATCGGCGATCCACAGCCCGTCCGCGGCGTACGAAGAGGTGTCGTGCCCCTTCCAGAAGGACACGTTGGTGTACAGCAGTACGCGATGTCCCGGGGCCAATTTCTTCACTTCGCGCAGGAACTGGTCCTTCTGCGCCCCACTTGCGTGCGAACCGGAGCTTGTCGTCTCCCAGTCCGCAGCGAGCAAGTCGCCGTCCTTTGCTCCGCATTTCTCGACGAAGTACTTGGCCTGGGCGGCGATGTTTCCGGGCCAGAGGAAGTGGTAGAAGCCGACCACACACCCCGCTTTCCGGGCCTTGGTCGCTTGATCAGCCCGATGCGGACTGGCATAGGAACGGCCCTCGGTCGCCTTGATGAACACGAAGTCCAGGCCGGCCGCGTTGTAAGAGGTCTGGTGGGCGGAGATGTCGACGCCGTGCAGCATGAAATGCCTCTCGGTAGTGGGAAGGGCGAGGGGAAGTGATGACGATGATTCCTGCGTGCGAGGGCTCCGGCACTCGAATACTCCAGCACTCGAATACTCCGGCACACGAGTGCTCCGACACACGAGGACTCCGGCACACGTGACAGGGATTCAGGGCCTCATCGGCCTCACCCCGAACCCAAGGCGTCACAGAACGTGAACCGGGAAGCCTCTCGCCCCACCCTCTCTTCACGTCCTCCTCAGCACGCCTCCCTCATACATTCCCCATAATTCCCTCGTGCCACCCCCAACCGCCCCGAGCCACCGTGGCACTCACGTGCGCCCCCACCCTGACTTCACCCCTCAACCTCACCTCCTCCACCCTCCACCTCGACCCTTCACCCTCCGCACCTCACCTCACCTCACCTCACCTCACTTCACTTCACTTCACTTCACCCCCCCCCGCCCGTCACCCGTTACCTCACACCCCGGACGAATCGAGCAACCTCCGCATCGACTCCGCGGCCCGTACGGCCGCGTCCGCACAGCAGTTGTTGAACAGCACGTGCACCACGTCGGCCCGCTCCGCCATCCCGCGAAGACGCGGCACCCACTCCGCCAACTCCGCCTCCGTATACGTGTAACGGAACCGTTCCTCCTTGCTGCCGGTTCCCCAGGCGGCGTTACGCCCGTGAAAGCGCACCACTGCCAGCCGGCCGTCCGTGACCGGAGTGACCGGAGATATCGACACCGGCAACGTCTGCACCATGTCCACCGCGACGGCCGCCATGCCCAGCTCCGTCAACAAGGCTGCCGTGGACGCCTGCCGCTTTCCGTCCCGCCACCATTCGGGATGCCGGAACTCCACCGCGACCGGCCACCCTTCGGCCCGCTCCCGGCAGCGCCGGAGAGACGCCTCCGCCCGCGCGCCCGGCGCGAACCGCGGCGGAAACTGAAACAGCAACGTACCGAGCCGTCCGGCCTCCCGCAGCGGCTCCACCGATCCGCTGAACCGCCGCCACACCTCGTCCAGCAGCCCACCGTCCTCCGAGCCGGCGCTCTCCCCGCGGCGCACGAAAGCGGACCGCAGATCCAGGGGCAACGCGGCCGGCCGCGTCGGATGCCCGGTGAGCAACGAAAACGCCTTCACATCAAACCGGAAACCGTCCGGCGTCCGCTCGGCCCACAGACGGCTGTTGCGCTCACTCGGCAGCGCGTAATACGTCGCGTCGACCTCCACCACCGGAAACCGCCCGGCGTAATGCCGCAACCGCCCCTCCGGATCCCGCCGCCCCGCCGGATACCACCCGCTCGAAACCAACGCCCGATCCGTCCACGAACACGTCCCGACCAAGATCTCACCCATGGCACCCGGCTACCCCGTCCCGCCGCCCCCACCAGAGCGGAAACGAGCCCCGCCCTCCCGCCGACTCCGAACTCCGCCCCGGCTCCCGCCCCGGCTCCCGCACCGACTTCTAAGATCGCGCCATGACCGTCACCTATGAATGGCGGGGCGACTTCGACAACGCGGCCGTCAACGCGCTGCACGCCGAAGGATTCGACCATCCGCCCCTGAAGATCGACTGGCTGTCGCAGCTGCGCCGGCACAGCCTCGGATGGGTCTGCGCCCGGGAGGACGGACGGCTCGTCGGCTTCGTCAACGTGGCGTGGGACGGAGGCGTCCACGCGTTCATCCTGGACACCGTCGTGGACGGGAGGCACCGGAGGAGCGGAATCGGTACGGGGCTCGTGGCCCGGGCCGTACAGGAGGCACGCGCCGCACAGTGCGAGTGGCTGCACGTCGACTTCGACGACGACCTGAAGCGCTTCTACTTCGACGCCTGCGGCTTCACACCGACGGACGCCGGTCTGGTCCAGCTGTGAAGCGCCCACGCTCATGGCGGCCACCCCGAGACGCCCGGCCGCGAACGCCCTGCCCGTGCTCTACGGGGGCATGACGCCGTGAATCCGGGAGAGAGTGAAGACGCGCTCGGCGTTCCGCAAGTGGCACCAGGCTTCGAGAAACGGCGGATCGAGGTCGAGTTGGCTGAGGGTGCGTACGGTACGGATCCCGGAGGCGGCGACGTAGTCAATCGTGATGGCCGTACCGCTGTTCAGGGCATGGGCGAGCTGGCGGACGTCGCTGTACGACAACCGCTTCGCGTATCCGGCCACGATCTCCTCGGTGTCGGTCGCGTAAGGGATGTGACTGCCGAACGGGTCGGGAAGCGGAGCGTCGGCCGGGGCGGCCAGCAGCCGGTCGGCCAAGGCGCGTAGCCCGACAGCGGGCGGATCCTGCGCCGCACCGACGGCCCTGTCACGGAGGCCCGATCCGCCGTCTGAACTGCGCGGAACCGGAACCGGAACCGGAACCGGGGCCGGAACCGGAGCCGCGACCGGAACGGGGACCGCGACCGGAGCCGCGGCCCGCTGAGGCCGAACCTTCTCGATGCGTACCGTTCCATCGACGGTCTCGGCGACGGGGGCGTAGCCCTCGGCGCGGAGCGCGCCGAGCGTCACGTACAGCGGGCTGCGGCTGAGCAGCACCGTCGGGGCGAGCAGCCGCAGGCCGAGCTTGGAGAGCGCGCGGTGGGCGGCGAGTTCGGCCAGGAGAGCGGGCTCCGTGCCGTGGATGACGCAGGCGGCAGGAGCGATGCGTACGCGGCCGTGACCCCGCGCGGTGTCGGCGATGAGATAGGCCAGGGGCTGGGGCAGGCGCCCGGCGGTGACCTCGGTGACCTCGTCGAGGTCGGCTGTGATCGATTCCGGGGTGTGGCCTGCGTCCAAGGCCCGGCGGACGCTGGCGGCGCTGAACCGCCACACCGAGGCCGTGCCGCTGGTCTCCCGGTCGGCGACGGCGTCCAGGAGCGCGGTGAGCCGAGCCGTCGGGGTGCCGGTGACGACGGCGGTGAGGTCGGTGCCGAGCCGGGCCGTCGCGGTGGCTTCGGGCAGCAGCCGCCGGCATGCGACGGCCAGCTCTTCCGTATCGCCGGCCAGCAGCGCGGCACCGACGCGGGACAGCGCCCCACGGGCGAGGACTCCCAGCAGCTCCGCCTCTCGCACCACGGCCGAGAACGGCATCTCGTCCTGCGGCGCCGGGTCGGCGAGCGGGGGCCCGCCCGGCGAACCCGGGTCGGCGAGCGGGCGGTACCAGGCCACGAGCTGTCCCAGATCCGTGGCGGCCCGGGCCCCCTGCCCCGCCGGGAGCCGTGCCGCCGCGGCGAGCAGCCCGTGCCGGGCCTGCAGACAGCCGTCGCAGGGCGGCGCTCCGGCGAGCGCGGGGAGCACCTTGCCGTCCTCGTCGCGTGCGGCGGAAGGGGCGAGCGACAGGCTCCACCACGCGCGGCTCAGCTCGGTGAACTGTTCCGGAGGTTCCTTCTCCGCCCAGACGTCATACGCCTCGGTGGGGGCGACGCGGTCGCCGTCGTACCCGATGAGGCCCGCTGCGTACGCCGCCTCCAAGGTGATCCGCACCACGGCGTCACCGGCCTGCGCAACCTTGCTGAGCCGGGCCAGCTCACGCGCGCCGACCGCGCCGGACTTCAGCCGGGCCGGCGGAGACGCCGAGCACGCCGACAGGACGGTGGCAGCCTGGGCCGCGAACGCCGTGGCCGCTGCCTCCGCCTCCCGGTCGACCTCCGTCTCGGCCACGGGCACCAGCTGCACGGAGGGCGGGACGGCATCGAAAGGGGCGTTCCAGTTGGGCCCGCGCAGCGCGAGCGCCACCTCGACGGGCATGCGAACCGTGCCGTAGCGGTCCCGGTCCTGGATGAGGAGTCCGCGGTCCAGCGCCCACCGCGCGTCGGGTTCAAGTTCGGCTCCGGGGCCCCCGAGCATGATGAAGTCCCGCTCGCGCGGGGCAGGCGAAGCCGTTCGGGCGCGACGCACCAGCAGCTCACGGGCTGCCGCAGGAGCCTTCGCGACCAGCGAGGCGATCAGAACCGGATCGCCGTGGTGTTCCACCAGAGAGGCCAGCCGCTGCTGCTTGCTCCCGGGCGGCCTGATGCCCAGCGCCACCAACATGCCGCGAAGCTCATCGGAGGTGGCACCCGTCAACAGCTCCTCCAGTGGCCCGTCCAGCCCCAGTGGAGAGTCCCACGCCTGCCGAAACGCCTCGGCCATGCGAAGCGTCCCCCGCCCACTCCCGCTGCCGTCCGTGCTCCCGTCCGTCCAGACGAGCGCGTGCTCCGCCAGGACGTCCAGCGTCGCGTCCAGTGCGCGGTCCGCGCCGGGGCCTTCCACACCCAACAGCTTCGCCAGCGCATCCCGCGTCGCGCATCCCCCCAGGGCCGCCAGCGCTTCGGCAGCCTGCAAGCACGGCAACGAGAGCCGCAGCAGGGCGAGCCCCACCGACCCCGGGCGCTGAAGACGGTCCGCCAACTCCCCCGCCGACCGCGGCTCCGGAGGGGCCACCACGTCCTCGCGCACCGCGAGCACACGCGCCAGGCGCGGCCCGTCGAGGCTGTGCAGCCACGCCGTCAGCGTCGCCCCGGTCGTCATGAGAAACACCCCGCCAGATCAGAGAAGTGCGCCGGTGCCGGACCCCGGCGGATTCCACCCGGCTCCAAGGCTGCCGCATCCCGGGGCCCGTAGGGGTGACACGGCAGAACGTTCCTACGTACGAGTCTCCGGAACGCGTCGAAGGCCTCCACCGCGAACTGGCGGAAGCCTTTCGATGCCGTGCTGCCGTGCTGCCGTGCCCGGAGCAGTCCGCTGCCGGCCAGCGATCAGTTGGCGATGCCGACCGGGTGGACCTTGATCTTCTCGTCGTACGGCCCGGCCAGCTTCGGCGCACCGGCGGGCCACTTCAGAGACACGCTGTGGGTCTCGTTCGGCGGCGTCACGATGAGGTGGGTCGGGGTGGCGAGGTTGCCACCACTGGAGTCGACCGAGTACGAGATGCTGAAGGTGGCGGTGTCACCGGGCCGCAGGTCGGTGATGCGGGGCTGCTCCCCGCCACGGTGGACCGGGGCGGAAGTGCCGTCGGCGTCCTTCAGGTCGACACCCGCGAAGCCCGTCACCGAGCAGCTCCGCCCACCCTTGTTCGTCATCTGAACGGTGACATCGCCCGTCTCCTGGTCGGGCGAGCTGTCCGTAGCCCCCATCATCAGCTCACTCGTGCGGCAGAACTTGCCCTTGCCCCCGCCCTTCGCCGCTCCGCCACCTGAGCCGGCACGGGACGGGGCGCCGCCACCGGAACCGGCACGGGGCGCGGTGCCCTCGCCCGAACCCGGCTTGGCACTGTCCGGCTGAGCATCGCTGCCCTGCGCTGCTCCGCCATCCGACCCCGCCCCACCGGACCCGGCGGAACCCGCCCCACCGGCCTCGGCGGCAGCGCCCGAGCCCGACTGGCCCCCGGCCTTGGAGGCGGCGGCGTCCGACCCGGAGCAGGCGGTCAGGGAGAGCGCGGCGGCCGCGGTCAGGGCAGCGGCTGCGACGCGCAGGGTGCGGCGACGAGTGGTGCGGTCGAAGATGCTGGCGCTCATTTCGGGTCCCCCCGGAAGTCGGTGTCGGGCTGTCCTCCGTACGACAACCACTCTGCTCGGGACCACTACCGTCGCACTGGCGCCTCGCTAACTCCCGGCTAATACGGGGCTGAGCAGGGAAAAGACAGCACCTCACCCCGGAAGACAGCGCCTGCGCCCCGACCCGCAGCTACCGGGACCGATCCGCCGACCGACCGAGACGCCAACCGGGCCGGAACGCGACGAAGACCCCCACCGCGGACGGTAGGGGCCTTCGACGTAGTGCCCGGTGAGGCACTGGCGGAGGATACGAGATTCGAACTCGTGAGGGGTTGCCCCCAACACGCTTTCCAACTGTCCGCGCCGCTGTACGGGAGCGTTCGTGAAGGTTCGCGGGACAGGTCAGAGGGGGTGAGCGAGCGACGGCGAATGGTGGCGACCGTCGGCGCACTGGACAAAGACCAGGACAACGCGCGGGCTGGACGGAACGAGGGAGACACAGGGTGAACCCTGGCCGTTACGCTGGTACGCACCACCTCAAGAGGGAGGGTGCGCCCCGGATGGGACCGAAGACGACCAAGGTCTACGAGACGATTCACGAGTGGCTTGCGGCTGGCAAGCTTGCTCCTGGTGACAAGCTGCCGTCCGAGCGTGCTCTCGTGGAGCAGCTTGGCATCGGCCGTACTGCGCTCCGGCAAGTGCTGGCCCGGTTGGTTTCTGAGGGTGCCCTCGAAGTGCGCGGCCGGAGTTCGTACCGCGTGCCCGGTGGAGTGAGCGTAGAGACGCCGGAAGGGTTGGAGCCCTGGCGCGTTCACGGAGAACGGACCATCTATGACAACCGCTGGGTGAAACTCGATCTCTGGGACGTTGAGCCGCCCGGCGTAAAGCGCTTCGAGCACCATGTCGTGAGGCTGCACCACGTGGCCATTGTTGCTGCGCTGGACGACCAGGACCGCGTGCTCATGATGTGGCGGTACCGCTTCGTACCCAAGCGGTTCGGATGGGAACTCCCTGGCGGGATCGTAGACGAGGGGGAGAGCCCGGCCGATACGGCGATTCGGGAAATCGAAGAGGAAACGGGCTGGCGCCCGAAGTCTGTGGAGCACGTCGTCACCTACCAACCCATGGTGGGTATGGTCGACTCACCACACGACATCTTCGTAGCGCGTGGGGCGGAGCATGTCGGCTCGCCCACGGACCTCGAAGAGGCTGGCCACATCGAATGGGTGCCATTGGCAGATATCCCCGCATTGATGGCTCGCGGCGACCTGATGGGCTCCGGCACGCTCGTGGCCCTGCTCCACATTTTGGCGAGCCGTCGAAAGCAAAGCCCTACAGCCTCGAACTGAGGAGATCGATGCGCCGGCGTTGTCGCACGGACCCTGTGCGGCTCGCCAGTAGGCGCGCCTGCCGCAGGTGCGTCTGTGCGTCGTCGTACTCGGCACGGGCCAGGTGCGCTTGCACTAGATCGCAGTGCACTCCTGCTTTTGCGCGCACGAACGTCGGGTCTGCGGTGTCGAGGGCTTGGTACAGGCTGCCGACCGCCCCGTCGTCGCCCAGCATGGCCAGGACGTTCCCGCGCCACCGCGTGAGGTGGGCGCCGTTCAAGAAGATGCTCAGCATGTCCGGGTCACGGTCCTCCTCCCCGGCCGGGATCGTTGCGTCTGCCGCATCAAGCGCGCGGCGGGCATCGTCGGGCATCTCGGCGCGAGCACAAAGCTCGGCTTCTGCGGCATGTAGCCACGCCCGGATTCGCGGTGAACCGACTCCTCCGAGGGTGTTCTGTGCATCGCGAACGAGGGAGACGCCGAGTGCTGACCGCCCGGCCTCACTCAACACGTACGCCTGTTCTGCCATTGCGTGGGCGAGGTACATCGGAGCGTCGGCGTCTCGCGCGGCCCTTTTGGCGAGTTCGTAGTTTCTCCATGCGCGTTCAACGGCCCCTGAGTCGAGCGCCTGCCATGCTGCGAGCGTGGACGCGCCGGCCAGAGCGAGGGCTACGGGTTGGCGAGTGCTCGGCAACACCGCGAAATTCAGGGCCTCTTCGAGGGAGCGCAGGTGTTCCGCCATCTGGTCGATAAGGCGACTGGCTCCCTTCTCGCGATCCATCGTTCGGAATAACTCAGTCTGGTCATAGAACGCCTTGACCATGGACGGGCTGACGCTGGTCGCAGAGTCGATGCGGAGCAAAAGTTCGTCGTACCCGTCGGCCACGGTCGGCGCTGCCGGGGCCGGTGTATCTCTCAACTCCGCGTCCGTGGTTCCGAAAAGTGGCCGGAGGATGGCCGCATAGCGATCGGAGATGGCGCGCTTGCCGTTCTCCCACTCGGAGACGTAGACCCGCAGACTCGCCGTCGACGCGACATCAAGGACGTGCTCTCGGGCGTACAGCTCGATCTCGCGGATTAGGCGTTCCTGAGACCAACCTCGGGCAGATCGCGCGCTTCGAAGTCCTGTGCTCACTGCTCACCGTCCGACGTGGGCGAGTTGCTGACCTTCACAGAATGCCGCATAACTCCGCAGGTCAACAGGGGTTAACAGTGCCCGGGTTAAGTCCTGTTGGCTACCGGATCGCCCCTCTGAGCCGGTCTTCTGGAAGTGCACCACCAAGGGCGGCCACCAATCGATCTGACGGATGCCCTTGACTCTGGTGCGCACCAGATGCGACTCTTCTGGTGCGCACCAGATGGCGGGGTCGCTCCCGCTGGCGGTGCACAAGCGCACGACCAGGAGCCCCGCGGTGGACGGGGGGAGGCGCCCGGGGCCTTGTCATCCGGAGGGCTTAGACCGAAAGGTCACGTCTCCGTACGCCTACAACGGAGGACGGCAGCGCTACCTGATACGGGCGCTGCGCTCCCAAGGAGACACCCTGCAACTGGCTGCCCGACCTGGGAGTTTCCGATGCAACGACCGCTTGGGGCGCCGCCCGTGCTGGACCGGCACGGCGCCGGCTACGCCCACCGCGTCACCACCGCGCACCCCAACTTTCCGCGCGGTTGAGCACCAGTGCTCACGGTCCCCGCTGTCCGGCCGCCACGCAGGCGATGTCGGGCGGCGGGGGCCGTGATCGCTCGTACTCCGCTGACCTGGACTTTGTGAGGGACCTGATGGAATCCACGATCACCAGCGTTATCGCTGTGCTGGGCACCCTGGGCGGTGCCCTGGTCGCTGGCGTGCTGCACAGCCGCAGCGCCGCCCGCAGCGAGCAGGTCGCGCTGCGGGAGCGGTTGCGTCGGGAGCAGCAGGACGCCGCACTCGCGCTGATCAAGGCCGTGAAGGCGCACCGTCGTAACTGCTTCACCCGCTGGAAGCTGCGGACGCTGCGCGCTTCGTGCGAGGCGCAGGAAGCGGCCCGCTTCGAGAGCTGGGATACCCGCTCCGATGTGACCGACGCGCAGGACGCGCTGCACCTGATCACCGACAACGCTGAGCTTCTGCGCCGCGCCGATGCGGTGGTGGGCGCGTCGCTGGCGCTGAGCGAGGTGGACGACACCACCACGCAGGCCGACATGGACACCCGCGGCGATGCCGCCCGCGCCGCGCACGCCGCGTTCGTGGCCGCCGCGGCGCGGTGCATCAACGGCGTCTGACCGGCCCGCCCGCCGTGCTCCGCACCTTCGCCGGGTGCGGGGTGCGGTGGCCGGACCGTCCGGCCGGAGAGGAGCAGGTCATGGCTTGGGACCACTACCGCAACGAGCCGGTCAGCGAAGAGAACACCACCGAAGAGCTGACCGGCCTCACCGCGGCGGCGCGCGCCGCGGAACAGGCTGGTGACACCGGGTGGGCCAATGTCCTGCACAACGAGATCAATGACGAACTCGACGTCCTGGAGGAGCTGCGCGGGAACCGCTGACCGCTGCTGCCCGACCCGCCCGTCTCGCACGGGCGGTGAGGGGAGCCGGGACAGCCCCGCTCCGGAAGGAGACCCGCCATGGCGAAGAACCGCAACGAGGCCGCCGGTGTTGAGGCCGACACGCTGACGCAGGTCGGGACCGTCACCGGTGCGACGCACCTCGGTGACGGCGGCCGGGCCACGAGCACCGAGGTGCACGGCGACGGCACCACCGTCATCAACGGCGACGGCACGCACACCAACGTCAGCCACACCTTCAACCGCTAGACCGGACCTGACGCTGACCGGCTGCCCGATCCGCCCGTCCCGTACGGGCGGTGAGGGGAGCTTTCCGCGCTCCGCCAGATCAGGACTCTCGACAGGAGACAGTAATGGCGATCAACTTCCGCCCCGGCCAGGTGTTCGGCATCTCCGACGGTGAGATCTCGACGCCCGAACCCGACGACGACCAGGTGAAGGTCACCACCACGACCACCACGCAGGACGGCGTGACGGTCACGACCACCACGTACGGGGACCGGGACGACGACAGCCGTCGCTGACCAGTCCCCGCTCTTCACCAGCAACCGCGGCCCCGGGCGTCCCCGGGGCCGTCGGCTGCCCGATCCGCCGGTCGCTGACCGGCGGTGAGGGGAGCCGGGATCCGCCCGGTTTCGGGAGGAGTCGTCATGACCGAGACGATCCATTACACCGCTGACGTGGTGGTCCTGGCGCCGGACAGCCGCGTTCTGCTGATCGAGCGCAGGTGGGCGCCGTTCGAGGGTCGGTGGGCCCTGCCCGGCGGCCACGTCGATGCGGGGGAGTACAGCCGCGAGGCCGCCGCGCGGGAGCTGGTCGAGGAGACCGGCGTCCGCGTGGCCTCCGGGGACTTGAGCCCGGTGGGAACGTGGGCCGGGCGGGACCGGGACCCGCGCGGCTGGTACGCCACCGACGTGTACCTGGCCCGGGTGCCCGCAGGGGTGCCCGTCACGGCCGGGGACGACGCCCGCGACGCGCGGTGGTGGCCGCTCGACGGTCTGCCGCCGCTGGCGTTCGACCACGCCGACATCATCGCGGTCGCCCGCCTGGCCCCTTCCGGCACCGGCCGCCCGGCTGCTGCCGCCGGCTGGCCCGAGGGTGTCTTCGCCCGCTACCTCACCGTCGCCGGGGCCACCGTGGACCTGATCAAGCGGTATGACGCCTGGTCCGTCCCTGACCCGGTCGGTGTTCTCAGCCGTTGCTCGGGCTGCTGGCGGGACGAGATCCACGCCACCGACCCCACGGACGATTTCGAGCGGGAGTCCCGCACGTGGGCCCAGCAGCACGCCGAGCAGTGCCGGGCCCTGCCCCGGCCGGCGCAGTCCTGACCGGCTGCTCTTGTCCCGCACCGGCGCCGGCCGTCCGGCCGCGCCCTTCACGAACGGCTGCGGCTCCGGGGATGCACCCCCGGAGCCGCTTGGGCCGTTCCGCCTGAGAGGACACACGACCCGTGACCACTGTACGAACGCTGGCCGCCGTCGGGGACCCGATGCAGGGACCGACGGCGGCGGACCTGGACGCGACCGAACGCGAGATGCCCGTCATCCTCGCCGAACGGGACCTGCTGGACGCGGAGATCGCCGTCCTGGACCGTGCACCGACCGAGGTGGACGAACAGCGCCTGCGCCGCGCCCGGCGCCGGCTGCTGGCCGCCCGCCGGGACCTGGCCAACCGCACCACCGAGGCCGTGCCGGAGGTGGGGGCATGACCGCCCTGCCTGAGGCACTGAGCGCCGCGCACGCCGACGTAAAGGCGGAGATCGCGCGCACCGACACCAAGGTTGCCTTGCTGATCGCCTTTGAGGGTGCGGTCCTGGCCGGCACGGCTACGGCCGCGACGGCCCTGCGGGTGCCGCTGGCGGCGCGTCTGATCGCCGCACTGGGCATCGCGGCCCTGCTGGCCGCCGTCGCCCTGCTGCTGATGACGGCCCGCCCCAACCTCGGCGGCGCCCGCCCGTGCGGCTTTCCGCGCTGGGCCACGCTCACCGAGGAGCAGATCCGCACCGAGCTGGAAGCCGACGACCGGGCCCGGCACATCCGGGTCCTGTCGCGCATCGCGGTCGCCAAGTACGGCCGCTTGAGGCGGGCCATCGACCTGACCCTGGTGGGCGGTCTGCTGCTGGTCGTGGCCGCCGCCCTCACCGCGGGGGGTGTGTCATGAAGCGCCGTCCGCACGCCCGGCTGCGGCACCGCCTCTACCGCCGTCTGCACCCGCGCGCCTACCGTGCCGGACAGCTTGCCGAGCAGCGGCACCAGTTCGGCGACGGCCCGCTGGACTACACCCGCACCGGCACCGCCGGGGGCGCGTCATGAGCGCCTGCGACGACCTGCGAGAGATGATTGCGGATCTGTGCCCTGCTCACCGGCGGATCGCCATGGACTGGCGCGCCAACGACTACGACGTCCGCAACCCAGGTGAGTGGCCCGCCGGCCGGTCGGTCGGCTCCGGGGCCCGCACGCTGCTGATGGACTCGCGCACCTCCCACGATGAGCGGGAAGCGGAGTTCGCCCGCAAGAACGCCGCGCAGATCGAGCTGACCATCCGTATCTGCCGCTCGGGTCGGTCACCGCAGTGCACCCCGGGACATCACCAGCCCGCCGTCCGTGCGGAGGTGCTGGACGAGGCGGCCAGCACTGACCTGGTCGCCGCGAAGGAGCGTCTGGGTATTCCGCCGGTTGTCGTGCTCTGCGGCAGTACCCGCTTCTGGGAGCGGATGGCCGACGCCGCGTGGTCGGAGACTCTGCGCGGCCGGATCGTCGTGCGCCCGGATGTGGACATGAAGCGTCCGCGTCAGGGCTACGCAGACGCCGTCGCGGTCAAGACCGACCTGGACGCGCTGCACCGCGCGAAGATCCGCCTTGCGGATGAGGTGCTGGTGGTCGGCGACTACATCGGCGACAGCACCCGCGCCGAAATTGCCTATGCCCGTGAGCTGGGCGTCCCGGTCCGTTTCACTCATCCCGAGGTGGACGCCCCGGCGCCCGCCTCAGCCCTGGAAGGGGCCGCATCATGATCCGTATCGTGGGGGCGGCCCGTCTCGCCGCGCTGCATACCGACCTCGACGCCGCTCGCAACCGCGTCCAGGAGTTGCTGGAAGCGCTGGACGTGCAGTGGGCCGACCATATCCAGTGCGTGCTGGAGATGGCCGAACAGCGCGAGGGCGCCGAACGGGCTGCGCTCGCGGCCACCGAGGAGACCGAGCGACTGAGGCGGGCGGCGGTGGCCGCGCTGCTGGTCATCGCCCGTCAGCAGCAGCGCATCGGTGAGCTGGAAGAGGAGGCCGGCCGCCTGGCACAGGACCGGCACCGGTGGATGCACCGGTACCACAAGGAGGCACGCACCTACTGGGACGGGGAGCCTCCCGCCGGGGAGTGCTGCGCCGACTGCGACCGGCCGGCGGACGACGGCCCCTGTCCGGAGCACCATCCGGGCACGGTCGCCGGGCGTCTGCGGGCCTGTGTCGCCGAGCTGGAACAGCGGCTCACCGCCGCCCGCCCGGCGCCGGCGTGGCTGTACCTGCTGCGCCACTTCGGGGAGCCGCACAGCTTGCACCCCACGCAGGAAGCGGCCAAGGAGTACACGGTCGTCTGCGGTGCGGCGCGTACCGGCTGGGGTCCCTCGGGCGGCCTGTCGCCGACTGAGATCGCCTGGCGGGTGGAGGCCGTGGCCGTAGTGCCGGAGCAGGAGCAGGGCGCGGCGCGCCGTGATGCCGCGTGACCGGCGACCTGTTCACGTCCTGGCCGGGCCTGACCGGAGGTTCCCCGTGGCTACTGCTACCGCTGGCCGTGACGGCGCTCGCCGCGGTCGCGCTGGTGGTGTGGCGGCTGCGCCGGTCGGTGTGGCTGGCCGGCATCGGCCCTCAGGCCGTCGTGGCCCTGGGGGGCGTTGCGGTGAGCGTGTATGGCCTGTGGGGGTTCGCCACGGAGACCGTGCACCTGCCGGAGCCGCTGGCGGTGGCGTTCATCTGCGTCTTCGACGCGGCGGAGATGGTGCTGCTGGTGATGCTCTACCGCGCCGCCGACCCGGATGTCGGGTGGACGCGGGAGCTGCGGCTGATGCACCGCACCGCCTGGACCTTGGTGGCCTTCTCCGGCGCCATGAACGCCGTACACGCGCCGAACTGGTGGGCGCGCCCGGTGCTGGCGGCGGTCCCGGCCCTGGCCGCGTGGCTGATCGAACTGCAACTGCGCAGCAAGCTGCACGCGGTGCGGACGGATGAGGACGACGATGCGCGGCCGGGTCCGGCCCGGCTGCTGGCCCTGCTGTGGCAGCACGCCTGGGCAGCTGTCTTCGCCCTGCTCGGACTGGACGCCCGTTCGTCGTCGTCGGCCATCACCCGTGCCGCGCAGGCGCAGCGGGCCGCACAGCGCGTCTACCGTCTGCGCCTGGCCCTGGAGAACCCGGCGCCGGCGGTGACCAGCAGTCCGCGGGCACTGCGGCGGTCCGGCCGGCGTACCGAGCGGCTGCGCCGCCGGGCCCAGACCGCGCTGGATAGGGCGGACGTGGGCACCGACACCCGTCAGAGCCTGGCCCTGGCCCAGCGAATGACCACCTTGACCCGCGCGGCGGAGGTGGCGCTGCTCGACTACACCGACACCCCGAAGGTGGTGGCGACGTTCGAGGGCCTGGCCGTCACACCGGCCGCCGACCGCATCACCGCATCGGCGGCCGCGCGGGAAGCCGAGGACGCGCGGCAGCGCGCGGATGCCGCGCGGGTGCGCGCGGAAAGCGAGCGGCAGGAGGCCGACGCCGCGCGGCAGCGCGCGGAAGAGGAACTGTCCGCCGCGCGCCAGGAGCTGGCGCGCGTGGAAGACGCGCGGCGCACGCTGCTGAAGGAACAGGAGGACATCAGCGAGCAGACCGAGGACGCGCGGCAGCGCGCGGCAGACGCGCGGCAGGACATCGACGCCGCGAGGCAGCGCGCGGCGGCCCTCGTGGACGCCGCGCGCACGGAGGCCGACCGCACCCGCCGCGACGCCGACCAGGCGCTGGCGGAGGTCCGGGCGGCAGCCGGTGAGCAGCAGCGCGCCCTGGACGAACTGACCGGCCGCACCGACAAGGAGCGCGGCCGGCTTCAGCAGTACGAGGGGGCGTTGCAGCAGCTCAAGGCGCAAGTGCAGGAGGCCACGCTGGTGCGTGACCGGCTGCGCGGCGACCTGGCCGCGCTCGCCCCGCAGGCACCTGATGCGGCCCTGTCCGGCGACGGGCCGGTGTTCCGCTCGGAGGCCAAAGAGGCGGGCTGGCACTACTACCTGCATGCCCTGGAGGCCTCCCAGGGCCAGCAGGAGCCAGGCGCGGCTGACTTGGCGGAGCGGTTCGGGGTGGACGCCGGAAACGCGCGGAACTGGCTGCGCGACTTCCGCGCCGCGCGCGCCGCGCAGCTTGCCGCGCGCCCGCCGCGCGCCGCCGCGCACACCGACCACCAGCGACCCGAGGACACAAGGCGGGCAGCAGCATGACGCCGCCGGCTTTGCGTGTCCTGTCCCTGGGGGCCGGGGTGCAGTCCACCACCCTGCTGCTGCTGTCCGTCCAGGGACGCTTGCCGCGCCTGGACGCGGCGGTGTTCGCCGATACTCGCTGGGAGCCGGCTGCGGTCTATGCCCATCTCGATCGGCTGGAGCGCGAGGTGGCCGCCCCGGCGGGCATCCCGATCCTGCGGACCGGCGGTGGCAGCATTCGCGCCGACGCGCTCGATCCGGCGCACCGGTTCGCCTCCATGCCGCTGTTCGTCCGTAACCCGGACGGCACGGTCGGCATGATCCGTCGCCAGTGCACCGACGAGTACAAACTCAAAAGAATCAAGAAGAAGGTCCGGGACCTGCTTGGCTGTCCCGGCCGGCAGCGCGTGCCGGCCGGGGTCTTCGCCGAGCAGTGGATCGGCATCAGTCGTGATGAGTTCACCCGGGCCAAGGATTCGGGTATCCGCTATGCCGTCAACCGGCATCCGCTGCTCGAACTCGACTGGACACGGGCCGACTGCCTGCGCTTTCTGGCCCGCCACGGCTGGACGCACACCCCGAAGTCGGCGTGCATCGGGTGTCCGTTCCACTCCGATGCCCAGTGGCGCCACATGCGCGACCACCAGCCGGAGGAGTGGGCGGACGCGGTCGCCTTCGACCACGCCATCCGCCAGGGCAACCGGCGCGGCACCGCGGCCGGCTCCCCACTGCTCGGTCAGGCGTATCTGCACCGCTCGTGCCTGCCGCTGGACCGCGCGCCGATCGACCGGGTCAGCGCGCACGAGTGGAAGCAGCGCCAGGGCTCGCTGCTGGATCTGCTCGCCGACCAGGCCGACGAAGACGGGCCAACGGGGTGTTCGCCGTGGACCTGCCGCAGCGAAGACCCCGATGCCCTGGCGGGGGTGGCGGTGTGAGTGAGCCGATCGTCTACGCCGCGCTGTGGCGCCCGGCCATGGAAGCGGCGGGTTTTCGCTGCCAGTGCACCGGCCAGTGCGGTAGTCGGCACGTCAAGGCCGGGGGCCGCTGCCCGCGCGAGCACGACCAGTACGCCAGCAAGCACCGCGGGCCCGTCCACCTGCTGGCCGTGCCCGCCGACCTGACCGCCAGCGACACCCTCGCATGCCGGGCCGCGGTCACGGAGCTGCGGGCCTGGTGCCCCGACTGCTACACCGCCGCCCGCGCCGCGGCCCGCAAGGCCGCCCGCACGGCCGCCGCCGCGCAGGACGGGCTGTTCGACCTGTAACCGGCCGGGCGGTGCGCCGCCCGGCCGACGGGTCTTCCCCCTCCCCCTTGTTGTAAGGAGCCTCATGTCTCCGCCTCGCCGTTACCAGTTCGACAATCAGCTGCCCGTGCCCCGGGCCGGGCACGGGGAGGTCGTCTACCGGCCCGAACCCCTGCCGACCGCCGATACGGGCGGGCCCCGGGTCATCGTCCAGCACATCCATCAGGCGCCGCCGGACCGCACTGTTCAGCGCGTCGCGCTCGGTGCGGGGGCCGGGGCCGGGGCGGTGGCCGCGGGGGTGTGCTTCGGGCCGCTGCTGGCCACCGCCGCCGTCTCGGTCGCCACGATCCTCGTCATCGGCGGGCTGATCGTCGCGGTCGGCGTGTGGGGCGTGGTCAGCGTCGTGCGCGCCGTCTCCCCGCCCGCTCCGGGCGGCAAGCCCGCAGCCCGCCGCTGAGGCGGGACGGCTGCCCGCGTCGCCCCGGCACCGGCCGGGGCGGCAAGGGGAGCCGGGACCGCCCCGGCCCGCATGCCGAGAGGAATCACCATGGGCTGGTTCAGCCGCGACACCGACGACAGCCCCGAGGGCCAGGAGCTGGCGGCCGCCCGCGAGGCGCTCGCCAGCGACCCGGGCAGCCGCAGGCGCTTGCGCTGCATCGACATCGACTCACCCGAAGCCCAGGCCAACCTCGCCGCGCAGGTCCGCGAGGCCCGCGCCGAACAGGCGTACCGCAACCGCCGCGGCTGACCGGCTGCCCCCGATCCGTCCGTCTCGCACGGGCGGTGAGGGGGACGCCGGGCAGTCCGTCCGGCGCCGACTCGAAGGAGCGGCCGACCATGCGCGTCAACAAATACGCGGTGACCCTGGACAACGGCGACGTGATCCGCACCTCCGGCACCCGCAACGAGGCACACGCACGCCAGATCATCGAGCAGCACATCAAGGACGGCACCAGCGCGCAGAGCGCCGGGCGGCCGTCCGCGGACAGCACCGACGAGAGGTGCGCCGGCCGGACGATCGACAGCATCCAGCTCGTAGAGCGCGGCCGGTGGGGATGAGCAGCGCCGTGCCGAACACCCACTTCCAAGCCGCAGTGACCCTGGAGACGGCCAACGGAGAGCCCGTCACGTACTACGGCGTCGGCTACGGCCCGGACGACGAGAGCGGCCAGCAGGTGCTGGACGGTGCCGAGCGGGCCGCGCTCGCCCAGGAGCCCAGCGGTACCCGCGTCACCAGTTCCCGGGTCTGGCGCGCGTGAGCGCCACCCCGCCGCTGACCGCCCGTGAGGCGGCCCAGTTGGCCTGGCTGGGCGCCCGAATGTGCAAGCGGGAGCTGGCCGGACCGGATGTGGACCAGGCCGACTTGCAGCGCAAGTTCGACCGCGTCCTCGACGGCGCCCGCAAGCGCGCCGCACAGAACACCCGAACCAAGTAGCTGCGCCCCGGGGCGGCCGACGTGCTTGCCGGCCGGACGGCCGCCCCGGGCCCCGTTCCCTGATGAGAGAAGGGACTCTCAGTGAAGCACCCCGACGACGACTCCGAGCTGTTCCACCGGCTCGAAGCCGAAATGAACGCCGAATCGGGCGCCGACGTGGTCGACCTGGACAAGGCACGATCGGCCCGCACCGCCCCCGAACCGCCCGCCCCCGAACCGGCGCCCGCACCGGACACGGCGGAGGACCCGACCGCGCCCGTGCCGGTGGACCAGCCGGCCCCGGCCGCCGCGGGCCCCGGCTACCTGGGCCGGCTGGCCGGGGCCCGGCGCCGTGACGTGATCCCGCTGTGGCTGCGGTCGGCGGCGGAGTTGAAGACCGCCGTCGGATGGGTGGCCCGGCACTACGCGCACGCCACCGGCTACCACGCCTTGCGCGCCCCCGTCTACGCCGCCCGCCTCGCGTTGCAGGCGCCGACCGGCGCCGCGCGCTTCGTCGGCGGCGTCCTGCGGTGGATGGCCGACCGCGAGGGGGAGCCGGTGCGGCTGGCGGCGGTGCGCCGCGAGGACGCCGCCGAATACCTCAAGCTCTCCCGTCAGCGCGACGGCCGGGTGCGGCTGCGCACCCTGGCCGCCGTCCTGGGGATGTTCACCGGGGTGGGGGCGGCCCTGGCCCTGTACGTGCTCGCCCCGGGCTGGCTGCTGGCCCTGACGGTCGGCGCGGTGACGATGGCGCTGGGGGCGGCCGGCGGCCGGGCCGACGATCCGGTCGTCCATCGGGCGGTGGAGCTGCCGAAAGCCACCAAGCTCACGTCCGACATCGTGCTGCGGGCACTGGGGGCGTTGGGCATTCCCGCCATCAGCCAGGCGCAGGCCAAGGGCCGCGACGGGTTCGAGTTCACTGCCCCGATCACCAGGGACGGGCCCGGCTGGCGCGCAGAGGGCAATCTCCCGTACGGCGTGACCGTGACCGACGTGATCGAGCGTCGTGACCGGCTTGCGTCCGGTCTGCGCCGGCCGCTGGGCTGCGTGTGGCCGGAGGCCGTCTCTGAGGAGCACACCGGGCGGCTGGTGCTATGGGTCGGTGACCAGGATCTGAAGTCGGCCCGCAAACCGGCCTGGCCGCTGGCCAAGTCCGGGGCGGTGGACCTGTTCAGGCCCGTCCCCTACGGCTCCGACCAGCGCGGACGCTGGGTCGATGTCACCCTGATGTTCATCGCCGGGGTCATCGGCGCCATCCCGCGCATGGGCAAGACGTTCCTGCTGCGTCTGCTGCTGCTGATCGCGGCCCTCGACCCGCGGGCGGAGCTGCACACCTACGACATGAAGGGCACCGGCGACCTGGACCCGGTCGGGGAGAAGGTCTCGCACCGGCACGGCGTCGGCGAGGAAGACGAGACGATCCAGTACGCGCTGGCGGACTTCCGCGCGCTGCGCGAGGAGCTGCGCCGGCGCACCAAGGTGATCCGCTCGCTGCCGCGGGACATCTGCCCGGAGTCCAAGGTGACCAGCGAACTTGCCGACAAACGGTCCCTCGGGCTGCACCCGATCGTGATCGGCGTAGACGAGTGCCAGGTTCTGTTCGAGCACTCCGAGCACGGCAAGGAGTTCGAGGAGATCGCCACCGACCTGGTCAAGCGCGGGCCCGCCACCGGCATCGTGCTGCTGCTGGCCACCCAGCGCCCCGACGCCAAGTCCCTGCCCACCGGCATCAGCGCGAACGCCGGAGCCCGCTGGTGCCTGAAGGTCATGGGCCAGACCGAGAACGACATGGTCCTGGGCACCAGCTCCTACAAGCGCGGCGTGCGGGCCACGATGTTCGCCTGGGGTGACAAGGGCCTGCACTACTTCGTCGGCGAGGGGGCTGACGCCCGGATCGTCTCCGCCGCCTTCGTGGACGCCCCCGGCGCCGACGCCATCGCCGCCCGCGCCCGCACCGCGCGCGAAAAGGCCGGACGGCTGTCCGGCTACGCACTGGGCCAGGCCTCCGAGGAGGCCACCGGCCCGGCCTACGACCTGCTGGCCGACATCCTGGCCGTGGTCCCGGCCAAGGAGGCCAAGGTGTGGTCGGAGACGGTCACCGAACGGCTGGCTGAGCTGCGGCCCGAGGTATACGCCGGATGGGAGCCCGACGCTCTGGCAGCCGCTCTCAAGCCGCACGGCATCACCACCGGACAGGTGGGGCGCCGGGTGAACGGCAAGTTCGTCAACCGCCGCGGCATCGAGCGCGCCCATGTCACCGCAGCCGTCGCGCAGCGTGACGGAAAGCGGGACGCAGGCTGAGTCCCGGATACCGCTATCGATAGCGGCGACCCCTGCTATCGATAGCGGCACCGCTAGCACCCCAAACCCGACCTGATCAGGCTGCTAGCGGATAGCGGCCCACCTGCAAAAACCCCGGAATCCTGCCTGGAAGGGCCCGTGATGCCCCCTACCCTGCTCGCTATCGCTCTCTGGCTCGTCATCACGCTCAGTTACGCCGCTCTGTGTGCGGGCAGCCCGTTCGGCCGCTGCCGACGTTGCTCCGGTCTCGGCTTCCAGCTCAAGACCGACCGCAAGGGTCGGCCCCGGCGCGGCAAGCACTGCCGGCACTGTGACGGCAACGGCATACGCATCCGCACCGGGCGCCGCCTGTACAACCTGGCCGCGCGCATCCACCGCGACGGCACCCGCTGACCAACCCCGACCCGCGAAGGAGGTACCGCCGTGGCGGTCACCGTCTCGTTCATCTTCCTGTTCGGCCTGGTCCTGTTCTTCCTGCTGCGCTCCAAGTCCCTGAGCTGGGGCGCCGCCTTCATCGCCGTGATGTTCGGCTTCTACCTCGCCTCCACCGGCGCCTCCAGGCCCGTGACCCAGCTCAGCGAAGCCGTGGTCAACGCCATCGGCAACCTCTAAGGAGCACCGCCGTGTTCGAGATCCGCGTCATCTGCGACGCCGACGACACCGGCCCGGTCACCGCCGCGCTCGAAGCCGCCTTCCGTACCGGCGCCGTACGCCGCTACCCCTCGCGCACCCCGGGCCAGGCCCGGCTGTACGTCACCGCCGACCACCAGCCCGACCCCGCCAGGCCCCCGGCCCGCACGTGGCCGTCGCCGGACGCCGCCTACGTCGGCGCGCCGGTCCTGACCGACGAACTGACCTGGGTCGCCGAAACCGTTGCGGCCGGGGCGGGCCGCGGCGGCCCGGCCGACCGTACGTTCTGCCTGCGCCGGGCCGCCGCCCTGGACCGCATCGCGCTCCTGGACGACACCCTCCATGTCTCCAGCGACACCCCCGAGGTGGCCACCGAAGCCGCCCGGCACCTGCTCGCCCTGGACCGCAACGCCGGCGGCGACAGCCGCAGCGCCGGCACCGTTCCGCCGCATGCCCTGGACGCCGCCCGCGACCCGCGCGGCTACGTCCGCCAGGAGTACGCCGTCTGGCACCGCCGGAACCTCGTCGGCGCCGACCGGTCCGCGCCGGAGGCGCCGTGAACAGGATTCTCCGTGGCCCGGACGGCCGTCACTGGGACGAAGAGGAATACGACCACTTCGACCAGGAGGCCAGACAGTGGGTGGCCAAGCTGACGGCGGCGGTGCAGGACCCGGACACCGGACGCTGGACGGCCGACCCCCACGGTGAGCGCATCCTGGTGACGGGAGTCCCGGACCGCTTCGGGTACACCGAGGTCTCCGCCGACCCGCTCCACGAACCGCGCATCGCGCACCTGCACCGGCTCGTGAACGAGCTGACGGCCGACTTCGAGCGACAGACCGGCACCCCGCACCCGCGCGCCACCGACCTGGCCCACGCCCTGGAAGACGTGGCCATGCGCGCGGAGCAGTTGCGCCACCGTCGCCCGCATCCGCCGCCATCCCGCCGCGGCCGTCGCTGACCACGGCGCCGCGCAAACCCAGACCCTTCGCACACACGAGGGCGGCCCCCATCTCGCCAAAGCCCGGGGCCGCCCTATCAGTTACACCGACGCAGCAGAAAGCGGAAAACCTTCAAAGGTGTCCCCGGCCTGCACGACCAGGTAAATACCCTCCGCAACCAGCAGGTCTTGCACATCATCGCTGGGGTAAGACGGCAACAGGACGACCAACCGCAGGCCAGAGGGTGCGCCGATATGGCGCCGGTAGTCGAGCAACTGGCCGATGGCCATGCGTACGTCTTCCCGCCGGCTCTTACCCTTGGCCTCGTACAGCGCGTTGTCGGTCGCGTCGTACAGGTCCGGTACGAGCGTGCCGCGCTCACCCTTCACCGTGATCTGGAAGCTCTTGACCATGTGCCCCAATGACTTCAGGTGAGCCTCGAAGGCGGTCACGAGCTGTCCCTCGCGCCGGATGACTTCCCGCTTCCCGCCGGTCACGTTCGCCGTGGTCTGCGCGGTCGCGTGCTGCTCGGTCTGCTTGTCCTTCGCCTGCGTCTGCTGCGGCACCTTCGCAGCCTTCACCGGCTCCGACGCCTTGGGCGGCTCCGGCAACTCAATGAGCGTGTCCTGCGTGGCCGGCTCGATCGGGTTCGCCTCGTCCAGCGTCGAACCCGGCGCCGGACGCAGTCGGAAAACCAGAACGCGCCGCAGCACGCCGTCGGCCCCCGGCGCCCACCGCTGCTCGTACGGCTGGATGGGGTCCAGCACCATCTGGCCGACATAGCGCTGCTGCATCGCCCCGCTGCCGGGCACCTTGCCATGCGCAATGAACAGATGCAGCTCACGCTCCTTTTCGGCATGCGTGATCAGTGAACTGTTCCGCCCCGAGGGTTTCTGATCCCCCTTAGCGCCGGCACCGGTGTACAGGTACAGCGGCCCAAACTCATCATCTTCAGCGCGGCCGTCGAAGGTGTAGCCGTACTCCGCGCCCGCGGACGGGTCGGAGTACACGAACACCATGCCGGCCTCATCCGCCGGCTCGATCCCCTGGAACGTCCCGCAGCCGTAGGCCGCTGCAATCGCCTCGCGCGTCGTCACCAGGCCCGGCACCAGTTCAAGCGTCGTCATACGGCGAATCTATCCGTCCCCACTGACAATCCCTCGTGTCCGGCTACGGGCACAGCAAGGGCGGCCCCCTCTCACGCCAATGAAGTCGGGGCCGCCCTCTCCTCCCAGCGCAACTCAACAGAGCGTCAATCGCACCGGAGGTCTCCAGCATGACGCAACCTGCCCCCGCCCCGCGAGTGTTCCTCAAGCCGGCCGCGCTTCGACTGCTGCGCGAGATTGCCCGACGCGACGCCGGCGACGGCGTGGTCTTCGTGTCCACGCCGTGCGGCCGGTGGCGCCTGAACGGCACCCCCTACGTGGTGGCCGACCGCACCTTTCACCTGCTCGACACCGCCGGCTATGTCGACGTAGGCAACGGCCACACCGACCCCGTGCGCGTCACCCGCCCCGGCCGCGCTTACCTGGCCACGATGGACGGGAGGGGCGCGGCATGAGCGAACGCCTTGATGTCCGCCGCATGCTGCTCGCCCGCGGCTGGACGGAGAAGCGCTCCGGCCTGCTGATGAAGGGCGGCGCCTGCTGGGCCGTCACGAACGACTGCGGCGATTCCTCCCTGTCCGGCCCACGACGGGGCCGCTGCGACGGCCAGTTCACGTTCGACTTCCCCGGCGACGTTCCGGCCCGCGTGATCGTGTCCGCCGCCGAAGCCGCAGCGGAGGTGAGGGCCGAATGAGCGCGCCCCTGACCGTTGATCTCCCGCAGGTGGCTCTGCTCGCCGCGGCGTTGGCCGCCGCCGACCGCGGCTGGCACGTCCACCCGCTGCGGCCCGGTGACAAGCGTCCGGCGCTGCACGGCGAAGCGCAGTGCCCCCGCACCGGCGAGTGCGCCGGCGGGCACCGCAAGTGGGAGCAGCGCGCCACCACCGACCCCGAGCGCATCGAACGCGCGTGGGCCCACGCCCCGTACAACGTCGGCGTGGCCACCGGCCCGTCCGGCCTGGTCGTCGTGGATTTCGACATGCCCAAGAACAAGGACAAGGGTATGAGGGACGCGCCTGACGGCGCGACGGTCTTTGCGGCGCTCTGCGAGCGCGCCGGACGGCCCGTCCCCGGCACCTACCGGGTGCGGACTGCGAGCGGCGGCACGCACCTGTACTTCGCCGCGCCGGACGGCGTTCGGCTGGGCAACACAGCGGGCACCCTCGCCCCGCTGGTCGACACCCGCGCGTGGGGCGGCTACGTCGTCGGCGCCGGCAGCACCACGGCGGCGGGCGCCTACGAAGTCCTGGACGATGCGCCGGTGGCGCCGCTGCCCGGCTGGCTCCTGGACGCGCTCACCCCCCGGCAGCAGACCGTACGGCCGCCCGTGCCGGTCGTCGTGCCGCGCGGCGGGGCCCGCCGCGCACAGGTCGCCCTGGAACGTGAGACCGCCGTCGTGGCGGCGGCGCAGGAAGGCGGCCGGGAAGCGGCCCTGTTCACCAGCGCCCGCAAGCTGGGCCGTTTCGTGGCATGGGGCGACATCCCCCGGCACGTGGTCGAAGAGGCATTTCAGACGGCGGCGGAGTCCACCGGCCTGCCGCCGCACCAGTGCCGCTCAACCCTGCGCAGCGCCCTGGACTGGTCCATCCGCACCGCCCGCCCCCGGGAGACGGCATGACCACCGCCCCCCTCCCTCCATCTGAAATGCCCACTCAGGCCACCGCCGGCCCCGGCTTCGCCAGGACGACCCCGGCCCCCACCGGCCGTGGCGCGCCGAAGGGCGCCGCCCGCCAGGGCGTCGACTCAGCTTGTCGCCCTGGCCCGCACCCGACCGACCCGAGCGGCCCGCAGGCTCCCCCGCCCCGCAGGCCGCGCCTCATCAGGAGAGAAGCCGCATGAGCGCTTCCGAAGACCTGTGGGCAGGCTTCGGAGCGGTCGAAGCCGAGGACATCGCCGGACCCATCTGGGACGAACCCGTGCCCCTGGCCGCCCGCCGCGACCTGCCCCCCTTCCCCGTCGACGCCCTGCCCGACTGGCTGGCCGCCATGGTGGCCGCCGTCGCCGAAGAAACCCAGACCCCCCTGGACCTGGCCGGCTGCTTGGCCCTGGCCGTCATCGCCACCGCCGCCGGCGGACGCGTCACCGTATGCGTACGCGGCCACTGGCGCGAACCCCTCAACATCTACACGGCGGTGGCCCTGGACCCCGGCAACCGCAAGTCCGCCGTGTTCGCGCTGATGACCGCCCCGCTGCTCGCCGCGGAACGCGAACTGGTCGAACTCTCCGGCCCCGTACGGGCGGAAGCCGAAACCACCGCCCGACTCGCCAAGGCCGCAGCCGACAAGGCCATGGCCAAAGCCGCGTCCGCCGACCCGGAGCAGCGCGCCAAGCTGACAGCCGAAGCCATCGAACTGGCCCAGGCCGCCGACGAAGTCCACGCATCCGTCAAGCCGCAGCTTGTCGCGGACGACGTGACGCCGGAGAGCGCGGCCACGCTCCTGGCGGAGCAGGGCGGACGCATCTCGGTCCTGTCCCCGGAGGGCGGCATCTTCGACATCATCGCCGGCCGCTACTCCGGCACCCCCAACATGGAAATCTTCCTCAAGGGCCACGCCGGGGACATGGTGCGCGTCAACCGCCAGGGCCGCGACGCGCAGCACATCGAACACCCCGCCGTGACCATGGGCCTGGCCGTCCAGCCCGAAGTACTCGAATCGATCGGCACCATCAAGGGCGCCGACGGCCGCGGCCTGCTGGCCCGCTACCTGTACGCCAAACCCGAATCCCTGGTCGGCCGCCGCAACCTGACCCCCGACCTCATCCCCGAGGAGACCGCTGCCGCATACGCCCGGCACGTGGCCGGCCTGACCCTGGCCCTGGCCGACTGGACCGACCCAGCCGTCCTGACCCTCACCGAGGAGGCGGATGCGGTAATGCTGGCCTACCAGCGCGTCACCGAGTCCCGTCTCGGCAAGGGCGGCAGCCTGGCGCCCATTGTCAAATGGGCGTCCAAGCGCGACGGGGCGGTGGCCCGCATCGCCGGACTGCTGCACTTGGCCACGCATCCCGAAGACGGATGGCGCCGCCCCGTCGGCGCCCCCGCCCTGGCCGCCGCCACCCAGCTCGGGGACTACTTCACCGCGCACGCCCTGGACGTGTTCGACGCCATGGGTGCCAGCCCGGACCGGGACGCCGCCCACACCGTCCTGGCCCACCTGCGTGACGCCCGGCTGACCGGCTTCACCCGGCGTGAGCTGTTCCGCGGCCTGCCCAAAGGCACCTTCCGGGCCATCGCCGACCTTGACCCCGCCCTGGACCTCCTGGAGGAACACGGCTGGGTGCGCCGGCAGGCCCCGCCGCCGCGCTCCGGCCGCGGCGGCCGGCCGCCTTCCCCCCGCTACGACACTCACCCCTGCCTCACCCCGCCCCCGGCCGCCTGACGAGAACCCCCGACCCGGTGACAGAACCCCGAAAACCCCCGCCGCAAGTCGCCGACCTGCATAAACGGCCTTGATCGCGCTGGCGACAAAACCTCCGGAAACTTCGACAGAACCCCCGCGCCCCGCGGCGGGCCCCGTCGGCACCCGGTGACAGAACCCCCGCCCTTGAGGTTCTGTCACAGTTTTTTGAGGTTTTGTCACCGGAGATCAAACCCGCGAACGCGCAGGTCAGCGGGCCGCACGGGAGGTTTCTGGAGTTCTGTCACCGCAACCGGGGTTTCCGGCACCCGAAGGAGACCTCAGTGACCATCTCGAAAGTGCACGAGCTTCCGCGCGCCACGAACCCGGACGCCACGCTGGTCTTGTTGACCGTCGAGGAGGCGGCCCGCCGCCTGAGTATCGGCCGCACCACGTGCTACGGGCTCATCCGTTCCGGCGAACTGGAGTCCGTCGGCATCGGCCGACTCCGCCGCGTCCCCGCCGACGCTCTTGCCGAGTACCTGGCGCGCCGACGGACTGGGCGGCGAGCCGCTTGATTGCCCTCCTGGGAGCGCCGTCTCGCCGCATCGGGGCGGCGCTCCGTGTTCCACCTCAACCCCGAAGGAGTCCGCCTGTGGCGGAGGAGAAGAAGCGCACCCGCCGGGCCAACGGTGAGTCCGCCATCTACCTGGGCAAAGACGGGCGTTGGCACGCCCGTGTGCCCATGGGCTACAAGGACGACGGGACGGCGTACCGCAGGCACCTGACACGCAAGACTCGTAAGGATCTGGTGGACGAGGTGCGGCGTCTGGAGAAGCAGCGTGACGAGGGTTCGGCGCGGCAGCCCGGGAAACCGTGGCTGGTTGGGAAGTGGCTTCAGCACTGGGTCGAGAACATCGCTAAGCCGGTGGTCAGCGAGAACACGTACGCCGGCTACGAGGTGGCGGTTCGAGTTCACCTCGTCCCGGGCGTCGGTAAGCACCGCATCGACCGCCTAGAGCCGGAACACCTGGAAGCCCTCTATCGCCGGATGCAGAGCGGTGGGAGTAAGCCGGGTACCGCCCATCAGGCCCACCGAACAGCCCGTACTGCTCTTGGCGAGGCGGTACGGCGCGGCCACGCAGCGAAGAACGCCGCAGCACTGGCAAAGCCGCCCCGGATGGAAGAAGGCGAGACGGAGATTGAGCCCTACTCCGTGGACGAGGTGCAGCGCCTCCTGCTCGAAGTCAACAAGCGGCGGAACAGTGCCCGCTGGATGCTGGCCCTCGCGCTCGGGCTGCGCCAAGGCGAGACTCTGGGCCTGCGCTGGTCGGATGTCGACCTGGGCAACGAGTACCTGAAGCTGCGCCGGAACCGGCTGCGCCCGAAGTACGAGCACGGATGTTCGGAGGCCGCGCCGTGCGGCCGGAAGGCTGGTTACTGCCCGGAGCGGGTACAGGTGCGGCGCGAGACCAAGAACACCAAGTCGCGCGCCGGGCGCCGCGTGGTCCCCTTGCCGGGCCCGCTGGTCGTGATGCTCCGCTCGCACAAGGACGCTCAGGCCCGGGAGCGCAAGACCGCCGGCAACCTGTGGGCCGATTCGGAGTACGTGTTCACCAAGCCGTTGGGCGGGCCTCTGAGCCCGAATACGGATTACCACGACTGGAAGCGGCTACTGGATGACGCCGGAGTCCGCGACGCCCGCCTACACGACGCCCGCCACACCGCCGGGACCGTGCTGATGCTGCTCGGAGTCCCGGACCGAGTCATTGACCAGATCATGGGCTGGGAGCCGGGCGGTGCGGCGCGGATGCGGGCGCGGTACCTGCACGTGACCGACCCGATGCTCAAGGAGGCGGCCCGGAAGATCGAGAAAGCCATCTGGGGGACGCCGGCCACACCCCTTGTGGACAAAAACCAGGACAACGAGGGGTGAGGATGCGACGAAGGCCCCCACCGCGAACGGTAGGGGCCTTCGACGTAGTGCCCGGTGAGGCACTGGCGGAGGATACGAGATTCGAACTCGTGAGGGGTTGCCCCCAACACGCTTTCCAAGCGTGCGCCCTAGGCCACTAGGCGAATCCTCCGCCGCAAACAATACAAGACGTTGAGGGGTGCTCGCGAACATGATCCGCCGGAGGGGGTCGGGAGTGATCGCGAAGGGGGGTGGGAGTGATCTTGGGGCGGGGTGGGGTCGTGCGTGGGGCGGGGGATCCGCTAGGGTTGGGCGCAGCCCCTCACGTGGCGCTATCTCACCGAACTCCCCCAGGGCCGGAAGGCAGCAAGGGTAAGTGAGCTCTGGCGGGTGCGTGGGGGGCGTTTGCGTTCTCGGGATCGGGGGCGGACCGGTTGTCAGTGCGGGCCGATATCGTCGTATGCGTGTCGTCCCTTGCGCTGTACCGCCGCTACCGTCCCGAGACCTTCGCTCAGGTCATCGGGCAAGAGCACGTGACCGATCCGCTCCAGCAGGCCCTGCGGAACAACAGGGTCAACCACGCGTATCTGTTCAGCGGGCCGCGTGGGTGCGGCAAGACGACCAGTGCGCGCATCCTGGCGCGCTGTCTGAACTGTGAGAAGGGTCCCACTCCCGATCCGTGCGGGGAGTGCCAGTCGTGTGTGGATCTCGCTCGTAACGGGCGGGGGAGCATCGACGTCATCGAGATCGACGCGGCGTCGCACGGTGGCGTGGACGACGCCCGTGAGCTGCGGGAGAAGGCGTTCTTCGGGCCGGCCGGCAGCCGGTACAAGATCTACATCATCGACGAGGCCCACATGGTCACGTCGGCGGGCTTCAACGCGCTGCTCAAGGTGGTGGAGGAGCCGCCGGAGCATCTGAAGTTCATTTTTGCGACCACTGAGCCCGAGAAGGTTATCGGGACGATTCGGTCGCGTACGCATCACTACCCGTTCCGGCTGGTGCCGCCGGGGACCCTGCGCGACTACCTGGGCGAGGTGTGCGGGCAGGAGGACATCCCGGTCGAGGAGGGTGTGCTGCCGCTCGTGGTGCGGGCCGGCGCCGGGTCCGTGCGTGACTCCATGTCGGTGATGGATCAGCTGCTCGCCGGGGCGGGTGATGCCGGTGTGACGTATGCCATGGCCACGTCCCTGCTCGGGTACACCGACGGGTCGCTGCTGGACTCGATCGTGGAAGCGTTCGCCGCGGGTGACGGGGCGGCCGCCTTCGAGGTCGTGGACCGGGTCATCGAGGGCGGCAACGACCCGCGGCGGTTCGTGGCCGACCTGCTGGAGCGGCTGCGTGACCTGGTGATCCTGGCGGCGGTGCCGGACGCGGCGGAGAAGGGACTGATCGACTCGCCCGCTGATGTCGTCGAGCGGATGCAGGCTCAGGCGTCGGTGTTCGGGGGGCGGAGCTGGCGCGCGCGGCCGATCTGGTCAATGCCGGGTTGACGGAGATGCGGGGGGCCACCTCGCCCCGGCTGCAGCTGGAGCTGATCTGTGCGCGGGTGCTGCTGCCCGCGGCGTACGACGACGAGCGCTCGGTGCAGGCGCGCCTCGACCGCCTGGAGCGCGGGGCGAGCACGGCCGGGCTGAGCGTCGGCGGGCCGGTGACGACGGGGGTCGGCGGGCCCGAGGTCGAGTACATGCCGGGGCCGGGCGGCCATGCGGGGATGCCGTCGGCCGGGGCGGCCGGGGCGGTTGGAACGGCTGTCGGGGTGCCTGCTGGGCCGGCGGGTCCGGCTGCCGCGCGTGCTGCGGTGCGGGGGATGAATGGTGGGGGTGCCGGGGTCGGTGCCGGCGCCGGGACTGGTGCTGGTGCTGGGGCGGATGTGTCCGGTGCGCCCGCCGGGGGAGTGTCGTCCGGTGGGGGACAGGTGGAGTCTGCGGGGGCGGAGGCAGCGGCTGCCGCGGCGCCGGGGGCTTGGCCCGGGGCCGGGAGTCCGAATGCCGGGGCCGGGGCCGGAGCTGGAGCCGGAGCAGGTGCTGGCGCGGGTGCCGGTACTGGGGCCGGTACGGGTGGTGAGCCGTCGGCGCAGCCTGGGGCGTGGCCCGGTCAGGGTGGCGGCCAGGGAGCTGGACAGCGGCAGCCCGGTGCGTGGCCGGGGCAGCAGGCGGCCGGGGGCTCGGCCGGACAGCGGCAGCCCGGTGGGTGGCCCACGGCGACGGCACCTGGGCAGGGTGGCGGCCCGGGAGGCGCTGGGGGTGCCGGTGGCTCTGCCGGTGGCCCTGGTGGCGGTGTGCAGGCCGGTGCGGGGCCGTCCGGGCAGCCCGGCCAGTCCGTACCCGTACAGCACGGGCAGCAGCCTCAGCAGCCTCAGCAGGCCGCTCAGGGCGGCGGGAGCATGGCGCAGGGCGCCGCGCAGGTGCGGCAGCTGTGGCCGGAGATCCTGGAGGCGGTGAAGGGCCGACGGCGCTTCACCTGGATCCTGCTCAGCCAGAACGCGCAGGTCGCCGGTTTCGACGGTACGACGCTGCAGATCGGCTTCCCGAACGCCGGAGCCCGGGACAGCTTCGCCAACGGCGGCAGCGAGGACGTGCTGCGCCAGGCGCTGGCCGACAAGTTCAACGTGCAGTGGAAGGTCGAGGCGATCGTCGACCCGTCCGGGGGCACCAATCCGCCCGGCGGGCCCGGTGGGGGCGCGCCGCAGGGCGGCGGCTTCGGCGGCGGCGGTTTCGGCGGTGGCGGCGGCTTCGGCGGCCCCTCCGGCGCTCCGGCGCAGGGAGGCGGCCAGGGTGGTCCGTCCGGTGGCGCGCAGGGCGGCTCCGGGTACGACGCCGGCGGCGGTGCGCAGGGCGGCGGCCAGGGTGCGCAGATGGCGCGGCAGGCGGTGGCTCCGACGGGTGCCGCGCCGGGTGGCGGTGGCGGTGGCTACGGGGCCGGCGGCGACGGCGGCAATAGCGGTTCCAGCGGTTCCTACGGGGGCGCGGCCGGAGCCGGTGCTTCCGGGCCTGCCGGTGGTGGTGGCGCTGCCGAGCCCGCGTACCGCGAGCCGGAGCCCGCGCCGGTATCGATCGAGGACGACATGCCCGCCGAGGACGACCCCGACCTCGTCGACTCCGCGCTGAGCGGACACGATCTGATCGTCCGCGAGCTGGGGGCGACGGTGGTCGAGGAGTTCAACAACGAGTACTGAGCGGCCATGGGTGCTGAGCGGTGCGGAGCTTGGGGCGGTAGGGAGTACGGGGCGGTACGAGGGTGCTGAGCGGCGGGGCGGTACGAGGGTGCTGAGCGGCGTGGCGGTTGTGCGGCGTGGCTGTGCTGAGCGCCCGTACCGGGCTCGCTGATCGGGTACCGGCGGCTGCCGCCCGGCTGTCGGCCAGGCGTACGGCCGTGCTCCTCCGTACGGCGTAGGGCGTCACGCCGTTCGAGCACGTAGGCTCGGGCTACCGCACCAATCGTTGTCGTACGGCAGGAGTCACGTAGTGATCCCCGGTGGTCAGCCCAACATGCAGCAGCTGCTCCAGCAGGCCCAGAAGATGCAGCAGGATCTCGCGGCGGCCCAGCAGGAGCTGGCCGAGACGCCCGTGGAGGGCTCGGCGGGAGGCGGCCTGGTCAAGGCGACCGTGAACGGCTCCGGTGAGCTCCAGGGCCTGGTCATCGACCCCAAGGCGGTGGACCCGGAGGCGGGCACCGCCGAGGAGAACGCCGAGACGCTCGCGGACCTCGTCCTGGCCGCCGTACGGGACGCCAACGCCAGCGCCCAGCAGCTCCAGCAGCAGAAGCTCGGCCCGCTCGCCCAGGGGCTGGGCGGCGGCATCCCTGGCCTCCCCTTCTGAGCCGTCGGCCGACGGCCATGGGCTGTCGGTCACCGGCCGTCGGTCACCGGCCGCCGACCGGGAAGAAGCAGGAGAACGACGCAGACTCCGGCTCCGGCTCCGGAACCGCCGTTCCGGACTCCCGGGGCCGAAGTCGTCGGAAGATGGGTCTCCCTTTCCGGGGAGGAGACAACTAGCGTACGCAGCACGGCAGAAGAGAGAGAAGACATTCCGTGTATGAAGGCGTGGTCCAGGATCTGATCGACGAGCTGGGCAGACTGCCCGGCGTCGGTCCCAAGAGCGCGCAGCGGATCGCCTTCCACATTCTTCAGGCCGAGCCGACCGACGTCCGCCGGCTCGCGAACGCGCTGATGGAGGTCAAGGCGAAGGTCCGGTTCTGCAGCGTGTGCGGCAACGTCGCACAGGACGAGCAGTGCCGGGTCTGCCTGGACCCGCGCCGCGATCCGGCGGTCATCTGTGTCGTGGAGGAGCCCAAGGACGTCGTGGCGATCGAGCGGACGCGGGAGTTCCGCGGCCGCTACCACGTGCTCGGCGGGGCGATCAGCCCGATCGAGGGCGTGGGCCCCGACGATCTGCGGATACGGGAACTCCTGGCCAGGCTCGCGGACGGCACGATCACCGAGCTGATCCTGGCCACCGACCCGAACCTGGAGGGCGAGGCCACGGCCACGTACCTCGCGCGCATGGTCAAGCCGATGGGCCTGCGGGTGACGCGGCTGGCCAGCGGACTGCCCGTCGGGGGCGATCTGGAGTATGCCGACGAGGTCACGCTCGGGCGGGCCTTCGAAGGGAGGAGACTTCTCGATGTCTGATGCCACGCTGCACGACGCCACGCGGAATCCGGACGATTTCGCCGTACAGATCTCCGACTCGATCGAGAGCTTCATCGTCGCGGTCACCGAGGTGGCCAAGGGCGACGAGCCGGACAGCGCCGTGCCGTTCCTGCTGCTGGAGGTCTCCCAGCTGCTGCTGACCGGCGGCCGTCTGGGGGCGCACGAGGACATCGTGCCGGACGAGCGGTACGAGCCCGATGTGGGCCCGGAACCGGACGTCGACGAGCTGCGGGAGCGCTTCGCGCGGCTGCTGGACCCGGTGGACGTGTACTCCGAGGTCTTCGACCCGTACGTACCGCGCAGCGCGCCCGTCGCCTGCCGGATCTCCGACGACCTCGCGGACCTCATCACGGACCTGCGGCACGGCCTGGCGCACTACCGGGCGGGCCGGGTCAGCGAGGCGCTGTGGTGGTGGCAGTTCTCGTACCTGTCGAACTGGGGGCCGACGGCGAGCGCGGCGCTGCGCGCGCTGCAGTCGCTGGTCGCCCACGTACGGCTGGACCAGCCGCTGGACGAGCTGGACGGCCTGGACACCGACAGCGACGCGGCGGACGGCGACGAGGAGCGGCTCGCCGAGGAGGCCGGCAAGGTCATGGCGGCGGAGATCGCCGGGCCGCTGGGGCTGCGCGGGGTGTGAGACGGCCGGGCGGCGGGGTACGCGCCTGAGGGCGGCCCCGGCCGGGTACGGGCCCCAAGGCAGCGTCGGCTGGGTACGCGCCCTAAGGCGGCCCCGGGCGGCACGCGTCCCCCGAGGCGGCCCCGGCCGGTCTCGCGCCCCACGGCGCCCGGAACGGCCACCGAGCCCGGTGTGACCTGGCTTACCTTTCCGTGTGCCCTTGTGAGAAGCGGGCATGTGCTGGCCGAGCGGGCGCAACGGCGCGCCCACGCCGGTCCACGGACGTTCGCGACGTGAGCGCTGTGTCTCACCATGTGGTATTGGCGAGGCGGATTCCGCCTGCTCGTTAGACTGAGCCGACCGCAGTACCCCCATTTCCGGGGGTCCGGGAGGAAACTCCCGAAGAGACAGTTGCGAGGAGCGCACGTGGGCCTTGTCGTGCAGAAGTACGGCGGCTCATCCGTTGCGGATGCCGAGGGCATCAAGCGCGTTGCCAAGCGAATCGTCGAGGCCAAGAAGAACGGCAACCAGGTGGTTGTGGTGGTCTCCGCGATGGGCGACACGACGGACGAGCTGATCGATCTCGCGCAGGAAGTGTCCCCGATCCCGTCGGGGCGCGAGTTCGACATGCTGCTGACCGCCGGAGAGCGGATCTCCATGGCCTTGCTGGCGATGGCGATCAAAAACCTCGGTCACGAGGCGCAGTCCTTCACCGGGAGCCAGGCCGGTGTCATCACCGACTCCGTGCACAACAAGGCGCGGATCATCGATGTCACGCCGGGCCGCATCAAGACGTCCGTGGACGAGGGCAACATCGCCATCGTCGCCGGCTTCCAGGGTGTGTCCCAGGACAAGAAGGACATCACCACGCTGGGGCGGGGCGGCTCGGACACCACCGCCGTCGCGCTGGCCGCGGCGCTGGACGCGGACGTCTGTGAGATCTACACCGACGTGGACGGCGTCTTCACCGCCGACCCCCGGGTCGTGAAGAAGGCCCGGAAGATCGACTGGATCTCGTTCGAGGACATGCTGGAGCTGGCCAGCTCCGGTTCCAAGGTGCTGCTGCACCGCTGCGTCGAGTACGCCCGCCGTTACAACATCCCGATCCACGTCCGCTCGTCCTTCTCCGGACTGCGCGGCACCTGGGTCAGCAACGAACCGCAAGGGGACCAGCCCATGGAGCAGGCGATCATCTCGGGCGTCGCGCACGACACCTCCGAGGCGAAGGTCACGGTCGTCGGCGTCCCGGACAAGCCGGGCGAGGCCGCGACGATCTTCCGCGCCATCGCGGACTCCGAGGTCAACATCGACATGGTCGTGCAGAACGTGTCGGCCGCCTCGACGGGTCTGACCGACATCTCCTTCACGCTGCCGAAGGACGAGGGCCGCAAGGCCGTCACGGCGCTGGAGAAGACCAAGGCGTCGGTCGGCTTCGACTCGCTCCGCTACGACGACCAGATCGCCAAGATCTCGCTGGTCGGCGCCGGTATGAAGACCAACCCCGGGGTGACCGCGACCTTCTTCGAGGCGCTGTCCAACGCGGGTGTGAACATCGAGCTGATCTCGACCTCCGAGATCCGTATCTCGGTCGTCACCCGCGCGGACGACGTCAAGGAGGCCGTGCAGGCCGTGCACAGCGCCTTCGGTCTCGACAGCGAGAGCGACGAGGCCGTGGTGTACGGCGGCACCGGTCGATGACGACCTCCTTCTCGGGTACGGCTACGGGCCGCGTGGGTGACCGCGCGGCCCGTAAGCCGCATCTGGCCGTCGTCGGCGCCACCGGCGCCGTCGGCTCGGTGCTGCTCGGCATCCTCTCCGAGCGGGCCGACATCTGGGGCGAGATCCGGCTGGTGGCCTCCGCCCGCTCGGCCGGCCGCAAGCTGACCGTACGGGGCGAGGAGGTCGAGGTCCTCGCGCTGAGCGAGGAGGTCTTCGACGGCATCGACGTCGCGATGTTCGACGTACCGGACGAGGTCTCCGCGCAGTGGGCGCCGATCGCCGCGGCCAAGGGCGCGGTGGTCGTGGACAACTCCGCGGCGTTCCGGCTGGACCCGGACGTGCCGCTGGTGGTCCCCGAGGTCAACGCGCACGCGGCGCGGGTACGCCCGCGCGGCATCGTCGCCAACCCGAACTGCACCACCCTGTCGATGATCGTCGCGCTGGGCGCCCTGCACGCCGAGTACGGGCTGAGCGAGCTGATCGTCTCCTCCTACCAGGCCGTCTCCGGCGCGGGCAAGGACGGCGTGGACACCCTGCGCTCCCAGCTCGCCGCCGTCTCCGGTACGGAGCTGGGCACCACCCCCGGCGACGTACGGCGGGCCATGGGCGACACGCTCGGCCCGTTCCCGGCGCCGGTCGCGCTCAACGTCGTGCCCTGGGCCGGGTCGCTGCGGGAGGACGGCTGGTCCTCGGAGGAACTCAAGGTCCGTGACGAGTCGCGGAAGATCCTGGGTCTGCCCGGCCTGCGGGTCACCGCGACCTGCGTACGGGTCCCGGTGATCACCACGCACTCGCTGACCGTGCACGCGCGCTTCGAGAACGAGGTCACGGTCGCCGGGGCGCACGAGATCCTGGCGTCCGCACCGGGCGTCGTGGTCTGCGACGACCCGGAGGCCGGCGAGTTCCCCACGCCCGCCGACGTGGTCGGCACGGACCCGACCTGGGTCGGCCGGGTACGGCGGTCGCTGGACGATCCGCGGGCGCTGGAGCTCTTCGTGTGCGGGGACAATCTGCGCAAGGGCGCGGCGCTGAACACCGCGCAGATCGCCGAGGTGGTCGCGGGGGAGATGACGGCGTAGGCCGGAGGGCGGGGAGCGGGGAGCGGGGAGCGGGGAGCGGGGAGCGGGGAGCGGGGAGGCGGGCAGCGGGCAGCGGGGAGCGGGGCCGGTCGCGGTCCCGGCCGGTCCCAGCGGGTTCGTGTGGTGGTCCCGGAGCGCGTGGTCCGATGGCCGGCCGTGCGCCGTCGGGCCCCGGCGCACGGCCGCCGCGCCCGGTGTGCGACGCTCGTTGGCCGGGAAACGTCGACCGTGGCCGAGGAGTGCCTTTTTGGAGCAGCTACTGACCCGATTGGTGCTGTCGCTGATCCGCTCAGGAGATACCTTGTGAGTTGTGTGAAGGTCCCGTGAGCGACTCGTTGGTCCAAACCACTTGAACTGGCCCGACGCCGTGTTCGACTATTCGCTCCCCCTTACTGCAACCGGTAGTTGGGCGGGGAGCGTCTTTGTGGCCGCCCCTCAAGGGTGTCCATGGACCTGTGGGACAAATGGGGTATTGGGGAAGAGCTGGTACGCATGAGGGCATTTGACCCGCCGTCAAAGACGGTGTCGTGCGCGTACAACCCTGATGGGGGGAAACGTGTCCAACAGGCGTGGCAGAGGTATTCGGCATCGCGATCGCCCCAGGGGGCTCCGGCGGCACAGCAGTGCGGCCGTTGCGGCCCCGCATGCCCGGGGGCATGCCGGTGATCGCCCCGTGGCCTGCCGCGCAGCCTGCGCAGATCTCCCCTCAGCGTGGGGACACTGACGACGCGATGGCTGCGGGCACGACTGTCGACCATCTCACCGAGACCTACCGCGCGCACTACCGATCACTGCTGGGCCTGGCCGCGCTGCTGCTGGACGACACCGCCTCCTGCGAGGACGTCGTCCAGGAAGCCTTCATCCGGGTGCACTCCGCCCGGGGCCGGGTGCGCGATCCCGAGAAGACCCTCGCCTACCTGCGCCAGACAGTCGTCAATCTCTCCCGTTCGGCGCTGCGCCGCCGCATCCTCGGGCTGAAGCTGCTCTCCAAGCCGATGCCCGACATGGCGAGCGCCGAGGAAGGCGCGTACGACCTCCTGGAGCGCGACCAATTGATCAAGGCGATGCGGGGGTTGCAGCGCCGCCAGCGCGAGGTCCTGGTCCTGCGGTACTTCGCGGACATGACCGAGGCCCAGGTCGCCGAGACGTTGGGGATATCGCTCGGTTCGGTGAAGGCGTACGGCTCACGGGGTATCGCGGCGCTGCGCGTCGCCATGGAGGCTCCCGCATGAGTGGCAAGCAGTTCGGCCCGTACGACCCGCAGGACCGGCAAGGCCCGTGGAACTCCCGTAACCAGGGGGAGCCGCGGCATCCGCACCACCAGCAGGACCAGCACGGCACACAGGACCAGCACGACGCACGGGACCCACAGGGCTCGCAGGACCCGCGGAGCTCAGAGGCCTCAGAGAACTCCGAGACCTCACAGACGCCGAAGGATTCGCCGGACCCGAAGGACGAGCCGCAGGATCCCCAGGACACCGGCCGAGGCGTCGGTGAGGACGAGCTGCGGCGGTTGCTGCACTCCGCCGTCGGCGACCTGGAGCCCGCCCCCGACTCGCTCGAACAGCTGCGCCGCGCGGTCCCGGCCCGGCGCCGGCGCCGTCGCCACGCCGTGGTCGGCGCCGCCGCGGCCATCCTGCTCGGCGGCACGTCCATCCCCGCGATGGTGCACGTGGCCGACTTCGCCGACGGTCCCGAGGACCGCCCCGCCAACGCCGCCAGTACGCAGCGCACCCCGGGCGGCACCAAAGGCACGCACGGCGAGGGCACCGAGCACAGCGGCAAGCCGCCGGCCGCGCACGGCGGGAAGAAGACCGACCCGGGCAAGCCCGCCGAACCCGGCAAGAGCCCGGACGCGGCGGACGAGCAGCCCAGCGCCGGCACCGGCACGCCGTACCCGTCCGGGACGATGGACGTCACCTCGCCCGCCTGTTCGCGCGCGCAGCTCGGCAACGGTGTCAGCTCGGTCGGCCCCGCCGACGCCAGTGGCCGCGTCTACGGCTCGTTCCGGGTGGTGAACACCTCCGACACCGCGTGCTCGGTCGAGGGCGGCGGCGAGATCGGTGTGCTCCCGCAGGGCGGTACGGACAGCTCGCGCGTCAGCGTCGTCGACCACACCGCGGGCGACGCGGCCCCCGCCCTGCCCGACCCGATCACCACCCCGGACCAGCTGGTGCTCAAGCCGGGCCAGGCGTACGAGGTCAAGTTCGCATGGGTCCCGGCGGAGGGCGGCGGCACGACCGGCTGCTCCGCGCCGCCCCCGTCGCCGACCCCGGTGCCGTCCAAGGCGCCCGGTGAGAAGGCGCCGGACTCCTCCTCGTCGGTGTCCGGCGAGGGCGCCGGAAGCACCACGGGCGGCAGCCAGGCCGGCGGCAGCGAGGGCACCCCGGGCGGCGGCTCCAACCCGCCGGGCGGCATCGTGCTCAACCACACGCCGGAGGCCGGGGAGCCGGCCGCGGCGGACGTCAAGCTCCCGGACGCCTGTGCCGGGACGGTGTACCGCACCGAACCCCTGCCGGCGCAGTAGCGGCCCCGGGCCCGCCTGCCCGCGTACGAGTCCCTGCCCGGGCCGTGCGCGGCGGCGCCGGTACGGCCCCGCCGTCCGGTCCGGGGGGCGCTCCCCGTACCGTTGGCCTTGTGTACCGGTTCCTGCTGACCCCGCGGTGGTGGGGAATCAACGTCTTCGCCGTACTGGCGATCCCTTTCTGCATCTTCATGGGCAGCTGGCAGCTGAGCCGCTTCGAGGACCGCGTCGACACGCACCACCAGCAGGAGGACCGGTCCGCCGAGGCGAAGACCGCGGCCGCCCGGCCGCTGGACGAGCTGCTGCCGGTGGACAAGGTCACCTCGGGCCGCCAGGCCACCGCCACCGGCCGCTACGACACCGGGCACCAGCTGCTCGTCCCGGACCGCCGACTCGACGAGCGGAACGGCTTCTACGTACTGACGCTGCTGCGGACGGACGGCGGCAAGGCGCTCCCGGTCGTACGGGGCTGGCTGCCCGGCGATGTGAACACGCCGGCGGCCAGGGCGAAGGTGCCCGCGCCGCCGAGCGGCGCGGTGACGGTCACCGGGGCCCTGCAGGCGTCCGAGAACCAGGGCACCGACGGGGTGCACGCGGGCGGCGGGCTGCCGGCCGGACAGCTCGGCATGATCAGCGCGGCGTCGCTGGTCAACATCGTCCCGTACGACGTGTACGACGCCTGGATCACCGTGACCGAGGCCGACGCGCCGCTGGTCGCCGTGCCGCCGACGGCGGCGGAGGGCAGCGGGCTGGACCTGAAGGCGTTCCAGAACCTGGGGTACACCGGGGAATGGTTCGTGTTCGCCGGATTCGTGATCTTCATGTGGTTCCGGCTCTTCCGCCGGGAGGCGGAGGCGGCCAGGGACGTGGCGCTGGGACTGGTCCCGGCGGAGGAGGGGGCGGCGGCCGAGGCCTCGGGGAGCGACGGGCCCTCCGGAGGCGACGCGCACGGTACGGCCGGCGCGAACGGTGCTCCCTCCGCGACGCGGTCCTGAGCCGCCCCCTTACCGCCAGTGCGCCGGGCGGCTGAGCGCCTCGGGCAGCTTGGCCGAGGCGTCGCCCTTGGCCGCGTTGAGCTGGGCCTGGGTGAGGAAGATGCTGCCGGTCAGGTCGGCACCGCTCAGATTCGCGTCCCGGAAGTCCACGCCGATCAGGTCGGCGGTCCGCAGGTCCGCGCCCTTGAGGTCGGCGGCGATGAGGTAGGCGCCCCGCAGGTTGGCGCCCCGCAGGTCGGCCCCCCTGAGCCGGGCGCCGATCAGGTCGGCTCCCCGGTGGTTCTTCTTACGGCCGGGGACGGTGGCCCGCACCAGTTCGCTGGTGCGCAGCAGCAGGGCGTTGACGTCCTGCCGTACGGCCGCGACATCCACCTCGGCGAGCGCGTCGGCGCTGCCGCGGGTGAGCCGGTCGGTCTCGTCCAGAGCGCGGCGGAGGTCCTTGTGCACGGGCCGGGCGGCCGGCAGCTCCAGCGCCTCGGCCAGGTACCAGAGCAGCTCGTGGAGCTGGCGCATGACGGGGAACACGTCGAACATCTGCCGCGCGGTGCCCGGCGCGCTGCGCCAGTCCGTACCGCCGAAGGTGACCTGGGAGACCTTCTGGCCCGCGCCGAAGCAGTCGAAGACCGTACAGCCGGAGAAGCCCTTGTCGCGGAGGCGGGCGTGAATGCCGCAGCTGAAGTCTGCCTGAAGGTTCGTGCACGGTTTGCCGGCGGGCTTGTCGACCGCGAAGTCGGCGGAGGCGGCGAAGGGCAGCGCGACGCAGCACAGCCCGAAGCAGCTGCCGCAGTCGGCCTGCAGGTCGAGACGGTCACCGCCGGCCGAGCGGGCTTCATGCTTCTGGGACACCGTCAGTGCTCTCCTGCCACAAGACGAGCGGGAGGGCGCCCCCGCTCCGTTCCACGTACGAACCTCCATTCTCCCGGACGGGGGAGCGGGGTGGGGGACATGGGGCGGGATCGTGGGGAGGCGGGGCGGGGAGCGGGGGTGTGAGCGGGGGCCGGGGCTGGGGCCGGGGGGAAGGAGGTCTGGGGGAAAGGGGGCCTGGGGGCCGGGGCGAGGCCCACACGGCGCTCTGGGGGCCTCCCCCCCCGCCCCCGCCCCTCCCACCCCCCCACCCCGCTCTCGATGGTTACTGCTTCAGCTCACCGCTGCCCTCCACCCCCTGACCCTGACCCTGGCCCTGACCCTGACCCTGGCCTTGGCCCTGCCCCCGGCCCCGGTCCTGGCTCTGGCCCGTCCCCAGGTACCGCCGCGTGAAGTCCAGCTCCAGGCGGACCTGCTTGATGCGCTCCTCCACGACCAGGGAGCCGTGGCCGGCGTCGTAGCGGTACACCTCGTGCGGGTGGCCGCGGTCCTTCAGGCGGTCGACGTAGTTCTCCACCTGGCGGATGGGGCAGCGCGGGTCGTTGACCCCGGCGGAGATGTAGACCGGCGCGCGCACCGCGTCCACGTACGTCAGCGGCGACGACGCCTCGAAGCGCTCCGGCACCTCCTCCGGCGTGCCGCCCAGCAGCGTGCGGTCCATCGCCTTCAGGGCCTCCATCTCGTCGTGGTACGCCGTGACGTAGTCCGCCACCGGGACCGCCGCCAGGCCCAGCGCCCACGCCTCCGGCTGGGTGCCGAGGCCGAGCAGCGTCAGGTAGCCGCCCCACGAGCCGCCGGACAGCACCAGCCGCTCCGGGTCGGCCAGCCCGGAGGAGACGGCCCACTCCCGCACCGCCGCGATGTCCTCCAGCTCGATCAGCCCGACGCGGTGCTTGAGGGCGTCCGTCCACTCCCGGCCGTAACCCGTCGAGCCGCGGTAGTTCACCCGCACCACGGCGAAGCCGTGGTCCACCCACGCCGCGGGCGCGGACGCGAATGCGTCGCTGTCGTGCCACGTCGGGCCGCCGTGGATCTCGAAGACCGTCGGGAACGGGCCATCGCCGGCCGGCTGCTGCACCAGCGCGTGGACCGTGCCGCCCGGGCCCTCCACCCACGCGTCGGTCACCGGCACCGAGCCCGGCGCCTTCGCCCCGGGCGGGTCCAGGACGACCCGTCCGGCCGTCGAGCGCACCTCCGGCGGCTGCGCGGCCGACGACCAGAGGTACTCCACCGAGCCGTCCGGCCGCGCCGTCGCCCCGGCGACCGTCCCGGCGGGCGTCTCGACGCGGGTCAGCTGCCGGGTCAGCGGCTCGTAGCGCCACAGTTCGGCGCGCGCCCGGAACTCGTGCTCCACCAGCAGGGCCGCACCGTCCGGGTACCAGTCGGCGGCCACGTCGCCCGGCAGGTCGATGGCCAGGGCGCTCTCCTCGCCCGACAGCGGGTCCCAGATCATCGGCTCCCAGCGGCCGCGCCGCTGGTGCCCGACGAGCAGCCGGGAGTCGCCGTCCACCGGCGCGAAGCCCATCACCGACAGGCCCAGCTCCTCGGTGCCGCCCTTGGTGTCGTCCAGCTCGGCGACGGTCGAGCCGTCCGGCCGCACCACCCGGATCGCGGAGTGCATCGCGTCACCGTGCTCGGTGTGCTCGATCGCGATCAGCGAACCGTCGTGCGACAGGGCGCCCACGCCCGCCGACTCGCGGTGCCGGTAGATCTCCACGGGCGCTTCTCCGGGCCGTACGACGTGCAGGGTGGTGCCGTCCTCGTCCGTGGAGCGGCCGATCACCGCCGTGCCGTCCCGGCCGAGCGCCAGGCCCGCCGGGTACGAGGGCTCCAGGCCGGGCGCGGCCGGCTCGTCCGCGCCGCCGCCGAACGGCTGCCGCTTCCAGATGCCGAACTCGTCCCCGTCGGTGTCCGAGAACCACCAGATCCACTCGCCGTCGGGCGTCAGCGTGCCGTCCGTCGTGCCGTTCGGCCGGTCGGTGGCCTGCCGCTGCGCGCCGCTCGCCCGGTCCCAGGCGTACAGCTCGAAGGTGCCGGTGGCGTTGGAGACGAACAGCGAGCGGTCCGGGGCGTCCTCGGCCCACTCGGGCAGTCCGACCCGCGGGGCCCGGAAGCGCTTCTCCCAGTCCGGCGCGGCCGCGGGGGAGCCGGCCGTCCCCGGGGCGCCCGCCCCGGAAGTGCCGGTGTTGGCGTTGGTGGTCTCGTCAGTCATGGCCCCATTCTGCGCAGGCCCGGGAAAATTCCGCTGACACGGCCACCGGCCTGTGGATAACTTCGCCGCATGCTGACTCACACGGGACCTGAGGACTGGCGTGCGGCCAACCGAGCCATGTGGGACGAGCGGGTTCCCCTCCACCTCGCGAGCGACTACTACGACCAGGACGGATTCCGCCGGGACCGGGACGTCATCCGTGACTTCGAGGCGGCGGAGGTCGGTGACGTCACCGGCAGGTCGCTGCTGCACCTCCAGTGCCACATCGGCCAGGACACCCTGTCCTGGGCCCACCGCGGCGCCGCCCGCGTCGTCGGCCTGGACTTCTCCGAGCCCGCGATCGAGGCCGCCCGCGAACTGGCCGCCGAGGTCGGCATCGGCCCCGAGCGTGCCACCTTCCTCACTGCCGACGTGTACGACGCCGCCGAGGCCGTCGCCGCGTCCGCGGAGACCTCCGCGACTCCCGTGGCGTACGACATCGTCTACACCGGCCTCGGGGCGCTCTGCTGGCTGCCGGACATCCGCCGCTGGGCCGAGACGGCCGCCTCCCTCGTCGCTCCCGGAGGCTTCCTCTACCTCGCGGAGTTCCACCCGCTCACCGACGTCCTGGACGACGAGAGCGCCTCGCGTGTCGCGTACGACTACTTCAGCCGGGACGCGTGGGTGGACGAGAGCCCGGGGACGTACACGGACTTCTCGGCCCCCACGGTCCACAACCGCCGCGTCGAGTGGCAGCACACCCTCGGCGACGTCGTCTCGGCGCTGGCCGCGGCCGGTCTGCGCCTGGAGTTCCTGCACGAGCACGACATGACGATGTTCCAGCGCTTCGGCTCGCTGGCACGCGGGGACGACGGCTACTTCCGGCTGCCCGCCGACCGCCCCCGCGTCCCGCTCATGTACTCGCTCAAGGCGACGCGCCCGTAAGGCTCAAGCGGACGCGGGACTCGCACTCACACGAAGGGGCCCGGACGGAAGCGGGGCTCACACGAACTTCTGCGGCCGGTGCCACAGCGCCTCGTCGGTGCCGCGGAAGAACAGCTCCAGGCGTCCGTCCCGGTTGGTGCCGACCACCGGGTCGCCGCCGACGTTGCGTACGACCTCGAAGTGGCCGCTCCAGTCCACGCCGTTGATCTTCGATTCCTCGGCCACGTACATGTGGCCGTTGGTGCTGTGGTGGAAGACCACCAGCCGCCCGTCGGCCGCGCGCGCCAGCGCGGGCGTGCCCTGGACGCCGCCCGCCAGGCTGGACGCGGAGGTCCAGGAGTCGTACCCGGCCTTCTGCTGGATGTGCCACAGCTGGGTGTCCGTGCCGCGGAAGAACACCTGGATGCGCTGGTCCGAGTCGAGACCGGCCTCGACGCCGCCGCCGATGTTGCGCACCAGCTCGAAGTGGCCGCTCCAGGAGTCGCTGGAGTCGGGGACCTTCTGCTGGTTGTCGTAGAGGTTGCCGTTGGTGCTGTGGTGGAAGACCTCCAGCTTGCCGTCGCCGGCCCGCGCGACCGCCGGGTTGCCCTGCACGCCGCCGGCCAGGCTGGACGGCGCCACCCAGTTCTCGTAGTCGACGTTCTGCTGGTACACGTGCCACAGCTGGGTGTCGGTGCCGCGGAAGAAGACGTCGAGGCGCCCGTCGGCGTTGACGGCCGGGACCGGGTCGCCGCCGATGTTGCGCACGATGATGTCGTCGGGGCTGAAGCCGACGTTGATCGCGCCCTGCCGCACGTGGTGCAGGTGACCGTCCGAGCCCTTGTAGAAGACCGAGATGCGGCCGTCCCGGCTGCGGATGGCGTTGGGTTCGCTGCCCAGCGAACCGCCCAGGTTCTCCCAGTCGCTCCAGCCGCCGTCGCGCTTTTGCCAGATGGTCCACAGCGCCTGCTCGTTCTTCCCGCGGGCGAACACCTGGAGCCGGCCGTCGGCGTTCGGGGCCACGGAGGGGTTGCCGACGATCTGCCCGTGCAGGGACGCGGCCTCGTCCCAGGCCAGACCGGGTGTGGTGGGGATGTCGACCATGATCGCTCTCCTTCGTGCGTACGAGTGGAGCAGGTCGGCGCACACGCTAGCCACGGGAACGGCGCCCGAGAACACGGCTCAGCCGATTGACCGGAACCGCCCGCCATACCCGGCCATGAGCGACATCGGGGGACCGGCGAGGGCAGCGTTCACTGAGCCACCGGCGGACCACCGGCGCCCCACTGACCAGCCCTGCCCCACTGACCAGCTCTGCCCCCTACTCCAGCCCGCGGGCCTGCTTGAACCGCGCCAGGCCGTCCGCCAGGTCGATCACCGGGTCCGGATAGTCCGCCTTCGCCCGCGCCGCGGCGGGCTTCAGCTTCCACGGCTGGTGGACCGCGCCGCCCTCCAGCCCCGGTACGTCCGCCAGCTCCGGCACCCAGCGCCGTACGTACGCGCCGTCCGCGTCGAAACGCTTCGCCTGCGCCAGGGGGTTGAGGACACGGTTGGGGCGGGTGTCGGTGCCGGTGCCCGCCGCCCACTGCCAGTTCAGCTGGTTGTTGGCCAGGTCGCCGTCGACCAGGAGCGACAGGAAGTGCGCCGCGCCCAGCCGCCAGTCCAGATACAGCGTCTTGGTCAGGAAGCTGGCGGTCAGCAGCCGCGCGCGGTTGTGCATCCAGCCCTCGTGGGCGAGCTGCCGCATCGCCGCGTCCACGATCGGGTAGCCGGTGCGGCCGGCGCGCCACGCCTCGGCCTCCTGCTCGTCGCGGCGCCAGCGGTCGTACCGCGCCCGGTAGTCCGTATGCGCGGCGGCCGGGCGGGCCGCGAGGACCTGATGGTGGAAGTCCCGCCAGGCCAGCTGCCGTACGAACGCCTCGCCGCCGTCCCCGTCGCCGCCCGCCTCACGGGCGCGCCGGACCAGTTCGACGGCGGACAGCGTGCCGAAGTGCAGATGCGGGGAGAGGCGGGAGGTCGCGTCCCCGGCGAGGTCGTCCTGCCCCTGCGCGTAGCGGCGCAGCGGAGCGCCCATCCAGGCCGTCGCCCGGCGGCGGCCTTCCACCTCGCCGCCCGCCGCCAGCCCGGGGGACACCCCGGAGACATCGCGCCGCCGCGGTACGGGCCCGGAGCCGGCCGCCTCGGGCACCTGCACCCGCCGGGGCGCCCGCAGCACGTCCCGGTGGCGTTCGGCCTGCCAGCGCCGGAAGTACGGCGTGAAGACCGCGAAGTGGTCCTTGCCGGCCGGGGTGACCTCGCCCGGCGCGAGGGCGGTGACCACCGCGTCGTGCACGTGCAGCCGCCGCCCGTCGGCCTCCAGGGCCCGCCGCAGTCGCTCCTCACGGCGGTGCGCGTACCCGCTGACCCCGCCCGCCACATGCACGTCGCGCGCGTCCGCCTCGGCAGCGGCCCGCGCGGTCTCCTCGACCACGTCTCCCGTACGGACGACGAGCCGGCCCCCGCGGGCGCGCAGCGCCTCGTCCAGGTCCGCCAGGCAATCGGCCAGGAAGGCGCGCCGGTTGGGGACGTCGAAGCCCGCGGCCCGTACGCCGTCGTCGAGGACGAACAGCGGCACGACACCGCCCGTGCCCTTCGCCGCGGCGTGCAGGACGGGATTGTCGTGGACCCGCAGATCGGAGGTGAACAGGGCGATCGAGGCAGCACTCATGCGGGTCGCTCCGGGCGTTGTGGGGGGAGGTAAAGGGAGAGCCGGGGTGGGGTGCTGGTGCGGAAGGCTCGTACGGGCTACGGCCGCGCGCCCCGGTCACGCCGGCCGGACGCCGGCCACAGCACCCCCGCGACCGACAGCGCACCCCACCCCAAGGAGACGGCCACCGCGGCCCGCCGTCGCGCCCGCCCCGGCAGGGTCACGCCGAGCAGCGCCGCGTCACCGAAGTCCGCAGCGATCCGCAGACCGGCGGCGGTGCGCAGCGCCGGTCCCGCCGGTGCCAGGACCAGCGCCAGGCCGCAGGCCGCGTCGCGCCAGGCCAGCGGGCGCAGGGAGGTACGGGTGGCGGAGGCCGTCCGGCCGTCCGCTTCCGCGAGGCCGGAGGGCTTGGCCAGCAGGCCGGGCCAGGCGGTGACTGCCAGGCCGTACACCGCCGTCGTGGCACCCACCGTGCGCAACAGTCCCACGTGCATCGTCCGCCTCCTCCTGTCGGCCGCCTCGGCAGGCCCGGGGCGTGCGCCTGCGCGTACCCACTCTTCCCCTTCCGCCGTCTCCCGGCGGCACAACGCGCCCGACGCGCCCGACACGCCCGACGACGGCATCGGCGGCGCGGCGGGCGGCACCGGCCCTCACACGTCCAGCTCCGCCTCGACCTTGCGCAGGCTCTCCCGCGCGGCCTCCAGATCGCCGCCGGCCCGGTCCAGCACGAGGTAGACGAAGATGCCCTGGCAACTGCGCCGGGTGAGGGGGCGGATGAGGTGGAACGCGTCGTCGAGGGTGACGACGATGTCCTCGATGCGTTCGGGGCGGTAACCGATGAGCTCCAGAGTGGAGAGCTTGGCGCGCACCACGTCGGTGTCGCCGCGGGCCGCCGCTTCGAGATCGGGCCCGGCCGGATCGCCGACCGCGCCGAGCGTCAGACGGCTGAAGTAGTCGACGATCGAGGCACCGAGGACGCCTTCCAGCCCCACCAGGTCCCGCAGCGTCTCCTCGATGCCTGCCATGGCCACCTGCCCGGGCACCCGGCCCCGTCGCACGTCGAACCGACCGCCGACCAGACTTCCCGGCACACCAGGAGCGCGTCATGGCGACCCCATGTGTCCATGGTGGCACGAGGCGGGCCGGCATGACGCCGTATCAGGCGAGGCGGCCGGGGCGCTCGGGGCGGCAGAGGCGTCGGTCTGCGGCGCGCCCCGGCCGTAAGCGAGCGTGTTCCGTGACGCGGGCGCCGGGCCACGTACCCATACGCCTCACTGGGCGCGTACGCGCCCCGGGCACCCTCGTACCGCGTCCGTCAGGCCGCCTCCGCCGCGATGATCTCGTCGGCCGCGCGCTGCCCGCTCGCCACGCAGTCGGCGACGCCCACGCCGTCGTACGCCGCGCCGCACAGCCGCAGTCCCGGCAGCGCGGACAGCCCGTTGCGTACCCGGGTCACCCGGGCGGGGTGCCCGACCGCGTAGTGCGGCAGTCCGCCGATCCACCGGGTCACATCGGTCGCCACCGGGCGCGCGGTCAGACCGGTGGCCTCGCCCAGGTCGCGCAGCGCGGCGCTGACCAGGTCGGCGTCGTCCAGGTAGAGGATCTCCTCCTGGCCGTACCGGCCGATGGACGTCCGCAGCAGGAACAGGTCCTTGGCCCGCTCCGACAGCCAGTCCCACTTACGGGTCAGGAATGTGGACGCCTTGATGGTGTGCCCGTCGCCCGGCGGCACGAGGAAGCCGCACCGGCCGTCGAACGCCGTCAGCCCTTCCAGGTGCGAGCGCCGGAACGCCATCGTGACCAGGGCCATCGAGGCGTAGGCGACCTCGGACAGCTCGGCCGCCGCGAGCGGCGCCTCGGCGGCGAGCAGGGTGGCCGCCGTCCAGGCCGGAGTGGCGAGGACCAGACCGTCGCACAGCAGGGTGCGGGCGGCGGTGCGTACTTCCCAGCCGTACGGGCCACGGGTCAGCGCCAGCGCCGGGGTGTTGCGCAGGATCTCGCCGCCGGCGGCGCGTACGGCATCGGCCACGGCGCCCGCCAGGGTGCCCGCGCCCCCGTCCAGCCCGAGGTAGTCGGGGCCGCCGCGGGAGAGGTCCGGGACGGTGCGGGCGCCTTGGGGATCGCCGGGGAAGCTGCTCGCGGACTCCGGGCCGGCACAGCCCGCGCCCGCGTCCACGCCCGCTCCCGCACCCACGCCTGGTCCCGGCCGGGTGAACCCGGAACGCGGCCGGGGGATGAGCGGCCCGGAGCGCCCTCGCCCGGAAAGGCCCGGCTGACCGGCGGTGCCCGGCCGGTCGGCGAGACGCCGCTGCTCGGCGATCCGCCGTTCCTCCGTGATCCGCCGCCGCTCGGCCGCCTGCCGTTCCTCGGCGACGCGCCGCTGCTGCTCGGCCGTCCGCCGCCGCACCGCCCGAACGCCGGTCAGCAGCGCGCCGTCCTGCCGGGCCGCCTCGAAGAGCTGCGGTACGGAGGCCCGCAGGGACACCTCGTAGGTGTCGGCCGTACGCGCCCTGCCGAGGACGTCCCGCCCCCGGCAGCTGGGGATCGGCCGCAGCGCGCCCCGCGTCCAGAGCGCGGCGTCCGTCGCGGCCGGGACGCGCAGCCGGTCGCCGAGGCCGACCGCCCGCGCCAGGTCGACCGCTTCCGGCCGGGGCACCCGCAGGGCCTCGGCGCCCAGGTCGACCGGTGTACCGGCGATCTCGCCCGAGCGGAGCTTGCCGCCGACCCGGCCGGTGGACTCCAGCAGCGTCACCCGCAGGCCCGCGCCGGTCAGCCGGTGGGCGGCGGCGAGCCCGGCGATGCCGCCGCCGATGACGACGATGTGCCGCGGGAGTGTCGGGCCGGACGCGTCGGACCGCCCGGAAGCGGCGCCGTCGCCCGTCCGGGGCGTGGGACCTGCCACCTCGTCAGGCCCGGCAGCCGCACCGGTACGTACGGCGGACACGGTCGTCGGCACGCTCATGAGTCGGCTCCTTCGAACGTGGTGCTCGCGGTCGTCCGCCGTCCGGCCGAAGCGCCCCGGGACCGGGACACCACGGCGGGGCCGCCCGCCGCCGGATCGCCGGCGGCCTCCCCGGGACGGGACGGCGGGCGCAGGATGTCGGAGAGCGGGTCGTGGCGGATGTTCTGCGGCGGCACCCCGGCGGCGGTCAGCCGGGCCACGGTCGTGTCGACCACCGCGGTCGGCCCGCTGACGTACGCGAGGTGCCCCGACCAGTCGGCGTGCCGCGTCACGGCGTCGGCCACCGCCTCGGCCAGCGCGTCGTAGCCGTACGCGTCCGGCCCGAACGAGCCGCCGGTCTCCGGCCGCCGCCCGATGACCGGCGTCACCCGCAGCCAGGGCCGTCCCCGCTCCAGCTCAGACGGCGCCCCCGCGTCGTACAGGTCGGCGAAGCTGTGCGCGCCGAGGAACAGCCGTACGCTGCGGTGGCCGCGGCGCGCGGACAGCTCCTCCAGCAGCGCCTTCACGGGCGCCCAGCCGGTGTCCGCCGCGACCAGGACCAGGTCGCTCGCCAGCTCGTCGTCCAGCGTCATCGACCCGCGCGGCGGGCCGACCCGCAGCGTGTCACCGACCGCGGTGTCCGCCACCAGCGCCTCGCTCACACCGCCCGTGCAGGTCTGCCGTACGTGGAACTCCAGCTCGGCGTCGGACCGGGGCGCGCAGGCGATCGAGTACTGCCGCCACGCCTGCGGCAGCCTTGGCGACTCCAGCGCCGCGAACTGTCCGGCCCGGTACGGGTACGGCTCGTGCGGCCGCACCCGCAGGACGGCGAGGTCCGGGCGGCGCCGCTCGTGCGCGGTCACCGTGGCCTGCCAGTACGGCGGTTCGGCGAGCGCGGCCTCGGCGCCGCTGACCATGGCGGCGACGGCGAACCGCAGCATCCGCACCCACGCCTGCTCCACGGCCTCGGCCCAGCGCGGGCCCGCCGTACGGCGCAGCGCCTCGCACAGCGCCGCCTCGAACGCCTCGAAGTGCACCGGACGCACCCCGAGCTTGCGGTGGTCGCGGCCGAGCCGTCCGAAGACCTCCGCGATGTCGTCGGGCCGGTGCAGGTTCTCGATCAAGTACCAGAAGGCGCGCGCCAGATGGGCGCGCTGGAACTCCATCGACTCCGGGAACAGCGACCGCAGGTAGGGCCACCGCCGGAACATCGCCTCGTAGAGGTGGGTGATCAGCTCGCCGAAGGGGGTCACGAGTTCCAGGTACTCGGTGATCACCCGTTGGTCGGCGGCGCCGTCGTAGGCGTCGCCGGAAGCGTCGGCGCGGGTGTCGCCGTACGGGTCCGCGGGGTACCGTCCGGTGGTCCCGGAGACGTTCCCGGAGTGGATCGCGGGCCGGCCGAGCGCGCGGGGGCTGCCGTTCGGGCCGTTCAGGCCGTTCGACGGGCCGCCGTACGCAGGGCGCTCCTGGACCGCGTCCTCGCGCGGCGAAAGGATACGGCGGCGCAGCCGCATGGCCTCGTGCCGGGCGAGCAGGGCGTGGTAATCGTCGTTGACGCCGCTCATGGCTGCACGACCGGGTTCGTGGCGGAGGCCGCGAGAGCCGCAGAGCCCTGGCAGGCCGGGGCGAGGGGGGAGACCGGGAGGGCCGGAACGGCTCGGAGCGCTCTGACCGTGAGGGCGTACGGCGCGAGGGCGTACGACGCGAGGCGTGGCATGAGCGGACCTCCTGAAGGGGATGGGGCGCGTCAGTATGGCACCAGGCAAAGGTGCCCGAACGGCCCTATTCCCACGGGACTTCCGGCCCTCGCCCGGTGCTGGCGCACGGGTGTGTGATGCCCTCGCACCCCTTTGCGCGCGGGCGGAAAACCTCCCCCGGCTACCGTCGGCAGCCGCTCCGGACGCGCGCGTACGGAGCGGGTGTCACGGCGGCGGCGGGCCACCGGCCCGGGCGGCCGCCGACCGGCCCGCCCCGCCGGACCGCCGCACCATGGACCGGTACCCCGCACGCCCGGCCGACAGATCGAGAGCCGCATGAACCAGCACACCGGAACCGTCGGAACCACCGGCCCCGCCGCACCGGACGCGCGACCCCTGCGTGTCTTCATCCTCGACGACCACGAAGTGGTCCGCCGGGGCGTCCGCGACCTCCTCGACGCGGAGGACGGCATCGAGGTCGTGGGGGAGGCGTCCAGCGGCCCCGAGGCGCTGGCCCGGGTGCCCGCCGTGCGCCCGCAGGTGGCCGTGCTCGACGTACGGCTGGGCGAGCGGGGCGAACCGTCGGGCGGCGACCACGAGGGCATCGAGGTGTGCCGCGAACTGCGCGCCCGGATGCCGGACCTGGCCTGCCTGATGCTGACGTCCTTCGACGACGACGAGGCCCTCTTCGACGCCATCATGGCGGGCGCGGCCGGCTACGTCCTCAAGCAGATCAACGGCTCCGACCTGGTGAACGCCGTACGGACGGTGGCGGCGGGCAAGTCGATGCTGGACCCGCGTACCGCCTCGCGCGTCATGGCGCGGCTGCGCGCGCCGCAGCAGGCCGAGACGTCCCCGCAGTCCGAACTGGACCGGCTCGCACCCCGCGAGCGCGAGATCCTGGAGCTGATCGGCGAGGGCCTGACCAACCGGGAGATCGCGGACCGGCTGTTCCTCGCGGAGAAGACGGTGAAGAACCGCATCTCCACGATCCTGTCCAAGCTGGGGGTGGGCCGGCGGGTGCAGGCCGCGGTGATCGCCGGGCGGATACGGGGGCAGCAGGAGCGGCAGGGGGAGCAGCGCGGGGGGTGGTAGCCCGTTCTCGTCGTCCGGCCTCGTCGTCCGGCCTCGTGATCCACCTTCGTCGTCCACCTTCGTCGTCCACCCCCGTCGTACGTCCCCGCCACCCGTCTCCGCACTCGTCCCCGCTGTCCGTTCGCGCCACTCGTCCCCGCCGTCCGTCCCCGCTGTCCGTCCTCGCCACTCGTCCCCGCCGTCCGGTCCCGTCATCCGGCCCGTCATCCGTTCCCGGCGCCGGGGCCTGACGGCCCGCCGGGGCCTGACGGCCCGCCGGGGCCTGACGGCCTCTCACCTCAGGGACCGTCGGCAACCGCCCCGGCCCGCCCGGCCCTATGGCGGCGGACGCGCCACGACGGACCCTGATGGGGCCGGGAAGAGCCGGTCTCTCCCCCGTGCTGAGGCTCTTCCCGGCCAGAGTCGGAGTCAGGCGCCAGCGGTGCGCCAGAGGTGAAGGACACAGCCCGGTGGACGGATCGGATACTCGTACGCAGTCAGACCCCGGAGCGCAGGAAGGTCCTGACGCTACGGCGGGCCCCGCCACCGGGCCGGGCACCCACCGGGACGACCCGGCGTCCGCGACCGCGGACTCGGGCCCGCCGTCCGCTGCCACCGACGACCCGCCGGCCGTCACCTCCGATGCGCCGCGCGCGGCACTCGGCCCCCGCCCGGTCCGCCGCCGTATCCCGGTGGAGTGGCTGACCACCACCGACCACAAGAAGATCGGGACGCTCTACCTCGTCACCGCCTTCGTGTTCTTCCTCGTGGGCGGCCTGATGGCCCTCCTGATGCGGGCCGAACTCGCCCGCCCCGGCACGCAGATCATGTCGAACGAGCAGTTCAACCAGGCGTTCACGATGCACGGCTCGGTGATGCTGCTGCTGTTCGCGATGCCGCTGTTCACCGGCTTCGCGAACTGGCTGATGCCGCTCCAGATCGGCGCGCCCGACGTCGCCTTCCCGCGGCTGAACATGCTCGCCTACTGGTTCTTCCTGTTCGGTTCGTTGATCGCGGCGGCTGGCTTCCTGACCCCGCAGGGCGCCGCAGACTTCGGCTGGTTCGCGTACGCGCCGCTCTCGGACGCGGTGCACTCGCCCGGTGTGGGCGCCGACATGTGGATCATGGGGGTGGCGTTCTCCGGGTTCGGGTCCATCCTGGGCGCGGTCAACTTCATCACCACCATCATCTGCATGCGCGCCCCCGGCATGACGATGTTCCGGATGCCGATCTTCACGTGGAACGTGCTGCTGACCGCGCTGCTGATCCTGATGGTCTTCCCCGTACTGGCCGCCGCCCTCTTCGCCCTCGAAATGGACCGTAAATTCGGTTCGCACATCTTCGACGCGGCCAACGGCGGCGCGCTGCTGTGGCAGCACCTGTTCTGGTTCTTCGGCCACCCCGAGGTCTATGTCCTCGCCCTGCCGTTCTTCGGCATCATCTCCGAGGTCATCCCGGTCTTCTCCCGCAAGCCGATGTTCGGCTACATCGGGCTGATCGCCGCGACGATTTCCATCGCGGGTCTGTCCATCACCGTATGGGCCCACCACATGTACGTCACCGGCGGCGTACTGCTGCCATTCTTCGCCTTCATGACCTTCCTGATCGCCGTGCCGACCGGAGTGAAGTTCTTCAACTGGATCGGCACCATGTGGAAGGGCTCACTGTCCTTCGAGGCGCCGATGCTCTGGGCCACCGGCTTCCTCATCACCTTCGTATTCGGTGGCCTGACCGGCGTCATCCTGGCCTCGCCGCCCATGGACTTCCACGTCTCCGACACCTACTTCGTCGTCGCGCACTTCCACTACACGCTCTTCGGCACGGTGGTGTACGCGATGTTCGCCGGGTTCCACTTCTGGTGGCCCAAGTTCACCGGCAAGATGCTGGACGAACGGCTCGGAAAAATCACCTTCTGGACCCTCACCGTCGGCTTCAACCTCACCTTCCTCGTCCAGCACTGGCTCGGCGCGGCGGGAATGCCCAGGCGGTACGCGGACTATCTCGCCGCCGACGGATTCACCACCCTGAACACCTTGTCCACCGTCGGCTCCTTCCTGCTCGGCCTGTCCTTCCTGCCCTTCTTCTACAACGTCTGGAAGACCGCCAAATACGGCAAGAAGGTCACCGTCGACGACCCCTGGGGCTACAGCCGCTCCCTGGAATGGGCCACCTCCTGCCCGCCGCCCCGCCACAACTTCACCTCGCTGCCGCGCATCCGCAGCGAATCCCCGGCCTTCGATCTGCACCACCCGGAGATCGCCGCCCTGGAATCGAGCCGCACCTGAATCCCCGGCCCACGGCTGCGGGAGTACGCCGACGCTTCCGCAGCCGTGGGCCCTGCCCGTGAGGCCCTGCCGCCCACCAAGACGCCGGCCGCCCAGTCCCCGCCCACCTGACCCACACCCGTCCCCCTCCCCCCCCCGCTCCACCCACCCCTCCCCGAGGGAGGAACCCACCATGTCCCACGCCACCCTCGCCCTCGGCGCCACCGCGCTCTTCGCCGCCGGCTGCGTCTGGTACCTCCCCGCGGCCGCGGCCCTGCGCGCCGGCGCCGACCGGCCGTACTCGCACCGCATCGCCGCCGCGTCCTGCGTCACCTTCTGGTGCACGCCCGCGCTGGTCGCCGTCCTCCTGCTGACCCCGGCCCCCTGGCCCGCGCTCGGCGCCGTAGCGGCCGCCGGGCTGCTCACGGCCGCGGCGCTGCTGGCCGTGTCCTGCCTGCAACGCGCACGCGAGCAACACGAGGAGTCGGAGCGCTGGTCCACCCTGCAACAGGGCAGCACCGGCGCCCCCGCCCCCGCACCGCCCCGTAATCCGGCCCGCGCCCAACTGACGTTCGTGCTCTACCTTTTACCCGGCACCATCGTCGCCTCGGTGATCGCGGCCACCGTCCTCCTGACGGCGGACAGCCTGACCCGCCAGAGCGCTGTCACCGCGACCATGACCGCCGTAGGCATCTCCGCCGCCTCCCTGGCCATCGCCGGCACCCGCGCCCAGGCAACCCGCCGCCACTGAGGCCCGTACCACGCACCGCCGATGCCCCCGTACCGCCCCTCTTGACCCCTACTCGATCTCCACCCGCCCGCCACCCTGCTCCGGCACCCGCCCGTCAGCCGTGCTCTCCTCCGGTGCGTCCGGCGCGCCCAGGTTGCGGCGCACGGAGTCCAGGATCGTCAGCCCCTGCCCGACCAGCCCGGCCGCGATCTCTCCCAGCCCGTCAGCGCCGTTGAGCACGTTGACGTTGGCGCCGGAGAGGCCGGCCGCGGCCTCCTTGACGATCTGCGGGAGCTGGTCGATCAGCATCCGGTCCAGTGCCACCCGGTCGTACGACGCGGCGGCCTCCGCCTGGATCTTCATCCGCTCGGCCTCGGCCATGGCCAGCACCCGGATGCGCTCGGCGTCCGCCTCGGCAGGCTTGACGACCTCGGCCACCAGCTGCTGCTGGCGCAGCTGGGCGGCCCGCTCCGCCAGCTCGGTCTGCGCGTCCAGCACCTCCTGCTGCGCATGGGCCTCCGCCAGTGGCCCGGCCTGCGCGGCCTGGGCCTGGGCACGGTCGACCTCGGCCGAGTACTCGGCCTGGACGACGGCGGTCTGCCGCGCGTACTCCGCCTGCTTGCGCGCCGCCTCCTGCTCCGCCTCCGCCGCGGCCTGCGTCGCCTGCGCCTGCGCGATCTGCGCCTGCCGCTGGATCGCCGCCTTGTGCGGGGCGGACATCGCGTCGATGTAGCCGGTGTCACCGTCGTCGATCGACTGGATCTGCAACGAGTCCACGTGCAGACCGATCTTCGCCATCTCCGACTTCGAGGTGTCCAGCACCTCGGTGGCCAGCTTCTGCCGCTCGGTGACGATCTCCTCGACCGTCATCGAGCCGATGATGGAACGCAGGTGACCGGCGAAGATCCGGCCGGTCAGCACCGACATCTGGTCCTGGTCGGAGAGGAACCGCTGGCCCGCGTTGACGATGCTCTCGGTGTCGTTGCCGACCTTGAAGGCGATCACGGCCCGTACCGTCAGCGCGATGCCCTGCCGGGTCACACAGGTCTCGACGACCTCCGACTCGCACATGGCCAGGGTCAGGAAGCGGGTCTTGCGGAAGACGGGCAGGACGAACTTGCCGTGGCCGGTCACCACCCGGAACGGCGCGCCTCCGAGGCCACGCCTGCCACCCGAGATCAGCATCGCCTCGTCGGGGGCGGGCACCCGGTAACCGAACATCTCTCGTCGTCTCCTCAACCGGCGTCGCCGGCGTCACCGGCCAACGCGTCCAATGGATCGGCCCATCTGATCACGTCGACCTGGCGGCCGCCCCGGGACGCGACCACGAGCACGGCCGTCCCACGCGGCAGGGGATCGTCGGACCAGGCGAGGAAAGTCTCCGTCCCGCCCCTGACCCGCACCAGGACCTCACCGGGCCCGGCAGCACCACGGGTTCCCAGCACCAGCTCTCCGGCACAGCCGAGCACCGCCTCGTCCGGCATCATCGGCGGCCGCCCCCTCGTCGCTCTGGCCTGCGTGACGACCCTAGCGTCCCACGCCCCTGACCCACCGGCCCCTGACCCCTGGCCTGACGTACGTCCGTCCGTCCGTCAGCACTTCGGCAGGTTGCGGGCGAAGAAGGACCGCACCTGGCGGCGTACGGCGGGCACCGACCACGCCGGGTCGGCCGCACCCACCAGCCTGGCCCGGCCCTCGGCCGTCATCAACCCCGCCGCCTGCAACTGCGGTGCGATGGCCGCATGATCCGTGAACACCCAGTGCGATGTGGCGTCGAGCCGGTCCCGTCGCGTATGCCCTCCCGGATGGGCGAGCACGGCCGCCCAGGAACGTTCCATCTCCGCCCGCCCCGCAAAGCCGTCCGTCCCCACCAGGAGAAGCGGCCGGTCCACCCCGTCCCGGGCCACCGGAAGCAGTTCCCCGGGGTGCCCGGAGGCGTCCGGCGCCTGGTCGAGGAAACCTTCCCAACCGACCGCCGCGCCGATACGGAAGTCCTCGTACAGCGCCTGGGCGGCCGCGGTGCCGCCCGCCGAGTGCCCGTACACACCCACCCGCCGCAGGTCCAGCGCCTGCCCCAGCCCTTCGGGCACCGGCCGCCCTGCCGCGTCCGCATCCCGCCCGGCCACCAGGCCCGCCAACCGGCACAGAACGAACCGCAGGTCGGCGACCCGCGCATCGATCATCGTCCGGAACTGCTCCGCATCCGCCCGGGGATCACCCAGGAACACGGTCGTACGCACCCGCTCCCGCCCTTCCCGCGCCACCGGGAACTCGACGGCGAGCGCGTCCCCCGGGTGGTCGACGGTCACCACCACCCACCCGTGACTCGCCAAGTCCACGGCCACCGAGGTCCCGAGAGCGCGCGGGTCGCCGCCACCGGGGCTGTAGAGCAGTACGGGCCACCGTCGCCCGCACTGCGCGGGAGCGTCCAAGTACGCGCCGGTCGTGGTGGCCGCCCAGTCGACACCCGTACGCGGCAGCTCCGGGTGCACCCCCGGCGCCCACTCAGAGAACACCTCCGCTATGCCCGGCGTCATGTGCCGTAGTTCTGCCGCTCCTTGAACCGTACGCGCCGGATAGAACACCGTGACCATCACCTCGCGTACGGCGATCGCCGCGGCCCACGGGTCCTTCCGCACCCGGTCGACGAAATACAGCGTGGCAGCCCCGACCGGGCACCTCCCGCCGGGCACCGGCAGCCGCAGCCGAAGGGCCCCTTGCCTGGTGCGCGTGTCCGTATCCGCCATCGCCTGGCCTCCTGTCGGTAGATGGCGTGAATACTGACGGGGGCGGGAGACACCGACGATGGTTGAGGTCCTGCCCGAAAAGATGGCGCGACAGCACCAGGGGGAGTACGAGACCACGACCACCGGGGGACTCAGTGATCCGTATCCATTTCACCGCCGCAGACTTCGCACGGGTCAAGTTCGCGCCCCGGCCGGCGCCCTTGCAGGAGATGAACACGGCCTTCCTGAAGGTGGCATGCGGCGACGACCCGCTGCTCTTCGGCCACTGGAGACAACGCCTGCTCCGTTCCCTGCCGCGCACCGTCCTGCCCCTGCGCGACCTGGTTCCCGCAGGCCGAGCACCCAGCTTCCTCGACGTATTCAGCGACTCCCTGGCGGAGGGCCTGGACTCCGTACGCGCCACCCGCCCGGACCTGTTCCGCTCGGAGATACGACGGATCTACGAGGGGAGCGGCAGCCCGCCGCCCCCGTGGCTCCGCGACCTGTACCGGGGCGACAGCGACGCCTGGGCCCTCCTGCGCCGGGCCCAGCGCACCGCCTTCGAAACGTCCCTGCGCCCCGTATGGCCCCTGGTGCAGGACCTCCACCGGGAAGAATTCACCCGCCACGCCCTGACCGTCGCCGAACACGGCATCGCCACGGCCCTGACCCGGCTCGTCAGCGAGTCCCGCCTGCACGGCACCGTCTGGCAGCTACCCGCCCCCGCCACCCGGAACATCACCCTCAACGGCCGAGGCGTCCTCCTCCTGCCCACCTTCCACTGGACCGGTCATCCCCTCGTCGGCGACCACCCTGGCCAGCCGGTGACCGTCACCTACCCGGCGGGTCCCGGCCTCCCTCTCACGCCCACCGGCGCGGCGGACCCGGCTGACGCGCTGTCCGCCGTCCTCGGCCGAACGCGCGCCGCCATCCTCGCCCTCCTGGCCGAGCCCCACAGCACCACATCCCTGGCCCGCCGCCTGGGGCTCAGCAATGCCACCGCCTCCGCCCATACCGCCGCCCTGCGTGGAGCGGGACTGCTGACCACGGCGCGCGTGGGGCGGGCGGTGCTGCATCGGCGGACGGACTTGGGGGCGCTGCTGGCCCGGCGTACGAGGTGACTGTACGGACGGGTGGTCACGCCGGTCATTCGGTCGGTACTCGTGCCAGGGCCGCCCGCACGGTCTCCGCCAGGTCACCGACGTGCACGCCCATGTCACGCAGGTGTCGGGCGGTGATCGCCACCGGCAGCTCCGCGTGCCGGGCGGTCCAGACGAGTTGGGCGAGCGACATCGGCGGGTCGCTCGGCAGTGACTTCCGCTGGTCGTCGGCCGTGAGCAGGCGCAGCGCGTCGCGGTGGGTGAGGCCCCGGGGGAGGTCGTCGTGGGACACCCGAAGTCCGTAGGAGCGCAGCCTGGCGGCCAGTTCTTTCGGGTGTCGGCCCATGCTGCGGGCAGTCACGACCAAGCGGAAGAACGGGATCTCGTCGTCCGGGGTGAGCCGGTACCACCAGGGTGTGCCCCCTCCCGTTCCGGTAGGAGCGACCCGACGCGCGCCAGATCACCTCGGCTGAACAGGTCACGGTCGAGCTCGGTCGCACGCTGCGGCAAGGTCATAACCGTCCTCACCCGGTAGGCGCCCAGTCGGCTGAGCAGCGCACGAAGACCGATGCCCGCGCGCTCGGAGACTTCCATGAGTTGGAGGAACCCAGGTGCGCGGTCCGTCCGGAAGGGCTCCCAGTCGTTTTCGCCGTGGCCCGCGAGGAGTTCCAAGCCGCCGGGTGATTCCCGGCAGGCCGGCGGAGGCGGCAGCCCGAAGCCCAGGCGTGCGTACTCCGCCCGCACATCTTTCGCCGACCGGCCCAGCTTTGTCTGCGTGGCGAGAATGAGCCAGGGAGAGGCCGACCGAACGGCACTGATCTATGGCCACTGCCCGTCGTGGCCCTGGCTGAGCCAGTTGACGTACGTCTGGTCCGGCCGTTCTGGATGGTCGAACGGCTGCACTCGCACGCCGTAGCGTTCAAGCCGACGCTGCACACCTCCCTCGGGCCCAGACCCGTCCGCAGGGCGGCCTGAGCCACGTGGCCTGGGCGCAAGGCGAGGCCGCATGGGCCCAGCCCCCCGACTCCAGTACGGCCCTGACCCACGGCTCCTTCGGCGGCGTGGGCTCAACGGGAGCCTGCACGGTCACCGAGTCGGTCTGGATGACCGTCGACTCGAAGTTCCCCCCGCTGATCGCGTTCCTGACCCAGTCCTGAACCACCCGCCGCCCTCCCCGGTCGCTGAGCTGAGCCAGCTTAGGAGACCGGTACGGACCAGTACGCGGGATACGGATACGCGAGGAACGATGAGGGGACGCCGGGCCGGCCGCGGAGATGAACGCCCGACTGGTGCTGTGTCATACATCACCAGCTACTGCGCCCGCTGAACTCTGCCGGTTTTCCCCATCACTCCCGGAAACGAGTCAGGGCCACCGACTCTTGCGAATCGGTGGCCCTTGACCTGCTACTTCTCAGTCGGGGTGGCGGGATTTGAACCCACGACCTCTTCGTCCCGAATGAGGTCCGGGCCAGATCGAAACCAGCCCGTTTGGTCTTTCCGCAGGTCAGCCCGTTGGGCTCGCCGGGTCTCGCGTGGTCTCGGGAGGGTCCGGGGAGCGGGTCGGCTCCCATATGGCTCCCATGCGATGCGCCAAAGCAGCCCCTCTTTTCCGGCCGTGAACTCCAGCCGGCCGGACGGACGGCGGGGTGGCAGCGGAGCAAGGCTGGTCGTGGAGGGACCTCGCGCTGTTTGCAGGTCGGCACTCAGCTCAGCTTGCGTCACAGGGCCGCGGCGTTAGCCTCAGTCCCGTACGCGCCCTCGCTCAGATGATCGGTGACCGCCGCCTTGGCCCGCTTCCACAGGAAGATCTGGTCGGCCCGCCTTGCCGGACCTGCCAGTCTTGCGGCGACGTTCCGTCACCTGCCAACGCTTACGACGGTGTGCGAGGACGGCCTTCCATAGCTCCAGGCGATGGCGGGAATCCTTCGGCAACATGAAGCGGAGGGCTCCGAGGAGAACGGCAGCTACTAACACTGGTGCGGACACCGGGTAGTCGGTGAGGAACGGCATGATTCAGCCCTTCCCATTGCATAGATCGAGTGAGGTGGTACCCAGCACCACCCGGTAGGCGTCACCGCGGCGAGTAAATGTCGCGCCCTTGATACCGACCTCCCGGTGGGTTAGGGCCAGAGCCAGGTCGCGGGCTTCGGGATAGCCGGTCCAGCGGAAGTCCCATGAGTCCCCGGCACCCCAGAGCCGACGTACGGCACCGTGCTGAACCACTTCCGGCTCCTTCCGGCGTTCGACTCCGGGGCGCTCCAGAGGGTCCCAGTCCAGACTGGTCGCCCAGCGGCGACGCCGGTCAACCAGGTTGTAACGGGAAACGAGGCCCGCCAGCAGAGTGGTCGCTTCCCCTGAGATCGGGGGGACCGCTGCCAGAGCGCGGCGCTCTTGCGCGGTGAGGTCGTTGTCCAGCGTGAGGTAGGGGTGCCGAGGCACGTGGCTGCGCCCGTTGCCACGCCGGCATCCGGCCGGGTCACCGGTGATGGTTAGCACTGCGCCGGTGGGCAGGTGGCGCAGACAGACGGAGCGATGCCCATGGCATGTGTAGGTGACCTCGTGCCGTAGTCCGGGGATACCGCGTGAGTCGGCCCCTTTGGTGGCCAGTAGCCGGGTAGCTACGTTCTCCGGAGCGCGTTCCGCCACCATCACCAACTGGTCCCTGCGGGGCGACATCACCGGGTCGTACGAGGCGACAACCGAGTAGTTCCACTTCGCCGTGGGACCGGTGTACACGTTGCCGTTGAAAAGCGCGAGCGCTAGTAGGGACCGGAAAGCACACTGGTCGTCCGAGCAGTGGTCCAGGCCCAATCCGCGGGTGTCGCTGGTGATCGCAGATCGGGCAGCGGCTTCGATCTCCCCGGTGTACTGGACGCGGAGCGGAACCCGCTCTTCGGGCGCCATGGTGTGGACGGGCAGCCCGCCCAACTCGCGCGAGGCAGCCAACCGTGCCTGCTGGTAGGGGATAGCGTTCCCGGATTCGCGCCGGATACGGCGAGCGAGTGTGGTGATGTCCCTGTCGAGTGTCATGTCCGGCTCCCAGCGGGCGTGCCTCAGTGCTCCCGCCCACTGCGCCCATAGGAGGAACGACAGTCTTCAATCACGCGCGCCCGACGGCACTTTGCGCCCTCAACCCTGGGTAGCTGCGGGAGAACCCAGGTCCGACGTAACGGCGAGCGTGGTCGCCTAGCCGAAGCATAGCGTCTTGAGGGCTCGACTTCGGCCCGCCGGTACGGGCCAACCACCTCGGAACCTCTGAGGCAAGGTAATGGCCAAGCGAGTGCTTTCAAGGCCAGGGCTAGCTCATAGAGCGGGCGGCGGAAAACGGCGTCGCCACTGCTCAGTGGGCATAGAATGGCAGCATCCTACAAGGAGGCTCCACCGCGGCGATCGCGCGAACCTTGCAGGTGGCCGTCGCGGGACGAATTAAGCTGGTTAATTCCACGCTTGCGAAAGAGTCGCCGGCCCCTTTCCCTCAGCGGAAACCTGGAAGGAAGGGGCCTGCAATTGCCTGCTTGCCTCAGAGGGGTGTAGATTACTCTAGCCGGGAAGTCCAAGGTCCTTCAAATATGTGAGGCGCGCATTTATTGCTGCAGAAAAGTGCCGCCAGTCGAGGCTTTCCACCAACTCGATGGGCTTGGGGCTCTCGGCCGAAGACGTGACGTAGCACGCGGCATCGTAGAGCTGCTCGGCCATGAGGCGCTCGCAGAAGATCCCGAAGCGGTCCTGGTACGAAGTGCCGTGCCAGATATCGTCGGCAGGTAGGGCACCCTGCGCAGTCTTAACTGGCCTCCGAGACCCTTCCCCGTCCTGCATGATGAAGAAGTAGCCGAGCCAGGGCTTCTCCTTCGGATACAGATCGGCGAGGGCTGCGCGACGGAGGTCCACCGCGCTGCCCAGCGCCTCCTCGACCCGGTTGTTGTAGTTGTTGCCATACGAGGGTCCACCGAGTGCCTTCATTTCGAAGGCTGCGACGAGTACGCCTTTGTGTACGACTACGAGGTCCCATTGCTTTTGCGGCCGGTAGTAGCCGGGCAGTTCCAGTCCCTGGGATTTTTTGACGCGGATGCTTTCGGCCGGGTAGTCAGCTTCCAGGAAGAACTTCGCCAAGAGAGCTGCGATTACGTCGAAGTGCTTGCCGCCACGGACTGACCCGGCCGTGCCGGCCCCAACTGCGGCTTTGATCGCTGACTGCTCGCTTTGCAACTGCTTGGCGCCCCAGTACGCAGCTATGGCGTCCTCGAAGTCTTGGCGGGTGACCGACAAGATCCGTTCCTCCTAGTCAGGCAGCTCGGCCAGTCCGTAGACGCGCAGGGCGGCCTCTGTGGCAGCCTTCACGTCGCGCTTGTCGAAGGCATCTGCGAGGGCGGCTCGGTCACTCTCGCGGATCGCTGCCGGGTCGGGCACGCGAATCTTGCGGAGGTACTGTGCCTGGAAGCGGAGCGTCCCCCCTCGCATCTTGACCGCGTACGCCTCCACGAACGCTTCCGCGACCTTGGAGAGCAACAGACCACCGAGTACACGCATGTCCCAGACATCCGAGACGATGAAGTACAGGTTGTGGTGAGGGTACAGCCTGCCCTCGTCGAGGACCGGGTGGATGGTCAGTTTCATGTCTGGAAATAGCAGCTTGGGGCGCCGTGTCAGCCGGTGGTCGACCTTGTCGATCGTCTTGTACCAGCGATGGGGCTGCTTGACTGCGACGTAACGTTTGCGGAGCGCAGCGCCGTGCTTTTCGAAGTACGCGGCGAGCTGTGGGTAGGCGGTGAGGTCAACCAGGTCACCGTCCGCTGTCCACGGGTTGACCAGGTAGGTGCCGTTCCAGTTCAAGGTGCCGTTGGTGGTGTCACGAACCATGGCCATGGGCAGCAGCCGGTCGCTCTCGACCAGGGTGTCGTCGTCAGTCAGGAAGACCTTGTCGGCGCCGGTGGCGATGCCGATGCCTACGCGAGTCCCGGTCTGAGTGTCCTCCAGGAGCCGGAAGCGTTCGGTGAGCTCTTCGAGGACAGCCAGCCTGGCTGGCGAAGCGGCCGGCCAGGAGTCCTCATCGGGGAACCAGTGCGGCATGCGGGCAGCCTGGAACGCGGCGGTAGTGATCGACTCCGTCGCGTCCTCCGCGTACCAGGACGCGAAGTCGCCAGCTTGGGCGCTGTCGAATGCCCGAGTGGTGTCCGCAGCCACTGCTCTGCCCTGGTACCGATTCGAGATGATCGTGATCGCTGGATAGGCCGAGACCTGATCCTCAAAGGCATCCACGTCATGCATGATCAGGGCCAAGTCCATGCTGAAGCGCCTGGTCACCAGCTGTCGGAGACGACGGCCGTACTGATTCCGCATCCAGCGGTCGGCACAGATGAAGCCGAGCCGCCCGTCTGGTTTGAGGCTTCGCAGCGCGACCTCATAGAAGCCGATGTAGATGTCTGCCCTGCCGCCCATCGTGGGGCAGACGCTGCGGTAGGCCGCCATTCGGTCGTCGGGCACGTCTTCGAGGCGGATGTACGGAGGATTGCCGACCACGTAGTCGGCTCTGTGGTCTGCATCGGGCTGGAGCAGGTAGTCACCTCGTTTGACCCAGGCGGCTGCCACCTGCCGGGCTTCCTTGGGCTGCCACCCTTCGTCTATCAGCTGCTTTTCGACGACCGCGCGGCTCTGCTGCACGTTGTGCTCCAGCAGGTCCAGGGCACGCACGGATGCAGCCGCGTCCCCGAGGGGACGGTTGTGCGTACGGCAGGAGGCACTGATCCGTGACGCGACGGCGATCAGGAAGGCCCCTGAGCCGCAGGCCGGCTCGACGAGCTTCACTTCACAGAGGTCCTTGTCGGACGTATACCCGAGGAGGTCGAGAATCAGGTCGACCACCCAGCGCCGCGTGAAGACCTCGCCGTGCTCCACAGCCTCCGCGGGGAGGGCGGGAAGGTTGTGCCGGTCGATGTCAGAGAGCAGAGGAGTGGTCACGCCCACGACCCTACTAGGGACAATTCCGGACACGGGTCCCTTCGCCGAACGGGTGCCGTTGTCGTCGTACCACGGCCATCCGAAGGTTGGACGCGGACGCGCTCAGAGGAGGTAGGGCTCGAACGCCTCGTCCAGGCGCTTGGCAGCATCCTCATGGGCCCGGAGGTGTGGCTTCATCACCCACACATCCTCCCGGAACGGCTCGAATCCGAGGGACTGCCATGTGCGCTGCACCACTGCCTTCTGTCGTGCCACCCGAGCCTCGTCGTCTCGCTCGTCCAGTGGGATATCGATGGGGTACGGATGAGTTGCCACAAGCGCAGCGGATCCTATGGCCCATCGCAGCAGCCTGGCGATCAGAAGTCGGCCGACTCCGCCAAGCCCCCGCCATGCTGGCGCGATCGCGGCCCTGTCGATGAGGACAACGTGTGTACCGGTGACTAGGCAGTCGCCCAGGTCCGGGTGCAGGCCCAGGTCGCCCGACCTGTCGAACAGCCGGGCAAAGTGCTCATAGTCGGCTGACCGCGAGTCCAGGGAGTCGTAGATTCGGCTGATGCGCCACAGGTCCAGAGTGAGGCCGGACATGGCGAATACGGTTAACTCCGTCTGGTCGGCGTCGGTGCTTCTCTGTGATAGCGAGATGCCGGGGGCGAGCAGCTGCTCGTTGTCGGCCACAGCCTCCTCGTCATCGGGCTCCCACAGCGGGAGCACCGCACTCCATTCCCATTCGAGCGTGGCAGGGTCATCTTCGGCCCCTATTGCGACCAGAGAGGCGTCCGAATCGAAACGTAACCGCAGGCGCGGCAGACAGGCCAGGAGGTCTGCGCCGGCAGGTGCAGCAGCAGTCATGATGCTCACGCTAGCCACGCTGGAGTCCACGCATGCGGGAATCAGCAGACTCCGGTGCAATGCCTTGCTGGCCAGCAAGGTCGCCAACCCTCGGGATCGCTCTCAGGGCGAGGTCGGTCTTCCTGTTGACCGTTGTCCACCATCCTGTCTGGCACCGAACTGGGACAGGGATCGGACAGCCCCCCGAAGGGGCCGAAGCTTGTAGTGCACCGGATCGTTGTGCGGAACTTTGCTGTCGTCGCAGTTGGACGGATTGCTCTTACGGAGAGGGTGACCATGTGCGGTGCACTGGCACACCGACGCTCGGTTCGGGCAAGGGCTCCGGGGCGAGAAGACCCAGCAGGCGGCGGCTGTGGGCCGCCGCAAGTTCGTCGGCCATGTTCAGGAAACTGCTGCACGTCGGGCGGGGCCGCCCTCATTGGTCGGGGTTGGGTGAGATGGCTGCTGGAACCTCCACTCGTTGCCAGTTCCGCCCGAGGACATCACGGTGGTCGCCGCTGTGCCCAGGCTGCTGGGTGCAGGGTAGGCGATCGGACCAGGTGTCGTGGCTGTCCGGCCGGCTGCCCACCCGATCGCCGGACAATGGGTCGCGGCCGGAGCGTCGCTCCAGGCACTCATGCCCGACAAGGCTGGTGAGCGCGGTGCGCAAGGGGCTGGGCTCGACCTTAGGCCGCTGGCTGACGATCTCCGCCACATACTTGGGGATGGCCTCCAAGACCATTTGGAGTGCAGCCTCCGGGTCGTCAGCACGTTTACAGACGTCGGCCAACTCCTTGGCCACCTCCGCGATGACCAGGTTTCCGACCGGCGTGACCTGGCCACCCGCGACGACAAGGGTTTCCGGAGGAAGCAAGTCGAGGTTGATGTCGGCGGCGGTCATGCGACGGCCACGCCCTCGGCCGCATCCGATGCGTGTTCGACCACGGGATGAGGCGTGAACTCGTGGAGAAACCAGTGGGCGGGCATGGGATCGGAGTCGCTTCCGGCGGCAAGGGGGGCGGGTGTGGCGGGGGTGTACCGCCCCCTTGGGAACGGCGTTGTCATTGACACTTCCGGAACTGCAGCAGTCATGATCGTTCCATTTCTTGGGGAGCTCGGCCGAATGCCTACGCTGGAAAGCCTCGGCTGCTAGCTAGCAGGTCTGTCTTGCCTTCCTAGTCGACCCGTCGGCAGGCGTGCCAGATGTGTCGCTTCCTTCGAGAGACATGCACGCCAAAGCCGCTACGCAGACGTACGATTCGTGTCTTTGATGGCAGCCGGGCGATGGCGGGCGGCCCTAGGCGACCTGAGAGCCAATGAGGTCGACGACCGAGATGAGAATGAGCCCGCAGACCATGTTGCTGTGGCAAGCCATGGAAGGGTGCCGTGTCGGTGCTCAGCACGGGAACGCGCCGGCGGCGACAGCAGTCACAACTCGTTGGCTTCGGCTCGACTGAGTCGGAGAATGAAAGAAGAACCAGTAGGGCCCCGCGGCCAAGGCGGCGGGGCCCTCCGTTTAGCTCATTGGACGGCCTGGAGCCCCAGATGGGAACAGCTGGGCGGGCCAGCTATGCAGTGCTCTCCGGCTCGGTGCGGGATCGAAGGAGCTCGTTGAGGCTCAAGGCGTGCTCCCTGAGCGGATCCGGCAGGTTGTCGAAGGCTTCCTCGTCGTCCGGGTAGTTGGCGTATAGGGCGGCGAGTACGGTTTCGAGTGCGTCCTCACGCTCTGGACACGACCAGCCGGTGCGGTTGGCGATGGATGAGCCGACGTCATGCCAGACACCGGACCGGTCCTCGGCGGTCTTCCCCGTGAGCCCGGCGAGATGGGCTAGTGCACTGGGTGTGACGAAGGCTCGCACCGCTTTGTCGTGCCTAACTTGCAGATTGGACCGCATCCGTTCTGGGGAGACACGTTGTTCCTGCAGGTAAGCCACGATCGTGCCGATGAGGAGGTTCAGGTGTTCCAGGGCATCGGTCAGGTGGTACAGCGTCATGCGCTGCCAGTCGTAGAAGGGCAGGCCCGTGTAGCGGTCGCGGTGGATCGCGTCGTTGAGGTAGCGGCAGATCTGGTTCGCGTGAAAACGGACGAGTCCTGACAGCTCGCTCGGTACCGGCCCGTCGTCGGCTGGTGACCACGAAGGCTGGTTGAGTACGTCTTCGCGGTGGGTGAGCCGCTCCTTGCGGAGGTCTTTCAGCGCGGCTTGGTAGGGCTTCCCTGCCGCCTCCTGGCGCTCACGTGCGGCGTTCTTCTCGGCTTGATGGCGAGACACGCGATTCCCATCTGGCGGCGGTCCCGTGACCCGTCGCCCGCGGGGGTGTGTTCAGGCGAGTCGACAGGAGTGATGCCGCAGGGCGTCTTCGGGCCGTGAGCGCTCGACGTGATCACGGGCCACGTCGGCTGGACCAAGGCCGTCACTAGGCGACCGCCTTGGCCAACGAGCCACCCTCCGCCAGGTCACGCCTGCTGACGGCTGAGCTGACGGGAGAGCGCTGCCTTACGGGAGCCAGCGAGATCGAGTAAGAGAGCAACCGCTTGTCGGTCTTTCGGTCCTGGCACTCGCGTAGTCAGTCTCCGAGGACCGCTTGGCGTGCTGCTCGTGCCCAAATGGACTGCTGCAGCGCAGAGAAGCCCATGCGGTTCCAGTGGAAGATGACGTGTCGGGCCAGGATTCCTCGCGTGCCAAGGCTGAGCTGTCCTTCGCTCCCGGCATCGAGGAGAGCCCGGCCAGCGTGCTCCATTCCGGCTACCCACTCAGCGAGGGGTGCGAGCGGTCCGCCAGGCCCGAGGGCGGGCCGGGCGTCGATAGAGAGAAGCCTTCTCAGAGGGTTGGTCATGGCGGTCACATGCTCGACTGGGACGTCCACAGGCAGCGGGCGTTTCGCTTCGACGCGTGCCCACACGTCACCTTGTTCGCTCCATTCGAGCCCGGCGGCGCGGAAGAAGAGCGTGACGATGAGGAGCGAGGTCGTCTTGGCGTCGAGGAGGCCGTTGGTGTCCGCCGCCGAGCGGTGCAGGTAGTTGAGGACGCCTACGCTGTCGGCGTGGAACAGGCTGTGGGCGGCCTTCATACCGTCTGGGCCACCGAACGCCGTGGTCTCCGGCTCGTAGGGCGATGACCACCAGTGCTTCACGACGCCCTGCGAGAGTGCACTGTCCAGGGCCTCGGCTAGCCGCTTCGATACGTCCTCAGCCGCTGTCTCCGGACCAGGGGCGGCTCGTAGGCGCCAGCAAGGGTGTTTGCGGACGAACCACCAGTTGCGGACTGTCCCCGAGTCCGTTGCCTGCCGGAGCGTTGGCAGGAGGTAGACGTGAAAGGCGCGTTCAGCCGTCGGGTAGTCGGTGAACTCGATGTTCACCTGGTGCCATTCGAAGGGCTTCTCCTGTGCGTCCAAGGTGGCACGTCCCGCGGTGCGGTACTGCTTGACCGCTTTGGCGAGGCGCTCGGGGGACATGCGCGCCAAGGCGGCGGCCTCCGCGATCGGCGTACCGGTGAGAGCAGCCAGGATGGCTTGTTCGGCCGTGCCGCTGTCATGCAGGTCCATGGGGGGCCTTTTCGCGAGGGCGAGAGAGACGGTCAGGCGAGGAGAAGGCAGGAGTCCCAGTTGGTGGCGGGCGCTGTGTCTGTCCCGGTGACTTCGAAGGCGAGAGCTGCACCGGTCGAGCCTTCGAGGAATCCGATCTCGGCCGGGGACTCGGCTGTGCGGAAGCGCCCGCTGAGCTGCGGCGCGTAGGTGGCGAAGACACCTGGCTCCTCGGCGTCCTCCGCTACGCGTTGGACGACGCGCAGCAGGCCGCCGATGCCGTGGCACAGGCCCCGACCGGCGAGCTGGTCGAGCTGCAGCGGGTCGGCCAGGCAAGAGAGGAGCGCCTGCTCGGCCATGCGCTGACGGCAGGCATCCCCCAGAGCCATGGCGGCGAGCTGTTGGGCGCGAGCGAGGCCAGGGGTGCCGTAACACCAGGATGGCGCTGCCGGGTGGGTTGGGACCGCGGCGGTCTCGGTGATCCACCGTGGCCAACGGGCCCCTCGGTAATCACTTTGGCGTATCTGGTCCAGCCAGCGACAGATCCGCGTCATCGCTTCATGGTGACCGGTGACACTGATGCCGCGTAGCTTGGCGAGAGCGAGGAGAGCCAGAGGGCCGGCGATGCCGTGGGCCAGGCCGACGTTCGCGTGGCCGCCGGGGGTGGGAACGCCGGGGGTCGCTGGGCCGTGCCACACCCACCAGCCCGGGAGAGTTCGCCCGCCGGGGCTATGAAGCGGCTCGGTCAGGCGCACCAGGTACTCCAGGACCGCCTTCGCCGTGTTGCTTCCGGGGTCGCGGCGGAGGAGGAGCGCGCCGAGCCCTGTGAGGCCGCGCAGCAGATCGTACTCGGCGAAGCTGGTCTGCTTGCCTTGGTCGATGCGGGCGTGGGCGGCACCCAGGCGGCGGCGTGTGTGCGCGGCGATGATGCCGTCGAGAGTGTGCAGGGCGTTGCCGTAGCGGTTGGTGCCGGCGGAGGCCAGGTGCAGGACGTACGCCATAGCGGGGGCACCGAGGAACAGGTTCGCCTTGTTGCCGTCGATCAGGGGGCCGATGGCACCGAGCCGACAGTGCACAGCCTGCCACGATCCGGCGCCTCGGTGGGCGCGTTCGATGTGGAGCAGGGCGACTCCGAGAGGGCCGTGGGCAAGGGACTGCTGGGTCGCGGTGCTTCTGTTGAGGATGGGCGCTGCGGTCGTCACTGCGGTGCTCCATAGTCTCGTACGGTCCAGGACAGGGCGGCGGTACGCGCCAGGCGACGGCAGATGGCTTCTCCGTCGGGGTCGATGCCGGCGGCCCGGTTGTGGTGCATGTGCAGCAGGGACGGGAGGACGGAAGCCGGGTGGGTGCCGTGGTCGACGAGCGCGGCCCGATACGCCTCCAGGGCACTTCGACGGTGGGCCCAGGCGGCGACGACACCCTCCCCGCCAGGCTGAGAGCGCAGAGCGGCGAAGCCTGTGTCCGGGGCAGAGAGACGGACGGCCTCCGCTTGCACCTCGCGTGGGGGCGCTGCACCTTCCGCCTTCAGCAGGTGCTTGCTCAGCCAGCGATGCCCAACCGCTGGACTGCCGACGACGGTTGCGGCGATATCCATAAAGCTGGCTGCGGTGAGTGCGGGCCGCAGGAGGGGCGGGGTGCCGAGAGCTATCTGAGCGATGGTGGCGGCGGTGTCGGCGGTGAAGAAGTGTTCGGCGGTGTCCAGGAGGCGACCGGTGCCGTAGCGGCCGATCTCAGGTTCGTCGGTGTCCCACTGGATGCGGCTGACCAGGCCGTCGTCGCGCAATGCCGCTGCCCAGGCCCCGACGTGTTGCGCCGCGTCGCCGAAGACATGCAGGCCCGGTAGGCGGAGCCGTATGCGTAGGTGGGATTCCGGGTCGCTGTATCGGGTGAACCACCACAACGGTGTGCCGCCCTCCCATTCCTGGAACAGGGCGGGCAGGTGTGTGGTCAAGATTTCCGGGGCGCGATCGGGGTGGCTGTAGACCTTGAGGTATACCCACGGAGAGGTGCCGGGGAGGCGCCCGGTGTTGCGGCGCACGACGACGGACGTTCTGGTGTTGAGGTCCGCCGGCGGCAGCTCGGAGGCGAACGGAATAGTGATCTCGTGTGCGCGCCCCAGCCAGCCGAGTGAGTCTTCCCCGGGTGCCTCGTGCAGGGTCACCGTGCTGGTGCGCTCCAGCTCGATGCGCAGCATCTCCAGATGGGCGGGGTTGTCGAGGTCGAGCCGAAGACGCTGGTCATCGGTGCCGGCGAAGACCGCGCGGACGACTCCGTAGCGGCAACGCCAGTCGGCGAACCGGCGCAGCCAGCCATCCCCGTCTTCGTCACCAACGTCGCGCCGCCTGAGACGCCAGCTGGCCGGAGAGAGAAGGGTGCGGCCGACGCGGACCTCGGGCAGGAACGGCAGTCGGGCGGCGGCACCCCATGTGAAAGGGGCCAGCACGGCGGCGTGAGAGCGGTGCACCTCGGTCACGAAGCGTACGAGTGGGTGGGTGGCGTTGGTGAGTTCGACGGCATTCATGACCGACGGCTCGATGAGCCTCCCGGTGGACAGCGACGCCAGGTAGAGGCGTTGGGAGTCCGCGCCGACGGCGAGGTAGTCCAGGTCGAGTGTGGCCTCTGCATTGTGCTCGCCCAGGGAGATCAGGTGTGGTGTGAGGGCCGGGGCCCGGCTGACGTTCTGGGTGCGCAGTCGGAGTGGCGGGCTGGAGACCTGTGCGCGGGCCGCTCCGGTGATGAGGGTGGGCATGGTCGCGTACGCGGCTGTCATGCGGTCGCGGTCTGTCTGCTCCAGCATCGCCAGAAACCGTCCGGCCGTGGTACCGGCGGCCAGCGACAGGCCCGCGATACTCAGCGTGAACCTGCCTTGCTGCATAGCGCCCAGGGAATGCGCGAGCACCGAGAAACACAACTCGACGTGGGCAGGCACCTGCGCGACATCGCCTACGGTGAGGGCCGCGAGATTTGCTTCCGAAAGGACAATCTCGCGGGCTTGGTTCACTGCGGCGTCCTGGGCGAGGGAGAGGAGTTCCTCGTCCCGGCGAGTGGTGGCCGACGCGGGACGTCTCAGGACGGAGCCCCGGTAGCCGGCCGGGAAGCCCAGACCGACGTCGGGATCTGTGAGATCACGGACGGGGACGAGAGCGCCCATGCTGTACCGCTCCAGGAACCGTGCGCGATAGTCCTGCCAGACCGGTGGGCCGGACGGGTACGGCGAGATTCGGGCTATGACCTTGAGGGCCCGTTCTGCTTCCTCGGCGACCGCGGTGGGGAGGATGATGTCGCAGTCAGGACTCAGATTCACCGTGAGCGGGCGGTCCACCGTGCTCGTGGCGGCTGTCATCTGCCGGGTTGCCTCAGTGCGCATGGCCCGCTGCTTGCTTGCCGGAGCGGCACCGTGCCGGATCAGGAGCTGGTGAATCTGCCGAAGACGCTCAGCAGTGTCAGCGACGCCGGGCACGGTGTCAGCTTCGACGGCGTCGAGCTGGGTCAGAAGGTGACCAAGAGCGTCGCCTGTGGTCATGGGGGCTCGAAGGCTGGTGAGGAGAATCCGGTGCGCGACGAGGCGATGCACCATGCCCTCGATGGCAGAGCGGGAGGTGCTGGGGTAGTCGGCACGCAGTTTGGCCACGATGTTCTCGACCGTGATGGGGCAGCGAGTGAGGTCGAGTACTGCCTCAACGGCAGGGGTGCGCCGCATGGTGACCTCGGCGGGCCCGCTCTTGCTTGGCTGATGCGGTACGACGACCTTGGTGCCTCGGATGACGCAGGTGGGATCGGCCACGACGGGCAGCCGCAGTAACAGGTCGGCGTCCTCCTCTAGGCCAGTGATCACCTTGCAGAGCCACACGGCGTCCGCTTCTGCGACAACGCGATGCTCGGTGCCCCAGCGGACCTGCGCCGTATGCCCCAGGCGTACTGGAGTGGGGCCGGCGAACAGGCCGAAAGGGGTGGCGCGGTACTGCATCCGCAGCAGGTAGCGCACCAGGGACACGACGACGCGTCGGACCGTACGAAGCTGGTGGACATGCCCACCCAGCACGTTGTGCACGGCCCCGGCCAGGTGCGGACTGGCGAGCTCGATCGCTGCCGCCGTGACATCGTCAGCCCAAATCTGACCGATCCACTGTCTGTGGTGCTCCACGTCGTCGGCGGTACGGCCGTCCAGGTACGGCCAGGGAGGCAGCTTGGCGGCCAACGGCCGAGCCGATGCCCTGATCAGAGCGGCGTCAACGGCGCGATACATCGAGGTGCCTCCTTAGTCGTCGCAGACGGTGCGGCTACGGGGCAGAAGAGCAGGCCCCGTAGCCGCACCGGGGTCAGCCGCTGATACAGGTGCTGTTGGAGCAGGCGGACTGGCAGGTGGCGGTGCAGCCGTCGCTGGTGTCATTGAGCAGCCCGGCGACGACCGGGGCGCTTGCGATGGTCTCGATGTCGAGGTCGAAGTCCGACCCTGGTCCGGCCGAGAAGTCCGTGGCGGCCTTGAAAGTCGTGCTGCCCTGGGGTGCCATCTCGTTTCCTCCTGTGCGGATGGTTGCGGTGAGCCTTGCTGTCCTGGTCGCGACACTCTTCGGCGCTACGGCCAAGTGATCACGACCCGCGACTGCGGCCGGTCGATGACCCGGCCTGCGGGAAGCTGCGCGTCCGGGGTCCCCGCTGGGTGGACCTCAACCTGAGCGCGGTCACCGCGGTGGTCCCGATCCCAAACCTGGATCTCCGCCGCCAGACGGTCCGCCACCTTCTGCCCCAGCGGTCCGTGGCCGACGGCGCCGAGCTCGAACCGGTCGGGGGCGTCGGTGCGGCGCACCGTGCGGTAAGCGAAGCTGGCACCGTCCACGAGCGTGGGCACGCCGAGCGGCGACACTGACGCGATCAAGCCGCGTTGGCGCGCGCCGGGCTTACCGGCGAGGAGCGGCAGATTGTCGAGCGCGGTCGACAGCCACAGATCCAGGTGCTCGTTCGGCTCGTCCCCGGCCAGCGTCACCCCGGCCCAGGCTTCGACGCGGGGGCTTCGCAGGGCTGCTCGCAGTCCGTCGATGTCCGGTTCCGGGTGCCCATCCAGGCGCAGACCGACCTCTTCACCCTCGCCCTCGTGCAACAGGACCAAGCGGACGCGGTTCTCCCCTGCGCCCTGCATCGGTACGAAGCCACACAGCTCGACACCGTCGCTGACCAGCCGGCCACCATGGCGTACCAGGGGCATGGTGCGGGTCATGCCGCGCATCCGCAGCGGTACGACGAGCCGACCACCGTCCACGAGCTGTTCGGTCCAGGCCGGTGGAATGTCGGCGGCTTGCACGGTGACGATGACACGGTCGTACGGAGCGTGCTCGGCTGCCCCGAACGCGCCGTCGCCGGTTACGACCCGCACCTGCCGGTCGTAACCGGTCTCCGCCAGAAACTTTTCAGCCCGCGCGGTGACCTCGCCGTCGATGTCCAGGCTGACGACCAGGCCATTCGGACCGACGATCTCGGCGAGGTACGCGGCGTTGACGCCTCCGGAGCCGATCTCCAACACACGCATCCCGGGGCGGAGGTCCGCCTGCTCGATCTGCATGGCCTGAACGCGGGCGGCGGACACCGAGCTGATGTCCACGCCCGTGGCGTCCCTCTTCGTGATCGTGGCGTTCTCCGCCTGGTACGTCTTGCCCAGGTCCTCGTCGGGGGCGGCCAGGTGCCGGGGGACCTTACGAAACGCGGCCAGGACGTGTGGGCTTCGGACGGCGCCCATGTCGATCAGTTCTCTGACCATCCCGTCGCGCATCTGCTGTTCGGTCGCGGGGGGGTCCGTACTGTCAGTGGTCGTATGAGGGGCGTTATCCACGGGCTTTTCCCTTCACGGCGGTGCACGCCGAGGAGCTGGGACTTGAGTTGTAGGCGCGGAGTCGGGGCCTTACGAGACGTTCTTCAGGGGACTCATCTGGCCGGCAGGCGCGGCATGGGTGGCACGCTGGCTGACACCGTGCGTCTATCGCCTCCACCGTCTGTTGGCCACTGCGACCTTGGCGCTCAGGGCTTCTGCGGCGGTCGGTTCGCGCAAAGAGTCCGGTGGTACGTCCCACTCCTTGCCGCCCCGAGGCGGCCGGAGCTGCACGTAAGGTCCCTCATGTCCCATGACCTGGCCGACGCGGCCGGTCCGGGCGTCGACCATCAAGGCTCCTGTGTCCGGTTGCCTCGTGTGGGGCACACCGGTCACCTCCTCGCCATCCGGGGTGGTGGGGCGGCTGAGGGGAGCGGAGCGAACCCCTCGGGGAGACAGAAGCGGGGCTCACCGAGCGCGCGGAGAAGCTCTCGTCCTCCGGAAAAACGTGTGCGGGCGTGAAGCCATCGGTGGTTGTCGAGCAGGTAGCCCTGCCCGGCCTGGAGGGAGATGCGGCGCTGGCTACCGGCGATGGCTTCGCGCAGGCAGGAAAGGTGCGGCTTGATGACCGGGCTCCACCGGGCGAGGCCGTCCTGGCGCAGCCGTATGGTGATCCGTCCATCAGAATGAGGGGTGATGACCTGGGTGGCGTGGCCGGCACCGGCCCCGAAGTACGCGGTCCGGGGCTGGGCGAATGCGGCGGCTGCCCCTTGACGGTCGACGGTGAGCTGGGCGTGGACGTCGCGTCCGTCGGCGAGGAGGACATCCCCGCCGGAGAGTGCTGGCCGCTGGCACACCAGGAGCAACAGGCGCGGCGGCTCGGGAGTACTGGACCGCTCGGTGTGCGCTTGCAGTTCGCCGCTGCCGAGTCCGGCGAAGCCCGCTCGACGGGCGTGGCCGCCCGTGTCACGGATCAGCGTCAAGCCGTCCGGTGCGCCGTGCGGGTGCGGGGCGATGGACATCAGCTGTGTGGCGAACGCCAGGACGTCATGCCGGCTCTGCAGACCGTCGACGGTGACGAGGCCGGTCTCACGGAGCTGTGCGGCGATGACGTCGCTTGCGTGCGGTGCGCGAATGTTGACGTAGTGATCCGTGAAGAGGGCCACGGTGCCTGTTGCGGCATCGCCCATCGCCGTGCTCCTTCGATCGAGGTCGGTGTGCTCAGGGTGGGAAGTCGGGCAGGCAGCGGTAAAGCGACGGATTGTCGACTCGGGCAAAACGCTCGTCCCAGCTATGGGTTGAGGCGGGCGTGCTACGTTCCGAGAGCCCGGGTCGCATACCGCAGGACGAGGATCGTCATGACGTACACGCCGCCGCTCTGGCCCGTCTCCGTGAAGGGCGTCGCCCTTGACGCGCAAGGCCGCGTGCTGCTGCTGAAGAACGAGCGCGACGAGTGGGAGCTGCCCGGAGGCCGTCTGGAGATCGGCAGCCCGGATGGTGCTGTACCGATGGACGCCAGCCCCGAGTCCGCGCTGGTACGAGAGATCCAGGAGGAGACCGGTTGGGAGGTCAAGGCCGGTCCGCTCGTCGAGGGCGGTGTGTGGATCTACCAGCCCATTCCTGGGCGGAGAGTGCTGATCGTGACCTACGGCTGCATCGTGCTGAGCCCCGACCGGCCGCCGGTCGTCAGCCACGAGCACAAGCAGCTCGGCATGTTCACCGCCGAGGAAGTACCCGGGCTGAACATGCCCGACGGCTACAAGCAGGCCATCGCCGCCTGGTACGGCCGCAGGTACCCGAGCCCGGACGACTACGAGCGGATGTAGCCGACAGTGACCGGGGGCGACATCGCACAGCGAGTGGAATCGAGCAGGTTCCCGGTTCACCGGCCTGCGGCCAGGCACGCCCAGTGGCACTGGGCGACCCCACAGGCCCAGCTCCTCCTCGCTACTGGCGACCTGCCCAGCATCCTGCGCTTCTACCGGCGGGTGCACGGCATGAACCAGACCGAGCTCGGCGCGCTCCTCGGCTACGACAAGACGTACATCTCCGCCCTCGAACTGGGGAAGCGCGCCCTCGACGACATCGGCTCCCGTCGCCGGGTCTGCGACTCTTTGGCGCTGCCGCCGCACGTTCTCGGGGTCACCGATCCCGCCGACACGGACCACCGGGCGATGCTGCAGTTCGGGGAGTCCGCTGTCCGGCTCGCTGAGATCGCCCGGCAGTCCGGCCACGCCTCTGAAGCCGTCTCCGAGCTGTGGCCGCTCGTCGCCCGTCTCGAAGCCCGCATCGAGGAAGGCCACACCGAGCGCGACGTGCTGCACCTGCTTGCCCGGGCCCGGGTGGGTCTCGGCGTCGCCCTGGGCAACGTGCTTCCCGAGGAGCGACTGGCCACAGCGGCCCACTGGACTGCGAAAAGTTTGGAGATTGCCCAGTACTTCGAGGACTTGGACATGACCTCCTACGTCCTGCGCATGCACGGCAACGAACTGCGCAAGGCCAACCTGCGGGGCGCGGCTGTCCAGCGGCTGTGCCGCGCCGCTGCCGCAGCGCCGGACGACAACGCCCGAGCCGCAGCCTTGCCACTCCTCGCCCGGGCAGCCGGCACGCTGGGTAACGGCGAACTCTTCGACCGGGTGATGCGGGAGACCGACGATCTGCTGTCCCGTGTCGACCACACCAGCTTGTTCAATCCCTTCTCGCTCCATGAGATCCGCCTCCGCGGCCTCGTCTCCACCGGGCGGACGGGGGCGGCCATGCGACTGGTGGAGCACAGCCCGGCGCCCACGACGGTCGTCGCCCCGCAATGGCGCGTCATTGAACTGATCACCGTGGCGCACGTCCAGCTGCTCGCTGACGACCGCAACGGCGCAGCCCAGTCCCTGGACGTCGCGATCCAGGAGGCGGTGATGCAGCGCCTTCCCCACCAGCTCCAACGGATCATGCGCACTGCGGGGACCCGGTTACCTGCCTTGCGCGTCGACGCCTCACAGTGCCTTGATCAGATACGCGGCGAGATGGCCGCATAGCCTGCTACCGCCCACTCCCTCGGCCCAGTCTGGCTCCAGGGAGGTCACGCAGTATGGACGAGGGAACGGTGCCCGAGGTTTGCCGCGTGTGGTCAGGCAGAGGTCGGGCGTCGGCAGGCAGGTCGGCCAGGTGCCGCAGGCGCCAGACGAGGACATCGCTGATGGAGTCGGCGCTGCCCACCTCCCGGTGGGCCACGGCTTCGGCCAGTAGGTGTCGTGGGTCACGACCGGCTTGGTGGGCGTGGGTGAGGGTGACGGCCAGCGCAGGCCAGCCCGGCTCGGCGAGTACAGCATCGGCGAGTTCTGGCATCACGACGTGGAGGAGAGAGGCCGACCAGTCGCGTACGGGCTGGGCGAGGTGTTTCCCCTGGTGCCGGAGGCGGGCGATCGGTTCCGCGGCGGCGGCAGCGTAGGCGGCGCGGAGGCGAACGGCGGCGCGGTAGGCGGCCTCGGCCTGCTGGGCGTGCTGACGCTTGGTGTGCCAGTGAGCGGCGGCGGTGGTGAGAAAGAACAGGGTGTCGATCAGCATCGCGGTGGTCGCGCCGTCTTCACCCTGACCGCGTGCCGGGCCGCTGTAGCGAATCTCGCGTGCGGCTCGGCGTAGGGCCTGGGCGTGGCGGTACTCCTCTCGCGTATGTGAGCGGCCGGCTCGCTCGAACGTCCAGGCCGCATCACGGATCTGCTGGCGGGTGTGGGCGGCGCTGGTCTGGGCGAGGTTGTCGAGGATCTCGCCGGTGGCCGCGATGCGGGCGGCTGCGGCGCCGTCACCCTCCTGGTCGAACTTGAGAAGGACGGCCCAAGCCGCGTGAGCGGCTGAGAGCCGGGCGGCGGCCGGGGCCGAGACCGGCCTGCGTGACCGTGCAGTGTCCCACTGCGCGAGCTGCTCGCGCTCCGTGATCCTGGAGGGGGCGAAGCGCTTGCGGAGCCTCGGCAGGGACAGGTCGGGAGCGAGCGTGGAGCCCGCGTAGAAGATCGGCTCGCGGTCTTGGCTGAGGTCGCCGGGCAGGGCAACCTTGTAACCGAGCAGGTCCCCGGACGGCGCGACGCGCTGTCGTACGAGGAGCCCGGCAGCTTGGAGCCGGGCGAAGAATTCTGCCTCGTGCTCCACGCCGGCCACGGCCTCTCGGACCGTCGCGCGCAGTTCCTCCCGCGCGGTGCGCTCACAGCCCTGTCGTTCTGCCTTGTGGCGTTCCGCGCTGGTGGGCTGCTTGGCCGCTGTGCCGTCCCCGGGCGCGACGCGACGCAGGCCGTAGTCGGATTCGATACGTCGGGCCTCGGCCTGGGCGCGGCGAGCTTCGTTGTGAAGGCGGGGCCGGCGGCCGTCGTCGCGAACCAGGGTGGCGACGATGTGGAGGTGGTCGGTGGCATGACGTACGGCGGCCCATCGGCAGGCTTGTTCGTCACCGTCGGGGGCGATGCCGGTGGCGGTGACCATACGGCGGGCGATGGCCGCCCAGTCGTCGTCGGTCAGGACCGGGTCCTCCGGGCTGGCTCGCACGGACAGGTGCCACACATGCTTCTTGGGGCGCCGGTTCGTGGGCAGGGCGTCTACTGGCTGGTCGAGCAGTCTCTCAAGCTGCTTGTAGGTGGCATTGGCGGCGCGGCCGGGGTCGGGGGCGAGTGGGTCGAAGGCGGCGACCAGGTGTGGGTCGATGTGCTCTTCGCGGGTGCCGGGGCCGTAGAGATAGCGCAGAAGGCCAACTGTCTTGCTGCCGCGCTTGTGGATGCTCGGGATCACGCCGGAGCGCTGCTGTCGCGGTGGGCGAGCAGGGCATCGGCGGCACCCTCCATACGCCCGGCGGCTTGCAGGACGGCATTGGCCGCAGCGGTGAGGTGCGGTGCGTCGGCGCCGGAGTTGAGGGCTTTGGCGACCTGATTGAAGAGGCCATGGATGCGACCCAGGTGCCGGCGGGCGGCGAAGAGCTCGTCGATGACCGCTCGCTCGGTGGCGATCTCGGCGGCAGTGCGCGTCAGGTCACGGGCCGCCTTGTCGACGGCGAAGGCGAGGAAGGCGGCGTTGGTCATCTGACACTGGGCGGCTGCGTCGGCGAAGCGTCTGTACTCGGCGTCGTTCATGCGGCAACTGGGTTGGTGCAGGCGCTTGTGCGGCTTCGGCTGGCGGTCGCGTTGACGTCTCTTCGCGAGAGACTCGCTCTGCCCTTCCCCTCCCGGCTGAGGTCCGCCCTCGGACGCAGCTCGCCGGACCGGTGCCCCCTGGCGCAGGTCTGTTCCCGCCACCCCTGGGGCGGGGACTCCGGGAGCATTGCTCCCGGGACAACTTGCTCCGCCTGGGGCAGGGGTGGGGGCCTGCGTACGGTCCAGGTGGGTGAGGTTATCGGGGTTCGGGGTGTGCATGCGGGGTGTTCTCCGTCGGGCGGGGATGAGGCGGGGGGAGGGTTCGGTCCGCCGGTCTGTTGGTGGGCGGACCAGGGGGAGGACCGCGGCCGGATTGACGCGTATCGGCGCGAGGCGGTCCCGGCCCCCGGATGCCGCGCGGTTGGTTCGCAGGGCGGGTCAGCGGGGGTGACCGGATATCCGGTCAGGTGGCGTGGCCGTGGTCCGCGGGCTGGCCGGCCTCGGACCGGAGGCGCTTCATGAGTTCGGTGAGCCGGTCTTCGGCGACGGTCAGTCCGGTTTCGCGGATGGCGTCGCGGACCACCGCGCGGGAGGACTTTCCGTGGGTGTCGATCGCCTTGCGTGCGATGTCGAGCAGCACGTTGATATCGGCACCCGGGGGACGTCCGTAGCGACGGCCGACCGTGTCGCTCGGCTGCGGCACTGGACGTGGCTCGTCGCTCTTGCTCTGTGGTTCCGGGTGGGGGCGGCCGGTTTCCGTGCAGTCGTGCGGGTGCGGGGTCACTACTTCCGTGCGGTCAGGGTTTGGGGCGTCCGGAGGCGGGGTGTGGCGGGCGATGAGGATGTGCAGGTGGACCGCACCGGCCAGGGCGAGTGGGGCGAGGGTGGAGAGCACTCCGACGGTGAGGTCACCCAGGCGTAGTCCTGCGTCCGGTGCTTGTTGGTTGAGGCGTACGGCGTGGAGGGCGTTGGCCCAGATGCTGGCGGTGGTGGCGGTGCCGAAGAGGGCCCAGACATACAGCCGTGAGCGGAAGGGGGCGGTGCGCAGGATGATCAGGGCACGGACGCCGTAGGCGATGAACCCGTCGATGACGAGCGGGAAGAGGTAGGTCAGCAGACCGCGGACGTGGATGGCGGTGGCCATCTGCTGCAGGGCGTCGTAGGACAGGGCGCACCCTGCAGTGCCGAGGGCGGTGATCGCGGCGCGGTCCCAGGAGGTGGCGGGGTGTCCACCGGGGGCCTGGGGCGTGGGTTTTGTGGCAGGGGCAGCCGGGGCGGGGTGTGTCATACGGGGCTCCGGGGAGTCCGCCGCACCGGTGGGCGGCCCGGTGCCGGCGGAGTAGGGAATGCGGATCGGGGACGCGGGCGCCTGGGCCTGTTAACAGGCGGGGTGCCTTCTGCGGTCGGCGCCGCCGAGGATGACGCGGGTGGTCATCTCGGCGAGGCGGGAGGCGACGCGGTCACCGACGGTGCCGCGCAGCTCGGCGATCGGCATGTTGGTGGTGACCAGGGTCGGGAGCATCTCGTTGTAGCGGCGGTTGATCAGCCGATACGTCAGCTCCTCGGTCCACTCGGAGGTCTTGGCCGCGCCGAGGTCGTCGAGGATCAGCAGCGGGCAGCGGCCGAGGGACCACAGGGCGCGTTCGGGGTCGTGGCCTTGCCGTGGGCGCAGGCTGGCGTACAGGTCGGCTGTGGTGGTCGCCTCCCAGCGCAGCCGTACGTTTGCGGCCAGCAGCGAGCGCACGGCGCCGTACGCCTGGTGGGTCTTGCCGGTGCCGGTGGGGCCGGCGATCAGCAGCGACGGGCCCTCGGAGATCCCTGGTGCCTCGCCAGGCCCCTTGCGGCCGGTGCGGGCGATCTCCTCGACCCAGGCGGTGACCTTTGGGTGGTCGGCCAGGGCGCGCCGGTAGCGGGCTGGGATGCGGGCATCGGCCAGCTCCAGCGCGGTCACCGGTTCGGCAGGCGGTTCCGTGAGGGGTGCGGTGGGGTCGATGCCTCGGTCGGTGAGGATGGTGCCGAGCCGGTCGGCCAGGGCACCGGCGCGTTGCGGTTCACGGGTGGAGGTGGCGGCTGTGGTCACAGGTCACCTCCGTAAGCGGACTCGACGTCGGCGGGGTTGGTCCAGGGCCGGTGCGCCGCACGAGCGGCGGGCGGACCGGCGTTCATGGCCTCGTTGACGAGGCTGGGCAGCACGCTGGGGCTCAGGCCCTTGGTGCGCAGACGCGCCAGTCCGGCACGGATATGGTCAGGGGCGATGCCCTCGCCGAGGAGCTGGTTGACCTCGCGTCCGAGGTGGCCGAGGAGCTTCTCGGGCGGGCGGTGGGCGCACGCGGCGACGAATTCCCCGGTCAGCTGCTGTGCCGAGTCGGTATTCGGCGCGGGGCCGCTTGCGGCCCCCACGGGTACTGATCCTAGGTCCATGATCCTAGGTCCTAGATCCGGACTGTGAGGGCTCACGCCGGGTTCGCCGAGTTCTCCCCGAGCCCTCGCGGAGGGCTCACTGAATCCGCCCTGAGCTGCGGCTTCGTCGTACTTCACGGGCGGCTCGCGCATTACGCGTGAGCCGTCGGTGAGCCCTACGTGAGGGGGCACGGAGGAAGCCGTGACGGCTCCCTGCGACGCCGGTGAGGGCTCACTGCGGCGCGGCGCCCCGTCGTGGTGCGGGCAGGTAGGGTGGCGGACTCCGCTGGGCCGGTTGATCTTCTGGTGGCGGCTCCAGGTCACGATGTGCAGGTACCGCTTGCCGTCCTCGCCCTCGTACCGGCAGATCAGTTCGGCGCCGGTGAGCTGGGCCAGGTCGTCCTCGACGCCCATGGGGCCGTGCCCGGGGCGCAGCGACCACAGCAGCCCGGCGATGACGGCGGCCTGGTCGCGGAAGCGGCCGTGGTCGTCGGCCTGGGTGAGCAGCCCGAAGAAGGTCCGCTCGGCGCTGACGGACACCTGGGCGAGGGACTCGGAGGCGAAGGCTTCCGGCTTGATGGTGCGTATGCGCGCCATGACTATCGCCCCGCCTTCGCGGACGACGAGAGACGCAACAGGGATGCGGGGGCGGTACGCGGGCACGTACTGTGGGGCATAGAGCTCCTCGCACGGCAGGCCATCGAGGCGGCAACCTCGGCCTGGCCGGTAGATCGTTCAGGGATGGGCGGTTGGTGGGGCTTCGCTTCGACCCCGGTGTTCGCGCACCGGGGTTTCTTGCGTTTCGGGGGTCGGGGTGGGTGGGAGATCAATTGTACCAGGCTCGCTGCCTATCGCAGAAGGGCTTTGCGTCACGCAGAACGGATGCTACTGTTCTGGGGTGCTGCAAATCGCAGTGCGGCGATGCCTGATGAAGGAGGGTTGGTCGTGGAAGACGACGAGGCGTCCGGTGAAGCCCTGGTGCTCCGGGGCGAGGAGAACGTCGCTGTACGGATCAAGGTGGAGCGCGAGACCCGGGGCTGGAGCACCAACGCCGTCTCGGACCGGCTGAACGAAGCGGGCTACGAGATCAACCCGTCGGCCGTGTGGCGGATCGAGAACCGCAAGCGCCGGGTCAACCTCGACGAGGCCATCGGCTTCGCCGAGATTTTCGGCGTCTCCCTCGAAAACCTCGTCGGACCGCCGAGACTGGCCGCCCACGCCCGTGCGATGGAGCTCATCGAGGACATCCGCCGCCGCTACCGCGAGATGAACCTGGCCAACCGCGCCGCCACTGAGGCCCGTGACGCACTCGACGCCTACCTGGCGGAGCACCCTGATCTTCGGGAAGAGGCCGACGTCCTCGTCTCGAACGCCATCGCCGAGGACCTCATGGCCGCCATGCAGCCCCCTGGCCTGCTGCAGCAGGGGCCACCGGCTGAGCCGGAGCCGGAACCGGACGCCCCCGAGACCGGCTCCGACCGCTGACCTTCTCCCGGCCACCGGCGCCGCGAACGTCCACGGCCGAAGAGCACACCCCAACCGCCCATCCCTGAACGACGGCCGGGAGAGCCGGGGTTGCCGCCCCGCGCCGGCCAGATGAGGACCACCCTTGCACCAACCAGTAATACCTCCTGCCTCCATACCGACTACGCACGCCGACGTCGCCGTGCCCCGCCTCTACCTCCCCGAGGAGGCCGCGGCCGTTCTCGGGTGCTCTGCCTGGTGGGTCAAGGACCGCGCTCGCCGCCGACTCATTCCGTTCACCCGCGTCGGCCGCGCCTACCGCTTCACCGGCGAGCACCTCGCGGAAATCATCCGCATGAACGAGGCTCGCCCTGCCGCCCCGCAGCAGCGAGCGGCGGCTGCTCCTTCCCCCAAGCCTCCTGTTTTCCGGCCTTCCTCGTCATCTGCGCCCACAACTCATCTGCGCGCGCGGCCACCACGCCGAGCCCGCCAGAGCCAGTTCGGGACCGCTGCCTAACGCGGCGACGAGGAAGGGAGGGACACTTGGGTTTCGCGGAGAAACGCGGAAACTACTGGCGCGGCCGATACAAGATCGCGCCCGGCAAGCACCTCACGGTCGCTGACGAGAACGGCAAGGCGCTCAAGTTCGCCACCAAGGGCGAGGCCCAACGCGCCGCCAGCGAAGCCGAGAACAAGTACCGGCGCGGCGACTGGCGCGACCCCGCCCTTGGCCAGGAGACGTTCGGCGAGTACGCCAGCCGCTGGTACGCGGCCCAGGACTTGGCCGCGTCGACGATGCAGAACTACAAGCGCCACATCGAGGAGCACCTGCTCCCCGAGTTCGAGGGCAAGGCGCTCGCGGGCATCCTGCGCACCGACGTCGACCTGTGGGAGAAGAAGGAGAAAGCCGTGTACGCGGCCTCCAGCGTCAAGACCTGGCGCTCGACGCTCCACCTGGTCTTCGAAGACGCGATCGATGAGGGCCTGATCACGTCCAACCCGGCGGCCAGGCGACGCGGGCGCGGAAAGCGTGCCGGCCGGTCCCGTGGCCGTGGTCCGGAGAAGGCCGTCACCGACGCGCTCGGCACCCTGCTGACCGCTGAGCGGGCCGCCCTGCTCTCAGGCCGCGACGACGAGTTCGTCGCCGTGGTCCTGAAGGGGTACACCGGCATGCGCTGGGGCGAGATCGTCGGCCTGGAGACGGAGTTCGTACGCTCCGGCGCGTTCCGCGTCGAGTGGCAGCTGTACGAGCTGGATACCGGTGAGCTGGTGCGCTGTCCGCCCAAGGACGACAGCTATCGCACTATCGACTCGATGGACTGGCTGTCGGCGCTGGTCGCCACCCACATCGCCCGAACGAAGCCCGTGCCGTGCCGCTGCCATGGCAAGACCTATGTCTTCCGAGGACAGGGCGCGGCTCGTACCGGTGGCCACCAGGGCGCGAAGCTCGTCGACGTCGCCCGTCGTGCTGACGTCTCGACGGGCACGGTGTCCAACGTCCTCAACCACCCCGAACGCGTCACCGAGACCATGCGAGTGAAGGTCGAGCAGGCCATCGCGGACCTTGGGTTCGTGCGGGGCGGCGTCGTGCCGGAACATGCCGCCCACTGGCGCAGGAACGGTTTCGCTACCTGGCTGTTCACGCCTGCGGTCTCAGGCTGGTACCCGAAGAAGGCACCACAGGAACCCCGGCCGGTGCCTTTGCTCGGCGAACCTTGGCCCGGCGTCCCGGCACGAGGGCGGGGCGCCGGCGAACGGGCCGACTCCTGCTGGCTCCCGATAGCCGAGGGACTCACGCCCCACGGCCTTCGCCACACCCACCGGACGATGATGGAGGACCTGGGAACCGAGAAGGTACTCATGGACGAACGCATGGGCCACATTGATGGCTCGATCTCGGCGCGCTACGCCCACGTCACCCCAGGCATGCGCAAGCGCCTCATGCTGGGGCTGACCGAGCGGTGGGAGGCAGCGCTCCACGCACGTTTGACCATGAGTGCCACGTCACCAGTGCGGGTGTTGAGTGATCTCCTGCGAGCACGCGAGGTGTCGCGTGTGACCGCCAAGCCGTAGCAAGCAGAGTGCTGTGCCCTCCGGTGACCGCCGTCGGAGGGCACAGCCATATCCGCGATGCCTGCGCGAGGCTGCGTCAACTCGGGGCGGTCGGTCGTGGGGTAAGTAGATTGCTTGCTCATTTGGAGCCGGCCCGCGAGGCATCTGCATGACGGAGATCGTCACCTAGCCATCATGCGACACCGCGTCCGCTGCACGACCTAGCCGGGGCGGCGTCATTCCCGAAGCCCAAAAGTCACGACCTGTCCTGCTGCCGCACCGTAGGGCGGGGGAGGGGTTACACGGAACGGCGCGACGGGTGTAGATGCCGCTCCGGATCACGGATGCCGGCGATCTCCCCCAGCCCGATCACGTATGGCCTCAGCCGTTCCTGCAGTTGGCCGAGCTCCGCGCGGAACGCGGCGTTCTGAGGCCATTCGGACTCGTCCTGGCCGGGGTAGCGGTCTTCGAAGTCCTTCAGGCTGGGGTGCCACTTGGCCAGGAACGGAGCGAGCTCGAAGGTGAGGATATCCAGGGCCAGTTCGTACACCGAGTCCCCCTTGGCGGGGGGAGGCGGGGTCGTGTAGCTCTCCAGCAGTTCGCGATAGAGAGTGAACAGCGTATTGAGCGACGTCAGGGCCTCGCGCAGGTTCCCGCTGCAGTCTTCCAGTGGGCGAGTGGCCACCCGGGTGGCGGCTTGGAAGAACATCCGTTGAGCGGCCTGACGCATGTCCGCCTTGGTGGCGAACGACATCTCGTTGCCGAAGAGGACGAGGCGGACCTCTGTCAGCTGAGCGAACCTGCGGTACAGCTCCAAACCGAGGGCCGCAGCGACGCCGATGAGGCAACCCACGATGGTCGACAGCCGCTGACCGTCGGTCTGGCTGATCGAGTACACGGCAGTACCGATTACGCTGCCCGTGACGCCAGCTAACACTGTGCGCAACGCCATGCGAACCGCGCCGTTGCCTTCACGTCCACTCCGCCTGGCCACCGGACCCCCCGCTGCGCTGACGCTCCATCTTGTCTGGCGGCCCTGGAAACTGACACGGCGGCCGCCCCCTGCTCTCCGGGGCTTGTTGGGCTCTCCTCCGATGAACGTGGTCATGCCACTCTAGAGGGGCGCTTCGGTGGCTGACTCGGCGACAATGCTCCCAGGTTCAAGCAGGCGCTTCTTCGCGAACCACGTCAGCGATCTGCTGTGCGATCTCCTCGATGGAGTATTCGCTGGTGCTCATCGCCACTTTGTCCGCGAGGGAAGGGCTGTAGCGCCGAACGTCGTCGGCACTCAGGTTGTGCCAGATCGGCAGAAGCGACTGCTCTCCAGCCACGTTGCGAGTGACGAGCCCGTCAAGCTCGTGGTTGGGCCACCCCTTGGTGATGAAAGACGTCGAGAGCACGACGACACCAAAACGGCTTGCCCTAATCCCTTCGTCGATCTTGCGGCGGAGGCTGTGGCCGATCCGCATCTGGACTTCGTCGAGCCAGACCGCCACACCCAACTTGGTCAGTGCGTCCCGGAGGGGGCGGGCGACGGCTGCTTTGTCCTCCGAGGCGTGTGAGATGAAGACGTCCCAGGTTTGGCCGCCCAGCACGTCTCCAGGAGGTTCCTCCGGCTCATGGACAGCGACGGCCCGGGCCGGGGTGCGCTGCGGTTCCCGGGCCGGAGGGAGGTGACCAGGTGGGGGCGCCTGTACCTGGACAGACGCGTCGATGCGGCCACCGTACCCACCGAGGTCGATGGCCACGACCCAGTGCCCGTTTTTGGGGATGGCAACTTGAAAGGGGGAGCGAGTGACGCGACCACCCAGGTACCGGTACCGCCTCCCCGACTTGTAGTTGCTGTACTCGCTGCGCGTCATCACCTGGACGTTGGCTTGATTGCGCAGAGTGACAACGACGGTCGAGTCCTTCTTGAGGCTGCCGAGGTCTTTATAGAGGTGTTGCACGAGCTCTCCTAGGGGACGCGCGATACAGCACGTCTCAGCCTAAGGACTGGTACTGACAGCGAGGCTTCGCGGAACCGGAGCCAGCTTGGTCGGCTCTTCCGCTGTGGCTTCCGCTGACCGCTCTCGGTGGCTGCGTCCTTGTCGGCTTCACTTTGGTAGCTGCCCTGGGAGGCCGGATCTGGAACTCGGCTCCCAACTGGCTCCCAACAAGCTCCAGAAAAGAGTCAGGGGCCCGACCTGCTTTCGCGGATCAGGCCCCTGACCTGGTGTTCCTTCAGTCGGGGTGGCGGGATTTGAACCCACGACCTCTTCGTCCCGAACGAAGCGCGCTGCCAAGCTGCGCCACACCCCGAAGCAACGAGCTCTACTTTAGCGGACCGATCCCCGAAGGTGAAATCCGGTTCTCCGGGCGACGGGGGTGGGGCCTGACCTGGTCGATCGCGATGAGGATCAGGGCGAGGGCGTAGAAGGCGGAACCGAAGATGAGGGTGTTCAGGGCGATGCCCGCGTAGCCGTGGAGGTCGACGTCGAGGAAGGGGTACGGGTAGCGGCCTTCGGTGCCGGGGTCGAGGAGGGCGCCGCGGACGAGGGCGAAGGGGAGGTAGAGGAAGGGGTAGGCCAGCCACTGTGCGGCGTAGCGCCAGCGGAAGCTGCGGGGGGCGGTGAGCAGGAGCCAGTCGAGGGCGGCGCCGATGGGGGTGACGGTGTGCAGGAGGTGGGTGGAGACCGTGCGGACGGTGTCGTGTTCCGGGGTGCCGGTCATCGAGAAGCCACTGGAGTCGTTGGTGAGGATGACGTGGTAGACGAGGCCGGTGATGGCTATGTAGAGGAGGACGCCGCCGCTGATGCGTGCGGAGATCGGGGGGCGGGCGGTCCAGGCACGGTAGGCGGACCAGGCGAAGAAGACGGCCACCGCGATGTTCGTCTGGACCGTGAAGTAGCTGAAGAGGCGGCCCAGGTCCGGGGTGATCGCGATGTCCAGGACGATGCCGGTCAGCGCGGCCAGGGCGATCAGCAGGCGGAAGGCGGCGGCCAGCGGGCGCCGGACCGGGGGGACGACCGCGGAGGCCGGGGTGTGGGCCGAGGCGGCCGCCGCTCCCCGGGCGTACCGGGTGGAGGTGTGCGAGGTGGCCTGGGGCGGACGGGAGCTCGGGACGCGTGCGCTGGTCGGGTCGATCATCCCCCCACGCTAGACGGGAGTGGGGGGAGATGCGGAGGGTGTGTGCGAATTCGGGGGAGAGGGAGGGGAGGCCCTGGGGGTTCTCCCCCGGCCTCAGTCGAGGGCCCCGGGGCCCTCCCTACGCCTCAGTCCCGAGCCGTCAGCGTCAGCAGTGTCGCCTCCGGGGGGCAGGCGAAGCGGACCGGGGTGTAGCGGTTGGTGCCGCAGCCTGCGGAGACGTGGAGGAAGGAAGTGTGGCCGGCCGTGGTGTGGGTGGACAGGCCCTTCACCCGCTCGGTGTCGATGTCGCAGTTGGTGACCAGGGCCCCGTAGAAGGGGATGCAGAGCTGGCCGCCGTGAGTGTGGCCGGCCAGGATCAGCGGGTAGCCGTCGGCGGTGAAGGCGTCCAGGGTGCGCAGGTAGGGGGCGTGGACGACGGCCAGGGAGAGGTCGGCGTCCGGCTCCGGGCCGCCGGCGACCTGGGCGTAGCGGTCCCGCTTGATGTGCGGGTCGTCGAGGCCGGTCAGGGCGATCTCGAAGCCGCCGGCCGAGCCGTCGAGCTTCAGGCGGCCGCGGGTGTTGGTGAGATTGACCCAGCCGGCCGTGTCGAAGGCGTCGCGGAGGTCTTCCCAGGGGTTGTGGATGGCGCCGACGACGGGCGGGTTGCCGTTCAGGCCGTGCCGCTTCTGAACTTTTTCGACCAGGTAGCGGGCAGGGTTGCGCGGCTTGGGGCCGTAGTAGTCGTTGGAGCCGAAGACGTACGCGCCCGGGAACTCCATGAGCGGGCCGAGCGCGTCCAGCACCTCCGGGACGCCTTCGGGGTCGGAGAGGTTGTCGCCGGTGTTGATCACGAAGTCGGGACGCAGCCCGGCCAGCGACTGGAGCCAGCGCTGCTTCTTGCGCTGGCCGCCGACCATGTGGATGTCGGAGACCTGGAGGACGCGCAACGGCCGCATCCCGGGCGGCAGTACGGGCACGGTGACCCGGCGCAGTCTGAAGGAGCGGACTTCGATTCCGGCGGCGTAGACCAGGCCCGCGGCACCGGCCGCGGCGATGGACAGGGGGACTCCGTAACGGGCGCGCATGATTCCCATCGTGGCAGAGCGAGCGGGGAAATCGCCCATCGGTACGTCCTGCCCCGTTCGCCGGTGCGGCACACCCGATCTCCGGCACGTGTCGCCCGGTGCGGGGTGCCCGTACTCCGGCACGTGTCGCCCGTACTCCGGTGCGTGACACCTGTCCTCCGGTACGGCACGTCACGGCCGTACGCCCGCCCACCGGTACGTAACGCCCGCACACCGGAACGTAATGGTGGAGCACAGGGCGCCGCCTACGGGCATACTCGACGTCATGACCACGCTCAAGTCGAAGCTGCAGGACGACCTCACCACGGCCATCAAGGCCCGTGACGAGCTGCGCTCTTCCACCCTCCGTCTCACCCTGACCGCCGTCCAGAAGGAGGAGGTCGCGGGCACCGAGGCGCGCGAGCTGTCGGACGCCGAGGTCGAGAAGATCGTCGCGCGGGAGGCGAAGAAGCGCCGGGAGGCCGCCGAGGCGTTCGACAAGGGCGGCCGCGCCGAGTCGGCGGAGCGGGAGCGCGCGGAGGGCGAGGTGCTCGCCGAGTACCTGCCGAAGCCGCTCTCGGACGAGGAGCTGGAGAACATCGTCGCCGAGGCCGTGGCGGAGGCGAAGGGCGGCGGCGCCGAGGGGCCGCGAGCCATGGGCGCCGTCATGAAGATCGTGAATCCGAAGATCGCGGGCCGGGCCGAGGGCGGCCGGGTGGCCGCGGTGGTCAAGAAGCTGCTCGCGGGCTGAGGCGAGGCAAGGCGGCCGGCGCAGTCGGTCCGGGAGGGCCGGACGCCGAGGGCCCGGAAGGCCAGGGCCCGGAGGTCCACGGCCGGGAGGTCCAGAGCCCGGAGGTCCACGGCCGGGAGATCCAGGCCGGCCAGGCAGATGCAGGCCGCAAGCTCACTGCTTCGCCGCCCGTTGTACAGCAAGGGGGCGCCCCCACCACCCGGTGGGAGCGCCCCCTTCGCACGTCCTGCCCGTACGTCGCGTTCGTACGTCCTGCCCGTACGACGCGTTCGTACGTCCTGCATCCTGCCTGACCGCGGCCTCAGCCCCCGGTGCCCCCGAACAGTTCCGGGAATCCGGGAATGTGCCAGCCGCCGCCCGGCTTGCCGTCACCGCGTCCGCCGCCGTTTCCGCCTCCGCCGCCGGGCCTGTCGTGGCGGCCGCCGCCACCGCCGCCCTTGCCGTCGGCCTTGTCGGAGTCGCCGAGCGGGACGGTGGGCAGGGACGGCGCGGGCCTGCCGGACAGGGCGCCCGACATCGCCTCGCGCCAGATCGGGCCCGGGGTGTCCGCGCCGTACACCTTGTCGTGGAAGGTGCCGCCGATGGTGATGTCGAACATCCGCCGCTTGTGAGCCGGGTCACCCACCCACACCGCGCCGGCCATGTTCGGGGTGTAGCCGGTGAACCAGGCCGCGTACCGGCTGTCGGTGGTGCCGGTCTTGCCCGCGCTGTCCCGGCCCTGGAGACCGGCCTGCCGGCCGGTGCCGTCCTCGACGACGCCCTTGAGCAGCGCGTTGATGGTCTTGGCGGTCTGCTGGGACATCGCACGGTGGCAGCTGGTCTTCGGTACGGTCAGCGCCTTGCCGGTCGTGTCGGTGATCGACTCGATGGCCACCGGGGTGCAGTGGACGCCCTCGTTGGCGAAGGTCGCGTAGGCGCTGGCCATGGTCAGCGGGGACACCTCGGGGGAGCCCAGCGCGATGGCGGGGCTCTGCTCCACCGGCTTGCCGTTGGAGCGTTTGATGCCCATCTTGTCGGCCATCTTGGTCACCGGGCAGATCCCGATGTCGCTGATCAGCTGCACGAAGTAGGTGTTGACCGACTTCGCGGTCGCCTCCTTCATGCTGTACGGGCCGACCTCGGAGGTGTTCTCGTTCTGGACCGGGTCGTTGCCCGTCCACTGTCCGGTGCAGGTCGAGACCGGGCTCGGGTACTGCATCTTGTACGGCGACGAGTACGACTGGTCCGGGCCCTTGCCGGCCTCCAGGGCCGCCGCCGCGATCACCGGCTTGAACGTCGAGCCGGGCTGGTAGCCCGCGCCGCCGCCCATCTTCTGGTCGACGGACAGATTCATCTGGGTCTGGTTCTGACCGAAGCCGTACGGACGTGACTGGCCCATGCCCAGGATCTTCCCGGTTCCGGGCTGGACGATCGTCGCCGCGGTGGCGACCGGGTCGTTGGCGTAGACCTGGCCGGTGACGGCCGACTGGATCGACTTCTGGGTCTGCGGGTCGAGCGTCGTACGGATCGTCAGGCCGCCCTGGTTCCAGCGCTTGCTGCGTTCCTTGCGGGTCTTGCCGAACGCCTGGTCGTTCAGCAGCACCTCGCGTACGTAGTCGCAGAAGAACCCGGCGCCCGAACCGGCCGTGATGCAGCCGTTCTTGGGGCGGCTGACGTCCAGCTTGATCGGCTTCTTGGCGGCGGCGTCGGCCTCGGCCTGGGTGACGGCCTTCGTGTCGGCCATCCGCTGCAGCACGGTGTCACGGCGGCGCTGCGCCTCCTTCGGGTCGTTGACCGGGTCGTACCGGCTCGGCGACTGCACGATGCCGGCCAGCAGCGCGGCCTCGTCCAGGGTCAGGTCCTTGGCGTGCTTGCTGAAGTACCGCTGGGACGCGGCCTCGACGCCGTACGCCTGCTGCCCGAAGAAGGTGATGTTCAGGTAGTTCTGCAGGATCTTCTGCTTGCCCAGCTCCTCCTCGACCTGGATCGCGTACTTCAGCTCCTTGACCTTGCGGCCGATGGTCTGCTGGGTGGCCTGGGCGACCTTGTCGGGGTCGTCGCCGGCCTCCTCGATGAAGACGTTCTTCACGTACTGCTGCGTCAGCGTCGAGGCGCCCTCGGAGACGCCGCCGGACCGCGCGTTCTTGTTGACCGCGCGCAGGATGCCCTTCAGGTCGATCGCGCCGTGCTGGTAGAAACGCGCGTCCTCGATGGCGACGATCGCCTTCTGGACGTACGGCGACATCTCCTTGAGGTCGACCACGGTGCGGTCGCGCGAGTAGACCTTGGCGATCTCGCCGCCGTTCGCGTCGAGGATGGTGGTCCGCTGGCTCAGCGGTGGAGTCTTCAGATTGGCGGGGATCTCGTCGAAACCTTCGACCGATCCCTTCGCCGCGAGGCCCAGCGCGCCGGCGGCCGGAAGGGCCAGGCCCGCCAGCACCGCTCCGGCCAGGACGCTGACACCCAGGAATTTCGCGGCCTGCTGGGTCTTGGTCAGACCCCCGCCGTCGCGCTTCTTACCCATGAGGGCAGCCTAAGCCCTCGTGTGCGAAGGCCAGAGGGAGCGGGGCTGGGTCGGGGCGACCGCGTACCGGGACGGCGCCGGGGCCCGGCCGGTCCGGCGTACGGGCCGGACGCGGCGGCAGCGGTGTGACGGCAGTGACGCGGGTGGCGACCGGCCGGTGCGACTTCACGAGGTGGCTCCGTTCTCAATCGCCGGACAGGGGCGCATCTGTTCGTTTAACCTGATCCCGACCGGCGTCGCAGAGGGATCACGCCGGTCCGTCAACCCCGCCTTCGCGTGTGCGAGGCGCCCCGTACGTCCGCATGTGGTGCCGTACGCCCGTTGTGGCAGTGGCGAACTGTCCCGTGCCGCCGGGAACGTGGCGTATGCCACCGGCTCACTCCGTTGGGTGATCTGCCGCGTACGCATAGTCCGTTCGGGCCATTCAAGATTGGGCCCGAAGGGGGTGTTGCGCCCTGCTCGCCTTCCGTAACGTCCTCAACTGGCAACGGTGAATATGCCGCTTGCCGCCGTGGGGGAGCCTCGATTCGGGAGAGGACGGCGCCAGCATGAGCTGGGTAACCGACTGGAGTACACAGGCAGCCTGCCGCACCACCGATCCGGACGAGCTGTTCGTTCAGGGCGCGGCCCAGAACCGGGCCAAGGCGGTCTGCACCGGATGCCCGGTGCGGACGGAGTGCCTGGCCGACGCCCTGGACAACCGCGTGGAGTTCGGAGTCTGGGGCGGCATGACCGAGCGCGAGCGGAGGGCGCTGCTGCGCCGCCGCCCGACCGTCACCTCGTGGCGCCGGCTGCTGGAGACGGCGCGTACGGAATACGAGCGCAGCACCGGCATCCTGCCCGTGGACTGTGAGGACGACGAGACGTACGAGAACACCTACGACAACGCGTACGGCAACCGCTACGACGGTACGTACGACGACTACGCCGCAGTCGGCTAGACGTCAGCGGACGTCTGCCGTGGGCCGGATGGTCCATGGGCTTGTTCGGCGCGGGCCGGAACGGTCGGCGTACGGTCGTGACCGCCGCTGTGCGGTCGTGGTCCGCGCAGGATCGTGACCGGTGTTGGACGTTCCTGGTGCACGCCGGCGCGCCTGGTGTGCGGGCCTGCTCGGCGCGGCGTACGGACGTGAACACGAGCATGGCCGGTGTGCGGGTTCGATGCCGGCGCGGAGGTACGGGTCCTGCCCGGTCGGGATGAGGACGTACGAGTCGAGGACGTACGAGTCGAAGTCCCACGAGTCCAGGTCGTACGGATGTGCTGGCGTGTGCGGCGTGAGCGTGCGTGAAGGCCGTTGGACCGGTGGCCCTGTGGTGCCCTCGCTGCTCGGCCCAGCTCTCTGTCTCTGGTTGCCGTGGACCGCTGTTTCCGCCGCTTTCGCTGCTCCCGGGGTGTTGCACCCTTGGTCCCGCCCCTCTGAGGCCTCCTGGGCCCGTACAGGGCCGTTTCGCGGCTGTGCCGGTGCCGTGTCAGGGGCGTACCGTGATGTGGGTCTTGCCCGGACGGCCCCGGGGCAGTTCCTTGCCGCTCCCAGGGAAGTCCTCGGTCAGTGGTCAGTCCTGGGCGGGCCGGGTGTCGTCGTCCGTCCGTTCCTGGGTGGCGAGGCGGTCGCCGATCGCGCGCAGCCCCGCCAGGTCGTGCACGTCACCGGGCAGCGCGGCGATCTCCGCGACCGGGACCTCGGGATGCAGCGCGGTGAAGCGGTCGCGCGTCCGCCGCTCGCGGGCGAGTACGTGCATCCGCTCGGCGTGCAGCCGCAGCAGTCCGGCGGCGAGCCGTGCTGCCGACGGGGTGTCGTCCGTTGTCCGTGGGTCCGCCGCGGCGGGGGAGTGGCCGTCGGCGGTACGAGAGTCAGCCTTCCCGTCCGCTAGATCCACAATGCCGTCGCCGTCAAGATTTTCGGACCGGTCGCCGGACCGCTCCCCGCCGCCCGGCCCCTCGGCGGCGGCCCGGTCCCGGTCCGTGAGGGCCTCGGCGGCGGCCAGCGCCCGTTCCGCGCCGAGCTGGGCGGCGCCGCTGCCGTGCACCCGGTTCAGCACCAGCCCGGCCAGCGGCATCTGCTCGGCGGCCAGCCGCTCGACGAAGTACGCGGCCTCGCGCAGCGCGTCCCGCTCCGGCGCCGCCACGACGAGGAACGCGGTGCCGGGCGCCTGGAGCAGCCGGTACGTCGCGTCCGCACGGGTACGGAAGCCGCCGAACATGGTGTCCATGGCGGCGGCGAACGTCTGCACGTCGCGCAGCAGTTGACCACCCATGATCTTGCTGAGGGTGCCGGTCATCATCGACATGCCGACATTGAGGAACTTCATCCCGGCCCGCCCGCCGGCCTTCGCGGGCGCCATCAGCACCCGGATGAACTTGCCGTCCAGGAAGGACCCGAGCCGCTTCGGCGCGTCCAGGAAGTCGAGCGCGGACCGGCTGGGCGGGGTGTCGACGATGATCAGGTCCCAGGCGTCACGGGAGCGCAGCTGGCCCAGCTTCTCCATGGCCATGTACTCCTGCGTGCCCGCGAAACCGGCCGACAGGGACTGGTAGAAGGGGTTCTCCAGGATGGCGCGGGCCCGCTCGGCGTCCGCGTGCGCCTCGACGATCTCGTCGAAGGTGCGCTTCATGTCCAGCATCATGGCGTGCAGCTCGCCGCCCGCGCTCTCGTCGATGCCCTTGACCCGGCGGGGGACGTTGTCCAGTTCCGAGATGCCCATCGACTGCGCGAGCCGGCGGGCCGGGTCGATGGTCAGTACGACGGCCTTGCGGCCGCGCTCGGCGGCGCGTACGCCGAGGGCCGCGGCGGTCGTGGTCTTGCCGACGCCGCCGGAGCCGCAGCACACGACGATGCGGGTGCCCGGGTCGTCGAGCAGCGGGTCGACCTCCAGGAGGGCGGCGGGGGAGTTCAGCGAGCCGTGCCCGGAGGCGGGCGGCGCGGTATTCCGGGACGGCGCGGCGTCGGCGCTGTCGACGGGGGTGCCGTCGTCCGGGAGGCTTGCGTCCGCGCTCATATGGGCCCCTGTTTCCGGAGGTCTCGCGCGAGCCGGTACAGCCCGGCGAGGTCCACTCCCTCGGGGAGCAGCTCCAACTCGTAGGTCGGCAGGTCGAGACCGGCCAGCTCGGCGTGTTCGGCCCGCTCCAGGTCGACGCGTTGCGCGTGCTCGCGGGCTTCCTCCAGGAGGGGGTCGATGAGCCCGTCGGCCCACTGCACACCGGCCGCGCCGCGGCGCCCGCCGCGCAGGCCCGCCTCGGCGAGCGCCTCGGCGATGCCCCTGCGCGCCCCGTTGGCGGCGATGTCCACCTCGCCGGTGTCCAGCACCTCGGGCCGGGTCATGTTGATCACGACGCCGCCCACCGGCAGCCCGGCGGCGCGCAGCTCCGCGATGCCGTCCACGGTCTCCTGGACGGGCATCTCCTCCAGCAGGGTCACCAGGTGGACCGCCGTCTCGGGGGACTTCAGGACCCGCATCACGGCCTGTGCCTGGTTGTGGATCGGTCCTATCTTGGCCAGGCCCGCGACCTCGTCGTTGACGTTCAGGAAGCGGGTGATGCGGCCGGTGGGCGGGGCGTCCATCACGACGGCGTCGTAGACGAAGCGGCCGCGCTTGTCCTTGCGGCGCACCGCCTCGCACGCCTTGCCGGTCAACAGGACGTCCCGCAGTCCGGGCGCGATGGTGGTGGCGAAGTCGATGGCGCCGAGCTTCTTCAGGGCGCGGCCCGCGCCGCCGAGCTTGTAGAACATCTGGAGGTAGTCCAGGAGCGCCCGCTCGGCGTCGATGGCGAGGGCGTACACACCTCCTCCGTCGGGCCCGGGGGCCACCGCGATCTTGCGCTCCTCGTACGGGAGCGCCTCGGTCTCGAACACCTGGGCAATGCCCTGCCGGCCCTCGACCTCGACCAGGAGGGTACGGCGTCCCTCGGTGGCCAGGGCGAGGGCGAGGGCAGCGGCGACCGTGGTCTTGCCGGTACCGCCCTTGCCGCTGACGACATGGAGCCTGCTCACGCCAAGGAGCCTAACCAGTCCGGTGGCGGGCTACGCACGGGACCGGCGTCGGGTTGTGCGCCGGGGGCGCGGGAGGGGCGCGTACCGGCCGCGTGCCCGGGGCGCCCCGCCGCGTCCGCGCGCCGCCGGGACAGGCATTACGCTCGGCCCCATGACCAAGTGGGAATACGTGACCGTGCCGCTGCTCGTGCACGCGACCAAGCAGATTCTGGACACCTGGGGCGAGGACGGCTGGGAGCTGGTCCAGGTCGTGCCGGGGCCGAACAACCCCGAGCAGCTGGTGGCCTACCTGAAGCGGGAGAAGCAGGCATGAGCGCGGTGGAGGACAGGCTCGCCGAGCTCGGCCTGAAGCTGCCGCAGGTCGTGCCGCCGCTGGCGGCGTACCAGCCCGCGGTGCGCTCGGGCGCGTACGTCCACACCTCCGGCCAGCTGCCGATGGTGGACGGTGCGCTGCCGGCCACCGGCAAGGTGGGCGCCGAGGTCAGCCCCGAGCAGGCCAAGGAACTGGCCGCGACCTGCGCGCTCAACGCGCTGGCCGCCGTGAAGTCCGTCGTCGGCGACCTCGACAAGATCGTGCGGGTCGTCAAGGTCGTCGGCTTCGTCGCCTCGGCCCCCGACTTCACCGGCCAGCCCGGCGTCATCAACGGCGCCAGCGAGCTGCTGGGCGAGGTGCTGGGCGACAAGGGCGTGCACGCCCGTTCCGCGGTCGGCGTGGCCGTGCTGCCGATCGACGCGCCGGTCGAGGTCGAGATGCAGGTCGAGGTCGCGGACTGACGTTCCGCGCATGACTGCGTATGACCGTGTATGGCCGCCATGGCTGTGTATGACGGCGTATGACGGCGTATGACGGCGTACGGCCGGGTGTGACCGAGTGCGAACGGGGCGGGACCGGGGGGACCGGTCCCGCCCCGTTCGCGTACCCGCGACCCCGCGTCCGTACCGCGTACCCGGCCCCCGCGCCCGGCCCCCGCGCGCAGCGTTCGAAGAGGCGCCCCCTCGAACATCCGCGCGCCAGCGCATAGCATCCGGCCATGTCGTCGACCCCCAATGGCCAGTGGTACCCGCCGGAATGGCCGGCCCGCATCCGGGCCCTCGCGCACGGCGAGCTGACCCCGGCGGCGCCCCGCCGGGCCGCGACCGTTCTGCTGCTGCGGGACACCGGCACGGGCGGCCCCGCCGTCCACATGCTGCGCAGACGTACCTCCATGGCCTTCGCCGGCGGCGCGTACGCCTACCCGGGCGGGTCCGTCGACCCGCGCGACGAGCGGCCGGTGGCCTGGGCCGGGCCCTCGCTCACCGAGTGGGCCGGGCGGCTGGGTTTCGGGGCGGGCGAGGAGGCCGCGGCGCAGGCCGTGGTCTGCGCGGCCGTCCGGGAGACCTTCGAGGAGGCCGGTGTACTCCTCGCCGGCACCACCGCCGGGACCGTGGTCGCCGACACCACCGGTGACGACTGGGACGCGGACCGCGCGGCGCTGGTCGCCCACGAACTGTCCTTCGCGGACTTCCTGGACCGCCGCGGACTGGTCCTGCGCAGCGACCTCCTGGGGGCGTGGGCCCGCTGGATCACCCCGGAGTTCGAGCCCCGCCGCTACGACACCTGGTTCTTCGCGGCGGTGCTGCCCGAGGGCCAGCGCACCCGGAACGTCTCCACGGAGGCCGACCGTACGGTGTGGATCCGCCCCGCCGAGGCCGCCGCCGGCTACGACCGCGGCGAGCTGCTGATGATGCCGCCGACGATCTCGACACTGCGCGGCCTGGAGGCGTACGGGACGGCCGCCGAAGCCCTCGCGGCGGCCGCCGGCCGGGACCTGACGCCGGTGCTCGCGCAGGCGGAGCTGAAGGACGGTGAGATCGTCCTGAGCTGGCCGGGGCACGAGGAGTTCACCAAGCACCTCACCCCGGTCGCCGCGCCCGCCTCCGGAAGCCCCGCCTCCGGAAGCCCCGCCACCGGAAGCCCCGCCACCGGGCCGTCCGCGACCGGGAGCCCGGCCGCCATGCCGCCCCCGAGCCCGCCCACGACCACGGGAGAGTCCACCGCATGACGTACGCAGCCGCCCTGCCCGGCCGGCCCCGCGCAGGGGACATCGCCGGACCCGCCACCGACCGCGCCCGGTGCGTGCTCGCCCCGAACCCGTCCCCGATGACCCTGGACGGCACCAACACCTGGATCGTCGCCGAGCCGGACGCCGACGTGGCCGTCGTCATCGACCCCGGGCCGCTGGACGAGACCCACCTCAAGGCGGTCGTGGACGCCGCGGAGCAGGCCGGGAAGCGGGTCGCCCTCACCCTGCTGACGCACGGTCACCCGGACCACGCCGAGGGCGCGGAGCGCTTCGCCGAGCTGACCGGCTCCCCGGTGCGGGCCCTGGACCCGGCGCTGCGCCTGGGCGACGAGGGGCTGGCCGCCGGGGACGTGATCACCACCGGTGGCCTGGAGCTGCGGGTCGTACCGACCCCCGGGCACACCGCCGACTCGCTCTGCTTCCACCTCCCGGCCGACGCGGCCGTGCTGACCGGCGACACGATCCTGGGCCGCGGGACCACCGTCGTCGCGCACCCGGACGGCCGGCTGGGCGACTACCTGGACTCGCTGCGGCGGCTGCGGTCCCTGGCCGTCGACGACGGCGTCACGACCGTCCTGCCCGGCCACGGGCCCGTACTGGGCGACGCCCGGGGCGCGATCGAGTTCTACCTCGCGCACCGCGCCAACCGGCTGGCCCAGGTCGAGACGGCGGTCGAGGCGGGGTACCGCACGCCCTCGGAGGTCGTCGCGAGCGTGTACGCGGACGTGGACCGCATGCTGTGGCCCGCGGCCGAGCTGTCCGTACGGGCGCAGCTGGACTATCTCGGGGAGCACGGGCTGATCGAGGGTTGATTCAGGGGAACCCGGTTCAGAGGGGGCACGGGCCAGGGGAGTCCGGCAGAGGGAGTACGGGCCAGGGGAGCCCGAGCCAGGGGGACGGGCCGGGGGCCGGTGCCCTGCCCTCGGGCCGCTGCCGCCTCAGTCCGCTTCCGCCGCCGGGCCCAGTTCGCGTTCGATGCCCCCGCGCAGCAGCTCGCGGGCGCGCTCCAAGGGGACCGAGCCGCTGAGCCAGCGTGTGCTGAGCCCTTCCACCAGCGCGGTCAGCCGCTCGGCGGCGTCGGCCACCGGGGCGTTCCGGTCCGCCGTGCCGGCGGCCTGAGCCTCCCGTACGAGGTCGGCCACGTCGTCCGTCCACTGCCGGGTCGCCTCGCGCAGCTGCTCCCGCAGCCCGGTGTCGAAGACGGCGCTGGACTGGAACTCGCCCCAGGCGGTGCTGTTCTCCACCAGCTCCGGGGTGTCCTGGAGTTCGCGCAGCAGCATCTCCTCCAACTGCGCGCGGGGGCCTGCCGTGCGGACGGTCTCCGGGTCGGGCGCCGTGCAGCGTTCGGCGCGTTCGCCGATGAAGTCCAGGGTGCGGCGGAGCAGCTCGGCCCGGCCGCCGAAGTGGTAGTAGATCAGCCCGGTGGAGACGCCGGCCGCGGCCGCGATCTCCTCCACCCGCAGGCCGCGTACGCCGCTTCGCGCGATGGTGCGGGTCGCGGCTTCCAGGATCTGCAGTCGGCGCTCGGACACAGTCGCCCACCGTACTCGGTACCCGGCCGGCGCTGACCGGTCGCCGTCGGGTTCTCGGCGGTGCTACGTTCGACGGGAGGACTGACTGAAAATTCAGTCAGTACCTGGAGGCGGCTCGCCTCCGGCGTCGGCGGGCGGGCCGGAAGGGAGAACAGCCGGTCATGAACCGACCTCGACGTCTTTTGACGCGCCGCGGGCTGCTCGGGCTCGGCGGTCTGGGAGCGCTCGCCGGTACGGGCTTCGCGTACGCCGCGTGGGGGCCCCGGCCACCCGGGTCCTCCCGGCCCTCCGGCGCATCCGGGCCCTCTGGGCACGCCACACCGGCCACCGCGGCCGTCCCGGCCCGGATGCCCGCCGAGTGGCGGCCCCATGCCGCTACGTACCTCGCCTGGCCGCCGGCCGACTCCCTCTGGAAGGACCAGGCCCCCGCCGCGCAGCGCGACATCGCGCGGCTGGCGCGCACCCTCGCCGAATACGAGCCGGTGGCGTTGCTGGCCGGTCCGGAGGAGGAGGAACGGGCCCGCCGGGCGTGCGGTACGGCGATCGAGATCGTGCCGGTGCCGGTCGACGACCTGTGGATACGCGACACCGGCCCGGTCTTCGTCATCCGGCCGGGTGCGTCACCGGGGCCCGGCCTGGCGGGCGTGGACCTCCACTTCAACGGGTGGGGCGGCAAGCAGCGTCACCCGCGCGACGCCCAGGTGGCCGGCAGGCTGCTGGGCCACGGGGAGACCACCCGTATCGATGCCGGGATCGTCGCCGAGGGCGGTTCCGTGGAGGTCGACGGCGAAGGAACCCTGCTGGCCACCGAGAGCTCGCTGGTCAACACCAACCGCAACCCGGGCAGGACGCGGACCGGCATCGAACGGGAACTGAAGCGGGTGCTGGGCGTGACGCGGGTGATTTGGCTCGCGGGCGTGCGCGGCGCGGACATCACCGACTGCCATGTCGACACCGTCGCGCGCTTCGTGGAGCCGGGCATCGTCGCCCTGAACCGGCCCTGGCACGGGGACGGCCCGGACGTCTGGACGCGGGTGTACGAACAGGCCCGTGGCGTCCTCGCACAGGCCCGCGACGCCCGGGGCAGGCGGCTGGAGATCGTCGAGATCGTGGAGCCCGACCCGTACGCGATCGGCGACCGGGGGGAGGAGTTCCTGTCCTCGTACCTGAACTACTACGTGGCGAACGGTGTGGTGGTCCTGCCCCGCTTCGGCGACCGCCGGGCCGACGACCGGGCCGCCGGGGTGCTGCGCGACCTGCACCCGGGCCGCGACATCCGGCAGATCCCGATCGACGCGGTCGGCGAGGGCGGGGGCGGCATCCACTGCGCCACGCAGCAGCTGCCGAGGGTGCCGTAGGGCCGGGTGGCCGGTTTCACGCGAAAGGGTCCCGCCCCTTCGGGGAGCAGGACCCTATCGGTGCCGTGCGGCGGCGGGCGTCAGCGCGAGCGCTTCGCCAGACGTTCCACGTCCAGCAGGATCACCGCGCGCGCCTCCAGGCGCAGCCAGCCGCGGCCCGCGAAGTCCGCGAGGGCCTTGTTGACCGTCTCGCGCGAGGCGCCGACCAGCTGGGCCAGCTCCTCCTGCGTGAGGTCGTGCACGACGTGGATGCCCTCCTCGGACTGCACGCCGAAGCGGCGCGACAGGTCCAGGAGCGCCCGGGCAACCCGGCCCGGAACGTCGGAGAAGACCAGGTCGGACATCTGGTCGTTGGTCTTGCGCAGGCGGCGCGCGACGGCGCGCAGCAGCGCCGTGGCGACCTCCGGGCGGGCGTTGAGCCAGGGCTGCAGGTCGCCGTGGCCCAGGCCCAGCAGCTTGACCTCGGTCAGTGCGGTGGCGGTGGCGGTACGCGGGCCCGGGTCGAACAGGGAGAGCTCGCCGATCAGCTCACCGGGGCCGAGCACCGCGAGCATGTTCTCCCGTCCGTCCGGGGAGGTGCGGTGCAGCTTCACCTTGCCCTCGGTGACCACGTACAGGCGGTCGCCCGGGTCCCCTTCGTGGAACAGGGCGTCGCCGCGGGCGAGCGTGACCTCTCCCATCGAGGCGCGCAGCTCGGCCGCCTGCTCATCGTCGAGCGCCGCGAAGAGCGGTGCGCGCCGCAGAACGTCGTCCACGAGATCTCTCCTTGTCGACATGCTCAAAGGGACCTTGGTCCCCATCATGCCGGAATGCAAAACAGTGCGATCAATCACAAGGATGCCGGACCCGTGGCGCAAGCCATACGGCAGGGGGCCGATTGGACCCACCGGCACTGGTGATCGGACCGGATGTCGGTGGGTGGCCTTAGTCTGGCCGAGTGTCCAATACGCCGGTGAGAGCACAGGACAAGGGGGCTGAGCGAGTGAGCGCGGGCCGTGATTCCGCTGTGGGCGAACAGGCGCCCGCCGAAGCCGCGAAAGCGGTGAAATCCGGGGAAAAGGTGCACAAGGCAACGACACGGAAGAAGTCCGCCGCCACGGCCGCAACCGGGACCTCTGCCGCGAAGAAGACCACGGGGAAGACGGCCGCCGCGAAGACGGCCGCCGCGAAGACGGCCGCTGCGAAGAAGACCGCCGCGAAGAAGACCGCCGCGGCGAAGTCCGCTGCGAAGAAGACCACGGCCAAGAAGGTCACGGCCGGGGGCACCGCGGCGAAGAAGACCGCCGCGTCGAAGACCCCCGCCAAGAAATCGGCCGCCAAGGTCCCCGCCAAGACGGCCGGAGCCGCTCCCGCCAAGGCAACCGCCGCCCCCACCCGCGCCCTCAAGGACGAGTCCCGCACCGCCATGGTCCGCCGCGCCCGTCGCATGAACCGCGAGCTGGCCGAGGTGTATCCGTACGCCCACCCCGAGCTGGATTTCCGTAACTCCTTCGAGCTGCTCTGCGCCACGGTGCTGTCCGCGCAGACCACCGACCTGCGGGTCAACCAGACCACCCCGGCCCTGTTCGCCGCCTACCCCACCCCGGAGGACATGGCCGCCGCCGATCCGGAGCGGCTGGAGGAGCTGATCCGGCCGACCGGCTTCTTCCGGGCCAAGGCGAAGTCGCTGCTGGGCCTCTCGACGGCGCTGCGGGACCGTTTCGACGGCGAGGTGCCCGGCCGCCTGGAGGACCTGGTGACGCTGCCGGGCGTCGGCCGCAAGACCGCCAACGTCGTCCTGGGCAACGCGTTCGGCGTGCCGGGCATCACGGTCGACACCCACTTCGGCCGGCTGGTCCGGCGCTTCGGCTGGACGGAGCAGACGGACCCGGAGAAGGTCGAGGCGGAGATCGCCGAGATCTTCCCCAAGAGCGAGTGGACGATGCTCTCGCACCGCGTCGTCTTCCACGGCCGCCGCGTCTGCCACTCCCGCAAGCCCGCCTGCGGCGCCTGCCCCATCACGCACGACTGCCCTTCGTACGGTGAGGGCGAGCTGGACCCGGAGAAGGCGAAGAAGCTGCTCAAGTACGAGATGGGCGGTCAGCCGGGCCAGCGGCTGCGGCCCCCGGCCGACTATCCGGGACAGCCCGCGCCGCCGCTGGCGGGCCGTTGAACGCCGCCCGCGTCCGGCGCCCGCGGCCCCGGCGCGCCGGGGCCCGTTCCGCCCCGCGCGGGACGAAAGCGTCACATCCCGGTGGGGAACCGGACCGGCCGCTGCCGGACTCACCCCCAAGAGGACCGGCCACGGCCGCATGACCATCGATCCCACCGATCCAAGGGCCTGAGGGGGCGCGTATGACGAGCGCACGGGAGCAGTACGGCAAGACAGCGGCGTACGGGGCGGACGGCGCGTACGGCGCGTACGCCGCGGATGTCAGCTCCGACGGCCTGCCGGACTGGCTGGCGCCGGTCGCGCGCGCCGCCGCCACGATCGAGCCCCACCAGCTCAGCAGGTTCCTGCCGCCCGAGAGCGGCGGCCGGCAGTCCGCCGTCCTGGTCCTCTTCGGGCACGGCGACCGCGGCCCGGAACTGCTGCTCATGGAGCGCGCGGGCACCCTGCGCTCGCACGCCGGCCAGCCCTCGTTCCCCGGCGGCGCCCTCGACCCGGAGGACGGTGATCCGGAGGGGGAGGGCCCGGTGCGCGCCGCGCTGCGCGAGGCGTGGGAGGAGACCGGGCTGGACCCGTCGGGTGTCCAGGTCTTCGGTGTGCTGCCGCGGCTGTACATCCCCGTGAGCGGCTTCGTCGTCACGCCCGTCCTGGGCTGGTGGCGGGAGCCGAGCCCGGTGGGTCCGGTGGACGCGGCGGAGACCGCCCGGGTCTTCACGGTTCCCGTGGCGGATCTCACGGACCCCGCGCACCGGGTGACGGCCCGCCACCCCAGCGGTCACGTGGGCCCCGCCTTCCTCGTCGAGGACGCGCTGGTCTGGGGTTTCACGGCCGGGGTGATCGACCGGATCCTGCACTACGCGGGGTGGGAGCGGCCGTGGGACCGTACGAAGCAGGTCCCGCTCGACCGGCGCGCGTGAGACGGTGGCGGGCGTGAACGTGCTGGACATCGTGTTGCTGCTCGCGGCCGTGTGGTTCGCCGTGGTCGGCTACCGCCAAGGCTTCGTCGTCGGCATTCTGTCCGTGATCGGCTTCCTCGGAGGCGGCCTGGTCGCGGTCTATCTGCTGCCCGTGATCTGGGACCAGGTCACCGACGACGCCACCCCGGGCACCTTCGCGGTGATCGCCGCGGTGGCCATAGTGGTCGTCTGTGCCTCCGTGGGACAGGCGCTGACCACCCATCTGGGCAACAAGCTGCGGCGCTACATCACCTGGTCACCGGCGCGCGCCCTGGACGCCACCGGGGGCGCGCTGGTCAACGTCCTGGCGATGCTGCTGGTCGCCTGGCTCCTGGGCTCCATGCTGGCCCGGACCTCGATACCGACGGTCGGCAAGGAGGTCCGCAGCTCCAAGGTGCTGCTCGGCGTCACCCAGGTGATGCCGGAAGAGGCGACCAACTGGTTCCAGGACTTCCAGTCGGTGCTCAAGCAGAACGGCTTCCCGCAGGTCTTCACACCCTTCTCGAACGAGCCGATCCGCGCGGTGCCGGCCCCGGACCCCAAGCTGGCCGGCAGCCCGGTGGCTGCCCAGGCGCGCAAGAGCATCGTCAAGGTCGTCGGTACGGCCCCGAGCTGCGGCAAGGTCCTCGAAGGCAGCGGCTTCGTCTTCGCGCCGCACCGGGTCATGACCAACGCGCACGTGGTGGGCGGCGTCAAGGAGCCGACCGTCCAGATAGGCGGCGAGGGCCGTACGTACGACGCGAAGGTCGTCCTGTACGACTGGGAGCGCGACATCGCGGTGCTCGACGTGCCGTCGCTGCCCGCGCCCGCGCTGCGCTTCGCGGCGGACGACGCGAGCACCGGCAAGGGCGCCATCGTCGCCGGCTTCCCGGAGAACGGCGGCTACGACGTCCGCGCGGCCCGTATCCGCAGCCGCATCCAGGCCAACGGCCCGGACATCTACCACCGCGGCACGGTCGACCGTGACGTGTACTCCCTGTACGCCACGGTCCGGCAGGGCAACTCCGGCGGCCCGCTGCTCACGCCGAGCGGCGAGGTGTACGGAGTGGTCTTCGCCAAGTCCCTGGACGACGCCCACACCGGCTACGCGCTGACCGCCGACGAGATCCGCGAGGACATCACCAAGGGGCGTACGGCCGAGCGGGCGGTCGACAGTCAGGGGTGCGCGATGTGACGGGACGCCGGACCGGGCCGGGCCGGGCGGGAGCGGAGGCCGCCCCCGCCCGGGGCCCCGGCGGAGGTCAGGTCCGTGGATGCTTGAGGCGCGCGGTCACCCAGCGCGCCCGGCGGCGCAGGATGTGCGGAATGCCCAGCGGGTGGGCGAGCTCGGGAGACTCACCGGACACAAGGTCCGAGGAACCCCTCTCCTGAGTGCCCACTGCAGCGGCGCTGCTGCGGCGGTTGCGTGCCACGTCACGGTAGTCGTGCGTCCAGCCCATACCCACGACTCTGCCCGGGCCCCGGGCTCCGTAACCGCCCGGCGGCCCGTCAATTGGCCTATGCGGGCGGCAATTGGCTGTTCGTCATACGCACGTTCGGATCCGGTCGGCGTGTCGCCCCGTCCGGCCCCCGCGTGGCACCCCGCCGGCCCCCGCCGAAGCGGCCCGCCGGCCCCTGCCGGTCCGGCCCCTCGGCCCTCGCCGACCCGGTCTACCGGTCCGGCTCCGGGTCCTTCAGCCAGTTGATCAGCTCGGCGGAGAACGCCACCGGGTCCTCCTCGTGCGGGAAGTGCCCGAGCCCGTCGAAGAGCCGCCAGCGGTACGGGGCCTCCACGTACTCGCCGGAACCGGCCGCGCTGCGGGTGCGCATCACGGGGTCGAGCGAGCCGTGCAGATGCAGCGTCGGCACCCGTACGGGCCACTTCATGCGCCGGTTGAACTGGATGCCGTCCGGCCGGGCCATCGACCGGACCATCCAGCGGTACGGCTCGATCGCGCAGTGCGCCGTCGAGGGGATGCTCATCGCCCGCCGGTAGACCTCGACGTCCTCGTCCTCGGGCAGCCGCGGCCCGGACCAGTCCCGGATCAGGCGCCCCACCAGGGCGGCGTCGTCGGCCATCAGCTTGCGCTCGGGCAGCCACGGCCGCTGGAAGTTCCATACGTAGGAGCTCTGCCGGCTCTGCTTGAAGTCGGCCAGCATGGCCGCGCGCCAGCGGCGGGGGTGCGGCATCGAGGACACCGCCAGCCGCCGTACCAGCTTCGGCCGCATCACGGCCGCGGTCCACGCCAGGTAGCCGCCGAGGTCGTGGCCGACGATCGCGGCGTCCGGCTCGCCCAGGGACCGTACGACCCCGGTGATGTCCAGGGCCAGGTTGGCCGGATCGTAGCCGCGGGGCGTGCGGTCGCTGCCGCCCACGCCCCGCAGGTCCATCGCCACCGCACGGAAACCCGCTCCGGCGAGCGCCGGGAGCTGGTGGCGCCAGGTCCACCAGAACTGCGGGAAGCCGTGCAGCAACAGCACCAGCGGGCCGTCACCCATCTCGGTGATGTGGAAACGCGCACCGTTGGCCGCCACGTCCCGGTGGGTCCAGGGACCTTCGGGACGTACGACCGAGTCGGAACTGTCGGTAGCCGTCATACGGAGGAGCGTGTCACAGACTCCAGCACCGGGTGGTCCTCGGGGACCGCCCGCGGATGCGGCTTGACGTTCCCCAGTACGGCCGCCGTCTCCTTGGCCGAACTGATGGTCTTCTCCGGCTTCTTGATCTTCTTGAGCTTGCTGACCGCGATCAGGACCAGCAGCAGGGCGACGATCAGGAAGGCGCCGCCCACGATAAGGAAGGACCAGGCGAGGCCGAGGCCGAGGTTGTGGATGCCGTAGGCGGCGGCGAAGCTCAGGACCGGCAGCGCGAACAGTGCCAGCGCGCCGGCCACCAGGAACGCGGCGCTGCCGATGCCGGCCCGCTTGGCGTCCTGCCGCAGCTCGGCCTTGGCCAGTGCGATTTCGTCGTGCACCAGTGCGGACATCTCGGCGGTGGCCGTGGCCACCAGCTGCCCGAGGCTGCGGTCCGCGCCGTCGTCGGCTGTGCTCATCGACGTCTCCCTCTTGTCTTCTCCCGGATGCAAAGCCTCTCAGATCATGCCGGACCATCGTCCCCGGCGTTCGCGCCGGAGGCCACTTCGGCAAGGCGGCGGTGTTCCGCGGCCTTCGCTTCGAGGAGTTTCGCCATCCGCAGGTGGTACTCCGGGTTGCCCAGTTCGTACACGTCCGGAATGCCGTCCTGGTCCTCGTCGCGGTCCTCGTCCTCGCACAGCTTCTTGTACTTGGCGTTACGTATCTTCAGCAGGATTCCGGACAGCACCGCGGCGATCAGCGAGCCCGTCAGCACGGCGGCCTTGATCTCGTCGGTCAGCAGCGGGTCGTCGGTGAAGGCCAGCTCGCCGATGAGCAGCGAGACCGTGAAGCCGATGCCGGCGAGGGAGGCGACGGCGAAGAGGTCCGGCCATCTCAGGTCGGGGTTCAGCTCCGCTCTGGTGAAGCGGGCCGCGCACCAGGTGCCGCCGAAGATGCCGAGGGCCTTGCCGACGACCAGGCCGAGCACGACGCCGAGCGTCTCCGGCTTGGTGAACACGTCGTGCAGCGCGCTGCCGGAGATCGACACGCCCGCCGAGAAGAGGGCGAACAGCGGCACCGCGAGACCGGCCGAGACGGGCCGCACCAGGTGTTCGATGTGCTCGCCGGGCGACTGCTCCTCGCCGTCGCGGCGGTGGCAGCGCAGCATCAGGCCCATGGCGACGCCCGCGATGGTGGCGTGGATGCCGCTGTTGTACATCAGGCCCCAGATGACCAGGGCGAGCGGTACGTAGATGTACCAGCCGCGGACGCCCTTGCGCAGCAGCAGGTAGAAGACGGCGAGGCCGGCGACGGCGAAGCCGAGCGCCAGGAAGTTGAGCTGCGAGGTGAAGAAGACCGCGATGATCAGGATCGCGAAGAGGTCGTCGACGACGGCGAGGGTGAGCAGGAAGGCGCGCAGCGCGGACGGCAGGGACGTGCCGATGACGGCGAGCACGGCCAGCGCGAAGGCGATGTCGGTGGCGGTGGGCACCGCCCAGCCGTCCATCGAGCCGCCGCCGACGGTGTTGACCACGAAGTAGACGAGGGCGGGCATCGCCATGCCGCACAGCGCGGCGACCACCGGGAGCGCGGCTTTCTTGGGTTCGCGCAGGTCACCCGCGACCAGCTCGCGCTTGAGCTCGATGCCGGCGACGAAGAAGAAGACGGCGAGCAGGCCGTCGGCGGCCCAGTGCTGGAGGGAGAGGTCCAGTCCGATGGAACCGATGCCGAGGTGGAAACCCCGTACCGACTCGTAGCTGTCCCCGAGAATGTTGGCCCAGAGGAGGGCCACGACGGCGGCGACGAGCAGCAGGACGCCGCCCACGGTCTCGGCGCGCAGGGCGTCCGCGATGAAGTTCCGCTCGGGCAGGGACATCCGCCCGAGGAATATGGATCGGCGGTTGTGGGGCGCGCTCACGCGAGGACCTCCGGTGTTTCGGCAGCTGGATACGGCTGTTGCAGTTGCCGACCAGACTTCCCGGCGCACCTTTGGTATTTGTCGCGTTCTTGACGCGATCCCTACTGTACCCGGGCTGCGAGGGGAACATTCCGGCGATCTTCACCTTACGGGCAAATGGTGCGATCGGCCGCCCGGCGAGGGGTACGGGGCGCCCGGAACAGGCGAGGGGCACCCGGCCGGTCTGCGGACGGGTGCCCCTCGGAGTGGCGGTCACTCATCGGCACACGCGTTCGGACGCGCGGTGCCGGGCGCGACCGCCCGGTCAGTCCTCGCTGGCCGCGCCGGGCAGCTTCGCCTGGATCAGGTCCATCACGCCGGAGTCGGTGAGCGTCGAGACGTCGCCCAGGTCGCGGTTCTCGGCGACATCGCGCAGCAGCCGGCGCATGATCTTGCCGGAACGGGTCTTCGGCAGCTCGGCCACCGGCAGGACGCGCTTGGGCTTGGCGATCGGGCCCAGCTGCTTGCCGACGTGTGCCCGCAGCTCCTCCACCAGTCCCTCGTCCTCCGCCGTGGTGCCGCGCAGGATCACGAAGGCGCAGATCGACTGGGTCGTCTGCGGGTCGGTCGCGCCGACGACGGCGGCCTCGGCGACCTTCGGGTGCGAGACCAGCGCGGACTCGACCTCGGTGGTGGAGATGTTGTGGCCGGACACCAGCATCACGTCGTCCACCCGGCCGAGCAGCCAGATGTCGCCGTCCTCGTCCTTCTTCGCGCCGTCACCCGCGAAGTACTTGCCCTCGAAGCGCGACCAGTAGGTGTCCAGGTAGCGCTGGTCGTCGCCCCAGATGGTGCGGAGCATGGACGGCCACGGTTCGGTCAGGACCAGGTAGCCGCCGCCCCCGTCCGGCACCTCGCGGGCCTCGTCGTCCACGACGGTGGCCGCGATGCCGGGCAGCGGGCGCTGCGCCGAGCCGGGCTTGGTCTCCGTGACGCCGGGCAGCGGGCTGAGCATCATGCCGCCGGTCTCCGTCTGCCACCAGGTGTCGACGATGGGGGCCTGGTCGGCGCCGATGTGCTTGCGGTACCACATCCACGCCTCGGGGTTGATGGGCTCGCCCACCGAACCGAGGACCCGCAGCGAGGACAGGTCGTACTTCGCGGGGATGTCGTCGCCCCACTTCATGCAGGCGCGGATCGCGGTCGGCGCGGTGTACAGGACCGTGACGCCGTACTTCTGCACGATCTCCCACCAGCGGCCCTGGTGCGGGGTGTCGGGCGTGCCCTCGTAGAGCACCTCGGTCGCGCCGTTGGCCAGCGGCCCGTAGGTGATGTAGGAGTGGCCGGTCACCCAGCCGACGTCGGCGGTGCACCAGTAGACGTCGGTCTCCGGCTTGAGGTCGAAGACGGCGTGGTGGGTGTAGGCCACCTGGGTGAGGTAGCCGCCGGTGGTGTGCAGGATGCCCTTGGGCTTACCGGTGGTGCCGGAGGTGTAGAGGATGAACAGGGGGTGCTCGGCGTCGAACGCCTCCGGGGTGTGGGTCTCGCTCTGCCGCCCGACGACATCGTGCCACCACACGTCGCGGCCCTCGGTCCAGGCCACGTCCTCCTGGCCCGTACGGCGTACGACCAGCACGCTGCGCACGTTCTCCGTACCGGGCTTGGTCAGTGCCTCGTCGACGGCGGGCTTGAGGGCGGACGGCTTGCCGCGGCGGTAACCGCCGTCGGCGGTGATCACGACGCGGGCGTCGGCGTCGTTGATACGGGTCGCCAGCGCGTCGGCGGAGAAGCCGCCGAAGACGACCGAGTGCGGCGCGCCCAGGCGGGCGCAGGCCAGCATGGCGATGACGGCCTCGGGGATCATCGGCAGGTAGATCGCGACCCGGTCGCCGGCCGTGACGCCCAGCTCGGTCAGCGCGTTGGCGGCCTGGGAGACCTCGCGCTGCAGCTGCGCGTAGGTGATCGAGCGGGTGTCGCCGGGCTCGCCCTCGAAGTGGATGGCGACGCGGTCGCCGAGCCCGTTCTCCACATGCCGGTCCACGCAGTTGTACGCGACGTTGAGCTTGCCGTCGGCGAACCACTTGGCGAACGGGGGATTGGACCAGTCGAGGGTCTCGGTGGGCTCGGTCGCCCAGGTCAGACGCTTGGCCTGGGTGGCCCAGAAGCCCAGCCGGTCCGCCGCGGCCCGTTCGTACGCCTCGGCGGTGACGTTGGCGTTCGCGGCCAGTTCGGCGGGCGGCGCGAACCGCCGCTCCTCCTTGAGAAGATTGGCCAGGCTTTCGTTGCTCACGTCATCTCCCATTCAGGGCGTGCGATGTCTCTCCCGGCCATAGCTCATCAGCCCACCACCCGCCCTGACAAGGGTTGCCGCCAAAAATTGGTGTAGACCTTTATTGATGCGCAGGTCAAGTGGTGTTTACGGGTGGGTTTATGGGGCCCGGGGAAGGGGTGAAGGGCGGACCCTGGGCTGACGGCGGGCATGGCGCGGCGAGGCCGGGTGCAGGCACCCGGCCGGAGCCGCGCCACAGGCTCCTAGGCCCCGGCCACCCGCACACTCCGCCCGCCCGCCGCCGCTTCCGGCCGCACCGCGCGGAACCGGCCCGTGCCGCGGTCGAGGACGTACGCCTGGGCCTCGGCGACGTGGAAGTACATGCCGTGCAGGGTGAGCGCGCCCTCGGCGACGCGGTGGGCGACGCACGGGTACGACATCAGGTGGTCGAGCTGCTGGACGACGTTGACCAGCGCGAGCCGCTCCACGTCGTCGGCGACCGGGCGTTCGGCGAGCGCGACTTCACCGCGTCCCAGCCGGCCGATCCGCTGCATCCGCGCCAGGCTCGGGCGGCCGTGCCGCAGCCAGCGCGCGAGCGGGGTCCGCGCGCCCGGCTCGTGGTCCGCGCCGAGCAGCGCCTGCATCGCGCCGCACCCCGAATGCCCGCAGACGGTCAGCGAACCGACCTTCAGCACCTCGACCGCGTACTCGATGGCCGCGCCCACCGAGTCGCACGCGGCGTCCGTACCGGGCGGCGGCATCAGATTGCCGACATTGCGGACGGTGAACAGGTCACCCGGGCCGCTGGAGGTGATCATGCTGGTGACCAGCCGGGAGTCGGCGCACGTCAGGAAGAGCTGGGTGGGCCGCTGCCCCTCGTGCGCCAGCCGGGCCAGCTCGTCCCGTACCAGCGGGGCCGTGTGGCGCTGGAACGTGCTGACCCCGACGAGCAGTTGGTCGCCGCTGGTCCGCGGGGCGGCCGTGGTCTCTTCGGGCGGGCGGGTGCAGTGGTGGTTGCGCCACGGCGTCCACGGGCGGCAGTGGTGGGCGCTCGCGGGCTCCGCGATCGGGCTCCCGGCGCGGCCGCCGAGGGTCACCCAGCCGCCGCCCGCGCGATGCCCGTCGGACCAGGCCCGCAGGGCCTCGTACGCGGCGTGGTCCATGAACGAGCCTCCCAGTTCGACGACGGTGTCCGCGCCGGCGGGCACCTGGGCGAGCGCCCGGGTCAGCCTCGGTACCGCGAGAAAGGTCAACTGCCCGTTGACCCGGACCCGGTGGCGGCCGCCCTCGGCGCCGACCGTGACCCGGGTGTGGGTCAGCCGCCGCAGCGACAGGAAGACGGCGACCCCGACGCCCAGCACCACCCCCTGGAGGACGCCGAACAGCACCACACCGCCCAGGGTGACCGCGTAGACCGGGAACTCCCGGTGCCGCTGCACATGTTTGATGTGCGCAAAGCTCACCATCCGTACGCCCATGACCATCACCAGCGCGGCGAGGGCGGCCAGCGGGATCAGCTCCAGCGCCGTGGCGAGCAGGCCGGCGCAGAGCACCACCCAGGCGCCGTGCAGCACGGTGGCGCGCCGGCTGACGGCGCCCGCCCGCACGCTCGCCGAGCCGCGCATCGCGCCACCGGCCACCGGGAGCCCGCCCAGCAGTCCGGACACCACGTTGGCGACGCCCTGGCCCGTCAGTTCGCGGTTCAGGTCCGTACCGGACGTGGCGACGCCGCGGTCGGCGGCGAGGCGGTCCACCGCGACCGCCGACAGCAGGGACTCCATGCTGGCGACCAGGGTGACGGTCAGGACGGCGGCGACGATCCCCAGGACCGGCCCGTCCGGGAGGGCGGGCAGGGCCTGCAGCGACCACTCGGGCAGGGCGACGCGCGGCACCGGCACCGGCACGGCCGCGCTCACGGTCGTCGCGGCGGCCACCGCCGCCAGCGGGGCCGGGACCGACCGCAGCGCCCGGCCGGCCCGCCCGGGCAGCCGCGGCCAGCCGGCGAGCACCGCGACCGTGACGGCACCGATGAGCAGGGCGGCGGTGTGCGGGTGCGCCAACTGGCCGGGCAGCGCGGCGACGTTGTCGACGGCCGAGCTGTCGGGGCTGCCGCCGAGCACCACGTGGAGCTGCCCGACGGCGATCGTGACGCCGATGCCCGCGAGCATGGCGTGCACGATCGCGGGGCTGATCGCGAGCGCTCCCCGGGCCACCCGTACGGCGCCGAGCGCGAGTTGGGCCAGCCCGGCGAGGACCGTGATGGCGCAGGTGGCCCGCCAGCCGTACCTCTGCACCAGCTCGGCCGTGACCACGAGCAGGCTCGTCGCCGCTCCGCTGACCTGGAGGGGAGCGCCGCCGAGCAGCCCGGCGGCGATGCCGCCGACGGCCGCGGCGACCAGGCCCGCCTGGAGGGGTGCCCCGGTGGCCAGGGCGAGGCCCAGCGAGAGCGGTACGGCGATCAGGAAGACGACGACCGAGGCGGACAGGTCGCCGCGACGGGCAGCGGCCCGGTCGGCGGGCGGCGGGGGCTGGGTGCGGGGCGTGCTCGGAGCACCGGTCGGTCCTGGCGGCCCTGGCGGCTTCTGTAGCTGCGACATTCCCGTCTCCTCCGGGGCGGCGCGGTCGCGCGGGGCGCGATCGTGGGCGGCGGTGTACTGCGGCGGGACGCGAGCCGGCCGGCTGGTGCCACGGTGTGTGACGGCCCGGTGACTCTCAAGCATCGGTAAATGAAGCGTAATGACGCGTAAAGGCACAGAGAAGCCTTTTCAGGCATTCGGGTCTGTCGTTCCGTCTTTCGAGTGAATGCGACGACGAGTCGCTTGTACCTTACGGCCCATCCCATGGCTTATGCGGGCTTAAAAACGGTTAATCACTTTTTCTGATGTTTCCGTTTCGCAGTTCGCAGCTCAGGGAGTGAGGTGGCTGATGGCAGCCGCATCAAGGGTCACGGCCGGATGGGTCACGACGATGGCGCTGGCGGCGGTCGCCGGCTGTGCCGGGGGAAACGGCGGCGGGCCGGGCGGCGCCCAGGGCGGCCGGGCCGCACCGCAGCGCACCGCCCAGCAGGTCAAGCTCATCGGCGACGGCTCGACCGCCTACACCGGGGCGCAGCCGATGCAGCCGAAGGCCGAGCGCCTGAAACCCGGTGAACGGCCGCCGCAGTTCGTGGTCTTCTCCTGGGACGGCGCCGGCGAGGACAGCCAGAAGCTGTTCTCGCACTTCCGCGCGGTCGGCAAGAAGTACGACGCCCGGATGACGTACTTCCTCAGCGGCGTCTACCTGCTCCCGGGCAACAGGAAGGACGCCTACCACCCGCCCAAGCACAGCCCCGGCGCCTCCGACATCGGCTTCAACGACGTCAAGGGCGTCCGGGCCACCGTGGAACAGGTCCGCGGCGCCTGGATGGACGGCAACGAGATCGGTACGCACTTCAACGGCCACTTCTGCGGCCCGAACGGCGGCGTCGGCACCTGGTCGCCGGAGGAGTGGCAGAGCGAGATCCGGCAGGCCGAGGCGTTCGTCAAGTCCTGGAAGACGCACACCGGGCTGCGGACCGAGAAGCCGCTGCCGTTCGACTACAGCAAGGAACTCGTCGGCGGCCGCGCCCCCTGCCTCGAAGGACAGCGCAACCTCATTCCCGCCGCCAAGGCCATGGGCTTCCGCTACGACTCCAGCTCCGTCGGCGGCCGGCAGCTGTGGCCGAAGCAGATCGACGGCATCTGGGACTTCCCCCTCCAGCAGATCCCCGTCCCCGGCCGGGCCTTCGAGACGCTCTCGATGGACTACAACTTCCTCGCCAACCAGTCCGGTACGACCAGGGGCGACCCGGCGATGCACGCCACCTGGGGCAAGCAGATGCGGGACGGCCTGATCGCCGCGTTCGAGCGGGCGGAGAAGGGTAACCGGGCTCCGCTCATCGTCGGCAACCACTTCGAGTCCTGGAACGGTGGCACGTACATGCGCGCCGTCGAGGACGCCATCAAGACCATCTGCCCCCGCGAGGGCGTGCGCTGCGTGACCTTCAAGCAACTGGCCGACTGGCTGGACGCGCAGGACCCGCAGGTGCTGGAGAAGATGCGCGCGCTGCCGGTGGGCGGCGCCCCGAAGGGCGGGTGGGGGAGGTACCTGGCGTCCTCGTCCGCGAAGCCGGGCGCGCCTGCCGGTTCGGCCGGGCCGGCGGAACCGGCTCGGCGGGAGGCGGAGTAGGGGACGCGGAGCGGCGGGGAGGCGCCTCGGCCGGGGCCCGTGGGGCTCCTGGCCCCGGTGGGGCTGCTGGCTTCGGCGGCGCTCCTGGATGCCGTGCCGCTCCGGAGCGGTCCCCGTGGGGCCCCTGTTCTCAGGTGTCAGGCGGGTTGCGGGGCTCCTGAGGGCTCGGCGAGGACGAAGGCGGGGTCGACCTGGGCCGCCAGGTCGGCGCCCGTCTTCGCGTTCGCCCAACTCTCCGCGTTCTTCAGGTGGAAGTGGACCATCTGGCGGGTGTAGCGCTCCCAGTCGCGCTGCTCGTACGTTTCGTCAGCGGCGGCGTGCAGCTCCTTCAGGGCCTGCCGCTGGTCGGCCTCCAGCAGGTCGAAGCGGCGCGGCCGGCCCTTCTCCATGGCCCGCACCCACGCCGAGTCCCCCACCGTGAGCAGCAGGTCCTCACCCACCTCGTCGGCCAGGAAGGCGGCGTCGTCCGGGCCCTGGACCTTGTTGCCGACGACCTTGAGGGCGATGCCGTAGTCGCGCGCGTAGTCCTTGTACTGGCGGTAGACCGCGACGCCCTTACGGGTGGGCTCGGCGACCAGGAAGGTCAGGTCGAAGCGGGTGAACATCCCGGACGCGAAGGAGTCCGCGCCGGCCGTCATGTCGACGACGACGTACTCCTCGCGGCCGTCCACGAGGTGGTTCAGGCACAGTTCCACCGCGCCGGTCTTGGAGTGGTAGCAGGCCACCCCCAGGTCGGACTCGGCGAACGGGCCGGTCGCCATCAGGCGTACCGGTTCGCCCTCCAGGAGGACCGGCCGGGCGCACGCCGCGTACACCGGGTTGTCCTCGACGACCCGCAGCAGCCGGGAGCCCTCACCGGGCGGTGTCGTCTTGATCATCGTCTCGGCGGACGCGATACGCGGGTTGGTGCCGCGCAGGTAGTCCTTGACCAGCGGCAGCCGGGCGCCGAGCGCCGGCAGCGCGGCGGCCTCCGCCTCGTCCATGCCGAGGGCGGCGGCCAGATGCTGGTTGATGTCGGCGTCCACCGCGATCACGGGGACGCGGGCGGCGGCGAGGTGGCGGATGAACAGGGAGGACAGCGTGGTCTTCCCACTGCCGCCCTTGCCCACGAACGCGATCTTCATGGTCACGAAGCGTAAGCGTCGAGTTGCCCCGGGTGAGAGGTTCGGGTGAAGAAGACCACTCCTTCGAGCGGTTCGGCCTTGCGGCCTCCGGGGTGCGTAGGGTCGTACCCATGAGTACGACAGCCGATCCGCTCGCGACCCTGGCCTCGCTCCCGGGGGTCGCCGACTCCGTGGACTCCGTGCGCACGAGCGTGGACCGGGTCTACGGGCACCGGATCATGCGGCGGCGCAGCAACGAGATCACCTCCGAGGCGGCGCTGCGCGGAGCGCGGGCCTCCGCCGCGCTGGCCGGGGCCGACTGGGCGCTGGAGGAGGTGCGGCGGCGGTCCGACTTCGGCGTCGAGGGCGAGCCCCGCACGGTCGGCGCTGCGCTGCGGCTGACCGCCGAGGCCGGGCAACTGCTCAGTGTGTGGCGGCAGTCGCCGCTGCGGGTGCTGGCGCGGCTGCACCTGGTGGCGGCGAGCGGCGACGCGCGGCAGGAGTCGGTGGGGCGGCCGCGACTGGCGGGCGAGCCGGTCGACGAGCCCCTGGTGGAGCTGACGCTGCCGGACGCCGACGAGGTAGCCGGGCGCCTGGACGGACTGGCACGGCTGCTGCTGGCGGGCAGCGAGGCGCCGGCTCTGGTGGTGGCGGCCGTGGTGCACGGCGAACTGCTGGCACTGCGCCCCTTCGGTTCGTACAACGGGCTGGTCGCGCGGGCCGCCGAGCGCATCGTGCTGGTCGGCAGCGGGCTGGACCCGAAGTCGGTCTGCCCGGCGGAGGTCGGGCACGCGGAACAGGACCGGGCCGCGTACGTGGCGGCGCTGGAGGGCTATGTGTCCGGCACCCCGGAGGGTGTGGCGGCGTGGATCGCGCACTGCGGCCGGGCGATGGAGCTGGGGGCACGGGAGAGCACGGCGGTGTGCGAGGCGATGCAGCGCGGGGCGGCCTGACGGGCCCCGTCACGGGGCTGCGGGGGAAGCTGCCGGCTCCCGGCCGGGCCCCTGGCAAAGGGTTGCGGCGGTACCCAGTCGTTCCGGTACCGCCGCTGGCACGTCCACCGGGTTACCAAGCGCGCTCCGGATGTGCCGATCAGGTCGGAGACTTGGTCCGTCACCTGGTACGGCTGGCCCGTAATCGACGGGTCGGCGTCGCGTGGGTGCCCGGTTTCCGTGCTTCGGTCCGTGGGGCCTTGCTGCGTAGAAGGTCTTCCTCTCGGATGTCCTCGGTCTCGCGGGCCGTTACGTCCTTTGTACTCCTGCCGCGGGGGAAGCGGAACCCCTCGCCACAGTTCTTTACTTTTCCCTTCAAACTCGGGTGATACGGGCAAAAACCGGGCGCCGCCGGCTCGCGTACCAGACGAGGCCCGCGGTCGCGGCGGCCGCGCCCACGGCGGCCGCCGCGGCGAGCACCGGACGCGACGGCATGCCCAGGGAGGGCAGCCGCTGCTTCAGCTGGACCGGCCGGGTGAACGACAGAACCGGCCATCCCCGGCTCGCGGCCTCGCGGCGCAGCGCGCGGTCCGGATTGACGGCGTACGGGTGGCCGACCGCCTCCAGCATCGGCACATCGGTCGCCGAATCGCTGTACGCGTAGCAGCGCGCCAGGTCGTAGCCCTCGGACGCGGCGAGGTCCCGTACCGCTTGGGCCTTGGTCGGGCCGTAGGCGTAGTACTCCACCTCGCCCGTGAAGCGGCCGTCCGCGCCGACGACCATCCGGGTGGCCACCACGCGGTCGGCGCCGAGCAGGGCGCCGATCGGCTCGACCACCTCGGCGCCCGAGGTGGAGACGATCACGACGTCGCGGCCCGCCGTGTGGTGCTCCTCGATGAGCGAGGCGGCCTCGTCGTAGATGAGCGGGTCGATCAGCTCGTGGAGGGTCTCCGCGATGATCTCCCGGACCTGGGCCACGTCCCAGCCCCGGCAGAGCGCCGACAGGTAGGCGCGCATCCGTTCCATCTGGTCGTGGTCGGCGCCGCCCGCGAGGAAGACGAACTGGGCGTATGCGGTGCGCAGTACGGCCCGGCGATTGATCAGGCCGCCTTGGTAGAACGACTTGCTGAAGGTCAGCGTGCTCGACTTAGCAATGACTGTCTTGTCCAGGTCGAAGAACGCGGCTGTCCGGGGTGTCGAGTGAGTCGCCGAGTGGGGCACGGAGTGGTTTTCCACGGGGTGAGCATAGGCGCCCACCATTCGGCGTAAGGTGTGGCGCGTGGGTTTGCCTGAGAAGGCTCTCGGGTACACCATGGAAGTCACGGATCGTTCGCGACCGTGCTAACCCGGTCCGACTCCTCCCCCCCCGAGTCGGCCGTGGGGACGACCCCCGCTCTCCCCCCCGGCGGGGGTCGTCGCATGTCCGGACGCGTTTTTGCCCGTCCGAGGCGGATCGGCCGCTTCCTCTTCATCGCCCGGCCCCACGCTCGCCGACGCCCGCCGGCCGTCACCCACAGTAATCGTAGCGCTGCTCTAAGGGAGCCCTCAAGGTCGCTGGTATAGGTGACTGGGATATTCACAGCCTTTGAGTTGTCCACAGTTTTGGACCAAGATCCACGGGATTTTCCGGATCGCCGCACAGTGAAACTCCGCGAGTTCGCGGATGTGTGAGTTGTGTAGCGATAGGGGAACGGAACGTGGCCGGACGTATGACTCCCGATCATTCACCCGGGCCCGCCGGAGGGCGCGGCGGACCGCTGGTCGTCACCGAGGACGAGGGTCTTCTCGACGACGTCCTGAGACTCTGCGCGGCAGCCGGCGCGACACCGGAAGTGGCCCACGGTGTCGCCCGTGGCCGCAGTCCGGGCTGGGCCTCGGCGCCCCTGGTGATCGTCGGCGCCGACTGCGCGCCCCGCCTGTGCGGTGCGGGCCGCCGGGACGGGGTGGTGCTCGTCGCCCGCGGCGCGGACGACCGGCAGCTGTGGCGGCTGGCCGTCGCCCTCGGGGCGGAACGGGTGCTGGTGCTCCCCGGCGGCGAGAGCTGGCTCGTGGACCGGATCGCCGACGCGGTGGAGGGCGTCGGGCCGGCGGCCGTGACGGTGGGGGTGATCGGCGGCAGCGGCGGCGCCGGCGCGAGCACCCTCGCCTGCGCCCTGGCCCTGACGGCGGCCCGCGCGGGCCGCCGGACCGTCCTGGTCGACGCGGACCCGCTGGGCGGCGGACTCGACGTACTGCTGGGCGGCGAGAAGGAGGAAGGGCTGCGCTGGCCCGCCTTCGCCGAGTCGCGCGGACGGGTGGGCGGGGGCGCCCTGGAGGAAGCGCTGCCGCGGCTGCACTCCTTACGCGTACTGAGCTGGGACCGGGGCGACGCGGTGGTGATCCCGCCGCAGGCGATGCGCGCGGTCATGGCGGCGGCGCGCAGACGGGGCGGCGCCGTGGTGGTGGACCTGCCCCGCAGGCTGGACGAAGCGGTCGTGGAAGCGCTCGCCCAGGTCGACGTCGGACTGCTGGTCGTCCCCACCGAACTGCGGGCGCTGGCGGCGGCCCGGCGCGTGGCGGCTCTGATCCGTACGGTCCTGCCGGACGTGCGGGTGGTGACACGCGCCGGCCCCGGTCCGGACAGCGGCCGCGCCGCGGAGCTGGCGCCGGAGGAGGCCGCCCGGCTGCTCGGCCTTCCACTGGCCGGAGAGCTGGGCTGGGAGACCGGCCTCCCGGCAGAGCTGGCCCGGGGCGCGCCGCCGGGGGCGAACGCCCGGGGGCCGTTGCGGCACTTCGGTACGGCCTTCTGGGGGCGGGTGTTGCCGGGGGCTGCGGGATCGGGGGCCGGGAGGCCGGGGAACGCGGGAGCGGTGGCTGCGGGGTCGGGGGCCGCGGGATCGGGGGCCGCGGAGTCGAGAGCCGGTGGACCGGTGCCCGGTGGGTCGGCGGCCGGTGGGTCGGCGGCCGGAGGATGGCGGGGGTGGCTCGGTGAGGGCGTAGGGGGTGGTCCGGGTGAGGGCTGAGATTCCCTGGACGGACGGGTTACGGGCAGGTGGTCCGCAGGGGTCAGGTCCGCAGGGGCCCGGGCTGTGGGCGTCCGGCGGGCAGCCCGGCGCCGACGTCCAGGCCGAAGCCCACTCCGACGCTTACGGCGCACCCCGGGCGGGCTGTACGGGCATCGGAGCCGGGCTCCTGGAGGCGGTGCGCGGACGGCTGGCCCAGGCGGGTGCCGAGCCGACGCCCGCGCGGGTGGCGATGGCGCTGCGCGCCGAGGGCCGCCTGCTCGGCGACGCGGAGGTGCTGGGGGTCGTCTCGGCGCTCCGGTCGGAACTGGTCGGCTGCGGCCCCCTCGAACCGCTCGTCGCCGCACCGGAGGTGACCGACGTGCTGGTCAGCGCGCCGGACGAGGTGTGGGTGGACCGAGGCGGCGGGCTGGAGCGCACCTCGGTGCGCTTCGCCGACGAGGCCGCGGTACGGCGGCTCGCCCAGCGGCTGGCCTCGGTGGCCGGACGACGGCTGGACGACGCCCACCCCTGGGTGGACGCCCGGCTGCCCGACGGCACCCGCCTGCACGCCGTACTGCCCCCGGTGGCGGTCGCGGGTACCTGCCTGTCGCTGCGCGTCCTGCGCCCCCGCGCCTTCACCCTCGCGGAACTGGTCGCGGCGGGCACGGTCCCACCGGACGGCGACCGCCTGCTCCGGGCCGTGCTGGACGCCCGGCTCTCCTTCCTCATCAGCGGCGGTACCGGCTCCGGGAAGACCACCCTGCTCAGCTCGCTGCTGAGCCTGGCAGGCCCGGCCGAACGGCTCGTCCTGGCCGAGGACTCCGCGGAACTGAGGCCGGATCACCCCCACGTCGTACGGCTGGAGACCCGGCCCGCGAACCAGGAGGGCATCGGCCGCGTCACCCTGCGGGACCTGGTGCGGCAGGCGCTGCGGATGCGGCCGGACCGGCTGGTGGTCGGCGAGGTGCGCGGCGCCGAGGTCACGGACCTGCTGGCGGCACTGAACACGGGCCACGAAGGCGGCTGCGGCACGGTCCACGCGAACGCCCCCGGCGACGTCCCGGCGCGCTTGGAGGCCCTCGGCTCGACGGCCGGGCTCGACCGGGCGGCACTGCACAGCCAGGTGGCCGCCGCACTGTCGGTGCTGCTGCACCTCGTACGGGACCGGGACGGCCGACGGCGGCTCGCCCGGGTGGATGTCCTGGAGCGGCACCGGGACGGCTTCGTGGTGACCGTACCGGCGGCGGTGTGGGCACCGGAGGGCTTCCAAGAGGCGCCGGGTTGGCCGAGGTTGACGGGTCTGTGCGATCGGGGAAGGGATGCGCGATGAGTGATGTCGGTGTCGGTGTGGCGGCGGTGCCGGTATGCGCGGCCGTGCTGTGCGCGGGGGTGGCGGCCTGGCTGTCCGGCGGACGGAGCGGTGACGTACGGCGGGCGCGACTGCTGTTGGTGGGCGCGGAAGGAGCGGGCCCGGAGGGGTGGGCGCGAGAACCGGCCCCGGACGAAGGTGAGTTCACGCCCCGGCGGGTGTTGCGGCAGGTGGTGCATTGGGTCACGTGGGCCGCGTACCGGGCCTCCAGACGGGGCGGCGGCAGGTGGATCAGCTGCCGGGGTCCTCGGCGGAGCGGAGAAAGCCGGCACGGGATCACCGGCTTCCCACGAGAGCTGTGGTGCCTGCCGGCCGGTGTCGTCCTCGGTGTCATGGCCGGTTCGGTGCTGCCCGTGATCGCCGCCGTGGTGGCATCGGTCCTGGTGCGGCGATGGCTCCGGGCCCGTGAACGGGTGCGGGAGCGGGAGCGCCGGGGCGCGGCGGTGATCGAGCTGTGCGAGGCGGTGGCGGGCGAGTTGCGGGCCGGGCGGCAGCCGGGGCAGGCCCTGACGGCGGCCGGTGCCGCGGGTTTCGGCGAGGCGGGCGCGGCGGTCACGGCGGCGGCCCGGTTCGGCGGGGACGTACCGGCGGCCCTGCGGGCGGCGGGGCGGCTGCCGGGCGCGGAAGGGCTGGCCGGTGTGGCGGCGTGCTGGCAGGTAGCCGTCGACGGCGGCGCCGGGCTGGCCGCCGGGTTGGAACGGATCGCGACGGCGCTCCGGGCGGAACGTGACCAGCGTGACGACCTGCGCGCCCAGTTGGCGGGCCCGAGAGCGACCGCCTTGATGCTCGCGCTCCTCCCGGCCGGAGGGCTGGCGATGGGCAGCGCCCTCGGTGCCGACCCGCTCGGGGTGTTGCTGCACACCCCCGCCGGTTGGGCGTGCCTGCTGGCCGGCGGCCTGCTGGAGGGGTGCGGCATCGTCTGGACGGCGCGGATCATCGCGACCGCCGAAGGGGGCGGTCATGTCCGCTGATGCCGTGTCAGGCGCCGCGCGAGAAGTTGTCCACACCCTGGGGACAGTTTTCCTGGCTCTGGCCACCGTGGTCAGCGCGTTCACCACGGCCGGGGACGCGCGCGGCGTACGGAAGGTACGGCGGCGGGCGGGGACGGTCCTGGGCAAGGCCGTACGGCACCACGAGGGCACCGGTCGGCGCCTGGGACCGGAGCTGAAGCGCGGCCGAGGACGTCGGTGGCCCGGAGCCGTCCGGGAGCGGGCCGGGCCTGCCGTGATCGCGGGCGCCGTGGCCATTCTCGTCGGCGGAGTGACCGGTGGCGTACTGGGACTCGCCGTGGCGTACGGAGCCGGGCGGTGGCGACGCCGTACGCAGGCACAGGCCGTGCGGCAGACGGCCGAGAACACCTTACGGGCGGCGCTGGCACCGGCCGCTGACCTGCTCGCGGCCTGCCTGGCGGCGGGCGCCGGGCCACGGGAGTCCGCCGAGGCGGTGGGGCGGTCGCTCGGCGGAACCGTCGGCGAGCAGCTGTGGCGGGTGGCCGCGGAACTGCGGCTCGGCAGCGACCCCGCGACGGCATGGCATCGATTCGGCGCGCTCCCCGGCGCCCGGGGACTGGCCCGGTGCATGGAACGGGCGGGCGTATCGGGGGTCCCCGCCGTGGAAGGCGTCTCCCGGATAGCGGCGGAGCTGCGGGCGCAGGAGTCCCGCTCGGCGGCCGAACGGGCCCGCCGGGCGGGGGTGCTGGTCACGATGCCGCTGGCGGCGTGCTTCCTGCCCGCCTTCCTGGCACTCGGCGTCGTACCGGTCCTGGTCGGCCTGGCCACGGCGCTCACACAGAACTCATGACGGCACGACACCGACCCGAACCACACCGGTTCACAGACGACAGAAGCGACTTCAAGGGGGAAGAGATGTCCGTACGAAGGTGGCTGGAGCGACGCGTTGCGGTCGTACGGGAAAGGGCCTGCGCAGACCGGGGCATGACCACGGCCGAGTACGCCTTGGGAACCCTGGCGGCATGTGCGGCCGCGGCCGTGCTCTACAAGGTGCTGTCGGGCGGCGCGGTGGAGGCTGCGCTGCGCGCGGTGATCGGGAAGGCCCTCGGTGTCCAGGTCTGACGACGGCTGTGGCCGCGGCCGTGACCGCAGCCGCGGACGTAATCGCAGCCGCGACCGTGACCGGGGCTATGTGACGGCGGAAACGGCTCTGGTCATCCCGGCGTTGGTGTTGTTCACGGGGCTGCTCCTGTGGGGGCTGGCGGCCGCCTGCGCGCAGATCCAGTGCGTGGACGCGGCCCGCGCCGGGGCCCGGGCGGCAGCCCGGTCGGAACCGCCGGCGGCCGTCGGCGCGGTGGCCCGCGACGCGGCCCCGAAGGGCGCGCGGGTGGCGCTGGAGAGGCGAGGCGATCTGGTGCGCGTACGGGTCGAGGCGGCGTCGCCCGGCGTCGGCCCGCTGACGCTGACGCTCCGAGGGGAGGCGACGGCTCTTGCGGAGGAGACGGTGGGGCGATGAGGGCGCGGCCACGGTGTGGGCGGTGTTCGCGGCGATGGCGCTGTGCACGGTGTTCGCGGTGGTGATCGTCCTGGCCCAGGTGGTCGTGACACGTCATCGCGCGGGCGCCGCCGCGGATCTGGCGGCCCTGGCGGCGGCGGACACCGCACTCCGGGGTGGCCCGGCCGCCTGCCGGGCCGCCCGGGAGGTGGCGGCCGCGCAAGACGCTCACCTGGTGCGCTGCACCGTTCGGGGCGACATCGCGGACGTCACGGCCCGGGCGCGTAGCGGACCGTTCGCCCCGGACATCCGCGCCCGGGCGGGACCGGCAGCGACAGCGGGCCGGGCCGCCGAGCCGATACCCGAACGGGCCGACCGCGCACGGCAGTAGCGCCCGGCAGCAATGGCCGACGTCGCCCCGGGAGGTTTTGCCGAACGGTCGACCACCTCCCGACCCGGCTCGGACAGCGTCCGGATCATCCATCGATCTTGATGCGCGGGCTCTTCGGGTGTGACCGGGGCGGTCCGCCGGGAGGCGTGCCATGAAGGCGATCGACGTACGGGAAACGGTGGCCGCGCTGCCGGAAGCGTGGAGTTCCCGGGTCTTGGGAGAGGTGGGCACGGCCCGCGTGAAGGTGCTGCGCATGGACGAGTTGCCGGGGGAGGAGGAAGCGCACGGGACGCCAGAGGCACTGTTCGTGCTCGACGGGCGGCTGGAACTGTCGGTGGGCGGCGCGATCGTCTCGGTGGGGCCGGGTGAGCTGTACCTGGTCCCGGCGGGCGTGAAGCACGCGGTCCGCGCGGGAAGCCGCGGCACGTTGGTGATCCTCGACGCGTAGACGGGGCGGGGCGCGGCGCGGGCGCGGACAGAGACGATTACGGCGACAGAGGGGGCCGCGGAGAAGGACGTGTTGACGGACGCAGAGGCGGTGGCGGTGGAGGTGGTGGCGGGGGGTGGGGGAGGGGGGAGGGGAAAAGCAAGCCCCGAGCAACGACCTCTCCAACCCCCGCCCGCCCTACCCCTCAACCCCCTCCCCGTCACAGCCGTACACGCGCAGCGGATCGAGATGCAGTTCATACGGGCCCATGCAGTCGGCCGCCAGAGTGGCGACGCGGGTCCCGCAGGCGCACGCCATGTTGCGGCCGCCCGTGCCCAACGGGCCGCAGCAGCCGTGGTGGCCGGCGGGGACGGCGGTCCGGCGGAGGCCGGGCGTGTCGTCCGGGTGCACGATCACCGTGTTCCGTGGACCGGCGGAGACGAAGTCGTCCATGCCCGGCGGCATGAGCAGGGCACGGTCGTCCATGACGTGACCACCGCCGCCACGGCCGCCACCACCCGCACCGCCCCCACCCCCGCCCCCGGAGGGCTCGAACGGGGCGCCCCAGGGCTCGGGATCGATCGCGTAGTGGCCCGGCGGCACGGTGGAGGGGGCGAGCCCCGTCTCCCGGTCGCGGTCCTTGTCGTGCGTCGACACGTCGGGGACGGCGGGAAGCCGCCGCAGGTCCGGGGTGAGCGTGGCGCCGCACTTGGCGCAGGAGAAAACGGTCATGAGTCGATTCTGCGGGCGCTCAGGAAGCCGGTTCCGGCGCGTTCTTGAGGAGTTCGGTCAGGAGCCGTACGGCGCCTCGTTTGTGGAGCGGGTCGTTGCCGTTGCCGCACTTGGGCGACTGGATGCAGGACGGGCAGCCGGCCTCGCACTCGCAGGAGGCGATGGCCTTGCGGGTGGCCGCGAGCCACTCCGGGGCGGTGTGGAAGGCGCGTTCGGCGAAGCCCGCGCCGCCCGGGTGGCCGTCGTAGACGAAGACGGTGGGAAGGAGGGTGTCGGGGTGCAGGGGGAGGGACACGCCGCCGATGTCCCAGCGGTCGCAGGTGGCGAACAGCGGCAGCAGGCCGATGGAGGCGTGTTCGGCGGCGTGCAGGGCGCCGCCGAGCTGCTTGGGATCGACCCGGGCCGCATCGAGCTGGTCCTCGGTGACGGTCCACCACACGGCCCGGGTGCGCAGCGTACGGGGCGGCAGGTCCAGCTTGGTCTCGCCCAGCACCTCGCCCGTGATCAGCCGGCGGCGCAGGTAGGAGACGACCTGGTTGGTGACCTCCACCGAGCCGAAGCACAGGCGCGCGTCGCCCCACGGGACCTCCGTCTCGGTCTCCAGTACGGCGATGGCGGTGGTGTCGCGCGCGGTCGTCGAATACGGCGGGTTCGCCTCCTGGACGAGCGCCACGTCGTCCTCCAGGTCCAGGTGCTCGACCAGGTACGTACGGCCCTGGTGGAGGTGTACGGCGCCGGTGTGGACGGTGGTGTGCGCGGCGGCCGCGTCCACCGTGCCCAGCAGACGGCCGGTGCCCGACTCCACGACCTGTACGGGCGAGCCGCCCTGCCCGCGGATGTCGGCGAGGTCGGCGGCCCGCTCGCGACGGGTCCAGTGCCACGCCTTGGCGCGGCGGCGCAGCAGCTTGCGGGCTTCCAGGGAGGGGAGGAGGCCCGGGGCGGCGGGGCCGAACAGGGGGAAGTCGTCCTCGGTGAGGGGGAGTTCCGCGGCGGCCGCACACAGGTGCGGGGCGAGTACGTACGGATTGTCCGGGTCCAGCACGGTGGACTCGACGGGCTGGTCGAAGAGCGCCTCCGGGTGGTGCACGAGGTAGGTGTCCAGCGGGTCGTCCCGGGCGACGAGGACGGCGAGCGCGCCCTGCCCGGCCCGCCCCGCGCGCCCGGCCTGCTGCCACAGGGAGGCGCGGGTGCCCGGGTATCCGGCGATCAGTACGGCGTCCAGCCCGGAGACGTCCACGCCCAGCTCCAGGGCCGTGGTGGCGGCCAGGCCGAGCAGGTCGCCGGTGTGCAGCGCGCGCTCCAGCGCCCGCCGTTCCTCGGGCAGATAGCCACCCCGGTAGGCGGCCACCCGCTGGGCCAGGGCCCGCGCGACCGTTCCCAGCCGCTCCTGCGCGATGAGGGCGATCAGTTCGGCGCCACGCCGCGACCGCACGAAGGCGACGGTGCGGACTTCCTGGAGGGCGAGGTCGGTCAGCAGGTCGGCGGTCTCGGCGGTGGCGGTACGGCGTACGGGGGCGCCCTGCTCGCCGTGCAGCTCCGTCAGCGGTGGCTCCCACAGCGCGAAGACCACCTCGCCGCGCGGCGAGGCGTCCTCCGTGACTTCCGCCACAGGCAGGCCCGTCAGCCGCTCGGCCGCCCGCGCCGGTTCGGCGGCGGTGGCCGAGGCGAGCAGGAAGACCGGTTCGGAGCCGTACCGGCCACAGACACGCCGGAGGCGGCGGAGGACCTGGGCCACGTGCGAGCCGAAGACGCCGCGGTAGCTGTGGCACTCGTCGATGACGACGTAGCGCAGGGCGCGCAGGAAGGAGGACCAGCGGGGGTGGGCCGGGAGGATGCCCAGGTGGAGCATGTCGGGGTTGGTCAGGACGTAGTTGCCGTACTGGCGCACCCATTCGCGTTCCTCGACCGGCGTGTCGCCGTCATACACGGCCGGCCGTACCGCGGTACCGAGCGGCGCGGCGAGTTCGCCGACGGCGCGCCGCTGATCGGCGGCGAGCGCCTTGGTGGGCGCGAGGTACAGGGCCGTGGCGCCGCGCCCGTTCGGCGCCTCGGAACCGTCCAGGAGCCCGGACAGCACCGGGACCAGGTAGGCGAGCGACTTCCCGGACGCCGTGCCGGTGGCGATGACCACCGATTCGCCCCGCAGCGCGTGCTCGGCGGTGCGCGCCTGATGGGTCCACGGGTGGGCGATCCCGGCGGCGCGGACGGCCTCCACCACCTCCGGGCGGATCCGTGCGGGCCATTCCGCATGGCTGCCGATGCGCGGGGGCAAGTGCTCCGTATGAGTGATGCGCGTAGCGCGGGACGCCCCCTGGGTGAGACGGTCCAGGACCGTGCGCGGGGAGGGGCTGGTGCCCCCGTCCGGGGGCAGCTGATTGGAGGCCATCGGCACCGAGTGTGTCACCGGTGTGACGGACAATGCGCACAAGGCGTCGTGCACGCCTGCTGGTAAGTGATTGAATGCCATCGCGGCTGCCGATCCATGGGGGGCGACCGCTCGATAGCAAGGTGCTGGAGGATCCGTGGACCTGTCCCTGTCGACCCGGACCGTTGGCGACCGTACGGTCGTCGAGGTCGGTGGCGAGATTGATGTATACACCGCGCCCAAGCTGCGGGAGCAGCTGGTCGAGCTCGTGAACGACGGAAGCTACCACCTCGTGGTGGACATGGAGCGTGTCGACTTCCTGGACTCCACGGGGCTCGGCGTTCTGGTCGGCGGGCTCAAGCGGGTGCGTGCCCATGAGGGCTCGCTGCGCCTGGTCTGCAACCAGGAGCGCATTTTGAAGATCTTCCGTATCACCGGACTGACCAAGGTGTTCCCGATTCACACCTCGGTCGACGAAGCCGTCGCAGCCACCGACTGACGGCCTGCCGGTCCCCGCGCCGCGGCGCGGGGGTTGGAAGCAGTGGGGGGAACCGGGCTTGGCGGTCCGGCCCCCTGCGTTGCACGCCCGCATACCGAGGGGGATGGCATGGCCACCGTCGAACTCCGCTTCAGCGCCCTTCCCGAGCACGTCCGCACCGCGCGACTGGTCGCGGCTGCCGTGGCGAGGCGGGCCGGCGTGGACGAGGCCGTGCTGGACGAGGTCCGGCTCGCCGTCGGTGAGGCGTGCACCCGTGCGGTGGGGCTGCACCGCACCAACAACATCACGGCCCCGGTACGGGTCGCCCTGGTCGAGGACGAGAAGAAGTTCTCCATCGAGGTGGGCGACGAGGTCCCGGGGAGTCCGGCGGGTGCCGGTGCGGTGCCCGGCGTCCGCGGTCTGGACGGGGAGCCGCTGCCCGGCGGTCCCGTCTCGGACAACGGTGACGCGGCCGAGAGCGACGACGAGATGGGGCTCGCGGTCATCAGCGGGCTGGTCGACGACGTCGAGGTGACCTCCGGCGAGACCGGCGGCGTCATCCGCATGAGCTGGCCCACGACACCGGCGCCGGTGCTTCCGTAAGGGCCGGACCGCCTTGAAGGCCGGCCTGCCGCAGGGGCTGTCCTGCCGTCGGGTCCGGCGTTCCCTCCCAGTGCTGCCCACGTAGCGAGCGGCGCTCGCCGTGGTCGCCTGCGGGCCGGCGCGGCGCACTACGGGCTCACGCGCGGCGGCCCCGCGATCTCACCCGCCCCACAGAAAACGGCTCCGCGCCCCCTTCGCGCTCTCTCTCCACCCCCGCGCCCCATTCAGCCGTACGTGCCCCAACTCTTTCGTGCGGCATGCCGTGACCGGGGCTCACCATCCGGCCACTCGGGGGCCGGTCACCCTCACCCCTCTCTTCAGGCCACATCCGCCCGCTCGTGCCCAGCGGGCCCGCCGCACCCACCGGTCCCGTGCGCCCGGCTCCTCCGCCTCCCCACCCGGCCGTACCGGGCGTACGGCCCGCCGTCGTCCCGGGGCCGCGCGACCCCTACCGGAGTGCGTACTTCCGTGGCGGTACGCAGGTATCGGCGCCGCCCGGCGCCCACCGCCCCCGTACCGCCGCCGGACCCTGCCCGCGGCACCACCGGAACCCCGCAGGGCGGCCGGGCGCAGCGCCGCCTCCCCGCAGGCCCCCGGGCCGCCTTGCGCCCGCCGTCCCGACGCCGTCCCGGCGACGGTCCGGACGGGCCGCGCGGCGCTCGTTCCCGGCGCCGTGAGCAGCGGCGTTAGGTAGGACCCTGAGATCATCATTCGGTTGTCAGCGAATTATTCACATTCATTCGTCCAGGCGAATTGCGACGACCCGGCTACGGCCCCGTAATTTTCGATCTTCGCTGCTTCTTCGCCTGATCTCTGTCCGGTCTCCGCCCGTTCTTCGAACGATCTCGGCCGCCACCGGCGAATTCCCTTTGAGGCGCCCTGTTTTGATCTGGTGCCGCTACCTACAATCCGTCCACAACTTTGCTCAGGACGCCTGAGCGTGCATCCGCGCGCCCATGTGCCAAACGTCAAGGAGGACGAATGGCGGGGCCTTACACCCCTCAGTTGCTGGAACACCCCTCTTACCTGGCCGAGCCATCGCTGACGTCGGGCAACCGCGGCATGGTGCTGGTGATCGCCGTCGTGGCGCTCGCGGCACTGGCCGTCGCGGCGGTGCTGGTGCGGCAAGTGCTCGCCGCCGGTGAGGGCACCGACAGCATGAAGAAGATCGCCGCTGCCGTGCAGGAAGGCGCGAATGCCTATCTCGCCCGGCAGTTGCGCACCCTCGGCGTATTCGCCGTGGTGGTGTTCTTCCTGCTCATGCTGCTTCCCGCGGACAACTGGACGCAGCGCGCCGGGCGCAGCGTCTTCTTCTTGATCGGCGCCGGTTTCTCGGCCGCCACCGGCTATATCGGGATGTGGCTGGCGGTGCGCAGCAATGTGCGTGTCGCCGCTGCCGCCCGGGAAGCCACGCCGGGCGAGGGCGAGGCGAAAAAGGATCTCACCGCCGTCTCGCACAAGGCCATGAAGATCGCTTTCCGTACGGGTGGCGTCGTCGGCATGTTCACCGTGGGGCTCGGCCTGCTCGGCGCGTCCTGTGTGGTGCTCGTCTACGCGGTCGACGCGCCCAAGGTCCTGGAGGGCTTCGGTCTCGGCGCCGCGCTGATCGCGATGTTCATGCGGGTCGGCGGCGGCATCTTCACCAAGGCCGCGGACGTCGGCGCCGACCTCGTCGGCAAGGTCGAGCAGGGCATCCCCGAGGACGACCCGCGCAACGCCGCGACCATCGCGGACAACGTGGGCGACAACGTCGGCGACTGCGCCGGCATGGCCGCCGACCTCTTCGAGTCGTACGCCGTGACGCTGGTCGCCGCCCTCATCCTGGGCATGGCCGCCTTCGGCGACTCGGGCCTGGCCTTCCCGCTGCTGGTCCCGGCCATCGGTGTGGTCACCGCCATGATCGGCATCTTCGTCGTGGCGCCCCGGCGCTCCGACCGCAGCGGCATGACCGCCATCAACCGTGGCTTCTTCATCTCCGCGGCCATCTCGCTGGTCCTGGTGGCGGTCGCGGTCTTCACGTACCTGCCGTCCTCCTACGCCGACCTGTCCGGCGTCACGGACCCCGCCATCCTGGCCCGCAGCGGCGACCCGCGGCTGCTGGCCCTGGTGGCGGTCGCCATCGGCATCGTGCTGGCCGCGCTCATCCAGCAGCTCACCGGCTACTTCACGGAGACCAGCCGGCGGCCCGTACGGGACATCGGCAAGACCTCCCTGACCGGCCCGGCGACGGTGGTGCTCTCCGGGATCTCCATCGGTCTGGAGTCCGCGGTCTACTCCGCGGTCCTGATCGGCCTGTCCGTGTACGGCGCGTTCCTGCTGGGCGGCGCCTCCATCATGCTGGCCCTGTTCGCGGTGGCGCTGGCCGGCACCGGCCTGCTGACCACCGTCGGCGTGATCGTCGCGATGGACACCTTCGGCCCCGTCTCCGACAACGCCCAGGGCATCGCCGAGATGTCCGGCGACGTCACCGGCGACGGCGCGCAGGTCCTCACCGACCTGGACGCCGTCGGCAACACCACCAAGGCCATCACCAAGGGCATCGCCATCGCCACGGCCGTCCTGGCCGCGGCCGCGCTGTTCGGCTCGTACCGCGACGCGATCGCCACGGCCGTACGGGACGTCGGCGACGCCGCCCGGGGCATGGGCCTGAGCCTGGACATCTCGCAGCCGAACAACCTGGTCGGCCTGGTGCTGGGCGCCTCCGTCGTCTTCCTCTTCTCGGGGCTGGCGATCAACGCGGTGTCCCGGTCGGCCGGCGCGGTCGTCTTCGAGGTGCGGCGGCAGTTCCGTGAGAAGCCCGGGATCATGGACTACACGGAGCAGCCGGAGTACGGGCGTGTCGTGGACATCTGCACCAAGGACGCGCTGCGCGAGCTGGCCACCCCCGGCCTGCTGGCGGTGCTCACGCCGATCGCCGTGGGCTTCTCGCTCGGCGTCGGCGCGCTCGGCTCGTTCCTCGCGGGCGCCATCGGCACCGGCACCCTGATGGCGGTCTTCCTCGCCAACTCGGGCGGCGCCTGGGACAACGCGAAGAAGCTGGTCGAGGACGGCCATCACGGCGGCAAGGGCAGCGAGGCGCACGCCGCGACCGTCATCGGCGACACGGTCGGCGACCCGTTCAAGGACACCGCGGGCCCCGCGATCAACCCGCTGCTGAAGGTCATGAACCTGGTGGCGCTGCTGATCGCGCCGGCCGTCGTGAAGTTCAGCTACGGCGCGGACAAGAGCATCGGCGTACGGATCGTGGTCGCCGCGCTGGCCATCGCGGTCATCGTCGGCGCGGTGTACGTCTCCAAGCGCCGCGGCATCGCGGTGGGTGACGAAGACAACAACTCGGGGAAGGTGGCACAGACCGCCGACCCGGCGGTGGTCTCCTAGCGGGCGGGGCGTTCGCGCCGCTCAACGGGCGGGCGGAGGGCGTGCTTTGAGCGCGCGCTCCGCCCGCACTGCTGTGCGCCCGGCCGCGTCACAGGGCTTGGTGCAAATGGCTGCAATGAGGGGCGTACGGACCGACCGGCTCATGGCCGGGGGCCCTCGGACGTGTATGTTCCGGGGCCGAGAGCCATGGAAGGGACCAATCCGGTGAAGAAGAAGCTTGTGGCCGCGCTGTCCGGCGGCGCGGCACTGATGCTCGCGCTGACCGGCTGCAGCGACGACGGTGACAATAAGCTCGACGCCTGGGCCAAGAAGTTCTGCGACCCCGCCCAGGCCCAGTTCAAGAAGATCCAGGACGCCAACACGTCCATGCAGACGGCCGACAGCGGCGGCACCGACTCCAAGAAGGTCCAGGAGGCCGACTCCAAGGCGTTCCAGCAGATCTCCGACGCCTACGCGTCGCTGGCGAAGTCGCTCGACCAGGCCGGCGCGCCGCCCGCCGACGGCGGCGAGGAGTCCCAGAAGAACGCGGTCAAGGAGCTCAACGACCTCTCCAAGGGCTACGCCGACCTCAAGAAGCAGGTCGACGGCCTGGACACCGGGGACAAGGGCAAGTTCGCCGACGGCCTGCGGTCGCTGTCCGACGGCATCAACAAACTCAACAAGAAGAGCGAACAGGCGTTCAGCAAGCTGGAGTCCGGCGACGTCAAGAAGGCGATGGCCGGGCAGTCGGGCTGCCAGAACCAGAAGGCCACCGAGGGCGGCGGGTCGGCCGCGCCGAAGAAGTAGCCGAGGGGCGCGACGGCCGTCGGGCGCCGCGGAGGGCCGGCGGCCGTGACGTAGGGCCGGCGGGTGTCCCGCAGGTCCGGCGGGCGTGGCCGCCGCGTGCGCCTACGAGCTTCCCGGGCGGGGCCGACACGCCGTCAGGCGCGGCCGGGCCGCGGGCGACACGCCGTGGGACCCGGCAGGACCCGCAGCGGGGCACGTGGCCGACACGCCGTCGGGCCCCGTCTGCCGCGGCCGCTCCGCTGTCGTGGCCGCTTGGCCCGCCGTCTGCCGCCCGCTCCGCTGTCGTGCCCGCTCCGCTGTCGCGGCCGCTCGCCTGCCGCCCGCTCCGCCGTCGGGGCCGCTTGCCCCGCCGCCTGCCGCCCGCCCCGCGCCCGCCGGGCCGCCCGCCGTGACCCGTTGGCCGCGGTGCGGCCGGGCCGTGGCCGTTTGTCAGTGGTTGGCCCGACAATGGGAGCGTGAGTACGCACCTCCCCACCGCAGACCTTCGAGACCCCGATTCCGCCGCCCGCACGGCCCGGATGCGTGACGCGCTGCGCGCCGCCGCGTTCACCGCCGACGGCCTGCTGGAGCTGCTCGGCGCGCCCGCCTACGCCGCGCTGGCCCGCAGCGAGACCGTCCCGGCGCTCCGCGCGACCCGGGGCGACGGGCCCCTGGCCACCCTGGTGCGGCTGTTCCTGCTCCAGCGCCCGGTGCCGTACGGCCGGGCCGCCGCCGCGCTGCCGGTGGACGACTGCCTCGCCGACGGCTGGTTGGTGCGCGACGGTGACGAGGTCCGGGCGAGCGTCGACGTGCGTCCGTACGGCGGCCCCGACGGCCAGGACTGGTGGATCGTCTCCGACCTCGGGTGCGCGGTCGGCGGCGCGGGCGGCATCCGGGCCGCCGAGGAGGCCGCCGGCGTGGACCGCGCGCAGCTGGTGCTCGGGGTCGGCGGCGCGTCCACGACCCTGGCCGGTCTCACCGTCCGCACCCCCGTCGCCAAGGTCCTCGACCTCGGCACCGGCTCCGGCATCCAGGCGCTGCACGCCTCCCCGTACGCGACCGAGGTCACGGCCACGGACCTGAACCCGCGGGCGCTGCGGATCGCCGGGCTGACGCTGGCGCTGTCCGGCGCGCCCGCCGCCGACCTGCGGGAGGGCTCGCTGTTCGACCCGGTGGGCGAGGAGACGTACGACCTGATCGTCTCCAACCCGCCCTTCGTGATCTCGCCGGGCGCCCGGCTGACCTACCGGGACGGCGGCATGGGCGGCGACGACCTGTGCCGCACCATCGTCCAGCAGGCCGCGGCCCACCTGAACGACGGCGGGTACTGCCAGCTCCTCGCCAACTGGCAGCATGTCGAGGGCGAGGACTGGCGCGACCGGCTGCGCTCCTGGGTGCCGCGCGGCTGCGACGCGTGGATCGTGCAGCGCGAGGTCCAGGACGTGACGCAGTACGCGGAGCTGTGGCTGCGGGACGCCGGCGACCACCGTACGGGCCCCGAGGAGTACGCGGCGCGCTACGACGCCTGGCTGGAGGAGTTCGAGGCCCGGCGGACCAAGGCCGTCGGCTTCGGGTGGATCACTCTGCGCAAGTCCGGCGCTGCGGACCCGTCGATCACGGTCGAGGAGTGGCCGCACCCGGTCGAGCAGCCGCTGGGCGGCGCGGTCGTCCAGCATTTCGAACGTCAGGACTACCTGCGCGCGACGGACGACGCGGCCCTGCTGGCCGGCCATTTCCGGCTCGCCGACGAGGTCGTGCAGGAGCAGGTCGGGCTGCCCGGCGCCGAGGACCCGGAGCATGTGGTCCTGCGGCAGAACCGCGGCATGCGGCGCGCCACGAAGGTGGACACGGTCGGCGCGGGCTTCGCCGGGGTCTGCGACGGCTCGCTGCCCGCCGGACGCATCCTCGACGCGATCGCGCAACTGGTCGGCGAGGACCCGGTGTTGCTGCGCGACCGTACACCGGACGCGATCCGGACCCTGGTCGAGCAGGGCTTCCTGGAGCCGGTGGAGGCCGGGAAGGACTGAGGACACGGGCCGAAGGGATGACGGCGGCACCGGGCCGAAGGGATGACGGCGGCACCGGGCCGAAGGGACGACGGCAAGGGCCGGGCCGAGGGGCGACGGCAGGGGCCGGGCCGGTGGGCGACAGAAAGGGCCCTCGACGCGCCCCGCCCCGACGTGCCCCGCCCCGACACGCCCCGCCCCGAGAGAGCGGCGGCGATGCCGTACGGGCGGCATTCACCCGGGGTTCGCCGCCGCGCCGCCCGGGAGTGCGACGCTGCCCGCATGGAGAGTGGTCCCGAGGCGTTCGCCGGGGTGGCCTTCGCGCTGTTCGGCGCCGGCCTGCTGGTGTGGACGGGCGTGTGCGTACGGGCCGGGGAGCCGGTCGCCGACGGGGTGAGCCGGTCGGCGGGTACGACGCTGGCGCTGCTCTTCGGCGTGCTGTTCCTGGGGACAGGGTGCTGGCTGCTGCTGTAGAGGCGGACGGGACCGGCTTCCCCGGGCGCGTCCGTGAGCTCCCGAGGGAACGCACCGGCCTCCCCCGCCGTCTTCACCACAAGCGCCCGCCACCCGCCCCGCCCCCCTTTTCGTTGCGCGATCAACTGCATTGCGCCCACGGGCCGTTCACTCCCGCACCACCAGAAAAAACACGCGCAAAACCACTCGCCCGTGAAGCAACCGGAACGGCCATCTGCCCGTGTTCCTGAGTGAAGGCCATCAACCGGCCCAACAGGGAGGAACACGTCATGAACCGTGCATACCGCCTCGCCGCCGCAGGTGTTCTCAGCGCCGCGCTCGTCGCCGGAACCGCGGCCGCCGCCTCCGCGGCCCCCGCGTCCCCGGCCGCCCACTCCGCCACCGCCAAGGCCCCGCAGAAGGCCGCGCTCACCGCCAAGGCCAGCACCAACTCGGTCAAGGCGTGGCAGGAGTTCCGTATCTCCGGCACCTCCACCGGCATCAAGGCCGGCACCAAGGTCACCGTCCAGCAGAAGCAGGGCGCCAAGTGGGTCGCGCTGCCCGCGAGCGTCACCACCAACAAGACCGGCGCCTACTCGCTCCGCGTCAAGCTGGGCATCAAGGGCGTCAACCAGCTGCGGATCGCCGGCGGCGGCGCGGTCTCCCCGGTGATCACGGTCACGGTGCGCTGAAGCGGGCCGTAGCGCACCACCAGGACGCACGGTACGCCGGGCGCGCCGCTTCCCCCGCGGCGCGCCCGGCGGCCGTTCGCTTACGGGCGGTGCCGGCCGGGGCGCAACGTCCGGTCAGCCCGTGAGATTGCGCACCAGCATCCAGACGGCGGCGATGCCGAGGACGACGGCGTTGCCGCGCGCCCCGAGGCGGGCCCGGAACCGGCGCCCGCGCAGCCCCGCGTACAGCCACCGGCCGGTCATGTACGCGGCGGCCGGCACGCCCAGGACCAGCAGGACGGCGTTGTCGTGGAAGGCCGTCACGAGGTCGCCGTGCATCAGGTCGTACGCCATCCGGGTCCCGCCGCACGCCGGGCAGAGCAGCCCCGTCGCCCAGCGGAACGGACACGGAAGCAGTAGCTGCCCCGGTTCGTGGGGATCGGTGTGCCAGAGATAGACCGCGCCGAGGACGCCGACCCCGACGGCGACCGCCGCGCGGCGCAGCGTCGCGTTCCGTACGGCCGTGGGGGAAGAGGGAACGTTCACGGCGTGCTCACCGCACCGGAGCCCGGCTCGGCCTGCTCACCGCACCGAAGCCCGGCTCGACGACCTGGCGTAGTTGCCCTGATTCAGGACAAACGCGCTCTGCCCGGGCGACGGCTCCCGCCCCACGAAGACCCACCGGCCACTCCAGACATCCCAGCTACCGTCCCAGCTGCTCAAGCCGCTCCCGTCACCTCATGCACACCGGCGACTTCACGCCCCGCTCCGGCCAGGACGGCGGCACCGGGTGAGAGGGCACGGTCGAGAGGGGACAGTACGGGGTGAGAACGGATACGGCCACCGGCCGCCCCGGCGACGCCCGCCGCCCGGCCAGCTAAGGCCCGGCCCCGGCACCGCCCCGGGGTCGGCTTCGGCACCGCCCCGGCTCGTGCTCCGGCACCGGCCCGTGTCCGGTCCGGGCGGCATGAAGGCATGTAGTCGGGTTACCGTTCGAGTGGCGTTGCGGGGTTTTTCCGTTTGACACGAGGGCGGGATGTACCGTCACACTCCGCAGCGTCAAGCGTCACCGCAGTGTCCCCCAGAGCTCCGGCCCGGGGGTTACCCCCAGCGTCGACCGGAGAGAAGAGCGAAGTTGTCCCCGACCAGCGAGACCGCACAGGGCGGCGGCCGCCGACTCGTCATCGTCGAGTCGCCTGCCAAGGCGAAGACGATCAAGGGCTACCTCGGCCCCGGCTACGTGGTCGAGGCCAGCGTCGGGCACATCCGCGACCTCCCGAACGGCGCGGCGGAGGTCCCGGCGAAGTACAAGGGCGAGCCCTGGGCCCGCCTCGGTGTGAACGTCGACGCCGACTTCCAGCCGATCTACGTCGTCAACAGTGACAAGAAGGACCAGGTCAAGAAGCTCAAGGAGCTGCTGGCCGAGTCCGACGAACTCTTCCTCGCCACCGATGAGGACCGCGAGGGCGAGGCTATCGCCTGGCACCTCCAGGAGATCCTCAAGCCGAAGGTCCCGGTCCACCGGATGGTCTTCCACGAGATCACCAAGGACGCGATCCGGGCCGCCGTCGCCAATCCGCGCGAGCTGAACCAGAAGCTGGTCGACGCCCAGGAGACCCGCCGCATCCTCGACCGCCTCTACGGCTACGAGGTCTCGCCGGTCCTGTGGAAGAAGGTCATGCCGCGCCTGTCGGCCGGCCGTGTGCAGTCGGTGGCCACCCGCCTCGTCGTCGAGCGGGAGCGCGAGCGCATCGCCTTCCGCTCCGCCGAGTACTGGGACCTGACCGGCACGTTCTCCACCGGCCGCGCGGGCGACACCAGCGACCCGTCCACCCTGGCCGCGCGCCTGTCGTCGGTCGACGGCCGCCGCGTCGCCCAGGGCCGTGACTTCGGCCCCAACGGGCAGCTCAAGAACAGCGACGTCCTGCACCTGGACGAGGCCAACGCCCGCGCGCTGGCCGCCGCCCTGGAGAACACCGACTTCGCGGTCCGCTCGGTCGAGTCCAAGCCGTACCGCCGCTCCCCGTACGCCCCGTTCCGTACGACCACGCTCCAGCAGGAGGCCAGCCGCAAGCTGGGCTTCGGCGCGAAGTCCACCATGCAGGTGGCGCAGAAGCTGTACGAGAACGGCTTCATCACCTATATGCGTACGGACTCCACGACGCTCTCGGACACCGCGATCTCCGCGGCCCGCGCCCAGGTCACGCAGCTGTACGGCGCCGCGTACCTGCCGGACAAGCCGCGCTCGTACGCGGGCAAGGTCAAGAACGCGCAGGAGGCGCACGAGGCGATCCGGCCTTCGGGTGATCGTTTCCGCACCCCGGCGGAGACCGGTCTGAGCGGTGACCAGTTCAAGCTGTACGAGCTGATCTGGAAGCGCACCGTCGCCTCCCAGATGAAGGACGCCACCGGCAACTCCGTCACGGTCAAGATCGGTGGCCGGTCGGCCGACGGCCGGGACGCCGAGTTCAGCGCCTCCGGCAAGACCATCACCTTCCACGGCTTCCTCAAGGCGTACGTGGAAGGCGCCGACGACCCGAACGCCGAGCTGGACGACCGCGAGCGCCGCCTGCCGCAGGTCGCCGAGGGCGACCCGCTGACCGCGCGGGAGATCACCGCGGACGGCCACGCCACCAAGCCCCCGGCCCGCTACACCGAGGCCACGCTGGTCAAGGAGCTGGAAGAGCGCGAGATCGGCCGTCCGTCGACCTACGCGTCGATCATCGGCACCATCCTGGACCGCGGCTACGTCTTCAAGAAGGGCACCGCCCTGGTGCCGTCCTTCCTGAGCTTCGCCGTGGTCAACCTCCTGGAGAAGCACTTCGGGCGGCTCGTCGACTACGACTTCACCGCCAAGATGGAGGACGACCTCGACCGCATCGCGCGCGGCGAGGCCCAGTCCGTGCCGTGGCTGCGCCGCTTCTACTTCGGCGAGGGCGAGGCGGCCGGCGCCGCCTCCGAGGCGGGCAACGGCGACGGCGACCACCTCGGCGGCCTGAAGGAGCTGGTCACCGACCTCGGCGCGATCGACGCCCGGGAGATCTCCTCCTTCCCGGTCGGCGACGGCATCATGCTCCGGGTCGGCCGCTACGGCCCGTACGTGGAGCGCGGCGAGAAGGACGCCGAGGGCCACCAGCGCGCCGACGTGCCGGAGGACCTGGCGCCCGACGAGCTGACCGTCGAGTACGCGGAGGAGCTGCTCGCCAAGCCGAGCGGCGACTTCGAGCTGGGCATGGACCCGGACAGCGGCAACCAGATCGTCGCCAAGGACGGCCGCTACGGCCCGTACGTCACCGAGATCCTGCCCGAGGGCACCCCGAAGACCGGCAAGAACGCGGTCAAGCCGCGCACCGCCTCGCTCTTCAAGTCGATGTCCCTGGACACCGTCACCCTCGCCGACGCGCTCAAGCTGATGTCGCTGCCGCGCGTCGTCGGCAAGGACCCCGAGGGCGTCGAGATCACCGCGCAGAACGGCCGCTACGGCCCGTACCTGAAGAAGGGCACCGACTCGCGCTCCCTGGAGACCGAGGACCAGATCTTCAACATCACGCTGGAGCAGGCCCTCGCCATCTACGCGCAGCCCAAGCAGCGCGGCCGCGCCGCCGCCAAGCCGCCGCTGAAGGAGCTGGGCACCGACCCGGTCAGCGAGCGTCCGGTGGTCGTCAAGGACGGCCGCTTCGGCCCGTACGTCACCGACGGTGAGACCAACGCGACGCTGCGGCGGGACGACGACGTCGAGACGATCACGCCGGAGCGCGGCTACGAGCTGCTCGCCGAGAAGCGCGCCAAGGGCCCGGCGAAGAAGACCGCCAAGAAGGCCCCGGCCAAGAAGACCGCGGCGAAGAAGACGACCGCCGCGAAGAAGGCCCCGGCGAAGAAGGCGGCCGCGAAGAAGACGACGGCTGCGAAGAAGACCACGACGGCGAAGAAGACGACCGCCGCGAAGAAGACCACGGCTGCGGCCACCGCCGCGAAGAAGGCGGCGGCCGAGAGCGTGGAGAGCTGAGGGGAGCACGATGGCGTACCGCGTCACCTACACCGTCGAGGCGAAGGTGACGGCGGACGCCATGGCGCCGGAGCGGCGGGACGTGCTCGAACGCGGGCTGGCCAAGCTCGCTCTCGACCCGTACCACAAGGCCACGGCGCACATCGGTACGCACGAGGACGACCGCAAAGCCCAGGTGGCGCCGGGACTCCTCATCGAGTACGTCGTCGCGCACGGTCTGCTCGTCGTCGTGGTGATCGAGATCTTCGACGCCGTGCTGCTGGAGGACTGAACCACCCGCCCGTGTGTTCGGGCGGAAGCTGGACCTGTCATATCCGGCCGATAGGCTGGCGGGATGACGCGTGCCGAGCTCCCTACGGTCGTGACCCCCACATCCGGCGCCCTCGTCGCGGACTCCCGCGAGCGCGCCGTGCGAGCCCTGCTCCGCTTCCCCCCACTGAAGCGGCTCTGGAGCGCACAGTTCGTCGGGGCGATCGGCGATGCCCTAGCCCTGTTGGTGCTCGTACTGCTGACGCTGCAAGCGGCGGTGTACGTACCCTTCGGCGGCCAGGCGGCCTTCGGCGGCGGCTACCGCGGCGCGGCCCTGGCCGTCGCCGCCGTCTTCGCGGCCCGGATGCTGGCCACCCTGCTCTCCGGGGCGGTGCTGCTGGGCCCGCTGTCCGCGCTGACCGCGCCGTCCGGTCCGCTGGACCGCCGCTGGACCATGATCGGCGCGGACGGGGTGCGGCTGGCGCTGCTGGTCATGGCCCCGCTGTGGATCGACTGGACCCCTGACACCGCGCTGGTCTGGCTGCTGGTGACGGTCTTCGTCGGCGGCGTGGCCGAGCGGTTCTGGACCGTAGCGCGGGAGAGCGCGGCGCCCGGACTGCTCCCCGCGCCGCCTCCGGCCCCGGCCCCGTTCTCGCCCTCGTCCTCGTCCGACCGGGAGGACCGGGGGGACCGTGCCGAGGGCCCGTCCGTCCGCCCGCTGCCCGACAACCTGGACGCGCTGCGCCGCCTGTCGCTGCGCACCGCCTTCGTCTCGCTGCCGCTGGCCGCCGCTGGCCTGATCGTCGTCGCACTGGTCAGCAGGCTGCTGGCCAACGGCATCGGCTGGTTCGCAGACCACCAGGCCGCGCTCGCCTCGTACGTGGCCTCCGGCCTCTTCGCCGCCTCCGTCTCGATCCTGTACTTCCTCGAACTTCCCGGTACGCAGACTCCGCGCCCGCGCTCTCCCCTGGAGGGCCTGCGCCGCCCCAAGGGCGACGGCGGTGTTGACCGCGGCCGTACGAACGCCGTACCGCTGTTGGTCCTGGCCTGCGCGGCGGTGGCCGGCGCGATCGCCGCGGCCGTCTCCGTCGCCGTGCTGCACGCCGGTGACCTCGGCGGCGGACCGGTCGCCTTCGGCCTGCTGGTCCTCGGCCTGAGCGGCGGCCCGGTCGCGGGCATCCGCGGCGCGCGCAAGGTGCTGCCCGCGCTGTCCCGGCGTCGCCTGCTGGCCCTCGCCGTGGCGGTCACGGGCCTGGCCCTGCTGGCGGCCGGGCTGGTCCCGGACACCACGACGGTCGTCCTGCTGATGCTGCTCGCCGGAGTGGCGGCGGGCGTCGCGGCCAACACCGGCCACACGCTCCTGGACCAGGAGACCGAAGCGTCCCGCTCGGCCCGTACGACCGATCACCTGCACGCGGTCGTCCGGCTCGTGGTCGCGCTGGCCGTCATCGTCGCGCCGCTGCTCGCCGGGGCCATCGGCCCGCACCACCTGGCAGGCGACAAGAACGTCTTCTCGCACGGCGGCGCGGCCTTCACCCTGATGCTGGTCGGCGCGCTGCTGCTGCCGGTCGCCGCATGGGTGCTCGGCAAGGTCGACGACCGGCAGGGCGTCCCCCTCGGACGCGACCTGCGCGAGGCGCTGCGCGGCGGCGACCCGGACCAGGCCCCGGCCCCCACCGGCTTCTTCATCGCCCTGGAGGGCGGCGACGGCGCCGGGAAGTCGACCCAGGTCGAGGCGCTCGCCGCATGGATCCGCGGCAAGGGCCACGAGGTCGTGGTGACCCGCGAGCCGGGTGCCACCGCCATCGGCAAACGGCTGCGCTCGATCATCCTGGACGTGTCCACCTCGGGCCTCTCCGACCGCGCCGAGGCGCTGATGTTCGCCGCCGACCGCGCCGAACACGTCAACAGCGTGATCCGCCCCGCCCTCGAACGGGGCGCGGTCGTCATCACCGACCGGTACATCGACTCCTCCGTCGCCTACCAGGGCGCGGGCCGCAACCTCGCCCCCACCGAGATCGCCCGCATCTCCCGCTGGGCCACCGACGGCCTCGTACCGCACCTGACCGTGCTCCTCGACGTCTCCCCGGAGACCGCCCGCGAGCGCTTCACCGAGGCACCGGACCGGATGGAGTCCGAGCCGGCCGAGTTCCACCAGCGCGTCCGCTCCGGCTTCCTGACCCTGGCCGCCGCCGACCCGGCGCGCTACCTGGTCGTGGACGCCGGCCAGGAGCCGGAGGACGTCACCACCGTCGTACGCCACCGCCTCGACCAGGTGCTGCCGCTGTCCGAGGCCGAGGTCAAGGCCCAGGAAGAGGCCCGCAAGGCCGCCGAGGAGGAAGCCCGGCGCAAGGCCGAGGAAGAGGCCGCGCGCAAGGCCGAGGAGGAGCGCAAGGAGCGCGAACGGCAGGAGCAGCTCGCCAAGCTCCGCGCCGAGGAGGAAGAGCGCAAGCGTCGCGAGATCGAGGAGGCCAAGGCCCGCGAAGCCGCCCGCCAGGCCGAAGAAGCACGCAAGCGCGCCGAGGAGGCCCGTCAGGCCGCCGAGGAGGAGCGCCGGCGCCGCGAGGCCGAAGAGAGCGCGCGCCAGGCCGAACAGGAACGCCTGCGCAAGCGGGCCGAAGAAGAGGCCCGGCTGCGCGCGGAGGCCGAGGAACGCCGCCGGGAGAAGCAGCGCAAGGCCGAAGAAGCACTGCTGCGCGCCGAGCAGGCTCGCCTGGCAGCCGCGGCCGAGGCAGAAGCCAAGGCCAAGGCCGAGGCGGAAGCCCGGGCCGAGGAGGAGGCCGAGGCCGCGCGCAAGGCCCGGGAAGAGGCGGCCAGGGCGGCGGAGGCCGCGGAGGCGCCGACGACGGAGACGCCGATGGCGGGACTGGGGCAGCACGGGCGTACGGAGCGGGAGCAGTACGGCCGTACGGAGCGGGACCCGTCGCCCCGCTCGTCCTCGTCCTCGTCCTCCTCCTCGTCCTTCTCCTCGTCCTCGGACGCCGAGGAGACCGCCGTCCTGCCGCAGCACCGGGACGACGCCCCGGGTGCCGCCGACGAGACCGCGGTGCTGCCGCCCGTACGCCCCGAGGCGGACCACGGCTGGCAGGAGCGGGAGGAGGCGCGGCGCGGGGACGACCCGGCGGACCGGGTGCCCGAGTGGATGTTCCGCAAGGAGCACGACGGCCGTACGGGGGAGCGGGGCACGTCCGGCCGCCCAGGAGGCCACGGTGCTTCCAACGCCTCCAACGCCTCGAACGCCTCCGGCGTCTCCGGTGTGGAACGTACGAGGGAACTCCCGCAGATCGACCCGGCGACCGGCGAACCGGCCCAGCCCGCGCCGCGCCGCCGCCCGGCCTGGGCCGAGGAGACCCCGCTGGACGACCTGCCGACACTGGCCGACGAACTCCTCGGCCCGCGCGAGGACGAGGACGAGCAGCAGGGACGCGGCCGACGGGGACGCCGGGGCTGAGGCCGGCGGGCGGGCGACGCCCCACAAACAGTTGAGCCCCTGGCGGCAGCCACCTCCCAGCTGCCGCCAGGGGCTCCCCCCTTCCCTCACCACCAACCCCGCCCCTTTCTTCCCCTCCCCTCCTCTCCCCTCCCCTCCCCTCCCCTCCCCTCTCCGTCAGCGCTGTCAGTGGGAGGCCCCACAATGGAACGAGCGCGGGGCGCGGCGCGACGGCGCGGAAGATGGGGCGTCGTCGGGGCAGCGCGACGGCACGGGCAGGACGGACAGGAACGGCGGGCAGCAACATGGCTGTGTGGGACGACGTGGTCGGGCAGGAACGCCTGACGGAGCAGCTTGCCGCTGCCGCACGCGACGCGGACGCGCTGGTCACCGCCGAGGGCGCGGCCGCGAGCGGCGCGGACCCCATAGCGGAGTCCGGCGCGTCCGGCGCGTCCAAGATGACGCACGCCTGGCTGTTCACCGGCCCGCCCGGCTCCGGCCGGGCCACCGCCGCCCGCGCCTTCGCCGCCGCCCTCCAGTGCGTCAGCCCGGACCGCGCGCTGGGCGGCGCACCCGGCTGTGGCTTCTGCGACGGCTGCCACACGAGCCTGGTGGGCACCCACGCCGACGTCGAGGTCGTCCGTACGGACCTGCTCTCGATCGGCGTCAAGGAGACGCGCGACCTGGTCCGCCGCTCCTCCATGTCCCCGTCCGGCGGCCGCTGGCAGGTCATCGTCCTGGAGGACGCCGACCGCCTCACCGAAGGCGCGGGCAACGTACTCCTCAAGGCCGTCGAGGAGCCCGCCCCCCGTACGGTCTGGCTGCTGTGCGCGCCCTCCATCGAGGACGTCCTGCCCACGATCCGCTCCCGCTGCCGGCACGTCACCCTGCGCACGCCGCCGGTGGCCGCCGTCGCCGACGTCCTGATCCGCCGGGACGGCATCGACCCCGACGCCGCGGCAGCCGCCGCCCGCGCCACCCAGGGACACATCGGCCGGGCCCGCCGTCTGGCCACCGACGAGCGCGCCCGCGCCCGCCGTGCCGCCGTCCTCAAGCTCCCCCTGCGCGTCGACGACATCGGCGGCTGCCTCAAGGGCGCCCAGGAACTGATCGACGCCGCGACGGAGGACGCCAAGCAGGTCGCGGAGGACGTCGACGCCAAGGAGACGGAGGAGCTGCGCGCCGCCCTGGGAGCCGCCGCCGGCACGGGCGGCCGGTTGCCGCGCGGTACGGCGGGCGCCATGAAGGAGCTCCAGGACAAGCAGAAGCGCCGTTCCACCCGTACCCAGCGCGACAGCCTCGACCTCGCCCTGACCGACCTCACCGGCTTCTACCGCGACGTCCTGGCCGTCCAGCTGAACGCCACGGTCCCGCTGGCCAACGACGAGGTCCGCGACAGCGTCCGGCGGATCGCCGCCTCCTCGACCCCGGAGCGCACCCTGCGCCGGATAGAGGCGGTCATCGCCTGCCGCCAGGCCCTCGACCGCAACGTGGCGCCCCTCCTGGCCGTCGAGGCGATGACAGCGGCCCTCCGCAAGGGCTGAAACCCACCAGCCTCTCCCCGGCCACGCCCCTCACCCGTACGAGCGTACCCACTCACCCCCACGGAACGTCCCGACCCGGATACGCTCCGTCCACCACCCCGACCAGCAAGCCATCCCCCACCCCACCCTCCCACCCCCTCCCGCTCTTCCCCCCTTCCATCCCCTTCCATCCCTTCCTCTCCTCGGGACCGAGGGACCGCCATGGCCACCAACCGCCTGCTCCGCACCGCCGGTACCGTCCTGACAGCCACCGCGCTACTCCTCTCCGGTTGCTCCTCGGGGGATTCCTCACCCGGCGCCGCTGCCTCCGGACAGCCGACGAACGGCCGCACGGGTTCCGCCGACACCATGCCCGAGGCGGCGACGGCCACCATCAAACCCCTCCCCACCGCCGTCCCGGCCGCCCTCCGCCCCTACTACGGCCAGAAACTCACCTGGCGCGAGTGCGGCATCGTCGGCTTCGAGTGCACGACGATGAAGGCTCCCCTCGACTACGCGAAGCCCAGCACCGCCACCGACCTGAAGCTGGCCGTCTCCCGGAAGAAGGCCACCGGCCCGGGCAGCCGCATCGGCTCCCTCATGGTCAACCCGGGCGGTCCGGGCGGCTCGGCGATCGACTACCTCCAGCAGTACGCGCCGCAGCCCGACGCCGTCCGGGCCCGTTACGACATGGTCGCCATGGACCCGCGCGGCGTGGCCCGCAGCGAGCCGGTCACCTGCCTGTCCAGTGCCCAGATGGACGGGTACACCCGCGTCGACCAGACCCCCGACTCGGACGCCGAGGTCGACCGCCTCACCAGTGCCCTGCGCGACTTCACCAGGGGGTGCCGCGCCCGCACCGGTGCCCGCCTCGGCCACGTCTCGACCGCCGAGTCGGCCCGCGACATGGACGTCCTGCGCGCCGTCCTCGGTGACGACAAACTCACCTACGTCGGCGCGTCCTACGGGACCTTCCTCGGCGCGACCTACGCCGGCCTCTTCCCCTCCCGCGTCGGCCGCCTCGTACTCGACGGCGCGACGGACCCCTCCCTGCCCGCCCGGACGATGAACCGCGACCAGACCGCCGGCTTCAACACCGCCTTCACCGCGTTCGCCAAGGACTGCGCCAAGCAACGCGACTGCCCCCTGGGCACCGGCAGCCCCGAAGAGGCCGGCCGCCGCCTGACCGCCCTCTTCAAGCAGCTCGACGCCCGCCCCGCTCCCACCGGCAGCGACCGCACCCTCACCGAGTCCCTCGCCACCAGCGGCGTGACGGCCGCGATGTACGACGAGGGCGCGTGGCCGGTGCTGCGCGAATACCTCGCCAAGGCCCAGAAAGGTGACGGCAGCGGCCTGCTCGCCCTCTCCGACTCCTACTACGAACGCGACCCCGACGGCACCTACGCCAACCAGATGTTCGCCAACCCCGCCGTGAACTGCCTCGACCTCCCGGGCGCCTTCTCCGGCCCCGACGAGGTACGGGCCGCCCTGCCCGCCTTCCGCAAGGCCTCCCCGGTCTTCGGCGAAAGCTTCGCCTGGGCCGCCCTGAACTGCGCGTACTGGCCGGTCAAACCCACCGGCGAACCCCACCGCATCACCGCCGAGGGCGCCGCCCCGATTCTGGTCGTCGGCACCACCCGCGACCCGGCCACCCCCTACCCCTGGGCCCGCGCCCTGGCCTCCCAGCTCTCCTCCGCCACCCTCCTCACCTACGAGGGCGACGGCCACACCGCCTACGGCCGCGGCAGCGACTGCATCGACACCACCATCAACACCTACCTCCTCGAAGGCACACCCCCACCCCCCGACAAACACTGCACCTGACCCGGTTCGGACCACCCCCATCCGATGTGTAGACTGGGCTCCGCACCACGCCGCCTTAGCTCAGTCGGCCAGAGCGACGCACTCGTAATGCGTAGGTCTCGGGTTCGAATCCCGAAGGCGGCTCAGAAAGAGCCCAGGACAGATAGCCTCTGACCTGGGCTCTTGTGGTTCTCGTGATCGATTCACAGGAGTGGTGCTACCCACCCGGGGCGCCGTGGTCGCCCCCGGTGGACAACCGGTGGACAGGCGTGCAGCGAGCGTGCAGACCGGTGGACAAGCGGGTGGCCGCCGACGAGGGATGCGGGAGCAAGTCCCAGAGTGCATCTGTGCATCACGGGCAGCGCTTCGTTTGGAGCGCTCTTGGGAGGTCTCTACAAATAGGTGGTGTCGTGGCTCCACCTGGCGGCAAGTCGGCTGGCCGGAAGATCGCAAGAGGGTTCGGTCGTGTACGTGATGCTTTCAACGCGGAGGCCGACGAGTTTTCCCTCGGCGTCCGTGAGGACAGCGTGTAGCCCCTGGAGGGCGAGGGCGCGATCTGCCTTCGAATGGGCTGGAGGTGAAGGCGCCCACCGAGACGAATACCGGCAGGGTCCTGGCGTTGCAGGCCGGCCCGTACGGGTTTGAAAACCTATGCCAGCGGACGCTCATCGGACGGTACAAAAATGCGCTCCTTCACGTCTGAGGAGGGAGCCGAGCGCCCGGACCCTGCGTTCCTCCACGCCTCGGGCTAGCTCCACGCCAGCAATGAGGATTCCGGTCGGCAATCTGCTCAGGACCGAGCGCAACCTGCAAATCGCGTCACTCGTCCAAGGTACTCCCGGAGTCTCGCGCGGGAGCTCGGTGCTGATGTGTTACGGAGCCCCCGCCGGAGCATCTGATGCCCTGACGGCGGGACCTATTGCGACCGTTCACTGAAGCCCACTCGAGATGGTGACTAGTTCAGTCAGAATCGACCGGAAGAAGGGTGGAGAGCGACTCCATCGGGACGGGATACTTAGTCTTCATGATGTCGGAGTAGGAACGAAGTGCCCGGCTGATCTGCACCTTTGTGCGCGGGGCGAGGTGGACTAGAAGCAGGTCATAGAGAAGTTGGGTGTGGTCCTTGCCACTGGCCATCTTTCCCTTCGCCTTGCCGTCAGGGGTCTCGATCCACATCGACGAGAACGGAGCCGAAGTCATCTTCCAGTCGAGATCCGAGAGGCGCTTCATCAGGCCTTCCCACTCCAGCGTCTCCTGCTCCAAGACGTGGCGTACTGCTCGTGCCACCGCCACTTGGACGGCTGGGCGCATGAAGGGATGGCCGGCACCGTCTCGGCCCTTCGGCGCGCGCACGTCTTTGGGAGCTTGAGCGGTGAGGTAGCGCTGACGCAGATTTCCACAGGAGTCGAGGAGCTCCTGGACGCGTGTAGCCAGGATTTCGTAGCTCTGATCGAGGACCTCATCCGTGGCCCGCTGGTTCGACTCGTTCAGAGTGCACGGGAGATCGAAGCCGATCTCCTTGACGATGTCGTAGAGAACACCGATGGCGCTCCAGGCGGGGCTCGCAGGGGAAATCGAGCGGGACGCGAGCACAAGTTCGCCCTCCTGACCGACCTTGCTGAACACGTTGACAACCTTGTCCCGGCTCAGGAACTCGTGCTCATCAAGGAGCTGGCGGGTAAGGATTGCGAAGCTGTCGTCCTCGTCGAGAGCGATGTTTTCTTGGGCGTTGGTGCTCTTGGCGTTGCGGTTGATGTTCGTGAACAACCGCCGCGTGCGGCGACGCCCGTCGGGAGTGTTGAAGTGCGGCACGACGATGACGTTGATGTCTTCGCCGCCCAGGTCAGGGTCGCGCTTGACCGCATCCTTGATCGCCTTGAGCCGGTGCTGGCCGTCAAGGGCGAAGAACTGCTGGGTCCCGTCGAATGTGAGTACACCGAAGTTGCGGTCGAGGCCATCAAGTACAGCCTGGTTCTCCGCGTCTGCATCCATGGTCAGTTCGAGATAGTTGGGATCCCCGCCCCAGACGGCGATGATGATGGCCCCGAGGAAGCGGTTCTCGTTGGTCAGCAGGTAGTCGGTGATCTGAGCGGTGCGGGTGCCGACACCACGTTGGATCATGGTGCCAAGGTCCTGGTTCCCTCCGAGTTCATGCGCGAAGTTGATCTCTCGCGCTACCTGCGCGTAGCTCATCAGGCAGGAGTAGTAGGTCCAGTTGCCCACCTGGGCCTTGAAGGCGGGGACGAAGGTCTTGGATGCCATGTCTTCCTCGATGTCGGGATGCTGAAGTCAGCTATCGCGCAGGGCTGGTTGGGGGACGCGGCTGAGCCGAGCACGCAGCTTCGGCCGGTTCTGGTTGTTGAGAGGTGGGTTGTACAAGGTGATCAGACGGGCCTCAAGATTTTTGATCTTGGCGCGGTCCTCAACCGTCGCGAACCAGAACTCCAGCGGGCGCAGGGCAAGGTAGTGCGTGAGGCGCCCGACACGGGTGGTTGGAGGCTCCTCGGTCCAGAGATGCTCGGGATTGCCTCGAAGGTGCTTCTTGTAATCCTTGTACCGATTCCGCAACGTGTTGCCGCGCTGGCCTGACCCACCTGCCTGGCCTATGTAGAGCACCTGGTGAAAGCTGCTCCGTGTGTCGTCAGCCATCGCCAGGCTGATCGACGGACGCCAGACGAACATGTAGAGCCCGGCCTCATCAGGAAGTGCGTCGCCGAGGCTCTCGACTGCGAGGGCATGCTCCCAGAGAGAGGCATGCTCCTCCAGGTCGTCCTGCAGAACTCGATGGGCTGGGACATCGAGCATGGGAGCGATGCCCAGTTGGATGTCCAGCGAAGGGCCGGCTTCAGCGCGGTGGCGGATGACGGAGCGCACGTGGGTGTTTGGTGTCGCCATTCCTCAAGGCACTCCGGCTGCATGGGTGGTAGACGGAGGAACATCCTTACACGCGGCACTGACAGTCGGTGCGATGAGACGAAAGTAGGCCCCGATAGTGATCGACCGTCACTATCGGGGCTCACTGGGCACCTTGGGGCCAATCAGAGGTGGCAGACCGAGCAGCCGGCCTCGTCGTCGTCCGCGTCCAGGGCGTCGGACAGGACCTCCAACAGTGGTCGGTTCGGCTTGACTCGCTTGGCCGCGCGCTCCAAAGCGGCCTCGTGCTTCGCCTGGATCTCCTCGCGGCGCTCTATCAGCTCGGGAAGAGATTCCCCTTGAGACCAGGTGTAGTCCCGCCCCTGCATCGCCGTGTGCCGGTACCGGACCTTGTCCTCGTAGGCGACGGCCTTGTCGTACAGCTCAGGGTGCCGGTCCTTGAGGCCGACCCACTCGTGCTTGCGCTGGAAGAAGCAGAAGTAGCAGCCCGAGCGGGTGCGCCACTCGTAGTAGCCGGGCAGACCGATGCCGGCCTCGTCGAGGATGCGCATGACGCCGTCCTTGTCGATGCCGTCCTCGCGGAAGGGGAACACGGCTTCGATGTTGGGCTTGGTGCTCACGTAGCCCAGTCGGTTCTCATCCGCACGGATGGCGACGTAGGAGATCACCTCGTCATCACCGACCCACTCCTCCAGCGGCTTGATCTTCAGATTCTTGGTGCACCAGCGCATCTGAGGACTCGGCAGAGTGCCCTGGTACACCTCCATCCAGTGATCGAAGTCGCGATCGGCGTTGAGCCGCACGATGGGCTTGCCGAGTGCCGCCTCAAGACGGTTGAGGTATTCGTAAGTCTCCGGAAGCTCGGCTCCCGTGTCGCAGAAGAAGTACTCCATCTCCGGAACCCGGTCACGCATGTGGATCGCAAGGGCAGAGGAGTCCTTGCCTCCCGAAATACCCAAGACGTGCCGGACCTTCTTGGGAGTTGCGTCGTCAGCCATGGTCACTCAGTCCTCTCTGCGTCGGTTGTTGCCGCGGGCTCGGTGACGCGCTGGGCGAGGGCGGCGAGCAGGATGCGGGCGCCGTCAGGACCGAGCATCTTCCTAGCTTGCTCTACGACACTGACAGCGAGGTGCTCGGCCTCCTGCCGGGACTGTTCCGGAACATAGATCAGAGTGCGTTGCTCGGCTCCGTCCGTGTCGGTGAGGGTAAGGAGCCTTGCTTCAAGCACCTCGTCCCGGACGTCTGCGTGTGAGCGGCTCTGGTACAGGTGGCTCACTCGGTCGAGAGCCGAGGCCATCTCCTTGACCCGGCGGGGGAAGACGGTCGCGTCGGTGTCGGACCAGTCACCGAGAGCGGAGTTCGACAGCCGTACGATCAACGGGTCGAGCCAGTCCTCGTCAGTCAGTACCTCGTTGAGGGCAATGGCGACGAACCCCTTGAGCTCCAGGCTCAGAGAAACACCGACGAAGCCTTCCAACCGAGTGGCCAGCGCTCGGCGCAGTTCCGACAGCGAGGCCGGCAGGCGGAACTCCCTGCTGATGACCTCGATGACTTCATCTCGCAGCGCCTGTTCTGCACCAGAGATCTCGGCGATCGCGGCAGCGAGCCGGTCTGCATAGCCCTTGTTCCCTGGAGTGGACCGGCGCGCTTCGGGGGCGATGGAGTCCATGCCAAGTGCCTTGGGCAGGGCGACGAAGAGCAGTTCGTCTGGGTCCTGTGCCACGAGCAGCGCATCGCGGACCTCGATTGCGTCTGCGCTGATACGGCGGGTACGCCGAGCGTACGGAGTAAGCACCATCACGCGCTCCAACAACGCGCGCGTGACTGCGAGGAGGGCTGGATTGCGCAGGGCCTGGGAGCGAGGCGAATCAACCTTTAGAGCGGCGGACAGGCTCTTCACGACGCTCTGCCGTAGGCCGTCACCGAGTGGCGTGGACTTCACCGCGAATCGCTGAGGCGCCTTGACCATGCGTTCAACGATGTCGGGCGTCAGCCGTGGCAGGTAAGTACCGTCTTCGAACAGGGCGACATCGTCGCTGCGCACGATGAGCGCCGTGACGATCAGCAGGGGTACCACGCCTGCCTTGACCCCGTAGGGCGGCGCCATGACGACACGGATGATCTCATCGAGGCCGGTGCGCTTGTGTGCCTCCGTGAGCGCAGTCTCCAGGGCATTCCAGACCGGGAGGGTGTGAGGGTGCGCCTCGCTGGGACGGGAGAAGCCGTAGGGGAGGAAGAACGTCGATGGGTCGTCGTCTGGCGTACCGCGGTTTTCCCTGTGCAGGCCCATGTATTCCAGGGCGCCGCTGTACATGGCGCGTTCGGCCGGGTACTTCTTGATCCCGAGGTATTGCTCTCCGGACTTGAGCAGCATCGCGGTGAGCAACTCGCGTCGAGACTTTGCACCCTGGCTCGTGAGCTCGTGGCGACCTAGCATTTCGTTGCGGATGTGCGGAGCGGCGGAGAACACCTCGTCGCATGCAATCGAGACGAGACCACTGAGACTTCGGCCTTGGATTTCCTCGCCCTTTGAGGAATCGGCGGGCATTCCCGAACGCCACAGTCGCCAGGTAGCGCTCTTGGATAGCGGGAAGAAAGCCGCGTCAAGCAGTTGTACCAGCTCGTTCTGGGCGGCTGCTGCGCGATCCTTGACCTCGCGTACCGCGACTGAGTCCAAAGACGTGTCCAGTAGCAGATCTTGCAGGGCAACGAGATTGCTCGCAGCCTTAAGGACGAGTTCTGGTTTTTCTGTGACGCCGAGTACCACTGGGAGGGCCGAGTCGACGACGGGTCGGTCGTTCACAGCTCCCAGATGGAAGAGAAGCAACCCATCTGCCTGGACGTTGAGCTCGTCCGGGCCTTGGACACGCTTGGTCTCGGAGCTGGTGACATGGACGAAGAACGTGCGCAGCATGCCAGTGACCTGATTGTGGCGGCCGGCGGCAACGGCAAGTGGGAGGTAGTCGGCCAACTTGCGAACGACCGAGGGCGTGTCGAGATGGTTGAGGATCTCCTTGACGCGGCCATCGATATCGAAATCTGTGCCACGCCACACGCGATACTCGCTGCTGAATTGCCGGTACACGAGGAAACCTCGCGTAACCAAACTCTGAAGCTGGCTCTCCAGGTCCGTAAACTTCTCGGAATCGATACCCTCAGTAGGACCGTGTAGCGCAAAGAAGATCATTGCTGCACTGGCGCGAAGCGCGCCATCAGAGTCGAGCAGGTTGAGCATGCCGATGGTGCGCAGAAGATCCTGATCTGCCGGTGACAGACCTGTGGCTTCATTGATACGCGATTCGATCTCGACCCAACGGCTAGCTTTGCTGGATGCAAGCAGCGAGGTGCGTCCAGAATTGAGGAAGAATTCGAAAAGCTGCGGCAGCCGAATGGTGTCAGCCTGACGGGACTTCTCGCTGGAGAATCGCTCCAGAGACCGTCGAACCGTGTTGGGTTCGTCGCTGTTCAGGAAGCTCGACAGGCTGCGATCGTGCTGGCCGATTTGCGCAGCCAGGAGCGGGGCTGTTACGGCGGTTAGAGGGTGCAGGGGGTACAGGTCCTCGAAGTCCTGCGCCTTGAGGTCGACGAAGACGTTGAGTCCGTGCTTGATCCATGCGGCTTCGGCGGCTTCGGCTTGCGTCTGGATAAGCCTGCGACCAGAGTCGGATACACCCGACTGATCGATCCGACGACGCATCAGCTGGACCGCGTCACCTAGGTGAGGCGAGAACGTGATGTCCTCAAACCGCCCTTGGATCTTGGCCCACTCGCGAGTCTGGAGTTGGCTTGAATGGGCCGCATAGTCCATAAAGGACAAGTGCTGCAGCGTCATCATAAACAGGGGAAGGCCCTGTGGTCCCGCGCCCTTCTCGGCCAGTTCCTGCAGCAGAAACAGGTCATCCTTAGCGCTGGCGAGATCGCTGTTGCCGGCCAGATGCTCCAGCGTCTTGCCGAACTCATCAACGATCAGCAGCAGTGGCTGGTGATCGCAGAGCGTGACCACAGCATCCAGAATGTTCTGCGACGTGACGGCGGCAGGATCTGCGCAAGCAGCGAGGGCAGCACTGACAGCCTTGGGCGCGCGGCTCTTCCAGCGGCGCCGAGCCGCAGTGTGCAGAGCTCGGGAAAGAGTGACAGCAAGGGGTTCCCGGCGCGCGGTGGCAACGGCACCGAGGAAGCCTGCTGGTGCGAATTCCGCCCGATTGGCAGTGAGGCGCTGCTTCAGACCGACGCTGGTGGCACCGAGTACCTCTTCCGCCTCGGCACGGCGGTCACCATCAGGGCCCAGCAGAGCCTCAATGAAATTCGCCAAGGTGGACTTGCCGGATCCGTAAGGCCCCGTGAATGACCAAGATCGAGTGCGGCGGAGATCACTAAGGGCGTTGGTGACCCGGTCGACGACGTCTACAGCCCGCGCTCCGACGTAGGGAGAGTGCAACCCCTCCTCGACATCGCGCTCCAGATTGGTGGAGCGCATCTGCGAGCCAACAAGGCTGATGCCACCCGGAAACTTCGGTGCGGCAGGGGCCTGTCGGACATAGCTAGGCCGCGTGGGAGTTGCGGTGGTCACACGGTCTCCTCGATCAGAGCGAGCTGCGGGTCGATGAAGTCTTGCTGCTTGAGCTCGCGCTTTTCAGCTTCGGCGAGCTTCGGATACTTGCGCGCCCATTCCTCGCGAGTGGGGAAGTCGGGCCTGTCACGAACCTTGTCGTACTGCTCGTCGAGCACGTCCCAGGCAAGGTCAAATGGGTTGGACGCAAAGGTCAGGCTGCGCTGGCCTACTGCTTCTACGAGCTGCAGTTCAGAGTGCTCCGCGGCGACCTTCCCCAGGGCCGCGGCGATGTCGGTCTCGCGGATGCGGAAGGCGCGTCCGGGAGCACCGGGCTCGTTCGCCAAGCGCGCCAAGGAGATCGAGCCTGCGCTGCGCGCTGTGCGGGCTGCGTAGTCCAGGCACGCATAGGCGATGATGCGGGGCGGCAGTGAGGTGCGGGAACCGCTGGTGAATTCCCATTCGCTGCTGCCACGCTGGCCTACTTGCTCCAGCAACCCGAGCTCACGGAATGGGCAGGAGAGAAGGTCCTCGAATGCCCCCGGCGCCCCGCCCTTCAGCCGCTGAGCCGGGACGTACATCTTGGTGATGCAGTCGACGTCTTTCGTGATGGAGGCTTCGACCGGTCCTTCAGGGAAGGAGAGGTTTACGTATCGCACGATGACCTGGGTCAGATCCGCCAACGTGAACCGGGAGAAGGGAGCTAGGTGGAATGCTACGTACCACGAGGGCGCCCAACTCTTTGCCCCAGGCCGAGAGGACAGAAGCCACCAGTGAAGAAGCCACAGACTGCCGAGCTCTTCCAGGTAGGGGTCGGCTCCGTCCTCGTCTAGCAGCCATCGCGCCTCCCACGTTGGGTAAGACAGCATGGCCCTGGAGTTGGCGTCATCGCCGTAGTGCTCCCGGGTGAGCTTGAAGGCGCGGGACCAGTAACGCATGGCGTAGACCATGTTCTTGCCAACGCCGAGCTGAACGGGGGCATCATCCGCGAGGAACGCCTCGGGGTTGTTTTTCACCTGCATGTACGCCTTGTGGAGCCACCCGAAGCGCGGAGCGAACGTCTCGTGGCGCGCGAAGGAGGAATGGGCGGCTTCGGCGAGCCGACTGTCTGACATGCGATGAATCTCCGTGTACGTTCGGATTTTGGTGGGCGTCAGGGCTAGGTGACTCAGTTCAGATCGGGATCGCCATGGTGGCGCGCACCTGCCGGACGGCCCGAATCGTGGAGGCGATGGCCTGATCAACGTCCGCCCGGGTTGACGCGTACCCAAGAGAGAACCGGACAGTGGAGTCGGCCTCTTCCCGGCTACGCCCCATAGCCAGAAGCACGTGGCTCGGACTCGGTGCACCGGAGGAGCATGCGCTTCCCTCGGACGCGGCGACATCTGGCATCGCAGTGAGGACGGCATCGGCAGGGGCACCGTGGAATGTGATGCTGGTAACGCCAGGTAGCCGGCGGCCGAGCGCACCGTTGATCCGGCAGTCGCCGAGCTGCTCAACGAGAGCGTTCTCCAGCAGGTCACGGAGGTGTGTGACCCGGGTGCTTTCTTCCGCCAGGTCGTGGTGGGCTGCTGCTGCCGCCGCTCCCGCACCCGCGATGCCGGCCACGTTGAGCGTCCCGGCTCGCCAGCCACGCTCTTGCCCCCCGCCGAAGATCAACGGCTGATAGGGCAGAGAGATGCCGCGGCGGACGAAAAGGGCACCTACGCCTTGTGGGCCACCGAACTTGTGAGCCGACAGGGACAGCAAGTCCACGTCGATCCCGGCGAGGTCGATGGGTAGCCGGCCCACCATCTGGGTGGCGTCGGTGTGGAAAAGAGCACCCGCTGCATGCGCTGCTTCCGCAAGGGGCGAGAGGTCGGTCAAGACGCCCGTCTCGTTGTTCGCGGCCATCAGGGAAACGATCGCCACATCGCCTGCCGACAGAGCGTCATGGAGGCCGTCTAGATCCACCAGGCCGTCCACATCCACCGGCAACAGCTTGAGTGTGTTAGGCGTGCTTGCCGTAAGGTTTTTGGCGGTTTCGAGCACTGCGGGGTGCTCGACTGTGCTCGTAATCACAGTCCCGCCAGCGCTGTGTGCGGCTCGCAGTGCAAGGTTGTTGGCTTCAGTGGCCCCAGACGTGAAGACGATCTCGCCAGGAGAGCAGTTCACCAGATCAGCGACTTGGTGGCGGGCTTCGTCGACTCGCTGTGCGGCGTCACGGCCGGAACGATGCGTGCTTGACGCGTTACCCACCGTCTGCATCGCGGCGAGAGTGGCCTCTCGTGCTGCGGGTCGCATCGGCGCCGTAGCGTTGTAGTCGAGATAGGCCAGACCTGAACTGAGTGTCCGTTCTGTCATAATCCACCCCGCTTCTTTCGGCTCCGTCTGACCAACTGGTGGCTGCTCGCGACGGCGCGACAGCTTCCACCAGTTGTCAACGGTGATCCTAGCTGTCAGCGGATGCGGGTGGGACGCAGGCACGGCTTTCGCGCGTTTGGCGAACGCATGTGACTGCTACTGACTGAACATATGTTCGCATCTTGGGCGCTTCACGGCCACCGACAAACGCCAATTGGAGTGGCGGAGTTGGGCGGACAGACCTGCGACCGACCCGGCGGCATCAATCGCCGATCCACCGGATTGTGCTGAGCCCGCCTCGGCTGTCAGCGGTCAGGACTAGGGTTGATCACGGGCTGAACCTCTTGTGGCATAGGGGCGTGGCGCCTGAGGGGTAAATGATCTGGTAAGGGGACGGGGATGAGCGCGGTAGGAGTGCGACGAGCAGTCGAGGCGCGGACGAGCTGGGGGACGCTGTGATCGGGTCTCCGGGCATCGCGTTTCAGGTCGTTTTTGACGCGGCTCCTCTGCCCTACGTGCGCCGCCTGCTCGGCGAGCATGCTTGCGAACTCCTTGAGCTCCTGCAGGAGGGCTCGGTTGAGGGCGCCATCAGGAAGGTCGCAGCGTCCGCTATTTCTCCGGAACGGTTGATCGGCGATCCCGCGGAGCGAGGAGAGCTGCTGGATCTGCTTCCAGAGGACAAAAAGGTGGAGCTGGCCGAGCGCCTCGGCTGGAACGGGGCGCCCTCGCCGAGTGCCTTCTTGGCTGCGCTGCCTTGGTCGCTCGAAGAGCGCCGCGCCTTTCTTGGGTTCCTGGGGCTCGTCGTTGACCGAGCGCCCGAGGCTCCTGTGTCCTCCCGTAGGCCTGCCGAGCCGGTTTACGGCCTGTTCCCGCATCAGAGGCGCGCGGCTGCTGAAGTGCGGCGCCTTCTCTACTCCGGCGAGCGCCGCACCGTACTGCACTTGCCGACCGGGGTCGGCAAGACCCGTACCGGGATGAACCTGATCTGCGACCACCTTCGGCATAACGAGCTCACGCTGGTCGTGTGGCTAGCCCGAGGGCGCGAGCTGCTTGAACAGGCCGCTCTGGAGTTCGAGCGGGCATGGGCGTCTCTGGGTAATCGCGAGGTCACGGTGACGCGCATGTGGGGGGATGCCCCTACTGATCTTGATGAACTTACCGACGGCATCGTCGTACTTGGACTGGAGAAGGCAGGCGCGGCTGCAAAGAGCGTGCCGGGCTTCCTCGACCAACTCGCGCTCCGGACCACGCTCACCGTCTTCGATGAAGCCCATCAGGCCATCGCACCCACGTACCGCCGGGTGGTCGAAGCTCTTACTCTCCGTAGCGATTCAAGCCTCCTGGGATTGACCGCCACGCCAGGGAGAACGTGGGCTGACATCTCCGAGGATGAGAAGCTCGCGGACTTCTTCGCGCGCCAGAAGGTGATGCTGGAGATCGACGGCTACGACAATCCTGTCACCGCACTCATCGAGCAGGGTTACCTGGCCCGCCCAGACTTTCGCACGGTTGCGGCTGACTCCGGGATGAAGCTCAGCGCCCGGGACAAGGAAGCACTCGCCGCGTCCTTTGACATCCCCGATGAGCTGATCGCGCAGCTCGCGGACAATGTGCAGTGGAACCTCCAGGTCGTCCGCACGGTGCTCGACCTCAGCGAACAGCACCGGCGCATACTGCTGTTCGCTGCGTCGGTCGAACACAGCCGCCTGCTCGTCGCCATCTTGAACATGTTCGGAGTCGACGCCGAACAGGTCACGGGTGAATCCTCAACGCGTCATCGCGATCGCGTCATCAACCGCTTCAAGGGTCCCGGGACCCGTCCTATGGTGCTGTCCAACTACGGCGTACTCACTACAGGTTTCGATGCTCCCGCGGCGAGCGCCGCCGTGATCGCCCGTCCTACCCGCTCACTCGTGCTGTACAGCCAGATGGTGGGCCGCGTCATCCGCGGTCCTAAGGCTGGCGGCACCTCAACTTGCGACGTCGTAACCGTCGTCGACCCCGCGCTCCCGGGCTTCGGAGACGTGGCAGAGGCATTCACCAACTGGGAAGACGTATGGAAGGCTCGATGACATCCAAGTACTCGATCGTCACATCCGACCTGACGGTCAAGGCCCTGCAGGACAGCGGATACAAGTCCACGGCGCACGCCATCGCCGAGCTGATCGACAACGGCATCGAGGCCGGAGCCGACCTTGTGGAGCTGTTCGTCGTCGAGTCGACTGACCGTCCATCGCAGCGCTCACGGCATCGGGTCGAGAAGATCGCCGTACTCGACAACGGCAGCGGTATGGACCCCGAGACGCTTCGGCAGTCCCTCCGCTTCGGCGCCGGCACACGGCAACACCGTAAGGGAATAGGGCGCTTTGGAGTCGGCCTGCCCAACTCGAGTATCTCCCAGTGCGACCGCGTCGATGTCTGGTCCTGGACCAATGGACCCGACAACGCGCTGCACACGCATCTCGACCTCACAGAGGTGCGTGGTGGACTCGAAGAGGTTCCGGAGCCCAAGCTCGACGCCGTCCCAGATGAATGGCAGGCGCTCGCCGAGGGATTGGGGACAAGCGGCACGCTGGTGCAGTGGACGGAGCTGGAGCGGGTCCAGTGGCGTGGCGCAGAGGCAACTCTGTCCAACACCGAGAGCTTGATCGGCCGTATCTACCGCAGGCTGATCGCAGACGGGACCCGCATCAAACTGGTACCCGCTCGCGGGTGGGCTCCCCTATCAGGCGTACATGATGCACGCCCCAACGATCCGCTCTACCTGATGTCCCCAAGCGCGACACCCGCTCCCTTCGACAGTAAACCGATGTTCCGTCCCTTCGGCGCCGGCAACGTCGGCGAGATCGGCGTCGAACGGTTCATGGTGCGAGGAGCCGACGGAGACGAGCACCCCGTCTTCGTCCGCTCGTCGATTGCTGTCGATGCCGCGCGACGCCCGGACATCGCAGGTGAGGAATGGCCCAAAACCGTATCCCCGAGCCTCGCTCCCGGTGAGGCCCCGTGGGGCAAGCACGCCGCCAAGAATCTCGGCATCTCGCTGATCCGCGCCGACCGTGAACTGGACCTCGACACCGGCTGGACGAACTCCTACGACCCCGTCGAACGCTGGTGGGGTGTGGAAATCGACTTCCCGCCTGCGCTGGACGAAGTCTTCGGCGTCACCAACAACAAGCAATCCGCGTTGATCTTCTCCGACCTCGCCCACTTCAACTGGCGAGAAGAAGCAGCCGGCCTCACCTGGGACGAGTTCCGCGAGCAACTCCGCGAGGAGGGGGACCGGCGACTCCCACTCATCGAGATCGTCTACCACATCCGTGAGAAGCTTCTCGGCAAGCTGCGCTCCGACCTCGCAGACCAGACCCGGGGCACGCGCGCCAACCGGAAGCGGCACGAGGACGTGGAGACGAAGGCCGAGGAAGCGGTAAAGCGGCGTCGTGTGGAGACCAAGCCGAGCTTCACCGACACGCTCGCCGAGCAGGTCACCGAGGAAGAGAGCAAGGAACTCCAGCTCGAAAACCTCGTGGAGACCCACAAGTACACGCCCGCTGACGCGCAGCGGATCATTGAGGAGTCAATCCAGCAGGGCAAGCACGTCCGCCTGCTGGCAAGCCGTAACCCGGACTCGCCGGCCTTCTTCAACATCGACTACATCCCCAACCTGCTGCAGGTGACCCTCAACCAGGATCACCCGGTCTACGCCGACCTCATCGCCGTGCTCGACGGCGACATCGATGGTGCAAGCAAGGAAGAGCTCGCGGACCGGCTGCGGAGTGCGGCTGGAGCCTTCAAGCTCCTGCTCATGTCGTGGGCGCGGTTCGAGGACGAGCTGCCTGACAAGCCCCGGGAACGGGCGAAGAAGATGCGACAGGACTGGGGCCGGATTGCCAGCGACTTCCTCGGCGCGGACGAGGCCGATGACGAGGACGATGAGTGACCCGAGACCATATCTGGCAACAGATTGAGCAGCTCCTCCACGGTGCGACTCGTGAAGTGCTCCTGGTGGCTCCCTTCATCAAGAAGGAGACCTTCCAGGCTGTTCTCGCCGCAGTGCCGGCCACCGTGGAACGCGTTCAGTGCGTTACGCGATGGTCCGTTGCCGAGGTCGCGGCGGGAGTGTCCGACCCGGAAATCGCAGAACTCGCTGAGGCCGACGGCCGGGTGGAGATCTCGCTCTGCCACAACCTCCACGCCAAGCTGTACGCCGCTGACGACCGTTGCCTTGTCGGTTCTGCCAACCTCACCGGCAAGGCAACCGGGCGAGTCCCGGCTACGAACATCGAGCTGCTCATCGAAGCTGAGCTCGCGCACGCCGAGGTGCGGCGAGTGCTCGATGCCATCGACTTAGCCGCTGTGCCGGGCACGGTGGAGCTCGCACGCCAGATCCGGGAGCAGGCCGACCTCGTACGGGACGATGAAGACGCCCCGCAGATGCTTGTGATCGCAGAGAGCGAGACCGCTGCGCGCTGGCTGCCGGAAACCAGGAACCCGGAGCGCCTCTACCGGGTCTACAACGGCCGGCACCGAAACGTCGCCAGCGATGTCCTCGCCGGGGTGCTGCGCGACCTCGTCCACATGGACATCCCCCCGGGGCTGTCGGAGCAGGACTTTGGCGCGGAGGTTCTCTCTCGACTGCGTTTGCTGCCCGAGGTCCGCACACTTGCCGAAAACGGGACCCTGAACCTCGATGAGGCGAAGAGTGCGCTGATCGACGGAAGCCTCCACACGCCAGACCAGGCGCAACGGGCGGTGGAGACGATCGCCAAGTGGCTGAGCTACTTCGACGAGGTGTACCTCGTACCCGTTGGTCCGTGGGAGATCCGGCAAGGAAAAGAGATCAGGTGACAGCGCTGGTGGGCCGACGGACACGTCCAGCGTTCGCCGGCCCACAACCCGACCGCGGGTAGGACACCGGGATCAGGCCGGGCTTGCAGGTGAGCGATATCTTTATCGGATCTCGTACGCTTCCTCGGGGCCTTCGTCTGCCACGATGATCGAAAAGGTGCTGTGCATGGTGGCGGTCCGCAAGCCGTATCTGCTTGGGCACGCCGAGATCGCCTCCCTGTACGGGGTGGAACGCCAGACCTCGCAGAAGTGGAAAACCGACGGTACGTTGGCGGAACCTGATCTGGTGATCTCCGGGAACCCGTACTGGCTCCTGACCACGGTGCTTCAGCTCAGCGTCGACGGCTCCCGGGAGGTCACAGAGCAACGTCTGGCTGAGTACGAAGCCAGCATCCCCGGCGGATCTCGCACCGACCCCGAGGAGCAACTCCCTGTCATCGTAGGGACCATGGAAGTGGCCAAGATCCTCGGCCGAGACAAGCAGGCGATCTCCCGGTGGCGCCACCGCAAACAGATCGCGGCGTCTGACTATGAGTTGTCCGGATCGCCCCTGTGGCTCATGGAGACCGTCCTGGCGGATGCCACTGCCCGTGGCCGTGCCATCGTGCAGGTAGAAGTGGAGAGCCTCCGCGAAGGAGGACGGGGTTTCCAGAAGCCCCGAGGACGTCGAAGCACCTCCCCGGCGGCTCGTCCGCGGCAGACGCCGCTGCCACGCGCCCGGACGTTCACCAGGGAACAGAGCGGCGAGGCCGCTAGTTTCCTAGCCGCCGTCCTTGAACAAGGCCACTCAGTCGTGATTCGGCCCCAGCGCCAGAAGCCTTAGCCCTGAGCGGCGGTCAGTCGCATCCTTCACCCACGCAGTGCGGTAGGCGAGGCTTGCTGTCTAGGTTGGAATAAACAGTTGATGTAGGAGTTTGCGTCTATAGAAACTTCCACCCGCGACTGATTGGGAGCTCGTATGCCAGACACACACATCCGCGACCTGGAACCTGCGAAGAAGGACCTTCACCGCTCGGAGATCGCCTCATGAAGGTCATTTCGTATGGCGGTGGCGTGCAGTCGACCGCCCTGTTGGTCCTCGCGGCCCGGCGCGAGATCGAGTACCCGACCTTCCTCTTTGCCAATGTGGGAGACGACAGCGAACACCCTGCGACCTTGGCATACGTTCGCGAAGTAGCCCTGCCGTACGCCACCCGTGCTGGCCTCGACCTGCAACAGCTGGATCGCCGTCGCCGGGACGGATCTACTGAGACCTTGATGCAGAGGCTCAACAGGCCGGACACCCGGTCGATCCCGATACCTGTCCGAATGGCCAACGGAGCCCCGGGCCGCCGATCGTGCACTGCCGACTTCAAGATCAAGGTCGTGGGTCGTTGGCTACGTGAGCACGGGGCGACGGCGCTCTCCCCGGCCACCGTGGGCATCGGCATATCGCTCGACGAAATCCACCGTGCCAACCGTCGGCGCTCCGAGGCGCATGAGCAGATCGAGTACCCGCTTCTCGATCTGCACCTGCGTAGAAGCGACTGCGAGCGCATCATCGAGGATGCAGGACTTCCGGTCCCGCCGAAGAGCGCCTGCTTCTTCTGCCCCTTTCGCACCGTAGATGCATGGCGCCGCCAGCGCAGGGATGAGCCGGAGCTGTTCATGGCGGCTGCTCGGTTGGAGGAGACGATCAACGAGCGACGAGCAGCACTCGGACGGGACTCTGCGTACTTGACGCGATATGGCCGCCCCTTGACTGAGGCCATACCGGCGTGCGGAGTTGAGGAGGACGTCGAAGACCCCGGTGAAGGTGATTGCGACTCCGGATGGTGCATGACCTGACTGGCGTGAGCACCGGGGTGCTGGAGGGCGGATGGCCCGTCCTCCAGCACTCTGGAGAACAGCGGACCTTCGCCGAGTTGATCAAATCTCAGGGCGGAGGATCAGGCGATGCCCCCTGAGTGATCGGCCGGTGCGCACGAGTTCCCGCTCCCAGCCCGCTTCATTGCCGATGAGGTGTGGTTGCTCGTACAAGCCAGCGCTGACCTCGGCTTCGGTCAACCTCTGGTACTTGGGGACATCTGGATCGTCCGGGGCAAGGAACTCGTGCTTACGGTGCAGCAGTGGCCGGTTGTTCGAGTCTGTGTACGACATGTGGGAAGCCTTCAACGTTCCCAAATCAACGGCGTAAGAGGACGAGAGCCGGGGATGAGGATCGGAGTCGAACTCGGGGTAGTCAAGCCAGCTCACACCACGACCCTGGTGGCGGAGCTTGACGACGGACCACGAGGGAGGACGGCCGGCAGCGATGCTTGCGCACTGTTCGTAGAGGCGCAGGATGGTCGGGATCCGGGACATCGCCCTGCGATGCACGTACAGGGCAGTGGCTGTGAACTTGCCGGCCACTGAGCCGTTCATGGCACGGCGTACATACGCGTCGTCGCGCAGTTTGAAGAGCAGCCGGTCCGCCCGTTGGCATGCCTCTGTGTAGGACGAGAAGAAGGCCCGAATGTCCAATTGGACAGGAATCGGGAGACTGCTAGCCGGACCGCGGCCGTGGAAGAGCTCGACTGCGAGGAAGAGCAGGGTGTCTAGAGCTGAGCGCTTGGCGCCGGCCTCGACTTTCAACGGATCAGCGGCCTGCTCAGCGAACCGCTTGAGTTCCTGAGGCCGCATGTGGCCAAGAAGCCCCGTGACAGGCCACGGCATTTCTTCCAGCTGCGGCAGCCGGCCACGCTGTTCAAGATGGTCCACGACGGCAGTGATGGCGGACGCGGTGTCATCGGAAGCGAGCCAGGCGGCGTCAGGCGCGACCTGACGAGCGAGATATGCGAGGCGGGCTTCATCGCTTCTGAAGGCGTAAACGATGCCAGGGGCTGCCGAGATGCAGCGGACCGCCGTCACATCTTGGACGAGGTCCCGCAGCTCGCTCGCTGCGAAGAGGTGCTGAAAGGTGTTGCGGCTCGTAAGGATGCCGTCGCCGTATTCCGTGCCCTTGACCTGGTTCCGCTCCCAACGGAGCCGGGCGGAAACTACGAGAGCAGCCTTCGTGTGGTCCCATGCCTTCGCGAGAGTCGCGCGGCGTTCATCAGGCTTCTCGATGACGTTGAGGACGTACGTGAGAAGCACGACGTCGGAGAGCCTGAGTTCACCGTCAGGACGATGCACAGGGTCCCAGCCGGAGACATCAAGGCCGAGGTGCTCAAGAGCGCGAACATCGCCACCACGGCCACAGCCGTAGTCCAGGACCTGAATGCCGTTGGGCATCTGCAGGTCCATCACAGCTTGACGAGCGGGGGCAGAGAGCCCCACCCTTCCGATGGCAGACTGATGCCTCTGGCTGCTCCAGGGTTGCAGTGTCATCGGCGCTTCCCGTGAGTCGAGGGGCAGATCGACGTACAACAGCATTGAACCGTACGCCGTTGCCACTCGGCGGAGATCCAACCGACGAGGACCGAAGTGAACAAGGGGCCACTTACGGTATGGCAGACAGGTTCAGGAGGCCATGCGGTTGGTTGTCCGCAGAACGTATGAGAGAACCGAAGCAAGTCTCACGAACAGATAATCGACAGCCGCGGAGTTAGGCAGCTCGGCCTGGCCGTGCTCGTGATGCCGGATGGTGAAACTGTTACCAGTGTCTGTCAACATCTTGAACTCAGAGTTCAACAACTCGCGGTACGGCTCAGAGCCACAGGCTGCACGATCGAGCAGCTGACTGGCTGATTCCTTCTTGCTGCTGCCGCTACCGAGCTCTAGAGTCTTGAGCCGCTCGAATCCGTCCCAGAGCTTCTCGACCGCGTTGCGTCGATCGCGGGGGTCCCTGGAGACGAAGAGGGCCAACGCATCGGTGAGTTTGGCGTCGAGGTCTTCGTCTCCGGTGGCGGGCCGAAAGTCTGTGATGAGCGGTCGCGCCTCGGGTGGGCCGAGCCGCTGAACCCGAAAGTCCTCGCCCAAGGTGAACGCGATGCCGCTTCTGGCGAAGAGAAGGTCGATGTCCTCCTGAAACTGACCTTGCCCCGGCCTCTGATCGTCAAGTCGCTCCCTGGAGCTGAAGAAGTAGTGGGGGTGGTCGCCGTTCCAAGGGTGATGCGTGGTCCGGGACGGCTTCTCGATGTGTCGGGCAATGAAGTCGATCACGTCCAGCGCTGTGACCGTGTCAGGAGACTGTGTCGGGTTCAACAGGTCATCGATCCGTGGCTGCGAGCCTCCGCTGAGGGCACTGATGCCAAACGGATCCTCTGCTTCAGAGTTCGCACTTGCTGAGAGGGCAGACAGATCCGGGACGTGGGCCAGGAGCGAAGAGGCGAACATCGCATCGTCCACGCCGGTGATGACGCTATGACCGGAATGGTCGTCTGAGCAGTCGTACGCGGGGAAATCGCAGGCCAGAAAGCCGTTACCGATCAGTCGGTGAATCAGTGCGACGACTCCTCCCCAGGCTGCTGGAGAAACCTCCTCGCTGACACGAGGCTTGCCCTGGCCTAGGCGGTCGGAGTAGAAGTCGCTGGGAGTCACAGAGCCCAGCTTGTCAGCAAGCAGTGCAGTTGACCAACGACGTTTATCGCAGAGGTCGTCGCGCCTGTGCGATCTCGACAGACCATGCCAGCATGCTGCCGACGAGGGACTGCTCGCGCAGGTTCGAATTCCGAAGGCGGCTCCGAAGAGGCCCGCAATAGATAGCTTCTGACCTCGGCCTTTGCGCTTTCATGATCCATTCTCGATGTGATGCGTTCTGCTCGGGCCCTGTGATCGCTTCCGGTGGACAGGCGTGCAGCGGGCGTGCAAAGCGGTGGGCACGCGGGGGCAACGGCGATGGGAGGGCAACTCCAGGAGTGCATCCGCGGTCCACGGGCCGGCCGCGCCCCGTTGAGAGCGTCTTGGGGGGTTCCTATAAACCGACGTCGTCACCGCGCCGCCTGGTAGAGAATCGGTCGGTCGGAAGACCACGGTGGAGGGGGCGGTCGTGGACGTGATGCGCTCCGACGCGGAGGCCGGCGAATTCGTCCTCGGCGTCCGGGAGGAGAGCGTCCAGCTCCTTCGGGGCATGGGCACGATCTGTCTGCAGGTCGGGCTGGATGTGAAGGCACCCAGTGCGACGAAGGCCGGCAGGTTCCTGGCTCTCCAGACCGATCTGTACGGGATCGCGAACCCCTATCAGCGGACGCTCGTCGGACGGGGCACGGAAGTGCTCGCGTTCACGCCGGAGACCGGAGTCGAGCGGCCCGTCCTCAAGTTCCTCCTCACCTCGGCCCAACTCCACGCCATCAACGAGGCTCGCGACGGTGACCTCCGAATGGAACTGGAGGTCACCGGCACGCTTCCGCAGGCCCCCGGCTACCCTGGTAGCACGACGGAGGTCCTGCACTTCAGCGTGGCAAAGAGCCGCTGGATCGAACAGGTCTCCGCCCTCGGCCCCGCAGTCGCGTTCGAGATGCAGGTCCCGTTCCCGTTGGAGGACGACCCCCGCGCGACGCCCGCCCGGTTCCTGCGCGCAGCCCAGCGCCGACTTCTGGACGACGACATCGAAGGCGCGATCCTGGAGGCCCGTCGCGCGCTTGAATGGATCAAGGACCACAGCGGCTGGAAGTGGCCCGGCGGTAAGGACAGGTTGCAGCGCACGCAGGACGAACGCTGGGCTTGGATCCGTCTCGCGGTCGAGGACCAGACGAGCGCAGCGGTTCACAAGGACGCGGTGACGTCGGCGTTCACCTACAGCCGGGACGAGGCGAAAGCGCTGATCGCCATCGCCGCAGCGCTGTTGACGGTCGTGGATGACCCTCTCTGAGCAGCCCAGCGAGGCCGTGAAGCGGCTTCGCGCACAAGCCGGAGCCCCGGTCAGCTTCCCTCTGACCGGGGCTCCTTCTCCGTCCACCGTCAGGCGGAACGATTCTGCTGGGTCGCGTCGTCCTTACGTGGCGGCGCCATCCTCGGCAGGCGAGACGCGGGGTCTACCTGCGGCACGACGTCCGGAACAGCCGCCAGCGCCTTACGCGCATGAGGGACGAGCTGCACGACCTTCTCGGCGGCGTCACGCGCCAGGTCGTCGAGGACCGACTGGTAGATGTCCCGCGTGATCCGCGTGTCCGAATGGCCGAGGGTCTCCGAGACGACCTTGATGTCGACGCCCGCCGCGAGCATCAGCGTCGCAACGACGTGCCGGAGGTCATGAAAGCGGATCGGCGGAAGGCCAGCCGCCTCCACGAGGCGCTCGAACAGATCGCTGACCTTGCCCGGGTGGAGGAGAGAGCCGTCCTCCTGGGTGAAGATCCGACCGGTGTTCTGCCAGCCCTCACCCCATGCCTCGCGCTCGGTCTGCTGGCGCGCCTTGTGCGTGAGGAGGCCCTCGTTGGTCTCGCCGTCCAGGGCGATCAGTCGGAGGCCGCTGTCGGTCTTGGGCGCACCCTCGTGGACCTCCCAGCCGTCTTGGATGAGCTGCGTGGCGATGGCCAGCGAGCAGTGTTTCGCGGAGTAGTCCTCCCAGCGGACACCGCACGCCTCTCCTCGCCGAGTACCGCGAAACGCAATGAGTCGCCAGAGCAAGTACAGCCGGTCTCCCGCGACGAAGTCGAGGAAGACGGCGGTCTGCTCCGGGGTCCAGACCATGACCGGCGACGGCCGCTTACCGGTCTCCTGCCAACGAGTGATGCGCTCCTCGGTCCAGACAAGGGCCTTCGGCTTGGTACCGGGCAGCAGCTCGACGTGAGCGGCCGGGTTGAAGGCGGGCATGACCTGCTGAGCGATGGCAACGTTGAGCGCGGTCCGGAGCGTGTCGCGGATGTGAGGCTGGGTGTTCAGCCCGGTGACTCGACGGAACGGCGGCATCGCGTCGAGCTGTGCGCGGAACCACTTCCGGCGCGCCCGGTTCTCGGCTCCCTTGTTCGGGGTGGCCTTCAGCTCGTCGGCGACCGCGCGTCGCTGGGCGTTCTGCTCCTGGATCTCGATGTTCCGCTCGTTGATGGCGTCGAACATCTTGTCGATGTGGTGGACTCGGAGCTTGTCGAGGCGAAGGTGCCCGAGGTGCGGCTTGAGGTGGACGCGGATGTCGCATTCGTAGCGCGACGCACCGCCACGGCGCAGACGTTTCCGCCCGGCTAGTGCTGTGACCGGGAAGGTTTGCCGGGTTGGTGGTCAGGCCGCGGCAGGCAATGGTCTGCCGCCCCAGCGGACGCCTTTTTCGCTGCGGATGCGGGCGCGTTCGCGTCGTTGGGCGGCGAGGATGTCGGGGTGACGGGTGTGCTGGTTGCGCCAGCGCAGGTAGGCGTGCAGGGCTCTGGTCTGGACGGTGTGGTTTGGATGGTCGGAGTTGGCGAGGGTGAACTGCCGCAGGGGCCCGAAGTGGGCCTCGATGGGGTTGGCCCACGACGCATAGGTCGGGGTGAAGCACAGCTCGACGTTCTTGCGGACTGCCCACCTGCGGATGCGCCAGTTCAGGTGGGCGGAGAGGTTGTCGAGGATCACGTAGACCGGGGCGCCGTCGGGGCGGGCCGCGCGGATCGACCGCAGGGCGGCCCAGGTATGGTCGATGCCTTTGCGCTTGCGGTTGACGCCCCACAGTTTGTCGTCGCCGACCGAGTAGCAGCCGTGGAAGTAGGTGATGCCGTGGGTGCGGCGGAACGTGGCCGGCAGCCGCTCGGGCCTGCCGCGTCCGGCCCAGCAGGAGCCGGCAGTGGGGCGGATGCCCAGCGGCCCGAACTCGTCGAACGCGAACGTGCGGTCCGCGCGCTCATTGAGCGCGTACTCGATGTGTTCCAGCTTGGCGTCGAACGTCGGGTCCGGGGACTCCTTCCAGGTCTTGGTGCGCTGGAAGGAGATCCCCCGGCGGGCCAGCAGGCAGCGCAGTGTCTCCCGGCCGATCCGGACGGGCCTGGCGGCGTCGCGGCGCAGGTGATCGGCGAGTTTGCGGACCGACCAGCGGGTGAAGGGCTTGCCCAGCACAGTGGGGCGGGTGGCGGCCGTCCGGACGACGAAGTCCTCGTCGTCACCGCTCAGCAGGCGGGGACGGCCTCCCGTCCACTGAGGGTCCAGGCATGCGAGCCCGATCTCGTTGAAGCGGTAGCAGCGACGCTACTATCGATGCGACGGAGAAGCTCATGACAACATCGAATAAAATCGATGACGGTATCTTTTTCAGTGCTGTCATCCAGGGACATACCATCACGGTGGAACTACCACCGTCCATTACACCTGCCCTTAGCGGCCTGCCTCTACGCTCACGAACGTACGTGGGGCGATCCCGAGAGCTCAGTTCTCTGCTCGATCAGTTGGATCCGAGTAGATCACACCAGAACACGGCGCGGTTTGCTGCTGTCGTAGGTATGGCAGGAGTTGGAAAGACCGAGCTTGCCCTACAGGCAGCGGCGGAGGCGGAGAAGAGAACCGGCTGGTTTCCTGGCGGCATACTCTTTATTAACCTCTTTGGGTACGACAATGAGCGCTATATTTCGCCCGAACAAGCATTGGGTTCATTGCTCATCGCTCTCGGTATTCCAGGCGAGCAAATTCCGCCTGACCTAGCTGATCGAACACGGCTATATCGGTCGATCCTATCGGCCTATGCCAGCCGAGGCAAGCATATTCTGATAGTGATTGACAATGCGTCCAGTGATGGACAGGTCGAGCCGCTATTGCCGTCGCACGATGACGGAACGGCAATTGTTACGTCACGGCATTCACTCGCCGTGGGTGCGCGAATCCTTGATCTAGACGTGCTGGAGCCGTCAGCCTCAGTCGAGCTCGTTCGACGAGTACTGTTCCAGGCCCGCGGAGAGAACGACTCGCGTGTCGCACAGGAGCAGGAGAAAGCCCGTGCCCTGGTCGAGCTTTGCGGCAACTTGCCTCTCGCACTGCAGATCTGTGCCTCCCTGCTAGCCGACTCTCCATCCCGCCCCATTTCATCTCTTGTTCAAGCGCTTTTCGCCGCCCACACAAGGCTTGACCGTCTTAAGCGAGAGGATCGAGCTGTTCGAGCAGCTTTCGAGCTCTCATACCTCCAGTTGAGTGCGGACCCGGCCCGTATTCTTCGGTTGCTGCCGCTCAATCCAGGACCCGACATTTCTTCCCGTGCCGCGGCTCATCTCACGGGTGATCCCAACATCGAAGTCATCCTCGAGGATTTGGCTCGGGCACACCTGATTGAGCCCGGTACAACATGGGGACGCTGGCGCCTGCATGACCTGCTTCGTCTCTACGCGGACGAGAAGGGGAAGGAGCATGCCGAACTGGACGAGCGTCAATTCTCGCTGGAGAGAGTCCTCTATTTTTATCTTATGGGGGCAACCTCCGCCAATCTCATCCTCAAGGAGCGCAATGGGCGCGGGGAGGATGAGGTCGATGCCCTTGAGTGGCTTGAAGAAGAGCGATCGAATCTCGTTGCAGCCGCCCAAACGGGTCACGAAATCGGTGTTGATCTCGCCTTTGCGCTGGACGAATTCTTTCATCTGCGCCGCTACTTCGATGATTGGCTTGCGGTAATTGATTCGGCGTTGAAGGCACTACGAATCAGGGGTGATCTGCACCGTGAGGGCTGGGCATTGGCTACCCTTGCACTAGTCCTCTATCACGTTCGACGCTTTGATGAAGCCCTCGAGATCGGCAAAGCGGCAATTGACATCTGTCGGCGGTCGGGGAATCGATATGGAGAACAAGCGGCCCTCAATGCATTGTCGCAGTCTTTGTATCATTTGGGTGAATATCGGGATTCGGTCGATGCTGGCCGCAAAGCCGCCGAAATTCTCCACGAACTTAACGACCCTCAGGCGGCGAAGGCGCTCGGAAGTCTTGCACTAGCACTCCAGGAATTGGACATCCAGGAGGCAATCCAGCTCCATAGGGATGCTGTCTCGGACTGTCAGGCCCGGGAAGACCGCCAGGGAGAGGCCGCAATGCGAAACCTCCTCGGAATGGCACTACGGAAGTCGGGAGAATTTACCGAGGCAGCGCAGGAGCATTGGGCTGCAGCCACCCTCTACCAGGAGGTCGGCGACCACCATGGCGAGGCGGCAGCGCTCGGCAGTTACGGCCTTGCACTGCAGGACGCCGGGCGCTATGCGGAGGCGATTCACGCTCACTCGCAAGATGTGCGACTCTGTGAGGAGACTGGCGACCGTCATGCGCTCGCTGAGGCTCTAGACAATTTGGCACTGGCCCACCGAAGGGCCGGGCAGGTAGACAATGCTGTCGTTATCTACCGCCAAGCAGCCGAAATCTTTCAGGAGGTAGAAGACCTCTCTATGGAAGGTCTGGCAATAGGTGGCTCGGGGCGAGCATTTGAAGAAGCGGGAAGGCTTGGCGAAGCCATAGAGGCGTATCGTGATGCTGTACAGTCTTTTCGTAACGCGAACGACCGCGAGAACCTACTTATGGCTCTCGAGACCCTGGGTATTACATTGCTGAAAGGCGGGTTTAGCGAGGAGTCAGATAAGGTTCGACAAGAATTCATGACCCTCGCTTCGGCTCTGGATGCTTGCTAATCCTGTCACTCGCAGGGCAGGGTGACTGCGTTCGGGTGATATCGGATCGTGTTTGCGTTTTGCAAGTATTCCAACTACGGTCTACGACGCGTTTTCCTCAGCAGGACGACCTGCCTGGCGCCGCAGCTGCACCATGAACAGCGTCGCCGCCGGAGCAGCCGCTCGACCTGTGGCTCGGTTAGCGCCACCGGAGACAGTGAAGACGTGACAGGGTGTGGCTCATGGGGATGATGCCGCCTGAGGACGCTGTCGACTACCTATTCGAAGTGTCGGATGCCGTGGACATACCCGTTGTGGTGCGCAGTACCGGTAAGCTTCGGCGGCCTTCTGAAGCGCAGTGGAAGAGCGCCGTGGATCCGTGGCCCGCCGCGGGACAGCTCCCCGGCGACGGCCTCTATCTGGCGACGACCACGTGGCGGCAGATCCTGCAGGCGGCCACGGGCGTCGGGCGGGATCTGGCGCCGTGGCTTCGGAAGACGCCCTGGCTGGCGGTGAACGAATTCATCGCGCGGGTGGCACCGTTGCAGGCCTACCTGTACATGAAGGACGTGGCGGGGCCGGATCACGCGGCCGGGCGTCGGCTGTTCGTCAGCGCCGTCTATCAGCACGGGACCGAGCGCAGTGCTCACTCGGCGTTCGGCTACCACCTGGGGATGACCATGGCGCAGTGGGCGTGTGTCGGCATGTCTGGTCTGGGAAGTACGCGGCACATCGAGGCTGGCGGCCCCAACGGGAACCAGGGGTTCCTGGACGCGAGTCTCCGGCTGCCGGATCTATGGGGCACGCATCCGAGTCCGCGGCTTCCCTGGCTCGTCGAGGCCAAAGCCGGCCGCCACCTCGGCGAGGGGCGTCTGAAGGATGGCAAGGTGCAGCTGAACGGCGGCAGCGACCTGATGACCGTCCCCCACCGTCAGGTACTGTGCGGCACCTCCTTGCCGCACCGGAAGAGGTGGGAGGACGACTACCTGTTCATGACGATAGACACCACGTCGATCACATCTCCGCCTCCTGATGGCGGCAGCGCGATCCCGCCGCTCGGACCGCCGCCGGACGGGGCTGAGGACCACATTGCAGAAGATGTGGAGGCGCTGCTGGCAGTGGCCCGGTCACAGTTGATGGCCTACCAGGCAATCGCCTTCGGAGCAGTGGAGGATCTCCGCCTCATCCCCGTCAGTAGGGCGCGCTCCGCGCGGTTGCGACACCGCACGGGTTCCCTCACTCCCGTTGAGCACGACGAGCCCACCCGGGAGATTCGGCGCCGACTGCGCTCCGACTCCGTGACCGGCGAGGCCGCGCTGCGGGTACACGGGGACGCCAGCGACTTTATCGCCGCCCGTCTTCCTGGTATTGGCCTCCACCTGGGCATGTCCCGACGACTCTTCGCCGCGTGCGCCGCCTTGCACCAGGCGCAGTCCGAGAGGCCTGTGAATGAGTTGGTGTTCCTGCCTGACTTTGTCAGGCCGCATCACGGCGTCGACGACGAGGAGCGCGAGGAGTACAGCCGAGCCACTCGCCGTGCCTACTACGCGCAGGAAGAGGAGCGAGGCTTCCGCCTGCGCGCAGATGTCCGCCACGGATTCGCGCAGGTTGATGCACGGTCCTGGAGTGATCTTCTGTCGGGGCGCCAGGTTGAGGTGTCCATTGAGGATCCGGAGGAGAGCGGGCTCCTTGAGGGAACGACTGCCGAAACATACCTCGCGATCGAACACAGCGAGCCGGTGCTGGCCAATGCCCGCGAGCGTCGGTAGGCCAAGCACCTACTACGTGGCGGGCGCGCGATCGCGAAGAAAGCCCATTCGGACAGCTTCTCGCGCGGGCGGCGGGGTCACGTCCCGTGAGGCTTCATGGGACGCGATCGGGATACCGCGGCCGTCGTCGGTCATCACCACACCCCGTGCCCCGTACAGTTAATGCCCTGGGTGCCCTGATTGGTTCTTGGCTGTTGGGTTCCTGCAAAGCCTCCTTCCCGCTTCCCAGAGGACCGACTCGACGGGGAGCGGGCTGCGACGATCGCGCGGAACGAACTGAATGCCGAGCGTCGCGGTGGACAGCCGGTGGACAGACGCCTTTGGACGGTGCAACACGGAGCAGCACAGCCCAACCCGTGACACCTGTTCTGATCAGCGGAAACGTCACGAGGCGGCACGACGCGGCACCAGGAAACATGATCGCTCATGGTCTCGTAATGCGTAGGTCGGGGGTTCGACTCCCCCAGGCGGCTCCACTGCAAACCCCAGCTCAGAATTCGTCTGAGCTGGGGTTTTTCATTCGCCTGATACGCGTCGTCGCCGAGTTCGTGCAGTCCTGTTGCCGGTGGTCTCAGTCTTGGTCTCCATACCCGGCCAGACGGCGTCTCCCATGCGGCGCATAGCCCCCTTCAGGGGCTCGGGACGTCCCTCAACGTACCGCCGGCTCCGCGTCAGCTCGCGCCCCCGGTCCCCAGTCTCGTGATCACAGCGTTGCCCGGCAGTCGGGGAACTGCCGGTACTCGACCTACGGCCAGGTCGTCATCGACGCCGGCACTCCGTCAGTCGTTGCGATGGCTGTCCGTCGGACAGCCATCGCAACGACTGAAGAGTGAGAGACCTCCAGCTCGGAAGGCGCCATGGCCAGGGTGTTTTTTGATGTTCAGCCGTTATCGCGGCGCCACGAGGTGAGTGCGGCTCCCTGTTCGTCCCAAGTATCCTCTTCGCGGAGAGAAGCGGGTGAGCTGTCGAAATATTTCCTGGACCTCAGAGTGCCGTTGGGGTGCCATTCTTTGAACTCACCCCAAGCGCGACCGTCTCGGACGGTCCCCTCCGAGCGCAGCGTCCCATCTCGGTACCATTCGCGAGATTTTCCGTGCAAAACCCCCTCGGTGTACTCGTCCAAGCTGATCAGTTGCTCGTCCTGGTACTCGGCCACTTCTCCGGTGAACGGGGTGCCTCGATAGAGCAAGCGTTGAGCATGGTCCATGTCGACGTCCGGGTCATCGACGTCGATGCGTGGTACTGAGGTCATCAGGGGATCCAGTTCTCGTCACTCGGCGGGAAGCCGGTGAACCGGCCGTGGCTGCTGGGCAGCCCTTGCAGCATATGATTGCAGTTCGCGCAGAAGGGGGCGCGTCTGCCGGGGAGCCCCGTCGAGGCATCGTTGAGGTAAGGGAAGTCAACCGCGGCCCGCATCTCCGTCAGAGCGGCGGCGTCGTCGGGCAAGCCCTGTCGCGTTCGCATCCAGAGCAATTCGTTGGCTGCCTTCACCTCGGCATGGCCCAGTGGGTCGTCCTTGTGAGGCGGGGGATCCCCGATCGTTTCCAGTCTTTTGCGGAGCGTGGGGTGCAATTCGTCCAGCTTGATTACAACATCCGCCTTGCCGTTGATTCCTTCGATGATGGTGCCCGTGCGTAGATCCATCACAGACCCTACGCAGGCCCCGGTCTGTTTCCTGGGGAAAATGCCGGAATCCCGGGCGTCACGATATTCCGCACCGCGTTTCTGGGCCAGCTCATCCAGGTAGCTGGCGACCGGCTGTCCGTCGATGTGGGTGATGACGCCGTCCACCCTGGTCGCGCGAGGCCCGTCGACAGCGATCTGCTCCAATAGTTTCTGACCGTGTCCCGGAGGCGGGACGCTGCCGTTTTCGCCTACGAGAGTTTCCGGAGAGAGCGCTTCTTCCGGATGGGAAGCGTATTCGGAGTCGGGGTGGCCCTGTTCCGGTGTACCACCCGATCGCTCCGGTACCAGAGGTTCGTGGCCAGGCGTACCGACACTGGTTGCGTGTTCGCCGTACTGCGGGGGGAGCGATTGGCCGGGCCCGTGGCCTCCGGCCGCCGAAGTGTCCCCACCGCCCCTGGGTCCGTCGCCTGTAAGCCCGGTCCTGGTCGAGTTGTTGTCCAGACTGTTCGTGGGCATGTGTTCGCTTGCGTTGCCCCCTGGGGGTCCATGGCTGCCCCCACGGCCCGTGGTGGTGTTGTCGCCCACATTGCCGCCGTGCCCCCCACTGCTCCCGGCCCGTCCTGCTCCGGAAACTTCCGATCCCACTGCCGCGCCCTCGTCACCCCGCCCGCCGACGCCCGCCATCACCGGCTCTTCCTGATGGCTCGGGGAGTCGACCCGGGGCTGGTCCGCGCCGTCCGTCGGCTTGGACGTGATGTCTCTCGGGGCTGTCTGGGCGTGTTGTTCGACGGTGCCGTCCGGCTTGTAGATGGTGCCGTCTTCGGCGAGGAAGCGTGGGGGGCCGTCGGTGGGGAGGCGGACGGTGCCCGGGGGGAGGAGGGTGAGGTGGTTCGGGGCTTTTACGGTGCCGTCGGGGAGACGGGTGAAGCCTTCCGGGATTGTTTGGCCCGAGGGGAGGTGGATGGTGCCGTCGGCGGTCAGGCGGGCGCCGTCCGGGAGGGCGACGGTGTCGTGGGGGAATTTCGGGAGTTCGATGCCGCGCAGGTTCTTGAGGTGGGACACCACGTCGCCGATCTTGGAAACGCCCGCCCCCGCCCCCTTGAAGACATACGTCATCGGGTCGATGACCTGGCCCACCTTGCCGGCGAAGGAGAGGGCCTTGGCGGCGGTGCCCGCTTTGCCGACGCCCGATACGGCCGCGCTGCCGCCTCGGGTGAAGAGGGCGGTCAGGACGTTGAAGGTGACGGCGCCCGCGGCGCGGGAGTTGTTGGTGCCCCACTGGTCCCAGGCCAGCATGGCCTTGCCGGTGTCGACCATCGCCTTCCGTGAGTCCCGCAGCCAGGAGGGGAGCATGTTGCCGGGCATGGTCAGGTAGGCGGCGCCCAGGCCGGGGACGGCGGCGATGGTGATGGCGGTGGAGAGCTTGGCCAGGTTGACCCAGGCCTCGCCGGCGGCGTCCCAGCCGTCGACGCCGACGAGGGTGCCCAGGCCCCTGACGGTGCCCCACAGGCCGTCGACGATCAGGCCCTTGCCGAAGTCGTAGACGTGCTCCCACACCTGCCAGGCGGGGACCGACTCCTCGACCGCGTCTCCCCAGGGCAGGCTCTTGGACTGTTTGAGGGCTTCGGCGTCGTAGCCGTACATGCCCTTCCGGTCGGTGCCGTCGTTCGTCTTGAGCGCGGTGCCGCCCACCAAGGCGACGATCTTCGCGTGGCAGTCGCGTTCGGCCGACTGGAAGGCGGCCCAGACTTCGGCGATCTTGTTGCGGCGGGCGAGATTCTCCTCGACCAGGTCGCCGTCCTCGTTCCAGTCGTCCTCGGCGGCGTCCTTGGCGCGGAAGTCAGCGGCTTCCCGTCTGAGCTGGTCCAGCTGGTCGACCAGCGGGGTGATCTCCTGGGCGTAGGTGCCCAGGGCCTTGGAGACGGTCTGCATCTCGTCGCCGAGGGTCCGTGCTGTGCGCGCCACCGGTTCGGTGACGGCGAACAGCTGCTCGGCCTCGGGTGCTCTGTAGAAGGCGGACAGGCCGCCGAAGGACGTGTGGACGTCCGAGCCGGCGGTCGTGACCTTGGTGCCGCCCTGGGCCAGCGACTTCACCTTGGCCTGGAGGCTGCCCAGGTGACCGGTGTAGACCGGCACCTCTGCCGGGTCGACCGGCGCGTTGCTCACTGCTTCCCCCCGAAGGTCTTCAGAGCGTCCAGCCGCACGGCCCGGGCGGCGTTCTGGGCGTTCCTGGCCGCTTCCAGGTCGCCTTCGACGTACTCATTGGTGGCCCGGGCGGCGCCCAGGACGGCGGCCTGGACGCGGTCGGCCATCGCCTTGATGTCTCCCTGGCGCCGGGACGCGTACTCGACCAGTGCGGCGGCGACCGGGCCCGTCGCCTTCTGCGGCAGCCTGTCGGGAGCGACCGGGCCCACCGGCTTGGCCGTCGTCAGTACCGGCGCCCCGCCCGGCAGCGTCGTGGCCTGTGAGCCCGGCACGGCCGTGCCGGCCACCCGGGCCGCCTCCTGGAGGTCCGAGAGCAGCGTGCCGAGGGCCGCACCCAGATCTTCGGCGTGTGCGCCGACGACCTTCAACTGGCCTTGGACTCCCTGCGGCTGAATGTCCCATGACGCCATGTATGCCCCCCTGGCTGCAAAACTGTAGCGCCGCCCGCACGCACCGTGCGGCGGCGCCGTCACCCCCGTGGCCCCTCCAGCCGTCGGCGCGTTACGGAGAAGTGCGTCCCTCCTGGTGCGCCGGGCCGGTTCAGCCGATGTTGTCGACCGCGGCCTTGGCGCGGGCGAGCGTCTGGTGTGCGGTCCCGTCGTTCTTCTCCAGCGTCGTCCGCAGGAGCTGGATGATGCTCCTGACCTCCTGGGACGCGCGGTTCCAGCGCAGTTCCTTGCCGTGGTACTCGTCCGCGACGCCGTCCGCCGTGAAGTCGGCCATCGCGGCCTTCACCTGCGCGTCGCGTTCCGTGATCACCTGTTCCAGGCGTGCGATCACGGCCTGGATGTTGCCCTGTGCCTCCGCCGAGGCGCCCGTGTCGTACGAACGGCGGTCCATGCCGGCAGCCATGACGATCTTCCCCCTGAGGTTTCCGGATACTTCTTCGTCAGCGGCCGTCAGCGGCCCGAGAAGCGCGCCGCGTCGAAGTTCGCCGCCGCCATCTGCGACCGGGCGTTGTCGGCCTGTTCCTGGTCACCGGTGCCGAACGCCGAATCCATGCCCGCCTGGCCGCCGACGATCGCGGACAGCGCGCTGTTCAGGGCCGCCGTGATCTCGTCGGCGCGCGACTTGAACGAGTCGAACGCGGCCTTGCCCGATCCGTTGAACTTGCTCTCCAGCGGCTGTGCCGCCTGTACGAGCTGATGAATCAGAGCCCCCAGCTCCGAACCCGAACCCTGGGACTGTGACCTCAGGGTCGAGAGCGTCTGTGCCCCCATGTCGAACTTCATCGGGCCCCCCTGCCAGACGTGACATTCACATGTACGTTCATCTCTATCAACTCGGGCATCACTGGTGCAATCCGTAATGCGGTGCTGTGACACGCTCATGACGTTCGGGTGCCACATGCCTCGCGACGCCCCTAAGAAGCGTCCACGGCACCTTTCAGATGGCGCATCAGCCGCTCGAAGTCCCGCCAGCCCGACAGGTCCGACGGGTCGCCGGGCAACGGGTAGTACAGCGCAGGTCTGGTCTTGCGGCCGAGGCGGACCGGCGCTTCGGGCAGCGGGGTACGCAGGGCGCGGTCGCCGGGCATCGCGTGGACCTCCTCCGCGCCCAGCACGAACGCCACGGGTACGCCCGGGCCTTCGAACCGGGGCGGCACCGCGAGGTCGCGGCGGGCCTTGCGGATCTGTACGAGCATCGACCGGAGACCGTGACGGGTGGCCAGCACCTCCGCGACGCGGGGCAGGGACTGGACCGGCGGCTCCTCGACGGCTCCGTAGCCGAACATCAGCCTGACGTCTTCCTCCACGCCCGCCTTCGTACGGCTGATGCGCACCGTGGCGAGGCCGGGACGTGCCGGACTGCCGACCACCACGACCCAGGTGGGCTCGGGTGCTCTGGCGTAGGCGAGGTCGGTCATGTGGCGGGGCGACCAGGGAAGACCGGCGGGTTCGGCGGTTCCCCATCCGGCGGGGGGTTCGCCGGTCAGCTCGCGCCATACGGCTTCCAGCGCGCCGCCGAGGGCCAGTCCTTCGTGTGCGGGGTGGACGGTGCGGAAGCTGACGGCCAGCTGCCGCTCGCCGGTGGGCACGGCCTCCTGGAAGGCGGCGGCCAGGGTGGAGCGCGGGTCGTCCGGGGTCGCGTCGGCGGCCGCGACCGGCGCGAACATCTCGCCCTGCCAGCGCAGTACGGCCCCGGTCAGCCCGTCGTAGTAGCCGTCCCGCTCGTCCCGTACGACCCAGCGGGACGGCCAGGTGCCGAGGTTGTCCCGGACGGCGGGGGAGAGGGTGGTGCCCGCCGGGGTGACGACCTGGAGCCCCAGCTCGCCGAGGGCGGCGGAACGGAAGGCGTCGGAGAGCCAGGCGGTCATGGCGACCACCGGCCGGTCCTGGATCACGACGGCGACCTTCTTTGTGAGGACGTCGACGGCGGGCCGGTCGGTGGCGGGTGCGGGGACGACATCGGTGCCGTCGGCCGGCACCACGGCCAGGCTGCGCGCGGCCTCCGGGGGCCAGGCGGTGCCGCCGGACAACGAGGCCAGCCGGGCCGCGAAGGTGCCCGCGAGCCGCTCGGCCTGTTCGACGCCGGTGGTGGCACGGGCCTCCGTCCACCAGTAGGGGAGCGAGGGCGCCGTGGCACCGAGCAGCCGCTCGGCCTCGCCGTCGACCTGGATGAGCAGGGGTGCCTCCACCGAGACGAGCGGGCGCCCCTCAGGGTCGCAGAGGCGCAGGACCGCGTCCTCTCCCGCTGTGCCGAGGAGCTTGTCGGGGCCCCCGGAGAGCAGGCCCGCGAGCAGGCCCCAGGGGTCGGGCATACGTTCCGTGAGGGCGATGACGTCCTTGGTCATGGGGTCGTCCGGTCCTTCGTCGTTCGTGGCTCGGCCGCCGCGGTCCGGGTGGACCGCCTGCGCGCGGGAGCGGTCGGGCGGGTCACTCGGGGGCGTACACGGTCTGTATGAGGCGGTGGGGGCGGCCTCTGCGGACGAGTACGCCGCGGCCGGCGGGCTGCTGGGACGCGTACAGGCCGGGGAACAGCTGTCCCTCGCCGCGGTCGCCTGCCATGAGCAGCGCCGCGGCCCCCGATTCGCGCAGGCTCTGCACGAGGGGCTCGTACATGCCGCGTGAGGCGCCCGCGACGCGGCGCGTCAGGACGAAGTGCAGGCCGATGTCCGCGGCGGCCGGGATGTAGGGCAGGAACGGAGCCAGTGGCGCCTGGCCCGCGGTGGTCAGGACGTCGTAGTCGTCCACGAGGACCACGATCCGCGGGCCGCCGCCCCAACTGCCGGGCGCCAGCTCTTCCAGGCGCGCGGTGTCGTCGGGCAGCCGCTGCTCCAGTACGGTCGCGATGCCGTTGGCGAGGCCCGCGCACAGCTTGGCGTTGTACGCGTAGCCGCCGTTGAACTCTTCGAGAAGCGCGCCGCGCAGGCCCCGTCGCGGGTCCATGACGGCGAAGACCAGCTCGTCCTCGCCGTAGCGGTCGATGAGGCCGGTGGCGACGGCCTTCAGAAGGTTCGTCTTGCCGCACTCGCTGTCGCCGAGGACCAGCAGGTGCTGGTCGTGGGCGAACAGGTCGAGCAGGACGGGTTCGAGTGCCGCCTGGTCCAGGCCGATCGGCACCCGCGTGGGTTCGGCTGCCGGACCCGGCAGGAGCTGCGGCTCCAGGAGGTGCGGGAGGATCCGTACCGGCTGGGCGGTCTCGCCGCTCCAGGACGCGCGGACGGTGCGGGCCGTCCGCTCCAGGACCGCGCCCAGTTCCGCGGTGTCCGCGCGGCCGTCCGTACGGGGCAGCGCGACCTGGGCGAAGAGCCGTCCGTCGGTGAGGACGCGGCCGGGCTCGTCCGGCGAGAGGGTGGCGGCGAGCTTGTGGTCGATGCAGGACTCGCCGGGATCGTTCAGCCGCAGCTCGACGCGGGTGCCGAAGTTCGACTGGACGGCGATGCGCGCGTCGTTCCAGCGGAGCATGGCGGCGACGACGTGGACGCCGTAACCGCCGCCGCGCCTGAGGATGTCGGCGATGTCGTCGTCCAGTTCCTCGAAGTCGTCGCGCAGACCGCCGAACCCGTCGATGACCAGCACGATCTCGGCGGAGGCCAGCTCGGGCAGCCGGCCGGCCGCGTGCAGGTGGCGCAGCCGGCCGAGGGAGTCGATGCCGTGCTGACGGAAGAGGTCTTCGCGGGCCGTGAGCATGTTCCGTACCTCTTCGACGGTCCGTACCGCCCGTTCCCGGTCGGCACGTCCCGCGACACCGCCGACGTGCGGCAGGGCCGAGAGGGCCTGGAGGCCGCCGCCGACCAGGTCGAGCCCGTAGACGCCGACCTCCTGCGGGGTGTGGGTCAGCGCGAGCGACAGGACGAAGGTGCGCAGCAGGGTCGTCTTGCCGGACTGCGGGCCGCCGATGAGCGCGGCGTGGCCGCCGGCCACGGTGAGGTCCAGGTACCACTGGCCCTGCCACTGTCTGGCCGGGTCGTCGAGCAGGCCGAGGGGCACCCGGAGCGGGGTCCGGTGCGGGGTCCGGTCCCGGGCCGTGCCCCGTCCGCCGTCCGTCGAGGAGCCCTTCGCGGCCCCTTCCGCAACCTCCTCCGTGGCGCGTCCCCTCGCGTCCAGAAGCTGGAGGCCGCGCCGTCCCACGTCCAGCGGTCCGGCGACGGTGTCCAGGGCGATCGCGCCGGGCAGCGGTGGCAGCCAGATGCGGCGTACCGTGCCGGGGGCCTCCGCCAGCTGCCCGACCATGACGCTCAGCTCGGTCGGCCCGGTCTCACGGCGGCGTACGGCCGGTTCCTCCACGTCCGTGCCCTGCCCGTCGCCCGTGGTGTTGAAGGCTTCGTAGCGGAGTGCGCGGGGCCCGGTGGCCGCCTCGTCCGGGCGGGGTACGGGGCCTCGGTAGGGCCCCGACACATAGCTCGCCTTGAAGCGGTCGTAGTGGCTGGTGTCGACCTTGAGGTAGCCGAAACCGGGCAGCGGCGGCAGGTGGAAGGCGTCCGTGGTGTCCAGGACCGTACGGGACTCGTCGGCGGAGAAGGTGCGCAGGCCGAGCCGGTACGAGAGGTAGGTGTCCAGCCCTTTGAGGTTGCCGCCCTCGATGCGCTGGCTGGAGAGCAGCAGGTGGACGCCGATGGAGCGGCCGATGCGTCCTATGGACAGGAACAGGTCGATGAAGTCCGGCCTGGCCGTGAGCAGTTCGCCGAACTCGTCGATGACGACGAACAGGTGCGGCAGCGGGTCCAGATCGGGCCGCCGGCTGCCGCGCAGCGCCGCGTAGTCACCGATGTCGGCGATGTGCCCGGCGTCCTTGAGGAGCTGCTGGCGTCGCTTGACCTCGCCGGCGAGCGAGGCGTGGACGCGTTCGACCAGGCCGGCCTGGTTCTCCAGGTTGGTGATGACACCGGCGACGTGCGGCAGTCCGGCGAACGGCGCGAAGGTCGCCCCGCCCTTGTAGTCGACGAGGACCAGGGCGAGGTCCTCCGGCGGGTGCGTGGCCACCAGGGCGAGGACGAGGGTGCGCAGCAGCTCCGACTTCCCGGAGCCGGTGGCACCGACGCACAGGCCGTGCGGGCCCATGCCCAGCTCCGACGACTCCTTCAGGTCCAGCAGCACCGGCTCGTGGAGGTCGTTGACGCCGATCGGTACGCGCAGGAAGGCACGCTCACCGCGCGGCGCCCACAGGCGCGGTACGTCCAGCCGTGCCACGTCGTCGATGCCGAGGAGCCCGGCGAACCCGACCGGCCCGGACAGGGGCGCGTCGGCCGGCGACTCGGCGGACAGCCGCAGCGGCGCCAGCATCCGCGCCAGCCCTTCGGCGAACGGGACGCTCACCTCGTCCACGGTGCCGTGCGCGCTGACCGGTTCCGGTTCGCGCAGGTCTTCGACGACCACCTGGTCGCCGTCGACGGTGATCCGGACGCTGACCTGTCCTGGCTCCTGAACCCGCCGGTCGAGCAGGTGCAGGACGGTGACGGCCATCTCCCGCAGGCCCACCGCCTCGTCGGGGCGCGGGAGCTCGACGGCGTCCGCACCGTGTCCGTCGGCGACGACGAGCAGCCGGGACGTCAGGGCCAGGGCGTCCTTGCCGGAGAGACCACGCCGCACCTCCGCCGCGTACGAGGCGCGCCGGCGCAGTTCGGGACCGAGCTGCCGGGCGAGCTGCGGCGCGGAGGGCGCGATACGCCGAGCGGCGACGGGGCCGTCGAACTGCTCCGTGTCGAGCAGGTGCGGCAGCCACTTGGCCCACTCCCAGTCCGCCAGCCGGTCGCCGGGCACGGCGAGCGCCATGCCCACGTCGTCGGGGGCGTGCAGAGCGGCCGCCTGGACGAGGAGGGCACGCGCGAGGCGCAGGCAGTCCTCACGGGGGCCGATGACGCTGACGTTGCCGACGCGGTCGAGCGGGACGGTGAGCGGGAGACCGGTGCCGGTACGGAAGCGGGCCATCAGGGCCGACGCCTCGTTGAGCATGAAGCGGTCCGGCGGGGTGAGGACGGACGAGCCCTGCTGGGTGATGCGCAGATCGCGCACGGGCATCTCGCCGGTGCCGGCGCGGACGCGCAGGAAGTCGCGGTCGGCACGCCGGCGCTCCCACAGGCGGGCCGGGTCGCGGACCATGTCGTACAGGGCGGGCGGCGGCGGATCGAGGACGTCGGCGCGGCTGCGCCGCTCGCGCTCCTCGGCGGCGAGCTCCTCGCGCAGGTCCTCCAGGTAGGTGAGGTACGCCTCGCGCTGGAGGCGCCGGGTGCGCTGGGCCTTGCCGCGCTGCGAGAGGACGAGCACGACCGAGCCGATGACGGTGACGACCAGGATGATCGCGCCGAGCGCGGCGAACCGGCTGTTGCGTACGACGGTCATCATCACCACGGACGACATGACGCCCGCGACCGGCAGCAGCGACATCGCGACGTTGCCCGCCTTGCCCTCCGGGAGGTTGGGCGGGGCCTCGACGAGGCGCGCCTCGGGGGCGGCCGGGGGTTTGGCGGTCCTGGCCGGGCGGTGGATCAGTCGGGTACTCATCGTCGTCCGTCGTTCACGTTCGGGCTCGGCATCCGGTTCAGTGCCGCTGCTGGGCGAGGTGGAAGACCTCGGCGGCGAGGCGGGCGGCGGCTTTCCTGGTGGGGTGGGCGAGCGAGGCGGTGCAGATCGGGCCGCCGGACGCCAGGTGGCGGTCGTACGGCAGGGTGCGGACAGTCGCCCCGGTGGACCGGAGGTGCCGGGTGGCCGCGTCGAGGTCGATGCCCGGGTGAGGCGTCAGTTCGGTGAGTACGACGACGGTGCCGGGGAGCAGGCGGCGCGGCAGTTCCCGCATCCACCGGAGCACCGCGTACGTACTGCTGACGCCTTCCGGCGTGGCGGGACTGGTCAGCACGCGGCTGTGGGCCGCGGCGAGTGCGACCCGGCCGACCTCGGCGGGCAGCGTCTCGCAGTCGACGACCATCACGCCGAAGTAGCGGCGCAGCGCGACCACCGCCCGCTCGTACGCCCGGCTGTCCAGGCTCGTACCGACCTGTCCCCGACTCGCGGGCAGCAGCCAGGCGTTGTCGGGGAGCGGGACCAGGTGCCCGGTGACGTCGGACAGCGACATGTCCGGGGTGACCAGGGCGGCCAGGTCGCCGGTGGTCCAGCGCACCGTCTCGGCGCCGAGGCGCAGCGGCAGCGAGCCGAGCGCCGGGTCGGCCTCCAGGAAGAGGACCGGGTCCTGCCGGTAGTGCGCGTACGCCGTGCCGAGCAGCGCGGCGACCGTGGACTTGCCGGAGCCGCCCCGGATGGAGGTGACGGCGATCTGCCGGCCGGTCGTCACCGGACGCTGGAGCATTTCGGCGGTACGGGTGGCGTCGGCGACCTCACGGGTGGCCGACGTGTAGAGCGTACGGCGCAGGGCGCGTACGGCTCGCGCGGCGACGGACTCGCCGTGCCGCGGCGTGCGGTCCAGCGCGACGGACGGTCCGTCGCCCATGACGGGGCGGGCCTCGGGAGTGCTTCGGGGCGCGGGAGACGGGACTTCACCGGTCACTTCTCGCGGTGTGTGGCCCTGGTGTTGCCGGTCGGCCTGTTCGAAGGCGCCGCCCCCGTCGGCAGTGGCCGGCTCCTGAACGGCCTCCTCGGGGCGCTTCCGGTCAGGAGCGGAAACGCTGTGATCCGGCCCGGCTGTGCTCCGCGCTTCCTGGTGAGGAACACCTCTCAGGTCCCGCAGTACATCACTCTGCCAGTCGCCTCCGTTCGGCATACCCGCCCTTCTCCCCCCAAGCTGCTGCCCCGCCCGGAGCACCCGCGAAACGACTCAGAACCGGTTGAGCAGTTGCCCGTACACACCGAACACCCCGAAGGCGAGCGGGAAGAGCGCCACCATGCCGAGGGATTCGGCCAGGTCGGCCACGCGCCGCAAGCGCACCTGCACATGCTCGGGGAACTGCACCGCCAGCACGAGCAGGGGCAGCGCCGCGGCCGCGCACAGCACGGCGAGCGGCCCGGCAGCCCCGGTGTGCTCCGTCCACAGCACGACGAGCCGTACGACGACGCACGACGCGGCGGCGAACAGCGCGACGACCTCGGCGACCAGCGGGAAGGCCCGTGCCTTCGACATCAGCACCACGGCGATGAGCGAGGCGAGCGCCACGGTCCACACGGACGGCTGAGCCGCCAGGGTGAGCAGCCAGCCCGCGGCCGCTGCCGACACCGCGGTGACCGTCGTCGACAGGGCCAGGCCGCGGTGCGTCACCGCGAGCGCGGTACCGACCTGGTGGCGGCTGACCGAGGCGCCGGCCGAGCGCCGGTCGTCGAGCGCGGTGAGCCCGGACGCCATCAGGGCGAGCCGCGGCAGCAGGCCGAGCAGCATCAGGGAGACGACGGCCATGACCGCGCCGAGCCGGGCCGGTTCGCCCTGTACGGCGGCGACCGCCTCCCATCCGACGGTGAGCGCGCCGGTGGTCACGGCACCGACGAGGCCGCCCTTGCCCAGCGGCGAGAAGTAGCCGAGGAACACCAGCGTCAGGACCAGCGCTCCCGCGACGGCGGCGAGCCGCGCCGGGCCCGGCCAGGCGTACGCGTCGGCGGCCGTCCACGCGGCGAGCACGCCGAGTCCGCCGGCGATGGCCAGCAGGGCGGTCGCCAGGCCCCGGTTGCCGCGCCCGAGCCTGGCGACCAGCGCGCCGGCCGGCAGCAGTACCAGCACGACGGCCGACAGCACACCGGCCAGGGTGCCGAGCGCGACCTCACGGCGGGCGAGCAGCGCGGCGGCCACCGCGAAGCCCACGGACGCCGCGCCCGCGCCGGCCCTGCGCGCGGCGGGCCGCCAGCGCCAGGACCGTACGTCGAGGTCGTCGGCGACCTGGTCGGTGACGTCGTGCACGACGGGAGCGGGCGGCGCGGAGTGCGTCCGGACGAGCCGGAGCACGGCGCCGTCGGCGATCCCGGCGGACGCCAGGGTGCTGTCGTGCGGCAGCGCGGACCCGTCGGACGTGATCAACTGCCGGGACATCGGGCGCGCCCCGGGCCGGTCGTCCAGCAACGTCAGGATGTCCGGGATCAGTTGACCGATCGGAGTGTCGGAGAGCAGCACGATGTCGGCCCGGCGCCGCTCGCCGACCAGCGTCACCCGGCTCAGCTGCGCCTGCGAAGTCGTCGTTCTGCTCACCACGTGCCGGAACCTACCATCGGGGCACCGGCGAATTCCCGGGCCGGCCGGACCTGTCGGTTTTCCCGGTCCCCGCTCGTCGAGGATCGAAGAAAATTCTCCGCAGCAGGGGAAGTCCTTTGCGTCGGTATCCGGAATGCCGCAAAGCCCGCCCGGACCTGTTCGGCGGGATTCCGTGATTCCACCGACTTCGCAGACTTCGGCGGTTGTCCGTACTGCCGCGTCCGGTGTTGCTGTTCCTCCTGCTCGGCCTTCTGCTGGGCCAGCGTGTGCTGCAGGAACGACCACGCGACGCATCCCGCGCACAGGACGGCCGCGACGACGACCCCGGCGAATATCTTCCCGAGCCGCTCGTCCAGCGTGCGCCGCCCGCGCTGGGCGCCGAAGAGCAGAGCGTCACGCATCCTGCGCCGGCGGACCGCCACCGACTCCAGCAGCTGACTGTCGTAATCCCGCGCCATTTCGCCCCCCTACCGTGCCTCTGCAACATAGGGCATGGGTGTGACAGAGGCGCACGAGGGCGCAGCCTTTGGCCGGAGCTCGCCGCTGTCCAGCACTGACGCAAATATTTCGCGTTAAGGTGGAGGGGTGACTGGCAGGGTGAATGAGGGTTCCGGGCCCGCGGCCAAGGGGAGCAGGAAGGCCGCCGCTCGGCCCGGTGGGCGTAGTGCGCGGGTGCAGGAGTCGGTGCACCGGGCTGTTCAGGAGTTGACGGCCGAGCTGGGGCGGGACGGGCTGACGGTGCCGCTGGTCGCGGCGCGGGCCGGGGTGACGCCGTCGACCGTGTACCGGCGGTGGGGCGATCTTCAGGAACTGCTGTCGGACGTGGCGGTGGAGCGGCTGCGGCCCGAGGGGGCGCCGGAGGACCACGGGTCGCTGCGTGCCGATCTCGGGGCCTGGGCCGAGCAGTTTCTGGAGGAGATGGCGTCCGCTGCCGGTCGCGCGTACACCCGGGACGCGCTGGCGGGTGATCCGGACGGCGGCAATGCCGGGCAGTGTTCCGAGTACGCGGCCGAGCAGGTGCGGATCCTGCTGGAGCGGGCGGCCGGGCGTGGGGAAGCCGTGCCGGAACTGGAAAAGGTCATGGATGTGGTCGTGGCGCCGGTGATGTACCGGATTCTGTTCCGGCCGGGGCCGGAGACGACGGTGGGGGAGGAGAAGACGGGGGCGGCCGGGGCAGCCGGCTCCGGGGCCGTCGCCGACTATGCGAGGCGGCTGGTGGAGCGGCTGCTGCCCGGCTGACGGGTGCTGATGCGTGTTGACCGGCGCCTACGGTCAGGCCGGGGCGATCTGCGGCACCGGGTGGTGGGCGGTCTCATAGGCGTGACCGAGTCGCAGGAGGGTGGCTTCGGCCAGCGGGCGGCCGATCAGCTGCATCCCGATGGGCAGGCCCTGGTCGTCGAAGCCGACGGGGAGGGAGAGGGCGGGGAAGCCGGTGAGGTTGGCGGGGGCGGACAGGCGTACGTAGGCGTCGGCGACGCTCTCGGTCGAGCCGTCGGGCCAGGTGAAAGTGGTCTGGTCGGTGCGGGCGGCGGTGGCGGGGACGGTGGGGGCGGCGAGTGCGTCGATGCCGTCGTGGTGGTGGATGGTGCTGATGTGGGTTCCGGTACTGATGTGGGTTCCGGTGCGGATGCCGGTGCCGGTGCCGGTGCTGGTTTCGGTTTCGTGCAGCTGGCCGGTGCCGTCGAAGAGTTGGAGCCAGGCCTGGTGCATCAGGGTCCGGGTGCGCTGGGCGCGGATGTAGTCGGTGGCCGGGACGAACTCGCCGGCTTCGAGGAGCATCCGTACGTCGTCGGAGTACAGGTCGGGGGCGGCCCGCAGCGTGTCCTGGTGGTACGCGGTGGCCTCGGGGACCATGTGACCCCATTGGACGGCGTGGACGTACTCCGTCATCGGGACGTGTACGGGTACGGCGGTGGCGCCCAGCGCGGTGAGCGCGTCGACGGCGGCCCGGACCGCGGCCACCACCTGGGGCTGTACGCGGTCGAAGTAGTAGTTGACGGGGACGCCGATGCGCAGGCCGGTGACCGGTTCGCCGAGGGCGCGGGTGCAGTCCTCGTGCGGGCGGTCCAGGGACGCCGGGTCGCGCGGGTCGTGTCCGGCGAGTGCCTGGAGGACCAGCGCCGCGTCGCCGACCGTACGGGTGATCGGGCCCACGTGGTCCAGTGACCACGACAGGGAGGTCACGCCGTGCCGGGAGATCAGGCCGTACGTCGGTTTCAGGCCGACGACGTGGTTGAGGGCGGCGGGTACGCGGATCGAGCCGCCGGTGTCGGTGCCGAGGGCGAAGGTGGCCGTGCCGGCGGCGACGGCGGCGGCGGAACCGCCGCTGGAACCGCCTGCCACGTGCTCGGGTGACCAGGCGTTACGGGTCTGCGGCGTGGTCAGGCCGTACGCGAACTCGTGGGTGTGGGTCTTGCCGGTCAGCACCGCGCCGGCGGCCCGGAGCCGTTCCGTGACGGCGGCGTCCGCGTCCGGCAGGTGGCCGTCCCGGACCCGGGAGCTCGCCGTGGTCGGCACGCCGGCCACGTCGATCAGGTCCTTCAGTGCCACGGGGATGCCGTGCAGCGGCCCGCGGTGGTGCCCGGCGGCGATCTCCCGTTCGGCCTCGGCGGCGGAAGCGAGGGCCGCTTCGGCGGTCACCGTCACGTAGGCGCCTGCCTTCTCGTCCACGGCGGCGATCCGGTCGAGGACGGAGGTGGTGAGTTCGACGGGGGAGAGGGCGCGGTCCTCGATGAGGCGGGCGGCTTCGGTGAGGGTCAGGTGGTGGGGGAGAGGGGTGGAGGGGGAGGTGGGGGAGGTGGGAGCGGGTGCGGAGGCGGGGGTGTGGGTGGGGGTGTGGGTGGGTGAGGGGGTGTGCGTCATGAGGTCGTCCGGGGGAGGTGGGTGGTGCGAGGGGCGGCGGTGAAGACAGGGGCGGGTGGTGTGTCGCCCAGAGGCAGGGTGCGCAAGGTGCTGAGGACGGAGTCGATGGCATTCACGGTGGCGGTGACACCGGCCAGGCGGTCTTCGGGGAGGGGGAGCCCGGCCCGCCGGGCCAGGCGGGCGACGTCCTCGGGAGCGAGGGCGAGGGCGGGGGAGAGAGGGGAGGGGGGCATGGGTCCTCCGTGAGAAGAAGGGGAAGGGGTGGCAGGAGGGAGCGGACTCAGCTTTAAAGCTAAGGCTTTGCGTTTGGTGAGCCTAGGGGGCTAGTCTCGGTTAAGGCAAATGTTTAGCTTTTGGCCGTGGTGCAGGGAGGTTCCTGCCGCCGATCCCCTGGTTCTGGTTCTGGTCCTGGTCCGGTTCCGGCTTCTCCCTGCTCCGCTCCCATCCGTACGGAGGCCCCATGTCCCCTCGCCCCGCGCACACCTGGCACGTCGGCGACATCGTCGTGCACCGCGTCGACGAAGTCGCGCTGCCGCCCGAGACCGGCGCCTGGCTGCTCCCCGGGGCGACACCGGACCTCGTGGCCGGAGTGCCTTGGCTCACGCCGGAGTTCGCCCGCCCCGACGGCACGCTCCGCGCCGCCGTGCACACCTTCGCGCTGGAGGTGGGCGGTTTGCGCGTACTGGTCGACACGGGCATCGGCAACGGCAAGACGCGCGCCAACCCCGCCTGGCACCAGCTCGACACGCCGTACCTCGACCGGCTCGCCGCCGCCGGCTTCCCGCCGGAGCAGATCGACTACGTGATCCTCACGCACCTCCACGCGGACCACGTCGGCTGGAACACCCGCCTCGCCCCCGACGGCAGCTGGCAGCCGACCTTCCCGCGCGCCCGCTATCTCACCTCCCGGGCCGAGTACGTCTATTGGTCCGGCGTCGAGATGGAGGAGAGCCGCCGTCAGATGTTCCGCGACTCGGTCGAACCCGTACGGGAACACGGCCTGCTGGACCTGGTGGACGTCACCGCGCCCGGCGTCGAGGTCGTCCCCGGCGTCACGCTCGTCCCGACGCCCGGTCACACGCCCGGCCAGAGCGCGGTCGCCCTGCGCAGCCAGGGGCAGTCGGCCGTCATCACCGGCGACTGCGTGCACCACCCCGTACAGCTGGCGCACCCTCAGTTGTGCAGCAGCGTCGACATCGACCCGGAGGAAGCCGTACGGACGCGGCGGTGGCTGTTCGACGAGGTGGCGCGGAGCGGTGCGCTGATGCTCGGGAGCCACTTCGCGGCGCCGACGGGCGGGCGGGTGCGGCGGGAGGGGGACGGGCCGGAGGGAGCCGGGACCGAGGGAGCCGGGACCGAGGGCGGTACGGGCAGGGAGCGGTACCGGCTGGAGACCGTCGGCGGCGAGTGACGGCCCCTCACCGCCGCCCAGGAAGGCGCCGAGCCATGTCTGGGGGCGCCCGGCCGGCACCGGGGGCGCCCGGTCCGTACCGAGGGCGCCCGGCCGGTACCGGGGCGCCCGGCTCCCACGACACGCCAGCGCGTACGCCCCGCAGCGTGCGCGCCCCCGCATGGCGGCATTCTTGAATGCTTAAGGGCATATCGGGGCAAGGCTGTCGCTGTCGTTGCTGTCTGCGGTGGGCGTGCCCGGGAGGCCCTGGTGTGCCTGGGAGGCCCTGATGAACCAGAGATCGTTCCGCGTCGCGGCGGCCACCGGATGCGCACTGCTGATCACCGGCCTGACGCCGGTCTGCGCGGGCAGCGCGCAGGCCAGTCCGGGCACCGTCGGCCGGGTGACGGCTCCGCTCGCCGACGTCGTGAGCATTCCCTGGCTCTCCGGCCCGGTCGTCGTCGCGCACCGGGGTGCTTCCCGGGTGGCGCCGGAGAACACCCTCGCCGCCGTGGACGCGGCGGACCGGCAGGGCTTCAAGTGGGTCGAGAACGACGTGCAGCAGACCCGGGACGGGAAGCTGGTGGTGATGCACGACACCACACTGGCGCGGACCACCGACGCCCGGCGCGTGTTCCCCAAGCGGGCGCCCTGGCGGGTACAGGACTTCACGGCTGCCGAGATCGCGCGGCTGGACGCCGGAAGCTGGTTCAACAAGCGCTTCGCACGGGAACGGGTGCCGACGCTCGCGGAGTTCCTGCGGCGGATGGAGGACCACGACCTGCGGCTGCTGCTGGAGATCAAGAGCCCGCAGCTCTACCCCGGCATCGAGGCGCGCATCGTCAAGGAGCTGGCGGGCGCGGGCTGGCTCGACCGGAGCCACGTGCGCCGCCGGCTGGTGGTGCAGAGTTTCAGCGCGAGCAGCATGCAGACGGTGCACCGTCTGGTGCCGCAGCTCCGTACGGGGTTCCTGGGCAACCCGCCGCTGAACGCGCTCGCTTCGTACACACGCTACGTCGACCAGATCAACCCCCAGCTCTCCAAGGTGAACGCGCAGTACGTGGCCGCCGTCCACCGGCTGCGCGGTGTGCACGGCCGCCGGATGGAGGTCTTCGCCTGGGACGTGCCGCTGCGCGACCACGCGCGTATCGCATCCGCTTACGGCCTGGACGGCGTCATCGTCTGAGGGGAGCAGGCCACCACACCCCCACCGCTGCCGATGACGCCCTTCACTGCCCACCCCGCCCCTCACTGCCCACCCCACCCACCCCCGCCCGTCTCGTAAGGTCGCAGGGGCGGCGCGTCGCCGACCGCAGGTGAGCAGGCGCCCCGGGATGTGGCCCGGGGCACAGAAGGAGCAGGGACCGGGCATGACCGACAGCATCTGGAGCGGGGACCAGCTGGACCTCGACGCGTACCTCGCACGGATCGGGTACGCGGGCGAGCGCACGCCGACGGCCGCCACCCTGCGGGAGCTGCACGCCCGGCACGCCGCCGCCTTCGTCTTCGAGAACCTGGAGATCATCCTGGGGCGGCCGGTCCTCCTCGACCTGGAGTCCCTCCAGGAGAAGATGGTCGGCCGCCGCCGCGGCGGCTACTGCTACGAGCAGAACCTGCTGTACGCCGCCGCGCTGGAACGCCTCGGCTTCCAGGTCTCCGGGCTGGGCGCCCGGATCCGCATGGGAGAGACCAAGATCCGGCCGGTCACCCACGCCCTCCTCAAGGTGCGGCTGGACGGCGCGGACTGGATCACCGACGTGGGCTTCGGCGGGGAGGCGCTGCTGGAGCCGGTCCCGCTGCGCGACGGTGTCGAGGTCCGGCAGGGCGGCTGGACGTTCGGCCTGGTGCGGGAGGGGGAGGACGGCACCTGGGTGCTGCGCTCGCGGCACGCGGACGGCTGGTTCGACCTGTACGCGTTCGGCCCGGAGGCCCGCCACCCGGCCGACTACGGCGTCTTCAACTACTACATCTCCACCCACCCGCGCTCGCCGTTCACCGGCCGTACGGTGGTCCAGCAGCCCGGCCCGGACCTGCGGCGCACCCTGATCGGCACGGAGCTGACGCTGACCCGCCCGGACTGGTCCCGCGAGGTGCGGCAGGTGCCGGCCGAGGAGATCCCGGCCGTACTGGAGAACGACTTCGGGCTCGTCCTGGACGGGAAGGACGAGGCCGACCTGGTGGCCCTGCACCGGGAACAGCCGGTGGCCTGACGCGTACGGGTGGCCTGCCGCGTACGGGTGGGCTGCCGCGCCCCCTACCGGACGACCGCGACCCCTTCGATCTCCACCAACGCCGCCTCGTCCCACAACCGCGTCGCCCCGATCACCGCCATCGCCGGATAGTCGGCGCCGACCAGCCGCTTCCACACCCGGCCGATCGCGGCCGCGTTGCTGCGGTAGTCGGCCACGTCCACGGCGAAGACGGTCAGCTTGGCCAGATCGCCGGGGCCCGCGCCGGCGGCCCGCGCCGCGGCCAGCAGGTTGGCCAGCGCCCGTTCGAACTGCTCGACGAGGCCGGCACCGACGATGCGGCCCGCCCCGTCGAGCGCGGTCTGGCCGGCCAGGAACACGAGAGTGCCGGGCGCGGCCCGTACGGCATGGCTGAAACCCGTCGGCGGCGACAGCTCGGGCGGGTTCACCCGTTCGAAGCCGTCGGCCGCCACGGGCGGCTGCTCGCTCTCCGGTACCCGTCCGTCACTCACGCCTGATGCGTCCCCTCCGCCACTCACTTCGGATGCGCCCCCTCCGTCGCTCACGCCCGATGCGCCCCCTCCGCCGCCAACTCGTACCGTACTCCCAGCGATTGCAGCGCGTCCCGCTCCTCCTGCGGAAGCTGTTCGTCGGAGATGACGAGGTCGAAGTCGGCCAGCGGCGCCAGCGAGTACAGCGCCTGGCGGCCGAACTTGGAGTGGTCCACCAGCAGCACCTTGCGCCGTGCCGCGGCCATCAGTGCCCGCTTGACCAGGACGTTCTCCTGCGCCTGGTGGTAGCAGTGGCCGTTGTCGACGGCGGAGGTGGACAGGAAGGCGACATCGGCGCGGAAGCTGCGGGCGATGTCGGCCGTGGACATGCCGAGGAAGGCGTTGAAGGCGGCGTGGTACTCGCCGCCCAGCGCGATCACCCGGATGTCGGGCTCCTCGGCCAGCTCGTTGATGACCTGGAGCGAGTTGGTGATGACCGTGTACGCGCCGCGCGAGGCGAGGGAGCGGGCCAGCGGCAGCGCCGTGCTGGAGTCGTCGATGATGACGGCCTGGCCGGGCTCGGCGATGGCCAGCGCGGCCGCGCAGATCGCCTCCTTCGCCGCCACCTGCTCGTTGCCGCGCCAGCGCGCGTTGGACTCGAACAGGGCGTTGGGCGCGGCGGTCGCCCCGCCGCGCACCTTGCGCAGCCAGCCCTGGTGCTCCAGGGAGTCCAGGTCGCGGTGGACCGTCATCTGGCTGACGCCCAGCTCCTGCACCAGGTCCTCGATGCTGACCTGCCCCTCGGCCAGCACCCGGTCCGCGATCCGCTTGCGGCGGTCCTTGGGGCCCAGCTTGGTCTCGGGCGTCGGCGCCGGGGCCGCGGCCGGTGCCGAGGCGTCTGGAGTCCCTCCGGTGTCGGCCAACGCTGATCCCTTTCCGTACGTGCTCGGCTGTCCGCCGAGTCTATGGCGTGGTCACGCCGTGGTCGCCGCCCCGGACGACGGGTGCCCGCCGGACGTTCCGGCCACCGCTTACGGGCGGAAACGGGCGAACGCCACCGCGTGGTGGAACGGCCGGGCCCGGTGCGCTGCGCCCGTGTCCCGGCGTCCGGGCCGCCGGGCACCGTAGGCGTACGCCGTCATCACGCGCAGGCTGCGTCACATGGAGAAGGCGCCGACGAAGCGCGGCGGCCGGGCCGACGCGACCGACGTGGTCGTGGCCGGGGCCGGCGGCGGCCCGCCCGGACGCCAGGGAATTGGCGCGGGCGTCGGGTGCGATGTCACCGGTGAGCGCGGTCCGGACGTGCCGCAGTCCGGATGAGTCGCTGGGCGAGACGATCCGCAGTTCCCTGTACGGGCCGGCGCCGTGGTGGCTGGACCGGCCGGAGAAGCCGCGGGAGGTGCTGGTCGCGGCGATGGTGCGGATCACGCGCGGGCCGGTGGCGACGGCGTCCGGCTGAGCGGGTCGGGGTCCCCGTGGAGCGCGGCGCGCAGCAGGCCCGTCCAGCGGGCCGTCGTCTCCCGTGCGAGACGGGAGTCCGGGGCGAACATCTCGAAACCGTGCCAGGCCCCCGGTACGTGGTGCAGCGCGACCCGTACCCCGGCGTCCTTCAGCCGGCGGGCGTAGGCGAGCCCGGTGTCCCGCAGCGGGTCGAGACCGCAGACGACGACGCAGGCGGCGGGCAGGCCGCGCAGATCGGTGGCGCGGGCCGCCGCCGCGTACGGGTACGCGGCTGCCCCCTCCGGCGCGTAGTGCCGCCAGCCCTGCTGGATGAACGCGCCGTCCGGCAGCCGCGGGTCGCCGTCCGCCGGCGTCGGCCCCGTACCCGCCGTGTCGTCCAGATCGGGTACGACCAGCGACTGATGGACGAGGGCCGGGCCGCCCCGGTCACGCGCCATCAGCGCGACGGCGGCGGCGAGCCCGCCCCCGGCGGACTGCCCGCCGACCGCGAGGCGCGTGGCATCGACACCGAGCGCCGCGGCCTGCCCGGCCGTCCACTCCAGGGCGAGGTAGCAGTCCTCGACCGCCGCCGGGCACGGGTGCTCCGGGGCGAGGCGGTACTCCACCGAGACCACCGCGGCCCGCACCTCGCGGACCAGCCCGATCGCCGTACGGTCCTCACCGGGCGGCGCCTGCCCGAACGTGTAGCCCCCGCCGTGGAAGTGCAGTACCGCGGGCAGCGGGCCCGGCGCGTCCACCGGCCGGTAGACCTCCACGGCCAGCCGCGAACCGTCCGGCCGCGGCACCGCGAACCGCTCGCTCGTCACCCCGTCGCGGTCCGCGGGGAAGTGGCGGGCGAGGGTGTGCATCCCGGTGCGGGTGCCTTCGATGTCGGCGTACGGATCGAGAAGCGGAGGCAACTGCTCCAGTACGGGCGCAAGCTCAGGATCGACATGCACAGCAGCACTCACTCCTCTCCCGGTGCCCCCTCGGTACTCCACCGTCCCGTCTACCCCGCCGTCTCACTTCGCATCGGCGTAACACTCCACCACCGCCGTACTGAACGGGAACCGCACCGGCGTCACACCGAACGCCGTACGCCCCGCCAGCTCGGCGGCCTCCGCGACGGCCGCCGCCACCGTCGCGGCCTCCTCCTCGGGGGCGTGCACGATCACCTCGTCGTGCTGGAAGAAGACCAGCTCCGCCCGGAGCGGCGCCAGCGACCGGCGCAGCGCGGCCAGCATCAGCAGCGCCCAGTCGGCGGCACTGCCCTGCACCACGAAGTTACGGGTGAACCGGCCACGCGCCCGGGCGCTCGCCGTACTGCCGTATGCCGGAACGTTTTCCTCCTGCGGCAGCCCCGCCTCGTCGGGCGGCGCCACGGAGACCGGCGGGCAGGTGCGCCCCAGCCACGTCCGTACGAGCCGGCCCTCCTCGCCCGCGCGCGCCGCCGCGTCCACGTACTCCACCGCGTCCGGGTAGCGCCGCCGCAGGTCCGCCATGTGCTTGAGGGCGTCCCCGGACGTCTGGCCGTAAACGGCGCCCAGCAGCCCCAGCTTCGCCTGCGCCCGGTCACCCCCGAAGGCCCGCGCCGCCAGGTCCGCGTACAGGTCGCGGCCGCTGCCCGCCACCTCCATCAGCCCCCGGTCCCGGGAGACCGCCGCCAGCACCCGCGGCTCCATCTGCTCGGCGTCCGCGACCACCAGCCGCCAGCCCGGATCGGCCACCACGGCCCTGCGGACCACCTTCGGGATCTGGAGCGCGCCGCCGCCGTTGGTCGTCCAGCGTCCCGAGACCGTTCCCCCGGGCAGGTACTCGGGACGGAACCGGCCCTCGTGCACCCACTGCTGCAGCCACGCCCAGCCATGCGCCGTGTGCAGCCGGTACAGGCGCTTGTACTCCAGCAGCGGCGCCACCGCCGGGTGCCGGATCTCCTGCAACTCCCACTTACGGGTCGACCGCAGCGTGATCCCGGCACCGGCGAACGCCTTGACGATCTCACCCGGCAGATCCGGGCGCACCCGTACACCCTCCCCGAACGCCCGCGAGACCTCCTCGGCCAGCTCCGCCATGCGGCGCGGCTCCAGACCGCCCGGGTAGCGCTCGCCGAGCAGCTCGTCCAGCAGCTCCCGGTGCACGTCCGCCCGCCACGGCAGCCCGGTCCGCCGCATCTCGGCGGCCACCAGCGTCCCGGCCGACTCGGCGGCCAGCAGCAGCCGCATCCGGCCCGGGTGCTCGGCCCGCTCCGTACGCTCCAGCTGCCCCGCGTACACCTCCAGCAACGCCGTGAACTCGTCCACCCCTGGCGGCAGCGGCACCGGGCCCGGCTCGAACAGCGACGGCTGGGTCTCCGCCCCGCGCACCGGCGGATCGTCGGGCACCGGCAGCCGGTGCCGCCGCGCCCACGCCGCGGCCAGCGACCGCGGCTGGCCCGACTGGCCCTCCTCGTGGCCGATCAGCAGCGCCTCGGCCGCCTCGACGTCGTAGCACCGCTCGACCCGGACGCCTGCCGCGAGCAGCTTCCGGTACGTCTCCGCGGTCGACCGCCACACCCACCGCTCCGCGTCCGGACACGCGCGTACGGCCTCAGCCACGCCCGCCGCCCGGACCGGCACCCCCACCGGGCGCCCGGCCGCGTCCACGGCGCACGCCGCCACCCGCCCGTCACCCGTTCCCCCGATCACCCACCGCATACGGGTACTTTCCCACCCTCCGCCTCACGCGGCCCGGCACCCGTGTCCCCCACGGCCCGCCGACCGGGCCCCGCGCCGCCGCCCGCCCGCGTCAAGGCGCGCCGTCAACACCGACGTTGGCCGGTTACCTCCCCTACCCGACCCGCCTGACTAGGGGGAGAATGCGCGCGCCGACCCAGGCCCGCACCCCGCCCCCACGCCCCGCACCAGCATCCCCGCCCACGGCAGACACGACGGCAGACAAGGGAGTCGCCCGTATGGCCATCGCGCACCGCGCCATCGGTTCAGGACCGCACCCGGTGATCGTTCTTCACGACTGGTTCGGCACCTCGGCCGGCTGGGGCTCCGTCCTGGATTTCCTGGACCGGACCGCCTTCACGTACGCCTTCCTGGACTGCCGGGGCTACGGCGACCGCAAGTACGTACCGGGCCGTTTCGACCTGCCGGAGATCGCCGGCGATGTGCTGGCCCTCGCCGACCAGCTCGGCTGGGAGCGCTTCTCCCTGGTGGGCCACTCGATGGGCGGCAAGGCGATGCAGCAGGTGCTGGTCGACGCGCCCCATCGGGTGAACCGGATGGTCGGCCTGGCGCCGGTCCCTGCCGGGGCGTACCCGATGGACGACGCGACGCACGAGCTGTTCTACGGGGCCTCGACGGACCCGGCCAAGCGGCGCGCCATCATCGACCTGGTCACGGGCCACCGGGCGAGCCCGGTCTGGCTGGACCGCATGGTGCGCCACTCGCTCGACATCTCCCGCGAGGAGGCGCACGCGGCCTATCTCGCCAGCTGGCAGCCGCTCGACCTCTCGGAGGCGGTCGCGGAGGCGGCGAAGCGGCACTCCGTCCCCGTACGGGTGGTCGTCGGGGCGTACGACCTGGCGCTGACCGCCGATCTGATGCGGGAGACCTGGCAGCGGTGGTATCCGCAGGCCGAGATCGTCACGATCGAGGGGTCGGGGCACTATCCGATGCACGAGACGCCGGTGGCGCTGGCCACCACGGTGGAGGAGTTCCTCCGCGCCTGACGCGCCGGTTCGGGGGCGGGCCTGCCGCGAACAGGCCCGTGCCCGCATCCTCTGTCAGCATGGCTACGTACCGCCCGTAACGCCGCAAACCATGCGCAAGGCGGGTGTACCGCCCGCCATGCGCCGTCCCGGCGGGCGTGACGGCCGACGGAGCGAGGTGCGGGCATGCGGGTGGCGCTGGCGCAGACGGACTGCGCGCTGGGCGAGGTCGACGCGAACCTCGCCACCGCGCGCGAGGAGGTCGAGAAGTCCGCCGAACAGGGCGCCGACCTCGTCGTCTTCCCCGAACTGAGCCTGCACGGATACCACCTGGGCGCCCTGCCCCGGGACGTCTCGGTCGAGGCGCAGGACCCGCGGCTGCGCGACCTGAGCGCCCTCGGCCCGGACGTCCTCGTGGGTTTCCACGAGCACACGGTCCTGCGCGCCTACAACACGGCCGCCTACTACGCCGGCGGCACGCTGCTGCACGCGCACCGCAAGCTCTACCTCCCGAACTACCTCTCCTGGGAGGAGCGCAAGCACGTCAGCCCTGGCCAGTCGCTTCGCGCGTACGGCCTGACGAAGTCCCCCAGCGGCGGCCGCGGCGCGACGCTGGTCTGCAACGACGCCTGGCAGCCGGTGCTGCCCTGGATCGCGGTGCAGGACGGCGCCGAGGTGCTGTTCGTCCCCACCAACAGCGCCGCCAGCCTCGACCCGGAGGCGATGGACACCGGCTCGTACTGGGACACGCTGCTCTCCTACACGGCGCGGATGCTCCAGTGCTGGATCGTCTTCGTCAACCGCGTGGGCAACGAGCACGGCGCCGCTTTCTGGGGCGGCTCCCGGGTGGTGGACCCGCGCGGCACGGTGGTGGCCCAGGCCCCGAAGTGGGAGACCGCGCTGGTCACGGTGGACATCGACCTGTCCGAGGCCCGCCGCCAGCGCCGCGCCGTCCCCTTGGTCGCGGAGGCCCGGCTGGGCCTCATCGACCGCGAGGTGCGGCGGTTGATCGACGAGGGCGGGGACAGCTGACCCGCGGAAAAGCGGTCGTGTGCTCGAACGGATGAAAGGTCACCCGAACGCTCGCGTGGCGTCGCCTAAGGTGGCAGTGTCGCTCCGCACGAAGGAGGTCCACCGTGGCACTGACCGTTCCGGAACCCGAACCGTGGGCCGCCGATGAGCGTGCACCCGCATCGGCCGAGGATGCCTTCGAAGCGTTGAGCGCGGCAGCCCCCAAGGGATGGCGCGTGGAGCTGACCGAAGGGGAAATCCACGTGGTACCACCTCCCGTAGGCAGGCACGAAGAGATCGTGTCGGAACTCTCAGGGCAGGTGCGCGATCACCGTAAGGACCTGGGGCGTTACACGAACCTCGGACTGTCCGTCCCAGGAAGCACGTCCACCGGGAAGGTGATCCCTGACCTGGCGGTCGCCCCGAAGGGCAGCTTCGACGACGACATCGGCTTCCACGACCCCTCGCCGGTCATGCTGGTCGTCGAGGTGCTCTCGTCCTCGACGGCGGGGAACGACCGGATCAAGAAGCTGCGTGGGTACGCCCGTGCCGGTATCCCCTGTTACCTGCTGATCGACCGTGCCGCCGACCTCGCCACCCTGTGCGCGGAACCCTCCGGCGACCAGTACCTGAACGTGCGCGAGATCAAGCTGGCAGAAAAGGTCATCTCCCTGCCGGACCCCCTCAATTTCGATCTCGACACCACCCAGTTCTGAGCTGACCGGACGGCCCGCCCCGAGTTCCGCGAACGGGGCGGGCCGTCCCCTGTCCCCTACCAGCTCGACTTCCGCACCCCCGGCAGGAACCCCGCATGCGCCTGCTCGCGGAGCTTGACCCGGGAGAGGCCGAAGGCGCGGAAGTAGCCGCGCGGGCGGCCGTCGACGCTGTCGCGGTTGCGTACGCGGGTGGCGCTCGCGTCCCGCGGCTGGCGGGCGAGTTCGTGCTGGGCGGCCAGCCGCTCCTGCTCCGGGGTGTGCGGATTGCGGATGACGGACTTCAGCAGGGCCCGCCGGGCGGCGTAACGGGCCACCGTCGCACGACGCTTCTCGTTCTTCGCGATCTTGCTCTTCTTGGCCATCAGACCTTCTCCCCTCGTGCGCGGATCCGGGCGACGGCCGCCTCGATCCCGATCGTGTCCACGGTCTTGATCCCCTTGGCGCTGAGCGTGAGGCGCACGTGCCGGCCCTCGCTCGCCAGCCAGTAGCGCTTGCGCTGGATGTTGGGGTCGAAGCGCCGGGACGTGCGGCGGTGCGAGTGCGAGACAGATTTGCCGAAGCCGGGGCCGCGGCCGGTGAGCTGGCAGTGGGCGGACAAGGTCAGAACCTCCTAATGAAAATGGAAACCATTTCTGTATAGTAGCGCCCATGGCCCGCAACGAACTACGACCCGTGATCAAGCTCCGGTCCACCGCCGGGACCGGCTACACCTACGTCACCCGCAAGAACCGCCGGAACGACCCCGACCGGCTGGTGCTGAAGAAGTACGACCCGGTCGCCGGCCGCCACGTCGACTTCCGAGAGGAGCGCTGAGCAGCGTCATGAAGCCTGGAATCCACCCGCCGTACGGTCCCGTCGTCTTCCGTGACCGGGCCGCCGATTACGCCTTCCTGACCCGGTCGACCGCCACCAGCGACAAGACGGTCGAGTGGGAGGACGGCAACACGTACCCGGTCATCGACGTGGAGATCTCCTCGGCGAGCCATCCCTTCTACACGGGGACGGCGCGGGTGCTGGACACCGCGGGCCGCGTCGAGCGGTTCGAGCGCCGGTACGGGAAGCGCGGGGCCCGCTGATGGGCGGCCCGTCGCGGGAGAACGCCGCCGCCGGCCCCGGAGACGGCGGGGGCCGGCTGTCCGTGGTGATCGTCGGCGGGCTGCACCCGGACGCCCGCCGGACCGCGGTGGAGCGCTTGCTGCACGCCGTACCCGGCAGCGTCGCGCTCCACCACGATCTCGCCTCCGCCGCTGAAGGAACGGTCCGCCGGACCGTGCGGGACGCCGGCGGGGTGCTCGACACGGGCGAGGCGCCGCTGGTCAACGACTGCGCCTGCTGCGCGCTCCGCGAGGACCTGGTGCCCGAGCTGGAGCGGCTGGCCGCCGGACGCACCTGCCGGCTGGCCGTCGTCGAACTGTGGGACTCCGTGGAGCCGAAGGCCATGGCCGAGGTCGTCACCGCCTGCGGCGGGGAGGACCTCGCGCTGACCGGCGTCCTCACCGCCGTGGACCCGGCGCTGCTGCTGCCGTATCTGGGCTGCGGCGACGACCTGGCCGAGGCCGGGCTCGCCGCGGCCGCCTCCGACCAGCGGACCGTCGCGGACACCTGGGCCCGGCAGCTGGAGTACCCGCCGGTGCTCGTCCTCGTGCCAGGCGAGGAAGAGGCGGACGCCGCCGACCTGGCACTGCTCGCCCAACTGCACCCGACGGCCCGGGTCGTGGACGTCGGTTCCCCGGGGGAACTGGCCGCTGCGGCCTTCGCCGGATTCGACGTGGAGGCGGCCGCCGCGCGGCAGCACCCGGCGTGCGCGCTGCTCCCCCAGGAGGCCGACGCGGACGGTGTCGGGACGCTCGTCTGGCACCGCACCCGGCCCTTCCACCCGGCCCGGCTGTACGCGGCGCTGGAGGACCTGACCTGTGTGGCGGCCCGCAGCCGTGGCCGGTTCTGGCTGGCGGACCGGCCGGACACCCTGCTGTCCTGGGACGCGGCGGGCGGTGCCCTGTGTGTCGAGAACGCCGGGCCGTGGCTGGCCGCGCTGCCGGACGCCGCCTGGGACCTGGTGCCGCCGGTACGCCGCGCCGCGGCCGCTCTGGACTGGCATCCCGAGCACGGGGACCGCGCGCAGCACCTGGTCTTCACCTCGCCGGGACTGGACCGCGACGGGCTGACGTCGTTGCTGGAGTCCTGCCTGCTGACGGACGAGGAGTACGCGGGCGGGCCGGGGGCGTGGAAGCGGCTGGCCCCCGCGTTCGACGAACTCCTCGACCCCGTCCCGTAACCCCTTCTGCCGCCGCTGCCGTCGGACCTCCGCGACCGCGACCGCGACCGCAACGGCAACCGTGACCGCAACCCCGACCGGCAACCCCGACCGACTTCGCCCTCGCCGGCCGCGTCCGACCCCGTACCGCCCCCCCCCAGGAGCCCCGATGCCCCGTCGTCACGACCTCCGCAAGAAGACCGCGCCCCGCCCCAACCCGCTGGACGCGGCGCGGATCACCTACATCGATTACAAGGACACCGACCTGCTGCGGAAGTTCATCTCCGACCGCGGCAAGATCCGCAGCCGCCGGGTCACGCGGGTGAGCGCGCGGCAGCAGCGGCAGCTGGCCCGTGCGATCAAGAACGCCCGGGAAATGGCGCTGCTGCCGTACACGTCGAAGTGAGGACCGGGCGGCCGCCCGCGGCTGTTTGCCGGGTTGCCGCCGCTTACGGAGAAGCCCGCCCTCCCGGCCGGTCTTCCGGAACACCGTGCGGTGTTGCGGAAGGCCGGTTCCCTTGTTGCGGGGAACTCTGTCGTCCGCTGATACGTCCCGTGAGCATGGAGTTGGACGTGCTGTGACCAGGACGCCACGGGCCGTCGTGCACGTGCATCCGACCATGCATCGGCATATGAACGCAGCTATGATCCCAACCAGTTGCAGTTGACACCGGTTACCGCTGTGCGGACTGCTGCTGACAGACCATCACCGACCGCTCAGCGCGCCACGACCCGTCACCGCTGACCACCGCATCCACCGGGAGACACCTGTGCCCGACGCATACAACGGCATGGCCGCAACGGATCTCCACGGTGTGACCTGGCAGAAGAGCCGGCACAGCAACTCGCAGGGGTCCTGCGTGGAGTTCGCGCGGCTGCCGGGCGGGGAGATCGCCGTACGCAACTCCCGGTTCCCGGAGGGGCCGGCGCTCGTCTACACGCCGGCCGAGGTCGAGGCGATGATCGCGGGTGTCAAGGACGGCGAGTTCGACCACCTGGTCCGGGACTGACGGTCCGGCCCGGTCCGGTACGGACCGGCTGCGCGCCTGCCCGGACGGTCCCGGCCGTCCGGGCAGGCCGGCGAAGGCTCCGTGGCCCCCGGGCCCCGTGCCCCCGAGGCCCCGGAGCCTTCGCCGCTCAGGGCAGCCGGAACTGCGCCCACACGATCTTTCCGTGCGGTGCGCCGGCCAGCGGGTGCCAGCCCCAGCCGTCGCTGAACGAGTCGACCAGGTACAGGCCGCGTCCCGACTCCGCGCCGGCGTCGGCCGTCCCGGCCTCCGGGGACGCGTCGCTGGCGTCGCGTACCGCGCACACCAGCCGCGACGACCACCGCATCAGGTGCAGCCGGGCGGGCAGGGTGTCCGGGTCGGCGGGCGGCTCGTACGGGGCGTGCGCGGGCCCGTACGAGTCGGCGGCGCCGGTCGTGGCGGCGTGCCGCAGGGCGTTGGTGACCAGTTCGGAGACGACCAGGGCGACGCTGTCGAAGACCTCCTCCAGGTCCCACCGGTGCAGGGTCTCACGGGTGAACTGCCGTGCGCCGCGCACCGATTCGTAGCGCGGGGCCAGCGAGTAGGAGACGGAACCGGAGACGGCCAGGGGGTCGACGGGAGGAAAGCCCTGCCATAACGGCTGGAGCATGGTCAAAACCTTGGTCCCCATGCGAGGCACTCCTGGCGTTCGCGGACGTCATGACCCTGGCCGGGCAGCCGGATCTGGCGGTCTGGCGGATCTTTCCCGAGCGTGCATGCGTGCGCTGTCCATGGTTCCCAATGCGTACGCCAGATGCAAGGGCAGATGCACGTGCACGCGCCCTGTTTGGGGGCGGCCGTGCCACTTCACGCGTATTTCTTCCTACGTGTTCTTGTGGAGCACCCGCCCGGACCTCCCACATCCGTAACCGGATGAGCACTCAACGAAGCCCGGACGTGGCAGACTGCGGGCCACTGTTGGACGGGGTGGGCCATGGGAGGGTCACAAAGGTGTCCGCAAGTGAATCGAGCGGGTCCGTGGTGCGGCGCATCCTGCTGGGGGCACAGCTCCGCAGGCTGCGGGAATCCCGCGGCATCACCCGCGAGGCGGCCGGCTACTCCATCCGCGCGTCCGAATCGAAGATCAGCCGGATGGAACTGGGCCGGGTCAGCTTCAAGGCGCGCGACGTGGAAGACCTGCTCACGCTGTACGGCGTGAACGATCCGCAGGAACGCGAGGCGCTGCTGGTTCTGGCCCGCGAGGCCAACGTCGCGGGCTGGTGGCACAGTTACGGCGACGTGCTGCCCGGCTGGTTCCAGACATATGTGGGGCTGGAAGGGGCCGCTTCGCTCATCCGCGCCTACGAGGTGCAGTTCGTGCACGGGCTTCTGCAGACGCAGGAGTACGCGCATGCGGTGGTGCACCGCGGGATGCCGGGCGCGAGTGCGGCGGAGATCGACCGCCGGGTCGCGCTGCGTCTGGAGCGGCAGAAGTTGCTGCTGGCGGAGCGACCGCCGGAGTTCCACTGCGTGCTCGACGAGGCGGCGCTGCGCCGCCCGTACGGCGACCGGGAGGTGATGCGCGGGCAGCTGCGGCACCTGATCGAACTGTCCGAGCGGCCGAATGTGCGCTTGCAGGTGATGCCGTTCAGCTTCGGCGGGCACGCGGGGGAGAGCGGTGCGTTCACCACCCTCGGCTTCCCGGAGCCGGGACTGCCCGACGTCGTGTACCTGGAACAGCTGACCAGCGCGCTCTATCTCGACAAGCGCGACGAGGTTGCCCAGTACGCGCGGGTCATGGACCGCCTCCAGGAGGACAGTCCGAATCCGGCCGAGACGAGAGACTTGATACGTGGTCTACTCCAACTGACTTAACTCGTAGGTAGCATGAGTTCCCATCAGGAGTCAGCACCCCCCCGGCCGGGGCGCTGTGACCGGCGCCCTGTCCTCCAGATTGGGATTTCGCATGTCCTACTTCGACGAGTTGGCGTACCAGTACATCGGCGGCGAATGGCGGGCCGGCAGCGGCTCGTGGGACATCGTCGATTTCAATCCCTATGACGGGGAGAAGCTGGCGTCCATCACCGTGGCCACGGTCGACGAGATCGACCAGGCCTATCGTGCCGCCGAACGCGCGCAGGGGGAGTGGGGGGCCACCAACCCGTACACCCGCCGGCTGGTCTTCGAACGCGCACTGCGGATCATCGACGACCGGGAGCGGGAGCTGGGTGCCGCGATCATCGCCGAGGTCGGCGGCACCCACGCCAAGGTGGCTTTCGAACTCCACCTGGTACGCGAATTCCTGCGCGAGGCGATCCAGTTGTCGCTGCGGGCCGAGGGGCGCATATTGCCGTCCCCGGTGGACGGCAAGGAGAACCGGCTCTACCGGCTCCCGGTCGGTGTCGTGGGCGTCATCAGCCCCTTCAATTTCCCGTTCCTGCTGTCGGTCAAGTCGGTGGCGCCCGCGCTCGCCCTCGGCAACGCCGTGGTGCTCAAGCCTCACCAGAACACCCCGGTCTGCGGCGGCGGCCTGGTCGCGAAGGTCTTCGAGGAGGCCGGACTGCCCGCCGGCCTGCTGAATGTCGTGGTCACCGACATCGCGGAGATCGGTGACGCGCTCATCGAACATCCGGTGCCGAAGGTCATCTCCTTCACCGGATCCGAGAAGGTCGGCCGTCATGTCGCGACCGTCGCCGCCTCCCACTTCAAGCGCACGGTCCTGGAGCTGGGCGGCAACAGCGCGCTGGTCGTCCTGGACGATGCCGACATCGACTACGCGGTGGACGCCGCCGTTTTCAGCCGTTTCGTGCACCAGGGACAGGTCTGCATGGCGGCCAACCGGGTGCTGGTCGACCGGGCGGTGGAGCAGGAGTTCACCGAGAAGTTCGTCGCCAAGGTCAAGACCCTGAAGGTCGGCGACCCGAGCGATCCGGCCACCCACATCGGCCCGCTGATCAACGAAGGACAGGCGGAGGCCGTCGCCGCGGTGGTGGACCGCGCCGTCGCCGAGGGCGGCACCGCGCTGGTGCACGGCACGGTGCGGGGCACCCTGGTGGCACCGACCGTGCTGGCCGGGCTGGCGGAGGACTCCGTGGCGCTGTCCCAGGAGATGTTCGGGCCGGTCGTGGCGCTGGTCCCGTTCGACGGTGACGACGAGGCCGTACGGATCACCAACGCCACGCCGTACGGGCTCAGCGGCGCGGTGCACACCGCCGACATCGAGCGGGGTGTGCGGTTCGCCAAGCGCATCGAGACCGGCATGATCCACATCAATGACGGCACGGTGCACGACGAGCCGATCGTGCCCTTCGGCGGCGAGAAGGCGTCCGGGCTGGGGCGGCTGAACGGCGACGCGATGGTGGAGGCGTTCACCACCACCAAGTGGATCTCCATCCAGCACGGCCGGTCGCGGTTCCCGTTCTGACCGGCTGCTTCTGGCCTCACCGGAGAATTTTCCGGTCGGCGGCCGGTTGAGGACAGTACCTGTCCTCAACGCTTCATAGCGTTCTTCGTGTCGGGCCGCGGCACCAGCGCCGCGGCCCCCACGAAAGGCGGACCCCATGCCCACTCACGTTCCTGCCGAAGCCCACGGTGACGAGCTCGGCGCGCTGCTGGCCTTCCTGGAGGCGCAGCGCGGCGGACTGCGCCGGTCCGTGCTCGGCCTCACCGACGAGCAGGCCACGCGGAAGCCGTCCGCCAGCGAACTGTCCCTGGCCGGCCTGATCAAGCATGTCGCGGAGGTCGAGCAGGGCTGGGTGGAGACCGCCCAGGAGAAGCCCCACTCCATCGAGCGGGACATGGACACCTGGCACCTGAGTTTCCAGCTGGAGGGCGACGAGACCGTCGCCTCGACGCTCGCCTTCTGGGACGAGGTGGCCCGCAAGACCGAGGAGTTCGTCCGCGCGCTTCCGGACCTGAACGTCACCTTCCCGCTGCCCGAGGCGCCCTGGTACCCGCCGAACGCGGTGCAGTCGATGCGCTGGCTCCTGCTGCACCTGATCGAGGAGACCGCCCGGCACGCCGGGCACGCGGACGTCATCCGCGAGTCCCTGGACGGCAAGACGGCCTTCACGCTGGTGGACGAGGAGCGGGCGGCGCAGGGCTGATCCGGAGGCTGCGGGCGCGGCCGTGGGCGGCGCCTTCAGCCCTCCCCGGCCCGCAGGTCCGCCGCCCGGAGCAGCGCGTCGCGCACGGACTCCCGGTCGGCGTCGTCGAGTTCGACCGCGTCCGCGCGGTCGAGCCAGGGGGCGGCCGCGTGCGAGCCGTCCAACTGGGCAGCCATCTCGGCGCGCAGCAGGAGCAGCCGTACGAGCTGGAGCGGGGCCGGCCCGGCGTCGTCACCAGGCCCGTGGTCCAGGGCCCGGTCGATGATCCGGGCCGCCGCGGCGTGGTCCCCCTTGGACTCGCCGAGCAGTGTGGCCTGGTGGAGGGCCCGCGCGTAGCGCTCCTTCGGGACGGGCGGGTACGCGAAGCTGTCCCCGATCGGCTGCCCGATCCGTATGCAGTTGCCGCCGGGGTCGGTCATCAGGAACTGCCGTACGCCGTACGCCATGTCCTTCAGCGCCCCGATCCGCGGCAGACCGCGGGTCGGCACCTTGCCGTACGTGGCCTTCAGGCCCGCCCGGAAGGACGCGTAGAGCCCGTCCACGTCGTCGGTCAGCACGTAGCAGGTGCTGTACGAGGTGGCCGGGTCGTGGCTCTTCATCCCGAAGAACTGCAGCTCGATGCCGCGCAGGCGGACGCCGCAGAACGGGTTCGGGACGGTCTGGTACGAGGTCACCTCGAATCCGAGGGCCTTGTAGAAGTCGAGAAGTTCGTCGATGGAGGGGCACGGAAGGATCGGAATCACAGTCTCGGCCATGCCCGGCAGCGTACGGCGCGCCGCAGCGGTAATCAAACTTGAATAGTTGATCGGCTAGGCTGGTGGCAGCGCGAGCGCAAGGGATGCGAGGAGACGATGTCGGCGATCCGGCTGTTGGTTCTGGGGGCCGTGCGCCAGCACGGGCGGGCGCACGGTTACCAGGTGCGCAACGACCTGGAGTACTGGGGCGCCCACGAGTGGTCCAACGCCAAACCGGGGTCGATCTACCACGCGCTCAAGCAGATGGCGAAGCAAGGCCTGATGCTCGCCCACGACATCGCGCCCAGCCCGGCCGGCGGCCCGCCGCGTACGGAGTACGAGCTGACCGAGGCCGGCACGGAGGAGTTCTTCAAGCTGCTGCGCGAGTCCCTGTCGCAGTACGACCGCAAGGTCGACGAGCTGAGCGCGGCGATCGGCTTCATCGTGGACCTGCCCCGCGAGGAGGCCGTGGCCCTCCTGAAGGAGCGGGTGCGGGGCCTGGAGGAGTGGCGGCTCTCGGTCACCGAGTACTACACACCGGCGGACGGCCCGGAGCAGCTCGGCCACATCGGCGAGATCATGAACATGTGGGTGCACTCGGCGGACGGCGGCGCGGAGTGGACGCGGGGGCTGATCGAGCGGATCGAAGGCGGGGCGTACGTGTTCGCGGGGGAGGGGGAGCCGTTCGTGGGGGTGTTGGGGAGGGGCAGGTGAATCCGTATGCGACGGAGGAGGCGGATCCGGAGTACGGGGAGGACGGCGGGGAAGCGCCGCCGTCCTCGGAGTGATCACGCCTCGGTGAGTTCCCGGAGATCGATGTCCACGGGGAACGGGACGCTGGTCACCAGCTTGCCGGTGTGCAGGGGACGCTCGGGGCTGGGCGCGTAGACACCTGATTCGTGGTGCAGCCGGAACTCGTGCACCACCGGCAGGTCGTTCTCGTCACGCTCGACGCGCCAGTAGGAGGCGATGCCGGCGGCGGCGTACAAGGCGTGTTTGGCGTGACGGTCCTCGGAGTGTGAGAGCGGAGAGACGACTTCGACGGCCAGCACGGCGTTCCTGCCAGGGGTGCAGTGAAGGGTGCGGAGGTCGAGTCCGCGCTTGTCGAAGACGACGATGTCGGGCTTCGGGACATTGCGGGCGTCGAGCATGGTGCACCGCTCGATATTGCTGCCGAAGGCGGCGGTCCGGGCACGCCGGAGCCGGCAGGCCAACTCGTCCCGGACCTGGTCGTGCCACCAGCCGGTCGTCCCGCGGACCCTGACCATGCCGTCCAGGAACTCCCAGTCGAACGGCAGGGCCAACTCCTTCACCTGGGCGAAGGACCAGCCGTCCGGCGGCGGGTGCATCCAGTTCTCAGAGGTGGCGGGCCGTTCGCCCGGCTCTCCCGGTTCGTCCGAGGTTCCAGCGGCCGATGTCGTTCCCATGATCGGATCGTGTACGCGCTCGCAGCCGCACGTCCCGCAGATGACCGTGGACCACCCACCCGAGTGACGCCGGCCGCCTCGCCCCTGCCGCCCTCAGTGGTGGAACGCGGTGTCCCGCCCCGCCCGTCCCCCCAAAGGCCCGCCCTGCGCCCGAAGTTCCGGAAGCAACCGCTCCAGATCGGCCACGAACAGATCGCTCAAATCGTGAGAGAACCCGTTACGACAGACGATCCGCAGAACGGACAGGTCCTCCCGGTCGGGCGGGAACGTGTACGCGGGCAGGAGCCAGCCGCGCTCCCGCATCCGGCGGGAGACGTCGAAGACGTCGAAGTCCGTCACGCCGTCAGCCGTGGTGAAGGCGAAGACGGGCAGTTCGTCGCCGCGGGTCAGCAGGCGGAAGTCGCCCAGCGCGCCGATCCGGTCGGCGAGTGAGCGGGCCACGTCGCGGGTGGTCTGCTGTACGGCGCGGTAGCCGTCCCGGCCCAGCCGCAGGAACGTGTAGTACTGGGCGACGACCTGGGCGCCGGGCCGGGAGAAGTTGAGGGCGAAGGTGGGCATGTCGCCGCCCAGGTAGTCGACGTGGAAGACCAGCTCCTCCGGCAGGGCCTGCCGGTCGCGCCACAGGGCCCAGCCCACGCCGGGGTAGACGAGCCCGTACTTGTGGCCCGAGGTGTTGACGGAGGCGACGCGCGGCAGTTGGAAGTCCCACACCAGGTCCGGGTCCAGGAAGGGCGCGATCATGCCGCCGGAGGCCGCGTCCACGTGGACCGGGATGTTCAGACCGGTGCGTTCCTGGAGGCCGTCCAGGGCCGCGCAGATCTCCGCCACCGGCTCGTACGAACCGTCGAAGGTCGAGCCCAGGACGGCCACCACGCCGATGGTGTTCTCGTCGCAGAGCGCGGCGGCGGACTCGCCGTCCAGATGGAAGCGGTCGCCGCGCATGGGCACCTGGCGGGCCTCCACCTCCCAGAACGTGCAGAACTTCTCCCAGCAGACCTGCACGTTCGCGCCCATGACCAGGTTCGGCCGGGCGCGGGCCGGATAGCGGTCGGCGTTCGCCCGGGACCAGCGGCGCTTGAGAGCCATCCCGGCGAGCATGCACGCCTCGCTGGAGCCGGTCGTCGAGCAGCCGACGGCGGCGGTCGGGTCGGGGGCGTGCCACAGGTCGGCGAGCATGGCCACGCACCGTTGCTCCAGGTCGGCGGTGCGGGGGTACTCGTCCTTGTCGATCATGTTCTTGTCGCGGCACTCCGCCATCAGTACGTCGGCGTGCGGTTCCATCCAGGTGGTGACGAAAGTGGCCAGGTTCAGCCGGGAATTGCCGTCCAGCATCAGTTCGTCGTGCACGAGCTGGTAGGCCGCGCGCGGGGCGGTGGGGCCGTCCGGCAGGGTGTGCCGGGGCGGGGCCGTGGCCATGCCCGCGACCGGGTCGGCCTCGCCGTAGAAGGGGTTGACCGACAGGTGCTGCCTGCCGTCCTTGGCGTCTGCTCCCTCGTGGAGTGGCATGGTGCGCGCGTACCCTCACCCGGCCGCGGAAAGCCCTGCCTTCAGGGCGCGGGTGAACTTCACGACACGCCGCGCCTGGATGCCGGCGGCGGTCCGGGCCTCGTCGTCGAGGGGCGTCTCGGGGCCGCCGACGTGCGAGGTGCCGTACGGGTTGCCGTCGGCGAATTTGGCGGGGTCGGTGTAACCGGGGGCCACGAGGATGCCGCCGAAGTGGTGGATGGTGTTGTAGAGGGCGAGCAGGGTGGACTCCTGGCCGCCGTGCTTGGTGGCCGAGGCGGTGAAGCCGCTGTAGACCTTGTCGGCCAGCTTGCCCTGCTGCCACAGCCCGCCGAGCGTGTCGATGAACTGCTTGAGCTGCGAGGCGATGTTGCCGTACCGGGTGGGGGAGCCGAAGATCACGGCGTCCGCCCAGATCATGTCGTCGGGGGATGCCTCGGCGATGTCCGCGGTCGCGCGGACGTTCTCCGCCCAGGCGGGATTCGAGTCGACGGCGGCCCGCGGCGCGAGCTCGGCGGCCCTGCGGAGCCGCACCTCGGCGCCGGCCTTCTCGGCGGCGTCCGCGACGGCCTTGGCGAGTCCGGTGACCGTACCGGTCGAGGAGTAGTAGACGACGGCGAGACGGACGGTGGTGCGGTCGCTGGGCTCGGTCATGACGACACCTCCTACGGTGGCGACGATACGTGCACAAGGGGCATTCGGCGCGCCCGCCTGCGCACCCGGCCACGCGGCGCACGGGAACGGCGGGCGCCCCGCCCCCACACCCCCACCGTCGCGCGGCATGGATGAACCGTCAACAATTACGCCCGGTGGCGCGCGGCGCAGGTATTGCGCCACCCCGTACAGGAACTTAGTTTTGCCTGACTTATCGCGCGGGACGGGGGACACGGATCCGCCTGACCCGCCGTGCCGTCACCCGGTCACGGGTACGGCGCGGGAGCGGTGCCCGAGGCGACCCGAAGGAGCCGACGTGGAAGCGAACGAGGAACGGGCTACGCCGGCCCGCGAGGCCCGCGCCATCGTCTCCCGGCTGCTGTTCGGACAGCTGGCCACGTACGCCGTGGGCGCCGCCGTCCGGCTGGGCGTACTGGACCGCATCGGTGACGGCACCCGTACGGCGGCCGACGTGGCGGCTTCGGGCGGCACCGACCCGCAGGCCACGCTGCGCCTGCTGCGCGCCCTGGCCGCTCTGGACCTGCTCACCGAACACGAAGCGGGCGTCTTCGAGGCCACCGCCGCCGGGGCGCTGCTGCGCCGCGACGCCCCCGACTCGATGGCCACCCTGGCCCGCGTCTTCTGCGAGCCGTTCATGACCCGCGCCCGGGAGCGGGTGGAGGACAGCGTGCGCAGCGGCGCGCCCGCCTTCGACGCGATCTTCGGTACGGACTTCTTCAGCCACCTCAAGGACGAACCGGAACTGTCACGCGCCTTCAACGCCGCGATGGGCCAGCGCACCCACACCGCCGCCCAGCACGTACCGCCGCACTACGACTTCGGCCGCTTCACCACCATCGTGGACGTGGGCGGCGGCGACGGCACCCTGATCGCCGCGATCCTGCGCGCCCACCCCGCACCGCGCGGCATGATCTACGACCGCCCCGAGGGCCTCGCCCAGGCCCCCGCCAAACTGGCCGCCGCGGGGGTCGCCGAACGCGTCACCCTGGAACCCGGCGACTTCTTCGCGGCCGCACCGCCCGGCGGCGACCTGTACCTGCTCAAGAGCGTCCTCCACGACTGGAACGACGAGCAGTGCGCCGGCATCCTGGGCCACATCCGGCAGGTGCTGCCCCCGGACGGCCGACTGGTGATCATCGAACCGGTCCTCGGCGACACGGTACGGCCCGGCGCGACCGCCCTGCCCTACATGAGCGACCTCAACATGCTCGTCACCGTCGGCGGCCGGGAACGCACCCGCGCCGACTTCGAGGACCTGTGCGCCACGGCCGGCTTCAAAATCACCGGCGTCACTCCGCTGCCGACCGCGGACGGGCTGTATGTCATCGAGGCCGCCGCGATCTGAGTCGGGGGCCGGTACGGAGTCAGCGCGGGGCTGGCCGGGGCTGGCCGGGGCTGGTACGGAGCCGGGCCGGGCGCTGGGCTGTCGGCGGCAAGGTTTTGGGCCAGGCGGCAGGGAAAGTGCGGAGCGTGCCTGCTCCGGGTACTTGACGTCCGGCCGTGTCGACGGGGCGTTCGCGCTGGCCGTACGTGCTGTGGACGTGGGGCTGCGGTTCAAGTCGGGGCGCATCGTCGAACGGGCGCGTTCCCTCCGTCGTGCGTATGCGCCGGCCGTTCCGCCGAAAGTGGTGCGGGACTTCGACGACCGGCTGCACGATGCATATCTGTGAGCGCGAAAGGGGGCGATACCGTGCGGCTGGGGATTACGGGACACCGAGGATTGCCGATGTCTGTCGAGCAATTCGTGCGGGCCGAGTTGGTGGAGCGGATAAGGGGCCACGGAGCCGCGGGGTTGTGCGGAGTTTCCTGTCTTGCTGACGGGCCCGATTCGTGGTTCGCCGAAATCGTGCTGGGGCTGGGAGGACGTATGGAGGTCGTGGTGCCCGCTGTGCGGTATCGCGACGGGCTTCCGGAAGATCACTACGCCGTCTACGACGCTCTGCTCGCACGCGCGGCCGACGTACACGGGACCGGGTTGCGGGATTCCACGTCCGAAGCCCACATGGCGGGAAGCGAGGTGCTCGTGGGCCTGGTCGACCGGCTTGTCGCCGTGTGGGACGGCGAGTCGGCCAGGGGCTTCGGCGGGACAGCCGACGTGGTCGGGTATGCCCGGCGGGCGGGCGTACCGGTCGACATCATCTGGCCGGACGGTGCGGTGCGGGATTAGCGGGGCGTGCGTCAGGGGCGATGCGCCGCCTCGTTTTCCTGGCGTTCAAGAGAAATGCGTCAGCCCGCACTCGCCAGTGAAAGCTTCGCCGCGAAGCCCAGGAATGCCGCGCCCGCGCCCGCCGACAGGCTCGCGGTCAGGCGTTTGCGGCGGCGGAAGGTGGCGGCGAGGTAGGTGCCGCTGAAGATGAGGATCGAGAGGTAGGTGAGGCTGAAGAGCTGGGCCCAGGCACCGAGGGTGAGGAAGGAGAGGACGGGGTGGGCGTAGGTGGGGTCGACGAACTGGACGAAGAAGGAGATGAAGAAAAGGATGGCCTTGGGGTTGAGGAGGCTGATGACCAGGGCCCGGCGGTAGGGGCGTTCGCGGGCTTCCTTGGGGGCGGAGGCCTCGTCGGACGTGGCCTTCTCGCGGAGGGTCTTCGCTGCCTCCCGGTTGCGCCACAGTGCCCACGCGCCGCGCAGCATGCCGACCGCCAGCCAGGTCAGGTAGCCCGCGCCGGCGAATTTGACGATGGTGAAGAGGACCGGGCTGGTCTGCAGGAGCGAGGCCACGCCGCCTGCCGACAGGGTCATCAGGACGGTGTCGCCGCACAGCACGCCGGCCGCCGCGCGATAGGCGACGCGCGGGCCGCGGCGGGCGGCCACGGAGACGACGTACAGCGAGTTCGGGCCCGGCAGCAGAACGATGAGCGCGACGCCCACCAGGTAGGTCGGAAGGTCGGTTATCCCCAGCATGGCCGCAGGATGCCACTTGCGCCCCGTCCGTCCCACAGGTTTCCGGTATACGGACTTGCACCTCACGTGGCGTGAGGACGCAGCGTGGAGTGCGTACCGAGAGGGACAAGGGAAGGAGAGCGGGAAGGTGAGTTATTCGGTGGGGCAGGTCGCCGGGTTCGCCGGGGTGACGGTGCGGACGCTGCACCATTACGACGAGATCGGGCTGCTGGTGCCGGGGGAGCGCAGCCGCGCGGGGCACCGGCGCTACGGCGACGCCGATCTCGACCGGCTCCAGCAGATCATGTTCTACCGGGAGCTCGGCTTCCCGCTCGACGAGGTGGCGGCCCTCCTGGACGACCCGGACGCCGACCCGCGGGAACACCTGCGGCGGCAGCACGCGCTGCTGAGCGCCCGGATCGGCAAGCTCCAGGCGATGGCCGCCGCCGTCGAACACGCGATGGAGGCACGCAAGATGGGCGTCAATCTCACCCCTGAGGAGAAGTTCGAGGTGTTCGGGGACTTCGATCCGGACGCGTACGCGGACGAGGTGCGCGAGCGCTGGGGAGGCAGTGATGCGTACAAGGAGTCGCAGCGGCGGACGGCCTCGTACACCAAGGAGGACTGGAAGCGGCTGACGGAGGAGTTCGACGCCGTCCACCGGAAGATGGCCGGGGTGATGGCGAGCGGGCGGCCCGCGGACTCGGCCGAGGCGATGGACGTGGCCGAGGAGCACCGCCGGTTCATCTCGTCCGGTTACTACGACTGCTCGTACGAGATGCACACCTGCCTCGGCGAGATGTACGTCGCGGACGAGCGTTTCACCGCCACCTATGAGGCCATCCGGCCGGGTTTGGCGGTGTACATGCGGGACGCGATGCTGGCCAACGCGGTGCGTCATAGCTGAGACAGGATGGGGCAGGTGAGGGCGTACGGGGCAGGAGGCGCGGCCCCTGCCCCGTACGGCCGGGTCGGCGGCCCCGGGACCGGGCTCAGGCGGCCTTCGGGGCGATCACGACGGCGGTGCCGTACGCGCAGACCTCCGTGCCGACATCGGCGGCCTCCGTCACGTCGAAGCGGAACATCAGCACCGCGTTGGCGCCGCGCGCCCGCGCCTGTTCCACCAGCCGTTCCATCGCCTGGTTGCGGGTCTCCACCAGCGTCTTCGTCAGGCCCTTCAGCTCGCCGCCGATCATCGACTTCAGCCCGGCCCCGATCTGGCTGCCCAGGTGCCGGGAGCGCACCGTCAGGCCGAAGACCTCGCCGATGACCTGCTGCACCTCGTATCCGGGGACGTCGTTGGTCGTCACCACCAGCACGTCGGCGTGCGGGGCCTGGCCGCCGCCGAATTCCTCGATGCCCATCGTGTGTCCTGTCCCTCCGTACGGTGAGCCGCCCGTCCGGCGGGCTCCTGGCGGGGAGCGTCTCATGGGGGAGGGCCGGTTCGGGGGAAGCAGGGGTGTCGGGGGAGGGGGGCGGCGCTGTCCGGCCATGGAAGGAGAGGGGATGGGAGGAGAGGGGATAGGAGGGGATGGGAGGGGATGGGAGGGGCGGGCAGGGAGGAATGGGGCGGAAAGGGGTGGTTTTGTAGCTCGTACGGATGCCTGTGCGGGGGTGGCGGAGCCTGCGGCGGGGGCGGCCCGTACGGCCGTGGAGGGGTCCGGCGCGGGGTGTGCGGGGGCCGCGGCGGGCGGCTGGAACCATGGCTCGTCATCCGGCGTTGATAGCTTTGGGCCGCACACTGCGCCTGCATCCCGTCGCACCGCACGATCCGGCGCCCTCGACCCAGGAGCCTTCACCCCGTGAATACTCTCGCGCTCGGCCCCCAGTGGCTGGACCCGGACTATCTGATCGGCACGTTCGGGCTGATCGGCGTGCTGATCATCGTCTTCGCGGAATCCGGCCTGCTGATCGGCTTCTTCCTGCCGGGCGACTCGCTCCTGTTCACCACCGGTCTGCTGGTGACGACCGACAAGCTGGACAAGCCGCTGTGGCTGGTGTGTCTGCTGATCGTGCTCGCGGCGGTCCTCGGTGACCAGGCCGGCTATCTCTTCGGCCGCAAGGTCGGGCCCGCGCTGTTCAAGCGCCCGGACTCCAAGCTCTTCAAGCAGGAGAACGTGGAGAAGGCGCACGAGTTCTTCGAGAAGCACGGGCCGAAGTCGCTGATCCTGGCCCGCTTCGTGCCGATCGTACGGACCTTCACGCCCATCATCGCGGGCGTGAGCAAGATGAACTACCGCTCGTTCATCACCTTCAACGTCATCGGCGGCACCCTGTGGGGCGCCGGTGTCACCCTGCTCGGCGCTTCCCTGGGCAACATCGAGTTCGTCCACAAGCACATCGAGCTGATCCTCGTCGCGATCGTGCTGATCTCGGTCGTCCCGATCGCCATCGAGTACCTGCGCGCCCGCGGCAAGAACAAGAAGGCCGCCGCCCAGCAGCCGTACGACCCGACGGGCGCCGTCCAGCCGCCCCGCCAGCCGGGCAACGACGGCCGCCGCGGCCGGCACGCCAAGCGCTGAGCCCGATCGGCGGTACCGCCGGTGACCGCCGTACGGGACCCTGCGTACGGCGGTGCCGGTGACCTGCGTGCGGTGGTGCCGGTGTCCTCCGAGCGACGCCTGTGGTGCCGCCGTGCCGGGATTCACGGGTTTCCCCTGGGAAGCAGGGGACACTCGCAGCCCATATGAACCTCAGTAAGGGCCCCGCCACGCGCGCCCCTGCCGACCATCAGGCATCGTGTCCTTGACGGTCGGCAGGAGGCGTACGAGGAGCGAAGAGACGTGGCGTCGGACGCACAGCGGGGCCAGCGCGGAACCAACGGCACGAACGGGAAGAACGGCGTGAACGGCGTCAGAGGCGCACACGGCGCCAGCAATGGTACGAACGGTGGCAGCGATCAGCCCGATGACCGCAAGCTCCAGTCGGACGAGGCACGCAGCGCCTTCACCCCGCCGCTCGGTATGCCGTACCCGCAGGTCCCCGAGGAGGAGCACCCCACCTCCGAGTTCGCCCTCCCCGAGGGCCTGAAGACCGAGGCGCCGGCCGAGCCGGAGGGTTCCGCCTTCACCCCGCCCGCCGGTACCAACAGCACCACCGGCCAGCACCAGCTGCCCGACCGGACGCCGGCGGGCTGGCCCGCCTTCACGCCGCCGCACGGCATCCCCGTGATCAGCCTGACCAAGCAGACGCCGTGGCAGGACCGGATGCGCACGATGCTGCGGATGCCGGTCGGCGAGCGGCCGGTCCCCGAGCGGGTGGAGCGCGCCGAGGAGAGCGGTCCCGCGGTGCCGCGCGTCCTCGACCTGACCCTGCGGATCGGCGAGATCCTGCTGGCCGGCGGCGAGGGCGCGGAGGACGTGGAAGCCGCGATGTTCGGCGTCGCCCACGCGTACGGGCTGGAGCGCGTCGAGCCGACCGTCACCTTCACGCTGCTGTCGATCTCCTACCAGCCGTCGCTGGTCGACGACCCGGTGACGGCCAGCCGCACGGTGCGGCGGCGCGGTGTGGACTACACCCGGCTCTCCGCGGTCTTCCGCCTCGTGGACGACATCACCTCCGACGGCATCACCCTGGAGGAGGCGTACCGCGGCCTGGCCGAGATCCGGCGCAACCGGCACCCCTTCCCGAGCTGGGCGCTCACCGTCGCCTCCGGGCTGCTGTCCGGCGCGGCGAGCATGCTGGTCGGCGGCGGGGCGATCGTCTTCATCGCGGCCATGGTCGGCTCGATGCTCGGCGACCGGCTGGCCTGGCTGGCGTCCAGCCGCGGGCTGCCGGAGTTCTACCAGTTCGTGGTCGCCGCCATGCCGCCGGCCGCGATAGGGGTCGCCCTCAGCTTCTCGCACGTCGCCGTGCAGGCGTCCGCGGTGATCACCGGTGGGCTGTTCGCGCTGATCCCGGGGCGGGCGCTGGTGGCCGCCGTGCAGGACGGCCTGACGGGGTACTACATCACCGCGTCGGCCCGGTTGCTGGAGGTCGGCTACCTGATCGTCGGCATCGTCATCGGTGTGCTCGCCGCGCTCTACATCGGGCTCCAGCTCAATCCGGAGTACCTCTACCCGGCCGCCGGGTTCGCGTCGTTCAACGATCCGCCGGTCCAGATCGCGGCCGCGATGATGCTGGCCCTGGCCTTCTGCGTACTGCTCCAGCAGGAACGTCACACCGTCCTGCTCGCCACCCTCAACGGCGGCGTCGCATGGGTCGTGTACGGGGCGCTCGCCAACGTCAGCGGCATGAACGCGGTACCCGCCACGGCCATCGCGGCCGGTCTCGTCGGCCTCTTCGGCCAGCTCCTCAGCCGCTACCGGTACGCGTCCGCGCTGCCGTACGTGACCGCCGCGATCGGGCCGCTGCTGCCCGGTAGCGCCACGTACTTCGGGCTGCTCAACTTCGCCCAGGGCGACATCGGCCCGGGCGTCTCGTCCCTCATCAAGGCCGCCTCCCTGGCCCTGGCCATCGCGGTCGGTGTGAACCTCGGCGGCGAGGTGGCCCGCCTCTTCATGAAGGCGCCCGGCGTCACCCAGGAGGAGCCGGGCGAGCGGCGCGCCGCGAAGCGGACACGAGGCTTCTGAGGGGTCACGGGGCAGCCGGCAAAGCACTTGATCGATGCCGGTCGCGCAGGGCCGCTCCCTGCCCGGAAGGCAGGCGCCGGGCAGGAAACTAACGCGTAACTTTACGGTGGGACGCCGTGTTAGTTTCGGCCCTCCTGATGACCGGCCCCCACGCGGCAGGGAAGTTCTCCCGGCCCGCGCGTGCGGCGTGTCCGTCGTCCGATCGGGGGAGCACTCATGGCGAAACGTGCCGGGAACGCGGGGCCGGCCGGCGGGGCCGGAAGCGGCTCGGGAAAGGGCTTCGTAAGCGGCTCCGGAAAGAGCTCCGGTGCGGTGGCGAGCGTGTTCAGGCAGCACAGCACCCTGCTGATCGCGGGCGTGCTGCTGGGCCTGCTGGGCGTGGCCGCCTCGCTCACCCAGCCCTGGGCCATCGGAAAGCTGATCGCGGCGGCGGGTTCGGGCGATCCGCTCGGCCTGCCCGTCGCCCGGCTCGTCGGCCTTTTCTGCGCGGGCGCGCTCTTCTCCTCGCTGCAGTCCTACGTGATCGGACGGGCCGGCGAGAACATCGTCCACAGCGTCCGGCAACTGGTGACGGAACGGCTGTTGCGGGCCGATCTCACCGCATTCGGAAAACGACCGCAGGGCGATGTCCTCACCCGCGCGGTCACCGACACCTCGCTGGTGAAGATCGCCCTCTCGCAGAGCCTCGCGCAGCTGATCACCAGTGGCGCCACCGTGACCGGCGGTGTCGTCCTCATGTTCGTCATCGATCCGTGGCTGATGCTCATCACGATGAGCTGCCTCGGGGCCGCCGCCGTCGTCTCCCTGGCGCTCGCCCGCAAGCTGCGCAAGGCGGCCCTGCAGAACCGCGACGACACCGGCGCGTTCGGCAGCGACATGCAGCGCGTGCTCTCCGCGCTGCCCACGGTCAAGGCGTCCCGCGCCGAGTCGCGCGAGACCGCCCGTATCGGCGGGCTGGCCGGGAAGGCGCGGCGCTCGGGCATCCGGGTCAACGCCTACAACGCCCTGCTGGTCCCGTCGATGAACGTCGGTACGCAGGGCGCGCTCGCCGTCGTCGTGGGCGTCGGCATGACATGGGTGGCGCGCGGCGAGATGAACATGGCCGTCCTGACCACGTTCATCATGTACCTGTTCCAGCTCGTGTCGCCGCTGGTGATGTTCTTCATGGCGGTGGGCCAGTTCGTGCAGGGGCGGGCCGCCATCCAGCGGGTCGACGAGCTGGTCGCGCTGCCCCAGGAGGGCGCGGCCACCCCGGGAAGCGGTGGTACGGCGGCCGCGGAACATCCGGTGCGACGCCCGGCGCCCGGAGCGTGGCCGGGGCAGGACCCGCCGGCGGTCGAGTTCCGCGACGTACGTTTCGCCTACCGGCGCGGTCAGCAGGACGACCGGACGCAGGTCCTCCACGGCGTCTCCTTCAGCGTGCCCGCGCGCGGGCTGACGGCGGTGGTCGGGCCCTCGGGCGCGGGCAAGTCCACCCTGTTCCAGCTGATCGAGCGCTTCTACGCGACGGACGGCGGCCGCATCCTGCTCGGCGGACAGCCGGTCGACGCGCTGCCGCTCGACACGGTCCGGGGTCTGGTCGGCTACGTCCAGCAGGACAGCGCGGCCATGCGCGGCACCGTGCGGGAGAACCTGACGTACGCCAATCCGCACGCCGGTGAGGACGACATCCGGGAGGCGGTGGAGATGGCCGGTCTCGCCACCGTGGTCGCCGGTCTCCCGCAGGGCCTGGACACCGAACTCGGCGACCAGGGCAGCGGACTGTCCGGCGGTCAGCGCCAGCGGCTGTGCATCGCCCGCACGCTGCTGCAGAAGCCCGCGGTCATGCTGCTGGACGAAGCCACCTCCCACCTGGACTCGGACTCCGAACGCGACTTCCGCGACGTGCTGCGCCGGGTCTCCCGGCAGTGCGCGGTCGTCGCCATCGCCCACCGGATATCCACGGTGATCGACGCGGAGCAGATCGTGGTGCTGGAGGAGGGGAGTGTCCGGGCCACCGGCGCCCATCAGGAGCTGATGGAGCGCGACGAGCTCTACCGCAGGCTGGCGGGTTCGCAGTTGCACGCGGGTCCCGGCCTGGTCGGCGCGGCGGCCGGTCCGGGCCCGGCCGAGCACTTCATGACGGCCGGCGGGCCCCCGGCGAACCGTTCCGGCATGCCTCCGGCGGCCCGTCCCGGCGAGCAGACGATGCGGCTCCAGCCTGTCCGGAGCGGCGAGCAGACGATGCGGCTGCGGCCCGTCGGCAGTGAGGAGCAGCGATGAGTTCTGTGAGCGGTCCCGACGTCGCCATCGTGGGTACCGGGCCCAACGGCCTGGCGGCCGGAGTGGTCCTGGCCCGCGCGGGCCTGCGCGTGGAGCTGTACGAGGCGGCCGGGTCGATCGGGGGAGGGCTGCGCACCGCCTCCCTCTTCGACACCGACGTCGTGCACGACATCTGCTCCGCCGTCCATCCCATGGCCGCCGCTTCGCCGTTCTTCCGCGCGTTCGACCTGGCGGGCCGCGGGGTCGAGCTGCTGCATCCGGAGATCAGCTACGCCCACCCGCTGGACGGGGGCCGCGCCGCCCTGGCATACCGGTCACTGGACGCCACCTGCGAGCACCTGGGCCCCGACGGCCCCCGCTGGCGGCGGCTGCTGGCTCCGCTGCTGGAGCGCAGCGAAGCGGTCGTCGACCTGATTCTTTCCGGGCAGCGCAGTGTGCCGCGGGACCCTGCGGCCGCCCTGCTGCTGGCGAGCCGGGTGGCCTTGCACGGCAGTGCGCTGGGCGCGGCCCGCTTCCAGGGCGAGGAGGCACCCGCCTTGCTCACCGGCGTGGCCGAGCACGCAGTCGGCAAGCTGCCGAGTCTCGCGTCCGGGGCGGTGGCCATGCTGCTCGGCCACTTGGCGCACGGGACGGGATGGCCGCTGCCGCGCGGCGGCAGTGGCCGGATAGCGGAAGCGATGGCCGAGGACATCGTCGGGCACGGCGGTGTCTTCCACACCGGTCACCCTGTGCGGGACCTGGCGGAACTGCGCGGCGCGCGAGCGGTACTGCTCGACACCAGCCCCAAGGGCTTCCTGGCCCTCGCGGGCGGCCGGCTGCCCCGCGCTTACGCGCGCTCCCTGGAACGCTTCCGTTACGGGCCGGGCGCCGCCAAGGTCGACTTCCTGGTCTCCGAGCCGATCCCCTGGTCCGAACCGGCCGTGGGCCGCGCCGGAACGGTGCATCTGGGCGGCACCCATGCAGAGATGGTCCGGCAGGAGACGAAGAACGCCCGTGGAGTACGTACCCAGGAGCCCTTCGTCCTCGTCGTGGACCCGGCGGTGGCGGACCCGGGACGCGCGTTGCCCGGCAAGCGGCCGGTATGGGCGTACGCGCACGTACCGAACGGCGATCCCACCGATCCCTTCGACCGGGTCTGTGCGCAGATCGAGCGCTACGCCCCCGGGTTCCGGGACACGGTCCTCGCGCACCGCTCCGTGCCCGCCGCCGCGTACGAGGACTACAACCCCAACTACGTCGGCGGCGACATCGGCTCCGGCGCGATGACGCTGTACCAGAGCATCGCGCGGCCCGCCCCGCGCATCGACCCGTACCGCACGCCGCTGCCCGGCGTCTTCCTGTGCTCCTCGGCCACCCCTCCGGGGCCCAGCGTGCACGGCATGTCCGGCTACCTGGCCGCGCTCTCCGCGCTCCGGCACCGCTTCGGCACGCGTGACGTGCCCGGCCTGGCGCCCGGGCCGGTGGATTTCTCCTGTTCGTCAGGGCTTCGCGGCTCTGTGCCCGTATAACGGGATTTCCCGTCACTAAAATGGTGCGGTATCAGCGAAGAGTCGCCCGTCGTCACCCCAGGTCGTTTATGCAGTCCATACCTTGAGACATTGGCCCCAGAAGACGCCCGCCCGCAAGAAGGACTTAATGCACGCCTAAACGGCGCGCATGTCCGTTTGATACGGTGACGAACGAAGCGCTGTCCCCCCACATGCGCCGTTGAGGCGTTACCGCTGGACGTATGGCTCTGCTGGTCCGACTGCCGAACAGTTGACTGTGGTTCCCCTGCAGTCGGCCTGGCCGGCGTATTTCCGTCGCGTCCCGTTCCGGCGCCCCTTGCGTCACGACGCTCCCATCGGCATGACAGTGGGGACATAGAGAAGGGGAAAACGGGTGGAAAACGGGGTTGCGGACATCGGCTACGGCCGGCAGTTCGAGGGGTGGTACGACCGGCTGCTCCCGGACGACAGACTCACGGCCGAAGCGGTGGCAGGGCTGCTGGCCCGCCATCCCGCGCCGGAGGCGGGGACCATCGAATTCGGCGTCGGTACGGGGCGGATAGCCATCCCGCTCGCGCAGCGGACCGGCCGGGTGACCGGCGTCGACTCCTCGCCGGAAATGCTGGACGCGCTGCGCGGCAAACTGAAGGACCTGAAGGACGGCGCCGCCGTCACCCCGGTGCACGGGGACATCCGCACCTACACCTCGGAATCCCGGTACGGGCTGGTGTACTGCGTCTGCGCGACCCTGTCGGTGCTGACCACGCCGGAGGACCAGCAGCGGGCCGTGCGGCGCGCGGCCGACCTCCTGGTCCCCGGTGGCCGGCTGCTGATCGAGACGCACAACAAGCCGCCGGTCCTGGCACTGCACGAGGGGCTGACCCGCACCACCTACTTCGTCCCGTACCCCGAGCCGGGCACGGGCGTCCAGACCCACTCCACCCTGCTCGCCGGCGACCTGTGGCACTGCTCGCACATCCTGTACCAGGCCGACGGCACCACCCGGGTGGGCAGCGAACTCACCCGGCTGACCACGCCGGACGAGGTCGACGGCTACGCCCGCGCGGCCGGGCTGGAGCCCGAGGCCCGCATGGCGCGCTGGGACGGCACCCCCTACAGCGACCGCGCCCCGCTGTTCATCTGCAGCTACGTCAAGCCCTGAGGGCGGCGGCAGACAACGGGACGCGCAGGAAAGAAGGGGGATCGACGTGGGACGTCCGCCGATATTGCCGACGGATCAGAAGTTCGCTCTGGTACTCAGGGTGCTCACCGGTGAACTGACCGCGGCGGAGGCCGCGCGCAACGCCGGGGTGTCCGAGCAGTCCGTATCGAATTGGCGCCGCCAGTTTATTGAGGGAGCCCGGGTGGGCCTTGCCGGTGAAGGCGGCAGGGACACCGAGGACGCCTCCCGGGTGGCCGAACTGACTCAAGAAAACGCCACGCTCAAAGCCACGATAGGCGAGCTGTACATAGAACTCCGCAAGTACGGCAGGAGTACGGCCGGGCGCGGTCCGGTACGCGGCGCCAGGCCTGTCCGGTCCCAAGATTCAAGTAACTCGTTATTTTATCCCGGCACTGCGTGCTAGCTTTCCGGGCAGCAGTCACTTCGAATCACGGGGGAGGGAATGTGGCGTCTTTGGAGCGCCAGTTTGGCGTAGGTATGGCCGGACTGGCCGGCGCGAGTCTGCTGACCGGCGCGGTAATGCGGTGCAAAGGCAGACGGGCACGTGCGCGCCGCTACATGTTGCACGAAAGGCCCGACGGCAGTCTCGTAGAGGTCGACGTCCGTATTCCTCCGCAGGCCGAGCGCGTCGTACTGCTCGACAACGGGCTGGGGACGCCGCACGAATACTGGGACTGGGTCTGCGAAGCGCTTCCCCCGGACCTGGGGTACGTGAAGTTCAACCGTCCCGGATACGGGCTCAGCTCGTCGCCCGCCGGGTACGGCCTGGAGTACCACTTCGCGCTGCTCCAGGAACTGCGCGAGACCTTCACCGGCGAACTCCCGCTGGTACTGGCCGGGCATTCCCTCGGCGGATATCTGGTCGCCGCCTACGCGTCGCGCCATCCCGGCGCGGCGCGGGGCGTGACCTCGGTGGTCATGGTCGACGCCACCGATGTGGCGCATCTGCGCAGCTCCCGGCGTTCCGAGGTCGACCGCTGGTCGCGGCAGTCGATGCTCATGGAGCGGGCGTACGCCATGGCGGGGGTGGCCGCCTTCCGGCCCGCCCTGAACAAGTTCGAGACCTACCGCCAGGACGTCAACCGCAGCTCCCGGGCGTTCCTGGCGGAGCCCCGGACCTGGGCCATGGCCCACCGGGACTACCGGGACGCGATGACCTACCCGGAACTCACCTCCCTGGACCTGCCGCTGACCGTGGTCACGGCGGAGAACAACCAGGGGGACAACGACGCGCACCGCGTCGTCCAGTCCAGGATGGCCACCCTCTCGGAGCGGTCCCGGCACCGCTTCGTCGAGGGCTCCGACCACGAGACGATCCTCTCCGTGCAGCTCTTCGCCGAGCAGGTGGCGAAGGCGATCACCGACGAGCCGCCGACCGGGCCGGCCGGCGCGGAGAGCGAGCAGGCCGCGGACGGCCGGCCGGCCGACGGGAACGGCGGTAGGGGAGAGGAGCTGACGTCAGCGTGAACGTGAACGTGGAACGCGTGAAGACGGCCGCCGTCACGACGTCCCTCGCCGCCTGGCTCGTCGCGACGGCCGCGGCGCAGCTGCCCGAGACGCGCTTCGACAACATCCTGTGGTGCGGCAAGCTGCGCATCCCGACGCCGAACTGGCGTTTCTTCGGGCCGAACCCCGGCGTCAAGGACTGCCATCTGCTGTACCGGGACATCGCGGACGGCGTGCCGGGCGCGTGGCAGGAGATCCCGGTCACCCGCGACCGGCCCTGGTACGCCCTCGCCTGGAACGCCCGGAACCGGTCCCCCAAGGCGCTGTTCGACGCGATCCAGGGCATCCGGTCCCGCGCGGCGGCCGCCGGGTCGGAGCTGGCGCCCGTGGTGTGGTCGCCCGGCTACCGGCTGCTCTCCGGATACATCCAGCACCATCTGCCGCATGCCGACGGTGCCTCGCACAGCCAGTTCCTGCTGATGCACTCGTATCTCACCGCTCCGGAACACCGGCAGATCGAGCCGTTCTTCGTGTCCGAGGAAATCTCGCTGCCCACGGCGGAAGCACCGGATCCGCAAACGCTTCCGCCGGCCGCCTAGAAGAGGGGCTCGGGGGTCCTCTCGGCTGGAAGCCGCGAACTCACTCGGCCGTACCAGGGCCGCGTGAGTCCGTGCCCTCCCGCCGAACGGCTGGAGTTGCTCACTGTGCGAATCCGAGAGAAAGAAGAAAACATGTCCATCCTGGCTGACTTCGCCAACGCCGAGCTCACCGACGTGAAGCCGGGCCGTATCGGCGCCGACTCCACCCCGACCATGGTCACCCCGCTCGCCACCATCGCGACCCCGGAGGCCACCCCGGTCGGCTTCGCCGCGACCTCGGCGACCGCGGTGGCCCTCGACAAGGTCACCCACAACATCGGCTGACGGAACGCGGCAGGGGCACGGTAGGCACCTGCGCCTACCGTGCCCCTGCCCCGTGTCGGCCGTCGTACTCAAGTCCGATCCACAGGGAGCACCCACCCATGTTTCTCAGCGCTCCGCCCGAGGTCACGGCTCGCCGAGTGGCTTCGCTGGGCACGCTGGTCTCCGCACTGGAAATGCTGAGCCAGCACCGTAAGTTCGAGGACGGCGAGCTGCTGAGCGGCCAGTTGGGAAGCATGCGCCCCAAGCTGGCCAGACGTTTCCCCCGGCTGACCCGCGCCCTCAGCTCCAAGAAGGCGGCGGTCGCCCTCTACGGCGTGCAGGCGGGTGCTTCCGCCGCCACGCTGGTCTGGGGCCACAAGCGCGGCGTACGCGCGGCGGGCAGCGCCGTCCTGGCGGCGACCGGCGCGGCCGGCCGGCTGCACACCCCCTTCGGCGGGGACGGCGCCGACCAGCTGCAACAGGTGATCAACGTCGTACTGGCCGCGACCGGCACCTTCAAGGACGACGAGAAGGCCCGCGACGTCGCCATGCGGGCCCTGGCCCTGGAGACGACCATCTCCTACGTCGCGTCCGGCGTGGTCAAGCTGGTGTCGCCGATGTGGCTCAGCGGCGAGGCGTTCAGCGGCGTCATCCGTACGCAGAACTACGGTGACCGGCGCGTCTTCGAACTCGTGCACAAGTACCCGATGGCGGGCAAGCTCGTGACCTGGGGCACGGTCGCCGCCGAGGTCGGCTTCCCGCTGGTCTTCGTGCTGCCGAAGCCCGCGGCCAAGGCGTGGCTCGGCTCGATGACACTGTTCCACCTGGGCATCGGCCAGTTCATGGGCCTCAACCGCTTCGTGCTGGCCTTCGGGGCCACGCACCCCGCACTCCTCTACGTCCTCGCCCAGGGCGACAAGCAGGCCGCGCTGCCCGGCCCCGGGAAGGCCCCCGCGGCGCTCACCCCCGCCGCCGAGTAGCCACCGCCGCGGCACACGACGAAGGGCGGCACCCCACCGAAGGGGTGCCGCCCGTCCGCGTACGCGCAAAGAGCCGCGTGGCTCAGTGGTGGGCGCCGCCCTGCGCCTCCAGGCGCTTGAAGGACGCCTCGATCTCGGCCTCGGCCTCGGCGCGGCCGACCCAGTCGGCGCCCTCGACCGACTTGCCCGGCTCCAGGTCCTTGTAGACCTCGAAGAAGTGCTGGATCTCCAGGCGGTCGAACTCCGACACGTGGTGGATGTCGCGCAGGTGCTCCACCCGCGGGTCGGACGCCGGGACGCACAGCAGCTTGTCGTCGCCGCCGGCCTCGTCGGTCATCCGGAACATGCCGATGGCGCGGCACTTGATCAGGCATCCGGGGAACGTCGGCTCGTCCAGGATGACCAGCGCGTCCAGCGGGTCGCCGTCCTCGCCGAGGGTGTTCTCGACGAAGCCGTAGTCGGCCGGGTAGCTGGTCGAGGTGAAGAGTCGACGGTCCAGACGGATCCGTCCGGTCTCGTGGTCCACCTCGTACTTGTTCCGCGAACCCTTCGGGATCTCGATGGTGACGTCGAACTCCACGGGTGGCTCCTCCATGATCAACACATACGTCTGGTGATTAAGTGTCCCCCACGCAGGTGTGTGGTGGCGAAAGGGGCTGGTCCTAAGTGGCGGAGACCAGGTCGTGGCAGGTCAGGTGGCAGGCCGCGCGGCGGTTGGCGCAACGTTCCGCCCGGACGGCGACGGGCTCGGCGCGGTCGGCGGGTTCCGTCGCCGTGTCCATGACCCGTTCGGCGGCCGGGTCGGCGCGTTCGGCCTACCGGTCCGCCACGGATTCCGCCCGTACCGCCTGGTGGGCGGCGTCCAAGCAGCAGCGGCAGACCGTACGGCTGACGGCCAGCTCCACCGCCCTGGGCCTGCTGGTGGCGGCCGGAGCGGTGGTGGCGGCCGGTCCGTGGGACTCCGGCCAGCGTACGGCGGAACGCGCCCGCGCCGCGGCGCCCGGCGGAACGCGTGGCGAGCATCACGTTCCGGACGGCCCCGCCGGCGCGCCGCCCGTCCTGGCCGCACTGGGCACCCCCGCGCCCCCGCCCAGCACCGACGGCATGACGAAGGCCCTCGTGCCGCTCCTGAGGGACCCCGCACTCGGCTCGCTGCGCACCGCCTCCGTCGTGGACGCCGCCACCGGCCGCGAACTCTTCGGCGCCGACTCCGGGCGGAACGCCACCCCCGCCTCGACGGTCAAGCTGGCCGTCGCCACCGCCGCGCTCTCCGCGCTCGGCCCCGAGCACCGCATCGACACCACCGTCGTCGAGGGCGCGGACGGCGGCCTCGTCCTGGTCGGCGGCGGCGACCCCACCCTCACCGCCCGCGCTCCGGAGCAGGACGCCCAGGACCCGCCCGCCAGCCTCCGCACTCTGGCCGACGACACGGCCCGCGCACTCAAGGAGCGCGGTACCGCCAAGATCCGCCTCGGCTACGACACCTCGGCCTACACAGGCCCCACCCTCCACCCCATAAGCCCCAACGAGAACATCGCTCCCGTCACCCCCCTCATGGCGGACGAGGGGCGCCTCGACACCTCCCGCTCCGGCCCGGCCCCCCGCGACACCGACCCGGCCAAGGCCGCGGCCCGCACCTTCGCGAAGCTGCTCACCGACCGCGGCGTGACGGTCGAAGAACCCCCCACCAGAACCACCGCCCCCGCCAAGGCCCGCCGCCTCGCCACCACCCGCTCCCTGCCGCTCTCCGGCCTCGTCGAGCGGATGCTGACCCACAGCGACAACGACATCGCCGAAGCCCTGGCCCGTCAGACGGCCCTGGCCACCGGCGAACCGGCCGGCTTCGAGGGCGCGGGCCGGGCCGTCCGCAAGACGCTGGCGAAACTGAAACTCCCGCTGACCGGCGCCGTCTTCGAGGACGGCAGCGGCCTGGACCGCGACGACAAGGTCTCCGCCACCCTCCTCACCCGCCTGCTCACCCTGGCCACGTCCCCCGACCACCCCGAACTGCGTCCCGTCGCCACCGGCCTGCCGGTGGCCGGATTCACCGGCACCCTCAGCGGCCGCTACACGGACGAAAAGGCGGGCGCCGGCACCGTACGAGCCAAGACAGGCACCCTCACCGGCGTGAACACCCTGGCCGGCACAGTCGTAGACACCGAAGGCCGCCTCCTCCTCTTCGCCTTCATGACCAACAACACCACCGACCCCCAGGCCGCCCAGCAGGCCTTGGACCACATGGCCACAGCAGTGGCCAACTGTGGCTGTCGATAAAACCGACCGACCAGCGCCACACCACTCACACCAGCCCCCACCCACCCCTTCCCCACCCATCCCACGGAAGGGGGCGGGCCGGCGCGGCCTGCCGCGCAGGCCCGCCCCCGAACCTTGGCAGCCCCGCGCAGCGGCCACCGCCCGCCGCAGGCGCAACGGCCCCGCACCCGAATGCGAACCGGCACCCGGGAACCGGAAAGCCGCGCCCGAAGGGGGCCCCGCACCGGCGACCCGGGAAACCGCGCCCAAGGGGCGCCGCGCTACCCCAAGCGGATGCGCCAACGTACCGTGAACCCATGACGAGCATCGGTGGTGTGGAGATGGTCGACTGGAACCTCGCGGTAGCGACCGCGACCCGGTTCGTACGGCCGGGACCAGAGGTGAGCCGGGACGAGGCGCGGGCGATCGTCGCCGAGTTGCGACGGCACGCGAAGTCCTCCGAGGAGCACGTGCGCGCGTTCACCCGCATGGTGCGGCCGGAGACGGAAGGGGAGCCGGGCACGGAGCAGGACCGCCAGGGGCAGGACACCCCGGTGCTGGTCGTGGACCGGGCGGGCTGGATCAAGGCCAACGTGGCCGGCTTCCGGGCGGTGCTCAAGCCGCTGCTGCAGAAGATGGAGGAGCGCCGTTCCTCCGTACCGGGCGGCGCGGTGCTGGGGGCCGTCGGCGGCAAGGTGACCGGCGTGGAGCTGGGGATGCTGCTGTCGTTCCTGGCCTCGCGGGTCCTCGGGCAGTACGAGACGTTCGCGCCCGCGAGCCGGGACCTGCCCGCCGCGGCGCGGGGCGGCCGGCTGCTGCTGGTCGCGCCGAACATCGTGCACGTCGAGCGGGAGCTGGAGGTCGACCCGCACGACTTCCGCATGTGGGTCTGCCTGCACGAGGAGACGCACCGTACGCAGTTCACGGCCGTCCCCTGGCTGCGCGACCACATCGAGGGCGAGATCCAGTCCTTCCTCGGCGAGACCGAGATCGACCCGGGCACGCTGCTGGAGCGGTTGCGGGAGGCCGCCCAGTCGCTGACCGGCGGCCGTCCCGAGGGCGAGGAGGGCGACGAGGGCGGCCGCAGCTTCGTCGACCTGGTGCAGACCCCGGCCCAGCGGGAGATCCTGGCCCGGCTGACCGCGGTGATGTCGCTCCTGGAGGGGCACGCCGACTACGTGATGGACGGCGTCGGCCCGGAGGTGGTGCCGTCGGTCGCGGAGATCCGGGAGAAGTTCCAGAAGCGGCGGGCCAGCGGCGCGGGCCGCCTGGACCAGGCGCTGCGCAAGCTGCTGGGGCTGGACGCGAAGCTGCGCCAGTACCGGGACGGCGAGCGGTTCGTCCGGGCGGTGGTGGACGAGGTCGGCATGGACGGCTTCAACCGGGTGTGGACGTCGCCGAACACGCTGCCGACGAAACAGGAGATCGCCAAACCGGCGGACTGGGTCGCGCGGGTGCACCGGTAGGGGGCGGAGCCCGGCGGTGCGCAGTCGTGAGCCGGGCGCACCGCGAGGCCGGTGAACGCTCCCCTCAATCACTCTTCTGAGGGACCGTGACCGCAGGATAGGCGTGCAATGCTCGGGGAACTGCTCGTCTCTGTCACCATCTAGGCACTCTGTGTGACGAAAAAGCCGTAGACGGCCCGAGGCCCCCCAGCTGACGATTGGAAACGGACATGGGTCCCCATCCAGCGGTCGCCGCGATACGCGTGGCGGTCCGCCGCGTACTTCACGACGTACTGAACCACCACACCTCGCACTCCCCGGCCCCCGCGTCCCCCGCGCAGCAGCCGGTCGCCGCGGGCCCCGCGCGGCCCGCCGGGGCGCCGCTGCCGTCCGCGCCGGCGGACGGGCCCCCCTTGGTGCTCGTCGCGTGCTCCGGCGGCGCCGACTCCATGGCCCTCGCCTCCGCTCTGGCCTTCGAAGCGCCCCGGCTGGGCGTACGGGCCGGCGGCATCACCGTCGACCACGGCCTGCAGGACGGCTCCGACGTCCGCGCCGCCGAGGTCGTGCTGCGCATGCGCTCCCTCGGACTGGACCCGGTCGACGCGGTGGCCGTCGAGGTGGGCCGCGAGGGCGGCCCCGAGGCCGCCGCCCGGGACGCCCGCTACGCCGCGCTGGACGCCGCCGCCGAGCGGCACGGCGCCGCCGCCGTCCTCCTCGGCCACACCCGCGACGACCAGGCAGAGACGGTCCTGCTGGGGCTCGCCAGGGGCTCCGGCACCCGCTCGCTGTCCGGAATGGCGGCGAAGACCGGCCGCGGCGGCCGCTACCGCCGCCCGTTCCTGGAGGTCGACCGGCAGACCGCCCGCAAGGCGTGTCTGATCCAGTCGCTGCCCGTGTGGGAGGACCCGCACAACTCCGACCCGCTCTACACCCGCTCCCGGCTGCGCCACGAGGGCCTGCCCGCGCTGGAGAAGGCGCTCGGCAAAGGCGTCGTGGAGGCCCTGGCCCGTACGGCGCAGCTGTCCCGGGACGACGCCGACGCCCTGGACTCCTGGGCCGCCGACGCCGAGCGCACGGTCCTCGACGAGCGCGGCACGCTCGACGCCACCGCGCTGTACGCGCTGCCCGCGGCCGTCCGCCGCCGGGTGCTGCGCCGGGCCGCCATCGCGGCGGGCGCCCCGGCCGGATCGCTGTTCGCCCGCCACATCGAGGAAGTGGACCGGCTGATCACCGGATGGCGGGGGCAGGGCACCGTCAACCTCCCCGGGCGCGTGGGTGTGCGACGGCAGGGTGGCAGACTGGTGATCCGGCAGGGCTGAGCCGCAGGACACCGAAAGGGCACCGCCCCGCCTCACGAGTCTCACGACACCGAACCGAGCGAGAGTGGCACGGGTGGACGACAAGGACATGGGTTCCGACCTTCAGTCGGTGCTCATCAGCAAGGAAGAGATCGACGCGAAGCTGGCGGAGCTGGCGGCGAAGATCGACGCGGAGTACGCGGGCAAGGACCTGCTCATCGTCGGCGTCCTCAAGGGCGCCGTGATGGTCATGGCGGACCTGGCGCGCGCGCTGTCCAACCCCGTGACGATGGACTGGATGGCCGTGTCGTCGTACGGCGCGGGCACCCAGTCCTCCGGAGTGGTGCGCATCCTCAAGGACCTCGACACCGACATCAAGGGCAAGCACGTCCTGATCGTCGAGGACATCATCGACTCCGGCCTGACGCTGTCCTGGCTGCTGTCGAACCTGGGCTCGCGCGAGCCGGCCAGCCTTGAGGTCTGCACGCTGCTGCGCAAGCCGGACGCGGCGAAGGTCGCCATCGACGTGAAGTGGATCGGCTTCGACATCCCCAACGAGTTCGTCGTGGGCTACGGCCTGGACTTCGCGGAGAAGTACCGCAACCTGCCGTTCGTGGGCACCCTCGCGCCGCACGTCTACGGCGGCTGAGCGACGCCGACCCGTCCGGCCGCCCCGATGCGGCCGGGGCCCGGGACCGACCGAGCCCGGCGGCGGGAACCCCTGAGGGGCCGCCGCCGTTGGAGCAGGGAGAACGGCATCCGAAGCTGCATTGTTAACCGTGGGCGGCGTCGTCGGGTGACAATGCTGGGGTACCGTCCGAAGGTCAGTCTTTTTTCGGGCCAGTAATACACCGTACGCACGACCAGCCCTCCACAGGGCTGTTGTGCCTCACTGTGGCAGGAGGGACGGGGCTCAGACGGCTCCGTATGGATGGACGTGAAGCGATACTTCCGTGGGCCGGTCATGTGGATCGTGCTGGCCGTCCTCGCCGTGGTCGTGTTGATGCAGGTCGTCGGCTCGTCCGGCGGCTACAAGACGGTGGACACCGGTCAGGTCGTCAAGGCGATCACTGACAACAAGGTGAAATCCGCCGAGCTGACGACCGGCGACGAGAACAAGATCAAGGTCGAGCTGTCGGGCGACAACAAGGTCGACGGCTCCAACAAGCTCCAGGCGAGCTACATCGGCGACCAGGGCGTCGATCTGGCCAAGACTCTGCAGGCCAGGTACCAGACCGGCGAGATCAAGGACGGTTACACCGTCTCCCCGTCGAAGCAGAACCCGTTCCTCAGCATGCTGGTGACGCTGCTTCCCTTCATCCTCATCCCGGTCGTCTTCCTGTTCCTGCTGAACCAGACGCAGGGCGGCGGCTCCCGGGTGATGAACTTCGGGAAGTCCAAGGCCAAGCTGATCACCAAGGACACGCCGAAGACGACGTTCGCGGACGTCGCGGGGTCGGACGAGGCCGTCGAGGAGCTCCAGGAGATCAAGGAGTTCCTCCAGGAGCCGTCGAAGTTCCAGGCGGTCGGCGCCAAGATCCCCAAGGGTGTGCTGCTGTACGGCCCGCCGGGTACGGGCAAGACGCTGCTCGCGCGCGCCGTGGCCGGCGAGGCGGGCGTCCCGTTCTACTCGATCTCCGGTTCCGACTTCGTCGAGATGTTCGTCGGTGTGGGTGCCTCCCGGGTCCGTGACCTGTTCGAGCAGGCCAAGGCGAACGCCCCGGCGATCGTCTTCGTGGACGAGATCGACGCCGTCGGCCGGCACCGCGGCGCGGGCCTCGGCGGCGGTCACGACGAGCGTGAGCAGACGCTGAACCAGCTCCTCGTCGAGATGGACGGCTTTGACGTCAAGGGCGGCGTGATCCTGATCGCCGCGACGAACCGCCCGGACATCCTGGACCCGGCGCTGCTGCGTCCCGGCCGCTTCGACCGGCAGATCGCCGTCGACCGCCCGGACATGCAGGGCCGTCTGGAGATCCTCAAGGTCCACCAGAAGGGCAAGCCGGTCGCGCCGGACGTCGACCTGTCGGCCGTCGCCAAGCGCACCCCCGGCTTCACCGGTGCCGACCTGTCGAACGTGCTGAACGAGGCCGCCCTGCTGACGGCCCGCAGCGACGCCAAGCTGATCGACAACAAGTTCCTGGACGAGGCGATCGACCGCGTGGTGGCCGGACCGCAGAAGCGGACCCGCATCATGTCCGAGAAGGAGAAGAAGATCACCGCGTACCACGAGGGCGGACACGCCCTGGTCGCGGCGGCTTCCCCGAACTCCGACCCGGTGCACAAGATCACGATCCTGTCCCGCGGCCGGGCCCTGGGCTACACCATGGTCCTGCCGGACGAGGACAAGTACTCGACCACGCGCAACGAGATGCTCGACCAGCTGGCGTACATGCTCGGTGGCCGGGCGGCCGAGGAACTGGTCTTCCACGACCCGACCACGGGCGCCGCGAACGACATCGAGAAGGCGACCGCGACGGCCCGTGCCATGGTCACCCAGTACGGCATGACCGAGCGGCTCGGCGCGATCAAGTTCGGCTCCGACAACTCCGAGCCGTTCCTCGGCCGTGAGATGGGTCACCAGCGCGACTACTCCGAAGAGGTCGCCGCGCTGGTCGACGAGGAGGTCAAGAAGCTCATCGAGACCGCGCACAACGAGGCGTGGGAGATCCTGGTCGAGAACCGCGACGTGCTCGACAACCTGGTTCTGCAGCTCCTGGAGAAGGAGACGCTGAACAAGGAAGAGGTCGCCGAGGTCTTCAAGCACATCGTCAAGCGCCCGGCCCGCCCGGCGTGGACCGGCTCCTCGCGGCGTACGCCCTCGACGCGCCCGCCGGTGCTGTCGCCGAAGGAGCTGGCGCCGGCCAACGGCTCCGCCCCCTCGGCCTCCTCGTCCACCGTCTCGACGGACAAGGCCGAAGCCCCGGAGGACCAGGCCCCCGAGGCCTGACCGCCGGACCGCTCACCGAGCGGTGGTGAACATGGCGACCGGGTCCGCCCGGAAGCAGACCGGGCCCGTACGGAAGATTCCGTACGGGCCCGGTTTTTCGTCGTCGGAGGTCCGTTGTGCCGGGTTCGGTACGGGGTCCACAGCGGCCCCGGAATGAATGTGGCGCCTCACGGGTTCTAGCCTGGACGTGTGGTACTCCGCGTGTGGAGCGGGCGCAACAGGAACGAGGCACGAGATGACCGATCCGGTGACGCTGGACGGCGACGGCAAGATCGGCGAGTTCGACGAGAAGCGCGCCGAGAACGCCGTACGTGAGCTGCTGATCGCTGTCGGCGAGGACCCGGACCGCGAGGGCCTCCTGGAGACGCCGGCGCGGGTCGCGCGAGCGTACAAGGAGATCCTGGCCGGGCTGCGGCAGGAGCCCGAGGACGTCCTGACGACCACCTTCGACCTCGGCCACGACGAGATGGTGCTGGTCAAGGACATCGAGATCGTCTCGCTGTGCGAGCACCACCTGCTGCCCTTCCACGGCGTCGCACACGTCGGCTACATCCCGGCCGACAGCGGCAAGATCACCGGACTGTCCAAGCTGGCCCGCCTGGTCGAGGTCTTCGCCCGCCGCCCGCAGGTGCAGGAGCGCCTCACCACGCAGATCGCGGACTCCCTGATGCGCATCCTGGAGGCCCGCGGCGCCATCGTGGTGATCGAGGCCGAGCACATGTGCATGTCGGTGCGCGGCATACGCAAGCCGGGCGCCAAGACGACCACCTCGGCCGTACGCGGCCAGCTGCGGGACTCCACGACCCGCTCCGAGGCGATGAGCCTGATACTGGCGCGCTGAGGCCCGGGGCGGCCGCTGAGCCACCGAAGGACCGTACGGGGCCCGGAGAAGCCCGTACAGGGCCCTCGTGGCCGTACGGGGCCGGTGACCGGTCGTACGAGACCGGGCGGCCCCGACCCCGAAGGAAAGCATGACGCAGCGGGCGGGGCCCGGTGGCTGTCCACCGGGCCCCGCCCGCTTCGTGTCCCCGCCCCCTGGGGCGATGCTCCGCTACGCCTTGAGGTGGCCGCCCATCCACTCCAGGGCGGCGGGTATCTCACGGCGCCAGGTGTTGAAGTTGTGGCCGCCGCTGTCGAGGATGATCGACGCGATCTTGCCCGGGGACTTGGTCTGCCGGATGAACTTCAGCGTTTCCTTGTAGTTGTCCTCGCCCTGCTTGCTGGAGGTGACGAGGAGGTTCACCGGCGCCGCGGGCAGGTTCTTCTGCCGCCACAGCAGGTTGTTCTCCCGCTCCAGCTGCTTGTCGCCGCCGAAGAGCGCGCCGGTCGAGGCGTCCAGCGGGGCCTTGTACGCGCCGGAGAGGGCCACGCCGGTCGAGAACGCCTTCGGGTAGCGCATCGGCATCTTCAGGGCGCAGTAGCCGCCGGTGGAGTCCCCTATGACGCCCCAGTTCTTGGCGGCGGTGCCGACCCGGTAGTGGCTGGCTATGTCGTGCCGCACGTCATGGGTGAAGAAGGTCTCGGTCTGCGGACCGTTCGGGATGTCCACGCACTCGGTGTCGCGCGGCGGCGCGACGGTCGGGCGCATCATCACCAGTATCGTCGGCTGCATCTTGTTCTTGCGGACCAGCTCGTGCTGGGTCTGCGGGAAGTGCAGCTTCTTGTAGAGGGCCTGGGCGGTGCCCGGGTAGCCGGTGAGCACCACGGAGGCGGGGAAACGCTTCTTCGCGTACTTCGGCTGGAAGTACTGCGGCGGCAGGTACACGAACGCCGGGCTGTTGATCTTGGATTTCTCGCCCTGCAGCACGACCTGGTCTATCCGGCCGCCCACGTGCGGCTTGGATCCGCCGGGCACGCCGACGTGCTCGCTGCCGAGCAGCTTCAGCTTGGTGCCGTTCGGGCCGGTCTCGTGATTCGTCACCACGCCGGGTTCCTGCTCCTGGCCGAACAGGTCCGCCCACGATGCGTAGAAACCGAACGAATTGTTCGCGAAGAGGCCGATGGAGGCGAAGATCGACAGCTGGGTCGCCAGCAGCAGGCCGATCCGGCCGAGGACCGTGCGCCAGTTCTGCCGGGACAGGCGCGGCCACAGCCAGATCGTGAGAACAAAGAGTGCTACTGCGAAAAGGACGGCCAAGAGCAGCACTTTTTTGCTGGTGAGACCCATGTGGTGCTTTCTTCCGGGCGGCCGCATCCGTGCCGCGGGTGGAACCCCGGGCCCTGAAACGCCGTCATACAGGGCGCAAAAGTCCAGATGCTGCGACTAAGGTTCGCACTTCTCTCGACCGGGGCGACGGGAAAGTAATGTCTGACAAGCTAGATGGCGAAAAGTCCGGGACGGTTGCGTGGCGTCCGCCACGCTGGCTGCGCGGCCCCCGCCCGGAAAAGGTGCCGCCATTGGTGGGGACGGCCGGCGCGGTCGTCGGACTGCTGAACCTGGTCGCCGGGCTCTTTCCCCGCTTCCGGCACAGCAGGCTGCATGCCCTGGCGGAGGTCCTGCCGGGTGCCGTGAGCGCCCTGGCGGCGGCCTCCTCCATCGTCGTCGGCATCCTGCTGCTGATGCTCGCCCACGGGCTCAAACGGCGTAAGCGCCGGGCCTGGGTGGCGGCCGTCTCGCTGCTGCCGGTGGGCATCGCGGCGCAGCTCGTCTACCGTCACTCGATCGTGGGCGCGGCTTTCTCGCTGGCCCTGCTGGCCTTCCTGGTGTGGCACCGGCGCGCCTTCGAGGCGCTGCCGGACCCGCGCAGCCGGGTGAAGGCCCTGCTGAACTTCGTCGCGCTGGGCGGCATCAGCTTCGGCCTCGGCCTGGTGATCGTGAACTCCCACCCGCACAGGATCATCGGCGATCCGTCGGTGTGGGAGCGGTTCAAGCACGTCATGTGGGGCCTCTTCGGCTTCGAGGGCCCGGTCCGGTACGTGAACGACGTCGACTACACCGTCGGCTACTCGCTCGGCGCGCTCGGCCTGCTGACCGTCGCCACCACCGCCTACCTGGCCTTCCGCCCCGAGCACCCGGCCGCCCGGCTCACCGAGCGGGACGAGGAGCAGCTGCGGGAACTGCTCGCCAAGCACGGCGGCCGCGACTCCCTCGGCTACTTCGCGCTCCGCCGCGACAAGGGCGTGGTCTTCTCGCCGACCGGCAAGGCCGCCGTCTGCTACCGGGTGATATCGGGTGTGATGCTGGCCAGCGGCGACCCGATCGGCGACGTGGAGGCCTGGCCGGGCGCCATCGAGCGCTTCATGGAGGAAGCACGGGCGCACTCCTGGACCCCGGCCGTCACCGGCTGCAGCGAGACCGGCGGCCAGGTCTGGACCCGTGAGACCGGCATGGACGCGCTGGAACTGGGCGACGAGGCGATCGTCGACGTGGCGGACTTCACGCTCACCGGCCGCTCGATGCGCAACGTACGGCAGATGGTCAAGCGCATCGAGCGCAACGGCTACGAGACCCGGGTACGGCGTGTGCGCGACCTGGCGCCCGAGGAGCTGGCGCGCATCCAGCGGGCCGCCGACGCCTGGCGGGACACCGACACCGAGCGCGGCTTCTCCATGGCGCTGGGCCGCATCGACGCCGAGCGGGACGGTGACGCGGTGATCGCCACCGCGCACCTGGCGCCGGCCGAGGGCGAGCAGCCCGGCCCGTTCGGCGACCTGAAGGCCATGCAGCACTACGTGCCGTGGGGCAAGGACGGCATCTCGCTGGAGCTGATGCGCCGCGACCGCTCCGCCGACCCCGGCATGAACGAGCTGCTGATCGTGGCCTCCCTCCAGGCCGCCCCGGACCTGAAGATCAAGCAGGTGTCGCTGAACTTCGCGGTCTTCCGCTCCTCCCTGGAGCGCGGCGAGAAGCTGGGCGCGGGGCCGGTCATCCGGATCTGGCGCGGCATGCTGATCTTCCTGTCGCGCTGGTACCAGATCGAGTCGCTGTACAAGTTCAACGACAAGTTCCGCCCGCGCTGGGAGCCGCGCTTCGTGGTCTTCCGCAACAGCCGGGACATCCCGCGCATCGGCCTGGCCGCGCTCCAGGCCGAGGGCTACCTGGAGCTGGGCCTGCCCCGCGCGCTGCGCCGCAAGAAGGCCCCCGAGCCGCGCCCGTGCGCGCACACCCAGGCGCCGATCAGCGCGAACGAGGTCGAGCCGGCGGCGTAGTGCCGTACCGTCCGGTGGCGCCGCCTGTCCCCTCCCGGGGGTGGGCGGCGTCCTCGTTCCCGGCGCCTAGGCTGGTGCCATGAGTACCTTGCGCGGCCGGGTGGCCGGACTTCCGGACTGGGACCGCTGCGCGGTGATGGGCGTGGTGAACGTGACGCCCGATTCGTTCTCCGACGGCGGTCAGTGGTTCGACACCGAGCTGGCCGTCAAGCACGGTCTGGACCTGGTGGCGCAGGGCGCCGACCTGGTGGACGTGGGCGGCGAGTCGACGCGTCCGGGCGCCGCCCGGGTGGACGAGGCGGAGGAGCTGCGCCGGGTCGTGCCCGTCGTACGGGAGCTGTGCGCCGCCGGGGTCACGGTGTCGGTGGACACCATGCGCGCCTCGGTGGCCGAGCAGGCCGTGGCGGCCGGCGCGCGGCTGGTCAACGACGTCAGCGCGGGCGCCGCGGACCCGGCGATGGTGCCGGTGGTCGCCGCCGCCGGGGTGCCGTTCGTGGTGATGCACTGGCGCGGCCGGTCCATCGACATGAACAACCGGGCCGTGTACGGGGACGTCGTCACCGAGGTGCTCGGCGAGCTGCGGCAGAGCCTGGACCGGGCGGTCGACGGCGGTGTCGACCCCGGGCGCATCGTCGTCGACCCCGGACTGGGCTTCGCCAAGGAGGCCGGACACGACCTGGCGCTGATCGCGCAGCTGGCGCGGCTGCGGGAGCTGGGCCGTCCCCTGCTGGTGGCTGCTTCGCGCAAACGTTTCCTGGGCAGGGTGCTGGCAGGGGACGCACAGGCCGCTCCGCCGCCCGCCCGCGAGCGGGACGCGGCGACGGCCGCGGTGTCGGCGATGGTCGCGCGGGAGGGGGCCTGGGCGGTGCGGGTGCACGAGGTGCGCGCGAGCGCGGACGCGGTTCGGGTGGCCCGTGCCGTGGAAGGCGCGGTGTCGGGGACGGACGAAACGAGTGTGACGGGCGCCGCTGGTGCGGCGGACGCGACGGGAGCGGTGTGAGTCCACGTACGGACATCGAGCTGGTCGAGCAGGCGAACACCGACCTGTACGAGGCCATGGAGCGCGGTGACCACGCGGCCATGTCCGAGATGTGGATGGACGGCCAGGTGAGCGTGGTGCACCCGGGCTGGCCGGTGCTGCGCGGGCGCGGCGAGGTGCTGCGCTCGTACGCCCTGATCATGGCGAACACCGAGTACATCCAGTTCTTCCTGACGGATGTGGAGATCGACGTCCTCGGCGACACCGCGCTGGTCACCTGCACCGAGAACATCCTCAGCGGCGGGCCGGCGGAGGAGGACGGCTCGGTCGGGCCGCTGATCGGCCAGCTGGTCGTCGCGACCAATGTCTTCCGGCGTACGGAGGAGGGCTGGCGGGTCTGGTCGCACCACGGCTCGCCCGTCCTGGCGGACCAGGACGACGAAGGGGCCGGGGACGGCGACGCGGCCGGACCCGGGGACGACGGGCCGGGCGCCGGGGGTGTGGGCGGCGGGGTCTGAACGTGAAACTCACGTGAAGACTTCGCGCGTTTTCCCGGGGGCCGAGTGACCGTTCTGTGGCCGCGCGGTGACCGCCCTCAGGTCGACGGCCTGCGGTGACGCCGGCGGGCCCGTCAGCGGTAAGCGTCAGCGAGGTCGACTCCGGCGCACCCGTTCGAGCCAAGTGCCGCACGGGTAGGGGTGGGACCGCGGGGCCACGGGTAGTGGCCGCGCGGACGACCGTCTGTACGCCCCGGCAGAGCCGCCCAGCAGTCGTACGGGGCCTTGCCCACGGCCCCCGTGGGCAAACACTGTCGGTGCTCGCAGGTAGATTCGATGACGGGGCGGCATGCCGGACGAGTCTCTGGTTCCCGCCCGCAATTCCGACGATCAGTGGTACCAGAGGTGCCAATGGGACCAGTGGGAGTGTGATTCGCGTGGATCGTGTCGCGCTGCGTGGGCTGAAGGCCAGAGGGCACCACGGGGTCTTCCCCCGGGAACGCGAAGAGGGCCAGACCTTCATCGTGGATCTGGTGCTGGGCCTGGACACCCGCCCGGCGGCGGCGACCGACGACCTCGCGAAGACCGTGCATTACGGCGTCGTGGCGGAGGAGGTCGTGGCCGTCGTCGAGGGCGAGCCCGTCGACCTCATCGAGACGCTCGCGGAGCGCATCGCCGGCCAGTGCCTCAAGCATGAGGGGGTGCAGGAGGTGGAGGTGGTCGTCCACAAGCCGGACGCCCCGATCACCGTCCCCTTTGACGACGTGACCATCACCATCACCCGGAGCCGAGTATGACCAGCAGTGACCCGACCGTACAGCCGGTGCCCACGTCCGTGGTGGAGCGGGTGGACGCCGCGGACGTGACGCTCTCCAACCCGAAACGCGCCGTGATCTCCCTCGGCAGCAACCTCGGCAACCGCCTGGAGACCATCCAGGGCGCCGTCGACGCGCTGGAGGACACCCCCGGTGTCCGCGTCAAGGCCGTCTCGCCGGTGTACGAGACCGAGCCGTGGGGCGTCGCCCCGGGGTCCCAGCCGTCGTACTTCAACGCGGTGGTGCTCATCAAGACGACGCTGCCGCCCAGCTCCCTGCTGGAGCGCGGGCACGCGATCGAGGAGGCGTTCGAGCGCGTCCGCGACGAGCGCTGGGGGCCGCGCACGATCGACGTCGACATCCTGGCGTACCAGGACGTCGTCTCCGAGGACCCGCTGCTGACCCTGCCCCACCCGCGGGCCCACGAGCGCGCCTTCGTGCTGGTGCCGTGGCACGACGTCGACCCGGAGGCGGAGGTTCCGGGCCGCGGCGCGGTGGCCGAGCTGCTCTCGGTGGTCGGCCGCGAGGGCGTCGTACCGCGGGTGGACCTGGAACTGCGGCTGCCCGAGTAGACGTTGGGACGGTGGGTGCGGCGCCGGCGTCGCCGGCCGTCGGCGCCGTACACCGGAACCGGCCTGCCGTGACGCACGAACTCCGCACCACCATGCGTATACCTGTATTCCGCACCACACGTACGAGGACGAGGGCACAAGGGGCGAACGCTCGGTGAAGCAGCTACACATCAAGGTGCTGGGCGGGCTGTTCCTGGCAGCCGGGGTGCTGGCCTGGGCCGGCGCCCGGCTGTGGGACTCCCTCGGCACCCTCCCCGGCGTACCGCTGGCCGCCCCCGTCGTGCTGGCCCTGATCGCCGCCGTCCTGGCCGCCACCGCGGTGTCCCTGCGCTCCCGGCTCAAGGCCCAGCGCGAACGCCGCCCCGACGCCCGGGGTGTCGACCCGCTGGTGGCCGCCCGCGCCGTCGTCTTCGGTCAGGCGAGCGCGCTGGTGGCCTCCGTGGTGGCCGGCGTGTACGGCGGTGTCGGCGTCTTCCTGCTCACCACGGACCTCGCGGTCGAGCCACGCCGTGACCAGGCCATCCATGCGGGCTTCTCGGTCCTGGCCGGGGTGGCGGTGGTGCTGGCCGCGCTCTTCCTGGAGCGCGTGTGCAAGCTTCCGGAGGACGACGACGAGGCGGGGGCCAGCGCGGCGTAGGGGGCGCGCTGCGGCGGTGACGGTACCCGCCCCAGGCACCCCCGCGCGCCGCTACGCGCCGGGAACGCTCTCCACCACGACCTCGTCGCGCGCCAGGCGGCCCGCGTCGGCCGCCGTGGACCGGCGCAGCGCCGCGTGCAGCGCCGCGGGCGTCAGCACACCGAGGAATCGTTCTTCCTCCAGGACCGCGATCCACCCGGCGTCGTGCTGGAGCATCGTGCTGAACGCCTGCTTCAGCGGCGCCCCTAGCGGCAGCCACGCGTCCATGCGCCGCGCGTGGTCGCGCACCTCACGCCCGGTCGACGCCGTCGCGGCTCCGGGCGCCGTCGCCGTTCCGGAGCCCGCGGCCTTCAGGCCCGCCGCCGAGACCCACCCGTGCAGGCCGCCGTCGGCGTCCAGGACCACGGCCCACGCCGCGCCCTCCTCGTCGAGCCGGGCGGCCGCGCGCGCCGCGTCGTCGTCGAGCCGGACCACCGGCGGCTGCTCCAGATCGCCGGTCTCGATCGGCGTCACCGAGAGCCGCTTGAGACCGCGGTCGGCGCCGACGAACTCCGCGACGTACGGGGTGGCCGGCGCGCCCAGCACCGTGGCCGGGGTGTCGAACTGCTCGACGCGGCCCGTCCCGTAGACGGCGATGCGGTCGCCGAGCCGTACCGCTTCCTCGATGTCGTGGGTGACGAAGAGCACCGTCTTGTGGAGCGTGGACTGCAGCCGCAGGAACTCCGTCTGGAGGTGTTCGCGCACGACCGGGTCGACGGCGCCGAACGGCTCGTCCATCAGCAGGACGGGCGGGTCGGCGGCGAGCGCGCGGGCGACGCCGACGCGCTGGCGCTGCCCGCCGGAGAGCTGGTCGGGGTAGCGGTCCCCGTACTGCGCGGGGTCCAGGCCGACCAGGTCGAGGAGTTCGGCGGCGCGGTCCCTGGCCTTCTTGCGCGGCCAGCCGAGCAGGTGCGGGACGGTCGCGGTGTTGTCCAGCACGGTCTTGTGCGGGAAGAGGCCGACCTGCTGGATGACGTAGCCGATACGGCGGCGCAGTTCGACGGGGTCGATGGTCGCTATGTCCACGCCGTCCAGGCAGATGCGGCCGCCGGTGGGTTCGATGAGCCGGTTGACCATCTTCATCGTCGTGGTCTTGCCGCAGCCCGACGGCCCGACGAGCGTGACCAGCTCGCCCTCCGCGACCTCGAACGAGAGGTCGTCGACGGCGGTGGTGCCGTCGGCGTAGCTCTTGGTGACGTGCTCGAAACGGATCATGGTGGTTTCCCCAGTGTGGACGGCCGCCGGCCGGGTAGGCGCGCTGTGCTTCGCCGGCTCCTGCCCGCGGAATCCGTCCCGTCACGTGTGTCTTGTTACGACTGGATGGCGGGCCGGTCGGATTGTCAGTGGTGGGGGATAGGGTCGCAGACAGTCACCGAAAATGTGAGCGACAGGGCGGGGGAGGTGACCGCGGGTGAGTGCGCAGAGCTGCCTGGAGGCGAACGACTGGATCTGCGGTGAGTATGTCCGGACGCGCAGTCAGGAGTTGCTGGACGCCACCGTCCAGCACGTGGGCATCACGCTGGTGTCCGTCGTCCTCGGCCTGCTGATCGCCTTTCCGCTGGCGCTCGTAGCCCGCCGCTGGCGGGCCGCGGCGGGCCCGGTCCTCGGGCTGACGACGATTTTGTACACGGTCCCCTCACTGGCGATGTTCGCGCTGCTGACACCGGTCTTCGGCGTCTCGGCCGCCGTGGTCGTCACGGGCCTGGTGCTGTATTCGCTGACGATCCTGGTACGGAACATCCTCGCCGGGCTGGAGTCGGTGCCGCAGGAGGTCCGCGAGGCGGCGCGCGGGATGGGCTACGGCCCCGTGAAGCTGCTGTTCGGTGTCGAACTCCCGCTGGCGCTGCCCGCGTTGACGGCCGGGCTGCGTATCGCGACGGTCTCGACGGTGGCGATGACGACGATCGGCGCCGTGGTCGGCTACGGCGGCCTGGGCAATCTCATATCCAGCGGCATGGAGGGCTTCTTCAAGGCGGAGGTGCTGACGGCCTCGGTGCTGTGCGTGCTGCTGGCGGTGGTCGCCGACGTCCTGCTGATCGGCCTTCAGCGGCTGCTGACGCCGTGGACCCGGGCGCAGGCGCGGGCGCGGTCCCGCGCCCGGCGCGAGCGGCGGGCGGCCGGCCGGACGGCGAAGAAGGCGGTGGCCTGAGGCGATGGACGCGATGACGGGCGCTTGGGACTGGCTGGCGGCCTCGGCCAACTGGGCCGGGGAGAAAGGGGTGTGGCACCGGCTCGGCGAGCATGTCTATCTCAGCGCGATGTGCCTGGCGATCTCCTGCCTCATAGCCCTGCCGGTCGCCCTGTACCTGGGCCACATCGGCAAGGGCGGGGCGCTGGCGGTCAACATCTCCAACGTGGGGCGCGCGGTGCCGACGTTCGCGGTACTGGTCCTGCTGACGCTCAGTCCGCTGGGCACGGCGGGGGACTGGCCGACGATCATCGCGCTGGTGCTGTTCGCGGTGCCGCCGCTGCTCACCAACGCGTACGTGGGCATGCGGGAGGCCGACCGGGACGTGGTCGAGGCGGCGCGCGGGATGGGCATGTCCGGGCCGCAGCTGCTGCTGCGGGTCGAGCTGCCGCTCGCCTACCCGTTGATCATGACGGGCCTGCGGTCGGCCGGTGTCCAGGTCGTGGCCACGGCGACGCTGGCCGCGCTCGCGGGCGGCGGCGGCCTCGGCCGCATCATCACCGCCGGCTTCGGCAACTACAACACGCCGCAGGTGGTCGCGGGCGCGGTGCTGGTCGCCGTACTGGCGCTGCTGGTCGAAGGGCTGCTGGTGCTGACGGACCGGCTCTTCGACCCGATGCGGCGGGGCCGGAGCCGGGCGCGGAAGTCCCGTACGACGGCCGAGGACGCGGCGCCGGCCGGGAGCCCCGCGTAGGCATGGACGGGTGCGGCGGCGAGCTCGGTGGGCGGTCGGTGGCCGTGGCCCGGCTGGTCGCGCCCCGGCGACGGGACGGCTCCGGCGACCGGACGGCCTCGGCGTCCGGGGCCTGCCCAAGGGCTCTTCGGGGCCTGCCCTGGGCTCTTCGGGGCCTGCCCTGGGCTCTTCGGGGCCTGCACATGGACTTTTTCTCTCTTCTCCTTGGACGGTGAATCGGTATGAACCAGGACCCGAACAGTCAGCGCCCCAGCCATCACCCCCGCCCCGGCCGTAGACCGTCCCGTACGGTGCGGGCCGCGCTCGCCGCGGGGGCCGCGCTCGCGCTGGCGGGCGGGCTGGCCGCCTGCGGCGGAAAGAGCCTGGAGGAGAAGGGCGGCGCGACGAGCGGTGGCGGGAAGGGGGACATCGTCATCGGCTCGGCCGGTTTCACCGAGTCGAAGGTGCTCGCGGAGATCTATTCCAAGATCATTAGCGATGCGGGATACCGCACCACCGTCAAGACGCTCGCCAATCGGGAGCTCTACGAACCGGCGCTGGAGAAGGGGCAGATCGATGTCGTACCGGAATATGCCTCGACCCTCGCCGAATTCCTCAACGCCAAGAAGAACGGGCCGAACGCGAAGCCCGTCGCCTCCAGCGACATCGGCAGGACGGTCGCGGCGCTGAAGACCCTCGCCGAACCCCGCGGGCTGAAGGTGCTGCCGGCCGGGGAGGCGACGGACCAGAACGCGTTCGCGGTGACCAAGGAATTCGCCGCCCGCCATCAGCTCAAGACGCTCTCGGACCTCGGCCGGTCCAAGGAGAAGATCAAGCTGGCGGCGGGCGAGGAGTGCGAGACGCGGCCGTTCTGCAAGCCGGGCCTGGAGAAGGTCTACGGCATAGCCGTGACGGGCATCGATCCGAAGGGTGTCGGCACTCCGCAGGCCAAGCAGGCCGTCAAGGACGGTACGGACCAGATGGTGCTGACCACGACCACGGACGCCACGCTCGACAACTTCGGCCTGGTGCTGCTGAAGGACGACAAGAAGCTGCAGAATGCCGACAATGTGCTGCCCGTGGTGAATGCCGAGAGCGCCGGCGGCAAGGAGATCGAGGCGGCTCTGGGCAAGCTCACGGACAAGCTGACGACCGCCGATCTGATCGAGCTGAACCGCAAGGTCGACGCGGAACGGCAGAAGCCCGAGGATGTCGCGCGCGCATATCTGGAGTCGAAGGGACTGGCGAAGAAGTAACCACCGGGAAACGAACCGGCGGGCGGGGCCCCATAGGTCCCGCACGCACGGTAAGTTTCAGGCCATGCCACGAGGACGCCACCGCCATTCGCCATCCCTGCACCGGCTTCTTCCTCCCGTGACGGTCGCCGGTGCGTCGCTAGCCTGCGCCTCGGGCGTCTGGTTCGTCGGCGACGACCTGGCACAGCGCGTGCTCGCCACGGGCGCGGCGGCCGCCGCGGTCACCGGTTCCGTACTGCTGCGCGCGTGGGACCGTACGGCAGGCAAGAGCGTCGCCGAGCTGAAGAACGCCCGGGTGCGGGACGAGTGGAAGACCGACGAACGCATAGCCGAGCTCGAAACGGACCTGGAGGAGTCCCGCGGGATACGCGGCAAGCTGGACACCAAGCTGCGGGCCAAGCGGGCCGAGCTGGCACGGCTGCGCAGTGAGCACGCCGAGCTGCTGCGCCGCTACGCCACCGCCGAGACCGAGCGGGCCAGCGCCCTGGAGGGACGCCGGCTGCTCGCGATCGAGACCGGGACGCCCGCCGGGGAGCTGACGGCCGGGGCCGCGGACGGCCCGGACGGGAGCGCGCCCGGCGTGCTCACCGCGGGGATGTACCACCGGGCGGCGGAAGCGCTGCGGCAGCTTCCGCGCAACGCGGCCCGCCAGACCGAGGAAGCGCAGGTCCGGGACGGTGCGGACGGCCGGGGGAATCCCGAGGCGGCCACGGAGCGTCCGACCACGGAGCGTCCGGCCACGGAGTCTCCGGCCGCGCAGGGCCCGGTCCGTACGGCCGCCGTCCCGGAGCCCGGTGGCCGGAAGGCGGGCGGGGCGATCCCGGGCGAGTCGAAGGCGGGTGCGTCGGGCTCGGGCGCGTCCAAGCCGGGCGGGTCGAAGCCGGGTGCGTCGGGGCGGGGCGGTCCGCATCCGGACGGCCCCAACCCGGGAGCGTCGATGCCTGCCGCCTCCGGGGCCGCTGATGCGCAGGCGGGTACGGCCGATGGCGCGGGCCGGGGAGGTGACGGGGGCTCTGCCGGGCAGCCGGGCACCGGCACCGGCACCGGCACCGGTACCGACGCTGACGCGGGTTCGGCATCCGGTCTGCGTCCGGTTCCGGCCGCAGCGGCCGTGGTCGCGCCCGTACGGGCCGCGCGGCTGCCCGCCTCCCGTCTGCAGGGCGGCTTCGACTTCTTCGGGACGGCGACCGGCACCGGCGCCGTACGGGACGGAGCACCGCAGGGCGGTCCGGGCGCGGGCACGCCGTCGACCGTGACGCGGCGGCCGAAGCCGGTCCGGCAGCTGGAGGAGGACCTCGCCGACGTGGTCGGCGACGAGGCGGTCGCCGAACAGTCGGCGCTCGGCCGGGCCCGTGACGGGGCCCCGGAGCCGACGGCGGAGAAGCCGGGAAAGCCGGAGAAGCCGGGAAAGCCGGCGAAGGCGGCGGCGTCAGAAAAGACGGCAGAGGCGGCGGAGGACGAGACCGCGGATGCCGCCAACGGTGAGGTCATCGACCTGACCGCGCACGACGAGACCGAACAGATCGACTTGGCGGAACTGCGCAGCGCGGTCTCCTCCTGAGACGCGACGGGCACGTTCCCGCGGGTTTCCGTGACGATGCGCCCGGCGGTGGCGGCCCTGCCCAGCGGCAGGCGGACCCCTGCCGGGCGCATCGTCGCGTTCAGGCCGCGCCCGCCGCCCCCTCCGCCCGGTCTGCCTTCGCCCGGCCCGCCCGCGCCTGTTCCGCTTTCTCCCGTTCCGTCCTCGGCCGGTGTGCGGCCGTCAGCACGGCGGCGGCCAGAGTGAACGCGGCGGCCAGCCACGGCAGCCGGCCCGCGCCAACAGTCTCCAGCCCGATGCCTCCCAGGCCGCCGGCCAGGGACACGGCGAGGTAGACGGCGGCCGCGTTGAGGGAGACGGCCACGGACTGCGCCCGCGGGGCGAGCGCGGCGATCCGGTGCTGCTGCGGGGTGGTCACCGAGAACGACACCCAGCCGGAGACCGCCACCGCGAGCAGCGCGGCGGGCAGCCACTCCCGGCTCAGCGGTACCAGTCCGAAGACCACGGTGAGTGCGAGCGCGGCGCCGAGCACCACCCGCCGCGGGCCGAAGCGGTCGGCCAGCTGCCCGGCGACCAGGTTCCCGGCCGTGCCGGTGACGCCGAAGACCAGGAGCAGGACGGCGGTCAGGCCGCCCCCGCCCCCTGTGCCGCCCCCGCCCCCTGCACCGCCCGCGCCCCCGGTGCCGTCCCCGGCTCCCGTACCGCTCCCCCCGCCGCCGTGGCCGAGTACGGGCCCGTAGACGGCGCTCAGGTACTCGAAGGGGATGTAGATACCGACGAACACCACGACGGTGACGACGAGCGTGTACAGGACGCCGCGGTCCGCCAGCGGGGCGAGCCGGCGGCGCAGGCCGCGCGGCGTCCCGGTGCGGATGCGGGGCAGCCGGGCGGCCAGCAGCGGTACGACGAGCAGGGGCAGCACGGTGACCAGCCACATCGTGGTGCGCCAGCCGTAAGCGCCGCCGATGGCGGTGCCGAGCGGCGCTCCGAGGATCAGGGCGGAGGTCAGCCCGGTGTTGACCAGGGCGAAGGCGCGTCCGCGGGCGGCCTCGCCCGCCAGGGCCGCGGCGGTGGCCGAGGCGTTCGGGGCGTAGAGCGCGGCACCGGCCGCCGCGACGACCCGGGCGGCCAGCGCGGCCGGGTAGCCGGGGGAGAGGGCCGTGGCCGCGTTGCCGAGGGCGAAGACGGCCAGCGCGGTGATCAGGACCGTACGCCGGGACCAGCCGGCGGTGCATGCCGCGAGCAGGGGCGAGAGCACCGCGTAGGCGACGGCGAACACGGTGACGAGCTGCCCGGCGGCGCTGAGCCCGACGTGCAGGTCGGCGGCGATGCCGGGCAAGACGCCGGCGATCACGAAGGCGTCGGTGCCGACCACGAACGTTCCGGCGGCGAGCACGGCTCCGTGGAAGCGCCAGCTTTCCGGGGCGGCGGCGGGCCCCGCCGCCCGGGAGTCCGACGGGGCCGAAGGCCCCGTGAGCGGGGGCGGCGACGACGGGGACGGTGACGACGGGGACGGTGACAGGGGCGGCGGCTGGTCGGACGCGCTGCTGCGGGACATGCGGTCTCCGGCTCCAAGAATGGCACCGATCGGTACCGTCTGCTGGGTGGGCGAGACGGTACCGATCGGTTCCGTTCGGAGTCAAGGTTGGATATCGTGGCCGTATGCCGACCAACGCCCGGGAACGACTCGTCAAGGCAGCCGAGGACCTCTTCTACGCCGAGGGCATCCGCGCCGTCGGCGTGGAGCGGCTGCTCACCGCCTCCGGGGTGGGCCGGGCGTCCTTCTACCGGCACTTCGCGAGCAAGGACGACCTGGTCGTGGCCATGATCGACGGGTACGGCCGGCGCTGGTTCGACTGGCTGCACGCCGCGGTCGCCGAGCGTGGCGGCACGCCGCTCGCCCTCTTCGACGCCCTCGCCGAACGCTTCTCCTCCGACGACTACCGCGGCTGCGCCGCCATCAACACGATGGTCGAGATCGCGGATCCGGCCAACGCCGCCCACCGCGCCGCCGCGGCCCACAAGCGCACGATGGCCTCGTACGTCGCCGAACTGCTCGCCGGGGCCGGATATGTGCGCGGCACGCGGGAGCTGGCCGAACAGCTCGTCCTGCTGATCGACGGGGCCCAGGTCACCGCCCTGCGGGAACGCTCGGCGGCACCTGCCCACCGGGCCAAGGCAGTGGCGGCCGCCCTCCTCTCGGCCGCGTGTCTCATCGGGAGCGGCGGCCGAGAAGGGCGAGGGGGGGCTCCCGCTCCGGCGCGAAGGGCGTTCCCGTCCTCCGAGCGCGGTAGCGGACCAACAGGGACTCGCCCAGGAAGCTGACGCCGATGGTGAGTTGCGTGGGCCGCGCGTACGGGTGCATGCCCATGTGCTCGGCGAAGACGCCGTAACCGGCCGAGACCAGCAGTGACGCGACGGCGACGAGGACGAGGGCCGCGGCGACGATCACCGCGAGCAGCCAGCCGTTCACGTCCCCCTGACGGCACCCGGACGGGTGCGCGAGCTGAGCGCGCGCATCGGCCGGCGCGTACGGACCCATGTGGACGGCCTGCTCGACCCGGCCGCGCGGCGGGAACAGCCGGCGCGGGTGGAGGAGCTGATCGGCGAGTTCTTGGCCCTGGACGAGGAGCGGCGCCAGGAGGCGGTTCTGTGGGCGGCGTTCTGCGGCGCGGCCCGGCTCCGTCCGGAACTGCGGGCGTGTGCGGTGGAGATGGAGACCGGCCTACGGTCCCTGCTGGCACGCGTGCTGCGCGGCGCGCAGGAAGCCGGCGGTCTGCCCGCCCGCCGACCTGGACGTGGACCTGGAGTGCCTGCGCCTGTCCGCCCTGCTGGACGGCCTCAACCTGCGCGCGATGCTGGAACCGGAGTACGCCACCCCGGATGCGCAGCGGGCGGTGCTACGACGGCACTTGCAGGGGCTGAAGGCAGGCTGAGGACACGCGGCGGACACGTGGTGGGTGCGCGAAATGGGGTCGACGCCACGGGCCCCGTTCGGCAGCATTCCGTCATGGAACAACAACTCCGCCGACACCACTGGCCCCTCTACGGCATCCGCATCCGTACACCGCGCCTCGAACTGAGCCTGCCCGGCCTCGGTCTCCTCGACGACCTGGCCTCGGTCGCCGCCGACGGCGTGCACGACGCGGCGGACATGCCGTTCACCGTGCCCTGGACGGACGTGACCCCGGAGGAGCGCGGGCGCGCGACGTTCCTGCACGTGCTCCGCACGGTCGCGGAGTGGCGGCCGGAGAGCTGGACGCTGAGCCTCGCGGTGACACGGGACGGGAAGGCGGTGGGGCGCCAGGACGTGGTCGGCACCGACTTCGGGGTGACCAGGGAGGCGGAGACCGGGTCCTGGCTCGGGCTGGCCCACCAGGGGCAGGGCATCGGTACGGAGATGCGGGCGGCCGTCCTGCACTTCGTCTTCGACCGGCTCGGCGCGGACACCGTGACCTCCGCCGCGATGACGGACAACGCCCGGTCGCTGGCCGTCTCGCGCAAGCTCGGGTACGTACCGGACGGTGTGCAGGTCGCCGCGGTGCGCGGGCAGGCGCGGACGTTGCAGCGGCTGCGGCTGGACCGGGCGGGGTGGGAAGCGCACCGTACGGTGCCGGTCGAGGTGGTGGGATGGACGGAGGAGTGCCGGGCGCTCTTCGGGGCGTGAGCGGACCGGAGGCGGCGCGGACGCCGGGGCCCGCGCCGTACCGCTACGGGTACGCTGGCGGCCGACTTGATCAGTGCCGGAGCGGCGCTGACTCGGTGCTGGATCAGTGAGCGGGGTGGACCGTGGCCGGAGCAGTCACCAGGAGAGCGGCCGGGTCCGTGCCGCGGGCGCTGTCGGCGGCCGTGCTCGGCGTCGTGGCGCTCACCGCCGCCGGCTGTTCGGCCGGGACCGAGGCGAAGCCCGACCCCCGGCCGTCCCGCACCGCCCCCGCCTGTCCCGAGGACGGCGTCGTCATCAAGGGCTCCGGGGTGGACGCCGCCATGGGCACCCGCGCGATGGGCATCACCCTGACCAACTGTGGCAAGCATCCGTACAAGGTGAACGGCTACGCGGGCGTCCAGGTCCTCGACAAGGACCGCAAGCCGCTGGACGTGCGGATCAGCCACGGCTCGGACGTCGTGGACGACGTCGGACCCGAGCCGGTCACGCTCCAGCCGGGCGAGCACGTCAAGGCCGTACTGATGTGGCGCAACCGCGTGACGGACGCGACGCGCCCCGCCGTGAACGGCGCGTTCCTGGCCCTCACGCCGGCCGCGGGCGGCAGCCGTCCGCAGCTGGTCCGTGAGCTGATCGACCTCGGGTCCACCGGCGAGCTGGGCATCACGGCGTGGCACCGGGAGGGGCCGAAGCCGCGTAGGTAGCCGGCCCCGTACGTGGTCCCCGGAGACCGGCCCGCTACTTGTCGATGTCGCCGACCACGAAGAACAGCGAGCCGAGGATGGCGACCATGTCGGCGACGAGCGTCCCCGGCAGCAGCTCGGTCAGCGCCTGGATGTTGTTGTACGACGCCGAGCGGAGCTTGAGGCGGTACGGGGTCTTCTCGCCCTTGGAGACCAGGTAGTAGCCGTTGATGCCGAGCGGGTTCTCGGTCCAGGCGTAGGTCGTGCCCTCGGGGGCCTTCAGGACCTTCGGGAGGCGCTGGTTGATCGGGCCCGGCGGCAGCTCGGCGATCCGGTCCAGGCAGGCGTCGGCCAGGTCCAGGGAGTTGTGGGTCTGCTCCAGCAGGCACTCGAATCGGGCCAGGCAGTCGCCCTCCTCGCGGGTCACCACCCGCAGCGTGTCCTGGAGTTCCGCGTACGCGAGGTACGGCTCGTCGCGGCGCAGGTCGAAGTCGACACCGGAGGCGCGGGCGATCGGCCCGGAGACGCCGTAGCCGTGCACCGCCGCGCGGCTCAGTACGCCGATGCCGCGCGTCCGGCCCCGGAAGATCTCGTTGCCGAGGACCAGCCGGTCGAAGACGTCCGTCCGGGAGCGGACCTCGCGGACGGCGTGCCGCGCGCGGCCGAGCCAGCCGGCCGGCAGGTCCTCCTTGAGGCCGCCGACGCGGTTGAACATGTAGTGCATCCGCCCGCCGGAGATCTCCTCCATCACGTTCTGCAGCTCTTCGCGCTCGCGGAAGGCGTGGAAGACGGGGGTGATGCCGCCCAGCTCCAGGGGGTAGGAACCGAGGAACATCAGGTGGTTGAGGACCCGGTTCAGCTCGGCGAGCAGCGTACGGGTCCACACGGCGCGCTCGGGGACCTCCATGCCGAGCATCCGCTCCACGCCCAGGACGACGCCCAGCTCGTTGGAGAAGGCGGACAGCCAGTCGTGGCGGTTGGCGAGCATGATGATCTGGCGGTAGTCGCGTGCCTCGAAGAGCTTCTCGGCGCCCCGGTGCATATAGCCGATCACGGGTTCGGCGTGCTGGATGCGTTCGCCGTCCAGGACGAGGCGCAGCCGCAGCACGCCGTGCGTGGAGGGGTGCTGCGGGCCGATGTTCAGCACCATGTCGGTGCTCTCCGCCGCGCCGCCGATGCCGACCGTGGTCTCCGTCATGGGGACAGTCTCGCAGTTCGGCCGGGCGGGGTCCGGCGGGGCCGGGCGACAGGCGGGAGGGGGCGTCCGGTGGACGGGGGCGGCGGACGGCCGGGGCGGGCGGCGGGCGGGCTCTCAGGGGGTGAGCAGGCCCGTACAGCCGCCGCCGACCGGTTGCAGGAGCCAGCCGAAGGAGCCCAGGCCCGCCGGATCGGTCAGCTCCGCCGCCGCGCCCGCCGAGCCGAGGGCCCGTACGTAGGCGGCCGGGTCGCTGGACGCGAGGGAGAGGGGCGGGCGGCTGCCGTCGACGCCGAGGGCGTGCAGCGCCTGCCGCTGGGTGACGTGTTCGGCGCCGGGGCCCGCACAGGCGTCCAGGGCGACGTGGGCGGTGATGTCGCAGGTCCCGTCGGGTACGGGGTGCACCTCGCGGCCCTCGCGGAAGCCGGTGAGGGTGCCGAAGGGCGGGCGGGTGTCGCGGGTGTGCGCGTAGTCGGCGGTGGCGGCGAGGCCGGCGCGCAGGGTGGCGACCGCGCGGGACCAGGCCGCGTCGCGCGGGTGGCCGATCTCGGCGCGCAGCCCGGGACCGGCGCCCGGCAGGGGCCACCACCGGGCGAGCCATGCGGCGTCCGCGCCGGTGACCGGGGCGCCGAGCCGTTCGGCGCCGTCCGGGCGGACCAGGACGTACCGGGGCACACCGCCCCCGTCGGTCTCGGCGACGTCGACCGGGACGTTGTCGAGCCACTCGTTGGCGAAGAGCAGGCCGGTCAGGGAACCGGGCGCGGGGAGCTCCGGGAGCCAGGTGACGCGGTCGTCCAGTCCGGCGGGCCGGGGGGCGCGCTCGACGGCGTAGGGGCGCACGCGGGCGCACACCGGCTCCGGGAGCGCCGCCAGTACTCCGGTCAGCAGCTCGCCACGCCCGGCACCCACATCGATCAGCGCCAGTTCCGCCGGACGGCCCAAGGCCACGTCGACGCGGCACAGCAGGGTGGCGAGCGCCTCGGCGTACCGGGGCGAGACGTGCACGGAGGTACGGAAGTGGCCGGCCGGGCCCGGCCCGTCGCCGCTGGTGTAGAAGCCGCCGGGGCCGTACAGGGCCCGTTCCGCGGCGTCCCGCCAGCCGCGCCAGTCGTGTGTCACCGCACCACGGTACGCGGGGGCGGACGCGGGCGCGGACGGCGGCGGGCTCCGGTGGCAGGCCCGTCTCCACCTTGCGGAGTACTCCCGTCCCCCAGGATCGCCCGTCCGGTTGACCCGTACACCTATACGGCCTGCCTACGCTGGGTGACGTGCAGCGTCTCTACGACTTCTTCCGCAGGCATCCGACAGGGGTGGACACCTTCTGGGCCGTCCTCCTGTTCGGTTTCAACTGTCTGATGCTGGTCGCGTCGGCGGATGTGCAGAGCGAGACCCGGACGCTCCTGGAAGCCCTTGTCGTCGCCGCGATGTGCCTCACCGTCGCGCTGCGGCGCAAGGCGCCCGAGAAGATGATGCTGCTGTCGATCCTGGTCGGCTTCTGCCAGATCGTGTTCGACGTAAAGCCCAATCCGTCCAACTTCGCCATGCTGGCGACCATTTACACGGTCGCCTCGGGTACGACGCGCTGGGCCTCGCGCACGGCTCTGGGAGGGGCGCTGATCGGCCCGACGCTCTACGCCGTCCGCTACGGCAACGGTGAGAGGCCGCCCGGCAGCCTGTGGCAAGGGCTGTTCATCATGGGCCTGCTCACCGTCCCCTTCGTGCTGGCCTGGGTGCTCGGCGACTCGGTCCGCACCCGTCGCGCGTACTGGGCCCAGTTGGAGGAGAAGGCCGCCCGCCTGGAGAAGGAACGCGAGACGCAGGCGCGGATCGCGGTGGCCGCCGAGCGCGCCCGCATCGCCCGCGAACTGCACGACGTCGTCGCGCACAACGTGTCCGTGATGGTGGTCCAGGCCGACGGCGCCGCCTACGTCCTGGACTCCGCGCCCGAACAGGCCAAGCAGGCCCTGGAGACGATCTCCGGCACCGGCCGGCAGGCGCTCGCCGAGATGCGGCGGCTGCTCGGAGTGCTGCGCACCGGCGAGCAGCCCGAGAGCGGCGAGTACGTACCGCAGCCCGGCGTCGAGCAGCTGGCCGACCTGATCGACCAGGTGCGGGGAGCCGGCCTGCCGGTCGACTTCCAGGTGGCGGGCGAACCGCGCCCGCTGCCCAGCAGTGTCGAGCTGACCGCGTACCGCATCGTGCAGGAAGCGCTGACGAACACCCGCAAACACGGCGGTCCGGACGTCGGCGCCACGGTTCGCCTCGCCTACCGGGACGCCGAGCTGGACCTGCTGGTCGAGGACGACGGGCGCGGCGCCCAGCACGAGCTGTACTCGGGCGGCGGGGCGGACGGGCTCGGCCACGGGCTCATCGGCATGCGCGAACGCGTCGGCATGGTCGGCGGCAGCCTGGACGCGGGGCCGCGGCCGGGAGGAGGCTTCCGGATCAGCGCGGTACTGCCGCTCAAATCGGGGCAGTGAGCCGGGGCGGGGCCGACGCCGGGGGCGCCGGGACGGCGGCGCGTACGCCGCACCCGTACCCCTGCTTCTCCCCGCCCGACGCCCCCCTTCCCCGCCTGTACGTACCCTGTTGCCGCGCCGACGCCGGCCGGCCCTCCCGGCGCCGGATCACCGGCTCCGCCACCCGCACCGCCGTTGAAAGGGACCTCCTGCCATGACTGTCCGCGTGATGCTCGTCGACGACCAGGTGCTGCTGCGCACCGGTTTCCGCATGGTGCTGGCCGCCCAGCCCGACATGGAGGTCGTCGCCGAGGCCGGTGACGGGGTGGAGGCCCTGGAGGTGCTCCGGTCCACCAAGGTCGACGTCATCCTGATGGACGTGCGGATGCCGCACCTGGACGGTGTGGAGACCACCCGCCGGATCTGCGCGGGCGGGCAGCAGGCGGACGCGCCGAAGGTGCTCATCCTGACCACCTTCGACCTGGACGAGTACGCCTTCTCCGCGCTCAAGGCCGGGGCCAGCGGCTTCATGCTGAAGGACGTGCCGCCGAGCGAACTGCTGGCCGCGATCCGCGCGGTGCGCAGCGGTGACGCGGTGGTCGCGCCCTCGACCACCCGCCGGCTGCTGGACCGGTTCACGCCGATGCTGCCGGCGTCCGCCGCCGAGCCGGTCCGCCCGGAGATCGGGCGGCTCACCGAGCGCGAGCGGGAGGTGCTGCTGCTGGTGGCCCAGGGGCTCTCGAACGGCGAGATCGCGGCGCAGCTGGTGCTGTCGGAGGCCACGGTCAAGACGCATGTGGGCCGCATCCTGACGAAGTTGGAGCTGCGGGACCGGGTGCAGGCGGTGGTGCTCGCGTACGAGACGGGACTCGTACGGGCCGGGGGCGGCGCGGGCGCGTGACGGCCGCATGACGCACGGCCGCATGACGCACGGCCGGGCGGTGCAGGGCCGGTCGGTGCGGGGCCGGGCGGCGGCAGGACCGGGCGACGGCAGGGTGGCGCGCGGCCTGACGGCCGGCCTACCGGCCCGGAATCGGTTGGGAAAGTCACCGTGGCACGGCCCGGAAAGGGGTCTCACAGCCACGCGAGAGGGGCTCCGGGCCGTCGGCAGCCGGCTCCGGGAGTGGGGCTCCGGGGTGGTCGCGGGCGGCTTCCCGGTGCCCGCCCAGCCCTTTCACGTAACCGTCCAAAACGGCTCTGAGCTGGGCAGACAGCCGACAATGGCGGGGTGGAGAAAACGCCCGACAACAGGAGCACACCCGTGGCAGCCACCCCCGCCCACCCGGCCTCCGACAACGCCCCGCACGTCCCCGCGACGCCGTTGCACGACCTCATGTACGGCCACATCTACGCGTCCGCCCTGCGCGCCGTCGTGCTGCACGGCATCGCGGACCACCTCGCCGACGGGCCGCTGAGCGCCGGGGAACTGGCGGCGCGGTCCGGTACCCAGGCCGGCCCGCTGCACCGCGTCCTGCGGCTGCTCGCGATGCGCGGCCTGTTCCGTACGGACCCGGACGGCGCCTTCGGCCTGACGGAGGGCAGCGAGGCCCTGCGGACGGGGGTGCCGGGCTCCCGGCGCGACGCCGTCCTGCTGTTCACCGACGCGATGTACGGACGCTCGGCCGCGGGGCTGGAGGACACCCTGCGCACGGGCGAGCCGGGCTTCGAGGCCGCGTACGGGACGCCGTTCTTCGAGCACCTGGCCGGTACGCCCGACGCCGGCCGGCTCTTCGACACCGCCATGTCCTCGCTCACCGGCGGCGTGAACGAGCAGATCGCCGGGAGCTACGTGTTCCCGGACGGCGGGACGGTCGTCGATGTGGCCGGGGGCCGCGGCGGGCTGCTGCGCGCGGTGCTCAGCCGGTCACCGGGCCTGACCGGGGTGCTCTTCGACCGGCCCGGGACGGTCACCGACCACCTGCTCGACACCGCTGAACTGGCGGGCCGGTGGCGCACGGAGGGCGGGGACCTCTTCACGGCCGTACCGGAGGGCGGGGACCTGTATCTGCTCAAGAACATCCTGCACGACTGGCCCGACGAGGACTGCCTGCGCATCCTCGCCACCGTGCGCCGGGCCATGACTCCCGGCACCCGGCTGCTGGTGATCGACGCGGTGCTCCCCGCCGACGGCTCCCCGCACCCGGCCGTTCCGCTGGACATCGTGATGCTCATGGTGCTGCGCGGCCGGGAGCGCACCGCCGCCGAGTTCGAGGAGCTGCTGACCCGCTCGGGGTTCATGGTGCGGCGCGTCCTGCCGACGCCGTCGCTGACCTCGGTCGTGGAGGCGGAAGCGGTCTGATCCGGGGCACCGGGGGCCGGGGCCGGGACGCCGGGCGAGGCCGGACCGGAACCGGCGTGGCGGTGAACAGGCAGTGAAGAGGGCCTGGTTGGGGTGGTGTGCGGGGTTGACGGGCGTGGGGGAGCGGAGGAGATTGGGCGCGCTCGGTAAGGAAACTTTCCTAACAGAGGGGTCCTCCTGTGCGCAGACGAACCTTCGCCCTGGCCACCGCCGCCGGGACCGCGCTGCTCGCCGCCGCCGCGCTGTCCGCCACCGCCCAGCCGGCCGCGCACGCCGCGACCGCCGCGGACGCCGTGAGCCGTCCGGGTGTGACCGAGGGCTCGGTCAGCGCCGCCGACCTGCTCGCCAAGCTCACCGGCTGTTCGCAGATCTCCAACGGCAAGTACCGCACCGACGAGGAGACGTCGGCGACCGTCCCGGTCTGCGGCAAGAAGAACGCCGTGTTCTGGAAGGCGGACATGGACATCGACTGCGACGGCCAGGTCACCGCCAAGTGCAACAAGGACACCGATCCCTGGTTCCAGCCGGAGACCCGCTGGAACCAGTCCGACGGCAAGCCGCTGAACGCCGAGAAGCTGCCGTACGTCGTCGTCCCCTCGGTCAGCGGCATCTGGAACTTCGAGTCCGCGGGCATCAAGGGCGGCGGCATCGTCGCCGTCATCTACAAGAACAAGGTCGAATACGCGGTCGTCGGCGACAGCGGGCCCGAGAAGATCATCGGCGAGGCGTCCTACGCGGCCGCCAAGGGGCTCGGCATCGACCCCGACCCGGCCACCGGCGGCGCCGAGTCCGGTGTCACCTACCTCCTGTTCAAGAACTCCAAGGCGACCCCCATCGAGAGCCACAGCGACGCCGTCTCCCGCGGCGACGCCCTCGCCAAGAAGTTCCTCCAGGAGAACTGAGCGCCCGGGGCTCGGCCCCGGCCGCCCGCCGGGTCAGCGCAGCACCCCCTCCAGGAAGTCGCTGCCCAGACGCGCCACCACCCGGACGTCGAGCTGGTTCAGGACATACCGGCCGCGGCGGCGGGTCTGGAGCAGTCCGGCCTTCTTGAGGACGGCGAGGTGCCGGGAGACCTCCGGCGCGGATATGCCGAGCGCGGCGGCCAGTTCACCGGTGGTGTAGGCGGTACGGGCGAGGTAGCGGCACATCCGTATCCGCATCGGGTGGGCGAGCGCTTCGAGCCGGGACTCGACCAGGGCGACCGAGGCGGGGCCGGCCGGTTCCGGTGCGGCGACCGGGTAGTGGATCACCGGGCGCCAGCCCGCCGCGTGCAGCACGCTCAGGTGCGGCCAGCCGAACGAGGTGGGGAGCAGGGTGATCCCGACGCCGACGGCCGGGTCCACGGCCGTGCCGTGCCCGTGGGACAGCTTGTCGACGACGATGCGGGACCGCGGCTCGTCCAGGGTCACCGCGGGAGACACCTCGGCCAGCGCCTCGGCCAGGCCCTTGTGGCGCAGCACCTCCGCCTTGTGCCGCGCGTCCGCGGCGAGGTGGACGCGCACCCGCTGCCAGACGTCCGCGAAGAACGCCTGCTCGCAGTCCTCCAGCAGGCGGCGTATCCAGGCCCGTACGGCGGGCGGGTCGGCGAGCAGCCGCTGCGCGAAGTCGGCCTGCCGGGGGCCGCGGGCGGTGGCCCGCTCCAGTGCCAGCCGGCGCGCCTCGGCGTCCACCAGCGGTGACGGGCCGCCGCGGCAGTACCCGCTGGTGCAGTTGATCTCCAGCGCGGCGTTCACGAACAGCTCGTCGTCGAGCCGGTCGAGCAGGTCCAGGTCCTCGGTGAGCGTGGCGCCGGGCTGCCCGCCGGTGTCCGCGAGCGCGGCGAACGGCATCGTCACGTCGGAGAACGTCGGCCCCCAGAGGAAGTCCGCGTCGCACAGCCGGTCGGCCAGGCCGGGGTCGAGCGCGCCGGCCGTCGCGGTCGTCCAGCCGTGCAGGCCGGGGTGGTGGCCGGGCTCGGCGAGCGCGTGCAGGGCGGCCCCCAGCTCGGCGAGCGGCGACGGGCTGAACACCGTCCGCTCGGCGGGCAGCCCCGCGACATCGATCCACACACTCATGTGCCTCTCCCCGTTTCCCCGTGCGCCGTTGCATGCGGCCGCAGCCGTACCAGCCGCCCGACGTCCGGCTTCCGTTCCATCATGCGTGAGCCTGTGACCTGCGCCCGGCTCGTTTGACAGCTCCCGTCAATCGACGGGCCACCCGCCGCGCGGCGGCCCCACCGTGGTGTCCATGAACGCATCCCAGCAGCACATGCTCGACGCCTACCGCGCCGCCCGGCGCGGTGAGAGCGCGCCCGTCCTCCCCGGTGCCGGGGACGTCCAGGCCGTCCGCGAGATCCGCCGGTGGCTGCGCTTCCAGGCCGTGGTCACCGCACCCGCCGACCGCCCGCTGGCCCGCTTCCGCCGCGCCGTACGCCGCGCCCTCACCCGGCGCCCGGTACGCCCCGTCCACCTCCGCCGGACCGCCCGCCCCGACCGGGCCGAGCCGCTGCCGCACCCCCCTCTCGGTCCGTCCTCCGCTTCCGTCTCCACCCCCACCATGACGGGTCACGCCCGCCTCTGCGACCCCTGTGGATAACCTCCGCGAGCACCTCCGTCACCCCTGTGGAAAACAGCCCGGGGCACGGCGCGCGAAGCAGCCGGGGGCGCGCCCGGAACCGCAGCCGGGAGCGCGCCCGGCGACGCGGTACGAGACACCCGTCTCAGCCTGCGTACGGCTCTGAAGAGCGCCGTGAGCACTCGCGTAGCATGGCGAACGAATCGTCCGGTACCCCCCGCGGACTGGAACGGAAGGCCGTCGCCGCGTGAACACAACCCCACCCACCGAGGCCCAGGACCGCCCCGCCCGACTGACCGTCGGAGTCGTCGGCGCAGGCCGCGTCGGGCCCGCCCTCGCCGCGTCACTGCAGCTCGCCGGGCACCGGCCGGTCGCCGTGTCCGGTGTCTCCGACGCCTCGGTACGGCGCGCCGCGGCGCTCCTGCCCGACGTGCCGGTCGTCTGCCCGGCCGAGGTGCTGCGGCGCGCCGAACTGGTGCTGCTCACGGTGCCCGACGACGCCCTGCCCGGGCTCGTCGCGGGCCTTGCCGAGACCGGCTCCGTACGGCCGGGCCAACTGCTCGTCCACACGTCGGGGCGGTTCGGTACGGCCGTCCTCGACCCGGCCACCCGCGCCGGCGCCCTGCCGCTCGCCCTGCACCCCGCCATGACCTTCACCGGTACGCGCGTCGACGTGCAGCGGCTGGCCGGCTGCTCCTTCGGGGTCACGGCGCCCGAACCGCTGCGGATGGCCGCCGAGGCGCTGGTCATCGAGATGGGCGGGGAACCGGAGTGGATCGAGGAGGCGGCCCGCCCGCTCTACCACGCGGCGCTCGCCATTGGGGCGAACCACCTGGTCACCCTGGTGGCACAGGCCATGGAACTGCTGCGGGAGGCCGGAGTCGGCGCGCCCGACCGGATGCTCGGCCCGCTGCTGGGCGCGGCCCTGGACAACGCGCTGCGCTCCGGTGACGCCGCCCTGACCGGACCGGTCGCCCGCGGGGACGCGGGCACCGTCGCCGCGCACGTCGCGGAGCTGCGCAAGCACGCGCCGCAGAGCGTCGCGGGCTACCTCGCCATGGCCCGTACGACGGCCGACCGCGCCCTGGCGCACGGCCTGCTGAAGCCGGCGCTGGCCGAGGACCTGCTGGACGTCCTGGCGAACGTCGGTGACGGCACCGGCGCCGGAGGCGCGCCGCCGCCCGGCGACCACCCGGAAGAAGGCGGCCACCCCGAAGAAGGCGACCGATGAACGCCCCGCGCACGCACCTGGTGCACACCGCGGCCGAGCTGCGTGCCCTTCCTGACTTCTCCGGGCAGCGGGCCGTCGTCATGACCATGGGAGCCCTGCACGAGGGGCACGCGACGCTGGTCCGTGCCGCCCGTGACCTGGTCGGCCCGGCGGGGCAGGTCGTCGTCACCGTCTTCGTCAACCCGCTCCAGTTCGGTGCCGGGGAGGACCTGGACCGCTACCCGCGCACCCTGGATGCGGACGTCGCGCTGGCCGGCGCGGCCGGAGCGGACGCCGTCTTCGCGCCCGCCGCCGGTGAGGTCTACCCCGGCGGCGCGCCGCAGGTCCGAATAACCGCCGGTCCCATGGGCGACCTCCTGGAGGGGGCCAGCCGGCCCGGCCACTTCGACGGCGTGCTGACCGTCGTCGGCAAACTGCTGCACCTCACCCGTCCCGACGTGGCCTTCTTCGGCCGGAAGGACGCGCAGCAACTGGCCGTGATCGAGCGCATGGTGGCCGACCTGAACTTCGACGTACGGATCGTCGGCGTCCCCACCGTCCGTGAGGACGACGGGCTGGCCCTGTCCAGCCGCAACCGCTACCTCTCCGCGGCGGACCGCCGGACCGCCCTGGCGCTGTCCCGGGCCCTGTTCGCGGCCCGTGACCGGCTCGCCGCCGAGGAGGCCCTGCGGGACCGCGCCTCGTACACGGCGCACCCGGCCCACCGGGCGCACGACCGTTCCGCGGCGCTCGCCGCCCTGGGGGAGGACCGCGCGGCGGCCGACGCGCACGCCCTCGCGCACGCCGCCGCGACCCCGCTGCGCGGCCCTTCGGTGGCCCGGGCGGCGGCCCGTGTCGTCCTGGAGGACGCGGCCCGCCTGGACCCGCCGCTGGCGCTCGACTACGTGGCGCTCGTCGACCCGTCCGACTTCACCGAGGTTCCGGACGCGTACGAGGGGGAGGCCGTTCTCGCGGTCGCCGCCAAGGTCGGCACCACCCGCCTCATCGACAACATCCGCCTCACGTTCGGAGCGCCCCGATGAACGGCACCGTCCCCACCGGACCCGGCACCCCCATCAGCCACGAAACCACCAGCCCCGAAACCACCAGCCCCGAAACCACCGGCCCCGAAACCCCCGCCCTCCGCCTCCAGGCCCCCGCCCCCGGCTGGTCCATCGAGGCCGACGTCGTCGTGGTCGGCTCCGGTGTCGCGGGCCTGACCGCCGCGCTGCGCTGCGCCGCCGCCGGCCGCCGTACCGTCGTGGTGACCAAGGCCCGTCTGGACGACGGCTCCACCCGCTGGGCCCAGGGCGGCATCGCGGCCGCGCTCGGCGAGGGCGACACCCCCGAACAGCACCTGGCGGACACCCTCGTCGCGGGCGCCGGGCTGTGCGACGAGGCCGCCGTACGGACCCTGGTCACCGAGGGTCCGGACGCCGTCCGCCGCCTCATCGCCACCGGGGCCCGCTTCGACACCGAGCCCGGCGGCGACACGATGGCGCTCACCCGGGAAGGCGGCCACCACCGCCGCCGGATAGCGCACGCGGGCGGCGACGCGACCGGCGCCGAGATCTCCCGCGCCCTGGTGGCCGCCGTCCGTACGCAGGGCCTGCGCACCATCGAGAACGCGCTCGTCCTGGACCTGCTCACGGACGCCGAAGGCCGCACGGCCGGCGTCACCCTGCACGTGATGGGGGAGGGCCAGCACGACGGCGTGGGCGCCGTGCACGCCCCCGCGGTGGTCCTGGCCACCGGCGGTATGGGCCAGGTCTTCGCCGCGACCACCAACCCCGCGGTCTCCACCGGCGACGGCGTCGCCCTCGCCCTGCGGGCCGGCGCCGAGGTCTCCGACCTCGAATTCGTCCAGTTCCACCCGACGGTGCTCTACCTCGGCCCGGACGCGGAGGGCCAGCAGCCGCTGATCTCCGAGGCGGTACGCGGCGAGGGCGCCCACCTGGTGGACGCCGACGGCACCCGCTTCATGCTCGGGCAGCACGAACTCGCCGAACTGGCCCCGCGCGACATCGTCGCCAAGGCGATCATGCGCCGCGCCCACGAGCAGGGCACCGAGCACATGTTCCTGGACGCCCGGCACTTCGGCGCCGCCATGTGGGAGCAGCGCTTCCCGACCATCCTCGCCGCCTGCCGCGCGCACGGCATCGACCCGGTCACCGAGCCGGTCCCGGTCGCGCCCGCCGCGCACTACGCCTCCGGCGGCGTACGGACCGACCTGTACGGCCGGACGACCGTGCCGGGCCTGTACGCGTGCGGCGAGGTCGCGTGCACCGGCGTGCACGGCGCCAACCGGCTGGCCTCCAACTCCCTCCTGGAGGGGCTGGTCTTCGCCGAGCGCATCGCGGACGACATCACGGCCGCCCCCGCCCGCCGGCCCGGCCCCGCCGTCGCGCCCACCGCCGACCCCGTACCGCTGCTCGCCCCCGAGGCGCGGCCCGTGATCCAGCGGACCATGTCCGCCGGGGCAGGGGTGCTGCGCTCCGCCGCGAGCCTCTCCGGGGCCGCCACCGCGCTGGCCCGGCTGCTGCGCGACGCCGCCGACGCGGCCCCGGCCGACGGCGCCGGACCCGTTCCGGCCTCCGCCGACGGCTCCAAGCCCGCCGAGCCCGGCGTCGAGGCGTGGGAGGCCACCAACCTCCTGATGGTCGCCCGGGTGCTGGTCAGCAGTGCCCGCAGCCGCGAGGAGACCCGCGGCTGCCACTGGCGCGAGGACCACGCCGACCGGGACGACGCCGCCTGGCAGCGGCACTTCCTGGTCACCCACCGCCCGCCGCACACCCTGCACAGCCGTACGACCGACACCGCGGCCTTCCCCGCGACGACCGCCGCACCCGCGCCCGAAACGGAGCCGAACCAGTGAGCACCCCCGACGACCTCTCCCTGCACCAGATCGGCCGTCCGGGCCAGGACACCGAGGCTCCGCAAGGCGGCTGCGGCGACTCCTGCGGCTGCGGCGCCGGTGACGGCGCGTACGAACTCGACCCGCTCGCCTGCGGGCTGGACGCCGGCCTCGCGGCCCTCCTGGCGGCCGCCGGGCTGGACCCCGTGCAGGTCGAGGACATCGCCCACATGGCCGTCGAGGAGGACCTCGACCAGGGCGTGGACGTGACCACCGTCGCGACCGTACCCGAAGACGCCGTCGCCACCGGCGACTTCACGGCCCGTCAGGCGGGCACCGTGGCCGGGCTGCGGGTCGCCGAGGCGGTGCTGTCCATCGTGTGCACCGCGGAGTTCGAGGTCGAGCGGCACGTCGAGGACGGCGACCGCGTCGAGGCCGGACAGAAGCTGCTCAGCGTCACCACCCGCACCCGCGACCTGCTGACCGGCGAGCGCAGCGCCCTGAACCTGCTCTGCCGCCTGTCCGGCATCGCCACCGCCACCCGCGCCTGGGCCGACGCCCTGGAGGGCACCGGCGCCAAGGTCCGCGACACCCGCAAGACGACGCCCGGCCTGCGGTCCCTGGAGAAGTTCGCGGTGCGCTGCGGCGGCGGCGTCAACCACCGGATGTCGCTGTCGGACGCGGCCCTGATCAAGGACAACCACGTGGTCGCGGCGGGTGGTGTGGCCGAGGCGTTCAAGGCCGTACGGAACGCGTTCCCGGACGTGCCGATCGAGGTCGAGGTCGACCGGCTGGACCAGATCCCGCCGATCCTCGCCGAGGGCGCCGACCTGATCCTGCTGGACAACTTCACCCCCGGGCAGACCCGCGAGGCGGTGACGCTGGTGGCCGGGAAGGCGCTCCTGGAGTCCTCCGGGCGGCTCACCCTCGACAACGCCCGCGACTACGCGGAGACCGGGGTGGACTACCTGGCCGTGGGCGCGCTCACCCACTCCTCCCCGGTCCTCGACATCGGTCTCGACCTGCGTGAGGAGCGCTGACGCTGATGCTGCTCACCATCGACGTAGGCAACACCCACACCGTCCTCGGCCTGTTCGACGGCGAGGAGATCGTCGAGCACTGGCGCATCTCCACCGACGCCCGCCGCACCGCCGACGAACTCGCGGTCCTCCTCCAGGGCCTGATGGGCATGCACCCGCTGCTGGGCGAGGAACTGGGCGACGGCATCGAGGGCATCGCCATCTGCTCCACCGTCCCCTCGGTCCTGCACGAACTGCGCGAGGTCACCCGGCGCTACTACGGGGACGTGCCGGCCATCCTGGTCGAGCCCGGCGTCAAGACCGGTGTGCCGATCCTGATGGACAACCCCAAGGAGGTCGGCGCCGACCGGATCATCAACGCGCTGGCAGCCGTGGAGCTGTACGGCGGGCCGGCCGTGGTGGTCGACTTCGGTACGGCCACCACGTTCGACGCGGTCAGCGCGCGCGGCGAGTACGTCGGCGGGGTGATCGCGCCCGGTATCGAGATCTCGGTGGACGCGCTCGGCGTGAAGGGCGCCCAGCTCCGCAAGATCGAACTGGCCCGGCCGCGCAGCGTGATCGGCAAGAACACCGTCGAGGCCATGCAGTCCGGCATCCTGTACGGCTTCGCCGGCCAGGTCGACGGCGTCGTCCAGCGCATGGCGCGGGAGCTGGCGGACGATCCGGACGACGTGACGGTGATCGCCACCGGCGGGCTGGCGCCCATGGTGCTCGGCGAGTCCTCGGTCATCGACGAGCACGAGCCGTGGCTGACACTGATCGGTCTGCGGCTGGTGTACGAGCGCAACGTGACGCGGGGCTGAGGGGCGTACGGGACAGCCGGACCGCCCGCCGGCCCCGGCGGGCGGCCGCCGGCCCGGAGCCCGGGGCCGTCCGGCCCTACCGGTCTCCACGGCGAATTGCCCGCTTGTACCCTATACATTCTCACTTCTCACCGAAGAGGCTTTTGCCACCCGCTGTGCGTTCCGCGACACTTGCGACGTTCTAATGGTGTTAAGCGGATTTTGTCCGGCGGCGGCGTAAGGTCGGCCCATGCCTATGCCATACGGATCCCGCGGCGGTATGGCCTTCAGCGCCGACGAGTTGCGCGTCCTGCGGCGCGCGCTCGCCGCCGCCCTCCAGCCGACGCACCGCACGACCGCTGCCGAGCCGGGCTACGACGCCGACGGCGCCCAGGAAGTCCAGGAGTACCTGCGGCTCGCCGAAGCGGTGGACGAGGCGGCGCGCGAGGGCGGGCGGCTGCGCGCCTTTCTCCTCGCCGACCTCGCCCGCTACCGGGACGCCCTTCCCGGCTCCGCCCACGGCTACCTGGGGCAGCTCCAGGAGGCCCTGGCGGCCGGTTACGACCCCGTCCCCGCCGACCTCGCCGCCCTGCGCCTCCTGTGCGCGCGTCAGCGGGGGCCGGAGGAGCACGCGCGCCGTACCGCCCTGCTGCGCCACTGCGAGCACCTGGCCGAGCGCTCCGTACGGGCCAGGCTGCGCGCCCTTCCCGGTGGCCGGGTGGCGGACGAGCCCGCGCCTGTCCCCGCGCCCGCGCCGGATCCGCGCCCGAAGGCGCCGCGCACCGGCCGCCCCGTCCCCACGCCGGGGGAGGTCTTCCCGCCGCGCCGCAAGCCCGTGCGGCCCCCCGCGGCCCGGTCCGCGTGAGCCCTGCGTACTCTGGAAACCTCACTCCCGAAGGAGGCCCCTGGTCATGGATTACGTCGCAGCGCTGGTACCGCCCGTGGTGATGGCCGTGGCGTTCGTCGCGCTCATCGTGACGATCGTGAAGAGCCAGGGTGGCGAGAACAAGTCCAAGGAGGACGCGGCGGTCGACGCCGCGCTGGCCCGCGCCGAGGGCGCCCGCCAGGAGCCCAAGGCCCACGGCGCCTGACCGGCGCCGGCCGGGTCCGTCCCCGGCCACCCGCACCCGTCCGTACGGCCCGAGATTGCACATCTCGGGCCGTACTGCCTTTTTCCGGGTAAATCAACCGGGTAAGAACCGGCATTCGCGACATCTCCCACTATTGTGCTGGTGTGCCACGACGCTTGGGTGATCTGGAAGACGCGGTCATGACGCGGGTGTGGGAGTGGAACCGCCCGGTCACCGTTCGGGAAGTCCTGGAAGATCTGCAGAAGGAACGGTCGATCGCCTACACAACGGTGATGACCGTATTGGACAACCTCCATCAGAAGGGCTGGGTGCGCCGGGAAGCCGAAGGACGCGCCTATCGATATGAGGCGGTCTCCACTCGTGCCGCCTACTCGGCCGCACTGATGAACGAAGCGTGGTCCGCGAGTGACAACCCCGCGGCGGCGCTGGTGGCCTTCTTCGGGATGATGTCGCCGGAACAGCGGTACGCCCTCAGGGATGCCGTACGCATGGTGCAGGGCGACGAACCGGCGGAACCCGCACCGGCCCCGCCACCGGGCGGCCGCGCCGAACGCGAACCGCCCGTACCCCCGGAACAGGCCGAAGAGGGGGAAGCGGATGCGGGAGAAGTACCCGCGGCGGGATCCGGTGACCCGGGGCGATAGCGTCGCGCCATGCCGCCCCTGACTAATGGACTCACCGTCCGCCGTGCCCGGACCAGCGATGTACCGGCCGTACGCCGGCTCATCGACGCCTACTCCCCGGACGGCATCCTCCTCGACAAAGCCACCGTGACGCTTTACGAGTCCATCCAGGAGTTCTGGGTCGCCGAGCGGGACCAGGACGCCGAGGTCGTCGGCTGCGGGGCGCTGCACGTCATGTGGGAAGACCTGGCCGAGGTGCGCACATTGGCGGTGGACCCGCGGCACAAGGGCACCGGTGTCGGCCACCAAGTCCTCGACAAGCTGCTGCGCACCGCGGGCTGGCTCGGAGTGCGGCGCATTTTCTGCCTCACCTTCGAAGTGGACTTCTTCGCCAAGCACGGCTTCGTGGAGATCGGTGAGACGCCCGTCGACGGCGATGTCTACAGCGAGCTGCTGCGTTCCTATGACGAGGGCGTTGCCGAGTTCCTCGGTCTCGAACGAGTGAAGCCCAACACCCTGGGCAACAGTCGGATGCTTCTGCACCTGTGATCAGCGTTCTATGTCCGAATCGCGCCCCTATCTCATAGCTGTGGAAGCAAGCGTTCCCCGGCCGCGGAGCAACTGAACCCTACCCAGGGGTTTGTGTTTTTCCCGGAAAAGCGGTTTGCTTTCCGTCGTAATCCGCATTCGATGAAAGGGAAACCGGTGGCACAGAAGGTTCAGGTTCTTCTTGTCGACGACCTCAACGGCGGCGAGGCCCATGAGACCGTGACGTTCGCCCTCGACGGCAAGTCCTACGAGATCGACCTGTCCGACGACAACGCGCACAAGCTGCGCGAGTCGCTGGCCGAGTTCGTGAAGGCGGGCCGCAAGACCGGTGGCCGTTCCGGTGGCCGCGGCAAGGCGCGCGCGTCTTCCGGCGGCAGCCCGGACACCGCGAAGATCCGCGCGTGGGCGAAGGAGAACGGCTACAACGTCAATGACCGCGGCCGTGTGCCCGCGGAGATCCGTGAGGCGTTCGAGAAGGCGAACGGCTGACCGCCGTACCCGCAATCCGTTTGTCTTCGAGCTTGACGGCCGCGCAGCAGACGGGCCCGGTGGCATTCCGTTGCCGCCGCGCTCACGAGTCGTACGAGGTCGGGGGCGCGCCCCTGGCGATCCGCGAGGGGACCACCGCGGCCCCCGTGCCCTGCCCCTGTCCCCGTGGTGGGCAGAGCCGCCTCGATCTCGCGTCCCGGCTCGGGAGGCCGCACCCACCCGGCGGCCTCCCGTGGGCCCGATCCGTACGGCCACCACGCCTGCGGTGACGGCGGCGGGGACGGCGCGGGCATCCGGTCCCCGGTGCCGCGTGCGGTCAGATCCAGCCCCAGCGAGCCCCATTCCAGCCATTCCAGAAGCTCCGGCAACTCCTCCGCGGCACCCGCGGTCACGAGGACGAGCATCCTGGGACCGGCGGAGCCGCTGCGGTCGATCAGTACGGGCCCCGTGGGGCCCACCCGTCCCAGTACGGCCCGGCCCGCGTCGGCCGGCAGGTCGAGGGCGTCGAAGCGCACCCCGGTCAGCAGCTCCACCGGCTCCGTGCCGGTGGTCGGCCAGCGCAGCTCGTCCTCGTACCACTGCCGTACGGCGGCGAGGGCGGGGCGGGAGCGCGGGAGCGCGACGGGCATACCGGGAGCAACTCGCGAAACCCCGAGAAGTTACGCTGGGTTGACATGCGGGTACGGACTGTCGCCACGGAAGGGGGCGCGCGGGGGTGTGACGGCGCATCGGGCGGCGCTCGGGTGTTCGCCCATAGCGGATGGAACGGGCCCGCGCCGCATGGACCGTCCGGGGCGGCGGGTAGGACATCCCCAGTGGGGAGAGACGGTGCAGCGGCGTGCGCAGCGCTTTTTCCGGAGTTGCGGCGGACTCCGGGCGGGCGTGTCGGTGAGGGGCGCGTTCGCCACGGGCGTACTGGCCCGGGGCGTATATGCCTGGCCTGCGGGAACATCGTCTCGCACCATCGGGTTGGAGCAGATGTCGGCTGTTCGGCAGCAGATTTCCCCGCCGTCGCGGGGGTGATCCGGACGGATGTCGGCAGTTGGAATGAGCTGTCCCGTCCCACGGGACTAGCATGCGGAAGGACAGGGAGGGGACCGACCCCTAACTGCCTGACCGCTCTGAGGAGCGATTAACGATGTTCGAGAGGTTCACCGACCGTGCGCGGCGGGTTGTCGTCCTGGCTCAGGAAGAAGCCCGGATGCTCAACCACAACTACATCGGCACCGAGCACATCCTCCTGGGCCTGATCCACGAGGGTGAGGGTGTCGCCGCTAAGGCCCTGGAGAGCCTCGGGATTTCGCTCGAGGCGGTCCGCCAGCAGGTGGAGGAGATCATCGGCCAGGGGCAGCAGGCCCCGTCCGGTCACATCCCCTTCACCCCCCGTGCGAAGAAGGTCCTGGAGCTGTCGCTCCGCGAGGCCCTTCAGCTCGGCCACAATTACATCGGTACGGAGCACATCCTGCTCGGCCTGATCCGCGAGGGCGAGGGCGTCGCCGCCCAGGTCCTGGTGAAGCTGGGCGCCGATCTGAACCGGGTGCGGCAGCAGGTCATCCAGCTGCTCTCCGGCTACCAGGGCAAGGAGGCCGCCACCGCCGGCGGCCCGGCCGAGGGCACCCCCTCGACCTCGCTCGTCCTGGACCAGTTCGGCCGCAACCTGACGCAGGCCGCCCGCGAGACCAAGCTCGACCCGGTGATCGGGCGCGAGAAGGAGATCGAGCGGGTCATGCAGGTGCTGTCCCGCCGTACCAAGAACAACCCGGTCCTCATCGGCGAGCCCGGCGTCGGCAAGACGGCGGTCGTCGAGGGCCTGGCCCAGGCCATCGTCAAGGGCGAGGTGCCCGAGACCCTCAAGGACAAGCACCTCTACACCCTGGACCTGGGCGCCCTGGTCGCCGGCTCCCGCTACCGCGGTGACTTCGAGGAGCGCCTGAAGAAGGTGCTCAAGGAGATCCGCACCCGCGGCGACATCATCCTGTTCATCGACGAGCTCCACACCCTGGTGGGTGCGGGCGCCGCCGAGGGCGCGATCGACGCCGCGAGCATCCTCAAGCCCATGCTGGCGCGAGGCGAGCTGCAGACCATCGGTGCGACCACGCTCGACGAGTACCGCAAGTACCTGGAGAAGGACGCGGCCCTGGAGCGCCGCTTCCAGCCCATCCAGGTCGCGGAGCCGTCGCTGCCGCACACCATCGAGATCCTCAAGGGCCTGCGCGACCGTTACGAGGCGCACCACCGCGTCTCCATCACGGACGAGGCCCTGGTCCAGGCCGCCCAGCTGGCCGACCGCTACATCTCCGACCGTTTCCTGCCGGACAAGGCGATCGACCTGATCGACGAGGCCGGCTCCCGGATGCGCATCCGCCGGATGACCGCGCCGCCGGACCTCCGCGAGTTCGACGAGAAGATCGCCGACGTGCGCCGGGAGAAGGAGTCCGCGATCGACTCGCAGGACTTCGAGATGGCCGCGGGCCTGCGCGACAAGGAGAAGCAGCTCCTGGCCGCGAAGGCGAAGCGGGAGAAGGAGTGGAAGGCCGGCGACATGGACGTCGTCGCCGAGGTCGACGGCGAGCTGATCGCCGAGGTCCTGGCCACGGCGACCGGCATCCCGGTCTTCAAGCTGACCGAGGAGGAGTCCTCGCGGCTGCTGCGGATGGAGGACGAGCTCCACAAGCGCGTCATCGGCCAGAAGGACGCCATCAAGGCGCTCTCGCAGGCCATCCGCCGTACCCGGGCCGGTCTGAAGGACCCCAAGCGCCCCGGTGGTTCGTTCATCTTCGCCGGTCCGTCCGGTGTCGGTAAGACCGAGCTGTCCAAGACGCTCGCCGAATTCCTGTTCGGCGACGAGGACGCGATGATCTCCCTCGACATGTCGGAGTTCAGCGAGAAGCACACGGTCTCCCGGCTCTTCGGCTCGCCTCCCGGCTACGTCGGCTACGAAGAGGGCGGCCAGCTCACCGAGAAGGTGCGCCGCAAGCCGTTCTCGGTCGTGCTGTTCGACGAGGTGGAGAAGGCCCACCCCGACATCTTCAACTCCCTGCTGCAGATCCTGGAGGACGGTCGCCTGACCGACTCCCAGGGCCGGGTGGTGGACTTCAAGAACACGGTCATCATCATGACGACCAACCTCGGGACCCGGGACATCTCCAAGGGCTTCAACCTGGGCTTCGCCGCCCAGGGCGACACCAAGAGCAGCTACGAGCGGATGAAGAACAAGGTCAACGAAGAGCTCAAGCAGCACTTCCGGCCCGAGTTCCTCAACCGTGTCGACGACACGGTGGTCTTCCACCAGCTCACCGAGGAAGACATCATCCAGATCGTCGACCTCATGATCGCCAAGGTGGACGAGCGCCTGAAGGACCGCGACATGGGCATCGAGCTCAGCGGTGAGGCCAAGAAGCTGCTCGCCAAGCGCGGCTACGACCCGGTGCTGGGCGCCCGCCCGCTGCGCCGGACCATCCAGCGCGAGATCGAGGACGCTCTCTCGGAGAAGATCCTCTTCAGCGAGCTGCGCTCCGGGCACATCGTGGTCGTCGACATCGAGGGCGAGGGGGAGAACGCCAAGTTCACCTTCCGCGGCGAGGAGAAGGCGGCCCTGCCGGACGCCCCGCCCGTCGAGTCCGCGGCCGGCGGCCCGGACCTGTCGAAGGACGCGTGACGGCCGCCGGTACGGACCGGGCGCCCGGCGCCTGACCGGCACGGCACATGACGCCGCGGCCCGGGACCTCTTCCAGGTCCCGGGCCGCGGCGTTGCCGTGTGCGGGCAGCCGTACGGGCGCTGCAGCACAGGGCGCGGAGTACGGGGTACGCGACATCCGCAGCCGTGCGCGGAAGTGTTTTTCCGTAGCGGGTGCGGACGGATATCCGTAACCGCCGGGATGCGGGGCCGTCCGCTCCGGTACGGCAGCGGCACCGGCTATTGCCCGGCCCTCCCGGGCGTAAAGGGAAAACGCCATTCCGGATTGCTCCGGCGGCATTGCGCGGGCGCCACCCGCCCGAATGCGCCCCGGGCAATTCTGCGGAACCGGGAAGCCGAAGGCCGACCGCCGGGCACGGCCCCGGTAAGACAGGCCCCTGGGCCGCAGAGCCGCGATTTCACAGCTCGACGACGCGGATTGCGTCCGGAACGCCGGTGACCCGCGGCAGCCGGCGGCTGATCCGCAGTTCCTCCAGCCGGGGGAACGCGGCCAGCCACTCCATCGAGGCCCCGAGGCCGTACGCCAGCCAGAGGCGGCGCAGGCCGTCCGCCGGGACGATGCCGTCGATCAGCTCGGCCACCGTGAACTCCCCGGCGACCTGGAGGTACGGCCGGCCGCCGAGGTCGCGCAGCGCGGACAGCTCCGCCACGTCCGCCGCGGGGAAGAAGAGCTGGTCCGGGTCCAGGTGGGCGATGATCTCCCGGGCGTAACGGGCGGTGTCGTACCGCCGCCAGGCACCGGCGAGCTGGGCCCGCACCGGGTGGTAGGCCCGCTTGCGCAGCCCGGTCAGGTAGTCGATCGCCATGTCGTCGGCGATGGAGGTGGCCGTGACGGCGAGCAGGTACGCCTCGCCGTCCGAGACCTCGGCCGGCTCCGGCAGCATCTCCAGGACGATCGGGCCGATCCAGCCCAGGGCGCGGGCTCCGGCCACGGTGCTGGGGCGGACCATGTCCCGGGTGAAGCGCCGCACCCGGTGGCGGACCTCCGGGTCGAGTTCGGCGGCGTGCTCCACACAGGCCGCGGCGAGCAGCTTGCGGTGCCGGGCCTCCGCGGCCCGGATGCCCGGGAGCGGGGCCAGCAGGCCGTTCAGCAGCGCCGCGCACTCGTCGGGCCGGGCCAGGGCCACGGCCATCCTGATGACGTCCTCCCACTCAGAGAGGTGGGCGTGGTTCAGCAGCAGCCCGAAGTCGTGGCGCTGGACGGTGGCGCGGGCGGCCAGGAAGTCCTGGAAGGTGCGGTGCACGAAGTCGACGGTGTTCGGGGCCGGTTCGCGCAGCAGCCCGGTGCGGTTGAGCAGGTGGCGGTAGATCTCCTCGGGACCGCCCTGGCGCGCGGCGTCGGGGATGGCCGGCAGGTGCTGGGCGAGGGTGTCGACGGCGATCTCGCGGTCCATCTCCGAGCGGCCGTTGACCAGCATCCAGTGCGCGATCTTCTGGAGCAGCTGGATCTTGGGCTGGCGTGGCAGGTCGATGCCGTCCGTGGTGCCCATCGCCCGCTCCCGGTCGCGCCGCTCCAGCAGCATCGACAGGGCGGCCTCGTACAGCTCCTTGCGGCCGTCGGGCAGGTAGCCGCGGCGGTCGCGGTGCAGCGCGCAGAGCATCCCGCACATCAGTGGGTTGGTGGCGAGCCGCCCCAAGTCGCGGGTGATGCGTACGGCGTTGAGGAGGGTGCGTTCGTAGTGGCCGAGGCGGTCCAGGTCGTCCGGCTCCTGCTGGGCCGCGGCGCGGTGCCAGCGCTGGATGAACGCGGCGATGTCCTCGCGGCTCATCGGGGCCAGCGACAGTTCGGCGAAGCCGTCGGCCGTCAGCCAGTCGGCGCGTACGGCGGAGGGGCGGGAGGTGACGATCCAGATGTTGCCCGGGTACAGGGCGGTCCAGTCCCGGAGCTTGCGCCGCAGCCGCTCACGCCCGTCCTCGGGGGCCTCGTCCACGCCGTCGATCAGCAGCAGCCCCCGGCCGGCCCGCAGGACGCGGTCGGCCCAGCCCGGCGGCTGGGCCTCGGCGCCCGGGTAGCCGACCGCCGCGAGGAAGTCGCCGGGGGAGGGCAGGCCGTGCCGGGCGAAGCGGCGTACCGGCAGGAGGAAGGGCACCCGGCCGTACAGGGCGCGGTGCAGCGGGGCGGGCAGTTCGCCGCGGGCGGTGGCGACGGCCAGCCACTGGAGCAGCGTGGTCTTGCCGGAGCCGGCCACGCCCCGTACGAGGATCCGGCACCGGCCGGACAGGGCGTGCTCGGCGGGCACGGCGGGCTCCGGAGGGCCGCCGCTGTCCACGGCGGGCGGCTCGGTCTCGCAGCGCAGGCCCAGGTAGGCGGCGTCCAGCGGCCAGCTGTCCGGGGAGTGCGCGAGATCGATGCCGAAGATGGTCAGGTGGTTGTGGAGGACGGCGGTGTCGTGGGCGTACCGCGTCTCGAAGCCGGCGTCCTCGGCGGAGCGGGACGGCAGCCGGGCGGCCAGCGCGCCGACGGCGTCGTCGAGCCTGCCGAGGGCGCGCCGGTTCTCGACGAGGGTGCGGGCGCCGAAGCCGGACAGCCGGGTGAAGAACTCCAGGACGTGCAGGGCCGCGGTGTGCAGCAGGATGCCGTGCAGCTCGGCGCCGTCGCCGGTCAGGCCGTGGGTGGCATCGGGCGCGGCGCGGCGCAGCTGCCGGGTGAGCGCGGCCGCCTCCAGCCGGGCGTCCTGCACGATCTCCAGGTCGAGGTCGCCGAGGGCGCAGAGCGAACGGGCGAGGGCGTCCGCCACGGCCCGGTCCTCGTCGGGGGCGACGGGCCGCTCCCGTGCCGCGCCGGTGGCGCCGGGCAGCGGGGTCACGGCCCGGTCGACGAGCTTGGCGGCGATGCGCCGTACGTCGCGCTCCCCGAGGGTGCGCTGCTCGCCGCGGAAGGAGACCAGGCCGCTGATCCGTAACGGGCGGTCCACCAGGAAGGCGCCGGGGCCGGGGCGGACCAGGAGCTTCCTGACGAGCGGGGCGACGACTTTCGGAAGGAGCCGGGCCGTGATGATCATCGGGTCCATGCGGTGATCCCCCATCACCTGGTCGACGCCGGCCGGGCCGGGCGCCGTGGACTTCAAGCCTAGAGGCGACGGGGCACCAGGGGTTGCCCGGCCGAGTGATGCCGTACGGGGGAGCGCATTCTTCCCACGGGGGCTTTGGTCCCGATACGGACAGGCGAAAGACCCCGCGGAAGACGGGGGAGAGCCGGGGCCCGGTGACATGACGCACAGGCCCTCGGGCGCCTACTACGCGGAATAGCGGGTGCTTCGCGAGGTGCGGCGGGCGGGTGCGGGCGTGGGGAGCGCCGTGGCGCGGCGAGGGGGTTTCCGGGGTGTTCGGCAACGTCGTACGCCGTAGCAAATCCCCAGCTCAGAGGGGCGGTGACGGGAGCGGCCGGCGGTCGGAGGAGAGCGGTGGCCGCAGGGTTTGAGGCCGGGTGGCGAGGGTAGTCGCGGGGGCTTATTTCCCCAGCTTTTGCTACGGGATGGGGTAGTAGAAAGGGGTATTGGCAGCATGTCGGATTCGGGTTACCAAGGTGGGGCGTTCCCGGACGACGGCCGGGGCGCGGCCCTTTCCCTTTCCCGGAGGTAGTCCCCGCATGTCGAAGCACCACCCCCTGCACCGCCTGACGAAGAAGTCCACTCTCCGTACCCGCGCCTCCGTGCTCGCGGCGGGCCTGGGCGTCTCCGCGGCCATGGGCGCCGGGGTGGCCATGGCCGCCGGGAACGACGCGCCGGCGATCGCGCTGGACGGCCTGGCGTCCGACGTCCGCTCCTCGGTGGCCGCGCAGGCCGATGCCCAGAAGAAGGCGGCCGAGGCGGAGCAGCAGGAGGCCGAGAAGGCCAAGAAGGCCGCCGAGGAGAAGGCCCGCTCCTGGGTGAAGCCGGTGGACGACTACAAGCTGGGCATGACCTTCGGGCTGGCGGGCAAGCACTGGTCCCACAACCACAGCGGTCAGGACTTCGTGGTGCCCAGCGGCACGGCCGTGCACGCCGTGCACGGCGGCACCGTCGTCAAGGCCGGCCCGAACGGCGGCGGTGACGGTCCCGCGTACGGCAACGCGATCGTGATCAAGCACGACAGCGGTACGTACACCCAGTACGCGCACCTGACCAGCACCGAGGTCAAGCCGGGCCAGAAGGTGGAGACCGGCCAGGAGATCGCCAAGTCCGGCAGCACCGGCAACTCGACCGGGCCGCACCTGCACTTCGAGGTCCGTACCGGCCCGAACTACGGCTCCGGTGTCGAGCCGACCGCCTTCCTGAAGGCGCGCGGCGACGGCGTGTGATCCCTGCCCGCGGCGCCACCGGTGCCGCGGGTGCCGTCAGCCGAGGCCCGGCGGCTGGGCGGCGGTGATCAGTTCGGTGGCGACCTCCAGGACGGCCTTGCGCTTGTCCTCGGGGTCGCCTTCGACGTTCTGCATGGCGAACAGGCCCGCGTGCATCGAGAAGATCGCGGTGATGCAGCGCACCTGGTCCGTCAGCTGCGCCTCCGGCTCCCTGAGCAGCCCGGTGAGCCGGAGCATCCGCTGCTTGAAGGTCTCCCCGATGCTCAGGTCCCGTACGGTCGCCTGGTTCTCCTGCATGAAGCGGAAGAGGGGCTCGGCGGAGCGCAGCGCCTCGCTGTAGCGGCGCAGCACCTCGTGCTTGGTCTCCAGGGTGCGCGGCTGCGCGGCGGCCCACTCGATCAGCTCGTCGATCGGCCTGGCCAGATCCTGGAAGAGGCTGATGACGATGTCTTCCTTGGTCTTGAAGTGGTAGTAGAGCGCCGCCTTCGTGACGTCGAGCCGCTCGGCGATCTCGCGCAGCGAGGTCTTCTCGTACCCCTGCTCGGCGAACAGCTCCAGGGCGACGTCCTGAATGCGCTGGCGGGTGTTGCCCTTGCGCGCGTGCGGTGTGCCCATGCTGCTGTTCTCCTGCGTCGGTCGTCCGGGCCGTGGCCGAGGGGGCCGTACAAAACTTACTTGACGCCCGGCTAGTTGCTGGCTACCTTACTGCACTGTACTGAACTAGCCGGGCGGCAAGTAAGTGGGAGAAGCGAAAATGGGGATGTCGCAGACGAAAGCGACCCCGACGGGGGAGATACCGAAACCGGCGGAATCCGGGGGGAAGCAGCCGGCCAGCGTCCGTGTGGTGCTGTTCGCGCTGATGATCGCGATGCTGCTCGCGATGCTGGACAACATGATCGTGGGTACCGCGATGCCCACCATCGTGGGCGAACTGGGCGGGCTGAGCCATCTGTCCTGGGTGGTGACCGCGTACACGCTCGCGACCGCCGCCTCCACCCCGATCTGGGGCAAACTGGGCGACCTGTACGGCCGTAAAGGCGTCTTCCTGACGTCCATCGTGATCTTCCTGATCGGCTCCGCGCTCTCCGGCATGGCCCAGGACATGGGCCAGCTGATCGGCTTCCGGGCCGTACAGGGCCTGGGCGCGGGCGGTCTGATGGTCGGCGTCATGGCGATCATCGGCGACCTGATCCCGCCGCGTGAGCGCGGCAAGTACCAGGGCATGATGGCGGGCGTCATGGCCGTCGCGATGATCGGCGGGCCGCTGGTCGGCGGCACCATCACCGACCACCTCGGCTGGCGCTGGAGCTTCTACATCAACCTGCCGCTGGGCGCGATCGCCCTGGTCATGGTGACCGCGGTGCTGCACCTGCCGAAGAAGCGGTCGCAGGCGCGCATCGACTACGTGGGCGCCGTACTGCTCACCGTCGGCATCACCTCGCTGGTCCTGATCACCACCTGGGGCGGTACGGAGTACGACTGGCTGTCGGCCCAGATCGTCGGGCTCGGCGCGGTCGGCGTGGTGGCCCTGCTCGCCTTCGTCCTCACCGAGACCAAGGTGCGCGAGCCGGTGCTGCCGCTGCACATCTTCCGCAACAACAACTTCAGCCTCGTCACGCTCATCGGCTTCCTGGTCGGCTTCGTGATGTTCGGGTCGATGACCTTCCTGCCGCTGTTCCAGCAGACCGTGCAGGGCGCCTCGGCCACCAACTCCGGGCTGCTGCTCCTGCCGATGCTGCTCGCGATGATGGCGGTCTCGCTGGTCGCGGGCCGGGTCACCACCAACACCGGCAAGTACAAGATCTTCGTGGTGGGCGGCGGCGCGCTGATCACCGCGGGGCTGGCGCTGCTGTCCCTGATGGACACCGGCACCACCCGCTTCACCTCGGGTGTGTACATGGCGGTGCTCGGTGCCGGCATGGGCTTCCTGATGCAGACCACGATGCTGATCGCGCAGAACAGCGTCGAGATGAAGGACATGGGCGTCGGCTCCTCGTCCGCCACCCTGTTCCGTACGATCGGCGGTTCCTTCGGTGTCGCGATCTTCGGAGCGATCTTCAACAACCGGGTGACGGACGTGATGACCGAGCGGCTCGGCGCCGCGGGCGCGGGCGCGGCCGCAGGTGGCGGGCAGATGGACCCGAAGGCCCTGGCCAAGCTGCCGGCCGCGGTCAAGGACGCGTACATGCACGCGGTCTCCGGTGGCACCCACCAGGTCTTCGTGTGGGGCGCGCTGATCAGCGTCATCGGCTTCGCCGCGGCCTGGTTCCTCAAGGAGGTGCCGCTGCGCGGCGGGCCTGCCAAGCCGGCCGAGGGCGAGGGGCCCAAGGACGGCGGGGAGGCCCCGGCGAGCAAGGCCCCCTTGGTGGAGGCCGTCTGATCCGGCACTGAATTCCCTGGTCAGTGGCCCCGGGCGTGCGCGTCGGGGGCCACTGGCGTGTCTGGGGGCAGGTCGCCGCCGGGCCGTTGTCAGTGGTGCGTGTCAGCATCGGAACATGAACGGCGACGGGGTGCGGGACGAGCGGAGGGCCGGGCGCGCGGGCGGCGGTGGCGCGGCCCCGGTGCCGTCGGTGTCCCCGGCTCCGTCGGTGCCCCCTGCGCCCTCGGCGTCCCCTGCGCCTCCGGTGCCGCCCGCGCGGCTGCGGCAGCTGCGGCCGGCGAAGGACGCCATGGACCGCGACTGGGCCTCGCCGCTGGACCTGGGCGCGGTGGCGGCCCACGCCGGGTATTCACGCTTCCACTTCATCCGGGCCTTCAAGCAGGTGTACGGCCTGACACCCGGCCAGTACCTGAGCCGCCGCCGCATCGAGCGCGCCGAGGAACTGCTGCGTACCGCCGATCTCTCCGTCACGGAAATCTGCTGGCTGGTCGGCTTCGGCAGCCTGGGCACCTTCTCCGCCCGGTTCAAGGAGCAGACGGGGCTGACGCCGAGCGCGTACCGCCGGCGGCATGCGGGACAGGGCGCCGGGCTGATACCGGGCTGCTACGCCCTGCTGTGGTCCGGCGGCTTCAAGTCGTTCGGGAACCGGGACGGGACGGCCCCGGCGGACCGCAATTTCCGAGAAGGCGGGTAGCGGACGCGCTGCCTACGGTGAACAGGACCGCGCGGAAAGGCAACGGAGGCACGTCATGATCAAGGGTCTCGCCATCACCACCGTCTGGGTCCTCGACCAGGACCGGGCGAAGGAGTTCTACACGCAGAAGCTCGGGCTGGAGGTCCGTACAGACATGCGGATGGGCGGCGAGGACGGGATGCGCTGGCTGACCGTCGGCGCCGAGGACCAGCCGGGGGTGGAGCTGACACTGATGGTCCCCGGCCCGCCCGGCATGGACCCGGAGTCCGGCGAGCACCTCAAGCAGTTGGTGAGCAAGGGGCTGATGGGCGCCGGGGTGCTGGCCACGGACGACGTCAAGGCCGACTACGCGGCCCTGAAGGCGAAGGGCGTGGAGTTCCTCCAGGAGCCGCAGGAGCGCCCGTACGGCACCGAGGCGATATTCCGCGACGACTCCGGCAACTGGTTCTCGCTGACCCAGCGCAGCGAGCAGCTCGACCTGGGCAAGGACTGGGGGGAGTGCGTGGAGTAGCCGGCGCACCGAGGACGGCGGGCCGGGGCCGCCGGGCGGCTGGGCAGGCCGGGGCAGCCGCTCCTCACCGGTCCGGCGGTCGGCCCGGTCCGGCGGTCGGCCCGGTCCGGTGGCCGGCCCGGTCCGGTGGCCGTCCCTACCGGTCCGGCAACTGGATGACCGGGAAGCTGCCGGTGTTCGTCGGGGCGTTCTCCGGCAGCCACAGGACGGAGACCGCGCCGGTGGAGCCGTCCGTCAGCTCGTCCGCGTTGCGGAACGTCAGCCGGGCGCCCAGGACGCGGGCCTGGCCCGCCGCGATGGTCAGGCCGAGACCGTGACCGCGCCCGGCCCGGTCGCTGCTGCCGGTACGGAAGCGGCTGGGGCCCTCGCGCAGCAGGGCCTCGGGGAAGCCCGTGCCGTGGTCGCGTACGCGCACGACCCGGCCCTCGACGGTCACCTCGATCGGCGGCTTGCCGTGCCGGGCCGCGTTCGCGATGAGGTTGCCCAGGATGCGCTCCAGGCGCCGCGGGTCGGTGGAGACCTCGGCGTCCCGCAGGATCTCGATCTTGATGTCGGCGTTCAGAGCCCGCACCCGCCGGGTGACGAACTCGCCGAGCGGCACGTCCTGCAGTTCGGCCCGCTCCGCGTAGCCGTCCAGCCGGGCCACCTCCAGCACGTCCTCGACGAGGGTGCGCATCGCCTGGGCCCGGTCCCGTACCAGCTCCGAGGGGCGGCCCGGCGGCAGCAGCTCGGCCGCCGTGAGCAGCCCGGTGACCGGGGTGCGCAGCTCGTGGGCGATGTCGGCGGTCACCCGGCGCTCCGCCTCGATGCGCTTCTGGAGCGCGTCGGACATCGCGTCCACCGCCCAGGCCAGGTCGTCCGTCTCGTCCCGGATACGGCCGCCGACCTCGTCCCGGATGCGGACGGAGGTGTCGCCGTCGGCCAGCTTGCCGGCCGCCGCCGCGGCCTTGCGCAGCCGCTGGGACAGCCGTCCGCCGATCAGCACACCGAGCGCGCAGCCGCCGACCACGACCGCCGTCGAGCCGATCAGCAGCGCCTGGTCGAGGTCGTCGAGGACGGCGAACCGGTCGGGGAAGTAGCCCTCGATGGACAGCACCCGGCCGCCCGCGACCGGCGCCGCGGCCCACACCTTGGGCGTGGTCTGGCCGGTGTCCTCCAGGTAGGTGGCCCGCTTGCCCTTGGCGACCTCGTCCCGCAGCTCCTTGGGCAGCGCCGGGTCGTCCAGCTTCGCGCCGAAGCGCAGCTGGTGCGTGGATTCGTAGATCTTCTGCGTGAAGTTGAGGCGTTCGGTCTGCACGTCGCGGCTGTTGTCCAGCATCGAGCCGCGGGCCGCGTTGTGCACGACCAGGCTCAGCGCGATCGCGACCAGCGCTCCGACGAGCGCGATCGCGGCGCTGAGCTTCCACCTCAGACCGGTCCGCAGGGCGAGCCTGACCACCGCAGGAGTCAGCCTCTCAGCTTGTAACCGAAGCCGCGGACCGTCTCGATGCGGTCCTGGCCGATCTTGCCGCGCAGCCGCTGGACGTGGACGTCCACGACCCGGGTGTCACCGCCCCAGCCGTAGTCCCAGACCCGCTCCAGCAGCCGGTCGCGGGAGAGGACCGTACCGGGCGAGTTGGAGAACTCCAGCAGCAGACGCATCTCGGTGGGCGTCAGCGCGACCGGCTGGCCGCCTTTGCGCACCTCCATGCCCTCCGTGTCGACCTCCAGGTCGCCGAAGCGCAGCACGGCCTCGGCGGGCGCGGCCGCCTCCGTGGCGGCGGCGCCCGAGCCGTCCGGCCCCGAGGCGTGCCCGAAGCGGCGCAGCACCGCGCGGATCCGGGCGACCAGCACGGCGCCGTCGAACGGCTTGGTCACATAGTCGTCGGCGCCGGCCTCCAGGCCCAGCACCACGTCGATGGAGTCGGCCCGCGCGGACAGCATGATCACCGGCACGGTGGACTCGTCCCGGATGCGCCGGCACAGGCTGACGCCGTCCAGGCCCGGCACCATCACGTCCAGCAGGGCGATGTCGGGCCGGTCGGCGCGGAACGCCTCCAGTCCCGCCAGCCCGTCGGGCATGGCGGTGACCACGAAGCCGTCCCGCTCCAGCGCGAGCTGGGTCGCCTCGCGGATGACGTCGTCGTCCTCGACGAAGAGCACATGGGTATCGGCCATGCGGTGTTCTCAATCCTCCGGTGCGGGTTCCGGGGTCGCGGTCTCCGTGCCCCCGTTGTTGCTGTAGTCGGTGTGGTACCGGGCGTACTCGACGAAGCGGCCACCCGTCCAGCGGTAGGTCATCACATCCTCGCCGGAAGCGCAGCACACCTTGTCGCCGGTGTCGTAGGTCTGCTTGGAGACCTCCAGTTCCCCCTTGTTGACGCCCGCGCGCACCGAAGGCTGCTCGTCGGCGAAGACATTCTCGTACGTCCCGCCCTTCTTACGGTAGACGTACGAACCGATGCCGACCGAGTCCGCACAGGTCATCACGTTCACCACGACGTCGGGGTCCTTGCCGTGGGTGAGCGCGGCGTAGGTGACCTCGACCGGGTACTCCTCGGCGGCGCACGGCTTGCCGAGCGACTTCTTGACGTCGTCGCCGACCTTCGGGTCGTGCCGCACCAGGTCCACCGCGTCGACCTTCTCGTACGGGGCCGACACCGAGGGCGACGGGGACGGCGCGTGGACCGACCGGCCCGTGCTCGCCGGCGGGCTGCCGGCCGTGCCCTCGGTCCGCACCCCCTCGCCACCGGGATTGCACCCGGCCAGCAACAGCGAAAGGGCGGCCACTCCCGCGAGGGCCGCTCCGCCGCTGGTCCGCCGGACGGTGCTCCGTCCTCCGGCCGGCCTGTTCCTGGTCAAACCGCTCCCGCTCACAGTCCCTCTGGCTAAGCCACCGGTACCGCAGCCGGTCAGGCCGCGCACCGCTCCCGCTCCTGCTCGCCGCGCTCCAGCATCCGCGCGTCGATGTCGCGATTCTCCAGCTCCTGGCGCAGCCGGGCCAGGGCCCGGTGCAGCGTGCTCTTGACCGTACCGGTGGACATGCCCAGCGCCGCCGCGGTCTCCTCCGTGCTCATCTGCTCCCAGTGTCGCAGCACGACCACGCTGCGCTGCTTGGGCGCGAGCACCCCGAGGATGTCCATCAGCAGCGCCCGGTCGGCGCGCTGCTCGGTGCCGTCGTCGACGCTCGCGTCCGGGAGCTGCTCGGTGGGCACCTCCTCCAGCTTGCGGGCGCGCCACCACTCCGTCCGCGTGTTGATCATGACGCGGCGAAGGTAGGCGTCGGCCAGCGACTTGTCGGCGATGCCGTCCCAGCGCCCGTACGTACGCACCAGGGCCGTCTGGAGCAGGTCCTGGGCGTCGACCGGGTCGGGTACCAGGCGCCGGGCGCTGCGCAGCAGGGCCTCCTGCCGCGTCCGCACGTACTCTTCGAAGTCCAGTACCTTGCCGCCGCTGGTCGCCATCCCGACGCCTCCGATCCGCTTGCGATTCCCCACGTTGACCGCGCTGGTGGTCATCTCCAGCACGAGGAAGACGCTACGGAGGGGGTGTTGCGGCGTAATGTGCGAGGGCCCCACAAGGAGTGCACGGAAAACCGTCGGTTGTGTAACAGCCCCCCGGGGGTCATACCTCCGGCTGACGGGGGCCCGGGTCGGGTCATCCTCCTGGGGGACAGCCGGAGTGGCCGGAAGAGCTAGGAGCGGGCCCGGGAAGCGGTGACGCGGACCGCGCCGTCACCCGGCTGTCACAGAGCGCCCAGCACGGCCCTCACGTCTCACGACGTGCTCCGGCCGAGCGGCAGGCGGTACATGCCGCCCGGCAGCGGCTCCACCAGGCCGTCCGAGACAAGACCGTCGAGCGCCCGCGCGCGCTGCACCGGCTCGTCCCACACCGTGTCCAGCACCGCCTGCGGGACGGCTCCGACGGCTTCCCGCAGTACGGCGAGGAGCTTGCCGCGCACCTGGCGGTCCGTACCGGCGTACGTCTGACCGCGCCGCGGCGGCCCGTCGTGCGCGGGCGAACCCGCCAGCCGCCAGGCGCACTGCGCGGAGATCGGGCAGCGCACACACTCCGGGCCGCGGGCGGTGCACACCAGCGCGCCCAGCTCCATCGTGGCGGCAGCCCACTTGGCGGCGGTCTCCTCGTCCTGCGGCAGCAGCGCGCGGGCCAGCTTCCGCTCGGCGGCCGTGGTGGCGTTCGGCGGGTACTGCTGGCCGGAGACTGCGCGCGCGAACACCCGGCGGACGTTGGTGTCCAGTACGGCGTGCCGCTGTCCGTACGCGAAGGACGCCACGGCCGCGGCCGTGTACTCGCCGACGCCCGGCAGTGCGAGGAGCTGCGCGTGATCGCGCGGTACGTCGCCGCCGTGACGCTCCTGTATGGCGGAGGCGGCGGCGTGCAGGCGCAGCGCGCGCCGCGGATAGCCGAGGCGGCCCCAGGCGCGCACCGCCTCACCGGGCGGCTCGGCGGCCAGGTCGGCGGGGCGCGGCCAGCGCGCCAGCCACTGCTCGTACACCGGCAGCACTCTGCTGACCGGCGTCTGCTGCAGCATGAACTCGCTCACCATCACGCCCCAGGCGCCCGCCTCGGGGCGGCGCCAGGGCAGATCGCGGGCGTGCTCGTCGAACCAGTCGGTGACGGGGCCGTGCAGCCGGGCCCCTTCGGCGGCTTCGTTGGCGGCGGTGACAGCGGCGGCGCCGGTGGCGGCAGGAGTGGAAGTCATGGCACTGCCGATCCTGGCACGACGGCGCTCCGCCGTGAAACGCACGGGGCGCGCGCCACGTTGCGCCCACCCGCTCGCGGGAACGCCGGGCCGGTCCGGCCCGGGCCCGGCAGGGCCACTGAAGGCACGCGGAACGGGAGGGACGAGGATGTCCCCATGATGTGGACAACGACGGGACCGGCGGGAGAACGGCGATGACCACCACGGCGACCACCGAGGGTGACTGCCCGGACGCGATCCGCCGGGCCCTGGCCGCCCATACGACGCTGACCCTCGCGTACACCGACGACGAGGGCCCGCAGGCGTGCGCCGTGCTCTACGCCACCGCGGACGGGCCGGCGCCCTCCCTCGTCCTGGTCACCGCCGATTCGACCCGGCACGGCCGGGCCTTCGCACGGGCCGCCGACGCCGGGGACGGCGCCCGCGTCGCCTTCACGGCCCAGCGCGACGGCCAGGAGTGGACCGCGCTGACCGGGGTGCAGGGCCGGGGCTCCTGCCACCGGCTGGCGGGCGCGGACCGGGCGGCCGGGTGGCGTACGTACCTGGAGCGTTTCCCGTTCGTCGCGGCCGACGAACGGCTCGGCGCGGCACTGGAACGGACCGCACTCTGGGAAGTCCGCCCGACCTGGCTGCGGTTGATCGACAACGGCCGCGGCTTCGGGCACAAGGAGGAGTGGCACGCGCCGTGAGGCCACGGCCTGCCGAGGGGCGCCCCGAGGGGCGCCCCTGCCCCGGGAGGACCGGTCAGGCCCGTACCAGGATCTTCCAGCGTCCCGCTCCCAGGCGCACGACCAGAGAGGTCAGCGGCCCGGCGAGCAGCGTCACACACAGCGTGGCGGTCAGAGTGCCCAGCGCCAGGCCGGCCACCACGTCGTGCGGGTAGTGCGCACCGACGAACACCCGCGAGAAGCCGGTCAGCAGCGCGATCGGCAGTACCAGCCAGGCCAGCGCGCGCCAGGCGAAGACGATGCCGACGGCCAGTGCCGCCGCGATCGTGGAGTGGTTGCTGGGGAAGGACCAGTCGCCCTGGGGCGGGCACGGGACGATGGAGGCGGCGGCGCCCGCCACGGCCCGGCAGGGCCGCTCCTCGTTCACGAAGCTCTTGACGATCTCGCTCACCAGATACGCGACCGCCGTGGCTATCGGCACCAGGATCGCCAGCGCGACCAGCCGCTCCTCCCCCTTCCGGGACCGCCACCAGCCGACTACGGCCAGGGCCATGAGCAGCAGGATGCCGCCTTCGGTGCCTCCCGCGGCCAGTGAGTGGACCCAGCCGGGAGTGTCGTGCGCGAAGTCGGTGACGTCGCGATAGAGATCGGTGCTGTACATGAACGCATACGGTACGGACTGTTACGGGAAAGCCGCACCTGACCACCGTCGGGGGAAACCCCTGACGAAAGTGGGTGGCCGGGGGCGGGTGCGGGCCGGGCGGCGGCCCGCCGTGGATCACTTCGGGGCCGCCGCGCCGGAGCCACCGCGCCCCGCTCCGGAAAGATGATGTGAAAAGTTGCTGCTTCCTGCGGCGGGTACTGGCCGGTGTGACACCTGATCTCTCGTAGAGTTTCCGCGTGGGATCTCTGCGCAATCCGATCGGGCCGCTTCCCTCCTCCATCTACTGGCGGCGGAGGGCCGTTGCGCTGGCCGTCCTCGTCATGCTCGTCCTGTTGGTGGTGTGGGCCGTCAACTGGACCGGCAACGACGGGAAGACCGGCGACGAGGGCAAGGGGCGGGGCGGGCCGGGACCCGCGACGTCCATCACACCGGGCCCGAACGCGACGGATTCCGGGAACGACCAAAAACCGGGCGGCCGCGACGAGTCGGGCAGCGGCGGCTCCGCCACCGGCTCCGGAGGCGCGGCCGGCAGCGGCGCCGGCACGGGTGGCTCCGGCGGCGGTACGGGCGGTGGCGGCGCCTCGGGCGCCGGTGGCGGCGGCCCCATAGGGAAGGGTGACGGCGCCGTGGCGGCCGGCTCGGCGCTCGCGAACTGCGCGGCCGACAGCACCGAGTTGACGCTGCGCAGCCTGAAGGAGACCTACGCGCCCGGCGAGACGCCCACGTTCGAGGTCACGATCGAGAATTCGGCCGACAGCGCCTGCAAGGTGGACCTGGGGCGCGGCTACGCGGCCCTCACCATCAGCGGCCCCACCGACGACGAACGGGTGTGGTCCTCCGGCGACTGCCCGCCGGGCGGCGGCGGCACCGCGCCCGTGCAGGTGCCTGCGGGCGGCTCGGTCAAGCGGACCGTGGAATGGGACCGCAAGCCCAGCAACTCGGAGTGCGCGACGGCCGCCGCCAAGGCCGTCGGGCCCGGTACGTACCAGGTCGAGGCCAAGGTCGGCGGACTGGACGCGGTACGCGCCGAGTTCACCCTGGCCAAGGACTGACCCACTGCCAAGAGGCCTTCCCGGCACGGCGGGCCGGGCCGGGACGGTACCGATTGCGCTGTGAGCGTGAGCTGTTCCACTGCCGCCCGTGATCGGGGACAGTCGGCTCCATGAAGCTACTGATACTGGGCGGAACGGAGTTCGTGGGACGAGCGGTCACCGAAGCGGCGCTGGCCCGCGGCTGGCAGGTGACGGTCTTCCACCGTGGACAGCACGCAGCGCCGGCGGGGGCGTCCGCCGTACGGGGCGACCGCACCGACCCGGCCACCCTCGCCGCGCTCGCCGACAGCACCTGGGACGCCGTGGTGGACACCTGGGCCTGGGCGCCGACCGCGGTGCGCGACGCCGCCCGGCTGCTGGCCGACCGGGCCGGACGGTACGTGTACGTGTCCACCGGCTCGGTGTACCGGCACCCGGCCGGACCCGGGCACACCGAGGCCAGTCCGCTGGTGGAGGGCTCCCCGGACGCGGACGCGGTGGCGTACGCGGAGGACAAGCGCGGCGGCGAACTGGCCGCGCTGGCGGCCTTCGGGGAGGACCGTACGGTGCTGGCCCGCGCCGGACTGATCCTCGGCCCCTGGGAGAACATCGGCCGGCTGCCCTGGTGGCTGACGCGCATCGCCCGCGGCGGACCGGTGCTCGCGCCCGGACCGCGCGACCTGGGCCTGCAGTACATCGACGTCCGTGACCTGGCCGAGTGGGTCCTGCACGCCGCGGAGACCGGTCTGTCCGGCCCGTACAACCTCATCAGCGAGCCGGGCCACACCACGATGGGCGAGCTGCTGGAGTGCTGCGTGCAGGTCACCGGCTCCGACGCCGAACTGCGCTGGCACGGACCGGAGGACGTCCTCGCGGCCGGGCTGACCCCCTGGACCGAGCTGCCCCTCTGGCTGCCGCCGGGTGAGCTGTACGACGCCATCCACCGCGGCGACCCGGCCAAGGCGCACGCGGCGGGGCTGCGCTGCCGGCCGGCCGCGGAAACGGTCGCCGACACCTGGACGTGGCTCCGGAAGCTGGACGGCCCGCCCCCGCTGCGGCCCCGGCAGCCGGTCGGGCTGGCGCCGGAGAAGGAGGAAGCGTTCCTGCGGGGGTGAGCCGAGGCCGGCGGCGTGCGGGCGTCCGGACGCCCGCACGCGGTACGGCGCCGCGCGCCTACACGTACCGTTCGAGGATCGACGACTCCGCCAGCCGGGACAGGCCCTCGCGTACGGACCGGGCGCGGGCCTCGCCGACCCCGTCCACCGCCTGGAGGTCGTCCACGCTCGCCGCGAGCAGCTTCTGCAGCCCGCCGAAGTGGTCGACCAGCCGGTCGATGACGGCGCCCGGCAGCCGCGGCACCTTCGCCAGCAGCCGGAAGCCGCGCGGCGAGACCGCCGAGTCCAGCGTCTCGGGCGAGCCGCTGTACCCCAGCGCGCGGGCCACGATGGGCAGTTCCAGCAGCTCGGCGTGGCTGAGCGCGTCCAGTTCGGACAGCGCCTCCGGCACCGTACGGGAGCGCTTGGCCGTCGGCTCGGGAACGTAGTCGCGGGCCACCAGCTCGCGCTCCGGCTCGACGCCCGCGATCAGCTCGTCCAGCTGGAGGGAGAGCAGCCGGCCGTCCGTGCCCAGCTCGACCACGTACTCGGCGATCTCGGTCGCGATCCGGCGCACCATCTCCAGCCGCTGGGCGACCGCGGTGACGTCCCGGACCGTGACCAGGTCCTCGATCTCCAGCGCGGACAGCGTGCCGGCCACCTCGTCCAGCCGGAGCTTGTAGCGCTCCAGCGTCGCCAGGGCCTGGTTGGCGCGGGACAGGATCGCCGCCGACTCCTCCAGGACGCGGCGCTCACCGTCCACGTACAGCGCGATCAGCCGCATCGACTGGCTGACCGAGACGACCGGGAAGCCGGCCTGTATCGAGACGCGCTGCGCGGTGCGGTGCCGGGTACCGGTCTCCTCGGTGGGGATGGAGGCGTCCGGGACCAGCTGCACACCGGCCCGCAGGATCTTGGTGATGTCCTTGTCCAGGACCAGCGCGCCGTCCAGCTTGCACAGCTCGCGCAGCCGGGTCGCGGAGAACTCCACGTCCAGCACGAAGCCGCCGGTGCACATCGACTCGACGGTCTTGTCGAAACCGAGGACGATCAGACCGCCCGTGTTGCCGCGCAGGATGCGCTCCAGGCCGTCCCGCAGCGCGGTGCCGGGCGCCACGGCGCTCAGCGAGGCGCGCATCAGGCCCTCCGTGCCGCCGCTGTCGCCCGACCTGCGGGCGGGCGGCCCCCAACCGGACCTGCCACCAGACGACGATGCCCGGTCGTTGGCTGCCACTGCACTCCTCCGTCGCAAGGTCTGTCGGTGCCGCAGGCCGCCCGGCAGATGCCTTGGTCACGCAGCTCACGGGCTGCGCGGGCCGACGGCATGACTTCATTGACAGGCGAGACCGGGGCAAAGTCTACCGGCGCCCAGGCTAGAGGCTGTCTGCAAAGTCACGCCGTCCGCCCGCGCGGCGGCCGTGTCCCCGCGCGTCCGCCGCGCGCGCACGCCTGACCGGCGGGGCCGACGGCGCGGCCGCCGCCCCGCGCGGAGCGTCGTCACCGGCGGCTATCCGGCCGCGGCCGTCTCGCGCGGCGGCTCCCGGCGCGGCCGCTTGGGCAGCACCCGCAGCGCCTCGCCGACGTCGGCCACCTCCAGCACCCGCATGCCCGCCGGAATCTTGCCCGGGTCGGCCGGGACCAGGGCGTGGGTGAAGCCGAGCCGGGCCGCCTCGGCCAGCCGCCGCTGCACCCCCGTCACCCGCCTGACCTCGCCCGCCAGGCCCACCTCGCCGATCGCGACCAGGTTCTTCGGCAGCGGGCTGTCGCTGGCGGCGCTGGCCAGCGCGAGCGCCACGGCGAGGTCGGCGGCCGGTTCGGTCAGCTTCACACCGCCGACCGTGGCGCTGTAGATGTCGCGCTTGCCGAGGGCGGCGATCCGCCCGCGCTGCTCCAGTACGGCCAGCATCATCGAGACGCGGGAGGTCTCCAGGCCGGAGGTGGTGCGGCGGGGGGAAGGGATCTGCGTGTCGACGGTCAGCGCCTGCACCTCGGCGACCAGCGGGCGGCGGCCCTCCAGGGTGACCGTCAGGCACGTACCGGGCACCGGCTCGTCGCGGCGGGTCAGGAAGAGGCCGGACGGGTCGGCGAGTCCGGTGATGCCTTCGTCGTGCAGCTCGAAGCAGCCGACCTCGTCGGTGGTGCCGTAGCGGTTCTTCACACCGCGCACCAGGCGCAGCCGGGCGTGCCGGTCGCCTTCGAAGTTCAGTACGACGTCGACCAGGTGCTCCAGCAGGCGGGGGCCCGCGATGGCGCCGTCCTTGGTCACGTGGCCCACCAGCAGGGTCGCCATGCCGCGCTCCTTGGACGCCCGGATCAGGGCACCGGCGACCTCGCGGACCTGCGCCATGCCGCCGGGCGCGCCGTCGATCTCGGGCGAGGCCACGGTCTGGACGGAGTCCACGATCAGCAGCGACGGCTTGACCGAGTCCAGATGGCCCAGGACGGCGGACAGGTCGGTCTCGGCGGCGAGGTACAGGTGGTCGTCGATGGCGCCGATGCGGTCGGCGCGCAGCCGCACCTGGCTCGCGGACTCCTCACCCGTCACGTAGAGGGTGCGGTGGTCGGCGTTCGCGGCCTTGGCGGCCACGTCCAGCAGCAGCGTGGACTTGCCGACGCCGGGCTCGCCGGCCAGCAGCACCACGGCGCCCGGCACCAGGCCGCCGCCCAGTACGCGGTCCAGCTCGTCGACACCGGTCGAGCGGGCGGTGGCCTGGCGGCCGTCCACCTGGCCGATGGGCAGGGCCGCCGTCGTGACACGGCCGGGCGCGGTCGTCCGTACGGCGGGCGCGCCGCCGAACTCCTCGACGGTGCCCCACGCCTGGCACTCCGGGCAGCGGCCGAGCCACTTCGCGGTGGTCCAGCCGCATTCGGTGCAGCGGTACGAGGGCCGCTCCTTGGCCGAGGATTTACGAGTCGCCATGGAGTTCACCGTAGTCGCGGGGTGTGACAGCGCAGGGGCCGGGAGGCGGCGGGGGCGGGCGCTCGGGCGTGCCGTGGGGGGCGGACGGGGCCCGCGATCGGGGTATGTGTCTCCGCGACGCACGTGAAACCCGGCTCCGGTGTCCCCTTTTGAGGGAGAACATCACCCGTATGGATTAAAAGTGTCCATGCGGCGCGATAGTGCCTGCATCATCCGCCTACCGTCGCCGGGTGATGAGCAGCAGGTCCGATCACCCCACGCACGCCACCGGCGCACACCGGGCGGCCGCCGGCCGTGGCGCCGCCGCTCAGCGCCATGACCGGCCGCGGCTTCCCGAGCGGTACGAGCCCCACTTGGACGGGCTGTTCACCTACTGTCTGTCCGTCCTGTGCGAGCACGACGCGGCGACCGCCGTCCTCGGCGAGGTGCTCGCCGTCGCCGAACGGCACCACGGCCGGCGGCCGCCCGATCCCGGCCTGTACCGGTCCTGGCTGTACGCACTGGCCCGGTGGGCCTGCCTGCGGCGGCTGGTCGACCGCGTACCGGACGGCGGCCCGGCGCCCGAGAGCGGCCCGGCGCCCGGCACTCCCACCCCGCCCGGCACGGGAACGACCTCCGGCACGGGAACGACCTCCGCCACGCACACCCCCCCCGGCACGGAAACGACGTACGGCACCGGAGCGTCGTCCGCCCCGGGCGCCGCGCCCGCCATCCCTGGGCCGTCCGGCGAGGCCGCCGAAGCGGCCCGGCAGCGGCGCGAACTGGCCGGGCTGGCCTGGCCCGAAGCCGCCGGGACGACCCCCGAACAGCGCGAGGCGCTGGAGCTGTCCGTACGCCACCGCCTGTCCGCCGAGGAGGTCGCGGCGGTCCTCGGCGGCGACACCGACGCCACCCGGGCCCTCCTGGCCACCGCCGCCTGCGAGGTCGAGCGCACCCGTGCCGCGCTCACCGTCGTCGAGTTCGGCCGCTGCCCGGACGTCGCGCAGCTGGCGGCCGACACCCAGATGCTGCTCGGCGGCGCCCTGCGCCGGGAGCTGGTCCGGCACGTGGACGACTGCGCGGAGTGCCGCCGTACGGCCGAGCGGGCCACCGCGCACGGGCCCTGGCCGGGCACCGCGCCCCTCGATCACGGCGCGCTGCCGCTGGTCACCGCTCCGCGTACGGCCGTGCGCACCGCCATGGCGGCGGCGCGGGATTCGCGTTCGGGGCGTGCCGAAGGAGTGGCGGGCGCGGGCGTCTTCGTACGCTCCGGGCGTGCGGGGCGCACGGGTGGCGCAAACGGTTCTCCACGCTACGACCGGCGCGGATTCCCCGTCCGGCCCAAGGACCCGGCGGCCCGCCGACGCCGGCTGCGCACCCGGGCCGTGACCACGACCGTCATCGCCACCGTTCTCGCGGCGCCGGTGCTCGCCCTGTGGGCCGCCTACCGGGGCGCGCCCCTGACCGGCGAGAGCGAGGGCCCGTCGGTGTCGGCCGGCGACCCGGGCAGCGGCCCCTTCGACGGCCATCCGTACGAGAACGCGGGCAGCGCGCGTACGCCCACCGCGCCGCACCTGTTGTCGACGGGCAACTGGCCGGCCGGCCCCGATGTCTCGGTGCAGGTCGTGGGCGCGGACGGCACGCTGCTGCGGCCCGGCGAACCGGACCGTTCCGGCACCGGCCCCGGGCGGCTGACCGTCACCGCCGCACCACGTGGCGCAGCCACGGCCGTCACCCTCACCGCGTCCGGCGGGGAGCCGGTGCACTGGTCGGCGCGGACGGGCGCGCCGTGGCTCCGGCTGAGCGCCGCGGCAGGCGTACTGCGGCCGGGGGAGTCCACCACGCTTCTGGTGTCCGTGGACCACGGCCGGGAACCGGACGGCTACTGGAACGCGCGGGTCACCCTGGCACCAGGGGGCACGACGGTGACGTTGGAGGGGTGGGGCCAGGGGAACAGCGGCCACTGGCCGGGGCACCCGAGGCCGACGGGTCCCGGCCCCCGGCCCGAGCCGACGGCACCGGCCACCCCGACGCGGGAGCCGACCGGCGAGCCGCCGACATCCCCGACGCCGAGCCCGACGCCCACACCCACCACCCAGGAGCCGACGACGGGCCCGAGCCCGTCCCCCACCCCGTCCGCGGAGTGACCGCCGCAGGGGCGCGCGGCCCCTACTTCGGGTCCGCCGGATGCGGCGCCATCGGCAGCGTCGCCGCCAGCCGCTCCTCGCACAGCTCCACCAGGCGGTCGTACCCCTCCTTGCCCATCAGCTCGGTCAGCTCGGGCCCGTAGGACACGTACACCGGGTCGCCCGCGCCGTGTGCGGACGTCGCCGACGTGCACCACCAGTGCAGGTCATGGCCGCCGGGGCCCCAGCCGCGGCGGTCGTACTCGCCGATGCTGACCTCCAGGATCCGCGTGTCGTCGGGCCGGTCGATCCACTCGTACGTACGGCGGACCGGCAGCTGCCAGCAGACGTCCGGCTTGGTCTCCAGGGGCTCGCGGCCCTCGCGCAGCGCGAGGATGTGCAGCGAGCAGCCGGCCCCGGCCGGGAAGCCGGGGCGGTTCTGGAAGATGCACGAGCCCTTCCAGCGCCGGGTCTGGCGGTCGCCGTCCTCGTCCTCCTGGGTCCAGCCGGTGGACGTGCCGACGTCGTGGAACTGCCACAGGTCCGGTGTGAGGCGCGCCACGTGCTCCGCGACCCGCTGCTCGTCCTCCTCGTCGGAGAAGTGCGCGCCGAGCGTGCAGCAGCCGTCGTCCGCGCGGCCCGCCTCGATGCCCTTGCAGCCGCTGCCGAAGATGCACGTCCAGCGGGAGGTGAGCCAGGTCAGGTCGCAGCGGAAGACCTGCTCGTCGTCGGCGGGGTCGGGGAAGGTGACCCAGGCGCGGGCGAAGTCCAGGCCGCCGACCTCGTCGGCCCGAGCCCCCTGTGCCTGCGCCGCCGCCCGCGCGGCACGCTGCTTTTCCGCCTTCTTCAGGGCTTTTTCCTGCTTCGCCTTGTTCGTCTTAGCCACTGTTCCAGCCTAAGGCGACCGGCCGCTGCCGAAGTCGCTCCACGGTCGGGGGCTCGCCGTCGGTTCCCGGCCGCCCGCAGTAGGTTCGACGGTATGAGACTCGGAGTCCTCGATGTGGGGTCGAACACGGTCCATCTGCTGGTGATGGACGCGCACCCGGGTGCGCGCCCGCTGCCCGCCTACTCGCACAAGGCGGAGCTGCGGCTGGCCGAACTTCTCGACGAGGACGGCGCGATCGGTGACGCGGGCGTGGACCGGCTCGTGGCGACGGTACGGGCGGCGGTCGAGGTCGCGGAGGACAAGGGCGTCGAGGACGTCCTGCCGTTCGCCACCTCCGCGGTCCGCGAGGCGTCCAACGGCGAGGAGGTGCTGCGCCGGGTCGCCCGGGAGACCGGCGTGGAACTGCGGGTGCTGTCCGGTGAGGACGAGGCCCGGCTGACGTTCCTCGCGGCCCGCCGCTGGTTCGGCTGGTCGGCGGGCCGGCTGCTGGTGCTGGACATCGGCGGCGGCTCGCTGGAGATCGCGTACGGGCTGGACGAGGAGCCGGACGCGGCGGTGTCGCTGCCGCTGGGCGCTGGCCGGCTCACCGCGGCCGACCTGCCGGGCGATCCGCCGGAGGCGGAGGACATCCGGGCGCTGCGCAAGCGCGTACGGGCCGAAATAGCCCGGGTGGTGAGCGATTTCACGCGCTTCGGCACGCCCGACCACGTGGTCGGCACCTCCAAGACCTTCAAGCAGCTGGCCCGTATCGCCGGTGCCGCCCGGTCCGCCGAGGGGCTCTACACCCAGCGTGAGCTGGACCGTAAGGCGCTGGAGGAGTGGGTGCCGAAGCTGGCCGGGATGACCGGCGCGGAGCGGTCCAGGCTCCCCGGTGTCTCCGAGGGCCGCTCGGGCCAACTGCTCGCCGGGGCGCTGGTGGCGGAGGCCGGGATGGACCTGTTCGGCGTGCGCACGCTGGAGATCTGCCCGTGGGCGCTGCGCGAGGGCGTCATCCTGCGCCACCTCGACCACCTGCCCGCGAGGTAGGGGCGTGGCCGACACCCGTCGGCGGCGGCCCGTACCCTGTCCCTCGTGACGGAGCCAGTGGTGCGCATCCCGGATGCGAAGGTCGCCCTGTCCACGGCCTCGGTGTATCCGGAGTCGACGGCGACGGCCTTCGAGATCGCCGCGCGCCTGGGCTACGACGGCGTCGAGGTCATGGTGTGGACCGACCCGGTCAGCCAGGACATCGAGGCGCTGCGGCGGCTCTCCGACTACCACGGGGTGCCGATCCTGGCCGTGCACGCACCGTGCCTGCTGATCACGCAGCGGGTGTGGTCCACGGACCCCTGGGTGAAGCTGCAGCGCGCGCGGAACGCCGCGGAGAAGCTCGGGGCCTCGACGGTGGTCGTCCATCCGCCCTTCCGGTGGCAGCGCAACTACGCCCGCGAGTTCGTACGCGGAGTGTGGCGGATGGAGAGCGAGACGGACGTACGGTTCGCCGTCGAGAACATGTACCCGTGGCGCTACCGGGACCGCGAGATGCTGGCGTACGCGCCGGACTGGGACCCGACCAAGGACGACTACCGGCACTTCACCGTCGACCTCTCGCACACCGCCACCTCGCGCAGCGACGCCCTGGACATGGTCGACCGGATGGGCGAGCGCCTCGCGCACATCCACCTCGCCGACGGCAACGGCTCCAACAAGGACGAGCACCTGGTGCCGGGCCGCGGCTCGCAGCCCTGCGCCGAGCTGCTGGAGCGGCTCGCCGCCACCGGCTTCGACGGGCACGTCGTCGTGGAGGTCAACACCCGGCGCGCGATGTCCGCGGCCGAGCGGGAGGCGGACCTCGCGGAGGCGCTGGCCTTCACCCGGCTGCACCTGGCGTCGCCGACGTGGGTGCCGGGGTCGTGACGAGCGGCGGTACCGGCGCCGGGGGTACGGCCCCGGCCCGCAGGCGCGGCCGCCCGCCCCGTACGGAGGCCGGGGACGGGCCCGGTGCCCGGGAGCGCATCCTGACCGCGGCCCGCGCCGAGTTCGCCGCCCGCGGGTACGAGAAGACCTCGGTCCGCGGCATCGCCAAGGCCGCGGACGTGGACCCGGCCCTGGTCCACCACTACTACGGCACCAAGGAGCAGGTCTTCGCGGCGGCCGTCGAGATGTCCTTCGCGCCCGCTCTGAACGCGCCCGAGGCCGTCCTCGAAGGCGGCCTGGACGGTGTGGGCGAGCGGCTGACCCGTTTCGTCTTCGGCGTCTGGGAGAACCCGGTCACCCGCGAGCCCCTGCTGGCGATCGTGCGCAGCGCCCTCACCAACGACGTGGCCGCCGCGGTCTTCCGCAAGCTCGTCGCCCGCCAGCTGCTGCGCCGGATCGCCGGCGAGCCGGCCGTCCCGGACGCGGACCTGCGGGCCGAGCTGGCGGCGGCGCAGCTGGTGGGGACGGCGATGCTGCGGTACGTGATCAAGCTGGAGCCGCTGGCCTCGGCGGACCCGGAGCGGATCGTCGCCCGGGTGGCGCCGGTGGTGCAGCAGCACCTGACCGGGCCCTGACCGGGGCGGGCGCGCTCGCGGCCGGTGTCCGCCCAGCGGTCGTCCGTCTCACATGCCGGAGAAGCTGTCCAGATCTTGGAGCCGGGGCGTAGGCTCGACTGATTCACGTCCGTACGCGCACTGGGCGTACGAGAGATGTACACACACCCGAGGGAGTGGATCCACGTGCCCGAGCTGAGGTCCCGCACCGTCACCCATGGCCGCAACATGGCCGGCGCCCGCGCGCTCATGCAGGCGTCGGGCGTAGCGCGCGAGGACTTCGGCAAGCCCGTGATCGCCGTGGCCAACAGCTTCACCGAGTTCGTGCCGGGCCACACCCACCTCCAGCCGGTCGGCCGGATCGTGAGCGAGGCGATCAAGGCGGCCGGCGGCATCGCCCGCGAGTTCAACACCATCGCGGTGGACGACGGCATCGCCATGGGCCACGGCGGCATGCTCTACTCCCTGCCGTCCCGCGATCTGATCGCCGACTCCGTCGAGTACATGGTCGAGGCGCACTGCGCGGACGCGCTGATCTGCATCTCCAACTGCGACAAGATCACCCCGGGCATGCTGATGGCCGCGATGCGGCTGAACATCCCCACCGTCTTCGTCTCCGGCGGCCCCATGGAGGCCGGCCGCGCCACCCTCGTCGACGGCACGGTCCGAAAGCTGGACCTGATCAACGCGATCTCCGACGCGGTCGACGAGAACGTCTCGGACGAGGACATCCTCCGCATCGAGGACAACGCCTGCCCGACCTGCGGCTCCTGTTCGGGCATGTTCACCGCCAACTCGATGAACTGCCTGACCGAGGCCATCGGCCTGTCGCTGCCCGGCAACGGCTCGGTGCTGGCCACCCACACCGCCCGCAGGGCGCTGTACGAGAACGCCGGCCGCACGGTCGTGGAGATCACCAAGCGGTACTACGACCAGGACGACGCGACCGTCCTGCCGCGCAGCGTCGGCTCCCGCGCCTCCTTCGAGAACGCCATGGCCCTGGACATCGCCATGGGCGGCTCCACGAACACGATCCTGCACCTGCTGGCCGCCGCCCAGGAAGCCGGTCTCGACTACGACCTGGAGGACATCAACGCCGTCTCGCGCCGGGTGCCCTGCCTGGCCAAGGTCGCGCCGAACGTCGCCCCCGGCGGCACGTACTACATGGAGGACGTGCACCGGGCCGGAGGCATCCCCGCCATCCTGGGCGAGCTGTACCGGGCCGGGCTGCTCAACGAGGACGTGCACACCGTGCACAGCTCCTCGATGGCCGACTGGCTCAAGACCTGGGACGTCCGGGGCGGGTCCCCGTCCCCCGAGGCCGTCGAACTGTGGCACGCGGCCCCCGGCTGCAAGCGCTCCGCCACCGCCTTCTCCCAGTCCGAGCGCTGGGACAGCCTCGACACGGACGCCGCGGGCGGCTGCATCCGCGACTTCGCCCACGCCTACTCCGCCGACGGCGGCCTGGCGGTCCTCAAGGGCAACCTCGCCGAGGACGGCTGCGTCGTGAAGACCGCCGGCGTCGACGAGTCGATCTGGACGTTCGAGGGCCCGGCCGTGGTCTGCGAGTCGCAGGAGGAGGCCGTCGAGAAGATCCTCGGGAAGCAGGTCAAGGAGGGCGACGTGGTCGTCATCCGCTACGAGGGCCCCAAGGGCGGCCCCGGCATGCAGGAGATGCTCTACCCGACGTCCTTCCTCAAGGGCCGCGGCCTGGGCAAGGCGTGCGCCCTGGTCACCGACGGCCGCTTCTCCGGCGGCACCTCCGGCCTGTCCATCGGCCACGCCTCGCCCGAGGCGGCGTCCGGCGGCACCATCGCCCTGGTCGAGGACGGCGACCGCATCCGTATCGACATCCCGGACCGCACCATCGAACTCCTGGTGCCGGAAGCCGAGCTGACGGCCCGCCGGGAGGCGCTGGGCGGCGTGTACGCGCCGAAGAAGCGCGAGCGCAAGGTCTCGCAGGCCCTTCGCGCGTACGCGGCGATGGCCACCAGCGCCGACAAGGGCGCGGTGCGCGACGTGACGAAGCTGGGCTGAGCCCCCTCCGTAACGCCTCCTGAGGGCTCCGCCCGCCTCACCAGCGGGCGGGGTTCTCCGCGTTGGCGGCGAACACCGAGCCGTCCGGAGCCGCCGCGTAGATCCGCCCGCCCCGCGGGTCCGGCAGCGGCGCGGGCAGCTTCTCCAGGTAGCCGCTGCGGCCGGTGGCCAGCCTGGGCGGCGTCTGGCCGAGCAGCGCGCCGCGCCGGGTGTCCACGGCCAGCAGCCGGCCGTCGGCACCGGTGAAGTACAGCCGCTCGTCCTTCGGGTCGAGCACCGGCACCGACCCCCGGCTCACCGAGGTCTCCACGCTCCACCGCCGGTCACCGACGGCCTGGAGCGTGCCGCCGGTGGTGGCGAGCACGTAGATCGTCTCGCCGCGCACCACGCCCGCCGCGTCGTCGACCGGCGCGTCCAGCGGGAGGCGGCGCACCCGGTGGGTCGCCGGGTCGTAGCGGACGACGGCCGACGTACGGGTGACGAGCAGCGGGTCGGCGGCGGTCAGGTAGAGCGAGCCGGACGCGCCCGTACCGGCCGGGGTGAGCGAGCCGGGCAGCCGGCGTTCCCAGCGTAGGGAGCCGCGCACCGGGTCGATCGCGGTGACGACGGTGGAGGTGCCGTCGGCCGAGACGGTGGCGGCGTACGCCGTACGGCCGTCCCCGTACGCGGTGAACTGGCCCAGCGGCTGGGCCGGGAACCGGTGGTGCCAGCGCTCCCGGTGGGTGGCGCTGTCCAGGGCGGTGATCATGCCGTCCGGGGCGGTCAGCAGAATCGTCCCGCCCACGAACCGGACCTCGGCGTCGTACCCGCTCAGGTCCTTGCTCCAGCGCACCGCGCCCTGCCCCGCGGCCGACGGGTCCAGCGCGTCCAGCCGCTTGCCGTCCGGCGACCGTACGTGGAGCAGCCCGCCCGAGAACACCGGCGCGCCGGGCGGAATGTCGCTCTTGCGGACCGGCTCGCCCGGCCGCCGCCACGTCACCGCGCCGTGTTCCGCGTCCACCCGCGCGGCCTTCAGCCCCCGCTCGACGCAGAACAGCGCGGAAGCGCCGTACGCACAGAACGGCATCTCGGCCGGGTGGCCGGCGGGCCGCTGCACGAGCTGGGTGTGCCACGGGCGGAAGGCCGCGGCGGTGGTGTCGCCGGTGCGGCCGGTGGCGCTGTCGGCGGTGTGCGTCTGAAGGGCGGGCGCGTCCTCGGTACCCAGGACCCGTACGCCCGCGAAGATGCCGGCCCCGGCGAGCACGGCGGCCACGGCGGCCCAGGCCGCCCAGCGGCGGCGGCGCGGGGCGGGGGCGGATTCCGGGGGCGCGGCGTTCCCTTTTGGGGGCTCGGCGGAATTCGCCGCCTTGCCCTCTGCGTTCCGTCCAGCCTCCGGTTCCGGTTCCGGTTTCGCTTCGGCTTCCGTTCTTTCCGGTGCTGCTGCCGCTGCCGGTTCAGCTTCCGTGCGACGGGCGGCCCGTACGTGCGTGTCCGCCGCCGCGGCATCAGCGGCCCGGGTGCCAGCGGCCCCGGCACCGGCCGCTCCGGGCCCGGCCGGCGCGGAGACGACGTGCGCGGGCTGCCGCTGCGCCGGAACCCGCGCCTCCTCGGGAGCGGGCCCGCCCGTGAGCACGCCGCCGTGGGCCTCCACGGGCCCCTCGGTGTGCAGCATCCGCATCAGCACGTCCGGAGTCGGCCGGTCGGACGGCCGCTTCGCCAGACACGTACGGATCAGCGGCGCCAGGTCCTCCGGAACCCCCGTCAGGTCCGCCTCGTCGTGCACCACCTGGTACGCGACGATGTACGGGCTCTCCGAGTCGAACGGCCCCCGCCCGGTCGCCGCGTGCACCAGCACCGACCCCAGCGCGAACACGTCCGCCGCCGGCCCCACCTCGCGCGGCCGCTGGAACTGCTCGGGCGCCATGAACGGCGGCGTACCGATCAGCTTGCCGGTCTCGGTCCGCATCTCGCTGTCCGCCGGACGCGAGATGCCGAAGTCGATGACCTTGGGCCCGTCGGCGGCGAGCAGCACGTTGCCGGGCTTGAGGTCGCGGTGCACCACGCCCGCCCGGTGGATGTCGCGCAGCGCCTCGGCCAGCCCCGCGGCCAGCCTGCGGACCTCGTCGGGAGCGAGCGGCCCGGTGCGCTTCACCTGGTCGCCTAGGGTCGGCCCGGGGATGTAGAGGGTGGCCATCCAGGGCCGCTCGGCGTCCGGGTCGGCGTCCACGACCGGCGCGGTGAACGCGCCGCTCACCCGCCGCGCCGCCGCCACCTCCTGCCGGAACCGGCCGCGGAACTCGGGATCCTGGGCGAACTCGGCGTGCACCACCTTCACCGCCAGGCGCAGCCCCGACGACGACCGCGCCAGGTGGACCACACCCATCCCGCCCGCGCCCAGGCGTGCGTCCAGGCGGTACCGGCCCGCGTACAGCGGACGTTCCGCTTCCGGGTCCGTTCCGGAACCGCGCAGCGGCGGCATCTCCCCACCCCCGTGTCCATGGGCCGCAGATGCGACGCACGGAGCCTAGTCGATGGTGCGTACGGGCCAGGTGAGGCTTGCTAGCGTGCGCGGTGAACCGGCGCCGCCGTGACCCGCGTACGGGCCGGCCGGACCGTTCGTCCACACGGAGACCGTCCAACGGGGGAGTCCGCATGACCAGCACACCGGAGAACACCGCCGGCACCGCCGCGCGCACCACGGCAGACACGTCCGCGAGCACCGTCGCGGACGAGGCCGCGGTGGTCGCGGAGGCGGAGGCCGTCACCGAGGCCGAGGGCATCGCCGTTCAGGCGATGGCGGCGACCGCGGCCACCTACCCGGTCGCCCCCGGCTACCGCCTCAACGTCCGCAGCGGCCCCAGCAGCCGCAGCTCCCTTGTACGGCAGCTCCCGTACGGGGCGCGGGTCGCCATCCGCTGCCAGCGCAACGGCGAGCGGGTCAGCGGCCCGTACGGCACCAACGACATCTGGGACTGCATCGCCCCCGGCCAGTACGTCTCGGACACCTACGTCCGCACCGGCAGCGACGGCTTCGTGGCACCGCGCTGCGCGAACTGAACGGGCCGGGCCGCGGCGTGCCGTGTCCGGCCCGGCACGCCGCGGCAGCCGCGGCCCGGCCGGACGCCGCCCCGCCGGTACCGCATCTCAGCCGGCGGCCTGCCGGAGCTTCTCCGCCGCCTGGGCCGTGACCGACTCCACCAGACCGCCGTCGTCACCGGTGACCCCGGGGAACGTGACGACGGTGACGCTGGTGCCGACCCGGATCACGATCTCGTCGAACCGGTTGCCGCCCACCCGCAGACGGACGCCCACCGACTCGTCCCCGCGCCGCGGCGCGCTCAGCACCCCGTAGCTCACCGCGTACGGGCCCGCCTTCGCCGTCGCGCACGCCCGCCGCAACTGCCTGACCTGTTCGAGCTGCTGCCCGGCACCCCGCACGTCCGGGTACGCCTTGACCTCGAACATCAGGGAGGACCGGGCCATGCCGTTCTCCATCGTCCGGCTGACGACGGCGCTCGGCCGTACGGCGCGGAACGAGTCGGCGACCACCCGGTCGCACGCCGCGTCCCCCTTCAGGTCCTGAACACCGTGGTCGTCCTTCTCCACCGCGGGCGACAGATCTTCCTCCGCCACCGACCAGCCCACCGGCAGATCGATGGTCGAGAGCATCGCCCGGGCCACCTGCGCTCCCGTCAGAGGGCGCGGCTCCGCGGATGTCCCACCGGCATCCGGCGTCCCTCCGACTGCGGGGTGGCCGCCGACGGCCGTGGGGCGGGCGCCGGCGGTGGCGCCTCCCGCAGCCCCCGGCGCAGCGTCACCGCACCCCGCAACGGCGACCGCCAGCAGGGACAGCGCCCCGACCGCCGCGATCTGCCGCCTCGCCGTACCCCGTGCCGCATATCGCCTGCGCATCCCGCGCCTTCCCCCGATTGGCATGTACAGGCGGATGCTACCGACCGTTCCGCGCTGGGCTCACCGGGGATAATCGACCCCATGAGCGACGAGACACGTCCCACCCCGGACCGGTCCGGCCCCGAGCCGGCCGAGATCCGCTTCTTCGGGACGACCTGGGTGCACCACGACGGCGGCTACGGCCTGCGCCGGGCCGGCGCCGCCATCGGCTCCCTGGCGCTCGCCGCAGCAGGCGCGCTGGTGCTGCGCTTCGCCTTCCAGGGCCTGGAGATCGCCGAGGTCGGCTCGTTCCTCAACATCCTGATCGTGGCCTGCTTCGCCATCTGCAGCGCAGTAGCCTTCCGCCGCACCTGGGACCGCCTGACCCGCCCCGCCACCGACCCGGCCCCCGACCGCCCGGCCGACCGCTCCGCCCAGAGCCTGCTGCTCATCGGCTTCATCGGCTCTCTCCTCGCCTACTTCTGCCGCAGCCTCGTCGAGGCACCGGGGGAAGGGGTACGGCGCGCCGAGTACGAGGCGGAACGCGAACGCTACGAGCGTCGCCGCAACGCCCGCACGGGCAACCCGGCGGCCAAGAAGGCGACGAAGGCGAAGAAGAAGCGCGGGTAACGACCGCCCGGCGATTCACGTCCGGGGCCGCGACCGCGACCGCCTCACTCCCCGGGCGCGCAGGCCGCGGCGATCGCCAGGCTGTCCTCGTAGACGTGGTGCCGTACGATCTCGCCGCCCTCGACGGTGAACCGCAGCGCGAACGGCGACCGGAAGGGCTTGCCGGTGGCCCGCACCGTCCCCCAGAGCTGCCCGGTCAGCACGGCCTCCGGCCCCGAGATCACCAGCGCGTCGACCGACGCGCCGCCCGCGCCCGCGACGGTGTGCTCGCGCAGCTCGCGCCAGTGCGCCGCGACGTCGTCCCGCGTCGCGCGCGGCCGCAGCCACGGCACCGCCGGGTTGTCGGCGCACATCCAGTCGACCCGCTCCCCGTAGTGCGCGGCGATGCGCTCGGGAGTGGCCGCGGGATCCGCGACCGTGGCGAGGTAGGCGTCGACGACTGCGGCGGTGTCAGGAGCTTCGGCGGCGTCAGGGGCTTCGGCGGTGGCGACGGTGGCGACGGTGACGACGCGGGCATCAGTGCTGGTCATGCCGATGATGATGCGGGCCGCCCCGGCCTCCGTCGATTACTTCCGAGGTAATGGGGCGGTGGGGCGGTGAGGTGATGCCGACCGGGCCGCCGCTCCCTCAGTACTCCCAGTCCGGCTTCCCGTCCCCGAACAGCCAGTCGTCGAAGAGATCCGCCAGATCAACCTCCGTACGGTCCTGACAGAAGTCGATGAACTGCTGGGTGTCGGCGTTGCCGTGCCGGTGCTCGGCGGGCCAGTCCTTGAGGATCGCGAAGAAGTCCTTGTCGCCGACGGCCTTCCGGAGCTGCTGGAGGACCATGCCGCCGCGCTTGTAGACGGGCTCGCCGGTCACGTTCTCCGCGGTGCCCGGGTCGCCGGGCGGGAAGGCCCAGATGTTCTCGTCGTCCTCGTCGTCCTCGGCGGTCTTGTACAGCTCGTCGAACTGCTGCTGCGCCGTACGGCCGCCCTTGTCCTCCTCCCACAGCCACTCGGCGTACTGCGCGAACCCTTCGTTGAGCCAGATGTCCTTCCACGTCTTCGGCGTCACCGAGTCGCCGAACCACTGGTGCGCGGTCTCGTGCACGACCGTGCCCTCGTCCGGCGCCCCCGCGTAGACCGGCTTGGTCTGCGTCTCCAGCGCGCCCCAGTCGACCCGCTCGGGCGTGTGGTCGACGATGGCCCCGGCGGAGGAGAACGGATACGGGCCGAACCGTTTCACCGACCAGTCGAGGATCTCGTCCAGCTTGCCCAGCGGCCCGGCGCTCTCCTTGGCCTCCGCCGGGTCCACCGCCGTGTAGACGGGCAGCCCGCCCTTCGTGCGGGACTCCGCGACGGTGAACTTCCCGATCGTCGCGGTGGCGAGGTAGGAGGCCATCGGCTCGGCGTTGTGCCACTCGAAGGTGGTCCGGCCCTTGGCGCTCCTGCGGCCGCGCAGCTCGCCGTTGGCGACGGCGGTGTACCCGTCCGGCACGGTGATCTTGAAGTCGTACGCGGCCTTGTCGCCGGGGTGATTGTTGCCGGGGAACCACGTCATGGACCCGGCCGGCTGCCCCGCGACGAACGCCCCGTCCTCCGTACGGACCCAGCCCTCGGTCGCGCCGTCCGCGTCCGTCATCTCCTCGGGCGCGCCGTCGTACTCGACCGTCGTACGGAACGTGGCGCCCTTCTTGACCGTCGCGGGCGGGCGGACCGTCAGCTTGTGGCCCTTGCGGGAGAACTCGGCGGTCTCGCCGTCCACCCGCACGCCGTGCACCTTCATCCCCTGGAGGTCCAGCTGGAAGGAGGCGAGGTCGGCCTGCGCGGTGGCGCTGATCTCGGCGGTGGCGTCCAGCGTGCCGCCGCGTACGTCGTAGTCGAGGGCGAGACCGTAGTGCCCGACCTGGTACCCGCCGTTGCCGAGGGCGGGGAAGAGCGGGTCGTGCACACTGCCCGCGCCCTGCGTGCCGTCCAGCCGCGTCGCGCTCGTACAGGAGGACAGCAGCAGGGCGACGGAGAGCGCGGCGGTCGCACCGCAGGAGCGGAGAGGCCGGCGGATCACGGGGCTCCTAGGGTCGTAGGACGGTGGATCAAGCTCCATGACCCTACGGCCCTTTGGCCCCGCAACGCCGCTCCCTTCCGTTTAATGGCGCTTATCGACCCTTATGTCCTGGATGGGGGAGTGGGGAGGAGAGGGCGGGAGTAGGGGTGGTGGTGGCTTCGGTGGCTGCGGTGGTGGTGGCTGCGGTGGTGGCGGTGGCTGCGGTGGTGGCGACGGTGACCGTGGTGGTGGGGGTGGGGGTGGTGGCGGTGGCGGTGACGGCGATCGGATCGGGATCGTCCGGCCGCCGCCGCTCCGCCCAGTTGCCCAGCGCCGCCGCGCAGGCGCGGTCGAGGTGCCGCAGCCCGGAGAGGTCCAGGATCACGTCACGGTCGGGCGGCAGCGCTTCCAGCTGGTCCAGCAGCCTGGGCAGCCGCAGAAAGGTGGCGTTCCCCAGCGCGCGTACGCGAACGGGCCCGCCCCCGGGCCCGCCGTCCTCCAGGCCCGACACCTCCAGATGCGCGTGCGAGGTCTCCCACGCGGACTTCGCGACCGCCATCAGCAACCCGATGAGGACCCCCTCGAACATGTTGGTCACCACGATCGCCACCGCCGTCCCCACGAGCACCACGGCCTCCCCCCGATGCTCACGCCACAAGGGCCCCAGGTCCCGTACGGGAATGAGCTTGCAGCCCGCATGCACGAGCACCCCGGCCAGCGCCGCCAGCGGCACGACACCCAGCGCCGCCGGGAACGCCGCCGCGAACAGCAGCAGCCACGCACCGTGCAGCACCCGCGACGCCTTCGTACGAGCCCCCGCCCGCACATTCGCGGCGCTGCGCACGATCACCGCGGTCATCGGCAGCGCACCGAGCAGCCCGCACACCGCGTTGCCCGCCCCCTGCGCCATCAGCTCCTTGTCGTAGTCCGTACGCGGTCCGTCGTGCAGCCGGTCCACAGCGGCCGCGCTGAACAGCGACTCGGCCGACGCGATCAGCGCGAACGCGAGCACGGTGCCGACCGCGCCGACCCCCGCCAGCTGCCCGAAGTCCGCCCCGTCCGGCGGCTGCACGGCCGACAGCAGCCCCGTGACCTCCACTCGGGCCACCGGCAGACCGAGAACGGCGACGGTGACGGTGGCCAGCGCCACGGCCGCGAGCGGAGCCGGCAGTACGCGCGCCGCGCGCTTCCACCGGGGCCACAGCACCAGTACGGCGATGGTGCCGACACCGACCGCCGAGGCCGTCAGCGCCTGGTCCGACCAGATCGTGTCGGCCGCCAGCTCCGGCAGCCCGCCGAGATTGGCGAGCCCGGTGCCTGGCGGCCGGGTGTCGGTGAGCGCGTACAACTGCCCGGCGATCAGGACCAGTCCGATGCCCGCCAGCATGCCCTGGACGACGGCCACGGAGATCGCCCGGAACCAGCGCCCCAGCCGCAGCGCCCCCATGGCCAGTTGCAGCACACCGGCCGCCAGCACCAGCGCACCGAGCGCGCTCAGCCCGAACTCCTCGACCGCCTCGTACACGAGGACGGTCAGCCCGGCGGCCGGTCCGCTGACCTGGAGACTGCTGCCCGGCAGCAAGCCGGTGAGCAGGCCGCCGACGATGCCGGTGACGAGTCCGAGCTCGGCCGGGACACCGGAGGCCACGGCCACGCCGACGCACAGCGGCACGGCGACCAGGAAGACGACGAGGGAAGCGGTGAAATCCGCGCGTATGTCCGTTGTTTTCTGCAGGGACTTCTGCATGAGGGTGCCTCCAGGGCGTTGCGGCGGACCGCGCGGCGCGGATGTGCGCCGGGCGGGGTGAGTGGTGAGGGGGGAAGGACGGAGCGGACGGGTGTCCGGCGCAGCCGGGCACAGGGGCTCGCGGGCGTGGGTCGAGGGGGCGCGGGTGCAGGGGTGCGACTGCCGACGCGGTTCAACCGATGACCGACCACCGATGACCGACCACCGATGACCGACCACCGATCACGCAACGCCGGTCACTGAACGCCGATCAGTGATCATCGAACGCGGATAGCCGATCGCCGATCGCCGAACGTCCATTCGCGATCAGCAGCGGAACATGCGATCAGCAGCGGAACACGCGATGACTGATGGGAAGCTGTCCCGAACGCCTCAGAGGTGCGGCGCCACGACCGGCGACCAGGGCTGTCGCGTCCGGTCCGGCGGCCGGCCGGACGGCGGGGTCGTTTGCGCCCCTGCTCTGGTCCCCGGGGCGGGAGGTCGGTATGCCGGTCGCGGACCGTGCGGCGCGGCCGGTGGGGCAGCGTTCGCCCGCGGTTTCCGCCGGGCCGCCGTCCTCGTACGCGTACGCGTACGGTGCGGCCAGGCCGACGGTCTGCGTCCCCGCCCTGCCGCCGGCTCCGGCCCCGGCCCCGGCCACCCGCCCGTACGCACCCTCGGAACCGACCGGGAACGCCAGCAGCGCCGCCAAGAGGAACAGCAGCACGCGGCGCATGGCGTCGGCCCCCCTCCTCCCGCTGGTTGGACACTCACCTTCAGTGTGTCCAAAGCGGCATGACTTCGACCGAGTCGCTGTGTAACCGTCATGTAAACGCTGAGTTATCGAACAGGAGTGGTCGATTCCGTGCACTCCGGCGGCCGCCGGAGCACGCCTCGCCCCCTTGACGCGCCGTGTCGCGGGCGCGATATTCACCACATGATGAATTATGGTCGAGGCCGCCCCGCCCCGACCCAGCCCACCCGGACCGCTCCCGCAGAGACCACCCCCGTAGGAGCCACCCCCGTAGGAGCCACCCCCGCCGGGGCCTTCCCCGCCGGGACCTTCCCCTCCGGGACCGCCGCCGTCCGGGCCCGCGCCCTCACGGTCGTACGCGGTCGCCGCACCGTCCTGGACCACCTCGACTTCGACGTCCCGCCCGGCCGTGTCACCGGCCTCCTCGGCCCGTCCGGCTGCGGCAAGTCCACCTTGATGCGCGCCGTCGTCGGCACCCAGGCCAAGGTGACCGGCACCCTCGACGTCCTCGGCCACCCCGCCGGCCACGCCCGCCTGCGCCCCCGCATCGGGTACGTCACCCAGTCACCCGCGATCTACGACGACCTCACCGTCCGCCAGAACCTCGACTACTTCGCCGCGGTGCTGCGCCCCGGCCGCGCCGCCCGGGCCGAGCGCCGGGAAAGCGTGCGCCGCGCCGTCGAGGACGTCGATCTCGCCCCGCACGCCGACGACCTCGCAGGCAACCTCTCCGGCGGGCAGCGCAGCCGCGTCTCCCTGGCCGTCGCCCTCCTCGGAACCCCGGAACTCCTCGTCCTCGACGAACCGACCGTCGGCCTCGACCCCGTACTCCGCCGCGACCTGTGGCAGCTCTTCCACCGCCTCGCCGCCGACCGCGGCACCACACTCCTCGTCTCCTCCCACGTCATGGACGAGGCCGAGCGCTGCCACCGGCTGCTCCTGATGCGCGAGGGCCGCATCCTCGCCGAGGACACCCCCGACGCGCTGCGAACCCGTACGGGCACCACCACCGTCGAAGAGGCATTCCTCCACCTGGTGGACACAGCCACAACCACCACCCTCACCCCACCCACCGCCCGCACCCCACCCACCGACCGCACCCCGCCCACCCCGGCGCCCTGCCCTCCGGACCCCACTCCATCCGCCGCCCCGGAACCCCGCCGCCCGGAGCCCACCCCATGACCCGCACCCCGTCACAGTCCACGCACCCCCGCCCCCGCCCCCGCCCCAGCCCCAGCCCTCATCCCAGCCCCAGCCCCCGCTCAGGGGCCCGAGTCCTGGCCACCGCCGCCCGGGTACTGCACCAACTCCGCCACGATCCGCGCACCATCGCCCTGATGCTGCTCGTCCCCTGCGTGATGATCGCGCTGCTCCGTTACGTCTTCGACGCGCATCCCCGTACGTTCGACAGCGTCGGCGCCTCGCTCCTCGGCATCTTTCCGATGATCACGATGTTCCTGGTGACCTCCATCGCCACCCTCCGCGAACGCACCTCGGGCACCCTCGAACGCCTCCTCGCCATGCCCCTGTCCAAGGCCGACCTCCTCGGCGGCTACGCCCTGGCCTTCGGCGCCCTCGCCGTCGTCCAGTCCGCCCTCGCCACCGCCCTGTCCGTCTGGCTGCTGGACCTGGACATCACCGGCTCTCCCTGGCTGCTCCTCCTGGTCGCCGTCCTGGACGCCCTCCTCGGCACCGCCCTCGGCCTCTTCGTCTCGGCCTTCGCCTCGACCGAATTCCAGGCCGTCCAGTTCATGCCGGCCGTCCTGATGCCCCAACTCCTGCTGTGCGGCCTCTTCGCCCCACGCGACGCTATGCAGCCGGCCCTCGAAGCGGTCTCCGCCGCCCTCCCGATGTCCTACGCGGTCGACGCCATGTCCGAGATCCTCACCCACCCCGCCCTCACCACCATGTTCCTCCGCGACATCCTCATCACCACCACCTTCACCCTCCTCACTCTCACCCTCACCACCCCCACCCTCCCCCGCCGAACCCCCTGACCCAGTCCCTCCCATCCACCTCCCTCGGCGCGACCTCCCGGGCTGCCCATGCGACCCGCCCCAGCGACACCGCGCCCACACCCGTCCAGCTACGTACTCCCCCTCACCCAAACCGCGCCCACCCAGACTCACCCCAACTCCAGGCCTCCACCCCAGTCACCTCGGGCCCGCCCGTCTGCACCCGGCCCCCAGCCATGCCAAACCCGCCCGTCTGCACCCGGCCCCCAGCCGTTTCAGGCCCGTCCGTCTCCACCCGGCCCCCAGCCATTTCAGGCCCGTCCGTCTCCACCCGGCCCCCAGCCATTTCAAGCCCGTCCGTCTCCCACCCGACCTCAGCCATTTCAAGCCCGTCCGGCGATTGAGGACGAGCCCGCCGGGCGATCACGGCGTCCAACAACCGCACCGCCCGCACCCACCCCCACTCCCGCCCCCACCCCACCTCCCTGCCCCATGGCCCGCAACGTGGACGCCCCCCACCTCCCACCCCCGCACGATGCGAGGATGACCAGCAGGGCAACGCAGCCCCGCCCACCGCCCGGCCGCCAAGGCCAAGACCAAGACCAAGGTCAGGGCCAAGGCCAGGGCCAAGCCCACCCCATACCCCCATCAGCCCCACCGGCGAGGTGAACCGCACCATGACCCAGAAGGTCGCCGTACTCGGCACCGGAAAAATCGGCGAAGCCCTCCTCAGCGGCATGATCCGAGGCGGCTGGGCCCCCGCCGACCTCATGGTCACCGCCCGCCGCCCCGAACGCGCCGACCAGCTCCGCACCCGCTACGGCGTCACCCCCGTCTCCAACGCGGAGGCCGCCAAGGCCGCGGACACGCTGATCCTCACCGTCAAGCCGCAGGACATGGGCACCCTCCTCGCGGAGCTGGCCCCGCACACCCCCGCCGACCGCCTGGTCATCAGCGGCGCCGCCGGCATCCCCACCGCCTTCTTCGAGGAGCGGCTGCCCGACGCCACCCCCGTCGTACGGGTCATGACGAACACCCCCGCCCTGGTCGACGAGGCGATGTCCGTCATCTCGGCCGGCACCCACGCCACCGCGGCCCACCTCACCCGCGCCGAGGAAATCTTCGCCACGGTCGGCAAGACGCTGCGGGTCCCGGAGTCCCAGCAGGACGCCGCGACCGCCCTTTCCGGCTCGGGCCCGGCGTACTTCTACTTTCTAGTCGAGGCGATGACCGACGCCGGCATCCTGCTCGGTCTGCCGCGCGACAAGGCGCACGACCTGATCGTGCAGGCGGCGATCGGCGCGGCGACCATGCTCAGGGACAGCGGCGAGCACCCGGTCACCCTCCGCGAGAACGTGACCTCGCCCGCCGGCACCACCATCAACGCCATCCGCGAACTGGAGAACCACGGCGTGCGCGCGGCCTTGATCGCCGCCCTCGAAGCGGCCCGCGACCGCAGCCGCGAACTCGCCTCGGGCAACGGCTGACCCGCCGCCCGCCCTCGCTGGCCCCCGGCCCCCGCCCCCCCCGGGCCCGGACCCCGGGGGCCGAAACCCCGGGGCCGTGGCCACCGCCGCAAACAACACCCGCAACCCCCACCCCAACACCCACAACGGTGGCCACCTCACCCCCCTCTCACGCCGCTGACCGACCCCTCTCACACCGCCGGCATCAACCCCACCGCCCGATACGCCGCATCCACCCGCGGCCGCGCGATCGCCCGGGCCCGCTCGGCCCCGTCCCGCAGGACGGAGTCCACGTACTCCGGATCCTTCACCAGCTCCGCGTGCCGTTCCCGCACCGGCCGCAGCAGTTCCACCACCGCCTCCGCCGTGTCCTTCTTGAGCGCGCCGTACGAGTCGTACTCACCCGCCAGTTCCGCGGGCTCACCCGCACCGCACGCGGCAAGGACGTCCAGCAGGTTGGCCACCCCGGGCCGCTCGGCCCGGTCGTACACGACGTCCGACCCGGTGTCCGTCACGGCCCGCATCACCTTCTTGCGCACCACGTCCGGCTCGTCGAGCAGATAGACGATGCCCGAGGTGCGGGCGTGCGACTTCCCCATCTTCGACGTCGGCTCCTGGAGGTCCATCACGCGCGCGGCCACCTTCGGCACCGTCGCCTTCGGCACCACGAACGTCTGCCCGTAGCGCTGGTTGAACCGCACCGCCAGGTCCCGCGTCAGCTCCACGTGCTGCGCCTGGTCCTCACCCACCGGCACTTCGCCGGTCCCGTACGCGAGGATGTCGGCGGCCATCAGGGCCGGATACGTCAGCAGCGACAGCCGCACACTCCCGCCCCGGGCCCGCTCCCGCTCGGTCTTCTCCTTGTACTGGATCATGCGCCGCATCTCACCGTCGGACGCCGTGCACTCCATCAGGTAGGCCAGTCGCGTGTGCTCGTCGACATGGCTCTGCACGAACACCGTGCAGAGCCGCGGATCGAGCCCCACCGCCAGCAACAACGTGGCGGCCTGCCGACTGAGCCTTCGCACCCGCGCCGGATCGTGCTCCACGGTCAGCGCGTGCAGGTCCACGACGCAGAACAGCGCGTCCGCCCGGTGCTGGTCCTCGTCCGCCCACCCGCGCAGCGCGCCGAGGTAGTTCCCCAGGGTCAGGTGCCCTGTCGGCTTCACACCACTGAAGATCCGTGTCCGCGTCATCTCTCTCGTCTCCCGAACTACTGGTTCCGGGACCGCCGCGCCCACCGGCCGGCTGCGAGGAGATACGCGAAACGGCCGCCGGGTACGGCGGCCGTTGTCTGCATGCACTGGGGGCGGCCGCCGTCAGGCGGGCCACCACTGCTGTACGAGTGCACGCGTCGTCATGGGTGCCACGGTACGCCCGGATCCGCCTCCTGGCACGGGTTTGAAGCGCCCCAACCCCTCGTGTAGGGTTCTCCGAGTTGCCACGGAGCCGACAGGCCTCCACGGCAGCCCCTCACGCCGACTGGCGGCACCATCACCACTGCACGACTCCCGAACGGGAAGAATTTCGCATGCCGAAATTCCGACCACTGACTCGATTATGCGTCACCGGGAAAAGGCACTAAAGTAGTGATCACGCCGGAAGGCGCGAACAACCCCCTTCGACGGGGAATCGGATTCACTTTCGAACCGACCAGCTTCCTTCACCGGAAGCCCGGAACGAAAAGCGGATCTGATAGAGTCGGAAAGGCCGAAAAGCGAAAGCCGGACGGCCGCCCCGCTCCAGCAGGGAGCCGGAAACGGAAAGCGGAAACGCCGAACGGATCTGGTAAGGTTGGAACCGCGAAGAAGCCGAAAGGCCGAAACGCACCGGCGGAAATCAGGACCGCGAGGATCTGATAGAGTCGGAAACGCAAGACCGAAGGGAAGCGCCCGGAGAGCCTGGTGAAACAGGCACAAAGGAAGCGTCCGTTCCTTGAGAACTCAACAGCGTGCCAAAAGTCAACGCCAGATATGTTGATACCCCGTCCACCGGCACACGCCGGAGGATGAGGTTCCTTTGAAAAGTCCACCAGCATCCGAGCGGTGCGGGTGGCACACACAGCGAGGACGCTGTGAACGGGAAGCCTATTCCGCTTCCTGTTCCGCTCTCGTGTGTGTTGACCCGATTACGGGTAAACATTCACGGAGAGTTTGATCCTGGCTCAGGACGAACGCTGGCGGCGTGCTTAACACATGCAAGTCGAACGATGAACCTCCTTCGGGAGGGGATTAGTGGCGAACGGGTGAGTAACACGTGGGCAATCTGCCCTGCACTCTGGGACAAGCCCTGGAAACGGGGTCTAATACCGGATACGACACGGGATCGCATGATCTCCGTGTGGAAAGCTCCGGCGGTGCAGGATGAGCCCGCGGCCTATCAGCTTGTTGGTGGGGTAATGGCCTACCAAGGCGACGACGGGTAGCCGGCCTGAGAGGGCGACCGGCCACACTGGGACTGAGACACGGCCCAGACTCCTACGGGAGGCAGCAGTGGGGAATATTGCACAATGGGCGCAAGCCTGATGCAGCGACGCCGCGTGAGGGATGACGGCCTTCGGGTTGTAAACCTCTTTCAGCAGGGAAGAAGCGCAAGTGACGGTACCTGCAGAAGAAGCGCCGGCTAACTACGTGCCAGCAGCCGCGGTAATACGTAGGGCGCAAGCGTTGTCCGGAATTATTGGGCGTAAAGAGCTCGTAGGCGGCTTGTCACGTCGGATGTGAAAGCCCGGGGCTTAACCCCGGGTCTGCATTCGATACGGGCAGGCTAGAGTTCGGTAGGGGAGATCGGAATTCCTGGTGTAGCGGTGAAATGCGCAGATATCAGGAGGAACACCGGTGGCGAAGGCGGATCTCTGGGCCGATACTGACGCTGAGGAGCGAAAGCGTGGGGAGCGAACAGGATTAGATACCCTGGTAGTCCACGCCGTAAACGTTGGGAACTAGGTGTGGGCGACATTCCACGTCGTCCGTGCCGCAGCTAACGCATTAAGTTCCCCGCCTGGGGAGTACGGCCGCAAGGCTAAAACTCAAAGGAATTGACGGGGGCCCGCACAAGCGGCGGAGCATGTGGCTTAATTCGACGCAACGCGAAGAACCTTACCAAGGCTTGACATACACCGGAAAACCCTGGAGACAGGGTCCCCCTTGTGGTCGGTGTACAGGTGGTGCATGGCTGTCGTCAGCTCGTGTCGTGAGATGTTGGGTTAAGTCCCGCAACGAGCGCAACCCTTGTTCTGTGTTGCCAGCATGCCCTTCGGGGTGATGGGGACTCACAGGAGACTGCCGGGGTCAACTCGGAGGAAGGTGGGGACGACGTCAAGTCATCATGCCCCTTATGTCTTGGGCTGCACACGTGCTACAATGGCCGGTACAATGAGCTGCGATACCGCGAGGTGGAGCGAATCTCAAAAAGCCGGTCTCAGTTCGGATTGGGGTCTGCAACTCGACCCCATGAAGTCGGAGTCGCTAGTAATCGCAGATCAGCATTGCTGCGGTGAATACGTTCCCGGGCCTTGTACACACCGCCCGTCACGTCACGAAAGTCGGTAACACCCGAAGCCGGTGGCCCAACCCCTTGTGGGAGGGAATCGTCGAAGGTGGGACTGGCGATTGGGACGAAGTCGTAACAAGGTAGCCGTACCGGAAGGTGCGGCTGGATCACCTCCTTTCTAAGGAGCACTTCTTACCAAGCCTGGCTTGGTCAGAGGCCAGAACATCGGCGAATGTCCGGTGCTGGTTGCTCATGGGTGGAACGTTGACTACTCGGCACACTCGGTTGATGGATCGTTAGTACTGCTTCGGCGTGGAACGTGATCGGTCGGCTGGTTGTGTCGGGCACGCTGTTGGGTGTCTGAGGGCACGGACCAAGGGTCTGTACCTTCAAACGTCGGCCCCGGTAAAGGCCTGCTTCGGCGGGTTGTGACGGGTGGCTGGTCGTTGCTTGAGAACTGCACAGTGGACGCGAGCATCTGTGGCCAAGTTTTTAAGGGCGCACGGTGGATGCCTTGGCACCAGGAACCGATGAAGGACGTGGGAGGCCACGATAGGCCCCGGGGAGCTGTCAACCGAGCTTTGATCCGGGGGTGTCCGAATGGGGAAACCCGGCAGTCGTCATGGGCTGTCACCCATACCTGAACACATAGGGTATGTGGAGGGAACGCGGGGAAGTGAAACATCTCAGTACCCGCAGGAAGAGAAAACAACCGTGATTCCGGGAGTAGTGGCGAGCGAAACTGGATGAGGCCAAACCGTATTGGTGTGATACCCGGCAGGGGTTGCCAGTGCGGGGTTGTGGGATCTCTTTTCTGCAGTCTGCCGGCTGTGGGACGAGTCAGAAACCGTTGATGTAGGCGAAGGACATGCGAAAGGTCCGGCGTAGAGGGTAAGACCCCCGTAGCTGAAACGTCAGCGGCTCGTTTAAGAGACACCCAAGTAGCACGGGGCCCGTGAAATCCCGTGTGAATCTGGCGGGACCACCCGCTAAGCCTAAATATTCCCTGGTGACCGATAGCGGATAGTACCGTGAGGGAATGGTGAAAAGTACCGCGGGAGCGGAGTGAAATAGTACCTGAAACCGTGTGCCTACAAGCCGTGGGAGCGTCGCTATGCAGCTTGCTGCATAGTCGTGACTGCGTGCCTTTTGAAGAATGAGCCTGCGAGTTTGCGGTATGTTGCGAGGTTAACCCGTGTGGGGAAGCCGTAGCGAAAGCGAGTCCGAAGAGGGCGTTCAGTAGCGTGCCCAAGACCCGAAGCGGAGTGATCTAGCCATGGGCAGGTTGAAGCGGAGGTAAGACTTCGTGGAGGACCGAACCCACCAGGGTTGAAAACCTGGGGGATGACCTGTGGTTAGGGGTGAAAGGCCAATCAAACTCCGTGATAGCTGGTTCTCCCCGAAATGCATTTAGGTGCAGCGTCGTGTGTTTCTTGCCGGAGGTAGAGCACTGGATAGGCGATGGGCCCTACCGGGTTACTGACCTTAGCCAAACTCCGAATGCCGGTAAGTGAGAGCGCGGCAGTGAGACTGTGGGGGATAAGCTCCATGGTCGAGAGGGAAACAGCCCAGAGCATCGACTAAGGCCCCTAAGCGTGTGCTAAGTGGGAAAGGATGTGGAGTCGCAGAGACAACCAGGAGGTTGGCTTAGAAGCAGCCATCCTTGAAAGAGTGCGTAATAGCTCACTGGTCAAGTGATTCCGCGCCGACAATGTAGCGGGGCTCAAGCACACCGCCGAAGTCGTGTCATTGCAGTATGTACTCCTAACGGGGACTGTGATGGGTAGGGGAGCGTCGTGTGCCGGGTGAAGCAGCACCGGAAGGTAGTTGTGGACGGTTCACGAGTGAGAATGCAGGCATGAGTAGCGATACACACGTGGGAAACGTGTGCGCCGATTGACTAAGGGTTCCTGGGTCAAGCTGATCTGCCCAGGGTAAGTCGGGACCTAAGGCGAGGCCGACAGGCGTAGTCGATGGACAACCGGTTGATATTCCGGTACCCGCTTTGAAGCGCCAAACATCGAATCAGGCGATGCTAAGTCCGTGAAGCCGCCCTGAGCTCTTCGGAGCGTAGGGGAGTGGTGGAGCCGACGAACCAGACTTGTAGTAGGTGAGTGATGGGGTGACGCAGGAAGGTAGTCCAGCCCGGGCGGTGGTTGTCCCGGGGTAAGGGTGTAGCCCGTGCGGTAGGCAAATCCGTCGCACGTTAAGGGTGAGACCTGATGCCGAGCCGATTGTGGTGAAGTGGATGATCCTATGCTGTCGAGAAAAGCCTCTAGCGAGTTTCATGGCGGCCCGTACCCTAAACCGACTCAGGTGGTCAGGTAGAGAATACCGAGGCGTTCGGGTGAACTATGGTTAAGGAACTCGGCAAAATGCCCCCGTAACTTCGGGAGAAGGGGGGCCATTGCTGGTGATGAGTCTTGCACTCTGAGCTGGTGGTGGCCGCAGAGACCAGCGAGAAGCGACTGTTTACTAAAAACACAGGTCCGTGCGAAGCCGTAAGGCGATGTATACGGACTGACGCCTGCCCGGTGCTGGAACGTTAAGGGGACCGGTTAGCTCTGTTTCGACAGGGCGAAGCTGAGAACTTAAGCGCCAGTAAACGGCGGTGGTAACTATAACCATCCTAAGGTAGCGAAATTCCTTGTCGGGTAAGTTCCGACCTGCACGAATGGCGTAACGACTTCTCGACTGTCTCAACCATAGGCCCGGTGAAATTGCACTACGAGTAAAGATGCTCGTTTCGCGCAGCAGGACGGAAAGACCCCGGGACCTTTACTATAGCTTGATATTGGTGTTCGGTTCGGCTTGTGTAGGATAGGTGGGAGACTGTGAACTCGTCACGCCAGTGGCGGGGGAGTCGTTGTTGAAATACCACTCTGGTCGTGCTGGATGTCTAACCTGGGTCCGTGATCCGGATCAGGGACAGTGTCTGGTGGGTAGTTTAACTGGGGCGGTTGCCTCCTAAAGAGTAACGGAGGCGCCCAAAGGTTCCCTCAGCCTGGTTGGCAATCAGGTGTTGAGTGTAAGTGCACAAGGGAGCTTGACTGTGAGACTGACGGGTCGAGCAGGTACGAAAGTAGGGACTAGTGATCCGGCGGTGGCTTGTGGAAGCGCCGTCGCTCAACGGATAAAAGGTACCCCGGGGATAACAGGCTGATCTTCCCCAAGAGTCCATATCGACGGGATGGTTTGGCACCTCGATGTCGGCTCGTCGCATCCTGGGGCTGGAGTCGGTCCCAAGGGTTGGGCTGTTCGCCCATTAAAGCGGTACGCGAGCTGGGTTTAGAACGTCGTGAGACAGTTCGGTCCCTATCCGCTGTGCGCGTAGGAGTCTTGAGAAGGGCTGTCCCTAGTACGAGAGGACCGGGACGGACGAACCTCTGGTGTGCCAGTTGTCCTGCCAAGGGCATGGCTGGTTGGCTACGTTCGGAAAGGATAACCGCTGAAAGCATCTAAGCGGGAAGCCTGCTTCGAGATGAGGGCTCCCTCCTCCTTGAGAGGGTAAGGCTCCCAGTAGACGACTGGGTTGATAGGCCAGATATGGAAGCCCGGTAACGGGTGGAGTTGACTGGTACTAATAGGCCGAGGGCTTGTCCTCAGTTGCTCGCGTCCACTGTGTTAGTTCTGAAGTAACGAACTCGCCTTGTCGGCTGGAGTTGTTATCTTCATAGTGTTTCGGTGGTCATAGCGTTAGGGAAACGCCCGGTTACATTTCGAACCCGGAAGCTAAGCCTTTCAGCGCCGATGGTACTGCAGGGGGGACCCTGTGGGAGAGTAGGACGCCGCCGAACAATTTTTCAGCTCCGGTCCCTGAACCTCTGGTTCAGGGACCGGAGCTTTTTTGCGTTCCCGCATAACGCGCGTCAGCCGGCCTTCCTTCTCCAGAACACCGCGGTGGTGAGGGAGAAGAGCAGCAGGTTGGCGATGCTCAGGGCAGCTCCTTGGAGGGCCGTACCCACGGTGCCGGGCCAGAGCTTGGTGACGAGAGTGCCGATGAGGGTGCAGACCAGCGGGTTCGCGATGCACATCCAGCGGGGCAAGGCCGTACCGCCGCGGAGGACGAGGACGGCCAGCCAGACGGAGCCGACGCCCCAGAGGGCCAGGAGTACCGCGTACGGGATGAAGAGCACCGTGGCGAGGTCGCCCGGAAGAGTGGTCAGTGCGGCGGAGTCGGCGCCGGACTCGTGCACCGCCTTCGCGGCCTGGCCCCAGTAGAAGAACGAGCCGTGGGCGAAGGGGGCGAGCGCGTAGCCGGCCGTCAGGAGGAGGAAGGGCGCCAGGGCGAGCCGGCGGGGCTGCGGGAGAAGAGCGTGGCGGAAGTGGTGGCAGGCGTAGAGATAGAGCGGCCCGGTCAGGACGCCGAGCAGGGCTCCCCAGGCCAGGCGGGTGGTGGAGGCGGGGAGCATCGCGGCCAGGGAGTCGCGGGCCATGCCGTCGTAGGAATGCAGGATCGGGTACTGGTCCGGCGACCCCATGGGCTTGCCGAGCAGGAGGATGTCGCCGACGAGCCAGGCCGCGGAGGCCAGGATTCCGGCGAGGCCGGCCAGGCGGAGGGCGGGAAGGCTGCCGGTGTGCGGGATGAGGGGCGCGGCCGCGGACGCCGGGTCGGAGTCGGGAAGGGACGTGGCTCGGGGCAAGGTGGTGCCTCCACGAGTAGCGCATTAGTTAGGTGAGGCTAGCCTAACTGGCAAGTGCGGTGTGGGAGGGGAGAATTACGTGTGGCCAGAGGGGCGGGCGGCTGGGATGCTGGGCCGATGGGGTATCTGATCAGGCCGGTCAAGGCGGACGAGTGGAAGCGGCTCAGGGAACTCCGGCTGGCGGCGCTCTCCGATCCGGTGGCGCGCATCGCCTTCAACGAGTCCTTCGAGAAGGTCGCGGCCTACCCGGACGAGGTGTGGCAGCGGCGGGCGGCGCGCAGTGACGAGGACCGGGATCCGCTGACGTTCGTCGGCGAGGCGCCGGACGGCAGTTGGGGCGGCATGGTCGTCGTGCTCGTCGAGCAGGAGGGCGCGGACGAGCGGGGTGGCGAGGCGCCGTGGGCGCACATCGTCGGGGTGTACGTACGTCCGGAGCACCGCGGTACGGGGCTGGTGCGCGATCTGTTCGCGGCCGCCGTGGAATGGGCGTGGAGCCGGTCCGGGCCGGCGGTGGAGCGGGTGCGGCTCTGGGTGCACCAGGAGAACGATCGCGCGGCGGCCCTCTACCGGTCGCTGGGTTTCGTCGAGACCGGCCGGACGATGGCCGATCCCAAGGACGAGGCCGCCGTCGAGCACGAGATGGCGCTGGAGCGCGCGTAGCCTGGCGCAGGTCAGCAGGTCAGCAGGTCAGCAGGTCAGCAGGTCAGCAGGTCAGCAGGCCGGCCGCCGGTCAGGTCGGGAGCGGGGTGTGGGGCCAGCGGGCGCGAGCCTGTTCCTGGGAGCGCATCGTGACCAGCGTCAACAGCCCCTGGGCGCGGCCGGTTTCGAGCAGGCCGGGCAGGGTGGGGAACGGCGCCAGCGCCGCGATGTCATCCAGGACGAGGGTGAGTGGTGGGTCGAGCCGACCGGCGGATGACCGTTCGGCCATGCGGCGGCCGCGCTCGACCACGTTGGAGAGGAGTGCGACGAGCAGTGGCATCGCACCCGGAGTGGTTCGCGGATCCTCGATGGATTCCCCTACCACGTAGAGTGTTCCCCCTTCGTCGATGAAAGATTCGAGAAGGAGGGCATCGGTTCGCGCCGGATTGCAGGCGTCCCGGATGTGGATCGAGGCCAGCGACGTGAGGGTGCGGGAGACCAACTCCTGAGCCATCTCACGGCGTTCCGCGTGCGCGGTCAGTACGGACTCCAGCTCGCCCGCCTGGCCCGCCGAGGCTTTCTGGTTCGTGCGCAGGATGCGTACGGGCTCGTGCGCGGCGCCCTTGGTGTGGGCCCAGCGGTGCAGTTGACGGAAAGGCCGCCCATCCACGGCGGCGGCGTGCAGCCAGCAGCGCAGCAGGGTCGTCGCGGCGTCGGCCACCGCGGAGTCGAGGGTGCTGGAGGGGCGTACGGGGGCGAGGAGCGCGGCCGCGCGGGCCGCGGCGGTGGCGATGTCCTCGCAGCCGGACGTCGGCGACCAGCGCATCCGGGCCGGGGTGTCCAGGAGGTGCTGCGGGTCGTAGGTCAGCAGCGGGCCCAGTTTGGCGCGGCCGTCCTTGGTGTCGGCCCAGAGGGCGGGGTCGGTGGTGGCCACGACGAGCGGGCCTTCGGCGGCTGCGACGGCGGCCGCGGCGAGCGCGCCGGCCTGACGGCGGTCGGCGCCGTAGTGGACGGCCGACGTGGGGGCGGGGAGGTGAGTGGGGGGAATGGTGGGGGTGGTGGGAACGGCTGGAGTGACTGGGGTGGTTGGGGTGGTTGGGATTGGGGTGCCTGCGGGGGCGGGGGCGGGGGTGGGGATCGGGACGGACGCTACGGGCGCTCCCGAAGCCGTCGGCGCTGCGGATTCCGAGGCCGGTGGTGCGGCAGTCTCCGAGGCCAGTAGTGGCGTTGCGGGGGTCGCGTAGAGCGGTGCTGCGCTGGGCGTAGGTGCGGGGGAAGGGGCGGCAGCCGTGGGCCGGCCGTTCGTAGCTTCCGGTCCGCCCTGTACGGGGGCTTTGGCGGTCCCGGCCGGCCCGGCGGCCTCGGTAGCCTCGTACGTCTGAGCGGCTCCACCCGTCCCGGCGACCCTGGCCGCCCCAGCAGCCCCTTCCCGCCCGACGGCCCCGGCGCTTCCGTCCCACCCGGCTGTCTTGCCCACCGCGCGCCGATTGGCCCGCACAGTCCGGTAGCGGGCGATCGTCCCCAGGGCGAAGACCGTCAGGACGACGAGGACCAGCAATTCGCTGATGAGGATGCCCCAGAACAGCCCGTATCCGGAGAGCTGTGCGGCCGGGGTGTCGGGCCAGGCGGCGGCGAGGTCGTGCGGGGCGCCTATGAGGCTGCGCAGGGCCAGTGGCGTACGGGTGAAGGTCACGCCGTCCGGCCAGGCGCCGTGGGTGAAGAGTCCGGCCAGGCCGGTCGCCGTCCAGGCCAGCACGGTGAGGCCGAGGAGGAAGGCGAGGACGCCGATCAGGAGGGAGTCGGGGACACCGCGCCCCCGCCCGCCACCCGGGCCCCCGGGGCCACCCGAGCCACCCGGGCCGCCGGGACCCCCTGCGCCTCCCGAGCCGCCCTGCGGGCCCGCACCACCGTGCCCGTACCCGTACCCGTGCCCGTCCCCGTTCCCGTATGCCCGCGTCACGCCACCGTCTCGCTCGACTCGTCCCGGAACTGCCGCTGCATCGCCAGCGCTTCGGCCCGTGCCTCGGCCTCCGCGTCCGCCGCCCGCCCGATCGCGAGCGCTTCCTCCGTCAGCGTCGCGGAGCTCTCGGTCATCGCCCGGTCGGTGTAGACCAGCGGCCGTTCCGCCTCGGTGATCAGGTGTTTGACGACCTGGACGTTGCCGTTGACGTCCCACACCGCGATGCCGGGGGTGAGCGTCGGGATGATCTCGACGGCCCAGCGCGGCAGGCCCAGGACGGCGCCGGTGGCCCGGGCCTCGTCGGTCTTCTGGGCGTAGATCGTGCGGGTGGAGGCCATCTTCAGGATCGCGGCGGCTTCCTTGGCGGCGGCGCCGTCCACCACGTCGCTGAGATGGTGGACGACGGCGACGAAGGACAGGCCCAGGCGGCGGCCGAACTTCAGCAGCCGCTGGAAGAGCTGGGCGACGAACGGCGAGTTGATGATGTGCCAGGCCTCCTCGACGAGGAAGATCCGTTTCTTCCGGTCGGGGCGGATCCAGGTGTGCTCCAGCCAGACGCCGACGATCGCCATCAGGATCGGCATCGCGATCGAGTTGCGGTCGATGTGCGAGAGGTCGAAGACGATCAGTGGCGCGTCGAGGTCGATGCCGGCGGTGGTCGGGCCGTCGAACATGCCGCGCAGGTCGCCGTCGACCAGCCGGTCGAGCACCAGCGCCACGTCCAGGCCCCAGGCCCGTACGTCGTCTATGTCGACGTTCATGGCCTCCGCTGATTCCTCCTCCGGGTGGCGCAGTTGCTCCACGATGTCGGTGAGGACCGGCTGGCGGTTGGTGATCGTCTCGTTGACGTACGCGTGGGCCACCTTCAGCGCGAAGCCGGAGCGCTCGTCCAGGCCGCGCCCCATGGCGACCTCGATGATCGTACGGAGCAGGGCGAGCTGGCCGGTGGTGGTGATCGACGGGTCGAGGGGGTTGAGGCGGATGCCGCCGTTGAGGGCGGCGGTGGGGTCCAGGCGGATGGGGGTGATGCCGAGCTGCTCGGCGATCAGGTTCCACTCGCCGACGCCGTCCTCGCCCTGTGCGTCCAGGACGACGACCTGGCGGTCGCGGAAGCGCAGCTGGCGCAGGACGTAGGTCTTCTCCAGCGCCGACTTGCCGTTGCCGGACTCGCCGAGGACGAGCCAGTGCGGGGCCGGCAGCTGCTGGCCGTAGAGCTGGAAGGGGTCGTAGATGTAGCCCTTGCCGCTGTAGACCTCGCGGCCGATGATCACGCCGGAGTCGCCCAGGCCCGGTGCGGCGGTCGGCAGGTAGACGGCCTGGGCCTGGCCGGTGGAGGTCCGTACGGGAAGCCGCGTCGTCTCCACCTTCCCGAACAGGAAGCTGGTGAACGCCTCGGTGAGCGCTGCGAGCGGATCGAGCATGGCCATGACGTACGCGCCTCCCAGCGGCTTAGCGGCGGATCCCGGTCGCGAACGGCAGCGTGTTGACAAAGGCGCGGTGGTGTTCCCGGTCGCACCACTCCAGTTTGAGGTAACTCTTGCCCGCCGAGGCGCGGATGGTGCGCTTGTCGCGGGCCAGCGCCTCCGGGGAGCGGGCGGAGACGGTGAGGTAGCCGACGAGGTTGACGCCCGCGGCGCCCGAGGCCAGATCCTCGCCGCGCTGGTCGACGCGGCCGTGGTGGGCCACGTCGCGCGGGTCGACCACCCGGTTCATCTTGGCGGCCCGGCTGGCCTCCGCGTCGTCGTTGGTCTTCTCCGTCAGCATCCGCTCGATCGCGATCTCGGTGGGCTCCAGGTCCATGCAGACCGCCACCGTACGGATGACGTCGGGAGTGTGCACCAGCAACGGCGCCAGGAAGTTGACGCCGACCGGGGTCAGCGGCCACTCCTTGACCCAGGCCGTGGCGTGGCACCACGGCGCGCGGGTGGCCGACTCGCGGGTCTTGGCCTGGAGGTAGGTCGGCTCCATCGCGTCCAGCTCGGCCGGCCAGGCGTTGCGCTGGCTCATCGCCTGGATGTGGTCGATGGGGTGGTCCGGGTCGTACATGGAGTGCACCAGCGACGACAGCCGGCTCTGCCCGAGCGGCTGGCGTACGCGGATGTCGGCCTCGGCCAGCCGCGCGCAGATGTCGGTCAGTTCGCGCGCCATGACGACGGCCAGGCCCGCGTCCCGGTCCAGCTTCTTGCGGATCAGTCCGCCGTTGTGCAGGTGCGCGGCGCGCGCCATGGTGTGCGCCTCGGCGGCCAGTTCGCGGGTGTAGTGCATGCAGGCGACCAGGTAGGCGCGGTGCTGCTCGGAGGAGGTGGAGACCATGGACTGGAGCTGGTCGTACGACTCCTGGAGCCAGGCGGGGGAGTCGGCGTTGCCGCGCTGGGCGACGTCCTTGGCGTGCGCGTCGGGGTCGGCGGGGAGCGTCCGGGCCAGCATCTGGAGGCGGGTGACGAAGCCGTCCCCGTTGGCGACGTGCTTGAGCAGCGTGCCGAACCGCTCGACGAGGGCCTCCTGGTCCTCGCTGTCGCGCAGGCCGACGCCCGGGCCCTCGATCTCGATGGCGGCCGTGACGGTGCGGCGGTCGGCGTGCAGCAGGACGGCGATCTCGTCCGGGCCGAACGGGGCGGTCAGCCAGTTGATGCGGCCGATGCCGGGCGGCGGGCCGATCTCCACCTCGCGGCCGTCCAGGCGGGTCCCGGCCTCGGCGGTGCCGGAGCGGTACGTCGTGCCCTGGCGGACCGTACGCCGGTAGCTGCGGTTGATCTCGAACCACTTGTAGAACGTACGGCCGCGGTACGGGAAGTAGACCGCGGCGATCGCCAGCAGCGGGAAACCGGTCAGGGTCGCGATCCGCAGCGACAGCACCGGCACCAGCAGGCCGCACACCATGCCGAGGAACGCGCCCGCGATGATCAGGGCGATCTCGCCGGTCTCGCGGTTCTTGCCGACGATCGCGTTCGGGCGGGCGCGGCCGATCAGGTACGTGCGGCGGGGCGCGATCGGGTGGGACTGGGTCGTCAACGCCCGTCACCTCCTGGAGTCTTGCCGGGGCGGGCGTTGCCGGTGGAGCCGGAACCGGAACCGGGGGACGGGCGCGAGCGGGGGGCGGGCGAGGCGGGGGCCGGGACGCGGCCGCCGGAGCCGCCGCGGCTGCTGTGGGCGGCCACACCGCCGGAGACCGCGTCGGCGGGCCGGGCCTGGCCGCCGCCGCCCTGGTCCTGGCCACCCCCGCCGGACCTGCGGGAGCTGTGCGTCTTGATGCCCTGGGACACCAGCGCGGCGGGCGAGGAGATCACGGCGGCGGCCTGCGAACCCTCGGTGGCCTGCTTCTTGTTCGTACGGGCCGAGACCATCTCGTCGCCGAAACCGGGCACGAAACGGTAGATCACGGCGCTGGCGAAGATGGCCAGCAAGATGATCGCGAGGCCGGAGACCACGGCCGAGATGGCGTTCGGGCCATCGCCGGTGGTGAGCGCGCCGGCGATGCCCAGGACGATGACGATGACCGGTTTCACCATGATCACGGCAATCATGATGCCCGCCCAGCGACGGACATGTCCCCACATGTTCTTGTCGACCAGGCCCGCGTAGACGACCGTACCGAGCAGCGCGCCCACGTACAGCAGGGCCGCCCTGATCACCAGCTCCAGCCAGAGCACACCGGCCGCCAGCACCGAGACCAGCGAGACCACGATCAGCATGATCGGGCCGCCGCCGATGTCCGTGTCCTTCTTCAGCGCCGCCGCGAACGCCCCGAAGAAGGTGTCGGTCTGCGCGCCCGTCCCTTTCGCGATGATCTCGGTGATGCCGTCCGTCGCGGAGACCACGGTGTACAGGATCAGCGGTGTGAACGCGGAGGCGAGCACGGTCAGCCACAGGAACCCGATCGCCTCGCTGATCGCCTCCGTCAGCCGCACGCCGCGCACGGCACGCTTGGCGACGGCCAGCAGCCACAGCACGAGCGTCAGCACGGTCGAGGCGGCGAAGACGACGGCGTACTGCTTCAGGAAGGCCGCGTTGGTGAAGTCGACCTGCGAGGTCGCCTTCACGGCTTCGGACAGCTTGTTGACGATCCAGGCGGCGGCGTCGGCACAGCCCTTGGCGAGGGAGGTGAGGGGGTCGAGGGGGTTGTTGTCGGTTAGGCCGCCGGGGGATTTGGGGGTGGTGTTGGCTTTGTCGCCTTCCTGGCAGTAATCCCTGGCGAGGCCGCGGATGAGGTCGCAGGCGTCGTTGCTGGGCGAGGGGCTGGCCGAGGGGCTGCCGCTGCCCGTAGGAGTCGGGGTAGGCGTGGGTGTGGGACTCGGCTCCGCGAAGGCGCGGGACGCCAGGAGGAGGACAGCCGTCTGTACGCCCGTCACCAGTGCGGCGAGGGAGAGAGCGCGACGACGATGGTTAGCGGGCATACGTGAACCCTCCGAAGCCTTGCACAGCCTTGGACATCTCCTCGGCCGACGACGCGGTCTGGTCCCGGCCGACCGGAGCCGGACCGTCCTTCTGCGTGAAGTCGGTGATCTTCCAGTCCCCGTCGATCCACCGCAGGTCGAAGGTGTTGGTGTACCAGCCTTCCGCGACCGGGTTCTTGGAATCGGCCCCGGCGATGCCGAAGAGGGCCGAGTACCAGACCGAGACCTTGGCCGCGGTGCCCGAGAACTTCTCGACCTTGGTGCCGACCGGGTTGGCCCGGGAGACGAACGTCGAGCCGTCGGGAGCCCGGCCGTCGGGCTTGAGCCCGATCCGGCCGAGGAACTTCGGGTTGCCGTACGCCTGGTCGAGGGCGCTCTCGCGGGCTGCCGCCACGTCCGGCGCGTACACCGTGGTGACTATCGTCCGCCGCCGGTCCTTCGCGTACATGCCGTCGCTGTTGAGCGCCACCGCGTAATTCGCCGCCGCCGACTGCGCCCCCTGCTCCGTCTTCGCGAAGCCCGACGCGATGCCGCCGTTCTTGCCCTCCACCGGCTTGGTGCCGGTCGGTGCGGTGGAGCGGGCGTCCGCTTCCTTCGCGCCGCCGTCGCCCGCGCCCTGTCCGTCCCCGCCCCGGTTCGCGAAGGCGATGGCGGCGATCAGGAGGACCACCACGCCGACGATCGTGATCAGGTTGCGGCTGGAGGAGCCCGTACGGGTGCGGCGGCCGCCTCCGTACGGGTCGCCGCCGCCGTCGGGGAGTCTGGTGCGGGTCTGGCCGCCCGTATCCGGGCCGCCCGGCTCGCCACCGCCGTATCCACCGCCATCGCTGAGACTCATCGTGCCTGTGCCCCCTCAACCGACCTGGCCGTCACTGCTGTCCTTTTGCCGCCCGTATATGACCGTAGCCGCGCGGGCAGCGGCTCGGGCGCAGTGGTACGAGTAGATCTCACCGTGACGGAACCTCAGGTGTCGGGCGGAAGAGGCGAATGGGGGACTCTGCGGCATTTGCGACCACCCCGTGGGCCGCGGCCGCCGCTCGGTCCCCGCCAAGCCCTTGTGTCCCCGCCCGGTGCGCGGCCCAATCGGACCGTTGCGCGCCGCAGTGGCGCAAAGCGGAACGGTCCGGGGCGGAGTGAGCGGGCATCGGCGGGTGCTCTCGGCGGTGGGGTGTGGCCGGTGATGGGGGAGGTGAGGAGGGGCTGTGGTGCGGGCGGCCGGCGGGGCGTACGGAAGGAGGCGGTCCGTGGTGCGCTGCGCCGGGGGCGTGCGGGGGCGTGGGTGAGGGGATTCGAGGTGACGGGAGGGGGTGGTGGGGGGCGGTGGTACGAGGGGGTGGCGGTGACCCGGAAGGCCCGTCGGCCGGCCGGTCGGCCGACCGCCGGTCGGTCCGTCGGCCTGTCGGCCCGTCAGCCCGTACGAGCCGGCCGGGCCGCTCCCGGGGCACCGGCTCGGCCGTCGCCGACCGCCCCGGCTACACGGCCATTCCGTACACGATCGTGAACAGCGTGCCGAGCGATCCGATGATGAAGACACCGGTCAGACCGGCCACGATGAGGCCCTTGCCCTGTTCGGCGCTGAACGTGTCGCGCAGCGCGGTGGCGCCGATGCGCTGTTTGGCCGCGCCCCAGATCGCGATGCCGAGGCAGAGCAGAATCGCTACTGCCATGACCACTTCGATCATGACGCGTGCTTCGTTGCCCAGTGTCCCGAACGGACCCCAGTCCGGGGCGATTCCGCCAATGATGGTGGTGATGTCGCCCTTTTCGGCCGCCAAGTGCATGAATGAACTCACCGCCCCTTATGGGTTGTTGCGTACCCGCGCCATACGGTACGGGCCAGCATCTATCTTCGCTGACAAAACCGCCACCAGATGTCGACTTGGCGGCTTTCTTTGACGGATCCCGTGGGGATTGCGTGCGTACGGGGGCGCACGTCGCCTGGGGACCCGTCGGCGTCACCGTGTGTACCACGGCCGGTCACACCGGGCAATGTTCGAATGGCGCGCCGGAACGGGCGCTGCTCAGAGCCCCACGAAGTGGTCGAACTCGCCGGCCTTCACACCCAGGACGAAGGCGTCCCACTTGACGCGCGTGGTGATCACGACGTTGTCCGGCTCGGTGTTCGTCCGCAGGTAGACGTTGCCGTCGTCCCCGAAGGCGACCTCGATGTACTCGGGCGCGTTCTCGTCGTCCGTGGCTTTCTGCCAGATGAGGTTCTCGGGGGGAGTGGGGGGAGTGGGGGTGGTCTGCATCAGTTCCTCCGTCGGCCCGCGGTGGGCGGTGACCTCGTGCACTCGCTCGTACGCGGAGGACTTTACGGCCCGTCAGGGGTGGTCAGGGGGCGGGTACCTGCCGCTCCCCGCCTTGACGTCCCGGAGGAACGCGGCCCAGGTGTGGGCGCTCACGCGGGCGACCACCCCTGGTCGGTCACTCTCCCGGTAGAGAACCGGTCCGTTCGGGTTCGCGGCCACCTCTACGCAGTCGTCGTTGCTGTAGGTGCTGTACGACGACTTCTGCCATGTGCGCGATTCGGCGCATCGGTCGCTCCGGGTTACCGGGTGTTGACGCTGTCGTACGAACCGGCCTTCACGCAGTCGAGGAAAGCGGACCAGGTGTGCGGCCTGGCGCGGGCGATTTCCCCTGGTCGGTCGCTCTCCCGGTAGAGGACCGGTCCGTTCGGGTTCGCGGCCACCTCCACGCAGTCGTCCTGGGGGTGCGCACTGTACGAAGACTTGCGCCAGGCGAGCTGCGACATGGTGGTTCCTTACAACGTGTACACAAGGTGGTGGATCAGAGTCAGGGAGTCCCGGCCCTCATGAGACTCGGGCTTTGTCTCCGGGTCAACACGCGGCAGAGCGAGTTCGGACAGCTTGGTGAAGATCCCGGAGTACTTGTCGACGTACTGCCTGTCGTGAAGCAGGACCGGGCCGAGCGGCTGCTCCAGCCGAACCGTGTCGAGTTCCGGCGCCGCCCCGCTGAACAGGGAGAACAGGCGGCTGTACGCGGCGAAGCCGCCTGCGGTGAAGGGAAACACCTGGATGGTCACGTGCGGCAGGCGCGCGACCTCGATCAGCCGGCGCAATTGCCTGCGCATGATGTCCGCGCTGCCGATCAGCGTGCGCAGCGCGCCTTCGTGGATCACCGCGTGGTACGGCGTCCCGGTCCCCGGCCCGATGATGTGCTGGCGGGCGATACGGAAGTCGACGTAGCGGTCGATCGCCTCGTTCCGGTCGGTTCCCTCCGCCATGACGCACATCGCGCGGGCGTAATCGGCGGTCTGTAGCATGCCCGGCACGACGGAGGGTTCGTGCATACGGATGGCGGTGGAGCGTGCTTCCAGTTCCGCCAGATCCAGGGCACGCCTGTCCATCACGTCCCGGTACGCGTCCCACCACCCCTTCCCCCGGTCCTGCGCCATCGCCATCAGCGCTTCGAACAGCGGTCCCTCCGCGCAGCCGTAGGAGCGCAGGAGGTGGTAGAGGCCGTTGCGCGGGACGTCGACGCGGCCGCTTTCGATGTGGCTCATGCGCTGGCGGTCGGCGTCGATCAGGGCGGCGGCCCGGTCGCCGGAGAGGCCCGCGGCGAGGCGGAGTTTGCGCAGCTCGGCGCCGAGGCGGCGTTGGCGCTCGGTGGGCTGGCTTCTGGGGGCCATGGGTTCCTCCTCGGGGTCCGGGCGCAGTTTGGCGCGATCTCGCGGCGGCGGACCATGGTTGGGGCGGGCTGCCACTCGTCCGAGGGAGATTCCGGGGTCTCGGTTGCAACTACCTCAACCTCGTCCCTAGCTTCGACGGCACAGGCCCACCCCCGTGCGCCCCGCGCGGCCCGGGCCCGGTGACCCCAGGAGGCCACGTCATGCGCCCCACCACCGAGGCCGCGCCCCGGCCGCTCACGTCCGGTGACTTCTCGCTCGTCTTTCCGCCGGATCCGGGGTGGGTGCGTACGGCCAGGGACGCGGTCGGTACGGCGGTGCGCTCGGCCGGGCGGGGCGGGCTGGCCGACACCGCGCTGCTGCTGACGTCCGAGGTGGTGACGAACGCGGTCAATGCCTGCCGCAGCAGCGGCTGTTCGGAGCCGGTGACGTTGTACGGGGAGTGGCCGGGGCCGGGCACGCTGCGGGTGCTGGTGCACGACGGGGCGCCGGGGCTGCCGGTGCGGCGGTGGTGCGAGGACGACGCGACGGGCGGGCGTGGGCTGTACCTGGTCGGGGTCTGCGCCGACGAGTGGGGTGTGTGCCGGCACGGGCCGGGGGACGGGAAGTCGGTCTGGTTCGAGCTGGGGGAGTGAAGGGCGCCGGCGGGAGCGGAGTGGGGTCGCGCGCCGGGGGCGGCCTGCCGGGAGCGCGGGAGGTGGCCCGTACAGCCGAGGTGTGGCGAGGTACATGACGAAAACGGCGGTGAAACGCGCCCGTTTGGGGGAGGGTTGAGGGGTGCGCAAATACTGGGTGGCCGGTGGGGTCGGGGTCGGGCTGGTGCTCTGCTTCCTCGCGCTGCTCGTGGTGGGCACGTACACGGCCGCCGCGGGCCTGGCGGGCGGCGCGGGCCGGGCGGTGGGGCTGGCGAAGGGCGCGGTGCCGGCGTCGTACCAGCCGCTGGTGCAGAAGTGGGGCAATCTGTGTCCCGCCATCAACCCGGCGCTGCTGGCCGCCCAGCTGTACCAGGAGAGCGGCTGGAACCCGAGGGCGCAGAGCCCGGCGGCGGCGCAGGGTATCGCCCAGTTCATCCCCGGTACCTGGGCTTCGCACGGCATCGACGGCAACGGGGACGGCCGGCGGGACGTGTGGGACCCGGCGGACGCGATCCCGTCGGCGGCGTCGTACGACTGCGAGCTGGCGAAGTACGTGAAGGACGTGCCCGGGGACCCGGCGCACAACATGCTCGCGGCGTACAACGCGGGCGCCTACCGGGTCATCAAGGCCGGCGGGGTGCCGGCGATCAGCGAGACGCAGAACTACGTGAAGATCATCACGACCCTCGCCAAGAGCTTCGAGGCGCCGGTGGGGCGGGTCCCGGCGTCCCGGCAGGCGGCCGCCGCGATCACCTTCGCGCAGGAGCAGCTGGGCAAGCCGTACCTGTGGGGCGGGAACGGCACGCCGGACCAGGACGGGCGGTTCGACTGCTCGGGGCTGACGAAGGCGGCGTACCACTCGGTGGACATCGAGCTGCCCCGGGTGGCGAACGACCAGTGGAACGCCGGGCCGCACCCGAAGCGGGACGAGCTGCTCCCCGGGGACCTGGTGTTCTTCGCGCACAATCTGAACGATCCGCGGTCCATCCACCACGTGGGGATCTATGTGGGCGGCGGCTACATGATCAATGCTCCGTACACGGGCGCGGTGATCCGGTTCGACAAGATCGACACACCGGACTACATCGGTGCGACCCGGGTCACCGAAGATGGCGCGAAAGCGCTGCCCCGGCCGAACGCTGCGTGAACATGGGGCCCTGAACTGCGGACATCAGTCTCTCTTCGATAACGTCCTGGTGATCATCCGGTGGAAGCTGGAACGGCTCGGCTGTCCATCGCGTTTCCTGGGCATGGAGACATGGCGAGGCCGTGGAAATCCGGCCACGCCCGACGACCACGGGGGTTGGCAGCACTCACACGGCGCTCGCGCGCGCGAAAGGTAAGGGGCCGCGGCAGATGGCTGGACTCGCAATGGACGGGTCGAACCCCGATGTGGACGTGCTCGACGGCATCAACGGCCTCGCGAAGGACGCGCCGGAGTGGCTCAACCGCGCCACGAAGTTCGTGGGGGAGTACGGCCTCGTCGCCGCGCTCGCCGTGCTGTGCCTGATCGCCTGGTGGGGTGCGCGCAGGCGGCCGGACGCGCCGGGCGCGGTGGCGGGCCTGGTCTGGGCGCCGCTGGCCGCCGGGGTGGCGCTGCTGGCCAACATTCCGATCCGGGCGGTGGTGGAGCGGCCCCGGCCGTTCCGGGTCCATGCCGGACTGGAAGTGCTCATTCCCGGCAAGACGGACTTCTCGTTCGTGAGTGACCACGCGACGCTGACCATGGCAGTCGGCGTGGGGCTGTTCATCGCGCACCGCGTGTACGGGCTGATCGGCATCGGCCTGGCGCTGCTGGAGGGCTTCTGCCGGGTCTACATGGGTGTGCACTACCCGACGGACGTCATCGGCGGCTTCGCGCTCGGTACGGCGGTGGCGCTGCTGCTGGCGCCGGTGGCGCAGGCCATGCTGATCCCGGTGGCGACGGCCGTGGGGCGCTCGCCCGCCTGGTGGCTCGTCCGGGCCGGCGGCCCGGCGCCCCGCGCGGTCGCCGAGCCGGTGACGGCCGTACCGCCGGTGGCGCGCGAGGAGCGGGACGAGGACCTGGCGGCGTAGCCGGGGACGACGCGAAACGGACGACGAAGACCGGACGACGAGGGAGGACCGGGGCTGACGGCCCCGGTCCTCCCTCGTCGTATGGGGGACGGACCTGCCGTCACCCCCCCGCCGATGGGCCGGACGCGCCGTCACAGGGCCTGCGGGAACGTCCTGAACAGCCCGTTCGGGTCGTACTGCCGCTTCAGCTCGGTGAGGCGGCCGGCGGCCGGGCCGTAGTACGCCTTCTTCCAGTCGGTCAGGGCCGCGTCCGTGTAGTTCTGGTAGGCGGCGCCCGAGGCGTAGCGCCGCATCGCGCCGTGGATGCCGTCCAGCCAGGCGCTCTGGGCGGCGCCCGTACCGCCCGCCTTCCAGGACGCCAGGTACTGCGCGAGGAAGCGCGAGCGGCGGTGCACGAAGGCGGTGTCGGTGGGGCGGACCCGGTTGATCGCGCCGCCCAGCGCGGTCAGCGACGCGTTGCCGCCGACGCCCTTGCGGCTCGCGGCCTCGATCTGGCCCAGCAGGGCGCGGATGCCGGCCGCGTCGAGCGAGCGGTCGTAGAAGTCGGAGCGGGCCGCGTACGTCTCGCGGGCGAGCTTGCCGGTGGCGCTGCGGCCGGGGAGGGCGCCCGGCAGGTGGCACTGCTCGGTGGACTTCGTGGAGCAGCCCGCGTAGGACTCCATCGCGTCGAGGTACGAGGTGGGCGTCAGACGTACGGACTTCGCGGGGCCGGGGCCGCCCGCGCGGTCGGCCAGCTTGTCGACGGCGTTCTGGAGGTCGCCGTAGGAGCCGAGGGAGAAGGCGGCGACGGAGACGGTCGGGGTGCCGCCGGGGTGCGCGTCCAGGTGCAGGGAGGACCAGATCTCGTCGGGCTGGGTGGGGCCCCACTCCTGCCAGGAGCGCAGCAGGGCGGTGGCCTTGGCCCAGGGCCAGGTCAGGTAGGCCATGACCGAGCGGGGGGCCGCGTGGGTGCGGAAGCGCAGTTCGGTGACCACGCCGAAGTTGCCGTTCCCGGCGCCGCGCAGCGCCCAGAAGAGGCCGCTGTTGCGCTTGGCGTCGCACTCGACGGTCTTGCCGTCGGCGGTGACGACGGTGGCGCCGACGAGGCTGTCGCAGGTCAGGCCGTAGGCGCGGGACGCGACGCCGTGGCCGCCGCCGAGGGTCAGGCCGGATATGCCGACGGACGGGCAGGAGCCGCCGGGGATCGTGACGTGGTGCTTGCCCAGGCCCTCGTAGACCTCGATGAGCTTGGCGCCGGCACCGATGCGGGTGATGCCGCCGGAGGGCGCGGAGACCGAGTTCAGCGCGGAGACGTCGATGATCAGCTTGCCGTTGCCGCTGGACCAACCGGCATATGAGTGGCCCCCGTTGCGTATCGCGACGGGGGCGTTGTAGCGGCGGGCGAAGGACAGGCACTCGGCTATGTCGGCCGGGTGGCGGACGTAGGCGACGGCCGCGGGCTTCAGGTTGTCGTAACGGGTGTTGTACAGGCGGCGGGCGGCGTCGTACGAGGCTTCGCCGGCGCGTATCAGCTTGCCGTCGAGGCTTTTGCGCAGTGCGTCCCACGCTGCCTTGGCGGCCGGGGGCCTGCCCGCCTGTGAACTGGTGTTGAGGCCGACGCCGCCGGACGCGGCGCCGCCAAGGGTGTTCGCGTGGCCGGTTTCGGTGCTGCAGGCGGTGGTAAAGCCGGCGGTCGCCGCCGCGAGTCCGCCGCCGGCTGCCAGTATCGTGCGCCGCTTCATTGTGAACTGCCCCTTTTGGAACCCTTTACGGGTCCGCGCGCCGTGGATGCTTCCCCCTACCCAGATGAGGCGGGGGCCCGGCGAGGTTCCAGGGGCGTGCTGACGGGGTTTCACGGGCGGTCATGGGTGGGAGGCCCGCCGGCCGGGCGGGCCGGCGCTCACCCCGCCCGGTGGTGCTGTTCCGCGTCCGTCCGTGCCTGGGAGCGGGCCCGGCGCGCCGGGCCGTGCCAGCCGCAGCTGCAGCGGGCCAGGCAGAACGAACCTCGTTCGGTGGTGGTGGTCCGGTGGTCGGCCGCCCCGGAAGGCGGCGCTGTCGGCTCCTGCGCTGCTCGGTCCTGCACGGCGCCACGCTACGCGCCCGAGGTGTACGGGCGTGACGAAGCGGGCTGAACAGTCGTTGAACGGAACGGGTCGTGGTGGTCCGGACAACCGGAACATCCCGGTCCGCTACTTCACGAGCAGAGCGGCCGAGGGGGCTCGTACGCGATGGTGGTGCAGGACAGGCGAGGCGGTGCCGTCGCGGCCGCCGTGTGCGGGGTGGGCCTGCTGGCCGGGCTGCTCACCACGGGCTGCTCCCCCAACGGGGCGGCGGCCGACGACCACGCCTCGGCCGGCCGCTCCGCAGACGGCCCGGTGGGCGGGTCCGCGGCCGGGCCGCCCTTCACCGACCGTGCCCGCCCACCGGGCGGCCGTCCGTCCGCCGGGCCGCGGGATGCCGCCGGCCCGGCGGACGCCGGTGCCCCGTCCGGCCGTACGGACTACGCGGCGGCCCTGCGCGCCGGCGCCGACGCGCTCGTCCGGGCCGGCACCTCCCGGGTGCGTACGGAGCTGGAGACGGTCAGCGGCGGCACCCGCGTCGCCATCCGGGGGACCGGCGGCCACGACTACCGCAAGCGGACCGGGCAGCTGAACGTACGGCTTCCGGACACCGGCGACGGGAGCGGCGCGCACCGCACGATCACCGAGATCCTCACGCCGTCCGCCTTGTACATGAAGAACCGCGGGGCGGGCGTGCCGGCCGGCAAGTGGGTGCGGGTGGACACCGCCTCGCTGGCCGACGGCAATCTCGTCACCGGCGGCGCGACCGATCCGCTGGCCGCCGCCGAGCTGCTGCGGGGGGTGCGGGAGGTGACGTACGCGGGGCGGGAGCGGCTGGACGGCGTCCCGGTGCGGCACTTCAGCGGGACGACGGACATCGGGTCGGCGGCACGCGCGGCGTCGGCGGCGTTCCGGCCCGCGCTGACGGCGGCGGAGAAAGGCTTCACCACCGACGTGGTGGCCTTTGACGCGTATCTGGACGACGCCGGGCGGCTGCGCAAGGTGCGCCAGCGCTTCCGCTTCGCCAACGGCACGACGGGCGGGACGTCGGTGACCTCCACCACCACGCTGTACGGCTTCGGGGCGCCGGTTCCGGTCCGGCTCCCCGACCGGGACGACATCTACACGGGCAAGGTCGCCGCCACGGGCGGCTGAGCGCGGCCGCCACGGGCGGCTGAGCGCGGCCGGCGCGGGCGGCGGTCGCGGGCGGCCGGGCGGCGCGACCGACAGGTTCGGCCCCCGGCCCCGGACCACGGCCTCCGGGGCACGTGTCGACGGCCTGTGCGAACTGGCGGAAATGGTCCATCCGTGCCATGCGCGGAGCGTGCGCCCGTACCTACTCTGGGCGGTAACCACCAGAAGAGTGGGGAGGCGCTCGAAGGAGGAGGTGTTGTACGTGGCCGGACACCGCAACTCGACGGTTCAGGACCACGTAGCCCTCGTCGAGATCGACCTGACTGGTGAGTTGATGATCGCGGCGGCCGCCGCGAGCGAGGATCGGCTCAGCTCGGACCGTATCGACGAGGTGCTGGACGTGGACGCGGACCGCGCGCGAACGGGGCACGGACCCGGGAATCCCAGGTGACAGGGCGGCGGCGCCGGGCGTGACGGTGCGGGGCACCGGCGCCCGGCGGCCGCGCTCAGGTGCGCAGCATCCGCTCGATGGCCTTGGTGGCTTCCTTGACCTTCTCGTCGATGGCCTCGGGGCCCTTGACGGCGGCGTCGGCGACGCAGTGCCGCAGGTGTTCCTCCAGGAGCTGGAGGCCGAAGGACTGCAGGCCCTTGGTGCTCGCCGACACCTGGGTGAGTATGTCGATGCAGTACACATCTTCTTCCAGCATCCGCTGGAGGCCGCGGATCTGGCCCTCGATCCGGCGCAGCCTCTTGAGGTGTGCGTCCTTCTGCTGCGCGTAACCGTGGATGCCCAGATCGTGAGCGGTGACGGCGTCGGGGCCGGTGCCGAGGGCGGTTTTCGGCCCGTCGGTGTGGCAGGCCGCGGCGGCTGCGGTGGTGCCGTTGGTGTCGGCGTCCGTGGTCGTCATGGCCATCTCCCGTGGTACGTAGGCGTTCCATATACCCCTAGTGGGTATATGGTACAGAAATTCGCAGGCGCGGGCGGTACCCCGTGCAGAGCATGGTGCCCGATGGGCGACACTGAAGGAATGCCGGTTAGCAGTGGCTGGATGATGCGCCTAGCATCAACTCGACCGAATCCGATGCACCCCGAGGATTTCACGTGCGCTTTCGTCTGACCCCCAGGGAGACGAGCTTCTACGACATGTTCGCGGCGTCCGCGGACAACATCGTCACAGGCTCGAAGCTCCTGATGGAACTGCTCGGGGCGGACGCCTCCGCGCGGACAGAGATCGCCGAGAGGATGCGGGCGGCGGAGCACGCGGGGGACGACGCGACCCACGCGATCTTCCACCAGCTGAACTCCTCGTTCATCACGCCGTTCGACCGCGAGGACATCTACAACCTCGCCTCGAAGCTCGACGACATCATGGACTTCATGGAGGAGGCCGTCGATCTCGTCGTCCTCTACAGCATCGAGGAGCTGCCCAAGGGCGTCGAGCAGCAGATCGAGGTGCTGGCGCGGGCGGCGGAGCTGACCGCCGAGGCGATGCCGAACCTGCGGACGATGTCCAACCTCACCGAGTACTGGATCGAGGTCAACCGTCTGGAGAACCAGGCCGACCAGATCCACCGCAAGCTGCTCGCGCACCTGTTCAACGGCAAGTACGACGCCATCGAGGTGCTCAAGCTCAAGCAGATCGTGGACATCCTGGAAGAGGCGGCCGACGCCTTCGAGCATGTCGCCAATACGGTCGAGACGATCGCCGTCAAGGAGTCCTGACCTCCGGTGGACACCTTCGCGCTCATCGTGACCATCGGGGTCGCGCTCGGATTTACGTACACCAACGGCTTCCACGACTCCGCGAACGCCATCGCGACCTCCGTCTCCACCCGGGCCCTGACCCCGCGGGCGGCGCTCGCCATGGCCGCGGTGATGAACCTCGCCGGCGCCTTCCTGGGCAGCGGGGTCGCCAAGACGGTCAGTGAGGGACTGATCTCCACGCCCGAGGGCTCCAAGGGGATGGGCATCCTCTTCGCCGCCCTGGTCGGCGCGGTGGTCTGGAACCTGGTGACCTGGTACTTCGGGTTGCCGTCGTCGTCCTCGCACGCGCTCTTCGGCGGCATGGTGGGCGCGGCGCTGGCGGGCGGTACGACCGTCTACTGGTCGGGCGTCATAGAGAAGATCGTCGTGCCGATGTTCCTCTCGCCCGTGATCGGCCTGGTCCTCGGCTATCTGGTGATGGTCGTGATCATGTGGCTGTTCCGGAAGTCCAACCCGCACAAGGCGAAGCGGGGCTTCCGCATCGCGCAGACGGTCTCGGCGGCCGGCATGGCGCTCGGACACGGCCTCCAGGACGCCCAGAAAACCATGGGCATCGTGGTGATGGCGCTGGTCATCGCGGATGTGCAGACCGCGGGCGACGCCATTCCGGTCTGGGTGAAGATCGCCTGTGCGCTGACCCTGTCGCTGGGCACGTACGCGGGCGGCTGGCGCATCATGCGCACGCTCGGCCGGCGCATCATCGAGCTGGACCCGCCGCAGGGCTTCGCGGCCGAGACGACCGCGGCGTCCGTCATGTACACCGCCTCGTTCATGTTCCACGCGCCGATCTCCACCACCCACGTCATCACCTCGGCGATCATGGGTGTGGGCTCGACCAAGGGCACCCGTGCGGTGCGCTGGGGCGTCGCCAAGAACATCGTCATGGGCTGGTTCATCACCATGCCCGCCGGCGCGGCGGTGGCCGCCCTGTGCTACTGGTGCGTCCACCTGGTGTTCGCGTGACGGTGCGCGGCCGCTGAGCCGCACGTTCTTGTGGGCCCGCCCTCCGGTTCCGGAGGGCGGGCCCTCGTCCTTGCGGTGGCACCGCCATGCAGCACCGCGGGACGTACGGGGCGGGCCCGGGTCCGGGCGCCGCGCGGGGCCCGGACGGGCGCTCAGCCGAAGCGGCCGGAGATGTAGTCCTCCGTGGCCTGGACCGAGGGGTTGGAGAAGATCCGCTCGGTGTCGTCGATCTCGACCAGCTTGCCGGGCTGCCCGACCGCGGCCAGGTTGAAGAAGGCCGTACGGTCCGAGACGCGTGCCGCCTGCTGCATGTTGTGCGTGACGATGACGATCGTGAACCGTTCCTTCAGCTCGCCGATCAGATCCTCGATGGCGAGGGTGGAGATCGGGTCGAGGGCCGAGCACGGCTCGTCCATCAGCAGCACCTGCGGCTCGACCGCGATGGCGCGGGCGATGCACAGCCGCTGCTGCTGGCCGCCGGACAGACCGGAGCCGGGCTTGTTCAGCCGGTCCTTGACCTCGTTCCAGAGGTTGGCGCCCTTGAGGGACTTCTCGACGACGTCGGTCAGCTCGGACTTCTTCTTCACCGTGCCGTTCAGACGCAGGCCCGCCGCGACATTGTCGAAGATCGACATGGTGGGGAACGGGTTCGGGCGCTGGAAGACCATGCCGACGGTACGGCGTACCGCCACCGGGTCCACCCCGCTGCCGTACAGGTTCTCGTCGTCCAGCATCACCTTGCCCTCGACGCGGCCGCCCGGGGTGACCTCGTGCATCCGGTTCAGGGTGCGCAGGAACGTCGACTTGCCGCAGCCCGAGGGGCCGATGAAGGCGGTCACCGAGCGGGGCTCGACGGTCATGGAGATGTCGTCGATGGCCCGGTGGCTGCCGTAGTAGGCGGAGAGGCCGCTGACGTCGATTCGCTTGGCCATGGCAATCACTGCTTCTTTCACTGTCGCTGGGGAGGTCAGCGGCCGGTCTTGGGGGCCTTCCAGCGGGCGATGCCGCGGGCCACCAGGTTGAGGATCATGACGAAGGCGATCAGGACGAGCGCCGCGGCCCACGCCCGGTCGTACGAGGCGTCGGAGCCCTGCTGCCACTGCTGGAACACGTACAGCGGCAGCGACTGCTGGGCGCCCTCGAAGGGGTTGTTGTTGATCGTCTTCGCGCCCCAGACCAGCAGCAGGACCGGCGCGGTCTCACCGGTGATACGGGCGACGGCCAGCATCACGCCGGTGGTGATGCCGCCGATCGAGGTCGGCAGGACCACCTTGAGGATGGTGCGCCACTTCGGCACGCCGAGGGCCAGGGACGCCTCGCGCAGCTCGTTGGGCACCAGCTTGAGCATCTCCTCGGTGGAGCGCACGACCACCGGCATCATCAGGATCGCCAGGGCCATCGCGCCGGCGAAGCCGGACGGGCCGAAGCCGAGGATCAGGATCCACACCGAGAGGATGAACAGGCCGGCCACGATCGAGGGGATGCCGGTCATCACGTCGACGAAGAAGGTGACGGCCTTGGCCAGCTTGCCGCGCCCGTACTCGACCAGGTAGATCGCGGTGAGCAGGCCGATCGGCGCGGCGATCAGGGCGGCCAGGCCGACCTGCTGGAGGGTGCCGATGATCGCGTGGTAGATGCCGCCGCCGGGCAGCGCGTCGGGCAGGGTGCCCATCGAGTGGCTCAGGAAGTAGCCGTCGAGGACCTTGACGCCCCGCACGACCGTCTCCCAGATGAGGGAGGCCAGCGGCACCACGGCCAGCAGGAAGCAGATCCAGACCAGGCTGGTGGCCAGGCGGTCCTTGGCCTGCCGGGCGCCTTCGACGGCGGTGGCGATCACGAACGTACCGAGGATGAACAGCAGGGCGGCGATCAGGCCCCACTGGATGCGGCTCTCCAGGCCGGCGGCCAGGCCGATGCCGCAGCCCACGGCGACCGCGGCCGCGGCGAGTCCGGCCGGGGCCCAGCGGGGCAGCCGGGGCTGCTTGAGCGAGACCGGGAGCGGGGCGCTGTCGGAGACGCGCCGGGGCGGGGTGACCGTGTTGCTCATGCGTTGGCCCCCGAGTACTCCTTGCGGCGCGCGATGATCACGCGGGCCGCGCCGTTGACGAGCAGCGTGATGACGAAGAGGACGAGGCCGGAGGCGATCAGGGCGTCCTGCCCGAACTCGTCGGCCTCGCTGAACTTGCTGGCGATGTTCTGCGCGAAGGTGCCGCCGCCCGGGTTCAGCAGGCTGAGGTTGATCAGGAAGCTGGGGGAGAGCACGGTGGCCACGGCCATCGTCTCGCCGAGCGCGCGGCCCAGGCCCAGCATCGAGGCGCTGATGATGCCGGAGCGGCCGAACGGCAGCACCGACATGCGGATGACCTCCCAGCGGGTCGCCCCGAGCGCGAGGGCGGCCTCCTCGTGCATCTTCGGCGCCTGGAGGAAGACCTCGCGGCTGACGCTGGTGACGATCGGCAGAATCATGATCGCGAGCAGGATGCCGACGGTGAACAGCGCGCGGGGGGCCTCGTCGGCGTAGGAGAAGATCCCGGTCCAGCCGAAGTAGTCGTCCAGCCAGCTGAACAGGCCGGTCAGGTGCGGTACGAGGAAGAGGGCGCCCCACAGGCCGTAGATGATGCTGGGCACGGCGGCGAGCAGGTCGATGACGTACCCGAGCGGGGAGGCCAGCTTGCGCGGCGCGTAGTGCGAGATGAACAGCGCGATGCCGACCGCGACCGGGACCGCGATGACCATCGCGATCACCGAGCTGACGACGGTGCCGAAGGCGAGGACCGCGATGCCGAACTCCGGCTCGGGGCCCGAGGTGTTCCACTCGAAGTAGGTCAGGAAGTTCGCGTGGTCACCGGAGATGGCGATCACCGAGCGGACGGTGAGGAAGGCCGCGATGGCGGCCATGATCACCAGGAGGGCGATGCCCGAGCCGCGGGACAGGCCGAGGAAGATCCGGTCGCCGGGGCGGACCGCCTTGCCGGACACCGGGGAGGCGGCGGGCTGCGCGGGTGGTGGCGGTGGTGCGCTGGATATCGAGGGTGCTGAGTTCATGGGTTTCTCCGGTCTGCGGAGCCCGGCGGGGGCTCCTGGCGCGGCGGTGCACCGGACGGGCGGCGGCCTGCGGGGCGCGGGCCGCCGCCCGGTGGGTCAGGCGAGCGAGGCGACGGCCGAGCGGACCTTGTCGGCGATCTCGGCCGGCAGCGGCGCGTAGCCCAGCTCCTTGAGGGCGTTCTGGCCGTCCTTGCCGGCGATGTAGGTCAGGAAGGACTTGGTGGCGGGCAGCGTCTCCGCCTTGTTGCCCTTGTCGCAGGCGATCTCGTACGTGACCAGGGTGATCGGGTAGGCACCCTCGGCCTTGGTGGTGTAGTTGAGCTTCAGGGCCAGGTCGCTGCCCTTGCCGACCTGCTTGGCCTCGGCGATGGCCTTGGAGGCGTTGTCGACGGTGGCCTCGACCGGGTCCTTGGCGCCGGTGTTCAGCTTGACCGTGTTGATCTTGCTGGCCGTGGCGTACGACAGCTCGAAGTAGGAGATCGCGCCGCTGGTCTGCTTGACCTGCGAGGAGACACCCGCCGAGCCGGACGCGGCCTGGCCGCCCTTGCCCTCCCAGGTCTTGCCGGGCTCGTGCTTCCAGGCGTCGGGGGCGGCGCCCTTGAGGTACTTGGTGAAGTTGTCGGTGGTGCCGGAGTCGTCGGAGCGGTGGAACGCCTGGATCTTGAGGTCCGGCAGCTTGGCGTCCGGGTTGAGGCGCTTGATCGCCTCGTCGTTCCACTTGGTGATCTCCGAGTCGAAGATCTTGGCGAGGGTCGGTGCGTCCAGCACGAGGCTGTCCACGCCCGGCACGTTGTAGCCGACCGCGATCGGGCCGCCGACCATCGGCAGGTTGATCGCCTGGCCGCCCTGGCAGACCTTCTTGGACTTCTCCACCTCCTCGGGCTTGAGGGCCGAGTCGGAGCCCGCGAAGGCGGTCTGGCCCTGGAGGAAGGTGGTGATGCCCGCGCCGGAGCCGGTGGGCTGGTAGTTGATGCTGGTGTCCTTGCAGGCGCCCGAGTACGCCTGCACCCAGGCGTCCATGGCGTTCTTCTGCGCGGACGAGCCGGAGGCGAGCAGCTTGCCCTTGCCCTCGCACTTGATGTTGCCGGTCTTCGCCGCGGAAGCCGCCCCGCCGCCACCACTGGTGTCGTCGGAGCCGCACGCCGACAGGGTCAGGGCACCGGTGACGGCGAGAGCGCCGACGGCGAGGGCGCGAACCCGGTTCTTGCGCTGCAGCTGCTTCACTGTCGTGAGTTCCTTCCTGGGGCGCGCCGCTTCTTGTTCGGCGTGCGGGGTGCAGACGTAGGTGGTCACCGGCGTGGCGACCGGGTGGTCACCCGGGTGGTGACCGCGTGGTCACTGTGCGGCGGCCGCAGCGGTCGGGCAAGGGTCGCCGGAGCGGGTGGTCGGACGGTTCAGCAATGCCGTGCCGCGTTCGCTCCGCAGGAGTGGCACGCCGCTCGGTACGGCCGAAATTAGGCAGATCAGGTGAAGCCGCCGATGGAGGAGAGTGAACGCCGGGTGAACCTCGGCCGTCGGCTGGGGGCGGCACCCGGACGGCGCGGAAACCTCGGCAGCGCTCTGTCGGATTACCCGCCGGTATGGCAGCATCCGCGCCTGTAGAGGTGCACGAATCGGTGCGGATCGACCGGAGGTGGCTGGTGGGGCGGCAGGGGGCAGGGCGGGGCAATCCCGATGCGTACGGCAAACGGGACGTACGGGACCGGACGGGTGCGGCGGACGGGCCGCGGCGGGCGGGGGCGGGGAGCCTGACGGGCGGACGGAACCTGCTGGGCGCGGGGCGTCCGGCGGGGGTACGGAGCCGGGCGGGCGCGGGACGCCGGCGGGGCGTGCGGGGGCTGCGCGGCGCCGTGGTGGCCGCCACGGCGGTGGTCCTCGGCGTGACCGGAATCCTCGGCGGGACGGCTCCGGCCGCGTACGCCGATCCCGGCCCCGCGGTGTCCGAAAAGCGCCTCGAAGAGGTGCGCAAGGAGCTGGAGGGCCTCTACCGCAAGGCGGAACAGGCCACCGAGGCGTACAACGCGGCGAAGGAGCAGGTCGCCCTCCAGCAGAAGGAGATCGTCAAGCTGGCGCAGACGATCGACCGGACGCAGAAGCAGATGGACGAACTCAAGCGTCAGGCGGGCGCGCTGGCCAGCGCGCAGTACCGGGGCGGCGGCATTCCCGCCGAGGCGCGCCTCATGCTCAACAAGGACCCGGAGCGCTTCCTCGACAACGCCACCCTGGTCCGCAAGGGCCAGCACGCCGCGAAGGACCTGAGCGACCAGCTCGCGCGGACGAAGAACGCCTTGGAGGGCTACGCGCAGGACGCCACCGACCGCTGGGAGCGGCTGGAGGAGAACCGCAGGAAGACGGAGACCGCGCAGCTCGACGTCCGCAAGAAGATCGAGGCCGCGCAGCAGCTGGAGTCGCAGCTCGCCGCGGAGGAGAAGGAGCGGCTGAAGAAGCTGGAGGACGCGCGGGCGCTCCAGGAGCAGCAGAAGTGGCTGGACTCCGGCGTACTGAAGGACATCGGCGCGCATGCCTCGGAGGCCGGCAAGAAGGCGGTGGCGTACGCGACTTCGCAGATCGGCAAGGACTACGTGTGGGGGGCCGAGGGCCCGGACACCTTCGACTGTTCGGGGCTGACGATGCGGGCCTGGGAAGCGGGCGGGCGGCCGATACCGCGCACCTCGCAGGAGCAGTGGCGGCAGCTGCCGCGGATCGCCCTGAAGGACATGCGCCCCGGCGACCTGATCATCTATTACCCCGACGCGAGTCATGTCGGCATGTACATCGGGGACGGCGCGATGGTCCACGCGCCGCGGCCGGGCCGGCAGGTCACGGTCACCGGGGCCGGGTCGATGCCGATTCTCGGGGTGGTGCGGCCCGACAAGTAGGGGCACCGGGAGGGGCACGGGGCGCCGTACGCGGGGGAGTCCCCGTCCCCGTACGCAGCGTGAGGCGTACGTGCGTTTCGTCACGGAGCGCCGACGGCCAACCTGACGCCGTCGAGGTGATGTTCGTCATTCCGCGCCCCTCCCTGCCCAGGTCACCGGGCGTGTGGGGGATGGCATATGACAAGTGCCGGGTGTCGTCGGCCATTCCGTAAGCCTCCGCGCTACCGCTATGGTCGCCTCTCGGTGCCCGGTGGCGCACCGCCCGGACCGACCGCCGGGCGGCGGCGGAACCGGGCACAGTGGCGCGCCGTTCGGCGGGCCACTGTGCACCCTCGGGGGGAGGGAAGGAAGCAGAGCATGTCCGTACCCATTCCGCGCCAGCGGACGGCCGTGCTGCCGCAGGAGGCAGCGTCGGCGGGCGACGCGCGCGACGGCGCGGCGCATGCGGCCGGTCCGTCGACGGCGCCGGATGCCGGGCTGACGCTGCTGCTGATAGGCGACGACCCCACCAGCGCCGTACCCGAGATGCGGGACGGGGAAGGCCGCCGGGCCCGCGTCCGTACGGCCCGCAACCTCACCGAGGCGGAGCGGCTGCTCACCGACGACGTGCACTGCATCCTGCTCGACCTGACGCCCGCGGGCGCCCGGGCCCGCACCGACCGCACTGACCGCGCGGACCGCTCGGACCGGGACGGGCACCTGACGGACGAGGACGGCGGCCACGACGAGCTGGGCGCCCTGCGCGAGGTGCTGCGGATGGCCCCCTCGCACGCCGTCCTCGCGCTGACCTCCGAGGCCGACGCCGAGCGGGCCGCCGAGGCCGTACGCGTCGGCGCGCAGGACTACCTCTTCCACGGCGAACTCGACGGTGCCGCCCTCGGCCGGGCGGTGCGCTACGCCGTCGAGCGCAAACGCGCCGACCTAGCGCAGCGCCAGCTCACCGAGTCACGGATGCTGGCCCAGGAGAACCGCCGGCTGGAGCGCGGCCTGCTGCCCACCCCGCTCCTGGACGGCTCCGACCTGCGCTTCGCGGCCCGCTACCGCCCCGGCCGCAGCCGCGCGCTGCTCGGCGGCGACTTCTACGACACCGTCCGGACGGCCGACGGCACCGTCCACGCGATGATCGGCGACGTCTGCGGCCACGGCCCCGACGAGGCCGCGCTCGGCGTCGAACTGCGCATCGCCTGGCGCGCGTTGACCTTCGCCGGCCTGTGCGGCGACGAGCTCCTGTCCACGCTCCAGAAGGTCCTGGAGCACGAGCGCGCCGACGACGAGATCTTCGCGACGCTGTGCCTGGTGGACATCGCGCCGGACGGACGGCACGCCGGGGTGTGCCTGGCCGGCCACCCCGCACCGCTGCTCGCCCGGTCCGGCGGTGCGCCGCGGCTGCTCCCGTACGAGGAGGGCGGCCCGGCCCTGGGCCTGCTGCCGCACGCCCGCTGGCCGCGCCGCCAGGTCGTGCTGGGCGGCTCCTGGAGCCTGATGATGTACACCGACGGCCTGATCGAAGGCCGCGTCGGCGACGGCAACCAGCGCCTCGGCCAGGAGGGCATGACGGAACTGGTGGGGCGTCGCACGGCCGCCGGGCTGCGGGGCGAGGAACTGCTCGACGCGGTGCTCACGGAGGTACGGGACCTCAACGGCGGGGAACTGACGGACGACGTGGCCGTCCTCCTGCTGGACCGCGGACGCGTGCGGCACTGAGCCGTACGCGCCGCACACCGTCCTCTACGGCCTTGCTACCGCCCGCCGTTGAACGGCCCGTACGGCCCGTCCGAACTCGACCCGCTGCGGCGCGGGCCCCGGCCGCCGGCGATCCCCTTGATCGCGGGCCGCACGTCGACCGTGTAGACGATCACGGCGATCAGGCCGATGATCGGCAGGAACGACATCAGCGGCAGCAGGAACAGCAGCGCGGTGGCGATCACCAGGAAGATCAGCCACATGCCCTTGGTCTGCTTGTCGGCCGCCCGGTAGGCGTCCTCGCGCCGTACGGCCGCGTCGACGAGCATCACGGCGGCGTACACGGCCAGCACCAGCTGCACCCAGCTCAGCACGTTCTGGAACCCGTAGATCAGCACTGCCACCACCCGTTCGACTCTGGTCCGTCGTCGGCCCACCGTACCCGGAGAACGGGCCGGGCACGCGTGGCGTGCCCGGCCCGCCGTCCCGGATCGCCTACTTGCCGTTCTCGCCCGGCGCGGCGGTCTTCTTCGCCGTCGTCTTCTTGGCGGCCGGAGCCTTCCTGGCCGCGGCGCCCTTGGCCTCCGGCTCGCTGCCGGCGGTCTCCGCGTCGCCCGTCGCGGGCTCCTGCTTCGGCTCCTGCCGGGGCTCCGGCTCGATCGCGACCGCGAGGTCCTCGGTCGCCTCGGCGGTCTCGCTGCGCCAGTTCTGCACCGCGCCGCGGCCGCGCTCGGCCAGCCCCTCGTACCCCTCACGGGCCTTGACCGCGGCCTCGGCGGCCCGGCCGACCCCCTGGAGCACGAGGTCCTGCGTCTGCTGGCTCAGCTTCTTGAAGTCGGCGTCGAGCAGGCCCAGCTGCCGGGTGATCCAGTCCTGCGCCTCCTTGGCCTCCTTGGTGACGCGGTCCTGAACGGCCTTCGGGTCGGTGTTGCGGACGGCCTCGAAGCGCTTGGGAGCCTCCTCGCGGAGCTTGTCGACCAGCGCCGGCAGCTCCTTGGCCTTCTCGGCGGCGAGGTCCACACCGCCCGCGAAGGCGTACAGCGGAGTCGGGTCGGTGAGCACCTTGCGGACGTCGTCGGTGATGGCCATGGCGTGGTTCCTCCTGGTATCGGTGGTCGGTCGCTCAGGTGGCGTGCGGGTCGCCGTCGGCCCCTCGGGCGTCCGGAGCGGGCTCGTGCGCCGTCGCACCGTCGCTCTCGCCGCGCCCGCTCCCGTGTCCGTTCTCCTTGCGGAAGGACTCGTAGATCTGCAGCAGCACCTGCTTCTGCTTCTCGGTCAGCGCGGGGTCGGTGAGGATCGCGGTGTGCACCTCGACCCCGTCCACCTTCCGCTCGTCGAGGATCCCGGCCTGCACGTACAGCGTCTCGGCGGAGATCCGCAGCGCCTTGGCCAGCTGCTGCAGGATGTCCGCGCTCGGCTTGCGCAGCCCGCGCTCGATCTGACTGAGATACGGATTGGACACCCCGGCGGCATCGGCCAGCTGCCGCAGGCTCAGCTGCGCGTTACGCCGCTGCTCCCGCAGGAACTCGCCGAGGTTGCCGACGTTGAGTGATGCCATGCCCCGATGGTGCGTCATCGTGCTAACTATTGCAAGCGGGCGCTAGCAAAAGTGGCGTTGGCGGGTGGGGGAGCGGGGCACGGTGCGTCCCGCCCCCTCCCGGGTGCCCCCGACCGCCCCGCTCACCCCGCTCCACCCATCAGCGCGCCGACATAGGCATCCAGCCGCCCCTCCAAGACCCGTGCCGTCAGGTCGGTCCGGCCGGACTCCTGCCATGGCTGGGCCACCGCCTGGAGTTCCTCCGAGGACGCCAGCGCGTCCCGCACCCGCCAGTACAGCCGTTCGCTGGCGGTCGCGGCCAGTGTGCCGCCCGCCTCCTCGTACGCGTCGGTGAACCGCAGGCCCCACTCCGGGCCGTGCAGCAGGGCCAGAACGGCGGAGCAGTGCGCCGCGTCGAGGTCCGCCGGGCCCCAGGAGGTGGCCGCCCAGTCGACGACGCCGGTGAGCCGGGCGCTCGCCGGGCCCGGCGCGTCGAACAGGACGTTGCCGGGCTGGAAGTCGCGGTGCAGGTAGCGGCCTTCGCAGGACGGTGGGGGATTGCGGATCAGGTCGATCGCGGCCGCCCATGCTGTGGTGTCGGCACCCTTCGGGATCACGACGGTGCCGGCGGTCGTCATCGCCACGTACTCCCGGGGTCGCGCGGCGGGCCGCAGCGCGTGGATCGCCACGAGTTGGCGGGCTAGTTGGGGGACGCGGGTCTCCACTCCCTCGTCGTCGAGGACCGTGCGTCCCGTCAGGTGGGTCATGAGGAGGGACGGGTGCTCGCAATGGGCTGCGGTCGGGTCTACCGCGACGAGTTCGGGGGCCGGGACGTCGGTCTCCGTGAGCTGGGACAGGGCGCCGGACTCCCTGCTCAGCCAGTCCTCGGCGTGGGGCGCGTCGACGAAGGTGCGCAGCACCAGGTCGCGGGTGCCGCCGTTCCCTGTGCTGATGGTCAGCCGCCGCACCTCGGCGGTGATGCCGCCGTGCAGTGGCTCGGACCTGATGATCCGTTCGTCGGGGGACAGGTGAGGGGCCACCCACGTCAGGGTCTTCGGCCGGACGGCTGCTGCCTCGCTGATGTCGGTCACCGTGTCAGGGCATCATGCGCGCGGCGGCACGGACAAGGCGGTTTCCGCGGCGGCGAGGATGTTGCCGAAGGTGCGGGTGATGATCGGGCGGGCGACGTGGCGGGTGAGGAAGCCGCCGAGGAGGGGGACGGGGATCTCGGCGCGGGTGGTCCAGCGGACGTGGGTGCCGGCGGAGGTCTCGGTGAACGTCATCCGGCCCAGTTCGTGCCGGGACGGCGGCAGGCTGCGCTCGACGACGTACTCGGTGGCGTACGGCGCGTCGTAGCGGGTGATGCGTTCCCGGAACCAGCCGATCAGCCAGAGATGGCTGCGCACCGCGCCGACGCCGTAGGGCGCGCCCTCCCCGTGCCGGGTCAGGCGGCAGCGCACCACCAGGGGCGAGCGGGTGTAGTGGGTGGTCGTGGTGAGCCAGGCGAACACCGTCGCGATCGGGGCGTCGATGACACGCTCCACGGTCATGGTTTCCATGGCTGGGGTCCTCCTCTGTCGAGTGTGCGCACCGCGTCGGCGTGGTGCAGCTTGTCCGGGTTGCGTACGCCGTAGAGGCCGGTGATCCGGCCGTCGTCGATCTCGAAGGCGACCAGCCAGTCGAGGTCTTCGTCCGTCATGAACCGTGCGGCGGGCATGCCGTTGTACGTGGCGGGCTCGGCGCGGGTGGCGGCGGTGGCGGTGCGGTACACGCCGAGGACGAACCGGGCGACCTCGGTGCGGCCGGTGACCGGGCGGCGGGCGGCGACCGCCTTGCCGCCGCCGTCGGAGAGCACCACGACGTCGGGCGCGAGCAGGTCCATCAGCGGCTGGATCTCGCCGGTGGCGGCCGCGGCCAGGAAGCGCCGGACGATCTGCGCGGTGGCGTCCGAGCCGGGAGCACAGCGACGGCGCCGCGCGTGCACGTGCCGGCGGGCGCGGTGCGCGGTCTGCCGTACGGAGGCCTCGGTCCGGCCGATCGAGGCGGCGATCTCGCCGTGGGGGAAGCCGAAGACCTCGTGCAGCACGAACACCGCGCGCTCGGTCGGGCTCAGCGTCTCCAGGACGAGCATCATCGCCATCGAGACGGACTCGGCCAGGATCACGTCCTCGCTCACCCCGGCCTCCGTACGGATCGGCTCGGGCAGCCACATGCCGACGTAGTCCTCGCGCCGCGCCTTGGCCGCGCGCAGGTGGTTGAGGGCCTGCCGGGTCACCGTACGGACCAGGTAGGCGCGCGGATGCCCGACCGTGGCCGGATCGACGGCGCTCCACCGCAGGTAGCTCTCCTGCAGGACGTCCTCGGCGTCGGTGGCGCTGCCCAGCATCTCGTAGGCGATGGTGAAGAGCAGGGAGCGGTGTTCGGTGAACGCCTTCGCGGAGGCGTCCGTGGAGGCGTTCTCAGGCATGGCGTCCGGTTCCTCTCCTCGGGTGTCATGGAGACACGTCGCGTCGGAGAAGCGTGACAGTCCGGTGGTGTGGTTCGGCTCACAGCGCGGGCAGGATGCTGTCGGTCGTGGTGGCCGGTGTTCAAGGGGGGTGTTCCATGGCTGTCGAACGGGTGTGGCTGGATGTGCCGTTCGCGGAGAAGGACGAGGCCAAGAAGGGCGGCGCGCGCTGGGACCCGGCGGCCAGGAGGTGGTACGCGCCCAGGGCCGGGATGGCGGCGCTGCACCGCTGGGCGGCGGCGCCGGACGTGCCCGACCTGCTGCCCGGTGAGGACCGCGGGCTCGGCAGCGGCCTCTTCGTCGACCTGGTGCCGCGCAGCTGCTGGTTCACCAACGTACGGTCGTGCGTGGCCGCCAAGGACTGGGAGCGGCTGCGCCGTACGATCACCCGCCGGGCCGGGCGCCGTTGCGAGACATGCGGCGCCGCGGAGGACCGGGACGCCAAGCGGTGGCTGGAGGCGCACGAGCGGTGGGTCTTCGACGACACCGCCCGGGTGCAGACCCTCAAGCGGCTCATCTGCCTGTGCACCGACTGCCACACGGTCACCCATTTCGGGTACGCGCTGGTGCGCGGCCTGGAGGCGCGGGCGTTCGCGCATCTGGTGAAGGTCACCGGGATGACCGGGGACGCGGCACGTCAGCACGTCAGGGACGCGTTCGACGTGTGGGAGCGCCGGTCCCGGGTCACGTGGGAGCTGGATCTGGGCATCCTCACGAAGGCCGGGATCACGCTCGCGCCGCCGCCGGGAGCGGGGGCGCGGGCCCGTACGGCCGAGGAGACGCTCCGGAGGGAGCGAGAGCGGGGGCGGGGGCGGTAAGGACCTGCCCGCCCGCCCGCACGCCCGCTCGCCCCGCACCGGCGTCAGGCCCTCACGGCGCCCCGGCCGGGCTGGTCCCGACGGCGACGGTCGCGCCCAGGTCGTCGTCCGTCGCCAGCCGGGTGACGAGACCGCCGCGGCGGAAGGCTTCGAGGGTGTGCGGCGCCTGGCGTTCGCTGGTCTCGATCAGCAGGTGGCCGCCGGGGGCGAGCCACCGGAGCGCGTCGGCCGCCACCCGGCGCTGTACGTCGAGGCCGTCCGTGCCGCCGTCGAGCGCCACGCGGGGTTCGTGGTCGCGGGCTTCCGGGGGCAGCAGGCCGATCGCGTCGGTCGGTACGTAGGGGGCGTTGACGACGAGGAGGTCGACGCGGCCGCGCAGGGCGGGCGGCAGCGGGGCGTAGAGGTCGCCTTCGTACACCTGGCCGGTGGCGGGGCGGATGTTGCGGCGGGCGCACCGTACGGCGGCGGGTTCGATGTCGGTGGCGTGCAGGTCGATGCGGGGCGGTGCCGAGGGCGGGGCGGCGGCCAGGGCCGCGCCGACCGCGCCCGTACCGCAGCACAGGTCGACGACGACGGGCCGTGGCCCGGCCGCGCCCCGGGTCCGGACGAGCGCGGCGGCCTGGCGGACGAGGAATTCGGTGCGGCGGCGGGGGACGAAGACACCGGGGTCGACGGCGATCCGCAGGCCGCAGAACTCGGCCCAGCCGAGGACCTGTTCCAGGGGGAAACCGGCGATGCGGCGGTCCGTCATGGCGGTGAGGTCGGACGGGGTGCGGGCGGTGGAGACGAGGAGCCGGGCCTCGTCCTCGGCGAAGACGCAGCCGGCCGCGCGGAGTCGGGTGACGAGTCCGGCGGGGGCCGGGGCGGCGGTGGTGGCGGGCAACGGAAGTGACATGCGCGTTCGGGCCTTTCGGGGTACCGAAGGGCGCTCTCGCGGTCACCTGCCGGGGAGGGACCGTACAGCCGTGAGGTGAGAGCACCCAGCCTGGACAGCGGTAATGGGTCTCACCTCCTTGGTCGTCCACTGTGTATGGGCTGGTCACCTTACCCGAAGCCGGGGGAGAGGGGCAGGAACGGCGGCGTGCGGCGGTGCGCCGTCCGGGGCGCGCGGGGGAGCCGTTCGCGCCCGTCGGGCTGCCGCCGGTCTCGACGTGGCGGTGCCGGGGCTGGAGGGTGGAGGCGGGGTGCCACCGCGGGAGGTGGTGACCGGGGGGTCACCGCGGGGCGGGGCCGGGAAGGCGGGCGGCTATGGCGGGTGCCGGAAATCCGTACATGCGGGGGCTGTTCGCCCCGGTGCGGGAGGAGACCACCGCGTACGAGCTGGCCGTGACCGGCCGGATCCCGGAGGAGCTGGACGGGCGCTATGTGCGCAACGGGCCCAACCCGCTGGGCGTGGACGACCCGGCGGCGTACCACTGGTTCAGCGGCGACGGGATGCTGCACGGCCTGCGGCTGCGCGGCGGCCGGGCCGAGTGGTACCGCAGCCGCTGGGTGCGGTCCGACGCGATGGCGCTGCGGCTGGGCGAGAAGATCCTGCACGGGCCGCGCCACCTGGACATGGACTTCGCCCCGAACACGCACGTCACACGCTTCGCCGGGCGCCTGCTCGCGCTGGTCGAGGGCGGCGCGCTGCCGTACGAGCTGGACGCCGACCTGGAGACGGTGGGCCCCTTCGACTTCGCCGGCACGCTGCCGGGCGGCCTCGCCGCGCACACCACCGTCGACCCGGACACCGACGAGCTGCACTGCGTGGCGTACTGCTGGGCCTGGCCGTACGTGCAGTACCTGGTCGCGGGGACGGACGGACGCATCCGGCGGCGCGTGGACATCCCGGTCGACGGGCGGCCGATGATGCACGACTTCTCGCTGACCGAGCGGCATGTGCTGCTGTACGACCTGCCGGTGGTCTTCAACCCGGGCGGGGTGGGGGTCGGGCCGTCCTTCCCGTACGTGTGGGAGCCGGGGCGCCCGGCCCGGCTGGGCGTGCTGCCGCGCGAGGGGGCGGCGTCGGACGTGCGGTGGCTGGAGATCGATCCGTGTTTCGTCTTCCACCCGATGAACGCGTACGAGACGGAGGACGGCAGCGGCCTGATCACCGTCCATCTGGTGCGCTACGACCGGCTGTTCACGAAGGGGCGCACGGGACCGGACGGGTCGCCGCCCGCGCTGGAGCGCTGGACGGTCGACCTCCGGGCGGGCCGGGTGCGGCGCGAGCGGGTGGACGACCGGCCGGTGGAGCTGCCGCGGGTGGACCCCCGGCGGCTCACGCTGCCCCACCGGTACGGGTACGCGGTGCTGGAGTCCGGGGCGGCGGACGTACGGGTGGCGCACTTCCCGGGGATCGAGCGGGTGGGCGCGGGCCTGGTGAAGTACGACCTGGAGCGCGGCACCAGCGAGGTGCGCCGCTTCGCGCCGCAGGGCGGCGTGGGGGAAGCCGTGTTCGTGCCCGCCGGCCCGGACACCGCCGAGGACGACGGCTGGCTGATGGCGTACGTGTTCGACCCGGACCGCGATGCCACGGACCTCGTCGTCCTCGACGCGCGGGACTTCTCGGGGGAGCCGGTCGCGCGGGTGCACCTGCCGGTGCGGGTGCCGGTCGGGTTCCACGGCGCGTGGATACCGGACCGGGAGTGAGGGCCCGCGCGGGAGCGGCGGGCCTCGTACGTCTCCCCGGCCTCCCGCAGGTGCGCACGGCCCCACTGACCAAAGGGTAGGTACCTGACCAAATAGTCGGTACTTGAGGAACGGCAGGCCACCGGCCAACATCAGGAGGGCGCGCGCCACGGAAGTATTCGGCAGGTACGACAGGCAACGCGGCGGCTGTGCGGGCGAGTTCGGCCGCTGCCGTGCGCGGGCCAGGGGAGTTGTGATCATGGGAGACAACCGCACTCCGGTGACGGTCATCGGGCTGGGCGACATGGGCGCCGCGCTGGCCGGGGCGTTCCTGGCGCAGGGCCGTCAGGTGACGGTGTGGAACCGCACGGCGGTCAAGGCGGACGGCCTGGTCGCCCGGGGTGCCGTCCGGGCGGAGACGGTCGGCGACGCGGTGTCGGCGAGCCCGCTCGTCATTGTCTGCGTCCTGGACTACGGCGTGGTGGAACAGGTGCTGACGCCGGCGGGCGGCGCGCTCGCGGGCCGGACGGTCGTCAACCTCACGAACGGCACGCCCGGGCAGGCCCGCGGGACCGCGGTCTGGGCGGCGGAGCGCGGTGTCGGCTATCTGGACGGCGGCATCATGGCCGTACCGCCGGGCATCGGCACGGCCGAGGCATTCCTCCTGTACAGCGGCCCGCGGGACGTGTTCGACGCGTGGCGCGAGGAGCTGGCGGTGCTCGGCCGGCCCGAGTACGCCGGTGCCGACCCGGGGGCGGCCGCCCTTCAGGACCTGGCGCTGCTCACCGGGATGTACGGGATGATCTCGGGCGTCGTGCAGGCGCTGACCCTGGTCCGCTCGGCGGGCATCGGGCCGGTGGACTTCGCCACCACGAAGCTGGTGCCGTGGCTGAGCGCGATGACGGCGGCCGTACCGCACTACGCCGGACAGATCGAGTGCGGCGACTACACCAAGGGAGTGGTCTCCAACCTCGCCATGCAGGCGGCGGGCCTGGAGAACATCGTCCGGGCTCACGAGGAGCAGGGCGTCAGCGCCGAACTGCTGGCCCCGGTACGGGCGCTGGTCGCCCGGCGGCTGGCCGAAGGGCACGGGGCGGAGGACTTCCCGGGCGTGGCCGAACTGCTCGGCGGGAGCGGGAGCGGGAGCGGGAGTGGGGGCGAAGGCGGGAGCGGGGTGGCCGCCGGCCGGTAGCCGCCGGCCCTGTCCGGCCGGCGGGCCCCGCACGGGGGACGGGAGCCCGTCGGCCGCCGCGCGGGGCACGGGCCCGACCCCCGTGCGGGACCGTGCCGTGCGCGAAAGGCCGGGGCGGTGCTGCCGCGTCCGCCGTACGGGCCCGAGGGGGCCGGAGGTCATCCTCCGTACGGACGGGCCTCCCGGGCCTCTCGCAGGGCCTGGGCCCACCAGGCCAGCTGGTCCAGCAGCACGGTGGCGGCCCGGTCGGCGTCCAGGGGCTCGCGCAGCTTCCCCTCGTCGTCGAAGAGGCTGCCGGCCATCGGGAAGCTGACCGTCTCGCGCACCGTCACCGCGTGCAACTCGGCAAAGACGAGGCGCAGTTGCTCCACGGCGCGCAGGCCGCCGGAGATCCCGCCGTAGGAGACGAAGCCGACCGGCTTGGCCTGCCACTCCTGGTGCAGCAGGTCCACGGCGTGCTTGAGCGGGGCGGGGAAGGAGTGGTTGTACTCGGGGGTGACGACGACGAAGGCGTCAGCGGCGCCGACGCGCTTGGCGTAGGACGCCATCTCCTCGCTGCCGTACCGCAGTTCGTACGGGCCGATCTCGGCGAGGTCGAGCACGTCGACCACGATGTCGTCGCGCCGGCCGGTGTGTGCGGTGAACCAGCTCGCGACGACGGGCGCGAACCGGCCCTCGCGGGTGCTGGCGACGATGACGGCGAGGGTGAAGGGGCGCTCGGGCATGGCGGGGCCTCCTGAAGGCGGTGCGGCAAAGCCGGCGGTCGGCTTCGGGACCAGACGCTAAAACCTCAACCAAAGTTGATGTCAATGCCTGGCCCTGGGCTCACCCGCACCACCGCTCCCGGCGGCCCCGCGTTCACCCGGAGGCGGTCCTCCAGCGGCCGCCCCGCGTCACTGCGCCCCGAAGAGGGTGAGCAGGTCCGTCTTCTGGAACATCCGGGCCGTGTCCACCGCGGAGGGAGTTCCCGCGGCCGGGTCGGCGCCGTGCGCCACCAGGAGGCGGACGATGGCGTCCTCGCCCTTGAAGACGGCGCCGGCCAGCGGCGTCTGGCCCCGGTCGTTGGCGCGGTCCGGGTCGGCGCCGCGCTCCAGCAGGGCCGCCACCGCGTCGGCGTGGCCGTGGTACGCGGCGAGCATCACCAGGGTGTCGCCCTTGTCGTTGGTGAGGTTGGCGGGCACGCCGGCGTCCACGTACGCGGCGAGGGTGCTGGTGTCGCCGTGCCGTGCCAGATCGAAGACCTTGGCCGCGAGCTGCAGCACCTCGGGGTCGTGCGCGTGCTCGGTCGTGTCGGGACTCTTCGGCTCCGTGTTCGCGTCACTCATGGTCGCCGGCCTCCTGCTCTGGTGGTGCGGCGGTGTCCTGCAACTCCCGCCCGGGCCTTTACTTGTCCCCGCCACCCTATTCAGCACACCTGCCGGGCGGCCCCGGCGCGCGCCGGGGCCCTGTCCGGGGCCGCGTCAGAACTCGTCCGGGCACCACGGCCGGCGTGCCGTACGCAGCAGGAGGTCGGCGGTCGCCAGAGCGCCCGGCCGTTCCTCGTCGATGCGGCCCAGCGCGGCCAGCCGCAGCGCGGACTCGTCGCCCAGATAGAGCGACGCGAAGGCGCCCACGTCCAGGGTGAGGTCCGCGCCGCGGTCCGTACGCGTACAGGTGGCGCCGTCCGGCCCGGCCTCCAGGAGATAGCGTCCGCCGGCCAGTTCCGCCTCGTCCCGGATCTCCAGGACGAGCGAGCCGGCCGCCGGGTACGTACGCGCCTCCAGCAGCCGGGGGACGTCCAGCGGCCGGATCCACAGGTAGTCGGAGTGCTGCACGATGTGCGCCGCGCGCGGGTCGCCGAGGTGGTGCGGCAGCAGGTCGTCGGGCGCGCGGAGGCCGGTCCTGATGTGCAGGACCCAGTCGATCGAGCACAGGAACAGCCACAGGGCCCGCTCGGCGGCCGGGGTGATCGCGGTCAGGCGGTCGACGGTGAGGGTGTTCTGCGGCATCTGGTGTTCCCACACGTCGGACGTCCGGTACGTGACCAGGCCCTCGACCGCGCCGGACGCGGACCGGTGGACGGCGTGGAAGCGCCGGCTCGCGGGGACGTGCGGGAGCGGGATGCCGCCCGTCTGGACCTGCCACCAGACGGCGGGCAGGTCGATCGCGCCGGGCTGCCCGGCGCGGAAGCGTTCGTGCAGCGCGGGGCCGAGCTCCCGGACCTCGGCGGCGTCGGCGAAGTCGACCCGGCCGCCGTCGTCCGGGCCCGCGTGGCGCGGGTCCAGCGCGGCCCGCGCCACGTCGATGTGCCACTCGGTGGCACAGGCGGCGGGACCGAAGCCGTACCGCCCGTAGATCGGGTACTCCGCGGCGATGAGCGTGGCGAGGGCGTCGCCGCGCTCCTTGGCGGCCCGCAGGTCGCCGGTCATCATCCGGGTGAGCAGCCCGCGCCGCCGGTGGGTGGGCGAGACCGTCACGGACGTGACGGCGTCGGCGGGCACGCGGGCGCCGCCGGGCACGGTCAGCTCCTGCGGGAAGCTGCGGAACGTGGCGACCCAGCGGCCGTTGTCGTACGCACCCTGGGTGCGGTCCGGGACGTAGGTGCTGCGGCGGAACTCGATGTCCTCCTTGGACACCTCGGGCGGTCGCAGGAAGCCCACGCTCAGGCCCCGCATCCAGTCGGGGAGGTCCGCGTCGCCGACCTTGCGCAGCTCGATGCTCATCCCCGTACGGTAGCCACGGTGCTGTACCGCCGTCGCGGCAATTTCGCGGGCGGCAAGGTGCGGCAGGGCGCGGCCGGGCCCCCGTAGGCGGGCGCCGCGCGCCTCGGAACGCCCGGCGCCGCACCCTCAGAACGCCGCGCGTATCTCCCCGACCCGCTCGGCGCCGCCCAGCAGCGGCACCTCCGCGATGCGCTCCAGCACCGGCGACTCGACGCCCATCAGGCGCAGCACCCGGGCGAGCACCGGGCCGAGCGTGCGGCTCGCGCCGTCGTCGACCTTGAACGCCAGCGCCCGTCCGTCCGGCAGCGCCAGCGCCTGCACGGCCTCGGCGCCCATCTTGGACAGCACGCCGGGCAGCGCCTGCATCAGCCAGGTGTCGGGGCGGCGGGTGCCCGCCACGTACTCCGGGTGGGCGCGCATCGCGTCGGCCACGCGCCGCTCCGGCGTGCCGGCGCCGGCCAGCACGAAGTGCCGGAACGAGCGGGCCAGCCCGGTCAGCGATATCGCCATCAGCGGCGCGCCGCAGCCGTCCGTACCGATGTGCTCGACGCGCTCGCCGCTGGCGGAGCGCACCGTCTCCAGGGTCAGCTGCTGGAGCGGGTGGTCCGGGTGGAGGTAGGAGTCCAGCGGCCAGCCGTTGGCGGCGCAGGCGGCCAGCATGGCGGTGTGCTTGCCGGAGCAGTTCATGGTCAGGGACTCGCGCACCCGCCCGGACGCCAGGTACGTCTCCGCCTCCACCGGGTCCAGCGGCAGGTCGGGCGGGGTCTGCACCAGCTCGGGGGCCAGGCCGTGCTCGCTGAGCATCTTCTGGACGAGGTCGAGGTGAAAGCTTTCGCCGGAGTGGCTGGCGGCGGCCAGCGCCAGCCGTTCGCCCGACAGGTCCAGGCCCGCCTGCAGGATGGCGGCGGCCTGCATCGGCTTGTTGGCGGAGCGCGGGAAGACCGGGGAGGTGATGTCACCGAGGGCGGTCTCCACGCTGCCGTCCGCCGCCAGGACCACCAGGGAGCCGCGGTGCCGGCCCTCGACGAAGCCCGAACGCACGACCTCGGCGAGGACAGGGGACATACCGGACAGGGCGGGCCCGTCGGTAACGGTGGAGGAGCTCATCGGGGGCCTTCCGGGGAGTGACCCGCGATCCCCCCCGGAACGGTGCGGCCGCCGGGTCAGGAGAGCAGGTCGTCTACTTGTGCTTCACCTTCACGGTACCTGCGGGCGATCTCGGCACTGCAATCGTCCGCGGTCCGCTGCAGCGCCTGGCGCCGCCGGGAGACCTGCTGCTCGTAACGGACCAGCCGGCCCATCGCGTCGTGCAGCTCCTGGTCCGTGCGGGCCGTGAGGTCGGACAGCTCCACCTCGCCGAGCATCTGCTCCGCGAGCTGGCGGTACTCCTCGCTGTGCGGCATCCCCAGCGTCACGTGGCGGGCCGAGGAGCGGTGCTGCGACGGCCCGTCCGCCAGGATCTCCGGCAGCCGGTCCAGCAGGGGCGAGTGCGGGGCCGTACGGCGGGTGCTCTCGGCCCGCAGGATGTCGATCCGGCCCTGCAGCAGCCGCCGCACATAGCTCAGGTCGGCCTCCTCCCGCTGCGCCTCGCGCCGCAGGAGGCGCAGGTCGGGCAGGCTCAGCCGGTGCAGGTCGGGCCGCGGGACCGGGCGGAAGCGGTCGCGTTGCAGCGGCGGCCGGTGCGGCGCCGTGCCTGCCTGGAACATGGGGCCGTCCTCCGTGCGGGCGGGCCCGGCGGGTGCCGGGGCCGGCGGGGTCGTACGGGCCGCCGTCGGCGCCGTACGGGCGATCGGTACGGGTCCGGGGGTGTGCCCGGGACCGGCAGTGCTCATGAGTCGTTCCGTCCCCTCGTCCGGTGCGGCCGTGCGGGCACGTTGTCCGCGCGACGCACCGCGTGCACGCATCGTGCCACTGCGGGCGGGCCGCCCGCAGGGCCAGCCATGGCCATGGCACCCGAACGGCCCCGGGAGGGTACGGCTGTCTCAGGCCCGGGCGTGCCGTGCATCATGGGCGGTATGCGAGCTGTGGTGCAGAGGGTCGACGGCGCACGCGTCGAGGTGGACGGCGAGACGGTCGGGGAGATCGTCGGTGAAGGGCTGTGCGTGCTGGTCGGAGTGACGCACGACGACACCCCGGAGAAGGCGGCGCAGCTCGCCCGCAAGCTGTGGTCGGTGCGCATCCTGGACGGCGAGAAGTCCTGCTCGGACACGGGTGCGGGCCTGCTGGTGATCAGTCAGTTCACTCTCTACGGTGACGCCCGCAAGGGCCGGCGGCCCACCTGGAACGCGGCGGCCCCCGGCCCGGTGGCCGAACCCCTCGTCGAGGAGGTCGTCACGCGGCTCCGCGCGCTGGGCGCGGAGGTCGCGACGGGCCGCTTCGGCGCGGACATGAAGGTCTCGCTGACGAACGACGGCCCGTTCACGGTGCTGCTGGAGGTCTGAGCCGCGGCGTCCGGGCCGCGGCTCCCTCCCGGCCGCCCTACGGCTCGACCACGACCTCCTGGGCCGCCGCGGTGCTCTCCACGAGGAGCGGCGCGTCGACGGGCACATTGCGCTTGACCAGGGCCAGCGCGATGGGACCCAGCTCGTGGTGGCGGGCCGAGGTGGTGACGAAGCCGAGCTGGCGGCCCTCGGCGCCGTCGGCGGCCAGGCGTACGGGCGCGCCGTGCGGCGGCAGGTGCACCTCGCTGCCGTCCAGGTGGAGGAAGACCAGGCGGCGCGGCGGCTTCCCCAGGTTGTGGACGCGGGCCACCGTCTCCTGGCCGCGGTAGCAGCCCTTCTGGAGGTGCACGGCGGTGCCGATCCAGCCCAGCTCGTGCGGGATGGTGCGGTGGTCGGTCTCCCGGCCCAGGCGCGGCCGGTGCGCCTCGACGCGCAGCGCCTCCAGGGCGAGGGTGCCGACGGCGGGGCCGTTGGCCGCCGCGAAGGCCTCCAGCTCGCCGCGCGGCAGGAACAGGTCCCGGCCGTGCGGGGTCTCCCGGACGACCGCGTCCTTCGGGGCTTCGGTGATGGAGCCGGCCGGCAGGTGGACCACCGCGTAGTCGTCCGTACGGTCGGCGACCTCGACGCGGTAGAAGAACTTCATGCTCTCCAGGTAGGCGATCAGCGCCTCCTCGTCGCCCGGCTCGGTGTGCAGCCAGGTCGTCTCCCCGTCGTCGACGAGGTAGAGGGCGTGCTCGATGTGGCCGTTGGCGGAGAGGATCAGGGCCTCGGTGGCGTGGCCGGGGGCGAGGTCGGTGACGTGCTGGGTGAGCAGCAGGTGCAGCCAGCTCAGCCGCTCGGGGCCGCTGACGGTGACCACGCCGCGGTGCGAGAGGTCGACGAGGCCGCGGCCGTCCGCGAGGGCGCGTTGTTCGCGGAACAGGTCGCCGTAGTGGGCGGCGACTCCTTCGTCGGGGGCCTCGGCCGGGACGGCACCGGGCAGCGACAGCAGCGGACTGGCTTCACGTGGGCGCGGCATACCCCAAGCGTACGACCGGCTACGCGGCGGGCCCCGACCCGCCCTCGGCGGACGGCCCGCCGCCGGGTGCCGCAGTCGTGCCGGTACCGGTTCCGGTGCCGCCGCCGGTGCACGCCGCGCAGCGCCCGAAGATCGCGAAGTGCTTCAGATCGGTGTCGAAACCGAACGTCTCCCGCAGCGTCGTCGTGAACCGTTCGGCCACCGACAGATCGGCTTCGATCACCTCCGAGCAGTCCCGGCACACCAGATGGATGTGGTGGTGCCGGGACGCGAGGTGGTACGTGGGCGCGCCGTGCCCGAGGTGGGCGTGGCTGACCAGTTTCAGCTCCTCCAGCAGCTCCAGCGTCCGGTAGACGGTGGAGATGTTCACGCCGCCCGCCGTCCTGCGCACCTCGGTGAGGATCGCGTCGGGGGTGGCGTGTTCCAGCTTGTCCACCGCCTCCAGCACGAGCTGCCGCTGCGGGGTCAGCCGGTACCCGCGCTTGCGGAGGTCGCTCTGCCAGTCGCTGCTCACCACACGGACAGTGTAGGAGGACGTTCAGTGGCCGCCTACGTTCCGCAGGTAACCTGCGAGCGCGGCGACGGCCGCCGGGTTGCGCGGGCTCTCCACCAGGTCGGCGTAGTCCAGTACGAAGATGCGGTCGTTCTTGACCGCCGATACGTTCTTCAGCGGCCCGTACGACTTCAGGAACGCCTTCTTCTGCGCGGCGGTCGGCGTGCCGTAGTCGTTGATGACGATCACGTCGGGGTCGCGTTCGACCACCGACTCCCAGCCGACCGTGGTCCAGGAGTCGTCGAGGTCCTTCATGACGTGGTCGCCGCCGGCCTTGGTGATGATGTCGTGCGGCCCGGCGAAGCGGCCGGAGGTCATCGGCTTGTCCTGGCCGCCGTCGTAGAGGAAGACGGTGGGCCGTGCGCCGTCCTTGGGCGCCTTGGCCTGCGCGTCGGCGATCTGCTTGCGGTACGTGGCGATCAGCGCGTCCGCCCGGTCCTCGACGTCGAAGATCTTCCCGAGGGTCTTCAGGTCGGTGTAGAGCGCGTCCAGCGGCGGCATCACGCCGCGCGCGCTGCCCTGGCCGCCGTCGGACCCGTTGCGGCACGACTCGGTCAGGACGTAGCTGCCGATGCCGAGCTTCTTCAGGGAGGCGGGGGTGACGTCGCTGTCCTCGCCGAAGCCGTAGTTCCAGCCCGCGAAGACCAGGTCGGCCTTGGCGTCCAGGGCGATCTCCTTGGTGATCGCCTTCTTGGAGAGCCACGGCACCTTGCCGTACGCGTCCTTCCAGGCGACCGCGTCGAGCTTGCCCCGGTACTCCGGCATGACGTACCCGGCCATGTGGTCCTCCAGGCCGAGCGCGAACATGATGTCGGCGATCCCGACGTCGTTGGTGACCACCCGGCGCGGCGCCTTGTCGTAGGTGGTCTTCGTGCCGCAGTTCGTGATCGTGACCGGGTAGTGGCCGGACCCGCCGCCGGGCCCGGACGCCTTGGCGGCGCCGTCCTTCCCGTCCTCGGCGACGTGCGCGCCGCAGCCGGTGAGCGCGGCGAGCGCGAGGGCGGTGAGCAGGGCGGCGGAGCGGTGGCGGCGGGTGCGCATGGGGGGCCTCACGGAGTGGTCGGTGCGTCGGTACGGGCGGGCAGGCGGTCGAACAGCAGCTGTACGGCGCCGGTCTCCGGGTGCGGTACGCGGTGTGCGCGCACCCCGAACACCTCGGCCAGCAGCTCCGGCCCCAGCACGTCGTGCGGCGCGCCGGAGGCGACGATGCGCCCACCGGAGATGACGTACAGCTCGTCGCAGTGCACGGCCGCCAGGTTCAGGTCGTGCAGCGCGGTCAGCACCGTCAGCCCGCTGTCCCTGACCAGTGCCAGCAGCTCCAGTTGCTGCGCGATGTCGAGGTGGTTCGTCGGCTCGTCCAGCACCAGCACCCGCGGCTCCTGGGCCAGCGCGCGGGCGATCAGCACCCGCTGCTTCTCGCCGCCGGACAGGCTCAGGAAGGCCCGGCCGGCGAGGTGGGCGGCACCGGTACGGTCCAGCGCGTCCTCGCACACCCGAAGGTCGGCGGCGCTCGGCCGCCCCGAACCGCGCTGGTGCGGCAGCCGCCCCATCGCGACGACCTCGGCGGCCGTGAACCCGAACTCGGTCGCCGACTCCTGGGGGAGCGCGGCCAGGTGCCGGGCCCCTTCGCGTACGCCCATGGCGTGCAGGTCGGCGCCGTCCAGCCGTACCGTCCCGGCGGCCGGACGCAGCGCGCGGTAGGCGCAGCGCAGCAGGGTGGACTTGCCGCTGCCGTTGGGCCCGACCAGCCCGACGACCCGGCCGCTGTCCGCGCGCAGGGTGATGTCGTGCACGAGCCGCGCGCCGGCCACGTCCACGGACACCGCGTCGATGTCGATCCGCATCAGGCCCCGCCTCCGTACGTACTGCCGTGTCCCGGTGTCAGGCACCGCATCAGGCACCCCATCAGGCCCCGCCTCCGAACGTGTAGCCGCGCCGCCGCATCAGCAGCACGAAGGCCGGCACGCCGAGCACTGCGGTGATCACTCCGACCGGCAGCTCGACGGGCGCCAGCAGCACCCGGGACAGGATGTCCACCCACACCATCAGCACCGCGCCCAGCAGCGGCGCCACCGCCAGCACCCGCCGGTGCCCGGCGCCCACCAGCATCCGCGTCACGTGCGGCACCATCAGCCCGACGAAGCCGATCGCCCCGCTGACCGCGACCACCGCGCCGGTGACGGCCGCGGTGACCGCGAACAGCTCCCGGCGCAGCCGCCCGGGGTCCACACCGAGCGCGGCGGCCGACTCGTCGCCCATGGCCAGCGCGTTCAGGCGGCCCGCGGAGAGCATCAGGTACAGCAGCGCCCCGGCCACCGCCACCGCGGCGACCGGCAGCGAGCCCCAGCCCGCCCCGCTGAGGCTGCCGAGCAGCCACATCATGGCGGACCGCGCCGCCTCGCCCCGGTCGGCGGCGAAGACCATCAGGGTGGAGAGGGCGGAGAAGCCGTAGTACATGGCGGAGCCGGTCAGGACCAGGCGCAGCGGGGTCAGGCCGTGCGCGCTGCGGGCCGCCGCGTAGACCAGCACCATGGCCAGCAGCGCCGAGCCGAAGGCGGCGGTGGACAGGGCCCAGACGCCGAGTGCGGCCAGCGAGCCGAAGAGCAGGACGGCGTTGGCGCCGACCGCGGCGCCGGAGGAGATGCCGAGCACGAAGGGGTCGGCGAGGGCGTTGCGCACCAGGGCCTGGACGGCCACGCCGATGGCGGACAGCCCGGCGCCGACGACGGCGGCCAGGAGCGTACGCGGGAAGCGCAGCTCCCACACGATGGTGTAGGCGGAGACCTCGTCGGAGGTGATGGTGCCGCCGCTCAGCCCGGCGCCCAGGTGGCGCAGCATCTCGCCCCATCCGACACCGGAGGCGCCGAGGCCGACGCCGCACACCAGGGAGGCGAGCAGGACGAGGGCGAGCCCGGCGGCCAGCGGCACGGTGGGCAGCGGCGAGCGGGTACGGGGCCGGTCGCCGTCGGGCCCGACGGCTGCGGAGGCGGGGGCGGCGGTACGGGCTGGGGCGGCCAAGGAACGTACGCCTTCGGCTCGGGCCGCGTCCGTACGGTCCGGGGTGACGGCGCGTGGCGCGGGGCCCGCGGCGGTGTCCCCTCGCAGTCCACGGCGAGTTGATCAGGAACCGGCGCCCCACGGGTGATCGGGCTGGCGGAACACGTGGTTCCGCACACCGTTGCGGGTCAGCGCCGGACTCTCACCGGACTTCCCCCGCGGGGCGCTCTGCGACGGTCCGTGCTGGCGCGCGGACCGGTCGGGGTCTACTTGAAGAACGCGATGCCGTCGTCCGGCAGGTCCTTGATGTCCTTGGCCCACTCGCGCGGGTCGACGACCTTCTTCAGGTGCGCCGACATGTACGGGCGCAGCGGCACCTCGGGGGTGGCCTTCTCGCCGACCCACATCAGGTCGCTGTTCACGTACCCGTACAGGCGCTTGCCGCCGCTGTACGGGCCGGAGGCCGCGGTCCGCGCCACGGCGTCGGTGGCCAGGTCGATCTGCGGCTTCTGGTCGGCCAGCTCGCCGTACCAGACCTCCGCGACGCCGCCGTCGCGGATCATCACGATCTCGACCTTGCGGTCCTGGTCGATGCGCCAGTAGCCGGACTCGGTCTCCAGCGGAGCGACCTTCTTGCCCTCGCCGTCGAGCACCCAGCTGTGCGAGGTGTATTCGAGGAAGTCACGGCCGTCGTGCGTGAAGGTGACCTCCTGGCCGAAGTTGCACTTCTCGGAACCGGGGAAGTCGGCGACGCCGGCGCCCTCCCAGTTGCCGAGCAGGAAGGCGAGGGGCACGAGGGCCGGGTTCAGGTCGGACGGGATCTCGATCATCAGCTCAGGCGATCTGTGTCGGGGAAAGGATCTGGGGTTCTAGCGCTGGCCCTGGTACAGCTTCTTCCAGGTCAGCCCGGCGAAGGCGACGACGCCGACGGCGACCAGGACGAGCAGGGTGGTGAAGACTGCCTCAAGCACGAGCGCGCTCCTCGGACGGAGTGAGGTGTTACGGACCGGGAGCGAGTCTAGTCGGCGTGCTCGGTGGCGGCGCTGTGAGGTCGGTCCCGCCGGGCGCCTGACGGGTGTCCCGGGCGCCTGACGCCCCCGGGACCCCCGGCGCCGCCGGTTCAGCTCAGGAGCTGCTGTTGGAGGGCGACGGACTGGTAGAAGGCCGTCGGTACGGTGCTGCCGGGGCGGGAGTGGATGAGGAGGGCGAGGGTGTCGCCGGTGAAGAGGTAGGCGTAGCGCACGGAGCGGCCGCCTTCGGAACCGGTCTGCCGGTACACCTCCGCCCCGCCGTCGGGGTTGGCGGAGTCGCCCGGCCGCTCCGGCACGGCTTTGCCGTAATCCTCGTCCCGTACGACGGTCCGCGCGTCCCGCACGTTGACGACCGTGCCCTTCCAGTCGTTCAGCGCCGTCAGCCGGAAGTACTGGACCACCGCCGCGCTCTCGAACTGGATCATGTGCACCCGGGCCCGGGTGCCGTCCGGCATGGTCCAGCCACGGGAGGCGGTGCGGCGCGGAGCGTATTCGGCCAGGTGCCGTCGCAGCAGGTCGCCGTCCGGAGCCTCATATTCCGCGGTGAAGGCGACGGTGTCCGGCGCGTCCTGCCCGCCGGTCTCGTCGAGGTCCACCGTGGCGCCCTCGGGGGCGGTCAGGCGCAACCCGCCGAGGTCGGCGTGGTGGACGCCGGGGGGACCGCCGATGGCGTCGGGCGTCTTCGCGAAGGGGGCGGGCGCTCCCGGGGGGAGCGGCGGCCGGTGCTGTTCGGGGTACGGCCAGCGGCCGTCGCCCGGCGTGCCCAGACCGGGCAGGCCGGTACGGTCGGCCGAGGTGATCCCGTAGGCGATGCCGGTGCCGAGGAGGCCGCAGACCACGACGGCCGCCGCGACGCGGGGCAGCACCCGGCGGAGGCGGCGCGGGCGGCCGGCGAGAGGCGGGGTGCCGGAGTCCGCCGGGCCGGGGGCCGCCGGGCCGGCGCCGTCCACGGTCAGGGAGCTGGCGTCGGTCATGCGGTGCCTCCGTGCGTGCCGGCCCGTCGGAGCTGCCGGGACAGGTGCCGGACCCCGTGCGAGGTGTCCAGCCCTTCGGGCCCGTAAGCGGTCAGGACGACCAGGCGGTCCCGCACTTCACCGGCGCACAGCATCGATGCCATGCCTCTCGCGCCGGACTCCTCGGGCAGGACGCAGTGTGCTCCGGGGTGGCCCGGCACGCTCGGCCCGGTACGTACTCCGTCGCCCGCGACGGCGGCAGGGAGGCCGTCCGCGCCGCCCGGCTTCAGGCGCAACAGCTGCACCTCCAGGATCTGGCCGGGCACCCGGTACGTCCGTACGGCCGACTCGACGACGCCCCGGCGCCGCAGCGCGGAGAAGAACGCGTCCCGCCGCCCGGCAGGCAGCCATCCGGACAACTGACGCGCCAGCAGTTCGGACTGCTCGGCGCCGACCGCGCTGTCGTTGCGGAAGGAGCCCGGATCGGGCCCGTACGCGGGCCCTCCCGGGGCGGGCAGCAGCTCGGTGCGGAGCGCGGCGGCTCCCGCGCCGGTGACCGGCGGATCGCCGATGGCGCGGGGCGGGGCTTGGGCCGGAGCCTTCATGAGCTGGTCGAGCTGTCGCTGGGCCAGGCGGCGCAGGGCGGCCTCGTCGAGGGGCTTGGTGTCCTGGAAGGCCATGTCCATGACGACCGTGCCGCGCCGGGCCAGCGCGCGGGCGGTGTACAGGGGCACGCTGTCCGGGAACTCCCGCGCCTCCGCCTCCACGAACAGCGCACCGGTGGGGGTCCCGGCCAGTTTCACCTTGTGCGCGCGCTGGGTCACGTCGAATCCCTGCCCGTCCTCCACGTACCGCGCGGCGCCCGCGTCCCACATGTCGCGGAACTGGACGAGATCGGTCCGGACCGTGAGGCTGCCGAGGCACCAGATGTCGTGCACGGCCCGCTGGAAGCCGCCTTTGGCCAGCCCTTTGAACACTTCGGCGGGCTCGGTGTAGCCCGCGGCGAACCTGTCCAGCCGCAGCCGCGGATTGCCGGACATCTGCGGCCGCGCGTCTTCCGGGCGTGGCGCGAGGAGCAGGTCCAGGTCACCGTCGGACCACGGCGCGGCCACGCGGCGCGGCGCCGCGTCCCCGGTCGCCTGCGCCGGCTGCGCCGAGACGCCCGCGGCCAACGGCGGCAGCGGCGTCGGCGGCCGCCCGTACTGGACGGCGTAGCCCGTGGCCACGCCGCCGACGACGCCGAGTGCGGCGCCCAGGGCGATCAGCGGACGGGTACGGCCCGCACGGCGCGCTAATCGGCGCCATGACCCCGGGCGGGATGGTGGCTGGTCAGGACGGTCCGGCTGCACGCGGCCCCCAGTAAAGATCGTGTGTTGGTCGGACAGCTGACCAACTACGGGGCCGAATGGTTGCGTTGGCAAGGGCTCTAAAGTGGCCGTATGGCGAAGAAGCTGGTGATCAAGGTGACGGCGGGGGCGGACGCCCCCGAGCGGTGCTCGCAGGCGTTCACGGTGGCGGCGGTGGCCGTGGCCAGCGGGGTGCACGTCTCGCTGTGGCTGACCGGGGAGTCGGCGTGGTTCGCGCTGCCGGGGCGCGCGGCGGAGTTCGAGCTGCCGCACGCGGCGCCGCTGCCGGACCTGATCGACTCGATCGTGGCGGGCGGCGGCACGATCACCGTGTGCACGCAGTGCGCGGCCCGCCGGGACATCGAGGAGAAGGACCTCATCGAGGGGGCCCGGATCGCCGGGGCGCAGGTCTTCGTGAGCGAGGTCATGCCGGACGGGGTGCAGGCGCTCGTCTACTGAGGGCGCGGCGGGCCGGGGCGTGGCTCAGCTACGGCCCAGGGTGCGGCTCAGCGACGGCCCAGGGCGCGGCTCAGCGACGGCCGGAGTCCGACCCGGACCCGGAGCCCGGCCCCGGACCGTGATCGTCGATCTCCCGCCACCACCGGTCCGACTCCGGGTCGCCCGACTCGTCCCACCAGCGCTCACCCGGCTCCCGCCGGTTGCCGATGATCGCCGCGAACGGCGGGATGACCATGGCGACCACACACATCGCCACCGCCGCCGGCACGGACCACAGCCGTACCACGCCCCACGCCAGGACGAAGAGGGCAAGACACACGCCCATCAGGGCGAAGTACCGGCGGTGCCGGCGCTGCGCGGGCGGACGCTGGTGCGCGGACATGCTTCCACCGTAGATCCGGCCGGGGTGGCTGGGAAGCGCGGCGGGCCGCACCCCGGCCAAGGCGTCCAACCCCCTGGGGTGCGGCCCGTCGGCCGTACGCGCGTACGTACTCGTACCGCCGTCAGACGGCGATGGCGACCTCCGCGAGACCGCCGTGCTGCGCGACGACGGTACGGTCCGCGGTCGCGCCCGGGACCAGGGCGCGCAGCGTCCAGGTGCCCTCGGCCGCGTAGAAGCGGAACTGTCCGGTCGCCGAGGTGGGGACCTCGGCGGTGAACTCGCCGGTGCTGTCCAGCAGGCGCACGTAACCGGAGACGGGCTGGCCGTCGCGGGTCACGCTGCCCTGGATCGTGGTCTCGCCCGGCTTGATGGTCGAAGCGTCCGGGCCGCCGGCCTTTGCTCCACACATATGAGTCGTCCTTGGTGAGTTGAGGGGTGATACGGGGAGGTGCTGCGGCGGTGCTGCGGCGGAACTGCGCCGGTGCGCCTACTTGGCGGCGCCGAGCTCGATCGGCACGCCGACCAGCGAGCCGTACTCGGTCCAGGAACCGTCGTAGTTCTTGACGTTGGACTGGCCGAGCAGCTCGTGCAGCACGAACCAGGTGAGCGCCGAGCGCTCACCGATGCGGCAGTAGGCGATGGTGTCCTTCGCCAGGTCCACGTTCTCGGTCTCGTAGAGCGCCTTGAGCTCGTCGTCCGACTTGAAGGTGCCGTCGTCGTTGGCGTTCTTCGACCACGGGATGTTGCGGGCGCTCGGCACGTGGCCGGGGCGCTGCGACTGCTCCTGCGGCAGGTGCGCCGGGGCGAGCAGCTTGCCGCTGAACTCGTCGGGGGAGCGCACGTCGACCAGGTTCAGGTTGTCGATCGCGGCGACGACGTCGTCCCGGAAGGCGCGGATGGAGGTGTCCTGGGCCTTCGCCTTGTAGTCGGTCTGCGGACGGTTCGGCACCTGCGAGCCGTCGACCAGATCGCGGGAGTCCAGCTCCCACTTCTTGCGGCCGCCGTCGAGCAGCTTGATGCTGTCGTGGCCGTAGAGCTTGAAGTACCAGTACGCGTACGAGGCGAACCAGTTGTTGTTGCCGCCGTAGAGGACGACGGTGTCGTCGTTGGCGATGCCCTTCCCGGAGAGCAGCTTCTCGAAGCCCGCCTGGTCGACGAAGTCGCGGCGTACCGGGTCCTGGAGGTCCTTCTGCCAGTCGATGCGGACGGCGTTCTTGATGTGGTTCTTGTCGTAGGCCGAGGTGTCCTCGTCGACCTCGACGATGACCACCTTCGGGTCGTCGATGTGGGCCTCGACCCAGTCGGCGTCCACCAGGACGTCGCTACGGCTCATGTTGTTCTCCTCCGGGGCAGTTACGGGGCACGCGTACGCCGGCGCGCGCTGCGGCACGGGACGCGGCGCTGCGTGGGGAAGTGGCAGGTGGCCTCAGCGGGCCGGGCGGAGACGGGGGAAGAGGCCGCCCGTCAGGCAGGGCGACAGAGCATGGCGGCGACGCGGCACAGGTCGACTGCCCGCCGCTTCGTGAGGTTCGCCTGTCCCCGCGAACGGGAACCGCTCAGAGAGCTCTGCATGCGACCGATCGTAGGGAGGCGCGGCGGGACGTGTCACCGGCGTGTCGGATGCTGAGACGTGTCGGTCCGTATGGCGGTACGGACGGGTGGTGCGAGGGGCGTGCGGGCCGGACCGGCGGGGCCCGCACGCCGGTCGGAGTCTGGCGTGCGGGACGGGATGTCTCAGTGTGCGGACGCCCGGGTGGTTCGTGGCGGTTCGCCCCGTTCCGGGGCCGGGGGTGGGACAGCCCCGGCCGGCCGGTGCCCCGGACGGATCAACCGGGCGGTGTCCCGGACGGATCAACCGGGCAGCTTGACGTCCTTGCCGCTGGCCGAGATCGAGATGCCCTCCGGCGTGGAGACCACCTTGTCCAGCTTCAGGCCGCCGGGCAGCCGGTTCAGCTTCCACTCGTGGTCGGTCTGCGCGCGGACCTGGTTGCGGCAGGCGGACAGCTGGGAGCACAGGGCCGGGAGGGTGTCGGCGCGCAGCCGGACGGTGTCGCCGTTCACTATGCTCACCGAGCCGGTGACCTCCAGCGAGTTCAGCATCGGCAGGTTCGGCAGGTTCGGGGAGATCTTCACCTGGCTCTTGCCGTTCTTCTCGCCGCCGTAGCTCACCTTGACGTTCTTGCCCGAGGCGGTGGTCAGGTCCGCGTACGAGATCCGGGCCTCGCCGGTGGCGCTCGCGGCGCTCTCGATCGAGGTGTAGTCGCTGGTCAGCTTGACGTCGTGGAACTGCGCCGACAGTTCCTGGATACGCAGCGTGTGGCCCTCGGCGGTGGCGTTCAGCCCGTCGATCTTGGCGTCCACCTGGTCCAGGCTGCGGCCCGCGACCTGGGTCAGGAACGGGAAGCCGGTGATGGACACCTCCGGCGTACGGTCCAGGCCCTGGCTGCTGCGGATCTTGTCAGCGGCCTTGTCCTCGGCGAAGTTCACCGCGATCCGGTCGGCGGCCACGAACAGGCCGCCGAGTATCACGACGATCACCAACAGCACTCGCAGTGCGCGCATCGAACCACTACCCCCAGGCGTGGGGCCGAAATCGGCCCGGTTTTTCCGGGTCAGGCCCCCGGTCGGATGCGTGCGAGCCTAACCGGACCACCGGGGAAGGTGTCTTTTCCGGCCCGTGGCCGGGGTGTCCGGAGGCTCGTGGCGGGGGCGTTCCGAGGCTCGTGGCCGGGGTGTCCGGAGGCTCGTGGCCGGGGTGTCCCGCTGTGTCTCGCCGCATGAGCTTCGGTGCGGCTACGCCTGGGTAAGCCCCCGGTGGGGGAATGTGTGGGCGCGCCCCGTATGGCGCGCAGCCGACGCCGGCCTCGGGGATGTCGGCCTCGGGGGACATCGGCTGCGGGGGACTTCGGCTGCGGGGGACGTCGGCCTCGGGAGACGTCGGTACAGCGGTCGGCGCTGAGAATGATCGTGGTCAGGGCGTGCGGCGGCTGACTGGGCTCTCGTACTCGCGGCGGGCCTCACGGCGCGCCTCGTGCTGGGCTGGAGCCGCCGGGGCGCCCTGGCCGCCGTCGAGCGGCCGACGGTGGGCGAGGAACCGGCGGTGCACGGCGGGGGCGGCGCTGACGCGCAGGGGGCAGCCTTGCTCGCGCCGTACGGCCGCCCCCCTGGTCGCGGTGCAGGACTCCGAGTACGTCGAGGATGTGCCGCTTGCCGCGCACGAGGCGGTACGTCGCGGAGATGTGCATGGTGTCGCCCTCGTCGACCCGAGTCGCCGTCAGGCCCGGGAATCACCGGGTGCATTGAACGCCGGTCGAAACCGTCGTCATGTCTGTCGTCATGTCTGTCGCCACGACTGTCGTCAGCACTGTCGTCATTCGAGCGTCTGCCGACCGGAGGGTGCCGCGTCCGGGTGCTGTGGTCGGGACAGACCGCTGTCTGCCATCGGTGAACGCCGCCCCGAGCGGGCGAGACGGCCATTACCGTCCAGTCGCATGACGACGATCACCACCCGTACGGTCGAATATCCGGCCGACAGCCTGACGATGATCGGACACCTCGCGCTCCCGGCCGGTGCCGAGCGCCGGCCCGCGGTCCTGATCGGGCCCGAGGGGACGGGGCTCAGCGATGTCGAGCGCCGCCGGGCCGAGGCGCTGGCCGAGCTGGGGTACGTGGCGCTGGCCTTCGACCTCCACGGCGGACGCTATGTGGAGGACCCGGAGGAAATGCTGGCCCGTTGCATGCCGCTGCTCGCCGACCCCGGCCGGATGCGGGGAATCGGTCATGCCGCGCTCGACGTGTTGCGTGCCGAACCACGGGCCGACCCCGACCGGATCGCCGCCGTCGGCTACGGCACCGGGGGCGCGATCGCACTGGAACTCGGTCGCGATGGTGTCGACCTGCGCGCGATCGGGACCGTCAACGCACTGACCACGGGCCGACCGGGCGAGGCGGCTCGCATTCGCTGCCCGGTATGGGCCGGGGTCGGGTCGGAAGACCCGGTCATGCCGCCCGCCCAACGGGACGCGTTCACCGCGGAGATGCAGGCCGCGGGCGTCGACTGGCGCCTCGTGGTGTACGGGGGAGCCCTGCACGCCTTTCACCATCCATCGGTCGACCACACCGTGCGTCCCGGCGTCGGCCACCACCCACGGCACGCAGAGCGAGCCTGGCGTGACGTCGTCGCCCTGCTCGCCGAGTGTCTGCCCGTCACGGATTGATCCGGTCGGCCGAGGGCGGGCCCGTGATCGCCACCGGGCCCGCCCACGACAGCCGCCTCTTAGGCCAGCGCCCGTCCCAGCACGTAGATGGCCGGGGCCGCCAGCGTCAGCGGCAGGGCGACGCCCGCCGTCATGTGCACGAAGCGGGACGGGTAGTCGTAGCTGGCCACCCGGAGGCCGACCAGGGCACAGCCGCCGGCGACCAGGCCCAGCAGGGCGCCGGACGCGCCCAGGCCGGTGAGCTGGCCGGCCGCGATGCCCGCGCCGGCGCCGCCGAGCAGGGCGACGACCAGGGAGGCGGCCGACGGCAGCGGCAGCGCGCGGGCGAGGGCGGTCACCGCGACCGCGGCGCAGCCCACCGTCACGGCGTGCGACGTGGCGGCCAGCTGCCCGGCGGCCAGGACCACCAGGGCGGTGGAGGTGAGGCCGGCGGTCAGCGCGTACATCCGCTCGTCCGCGCTGCTGCGGTTGCGCAGCTGGAGGATCAGGATGAACAGGCACCAGACGCCGAGGGTGCCGATGGCGACCACGGGCGCCTGGTCGCGATCGGTGGCCAGCAGCGCGATGTCGGTGGTCACGCCCGCCAGGAAGGCGAGGGCGATGCCCTGCCGGGCGGGCCACATGCCGTTGAGGCGGAACCAGCCGGCGGCGGTGACGGCCTGGAGGATCACCACCGGCACCGCCAGGGCCGCCCGGGGCAGTGGCGCGGCGAGGGCGAGGAGCAGGGCCAGGACGGCGGTGAGGGCGGCGGGCTGCAGGCCGGGCGGAATGATCGGCGAGCGGCCCTCGGCGCGGGCGCGCTGGTTGGGCGCGAGCCGCGACAGGTCGGGCGCGGGCCCGTCCGCGGACCGCTCGGGCTCCGGCGCGGCCCGGTGCCGGTGCTGCGTCCGGGGCTGCGGCTGCGGGGCGCGGGCGGCTGCGGCCGGTTCTGGGGTCTGCTTCGGCAGGTACGCGGTCTCCTCGGCGGACCGGTCCGGTGCGGACGGGCCGGGGCCCGCCGGGTCCGGGCCGCCCACGACGGGCAGCTGGACGCTGGTGTCCCAGGTCGGCGCCGTCCAGGTCTGGGTCTGCGGGCCGTCCCGGTCGTCGCCCGTGGCGTAGGCGTCGGAACCGTACGAGGCCGCTCCGGCCGAGGGCTGCCCGTAGGCGGGACGGCCGTCCGGCCCAGTGGCGTACTGGCCGGACCGGCCGGCCTGGCCCTGCTGCCCGTACTGGCCGGCCGGCCCCTGCTGCCCGTACTGGCCGGACTGACCGGTTTGGCCCTGCTGCCCGTACTGGCCCGTCTGCTGCTGCTGTCCGGCCGCTGCGGGCCAGGCGCTCTGCTGCGGCCGCCCGTACGCGTCGTAGGTCTGCTGGGGGTGTTGCTGCGGGGGCTGCTGCTGGCCGTACGGCGGGGTTCCGTATGCCTGGTGCTCGTACGGCTGCTGCTGCGGCTGCTGCCCGTAGCCCTGCTGCGGCGCCTGCGCCTGGCCGTACGTGCCGCCGTGACCGCCGTACGGCTGCGGGGCCGGCGTCCCGTACGCGTCGCCGGACCCGTAGGAAGCCTGCGCGTCGTACGGCGCCTGCGGATCGCCCGCGGGCTGCTGCGGCTGCTGCCGCTGGTCCTGGGGCTGGTACGGGTCGTAGGACCCGTACGGATGCTGCGGCTGGTTCTCGCTCATGGTCTCGCTCATCCTCCCGCGAACGGCGGCAGGACCTCGACGGTGCCGCCCTCGGCCAGCCGGACGGCCGCGTGGTCGCGGCCGCCGACCGGGTCGCCGTCCACCAGGAACGAGCAGCGCAGCAGGACGCGGGCGAACTCGGGGTTCGCGGCGTGCCGCTCGCGTGCCGCGGCCAGTGCCTCGGCGAGTGTCGCCGCCGCGTACGGCTCCTCAGCGGTGCCGGCGGCGGCCTTCGCCGCGGCCCAGTAGCGCACGGTGCCAGTTGTTGTCACGGCGGCCTCTTCATCTTCATCGTCGTTCGTCGTGCGTCGTCAGAGGCCTCCATGATGGCGTACGCCGCGGCGGGTGCCGTTCCGGGCAACTTCGGCGGCTGTCCGGACAAGTTCTGGCAAAACCTCCTGCTCCGTTCAAGTGGTACAGGGAAATTCGATTGCCGCGGGCAAGGGCTCGCATAGGCTCGAACAGTGTTGGTCCGATTGGCGCGGGCGCATCTGCGGCCCCACATGCGCCCCATATCCCTGATCGTGCTGCTCCAGCTCGTCCAGACGCTGGCCACCCTCTACCTGCCCACCCTGAACGCCGACATCATCGACAACGGTGTCGTCAAGGGGGACATGGGCTACATCCTGAGCCTCGGCGGCGTCATGATCGCCGTGACCCTGCTGCAGATCGCCTGCTCGGTCTGCGCCGTCTACTTCGGCGCCCGCACGGCCATGGCACTGGGCCGTGACATCCGGGCCGCGGTCTTCGACCGGGTGCAGTCCTTCTCCTCCCGCGAGGTGGGCCGGTTCGGCGCGCCGTCCCTGATCACCCGGACCACCAACGACGTGCAGCAGGTCCAGATGCTGGTCCTGATGACGTTCACGATGATGGTGGCGGCGCCCATCATGTGCGTCGGCGGTGTGGTGATGGCGCTCAACCAGGACGTGCCGCTGTCCGGCCTGATCCTGGTCATCGTCCCGGTCCTGGCGATCCTGGTGTCGCTGGTCACCCGGCGGCTGCGGCCGGTGTTCCGCGGGGTGCAGGATCGTATCGACACCGTCAACCGGGTGCTGCGCGAGCAGATCACCGGCATCCGGGTCATCCGGGCCTTCGTCCGGGACGGGTACGAGCGGGAGCGTTTCGCCGGCGCCAACCACGACCTGTACGACGTGTCGCTGCGCGCCGGCCGGCTGATGTCGCTGATGTTCCCGCTGGTCATGCTGGTGGTGAATGTGTCGAGCGTGGCCGTCGTGTGGTTCGGCGGGCACCGTATCGACAGCGGCGGGATGCAGATCGGCGCGCTGACCGCCTTCCTCAGCTATCTGATGTACATCCTCATGTCGATCATGATGGCGACGTTCATGGTGATGATGCTGCCGCGCGCCGAGGTCTGCGCCGAGCGCATCCAGGAGGTGCTGGCCACCGACACCAGCGTCACCCCGCCGGAGCAGCCGGTCACCGAGCTGCGCCGGCACGGCGAACTGGAACTGCGGAACGTCGAGTTCCGCTTCCCGGGCGCCGAGGAGCCGGTCCTCAAGGACGTCTCGCTGGTCGCCCGCCCCGGCGAGACCACCGCCGTCATCGGCTCGACCGGCAGCGGCAAGTCCACCCTCCTCGGGCTGGTGCCGCGGCTGTTCGACGCGACGGGCGGCACGGTCCTGGTGGACGGCGTGGACGTGCGCACCCTTGCCCCCGAGACGCTGGCCACCGCCATCGGCCTCGTACCCCAGAAGCCGTACCTCTTCTCCGGGACCGTCGCCACGAACCTGCGCTACGGCAACCCGGACGCCACCGACGAGGAACTGTGGCACGCGCTGGAGACCGCGCAGGCCCGGGACTTCGTCGAACGCATGGAGGACGGCCTGGACGCGCCGATCGCCCAGGGCGGCGGCAACGTCTCCGGCGGGCAGCGGCAGCGCCTGGCCATCGCGCGGGCGCTGGTCCGCAAGCCGGAGATCTACCTCTTCGACGACTCCTTCTCGGCCCTGGACTACGCCACGGACGCCGCGCTGCGGGCCGCGCTGGCCCGGGAGACCGGCCGGGCCACCGTCGTCATCGTCGCCCAGCGCGTGTCCACGATCCGCGGCGCCGACCGCATCGTCGTCCTGGACGAGGGCCGGGTGGTCGGCACCGGCACGCACACCGAGCTGATGGCGGACAACGAGACCTACCGGGAGATCGTCCTGTCCCAGCTCACCGAGCAGGAGGCGGCGTGAGCAGCCAGAAGGCGCCGCAGCAGCGCGGCCCCGCGCCGGCCGCCGGGCCCGCGCGCATGATGGGCGGCCAGCCCACCGAAAAGGTCATGGACTTCAAGGGCTCCAGCCTGCGGCTGCTGCGGCAGATGAAGCCCGAGCGGGCGGTCATCTGGGTGGCGCTGGCGCTGGGCCTGCTCAGCGTCGCGCTGAACGTGGTCGCCCCCAAGGTCCTCGGCCACGCCACCGACCTGATCATGGCGGGCGTCGTCGGGCGGCAGCTGCCCGGCGGCATCAGCAAGGGCGAGGCCGTCGCCCACCTGCGAGCGCAGGGCGAGAACGGGCTGGCCGACATGCTCGGCACGATGCCGGTCGTGCCCGGCCTGGGCATCGACTTCGGGGCCGTCGGCGTGGTCCTGCTGTGGGTCTTCCTGATCTACCTCGGCGCCGCGTTCTTCGGCTTCGTACAGGCCCGGATCGCCACCCGCGTCGTGCAGCGGACCGTCTTCCGGATGCGCGAGGAGGTGGAGGAGAAGCTGGCGCGGCTGCCGCTGCGCTACTTCGACAAGCAGCCGCGCGGCGAGGTCCTCTCCCGCGCCACCAACGACATCGACAACATCGCGCAGACGCTCCAGCAGACCCTGAGCCAGATCGTCGCCTCGCTGCTGACCATCGTCGGCGTGCTGGCGATGATGTTCTGGATCTCGCCGCTGCTGGCCCTGGTCGCGCTGGTCACGGTGCCGGTCTCGGTCCTCGTCGCCACCAAGGTCGGCAAGCGGGCGCAGCCCCAGTTCGTGCAGCAGTGGAAGACCACCGGCAAGCTCAACGCGCACATCGAGGAGATGTACACCGGCCACTCCCTGGTGAAGGTCTTCGGCCGCCAGAAGGAGTCCGCCGAGCTGTTCGGCAAGCAGAACGAGGCGCTGTACGAGGCGGGCTTCAAGGCCCAGTTCATCTCCGGGATCATCCAGCCCGCGATGATGTTCATCGGCAACCTGAACTACGTCCTGGTGGCGGTCGTCGGCGGTCTGCGCGTCGCCTCCGGCGCGCTGTCCATCGGCGACGTGCAGGCGTTCATCCAGTACTCCCGGCAGTTCAGCCAGCCGCTCACCCAGGTCGCCTCGATGGCCAACATGGTGCAGTCCGGCGTCGCCTCGGCGGAGCGGGTCTTCGAGCTGCTGGACGCCGAGGAGCAGGAGCCGGACGCCGCCCGGCCGCAGCGCCCGGAGCACGTCAGCGGCCATGTCGTCTTCGAGGACGTCTCGTTCCGCTACGAGGACGACAAGCCGCTCATCGAGGACCTGTCGCTGGCCGTCCACCCGGGCCAGACGGTGGCGATCGTCGGTCCGACCGGCGCCGGCAAGACCACGCTGGTCAACCTGCTGATGCGGTTCTACGAGGTGCGCGGCGGCCGGATCACCCTGGACGGCGTGGACATCCAGTCGATGACCCGGGAGGAGCTGCGCTCCCACATCGGCATGGTCCTCCAGGACACCTGGCTCTTCGGCGGGTCGATAGCGGAGAACATCGCGTACGGCGCTCCCGAGGGCACCTCGATGGACAAGATCGTCGAGGCGGCGAAGGCCACCCACGTGGACCGCTTCGTGCGGACCCTGCCCGACGGGTACGACACCGTCATCGACGACGAGGGCGCCAACGTCTCGGTGGGCGAGAAGCAGCTGATCACCATCGCCCGGGCGTTCCTCGCCGAGCCGGCGATCCTGGTCCTGGACGAGGCCACCAGCTCGGTCGACACCCGTACCGAGGTGCTGATCCAGCACGCCATGGCGCAGCTGCGCACCGGCCGCACCAGCTTCGTGATCGCGCACCGGCTGTCCACCATTCGTGACGCGGACTTGATCCTGGTCATGGAGTCCGGCGCGATCGTGGAGCAGGGCACGCACGACGCGCTGCTGGCGGCGGACGGCGCCTACGCGAAGCTGTACGCGGCGCAGTTCGCGGAGCCGCTGGCGGAGGCGGAGTGAGCGCCCGCGTCTGAAGCCCGGCCGGCGGTGCGTACGTACCTGCCGGCGGCCCGTACGTACACCTGACGGCGGCCCGTACCTCTCCCGGTACGGGCCGCCGCCGTGCTCACGCCGCCTGTTCCGCCACCCGTTCGGCCGTCCAGGCCGAGATCCGTTCGAGGAGCTCCCGGGGCGCCGCGTTCTCCGCGTGGCCGAAGCCGGGCTCCAGCCACAGCGCGCTGGTCGCCGGGTCGGCGGCCGCGGCGAGCATCCGGGGGTGATCCAGCGGGAAGTACGGGTCCCGGTCGCCGTGCACGACGAGCAGCGGGGTGGGTGCGATGCGGGGGACGGCCGCCACGGGGGAGAGCGGTACGGGGTCCCAGTCCTCCGGGTGGATACGGGTGCGCAGCCCCAGGCGGGACACCAGGCGCCCCGTGGGCCGCGTCACCACCCAGTGCAGCCTGCGCATCGAGGCCGTACCGCGGTAGAACCACCGCGCGGGAGCACTCACCGACACCACCGTGTCGGTATGCGCATCCGTGCGCCCCTCGCGCGCCCCTCCGTACAGCGCGGCGTGCCGCAGCACGACCGAGCCGCCCATGGAGAAGCCCACGGTCGCGACCCGGCGGTAGCCCAGGGCGCGCGCCCAGCCCACCGCCGCGGCCAGGTCCAGCACCTCGCGGTCACCGACCGTGGAGCGCCCGCCGGACCGCCCGTGGCCGCGGAAGGAGAACGTGATCACGCCCGCACGCTGGGCGAAGACCGCGGCCGCCCGGCGCAGCGCGGGCCGCTCCAGTGCCCCGGTGAAGCCGTGCGCGAGGACGACGGCCAGGCCGTCCGCAGGGGTGCCCGAGGGGGCGCGCGAAGGCGTGTGGACGGCGTCGATCCGGACCCCGTCCGCCGTCAACAACGTCGTGCGCCGGCCACTCGAAGTGATCGACGGAACACAAGATCGCGCAAAATCCGCCTCGGGTCCGGAAGTCATGTGGGCTATTCTGCTGGGCAAGAAGGATCCGGGCAGCGTTGCCCCCGGGTCCTTTTGTGCTTTCACCCGCGTTCACGCGCGGATGAGCACACCGGCGCTCCACGGGGCCCTGAACGGGACCCGGGAGCCACCCGTACGAAGCAGTGCCGCATACGCCCCCATGGCCAGGAGCGGGCATGGGAGGGGCCCCGTTCGCAGGGACCGAGGAGGAACCAGACGTAATGGGCGAGCGAAGCGTGCAGGACACGAAGGGCAGTAAACGGCCGGCCGGGACCCGGGCGGGTGATCGGCGATGAGCTCGCTGCTGCTCCTGACCAACGCCCTCCAGCCCTCCACGGAGGTGCTCCCCGCGCTCGGCCTGCTGCTGCACAGCGTGCGGGTCGCCCCCGCCGAGGGCCCGGCCCTGGTGGACACCCCCGGGGCCGACGTCATACTGATCGACGGGCGGCGCGACCTGCCGCACGTACGGTCGCTGTGCCAGCTGCTGCGGTCCACCGGACCCGGCTGTCCCCTCGTGCTGGTGGTGACCGAGGGCGGCCTGGCCGCCGTCACCGCGGACTGGGGCATCGACGACGTACTGCTCGACACCGCGGGCCCGGCTGAGGTCGAGGCCCGGCTGCGGCTGGCCATGGGGCGCCAGCAGATCACCGTCGACGACAGCCCGATGGAGATCCGCAACGGTGATCTGTCGGTGGACGAGGCGACCTACAGCGCCAAGCTCAAGGGCCGGGTCCTGGACCTGACCTTCAAGGAGTTCGAGCTGCTCAAGTACCTGGCGCAGCACCCGGGCCGGGTCTTCACCCGCGCCCAGCTGCTCCAAGAGGTCTGGGGCTACGACTACTTCGGCGGCACCCGCACCGTGGACGTGCACGTCCGGCGGCTGCGGGCGAAGCTGGGCCCCGAGCACGAGTCGCTGATCGGCACCGTACGCAACGTCGGCTACCGCTTCGTCACGCCGGAGAAGCCCGAGCGCGCGGCGGAGGACAAGGAGCCGCAGGGCAAGCGCGGCGGCCGGGCGGCGGCGAACGGCGACGGCCCGGAGGACGGCGCGGGCGCGGGCGTGCGCCGTTCCGCGCCCTCGCACGCCGGTGCCGGGAGGGAAGCCGCCGTGGCTCGGCCTGCCAAGGGCTGAGGCCACCCGCGTAGACTGCCGCGCGTGGCCAAGGTGACGCGGGATGATGTGGCAAAACTGGCGGGTACCTCGACCGCCGTGGTGAGTTACGTCATCAACAACGGACCGAGGCCGGTCGCCCCGGCCACGCGCGAGCGGGTGCTCGCCGCGATCAAGGAGCTGGGGTACCGCCCGGACCGGGTCGCCCAGGCGATGGCGTCCCGGCGCACGGACCTCATAGGACTGATCGTGCCGGACACCCGGCAGCCGTTCTTCGCGGAGATGGCGCACGCCGTCGAGCAGGCTGCCGCCGAGCGCGGAAAGATGGTCCTGGTCGGCAACGCCGACTATCTCGACGAGCGCGAAGTGCACTATTTGCGCGCTTTCTTGGGGATGCGGGTGGCCGGGCTGATCCTGATCAGCCAGGGGCCCAGCGAGCACGCGGCGGCCGAGATCGACGCCTGGGACGCCCGGGTGGTGCTGCTGCACCGGCGGCCGGACGCCATCGACGACGTGGCCGTGATGACGGACGACGTCGGCGGCGCGCAGCTGGCGACCCGGCATCTGCTGGAGCACGGCCATCCGTACGTCGCCTTCCTCGGCGGCACGGAGGAGACCCCGAAGTCCGGCGACCCGGTGACCGATCACCTGGAGGGCTGGCGCCGGGCGATGGAGGAGTCCGGAAAGTCGCTCGAAGGGCGTTATTTCCACGCGCCGTACAACCGTTACGACGCCTATCAGGTCGCGCTGGACCTGCTGGCGGGCCCGAACCGGCCGCCGGCCATCATGTGCGCCACCGACGACCAGGCGATCGGCGTCCTGCGGGCCGCCCGCGAACTGCGCATCGACGTACCGGGCGAACTGGCCGTGGCCGGATTCGACGACGTCAAGGAAGCGGCGCTGACCGACCCGCCGCTGACCACGGTCGCCTCCGACCGGGAGGCGATGGCGCGGGCGGCGGTCGACCTGGTGCTGGACGACGGCCTGCGGGTGGTCGGGTCGCGGCGCGAGCGGCTGCGGCTGTTCCCGGCCAGGCTGGTGGTCCGGGGTTCGTGCGGCTGCGGCCCGGCCGCCGCGGGTGCGGTGCCGGCCGCCGAGCGCGCCGCCCGCAGCTGATCTTCCTTACACCGGGCATACCTACTTCTGTCGGGCCTCTCAGGGCGTTCTCAGACGGTTCTCATGGTCAGCTCGCACAGTCGGGTACATGACCGAAACCTACCGCCGCAGCGGCGACGAGACTCCTCAGTACCAGGGTTACGCCCACGGGCCGCAGGCGCAGGGCGGGACGAGCGGGACGGGTTACCCGGCCCCGCCGCCCCACCCGCCGTACGCCGCACCGCAGCCGGCGGCCGGCACCCCCGCGGGCCCCGGCGGCACCGCCGGTTTCGGCGGCTCGGGCGACTCGGGCGGGCCGGGCGGTCCGGAAGGCCCCGACGGCACCGGCACCCCCGCGCCGCGCCGCCGGGCCCGCCGCCCCGTCGCGCTGATCGCCGCCGTGGCGCTCGCCTCCGGTCTGATCGGCGGCGGCAGCGCCGCCCTCATCGGCAGCGCCACGGACCGGCCGCAGACCAACACCACCACCCCGGCCGTCAACGCGGGCTCCGCCAAGAGCAGCGGCAGCGTCTCCGCGGTGGCCAAGGCCGTCACCCCGGCGATAGTCGAGATCAAGGCGCGGACGGCGAGCGGCGAGTCCACCGGCTCCGGCGTGGTCATCACCCCGGACGGCGAGATCGTCACCAACAACCACGTGGTGGCCGGCGCCTCCTCGGTCGAGGTCACCTTCAGCGACGGCACCAAGAAGCAGGCCGACGTGGTGGGCACCGACCCGGACAAGGACCTGGCCCTGATCAAGGTCAAGGGCGCCAAGAACCTCACCACCGCCTCGCTGGGCAACTCCGACAACCTGGCGGTCGGCGACGAGGTCGTGGCCATCGGCTCCCCCGAAGGGCTCACCGGCTCGGTCACCAGCGGCATCGTCTCCGCCCTCAAGCGCGATGTGACGGTCCCCAAGGACGACGGCCAGGAGCGGCAGCCGCAGCAGGGCGGCCCCGGCTGGCCGTTCGAGTTCGGCGGCAACCAGTACAACGGCGACACCGGCCGGTCGAAGACCACGTACAAGGCCATCCAGACCGACGCGGCGCTCAACCCCGGCAACTCCGGCGGCGCGCTGATCGACATGAAGGGCCAGGTCATCGGCATCAACTCGGCCATGTACTCGCCGAGTTCCGCACAGGGCAGCAGCTCGGCGGGGAGCGTCGGCCTCGGCTTCGCCATCCCGATCAACACCGTCAAGGCGGACCTCGCCAACCTGCGGGCGGGCGGCAGCAGCAACAGCTGAGCCGGCGGCTCCCTCCCCCTTCCCCCGCCCCGCACCGCACGCACGAGAGGACCCCCATGACCAGCAAGATCACCGTCCCGGTCCACCGCGCCCGCCGTGCCGTCGCCGCCGTCATCGCCTGGAGCGCGGGCGAGAAGCGGCACAGCGCGGGCGTGCTGACCGTCGACCACGGCGCGGACGCCCGTACCGGGCCCGCCGACCTGGACCTGGCCCGCGACCTGGCCGAGGCCGACGCCCGGGTGCGCCCGGCCCGCACCGTGCGCCCCACGGAGGTCGCGGCGGCCGCCCGGCCGCGCCCCCAGCGGGGCACCGCGGCGGCAACGGCCCGGCCGTCCCGGGCCGCCGCCCGGAGATGACCGGCGCGCCCGCACACCCCGGCGCCGTCCCCCGCGCACCGGGCGCCGTGCGGACCACCGACGAGACCGTGCCGAGCGACGTACCCCGGCCGCCGGCGTGCGAGGCTGACATGCTGGACCGCGGAATCCCCGGTCAGCCGCCCACACCCACACCCGAGGTAGTCACAGCGATGAGTCCCGCCGAGCACGGTGACCAGCCCGCCCGCATCCTGATCGTCGACGACGAGCCGGCCGTCCGGGAGGCGCTGCAGCGTTCCCTCGCCTTCGAGGGCTACGCGACCGAGCAGGCCGTCGACGGACTCGACGCGGTCGAGAAGGTCGCCTCCTACGACCCCGAACTCATCGTGCTGGACGTGCTGATGCCCCGGATGGACGGACTGACCGCCGCCCGGCGGCTGCGGGCGAGCGGCGTGACCGTACCGGTCCTGATGCTGACCGCCCGCGACACGGTCGGCGACCGGGTCACCGGCCTGGACGCGGGCGCCGACGACTACCTCGTCAAACCCTTCGAACTGGACGAACTCCTGGCCCGTATCCGTGCGCTGCTGCGCCGCAGCTCGTACGCGGCGGCCGCCGGCGCGCAGCCCGCCGAGGGCGACGCGCTGACCTTCGCCGACCTGCGGATGGATCTGGCGACGCGGGAGGTGACCCGCGGCGGGCGGCAGGTCGAGCTGACCCGTACCGAGTTCACCCTGCTGGAGATGTTCCTCGCGCACCCGCGCCAGGTGCTCACCCGTGAGCAGATCCTCAAGGCCGTCTGGGGCTTCGACTTCGAACCGACCTCCAACTCCCTCGACGTGTACGTGATGTACCTGCGCCGTAAGACGGAGGCGGGCGGCGAACCGCGGCTGGTGCACACGGTGCGCGGCGTCGGGTACGTGCTGCGCTCCGAGGGCGGCGCCGAATGAGCCACCCGTCCGCCCAGAACGGCGGAGCGTGGCGGCGTCTGAAGGGGCGCGTCGTGCACCGCTACCGGATGCTGCCGCTCCGCTCCCGGCTGGCCCTGCTCACCGCGGTCGCCGTCGCGCTGGCCGTGGCCGCCTCGGCCGCCGCCTGCTGGGTGGTCACGCGGGACCGGCTGACCGAGCAGCTGGACGAGACGCTGGCCAGTCAGTCCGTACCGGCCAGCATCGTGAAGGCCATGGGCGACAAGTGCACCGGTTCGCTGCCCGGCGACGTCTGGCTGGCGGTGCCCACCGATTACACGATCCAGATCGTGACCCCCGACGGCAACGTCTGCACCTCCTGGTCGAAGACCGCCATCCCCGCGCAGCAGTCGGACGTGAACGTGGCCAGGGGCCTGTCCGACCAGAGCTTCCACACCACCCGGACCGACGACGGCAAGGAGATGCGGGTCCTCACCCGCCCCTACGGAGGCCCGCTGACCGACCGGTTCGGCCCGCAGGTCGCGATCTCCGTGGCGACCCCCATGGACCCGGTCACCGACCCCCTCAACCAGCTCGCCCTGATCCTGTTGATCGTCACCGGCGTCGGCGTCCTCGGCGCCGCCACCGCGGGCCTGTGGGTGGCCCGGACCGGCCTCAAACCCGTGGACCGGCTCACCGAAGCCGTCGAACATGTCGCCCGTACGGAGGACTTGACGATCCGCATCCCCGCCGAGGGCGAGGACGAGATCGCCCGCCTCTCGCGCTCCTTCAACTCCATGACCGCCGCGCTGGCCTCCTCCCGCGACCTCCAGCAGCAGCTGATCGCGGACGCCGGGCACGAACTGCGGACGCCGCTCACCTCGCTGCGTACCAACATCGACCTGCTGGTACGCAGCGAACAGTCCGGCAGACAACTGCCCGCCGCGGACAAACAGGCGCTGCTGACCTCGGTCAAGGCGCAGATGGGCGAACTGGCCGCGCTCATCGGCGACCTCCAGGAACTCTCCCGCACACCGGACTCCGGGCCGGGCGGCGGCGCCTCGGTACCGGTCGCCGCGCTGCACGACATCGTGGAATCCGCCCTGCGCCGCGCCCGGCTGCGCGGCCCCTCCCTGGACATCACCGCCGAGGTGGACCCCTGGTACGTACGGGGTGAACCGGCGGCCCTGGAGCGCGCGGTGGTCAACCTGCTGGACAACGCGGTCAAGTTCAGCGCGGCGGACGGCGCCGTCGAGGTCGCGCTGCACAAGGGCGAGCTGCGGGTACGCGACCACGGCCCCGGCATCCCGGAAGAGGAACTGCCGCACGTGTTTGAACGCTTCTGGCGCTCGCCGTCCGCCCGCAGCCTGCCGGGCAGCGGCCTCGGGCTGTCGATCGTGGCCCGTACGGCCTACCAGGCGGGCGGCACCGTCGAACTCCGGGCGGCGCCGGGCGGTGGCACGGAGGCGGTGCTGATCCTGCCGGGGGCGGGCACTCCGCCGCCGGACCTGCCCGGGGCCTGAGAGGCGGGGGCCGGGCCGGGCAACCGCCCCCCGCCCCGGAGGACCGGCCCCTCCCGCCCCTACTTCCCCTTGCCCTTCGCCGCGCTGCCGATCGGCAGCCCGGAGCCGGTGATGTGCACCCGGATGCCGTCCTTCTCCACGGAGATGTCCCGCAGCCGCACGTCGCCGGGCGTGTCGGGCAGCCGGAAGGACAGCGACAGCCGGTCGGCGAGCTGCGGCTTGGTCAGCCCGGACAGCGCGCCCAGGATCTTCGGGTCGATGCCGATCTTCTGGAGCAGCCACGGGTGGTCCACCACCACATCGACCAGGTTGACCTGCATCAGCTGCTCGATGAAGCGCGGCGCGCCGGTCAGCTCGTGCAGCTTCTTCTCGTTGCGCAGCGCGTCGTCGATGGCCTGCTGCGGGATGCCCAGGCGCTCCGCGATGGCCGGCACGCCCAGCAGCGACTTCACCTTGGCGGCCTGCCGGCTCACCTCGGCAGCGGCCTTGCGGGTCAGCCGCAGCCCCTCCTCCTTGCCGGTGCCGGGCCGGTAGACGGCCACGTCGGCGATGTCCAGGCGCATCTTGCTGATGTCGGTGGAGATCCCGCGGTCCCCGGCCTGCTTGATGTGCGCCTCCGCCCGTACGCGCAGCTCGTGCCCGGCGATGGGCAGCTGCCCGACCGCCCGTACGGTGTTGGGGCCCAGCTCGCTGAACCGCACCTGCGAGGCGCCCAGTTCCCGGTTCATGTCGTCGAACGACAGCAGTACGGTGCCGTTCATGGTGCCGACCGTGGCGCCGGTGAGGGAGGCGGGCAGGTCGCCGTCGAGCCGTACGTCCTTCGCGCTCGCCTCGACCTTGGCCAGCGACACCCGGTCGGCCGCCAGGTCGGGCACGGAGACATCCACCTGGTCGAGGCGCTTGCCGAGCACCTGTGTCAGGAAGGGAAAGCCCTTGATGTCGACTTCCGGGTTGGCGTTCAGGTGCAGTGAGTTCTTCAGCTGCTCCTCGGCCTTCTGCTGCGCGTACAGCACGGCGAACCGGTCCGACAGTGCCAGGAACGCCACACACACCAGGACCGCGATCAGCAGTTTCGCCGTCTTCGACACCGCCGCGAACCGGCGGATGCCGCGCTTGCGGCCGCGGTGGTTCGGCGGTTTCCAGGCGTGCGGGTCGTCCTCGTCGGAGCGCAGGCCCAGGCCCAGCGGGTCGTCGCTGTCGTCGCGCTCGTTGAGGTACGTACGCCGGGTGAGGGGCGCGGAACCCGTCGTCCCGTCCGCGCCGGGCTCCGGCTCGGGATCGGCCAGGGCGGCCAGGTCCGCATACGGATTGATCTTCTCGAACCGGGCGGTGTCGTGCATGTCGCCTTCGTGACCGCCGTTACCGGTGCCGGCGCCGCTGCCAGCAGCGTCCTTGCCGGCCATGTCCGCTGTTGTCCGTGATTCCGAGGTGTCCGGTGTGGGGGAGGGGTTCGAGGAGGGTGAGGGTATGCGTGTGGGGATGCGCATCAGGCCATCCCACCATGGTGACAACCCTCGAACGCAAGTCCTACTGGCGGTAAGTGAGGTATACGCGGGCTTGTCCCGTCCGCTTGGCCGGAACCCGCCGGTGGCACCGCCGCTCCCCGGGAATTCCGGCTGCTGCCAGACGTTGACCAGTGGCGACACCCCTGTGTCACACGCGGACCACGCCACCTGAAAGGGCGCAGCGATGATCGTAGTAACCGGGGCCACCGGCAACATCGGCCGGAGACTGGTCGGGCGGCTGCTCGCGGAGGGAGCCTCCGTACGGGCCCTGACCCGCGACCCCGAGCGGGCCGGGCTGCCCTCCGGCGCCGAGACGGTACGGGCGGACCTCACCGACCCGGCCGCGCTCGGCCCGGCCCTGAGCGGCGCCGACGCGCTCTTCCTCAACCTGGCGGCAGGCGGCGGCGACGCGGGCCCCGCGATCGTCGAGGCGGCGGTGCGGGCCGGCGTGCGCCGTATCGTCCTCAACTCCTCGATAGCCGTCACCGACGGCCCGGAGGACGACGACAACTTCGTCTCCCGTATGCACAGCGTCGCCGAGCGCGCGGTCCGGGCCTCCGGCCTGGAATGGACCTTCGTGCGGGGCGGCGCCTACGCCGCCAACGCGCTGCTGTGGGCCGAGGAGATCCGGGAGAGCGGCGTGGTGCGCGACCCGCTGCCGGACGCCGTCACCTCGCCCGTGCACGAGGACGACCTCGCCGCCGTCGCCGCGGTGGCCCTCCTGGACCGTACGGGCGCCCACAACGGCCAGGCGTACGTGGTCACCGGCCCGGAGGCCCGCACCAGGGCGGAACAGGTCGCCGACATCGGCCGCGTCCTCGGCCGTCCGACCCGCCTGGAGGTGGCCCCCGCCGAGCAGGTGGCCGAGGAACGCGCGACACCGGTCCTGCCCAAGGAAGCCCTGCTCGAACTCTTCAGCCTCTTCGCCACCACCGTCGGCACCACCCCGCCGATCACCGACACCGTCCAGCGGGTCACCGGCCGCCCGGCCCGCACCTTCGCACAGTGGGCCCAGGACCACGCGGCCGACTTCCGCTGACCCGCGCGGCGGCCCGGTCGTCCGGACCGGAATCCGGGCCGGGGCAAGCCGGAACCTGAGCGGCTTGCCCTCCTCCCCGCGCAGGTCAGAGTCGTTGTCAGTGGTGGCTGTCAGACTTCGCTCATGACTGACAACGCTGTTAAGGGCCCGGCCAGTTACTTCCCGTCGATCGAGAAGAAGTACGGACGGCCGATAGCCGAGTGGAAGGAGCTCCTGCGGGCGTCGCCGTTGAGCAAGCACATGGAGCTGGTCGGCTGGCTCAAGGGTGAGCACGGGATGGGGCACGGGCACGCCAACGCGCTGGTCGCGCACACTCTGGCGGAGGACAAGGGACAGTAGGGGGCGAAAACCGGCCGAAGGCGGGCTGTCGTCCCGTCAGAAGTCCACCCTCGCCCGGTCGTCGATGCGGGCCACCGACTCCTGGCCGAAGCGCTTCATGTAAGCGGTGCGGATCTGCTCGATCTTGGGGTTGTCGCTGCCCGACTGGGAGGTGGGGTAGAGGAGGATCAGCTCGTACGAGCGCTCGCGCTCGATCGTGCCGTGCGCGTCGCGGTACTGGCCGTAACCGTCCTGGACGGTGAGGCCGTCGGGGAAGCGCGGCGTGACGAACTCGTCGACGAAGGCGTGGAACTCCTTGTCGGTGACCGGCGGGCCGCCGTCCGGGCGGGCCGTGCCGAACAGAAGGCTGGTCTCGATGTACGGACGGCCTTCCACGGTCTTCCGGGGAGCGGCGGCGGCCGTGGCCGCGGGCCGGTCCTCCTCGGCCAACGCCGCGTACGCGGTGGGGGCTCCGGCCCCCAGGAGCGCGGCGCTCAGCACGAGCGCGGCCAGGCGCAGACGGGGGCGGGCGGGGGACGTGCGGGGGCGGGAGACCGTCGGCATGGGCGTGCCCTTCGAGCGTCGGCGGATCGGAGCATCAGAGGACCGAGGGAGAGATACGCGATCGCTGAGCGTAGTCAGGTGTCGGTGCCGACGCGCCGTTCGTTCTGGACATCCCGTGGTGGGCGGGGTGGCTGCGTGGGCGGGGTGCCGGACGCGTCGGACGGACGACGTACGGCCCGGCGGTGACACCCCGCCGGGCCGTACGAGAAGCCGCCGTCGTCCGTTACTTGACGACCGTGATCCGGTCCGCCTTCGGCGGCGCGAGCGGCGCGGCCGCCGAGGAGTGCGCCGTCAGGTACGCGGTGAGCGCGTCCAGGTCGGACGGGCCGACGTACTTGTCCTTGCCCTCCTTGAAGGCGGTGAAGCCGTCACCGCCGCCGGCCAGGAACTCGTTCATGGCGACGCGGTAGGTCTTCGCCGGGTCGATCGGCTTGCCGTCCAGCCGCACCGAGTCCTTGGCCACCCGGCCGGCGCCGGTCTTGGTCAGGTCCAGGGTGTAGGTCAGCCCCGCGGACACCTGGAGGATCTTCGGCGACGCCTCGTTCGGGCCGCTGACCTGCTGCTGGAGCGCGGTCAGCAGCTGCGCGCCGGTGAGGGTGACGACCTGGGTCAGGTTGGTGAAGGGCTGCACGGTGAACGCCTCGCCGTACGTGACGACGCCGTCCCCCTCGCTCCCGGACGCCTTGTACGCCAGGTCGGAGCGGATGCCGCCGGGGTTCATCAGGGCGAGCTGCGCACCGCCCTTGTCCGCGGCCCGGGTGGCCTCCAGCTGCGCGTCGGAGATCAGGTCACCGAGCGGCGACTCCGGGGTCGCCGCCCCGCGGCCCGGGATGTCGGCGGTGATGTAGCCGACGGGCTTGTCGGCCACCGGCGCGGCGAGCTTGTTCCAGCGCTGGATGAGCGCGGTCATGTCCGCGGCCTTGGGCTGGGCGCGGTGGACGACGTGGTTGCGCGCGGTCGCCGACTTCACCGACGTACGGACGATGTCCTTGGTGCGGCGGTCGTAGGTGAGCGTCGTGTCCGTGTACAGCTTGCCGAACGAGGCCGCCGAGGTGACGGTGCGCGGCATCCCGGACGGGTCCGGGACCGTGCACGCGTACGCCTGGTGGGTGTGGCCGGTGACCAGCGCGTCCACCTTCGGCGTGACCTTCTTGGCGATCTCCGCGATCGGCCCGGAGATGCCGGCGCCGGGACCGGGGCTGTCGCAGTCGTAGTCGTACGCGGTCGAGGCGGGCATGCCGCCCTCGTGGATCAGCGCCACGATCGACTTCACGCCCTGCCGGTCCAGCTCCTTGGCGTACCGGTCGATGGTCTCGGCCTCGTCGTGGAACTTCAGCCCCTTGACGCCGTTGGCGCTGACCACGTCGGGCGTGCCCTCCAGCGTGACCCCGATGAAGCCGATTTTGACGCCCTTGTGCTTCCAGACGGTGTACGGCTTGAGGATCGGGCGGCCGGTCTTCTCGTCGGTGACGTTCGCGGCGAGGTACGGGAAGTCCGCGCCCTGGAAGCGCTTGCCCTTCTCGTAGCAGCCCTCGGTGGGGTGGCAGCCGCCCTTCTGGAGGCGGGTCAGCTCGGCGCGGCCCTCGTCGAACTCGTGGTTGCCGACGGAGGTGACGTCCAGGCCCAGCTTGTTCATGGCCTCGACGGTCGGCTCGTCGTGGAAGAGCCCGGAGAGCAGCGGGCTGGCGCCCACCATGTCGCCGGCCGCCGCGGTGACCGAGTACGGGTGCCCCTTGCGTGCCGTACGGAGCGCGTTGGCCAGGTACTCGACGCCGCCCGCCGCGATCTTCTTCTTGCTGCCGTCGGCCTGCTGCTCCTCGACGGTGCCGGCGGAGCCCTGCGGGGGCTCCAGGTTGCCGTGGAAGTCGTTGAAGGAGAGCAGCTGCACGTCGACGGTGCGGGAGGCGTGGCCCCCGCCGTGGCCGTGCCCGTTCCCGTGGCCGTGTCCGGTGTGGCGGGCGTGGGCGGCGGTGGAGGTGGCGGCGGGTTCGGCGCCGGCCGGTGCCGCGGCCGTGATGCCGACGGCGGCGGCGAGCGCCGCCGCTCCCACCGTCAGTCTGCGCGTGGTGCGCCGCCGCTGCGGTCTCGGTGACATGAGGAGGGTCTCCCTTGTGGGCTGGTGTCCGAGCGGACGCAGCCTACGGTCAACGCGCGTAGCGGAACAGGGGTGACAGATGACGGACCGGTGTGCGTCGGGTGTACCGGCGCCCGGGCCGTACGCTTCGAAGCATGACTGACGCAGCACAGGACAAGAGCCGGGCGGGCCGGCGGGTCGAGGTCACGGACGAGCTGACGCCGGACGCGGCCGCCGCCGCCCTTGCGCTGATCGAGCAGGCCGCGGCGACGGACGGGCAGCCCGCCGTGTCCGAACAGGGGCGGCTCCAGCTGCGCGGCGGGCGGCGCGAGGGCGTACGGCACCTGCTGCTGTACGTACCGGGCGGGCCGGACGACGAGGCCGGAGTGCTCGCCGGGTACGCGCAGCTGGAGGACACCGACCCCGTGGAGGCGCCCGCCGCCGAACTGGTGGTGCACCCGTCGCACCGGGGCCACGGCCACGGCCGGGCGCTGGGCACCGGACTGCTGGACGAGTCCGGCCGCCGCCTGCGGGTATGGGCGCACGGCGGCCACTCCGCGGCCCGCCACCTCGCCCAGACCCTCGGCATGACGCTCTTCCGCGAGCTGCGGCAGATGCGCCGCCCGCTGAGCGGCCTGGAGCTGGCGGAGCCGGAGCTTCCGGAAGGCGTGTCCGTACGGACCTTCCAGCCGGGCACCGACGACGCGGCGTGGCTGGAGGCGAACGCCGCCGCCTTCGCCCACCACCCCGAGCAGGGCTCGCTGACCCAGCGCGACCTGGACGACCGCAAGGCCGAGCCGTGGTTCGACCCCAAGGGCTTCTTCCTCGCGGAGCGGGACGGCCGGCTGGTCGGCTTCCACTGGACCAAGATCCACGCCGCCGAGGGCCTGGGCGAGGTCTACGTGGTCGGCGTGCGGCCGGACGCGCAGGGCGGCGGACTCGGCAAGGCACTCACCGCGATCGGGCTCAGGCATCTGGCGGGTCAGGGCGTACCGACGGCGATGCTCTACGTCGACGCGGACAACGTGCCCGCCGTGACCGTCTACGAGCGGCTCGGGTTCACCACGCACGAGACGGACCTGATGTACCGCACGGAGACGTGAGTGCGGGGAGACGTGCGCACGCCGGGGCATCGGCACGCGGTGACGTGAGCGAACAGAACACGTCATCGCCTGTCGTACAGAACCCGGCGTGCCGTCCCCTTCGTTGAGACGGATAACGAACCCAACCGATCGTCTTCCGCCGCACAGTGGTCCTCGGACGCCGCCGTTCCGTCCTCCGGTCCGGCGGCGCCGTACGTCCCGCTACCCTCCCGGCTGAGTGCCCGCACCCGGCGCCCCGTAGACGGCGCGCCGGTGCCGTTCGGGCCGAAACGGCGGCAGACGTAGGAGAGTTCCTTGCCCTTCCAAGCCGAAGAGCACATCCGGATCGTCCCGGTGGAGCGCCTGCGGCCGGGGGACCACGCCTTCGCGAGTTACGCCGACGAGGAGTCGCGCTGGTCCACGATCGGCTCGTTCGCACAGACCGGCATCACCCGCGGGGAGCGGGTGCTGCTCTTCGCGGACCCCGCGGTGCCCGAGACCACCGTGCTGGAGCACCTGGAGGCGTACGGTCCGCCGGTCGGACCGCCGCTGGAGTGCGGCCAGTTGAAGCTGCTCACCATGGACCGGATGTGGCAGCCGCGGGAGATCTCGGTGGAACGGCAGATGGCCGGGTTGCGGCGGGAGGTCGAGGAGGCGCTGCACGAGGGGTACCCGACGGTCCGCAGCGCCATCGACATGGCCTGGGTGGCGGCCTTCGGCGCCGACATCGAACGGGTCCTGTGGCGGGAGAGCAAGGGCTGCCACTACCTGTTCACCGACGCGCACTACACCGAGATCTGCACGTACGACGAGACCCGGTTCAGCGACGACGTCCTGGACCGGGCGGCGGCCGGCCACCCCACCGCCCTGCTGAAGCGCCCCGGCACGCTGCTGGTCCTGCCGGTCGCGGAGCCCGGCGCCGGCACGTACGGGCTGCGGCTCGTCGGCGAGGCCGACCTGTCCACCCGTGAACCGTTCAACGACGCGCTGCGCCGCATCGCCGGCTCGGCGGAGCCGCGCGTCCTCCTGGACCTCACCGAGCTGTCCTTCCTGGACGTCTACTGCGCACGGGCCGTACTGCGGCTGGCCGCCGAGGACGGCAGACGGGTCGTCATCCGGTGCGACGGCATACACGCCCACACGTTCCTGCTTCTGGGGGCGCTCGACATCCCGCAGCTGACCGTGGAAGGCGAGTGACGCATGGGACCGACGACCCAGGGTTCCCCCGCCGGGGGCCCGCAGCGGCCGCCAGGGCCGAGCGTGCGTCTCGCCGCCGACCACCGCCTGGAGACCGGCTTCACCTCGGCCGACCTGCCGCGGCTGCGCGTCGTGCTCGGCGAGTACGCGGCACGCCTGGGCCTGGCCGGGAGCCGCCGCAACGCCCTGCTGCTGTCCGCCAACGAACTGGCCGACAACGCGATCCGGCACGCGGGGGGAGGCGGACTGCTGACGCTCTACCGCAGGGGGGCGCTGGTGTGCTGCCGCGTCTCCGACGACGGGCCGGGTTTTGAGGCCTCCGTCATTCCCGAACGGCCGCCCGGACTGGCGGAGTCCACAGGCTGGGGGCTGTGGACCGTACGCCGGCTCACGGACGGCCTGGAGATCGGCCCGGGCAGTGGCCCCGGCCCGCGAGGTGCCGTCGTCACGTGCTGCGTACACGTGGTGTCCTCGGCGGGCTGACCCGGGACGGGCCACCGTACGAGCTCACCGGACCGCTGACGGCCCGGTCCGCCGCCGAACGGGTGATTCCGTACCGTCACGTACCGCGGCGCGGTCCCGTGGCGGGGCGGCCCGTGTCCGCAGCCGACGGTCGTCGTTCGCAACGCATGCGCACAGGACACATCGCTGCCGCAGCGGTCGCTTCGACCGCGGCGGCCGTCATGGGGCTGTCGGCCGCGTCCCCCGCGCACGCCGGCATCGGGCACCTCGGCGCCGCCGTGTTCGGCAGCAAGTGCGCGGCACTCCGTCATCCGGGCCGGACCACGGCCACCGCCCAGGACCCCGGCCTGGCCCTCAGCAACCTCACGCAGGTCCCGGCCCACGTGCCCTACAACCACTGCGGAGCGATCGACCTCGTCCCCGACGACGTCCTCAACGCGGACACGACGACCGAGCTGGTGCCTCTGCACCCGGTGAAGTAGCCCGTACGGAGCGCCGGCCCGTCGCGGCGTGCGGACGCCGGCCACCAGGTCGCGTTGCCGCCGCGCGCCCGGCCGCGAGCGCCGTGATGCCGTGCGCACGCGGGGGCGCACGCCGGAGCGACCACGCGCCCCTTTGCGCGCCCCAGGGGGCGCGCCCCCGGAAACGCAAGGCACGGGAATGTAAACACCGGGGAGTAGCGGCCCGCTTGCCTGGCCGCCACGTCCCCGTTACCGGCGATTCAACGTCGCTTGCGAGCATCACTGGATGCAGCCCGCTGTCCCGAATGCCGCCGGCCGCCGCCTGCGCCCCGTACCGGAACCCGTACCGGCTCCGTCCGACGGGCTGACAGAGCCCCCGGCGCGGAAGAATAAGGCCATGAACCAGCAGCCCAGCGCCCAGGACACGGACCGGACCGAGCCGACCACGTCCCGGACTGCGGCGCACCTGCCGCCGTCCGCGCAGCCGTCGGTGGGCTCCATAGCCGCGCACCGCCCGCACGCGGTCGCTGTGCCGGTGCCCGAGCTGGAACCCGACCTCGACGCGGACCTGGACGACTACGAGGAGACCGGCGCGGCGGGTGCCGACGGCGCGGAGCTGCCCGCCGGGCGCTTCCTGGACCGCGAGCGCAGCTGGCTGGCGTTCAACGAGCGGGTGCTGGAACTGGCCGAGGACCCCGCCACCCCGCTCCTCGAACGGGCCAACTTCCTCGCGATCTTCGCGAGCAACCTCGACGAGTTCTTCATGGTGCGCGTCGCGGGCCTCAAGCGGCGCATCGCCACCGGCGTCGCCACCCGCTCCGCCTCCGGCCTCCAGCCCCGCGAGGTGCTGGACCTCATCTGGACCCGCTCGCGCGAACTCATGGCCCGGCACGCGGCCTGCTACCAGCAGGACGTCGCCCCCGAACTCGCCGACCAGGGCATCCACCTGATCCGCTGGCCCGAGCTGACCGAGAAGGAGCAGGCCCGCCTCTTCACCCTGTTCCGCCAGCAGATCTTCCCGGTCCTCACCCCGCTCGCCGTCGACCCGGCCCACCCGTTCCCGTACATCTCCGGCCTCTCCCTCAACCTGGCCGTCGTGGTGCGCAACCCGGTCAGCGGGCACGACCACTTCGCGCGGGTCAAGGTCCCGCCGCTGCTCTCCCGCTTCCTGGAGGCCGCGCCGCAGCGGTACGTGCCTATCGAGGACGTGATCGCCGCGCATCTGGAGGAGCTGTTCCCGGGGATGGAGGTGCGGGCGCACCACATGTTCCGGGTGACCCGCAACGAGGACCTCGAAGTCGAGGAGGACGACGCGGAGAACCTCCTCCAGGCGCTGGAGAAGGAGCTGATGCGGCGCCGCTTCGGGCCGCCGGTCCGCCTGGAGGTCGAGGAGTCCATCGACCCGGCCGTACTGGACCTGCTCGTCCAGGAGCTGAAGGTCTCCGACTCCGAGGTCTACCCGCTGCCCGGCCCGCTGGACCTGACCGGCCTCTTCGGTATCGGCGCCCTGGACCGCCCCGAGCTCAAGTACCCCAAGTTCGTCGCGGGCACCCACCGCGACCTCGCCGAGGTCGAATCGGCGTCCGCGCCCGACATCTTCGCCGCGCTGCGCGCCCGTGACGTCCTGCTGCACCACCCGTACGACTCGTTCTCCACCTCCGTCCAGGCGTTCCTGGAGCAGGCCGCCGCCGACCCGGACGTGCTCGCCATCAAGCAGACGCTGTACCGCACTTCGGGCGACTCGCCGATCGTGGACGCGCTGATAGACGCGGCGGAGTCCGGCAAGCAGGTGCTCGTCCTGGTCGAGATCAAGGCGCGCTTCGACGAGCAGGCCAACATCAAGTGGGCGCGCAAGCTGGAGGAGTCGGGCTGCCATGTGGTGTACGGGCTGGTCGGCCTCAAGACGCACTGCAAGCTGTCGCTCGTCGTCCGCCAGGAGGGCGAGATGTTGCGCCGCTACTCCCACGTGGGGACGGGCAACTACCACCCCAAGACGGCCCGGCTGTACGAGGACCTGGGGCTGCTGACCGCCGACCCGCAGGTCGGCGCGGACCTCTCCGACCTCTTCAACCGGCTCAGCGGCTACTCCCGGCGGGAGACCTACCGGCGACTGCTGGTCGCCCCCAAGTCCCTGCGGGACGGCCTGGTGCAGCGCATCACCAAGGAGATCGCGCACCACCGCGCCGGCCGTCCCGCCTCCGTCCGCGTCAAGGTCAACTCGATGGTTGACGAGGCCGTCATCGACGCGCTGTACCGGGCCTCCCAGGCCGGTGTACCGGTCGATGTGTGGGTACGCGGCATCTGTGCCCTGCGGCCCGGCGTCGAAGGGCTCAGCGAAAACATCAGGGTACGCAGCGTGCTCGGCCGCTTCCTCGAACACTCCCGGGTGTTTGCCTTCGGCAACGGCGGCGAACCCGAGGTCTGGCTGGGCAGCGCCGACATGATGCACCGCAACCTCGACCGGCGGATCGAGGCGCTGGTACGGGTCACCGACCCGGCCCACCGCGCCGCCCTCGTCCGGCTCCTGGAGACCGGCACGTCGGACACCACCTCGTCCTGGCACCTGGGCCCGGACGGCGACTGGACCCGGCACGCGGTCGACGCGGACGGCGCGCCGCTGCGCAACGTACAGGAACTGCTCATTGACGCCCGGAGGCGCAGGCGTGGCTCAGCGACATGACTTCCCCCCGCTCCGCTACGAGCCCGCGGGGCCCGGCGGCGCGCCTGCCGCCCTGGCCGACGGACCGGCACGGCCCGGCGGGCCGGCGTACCCCGGCAGCCACCCGTACCCGTACGGAACCGACGGCTCCGCACTGACCGGACGCACCGCCCGCGACGTCCTCGCCGCCTACCTGCACCACCGGGCGACGGACTTCCTGCGCAGCCTGCGCGCCCACGGCGAGAGCGGCCCGGACGCGGAGAGCACCCGGGAGGCGGCCCGCCAACTGCGGTCCGCCGCCCGGCGGATCGGCGGCGCGCTGCACACCTTCCGGCCGCTCACGGACGAGCGGTGGGCCGACCACCTGCGCGGTGAACTGGCCTGGCTGTCCGGCACGCTGGCCCGCGAACACGCCGGAACGGCACGGCTGGACCGGCTGCTGGGCGCCCTCCAGCGCCTCACCGCCCCTTGCGACCTCAACAGCTCCGCCGCCCCTCCTTCCCGGGACGCACCGGACCCCGACGCGGCCGAAGCCCTGCTGTCCGCCGGAGCCGCGCGCGCCGGCGCCCTGCTGGAACGGCAGATCACCCTCGCCCGCACCCGCGCCCACTCCGCCGCCCTCCAGGCGCTCGGCTCCTCGCGCTTCCACGCCGTCGCCGACGCCGTGGCCGTACTCGCCTCGGAGGTGCCGCTCACCGCCACGGCCGACCGGCCCGCGCCGGACGCGCTGCTCCCGCTGGCCGAACAGGCTCACCGGCGCCTCGCCGAGGCCGTCGCGGCCCTGCCGCTCGCCCGCGCGGGCCAGGCGTACAACGGTGACGCCCGCACCGCCGCTTCCCGGCAGGACGCGCCCTGGCACCAGGTACGGCTGCTGGCCCGCCTCAGCCGGTACGCCCAGGAAGTGACCGACCCCGACGACGCCGACCCGCGCCTGGCGGAAGCCGGCTGCGCGCTGGAACGCCACCGGGACGCCGCCGAAGCCGCCGCCGCGGCCGCCGCGGCGGCCCGCACCCCGCGTATCGCCCCCGCCACCGCCTACGCACTCGGCGTCCTGCACGCCGACCAGCGCCACGAGGCCGAAGCGGCCCGTTACGTGTTCGGCCGGGTCTGGCTCCCCGCACCCGTACCGGAGCCCGGCCCCGCGACGCGGAAGGGATGACGGAGCGATGTCGGTGCCCGCGAAACCCGTCCGTGCGGCCGGCTGCGTCCTGTGGCGCCGTTCCGCCACGGCCGACGGCCTGGAGATCGCCCTCGTGCACCGTCCGAAGTACGACGACTGGTCGCACCCGAAAGGCAAGCTCAAGCGCGACGAGGACTGGCTGGCCGGCGCCCTGCGCGAGGTAGCCGAAGAGACCGGGTGGCAGTGCCGCCCCGGCGCCCGGCTCCCCAGCACGCACTACCTCGCCAACGGCCGCCCCAAGGAAGTCCGCTACTGGGCCGCCGAAGCCACCCACGGCGGCTTCACCCCGAACATCGAGGTGGACCGCCTCCGGTGGCTCCCGCCGGACCAGGCCCGCCGCGTCCTGACGCAGGAACGGGACCGGCAGTTGGTGGACGCGCTGCTGGGGGCGCTTCAGAGAGGACCCGGGGTGGCTTCCTGACCTGGCCTTTTACGGATGGTGCGGGGGCGTCCCCAGGAGCGCCCCCGCACTCCGTTTCCGCCCCGGCGCTCCCACCTCAGAAACCTTGAGTCGGGGCTTGTCAATTTTCCTTCTCCGAGCTACAACAGAAGGCAGAAGGGCATCGCACCCACTGCCTTCGGAAGGAGATGACCCGTGATGCTCATGCGTACCGATCCGTTCCGCGAGTTCGACCGCCTCACCCAGCAGGTGCTCGGGACGACAGCCCGTCCCGCCGCACTGCCGATGGACGCCTACCGGGCCGGGGACGAGTTCGTGATCCACTTCGATCTGCCGGGAGTCGATCCGGAGACCGTCGACCTGGACATCGAGCGCAACGTGCTGACCGTCCGCGCCGAGCGCACCCCCACCGCCCCCGAGGGCGCCGAGCTGATCGCGAGCGAACGTACGGCGGGCAAGTTCAGCCGCCAGCTGTTCCTCGGTGACGCGCTCGACAGCGACCGGGTGGACGCGGTGTACGAGAACGGCGTGCTGACCCTGCGCATCCCGGTCGCGGAACGGGCCAAGCCACGCAAGATCGAGATCGCGGGCGGGAGCTCGCGCAAGCAGATCTCCCACTGAGGTACGGGTCCGGCCCGGCCTGCCCGACGGGGCGGCCGGGCCGGCCCGGGACCCCGTCGGCCGCTCCCCGTCGGCATGCCCGCCTTACACGGACGGGCCCGCCCGCCTCTACCGGCACGACCGCCGCACACGGGCATACCCGCCTCACAGCTGCTCACCCGCCTCACACCGGCTCACCCGCTTCAAACCGGCGCGACCGCCTCCCACCGCACGGTGACCTCGCCCTGCCGCCACCGCCGGGGCCCGTCGGCCAGCGGCCACGCCGTACTCAGCGCGAGCACGCTGCGCATCCACCGCTGCCGCGCGCCCAGTGAGGCGTACGGGGCGGCCGCCGCCCACGCCCGGTCGAAGTCGCGCAGGAACGCGTGCACGGGCTGGCCCGGCACATTGCGGTGAATCAGCGCCTTCGGCAGACGTTCCGCCAGGTCGGAGGGCGTTTCGAGGGCGCTCAGGCGGGCCGCGAAAGTCACCGTGCGCGGGCCCTCCGGGCCCAGCGCCACCCACACGTGCCGCCGCCCGATCTCGTCGCAGGTGCCCTCCACCAGCAGCCCGTCCGGCGCCAGCCGCGCGCACAGCCGCTCCCACACGGCGGGCACCTCGTCCTCCGCGTACTGGCGCAGCACGTTCGCCGCCCGGATCAGCACCGGCGCCCGCCGTCCCGGCAGCGGCACCTCGAACCCGCCGTGGGCGAAGTTCAGTCCCGGGCACGCGTACGGCGCCGCGGCGGCGACCCGCGCCGGGTCGATCTCGACGCCGACCACCTCGACGTCGGCCCGGACCGTACGCAACCGGGCCAGCAGCTCCACCGCGGTCCAGGGCGCGGCGCCGTATCCGAGGTCCACGGCGACCGGGGCGGGGCCGCGGCGCAGTGCGGTGGCGTGATGGGCGGCGATCCAGCGGTCCATGCGGCGCAGCCGGTTCGGGTTGGTGGTGCCGCGGGTCGCGTTCCCGAGGGGGCGGGAGGGCGGGGGAGAGGCGGACGAGCTGCGGACCATGATCTGACCTTATGCGCCTGGGCCCCGGCCCCACCTCCACACCCACTGCCACCACCAACCCCACCCGCCTTATCTGCCCCCCGAGGTCACGCTTTGGCAAAGTGAAGAGAGAGCGGGCTCACAGGGAAATGGATGCGCGGGTTCCGTTGTTACGGGCTTCGGAGGCGCCGCACGCCCCGGCCCAGGCCGTACCGGCTAGGAGGTAGCCCGCAGTGAGCCAATACGTGTCCAGGCTCCGCAGCCGTTCCCACGGTCCGTTCCCGGGCCGCTCCGGGCTGCGCCTGCCGGGCGCGGTCCGCCGTCCGCGCCGGGTCGCCATGCTGAGCGTGCACACCTCCCCGCTGCACCAGCCGGGCACCGGCGACGCCGGCGGCATGAACGTCTACATCGTCGAGCTGGCCAGGAAGCTCGCCTCCCTCAACATCGAGGTCGAGATCTTCACCCGGGCCACGACCGGCACCCTGCCGCCCGCCGTCGAGCTGGCCCCCGGCGTCCTCGTCCGGCACGTGGACGCGGGCCCGTACGAAGGCCTGGCCAAGGAGGAGCTGCCGGCCCAGCTGTGCGCCTTCACCCACGGCGTGATGCAGGCGTGGGCGGGCCACCGCCCCGGCTACTACGACCTGGTGCACTCCCACTACTGGCTCTCCGGCCACGTCGGCTGGCTCGCCGCCGAGCGGTGGGGCGTCCCGCTCGTCCACGCCATGCACACCATGGCCAAGGTCAAGAACGCCGCCCTGGCCGCGGGCGACACCCCCGAACCCGCCGCGCGCGTCATCGGCGAGACGCAGATCGTGCGCGCCGCCGACCGGCTGATCGCGAACACGGACGAGGAAGCCGCCGAGCTGATGCGGCACTACGAGGCCGGGCCGGACAAGGTCGCCGTGGTGCACCCGGGCGTCAACCTGGACCGCTTCCGCCCCACGGGGCCGGCCCCTGCCACCTCCCTCGACCCCTCCGACACCGCTGCCTCCCGCTCCGCCGCCCGTGCCCGCCTCGGCCTCCCCCAGGACGCCCTGATCCCGCTCTTCGCCGGCCGTATCCAGCCGCTCAAGGCGCCCGACATCCTGCTGCGCGCCGTCGCCGTCCTCCTCGACGAGGACCCGTCCCTGCGCTCGCGCCTGGTCGTCCCGGTGGTCGGCGGCCCCAGCGGCAGCGGCCTGGCCAAGCCCGAAGGGCTGCAGAAGCTGGCCGCCCGCCTGGGCATCGCCGACGTCGTCCGCTTCCGCCCGCCGGTCGGCCAGGAGCAGCTCGCCGACTGGTACCGCGCCGCGTCCGTCCTGGTCATGCCGTCCTACAGCGAATCCTTCGGCCTGGTCGCCATCGAGGCCCAGGCGTGCGGCACCCCGGTGATCGCCGCCGCCGTCGGCGGCCTGCCGGTGGCCGTGCACGACGGCGTCAGCGGCTTCCTCATATCCGGCCACGACCCGGCCGACTACGCCCGCGCCCTCGGCCGCTTCGCCCGCGACACCGCGCTGGCCGGCCGGATGGGCGGCGCCGCCGCCCGGCACGCCCGGTCCTTCGGCTGGGACACCGCGGCCGCCGCGACCGCCGAGGTGTACACCGCCGCGATGCAGGAACGACGCCGTCACCTACGATCACCCCATGGCTGAAGACCGCTCCCAGGCTGATGCCGCGGCACGACAGGTGATCGAGGCGGCTCTCGACGAGGCCGGCCTGACGTGGGAATCGCCCGCCGACGGTACGTACGTGGTGACCCTGCCCGGCACCCGCAAGCTCGCCACGACCTGCTCGCTGATCGTCGGCAAGCACTCCCTGTCCGTCAACGCTTTCGTCGTCCGCCACCCGGACGAGAACCACGAAGCCGTGCACCGCTGGCTCCTCGAACGCAACACCCGCCTGTACGGCGTCAGTTACGCGATCGACAAGCTCGGCGACATCTACCTCGTCGGCAAGCTCCCCCTCGCGGCCGTCACCCCCGACGAACTCGACCGCATCCTCGGCACGGTCCTGGAGAACGCCGACGGCAGCTTCAACACCCTCCTGGAGATGGGCTTCGCATCCGCCATCCGCAAGGAGTACGAGTGGCGGGTCGCGCGGGGCGAGTCGACCCGCAACCTCGAAGCCTTCAGCAACTTGACCCGGCGCCCGTCGACGTAACGGCTCTGCGGGAGCGCCCTCATGGGAGCGCGCCCCCGCGAAAACGCCTCCTGCGGGAGCGCCCTCATGGGAGCGCGCCCCCCGCAGAAACGCCTCCGTCACCACACGAACCGCACCTCCGGAAAACGTCCCGACGGACCGTCCAGCAACCCGCTGTCCGTGCCCTGCCCCCGCAGCCACCGGTCGAAGAACGCCGTCACATACGCCCGTTGCGCCGCCACCGAACGCTCCGGCACGACCGTACCCACCAGCTTCTCCACGTCCTTCCGCGGCAACCCCGCCTTCCGGGCCACCTGCGGCACCATCCACTGCGCGTCCGTGAAGCTCGCGTGCGCGGCGCCGGCCAGAGTCAGGTCCCGGTGCCACCCCGAACTGTGCTCCCACACCGCCTTCCAGGACGGAACCGTACGGTGGTTGTGGCCCTCCACGCCCATCAGGAGCAGTGGCCGGTCCAGCCCCTCCATGCCGACCGTGGACGGGTTGGCGGGGTCGAAGTCGTCCTGGGTGTAGCCCATCACTCCGTCGAGGTTCACCGCCGCCTTGATGCGGCGGTCGTCATGCATGGCCTGAGCCGCCGTGAACCCGCCGCCGGACTGCCCGAACATCCCCACCGCACGCAGCTCCAACACCCGCCGCAGCGCCCCCGGAAGCGCACCCGGCCGGCCCAGCTCGTCCAGCACGAAGCGGGTGTCCGCCACCCGCACCGCCGTCAGCTTCCTCAGCAGCGCGACGATCTGTGCCGGATTCCCCTGCGTCTTCCGGACCTCCTCCTGCATACGGGTGCGCGCCACCCGCCCGTCCGGAAACTCCACCCCGGGCGCCTCATACGTGTGATCGATGCTCACGACCGCGTACCCGCGCGAGGCCAACTCGTCACAGAGCGTGCTGCCGAACGTGCGCGGATCCCCGGCGCCGGGCGAGTACAGCACGACCGGGAATCCCCGTGGCCGTCCGCCGGGCCGCGCGGCCGGCGCGTCCAGGTGCGCGTACGTACGGGTGGCGCCCCAGTCGACCGTCCCCTTCGGAATGACCTCCGAGAAGTTGCTCCAGTCGTCGAACGCGGCGGCCTCCCCGGGCAGCATCTGCGGCGCCCGGGAATGCCCGCCCACCGCACACGCCGGGTAGCGCACACTGACCATCAATTCCCGGTACGGCCGTTCCGCCACCCAGGGATCACGCCGCCGGCCGTCCACGAGGCGAAGCGAAGTGACCCCCACCGGATACGCCCCGGTCGGCGCGGGCAACGTCAGCCGCACCGGTCCCGTCCCCCGGAGGCCCGCCCTCGGCCGCCCGACCGGCAGGCCCGCCCTCGGCCGCCCGACCGCCACCGACGCACCCGGAAACACCGCTGCCGCGGCAGCCGCCACCCCGGTGATCAAACAATCGCGCCGCGTAAACACCGCCATGCCCTGCCCTTCTCCCGTCCAGCGCCCATCGGCCGCCCCACCAGGCTCTCCGCCCTGACGACCAGCTTCCCGGAGCTGTGCACGCGGCGCGATGGTGCCAGCCCCCTGTCGACACCCGTGCCCCCACGAGGCCCGCCCGCCCCCCTCACCCGCCGACCGTGGGCCGCGGCGATCCCATGGCCGAATGTGGATTACGCTCGAAGACATGGCCGACGCACCGTACAAGCTGATCCTCCTTCGCCACGGCGAGAGCGAGTGGAACGCGAAGAACCTGTTCACCGGCTGGGTGGACGTCAATCTCAACGAGAAGGGCGAGAAGGAGGCGGTCCGCGGCGGTGAGCTGCTCAAGGACGCCGGCCTGCTCCCCGACGTCGTGCACACCTCCGTCCAGAAGCGCGCCATCCGCACCGCGCAGCTGGCCCTGGAGGCGGCCGACCGCCACTGGATCCCGGTCCACCGCAGCTGGCGCCTGAACGAGCGCCACTACGGAGCGCTCCAGGGCAAGGACAAGGCCCAGACCCTGGCCGAGTTCGGCGAGGAGCAGTTCATGCTCTGGCGCCGCTCGTACGACACCCCGCCGCCGGCCCTCGCGGACGACGCCGAGTTCTCCCAGATCGACGACCCGCGCTACGCGATCATCCCCAGCGAGCTGCGCCCCCGCACCGAGTGCCTCAAGGACGTCGTCGTCCGCATGCTGCCGTACTGGTACGACAGCATCGTCCCGGACCTGGCCACCGGCCGCACCGTCCTGGTCGCCGCCCACGGCAACTCGCTCCGCGCCCTGGTCAAGCACCTCGACGGCATCTCCGACGCCGACATCGCCGGCCTGAACATCCCCACCGGCATCCCCCTCTCCTACGAACTCGACGCCGACTTCCACCCGGTCAACCCGGGCGGCACCTACCTCGACCCGGACGCCGCCAAGGCCGCCATCGAGGCCGTCAAGAACCAGGGCAAGAAGAAGTAAGCCCTCACGCACAGGCCCTCTACCTGCGGTTTCGCCGCGGTAGGGGGCCTCTGCTTGTCGCTGGGCCGCCTCAGCCCCTCAGGTGCGCCCCGGGCGCAGATGGCGGGAGGCGGCCAGGCAGGAGGAGAGCCAGGTCATCTCCGGGCGGTTGATGATCAGGCCGTCGACGGTGATCATTCCGTTCAGTTCGCCGTCGACCCGTATCGAATGGTCGCCGACGCGGAACACGTCCCAATCCGCGTCGCTGTGCCACAGCCGGGCGGCCTTCTCGCCCGGTCGTTGGGCGAAGACGAGTTCTTCGCCGTGCTCGTTCTGGAAATATCCGACGTAGTCGCGGGTGGTGATCTCGCCGCCGCACAGGAGCGCCAGGAGGGGTTCGATCTCCGAGGGGGCGTGCTTCATGCGGCGGGCTCCTCGCTCGGCTCGGTGGCGGCCGGGTCCTGGCGTGCCGACGAGAGGGCCAGCATCCGCTCCGCCGACTTCAGCAGCGTCTCGTACGTGATCACTTCTATTCGTGCGGCATGTGCGTTGTAGGTCCGCAGTGTTTCCGCGATCTGCCGTGGTGTGACGCTTCCGCTCACGTACCGAGGGTGCCCGATCACCACTGTCGCGGAGGCCCTGCGGGTGTCGACACCGTGCTCCGCGAGAATCGCGGGGCGGTTCTCGTCCATGGCCCGCAGGTAATTCTGTGCCTGGGAGACCGCGTGATGCGCCGGGGCGCCCAGCATGAGGTGGCCGCTGCGCCGGATGACGAGATCCTTGATGTGGGCGCGCTTGAGTTCGACCACGTGCAGGGAGCCGTCACCGCGCAGCAGGGGGATGTCGAGGATGGTGTCCGGGGTGTACTGACGGCGGGCCAGCTCGGCCACATAGGCCCCGCCGAAAATCCACTCCTGGTTCTTCAGGCAGGCATGGAGCTCGCTCTCGGAGCTGTCCGGGTCCTCCACTGCGGCACGGAGGGCTGTGAGGCCGGCTCGTCTGGCCTTCAGCTCGAGCAGTTGGGCCAGCAGGTCTGTGTCCACGTCCGTCAGAACATCACTCATCATCCGCGCGGCCTCGGGGGAAGCCGGCCGGGGCAGATTCCGGAGCACCACCTCCATGTGCCCGAACTCTTGGAGGCGCCGCACGTCCTTGGTGGACAGCTGGATGCCACCCTCGGCCGTGCCGAGCTCCAGGTGCTCGGTGGCCTGGACGATGCCCCGGAAGAGATCACGCGCGTCGGCGGCGGTCGCAGCGGGCTGGTCCCGGCACAGGACATCCAGGGCGGCCACCGCGCGCTCCGCGCCCATGGCCGCCATTTTCCGCATGTACTTCTCGCTGCGCTGCTGCGCCCTCTCGTCGTAGTACATCTCCAGGATGTCGAGGAACAGATCCCCCCGGGCGTATCCGGCGAAGTGCTGGAAGCGCCGGGCCAATCCCATGTCTTCGTGCAGCAGGGCCTCCTGGGCCACATCCTCCAAGGAGTCCACCAGGCGTCTGCCCTTGCCGTACGGTCCGCCCAAGCCGCCCATGATCTTCAGCACCGCGTCGATACGCTCGCGCACCTGCGCGTGGTCGGTGAGGTCCCGCGCCGTCTTGACCATGCGCCAGAGCGTGAAGCCCGAACGAAATGTCGCCATGCGGGCACCCTAAAACCGGGCACTGACAATCCAGGGCCCCGCCCGGCATCTCCCGGGCGGGGCCCTGCGCGCGTGTCGCGGATGCGGTTCCGGCGGCTGCCGGACAGTGGGCGCAACCGCGGGTGGCGGGGGTCAGAGGTGACCGGCGCCGGTGATCAGCTGCAGCCCCCGCACTGGCAAGGCCCACCGGACTGGCAGCCGCAGGAGCAGCTGGGGCCGCAGGCGCAGTTGCCGGGGGACGGGTTGGGGGCAGGGGTACGCGTCATGACTTGCCTCCTCGGGGAGAGGGCCATCCGAATGTCGTTCGGAATGTCGTCCGGTGTCCATTGGATGCCCGCCCCGCGAGGCGCATCAACGGCGCGCGGTGGCACGGCGCGCCGCTGTACGGCTCTTGGCCGGGGCGTGCGTGCCGTGCCGTGCGCGGTGGGGTGCTGCTACGCGCCCTCCACCGGTGCCGGCGGGGCGATTTCGTCCGCGTGTTCGCCGGTGACCAGGTAGACGACGCGCTTGGCGACGGAAACGGCGTGGTCGGCGAAGCGCTCGTAGTAGCGGCCGAGCAGCGTCACGTCCACGGCCGTCTCGATGCCGTGCTTCCAGCGGTCGTCCATCAGGTGCTGGAAGAGGGTGCGGTGGAGGAGGTCCATCGCGTCGTCGTCCTGCTCCAGCTGGAGGGCGAGGTCGACGTCCTTGGTGATGATGACCTCGGCGGCCTTGGCCATCAGGCGCTGCGCGAGCTGGCCCATTTCGAGGATGGTGGCGTGCAGGTCCCTCGGTACGGCCGTCTCGGGGAAGCGCAGGCGGGCCAGCTTGGCCACGTGCTGGGCCAGGTCGCCGGAGCGTTCCAGGTCGGCGCTCATGCGCAGGGAGGTGACGACGATCCGCAGGTCGGTGGCGACCGGCTGCTGGCGGGCGAGGAGGGCTATCGCGCGTGCCTCCAGGTCCCGCTGAAGGTCGTCGACCTTCTCGTCGGCGGCGATCACGGCCTCGGCCAGCTTCAGGTCCGCGTCGAGTATCGCCGTGGTGGCGCGCCCGATCGCGGAGCCGACGAGCCTGGCCATCTCGACGAGGCTCTCGCCGATCGAATCCAGCTCCTCGTGGTACGCGTCCCGCATCAGTGACCTTCTCTCGGTTCGGGTGGTGGCGTGTCGCTCGGGGTGGTGAAGTGCCATTCGGCTTGACGGAGTGGGGGCCGGAATCCCCACGCTCCCACGTTCCGGCCGGAACGCGACCGGTTCTGACCTCCGGAATGAACCGGCGCCGACACCAAGGTGAACTCTGGGCGACGTATGTTCGATCAGGCCCTCGAACGGCTGGGGAACTGTCACAGCCGACGCATAACCTGGAGTCATGAACGTGGATGCGGCCGTCGCCGCAGTGGCAGCGATCGCCGGTCTGTGCACCGGCGTCTTCGCCATGCTGGCGTTCCGCTGGAGTGAGCGGGACCAGGCCAAACCCACGCGTACCTCCCTGCACACCGACGCCGTCCTGCCACCCGGCGTGGACACGGTCCTGTCGGTGCTGCGTTCCTCGGCCGTCGTCCTGGACGAGGCTGACGCCGTGGTCAAGGCCAGCTCGGCCGCGTACGCGCTGGGTCTGGTACGGGGCGGGAAGCTGGCCGTCGAGCCGATGCTCCAGATGGCCCGTGACACCCGCCGCGACGGCGAGATACGCCAGGTGGAGCTGGACCTGCCGCGCAGGGGGACGGGCCGGGGCGGCGACGCCCTGGCGGTCTCGGCGCGGGTCGCGCCTCTCGGGTCGCGGCTGGTTCTGCTGCTGGTCGAGGACCTGACCGAGGCCCGGCGGATAGAGGCGGTACGGCGCGACTTCGTCGCCAACGTCAGCCATGAGCTCAAGACCCCGGTCGGCGCCCTGTCCCTGCTGTCCGAGGCCGTCATGGACGCGAGTGACGATCCGGAGGCCGTCGAGCGTTTCGCGGGACGGATGCAGAACGAGGCCACCCGGCTGACCAATCTCGTGCAAGAACTGATCGACCTCTCCCGGGTGCAGAACGACGACCCGCTGGAGGACGCCGAGCCGGTCCGGGTGGACGAGCTGGTCGCGGAGGCGATCGACCGCTGCCGCCAGCAGGCGGGGACGAAGCAGATCACCATGGCCGCCGCCGGCACCGCCGACCTGCACGTCTGGGGCAACCGCGGGCAGCTCGCCGCCGCCCTCGGCAACCTCGTCGAGAACGCCGTCAACTACTCGCCGGCCCGTACCCGGGTCGGTATCGCGGGCCGCCGTGTCCAGGCACACGGTGGCGACTTGATCGAGATCGCGGTGACCGACCAGGGCATCGGGATATCGGAGAAGGACCGGGACCGCGTCTTCGAGCGGTTCTACCGCGTGGACCCGGCGCGCTCGCGCGCCACCGGCGGGACCGGTCTCGGCCTCGCCATCGTCAAGCACGTGGCCGCCTCGCACGGCGGGGAGGTCACGGTGTGGAGCGCTGAGGGACAGGGCTCCACCTTCACCCTGCGTCTCCCGGAGGCCGGTGCCGTGCGCGACCGCGCGCATCCGGCTTCCGACCCGTCGGCGGAGGGCCTCGACGAAGAGGACCGCCCGTACGAGACCTTCAACGATCCGCTCCCTGCTCACCCTGCCCCGGAGGTCCTTCCGTGACCCGAGTGCTCGTCGTCGAGGACGAGGAATCGTTCAGTGACGCCCTGTCGTACATGCTCCGCAAGGAGGGCTTCGAGGTCGCCGTCGCGGCGACCGGCCCCGACGGCCTGGACGAGTTCGAGCGCAACGGCGCCGACCTGGTCCTGCTGGACCTGATGCTGCCGGGCCTGCCCGGCACCGAGGTCTGCCGTCAGCTGCGCGGCCGCTCCAACGTCCCGGTCATCATGGTGACCGCCAAGGACAGCGAGATCGACAAGGTGGTCGGCCTGGAAATAGGAGCCGACGACTACGTCACCAAGCCGTTCTCCTCCCGTGAGCTGGTCGCCCGGATCCGCGCGGTGCTGCGCCGCCGCGGGGAGCCCGAGGAGGTCACGCCGCAGGCCCTGGAGGCCGGGCCGGTCCGGATGGACGTGGACCGGCATGTCGTCACGGTCTCCGGCGGCAAGGTCGACCTGCCGCTGAAGGAGTTCGACCTCCTGGAGATGCTGCTGCGCAACGCGGGCCGGGTGCTGACCCGTATGCAGCTGATCGACCGGGTCTGGGGCGCCGACTACGTGGGGGACACCAAGACGCTGGACGTCCACGTGAAGCGCCTGCGCGCCAAGATCGAACCGGACCCGGGCGCGCCGCGGTACCTGGTCACCGTCCGCGGCCTGGGCTACAAGTTCGAGCCGTAAGAGGCGCCGGGCGTCCAGAGGCGCCCAGGGCGCGGCCGGGTGCCGCGCGGTACGGCATACGCGAGCGCCGTGCGGACCGGATCACTCCGGTCCGCACGGCGCTCGCGGTGTTGCTGGTACTGAGGGGCAGCGCAGCGTTACTGCGGGTACCGGCGGGGTACCCGCAGTACTGCGGTGCGGTCTTGCGGCGCTGCTACAGGTGTCAGCGGCCGGCTTCGGGCGACTGCGGCGCACCGTTGCTCGGCGAGGCGTTGTCGCCGGCGTCGGCGTTCGCGCCGGCCGAACCGCTCGGCGTGGGCTTACCCGACGGGCTGCCGGACGCGGAGGGGCTGCCGGACGGGCGGCCCGAGCCGGACGGCGACGGGACCTCGCTCGGGCCGAAGTCCTTGAAGTAGGTCTTGGCCGGGACGACGAACGCGCGCAGGGTGACCTTGCCCGCGGCGCTGAAGTCGAAGGTCACGGACTGCGCGTCGCCGTTCTTGACGGACCCGCGGCCGCTGTCCAGTACGGCGGAGGCGTTGTCCTTGCCGCCGATCACGATCGAGCCGCCGGCCGGGACCACGATCGCCCCGGAGCCCTTGGCGGGCGACAGCTTCGCTTCCTTGTTCGTACCGTTGACCTTGATGGACTCCAGCGTCTGGTCCTTGCTGCCGTTGTTGAACACGGTCGCGGTCACCACGGCCGGGCCCTCGGCGTCCGGCTCGGGCTGGGTGACGACGGAGGCGTTCTGGATCTTGAGGTCGCCGACGCTGGTCGCGGCGTTGTCCGGCTTGACCTGGAGCGTCTGGGCGTCGTTCCCGGCTCCGCACGCGGAGAGCGTGGCGATCGAGAGCGTGAGAACGGTGGCGGCGAGGACGCCGCGTCGAAGGCTGCGGCTCACGGCGGCGGCATCTCCTTGGACGAACTACGGCGGCCGAACTTCGAGCCCGGTCGCGGATGGGCGGCTGGGCGGCCGTGCGCGGGTGCCGTACCGGCATCCGCGTAAAGCCGCCCTAAGGGTGTGTCAGCGCCGCTAGGTTACCGAGCCGCCCCCGGGCCGCCGCACCCGACCCGCCCCCAGGACGATCACACCCTCCTCACATCCCGCTCCGGCCCGTCCCGACAGGCCGGAGCGGTCCGGCGCCGTACGTCCGTTTGCCGCACCCGTCCGCCTCTCGCGCGCATCTCGTCCGCGGCTCGTCCGCGGCTCGTCCGCCCCTCGTGCGCCCGCCGTCCGCTTCTCGTCCGCGGCCGCAGGAGTTTCCCGGTCCGCCGTACGGAATGATCACGAGCCGGGTCCGGAAGAAACCCGAATATCCGGCAAGCGGTCGTTCGGATGAAGCCCGAGCGGTTTCCTCGCAGGTAAATCGGCATTCGCAGGGAATGTGCCGGGTTCCCGGAATTGATCACGTGCGGCGGTCGCGTGCGGCGGCCGTCCGGTGTTCGTGAGGTGGACATCCGGTGATCAATTCACGAAACGGCGGACACCTGCCCTCCGGAACCGAACGGAGTAGCGGAACTGCGACATCCGGATCCCGACAAAACGGGACGTACAGGCGCTGTCGCGGGCTCTCTCGGGGATGTGACGTATGCGTTTCAGGCTGCGCGCGAAGCGCCTCCGACCTGCGAATTCCTGCACCCGGAGGGCCGCCGAAGCACGTTCCGGGCGCAGTTGTCAAGCCCCGAGATATGCCCTGACCTGCGAAAACGCCATTCAGAACGGCCCGTTCCCGTGTTAGCATGGATAGCCACGGAAGGGGTACCTGTCACATGACGTTCAAGGTTGGCGACACCGTGGTCTATCCCCATCACGGGGCCGCGCTGATCGAGGCCATCGAAACTCGCCAGATCAAAGGCGTGGACAAGACCTACTTGGTGCTGAAGGTCGCCCAGGGCGACTTGACTGTTCGTGTGCCAGCGGACAATGCGGAGTTCGTCGGCGTACGCGATGTGGTCGGCCAGGACGGGCTGGACCGGGTCTTCGAGGTGCTGCGCGCACCGTATGCCGAAGAGCCGACGAACTGGTCCCGTCGCTACAAGGCAAATCTGGAGAAGCTCGCTTCGGGTGACGTGATCAAGGTCGCCGAAGTGGTGCGTGACCTGTGGCGCCGTGAGCGGGAGCGCGGTCTCTCCGCCGGTGAGAAGCGCATGCTCGCCAAGGCCCGCCAGATCCTGGTGAGCGAACTCGCCCTCGCGGAGAACACCAACGAGGACAAGGCCGAGGCTCTGCTGGACGAGGTCCTCGCGTCCTGACGACGTACGAATGCCGCGGCGCCCGAGTGGCGGCCGACTCCGGCCAGGAGCGGTCAGTTGCCGGGCGCTGCGGCATATCTGCGGCGACATGTCCGTACTCGCACCGGTCCACCCGCCCGGACGCTCGCACCCAGGGCGGCCGCATCCATAGCACTCGCACCCACGGCGACCGCATCCGTACGCGGCGCATCCGTACGCAGCTCCTGCTCGTACGGCCCGCGCACCCGCAAAAGCACTTCTGCGGAAGCCGTGCACCACTACCGAACCGTGTGATCGTTCCCCGTGGTGACCGCCCCCGTGCTCGTCCCCGAAAAGATCCGCCGTCGCGCCCGCTTGTGGCGTGCCGGGCTCGGGCAGCTGTCCCGACCGGTGTCACGGAAGGGTCCGGATCGGGGCGTCGCGCCCGGCACACTGCGGCCATACCCATGTCGGCTCGGGAAACAAACCTGTCTGCGCTAATTCCGGGGACTCCCCGGGCTTCGGAGCAACCGATGTCAGACGTATCCCCAGATTCCGCCAACCCCTCCGGTACGCCCCGGCTCCGGACCGCGGCCGTGATCCCGGCCGCCGGACGCGGCGTACGGCTGGGCCCGGGCGCCCCCAAGGCGCTCCGCGCGCTCGGCGGCACACCCATGCTCGTCCACGCCGTACGGGCGATGGCCGCCTCCCGCGCCGTCTCCGTCGTCGTGGTCGTCGCCCCGCCGGACGGCGCCACCGAGGTCCGCAACCTGCTGGACCAGTACCCGCTGTCCGAACGCACCGACCTGCTGGTCGTCCCCGGCGGCGACACCCGCCAGGAGTCCGTCCGCCGCGGCCTGGACGCCCTGCCGGAGGCGGTCGACGTGGTGCTGGTGCACGACGCCGCCCGGCCCCTGGTCCCCGCCGAGACGGTCGACTCGGTGGTCGCCGCCGTACGGGACGGCGCCCCGGCCGTGGTGCCGGCGCTGCCGCTCGCGGACACCGTCAAGCAGGTCGAACCGCGCACCGGCGGGCGGACCGGCGAGCCGGAGCCCGTGGTGGGCACCCCGGAGCGGGCCCTGCTGCGCGCCGTACAGACTCCGCAAGGCTTCGATCGGGCGACCCTGGTCAAGGCGCACGAGACCGTCGCCCTTCAGGGGGACGGCGCGACCGACGACGCCGGGATGGTCGAGCAGCTCGGCGCCCCCGTCGTGGTGGTGCCGGGCCACGAGGAGGCGTTCAAGGTGACCCGGCCGCTGGACCTGATCCTCGCCGAGGCCGTACTCGCCCGCAGGAGGGCCACCGATGGCTATGTATGACCCCCGGCAGTCGCAGCCGCAGATGATGCCCCTGGTGGGCATCGGCACCGACGTGCACGCCTTCGAGAAGGGGCGCGAACTGTGGGTGGCCGGACTGCTCTGGGACGACGCGGCGAGCGACGGGTACGGGCTCGCCGGGCACAGTGACGGCGACGTCGCCGCGCACGCCGCCTGCGACGCGCTCTTCTCGGCCGCCGGGGTCGGCGACCTCGGCGCGCACTTCGGCACGAGCCGCCCGGAGTACTCCGGCGCGTCCGGCGTGACGCTGCTGTCCGAGGCGGCCCGCATCGTACGGGCCGAGGGCTTCCTGATCGGCAACATCGCGGTGCAGGTCATCGGCGTACGCCCGAAGGTCGGCAAGCGGCGCGCCGAGGCGCAGAAGGTCCTCTCGGAGGCGGCCGGCGCCCCGGTCTCGGTGTCCGGCACGACCTCGGACGGCCTGGGCCTGACGGGCCGGGCGGAGGGGCTGGCGGCGGTGGCCACGGCCCTGGTGCTGCCGATGGGGTAGGGGCGGGAAACCCGCAGCGCGGGGACCCGTGCTGCGGTCCCCGAGGTCCCGTGGTGCGGGAACTCCCTGGCACGTACGGGAGTTGTCCAAGGTGAAAGCCAAGGTGGCAGGGGTATCCGTAGCGGCTGGAGAGGGCATGGTCGGAGCGTCCGTACCGCACCGCGGTCGCTCGGGGTGAAATGTCACGCTTCTGTGTCCGTGGCCCCGGTGGTCGCGGGGCACTGTCCGGTTCGGACTACCCTTGTTGCGTGACTATTCGGCTGTACGACACCAGCGCCCGGCAGACTCGCGATTTCACCCCGCTCACGCCGGGCTGTGTCTCGATCTACCTGTGCGGCGCGACCGTACAGGCCGCCCCGCACATCGGGCACATCCGGTCGGGACTGAACTTCGACATCATGCGCCGCTGGTTCCTGCACCGCGGCTACGACGTGACGTTCATCCGGAACGTGACGGACATCGACGACAAGATCATCACGAAGGCGGCCGACCAGGGCCGCCCGTGGTGGGCGATCGGCTACGAGAACGAGGTCGCGTTCAACACGGCCTACGACACGCTCGGCTGCCTGCGCCCCACCTACGAGCCGCGCGCCACCGGCCACATCCCCGAGATGATCGAGATGATGCGGGGCCTGATCGACCGCGGCCACGCCTACGCCGCGGACGGCAACGTCTACTTCGACGTGCGCTCCTTCCCGGGCTACCTGGAGCTGTCCCGGCACGAGCTGGACAACCTGCTCCAGCCCTCCGGTGACAACGAGACCGGCAAGCGCGACCCGCGTGACTTCGCCATGTGGAAGGCGGCGAAGCCGGGCGAGCCGAGCTGGGAGACCCCGTGGGGCCGCGGCCGCCCGGGCTGGCACCTGGAGTGCTCGGCGATGGCGCACAAGTACCTGGGCAGCGCCTTCGACATCCACGGCGGCGGCGTCGACCTGGTCTTCCCGCACCACGACAACGAGATCGCGCAGGCCAAGGCGTACGGTGACGACTTCGCCGCCTACTGGTGCCACAACGCCTGGGTGACCATGAGCGGCGAGAAGATGTCCAAGTCGCTGGGCAACTCGGTGCTGGTCTCGGAGATGGTCAAGCGCTGGCGTCCGATCGTGCTGCGCTACTACCTCGGCACCCCGCACTACCGCTCGATGATCGAGTACAGCGAGGAGGCACTGCGCGAGGCCGAGTCCGCGTTCGCGCGGATCGAGGGCTTCGTCCAGCGGGTGGTGGAGAAGGCAGGCCCCGTGGAGCCCGCCGCCGAGGTGCCGCCGGCCTTCGCCGAGGCGATGGACGACGACCTCGGCGTACCGCAGGCGCTCGCCGTCGTGCACACCACCGTGCGCCAGGGGAACTCCGCGCTGACGGCCGACGACAAGGAATCGGCCGTCGCCCGCCTGGCCGAGGTCCGCGCCATGCTCGGCGTGCTGGGTCTGGACCCGCTGGACGAGCAGTGGTCGGGCGGCGGCACGGACCGCGGCGAGGACCTGCACGGCGTCGTCGACTCGCTGGTGCGGCTGGTCCTGGACCAGCGCCAGGCGGCCCGTTCCCGTAAGGACTACGCGACCGCCGACGCCATCCGCGACGAGCTGCAGCAGTCCGGCCTGGCCATCGAGGACACGCCGTCGGGACCGCGGTGGTCGCTGTCCTGAGGGGGCCGGGCCGGAGGGGGCGGCGGCGGGACTCGGGCCGGCGGGCCTGATCAACCGCCTCTGATCAGCCGCCCCTGGTCAGCCGGTCTCGATCGGCCCGAGCACGGCCCGCGGGCACTGATCCCGCGGGCTCCCGCCCCACCGAGCGCCGGTGCCGACGGGTATCCGCCCTGGTCGGCCCCGTCCCGGCAGGCTCCCGAACCGTCGGGGTCCCCGCCCCGGCGGGTGCCGGTTGGCCGTACCGGCCGTCTCCGGGCGACACTTCTTGCAGACACACAGCAGACACACATCCGTACGTACGTATCCACTCCACGTCGCGAGACGTCGAGAGCAGTGAAGAGACAGGTGACCCATGGCCGGCAACAGCCAGCGCAGGAACCGCCGCACGTCCAACAAGAAGGGTATGCAGGTCGGCAGCGGTGGCCAGCGGCGCCGGGGCCTGGAAGGCAAGGGCCCGACCCCGCCCGCGTCCGCGCGCAAGGGGCATGTGAAGAACCGCATCGCCAACGCCCAGGCCAAGCAGGCGGCCAACCGGCGCCCGGCCCCGCGGCGCGGCGGCGCCAAGGGCACCTCGGAGCTGGTCGTCGGCCGTAACCCGGTCTTCGAGGCGCTGCGCGACGGCGTGCCCGCGACGACGCTGTACGTGCAGCAGTTCATCGAGAACGACGAGCGGGTGCGCGAGGCGCTGCAGCTCGCCGCCGACCGCGGCAACATCAACCTGATGGAAGCGCCGCGCCCCGAGCTCGACCGCATGACCAACGGGCTCAACCACCAGGGCATGGTGCTCCAGGTGCCGCCGTACGAGTACGCGCACCCCGAGGACCTCGCGGCCGCCGCCTTCGACGACGGCGAGGACCCGCTGATCGTCGCGCTCGACGGCGTCACCGACCCGCGCAACCTGGGCGCCGTGGTGCGTTCCGTCGCCGCGTTCGGCGGGCACGGCGTGGTCGTACCGGAGCGGCGCGCCGCCGGTATGACGGCCGGCGCGTGGAAGACCTCGGCGGGCACGGCGGCCCGTACGCCGGTCGCCCGCGCCACAAACCTGACGCGCGCCCTGGAGGGCTACCAGAAGGCGGGCATGACCGTCGTGGGCCTGGCGGCGGACGGCGAGATGGAGCTCCAGGACCTGGAGGTGCTGGACGGCCCGGTCGTCATCGTCGTCGGCAGCGAGGGCAAGGGCCTGTCGCGGCTGGTCGGCGAGACCTGCGACGTACGCGTACGCATTCCGATGCCGGGCGGCGCGGAGTCGCTGAACGCGGGTGTCGCGGCGGGCGTGGTGCTGTGGGAGGCGGCCCGGCGCCGCGGGTGAGTCCGGCCCGGAGACGGTAGGGGGCTGGGCGGCGAGGTGGTGAGGGCGCGCGGGCGGGGTCGCCGGGCCGCGCGCACGCCCCTGGTGCGGCCGCCGTCCTCGCCCTCGGAGCCGAGGGCCACCGGCGTGTCCACCGACGCACTCATGTCGTACGGACGTACGACATGTCATCCGGAAGGCTGTGCGGCGCCCCGTGGCGGAACCGCGCCGCCGGTGTGCCGGAGCGGCCCTGCGGAGGTCATCCGCCGGGCCGGCGGTGATCCCGCGTTTCCTTGACGGGTCTCGGACAGTTCAGGGCGGTCAAGGCAGTGTCTTAAACGCGGGTCACTCGGTTAGATGAGCGTGGACACCAGAACACCCCGCACACCTACGGGGGGACGCTCGCCGGGCTTCGATGACGAGCCGGTGCTGAGCTCGGTCAAGGTGCCGTGCGATCCCGCGCAGGTCATTGTCAATCACGCCAGCTTCCGCGTGCAGCTCGCCGCGCCCGCCGCGAGCGGCAACGCCATGGCCGACACCGCGCGCATCCCTGTGGTCCGGGAGCCGGCGGGCGGCAGACGCCGCGCACCCGTGGTGTGGAGCGGCCGCACCGAACCGGGCGGCACCACCGCCGCCACCAGCCAACTTCTCCATGCTGTACGGATGTCGGGCCGGACCACGGTCACCACCGACCGGAGCGACGACGTCGGCACCACGACCCAGGTCCTGCCCAGGGTCCGGCTCGACGAGGAGCAGCCCGGTACGAGCACGGGCCTGGGGGCCCACACGGGTGCGGGCATGGGTACGGGCACGGTCACCGGCCCCGGCGGCCCGGCCCCGGCCGTGGTCGGCCAGCAGCGCGGCCCCATGGACGCGGACACCACCCTGCTCAAGGGCGTGCGCCCGACCACCGGCGCCTACGACCACTACGACGACGAACCGCAGTACTCGGACGAGGAGGCGGCGGCGTACGAGCGGTACGGCGACCCGGCCGGGCGGCGCGGCGGCGACCCGGCGATCCGGCACGCCTACTACCCCGGCCGCCGGATGAACCTCGGCGTCGTCCTGCTGCCGCTGCGCGTCTTCCTCGGCCTCATCAGCGTGTACGCGGGCATGGGCAAGCTCTGCGACCCCGTCTACTTCGACGGCGGCGAACGCGGCTCGATGGTCAAGTGGCTCCAGTCGCTGCACCCGTGGTCGCTGGTCGCCCCGCTGCGCGACTTCGCGCTCTCGCACCCCGTGGGGGCCGGCCTGACCGTGGCCTTCCTCCAGGTCGTGGTCGGCGTGCTGACCATGTGCGGACTGTGGCAGCGGGTCGCCGCCTCGTTCGGCGCCCTGCTCTCCGCGACCCTCCTGATGACGGTCAGCTGGCGCACCGTGCCGGTCTACGACGCGCCCGACATCATCTACCTCGCCGCCTGGAGCCCGCTGCTCATCGCGGGCGCGCCCGTCTACTCGATGGACGCCCGGCTCGCCGGCGAGGCGTGGCGGCGGCTGGGCCCGCGCGTCGAGCTGTGGGACCTGCGCCGTCGGGTCCTGCGCCGCGGCGCCGTCCTGACGGCCGTGGTCGCCGGACTGACGCTGCTGGTCGGGTCGCTGCTGGGCGGAGCCGTACGGTCCGCCTCGGTACCGTCCGTACCGGAGCCCGGCGAGCCCGCGACGAACAACCTGCCCGGCTCGCCGCTGCCGCAGCAGTCCCGGCCCGGCGGCCCGAAGGCGCAGCACGGCCCCGGGCACCCCGGCAAGTCGTCGAAGCACCCCGGAAAGCCGTCGGCGGACGCCTCGCGCAAGGCGGGCTCCCCGAAGGCGAAGACCCCCTCCGCCTCGGCCCCCGGCACGGCCCGGGCCACCGGCAGCGTGAGCGGCTCGGCACCGGACTCCGGCCGTTCCTCCAGCCGCACCCCGTCGCGGCAGACCGCCCCGACGCGGGCCCCGGCGACGACTCCCCAGGCACCGTCCGTGGGCGGCACCGCCGGCGGCACCAACGGCGGCGCGAGCGAGGGCGGTTCGAGCAGCTCCAGCAGTGGCAGGGGGCGCGGGGGCACGCTGGGCGGCCTCCTGGGGTAGGTGAGGGGCTCCTGGGGCTCAGGAAGGCCCCTGGAGCCCCGTGAGGACCTCACAGACGAACGGAACGCCCCCATGGCATCGGCCGTGGGGGCGCTTCCTTGCGCCGGGTGCTGCTCGGACGCGTCACCCGAATGGATAGCTCACCGGCGCTGCTCACCGGCGCCACCCACCGGCGCTGCCCGGTGATGCTGCTCGGTGCTACTGCTCAAACCCGCTGATCCCCCAGCTCCTTGGCGGCCTCGGTGAGGTCCTTGGCCGTGTCGATGGCGCGCCAGTACGCGCCGTGCGGCAGCGGGAAGCCGGCCAGCCGCCGTTCGCGGGCCAGCCGGGGGAACGTCGTGCGCTCGTGGTCCCCGCGCGCGGGCAGCAGCCCGGTGAAGGCGGCGGAGAAGACGTACACACCGGCGTTGATCAGATAAGGGGAGGGCGGCGACTCGATGAAGTCGAGGACGTGGCCGAATTCGTCGGTCTCCACGGCGCCCCACGGAATGCGCGGCCGGGCCAGCGCGAGCGTGGCGTCGGCGCCGCGCTCATGGTGGAAGTCCGCCATCTCGCGCAGCGAGAAGCGGGTCCAGATGTCACCGTTGGTCGCGTACCAGGGCTCGTCGGGCCGGGGCAGCGAGGCGGCGGCGTACTTGAGACCGCCACCGCGACCGAGTGGTTCGGTCTCGACAACGGTCGTGACACGCAGGGGAAGTTGTGTTTGGGACAGCCAGTCCTGGAGCACCTCGGCGAGGTGGCCGCAGGAGACGACCGCGTCCGTGACGCCCTCGGCGGCCAGCCAGGCGAGCTGGTGGCCGATGATCGGGGTTCCGGTGCCGGGAATCTCGACCATCGGCTTGGGACGGTCGTCGGTGTACGGGCGGAGTCGCGAACCCTGGCCTCCGGCCAGAATCACGGCCTGGGTGGGGTACGGGTACGGGGCTGTCATGGTGCGCACCCTATGCGGTGCGAGCCGGGCTCACTGGACAGAGGCGACGCCAGTGGCGAACGAGGTGTCACAGACCGGCCGGGACCATGCCTGCGCACGGTGTGCGGCACCACCGTACTTGGCGACCGCGGCACGGCCGAGGGCGCGCGCGATGGCCACGCAGTGCTTGGCCAGGGAGGGGCGCTTGGTGGTTTCCTCTTGGAGGTGGGTCAGCGCGACACCGGGGTTCTTCTCCTGGAGTTCCACCAGGAGCCGGTCGCGGAGCACGTCCTGCGGCGCCCGGGAGCCCGCCTTGGTGGAGGCGTTCTCGGAGGACGCGGTCAGCATCTGCGAGTCCGTACCCGGCGACGCCCACGGGACGCGGGTGACCGCGAGCGTCCCGGACAGGACGAGCACGACGGGGAGGACAAGGGCGAGGGTTCGGCCGATACGGCGGGCTGCGGAGTTCACGGGGCGATGGTAGCGAGTAGTGATGATTTGGCGACATTTAGTCACCGAATCGAGGGATCTTTTCCTCCGAAGTACGTGCGTGATGTTGACGTACAGGCTCGAAATGACGGCTCTGCCGGGGTATTTGTCGACACGGAACGTACGGTGACCCGGCCCGGACGGAAAACGGCGGTGCCGGCCCCGGAGGACCGGCACCGCCGCGTACGGAAGGCATGACGCCGCAGCTCAGCCGGGGAGCCGCTCGGCCGTCTCGGCCGTCTCGGCCGTCACTCAGTCACTCAGCCGCTCACCCGTCGACGTGGAGAAGACGTGCGTCTCGCCCGGCCGCGGCACGACGTGCAGCTCGGTGCCCTTCTCCGGCACCTGCCGCCCGTTGACACGGACGACCAGGTCCTTGTGCTCGTCACCGACGACCGCGGACCCGTACACGTACCCGTCGGCGCCGAGCTCCTCGACGACGTTCACGGTGACGGCCAGACCCGCCGGGGCGTCCGCAGCCTCCTTGGAGAGGGACTGCGCGGCGCCGCCGTTCTGCTCAACGATGTCGAAGTGCTCGGGCCGGACGCCGACGGTGACCGTACGGTCGCCCTTGTCGGCCGCCGCGGCCAGCGCCTCCCGGCTGACCGGCACGACGCTGTTGCCGAACTTCACGCCGCCGTCCGTGATCGGCACCTCGACCAGGTTCATCGCCGGCGAGCCGATGAAGCCCGCGACGAAGAGGTTGCTGGGCCGGTCGTACATGTTGCGCGGCGAGTCCACCTGCTGGAGCAGCCCGTCCTTGAGGACGGCGACCCGGTCGCCCATGGTCATGGCCTCGACCTGGTCGTGGGTGACGTACACGGTGGTGATCCCGAGGCGGCGCTGCAGCCCGGCGATCTGCGTACGCGTCTGCACGCGCAGCTTCGCGTCCAGGTTGGACAGCGGCTCGTCCATGAGGAACACCTGCGGCTCCCGGACGATCGCCCGGCCCATCGCGACACGCTGCCGCTGACCACCGGAGAGCGCCTTCGGCTTGCGCCCCAGGTACTCGGTCAGGTCCAGGATCTTCGCCGCGTCCTCGACCTTCTGCCGGATCTCCGCCTTGTTCACGCCCGCGATCTTGAGCGCGAAGCCCATGTTGTCGGCGACGGTCATGTGCGGGTACAGCGCGTAGTTCTGGAACACCATGGCGATGTCCCGGTCCTTGGGCGGCAGGTGGGTGACGTCCCGCTCCCCGATCCGGATCGCTCCGTCGTTGACGTCCTCCAGCCCCGCCAGCATCCGCAGCGAGGTCGACTTCCCACATCCGGACGGCCCGACCAGGACGAGGAACTCGCCGTCCTCGATCTCGATGTCCAGCTTGTCGACGGCGGGCTTCTCGGAACCCGGGTAGATCCGGGTCGCCTGGTCGTACGTGACCGTAGCCATGGTGTGTCCCTTCACCGGCAGGAACGTGCCGGACGATCCGAGTAAAAGGAGTGGTGTAGTCCACTGCTGTGGACTGTCCGTGACGGTACCCGGGCCGACGCCCGGTGTCAGTAGCCCGCGGGTCACGAAATAGCGGCGCCAGGTAGGCTGCGAGCCTGGGTACACTGCACCAGGCACGCCTCCTTAGCTCAGCTGGTCAGAGCAACGCTCTTGTAAAGCGTAGGTCGTCGGTTCGAATCCGACAGGGGGCTCAGGGAGTGGGAAGCCCCAGGTCATCGGTGGTGACCTGGGGCTTTCTGTTGCTACTTGATCCGGCGGCGGCGCCGGGCCCGAGCGTCCTTCGAGCTCGTGGTCTCAGTCCTGGTCTCAGTTTTCTCGGTTTGCGACCACAGGGCCTCGCCGATGCGCCGCGCGGCTTCCTGGGCCAAGGGGTCCGTCGACTTCACGTAGCGGCGGGTCGTGCTCAGGTGGGTGTGACCCATGATCTCCATGATGGTGCGCATGCCGACGCCCAGCTCGTTCAGGATCGTCCCGCCTGTGTGTCGGCTGCCGTCGTACAGCCGGCGGTCGCTGATTCCAGCCTCGGCCAGGATCTCCTTGAACTCTTCCCAGTCGTCCCGCGGGTCGATCGGGCGCCCGTCCGGGCGGGCGAAGACGAGGTCGTGCTCCTCCCATGAGTCGCCTGCTTCGGCGCGCTCGATTTCCTGCTGCGCTTTGTGTTCGCGGAGGAGCGGAATGAGGGGCGGTGGGATGACCAAGGGACGTTGGCTCTTCTTGGTCTTCGGGCGGGTGAAAACGAGACCGCCGCCTTTCCGCTCGGGGCAGGCGCTGGCGTGCTTCGTGCAGCCCTTGGCGCACGGCTTTGGGCAGCCTCGCTTGTAGTGCTTGTGCCGAATGCAGTCCGCTGGGCAGGCGTCGAAGCGGTGCAGGCGCGCTCCGCACGCGTGCGGGTCTGTGCACCCGTGTCGCCAGGTAAGCCGCTGGAGCTGCCATTCTGTGCGGCATTCGCCGGTGTCCAGATCAAGGTACGACCAGCGGAGCCCCAGCGTCTCGCCTTGGCGGACGGCCAGACCGATACCGAACCCCCAACGGAGGGCGGTACGCCGCTTGGCCGCGGTCTTCAGGAAGTCCTTCGCCTGCTCCTGCGTGAAGGGGTTGGCCTCTGTCTCTTCCACCGAGGGAGCGTCTACGAGGGTGGCGACATTGCGCCCTATGAGCTCGCGGCGGTGGGCGATCTTCAAGGCGCGTGACAGCGTCCGGTGGACCTTGAGTACGTGGGAAGGGGCATGCCCCTGAGCCATCAGGTCGGTGTAGAGCTGGTCCAGGTGCTCAGGGCGGAGGCGGTCGAGGCGGTGCTTACCGATATGTGGATTGATGTCGTTGCGCGTCTTGGACCAGTAGTCGTCCCACGTCCGTGGCTTGATCTTTCGAATTGCGATCGTGTTGAGGTAGGTCTCCATCCACTGCTCGACGGTCGGGATTCGCCCGGCCTTGGGCGCCCGCCCCTCGTCGCGGAGCTTCTCCAACTCCTTCACCTTGCGACGTACCGCGGCTTCGGTCTTGGCACGCCGGTGACGCCGGTCAGGGCTTCCGTCGTTCTTCACGCCCATCGTCACGCGGCCATGCCACCAGCCGTCGCTACCCAGGTAGATGGACGATTCCATGTTCGGCCTGCGAGGACTCACTCCTTCTCCTTCAAGGCGCCGGCGGCCCGGTGTGCGCGTGCACCGGGCCGCCGTTCGGGGGTGCGTATCAGGCGTGCTGGATTTCGAGGTTGGCCGCGTACTTTTCGAGGTCAGCCACGCGGATGCGGCGCGAGCGGCCTCGCTTCACGTAGGGCAACTCGCCTTCAGCCATGAGTGCGTAGATGGTGGAACGGCCGAATCCCAGGGCCTTAGCTGCCTGTTCTGGGGTGTAGAGGAGCGGGATGACGGGCGTAGGGGCGCTACTCATCGGCGGGACCTCCATGGCTGTCCGTACGGTGCTCGGCGAGTCGACCAGGGTGAGGTTCGGCGGACGTCGTGTAGAGCCTCCTTGCGTTATGAGAGGGATGGGCGGAGCCTCGCGGTTAGGAGGTCGCCGCAGAAACCGCGAAAACCGCAGAAAGGCGGTAGCGGGCTGGCTGACCTGCGATGTTGCGGGTGTGCGGGCGGGTGCCGCAGAAAGCTGCGGAATCGCCGCAGAAATGGTGGGAGGGGCGCGGGGTCTGCCGGGGCGGAGCGCCGGGGTGGGTTTCTGCGGGACTTTCGCGGGTTTCCGCGGTGGGCGAGTGTCACGGCTGTGTCGGACGCGTTGCCCCTGGTCAGGCCGTAAGCCGCGAGGGTTTTTGCGATTCTGCGGTTTCTGCATGTCGGTCTGCGTGCTCGGCGCTGGGCCTGCCCTCATATCTGCCCCTCCCGGACCTGCGGGTGGATGCGGTAGCGAGGCGCTGGCGGGCGTCCCCGCTTGCCGGTCCGGGGTGGGGTGTCGATGCGGAGGTAGCCGTGTTCTTCGAGGAGGGCTACGGCTGGCTCCAGGTCGGCGACGGTGGGGAATTCGGAGCGGGACAGCTTGGCGAAGAGGTCGCGGCGGCTGACGCTCTCCCAGTCGTTGGCGGCCAGGGCTTCGAGGAGGGTGCGGGCGCGGGCCTGGGCGGCGTCGGCGCCCATCAGGTCGAAGACGGTCAGGGCGTGGTCGGTGAAGTAGACGGCCAGCTCGATGGCGGCCGTCATCGTGGCTTCGCCGATGGGCTTGCCGTACGCGTCATCGAGGTGTTCGGCCAGGTGCAGGAGTCCGGCGATGCGAGCGGTAGCGCCGATGAGTTTGCCTGCCCATTTGCCGACGTGGCCGAGTCGTCCGCCCTTGGCGCGGAGCTGGGGTTCGATGCGGTGCTCGAAGGTTTTCAGGGCCCCGTCGGCGTCGTCGGTGAGCTGGAGGACGGCGGGGTCGGTCCAGTCGGCGAGGGACAGCGTCAGGGTGGTGATGTTGTGCTCGTAGCGGGCCGCGACGGGGGCGGGCACCGGGGCGGGGTTGATCTTCCGGTAGCCGACCAGGGACTCGGGCAGGGCGTACAGGAAGCGGGCGAGCAGGCCGCGGCCGTCGAAGCCGCGGTTCTTGCCGATGTCCTCCAGGACGGCGGGCTGGACGGCCAGGCCCATGGTCAGGGCGGGGGCATCCACGTACTCCTCGCGGCTGCGGCGATCCACCCGCAGTCGGTCTCCGGCGTGGCCTTTGAGAAAGACCTCCATGTTGGCGGTGCCGGAGTAGCGGCCGGCGATGATGTCGAAGATGCCGCCCTCCGCCGACATGACAGCCAAGCGTCCGCCCTGCTCGGCCAGCAGGGTGGCGATGACTTCAGGGGTGGCGTCGTCGGCGAGGAGACGGGGGCGCGGAGGGACGGTGAGGGATTCGGCTGCTTGGGCCAGGCCGATGGCTTCGGCGACCAGGCCGTCCTTCTCTGGTCCGTCGGCCGAGGCGGCTTTGGCTGCTGCCTTGTCGGCAGCTTCCTGGGCCATTTTCGCGGTGAGTTCGGCTTCGACGATGCGCCCGGCGGCCTCGGCAACGAGCAGCTTCTCCGCCTCGTAGAGCGGACCGGTCATCGCGGAAAAGACAGCCGACTTCCGGTTCGCGGGGCCGAGCGCCACGACGACGAACAGGTTGGTGGGCTCGCGCCAGCGCCCCCGTACCTGGACTACCGAGCGCCCGCCGGCTGCCGCCGCGAGGACCGAGAGCGCCAGGGCGCCGGCCAGGTCGGGCGGGGTCTGGGTCTCCTCGGCGACGGCTGCGACGTACTGTGCGAGCCAGTCCGGGAAGACGTGGGTCGGAAAGCCCGGGAGCTTGGGCCGGTGACTGAGGGGAATGGGCTCCGACCACGTGCCGGGGACCGTTTCGGCGCCCAGGGCCAGGGCCTCGCGCAGGTCCTCGTCTGTGGTGTCCGGTGTCATCCCGGCCTGCACGATGCGGGTGCCGGCTTCGATGCTGCGGCGGCGCTGGGCTTTGCCGCGCACGATCTCGGCATAGTACGCAGCGTTGGCGGCGGTGGGGACCGCCTGAACCAGGGTGTGGAGGTAGGTCTTGCCGCCGACCTTGGCCAGGACTCCGGTCTGGTCGAGGTAGTGGCCGAGGGTGATCGGGTCCACCGCCCTGCCCTGACCATGCAGGTCGAGGATCGACTGGTGGATGATCTCGTGGGCCGGACGGTAGTGGTCGGCGGGTGCCATGACCGCGCTGACCTCGGCGATGACGTCCGGGGCGAGCATCATGGCGCCGACGACTGCCTGCTCCGCTTCGAGGTCGTTAGGCGGCGCGTTTTCGATGGGGGCACTACCGCCGCGCATCGGCAACACGGTGCCGTACTGCGCGGGCGGGGACTCAGGTGTCATGCTTGGTGCTCCTGGTCGGTCCTTCGGGACGGTCAGGGAGAGCCAGGGCGGCGGTGTGTCCTTGCACGGGAGTGCCGCCGCCTTGGCGTGTCTGAGGAGTGGCTCAGCGGGTCATACGAAGCCAGGCCGCGTACTCCTGACGTACGTACGGGCGGTAGCTCGGGTGCCAGAGCGGGGAGTCCGGCGGGATCGGTCCGTGGGTCGTGCCGAGCGGTCCGCCGCCGCGCTCGCGGTCGTACTGGGCGAGCCGGTGAGCCGCCTTCGCCGCGACGGCGTTGGACTCCGCGGCGTCCGCCGGCGTGCACTCCGCCGATTCTTTGAGCGCGATGCGATCCAGGAGGGCGGCCTTGCGGAGCCAGAATTCGCGGCTGAGACCGGTGCCGGAGGGGTGGGCTGCCACCCGGTCGGTGACCCAGCGCATCTCGGCGAGGATGGTCGGCGCGTCGTCGTACGCCGTGACGGTGTCGGGGGCGTCCGAGGGCGCGTTGTGGTGCGGGTGGGGCATGTATCAGTCCTCCGTGGAGCAGGCACTGGGCAGCTCGGGAAGCCCTGCCTGAGTAAGAGCCGAGGAATCGAAGCCGGGGAGTGAGGCGCGCGCCGTGATGGCGGCCGCGAGGCTGGCCGCGTAGGCGTGGTGCTCGCGTGCGACAGCGATCTGGGCCTGGCCGCGCATCGCTTCGACGCGTTCGACGTGGGCGTGGTCCTCGCGTGTCTCGGTGAGGCGACGCTCGTACGCGGTGGCCTCCCGGCGGTCCACGCGCCAGTGGCGGTGAGCGAGGGCGTACGCGATCACGGTGGCGATGGCCCACAACAACAACGGCAACGACCAGCCGTCGGAGTACGCGGCTACCCCCGCCAAGGCGAGAGCACCGGACGCGCCGAAGGCCGAGCCCGTGATGATCGGGTCGCTGCTGTAACCGAGGGCGGAGACCACGCCCGCCGCTGCGGCAGCGCCGGCGAGAACGCCCATCAGCCAGGCGTTGCCGACGGAGTGCTCGGCGCCGTTCGCGTTCCAGATGCGGGCCAACGCCAGCACCGTCGACGTGGCGACGACGGGCGCGGCCTTGGGTGCGGCTGCGGCGAGCCAGTGCCGCGCAGGAGGGGCGGAGTGCACGGCGTCTCCTAGAGGTTACGGATGGCGTCGACGACAGCGTTGGTGAGCTGGTTCATGGGGCCGGCGGCGCCCGTCGCGGCGAGGTAGAAGCCGAACATGACGGCGATGAAGGCCGCGCCGTAACTGAGCGACTTCGACCGGAGCAGGAAGAACAGCACGAGCCCGAGCAGGGCGACGAGCGAGACGGTGATGGCCATCGAGGTTCCCTTCGGCAGAGCGGTTCGTCGTCAGCGCGTGCCGTCGCGGTGGATGCGGGCAGCGAGGTTGTAGAGGTGGCGGCCGACGCGTATGCGCTTGCGGTCGCCGCGGCAGCGCCGGCAGACCTTGCCGGGCCTCAGCCGTCCCTTGCGGTCGGTCTTGAAGTGGAAGCCGAAGCCGCTGCACTTGCGGCAGTTGCCGAACGGGCTGATCGCACAGAGCGCGGCGTAACACAGGGTGAAGAAGAGGATGAAGGTGATAGCGGCCAGAGCAGGGGTCATCACGGGCCTCCAGGGCCGTTTTCGGACATGCAGAGGGAAGGCCGCTAGGGACTAGCGGCCTGATCAGGAGATGTTTTGATCGCTAGCGGGGTCGCTAGACCTAGCAGGGCGGGCTGCTAGGCCTAGCGACGTTCCACGGCTAGCTCGCGACTCGCGATCCGTCACGCTCAGCGACTGCTGCGGTGACCTTGGCGCGCTCGATGCCGCGCCGGTTGGCCTTTCGACCGTCCTCGGTCTTGCCCCAGACCTGACCCGTGGGGACGCCGAACGGCTTGAGCGCGGCGGTGAGTTGTTCGGCCTCCCACCCGCCGTAGGCATCGGGCCGCAGCTCCGCGAGGCGGGCCACCACGACCTCGTTCCACAGCTTGGGCTCCTCGGCCTTTGTGACCGCGAGGATGTCCGCGAGCAGGTCGAAGGAGGCGGACGCGTCGGCTGCGGGATCTTCGCCGAGGGCGTGGCCCGAGAGCGTGCCGGCTTCCTTGCGCAGCTTGTAGGCACGCAAGGAGATGACGTCCGCGGTGGGAGCGTCGATGTAGACGGCGCGCACGATACGAGCGTCCGCGCCTTCGCCGACGAAGTAGCAGATGCCCTTGTCGGCCCAGGCCAGCATGTTGGCGCGGATGCCGCGCTTGTACGAGCCGGTGCCCAGGACCATGTCGTTCTCGATCTGGCCCATGACCTTCAGGCACCACCGCACGGTGGCGTTCGCGCTGATGCCGGTGGGCAGCGACTTCGAGTCGGGTCGCTGAGTGGCCAGCAGCAGCGTGATCCCGAGCGCGGGCCCGCGCTTCACGAGGTCGGTGCAGATCTCTTCGATCTCCGCCCCGTACTTGGGGTGCTCGAACCACACCTGGCACTCGTCGGCGCCGACCACGATGGGGTGCAGCCCGTACTGCTTCATGTTGGCCAGCGCCGAGGTGACCTTCGACTCCGGGCAGATGTCCTTCGGCAGGTTCCGCAACACCTTGGCCCGGCGTCGCAGTTCGGTACGCAGTTCTCGCAGGTCCGCCAGGGCGTACGCGATGTCCTGCTCGTCGTCGCCGGCCCGGTAGCGGTGCGCGATGCGGCCGAGGGCCGATAGGTCACCGGTGCCCTTCAGGTCGTACGGATGTACCTCGGCGCGCGGGTCCATGCCGGCGATGAGCAGAAGCAGCCTCAGGAGGAAGGTTTTCCCCATCCTGGGGACGGCGCCGACGATGCCGGAGATATACATCAGGGCCTGCGCGACCCACCGACCGCGCTGATCGGTCGCGAACGCCTGCGGCTTGAACAGGTCGACCGGACCGCCGACCAGCATCGGCCACTTCGGCTGCTGGGCCTTGTTCATGTCCTGATCGCCAACCCACAGCACCAGGCGCCCGGTGTGCTCGTCGGGTACGGCCTCGGGCCACACGCAGCCCAGCGGGCGACGCAGGCCGGAGGCGAGTCGGTCCCGGCGGTCCATGACGTCGGAGACGGTGACGCCGTACGGGAGATCGCCCTCCGCCCGCCACCCCGGGCCGTCCCGGGTGATCGGGGAGGTGAAGACCATGCCGGGCCGGCCCTTGGCGACTGCCTGGTTGATCTGCGAGATGCTGAGAGAGGCCAGCGCCCGGAGGACGATGTCCGAGGTCAGACGCTGCACCTTGGGCAGCTCGACGGCTCGGGTGGCAACCGGGGCGTCGGCCGCGGTTCCCACCGAGCCCAGCGCCAAGATCAGCGCGGACACCGACACCAGTTGCAGCCAGCCCGGAGCCAGGACGTACAGCGCCAGCGCCGCACCGAGCCCGACGAGGGAGGCCAGCAGCGCGAGCAACGTACGCATCCGTACGCGGCCATCGCGCTGCCGGGAGAGCTTGAGGTATTCGACAGCGTCCTCTCGCTGAACGGACGCGGCCCGGACCGGCTCGCCTTCCGCATCAGAGACCCATCGCAGCGTGCCGGCGATTAATTTCGCCGTGCCGCGAGGCGACTGGAGGACGAGCTTTCCGGCGTAAACCGGGGACCGTAGACCGTGGAAGCCGATCAGGTGACCGTAATGCCCGGACACCCACTTCAACGCGGTGGCGAACTCCTGTTGACTCTGTAGCCAGGAGGGGACGATCGCCCGCCTCTTGGCGTCCTTCAGCCGTCCCAGGTAGCCGGGCCCTTCGGGCTGTGGTCCGTCCACCGTGATCGGTTCGCTCGCTGGCGCGGGCTGGCTCTCCTTCTCGGAGGCAGGTCGCTTACTGGTGATGTTCACGACCTCGGCAGGGTCGCGATCGGGTTCGTCGTGCTGGTCGCTTTGGTCAGTCGTCACCACATCGGACACGATGTGCATCGCTCCTTCATTGCTGGGGGAGCGGCAGAGCCCGGTGGGAAACTTTGGACGGTAGACCACCGGGCTCACGCCGATGGACGTGTTGGTTGCTGGCTTCTCAGGTCTCTGGCTGGCTGGCTCTACGGCCGGGTGCCGTGGGCCTGAAGCTCCGCGGGCGCCTCGACCGCGCCACACTCGGCTTCGAGAACCGAGAAGATGACCGTCTCCTCGAAGCCGGCTTCTTCTTCGAGGCGCCGCCGGGCCGCACGGACACGGTCGCCACCCCACGTTTCGCCGAGTCCGTACCTCTGAGCGAGCGCGACCGGGTCCAGCGTACGGCCGTCCAAGAGCGCTGCTGCGGCCTCGCGTTCGGCTTTCTCTCGCTGTGCCGCTCGGATCTCGCGCGGCATGCGCCCTTCACTTTTCGAGCCGGGCTCATCGGAATTCCAGGCAGCCGCGAGACCACTCTTCGAGGCACCGCCCGTACTGTTCCGGCGGTCCTTGGCGCGTGTGCGCTGAGCGCGTTCACGTCGCTCGGCAGCAGTTTCCCGCTTCACGCGCTCGGCCTCTTCAACGGCCCTGGCCTCGGCTTCCGCCTTGATACGCAGAGCCTCACGCTCAGCAGCACGATCCCGCTCGGCTGTCTCGATTTCCGCCTCGACGCGCAGCCGCTCCGCCTCTCGCCGCGCGGCGCGCTCTTCCTTCTCCTGCTCGATGCGGGCCAGCTCACGGACCTTTTCGATTTCCGCCTGCTGCACCTCACGAGCCAGGCGCGCGGAATGCTCACGCGCCTCGCGTTCCGCCTCACGCTCGTCCTGCTGTCGCGCAACACGCGCCGCTTCGAGAGCCTGCTCGCGTTCGGCTGCTTCGGCTCGCTCGCGCTCTTCCCGCGCGTGCCGCTCACGAGCGGCGCGGTCAGCGGCGAGAGCGTCTTCCCATGCGCGGATCGTGCCGCGGTGAGCAGCGGTCCTGGCGGCGACGTATGTGCGGTACCCGGCGGACGCCTCGGCCAAGATGATCAGCAGGAACGGCGCAACCGAGTGCAGAAGCAGCCCACCAGCATCCGCCTGCTCAGGGACAAGCCGAAAAACGCCATCCGGGTACAGGGACTGCCAACAGTTCATGATCCAGGTCGACAGCCCTGCGAACCAGCGCAGGACGAACGGCCACCCGCTCGCCCGGTAGTCGCCCTGCTCGGCCAGGACCCCATCGACGTACAGGACGGTGAGCAGGGCCAGCGAGGCAAGCGGGTCGAGCATCCAGGCCACCCAGCCCGGTACGTGATGCTGGACGGCGAACGTGGTGACGTTGACGCAGGTGAAGACCAGCGCCCCGAACCCCAGCACCAGGAGGGAACGGGTCACCAGGCGCCCGACCTTCTCCAACTGCTCGATCGCTCGGCGAGCCGCCACAGCCTCCGGCTCCGTCACTGCGGTCAGTGAGCTGAGTCCTTCCGACGGAACCGTTGAATCAGTCGGGGGCCTGGCCACCCGCCACCTCCCCACCCTCGGGACCGCACTCGCACTCCTCCGCGGGGGCACCCTGCCCGATCCAGCAGGCGCACACCGCGAACAGCGGCCCGACGGCGACGGCCTCACCCGGCAGGAACCTGCACCGGTCGCACTTCGATGCGGCCGGCTTCACCTCGGCATCCAGGGGCGTGAAGTCGTACTCGGTCTCGTCGTAGTCGAAGTAACCGTTCACAGGGAAAGTCCTTCCGCGTACGTCGTGTGTCGGCCGACGACGCGGACGCTGCCGCTGGGCGCGGCGCCCAGCAGGTCGGGGGCGTCCGCCTCGATCGCGGCCACGGTGATCCGGGTGACAAGGTCGAGCAGCTCGGGGTCGTCGGCGAGGATTCCGCGAGCCGCCTCCAACCGCGCCGCGCGCTCTTCCGCGCTCTCGCCGTCGACGCCGAGCCACAGCTCAGGCGGCGTGCCGAGGGACAGCTCTACGTCGTCGATGACGAACTGGTGGCTGCCGAACCGATGCTTCATGGGTGCTCTCCTGATCTGTTCGGACTGGGAGGGAGACCCGGGGCGACGGCGTTGTCCTTTGCACGGGAGCGCCGGCGCTCCGGCAGATCTGTGTGGAGCAAGGGGGGAGGGGGGAGCAAGCCGCGTGCCGGCATCAGCCAGGACTGCGGCGACCGCTCGTTCGTGGACGAGTGGCCATGGCCGCCGGCGCCTCCGTGAGGGGGCGCCAGGGCCTAAACCACTGGTACGGGCACGGTCTGCTTGCCAGGCGCCGTGCCATTCAGTTCTCAAGGAACGGACGCTTCCTTCGACCCCGTTTCACGGAGGTCTCCGGGCGCGCGCACTGCGGGTTCGCGCGGCTCTGCCGGTGCAGGCAGGCATGGGCGAGCGACACAACAGGTCTTGAAGACCTCTTGTCCTCTACTCCTCTTAATGAGTGCTCATGAACATACGGCCCACTCCTGATGTCGTCAACTCCTCTTGAGGACTTATGCTGAAACCGTCCAACGATCAGGGACGGTGAGCACCACATGGCCAAGAAGTACGAGCGGATCGCTGACGAGCTGCGTCAGCACATCCGCGCAGGCCAGCTGAAGCCGGGAGAGCGTCTGCCGGCGGAGACCACACTCGCGAAGCAGTACAGGACCAGCGTGCCGACAATGCGCGACGCGCTGGGCGAGCTGCTGGCCGAGGGGTTGATCGACAAGCGGCACGGCGTCGGCAACTTCGTCCGTAAGCCGCCGCCGCGAGTGGAGCGCACCAACGAGCGTCACCAGTGGGAGAAGGACCGGGCGCGCGCGGCGCAGAACGAGCGAGAGCAGACCGGCGCCACCGAGCACGACACCGGACTCACCGTCTCTGATCTCGTCTTCAAGGCCCGGTACCGCGAAACGAAGGCCGACGAGGACCTGGCCGCAGCCTTCGCCGTCCCCGTAGGCACCCGGTTGCTCGAACGCGTCTACCGCACCTACCCGCGTGACGGGGACGCGGCCTTCAGCCTCGTGTGCTCCCACCTCGTCCACGACGTGGTGGCGGCCAACCCGGACCTCCTCGACGAGTCCAACGAGCCCTGGCCGGGTGGCACGCAGAGCCAGCTGCACACCATCGGCATCGAGCTCGACCACATCGTCGAGCGGATAACGGCCCGGCCTCCGACATCAGAGGAGGCCGAGGAGCTCGGCCTCCAGAAGGGCGTCTCCGTGATCGTGCTCCGCAAGATCTCCATCGACACCGAGGGACGGGTGGTGGACGTCTCCGACGTGATCATGCCCGGCGACCGCACCGAGCTGGTGTTCACGACCCGTCTGGACCGGTGGTGACGATGACCAACCTCATCACGGTGATCACGGCCGTCCACCCGCCGGCCGCGAAGTACCTGGCCGACGCGTACAAGTCGCTGACCGAGCAGCAGCTGCCGGACGGCTGGGACTGGCAGTGGGTGATCCAGGAGGACGGCGAGACCGACGCCGTAAGTCCTCACCTGCCCGATGATCCGCGGATCTCCTTCGGCCAGGGCCGACAGGGACGCGCGGCAGTCGCTCGCACGCTGGGCCTGTCCCGCGCCGAGGGCGAGTACGTCAAGGTCCTGGACGCCGACGACATGCTCACGCCGGGCTCCCTGGCCCGCGACCTCCAGGCCCTCACCGCCGACTCCTCCCTCGGCTGGGCCACCTCCCGCGTACTGGACCTCATGCCCGACGGCTCCACCGTCGGCTTCGACCAGGACCCGCCCGAGGGCCCGATCGAGCGCGGCGCCGTCCTTGAGCACTGGAAGGCCCACAACTACCGCGCCCAGGTCCACCCGGCGACCCTCTTCATGCGCCGCGACCTGCTCCTGGCGCTGGGCGGCTGGATGGCCCTGCCGGCGAGCGAGGACACGGGCCTGCTTATGGCGCTGAGCGCGGTCAGCCGCGGCCACTTCTCCGCCGATACGGGGCTGCTGTACCGGAAGTGGCCTGGGCAGGCGACTAACCAGGCGGCTCACGTCCATGAAGGGGAGCGAGAGGCGCGGTTCGCGGTAGTGGAGGCTCGGGCTCGTGTTTTGGCGGCGATGAGCGATTGGCGGTACGGGCCCGCGTAGCAACGGCTTGAGAGCGGCTGCGGGGAGATCTCCCCGCAGCTGTTCTTCGCTATCCAGCACCCCCGTGCCCGGAACCCGACACGACAATGCCATGTCGCGGTGGCGCTTTAACGTCGCTCGGAACGAGGCTGGATTGCTGCACCACGACCTCAGCTGCGCCGCTACCTCCGTTAAGGCGTGGTATTGGTTGGTCCTCCCCGCCGCGCCGGGATCTTGTCACTGTTAGGCTGCTCTGCCTGTACGGCAGACAGGCGCAGGAGTAAGGGGAGGGCTCTCTTGCCGGGGACTTTCAAGGTCGATGTGCACGAACTCGGGTCCATCTCGCGAAAGCTTGACGAGAGCGTCACCGGGATGCGAACCGTGACACGCAAGATGGACCAAGCCACCGCAGGGCAGTTGGGACACGACTCCTTGGATTCCGCCTGCTCGGACTTTCAGTCGAAGTGGAAGTACGGAATCGGGCAGATCGCCGGACTGGCGAACTCCATACGCGGATCAGTGGAGGCCACTGCGGAATCGTACCGGGCCTGCGAGACGGGAATTCAGCAAGCGTTCGCCAAGGGCCTTGAGGGGACTCCCTCCGGTTCCTCGTCGCCGCAGTCGACATCCGGTGCCACATCCCGAGTATTCGGGTAGGCGGGTAGGGAGGGCTCATGAGCGGCGGCGGGAAGATACCTTCCGAGGCAGCGGGGTTCCCAGGCATCGGCTTCGATCCGACCCCCGGCAGCCTCTCGGCGGTGCGTACACTCACGGATCAGTCGTTCGAGGCGCACCGAAACCTGAGTTCGGTCTGGCAGACGCTGAACTCCATAACCCGTGGCGGAGAAGCATGGAAGGGTGTTGCCGCAGACGCGTTCTCCGCACAGGTGAAGGAACTGCCGAAGCTGGTCGACTCCGCGACGAAAAGCTTCTACGACTGTGGTTTCCAGCTGAATGAGTGGTCCGCGAAGCTGAGCAGCATGAAGTCTCGGTCGGCGGACCTGGAGGCTCGCGCGGTAACCGCCCGTTCTCGCGTGCGGGACGCGGAGGGGAATCCGAACCTGGGACTGGCGGGGCAGACATTCGACACCGATGAAGAGCTGCACAACGCCGAGCAGCGGCTGAACCGGGCAGTGAAAGAGCTTGATGCTGCCAGGAACGCCCTCAACACTCTGATCGAGGACGCGAAACGCCTCAAGCATCAGCATGACGAGGCAGCGGAGAAGATCGCCGAGGCCGTACGCAAAGCCTCGGAAGAAGCTCCCGACGAACCAGGGTTGCTGGATCGAATCGGCGACGCCATCAAGTCACTGGCCGAGGCCAATTCCCTTCTGGCACACCAAGCCTGGGATTGGGTGAAGAACCACGCCAATGCCATCGCTGCTGTCGGTGATGTCCTGTCGACGGTCAGCGCCATACTCGGCGCCGCCGGGGTGGGCATCGCCGCTCTCGGCCTCGTCTTCCCGCCCTCCGAGATCGTTCTCGGACCGCTGGCCGCCGGCCTGGAGGTCACATCCTCCGGCTTCGCAGCAGGAGCGCTCGTGCTGCACGGCACCGCTCGTATGGCGGGCGGCGAAGACGTCGTGTCGAACCGGACGCTGGCGCAGGACGCGCTGGGCACGATCCCGTTCGGTGGCGCCGTTCGCGTCGGAGGGAAACTGGGCACCGCGATCTTCAAGAGCCGTGCGGCGGACGCAGCCTCCAACTTCGGACTGGTCGACTCCTGGGCCGGGTTGTTCGGTGATCCGTCCGTATTCGAGAATTTCAAGCCGACGAACCGCCGTCAGGCCGTGGAGATGGGAATTCCCGGCGGCGGCCCTCTTCTGGTTGCCATGGAGAACGCGTGGAAGAAGGGCAGCGCGAAAGACCAGGCCACCACCGGCGGCGGGTGAGGGAAGAGCATGAAGGACGAGGCGGCGGTAGCAGCACGATTCGACGGACGCCCGACTGTCGAAATCGTCTTCACCGGATTCGGGGCGATGCGTGCTGACCGGGTTACCTGGATCGGCACGGAGTTGGGCTATGTGCTCAGCGCGGATGAGCCTTACGGACGAGGGCAGCGTCGTTTGCTCTTCACCCGTGACGACAGTCCGGCGGCCCGGCAGCGTGCCCAGGCGACCCTGGCGCGCGTGCAGGCGGCCGGCTCGTGGAGCGCCGTCGCTCAGCCTTGGCCAGGAGCTGTCCCCCACGGTCCGTCCGCGGCCACTGACCCGCCGCTGATCCCCCCGGAGCGCGCTGCGCGTGCGCAGAGGCAGGTCAAAGCCTATGAGGGGTGGCATCCGGCACAGCTCATCAGCGTGTGCTGCGTCTTCGCCGCAGGATTCTTCGCGCTGGCGTGGGCCGTGCGCGAGACGGTGCCGGCCACGGTGGGCTCCTGCCTCGTCGGCCTTCTGTGTCTGGCCGCAGCCGCCCTCGGCCCGCGGTACACGAGGCGCTGGCATCAAGAGAACCTGCAGCTGCTTGAGCGTTACCGCCGTCATCAGGCAGCCCAGTTCGCTGTCCCGCCCCCTTCCCCTCCTCCCCCTCCCGCAGGGCCGCACAACGACCAGATGGGAAGCTAGAGTTGGAATTCATCGCACCTGCGGGCTTCACGGAAATTCCCATAGGGATGACTGTCGAAGAAGCGCGACAGGAACTGTTCACGCGCGTGTCACGGGAAGCTCTCGAAGCGAGGCCCGCGGCCTACGAGAACCTTGTGAGCAACCTGCAGAAAGTGTCGCAGGCGCTCGAAGAGACCGGGACGCTGTACGCCGGTACCTGCCTGCGCGCCTACGAAGGTGAACTGTCCCTCGGCACCTTGCTTGTCACGGTGACGCCCTTCGCCTTCGGTGATGCGGCAATCGCGGCGGACGGCATGGTGCGCGCTCTCGTCGCCGCGCGGGGGGATTCCTGGGCCGGAACGGTATTCGACACTCCGGTCGGTCCTGCCGCGGTGCTGACGGGCGTGAACGGCTTCCACATCCCCGCTGAGACCTCCGCATCGAGGGAAGAGCTGAACCTGCCGATGGCAGAAATGCAGGTGTACCTGCCGGTGCCCGAAGGGGTGGAGGGCCAGGAGCAGTGTCTCGTCTCCTTCAACCTCACGACGCCGTGCGAGGGCCATTGGGACGCGTACTGCTCCGACATCGTGGCACTGCTGAACAGCGTGACTTTCGACGAGCCGGACCACACGTTGTCTGAGGCAAGCCCTCAGCCCACCTCACCGAGGACACCTGTGGGCTCCCCAGAAAAGCTTTCACCCGGCCAGACCCACGCTGATGGCAAAGCACCCGCGACGCCCTTCGGCTGAGCCTATGGCGGAGTCGAGTAGCTGACGTGCTGGCGTGCCGGCGCGATCACTGCACCGCCCCCCTCGGGGCCTACGGCAAGTATTCGGCGTCAACGCGGGAGAAGAGCAGCTCGCTCTCCTCGGTGATCGGCTCCCGCCACCGGACCGGCACCGCTGCTTCGCGTCGCAAGGCTGCCGGGTAACGGCTGGCGGTGTAGTCGTTCGGAAGGCGGTACATGTGGAATCCGTTCGCCCGCAGTGCGTCCAGCAGTTCCTCGGCCGATTCCCCGAGTTCGAGCATCCGCTGCGGCGTCACCTCGATGGCCAGCTCCGCGTCGGGCCGGAGCTGGTCGAGCAGCGGGTCCAGCCCCCGTACAACGGATCCTTCAGCCCCCTCCACATCGATCTTGATCACCCGCGCTCGCGCGAGCTCATCAGCGCTGAGGACATCCGACAGCGGCTGAGCTGCTACTTCGAAGGTGGACTCGGCCTCGCCGGCATACGGCACGATGCTGTTGGCACCCATGTTGTGGGAGCTCGCGAGGATGAAGGTGAGCATCTCCTCCCTGTCCGAGATCGCGGCGTTCACCGCACGAACGTTTCCGCACCCGTTGAGCGCCACCTGCTTGCGCAGCACGCGGTGGAAGTCGGGGGACGCCTCCAGAGCGACCACTGCCCCCTTCTCGCCGACCAGCCGCGAGGCGAGCAGGCTGTAGTAACCGATGTTCGCGCCCACATCCACGAAGACGTCACCAGGCCGGAGCCGTCGCTCCAGCCATCGCGTCAGGTGCGGCTCCCACACCCCGAAGAGATAGATGTACCGCTGGATCAGGTCCTGGGTGTCGGTGACGAACGTCGCGCCGAAGCGCGTCCGGGCCCGGCGGATGCGCGGATGGTCGCGCAGCCCGGCGTTCAGATAGGACTCCACGATGCCGGCCTTGCCGAGCGTGCCGGGGGCGTAGCGCACGTACCAGCGGGAGAGGTCGAGCTTGAACTGCGTGAAGAGAGAAGTCATCTGAGCCCCCGGAGAAGTTGAGCCGGCCATGCGGATCCGGATCACCCTACGTACGGCGCTCGATCGGGACCTCGTAAACGATCTCGCAGTACGCGTCCGGCACGACGATGTCCGCCGTTTCGACCGGCCGGCCGTCCTCCGAGATGTACGTACGCCGGATGTGCGTGACCAGCGCGCTCTTCGGGATGCCGAGAAGGTTCGCCTCCGCGGTGGTGGCCTGCCGGGGCTCCGGCCGCTCGACGGCGTGAGTGATCACCACGCCGATGGCGGCCATCCGCTCGATGACGCCTCGGCCGGCGTACGGTCCGCCCTCGGGCAGCACCACGATCGTGCCCTCGGTGATGCTGTACGGCTCCCAGCTGGTCGACAGCTGCACCGGCTTCCCGTCGGCCAGGAACTCGTACACCGTGCGGACGCACAGATCACCTTCGGCGATGCCGAGCCGCGAGGCGATCTCACGAGGGGCGGGCACCTTCGCTTCGGTGCTGTGCTCCCACGTGCCGTGCTTCCCGAGCCCCGCCATGTCGGCGCGGAACGGCGATCCGCCACGCTGCTCCCGCGACGAGGACCTGACCATGCGCAACCGCTGACGCGGCTCAGCGACGTAGGTGCCGGAACCGGCGCGGCCCTCCAGCAAACCCTGCGCGATCAGCAGCTCTTGCGCGCGCCGGATGACGTTGTCCCCTACCCCGTACTCGCCGGCGAGCTGAGCGCGCGACGGCAGCCGGTCACCGGGGGACCAGTCGCCGTTGGCGATGCTCTGCCGGAGCCGGTCAGCGACGGCGAGGTACGGAGGCTGCTCAGGCATGTAGCAAATCTAGTCCACTAGCTCTATTCTAGTTAACTAGCTTCACAGTGAGTGATCCATCTCCAACGGAGGACCCGCCGTGCCTGCACCTGCATCCCGAGCGCAGGACATCGCGGCACGGCTCACCGCCGCCGGCTACGAACCGCACGTACACCGACGCCTCACCCGGATCCACGTCGTGACCAAGGTGCTCGGCGAGCCGTCCCCGACCCGCTGGCAGGCCCTCCTTGCCGCATTAGACCGCGCTGATCGATTCGGCCTTCGGGGGAACGAGCACGGGCTCACCGCCTGGGCCCTCGTCTGGACGATGCCGTGTCGACAGCCCCCAACAGACGCGACGAGGACATGAACCCGTGAACGCCGACAAGAGGAGAACCCCTGTACCCGAGCTTGTGGAGGCGATGAGCCCACATGGCTAACCGGTACGAGCAGATCGCCGCCGACCTGCGTAAGCAGATCGAGGACGGCACTCTTCCAGCCGCTGCACGGTTGCCTTCCGAGAGCGCCCTCGCCCTGCAGCATCGCGTCGGCTTGCCGACCGTGCGGCACGCGCTGAACGTTCTGCAGGCGGAAGGGCTGATCGAGAAGCACCACGGTCGGGGCACTTTCGTCCGAGCAGCGAACCGAAAGATCGAGTACGCGAACGACCGGCACCACCGAGCTGCTCAGCCTCCCGACGTCTCCAGCTCGCCGCAGGAACGTGCTCTCGACGACTCCCCGGAAGTCACCGTGAGCTGCTGTGAGGTTTGGGCCAACGACGAGCTGGCGTCGCGGATGAACGTACAGGTCGAGACGCGACTGCTTGAGCTCGTCTACCGCGGCCGACGCCCGAAGGACGAAACTCCGTACAGCATCGTGCGCTCCTACCTGCTGTACGCGATGGCGCTCCCGGCGCCGGCGGAACTTGCGAGCGCTGCCTCTCCGTGGGGCGACGCCTACGTGAATTGGCTGACCGAGGCCGGCATCGAACTGGACCACGTCGTCGAACGGCTTACGGCCCGGCCACCGAGCGCGCGAGAGGCGGCGGAACTCGGCATCTCTCCCGGCGTGGCAGTGATCGCGATTCAGCGCACGTCGTACGGCGCGAGCGGCACGGTGGTGGAGACGGCTGACTTGTTGATGTCCGGAGACCGCGTGGCGGCGGTGTACTCCACGCCGTGCGCGCGTACGCGTCAACCCTGCTGAGGTATCACCGTTCGAGCGGCCGTACCGGGATCAGCCCCCGGTACGGCCGCTCTGACGATCAGCGGCCCCGGTCCGAGTGCCTATAGCGGTGCCGCCAGGGCGAACCGGCGCCTACCCCTCGGTCGTCACCGCGTCCTGTCGAGGTCCAGGTCGAGCATCCGGATCGCGTTCCCGCGGAGGACCTTGTAAGCCACGTCCGGCGGCATCCCGGCGACGTGCTCCGCGGCCACCTTCTTGGTGTGCGGCCACGTCGAGTCGACATGCGGATAGTCGGTCTCGAAGGTGGCGTTGTCGACGCCGACCGTTTCGATCGACGCGACTCCGTGCTTGTCGCGGAAGAAGCAGCAGAAGATCTGCCGGTAGTAGTAGGTGGAGGGTGGCTCGGGGACCAGATCACGCACCCCGCCCCACGCGCGGTGCTCCTCCCACACGTCGTCGGCGCGCTCCAGGGCGTACGGGATCCACCCCATCTGCCCTTCCGCGTACGCCAGCTTCAGCCGGGGGAACTTCACCAGGACGCCGCTGAAGAGGAAGTCCATCATCGACGCCATGGCGTTGTTGAAAGACAGCGAAGCTTGCACGGCCGGAGGAGCATCCGGTGAGGCGGCCGGCATCTGTGACGACGAGCCGATGTGCATGCACACCACCGTTCCCATCGCCTCGCACTCCGCGAAGAATGGATCCCAGTAACCCGAGTGGATACTCGGCAGCCCCAGGTAGGTGGGGATCTCGCTGAAGGTCACGGCGCGTACCCCTCGGGCAGCGTTACGCCGAATCTCCTGCACCGCCAGGTCGACGTCCCACAAGGGGATCAGACACAGCGGGATCAGCCGCCCGCCGCTGTCCCCGCACCATTCCTCCACCATCCAGTCGTTGTACGCGCGGACGCACGCCAGGCCGACTTCCTTGTCCTGGGACTCGGCGAAGGTCTGGCCGCAGAAGCGGGGGAAGGTCGGGAAGCACAGCGACGCCTCGACGTGGTTGAGGTCCATGTCCGCGAGACGGGCCTTCGGGTCCCAGCAGCCGCGCCGCATCTGCTCCCGGGTAATGCCGTCGAGTGTCATCTCGTCCCGGGAGAACCCGACGGCCGCGATGATGCGCTTGTACGGGAAGAGGTCTCCTTCGTACCGCCACCAGTCCGTCATCTGGCCGGCCGGATCCGTCGTGAACTTGTACTTGCCTCCGATGTACGCCAGCTCGCCGATACCGGCGGTGAACGGCTTCGGCCCGAGATCGCGGTACTTCGCGGGCAGCCAGGTCTCGAAGAGGTGCGCCGGTTCGATCACGTGGTCGTCCACGCTGATCACGCGGGGGATGTCGATGGTCTCGGTGGTGCTGTTCGTGCCCTTCATGCCGTTCGCCTGGCCAGTCATGAGGCCCCTCTCAGCGGTCGCCGCGTCGGCGACGTACCTGACGACCCGTCAGGTCGAGGGTATAGACGTCTTCGCCGGCCAACAAGCCGCCGCCAGCACCGCCTTCTCGGCGAGGGCAAGCCACTGATCGCCACTGTGCGGGTGCCCGATGTCCCGACATAGGCGCAGCCGGCCGCGGGGAGTGAAATCTCGAAGGGGAGTGGCAGAAGCGTCGCCACCGACTATGCTAGTTAACTAGCTTTACGTTGAGTGATTGATCTGCGATGGATCTGCCGCCCGTCACCACCGAGCACCCACGTAAACCCAGCGGCGACCAGCACTCGCGGATCACTCAAGCCGCAAGCTCCATGGCACCTGATCACAGAGACCCCCGCGGCCGCGGCGAACGGCCCGGGGGCGTGGCCAACCTGAGAGTGCAGGTCAACATGCCGCACCGTACCGCTCACTTCATCAAGTCGCTTCTTCAGCGGCTGCTCCCCAGCCAAGGGCGTCATCGCGCCGCCGCCACCCGCCGCCTCCAAGCCGCGCCTCCCGCGCCGACCAGCCGCCGACCCGTCAGACCCATCAGTAATGCCCCGCTACTACGCGGTGAAGACGTGGCCCTCATCCGCCCGTATCTGACCGCGTACGAGGAACAGGAAGAAGAGCGACTCCAGCGGCAACGTCGCCGAGCCCTGTGGCTGGCCGTCCACGGCATCGACGTCGGCCCGTATTGGATCCACGGTGTGCAGGTGGCGACATGAGCACCGCATCAGGGCTGCGCCTGCTCCCATGGTCCGGCCCGAACGGACAACGCTGCTACGTAGCGACGGACGGCACCCCCGGTTTCGTATCGCGCCTGGCAGACAGCATCGAAGAGGCGCAGCTCAACATCGGAGAAGAGCTCCTCGACCACGCCGGCAGGCTGCTGGACGACCCCAAGGCGTCGTCGGGCGAACTCCACTTCCTGGCTCGTCGGCTGCGCGGAGCACTGGTGGACGCGCTACGAGTCGCAGACAGCCGCGGCGCACGAATCGCCGATCGGGACGATGACGACGAGCCCGACGACGACCTTGAGGACTCCGCACGGTCGACTGGGGAGCCGGCATGAGGTCGACCTACCGCTTCACCGAGTGGACGTTGAGCGCCGTCCCGGGCGCGGAGATCCGGTACTACGGGAAGTGCTTGGAATGTTTCGCCCAGTCCACCGACACCGAAGCATCCGACGATGCGCAGCTCTGGTGCCTGAAGCACGCCGGCCTCTCCAGATGCACCAGGTACGAGGTCGTCGCCTTCCAGTACTTCGACGCCCACCCCGCTGACAGCCCCTCCACCGCACAACCCAACTGAGGGCCGACCGGGGGGCCGCCGAGCCAGCACGGGCCTGGCCGCCCCCGGTCCCCAAACCTCTCGGCGTGCCTGCTCGGCGGTCCACCCGCTGAGCGTCGTCACCGAGGCACCACCGGCCGAGGGGCGGCGTCGGCCCAGCCCGGCGTCGGCAGCCCGGTTTCCAGCTGTGTCCCCACTGGAAACCGGGCTGCAGCACGTTGAGCCCCACCCACGCACCTCGACCACCTTCCCCTCCCCAGCCGCAGGCTTACGTCGCCCGACCCCCGCGCGACCCGCCGCACTCATAAACTCCTCAACACGACAACACAAGTTCCGTGTCTGGGGGATGGCTTGGGGACCACTGAGCAGTTCGTGACGATCGCTGCCGTACTCCTGGGCGCGATGAGCTCGTACGTGGCCAACTTCCTCATGGAGCGGAGCCGCAACAGGTACCAGCTCAAGACCCGCTGGGACGACAAGAAGCTCAGCGCCTACGAGACCTACATCGACCGGATGCGAGCCTGCATCTTCCTGGCCGCCCAGCTCTACGAACAACGCGAGGGCATGCGCGAGGCAGAGAAGCCGGAGCAGGAACTGCTCGCCGACGTAGCGGAGGCAGGACGCCTCCGCGGCAGAGCCTTCGAACGCGTCATGCTGCTGGGCGGCGACGACGTCGTAGAGGCAGCCCACGAACTCAACGCCGCAGCCCTAGAGGTCGACTGGCAAGCCGCGGGCAAGACGGCCGGCACCTTGCAGCAGTGGAGAGACCGAAACCGAGCGGTCTTCCGCGCCATCAACGTTTTCCACGAAGCGGCCCGGGAGGATCTGGGCGTCCAGGGAAGCGTCAGCGGCAGCAAGCACCCGGAGCGAGATCTGCTGCTACCGCCGCTGCGGCAGGAAAGGAATAGTTCCCCCCGATGAAGACACATATGTTATTGACATGATCAAGAACGCCGCGGCGGCATAATTTACCGATTCGGAAGGCGGGCTGAGATTGTTCCGGCGCAAATTGCTGTTTGCTGGGCAAGCTTCTTGTAGCCGGTTGCTGTAATGCTCCTCCATGCGGCATAGAACCCCCACGTCAGTAGAAGCCCTATCGCTGTAACCCAGCCCCCTGTGATAATGCGGTCAGGAACTGGGAATCGCCATATCACGAGGTTGGTCGCCACCGTCAGGAAAATACTGTTCACGAACCAGCCGCGACAAATGCGCATTCGTGAACGAGCATAGTCGGACATGGCGATGATGTGGGGGTTGTTGACGATTGCACGTCTGGCTTGATCGTAACTAGCCGATGAGTCAAAATACGATCCTCGGAGGCGCCTGCGAGGTGATCGAAGTAAGAAATCAGACCCTCGGTCAATCATTATTCCGAGCGCATAGGCGAAAGCTAATCCCACCCCTGCGGCTGGCGTTGACGAGAGGATCGGCGCGACTTGTTTCGCGAACTCAAAGCCAACAATGGCAGTCACGAAACCGACCATTGCAGCAAGAGAACCGATGCCGACGACGAGGACTTCGATAAACATCGCTGTGGCAGCTATTGCGCCTAAAGATTCAGGTTTCAAGGAATCACTCATAAAGACACCCCCCATGCCTCCGCCATATCATCAAGCATGGATCCTGGCAGCTCGTCGACCCATCGTCCTTGTAGAAGCATCTTGGCGTTCGTTAGGCGTTCGAAAATGATTAAACTTTCGGGCTGGCTAGCCAAGATGTAGCGCCCATATAGCAGAAAGTGATCACTGTTTGGTCCATAATCTTCGTACGCGCGCTCTAAGTCGAACCTTCGAGCTTCAGTGAACGCAGACAGGCGGTCCGGGTAGGTGGACGGTTCCGGGATCGTCTTCAATAGCACGTCTACCACCTCTTCGGACAGATCCCGTCGCGGTTCGTGCTCGGTAAACGTGCGAAAGTGATGCTCGGCCTCACCGAGAAGTTGGTTACTTAATGCAACATCGGGGTACTGCGCCAAGGCTTCGACCCCCCGTCGGACCTCAAGATCGTAAAGCTCGATCAGAGCAATCAAACGGTACAGCGAGCGTCTGACATCGGATGGTACGGCCGACGCCTCCGCCTTGTACATGAGCTTGTGGGACATCCGTGCCCACAGGTCGGTAGCCTCGGTGCGGATCTGCACTTCGCACTCGTACGGCTCACCGTCTTCACCGCACTGGTCACCGAACGCCACCACCTGGACGTGGAGGCGCGGGTACTGAAGACGATCCTCCTCGCCTACGAGGAGTCGATCATCTTCTGGCTCACCGACTACGGTGAGTGATTCCTTGACCAGGTCAAGGGCAGGGTCGAGTAGTCCCCCATGCTGGACGACTATGCGTACGCCGGCTTTGTCTCTGATTTGCGCCCATGGGTCTGCATAGTCTTTATGCTGGGCCTTGGTTATGAAGCTACTAACTTCTTTGGCGCGGTAAGAAACTTCGCAATTAATTCTTTTTCGTGCAGCCCGTCGACGCAAGTGCGCGGCTGTGAGTTTGGCTGCGATCTCAACGCGAGGACGCTCACGTTGATAGCGAGCGAACGTTGCGTCCATGGCGTTCACGAGTTACTCATTGGCTGATGGTGCGCTCTCGTGGTTCTCGACCTGAGAGTGGTGGCTCGGCTCCCGAGATTGCGAGCGGCGCCGACCTCCAGGTGGTGCATATGCGGTAGCGGTAGTGACCGTGCCTGTGATGGTGACGCTTGTCGTTCCATCACCTTGATCTTCAAGTGCCAGGACTTGCTGATCTCCTATGGCATCTACCGGCGCGACGATGAACACGCCACTTGCGAAGCAAACCCGCATGTTATTCAGTCGAGTTTCCAGGTGGTGAATATCTTTGTCGAAGGTTCGACAGGGAAGTTCTGACTGCTGCAGGTGTTCAATGAAAGCGTCACGGTGTAGTAAGTCTAGGTGGCGCTGCGCAAATTCGACTGGGTCCAAGGACGGTGCAGGGCTCTGAAGCTCTGCAAGTGTGGCCATCACGTAGTTTATTCGGATATCTGGATCCGCTATATAGGAGTTAATCCACTCGGTGGTGACGTCGTGAAAGCGTCGTGTAACTTCTCTTGGTTCGTTTTTCTGTCGACATCCCAGGAACCGCTCAAGAAAAAAGACAGCCATCTTTCCGGAAAGTTGACGATCTGCGGCCCAGCCTTCGATTCTTTCGTCGCCGATGCCGTCTTCCGGGAATAGGGCAACCTTGTGAATCTTGGATTTTTCGGTGAACAGGAGGTCGGCGAGATATTTCATGTCGAACGTACGTAGGCCATCGACGAACGTTTCCGTGGCCTGCATTCCTGTCTCTTGTTCAAGTTTGACAATCAGCAGCGAGAGTTGGTGGCCCAAGTGGGCTTCCGCCACCAGAAGCAAGCCTGCAGAATTCACGCCGGATTGACTATTTCGCAGCAGGTGCACCAGTTCAACTGAAACGTCGACAAGATTGATCTCGCCGGATAAGAAGGAGTGGACGCGATCTGGCAGGGCAGATCTCGAATCGGGGTCTTCGATAACTTCCCGGCCTGTGGCAGCCAGGACGCTGCGCAGGCGAGCTTGGAGGGCGGTGCGCACCGCATCATTAAGATTGCAGGGCGCCTCACTCAGCGGAATGGGCTCGTCGGGATCAGCTCGCTTGCGCTGCGGGACGACGTGCACGATGGCGCGGTCGATAACGAGGTCGCCGAAGTCTGTTCGCAAAGCTACCTACCCGTCGTTGCTGCCCTCTGAGCCTGCTGGCTACGCTGCGTTCCATGCCGCCATCCCCTCGGCTCTAACGAGCCCAGCAACATGTGCTGTCTTATCGTGACACAGCGCGATAGTCCTGAGGAGGGCAGGAAGCGTACCTGTAGCGGCTCATGCTTCCGAGGCGTGCGCAGATCAAGCCATCTTCGAACGTTTGGGCCAATCTCGTGCTGGGGCCTAGGCAGGCGCTTCGAGCTAGCTCCGGCTCAGCGGCATCGAGCACCATAGAGCCGGAGCACCTTCCACGCTTAAGGGATTGGTTTGATGGCTTGTCGGAGCGCGAGCGGCTGATGCGCCGCAGGCCCCGGGCCCAGGTTCCTCGACGTGAGGCCTGCCAGACTGTCAGGTCGAGCTCGCCGCGCCGTTCGCCGCTGGGGTGTCCGGCGCAACTCGTGAACTCAGCAATGCTGTGCTAGCCGTGATAGGGCAGGACACTCTGCGGTGGGTCGGCGCCAGCGCTCTTTGTGGTCTCAGTTGTGGTCTCGGTTGTCCGGTCATCCGCCTTGATTCTTGGGTGTCCACTGAGGGCCGGGAGAGTGGCTGGCTTGAGGTAAGCGGCCGCCGGGGGACGGTCGCAAATTGAGAGCAGACATCTTGTAAAGCGTAGGTCGTCGGTTCGAATCCGACAGGGGGCTCAGGGAGTGGGAAGCCCCAGGTCATCGGTGGTGACCTGGGGCTTTCTGTTGCTACTTGATCCGGCGGCGGCGCCGGTCGCGTGCTGTATCTCCGCCTCGTAGAGCGGGCCGGTCATGGCGGAGAACCTGGACGCGTGGACGCCTGGACGTCTGCTGACCGCTGTGGCGGGGGCCGAGAGCGCCAGGGTGCCCGCTGGCTAGATCGTTTACGCGTGAGGGCCACGACCTCCGCAGGCTCGCGATCGGGTTCGTCGTCCTGCGTGCTGTGGTCAGTCGTCACCGGGACGAGGGCCAGGCGCGCCACGTCGACGGTCACCGCGCGTCGCAGCCGTCCGGCGGTCATCCCGAGAGTCCTGAGGACGGCGAACTTTTGGAGCCATTGCCCGGTCCATAACGAGATGGTGGGGCCGATCACCAGCACCGCGCACATCAGCGGCAGGGACAACAGCAGCGTCATGATGTCCTGGGCGCTCCGGACGGCGGTCGCTTTCGGAGAGTCCGCCGAGGGGGCAGCGAGGCTCGCGCTCAGGAGTACGAGCAGGCAGGCCCAGACCCCCGCCGCGGTGGCGCAGCACGCTGCCGTCGCGCCGATGACCCGTCCCCGGGTAAGCCCGTGTCTCCGACAGGGGGAGGTGGGTGGGGGTGGTGCGAGGGGGAGGGGAGAGATGGCGTGGGCGGAATAGGCGGGGTGGGGTAGGGCCGCGGGCACGGTTTCCTGTCCTCCACGGGGCTCACGGGGCGGTGAACTGTGGGCAGTTCAGGGGATCGCTCCGGAAGGACAGGTGTACGGGGAAGGGCGGGGTGGGGGTGGGAGTGAGATCTGGGGCCGCGGCCAGGCCATTCGTAAGGCGAGTGGCGTGGCCAGGGCTCCCTATACGGCGGAGGGGAGCCGGGATGCTTCTGTCCCGTACCGCAGAATCAAGGTGACGGTGAGCAGTATCGGTGATCCAGACTGCGACCTCGAACGCTTCGGCTTTCGCCTTTCGGGTCGTCATCTGCGACAAGTGCCCCAGCAGGGATGGACATGCCCTGCTGGGGGCGGGTGCGTACTGCCAGAGCTCACTAGTGCTTGATCGGCGGGCAGTAACCGGTCTTGTCGCCGATGGTGTTGATTTCGGCGTTGGACCTGGGGTCGCCCGCGTAGTTGATCTGGTTCGTGCAGCTGACGCCGGGCTTCTTGGGGGTGCCGGGCGGTGTGGCGTTCTTCTTCTTGGGCGTCGGGCAGTGGCCGGTTTCCGCGCCGATGCTGTTGATTTCGGCGTTGGACCTCGGGTCGTCCGCGTAATTGAACTTGTTCGTGCAGCGTTCCCCCGCCCCCTTGGCGGCGCTCGACGACGCGCCATGGGAGGTCTTCTGCGTGGTCTTGGTCGAGGCGGCGGCCGCCTGTCGGCCGCTCTCGGAGGCGGACGACGGTGAAGTGGACGACGGTGAAGTGGACGACGAGGACCCGGACGACGAGGACGCGGACGAGGCCGTCGACGACGAGGGAGCGGCCTTGGTGCCGCCGTCCTGACCGCAGGCGGTGAGCCCGAATGCGGCGGCGGCGATGATCACGGCGGCGGCAGCCTTGCGGACGTGACCCAGTGTGGTGAAGTGCGACATTTTTCTCCCCGTTCGGCGTCGGTTGGTGAGAACAAGACTGTCGGCCCCCCTTATTTTTTGCCGTTGCCCGCCTAACGCTTCGCTAACGTGTGACGCGTGTGGCCCGGGCGGCCCCGGTTGGCCCCGCCTCCGGCGGGCTCCGGGAGGCACTGATGCGGCGATCCCGTCATCCGTTGCGTCAGGGCGAGGGGACTTTGCGGGGTGGGGACCGGGAAGCCGAGGACGTCTTGCTGTACGAGCGGGAGTCCCCCGTAGGGCTGCTCATCAGGGCTGCCCGGATGGAGTCGCCCTTTGCCGAGAATCCGGTGGCTGCGGCCTACTTCCTCTCGGCAGTGCACAGCAACAGCTCGGATGGGCGCTCCCGACCCCGGCGTCGGCCACAGCGTCGGCCCCGGCGTCGAACCCGGTGTTGGTTGGTCCCAGCGCCGCCGACGCATAGAAGATGTGGCCGGCGGGCCGCGCGGGTAGGAAGACGGACGATGTCAGTCGACAGATGGGTGAGGTCGCGTCAGTCGGAGACGGCTACTCGTTCCACTGGAATCCAAAGTGCCGCGTCCGCCTGGTTTCCGTTTTCCGAGAGGCGGGTGCGGAGGATTTCGGGGCCCGGCCTGCTCTGGTACGGGTTGGACGGGAACCACTGCGTGAACACGTCGCGCCACAGGATCTGCAGTGCCTCGGGGAAAGGGCCGGAATTCTCGAAAACCGCCCAGGTGCCCGGCGGGACGACCAGCGTGTCCAGGTCGTCGTCCGGCGCGTCCGCCCGGGTCACCACGGCGTGGTAGTAATCGAGTTCGGTGCCCTCCGCGCGGCTCGGGTCGAGGTCGTCGCACACGGCTACGACGCCTTCCGGCTGCTGGTCGGAGAGCGCGGCGATCCGCTCCGTCGTGTCCTGGCCGATGCTCCGGATGAATTCCGCGATGGCCGGGTTCACCCCTTCATGGACGAGCGGGACGCGCGCTTTCTTGCCTACGACGTGGAACTGTTCCTTCTCCACGATTCGGTATCGCATACTGCTGCTTCCTTCGACAACGAGCCGGAAGGACATCCGGGGCTGCGCATGCAGCGGAGCACCGTACCGCCGGGCCTCGCCCGGACCCACACCGTGTACGGCCCGAAAGGCCCGCGCGAACGCTTCGCCCGAGCCGTATCCGTACCGCACCGCGATGTCCAGCAGCGTCCGGTCCCCGGCGAGCACTTCGGCTCCCGCGACCGTGAGCCGCCGGCGGCGGATGTATTCCGACAGTGGCATCCCGGCGAGTGCGGAGAACATACGGCGGAAGTGATATTCCGACGTCGCGGCGATTCTGGCCAGCTCGGTCGCCTCGATCCGGCGGCGAATGTGCGCCTCGATGTGATCCAGGGCCTCGTTCAGCCGTTCCAGCACTCCGGTCTCCTTCTCTTACGCCTGCGACGGTAGGCAGACTGCATGCTCCCGCACCCGATATCTCGTGCCCGGTTCGGTCGGGTGCGGCGCGTAGGAAGCGAGCCGGGGCCGAGGCGTCAGCTGCGGTATTTCTGTTGCGTGTTGGGCGGGGGCGGGCTCGCGCGTAGCGGCGTAGGTTCGCGCCATGGCGACTTCGATGAGTGCCGAGGGTTACGGACGCCGGTTGACGCGGGCAGCCCGCGCCGCGGAGGACGCGGGGCTGGCGGGGATGATTGTGACGCCTGGACCGTTGATGGTGTGGTTGTGCGGTTACACGCCGGCGCGCTTCAGGGGGCTGATGACCGCGCTGGTCGTCACCGCGCAGGGGCAGCCGCGCTTGCTGGTGCCGGTGGCCGAGGAGGCCGCCGCGGAGCAGGCCGCGGGGGCGGACGCGTTGTCGGTGGCCGCTTGGGCGGAGGGCGCGGACCCGTATGGTCTGCTCGCGAAATGGCTCGGACAGGAGGGGCGTTACGGCGTTTCGGATATGACGTGGGCCCGTGACCTGCTGGCGTTGCAGCGCGCCGCGCCGGGGACCTCGTACCTCGCGGTGACGGAGGCGCTGCCGATGCTGCGTGCGGTCAAGGACACCTTCGAGGTGGAACGGCTGGCGGCCGCGGCGGCGGCCTCGGACGCCGTGTACGAGGCGGTCCTCGGCCTGCGCTTCGCCGGACGGCGGGAAAGTGAAGTCGCGTCGGACGTCGCACGGCTGCTGGCCGAGAACGGCCATGAGGTGGTCGCTTTCGCGGTCGTCGGGTCGGGGGCCAACGGGGCCGATCCGCGGCACGAGGCGGGCGATCGGGTCATCGGCAGCGGGGACATGGTGGTGCTCGATTTCGCCGGCCTGCGGGACGGATACGGCTCCAACACCGGGCGGACCGTGCACGTGGGGCCGCCGTCCCCCGAGGAACGCAAGGTGCACGAAGTCGTACGGGAGGCGCAGCAGGCCGCCTTCGAGGCGGTCCGCCCGGGTGCGGCCTGCCAGGAGATCGATCGGGCGGCCCGGCGGGTCATCAAGGCGGCGGGTTACGGCGAGTATGTCACCCACCGTACGGGCCGGGGGATCGGCGCCCTCACCCACGAGCCGCCGTTCCTGGTCGAGGGCGAACAGCTGCCACTGGTCCCGGGAATGTGTTTCTCGATCGAGCCGGGGATCTACCTTCCTGGACGCTTCGGCGTGCGGATCGGGGACATCGTGACGTGCACGGAGACGGGCGGGCGGTGGCTGAACGCGAGTGACCGGGGGTTGGGGGTGGTGGAGTGAGGGCGTAGCCCTACGGGCCATGGGTCACGGGGCGTGGCCACTGGATTCGGGTCACGGGTCGTGAGCTACGGGATTCGGGTCACGGGTCGTGAGCTGCGGGCTTCGGGCCACGGGTCGTGAGCCGGGGGCTTCGGGGCACGGGGCTACGGGATCAGAACGACCTTGCCCATCGTGCCGCGACTCTCCAGGGCGCGGTGCGCGGCCGCCGCCTCGGCCAGGGGGAAACGCTGCACGTCCGGTACGAGTCGGCCGGCCGCCGCCTCGGCGAGGGACGCGGTCTCCAGAGTGCGCATCGGATGGTCGCCGCCCGCCTTGGCCATCATCACCGGGCCGAGTACGTACTCCGAGGTGATGCCGCGTTCGGCCAGCTCGCCCTCGGCGAACTCCAGCGGTCCGCCGGTCAGCGGTCCGCCCGAGGACCAGCCGAAGACGAGGTGACGTCCGCCGCGGGCGAGCAGGTCCACGGCGGCCCGGCCCGGTGTGCCGCCCACGGAGTCGAAGACGAGGGTGGCGCCGGGGGCGTCCCGTCCGTCCAGGAAGGCGCGTACCTCGGCGGGCCAGTCGGCTTCCTTGTAGTCCACGGCGAGGTCGGCCCCCAGCTTCCGTACGTGTTCGGTCTTGACCGGGCCGCCGGCGAGGCCGATGACGGTCGCGCCGGCGTTCTTCGCGTACTGGACGAGCAGCGAGCCGATGCCGCCGGCTGCCGCCGTGACGATCACGACGTCGTCGGCGGTGAGGTCGGCGAAGAGCAGGATGCCCATGGTGGTGCGGCCGGTGCCGATCATGGCTACGGCCTGGGCCTCGTCCAGATTTCCGGGGATGTCGTGGAGCTTTTCGGCGTCGACGACGGCCTTCTCGGCGTAGCCGCCAGGGTTCATGCCCAGGTGGGCGACGACCCGGCGGCCCAGCCACACGGGGTCCGTGCCCTCGCCGAGGGCCTCCACCGTGCCGGCGACCTCCCGGCCGGGAACGGTCGGCAGGTCGGGGAGCGGAGCGGGGCCGCCGGTGAGGCCCTCGCGGATGGCTGTGTCGAGCAGGTGGACGCCGGCCGCCGACACGGCGATCCGCACCTGGCCGGGGCCCGGGCGGGGGTCTTCGACCTGCTCGTACGTGAGGTTCTCGGCGGGGCCGAAGGTGTGCAGCCGGATCGCGTGCATGGTGGTCTCCTGATGAGGGCGGTGGCCGGCCGCCGGGCGAACCGGCGGGGCGGTTGAACGTTTTGTCGGCCCTCACTCTGTTTCCTCAACTTTGGTTGAGGTCAAGGCTGGATCGTGAAAACTGCGGGCGTGGGAGTGGCGTGGGCCGACGTGAGCTGAAGAGAGTGACCGCGAGGAGGCGTGGGTCCGTGCGCGGCGAGCGGTGTTTTCGCTGGTCAGCTGGTCGGCTCGGGGAATTGTCAGTGGGGTGGTTCACGATGGGGTCAGTTGGTCGTGCGGGTGGGTTCGGGACGGAAGAGCGAGAAGGCGGTGGACGGGCGTGAGGGAGCGTGACGGCGGCGGGATGGGGCGGTCAGGGCGGCGGGACGGAGCAGCGAGTCCGGTGCGGGAGGTGCGGCGGCCGACGCTGCGGTTGCCGGAGCTGAAGGCGTATACGGGCATCGAGTTGGAGACCGAGGGGGACTACGACGGGCTGGAGTTCGCGGACGCCGACCTGACGGGGCAGCCGGGGCGCGGGGCCCGGTTCATGGACTGCGCGCTGCGGCGGTGCGCGCTGGACGAGACGGTGCTGAGCCGGGCGCGGTTCATCGACAGTGTGCTGGACGGAGTGCGCGGGGTGGGGACGGACCTGTCGCAGGTGTCGCTGAGGGATGTCGAGGTCCTGGACGCTCGGCTCGGCGGCGTCCAGATGCACGCGGCGGTGCTGGAGCGGGTGGTGGTGCGCGGCGGGAAGATCGACTTCCTGAATCTGCGCAAGGCGAAGCTGAAGGACGTCGCCTTCGAGGGGTGCGTACTGGTGGAGGCGGACTTCGCCGGCGCGGAGCTGGAACGGGTGAGCTTCGACGACTGCACGCTGTCCCGGGTGGACTTCAGCGCCGTACGGATGCGCGATGTGGACCTGCGCGGAGTGGCCCGGCTGGACATCGCCCGGGGGATCGACCGGCTGGCGGGCGCGGTGATCAGTTCGGCGCAGCTGATGGACCTGGCACCGGCCTTCGCGGCGGAGATAGGGGTGCGGGTGGAGTGAGCGGGGTGCGCGGCGGGGAGTAAGTCATGGGGGTTAATCACGGAGAGTGAAGCACGGAGAGTGCATTACGGGGAGTGCATTGCGGGGAGTGGTCAGGACGTCGGAGGCACGACGGACCGGACGGGGAGGGGACTGAGCAGTGGGAAGGCCAAGCGGAGCTCGCGAGCGGAGTGACCCAGGCGTGCGGGGGCGATTGTTCAGACGCGGGGGAAGCGGGCCTGGAGGTCCCATACGGCCGGGTTGTCACCGAGCCCGTCGTGCAGGTCGGTGAGGTCGGCGATCAGGTCGTGCAGGAAGTCACGGGCCTCGCGGCGCAGGGCGGAGTGCTGGAAGGTGAGCGGGGCTTCGTCGGCCGGCATCCAGTCGGCGTCGACGTCCACCCAGCCGAAGCGGCGCTCGAAGTACATCCGGTCCGCCGATTCGGTGAAATCCAGCTCCGCGAACTGCGGCTGGGCGGCGCGGTTGCCGAGGGGATCGCGGTCGATCCGTTCGACGATGTCGCACAGGGCCCAGGCGAAGTCCAGCACCGGCACCCAGCCCCAGGACGTCTGGACCTCACGGTCCTCCTTGGTGTCGGCCAGGTAGACATCGCCGCAGAAGAGGTCGTGGCGCAGGGCCCGCACGTCAGCGGTGCGGTAGTCCGTCTGCGGCGGGTCCGGAAAACGGCGGGAAAGGGAATAGCCGAGGTCGATCACGTTCTTGATGGTGTCACGCTCGTACGTTCGTCCGCGCCGCCGCGGTCGTCGTAGCGAACGGAGGCAGGCGGACGCAGGCGGATGGGCGCAGGTGGGTGGACGGAGGCAAGGCGGGCACATCGGCCGCCCTGCCTGTGAAAGAGCGGCCAAGCGGCCGAGCAACCGAAAGCAACCAAGCAGCCGACAAGCAACCAAGCAGCCGAACAACGAACCAAGCAGCCGAACAACGAACCAAGAAGCAGGCCTGCGGGCAGGACCACGGACACGGACAGCACGCGGGCTGCACCACGGACGGACCAGCGGACAAACGAGGCAACGAAGCAGAGGGTGGGGATGGATCATGACGGGTTCCATGACGAGACGCTCGGGCGTCGCACTGTTCGCCGCCGCGGTACTGGCGGCGCTTCCGGTGCTCGGCACGGAGCGGGAGGCGGCCGCGGTGGCTGCGGCGACGCCCGTGGCGGGGGCCGCAGGGGCGCCGGGGGCGTCGGGAGCAACGGGTACGACGGCGGGATCGGGCGAGGGGAACGCCGGGCGGTTCGCGGAGGCTCAGGGCGGCGACCACAGCAGCGGTGGCGACCGTGATCACAGCAGTGGACAGCGATGGCGGGGTGGCTGGGCGACCTCCGTGCAGGCACCGAACGCGGTGAACCCGAACTGGTCGACGCAGGGCTTCACCGACCAGACGGTCCGGCAGGTGGTCCGGGTGAGTACGGGCGGCACCCAGGCCCGTATCGAGCTGTCCAACCGGTACGGCCGTACGCCGCTGACCGTGACCGGCGCGACCGTCGCCCGTACGGGTAAGGGGGCGGCGGTGCAGGACGGGACCGTACGGCAGCTGCTCTTCGGGCGACAGCAGTCGGTCACCGTGCCCGCGGGCGGCGAGGTGCGCAGCGACGGGCTGCCGATGAAGGTCAAGGCACTGGAGTCCCTGACCGTGACGCTGTACCTGGCCGGGCCCACCGGGCCGGCCACCTACCACCAGTCGGCCCTTGCCACGACTTACCGTGCGGCGGGTGACCACCGTGCGGACACCGGGGGCGCGGCCTTCACCGAGCAGTCCCAGTCCTGGTACTACCTGTCGGGGGTGGAGGTCACCGGCGGCAAGGACGACGCCCGCCGCGGCGCGGTGGTGACCTTCGGCGACTCCATCACCGACGGCTTCGGCGCGACCGTGGACGCGAACCGCCGCTATCCGGACGTGCTGGCGGAGCGCTTCGCGGCCACCGGGCACCCGCGCAGTGTGCTCAACCAGGGCATCAGCGGGAACCGGGTCACCGCGGACTCGACGTGGGCCGGTGAGAAGGGCGTGGCCCGTTTCCGGCACGACGTACTCGGCGAGCCGAACGTGGGCACGGTCATCGTCCTGGAGGGGATCAACGACATCGGCGCCAGCGCCTTCCCGGACTGGCCCGGCGGGCCGGCCCCGGACGTGTCGCTCGCCCAGCTCATCGAGGGACACCGCTCGCTGATCCGCCAGGCTCACGCGGCGGGAGTGAAGGTGATCGGTGCGACGGTGACGCCGTTCAAGGGTGCCGCGTACTACTCCGAGCGGGGCGAGGCCAAGCGGGACGGGCTCAACGAGTGGATACGTACCTCCGGCGAGTACGACGAGGTGATGGACCTGGACCGTGCCCTGGCCGACCCGGCCGACCAGGACCGCCTGGCCCCTGCCTATGACGTCGGCGACCATCTGCACCCGAGTGACGCGGGCTACCGCGCCATGGCGGAGGCGGTCGATCTGGACGAGCTGTAAGGGACGAGACGTAAGGAGGAGAGCTGACGGGCGGCGGCTTGGCGGCTTGGCAGCGCGGCGGCGAGGGTCTGCGGTCGATGGTCGCAGCCTCGCCAGGCCGGGTCGGGCCCGGTCGGGCCGGGTCGAGTCTGGTCGGGCTGGTTCGGTCCGACCGGGCAGGTCCGGCCCGACCGGGCAGGTGGGTGGTTTCGGCAGGGGCTGTAGGCGGAGGCCTCGTCCGTGACGGCCACGGTGCGTTCGAAGTGGGCGGCTCGACCTGTCGGCGGTGGCGCCCAGCGTCCCGCCGTCGGCCGCCGGGTAAGTAGGCCGTCACCGCCGACTGATAGGAGCATCGGTTCGATCGCGGCCGACCGTGTGGGCGCTGTCCCCGACACGGGCGCCGACGACAGCCGCGGTGACACCTGCCTCCAAGGCCTGGCGGGTGGTCTCCATCAGCTTCGGGTCCACCGGGTTCGCCGGGCTCGGGGTGCCGGCGGCGAAGCTGACAGTCGCGTCACCTGCCCAGCTGTCCACGCTCGCGTCACAGCCGATGCTGACCAGGTCGCCGTCGTGCAGCCGGTATGGACCGGGGAGGCCATGCACGATGGCGGCGTTGACGGAGGTGCAGCGGACGGCAGCAGGGAAGGGGCGGAGGGCGAGCTGCGGGTGGTAGCCGAGGAAGGGGGAGGGGAGGGGTGCCGGCCTCTTGCAGGGCCGTACGGGACACGTTGTCCGGTTCGCGTAGCTGCGTGCCGGGGGCGGTGGCACTCCGTACCGCCTCCAGCGCGTCGGTCGGTATGCGTCCGGCCACGTGCATCACGTCCAGTGCCGTACCTGACTTGATCTTCACCGTGGCTGGTCCTCCGTCGCTTGTTCACCACGGAGACCGCAGCGTGGTTGAGGTTGTGGAAGTGGCGGGGCTGTCCGCCGAGATGATGCGCAAGGTCGAGACACGGTGGGCGCGCCGACAGACACTGGCCTGCTTCACCGTGGCCGTGCTGACAAAGTGTCTGTCGTGTGGGGAGTGCCTGGTGTGGCCGCTTTAGATCGTGCGGGCGGCGGGCGGCGGGCGGCGGGCGGCGGGCGGCGGGCGGCGGGCGGCGGGCGGTGGTGCGGGTGGACGGGCGGGCGGGGGTGGCACGGCCGGACGGGTGGGAGGGGGACGGTTGGGGGTGTGTGCGGTGTGGTGGTGAAGGGTGGGTGGGCCTTGCGAGGACGGTACGGCCTTGCCGAGTCGTGCAGAGTCGTGCCGTGTCGAGGGGCGTTAGGGCTTTGGCATGGTGGCCTCGTGGATGGTGTGGAGGTGGATGAGGATGTCGAAGGAGCGGGCTATGGCGACGTGCGCGTCCGGGTGGGGGTGCTGGATGCCGATGTTGCGGGTGGGGCGGGTGACATTCAGCCAGGAGCGTGCGGTGGGGGAGGTGCGGCGGGTGTCGAAGTAGAAGTTCCGGTGGCGGACCTTGTCGAGGGTGTGTTCGTTCATGTCGGTATCGGGGGCGCCCACGGTGAATTTCTTCCAGTCGCCGGTGAGGGCTGCGTCCTTCGACAGGAAGGAACCGTGATGGAAGGTGAAGCCGATGGGTGTGTAGTTCTTGCCCAGCGCGTCGCGTAGGAACGAACCCTGCGTTTTGGGGTAGGTGGCGGGGTCGCCGGCGATGTAGCCGACGTGGTCGTTCTGTGCGGAGAGCAGGATTTTGTGGCCGGTTCGGCGCTGCCACCAGGTGACGTTCTGGGCCATCACCTCGTCGCGGTAGCGCTGGGAGGCGGAGACCGACGCGGGGTCGGTCACGTCCATGGTGAGGAACTTGGCTGTCTGGGCGATGGAACGGGCGTTCTGTTCGGCCCAGTCGAAGGCAGAGGCGTCCCCGCCGGAGCCCTTCAGGCCGCTGATCAGGTCGAGGGCCTGCTGGGCTTTGACGGCGAGCCGTTGGCGTTCGGCGGGTGCTTTGCGCAGGTAGGCGAAGACGTCGTCGATCGGGCGCAGGCCGGTGTACAGCTCGTTGAGTCTGGGCAGCGACTCCGGGTGGTTCCGCCGTACATAACCGGTCACGCGGCCGAAGAACTCGTCGTTGATGCTGGGGGCGCCGATGTCGTCGCCCATGAAGTGGACGGCACGGCCGGGGTGCCGGCGGTTGTGGTCGCGCATCCAGGTGATGAGGCTGACGAACTCCTCGCGGTCCCACGGGGAGTTGGCCAGGGCCTGGTGGGCGACCTGGCGGGCGTCACCCTTGCCGGTCTGGAGGTACTCGTCGATCTGGAGCCCTGCGGACCAGCTCAGTTCCAGGGCGAAGGTGGTGAAACCTTTCTCCTCGACGAGGTGGCGGAAGACGCGGTGCTTCATGGTGAAGAACTCGTGGGAACCGTGGGTGGCCTCGCCGAGGCCGACGACCTTGGCGTTGCCGATCATGGTGGACAGGGCGCGCAGGTCGGACGTGTCTGAGCCGGGGTCGGTCGAGCGCAGCGGGTGAGCTGCTCGTTCCAGCGCGGGGACGGGGGTGCGGGCCGGGTGTGCCGTGTGCGCTGAGGTGGCGGAACCGGCCGAGGTGGCGGAAGGGGTGGGAGGGGTGAAGGTGGCGGAGATGGCAGAGGTGGCAGAGGTGGCAGAGGTGGCAGAGGTGGCAGAGGTGGCAGAGGTGGCAGAGGTGGCAGAGGTGGCAGGGAGGGTAGAGGCGGTGGTGGTAGAGAGGGGTGTGGTGGAGGGGGCGGCTTGGGCGGCTTCGGCTGTCATGGGGGCGAGGAGTGCTCCCGTTGCGATCATCGTTGTAGCCAGTAGTGCCCGTCGGTCGATGCGGTGTCGGTGTCGGTGTCCAGTCATGTTCTTCGCTCCCCAACTCGTCTGCGGCAACTTGAGAAGGATCATGGCCGGTACCCCCATGACCACGCGCTACGGACAGCCGCCCAGTTTTTGAGGGGGGTGGACCGCGCTCGGTGGTGGCCCTGGCGACACCCCATTGCCGTAGCCGCGATCAATTCACACGCGCAGGCTCACGTCCGCGCCCACGTCCGCGGCATGCCCGCGGTCACGTCCACGTCTGAGGCCAGTCCACGGCCACGTCCACGACCTCGAAGCGCAGAGAGAGGGGAGAGAGGGGAGAGAGGGGCCGGGGAAAGGGGGAAGAGGGAAGGGGGAAGGGGAAGGGGGAAGAGGGAAGGGTAATAGGCAAGGAGGCCAGGGTAGACAGGCAGGTGGGCAAGCGGGCCTGGTCCACTGCCGTGGTCCCTCGCCCGCCAATTGCCCTGGTCCATCACCAGGGCCCGCCGCACCTGTTCACTGCTCGCGTTCACGGCGCGCGCCCGCCCGGCGCCCGGCTCACCAGCTCTTGCCCGGCGCCCGGCTCACCAGCTCTTGCCCGGCGCCCGGCTCACCAGCTCTTGCCCGGCGCCCCGGCCACCAGCTCCCGCCCGTCGCTCGCGCAGAACCACCGCCCCACATCACGCCACCGTAGGACAAGTCACAGGACAAGCCGGCCGCCGTGGGATCAAGGGCCGGCCCGACGCGCCGGGGCCACCGGGCAGCGGCATCAGGGCGTCATGCCGTCCGGAGACCAGTCCTGCACGCGCGGGGACCGTGAGGCGTTGGCCCGATAGACGGCGGCGAGGGCGGGCCAACCCCACGCGCGCGGGGCCACTACGAACGCAACGCCAAGTTGCTGTGGGCAGCCCCTGCATGGCGGGACCAGCCCGCCATGTGGGGACCGCCCGCTCAGGGGCGGTGGCCAGCCAAGGGCCAGGAATAACCCCATACCCGTCAAGAGCAGAGCTCACGATGATCTGCCGGACGTCACGACGATCTACCGGACACCATGACGATCTGCCGGACAGCACGACGATCTGCCGGACACCATGACGACCTACCGGTCATTACGACAAGTTTCGCTCCACCCCAAGCGACGCCCCCATGACCCAAACCCCGTGCCCACAACAAACCTCGCCCCAACCACCACGTCCACCCCAACCACCACGTCCACCCCAACCACCACGTCCACCCCAAGCACCAGATCCCACCCCAAGCACCACACCGCACCCCACCCCAAGCACCGCACCCCACCAAGACCGAATTCCTGGCGGGGTGCGGTGTGCAGATGTCCGAGGCGCAGGCCCGTCACCCGTCAGGGGTGGGCTGCGTCGGGGAGGGGGGTTCGGGGTCAGACGTTGACGCCGAAGTCCTTCGCGATGCCGACCAGGCCGGAGGCGTAGCCCTGGCCGACGGCGCGGAACTTCCACTCGGCGCCGTTGCGGTAGAGCTCACCGAAGACCATGGCGGTCTCGGTCGCCGCGTCCTCGCTCAGGTCGTAGCGGGCGATCTCGGCGCCGCCGGCCTGGTTTACGATGCGGATGAAGGCGTTGCGCACCTGGCCGAAGTTCTGGCTGCGGTTCTCGGCGTCGTAGATCGAGACCGGGAAGACGATCTTGTCGATGTCCGCCGGGAGGGCGGCCAGGTTGACCTTGATCTGCTCGTCGTCGCCCTCGCCCTCACCGGTGACGTTGTCACCGGTGTGCTCGATGGACTGGTCCGGCGTGACCTTGTTGTTGAAGAAGACGAAGTGCTGGTCCGAGTAGACCTTGCCGCTCGTGTTGACCGCGATGGCGCTCGCGTCGAGGTCGAAGTCCGTGCCGGTGGTGGTGCGGACGTCCCAGCCGAGGCCGACCGTGACGGCGGTCAGGCCCGGTGCCTCCTTGGTGAGCGAGACGTTGCCGCCCTTGGACAGGCTTACAGCCATGGGGATGTCCCTTTCCTCGTCGAATCGTCGGGCTCCGTACTGCGGACGAAGCTACCGTCACCCTGCACAACGCCACGAAGGGACCGTCGGGTTCCAGCTGCCTTTACTTTCTTTGCCAATTCCTGATGCTGAGGGGCGGAGAGCGGGCACGGGCGAAGGCGGGCGGCCGGGAGGATGCGGCAAAAGAAGGTGACGGGAGCGGGTGGACGCGGGATCATGGGGGCATGTCAGGGCCCTATGTCATCCGCGGTTCGGTCGCTCTTCCGGAGGCCGAGCTGGTGTGGCGTTTCACGCGTTCCTCGGGGCCCGGCGGGCAGCACGTCAACACGTCGGACAGCCAGGTGGAGTTGCGTTTCGACGTCGCGGCCACCGACGCGCTGCCCGAGGTGTGGAAGGAACGGGCGCTCCAGCGGCTCGCCGAACGCGGTCGGCTGCTGCACGGCGGAGTGGTGTCCGTACGGGCCTCCGAGCACCGTTCCCAGTGGCGCAACCGGGAGACCGCCGCCGTACGGCTCGCCTCGCTTCTCGCCGAGGTCACCGCGCCGCCGCCCAAGCCTCGGCGCAAGAGCCGGATACCGCGCGGGATCAACGAACGCCGGCTGCGGGAGAAGAAGCAGCGCGGCGACGTCAAGCGCGGCCGCTCCGGCCGCGACTGGGGCTGAGCACCCCCTACGTGCGCGCCTTCTGCACCTTCGCGCTCCAGCCCGCGTCCGGCAGCAGAAATGTTCCCCTACGCGCGCTCTCTGCCCCTCACCCCAAGTGCCGGTACTTCCCCCGGAAGTAGGTGAGCGGCCCCTTGTCGTCCCCGGCGGTGTCCGCCGCCAGGACGCGCCCGATCACCAGGGTGTGATCGCCGGCCACGACCCGCTGTTCCGTACGGCATTCCAGGTGGGCCAGGGCGCCGCCGATCAGCGGGGCTCCGGCCTGTTCGCCCCGTTCCGTAGGAATGTCCTCGAAGAGCAGTCGGTCGCTGATGCGGTTCTTCATGGCGAACCGGCCCGCAATGTGCCGCTGCCCCTGTGACAGTACCGAAATAGCCCAAAGGGGCTGGCGCTCCAGCAGGTCGTCCATGCGGGAGTCGTTGCGAACGCTCACCATCACCAAGGGCGGTTCGAGCGACACCGACATGAAGGCCGTGGCGGTCATCCCCACGTCCTCGCCGCGCGGCCCGTCGTCCGGATCGTGCGCGGTGATCAGTACGACCCCGGCGGCGAGCCGGGACAGGGCGGCGCGGAACTCGTCGTCACTCACCCCTCCAGGATGGGGGATCGACCCTTCACCGGGCGCGGAGAGTGGCGTGGCGGGCGCCGCGGGGTGATCACCGGGCGTGGCGGCGGAGGTTTTCGTGAACACGCCATGAACGCTAACGGGGGCCGTAGGCTGCTCGCATCGGGCCCGGGGACCAGGCGCGGCCTAGGTCCGGCGGCCGAGTGTGTTTTGCGTCCGGATTTGCGTTCAGGAATTGTAGAAGTGCCTCCAGCGGCACCTATTTGAAGATCATCAAGCGGCCGCCACGCTCTGTGACTTGAGTCACAGCAGCCAGTAATTGTTGACCCTGTGTACCGAGTGAACAGCTCACTGTGATTCAGTGGCCGTGGCAATCGGACGACACAGAATCCTGGAGTTGCTGTCGAGGTCTCGGGGAGAGCGAGCGATGGAGACCGAGTCGGAGCCATACGTCCGTCTTGCGACCCTGAGGCAGCTGCACCAAGTGGTCGCCGAGCTGAACACCGCACGCAGCCTTGCAGACACCCTGCAGACCGTCGCCGACGGAGTGATCACGGGGCTCGGGTACGAGCTGGCCGCGGTCAACCTCGTACGGCCGGACGGTGACCTCGTGGTGGCCGCGGTCGCCGGCAGCGCCGGTGCCGAGGCCCTCATGGCGGGCCGGGTCGGCTCCCGCGGCTCGTGGGACCGCCGGCTGAACATGGCCGAGCGCTGGGGCGGCCTGTGCTTCATCCCGCACACCGAGGGCTGGGTGCTGGACGACGACGATGTGCCGCAGTGGCACGCCGCCGGGCCCGAGCCGCGCTTCCCCGACGAGTGGCATCCGATGGACCGCCTCTTCGCGCCCATGTACACGGCCGCGAACGGCGGGGGCGAGCTGCTCGGCGTGCTCTCCGTCGACAAGCCGCGCAACGGCCGCCGCCCCGGCGCGTGGGGGCAGGAAGCGCTCCAGATGTACGCGTTCCAGTCCGCCATCGCGATCAGCAACGCCCGGCTGCGCGCCAACATGCAGCGCGCGCTGGTCCGCCTGGAGCGCGAGCAGCAGGCCCTGCGCGCCAGTGAGGAAAGCTTCCGGCAGGCGTTCGAGTACGCGCCCAGCGGCATGGCCATCGCCGAGATGGGCGGTGACCAGCACGGCCGGCTCCACCGTACGAACGACGCGCTGTGCCGTCTGCTCGGCCGCCCGGCCTCCGCGATGCGCCGCTACTCCTTCTCCGACCTCGTCCACCCCGAGGACATCGGCACCCTGCTGCGCACCTCCGCCGAGGGCGGGCGCGCCGAGCTGCGGCTCGCCCGCCGCGACGGCACGTACGTGTGGGTGTCGCTGCGCAACTCCGTCGTCGCCGACACCGCCGACGGCCCGCGCTTCCTGCTCACCCACGTCGAGGACATCGAGGAGCGCAAGCGCCACGAACTCCAGCTCGCGCACCGCGCCAGCCACGACGCGCTGACCGGGCTGCCCAACAGCGCCGAGCTGCGCGCCCGGCTCGGCGCCCGGCTGTGTTCGCGCCCGCCCGGCTCGGACGCGGACGCGTACGCCTCGGCCGCCTCCGCCGCATCGGTCGCCGCCTTCCAGGAGGCACACGGGTTCGGTTCGGACGGCCCCGAGGTCTTCGACGGGTACGACGCCGCCGACGGCCCGGAGCGGGGCCCGTCCGGACCGTACGACCATCATGTCCACGTCATCGCGCCGTCGGACGGGCCGGAGGACGACGGGGCCAAGGGCCTCGCGGTGCTCTTCTGCGACCTGGACGGCTTCAAGTCGATCAACGACCGGTTCGGGCACCACACGGGTGACGCGGTGCTCATCGAGGTGGCCCGGCGGCTGACCAACGGGGTGCGGGACGGCGACACGGTCGCCCGGCTCGGCGGCGACGAGTTCGTGGTGCTCGCGGACGGCCTGGGCAAGGCCGACGCGCAGGACCTCGCGGTCCGGCTGCGCAACGGCATCATCCCGCCCATCCGGGTGGACGGACGCGGCGTACGGGTCGGCGCGAGCTTCGGCATCGGGTGGGCGGCCTGCGGGATGTCCGCCGAGGAGGTCCTGCAATCCGCCGACCAGCGGATGTACGTCGAGAAGCGGTCCCGCTCGAAGGCGAGCCGGCGCGCGGGGTGAGTGCCGCCGGGGTGCGAGCGGGCGCACGCCGTCCGAACGCGCGACCTGGTGCTCCGGCGCGCCCCGGGCCGCCCCGGTACACCTCCCGGGGGCTCCGGAAGGGCCCCCGCCGCAGGTTTCTGTAGCGATCCTGTGGCCGTTCCGGCTCGGCGTGCCCTCGCTCGAACGGGGTAGGCTGCGCCGATGCGGCGGGGCGCCGCCGGGGGCCCGAAGATCAGCACAGCCATCTCGCAGACCGCTGGGGAGTGACACGGAATGACGGCCGGCAACAACGGTGCGGGCACGCCCGAGGACGACGACCCGTTCGCCCACCTCTACCGCTCCGAAAGCGGCGAGGGCGGCGGGCAGGGCGCGGCGGGCGGCGGCTCGGCAGCGCGTCGGCCGGGCGTACCGCGTGCCTCGTACAACCAGGTGCGCGCGGTCGGTGAGCGCCAGTACGGACAGCGCCAGTACGGCCAGCAGCAGGTCCCCGCGCAGCAGCCGCCGTACGGTCAGCAGAACCAGCAGCCGTACGGGCAGCAGAACGCCCACTACGCGGCCCCCGAGACGCTCCCGGGCGGCGGCGACGCCCGCCAGGGCCCGCCCCCGGGCCACGGCAACGGCGGCGCGCCCCGGCGCAACCACAAGGGGCTGCTGATCGGCGCGGTCTCGGTCGTCGCGGTGGTGTGCATCGGCATCGGCGTGGCGATGATCACCAACAAGGACGGCGGCAAGAAGGACGAGGCGGGCGGCGGTGCCGACCCGACCCCGACGGCCGGTGAGTCCGTCAAGCCCAGCGACAAGCCGTCCGGCAAGCCGTCCCAGGGACCGCTGCCGAAGGAGGCCGCGGCGTCGCTCTCGCTCAGCCCGGAGGCGGCCACGGACAAGTCGGTACCGGGCGCCAAGGCGGCGAACGGCGCCTACGTGTCGCTGAACAAGGTCGGCGCTTCCGCCACCTGGTCGGTCGACGTCCCCAAGAGCGGTGAGTACACACTGCTGATCGACTACGGGGTGCCGGGGAAGGACATGAAGGCGTCGCTCGGGGTGAACGGCGGGCAGCCCGACAAGATCAACATGTCGAACTTCGCGCACGCCGCCGAAGGAGCCTGGGACAAGGGCTGGACGACCACCTACCGGTGGATCAACCTCAACCAGGGCACCAACACGCTCAAGATCTCCTGCGAGCAGGGCGACCAGTGCGAGGTCAACCTCGACCGGGTCTACCTCAAGGCGGGGCACGTCAAGCGCTGAGGCCCGGCACTCAGCGGCGCGCCCGACAGCACCCGGCATCACTGGGCGGTGCCCGACAGCACCCGGCAACACTGAGCGGTGCCCGACAGCACCCGGCAACACCGGGCGGCGCTCGGCAGCGGCCGTCACGCCTCCTACGCCGCGCCCGGCAGCGGTCGTCACGCCTCCTACGCCGCGCCCGGCAGCGGCCGTCACGCCTCCTACGCTGCGACGGGACGCACCGTCACGCCCCCTATGCCGCCACCGGATGCTCCGTCACCGTCACGCGCCCCAGCAGCTCTTCGTACGTGCCCCGGTCGAACTCCCCGGCCGCCGGGGCCCGTACGGTCGCCGCCGACAGGGCCACCGCGCGCGCCAGGCGGGCCGGCCAGGGCAGGTCTTCGACCAAGCCGGAGAGCAGCCCGGCCACCGCGGAGTCACCGGCGCCGGTCGGGTTGCCGGCGATGCGGCGGGGCGGGGCGGCCTGCCAGGCGCCGTCCGCGGTGACCACGAGCATGCCGTCGGCGCCCAGGGACGCAGCCACCGTGTGGGCGCCGCGGCGGCGGGCGTCCCGGGCGGCGCGCAGGGGTTCGGTGGAGCCGGTGAGGGCGGCCAGTTCGTCGGCGTTGGGCTTGGCGAGGTCGGGGCGGGCGGCCAGGCCGCGGCGCAGCGGTTCGCCGCTGGTGTCCAGGAGGACGGGCACGCCCGCCGTACGGGCGGCGCGGGTCAGCCGCGCGTAGACGTCGACGGGGACACCCGGCGGAAGGCTGCCGCACAGGGCCACCGCCCGCGCGTCGGGGAGCAGTTCGCGGTAGGTCGACATGAATGCGTCCCACTCGGCGGGGGTGACGACCGGGCCCGGCTCGTTGAGCTGGGTGGTGTCGCCGGTGGACTCGTCCACGACGGCGACGGTGCGCCGGGTGGCGCCGCCGACCGGGACCAGCGCGTCGGTCACCGAGGTCTCCTGGGCGAGCAGCGAGCGCAGCGCGTCGCCGGTGCCGCCGCCCGCGAAGCCGGTGGCGACCGCCCGGTGGCCGAGCGCGGTCAGCACCCGGGCGACGTTCAGGCCCTTGCCGCCCGGGCGCTCGGCGACCTCGGTGACGCGGTTCGTGGAGTGCGGCTGGAGCCGGGGCACGCGGTAGGTGATGTCGAGGGCTGCGTTCAGCGTGACCGTGAGGATCATGGTTCCCCCTCCCCGGAACGTACGTGGACATACGACGGCACACCGGGCCGATGACCGGTGGGTCCGTACGGGACGGACCGGTGCGCCGGCGCGCGAGTGCGCAGCGATCATGCCATCGCGAGCGGTGGTTGGCCCAGCCCTTGGGCCGACCGCCGCACGGTCTGCACCGGTCCGGGCACCCCGAACCGGCCATGTGGCACGTGCCGGGGCCCGTTCGGCCCTACCGTGTGTCACTCGGGCGCAAGCGCTCGGCCCTACCGTGTGTCACTCGGGCGCAAGCGCTCCGCCCTACCGCGCGTCACTCGGGCGCAGGTGCTTCGCCCCGCTGGCCCGTACGCCCCCTCGTACCTTCACCCAGCAGTCCCGTACGTCCCTCACACCCCGGCCGGCCGCACCACCCATTCCCCGCGCCGCACCACGCCCACCAGGTCGTACGCGGCGTCCAGGACGACCAGGTCCGCGTCCTTGCCCGCCTCGATCGAGCCGGTGCGGTCGGCGACGCCGAGCAGCCGGGCCGGGTTGCCGGACAGGGCCTGTACGGCTTGCGCGACGGTCAGTCCGTCGACGGTGAGCGCGCGCTTGAAGGCGAGGTCGAGGGTGAGGGTGGAGCCCGCGATGGAACCGGCGGTGGGGCCGTCGGCGATGCGGGCGACACCGTCCTTGACCTCGACGGTCATCGGGCCGAGCGGGTACATGCCGTCGTTCATGCCGGCCGCGCCCATCGCGTCGGTGATGAAGGCGACCCGGTCCGCGCCCGCGTCCCGGAAGGCCATCTCCAGGACGGCGGGGTGCAGGTGCGTACCGTCGTTGATCAGCTCGACGGTGATCCGTTCGTCCTCCAGGAGCGCGGCGATCGGCCCCGGCGCGCGGTGCCCGAGCGGCGGCATCGCGTTGAACAGGTGGGTGGCGACGGTCGCGCCCGCGTCGATGGCCTCGCGGGTCGCGTCGTACGAGGAGTCGGTGTGGCCGATCGCGGCGATCACACCGGCGTCGGCGAGCAGCCGTACGGAGTCCAGGCCGCCGGGCAGCTCGGGCGCCAGGGTCATCATCTTCGCGGTGCCGCGCGCGGCGTCGACGAGCTTGCGCACGTCCGCCGGGTCGGGGTCGCGCAGCAGGCCGGGCTGGTGGGCGCCGCAGCGGTGCGGGGAGATGAACGGGCCCTCGAAGTGGATGCCGGCCAGGTCGCCCTGCTCGGTCAGCTCGGCCAGTACGGCGGCCTGCCGGGCCAGCTCGTCGAGGTCGCCGGTGACGGTGGAGGCGAGCAGGGTGGTGGTGCCGCGCCGCCGGTGGGTGCCGATCGCCGTCAGGCACTCCTCGGGGTCGGCGGACGAGAAGGAGCCGCCGCCACCGCCGTGTACGTGGATGTCGACGAAGCCCGGGACGACGAGGTGGCCGGTCAGGTCGATCACCTGGTCGCCGGGGGCCGGGGCGGTCGCCCCGGCGGCGTCCGCCGCCTCGGTGACACGGGTGCCCTCGAAGGCCACCAGGCCCTCGTCGGCCACACCGGACGGCAGGGCGACCCGGGCGCCCGTCAGGACGGTGCGCCGGGGGCTCGGGGCGCTGTCCCCGGACTGTTGCAGCGGCATCAGGCAGTTACCTCCGTGGAGAGAAGATCCCAGGCGAGCAGACCTGCGCCCAGGCAGCCGGCGGCGTCCCCGAGCGCAGCCGGAACGATCAGGGGGAGCCGCTGGAAGGTCACCCGGGAGCGGACCGCCGCACGCAGCGGCTCGAACAGCGTGTCGCCCGCCTCGGCCAGCCCGCCGCCGATGATCAGCGTGTGCGGGTCGAGCAGGGTGAGCGAGGTGACCAGCCCGGCGGCGAGGGCGTCCACCGCGTCCTGCCAGACGGCCTTCGCGCGGGCGTCGCCGGACTCGACGGCCTTGGCGGCGTCGGCGGCGGTGGCCTGCGGGTCGCCGCACGCCTCGGCCCAGGCGCGGCCGACGGCGGCGGCCGAGGCCAGCGTCTCCAGGCAGCCGCGCTGGCCGCAGCCGCAGTCGGGGCCGTCGGGCCGTACGACGATGTGGCCGATCTCGCCCGCGCTGCCGTGCGCGCCCGCCTCGATGCGGCCCTCGATGCCGATGGCGCCGGCGATGCCGGTGCCGAGCGGTACGAACAGGAAGCGGTCGGCGCCGCGGCCCGCGCCGATCCGGCCCTCGGCGAGGCCGCCGGTGCGGACGTCGTGGCCGAGGGCGACCGGGACGCCGCCCAGGCGCTCGGAGAGCAGCGTGCGCAGGGGGACGTCGCGCCAGCCCAGGTTGGCGGAGTACGCGGCGATGCCGCGCGCGTCGTCGACGATGCCGGGGACGGCGACGCCGGCCGCCGCGGCGGTGCTGCCGAACTGCTGCCGTCCGGTCTCGCGCAGCTCCTCGGCGAAGTCCAGGATCGAGGCGACGACCGCTTCCGGGCCGCGTTCCCGTCCGGTGGGGCGCCGTGCCTCGTGGAGCAGCGTGCCGTCCGCGCCTGCCAGGGCGGCCTTCATTCCGGTGCCGCCCACATCAAGGGCGATGACGTGTCTCACGGGAACAGTTTCGCGCGATCGGCCGTGAAAGGTCTAGTCCACTCGCGGGGATGGCGTGGTTCCGCTCCCGCGAAGGGCGTGCTCGGGCCCGGGGGAGGGGGGCTCGGGCCTGGCGGAGGGGATGGTTCCGACAGGTCCGGACGGGGTGGGCCGACCGGTCCGGACGGGGGGATTCCGGCCCGTACGGCCGCTTCCTTACCACCGGGACCTGTGGGTGTGACAGGCGATACGCCAATGAAATGAGGGGTGGTGTAGACCTTGTGTAGGTAAACGGGGGAGACTCGTCGTTCATGCCGGTTGAGGGTGGACCTCTGAAGCCACCGGGCATTCCCCGGCAAGCACGGAACATTCGGGACAAAAGGCGGTAATGGCAGTGCAGCGGCGGTACTTGAGCCTGGCGGCAGCGGGACTCACCACGGCCATGACGCTCTCCTTGACCTCCTGCGGCAGTGGCGCGGGCGACGGTGGCGACGTCACGCTCAAGCTCATCGCGGCGGACTACGGCGACAACGCGGCGAACTCCTCCAAGCACTACTGGAACCGGCTCGTCAAGGACTTCGAGAAGAAGAACCCGGGCATCAAGGTGGACGTCTCGGTCTACAGCTGGACGGACGTCGACAAGAAGGTCGAGGAGCTGGTCAAGTCCGGTAAGGCTCCGGACATGGCCCAGATCGGCGCGTACGCGGACTACGCGGCCGAAGGCAAGCTCTACAAGGCCAGGGACGTGCTCTCCATCCCCGTGCAGGCCGACTTCGTCCCCGCCCTCGCGGAGGCGGGGGAGTACGGGCGCGAGCAGTACGGGATGCCGTTCGGCTCCAGCACCCGCCGCCTGTTCTACAACAAGAAGCTCTTCGCCGAGGCGGGCATCACCGACCCGCCCGAGACCTGGGCGCAGGTCTCGGCCGACGCGGCCAAGCTCAAGGCCAAGGGCGTGAAGATGCCGTACGCGTTGCCGCTGGGCCCGGAGGAGACGCAGGCCGAGACGCTGATGTGGATGCTCAGCGGCGGCGGCAGCTACACCGACAGCATCGGCAAGTACACGATCGACTCGAAGGAGAACGTCAAGACCTTCGAGTGGCTGAAGAAGGACCTGGTCACCCCGGGGCTGACCGGCGGCGACCCGGCCAAGCTCAACCGCCAGGACGCGTTCAACGCCTTCGCGGCCGGCGACGTGGGGATGCTCAACGGCCACCCCACCCTGATGAAGCAGGCCGAGGCCAAGGGCGTCGAGTACGGCACCGTCGAGCTGCCGGGCCCCGCCGGCAAGGCCAAGGCCACCATGGGCGTCGCCGACTGGATGACGGCGTTCAAGCAGAACGGCCACCGCGACCAGGTCGGCAAGTTCCTCGACTTCGTCTACAACGAGAAGAACGTCATGGACTTCTCGGGCCACTACGGGCTGCTGCCGGTCACCACCTCCGGCTCCCAGGCGATGCTCGCCGACAGCAAGTACGCCAAGCTGCACAGCTTCCTGCGCCAGCTGGACAACGCCGTGTTCTACCCCGCGGACAAGACCTCCTGGCCGCTGGTCAGCAAGACCGTCAAGGCGAAGATGGGCAAGGCGGTGGGCGCCAACGGCAACCCGGCCGGCGTGCTCAGCGACATCCAGAACACGGCCAACGAGGCGGACAACACCGCCGAGTGAGCCGCCGCGCGCCCCGGCACCCCCGTAGCGCGCCCCGGCGCCCCGCCTCCGCACCGGCGGCGGGGGATTGTCGTACCGCGGCCTTATCGTGGACGGGTGATGACGAGCGAGGGCACCGACGGCGGCACCGGAGGCGGTGGCATAGGAGCACTGTCCCCCCAGGACGAGGCGGTGCTCGGCGTCGAGCGCCGCTCCTGGCCCCGGCCGGGCGCCAAGGAGCGGGTCATCCGCGAGCGGCTCGGCATCTCGCCGACCCGCTACTACCAGCTGCTGAACGCCCTGCTGGACGACCCGCGGGCGCTCGCCCACGACCCGGTCACGGTCAACCGGCTGCGCCGCGTACGCGAGGCCCGGCGCGGCCGCCGCTGAGGGGCGGCCCGCAAGGCGCCGGACGGGCCGGGGCGGGGCCGGAAGACGGCATGCGCCGCCGATACGGCCGTACCCGGCACCCGCAGCCGACGCCGCGCTGCGCCGACACCCCCGTACCCGGCACCCGCCCGCGCCCGCCCGGTAACCTCGTCGCCATGGGCAGTCCCCCGAACTCCTTGCCGACACCGGTCACCGAAGCGGGCCGGGAGGGTCTCGCCGCGCTGCTGGACAGCCCCGGCCGCGCCGTGCTCGCTCTCGACTTCGACGGCACACTCGCCGACATCGTGCCCGACCCCGAGAAGGCCCGCGCCCACCCCGGCGCCGTGGCCGCGCTGGCCCGCCTCGCGCCGCGGCTGTGTTCCCTGGTGGTCATCACCGGCCGGCCGGCCGGTGTCGCGGTCCGCCTCGGCGGCTTCACGGACGCGCCGGGCCTGGAGCGGCTGGTGGTCCTCGGCGGCTACGGCGCCGAGCGCTGGGACGCGGCCACCGGCACGGTACGGGCGCCCGCGCCGCCGCCCGGCGTCGCCGCCGTCCAGGCCGAACTCCCCGGCGTCCTGGACGGACTGGGCGCCTGGCACGCCTCCTGGGTGGAGGACAAGGGCCGCGCCATCGCCGTGCACACCCGCCGCGCCGAGGACCCGCAGGCCGCCTTCGAGCTGCTGCGCGAGCCGCTGTACGCGCTCGCCGAGCGGCACGGCCTGATCGTCGAGCCCGGCCGGTACGTCCTCGAACTGCGGCCGCCCGGTATGGACAAGGGCGTCGCGCTCGCCGACTACGTACGCGAGACCGGCGCCACCACCGTCCTGTACGGGGGCGACGACCTCGGCGACCTCGCCGCCTACTCCGCCGTGGACAAGCTGCGGTCGGACGGTCTGGCCGGGGTGCTGGTGTGCAGCGGCAGCGCGGAGGTCGCCGAGCTGGCCGGCCGGGCGGACCTGGTCGTCGACGGCCCGGCGGGCGTCGTCGCGCTGCTGCACGCCCTCGCGGACCGGCTGGAAGAGCCCGCCTGACGGGCTGCGGCCGGACCACCTGACGGCTGCGGCCGGGGCCCTCCCGGGGCCCCGGCGCCGCTACTCCTCCAGCGCCCGCAGCTGCTGGAGGAACCACCGGTCCGGCGGCAGCGCGGTGGCCGCGGCGGCCAGCCGCTTCGAGCGCTCGGCCCGCTCGCCGTCCTCCATGGACAGCGCCTCGTGCAGCGCGCGCGCCGTGGCCGAGATGTCGTACGGATTGACGCAGACGGCGTCCTCGCCCAGTTCCTCGTACGCCCCCGCCTCCCGGGACAGCACCAGCGCGCAGCCCGCCTCGGAGATCACCGGGACCTCCTTGGCGACCAGGTTCATCCCGTCCCTGATCGGGTTGACCAGCGCCACGTCGGCGATCCGGTAGGCGGCCAGCGACCGCGCGAAGTCGTCCTTCACGTGCAGCACGACCGGCTGCCAGCCCGGGGTGCCGTACTCCTCGTTGATCTCCTCGGCCAGCCGCCCGACCTCGTCGGTGTAGGCGCGGTAGACCTCCAGGTCCTGCCGGGAGGGGTAGGCGAACGCGATGTGCACGACCCGTTCGCGCCACTGGGGGTGCCCGGCCAGCAGCGCCCGGTAGGCGCGCAGCCCGCGCACGATGTTCTTGGACAGCTCCGTACGGTCCACCCGCACGATCGTCTTCCGGTCCGGCCCGCCGATCTGCTCGCGCAGCGCCGCCAGCCGCTCGTCCACGTCCGGGCGGTGCGCCCGTTCCCGCAGGAACTCCGCGTCCGCGCCCAGGCCGTGCACGCCGAGCCGCGTCGTCCGGCCCTCGTGGACGATGCTCAGCCCGCCGTCCGCGCCGTGCGCCACCTCGGCGCCCAGCACCGCCGCGCAGCACTCGGCGAACGCCTCGGCCCAGCGCCGCGTCAGGAACGCGGCGCGGTCGCCGCCCAGCATGCCGCGCAGCACCGCCTCGGCCACGTCGTCCGGCAGCATTCGGAAGTAGTCCGCGGGCGCCCACGGCGTGTGCGAGAAGTGGCCGATGCGCAGGTCGGGGCGGCGGGCGCGGAGCAGACCGGGCACCAGCGTGAGGTGGTAGTCCTGCACCAGCACCACGGCGCCGGGCGCGGCCTCGTCGGCGAGCGCGTCCGCGAAGGCCGCGTTGTACGCCTCGTACGACGCCCATCGGGCGCGGAACGCGTCGTCGAAGGAGGGCTCCAGCGGCGTCTGGTAGAGCATGTGGTGGACGAACCACAGCACGGAGTTCGCGATGCCGTTGTAGGCGTCGGTGAAGACGTCGGCGGGGATGTCCAGCATGCGTACGTGCTGGCCGCCGGTGTCGGCGGTGTCCAGATGGCCGCCGTCGCGCCGGGCGGCCTCGCGGTCGCCGTCCCCGAGGGCGGCGCACACCCACACCGCACCGGCGTCCGGGCCGATCGCGGACAGCCCGGAGACCAGCCCGCCGCCGCCCCGTTTGGCAGTCAGCGTGCCGTCGTCCTCCTTCGTGTACGAGACCGGACCGCGGTTGGACGCGACGAGGACCTTGGCACCAGAACGCTCGGAGACCATGTTGCGAGACTAGCCCGCCACCCATCCGCTCAAACGTGCGGAGCGGAGGCGGAACGTCACTGTTTGCGCGGCGCCGGAACCGGGCTCCGGACCGACGGCGTCACGCCGCCCGGCGCTCCGCGTACTCCGGTATCTCCGCCATCGGCGGCCGCTCCTCGGTGTCCACATCCCAGGTGCGCGGCACGAAGCCGGTCTCGCCGCGCTCGAACTGGGTCAGCCGGGGGCGCACGAGGTGGCCGCGGGCCAGCCGCAGCTGCGCGGTGCGGTAGATCGCCGCGGCCATCCGGCCGAGCGCCTGGCCGCCCTGGTGGCGGTGCTTGCGTACGCCGATGTCCACCTGGGCCAGCGCGTCCAGCCCGGCCGTGTGCAGTGCGTCGACCAGCAGGCCCAGCTCCACGCCGTAGCCCACCGGGAACGGCAGCCGCTCCAGCAGGGAGCGGCGGGCCGCGTACTCCCCGCCCAGCGGCTGCACGAATCCGGCGAGCTGCGGCCAGTGCAGGTTCAGCAGCGGCCGGGCGACCAGCTCGGTGACCCGGCCGCCCTGGCCCGCCGCCTCGCCCAGCGGACGGTCGTACATGCCCTTGACGAACTGCACGTCCGGGTCGGTCAGCAGCGGGCCGACGATCCCGGAGACGAAGCCCGCGTCGAATTCGCGCAGGTCCGCGTCGACGAAGCAGACGATGTCACCGCCGGTGGCCAGCAGGGAGCGCCACAGCACCTCGCCCTTGCCGGGCAGCGCGGGCAGCCGCGGCAGCACCTCGTCCCGGTGGACCACCCGCGCGCCCGCCTCGGCCGCGACCTTGGCCGTGCCGTCCGTGGATCCGGAGTCCAGCACCACCAGCTCGTCGACGAGCGGCACCGACGGGGTCATCAGCTCCGTACGGATCGCCTCGACGATCGCGCCGACCGTCGCCTCCTCGTCGAGCGCGGGCAGCACGACGGAGACCGTCTGCCCCGTCTCGCGCTTCGCGGCCAGCAGCCGGTCGAGCGGGCGGTCCGCGGCCGACCAGGACCGGCTGGCCAGCCAGCGCTCCACCTCTTCCAGCACGTGCGGATCTCCTTCGTTACCGGATCAGCGATGTGATCCATCTCGCGGTGCGGACGGCTGTCTCGACCGCCCGGCCCTTCGGCTACAGTCTTGAACAACGCGATCGCCCCGGACATGCCGGGGTCGGCGCGACAAACGCCTGGGCCCCGGCCCGGTGCCATACCGCTCATCCAGAGGGGCAGAGGGATACGGCCCGTTGAAGCCCCGGCAACCCTCCAGCCGGTCTCCGTCGCCGCGCACGTACGCGGCCCGCGAGGCTCCCGGCTCGGGAAGGTGCCAATTCCGTCTCGCGGCGAGATGCGTCGCGAGGAAGATGAGGAGAAAGGGCCTCGCCTCCATGGCTGTGCAATCCGTCGAAAGCACCCCGTCCGCCAGCGTCTCCCTCGGTCCCGCTGTCGCGCTGTCCTGCCGCGAGTGCGGCGAGCGCTTCGACCTCGGGCCGATCTTCGCCTGCGTGTCCTGTTTCGGGCCGCTGGAAGTGGCGTACGACCTGCCGGCCGGCGACCCCGAGGGCCTGCGCAAGCGGATCGAGGCGGGCCCCAACAGCATCTGGCGGTACGCGCCGCTGCTGCCCGTCCCGGCCGACGTGGCGGACAAGCCCAACCTCAACCCCGGACTGACCAAGCTGGTCAAGGCCGACAACCTGGCCCGTGAGCTGGGTGTCACCGGCGGCCTGTACGTCAAGGACGACTCCGGCAACCCGACGCACTCCTTCAAGGACCGCGTCGTCGCCATCGCCGTCGAGGCCGCCCGCGCCTTCGGCTTCACCACCCTGTCCTGCTCCTCCACCGGCAATCTCGCCGGGGCGGTCGGCGCGGCCGCGGCCCGGGCGGGCTTCCGCTCCTGTGTGTTCATCCCGCACGACCTGGAGGCGGGCAAGGTCGTCATGGCCGCGGTGTACGGCGGCGAGCTGGTCGGCATCGAGGGCACCTACGACGACGTCAACCGCTTCTGCTCGGAGCTGATCGGCGACCCGCTCGGCGAGGGCTGGGGCTTCGTCAACGTCAACCTGCGCCCGTACTACGGCGAGGGTTCCAAGACGCTCGCGTACGAGATCTGCGAGCAGCTCGGCTGGCGGCTGCCGGACCAGATCGTCATTCCGATCGCCTCCGGCTCCCAGCTCACGAAGATCGACAAGGGGCTGAAGGAGCTGATCGCGCTCGGCCTGGTCGAGGACAAGCCGTACAAGATCTTCGGCGCGCAGGCCGAGGGCTGCTCCCCGGTCTCCACCGCCTTCAAGGCGGGCCACGACGTCGTACGGCCGCAGAAGCCGGACACCATCGCCAAGTCGCTGGCCATCGGCAACCCGGCCGACGGCCCGTACGTGCTCGACATCGCCCGGCGCACCGGCGGCGCGGTCGAGGACGTGAACGACGCGCAGGTGGTCGACGCGATCAAGCTGCTGGCCCGTACGGAGGGCATCTTCGCCGAGACCGCCGGCGGGGTGACCGTGGGCGTGACGAAGAAGCTGATCGAGGACGGGCTGCTCGACCCGGCGCTGACCACCGTCGTGCTCAACACCGGCGACGGGCTCAAGACGCTGGACGCCGTGGCGCCGACGACCGGGCCCACGGCCACCATCCGCCCGAGCCTGGACGCGTTCCGCGCGGCCGGTCTGGCGGGCTGACCGCCGCGCGCGGCTGCACACACCCGTACGCGGTCGCGCGCACCCGTACGCGTCGGTACACACCGGCACGCGTCCGTACACCACGGCACGCGCCGGCGTACCTCCGTCCGCTCCCGCGGCCACCGGTACGCCCGCGCCCGCCGCCCCTCCGCACTCCTCTCGCGAGCTGGAAGGCAGCACACCATGAGCGTCAACGTCCGCATCCCGACCATCCTGCGCACCTACACCGGCGGCCGGGCCGAGGTCCCCGCCGAGGGGGCGACCCTCTCCGAGGTCATCCAGAACCTGGAGCAGAACCACGCCGGCATCGCGGCCCGCGTCCTGGACGACACGGGCAAGCTGCGGCGCTTCGTGAACGTCTACGTCAACGACGACGACGTGCGCTTCGAGCAGGGCCTGGCGACGCCGACGCCGGACGGCGCGGGCGTCTCGATCATTCCGGCGGTGGCCGGCGGCTGCTGAGCCGGTCACCCGGGACGCCGTAACGATCTTTTTCGGCCCTTCCCCGGTCCGACGGCTGGAATCGCCCCGTCCGCCACGAAGCGGACGGGGCGATTCCGTGTTGTTAAAGGCGATACAGTTGAGGTGATTACTCGTTCAGCGCGTGCCGAACGCCTATGAGGGCCCGGCAAGTTGTGCGCGAAGTGTGGACATGATTTGTCGCGTTGGTGCGCTTTGCCCGGCCCGACTTGCCCTGCCGTATGGGCTTTTCTTCGCATATTTGCGATTGTTCCCGAGAAGAATTCTCGTCCGACTGACCTGTTGCGCTGGGCAGTTGGACAGATACATTCAGCGGCGGTCGACGCGTTCCGGCGCACACCCCCTCCTGTCGGGGGTGAGGTCTGACCCGGGTCCGCGGAGTGCGGTCCTGTGCAAGGGCCAGTAATAGGGGAGTTAGGCATGGCTCAGGGCACCGTCAAGTGGTTCAACGCGGAGAAGGGGTACGGCTTCATCGCGGTCGACGGTGGTGCGGATGTATTCGTCCACTACAGCGCGATCCAGATGGACGGTTACCGCACCCTTGAGGAGGGTCAGCGGGTCGAGTTCGAGATCTCGCAGGGCCAGAAAGGGCCGCAGGCGGACATGGTCCGCGTGGCCGGCTGAAGCGCCGACCGACTGCTGCGTACGAAGGTCCGCGTCCCCTGCGGGGGGCGCGGGCCTTCTGTGTTTGGGTGGGTCGGGGGCGGGTGCGGGGGAGCGCCAGGTCATCCGCCCGCACCCGGTTTGACACCCGGCCCCCACGGGGATGGCTCCCGCCAAGCCGCTTGCGCCCTCCCGTCGCCCGGCCGCCACCCCCATACGAGGCTTCTGCGAAGCCGCTTGCACTCTAAGGGGTCGAGTGCTAATCATTGCGTTAGCACTCTACGAGTGAGAGTGACAGCTAAGGACCGACTCGGTGAGGTCCGCGGGCAGGTGGGGCAAGGAACCACCGGCTCGCGAGCCGTCCGTCGCGGGCGCCAGCGCGGTCCGGAGTATCCACCCTCCCCCAGACGCAGTCCGGGGGGACCCCCAGTCCGGGAGGACCACTTCACATGGCCAAGATCATCGCGTTCGACGAGGAGGCACGGCGCGGTCTCGAGCGCGGGATGAACCAGCTCGCCGACGCCGTCAAGGTCACCCTTGGCCCCAAGGGCCGCAACGTCGTCCTCGAGAAGAAGTGGGGCGCCCCCACGATCACCAACGATGGTGTGTCCATCGCCAAGGAGATCGAGCTCGAGGACCCGTACGAGAAGATCGGCGCCGAGCTGGTCAAGGAGGTCGCGAAGAAGACGGACGACGTCGCCGGTGACGGCACGACGACCGCGACCGTCCTGGCCCAGGCCCTGGTCCGCGAGGGGCTGCGCAACGTGGCCGCCGGCGCCAACCCGATGGCCCTGAAGCGCGGCATCGAGCGCGCCGTCGAGGCCGTCTCCGCCGCCCTGCTGGAGCAGGCCAAGGACGTGGAGACCAAGGAGCAGATCGCTTCGACCGCCTCCATCTCCGCCGCCGACACCCAGATCGGCGAGCTGATCGCCGAGGCCATGGACAAGGTCGGCAAGGAAGGCGTCATCACCGTCGAGGAGTCCCAGACCTTCGGTCTGGAGCTGGAGCTCACCGAGGGTATGCGCTTCGACAAGGGCTACATCTCGGCGTACTTCGCCACCGACATGGAGCGTATGGAGGCGTCGCTCGACGACCCGTACATCCTCATCGTCAACTCGAAGATCTCCAACGTGAAGGACCTCCTTCCGCTGCTGGAGAAGGTCATGCAGTCGGGCAAGCCGCTGCTGATCATCGCCGAGGACGTCGAGGGCGAGGCCCTGTCGACCCTGGTCGTCAACAAGATCCGCGGCACCTTCAAGTCCGTCGCCGTCAAGGCCCCGGGCTTCGGCGACCGCCGCAAGGCCATGCTCGGCGACATCGCCATCCTCACCGGTGGCACGGTCATCTCCGAGGAGGTCGGCCTCAAGCTGGAGAACGCCGGTCTCGACCTGCTGGGCCGTGCCCGCAAGGTCGTCATCACCAAGGACGAGACCACCATCGTCGACGGTGCCGGTGACAGCGAGCAGGTCCAGGGCCGCGTCAACCAGATCCGCGCCGAGATCGAGAACAGCGACTCGGACTACGACCGCGAGAAGCTCCAGGAGCGTCTGGCGAAGCTGGCCGGCGGCGTGGCCGTCATCAAGGCCGGTGCCGCCACCGAGGTCGAGCTCAAGGAGCGCAAGCACCGCATCGAGGACGCCGTGCGCAACGCGAAGGCGGCCGTCGAGGAGGGCATCGTCGCCGGCGGTGGCGTCGCCCTGCTGCAGGCCTCCTCGGTCTTCGAGAAGCTGGAGCTGGAGGGTGACGAGGCCACCGGTGCCGCCGCTGTGAAGCTGGCGCTGGAGGCCCCGCTGAAGCAGATCTCCGTCAACGGCGGCCTTGAGGGCGGCGTCGTCGTGGAGAAGGTGCGCAACCTGGCCGTCGGCCACGGTCTGAACGCCGCGACCGGCGAGTACGTCGACATGATCGCCGAGGGCATCATCGACCCCGCCAAGGTCACGCGCTCCGCGCTGCAGAACGCCGCGTCGATCGCCGCGCTGTTCCTGACCACCGAGGCCGTCATCGCCGACAAGCCGGAGAAGGCCGCCGCGGCCGCTCCGGGCGGCATGCCGGGCGGTGACATGGACTTCTGATCCTCCCGGATCAGCTGTCCGCAGATCGCCGGGGCGGCACTCCTCCTCCCAGGGGGGTGCCGCCCCAGCGGCGTTCCGGCACCTTCGGGCGTGCGGCCTGCCGTACGGCGAGGTGTGTGCCGTTCCGCACGGCGGTCCTTGCACTGCCCCCGGTCCGGCGGGGCACGATCACCCCATGACGACTCGAAACGGACAGGCCGCCCGACCGGACCGGTTCCCCGCGGACACCGTCGCCCTGATCACCGGCGGCAGCAGTGGAGTGGGCCTGGCAGCCGCGCGCCGGTTGCTCGCGGACGGCGCGCGGGTGGTGGTGTGCGGCCGCGACGAGCGCCGCCTGGACACCGCCGTGGCGCACCTGAGGGAGCGGGCGCGGGAGGCGGTGACGGGTGGCGAAGCGTCCGTTGCGGATGCGACGGGGGCGGGCCCGGGAGCGGCCGAGGACGCGGCGGACCGGGTGTTCGGCGTACGGGCCGACACGGCCTCCGTCGCCGACCTGGACGCCGCGGTCGAGGCGGTACGCGACCGCTTCGGGCACCTCGACATCATCTTCGCCAACGCCGGCCGGTACGCCGCCGCTCCCTTCGAGGAGATCACCGAGGCCGACTTCGACCGGGCGGTCGGCGTGAACTTCAAGGGCGTGTTCTTCACCGTCCAGCGGGCCCTTCCGCTGCTGCGGGACGGCGGCGCGGTGGTCATCAACGCCTCGTCGCTCGTGCAACGCGGACAGGCGGACGCCACCTTGCACTCCGCGACCAAGGCCGCCGCGCTCAACCTCGCCCGGACCCTCGCGGCGGCGCTCGCCGGACGCCGTGTCCGCGTCAATTCGGTCAGTCCCGGCTACGTCGAGACGCCGATGTTCGCGGGCTCGCAGATCGATGTGGCGGAGGCGGAGAAGCTGCGGGCGCAGACGGCGGCGGGCCGGTTCGCACGGCCCGAGGAGATCGCCGACGCGGTGGCCTTCCTGGCGTCCGGGGAGGCGTCGTACGTCAACGGGCAGGACCTGGTGGTGGACGGCGGGCTGCACGGCTGCGCCATGTGAGGGCTCGGGGGCGGGCAGGGTGTCCGCCGGGGTGCCGGCGTCCGTCGTTATGTCGCTTCTGTGAGATACCGCATGCAAGGCGCCGCTGGTCCTGGTATGGGCATGGCGGCCATACTTTCGGGAGCCTCACCGGAAGGTGATCTTCCGCGATGGCCGTCCCCGTACCCGGACGCCCCGCAAGGACGCCCATGAGCACGCTCGATTCCCTGATCGTCGACGTCAACGACGGTCTCTGGACCTACCTGCTGATCCCGCTGGTGGTCTGCGCCGGCCTGTATTTCACGGTCCGCTCCAGGGCGGTGCAGCTGCGGCTCTTCCCGGAGATGCTGCGCGTGCTCAAGGACAAGTCCGAGCCCAGGGCGGACGGCTCCAAACCGGTCTCGTCCTTCGGTGCCTTCACCATCTCGGCGGCCGCACGGGTCGGTACGGGCAACATCGCGGGCGTCGCCACCGCCATCACCCTCGGCGGGGCGGGCGCGGTGTTCTGGATGTGGGTGATGGCGCTCGTCGGCGGGGCCTCGGCGTTCGTCGAGTCGGCGCTGGCCCAGCTCTACAAGGTCCGCGACGACAAGGACGGCGACGACAAGGACGGCGACGGCAAGGGCCGCGACGGCAAGGGCCGCGACGGCGCCGCCTCCGGTACGTACCGTGGCGGCCCCGCCTACTACATGCAGCGCGGGCTCGGGAAGCGCTGGCCCGGTGTGCTGTTCGCAGTCGCCATCACCGTGACCTTCGGGTTCGTCTTCAACGCCGTGCAGTCCAACACGATCACCTCGGTCGCCTCCGGGTCCGTCTCCGGCAGCGGTGCGTCGTGGTTCGCCCCGGCGGTCGGCCTGCTGCTGGCCGTCCTGCTGGGCATCGCGATCTGCGGCGGCGTGCGCCGCATCACCTCCGTCACGACCGTCCTCGTACCGGTCATGGCCGTCGTCTACCTGCTGCTGGGCACCGCCGTCGTCCTCCTCAACCTCGGCGACCTGCCGCGGGTCTTCGGCGACATCGTCGGCGGCGCGTTCGGCTTCAAGGAGCTGGCGGCCGGCGGGATCGGCGCGGCGATCCAGCAGGGCATACGGCGTGGCATGTTCTCCAACGAGGCGGGCCTGGGCTCCGCGCCCAACGCGGGCGCCGCCGCCGAGGTCACCCACCCGGTCAAGCAGGGGCTCGTCCAGTCCCTCGGGGTCTTCTTCGACACCCTGCTGATCTGCTCGATGACCGCCTTCATCATCCTGACGACCACCCCGGAGCTGAGCGGGCGGCAGGGCGTCGACCTCACCCAGTCCGCGCTGACCGACACGCTCGGCGGCTGGGCCGGTCACGTGCTGACGGCCGTCGTCTTCCTGCTCGCCTTCAGCTCCATGATCGGGAACTACTACTACGGCGAGTCCAACATCGGCTTCATGACGCGGCGCGCCTGGGTCCTGCCCGTCTACCGCGCCCTCGTCCTCACGGTCGTCTTCCTCGGCGCGCTGGGCTCGGTGAGCGTCATCTGGAACCTCGCCGACGTCTTCATGGGCCTCATGGCCCTGATCAACCTGCTGGCCGTCATCCCCCTCTCCGCGATCGCCTTCCGCCTCCTGGACGACTACACGGCGCAGCGCCGGTCCGGCCTGGACCCGGTGTTCACCCGGTCCCGGATGCCGGACCTGACGGGGGTGGAGTGCTGGCCGGACACGCCGACGGCGTCCGAGCGCCGGGAGACGGCGGGGGCGGGGGCGGCCTAGCCTCCGGCGGCTCCGGGGTCCGTGGCGGCGTTCAGATCCGCCAGGGCCTGCTTGCCGAAGCCGAAGAAGTACGTCGCCAGGAAACCGGCCGCGTAGCCGACGAGCAGGCCGACGGCGTAGACGGCGAGGGTGGCGCCGAGCGGCTGGTTTCCCTTGAGGAGGGGGAACAGGGCCCAGCCCGACGGGCCGATGGCGGTGGAACCGGCCGTCGTACCGAGCTGGTTGAACAGGCCCACGAAGCCGCCGCCGAACGCACCGCCCACGCAGGCGGTGACGAACGGGCGGCCCAGCGGCAGCGAGACGCCGTAGATGAGAGGTTCGCCGACGCCGAGGAACCCGGCGGGCAGCGCGGACCTGACGGTCGTACGGATCGAGCGGTTGCCGGGCAGGCGGACGTAGACCGCGAGGGCGGCGCCCACCTGGCCGGCGCCGGCCATCGCGAGGACGGGCAGCAGCACCGTGTAGCCCTGCTGCTCGATCAGCGTGGTGTGGATGGGGATCAGGGCCTGGTGCAGGCCGAGCATGACGAGCGGGAGGAAGAGGCCGCCGATCAGGAATCCGGCCGCGGCGCCGCCGTGGGCGAGCAGCCAGTTCGCGCACGTACCGATGGCGGTGGAGACCTCGCCGGCCAGGAACATCAGGCCGAAGAGCGTGACCAGGCCGGAGACCAGCACGGTCACGGTGGGGGTGACCAGGACGTCGAGCGCCTCGGGGACGTATCTGCGGCACGCCTTCTCGACCTGTACGGCGAGCAGCGCCGCGCCCAGGGCCCCGAGCACCCCGCCCTGGCCCGGCGAGAGCTGCTGGCCGAAGGCGCTCACCTGGGCGACACCCGCGTACACGATGATCGCGGCGACCGCGCCGCCCAGGACGGGCGTGCCGCCGAACTCCTTCGCGGTGTTGTGGCCCACGAAGACCGCGATCAGGGACATGAAGCCGGAGGCGATGGCGGCCAGCGCCGGGACGAGGGCGGGCAGCACGCCGAAGTTGGTCAGCAGGCCGTTCAGTCCGGCGATGATGCCGCAGCCGATGAGGGCGGGGATCAGCGGGACGAAGATGTCGGCGATCCGGCGGAGGAAGAGTTTGACCGGGGTCGCGTTCCGGGCCTTCTGGCGGGCTTTGAGGGCGGCGCCCTGGGCGGCGAGTTCTTCGGCGGTGGAGAGGGCCGAGGGGGTGGGGCCGGTGCGGTCCGCTGCGGCGGGAGGATCGTCCGGGGCGGGTGGCGCGTCCCGTCCGGCGTCGACCAGGGCGGCGAACTCCGGGGTGACGCGGGCGACCGTGCCCGGTCCCAGCACGATCTGGTACGTGTCGTCCTCCACCACGCCCAGGACGGCGGGCAGCGCCTTCAGGGCGTCGTCCCGGACCAGCGAGCGGTCCGCGACGCCGAGGCGCAGCCGGGTCATGCAGTGGGTGACGGACGTGACGTTGGCGGCGCCGCCGACCAGGGGGAGGAGCGCGGCGGCGGTGGCGCGGTTCTTCTCATCGGACATGGTGGTGCCTTGCTGTGCGGGTGGGTCGGCCGGAGCGGGCTGGTGGCGGCGGGGCGCCCGGCCGGGTCAGCCGCTCTGGAAGGGCGGGGTGTGCAGGGCGGTGTGCAGCGCGGCCCTGAGGTGGCCGCGGGAGCCGTCCAGCAGCCGGGCCGCCGTCGGCCCGTCGACCCCGGCCAGGAGGACCAGGATGGCGTTCTTGACCTCCCCGTCGGTGGCGGCGAGCGCGGCCTCGATCTCCGGGTCGCCGGCGCCGGTGGCCAGCGCCACGATGCGGCGCGAGCGGGCCCGCAGCTTCTCGTTGGAGGCGCGGACGTCCACCATCAGGTTCCCGTAGGTCTTGCCCAGCCGGATCATGGTGATGGTCGAGAGCATGTTGAGGACCAGCTTCTGCGCCGTGCCGGCCTTCAGGCGGGTGGAGCCGGTGAGGAGTTCGGGGCCGACGACGACCTCGATGCCGTGGTCGGCGGCCGCGGCCAGCGCCGAGCCCGCGTTGCAGGACAGGCCGACGGTCAGTGCGCCGCAGGCCGCGCGGGCGTGCTCGACGGCGCCGACGGCGTACGGGGTGCGGCCGGAGGCGGAGACGCCGACCACCGTGTCGTCGGCGGTCAGGCCCAGCGCGTCCAGGTCGGCGGCGGCCAGCTCCTTGCTGTCCTCGGCGCCCTCGACGGCGGCGACCATGGCGGTGGGGCCGCCCGCGATCAGGCCCACGACCTCGGACGGGTCGGTGTTGAAGGTGGGCGGGCACTCGCTGGCGTCCAGCACGCCGAGGCGGCCGGCCGTGCCCGCGCCCGCGTAGACCAGCCGGCCGCCGCGGGCCATCCGCTCGGCGGTGGCGTCGATGGCGGCGGCGATCTCGGGGAGCCGGTCGGCGACGGCGGCGGGGACGGTGGTGTCCTCGCCGTTCATCGTGCGGGCGATCTCCAGGGTGGACAGCCGGTCGATCTCGGCCAGTTCGGGCCGGAAGGCTTCGGTGGTGAGCGTGTCGAGCTGGGCGCGCAGCTGTGCGTACTCGGCGGGGGAGGTCATGGCGGTGGCGGCTCTTTCCGGGCGCGTACGGCTCGGTACGGGCGCGTACGGCTCTGTACGGGGGCGCGGGAGGCGGTGGACCTGGACGGCCGGCCGGTGGCCGGGCCGGGGTCAGCGGTGGGGCGTCCGGGGTGAGTGGCGGTGGGCGAGCGCTTCGTACGAGGCGGACAGGGCGGGTGCCGCGGTCTCGTACGTACGCTGTGCGACGCCCACGAACAGGCAGTCCACGACGAGCAGTTGGCTGGTGCGCGAGGACATGGCGGCGGGGCGCAGCTCGCTCTCCCGGGCCGTGGACGTGGTGAGGACGTGATCGGCGTACGAGGCGATGCCGCCGTCCGGGCGGCCGGTGATCGCGATGGTCGTCGCGCCCCGGTCGAAGGCCACCCGCAGCGGCTCTATGACGTCGGTCGTGCGCCCCGAATGGGTGATCGCGATGGCCACGTCGCCGGCGCGCATCTGGACCGCGTTGGTCACGGCGAGGTGCGGATCGGAGTGGGCGTGCGCGATCAGGCCGATCCGCAGCAGCTTCTGGACCAGGTCCTGGCCGACGAGGTTGGAGGCCCCGATGCCGTACACGTCGATGCGCCGGGCCGCGGCCAGCGCGCCGACCGCGGCCTCCAACTGCGTCAGGTCCAGTCCGGCGGCGGTGTCGGCCAGACACTGCTGCTCCTCCTGGGCCAGCTTCGCGACCACGTCGGGCAGCGCGTCGTCGACCGCTATGTCGGCGGTGACGGCGGGCGCGCGGCCGGTGGCCTGCTGGGTGGCGAGGGCGGCCAGTGCGATGCGCAGGTCGCGGTAGCCCGGGTAGCCGAGCAGGCGCGAGGTCCGTACGACGGTGGCCTCGCTCGTGCCCGTACGTTCGGCGAGGCCGGTGACGGTGAGCGCGGCGCAGCCGGCCGGGTCGCCTGCGACCGCCTCCGCGACCCGCTGCATGGAACGGGTCATGGACGGCGCCAGCGTGCGCACCTTGGCGGCCAGGGCCGCGGGGGCGGGCGGGCCCGGGGCGGCCCGGACGGCGGCGCCGGAGTCCTTGAAAGTTTCCTTCAGGTCGGGGCTCACAGCTGAAAAGTAATTTCAGGGCCGGTCCGCGTCAATACCCGACGGGTGCCGTGCCGGGCCGGACGTCGGGTGCCGTGCCATCCCGTTCCGTGCCGGGCGTCGGCCGGCTGCCGGAGCGGTTGTCGGTGGTGCGGGAGAGAATGGGGGGCATGGAGCTCGAACAGGCACTGCACACGGCCCGCGCGCTGGTCCTCGCGGACCTGGTGGCGGGCGAAGTCGCCGACGCGGAGATCGTCTCGCTGGTCGAGGACTCCGTGACGCACCGCCGATGGTGGGTGGAGCAGTGGCCCGAGGGCGCCGAGTTCGTGGCCGGGCTGATAGCGCAGGACGTCCAGGACGCGCTCCTGGAGCGGTACGGCCGCTGGCCGCTGTGCCCCGTGTGCCTGCACGGCGGCGACCCGCACGCCCTCGACGTCGAGCCCGAGTTGGGCCCCGACCCGTACTGGGTCTGCCCCAAGACGGCGGTCTCGGTGGCCCGGGTCGGCTCGCTGGGCGCCACCGGGGGAGGCTGACGTGGCGCTCTACATCGACCCGCCGACCTGGCCCGGACACGGCCGGATGTGGTCCCACCTCGTCAGCGACACCTCGTTCGAGGAACTGCACGCCTTCGCGGAGCGCATCGGCTGCCCCCGCAAGGCGTTCGACGGCGATCACTACGACATACCGGCGGAGCGGCACGCGGACGCGGTGCGCGCGGGCGCGCTGGAGATCGGCAGCAAGGAACTGGTCCGCCGCCTGCGCGAGGCCGGCCTGCGCCGCCCGAAGAGCCGGGAGGGCGGGGCGGTGGGGCAGTAAGGGGGCAGGGCTGTAGGGGAGCAGAGGGCGGCAAGGAGGCCGCGTCGGTACCGGATCGGCGCCGCGGGCCCGGACACGGCGAAGGCCCGCCCGGGGTGCCGGGCGGGCCTGGTGGGGGCGTGGCGGGCGCGGGAGCGTGCCCTCAGCTCCGGTCCGCAGCCTCCACCGTCCCGGCCGCCTGCACCGTCCTGGCGGTCTCGGCCGTGTGCGCCGCGTCCACCGTCCCGGCGGTCCCGGTCGCGCTCGCCGTGGTGTGCCGCGGCGTGCCCGCCGAGGAGGCGACCAGGCGGGAGGTGCTCTTCGTACGGTGCAGCCGCAGGGCGACGAGGGTGGTGGCGACGCCCAGCGCCGCGAGCGCCGCGGCCGTCCACGCGACGGCCGGGTAGCCCCAGCCGGCGCTGATGACCAGCCCGCCGAGCCACGGCCCGATGGTGTTGCCCAGGTTGAAGGCGGAGGTGGTGGTCGCGCCCGCCAGCGTCGGCGCGGCGGTCGCCACGTTGAACATCCGGGCGTTCAGGGCCGGTGCGGTGGCGAACGCGGTCACACCGAGCAGCAGCGAGAGCGTGACGGCGGCGACGGAGTTCTGCGCGGTCAGGGCCAGCAGTGCCAGCACGGTGGCCGAGGCGCCGATGCCTGCGATGATCGTCCCGAACGGGTGCGCGTCGGCGACGCGGCCGCCGACGAACGTACCGATCAGCGCGCCGACACCGAACAGCGCCAGCACGGTCGGCACGCTGCCCTCGGCCAGCCCGGCCGTGTCGGTGAGCAGCGGCGCCAGGTAGGAGAACAGCGCGAAGACCGCGGCGCCGTTCAGCGCGGTGCCGATCAGTGCGAGCCAGACCTGCTTGTCGCGGTAGATGCTCAGCTCGCGGCGGAGCACGGGGCGCTCGTCACCGGTCGGCACGGCCGTCCGCGGCACCAGCGCGATCACGCCGACCAGGCCGATCGCCGAGAGGACCGCGACGGCCCAGAAGGCGGACCGCCAGCCCGCGTGCTGCCCGAGCAGCGCGCCGGCCGGTACGCCCGCGATGTTGGCGATGCTCAGCCCGCCGACCATGACGGCCATCGCGCGGGCCCGCGCCGTGACCGGCACCAGCGACACCGCGACGGCCGCACCGACCGCCCAGAAGCCCGCGCAGGCGAGCGCGCTGACCACGCGGGAGACGAACAGCACGCCGTACGACGGTGCCACCGCGCCCGCGACCTGTCCGAGCCCGAAGACGGTGAGCAGGGCTATCAGCGTGGTGCGGCGGGGCAGTTGCAGGGTGGCGCCGGCGAGCACCGGCGCGCCGACCACCATGCCGATCGCGAAGGCGGAGACCAGCAGACCGGCCTGGGGGATGGTCACCCCCATGTCCCGGGCCAGGGGCTGGAGGATGCCCGACAGCATGAATTCGCTGGTGCCGAGGGCGAAGACGGAGAGTCCGAGGACGTAGACGGCGAGGGGCATGCGGGTGCGATCGGGATGGTCTTGCATGTCACGCACGAACAGTGCTGATGCGCATGACATTCCCGGGAGCGGGGTCGGGCCCGGAACGGTACCGGGCGGTTCCGGGTGGGTGGCCGGGGCGTGCCCCCGCGGCGTTTTGCCCCCGCCGGCCCGGGTACCCCGGCGGCTCCGCCCGGTCCGGGCCCCGGGCCGGACCCCGGTCCGCGACGGCGAGGAGGCCCGGATGAGGCGTACAGCGAGGAGGCCAGGATGAGGCGTACAGCGAGGAGGTCCGGATGAAACGTACGAGGACGGTGGTCAGCGGCGTGCTGACGGGCATCGGCACGGCCGCGTTCATCGACGAGACGGTGTTCCACCAGCTGCTGCACTGGCACCACTTCTACGACAAGTCCACCACGGACGTCGGCCTGGTCTCCGACGGCCTGTTCCACGCCGGCAGCTGGCTCGCGATGGTGGCGGGCCTGGTGCTGTACGCGGACGTCCGGCGCCGCGGGACGCTGGTGCCCCGGGCGTGGTGGGGCGGGCTGTGTCTGGGGCTGGGCGGGTTCCAGCTCTACGACGGAACGTTCCAGCACAAGGGGCTGGGCATCCACCAGATCCGGTACGGCGTGGACCTCGCGCCGTACGACTGGACGTGGAACGGGATCGCCGTACTGCTCCTGGCGGCCGGCGCGTTCCTGCTGGTGCGCGCCTCCCGCGCGACCCCACGCACCAGGTCGTCGCACACCGCCCCGACCACCGCCTCGCGCAGCCGATGACGCCCGCCACGCCCGTCACGTCCGCCGCATCCGTCACCATGTCCGCCGCCCTGCCCCCGCCCTTCACCGCGACTGTCACCACCGTCACCGTCCTCGGCTGCCTCGCCTACCTGGCGGCTGCGGCCCGGCTGCGCGCTCGCGGGGACGCCTGGCCGTACGGGCGTGACGCGCTGTTCTGCTCGGGTGGTGCGGTCCTGGTGGCGGGCGTCGCCGAGCCCTGGGGCAGCACGCCGCCGTTCACCGCGCACATGCTCACGCACCTGTGCGTCGGCATGGTGGCGCCGCTGCTCCTGGTCCTCGGCCGCCCCCTGACGCTGACCCTGCGCGCCGCGCCCGTACCCGTACGCCGCGGCCTCGTCACCCTGACCCGCGCGCGCTGGGCGGCGGTCCCGGTGCTGCCGCCGGTGGCGGCCCTGCTCGACTTCGGCGGGCTGTGGCTGCTGTACCGCACCCCGCTGCTGTCCGTCAGCCACCACAGTGCCTGGCTGAACGCGGCCGTGCACCTGCACATCCTGCTCGCCGGTGTCCTGTTCTCCTTCGGGCTGCTCGCCCTGGACCCCGTACGCCACCGCCCCGGCATGGCCCTGCGGGCGGCCGTGCTGCTGGCGGCGGGCACGGCGCACGCCGTCCTCGCCAAATCTCTGTACGCGGCGGGCCCGCCCGGCACGTCCTTCGGCGCCGCCGACCTGCACCTGGCCTCGCAGGTCATGTACTACGGCGGTGATGCCGTCGAGCTGGCACTGGCGGCCGTCGTGGCGTGCCGCTGGTACCGGGCCGAGGGCCGCGCCCTGCGGCGCGCGCGGCGCACGGACCGGCCGGCGCCGCGCGGTACGGCGGCGGCCGCTACCCGGTGGTGAGCAGCTCCAGCTCGGTGGTCAGGTTGCGGCGGGCCACCCGCTCCCACTGCTGCTTGCCGTACGGCGTGCGGTACAGGCTCGCCATGTCCAGGAGGCGCCGCAGCACCTCGGCGCGCCCGGCGCGGAACTCCCGGTCCGGCACGAACCCGTACTCCTCGCGGACCGCGGCGGCGTAGGCCGCGTACTGCTCGGGCGCTCCTGCCAGGACCGCCAGGTCCGCGTCGCACAGGGCAGCACCGTTGTGGTCGTCGGCGGCCGGGTCGTGGCTCGCCGTGAGGCGTACGAGGCGGGCGACCTCGGCCGTGCATGCGGCGTCGATGCCCAGCTCGGGCAGCGCGCGCTCGGCGAGGGCGGCGCTGCGCTCCTCGTTCTCGGAGCGTTCGGGCCGGTAGACCGCGTCGTGGAACCAGGCGGCGAGGCGGACGGCGTCCCAGTCCACGGGGACACCGGCGTCCAGGTCGGTCGCGTGCACGGCCAGCTCGTCGATGCGGTCCAGCACGGCGAGGAGGTGACCGGTGGTGTGGTACCGGCGCTGCGGCTCGGACCAGCGGCCGAGCAGGTTGTCCGCGTACGGGGCCGGGTCGGGGTCGGCGGGGCCGCTGCCGCCCCGGGCTCCGGAGACAGCGGTGGCCCAGCGGTGGTGCAGATCCGGGAACGGGTCGGCGCCGCCACCGAAGTGGGTGTGGGCCGTACCGGACGGAGGTGTCGTGCGAGCCATACGGCCCATTGTGCCCGGGGGGAGGTCAAGAGGGGGTTTCCGGTCGAGTACCGGGGCGTTGTGGTCCCGGCGGACGGGTCGGCCCGTACTCTGGATATTGGACTAGACCTGTCGTCCTCTCGCTGTCCGTGTCGGCATCCCGTCCAGTCCTGCTGAAGTCGTCACGTCGAAGGAATGGGGACCCATGACCAAGCGCGCACTCCTGGAGGTGATCGCGCTCGATGCCGCCGACGCGGTGGCCGCCCAGGCCGGCGGTGCGGACCGCCTCGAACTCGTCAGCGACATGGCCGCCGACGGCCTCACCCCGTCGCCGCGGACCGTCGCGGCGGTCCGGGCGGCCGTCGACATCCCCGTACGGGTGATGCTGCGGGCGGCCGACGGCTTCGCCGCGGGCGACGTCGACGCCCTGTGCGCGTCGGCCGCCGCCCTGCGGGCCGAAGGGGCGGAGGAGTTCGTCTTCGGCTTCCTGGACGCGGGCGGCGGGCCGGACCTGGCTGCCGTGCAGGCGCTGGCCGCCGCGGTCGACGGCTGCCGGTGGACGTTCCACCGGGCCATCGACCGGGCCGCCGACCGCGACGCGCTGCGCAAGGAACTGGCCGGGCTGCCCGGCCTCGACACCTACCTGACGGCGGGATCGCCGGCCGGCGTCGAGGACGGACTGCCGACGCTGCTGGCCGAGCGGGCCCGTACGGCGGAGGGTGAGCCCGGCTACGGGCCGCGGCTCCTCATCGGCGGCGGGCTGGTGCTCGCGCACCTGCCGGAGCTGCTGGCGGCCGGGGTGGACGCCTTCCACATCGGCGGCGCCGCCCGCCCCTCCGGCTGGGAAGCGCCGGTGGACGCGGGGGCCGTGGCGGCGTGGCGGGAGGCCCTGGAGGGGGTGCCGGTCTAGAGCCGGACGGGGGAGGAGTGCTGCGGTTCCGTACGGGGCCGCAGCGCCGACGCCTCTTCCGGTGCCTCCTCCGCTGTCCCCTCCGGAGCGCTCCGACCTCGACGCCCGGTTCCCCGGGCTGGTGGAGCCGCTCCTGGCGTCCCTGCCGCCTTCGGAGGGGTGAGGGGACCGGATCACCCGGCGGGCGTGCCCAACTGCTCGGGCAGGTCCGCCGCGTGGACCACCGTCAGCCCGGAGACCGCGCGGGTCAGGCAGACGTACAGGCGGCGCAGGCCGGTGCGTTCGTCCGGTTCGCCGCCGACGATCGCGGCGGGCTCGTCGACCACCACGTAGTCGTACTCCAGGCCCTTGGCGAGGGTGGCCGGGACCAGGGTCAGCCGGGCCTGTGCCGAGGTCTCCTCGCCGGGCGCCAGCACGGTCAGTCCCGCCGCTTCCAGCGCCGCGCCCAGGGCGGGCAGCCGGGCCTCGGCCGCGATCAGTCCGATCGATCCTTCCTTGGCCAGCGCCGCGTGGCAGGCGGCGACGACCGCGCCGTCCAGCTCCGCCGACGGCACCGGCCGGATCGCGAAATCCCCCGCCGACTCGCGGATCGAGGTGGCCTCGGTCAGATCGGGCGCGATCGCGGGCAGCAGCCGCGAGGCGTACGCGATCACCTCGCGCGGCACCCGGAAACCGAGCGTCAGCTCCTCGATCCGCGCGCCCGGCTTGCCCAGGTGGGCCAGCGCCTCCTCCCACGTGTTCGTGGACCACGGCGTGGTGCCCTGCGCGATGTCGCCCAGGATCGTCGCCGAGCCGGTCGTACAGCGCCGCCCCACCGCCCGGTACTGCATCGGCGACAGGTCCTGCGCCTCGTCCAGCACCACGTGCCCCAGGGAGTGCGTACGGGAGACGAGGTCCGCCGCCTCGTCGATCAGCACCGCGTCCGCCGCCGACCACTTGGCGCTCTTCACACTGCGGGCCGGCTTCGCCCACAGGATCGTCTTCTGTTCCTCCGGCGTCAGGACGCCCTCCGCCTGCGCGGCCAGGAACTCCGCGTCGCACAGCAGCCGCAGCACCAGCTTCGCCGGATCGACCGGCGGCCACACCTCCTTGACCACGGCCTTCACCGCCGCGTTGCGCGCCACCGCGTCCTGCACCCGGTCGTCCGGCGCCTCGCCCGCCTGCTCCATCCGTACGAGCACCGCGTGCGCGATGCGCTGCGGCAGGGCCTCCCGGGCCGCCCCGTAACGGATGTCGCGGCGCCGCAACTCCTCGACGATCTCCTCGATCTCGTACGCCGGCACCCGCCAGCGCCGCGAACCGCGCACCACCACACACGCCTCGGACGGCGCCCGCACCTGCGACCACACCGCCCGCCGCAGCACCCGCGCCAGCCGCGCGTCCCCCTTGACCGTGGCCGCCGCCGCGTCGTCCGTGCCCCGCACCTCGACGTGCGCCACCAGGTCGTCGACGGTGGCCTGCTTGACCTCCAGCTCGCCCAGCGCGGGCAGCACCTGCTCGATGTAGTGCAGGAACGAGCGGTTCGGACCGATGACGAGCGTGCCGGAGCGGGCCAGCCGCTCGCGGTGCGCGTACAGCAGGTAGGCGACCCGGTGCAGACCCACCGCGGTCTTGCCGGTGCCCGGCGCCCCCTGGACGCAGACCGTGCCGCCGATCCCGGCGCGCACGATCTCGTCCTGCTCCGGCTGGATCGTCGCCACGATGTCGCGCATCGGGCCCACCCGGGGCCGTTCGATCTCGGTCTGGAGCAGCTTGCTGTGCTGTTCCGCCTCGGCCGGGTCGGTCAGGTGCTCGTCCTCGTACGCGGTCAGCTGCCCGCCGGTGTAGCCGAAGCGGCGGCGCAGGTCGAGGTCCATCGGGTCCTTCTTCGAGGCCCGGTAGAACGGCTGCGAGACCGGCGCGCGCCAGTCGATGACCATCGGGTCGCCGTCGGCGTCGTGCACGTGCCGGCGGCCGATGTAGAAGTTCTCGCCCGCCGCGCCCTCGGCCGCGTCCACGCCCGGGGCGTGCAGGTAGTCCAGGCGGCCGAAGAACAACGGGGTGTGGGCCAGGTCGGCGAGCGCCTTGATACGGGCGTCGACCTCGCCCTGGAGCACTTCGGCGTTGACCCAGTTCGCGGTGACGTCCGCGATGTTGAGCGCCTCGGCGTCCGCGCGCATGGCGCGCAGCGCCGCCCGGGAGGCGGCGAGGTGGGCGCGTTCGCGCTCCAGCGGGTCGGGCCGGTCGTGGGTCTGGTCGTGGGCGTGCGAGGGCACGGTGTTGCCTCCGGCGGATCCGGCCACGGATGTACGTGACGGCGTGCCCGTACGTACTCGTAGGCGTCTGTAGCTGCGGGTCGCGTGTCAGATGCGTTCAGATGCGTGAAGCGGGAAGCCGGCCGGTTTCCGTGCGGCCGGTGGCACTCCGCTCAGGCTCTGAGGGAGGCGGGCAGACCGGCGATTGTAGCCAGCAGGTATCCGGGGCGCCAACGGATTTCCGCGGCGGGGAGGGCCGACGGCGGTGAGAATGCGTTCGGCAGGCGCCCGGCAGACCCTCCCCCGGACTTTCCGCCCGGCCGGACCCTGACCTTCCGCCCGGCAGACCCCTGACTTTCCGCCCGGCCCCGTCCATCTCCCGTAGGGGGCGGGGTCGGCCCTGGGACTGACCGAAGACCGGTCGGGGATGGGCCCGTGGGCCGATGTGCGGGCCCGGCGCGAAATCCATCATGGAGATATGAGCAGCGCAACCATCACCCCAGGCACCCTGCACCCGACCCACGGCGCCACCGCCCTCGGCGCGGACGCCGCCCACGCGCCGCAGCCCCACGAGCAGCGGCACATCGTCGGCAACGTCTTCCGCGCGGTCAAGGTCTTCGCCGCCGCCGCGGTCAGCGTCGTCCTCCTCGGGGAGTACGCGGACGACTGAGCCCGGCCCCGAGTGCGCGGACGACTGAGCCCGCGCTCCGAGTACGCCGGAGACTGAGCCCGCGCTCCGAGTGCGCGGACGACTGAGCCCGGCCCCGAGTACGCGAAGATTCCCGCATCCGGGCCCTCTCCAGCCCCCCACCGATACCCAACCAGCATCCGGATGACCGGAAACCGTTACAAACAGTCGGTCTCGATCGACTAGCGTCGCCGCAGACAGCGTGCGTCCGGCGACGAGGAGGGGCCAAACAAGTGTCTGCCGCCGAGGGGACGCGGTCGCTACCGCACAGACGGCCGTGGACGCGGCATCTCACGCGCCCGGACAAGAAGACGATCGCCGCAGCGGTACTGCTCCTGCTGTCCCTGGCCGGGCTGGCCGCCGTGTTCCGGCTGGTGAGCCTGTCCATGTCGGACATAGCGGTCTACCGCGCCGAAGGCGAGGCCGCGGCGACCGGCGGTGACCTGTACGGCTTCACCGTCACCGAGTGGAAACTCCCCGCGACGTACCCGCCCTTCGCGGCCCTGCTGTTCATCCCGACGACCTGGCTCCCGCTCGGTGCTCTCAAGGTCGCCTCCGTCCTCGTCAACGTGGCCCTCGTCCCGGTCCTGCTGCACCTCTCGTACAAGGCCGCGTACACCCCCGGCACCGGCGGTTCCGCGGGCGCGTCCCGGCTGCGGCGCGCGCGGACCCTGCCCGTGGTACTGGCCGCCACCGCGGTCGCCATCTGGCTCGAACCGTTCTTCCAGACCCTCGTCTTCGGGCAGATCAACATCGCGCTGACCTGCCTCGTCCTGTGGGACCTGGCCCGACCGGACGGCGCACGCCTGAAGGGCTTCGCGGTCGGCGTCGCCACCGGCGTCAAGCTCACCCCGGCGGTGTTCGCCGTCTACCTGCTGATCACCGGCCGGGTACGGGCCGCCTGCACCGCCCTGGCCGGCTTCGTCTGCTCCGTCCTGCTCGGCGTGCTCGTCCTGCCGGACGCCAGTGTGGAGTTCTGGACGCAGCGGATGTTCGAGACCGGCCGGGTCGGCAAGGCGTGGATCGTCGACAACCAGTCCCTGCAGGGCCTGCTGGCCCGCTGCCTGCACACCGAGGAACCGGGCCTGCTGTGGGCGGGCGCGGCCCTGCTGACCGGCATGGCCGGACTCCTCGTCGCCCGCCGGGTGTACGTACGGCGCGGCCTGGACTCCTGGGGTGTGCTGTGCACCGCGGTCACGGCCCTGCTCGTCTCGCCGATCAGCTGGTCCCACCACTGGGTGTGGTGCGTACCGCTGCTGGTCACCCTCGGGGCGCACGTCCGCGGCGTACGGTGGCGCCGTGTGCTGCTGGTGGCCGTGGCGGTCCTCTTCACGGCCCGCACGATGTGGATACTCCCGCACCAGGGCGACCTCGACCTGCACCTCTCCTGGTGGCAGCAGCCGCTGGCGGCTCCGTACCCGGTCCTGGGGCTGGCGATGCTGGCCGCGGTGGCCTGGTGGAGCCGCCGGGCCCCGGCCGTCCCGCTGGCCGCGCTGGCCCGCCGCCCCTTCCCGCTGCCGCGCGCCGCCCGCCCGTCCCGCGAGCTGAGCACCCGCGTCCCCGAACGCTGAGGCGGCCTGGGACCGGGCGACCGCCGGGGCCGGGCGACCGCCGGGGCCGAGCGAGGGCCAAGTCCTTCTCCGCCCCTCAGCCCCTCTCCACCCCTCAGCCCTTCCCCGCCCCTCAGCCCTTCTCCGCCCCTCAGTCCTCCGCGAGCAGCTCCGTCGCGTCCACGATCCGGTACGCGTACCCCTGCTCCGCCAGGAAGCGCTGCCGGTGCGCCGCGAAGTCCTGGTCCACGGTGTCGCGGGCGACGACCGAGTAGAACCGCGCCTCGTGCCCGTCCGCCTTGGGCCGCAGCACCCGCCCCAGCCGCTGCGCCTCCTCCTGCCGGGAGCCGAACGTGCCCGACACCTGGATCGCGACCGTCGCCTCCGGCAGGTCGATGGAGAAGTTCGCGACCTTGGAGACGACCAGGACGGAGATCTCCCCCTCCCGGAACGCGTCGAAGAGCTTCTCGCGCTGCGCGTTGGTCGTCTCCCCCTTGATGACCGGCGCGTCCAGGTGCTCGCCCAGCTCGTCGAGCTGGTCGATGTACTGCCCGATCACCAGGGTCTGCTCGCCCTGGTGCCGCCGGACCAGCGCCTCGGTCACACTCTGCTTGCTGGCCGTCGTCGCGCAGTACCGGTACTTCTCCTCCGGCTCGGCCGTCGCGTACGCCAGCCGCTCCGACTCGGTCAGGCTGACCCGCACCTCGACACAGTCCGCCGGCGCGATGTACCCCTGGGCCTCGATCTCCTTCCACGGCGCGTCGAAACGCTTCGGGCCGATCAGCGAGAAGACGTCCGACTCGCGCCCGTCCTCCCGTACGAGCGTCGCGGTCAGCCCCAGCCGCCGCCGCGCCTGGAGATCGGCCGTGAACTTGAAGACCGGCGCGGGCAACAGGTGCACCTCGTCGTAGACGATCAGCCCCCAGTCCCGCGAGTCGAACAGCTCCAGGTGCGGGTAGACGCCCTTCCGCTTGGTCGTCAGCACCTGGTAGGTGGCGATGGTGACCGGCCGGATCTCCTTCTTCGTCCCGCTGTACTCGCCGACCTCGTCCTCGGTCAGCGAGGTCCGCTTCACCAGCTCGTGCTTCCACTGCCGCGCCGAGACGGTGTTGGTGACCAGGATCAGCGTGGTCGCCTTGGCCCGCGCCATCGCACCGGCCCCCACCAGCGTCTTCCCCGCACCACAGGGCAGGACGACCACACCCGACCCGCCGTGCCAGAACCCCTCGACGGCCTGCTCCTGGTACGGCCGCAGCGACCAGCCGGCCTCGTCCAGCTCGATCGGGTGCGCCTCGCCGTCCACGTACCCGGCCAGGTCCTCGGCCGGCCAGCCCAGCTTGAGCAGCGTCTGCTTGATCTGCCCGCGCTCCGACGGATGCACCACCACCGTGTCCGGGTCCAGCCGCGCCCCCACCAGCGGCTGCACCTTCTTCGACCGCAGGACCTCCTCCAGCACCGGCCGGTCGGTGGTGGTGAGCACCAGCCCGTGCGCCGGGTCCTTGCTCAGCGTCAGCCGCCCGTACCGCGACATCGTCTCGGCGATGTCCACCAGCAGCGCGTGCGGCACGGGGTAGCGCGAGAACCCGACCAGCGCATCCACGACCTGCTCGGCGTCGTGCCCGGCGGCCCGCGCGTTCCACAGCCCGAGCGGCGTCACCCGGTACGTGTGCATGTGCTCGGGCGCCCGCTCCAGCTCGGCGAACGGCGCGATGGCCCGGCGGCACGCCTCCGCCTGCTCGTGGTCGACTTCCAGCAGCAGCGTCTTGTCGCTCTGGACGATGAGAGGTCCGTTCACGCGCCTCGCCTTTCGCGTCACCTGCACCCGGCCGTTCCCCAGCCCGACCGCGGCACCCGGCCGTCCGTACGGCCAAACGTCCAGTGTGCCTCATGCGCGGGCGGACACATCGGGGCCGTTGCGGGGCACTGGTCACCGCCGGGGGGACGGAACGAGCGGGGTGGCTGTCAAGCTGACGGCTCGATGTCAGTGGCCGGTGTCACACTGATGCCGATGGTCTCCGCTGGGGAGGTGGCGGGTGGGCGTGGCGCACGAGGATCACTACGGCCCTTGGACGATGGAGCAGGTCCTGGCTCTGGGGAGGACCGTGGGCAGCGTCGCGAATTGATGGGGGAAGCGCTCTTGCTGTCACCAGCTCCGGGTTCGAAACACCAGCGGGCGTCGTCCCGTCTGCGGCAGAAGCTGGACGCCGCCGTCGAAGCGGTGGGCGCTCCGGCCGAGGTGCTGGGGGCGGTCAACGTGATCCTGCCCGACGGCCTTTTCGTCCCGGACATCGCTGTAGTGGATGCTGCTGCTGCCGATGAGGATCCGGTCAATGCCGACGCCGAGGCCGTGCTGCTCGTGGTCGAGATCGTTTCGCCGTCTTCCTCCGGGCGCCGCACCGACCGGCTGCTCAAGCCGCCGTATTACGCGGAGGCCGGTGTCGAGCACCTGTGGCGGCTGGAGCTGGAGCCGGTCCCGACCCTGATCGTCTGCGAGCTGGAGAACGGCCGCTATGTGGAGCGGACCGCGGCCGGGGCCGGGCGGACGACGCTGATCGAGAAGCCGCTTCCGGTCGAGGTGGACCCGGGAGCGCTGGTGCGGCAGCGGCGCTGACGGTTCAGGGGGCGGGCGCTTCGTGGAGCCGCCGCCCCCTCACGAAGCCGTCTCGTCCGCCAGTTCCGCCACGCCCGTGATGCGGTGCAGGGGGAAGGTGCGGACCTCGTCGGCGGTGTGGTCGTAGGCGGTGACGAAGCCGCCTTCGACGCGGACGGGGGCGATGACGCGCTGGCTGGCGGCGCCGTCGGCGTTGACGTAGCCGATCCAGAGGGTGGCGTTGGTCAGGACGGCGGCCTGCATGGTGGCGAGGGTGTCGGCGGAGGTGGTGCGCGGGAGGGTGCCGGGGGCCGGGGTGGGGGTGGCCGTGGGCTTGCGTTCGGCGGTGGCGGCCAGGTCGCCGGCGCGGATGGCGCGGACCGCGGCTTCGAGGAGGGTGGTGTCGGGGGCGGGCGGGCCCTCGGGGACCGGGGTGGGAGCGGTGCGGGGCGGGGTGCGGTAGGCGTCCGGGCGGGCGATGAGGACGTCGCCCTCGGCGGACTCGGCGGCGGGGGCGTAGCCCATCGCGCGCAGGCCCTCCAGGAGTTGTTCGGGCGGGGCGGCCGAGGCCAGCACGGTCGGGGCGAGCCGGCGCAGGCCCAGGGCGACGGCCCGGCGGTCGGCGAGGATCTCGGTGAGGAGCGCGTCGTCGTCGCAGCGTACGTAGGCGGAGGCCGCGCCGATACGGAGCCGGCCGTGGCGCCGGGCCACGTCGTCGATGAGGTAGGCGAGCGGCTGCGGCACCGGGGTGCGGGAGTGCGCGGTGAGGAAGGACCGGAGCTCGGCGGCGGAGCGGCCGGCGTCCAGGGCGCGGCGTACGGAGGCCGGGGTGAAGCGGTAGACGGTGGCGCCGCCCTTGGACTCGATGTCGGCGAGCACGCCGAGCGCGTCGGCGAGGGGGCGTTCGAGGGGGCCGGGGGCGACGGCGGTCAGGTCGGCCTGGAGGAGGACGTGGTCGAGGGGTTCGGGGAGGAGCGGGGCGAGGAAGAAGGCGGCGCGCGCGGCGGGGTCCTCCGCGCCGGTGGGGGCGGTGTCGGCGCCGGCTTCCAGGAGGACGCGGGTGTGGGTGGCGAGGGCGCCGCGGCCGGTGATGCCGAGGAGTTCGGCTTCGGCGAGCGTCCAGCGGGCGATGCGGGAGCGCAGGTCGTCGGTGGCGGGCGGGGTGGAGGGTGCGCCCGCGTTACGGGCCGCGTTGGTGTCGGAAGGGGAGGCGGAAGCGGAAGCGGTGGCCGGATCGGGGTGGCGGGGGGCCGTCCTGGTGCCGCTGTTCGCGGCGGGGGCCGGTGCCTGGGCCGCGCCGCGCAGCGGGCGCTCCCAGCGGAGCCGGTCCAGTACGGCTTCGGCCGGTACGGACGTGCCGGGGGCCAGGGACGCGAGCAGGGTGAGCGTCCGGCGGCGTACCTCGGGGGCCGCGGAACGGTCGAGGTTCGGGCCGAGCGCGGACAGGGCGCGGCCCTTCGGGTCGGGGGTGCCGACCAGCCCGGCGGTACGGGTCGCCGCGAGCCAGGCCGTGGCCAGCCGCGTCCAGCGTTGCTCGGCCGGGAGCCGGCGCCAGTCCTCGGCGGCGGGGGTGGGCGCGTACCGTTCGTCCGCTTCGCCGTCGGACGCCAGCAGCCCGGCGGCGTAGGCGAGTTCCAGCCAGAACGCGGCGGTCTGTTCGGTGACGTCCAGGGCGGCGGCGGTCCGCTTGAGGTCGCGGACGGACAGGCCGCCGGCGCGCAGGACGCCGGGGCCGCCGAGGTCCCACTCCTTGAGCAGTTCCTCGACGGTGGCGAGCGCGGTGAACGCCTGACCGGCGGCGGCACTGTCCACAAGCTGTGGATCACGTTCGGTGGTGGGCGCGAGGGCGGGCGGCAGCGGCTCGGGAGCGCGGTGCGCGCGCCCCGCGCGCAGGTGGAGCGCGGTCTCGCGGGGGAGGACGACGTTGCGCGGCCCGGCGGGCAGCAGCAGGCCGCGGTCCAGCAGCCACTGGAGGTGCGCGGCGGGCCGGTCGGTGACGGCACCGTACGGCGGCCCCCAGACCAGCCGGTCCAGTACGGCACGTGCCTCGCCGGGCGCGCCGTCGAGCAGCGCGGCCATCCGCGTACGGTCCTCGAACAGCCTGGTCAGGGCGGCGACGGCGGTCACCGGGTCATGGGTCGCGGTCAGCCCCGCGGCGGCCAGGATCTCCTGGAGGCGGCCGGGCGACATGCCGGACGTGGCTTCGGCGACGGTCGGCCCCAGGCCGGTGGGGGAGGGGTGCGCGGGTCCGGGCGCGAGCAGTTCGCGGGCCGTACGGACGAGGCGCAGCCGGTCGTCGCCGCCCCAGACCAGGGCCTGGCCGCGCAGGGTGCGGAGGGCGCGGGGCAGCTCGGCGGTGACGGCGGCGGCGGGGAAGGGGGTGGGGGCGGGGCTGACGGCAGCGGAGGCGGTGGTCCCGGAGGTGGCGGTTCCGGGAGACAGGTCTGCCGCTCCCGGGTCCCTGTCCGTGTCGCCTGCGCCTTCCACGTCCCCCGCCATCAGCCTGAGCAGCGTCTCGAACGGGCAGGGGTCCGGCGCCACCGCCAGCGCCTCGGCGGTCTGCAGCGCGAAGCGGTCCAGGCGCTCCACCGCCCGGACGACCGAGGCGCGGGTACCGGCCCGGGTGGCGAGCTGGGTCAGGTCGCCGGGGACCGGGTTGAGGAGGTCGGGGCGGGCCCGCAGCAGGTCGGCGAGCCCGCTGTCGGGGCGGGTGCGGAGCTCTTCGGCGAGCGTGCGGGGTGTTTCACTCATCCGCTACACGGTAGCGGGGGTGTGTGACGTCGGCGGGTGCAGCGCCGTGCGACCCGGCGGCCGCCGGGTCCGCAGACCGCGCGGACCGGTCGGCGCCGCCGCCCCCGCAGGAGGTGCGATCGGGGGTACGGTCTCGGGAGGAACCGGGCTGTGCCACAGGGGATTTCGTGGGGATCGAGAGCGACCAGCTGGTCTTTGACTATCTGAGCCGGGTCGGTGATCTGGCCCAGCAGCGCGGGCTGTCCTCCGGGGCGCGGATGCGCCTGGTGGCCGAGCTGCGGGCGCAGGTGGACGCGGCGAAGCCGGACACCGTGCCCGGGGTGCGACGCGTGCTGGCCCGGCTCGGTACGCCCGAGGCGGTGGTGACGGCGGCGGGTGGCGGCGGCGCGCCCGCTCCGCCCGCGCCGCGGGCCGCCGCGGAACCACCGGCGCGGCCGGGCCTGCGCGACAAGCTGGGCGGGGCCGCGCGCCGCTTCGGTACGGGCGGCGGTACGAGCGGCAATACGGGTGGCGGTCCGGGCGTACCCGGTGAGACGGGCGGTGCGGCCACCCCAGGGCCCCAGGACGACGGCCCGCCCAAGGGCGGCGGCCTGCCGGGCCTGGCCGGCCTCGGCGAAGGGCTGCGCGGCCTGGCCGGAAAGGTCCCCGCGCCTCGCGACGGCAAACGCCGCTCCCCCCGCGCCCGGGAACCGGAGCCGCCGCCGACCGCCTCCCCGCCGCACCTCGCGGGCTTCGACGAGCTGGGCGACAGCACCGTCGCCTTCGGGGAGGGCGCCGACGAGCCCGACTGGTGGCGCGTGGAGGACGGCCCGTTCAGCCCGTACGGGACGTACGAACCCAGTGAGACGGTGCCCGGCTTCGTCGGCGGCATCGAGATCCCCGAGATCCGCGAACGCCCGCCGGGCGAGCGGAAGGACGGCTCGCTGTCCCTGGAGAAGGGCGAGCGGGGCGAGGACGGGGAGACGGACGACGCCGAGGAGGCCGAGGAGGAGGACGCCGACGCGGGCGGCGAGCACGGCGAGGAGGCGGCCGAGGTGCCGCGCACCGGCGTGCTGCCCCGGGTACTGCCGCGCGTCCTCGCGTGGCGCCGGCGGTCGGCCGCGCCGGAGCCGTACGCCGAGGAGCCCGAGCCGGTGGAGTACGTCCGGGCCGGGCGGCCGCCGCTCAGCCCGGTCCTGCTGCTGGCCGTACTGCTGCTGGTCGCTGGGGCGGTACTGGGATCCTGGCTGGCGCTCGCGGGCGGCTGGGTGCTCGCGTACACCTCCCGGCGCCTGCCGCGCGGCGAGGCGAAGTTCGCGGCGCTCGGGGTGCCCGGGGTGATCGTCGGCGGGCTGGTGGTGTGGCTGTGGGGCCGTGTGGACGGGCGGTGGGGCGAGCCGATCGCCGACGGGCAGCTGGGGCAGGAGCTGACCGGGGTGCTGCCGGTGGTGGTCCGGATCGCGGCCGTCGCCTCGGCCCTGTTCCTGGTGTGGCGGATGCGGCGGCAGCCGCGCTGAGGGGCTGGAGGGGGAAGCGGGGCGTACAGAACCCGGACCACCTGCCCGCCCGGCCCAACCCCCTCCACCCCGCCGCCTACTTCTTCGCCAGCTTCTCCTGGAGCTGGGACAGGATCTTGTCGGCCGCCGTGTAGCCGATGCCCTGGATCCACAGTTCGTCGTCGACGCGGAAGGTCCGGCCGTCCTTGGCCGCCGTCATGTTCTTCCACAGCGCGCCGCCGGTGACCTGCGTCTCCTTGGACTTCTCCGGGCTGCCGTACGCCGAGTAGAAGACCGCGTCCGCGTCGGCCCGGTTGATCTGCTCGGCGCTGACCTCGACCATCATGCCGTCCGGTGCGTCCTGCACCACGCTGGTCGGGCCGGTGCCGACGTCGTTCAGGACCGTGCCGATGTAGCTGCGGCAGCCGTAGATGCGGGTGTCGGCGCCCTCGACGAAACGGACGACGTTGGTCGTGGTGCGCTGCGCCGCGGCGGACCCGCCGAGCGCCGCGGTGACCCGCCGGGCATGGGCCTCGTACGCGGCGACCACCCGTTTCGCCTCGGGGATCTTGCCCAGCGCGTCGGCGTGGGTGGCGAAGTTCTGCTTCCACGGGTAGCCGGTGGTCTCCGTCATGACCGTGGGCGCGATGGCCTTCAACTGCGCGTACCGCCCGCCGTCGCGGACCTTGCTGGTGAGGATCAGGTCGGGCTTGAGGGCGGCGACCGCCTCCAGGTTGGGCGCGCCGATCTTGCCGACGTCCTCGATGCCCGCGAGCTTGTCCTTCGGCAGGTAGTTCAGGAAGCCGCCGGCCACGTCGGAGCGGGTGGCGCCGACCGGCTCGACCCCGAGCGTGATCGCGGAGTCCAGCTCCGCGGTGTCCAGCACCACCACCCGCCGCGGCGCGTCGGGCACCTCCACCTCGCCCTGCGCCGTACGCACCGTGTGCCGTCCCGCACCGGACGCGGGCCGCGCCCAGGTGGTGGCGGGCTGGGCCGGACAGTCGGCCGCCCTGGCCGAAGAGCCGGAGCCCCCGGAGCCGCTGGAACCACCCGTACCGGATGTTCCGGACGATCCGCCCGAACCGCAGGCGGCCAGCGCCACGGAAGCGGCCAGGGCGGAGGTCACAGCGAGCGCGGCACGGCGTCGTCCGGCCCGCGGGACCGGCCGGGAAACTGCGGAGAGCGGCATGACAAGCCCTTTCGGCTGGGAAGCGGCGCGGTCACTCGGACCCGGGCGCGGCGGCGGCCGTACCCGGAGCCTGCCAAGGCCGCCCCGGCACCACCAGGGGCGAGCCCGTCACCGGATCCGGTACCACCACCGACTCCAGCCCGAACACGTCGCGCACCAGGTGCGCCGTGACGACCGCCGTCGGGCGCCCCTGTGCCACGACGCGCCCTTGCTTCATCGCCACCAGGTGGTCGGCGTAGCGCGCGGCCTGGTTGAGGTCGTGCAGGACGGCGACGACGGTGCGTCCCCGGTCGTGGTTGAGCTGCCGGATCAGGTCCAGCACCTCGACCTGGTGCGCGATGTCGAGGTAGGTCGTCGGCTCGTCCAGGAGCAGCAGGTCGGTCTCCTGCGCGAGCGCCATCGCGATCCACACCCGTTGCCGCTGCCCGCCGGACAGTTCGTCCACCGCCCGGTCGGCGAGCTGCGTCACGTCCGTACGGTCCATGGCCTCGGCGACGGCCCGTTCGTCCGCCTCGGACCACTGCTGCCACCAGTGCTGGTGCGGCTGGCGGCCCCGCGAGACCAGGTCGGCGACGGTGATCGCCTCGGGCGCCACCGGGGACTGCGGCAGCAGCCCCACCGACCGGGCGATCATTCTGGTGGGGAGGCGGGCCAGGTCCGTACCGTCCAGCAGGACCGCACCGCGGCGAGGCTTGAGCAGCCGGCCGAGCGCCCGCAGCAGCGTGGACTTGCCGCAGGCGTTGGGGCCGACGACGACGGTGACCGCGCCGTGCGGGATGTCGAGGTCGAGACCGTCGACGACGGTGCGGTCCTCGTAGGCGAGCGTCAGGTCCCGCGCCGTGAGCCGGCTGGCGGCGGCAGCCGCTTCCCCGGCGCTCCCTCCGCCCCTCCCACCCCTGGCGCTCCCGTTGCCCTCGCTCACGCGCGTCCTCCCACGGCCCGGCCACGGACGATCAGACGGATCAGGTACGGAGCGCCGACGGCCGCGGTCAGCACCCCCACCGGCAGTTCGGTCGGCGCGAGCAGCTTGCGGGCCAGCACGTCGCCGAGGACGACGACGAGCGCGCCGAGCAGCGCCGAGCACAGCAACGGGATCTGTGCCGTACCGGTCAGACGGCGGGCGGTCTGCGGGGCGAGCAGGGCCACGAAGTCGACCGGCCCGGCCGCGCCGGTCGCCATCGCCGCCAGCACCACGCCGAGCGCGGCCAGACCGAGGCGGGTGCGGTTCAGCCGTACGCCGAGGGCGGTCGCGGTGTCGTCGTCCATCGTGACGGTGCGCTGGGCGCGGGCCGCCCACAGGACGGCGGGCAGCAGCACCAGCAGCGCCCAGCCGAGCGGCGCGGCCTCGGCCCAGCCGCGCCCGTTGAGCGAACCGGTCAGCCATACCTGCGCCTGCTGGGCCACGGTGTAGTCGCCCTTGGTGAGGAACAGCTGGGTGACCGAGCGCAGCGCGACGGCGAAACCGATGCCGATCAGGACGAAGCGGGTGGCGTGCAGGCCGCCGCGCCAGGCGAAGACGTAACCGAGGGCGGCGGCGAGGACCCCGCCGGCGACCGACAGGTAGGGCAGGACGGCGTACGAGGTGATGCCGTACGTCATGGCGCCCACCGTCAGCGCGCTCGCGCCCTGGGTGATGCCGATGACGTCGGGGCTGGCGAGCGGATTGCGGGCCACGGTCTGGATCAGCGCGCCCGCCACCCCGAAGGCCGCGCCGGTCAGCAGCCCGACCACCATCCGGGGCAGCCGCAGCGTCCCGACGACCAGCCCGGCGGAGGACGGCTGCCCGAAGGCGGCCTTCAGGGCCTCGCCGGGGGTCACGAAGGACTCGCCGACGCACAGGTACGTCAGGCAGACGGCGGCGAGCAGCACGGCGAGCACCCCGGCGACGGCCGCCGCCCGCCGGTGCACGAGGAAGGAGCCGCGCCCGGCCCGCACGAGGCCGTACCCGGCGGGCCGGGCAGGTCCGTTCCGTACCGCCGCGCCGGGGCCGCCGGCCGGTGCCGTCATGCGGGCACCGCCTTCCGCCGTACGAGGGCGATCAGGAACGGGACGCCGATCAGCGCCGTCATGACGCCCGCCGGCACCTCGGACGGCGGGAACAGCACGCGTCCGACGGTGTCCGAGACCAGCACGACGACCGGGCCGAGCAGCGCCGCCATCGGCAGCAGCCGGCGGTGCCCGCCGCCCACCAGGGCGCGGGCGAGGTGCGGTACGGCCAGCCCGACGAAGGCGATCGGTCCGGCCGCCGCCACGCCCGCACCGGTCAGTACGGTCGCGCCGAGCCCGGCCACGACGCGTACCACGGCGACGTTCTGCCCGAGCCCCTCGGCCACGTCGTCGCCGAGCGCCAGGGCGTCCAGGCCGCGCGCGGCGGAGAGCACGAGCACCGCGCCCGCCAGCAGGAACGGCCAGATCTGCGCGGCGACCTCGGTGTCCCGGCCGGTCAGCGAGCCGACCTGCCAGAACCGGAACTCGTCCAGCGCCGCGGCCTTCGTCGTCAGCACCGCCGTCGTCACCGCGACGAGCAGCGCGTTGACCGCCGCGCCGGACAGCGCCAGCTTCACCGGCGTCGCGCCGCCCCGCCCGGCGGCCGCGATCGCGTACACGGCGACCGCGGCGGCCCCGGCGCCCACGAAGGCGAACCAGACGTACCCGCCGAGGGTGTGCACCCCCAGGAAGGACAGCGCGAGGACCACGGCCACCGAGGCGCCCTGGCTGATGCCGAGGACACCCGGGTCGGCGATGGGATTACGGGTGATGCCCTGCATGGCCGTGCCCGCCAGGGCGAGCGCGGCGCCCACCATCAGGCCGATCAGCGTGCGGGGCAGCCGCAGGAAGCGCACCACCTGCGCGGCGTCGCCGTCCCCGCCGTACAGCAGCCCGTCGACCACCTCGGACAGGGCCAGCTGGCGGCTGCCGACCGCGAGGGAGAGAAACACCGCCAGCAGCAGGGCGAGCACCGCCGCTGCCCAGCCTGCGCGGCGTCGCACCAGGAGGGCTCTGGGACTGCGGGACCGGACGACCGGCATCGGTTCCCTTCGCGGAGGCGTCGCGGGGTGCGCGCGGGCGGGGCGGAGCCAGGCGGGGACAGTGTAGGCCCGGCCCACCGCGGTCATCGGCCACAATGGCCACCATGGCTTCGCACACCCCGGTACCCGACCCCACGGTCGCCACGGCCGCGCAGCAGCTCACGGTCGGCTTCGACCTGGACATGACGCTGATCGACTCCCGCCCCGGCATCAAGGCGGCCTATCAGGCGCTGTCCGCCGAGACGGGGACGTACGTCGACGCGGACGCGGCGATCACCCGGCTCGGGCCGCCGCTGGAGCAGGAGATCCGCCGGTGGTTCCCCGAGGAGCAGGTGGCGGAGATCAGCGACCTGTACCGCGCGCTGTACCCGACGCACGCGATCACCGGGTCGCTCGCCATGCCGGGCGCCCGCGAGGCGGTGGCCGCCGTCCAGCGCCACGGCGGTCGGGCGATCGTGGTCACCGCGAAGTACGAGCCCAACGCCAAGCTGCACCTGGCGCACCTGGACATCGGCGCGGACGCCGTCATCGGCTCGCTGTGGGCCGAGGCCAAGGCCGAGGCGCTGCGTGCGCACGGCGCGTCCGTCTACGTCGGCGACCACACCGGCGACGTACGCGGTGCGCAGACCGCCGACGCGCTGTCCGTCGCCGTGGCCACCGGACCGTGCGACGCGGACGAGCTGCGCGCGGCCGGCGCCAACGTCCTCCTCGACGACCTGACCGGCTTCCCGGCCTGGCTGGAGGGGTACGTGGCGGAGCGGGCGCGGCGCGGCGCGTGACGTCGTACGGCGCCGGTGCCTACGCCGGTCCTATGCCGTGGACGACTTCGCCTGCCGGCGCTGCGCCGCGACGGAACGCAGCACTCCGGCCCCGGCGATGAGGAACCCGGCCCCCATCAGCATGCAGACCCAGTAGAAGACGGACGGCAGCGGATCGGCCCCCACGAACAACGGGGTCACGGTGGCGAGAGTGGCCACCGCGCCAATCAGGAAAACAATCGCGCCGATCCGGACCAGCAGATCCCCGGCCTGGGGAGTTTCGTCAGACACACGACCAGGGTAAGTCCGGGCCAGAAGCGCGGAGGAACCACCCGGCGACGTCTTGTCACCGGGCACCGGACCATTAGCCTTGGGGGGTGGCGGGTCCGGTGGCCCGCTGCACTGCTATCCAGAGCTGTTTTTCCCGCAGAAGACGCAGAAAACACCGTAACCAGACCCCAGTGGTTTTCCGACGAGTACGAGGACGAGGACAGACGTGCCTACCGGCAAGGTCAAGTGGTTCAACAGCGAGAAGGGCTTCGGCTTTCTCTCCCGCGACGACGGCGGTGACGTCTTCGTGCACTCGTCGGTGCTGCCCGACGGCGTGGACGCACTCAAGCCGGGCCAGCGCGTCGAGTTCGGCGTAGTGGCCGGCCAGCGCGGTGACCAGGCGCTTTCGGTGACGATCCTCGACCCCGCGCCGTCGGTGGCGGCGGCCCAGCGCCGCAAGCCGGACGAGCTGGCGTCGATCGTGCAGGACCTCACCACGCTCCTGGAGAGCGTCACCCAGCAGCTGGAGCGCGGCCGCTACCCCGACAAGGCGCACGGCTCGAAGATCGCCGGCATGCTCCGGGCGGTCGCCGACCAGCTGGACGTCTGACGGCCGGCTGACCTGGGCGCGGCCCGGGTTCAGCCGAAGCTGAGCGCATCGCGGCCGAGGGGCGGTACGAGCCCCTCGGCCGCGGCGCGCGTGAGCAGCCCGCGCACGGCCGCGTAGCCGTTCTCGCCGAGGTCGGCGGTGAACTCGTTCACGTACAGGCCGATGTGCTGGTCGGCGACGGCCGGATCCATCTCCTGCGCGTGCTCCAGCACGTACGCGCGGGACGCCTCGGTGTCGTCCCAGGCCATCCGTACCGATTCGCGGGCCGCCGCGGCCAGCTCGCGCAGCCGCTCGGCGCCCAGCGAGCGCTTGGCGATGATCGCGCCCAGCGGGATCGGCAGCCCGGTCGTGCGCTCCCAGTGCTCGCCCATGTCGGCGAGGCAGCTGAGGCCGTAGTTCCGGTACGTGAAGCGGGCCTCGTGGATGACCAGTCCGGCGTCCACCCGGCCGTCCCGTACCGCCGGCATGATCTCGTCGAACGGCAGCACCTTCACCTCGCCGACGCCGCCCGGCACCTCTTCGGCCGCCCACAGCCGGAACAGCAGGTACGCCGTCGAGCGCTCGCTGGGCACCGCCACCGTCCGGCCCGCCAGGTCCTTGGCCTCGCCCGGCTCCTTGGTGAGCACCAGCGGGCCGCAGCCGCGTCCCAGCGCGCCGCCGCACGGCAGCAGCGCGTACTCCTCCAGCACCCACGGCAGCACCGCGTACGACACCTTCAGGATGTCGAACTCACCGCGCTCGGCCATGCCGTTCGTGATGTCGATGTCGGCGAAGGTGACGTCCAGCGCGGGGGCGCCCGGGACCTTGCCGTGCGCCCACGCGTGGAAGACGAAGGTGTCGTTCGGGCACGGCGAATAGGCGATCTTGAGCGCGTCGCTCATGGCGTCCTCCAGGAGGTCGGGGCCCCGGCCGCCGTCAGGACGCGGGGGAGCGCGGCGCAGGCGGCGGAGAGCGCGCCGAGCGCCTTCCCGATGCGCCACGCGGCACGGTCACGCGGGCCGACGGGGTTGGAGACCGTACGGATTTCGAGCACCGGCAGGCCCTGCGCGGCGGCGGCCTCGGCGACACCGAAGCCCTCCATCGCCTCGACCAGGGCGCGCGGGTGGCGCGCGGCGAGGCGCGCGGCGTGCTCCGCGCTGCCGGTCACGGTCGATGCGGTGAGCACCGTGCCGCACGCGGCGCCGGTGGCCGCGGCGAGGGCCCGGACGAGGGCCGGCGGCGGGGTGTGGACGACGGTGCCGAAGCCGAGTTCGGTCACCGGAAGGAAGCCGTCCGGGGTCTCGGCGCCCAGGTCGGCGGCGACGATCGCGTCCGCGACGACCGCGGAACCGACCGCGGCGCCGGGGCCGTCCGCGTCCGGGCCGGGCGCGAAACCGCCGCCGATCCCGGCGGAGATGACGAGGTCGTAACCGGCTCCGGCACAGATTCCGGCGGTCAGCGCGGTGGCCGTACCGGCGGCAGCGGCGGCCGGGCCGACCCCGGCCGCGAGCACGTCGAGGACCGCGCCGGCCCGCTCGTGCGCGGGGGGCGCGGCCGTCCGTACCCGGTGCAGTGCGTAGCCGCCCGCGGGCAGCGCGACGATCTCCGCGCCGCCGCCGGCGGCTGTGGCGCCGTCGGCGGCCACGCCACCGTCGGCGGCCACGCCCGCGACCACCGCGTCGCGCTCGGCCGCGACGGCGGTGACGACCAGGACCCGCGTCACGGTCACCTCACCACCACCAGCCTCACGCGTACCTCAGCGGACTCAGGATTCCGCGCGCTTGAGCTTGACGTTCCACACGCCCGTGTACTTGCCGCCCTTGGTGGCCACGACGGACACCACGGTCGAATCGGCCAGGCTGCGGCTCTGCTGGTTGACGAAGAGCTGGTCCGCGCTGGCGACGACCTGGTACGTCTGCTTGCTGACGTTGGTGATCGGGCTGTTGTTGGACAGCGCGATCCAGCCGTCCTCCGCCACGTCCGGCTCGACACCGAGGCGCAGCTTCTCGCCCGGGTGCACGGTGAGCGTCTTCTTCGGCTCGGTGGTCAGGCACTTGGTGAACTCGGCCTGCGCCTTCTTGTCACTGGCGGCCAGATCGCCGAGCACCTTGCCGTCGTCGTAGCAGGCGGCCTCGGCGGTCACGGTGTCCTTGCCGGCGGTCACCGTGGCGAGCGGAGTCGGCTTCTCACAGGCGGAGAGGGTGACGAGCCCCAGGGACACGGCACCGAGGGCGGCAGCGGCGCGGCGGCCAGTACCCCAAGAAGAGAACGCGGTCATGCGGGCAGGCTATCGGTCGGTTCCTTTCACGCCACACGAGGGTGGGGCGCGCCGTGCCGCGCCGCGCCCAGCAGGCCCCGTACGGCCAGCACCGCGCCGGTCGCGACGAGCGCCGCTCCCACCGCCAGGCCCACCGTCCCGATCAGCGGGAGCGCGATGCCGACGGCACCGCCCAGCACCGAGGACAGCTGCAGCACCGTCTCGGAACGGGCGAACGCCGAGGTACGCACCAGCTCCGGCACGTCCCGCTGGATCACCGCGTCCAGCGACAGCTTCCCCAGCGCCTGGCACAGGCCCGCGGTCGCTGCCGCGGCCGTCACCACCACGATCGCCAGCACCGCGTAGAAGACCGCCGCCGTCACCGTCACGGCCAGCGCCAGCCCCAGCACCACGGCGATGATCAGCTCCGGTGCTCTGGCCCGCAGCCACGCGCCGACCGCCGTCCCCAGCGCGTTGCCGGTGCCCGCAGCCACCGCCGCCAGGCCCAGCGACACCTGCGGTCCCAGCCCGCCCAGCGGGTGCTCGCGCAGCAGGAACGCCAGGAAGAACGTCAGCAGGCCGGAGAGCGCCCGCAGCGAGCAGTTCGCCTGGAGGCCGTGCAGCACGGACGGCCCGACCGTACGCAGCCCCGGCCGCCGCCCGCCCGCCAGCGCCTTTCCCGGCCGCTCGCCCGCCGTCTTCCCGGGCCCCGTACCGTCCTCGCCGGACGCCAGCCGGGCCCGGCCCTCGCCCTTCGCCGAGTCGACCTTGTGCGGCAGCGAGAACGACAGGAACGTGCCCGCCACGAACACCGTGAACGCCCCGTACAGCGGCCAGCTCGGCCCGATCAGATGCAGCGCGCCGCCCAGCGGGGCCGCCGCCCCCGTCGCCAGCAGTCCCGCGAGCGTCACCCGCGAATTGGCCTTCACCAAGGAGATACGGGGCGGTAGCAGGCGCGGGACGACGGCGCTCCGCACCACCCCGTACGCCTTCGAAGACACCAATACGCCCAGTGCCGCCGGATACAGCTCCAGGCCGCCGCCCGCCACCGCGCCCGACATGGTCAGCGCCAGCAGCGCGCGGGCCAGCATCGCCCCGGCCATCGCCGCCCGGCGGCCGTGCGGCACCCGGTCCAGCAGCGGCCCGATCACCGGCGCGAGCAGCGCGAACGGCGCCATCGTCACCGCCAGGTACAGTGCCACCCGGCCGCGCGCCTGGTCCGTCGGCACCGAGAAGAACACCGTCGAGGCCAGCGCCACCGTGATCAACATGTCACCGGCCGAATTCACCGCGTGCAATTCGATCAGCTTGCCGAGGCCCGACTCGCCCGCGCCGTGCGCGTGGGTGGCACGCCGTATGCCACGCCCGGTCGCCGTGAACGGACGGCGCAGCGCCCGCCCGGCGGCACGGCACACCCGGCCCGCCCCGCCGCTTCCCCGGTCCGGCCGCGTGGACGCCGTCGAGACCCGCGCACTCCTGGAGCCACGCGGGCCGGTGGAGATCCGCGAAGCCTTGGCGATCCGCGGGGCCCGGGCCGCCTTCGCCGTCCCCGGCCTGGGGATCCGCGACGCCCGCGACATCCGCGGCAGCCTCGGCTTTTTCGACGCCCGTCCGGCAGCCACGCAGCAATACTGCCCCAACTCGCCCGGGACATGGCTCTTTCCGGGCCCCGTCGCGCCGGAGCGCCGGGCCACCGGACGCTGCCGCTGACATTTGCCGCTCCCGGCGAGGGGTCGTGCACCGTTGAAGGGGTAGCGTGTGTAGCGCGCCACCGGCGGTCGTTCTTGGCCGCGCGCCTTGCCGCGATCCCGCAGAATGGGTCGTAAGAGGTGCGCTCGACCGAGATGACCGGGCGCGGACGTCGACGCGGTCCTCAGGTCCGCTCCGCCCGCCCCGGCACGCCGGTCGTCCGGACAAGGACAGGACAGCTCCGGCTGGCGCACTCGTGAGACGGCGTGGAAGAGAGAATCGATTCTTGTGAGTGCTGCGATGCGAAGCCGTACCCCTGACCGCCTGTGCGCCGAGGCGGTCGACCTTGCCCGCGTAGCGGCCGAGGAGGCCGCGGCGCCCGGCACGGTCGGCGAGCACGTCGACGCCGTCGCCGACGGAGACCGCGTCGTCACGCACCTGTTCGAATGCAAGGAGCCCGGCTACCGGGGCTGGCGCTGGGCCGTCACCGTTGCCCGCGCGTCCCGTGCCAAGCACGTCACCCTCGACGAGAGCGTCCTGCTGCCCGGGCCCGACGCGCTGCTGGCCCCCGAATGGGTGCCCTGGAGCGAGCGGCTGCGGCCCGGTGACATGGGGCCCGGCGATCTTCTCCCCACCGAGGCCGAGGATCTCCGGCTGGAGCCCGGCGCTGCTCCCCTGGGGGGAGCGGAGGACGCGGGGGCGGGTGACGCGCAGGTCTCGCCCGGCGTCACTGAGCTGGCGGACGCGGAGGATGCCGACGTCGAGCCCGGGTCGCCGGCGGCCCAGCCCGCGACGACCACCCGTGGCAGCGTTGCGGCGGTCGCCGACGAGCTGGGTATGGGGCGCGCCCGGGTCCTCTCCCGGTACGGGCTGCACGCTGCGGCGGACCGCTGGGAGGAGGAGTACGGCCCCAAGACCGCCATGGCCCAGGCCGCTCCCGCCAACTGCGTCTCCTGCGGCTTCCTGGTGCCGCTGGCCGGGTCGCTCCGTCAGGCGTTCGGGATCTGCGGCAACGAGTTCGGTCCTGCGGACGGGCATGTCGTGTCGCTCGGGTACGGGTGCGGGGGGCATTCGGAGGCTGCCGTCATGCCGAGGCCTCCGCGGCCGGCGCCTCCCGTTATTGACGAGACCGTTGTGGATCCGTTCACGTTGCGTCCTGACCGGACGGGTGGGTCTGTGGAGGACTCGGGACCGGCCGAAGAGTTTGGTCATAGCTGACCTGGTATCCGTGCTGGTGGGCTTTTCGCGCTGCGCGCGGGGGTTTGTGCCGACGTTCGGTTCGCATTGCTTTCGTGGTGGGGGGCAGGGGCGCGCAGGGGGCCAACTCCTCGGCATCCTTTAGCTTCAGTGCATCGGATAGTGGGGCAGCGTGCGGACTGCCTGCGGGGATGGCCCCCTACACGCCCCCTCCGGCCGGTTCGGCGAGCCGAGGTCGGTGGGGGGAGTTTTCGATGACGCCCGGGTGCGCCTCTCCTGGTGGTGAGGCTCACGGGGTGGTGGCGGTACGGCAGGCCACTCCCCGGCGATGGGACGCGCGCCCCGGGCCAGCCCACCCCGACGCGGCTCCGCCGCGCCACCCGTGCGCTGACGCGCCGGACCACACCCGGCCACTCGGGCACCTGGACGCTCGGGCCCTCGGACGCTGACGCGCCGGACGACGCGCGGCCACTCGGGCACCCGGATGCTCGGGCCCTCGGACGCTGACGCGCCGGACGACGCGCGGCCACTCGGGCACGCGGGCCCTCGGACGCTGGCGCGCCGGACGTCACTCGGACACTCGCGCGCCCCGGCACTCGGGCGCTGAGGCGCACCGGGGTGCCGGGACGCGCCCGGCTTGTGGGAGTCCCCAGGCCGATCGCTCGGAAAGCCGCCATCCCGGCCAGGGCTCGGGGTCGCGCAGGGGTCTCCCCGCAGGCAGTCCGCACGCTGGCCCACGTATCCGATTCACTGCAGCTAAAGGATGCCGAGGAGTGACCCCGGAGTGGCCCCGAGCCCCCACCCACCGGACCCTCTGCGCACAACGCGCGCACCGCCCCGGGAGCGTTTGGGGTCGTGAAAAGCCCAGCCCGATGACTCGGGAGGCCGCCATCCGGTCAGGGCTCGGGGTCGCGCAGGGGTCTCCCCGCAGGCAGTCCGCACGCTGGCCCACGTATCCGATTCACTGCAGCTAAAGGATGCCGAGGAGTGACCCCGGAGTGGCCCCGAGCCCCCCACCCACCGGCCCCACCGCGCACGACGCGCACACCGCCCCGGGAACGCTTCGGCTTGTGAAAAGCCCAGCCCGATCGCTCGGAAAGCCGCCCACCTACCGGACCCACCGCGGAAAACCGCGCCCACCAGGGCGCATCGCATCCCACCCCCAAGCCCCCACCCCCACCCCCCACCGGGTAGAAAGTGGAGTTCGGCATCGTGAGGAACGGGAGAGAACGTGAGCGAAGCGGCAGAGGCAGATCCGTTCGGGACGGCTCGGCTGCGGCGGGGGGTGCTCGATGCCTGGGCGGCCTCGCCGGCCCGGTTCCGGGAGGATGCGAATGCCGAGGAGGACCTCGCGCTCGGCGGCTACCGTGACCGGCTGGCCGTGGAGCTGGCGCAGAATGCCTCGGACGCCGCGGGCCGCGCCGGGGTGCCGGGGCGGCTGCGCCTGACCTTGCATCCGGGGCGGGGCGGGGAGCTGGCTGTGCTGGTCGCCTCCAACACCGGCGCCCCCATCGACGCCACCGGCGTCGAATCGCTGGCCACGCTGCGTGCGTCCGCGAAGCGGGAGACCGAGGCGGCGGTGTCCGTCGGGCGGTTCGGGGTCGGGTTCTCGGCGGTGCTGGCGGTCAGTGACGAGCCGGCGCTGGTCGGCCGTACCGGCGGTGTCCGCTGGTCGCTGGCGGAGGCGCGGGAGCTGGCGAGTCAGGTGGCGGCGCACAGTCCCGGGCTCGGTGGGGAGCTGCGGCGCCGTGACGGCCACGTACCGCTGTTGCGTCTGCCGCTGCCCGCGGAGGGCTCCGCGCCGCAGGGGTACGACACGTCCGTCGTGCTGCCGCTGCGGGACGGTGCCGCGCACGAGCTGACGGTGCGCCTGCTGGCCGGGATCGACGCGGCGTTGCTGCTGACGCTGCCGGGACTGGCCGAGGTCGTGGTGGAGACTCCGGACGGCGTGCGGGAGATGAGGCGGCGCCAGGAGGGCGCGTACGTCGTCATCGAGGACAGTGAGCGGGGCGTCTCGCGCTGGCGGGTCGTGAGTGAGAGCGGTGCGCTGGAGCCGGAGCTGCTGGCGGACCGTCCGGTGGAGGAGCGGCTGCGTCCGCACTGGGCGGTGACGTGGGCGGTGCAGGTGGACGAGGAAGGCGCGCCGGTGCGTCCGGCGACCGCGCCGGTCCTGCACGCGCCGACGCCGACCGAGGAGCCGCAGGGCCTGCCTGGGCTGCTGATCGCTTCGTTCCCGCTGGAGCCGACGCGGCGGCATGTGGCGCCGGGGGCGCTCACCGACCATCTCGTGCGGCGCGCCGCGGAGGCGTACGCGTCGTTGCTGGCCGGCTGGCAGCCGGTGTCGGCGGGGACGATCGATCTCGTGCCGGGGCCGTTGGGCAAGGGGGAGCTGGACAACGAGCTGCGGCGGCAGGTGCTGGAGCTGTTGCCGCGGGTGCGGTTCCTGCCGAGTGCGGCGGCGCCGGTCACGGGCGCCGCGCTGTCGCTGGAGGCGGTGCCGAAGCCGGCGGGGCCTGACGAGCTGGCTCCGGGTGAGGGCGGCGGCTGGGGTGGTGCGCGGGGCGAGGAGGACGCGTACGTCCTGCGGCCGGTGGATGCCGAGTTGGTGGAGGGGGCCGGGGCGGACACCGTCCGGGTGCTGGCGGAGCTGTTTCCGAGTCTGCTGCCCGCCGGGCTGGAGCGGCGGTCGGAGCTGCGTGCGCTGGGGGTGGCCCGGGTGCCGCTGGGGGAGGTCGTGGACCGGCTGGCGGGGGTGGACCGGACGCCGGCGTGGTGGTGGCGGCTGTACGACTCGCTGGCCGGTACGGACCCGGAGCGGCTGAGCGGGCTGCCGGTGCCGCTGGCCGGGCCTGCCGGTGAGGACGGGCGGGCGGCGCGGACCACCGTCGGGCCGCGGCAGGTGCTGCTGCCGTTGCCGGACGGTGACGGCGGGGACGCCGGGGAGCGCCATGCGACGCTGGCCCGGCTGGGGCTGAAGGTCGCGCATCCGGAGGCCGTGCATCCGCTGCTGGAGAAGCTGGGCGCCACCCCGGCGGCGCCGCGCGCCGTGCTGACGACTCCGCAGGTGCGGGCGGCCGTCGCGGGGTCCCTGGACGCGGCGGAGGACGATTACGCCTTCGGTTTCGACGGAGAGCCGGCCGGGCTGGGGGGTGAGGAGCTGGCGGAGGCCGTGCTGGGGCTGGTGCGCGATGCGCATCTGGCGCCCGGTGACGAACCGTGGCTGGCTGCGCTCGCGTTGCCGGACGAGGACGGGGAGCCGGCACCGGCGGGTGAACTGGTGTTTCCGGGGAGTGACTTCGAGCGGGTCATCCGGGAGGGTGAACTCGCCGCGGTCGACGCCGGGTTCGCGGAGCGCTGGGGTGAGCAGCCGCTGACCGCCGTGGGCGTGCTGGCGGGCTTCGCCCTCGTACGGGCGCAGGACGTGGTGCTGGACCCGGACGAGCTGGAGCCGCGCGACGGCGACTTCACCGAGCCGGACGACGCCGGTGTGCTGGACGCGGTGGACGTGTGGTGCGAGGACGTCCTGGACGGGCTGCCGGAGACGCCGGTGCCGCCGGTCGCGACGGAGCTCGTGGCCGTACGGGACCTGGATCTGGTGGACGACGACGCGTGGCCGCAGGCGCTGGCGATGCTGTCGCGGCCGCCGCTGCGGGACGCGCTGACCGCGCCCGTGCGGGTGCTGCTGCCGGACGGTACGACCGAGTCGGTCCGCCCGTACACGGCGTGGTGGCTGCGCGGGCACCCGGTGCTGGACGGCCGCCGGCCGGCCGGTCTGCGGGCCGCGGGCGGCGATCCGCTGCTGGCGGGGCTGTACGAGTCGGCGGACGCGGGCGAGGTGGACGCACAGGTGCTGCGCGCCCTCGGGGTGCGGACCTCCGTGGCGGCGCTCCTGGAGGAGCCGGGCGGCGCCGCCGAGCTGCTGGGCCGCCTCGCGGACCCGGAGCGGGAGGTGGACTCCGCGCAGCTGCACGCGCTGTACGGGGTGCTGGCGGATCTGGACCCCGAGCAGGTGACGATCCCGGACGAGCTGCGGGTCGTCGTGGACGGCGAGGTACGGGTCGTGGACGCGGCGGAGGCGGTCGTCGCGGACGCGCCGGATCTGATGCCGCTGGCTGCCGGGCTGCCGCTGCTGCCGGTCCGTCCCGCGCGCGCCGCCGAGCTGGCGGAGCTGTTCCAGGTGCGGCGGCTGAGTGAGGTCTTCGCGGCGCCGGTGGCGTCGGAGGGCCTCCGGCACGAGGTGCCGGAGGCCGTGCGCACGCTGCTCGGGCCGGACACCCCGCAGGCGTACGTCGAGCACGAGGAGCTGACCGTCGAGGACGGCACCGAACTCGACTGGCGCTGGACGCCGGACGGCACGCTGCACGCGGCGACCCTGGAAGGCGTCGCCGCGGGTCTCGCCTGGGCCGCCGGCCAGTGGCCCCGCCGGTTCGAGGCGGCGGCGCTCCTGGAGGACCTGGAGCGTGCGGAGGAGCTGGCGGAGGCTCGCTGGTTCGACTGAGGCCGTTCCAGGGTGGGGCGGGCGGGCTGCGGTTTCGCGGCTGGCCCGCCCCGTTCCGCGTGGCCGGAAAAGCCGTCGGCGAAGCCGACCGCGCCGACTACGCCGGGAAGCGGCGGCCGATGATCCGCCAGGCGACTTCGAGCAGGATCGCCGCCGCGGCGGCAATGCCCACGGCGGCCCACGGCATCGTCGTGCCGACGAGCTTGAGGTCGAAGAAGTTCTGGAGCCAGGGGACGACGAGCACGATCAGGAAGCCGAGGCCCATCGCCAGGACGAGGCCGACGCGCCACCAGGTGTACGGGCGGGCGATGATCGCCAGGACCCACATGGCGCTGAGGAAGAGGGTCAGGGTGGCGGCGCTGGTCTCGGCGGGGAGGGCGTCCGGGCCGCTGTAGTGGCTGCGGGCCAGGAGGTAGGTGGTGAAGGCGGCGAGGCCGATGATCAGGCCGGAGGGGATCGCGTAACGCATCACCCGCCGTACGAAGTGCGGTTTCGCGCGCTCCTTGTTGGGGGCGAGGGCGAGGAAGAAGGCGGGGACGCCGATGGTGAGGGTGGACAGCAGGGTGAGGTGCCGCGGCAGGTAGGGGTACGGGATCTGGCAGCAGGCGACGAGGATCGCGAGCAGGACCGAGTAGACGGTCTTGGTGAGGAAGAGGGTGGCTACGCGGGTGATGTTGCCGATCACCCGGCGGCCTTCGGCGACGACGGACGGCAGCGTCGCGAAGCTGTTGTTGAGCAGCACGATCTGGGCGACGGCCTTGGTGGCCTCGCTGCCCGCGCCCATGGAGACGCCGATGTCCGCGTCCTTCAGGGCGAGGACGTCGTTGACGCCGTCGCCGGTCATGGCGACGATGCGGCCGCGCTTCTGGAGCGCTCCGACCATGTCGCGCTTCTGCTGCGGCGTGACGCGGCCGAACACCGCGCCATCCTCCAGGACCTTGCCCATCTCGTCCGGATCGGTGGGGAGTTTGCGGGCGTCGACGGGCGAGTCGGCGCCCGGCATGCCCAGCTTTGCGGCCACCGCGCCGACCGAGACGGCGTTGTCGCCGGAGATGACCTTCGCCTGGACGCCCTGTTCCTCGAAGTACCGCAGGGTGTCCATCGCGTCGGGGCGCAGCCGCTGTTCGAGGACGACGAGGGCGGTGGGGCGTACGTGGTCGGTGATGTCGCTGTCGTGGAGGTCGCGGTCGGCGCGGGCCAGCAGCAGCACGCGCAAGCCCTGGGCGTTGAGGTCGTCGATCTCGGAGAGCGCGTCGTCGCCGGAGGGCAGGAGGACGTCGGGGGCGCCGAGCAGCCAGGTCGATCGTTCGCCCTCCGGGCTCTGCAGGGCCGCGCCGCTGTACTTGCGGGCGGAGGAGAACGGCAGCGCGTCGGTGCTGCGCCAGCCGTCCTCCGCCGGGTACGCGTCGATGATCGCCTGGAGGGAGGCGTTGGGGCGGGGGTCGGACGCGCCGAGGGCGCCGAGGACCGGCTCGATGCGGCCCTCGTCCGTACCGCCGAGCGGGCGCAGGTCGCTGACGTCCATGCCGCCCTCGGTCAGCGTGCCGGTCTTGTCCAGGCAGACCACGTCGACGCGGGCCAGGCCCTCGATCGCGGGCAGCTCCTGGACCAGGCACTTCTTGCGGCCGAGCCGGACGACGCCGATGGCGAAGGCGACGGAGGTGAGCAGGACCAGGCCCTCGGGGATCATCGGGACGATGCCGGCGACCATACGGCGTACGGCCTCGTCGCCCGCCATGTTGAGCGTGAAGAGGTGGCTGAGGATCAGGCCGACGGCGGTCGGCACCATCATCCACGTCACGTACTTGAGGATCTGGCTGATGCCGGTGCGCAGCTCGGAGTGGACGAGGGTGAAGCGGGACGCCTCTTCGGCGAGCTGGGCGGCGTACGCCTCGCGCCCGACCTTCGTGGCGGTGAACGCGCCGCCGCCGGCGACCACGAAGCTGCCGGACATCACCTTCTCGCCGGGCTGCTTGACCACCGGGTCGGCCTCGCCGGTCAGCAGCGACTCGTCGATCTCCAGGCCGTCGCTCTCCAGGACCTCGCCGTCGACGATGACCTTGTCGCCGGGGCCGAGTTCGATGACGTCGCCGAGGACGACCTCGGAGGTGGGGATCTCGGCGGCCGCGCCGTCGCGCCGTACGGTCGGCTTGGACTCGCCTATGACGGCGAGGCTGTCCAGGGTCTTCTTGGCGCGCAGCTCCTGGATGATGCCGATGCCGGTGTTGGCGACGATGACGAAGCCGAACAGGCCGTCCTGGATCGGGCCGACGATCAGGATGATCACGAACAGCACGCCGATGATGGCGTTGAAGCGGGTGAAGACGTTCGAGCGGACGATGTCGGCGGTGGAACGCGAGGACCGTACGGGGACGTCGTTGACCTCGCCTCTGGCCACCCGTTCGGCGACCTCGGCGGCACTCAGGCCGCGATGCTCCGGTTCGGTGGCCCGCTCGCGGCCTCCGGCTTCGGTCTTCGCCCGCTGCGTCATGCCTTCGACGTTACGGGCGGAACGGGCGATTCACCCGCTGGATACGCACAGGAAGGTGGCGGTAGTTGTTGGAGGGGCGCGCGTCAACCGCGAAGGGCCGGGATGCGTCCCCTATGGGGTGGAACTGTCCGCGGCGGCGGCCGCCGCGCGCTTGATGGCGGCGTCGCGCTTGCGGACGTACCAGATGCCGAGGATGCCGAGGCTGCCGCCGGCCAGGCAGGTCCAGACCCACCAGGTGCGGTCGTGGTCGGCGAACCAGCCGTAGAAGGGGAGCTGGGCCAGGAAGAGCACGAACCAGATGATGGTGCCGCCGGTGATCGTGCCGACGACGGGGCCCTCAAGAGGCTCCGGGGCCTCGCGGAGTTCGGACTTCTTCCACATGGGGCCAGCTTACGGGCAGCCACCGACAAGGCCGGTCCATGGTCGGTCACGGCAGGGCGGACGGCCCTTTCCCCCGCAGGGGTCTACGCGCGGAGATAGCGATCATCGACTTGTTTATTCATACTGAACCTATCCGGTTCTGACTGGTTTGATTCGTCGAATCCTCCAATCTGATCCGGCTTGTTTGTGTTCTGGGCCCGATCCGGGGCCCCCACGCCCTCCCAGGCCCGTACGACTGAGGTCCGCGCATGTCCCCCTCGGCCACCACGCCGGTCGACGCCGTCCAGAGCCCAGGCCCGCGGCAGCCCAAGAACGGTCTCGACCGGTTCTTCAAGATCTCCCAGCGGGGGTCCACGGTCTCCCGTGAGCTGCGCGGCGGTCTCGCCACCTTCTTCGCCATGGCGTACATCGTCGTGCTGAACCCGATCATCCTCGGCGCCGGCCAGGACAAGTTCGGGCACCAGCTGGACAACGGTCAGCTGGTCACCGCCACCGCGCTGATGGCCGGTCTGTCCACGCTCCTGATGGGCGTCATCGGCAATGTGCCGATCGCCGTCGCCGCCGGCCTCGGCATCAACGCCGTCGTCTCGCTCCAGCTCGCCCCCAAGATGAGCTGGCCGGACGCGATGGGCATGGTCGTCCTCGCCGGTCTGGTGCTGATGATCCTGGTCGCCTCCGGGCTGCGGCAGCGCGTCATGGACGCGATCCCGAACGGGCTGCGGCGCGCCATCGCGATCGGCATCGGTCTGTTCATCTCGCTGGTCGGCCTGGTCGACGCGGGCTTCGTCAGCCGTAACCCGGACGCCGCGCACACCACCGTGCCGCTGGCGCTGGGCCAGGGCGGCCAGCTCCAGGGCTGGCCGGTGCTGGTCTTCGTGGTCGGGCTGGCGCTGATGTTCTTGCTGACCGTACGGAAGACCAAGGGCGCGATCCTGATCGGCATGGTCGTGATGGCGGTCGTCGCGGTCGTCATCAACGCCGTCGCAGACATTCCCGACGCGAGCTGGGGCCTGGCGGTCCCGAACGTGCCGGACAGCATCGTCGGCGCGCCGGACTTCGGCCTGGTCGGGCAGATCAGCCTGTTCGGCGGCTTCAAGGAGGTCGGCCTGCTGACCGGCTGCCTCTTCGTCTTCACCGTGCTGCTGTCCGGCTTCTTCGACGCGATGGGCACGATCATCGGCGTCGGCGAGGAGGCCGGGCTGACCGACGAGGACGGCAACCTGCCCGGGATGGGCCGCATCCTGATGGTGGACGGCATCGCGGTCGCCGCGGGCGGCGTCGGCTCGGCGTCCGCCAACACCTGCTTCGTGGAGTCCACGGCGGGCGTCGGCGAGGGGGCCCGTACGGGGCTGGCGAACGTGGTGACCGGCGGTCTCTTCCTGCTGGCGCTGATCTTCACGCCGCTGGCGACGGTCGTCCCGTCGCAGGCCGCGACGCCCGCGCTGCTGGTCGTCGGCTTCCTGATCATGTCGGCCAACGTGCGGGACATCGACTGGAGCGACTTCACGATCGCGGTCCCGGCGTTCCTGACGATCATCTCGATGCCGTTCACGTACAGCATCACCAACGGCATCGGCATGGGCGTGCTGGCCTTCATCCTGCTGCGGACGGCGACCGGCCGCTTCAAGGAGATCCCGTGGCTGCTGAACGTCGTGGGGCTGTGCTTCCTCGTCTACTTCCTGCTCAACCCGATCGAGCAGGTGCTGGGCGCCAAGTAGCGCCCGGGCGCCGGGGCCGGCCCGTGGTGGCGGCCCGGCGTACGGCGGCGGGGCGGCGCGCCGCGGCGGGGCGGCCTACAGCGGCGGAGCCGCGTAGAACCGCTCCGTCCGGTCCACCGACATCTTGAATCGTTCGTCGAAGTCTTCACGGATGAGCGTCCGGGTCACATAGTCCTGGACGCTCATTCCGCGTTTCGCGGCGTGCTGCCGAAGGCGCTCCAGCAGTTCCCCGTCCACCCGCAGGCTGAGCACTCCCGATCCCATACCGCCACGGTCCTCTCACGCCCTGGTCAGGCGGGTCACTTTCCGCTGCGTCCTCACTCGTAAGGGTGAGGCGGACGGTCGCAGGTGTACGGGCTTTCATTAGAGAGGGTAATGAGTTATGCTAACGAACATGCCGGAACTGTCCCTGGGCGACGACGCTGCCGTCGACGCCGACGCCGTGAACGCGCTGCGGTCCGCCGTGATGCGGCTGTCCCGCCGACTCAAGCACCAGCGGGTCGACGAGTCGCTCAGCCCCACCGAGATGTCGGTGCTCGGCACCCTCGCCCGGTGCGGTCACGCCACCCCCGGCGAGCTGGCGCGCAAGGAGCACGTCCAGCCGCCGTCGATGACCCGCATCGTCGCGATGCTGGAGGCCAAGGGCCTGGTCCGGCTCGAACCGCACCCGGACGACCGCCGTCAGAAGGTCGTCACCCAGACCGAACAGGCCGAGGCGATGCTCGAGGAGAGCCGCCGCAAACGCAACGCGTGGCTGGCCGAGCTGGCCTCCGGGCTGGACGAGGACGAGTGGGCCGCACTGCGGACCGCCGCACCCGTGCTGGAGAAGCTCGCCCAGCTGTAGAGACCGAGCGCCGAGGAGGCGAACCCACTTTGAGTACGGGATCCGGAGCAGACTCCGCCCCCGCACCGATATCCGACGACACCACCGTCTCCGACGCCGCGACCGCGCCCCCGACAGGCACCAAGGGCACCGCCGCCGAACCGCGCGGGGGCATGTTCCGTTCGCTGCGCGTCCGTAACTACCGTCTTTTCGCCACCGGCCAGGTCGTCTCCAACACCGGCACCTGGATGCAGCGCATCGCCCAGGACTGGCTGGTCGTCAGCATCACCGGCTCGTCCGCCGCCGTCGGCATCACCACCGCGCTCCAGTTCCTGCCCATGCTGCTCTTCGGGCTGTACGGCGGGGTCATCGCCGACCGGGTCTCCAAGCGCAAGCTGCTGCTGGTCACCCAGGCGTCGATGGGCTTGACCGGCCTGGTGCTGGCCGTACTGACCCTCAGCGGGCACGTCGCGGTCTGGCACGTCTACCTGATGGCCTTCGTGCTCGGCCTGATCACCGTCGTCGACAACCCGGCGCGGCAGGCGTTCGTGGTCGAGATGGTCGGCCCGGACGACCTGCGCAACGCCGTCAGCCTGAACTCCGCCAACTTCCAGTCCGCCCGGCTCATCGGCCCCGCCGTGGCCGGTGCGCTGATCACCTCCCTCGGCAGCGGCTGGGCCTTCCTCCTGAACGGCCTGTCCTTCCTCGCGCCGCTCGCCGGACTGCTGCTGATGCGCACCGGTGAGCTGCACAAGGTCGACCGCGCCCCGCGCGGCAAGGGCCAGCTCCGGGAGGGCGTGCGCTATGTCGCGGGCCATCCCGAGCTGATCTGGCCGATCGTCCTGATCGGCTTCATCGGCACCTTCGGCTTCAACTTCCCGATCTGGCTGACCGCCTTCGCCGACAAGGTCTTCCACGGCGGCGCCGGCATGTACGCCTGGTTCAACGGCCTGATGGCGGCCGGTTCGCTGGCGGGCGCCCTGCTCGCGGCCCGGCGCAGCACCTCGCGGCTGCGGCTGCTGGTGGGCGCGGCGCTGCTGTTCGGCGTCCTGGAGATGGCCGCGGCCCTCTCCCCGACCGCCTGGGTCTTCGGGGCGCTGCTGATCGTCATCGGCGTGGTCGGCCTGACGATCAACGTCACGGCCAACTCCAGCGTGCAGATGGCGACCGATCCGCTGATGCGCGGCCGGGTGATGAGCCTGTTCATGATGGTCTTCATGGGCGGCACGCCGCTGGGGGCGCCGCTGGTCGGCTGGGTCACCGACGCGTACGGCGCCCGGGCCGGCTTCCTCGCGGGCGGCCTGGTCTCCGCCCTGGCGGCGGCCGGTGTGGGCCTGGCGCTGACCCGTGCGGGCGGCCTGCGGGTACGGATCGACCTGCGGCGCGGCCACCAGCACGTACGGTTCGTGCCGCGGGAGCGCGACAGCGAACCGGACCGGCTGGCCGCGGCGGCCTGAGACAGCTGTACGGGGCCGGGACGCCAGCGCGCCCCGGCCCCGGCCCGCAGCCCACCCCGTGCGCGACACTGACCGCATGAGACTCTTCGCCGCCGTACTGCCGCCCGAGGCCGCCGTCGACGAACTCGACGCCCGGGTACGCCGGTTGCGTACCCTCCCGGACGCGGACCGGCTGCGCTGGACCGGGCGGTCCGGCTGGCACTTCACCCTCGCCTTCTACGGCGAGGTGCCCGACACCACCCTGCCCGACCTGCGCGAACGGCTGTCCCGGGCCGCGCGGCGGTACGAGCCGTTCCCGCTCGGCCTCAAGGGCGGCGGCCGCTTCGCGGACCGGGTGGTGTGGGCCGGCGCCGACGGCGGCCTGCCCGCCCTGCGCAAGCTGGCGGACTCGGCCACGGCGGCCGCCCGCAGGGCCGGGCTGGAGATGTCCGGCCACCGCGCGTACACCCCGCACCTGACCGTCGCGCGCAACCGCGCGGAAGCCCTCGACCTCGCACCGTTCGTCGACGGCCTGGCGGACTTCGAGGGCAGCGCGTGGACGGTACGGGAGCTGGCGCTCGTCCGCAGCCGGCTGCCGGTCTCCGGGGTGGCGGGCGAGCAGCCCCGGTACGAGACGGTGGAGGCCTGGCCGCTGGGCAAGTGAGCGGGCCGGGTTACGCTCGAAGGGTGGACCCCAAAACCCGTAACCGGATCATGTCCGGCCTGTTCGCCGTGCTGCTCGTCGTCGTGATCGTGGCGGCCGCCCTGCGCTGATACGCCGGACGGCCCCCGACGACACCTGTCCCGCACTCAGGCTCTCAGCTCACCAGGCGAACGCCTCCGGCGACGGCCCGGGGCCGGGGAAGATCTCGTCCAGCGACTCCAGCAGCTCGGCCGACAGCTCCAGCTCCACGGCGCGCAGCGCGCTGTCGAGCTGCTCGGCCGTCCGCGGCCCGACGATGGGCCCGGTCACACCGGGCCGGGTGAGCAGCCAGGCCAGTGCGACCTCGCCGGGCTGCAGCCCGTGCTTGTCGAGCAGGGCCTCGTAGGACTCGATCTGCGCGCGGATCGCGGAGTCCGCCAGCGCGCCGGCCGAGCGGCCCCCGTTGGTACGGGCGCCGCCGCCCTCGCGTTCCTTGCGTACGGCGCCGCCGAGCAGGCCGCCGTGCAGCGGCGACCACGGGATGACCCCCAGCCCGTAGGACTGCGCCGCCGGGATCACCTCCATCTCGGCGCGGCGCTCCGCGAGGTTGTACAGGCACTGCTCGCTGACCAGGCCGAGCGAGCCACGGCGCGCGGCGGCCTCGTTGGCCTGTGCTATGTGCCAGCCCGCGTGGTTGGAGGACCCGGCGTACAGGATCTTGCCCTGCTGGACCAGGACGTCGATGGCCTGCCAGATCTCGTCCCACGGGGTGCGCCGGTCCACGTGATGGAACTGGTAGACGTCGATGTAGTGGGTGTTCAGCCGCTTGAGGCTGGCGTCCACCGCCCGCCGGATGTTCAGCGCGGAGAGGCGGTCGTGGTTGGGCCAGACCTGCTCGCCGTCGCCGCCCATGTTGCCGTAGACCTTGGTGGCGAGCACGGTCTTGTCGCGGCGGCCGCCGCCCTGGGCGAACCAGGAGCCGACGATCTCCTCGGTGCGGCCCTTGTTGTCGCCCCATCCGTAGACGTTGGCGGTGTCGAGAAAGTTGACGCCCGCGTCGAGCGCGGCGTCCATGATGGCGTGGCTGTCGGCTTCGTCCGTCTGGGGGCCGAAGTTCATGGTGCCGAGGACGAGTCGGCTGACCTTGAGTCCGGTGCGTCCGAGCTGCGTGTACTCCATGGGGCCCTAGCCAACGCCTTGGAGTGCGCTCGAATCAAGGAGTGTGCCGCACCCCGCGGCCCTCAGTTCCCTGCCGCCACGTACGGGGCGCCCACGTCCCAGGCCTGGTGCAGGGCGTCCGCGAAGGCGGCCGCGAGCAGGTGCTCGCCCGAGGCGGCGGGGTGCGTGCCGTCGTAGGTGTCCCGGTCCAGGTCGTAGCCGTCCGGGTGGGAGGCCAGCAGCAGCGGTGAGGCGGGCGTCGACAGGTCCGCGACGGCCTTGGCCAGCAGCTCGTTGAAGCGTTCGCACTCGGCGGCGAAGGGGGCGTCGGACAGGGCGCGGGTGTTCGGGATGACGGGCATCAGCACGGCCCGTACGCCCGCGTCGGCTGCCCGTGCCTCGGCGACGAAGCGGTGCACGTTCGCGGCGGTCTGCTCCGCGTTCGTGTAGAAGCCGAGGTCTATCAGCCCGAGGGAGACCAGCAGGGTGTCGGCCTTGGTCCGGCGCACCGCGTCGCCGATCAGCGGCACCATGTGGCACCAGCCCTCGCCCCAGCCGGCGAGGTGGCGCCGGGCGCGCTCGGGGAAGTCCGGGTCGCGGTAGGCGTGCGAGACCGCCGCGTCGGCGGACACGTCGTACAGCTCGCTACGCGGCCCGACGATGCGGTAGGGGCCGCCGAAGGTCCGGTTGAGGTGCTGCCACATCCGGTAGCGCCAGGTGAAGTCGCCGGCGCTGCCGATCGTCATCGAGTCACCGACGAACATCACACGCATACGGCCTCCCGGCCGCCCGGCCCGGGCGCGCCGGAGGGCGCTGTCGGGGTGGTCATGGGGAGATCCTATGGAGCCGGGGGCTCCGGGTGGCGGGCGGGGCGAGCCGCGTCCGGTGCCCCGGCGGGCGGGCGCCGGACGGATACGGGCCCGGGGGCCGGCCGGGCCGCACCGCCGCGCCGCCGAAGTGGGAGGCTGTGCCCATGCGTTCGCTACTGTGCGCGGCCGGGGCCGCGGGAATTGTGCTGTTCGCGGCGGCCGGGCCGGCGGTGGCCGACGGTGGGGGAGGGGCCGCGGGGTTCACGATCGAGGACCCGCGGATCACCGAGTCCAGCGGACTGGCGGCCAGCCGGGCCCACCCCGGCGTGTACTGGACCCACAACGACAGCGACGACGGGCCGTACGTCTACGCCGTGGACGGCCGCACCGGCCGCACGGTGGCGACCGTCACCCTGCGCGGCATCGGCGACCCGCGCGACGTGGAAGCCGTCTCGGTCGGCCCGGACGGCAACGTCTACGTCGGCGACATCGGCGACAACCTCGGCGGCACCTGGAACCACGTATGGATCTACCGCTTCCCCGAGCCGAAGCAGCTGCGCGACCAGACCGTCACCGCGGCGCAGCTCACGGTCAAGTACGACGAGGGCCCGCGGGACGCCGAGGCGATGATGGTGCACCCCAAGACGGGGCGGGTCTACATCGTCAGCAAGAAGAGGAGCGGCGGCGCGGCCCTGTACGAGGGCCCCGAGCGGCTGTCGGCGCGCGGCACGAACACCTTCCGCCGGATCGCGGGCATCGACCAGTGGGTGACGGACGGCGCGTTCTCGCCGGACGGTACGCGGCTGCTGCTGCGCGGGTACTTCGGCGCGGAGATGTACCGGTGGGAGGGCGGGCGTCCCAAGGACATCGGGAGCGTGGGTGTGCCGTTGCAGAGGCAGGGCGAGTCGGTGACCTTCACTCCCGACGGGCGGACGCTGCTGTTCGGGTCGGAGGGCAAGGGCAGCCAGGTGCAGCCGGTGGGGCTCAGCGGGGACCAGCTGCCGGAGTCGGCGAAGCAGGCCGACGGTAAGGGCGACGGCGACGGCACCGGTAAGGGGGACCCGGCGGACGGCGGCCAGGGCGAGGCGGGCAAGAACCGCAACGTGCTGCTGGCGGCGGCGACGTTCGGGGTGGCGACGGTGGTGGTGCTGATGCTGCGGCGGATGTTCCGGCGCAAGTGAGGCACAGGAGGGGAGACCGGGCGCGCCCGCCTTCGGAGGCGCCCGGTCTGCCGGCCGTCAGCCGTCCCGCTTCTCGATGTACGCGGCGAAGCCGTCGAGCAGGAGCCCCAGGCCCAGTTCGAACAGGGCGTCTCCCTCGTCGTCGCAGTCGTCCTCGAAGCTGAAGGTGTCCTCGGAGAGCCCGGCGAGGTGCGGGTAGCGGCCGGTCTCCATCGCCTTGACGAGGAAGGGGCCCTGGATCTTCCACCACTCCTCGTCGGTGGCGCCGGTGCGCTTCTCGGCCATCGCCGAGTTAAGCCGGGTACGGGCCGCGCCCGCCACATAGCCCTCCACGACCGTCAGCAGCCGCATCTTCTGCGGGTCGGGCAGGGCGAGGCCGGACATCCCGCGGACCGTGTGCTCCAGTACGTCCACCGAGTTGGGGCCCAGCAGCGGGCGGGTCTGGTCGACCTGGAGCAGCCAGGGGTGCAGGTGGTGGAGCCGCCAGGCGCGGCGCGCGACATTCTCCAGGACGGCCCGCCAGCCGGCCTCGGGACCGGGGAATCCGTCGGCGCCGAACGCCGCGATCTTGTCGAGCATCAGGTCCAGCAGCTCGCCCTTGCCCGGGACGTAGCGGTACAGGGACATCGTGCCGACGCCCAGCTCGGCGGCGACCCGGCGCATCGAGACCGCGCCGATCCCCTCGGCGTCGGCTACCGCCACCGCGGCGGTGACGATCCGGTCGAGGGTCAGGCCGGGCTTGGGCCCGCGGGTGGGGCGCTCGCCGGTGCCCCAGAGCAGCTCCATGCTGCGTGCCGCGTCGCCGCTGCCGCTGTGTTCTGTCGTCATGGTGCGCCCAGTCTAAGAGCCGGTGTCAGAGCGGCCGCACAGAAACCGGGTACGCCGTACGCGATTATTGGGTACGGTGTACCCGGTAACTGAGTACGGCGTACCCGGTTTCGGGGAGCCGGGAAGGGCGGGGAGACGCATGACGACATCGGTGTCCGAGGCGGCGGTCCTGGCGGAGGGCCTGACGAAACGGTACGGGGACAAACGGGCGCTCGACGGCTTCGACCTCGCCGTGCGGCGTGGCACCGTCCAGGGCCTGCTCGGCCCGAACGGCGCGGGCAAGACCACCGCCGTACGCATCCTGGCGACGCTGCTGCGCCTGGACGGCGGGCGGGCGGTGGTCGCCGGGCACGACGTGGCGCGCGAGCCGCACGCCGTACGCAAGCGGATCGGCCTCGCCGGGCAGTACGCCGCCGTGGACGAGATCCTGACCGGGCGGCAGAACCTGGAGATGTTCGGACGGCTCTTCCACCTCGACGGCCGGCGGGCCCGGGCCCGCGCGGACGAACTGCTGGCGCGCTTCGGCCTGTCCGACGCGGCCGGCAAACAGGTCAAGCACTACAGCGGCGGTATGCGGCGGCGCCTGGACCTGGCCTCCAGCGTGCTGCTCGCACCTGAGGTGCTGTTCCTGGACGAGCCGACCACCGGACTCGACCCGCGCAGCCGCAACGAGGTCTGGGAGACCGTACGGGACCTGGTCGCGGGCGGTACGACGGTCCTGCTGACCACCCAGTACCTGGACGAGGCCGACCAGCTGGCCGACCGGATCGCCGTCATCGACCACGGCCGGACCGTCGCGGAGGACACCCCGGACGGGCTGAAGCACGGCATCGGCGGCGACCGCGTCCAGGTGGTGCTGCGCGACGCCGCCGAACTGCCCCGGGCGGCACGGATCGTGGCCGGGGTGGCCGCGGACGGCGCCGCGCCGGACACGGACGTGGCGGAACGGCGGGTCGGCGCGCCGGTTGCGGACGGCGTGGCGGCGCTCACCGAGGTGGCACGGGCACTCCAGGACGCGGGGCTGGACGTGGCGGACATCGGGCTGCGGCGGCCGACGCTGGACGAGGTCTTCCTGCGGCTGACGGGCCACCGGACGGCGGCCGCGGACGCCACTGCCCCCGCACACCGGACGGAGGCCGCCGCATGAGCGCCCCCGCCGGTGTCCCTGCCCCCGCCCCCGAGCGGCACCTGTACTGGGCTTTCGCCGACTGCTGGACCATCGTCCGCCGCGACCTCACCCACCTCCTCAAGCAGCCCGTCAACATCGCCTGGCAGCTCGGCTTCCCGATCGTCTCCGTCCTGCTCTTCGTCTACGTCTTCGGCAGCGCGATGGACGTCGGCGGCGAGGGCTCCTACCGGGACTACGCCATGCCCGGCATGTTCGCCATGACCATGGCCTTCGGCTTCATGAACACCGCGATGCTGGTCGCGGTCGACAAGGACCGGGGTGTGACCGACCGCTTCCGTTCGATGCCGATGGCGCGGTCGGCGGTGGTCAGCGGACGGGGCGTGGCGGACGTGTGCGGCGCGGCACTGGACCTCGCGGTGCTGGCGGCGATCGCCGTCGTCGTCGGCTGGCGCTCGGACGGCGGCGCGCTCGCCACGCTGACCGCGTTCGCCCTGCTGCTGCACCTGCGCTTCGCGCTCATCTGGGTCGGGGTGCTGCTGGGCCTGCTGGTACCCAACCAGGAAGCGGCGGGCGGACTGTTCGCGCTGGCCTTCCCGTTCGGCATGATCTCCAGCGTCTTCACACCGCCGTCGATGATGCCGGACTGGCTGGGCGCGATCGCGATGTGGAACCCGGTCTCCTCGACGGCCAACGCCGTACGGGAACTGTTCGGCCGGCCCGGCACGTCGGGGGACAGCTGGATCGAACAGCACGCCCTGCTGATGGCGGTGGTCTGGCCGCTGGCGCTCACGGCGGTCTTCCTGCCGCTGGCGGTACGGCGCTTTCAGCGGCTCAGCCGCTGAGGGGCCGTACGCGTCGGAACGCCGTCCGGGCCCGGCGGACGCGCCCCTCCGGTACGCCGTCCGGGCCCCGGCGGATGGATCCGCCGGGGCCCGGACACGTACCGCGGTGCTTCCTACAGCTTGCCGATGACGTGGTCGATGCAGGCGGTCAGCGCCTCGACGTCCGCCGGGTCGACCGCCGGGAACATCGCCACCCGCAGCTGGTTGCGGCCCAGCTTGCGGTACGGCTCGGTGTCCACGATGCCGTTGGCGCGCAGCGCCTTGGCGACGGCGGCCGCGTCGATCTCGTCGTCGAAGTCGATGGTGCCGATGACCTGCGAGCGCTTGGCCGGGTCGGTGACGAACGGCGTCGCGTACTTGGAGTCCTCGGCCCAGCCGTACAGCGTGCGCGAGGAGGTCGCGGTGCGCCGTACCGACCAGTCCAGACCGCCCTGGCCGTTGATCCACTCCAGCTGCTCGTTGAGCAGGAACAGGGTGGCCAGCGACGGGGTGTTGTACGTCTGGTTCTTCAGCGAGTTGTCGATCGCGGTCGGCAGCGAGAAGAACTCCGGGATGTGCCGGCCGGAGGCGTGGACGCCGCGGGCGCGCTCCAGGGCGGCGGGCGAGAAGACGCCGATCCACAGGCCGCCGTCGGAGGCGAAGGACTTCTGCGGCGCGAAGTAGTAGACGTCGGTCTGCGTGATGTCCACGGGCAGGCCGCCCGCGCCGGACGTGGCGTCCACCAGCACCAGCGAGCCGTCGTCGGCACCCGCCACGCGCTGGACCGGGGCGGCGACACCGGTGGAGGTCTCGTTGTGGGTGAGGGCGTAGACGTCCACGCCCTCCTCGGCCTTCGGCTCCGGGTGGCTGCCCGGGTCGGCGGAGACCGTCGTCGGCTCGGCCAGCCACGGCACCAGCTTCGCGGCCTTGGCGAACTTCGAGGAGAACTCGCCGAAGGTCAGGTGCTGGGACTTGTTCTCGATCAGGCCGTGGGTCGCGATGTCCCAGAACGCGGTGGAACCGCCGTTGCCGAGGACGACCTCGTAGCCCTCGGGCAGCTGGAACAGTTCGCGTACGCCGTCGCGCACCTTGCCGACCAGGTTCTTGACCGGTGCCTGGCGGTGGGACGTACCGAGAAGGGAACTTCCGGTGGCGGCGAGGGCGTCGAGCGCCTCCGTACGCACCTTGGAGGGGCCCGCGCCGAAGCGACCGTCGGCGGGCTTGATGTCAGCGGGAATCTGGATATCAGCCACGGGCGAAGCGTAATCCGTCACGGGGCCTGTTCAGGACCAGGGTCCACCGGGTGAGACGGAACGGGCGCCGCCGTCCGACCCGTGTCCGGCTGCCGGACGTCCGCGTACAGGGCGGTGACCGAGGCGGCGGCCCGCGCCAGCTCCGCGCGGGCCTCCGGCGGCTCCAGCACCTCCAGGGACGTGCTGAACTGGAGCAACTGGCGCACCGCGCGCAGCTCCTGCAACGCCAGTTCGACCGTCACCCATGTCCCGCCGGTGTCCTCCGGCGGCTCCACCAGCGCCGTACCGATGATGCGGACGAACAGGTCCAGCCGGGAACGGAGCACCCGGGCCGTCACCCGCAGCCCGGCCGGCCGGGTCTCCACCTGCTGTCGCAGCGCCTCCCACGCGTCGGTCAGCTCCACGCCGTCGCGGCGCCGCACGGGCGTGTCGAGCACGGTGGCCGCGACCACCCGGTCGGCCCGGAACAGCTGTCCGCGCCGCCGCCGGTCCGCGACGAGGTACCAGGTCCCGGCCTTGCAGACGAGCCCGTACGGGTCGACGGTGTACGTACGCGGGTCGGTCTCGCCGCTGTGCCGGTACCGCAGGCGCAGCCGCCGGTCGGCGAAGACCGCGGTGTGCAGGGTGTCCAGGTCCACGGCCGGCCGCGGCCCGGACAGCCAGCGCCCGGGATCGACCAGGATGCGGCGGCTGGTCAGCTCGGCGGCGGGCCGGTGCGGCGCGGGCAGCGCGGCCATCACCTTGCGCAGCGCGGAGCCGAGCGCGCCGTCCAGCCCGAGCGCGTGGTGCGCCCCCTCGGCGGCCAGCACGAACAGGGCCCGCGCCTCGTCGCCGGTCAGCCCGGTCACGTCGGTACGGAATCCCGGCAGCAACGCGATCCCGCCGTGCCGGCCCCGCTCCGCGTACACCGGCACTCCGGCCGCCGACAGCGACTCGACGTCGCGGTAGATCGTCCGTACGGACACCTCCAGCCGGGTCGCCAGCTCGGCGGCCGGTACCCGGCCGCGGGTCTGGAGGAGCAGGAGGATCGAGAGGAGGCGGTCGGATTTCACGCGGTCAGTCTTCCGGAGGAGCTTCCGGAGGAGCCGAGGGAGAAACGGACGGAAAACTTGACGGCCGGTGTCAGGTTATGGCGGGACGGTGCCCGTATGAAGACCACGTACAGCGATGTTTCAGCCCCCGCGTCCGGTTCGTTCGGTTCGCCCGGACCATTCACCGCTTCCGCTTCCGCTTCCGCTGCCACCTCCGTATCCACCTCCGCTGCCGCTGCCGCCACGTCGGCCATCACCGAAGCCCCTGCTTCGTACGACGCGTTCGGCACCCTCACCGGGCTGGCCTCGTGCGTCACCGGCATCGTCCTCGTGCCCGGTGACGACGGATACGAAGCGGAGCGGACCGGGTTCCAGAGCGGGCACGTCCACCGCCCTTCGGTGATCGTCGGGGCGGACACGGCGGCGGACGTCGTGGCGGCGGTGCGGTACGCGCGGGCCAACGGGCTGCCGGTGTCCGTGCAGTCGACCGGGCACGGGCTGGCGGCGCCCTCCGACGGGGGAGTGCTGGTCAGCACGCGCCGGATGGACGAGGTGCGGGTCGACGCGGAGGCGCGCACCGTGTGGGCCGGGGCGGGCGCCCTCTGGGCCGACGTGATCGAGGAGGCCGCGCCGCACGGCCTGGCGCCGGTGAACGGGTCGTCGCCCGGCGTGGGGGTGGTGGGCTACACGCTCGGGGGCGGGCTGGGCATCCTGGGCCGGGAGTTCGGCTACGCGTCGGACCGGGTGCGGCTGGTGGAAGTGGTCACCGCGGACGGCGCGCTGCGCTGGGTCACGCCGGAGCGCGAGCCCGGCCTGTTCCGGGCGCTGCTCGGCGGCGGGCGCGGGCTGGGGGTGGTGACCGGCCTGGAGTTCGGGCTGGTGCCGGTGGCGCGGGTGTACGGCGGTCAACTGGTCTTCGGGGCCGACCTGATGGACGAGGCGCTGGCCGCGTACCTGGCCTGGGCCGAGGGCCTGCCCGACGCGCTGACCTCGTCGGTCGGCCTGATCGCGTACCCGGACGTCCCGGCGCTGCCCGGCCACCTGCGCGGCCGCTACCTCGCCCACATCCGGATCGCGTACACGGGGCCGGTGGCCGAGGGGGAGCGGCTGGTCGCGCCGCTGCGCGCGGTCGGGCCGCGGGTGGCCGACACGCTGCGCGAGATGCCGTACACCGAGTCGCACACCATCCATCAGGACCCGGAGACACCGCACGCCTACGACGGCGACAGCGTCCTGCTCAGCGGCCTCGACGCGGCGGAACTGCGCGAGGTGACCGCGCTGACCGGGCCGGACGCCCCGATGATGACCGTGGTGCAGCTCAACCACCTCGGCGGCGCGCTCGCCGTCGGCGGCGGCTCCGTCGGCCACCGGGACGCGCGGTACCTGCTGCGCCTGCTGTCGCCGCTGGACGGCACGGACGTCGGGTCCGTACGGGCCCTGCACGCGCGGGTACGGGCGGCGCTGGCGCCCAGGGCGGTCGGCCGCAGCGTCAACTTCCTGTTCGGCGATCACGGTGACGCGGTGGCCGACGCGTACGAGGAGGACGTGCACCGGCGGCTGGTCGCCGCCAAGGCGGCGTACGACCCGGAGAACCTGTTCCGGGCGTAACCGGGCGGCGGCCGGGCAGGGGGCAGGAAAACGGAAGGGCGCGCCCCCGGCCGAGTGGGCAGGCTGGGGGCATGGCTGATCTTACGAAGACACGCGGGACACCGGACGGGACGCGGGAACTGGCCCGGGAGTTGGCCGACGCCGTACGCGGCGAGGTGTCGCTCGCCGCCGGGGACCGGGCGCTGATGACGATGGACGCCTCCAACTACCGCCGGGTACCGCGGGCGGTGGTCGCGCCCCGGGACGCGGAGGATGTCGCCGCCGCCCTGCGGGTGTGCCGCGAGCACGGCGTGCCGGTGGTGCCGCGCGGCGGCGGGACGAGCATCGCCGGGCAGGCCACCGGCGTCGGCGTGGTGCTGGACTTCACCCGGCACCTGCGGCGCATCGTGTCGCTGGACGCCGAGGCCGGTACGGCGGTCGTCCAGCCGGGCGTGGTCCTGGACGACCTGCGGGCGGCGGCCGGCGCGCACGGCCTGACCTTCGGGCCCGACCCGTCCACCCACAGCCGCTGCACCCTCGGCGGCATGATCGGCAACAACTCCTGCGGCTCGCACTCGGTGGCGTGGGGCACCACCGCCGACAGCGTGCGCGAACTGGAGGTGCTGACGTACGGGGGTGAGCGGCTGCGTGCCGGGCGGGGCGCGGCGGCACTGGACGCGCTCCCGCAGCGGCTGCGGGACGGCGTACGGGCCCTGGTGAACGGTGATCTGGCGCTGCTGCGCACCGGCTACCCCGAACTCCCGCGCCGCATCTCCGGTTACGCGCTGGACGCCCTGCTGCCCGAGAAGGGCACCGATCTCGCGCGGGCGCTCACCGGCAGCGAGGGCACGCTCGGCGTGCTGACCGAGGCCACCGTCGCGCTGGTCAGGCCGCCCGCCGCCAAGGCCCTGGCGGTACTCGGGTACGCGGACGAGAGCGCGGCGGCCGAGGCGGCGCACACGCTGCTCTCGTACGGACCGTCGACCGTCGAAGGCATGGCGGCCGACCTGGTGGGGGACGCGACGGGCCTGCCCAAGGGCGGCGCCTGGCTGTTCGTCGAGATGGGCGGCGGGACGCCCGCGGAGGCGCTCGCCCGTGCCGAGGAACTGTGCCGGGGCGCGGGCGCGGCCACCACCGATCACACGGTGGTCACCGACCCGGCGCGGCAGCGCGCCCTGTGGCGGGTGCGCGAGGACGCGGCCGGGACCGCGACCCGCATGCCGGACGGCTCCGAGGCGTGGCCCGGCTGGGAGGACTGCGCGGTGCCGCCCGAGCGGCTCGGCGCCTACCTGCGGGACTTCCGGGCCCTGCTGGCCCAGCACGGCCTGCGCGGCACGCCGTACGGGCACTTCGGCGACGGCTGCATCCACGTCCGTATCGACTTCGACCTGCTGAGCGAGCCCGGGGTCCGCCGGTTCCGCGAGTTCTCCTGCGACCTGGGCGACCTGGTCGTGGCGCACGGCGGCTCGCTCTCCGGCGAGCACGGCGACGGGCAGGCACGCGCCGAACTGCTGCCCAAGATGTACGGCGGCGAACTGGTCGGCCTCTTCGAACGCTTCAAGGACCTGTGGGACCCGGCGGGCGGCCTGAACCCCGGCATGCTGGTCCGGCCGGACCGGATGGACGAGAACCTGCGCTTCGCGCCGCTGCCGCGGAAGCCGGTGGACGTGGAGTTCGGCTACCCGCACGACAGCGGGGACTTCTCGGCCGCCGTACGGCGCTGCGTCGGCGTCGCCAAGTGCCGCAACAGCGCCCCGAGCGCCTCGGCCGTCATGTGCCCGTCGTTCCGCGCCACCGGAGAGGAACAGCACTCCACCCGGGGCCGCGCCCGGCTGCTGCACGAGATGCTCGCGGGCGAGGTGATCACCGACGGCTGGCGTTCCGAGGAGGTACGGGACGCGCTGGACCTCTGCCTGTCCTGCAAGGGCTGCCGCAGCGACTGCCCCGTGGGCGTCGACATGGCCACGTACAAGGCCGAGTTCCTGCACCACCACTACGCGGGGCGGCTGCGGCCCGCCGCGCACTACTCGATGGGCCGCCTGCCGCGCTGGCTGCGCGCGGCCGCTCCCGTCGCTCCGCTCCTCAACGCACTGGCCCGGACGCCGCTGGCCGGGGCGGGCAAGCGCCTCGGTGGCATTGCGCCGCAGCGGGCGATTCCGGAGCTGGCCGGCGAGCCGTTCGTACGGTGGTGGGCGAAGCGGGTGGCCCCGGAGGGGCCGGAGATGGCGGAGGGGTTGGCGGGGTCGGCGGGTCCGACGGAGGCAGCGGGTCCGACGGTGTCGGTGGGGCCGGTGGGACTGACGGGTGCAGCGGGTCCGGCGGGTACAGCGGGGTCGGTGGGCCCGACGGGGGCGGCGGGAACCCGGGAACGGCCGGTGCTCCTGCTGTGGCCGGACACCTTCACCAACTACCTCGCGCCCGAGGTGGGCCGGGCAGCCGTCCACGTCCTGGAGGCCGCGGGCCTCGACGTACGCCTGCCCGAGGCGGGCCGCCGCCGGGCGTCGCTGTGCTGCGGCCTGACCTACGTCTCGACCGGCCAGCTCGACCAGGCACGCGCGGTCATGCGCCGGACGGTGGACGCCCTCGACCCGCTGCTGGCGGACGGCACCCCGCTGGCCGTCCTCGAACCGAGCTGCGCGGCCGCCCTCCGCACCGACCTGCCCGAACTCCTCTCCGACGACCCACGGGCCGCGCGGGTGGCCGCGTCCGTACGGACCTTCGCGCAGACCCTGGAGGAACAGGCACCCGCCTGGGAGCCACCGCGCGTCGGCCGCCCGGTCGTCGGCCAGACCCACTGCCACCAGCACGCCGTACTCGGCGAGGCCGCCGAGCAGCGCCTGCGCGCCCGTGCCGGGCTGGACGGCGCGCTGAGCGGCGGCTGCTGCGGCCTGGCCGGGAACTTCGGCTTCGAGCGCAGCCACTACGACGTGTCCGTGGCCTGTGCCGAGGAACAGCTCCTGCCGTCCGTACGGGACGCGGCCCCCGGCACGGAGGTCCTCGCCGACGGCTTCTCCTGCCGCACCCAGATCGATCAGCTCGCGGGGCGGCGTGCGCGACATCTGGCGGAGGTGCTGGCGGAAGGGATGGCCGCGGAGGCGGCCGGGGGAACGGACGGCTCCTTGCCCGAAGGCCCGTCGGCCGAGCCCCCGACGCGGCCCTGAGGGCACGGAACGCCACATTCCGTTCCGTCCGTCCGCCGGCCATGACACCTGGTGGACAGCACATTTCACGGCGCGGGAGGCGGGCCTTAGCGTAGGCGTGTGAACGAGTCGCGCCACGAGTCCAGCAGCCTCCCGCCCGTACCGCCGGTCCCGGAGCCGGTACCGGTCACGGCCCCGGCGTCCGAGGTGGTCCCGGCCTCCCCGGAGGTCCGGGCCGCCGAACAGGGCGCGGCGGCGGGCGGGCACCTGACGTCCGTGGCGCTGGTCATCGGCGGCATCATCTCGCTGCAGTTCGGTGCCTCGGTCGCGGTACTGCTCTTCCCGCGGGCCGGCGCGCTCGGCGTGGTCACCCTCCGGCTGGTCGTCGCCGCGCTCGTCCTGATGATCGCCTGCCGCCCGCGGCTGCGCGGTTACTCGCGGGGCGACTGGGCCACGGTCCTCGCCTTCGGCGTCGCGCTGGTCGGCATGAACTCCCTCTTCTACGAGGCGATCGACCGCATCCCGCTGGGCGCCGCCGTCACCCTGGAATTCATGGGCCCCCTGATCCTGTCGGTGGTCACCTCGCGCCGGGCGCTGAGCCTGGTGTGGGCAGCGCTCGCGCTGGGCGGGGTGGCCCTGCTCGGCCGGGAGGGCTTCGACGGACTCGATCCCCTCGGCGCGGGCCTGGCCCTCACGGCCGGCGCCCTGTGGGCCGCGTACATCCTGCTGTCCTCCCGCACCGGACAGCGCTTCCCGCAGGCGGACGGGCTGGCCCTGGCGATGACGGTGGCAGCGCTGCTGAGCCTGCCGCTCGGCATCTCCACTGCCGGTACGGCCCTGCTGGACCCGGTCACCATCGGCCTCGGCGCCGCCGTCGCCCTGCTCTCCTCGGTCACGCCGTACACCCTCGAACTCCTCGCCCTGCGCAAACTCCCGGCCTCCGGTTTCGCGGTGATGATGAGCCTGGAACCGGCCGCCGCCGCCCTGGCCGGTTTCCTGGTCCTGCACCAGGCGCTGGGGTGGGCCGAGGTGGTGGCGATCGCGTTGGTGGTGTTGGCGAGTGTGGGGGCGGTGCGGAGTGGGGGTGGGAAGGGGTGACGGGTGCGCGCCCGACACATGAACAGGCTGGCGTGATTATCCAGCCACGGTGACGTCGTGGCATGTTGTACGAGACTCCGCCGCTGGACGCCGTTGATCACCGCGTTCTCGCGGAGATCGAGGAGATGCGGCAAAAGCTGCGGCATGTGCTGCGCGCCCGGCCCCGCTGGTCGGGGCAGTTACGGCGGGACCTGACCGCGCGGGCGATCGCCGGGTCGAACTCCATCAGGCACTGGCGGACGCCGGTGACGGTTTCCGCTACGACACCGGCCTGCTCATTGGCCTGCGCTTCATGCTGCAGGGGCACCACTTGGACAAGTGGCCGGGGCGCTGGCGGGACGGGCCCGTGTTCGTCACCAGTCCCGACGACCCGATGGTGTCCGCCTACACGGCCCCCGGGCACTGTGACGTGCCGGCTCTGATGGCAGAACTGGTCGACTGGCTCAACCATGGGGAGCTGGACGCTCCGGTGCGTGTGCGGGCCTCGATGGCCCACCTGAATCTGGTGAACATCCACCCGTGGAAGGACGGTAACGGACGCATGTCCCGCGCTGTGTCCACGCTGGTGTTCGCTCGTGAGGCCGACAGCCTGCTGCGGCCGGAGTTCTCTTCCATCGAGGAGTGGCTCGGCCGCGGGCAGAACACGTACGGGTACTACCGCGTCCTGCAACAGGTTGGCGGCCCCACGTGGGCCCCGCAGCGGGACACGCACGCGTGGGTCCGTGTCTGCCTGGAAGCTCACCACCGTCAGGCTCAGCGGGCCCAGCGCCGTACCGACCTGCTCTCCCGCGCCTGGGGCCACCTCCGCTCAGCCACGGAGCAGTCCGGGCTGGACGAGCGCATGGTCTTTGCGCTGCTGCCGGCGTTCTGGGGTTCGAAGGTGCGGCGCGCTGTCTACCAGCAGGATGCCGAGCTCTCCGATCAGCAGGCAATCCGCGATGTCCGCGAACTGGTCCGGCTGGGTTGGCTGGTGCCGCACGGCAAGGGCCGGGGCGGCAGCGGGAGGTTCGCCAGTCTGTGGCCCCCTATGCGGAGCCCTACGGGGTGCGGCCGTTCTGTGCCTGGCGCGCGCCGATGGCGTTCGCGCTTCGCGCGGGTGGTTTTGGGTTGACGTTCGGCTCGCATTGCTTTCGTGGGTGGGGGCGGGGGCGCGCAGGGGGCCAACTCCTCGGCATCCTTTAGTTGAAGTGAATTGATACGTGGGGCAGCGTGCGGACTGCCTGCGGGGATGGCCCCCTACGCGCCCCCTCCGGCCGGTTCGGCGAGCCGAGGTCGGTGGGGGGAGTTTCCGATCACACCGGTGCCCGCCCTCCTGATGGTGAGGCTCACGGCGGGCATGGCGGCACGGCAGCCCACTCCCCGACGGTGGAACGCGCACGCCAGGCCAGCCCACCCCGACACGGCTCCGCCGCGCCACCGGGCGCTGACGCGCCGGACCACACCCGGCCACTCGGGCACCCGGACGCTGACGCGCCGGACGCCACTCGGGTACTCGCGCGCCCGGGCACTCGGGCGCCGAGGCCACCGGGGTGCCGGGGCGCGCCCGGCTTGTGGGAGTCCCCAGGCCGATCGCTCGGAAAGCCGCCATCCGGTCAGGGCTCGGGGTCGCGCAGGGGTCTCCCCGCAGGCAGTCCGCACGCTGGCCCACTATCCGAATCACTTCAACTAAAGGATGCCGAGGAGTGACCCCGGAGCGGCCCCGAGCCCCCACCACCGGACCCTTCGCACAGAACGCGCACCCCCACCAGCCGCCCGCTCAGAAAATCATGCAGGCGTGCTTGATTGTTTCTCGGCCTGCTGTCACGCTCGGTCCCGCAACCCGTGCCGCATGAATCAACGTGCCCTGCCCGTGCGGCAGATGGCCGATGAGGGGAGTGCCGCGTGTCCGACGCCGATGCCGTGCTGGCCGATCTGAAGGATGAAGGGGACGCGCTCGACGCGCTGGTCGGTGGGCTCGCGCCGGAGCGGTGGGGGGTGGCGACCCCGGCCGAGGGCTGGACCGTCGCCCACCAGATCGGGCATCTGGCCTGGACTGATCGGCAGGCGCTGTTGTCCGCGACGGACCCCGCCGCTTTTCAGGAAGCCGTCCAGCGGGCGCTGGCTTCGCCCGCGACCTTCGTCGACGAGGGGGCGGCCGAGGAAGCGCAGGCGCCGCCGGATCGGCTGTTGGCCCGTTGGCGGGCGGGGCGGGGCGAGCTGCAAGAGGTGCTTGCCGCGCGGCCGGCGGGGGACAAACTGCCCTGGTACGGGCCGCCGATGAGCATCGCTTCGGTGGCTACCGGGCGGCTGATGGAGACCTGGGCGCACGGGCAGGACGTCGCCGATGCGCTCGGGGTGACGCGCGAACCCACGGCGCGGCTGCGGCACGTGGCCCGTATCGGGGTGCGGGCGCGGAACTTCGCGTACGCGGCGCATGGGTTGGCCGCTCCGGAGGACGAGTTCCGGGTTGAGTTGCGTGCTCCCGGCGGCGGCATCTGGGCGTACGGGCCCGAGGACGCGGCGCAGCGGGTGACCGGTGACGCGCTCGGTTTCTGTTTGTTGGTCACTCAGCGTGCCCATCGTGACGATGTGGATGTACGGGCTGATGGGGCGGACGCCGAGCGGTGGTTGGGTATCGCGCAGGCGTTTGCCGGGCCGCCGGGGAAGGGGCGGGAGCCGGGTGGCCGGAGTGGCCGGGAGAACGGACGGTGACCGGCGGTGGGGAAGTGCTGCGCGTCGGCAATGCCTCCGGGTTTTACGGCGATCGCTTCGATGCCGTACGGGAGATGCTCACCGGTGGCCCGTTGGATGTCCTGACCGGCGACTACCTTGCCGAGTTGACCATGCTGATTCTGGGGCGGGACCGGCTCAAGGATCCCGCGCGCGGCTATGCCAAGACGTTTCTGCGGCAGTTGGAGGAGGGGCTGGGGCTGGCCGTTGAGCGTGGGGTGCGGATCGTCACCAATGCCGGGGGGCTCAATCCCGCGGGGCTGGCCGACGCGGTGCGGGAGCTGGCGGCGCGGGTCGGCGTGCGGGTGCGGGTCGCGCATGTGGAGGGGGATGACCTGTTGGCCCGGTACGCCGGGCGTGAGGGTGTGCTGACCGCCAATGCGTACCTGGGTGGCGGGGGCATCGCCGCGTGCTTGCGTGCCGGGGCCGATGTGGTCGTGACCGGCCGGGTCACGGACGCCGCGCTGGTCAGCGGGGCGGCAGCGGCGCACTTCGGGTGGGCGCCCACTGATCACGACCGGCTGGCCGGTGCGGTCGTCGCGGGGCATGTCCTGGAGTGCGGGACCCAGGCCACCGGCGGCAACTACGCGTTCTTCGCTGAGCACGACCTGCGCCGGCCCGGCTTTCCGGTCGCGGAGATCGCCGCCGACGGGTCCTCCGTGATCACCAAGCAGGCTGGTACGGGTGGCGTGGTGAACGTTGGCACCGTCACCGCGCAATTGCTGTACGAGACGGCCGGGGCGCGGTACGCGGGGCCGGATGTGACTGCTCGGCTGGACTCGGTGTGTCTGACGGAGGACGGGCCCGATCGGGTGCGGATCGAGGGGGTGCGGGGGGAGGCGCCGCCGTCGACGCTGAAGGTGGGGCTGACCCGGCTCGGCGGGTGGCGCAATGCGGTCACGTTCGTGCTGACGGGGTTGGACATCGAGGCCAAGGCCGCCTTGGTGAAACAGCAGATGGACGCGGCTTTTGCGGCTGCCGGGCGGCGGCCGGCGTCCGTGGAGTGGTCGCTGGCCCGGACCGATCATGTGGACGCCGCCGTCCAGGAGGAGGCGAGCGCCCTGCTGCGGCTGGTGGTGCGGGACGCCGACCAGGGAGCGGTCGGGCGGGTGGTCAGCGGGGCGGCGATCGAGCTGGCGCTCGGCAGCATTCCCGGGTTCCATGTGACGGCGCCGCCGGGCAAGGGTGAGCCGTACGGTGTGTTCGAGGCCGAGTATGTGGACGGGGCGGGTGTGTCGCATACCGCCGTACTGCCTGACGGTGGTCGTGTCGAGGTACCGCCGCCTGGGGAGACGCGGGAGCTGGTGCCGCTGCCGGACCCCGCCCTGCCCGAACCTCTCGCTCATGACGGCCGGTTCCGCCGGGCGCCGCTCGGCCTGGTGGCCGGTGCTCGCAGCGGCGACAAGGGCGGGTCGGCGAACGTCGGGGTGTGGGCCCGTACGGACGCGGCGTGGCGGTGGCTGGCGCATGAACTGACGGTTGAGCGGCTCCGGGAGCTGCTGCCGGAGACGGCGGGGCTGGCTGTCACGCGTCACGTGCTGCCGAATGTGCGGTCGCTCAATTTTGTGATCGACGGGCTGCTCGGTGCGGGCGTCGCCGCGCAGGCCCGCTTCGACCCGCAGGCCAAGGCCGTGGGGGAGTGGCTGCGCGCCCGTCACCTGGACATACCGGAGGTGTTGCTGTGACCGTGCTCGGCAGCCGGCTGGACCCGTCAGGGCCTGAGTACGTGGCCAACCGGGAGGCGATGCTCGACAAGTTGCGGGGGATCGAGGCCGAGCATGCCAAGGCCATGGGCGGGGGCGGTGCGAAGTACGTCGAGCGGCATCGCAAGCGTGGCAAGTTGCTGGCCCGTGAGCGCATCGAGCTGCTTGTCGACCCGGACACGCCGTTTCTGGAGCTGTCGCCGCTGGCCGCTTGGGGCAGCGACTACCCGGTGGGCGCGTCGCTGGTCACCGGTATCGGGGTGATCGAGGGGGTGGAGTGCCTGGTCACGGCCAACGATCCGACCGTACGGGGCGGGGCCAGCAACCCCTGGACGCTGAAGAAGGCGCTGCGCGCCAACGAGATCGCCTTCGCCAACCGGCTGCCCGTCGTGTCGCTGGTGGAGTCCGGGGGCGCGGATCTGCCCAGTCAGAAAGAGATCTTCATTCCGGGCGGTGCGCTGTTCAAGGACATCACCCGGCTGTCCGCGGCCGGTGTCCCGACCGTGGCCGTGGTCTTCGGCAACTCGACGGCGGGCGGCGCGTACATCCCGGGCATGTCCGACCACGTGATCATGGTCAAGGAGCGGGCGAAGGTCTTTCTCGGCGGGCCGCCGCTGGTCAAGATGGCCACCGGTGAGGAGAGCGACGACGAGTCGCTGGGCGGCGCCGAGATGCATGCCCGTACCTCGGGGCTCGCCGATCACTTCGCCGTGGACGAGCCGGACGCGCTGCGCCAGGCCCGGCGGGTCGTCGCGCGGTTGAACTGGCGGAAGGCGCACAGCGATCCGGGTCCCGCCGAGCCGCCGAAGTACGACGAGGAGGAGTTGCTGGGCATCGTGCCCGGTGACCTCAAGGCGCCCTTCGATCCCCGCGAGGTCATCGCGCGTGTCGTCGACGGGTCGGACTTCGACGAGTTCAAGCCGCTGTACGGGCCGAGTCTGGTCACCGGCTGGGCCGAGCTGCACGGCTACCCGGTCGGTGTACTCGCCAACGCGCAGGGCGTGCTGTTCAGCGCGGAGTCGCAGAAGGCGGCGCAGTTCATCCAGCTCGCCAACCAGCGTGACATCCCGCTCGTCTTCCTGCACAACACCACCGGCTACATGGTCGGCAAGGAGTACGAGCAGGGCGGCATCATCAAGCACGGCGCGATGATGATCAACGCGGTCAGCAACTCGCGGGTGCCGCATCTGTCCGTGCTGATGGGGGCTAGCTACGGCGCCGGGCACTACGGCATGTGCGGCCGCGCCTACGACCCGCGCTTCCTGTTCGCCTGGCCCAGCGCCAAGTCCGCCGTGATGGGCCCGCAGCAGCTGGCCGGGGTGCTGTCGATCGTGGCGCGCGCTTCCGCCGCCGCCAAGGGGCAGCCGTACGACGACGAGGCGGACGCCGGGCTGCGCGCCATGGTGGAGCAGCAGATCGAGTCCGAGTCGCTGCCGATGTTCCTGTCCGGGCGGCTCTACGACGACGGCGTCATCGACCCGCGCGACACCCGAACCGTCCTCGGCCTGTGCCTGTCCGCCCTGCACACCGCCCCCGTCGAGGGCGCGCGCGGCGGCTTCGGCGTCTTCCGGATGTGAGGAACCAGTGATCTCTTCCCTCCTCGTCGCCAACCGTGGCGAGATCGCCCGCCGTATCTTCCGCACCTGCCGGGAGCTGGGCATCGCCACGGTGGCCGTGTACTCCGACGCGGACGCCGACGCGCCGCACGTCCGCGAGGCCGACGCCGCCGTACGCCTGCCGGGCAACGCCCCCGCCGACACGTACCTGCGTGGCGATCTGATCGTGAAGGCAGCGCAGGCCGCCGGCGCCGACGCCGTCCATCCGGGCTACGGCTTCCTCTCCGAGAATGCCGGGTTCGCCACGGCCGTCGCCGACGCAGGTCTGACCTGGGTCGGGCCACCGCCCGCCGCGATTGAGGCGATGGCGTCCAAGACGCGCGCCAAGGAGTTGATGGCGGCGGCGGGGGTGCCGTTGCTCGCCCCTGTCGATCCCGAGCGGGCCACGGACGCCGACTTGCCGTTGTTGGTGAAGGCGGCGGCTGGTGGTGGTGGGCGCGGTATGCGTGTCGTACGGGACCTGGATGAGTTGCCGGGGGAGTTGGCGACGGCGCGGGCCGAGGCCGCGGCGGCGTTCGGGGACGGGGAGGTGTTCGCCGAGCCGTATGTGGTCGGCGGGAGACATGTAGAGGTGCAGGTTCTCGCCGATGCGCACGGTACGGTCTGGACGCTCGGTACGCGGGACTGCTCCCTTCAGCGCCGCCACCAGAAGGTGATCGAAGAGGCCCCCGCTCCCGGCCTCTCCGACGGACTGCGCGCCACCCTGCACACGGCGGCCGCCGACGCCGCCCGCTCTATCGGCTACCGGGGCGCGGGTACCGTCGAGTTCCTCGTCTCGGCCGCCGGGCATGCTCACTTTCTGGAGATGAACACCCGCCTCCAGGTCGAGCATCCGGTCACCGAGGCCGTGTACGGCGTCGATCTTGTCGCGCTCCAGCTGCGGGTCGCCGAGGGGGAGGCGTTGCCGGACGAGCCGCCCGCGCCGCGCGGTCACGCCGTCGAGGCCCGGCTGTACGCGGAGGACCCGGCAGCGGGCTGGCAGCCGCAGACCGGCACGCTGCACCGCCTCTCCGTGCCCGACGGCGTGCGGCTCGACTCGGGGGTGGACGACGGTGCCGTCATCGGGGTGCACTACGACCCGATGCTCGCCAAGGTCATCGCCTGGGCGCCGAGCCGCGCCGAGGCCGTACGGAAGCTGGCGGGTGCGCTGGAGCGGGCCCGGGTGCACGGCCCGGCCACCAACCGCGACCTGCTCGTACGGTCCCTGCGGCACCCCGAGTTCGCCGCCGCCACCGGCCTGGACACCGGGTTCTACGACCGCAACCTGAGTGAGCTGACGGAAGACCCGGACGCAACTGTCACCGGGCTGTGCGCGCTGGCCGCCGCCCTCGCCGACGCGCACGGCCGGTCCCGCTTCGGCGGCTTCCGCAACGTGCCGTCGCAGCCCCAGACCAGGACGTACGACTGCGGCGGCGTCGAGCGCGAGATCCGCTACCGGCTGGGCCGCGACGGGCTGCATGCCGAGGACTTTCCCGGCGTACGGCTGCTGTCGGCGGCGTCGGGGCGGGTGGTACTGGACGTGGTCGGTGTGCGGCGCGAGTTCGCCGTCGGCCGCTACGGTGCGCAGGTCTTCGTGGACTCCGCCGCAGGCTCCCGTGCCCTCGTCGCCCGGCCCCGCTTTCCCGACCCCACCGCCCGTACGGAACCAGGGTCGCTGCTCGCCCCGATGCCCGGCACGGTCGTCCGGGTGGCCGACGGCCTGGCCGAGGGCGACCGCGTCGAGGCCGGAGCCCCGCTGCTCTGGCTGGAGGCGATGAAGATGGAACACAAGATCACCGCGCCTGCCTCCGGCACGCTGAGCGCCCTGCACGTCAAGGCCGGTCAGCAGGTCGAGGTCGGCACGCTGCTGGCTGTCGTCACCGAGTGAGATCCGTGATCCGAGGTCCGAGGTCCGAGATCCGGGATCCGGGACCCGAGATTCGGGCGCCGGAGTCCCCGAGTGACGTCCTCCTCCCCCTCCGAAGGAGTCCCCGTGAGCAACCCCGTGATCGAGACCGAGGAACACCGCGCCCTCCGCGCGTCCGTCGCCGCGCTCGGCAAGCGCTACGGGCGGGAGTACTTCGCCCGTGTCGTCGCCGAGGGCAAGCACACCGACGAGCTGTGGACCGAAGCCGCCAAGCTCGGTTACCTGGGCGTGAACCTGCCCGAGGAGTACGGCGGCGGAGGCGGCGGCATCACCGAGCTCTCCATCGTGCTGGAGGAGCTGGGCGCGGCCGGCTGCCCACTGCTCATGCTCGTCGTCTCGCCCGCCATCTGCGGTACGGTCATCGCCCGCTTCGGCACCGAGGAGCAGAAGCGGGCCTGGCTGCCCGGCCTCGCCGACGGCTCCCGCAAGATGGCCTTCGGCATCACCGAGCCGGACGCCGGCTCCAACTCGCACCGCATCACCACCACGGCCCGCCGCGACCCGGACACGGGGGAGTGGGTCCTCAACGGGCGCAAGGTCTTCATCTCGGGCGTGGACATCGCCGACGCCACCCTCATAGTCGGCCGCACCGAGGACGCCCGTACCGGCAAGCTCAAGGCGTGTCTGTTCATCGTTCCGCGCGACGCCCCCGGGTTCGGGCGCAGCCAGATCGCCATGGAGCTGGCGGCTCCGGAGAAGCAGTTCGAGCTGACGCTGGACGACGTACGGCTGCCTGCGGATGCCCTGGTGGGGGATGAGGACGCGGGGCTGCTCCAGCTCTTCGCCGGGCTCAACCCGGAGCGCATCATGACCGCCGCGTTCGCGCTCGGCATGGGCCGGTACGCGGTCGGGCGGGCCGTCGACTACGCCCGTACCCGGCAGGTCTGGAAGGAGCCCATCGGCGCCCATCAGGCCGTCGCCCACCCCCTCGCCCAGGTTCACATCGAACTGGAACTGGCCCGTCTGATGATGCAGAAGGCCACCCACCTGTACGACGCGGGCGACGACATGGGCGCGGGAGAGGCCGCCAACATGGCCAAGTACGCGGCGGCGGAGGCGGCCGTGCGGGCCGTGGACCAGGCCGTGCACACCCTCGGCGGCAACGGCCTGACCCACGAGTACGGCCTGGCCACGCTGATCACCGCGGCCCGGGTGGCGCGGATCGCCCCGGTCAGCCGGGAGATGATCCTCAACTACGTCTCCCACCAGAGCCTCGGCCTGCCGAAGTCCTACTGACCGGCCGTGCGCGGCATCGCGGTCGCCGTACTGACAACCGCACCGGTAACCGCGATGCTGCACGCACACGGACAGGCGCCCGCCCGCGACCCGCACCGGCCCGGACGCGCGCCGCTGCTGAGGGGATGGCCATGGTCTTTCACAGTCAGTACGCCGATGTCGCACCCGTGGACCTGCCGATCCACGAAGCGGTACTGGGCCGGTCGGCCGTCGAGCACGCCGCGCTGCCCGCCCTGATCGACGGCCAGGACGGCACCACGGTCAGCTACGCCGAACTCGACGGCGCCACGCGGCGGATCGCCGCCGCGCTGGCCGACGCCGGTGTCCGGGCCGGTGACGTGCTCGCCCTGCACAGCCCCAACACCATCGCCTACCCGGCCGTCTTCTACGCCGCCTCCCGCTGCGGCGCGGCCGTCACCACCGTCCACCCCCTGGCCACCTCCGGCGAGTTCGCCCAGCAGCTGCGCGACTCCGGCGCGAGCTGGATCGTCACCGTCTCGCCGCTGCTGGAGACCGCCCGCAGCGCCGCCGAACAGGCGGGCGGCATCACCGAGGTGTTCGTCTGCGACGGCGCCGTGGGCCACCGTTCCGTACGCGACATGCTCGCCTCCACCGCGCCCGAGCCGGCCGTGTCCATCGATCCGGCGCGGGACGTGGCCGTCCTGCCGTACTCCTCCGGCACCACCGGGACGCCCAAAGGCGTCATGCTCACCCACCGCTCCATCGCCACCAATCTCGTCCAGCTCGACCGGCTGATCAGCAGCGGCCCGGGTGAGCGTGTGCTGGCGGTACTGCCGTTCTTTCACATCTACGGGCTGACGTCCCTGATGAACGCCCCGCTGCGCAACGGCTCCACCGTCGTCGTGCTGCCCCGCTTCGACCTCGAACACTTCCTGCGCACGATCGAGAAGTACCGGGTCAACGCGGTGTACGTGGCTCCGCCCATCGTCCTGGCCCTGGCCAAGCACCCGTCCGTCGCCCAGTACGACCTGTCCTCGCTCGACTACGTCGTCAGCGCGGCCGCCCCGCTGGACGCCCGCCTCGCCGACACCTGCGCCCGCCGTCTGGGCATCCCGCCCGTCATGCAGGCATACGGGATGACCGAGCTGTCGCCCGGCACTCATGTCGTACCGCTCGGTGCGGTCGACGTGCCGCCCGGCACGGTCGGCAAGCTGCTGCCGGGCACCGAGATGCGCATCCGCTGCCTGGACGCCGACAAGGATCTCGGCACCGGTGAGAGCGGTGAGATCCTCATCCGCGGCCCGCAAATCATGAAGGGCTACCTCGGGCGCCCGGCGGAGACCGACGCGTTGATCGACGCCGACGGCTGGCTGCACACCGGCGACATCGGGCAGGTGGACGCGGACGGCTGGCTGTACGTCGTCGACCGCGTCAAAGAGCTGATCAAGTACAAGGGCTACCAGGTCGCCCCGGCCGATCTCGAAGCGGTGCTGCTCGCCCACGAGGGCATCGCGGACGCCGCGGTGATCGGCGTCAGCGACGCGGACGGCAACGAGATCCCCAAGGCGTACGTCGTGCGGCGGCCCGGCGAGCAGGGGGCCCGGCTCACCGAGGACGACGTCATCACGTACGTTGCCGGACAGGTCGCCCCGTACAAGAAAGTACGGCGGGTGGAGTTCACGGACACCGTGCCACGCGCCGCCACCGGCAAGATCCTGCGGCGCGAACTGCGCGCCAGGGAAAGGAGTTCCACGGCCTCATGACCGACGCCACACCGGACGCCACCCCGGACGCCTCGCCCGATGCCGCACCGCTGGTACGGCATGCCCACGAGCGGGGCGTCACCACCCTCACCCTCGACTCCCCGCACAACCGCAACGCGCTCTCCCGGCGCCTGGTGGCCGAACTCCACGCGGCGCTGGCGGCCGCGGCCGCCAGTGAGGACACCCGGGCGGTGCTGCTCACGCACACCGGGACGACGTTCTGCGCGGGGGCCGACCTCTCGGAGGCGACGGAGGGGGCGGCCACGGGAGACCTGGGAGAAGCGGCCCACGGAACCGGCGCGCCTGCGTCCGGGCCCCTCGGCCTCGTCCGTCTCCTGCGTACTGTCATCGAACTCCCCAAGCCCGTCGTCGCCAAGGTCACCGGTCATGTACGGGCCGGGGGCCTCGGCCTCCTGGGTGCCTGCGACGTGTCCGTGGCGGGCCCCGGCGCCACCTTCGCCTTCACCGAGGCCCGCCTCGGCCTCGCGCCGGCCGTCATCTCCATGCCGCTGCTGCCCCGCATGGACCCGAGGGCCGCCGCCCGCTACTACCTCACCGGCGAGCGTTTCGACGCCGCCGAAGCGGCCCGTACCGGGCTGGTGACACTGGCCGCCGAGGACCCGGACGCCGCCCTGGAACCGGTCCTCGCCGGGCTGCGGAAGGGCTCCCCTCAGGGCCTGGCGGAGTCCAAAGCGCTGGTCACGGCGGAGGTGCTGCGCGTCTTCGACCGTGACACGGCGGCCCTCGCCGACACCTCGGCCCGTCTCTTCGCCTCCGACGAGGCCCGGGAGGGCATGACCGCCTTCCTCCAGCGCAGGGAACCGTCATGGGCACGGTGACCCCCGCGCGCGGCCCCAAGGAACCGCAGCAGGAACGCAGCCGCGCCACCCGCCGCGCCCTCCTGGAAGCGGCGGTCTCCTGCCTCGCCGAACGCGGCTGGAGCGGCAGCACGGTCTCCGTCGTCGCGGAGCGGGCGGGCGTCTCACGGGGGGCCGCCCAGCACCACTTCCGCACCCGCGAAGACCTGTTCACCGCGGCCGTCGAGCATGTCGCCGAGAAGCGTCAGGGCGCGCTCAAGGCCGTCGCGCACGATCTGCCGCCCGCCGGGTCCGCCGCCCGTACCCGCATCGTCGTCGAGGAGATCGTCAACCTCTACACGGGCCCCCTCTTCCGCGCCGCCCTGCACCTGTGGGTGGCCGCCTCCGACGAGGCGCCGCTCCGGGACCGCGTCACCGCCCTGGAGGCCCGCGTCGGCCGCGAGGCACACCGTACGGCGGTTGCCCTCCTGGGCGCCGACGAGTCGGTCCCCGGCGTCCGCGAGACCGTGCAGGGCCTCCTCGACATGTCCCGGGGGCTCGGTCTCGCCACGCTCCTCACGGACGACAAGCCGCGCCGTGATCGCGTGGTGACGCAGTGGGCGCGCATTCTGGACACGGTGCTGAACGGGGAGGGGTAGCGGGCTCCGGTCCTGCTCCATCGGGCACCTCCTAGGTGTACTGACCGGGCACGTTGATCAATCGTGAGAACGGCGGCAGGCTCCTGCATGCCGTATGGGGTCTGTGGTGGTTGTAGTAGTGCAACCAGCTTTCCAACTCACTTCGGCGTTCGGCCTCGGAGGCGTAGCAGCGGGCGTAGGCCCAGCGATGCAGTACGCCGACTGCGGTCACGGCAGTTTCGTCATCGTGGACCTCGGTGAAGGCGACGCGGGGGTGGTCGTCGATGACCGTGTGCACGAACGCATAACCGAGCTTCGGGCTGCCGTAGGCAGTGCGGGACTTGCCAGGTGTCGCGACACGGTGCTTCTCGCCTTGACGACGACCGACGTAGCGCCAGCCGCCGCCATCGGGGATGTTGCCGAGTTTTTTCACGTCCACGTGAACCAGCGATCCCGGGTGGTCGTGCTCGTAGCGTCGGATGGGTTCGCCGGTCGCGCGATCAACGTAGGCGAGGCGGTTCAGTCGGGCCGATCGCAGGATCCCGTGCACTGGCGACGGGGCGATGCCGAGTCTCGCGGCGAGCTGGACCGGTCCCTCTCGTAGACGTTGGCCTAGGCTGACGCACCGCTTTGTCACGGCCTTGGGCGTCCTGTTTGGAGACCTTCGCGGCCGTGAGGTTCGGTCCTGCATGGACTCGCCTGCAAGGTAGCGGTCGACACAGCGCTTTACGGTCGGCCAGGAGACCTGGAACCGGGCCGCGACTTCGCTGATTGGCCAGCCGTCGTCGATGACGAGTCGAGCGACTTTCAGACGGTGGCGCGGGGTGAGGACGGCGTTCGGATGGGACATTTTTGCGCTCCTGGACAGGCTGAAGGGCCGGCCATCGTGGCCGGCCCTTCGACAACTTGAGGCGTGGAGAGGGACGTACAGCTCAGTCGACCGGGGAGACCCGGATGAGGTTTCCATCGGGGTCAGTGATCACGAACGTGCGGCCGAAGACAGCGTCGTGCGGCTCCTCGACGACATGGACCCCCTTCGAGACCCAACTCGTGAAGACCTCGTCAACTGCGGACGAGGGTCCCGGCATCATCAGTCCGACTTCGCTCGTGCGAGGCGTGCTCGGGACAGCGTGCTCGCTGTATCCCGTCCACAGCGCGAACAGGACGCCGGGGGCAACCTCGAAGGCCACGTAGTGGGGACTGGTGAAGGTCGGTTCGAGCTCGAACAGGTCGCTGTAGAAGGCGGTAGCGGCCTGGGCGTCGCGAACGCCGATCAGGAACAGGTTCGGTGCGGCCATGGAGCGCTCCTCAACTAGTTGACTTCTTGGTACTGCTCCAGCGGATCGTCTAATCGCGACAGAACCTGTCACCTTTTCTGCGAACATTGGCGCGCATGAAGGCTTCGCGGCTCTTGCACCTACTGCTGCTCCTGCAGACCCGTCAGCGCATCACCACCAGCGAGCTCGCCAAGCGGCTGGAGGTGTCCCGGCGGACTGTGCTGCGGGATGTGGAGGCACTCTCAACTGCGGGTGTGCCTGTTTATGCAGAACGGGGGCGGAACGGCGGGATCATCTTGCTCCCCGGTGCGCGGCTCAACGCCTCCCACCTGGACCCACCAGAGCTGGAGGCGCTCTCCGTGGCTGGCTTGGACAGCGCGCAGCTTGAGGGCATGGGCCTGTCTGGGGTGTGGGAATCGGCCGCGCGCAAGATCGCTGCCCGCCAGGCTGGATCACCTGAGCCACCGAACTTGCTGCGATTGGCGGACCTGGTGCTGGTGGAAAGCACCTCGTGGTTCGCTGGCTCAGAGGCGGCGATCGGCGTAGCGGATCTGGCTACGGCACTGCGGCACCGCCGCCGGCTGCGCATCCGGTACCGGCGCAGCGCCGAGAGTCGGGCCTCGACGCGAGTGGTCGACCCGTACGGGATCGTGACGAAGTCAGGCCGCTGGTATCTCATCGCCGACGACCAGGGGGACGGTCGGCTGTTCGCTCTGGAACGACTCTCGGCCTACGAACAGCTCAACGCGCCGGCTGTTCTTCGACCTGGTGAGACCCTTCACACCAGGTGGGCCGCGTTGAAGGCACGCACCGAGGCGCAAGGCCGCGTGAGCGTGACCATCCGCCTGCCAGAAACTGGCATCGACCTGGCGCGGCGCATACTCGGCAACCGCATCCACGAAGTTTCCGACCCAGAAGATGGTTGTTGCACCGTCGTCGTGCGCTATCCCGACATCGAGTCAGTGCGCCAGCTCCTCCAATTCGGTGACCATATCGAGGTGCTCGCCCCAGAGATGGCCCGCGAACGCATCAGTCAGCTCGCCGGAGACCTGCTTGAACGCCACTCGGCCCCCACCTCGTAACTGCTGATCAGAGCGCCGTGCTTTCAATCAACGTCTCAGGTCACTAGGAGCGGGTGGCGGTCGCGCAGTCGGTGCCCGCGGCCGTCGTGCCGTTGCTCCGGTCGATCGGCTTGCTGCGGTCGTACGGATCGAGCTGGTGGGTCCGGTCTGCGCGCTGCTCGCCGGCCGTGCCGAAGGGCGGCGCGAAGTAGCCGGTCGGGGCGGCGCAGCCGCCGTTGGTCATGTCGAGCGCGTACGAGACGAGGGACAGCGTGCCCGGTTCGGTGCGGACCTTGGACGGGTCGTCCGAGCTCATCACCACCTCGCGCCGCACGATCGTACGGACCACCTCGGCGTCCGGCCCGCCGTCGCCCGCTGTCCGATGACTCGATCAATCGACCGTCTGATCGATTGATTGTGCACCGGCCGGCGCCGGGAGCCGTCCGCCGATCGCCTGCAAGCCGCCGGTCTGCCGCCTAGGAGGGCTCCTCGGCGGCGGCCGCGTACGCGTCGAGGCGGCGGGCCAGCGCTCGTACGAGATCCCGCAGCTCCGCGGGGCGTTCGATGACGAACGGGCGGTCCAGCGCGGCCAGTACGGGCGGGAGCCAGTCCAGCCGCTCGGCCCGGATACGGACGCGCACCCAACCGGTTCCGTCCTCGGACAGCGCGGCGATCCCGACCGGGAGCCGGTCGCGCAGGTACTCGACGCTGCCCCGGACGCGCAACGACACGTCATGGGCCCACGGAGTACGGGACAAATGGTCGAGGACGGTCGCCGCCGGGTCGAAACCGTCCGGGACCTCGAACGAACCGGACAGCAGGCGGACCGAGGCAATCCGGTCCAGCCGGAAGATCCGCATCTCCCCACCGTCCCGGCCGGGTCCGGTCAGGTACCACCGCCCGGAGTGCGCCACGAGCCCGTACGGCAGGACGGTACGGGCACTGTCGTCGCCCTTGCGGTCGGTGTAGGCGAACGCCACCGGCCGCCGCCCGCGTACGGCCTCGGCGAGTTCGAGCAGCACCGCCGCCTGCGGAGGCGTGGCGGGACGCGGCCGGTCGGTGAAGTCGGCCGTCTCCAGCAGCGCTTCCAGCCGCCGCCGCAGGGCCACGGGCAGCACCCGCCGCACCTTCGCCGCAGCGCTCTCGCCGGCCGCCGTGGAGGCCCCTGAGACGGTCCCCGGCCCGCCGCGCTGCCCCGAGAGCAGGCCGAGCAGTACGGCCAGGGCCTCCTCGTCGGTGAGCATCAGCGGGGGCATGCGGTAGCCGGGGGCGAGGCGGTAGCCGCCGTAGCGGCCGCGCACCGCGTCGACGGGGATGTCGAGATCCAGCAGGTGGGCGACGTAGCGGCGGACAGTGCGCTCGTCGACGCCGAGGCGGGCGGCGAGCTCGGGGACGGTCCGGGTGCCGCCGCCCTGGAGGATCTCCAGCAGGGCGAGCACCCGGGCGGTGGTCGAAGTGGTCACACCAGAGAGTCTGGCGCCCATACCGGGCGGAACCTGTCCGGTATTGCTCCTAGCGTGGGCGATGCCCGGCGACGCCCGTCGCTCCGGGCCCTCTCTCTCAGCTCCCTCAGCTCCCTCAGCCAGAAAGCCGTCCCATGAACTTCGTCTCCCTCCGCGTGATCACCGACGACGTCGCCCGCCTCGTCGCGTTCTACGAGCAGGTCACCGGCGTTCCGGCCGCCTGGGCGACCCCGGAATTCGCCGAACTCGTGACGCCCGTGGGCACGCTGGCGATCGCCGGCAGCCGCACGGTGGCCCTGTTCGGCGAAGGCACCGCGCGGGCCGCCGCCAACCACACGGTGATCACCGAGTTCCGCGTCGGCGACGTCGACGCGGAACACCGGCGGCTGGCGTCCCTCGGCCGTACCTTCGTCCAGGAGCCGACGACCATGCCGTGGGGCAACCGGTCGCTGCTCCTCCGGGACCCCGACGGCAACCTGGTCAATCTCTTCACGCCGGTCACCGAGGACGCCGTACGGCGCCAGGAGCGCCCGGCCCGTCACGCGGGCAGCGTGTAGCCCTCCACCGACTCCGGCCCGCGCGGGCCGGGGCCGACGTACTTGGCCGACGGCCGGACCAGGCGGCCCGTGCGCTTCTGCTCCAGGATGTGCGCGCTCCAGCCCGCCGTACGGGCACAGGTGAACATCGACGTGAACATGTGCGCCGGGACCTCCGCGAAGTCCAGCACGATCGCCGCCCAGAACTCCACGTTCGTCGCCAGGACCCGGTCCGGACGCCGGTTGTGCAGCTCCTCCAGAGCGGCCTTCTCCAGCGCCTCCGCCACCTCGAAGCGCGGCGCGCCCAGCTCACGGGCGGTGCGCCGCAGCACCCGGGCCCGCGGGTCCTCGGCGCGGTACACCCGGTGGCCGAAGCCCATCAGCCGCTCGCCGCGGTCCAGCGCCTGCTTCACGTACGCCGTCGCGTCCCCGGTCCGCTCGATCTCCTCGATCATGCCGAGGACCCGGGACGGGGCCCCGCCGTGCAGCGGCCCGGACATCGCGCCGACCGCGCCCGACAGGGCGGCCGCCACGTCGGCGCCGGTCGAGGCGATGACGCGGGCCGTGAAGGTGGACGCGTTCATGCCGTGCTCGGCCGCCGACGTCCAGTAGGCGTCGACCGCCGCGACGTGCTTGGGGTCCGGCTCGCCGCGCCAGCGCTTCATGAAGCGCTCGACGATCGTGCCGGCCTTGTCGATCTCCTTCTGCGGCACCATCGGCAGGCCCTGCCCGCGCGCCGACTGCGCGACGTACGACAGCGCCATGACCGCCGCCCGCGCCAGCTCGTCGCGGGCGGTCTCCACGTCGGTGTCCAGCAGCGGTTTCAGGCCCCACACCGGCGCGAGCATGGCCAGCGCGGACTGCACGTCCACCCGGATGTCACCCGAGTGGACGGGGATCGGGAACGGTTCGGCCGGCGGCAGCCCCGGGTTGAACGACCCGTCGACCAGCAGCCCCCACACGTTCCCGAAGGAGACCTTGCCGACCAGGTCCTCGATGTCCACGCCCCGGTAGCGCAGCGCGCCGCCTTCCTTGTCCGGTTCGGCGATCTCCGTCTCGAACGCGACGACTCCTTCGAGTCCGGGTACGAAGTCGGACATCAGGCGGCTCCTCAAGATGTGGACGACATGCGGCTCATGACCAAGATGCCGTGCGTGCGAGAACTGTCAGGTCAGGCTGGTCGGGTCGGGCGTTTCGGGCGGTGCGGGCCGGCGGTGCGGTGGACGCCGTCCGGAAGTCCGCCGCGGTGGCCGGCCGGCGGACGGCTCCGGTGGGATCACCGGTTCCGTGGGCCGCTCCGGGCGTCGGACGACGGGTCCGGGCGCCGGTCCGGTTACGCGGCCGCCGCTGCGGCTCGCGGTCCGTACCGGTCACTCCCGTCATGCCCCGCGCGGGCGTTGGTCACCCGACCGGCACCCGTGGCCTCCCGCCCGGAGCACGTCACTTCGATCACTTCAGGGCGGACACGATATCCCGCACCGCCCGTGCGCCACAGTGGCGCGCGGCACGATTTTGGCCGGTCCGGTACGTGCCGGGAAGGGTGAGATCCGGCACACCGGACGATTCGCTTAAGGAAGGGTTACGGCGCGGCGGCCAAGGGCAGACTTCCCTGCCACCCGGCTGCCCCAACAGGCCCGCATGCTGCAAGATGTGGCCGTGCACCCCGCCGACACGCCCACCCCGGACCCGCTCGATCCCTCCGCCATGCGGGCGCAGTACCGCGCCGAGGGACTGACCGAGGCAGAACTCGCCCCCAGCCCCTACGACCAGTTCGCGCGCTGGTTCAAGGAGGCGGCCACCAGCGGACTGCACGAGCCGAACGCGATGGTCGTCTCGACCGCCGACGCCGCGGGCCGCCCCAGCTCAAGGACCGTGCTGCTCAAGCGGTTCGACGAGCACGGCTTCGTCTTCTTCACCAACTACGGCAGCCGCAAGGGCCGCGACCTGGCGCAGAACCCGTACGTCTCGCTGCTCTTCCCCTGGCACCCGCTGGCCCGGCAGGTCATCGTCACCGGCACGGCCGCCCGCATCGGCCGCGACGAGACCGCCGCGTACTTCCGCACCCGCCCGCACGGCTCCCAGCTCGGCGCCTGGGCCAGCGACCAGTCCACACCGGTCGCCTCCCGCGCCGAACTGGAACGCGCCTACGACGACCTGGCGGCCCGCTACCCCGAGGGCGAGCAGGTACCGGCGCCGCCGCACTGGGGCGGCGTCCGGGTCGTCGCGCAGACCGTCGAGTTCTGGCAGGGCCGGGAGAACCGCCTGCACGACCGGCTGCGGTACGAGCGCGAGGGCGCGGGGGAGGGCTGGTCCGTCGTACGGTTGGCGCCCTGAGGGGCCGGCGGCTCGCGTCTTGAGGGGCGACGGTCGGCGCTCGGAGAGGGCGCCGGCCGGCGTCCGAGGGGGCCACGGTCGGCACTCCAAGGTGCGGCGGGTACGGCTGTACGTCGGTGCCCGCGCCCTGAGGAACGCCGGGACGGCCTACGCGTCCGGGCCCGGTGTCCCGAGACGCAGACGACCCGCGGGCTGCTTCCCCCGCGCCTGGGGCGCGAAGGGGCCGGTCGGACGAACCGGCAGCCCGCGGGTCGGGTGACTGCTTGGGATTGGCCGGCTGCACAGCTGGTTCCTGTGCTGGTCCGGCGCTGCACACTGAGTGCGACGACAGGCCGCTAGCCCGCAGCCACCTCACGCGTCCGGTGCGAAATCATCTGCCGAACCACCTCCCTTCTTGTGTGCCTCACACCCTAGGAACCGGTCCGGCGGCCGCACAACCGAATTTCGGCGGCCGGGATTTGAGGGATTTCCCCGAATGGGGTGTGGTCCGCGTCACGTTCCAGTTGAATGATCCGGCGTGCAGCACGTGTGGCCGCGTTCGTAGGGGGTGCCAGTGGCTGCTTCGTCTTCGTCCTCCTCCTCGTCCTCCTCGTCATCGTCATCGTCATCGTCTTCGTCGTCGTCCTCGTCGCGCCGCTTCGAGCCCGTACCGCCCGGCGGGCAGGGCCGGGAAGCCGGCCGGGGCGGCCCGCCGCCGGACGACGCGTGCGCGGACGGGTGCCCCGAGGCGGACCAGGACCCGCAGCCGGACAGTGACGACTCCGGCCTGCTCGCCGCCCTGCTGGACGGGATGGACGCCGCGCTGTGCGCCTTCGGGGCGGACGGCTCGGTCACGCACTGGAACCGCGAGGCGGAACGCATCCTCGGCTGGACGGCGGACGAGGCGGTCGGCCGCCAGGGGCTGGCGGGCTGGGCGGTCCGCAAGGAGGACGCCGACGAGGTGGAGGCCCGCCTGCTGGCGGCGACCCGCGCGCCCGGCCGCCAGGTCCACGAGTTCGCGCTGCTGACCAAGGACGGGCGCCGCGTCCTGGTCCGCACCCAGTCCTCCGCGGTGCTCGGGCCCGACGGCCGGGCGGCCGGCGTGTACTGCGCGTTCAGCGAGGTGCACACCCAGATCGACCTGGAACGCTCCATCGCGCTGAGCGAGGCGCTCTTCGTGGACGCCTCCTGGGCCGTGGTGCTGGTCGACGCCGACCTGCGGCCCGCGGTCGTCAACGCGCACGCCGCCCGGGCCCTGGGCATGGGCCGTACGGCCGTGCTCGGGCGCCCGCTGGGCGATCTGCTGATCCAGGGCGTGGAGGAGCTGGAGAGCGCCCTGACGCACGTCCTCGCCGAAGGCACTCCGCCGGCCGCCGCCGAACTGTGGGTGACGCTCCGGTCCGACGAGGCCGAACAGACCCGCCGGTGCTGGCGCAGCGGCTTCGTACGGCTGGCCTCGCCGCTGGCGGAGGAACCCGTACCGCTCGGCGTGGGCTGGCTCTTCCAGGACGTCACGGACGCCAAGCGCACGGAACAGGAGAGCGCCCTGCTGCGCTTCCGCGCCCAGCAGCTGCACCGGGCGGGCCGGGCCGCGGGCGAGTGCGAGGACCCGACGGAGGCGGCGGCGGTGCACCTGGACTTCGCCCTCGCGGGGTTCGCCGACCACGGACTGGTCGATGTGGTGCGGCGCGGGACCGGCGAGGACGGCGGCGCCGGGGAGGGAGGCGGCAGCGGCGAGGGGGGCGGCAGCGGCCACCCTCCGGAGAGCGCGCCCGCCCTGGTACGGGCCATCGCCTCACCTGCCGGCGCGCCCGGCCCTTCCGAGGCGGTCCCGCCGACCGGGATTCCGGTGGCCTACGGGGCGGGCCACCCGGCCGCGCAGGCGCTGGAACGGTGCGGCTCGGTACGGGCCGGCGCGGGCCCGGCCGTCGCGGAGGGCTGGGCCGCGGCCCGCAAGTGGCCGGACGGCACCGTGCACGGCCTGTGCGTGGTGCTGCGCAGCCGGGGGCGGACGCTGGGCGTGGTGACGTTCCTGCGCGGGCCTTCGCGGCGCCCCTTCGACCGAGCGGACGCGGCGTACGCGGAGGACGTCGCCTCCCGGATCGCCGCGGCGCTGGACCTGGCGGGAGAGGTGACGGGAGGGTCGGCAGGGGGCTGAGGGGGCTGAGGGGGCTGAGGGGGCTGAGGGGGCTGAGGGGGCGGGCGGGGCCGGTGGAGACCGTCGTCTCCGCGCCCCGGCCGTACGCGACCCGTGACCCGGCCCCGGATGCCGTTCCCGAATGCCGTTCCCGGATTCCGTTCCCGAACCCCGTCCCCGTCCTCCGTCCCCGTGCCCCGTCCGCTACTGCAGGTAGTGGATCCGGTCCGCGTACTCCCGCATCACCCGGCCGTTCCAGTCGTGGCCGCCGTCCACGTTCCCGGAACGCAGCAGCGGCGGGTCGATGCCGCGGTCGGCCAGTACGCCGGCGGCCGTCGCGACGACGGCCTGCATGACCGCGCTGGTGACGACCGTCGAGGCCGGGGCGAACGGCGCCTCGATGCCCGGCAGCGTCAACTCCGCGTCGCCCACCGGGATCTTGCTGTCCAGGACGATGTCGCAGTGGTCCCGCAGGTACGTGCCGGAGACGTGCCGCGACTTGGTCTCCTGCGCGTACGCCACCGACGTCAGCCCGATGACCTTGAGGCCCAGCGCCCGCGCGTTCATGGCCATCTCGACCGGCAGCGAGTTGCGGCCGGAGAGCGAGATGACGATCAGCACGTCACCGGCCTCCAGCGGGCTGGTGTCCAGGACCGCCCCGGCCAGCCCGTCCACCCGCTCCAGCGCGCTGCCGAGCGTCGCGGGCCGTACGTCGACGCCGACGACACCCGGGACGGCCAGCAGGTTCATGAGGGCGAGGCCACCGGCCCGGTAGACGGTGTCCTGCGCGGGAAGCGATGAGTGCCCGGCGCCGAAGGCGAAGACCCGGCCGCCGGCCTCGACGGTGTCGGCGATGAGCGTCCCGGCGGCGCCGATCCGCTCGTCCTCCTCGTCGCGCACCCGGCGCAGCAGGTCGATCGCGGCGTCGAAGTACTGCCCGGCCAACCGGTTGCTCTCGCCCATCGCCGCGGGGCCCCTCTCGTCGGTACTCATCGGTCTTGTACGTTGGTCCTCGTACATTTGTCCTACGTTCTGACGCATCCGGCAGTACGAGCCGGCCGGGGTGCCGCGTGCCGACCCTGGCGGGACGGCCGTGGCGCGGATCACGTTGCGGTCTGGACCAGTGCCCTGTCAATACGGTGTGCACCACCGCTCGCGACCGGACGGACACCTTCCGGTCGCCGGGGCGTCGCCCGGTTGCCGTCCCGCCGCAGGGCGGGCGCCGCCGTACCGGGGTCTCGGGAGGGCCCGGCCGGAGCGGACGCGGATCCGTTGTCAGTGGGATGCGTCAGAATTGAGTTCAGGGCCACCGCACGACACATCAAGGGGCACGCATGTCCGGACTGATCGACACCACGGAGATGTATCTCCGCACCATCCTTGAGCTGGAAGAGGAAGGTGTGGTCCCGATGCGCGCCCGGATCGCGGAGCGGCTCGAACAGAGCGGCCCGACGGTCAGCCAGACCGTGGCGCGCATGGAGCGGGACGGCCTGCTCACGGTCGCGGGCGACCGCCACCTGGAGCTGACCGAGGAGGGCCGCCGGCTGGCGACCCGCGTCATGCGCAAGCACCGGCTCGCCGAGTGTCTGCTCGTCGACGTCATCGGGCTGGAGTGGGAGCAGGTGCACGCCGAGGCGTGCCGCTGGGAGCACGTGATGAGCGAGGCGGTCGAGCGCCGCGTCGTGGAACTGCTCCGGCATCCGACGGAGTCGCCGTACGGCAACCCGATCCCGGGGCTGGAGGAGCTGGGCGAGAAGGCCGAGGCCGACCCGTTCCTGGACGCCGGCATGGTGAGCCTGATGGACCTGGAGGCCGGCGCGGACGGCAAGACGGTCGTGGTGCGCCGGATCGGCGAGCCCATCCAGGCCGACGCCCAGCTCATGTACACGCTGCGGCGGGCCGGTGTGCAGCCGGGCGCGGTGGTCAGCGTGACCGAGTCCGCCACGGGCGTCCTGGTCGGCAGCAGCGGCGAGGCGGCAGAGCTGGAATCCGAGATCGCCGCGCACGTTTTCGTCGCCAAGCGCTGATCTCTGCCCGCCCTGCTCCGTCCGCCTGACCTGGCCCGACGGTCGCTCCGGAGCGCTGCTCAACCGCTCTACGGCCGGACGGAGTTGGCGGAACGCGAGCGGAGCGGCCGGTGGCGTGTCACGCTGACGCAGAGCGTGTGCGCGAAGGCATGCCGAGGGCCGCGCGGTGATGCCGTACGGGCCCCGGCAGGCGTGCGCGCACGTCACGGCGGGGGGCTCATGACGTGTGGCGCCGGTGACCCGGGGCGAGGCGGCTGGACGACGCGCAGGGCGTGATCGCGCCTGCCGCCGCGGGCCCGGGTCGGGGAGGGGGCTCGGGTGAGGAGCAGTCCGCCGCGACCCCCGGACCGGCCCCGGGCAGCGCGCCCGGCCACGAAGAGCAGCTCGCTCTCGGAGCGTCCGATCTGGGGGTGCCCGGCTTGGGGGCGCCCGGTCTGGGAGTGCTCGATCTGGAAGTGCCCGGTCCGGGAGTGCTCGATCCGGGGGTGTTCGATCTCGCAGTGTCCGGCCGAAGGGGGTACGGCTGCGGGGTGCGCGGGCCCGGGGTGCGTGGCCGAGGGGTGCTCGGCTGAGGGATGTGCGGGCCCGGGGTGCGTGGCCGAGGGGTGTGCGGGCCCGGGGTGCGTGGCCGAGGGGTGTGCGGGCCCGGGGTGCTCGGCCCCGGGGTGCTCGGCTTCGGAGTGCTCGATAGTCAAGTGCGCGAAAAGGCCGACGTCTGCGGCGACTTCGGGAAGTCGCGGGGGTGGGGATGGCGCTTCCGAGCGCCGACTGGGGCGGCCGGGGGTGTGTGTTCCGATCGGCCGGCCTGGCAGCGTCCGGCCCGGCAGCGGCAGGCTCGGCGGCGGCCGGCCTGGCAGTGGTCCGCCGGGCAACGGTCCGTCCGGCAGTGGGTCACCTGGCGGCGGATCACCTGGCAACGGTCCGTCCGGCAGTGGGACACCTGGCAGCGGTCCGCCCGTCGGCGCCGTGGTGGCCGTGGTCCCGTCGACGACCAGGGCCCCGGCGCTGCGAGCAGCCGGGGCCCCGCCTCCCCACGTCCCCCCGCCAAGACCCGGAGCCCCGAGCTCTCAGGGTCTTTCCCCGTGGGCCCCCTTCCCGGTGGGGCCCGCCTCCCGCTACGTGTCTCCCCTCGGCGAGGACCGGCAACCCTTGGGGGTGGTCACCCGAACGAGGGTTATTGGGCGCAGAAACAGCCTATTCGAATAGGGGTTCGATAGTGTGGAGCTGCTCAAGGACCGAATGGGGGTGCCAGGGCCCATGGTGCGGCGCATCGACGTGACGGGGACCGGCGGCGTCCGGCTCGCCGCCTGGGAGTTCACCGACCCGCCGAAGACCGGCCGGGGCGGGGAGGAGGGGGAGCGCGGCCCTGGTGTGCTGCTCCTGCACGGCCTCATGGGGCGCGCGTCGCACTGGGCCGAGACCGCCCGCTGGCTCGGCTCCCGCTGCCGCGCCGTCGGCCTGGACCAGCGTGGGCACGGCCGCAGCGAGAAGCCCCAGGACGGCCCGTACGACCGCGAGACGTACATCGCCGACGGCATCGCCGCCGTCGAGCAGCTCGGCCTGGCGCCCGCCGTCCTGATCGGCCACTCCATGGGCGCCCTGACGGCCTGGCAGATGGCCGCCCGCCGGCCCGATCTCGTGAGCGCGCTGGTCGTCTGCGACATGCGGGCCTCTGCGCTGGGCGCGGCCTCGCAGCAGGAGTGGGCGGACTGGTTCCGCTCCTGGCCGGTACCGTTCGCCACCCTCGCGGACGTACGCAAGTGGTTCGGCGAGGACGACCCGACCCTGGAACGGTCCAAGCCCGCCCGCGGCGAGTTCTTCGCCGAGATCATGGCCGAACGCGCGGACGGCTGGCGCCCGGTCTTCTCCCGCCACCAGATGCTCACCGCCCGCGAGACCTGGGTCCATGACGCCCATTGGGAGGATCTCGCCCTGGTGCGGTGCCCCACGCTCGTGGTCCGCGGCCTGGACGGCGAACTGGGCCGCGCCGAGGCCCAGGAGATGGTCCGCGTCCTCCCGCACGGCGTCTACGCCGAGATCCCGGACGCCGGGCACTGGCTCCCCTGGGAAGCCCCAGAGGAGTGGCGAGGCGTACTGGGCCCCTTCCTGGAATCCGTCCTCCCGTCCTGACCACCACCGCCACCACCCGCACCCGCACCCGCCGCCGCCACCCGCCGCCACCCGCTCCCGCCGCCGCCACCCGCACCGACACCCGCTCCCGTGCCCGTCCCCACACCCGCTCCCGTGCCCGCACCCACGCCCGCTCCCGTACCCACACCCGCTCCCGTGCCCGTACCCGTCCCGGCTCCCGCACCCACTTCCGTCCCCGCCGTCACTCCCGCCCCATAGCCCGGGCCGGGGCCGCCGTGGCCTCGGTAGTGTCGACGACCATGCGCCTTCTTGTGCTTGGTGGAACGTCCTTCGTGGGCCGCGCGATCGTCGAGGACGCCCTGCGTACCGGTGCCGAGGTGACCCTGTTCGGCCGGGGCCGCACCAACCCGGACCTGTTCCCCGGCCTGCCCCGGCTCGTCGGCGACCGCGACACCGGCGACTACACCGCGCTGGGCGACGGAAGTTGGGACGCGGTCGTGGACGTCAGCGGTTACGTCCCCCGGCACGTGGGGCAAGCGATGGACGCCCTGGGCGACCGCGTCGGCCGGTACCTGTTCATCTCCAGCCACGCCGTCTACGAACGCGCGGGCGTGGCCCCGGGCAGCGACGAGGACACCCCGCGCCGCCCGCCCGTCCGCGACACCGAGGAGCTGAGCGAAGCCACGTACGGCCCGCTCAAAGTGGCCTGCGAGGACGATGTGACCGCCCGGTACGGCCCGCGGGCGACGATCGTGCGGCCGGGAAAGGTGGCCGGTCCGCACGACTCGATGGACACGTTCACCTACTGGGTACGCCGCGCCGCGCGCGGCGGCCGGGTGGCGCTGCCGGGCGACCCCGCGCAGCCGGTGCAGGTCGTCGACTCACGCGACCTGGCCCGCCTGGTGGTGCAGTTGCTCACCGACGACCGTCCCGGCGCCTTCCACGCGGTGGGTCCGGCCGAGCCGACGACACTCGGCGGGCTGATCGAGACCTGCGCGCGAGTGGCGGGAACCGAGATCGAAATCGTGCAGGTGCCTCCCGAAGGCGCGCCCCGGATGTTCCCACTGGTCCGGGAGAGTTGGGCCACCCAGCAGCGCAGCGCTGCGCGCGCCCGGCGGGCGGGCATGCCCGCGACGCCACTGGAGGTGACGGCAGCCGACGTCCTGGCTTGGGACCGCGCCCGGGGCGAGCCCCCACTCGGCCTCGGCTACACCGCCGAGGAAGAACAGGCCGCCCTCGCCGCCCTGCCCTCAACCCCGGCCCTGCCCTCAAGCCCGGCCCCGCCCACCACGGCCTGAACGGGAAGAGCACGCAGCCCGGCGTCAGTGGTACCGCACCAGGGCCCCTTCCCTCCCGTCCCGCCGGTTCCCGGCAGCCTTCCGCGGCACATCGAACGCGCGATGCAGCGGTATGCACGTGACGAGGACGTACAGGGTGAAGAGGGTGATGGGGAGCAGCCCGACCGGGCGGAGCAGGCTTGCCGGGTCGGCGGTTGCCCACTGCCAGTTGCCGATCCAGTTCGCGGTGGCATCGGCGAGCATCACCCCGCAGGCCAGCCAGGGGCCCGCACGGTGCAGGCGTATCACCAGGAAGACGGTCAGTGGGTCGAGGACCACCAGGCTGATGAAGAACACCTGGAGCGGCACTTGGGGGAAGGCCGCGTAGGCGTGGACGCCGCCGCGTGCCAGGTCGATGAGGTGGGCGCAGGTCCCTTGGGCGAAGGCGAACGCGTAGGTGGCGGCGACCCACCGTGCCCATACCGGCAGTGCGTCCCAGCGTTGCCTGAGTCGGGGGCGGTTCATCGCGCCGGGTCCAGGCCGCGTCGGACGTAGGTGGTCAGGGAGGTGCCGGTCAGCAGGGAGCCGTAGCCGGTGGCTGACCACAGGCTGTGCTCGGGCGGTACGTCGAAGTACGGGACGGGGTGGCCGGCCTGCCGGTCGGTGAGCGTGTCCGGCTCCCGGCGAGCCCGGAGGGCCCGTACGCAGGTCGCGCAGGCGCCTACCTGGCAGCGCTCGTCGTCGTCGGACGGGCGCCAGGGTATGCGCCGGGTCGCCGGGCCGTGCAGCGGGTGGAAGAAGCACAGGGGGAGCGGTGCCTTCGACCCGTCGAGGGCTGAACAGCCCTCATGGACGAGGGCGAACACGCCTGCCAGGTCGGGGACTCCGCGCGCCTGCTGCAAGAGGGCATCGGCCGTGGCGCAGGACTCGCGGGCCCGTTCCGTGGCCGCCGGGGCGGCCCGGTCGCGCCGCGCGTGCCCGGCCAGGCGGGCGACTTCCTCAGCGGCACGCTCCCGTATCCCGGTCTCGTCGGCACGGTGGGCGGCGGCGAAGACCGCTCGCGGTATCGCCAACGGCTGTGCGAGGTCCCGTAGCCGGGAGCGGCGCCGGAGCAGGAGACCGACCGCCGCGATGAGCAGGAGCGGCCCGGCGGCGAGGAAGAGAAAGCGGAAGGGTGAAGGAGCTGTGGTGGTGGAGGGGGAGGACAGGGCGGTGTGGAGGGCCGCTGTCGTGGTCGCGGTCGTGCTTGCGGTCAGCCCCATGCTTGCGGTCAGCCCCATGCTTCCCCACCCCCGTGCACCGGCTGCGCCGGTGGATGCGCCGGCGTCCGTGCCGACGATCGTGTTGTCGCGGCGATCATTTCGTCGCCGCGTTCCACGACGGTACCGGCCCGGCAAGTGCCGTGGGGAAGCCTGTGGATAACTCCGGACGGGCCGCGTCGGCGCCGGTGTTGCCGGGGCCGACGCAGCCCCCGGTCCTCAGCCCTTGCTGACCGCGCCCAGGATCTCCGGCAGACGGCGTGCCACCAGCGGTGCCGCCACCCGCATCCCCAGGAGCGCGATGCCGGCTCCGTACGCCGCTCCCACCGGCAGCAGCAGCCACAGCAGGCTGTGCAGGCCGGCCACGTGCAGCCAGATCAGCAGCCCGATCACCGGCGCGGCCAGTACGGCGCTCACCAGCATGCCGCCGAACAGGCTGAACCAGGCGATGGCGCCCTGGCCGGGGGCGACGTTCTTGTTGCTCTCGGCGGGGATCGAGTACGGGAACAGTGCCGAGGCCATCGCGCCCGTCGCCACCAGGGCGCCGAGCAGGGCCAGCGACAGCCCGTAGACGTCGAAGAACGCGGACCACGGCCCGAGGAAGGCCGCCGCGCCGATCACGACCAGCGTCACGAACGGCACGCCGACCAGGGCCAGGCCCAGCCCGCGCGCCCGCAGTTCCAGGTAGGCGTCGCGGGGGGTGGAGATCGTCGAGGCGACCATCCAGAACGCCGAGGTGTCCTGCCCGAACTGGTTGTACATCTGCATGCCCAGGAGGGCCGGCGCCGAGAGCGCCGTGTAGATGCTGCCGCCGCCCTGGATGGCGGAGATGAACGGGACGAGCAGGCCCACGGCGAACGCCATCGCCCACGACATCTTGGACTTCGGGTCGCGCCACGCGTAGCGCAGCATCCGCAGGACGACGGTGCCCGAACGGCTCTCCGGGAGCAGCCGCTGCAGGCCGCCGCCCGAGGAACGCTGCTTGCGCGCGCTGTCCTTCTCGACGGCCTGGAGGGTGGAGGAGTCGGGCGAGGTCATCAGGGTGGTCAGGGTGCGCTGCCACCACCACAGCAGCAGGCCGAGCGTCACCGCGGCCAGCGCCAGGCCCAGGACGGCACGCCCGTAGGAGCCTTCGCTCGCCGCGCGGACCGCGTCGACGGCCGAGGCGGGTGGCACCCAGCGCAGGATGTCGGAGACGGGCTCCAGGGCGGACAGCCCGGCACCCGAGCCGAACAGTTTCTGCGCGCCGACGTTCACGCCCTGCGCGCCGATGGCGACGAACAGGCCGCTCAGTACGGCGAGGTCGCGCCCCCGGCGGCTGGTCAGCAGCCGTACGTTGGCGGTGGCCACGGCGCGCGCCAGCGCCACGCACACCAGGACGACCAGGACGACGGCGAGGACGCCGACGACCGCGGCGCCCGCGGTGTGCGCCAGCATGATCACCGAGCCGACGGCCAGCGCCAGGGTGAAGACCGGGCCGATGCCGACCAGCGACGTGATCAGCAGCGAGACGATGAGCGGCCGGGGCCGCAGCGGCAGCATGACCAGCCGGGTCGGGTCGAGGGTCTCGTCTCCCGAGGGGAAGAACAGCGGCATCGCCGCCCAGCCCAGCGTCAGCACCGCGGCGAGCAGGACGCCGAGCGCGCCCGCGTGGTCGACGCCGCGCAGGGCGATCAGGCCGAGCAGTACGCCGGCCGCGCACAGCAGGGACACGACCAGCGACGCCACATAGGCGACGGTCCGGCCGGACGACTGGCGCAGGCCGTTGCGCAGCAGGGACAGCTTGAGGCGGACGAAGACCGGCGTCAGCGACGTGCCCGGGGCCGTGTGCGGAGCGCCGGGCGGCGTCCCGGTGGGTGCCGTGGGGGTGGCGGGGGCGCTCATCGGGCGGCCCCGCCGCCCAGCCAGTCCAGGTCCTGCCCGGCCGCGCGGCCGTTGGCGCCGACCAGTTCCAGGAAGGCGTCCTGCAGGGACGGCGCGTCGCCGCGCACCTCGGCGGTCGGGCCGTCCGCCCGGATACGCCCGCCGGCCATCACCGCCACCCAGTCGCACAGCGACTCCACCAGCTCCATCACATGGCTGGAGAAGACGACGGTGGCCCCGGAGGAGGTGTAGCGCTCCAGTACGCCGCGGATGGTCTGCGCGGACACCGGGTCGACGCCCTCGAACGGCTCGTCCAGGAAGAGCACCTCCGGGTTGTGCAGCAGCGCGGCCGCCAGCCCGATCTTCTTGCGCATGCCGGTCGAGTAGTCGACGACGAGCTTGTTCTGCGCGCCGGCCAGGTCCAGCACTTGCAGGAGCTGGTCGGCGCGCTTGTCGACCTCCGCACCGGGCAGCCCCCGCAGCCGCCCGATGTAGGCCAGGAGTTCGCGGCCGGACAGCCGCTCGAACAGGCGCAGCCCTTCGGGCAGTACACCGATCCGGGACTTCACCGCGACCGGGTCGTGCCACACGTCGTGGCCGCCGATCTCCACCTGCCCGGCGTCCGGGCGCAGCAGGCCGGTCACCATCGAGAGGGTGGTGGTCTTTCCCGCGCCGTTCGGGCCGACCAGGCCGATGAACCGGCCCGCCGGCAGGGTGAGGTCGATCCCCGCCACGGCGATCTGTTCGCCGTACTTCTTCCACAGTCCCTGGATGCGCACGGCGGGCGGAACCGTGCCGTCCGCCCGGACGGGCGGGCCGTCCGGTGGAGTCAGCGTTTTCGCCGTCTGGTCGTTGTTCTCCGGTTCGATGGCCACCGGCCTGCCCTTCGACGTCCCCGCGGGGGCCGGTCGTGCCCCCGTCCGTTCATCACACGATACGTGCGGGTGTGTGACGGGACCGGTGCGTCCGAATGGCCGTGCGTGCGAGGTGAAGGGAGGGGCGCGCGGTGCTGTGAAGGGGCGTGCGAGACGGGGCGGACGCCCGGCGCACACGCGCGGTGCACGGGGGCGGGGCCGGGGCGCGGCGGGTACGGCAGGCACGCCCCGTACGGCCGCGCCGCCCCGTCCTCACCGTCCGCGTGCCGCCGCGGCCTCCCGCCCGCAGGCGTACGCCAGAGGGCTGATCAGCTCGTCCGCGTCCGGCAGCCACCGGTTGGCGGCGGTGGGCTCACGCACCCACTGCACCGCCCCGTGCGCCCCGACCCGCGTCGGCGGCGCGGCGACGTAGTCGCCCTCGCCCCGCGCGACCAGGTCCAGCGACGCGGGCGGCCAGCCCAGGTGCCGCACCAGGTCGGGCACCTTGACGGCGGCGCCGGGGAGGACGAAAAAGAGCATCCGGCGGCCCGGGGTGCGGGTCACCGGCCCGAGCGGCAGGTCCATCCGCTCCATCCGGGCCAGGGCCAGGCAGCCGGCCGTCTCGGGCACGTCCAGCGCCTCGAACGTACGGCCCGTCGGCAGCAGGATCGAGGCGCGCGGATTCCTGCTCCACAGGCGGCGGGCGGCCGTCGCGCTGCCCGTGGCGTGGCCGGCCCAGCCTGCTACGGCGGGGTGCGCGCCGGGCGCGGCGCAGTCGGCCGCGCCGCACGAGCAGCGCGGCACTTCGCCCTCGTCCTCCAGCCATGCGCCGGGCAAGACGTCCCAATGCCGCTCTTCCGCGTAACGCACCGCAGTTTCGATCAACAGCTCGCCACGCTGCTCGGGTACCTGAGAGGCTCCTGTGACTCCGATGGTGTCTTCCACGTGCTGGACAACTTTCCCCGTCACCAAGGGTTACGGCCGACACGTGCACCACCCCGGCGCATCGTTCCCGCACGTGGGGCGCATGGATGCATGCCCGGGGGCGCGTGCGGGGGAGCGGCGGGAGAACGGGTAGCCACCTGCGTGACGGGCGGAGAGGCCGCCCGGCGGCAGGCCGCGGCACAGCCGGCACGGACCCCGGAGCGAACGCCGGGACCGTACGGCGCGGCGGCGCCGCGAGCAGGACGCGGGTACCGCACGGCGTACCCCGGTTCGGCCGATTCCCCGGCACACCGCCCCACCGAAGTCCGAAGCCCGAAGTCCGAAGCCCGAAGTCCGGAGTTCGAGATCCGAAGTTCGAGATCCGGAGTTCGAGCAGACCGAAGTTCGCAGAGTGAAGTTCGAAGGACCGGAGCCCGAACACCGAACGCCAGGCACCGCAGTTCGAACACCGAAGACCGGAGCAGCAGGAGCCGAGACCGAGTGGCAGTACCGGGAGCGGAGCGAGAGGACATGCCGGACACCGCAATCCGGCGGAGCGATCCGCCGGCCGGCCGGTCTGATCGCCACCGCCTGGAAACCACCCGGAAAGCACCCGGAAATGTCAAGGCTTCGGCAGACATGACGCACATCCGAGATATCCCGGATATCCGGCATATGCATGGGGAATTGGTCCACGGGTACGGCGTTCGCTGGTGAACGCGCAGCAGTAATCAGGGGGTGCAGTATGGCCGCCAGGCCACTCGTCGCGCGGCAGCCGAACGAACGGCTGCAGGCGCTCATCCAGGAAGCCGCCTGTTCCAACGCCGGACTCGCCCGCCGCGTCAACATGTGCGGCGCCGAGCACGGCTTGGACCTGCGCTACGACAAGACCTCCGTCGCCCGCTGGCTGCGCGGCCAGCAGCCGCGCGGCCGGGCCCCCGCCATCATCGCGGAGGCGCTGGGCCGCAAACTCGGGCGGACGGTCACCATTGACGAGATCGGGATGGCCGACGGCAAGAACCTCGCGTCCGGTGTGGGCCTGCAGTTCTCGCCCACCGTCCTCGGTGCCATCGAGCAGGTCTGCGAGCTGTGGCGCAGCGACGTCGGACGGCGCGACTTCCTCAGCGGCTCCACCGTGGCCGCCTCAGCGCTGGTCGAACCGAGCCGGGACTGGCTCATCACCAGCGCCGACCCGCAGGTCGCGCGCAACGCCGGGGCGCGAGTGGGCATCTCCGACGTCGAAGCCGTACGGGCCATGACCACGGCCCTGGGCGAGCTGGACCACCGCTACGGCAGCGGCCACGTCCGGCCGGTCGTCGTCCACTACCTCAACAGCGTCGTCTCCGGGCTGCTGGCCGGCTCGTACCGTGAATCGGTCGGCCGCGAACTGTTCGCGTCGGTCGCCCGGCTGACGGAGCTGGGCGGCTACATGGCCGTCGACACCGGTCAGCCAGGACTGGCGCAGCGCTACTACATCCAGGCACTGCGACTTGCGCAGGCGGCCGGTGACCGCGGCTACGGCGGGTACGTGCTCGCCGCCAGCATGAGCCACCTCGCCGCCTCGCTCGGCAACCCACGGGAGATCGCACAGCTCGCGAAGGCCGCGCAGGAAGGAGCGCGGGGACACGTCACGCCGCGCGCGGAGGCGATGTTCTTCGCGGCGGAGGCGCGCGGGCACGCGCTGATGGGGGACGCGCGGGCCTTCCAGGTCGTGGCGGGCCGGGCGGTGGGCGCCATGGAACGCGCCGCCGGCTCTTCCGGGACCGGCGACGACCCGGTGTGGATCTCACACTTCGACGAGGCGTATCTGGCCGACGAACTCGCACACTGCCATCGCGACTTGGGGCAGGCGAGCGCGGCGCGCCAGCGCGCTCAGGAAGCGGTGGACGGGCACCCCGAAGGGCGGGCGCGGCGCCGCGCCATCGGGCTGGTGCTGCTGGCCACCGCGCAGGTGCAGCAGCGCGAGATCGAGCAGGCGTGCCATACGGGCACTCAGGCGATCGAGTTGCTGAGCGGGCTGCGGTCGAACCGCGGCGCGGAGTATCTGGAGGACTTCCAGCTAAGGCTGGAGCCGTACCGGGACGAGCCGGTGGTGCGGGAGTTCGGTGCCCGGCTGGAATTGCGGGCAGCCGCGTAGCGGATTCGCGGCCCGCGGCAGCCGGGGGAGGGCCTGTCGGCGCCCGGGCCGCCTCGTCCTTCTCCGCCGGGCGGACCGCGCAGGGTCCGCCCGGCGGGCCCTCCCGCGCCGCCACAAGGGCCTCAGAAGGGCCTGGAAGGCCCTTGTGGGGCGTTACGGGTGGGTGGTGACCAGGGGACATGGTCGAACGCGACTGCGACCCGGTAGCGTGAGCCGACGCTTCCGTAAGTCAGCAGATCGTAGGAGTCCCGGTGACGCAGAGCGGACAGGGCAACGACCCGCACTATCCTGCGGGCGAGCCCGCGCGAGAGGGCGTTGTGCTGCCCGCTCACGGCGATCCGTGGGTTCCTGGCCGGCAGGCCGCACCGCCCGCGGGCCAGCCTTGGGGGCAGCCCTGGGGGCCTGGGCAGCAGCAGGTGCCGGGTGGGCAGCCGGTTCAAGGGCAGGCGGTTCAGGGCCAGCCGATACCGGGACAGCCGGTCCAGGGCCAGCCGGGGCAAGGCCAGCCGGGGCAGGGGCAGTCGTACGGCGGTCAGCAGATGCCCGGTCAGCCGCAGGGCCAGCAGCCGCCGCAGTACGGGCAGCAGCAGGCGTCGCCGTACGGTCAGCAGCCGCCGCCGCACGCCCAGCAGCAGCCGTACGGCCAGGAACCCTTCGCCCAGTACCCGCCTGCCCCGCCGATGCCTCCGGCGCCGCAGGCTTCTCCCGGCTCCCCGGTGGCGCCGCCCGCGCAGTCGCCGCCGCAGCAGATGCCGTTCCAGCAGCAGCCTCCGGCCGCCGCGCCCATGCCCCCGCAGCCTCCGCAGAACCCCGGGCAGCAGCCGGTCCAGAGCCCTGCCGCGGACATGGAAGCGACCGCGCTGATATCCCCGATATCCGCGATGCCCCCGTTCGACCAGCAATCCGGTGGCCAGCCCGGTCAGCCGAACCAGCCCGGTCAGCCCGGTCAGCCCGGTCAGCCCGGCCAACTCGTCCCCGCGACGCCGCAGGCCGGTGCGCCGATGCCGCCCGCCGCCGGTGACCCGGAGTCGACCGCGCTGTTGCGCCCCATCGGCGCACAGCAGACGCAGCAGGCACAGCAGGGCCCGTCGGGCGGTGGCACACAGGGCGGGCAGCCCGGCCCGATGCCCGGTGTCGCGCCGATGCCACCCGCGGCCGGTGGTCCCGCGGGCGGGCGTCCCGAGACGCCCGGTGAGTCCACCCGTACGCTGCGTGCGATCAAGCCGAACGGTCCGCGGCCCGACACGGCCCGATCCGCCCAGCCCGCCCAGTCCGCTCCGCCCGGCGCCGACTCCGAGGCCACCCAGTTCCTACCGCCGATCGGCGCCGGCACCCCGCCGCCCGGCGCGCCCTTCGGCGCACAACCCGGAGCGCCAGGAAGCCCGAGCGCCCCCGGTACCCCCGCCGACCGCGCGACCCCGGCCGAGTTCGAAGGCCTCTTCCGCTCCGGCCCAGGTGCCGCCGCCCCGGCCGGAGCGTCGGGCGGTGTCCCGGACGCCACCGCGCAGCTGCCCCGCTTCGACGAGCCGGAGCAGCAGCCGCAGGGCCCGTACGGTCAGCAGCCCTACGGCGGCCGCCCGCAGTTCGACCAGTTCGACCAGTACGCCTCGCCGGGGGACCACGGGCCGGACGGCGGCGGACGGCGTCGGCGCTTCGCGCCCGCCGCGATCATCGGTGTCGCCGTGGTGGCCCTTGCGGGCGCCGGGCTCGGCGTCGGCTGGGCGCTCAGCGGGGGCGGTGAGGACGGGCCCGCCGAGAAGAAGCAGGAGTCCGGCGGGGCGTCCGGCGCCGCGAAGGACGAGGGGGACGGCAAGGACGCCAAGCAGCCGTCGCCGTCCGCCGACCCGGTGGCGGCGCAGGCGAAGGGCCTCGACGCGCTCCTGAAAGACAGCAACAACAGCCGTGACGCCGTGATCGGCGCGGTCAAGAGCATCAAGTCGTGCGACAACCTCGACGCGGCGGCCAAGGATCTCCGGGACGCCGCGAGGCAGCGCAACGACCTGGTGAGCCGGCTGGCGAAGCTCCCCGTCGACAAGCTGCCCGGCAGCGGCGAGCTGACCGCTTCGCTCAACGAGGCGTGGAAGTCCTCCGCCTCGGCCGACAACCACTACGCGGCCTGGGCCGGCCAGGTGAAGGGCAAGAAGGGCTGCCCCAAGGGCAAGGCCCGGGGCGGCAAGGAACCCGCCAAGGGCAACGCGGACAGCGGCCGGGCCACGAAGGCCAAGCAGCAGGCGGCGAAGCTGTGGAACCCGATCGCGCAGAAGTACGGCCTGACGGAGCGCCGCCCGGAACAGCTCTGACGGGCGGAATCCCGGCCGGTCAGCGGCCGGCGCGGGACCGGCCGCCCCCTCACAGCTTCCCCGACCTCCTCTCCAGGAACAGCAGCCAAGCCAGATACACGCCTCCGCCCACCCCCGTGATCACGCCCACCGGCAGGATGCCCGTACCGGACACGCGCTGCGCCGACCAGTCGGCGAGGGTGACCAGGACGGCGCCCATCCAGGCGGCGGGCAGCACGTTCGGCCCCGGTGAGCGGGTGAGGCGGCGGGCCAGTTGGGGTGCGGCGAGGGCGACGAAGGGGATCGGTCCGGCGGCGGCGACGGCGAGTGCCGTCAGGCCGGTGCCGGTGGCGAGGAGGGCCAGGCGGCTGCGTTCGGGGGCGACGCCGAGGGCGGCCGCGGTGTCGTCGCCCATCTCCAGCAGGGAGAGCCGCCGGGCCAGCGCCAGGACGGCGGGTGCCAGGGCGACGACCCCGAGCGCGGCCACGGTCACGTCGGGCCAGCCGCGGCCGTTGAGGCTGCCGATCATCCAGGTGGCGGCCTCGGCGGCCTTGCCGATGTCGGCCCGTACGTACAGGTAGCTGGTGAGCGAGCCGAGGACCGCCGAGCCGCCGATGCCGACGAGCACCAGGCGGTAGCCGTGCACGCCGCGCTTCCAGGCCAGCAGGTAGACGGCGGCGGCGGTGGCCAGTCCGCCGAGTATGGCGCCGAGGGCGATCTGCGCGGTCCCGGCCTCCAGGAGGATGACGGAGACGAGGGCGCCGGCCGACGCGCCGCTGCCGAAGCCGATGACGTCGGGGCTGCCGAGCGGGTTGCGGGCCAGCGACTGGAAGACCGCGCCGCTCATGCCCATGGCGAAACCGGCCAGCAGCCCGTCCAGCACGCGGGGCAGCCGCAGGTCGACCACGACGAAGTCGGCGCCGGGCGGCCCGTCCCCGAAGAGGGTGGCGACGACTTCGGCGGGGCTGAGGCGGTAGCTGCCCATGCCCAGCGACAGGACGGCCACCAGGATGCCGGTCAGCGCCAGTGCCGCGCAGACCAGCAGGGCGCGGCGGCCCAGCCTCAGGGACAGCCCGCCGCGGGTGCGCAGGACGGTGGGGCGGGGCGCCGTGCGGCGCGCGGGGGAGGTGCGTACGGCGGTCACAGCTGGGCCACCTTCCGGCGGCGGACGAGGTGGATGAAGAGCAGGCCGCCGAAGAACGCGGTGACGACCCCGACCTCGATCTCGGTCGGCGGTACCAGCACCCGGCCGACGATGTCCGACCCCAGGAGCAGGACCGGCGCGAAGACGGCGCAGTACGGGAACAGCCACCGGTTGTCGGGGCCGCAGAAGGCCCGTACGGCGTGCGGGATCATCAGGCCGATGAAGCCGATCGGCCCGCACACGGCGGTCGCGGCGCCGGACAGCAGGGTGATGGCGACGATGGACAGCACCCGGGTGCGGCCCAGCCGGGCGCCGAGGGAGCGGGCGGTGTCCTCGCCCAGGGCGACCGCGTTCAGCGGGCGGGCCACCGCGAGCGCGAGGACGGCGCCGGCCAGCAGGAACGGCAGCGCGGTCAGCAGCAGGTCGCCGCGGCGGCCGGTGAGGGTGCCGATCGACCAGTGCCGCATGGTCTCCAGGGCGCCCAGGTCGGTCAGTTGGAGGCCGTTGACGTAGCCGAAGAGGGCGGCGTTGACGGCGGTGCCCGCCAGGGCCAGCCGTACGGGGGTGGCCGCCCGGCTGCCGCCGAGGGCGTTGACCAGGACGGCCGCCACTCCGGCGCCGGCCAGCGCGAACCACAGGTAGCCGGTGAAGGAGGTGATGCCCAGCACGCTGATCGCGGTGACCACGGCGGCCGAGGCGCCCGCGTTGACGCCGAGGAGGCCGGGGTCGGCCAGCGGGTTGCGGGTGAGGGACTGCATCACGGCGCCGGCCAGGCCGAGGGCGGCGCCCGCCGCGACACCCAGTGCGGTGCGGGGCAGCCGCAGCTCGCGCACGATCCGGTCGTCGGCGGTGCCGGTCGACTCGAACAGGCCGTGCCACACGTGGTCGAGGGGGATGGCCTTGGCGCCCACGGCGATGCTCGCCAGGACGACGACGGCCAGCAGCGCCAGGCCCAGCAGCAGCCCGCCGGCCCGCAGTACGCGGCGTCCGGCGGGCGGTGCGGCCGGGGCTGCGGGCTTGCCCGGCCCTGCGGTACCTGCCGTGTCCGCCGCACCTGCCGTACCCGCCGTAACTGGAGTACCGGCCGGACCGGACGCCCCCGCGCGCGCCCCGGCCTCCGCCGCCGTCGTCGTCACGCCGCACTGCCTTCCCGATCGACGGCCCGGTACCGTACACACTCCTCGTACGACGGCAGCAGCCCACGCCCCTCGGCCTCCTCCAGAGTCGGCGCGGCGGCGTCCTTGGCGGACAGCAGCGGGGTGACCCCGGCGGGCCAGTCGATGCCCAGGGCAGGGTCCAGTGGGTGGACGCCGTGTTCCCGCTGCGGCTGGTAGCCGGTGGAGCAGAGGTAGACCACGGTGGCGTCGTCGGACAGGGCCATGAAGGCGTGGCCGAGTCCTTCGGAGAGGTAGACCGCGCTCAGCCCGTCCTCGTCCAGCGGTACGGCCTCCCACGCGCGGTAGGTGGGGGAGCCGGTCCGCAGGTCCACCACCACGTCCAGGACGGCGCCGCGTACGCAGGTGACGTACTTGGCCTGGCCGGGCGGCACCTCGCTGAAGTGCACCCCGCGCAGCACGCCGCGCCGGGAGACGGAGCAGTTGGCCTGCGCCAGTATCGGAGCGCGCCCGGTGGCGCCGGTGAACTCCGGCTGGGTGAACCATTCGTGGAAGGAGCCCCGGTCGTCCCGGTGGACGAGGGGTTCGCGGACCCAGGCTCCTTCGATGCTCAGCGGGCGCATGAGACGGCTCCTTCCAGGGCGGCGGTCACCCGGGTGAACTCGGCGGCGAGCGCATCGCGCCAGTGCCGGGGCGCGGGCAGCCCGGCGGCGGCCCAGCGGTCGTGGCCCAGCACGCTCCAGGCGGGGCGGCGGGCGGGCCGGTTCAGGGTGGTGCTGTCGGTGGGCCGGACGTGGTCCGGGTCGGCGCCGGCCAGCCGGAAGACTTCGCAGGCCAGTCCGTACCAGGTGGTCGTGCCGCCGGTGGTGGCGTGGAAGACGCCGGGGCGGGCGGGGCCGCGCCCCAGGGCGAGCAGCCGTCCGGCGACGTCGCGGGCCGGGGTGGGCTGGCCGGTCTGGTCGTCGACGACGTCGACAGTGGCGCCGCAAGTGGCGCGCTCGGCCATGGTGCGGACGAAGTTGCGGCCGTGGGCGCCGTACAGCCAGGCGGTGCGGACGACGGTGCCGGTGTGCGGCAGTTCGGCCAGGACGGCCTGTTCGCCCGCGAGCTTGCTGCGGCCGTAGGCGGTTCGGGGCCCGGTCGGCGCGCCTTCGGTGTACGGGGTGGTGGCGTCGCCCGAGAAGACGTAGTCGGTGGAGACGTGCAGCAGCCGGGTGCCGGTGGCCGCGCAGGCGCGGGCCAGGCCGCGCACCGCGTCGGCGTTGATGCGGTGTGCCTGCTCCTCGTGGGTCTCGGCGCCGTCCACGTCTGTGTACGCGGCGCAGTTGACGACCACGGCCGGGCGGACGCGGCGCAGGGCGGACTCCACGGCGCGGGTGTCGGTGAGGTCCAGGGTCCGGCGGTCCAGGGGGAGCGCGCATTCGCCTTCGGCGGCCAGCATGCGGGACACCTCGCGGCCGAGCAGGCCGCTCGCGCCGGTGATCAGCCAGCGGTTCACCGGGCGGCACCTCCCAGGGCCGGTGCGGCGCCGTCGGCGGCAGGGGCCTTGGTGCCGGCGGCCTGGGCGGCGGTGGCGGTGTCCTCGGCCGGCGGCGCCCACCGTTCGGGATGCTCGCGGTACCAGGCGACGGTCTCGGCGAGCCCGTCGTCGAAGGAGTGCCGCGGGACGTAGCCGAGTTCGGTACGGATCTTCGTCCAGTCCACCGAGTAGCGCCGGTCGTGGCCCTTGCGGTCGGTGACGTGGTCGACCCGGTCCCAGTCGGCGCCGCAGGCGGCGAGGAGGCGTTCGGTGAGGTCCTTGTTGCTGAGTTCGGTGCCGCCGCCGATGTTGTAGACCTCGCCGGGCCGGCCGCCTTCCAGGACGAGCCGCAGGGCCCGGCAGTGGTCGTCGACATGCAGCCAGTCGCGGACGTTGAGTCCGTCGCCGTACAGGGGGACGCGCCCGCCCGCGAGCAGGCGGCTGACGAACAGCGGGATGACCTTCTCGGGGTGCTGGTAGGGGCCGTAGTTGTTGGAGCAGCGGGTCACCGAGATGTCGAGGCCGTGGGTGCGGTGGTGGGCCAGGGCGAGCAGGTCGGAGCCTGCCTTACTGGCGGAGTAGGGCGAGTTGGGCGCCAAGGGCTCGGCCTCGGTCCAGGAGCCTTCCGCGATCGAGCCGTACACCTCGTCGGTGGAGACGTGCACGAAGCGGGCGATGCGGTGGCGTACCGCGGATTCCAGGAGGACCTGGGTACCGAGGACGTTGGTGGAGGCGAAGTCGGTGCCGCCCGCGATGGAGCGGTCCACGTGCGACTCGGCGGCGAGGTGCACCACCGCGTCGTGGTCGGCCAGCAGGTCGTCCACCAGCGGCCGGTCGCGGATGTCGCCGTGCACGAAGGTGTAGCGCGGGTCGTCCGCCACGGGCTGGAGGTTGGCGCGGTCCCCCGCGTAGGTCAGGGCGTCGAGCACGGTGACGACATGGGGTCCGGTGCCGTCGCCGGGGCCTTCGGGGGTGAGCAGGGTGCGGACGAAGTGGGATCCGATGAAGCCGGCTCCGCCGGTGACGAGGATTCGCAAGGCGTCAGTCCAAGAAGGGGAAGGGGTGGGGGCGCGCGGGGGCCGGGGCTCAGGGCGCTATCTGCACCTGGCTGTGGTCGCCGAGCACCAGACGGTGCGCGCGGGGCGCGCGGGCGGCGCCGCTCATACGGACCATCCGGCCGATCAGCGAGCCCTCGATCCGGCCGGCGTTCTCGATGCGGGAGTCGCCCAGGACGATGGAGAACTCCACCTCGCTGCCGCTGATCAGGCACCCGTCGGCGACGGAGGTGGAGGGGCCGATGTAGGAGTCGCGCACGACGCTGCCCGCGCCGATCACGGCCGGCCCCACGATCCGGGACCGTACGACGCTGGCCCCGGCCTCGATGCGGACCCGGCCGACCAGTTCGCTGGCGTCGTCCACGTCGCCGAGGACGGCGGGCGGCAGGCCCTCCAGCACGGTGCGGTTGACCTCCAGCATGTCGGTGGCGTTGCCGGTGTCCTTCCAGTAGCCGGAGATGACCGTGGACTGGACGGTGCGGCCGGCGTCGACCAGCCACTGGAGGGCGTCGGTGATCTCCAGTTCGCCGCGCGCGGAGGGTTCGATGGCCCGTACGGCGTCGTGCACGCCCGGCGTGAAGAGGTAGACGCCGACCAGCGCCAGGTCGCTGCGCGGGTCGCTGGGCTTCTCCTCCAGGCGCACGACGCGCCCTTCGGGGCTGAGTTCGGCGACGCCGAAGGCGCTGGGGTCGGGGACCTTGGTGAGCAGGATGCGGGCGTCGGGGCGGGTCTTCCGGAACTCGTCGACGAGTTCGGCGATGCCGCCGACCACGAAGTTGTCGCCGAGGTACATCACGAAGTCGTCGTCGCCGAGCCAGTCGCGGGCGATCAGGACGGCGTGCGCCAGGCCGAGGGGCTGCTCCTGGGGGAGGTAGGTGACGCGGGCGCCGAAGCGCGAGCCGTCGCCCACGGCCGTACGGATCTCCGCCGCGGTGTCGCCGACGATGATGCCGATGTCGGTGACACCCGCCGCGACCAGGGATTCGATGCCGTAGAAGAGCACCGGCTTGTTGGCGACGGGGACGAGCTGCTTGGCGGCGGTGTGGGTGATGGGCCGCAGCCTGCTGCCGGTGCCTCCGGAGAGGACAAGTGCCTTCATGAGCGGGTCATCCTTGGGTGAGGGGGGCGGGTTCGGCGGCGGTCGAGTGGTGGTGCCACAGCCGGGCGTACGCGCCGTCGGCGTCGAGGAGCTCCTGGTGGGAGCCCTGCTCGGCGATCCGTCCGGCGTCCAGGACGACGATCCGGTCGGCGCGCGCGGCGGTGGCCAGGCGGTGCGCGACCAGGACGGTGGTGCGGCCGTCGGCCAGCCGGTCCCCGGCGTCCAGCACCGTGCGTTCGGTGGCCGGGTCGAGGGCGGCGGTGGCCTCGTCGAGCAGCAGCAGGCCGGGGTCGACGAGGTGGGCGCGGGCCAGGGCGACGAGCTGGCGCTGGCCTGCGGACAGGCGCTGGCCGCGTTCGCCGACGGGCTGGCGGAAGCCGTACGGCTGGGCGGCGACCGCGGGCAGCGCGCCCACGGCGCGTACGGCAGCCTCGACCTCCTGGTCGGTGGCGTCGGGCCGTCCGTAGCGGACGTTGTCGGCGATGTCGCCGGTGAACAGGTGGGCTTCCTGGGGGACGACGCCGAGGAGCCGCCGGTAGGCGGGCGGGTCGTAGGCGCGGACGTCCGCGCCGTCCACCAGCACCTGTCCCTCGGTCGCGTCGTGGAAGCGGGCGAGCAGCTTGACGACGGTGGACTTTCCGGCGCCGGTCGCGCCGACGAGCGCGACCGTCTCGCCGGGTTCGATGCGCAGGCTGACGCGGTCCAGCGACGGCCGCTCGGCGCCCGGGTAGCGAAGGGTGACGTCGCGCAGTTCGACCGGGCCGCGCAGCCGGTCCGGTACGGGCGCGGGGTCGGCGGCGGACCGTACGGACGGCTCGACGCGCAGCAGCTCCATCGTGCGGCGCAGGCCGACGGACGCCTGCTGGTAGCTGTCGAAGGCGAGCGAGAGCTGCTGGATCGGCGAGAAGAACATGCCGAGGAAGAGGGTGAAGGCGACCAGCACGCCGGGGCTGAGGCCGCCGTCCGCGACCCGGTACGCACCGAAGAGCAGGACGGTGGCCTTGGCGAGTTCGGCGGTGAGGTTGACGCACGGGAAGTACACGGCGGCGTAGCGCTGGGCGCGCAGCCGGGCGGCGCGGTAGCTCTCGGAGAGCTTGCCGAACGCTTCGGCGGTCTTGCCCTCGCGGCTCTGGGACTGGGCGACGCGCAGGCCCGAGACGTTCTCCTGGAGGCTGGAGTTGACCTCGCCGACCCGCTTGCGGGCATCGGTGTACGCGGCGGAGGACAGCCGCCAGAAGACGGCGGTGGCGACGGCGATCAGGGGGACGAGGGCGAGCGCGGTCAGGGCCAGCGGCAGGTCGACGGCGAGCATCGCCACTACCGCGCCGCACAGGGTGGCCAGCGCGGCGACCGAGGTCAGCAGGTGGGTCTGGAGGAAGGCGGAGAGCGCGTCGATGTCGTTGACCATGGCGGTCATGATCTGGCCGCCGCGTTCGCGTTCGTAGAAGTCCAGGCCGAGCCGCTGGAGGTGGGCGAAGGTTTTCACCCGGAGCCCGTACAGCACCCGCTCCCCGGCCCGCCGGGTGATGCGTGCCTGGAGGGTGAGCACGCCCCAGCCGAGGGCGACGACGAGCAGGGCGGTCAGGACGGTGGTGGTGAGCGCGCCGCCGTCGCCCGCGCCCACCCCGGCGTCCAGGCCGTGCCGGACGAGGAGGGGCAGGGCGAGGGAGGCGAGGGAGTCGGCGACGACGAGCAGCAGGCCGAGCAGCAGGGCGGCGCGTACGGGGGCGAGCAGCCGCCGGAAGCGGGCGTCGGGGTCGGGGGCGCGCAGCCGGGCTTCGTCCAGGCGCGGGTCTTCGGCCTCGTCCTCCGCCGTCTTCGGCGCCTCGTCGGCGGGGGGCTCGGGCCAGAGGTCCGGGGTGACGCCGCGGTCGGTGGTGTGCGGGTCGGCGGTGACGCGTACGTCGAGGGAGTCGCCGGGCCCGGCCAGGAGCTCGCGGAACAGCGGGCAGCGCTCGGTCAGTTCCTCCTGGGTGCCGGAGTCCACCACGCGGCCGTCGTCCAGAACGGCGATGCGGTCGGCGAGCTGGAGGGTGGAGCGGCGGTGGGCGATCAGCAGGGTCGTCCGGTCGCCGGTGACGGCGCGCAGCGTGCGGTGGATGGCGGCCTCGGTACCGGCGTCCACGGCGGAGGTCGCGTCGTCCAGGACCAGCACGCGCGGGTCGGCCAGCAGGGCGCGGGCCAGCACCACGCGCTGCCGCTGCCCGCCGGAGAGCGTCAGCCCGCGTTCGCCGACCTCGGTGGCGTAGCCGTCGGGCAGCGCGGTGATGAACTCGTGCGCCTCGGCGGCCTCGGCGGCGGCCCTGACCTGCTCGTCGGTGGCGTCCGGGCGCCCGTAGGCGATGTTGTCGCGGACCGAGCAGGAGAACAGGAACGGTTCCTCGAAGACCACGCCGATGGTGGCGCGGAGGTCCGCGAGCGACAGTTCGCGGATGTCGGCGGCCGCGCCGGGCGGGCCGACGTGCACGGAGCCGGCCTGCGGGTCGTAGAAGCGGGGGAGCAGCAGGGAGACGGTGGATTTCCCGGAGCCGGAGGGGCCGACGAGGGCGAGGGTCTCGCCGGGCCGTACGGTCAGCGACGCACCGTCGAGCACCGGGTCGCTGGGCGCGTATCCGTAGCGGACGTCGCGCAGTTCCAGGCCGACGGGGCCGGCGGGCAGGGCGACGGGGTTTTCCGGTTCGGTGATGTCGGGCCGGGCGTCGATGAGTTCGTTGACGCGTTCGGCGGCAGCGCGCGCTTGCTGGGCGGTGACCAGAAAGCTGGCGAACAGCCTGGCGGGTCCGGCCAGCAGTGCCATGTAGGCGGCGAAGGCGAGGAAGGTGCCCAGTCCGATGGTGCCGCGCAGTGCCAGCCAGCCGCCGAGGGCGAGTACGCCGACCTGGCCGAGCGCGGGCAGCGCCGCGAGGGTGGCGGTGGCGCCGGCCTGGATGCGTGCCACGCGCATGCGCCGTCCGAACAGGCCGCGGGCGGCGCGCGCCAACCGGTCGGTCTCGCGGTCCTCCTGGCCGAAGCCCTTGACCACCCGTACGCCAGTCACGGCCTCCTCGACCTGCTCGGCGACCTGGGCGGCGCCCGCCTGGGCCGCGCGCGTGGCGGGGACGAGCCGGGCGCGGCTGCGGGCGGCGGCCCACGCGGTGAGGGGCACCACGGTCAGCGCCACCAGGGCGAGCGGGGCGCACAGCCAGAGCATCGCGCCGACGGCGACGAGGAAGAGGGCCGAGGTGCCGAGCGGGATCGGCAGCATCCCGAGCATGATCTGCACCTGGGTCAGGTCGCTGTTGGCGCGGGAGACCACCTGGCCGGTGCGGAGCGCGTCCTGTTTGACGCCGTCCAGGCGTTGCAGGGAGTCGAACACCTGGGTGCGCAGCCGGTGCTGGACGCCGAGGGCGAGTTTTCCGGCGGCGTAGCGGCGGGTGAACTCGGCGCTGAACTGGACGAGCGCGAGGCCCGCCATGGCGGCGGCGAGCCAGCCGATGCGGCCGGTGTGACCTGCGACGGCGTCGTCGACGCCGAGCCGGGCCAGCAGCGGTCCGACCGCTTCAAGTCCCGTGCCGAACACGGAACTCACGGCGACCGCGAGGAGGAGTCGGGGGTGGTGCCGGCACGCGGCACCGAGCCTGCGTATCCAGCCGGGGGACGTTGTTGACCTGCTGAGCACGTGGTTAGCTTAGGCTTGCCTAAGTGCCTGGTCGCCACTCGGGGTGTGTGACCTGGCACACATGTACCTCACATGTACTCATGACCCACCCGTTTCAGCCGTCTCGCCGTACCACCCGTGACCCGAAAGGTTCTTGACGGACCGTCGGGAAAGAAAGCAGGTAGTCGATGCGTGTCCTGTTCGCCGGGCCCCCCTTCTTCGGGCTGCTCTACCCGATGGTCCCGCTCGCCCAGGCGTTCCGCGCCGCGGGCCACGACGTCCTCGTCGCCACCTGCGGACGGGCCGTCGGCCACACCGTCGCCGCCGGGCTGCCGGCCGTCGACTGCGCGCCCGGCATCGACCCCGACGCCCTTTACGCGGCCATGGAGAAGGGCCGCCAGGGCAAGCCCCCGGCCCCGGGCGAGCAGCGCACCGCCCCCAAGGGCAAGGGCTTCTCCTTCTTCAGCGAGGAGATGGCGGACACCATGGTCGACGTCGCCCGCCACTGGCGGCCCGACCTCGTCGTGCACACCCCCAACGGCGTCGTCGGCCAGCTCGTGGCCGCCGCCCTCGGCATCCCCTCGGTCGTGCACGCGGTCGGTTTCGGCCACACCGGGCGGCACGTCGCGATGATGAACGACGCCCTCGCCGACGGGTACGCCCGGCACGGCCTCGACGGGCCGGGACCGGTCGCCGCCTGGCTCGACGTCACCCCGCCCGCCATGAGCGTCACCGCCGAACCGCACCGCCGCTACCTGCGCTACGTCCCGTACAACGGCGGCGGCGCGCTGCCGCACTGGCTCTTCGAGGACCGCAAGCGCCCCCGCATCGCGGTCACCCTCGGCACGGTCCGCCCGGTCGTGGACGGTGTGTCGCCCGTCGAGTGGGTCGTGGACGCCGCCCGCGTCACCGACGCCGAATTCGTCCTCGCCCTCGGCGGCGCCGACCTGTCCGCGCTCGGCACGCTCCCCGACAACGTCCGTCCCGTGGAGTGGACGCCCCTGGGCGCGCTGCTCGCGGGCAGTGACGCCACCATCCACCACGGCGGCGCGGGCACCACCCTGACCGCCCTGGACGCCGGCCTGCCGCAGCTCGTCCTCGGCGAGGGCGCCGACCGGCCCGCCAACGCGGCGGCGGTCCAGCGGCGCGGCTGCGGCCTGGTGCCGGAGGACCCGGCCGCCCTCGCGGGGCCCGACCGTCCCGGACGCGAACTGGTCCGGCGGCTCCTTGAGGACGAATCGCTGGCCACCGCCGCCAGCGAGACGGCCGAGGAGATGGCCGTCATGCCCAGCCCTGCCGACGCCGTGCCCCGGCTCGTCGAACTGGCCCTCTCCCAAGGAGCGAACAGATGACCCACGCGGACGGCACCCCAGCGGCCGGCGCCCGTACCGCCCTGGCGGCCCCCGCCGGGCCGCCCCGTACGCCCCGGCCCCACCCGGCCGAGACCACGGACAGCCCGCGGGTGCGGCGCCTGGCCGCCGAGCTGGCCGCGGCCGGGAAGGCGGAGGCGCGCGCCGCGGTGCTGGACGGGTTCTGGGACGAGGTGACGGCCTGCGGCACCCCGCTGGTCGAACCGCTCGACGCCGGGGCCGGGACTGGGGCCGGGGCCGGAACCGAAGCCGAAACCGAAGCCGGAACCGAAGCCGGAACCGAAGCCGGGGCCGGGGCCGGAACCGAAGCCGAACCCCACCCAGGGCACCGCGCCGTCACCTTCCTGTGGCGCGGCGACCCCGCGACCCGCCAGGTACTGCTGATGGTCAACCGGCTGATGGACCGCTCCGACCTGCCCGCGAGCCTGATGCGCCACCTGCCCGGTACGGACGTGTGGCACCTGACCTACCGCCTGCGCGGCGACCACCGCGGCTCGTACCGCATCGCCCCCGACACCGAGGGCCGGGCGCCGGACGACCTCGGCGCGCTGTCCGCCACCGGCGTCGGCGACCCGCTCAACCCCCGGACGATCGCCACCCGCTGGCACGGCCCGCCCGGCTCCGTCTTCGAACTCCCGCACGCCCCGCCCCGCCCGTGGACCCACCCCGCGGGCCCCGGCGCCCCGCGCGGCACGGTACGGCGCCGCCAGGTGGCCAGCGCCGCGCTCGGCACGGAACGCGAGGTGTGGGTGTACGAGCCGCCGGTGCCCGCCACGGGCCCCGCCGGGCCCACCGACACCCTCGTCCTGCTCGACGGCGACATGTGGTTCGGCCAACTGCACCTGGAGGACGTGCTCGACGGCCTCGTCACCGACGGCGCGATCCCGCCGCTGACCGTGCTCGCCCCGCACGCCGTCGACAACGCCACCCGCGCCCGGGAACTCGGCGGCCATCCCGAGTACGTCACCTTCCTCGCCGAAGAGCTGCTGCCCTGGGCCGCCTCCCGTCTGCCCGTCGGCACGGACCCGGCGCGCACGGTCGTCGCCGGGCAGAGCCTGGGCGGGCTCACCGCCCTGTACGCGGGCCACACGGCGCCGGATCGTTTCGGCAATGTCCTGGCCCAGTCCCCCTCCATGTGGTGGCGGCCCCCGGGCGAACCGGCCGAGGAGACCGCGTGGATCACCCGCCGCTACGCCGGAGGCGCCCCGCGCGGACTGCGGCTGCACCTGGAGGTCGGGCTGCACGAGTGGGGCATGCTCGAACAGACCCGTGACCTGCGCCGGACGCTCCGCGCCGACGGCCACTCCGTCACCGGCGCCGACTTCAACGGCGGCCACGACTACGCCTGTTGGACGGTCGGCCTGGCCGAAGGGCTGATCGCCCTGCTCGGCCCCGGCACGCCACCCGGCCACCGGGACACCGACGTGTCCCCGGCCACCGCTACCCGCTGACCCCCCCGTACCTTTCCGCACACCCGAGGAGCACCTCCGATGCGTTACCGCCGACCCGCCGCCCTGCTCACCGTCGCCCTGGCCGGCGCCCTGACCCTCGCCGGCTGCGGGGACGGCGACTCCGGCGGCAAGGACGGCGCCGACGCCAAGGCGGGCGGCTCCGGCACCCGTTCCGTCACCGACGCCAACGGCAAGAAGGTGGACGTGCCCGCCGCCCCGAAGAAGGTGGTCACCCTCAGCGAGCCCACCCTCGACGCCGCCCTCGCCCTCGGCGCCCACCCGATCGGCGCCACCAGCGGCCGCGGCCAGTCCGGTGTGGCCGACTACCTCGCGCCGAAGGCCAAGGACGCCCAGATCGTCGCCAACACCGCCGAACCCGACCTGGACAAGCTCGCCGCCCTGCGCCCCGACCTGATCCTGCTCGACGAGACGGTGGGCGCCAAGCGCGTCCAGGACAAGCTCAGCCGGATCGCGCCCACCGTGCTCACCGCCAAGCTCAATGCCCCCTGGCGGGACGCCTTCGCCGCGACCGCCGACGCCCTCGGCAAGAAGGCCGACGGCCAGAAGTGGCTGGACACCTTCGACGCGCGCCTGAAGGCCGTGAAGAACGGACTCGGGGCCAACGCCGGGGCCGTCACCAGCGTCATCCGCTGGCAGAACGGCGCCCCCTCGGTCGTCGGCAAGGGCAAGGGCCACGTCGGCGACACCCTCACCGCGCTCGGCCTGAAGCGGCCCCAGGGCCAGCAGGGCGAGAGTTCCGGCCACAGCGAGCCGGTGAGCCTGGAGCGCCTGGAGACCATCGACGGCGACTGGCTGTTCCTCGGCGCGCTCGGCGACCGGGCCGCGGGGGAGAAGGGGCTGAAGGAGGCCACGGCCGTACCGAACTTCGGCAAGCTCAAGGCCGTCGAGAAGCACCACGTCGTGGTGATCGACGGTTCGGCGTGGAACAGCTCGGGCGGCCCGCTCGCCGCCGAGGCGGTCCTCACGGACGTCGAGAAGGCCCTCGCCAAGAAGAGCTGAGCGGGTGGCCGTGCGGGCGGGCGACGGGGAGCGACGGGCGGGGCCCCTCAGCGGGGGGCGACGGACGCGTCTCAGCGAGTCGCGACGGACGCGCCTCAGCGGGGGCGACGGACGCGCCTCAGCGGGGGCGACGGACGCGCCTCAGCGGGGTGCGACGGACGCGCCTCAGTGAGTCGCGACGGACGCGCCTCAGTGGGGGGCGGACGCGCCTCAGCGGGGCGTGACGGGCGTCGCTCAGGGGGGCGTGTCGCTCAGGGGGGCGCGCCGGGCGTCCCTCAGGTCGCAGCCACGAGCGCCGCCCTCAGCCGTCCGCCCGCGGCTTCTCCAGCGTCCCGGCGACGTTCACGAACCCCTCCTTCGCCGCCACCAGCTGCCCGTCCCGTACGGCCTGGTAGGTCACCAGCGCGTTCACGGTGCGCGGGAAGTCCTGCACCGCGAGCATGTCCTCGGAGCGCCAGCGCAGCTTGGGCGTCAGGCCGCCCGTGTCCACGGCCTGTGCGCCGCGGTCCAGGGCCTGCTGCACGGTGTGGGCGGTGATGTCCTGCACGCCCTCCTTGCCCAGCCGCTCGACGACCGCGCGCAGCACGGTGTAGGCGATCCACGTCGTCTGCACGCCCGGGTCGGCCGGGTCGATGCGGTTGTCGCCGAAGGCGTGGTCGTTGATGACCTTGCGCATCGGGTTCCAGCGCGGGTCGCTCGCGACGGGGTACCAGCCCGTCAGGTACGCGCCCTCCAGCGGCCCGGCCCGCCCGCCCGTACGGTCCACCAGCGCCTGGCCGACACTGCCCAGCACCGAGGCGATCCGTACCTTCGAGCCGTCGGGCTGGAGCCGGCGGAAGGAGTCGAAGAACGTGTCGGTGCGCTCGCCGAGGGTGGCCGTCACACAGCCGCCCGCGCCCTTGGTGCCGCCCGCCGCGCCCGTTCCGGCGGCGCCCACGCCGTCGAGGGCGCGTCGTGCCGCGTCGGCGTAGTCGGTGCCGTCCTCGGGCGCGCGGACGTCCTTCGCGGCGGCGCGGCTGCCGTCGGCCAGGCCCGCGCTGAGCAGGGCCGGCATCTGGTCGCCCTGGATGGTGTCCGGGCGCACCAGCGACACCCGTTCGCAGACGCTCGCCAGTTGCCGCCCGTTGCCCGCCAGGAGGGCCGCCTGGCCGCCGTTGACCGGATACGACAGCGGGCTGGCGAACTCCTCGTCGGAGACGCCGTAGCCGCCGAGGTACGGGATGCCGTTCCGCTCCAGGGGCGAGATGAACGAGCGGCCGAACTGGCTGTACGAGCCGACGACCGCGACCGCCTTGGCCTCGACCGCGCGCTGCGCGCAGTGCGCGGCGGCCACCGAGTCGTTGTGGTCGTTGCAGGTGACGACCTTCAGCGGGTGGCCGTCGAGACCGCCCCGGGAGTTGACCCAGCGGGCGTACGCCTCGGCCATCGCGGGCATGCCCGGCATGTTGGTCGCCTTGGTGTCCACCGGTGCCCACGTCATGACCGTGAGCGGCTCCTTCTCCCCGGAGCCTCCCGGAGCGCCGGGGAGGGAGCCGCAGGCCGAGAGCAGTGACGCCAGGGCCGCCGTGCAGGCCGTCGCGGCGGTGGCTGCCGCGAGGGCGCGGGGAAGGGGCGGGGGGAGGAGGGGCGTCGCCGTCCGGTCATGTGCACGGAGCATTCCGCTTCGCCCGGAACGGGTGAGTGACGCCGGGGCAACGAGTGGTGACACCGGGGTGAACTCCGGGGGGCCGCCAGTGATCATCGGCGGAGAACGTACGATCGAATACTGTGCAAGGTTCGGAGAAGTCTTCCCGTCGCGGCCGCCGCTCGACCACCATGGGCGCCATGCCGCTGACCGACATGCCGTGGTGGCGCTGGCGCAGCAATGTGCGCTCCGCGCTGCACATGCTTTCCGACCCCGTCTTCCAGCGGGAGACCTGGCTGGCCGGCCTACCGGGGTACGGGGACGTCACCGACGCCGTGTACCGGCTCGTCGAGGACACCTGGCTGGACAACTGGTCCGCCGAGAAGTACGTCGGCACGATCTTCCGCGACTCCCAGGAGGCGTCCCTGGTCGACGTCGCCGTCCTGCGGGTGCTGCGCATCATGCACCAGGTCGGCCCGGACGCCCCGGTGACCGCCTACCTGGAGCACCACGGCTGGCCGGAGGCCGTACGGGCCGCGCGCGACGCGCACGTACGGATGGCGGCGGCGGACGGCGAGGACCCGGACGCGGCGCCGCACTCGCTGGAGGTCCTGGCGATCATGACGCGGGGGCAGGGCGCCCCGGCCTGAGGGCCCGGGTCCCCCGGCCCGGCGTCCCGGCCGCGGGACGGACCACGGCCGGGAATGTGCGACCCTATGAGGTCATGAGCGACTCGCAGCCCAGTACCCCCGACCAGTACGTCCTCACCCTCTCCTGCCCGGACAAGCAGGGCATCGTGCACGCGGTGTCCAGCTACCTGTTCATGACCGGTTGCAACATCGAGGACAGCCAGCAGTTCGGGGACCACGACACCGGGCTCTTCTTCATGCGGGTCCACTTCAGCGCGGACGCCACGGTCAGTGTGGAGAAGCTGCGGGCCAGCTTCGCCGCGGTCGGCGACTCCTTCCAGATGGACTGGCAGATCCACCGCGCCGACGAGAAGATGCGCATCGTCCTGATGGTGTCCAAGTTCGGGCACTGCCTCAACGACCTGCTCTTCCGCTCCCGGATCGGCGCGCTGCCGGTCGAGATCGCGGCCGTGGTCTCCAACCACACCGACTTCGCCGAGCTGGTGGGCTCCTACGGCATTCCCTTCCACCACATCCCGGTGACCAAGGACACCAAGGCCGCCGCCGAGGCGCGGCTGCTGGAGCTGGTGCGCGAGGAGAACGTCGAGCTGGTCGTGCTGGCCCGCTACATGCAGGTGCTCTCCGACGACCTGTGCAAGGCGCTGTCCGGGCGGATCATCAACATCCACCACTCCTTCCTGCCGAGCTTCAAGGGCGCCAAGCCCTACCACCAGGCGCACGCGCGCGGTGTGAAGCTCATCGGCGCCACCGCGCACTACGTGACGGCGGACCTCGACGAGGGCCCGATCATCGAGCAGGAGGTCGAGCGCGTCGGCCACGGCGTCACGCCGGACCAGCTGGTGGCGGTCGGCCGGGACGTGGAGTGCCAGGCCCTGGCGCGCGCCGTGAAGTGGCACAGCGAGCGCCGCGTCCTGCTCAACGGCGCGCGTACCGTCGTCTTCGCGTAACGAGCACCCGCTGCCCGTGCCCCCGGCGGGGCACGGGCACGCTCACAGCCGGGAGAGCGACGCGGTGGCGAACAGCACGTCGCGGATCGCCTCCGGCTCGCCGTGCTGCCCGGCGGCCGTCTCCTCCGGAGGCACGTGGCCGGCCGCCAGCTGGCAGAACTCCATGCTGTCCAGCGCGATGTGCGCGACCGTGCGGTCCGGCGTGCCGAGGGCGCCCGGCGAGTCCAGGGCTATGTACCAGTGACCGCCGCCGCTGCCCTCGACCTCCAGATGCAGCGTACGGCCGGGCGCGCCCGCCTCGACCAGGCCCTGGGGCGGCGGCGCCAGCCCGGCCCGGCGCCGGGAGGCCAGCGCGCGGGGCAGCAGCCGGGCCGCCAGGTCGACCATGAGGTGCAGATGTCCGGCGGCCGGCGCCTCGTACGGGTAGTCGACCGCCTCGGCGATGTCGCCCGCGTGCACCCAGCACTCGAAGGCGCGGTCCAGGAAGGCGTCGCGCAGCGGCAGCCGGACGTCGCCGCCGTACGGCACGGCCAGTTCGGTGACGCCGTGGCCGGCGAAGGACACCGTCCGGATCAGGGCGTGGCTCTGGTCGCGCCACGGTGCGCGGGTGGCGTGCGGGGCACGGCCGTCCGCGATCGCCTGCCAGCAGGCTTCCGTACGGTCGCGGGGCCCGGCCGGTCCGTGCGGGGCGGCGCCCAGCGGGTCGCCGAGGCCGAGCGCGGTGGCGACCAGGCCGTCCACGGCCAGCAGATGCCCGATGACCCCGGCCACGGTGGTGCGCCGCTCGGCGGGCCGCTCGCCCTCGAACCAGCGCAGCCGTACCGGAGTCTGCCACTCCGCCTGGCCCATGTCGCTGAGCAGCGCGTCCAGCTTGGCCGTCTCGGCGTCGTACGGGGCCGCCCACTCCGGAACGGGGATACGGGCCGGACGCCGGCCCAGGCAGCCTTCCAGCACCCGCGAGCGCAGCAGCGGGTCGAGGTCCAGCGGGTCGGCCGGATGCAGCAGGCCGACCGCGTCCCGCAGGCGCAGCGCCTCGTCCGCACAGGGCGCGCAGTCCGTGAGGTGCTCCTCCACGGCGGCCGTCTCCTCGGCGGAGCAGGCGGCCAGGGCCCACGCGCCGAGCAGGGACTTCAGGACCCGGTGCGGGGGTGGTGCGGGTGCGGGCGCGGGAGCGGACGTGGGGGCGCTCGGCGGTTCCGGTGCCGTGGGTGCCGGTTGGGGTGCCGGCAGTTCCCGTGCGGACGGTTCCGCCGCCGGCGGGAGCGCGTCGGGCAGCGTCCCGTCGTCCTCGGCCGCGGTGCGCGGAGACGGTATACGGGGCCGGCCGCCGGAGCGGGACGCGCCGTCGGCGCCGGGGCCCTGCGGGGCGCCCGGACCGTGCGGATCGTGCCGGTCGTGCGGGGCGTGCGCGTCGTCCGGGCCGTGGGAGCCGTCCGGGCCGTGCCGGTCGTCCGGGCCGTGCCGGTCCCACTCCTCCGGGCCGTTCACAGCCGCCGTCCGGGTCCGGGGCCGCCCGGTGGGGACTCCGCCGGCCGTGCGGGCGGCAGGGCCTGGTGGTTGTGCGCGGTGGACAGCAGTTGCAGGCCCAGCCGCAGCCGCCGCCGGGCCTCGTCCTCGGTGACGCCGAGGTCGGCGGCGGTCTGGCGGTAGTCGCGGCGCTGGAAGTAGGCCAGCTCCAGGGCGGCGCGCAGCGGGGCGGGCATGGACGTGACGATGTAGTCGGCGCGGGCGGCGGTGGAGGCGGCGCGGATCTGGCGCTCCAGTTCGGCGGGCTCGGGGGCGTCCTGGCCGCGGTCCCGGGCCGAGGCGGCCTCGGTCTGCCGCAGCCGGTGCACGGACTGGCGGTGCGCGAGCTGGGCCACCCAGGAGCGCAGCGATCCCTGCTTGGGGTCGTAGGAGTCGGGGTTCTCCCAGATGTAGCCGAAGACTTCGCGGGTGATGCGGTCGGCGGCGGTCTCGTTGCCGAGCACCCGGCGGGCAAGGCTGTGCACAAGCGAAGCGAACCGGTCGTACAGCTCACCGAGCGCGGCCGCCTCGCCGCGCGCCAGCCGCTGCTGCATCCGCCTGTCCCAGCGCGGTGGTGCGTCATGTCCCATCCGGCCCCCTCCCTCGCCGCCGCCGTGCCCCGCACTCCACCGTGCCATCGAATGTAGTGGGCCGGTCCGACATTGATGCCCCTTTGCGGCAAACCCGCGTTGCCGGTGGCCCACGGATGGTATGGAGACGGTCACTTTTGGTGGTAATGCCCGTCCACGGCGGATCGAAGCGCAACCATTCGCGTCCCTATCTGCCGATGTGTTATCCGTGTGTGACCGGTTCCCGGGGGAAAGTTCCCCGCTCACTGGGCATAGCCTTGGAGAGGAACGGCCCGTTGCACACAGAATTCTGAAGAGTTTCAGGGGAGAGCGGCCGGGCAGTCGAGGCGGGAAGGGCGCATTCCGGTTGATACCGGGGAGTGTCCCGTCCGCAAGCGAGCGAAAGGCTTCGAGCGCGTGTCGTTGAAGGTGGCAGAAGGCGAGCAGGGCCGCTGGGCCGTGTTGCAGGTCTCCGGCGAGATGGACCTGGTCACGTCGCCGGCGGTGCGCCAGCACGTGCACGACGCGGTCGCGGAGGGCCGCCGCAGTGTGGTGCTCGACCTCTCCGAGGTCCAGTTCTGCGACTCCAGCGGCGTCGGTGTGCTGATCGCCGCCCGCCGGCTGATGCGGTCCTGCCAGGGACGGCTGCGGCTGATCCTGCCCGCGCAGGGCGCGGTGGACGGCTCGCACGTCAACCGGGTGCTCGCGGCGCTCGGGGTGCGCCGTCTCTTCGAGGTCTACCCGGATCTGAGCACGGCCGTCGACGAAGCGGCCGCCCCGCTGTCCGCGTAGCCCCGCGGGGCCCGCCGGGGTGAGTCCGTCGGGTGACAGGGTTCGACGTTCGTCGATAGCGCAGAGTTACTCATCTTTCACCCGCCGTGAGGAAATGTCGGGCCTGCGTCCGCCTTCCCACTCCTGATCAATTCGACCCCGCCGTAAACCTGACGGAATCCTCACCCCGCGTCCTGGGGGAATTCCGCCCGTACGAGAAATCCCCCGTCCGCCGTGTGCCCGGCCTCCAGCAGCCCGCCCAGACTCTGGGCGCGCTCGCGCAGGCCGACCAGGCCGTGGCCGCCGCCCGGCAGCGCCGGAGCCGGCGCGGAGACGTCCGGCGGCCCGTTGCGCACCTCCACCCGCAGCCCGCGCGGGGCCACCGGCTCCGTCCCCTCGGCGCTCGGCTCCGCCTCCACCGCCGCGACCCGCACCCGTACCCGCGCGCCCGGCGCGTGCTTGCGTACGTTGGTCAGCGCCTCCTGGACGGTCCGGAAGGCGGCCCGTTCCACGGCCTTGGCCCTGGCCGCCCCGTCCGGCACCTCGTGCTCGTACACGACGTCCAGGGCGCTCATCTCGATCAGCCGCGGCAGTTCGGCCAGGTCCGGCTGCGGCGCCAGGTCCCGAGTGCCCGCGCTGCCGCCGCCGGCCGCCCGCAGGATGCCGACCATGTGCCGCAGCTCCTCCAGGGTCCGTACGGACAGCTCCCGGATCGTACGGGCCGACTCCCGCGCGGCGTCCTCCCCGGTGCTCACCTGCACCGCCCCGGCCTGCAGGCTGATCAGACTGACCTGGTGCGCGACCACGTCGTGCATCTCGCGGGCCAGCCGCGCCCGCTCGGTGGCCAGCACCCGGTCCGCGATCAGCCGGTCCTCGCGGCGCAGGCTGCGGGTCAGGTCGTCGACCCGGGCGGCGAGTTCGCGGCGGGTGCGCACCAGCAGGCCCAGTGCGATGGGCGCGGCCGAGGTCACCGTCGCGTCGATCAGCACCTGCACGTTCTCGCGGTACGCGTCCGGGTCCAGGTCGGAGAGCGGGTACGGGAGGAAGTGCGCGGCGATCAGCAGTACGGCGCAGCCGCCGAGCCGGGCGCGGCCGGGGCGGAGCGCGGCGAGGGTGTAGAGGGCGACCATCGGCGCGAACCAGATGTAGCCGATGTACAGGCCGGGGAGGGTGACGAGGAAGACCGCGAGCGGCAGCCGGCGCCGCAGCAGCAGCGCGGCGGCGGCGACCAGCGAGACGCCCAACTCCAGTCCCAGGTCCAGACCGTTGACGAGGAAGGCGTCCACCATGGACAGCAGCACCGGCACGGCCAGGGGTACGGCCAGGCGCGCGGCCCGGCGTATGCCGTCGGGCAGGCCGCCGCGCGCGGTCACCGGGGGCCGCCCGCGACGAGGCCCGCGCGGTCCGCGAGGATCGCCGCCTGGACGCGGTTGAGCCCGCCCAGCTTGCCCAGCAGTGCCCGTACGTGGTCCTTGACGGTGCTCGGTGCCAGGCCCATCCGCTCCGCGATCTGCGCGTTGCCCAGGCCCTCGCCGAGCAGGGCCAGCACCTCGGACTCCCGGGGCGTCAGCGCCTCTACGGCGCGGACCGCGGCGGCCTGGTCCTCGGCGCTGAGAAAGCCGCCGATCACGGCACGGGTGACGCCCGGGTCGAGCACGCTGCCGCCCTCGGCCAGGGTCCGTACGGCCCGCACGAGTTGTTCCGGGTCGGAGTCCTTGAGCAGGAAGCCGGCCGCTCCTTCGCGCAGCGCCGCGGTCAGGTACTCCTGCGCGTCGAAGGTCGTCAGCATGGCCACGGCGGGCGGTTCGGGCGCGGCGCGCAGGCCGCGCAGGACGGTCAGCCCGTCCACGTCCGGCATCCGGATGTCGAGCAGGACGACGTCCGCCGCGCTGTCCAGCACGGTCTCCACGGCCTCGCCGCCGCCGCAGTCCGCGACCATCTCGATGTCCGGGGCGGTGCCCAGGATCATCCGCAGCCCGGATCTGACCAGCCGCTCGTCGTCCACCACCGCGACACGGATCACCGGCCGCCCCTCTCTGCATCGCGTCCATGGGCCTGCCCGCCGCACGCCGTGGCCACCCCCGCCGGACGGCGGGGGTCGGTGCACGACCTGCGGAGGATGCCGTGAGGTGGCGCCCGCGGGCAGAGTGCCTTTCATGCTGCACCACCGAGGAGGCCACGAGCCGCCGAGGCGGTGCAGCTCACAGTGACGGCCGCCGCGACCCCCACACGTGGCGGCCGTCGCCGTCGAGCTCCGCGAGACCCCGTTCCGTAACCGCGAACGGCCCGGCGCCGCTCGCCTCCGGACAACTTCCGCCCCGCCCGTTGCCTCCCGTCACGGCCGCCTCTAGGTTGGCCGCGATCCGCCGTACGCCCGCCTGTTGGGCGCCGCGCGGGCCACCACCCCCTCGGAGCACGGCCCCCCGGGGCACGGCTCGGCATCGCTTCGGAGGCATCTTCGTGCACAGATCCCGGCGTACCCCCACACCGCCCGGCACCTCCATACGGACGCGCATACGGAGCCGGGCGGCCGCCCGCCGTACGGGCGTCCGCGTGGCCGCCGCCGCGGCCGGCCTCGCGCTCGTCGGCGGCATGGCGGCCACCGCCCCCGCCGCCTCGGCTTCCCCCGCCGCCGCTTCGGCACCCCCGCCCGCGGCCGCCCGCACCCAGCAGGTCGAGTACTTCACCCCGCAGGGACACCCCCGGCACACCACCGTCCCGGTCGCCACACCCAAGAGCCTGCTGAGCGCCCACCGTGCGCGCTCCGCCGCCGAGCTGGCCGCCGACGGCACCGTGACCTCGGTCATCCGCAACGGCCCCACCGACAAGAAGGTCGACGTCGTCATCATCGGTGACGGCTACACGCTCGCCCAGCAGAAGGACTTCCACGCCGACGCGAAGGCCAAGTGGGCGCAGGTCTCCGCCGTCGAGCCGTACGCCTCGAACCGCTCGCTGTTCAACGTCTGGACCGTGGACGCCGTCTCCAACCAGTCCGGCGTCTCCGGCGACCCGTCCAAGGGCGTGGTCAAGGACACCGCGCTGGACGCCCGCTTCTGGTGCGACGACATCGAGCGCCTGCTGTGCGTGGACACCGGCAAGGTCGAGTCGTACGCCTCCAAGGCCCCGGACGCCGACCTCGTGCTCGTCCTCGGCAACTCCGCCAAGTACGGCGGCGCGGGCTACAACGGCATCACCTCGTCCGTCGGCTACGACGGCATCGCCACCGCCTCCTCCGACCACCGCGACTCCGCGCAGGTGGCGGTCCACGAGACGGGCCACTCCCTCGGAAAGCTGGCCGACGAGTACGTGTACGACACCAACGGCACGTACAGCGGCCCGGAGCCGGCCGCGCCCAACGTCACCAAGATGAGCGTCGCGGAGATGAAGGCCAAGAAGGCCAAGTGGTACCGCTACCTCGGCCAGAATTCGCCGGACGGCGGCAAGGTCGGTGCCTTCGAGGGCGGCGGCTACTACCCGCGCGGCCTCAACCGGCCCACCGACAACTCGATCATGCGGACCCTGGGCCGGGAGTTCAACCTGCCCGGCCGTCAGGCGATGATCGACGGCTTCCACCGCCATACGGGCCGCTGAGCCGGGACTCGTACGCACCGTAGGCACTGAACGAGCGGCCGGTCGCCAGGACCACCACCGAGGTCGTGGCGGCCAGTTCGTACGCCGTGATCACCAGCGACGCCGTGCTCTCGCCCGTGACGAGCGGGCCGCCGAAGAACCCGGTGACGGTCAGCAGGACCACCGTCCGCACGGTCAGGTACAGCTCGACCGCGGCGAACACCAGGAGCGCGCCGCGCACGTCACGGTTGCTGCGGACGGCCAGCACACCGAGCACCAGCAGGACGGCGACCGACGAGAGCGTGGTGAACTCGCCGGACTGCGCGAGCTGGACGACGCCGCCGGTCGCGGAGCCGTCCACCGCCCGGCGCAGATAGGTGCCCAGGCCGATGTGCTCCTCGGCCGTGCCCCACGCCGTCCAGACGAGCCGGGTCGCGCCCATGACGAGGAAGAGCACCCCGCAGATACGGGAGAGCCGGCGCCGCCACCAGGAGTCGGCGTCCGCGCACGACCGTTTTGTCACCCGTGGCCGGGCGCTGCCCGCTCCGCCGTCCGCGGCGGACTCGGCCGCCCGTGGCCGTTCGGTGGCCCGGAGCAGCGAGACGATCACGATCAGGGCGGCCGGCAGCCCCAGGGCCCGCGTCGCCAGCACCCAGCCGCCGAGCGGTTCCACGGCGTACAACTGGCGGTACCCGGCGTGGCACAGGCCGACGATCTCGCGCGCGGACTGGGCGAGGATCACCCAGCCCAGCAGCAGAGCACCCGTACGCGCCACCCGCCGCAGGGCCAGCGCGCCCGTCGCGACCGCCAGCAGCGCGACGACCAGGGCCCATTCGCCGGGCCCGAGCGTCCACATGAAGAAGGAGGCGCGCGGGTTGAAGAGCCCCTCGAAGAAGTCCCAGACACTGCCGTCGCCCTGGACGATGCCGTACACCGTCCACGCGGTCAGCGCGCCGCCGTAGACCGCGAGGGCGGCCCCCGCGGTGCGGTACGCGCGCTCGTGCCCGGCCGCCGCCCGCCCGGGGTCGGCACCGGGCCGGACGTCCACCGCACCGCCGTCCTGCATCACCATGTCCGACCCCCGATCCGCCGCGCCGTGCTCAGAGCCCGGGTGCTGCCGACTGCCTGCTTGTCGCTGCCCTGTTGCCACTGCCGTGTGCTGCTGCCGCCTCACTGTGTCAAGGACGGCGGCAGAGGCGGCGGAGGTTCCCCCGCGTGTGTCGTGCGGCACTGCCGTACGCGGGGTCACCGCGCCCCGCCGCACACCGTCCGGCCAGGCTTCCCACTCCCTGCCCGCGGGCGCGCGCCGCAATCGTGCGCAACCGACCCGTGCGCCTCTCGTCCACCCCGTGTCACCGCGACATCCACCGTCGGCGCCCGGCCGTTGGGGCAAGATGACCCCATGGGGAGCTTGCGGGGCGAGGGCCGGCTCATCGCCGGCCGCTACCGCCTGGGCGAACGGCTCGGCCGCGGCGGCATGGGAACGGTCTGGCGCGCCACCGACGAGATGCTGCGCCGCCAGGTCGCGGTCAAGGAACTGCACCTGGACGACGGACCGGCCGGCGCGGACCCGGACGCGGGGCGGGCGCGCGCGATGCGCGAGGCCCGGTCCGTCGCGCGGATCAAGCACCCGAACGTGATCGTCGTGCACGACGTCGTCGAACAGGACGCGCGTCCCTGGATCGTCATGGAGCTGGTCGACGGCGCCTCCCTGGCCGACCGGCTGACCGGCGGCGGCCCGCTGGCGCCCCGCGAGGTGGCGCGCATCGGCCTGGCCCTGCTCGGCGCGCTGCGCGTGGCGCACGCGCGCGGCGTCCTGCACCGCGACATCAAGCCCGCCAACGTCCTGCTGGAGGAGGGCACCGGACGGGTGGTCCTCACCGACTTCGGCGTCGCCCAGCTCCCCGGCAGCCCGACGCTGACCGAGGCCGGCGGCTTCGTCGGCTCGCCCGAGTACACCGCGCCCGAGCGGATGGCCGGCCGGCACGCCGGACCGGCGGCGGACCTGTGGTCGGTCGGTGTGCTGCTGTGCGCGGCGCTCAGCGGGCGGTCGCCGTTCCACCGCGACTCGCTGGGCGGCGTGCTGAGCGCGGTCCAGCACGAGGAGATCGAACTGCCCGAACCGGCCCGCCCTCTCCTGGCCGTGGTCCGCGGCCTGCTGGAACGCGATCCGGAGCGGCGGCTGGACATCGCGGGCACGGAACGGCTGTTGCGCGGCTACCTCCAGTCGGGCCGCGCCCCCGAGACACCCCCGCCTCCGCCCGCAGCTCCCGAGCGCCCGGTGCCCGCGCCGGAGCCGGGCCGTACGCACGGGGTCCCGATACCGGACGCTCTGGCGGACCGCGCGCTGGCCGCCGCGGCCCGTCCGCACACCGGGCGCGCGCGCACCGTGTTCCTGGCGGGCCTGGCGGTGTGTGTGCTGGCGGGGGTGGGGGTGGGTCTCGCGGCGCTGTTCCTCCGGGACGGGGACGGGGGCGGCGTGGACGGCAAGGGTGGCGGGCATCGGGCCACGCAGTCGCCGTCGTCGCCACCACTGTCACTGTCACCGTCGCAGGAACGTTCGGGCACTCCTGGTACGGCCGCCACCACCCCACCCGGTTACGTCATGGTGCGCGACCCGCTCGGCTTCGCCCTCGCCGTCCCCGAAGGCTCCACCCGCTCGTACGAGAAACCCCGCGTCTTCTACTCCTCCGAGGGCAAGCGCTACCGGCTCGGTATCCGCCTCCGGGAACCGACCCCCACCGGGCCGCTCGACACCCTGCGCCGCGCGCACGCGCAAGGCCCGGACCAGTACCCCGGCTACCGCGACGGCACGGTCACGCGCGCCACGCACCGCGGCCTGCCCGCCGCCCGGTGGGAGTTCACCTGGGACGGCGGACCGGAGGACGGCGGCCCCCGGCACACCTTCGACCTCCTCTGGGAGGAGGGCGGACGGACGTACGACGTATGGGTCTCGGCCCCGCTCGCCGAACGCGACCGGGCGAAACGGCACTTCACGGTCGCCCTGCGCACGTTTCACCCGGTGGGCGCCGGTTCCCCGGCACGGTGACGGCCGACCCGGCCTCCGCCGTACCGTCCGCCACTCCGCCCGGGGGACCGCCCGCGTATCGCCCGCGGACCGCCCCCGCTCCGCCCCGCACCCGTAAGCCCCCAGCACAGCGCCCTTGTGGCCAGTGAACGCTGGCGCGATTGTGCGCACCGCGTGAAAACTCATTACCGGTGGGTACCCAAAGCGTCCGGCGCGTCATACGCTCGCCCGCATGACGGACTCGCAGGACACCGGAACCCGCACCTCCGCACCCGCCGGCGCCGCGCCCGCCGCCGACCGGGACGCCCCCGCCGGCGGCAACCCCGTCGCCCGCGCCGCCGCCGGCACCCGTACCGCCGCCGACGTGGTCACCCCGCACCTGGTCACCCGTCTCACCCGCGGCGTGACCGGCAGCGGCCGGACCGCCGGCCACACGCCGTTCACCGGCGAGAAGCTGGCGGACCTGCCCGAGTCCACGCCCGAGGACGTCGCCACCGCCTTCGAACGGGCCCGCACCGCCCAGCGCGCCTGGGCCGAGGTCCCGGTACGCCGGCGCGCCGCCGTCCTGCTGCGCTTCCACGACCTGGTACTGCGCCGCCAGGCCGAGGTGCTGGACCTGATCCAACTGGAGACCGGCAAGGCCCGGCTGCATGCCCACGAGGAGATCCAGGCCGTCGCCGTCGCGGCCCGCCACTACGGGCGCAAGGCACCCGCGTACCTGCGCCCCCGGAGCCACACCGGTGTCGTGCCGACCCTCACCAAGGTCACCGAACTGCGGCAGCCGCGCGGCGTCGTGGGGCAGATCGCGCCCTGGAACTACCCCTTCGAGCTGTCCGTCGGCGACGCGCTGCCCGCCTTCGCCGCCGGCAACGCCGTCGTCATGAAGCCCGACACGGAGACCGCGCTGACCGCCCTGTGGGCCCGTGAGCAGCTCATCGAGGCCGGGCTGCCCCCGGAGGTCTGGCAGGTCGTGCTCGGTGACGGTCCGGTCGTCGGCCCCGAGGTCGTCAAGCACGCCGACTACGTCTCCTTCACCGGCTCCACCCGCACCGGCCGCGAGGTCGCCCAGGGCGCCGCCGCCCGCCTGGTCGGCGTCTCCCTCGAACTCGGCGGCAAGAACGCCATGCTGGTGCTGGACGACGCCGACGTGGACAAGGCCGCGGCGGGCGCCGTGCGCGGCTGCTTCTCGTCCGCGGGCCAGCTCTGCATCTCCATAGAACGGCTGTACGTCCACGCGTCCATAGCCGACGCCTTCCTGGAGCGCTTCGCCGCCCGGACGAAGGCGATGCGGCTGGGCAACGCCCTCGCCTACGGCGCCGACATGGGCTCACTGGTCGGCGAACGCCAGCTGGAGACGGTCACCCGGCACGTGGACGAGGCCGTCGCCAAGGGCGCCACCCTGGTCGCCGGCGGCCGCGCCCGCCCGGACATCGGCCCGCTGTTCTACGAGCCCACCATCCTCGACGGTGTCGAGCCCCCGATGGCCGTGTGCGAGGAGGAGACCTTCGGCCCGGTCGTCTCGGTCTACCGGTTCCACGACGTGGACGAGGCGGTGGCCCGCGCCAACGCCACCCCGTACGGCCTGAACTCCAGCGTCTGGACCCGGGACGGCCGCCGCGGCCGCGCCGTCGCCGCCCGCCTGCGCACCGGCACCGTCAACGTCAACGAGGCGTACGCCGCCGGCTACGGCAGCGTCCAGTCCCCGATGGGCGGCATGGGCGACTCCGGCCTCGGCCGCCGGCACGGCTCCGAGGGCATCCTGAAGTACACCGAGGCGCAGACCGTCGCCCACCAGCGCCTGCTGCCGCTCGCCCCGTCGTTCGGCATGGACGACGAGAAGTACGCGGCGTTCATGACCCGCAGCCTGCGCGCGATGAAGGCGCTCCGCCTGCGCTGAGAACGCCTCCGCGACACGGGCCCGCGGGCCCGCCCGAGAAGCAAGGGAGTGCCAGTGCCCCAGGACCACCCTGCCCAGAAACAGCGCGACACCTCCGACGACGGCTACGACTACGACGTCCTCGTCATCGGCTCGGGCTTCGGCGGCTCCGTCTCCGCGCTCCGCCTGACCGAGAAGGGCTACCGCGTCGGCGTCCTGGAGGCCGGGCGCCGCTTCACCCGCGCCACGCTGCCCAAGAACTCCTGGGACCTGAAGAACTACCTGTGGGCGCCCGCCCTCGGCTGCTACGGCATCCAGCGCGTGCACCTGCTCGGCAACGTCATGGTCCTGGCGGGCGCCGGGGTCGGCGGCGGCTCGCTGAACTACGCCAACACCCTCTACGTACCGCCGAAACAGTTCTTCGACGACCAGCAGTGGGGGCACATCACCGACTGGCAGGACGAGCTGAAGCCGTACTACGACCAGGCACAGCGGATGCTCGGCGTCCGCCTCAACCCGACCATGACCCCCTCGGACGTCCACCTGAAGGCCGCCGCCGAGAAGATGGGCGTCGGCGACTCCTTCCACATGGCGCCGGTCGGCGTCTTCTTCGGCGACGGCAAGGACACCGACGGCACGGTGAAGGCCGCCCCCGGCACCGAGGTCCCCGATCCGTACTTCGGCGGCGCGGGCCCGGCGCGCACCGCGTGCACCGAATGCGGGGAGTGCATGACCGGCTGCCGGCACGGCGCCAAGAACACCCTCAACGAGAACTACCTCCACCTCGCCGAGAAGGCCGGCGCCGTCATCCACCCCATGACCTCCGTGGTCACCGTCACCGAGGACTCGCGCGGCGGCTACGCCGTCGGCACGCTGCCCACCGACGACAAGCGCAAGGGCGAGGGCCGCACGTTCACCGCCCGCCGGGTGGTCGTCGCGGCGGGCACGTACGGCACACAGACGCTCCTGCACCGGATGAAGGACAGCGGCCTGCTGCCCCGGATCTCCGGCCGGCTCGGCGAGCTGACCCGCACCAACTCCGAGGCCCTGGTCGGCGCGCAGACCGACGACCGCCGCTACCGCAAGGCGCACGGCGGACCGAAGGCCGACTTCACCCGAGGTGTCGCGATCACCTCGTCCATCCACCCGAACGACAGCACCCACATCGAGCCGGTCCGCTACGGCAAGGGCTCCAACGCGATGGGCAGCCTGTCCGTCCTCCAGGTGCCGATCGCCACCCGCGCGCCCCGCGCCCTGGCCTGGGCGGCCAACTGCGTACGCCACCCGCTCCTGCTGCTGCGCTCGCTGTCCAACCGCCGGTGGTCCGAGCGGACCATCATCGGCCTGGTCATGCAGTCCCTGGACAACTCCCTGACCACGTACCGCAAGCCGGGCGGCCTCGGCAAAGGGCTGCTCACCGCCCGCCAGGGCCACGGCGCGCCCAACCCGCAGCAGATCCCCGAGGCCACCGCGGCGGCCACCCTGCTCGCCCAGGAGATCAACGGCTTCGCGGGCAGCAACGTCGGCGAACTGATGGGCACCCCGCTGACCGCGCACTTCCTGGGCGGCTGCCCGATCGGCGAGGACGCGGACCATGGTGTGATCGACCCGTACCACCGGCTGTACGGGTACCCCGGCATCTCGGTGGTCGACGGCTCGGCGGTCTCCGCCAACCTCGGCGTCAACCCGTCGCTGACCATCACCGCACAGGCCGAACGCGCCATGTCCTTCTGGCCGAACAAGGGCGAGACGGACCCCCGCCCCGCGCCGGGCCGCGCCTATCAGCGGCTGTCCGCGGTGGCGCCGCACCGCCCGGCCGTGCCGGAGAAGGCGTTCGCCGCGCTGCGGCTGCCGCTGCTGCCCGTCCCGGCGGTCCCGCCGAAGCCGCAGGTCACGGCCCCGGCGGAAAGCTGACCCGCGCTCCGCGCCGTCCCCGGCTCAGGCCGCGTCGGCGCCCCTGCGGCGGCGTACGGCGAACACCGCACCGCCGCCGAGGGTGACCGCCGCCGCGCCCGACAGGGCGAGGGCCGGGAGCCCGGAGGACGCGCCGGTCTCGGCCAGCCTGCCGGTGACCGGCGGCTGGGCCTGCTGCCTCGAACCGCCGTGCGGGGTCGGGTGGTTGGGGCGCGTGCCGGGGTGTCCCTGGGCGTCCGGTACGTGGGGCGGCCGGGTGCTGCCGGCGGGCAGGACGTCGAAGGGGTAGTCCGCGGCGTCCGAGACGCCGCAGCTCAGGTCCGCGTTCAGGTACCAGCCGACGCTGACCGCGCCGCCGTGACTTGCGGGCGTCTTCGCGTCGGCCCGCAGCCGCAGCTTGGCCTCCGCGTACTCCCCGGCGCGCAGGCCGTCGGCACCGGCGACCGAGGCGAAGTAGCCGTCGCCTTCCTCGGAACCCGCGACCGGCTTCCACCGGCCCGTCGCCGCGTCGAACCATTCGAGCGTCAAGTGTCCGGACACGTCGTCGGAGGTCTTGTTGTCCACGGCGAAGACCTGCGCGAACGCCTGTACGGACAGGATGTGCCCGGTGGAGATGTTGGTGGCGCGGTAGGTGAAGTCCACCCACCCGGCCCCCGCGACGATCTTGCTGGGCAGGCCGCGGAGTTCGGCCTTGACCGACCGCTCGCTGGACCAGTCCTTGCACTCCGGGGTCTCGGAGGGGGTGACGCTCGGCGGGCTCGGCTCCGCGTCCTTGCCGGGGACCGCCCTCTTGGGCGGAGCCGGCGCGGCGGTCTTCGTCCCGTCCCCGCTCTGCGGCGGCTTGCCGCTCTCGCCGGGCACGGGGGAGCCGGAGGTCCCGGACGCGCTCGGCGTCGGCGTCGCGGTCGGTGTGGCGGTGGCGGTGGCGGTGGTGGACGCGGTGGCCGTCGGGGCCTGCTCGGGCGTCTCGGTGGCGTACGCGGCGGGGGCCGCCAGCAGGGCGGCAGGGGTTATGGCGGCCGTCGCGGCGACGGCGGCCAGGGCGCGGCGGAGCTGCATCGTGAAGACCTCTCGGAGCCGAAGTGCCGTGAGCACGGCACCGGTTCGGGACGGGCCGTCGCGGTGGGGCGCGGGATGGCCGGGCGATTGCAGATACTGACCGGCCATGAGCGGAAAAGGTTGCACGGCCCGGTTCGAGCGCCGGAAGTGCCGCCGGAGCCAGTCCGTAGCGTCGATACGTGCCCGTAGCGCCGGTACATGCCCGTAGCGTCGATACGTGCCCGTAGCGCCGGTACGCGCCCGTAGCGTCGATACGTGACCGGCTCCCGTACCCCGCCATAGCGAAGGGCCCCGGGACGCCGCCCGCGAGGGGGGTGCGGACGGCAGCGGGGCCCTTGGCTTTCGGCGCCGGCGTCAGGGCAGCGACGGCGCCGAGGGGGCGGCGCCGGGGGGGGGGATGGCGCCGCTGGCTCTCAAGTTGTCCGGGGGTGGGCACCCCCGCGATCGCGGCCTTCGGCCGCCTGCCGGCGCCGGTGGCTCCGGCGTCCGTACGCCGTGCGGCGGTCCGGACCGCCGACGGTTGCCGTCCCCCGCTCGGGGCACGGCGTGCCGCTTTCACGGCCAAGTTTCGGGCACGGTGTGCCGCTCTCCTGCATCGTGCTGGACGCGCCTCACCCGGCGCAACCGTTTCGACCGGATGCGGTCGGTCCCGGGCGTCCCCAGGACCGACCGCCCCATCGGATGTGACCGGGCTGCTGTCCCCTGCTGACCGGTCACAGCACCGCAGCGAGGTCCCACGACGCGGACCGCTCCAAGTCGGTCGGCGTCTCATCGCTCCGGCGGATCCGCCCACGGGCGGCGTCTACGCGTAGTCCTGCAGACCGCACCTGGCTGGCGTGGCATCCGGAACAACGAAGTTCGGCGGGGGCCGGTCACGGCGCCGTACGGGTGAGTCACCGCCCGCGGGTCAGATCCGGCCCCGGCACAGCTCCAGCAGCGTCATCGCGAGGGCGGTGCCGGGCCGGCCGAGCTGCCCCCGGTAGTGCTCCAGCACCTCCATCTCGCGCGACAGGTTCACCCGGCGCCCGCCGGAGCCGATGCGCTCACGCTGGATCACGGCCGAGACGGCCATGCGTTCCTGCACCAGGCCGATGATCCGGCCGTCGAGATCGTCGATCCGCGCGCGGGCGTCCGTGATCACCCCGGCCGCCGCCTCGGTGCGGGCGCCGGTGTCGGGCTGCACCGCGGCCCTGCGCGTGGCCCTGCGCGTGGCCGTGCCCGTGGTCCCGGCCTCGGGAAGCGCTGCCGGGTCCGTGACCGCCTGGATCGCCTGGATCGCCTGGGTACCGCTCATGTCCGTCACTCCTACGGATCAGGACCCCGCAGCCGCCCTCAGCACCGTCTGCGGCCCGCCGCCACCCGCAGAAAAACCGAGCGCCCCGGGCCTGTACCGGCCCGGGGCGCCTGGGAAGTCGCTCGTCAGTTGATCAAGCAGCACGACCATGGCAGCCGGACGGGCCGGTGCCATAGGTAAAGACGAAGGTCAGCTGCTTGTACATGGCGTTCAGTATGAGCCCGTTAGAATCGAAAGTCCAACCCCTGCACCACCACCGCCGGAAGGCCGCCGAAGTGCCATCAGCGTCACCTGCTGCCGCCCCCGACGTCGTCCTGGTAGTCGACTTCGGCGCGCAGTACGCCCAGCTCATCGCCCGCCGCGTACGCGAGGCCCGGGTCTACAGCGAGATCGTCCCGTCCACCATGCCGGTGGCCGAGATGCTCGCCAAGAACCCCAAGGCGATCATCCTCTCCGGCGGCCCGTCGTCGGTCTACGCCGAGGACGCGCCCAGCCTGGACCGTTCCCTGTTCGAGGCCGGGGTCCCGGTCTTCGGCATGTGCTACGGCTTCCAGCTCATGGCCACCACCCTCGGCGGCACGGTCGACAACACCGGCGCCCGTGAGTACGGCCGTACCGACCTGCACGTCTCCAAGAACGCCTCGACCCTCTTCGAGGGCACCCCGGCCGAGCAGCCGGTGTGGATGTCGCACGGCGACGCCTGCTCCGCCGCTCCCGAGGGCTTCACCGTCACCGCGTCCACCGACATGGTCCCGGTCGCCGCCTTCGAGAACGACGAGAAGAAGCTGTACGGCGTGCAGTACCACCCCGAGGTGATGCACTCCACGCACGGCCAGCAGGTCCTGGAGCACTTCCTCTACCGGGGAGCGGGCATCGAGCCGGTGTGGACCACCACCAACGTCGTCGACGAGCAGGTCGCCGCGATCCGTGAGCAGGTCGGCAGCGCGCGGGCGATCTGCGGCCTGTCCGGCGGCGTGGACTCCGCGGTGGCCGCCGCCCTCGTCCAGAAGGCCATCGGCGACCAGCTGACCTGCGTCTACGTCGACCACGGCCTGATGCGCAAGGGCGAGACCGAGCAGGTCGAGAAGGACTTCGTGGCCGCCACCGGCGTCCAGCTGAAGGTCGTCGACGCCTCCGAGCGCTTCCTGAAGGCGCTGGCCGGCGTCTCCGACCCGGAGCAGAAGCGGAAGATCATCGGCCGCGAGTTCATCCGGGTCTTCGAGCAGGCCCAGGCGGAGATCGTCGCCGAGTCCGGCGCGGCCGGCGAGCCCGTGAAGTTCCTGGTCCAGGGCACGCTCTACCCGGACATCGTGGAGTCCGGCGGCGGCACCGGCACCGCGAACATCAAGTCCCACCACAACGTCGGCGGCCTCCCCGAGGACCTGGAGTTCGAGCTCATCGAGCCGCTCCGCCAGCTCTTCAAGGACGAGGTCCGCGCGGTCGGCGCCGAGCTGGGCCTGCCGGACGAGATCGTCCAGCGCCAGCCGTTCCCCGGCCCCGGCCTGGGCATCCGCATCGTCGGCGAGGTCACCGAGGAGCGCCTCGACCTCCTCCGCGAGGCCGACGCGATCGCCCGCGAGGAGCTGACCGCGGCCGGCCTGGACCGCGAGATCTGGCAGTGCCCGGTGGTGCTGCTCGCGGACGTCCGCTCCGTCGGCGTCCAGGGCGACGGCCGCTCCTACGGCCACCCGATCGTGCTGCGCCCGGTCTCCTCCGAGGACGCGATGACCGCGGACTGGACCCGTATGCCGTACGACGTCCTGGCCCGCATCTCCACCCGCATCACCAACGAGGTCTCCGACGTCAACCGCGTCGTCCTCGACGTGACCAGCAAGCCCCCGGGCACCATCGAGTGGGAGTGACCCCCTCGTAGGTCCCCCGCACCAGGTCAACGCCGCAGCCGCCGCTCATCAGTTCGAGCGGCGGCTGCGGCGTTGTCGGTGGGTACGAGATGGGGGGCGCCAAGCCGGAGTCCGCGTAGGGCTCGTCCGCTCAGGCCGGGCCCGGCGTGCGCGCGCCGTAGCGGAGGCCGTCGACAAGGAGGGTGACCATCTGCTGGGCGGGGGCGTTGTCGTCCTCGGCGGCTGGCAGGGTCAGGTTGGCCACGGCGCGCAGCAGGTCTTCGGGGTCCAGGTCCAGGTCGGAGCGGATGTGCCCGGCGCTCGCCGCGGTGTCGAGGAGAGCGCTGAGGACGGGCACGAAGCGCTGCTGGAAGTAGCCGGGCAGGCTGTCGAAGGCCGGGTCTCCCGAGTGGAGCGCGGAGCTGAGGCCGCGCTTCGTGGCGATGAAGCCCGCGAAGCGCTGGAGCCAGCGGGCGAGCGCGTCGACAGGTGCGTACGCGGCCATGAGGGCGGGGGCCGCGTCGGCGCAGGCGTCGACCTCGTGCCGGAAGACCGCCGCGACCAGGTCGGCGCGCTGCGGGAAGTGGCGGTAGAGGGTGCCGGCGCCCACGCCTGCCTTGGCGGTGATCTGGCGTACGGGGGCGTCGACTCCGGAGGCGGCGAAGACTTCGGCGGCGGCGGTGAGCAGGGCGTCGGTACTGCGCTGCGCGTCGGCGCGTACGCGCTTGGCGGGGCGTGCGGCCTGGGTGTCCGCGTCGGCGGGGCATGTAGCGGCTGTGGGGTCCGCGTCGGCCGGGCCCGTGGCGGCCGTGGGGTCCGCGCCGGTCTTCCGCTGCGTGCCCTCGCTCAAGACCCCGCCCCTCCGCTGCCGTGGAACGCCGTTCCGTTTACGTCGGCGTCAGCGTAACGCGCGCCGTCCGGCAGCGGTCACGGGCGGCCCCGCTCACCTCACTGGAGCCAGAACCGCGTCCGCTCCAGCCACACCTCCAGCAGCCCCCGGTCGCCGACGGTCTCCACACCCCCGGCGACGGCGGGCCGCCCGTAGAGGAAGAGCACCAGGTCGGTGACGGTGCCGCGGACGGCGACCGCGGCCTTCTCGTGGGTGGGGCGCCAGACGGGGGCCGCGCCGGTGAGGTCGACGAACCACTCCGCCTCGGTGTCCGTGGCGTGGAAGTGCAGCGTACGGCCGGGCCCGAGCAGGACGGGCGCGCCGGGCTGCTCCTCGGCGATCTCCTCGACGGCGTGGAACCCCATCCATTCGTCGAGGGCGTCGCGCGCCACGTCCGCGTCGAGGACGTACTCCCGGCCGGCGGCGAGGGTGGCGTCGGCCCGGTGGAGGGCCGTCTCGTGGGTCATCCGGCGGGCCCAGAAGACGGGAGTCCCGCCGGGCGCCACGGTCCACACCGGCACGTCGGGCCCGGCGGCCCGCAGCGTGTCCGACAGCCGGGCGGCGCCCTCGGCGAGCAGGGCGCCCAGCTCGGCCGGGTCCTCGTCGGCGAGCTTCGGTGTCTCGTTGACCAGTTCGTCGGAGACGGGCTCCGTCGCCCGGGTGCCGACGATCGTCTCGACCCAGCGGTGGGCACCGTTGACGTGGCGGATGAGCTGGCCGAGGTTCCAGCCGGGGCAGGTCGGCACGGCGGCCGCCGGGTCGGTGTTCTTGACGGTGGACCGCAGTTGGTCGGCCTGGTGGACGATCTCGGCGCAGTAGCGGTCGTAGCTCAGGGGAGTACCGGTCGTGGCAGCCATGGGGGCACGGTAGTGGCCCTGCCCGCCGCTTCCGTAGCGAATTTCCGCGGCGTATTTCCGTGGCGGCGGGGAGGGCGGCGCGGCGGTACGGCCGGGGTCAGCCGATGGGGTTGACGAAGGTGGCGGGGTGGGTGGCGCCGCGCTGGTCGACGAGGGGGCCCCAGGGCCACTTGAGGGTCAGGGAGGTGGTCTCGTTCGGCGGGGTGACGGTGACGGTTCGGGGCAGCCAGGAGTCTTCGGCGTTCTCCTTGGCCAGGCCGAGGTTGAGGGTGAAGTCGGTGCTCTCGCCGGGGGCGAGGGTCAGGGAGCCGTGCTTGGCGCTGGAGCGGGCCAGGGACCAGCCGGGGCCGCCGGCGTCGGGCTTGAGGTCGATGCCGGCGAAGCCGCCGATCTTGCAGCTGCGGCTGCCCTTGTTGGTGAGCACGATGCTGGTGGTGGTGCCGCCGTCGGCGTCCGGGTCGGGGACCGCGTCCTCGCCGGTGGCGAAGACCGCCGTCAGGCTGGAGGTGTGGCAGCGCTGAACGCCGGCGGCGGCCTTGCCGCCGCCGGTGGCGTGCGAGCCGCCCGCCCGCTTGCCCCCGCCCCCGCCACCCGGCTTGGTGCCGGCCTTCGCCTCGGCACCACCCTGCGCGCTGCTGGAAGAATTCGCGGAGCCAGCCCCGTCGGCACCCGCGCCGCCCGCGTCCGCGCCGCCGGCGTTCGCGGCGGCCGCGTCCGGGTCCAGGTGCGCCGCGGCCTTGGCGCCGGTGCCCGCGTCCGAGCCGGAGCAGGCGGTCAGCGTCAGGCCGGCGACCGCGGTCAGGGCCGCGGCGGCGACGCGCAGAGTGCGGCGGCGGACGGTACGGGCGGTGGTCTCGGCGGTCATTGCGGGCCCCCCGGGGCGGTCGGTCTTCCGTGGTCTCTCGGTACGTCACCCACTCTGTCCGGCCCCCTTGGCGCAAGGCTGCCGCACCGCTAACACCCGGCTAACGCCCCGAACCCGCAGTCAGCCGGAACGGAAAAGCGGCGACACCCCCTGTTCACCTCTACTACCGGCAGGTAGCTTCCGCTGCGAGCTGTACGTGCGTCAGGAGGAAGCCGCCATGCCCGAGCCCACGCCGCCCACCCCGAACGCCCCGAACGCCCCGTCCACCCCGAACACCCCGTCCGCCCCCGCCTCCACTCCCGCCTCCGTGCCCACCCCCGTCCCCACCGACCAGCTGCACTTCGCCCTGCCGCCGCAGCACGCGACCGTCGAGGAGGAGCGCCGCCACCGCAAGGAACGCCTCGCGGCGGCGCTGCGGCTCTTCGGGCGGTTCGGGTTCGAGGAGGGGGTGGCGGGCCACATCACCGCCCGGGACCCGGAGTTCACCGACTGCTTCTGGGTGAATCCGTTCGGGATGTCGTTCAAGCACATCACGGTCGGCGACCTGATCCTGGTCAACCACGAGGGCAAGGTCGTCGAGGGCCGTCACCACGTCAACCAGGCGGCGTTCGCGATCCACGCACAGGTCCACCGGGCCCGCCCGGACGTCGTCGCCGCCGCGCACAGCCACTCGGTGTACGGCCGTGCCCTGTCCACCCTCGGCGAGCTGCTGGATCCGATCACCCAGGACGTGTGCGCGTTCTACGAGGACCACGCACTGTTCGACGATTACACGGGCGTCGTGGTGGACGAGGAGGAGGGGCGGCGGATCGCGGTCGCGCTCGGGCCGCACAAGGCCGTGATCCTGCGCAATCACGGGCTGTTGACGGTGGGCGACTCGGTGGACGCGGCGGCCTGGTGGTTCATCACGATGGAGCGTTCCTGCCAGGTGCAGCTGACCGCGCGGGCCGCCGGCAAGCCCGTACTGATCGATCACGCGAACGCCGTGCACACGCGGGAGCAGCTGGGCAACGACCTGGTGGCGTGGATCAATTACCAGCCGCTGTACCAGCAGATGACGCGGAGCGAACCGGACCTGCTCGGCTGAGGCCGTACGGCCTCCGTACGGCCTCCGTACGGCCTCCGTAGGGCCTCCGTACGGCTCCGTATGTCCTCCGTACGCCCTCCCTGCGGCCCCACGTCAACCTGCCGGTCCGCCCGTCACCGCTCCACATGTCCCGTCACCGCCCGTAAAGCCGCCCGCCCGGCTTTTCGGCCTCGTCACATGCGGCACAATTTCCTCTCAGTACGGTGGAGTTGGCGACGACTGGTGGCTGGGCGGAGCGGACGTGTCGGTGGAGACGGCGGGCGGGACGACGGGGGTGTCCGGATCGCCCGGAGGGACCGAGGGCTTTCCGGGGCCCGGGGCGACGGCAGGCACGCCCGGGGCGGCCGGGGCAGGCGGTTACGGCGGTGACTGCACCTGCGGGAAGTGCCCGCGCGGCGCACGCGAGGGGCACCGCAGGGCGGTCGCCGCGTTCGTGGCGCTGCGCGAGGAGTACGCGGCGGGCCGCGGTGTCCCGGCCGCGCTGGCCCACTCGGCGGGTGCGGCGCGGCAGTGGGTGTCGGACGAACTGGCGCTGTCGGCCCGTGCGGTCGCCGAGCGCGCCGCCGCCGAGGGCGCGTCCTGGCTGGACGCGGTGTGGCGGCGCACGCTGCTGGTGCTGTGGGCCGGGATCGGCGTGCTGGTGATCATGCAGGCCGTCACCGCGATCGGTACGGGCTGGACGGCGCCGCGTACGGCGGGGCTGGCCGCGGCGGTGATCCTGGCGCTGGCCCTGACGGGCGCGGGGTGGCGCCACCGGGCGCGCGGCGGTCTGCTGGCGCCCCTGATCGGTGAGGACAACCGGCTCTCGACCTCGCGCACGGTCGCGGCGGGCTGGCTGCTGCTGGTGGCGTACGCCGTCCTCGTGCAGGCCGTGCACCTGACGCTGGTGACGGACGCGGACGCGCGCGAGGCGCTGGTGGACGGCCTCGAACTGCCGCGCGGCGCCGGGCTGCTCACGGTCCTCGCGGTGACCTGCGCGGTGGCGGTGCTGGTGCGCCGGGTCGTCGCCGTACGCATCCAGGGGCGGCGCCTGCAGAAGGTGCGCGCGGAACGGCCGCGCGCCGCCGACCTGCTCACGGACGACGCGGGGCGCGGCAGCCTCACCGACACCCAGTTCCTGCTGCTGAACGTGGCCGCCGTGTCCTTCGCCGTGGTCCGCCTGGCCCGCGACCCGTCCCGGCTGCCGGACCTGCCGTGGGCGTTCGCCGTCGTCGTGGTGGTGGGCGCGGTGATGTACGTGGCGGGCAAGTACGCGGAGGGCGGCCGTCCGGTCGTGCTGTCGGTCGTCCGGGCCCGGGAGCCGGGCGACCTGGCCGCGCCCATCCGCATCGGCGACGACATCGAGATCCGCGGTACGGGCTTCGTACCGCCGGGCGCGCAGGACGCGGACCTGCTGGCGCGTACCGTCGTACGGATCGGCGCGGTGCATGTGCACGTACCGCTGGTGCCGGTCGCCGGCGGGTTCGGCAATCCGACGGACGGTGTGCTCACCGTGCCCGTCCCGGCGGACGTCGAACCGGGCCGGGTGGAGGTCAGGGTCGTCACGGCGGCGGGTGCGGAGACGAATGCCTACACGATCGACGTGCAGGACTGACGTGCAGGACTGACGTACAGGACTGACGTGCAGGACTGACGTGCAGGACTGGGGCCCGAGCGGCCGGTGTACGCGCGACTGGTGCACGAGGCCGGCGCGCCGCGTTGAACGCCGGGTGAGCCGCCGTCCGTACCCTTTGTGGAACACCTGGCCGCGGGCACCCCACCGCCCGCGTCCGGCGGCGACGGAGAGGCGGGACGCCATGTCTCATGCGGATCGTGCGGTCGGCGGCGGCAGCGGCCTGGGCGGGGCCGGGGCGGGCAGGGGAGGTGGTCCGCGCGAGGCGATGGCGCGGTACGCGCTGCTGCCGCTGCGGATCTTCCTCGGCGTGACCTTCGTCTACGCGGGCCTGGACAAGCTGACCGACCCGGCCTTCCTCGCCTCCGGCGGCACGGGTTCGGTCGGCGAACTGATGCGGCAGGTGCGGGACACCTCGGCCGTGCCCGCCCTGGTGGACCTGGCCCTGAAGAACCCGGCGGGTTTCGGTTACGCCATCGCCGCCGGGGAGTTGGCCGTCGGCATCGGCACCCTCGTCGGACTGTTCACCCGGGTCGCCGCGCTCGGCGGCGCGCTGATCTCGCTGAGCCTGTGGCTCACCGTGAGCTGGTCGGCCGAGCCGTACTACTACGGCAACGACCTGGCGTACTTGATGGCCTGGCTGCCGCTGGTGCTGGCCGGGGCACCGATGCTGTCCCTGGACGCGATGCTGGCGGCGCGGCGCGGCAGGCAGGGGCGGCAGTTGTTCGGGTGAGGCGGCTGCCGTCCGAGGTCGTGCGCCACCTGCCGCCCGCAGTCCATCGCCCGTCGGGAAACGGGGCCTCCGCATGCTGCCCCGGTCGCTACTCCCCGCCGCCTCCCGCCGAAGCCCCCCGATGCCGCCGCACCGCCGCCCAGACGGCCGCCGTGACGCCCGACAGGCACAGGCCCGCCGGTACGGCCAGCACGGGCAGCGCGCCGGGCAGGTCCCAGGCTCCGGCCGCCTCGCCCACGTAGGCGCCGCCCACGCCCAGCGCGGTCAGGCCGGTGAGGAGCCGGGCGGGCTCGAAGCGATGGCGTTTCACGGCTGCTCTCCCGTCTGCTGATCGTGCGTCGACTGCTCGCCCGTCGGCTGCTCGCCCGTCGGCTGTCCCCCCGTCTGCGGAGCGGCCCGCTCCACATCCACCTGTCCCGCGCCCACCTTGAGGTCGAGGTCCAGCGTGCCGTGCGGCTTCTCGCCCTTCTTCAGGCCGGTCGCGGGCAGCGTGACGGTCTGCTCCTGGTCGGCCTGGAGGTGGAAGTCCTCCGGCGTTTCGCCCGGCAGCCGGACGTCGCCGAGCCCCACGTCGATGTGCAGCCGCGCGGTGACGCCGTCGGGCACGGTCACGCTGAGCTGTCCGGCGCCGACGGTGGCCTTGGTCCGTACGGTCTGCCCGTTCTTGAACGGTACGTGGCTCAGGTCCAGCTCTCCGCGCCCCGCCCCGAGCTCGTAACTCGGCTTCACGGAGGCGGCGTCCATCGGGAGCCAGACGCGGTTGCGCCAGTCGGCGGTGATGCTGTCCGGCAGGACCGAGGCGCCCGCCAGCAGCACGGACGTGAGGATGACCATGAAGACCGTGCCGCCGCCGGTCCGCCCGAACCAGGCGCTGAGCACCAGGCCGAGGCCGAAGACGACGAGTGCGGCGGACAGCCCGGCGACGAGGGCGGTGTTCAGCGGGTGGGCGTCCGCGGCGGCGCCGCCCGTCGCCAGGCCCGCGACGATCGCCAGCAGGAACGTCCAGCCGCCGATCGGCCGGCCCGCCCGGCGGCGCCGGGCCGGTGCGGCGGCCGGTGGCGCTGCGCCCCCGGCCCACGCCGTCGCGCCGGCGGTCCGGCCGGAGCTCCCGGCCGTTCCGTGTGCGGTGTGCGCCTGCTCGTGTCCGTACGGAGTGTCGCTGGGTCCCCAGAGATAGCCCACGCCGGCCGTCCCTTCCTTGGAGAGCGGGTCCCGCCACCAGGACGGGGTGTTCCGGGTGGGCGGCGCCGTCGTCTCGGGCGGCGCGTCCACGACGGTCTGTGCGGTGGCCGGGCCGGTGGTGCCCGGACCGTCCGCGCCCTCCGCGCGGCGCTGCCGCGACCAGTAGGCCGAACCGCCCACGGCCAGCGCGAGCATGACGGTGAAGGTCAGCACGCCGCGGTTGGCGAGGGAGGTGAGGAAGTAGCCGCAGCCGACCAGCGCGAACAGCAGCGCGGTCAGCGCCGTGCCCTCGACGCGGCCGGAGAGCAGCTTGCGGCCCTCGTTCTCGTCGTCGCCGTCCTCCGGGATGAGCAGCCAGGCGAAGCCGTACGCGATCAGGCCGATCCCGCCGGAGGCCGCCAGCACGGCCAGGACGATCCGGAAGATCACCGGGTCCAGCCCCCAGTGGCGGCCCAGCCCGCCGCACACACCGGCGACCACCTTGTGCCGTCGGCTGCGGCGCAGGGGGGCCTGCGGAGCCCGGCGGCCCGGTGCGTCGGCGGGCGGCGGGGTGCCTGCGGAGCCGGACGTGGCCCCGGTGGGGCCCGTCGTCTCCTCGGCGGGCGCGGCATCGTTCATGTGCCCATGGTGGCAAGCGGGCCGGGCGGACGGCATCCGTGGGAACCCTGGTTGGTCCCTGAGATCCCCTGGCGGGGCGGGGTGGGGGCTGCCCGGTTCAGGCGCGGGTACGCGGACGGCCACCGGGTGCACCGCCCGCGGCGGCGGCGTAACGGCGGGCCAGGCGCGCGCAGGCCTCCCTGAGCCGGTCCGGCCCGACGATCTCCATGTCGGCGTCGAACCGGCCGAGGGCGGCGGCCAGGGCGGGCCACGACCAGGAGCCCAGGACGAGCCGGCAGCGGTCGGGGCCCAGTTCCTCGACGATGCCGTCCCGGGTGTACCGGGACACGGCGTCCGCGGGCAGGGCGAGGATCACCTCGCCCCGGCAGGGCCAGCCGCCCGAGCCGTCGGCGCCCTGGAACCTGTTCAGTACGAAGGCGCCGACGTCGCCTCCGGGCAGCTCGCGGGGGGTGAAGCGGGGCCCGGTCGGGGTGCGCGGTGCGATCCGGTCGGCGCGGAACGTGCGCCAGTCCGCGCGGTCGAGGTCCCAGGCGACGAGGTACCAGCGGCCCGCCCAGGTGACGAGGTGGTGCGGCTCCACCCGGCGCGGCGGGCCCCCGGTGTCCCGGCCGTCCTCCGGCGGCGACGCCGGCACGTAGTCGAAGCGCAGCACCTCGCGGGCGTGCACCGCCGCGCCGAGCGCCATGAGGACGCCGCTGTCGACCTGCGCGTTCGGGCGCGCGTTCGGCGGTTCGACGGCGGTGACCTGGAGGGAGTCGATCCGGCGGCGCAGCCGTGCGGGCATCACCTGCCGGACGGTGTGCAGGGCGCGCTCCGCCGCGTCCTCGACACCGGCGCCGTTGGTGGTGGCGATCCGGAGGGCGACGGCGAGGGCGACGGCCTGTTCGTCGTCGAAGAGGAGCGGGGGGAGGTCCGATCCGGCGTCGAGCCGGTAGCCGCCGTCGGGGCCCTTGGCGGACGCGATGGGGTAGCCGAGTTCGCGCAGGCGGTCGACGTCGCGGCGTACGGTGCGCGGACTGACGCCGAGCCGTTCGGCGAGCAGCGCTCCCGGCCAGTCCCGGCGTGCCTGGAGGAGCGAGAGCAAGGACAGCAGGCGCGCCGAAGTCTTCTGCATGGTGACCATCCTGCCTCGGGTAGAGGACACAACCTGTCCTCTGCCTACGTCAATGTGGGGTCCGCAAGGCCAAGAATCCGTGCAGACATGGCAGCTCCCGAAGCGGCTCTCGAAGCCGTTCCCGAAACAGCCCCCGAAGCCGTTCCCGAAACAGCTCTCGAAGCCGCCCGCAGAGCCGCCCCCCCCGAAGCCCGCACGCACCAGGCGAGGAAGCAGATGACCGTTCTCGACACCCGCGCGCTCAACCGGGCCACCCTCGCCCGGCAGTTGCTCCTCGACCGCGCGGACCTGCCCGCCCTCGACGCGGTGGCGCACCTGTGCGGCCTCCAGGCGCAGGAGCCGCAGGAACCGTTCATCGGCCTCTGGTCGCGGTTGTCCGCGTTCGCTCCGGCGCAGCTCGGCGAACTGCTGACCGGACGTCACGTCGTGCGCACCCACCTCATGCGCCGCACCGTCCACCTCCTCACCGCCGACGACGTCCTGGCCTGGCGCGGCCGCCACGACGCGATGCTGCGGCAACGGGTCCTCGGGACCTACCGCCGCGAGCTGGCAGGGGTGGACCTCGAAGAACTCGCGGCGGCGGGCCGCGCGGTCATGGCCGACGGCGAGCCCCGCTCGATGCCCGAGCTGGCCCGGGCCGTCGCCGGGCGCTGGCCCGGCCCGGGGCCGCGGCCGCTGGGGGAGATGCTGGTCGCGGCGCTGATCCCGATGGTGCAGCTGCCGCCGCGCGGCCTGTGGCGTACGAAGGGAGGCGTACGGAACGTGCCGCTCGCCATGTGGCTGGGCCGCGAACCCGCCCCGCCGGTGCCGAACGGCGCGGGTACGGGGAGGCCCGTCCCCGGTGTGCCCGATGCCTCCGGCCCCGGTGTGTCCGACGCTTCCGTCCCCGGTGTGCCCGATGGCTTCGGCCCCGGTGTGTCCGACGCTTCCGTCCCCGGTGTGCCCGATGGCTTCGGCCCCGGTGTGTCCGACGCTTCCGTCCCCGGTGTGTCCGACGCTTCCGGCCCCGGTGTGCCCGACGCCTCCGACCCCGTGGGCGAAGCCCTCGTACGCCGCTACCTGGCCGCCTTCGGCCCCGCCGCCTCCGCCGACCTGCGCGCCTGGTGCGGTCTCGCCGGCCTGCCGCGCGCGGTCGCCGCCGTACGCGAGGAGCTGGTCAGCTTCCGCGACGAGCGCGGCCGGGAGCTGCTGGACCTCCCCGACGCGCCGCGCCCCGACCCCGGAACGCCTGCTCCGGTGCGGTTCCTGCCCGCCTTCGACAACGCGATCCTCGGCTACCAGGACCGCGGCCGGATCATCGACGACGCCCACCGCGGCCTGTCCGTCGCCGGTGAGCGGGTCGTCCTGGTGGACGGCCGGGTCGCCGCGACCTGGAAGGCCACGGACGGCACCGTGACGGTCTTCCCGCTGCGCCGCTTCTCCCCGGCCGAGCGCACGGCCGTGGGCGAGGAGGGGGAGGCGCTGGCGGCGTTCCTCTCCGACGGCGAGAGCCGGCGCGCGGAGATCGGGGCGGAGCAGGGCTGAGCCCCGCCGTTTCCGCTCGGCACCGGCCCGGTTTCCGCTCGGTACCGGCTCGGCTTCTGCTCGATACCGGCTCGATTCCGGTTGGGTTCCGGTTGGGGGACGGATGTCCCGGTACGCGTTCGATGATCGCGCCCCGCCCCTCTGCGGACGGCCGGCGGACGACTATCGTTGCGCCGGACACGTGTACGGGGGGAACCGAAGGGGCGCGGCGCGGTGACGGAGGCGGCGGTGGACGACGGGCGACTGGTCGCCGGGCGGTACCGCCTGGTGGAGGAGATAGGCCGGGGCGGTATGGGCACCGTCTGGCGGGCCCACGACGAACTGCTCGGCCGGCAGGTGGCGGTCAAGCGGCTGCACGTCTCCCCGGAACTGGACGCCGACGAGCTGGCCCGCCGCAACGAGCGCACCCGCCGCGAGGCGCAGGCCGCCGCCCGTATCAACCACCCCAACGTGGTCAGCGTCCACGACGTCGTCGACGACGCCGGCCTGCCCTGCATCGTCATGGAGTACGTGCCGTCGGTGACGCTCGGCGACGTCATCAAGGAGGCCATGCTCTCGAACAGCGCGGTGCCGCCGGGCGAGGCCGCCCGGATCGGCCGTGGCATGGTCACCGCGCTGCGGGCCGCGCACTCCGCCGGTGTCCTGCACCGTGATGTGAAGCCCGGCAACGTCCTGCTCGGTGAGGACGGCCGGGTCGTCCTCACGGACTTCGGCATCGCGGTCGCCACCGGTACGTCCACCCTCACCAAGACCGGCGAGCTGGTCGGCTCGATCGACTACCTCGCCCCCGAGCGGGTCCGGGGCCATACGCCCGGCCCGGCCGCCGACCTGTGGGCGCTGGGCGCCACGCTCTACCAGGCGATCGAGGGACGGCCCCCGTTCCGCAAGCTCACCGCGGTCGAGACGGCGTACTCGATCGCCGTGGACCCGCTGGACCCGCCGCGCAAGGCCGGTCCGCTGACCGCGCTGATCGAGGCGCTGCTGGCGAAGGAGCCCGCGGACCGCCCGTCGGCCGAGGCCGTGGAACAGGCGCTGCGCACACCGGCCGCGTACACGGACACCGCGTGGATAGGCATGTCGGGCACGCCGGGCGCACCCGGCGCACCCGCCGTATCGGGTGCATCGGGCAGCAACCCAGGCGTGGCGGGCGTAGCTGGCGAATGGGACACCGCCGGGAGCGGCGGCACCGCGGCGACGGGCGGCATGACGTCACCGGTCCAGGACCCCCGTACGGCGACGGGCCCCTCGGCCCCGAACCCGCCCCCGAACCCGCAGCCGGCCCCGAACAACCCGTACGCGGGTCCCATCCAGGGCTCGGCCCAGGCCCCGCCCTCCGGCGCGTACCACCCGGCGTCGCCCGCCGCGGACGGTACCGCCGCCACCGGCAGCATGGCCACCGCGGGCGGCGCGGCCGCCGCGCTCCCCGTAGAGGGCCCGACCTCCCCGGTCCACCGCACGACGACCGACCCGGCCGTTCCAGGCTCCGGCAAGAATCGCAAGCGCGGCCGCACGCTGCTGCTGAGCGCCGTCGCCGTGGTCGCCGCACTGACGGTCGCGGGTGGCACCCTGTACGCCCTCGGCTTCGGGCCGGGCGGCGGGGACGCGCAGGCGTCCGACGGCGGTAACGCGCAGACCGAGGCGCCGACGCCCGCCCCTTCCAAGCCCAGCGCGAAGCCCACCCCGAGACCCTTGCCCGACGGGTACCACTGGGTGAAGGACCCGGCGGCCGACGTCACCGTCCCGGTGCCCGACGGCTGGACCCGCCAGCGGCAGGCGAACGGCAACGGCTCCACCTACCTCAACCCCAACCAGCTGGTCGGGCTGCGCATCGAGGTCCTCGACTTCGCGAGCGTGAACCCGCTCCAGCACTGGAAGGACAACGAGCGCAACGCCCTCAACGAGGGCAAGTTCCCCGGGTACCAGCAGCTGCGGATGCAGGACACGGTCTTCCGGGGGCGCCCCGCCGCGCTGTGGGAGTGGCGCTGGTCGGGCAGCAAGCGCGACTTCCGCGCCGTCGACCTGGGGTTCGGCCGGCCCGGCGAGAAGGAGTACGCGGTCTACCTCTCCGCGCCGGACGCCGAGTGGGGCCGGTACAAGAAGGTCTTCGACAACGTCCTGGCCGGGTTGCAGCTCCCCGAGGAGCGTCAGCCGTAGCGGGACGGTGGGGGACGTCCGGGGCCGCCCGGGGCAACCCGGGGCTGCCCGGGGCTGCCCGGGGCTGCCCGGGGACGCCTCGGGTACGGGACGCCTTGTCACCGGTCCTTGGCCCCCGTCCGTTCCCGCTCTCCGGCCCCGCCCGTTCCTGCTCTCCGGCCCCGTCCGTTCCCGCCCTTCGGCTCCCGTGTCGAAAGCTCCAGCCCACTCACAACCAAAGTTGTGAACGGTTAGGGGTGCCGTCAGGGTCGACCCTGATGCCCCGCAGCCGTCCCACGTGTGACGATCGGTGTCATGACCACCGCGCCGACCCGGCCCGAGGCGAGCTACGCCACGGTGCCCGACCCCGACGACCCGCCCTTGCGCAAGCTGTACCGCAGCGCCGACGGGCGGATGCTCGGCGGTGTCGCGCGTGGGCTGGCCGGGCACCTGGGGCTGCCGGTGTCCTGGGTCAGGGTCGTGTTCATCGCGCTGTTCATGGCCGAGGGCATGGGCGCGCTGCTGTACGCGGCCTTCTGGTTCATCGTGCCGCTGGGCGTCGGCGGCGTGGACGCGGCGCGTGCGAGCGCGTCCGCCGCCGCTCCCGGACGCCTGGCGTGGGGCCGTAAGGGCCGGGCGGCGGGCGTCCGGAAGGCCGACAAGGGGCAGATATTCGCGCTGCTCACACTGCTCGCCGGTGCGGCCGTCGTCGCGTCGCGCTTCCAGCTGGGCCGGGCCAATGCCTACGTGTGGCCGATCCTGCTGATAGGCGCGGGTGTCGCGCTGGTCTGGCGGCAGGCGGACAACGCGCGGCGCGCGCAGTGGCTGGAGATGGGCCGCCGCAAGGGGGTGCTGCCGCTCGTGCGCGGCGCGGCCGGTGTGGTCCTGGTCGGCGTCGGGGTGACCGGCATCGTCGTCCTTCAGGGGTCGGTCGGCCATCTCGGTTCGGTGCTCCAGGCGGCCCTCGCCGTCCTGGTCGGTATCGCGCTGCTCGCGGGCCCGTATCTGGTGCGCATGACGCAGGACCTGTCCGAGGAACGCCTGATGCGGATCCGCGCGCAGGAACGGGCCGAAGTCGCCGCGCATGTCCACGACTCGGTCCTGCACACCCTCACCCTGATCCAGCGCAACGCGGAGGACCCGCGCGAGGTGGCCCGCCTCGCCCGCGCCCAGGAACGCGAACTGCGCGCCTGGCTCTACAAGCCGGAGGGCCGCGGCAAGGACGAGGAGCAGGAGCCGGACACCCTCGCCGAGGCGGTGCGCAAGTCCGCGGCCGAGGTCGAGGACCACCACGGGGTGCCGATCGAGGTTGTGGTGGTCGGTGACTGTCCGCTGGACGAGCGGCTGGGCGCGCAGCTGCAGGCCGCGCGCGAGGCGATGGTCAACGCGGCCAAGTACGGCGGCGAGGGCGGCGCGGTGCAGGTGTACGCCGAGGTGGAGGGCCGTACGGTCTTCGTCTCCGTACGGGACCGGGGCCCCGGCTTCGACCTGGACGCGGTCCCCGGCGACCGCATGGGCGTACGGGAGTCCATCATCGGCCGGATGCAGCGCAACGGCGGCACGGCCCGGCTGCGCTCCGCGCCGGACGGCGGCACCGTCGTCGAGCTGGAGGCGGAGCGCCTGCCGGAGGACGGATGACGGATGATGAGGTGGCGGCACGGCGCCACCGGACCATGGAAGCCGAAGCCGAAGCCGAAGCCGAAGCCGAAGCCGAAGCCGAAGCCGAAGCCGCAACCAACGCCACCGCCGCAGCCAACGCCGACAAGGGACGGACGGACGAGATGAACAGCGACGCCGCACAGGACGACCAGACCGGCGGCCCCGCCCGCACGGTGCGAGTCGTCCTCGTCGACGACCACCGGATGTTCCGTACGGGCGTCCAGGCCGAGATCGGCCGTACCGAAGAGACCGGTGTGGAGGTCGTCGGCGAGGCCGCCGATGTCGACCAGGCCGTCACAGTGATCACCGCCACCCGCCCCGAGGTCGTCCTGCTGGACGTGCACCTGCCGGGCGGCGGCGGCGTCGAGGTGCTGCGCCGCTCCGCCGCGATGATGGCCGACCCCGAGCGCCCGGTGCGTTTCCTCGCGCTGTCCGTGTCCGACGCCGCCGAGGACGTCATCGGCGTCATCCGCGGCGGCGCCCGTGGTTACGTCACCAAGACCATCACCGGTGCGGACCTGGTCGACGCCGTCTTCCGGGTCTCCGACGGCGACGCGGTCTTCTCCCCGCGGCTGGCCGGTTTCGTGCTGGACGCGTTCGCCTCCACGGACGCTCCTCCGGTGGACGAGGACATGGACCGGCTGACCCAGCGGGAGCGTGAGGTGCTGCGTCTGATCGCCCGCGGCTATGCGTACAAGGAGATCGCCAAGCAGCTGTTCATCTCGGTCAAGACCGTCGAGTCGCACGTCTCGGCGGTGCTGCGCAAGCTCCAGCTCTCCAACCGGCACGAGCTGACCCGGTGGGCTACGGCCCGGCGGCTGGTCTGACGCGGACGGCTTCGCGGCAGTCGCTGTGCTTGCGGTGGCGTCTGGGGCTCGGCGTCTGGGTCCTGCGGTACGTCACCAGGCCACCGGCAGGGTGAGCGGTGACCGGATGGGGGAGTGGTCCTCCCAGGTGGGCGGCTGTCCCGTGAGACGGAGCCGGGGAAAGTGGTCGAGAAGAGCCTCCAGGCCGATGCTCAACTGGGCGCGCGCCAGGTGGGCGCCGATGCAGTTGTGCGGGCCCCGTCCGAAGGCCAGGTGCGGGTTGGCCCGCCGGTCCAGCACCAGCCGGTCCGCTTCCGGGAACGTCCGCTCGTCGCGGTTGGCGGCGGCCACGACGGGCAGTACGGCCTCGCCGGCGCGGATGGTGCGCCCGTGCACGGTGACGTCCTCCCGGGCCTGGAGGATGACGACGCCGTTCTGCACGGGGAGGAAGCGCAGGAGTTCGTCGACGGCGGTGGGCAGCAACGCCCGGTCACGGAGCAGCCGTTCGTAGCGGTCCGGCTCGGCCAGCAGGGTCAGTACGGCGTTGGCCAGGAACATGGTGGTGGTGCGGTAACCGGCCACGAGCATCGACAGCCCGAAGGCCAGCACACTTTCCTCGTCCACCGCGCTCTCCTCGCCAGCCGCGCTCTCCTCGTCCGCCGCGCCGCGGTCACTCGCCTCGACCAGTGAGCTGAGAATGTTCCCGCCCGGCGCGCGACGGTGACGTTCGAGAAGCGAGGCCATGTAGGAACGAAGCTGGTGGGTGGCGTCACGGCCTTCCCCCAGGGTGACCAGCGCGCCGAGCGCGTCGTCCGCCGCGGCGAGGAAGGTCGCACGTTCGGCATAAGGGATGCCCACCAGCTCGCACATCACCAGCAGGGGGAAGGGCTCACAGAAGCCGCGCACGAGGTCGCCGGGTGGCCCGTCGGCGACGATCTGCCCCAGCATGCGGTCGGCGGTGGCGCGGAGGGCCGGCCGCCGTTGCCGCGTCGCGCGGACACTGAACGGTTCCGCCAGCGCCTGGCGCAGGGCCGCATGCCGCGGCCCTTCGAGTTCCATCATGGTGACCAGGCCGGGGCCACGGGCGGCGGCGTCCGCGTCGAGCGGCCAGTCGTTGATGGTCGGCCGGATGAACCGGTCGTCGGCGAGCAGCTTCCGTACGTCGTCGTAGCGGGTGACGTACCAGGCCGGAGCTCCGAAAGGAGTGGCGACGCGCGCGACCGGGCAACTGCGGCGCAGCGCCGCGTACTCCGGTGGCGGGCCCACGCTGCCCGGTGGGGGCATCGGGAACGGAGCCGGGCACGGTTGGTGCGCGTCCCCGGGTTCAACGGGTTCAGCAGCGGCCATGTCCGGACCCCTCCCCGGACACTGACGGCATAAGCGGCAGCACGGGGCAAACCACCAGCGATGGTGAACGTGGCGTGCGCGGGCGGAAAGCTCCGCCCGCACCTGCTCCACTACGTGCGCCCCAAATCGCTGGACACCTCGCGCCGCCGGAACAGCCCACGGCGTTCTGCACGCTGCTACTGGACTTCCTCCGCCGTCTCCCGAAGCAGTGAGCCGGAGCCGGGGGCGCTGAGGCAGCCGCTCACCTCGAACCACACCACCTTCCCGATCCCGTACGGGCGCGGGTGCACTCCCCACTCGTCCGACAGCGCCGCGACCAGCGCCAGTCCGCGCCCGTCCTCGTCGTAACAGTCCGCCACCCGGGGCTCGGGCATCGCGAAACCGGCGTCGGACACCTCGACGCGTAGCCGCTCCGCGTGGAGCAGGCACCGCACCCGTACGTAGCGGCCGCGCGGAGCGCGTGAGTGGACACAGGCGTTGGCCGTCAGTTCGCTCAGCATGAGCACGGCGGTGTCGGTCGCCTCGGCCTGCAACTGCCACACCTCCGCGAGTTCACGCAGGTACTTACGCGCCCGTCGCGCGCTACGGGGATGGCGCGGCAGCCACCATTCATTCTGGAGGGGGGAATTTCCGTCGTTCACGGCCCCGAGCCTGTCGTCCCGGGCGTACCGTCAGCAGCCGCGACAAGGGTACGCACCAGGCTGTACCGGTCGTGCCGAGGAAAGGGGACGCGATGCCGAATGGACCCGCCGAGCTACCGATGACGTGGCGCTACTGCGGCGATCAACTCAAGCTATGGCGCACGCATGCGGGGCTCTCCCGCGAAGAACTCGCCGAGGAGGCGAGTTACGACGCGGAGTACCTGAAATCCATGGAGCAGGGGCGCCGGAGGCCGACGCTGCGGATGCTTCGGGTTGCGGAGCAGATGTGCGGTGCGCATGGGATGTTGGAGGCGGCGTACGAATATCTGAAGCCGGAGAAGTGCCCGCGGCACTGCAACGAGTTCATGGACCTCGAAAAAGAGGCGATCACGTTGCACTGGTACGAGGACCTCCTCATCCCGGGCCTGCTGCAAACAGAGGAGTACGCGCGTGAGCTGATGATCCATGCGTTCCCTCCGGTGGACGATGAGACGGTGGAAGCGCGCGTCGAGTTCCGGATGGAGCGCCAGCGGCGGATTGAGGCCGAACCGACCGTGCTGTTCAGCTTTGTTGTCTACGAGGCGGCTCTGCGTACGATGGTTGGGGGTGCCGAGGTGATGAAGCGGCAACTCGACCGTCTACTGGAGCGCCAGGAACTGCGCAACGTATCGGTTCAGGTTCTGCCCGTCGGTCGTGCGCCCTACCAGGCATTCGGCGGCCCGCTTGTACTGCTTGAGACTGCCGAGCACGAGACGTACGCGTATTCGGCGGGGCAGGGCACCAGCACGTTGCAATCCGAGGCGAGCAACGTGAGTGAACTGGCCCACCTGTACGGGATGATCCGCATGCAGGCGCTGGGGTCTGAGGACAGCGCCGCATATATTCGAGAGGTGGCGAAAGGCTTATGAGTGCTGCGGTCATGTGGAGGAAGTCCACCTACAGTGGCGCCGACGGGGGATCGTGCGTGGAGGTAGCCACCCGCCCCGGCGCCGTCCATGTCCGCGACTCCAAAGACGCGACCGGGCTTCAGCTCGCCATCTCCCCCCGTGCCTGGTCGGCCTTCGTGCAATTCGCCGTTACCTCCGGCGCTTGAGCCCCGAGCTCCGGAGGGCGGGCGTCGAGCTCCTTCTGTAAGGAACGGGTGGGTTGGGACAACCCACCCGCCCTCCCAACCCCCGCGCATACCAGCGCGGATGACTTCTCGTGACCGGCTTGCCACCGAGCGTCGCGAGGCTCTACCGTCGCGACAGCGAGCAGCGGTTGCGCGTTGCGAGCAATAAACAACCCCGGCAGGTGCTACCAACACCGAACCGGGGTCTGACCTCCAAGATCGAACGGCACGATCCTGTGGCTGACGCCAAACTTACTACGGCACCCTGCGCGCCCGTACCCGCACACCCCAAAGCCGCTACCGGCTACGGCAAGCGAAGCGCCCCTGACCAGGCACGTTCCCGTCGGGACGACTTCGCCCACCTCCCCGAACGCGAGGCGTACCTCGGCGCCTTCATCGACCGGCTCCCGGACGGCGCCGCGATGGACGTCAAAACCCTCGCCGCCGCCCAGCCCCGCTACGGCCAGCAAGCCGTCCGCTCCGCCCTCACCCGCCTCTCCACGGCAGGCCATCTGCGCCGCGTCCAGGAGACCGTCGGCAACGGCCGCTCCCAGTGGGTCTACCGCACGTACTTCACCCGCACCGCCCGCGACGACGCCTGGTGGCACCACTTCCTGACCGCCGGAGCCCCCTCACCGACACCGGCACCGGCACCGGCACCGGCACAACCGTCCCCTGAGCCGTCCCCGCCGACGCCCCCGCTCTCACCTCCGGAGCCGTCGCCGCCCCCGTCTTCGCCTCCGCCCCCGCTCCTTCCGCAGGTTCAACCGGACGAGCGACCGCTGCCCTCCCGCCGCGCGGTACCCGCCAACCCCGTCCCGGCGCCACCGGCCCCCTCCCCGGCGTACGCGGCTCTCGCCGCCCTCGGTGCCGCCGACCCCCGCATGATCCTTTCCGCCGCCGAGTGTGCGGCACTCGAAGGCCTCGCCGCCGAGTGGCTGGCCCGGGGCGTGACCAGCGCCCACCTCGTCACCGCCCTCACCGCCGGCCTGCCCGCCGAGGTGTACTCCGCAGGCGCCATCGCCCGTCGCCGCCTCACCGACAAACTCCCCCCGGCGCCACCCCTCCCAGCGCCGAACGAAGCCGCCCCCACCCGCATGCTGCGCATCCTCGAATGCACCGAGTGCGGCGTCCCGGGCCGTCCGGAAGCCCTCCCCGGCGGTCTCTGCCGCCCCTGCCGAGGCGACTCACCGCCCCCCGACCCGGCCGCCGAACACCTCCGCGCCGAACGCACCCGTCACTTCGCCCACCTCGCCCGTTCCTTCTCCCGCCCGGGCTCGACCCGCGACACGATGCAGCGCGTGGGCAGTGGCGGGAACCCGAAGGCGAAGACCACCTGAGCGGCGGAGAGGAGTAACCACGCGTAGTCCCCAGCGGAGGGTGAACAGCAGGCGAGCCAAAGGTCGTCCACGTGTCCACGCACCCGGCGCAGAAGCCCGCCACGTACCGCCACTCACCGCAGCGTGCAGTCCAGCAGCCGCCGCGTCGCAAGCTCTCGCCGGGAGTTCGGCCGGATCGTTCTGGCGCTCAGCCCGCCACCGCCGATGTGAACACGTTCACGCCGTGATCATCGCGAACCCTTTCCCGGCCCCTTTCCCGGCCCCGGCGTCCGGCTCCGCGCTCATCCCTGCATCCACCCCGTACCGGGGTGTTGGCTGCACCACGGCCGGGGTGCTGGCCCCATCGTCGGTACGGCCCTCGTCCGGAAGAGTCGAAGCCGTACCACCCGACCGTCACCACCACCGCTACGGAGGACCCCATGAAAGCCCTGCTCTGGCTGTTGCTCGCCGCGTGTCTGCTGGGCAATTTGTTCGTCAACATGACGGTCGGGGAGGGGGCGAAGCAGATCCTGCTGAGCGTGGCGTGCGGCGTCGGCGCGCTCGCCGCGGCCGCCGGCCTGTGGCTGAGCCGCGAACGCCGAGCCTGACCCGCGTCCCGCCTCCCGCGTCCCACCCCCCCCCGCGTCCCGCCTTCCGCCTTCCGCCTTCCGCCTCCCGCCTCCCCTCGGCCTCCGGCCTTCCGCCTCCTGGCCGGTCAGGCTCGGCCTGTGAGGGCGGTGAGCCAGCCGGTCAGCAGACGGTTGACCTCCTCGGGGCGTTCCTGCTGGACCCAGTGGCCGCAGCCGTCCAGGAGGTGGGAGGCGGTCAGGCCGGGGAGGGTGGTGGGGAAGGCGTCGATGGCGTCGGACATCCAGGTGGTGGAGGCGTCCAGGGTGCCGCCGATGAACAGGGACGGCTGCTCGATCGGGGCGCCGCGGTGCGGGGCGAGATCCTCCCAGTCGCGGTCCATGTTGCGGTAGCGGTTGAGTGCGCCGGTCATGCCGGTGCGCTCGAACTCCGCCGCGTAGACGTCGAGATCGTCCTCGGTCAGCCAGGCCGGGAGGGCGTCGACGGGAAAGCGGTCGCGCAGCCGGCCGCCGCCGCGGGCGACGAAGTGCGGGTCGGGTTCCCCCTGGGCAGGCATGGTGTCGGCGGACAGGGCGGCGTAGAAGCCGGCGAGCCAGCCCCGGACGTCGGGCTCGATCTCCGCTTCGGCGCGGCCCGGCTCCTGGAAGTAGGAGACATAGAACTCCTCCTCCGGGCCGCCAGGGCCGCCGATCCGACTGAAGACGCTGGTGGGGCGGGGCCCGCCGGGCGGCGCGTACGGGACGCTCAGCAGCGCGACGGCGCTGAAGACCTCGGGACGGAGCAACGCGGACGTGGCCGCGATGGTGGAACCCCAGTCGTGCCCGACGACCACCGCGTTCTCCTCGCCGAGGGCGCGCACGACGGCGACGTTGTCCGCCACCAGGTCGAGCATCCGGTAGGCGTCGGTCGCCGCGGGCTTCGAGGAGCGGCCGTAGCCGCGTACGTCGATCGCCACCGCCCGGTAGCCGGCCGCGGCGAGGGCCGGTAGCTGACGGCGCCAGGAGTACCAGGACTCGGGGAATCCGTGCACGAGCAGGACCAGCGGGCCGGTGCCCTGCTCGACCAGGTGCAGGCGGCCGGCCGGGGTTTCGACAGTGCGGTGGTGGAGTGCGGCGGACGGCTCGGACTGCATGGTCTGCTCCTCGGTGCACGGACGGACGCGGATACCCGTCGATCATGCGGTGCGGCAGCCACCCGGCGCGATCGCCGTTGCCAGCCTGGCAAACTTGCAGGCCAGGGCGGTGTGCCTGCCAGGGAAGTCCGGAAGGCCAGGGGAAGGGCGGCGGCGAGAATGACGGAGAGGACGGCGGAGAGGACGGCGGAGAGGACGGCGGGGAGGGCGACAGGCGAGGACGTGGCCGAGACGCTGGCGGCGATGGGCCCCCGGCTGCGTGCCGCACGCGAACATCGCGGCGCCACGCTCACCGGCGTGAGCTGCGCGACCGGCATCTCGCCGAGCACGCTGTCGCGGATCGAGACCGGCCGCCGCAAGCCCACCCTGGAAGTGGTGTTGCACCTGGCGAAGGAGTACGGCGTCTCCTTGGACGAGCTGGCCGGCACCGCCCCCGCCCCTGCGGACGGGCCCCACACCTCCCAACTCCGCGTCTCCGCGCTCCAGCGGTTCGGTGACGACAAGGTGGTGCTGCCGCTGACCCGGTACGTCGGCGGCCTGCACGCCCACAAGCACGTTCTGCCCGCCGCCGTAGAGCCGTCCGCGCGGCCGCGCCAGGTCTCCCACGGCGGTTACGAATGGCTGTGCGTCCTGTACGGGCGGCTGAGGCTCGCACTCGGCGGTCAGGACCTCGTCCTGGCCGCCGGGGACGTGGTCGAGTTCGACACCCGCACCCCACACGGAGTCGCGAACGCCGGCTCCGACGGGCCGGTCGAATACCTGATCATGTTCGGCCCCCAGGGGGAACGCCTGCGCCCGCGCACCCCGCCCGCCCCCGCCCCCCCGACCCGTAGGCCCCCGGCCCTGGCCCGGTAGCCACCACCTGGCCCGGTGGGCCACCACCTGGCCCGGTGGGCCACCACCTGGCCCGGTGGGCCACCACCTGGCCCGGTGGGCCACCACCTGGCCCGGTAGGCCCCCACCCGGCCCGGCAGGCCCCCGACCGGCCTGGTAGCGAGCAGGACGCGGACGGCCGTACGTCCCGGACACATCCGGGGTGTCAGGGGCCTCCCTCGTCGTCCTCAGTCGCGTCGGGCGAGACGGGGGAAGAGGACCTCGGCGTTCTCGCGGTTGACGGCTTCCTCCTGGCCGGGGGCGAAGTCCGGGTAGGTCTCCAGGAAGTGGTTGTAGTAGCTCCCGGCCTCCTGAGGGGCGAAGGGCCAGTCGCTGCCGTACAGGACGTGTCCCGGTTCCGCGAAGGCGAGCAGCGCGGGCAGGGCGCTGGGGCTGGCGGACAGCGCGGTGTCGAAGTAGAAGCGCTTCAGGTCGCGCAGGACGTCCTCGGACGTGCGGTCGGGGTCGACGGCCATGGAGGTCAGGCCGGAGAAGCGGTAGGCGGCGTAGGGGAGGAATCCGCCGCCGTGGGAGAGGATCACCCGCACGTTGGGGTAGCGGCTCATGACGCCGTTCAGTACGAGGTTGAGCGCGCTGCGGGTGGTGTCGAAGACATAGTCCGCGAGCGGGGCGGGAGTGCCGGGGAGCAGGGGCATCGGCGGCTGGGCGGGGTGCACGAAGACGTTCGCCGCGCGGCGGTCGAGTTCGGCCCACAGCGGCTCGAAGCCGGGGTCTCCGAGGTAGCGCCCGCGGGCATTGGACATCAGTACGACGCCGTCGGCGTGCAGGACGTCCAGCGCGTACACGGCCTCGGCGACGGCGGCGTCGATGTCGGGCAGCGGAACGCCGGCGAAGTGGCCGAAGCGGGCGGGGTTGTCCTTCACGACCTCGGCGCCGTACTCGTTCACGGCGCGGGCGAGGTCCCGGGCCTGGTCGTCGGCGCCGAGGTGTACGCCGGGGGCGGTGACGGACAGGACGCCGGTGGCGATGCCCTGCTGATCCATCATCGCGACGGCGCTCTCGGGGCTCCAGTCCGGGATGGCCCAGCCGCCGGAGTCGAGGCCCTGCGCGGCGAGGGTCCGGGCCCAGACACGCGGGACGATGTGCTGGTGGACGTCGATGCGAGCGGGGGATGACATGACGCTTCGCCTCCTAATGCTTAGGTTGCTAACGATATTCTTTTAGTAAGCTAACAGTTATGAGCGAGACGAGTGAAGCCCGGCCCGGTAGCGCCGCTGAACCGCGCGTGGAGCCCGACATCGAGGGGCTGGCCCAGGCTGCCGACCGGCTCTTCTACGCGATGCGACGCTCACGGGCTGCCACGGTCGGCCGGCCCGAGGCCGCCGGCCTGTCCATGTCGCAGATGACCGTGCTCGCCGCGCTGGCCGAAGACGCCCGGGGCGAGGGCCTGCCGGTCAGCCGCCTGGCCGCCAACGCCGAGATCAGCGTTCCCACCGCCACGCGCATGCTCCAGCAGCTGGAGAGCAAGAACGTGGTCGTCCGCCGCCGCGCACCGCACGACGAGCGCCAGGTTCTCGTCCGTCTCACCGAGGAAGGCGCCGAGCGCCTTGCCGCCATGCAGGCCGGACTGCGCGCACGCCAGTACGCCGCGCTGTCGCAGTTCGCGCCCGAGGAGCGACGCGAACTCGCTGCGCAGATGCACCGCTTGGCCGGCATGATCGGCGAGGTGATCTCCGGGACGGGAGGGGCAGCCGGGCAGGGGGCCTGAGCTGGTCCTGTCCTCCCGGTAGGCAACGGGGCTCCGGCGCTCACCCTCACCCCGCCCCGCCCCGCCCCGCCCCGCCCCGCCCCCGCTCCCTCTCCTCTCCCTCCCTCCGCCCTGCCCCCGCCTCTCCTCCCTCCTCGCCCCGCCCGCTCAGCCCTCCTCCCCTCCCTCCCCCCCTCCCTCCCCTTTACCTAGCTCTTCGTCCCCTGGAGCGGAGTCGCGCACAGGGCCTGGCCGATGTGCGCGGCCTTCGCGTAGTCGATCGGGCCCACGGTCGGGGTGGTGCCGTCCGCCTCGAATCCGTAGTAACGCACCAGGTTTGTGCCGAGGGAGAGCTGCCGCCTGCCGTCCGGGCTGGAGTAGGACGCGGTTTCGGCGCCCATGACCAGGCCGTTGTGGCCCCAGAACCGTCCGCAGTCCGAATCCAGCGAGAACATGCCGAGCCCGTACCGGAGCCGGGGAGTGTCCGTCGGCACCGTGGTCTGCATCTCGCGCAGCTCGGCCGGACCGAGCAGCTTGCCGGTCAGCAGGGAGCGGAAGAAGTGGTTGAGGTCGTCCGTCGTCGAGACCAGCGAGCCGGCCGTACCGGCCCAGGACATGTCCTGGACGCTGAAGTCTCGCGGCGGGACGAACTCGCCGTGCAGGCCTTCGTACATCTTGGAGTGCGGCCCGGCTATTCGGGGCGAGGCCGGGAAGTAGGTGTGCCGGAGGCCGGCCTTACGTATGACGTGGTCGGTGATGTACCTCTCCGGCGTCTGGCCGGTGACCTTGCGGAGCAGCAACCCGGCTATCACGTAGTTGGTGTTGGCGTAGTGGTGGGCATCGCCGGGCTTGCCGGTCGGGGCCGCTGCCAGACCCAGCCTGGCCAGCTCGCGCGGGTCCCAGCGGTGGAAGCGCTGTTTTTCCAGGTCCTCCGGCTGCTGCCAGATGGCGTAGGCGTAATCGGCGATCCCGCTGGTGTGGTTGAGCAGCATCCGTACCGTGATCGCCCGGCCGCGCTCACCGGGGACCACATCGGGCAGATAGCGGCCGATCGGCGCGTCCAGGTCTATGCGGCCCTTGCCGGCCAGCTGGAGCACGGCGGTGGCGGTGAACGTCTTGGTGATGCTGCCTATGCGGTGCTGGAGCTGCGGTGTCGTGGGGCGGCCCGTCCGTACGTCGGCGACGCCGGAGGCGCCCTGCCAGGACGTGTCGCCGTTCCGGACGGCGGAATAGGCGCCGAACATGCCTACGTCGTGCAGATTCCGCAGCGTCCGGTCCAGCGCCTTGCGGTCCAGGCCGCTGGGGTCGGGGCTGGTGTGTTCCGGGCCGGCGAGGTCTGGGTTGACGGGGTCCGGGTCGGCGTGGGGCGAGCCGGTGCGGGTCGAGCGGGTGTGGTGCGGCGGGACCGGTGCTGTGGGGGGAGTGGGAGTGGTGGTGAGGGTGGGCAAGGCGGCTGCGGCGGGTGTGGGGCGCGAGGCGTCCGTCCCGACGGCCGAGGCAGGGAGAGCCGGTGTCAGCAGGGCCAGTGCGGCGGCCGTGGTGGTCGCCGCCAGTCTTAATCGGCGGCGGCTCGGGCGGCTCGTGCGGCTCGGAGGGTGCAGGGGCATGGTGATCTCCGTCAGGGACGTGACCGGGAGGGCTCCGGCGAGCCCCTGCCGGTCTTCGGATGGCCGGGTGATCTCTTTGCTTGCTTGCGTGCGTGTCAGGACGCGTCGTGCGTGCTCGCGAGCCCGCGTCGTGCGTGCGTGTCAGGTCGCCGGGTTTCCGGCTTGTCTGCGATTTTTCCGGCCGCAACGCCCCTGCACATCTGTCTTTAGTATCGCGTCGCCCATACGTTCGTATGACGATTGTCAGGTTTACCCCGCGCGGCCACCGGTCGGCCGATGTGTGCAAAGAAGGTTCCGAGGGGGGCAACCGAGGGCTGTCGGATGACCATCTAATCTTGCGGAGAGGCTCGCTGCCGACGGCAGGGCCAGAACCATGCCCACGCCGCACATTCCCTGGAAGCGAGATCCCCGATGAGTCTGACGGGTACGCCCTTCTTCCTCACTGCGATCGCGCTGCTGGTCGTCGCCGTCGTGCTGCCGTTCGCGCTGTGGAGCCGCGTCCGAGGCCCTCAGTTCGTACGGGGGCTGGCGCGACTGGGCATGCTGCTGTTCGCCCAGGCCACCGCGATCACGCTGGTGTTCGTCACTGTCAACAACGCCAACAGCCTCTACGACAACTGGTCCGACCTGCTCGGCACGTCCGACCACGTAGAAGCAGCCAAGGACCTCGGGCCGGACGGCCTGGGCGGGCTGAAGCTGAAGGACGAACCCAAGCAACTGGTGAAGTTCGGGCCGCCGAAGGACTCGGTGGTCGGCCCGGGCGTCCAGGAGGGCGAGTTCAAGGGGCGGATCTCGGGGGTGAGCGGCGAGGTGTACGTCTGGCTGCCGCCGCAGTACGACGACCCGGCGTACCGGGACAAGAAGTTCCCCGTCGTGCAGATGCTGCCCGGCTTCCCCGGCTCCGCCAAGTCCTGGATGGGTACGCTCAAGGCGCCCGAGCAGCTGAAGTCGCTGATGGAGCGGGGCAAGATCAAGCCCTTCATCCTCGTCGCGCCGCGCACCACGCTCCTGGGCAGCGTGGACACCGGCTGCGTCAACATACCGGGCAAGGCGAACGCCGACAGCTGGCTGAGCGTCGACGTACGCCAGATGGTGATCGACAACTTCCGGGCCGAGGACAAGGCCGAATCCTGGGCGCTGACGGGCTACTCGGCGGGCGCGCACTGCGCCACCAAGCTCGCGCTGGCCCACCCCGACCGCTACCGCGCCGCCGTCAGCCTCTCCGGCTTCAACGACCCGAAGCTGGAGCCCGCCTCGCTCGCCGGCAAGGACCCCAAGCTGCGTATCGAGAGCAATCCGGTCACCATCCTCAAGGCCGCCAACAAGGCGGGCAAGCCGCCGCGTACCGCGCTCTTCGTCTCCGGCGCTTCCGGGGACGGCTACGAGGCCGGGCTCGCCCTCAAGCAGCTCGCCCAGAACCCGACCACGGTCAAGGTGAAGCTGATACCGCCGGGCGCGGGCGGCCACGGCACGGCCGTGTGGAAGAACCAGATCCCGGAGGTCTTCCGGTGGCTCAGCGGTGTGGTCAAGTCCTGAGGCCGAGCGTGGTCATGTCCTGAGGCCGAGCGTGGTCACGTTCTGGGGCCGAGCGTCCTGACGGGGGCATGATCACATCCTGGCGGAAGGTGCGGTCACGTCCTGGCGGGCGGCGGTACGGTACCCGGCCCGCTGCCAGGCGGCGGCGGGATGCGCGCGGCCGTGACGGGGGCGTGCAGCCGCCAGCCCAGTGACCGGTAGAGGGCCCGGCCTTCCGGGCTGGCCACCAGGATGCCGTGGGCGGCACCCAGTTCGGCGGCGTGCGCGGAGAGCGTGTTCATGACGAGGCCGCCCAGACCGCGGCGGCGGTGCTCCGCACTCGTATTGATCATGTCGTAGATCACGGCCGGCGGCGTGCAGGCGTCGGTGACCGCGGCCCGGCCCCGGGCTGCCAGATCGCCGGTCGCGGTGTGCAGGACGCGGCAGTCGATGATGCCGTCGCCGTCCTTGTTCACCGTCTCGACCGTGTAGCCGGCCGGCGCGTGGGGGCGGCGGGCCGGGGACCCGTCCGGGGCGGCCAGCGTGACGGACATCAGGAACTGCGGTTCGTCGAACTCCCAGCCCGACGGCAGCACGGGGGCGATCACCGCGCGCGGGGCGCAGACCTTGACCCACAGGTTGGGGGCGGTGATCGAGGCGGTGAGACTCCGCAGGACATCCGGGTCGGCGGTGGGGAAGACGTAGCGGCCCGGCTGGCCCGGACGGCCGATCTCTACGTGGAAGCCGCCTCGCGTGGCGACGGGGGCGGCGGTGCCGCGGCAGCGCGTCCAGCCGTGCACCCAGATCCGGACGAGGTCCGGGAGATGGGACGGGAGGGGGGCGGGTGAGGCGAGGGGCGAGGGGAGGGGTGAACCGGTCGTATCTATAGGGGGGTTGTCTATAGGGAGGTTCATGCGGCCGATCTTAAGGCGGGACGCTGCGCGGCGCCCGTACATATCCGTCCCGGCCGACCGGGCTCCGTACGTCCCGGGCTCCGTACGTCCCGGCCGGCGAAGTCCCGTACGTGCGCGTCGTCCCGGCCCCGCACTCGCAGGGCGTCCCGGCTGGGTCAGGCGGCGGCCCGTAACAGGGGGAGCGGGCCGCCGCCTTTCCTCTCGGCGGGGACGGCCGACGACCGCCGGGGCGGAATCCGGCGGCGGTGGGGAGTCGGCCGCCTGATGAAGGACGCTAAACCTCCGGAGCCCGGAAAGGCGGCGGGTTGCCGGGTATTGCTCGTTTTCGGTCCGGTCGTGGGCGCCGGTGTCCGGGTCCGTATGCCTCGGAGGCGGGCTGAGTACGAGCTGTGACCGGAACGCCAGGCCGGAACGCCGGACCGGAACGCCAGGCCGGAACGCCGGACCGGAACGTCAGGAGAGGCCAACCTAAGTAAGAAGCGCTGTCGGGCGAGGGCTACGATCCACCACTATGGACGTAGTGACCAAGGTCTTCGTGGGTCTGCACATCATCGGCATCGCCTCGCTGCTCGGCGGCTTCCTGACCCAGATGAAGCCGATGAGCGCGGGCACCGCCCGCTACACGCCGGCCATGCTGCACGGCGCGCTGACGATGCTGGTGACCGGCATCGCCCTGGTCGGCCTCAACCAGGCCCAGGACCACTCGCTCGACAACGTCAAGCTCGGCGTCAAGCTCGGCATCCTGGTGGTGATCCTGGGCCTGGTCTACGTGAAGCGCGACGAGGAGAAGGTGGAGAAGCCCCTGTTCCTGGCTGTCGGACTGCTGACGATGGTCAACATCTTCATCGCCCTGCTGTGGACGTGAGCGGCGGCTGACGAGGGCCTGCCGGGGGCCGTGGGGCACGCGCCCCACGGCCCTCTTCTCATGCCGGCCGGACGCTCCCGTAGATCGGCATGTAGTAGATCGACTCGACCCGCACGCTCGCACCGGGCTTCGGCGCGTGGATCATCTTGCCGTCGCCGATGTACATTCCGACGTGGCTGATGTCGTCGTAGAAGAACACCAGGTCACCCGGCTTCAGGTCCTTGGTCGCCACCCGGTCGCCGGCCTTCACCTGGTCCCAGGTGGTACGCGGCAGGGACACCCCCGCCGCCTTCCAGGCCGCCTGCGTCAGACCGGAGCAGTCGTAGGAGTTCGGACCGGTCGCGCCCCAGACGTACGGCTTGCCGGTCTGTGCGCGGGCGAACGCGAGCGCCTTGGCGGCCTTGGTCGCGTACGAACCGTCGTCCACCGAGCCGCCGCCGGTCCCGCCGCCGGAGCCCTCGCCGGTACCACTGCCCGGTGATCCGGTACCGGTGCCCTGACCAGGGCCGTCGTGCCGCTCGCGGTCCGCCCGCTCCTTGCGCTCCTTTTCGGCCTGCTTGCGCGCCAGCTCCTCGGCCTTGCGCTTGGCCTCGGCCTCCTTCCTGCGCTCCAGCTCCGCCAGCCGCGCCTTCTCCTGGGCGGTCAGCCGCGACAGCAGTTGCCGGGCCTCGGCCAGCTTGTCCTGGACGTCCTTCTTGGCCTCCTTCAGGGACGCCTGCGTCTCGGTCAGCCGCTCCAGGCTCCGCGACGCGTCGGCGCGCTGCCGTACGGCCTGGGCCTGCTGCTCCTGGTAGTCGGCGACGGCCTGCTGCTGCCGGCCGGTCAGCCGGTCCATGAGGTGGCTGCGGTCGGCGAACTGCTGCGGGTTCTGCGCGAGGAGCAGCTGCGCGGTCGGGCTCAGGCCGCCGGTGCGGTACTGGGCCGAGGCGTAGACGCCCAGCTCACGCCGGGCGTCGTTCATCTTCTGGGTGCGCCGGGCGGACTCGTCCAGCAGCCGGTCGACGGTGCCGCGCTGCCGGTCGGCCTGCTCCTTGGCGCCGTTGTACTTCTGGGTCGCCACCTCGGCCTGGCGATAGAGGTCGTCGACCTTCTGCTTGACCTCTTCGACGGACTGCCGGGGCTGACGCGGTGCGGCCTCGGCGGTCTGCGAGAGCAGGGTGACGGAGGCGAGGGCGGCGGTGGTGAGCCCGGCGGCCGTACGGCGGCTGCCGGGGGTGGTGAGTATGCGGGTGCGCGGCTTGCGGTGCGACGCCAAGGCCGGCGACTCCTTCCGTGGACCGCCTACCGGGTTAGCTGTCAGGTTCGGGCGTACGGAAGGGTGCCCTACGGCCCGTACGGCTGCGGGAGAGAGCCCGGGGCGGCGCCCTGGGCGGGTGCTCCGGGCGGTGCGCCGAGGCGCCTCTCGTCGTGTGCCGTACCGGCCGATTCACCTCGGTGGTACGTGTGGGTCCCCGGCTCCGGGTGCCTGGCGGCAGGGCCGGACTCGGCGGGGGCGGCCCGTGCGGACGCTGTCGGCCGCGGGGACGCGGGCTGCCCGAGCGAGCACGGTAGCCAACCCGTGTGGCCCCTGTGAAGGCTGATGTTCGATATGCCCGAAACCTTTTCGTTATCTGGTCGAGTCCGTGACGTGTCCTGGATCACTTGTGACCGTACGAGGGCGGCGGCTGTCGTACCCGTCCGGCCCGGGGCGGTCCAGGGCGTGCTAGCTCACACGGCCGGTTTTCCCGGTACGGGCCGGGCTGTCAGTGCGGCGGCCTAGACTCGGTGGGCGATGAGCAGCCTCTTTGACGACAGCTTCCTGGCGGACCTCGAACCCACGGGTGAAGGGCCCCCGCCGCCTCCCGAGGACGAGGACGGTCCGGCACCGGAGGAGATCCCGGCCGACCTGTTCGGCGGGCGCTTCGACGTGCCCGGCGGCATCCCGCACGCCGTCGGCCCGGGCCGCGACCCGTACTACCGCGACGGCGCCCCCCGCCCCGCGGTGGACCCGGCCGCCCTCCTGGAGGGGCTCAACGACCAGCAGAAGGCCGCCGTGGCCCACACCGGCGGCCCGCTGCTCATCGTCGCCGGCGCCGGTTCCGGCAAGACCCGCGTCCTGACGCAACGCATCGCGCATCTGCTCGGCGCGCGCGGTGTGCACCCGGGCGAGATCCTCGCGATCACCTTCACCAACAAGGCCGCGGGCGAGATGAAGGAGCGCGTCGAGGAGCTGGTCGGCCCGCGGGCGAACGCCATGTGGGTCTCCACCTTCCACAGCGCGTGCGTGCGCATCCTGCGCCGCGAGTCCAAGAAGCTGGGCTTCACCTCGTCCTTCTCGATCTACGACGCGGCCGACTCCAAGCGCCTGATGGCCCTGGTCTGCCGGGATCTGGACCTCGACCCCAAGCGGTTCCCGCCCAAGTCCTTCAGTGCCAAGGTCTCCAACCTCAAGAACGAGCTCATCGACGAGGAGACCTTCGCCCAGCAGGCCGCCGACGGGTTCGAGAAGTCGGTCGCCGAGGCGTACACGATGTACCAGGCGCGGCTGCGCGAGGCCAACGCCCTGGACTTCGACGACATCATCATGACCACGGTCAACCTCCTCCAGGCGTTCCCCGATGTCGCCGACCACTACCGCCGCCGCTTCCGGCACGTCCTCGTGGACGAGTACCAGGACACCAACCACGCCCAGTACACCCTCGTGCGGGAGCTGGTGGGGCCGGCCGAGACCGCCGGTGAGCTGTGCGTGGTCGGTGACGCGGACCAGTCGATCTACGCGTTCCGCGGCGCCACGATCCGTAACATCCTCCAGTTCGAGGAGGACTATCCGGACGCCACGACGATCATGCTGGAGCAGAACTACCGCTCCTCCCAGACGATCCTCAGCGCCGCCAACGCCGTCATCGAGCGCAACGAGAACCGCCGCCCCAAGAACCTGTGGACGGACGCCGGCGAGGGCCCCCGCATCACCGGGTACGTCGCCGACACCGAGCACGACGAGGCCCAGTTCGTCGCCGACGAGATCGACCGGCTGACGGACGCGGGCGACGCCAAGGCGGGCGACGTCGCGGTGTTCTACCGCACCAACGCCCAGTCCCGGGTCTTCGAAGAGATCTTCATCCGGGTCGGCCTGCCCTACAAGGTCGTCGGCGGGGTGCGCTTCTACGAGCGCAAGGAGGTCCGCGACGTCCTCGCGTACCTGCGCGTCCTCAGCAACCCCGAGGACACCGTCCCGCTGCGCCGCATCCTGAACGTGCCCAAGCGCGGCATCGGCGACCGCGCCGAAGCCATGATCGACGCGCTGTCCGCCCGCGAGAAGATCACCTTCCCGCAGGCGCTGCGCCGGGTCGACGAGGCGTACGGCATGGCCGCGCGCTCCGCCAACGCCGTCAAGCGCTTCAACACGCTGATGGAGGAGCTGCGCACCGTCGTGGAGTCCGGCGCGGGTCCCGCCACCGTCCTGGAAGCGGTCCTGGAGCGTACGGGCTACCTCGCCGAGCTCCAGGCGTCCACCGACCCGCAGGACGAGACCCGCATCGAGAACCTCCAGGAACTGGCCGCCGTCGCCCTGGAATTCGAGCAGGACCGCGGCGAAGAGAACCCGGGCACCCTCTCCGACTTCCTGGAGCAGGTCGCGCTGGTCGCCGACTCCGACCAGATCCCCGACGAGGACGAGGAGGGCTCCGGCGTCATCACGCTGATGACGCTGCACACCGCCAAGGGCCTGGAGTTCCCCACCGTCTTCCTGACCGGCATGGAGGACGGCGTCTTCCCGCACCTGCGCGCGCTGGGCCAGACCAAGGAGCTGGAGGAGGAGCGGCGCCTGGCGTACGTCGGCATCACGCGCGCCCGCGAACGGCTCTACGTCACCCGCTCCACGATGCGCAGCGCCTGGGGCCAGCCGTCGTACAACCCGCCGTCCCGCTTCCTGGAGGAGATCCCGGAGTCGTACGTCGACTGGCGGCGCACCGGCCCCGCGACGCCCTCCGCCTCGATGGGCGCGCTCTCGGGCTCGGGCGGCGGGGGCTTCGGCTCCGGCCTGTCCTCGTCGCGTACGAAGGCGGGGCCGAGCGGCTTCGCGACCCGGCGCGCCAAGGACCGCGAGGTCGTCTCGCTGGCGGTCGGCGACCGCGTCACGCACGACAGCTTCGGGCTGGGGTCGGTCGTCGCGGTCAAGGGCAGCGGGGACAACGCGGAGGCGACGATCGACTTCGGCGGCGAGAAGCCGAAGCGGCTGCTGCTGCGGTACGCGCCGGTGGAGAAGCTCTGACCGGCGGGTGCCGAGCGCGCCGGACGCGCCGGACGCGCTGAACCGGAACCGTCCGGCGCCCTGAGGGGCGCCGGACGGGACGACGGGTTGGGCCGAGCGGCCGGCCGGTCTGCCGCGGGCCGGTCAGGCCGGGTTCAGACCGTGGCTGCGCAGCCACGGCAGCGGATCGATGGGAGAGCTGCCGCCGGGGCGCACCTCGAAGTGCAGGTGCGGACCGGTGGAGTTGCCGGAGTCGCCCGAGTAGGCGATCTGATCCCCTGCCTTGACCTTGCCCGACCGGATCTTCGTGGAGCTCAGGTGGCAGTACCAGGTCTCGGTGCCGTCCGGGGCGGTCACGATCGCCATGTTGCCGTAAGCGACGTTGAACTGGGTGCGTACGGTGCCGTCCGTGGCGGCCATGACGGGCGTGCCGAGGTCGACCGGGAAGTCGATACCGGTGTGTACGGACATCCAGTTCAAGCCCGCCTGCCCGTACAGCGCGCTCAGCCCGTGCTGCGCGACCGGCAGCATGAACTTGGGGCGCATGGCCTCCTTGCGCGCCGCCTCCCGGATCTTGCGCTGCTTCTCGGCGGCCTGCCGGGCCTTGAGGTCGATGCGCTCCTGCGTACGGCTGGCACGGTTCGCGAAGTCGTCGGCGCCCGCGCTCAGGCTGGCGAGCTGGGTGTCGAGCTTGTTGTTGGCCACGGCCGGCTGCACGGCCGCGGGGTCCTCTGCGGCCTGCGTCGTCGTACCGTCCTTGGCGCCGTTCTCCGCACCGCTGGTGACGGAGGCGGCGGCCACCGCGCACACGCCCATCGCGGCGACCGAGGGCACCGCGACGGTGAGCAGCGCGGAACGCTTCGCGGTACGGCGGCGTCCGCGGCCGGACGAACCGCCGCCCGGCGCGGCCCGGCGTGAGCGGGAGGCGCGTGCGCCGGGGACGGAAGCGGAGGCGGCGGCAGAGGTGGCGGGGCTGCCGTCGGGCGTGATGTCGGTCGCGTCCGCGTACCCGTCGTCGGCGCCGTGGAGGTCGTCCGGGCCGTGGAGGCCGTCGATGCCGTGGAGGTCGCCCGGACCGTCGGCGGGTTCACGGGCGTCGATACGCTCGGGGCCGTCGAAGTCCGGGCCGATGGCCGGGGTGGTCTGGGTGAGGGCGTCGGCGAATCGGTTGTCCGCCGCATCGGCGGCGGAAAACGCCTCGTACCCACCGTAGGCGGACTCGAACTGATCGTCCGTGTTCGCGTACGGACCGGAACCGTAGGGCTGTCCGGGCTCGTGCGGGTCGTTCCCGTACTGCCCCAGGCCCGGAATCGGACCGGCCCATGTCATGGTCTCCCACTGGGAGCTGGCGTCGGCGCCGTACGGAACGCCCGGCTCCGGAGGGCCCGCCTGCGCGGGGATGCCGGGTACCAGGCCCTCCCCGACGACGCCCCAGACCGCGGTGGCCTCGTAGCCGTCGGGCCCGGCCGGGGCCGCGCCCGCGTAGCCGCCGGTGTCGTACGCGGTGTCGTAGACGGTGTCGTGCGCGGTGTGGGAGTACGGGTCGTAGGCCGCGTCCGGCTGCGGGCCGGTGGCCTGCGCGCCGGAGGTGAACGCTCCGGTGTCATAAGCGCCCGCGGGGTGGGTACCCGGGTCGTAGCCGCCGTCATGGGCATCGGTGGCGTACGCGGCGTACGCGTCGGTCCCGTACGCGGCGGTGCCGTACGGCGCGGCGTCGTGCGCACCGGTGGCCTGGTGGCCGGGGAGCGCCCCGAAGTACGGGTCGCCGCCGCCGTATGCGGCATGGCCGACCTGGGTGTCCTGATGTCCGTAGGACCCGTAGGCCGGGTAGTGCGCATACGAGGCGTCGGGAGAGGGGACAGCCGGAGCGGGGGACTCCGGCGAGTGACGGTCGTTCACCACCACTTCTCTTTCGCCTCGGCAGCAGGAGAATTAGCGGCGACTGTACCCGGCAGTACGTGACGGCGACAATCTTCGGCAGGTTTCGGGCTTCTCGGCAACGGGCATTTGGCCGCCTTTCGGCGGACACTATGCGCGTTCTTGGCCCCGCGTTCGAAGCGCGTTCGAGGCGATGTGGGGCGCGGAAGTGCGCGCCGGAAGATCGAATGGGCGGGCGCGACCTTGGAAAGTGCCCGCGGTGAACAACCGCGTCGGGCGGTGGCGGGCAGCGGTGGGAGGCGGGCCGGGCTCCGTGGAGGTCAGGCCACCGACGTGGCGCTCGCGCTCTCCGCCGAGACCTCCTCGGCGCCCAGCGCCTCCCGTATTCCGGCCGCCACCGCACCGTTGACCGGGAGCGCGAGATGCCCGACACCGGATACCCGCACGCTGCGGCTGATCAAATCCTGGTGATCGATACGCGCGGTCCCGGCCGGGACCATCAGCTGGTCCAAGTCGCTCCAGAAGCAGACGAAATGCGTACGGCAATTCGGGGCGGGCCGCGCCAACTCCTCGATCACGTCGGAATGCGGGCGCATCTGTCGTACGAGGGGATGGGCCGACATCAGCGGCGCGACCCGGGTGCCGCCGTGCGGAGTACCGAGCGTGACCAGGGTGCGTACGCGGAGGTCCCCGCCGAGGCGCTGGGCGTAGTAGCGCGCGATCAGGCCACCGAGGCTGTGCCCCACCAGGTCGACCCTGCTGTGGCCGGTGCGCTCGCAGAACTGCTCGACGTGACGGCCCAGCAGCTCCGCCGCCTTGCGCAGGTCGCAGGTGAGCGGGGAGTAGTTGAGCGCTTCCACGTGGCGCCAGCCGTGCCGCAGCAGCGAGCGGCGGAGCAGCACGAAGACGGAGCGATTGTCGATGAAGCCGTGCAGGAGGAGCACCGGCGGGTGGGCGCGGCCTTCGGTGGGCAGCAGGGTGGTCCGGGGGGAAGGAGAGGGGGAGGGGGAAGGGGAGAGGGCGGGATCAGGGGCGGGGATGATCTCCGGGCCGGGGGCGGGCACGATTTCCGGGCCGGGGCCGGGGCCGGGGCCGGAGCCGGTTCCGAGGCCGGGGGCGGCGGGCGCGCCGGGGAGGGCTCTGTGCTGTTCCTGCTGGATGCCGGTCGGGTACAGCAGCAGGTGCCCGACGAGAATCGCCAGCTCCATCACCGTCGCGCGCAGCAGCGCGGTGGGGCGGGCCAGACAGCAGAGAAAGGGCAGGGCCTTCATGGCCGACCTCCCGAATGGCACGCGGGAGACGACTCTGTCCCCCGTGGCCCGTCGTGGGCAGCCGTTTCCGGCAACGTACAAGTACGTGAACGAGCTGCTGCCCGGACGTACGGATACGGAGACGGATGCGTTCAACGGCCGGACCCCCGTGCCGCGCGGCTGACGGCGCGGAGGTGACGCGACCTCACTGCGGCTCCCCGTGCGTGGCGTCCCGCCGGTGAAGCACCGCGGAACGCAACGCGTAGCGAACGTGTCCCAACGTGTGATTTCCCCCTCCCTCCGGGTCACGAAACGGCCGGGTACGGGATGCTGGCGATAACGTTCGTTCACGCTTGGGGCGGCCGGCGCGGCCGCCATTCGGATGTCGGTCCGGCGGCCCTGCCCCGTGCAGGAGCCGTGTCGTGCCGTGCAGGGCTGGGAGGCAGTGATGGGTGTGCAGGGTCCGATCCGCGTGGTGGTGGCCAAGCCGGGACTCGACGGTCACGACCGGGGAGCCAAGGTCATCGCGCGGGCGCTGCGCGACGCCGGCATGGAGGTCATCTACACGGGGCTGCACCAGACCCCGGAGCAGGTCGTGGACACCGCGATCCAGGAGGACGCCGACGCGATCGGCCTGTCCATCCTGTCCGGTGCGCACAACACCCTGTTCGCCAAGGTCATAGAGCTCCTCAAGGAGCGGGACGCGGCGGACATCAAGGTGTTCGGCGGCGGGATCATCCCGGAGGCGGACATCGCGCCCCTCAAGGAGCTGGGCGTCGCGGAGATCTTCACGCCCGGGGCGACGACCACGTCGATCGTGGAGTGGGTACGCGCCAACGTCCGCCAGCTGGCAGCCTGACACCACGTCGCCCGGGCGTCGCGGCCCCGGCCCGGACCCGGTCCGGCCGCCGGGGCCGGCGCCGCCCGCGAGCCGCGTCACGGGGCCGGCCCGGCCCGCCACCCGCGTCATGGGGCCAGCTCCGCCCGCATCGTGGCGCGCAGCCGCAGCGTGCCCACCAGGCGCTGGAACGCCTCGGACCAGTAGCCGACCGCGCCGGGGGAGCCGTCCGCCGGTTCGTCCGGCACCGTCGTGAGCATGGCGAGCCGGTCCGCGGCGTCCGGGTCCAGGCACCGCTCGGCCAGGCCCATCACGCCGCTGAAACTCCACGGATAACTGCCCGCGTCCCGGGCGATGTCCAGCGCGTCGACCACCGCACGCCCCAGCGGCTCGGTCCACGGCACCGCGCACACCCCGAGCATCCGGAACGCGTCGGACAAGCCGTGGGCCGCTATGTATTCCGCGACCCATTGGGCCCGTTCGTCCTCGGGCAGCACCGTCAGCAGCCGCGCCAGGTCCCGTGACGAACCGGCCGGGCCGTCGGGGGACGCGCCGCCGGACGCGGCGGTGGTGGTCGCGGTGGAGGCGGCAGCCATGGAGGCGGTGGCGGCGGGACCGACGACGTACGTGCCGGAGCCTTGCGCGGCGGTGGCCGGGGTACCGAGCAGAGCCCGCGTCCAGGCCACGTCCCGCTGGCGTACGGCGGCCCGGCACCAGGCGTCGTGCAACTCGGTACGCCAGCCGTCGGCCACCGGCAGGGCGACGACCTCCGCCGGTCCCCGGCCGCCCAGCCAGCCGCTCCAGCACTCCAACGGCGCGGCCTCCAGCAGCTGGCTCAGCCACCAGGCCCGTTCGCCCCGGCCGGTCGGCGGCCTGGGCACCACGCCGTCGCGCTGCATCGCGGCGTCGCACGCACGCGGAGCCTGCACGACGAGTGCCCAGGCGGCATCGGTGCCCATGGCGTCCGTACCGGACGGGCCGGTCAACGGATCGGCCTGGTGTGCGGCCGTGCCGGATGGGTTCGCGCCGGACAGGTCCGTGCCGTCCTGCGTACGGACGAGGGAGACGCAGGCGCGGGCCCGGTCCGCCATGCGTGCGGCGAGCGCGGTGCCGGGCAGGGCCGACAGCAACTCGGCGGCCGTCCCGCGGACATTGCGGCTGCGGTCGGACAGCGCCTGCTCCAGGAACGGCTCGTCGGCCATCGACAGACCCTCCCGCAGCGAGTCGAGGAACATCAGCCGGTCCTCGGCGCGCTCGCTCGACCAGGTGGCGGCCAGGAGAGCCAGCCCGGCCGCCGGGTCACGGCGGCGCAGCGCCGCCAGCAGGGAGACCCGTTCCGCGAACAGCCCCTCTTCCCACAGGGTGCGTACGGCCTCCGGCTCGTCGGCGCCGGGCAGCGCGGCCGTGCTCCCGACGCCGCGCAGTGCGAACTTCCACTCGTCGTTGAGCCGCGCCAGCCACAGCGCCCGCGGCCCGGCGAACGCGAGTGCGGCCGCGCGCAGGTCCGTCCGCGCGCGGGCCGCGTCGAGCAGCGCGGGCAGCAGCGCTTCGGGAGCGCGGTAACCGTGCCGGGCGGCAGCCGCCAGCCACTGGGGCAGCAGTTCGGTCAGGTCGGGCGCCGTGCCGCGGCGGTGGCCGCCACCGATGCCGTTCCGGTCGGCGAGGAGCAGCGCGAGCCGGCGCCGCGCGGCCGGTGGCAGCGGCGGCCGCGAATCGGCCGGCGCCGGTACGGGGCGCTCGCGGGCGGGCGCGGGGCGCAGCGCCGCCCGGCGCCGGACCGTGCTCACCGCGGCCGCGTCCAGCAGCGCGGCCGCGCTGCTGCGTCCCTGGCGGGCGGCGACCGGCGGCGTACGGCGCTCCGTACCGAGCAGCGCGGCGCTCACCAGCTCCTCCCAGGAGTGCTCGGGCGGGGCGGCGGGCCCGAGGCGGGTGCCGTGGGTGCTGGGTGTTTCGATCATGATCTTCCCCCGGACGGTGATCGGACGACGGACATCGGGTGGCTGGACAGGTGACTGGACGGGCGGTACGGAGGGCGACTGGACGGGCGGTACGGAGGATGGCTGAGCGGGTGGTTCGGAGCGGGGCCGGGCGGGTGGTTCGGAGGACAGCCGGGTGGCCGACCGGTCGGACGAGTGGGTGGGCGGGTGACGGGCCGCGGAGTGACCGGGGCGCGCAGTGACCGGGTGCGGAGCTGTCGATTCACAGCGTGACCGGGTGCGGAGCTGCCGATGCACATCGCGACCGGGTGCGGAGCTACCGGTTCACAGCGCGACCGGGGCCGGGTCCCAGGTGGTGAGGGGCACGAAGCCGCGGTGCCCGCACTCGCCGAAGACCGTGACCGGCTCGCCGCCGGATATGGCGGCCAGGCGCCACAGCCCGGCCCGCTCCGCGCAGCGCGGGTCCACCGGGAGCGCTGATTCCCCGTCCGCGTCGGCCAGTTGCCACGGCTCGCCCGCTTGGCCCGGTACGGGGACGACATCGGCCAGGACCACCGGCCAGGTGTCCAGCCAGGGGTCGTCGCGCAGCGCGTCACCGTACGCGGCCAGCGCGGCGTCGGTGCCGCCGCCCGGCGGCGGTCCGGTGACCGGGACCGGATCGGCGTGCCGAGTGCCCAGGACGACGCGCAGTGGGCGCGCGCCGGGATAGTAGGCGAGGTCGGCGTCCAGGACGAGTCCGCCGGGCAGTGAGAGGTCCAGGGCCCGGTCGGGCCCGCCGAAGGAGAGATGCAGGGCCATACGGCCGGTCCGCTCGCCGCGCAGCCATATCCGCCGGCTGGTCAGTACGCCTTCTTCGGCGTCCTGTTGGGCGAGCACCAGCCAGCGGTCGCGCACGGTGGCGGTGTCCGGGCCGGCGAGCACGTCCGCCGCGTCGGTGGTCAGCCCGACCCGGGTGCGGACCGTCGCGGCCAGCGCGGGCGGCAGCCGGTCGATGCCCAGGAACGCCTGGTCCAGGAGGTGGATCAAGGCGCATTCCGCGAGGAGCCGGGACGGCCAGTCCGCCCCGGACGCAGCGGTCGAGCCCAACTCCCGTACCCGCGAGGCCAGGCCGGGCGCCTGCGCGTCGACCATGCGGGCCGCGGTCTCGTCCCAGGTGCCGTACCCCGCACGGTCCGCGGTGGCCAGTCCGGAGCGCAGCAGGTCCTCCAGCCGTTGCTCCAGCTCGGTGGCGCCGGCGGCGATCCGCTGGGCGCGCAGCGTGGCCCGTCGCCGCGCGGCCTCGGGCGCCGCGGAAGGCGCCGAACCAGCGGCTGCCGTCTCACCGTTGGTGTCCCCCGACACCTTCTTCTGCTCGCGCTCCCGACGGGCGGTGATCCACTCCTCCGCCCATGCGGGAGGCTCGCCGCCGGTCACGGCCCCTTCCTCGCCGGCCCACATGAGCAGCAGGCCCAGGGCGTGCTTGCACGGGAACTTGCGGCTCGGACAGCTGCACTTGAAGGCCGGTCCGGCCGTGTCGACGACGGTGCGGTACGGCTTGCTGCCGCTGCCCTTGCACAGGCCCCACACCGTCCCGTCCCGTGTGCCGGTCTCCGGCCACGAAACCGGTGTCGCGAGCCGGCCGCCTGCCTTGCGTGACGGTGCGTCGGGCGCTAGCGCGAGCACCTGGTCCGACGTCCAGCGTTCCCCCTGCGGATTCATGTCCCAAACGCTACGAGCACCCACTGACAATCGCCCTGACCAGCCAAGAACCACCTTGTCATGACCTTGACTTTACCTGGGCATTGCGGTTGATTGACGCGAACTTCCGGGTTTTTCCGCACGCTTCACCAGGAGTCCGTCGTGCTCGCTTCCCGTCTTCGCGCCGTCGCCGTGGCCACGGCCTGCGCGGCCGTCATGACCTCCGTCGCCGCCTGCGGTGCCGTCGACAAGGCCGTGGACAAGGCCGTCGACGAGCAGGTCGGCCAGGACGTCGAGAAGGCGATGAAGAAGTACGAGGAGACCGCGTACCAGGTCACGTACGAAGTCACCGGCGGCGCGGTGGACTCGATCGCCTATGACGACGCGTCGCACAAGGGCAGCGTCGAAGTCCCCGCGGAAGGCGGCACGGCACCGAAGCTTCCGTGGCGCAAGACCGTCACGCTCAAGGGCAGTGCCGCGCCGACCGTCGTGGCCGTCGTGGCCGAGGGCGGCGGCGAGGTGACCTGCTCCGTCACGTACCAGGGCCGCCGGCTGACGAAGCGGACCGCGAAAGGCGCCTTCGAGACCGCGCAGTGCGTGGCCATGTCGCCGCTGAAGTAGCAGAAGTAGCAGAAGTAGCAGAAGTAGCAGGTCAGGGCCGGGTTTCCGGTGATTGTCAGTGGTGTGGTGCAGGGTTGTTCACGCAAGCGGCCGACGGAGGCGGGGTACCGGCCGCAGACCGTGCGACGAGGGGGAGACCATGCCCGAGAACACCACCGAAGAAGCCGCCGGAGGCACCGGCACCGACGGATCCGCACAGGTGCTGCGGCCGCACGCGGAAGACGCGTTCGCGGACGAACTCAAGGCGCTGGCGGCGGCCGACGACCGGCCGCGCCCCGAGCGCTGGCGGCTGTCGCCGTGGGCGGTGGCGACGTATCTGCTCGGCGGCACCCTGCCGGACGGCACGGTCGTCACACCGAAGTACGTGGGCCCGCGCCGGATCGTCGAGGTCGCGGTGACGACCCTCGCGACCGACCGCGCGCTGCTGCTGCTCGGCGTCCCCGGCACCGCCAAGACCTGGGTGTCCGAGCACCTGGCGGCAGCCGTCAGCGGCGACTCGACCCTGCTCGTGCAGGGCACGGCCGGCACACCGGAAGAAGCCATCCGCTACGGCTGGAACTACGCACAGCTGCTCGCCCACGGCCCGAGCCGGGACGCGCTGGTGCCCAGCCCGGTCATGCGGGCGATGGCCCGGGGCACGACCGCCCGCGTGGAGGAACTGACCCGCATCCCGGCCGACGTCCAGGACACGCTCATCACCGTCCTGTCGGAGAAGACGCTGCCGATCCCGGAGCTGGGCCAGGAGGTCCAGGCGGTGCGCGGCTTCAACCTCATCGCCACGGCCAACGACCGCGACCGCGGGGTGAACGAGCTGTCCAGCGCCCTGCGCCGCCGCTTCAACACGGTCGTGCTGCCGCTGCCCGCCACGCCCGAGGAGGAGGTCGCCATCGTCTCCCGGCGCGTCGACCAGATCGGCCGCTCGCTGGAGCTGCCGCCCGCCCCCGAGGGGACGGACGAGATCCGCCGCGTCGTCACGGTCTTCCGGGAGCTGCGCGACGGCGTCACCACCGACGGGCGCACCAAGCTCAAGTCCCCGTCGGGCACCCTCTCCACGGCCGAGGCCATCTCCGTGGTGACCAGCGGCCTGGCCCTGGCCGCACACTTCGGGGACGGCGTGCTGCGGTCCGGTGACGTGGCCGCGGGCATCCTCGGCGCGGTGATCCGCGATCCGGCGGCCGACCGCGTCGTATGGCAGGAATACCTCGAAACCGTGGTGCGCGAGCGCGACGGCTGGAAGGACTTCTACCGCGCCTGCCGCGAGGCCGGCGCATGAACGCCCGGGCGGACCGGCCGCTGCTGCTGGGGGTGCGGCACCACGGACCGGGCTCGGCACGGGCGGTCCGGGCGGTCCTGGAGCGCCACGAGCCCCGCGCCCTGCTGATCGAAGGACCGCCGGAGGCGGACGCACTGGTGGCCTTGGCCGCCGACGAGGCGATGCGCCCACCGGTCGCGCTGCTGGCCCATGTGCCCGCCGACCCGGGGCGCGCGGCGTTCTGGCCGCTGGCGGAGTTCTCCCCGGAGTGGGTGGCGATCCGGTGGGCCCTGGCTCACGACGTACCGGTGCGCTTCATCGACCTGCCCGCGGCGTTCTCCCTGGCGTTCGGGCCGGACGGGGAGGACGCGGCCGGAGAGAAAGGCGCGGGCGGGGAGGACGGTGGGGGCGGCGCCGGGGAGAGCCGCCCCGACGGGGGGACGGGTGCCGACCGGGCGGCGGAGGCGCGCGTCGATCCGGTGGCGGTGCTCGCCGCGACCGCCGGGTACGACGATCCGGAGCGCTGGTGGGAGGACGTGATCGAGCACCGGGCCCACCGGAGGGGGCACGGGAGCGAGGGCGCGGCGGACGACGACCCGCTCGGGCCGTTCCAGGCGCTGGCCGAGGCGATGGAGGCGCTGCGCGAGGCGTACGGCACCGGCGGGCACGACCGCGACCTGGTGCGCGAAGCCCATATGCGGCTCCGGCTGCGGGAGGCGCGGCGGGAGTTCGGGGACGGCGTCGCCGTGGTGTGCGGGGCGTGGCACGTCCCGGCGCTGGCCCGGCGTACGGCCGTGACCGCCGACCGGCAGCTGCTCAAGGGCCTGGCGAAGGTGAAGCCCGAGGTGACGTGGGTGCCGTGGACCCACCGCAGGCTCGCCCGCCGCAGCGGATACGGCGCGGGCATCTCCTCGCCCGGCTGGTACGGCCACCTTTTCAGCGCGCCCGACCGCCCCGTCGAACGCTGGATGACCAAGGTCGCCGGACTGCTGCGCGAGGAGGACTACGCCGTCTCCTCCGCCCACGTCATCGAGGCCGTACGGCTCGCCGAGGCGCTGGCCGCGATGCGCGGCCGCCCGCTGGCGGGCCTGGCCGAGGCCGGTGACGCGGTGCGCGCGGTGCTCGGTGAGGGCTCCGACGCGCCGTCCGCCCTCATCCACGACCGCCTGGTGGTGGGGGACGTACTGGGACAGGTGCCGGACAGCGCCCCGGCCGTGCCGCTTCAGCGGGACATCGCCCGCAGCCAGCGCTCACTGCGCCTCAAACCGGCGGCGGCCGACCGCGAACTGGACCTCGACCTGCGCAAGGAGACGGACGCCGGGCGCAGCCGGCTGCTGCACCGGCTGCGGCTGCTCGGCGTGCCGTGGGGCGAGCCCGTACGGACGCGTGCGGGCACCGGCACGTTCCGGGAGAGCTGGCGGCTCCGGTGGGAGCCCGAACTCTCCGTCCGGGCCGCCGAGGCCGGGATCTGGGGCACGACGGTGGAAGCGGCCGCGACCGCCAAGGCGGAGTCCGACGCCCTCGGCACCACCGCCCTCGCCGACGTCACGGCGCTGGCCGAGCGCTGCCTGCTGGCCGCCCTCCCGGCCGCGCTGCCCGTGGTCATGCGGGTGCTCACGGACCGGGCCGCGCTGGACGCGGACGTGGGGCACCTGGCCCAGGCGCTGCCCGCACTGGTCCGTTCGGTCCGCTACGGCGACGTGCGCGGCACGGACGCGGCTGCACTCGGCGAAGTGGCCACCGGGCTGGCCGAACGGGTCTTCGTCGGCCTGCCGCCCGCCTGCACGGGCCTGGACGCGGACGGCGCCGCCGACATGCGCCAGCACCTGGACGCTACGCATCACGCGGTGGGTCTGATGGACGAAGGGCCGGTGAGCGGTACGGCAGCCGCAGACGGGGCCGGGGCCGGGGACGGGGCCGGGGACGGCGCCGCGGCCTCGGGTGAGGCAGCGGTCCGGGGCGAGGCGGGGGCTCGGGGCGGGTCGGGCGTCCGGGGCGGCGGGCTGCGGGAGCGCTGGGCGGTGGTGCTGCGGAAGCTGGCCGAACGGGACGCGGTGCCGGGACTGCTGCGGGGGCGCACGGTCCGGCTGCTGCTCGACGACGGGCGGCTGACCTCCGAAGACGCGGGACGGCTGATGGGGCTGGCCCTGTCGCCCGGCACCCCGCCGGCCGAGGCGGCGGGCTGGATCGAGGGGTTCGCGGGCGGTGACGCCGGAGGGCTGCTGCTGGTGCACGACGAACGGCTGCTCGCCCTGGTGGACCGTTGGCTGGCCGGCGTACCGGCCGACTCCTTCGCGGACGTCCTGCCGCTGCTGCGCCGTACGTTCGCCGAGTACGAAGCCGGAGTGCGGCGCACGCTGGGCGAGTTGATACGCCGCGGCCCGGCCGGGCCCGACGGCCCCGGCACCGGGCCGGGCGCGGGACGCGCCGGCCAGGAACCGCCGATACCGGGCTTCGGCCCCGGCCTGGACCGCGACCGGGCGGCAGCGGTGCTCCCGACCCTGCGCGTTCTGCTAGGCCTCACGGAAAGCTCCGGGGAAGGCGCCAGGGAGGGCTCCAGCGAGGGCTCCAGGGAGGGCTCCAGCGAGGGCTCCAGGGAACGCTTCGGAGAGAGCCTTGCGGAGGGGCGGACGACGACGGAGACGACGACGCGGACGACGACGGGGGTACGGGAATGAGCGGGGCGAGCGAGGCGCAGGAGCGGTTGCGGCGGTGGCGGCTGGTGCTGGGCGGGGGCGGCGCCGACGGCACCGGCTGCGAGCTGCGGGGCGAGGACGCCGCCATGGACGCGGCACTCAGCGCCCTCTACGGGAGCCGTCGCCCGGACGGTTCGGACGGCGGGGGCACACGCACGGCGGGCCTGGGCGCCTCGGCACCGAACGTGGCCCGTTGGCTGGGGGACATCCGTACGTACTTCCCCACCACCGTCGTCCAGGTCATGCAGCGCGACGCGATCGAACGGCTCGGCCTGTCCGCGCTGCTGCTGGAACCGGAGATGCTGGAGGCCGTCGAGGCCGATGTGCACCTGGTGGGGACGCTGCTCTCGCTCAACAAGGTCATGCCGGAGACGACGAAGGAGACCGCGCGGGCCGTGGTGCGCAAGGTCGTCCAGCAGTTGGAGGCACAGCTCTCGACCCGTACCCGCGCCACGCTCGGCGGTGCCCTGGACCGGTCGGCGCGCATCAGCCGTCCCCGGCACCGGGACATCGACTGGGACCGCACGATCCGGGCGAACCTCAAGAACTACCTGCCCGAACACCGCACGGTCGTCCCGGAACGGCTGGTCGGCCACGGCCGGGCCGCGCAGTCCGTGAAGAAGGACGTGGTGTTGTGCATCGACCAGTCCGGGTCGATGGCGGCCTCCGTCGTCTACGCCGCCGTGTTCGGTGCGGTGCTGGCGTCCATGCGGGCCGTCGCGACCCGGCTGGTCGTCTTCGACACCGCGGTGGTCGACCTGACGGACGAGCTGGACGACCCGGTGGACGTGCTCTTCGGCACCCAGCTCGGCGGCGGCACGGACATCAACCGCGCCCTGGCCTACTGCCAGTCGCAGATCACCCGGCCCGCCGACACCGTCGTCGTACTGATCAGCGACCTCTACGAAGGCGGCATACGCGACGAGATGCTCAAACGGGTCGCGGCGATGAAGGCGTCCGGGGTGCAGTTCGTGACGCTGCTCGCGCTGTCGGACGAGGGGGCACCCTCGTACGACCGGGACCACGCGGCAGCCTTGGCGGCCCTGGGAGCCCCCGCGTTCGCCTGCACGCCCGACCTCTTCCCGGAGGTGATGGCGGCCGCGATCGAGAAGCGGCCGCTGCCGATACCGGACATGACGGAGCAACGGTAACGAGAGCCCCAGGGGGCTTGCGGGGCCCCTGGCCTGTCGTGCAAGGATCGGGCCCTGCCAGCGTGTTGGCCGTATCGCCCGCACCGGCCGCGTAGCCGCAGCCGGTCATGCCCCGGTCTCCGTACGCCCTGGCTTCCTCCGTTCTCCGGCCCGCCGAAAAGGATCTTCGCGTGTCTGCTGCGTCCGCCCTTCCCGCCGCTGCGCGCCTGCCGCGCAGCGCGGTGGTGCGGCATGCGGTGGTGCGGCGTGCGCTGCTGGCGGGGCTGTTCCTGGCAGGGTTTGTGGCACTGGGGTTCGCGTTCGGTGGCGGTGCGCAGGCTGCGGACGGGTCGGCGAGCACGAAACCGCAGGTCGGGGCGTTGACTCCGGCCGATCCGCAGGCATCGGTCAAGGCCTCGGCGGCCGCGGCCGGGCGGGAGCTGCGGCGCGGAGGCCAGGCGGCCGTGGGTGCTGCGGCGGAGACGCCGGTCGGCAAGGCCGTGCGGCCCGTTGCCGAGCGCACCGCACCGGCTGCCGGACAGGTCGCGGAGCCCGTCACCGGGCCGGTCACTGAGCGGGTCGCCGCGCCGGTACGGGACGTGGTGCACGAGGTGCGCCAGGTGGCCGCCGCGGGTCCGTTCCCCGTAGAGCTGCCGGGCCGGATTCCCGGTGTCGGTGTCGGTGTCGACGGTGACGGCGACGGCGACGACGGACGTGGTCACGGGCGTGGCGAGCAGCCGGGCCAGGGGCCCGGGCCGCAGCATGCCGGAGCCGGTGTCCAGCGAGGCGCCGAGGGTGACAACGCGGCTGGTATTGCCGGACGTTGGGCGCTGACTGGCGAGCTTCGCGGCGTGTCGTCGCAGCCCGTGCAGCACGTCGACGCGGCGTCGGAGCGATGGCTGGGGCAGGGGCACGGAAGCCTTCCCGGTTTCCCTGGTCTTCCCGGTCAGCTTCCGCAAGCACCCTCCTCGTCGTCCTCGCTCACCGCCGGTGACGGCCACGGGCCGCGTGGCGGGGACCAGTTCGCCGCCGTACCGGCGCACCCCGCGCACTTCGGGCTGGTGCCCGGAGGCGTCCTCGCGGCCGCCGAGCCGCCCACGCGGCAGCGCGCCGCCGACATCCTCGAATTCCCGGGCTAGGGCAGACCTCCGGACCTTCGGCGTCCGGGATCCCCGTCCGCAGACGACGCGTCTGCACAGGACCTGCCGCGCGGGGGCGGGACAGGTCTGCCCGTCGAACCCCTCGAATTCGAAGGACGTTTCACCATCATGCGTAAGCACATCCGTCGTTCCATCGTCGTAGCCGCCGCCGCTTCCGGCCTGTGGGTCCTCGGTTCCGCCGCCGCCAACGCGGCCGGCCTGCCCGGCACCGCCGACCTGCCCGCCACTGGTGCGGTCACGGGCGCGGTCACGGGCGCGGTCACCGACACGGTCGGTGGCGCGGTGCGGGACGAGCTGCCGGCCGGTGACGTGGCCGGCAGCGCCGGGAAGACCGTCAAGAAGACCGTGGACGGCGTGACCGGCCAGGTCACCCGAATCACCGGCGGGGACGTCCACACCCAGGACCTGCCCGCCACCCCGAAGGTGCCCAGCGCCCCGAAGGTCCCCAGCGCCCCCAAGCTGCCCGGCACCCCGAACCTGCCCGCGACCGGTGACCTGGGCAAGGCCGCCGACCTGGGCAAGGCCGCCGACCTGGGCAAGCTCACCGACCTTGGCAAGGCTGCGGACCTCGGCAAGGCCGCCGACCTGGGCAAGCTCACCGACCTCGGCAAGGCCGCCGACCTCGACAGCACCACCGCCGACGTCCTGCCGCCCGTCGCCCAGCGCGTCGTCGGCAAGGTCGTGCCGGTCGCCCAGGAGGCCGTCGGCGGCGTCGGTCGGCTGGCCGGTGACGTGCAGGGCCAGGCGACGCCGTTCGTGCAGGGCGTGGCCGCGGACGCCACCCCGTTCGCGCAGGGCCTGGTCGGCACCGTCAAGAACGACGCCTCGGGCATCGCCGGAGGCGCCACCGCCGGGCTGCGGGGCGCGCTCCCGAGCCAGACCGCGCCCGCGGTGCCCGCGGTGCCCGCGGTGTCTGCCGTGCCCGCCGTACCCACCGACCTGACCAACCCCGCCAACGTCCCGGCACTCCCGGCCCTCCCGGGCGTCACCACCCTTCCGACCCTCCCGACCACCCTCCCCACCCAGGGCGCCTGACCGTCCCCACCAGGCGGCCGGGTGTACGCACAGGGTGGTGTGCCGTGTGCCCGTACCGCCGTCCGTGAGGGCAGTGAGTGAGCAGCCGGGCGGTTCCCCGTGGGAAGGGAGCCGCCCGGCTTCGCGCTGTGTGCGGAACCGGGCGGGCGGCGCAACTCGTCCACCTGGCGGCCACCCGCCCGTACCCCTGTGTGATCTGTGACCACCGTCTCTGTGACTGTTATCACCGCCGCAGTGTGATCTGTGATTTAGGGCGGCCGGTCCTGCGGGGATAACCTGCGAGACGGACATGCCGCGTACCGGCCACCGTGTACGCCTCCCTCAGTGACAGCGCAGTCACGTTGCCCTTCGCGGCACGCCCATGCAGACAACGAACCGCGATCACTACGGCGATTCTGAGTAGACAAGGGACGGACGCGCGTGGACCTGTTCGAGTACCAGGCGAGGGACCTCTTCGCCAAGCACGGTGTACCGGTGCTGGCCGGTGAAGTCATCGACACGCCTGAGGCGGCACGCGCGGCGACCGAGCGCCTCGGCGGCAAGTCCGTCGTCAAGGCGCAGGTGAAGGTCGGCGGCCGGGGCAAGGCCGGCGGTGTGAAGGTGGCGGCGACGCCGGACGAGGCCGTCGCCCGCGCGACGGACATCCTCGGCATGGACATCAAGGGCCACACGGTCCACAAGGTGATGATCGCCGAGCTGTCGCCGGAGATCGAGGCGGAGTACTACGTCTCGTACCTCCTCGACCGCACCAACCGCACCTTCCTGGCCATGGCCTCGGTGCAGGGCGGCATGGACATCGAGGAGGTCGCGGCGAAGACCCCCGAGGCGCTCGCCAAGGTCGCGGTCGACTCCAACGAGGGCGTCTCGATCGAGAAGGCCCGCGAGATTGTCGCGCAGGCGAAGTTCCCGGCCGAGGTGGCCGAGGGCGTCGCCGAGGCCATGGTGACCCTGTGGGAGACCTTCGTCGCCGAGGACGCGCTCCTCGTCGAGGTCAACCCGCTGGTGAAGACCAAGGACGGCCGCATCCTGGCGCTGGACGGCAAGGTCTCGCTCGACGAGAACGCCGACTTCCGCCAGCCGGAGCACGAGGCCCTGGAGGACAAGGCCGCGGCGAACCCGCTGGAGGCCGCCGCCAAGGCCAAGGGCCTGAACTACGTCAAGCTCGACGGCCAGGTCGGCATCATCGGCAACGGCGCGGGTCTCGTCATGAGCACCCTGGACGTCGTCGCGTACGCCGGTGAGAAGCACGACAACGTCAAGCCCGCCAACTTCCTCGACATCGGCGGCGGCGCCTCCGCCGAGGTCATGGCGAACGGCCTGGAGATCATCCTCGGCGACCCGGACGTCAAGTCCGTGTTCGTCAACGTCTTCGGCGGCATCACCGCCTGCGACGAGGTCGCCAACGGCATCGTCCAGGCCCTGGAGCTGCTCAAGTCCAAGGGTGAGGACGTCAACAAGCCGCTGGTCGTCCGTCTGGACGGCAACAACGCGGAGCTCGGTCGCAAGATCCTGAGCGACGCCAACCACCCGCTGGTCCAGCGGGTGGACACCATGGACGGCGCGGCCGACAAGGCCGCCGAGCTCGCCGCGGCCGCGAAGTAAGGGACAGAGGGAACCAGACCACCATGGCTATCTTCCTCACCAAGGACAGCAAGGTCATCGTCCAGGGCATGACCGGTGCCACGGGCATGAAGCACACCAAGCTCATGCTGGGCGACGGCACCAACATCGTCGGCGGTGTCAACCCGCGCAAGGCCGGCACCGAGGTCGACTTCGACGGGACCTCCGTACCCGTCTTCGGCTCGGTCGCCGAGGCGATGGAGAAGACCGGCGCCGACGTCTCCGTCATCTTCGTGCCGCCGAAGTTCGCCAAGGCCGCCGTCGTCGAGGCGATCGACGCCGAGATCGGCCTGGCCGTCGTGATCACCGAGGGCATCGCGGTGCACGACTCGGCCGCCTTCTGGGCGTACGCGACGAGCAAGGGCAACAAGACCCGGATCATCGGCCCGAACTGCCCCGGCCTGATCACCCCCGGTCAGTCCAACGCCGGCATCATCCCGGGCGACATCACCAAGCCCGGCAAGATCGGTCTGGTGTCGAAGTCCGGCACGCTGACCTACCAGATGATGTACGAGCTGCGCGACATCGGCTTCACCTCGGCCGTCGGCATCGGTGGCGACCCGGTCATCGGCACCACGCACATCGACGCCCTGGAGGCCTTCGAGGCCGACCCGGAGACCGAGCTGATCGTCATGATCGGTGAGATCGGCGGCGACGCCGAGGAGCGTGCGGCCGACTTCATCAAGGCCAACGTCACCAAGCCGGTCGTCGGCTACGTCGCGGGCTTCACCGCGCCCGAGGGCAAGACCATGGGCCACGCCGGCGCCATCGTCTCCGGCTCCTCCGGCACCGCCCAGGCGAAGAAGGAGGCCCTGGAGGCCGCCGGCGTCAAGGTCGGCAAGACCCCGTCGGAGACCGCGCGCCTGGCGCGCGAGATCCTCGTCGGCTGATCGCGCCACGCGTCGGACGCGGGCCCGTACCCCTCACGGGGTGCGGGCCCGCGCCTTTTGCGCCTGCCCTCCGCCCCTGCCCTGCCGGTACCTCTGCCTCTGTCCTCTGCGCCTGCCGGTACCTCTGCCTCTGCCCTCTGCCTCTGCCCTCCGTTCCTGCCCTTTTCCTCCTCCCCCTCCCCGGCTACCGCGCCTCCGGAGCGAGAAGCCCGGACCGGACCACGTTCTGCCGTACCGGGCCACCGGCCGACGCCTGCCGCCCCGTACGGGCGGGCTTCGCCTGCTCCGCACGAGGGCCCTGGGCCTTCGCACCGGGCGTGGCGGACGCGGACACGGCCGGGGGACCGGCCTCGGGGCGGCCGGGCAGCGGGCCCGTCGCCTCGTTGACCAGGGTGAAGGCCGTGGCCGCCGCGATGACGGCCGTGAGCCCGAACGCGCCCTGCGTCATCCGGCTGACCGTCCGCTCGCCGCCCGTGCGTACGGCTCCGGCGGTGGGCGGCGCCACCGGATACAGGGCGGCCAGCCCGGCCAGCCGTTCGCGCAGGATCTCTCTCTGACGTACCGGCGTCTCGGCTGCCAGGCCGAACGCCGGCACCCGTTCGGCCAGAGCGCGGCGCGCGTGCAGCAGCCGCCCGGCCGTCGCGGCCGTACTGGCCTCCACCTCGGCCGCCGTCTCACTCAGGCCCAGACCGAGCCCGTCGTGCAGGAGCAGCGCCCGCCGGTAGGCCGCAGGCAGGCTGAGTACGGCGTCTCGCAGCGCGCGCTGCGGGGGACTGGCGGGCGGCGCGGCGGGCACCCTGGGCGACGGCCGCTGCCCGGGGCGCAGGTTCGGGCGCATACGGTGCCAGGGCGACAGCGCGTATTCGTGCACCATGGCGCGCACCCGGCCCGCCGGGTCGGGGTCGACCGCGATCTCGGGCCAGCGCTGCCAGGCCGCCTGGAACGACCGTTCGACGGCTTCCTGGGAGAGATGGGGCAGGCCGGTGAGCACGATCGCCTGGCGGGTCAGGTCGTGCGCGTGCCGGGTGTACAGGGCGTCGAAGGCGGCTGCGGGGGTGAGGTGTGCATGCGTTGCGGGAGCTGATGTTCCGTCAGCAGCCGCTGCAATAACCTCTGCTGACGGGGCGTCGAGTGATTCCGGTCTGGGTCCGACGGCCTCCCCCGTACGTCCAAGACGGCCAAGGCGACCCCTACGCCCGGGACGGCCCGTGCGTCCGACGCGTCGCGGCGACATGAAAAGGTACATAAGCATATATTGAGCGACACGTCCGGTAATTGCCTGCTCCATGGCGGAAACGTGTGTTGTTGGCAGCATGGCCGGGTGAGCCAATTGACCGACCGCGGCCCGACGTTGTCGTCGCGCGGCCGGGCCTCCACCCAGCGGTCCTCCGCGCTCGGCACCGCCTTCCTCGGCGGAGTGCTGGCGGCGGGGCTCGGGCTCGGGGCCTTCGCCGTCGCGGTACTGCTGCTCTGGGTGGCCTCCCCCTACCCGGACACCGACCCGTCGCGCGCCCTGCACCTCGCCGCCGACCTGTGGTTCCTCGCCCACGGCGGTGACCTCGTACGGACCGTGGCCGTCACCGGCGACGCGTCGCCCGTCGCCGTGACGCCGTTGCTCCTGATGGCCCTGCCCCTGTGGCTGCTGTACCGGTCCGCCCGGCACGTCCTCGAAGTGCCGCCGCAGCTCTCCCACCCCCCGAAGCCCGCCGGCCCCGTCCTCCTCCATCCCGAGGACATCGACCCGGAACCCACGCCCCGCCAGCTGCTCGGCTGGCTGCTGACGGGATATCTGGTGGTCGCGGCCGCCGCCCTGCTGTACGCCTCGACGGGCCCGCTGCGCGTCGAACCGCTCGGCGCCCTGCTGTACGTACCGCTGGTCGCCGTGGCGACCCTGGCCGTGGCGGCCTGGCACTCGCTCGGGCCCGCCGCCTTCGAGCCGCTGCCCGGCCCGGTCCAGCGGGCCCACGACCGGCTGCCGGCCGGACTGCGGGCCGCACTGCGAGGCCGCCGGCTGTCCGCCGCGGCGCGCGCGGGTGCCGCGGCCCTCCTGGCGCTGCTGCTGTGCGGCGCGCTGCTGGTGCTCCTCGCGCTCGGCTGGCACGCGCCTGCGGTCCGGTCCGAGTTCCTCGCGCTCACCCACGACTGGGCGGGCCGGTGCACCGTGCTGCTGCTCAGCCTCGTCCTGCTGCCGAACGCCGTCGTGTGGGGGCTGGCGTACGGGCTCGGCCCCGGCTTCACGCTCGGCGCCGGCAGTACGGTCGGCCCGCTCGCGGCCGCCGGGTATCCGGCCCTGCCGCACTTCCCGCTGCTCGGCATGGTCCCGGACGCGGGCGGCACCGGTCCGCTGCACTGGCTGACCGCCGCGGTGCCGCTCGCCGTCGGCGTGGCGCTGGCCCGGTACGCCGCGCTGCCCGCGAAGGCGTACGCGGCCGCCTCACGCGCGAGCGCCCGGCCCGGTACGGAGGAGGGGACCGGCGGCACGCCTGCCGCGCCGACGGCGACGGACGCGGAGTGGACCGGCTGGCGCGGGACGGCCGCGGCCGCCGGGCTCGCCGCACTCGGCTGTGCGGTGGCGTCGGCGCTGCTCGCCGGACTGGCGGGCGGCGCGCTGGGCAATGCGGCGCTGGCCCGCTTCGGGCCGAGCTGGTGGCAGACGGGGCTGGCGGCGCTGAGCTGGACGGTGCTCATCGGCGTTCCGGGCGCTCTCGTCGCGCGGGCCTGGTGGCTGCGCGGCGTGCCGCGCCCGCCGAAGCCCGTACGGAAGCCGCGCGAGAAGCTCCGCAAGCGGCTGTGGCGCGGGGGCAAGCGGCTCGGCCTGGTGGTTCTGCGTGCCGCCGGACGGTGGACGTGGGCCGCCTGCCGCTTCTGCTGGGCCGCGCTGCGGCGTACGGTCCGCCGGGCCAGGAGGCAGGCGGTACGGCGGGTTGCCCGGCCGCCGCGTCACCGGGCCCGGCACCGCCGTACGCGTACGGCGGACAGCGGCGCTCCGTACGGCCGCGGGCACCCGAGCCCCCGCACGCCGCCGCCCGCGGACCCCGTGCCTCCCACGCCCCCGCCCGTGTCGACCCCGCCCGCCCCCTGGCACGACGCCAGCACCCGGCGGGCCCGCTGGTCGGCACTCCGGGCCTCCTCCGGCGGCCTGATGACCGCCTTCGAACCCGACGCGCCGCCCCGCCCCGCCGCTCCGCCCCACGAGGAAGTCCCCGGAAACACCTCAGCCGCCGACCCCAAGGGCGGCGGCTGAGAGAAAACGCAGAAGATGCGGCATATGCGGCATATGCGGAATATGTGGGATACACGGGATACGTGGGATACGCGGGATCCGGCTCCCGGCCCGGCTACTCCTGCTCCGCTCCGAGCAGCGGGCGAAGCTGCTCGGGGAGCAGCTTCTCGCAGGAGTGCTGGGCGGACCGGGTCAGGGCGTCGTTCACGCAGGTGAAGTAGTCGCGGTAGACGAGCTGGACCGTGTAGGTGGCCGCCACCATGGCCAGCGCCAGCGAGGCGGTGACCAGGCCGGCGACCGCGGCCGTCGTCTGCGGGCGGGTGGAGACGGGCGCGGCGCGGCCCGGGGCGGACGCGCCGGAGTCCGTACGGGACGCGGTCTGGCCCGAGACGTCGGCGGCCGTGGCGCGCGCGCTGCCGGACCGCGCGCCATTGCCGGTGCGCGCCGCTTTGGCGCGCAGGGAGCTGATGCCCCAGTACAGGGCGAGCGTCGCCAGCAGCAGCGCGATCTCCGGCAGGTTGAACAGCACGAAGAAGAAGCCCCACATGCCGGCGAGCAGTGCGTAGCGCGCGCGGCGCTGCGCGGGGTCGGTCGGGTCCCAGCGCAGCCCGCCGGAGTTTCCGGGGCCACTCTGGCCGCCGGGCTGCTGCTGGCTGTTGCGGCCGCTCTGGCGCGTACCGAAGCCGCCGCCCTGGCGGCCCGGCTGCCGGCTGCTCCACTGACTGCCCCAGGAGGCCTGCTGCCGGTCGCCCGGCCCGTCCTGGTCGCCGTCCTGGTCCTGCCCGTGGCCGCGGGGCTGCCACGGCTGCTCGGGAGCGTCGGCGGGCGGCGGCGCGAACGGATTGTCGCGGTCCCGGCCGTCCTGGCCGCTTCCGCCCCGATGGTTTCCGTCCCGGCCGTTTCCGCCCTGTCCGTTCCCGTCCTGCCCTCCCGTGTCCTGACCGGAGGGACCGGAGGGGTGGGAGTGAGCCCGCTCCCTGGCCGGCCCCCCGGACGAGCCCGACGAGCCCGACGAGTCCGAAGAGCCCGACGAGTCCGAAGAGCCCGACGAACCCGGAGCGCCCGCCCCCGCGGAATCGGAGGACGGCTTGCGCTCGCGCAGCAGCACCGACCCGGGCGCGACGGAGGGCTGGGGGCACCCCCCGGCAGTGGCCGGGAGAGGGAGGAGGAGGGCCGCGCGGCGGCGTCGGTCCGGCATCTGGAGTGTGTCTTCCCCTTGTCTCGTCCGTACGTCCGACGGGTGGCCGGGCGGGCGGATACCACGAACAGCGTGCGTTCTCACGCCCGACGCTACCTCTCGCGTGCGCCCCCGTCCCGTGGGGGCCGCGCGGTGTGCCGGTATCGTTGCTGACGGTCGGCGCCTTCGTAGGGTTCCCCGGTTCTCGGCCACCCCTGGTTTTGTACGACCGCACAACATGCACACCGCCGTACAGCAGTACCGCCGTACAGCAGACCGCGCGAGAAAGAGTCCCGCCGTGGCCTCCGCTTCTTCTTCATCCGCTGCCGCCGACGTTTCCGGCCCCCCGGCCCGCGTCGTCGTGCTCGTCTCCGGTTTCGGAACGAATCTTCAGGCGCTGCTCGACGCCGTCGCCGCCGAGGGGGCTCCCGCGTACGGGGCGGAGGTGGTCGCGGTCGGCGCCGACCGCGACGGCATCGCCGGCCTGGAGCGCGCCGAGCGGGCCGGGCTGCCGGTCTTCGTGTGCCGGGTCAAGGACCACGCCGACCGGGCCGCCTGGGACCGCGCGCTGGCCGAGGCCGTCGCCGCGTACGAGCCGGACCTGGTGGTCTCGGCCGGTTTCATGAAGATCCTGGGCGCGGAGTTCCTCGCCCGGTACGGCGGCCGGATCATCAACACGCATCCGGCCCTGCTGCCGAGTTTTCCCGGTGCCCACGGGGTGCGCGAGGCCCTCGCGTACGGCGCCAAGGTCACCGGGTGCACCGTCCACTTCGTCGACGACGGCGTCGACACCGGCCCGGTCATCGCCCAGGGTGTGGTCGAGATCCGGGACGAGGACGACGAATCCGCGCTGCACGAGCGCATCAAGGAAGTCGAGCGCAAGCTGCTCGTCGAGGTCGTGGGGCTGCTGGCCCGGCACGGCTACCGCATTGAGGGACGAAAGGTACTGATCCCGTGACCGCCGAAGCAACGAAGCGGCCCGTACGCCGGGCGCTGGTCAGCGTCTACGACAAGACGGGCCTGGAAGAACTGGCCCAAGGGCTGCACGCGGCGGGCGTCCAGCTCGTCTCGACGGGCTCGACGGCCGCGCGGATCGCGGCGGCCGGCGTCCCGGTGACCAAGGTCGAGGAGCTGACCGGCTTCCCCGAGTGCCTGGACGGCCGGGTCAAGACGCTGCACCCGAAGGTGCACGCGGGCATCCTCGCCGACCTGCGGCTGGAGGACCACCGGCGGCAGCTGGACGAGCTGGGCGTGGAGCCGTTCGACCTGGTGGTCGTCAACCTCTACCCCTTCAGTGACACCGTGGCCTCCGGTGCCGAGCCGGACGCCTGTGTGGAGCAGATCGACATCGGCGGCCCCTCGATGGTGCGCGCCGCCGCCAAGAACCACCCGTCGGTCGCCGTCGTCGTCAACCCGGACCGCTACGCGGACGTGCTCAAGGGCGTCGCGGACGGCGGCTTCGACCTTCAGGAGCGCAGGCGGCTGGCGGCGGAGGCGTTCCGGCACACCGCCGAGTACGACGTGGCCGTGGCCTCCTGGTTCGCGGGTGACTACGCGGGCGACGGCGGCGAGTTCCCCGGCTTCCTCGGCGTGACGTACGAGCGCAAGAACGTGCTGCGGTACGGCGAGAACCCCCACCAGGCGGCGGCCCTCTACACCGGCGGCTGCGGTGGCCTGGCCGAGGCCGAGCAGCTGCACGGCAAGGAGATGTCGTACAACAACTACACGGACACCGACGCCGCGCGCCGGGCCGCGTACGACCACGCCGAGCCCTGCGTGGCCATCATCAAGCACGCCAACCCGTGCGGCATCGCGATCGGTGACGACGTCGCCGAGGCGCACCGCAAGGCGCACGCCTGCGACTCGCTGTCCGCCTTCGGCGGCGTCATCGCCGTCAACCGCCCGGTGTCCGTGGCGATGGCCGAGCAGGTCGCGGAGATCTTCACCGAGGTCATCGTCGCCCCGGACTACGAGGACGGCGCGGTCGAGGTGCTGTCCCGCAAGAAGAACATCCGGGTGCTGCGCTGCCCCGAGGGCCCGCAGCCGCCGGCCGAGTTCAAGCCGATCGACGGCGGCGGCCTGGCCCAGGTCAAGGACGTCCTCCAGGCCGAGGGCGACGACCCGGCCAACTGGACGCTGGCGGCCGGTGAGGCGCTGTCCGACGCCGAGCTGGCCGAACTGGCCTTCGCCTGGCGGGCGTCGCGCGCCGTGAAGTCCAACGCGATCCTGCTCGCCAAGGACGGTGCCACGGTCGGTGTCGGCATGGGCCAGGTCAACCGCGTGGACTCGGCGAAGCTGGCCGTGCAGCGGGCGGGCGAGGAGCGGGCGCGCGGTTCCTACGCCGCCTCCGACGCGTTCTTCCCGTTCCCGGACGGCTTGGAGGTGCTGCTGGAGGCGGGCGTCAAGGCCGTCGCGCAGCCCGGCGGTTCGGTCCGTGACGAGCAGGTCGTCGAGGCGGCGAAGGCCGCGGGCGTGACGATGTACCTGACCGGCACCCGGCACTTCTTCCACTGATCACCGGGCCCCGGGCAGCCGAAAGGCCCGTCTCCCGCAGCACGCGGGGGGCGGGCCTTTCGGCGTGCGCCGGGCGGCTGCCCGGCCGGACCGGGAAGGTCAGTACCGGGGGCGCGTGAACCACGCCTGGCTTTCCTGCTTCGCCGCGAAGACGATGACGAGGATGGAGAGCACGAAGCTCGGGATGCCGTAGATCGCGATGGCGAACGGAATGCTGCACAGGACCGACACGGACCCGAAGATGATGGTGCCGATACGGATGCCGTTGGCGCCCTTGGAGAACTGGAGCGCGAGCACCAGCGCGACCGCCGCGTAGGCCGCCTGGAGAATCATGACGAAGACCATCGCGCCCTTGCCGATGGCGAACATGCTGTCGGCGTCCCCGCTGAAACCGTCGTACTGGGCGGAAGCGCTGCTGATCTGGTTCAGCGCGACGGTCAACCCGATGATGCCGAGCACGGTGATCCCGGCGAGGACGAACAGCATGACCCGGGCCGCCTTGGTGCTGCCGGGCATCTGCTGCGGCGCGGATATACCGGGCATGCCGCCGGGGCCCATGGGACCGGTGGGGCCGGCGGGGAACGGCGCGTACGGCTGCTGAGGCTGCATCGGCTGCTGCTGCGGGTAGCCGTACTGGGGCTGCGGCGGACCCTGGGGCTGGCCCTGCGGCGGACCGTAGGGGTTCTGGTTCGGATAGCTCACGAGCGTGTCCTTCGAGCGGTGTGACCTGGTGTCAGCCGGTGCTGCACGGTTCCGGCGGTCCCGGGTGAAGTAAGAGATCGGTAAGAGCCTAAGGGGCGGCGAAGGCCCCCTCGCGCCATTTTCGCGCCAGGGGGCCCAGTGCTGGATGAGCTGCCGTACGGACTCCTACTGAGTACGGACGACCACGGTGCTGACGATCTTGTCCGCGAAGGTCTGGGACTTCTCGTCCCACAGCGGCCACCAGTAGCCGAGACCGCACAGCGGACCGTCCACCGCGTGGCAGATCTTGCGCCCGAGAGCCAGACCGAAGCCGAGCGGCTGCCCGTTCGCCTCCCGCACGACCCGGATGTTCAGGGCCTTCTTGCCCGGGGTCTGGCCGGTGGAGCCTTCCTTGGCGATCATGAAGAGACCGCCGGCGAGCGTGATCAGGGCGGCGACCACCATGAGGATGACGGCGAAGACGGGCGTGCTGGTGTTGTTGGCGTTGTGGTAGGCGTCCGAGATGCACTGGTAATTGGTGCCGCAGTAGGACGTGTCCGGCACCGAGACGGTGCTGGACGCGGCCACGAAGCCCGCGACGACGTACAGGATCGTCGGAACGACGCCGATGATCAGACCGTCCAGCAGTGCCGCGCCGACCCGCGCACCCCAGCTCGCGTAGGGCTGCGGCCCGCCCATGCCCGGCATTCCGGACTGCTGGCCGTACGGGGAGCCCTGCTGGGGGTAGCCGTACGCCTGCTGCTGGGGCACCTGCGGCGGCTGGCCGTACGGGGCCTGCGGCTGCGGCGGGGCCTGCTGGGGGTAGCCGTAGCCCGGCTGGGGCTGTGCCTGCTGCGGGTAGCCGTACCCCGGCTGGGCCTGCGGCGCCTGGGGCGGCTGGCCGTACGGGGCCTGCGGCGGCTGGCCGTACGGGTTGGGCTGCCCCTGCGGCTGGCCGTAGGGATTGTTCGGGTCGCCAAAGCTCATTGGCTGGTTTCCTCCGTTGGTGTTCAGTGGGGGACGGCAGGGCGTGCTCGGAGGAAACCTTGGGATCAGTGGCCCGCCCCCCGATGATGCCTGCGGCACTGAACGGCAATCTTTCTAGTTGCGCAATATTCTTGTCCAGTCAAGGGGGACAGGTGTTGTGCAAGTGCAATGATCGATTGCACAATTCATTTCGGTCATCTCCGGTCATCACTCTTGTCAGCGGCCATAGTGCGCCCCGACAGCCCGCCCTGATTGGAACGCGGCAGGCTCCATCCGGGAAGATGGGGGTATGAGCGCCCAGATTCTCGATGGCAAGGCCACCGCCGCCGCGATCAAGTCCGAACTCGCCGTCCGCGTGGAGGCACTGAAGGCCCGGGGCGTGACTCCCGGACTCGGCACCCTGCTGGTCGGTGACGACCCGGGCAGCCGCTGGTACGTCAACGGCAAGCACCGCGACTGCGCCCAGGTCGGCATCGCCTCCATCCAGAAGGAACTGCCGGACACCGCCACGCAGGAGGAGATCGAGGCCGTCGTACGGGAGCTGAACGAGGACCCGGCCTGCACCGGCTACATCGTCCAACTGCCGCTCCCCAAGGGCATCGACACCAACCGCGTCCTGGAGCTGATGGACCCGGCCAAGGACGCCGACGGCCTGCACCCGGTGAGCCTGGGCCGCCTGGTGCTCGGCATCGAGGGGCCGCTGCCCTGCACCCCGTACGGCATCATCCAGCTGCTCCGCCACCACGGCGTGCAGATCAACGGCGCGCACGTGGTCGTGGTCGGCCGCGGCATCACCGTCGGGCGTTCGATCCCGCTGCTGCTGACCCGCAAGTCCGAGAACGCCACCGTCACCCAGTGCCACACCGGCACCCGTGACCTGGCCGCGCAGCTCAAGCAGGCCGACATCGTGGTGGCGGCCGCCGGTGTGCCGCACATCATCAAGCCCGAGGACGTCAAGCCGGGCGCGGCCGTGCTGGACGTCGGTGTCAGCCGCGACGAGCACGGCAAGATCGTCGGCGATGTGCACCCCGGCGTCGCCGAGGTCGCGGCCTGGATCTCCCCGAACCCGGGCGGCGTCGGCCCGATGACCCGCGCCCAGCTGCTGGTCAACGTCGTCGAGGCGGCCGAGCGCGCCGCGGGCTGAGCCCGCGGCCGCCCGCAGCACCGGACCGGACAGGGACAACGGACAGGGAAAGGGACAGCCACCCATGAGTGCCGAAGCGCACGCGGAAGGCGCCTCCGAACCGCAGCGGCCCTCGCGCCGCTTCCCGCGGATCACCACCGACACCGCACGGCCGGAGGGCGGCGGCCGTACCGCCCCCGGCAGCGCCGCCCCGCCCGCCCGGCAGTGGCCGCTGCTGGCCGTCATGGGCGGAGTGGCCCTCGGGCTGTTCATCGTCGCCCTCGACGGCTTCCGTGTCGGTACGCTCCTGATCGGTCTGTCCCTGCTGGGCGGAGCGGTGCTGCGGCGGGTGCTGCCGAAGGTGGGCATGCTGGCCGTACGGTCCCGCTTCACGGACATGGCGACGTACGGCGGGCTGGGCGTGGCCATCGTGCTGCTGGCGCTGATGGCGCAGCCCAAGCCGTGGCTGAAGATCCCGTTCCTGGACGATCTGGTGCACTTCACGGTGTGGTGACCGGGCCGGTGTCCGGCGCCCGCACGCCATTCGCGTGACGTCCGCCCGCGCGCCGCCTCCGGGGGCGGCCCGGGCGCCCCGCCGCCGACTACCTTGGCGCTCCATGGCCAAGATCAAGGTTGCCCAGCCGGTCGTCGAGCTGGACGGCGACGAGATGACCCGCATCATCTGGTCGGCCGTCCGGGACACGCTGGTCCTGCCGCACCTCGATGTCGACCTGAAGTACTTCGATCTCGGCATCGAGCACCGCGACGCCACCGGCGACCAGGTCACCGTCGACGCAGCGCACGCGATCCGGCGGTACGGCGTCGGCGTCAAGTGCGCCACCGTCACCCCGGACGAGGCGCGGGTCGAGGAGTTCGGCCTGAAGGCGATGTACCGCTCGCCCGGCGCCACCCTCCGGAACATCCTCGGCGGTGTCGTCTTCCGTGAGCCGGTCGTCATGGCGAACCTGCCGCGGCCCGTACCGGGCTGGACCGAGCCCGTCGTCGTCGGCCGGCACGCCGTCGGCGACCAGTACGGCGCCACCGAGCTCAGGATCCCGGGCCCCGGCACCCTCACCCTGGCCTACACGCCCCGGGACGGCGGCGACCCGGTCGAGCTGGAGGTCCACGACTTCACCGGCCCCGGCGTCGCGCTCGCCATGTACAACCACGACGCGTCGATCCGCGACTTCGCGCGCGCCGCCTTCCGCTACGGCCTGGCCCGCTCGTACCCGGTGTATCTGTCCACCGAGAACACCGTCCTCAAGAAGTACGACGGCCGGTTCAAGGAACTCTTCCAGGAAGTGTTCGACGCCGAGTTCAGGGCCGGCTTCGACGCCCGCGGTCTGACCTACGAGCACCGGCTGACCGACGACATGGCCGCCGCGGCGCTCAAGCGGCCCGGCGGCTACGTCTGGGCCTGCAAGAACCACGACGGCGACGTCCAGTCCGACGTGGTGGCCCAGGGCTTCGGCTCGCCCGGCCTGATGACCTCGGTCCTGATGTCCGCCGACGGCCGGACCGTCCAGACCGAGGCCGCCCACGGCACGGTGACCCGGCACTACCGCCGTCACCAGCAGGGCAAGTCCACCTCGACCAACCCGATCGCCTCGGTCTTCGCGTGGACCCGCGGCCTGGCCCACCGCGGTGAGCTGGACGGCTCCCCCGAAGTCACCCGGTTCGCCCGGACGCTGGAGCGGGTCTGCGTGGAGACGGTCGAGGGCGGCCGGATGACCAAGGACCTGGCGCTGCTCGTCTCCGCGAACCAGCCGTACCTGACCACACGGGAGTTCCTCGACGCGCTCGACATCGGGCTGCAGAAGGCGCTGGCCGACGCCTGAGGCGTTGCGGTGCCCGGCCCTGCGGTGAGGCGTTGCGGTGCCCGGCCCTCCGGCGTGGGGCGGCCGAAGTGTACGGGCGTGCACGTCCGCGTGTCCGGTGCCCGAACGCTCCCGTGCGCCCGGGAGACGGGAACTGGCATCCTGGCTCTGAGCATCCCTTTGAGTGACGACCGGGGCGGGCCGCGGGGGTCGTGCCTCGGCGAAGGAGCGGAACACCAGAGCACTCGACAGGCGCAACCAGGCGCACACGGGGGGTTAGGGGGAGGCAATGCCTCGCTGGAGGGCGCTACCGGAAGAACTCGACCCGCAGGTCAAGGAGTTCGCCGGCCAGCTGCGCAGACTCGTGGAGCGCAGCGGCCTGAGCGTCGCGGCCGTCGCGGACCGCACCGGGTACAGCAAGACCTCGTGGGAGCGCTACCTCAACGGACGGCTGTTGCCGCCACAGCGCGCCGTGATCGCGCTGGCCGAGGCGACCGGCACGCACACCGGGCATCTCACCACCCTGTGGGAACTGGCCGAACGCGCCTGGAGCCGCTCGGAGATGCGGCACGACGTCACCATGGAGGCGATCCGGGTGGCCCAGGCGCGGGCCGCGCTGGGGGAGTTCGGGCCGGCGCCGGGCAAGCCGGCCAAGTCCCGTACCAAAGAGAAGATCAAGGAAAAGGTCAAGGGGCGAGCTGAGGGGAAGGCCGCGGAGAAGGCTGAGGCGGAGGCCGGAGGAGAGGGCGGGGGGAAGGGCACGGCGAAGGGCACGGCGAAGGCCGGGGAGCGGGAAGGCCGGAGCGCGGAGCAGGGCGCCGCCGCTCAGGCGCCCGCGGCACCGCGGCGCGGTGCCGAACTGCCGTCCCCCGCGGACTTCCCCGACTTCCCCGACTTCGCCGCGTCGTCCGCCGCCGGTGCCCCACCGGCCGCACCGCCATCCACCGCACCGCCATCCGCCGCACCACCACCCGCCGCCCCGGGCGCCGTGACGCCGCCGAAGCCCGCCGCCGGTGCGCCGGACGGCGACGCTCCCGACCGGCCGGACAAGGTGGTCTGGCCCCGCCTGGCCGGTTACCCGGACGCCGCTGCGGTGGCGCCGCCGCCCCGGCACGAGGCGCCCACGTACGACAAGGTCCCGTACGACGTGCCGCAGCAGGGCGCGGGCGGCCGCCCGGCGGGCGCCGACGCGGCACGCCACCCGGGCGGCCCGGTGCCGCCCGCGCGCCCCGGCCCGGACGACACCGACCGGCAGCTCCGCCGGCGTCGCGTCACGATGTTCCTGGCGGGCGTCGTCGGCGCGCTGCTGATGATCGCCGCCGCGGTGCTGCTGCTCGACATCGGCGGCGGCAAGGACGACAAGCGGGCCGGGCCAGCGCCGTCGGCGTCCCCGAGCAAGAAGCCGGTGCTGCCGGCGGGGGTGAAGTGCGCCGGGGCCGACTGCGCGGGCAAGGACCCCGAGGCGATGGGGTGCGGCGGCCGGAACGCCACCAGCCCGTCGCGCGGGTTCGCCGGAAGCTCCCTGATAGAGGTGCGCTACAGCAAGGTGTGCGGCGCCGCCTGGGCCCGTATCACCGGGGCCGCGCCGGGCGACGAGGCGTCGATCAGCTCGGCGGGCCGGACCGAGAAGGTCGCCGCCGGGCAGGACGGCGACGCGTACACCGCGATGGTTCCGGTGTCCGGGGATCCGGCCGAGGTCACCGCGTGCGGGACGACCACGGCGGGCGGGAAGGGCTGCGCGAAGCCGGTGCCGTAGTAACCGGTCGGGGCGCCAACAGTCGCGACGTATCGGGATGTACATCGCATACCGATCGTTGCGGGAAGACCCCCGACAGGGGGATTGCCCGAGCGAATCGGGGGCAGGGGCATGGAGAACCCCCCACGGGTGCGGCACCATCGGGCGGCCGTCCGCGCTCCCCCCTCCTTGAGCGGGCGGCCGCCCGCCGCGCACCCGCGGGGCCCGCCGGTCCTCCGCGGGCGGCCCGGTGAGGCGTTCCACACCGGCCCGGGGGCGGCGCGGCGCGGCGGTCCGATAGCCTGACGGCCGGGTCTCTCGACACCAAGAGATCTCGGTACATGGGCAGAAGTTCCCACCGCCACCTACGCGGCACGGGGGCTCGCCCCCAGAAAACAGCGCGCAGGAGATCGCCATGACCCGCACTCCCGTCAATGTCACCGTCACCGGCGCGGCCGGCCAGATCGGTTACGCCCTCCTCTTCCGCATCGCCTCCGGTCACCTGCTCGGCGCGGACGTGCCGGTCAAGCTGCGCCTCCTGGAGATCCCCCAGGGCCTGAAGGCCGCCGAGGGCACCGCCATGGAGCTCGACGACTGCGCCTTCCCGCTGCTGCGCGGCATCGACATCTCCGACGACCCGAACGTGGCCTTCGACGGCGCGAACGTGGCCCTGCTCGTCGGCGCCCGCCCCCGTACCAAGGGCATGGAGCGCGGCGACCTGCTGGAGGCCAACGGCGGCATCTTCAAGCCGCAGGGCAAGGCCATCAACGACCACGCCGCGGACGACATCAAGGTCCTGGTCGTCGGCAACCCCGCCAACACCAACGCCCTGATCGCCCAGGCCGCCGCCCCGGACGTGCCGGCCGAGCGCTTCACCGCGATGACCCGCCTGGACCACAACCGCGCCATCTCGCAGCTCGCCCAGAAGACCGGTGCGCAGGTCTCGGACATCAAGAAGCTGACGATCTGGGGCAACCACTCCGCGACCCAGTACCCGGACATCTTCCACGCCGAGATCGCCGGCAAGAACGCCGCCGAGACCGTGAACGACCAGGCGTGGCTGGCCGACACCTTCATCCCGACCGTCGCCAAGCGCGGCGCCGCGATCATCGAGGCCCGGGGCGCCTCCTCGGCCGCCTCCGCCGCCAACGCCGCCATCGACCACGTGCACACCTGGGTCAACGGCACCGCGGACGGCGACTGGACCTCCATGGGCATCCCCTCGGACGGCTCCTACGGCGTCCCGGAGGGCCTGATCTCCTCCTTCCCGGTCACCACCAAGGACGGCAAGTACGAGATCGTCCAGGGCCTGGAGATCAACGAGTTCTCGCGTGCGCGCATCGACGCGTCCGTCCAGGAGCTCTCGGAGGAGCGCGAGGCCGTCCGCGGTCTCGGCCTCCTCTGATCCGCCGAGGACGGCGCCTGATCCGCTGAGGGCGGGCGCCCTCCGACGCGCTCGTACGGCCGGAGCCCGTACGGTCCCCCTCGGGGTTCCGTACGGGCTCCGTCGCGCTGGCGCACCGCGGCGCCGTTCCGTCGCACCATGAGGTGAACTTTCTGGCAGGTGCCGGACAAGACGTACGGCCCTCCTCTATGCTGCGGCGTTCACGCATCGCACACCACCTGTCACAGCGGCGGGCCGGTGCCTGCGCGCGTCTTGGGGGGGGGGACCAGGTGACTCATACGTACGTGCCGCAGCAGTCCGGTCCGGCGGGCGGCCGGCCCGCCGTGGCGTCCCGGCATCCCAGCGCCAGCGACGCCACCCGGCTGCTGTGCGCGGGCACGTACCTCGACCCCGTCTACCGCGACGCGGTGATCGACGAGCTGTACGTCCACGAGGAGCGCCTGGCGGCGCCGTCGCTGGGCGTGGACGCGGCCCGGGTGCTGGCCCACGCGCTGCGCGCCCGGCGCATGGAACTGGCCTGGGCCGGTGTCGTCCTGCTCCTGTGGATCGTCTCCCTCCCGCTCTCGTCCGGCCTGACCCTGCTGTACCTGCTGCCCGTCCTGCTGCTCTCGCTGGCCTCCTTCGTACGGGGCCGTGCGGCGCACCCGCCCTGGTACCGGCGGTTCGCGGGCTGGGTGCTGCGCTGGTACGGGCGGCTCAGCCTGGTGCTGGCGGCCGTGCTCCTGCTGGCCATGGCCTTCGGGGGCTCCGGCGCGTCCGAGGGGCCGGCGTACGCCTCCTCCGGCATCGCCAACCTGCCCGTCAACCCGCTGCTGCTGTTCCTGCCGACCGACCTCTTCGGACTGCACATGTACGCGGCGCAGAACCTTCACGTCTGGGTCGCCCTCGCGCTCCCCTTCGTCCTCGCCTGGGCCGTCGGCGCGCAGCAGAACCTCGTCGCCAAGGTGCTGACCACCGAGCTGTCCCGGGACCGGTTCCCGGACGCCGCCGCCGACCCGGCCGAACGGGCCGAGGGCGGGCGCTTCCAGCGGCTGCGCCACCGCATCCGTACCGAGCAGCACGGTCCGCTGGTCATGTACCGCGCCGCCGACCCGTTCTGCGGCGCGGGCACGCCGTACGAGACCTGGTCGCTGTCGGTGGAACTGCGGCCCCGCAAGGACGCGGCGCCGGGCCCGGCCGGAGACGCCGGCGGACCGGTGCCGCTGGACAACGACACCGTCCTCCAGCGGATCATCCCGCTGGTCGCGGCGCTCCGCGAGCCCTCCGCGCACGGTTCGCCGGAGGCCGCCGCCGCGGTACGGGACCGGCTGCGTGACCTGGAGATCGACGAGTGCGTCTTCCTGCCGGTGGCCGGGCTGCCGTCCCGCGACGCCGCCCCGTACGGCCCCGACGGCTTCGCCGCGCACCGGGCCCGCGCGGTCGAGGAGGGCGGCGAGACCCGGCGGCACTTCCTGCGCGTACGGGTCGGCGGCTGGGGCGAGGGCATCGTCACCACGGTCTTCGTGCGGGTCCACACGCAGGGCGGCATGCTCATGCTGGAAGTCGCGCCGCACGTGCTGTGGCCGGTGCGCGCGCTGTACCGCGAAGCCGACCGGATCGCCCACCGCCACCGCCGCAACAACCCGTTCGGCAAGGCGGTGTGGGCCCTCGCGCAGACCCCGCGCTCCGCCGGGCGCGCGGTGACGAGCCTGTGGCGCGGCTTCGTGTCCGCCTGGAGCCTGCTCACCGGCGGGCACGGCGGCGCGCTGCCCGACGGCCCGGCCGCCTCGGTCCGCGAACTGGGCTCCGACGGGGACGCCTCGCTCTTCCAGGAGATGGACGTCACCCGCTACCTGAAGAGCATCCAGGACCGGGTGGCGAGCGGCGTGCGGAGCGCGCTGTACGAAGCGGGCTGGCAGACCGAGGTGTTCGAGCAGCGGGTCGTCAACGTCACCAACGGCGGGGTGTTCATCGAGTCGGCGCAGGGCGCCATCGGCATCGGCGACCACAACACGATCACCAGCAACGGCGGGCTCGGCGGGGCGGCGGGCGCCGGAGGAGGCAGCGCCCCCAGAGCTGCCGACGGGCCCGCCAAGGCCGCGGACACGGGCCGGTGAACCGCCCGTACGGACCCACCCCGGGCGAGGCACAATCGGGACCACGGCCGGCGCACACGGCACCACAGCGGACGAACGCAGCGGACCAACGGGGAGGCAGACATGGCAACGGCTGACGAACGCGACCGCGGCATCCACATCGGCGAGGTGCACGGCGCCTTCGCCATCGGCGACCACAACACGGTCACCCACAACGAGAACACCCCGGGGCGCCCCGGCGCCGATCCCGCACACGAAGAACTCCTCGCCGCCGTACGCCAGTTGCGCGAAGACCTGGCCAGAGTCATCGAGACGCCCCAGGTCACCCTGCTGACCGCCGAACTGGCCGACGCGCAGGAAGAGATCGAGACCACCGGCCGCACCGCGCCCGGCCGCCTGGACCGGCTGCGCACCGCACTGGCCGACGCGGGCGCGGTCACCGGCATGCTGGCGTCGGGCGCGGCCGTGGGGCAGGCCGTGGCCGCGCTGCTGGGAGGCTGAGCATGGGTGAGCAGGGGGGCGGTGCGGGCGGGGTGCGCTGGAACGACGAGGAACAGCGCTGGGACACCGGCGGCCCGGCGCCCGCGCCGTACACCGGCCCGCCGCCGTCCAAGCCCGGATTCGTACCCGGCCCCGCGTCCCCGCCGGAAGCGGGCTTCTTCACCGACGACACGGCCGACGGACCGCACCTCCCGCCCTACCCGCCGCCCCGCCCTCCGGGCCACGACCCGACGGCGGCGCCCGGCACGGGCCTGTCCGCCACCCGCCCGCGCACCTGGCCGACGCCGCTCGTCGTCGGCGCGGCGGTCGCCGTGGTGGCCGTGGGGTTCGGCGGCGGCTATCTGCTGTGGGGCGGCGACGACACCGCCGTACGCACCGAACCCGGGACCGCGGTCTCCTCGCCGGGCCCGAACCGGGCGACCGACCGGCCCGGCGCGCCCACCGGCCCCACCACGGACGCCCCGGGGGCGGGCAGCTCGTCCGGTTCGTCCGGTTCGTCCGGCCCGTCCTCGGCCACGGTCCCGCCCGGCTACCGACTGGCCCGGGACACCGCCGGCTTCTCCCTGGCCGTACCGGAGAACTGGCAGCGCAGCCAGCGCTCGGACGGCGTCTTCTACACCGCCCCCGACGAGCGGTACCTCCTCCAGATCTTCGAGGTCACCGAGCCCGACATCACCCCCCTCGAAGCCCTCAAGGCCACCTCGCAGAGCCTCGCCGACAAGCCGGGCTACGTCGAGATGAGCCTGGGCCCCGCCAAGGACGTCGGCGTCAGCTCCGGCACCGTCGAACTCGTCTACGCCTACGACAGCGAGAAACTCGGCGTCCGCGCCCGCGTCACCGACCGCGCCTTCACCGTCCCCGACGGCCGCCAGTTCGCCGTCCTCGTCCTCGGCCCCGACGCGGACTGGCCCGCCCAGATCCGCATCCAGCAGACGGCGCTGAAGTTCTTCGACCCCCGGCGGTCCTGACCGGCCTGCGTCTCGGCCTCGCCGCCGACCTCCTGCGCGAGCCGGAGTCGACCCTCGGCGCGGTCGCCCGCCGGGTCGGCTACGGCAGCCCGTTTGCCCTGAGCGCCGCTTTCGAACAGGTACGGGGCATCAGCCCCCGCGATGCCCGGCAGCGCGGCTGTCCGACGAGCTGAGGAGGCGGGCGGCGCACTGGGGACACCAGGCCCTCCCGAACGGATGTCCACCCACCCGGCCGATAGGCCATAAGGACCGACCGGTGACCCGGATCGCACCCGGCAAACCTGCATTCCGGGGGCCGGAAGAGTGAGTCGGGTCACTTTCCCTCGACGTTTCGGCATAGGTAAAGGGGTTCCGGGGAGGGGTCCTCGTTGCTGGTGTGAACCAGTGGCAGCAAACCGGAAGTCGAAAGGCAGAACAGACGTGTCGGCAAGCGAGACGATTCACGTAGACGGGGTGTGGCGCTCCGCCGTATCCGGCGCCACTCGGGAGATTCTGGACCCCGCCGATGCGAAGACGCTCGAAGTCGTCGCCGAGGGCGGCGCGGAGGACGCCGACGCGGCGGTCGAGGCGGCGCGCCGCGCGTTCGACAACGGCGCGGGCGAGTGGCCCCGTACGCTCGTCGCGGAGCGGGCGGCGCTGCTGCGGCGGGTCGCGGACCTGCTCCAGCGGGACCGCGAGGAGATCGCCCTGATCGAGAGCCGGGACACCGGCAAGACCCTCGAAGAGGGCCGGGTCGACGTGGACGACGTCACCAACGCCTTCCGGTACTTCGCGGATCTGGTGATCAATGAGAGCGGCGGACGCGTGGTGGACGCCGGGAGCCCGGACGTGCACAGTGTCGTCGTGCACGAGCCGGTCGGCGTGTGCGCGATGATCACGCCCTGGAACTACCCGCTGCTCCAGGCGAGTTGGAAGATCGCTCCGGCGCTCGCCGCGGGCAACACCTTTGTCATCAAGCCGAGTGAGGTCACGCCGCTCACGACGGTGTACCTGATCAAGCTGCTGGTCGAGGCGGGGCTGCCGGCCGGCGTCGCCAACATCGTCACCGGCGCGGGCCTGCCGGTCGGTCAGCGGCTGGCCGAGCACCCGGACGTGGATCTGTTCTCCTTCACCGGTGGGCTGGCGAGTGGCACCAGGGCGGGTTCGGCGGCGGTCGCGGGCGCCAAGAAGATCGCGCTGGAGCTGGGCGGCAAGAACCCGAACGTCGTCTTCGCCGACTCCTGCGCCACCGACGAGGGCTTCGACACCGCCGTCGACCAGGCGCTGAACGCCGCGTTCGCGCACAGCGGCCAGGTCTGCTCGGCCGGTGCCCGGCTGATCGTCGAAGAGTCGGTGCGGGACCGTTTCGTCGCCGAACTGGCGCGCCGCGCCGAGAAGATCAAGCTGGGCCGCGGCACCGAGGAGGGCGTCGAGTGCGGCCCGCTCGTCTCGCAGCAGCAGTTGGAGAAGGTCGAGGCGTACGTGGCCTCCGCCCTTCAGGAGGGCGCCCAGCTGCGGTGCGGCGGCCGCCGTCCCGAGCCCAGCGACGTCCGCCCGGCCACCGGCTACTTCTACAGCCCGACCGTCCTGGACGGCTGCCACCGCGGCATGAAGGTGATCCGCGAGGAGACCTTCGGCCCGATCCTGACCGTGGAGACGTTCACGACCGAGGACGAGGCCGTCGCGCTGGCCAACGACACCGAGTACGGCCTGGCCGGCGCCGTCTGGTCGGCCGACACCGCCCGCGCGCGCCGGGTCGCCGCCCGCCTGCGGCACGGCACCATCTGGATCAACGACTTCCACCCGTACCTCCCGCAGGCCGAGTGGGGCGGCTTCGGCAAGTCCGGCATCGGCCGGGAACTGGGCCCCGCGGGTCTGGACGAGTACCGCGAGAGCAAGCACGTTTACGAGAACCTCCGGCCGGAACCGGTCCGCTGGTTCGCGGGCTGAGGCCCCGTCTGTTCACCGCACCACGCTCGCACGAACTTTGCAGAAGGAGCACCACCTCATGCCCGTGTACGACTACGTGATCGTCGGCGGTGGCACCGCCGGATCGGTGATCGCCTCCCGGCTCACCGAGGACCCGAACGTGAGTGTCGCCGTCATCGAAGGCGGCCCCTCCGACATCGACCGCGAGGACGTGCTGACGCTGCGCAAGTGGCTCGGCCTGCTCGGCGGCGAGCTGGACTACGAATACACCACCACCGAACAGCCCCGCGGCAACTCGCACATCCTGCACAGCCGCGCCAAGGTGCTGGGCGGCTGCTCGTCGCACAACACCCTGATCTCCTTCAAGCCGCTGCCGTCCGACTGGGACGAGTGGGAGGCGGCGGGCGCCACCGGCTGGGGCGCCAAGGCCATGGACCCCTACTTCGGCAAGCTGCGCAACAACATCGTGCGGGTGGCGAAGAAGGACCAGAACCAGATCGCCACCGACTGGATCGAGGCCACCAAGAGCGCGCTGGGCGTGCCCGAGGTCGTCGGTTTCAACGACCAGCCGTTCGAGGAGGGCGTCGGATTCTTCGATCTGTCGTACCACCCGGAGAACAACAAGCGGTCCTCCGCCTCGGTCGCCTACCTGCACCCGCACATGGAGGCGGGTGACCGGCCCAACCTCACGCTGATGCTGGAGACCTGGGCGACGAAGCTGGAGCTGGACGGCACCACCGCCAAGGGCGTCCACGTCCGTACCAAGGACGGCGAGGAGGTCTACGTCGAGGCCGCGCGCGAGGTGCTGGTGTGCGCCGGCGCGGTGGACACGCCGCGGCTGCTGATGCACTCGGGTATCGGCCCGAAGCAGGACCTGGAGGCGCTGGGCATCGACTGCAAGGCGGACCTGCCGGGCGTCGGCGAGAACCTGATCGACCACCCCGAGTCGGTGATCGTCTGGGAGACCAACGGGCCGCTGCCGGACAACTCCGCGATGGACTCCGACGCGGGCCTGTTCGTGAAGCGGGACCCGGACCACAAGGGCCCGGACCTGATGTTCCACTTCTACCAGATCCCGTTCACCGACAACCCGGAGCGGCTGGGCTACGAGCGGCCCGAGCACGGTGTGTCGATGACGCCGAACATCCCCAAGTCCCGGTCGCGCGGCCGCCTCTACCTCACCTCCGCCGATCCCGAGGTCAAGCCCGCGCTCGACTTCAGGTACTTCGAGGACGAGGACGACTACGACGGCAAGACCCTCGTGGACGGCATCAAGCTGGCCCGTAAGGTCGCCCAGGCCGAGCCGTTCAAGAAGTGGCTCAAGCGCGAGGTCTTCCCCGGCCCCGAGGTGACCGACGACGCAGAGATCAGCGAGCTGGTCCGCAAGGCCGCGCACACCGTCTACCACCCGGCCGGCACCTGCAAGATGGGCGCCAAGGACGACAACATGGCGGTCGTCGACCCCGAGCTGAAGATCCGCGGCCTGTCCGGCATCCGGATCGCCGACGCGTCGGTCTTCCCGACGATGCCCGCCGTCAACCCGATGATCGGCGTGCTGATGGTGGGAGAGAGGGCAGCTGAGCTGCTGGTTGATTCCCCGACCCAGGGAGGTGGTGCGTGATGGCCGCCGCCGCCCCCGAAGCCGGTATACCCCAGCCCCGCGAGGCCGCCGACAATCTGACGGCCAAGGACGTCCGGGACTCCCAGGACCCCCGTGACCCCCGTGACCCCCGTGATGTCGTGTTCTCCGTCCGCAACCTGTGGAAGGTCTTCGGCCCCAAGGCCGAGCGCGTCCCGGAGGACGACGAACTGACCGGTCTGTCCGCGCAGGAGCTGCGTGAGCGGACCGGCTGCACGGCCGCCGTCCGCGACGTCAGCTTCGACGTCCACAAGGGTGAGGTCTTCGTCGTCATGGGCCTGTCGGGCTCCGGCAAGTCCACCCTGGTGCGCTGTCTGACCCGGCTCATCGAGCCGACCAGCGGCGGCCTGGACATGGACGGCGAGGACGTCCGCGCCATGGACAAGACCAAGCTGCGCGAACTGCGCCGCCGCCGCGCCGCGATGGTCTTCCAGCACTTCGGCCTGCTGCCGCACCGCTCGGTCATCGACAACGTCGCGTACGGCCTGGAGATCCAGGGCGTGCCGCGTGCCGAACGCCGGGAACGCGCCGCCGAGATGGTGGCGAAGGTCGGCCTCGCGGGGCTGGAGAACCGCCGCCCCGGGCAACTGTCCGGTGGCCAGCAGCAGCGCGTCGGGCTCGCCCGCGCGCTCGCCGTGGACCCCGAAGTCCTCCTGTTCGACGAGCCGTTCAGCGCGCTCGACCCGCTGATCCGTCGGGACATGCAGGAAGAGGTCGTCCGGCTGCACGAGGACGAGGGCCGCACCATGGTCTTCATCACGCACGACCTCGCCGAGGCGCTGCGCATCGGTGACCGGATCGCCCTGATGCGCGACGGAAAAATCGTTCAACTGGGCACGCCCGAAGAGATCGTGGGCTCTCCGGCCGACGAGTACGTCCGCGACTTCGTCCAGGACGTACCGCGCGAGCAGGTGCTGACCGTACGGCGCGCCATGCGCCCTGCCGAGGACGGCGAGTCGGAGACGGGCGCGGCGCTCGCGCCGGACACCCTGGTCGCCGACGCCATCGAGGCCGTCGCCCGCTCCGGCGGCTCGGCCCGTGTGATGGACGGCAAGCGCTGCCTGGGCATCGTGGACAGCACCTGCCTGCTGAACATCGTCGCCCGCATAGACGCCGGCGAGGTGGCTGCCTGATGTCCGCGCATTCCAGTACCGCCAACGCCGCCGCGGTGGCGGCCGGTTGGCTACCGACCCGGCGGCCCGTGCGGGTCGCTCCCGCCCAGGTGCGGACGCTCCAGCCGCCGACCCGGGTCCGTACCCGGGAAGTTCCTGCAACCCACTCCCTGGCGGACCGGTTCCGCGCCGCCGTACAGCGCCGCTGGCACGAGGCCCAGCGCGCCGCGGCGATGCAGGTGCCGGCCGGCACGGTGAAGCGGGGGCGCGCATGACGGCCGCCACCCCCACCGCAAGCCCCGCCACCGCGCCCGACCAGCCGGGCGCCCTCCAGACCGCCCTCCAGAGCCGCGGTCTCCGCAAGATCCTCGTGCTCGCCGTCGCCGCGGCGGTCCTCGTACCGCTCGCCCACGCCAAGTGGTCCAGCGGCACCTGGCCGAGCGACCTGACCGTCGACCTGACCGGCCCGCTCGGCCGGACCAGCGACTGGATCATCGACAACCGCGACAGCCACCCGCTGTTCGTGTACTTCCTCGGCCACCTCAGCAACGCCGTCGTCATCTCCGTACGCGCCGTCTACCAGCTCCTGCTGCTGCTCGGCTGGACCGGCGTCACCGCGGGCGTCACCCTCGTCGCCTGGCGCGTCGCGGGCGTCCGCATCGCCGCGACCGCGCTGCTCTCCTTCGCCGTCAGCGGCGTCCTGGACATGTGGCTGCCGACCATGCAGACCCTCGCCCTGATGATCGTGGCGGTTCTCGCCTCGGTCGTCGTGGGCGCGCTGCTGGGCCTGGCGGGCGGCCTCTCCGAGCGGCTGTTCAAGATCCTGCGGCCGGTGCTGGACACCATGCAGGTGCTGCCGGCCTTCGCGTACCTGCTGCCCGTCGTGCTGGTCTTCGGCATCGGCGTGCCCGCCGCGCTGCTGGCCACCGTCGTCTACGCGGCCCCGCCGATGGCCCGGCTCACCGCGCTCGGCCTGCGCGGCGCCGACCCCGGCGTCCTGGAGGCCGTCTCCTCGCTCGGCGCGACCGGCCGGCAGCGGCTGCTGACCGCCCGTCTGCCGCTGGCCCGCAAGGAACTGCTGCTCGGCCTCAACCAGACGATCATGATGGCGCTGTCCATGGCCGTCATCGCCTCCATGATCGGCGCGGCCGGCCTCGGTGACCGCGTCTACCAGGCTCTCGCCTCGGTGGACGTCGGCGCCGCGCTCGCCGCCGCCGTACCGATCGTGCTGCTCGCCATCGTCATGGACCGGACGACCGCCGCCGCCGGCGAGCGGATGGGCGCCGACCCGGCCGCCCGCGGCCCGAAGCTGCTGCGCGGCCGGCGCGCCTGGGCCGGTATCGCCGCCCTCACCGCGCTGGTGACCGCCGCGGGCCGGCTGGCCGGCTCGACCGTCTGGCCGTCCGGCTGGACGGTGGCCATCGCCCGCCCGGTCAACGACTTCAAGGAGTGGATGGTCGACCACCTCTACTCCGGAGTCCCGGTCGTCGGCGGCACCGCCGACTGGGCCGCGCACTTCACCTCCTGGGTCCTGGACCCGCTGCGCGACGGCCTGACCGCGCTGCCCTGGTGGGGCGTGCTGCTCATCGTCGCCGCGCTGGCCTGGCTGATCGGCACCTGGCGCACCGCGCTGACCGCGACGCTCGCGATGGCCGCCATCGGCGTCCTGGGCGTCTGGAAGCCGTCCATGAACACCCTCTCCCAGGTCCTCGCCGCCCTCGCGGTGACCCTGGTGCTGGGCTTCGCCGTCGGCATCCTCGCCGCGGGCAGCAAGCGCCTGGAGGCGATCCTGCGCCCGGTGCTGGACGTCATGCAGACCATGCCGCAGTTCGTGTACCTGATCCCGGTGGTCGCGCTGTTCGCCGTGGGCCGCGCCCCGGCCGCTGCCGCCGCCGTCGTGTACGCGCTGCCCGCGGTCATCCGCATCACCACCCAGGGCCTGCGGCAGGTCGACCCGGCCGCGATGGAGTCCGCTCGCTCGCTGGGCGCCACCCGCTGGCAGACCCTGCGGCAGGTCCAGCTCCCGCTGGCCCGGCCCGCGCTGCTGCTGGCCGTCAATCAGGGCGTCGTCCTCGTCCTCGCCGTCGTCATCATCGGCGGCCTGGTGGGCGGTGGCGCGCTCGGTTACGACGTCGTCACCGGCCTGGCGACCGGCGACCTGGCCCTCGGCCTGGTCGCGGGCGTGGCCATCGTCTGCCTGGGCCTGATGCTCGACCGGGTGACGCAGCCGACGCAGCGCCGTACGACGGGGAAGGGAGCGTAACCATGGCCCGTACCCGCATACGCGTACTGGGGGCCGCCGGGCTGGCGGGGGCGACGCTGCTCGCCCTCTCCGGCTGCGGCAAGGCCGACATGACCAAGCAGGGCTCGCCCTTCCAGGCGCCCGGCGGCGCCAAGTCCGTGACGCTGTCCACGCAGACCTGGGTCGGCGCGCAGGCCAACGTCGCGGTGGCCAAGTACCTGCTCGAACACGAGCTGGACTACCACGTCGACACGGTCCAGGTGGACGAGATCCCCGCCTGGGACGCGCTCAGCCAGGGCCGGGTGGACGCCATCCTGGAGGACTGGGGCCACCCGGACCAGGAGCAGCGCTACATCAAGGACAAGGGAACGATCACGGCGGGTGGCGGCAACGGCGTCACCGGCCACATCGGGTGGTGGGTCCCCAAGTACTGGGCCGACAAGCACCCGGACGTGACCGACTGGAAGAACCTCAACAAGTACGCCGACCAGCTCCGCACCTCGGAGAGCGGCAGCAAGGGCCAGCTCATGGACGGCTCGCCGTCCTACGTCACCAACGACAAGGCGCTGGTGAAGAACCTCAAGCTGGACTTCGAGGTCGTCTTCGCGGGGTCCGAGGCGGCGCAGATCACCCAGATCCAGCAGTTCGCCAAGCAGCGGAAGCCGTTCCTGACGTACTGGTACGAGCCGCAGTGGCTGTTCAACCAGGTGCCGATGGTCGAGGTGAAACTCCCCGAGTACACCGACGCCTGCGCGGAAAAGGGTGCGAAGGACCCGTCGAGCATCGACTGCGCCTATCCGACGACACCGCTCCAGAAGTTCTTCAACACCGAATTCGCCAAGGGCGGCTCCGAGGCCGCGGCGTTCCTGAAGAACTTCCACTGGACGAAGGAAAACCAGAACGAGGTCTCCGAGATGATCGCCGCCGACGGCCTGTCCGCCGACGAGGCGGGCAAGCGGTGGGTGGACAAGCACCCGGACATCTGGAAGAAGTGGCTGCCCAAGAAGTAACGGCGGGGAGCCTGCGGGGGCCGGGCGGGTCTGTCTTCGGACAGACCCGCCCGGCCCTTCCTCCTTCTCAGGTTCCAGCGATTGCGTCACGGCCGTACGGATAATCGAGACCATGCCCTTCACGCCGCCGACGCCCCGGCCGTACGAGGCCGCCCCGCCGCGACGGCGCAAGCGGCGCCGCCTGGCCGTCCTCCTGGAGGTCGGCACGGCGTTCTTCTACCTGGCCGGCCTGGGTGCCCTGGGGGCCTTGGGGGCCGACGGGACGGGGTTTTTCGGGCTCCTGCCGTTCGAAGGGAAACTGGCCCTGTGCGCCGGGTCGGCGGTGCTGCTGCCGTTCCGCAGGCGTGTCCCCGTCACCTGCTTGCTGATCCTCGCCGCGGTGGCGGGCACCCTGCCCATCTGCGGGATGCTCTCCGCCCTCGTCGCCTTCGACGCGATCCGCCGTGTCGACGGCCCCCGCCGCCGTACCGTCGTCCTGTTCACCGCCACCGTGATCCCCGTGCTCACCGCCGTCGTCGGCACGGTCTGCACCGGGTACGGAAGCTGGCGCTACGGTTTCGCCCTGGGCCTGGTCGTCGGCGGCGTCGGCATCCTCGTCCCCGGCCTGGTCGGCAGCTCACGCGGGCAGCAGGACCGCCTGGTGGTCGCCCTGCGGGAACGTGCCGCCGCCGCGGAGGAGGCCCGGCGGCTGATCGACAGCGCGTCCCGCGTCGAGGAGCGCTCCCGGATAGCGGCCGAGATGCACGACCTGGTGGGCCACCGCCTGAGCCTGATCTCCCTGCACAGCGGCGGCCTGGAGATGGCCCTCGCCACCAAGGCGCCCGAGCTGAAGGACGAGGCCGCGCAGGTCCGCGCCGCCACCCGGGACGCCATGAACGAACTGCGGGCGGTCCTCGGCGTCCTCGGCCCGCTCGGCCGCGACACCGGCACCGGGGCCCTCACCGACGCCACCGGCACCCACGCGGACCTCGACGCGCTGGCCGAGGAGTCCCGCGCCGCGGGCATCGCCGTCACCGTCCGCCGGCAGGGCCCCGACCTCGACGGCCTGGAACCGCGGGTACGGCGCGCGGTGCACCGCGTGGTCCGCGAGTCGCTGACCAACGTCCACCGCTACGCGACCGGCGCGTCCGTCGAACTGACCGTGGAGCACACCGACGACCACGTACGCGTCACCGTCCGCAACGGCGCGCCCCCGGCACCCCCCGAGGCCACCACCGGCCTCGGCACCGGCCGCGGACTGACCGGCCTGCGCGAACGGGTCGGCCTGCTCGGCGGCGAACTGCGCACCGGCCCGACCGGCGTCGGCGGCTTCCTGGTCGAGGCAACCGTCCCCGCACACCCCGCCTCACCCGCGGCATCCGCCGCACACCCGGAAACCTCCCCCGCCTCCCGCACCGCCGAGGACGACCACCGGTCCGGCGCCCTGCCCGGCATCCTGCGCCACCTGCCCGGCCTGGCGACCGGCGTCCTCGGACTCGTCGGGGTGGGGACGATGCTGGCGTTCGGGCTGACCCTGGTGCAGAGCTCCCGGCCGGTCCAGGAATCGCTCTCCCCGGACAGCATCCGCGTCGGCATGAGCCGGGAGGACGTCCGGTCCGCGTACCTGTACGACAACGACCTCGCCCGCGCCGCCGCATCGGGCCACGAGCCGCGCCGGCCCAGCGGCACGGACTGCATCTTCCCGTACACCGGCGCGGAGGCCCTGGGCGGACGGCTGGAACTGACCCGGTACTGCTTCCGGGGTGACGTGCTGACCGACATCGACAGGTTCTGGGTGCCGTCGGTCCGCGAACCTCGGGCGTCCGAGTCCCCGACCCCCCGCACTCGTTGATCCTCGATCCCTCGATCCCTCGATCCCTCGATCCCTCGATCCGACTGCCCTGGCGGTGCCGCCCCGGCTACCGTGCGGCCAGGCGCAGGCAGGCGGTCTTCGGCCGGTGGCCGTCGGTCGCAGGCCGCTGAGGGGAGCGACGACATGGCCGTGGAAGTCTGGCACGCGCACGTGCTTCAGTACCTGGAGCCGTTACTGGAGGTGTGCCGGGGCGTGCACCTGCGCGAACGGCGCGCCGGTACGTGGATGGACCCGGTGCCGGGGGCGCTGGAGTGGACCCTGCCCTGGGGCATGGACGACGGCAACGGCCTCGTGCGGCTGACCGTCTTCAGCGAGTACGTCCCCGAGCGCGGCACGACGTGGGCCCGGGTGGTCGTCGCCGCGGACACGGCGGCCTTCATGGGACCGGGCACCGGGGGCGTCACCCTGCCCCGTTTCAGGGACTGGGGCGGCGGGCGGGCCGCCCAGGGCGATCCGCCCGCCCAGGGCCCCGCACCGGGACCCACCCCAAGCCCCGCACCGCGACCGGACACACGACTGACCCGAGGCATGGCCGAAGCCCTGCTGGCCGGAGTAGGCGGAGTTCCCGATTCACTGCGCGAGGAGCCGGGCGGCGAATTCAGCTTCGGAGTGCCCATGGACCCTGAGTGAGCGAGTGCACCGGCCACTGACGGCCCCTACCTCGCTCATGCCCCCCGCTAGCCTGGGCGCATGAGCGATCTCCCCGGCGCGCGTGCCGCACAGCCCGTACGAGTCCTCCTCGCCGACGACGAGGAAATGATCCGGCACGGTGTCCGCCTCATCCTCAAGCACGCCGAGGACATCGACGTGGTGGCGGAGGCCACCAACGGCGCCGAGGCGGTCGAACTGGCCGCCCGCACCCCGGTCGACGTCGCGCTCGTCGACATCCGGATGCCCGTCCTCGACGGCCTCGCCGCCATCGAGCAGTTGGTACGGCTCGACCCCAAGCCGCAGGTCGTCATGCTCACCACCTTCGGCGACGAGGAGAACGTCACCCGCGCCCTCCGGGCCGGAGCCAGCGGCTTCCTGCTCAAGGACGAGGGCCCGCAGGAACTGATCAGCGCCGTACGGGCCGCGGCGGCCGGCGACGCGGTGCTCTCGCCCGGCGTGACCGGCCATGTCGTCAAGCGGATGCTCCAGGGCGGCGGCCGGACCGCCGCCCCCGACGGTACGGCCGGCACCGACCAGCGGCTCGCCGCGCTGACCGACCGGGAACGGGAGGTACTGGCGATGCTCGGCCAGGGCCTGTCGAACCTGGACATCGGCAGCCGCCTGGAGATCGGTCTGGGCACGGTCAAGACGCACGTCGGCCGCATCCTCGACAAGACCGGCACCCAGAGCCGCGTACAGGCGGCCCTGCTGGCGCACCAGGCGGGACTGGCGGGCTGAGACGGCGTCCGAACCCCAGGTCAGGGTCCGGAAAAAACTTGTGGTGCGGCGCAACCTCTCGTCGCCGCCCCCGCGTGGAGCCCAGGCATAGTAGAAGCCCCCCGGCCGGGGGCATGTCGACGACATGACACCTCACCGGACGTACAACCAGAGGGAACACGCTCCATGCCTGTCATACGCCGTACCGCAGCGGCCGCCGCAGCAGCGGTCGCACTGTTCGCCACCGCGACCGCCTGCGGCCCGCAGGACGACAAGGCCGCCGCGCCGGGCAGTTCGGCGGCCGCGGACCGCAAGGGCGGCGGCGAGGCGGGGGCGGACGCGGGCGGTTCCGACGTGCCGAGCGGGCTGCCCACCGGTCTCGACGACGTCAAGAAGTGGCAGAAGGGCGGGTGGAAGGACTGGGACCAGTGGGCCCGCAAGGCGTCCGAGTTCGTCAACCCCGTCATCAAGGACCTGTGGAACCCGTCCCGGATGGCCGAGGCCAGGGACACACCGGACGTCACCACCCAGAACGCCGGTGACGCCGGCGGCAGCGACCCGGAACCGCACCCGGTCCAGGCCCGGCAGGTGGCCCGGCCGTACCACCAGCACATGGCACCCATAGGAAAGATCATGTTCGACAGCCCGCAGGGGCCGATGGTCTGTTCCGGCACCGTCGTGGAGGACCCGGCGCACCCCGGCAAGTCGAACCTGGTGTGGACCGCGGGCCACTGCGTGCACACCGGCCGGAGCGGCGGCTGGATGCGCAACATCGTCTTCGTGCCGTCCTACAACGACGAGGGCCTGCCCATGAGCCAGGTCGGCCGCGCCCCGGCGCAGGAGGTCGCGCCGTACGGGGTGTGGTGGGCGAACTGGGCCACCACGTCCGGTGAGTGGATCGACATGGGCAGCACCGAGTCCGGCAACGCGGGCTCCGCGTACGACTTCGCCGTCCTGCACGTGCAGCCGGAAGGGGGCGGCGGCAAGTCGCTCCAGGAAACCGTCGGCGCCGCGCTGCCGGTATGGTTCGGCGCACCCTCGGCGGACCGCATCAGCGGGCTCCAGGCATTCGGCTACCCGGCCGCGCCCCCGTACGACGGCGCCCGCATGTTGAATTGCCCCGCCCGCCCCGGCCGTCTCACGATCGCCCAGGGCACCCCGGCGATGTACCGCATCGGCTGCACGATGACCGGCGGCACGTCGGGCGGCGGCTGGTTCACGAACTACGGCGGCCGCACGTACCTGGTCTCCAACAGCTCCATCGGCTCCCTGAACCACACGTGGCTGGCCGGCCCGCACTTGGGCGCGGAGGCGAAGCGGGTGTTCATGGGGATCAGCCGGAAGTTCGCGTAAGAGCTGCTCGCCGTTTCACAGGTGGTGAGGCAGGTGTCTCCGGAGGCGGCGAGGGAGGCCGGTTGCGGTGCGTCGTGGGGTTCGGGGTGGGGATGGCCGGCGGCCAGAACGTGGAGCGGCGTGTGCCCGGTGTTGTCCAGCGAGCAGCGTTCGGCGAGGAGTGCGTCCCTGAAGGCTCCGGTCTGGGCCGGGCCGAGCCCGAGGGCGGTGGCGGTCAGAGCGAAGGTCTGCCCCAGGTGTCCGGCGTTGAGCAGGCACACCCGGTAGCGGCGGGGGTGTGGTACTTCTCGCTCATGCGCTCCAGTCTGGCGGCGAGAACCACCAGGAAGGCGGCGTTGCCCGCCCATTTCTGGTCGGCGCACAGGTGCGCTGCCTCTTCGGCGGCGAGGCCCTCGGAGAGGAGTTCCGGGGAGTGCTGAAGGCTGTTGTAGTGGTACCAGCCGGGCGCGAGGCCGGTGACGTCGAGCGCGCCGAGGTAGGCGTCCAGTTCCTGGCGGGAGCCGCCGGACGGGCTGGTGCGGCGGAAGACCGCGCCGTGGCCGCTGTCGATGAAGTCCACCGGCCCGAAGACCGTGGACAGCAGGGTGGCCAGGGTGTCCAGTGACACCGGGGCGCTGGTGAAGTCCCGGTGCGTGCGGCGGCCGTAGAGGACCACCTCGTAGGGAGTGCTCAGGTCGGCGCGGCGGCGGGGCAGCAACAGCCGTTCAGCGTCCGGGTAGCCGGTGAAGAGCGCCGACATCGCAGCCGTGTCCGGCGCCCTTACGGTGTTCCCGGTGTTGATCTCGCTGTCGACGTAATCGTTCTGCGTGGCGTAGGGGAAGAAGGACGCCTCCGGCGACCAGGCGGCCCAGTGGCGGGCGATGTCCTCGTCCCGGGCAGCGGTGGGGCTGTCCTCCGTCAGCAGGGCACCTGTGTCCACCAGGGCGGAGACGGCTTCTGCGACGGTCTCCGGGGTGAGGTGGTCCAGGTTCTTGGCTGCCTCGTCAGGTGTGCTCCAGTCCTCGAAGGCCGGGAGGATCTCGGCGGCCACGGGGTGGAGGGAAGCGGGTGTGCCATGAGGGTAGGGGTGGACCACGTACAGGCCCTGGTGCCAGTACGAGGTCAGGCAGCGGGAACGGCGAAGGCGCACGGCAACTCCAGCAGCGGAACACGGCAGGGCCGGGGGGGCGACGGGACGGCGGGGGCTCGTGGCCCCCGCCGTCCGAGTGGGCTCACCTTGAGCTGTAGTTCTGGAATCGTTGCAGGTAGTAGCCGGCCCGGCGGTCCGTACGGGTGGCTGCCCGAGCGGTCATCGTGATCTTGCGGGTGCCTGACACCTCCTCAGGAAGTGAGCGGGATTCGCGCCCATGGCCCGAATTCGGGCACAGGTGTGCCCGCTCGTTGCGCCGGCGCCCAGGAGGGCCGCCCGTGTCACCTGATCAGCCGGTCGGCGTCGGCCTTGACGGTGTAGACCTCCCAGGGCTCCTTGCCGGGGCCGGTCACCCAGACCTTGTCCTGGAGGGCGTAGCAGCAGGAGGTGTCGTTCTCCTCGAAGGTCGCCAGGCCCGCCTCCTTGAGCCGGGCGGTGGCCGCGGTGACCTGCTCGGTGGAGGTGACCTCGACGCCGAGGTGGTCCAGCCGGGTCTCCTGGCCTGCCTCGCCCTCGATGAGGACGAGCTTCAGCGGCGGCTCGGCGACGGCGAAGTTGGCGTACCCGGGGCGGCGCTTGGCCGGCTCGACGCCGAAGAGTTTGGAGTAGAAGGCGACTGACGCCTCCAGGTCGGCGACGTTGAGGGCGAGTTGGACACGGGACATGACGTCCTCCCTGATCCCGTTGTTGCATCGAAAGGCTTCGATGCAGTCCAGCTTGCGCCTTGGATAGGTGGACGTCAATATAGAAGGATGTCGAAACAAGAGCTGGTAGTGCCTGTCGCGACTCAGGAGTGCTGCCCGGGGCTGCTGACCGCCCCGCTGGACGAGGACCAGGCCACCGAGCTGGCGAAGGTCTTCAAGGCCCTGGGTGATCCGGTGCGGCTGCGGCTGCTGTCGATGATCGCCTCCCGGGCCGGCGGCGAGGTGTGCGTGTGCGAGCTGACCCCGGCCTTCGAGCTGTCCCAGCCGACGATCTCCCATCACCTCAAGCTGCTGCGACAGGCCGGGCTCATCGACTGCGAACGCCGCGGGACCTGGGTGTACTACTGGCTGCTGCCCGAGACGACCGACCGGCTCGCCGGCCTCCTGGTCCGCCCGGCGGGACAGCCGCTGCCGGAACCCGCCGGGGGCGCCGGGGCTGTCAGGGCCGACGGGGCCGCCGGGGCCGTCAGGGTCGCCGGGGCCGCCGGGGCCTCCTCGTGACCGCCGGGACCGTCGCGGCGACGACCGGGCCGGTGGCGGCCCGCCTGTCCTTCCTGGACCGCTTCTTGGCCGTGTGGATCCTGCTGGCCATGGGCCTCGGCCTGGGACTGGGCCGCCTCGTCCCCGGACTCGGGGACGCGCTGGCCAAGGTCAGCGTCACCGGGGTCTCCCTGCCGATCGCGCTGGGCCTGCTGGTGATGATGTACCCGGTCCTGGCCAAGGTCCGTTACGACCGTCTGGACACCGTCACCCGCGACCGCCGCCTGCTGATCCCCTCCCTGGTGATCAACTGGGTCGCCGGCCCGGCCGTCATGTTCGCCCTCGCCTGGCTCTTCCTGCCGGACCTGCCGGAATACCGGACCGGACTGATCATCGTCGGGCTGGCCCGCTGCATCGCCATGGTCATCATCTGGAACGACCTGGCCTGCGGCGACCGCGAGGCCGCCGCCGTCCTGGTCGCCCTGAACTCCGTCTTCCAGGTGATCGCGTTCTCCGCGCTGGGCTGGTTCTACCTCCAGGTGCTGCCCGGCTGGCTCGGCCTGGACCGGACGACGCTGGACATCTCGGTGTGGGAGATCGCCCGCAGCGTGCTGATCTTCCTCGGCATCCCGCTCGTCGCCGGGTTCGCGACCCGCCGCATCGGCGAGAAGACCAAGGGGCGCGCCTGGTACGAGGCCAAGCTGATCCCGAGGATCGGGCCGTTCGCCTTGTACGGGCTGCTGTTCACGATCGTCGTCCTGTTCGCTCTCCAGGGCGACGCGATCACCTCCCAGCCCCTGGACGTCGCGCGGATCGCGCTGCCGCTGCTGGTGTACTTCGCCCTCATGTGGACCGGCTCCATGGCCCTGGGCCGCGCGGCCGGCCTCGGTTACCCGCGGGCGACGACGCTGGCGTTCACCGCGGCGGGCAACAACTTCGAGCTGGCCATCGCGGTGGCCATCGCCACCTTCGGCGCCACCAGCGGCCAGGCCCTGGCCGGTGTCGTCGGCCCGCTCATCGAGGTGCCGGTGCTGATCGGCCTGGTCCATGTCGCCCTGGCTGCCCGTCGCCGCTTTCCCGAACCGTAGCCCCGGCCGGCGCGGCGCTCTTGTGGGCGGCTGGGCCGGTGGCCGGTGGCCGGTGGCCGGTGGGCTGTGGGCCCAGGTCAGTCGGTGGCGTGCCGGGCGAACGCGACGAGTTCGGCCCAGGCGCCGGGGGGCAGGGTCAAGGACGGGCCGTTGGGGTTCTTGGAGTCGCGGACGAGGACCACGCCACGTGAGGTGACGAGGTTGACGGCGACCTCCATGCACTGGCCGCCGTTGCTGCTGTGCGAGGACTTGAACCAGTGGGGGGGCTCGGCGGTCATGAGGTGACCTCTCGTTGTTGCTCGGGGAGTAGCACGTCAACGGGCTTATCCCGCCCCCTGCTTGGGAGAAACATGTGACCATGCGAAAGCCCCGCCGCTCCGTCGGGGAGCTGCGGGGCCGGGGCCGCTGCGCTGAGGTCAGACGGCAGTGTGCCGGGCGAACTCGACCAGTCCGGACCAGGCGTCCGCGCTGAGTGTCAGGTGCGGGCCGTTGGGGTTCTTGGAGTCGCGGACGGGGACGATGCCGTGCGAGACGACGAGGTTGGTGGCGACCTCTATGCACTGGCCGCCGTTGTCGCTGTACGAAGACTTGAACCAGTGGAAGGATTCAGTGGTCACGGTGTGCCCCTTCTAAGCTGTTCGATCATGGCCACGGAAGCCGACTGGGAGAGGGCTGCGGCCTGCAACTGATGGTAGGCCGTCAGCAAGGGCACCACTGCGGCGCATTCTCGTTCGAGGTGTCCTCGCTGGGCTGACTCGGCGTACGACATCAAAGAGCGGTCCGCCAGTGTGATCACCGTGATCGGTAGGTTGAACGGCCTGTCCGTCCCCATAGCGAACGGAGCCACCTGGAAGACGGTGTTCGGAAGGCTGGCGAAGTCGATCAATCGCGCCAACTGGGCATCCATCACCGCAGGCCCGCCAACGGGACGGCGTACACAGCCTTCGTCCAGTACCGCCAAAACCAAAGGCGGGGGCGTCCGGCGCAACACGGCTTGTCGCTCGGAGACTAGTGAAACCCGCTCGCTTGCCTGCTCTGCCGTGATCGCGCCCCGTCTAACAGCGCTGTCGGCGAGGGCGGATGCGTAATCCGACGTTTGAAGAAGTCCGGGCATGACACCGACTTCGTACAGCCGGATCTCCGCTGCGCGGCCTTCGTGTCCCACGAACTCCGGAAACCCCTCCAGCAGTGCGCCGTGCTTGATCTCGCGCCATTGCCGCTCGAACGTGTCGGCTATCCCTTCAGTACCGAAGGCGCGGTCAGCGCTACGCGAAAAGCGCAAGGTTGGAATCTTCCGGCCGGTTTCGACGGCCGAGATGTGCGTACTGGAGTACCCCATATGCTCGGCCAGGTCTTCCTGCTTCCACCCATGGCTCTCGCGTGAGCTGCGCAGACGCGCCCCGAAGGCCGCCTGCGGACTGCTGTCCGGGTTCAACTCCTTGCGATTCAAGGGCCACCGCCAACTTTCCTGCCGCAAATGACACGTTGATGGAGTCTCGACTGTAGGACACGCTGAACCTCTTCGGAAAGGAGTGAACCTTGTCCCGAAAGAGTGAACCTGACCAGCTCTCCAGCCGGGAGCACCTCACCCGTCTCATGCGCTCGCGTGGAAGTGACGGCGTGCTGTTTCTGCGCACCAGTAGCGACAGTGATCCTGTCCTCAGCCTCCCCCGACCGGAAGGGTTGGCCATGACCACGCCCCCCGCAACGACCCGCCTCGAAATCCAGATCACCGGTATCCGCGCCCACTTCGCCGAGTGCGTCACCGAAGTCGACGAAGAAGCGTGTGGTGAGCGTTCCGCCTGTTGGGACAACCCCATGCAGTCGAACACCTGGATTCGCGCGCACGGCGCGGAGACCGGGCACAAGCGCTTCACCCGCCACACGGAAGAATCCGTCAGCATCTTCACCGCGCCTACCGGGAAGCAGCGGCAGCGGCAGTGGAAATGAGGGTGCGCTGGCGCATACCCATGGGCCGGGCCGACTGCTGGTCGGCCCGGCCCATGGGGGTCAGCTCACGTCAGTACTCATCAGTACCAGATGGTGTGCTTCCAGATGATGTTGCGCGCGGTGTTACCGGTGTCCAGGCCGTACGCCGGCCGGTCCGTGGTGAAGTACTCGCGGAAGCTGGACTGCGGGTCGCGGGCCATCATCGAGTTGCTCTTCGTCCAGTCGCCGTCGACCTGGGACCACAGGTCCACCAGCGCGGTGGCCACCCGGGCCTCACACGCGTCACCCGGGTCGATGTCCCTGGTGGAGCGGTCGTTGGCGAGGTTCTGGGAGGCGCCGTTGCCCCAGTAGTACGTGGTGTCGTTGAACGTGTGGAACGCCACCGCGTCGGCGAAGCCCTCGGTCCAGCCGCAACTGGCGGAGGAGGTGCGGCTCACGTAGTGGGGCGAGCAGTTGGTGACCTGCGGCCACCAGCCCCGGTAGAGCTTGCCCATCAGCGCGTGGCCCGCCTCGTGCACCGTGGTGTGCTCGGAGTCCGGGTCGTCGTCCGCGAGGTGGATCTTGTCCTCGCCCGACATCCAGTACGTACCGTCGGTGGAGCCGGGGTACCACTGCACGGTGATCGGGGTGCAGCGGCCGTTCTGCTGGCTGGACGCCCAGCAGTTGGTGGTGGAACCGCGGTTCCACCAGAGCTTGTTGAGCGTGTCCAGGACGTGCCAGGCGCGGCTCTGGCCCTGGTTGGCGTACACGTTGCCCAGGCTGGTGCTGCGCGAGACGTTGTTCAGCGCGTACGAGGTCGTCGCGTAGCGGCTGCCGTTGCGGTCGACCACCGACCACATGCCGCCGGCCTGCGTCTGGAACTCCACCCAGGCCGCGGAGGTGACGGCGGTGCTGGGCGTGTAGCAGAGGTTGAACTGGCCGTTGCCGTTGCCGGTCATGCCCGTGGCGAGCCGCTGCGTGGCGCCGTTGGCGGTGGCCTTGCCCCACAGGGTGACGTTGGCGTTGCTGACCGGCTCGTCCCGGTTGGCCTTCGCGTTCCAGTTGCCGCCCTCGGCGGACTGGAAGCGGTTGCGGAAGGTGCCGCCGACGCAGACCTGGGCGCGCGCGGCCGGTGCGGCGGCGGCCGAGGCGCGGGCCGGGGCGGGGGTTTTCGGGGTGACCTTGCGCGGCTTGCGCTGACCGGGGCCGGGGCCGTCGACCTTGGTCGCGCGCCCCTTGACGACCGACAGGCCCTCGTCGGTGGAGCCCTTGGCGGTGCCGACAGTGAGTTCCACCGAGTCGTGCCCGGCGCGGCGCGGGTCGGGGCGGTCGATGTCGCTGATGTCCGCCTGGATCTGCGCGGGCCCGGCGGCGACGGCCTTGACCTTGATCTCGACGGAGCGGGTGCCCGGGGTGAGGGCGAGCTGCTGGCTGGTGCGCTGGCCGAAAGCGTCCGCTGTGGGCGTGGTGAGGCCGGAGTCCTTGTCGGCTATTCGCAGCGAGGGCGGCAGCTGGACGGCCAGGCCGGCGTTCTTGACGTCCGCCTGCGCCTTCACGTCCACGGTGAGCGTGGCCTGTTCGCCGACGGCGGGCAGGTGGTCGAGGGAGGCGGTGACGCCGAGACAGCTCGGGGGAGCTTCGGAGTGCTGGCCGGTGGTGCGGATGGTGCAGGTGCCGCTCTTCGCGGCCGAGGCGGCTGAGCCGGACGGCGTGGTCGTACCGAACGCGGACGGTACGACGACGACGGCCAGACAGGCGCCGGCGCCCGCCAGCGCGACGAGGGGGACCGGCCGCAGGACGCGTCTCTTCAAGGCCCGTTTCCGGGACATGGGCAAACCTTTCCGCGGCGGCCACGGCCACGATCCGGCCGACCGGATCAGGTCCACGCGGACACCGCTGTGCGGGAGTTGCGCGCTGCCCACCGGGGTGCCGGGGCGCACGACGGAGGAGCCCAATCGCTGGCCAAAGCAACACCCTGGGTGACAGAGATCGAAACCCTACACGATGCCCTGCACATGTCATGGCGAGCCGAAAGAAGTCGGCCAGGCGCGAACTATGCGCCTGACCAGCGACGTTGCGGGATAACGGAAATGACCGGTGTCAGGAATCACTCGCAAGGGGCGTCGGTGTGCGACGCGCAGAGCGGCTACACGCTGTGACGGATGCAGTCGAACTCGTCGCGCTCATTCGTCGGCAGGGGTGTCCTGGGCGGGCCGGACGCGCCTCCAGTGCTGCGCCTTCTTCTTGTCGTCCCGTACGACGATGCCCAGCCTGGCCAGTTCCTCCCTGAGCTGCGCGGCGTCCTTCTTCTCGTCCTTCTTCAGAGCGTGGGCGCGGGCCTTGAGCAGGGCGTGGGCATCGCTGGACAGGTCGGGCTGCGCCGTGACCCAGCGGCGGAAGTCGGCGGCGTACGGATCGCCGTCCGGATGCCACGGGTAGCCGTGCAGCTCGAAGGCGGCCGCGAACCGGCCTGCGTCGAAGTCGCCGTGCACCCGGGCGAGTTCGGCGGAGTCGTGGCCGAGCAGCACCAGGTTCTTGCCGTCCTGGAAGACTGCGGAGGTCGCCGCGCGCGGCACCGTACGGGTGACCCGGTCGACGGTCAGGGTGGCCTGGTCCGGCCCGATGTCCGCGGTCACGTACTCAAGGTCGGCGAAGAACGCGACGGCCGAGCCGGCGAGGACGCCGACGACCGCGGCGCCGATCGACAGCAGCGGTTCGGGCGCGGACGCGATCAGCTTGAACGGCCCCTGCATCGGGGCCCAGGGGAGCGATGCCACCCAGCCCGCCGCCCTGCTGACCAGCCACACTGTCACCGCTCCCAGTACGGGGAAGCCTGCCCAGAGCAGGGCGCGTTCGCCGGTGGTGGGGCCGACGGTGGTCCGGTCGGGGGTCGGCGCCGGGGGCTTGGACAGTGGCACCCGGGGCGTGGTGTGGTCGGAGGTCATCGGGCCGGTTCTCCCTGGGGTGAGGTGCGAGTCGTCTTCAGGCGCCGGACGGTGTGCCGGACGTGTCGCCGCCGGTCAGCCAGTCGACCATGCGCCGCAGTTCGGCCGTGTGCGTCGCCGGGTCGAAGTCCGGTTCCCCGGCGGAGAGATACGCGGCGTCCAGCAGCCCCTGGATCCAGGCGGCGACCCGTTCGGGCGGGAACGGGAGCGCCCGCCCCTCCTCGGCGAGGCGGGCCGCCAACGCCTCCAGGGTGGCCCGTACTTGCGCGGTGTCGGCCGTGATCAACCGGGCGAACTCCTCGTCCCGGTTGACCTGGAAGACGACCGCGGCGGCGAGTCCCGGCACGAGCGGGTCGGCGAGGTCGGTGAGCAGGTGGTCCACGAGGAGGCGGATGCCGTCCTCCGGCCGCTGCCGGGCGGTCGCGCGGGCGCACGCCTCGGCGTTGCGCGGCAGGTCGTCGGCGAACAGGGCGTGGAAGATGTCGCGCTTGGTGGCGAAGTAGTGGAAGAGCGTGCCGGAGCCGATCCCGGCGGCGCGGCAGATGCGCGCGGTGGAGGTGCCGTCGACGCCGTACGCGGCGAATTCGCCGGCCGCGGCGTCGAGGATGTGGGCCCGTTTGCGGGCGTGCTCTTCGGGATTGACAGTACGCATCGGCGCAATAGTAGAGCAGGTGCTCCAGGAAAGGTAGGCGGCGATGAATCGTCAACCAGGGGTTGACGGTCGAGTTGCGTCAACTTACGGTTGACGCATGACGGAGCCCAACCGCAGTACCCATCCGATCCGCCTCGACGACCTGATCGAGGCCATCAAGAAGGTCCACCCCGACGCGCTGGACCAGCTGACCGACGCGGTACTCGCCGCCGAGCACCTCGGTGAGGTCGCCGACCACCTGATCGGCCACTTCGTGGACCAGGCCCGCCGCTCGGGCGCGTCCTGGACGGACATCGGCAAGAGCATGGGCGTCACCAAGCAGGCCGCCCAGAAGCGGTTCGTGCCCAAGACGCCCGGGGAGGCGTCCGACCTGGACCCCGGCCAGGGGTTCAGCCGGTACACGGCACGTGCCCGGAACGTGGTGGTGACCTCGCAGAACGAGGCGCACGCCGCGGGCAACCCCGAGATCAGCCCGTTGCACCTGGTGCTCGGCCTGCTGGCCGAGCCGGAGGGCCTCGCGGCGCGGGCGATCGTGGCGCAGGGCGTGACGCTGGAAGGCGTCCGGCAGCGGGTGGCGGAGTTGCTGCCGGCCGCGGCCGGGGAGATGCCCGCGCTGATCCCGTTCGACGCGCAGGCGAAGAAGGCGCTGGAACTCACCTTCCGCGAGGCCCTGCGCCTGGGCCACAACTACGTCGGCACCGAGCACATCCTGCTCGCCCTGCTGGAACTGGAGGACGGCGAGGGCGTACTGCACGGCCTCGGCATCACCAAGGAGGCGTCCGAGGCCGATGTCGTGGCGGCCCTGGCCGAGATCATCGCCGCCACGCAGAAGAAGGAGAAGTGACCGGGCGGGGGTGGTGGCGCGCGCCGTCACCGCCCCCGCACCACACCTCAGCTCGAACGGAGTTCTTCCGCCAGGCCCCGCACCTCCGCCATCGCCCTCCGGTGCAGATTGCCTCCGAAGGTGATGCGGGACGCGCCCGCCGTCCCCAGCTTGCGCGGTGACAGGCCGCCCGGCAGAACAAGGGCGTTGACCGGCAGCCCGATCCGGTCCGCGAGCTCCCGCAGCACCTGCGGCGGCGCGAGGATCGGATACACGCAGTCGGCGCCCGCGGCGGCGTAGCGCAGCCCGCGCCGTACCGCCTCACCGACCTGGGCGGCCAGCACCGCCCCCGCGCTGCCCGGCCCGCCCGTGGCGCGCAGGAACACGTCCGTACGGGCATTGATCACCAGCTCGTCACCGGCCGCCACCCGGATCTCCGCCAGCCGGTCCGCCTGCCGGTCCACGTCGGCGAGCTGCTCGGTCCGCGGGTCGCTGTCCTCGATGTTGCAGCCCACCGCGCCGGTCGCGGCGATACGTTCCACCAGCTCCCGCGCGGGCAGTCCGTACCCGGCCTCCAGATCCGCCGTCACCGGCACGTCCACGGCCCGGACGATCCGGGCCACCGCCGCGAACATCTCGTCCGGCGGCGTGCTCCCGTCCGCGTACCCCAGCGACGCCGCGATGCCCGCGCTCGGCGTCGCCAGGGCCGGGAAGCCGGCCGCCGCGAAGATCCGCGCGCTCTCCGCGTCCCACGGGCCGGGCAGGACGAGCGGGTCGTCCGCCGCCCGGCCGTGGTGCAGGGCGCGTAAGGCGGCTGCGGTCACGCTCCGCCGCCGATGGGCTGGCGGACCGCGACGTTGATGCGGTTCCACATGTTGATGGTGGTGATCAGGGAGATCAGGTGGGCGAGTTCGCGCTCGTCGAAGTGGGCGGCGGCGCGTTCGTAGACCGCGTCCGGGACGAATCCTTCGGTCAGGACGGTGACGGCCTCGGTGAGGGCGAGGGCGGCCTGCTCCTTGGCGGAGTAGTGGGCGCCGGCCTCCTCCCAGGCGTTGAGGAGGTGGATGCGCTCCTCGGAGACCCCGGCCTTCTGCGCGTCCTTGACGTGCATGTCGAGGCAGAAGGCGCAGTGGTTGATCTGCGAGGCGCGGATCAGGACCAGCTCGGCCAGGACGTCGTCGCCCAGGCCCTTCTTCGCGGCGAGGTGTGCGTTCAGCAGGGGCTGGTAGACCCCCGGAGCGAGCTTGTAGAAGTTGAGGCGGGCGGAGTCGGTGGTCGTGTCGGTGGTGGTGTCGGTGGTGGTCGTCATCACGCCTGTCCGGGGGTCATACGGGTGGTCACGCCGAAGCGGTTCCACGCGTTGATGGTGGTGATCAGGGCAGTCAGCTGGGCCAGTCCGGCCTCGTCGAAGTGGGCGGCGGCCCGCTCGTACACGGCGTCCGGCACGAAGCCGTCGGTCAGCACGGTGATGGCCTCGGTCAGGGCGAAGGCGGCCTGCTCCTTCGGGGTGTAGTGGGCGCCGGCCTCCTCCCAGGCGTTGAGGAGGTACACGCGCTCCTCGGTCTCGCCCTCCTTGCGGGCCTCCTTGATGTGCATGTCGATGCAGAAGGCGCAGTGGTTGATCTGCGAGGCGCGGATCTTCACCAGGTGGACCAGCGCCGGGTCCAGGCCCTTCTTGGCGGCCGCGTCGAGGGCGACCATCGCCTTGTAGACCTCGGGGGCGTTGGGGGCGATGGAGATCCTCGGCTGGTGGTGCCCGTGCCGGGGGTTCTGCGGTGTCTCGTCCGTCGTCGTCATGACAGTGACACTATGCCGTCATTGGCGCACGGGTATGGTCCATTCATATGGACAATTCCTGGGCCACTTTCGGCCGCGACCTGCACCTGGACCTCTCCGGTCCCGGCGGGCTGCGCGCCTGCCTGATGCGGTCCCTGCGCGAGGCCGTCCGTACGGGCCGCCTGACGCCCGGCACCCGGCTGCCGTCCTCCCGTACGCTCGCCGCCGACCTCGGGATCGCCCGCAACACCGTCGCCGACGCGTACGCCGAGCTGGCCGCCGAAGGCTGGCTCAGCGCCCGGCAGGGCTCCGGCACCCGCGTCGCCCGGCGCGCCGAACCGGCCCGCTCCGCCCCGTCCGCCCGGCGCTCCGCCCGGACCCCGGTACCCGACCGTCCGCGCCACGACCTGCGGCCCGGCACCCCGGACGTCTCCGGCTTCCCCCGCGCCGCCTGGCTCGCCGCCGCCCGCCGCGCGCTCACCGCCGCCCCCAACGACGCGTTCGGCTACAGCCCGCCTCTCGGCCGCCCGGAACTGCGTACCGTGCTCGCCGACTACCTGTCCCGCGCCCGCGGCGTACGGACCGACCCCGAGCACGTCCTCGTCTGCACCGGCTTCATGCAGGGCCTCGGCCTGCTCGCCCGCGTCCTGCGGGACTCGGGCGTGCGCGGGATCGGCACCGAGGCGTACGGCCTCCCCTTCCACCGCGACGTGCTGACCCGCGCCGGCCTGCGCCCCGCCCCGCTGCCCGTCGACGCGCACGGCGCGGACACCGGACGGCTGGCGGAGCTGCCCGGCGTACAGGCGGCGCTGCTCACTCCGGCGCACCAGTTCCCCACCGGTGTACCGCTGCATCCGGACCGCCGCGCCGCCGTCATCGACTGGGCGCGCGCGGGCGGCGGGCTGGTGCTGGAGGACGATTACGACGGGGAGTTCCGGTACGACCGGCAGCCGGTGGGCGCCTTGCAAGGACTCGACCCGGACCGTGTCGCCTACCTCGGCACCGCGAGCAAGAGCCTCGCTCCCGCGCTGCGGCTGGCGTGGACGGTGCTCCCCGACCACCTCGTCGATCCGGTGCTGGCCCTCAAGAGCCAAGGGGAGTGGCAGACCGGCGCGCTGGAACAGCTCACGCTCGCCGAGTTCATGGCCTCCGGCGCGTACGACCGGCACGTACGCGGCATGCGGCTGCGCTACCGGCGCCGCCGCGACCAGCTCGTCACCGCGCTGGCCGAACAGGCCCCGCACATCCGGGTCAGCGGCATCGCGGCGGGCCTGCACGTCGTCCTGGAGCTGCCGCCCGGCACCGAGCAGTCCGTCGTCCAGGCGGCCCGGTGGCAGGGGCTGGCGCTGGAGGGGCTGAGTACGTTCGCGCACCCGGGGGGACAGGGAGGGGCGGGTGGTGCTGCGGCGCGGGACGGGTTGGTCGTGGCGTACGGCAGGCCGCCCGACCATGCCTTCGCGGGGGTGCTGGAGGCGCTGTTACGGGTCCTGCCGCCCGCGCCGTAGACCGCTCCCGGCCGATGCCTCGGCCGTCATGTCGGCAGGCCCGGCCGCTCCCTCCGCCGCCGTAGTCCCCGCCTCCTCCGGCGCCTCCCCGAAGCGGGCCAGCGCGAGCGCGCCCAGCACCGCCAGCGCGAACCCCGCGACGCCCAGGGGCGCCAGTCCGGCCCGGGTCCGGTCGCCCAGCCAGACCACGCCGACCAGGGCGGGCCCGAGCGTCTCGCCGATGACCATGCCCGCCGTGGCCGCCGTCACCGAGCCGCGCTGGAGGGCCGAGGTCAGCAGCAGGAAGGCCGCGCCGCCGCCGACGAGCAGGGCGTACGTGGCGGGGTTGGACAGCAGCGACGCGGGTGACAGGTCGGGGATCAGGCGTACGGCGACCTCCACGACGCCGAAGCCCAACCCGGCGCCCAGCCCCAGCGCCGCCGCCCGCGCCCGTCCGGGCAACCGCCCGGCCGGCACGCCCCAGGCCAGGATCGCCAGCGCGACGGCCAGCGTCCCGAAGCGCAGCGCGGTGGAGCCCGTGCCCTTCCCCTCCGCGCCCGAGGCCAGCCCGAGCAGGGCCAGCCCGCCGCAGACCACCAGCACGGCGGCCCACTCCGCCCGGCTCAGCCGTACCCGCAGCAGCGGTACGGCGACGACGGCGGTCACCGCGAGACTGGCGGCGAGGGCCGCGCCCACCGCGTAGATCGGCAGCGAGCGCAGCGCCACCAGTTCGAGGAGGAAGCCGCAGCCGTCCAGGGCGAGGCCGAGCAGATAGCGCCACTGGCCCAGGACGCGCAGGAGAAGTCTGGGGTCCACACCCGACCGCGAGCCGGTCCCGGGGGCGGTGGCGCGGGCCGCCACTGCCTGAAGGACCGACGCCGTACCGAAGCAGACCGCCGAACCGAGCGCACAGATCATCCCAAGCAGCACACATCGACTGTAGGCGCGCTGCCGGTCCCGGGCCCGTTGCGTCCTGCCGGGTCCTGGCCTTTAGGGTGAGCTGGCCAAAAACAGTTGCCACAGATGTACGGGGGTAGGCAAGGGATGGCAGAGCACACGAAGGCCCGGCGGAGGCTGCGGTCGAGCACGGTGGTACTGGGCAGCATGGGCGCGCTGGCGGCAGCGCTCACCTCCTGCGGCTCGGAACCGGACAAGCGCTGCGTCGACCGGAACAGCTACGACGCGGTCAAGGGCTACCGGGTCATCGACTCCAAGTCCTGCAAGAGCGGCAGCGGGTCGAGCGGCACCGGCAGCACGGGCGGCTCGGGCAGTTCGGGCTCGTCGTCCGGCAAGGGCAAGGGCGCCCCCGGAGGCACCGCCGGACGCGGCCAGAAGGTCGACGGCCAGTGGTATTACGGCTCCGACGTCAGCGGCCGGTATGCCGACTCCGGGACGTTCAGCCACAGCACCGCCGTCAACCGCGGCGGCTTCGGCTGCTCCGGCTCCAGCGGCGGGTGACGGCGGTGCGACGGAACGGAGCGTCCGGGGTGATCCCCGTATGAAGCGGCACACCATCCAGCCGCGCCCCGGCTGGCAGCAGACCGTCGAGGAGCAGGGCCTGATCTACCCGCTGACCCGCTACCCGGACGACTCGCTGCGCCCCTACTGGGACGAGAGCGCGTACTACTCCTTCTCGCTGCCCGAGGTCGAGGCGCTGGAGGAGGCCGTCGAGGAACTGCACGCCATGTGCCTGGCCGCCGCCGCGCACATCGTCGAGCACCGGCGTTTCGCCGACCTCGGCATCGAGGACCGGCGGCTGGCGGACCTGGTCGCCGAGTCCTGGCACCGGCGGGCCGAACTGCCCACCCTCTACGGGCGGTTCGATCTGCGCTACGACGGCACCGGGCCCGCCAAGATGCTGGAGTACAACGCGGACACGCCGACTTCGCTGGTCGAGGCGGCGGGCCCGCAGTGGTTCTGGATGGAGGAACGTTTCCCCGGCGCCGACCAGTGGAATTCGCTGCACGAACGGCTGGTGGACGCCTGGCGCAGACAAGCCGAGCTGCTGCCGCCGGGCGCGCCGGTGCACTTCGCGCACTCCGCCGGTGACGAGCTGGGCGAGGATCTGATGACCGTCGCCTATCTGGAGGAGACGGCCCAGCAGGCCGGGCTGGAGACGGTGGCGATACCGGTCGAGGAGATCGGCTGGGACCGCCTCTCGGGCCGCTTCGTCGACCAGCGGCTGCGCTTCATCCGGTCCTGCTTCAAGCTCTACCCGTGGGAGTGGCTGGCCACCGACGAGTTCGGGCCGCACGTCCTCGACACGCTCGACAACGGCGGCGGCACCGGCACCACCCTGTGGATCGAGCCCGCCTGGAAGATGCTCCTCTCCAACAAGGCGCTCCTCGCCGTCCTCTGGGAGCTGTACCCGGGCCACCCGAACCTGCTGCCCGCCTACCTCGACGGGCCGCGCGAACTGGCGGACGGACCGGGCGCGCCCGGATACGTGGCCAAGCCGCTGCTCGGCCGTGAGGGCGCCGGCGTCACCGTCCACGAGCCGGGCGCGGCCCCCGTCGTACGCGACGAGCCGTGCTGCTACCAGGAGTTGGCCCCGCTGCCCGACTTCGACGGCAACCGGGTGGTGCTCGGCGCGTGGGTCGTCGAGGACGAGTCGGCGGGGCTCGGCATCCGGGAGTCGGCGGGGCTGGTCACGGACGAGTACGCCCGGTTCCTGCCGCACGTGATCCTGTGAGGCGCGGCCCCGCGTCCTGAGAGAGGCGCGGCCCCGCGTCCTGAGAGGGGCGCGGCCCTGCGTCCTGAGAGGGGCGAGGCCCCGCGTCCTGAGAGGGGCGAGGCCCTGCGTCCTGAGAGGGGCGCGGCCCCGCGATCACCCGGCCAGCACGGTCCGGAGCTGGTCCAGCCCCCAGTCCAGGTCCTCCTTGGTGATGATCAGCGGGGGCGCCAGCCGGATCGTGCTGCCGTGGGTGTCCTTGACCAGCACACCGCGCTCCATCAGCCGCTCCGAGATCTCCCGGCCCGTCCCCAGGGCCGGGTCGATGTCGACCCCGGCCCACAGCCCGCGTCCGCGCACCGCGTCCACCGCGCCGCCGCCCACCAGCAGCCCCAGCTCGTGGTGCAGGTGCTCGCCCAGTTCCGTGGCGCGCTGCTGGTACTCGCCCGTCCGCAGCATCGCCAGGACCTCCAGCGCCACCGCGCACGCGAGCGGGTTGCCGCCGAACGTCGAACCGTGCTCGCCCGGCCGGAACAGCCCCAGCACCTCACGCGAGGAGACCACCGCCGACACCGGCACGATGCCGCCGCCCAGCGCCTTGCCGAGCACGTACATGTCCGGCACCACGTCCTCGTGCCGGCAGGCGAAGTCCGCGCCGGTGCGGCCCAGGCCGGACTGGATCTCGTCCGCGATGAACAGCACGTCGCGCTCGCGGGTCAACTCCCGTACGCCCGGCAGGTATCCGGGCGGCGGCATCAGTACGCCCGCCTCACCCTGGATCGGTTCGATCAGCACCGCCACGGTGTCCTCGTCCACCGCGTCCGCCAGCGCCCGGAGATCGCCGTACGGGACGATCTCGAAGCCCGGGGTGTACGGGCCGTAGTCGGCCCGCGCCTCCGGGTCGGTGGAGAAGGAGACGATCGTGGTCGTCCGGCCGTGGAAGTTGTTGTCCGCCACGACGATCTTCGCCCGGCCGTCCGGGACGCCCTTGGCCCGGTACCCCCACTTGCGGGCGGTCTTGACCGCCGTCTCGACGGCCTCCGCGCCGGTGTTCATCGGCAGCACCATCTCCATGCCGCAGAACTCCGCGAGGCGCGTGCAGAACTCGGCGAACCGGTCGTGGTGGAAGGCGCGCGACGTCAGGGTCACCCGGTCCAGCTGCGCCTTGGCCGCCTCGATCAGCCGCCGGTTGCCGTGGCCGAAGTTGAGCGCCGAGTACCCGGCGAGCATGTCCAGGTAGCGCTTGCCCTCGACGTCCGTCATCCAGGCCCCCTCGGCGGAGGCCACGACGACGGGAAGCGGGTGGTAGTTGTGCGCGCTGTGGGCTTCGGCGGCGGCGATGCTGCGTTCCGTGGACGTCGTGGGGGTCACCATTGACTCCGTTCGGTATGCGGGCGAATCCGGGCGAAAAAATCCCGTTGGGCGGACGGTATGCGAAGAAAGGTTGCGTCGGACACCCCCCGATAGACTGGCCTCGCGCGCCGCGACTGGCGTACGGGGAACAGACCTCGGGGGAACGGTGCGCGGCCGTCGCAGGACGGCCCGCCACGAGGTGCCGCCCTGCCTGGGCACCCGGGGAGCACGACCGGAAAGCCGTACGAGACCGATCGCCCCGGAGGACCCCATGAGCCGTCCCCTGTCCCACCCCGCCCTCGCCGCCGCCGACCCCGAACTGGCCGCACTGGTCGATGCCGAGGAACGCCTCCAGACCGAGACGCTGCGCCTGATCCCCTCCGAGAACTACGTGTCCACCGCGGTCCTCGAAGCCACCGGCACCGTCCTCCAGAACAAGTACAGCGAGGGATACGCCGGCCGTCGCTACTACGAAGGCCAGCAGAACATCGATCGTGTCGAGCGGCTGGCCGCCGACCGCGCCAAGGCCGTCTTCGGTGTCGAGCACGCCAACGTCCAGCCGTACTCCGGCTCCCCCGCCAACCTCGCCGTCTACCTCGCCTTCGCCGAGCCCGGCGACACCGTGATGGGCATGGCGCTGCCGATGGGCGGCCACCTCACGCACGGCTGGGGCGTCTCGGCCACCGGCAAGTGGTTCCGGGGCGTGCAGTACGGCGTACGGGCCGACACCGCCCGTATCGACTTCGACGAGGTGCGCGACCTGGCCCTCAAGGAGCGCCCGAAGCTGATCTTCTGCGGCGGTACGGCCGTGCCGCGCACCATCGACTTCGCCGCCTTCGCCGAGATCGCCCGTGAGGTCGACGCCGTCCTGGTCGCCGACATCGCGCACATCGCCGGACTGGTCGCGGGCGGCGCCCACCCCTCACCGGTGCCGCACGCCGACGTCATCTCCACCACCACCCACAAGACGCTGCGCGGCCCGCGCGGCGCCATGCTGATGTCCCGCGAGCAGTACGCGAAGCCCCTGGACAAGGCGGTCTTCCCGGGTCTTCAGGGCGGCCCGCACAACCACACCACCGCCGCCGTCGCGGTCGCCCTCCACGAGGCCGCGCAGCCGTCCTTCCGTGACTACGCGCACGCCGTCGTCGCCAACGCCAAGGCCCTCGCCGAACAGCTCCTGGCCCGCGGCTTCGACCTGGTCTCCGGCGGTACGGACAACCACCTGATCCTGATGGACCTCACCCCCAAGGAGGTGCCCGGCAAGATCGCCGCCAAGGCGCTGGACCGGGCCGGGATCGTCGTCAACTACAACACCGTCCCGTTCGACACCCGCAAGCCGTTCGACCCGTCCGGCATCCGCATCGGCACCCCGTCGCTGACCTCGCGCGGCCTGGGCACCGAGCACATGCCGCAGGTCGCCGACTGGATCACCCGGGGCGTCGAGGCCGCGGGCGCGGGCGACGAGGACGCGCTCGGCACGGTCCGCGCCGAGGTGGCCGAGCTGATGGCGGCTCATCCGGCGCCGGGGCTGGTCGCCGATCCCTCCTGACCGGCTCCGGGCTCGGGGCCGTCGGCCGCCCCCAGGTCCCGGCCCAGCCGTACCGGAAACTCCGTGACGCTGTTGCCCACGAAGGTGGGCAGCGGCGACAGGTCCGCCTCCGGCACGGCCAGGGCCAGGTCGGGGAACCGGTCGAACAGCGCCCGCAGTGCGATGCCGGCCTCCAGGCGGGCCAGCGGCGCGCCCGGACAGACGTGCGCGCCGTGCCCGAAGGCCAGGTGCCGGGCGGCGGGCCGCCGCGTCACGTCGAAGCGGTCCGCGTCCGGCCCGTACACCTCCGGGTCCAGCCCGGCCGCCCCGTACGAGGCGAGCACCGGCGACCCCCGGGGGACGAGCGTGCCGCCGATGTCCAGGTCCCGGGTCGGATAGCGGAACGGGAAATTGGCCACCGGACTGTCGTGGCGCAGCGTCTCCTCGACCGCGTCCGCCCAGCCCGCCCGCCCGGAGCGGACCAGCTCCAGTTGCCCGCGGTCGGCGCACAGGGCCCGTACCGCGTTGATGATCAGGTCGAGGGTGGTCTGGTGCCCGGCGGCGATGGTCAGCAGCAGGGTGCCGATCAGCTCCTGCTCGCTCAGCCGGGCCTCATCCGCGTCGCACGCCGCGATGAGCGCGCTGGTCAGGTCGTCGCCCGGCGCCGCGCGGCGGGCCGCCACGACCTGGGCGAGGACCGCGACCAGCTCCCGGTTGGCCGCCAGTACCGTCTCCGGGTCGAGGGTGGTGTTCACGACCAGGCCCGACAGTTCGTGCAGCCGGTCCCGGAACTCCTCGTCCACGCCGATGAGTTCCGAGATCACCCGCATGGGCAGCGGATAGGCGAAGCCCTGTCGGAGGTCGACCGTCCCGCCGCCCTGTGCCGCCAGGGCGGGCAGGCCGTCGAGCAGCTCGGCGGTGATCCCCTCCACCCGCGGCCGCAGCGCCGCCACCCGCCGGGGCGACAGCGCCTTGACGACCGGCTCCCGCAGCCGCCGGTGGTCCGCGCCGTCGGCCGTGGTCATCCCGTCCACGGTCGCGAAGGTGGTGAGCTGCCAGCCGGACGGGATACGGCCCTCGCGCAGCGCGGCGAAGTGGCAGGCGTCCTTGGCCACTTCCGGGTGGGTGAGGAAGGCGCGCAGGGCGTGGTGGCGGGTCACGGCGTGGCCGAGGACGCCCCCGGGGAGCACCACCGGCACGGCGGGGCCGCGGGCCTGCAGCTCCTGGGCGGTCTCGCGCAGGCCGGCTCCGGTGGGGTCGAGGGGGTAGGGGGAGGAGGGGGAAGGGGAGGAGGGGGAGGCCGGGGGAGTGTTCGGGGCTGATCCGGGTGCCGTACCGGACGAAGAGGCCGTACCGGACGAAGGGGCATCGGCTTCGGTCATGGCTCCACGGTCGCAGTTCCGGGGGGCGGGGAACAGGGTGCCGACGGGGCTGGCGGCTGTACGGCCCCGGTCAGGCACCCCGTGCGCACGCCCAGGCACCACCCGTACGCCCTCCCGGTCGCCCCCGATGCCCCCGCCGCTGCCCGGCCGCGCGCCGGACCTGTCCGCGGACCTGAGAGAATGCCACCATGGCTCTCGATCGTCCGCGTGTACTCTCCGGGATTCAGCCCACGGCGGGCTCCTTCCACCTCGGCAACTACCTCGGCGCCGTCCGCCAGTGGGTGGCCCTGCAGGAGTCCCACGACGCCTTCTACATGGTGGTGGACCTGCACGCGATCACCGTGCCGCAGGACCCGACGGCCCTTCGCGCGAACACCCGGCTGGCCGCCGCGCAGCTGCTGGCCGCCGGTCTCGACCCGGAGCGCTGCACCCTCTTCATCCAGAGCCACGTCCCCGAGCACGCCCAGCTCGCCTGGGTCATGAACTGCCTGACCGGCTTCGGCGAGGCCAGCCGGATGACGCAGTTCAAGGACAAGTCGGCCAAGCAGGGTGCCGACCGCACCAGCGTCGGCCTGTTCACGTACCCGATCCTGCAGATCGCCGACATCCTGCTCTACCAGGCCCACCAGGTCCCGGTGGGCGAGGACCAGCGCCAGCACATCGAGCTGACCCGCGACCTCGCCGAGCGGTTCAACGGCCGCTACGGCGACACCTTCACCGTCCCGGCGCCGTACATCCTGAAGGAGACCGGCAAGGTCTACGACCTCCAGGACCCGACGGTCAAGATGAGCAAGTCGGCGTCGTCGGCCAAGGGCATCATCAACCTGCTGGACGAGCCCAAGACCTCCGCCAAGAAGATCAAGAGCGCGGTCACCGACACCGACACGGTGATCCGCTACGACGCCGAGGCGAAGCCGGGCGTCTCCAACCTGCTGACGATCTACTCCACCCTCACCGGCGAGTCCGTCGCCGACCTGGAGAAGAAGTACGAGGGCAAGATGTACGGCGCCCTCAAGACCGACCTCGCGGAGATCATGGTCGACTTCGTCACACCGTTCCGGGACCGTACGCAGGAATATCTCGACGACCCCGAGACGCTGGACTCGGTCCTGGCCAAGGGTGCCGAGAAGGCACGCGCGGTGGCCGCCGAGACGCTGGCCTCGACGTACGAGCGGATCGGGTTCCTGCCCGCCAAGCACTGACCGGCCGGGCCGGGGCCCGACGCGCCCCGGCCCGTCGCCGTACAGGGTCTTCGGGCCCGGGTGCGGCGGGACCAAGGACGGTCGCCGCGGGGACGGCCCACCCGGCACACTGGCATCCGGGGCCGACGACAGCTTCAGGAGGGAGAACGCAGTGGGGACCGTTACGCTCGGCGTTTCGATCGCGGTCCCGGAGCCGTACGGCAGCTTCCTCCAGGAGCAGCGCGCAAGCTTCGGGGACCCGCACGCACACGGCATCCCCACCCACATCACCCTCCTGCCGCCCACCGAGGCCCGCACGGAGGACCTGCCCGCCGTCGAGGAGCACCTCGCCGAGGTCGCCGCGGGCTTCGGCCCCTTCCGGCTCCGGCTGGAGGGCACGGACAGCTTCCGGCCGCTGTCGCCGGTGGTGTTCGTCAAGCTGGCCGAGGGCGAGGCGGAGTGCACCGCGCTCCAGGAACGGGTACGCGCCGCGTCCGGCCCCTGCGCCCGCGAACTGCAGTTCCCCTATCACCCGCACGTGACTGTCGCGCACGGCATCTCCGAAGAGGCCATGGACCGGGCGTTCGTGGCGCTGAAGGACTTCGAGGCGGCCTGGACGATCGGCGGCTTCGCCCTGTACGAGCAGGGGGCGGACGGGGTGTGGCGACTGGAGCGGGAGTACCCGTTCGGGGCGCCCGCCTCCGGGGTGCCGCGGCAGGCGGATCTTTCGCGGCCGCCTACGCCTACGCGGTAGGCCGGGGCGCGATCCGGCCTTACACCGGCAGCCGCCGGAACAGTGCCCGTGGCATATGCCGCAGTACGGTCGCCACCGGCCGCAGCGCCCCCGGCACCCACACCACCTCGCTCCGCCGCCGCAGCCCCGCCTCGATCGCCACCGCGACCGCCGCCGACGTCGTGGCCAGGGGAGCGGGCTTCAGGCCGGCCGTCATCCGGGTCCGTACGAAACCGGGCCGTACCACCATCACGTGCACCCCCGTCCCGTACAGCGCGTCCCCCAGCCCCTGCGCGAACGCGTCCAGCCCGGCCTTGCTGGAGCCGTAGACGAAGTTCGAGCGCCGCGCCCGCTCGCCCGCCACCGAGGACAGCACGACCAGCGAACCGTGCCCCTGCACGCGCAGCGACCGGGCACACACCAGGCCCGCCGAGACGGCGCCGGTGTAGTTCGTCTGCGCGACCTGGACCGCCGCGGCCGGCTCGGCCTCCGCGCGCTCCTGATCGCCCAGCACCCCGAAGGCCAGCAGCACCACGTCGATGTCGCCCTCGGCGAAGACCTTGCCCAGAACCTCCTCGTGGCCGCCGGTGTCCAGCGCGTCGAACGCGACCGTACGGACCTCGGCGCCCAGCGAGCGCAGCCGCCCGGCCGCCTCCTCCAGCGCGGGGGTCGGGCGGCCCGCCAGCCAGACCGTACGGGCGCGGCGGGCGACCAGGCGGCGGGCCGCGGCGAGGGCGATCTCGGAGGTGCCGCCGAGGACCAGGAGGGACTGGGGGGAGCCGAAGGCGTCCTTCATGGGGAGTCCTTGGGGGTGGGGGAGAGGGCGGGATGCTTCACAGGGCCAGGCGCCGCGAGAGGTCCGAGGTGAAGACGCCGCGCGGGTCGGTGTGCGCGCGGAGCGCGCGGAACGCGTCGGCCCGGGGATACATGACGTCGACCAGCTCGGGCCGCAGCCGGGCGTCCTTGGCCAGGTAGACCCGGCCGCCCGCCGCCGCCACCGCCTCGTCCAGCCCGTCGAGGAAGGGGCCGAGACCGGGCAGCCCGGCCGGGATGTCCAGGGCCAGCGTCCAGCCCTCGGACGGGAAGGACAGCCACCCGGGACCGCCCGCGCCGAAGCGTTTGAGCACCGCCAGGAACGACGGACACCCCCGCGCCGCGATCCGCTCCACGATGCGCCGCAGCGTCCCTTCCGCCCCGAGCCCGACCACGAACTGGTACTGCACGAAGCCGCCGCGCCCGTACACGCGGTTCCAGTGCGGCACCCCGTCCAGCGGATGGCAGAACGCGGAGAGCTTCCGCAGCTCACCGGTCCGGCGCCGGGGCGCCTTCGCGTACCAGAACGCGTTGAACAGGCCGACGGACCGCCGCCCCAGCAGCCCGGCCGGCAGGCCGCGCGGCGCGGGCGGCAGCCGCCCGGGGCGGAAGGCGAGCGGCGCGCGGCGGGCCCGCGCCGGCAGGGCGTCCAGCGGGGCGTGATCGCCGCGGGTCAGCACCGCGCGGCCGGTCGCCGCGCCGCGCGCGAGGAGGTCGATCCAGGCGACGGAGTAGCGGTAGCGGTGGTCGGTGGCGGACAGCCGCGCCAGCAGGTCGTCCAGGTCCGCCGCGCGTTCGGTGTCCACCGTCATCAGCGACGTCCGTACGGGCAGCAGGGCGATCGTCGCGGCGAGGATCACCCCGGTCAGGCCCATGCCGCCGGCGGTCGCGTCGAAGAGGGCGGTGCCCGGCCGTACGGTGCGTACCGCGCCGTCCGCGGTGAGGAGTTCGAAGGACCGTACGTGGTGGGTGAAGGAGCCCGCGACGTGGTGGTTCTTGCCGTGGATGTCCGCGCCGATGGCGCCGCCGACCGTCACGTACCGGGTGCCGGGCGTCACCGGCACGAACCAGCCCCGCGGCAGCAGCACCTCCATCAGCCGGTGCAGGCTCACCCCCGCGTCGCACACCACCGTGCCCGCCTCGGTGTCGACGGACCGGATCCGGTCCAGCCCGGTCATGTCCCAGACGGCGCCGCCCGCGTTCTGCGCCGCGTCCCCGTACGCGCGCCCGAGCCCCCGGGCGATGCCGCCGCGCGCCCCGCACGCCCGCACCGCAGCCGCGGCCTCGTCGTACGAGCACGGGCGGACCAGCCGTGCGGTGGTGGGGGCGGTACGGCCCCAGCCGGTGACGGAGGCGAGGGCGGCAGGGGCGGTGGCGGAGGTGGCGGCGGTGGTGGTGCGGGAGCCGGCCGGGCCGGCGGGCGACGACATGCCAGCGACCGTAATGCGGCACCCGCCCCGATTCCGTCATCCGCCCCGGCCGCACGAAAAGAGTGATTAACGAGGTGGATGGGCTAATCGCGACGGCACGGCGCGCGGCCTGCCGGAAGAGTCGGACGCGGAGCCCCCAAGGGCTTGAGGGACAGGCGCCGGGCGGACCGCACGAAGCGGGCGGTCCGCCCGGGAGCCGGCACGAACCGGATCGAGGTGACCCCGCTGTCCCCCGAAGAGATGGATCACCGCCTGCTCGTGGCGCTGCGCACCCGGGGAACCGACCCCCGGGTGGCCGCCGTGGCCCGCGCCCTCTCGCGCGGCGGCGAGCACGGAGCGCTCTGGCTCGCCGCCGGGCTGGCGGGCGCCGCGGCCGACCGGTCCCGGCGCCCCGCCTGGCTCCGCGGCACGGTCCTGAGCTGCGGCACGGTCCTGAGCTGCGGCACGGTCCTGAGCTGCGGCACGGTCCTGAGCTGCGGCGCCCACCTGCTGAGCGTCGCCCTCAAGCGCGTCGTACGCCGCCCGCGCCCCCTGCTGCCCGGCCACGCCTGCCTCGTACGGTCCGCGAGCCCGCACTCCTTCGCCGACGCGCACGCCGCCTCCGCCACCGCCACCGCCACCGCCGTGGCCCTGGGCGCGCTGCGGTCGATGGGCGTACTGCGGTCGATGGGCGTACTGCGGCCGACGGGCGCGACCCTGCGGGGGCGATCGTGACCGAACGTTCCGCCGCCCTCCTGGAAGAACCGCCGCCCGGCCCGGGAGTGGCCACCGCCGCGCAACCCAGACCCCGCCCCCGCCCCCGCGCGCTCGCCCTCCCCCTGGGCCTGCTACGCACCGCCCGCCCGCGCCAATGGGTCAAGAACGTCCTGGTGGCCGCCGCCCCGGCGGCTGCCGGTGACCTCTTCCTCCACCGGACCCTCCTGCAACTCCCGCTCCTCTTCCTCCTCTTCACCACCGCCGCGTCAGCCGTCTACCTCGTCAACGACGCACGCGACGCCACGGCCGACCGCGCCCACCCCGACAAGTGCCGCCGCCCGGTCGCCGCGGGCGAGGTGCCCGTACCCGTCGCCTACGCGGCCGGCGCCCTGCTCGCCGTCCTCACCCCCGTAGCCGCCGCCGTCCTGTGCAACCCCGCCACCGCCGCCCTGCTCGCGGCCTACCTCCTCATGCAGCTCGCCTACTGCGTCAGCCTCAAGAACGTCCTGGTCATCGACCTGGCCGTGGTCACCACCGGCTTCCTGCTGCGCGCCATGACCGGCGGCCCCGCGCTCGGCATCCCGCTGTCCCGCTGGTTCCTGATCACCGCGGGCTTCGGCGCGCTGTTCATGGTCGCCGCCAAGCGCTACTCCGAAGCGGTCCGGGCGGCGCGGGAGGAGCGGGCGGACAGGGGCGCGACCCGGCCCCTGCTGCGCGAGTACAGCGACGGCTACCTGCGCTTCGTGTGGCAGCTCGCGGCGGGCGGCGCCGTCCTCGCGTACTGCCTGTGGGCGCTGGAGAGCGGCGGCACGGCCGCGGGCGCCCTGCCGTGGCGCCAGCTCTCCATGGTCCCGTTCGTCCTCGCCGTCCTGCGCTACGCGGTCTTCGCCGACCGGGGCACCGCGGGCACCCCGGAGGACGTCGTCCTGCGGGACCGCCCGCTGGCCGTCATCGGGCTGGTCTGGACCGGCCTGTACGCGATGGCCGTCGCGGACGTGTGAACGGCTGAGCGGCGCACCGCTGCGTCAGGCGCGCTTGCGTACGCGCGTACGGGCGGGCGTGTCGGCACGGCACCGGCGGCATGCCTGCGTTTCCTGGGTACGCGGACGCTAGTCTTCCGCCACGCGGGCGACATACCTGTACAGATGGTGTCGAAGGCTGACGAAGGGTAGGCGGGGCCCCATGGAATGGTTGAGCAAGCTCCCGGTCATCGGCCCGGCGGTCTCCTGGCTGATGACCACACACCTGTGGCGGGCGTACGAACGCATGCAACGCGTCCACTGGACCCGGCTGGCCGCCGCGATCACCTTCACCAGCTTCGTGGCGCTCTTCCCGCTGCTGACGGTGGCCGCCGCGATCGGCGCCGCACTCCTCAGCGAGCAGCAGCTGCACGACCTCCAGTCGAAGATCTCCGAACAGATCCCCGGCATCTCCGGCCAGCTCGACCTCGGCGCACTCGTCGACAACGCCGGCACCGTCGGCGTCATCGCCGGTGTCGCCCTGCTCTTCACCGGTGCCGGCTGGGTCGAGTCGCTGCGCGACTGCCTGCGGGCCGTCTGGGAGAAGGACGACGAGGACACCAACTTCATCGTCGCCAAGCTCAAGGACATCGCCCTGCTCCTCGGCCTCGGCGGCACCGCCCTGGCCTCCCTGGCCTGCTCCGGCTTCGCCAGCGCCGCGGTCGGCAAGGCGGCGAAGGCCCTGGGCCTCGCGGAAGGCGGCATCGGCAGCGTCCTGCTGTCCGCCGTCGGCTTCTGCATCGCCGTACTCGCCGACTTCCTGCTGCTGGCCTACGTCCTGACCAGGCTCCCCGGCGTCCACCCGCCCCGCCGCGCCGTCGTCGTCGCCGGCTTCATCGGCGCCGTCGGCTTCGAACTCCTCAAACTGCTCCTCAGCGGCTACCTCCAGGGCGTCGCCGCCAAGAGCATGTACGGCGCCTTCGGCACACCGATCGCCCTGCTCCTGTGGATCAACTTCACGGCCAAACTGGTGGTCTTCTGCGCCTCCTGGACCGCGACCGAACGCTGCGACCCGGAGTCGTCGCACAAGTCGCTGGACTGCGAGGAGAGGCCCGTCGAGCCGGAACGGGCGTAGGACGGGGCCGGGTGCAGCGCGCCCTCGCGCTCCGCCCGGCCCCGCCCCCTGCCATTCCCGTCCTAGTGCTTGCCCCCGCGCCGCCGCATCAGCTCCGGAAGGGGCCAGCGGCGGTGCACCAGGAGCGCCAGGCCGCCCAGCACCACCAGCGCTCCGCCGGTGATCGCCAGCGCGGTCCACGCGCCGCCGGAGCCGCCGGAGGCGTCCTCCAGCCCGGCCCGCGTCCGGTCGCCGTCCAGCTTGGCGCCGCCCGTCCGCGCGTCGCCCTCCTCGCTCCGGGGGCCGACCAGCCGGCCGACCGGCTCGACCTTGTCCGCGGCCGCGAACCCCCAGTCGAAGAGCTTGGCCGTCTCCTTGTACGCCTCGTTGTGTTCCTTCTTCTCCGGGTTCATGACGGTGACCAGCAGCTTGCGCTCGCCACGCTGGGCGACTCCGGTGAAGGTGGAGCCGGCGTTGGTGGTGTAGCCGTTCTTCACCCCCGCGATGCCCGGGTACGGCTTGACGTCGTAGTCCCCGCTGAGCAGCCGGTTGGTGTTCTGGATGCCGAACGTCCCGCGCTTGCCGTCCTTGACCTCGCCCGGGAACTGCGTGCTCACCGTGGAGCAGTACTCCCGGAAGTCCGCGTTCTGCAGCCCCGCGCGGGCGAACAGACTCAGGTCGTACGCGCTCGACACCTGGCCCGGGGCGTCGTAGCCGTCCGGCGTCACCACATGCGTGTCCGTCGCGTTCAGCGCCTCGGCCTGCTTCTGCATCTCCTGCACGGTCTTGGCCGTACCACCGTTCATCGCGGACAGCGTGTGCACGGCGTCGTTCCCGGACCGCAGAAAAACCCCCAGCCAGAGGTCATGAACCGTATAGCTCAAATTCTCCTTTATCCCCACCAGGCTGCTGCCGTCACCCATGCCCGCCAGGTCGGCCGGCTTGACCGTGTATTTCTGGTCCTTGGGGAATTTCGGCAGCACCGTGTCGGCGAACAGCATTTTCAGCGTGCTGGCCGGCGGCAGCTGCCAGTGCGCGTTGTGCGAGGCCAGCACCTTGCCGCTCTCGGCGTCCGAGACGATCCAGGAACGCGCCGTGAGGTCGTCCGGCAGCTTCGGCGCCCCCGGCTTGAGCTGCACCTGCGTACCGGCCTGTCCCAGCCGGCCCCCGCCGACCTTCGACATCCCGGCGGGCGGCGCCGGCGCCTTCGGCGCGTGCTGCCCGCCCTTGCCGTCCTTCGGCTTCTCGTCGGCGTGCGCGGGCGCGGCGAGCAGCAGCGGCGGCAGCAGGACGGCGGTGCCGGCCAGGGCGGCTCCCGTACGGGTGAGTATCCGGCGCCGTACGGGCGCGGCGGTGATCGGATGAACGGCAGAGGAGGTCGGCACGTCGGTGAACGTACCCGTCGGCGCGGGCGCCCCGGACACCACCCCACGGAAGAGTGCCCCCGCCGACCGCCGGATGGAGCCGCTGCCCATACTGGATTCCATGAAGCTCTCGCGCCCCGTCTCCTGGTTCCTGCTCGCGTTCGGGGTATGGAGCTGGTTCATCTGGATCACTTTCGCCAAAAACCTCTGGAAGGACGGGAGCGGCCTCGCCTTCGACGGCGCGGGTGACCCGACCGCCTACTTCTGGGTCCACCTCGCGCTCGCGGTGACGTCCTTTCTCTTGGGGACGGCAATCGGAGTGATCGGGTTCCGCGGCGCCCGCGCCGCGCGCAGGTCCGCCACCGAGACTTCCGCCGAGACCTCCACCACAGCCCCCTGACTCCGACCCCCGCACACCCCGGCGCCCCGTCGTCAGTGCGCCATCTCACACATGCTCGGACGGGACCGCCGGTATGCGCGGACCGCCCCGGGATCAGCCGAACGTCGCCCCTCACCTCAGCCGAACGTCGAACCCTCCGGCGCCGGCGCACTACGGACACACGGCGAGACGAGCCGCACCTCCAGCCGCCGCTCGGCGACGTACTCCGTCACGGAGACCGAGTAGCCCGCGATCTCCGAGGGAGCGCCGACACCGGCCGCGGCCCGGAGGGGCCGCACTGTCTTTCCGGCCGACGCCTCCACCGACCAGCCACCGCCGCTGAGATAGGCACTCAGCCGCTGAACAGCCGCGGGCAGCGAATCGGGATCGATGTCCTCTATACGCCAGTCATGCTGCGCAGAGCATGAAGAACGCAGTCCCTTTGCCGTGCAGTCGTCACAGGTGATGGTGAAGGGCTGGGCGTTCTGCTCCATGCGCCCGCGCAGGGCGAGAGCGTCGAGAAGTCTGCTGGAGTGCCAGTACAGCTTCTTCGTGAGTTCCAGAGTGGGAGGCTGCGGAGCGGCCTTCTCCGGTACGACAACGGGCGATACGGCAGCGGGCTGTACGGCACCGTCGTGGGCCGGAACGGGGGCGGACCCGCCGCCCGGAGCGCCGGTCACCTCGATCGTGTTCACGATGTTGAAGAACAACTCGGAATACAGGTTCCAGTCGTCCATGCAGGGTGTACTCAGCTCGAACAGGCAGACCTGCCGCTGCCCGGGTATCGGGAAGAAGACCGCGATTTTCCCGATCGTCAGGGACTCCGGCCGCCCGGAATCCGTCATGTCCGCCGGCAGGTCCACCGCCTCCGGAGTGATCCGCACGGCTGCTTCCCCGGCCGCCAGCTTGACTATCTCCACCTCGCTCTTCGGAGACTCCTCCGCGAGCTGGACCGCCAGCTCCTTGCAGTTCACCGTCCGAACCTGCGGCCCACCGTCGATCAAGGAGGCGGTGACCGATGCGGTGCTCCGCTGCCCCTCGATGTCCAGGATGCAGAAGCCCGCATAACTCACCCCGGCCACCAGCATGTCCTCCACCGCCTGGAGTTGCATGGCGACATAGGCGAACCACAGTTCGTGGCTGCCCTCGGGATAGACCTCGATCGCGAGGAAGCGCAGCTCTTCCACGAGGATGTCGACATCGTCGATCAGCGGAATCTCGTGAAAGGCAGGCGGCACACGGAAGGTGACCGGAAACTCCGGCTCCGTCGTGTCGGTCGCCTCGGGCGCATACGTACTCACCGGTGTCAGGCTCCCGCCGCGCTCAGAAATGCCTTGCCCAGTGGCTTGTCCTCGGGCCAGTTGGACTCGATGCGGTGACCGACACCGATGCCCTTCACGCCCATCTGGGTGCCGCGGGCTCCCCAGTGGGCTACGTCGAGGGGGGCGGCGCCTGACTTCTGGAAAAGGCTCGCTGCCTTCTTGATTCCGCTGTGCATGATGCCGTCGGCCATCCCTCGTGCCATGCTCTCCGAAGCGGCCACGCGGGTGAGCTTCCCGCCCTTCATCACGCCCTTTGCCACGCCGCCCAACTTTCCGGCAGCCCTGAGACCCTTCACGGCACCGAACCCCGGCACCACGCCCAGACCGGCACCGACCCAGTCCATGACCCCGACCTTGCCTCCTCGGGAGGCTTTGATGCCGTATCCGGCCAGGGCGAGGGCGCTCGTTCCGATGGCCAGGCCGCCCAGGATGGCGCCGACCGGCGGGATGGCCATCGTGGCGAGAGAAAGGATCGACAGCACCGCGCTGATGTTGGACAACAGGTCGGCGTGTTCGGCCAGCCAGTCCTTGAAGCCCCGCCACGCCTTTTTCATGCCGTCGAGCGCGCGGTCCCACCAGTGCAGGTCCGGCGGATGGTTCTCCGACGCCTTGAGGATCGCCCGCTCGGCCTCTCCCGCGCGGTCGTCCCACTGGGAACGCAGGTCCTCCGCCTTCTTCATGATGTCTTCGAGCGCGTGCGTGGCCTTTTCGTCCGCGGCTTTCGCGGTGTCCAGCTCGTTGTTGATGCGATCGACTTCGGACTGCTCCAGAGGCACGCCGGCCAGCCCGTTGTACTTGTCGATGAGAGCGTTGTAGCTGTTCCGCTTCTGTTCGGCGTGCTTACGCGCTTCGAGAGCCTCGGCCTCGAAGCTCTTGGCGCGCTGCTGCATCGGGCCGAGCTGGGAGTGCCACGTGCGCAGGGCCTTCGCGCAGTCGTGCATGGACTCCGTGCCCTGCTGGAGGTATTTCGGCAGTTCCCCGAGCTTCGTCCGGAACTTCTCGGCGGCCTCGCCCTCCCACACACCGTCCGTCTTGCCGACACTCTTGAGCAGCTGGTGCAGCTCTTCGAGTTCGTCGCCGACCGTCTTCACGTCCGTGGCGAGGGACTGGATGGTGTGGAGGTCACCCTTGGCCGGGTTGAAGGTCAGGCCCGGCCAGTCCGAGTCGTCGGCGATGAATTTACTTTTCCACTCCACGGTGGTCCCCCCGTTACTTCTTGCCGAAGCCCTTGGCGTTGTCGTCGTCGGTGGCCGTGTAGGCCTCCAGCGTCAACGACAGTTGTTCGTGAATCTTCTTCGCCGCGTCGGCGATGCGCGTGATGCCGTCGTCCCATTCGGACTGGAACTCGTCGCAGGCGCCGTCGAGTCCGCCGGTCCCCAGTCCTTTGGGGCCAACTTTCTTGAGCTTCTTGCTCGCGCCACGCATACGGTCGTCGCATTCATCCAGCTTGCGCAGCATGTCCTTCATCCGGGTCACATCGATCCGGAAGTCCGAGTTCCCCAACTCGCTGCACCCCGTTCATGGTCGGCTGGTCAGTCCTGCTGGGCATGTCAAGGCCCGTGAAGGGCAGAGAAGAACATAACTAGCGGCGCTGCTGGAGCAATGCCCGAAACTTCGGCATATGTCGATGCTCGTCGACGGAAGAGTGGCAGCGGATTTTGCCATTTTTTGAGAAGTTAACTGTCCTTCGTCACGGAGGCGAAGTACAGGACCGCTTGCGCGTGGGTCAGCGACGCGTCCAGTCGCTCCCCCTCCCAGGCGAATGTGCTGTAGTCCGAAGGGAACCTCATCAGGACGCCGCCCAGCCCTCTCGGCCGGGGCCGCCAGACGATGCGCTTGGGCTTGTCCCACATCCAGGTGGAGGGGCCGCCGCCGTCGTGAAGGAGCCCCATCACGACAAACAAGGGCCACAGTGGCAATACGGCCCAGTACGTGAACCATCCGCGCAAGGTGCCCTTGTAGCCGGCGGCGGCCTGAGTCCCTGTCGGAGTATGCATCTGCCACGCCTGGCGAATCCCGCTCGGCGAGCGCCCGTGGACAATGCGACCCGCGTAGTCACCGGCGGGGCCGTGGACGGTGTATTCCCGGTCCTTTCGTTGCCCGGTGCCACCGGCCGGCAGGCTGATCGTGCAGATCGTCCGGGGCGGCCCTGAGGAGGCCCCGGAAGGGGAGGTGAGGAGGAACAGCGGTCCCCTAGGCGACTCTTCCTCGGAGCGGTGAACCTGCGCCAGCACATCTCTGTCGGTGAAGTCGAACTTTCCGGAGAACAGAGTGCCCCAAGCTTGGTATCCGGGCGGCGCGGCGAATTGCCGCGCATCCTGCGCCCGCGAAATATTGAAGACGGTCCTGGACACGGTGCCACCTCGTCATGGTCGCTCAGTCGAAAGGGCTGCGGACGGCATTGTGCCCGGTCTCGGGGGGAGGCGGACGCGGAGGACGGTCCGCCCTGAATGTGGCCTGATGTGGTGGTTGGCCGGACCAGGGGGCCTGAAGCGGCTGGCGCTCACGGGGTGTCGGGAGAGTGAGGAAGGGGCATGAAATGCAGGTGGGTTGGAGTGTGCCGCAGGGTGGGCGGGGCATTGCAGCGACGCACCTGCAAAGTGCGGTGACGTTTGGTGTGAAATCGGGCAAATCATGACTTCTGATCTTGCGGTTCACCCTCTTGATCCCCTATTTTTTACACTCTTTGCGTTGCCTGCGCGCGCGGACCGAACCGCCTCACGGCGCCGGTCGCGTCGTCCGCGCGGCGGCGGTGCGGAGTAACGGGGAAGGACTTCGATGGGCGAGCAGTACAGGGTCGATCTGCACGAGCTGGACAGCGTCGTGCGCAAGCTGAAGAGCTTGCAGGGCGATATGGACGAGCCGAGCCAGAAGGTCAAATACAGTACGAGCATTCCGAAGTCGGCTTTCGGGGCCAACTTCGACGAGGCCGCGAAGGTCGCTGCGGCGCACGACAAGATGCAGGACTACATGTCGCAGGTCGTCGACGCTCTCCAGGACCTCATCAAGGACTTCGGCGAAAAGGCCGAGCGCAGCCGTGGGGCGTACGAGGACCGGGAGCAGGACGCCCGTTCGTCGATGAACGGCTGAGGTCCCGGACGCACGACAACGAACAGAACGACGACCGAGGGGGAAGGTCATGGCCGGTGGCCCGATGGACACCGAGGGCAACAAGGCGTACGCCAAGTCGATCGACGAGAAGCACCGTAAAGAGAACCTCAAGCAGTTCGACAACTACAAGCCCATTCCGGTCTCGGACTCGGACTTCCACCATCACGGGATCGACGCGCTCCGAGCGATGATCGAGAACGCCAACCCGGAAGCGCTTGAGACGGCCGGGGACCACTGGCGCGCGTCCGCCGACCGGCTGGGCGGCCAGGACGGCTCCGGCGGCATCCGGAAGGCGTTCATGGACGCCGTCGAGCACGCCTCGAACCACTGGCAGGGCAAGGCCGCCGACGCCTTCCGGCGTGAGGCGGGGGAGGTTCTCAAGAAGCTCGACAAAACGTACGGGCACGCCCGCAACGTCGAGTCCATGCTGATCGGCACCCGGTCCACGGGCCCGGAATCCGGTATCGCGCACAACCTGCGCGAGGCCAAGAAGACCATGGCCGGGATCAAGGATCCGGGCAAGGTCGAGAGCGCGTTCAACTCCTCGGGCGACGACTCCCAGTTCCACAAGGACATGGCGAACCAGAAGATGGACGCCAAGATGGCGCTGGAGGCCAACCGCGACAAGCTCTCCTTGAGCAAGGAGCGCCAGGTCGAGGCGGTCATCGTCATGGAGGAGCTGGCCTTCCACTACCGGCAGCAGATCGGGAAGGTCATGAACGTCGGGGAGCCGCCCCGCCCTGGACACGAATGGCCGACCCAGCCGGGCAGCTACCCGCCGGTGCCGTCCGTGAACATGCCCGTCGTCGGTGGCACCCGGCCCAAGCCCACCTCCGTGTCCCCGCACGGGTCCAAGAGCGGAAGCGGTTACAACGGCCTCGGCGGCGGCGTGAACATCCAGCCGTCCAACGGGCCGGTACGCACCGACCTGGACAGCCTTCAGGGCGGCACCGTCACCCCGGTAGGCCCCGGGATCACCGGAGGCGGAGTCAATCCGCCTGCCGGCGGATCGGGCGGTGGCTCGGGCGGAGGCGGCTCGACGGGCGGCTTCATCGCGCCTCTGCCGTACGGCAAGACGGGTGGCACCGGTGGTGGGGGCTCGCGTGCGGTCCCCGGCGGCCGTGGCGGCGTCCTGGGCGGCAGCCGGTCCGGTGGCGCGGGCGCCGGACGGACCGGCATTCCCGGCGGCGTCGGCGGCGGCGCCGGTGCCGTGGGCAGCGGCGCGGGACGCGGTGCGGCGGGCCGTGGTGGTGTCCAGGCCCGTAAGCCCGGGGGAGTCGTCGGTGCTCCGGGCTCCCCGGGCGCCGGAGCCAAGCAGGGCGGCGCCGGACTGCACCGCAGCGCCGGCGGAAGCCAGGCGATGGGCGGTGCTGCGGCGAACGGCCGGCCGAAGGACAAGGAGAAGACCAAGAAGGAGCGCCCCGACTACCTTGTCGAGGACGAGGAGACGTGGACGCCGCAGCGCAACGTGTCCCCTCGCGTGATCGAGTAGGGATGTACGTGCCGTCGGCTTCGGCTGTATGAAGTGGTACGAAGAAGTGCCCCGCGCGCGCAGTGCGGGGCACTTCTGCAAACCGGGACGCCTGCCTGAACGGATGTCCCGCCCAGTGGCCACCGCCCGGCCCTGTCCGCCCGAACGGAAGCAGTGAGGATCAGAGCATGAAGGTCACCCGAACTCTGCGCGCGGCCGCCGGAGCCGCGCTGGCCGGAGCGCTGCTCCTCACCGCGACAGGTACGGCTTCGGCAGACGAGGCACGGAGCGCGCTGTGGCCGTTCCAGGCGTTCGACGTACAAAGCATCTGGAAGCAGGCGACCGGCAAGGGCGTCACCGTCGCCGTCATCGACACCGGCTTCCGTGAGACTCATCAGGACCTGGCCGGTGCCTTCCTGCCCGGCAAGGACTTCCCCAACCCCTCCATCGACAAGGGCAGGACCGAGGCGCCCGGTTCGGACATCCGTGACCACGGCACCGGCATGTCGGCGCTCATCGCGGGGCGCGGTCACGGTCCGGGCGGCAGCCAGGGCGTCAAGGGGCTGGCGCCGGGCGCGAAGATCCTGCCACTGACGGCCGACAAGAACTTTCCCGACGCGATCCGCTACGCGGTGGAGCACGACGCCAAGGTGATCAACTTGTCGTTCGTCGGGGACGACAACACCCCCGACATGTGCGCGTCCATCCACTACGCGGTGGAGAAGGGCGTCGTCGTCCTCGCCGGTGTCGGCAACGACGGCCTGTCCGAGCCCCGGTACCCGGCTGCCTGTCCCGGCGCCATCGGCGTGGGTGCGGTGGACGAGTTCGGCAAGGCATGGGACGGCAGCAACTACAACAAGACGGTCGACGTCTTGGCGCCGGGTGTGAAGATTCCGTATCCGAACGGCCAGAGCGACACGGACTACTTCACCGGTGACGGCACCTCGGCAGCCACCGCCTACGCCTCCGCCACAGCAGCCCTGCTGCTGGAGAAGTACCCCGACCTCACCCCCGGCCAGATCGCCAACCGCATGGTCAAGACGGCGGGCCTGGCCAAGTCGGTGAAGGCGAAGAACCTCAAGCTGCCCGACGCTCACTACGGATACGGCTTCATCCAGCCTTGGGCGGCACTCACCCGCGACATCCCCGCCGGCCCCCCGAGGGCCCGCTGCCCATGCCGCAGGGCAAGGCGTCCAAGGACCCCGTGGTCGCCGGCGCGGCCAAGGGCAAGGACCCCAACCCGCCGATCGGCGGCAAGAAGATGATGATGTACGGCGGCATGGCCGTGGGCGGGCTGCTGGTGATCGGGCTCGTTGTGATGGTCATTGTCCTCGTGCGCCGCCGCAACAAGCCCGGCCCGCAGGCGTGGCACTGATGTCACCCGGGAGTCCCCGGAAAAATGAAGCGACGCCCCGCACGGCCGGCTGTTAGTTTCACCGGTCATGGACCCGTTGGGTGAAAAAGAGATACGTGCCTCCTTCGTCAATTGCTCGAAGGGGGAGGCGAGCCGCATGAATCTGCCGGTGGGGCTCTCCGAAATGCCGTGGGGAGATCTGGATTTCCTCGGGTGGCGGGACCCCGGGGCGCCGGATCGGAGTTATCTGGTGGCGCCTCGGGAAGGCGGGGTCGTCGGGGTGACGCTGCGGGTGCCGCAAGGAGTGCGGCGGAGTTTCACCAAGACGACCGTATGTTCGTTGTGTGTCACCGGGCATCCCGGGTCCGGGGTGAGTCTGCTCGCCGCGCGGAAGGCCGGGCCGCTGGGGCGGCAGGGGAATACCGTCGGGGCTTATGTCTGCGCGGACCTGGCGTGTTCGCTGTACGTCCGTGGAAAGAAGAAGTCCCAGTTGGCCGGGCGGCACGAGGAGACATTGCCGGTGGCGGACCGTATTGCTCGGCTGGTGATGAATCTCGATACGTTTGTGGAGAAGGTGTTCGAGGGGGAGTAGGGGCGAGGGCCGGGGCGGTGTGCGGTCAGTCGCGTTTCGGCGGCGAGGGCTTAGTGTCCTTGCGGGAGGCGGGGCGGGTCGCGGCGCCCGCTGCCGCCGGGAGGACGAACTCGCTCAGTACGTCCGTGACTTCGCGCACCAGCGGCCGCAGCACCCGGAAGCGGGACGCGGCGACCGCGCGGGCGACCAGGGGGGAGGTGCGCTCGACCAGGCGGCGGCTGCGCTCGCAGTTCTCCGAGCGGTCGTGCACCCAGTACAGGACCAGCCCCATCTGCTGGAGCCACAGCAACCTGGGCAGCGCCGCCGCCAGTTCCGGGTCGGCTTTGGTGTCCGCGCCGGCCAGCACCTGCCGCTGCAGCGCGATGGCGGCCTCGCGCGGGCCTTCGGAGGCGTCCGAGAAGGGGCTGAGCGGGCTGTCCGGGTCGGCGGCGTTCTTGAAGAACTGGGCGGCGAAGCGGTGGTACGGCGCGGCGATGTCGAGCCAGGTGAGCAGTACGCCGCGCAGCCGTCCCGCCAGGTCCCGCTCGGTCGCCAGGACGTCGGCCACGGCGGCCGCGTGCTCGGTGGCGATGCGGTCGTAGAAGCCCTGGATCAGGTGCTCCTTGGAGGCGAAGTAGTAGTACGCGTTGCCGACCGAGACGCCGGCCTCCTGGGCGATGGCCCGCATGGTGGTCTTGTCGTAACCGCGCTCCTGGAAGAGGCGGAGGGCGGTTTCGAGGATGAGGGTGCGGGTCCGGGAGCCGTGGGGGGTGCGTTCGCGGGCGGTGGAGTCTGCGGACTGGGCGGGTTCGGCGGGGTCGGCGGATCGGGCAGGGTCGGCGGACCGGGCAGGAGCGGCGGAACGGGCGGGCTTCGCCGGGCTGGCGGGGTCGGCGGAACGGGCGGGCTTCGCCGGGCTGGCGGGGTCGGCGGACCCGGCGGAACCCGCGCCCTGGTGGGCCGGGTCGCCGTCGTCCGCCACGTTCCGTGCCCCGGCCTTGTCCGCCCTCGTCGCTTCGTCCACGGCATCGACCTTAATGTGCCTCCGGACGGGTGCTGGATTCCGCCCTCCCCTGGCCGGGTCTCCAGTACCTACAGCCCGCGCTCCCCCAGAAACTTCACGATCATCCCTTCCCACTCCGCCGGCCGCTCCACCATCGGCACATGCCCGGTGGCGATCTCCGCGTACTCGGCGCCGGGTATGTGGTCGGCCAGGTAGCGGGAGTGGGAGGGGTGGATGAGCTGGTCCTGGGTGGTGGCGACGACCAGCGTCGGTACGGTGATGCCGGCCAGGTCGCCGGTGGTGTCGACCTCCTTGACCAGCGCGGCCTGCTCGGCCGAACCGGCGGGCGGGGCGTCGGGGCTGTCGTCGAGGACGGCGGCCAGTTCGGCGGGCGGCAGGGCGTTCAGGGCTTCGGGGGACAGGCCGCTGAGCGCGCGGGCCTGGGCGAAGCCCGCGTAGTCGCCGCGGTCCAGCAGGCGCAGCCACAGGTCGAGCCAGATGTTCGTCCGGTGGTCGGGCTTGGCGAGGCCAGCGGTCAGGACGAGGCCGCGTACGCGCTCCGGGTGGCGTGCGGCGGCCCGTACGGACACCGCCGTACCGAGGGAGAAGCCGATCAGGGTGAACGTTTCCACACCCGCCGCGACGGCCTCGGCCACCAGCGCGTCGGCGAGGGCGTCGAGCTCCAGAGGTCCTTCGGCGCGCGGGGTGCGGCCGGAGCCGGGGTAGTCGGGCGCGACGACGGTGTGGCCGGTGGCGGCGAGCGCGGGGACGAGTCCGGCGTAGTTGCCCTCGATGCTGCCGGTCGCGCCGTGCGCGAGCAGGATGCCGTGGGCGGCGGGGACGGTGCCCGGGTCGGCGGGGGTGACGGTGGTGGACAGGGCGGGGAGGCGCGATGCGGTGACCGCGGGAATCTTCGTCATGTGCACCAGGTTGACCCCTGACACCGGTGTGAAGGTCAAATCGCCGGGGCGGAAGATCAAGACAGCGGTGCGTGCGTAAGGTCGAGTCGCCGGTTCGAGGGCCGGTCGCACAGGGGGAGGCAGTTGATGGCACGGTCGGGGGAGTGGGCGGTGCACGCGGCGGGGGAGCGAGTGGCGCGCGCCGCGGAGGACGGTCTGCGCATCGGTGAGCTGGCCGAGCGCACGGGGGCCAGCGCCCGTTCGCTGCGCTATTACGAGCAGCAGGGCCTGCTGCGCGCGGACCGGGACGCCAACGGCTACCGCCGCTACGGCCCCGACGCGCCGGAGACCGTGGGTCAGATCCGCGAGCTGCTCGCCACCGGCCTGAGTACGGACGCCATACGGGAGCTGCTGCCGTGCGCCCAGGGCGGCCCCGGGCTGGTCTTCTGCGACCGCTCCTGCGGAGTGGTGGAGCGGCAGATGGCGCAGCTGGATGCGGAGATTGCCGAACTGGCCCGTAGGAGAGAGGCGTTGGCGACGTACGCGCATGTGATGCGTCAACGGCGCGACCAGGACCGGGCGTTGGCGGCCATGGCGCTGCGTTCGGCGTGATGTCCGCGGCGTCCAGTCGTGCCGAGGCGGTCCGCGCCGCCCTCGGGCCGTATCAGGAGCACCGCGCTGACCAGCACAGATGTTCTCTCATTCGTTTTTCATTGAACGAAATGGGGCGCAACGGCGTGTACGGGTTGCGGAAGGCGGCCCACGGGTCGGATCCTCGGGTGCACCGCTGTTCGGGGGAACAGCGGTGTGCTCACGGTATCGGGGGATCGTTGTGTTACGTGTCCACTTCACGCCGCAGGATCTGCGCCGGACGCGGATCGCCGAGGGGGCCGACCCCCTGTGGGAGACCGTCCTGAGCCTGCACCGCCTGCGCGAGAGCCGTACCGAACCGGCCCTGGCCGCCTGGCGGCAGCACGCCGCGCGGCACGGCCCCGGACCGCTGCGGATGCTGCTGCCGCTGGTCCCGCCGCGCGGCTACTTTCCCGACTTCCTCACCCCGGCGGCCGGTTCGGCCGGTGTGGAGCCGGGTCTGGAAGCCGTCATGACGACGCCCCGGCGCCGGCTGCGCGGCGACATCGGGCTGCTGGCGGGGCAGACGTACCGGCCTGGGCACGGCCAGCACGCCGCCCCGCCGTCCTGGATGCGCTCCCTGGCCGACGGTGAACCGGCCGCGCTGCGCGCTCTCGCCCGCAGTCTGCGTACGTACCACCACACCGCCCTCGGCCCGGGCTGGCCGCTGATCGGGCAGCGCGTCGAGGCCGACCGTACGCTGCGGCTGCACGCGCTGCGCCAGGACGGTGCCGAGGCGATGCTGCGGACGTTCGGTCCGGAGATGCGCTGGCGGCGGCCAGTCCTGGAGGTCACCTACCCACGCGACGGGGATCTGCGCCTGGAGGGGCGGGGTCTGCTGCTCGTGCCGTCGTACTTCTGCACCCGTCCGGTGACCTTCGTCGACACCGAGCTGCCGCCGACCCTCGTCTACCCCGCCGCGCCGCCGGTACGGGAGGCGGAGTCCGGGCGCGGTGCGCGGCCGGAGACCGGACATGCCGAAGGGCTCCGCCTCCGTACGTACGGGAGCGGAGCCCTTCGCGGCTTCCAGACCCGGTTCGGGTCGCTGACCGGAACCAGGTTCCAGGGGTTACCCCTCGGGGTCAGAAGCGACGCGTGATCAGCGCGCGCTTGACCTCCTGGATCGCCTTGGTGACCTCGATACCGCGCGGGCAGGCGTCCGTGCAGTTGAAGGTCGTGCGGCAGCGCCAGACGCCGTCCTTGTCGTTGAGGATTTCGAGCCGCTGCTCGCCGCCCTCGTCCCGGCTGTCGAAGATGAAGCGGTGCGCGTTGACGATCGCCGCCGGGCCGAAGTACTGGCCGTCGTTCCAGAACACCGGGCACGAGGACGTGCACGCGGCGCACAGGATGCACTTGGTGGTGTCGTCGAAGCGCTCGCGGTCCTCGGCGGTCTGGAGGCGCTCACGCGTCGGCTGGTTGCCGGTGGTGATCAGGAACGGCATCACGTCCCGGTACGCCTGGAAGAACGGCTCCATGTCCACCACGAGGTCCTTGAGGACCGTCAGGCCCTTGATGGCCTCGACCGTGATGGGCTTCTCCGGGTTGATGTCCTTCAGCAGCGTCTTGCACGCCAGGCGGTTCTTGCCGTTGATCCGCATGGCGTCCGAGCCGCAGATGCCGTGCGCGCAGGAACGGCGGAAGGTCAGCGTGCCGTCCTGCTCCCACTTGACCTTGTGGAGGGCGTCCAGGACGCGCTCCTTCGGGTCCATCTCCAGCTGGAAGTCCTGCCAGGTGGCGTCCTCGGAGACCTCCGGGTTGAACCGGCGGATCCGCAGCGTGATGGTGATGGTGTGCGAGGCGCCGTCCTCGGCCGCGTCCAGGGCCTTGGAGTGCTTTTCGAGGGTGGAGGTGCTCATCAGTACTTACGCTCCATCGGCTGGTAGCGGGTCTGGACGACCGGCTTGTAGTCGAGGCGGATCGACTCCGAGCCGTCTGCCGCCACCTCGCGGTACGCCATGGTGTGCCGCATGAAGTTGACGTCGTCGCGGTTGGGGTAGTCCTCGCGGTAGTGACCGCCGCGGGACTCCTTGCGGGCCAGCGCGGACACGGCCATCACCTCGGCCAGGTCGAGCAGGTTGCCCAGCTCGACGGCCTCCAGCAGGTCGGTGTTGAACCGCTTGCCCTTGTCCTGGATGGACACGTTCAGGTAGCGCTCGCGCAGCTCGCCGATCTTCTCGACCGCGGTCTTGATCGTCTGCTCGGTGCGGAACACCATCACGTTGGCGTCCATGGTCTCCTGGAGCTCCTTGCGGATCTCGGTGACCCGCTCGTTGCCCGAGGCGGAGCGCAGCCGCTCGACCTGGTCCTGGACCAGCTTCGCCGGGTCCTCCGGCAGCTCGACGAAGTCCGCGGTGGCCGCGTACTCCGCCGCCGCGATGCCCGCCCGGCGGCCGAAGACGTTGATGTCCAGCAGCGAGTTGGTGCCCAGGCGGTTGGCGCCGTGCACGGACACGCAGGCGACCTCGCCGGCGGCGTACAGGCCCGGCACGACGGTGGTGTTGTCGGCCAGCACCTCGCCCTCGACGTTGGTCGGGATGCCGCCCATCGCGTAGTGCGCGGTCGGCTGGATCGGGATCGGGTCCGTGTAGGGCTCGATACCGAGGTACGTCCGCGCGAACTCGGTGATGTCCGGCAGCTTGGCGTCCAGCTGCTCCGGCGGCAGGTGGGTCAGGTCCAGGTAGACGTGGTCGCCCTCGGGGCCGCAGCCGCGGCCCTCGCGGATCTCCGTGTAGATGGAGCGCGAGACGACGTCACGCGAGGCGAGGTCCTTCATGACGGGCGCGTACTTCTCCATGAAGCGCTCGCCGTCCTTGTTGCGGAGGATGCCGCCCTCACCGCGGGCGCCCTCCGTCAGCAGGATGCCCATCCGCCAGATGCCGGTCGGGTGGAACTGGAAGAACTCCATGTCCTCCAGCGGCAGCCCGCGCCGGTACGCGGCGGCCTGGCCGTCACCGGTCAGGGTGTGCGCGTTGGAGGTCACCTTGAAGAACTTGCCGGTACCGCCGGACGCGAAGATCACGGCCTTCGCCTGGAAGACGTGGATCTCGCCGGTGGCCAGCTCGTACGCGACGACACCGGCCGACTTCTTCACGCCGTCGACGTCCTGGAGCAGCAGGTCCAGCACGTAGAACTCGTTGAAGAACTCCACGCCCTCCTTGACGCAGTTCTGGTACAGCGTCTGGAGGATCATGTGGCCCGTACGGTCCGAGGCGTAGCAGGACCGGCGGACCGGGGCCTCACCGTGGTTACGGGAGTGACCGCCGAAGCGGCGCTGGTCGATGGTGCCGTTCGGGGTGCGGTTGAACGGCAGGCCCATCCGCTCCAGGTCCAGGACCGAGTCGATGGCCTCCTTCGCCAGGATCTCGGCGGCGTCCTGGTCGACCAGGTAGTCGCCGCCCTTGATCGTGTCGAAGGTGTGCCACTCCCAGTTGTCCTCCTCGACATTGGCCAGGGCGGCGGCCATGCCGCCCTGCGCCGCGCCGGTGTGGGAGCGGGTGGGGTACAGCTTCGTCAGGACCGCGGTGCGGCTGCGCTTGGTCGACTCGATGGCCGCGCGCATGCCCGCGCCACCGGCGCCGACGATGACCGTGTCGTACTTGTGGATCTTCATGAGTCGGTTACCTCAGCCCCGGGGCCTAGCGGATGTTCGGGTCGAAGGTGAAGATCACCAGCGTGCCCAGAAGGACGGTGAACACCGTGGCGGTGTACAGGAGCATCTTCAGCCAGAAGCGGGTGTTGTCCCGCTGCGCGTAGTCGTTGATGACCGTGCGCAGGCCGTTGGCGCCGTGCAGCATCGCCAGCCACAGCATCACCAGGTCCCAGACCTGCCAGAACGGCGAGGCCCAGCGGCCCGCCACGAAGGCGAAGCCGATCTTGGAGACGCCGCCGTCCAGCACGAGCTGGAGCAGCAGGTGGCCGAGGACCAGGACGACCAGCACGATGCCGGACAGGCGCATGAAGAGCCAGCCGTACATCTCGAAGTTCGTACGGGTCGACTTGGGCGTCTTCTTCGTACGCTTGCGGGGCGGCTCGATCACGGGAGCCGGGTTGTCCGCGTCGTACAGCGAGACTGAGTCGTTCACAGCGGGACCTGCGGGGGATTGAGTTTCAGCAGACATCGCGCGTCATCAGCTCCCGAACAGGGTGCGCAGCGTGTGCTGCAGCACCGGGTAGAAGGCGCCGGCCATCAGGACGGCCCACACGCCGACAACGGTCCACAGCAGCTGCTTCTGGTACTTCGGTCCCTTGGACCAGAAGTCGACGGCGATCACACGAAGGCCGTTGAGCGCGTGGAAGAGGATGGCGGCGACGAGGCCGTACTCCATCACGTTGACGAGTGGCGTCTTGTACGTGGCAACGACGTCGTCATAGGCCTCGGGAGAGACGCGGACGAGTGCGGTGTCGAGGACGTGCACGAACAGGAAGAAGAAAATGAGGACGCCGGTGACTCGGTGAGCCACCCAGGACCACATGCCTTCCCGGCCGCGGTACAGCGTTCCAGCCGGCACGGAAAAACCCTCCGGGAGCGGGGATCGGGGCCTGCCGGCTTCTCTGTCGGTCTGGCCCGGCCGGGTACGGTCCACCGGCCCCGGCCATCGTAGCGACGGACTGTCGGTTCCTCCCGCCGGGGTCCTCAGGTGTGATCAAACAGGCACGTACGGGCTATCCGCCGGGGGCGTTCCGGCCCTGTACGCCGGGCGGGGGAACGGGTAAGGGGCGGGCCGGGCGGCCGGGGCCGGTCAGTCCCGGGAGGCGGCGAGCCGGGCGAGCCGCCCGCCCGCGATCCGGCGCAGCTCGTCGGCGGCGACGGCGCGCTCCTCCTCGGGCTCGTTGCCGAGCCGGTCGTGGACGGCGGTCAGCACCACGTTGAGCAGCTCGGTGTCGCGGAAGCCGTCCAGGCAGATGACGAAGACGTGCCGGAACTGGCGTTCGTACTCGGCGTGCGCGGCGCGCAGCGCGGTGTGGGCCGCGAGGGTGCCCGGGCCGCGCGCGCCGACGAGCGGCTGCGGCGAGACGGTCTCCCCGGCCAGCGCCTCGTCCAGGTCGGCCGCGGTCAGGTCGTAGCTCGCCTCGTCGGCGGCGGCCAGCAGGGCCTCCGGGTCCGGGTACGGGCGGTGCGCGACCAGGCGGCGGGCCCAGCGGCGGCTCCCGCAGCAGAGCAGCAGGGCCGCTTCGGCGGCGTCCGCCGGGGCGCCGTTCAGGCGGTCCAGGCCGGTCGGCCGGGCCGCGGCGGCGCTGCCGGGAGGCGGTGACGGCAGCGGCGGGAGCTTCTGGGAGGGTGTGGCGGGCCGGGGAGTGCGCAGCGGTGTCGGCGGAGCGGCCGGGATGTTGCTGGGCTGCATGGGCTCCTCGGGGCGGCGAACGCCGGATCGGGCGGTGGGCGCCGGATCAGGACGGAGTACGTCGGATCGGGGATCGGGGATCGGGGGGAGTACGTCGGATCGGGCGGCCGGAGCGGGTGCGGCCGCGGCGGATGCGCGGGGGCCGTGGGCTCCGGGAAGGGTGAGCAGGTTGAGACGCCACCGTAGCGACGTCTGTCGGTCACTGTCCGACGGATGCGCGAATTTCACCCGTATGGGAGAGCTTTCGCGCGCGTAGTAGACACAAACGTCTGTCACCTGGCAATACCTTCGCCCCGGAAAGGGAGGTTTTGCGTATATGAGGACCGGAAAACTGGCCGCGAGCATCACCGCAGGAGTGACGGCCGCCCTCACGGCGCTGTCCGTCGCGGGCTGCTCGAACAGCGGCGGCACCCCGCCCAAGGGGGACGGCGGCAGCGCCTCCGCCGCGCCCACCCCCACCTGGGACCCGGTGCAGGGCCCACCGCGCACCGTGCCCGCCGTACAGAAGTTCGGCGCGGCCGACGGGCGTGGCTGGCGGCCCGCCAAGACGGCCCGCGTCGTGGTGCCCGCGGGCGAGAAGAGCCCGGTCGCCGACGAGGCCCGGCGGTTCGCCCGGGAACTGGGCGGTCTGCGCACGGTCTGGGGCAAACAGCCCGTACGGCCCGGAGACGTCGAGCTGCGGCTGTCCGGCGGTGAGGACGCCACCCGGCGCGAGGACAACGCACCCGTCCACGACACCGCCGAGGAGGCGTACACCCTCACCGCGCGCGGCACCCGCCTCACCCTCACCGCCCCCACCGACGCCGGGATCTTCAACGCCACCCGCACCGTCCTGCAGTCCGTACGGACCTCCGGCGGCGTCCCGGAAGGCACCGTCGAGGACCGGCCCGACCGGGCCCAGCGCGGCTTCATGCTGGACATCGCGCGCAAGCACTTCGACGTGCGGTGGATCGAGGACCGCATCCGCGACCTGGCCGGTCTCAAGCTCAACCAGCTCCAGCTGCACTTCTCCGACGACCAGGCGTTCCGCATCGAGAGCGAGAAGCACCCCGAGATCGTTTCCGAGGACCATCTGACCAAGGACCAGGTGCGCCACCTCGTCGACCTCGCCCGCGGCCTGCACATCACCGTCATCCCGGAGATCGACTCGCCCGGCCACCTGGGCGCCGTGCTCAAAGCCCACCCCGACCTCCAGTTGCACTCCGCCGACGGCCGGGCCCAGCGCGGCGCGATGGACATCTCCAAGCCCGGGGCCGCCGAGATCGTGGACGACCTGCTGCGCGAGTACGCCCCGCTCTTCCCCGGCAAGCACTGGCATCTGGGCGGCGACGAGTACCGCGCGCTGGCCGACCGGTCCCCGGCCGAGAACTACCCGCAGCTGGCCCGCGCCGCCCGCGACAAGTACGGGCCGGACGCCACGATCGAGGACCTGGCCACCGGCTGGCTCAACGACCGGGACAAGACCGTGCGCGCCGCCGGCGCCCAGCAGGTCGAGGCCTGGAACGACGGCTACTTCCGCGACACGGACGTCGCCCCCGACCCCGGCCGCACCGTCGCCTACTGGACGGGCAAGGAGATCGGCGCCCGCGAACCGGACGAGTACCTGCGCGAGAAGCGCAAGGTCGTCAATCTCAACGACGAGTACCTGTACTACGTGCTCGGCGAACCCAACAACATGCCGTACCCGACCGGCGAACGCATCTACACCCAGTGGACCCCCGGGGTGCTGCGCGGCACCAAGGCCGTACCGCAGTCACAGTCCGGCCCGGACCGGGTGCTCGGCGCGCGCCTGGCGGTGTGGTGCGACCTGGCGGACGAGCAGACGCAGCAGCAGGTGGCGGACGGCATCCGGATGCCGCTGCGCGCGCTGGCGCAGAAGGTCTGGGACCGCCGCGATCCGGCCCTTTCCTGGGCGGACTTCAAAAAACTGGCCGACCAGGTCTGAGCGGCCAGGGCCGGACGCGGCGAGAGGGGGACGACCGGGGCCGCCACCCCCCACAGGAGAGGCCCCGGCCGTCGTACCAGGGAGGCCCGGTGACGAGCCCCTGATCCTTACAGCGCCGTCCGCCGCGAAAGCGTCACACGGGGTGTGGACCGGGGCACGGCACGTACCGCGCGCCGGGTGCCGTCCCGGTGCGCGGGCGCTCTGGACGAGGGGAGTGCCGTGGCCGTAGCGTGCGGGTCCGCGCCGGCCCGGCGCGGTGGCCGTACGCATCGCCCGTCGGTGCGCGGGGGCAGTCGGCAGCGGCCCGGGTGCCCGGTGTACGGGCGGCCGGGATACCGTCAGCGGGGACATACGGGTTACCAGGGGTACCCGCGGTGCCCGAGAACAGCGAATCAGCGAGGACCGGGCGGCGGACTTTCCGGGTGCGACAGGATGGACCCGTGCGAGGGGATGACATTCAGCCGGACGACGGCCGGCTGACGGTCGCCGTACAGGCGGCGCAGGGCGGCGACGAGGCGGCGTTCCGTACCGTCTACCGCGCCGTGCATCCCCGGCTTATCGGATATGTACGGACCTTGGTGGGTGAGGCGGACGCCGAGGACGTGACCTCCGAGGCATGGCTCCAGATCACCCGCGACCTCGCCCGCTTCAGCGGCGACGCCGACCGGTTCCGGGGCTGGGCCGCACGGATAGCCCGCAACCGGGCCCTGGACCACATACGGATGCGCGGCCGCCGCCCCGCGGCCGGCGGCGACGAGAGCGAACTGGCCGACAAACCGGGCGCCTCGGACACCGCCGACGAGGCCATGGAAGCCCTCGGCACCCACCACACCTTCCGCCTCATCTCCCGCCTCCCGCAGGACCAGGCCGAAGCCGTCGTGCTGCGTGTGGTGGTCGGCCTGGACGCCAAGAGCGCGGCCGGAGTCCTGGGCAAACGGCCCGGCGCCGTACGGACCGCCGCCCACCGCGGCCTGCGGCGCCTGGCCGATCTGCTCGGAGCCGGGCCCGAGCACGGCGGCGGCACCGGGCCCGGCACGGGCGGCGGACCCGGCGCAGGAGTGCCCGCACAGGGCGGCGGACTGGGTGCGAGCGCGGCGGAATCGTACGTACCGGGTGTGACGGAAACGGCCGCACGAACGCAGAAGGACATGTGATGGCCGACGACCGGTACAACTGGCTCGACGAGGAGGCCGCGGAGCGACTGCTGCGCGGCGAACCCGCCGGTTCCCCGGCCGGCACCGGCGCCGCGGAGCTCACCGCCCTGCTGAACGCCGCCGCGGCGGCCGGGCGCGGCACGGACCAGGACGCTCCGCTTCCCGGGGAGGAAGCCGCTGTCGCTGCCTTTCGGGAGGCGCGGGAGGCGCGGGGGCGGGCTTCGGCCGGCATCACGGCCGGCGAGGCCGCGGCGGAAGCCGTGCGCACCCGCCGCCGCTTCGGACGGCCCCTGCGCCGCGGGTTCATGGTGGCCCTGGCCGGCTGCGCGCTCGGCGGCGTCGCCGTCGCCGCGGGCGCGGGCGTCCTGCCGACGCCCTTCCACAGCGGCACCGGCCCGGCCCCCGCCACCAGCGTCTCGGCCGCCGAGTCCCCCGGTCCGCTCGCCACCGACGACACCGGCACGGCCACCGACGGCACCACCCGGATGCCGGAACCGTCCAGCTCCGGCACGGACCGGCCCGAACCCCTGATCAGCGACGACGGCAAGGACAGCCGCACCGGTGGCAGCCGGTCCCCCGCTCCCGGGCAGAGCACCCCCGGGCCGGGCCCGACCGGCGGCACCGGCGACGACGACAGCCGGCCCGGCCCTCAGGGCAGACCGGACGACAAGGAGAAGAACCGGCTCGGCGTCATGTTCTGCCGTACGTACGAATCCGGCCGGCGCTCCGTCCTCGGCCAGGACACCCTCCGCCGCCTGGAACGCGCGGCCGGCGGCCCGGACAAGGTGCACGCGTTCTGCCGCCAGTACCTCGCCCACACCCAGGGCGGCGGCCGCTACGACGGCGACGGGGACAGCGACGGCCGCGGCAGTCACGGCCAGGGCGGCCGCAACGGGCACGGCAAGGGCCACGGCGGCAAGGGCGACGAGGACGACGACCACCACCGGTACGCCCCGTCCGCCGGCATCCCAGGAGCCCTCGCCGCCCCCGACCCCGCCGGCACCGTCACCACCACTCCCGCCGCACCCGACGAGCTGCGCATCCCCGGAGCACCACCCGTCGCCCGGGTGTGACACTTTCCGGCGCCCCGGCGCAGTACGTAGTGAAGCCGACTGGTCATCGGCTTGCGCGCGAGCCGGGGTTCCCCCCGTACCAACGGCTCGCCGCATCCGGCGCGGGCGGGGCTCGTTCCCCCGGCCCTGCCCGCGCTGTATTTTGCGCCTGAACCGGCGCCGCTTTCGCGGAGCTGGTTGCTGTTTGTGGGGGTTGCTCAATTGATGGTTGGGGTTACTGCGGGGGGTGGGGACTGGGGACTGGGGATTGCTGCGGGTGTGGGGGCTACTTGTAGATGACCACCTTGTCGCCGGGGGTTACCTGCTGGAACAGGGCGGCGATTCTTGTTTTGTTGCGGACGTTCACGCAGCCGTGGGAGGCGCCCTGGTAGCCGTGGGCGGCGAAGTCGGCGGAGTAGTGGACGGCCTGGCCGCCGCTGAAGAACATCGCGTACGGCATGGGGGTGTGGTAGATCGACGACACGTGGCTGCGGCTCTTGAACGCGATGCGGAACGTGCCTTCCCGGGTCGGCGTGTACTGGGCGCCGAAGCGGACGTCCATCGTCGAGCGGACCTTGCCGTCCACCATCCAGGTGAGCGTGTTGCTCCGCTTGCTGATGCACAGCACACGGCCCGTCATGCAGCGGGCGTCGGGACGGGGGACTCGCTTTTTGGCGGGCTTCCGGGTGGGCTTCTTCGCGGTCTTCTTGGTGTGCGGGTGCGTCTCGGCCCGGGTCGGCGGGCGGGTGCAGGCGTGCAGGGCGTGCCAGGTGGCGCGGTCCAGGGTGCCCGTCCGCGGCAGCTTCCGCCGGTGCTGGAACGCCGAGACGGAGGCCGCCGTCTGCCGGCCGTAGAAGCCGGTGGGCTTACGGCGGAAGAGTGACAACTGGGCCAGACGGGCCTGGAGTTCGCGCACGCGGGGACCGCGGGAGCCTCGGGCCAGCACCGGCTTCGCGGCGCGGCGGGGGGCTTTGGTGGAGCGGACGCGCCTGGGGAGCTCCTTGTCCGCCGTATGCGCGGGCAGCACGTCCGCCCGTCCTGGCGTGGACGGCGCGGGAGCCGTCGACGGGGGAAGTCCGCCGTTCGGGGTGATCGTGATGGTCTTGCAGCCGGTCGTCACGGCCAGCACCAGCAGCCCCGCGGCCACCGCACGTCCCTTGCGCACGCCGTGTCCCTTCCGCGTCCGTGTCACGGTGTCACCCCCGTGGCGACACCGGCCCCTCCTAGATTCCCAGGCCCGCGGAGAACCGAACCTGGACGCGCGTAGGGGTGAAGGGGTACGGGGGAGAGACGGTGCGCTCCGGTGCGCGCCCCCTGGCCGTACGGAGTGCCGCCGGTACCGCTCCGACGGGACCGTGCGCGAGTGTGTGCGGGGCTCCGGGGGACAATGAGGAAATGTCACCGCGTCGCCCGTGCCCCGTATGCACCCGAGAGATCGCCGTCGTCGGCGGCCGCTTCGCCCGGCACGACCCGCCGGGCCGCCGTACCGTGCTGGAGCTCGTGTCGTGCCCCGGCTCGCGCCGCATCGCGCCGATGATGGCTCCGGCGGAGCGTCTGTTCGATCCGGAGGAGCCGCCGTTTCCGGGGCAGCAGCCGTTGTTCTGAGGGGTCAAGGGCGGTGGGGTCCGCCTTCCGTCCGGCGGGCTTCCACTGATGCCGTGAAGGCTTCCCAGTCGCGGCCCGCCAGGGGGGCCAGCATGCGGCGCCAGCCCTCCGCCGCCTCCGGGCCGGCTTTCTCCAGTGCGGCGGTGAACAGGGCGCGCTGGCGTGCGTGGAGCTTGCGTTCGAGTTCCGCGCCGCGTTCGGTGAGGTGGAGTTCCTTGCGGCGGCGGTCCCGTTCGCCCGGCGTCACCCGTACCAGCTGCTCGTCGCCGAGCTTGCGCAGCGGCCCGTTGATGGCCTGCTTGGTCAGCTGGAGCGCCTGGCACAGTTCGCCGACGCTCATGCCGGGGGAGTACGCGAGGAACGTCAGGATGCGGTGGTGGGCGCGGCCCATGCCCTGCTCGGTCAGGGCCGCGTCGGCCGCTCCGGTGAAGGCGCGATAGGCGAAGTAGAACAGGGTGAAATCGCGGTCGTAGGCGTCCGGGCGACAAGGGTCAAGCATGTTGACATTTTATCCCGGGGTTCCGTACGCTCGCGACTTGGGTCAATGATGTTGACCTAAACCGTTCAAGCGTGAAGAAAGCCGGTTACCGCCATGTCGGACACCCCCTCGGACATCGGCCCGCAGGCCACCGCCCCCCAGGCCGCGACCGCTCGGACCACCGTCGCCGACTATCTGCTCCGCCGTCTGCGCGAGCTGGACGTCGAGCACCTCTTCGGAGTCCCCGGTGACTACAACCTCGGCTTCCTCGACCAAGTGACCGCCTTCCCCGGCCTCGACTGGGTCGGCACCTGCAACGAACTCGACGCCGCCTACGCCGCCGACGGCTACGCCCGGCTGCGCGGCGCCGCCGCCCTCGTCACCACCTTCGGCGTCGGCGAACTGTCGGCCGTCAACGGCGTGGCCGGCGCATACGCCGAACGTGTGCCGGTCGTCGCCGTCACCGGGATGCCCGCCACCGAAGTCGCCGCGTCCGGCCGCCCCGTGCACCACACCCTGATGGACGGTGAGTACGGGCACTTCGGCCGGATGTTCGCCGAGGTGACGGTGGCCCGCGCCGACCTGACCGCGGAGAACGCGCCGGCCGAGATCGACCGCGTACTGCGGGCCATGTGGCGGGAGCGCAGGCCGGTGCATCTGAATCTGCCCACGGACGTCGTGCCGGCCCAGGTGTCGCCGCCGACCGGGCCGCTGATCGTGCCGGACGAGGCCACCGACCCGGGGCTGCTGCGGGAATTCCTTACGGGCTGCGCCCGGATGCTGGACGGGGCGCGCGGTGTCACCGTGCTGGCCGGGCACGAGGCCGAACGGTTCGGGCTGCGCGGGCCGCTCGCCGGTCTGCTCGCCGCCGCGCCGGTCCGGTCCGCCGTGTTCTCCAGCGGGAAGGGCGTACTGGACGAGACAGCTCCCGGGTTCGTCGGCCCCTACACCGGGGAGATCAGCGACAAGCGGGCCCGGGCGGCCGTCGAGGACGCGGACTGTCTGATCCTGGTCGGTGCCCCGGTCTCGGACAGTGTGACCGGCGGCTTCAGCCATCACTTCGCGCCGGAGCGGACCATCGAGCTGCGTCCAGGGCGCGCCTCGGCGGGGCGCGGGGTGTTCGAGGGGATAGCCATGGCGGATGCCGTCGGTGGGCTGGCCGGACTGCTGCGGGACCTGGGGCTGCCGGAGCCCGAGGGGTACGGTGAGCCCTTCGCGTACCCGGACGAGGCACCCGGCGCGCGGCTGACGCAGCGTCAGCTGTGGTCCGCTGTCGGCTCGTTCCTGCCGGAGGGCAGTGTGCTCGTCGCCGAGCAGGGCACCGCGTTCTACGGCGCCCAGGAGGTGCCGCTGCCCGTGGACGGGCGGTTCGTCGGCCAGCCGCTGTGGGGGTCGATCGGATACACCCTGCCGGCCACCCTCGGTACCGAACTGGCCGCGCCGGACCGGCGTTCGGTGCTGGTGATCGGGGACGGTTCCCTCCAGCTCACCGCGCAGGAGCTGGGCACCATGACCCGGTACGGCGCGGCCCCGGTGGTCGTCGTCGTCAACAACGACGGCTACACGGTCGAGCGTGCCATCCACGGCGCCACCGCCTCGTACAACGACATCGCCGCCTGGGACTACACCGCCCTGCCCGCCGCCTTCGGCGCAGGCCCCGGCACGGTCGCGGTACGGGTCGAGACCCCGGCGGAGCTGGCGGACGCGCTGGCACTGGCCGCCCGTACGCCGGACGAACTGGTGCTGATCGAGGCGGTGCTGCCGCGCGAGGACGCGCCGGAGCTGCTCACGGCCCTGGCGCAGCGGTTCGCGGAGCAGAACGCCTACGGGGACTGAGGGGCGGTGCCGCCGCCCGGACACGTCCGGCGGTGGCCGGGCGCCGTCACGGCGCCAAGACGTCCAGCTCCGCCATCGCCCCCACGGTGATCTCCCGGGTCAGCGCCTCGGCGCGGTCCGCGTCGCCGACCCGTACCGCCTCGGCGACCTGGACGTGCAGGGTGACCGCGGCCGGGTCGGGGTCGGTGAACATGACGTGGTGGTGGGTGCGGCCGGTGAGGACGGCGGCCACCACGTCGCCGAGCCGGGCGAACATCTCGTTGCCGGAGGCGGTCAGCACGATGCGGTGGAAGGCCGTGTCGTGCACCAGGTACGCGTCGAGCTGCTGGCCGCGTGAGGTGGCGACCATGCCCATGGCGTGCTCGGTCAGCTCGGCGCACTGGGCGGGGGTGGCGTGCCGGGCGGCCAGGCCCGCGGCGACCGGTTCGACGGCGGAGCGCAGCACGGTCAGGGAGCGGAGCTGCCGGGGGCGGTCCGGGCCGGCCAGCCGCCAGCCGATGACGCGGGGGTCGTAGACGTTCCATTCCTCGGCGGGGCGCACGGTCACGCCGACCCGGCGGCGCGAGGTGACCAGGTGCATGGATTCCAGGACCCGTATCGCCTCGCGGATGACCGTGCGGGAGACCTCGAAGCGCTCTTCCAGCTCGTCGGTGCGCAAGATCGTGCCGGGCGGGTACTCGCCCGCGGTGATGGCGGGTCCCAGGGACTCCAGTACCCGCGCGTGCTGCCCCTGCCCCGCCCCCTGGTTCTCCATGGGATCAGCCTACGTTCCCGGGGAAGGTCCGCTTTTAAGTATGACTTTTACGTCACAGAGGCTTGAATACGTCGTATCCCATGGGTTTCAGTGGGACGACAGACCGAGGTCAAAGAGGACAGCGAGGTACACGGGATGAGCACCCCCCACGTCATCGTCGTGATGGGCGTGGCCGGCACCGGCAAGACGACGATCGGGCCGCTGGTGGCCGCCGACCTTGATGTCCCCTACGCCGAGGGCGACGACTTCCACCCCCCGGCCAACTTCGCCAAGATGTCGGCGGGCACCCCGCTCGACGACGCCGACCGGTGGCCGTGGCTGGACGCCATCGGCGCCTGGGCGCACGGCCGTGCGGGTCAGGGCGGTGTCGTCAGCAGCTCGGCCCTCAAGCGCGCCTACCGCGACCGGCTGCGGGCCGCCGCGCCCGGCGTCGTCTTCCTGCATCTGACGGGCGACCGGTCGCTGATCGAGTCCCGGATGGCCGAACGCAAGGGCCACTTCATGCCGACCGCGCTGCTGGACTCCCAGTTCGCCACCCTGGAGCCGCTCGGTCCGGACGAGGCGGGCGTCGCCGTCGACGTGTCCGGCACCCCGCAGGAGATCGCCGGGCGGGCCGTCGAGGCGCTGCGGCAGTACGACACCGGTCGGCCCGCCCCCGCCTGACCAGGGGCCGACGCCCCGCCACCGCGCGGGGTCATGGACCTGTACACCCCCCCGTGCCACCGCGCGGGGACACCGCCCCGTATGCCGTCGCTCCGGGGCCACCACAACCAGTAACAGCACCCCTTAGGGAACAGCCGTGACACATCTCAGCGTCGAGATGCTGGCAGCGGACGCGACCGAGCCGATCACCTCGGCCGGTCACGCGCAGCTCGGCATCGCCGTCCTCGCGGGCATCGCCGTCATCGTCCTGCTCATCACCAAGTTCAAGCTGCACGCCTTCCTGTCCCTGATCATCGGCTCGCTGGTGCTGGGCGCGGTGGCGGGCGCACCGCTGGACAAGGCCATCACCAGCTTCTCGTCCGGCCTCGGCAGTACGGTCGCGGGCACCGGCATCCTGATCGCGCTGGGCGCGATCCTCGGCAAACTGCTCGCCGACTCCGGGGGTGCCGACCAGATCGTCGACACGATCCTGGCGAAGGCGAGCGGGCGCGTGATGCCCTGGGCGATGGTGCTGATCGCGGGCATCGTCGGTCTGCCGATCTTCTTCGAGGTCGGCATCGTGCTGCTGATCCCCGTGGTGCTGCTGGTCGTCAAGCGCGGCAACTTCTCCCTGATGCGCATCGGCATCCCCGCGCTGGCCGGTCTGTCCGTCATGCACGGCCTGATCCCGCCGCACCCCGGCCCGCTGGCCGCCATCGACGCGCTGCACGCCAACCTGGGCGTCACGCTGGCGCTCGGCGTCGTCGTCGCGATTCCGACGGCGATCGTCGCCGGTCCGCTGTTCTCCCGCTACGCCGCGCGCTGGGTGGACATCCGCCCGCCGGAGAAGATGATCCCGGAGAGGGCCTCCGGTGAGCTGGACAAGCGGCCCGGTTTCGGGATCACCGTCGCCACTGTGCTGCTGCCCGTCGTGATGATGCTGGCCAAGGCCCTGGTGGACGTCGTCGTGGACGACAAGGGGACGACCGTCCAGCGGGTCTTCGACGTGGTGGGCTCTCCGCTGATCGCGCTGCTCACCGCCGTCATCGTCGGCATGTTCACGCTGGGCCGGTCGGCCGGGTTCACCAAGGGCCGGATCGCCACCACCGTCGAGAAGTCCCTCGCCCCGATCGCCGGCGTGCTGCTGATCGTCGGCGCGGGCGGCGGCTTCAAGCAGACCCTGGTGGACGCGGGCGTCGGACAGATGATCCTGGAGCTGTCCAAGGACTGGAACATCTCCACGCTGCTGCTGGCCTGGCTGATCGCGGTCGCCATCCGGCTCGCGACCGGCTCGGCGACGGTGGCCACCATCTCCGCCGCGGGCCTGGTGGCGCCGCTCACCGCGGACATGTCCACCACCCACACCGCCCTGCTCGTCCTCGCCGTCGGCGCCGGTTCGCTGTTCTTCAGCCACGTCAACGACGCGGGCTTCTGGATGGTGAAGGAGTACTTCGGCATGAACGTCGGCCAGACGATCAAGACGTGGTCGCTCATGGAGACGCTGATCTCCGTGGTCGGGATCGTGTGCGTGCTGCTGCTGTCGCTGGTGTTGTAGCCGGGCCCACGAGAGCCCGGTGGGCGCCCGGCGTGTGTCCGAACGACCCGCGGAAGGCATCGATGAAGGCACTGGCCGAGGCCCAGCCGCAGCGGTGCGCGATCGCGGTCACGGACAGCGCCGGGCCGTCCTGCGTCAGCAGCACCAGCGCGTGGTGCAGGCGCAGCTGCGTACGCCACTGGGGGAAGGTCATGCCGAGTTCGGCGCGGAAGAGGCGGGCCAGGGTCCGTTCGCTCGCCCCGGCGGCCGAGCCCAGGGCGGCGAGCGGGCGCTGATCGGCCGGGTCCGCGCGGAGCGCCGCGCAGACCGCCGCCAGCCGCGGGTCGCGGGCCCTGGGCAGGTGCAGGGCCTGGAGCGGGGCGTGGCGCAACTGGTCGAGGAGTACGGCCAGCAGGCGCCGCGCCTCCTCCGTACAGCGGCTGCCCGTACCGCTGTACGCGATGATCAGCTCGCGCAGCAGCGGGCCGACCGCCAGGACGGCGGGCCGGTCCAGCCCCAGCGGGTCGGCTTCGAGCGGAACGCCGACGGTGTGCAGGTCGGTGTCCCCGTGCGCCCGGTGCTCGTGCACCGTCCCGGCCGGAATCCAGATGGCACGGGTGGCCGGGGTGACCCAGCTCCCGGCGTCCGTGGTCACGGTGAGCACGCCGCGCCCCGCGTAGACGATCTGGTGGACGTCGTGGTGGTGGGGCGTCACCTCCGCACCCTGCGGCAGGAAGCGGGTGATGGTCGTGACGTGCGGCGGATGGTGGCGGAAAACCGGCATGGCCTGGCAGCTTATGGGAAGTCCGCCACCCGGTGCGCTCGCCATGATCGGTACATGACGACGAAGCAAGTGGCCGCGCCCCGGCGGCCGGTCGCGACGATGTCCGTCGGACACGCGGCGGTGGACTTCTACCAGGGCGCGGTCCCGGCCCTGGTGCCCTTCCTGGTGGCCGAACGCCACTACGGTTACGCCGCCGCCTCGGGCATCGTGCTGGCCGCCACCCTCCTCTCCTCCCTCGTGCAGCCCCTGTTCGGCTCGCTCACCGACCGCTGGACGATGCCCTGGCTGATCCCGGTGAGCACCCTGTGCGCCGGACTCGGCATCGCCCTGTCCGGGCTCGGCGACTCCTACGTCCTCACGTGCCTCGCGGTCGCCCTCTCCGGCATCGGCGTGGCCGCCTACCACCCGGAGGCCGCGCGGCTGGCCCGTGTCGCGAGCGGCGGCAGCCATGTCGCCATGGGCTGGTTCTCCCTCGGCGGCAACATCGGCTTCGCCCTCGCCCCGGCCGCCGTCGGCCCGCTGCTCTCCGCGGGCTCGCTGAGCGCGTCGCCGTGGCTGGCGGTGCCCGCGGTGGCCGGTGTCCTGCTGACCGTTCACGTGATCCGCGCGCTGGCGCCGCGGGCGGCCGTCGCCAAGGCCGCGGCGCGCAGGGCGGGCCGCGACAACTGGCCGGAGTTCCTGCGGCTGACCGCCGTCATCGTCTGCCGGTCCGTCGTCTTCGTCGGCCTGAGCGCCTTCATCGCCGTCTACGCCCAGCAGCGGGTGGGCGGGGGCGCCACCGCGGGCTCGGCGGCCCTGTTCGTGCTGTTCGCGGGCGGTGCGGTGGGCACCGTGCTCGGCGGCCGGCTGGCGTCCCGGTGGGGCCGGGTCCGTACGGTGCGGATCGCCTACGCGGCCTGCGTCCCGGCCGTCGCCGGGCTGGTCCTCGTCCCCGGCCCGGCGCTGTACGTGTTCGCCGCCCTGACCGCCACGGCCCTGTACGTGCCGTTCTCCCTGCACATCACCCTCGGCCAGGACCTCCTGCCGAACCGCATGGGGACGGCGAGCGGTGTCACCCTCGGCCTGGCGGTCAGCGTCGGCGGCGTCGCCAGCCCGGCCATCGGCGCCCTCGCCGACGCCACGAGCCTGCGGACCGCGCTGCTGCCGCTGATCGCGCTGTGCGTCGTGGCCTGGCTCGTCGCGCGGACGCTGACCGAGCCGGGGGAGGACGACGCCCGGCGGCCCTCGGAGGAGGGCGCCGGGCAGGAGGCGGCTAGCGTGCCGCAGCGGTGAGGAGGCCGTACCGGCCCAGCTCCTCCGGCAGGCCGGACGCGTCGTCGGCGGCGTACGCCACGTAGCCGTCGGGGCGGACGAGGAACAGGCCCTCGCCGTACGCGTCGCGGGCGTGGCCCTCGGAGTCGAGCAGGTCGGGGTCCTGGCCGCCGACACGGCACGTACGGATCATGCCGCCGTCCAGCGCCGGGAGGTCGACGTCCCCGACGGCCAGCACGGTGAAGTGCGGACCCTGGAAGACCTCGAAGAGGCGGCGCGGGGTGCCGTCCGGGGTGATGCAGGGCGCGTCGGGCGCCCGGTTGCCGGCGCGCAGTGCGCCGTCGGCGAGGCCGGTGCGCCGCTCGGTGGCGAGCGGACCGTCCGGGTACCCGACGCCCATCTGGTGCAGGTCGCTGCCGCGCCGCATGTCGCCCGACCGGTGCAGCCGGGTGCTGGTGGCCAGGATGCTCTCGGCGACCGGCCGCCGCTCGGCCTCGTAACTGTCGAGGAGGGAGTCCGGCGCGCCGTGCCGGATGACCTGGCCCAGCTTCCAGCCGAGGTTGTAGGCGTCCTGGACGCTGGTGTTCAGGCCCTGGCCGCCCGCGGGGGAGTGGACGTGCGCCGCGTCGCCCGCGAGGAAGACCCGGCCCGCCCGGAACCGGTCGGCCAGGGCGGCGTTCGGGCGGAAGGTGGAGGACCACAGCACCTCGCCCAGCTGGTCGAGGGTGAGGTGGGTGCGCTCCGCGATCAGCTTGCGCACCGCGTCGGGCGAGGTGTCCGGCGCGGTGCCGGAGTCCATGAAGCCCGCCATGAGCAGGAAGTAGTCGTACTTCGCCGGCGCGAGCAGCGAGACGAAGTCGGTGGCCCGGAACTCGCCCCACATGTGCCAGTGGTCCCGGTCCAGCCCGTCGAGCCGGATGTCGGCGAGGAGCATCGGGTACGGCGCGACGGACTGGCCGGTCATGGTGACGCCGAGCGCCTTGCGGACCGGGCTGCGCCCGCCGTCGGCGGCGACCAGGTAGGAGGCGCGCACCGTACGGGTGGTGCCGTCGGCGCGGGTGACGCGGGCCTCGACGCCGTCCGCGTCCTGGGTGAAGGACTCCAGGCCGGTGCCGAACGCCACCGTGCCGCCCAGTTCGGTCAGCCGCGCGTACTGGATCTCCGCGTTGCGCCACTGCGGGAGCATCAGCATGGTGCTGTACGGGGCGGCCGGCGTCGGGATGCCGGGCTCCATCATCACCTGCTCGTCGACCATGCGGCCGTCCGACCAGATGCCCCGCGGCGGGTACGTCCCGCCGGACTCCAGGACGGCGTCGAGCACGCCGAAGTCCTCGTACACCTCCTGGGTGCGGGGCTGGATGCCGTTGCCCCGGGTGCCGGGCGCCAGCCGGTCCAGGCGCTCCAGGACGAGGGCGCGCACGCCGCGCCGGGCGAGGTCGAGGCCGAGGGCCAAGCCGGTGGGGCCGGCGCCGGAGATCAGTACGTCCACGTGTCCGGGCAGGGCGTCGGTGCTGGCCATGGGGACTCCTTAACGTCGTTAAGCAGGGATGCTTCCGAGGGTGCGCTTAACGGTGTTAAGTTGTCAATGTGGCTACGAGACTTGACCGGAAACTGGTGGCGGAGACCGCCCTGGGCCTGCTGAACGACGTCGGCCTCGAAGGGCTCACGCTGCGCCGTATCGCCAAGGAGCTGGACGTGCAGGCGCCCGCGCTCTACTGGCACTTCAAGAACAAGCAGGAACTGCTGGACGAGATGGCCACCGTGCTGCTCGGCCGGATGACGGCGCCGCTCGCCGGGGCGGGCGGCGGCTCAGGAGACGGCTCCGGGGGCGGCGACTGGCGGGTCATGCTCACCGAGACGTGCCGGCAGACCCGGAGCACGCTGCTCGGCTACCGCGACGGCGGCAAGGTCTTCGGCGGTACCCGGCTGCGCGATCAGGCGCTGCTGCGGCCGATGGAGGCCATGCTGGCCGCCATGCGGGGCGCCGGGTTCACGACGGAGCGGGCCGCGCGGGCCTGGTTCACCACGTACGCGTACACCGTCGGCTACGTGATCGAGGAGCAGTCCGTCTTCCCGGTGCCCGGCGACCCGCAGCCCGACCCCGCGTACGACCAGCGGGAACGGGAGCGGAGCGTGGGCGCCGACCACCCGCTCACGGCAGCGGCCGGCGTGGAGATGTTCGGCGACACCGCCCGTGGCTTCGAGGACGGTCTGCGGGCGGTCGTCGCGGGGATCGAGGCCACGCTGCTGCGCGGCGAGTGACCGGAGGGCCCGAGGGGGATGCCCCCGGGCACCCCGGTCTCAGCGGCGTGGCCGCGGGTCGACCGCCTGCCGCAGTACGGGGGTGAGCGGCCGCTCCACCCACCGGTGCAGCACCCACGCCAGCGTTAGCATCAGCGCCACCGTCAGGGCGAGCGTCGCGTACGAAGGCAGCCGCAGACCGCCGTGCAGGCCCTGGACGGCCACCCAGCCCAGGTGCTCGTGGACGAGGTAGAACGGGTAGGTCAGTGCCCCGGCGACGGTCAGCCAGCGCCAGTTCGCCCACTGCATCCGGCCCAGCGCGACCGCCACCACCAGCGCGAAACCCACCGTGACGATCGCGATGACGACCACTGTCGAGCGGTAGGAGAAGGCGTGTGCGGACGGCGGGTGCCAGAGCCCGGCCACCGCGTGGTGCTGGCCGGTCAGCCAGCTCACGCCGACCACCGCCCACGCCACCGGGTCGCGCCCGCCGTAGCGGTGCAGCAGGTAGCAGCCGATGCCGCCGATGAAGAACGGGGCGTACTGCGGCATCAGGACGACGTCCAGCGCCGGTACGTGCGCGGCCTGCGCCAGCGCCGCCGCCAGCGTCCACCCCGCGCAGAACAGCACCACCCGGCGGCGGGTCGCGCCCGGCAGTACGACGCACAGCGCGAACAGCGCGTAGAACCGCATCTCCGCCCAGAGCGTCCAGCACACCCCCAGCACCCGCTTCGCGCCCAGCGGCTGCTGGAGCATCGTCAAGTTGGTCAGCACATCGCTCGGCCCGAGTGCCTCGAACGCCACCCACGGCAGCGCGAAGGCGGCCGTCACCAGCAGGATCGCCACCCAGTACGCCGGATACAGCCGTGCGACGCGGGAGGCGATGAAGGAGCGCAGCGAACGTCCCCAGCCGCTCATGCAGATGACGAAGCCGCTGATGACGAAGAAGATCTGAACGCCGAGACAGCCGTACGCGAACGCGCTGTGCAGGGACGGGAACTGGCGCGCCGGCGAACTGCCCCACGCCACGGCTATCTCGCCGTTCCGGCCGCCGAGGTGGTAGGCGGCGACCATCAGGGCGGCCAGCAGCCGCAGTCCGTCGAGGGCGCGCAGGCGGGGCACGCCACGGGATCTTCTGGCGGGCGGGGGCGCCGCGCCGTTCACCGTGTCCGGCACTGCGGGCGCGGTCCGGGTGACTGCCGTGGGCCCGGCCGACGCGGATGCGGATATGGACGACGCGGACGGGCCGGGGACCGCCGCAGGCATCGGCGCCCCGGCCGGGAGCTGCGCCGTCATCCGAACGCGGCCCGTTTCTTCAGGCGCCGCTGCACCGCCCGCGCGCGCCGCGCGACCCTGCGGACGGCCGCGTTGCGCGGGATGAAGGACAGCTGGGACGGCAGCGCACCGGGCAGCGCGAGCGCGGTCAGGCGGCGGCGCTTGAAGTAGCGCCAGGTGCGCTCGTTCAGGTGGGCGGCGAGGTAGCGCTCGGCGACCGGGCGCAGGTCCGGGTAGATCTGGTTCTGCATCGCGTAACCGACCGCACTGATCAGCCCGTTGACATGGGTCGGCACCGGCTTCGTGCCGGGCTCGTCCGCCAGGTCGGGCACCAGCGCGTCCACGAGGGTGACCGGCACGCGGTTGCTGTTCTGGTACGGGGTCAGGCGCTCCAGCAGCAGCTCCGTGCCGACGCGCGCGGTCGGCAGGTCGTAGAAAGCGGACGCCGTCAGCAGCGCGGTGGAGAAGCAGCCGACCACCAGCGCGGGCCGTTTGCGCTGGTAGAGCACCTCGGCGAGGACCGGTGTGTCCAGTACGGTCAGCTCGGCGCCGAGCTGTTCCGCCTCCCGCTCCAGCGTCCGGGACCAGCGGGCCGGCGCCGACGGGTGCGGCTTGAACACCACCTCGCGGTGCCCGCGCCGGACCACCCCGCGCAGCATCCGGGCGTGCAGCTCCTCCTCTTCCTCGGGCGTCAGGATGCCGAGCGCCGACAGGTACTGTCCGAGGAGCAGCGCGGCGCCTTCCGGTACGGCGTGCAGCGCCGGGTCGTCGAAGTCCGCGGCCAGGTCGGCGAGCACCTCCCGGAACGCCTCCGTCGGCACGGTCTCCGCGCCCACCCCGAACTCGGTGAGCAGCAGCGGTTTCAGGCCGGGCACGAGGTCCAGGTGCAGCAGGCGGCGGACCCGGGTGCCGACCAGCGGGTCCAGTTTGTTGCGCGTCGGGCCGTAGCTCATCAGCCCGTCCGCGTACACCTGGACCGGCGCGTCCGGGAAGAGCTGCGCCAGCGCCAGCGCCGGGTGGACCTGGAGGGACTCCACGACCAGCTCGATCTCGTCCTCGCCCAGCTCCCACAGCAGCCGCAGGTACCGCTCCCACAGCGGGACGTCGTCCGATCGCGGGGACCAGCCGCCGGGGTGGAACGGGCTGATCGTCTCGTTCCACGACAGGACCCGGTCGAAGCGGCCGCGCAGCCGCCCGAAGCCGGGCATCCGGTCCACCGGTGTGGCGGTCTCCGGGGTCGCCGCGTTGTTGCTGACCAGCAGCAGCCGGCGGCCGGCCGGGGCGAAGCGGTCCGCGTCCAGCGCGGCGGCCAGCGTCGCGGCGCCGTACAGGGTGGACGCCAGGAAGATCTGCGTACGCGGCCGGTCCGGCCGGCGCTCGGCGTCGGTACGGAGGGCCATCAGGCGGCCACCTCCGCCGGTACCGGGCGCCGGCGCAGCCGTCGCAGACGGGAGGCGCGCTGCGTGTCCATCGAATTCAGTGCTTCCTTCAGTACGTCCTGCGGCATTCTTTTCAGCGCCGCCGCGCTCAGTGCGCGCAATTGACGGGCGACCTGCGGTTCGAATCGTTCGATCGAACCGAGGTGGTGGGCAATGATGGCGCAATAAGTGCGGACGGCCTTCGGCAGCAGCCGGTCCGCTTCCCGGTCCTGTGCGGTTTCTTCGATGACCTGATCAAATGCGCGGATGAAATCGAGTTGCCGCACATCACCGATCTGGGTGAGGGAGGACGCCACCCCGCGCCGGTAGAAGACACCGAGCAGCCCGGACACCGCCATCGACCGGGCCTCCCGGTGCAGCCGCCAGATCCACGGCCGGTCCTCCGCGGTGCGCAGCCCGTGCCGGAAGTGCAGCAGCCCGTCGTCCAGCAGCCGCCGGTGGTAGATGCCGGCCCAGGCGAAGGCGTAGTCCACGGAGGTGGAGCGGTCGGCGGGCAGGATCAGCGCGCGCGGGTCCAGCAGGGTGTTCCGGCGGCCGTGCGGCACCCGGTGCACGGAACGGGCGCGCGCGGTGCACTGCACATGGTCCGTACGCACGAAGTCGCACCCCAACCCCTCGATGGTGGCCAGGAGTTGCGCGTAGTACCCGGGTGCCAGCCAGTCGTCACCGTCCAGGAAGGTCACGTACTCGCCGTTGGCCGCGTCCAGGCCGGTGTTGCGGGCGGTGGCCAGGCCGCCGTTCTGCTCGTGCCGCAGCACCCGGGCGCCGGGCAGCTCGCCCTCGGCGCGCGCCAGGATCTGCGGTGTCTCGTCCCGCGAGCAGTCGTCCACCAGCAGGAATTCGAAGTCCTCGCGGGCGTTGGCCGCCAGGCTTCGCAGGGTGTCGGGCGCATATGTCTGCACGTTGTAGAACGGCACGACGACGGAGAGCTTAACCACCCGGGTGACGTTAGGCGCGGTCCCGGCATTCGTCTTGACGGGACGCGGACTCCCGGGTGAACGAAGAATGGCGGGATGGTTAACCGGGTAATTCGGTTGCCTGGTTCGCTGTCCCGCGTCCCGCTGTTAACCCGTTGTTGCGGCACAGTTGGCCCGCCGAACGGAACGCCTTCCTAGCGTTTTCGTCGTGCCCACTCGTACCACTTCCCCGCCGCGTGTCGCGGTGCTCGCGGATTCGGACACCCGATGGAAATGGGGCGCTTCGACAGCGCACCGTATTCAACCGGACATCCGTCTGGACGGATATCTGCTCCGCGGCCGCGCCACCCCCACGGTCCGCCAGCTCGACGAGGTCGGCGCCCGTGCGGAGACGCTGCGCGAGATCCGCGGCGCGGACTTCCTGGAGCTGATGAAGGACACCACGCGGTACGACGTGGTCGTCCTCGCCTGCGTCGGCGGCGCCGTACAGGCGATGCTGCACGGCCTCGCCCGCGCCTGGCGCGGCGCGGCCCGGCGGCCCGTCGTCGTCACCGGCTACGTCGGCGTCGTCTACGAGAAGCTCGCCGACGGCCTGCTGCTGCGGCACGGCGCGGACGTCGTCCTCGCCAACTCCCGCCACGACGCGGAACGTTTCCGCGCGGTGTACGAAGGCGTCGGCGCGGACAGCGGCAGCGTCGTCGAGTGCGCCCTGCCCTTCCTGGGCGGCGCACCGTACGAACCCGCCGCCGACGGCCGGCCCCGCACGGTCGTCTTCGCCGCCCAGCCCTCCGTACCGGACCGCCGCGAGGACCGTACGTACCTCCTGCGCCGCGCCGCCGCACACGCCCGGCGCAACCCCGGCCGCGAGGTGCTGATCAAGCTGCGCAGCAAGCCCGGTGAACACACCACGCACATCGAGGAACTCCCGTACCAGAAACTGGCCGCCCGCCTCCCCGGCGGCCTGCCGCCCAACTGCCGTCTCGCGTACGGCAACATGGGCGAGGTCCTGGACCGCACCGACCTCCTGGTGACGGTCAGCTCGACCGCCGCACTGGAATCCCTGCACCGCGGCATCCCCACCGCCGTCCTCACCGACCTCGGCGTCCGTGAAGTCCTCGGCAACCACCACTTCCTCGGCTCCGGATGCCTCGCCTCCTGGGACGAACTCGACGCCGGCCACCGGCCCGTCCCCGACCCGGACTGGCTGGACCGCCAGGGCGTCGCCCCCGGCTCCCGCTACGCCACCGCCTTCGACGCCGCCCGCGCCCGCGTCACCGCCCTGCGCACCGCCGACCGCCTGCCGCCCCTCACCCCGTACTACACACCCCGCACCGCCCCCGGCTACCTCCCCGGCATCCTCGCCCGCCACGGCCTCGGCTCCGAGGGCGAACCCCTGCCAGGACAGACCGCCGAACCCGCGGAGACCGGCGGCCTGCGCCGGCTCGCCCGCGACACCGTGCGCGACGCCGCCCGCGGCGCCTACCGCCACGGCGTCCAGCGCGTCGCACCCGCCATCCGCCGCTGGGGACAGCTGTGAGTGCCCACCCGCCCGCTCCCGGAGCCCGCACGGCCCCCGGAAGGAGCCCGCAATGCCGACCCCACCGAGCCGCACGGCCGCACCCACCGTCGTGGCCGTCATCCCCGCCCGCGGCGGCTCCAAGGGCGTACCCGCCAAGAACCTCGCCGCCGTCGGCGGCGTCCCGCTGATCGCCCGCGCGGTCCGCGAATGCCGCGCGGCCCGCCTGGTCACCGATGTCGTGGTCTCCACGGACGACGCCGCGATCGCCGGCGCGGCACGCGGCGCGGGCGCCGTCGTCGTCCGCCGCCCCGGCACCATCGCGGGCGACACGGCCACCAGCGAGGCCGCCGTCCTGCACGCCATGGACGCCTACGAGGCCGAACACGGCAGGCCCGTCGACGCGGTCCTGCTCGTCCAGTGCACCAGCCCCTTCCTGATCAGCGAGGACATCGACGCGGTCGCCGCCGCGGTGGTCGAGACCGGCGCCGACAGCGCGCTGACCGTCGCGCCGTTCCACGGCTTCGTATGGCGCGAAGGCGCCGACGCGGCAGTCGAGGCGGAAACCGCCGCCACCGTCCCCGGCGGCACCGGCGTCAACCACGACAAGGCCTTCCGCCCCCGCCGCCAGGACCGCCCCCAGGACTTCCTGGAGACCGGGGCCGCCTACGCCATGGACGCCGCCGGCTTCCGTGCCGCCGGCCACCGCTTCTTCGGCCGTACGGAACTGGTCCGCACCGACCCGGCCCGCGTGCTGGAGGTCGACGACCCGCACGACCTGGCCCGCGCCCGCGCCCTCGCGCCCCTGCTGGACACCGCGCGCCCCGGCGCGCTGCCGACCCGCGACGACATCGACGCGGTCGTACTCGACTTCGACGGCACCCAGACCGACGACCGGGTGCTCGTCGACTCCGACGGACGGGAGATGGTCGCCGTGCACCGCGGCGACGGCCTCGGCATCGCCGCCCTGCGCAAGGCGGAGCTGAAGCTGCTCATCCTGTCCACGGAAGTGAACCCGGTCGTCGCCGCACGGGCGAAGAAACTGCGCCTGCCCGTGCTCCACGGCATCGACCGCAAGGACCTCGCCCTCAAGCAGTGGTGCGAGGAACAGGGCATCGCGCCCGAGCGCGTGCTCTACGTCGGCAACGACGTCAACGACCTCCCGTGCTTCGGCCTCGTCGGCTGGCCCGTGGCGGTCGCCGGCGCCCACGACGTCGTACGCGGCGCCGCCCGCGCCGTCACCTCCACCCCCGGAGGCAGCGGCGCGATCCGCGAGATCGCCTCGTGGATCCTCGGCCCGACCCTCTGACCAGGTAAGGAACTCCCCAGATGACCAGCAACTCCCGCCTTCGCACCCTCGGCGACCGCCTCGTCGGCCCCGGCCGCCCCGTCTACGTCACCGGTGAGATCGGCATCAACCACAACGGCGACCTGGAGAACGCCTTCGCGCTCATCGACGCCGCCGCGGACGCCGGCTGCGACGCCGTGAAGTTCCAGAAGCGCACCCCCGAGATCTGCACCCCGCGTGACCAGTGGGACATCGAGCGGGACACCCCCTGGGGCCGGATGACCTACATCGACTACCGCCACCGCGTCGAGTTCGACGAGGACGGCTACCGCGCCATCGACGAGTACGCCAAGAAGCGCGGCATCGCCTGGTTCGCCTCCCCCTGGGACGTCGAGTCCGTCGCCTTCCTGGAGAAGTTCGACGTCCCCGCCTACAAGGTCGCCTCCGCCTCCCTGACCGACGACGAACTGCTGCGCGCCATGCGCGCCACCGGCCGCACGGTGATCCTCTCCACCGGCATGTCCACCCCCAAGCAGATCCGGCACGCCGTCGAGGTCCTGGGCAGCGACAACATCGTCCTGTGCCACGCCACTTCGACCTACCCCGCCAAGGCCGAAGAGCTGAACCTGCGCATGATCCACACCCTTCAGGCCGAGTACCCCAACGTCCCGATCGGCTACAGCGGCCACGAGACCGGCCTGCAGACCACCCTCGCCGCCGTCGCCCTCGGCGCCGCCTTCGTCGAACGCCACATCACCCTCGACCGCGCCATGTGGGGCTCCGACCAGGCCGCCTCCGTCGAGCCCCAGGGCCTCACCCGCCTGGTCCGCGACATCCGCACCATCGAGGACTCCCTCGGCGACGGCGTCAAGAAGGTCTACGAGAGCGAACTCGGCCCGATGAAGAAGCTGCGCCGCGTCGCCGGCGTCGTCGCCGACGCGGAGGCCGCCGACCGCGAGCCGGTGTCGGCCTGACGCCCGCCCCTACGGCCGCACCCGCCCACGCACGACGCTCCAGACGCCTGACGAACGGAACGTACACACCGTGAGCTCATCAGACGGGGCCTGTGGCCCGCCCCAGGAGGCGGCGGGAACGCCCGCCCGCCGCCTCCTGGGGGTACCCCGGCAGCGCCGCAGATCCACCGCGTACCGCGGCGGGACCGCGGAATCGGCCCCGCTCACCCGCGCCACCGGGCGGGCGGCCCGACGCGACGCCCGGCGCGCGGCCGCGGGCACCCTCGCCTTCGTCGAGAGCCCGGTACAACTGCTGAACGTCCTGGAATGGGCACACTGCGAACAGGCCACGGACCTCACGGTCGTCGTCCTCGCCCCGCACGATCCGATGACCCGCGGTCAGCTCCGGCGGATGGCCGAACTCGCCCGCGAAGAAGGCTTCTCCGTACGCTGGGAAGAGGCCCGCGGCGGAGCCACCGCCCCCCTGCGGACCATCGGCGGCCTCACCCCCCGGCTGCGGCGCGCCGGCCGCGTCGTCATCGGCGACCCCTTCTCCCGCTACGTCCAGCTCCTGCTCACCCTCACCAGCGCCCGCGACCTCGTCGTGGTCGACGACGGTACGGCCACGATGGAGTTCATCACCCAACTGGCCAACGGCGAACGCCTCGTACGCTGGCACCGTCACGGCGGCCGCGGCCCGCGCGACCTGCTCTTCGCCCCGTTCGCAGCCGCCGCCCGCCGTCGTCTCGCCCCCGGCGGCCGCCGCCGCACCGTCGCCCTCTTCACCTCCATGCCCGTCGAACCACCACCGGGCATCACCGTCCTGTCGAACGAATTCACCTGGACCAGACGGCGGTTCGGGCCGCCCCGGCTGACCCGTGGCGCGGACATCGTCGGCACCTCCCTCGTCGAGACCGGCGTCGTCGACCCCGACCGCTACCTGACGGCCGTCGCCGCACTCGCCCGGGACCACGGCGCCACCCGCTACTTCGCCCACCGGCGAGAATCGGCCACCAAACTCCACCGCATCGCCACCGAGACCGGCCTCGAAGTGGTCCGCCCCGACCTGCCCCTGGAACTCATCGCCCGGCGCGGCCCCGTAGGCCGCCTCGTCCTCAGCTTCCCGTCCACCGTGGTCCACACCCTGCCGCTCGCCCTCGCCGGCACCGAGGTCGGCGTCGCCGTCTGCGACATCGACCCGGCCTGGCTGACCAGCAAGGCGTCCCCTCGCGCCGAAGGCTTCCTGTCCGGCGTGACCGGCACCGCCCGCTCCGTACGACGCCTCCCGACAGCACCTTCGGCGCCGGAAGCTCCGGGAACGGAACCACCGCACGTGACGCCCGAGGCGACCGGCACCCCTGATTCCGGAAACAAGCGGAACCGATACTGATACCCCCGTGATGACTGCGCCATGCGCCGGGCGGCCTAGATTTCCTTCCCCTAACGGGCTGAACTTTTGTTGATCGAGGGACAGTTGCCCCAGCAGCCCCCGTACCCTTCAACGGGTGAACCACTTGATGTCCCGCGAGGCCGCAACCGATAACGCCCCAGCCGGGGAACCGCTGCCCGGCGCGCTGCCGGAGGAGCTGTGCGCCGAACTGATCGCGTTCCGCCGCGACTTGCACATGCACCCCGAGCTCGGCAACCAGGAGTTCCGCACCACCGCCGCGCTCAAGGCGCGCCTTGAGCGGGCCGGCCTCACCCCACGCGTCCTGTCCATCGGCACCGGTCTGATCTGCGACATCACGCCCGGTCTCACCCCTTGGGACGGCGGGCAGCCGCTGCTCGCCCTGCGCGCCGACATCGACGCGCTGCCGATTCCCGACGTGAAGACGGTGCCCTACCGCTCGACCGTCCCCAACCGCGCCCACGCCTGCGGCCACGACGTGCACACCACCGTCGTCCTCGGCGCCGGCCTCCTCCTCGCCGAGCTGGCCCGCGAAGGCCGGCTGCCGCGCCCCGTACGGCTGCTCTTCCAGCCCGCCGAGGAAGCGCTGCCCGGCGGCGCCACCGACGTGATCGGCGCCGGGGCACTGGACGGCGTCGGACGCATCCTCGCCGTGCACTGCGACCCCCGCGTCGACGCCGGCCGCATCGGGCTGCGCACCGGAGCGATCACCTCCGCCTGCGACCGCCTGGAGGTCACCCTCGACGGCCCCGGCGGCCACACCGCCCGCCCCCACCTGACCACCGACCTCGTCACGGCCGCCGCCCGCATCGTCGTCGACGTCCCCGCACTGCTCTCCCGGCGCGTCGACACCCGGGCCGGGCTCGCGGTGACCTGGGGACGCCTGGACGTGGGCCACGCCTGCAACGTCATCCCCCAGCACGCGGAGCTGGCCGGCACGGTGCGCTGCCTGGACCTGGACGCGTGGCGCGGCGCACCCGACATGGTGCACGCGGCGATCGACGAGGTCGCTGCGCTGTACGGAGCGAAGTGCCAGGTCACCTACGTACGGGGCGTCCCCCCGGTCGTGAACGAACCCGTCTCCACCCAGCTCCTGCACGACGCGATGGCCGCCCGCCGCGGCTCCCACGCCGTCGAAGGCACCGAGCAGTCCCTCGGCGGCGAGGACTTCTCCTGGTACCTGGAACGCGTCCCCGGCGCCATGGCCCGCCTGGGCGTCCGCCCACCCGGCAGCACGGTCCGCTTCGACCTCCACCGCGGCGACTTCGACGTGGACGAGGGATCGATCCGCGCCGGGGTGGAACTGTTCACGGCGGCGGCGTTGCTGGGGTAGCGGGGCGGGTGGGTGCGCCGTGTGGGTGCGCGTGGTGCGCGATGGGTCCGGTGGGTGGGGGGCTCGGGGTCACTCCGGGGTCACTCTCCCCCAGCCTTCGGCCGGGGGTACCCCCACGGCATCCTTTAGCTGCGGTGCATCGGATACGTGGGTCAGCGTGCGGACTGCCTGCGGGGAGACCCCTGCGCGACCCCGAGCCCCGGCCGTCCGGCGACTTTCCGAGTCATCGGGCTGGGCTCCTACAAGCCCGAGCGTTCCCGGTGCGGTGCTCGCGTTGTTCGCGATGGTCCGGTGGTGGGGGGCTCGGGGCCACTCCGGGGTCACTCCTCGGCATCCTTTAGCTGCGGTGCATCGGATACGTGGGCCAGCGTGCGGACTGCCTGCGGGGAGACCCCTGCGCGACCCCGAGCCCTGGCCGGAATGGCGGCTTTCCGAGCGATCGGGCTGGGGACTTTCACAAGCCGGGCGCGTCCCGGCGCGCCCCGGCACCCCGGCGCGCCCCGGCACCCCGGTGCGCCCCGGCGCCCGAGTGCCCGAGTGGCGCGGCGGAGCCGCGTCGGGGTGGGCTGGTCCGGGGCGCGCGTTCCGCCGCCGGGGAGTGGCCTGCCGTGCCGCCAGCACCCCGTGAGCCTCACCACCAGGAGGGCGGGCACCGGTGTGATCGGAAACCTCCCCCCACCGACCTCGGCTCGCCGAACCGGCCGGAGGGGGCGTGTAGGGGGCCATCCCCGCAGGCAGTCCGCACGCCGGCCCACTATCCGATTCACCGCAGCTAAAGGATGCCGAGGAGTTGGCCCCCTGCGCGCCCCCGCCCCACAACGAACCCCATGCGAGCCCACGTCACGTCAACCCAACCCCCCGCGCGAAGCGCGAACCGTACCCGCCACGACATCGGCTCCCCCGACGGGGAGGAACAATCAGATAACGGCCACGCAGTGAAGGGTTTTGCGCCAGGTCTACGCGCGTTAATCTCCCGTCAAGCCAGCGCCACCGTGGGCGCTGTGAGCGAAGGGAAAGGCCCCTTGCGTCGGGTCACCAGGTTTGCCGCAGCGGCGAGCGCCTCCGCGCTCCTCGCGGCCACCGCCACCGCTTGCGGTCAGAGCTTCGCCGAGGCGAACCGGGCCAGCCATGCCGGTGTCGGGCTCGCGTTCGACATCGGGGGGCGGGACGACCACTCCTTCAACGAGGCGGCCGCCCGCGGCACCGAGAACGCCAGGAAGAAGCTGGGCGTCAACGTCAAGATGCTGACCGCGAAGAACGGCGAGACGGAGGCGGACCGCGAGCAGCGGCTCTCGTCGTTCGCCGAGGCCGGGTACAACCCGGTCATAGGGGTCGGTTTCGCCTACAGCCGGTCCATCGAGAACGTCGCCAAGGACTTCCCGGAGACGACGTTCGGCGTCGTGGACGCGGTGCCGCAGGGCAAGAACGTGGACGCGATGGTCTTCGCGGAGCACGAGGGCTCGTACCTGGCGGGCGTCGCCGCCGCGCTCAAGAGCAAGAACCACAAGGTCGGCTTCATCGGCGGCGTGAACAACGCCCTGATCCAGAAGTTCCAGGCCGGATTCGAGCAAGGTGTACGGGACACCGACCCGAACACCAAGGTCACGTCGCAGTATCTGTACCCCAACAACGACAAGGGGTTCAACGACCCGGCCGCCGCGAAGGCCAAGGCCGGCGGCATGCTGGACAGCGGCATCGACGTGATCTACTCCGCGGCCGGCCAGTCGGGCGCGGGCGCCATCGAGGCGATCAGCAAGCGCAAGGGCGCCTGGGCGATCGGCGTGGACTCCGACCAGTACCTTCAGCCGGGCCTGGCGAAATACAAGGACTGCATCCTGACGTCGGTGGTCAAGAACGTGGACGTAGCGGTGTTCGACCTGATCAAGAGCGTCGAGGACGGCAAGCCGTTGACGGGCGTGCACGCGTACGACATGAAGAAGAAGGGCGTCACGCTCGCCACGTCGGGCGGCTTCATCAAGGACATCCAGCCGCAGATCGACGCCGCCCGGCAGAAGATCGTCGAGGGCAAGGTGAAGGTCAAGGAGACGCCGTAGCAGGGCGCCGGACGGTCTCCCGCCGCATCGCGGCCCGATACCGTGCGCCCCACCGCGGCCGCGGAGCCACCCCGGCCGGATCACCATCCGGCCGCGGACAGACCCCGGCCGGATCACCACGCGGCCGCGGACACACCCACGCCCGCGCCCCCGACGGCCGGTACTCGCCGCCGCCGTCCGCCAAGGACCTGGCCAAGGACAACCACCCCCGAGGGGAGTGCGCCATCAACGCAGCACCCACGATCAGCCGCCCGGCGAAGCCGGGCCCCGCAGCCGTCGAACTCCGCGGTATCACCAAGCGTTTCCCCGGTGTCGTCGCCAACCACGACATCGACCTGACCGTGCGCCGCGGCACCGTGCACGCCCTGTGCGGCGAGAACGGCGCGGGCAAGTCGACGCTGATGAAGATCCTTTACGGCATGCAGAAGCCGGACGAGGGCACCATCACGCTCGACGGCGAGCAGGCCGCGCTCGGCACCCCGGCGGACGCCATCGCCCGCGGCATCGGCATGGTGCACCAGCACTTCATGCTGGCCGACAACCTCACCGTCCTGGAGAACGTGGTCCTCGGCGCGGAAAAGCTGCACGGCATCGCCGGCAAGGCCCGCACGAAGATCATGGAGATCTCGGACGCGTACGGGCTGAGCATCCGGCCCGACGTCCTCGTGGAGGACCTCGGTGTCGCGGACCGGCAGCGGGTGGAGATCCTCAAGGTCCTCTACCGGGGCGCCCGTACCCTCATCCTCGACGAGCCGACCGCGGTCCTCGTCCCGCAGGAGGTCGACGCGCTCTTCGACAACCTGCGGGAGCTGAAGTCCGAGGGCCTGACCGTCATCTTCATCTCGCACAAGCTGGGCGAGGTGCTGTCCGTCGCGGACGACATCACCGTCATCCGCCGGGGCACCACCGTCGCGTCCGTGGAGCCGTCGAAGACCACGCCCAAGCAGCTCGCCGAGCTGATGGTGGGCAGCGAGCTGCCGTCCCCGGAGACGCGGGAGTCGACGGTGACGGACACGCCGATGCTGGGGGTCGCAGACCTCCGGCTGAGCGCCACCGACTCCGACGGCGTCGTCCGGACCGTGCTGGACGGCATCACCTTCACCATCCACAAGGGCGAAGTGCTCGGCGTCGCCGGCGTGGAGGGCAACGGACAGGCCGAACTCGTCGAGGCGATCATCGGCACGCGCGCCCTGGACGCCGGCACCGTGACGCTGGACGGCCGGGACCTGTCCGGCGCCAGCACGCGCAAGCGCCGCGAGGACGGCATCGGCTACGTACCCGAGGACCGCCACCGGCACGGCCTGCTCCTGGAGGCACCCCTGTGGGAGAACCGCATCCTGGGGCACGTCACCGAGCGCCCGAACAGCAAGGGCCGACTGCTCGACCTGGCCGGGACCCGTAAGGACACCGAGCGGATCGTCGCCGAGTACGACGTACGGACGCCCGGTATCGAGGTGACGGCGGCCTCGCTGTCCGGCGGCAACCAGCAGAAGCTGATCGTCGGCCGGGAGATGAGCCATCACCCCAAACTGCTGATCGCCGCCCACCCCACGCGGGGCGTGGACGTCGGCGCGCAGGCGCAGATCTGGGAGCAGATCCGTGCCGCGCGCCGGGAGGGCCTGGCGGTCCTGCTGATCTCTGCCGACCTGGACGAGCTGATCGGGCTCTCCGACACCCTGCGGGTGATGTACCGGGGCCGGCTGGTCGCGGACGCCGACCCCGCGACCATCACCCCCGAGGAGTTGGGCTCGGCCATGACCGGTGCCGCCAGCGGTCACCTCACCGCTGCAGACGCTGAGACGCGCGAGGGGGGTGACCGGGAGTGAAGACGCTGACCAGGTCGCTCACCAAGGACAAGGTGCTGCTGGCGCTCGCCGCGCCGCTGCTGGCCGTCGCCGCCGCGTTCGTCATCAGTTCGCTGGTCTTCCTGGCGTCGGGCGAGAACCCGCTGCGCGCCTACGGGATCATGGCCGATTACGGCCACTACAGCGACAGCCAGGTCTGGATCATCAACAAGGCGGTGCCGTACTACCTGTCGGCACTGGCGGTCGCCATCGGCTTCCGGATGAACCTGTTCAACATCGGTGTGGACGGGCAGTACCGGCTGGCGGCCTTCGCGGCCGCCGCGGTCGGCGGCGCGATCGCGCTGCCCGGCGCGCTCCAGATCATCCTGCTCATCGTGATCGCCATGCTGGTGGGCGCGGTGTGGGCGGGCATCGCGGGCGTGCTGAAGACCTCGCGCGGCGTCAGCGAGGTGATCACCACGATCATGCTGAACGCCATCGCCGCCTCCGTGATCGGTTACTTCCTCCAGGACGGCCGTCTCGCGATCAAGGACGGCAACCTCCTGCACACCAAGTTCCTGCCGGAGTCCAGCCACTTCTTCAGCTTCCCGACCGACCCCAAGCCGGTGTACGGCTTCGTGGTGATCGCGGCGCTGGCCGGCTTCGTCTACTGGTTCGTGCTCAACCGCACCCGCTTCGGTTTCGACCTGCGCGCGGTGGGCACCTCCGAGCCGGCCGCCGAGGCGAGCGGCGTCAGCGTCAAGCGCATGGTGGTCATCTCCATGCTGCTCTCGGGCGCCGCGGCAGGCCTGGTGGGCATGCCGACGCTGCTCAACGAGTCCTTCAACTACGGCACCGACTTCCCGGCCGGCATCGGCTTCACCGGCATCGCCATCGCGCTGCTGGGCCGTAACCACCCGGTCGGCATGGCGTTCGGCGCCCTGCTGTGGGCGTTCCTCGACCGCACCGGCTCCCGCCTGGAGTTCGAGGGGTACGCACAGGAGATCGTCGGCGTGATCCAGGGCGTGATCGTGCTGTGCGTGGTCATCGCGTACGAGATCGTGCGCCGGTACGGGCTGCGCGCCCAGCAGCGCAAGGTCGGCGAGGAACTGGCCGCCCAGGCCCGTACGAACCCAGGTGAGAACGACAAGGCGGAGGCGACCGCGTGAGTACCGAACTCAAGCCCGCGGCCCGGCCCGGCGCCGGCGCGCCGCGGGGCGGCGGCCGCCGCAAGCTGACCTATCCGGTCATCCTGCTGATCGTCGCCGGGGCGATCGTCGCGGTGTCCCTGCTGCGGGTGGTGACCGGCACCAATGACCTGACCTCGGCCGGACAGTTCAGCGCGGCTCTCGCCGCCGCCACCTCGATCGGCCTGGCCGGTCTCGGCGGCCTGTGGGCCGAGCGGGCCGGCGTGGTCAACATCGGCCTCGAAGGCATGATGATGCTCGGCTCGTTCGCGGCCGGCTGGATCGGCTGGCAGCACGGCCCGTGGGCCGCCGCGGCCATCGGCATCCTGGGCGGCGCGCTCGGCGGTCTGGTGCACGCGATCGCCACCGTCAGCTTCGGTGTCGACCACATCGTCTCCGGTGTCGCGGTCAACATCCTGGCGCTGGGCGCGACGCAGTACCTGGCCACGCTGTGGTTCGGCGCGGAGGGCAGCGCGGCGATGCAGGCGGGCGGCAACGACAAGCAGTCGCCGCCGATGGCCGACATGCCGACGTTCACGATCCCGGGCCTCTCGGACGCCTTGCAGTCCCTGGAGAACCACCACTGGTTCCTCGTCTCCGACGTGGCCGGCATCCTCGGCGGCCTGGTCACCAACGTCTCCTGGCTCACCGTGCTGGCCGTCCTGCTCTTCGTCGGCACCTTCTTCCTGCTGTGGCGCTCGTCCTTCGGTCTGCGGCTGCGCTCCTGCGGCGAGGCGCCGGTCTCGGCGGAGTCGCTGGGCGTCAACGTGTACACGTACAAGTACGCGGCGGTGCTGGTCTCCGGCGCGCTGGCCGGGCTCGGCGGCGCGTTCCTGTCCATCAGCACGCACTTCTTCCAGGACGGGCAGACCGGCGGCCGCGGCTACATCGGCCTGGCCACGATGATCTTCGGCAACTGGCGGCCCGGCGGCGTCGCGATGGGCGCGGGCCTGTTCGGCTTCATGGACGCCATGCAGCTGCGCAGCGGCGGCCCGACCGTGCACGCGCTGCTGCTCGGCCTGGCGGCGCTGCTCGCCGTCCTCGCGCTGCTGCGGCTGCGCGCCGCCAAGCGCACCCAGGCGGCGGTCGCGGGTGTCGCGGCGGTCCTCCTCGTCCTCTGGTACTTCCTCACGGACGCGGTGCCGCTGGAGCTCGTCGAGGCCAGCCCGTACATCGCCACGCTGCTGGTGCTGGCACTGTTCGCGCAGCGGCTGCGGCCCCCGAAGGCCAACGGCAAGCCGTACCGGCGGGGGCAGGGCGCATGACGCACGATGGCCGGACGAACGAGAGTCCGGTGCCGGTCGACTGGGAGCGGCTCCGCGAGGCGGCCCGGGACGCGATGTCCCGGGCGTACGCCCCGTACTCCGGCTACCCGGTCGGTGCCGCGGCCCTGGTGGACGACGGCCGTACGGTCGTCGGCTGCAACGTGGAGAACGCCTCGTACGGACTGGGCCTGTGCGCCGAATGCGGCCTGGTCTCCGCGCTGGCCGCCACCGGCGGCGGCCGGCTGACCGCGTTCACCTGCGTGGACGGCCGGGGCGACCTGCTCGTGCCGTGCGGCCGCTGCCGCCAGCTGCTGTACGAGCACGGCGGCCCCGAGCTGCTGATCGACGCGGGTGAGGCGGGCGTCCGGCGTCTGGACGACCTCCTCCCGGACGCGTTCGGTCCCCAGCACCTGGCCCGCTAGCGGACCGTCGGCCCGCACTGCACCTCAGCAGTGCGGGCCCCTCGATCTCCCGGCTCTATGCGTGTAGAACTGTTCACGCCCGCTCGCCGCGTCGTTCCCGGGTACAGGGACGGGCTGAGCCGGCCGTTCCACGAAAGGAAGCCCAGATGGACGTCATCTCGGTCATCCGCGCCAAGCGCGACCAGCAGGAGCTGACCCCCGAGCAGATCGACTGGGTCATCGACGCCTACACGCGCGGCGAGGTCGCCCACGAGCAGATGTCGGCCCTGGCGATGGCCGTCTTCCTCAACGGCATGAACCGTACGGAGATCGCCCGCTGGACCGCCGCCATGATCGCCTCCGGCGAGCGGATGGACTTCGCCACGCTGGCCCGCCCGACCGCCGACAAGCACTCCACCGGCGGCGTCGGCGACAAGATCACCCTGCCGCTCGCACCCCTCGTCGCCGCCTGCGGCGCGGCCGTGCCGCAGCTCTCCGGCCGCGGCCTCGGCCACACCGGCGGCACCCTCGACAAGCTGGAGGCCATCCCCGGCTGGCGCGCGCTGCTGTCCAACGCCGAGATGCTGGACGTACTGGACCGCGTCGGCTCCGTCATCTGCGCCGCGGGCGACGGACTGGCCCCCGCCGACAAGAAGCTGTACGCGCTGCGCGACGTCACCGGCACCGTCGAGGCCATCCCGCTGATCGCCTCCTCGATCATGTCCAAGAAGATCGCCGAGGGCACCGGCTCGCTCGTCCTGGACGTCAAGGTCGGCTCCGGCGCCTTCATGAAGAACATCGAGGACGCCCGCGAACTGGCCACCACCATGGTCGAACTCGGCACCGACCACGGCGTACGCACCTCCGCGCTGCTCACCGACATGTCCACCCCGCTCGGCCTGACCGCCGGCAACGCCCTCGAAGTCCGCGAGTCGGTGGAGGTCCTGGCGGGCGGCGGCCCGGCCGACGTCGTCGAACTCACCCTCGCGCTGGCCCGCGAGATGCTCGACGCGGCCGGCCTGAAGGACGCCGACCCGGCCAAGGCCCTCGCCGACGGCTCCGCCATGGACCACTGGCGCCGCATGATCCAGGCCCAGGGCGGCGACCCCGACGCCCCGCTCCCGGTCGCCCGAGAGCAGCACACCGTCAACGCCTCCTCGTCCGGCGTCCTGACCACCCTCGACGCGTACGCGGTGGGGGTCTCCGCCTGGCGCCTGGGCGCCGGCCGCGCCCGCAAGGAGGACCCGGTCCAGGCGGGCGCGGGCATCGAGCTCCACGCCAAGCCCGGCGACGAGGTCAAGGAGGGCCAGCCCCTCCTCACCCTCCACACCGACACCCCCGAGAAGTTCCCCTACGCCCTCGAAGCCCTCGACGGCGGCGTCCTCATCGCCCCGCCCGGCACGGACTTCACCCCGAACCCGGTGATCCTGGACCGCATCGGCTGACCCTTCCCCGCCGTACGCCGCCGGGCGCGCCCCCTCCGGAGCGCGCCCGACGCGCGCCGCGCCCCGACCGGTGCTGTCCTGGAAGGACGACCCGACCACGAGGAGACCGGCGATGGCGAAGAAGAAGGACGAGTTCAGCAAGGGCGACAAGGTCACCTGGAAGAGCCACGGCAGCGAGGCCGTCGGCAAGGTGGAGAAGAAGATCACGGGCCGTACGGAGGAGGCGGGACGGACGGTGGACGCCTCGCCGGACGACCCGCAGTACAAGGTCCGCAGCGAGAAGTCCGGCGGCTCGGCCGTGCACAAGCCCGGCGCCCTGAAGAAGAAGCGGTCCTGAGGCCGTGGCGAAGACGAAGGACGACCAGGACAGCGTCTGGCAGGACTTCAAGGACGCGGTGAACATGTCGCCGTCCGAGCTGGAGTCCTGGCTGAAGAAGGACGAGTCCAAGGAGTCGGGGCAGCACAAGGGGGGCGGGGAATCGGTGGGCCACGAGTCGGGCCGCCGAATCGTTTCGCTCCTGCGCACCAAGCGCGCGGATCTTTCGGACGACGATTACGCCCACATGCGCAAGGTGACGGGGTACGTCCATCGCCATCTCGCGCAGAAGCCGTCGGGGGACGTGAAGGAGACGACGTGGCGGTATTCGTTGATGAACTGGGGGCATGATCCGTTGAAGAAGTGACGGAGGTGAATCGTTCGGGTGAACGGGATCGGTGGACCAGTGCCGGTCCCGTTCGCCATGCTGGGATCGGTGCCACACCACGTAAGGAGACCGCCGTGAGTGCACTCCCCGCCGACCCCGCTCCGGGGCAGTACTGGGATGAGCTGCTCCGCTTCTGGCAGGAAGCGGACTGGCCCGAGGGCAGCAAGGTGGAGATCATTGATGGAGTCATCGTTGTGTCACCACCACCGGCCGCACCGCACAACCGCATTGCCGCCAAGGTCCAGCGCAGCCTCTACTCGGTGCTGCCGAAGGACTGGGAGGTCTACCAAACCCTCGGGGTCACCCACCCCCATCGTGGGCGGCTGTTCATCCCGGACCTCGTCGTGGTCCCGGACGATGTGCTGGACCGGATCGAAGGGGGCGAACACGTCCCGCTCACCTCTGCGGAGCTGATCGTCGAGGTCACCTCGCCGAACAACGCGAGCTACGACCGGCTCAACAAGGCAGCCGCGTACGCGGAGGCAGATGTGCCGCTCTATCTCCTCATCGACCGCTTCGCTCCCGCCGGGCCCACGGTGACGTTGCTCGGAGAGCCGCAGGACGGTGTCTACCAGGAACTGCAGGCGGTGAAGTTCGGAGAGGACATCCACCTGCCGGAGCCTTTCGGTCTCACCGTCGACACCAGCGTGTTCCCCTTCGGCCCTTGAGACGGACGAAAGGCCCGCCCCACCAGGACAGGTGGCAGAGCGGGCCTTCCGGGTTCCCGGCGGCGAAGCCGCCTACGCGGCTTGCCGCACGCGCAGCACCCGCCGTTCCGCCGCCGCCTTCCGCGTCGCGTACAGCGTGATCGACGCGGCGCCGGCCATCGCGGCCAGGGCCAGGGCGACGGTGGCCTCCCAGCCGCCCGCGTGGAACGCCGCCGCGCCGAGCGCGCCGCCGATGCTGCTGCCGATGTAGTACGCGCACTGGTAGAGCGCCGATGCCTGCGCCCGCGCCGTCTTCGCCGTGCGGCTCACCGAGGACGACGCCACCGCGTGGCCCGCGAAGAAGCCCGCGGTGATCAGGACCAGGCCCAGCAGGACCGCGGCGATCGACGCGGTGAGGGTGAGCAGCAGGCCCGCCGCCGTGGTGCCGACCGCGAGGTAGAGGGCCCCGCGCCGGCCGACACGGCCGACCAGGCGGCCCGCCGCGGCCGAGGAGACCGTACCGACGAGGTAGATCAGGAAGATCGACCCGACGATGCCCTGGGGCAGGTTGAAGGGCTCGTCGACCAGGCGGTAGCCGATGACGGTGTAGACGGCTCCGAAGACCGTCATGAAGAGCGCGCCGATGCCGTACAGGCGCCGCAGCAGCGGGTCGGACAGGTGGCCGCCGAGGGTGCGGGCCAGGGCGCGCGGGCCGACCGCGCGGGGGGAGAAGTGTTGGGCCTTCGGGACGAGGAGGCGGAAGGCCACCGCGCAGACCACGGCCATCAGCCCGACCGCGCCGAGCGCCGCGCGCCAGCCCCATGCCTGGGCCACCCAGCCGGTGACGATCCGGCCCGACATGCCGCCGATGCTGTTGCCCGCCACGAACAGGCCGATCGCGGCGACCAGCGCCTTGGCCCGTACCTCCTCGGCGAGGAACGCCATCGCGGAGGCCGGCAGCCCCGCCAGCGCCACGCCCTGGACGGCGCGCAGCGCGACCAGCCAGCCCAGGTCGGGGGCGAACGGCACCAGCAGCGCGAGCAGCGCGGCCACCGACAGGGAGGCGGTCATCATCGTGCGGCGGCCGAAGCGTTCGGACAGCGCGCTCAGTGGGATGACGGCCAGGGCCAGGCCGAAGGTCGCGGCCGACACGGTCCAGCTGGCCTGGTCGGGCGAGACGGCGAGGTCGGTGGAGATCGCGGGGAGCAGCGCCTGGGTCGAGTACAGGAGCGCGAAGGTGGCGACGCCCGCGGCGAAGAGCGCGAAGCTCATCCGGCGGTAACCGGGGCCGCCCGGGTGCAGCTTGGCGGCCTCGGGGTCGGGCGCCGGGGGCGCGTCGGCGGCGGGCGCGGAGGAGGTGACGGGGGACGACTGCGCGGAGGCGTCGGCGCGCGCGGCGACCGACGCCCCGGTATCGGCGGGAGGCATGGTCCGAACGTATGCCTGCCGGTTTCATGCGTCCAATGCATAGAAACGCCATAATCGATGCTGTGGCGCATAACAGCAGCTCAGCACGGTCTCTGTCGCACACTGGCAACGTGAAAGACATCCGGGCGCGGGCGGGTGAACCGGCGGAGACCGCGGACCTCGGGGGGGACTCGTGGGCGCTGGCCCTGACGCCCCGGCTCGCGCAGTTCGCCGCCGTCGCGCGCCACGAGCACGTCACGCGCGCCGCGCACGAGCTGGGCATGCCGCAGTCCACCCTCAGCCGGGCCATCGTCCGGCTGGAGGCCGACCTCGGCGTCGCGCTCTTCGCCCGGCGCGGCCGGACGCTCACCCTCACCCCGGCCGGCCGCGCGTTCCTGGCCTCCACCGAGCGCGCGCTGCTGGACGTCGAGCGTGCCACCGAGTCCGTACGGGCCGACACCGACCCCACGGCGGGCAAGGTCGCCTTCGGCTTCCTGCACACCATGGGCTCGGAGACCGTACCGGGCCTGATCCGCACCTTCCGCGCCGACCACCCGCGGGTGCGTTTCCAGCTCGTGCAGAACTACGGCGAGGCGATGATCGAGCGGCTGCGCGCCGGTGACCTGGATCTCTGTCTGACCTCGCCGGTGCCGGACTACCCGGACCTGGTCGCGCGCCGGCTGGACGAGCAGAAACTGCGGCTGGTGGTGCCGGACGACCATCCGCTGGCGGCCCGCAAGCGGGTGCGGCTGGCGGAGGCCGCGGGGGAGCTGTTCGTCACCCTGGAGCCGGGGTACGGGCTGCGCCGCATCACCGACGCGCTGTGTGCCGAGGCGGGGTTCACGCCGAAGATCGCCTTCGAGGGGGAGGAGGCCGAGACGCTGCGCGGCCTGGTCGCCGCCGGGCTCGGGGTGGCGCTGCTGCCGCCGCCGGCCGTGCCGCGTCCGGGCGTCGCCGAGCTGACGGTCACGGCCCCGCGTGCGGTCCGCGAGATCGGGCTGGCCTGGATGGACGGCCATCCCGACACGCCTCCGGTGGCGGCGTTCAAGAAGTTCCTGCTGGGGCGGAGGGGGAAGCTGATTCCCCGGTGAGGCGCGGCAGGCCCGCCGTCCTCACTCGGCGCCCATGTCCTCCAGGGCTCCGTACGTCACGGTCATGAACTCGATGGCGACCGTGCCGCCGGGGTCGAGGACGTAGAGACCGCGGCCGCCCCAGTGGTGGTTGATCTCGTTCTCCTTCGTGCGGTACGGGTCGGCCCAGTAGCGCACCGACCGCTTCCGGACACGGTCGAAGATCGCGTCGAACTCGGCGTCCGTGACCAGGAAGGCCACATGGCTGCTGTTGATCGCGTCCGGCGCCACCTGGCTGTCGAGGAAGTCGATGCCGACGCCGTTGGCGGTCTGCACCTGGGTGAACGGGCCCCAGTCGGCGGGCGCGGGGGCGTCCATGAGGTCGCTCAGGAAGGCGGCGGTGGCCTTCTGGTCGTGGCAGTGGACGATCACGTGGTCGAGCGTGTTCGGCACGGGAGCCTCCCTGACGGTCGACGAGCCGGCGGTGGACGGAAGGTGGTGGACGGAAGGTGGTGTGACGAAGACCTGTGCACAGGTGCCGGTGGACGGAAGCCGCTGCACAGAAGTGTGCCGCTGCCGCGCGCCCCTTCCTAGTGCTTCAGCGACTCCCCGAAGCCCGACGCCAGCGGCATCCGCAGGCCCAGCGGCGGCGGTGCCGCCAGCGCGTCCGCGACCGGGCGGGCGTAGCTGTGGGCGAAGAGCGAGCCCAGGACGAAGTCGGCGGCCAGCGCCAGAACTTCGGAGCGGTGCTGGTACAGGGCGTGGCCGTCCGAGTGGACCTCGAAGCGGCAGACGTCGCGGTTGATCTTCTTGGCGCGTTCGGCGTAGCGGTAGGAGAGGTCCGGGTCGGTCCGCTCGTCGTTGGTGCCGTGGACGAGCAGTACCCGCCGGCCGGCGAGCTGTTTCACCGGTACGGAGTCGGCGCCTTCCGGGCCCAGGTCGGGTATCCACGGTGCCAGCGCCAGGACGGAGTTGACCGCCGGGTGGCCCGCGGCGTGCAGTGCGGCGCGGGCGCCCATGCCCGTACCGGCCAGGCAGACCGGTACGTCCCCGTACCGCCGCACCACCTCGTCCAGCGCCCAGGCGGCGTCCGCCGCGGGATGGGCCGCCGTGCCGTTCCAGCCGCGGCAGCGGTAGTGCACGACGTGGGCCACCAGGCCCTCCGTACGCCCCGCACGGGCGAGCCGGGCGGCCAGCGGACGGGCCGCCAGGGTGGACAAGGGGGAGGGGCGCCGGGTGCCCGAAGGGCCGCCCTCCGGCAGTAACAGCGCGACGCCGCACACCGCCCGTCCCGCTCCGGCCGCTCCCCGCGGTTTCCCCAGCCGGGCACCGCGCACCGGCAACGCTTGCTGAGCCATGACCGAAACGATGGCAGAAGGCGAGCCCGCGGCCACCCCGTGTACGGGTCACCGTTGGGTATCGTTCGTGAAGTTCTACGCGCGTAGGGGCTACAGTGCCGAGATGACGAGCGAGACCACCACCCTGCCGACCGTCGACCAGATCCGCCGCGCGCCCAAGGTGCTGCTGCACGATCACCTCGACGGCGGCCTGCGCCCCGCCACCATCGTCGAGCTGGCCCGTGAGACCGGGTACAACGGCCTGCCGGAGACCGACCCCGAGAAGCTCGGTGTCTGGTTCCGCGAGGCCGCCGACTCCGGTTCGCTGGAGCGCTACCTGGAGACCTTCGCGCACACCTGTGCCGTCATGCAGACCCGCGAGGCGCTGACGCGGGTGGCGGCCGAGTGCGCCGAGGACCTGGCCGCGGACGGCGTCGTGTACGCCGAGGTCCGGTACGCGCCCGAGCAGCACCTGGAGAAGGGCCTCACCCTCGAAGAGGTCGTCGAGGCGGTCAACGAAGGGTTCCGCGAGGGCGAGCGGCGGGCCCGCGCGGCCGGCCACCGCATCCGCGTCGGCGCCCTGCTGACCGCCATGCGGCACGCGGCCCGGGCCCTGGAGATCGCCGAACTGGCCAACCGCTACCGCGATCTCGGCGTCACCGGGTTCGACATCGCGGGCGCCGAGGCCGGCTTCCCGCCCACCCGCCACCTCGACGCGTTCGAGTACCTGAAGCGGGAGAACAACCACTTCACGATCCACGCGGGCGAGGCGTTCGGCCTGCCGTCGATCTGGCAGGCCCTCCAGTGGTGCGGCGCCGACCGGCTCGGCCACGGCGTGCGCATCACCGACGACATGGAGGTCGCCGACGACGGCTCGGTGAAGCTGGGCCGGCTCGCCTCGTACGTACGGGACAAGCGCATCCCGCTGGAGATGTGCCCCACCTCCAACCTCCAGACCGGCGCGGCGACTTCGTACGCGGAGCACCCGATCGGCCTGCTGCGCCGGCTCCAGTTCCGGCTGACGGTCAACACCGACAACCGGCTGATGAGCGGTACGAGCATGTCACGGGAATTCGAGCACCTGGTCTCGACATTCCGCTACACGCTCGACGACATGCAGTGGTTCACCGTCAATGCGATGAAGAGCGCGTTCATTCCTTTCGATGAACGCCTGGCGATGATCAACGATGTCATCAAGCCCGGTTACGCCGAACTGCGGTCCGAATGGCTCTTCCGCCAGGTGGATGCCGAGCCCGCGGTGATCAGCGAGTATCGCTCCGAGTAACCGGAACGGTTACGGGAGAAGGGAACGGCCGGGGTGTCAAGCGCCGGTCGTTTTCCGTTCCCGGCGGGTGTTTGCGGCGTGTCGGTGGTGTCACTAGATTCCGGTCCGGTCGAACTCCCATCACAAGGATGTATTTCCATGAAGCAGGGAACCATCAGGACTCTCGGTGCCGCCGCGCTCGGCGTCGCCTTCGCCGCCGCGGCGGCCGGTACGGCCTCCGCCGCCTCGGCGGTCGACAACGTACCGGGCGATGTCGCGGGGACGCTGCAGGGCCTGCAGGTCGAGGAGACCGCCAAGGGCGTGACCGGTGACCAGGGCGGCGATCACAAGCTGAAGGCCAACAACAAGGGCAACCTGCTCGGCGGCCTGCCCGCCGGGGGCCTCACCAAGGCGCTCGGCTGAGTCACCGGCTCCGCGACGCGTCCCGGAGGGGACACGGCTGTGCCCCGGCCCGTACTTCATGTACGGGCCGGGGCACAGCCGTACGGGGCCTACCAGGCGCTCCGGTGGGCCTTGTCCTCGGAGGGCAGGAACAGCCACAGGGCCAGGTAGATCAGGAACTGCGGGCCCGGAAGCAGGCACGAGAGCAGGAAGAGCACGCGCATCGTGCCGGGCGAGGTGCCGAAGCGCCGCGCCAGGCCCGCGCACACTCCGGCGATCATCCTGTTGTTGCGGGGGCGGACCAGTGCGGCGGCCATGGTTCTCGACTCCTTTTCGACCGGGTACGGGACTGTCTGCCCCGATGTCTCAAAGGTAGGTCCGGGAGCCCGACAGGGCGTCGGCCTGCGGTGCGAGGTGAACCCTGGCCCTCGTGGGGGTCGGCCGCACGGGCGGGTCCTCCTTGCGGCGTAGCCGGTACCGGACCCCTGGTACGACCAGCAGGTGCGCCAGTACGACCCCGGCCGTGTTGAGCAGCACCATGTCCACGTCGGGCACCCGGCCGGGTATGCCGGCCTGCAGCAGTTCGATCGCCAGCGAGACCATCGCGCCGGTGAAGGCCGTACGTGCCAGGGAGCCCAGCGGAGAAACGTTCAGGCGGCCCGCTGTCATCGGCAGCAGAATGCCCAGCGGCGCCAGCAGCAGCACCGCGCCCCCGAGACTCTGCACGGCCTCCCACGGCCCGTGCGCCAGCTCCGCGCGGATCGTCGCCAGCGGCCGGAGGTTCGCGGCGGGCACCCAGGGAACCGTACGGGGGCGCAGCGACAGCCAGCCGACGATCAGCAGATGCGCCACGAGGAGGACGGCTCCCGCGGCGCGCATACGGAGGGCGGCGGTACCGCCGCGGCCATGACCCTGCACACAGGCCAGGACGCGGCTACCGGCGGCCGCGGTTCCGTAAGGGCCGAGGCCCGGGCTCCGGGGGCCGGGCGGCGGGGGCCGTGGTCCGCCCGCCCGCCGTCAGCCCGACGTCCCCGGAGCGTCCGACCCCGCGCCCAGCACACTGTCCGGGTGCGTGCGCACCTCGTCCGAGCAGGGGTAACGCTGCGGATGTCCGTCGCCGGGGCCGCCCAGTACCGCGGCGTGCGTACGGCCCAGGGCCGCGCTCTCGCCGAACGTGCACACGATCTGGGCGAGCGCGAAGGACGGCAGGTCCTCCGGCCGCGCGCTCAGCCGCAGTGTCCCCTCGGGGTCGCCCGCGCGCGGGCCGGACACCTCCAGGTTCTCCGGCACCGCCGTGACGAACCCGGCCTCCTCCTCGACAGGCCCCGGCTGCTCCTGGAGCTCGTCCAGCAGCGCGCGGGCCGACCGGAGACGGTCGGCGGGCTGCTGCTTGGGGTTGGTCACGGTGCGTTCCACCGGGGCCAGCGCCGAGCTGCACTCCAGGTAGACGGTGACCCGAGAGCTGTCGGGCGGGACGGGGGCGACCGAGTCCGCAGGAACCTTGCAGCTGACCCGGGAGGGCGCGCCCCCGGCGTCGACCGGCACGGACGTACCGCGGATGCCGCAGCTCGCCAGCGCCGGTACGAGGGCGCCCAGCGCCACGGCCGTCGTCAGTACCGCGGTCCGGCGCCGGGGCGAGGGCCGGGTGCGGGTACGGGCGCGGGTACCGGGCCCCGGTCCGGCCGACGGGGTACGGGTGTGCCACGTCATCGGCCGTCACCGCCTTCCGTGCCGCGGGCTTCGGTGCCGCGGTGCTCCGTGCCTCCGGAACCGGCGTCCGTGCCGCTCCCCGCGTCCTCACGGGCGCCCGCGTCCGTACCGGTGCCCGCGTCCGTGCCGCTCCCCGCGTCCTTACGAGCACCCGCGTCCTTACGAGTGCCCGCGCCCGTACCGCTCCCCGCGCCCGTGCCGACCCGCGCATCCTCACCGGCGCCCGCGTCCGTATCCGTGTCCGTCTCTTCGGCCGGTCCGGCGGCCGAAAGGCCCACCGGCAGCCGCAGGGTGAAGACCGCGCCGCCTTCCGGCGAGTTCGCGGCCGTGATCTCACCGCCGTGGATGTGGGCGTTCTCCAGCGCGATCGACAGGCCCAGACCGCTGCCCTCCGACCGCGGCCGGGAGGCGCTCGCCTTGTAGAAGCGGTCGAAGACGTGCGGCAGGACCTCCTGCGGGATGCCGGGCCCGTGGTCCCGTACCCGGATCAGCAGATCCTCGCCGTCCGGCGTGGCCTCGGTGCGGACCGACACCCGGACCGGCGAGCCGCCGTGCTTGAGCGCGTTGCCGATGAGGTTGGCCAGGATGACGTCGAGGCGGCGCGGGTCCAGCCGGGCCACGATGCCGCGCTCGGCGTCCAGCTCGACCGCGTCCAGCCAGGCCCGCGCGTCGATGCACGCGGTCACCTGGTCGGCGACGTCCACCTCGTCCTGCACCAGCCGGGCCGTCCCCGCGTCGAAACGGGTGACCTCCATCAGGTTCTCCACCAGGTCGTTCAGCCGCCGGGTCTCGCTGACCACCAGCTTCACCGCGGGCGCGATCATCGGGTCGAGGGAGTCCTCCTCTTCCTCCAGCACCTCGGTGACCGCCGTGATCGCCGTCAGCGGCGTCCGCAGCTCGTGCGACATGTCGGCGACGAAGCGGCGGGAGGACGCCTCGCGGCCGCTCAGCTCCTCGACCCGCTGCTCCAGGCGTTCGGCCGTGCGGTTGAAGGTGCGCGAGAGGTCGGCGAGTTCGTCGGTGCCGGTCACCCGCAGCCGGGTGTCCAGCCGCCCCTCGCCCAGCTGCCGGGCCGCGTGGCCCAGGCGCTGCACGGGCCGCAGCACGGTGGTCGCGGCGGCCTGCGCCAGCAGCGCGGAGCCGACCAGCGCCAGCGCGGTGGCGATACCCAGCGACCAGGCCAGCGAGTTGAGATCCTGCCGCTCGGTGGCCAGCGACTTGAGCATGTAGCCGGTCGGGCCGCCGCCGTTCATCCGGGCCCCGGCGACGAGGTACGGGGTGTCCCGCAGCTCCTTGCGCTGCCAGTACATGTGGTACGGGACGCGGTTGCCGTCGTCCAGCGCGCGCTTCTCGTTGACCGCCGTCTGCAACGGCCTGGGCACGGTCTTGAGCGTGAACAGGTCCTTGTCGGTGGACGCCACGCACTGCTTGCCGTCGCTGCCCTGCGCGACCAGCAGGACCGCGTAGTTCTGCGGCCCGCCCGCCATCTGCCGTGCCGCGTCGTCCAGCTCCGAGCACCGTGGCCGCAGCGACAGCGAACGAGTGCTGTCCTCCAGCGACTTGCGGAAGTCGTTGAGCGCGGAGTTCTGGGTACGGTCCAGCACGGTGTTGCGGTTGAGCCAGTACGCGATGCCGGAGGCGGAGACCGCCGCGGTCAGCGCGACGAGCGCGAAGACGAACACCAGCCGCAGCCGCAGGCTGGTCCAGCGCAGCAGGCCGAGCGCCCGTACGCACCGCCGCAGGAAGCCGGGCCGCTCCGGCGCGCCCGCGCCGTCACCGGCCGCTTCGGCATCCGTACGGCTCTCGGGCGAGCGCTCCGTCACTGCGGGGTGTCCAGCCGGTAGCCGACACCGCGCACCGTGCGGATCAGGGTCGGCGAGGACGGTACGTCCTCCACCTTCGCGCGAAGGCGCTGTACGCACGCGTCCACCAGCCGCGAGTCACCGAGGTAGTCGTGCTCCCACACCAGCCGCAGCAGCTGCTGCCGGGACAGCGCCTGACCGGGGCGGCGGCTCAGCTCCAGCAGCAGGCGCAGCTCGGTCGGGGTCAGCTGGAGGTCCTCGCCGTTCTTGGTGACCGTCATGGCCGAGCGGTCGATGACCAGGGAACCGAACGTCGCCGCGTCGTTGGACTCCCGCTCCCCGCGCCGCAGCACGGCCCGGATCCGGGCGTCCAGCACCCGCCCCTGCACCGGCTTGACCACATAGTCGTCCGCGCCGGACTCCAGCCCGACCACCACGTCGATGTCGTCGTTGCGCGCGGTCAGCAGGATGATGGGCAGCTGGTCCGTCCGCCTGATCCGCCGGCACACCTCGAAACCGTCGATGCCCGGCAGCATCACGTCCAGCACGATCAGGTCCGGGCGCTGCTCGCGCAGCAGCTTCAGGCCGTCCTCGCCCGTCGCCGCGGTCACCACACGGTGACCCTGGCGCGACAGGGAGAGTTCGAGGGCCGTGCGGATGGCGTCGTCGTCCTCGATCAGCAACAGGAAAGGCACACCGGCCATTCTGGCCCATGGGGGACCAGGACTTCGACCTGCACGGCGTCCGGCGGGGCCCGTGCCCCGGCCCGCCCCGCGTCCGTACGGCGCTCCGGCCGCGACCCTCCCGCTGTGACAGGGCTGTGACAGACGGCAGACAGCGTCATGAAACTGCTTCGGCAGAGTTTTCCCCATCACGAACCGAAGCAAGCAGGGTCTACCGACGGGGGGCGCGCGATGAACACACTGCACAGCACCACGACCAGCGCAGTCATCACGCGTCTGCACGATGTCGGCCGGGCCACCGAGAAGTCCGGTGCCGTGGGCGGGCGGGGGTGCGCTCGCGGCACCGGGCGTCATCGCATTCCCTACATGGTCGCGATCGACGCGATGACGCACGACGGGGGACACGGGGGGACCGACGGGGGAGACGGTGGTCCCGCCGCGGCGCCGGCGTACAGGGAAGGCACGGGGGAACGGCGCTCCGCGTCGCAGGCGGAGGAAACGGGGGACGCCGCCGCGGCGTTCACCGCCTACGTCCAGGAGCGCCGCGCTTCCCTGTACGCCACCGCCTACCACCTGACCGGCGACCGCTTCGAGGCCGAGGACCTGCTGCAGAGCGCGCTGTTCTCGACCTACCGGGCGTGGGACCGGATCAGTGACAAGGCGGCGCTGGGCGGCTACCTGCGCCGCACGATGACCAACCTGCACATCAGCGCGTGGCGCCGCCGCAAGCTGAACGAGTACCCGACCGAGGAGCTGCCGGAGACGGCCGGGGACACGGACGCGATGCGCGGCACGGAGCTGCGCGCGGTGCTGTGGCAGGCGCTGGCCCGGCTGCCCGAGACGCAGCGCACGATGCTGGTGCTGCGCTACTACGAGGGCCGTACGGACCCGGAGATCGCGGACATTCTCAACATCAGTGTCGGCACGGTGAAGTCCAGCATCTGGCGCTCCCTGCGCCGGCTGCGCGAGGACGACGTCCTCAGCTTCGGCCGTGACGAGCAGGAGTCCTTCGGCGAGCTGGTGGCCTGAGGGCGGGGAAGACGGGGGGACCACGGGGGAGCGAGGAAGAGGGGGACGGGGGATCCCGAGGGGGGACCACGGGGGACACGGGGGGATGAGGAGCGGGTTCGGCCGGCCGGGGGGTACGGCGCGAATCCGCTCCTTCGCCGTTCGGGCCGCGCGGCGGGCCCGGACGGTCTTCGGCTGTTCAGGCGCGGGCGGTCGCCGTCGCGGGGGCGGTGGGGGGTGCGGGGGCCGTGGCGGCGTGGCCGGTCCCGTCGATGGCGCCGGCCGCGTCACGGGCCGCCGCTATCCGGGCCAGCGCCTCCGGCTTCGCGCACGGGTGGGCGCCCAGCGCCGTGTGCCGGGCGACGATCGCGCCCTCGGCGCGCAGCAGGCGCAGCCCGCGGCGCAGCAGGACCGGCACCGGCTTGCGGGCCTCGCGCAGGTCACGGGCGAGCCGCCGCCGGAAGGTCGTGGTGGGGCGGCCGCGCAGGCACAGCGCGTCGGCGAGCAGTCCGGCCGTGCGGCAGCGCTCGACGATGTCCGCCGCGAAGATGCCCTCCGCGAGGAACAGCGGCGCCTCGCCCCGCTCCAGAACCGTTTCGCCGACCCGTGCGCTGGCGGCGATGTCGTACACCGGTACGGCCGTACGTCCCGTACGGCAGAGTTCCTCGATCGCGGCCACGGCGGCACCCGCGTCCCACGACAGCGGCGAGTCCCAGTCGGTGCCGCCGCCGTCGGCCAGCGTCGGCAGGGTCGGGTCCGTGGCCTCCTTGTAGAAGTCGTCGAGGTTGAGCACGGGCAGGCCACTGCGGGCGGCGAGGGACGACTTGCCGGAGCCGGAGGGGCCGGTCAGCAGGACGACCCGGGCGGCGGGCGGCCGGGCGGCGGTGTGGGAGCTCACGGGGAGCCATTGTCGCGCATTGGGCCGTGCGGGCTACCCGGAGCGCGCTCGCTGGAACGGTCCGGCACCGCTCAACTACGCTTCGCAATCGTTCGATTACTCAATCATTTCCTTGGCGACGCACAGGCAGGTGGCACATGGCCTCACATGCACGACCCCGGCACCGGCGCCGCGTACCGCGCGGTCTGACGCGCGCGGGGCTGGCGCTCACGGTGGCCGGTGCGGCGCTCGCGGCGGCCGGTGCGGCACCGGCGGGCGCGGCGTCCGGCCGCGAGAGCGACCTCGACGTCCAGGCGGCCGGCAAGGCGCTGGGAGGCGCGTTGCAGCACTCCCTCGCGGGCGGCGTCGGGCCGGTCAAGAGCCTCAAGCTGGACCCGCTCGCGGGCACCACCGCCGACCCGCTGACCAACAAGATCGGCACTCAGGTCGCCGACTTCAAGCCGCTGACCACCGGCATCGTGACGGATCCGATCGCCGGTGGCGGCGCGTTGGAGGATCTGCCGCTGACCGGCGCGGCGGTCGGGCTGCTGCCCGGCTGAGACCGCCGGGTACGGGGCGGAACGCGGACCGCCCGCCCTCATGGACGGATGAGGGCGGGCGGCGTACTTCCGCGGGCGCGGACGCGCGCGGAAGCCAGGGCCCGCGGGCGCGCGGGCCGGGGGATCAGACCCCCATCGGGTGCCAGACGGTCTTCGTCTCCAGGAAGGCCAGCATCCGTTCCGTACCGGGGTCGGCGCTCCAGTCGGCGACGCCGTCCACAGCCTGTGGACGCAGGACGCGCTTGAGGTTGTCGGCCGCGGCCGTCTCCAGCGCCTTGACCAGCTCCGCGTCGGCCGCGGCGCCCGCCAGGTCGATCGCGTTGACGTCCTGGTGCGCGGCCAGCGGCCCGCCCAGCTCGTTGACGCGTCCGGACAGCACGTTGACCACGCCGCCCGGCAGGTCGGAGGTGGCCAGCACCTCGCCCAGCGACAGCGCGGGCAGCGGCGACTTCTCGCTGGTGACGACCACGACCGTGTTGCCCGTGACGATCGCCGGGGCGATCACCGACACCAGGCCGAGGAACGACGACTCCTGCGGCGCCAGCACGGCCACCACACCGGTCGGCTCCGGGGAGGACAGGTTGAAGTACGGCCCGGCGACCGGGTTCGCGGAGCCCGCGATCTGGGCGACCTTGTCGGACCAGCCCGCGTACCAGACCCAGCGGTCGACCGCCGCGTCCACCTGCGCCGCCGCCTTGGCCTTCGACAGGCCCTCGGCGTCGGCCACCTCCGCGGCGAACTGCTCGCGGCGGCCCTCCAGCATCTCCGCGACGCGGTAGAGGATCTGGCCTCGGTTGTACGCGGTCGCGCCGGACCAGCCGCCGAACGCCTTACGGGCCGCGACCACCGCGTCCCGGGCGTCCTTGCGGGACGACAGGGGCGCGTTGGCGAGCCAGTTGCCCTTGGAGTCCGTCACCTCGTACACCCGCCCGCTCTCGGACCGGGGGAACTTGCCCCCGACGTACAGCTTGTAGGTCTTGAGAACGCTCAAGCGATCAGACATCGAGGTACGCCTCCAGACCGTGCCGGCCGCCCTCGCGGCCGAAGCCCGACTCCTTGTAGCCGCCGAACGGCGAGGCCGGGTCGAACTTGTTGAACGTGTTGGACCAGACGATGCCCGCCCGGAGCTTGTTCGCCATCCACAGGATGCGCGAGCCCTTCTCCGTCCAGACGCCCGCCGACAGCCCGTACGGGGTGTTGTTGGCCTTGGCGACCGCCTCTTCCGGCGTACGGAAGGTGAGCACCGACAGCACCGGCCCGAAGATCTCCTCCTGGGCGATGCGGTGGGCCTGGGTGACGCCGGTGAACAGCGTCGGCGCGAACCAGTAACCGGCGTCGGGCAGTTCGCAGGACGGGGCCCAGCGCTCGGCACCCTCGGACTCGCCCGCGTCCGCCAGCTCCGTGATACGGGCCAGCTGCTCGGCGGAGTTGATCGCGCCGATGTCGGTGTTCTTGTCCAGCGGGTCGCCGACGCGCAGCGTGCTCATCCGGCGCTTGAGCGCCGCCAGCAGCTCGTCCTGCACGGACTCCTGCACCAGCAGGCGCGAACCCGCGCAGCACACGTGGCCCTGGTTGAAGAAGATGCCGTTGACGATGCCCTCGACGGCCTGGTCGATCGGCGCGTCGTCGAAGACGATGTTCGCGGCCTTGCCGCCCAGCTCCAGGGTGAGCTTCTTGTCCGTACCGGCGACGGTGCGGGCGATGGCCTTGCCGACCTCGGTCGAGCCGGTGAAGGCGACCTTGTTGACGTCCGGGTGCGCGACCAGCTCGGCGCCGGTCGAGCCGTCGCCGGTGAGGATGTTCACGACACCCTTCGGCAGGCCCGCCTGGCGGCAGATGTCCGCGAAGAACAGCGCGGACAGCGGGGTGGTCTCGGCGGGCTTGAGGACGACGGTGTTGCCGCAGGCCAGCGCCGGAGCGATCTTCCACGCCAGCATCAGCAGCGGGAAGTTCCACGGGATGACCTGGCCGGCCACGCCCAGCGGCTTCGGGTCGGCGCCGTAGCCCGCGTGGCCCAGCTTGTCGGCCCAGCCCGCGTAGTAGAAGAAGTGCGCGGCGACCAGCGGCAGGTCCGAGTCGCGGGACTCGCGGATCGGCTTGCCGTTGTCCAGCGACTCCAGGACGGCCAGCTCGCGGGAGCGCTCCTGGATCAGACGGGCGATGCGGAAGAGGTACTTGGCGCGCTCGGCGCCGGGCAGCGCCGACCACTTCTCGAACGCCTTGCGGGCGGCCTTGACGGCGCGCTCCACGTCCTCGGAGCCGGCCTGCGCGACCTCGGAGAGGACCTCCTCGTTCGCGGGCGAGACGGTCTTGAAGACCTTGCCGCCGGCCGCCTCGGTGAACTCGCCGTCGATGAACAGGCCGTAGGACGGCGCGATGTCGACGACGGCGCGCGACTCGGGCGCCGGTGCGTATGCGAATGCTGAGCTCATCGGTTCAGTCCACCGTGACGTAGTCGGGGCCGGAGTAGCGGCCGGTGCTGAGCTTCTGGCGCTGCATCAGCAGGTCGTTGAGCAGGCTGGAGGCGCCGAAGCGGAACCAGTCCGCGGTCAACCACTGATCGCCCAGCGTCTCGTTGACCATGACCAGGTACTTCATCGCGTCCTTGGTCGTACGGATGCCGCCGGCCGGCTTCACGCCGACCTGCACACCGGTCGTGGCGTGGAAGTCGCGGACGGCCTCCAGCATCAGCAGGGTCACCGGCGGGGTGGCGTTGACCGCGACCTTGCCGGTCGAGGTCTTGATGAAGTCGGCGCCCGCGAGCATCGCGAGCCAGGAGACCCGTCGCACGTTGTCGTACGTCTGGAGCTCGCCGGTCTCGAAGATCACCTTCAGGTGGGCGTACGAGCCGTCCTCGCGGCGGCACGCCTCCTTGACCTGCTTGATCTCCTCGAAGACCGTCATGTGACGGCCGGAGAGGAAGGCGCCGCGGTCGATCACCATGTCGATCTCGTCGGCGCCGGCCGCGACCGCGTCACGGGTGTCGGCCAGCTTGACGGGCAGCGCGGCCCGTCCCGCCGGGAAGGCGGTGGCGACGGCGGCGACGTGGATGCCGGAGCCGGTCAGGGCCTCCTTGGCGGTCGCCACCATGTCGGGGTAGACGCAGATCGCGGCGACCTTGGGGGTGCCGCGGTCGGTGGGATCGGGGTTGATCCCCTTGGCGCACAGGGCCCGGACCTTGCCCGGGGTGTCCGCTCCTTCGAGCGTCGTCAGGTCGATCATCGAGATGGCGAGATCGATGGCGTACGCCTTCGCCGTGGTCTTGATCGAGCGGGTGCCGAGGGTCGCGGCGCGGGCCTGGAGGCCGACCGCGTCGACGCCCGGGAGGCCGTGCAGGAAGCGGCGCAGCGCACCGTCGGAAGCGGTCACGTCCGCCATCGACGCCAGACGCCCCGCGGCTTCCTTGCCGTATGCGGGAACAGTGGTGGGCATGGTCACGAGGGGAGCATATCTACGCGCGTAGCTGCATGTCACCCCCTGCGGAGGGATATGGGCGCGGCGGGCGTCCGGCTGGGGGGTGGTGGAGGCGTTCGGGTGAGGGGCGGGGGTTGTACGTGACGGAGGGGGGCGGGCGGCGCCCGGGGCGAGAGTGCGGGCGGCGCCCGGGGCGAGAGTGCGGGCGTCATGCGTGACGGGGGGCCGGCGGCGCCCGGTACGGAGGTGTGCGTGGCGCCCGGAACGGGGATGTGCGCGCTGCCCGGTACGGAGGTGCGCGTGGCGCCCGGAACGGGGATGTGCGCGCGGCCCGGAGCGGAGGTGTGCGGCGGCGCCCGTGACAGGGCGCGGGTGCTGTTCGCGACGGGTGCGCCGGGGCGCGTGCGGCCGTGGTGCGCGAGCGCTCTGTAACAACGTGCGCAGGGCCCCCGTAACGGCTGTGCGCAGGCGTTCTGTAACAGGCGCGCGGTGGAGTGATGGGCTTCTGTGCGGCGACCGTTACACAACAGCGGACGGGTCGTCACGGCAGTCCCCTACCTTCAGTAGTGCCGCACCGCACCGCAGCACTTTCCGGCCTTCCGCACGAAGGGCGGCGGATGTGGTCACGTCGCCGCACGACCGACCATCCCCCGGGGGTCCTCATGACCGCACAGTCCGCCCGCCGCACACTCCGCGCCGCCGTCGCGTCCGCCGCCCTGGGTGCCGCCGTCCTCGGCTCCGCCCCCGGTGCCTTCGCCGCCACCTCCGCCACATCCGCCGCGCCTGTCACGGCGACCGCTGCCGCGCAGTCCGCCGCCGACACCGCCGCCCGCTACGAGGGCAAGCCGGTCGCCATCGGCAACGGCATGGTGGCCGTGCTGCGCAACGTGCCCGCCGCGGGCGGTCCGGAGGCATGGATCCGTTACGTCGGTCCGCAGTGGAAGCCGGGCGACTGGTACCTGGTCCGGGTGCTCGGTCTGCTCGACCGCGCCCACCCGAGCGCGCAGCTCAAGGGCCTGTCCCTGCGGCTGACCGGCCTCTCGGGCGCGTCGCCGAAGCTGCACGTCAGCGGCGGCCCCGGCGGCGCGAAGAGCTACGCGCTGCCGACGTCCGCGGCGCCCCACGCGGGCGGCAAGGCGACGGGCGGCCGGACGGCCGACGGCAAGACGGCCGACGGCAAGACGGCCGGCGAGACCGGCAGACACCAGGCGGGCCAGGCCACCGCGCACCGGACCGGCAGCGGTACGGCCTCCGGCAGCCGCAAGAGCTGCACCGTCACCCGCCGCGTGGCCATCGGCGGCGGCACCCTCGCCGTGCTGACCCGTGGCCCGCAGGGGCCCTCGGCGACGTTCGAGGACGGTCCGGGCAACGCCGTTCCCGGCGCCCGTCTCGACCGTGCGCACCCGACCCTGGCCCGCTTCGGCGCGAAGATCATCGACCCGTACGGCGCCCGCCCCAAGCTCCGCTTCAAGATGCAGGGCGGCGACTACCCGCCCGGCACCGCCAACTTCCCCGCCCTGCCCCAGGGCTGCGCCCCGGCCGCGAAGCCCGCCCCGGCCGCGAAGCCCGTCGTGCCCGCCAAGAGCAGCGCGCCCGGTGCCAAGCCCGCGGGCAGCAAGAGCCCGGGCGCGGTCGGCGCCCAGGCCACGCCGACCGGCAGCCAGACCAAGGTGCTGCCCAAGGGCGCCGTGGCCGCCGGTTACGAGGACCTGGAGCAGCCGGACACCACCCCGCTGTTCGCCGCGGGCGGCCTGTTCGCCGCGGCCGGTGCGGCGGGCGTCGTCTTCGCGGTGCGCCGCCGCCGTCAGTCCGAGGGAACGGGGTGCTGAGCCGGGGCCCTCACCGGCGCCTGCCGGGCCGTCTGCTGACGGCGGCGAGCCTGCTCCTCCTCGTGGCGGGCGGCGTACTGATCGCCCGGGGCGTCCTGAACGGCGGCACCCCGGGGGCGGCGCCGCCCGTGCACGTCGCGAACGTCGGTGCCCCCGCCGCTGCCCCGAGCGCGTCGGCCCCGGCGGCCCTGCCCGCCTCCCGGCCGGTACGCGTCCGCATACCGGCCGCCGGTGTGGACACCGGCCCGGTCCTCGGCCTGGGACTCGCCGCCGACGGCACGGTGCAGGTGCCCTCCGTGGCGCAGGCCGACCGGATCGGCTGGTACGACCAGGGCGTCACTCCCGGTGAGACCGGCCCCGCCGTCCTGATAGGCCACTACGACACCGTCGACGGCCCCGCCGTACTGCGGAACGTCGGCCGCATCGGGCCCGGCGACAAGATCTACGTCGACCGGGCGGACGGGCGCACCGCGGTCTTCGCCGTCCGGGCGCTCCAGCAGGTCGACAAGAAGGCGTTCCCCACCCAGCAGGTCTACGGCGACACCGACCGGCCCGAGCTGCGCCTGGTGACCTGTGGCGGCGGCCTGGTGGACGGCCACCGGCCGGACAACGTCGTGGTGTACGCCGATCTGGTGGCGGACTGAGCCGGCGTGCGCGCGGGCGCCCCGGCGCACGAATGATGCCGTACCGCAATGTCCGGGTTCCGGACGCTCAGGCAGAATCGCAGGCATGACGAGCCCGGAACAGTCCTCCACGCCGCAGGAGCAGTACGCGGACCGCAGCTACCGCTCGCCCGCGGCCCTCGTCGGCGGGGTGCTGCTGCTCGCGCTGGCCGCCTGGCTGGGCGGTGACGCGCTGGTGCGCGGCACGGCGCACACCAAGCTCACGGCGGTGGCCGGGCTGCTCTTCGTGGTGCCGCTGGTGGTCGCCTTCACGCTGCGTCCGCTGGTGCGGGCCGGCGCGGACCGGCTCCTGGTGCGCAACCCGTTCCGTACGATCACGCTGCCCTGGGCGGCCGTCGCCGACCTGCGGGCGTCGTTCTCCAGCGAGGTCTTCACCGCGGACGGTACGAAGTACCAGCTCTGGTCGATCCCGGTGTCGCTGCGGCAGCGCAAGAAGGCGAACCGGCAGGCGCAGCGCGCCGCCGCCGGGCGCCCGGTGCGCGGCGGCCGCGACGCGCACCTCGGCCCCGGCACGGAGGCCGGTGTGCCGCGCGCCACCGCCGACCGGTCGCTCGACGAACTGCGGGAACTCCAGGAGCGGGGCGCCGCGCGGGAGGGCGCGCAGGGCGCTCCGGTGGTGAAGTGGGCGTACGAGATTCTGGTGCCGTGCGTGGTGGGCGCGGTGGCGTTGGCGGTGCTCGTGGCGCTGTAGGGGCGGCGTCCGGATCGTCGGCGGGAAGGAGCCCGCGGTGGGCAAGCTGATCTACTCGTCCAGCAGTTGATGAACGGGAACGTGGACGGTTCTGACGGGGGCCGGGGGATTGGGACGCAGGGCGGCTCAGCGGCGTACGTTCGGTAAATGTTCGATTGTTGAACGCGGGGCGCGCGTCTCGGCCTCGGAGCCTCAACCCTCCAGGGGGCGCCGGTTTTCGCGTGTGTCAGGCTGAGCCTGGCACACGGGCGCAGCATGGAGACATGACCGATACGAAGCCCGGGAAGCCCCAGCTGTCCCCGCACGACGAGGCGGTGGCGGCTGTCGCTGAGTCTGCCCGTGTCGTCGCCGGGCTCGCACGCGGCCTGGTGCCCGCCTGTGTACGAGGAGCGCCGGTCTGATCCGGTGCGCTACCTGCGCGACGTTCTGACGATCCGCGACACGTTCCTCCCCACCCTGCTCGTGTGCGCGGCGATCGCCGGCCGCGAGTGCGGAGCGACCTGGGAACAGATCGGCGGAGTAGCCGGAATGTCGCGGCAGCCGGCCCACGAGAAGGGGGCCCATGTCGGGGCGGAATGGGCGGAATGGGCGGAAGGCGGGAGGCGGGGGCACAGCCGGGGTGAGTCCGTGGACGCGTTGCGGAGCGCGGCCCGGCTGGACGACCGGTACGCCCGCGGTCGTGACGGCAGCGACGGCAGCGACGGTATCGTCACCGGCCCGCGCGGGGTGCGCGCGGTCAGCGACGGCCTGGACGCCACGGACCGGCCAGAGCGGGACTGGGAGGAGGACCGCCCTGAGCGTCCGGCGACGGTGGCGGCGACGCGGGCCGCGCTTGCCCACTACAGCGACCACGAGTGGGGCGACCGGCCGCCGCGGTACCTGCTCGCGTTCCCGCCGGTGGACCTTCTGGCCGACGCGATGGAGTGGGGGTGGTCAGATCCGCGTGTACGCGGACACCTCATCGACGCCCTCGCCCGGCATCTGACGTACGGACGGTACGGGTGGCCCGCCGACGGGGAAGACATCTCCCGCGACCTGGTACTTGCGGAGATGATCGCGGGTGACCGTAGGTATCCCTGACCGACCGCCTACGAAACGGCCGGGCAGTAGGTGTTTTTGATCCTGGTCATCTCGTGAGCGTGGCGAAGTCGCCCACGGGATGTGCTGACCCGGTGAACCGGGATGGTGAGATGTTGCTGCGCGGTCCGGTTGCCGGTCATGGTGCCGGGGCCAGGCGCCAGAGGGACGTGATCTCCGCACGTCGAGCTGTGTGGAGTAGGGCGGCGGCGTCCTTGGAGCGTGGGTGACCGGGTTTGGTATCGATCTTGTCCATGACACGATGCTGTGCTGCCTCAACGGCGTCGAGCAGTTGCTGGCGGGTGCGGAGGCCGATGTGTTCTGCCAGGTCGGACGGGATGAGCCAGCCTTGACCGGAGCCCTGGAACCCGGCGCACACCCGACGCGACGGTCGGGCCCTCAACCTGTTCAGACTCCGGGCCCCAGCCAGAACTCACCACAAAGGGTCCGTCAGTGAGCTGGCGGCTCCTCTGCGAGAACGAGGTCAGAGGTTGTGGTCCGCCAAGAACAGTCGCACAAGCTCGTTGAAGCGACTCGGCTCCTCGAAGAAGGCAGCGTGACGAGCGCCGGGTATGCGGACCACAGCCGAGCGCCACAGAGCGGAAAACGGCAAGGCGTCCACGTGCTCCCGATTGACGAACGGATCGTCGGCTCCGTCGATGATGGCGAGCGGGACTGGAGGTGTGATCGCCAGTTGCCGCTTGTCGACGCCTTCTCCGGCCACCACGGATTCGAACATCCGTTTGCGTGCGCGTCCGTCCGCCCTGACTGCATCCGCGAGGACCTCGGGTGGCGCAGGAACAACTGTAGATTGTTCGGCCATTTCTCTCGCTTGCGCGGGAGTAAGTTTCTCCCGCCCGACGTATTCGAAGGTGGGATTGTCCAAAAATCCCGCAGAGAGTGTCTTCTCGTTCACCGGGGGAGTTCCCGTCGTGACGAGTGCTGCCACCCCGGGAAATTTGGCTGCGAGCTCATATCCGATGTATCCACCGAGGGACCATCCGACGACAGCGATGCGTTTGATCCCCAGGGAACCCAGTACTTCGATGAGCGTGTCTGCATACCCCTGATGTGTATACGCGACGAACGGATCGATCGCATCGTCCGAATCCCCATGGCCGAGCAGGTCCGCTGCCAGCACGCGGTGCTGTGCAAAGCCGCCTGAGAGCTGTGCGCGGAAGATTTTTCGTGAGGTGGAGTTCCCATGGACGAACAAGAGCGGAACCCCTGGTGCTTCGCCTTTCGGATCGGTGTCGAAGAGGGCGATCCGCCCGAAGCGCGTCTCGATGAGCCTGGAGTGGAACCCGGCGCCAATAGGAGCGTTGGTTGTCATGTGGGGTACCGTAGAACCTGACATCATGTGAGCTTCAAGTGGCAGAGGTGTAACGCACCGCACACGGAGGTCGGGGATGCGGATCGGGAAGCTCTCGCAACTCACGGGCGCTAGTGTGCGCTCGCTGCGCTACTACGAGCAGTCGGGCCTGCTGACTAGTCGGCGAGGCCCTGGCGGGCACCGCATATACGACGCGGCAGACGTTGCTCAAGTGCGCTTCATTCAGGCGCTACTGTCGGTGGGTTTGTCGACTCGGGAAATCCGCGAACTCAAGCAGCATTGCGATCAGGAACCGCATCAGGGTGTGTCTCGGACAACGGCTGTGCTCCTTGAGCAGAGGCATGTCTTGGATGGTTGTATCAGTAAGTTGTTGAAGGCCCGAGCTCAATTGGACGACTTCATAGCGGAGGTTCGAGCGCGAGATCGGGGCGTGTCCCCTCGGGGCATGTCCTATCGGGGCATGTCCTCTCACTCTGATTGAAGTATTCGACGTGGGTTTGACTGGGCGTTTGGTCCTGTCTCATCGCGTCTCGTTCGGGTTCGGCCGGTCCGTCGGCTCGGGGTGAGAGAGGCCGGTGGACCGGCCGGTGCGGGTGTGACGGCAGAGGACCTGTCTCATCCCGGCACCTCTCGTCTCCTCCCCCGACGGGGCGGTCCGCGGTCCTTCGCCCCCTCGCCAGGCCGGCCGCCGCGCGGTACCTCCCAGACATGACCTCGCGCGACGGGTACCCCAGCGACCTGTCCGACGACCGCTCGGCACTGATCGAACCCGCGCTCACCGCCCGGCGGACCCGGCGCCGCCACCACGCCCTGTCCATCGGCCGCCCGCCCGAGCACGACCTGCGGCGCATCATGGACGCCATCCTCTACGTCGACCGCACCGGCATCCCCCGGCGCTGCCTGCCCCACGACTTGCCGCCCCACCAGACCGTCTACGGACACCTTCGCCAAGTGGCAGCACGACGGCGTCTTCACCCAGCTCACCGGGTTGCTGCGGAGCCTGTTACGGCAGGCGCAGGGGCGGGACGCCGAGCCGTCGGCCTGCGTGATCGACGCGCAGAGCGTGAAGACCTGCACCAGCGTCCCCGCCGCCGGCCAGGGCACGGACGCGGCGAAGAAGATCGTGGGCCGCAAACGGAGCATCGTGATCGACACGCTCGGGCTGCTGCTCGCGGTGCTGGTCACCGCGGCCGGCGTCCAGGACTCCGTCGCCGGCACCCGGCTGGCCGGCCACATCGCCGCCCGCCCACCCCCGCCTGCGCAAGATCTGGGTCGACGGCGGCCACCGCCAGCACCTTGTCGAGCACGCCGCCCGACTCGGCATCGACATGGAAATCGTCCAACGCGCTTTCGGGACCAGAGGCTTCACTCCGGTCGCCAAGCGGTGGGCGGCGGAACGGGCACTGGGCTGGCTGATGTTCCACCGCCGCCTGGCCCGCGACTACGAGGCCCTGCCCGCCCGCTCCGAAGCCATGATTCACTTCGCCACCTCCGCCACCTCCGCCACCGACCCGCCGCCTGAGCGGTCCGTACGGTCCCGGCGCGCGGGCGCGTCACGGCGGGCCGCCGTACACCAGCGACATGTACGCCCCGAAGTACGCCGACCCCAGCGCGGCCCCCGCCAGGGCCAGCACGGCGACGCGGCGGTGTGCTCGGGCGATCGCCAGGGCCAGGGGCAGCAGCAGCGGGAATCCGGGCAGCAGGAAGCGGGCCCGGGGGAAGAAGACGCCGCCGCTGCCCAGGACGATCAGCAGCAGGACGGCGCTGAAGACCAGCAACGGCAGGGGTTGCCGGTCGCCCACGCACAGGATGAAGAGCGCTACCGACACGATCAGCACCAGCGCCACCACTACCAGGAAGAGCTGCGGGCGCGACGGGTACATCAAGAGGTCGCGCAGCGTTCGCAGCGTCTCCTTGCCGCCGTCCCACTGGTTCGCCCACTGCCGCTGGACCGCGAAGTAGCCGTCGGCGCGCCCGAGTCGCAGGCCCACCCACCCGACGTACGCGAGCCAGCCGAGCGGCGCCAGCAGCGCGCCGAGGACGATGCGGCGCACCCGGTCGCGGTCCGCGGGGAGGGGCGCGGCGAGGGGCGCGGCGAGGGGCGCGGGGTCCGGGCCGGGCCCCCGCGCGGGCTCCGGCGCGGAGTCCGGCGTGCGCACCGGAGCGGATGCCACGGTGGGTGCCGGAGCGCGCGCCGGAGTGGCCGGCCTGCCGGACGCGGGTGCCGGCGCGGGCTCCGCAGCGGCGGCCCGGCGCAGGCGCCACAGGGCGACGACGGCGCTGACACAGACCGCCGCGACCAGCGCGAGACCGGTGGGACGGGTGAGACCGGAGAGCAGACAGAGCACACCGGCCGTGACCCAGCGGTCGGTCAGCACGGCGTACAGGGACCACGCCACCAGCGCCGTGAACAGCGACTCCGTATAGCCCATCCACTGCACGACGGCGACCGGCGTGGCACCCCACAGCACGGCCAGTACGGTGCCGACCCGCGCCCCGTACAGCCGCTCGCCCACCGCGAAGATCCCCCAGGCGGCCAGCAGCGCACAGCCGACCGCGACGACCACCCCGACCGAGGCCCGCGAGCCGGGCGTCACCCCCGCGACGGCCTTCACCACCACCGGGTACAGCGGGAAGAACGCGAGGTTGCTCTCGTCGGAGCCGTTCTCGTCGAACGCGAACGAGTAACCGTGGTCCGCGATCCCCAGGTACCAGCCGGAATCCCACCGGTCGGCCAGCAGCGGCCACAGACCGCGGTGCTGGAGATGCGCCCACTTCATCAGCACGAGGGTGCCCAGCAGCCGTACGGCGGCGTAGCCGAGCAGCGCGGGCCCGGCGCGGCGCAGCAGGGCCCCGGCCGCCCGCGCGGCGGGGCCGCGGGGAGCGGGTCCCGCCACCGGTGCCAAGACGGCGGCCGGATCGGGCGCGGTCGGGTCGGACACGGCGGGAGCGGACGCGGCCGTGCCGGGCGCGGTCGGGGACACTGCGGCAACTCCTGGGTGGGCCGGGCAGGTTGTCGGACCAGACCAGGGTGTCCCGGAGCGCCGGCCGCCGGACGGGCGCGCTGCGGCAGGTGCCGTACGGCTGCCACCCGTACGGGGGAAACGGAGCGGGCCCCGGAACGCCGCGGTCCCGGGGCCCGTCCTCGATGACAGCCGTGTGCGCGATCAAGCGCGATCAAGCGCGATCAGGCGCGATCAGCTCAGATGCCGGCCGCCGCCGACAGGTCCGCCTTGATCGCGCCGAGCACCGCGTCGGCCTTGGCGCGCGCCGCCCCCAGCCCCTGGGCGTCGGCGACCGGCACCACGACCTCCAGGTAGCACTTCAGCTTGGGCTCGGTACCGCTGGGCCGGACCACCACCCGGCCGGCTTCCACACCGTCCTGCTCCGACTCCGCGAGGTAGTAGCGCAGCCCGTCGGTGGGCGGCAGCGTGTCCGTCCCCTGGGAGAGGTCGTCGGAGGACGACACGGGCAGGCCCGCCAGCGCGGCCGGCGGCTGTTCGCGCAGCCGCCGCATGGCGTCGGCGATCAGCGACAGATCTTCCACCCGGACCGACAGCTGGTCGGTGGCGTGCAGGCCGAACTCCAGCGCCAGGTCGTCCAGCAGGTCCGTCAGCGTGCGGCCGGACTGCTTCAGTTCGGCCGCCAGCTCGGTGATCAGCAGGGCGGCGGTGATGCCGTCCTTGTCCCGTACGCCCTCGGGGTCGACGCAGTAGCCCAGCGCCTCCTCGTACGCGTACCGCAGACCGTCCACCCGGGCCAGCCACTTGAAGCCGGTCAGCGTCTCCTCGTACGGCAGCGAGGCCGCGGCGGCGATCCGCGACATCAGCGAGGACGACACGATCGTGGTCGCGAAGGTGCCGGACGCCTGCTTGCTCACCAGGTGCGCGGCCAGCAGCGCGCCCACCTCATCCCCGCGCAGCATCCGCCAGCCGGCCTCGGTACCGGGGGCCGGCACGGCGACGGCGCAGCGGTCCGCGTCCGGGTCGTTGGCGACGACGATGTCCGGGCCGACGGAGCGCGCGGTCGCGAAGGACAGGTCCATCGCGCCCGGCTCCTCCGGGTTGGGGAAGGCCACGGTCGGGAAGTCCGGGTCCGGCTCGGCCTGCTCGGCGACCACGGTCGGCGCCGGGAAACCGGCCCGCGCGAAGGCGGATACCAGCACGTCCCGGCCGACGCCGTGCATCGGCGTGTAGACCACGTGGGTGTCGCGCGGCGAGCCCGGCGTGAGCACCGCGTCCGTACGCTCCAGGTACGCCTGGAGGACGTCCTCGCCCAGCACCTCCCAGCCTTCCTCCGGCCGCGGCACGTCGTTCAGCGAGGCCACCGCCGCGATCCGCTCCGCGATCAGCCCGTCGGCGGGCGGCACGATCTGCGAGCCGTCGCCCAGGTACACCTTGTAACCGTTGTCGCGCGGCGGGTTGTGGCTGGCGGTGACCTCGACGCCCGCGACGGCACCCAGGTGCCGTATGGCGAAGGCCAGCACGGGGGTGGGCAGCGGACGCGGCAGCACCGCGGCGCGCAGTCCGGCACCCACCATCACGGCCGCGGTGTCCCGCGCGAAGTCCGCGCTCTTGTAGCGGGCGTCGTACCCGACGACGACCAGGCCCCCGGCCTGGCCCTGGTCCTTGAGGTAGGCGGCCAGCCCGGCCGCCGCGCGGATGACGACGGCGCGGTTCATCCGCATCGGGCCCGCGCCCAGCTCACCGCGGAGCCCGGCGGTGCCGAACTGCAAGGTGCCCGCGAACCGGGCCGCCAGCTCGTCCAGGTCCTCGGCGTCGATCAGCTTGCCCAGCTCTTCGCGGGTTTCGAGGTCGGGGTCCTCGGCCAGCCATGCCTTCGCCCGGCTGATCAGCTCCGCGGGATCGGTTGCCACGTGATGCTCCTGCCTCTGGTTGCGGTGGTGGGGGAAGCGCTCGGCGCGTTAACGCTTACCCACTCCGCGCGATTGTTCGACCGGCGGGCGCGCGGACACCGGCCGCGCGCGCCGCGTACGACGTACGGGGCGTTCCGAGAACGCCCCGTACTCCTGCTGCACTGCTGCTACTGCTCTGCCGCGCGCGGCTCAGAGCTTGCCGAGCACCTGCGCGAGCAGGCTGCCCATGCGGGTCGCGGAGTCGCGCCCGGCCTGGAGCACCTCTTCGTGGTTGAGCGGCTCGCCGGTCATGCCCGCGGCGAGGTTCGTCACCAGCGACAGCCCGAGCACCTCGGCGCCGGACTCGCGGGCGGCGATGGCCTCCAGGACGGTGGACATGCCGACCAGGTCCGCGCCCAGGGTGCGGAGCATCTTGATCTCGGCCGGGGTCTCGTAGTGCGGGCCGGGGAGCTGGGCGTACACGCCCTCCTCCAGCGTCGCGTCGACCTCCTTGCACAGCGCGCGCAGCCGCTGCGAGTACAGGTCCGTCAGGTCGACGAAGCGCGCGCCGACGATCGGGGAGGTGGCGGTCATGTTCAGGTGGTCGCTGATGAGGACCGGCTGGCCGGGGCGCATGCCGTCGCGCAGACCGCCGCACCCGTTGGTGAGCACCACGGTCTTGCAGCCGGCGGCGACGGCGGTCCGCACACCGTGCACGACGGGGGCCACACCGCGGCCCTCGTAGTAGTGCGTACGGCCCAGGAAGACCAGGGCCCGCTTCTCGCCGATCTTGTACGAGCGGAACTTGCCGCCGTGGCCCTCGACGGCCGGCGCCGGGAAGCCGGGCAGCTCGGTGACCGGGAATTCGTGCTCGGGCGCGCCCAGGGCCTCGGCGGCCGGAGCCCAGCCGGAGCCCATCACCAGGGCGACGTCGTGGGTCTCGGCGCCGGTGAGCTCGCGCAGGCGGGCGGCGGCGTCGGCGGCGGCGCCCTGCGGGTCGCGCGCGATGTCCGGGGTAACAGATGCGTTCACGCGGACGAGGGTAGCCGGTAAATGCCTACGCGCGTAGATGTCCCGGCCGACGGCATCCGGGGGATCTGTTCGTAGCTCTCTACGAAGGGCCGCGCACGGCGGCCGGGCGCCCCTTCAGCAGGGACGCTTCCGCAGCTCCATCACATAGTCGTGCGGCGCCCCGGCCGACTCCGCCGCATCCGCGATCTCGCCCAGGTAGCGCGCGGCGGGCAGCCCGCCCTCGTACCCGTTGAGGACGTACAGCCACGCGGCCTCGTCACCGTCGAGGGTGTGCACCCGCACCCGCATCCGGCGGTAGATGTCCATGCCCACGCCCTCCCAGCGGTCCATGGACTCCTCGTCCATCGGGGCGATGTCGTAGAGGGCGACGAAGACCTGCGAGCGGGGGGCCTCGACGATCGTCGGGAGCGCTCCCTCCCAGCCCATCTGTTCCCCGCCGAACGTGAGCCGCCAGCCGTTGAGCCAGCCGGTGCCGCGCAGCGGCGAGTGCGGAGCGCGGCGGGTCATCAGCCGCGCGTCGAGGTTGCCGGCGTACGCGGCGTAGAGCGACATGGTTCCGAGGGTACGGGAGGTCAGGGGGTGCGCTCGTGGTACGTGAGGTTCGAACGGCGGCCCCCGGGGGGTAACCCGGCGCGGGCGTACGGGACAATGGAGGACGTGACTCGGATCGTGATCATCGGTGGCGGACCCGGCGGATACGAGGCGGCCCTGGTGGGCGCCTCTCTCGGCGCGGAGGTGACCGTCGTCGACTGCGACGGCCTGGGCGGGGCGTCGGTGCTGACCGACTGCGTCCCGTCCAAGACCCTCATCGCCACGGCCGAGGTGATGACCACCTTCGACTCGTCCTACGACGAGCTGGGCATCATCGTCGCGGACGACACGCCCCCGATCGACCGTCCCGCGCGCGTCGTCGGGGTGGACCTCGGCAAGGTCAACCGCCGGGTGAAGCGCCTCGCGCTCGCCCAGTCGCACGACATCACCGCCTCCGTCACCCGCGCGGGCGGCCGGGTGATGCGCGGCCGCGGCCGCCTGGAGCCGGGGCAGTCGCCGGACGGTTCCCGCACGGTCACGGTCACCGCCGCGGACGGTACGGAGGAGACGCTGACCGCCGACGCGGTCCTGGTCTCGACCGGCGCGCACCCGCGCGAGATCCCGGACGCCCAGCCCGACGGCGAGCGCATCCTGAACTGGACGCAGGTCTACGACCTGGACGAGCTGCCGGAAGAGCTGATCGTGGTCGGCTCCGGCGTCACGGGCGCCGAGTTCGCGGGTGCCTACCAGGCGCTCGGCTCCCGCGTCACCCTCGTCTCGTCCCGCGACCGGGTGCTCCCGGGAGAGGACCCGGACGCCGCCGCCGTCCTGGAGGACGTCTTCCGCCGCCGCGGCATGAACGTGATGGCGCGCTCGCGGGCCGCTTCCGCCAAGAGGGTGGGCGACCGTGTGGAGGTCACCCTGTCGGACGGTCGTACGATCACCGGCTCGCACTGCCTGATGGCGGTGGGCTCCATCCCGAACACCGCGGGCATCGGGCTCGAAGAGGCCGGGGTACGGCTGAAGGACTCCGGCCACATCTGGACGGACAAGGTCTCGCGCACCTCGGCCCCCGGCGTCTACGCGGCGGGCGACTGCACCGGCGTGTTCGCGCTGGCCTCGGTCGCCGCGATGCAGGGCCGGATCGCGATGTACCACTTCCTGGGTGACGCGGTGACGCCGCTCAACCTCAAGACCGTCTCCGCGAACGTCTTCACCGACCCGGAGATCGCCACCGTCGGCTACAGCCAGGCGGACGTGGACGCGGGCCGGATAGACGCCCGGGTCGTCAAGCTGCCGCTGCTGCGCAACCCGCGCGCGAAGATGCAGGGCATCCGGGACGGTTTCGTCAAGCTGTTCTGCCGCCCCGGCACGGGCATCGTGGTGGGCGGTGTGGTCGTCTCGCCGCGCGCCAGCGAGCTGATCCACCCGATCTCGATCGCGGTGGACAACAACCTCACGGTGGAGCAGATCGCCAGCGCGTTCACCGTCTACCCGTCGCTGTCCGGCTCGATCGCCGAGGTGGCGCGGCAGCTGCACACGCGCAAGATGTCCAGCGAATAGACCGCGGCCAGCCGGATGAACGGACCGCCCGGCACGCGGTGCGGCACCCCGTGGGGCGGGGTGCGCCCGCCCGCGCGCCGGGCCGCTCCCCGTACCGCTTCCGGTGCCGTCCTGCCGCGGAAGGCAGGCGGCGGGGGCCGGTTCGTGGCAGTCTGGTGTCGCTGAGTGACCGGCCAGCGGCATATACCACGTGCGAGGGTCGGGAACGAACAACTTCCGTTAATTGGTGCAACCTGCTGAAAGCAGACGGTCGTTGGCGTTACTGTCAGTTTCGTGTTCGCTGCAGAACGTCGCCAACTGATCCTCGAAATGGTGCGCGCGAACGGAGCGGTGTCGCTCCGTGAGCTCGCCCGCGTCGTCCAGACCTCCGAAGTAACCGTACGGCGGGACGTGCGGGCGCTGGAGGCAGAAGGACTGCTCGACCGCCGGCACGGCGGTGCGGTCTTGCCGGGCGGTTTCGCCCGGGAGTCCGGCTTCCCACAGAAATCCCATCTAGCGACCGCGGAGAAGACGGCCATCGCCGATCTCGCCGCCGGCTTCGTCGAAGAAGGCGAGGCCATCGTGGTCGGCGCCGGGACCACCACGCAGGAGCTGGCCCGCCGGCTCGCGCGGGTGCCCGGTCTGACCGTGGTCACCAACTCCCTCCTGGTCGCCCAGGCGTTGGCCCACGCCAACCGTGTCGAGGTCGTGATGACCGGCGGCACCCTGCGCGGGTCGAACTACGCACTGGTCGGCAGCGGGGCCGAACAGTCGCTCCAGGGGCTGCGGGTCTCCCGCGCCTTCCTCTCCGGCAGCGGCCTGACCGCCGAGCGCGGCCTGTCCACGTCCAACATGCTCTCCGCGAGCGTGGACCGGGCGCTGGTGCAGGCGGCGGCGGAGGTCGTGGTCCTCGCCGACCACACCAAGCTCGGTACGGACACCATGTTCCAGACGGTGCCCACCGACGTGATCACCCGGCTGGTGACCGACGAGCCGCCGGGCCACGACGACCGGGCCGCGACCGAACTGCAGGCCCTGGCCGACCAAGGGGTGCAGATCGCGGTGGCCGGCGGCCCCGGGGCCGGCGCCGCCCAGCAGGCACCGGAGGTGGTGGCGGCCGACCGCCGCGGCCCACGCCGGGACGTGCCGCTGCCCGGCCAGCGGCGCAATCTGGCACCGGGCGGCGGCGGTTCCGGGCCCCAGCTGCGTACGGCGGCTCCGCTCGCGGAGCCGCCGGGCGGCCGGGTCGCCGACCTGGCGCCGCGCCGTCGCTGAGCGGGTGCCGGCGTGCGTACGGCCGCGCCGGCACCGCACGGTCAACGGCCGGACGGACGGTGCCACGCGGCACCGCACGGTGAACGGCCGGGCGGACGGCAGCACCCGGCCCCGTTCACCCCTGCTCGGCGCGCAGCCCGGTCAGCGTCAGGGTGAGCAGCCGGTCGGCCAGCCGGGGGTCGTCCGGTGACTCCTCAGCGGCCAGGGCGATGCCGTTGGTCAGCTGCATCAGATCGCCGATGCTCACATCGGACCGTACGGCACCGGCCTGCTGCGCGCGGCTGAGCAGTTCGCCGCCCGCCTCGCGCATCGGGACGCTGCACCGGGACAGCCCCGAACTGGCGTCGCCGGGCGCGGCCATCAGCGCCCGTGACAGCCCGCGGTAGGTGCTGGCATGCGTGATGATCGCCCGCAGCCACTCCACGAGCGCCGCACACGGCTGCGGCGCGTCGCTCAGCTCCCGGGCGTGCGCCAGCAGCGCGTCCACCTCGCCCTGGAACACGGCGCCCATCAGGGCCGTCCGGTTGGGGAAGTGCCGGTAGAGCGTGCCGATCCCCACGCCCGCACGCCGTGCGATGTCCTCCAGCGAGGTGTCGGTCCCGTGGTCCGTGAAGGCCGTGCGGGCCACCGCCAGCAGCCGCTCGTAGTTGCGGCGCGCGTCGGCACGCATGGGTCGTACGGATTCCTGCCCTGCCGTCTCGGTCACCATCGCCGTCCTCGCCGTCCTCCCTGAGCGCGGCCCTCCAGCGGACCGGTGCCCCCAGGATGCCACTGCCCCCGGCCCGCCAGCCTTCGGACCGGGACGGCGCCCCGCGCCGGCCGGGCGCCGCCCGGCGCGCGGGGTGGACGGCAGGCGGCCCGCGGATGACCGGGAGGGAAGGCGGCGCGGACGCCTCGGCGAACAAGTGGCCAAGGCGGCAACGGAGCACGTCCGGGGGACATCAAACCTGGCGCAATGGGGTCTGCAGAGGCCGTCCGAACGCGTGCGGGAACACCTGGGGAAGCAATGGAACTGACCAGCCGATCGCTGCTGTACACCATGATCGCGGTCGCCGTGGTGTGCGTGGGACTCACGCTCTGGCAGTGGCCGCGTTTCGCCAGGCGCGGCCCGCTGGCCTGGCTGGGCCGGATAGGTTCCATCCTCGCCACCCAGCTGTCCGTCGTCGCCGCGCTCGGCCTCGTGGTGAACGCCAACTTCCAGTTCTACGGTTCCTGGCACGAACTGCTCGGCCTGTACGACGACGCCCCCGGCGCGGTCGCCAAGTGGGGCGACGGGGGCGCGGGCCCGGTCGGCGACCCGTCGAAGGGGCTGGTGCAGCCCGCGGGGACCGAGGACCTGGACAAGGTGCACGGCCTGCCCAAGGGGCCGCCCGACAAGGCCGGCCGGGTGGAGTCCGTACGGATCGTCGGCAAGCGCACCAAGGCCGTCGACCCCGCGTTCGTCTACCTGCCGCCGCAGTACTTCCAGAAGCAGTACGAGCGCCAGCGCTTCCCCGTCATCGTCGCCATCAGCGGCTACCCCGGCGGCCACTTCCTGCTGGGCCAGCACCTGCGGGTGCCGCAGACCGCCGGCGGCCTGATCGGCAAGGGGAAGATGCAGCCCACCGTCATCGTCATGCTGCGGCCCACCATCGCGCCGCCCCGCGACACCCAGTGCGTGGACGTGCCGGACGGCCCGCAGGCGGAGACGTTCTTCGCGAGCGACCTGCCCACCGCGCTGAAGGAGCACTACCGGGTCGGCCACGCCGCCAGCGGCTGGGGGCTGCTCGGCTACTCGTCCGGCGGCAGCTGCGCCCTCCAGCTGACCATGCGGCACCCCCGTACGTACACCTCGGCGGCGGCCCTCTCGCCCGACTACAAGGTCACCAGCGACCCCACCACCGGCAACCTCTTCGGAGACGGCAAGGAGCGCGTCGCGCGCAAGCGGGAGCACGACCTGATGTGGCGGCTGGCGCACCTGCCCGCGCCGCAGGTCTCGGTGCTGATCGGCACCAGCCGGGAGGGGGAGAAGAACTACCCGGCGGCGAAGGAGTTCCTGAACGCGGTCAAGCCGCCGATGAAGGCCGAGTCGGTCATCCTCGACCAGGGCAGCCACAACTTCGCCACCTGGCGGCGCGAACTGCCCGCCGCGCTCCAGTGGATGAGCCGGCAGCTGACGTTCCCGGAGGACGTGGTCAACACCTCCTGACGCCGGGCCCGGGACGGTACGGACCCGCGCCCTGACACCGGTCGTCCGCCGCGCTCCAGCGGGCCAGCAGGTCCCGCAACGGGCCTGCCAGGGCGGGCGACGCGCGCAGCAGACGGCGCAGCCGGGCCCGCCAGCCGGCCTCCACGTCGGCGGCCGCGGCGGGGTCGCCCTCCAGGCGGGCGGTCAGGAATTCCTCGCGGGAGTCCTCCAGTTCGTCGGTGAGCGCCTCACGGTCGACCCCGCCGGGGCTGAACCGGGCGAGCAGGCCGGTCAGTTCGTCCCGGCAGCGGTGCCACCGGTCCGTCCGCGACCGGGCGAACAGCTGCTGGGCGGCGGTCGCCGCGAGGGCCGCGAGGTGCGCATCCATGCGTTCCATGAAAGGCGCGGGGGCCCGGGGCACTCAAGTGCCCCGGACCCCCGCGCTGGCGGACCGGACGGCCGTACCGACCGTCCCGTACCGGCCGTCAGTCCTTGATCTCGCAGATCACCGCGCCGGACGAGAGCGAGGCGCCGACCTCGGCGGTCAGGCCCTTGACGGTGCCGGAGCGGTGCGCGTTCAGCGGCTGCTCCATCTTCATCGCCTCCAGGACGACGACCAGGTCACCCTCGGCGACCTGCTGGCCCTCCTCCACGGCGACCTTGACGATGGTGCCCTGCATCGGCGAGGCGAGGGTGTCGCCGGAGGCGGCGGAGCCGGACTTCTTGGCGGCCTTGCGCTTGGGCTTGGCACCGCCGGCGACCGCGGCGCGGGCCAGCGGCATGCCCAGCGAGGACGGCAGCGAGACCTCCAGGCGCTTGCCGCCGACCTCGACGACGACCGTCTCGCGGGTGTCCGCCTCGGCCTCGTCGGTGCCGGGCGCGGCGAACGGCTTGATGTCGTTGACGAACTCCGTCTCGATCCACCGGGTGTGCACCCGGAACGGCTCGGTGGAGCCGGTCAGCTCCGGCGCGAACGCCGGGTCCTTGACGACCGTGCGGTGGAACGGGATGGCGGTGGCCATGCCCTCGACCGTGAACTCGCCCAGCGCGCGGGCGGCGCGCTGGAGCGCCTGCTCACGCGTGGCGCCGGTGACGATCAGCTTGGCCAGCAGCGAGTCCCAGGCCGGGCCGATGACCGAGCCGGACTCCACGCCCGCGTCCAGCCGCACGCCCGGACCGGCCGGCGCCTCGAACGTCGTCACCGTGCCGGGGGCCGGGAGGAAGTTGCGGCCCGGGTCCTCGCCGTTGATGCGGAACTCGAAGGAGTGGCCGCGCACCGCCGGGTCGTCGTAGCCCAGTTCCTCACCGTCGGCGATGCGGAACATCTCGCGGACCAGGTCCAGGCCGGTGACCTCTTCGGTGACCGGGTGCTCGACCTGGAGGCGGGTGTTGACCTCCAGGAAGGAGATCGTGCCGTCCTGGCCGACCAGGAACTCGCAGGTGCCCGCGCCCTCGTAGCCGGCCTCCTTGAGGATGGCCTTGGACGCGCGGTACAGCTCCGCGTTCTGCTCCTCGCTCAGGAACGGCGCGGGCGCCTCCTCGACGAGCTTCTGGTGGCGGCGCTGGAGCGAGCAGTCACGGGTGGAGACGACGACCACGTTGCCGTGCTTGTCGGCCAGGCACTGCGTCTCCACGTGCCGCGGACGGTCCAGGTAACGCTCGACGAAGCACTCGCCGCGCCCGAAGGCCGCCACGGCCTCACGGACGGCGGAGTCGTACAGCTCCGGCACCTCTTCGAGGGTGCGGGCGACCTTCAGGCCGCGTCCGCCGCCGCCGAAGGCCGCCTTGATGGCGATCGGCAGGCCGTGCTCCTCGGCGAAGGCCACGACCTCCTCGGCGCCCGAGACCGGGTCGGGGGTACCGGCCACCAGCGGCGCACCGGCACGCTGCGCGATGTGACGGGCCGCCACCTTGTCACCCAGGTCGCGGATGGCCTGCGGGGGCGGGCCGATCCAGGTCAGCCCGGCGTCCAGGACGGCCTGGGCGAACTCGGCGTTCTCCGACAGGAAGCCGTAGCCGGGGTGGATGGCGTCGGCACCCGAATCGGCGGCGGCGGCCAGGACCTTGGTGATGTCGAGGTAGCTGGTGGCCGGGGTGTCACCGCCCAGTGCGTAGGCCTCGTCCGCCGCGCGCACGTGCAGGGCGTCCCGGTCGGGGTCGGCGTAGACGGCCACACTCCCGATTCCGGCGTCCCGGCACGCCCGGGCAACGCGGACAGCGATTTCGCCTCGGTTGGCGATGAGCACCTTGCGCACGATCGGTTCCTCCTTGGCGCTTCGCCGCAACAAAATAGGACGTCGCGAGTTTAGGGACTGGCGACACCGCGTGCCGACCCGTTCCCGGTAGTGAGCTTGCCCACACGGAGCGTGTGCCCGGTGCGGATACGGGACCGCAGGCCCCCGGTATCCCAGGGTAGGCCCGTATTCCGGGGCCCGTGGGGTGATCAAGATGTGGGCAAGGTCTCGCCTCCCTTCCGTTCACCGGAACCCCGTTTCTTTGTGGAGTCCCTACGAATGGGCGAAAGAATCTTTGCCCGCCGCTGCGTCCGGGTCCGGTCCGTGCCGCCCCCCGGACGCGTCCGCTCGCGTCCCACGGCCGGCACCGCTCCTCCGGCCCGTTCCGTTTCCGTGCTCATACCCGGCTCCGGGCTCTTGCAGCGCGGGGGGTACTCAGGAGTAGCGTGCCCGGTGTTCTTTCGTACTCGCGGTAACAGCGCAACGCGTGACCGGGAAGTGGGTGGACGGGGTGGCGGCACGCAGGCCGGTGGCGTGGGCGGCGGCGGTGGTGCTGGTGCTGGAGGCGCTCGGCATCCTCTTCCTGAACTGGGTCCTGAGCATCGTCGTGGACAAGCAGCAGATGTCCATGGCGGGCGTCGACCCCGGCGTGATGTCCACCGGCGCCTGGGTACTCGGCGCCGTCTTCGCGCTCTACCTGGTGTCCTGCGCCGCCCTCCTGGCCCGCATCGGCCTGCGCGACCGCCCGCCCGGCACGCTCGGACGCATCGCCCTCATCACCTGCGCCGTGGTGCACGCCGTCCTGGGCGCCTTCGCGGTCGGCCTGGTCGGCTGGGCGGCGTTCGCGGTGCTGATGGCCGTCCTGGCGCTGCTGGTACTGACACTGACGGCGTACGGCGCGTCGTACGGCGCGTCGTCCGGCCTCCCGGACGGCGAGGACACCGGCCGCGGTGGCGGGCCCGGCACCCCGGCTGGCGCTCCGGCTCGCCCTGCGAGCTGACGGCCGACGCGCCCCACCGGATCAGGACCCGGCGCCGCCGTTCATCCCAGCGCCGCCACCTCCCGCCGCAGCGCCTCGGTCAGCGGGGCGCGCAGGCGGGCGAAGTCCTCCACCGGGAGCGCGGCCGACACGGCGGTCAGTGTGGTGGGGGTGCCGGGGCCGCCGGGGCGTAGCGGTACGGGTACGGCGACGCACGCCATCCCGGACGCGGCCTCCTCCCGCTCCACGGCGATGCCGTCCCGGCGGACCCGGCGCAGTTCCCGCTCCAGCCGCTCCGGGGCGGTGATGGTGCGCGCGGTGCGGGCTCGCATGCCCCCGGCGGCCAGGTACTGGCGCCGGGTGGCGGCGGGGAGGGCGGCCAGCAGGGCGCGGCCGTGCGCCGTGGCGTGTGCGGCGGTGTCCTGGCCGACCGAGAAGGCGGACTCCGGGCCGGCGGCGCCGTCCAGCACGGCGATCTCGCCGTCCCGGTAGGTGCTGAAGAAGACGTCGGCGCCGGAGGAGCGGCGCAGGCGCAGCAGCACCTCGTGCACCCGTTCGTCGACCCGCAACTGCCGCTGGAAAGCCTGGTGCAGGGCCGGGACGCGGTATCCGAGGGTGTACCCGGCGGCCGTACGGGCCAGGTGGCCGCGCTCGGTCAGCGAGCCGAGCAGGTCGTAGACCGTGGAGAGGCCGCAGTCCAGCTGCCGGGCCAGGGCCTTCGCCGTCACCGGGCCGTCCGCCGCGGCGACCGCGTCGAGCAGGTCCAGGGCACGGTCGACGGACTGCGGCATGGCGGTCTCCCTCCGGGACGGGGTGCGGTACGGGCGCGGGGCGCGGCGTGTGCGGGGTGCGGCGGTACGCGGGCGGACGGCGCGTGCGTACGGCCTTCCAGCCTCGCACAGCTTTGCCGGGGGTACGGAAGTACGCTGGGCGGTTCCGCTTCCTCCGCGGCCGGAAAGCGATTGCGTGAGAATGAGGAATGCGGAAAGCGCAGCGGCGGAGCGAGCGGGAAAGCGGCGAAGAAGCAGGGATGCAGGAAAGTACGGGTTCCGCGGCGAAGCGTGCGCGGCCCGCGGTATCGAAGGTGGCGACGATGGACCGGCGGGCCGAACTACGGGAATTCCTCCGATCGCGGCGGGCCCGGGTACGCCCCGAGGACGCGGGCCTGCGGCCGGGCACCGGCTTCAGCGGCCGCCGCCGGGTGCCGGGGCTGCGCCGCGAGGAACTCGCCCAGCTCTCCGGGGTCAGCGTCGACTACTACGTACGCCTGGAGCAGGGCCGCGGCGGCCACGCCTCGGCCGAGGTGCTGGACGCCATCGCGCACGTCCTGCGGCTCGACGCACACGAGCGGGCGCACCTGTACGCGCTGGTGCGCGGCGATGAGGGCCGCCACGACGACGCCCGCCAGCCGGCCGCCGGGCAGGGCCAGGAGGTGCGGCCCGGCGTGCTGCGGCTGCTGCGGACGTTCGAGCACTCGCCCGCCTACGTGGTCGGCCGCCGCCAGGAGGTGCTGGCCTGGAACGAGCTGGCGCGCATCCTGATCGCCGACTTCCCGGCCCTGCCGCCCGGGGAGCGCAACCTCGCCCGCCTCACGTTCCTCGACCGGTCCGCGCGCCGCCGGTACGTCCACTGGCAGCAGAAGGCCGACGACACGGTGGCGTTCCTGCGGCTGGACACCGGACGGCACCCGGACGACCCGAAGCTGGCCGCGCTGATCGCCGAACTCACCGAGCACAGCGAGGACTTCCGCCGCCTGTGGTCCGACCACAACGTCCGCGACAAGACGTACGGCAGCAAGCCGCTGCACCATCCGCGCGCGGGCGCCCTGGACCTGTCCTTCGAGACGCTGCGGCTGCCGGACGAGCCGGACCAGGCCGTGGTGGTGTACCTGGCCGAGCCGGATTCGGCGGCCGACCGGGAGCTGCGCCGGCTGGTGGGGGAGGGCTGAGCGGGCGGGCCAGGAGGGCCGAGTGGGTCGGGCCGGCCGGATTGCCGGGTGGCAGTGGCATTACCAGGAATGCGGTTCCCGGGAGAAAAGGGGCCTGGGCGCCCGCCGAATTCCGCGGCACCGTGACGGTGGTCACCGCGCGTGAATTCCCGGAATGCGCGAGGGCCGGATGCCGTTCAGTCAGAACGGTCGCCCTTCCGGCGATCACGGAACCAAGCTCACCAGGAGTTGTTGAATGCAGTGCTTCGACTGTGCGGAACTCGGCCGCGAGACCGCCGCGCTGGCCGTCTGCGCGGACTGCGGCGCGGCGGCGTGCGCCGCGCACGCCGCCGCCGTTGCGCGGACGGTCCACCGTACGGCGGGCCTGGGCCGCAGCACGGCCCACTCGGCGGGCCGCCGCCTGCTGTGCACGCACTGCCGGCACGCCGCGACAGCGGCGGCCTGACGCCGGGCGGCCGCGGGCGGGAAGGGCCGGTGACCCGCCCGGCCGGCGCTCAGGGCGCCGCGAGCCGTACGATCTCGCGCGGCCGGGACTCCCGCTCGTCGTAGGCGAGGTCGAGTCCGGCCGCCGCCTGCACGGCGGCGAGGGACGCGGCCGACGCCTCCTCCGACTCCCACTCCACGATCGAGACCACCGCGTCGCCGTCCGCGGCCAGCCAGCAGTCCGCCGACAGGCACCCGGGCGTGCGCCGGAACTCCTCGGCGACGCGGCGTACGCGCGTGACGAACTCCGCGCGGTGCGCCGCGTGCGGGTAGTGGTGTGCCACCATGCCGACCTTCATGACGCTCTCCTTCACGTTGCCTGTGAGTACGGGGTGCGGGCCGTGCCCGCGGGGTCGCCGGGTGCGTACGGGAGCCCGAGCGCGCCGGCCGCGGCACCGGCGACCAGCGACTCGTCGTGCGGGGCCTGGCCGGACAGGGCGATCGACGTGCCCTCGACCGCGCCGACGAAGGCGAGCGCGAGGGTGCGGGGCGGCGGACCGTCCGGCAGCGCGCCCGCCGTGCGGGCGGCGGTGACCAGGCCGGTGCAGCGCTCGACGAGCCTGCGGTAGCCCTCCTCGATCGCGCGCCCCACGGGGTGGTCGTCCTGTCCGGCGAACTCCAGCCGCAGCGCCATCGCCACACGGGCGATGTCCCGGCGGCAGTACACGGCGTGCCCGCGCGCCAGGGTGAGCAGCGCCGCGAGCGGGTCCCGCTCCTGCTCGACGTGCCGGCCGACCTCCTGCCACCAGGTGTCCAGCACCCACTCGGTCACCGCCAGCGCCAGGTCCTGCTTGCCCGTGAACTGGTGGTAGAGCGCGCCGCGGGTGTATCCGGCGTCCTGGGCGACCTGTTCGAGGCGGAGGTTGCCGTAGCCGTAGCGGGACAGCCCCCGGGCGGCGGATTCCAGGAGCGCCGCGCGGGTGCGCGCCCGGCGGTCGGCCTGGGTGGTGCGGGGCGGCGACGTGCCGTCCGCCGCCCCCGCACTCTTACGTACATCCATGTATGTATGTTACGCGCGCCGGCGGCGCGGCAACAGTGGCCGTGGCCCGCGTCCTCACGCCCAGAGATCAGTGATCGCGACATCCAGATCGGCCAGCAGGCGCCGCAGCAGCGGCAGGGACAGGCCGATGACGTTGCCGGGGTCGCCGTCGATGCCGTCGATGAACGGCGCCGACCGGCCGTCCAGCGTGAAGGCGCCCGCCACGTACAGGGGTTCGCCGGAGGCCACGTACGCGGCGATCTCCGTGTCGCTCGGCTCGCCGAAGCGGACGGTGGTGGACGCGGTGGCCGACACCCGGCGGCCCCCCGCCGCCGTGTCGATCACGCAGTGGCCGGTCTGGAGGACCCCGGAACGGCCGCGCATCGACTTCCAGCGGGCGGTCGCGTCCTCCGCGTCGGCGGGCTTGCCGAGCGCCCGGCCGTCCAGCTCCAGCACCGAGTCGCAGCCGACGACGAGGGCGCCGGCGGTCTCAGGCCGCGCGGCCACCGCGGCGGCCTTCGCCTCGGCGAGCACCCGGGCCAGCTCGGCGGGGGAGTCCGCGGTGATCGCGTCCTCGTCCACGCCGCTGACGACGACCTCGGGTGCGAGCCCGGCCTGGCGCAGCAGGCCGAGGCGGGCGGGGGACTGGGAAGCGAGGACGAGACGGCGGGCGGCGGTGCCGGGCTGAACGGTCATGCCCGCCATCGTACGGAGCGGGGCGGGCACCGTCCGGCGCCCGCCCCGCTCCGTACCTGCCGCCGCTCACTTGTCGAGCACGGCCTCCATGACCTTCTTGGCGATCGGGCCGCCCAGCTTGCCACCGGCGATCTCCGAGCGCGGCATGTCCATGTCGGACGGGTCCACGAAGACCGCGACCGCGACCGGCGAGCCGTTGCCCTGCTTGGCGTACGAGACGAACCAGGCGTACGGGCGCTCGTCGCGGACGTCCGCGCCGTGCTGCGCGGTACCGGTCTTGGCGCCGACCTTGACGCCGTCGATCAGCGCCTTCTTCGCCGTGCCGTTCTCCGCGGTGTTCTCCATCATCTGCTGGACCTTCTTGGCGGTGTCCTCGGAGACGGCCTGGTTCAGCTCCTTGGGCTCGAACTTCTCGATCGTCGACAGGTCCGGACCGCGGGTCTCCTCGACCAGGTACGGCTGCATGACCTTGCCGTTGTTGGCGAGCCCGGCGACGACCATGGCCATCTGCAGCGGCGTGCTGGTCAGGCTGCCCTGGCCCATGCCGGTCAGCGCGGTCTGCGGCTTGTCCAGCTTCTCGGGGTAGCCGCTGGTGGCCGTACGGACCGGGGTGAAGAGCTTCTGGTTGAAGCCGAACTTCTCCGCCGTCTCGCGCATCTTGTCCTTGCCGAGCCGGTTCGCCGCCTCCAGGTAGGTGTTGTTGCAGGACCACTGCATGCCGACCTTGAGGGACGCGTTCGCGCACGGCGCGGAGGCGATGTCGTTGCCGACCTTGGTGGAGGTCTGGGGCAGCGTGTAGGGCACCGGGGCCTGCACCGGGGTGTCGATGTCCGGGACCACGCCGTGCTCCAGGGCCGCGGCCGCGGTGAGGATCTTGAACGTGGAGCCGGGCGGGTAGATCTCCAGCGACGCCCGGTTGTTCATCGGCTTGGTCTTGTCCTTGATGAGGGCGGTGTACCTGTCGCCCTCCTTGAAGGAGCTGCCCGCGAAGACGGAGGGGTCGTAGGACGGTGTGCTCGCCATGGCGAGGATCTTGCCGGTGGCCGGTTCGAGGGCGACCACCGCGCCCTTGGCCTTGAGGTCGGTCAGGCTCTTGTACGCGGTTCGCTGCGCCTTCTCGCTGATGGTCGTCAGCACGTCGCCGCCGCGCGGCTTCTCCCCGGTCAGGATGTCCTTGGCGCGCTTGAGGAAGAGCTTGTCGTCCTTGCCGCTGAGGATGTCCTTGTAGACGCCCTCCAGGAACGTGCTGCCCTGCGACTGCGAGGCGTAGCCGGTGATGGGCGCGTACATCGGGCCGTCCTTGTAGACCCGCTTGTACTTGAAGTCGCCGGTCGTCTCGACCGAGCCGGTGATCGGCTTGCCGTTGACGATGATGTTGCCGCGCGGGTAGGAGAACGCCTCGATCTTCACCCGGCGGTTGTTGTCGTCGTTCGCCAGCGAGTCCGCCTGGACGAACTGGACCCAGGTGACGCGCACCAGCAGCGCCAGCACCAGCACTCCGCAGAAGACGGCTATGTGTCTCAGCGGCCTGTTCATCGCTCTCCACTCCCCATGCCCGTACGGCGCGGTGCCGCGCGGGACCGGCCGTACGGGCGCCCGGATTGCGGCCTTCAGGGGTAAAGGATGTCCCAACTGGGGGTGGCGGTTGCAGGCGGGGTCTGTGAGCTGGTCCTCTTCGTCCGAATTCGTGAGGCGCGTGCCCGGGCCTGTCGCCGCGGAGACCGCTCCTGATCGCGGGCCGTGTCCGGACGGGAGGCCCGGTCAGGCCCCGCCGACCAGCATCACCATCAGCACCACCGCGGCCACGGCCAGCACGATGCCCATCCGGCGGAGCATCGCCTGTACCTGGCGCAGCTCCTCGGGAGGCTCGTCGGGCGGATCGGACCACAGCATCCTTCGATCCTGCGCCGGGAACGCCGACGGCGCCTGAGTACGCGTACTCAAGCGCCGTCGGGCGGATGGACCAGGGCGCCGCGAAGAGACCTCAGGAGCGCCCTGCCGACACGGCTCAGCGCGGCCAGTAGCTCGTACGCCAGGCCCGCGGGCCCGGGTGCGGCAGCCGGCGGCGCGGGATCGTGGACGCCGGGTCGGCCCATTCGTCCGTACGTTCCGTGCCGGGCGCGGCGGAGGCGGCGGCAGCGGCCGCCGCCGCGCGGGTGCGGACCACCGCCAGTGCGGCGGCCAGCTCCTCGGGTGTGGGGTTGCCCCGGACGACCTTGATCATGGTCAACCGACCTCCTGGAGGGGGATTGCGGCGGGCACGGACGGCCCTACAGCGGGATGTTGCCGTGCTTCTTCGGGGGCAGCGACTCGCGCTTGTTGCGCAGCGTGCGCAGCCCGCGGACGATGTGCCGGCGGGTCTCCGAGGGCATGATCACCGCGTCGACGTAGCCGCGCTCGGCCGCCACGTACGGGTTGAGCAACGCGTCCTCGTACTCCTGGATCAGCTCCTGGCGGCGGGTGTCCTGCGCGTCCTGGTCCTCGATCGCGGCGAGCGTGCGGCGGTGCAGGATGTTGACCGCGCCCTGTGCGCCCATGACCGCGATCTGCGCGGTCGGCCAGGCCAGGTTCAGGTCCGCGCCCAGGTGCTTGGAGCCCATGACGTCGTACGCGCCGCCGAACGCCTTGCGGGTGATCACGGTGATCAGCGGAACCGTCGCCTCCGCGTAGGCGTAGATCAGCTTGGCGCCGCGCCGGATGATGCCGTCCCATTCCTGGTCCGTACCCGGCAGGAAGCCCGGTACGTCCACGAACGTCAGCACCGGCACGTTGAACGCGTCGCAGGTGCGCACGAACCGTGCGGCCTTCTCGCTCGCGTTGATGTCCAGCGTGCCCGCGAACTGCATCGGCTGGTTGGCGACCACACCGACCGCGTGGCCCTCCACCCGGCCGAAGCCGGTCACCATGTTCGGCGCGAAGAGCGCCTGCGTCTCCAGGAACTCGCCGTCGTCGAGGACGTGCTCGATGGCGGTGTGCATGTCGTACGGCTGGTTCGCCGAGTCCGGGATCAGCGTGTCCAGCTCGCGGTCGTACTCCGAGGTCTCCAGGTCGGCCTCCTCGGGGAAGGCGGGCGGCTCGGAGAGGTTGTTGGAGGGCAGGTAGGACAGCAGCGCCTTGACGTACTCGATGGCGTCCTTCTCGTCACCCGCCATGTGGTGCGCGACGCCCGAGGTGCTGTTGTGCGTCCGCGCGCCGCCCAGCTCCTCGAAGCCCACGTCCTCGCCGGTGACGGTCTTGATGACGTCGGGTCCGGTGATGAACATGTGCGAGGTCTGGTCGACCATGACCGTGAAGTCGGTGATGGCGGGGGAGTAGACCGCGCCGCCCGCGCACGGGCCGACGATCAGCGAGATCTGCGGGATCACGCCGGAGGCGTGCACATTGCGGCGGAAGATCTCCGCGAACAGGCCGAGGGCCGCGACGCCCTCCTGGATACGGGCGCCGCCGCCGTCGTTGATGCCGACGACCGGGCAGCCGTTCTTCAGGGCGAAGTCCATCACCTTGACGATCTTCTCGCCGTAGACCTCGCCCAGCGAACCGCCGAAGATGGTGAAGTCCTGCGAGTACACGCAGACCGTGCGGCCGTCGACGGTGCCGTAACCGGTCACCACGCCGTCGCCGTACGGCCGGTTCTTCTCCAGCCCGAAGTTGGTCGAACGGTGCCGCGCGAACTCGTCCAGCTCGACGAACGAGCCCTCGTCGAGGAGCAGCTCCACGCGCTCACGCGCCGTCAGCTTGCCCTTCGCGTGCTGCTTTTCCACGGCCCGCGCGGACCCGGCGTGGGTGGCCTCCTCGATCCTGCGCTGAAGATCGGCCAGTTTGCCCGCGGTCGTGGTGATGTGTGCTTCCGGCTCGGACATCGGGATGCGGCTCCTGCTCGTCCTGGACTGGTGCTCGTACGGGGGGTGGTACGTCGTACGAGGGTGTACGGGGGTTGAACGGGGTTGGCTACCGCTTCGTAGCGTATCGGCGGGACTGCTCAGCGGCACTGCGTCGTTGACCACACCTAGGCTGGGGCCATGACGTCTCAACCACCGGAAAACCAGGACAAAGACCGCCCGGGCGGCGGCGACGGCGACGCGGCGCGCACCGGACCGGGACCGGAGGCGGGTTCCGGCGGGCGCTGGTCCGACCTGGACCGGCCGCCGCTGAACGGGACGGCACTGCGGCGCGCCCTGCTGCGCCCCGGTTCGCTCTGGACCGGCCTCGACGTCGTGCCGGCGACCGGCTCGACCAACACCGACCTCGCCGCGCGCGCCGCGGAAGGGCTGGCCGAGGGGACCGTCCTCGTCGCCGAGGAGCAGTCGGCCGCGCGCGGCCGACTGGACCGCAGGTGGTCGGCGCCGCCGCGCTCCGGCCTTTTCTTCTCCTTCTACCTCACCCCGAGGGTCCCCCCGGAGCGCTGGGGCTGGCTGCCGCTGCTCGCCGGGGTGGCGACCGCCAGCGCGGTGGCCCGCGTCGCGGGCGTGGACACCGCCCTGAAGTGGCCCAACGACCTGCTGGTGACCATCGGTGACGAAGAGCGCAAGGCGGGCGGCATCCTCGCGGAACGCGCCGGCGACGGCGTGGTCGTCGGCATCGGCCTCAACGTCACCCTGCGCGCCGACGAGCTGCCCGTACCCGGTGCCGGTTCGCTCGCCCTGGCCGGCGCCGAGGTGACCGACCGGGACCCGGTGCTGCGGGCCGTACTGCGGTCGGTCGAGGACTGGTACGGGCAGTGGACCGCGGCGGACGGCGACGCGGCGGCCTGCCGCCTCCAGGACGCGTACGCGGCCGGGTGCGCCACGCTCGGCCGTCAGGTGCGTGCCGAACTGCCCGGCGACCGGGCCCTGCTCGGCGAGGCGGTGGCCATCGACGGTGACGGGCGGCTGGTGCTGGCCACGGAGGAGGGCATGCAGCGGCCGGTCGCCGCGGGGGACATCGTGCACGTACGGCCGGCGGTGCAGGAGTAGCGGCGGGCGTGCCGGACGGGGCCCGCCCGGTCTCCGTCCAACTGCCGTCCAACCGGCGGGGCGGGATGCCGGGTGCTTTCGTACGGTGACTGTGGCGCGCCGGGCCTCTGCGCGCCACTGATCCCCCTCCCGTCCACATCGCGATCAGGAATGATCAGATCCTGGTCAAGAAACCTCGGGAGCAATCGCACTTATGTGTCGATCGGGGCGATAGCGCCGAGGCGTGAGAGTGAGCCAGAGCACACCTGCCGTATCGTTGAGGCCGTCCGCCGTGGAGCGGGCGAACGAGCGAGAAGTGATCGGAAGGGCAGTGCGCAGGGAACGGACAGGGAGCGAGCGGTGACCGCCGACGACTCGGGCGCCGGCCCGCGCGAAGCGGACATCGCCCCTCGTGAGACGGGGGCCGCTCCACGTGAGGGGGACTCGGCGCCTGCGGACGGCACGGCGCGCGCCGACGGCACGCCCGAGCCCGCCGCTGCCCACGGGGCGGACGGGACCGGCGGCGCCGATGGGACGGACGGGACCGGCGGCGCCGACCGGACCGGCCCCGCGTCCGGCACGGCGAACGGGACGGGCGCCGACAGCGCGGGCGACGGCCCCGACGACGACACCATCGCCATCCGCCTGGAACAGCTGATCCTCGGCTCCGACCGCCGCTACACCCCCTTCCAGGCGGCCCGCAGCGCCGGCGTCTCCATGGAACTGGCCTCCCGCTTCTGGCGCGCCATGGGCTTCGCGGACATCGGCCAGGTCAAGGCACTCACCGAGGCCGACGTGCTGGCGCTGCGCCGGCTGGCGGGCCTGGTGGAGGCCGGACTGCTCAGCGAGGCGATGGCGGTGCAGGTGGCCCGCTCCACCGGGCAGACCACGGCCCGCCTCGCCGACTGGCAGATCGACTCCTTCCTGGAGGGTCTGACCGAGCCGCAGGACTCCGGCCTGACCCGTACGGAGATCACCTACCCCCTCGTCGAACTCCTCCTGCCCGAGCTGGAGGAGTTCCTCGTCTACGTCTGGCGCCGCCAGCTCGCCGCCGCGACCGGCCGCGTCGTGCAGGCCCAGGACGACGCGGAGATGGTCGACCGGCGCCTCGCGGTGGGCTTCGCCGACCTGGTCGGCTTCACCCGGCTGACCCGCCGCCTGGAGGAGGAGGAACTGGGCGAACTGGTCGAGGCGTTCGAGACCACCGCCGCCGACCTGGTCGCCGCGCACGGCGGCCGGCTCATCAAGACGCTCGGCGACGAGGTGCTGTTCGCCGCCGACGACGCGGGCACCGCGGCCGAGATCGGCCTGCGCCTCATCGAGACCATGGCCAACGACGAGACGATGCCGGAGCTGCGCGTCGGCATCGCGTTCGGCACGGTCACGACGCGGATGGGCGACGTCTTCGGTACGACCGTGAACCTGGCCAGCCGCCTCACGTCGATAGCCCCGAAGGACACGGTGCTGGTGGACGAGGCGTTCGCGGAGGAACTGGGACGTACGGGCGAGGCGCCCGTCTCCGAGGCCGACGCCAAGGCCGCCGCCGCGGCGGCCGCGGACGGGGCCGGGCCGCTGCCCGAGTACCGCTTCGCGCTGCAGCCGATGTGGCAACGGCCGGTGCGCGGGCTGGGCGTCGTCGAGCCCTGGCTCCTCAGCCGCCGCAGCTGATCCCCGTACGCCGCTGCTCCCGCCTGCTTCGAGGCTCACGTGCCTGTTGCGCCCCTGACTAGAGTGACGGAACGATCGTTAACCAGGGAGGGTGCCGCATGGACACGCAACGCTTCGGGGACTTCGTCGGCGTACACCGGCACGGACACGTGGCCGAGCTGCGGCTCGACCGGCCCAAGGCGATGAACGCCGTGTCCACGGCCATGGCGGACGGCATCAGCGCCGCCTGCGCCGCGCTCGCCGCCGACCGGGACGTCCGCGTCACCGTCCTCACCTCCACCCACGAGCGGGCCTTCTGCGTGGGCGCCGACCTGAAGGAACGCAACTCCTTCAGCGACGCCGACCTGATGCGGCAGCGCCCGCGCACCCGGGCCGCCTACACCGGCGTCCTGGAGCTGCCGATGCCCACCGTCGCGGCCGTGCACGGCTTCGCGCTCGGCGGCGGCTTCGAGCTGGCGCTGTCCTGCGACCTGATCGTGGCGGACCGTACGGCGGTGGTCGGGCTGCCCGAGGTGTCGGTGGGCGTCATTCCCGGGGGCGGCGGTACGCAGCTGCTGCCGCGGCGGGTCGGCGCGGCCCGCGCGGCCGAGCTGATCTTCACGGGGCGGCGGGTGGACGCGGCGGAGGCGCTGGAGCTGGGGCTGGTCGACCACCTGGTGGACGAGGCGCGGGACACGCCGGAAGCCCTGGAGCTGGCCGGGCGCATCGCCCGCAACTCCCCGGTCGGCCTCCGCGCCGCCAAGCGCGCCCTGCGCCTGGGCCACGGCCTCGACCTGCGCACCGGCCTCGACCTGGAGGACGGTGCCTGGCGCAGCGTCGCCTTCTCGGCGGACCGGGCGGAGGGCGTGGCCGCCTTCGTCGAGAAGCGCAGCCCGGAGTGGCCGGGGGAGTAGGGGGTACCCGGCCCCGCCCGGTCGGAACAGGTCGGTACCGGTCGGAAAGGGCGGACGCTGTGGAACATTCCTACGCTGTAGTGACACGTAGTGCTCACGGTGACGGAATGCGAGGTCCGGTGACGGGTGACGGCGATGACAGGCTCCGGGCCGTGGTGGCACTCGCGCAGGCGATGGCGGCGGCACACACCCCGCGCGCGTCGGTGCGGGCCGCCGCGGACGGGGTGCGGGCCGCCCTGGGGGGCTCGTTCGCGGCGGTCTCGGCCTGGGAGCGGGAGCTGGGCCGGCTGAAGGTGCTGGTCAACGTCGGTGAGCTGGCCGACGGGGAGGTGACCTGCCCCGAGGACGAGTCCTACCCGGTGCACGAGTTCCCGGAGATCGTCGGCTTCCTGCACGAGCAGTGGGCCGGAGGCGGCCAGCCCAACGCCTGGGTGGAGACCGTCGGGGACGGCCCGCAGGACGGCCGGTACAACCACCAGCGGGTGGCCGCGCTGCGCCGCAGGGGCCGCGGCTGCTGCGTGGTCGCGCCGATCGTGCTGCACGGGCGGGCGTGGGGCGAGCTGTACGTGGCCCGCTCGGCCGGGGAGCCGGCCTTCACGCGCGCGGACGCGGACTTCGCCACCGTGCTGGCCGCGGTCGCGGCGGCCGGGATTGCGCAGACCGAGCGGCTGGCCGAGGCGCGCCGGCTGGCGTTCACGGACGCGCTGACCGGCCTCGCCAACCGGCGCGCGGTGGACATGCGGCTCGACGAGGCACTGGAGCGGCACCGGCGGGACGGCGCGGTGGTGAGCCTGGTGGTGTGTGATCTGAACGGGCTGAAGCGGGTGAACGACTCGTGCGGGCACGCCGTCGGCGACCGGCTGCTGGAACGTTTCGGCTCGGTGCTGTCGCTGTGCGGCGCCATACTGCCCGGCGCCCTCGCCGCCCGGCTCGGCGGCGACGAGTTCTGCCTGCTCACGGTGGGCCCGTCGGCCGACGAGGTGGCCAAGGTGGCCACCGAGCTGTGCGACCGGGCGGCGGAGCTGGAGCTCGGCGAGGGGGTGGCGGTCGGCGTCGCGTCGACCGGCGACCCGATCGGTCCGGTGCGCTCCGCCCGCCGGCTGTTCCGGCTGGCGGACGCCGCCCAGTACCGGGCGAAGGGCTCCGGCTCGCGCGGCCCGGTGGTGGCGGGCCGGGACGGCGGTAGGGACGACCCGGTGATCCGCCTGGCCGACGCCCCGGAACGCCCCTCGTCGACGGAGCGCCGCCGCTTCCGGCGGTGACCGGGGCGCCCGCCCGCGTACGCGCCCGGCCCGCCCGCCCGCGCACGGTGCTCGCCCCGCCCGCCGCCGAGCCGGAAATCCAGTGGTGACATCCAGGGATTCAGTCTCTAGGGTGCCTGAATATGGATATGCACACTGTGGTGCTGGGGACGTCCGGCACGACCGCACAGGACGTCATCGCCGTCGCCCGCGGCGCCGCCCGTATCGAGCTGTCCGAGGAGGCCACGGCGGCCGTCGCCGCCGCCCGCGCGGTCATCGACGACCTCGCCGCCAAGCCGGACCCGGTGTACGGCGTCTCCACGGGCTTCGGCGCCCTGGCCGTACGCCACATCAGCCCGGAGCTGCGCGCCCAGCTCCAGCGCAACATCGTGCGCTCGCACGCCGCCGGCATGGGCCCGAGGGTGGAGCGCGAGGTCGTCCGCGCGCTGATGTTCCTGCGCCTGAAGACGCTGGCCTCCGGCCGTACGGGCGTCCGGCCGCTCGTCGTCGCCACGATGGCGGAGATCCTCAACGCGGGCATCACCCCGGTCGTCCACGAATACGGCTCGCTCGGCTGCTCCGGCGACCTCGCGCCGCTGTCGCACTGCGCGCTGACGCTCATGGGCGAGGGCGAGGCGGAGGGCCCGGACGGCGTCGTCCGCCCGGCCGGCGAGCTGCTCGCCGAGCACGGCATCGCGCCGGTCGAACTGCGCGAGAAGGAGGGCCTGGCCCTCCTGAACGGCACCGACGGCATGCTCGGCATGCTCGTCATGGCCTGCGCCGACCTGGCCCGCCTCTTCACCACCGCGGACATCACCGCGGCGCTCTCCCTGGAGGCGCTGCTCGGCACCGACAAGGTGCTCGCGCCCGAGCTGCACGCCATCCGTCCGCACCCCGGGCAGGCCGCCTCGGCCGCCAACATGCTCAAGGTCCTGGCCGGTTCGGGACTCACCGGCCACCACCAGGACGACGCGCCGCGCGTCCAGGACGCCTACTCCATCCGCTGCGCCCCGCAGGTCGCGGGCGCGGGCCGGGACACGCTGGACCACGCCCGCCTGGTCGCGAGCCGCGAGCTGGCCGCCGCCGTCGACAACCCGGTGGTGCTGGAGGACGGCCGGGTCGAGTCGAACGGCAACTTCCACGGCGCGCCGGTCGCGTACGTACTGGACTTCCTCGCCGTCGCCGCGGCCGACCTCGGCTCCATCGCGGAGCGCCGCACGGACCGCCTGCTGGACAAGAACCGCTCGCACGGCCTGCCCGCCTTCCTGGCCGGCGACCCGGGCGTCGACTCGGGCCTGATGATCGCCCAGTACACGCAGGCGGCGCTGGTCAGCGAGCTGAAGCGGCTGGCGGCGCCCGCCTCGGTGGACTCCATCCCGTCCTCCGCGATGCAGGAGGACCACGTCTCGATGGGCTGGTCGGCGGCGCGCAAGCTGCGGACCGCCGTGGACAACCTGACCCGGGTGCTCGCCGTGGAGCTGTACGCGGCGACCCGCGCGGTGGAGATGCGCGCGGGCCTGACCCCGGCGCCGGCCACCCGCGCGGTGCTGGACGCCGTACGGGCCGCGGGGGTGCAGGGCCCGGGGGAGGACCGTTTCCTCGCGCCGGACCTGGAGGCGGCGTACGCGTTCGTGCGCGACGGCCGGCTGGTCGCGGCGGTCGAGGAGGTCACGGGCGAGCTGGCCTGACGGGGCGGGCGGCCGGGCGGGGCGGGTGAGACCCGCTCCGTCCGGTTCGCGCTTCCGCTCCGCCGGGCCGCCGTCCGGACATCCGCGCGGTTCTCCGCGCTTCTTTGCCAGGTCGGGGCCGGGGCGGGAGGCGGGCAGGGGCCGGGCCGGGCCGGTCAGGCCGCGTCGCCGCGGGTGCGGCGGACGGAGAAGCCGACCAGACCGGCGCCGATCCCCAGGAAGGCGGCGCCTCCGACGACGTACGGCGTGGTGTCGAACGCGCCGGTGTCGGCGAGCAGCGCCCCCTGCGCGGCCGCGGAGCCCTGCTGGTCCGTACCGGTCCGCGCGGCGGCGTGCGACTGCGTCTTCGGGGCCTGCTGGGCCGACCGGGGGGTGTCGTGCGGCGTCCGTTCGCCGTGTTCGACGGTGGCGTTCGCGGACGGTACGAACCACAGGGCGAGCAGTACCGATCCCGCGGCTGCGGCGGTCAGCAGTGGTCGACGTGCGGTCACGGGCACGGAAACGATCCCCCTTGTGGGCTCGGCAAATTGACCGTTGACAACAGATGTTAGTGACAGCCGCGGGTCGTGGGGAAGTCAGGAGCCGGTGGTGCTTACGCTCCCTGACATGAGCAACGACGAGACATCACGGTTTGTCCGGCTCCATGTCGAACTCGTCATGGAGGTCGCCGACTCGGACCGGCTGACCGGCGCGGCACTCGACCACATCAACGGTGACCCTTCTCTACCCGCGGAGGAACGCGGCCATGCGCGGGAGACGGTCCAGACCGATCCGGCGGAGGCGCTGGCGTACCTCGTGGACCCCTTCGACCTGGTCGAGGGCGTCCCGGGGGTGGAGCTGACGCAGGCGTCCTGGAGCAGCGAGGAGATCGACTACGACGCCGACGCGGAGTGGGTCCTCGGGCACGACGCCGAGGACGACGACTTCCCGGAGGACGAGGAGCCCGGGACGGCCGGGGCGGACGGGACGTCGGCGGACGGGGTGCGCGTCCGCTTCTGAGGCACCGCCCGCGGCCGGCGCCGCGCGATCTCCGTACGACCGGCACGCGCTTTCCGTCCGACCGCCATGCGATCTCCGTACGACCGCCGTGCGATCTCCGTACGACGCCCGGCGCCGTACGGAGATTGCGTGGCGTTTCCCACAGCCGCCACAGGCATGGAACGGACGAAACGGAACAGGCGTTCCTGATGGTGTCGGCCGGCAGTCTGCGGCGCGGCGCCCAGCTCGGGGGTTTTCGGGTTCGGCAGCAAGGCAATGGAGAATCGTGTGATGACGGACAGCAAGCGTCGCAAGGGCCTGATAGCCACTGCCGCGCTGCTCGGGGGTGTGCTGACACTCGGGGCGTGCGGTGGCGGTGACGGCGGTGACGGGGGCGGCCAGGACAACACGAAGAAGGTCGACGAGGCGGCGGCGAAGGACGCCTCGGAAGCCAAGATCAAGATCGAACCGAAGAACGGCTCCACCGACGCGGGCATCAACAGCGCCGCCAAGGTCACCGTCGACGGCGGCAAGCTCACCGACGTCACGATGACCGCCGGGGAGAGCAAGAAGCCGGTCGAGGGCACGCTCGCCGCCGACGGCAAGTCCTGGCAGCCGAAGAAGCAGCTGGAGCGCTCGACCAAGTACACGATCACCGCGCACGCCGCCGACGGCGAGGGCCGCAAGGCGGTGGAGCACTCGACCTTCACCACGGTCTCCCCGAAGAACAGCTTCATAGGCAACTACACGCCGGAGGACGGCTCGACCGTCGGCGTCGGCATGCCGGTGTCGGTCAACTTCGACAAGCCCGTGAAGAACAAGAAGGACGTCCAGTCCGCGATCAAGGTGGCGTCCAGCAGCAACCAGGAGATCGTCGGCCACTGGTTCGGCGACCAGCGCCTGGACTTCCGCCCCAAGGACTACTGGAAGCCGAATTCCCAGGTCAGCGTGGATTTGAAGCTGGACGGCGTGGAGGCCGCGCCCGGCGTCAAGGGCGTCCAGAACAAGAAGGTCAACTTCACGATCGGCCGGTCCCAGGTCAGCACGGTCGACGCCAAGACCCACCAGATGACCGTGGTCCGCGACGGCAAGACGATCAAGACCATCCCGATCTCCGCGGGCAGCAAGGACCACCCGACGTACAACGGCAAGATGGTCGTCTCGGAGAAGTACCAGCAGACCCGGATGGACGGCTCCACGGTCGGTTTCACCAACAACGACGGCAAGGGCGAGTACGACATCCCCGATGTCCCGCACGCCATGCGGCTGTCCAGCTCCGGCACGTTCCTGCACGGCAACTACTGGGGCAAGGGCATCTTCGGCAACGCCAACACCAGCCACGGCTGCATTGGCCTGGAGGACGTGAAGGGCGCCGGCGACCCCAGCACGGACGGCGCCTGGTTCTACCAGAACTCGCTGATCGGCGACGTCGTCCACATGGTCAACTCCCCGGACAAGACCATCAAGCCGGACAACGGCCTCAACGGCTGGAACATGGACTGGAACGAGTGGGTGGCGGGCAGCGCCGTGAAGTAGCGCTCCCCCTGTCCCCCCGAGGGCGGGCCCCCGCCGGTGCGCAGGCGGGGGCCCGCCCTCCGTATCGTGACCACGTGAGCAAGCGCAACGACGGACAGCGGCAGCGGGGCGGCCGGGCGGCGGCCGGTGAACTGGTCGGCACCGTACTCGGCACCGTCCGGTACGCCGAGGACGGGACACCCGCCGAGGACGCGCTGGAAGCCGGCGCCTCGATGCTGGCGGCGGCCCCCGCAGGCCCGGAAGCCGTCAGCGCCGCGCTGCTGGCCGCGGCGGAGGACGCCGTACGGCGCTGCTGGCAGGGCGGCTGGCAGCCCGCCGACCTGGAGCGGATCGTACGGCGTGAGACGGGCGGCGGCCCACGTACCGCCGTCGTCGTGGACGCGATGGCGGCCGAGGCGCAGCGCGCGGGCCGGGCGGCGGAACGCGCTCGCGGGCCCCGCTGGGCGGCCCAGCTGCGCGATCTCGGGGCCGAGGCCTGGTGGCAGTCGGACACCCGCTACATGCAGGAGCTGGCGCACCGCCGCCGCAGCTCACGCTTCGAGACGACGTACGACGTATTGGCAGCGTTGCGCGTCCTGGCGCGCCTGCCCCGCATCACACCCCTCCCGGCCGCCCGTCCGGCACGCACGAGCGCACCCGCCGAGTCCCGAACCCTGGGCCGTATCCGCGGTCTGCTCGCCAAGGCCGAGGCGACGGACTACCCGGAGGAGGCGGAGGCGCTGTCGGCCAAGGCCCAGGAGCTGATGGCGCGGCACAGCATCGACGAGGCACTGCTCGAATACGCTGGTGCTGGTGCTGGTGCTGGTGCTGGTGCTGGTGCTGGTGCTGGTGCTGGTGCTGGTGCGGGCACGAACGGCGGCCGGAGCACCGCCTCCTCCACCCCTTCCGCCATCCGCATCGGCATCGAAGGCCCGTACGAGCAGGCGAAGGCCCTGCTGCTCGACGCCGTCGCCGCCGCCAACCGCTGCCAGGCCGTCTGGTCCGGCGACGTCGGCTTCTCCACCCTCATCGGCTTCGAAGCCGACCTGGAGGCCGCCGAACTCCTCTACACGTCACTGCTCCTCCAGGCGACCGGCGCCATGCACCGCGCGGGCGACGCCCACCACAGCCGCGGCCGCTCCCGCCGTACCCGCGACTTCCGCCAGACCTTCCTCGTCGCCTACGCCGACCGCATCCGCGCCCGCCTGGCCACCGTCACCGAAGAGACCACCGCCGAGGCCGCCACCGACGCCCCGGACCTCCTCCCGGTCCTGGCCGCCCGCGAGGTCGCCGTGGCGGAGACCACAGGCGCACTGTTTCCCGACACCGCCGCCGTCCGGATGCGGGGCGTGCGCGACGCCGACGGCTGGGAGCAGGGCGCCGCGGCGGCCGACCGCGCACGGCTGGGCCACCGAGAGGGCTGACCCCGGCGGCGGCCCCGAAGCGACCTCCGTACCAGCGTCAGTCGGAGGTCTGTACCAGCGTCAGACGGACGTCGAACCGAGCGGCGACGCAGCGACATCACCGGACCGCTTCACCGCGAAGCAGGCCCCCGGATCGTCATCGTCACCCCCGGCCGTCACTGTGGCGGCGATGACGGCGTCCAGCTTCTCCCGCGCGGCCAGCAGGCCGGCCACGGCCTCGTCGATGCGTTCACGTTCCCGGTGCAGGTCGGGCAGCATGCCGGAACAGGCCGGCGCCAGGATCTGCCCGTCGTCGATCATGCAGGGCATCAGTTCGGCGATCGTGGTGGTGCCGAGACCGGCGCCGAGCAGCATGCGGATGCCCCGGACGGTGGCGATGTCCTCTTCCGCGAATTCGCGATATCCGCTCGCCCGCCGCGACGGCTTGAGCAGCCCCTGCTCCTCGTAGTAGCGCAGCAAGCGTTGGCTGACCCCGGTCCGCCGGGAGAACTCCCCCATACGCATGTGACGACCACCACGTCCAGTTGACTCTCACACCGATGTGAGACAGCAGTCCAGGGCGCATGACCGACAGCCCATCAGCACCCGCCCGTCCCGCCCCCGTTACCGTCATCGGCCTCGGCCCCATGGGGCTCGCCCTCGCCGAGGCGCTGCTGCGACACGGCCACCCCACCACTGTCTGGAACCGCACCCCGGAGAAGGCCGACACTCTCGTCGCCAAGGGTGCCCGCCGCGCGGGGACGGCCGCCGAAGCGATATCCGCGAGCCCCGCCACGATCCTGTGCCTCAAGGACTACGCGACCATGTACGCGGTTCTCGACTCCGCAGCCGACGCCTTGCAGGGCCGTGCCTTGCTGAACCTCAACTCCGGCACCCCGAACGAGGCACGAGCGGCGCTCGATTGGGCGACCGAACGGCACATCGCCTATCTGGACGGCGCGATCATGGTGCCACCGCCACTCGTCGGGCACCCCGGCTCCGTCTTCCTCTACAGCGGCGCGCAGCAGGTCTTCGACGAGCACCGGGCGACGCTGACGAGCATGGGCGACCCCCGGTACCTCGGTCCCGACCCCAGCCTGGCGGTGCTGTACAACACGGCACTGCTCGACCTGATGTACGCGACCATGAACGGCTTTTTGCACGCCACGGCGCTGGTCGGCTCGGCGGACGTCCCGGCGGCCACGTTCGCCGGTATCGCCCTCGACTGGTTCATGCCCGCAGTGGTGACCGCGACCCTCACCGAACAGGCGCCCGCCCTGGACCAGGGCGACCATCCCGGCGACGCGGGCACCATGGAGATGAACCTCCACGCGCTCGACCACATCACCCGCACCTGCGTGGAACAGGGCGTTCACTCCGACCAGCCGCGTCTCATGAAGGCGATCGTCGAGCAGGCGATCGCCCAGGGCCACAGCGGCAAGAACTACCTGGCCGTACACGAAGTCTTCAAAAGGCCCACCCAGCCGACCCAGCCGCCCCAACCGACCCCGCCGACCCAACCCCGCCTTCCCGGCTAAACCCCCATCCCCATCCCCGTCCCCAGCACCTCCGCATCCCCCGCCAACGCCCGGAAGTACTCCACCGGCTCGCCGACCAGCTTCCGCGCCTCCAGGTCCATCAGCCCGCTCACCGCCGTCACCCGGGCCGCCACCACTGCGTCAGCCACCCGCCGGATCTCCTGCTCCACCCGGAACGTCTTGCCCGCACCCCACTCGAACGCGCAGGTCACCTCGGTCTCGTCACCGGCCCGCAGCTCCCGCAGATAGCGCACGGTGGTCTCCAGCACGACCGGCCCGACGCCCTTGGCCAACAAGTCGCTCTGCCGGATTCCGGCCGCCTGCAGCATCGACCACCTGGCGTGCTCCGCGTACTGCAGGTACACGCTGCTGTTCAGGTGCCCCTGCGAGTCCGTCTCGTACCCCCGTACCGAAACCCGTACAGCAAACACATCCCGTTCCCCGTCCACGCTTCCTCCTCCACCGCGGCCTTACCCCCGGGGTAATGGCCTCCGTCCGCCTTCTGCCGCCACAGTGACAACAACGAACCAGCCTCTACAAGCGACTTACGGAGGACCCGTGCCCGCCTACGCCTTCGCCCACCTCCGCGACCGCAGGCCCCACCCCGAGGTGTACGCGTACCTGGAGCGCATCCAGGCCACGCTCACGCCGTACTCCGGGCGCTTCCTCGCCCACGGCGACAAGCTGGAGGTACGGGAGGGGGAGTGGCCGGGCAGCCTCGTCCTGCTGGAGTTCCCCGGACTCGCCGAGGCCCGCGCCTGGTACGACTCCGACGCCTACCAGGAGATCCTCCCCCTGCGCACCCGCCACATAGCGGGCGACGTCATCCTCTTCCCCGGCCTCCCCGCCGACTACGACCCCACCACCCGCGCCGAAGCCCTGAAGGCGGCCGAGGCACGTACGCCGGCTCAGTGAACGACGACCCCGGGGATCAGGGCGACGAGCCCTGAGACGAAGCTCCCCAGCCCGGCCAGCGTGACGACGACGGCCTTGCCGTCCGAGAACAGCCCCGCGCAGAACGCGCGCACCTGCCGCCGGACGATCAGCATCTTCAGCTTCTGCCACCGGTGCTGACGGATGTGGCACCCCAACAGCAGCCCGTAGGCGTTGTTGCGACAGCCGTCCGGACGTCCGCGTACCGGGGCGCCGCACGGCATCGGCGCCTGAAAGAAGCTCCAGAGAAACACGGCGGCGGAAAGCACGATCACCACAGCCGGCCCCACCGCGGCATGAACCCACGCCGCGATCAACAAAACGCCGGCCAGCACACCCCACCACTGCCGCAGTCCACCGAGTTGCCCGCCCCGTGCCCCCGAAGTCGCCATGAGAAAAGGGTGACGGCTCGGGGGCGCGATGACGCCCGGAAAGACCCGTCAGTCTGAAAGTGAGACGGGGGCTTCCACAGCGGGCATTCCATCGGTCCGCCGGGCTGCCCCTCGGCCCCGCCGTCCTCGTCCGGCAGGCCGGCTCACAACCGAAGCCACGCACCGGTCATCAGTGTTCGCCGCACACGGAACAGTCCGGTGCCGCACGATGTACACACCATCGTGAGAGGCCACACATGATCACCACTCTTACCAAGGGCGGCAACGCACCCCTGACGTCCGGGACATGCCGTGTCTCCCTCACGTCGTCCGTCGGCATCGATGTCTCCGCCGTCCTCCTCGGGCCGGACGGCAAGGTGCGAAGCGATGACGATCTCGTGTTTTACAACCACCGGTGCCAGGACAGCGTCGCGGTGAAAGGACAGGCCGTCGTCGCGAACCTGGCGACAGTCCCGTCTGCGGTGGAACGCATAGCAATTGTCGCCAGCATCGATCCGGAGCTCCCCGTCACCCACTTCGATGCGGGTAACACCCCACAGGTCGTCATCCATTGCGAGGGCGCACGGATCAGTTTCGTGCCACCCCCTCTGAAGAATTCGGAGACCGTGGCCGTCCTGGTGGAACTGTACAGACGAGGTGGCGGATGGAAAGCGCGGGCAGTAGGCCAGGGCTGGGACACGGGATTGGCGGGGCTGGCTGCGGACGTGGGGATCGTCGTCGATGATCCCGGGCCGTCCCAGGCTCCGTCCCCGCCTGCCCCAGTGACGCCCCGGCCTGCGGTGCCGCTGGGCAAAGTCGCACTGTCCAAGGCCGGTCGGGCCACCATCGACATGCGCAAGGACGACCCGGAGCTCGTCGTCACGGCAACCCTTGAGTGGAACGGTGGAAGCGCTGCTCGACGGAAAGCCGGAGCCGACCTCGACCTGTACGCCCTTTTCGTCCCCCGAAGCCACGTCACACCACAAGGGAAGCGCCCGAACAAGACCGACGGCGTCGTCTACTACCGCCAACTCGGCTCGCTCTCGGCAGCGCCCTACATGGCCCTGGACGGCGACTCCCGAGTGCCCGGTCGTGAGACGGTCACGATCCGTCGCCCTGACCTGCAGGGTTACGTCCTCTTGTGTGCCTACAGCGCCGTGGAGAACGGCACGGGTTTATTCAAGTCCTACGGTGCCCGCGCGGTGATTACTGATGGGCGAGGCTCTACCGTGACGGTGCCGCTCTTCAACAATCGCAACCTGTCCTATTGGGTGGCCATCGCCCTGCTTGATTTCACTGTTCCCAGCGGTGTGCAGATCCGACACGTGGAAAAGTACAGCGGAAATCACGTCGAGGCCCGTCCGACGCTGTACTCCAGCGGGAACTTCCGGATGAGTACGGGGAAGGTCGAATTCAAGACCAGGTAGTAGGTGCCGAGCTCTTCGCCCGCTCAGCGCGGAGAGCTACCCGTGATCTGCGTTGAGCGGTGTTCGGCGAAGCGGGGCTCCGGCCACGTGGTGATCGGCTCGCTGGACGCGGAGTAGATCTCCAGCAGTGCGAGATAGCCGCCCTTCGTGAAGACCATCGCTCCGGCATCCTCCGGTTCCCCGTACCAGGCGTCGGCGGCCGGATTGCCGTGCGGGGGAGCCGGTGGGACCGCTGTGTGGTCCACTGCCAGGTCGACCGTCGCGCAGCCGCAACCGCACCTGCCCACCACCCGTGCGTACGGAAGCTGAGCACGCAGGGCGCCGCTCACCGGATCGGAGCCGGTCAGCAGCGCGCTCAGCGTCGTCGCGACCTCCGGCGGGAGGGCTTCAGCCATCGGCCTTGGCCACCCCCACCGGACAGCTCACCCCCGTCCCCCCGATCCCGCAGTACCCCGCCGGGTTCTTGTCCAGGTATTGCTGGTGGAATCCCTCGGCCGGGTAGAAGGGGCGGTCGGCGGCGGGGAGAATTTCGGTGGTGATGTCGCCGTAGCCGGAGGCGTTCAGGACGGACTGGTAGGCGGTGCGGGAGGCTTCGGCCGTCTGCTGGTCGGCGGGGGAGTGGGTGTAGATCGCGGAGCGGTACTGGGTGCCGGTGTCGTTGCCCTGGCGGAAGCCCTGGGTGGGGTCGTGGGACTCCCAGAAGAGCTCCAGGAGGGCGGCGTAGGAGGTCTTGGCGGGGTCGTAGACGACGCGGACCGCTTCGGTGTGGCCCGTCAGGCCGCTGCACACCTCTTCGTAGGTGGGGTGGGGGGTGTGGCCGCCCTGGTAGCCGGCCAGCGTCGTCCAGACGCCCTCGGCCTGCCAGAACTTGCGCTCGGCGCCCCAGAAGCAGCCCAGGCCGAAGTCGGCGGTGCGCAGGTGCTCGGGGTAGGGGCCGAGGAGCGGGGTGCCGAGGACCGTGTGCCGGTCGGGGACGGCGAAGTCGCGTTCGGGGCGGCCCTTCAGGGCCTCCTCCGGGGAGGGCAGGGCGTTCTTGAAGCGGTTGAAGAGCATGGCGTCTCGCTCCGGGGGTGAGGGAAGAGGACGGTGACCGGTTGCCGGGACAACGCCGGGCGTGGGAGACGCATTCCGGGGACGGGGACGGGGACGGAGACGGGGATCAGGGCGGGCACGGGGACGGGGATGAGGATGGGGACGAGGACGAGGGACATCGCCGGCCCCGCCGGTGGTCAGTGGTGCGGGCGGAAGCCGGACGGTGTGCCGCCGCCGCGCTCCCAGCCGGCCACGGCCAGGGCGCGGAACGCGGCGTACTCGGCGGCGGGGCTGCTGCCGTACGACCACGGGACGGCGCCGACATGGCCGTCGACCAGGCGGAGCTGTTCCACGGCTTCTTCGTAGCGCTCGGCGTGGACGAGGAACCAGATGAGGAGGTGCCGGACGTGCGGGGCCATGGGGTGGTCCGCCGGGGCCTCGCGCAGGGCGAAGTGGGCGCCTTCGATCGCACGTTCGACGACGGCGCTCTGGAAGAGACCGCGGACCATGTTGGCCTCGGGCAGGTGGTCGTAGACGGCGAAGAGCGGGAGAGCCGGGAGCAGGCTCTTGGCGGGAGCGGCCGAGGCAGCGCTCTCGGTGAAGGCGGCGGCCTCCTCCTTGGAGCCGTGCCACTTCTGCGACCAGTACGGCAGGGCGGCGAGATGCGCGCCCATGTGGTGCGGGGCACGCTGGGCGACCTTCGACCACAGGGCGTCGTAGTCCGCGCGGCGGTCGCCGAGGCCGCGGGCGACGGCCAGCTCGGTGATGTACGGGACGGGGCTGCCGGGGGCCAGCAGGGCCGCCTCGTGGCAGACCGTCCGGGCCTCCTCCAGGATCATGCGGAAGTCCTGCGAGCCGGGGTCGCGCAGCGCCTGGATGACGAGGAACTGGGCGTGGGTCTGGGCGCCGCCCGGGTCCTTGGGAGCCTCGGAGCGCCACGTACGCAGCCAGATGCCGCCCTGTCCGGGCCGCTCCGCCAGCTCGAACGCCGCGGCCCCGGCGAGCGTCTGCACCCGCTGCCAGCGGCGCTCCCAGTCCTCGCCGGTGGCGCTCAGCAGTTGTGCGGCCGGGCGCCAGTCGTGGCTGCGCCGGATCTCGTCGAGGGCGTCCTCCAGCTCCTGGTCGGGCCCGGGCAGCCGTACGTCGAGCTCCTGGGCCGGGACGAATCCGTAGCCCGCCATGGGGTCGGCGGCCACCGCCAGGCCCTGCTGGGCCTGCTGAGCGGCCTGCCGGCGCCGCAGCCAGGGCAGCAGGACGAGACCGCCGAGCGCGGCAGCGGCGAAGAGAACCAGCAGAACGTCCATGGGGTCAGTCTCGGATTCCGGTCGTGGGATGCGGGTGGGCGGGGCGGCGGGCGCCGGGGGGCGGAGCGGGGTGGAGCGGGGTGGAGCGGGGTGGGGCGATGTGGAGCGTGAATGTGTCTTGTATGTATCCACTCTCCAGCGAAGCAGAAAGTTCCGAAAAGTTCGCGGGTGTGGACGACTACCCTCGGCAGACATGAGCGATCAGCGCGAGCAGCGCCCCCAGAATTTCGAGACCCTTGCCATTCACGCAGGTCAGGAGCCCGACGAGGCGACCGGCGCGGTGGTACCGCCCATCTATCAGGTGTCCACCTACAAGCAGGACGGCGTGGGCGGGCTGCGCGGCGGCTACGAGTACAGCCGCAGCGCGAACCCGACCCGTACCGCCCTGGAGCAGAACCTGGCCGCCCTCGACGGCGGCCGCCGCGGCCTGGCCTTCGCCTCCGGCCTCGCGGCCGAGGACTGCCTGCTGCGCACCCTCCTGGTCCCCGGCGACCACGTGGTCATCCCCAATGACGCGTACGGCGGCACGTTCCGCCTCATTTCGAAGGTCGTCGAGCGGTGGGGTGTGGAGTGGTCGGTTGCCGACACCTCCGACCCGCAGGCCGTACGGGACGCGCTGCGCCCCCGTACCAAGGCGATCTGGGTGGAGACGCCCAGCAACCCGCTTCTCGGCGTCACCGACATCGCCGCGCTGGCGGCCGTGGCGCGCGACGCCGGGGTCCGCCTGGTCGTGGACAACACCTTCGCCAGCCCTTACCTCCAGCAGCCGCTGGCCCTCGGCGCGGACGTGGTGGTCTACTCCACGACCAAGTACATGGGCGGTCACTCGGACGTGGTCGGCGGCGCGCTCGTCGTCGACGACGCCGAGCTGGGCGACGAGCTGGCCTACCACCAGAACGCGATGGGCGCGGTCGCCGGGCCGTTCGACTCGTGGCTGGTCATGCGCGGTCTGAAGACGCTGGCCGTACGGATGGACCGGCACAGCGCCAACGCCGGCCGGATCGCCGAGCTGCTCGCCTCGCACGACAAGGTGACGCAGGTCTACTACCCGGGCCTGGAGGCGCACCCCGGCCACGAGGTCGCCGCCAAGCAGATGCGTTCCTTCGGCGGCATGGTGTCGTTCCGTGTGGCGGGCGGCGAGGAGGCCGCGGTGGAGGTCTGCAACCGCGCCGAGCTGTTCACCCTGGGCGAGTCGCTGGGCGGCGTGGAGTCGCTGATCGAGCACCCGGGCCGGATGACGCACGCGTCGACGGCGGGCTCGCTGCTGGAGGTCCCGAACGACCTCGTACGGCTCTCGGTCGGCATCGAGTCGATCGACGACCTGGTCGCGGACCTCACCCAGGCGCTGGGCTAGGAAGCGCCCGGACGCCGGGCCGGGAAGCGCCCGGACGTCGGACCGGAAAACGCCCGGACGCTGGGCCGGGAAGCGCTCAGGCACGGGGTCGGGAGGCGCTCAGGCGCTGGGCCGGGAAGCGTTCAGGCACGGGGGCGGAGGCGCTCAGGCGCTGGGCCAAGGGGTACTTCAGGCGCTGGGACAGCGGCGCCTGGGGCCCCGGCCCCCGTTCACCACCCTTCCAGCGGAGGGGTGGTGTGCGCCGGCGGCGGCAGCCACGGCTGGTCGACGGCCGCCCAGGCCAGGAGCGCCGCCAGCGCCGCCACGGCCAGCAGCCACAGCAGCCGGCGCGCCAGCCGCCGGTGGGCCAGCAGCCGCCGGCCGCTCGCGGCGGCGCGCAGCGCCAGGTCGGGCGGGACCGGCGGGTGCGGCCCGTCCAGCATCCGCCGCACCTCGGCCTCCTTGCGGTCCGGAAGGCTCATGGCGCCTCTCTGCGGTCCGGAAGGCTCATGGGGCCTCCTGGCGGTCCGGAAGGCTCATGGCGCGGCGGCTTCCGGGTGCGGGGCCGGTAGCAGTGGGTCCGGGGCGGAAGGCGCGGGTGATGCGGGTGGTGCGGGTGGTGCGGGTGATGCCTCAAGGGTCTCAGGTGCGTCCGGCACGCCGACGGGTTCCGGTGCCGGTGCGCCGACCCGTACCGGCGGCTCCGCGTGCCCGGCAGGAGGATTGCTGCGCATGTGTCCCACCGCCCGCAGGCACAGCGTGTGGACGCGTTCGGCGGGCAGGCCCAACTGCGCGGCGGTCTGCTCCTCGGCGACGCCCTCGTAGAGGCGCAGCACGAGCACCAGCCGCTCCTGCGGGGACAGCCGCCCCAGAAGGCCGCCGGGCGGTGGCCGCCTGCAGCGTCCCAGGGCGCGGGGAAGCCGTTCCCGCCAGGCGGAGTGCGCGAAGCGGGCGGCCATCTCCTGGCGCGTGCGGTCGTACGGGTCCTCGCCGCGCAGCCGGTCCCAGGCGGCGTACGTACGGGCCAGCGCGAGGGTGAGCAGCCGCTCGGCGGCGGGCGCGGGCCGGTCCTCCGGCTCGGCGGTCAGCAGCGTGGCGGCGCGCAGCAGACGGCCGGCCGCGCCCGCGACGAACGCCTCGAACTCCCGGGCACGACGGCGTTCCTGGGCTGCCCGCCGCTCTCGCACAGCTCCATGGCACGGCAGGCCCGGCACGCGGTCAAGAGGCGGCAGGGAAAAACCGGGGCGGGCAGGGCCGGACGCCGCTACGCCCTTGCTGCGCGGCGACCGGACCACCGGCCGCCGAGGAAGTGACGGACCAGGTCCCGGCCGCCGAGCAAGTGACGGACCAGGTCCCGGCCGCCGAAGAAGTGACGGACCAGGTTCCGACTGCCGAGGCAGCGGCGGACCGGGATCCGATCGCCGAGGAGCCGATGGACCAGGTTCCGGCCGCCCCGAGGAGCCGACGGACCAGGCCCCGGCCGCTCAGGAGCTCGACGACACCGGCGGCAGCGTCGCGGTGACCGTGGACAGGGAGGCGTTGAAGCGCGTCAGCAGGCTGCAGAAGGAGTCCCGCTCCTCCTCCGTCCACTCCTCCGTGACCAGCGCCATCAGGGCACGGCGGGAGGCCCGTACCTCTTCCAGCCGGGAGCGGCCGCGCTCGGAGAGCTGGAGCACGACCGCACGGCCGTCCTCGGGGTGCGAGGCGCGGTTGACCAGGCCGGAGTCGACCAGCGGGGCGACCTGCCGGGTGACGGTCGAGGAGTCGATGCCCATGCCGGCGGCCAGCGCCTTGACACCCATCGGGCCCTCTTTGTCCAGGCGGTTGAGGAGCAGGTAGGCGGCACGGTCCATGGAATTGCGTGCCTGGCCGACGCCGCCGAGCCGGCTCTGTTCGGCGCGGCGGGCGAAAACGGCGACTTGGTGTTGCAGCGCGTCGAGAAGAGCGGGGTCGGTGTGGGTCGTCATGTCCGAAGAGGTGGGCATGGCCGGGAGCTCGCTTCATGGGATGCGTACGGATTGGGGGACAGAGTACGCGGCCCCGACGCCGACCGTACCGGCGCTGTCCAAAGACGTGCCTGTGCTGCACCGGTCCGGCGGCTCCGGGACCCGGCCGCGGACCGAACTGTAAGACTGGGCTTCATGGCCGATCACACGCCGCACGAGCACACTTCTGCCCCCGGTTCCTCTTTGGATTCCGCTTCCGCTTCTGCCGCCGGTCAGCGACCCGGTCCGGCATCGGTCCCGGCGCGTGCGGAGGCGTCCGGCACCGGTGCCGAACCGGCGTCGAATTCCGGTTCCGCCTCCGTTTCCGGGCCGGGCGCGGGCCCGGCGGCCGCCGCCTCCGCCGCGCTCACCGTCGAGGACGTACGGGAGGCGCAGAAGATCCTGTCCGGCGTCTCGCGGTCCACCGCCTTGGAGGGGAGCCGGCACCTGTCCGGTTTGGTGGGGGCGCCGGTGCATCTGAAGTGCGAGAACCTGCAACGCACCGGCTCCTTCAAGATACGTGGCGCGTACGTGCGGATCGCGGCGCTCTCCCCGGAGGAGCGGGCGGCCGGCGTGGTCGCCGCCAGTGCCGGCAATCACGCGCAGGGCGTGGCGCTGGCGGCCTCGCTGCTCGGGGTGCGCTCGACGGTGTTCATGCCGGTCGGCGCGCCGCTGCCGAAGGTCGCCGCGACCCGTGAGTACGGCGCCGAGGTGCGGCTGCACGGGCAGGTCGTGGACGAGACGCTGGCCGCCGCCCAGGAGTACGCCGACGCGACGGGCGCGGTCTTCATCCACCCCTTCGACCACCGGGACATCATCGCGGGCCAGGGCACGGTCGGCCTGGAGATCCTCGAACAGTGCCCGGAGGTGCGCACGATCGTCGTGGGCATCGGCGGCGGCGGGCTCGTCGCGGGCATCGCCCTGGCGGTCAAGGCGCTGCGGCCGGACGTGCGGGTCGTCGGGGTGCAGGCGGCGGGCGCGGCCGCCTATCCGCCCTCGCTGGCGGCCGGGCGGCCGGTCTCGATCGAGGCGCCGGTGACGATGGCGGACGGCATCAAGGTCGGGCGCCCGGGCGACGTGCCGTTCCGAATTGTCGGTGATCTCGTCGATGAAGTCCGTACCGTGTCCGAGGACGAGCTCTCCAGCGCTCTGCTGCTCTGCCTGGAGCGGGCCAAGCTGGTCGTGGAGCCGGCGGGGGCGAGTCCGGTGGCGGCGCTGCTGTCGCGGCCCGAGTCCTTCGAGGGCCCGGTGGTCGCGGTGCTGTCCGGGGGCAATGTCGATCCGCTGCTGATGCAGCGCATCCTGCGGCACGGCATGGCCGCCGCCGGGCGTTACCTGTCGCTGCGCCTGCGGCTGACGGACCGGCCGGGGGCGCTGGCGACGCTGCTCGCGGTGCTGTCGGAGGTCGACGCGAACGTCCTGGACGTGAGCCACGTGCGGACCGATCCGCGGCTCGGGCTCACGGAAGCGGAGGTGGAACTGCATCTGGAGACCAAGGGTCCGGAGCACTGCACGGAGGTCGGTTCGGCCCTGCGGGCGGCGGGTTACACCGTCATGGGCTGATGTGGCGGTGTGGCGGTCAACTGGCGTGCGCCACGGCGCACGTCGGTCGACGTATGTCGCGATGTATCGCGTGTACGGTAAGGTCCGGGTCCACGGGGGAGCTGAGGCATGTTTCGGGGCCCCCTCGGTGTCGGGTATATGCCCGTAGAGCGGCGAATATCCGGCAAAAATGAAATTCTTCCTGGAGTTAACCCATACCTTGGGAGTACCCACATGCCAGGCGCCATTTACGCCGAGGGTCTGGTAAAGACCTTCGGCAAGGTGAGGGCTCTGGACGGCGTCGACCTCGACGTCCCCGAAGGAACCGTCCTCGGACTGCTCGGCCCGAACGGTGCGGGCAAGACCACCGCCGTACGGGTCCTGACCACCCTGCTCCAGCCGGACCGCGGCACCGCGGTCGTCGCCGGTATCGACGTCCTCAAGCACCCCGACGCGGTACGCCGTTCCATCGGCCTGTCCGGCCAGTTCGCCGCCGTCGACGAATATCTGACAGGCCGTGAGAACCTGACCATGGTCGGCCGGCTCTACCAGATGGGCGGGCGCGCGGCGAAGGCCAGGGCCACCGAGCTCCTGGAGCGCTTCCACCTCACCGACGCCGGCGACCGTCCGGCCAAGACCTACTCCGGCGGCATGCGGCGCCGGCTCGACCTGGCGGCCGCGCTGGTCGTCAGCCCGCCCGTGATGTTCATGGACGAGCCCACCACCGGCCTCGACCCCCGCAACCGCCAGCAGTTGTGGGAGGTCATCCAGGAACTGGTCGCCGGCGGCACGACGTTGCTCCTCACCACCCAGTACCTGGAAGAGGCCGACCACCTCGCGCACGACATCTGCGTGGTCGACCACGGCCGGGTCATCGCCCGCGGCACCTCCGACGAACTCAAGGCGCGTACGGGCGGCGAGCGGGTGGAGGTCGTCGTGCACGCCGCCGAGCACATCGGCACGGCCGACGAGGTGCTGCGCGGCTTCGGCAAGGGCGCGAGCAAGATCGAGCAGCACACGCGCAAGATCACGGTGCCGGTGACGGGCGGCGCCAAGCTGCTCGCCGAGGTCATCCGCGAACTCGACGTCCGCGGTGTCGAGATCGACGACATCGGACTGCGCCGGCCGACCCTGGACGACGTGTTCATCTCGCTGACCGGCCACGCCGCGGAGACGGCGGAGGGCAACGGCGGGGACGGCGACGGCGACGGCAAGGACAGGGACGGCAAGGACAGGGACGGCAAGGACAGGGACGGCGGCGACACAGCCGAGGGCGGCGAGGACGGAAACGGCAAGCCCGGGGACGGCGACGGCGGGGCCACCGCGGCCGGTGACGCGCCCGCGGGCCGGCGGTCCGCCGCCGGAAAGGGGCAGCGACGATGAGCACCATGACCGACTCCCTGGTCCTCGCCCGGCGGAACCTGATCCGCATGAAGCGGATTCCCGAGGTGGTGCTGTTCGGCCTCATCCAGCCGATCATGTTCGTGGTCCTCTTCACGTACGTGTTCGGCGGCTCGATCCAGGTCGGCGGCTCGCTCTCGCAGCAGACCTACCGCGAGTTCCTGATGGCGGGCATCTTCGCGCAGACCGTCACCTTCGCCACCGCCGGTGCGGGCGCGGGCATCGCCGACGACATGCACAAGGGGCTGATCGACCGGTTCCGCTCGCTGCCCATGGCGCGCGGCGCCGTCCTCACCGGCCGTACCCTCGCCGACCTCGTACAGACGACGCTCACCCTGATCGTGCTCGCCCTCGTCGCGCTCCTCATCGGCTGGCGCACGCACGAGAACATCGGCAAGGTCGTGGCCGGCTTCGCCCTGCTGCTCCTGCTCGGCTACGCGTTCTCCTGGATCGGCGCGCTGATCGGCCTGACCGTACGGACGCCGGAGGCCGCCACCTCGGGCGGGCTGATCTGGCTGTTCCCGCTGACGTTCATCTCCAACGCCTTCGTGGACTCCAACAAGCTGCCGACGGTCTTCCGGCACATCGCGGAGTGGAACCCGTTCAGCACCACCGTCCAGGCCGCCCGCGAGCTGTTCGGCAATCTGCCGCCCGGCTTCAAGACCCCGGACGCCTGGCCCATGCAGCACCCGATCATCGCCTCGGTGCTGTGGTCGGTGCTGATCCTCGTCTTCTTCCGGACGCTCGCGGTCCGCAAGTACCGCAAGGCGGCCGGCTGACCGGAGGCCGGGGCTGGGGGCGCACCACGGACGCGACCAGGGGCGCACCACGGACGCGACCAGGGGCGCATCACGGACGCGACCGGGGGCGCACTACGGACGCGACCGGCCCGGAGCCGCTGGGGCTCCGGGCCGGTCGTCGTCGGGCTACGGGCGGGTGCCGCCCGGCGCTCAGGCCGTGTACGGCTTGGCTTCGAGGATCTTCACCGAGGCCGTCTTGCCGTTGGGGAGCTCGTACTCGGCGGTCTCGCCGATCTTCTTGCCGTTCACTCCGGAGCCCAGCGGGGACTGCGGGGAGTAGGTCTCGATCTCCGAGCTCGCGTACTCCCGCGAGGCCAGCAGGAACGTCAGGGTGTCGTCCGGGTCTCCGTCGAACGCGATGGTGACGACCGTGCCGGGGGCCACGACACCAGTGGCGGCGGGCGCCTCGCCGACCTTCGCCGTCTCCAGCAGCTGCTTGAGCTGGCGCATCCGAAGGTCCTGCTTGCCCTGCTCTTCCTTGGCCGCGTGGTACCCGGCGTTCTCCTTCAGGTCACCTTCCTCGCGGGCCGCCGCGATCTTCTCGGTGATCTCGGCGCGTGCGGGACCAGACAGGTACTCCAGCTCGGCCTTGAGCTGGTCATACGCCTCCTGGGTCAGCCAGGTGACGTTGTCGCTGGTCTGGGTCACAGGTGCTCCTCGTCGGTGCTGGGGATAAATCAAACGCCCTACCAGGGAGGCTGCGCCTCCACGGGTGGGCGAAACCACGAGCCTAACAATTCCGGCACAAAACGGGGAAGGGGAATTTCGCCGGGAACGTCATCCGGCCGGATCGTGCCCGGTCAGCGCGCCGGCTCCGACCGGGCCCGGCGACACACCGGGCGGTGCGGGGCGCGGACCGGCCGCCGGGGGGCGCGGATACGGCTGCCGGGGCGTGGGCCGGCTTGCCGGAGGGGCCGGGCCGGGCACCGGAGCCGGGCGGCGGGCCGACGGCTTCGGGGCGGCCGCCGGGGTGCGCCGTGCCTACGGCTTCGGGTCAGCCGCCGGGGTGCGCCGGGCCGCCGGCTTCCGATCAGCCGCCGGAGGACGTGCAGCCGACCAGGACGGCGTTGGTCGCCCGCGCCGTCGTACGGATCGTGACCTCGACGTCCACCTGCTCCTTCGGAGCATCGACGGTGACGTCCTTGCGCCCCACCTCGGCGCCGCTGTCGGCCTGCGAGCGCAGCGTGCACGTACCGGTGTCGTCCTTGCCCTTGACGACTTCCAGATGCACCTTGACGGCACTGTCCGAAACCCGGTCCCAGGTGATCACCCGGCCGCTGAGTTCCTGCCCGGAGATGTAGGAGAAACCGGACCAGCCGACCACACCGAGCAGCGCCACGCCCAGCACGGCACCGACGATCTTCAGCTTGCGGTCGGCACGCTGGTCGGCGGAGCGTCCGTAGCGTCCGTCGGGCAGCCCTTCACGCACCGCGCCCATGATCGCTCCTCCTGCCGGGGGCTCCGGAATTAATCGCCCCGCGCTTCGGTCACTATAGGAAACATCTTCTCCGGCCTTTCACTGAGGATCGAGTCTTGACTGAGCAGCTGCGACTGATGGCAGTCCACGCCCATCCCGACGACGAGTCGAGCAAGGGCGCGGCCACCATGGCCAAGTACGTGTCCGAGGGGGTGGACGTGCTGGTCGCCACCTGCACGGGCGGGGAGCGCGGCTCCATCCTCAACCCGAAGCTCCAGGGTGACCCGTACATCGAGGAGCACATCCACGAGGTGCGCAAGAAGGAGATGGACGAGGCCCGGGAGATCCTGGGCGTCAAGCAGGAGTGGCTGGGATTCGTCGACTCCGGGCTGCCCGAGGGCGACCCGCTGCCGCCGCTGCCCGACGGCTGCTTCGCCCTCCAGGACGTGGAGGCGGCGGCCGAGCCGCTGGTGAAGCTGATCCGTGAGTTCAAGCCGCAGGTCATCACGACCTACGACGAGAACGGCGGCTACCCGCACCCCGACCACATCATGACCCACAAGATCACGATGGTGGCGTTCGAGGCGGCCGGCGACCCGGAGAAGTACCCGGAGGCCGGCGAGCCCTGGCAGCCGCAGAAGCTCTACTACAACCAGGGCTTCAACCGGCCGCGCACCGTCGCGCTGCACGAGGCGCTGCTGGAGCGCGGCATGGAGTCGCCGTACGGGGAGTGGCTGGAGCGCTGGAAGGAGTTCGAGCGCCGCGAGCGCACGCTGACCACGTACGTGCCGTGTGCCGAGTTCTTCGAGATCCGCGACAAGGCGCTGATCGCGCACGCGACGCAGATCGACCCCGACGGCGGCTGGTTCCGGGTGCCGATGGACATCCAGAAGGAGGTCTGGCCCACGGAGGAGTACGAACTCGCCAAGTCGCTCGTCGACACGTCCCTCCCCGAGGACGACCTCTTCGCGGGCATCCGCAACAATTGACTCCATGATGAGCGCGACTAGCACCCTCGCCGTGACGCACTTCGTCACCCTTGCCGACAGCTTCGACAAGGACAAGGTGACCCCGGGCGTCCTCGGCTTCATCGTGTTCGCGGTCATCGGCGGCGCCGTATGGCTGCTGATGAAGTCCATGAACAAGCGGATGAAGAAGGTCGACTTCGAGGAGACCCCGGAGGCGCCCGCCGCCTCCGGCGCGGCGGCCCCGGCCAAGGGCGCCGCGAAGGGTCAGGCGAACAGCCAGGCGAAGAAGAGCCAGGCGAAGGGGCAGCCCTCGGGGAAGGCACGGCCCGAGGCGGGCTGAGCACGTCCCCGGACGCCGGGCGGGGTGGGACATCGTCCCGTCGGCCCGTCCGGCGTCACGGCGCGTGGGGTCCGTCGGGAGACGGAACGCCTTGATCTCGTCGCCGCGCCGGGAACACCTCCGGCCACCCGGACCCGGTCACCCGGACCCGGTCACCCGGACCCGGTCACCCGGACCCGGTCGCCGGGGCCCGGTCATCCGGTCACTCCGACGAGGAGACGGCCACCCCCATGACCTCGCGCGCGTGGCGGTTCGGAACCATGCCGAGCCGCCATGCCTCCCACCCCGTTTCCGGCTCGACGCCGCGCTCCAGCAGCAGCGCGAACGTCTCCGCGCAGTCCTCCAGCTTCGAGTCCCGGCTCGGATGTCCTTCCTGCGCCAGCCGGGCCAGCTCCTCCTGGGCGACCGCCGCGCCGACCACCGAGCCGCCCGGTGAGGCGAACGGCAGCAGCGTGCAGCGCAGGAAACGGGCCCAGTCCTCGCCGCGCCGGTCCCCGTAACCGGCGAACGTCCGCGCCGCCTCGTCGGCCAGCTCCAGCGCCTGTGCCGCCCGCCCGTTGCCCGCGTCGATGATCACCAGCTCCAGGCAGGACCACGCCTCCCCGTGCGGGACGCCGATCCGCTGGAAGTCCTTGCGGGCGTCCTGGAGGAGCTGCCGGGCGAAGCCGCTGTTGCGCAGCGAACCGGTCTGCGCGGCCCGCAGGTCCCGGGTGACGCGCCCCGAGTGGTGCCGGGCGCAGGCGAGGCCGTAGCCGTCCTGCATCCGGCTGAACATCGTCCGGGACCGCTCCAGATGCCGCAGTGCCGCGTCCAGGTCGCCCTGCTCCTCCAGCGACTGGCCCAGGTAGTACAGCGTCCACGCCTCGCCGCGGGCGTCCTCGTAGCGGCGGTGCAGGGACAGGGCCTGGCGCAGCCGGTCCACCGCCGGGTCCGGGTCGCCGTCCACCAGCCGGGCCCGCGCCAGCTGGGTCATCGCCCACGCCTCGCCGCGGTCGTCGTGCGTACGGCCGTACAGATCCATCGCCGCGTGGAACTCGCGCTCCGCCTCCGGGACCTCGCCCATCCGCAGGTACACCTGGCCGAGCTGGAAGTGCGCCCACGCCTGGCCGTGCAGGCTCTCGCTCTCCCGGTGCAGCTCCAGGGACTCGCGCAGCAGCGCCAGCGCCTCCGCCACCTGCGCGCGGTCCCGCTCCACGGCCGCCAGCGCGTGCAGCGTCCACGCCCGGTCACCGCGCACCTCCGGACCGGACTGCATCTCCAGGGCCTCGCGCAGCTTGGCAGCGGCCTCCGTCAGATTGCCCTGCTGCTGGAGCGTGATTCCCAGGTCACGCAGGGCACGCGCGGCACCGACCGGGTGCTGCGCCTCGAAATACAGGTCGACCACCGAGGTCAGGGTCGTACGGGCCTTGTCCAGCTCACCGAGCTGCCGGGCCGCGACGCCGGTGCGCCACTGCACGGACCGTACGAGCAGCCCCCGGTCGGCGGCCTTGGTCAGCTCGCTCAGCTCGCCGAGGCGGTACAGGTCACCGCGCAGCAGACAGTAGTCGGCCAGGGCACCCAGCAGGTGCGAGACGGTCGCCTGGTCCACGTCCTGGTCGGCGTGGCGCAGCGCGGCGGTGATGAAGCTGGTCTCGTCGTCCAACCACTGGAGGGCGGCGTCCAGCGAGGTGAAGCCGTGCGAGCCGAAACGGTCGGCGCGGGTGGACGTACGGCCGTCCACCAGGCGGATCACCGAGTCCGCCAGCTCCGCGTAGCTGCGGATCAGCCGCTCCTGGGCCGTACTGCGCCCGGCGGGGTCCTCCTCGTCCACCAGGCGGGCGTGCGCGAAGTGGTGGACGAGGGCGTGCAGGCGGTAGCGGTCGCTGCGGACGTGCTCGATCAGGCCCGCGGCGGCCAGCGCCGACAGCTGCCGCTCGGCCTCCGGCGTGTCCACGCCCAGCAGCGCCGCCGCGGCGGCCGCCCCCAGACTGGCCCGCCCCACCAGCGCCAGCCGGCGCAGCAGTCGGCGGGCCGTCTCCGACTGGTCGCCGTAGCGCAGCCACAGCGCCGCCTCGGCCGGGGACGCCCCGGGCCCGGCGGCCGGACTCCGCGCGGCGCTCTCCGCCAGGTCCGCCGCCAGCGTGGCGGGCGACCTGGGGCCCAGCGACGAGCCGGCCACCCGCAGCGCCAGCGGCAGCCCCGCGCACAGTTGCGCGATCTGCTCGACGGACTGGTGGTCGTACGGTCCGGTCTCACCCTCGGACTCGTCGGCCGCGGCCCGCAGCAGCTCCTCGGTGCCCGCCGAGTCCAGCGCGCCCACCGGGAGCTGGTGCACCCACGCCGGGAGATCGCCGGGCAGGTCCATCGGCTCGCGGGTCGTCACCAGCACCAGGCTGTCGGAGCGGTCCGGCACCAGCAGGCGCACTTGTTCCGGGTCCGAGGCGTCGTCCAGCAGGACCGTGACGGGCAGGCCCGTCAGGTGCTTGTGATACAGCTCCGTGAGCCGTTTGACGTGCTGCTCCTGGGAGGGCCGCTCCCGGAAGAGCAGCTGCTCGCGCGGCGCGCCGAGCCGGTTGAGCAGATGCAGCAGCGCGTCGCGCGTCGGCAGCGGCGTCTCGCCCGGGGTGTCCCCGCGCAGGTCCACCACGCACGCGCCGCGGAACTGGTCCCGCAGTTGGTGCGCGGCCCGCACCGCCAGCGCCGTACGCCCCGAGCCGGGCTCACCGTGCAGCACCACGACCGTCGGCCTGGTCTCCGTGCTCGCCCGGGCCGCGTGCACCCACTGCGCGATCTGCGCCAGATGCGCCCGCCGCCCCGCGAACAGCTGCTCCGGCTGCGGCAAGTGCGCGAACGACTGCTCCAGCACGGACCGCTGGCGGGCCGCCGCGCTGCGGTCCGCGCCGCGCAGCTGCGGCACCCGGCTGCCGCGGGAGGCGGCGGGCGCGCCGGAGGAACTGCCGCGCGTCGCCGCCGTCAGCATCCGCTGCTGGTCCAGGAACGGCCGGATGCCGCGCACCTCCAGCGCGGTCAGCCACTGCAGCCGCAGCTGCTCGGGCCCGCCCGGCTGGCCGCGCATCCCCGCCTGCCGGTGGGCCGCCGGCCAGTGCCCCGCCGTCAGCTTCACGACCGTCGCCGCGGCGCCCGCGGCCGCCACCGAGACACCGACGCCGAGAGCCGTGCCGGGACCCGTCCCGAACGCGAGGTCCGTGCCGAAGGCGGCGACCGCCGCGACCGCCGTGGCCACCGCGGGGGTGCTGAGCTCCTTGCGCGACAGCCGCTCGGACAGCGGGCGCTGCCCGGCCGCGGACTCGTCCAGCGCGTGCACGTACGCGCCGTACTCCTCGGACGCCGCACCGGCCAGATCGTCCAGCACCGCGCGCGCCCGTGCCAGCAGGACACCCCGGTCGAGCGTCCCGCCCGAGCGCCGGACCTCCTCCTCGACGGCCCGCGACAACAGCCCGTCCGCTTCCGCCCGATGACGATCGCGCAGCACAGCCAGTGAGCCCGCCATGCCTTCCCCCTCCTGCAGTTCCCAGCGTCCCGGCAGATCCCGGTGCTCCCGGCTTCCTCCGGCCTCCCACCGCTCCCCGACGGCCGGGGCAGCGCCCCGCCCCCGGCCGTCGGTGATCGGTTCCCGTACCCACAGTCTTCCGCTTCCGCGCGAAATCCGGCAGGCCTGTGGATAACTCCCCGCGCGGGCCGTGGGCTATCCACCGAGGGGCTGTCGGGCTGCGTGGGCTGACCCGGCACGACGTGGCCGACCGCATGGGCGTCATCAAGGGGCGGGTGCCGCAGACCGAGCGAGGGTACATCTCCGGCCAGGACGTCCTCGCCCGCTTCGCCGTCGCGCTCGGCGGTCGGCTGCACCAGGCCATCTACTTCGTTGACGGGGACATAGCGGCGATCACCTGAGTCCGCGACACGCCCGTCGAGGACCGCGCATCGCCGCGAAGCGGGCCCCGCACGGCGTCCTGGCCGTGCCTCGCGCACCCTCGTCGTCGAACAGCTCCTGGTGTGCCGCTTCGATCTCCCGCTCGGTGAGCGCGCTGTGTTCGGCCGGGTGGGATGCGACGATCCCGTCCATCGCGAGCTGGTGATGGACGGCTTCAGCGTTGCTCTTCCAGCTCCGTCAGACGGTTCCCAGATCCACGGCGACGGAGAAGGGCGCGGCAGCCTTGATCACGCCGGTGAACATCTCGCCGTCCCGGTAGGCCCTGGTGGCGGGGTCGAGGACGTAGGTGTAGATGACGGGGACGCCGGTGGCGGCCTGTTCTACCCGCCAGTAGAAGGGGATCCTGGCCTCGGCGTACTGGTTCACCTTCACGACCCGGTCGGTGGTCTCCGAGCCGGGTGACACGACCTCGACGACCAGCAGTACGTGGTCGGGGCGGGTGGGCGTCAGGTCGATGGGCCCCGCCCGGTGTACCGCCTCCAAGGCGCCTCAACAGTTCCGGCGCTGCCGGGCTCAGCCCACTGCCCTGTGGTGTCGAGGTACCTGATACCGCAAGAGCGCGATCGTCCTTCCGCGCCGCTCCGTTCCGTTCCGTCCCGGCCCTGGCTCACCGGCAGCCCTGAGGCTGGCAGTTCTCCCTGGACTCGTCGACGTCCGCCCGGTGACCCCGGTGAGCCCGGTGAGTCGCCCTGACGCCCTCGCCCCGGGCGAGTTGTGACGGATGAGGAGGCCATCACCCACTCCACGACAGCCCACGAGCGCAATTCAGCCAAGCGAGGCAGCGCCCGTGCGCGCTTCGGCGGCCGGGTCGGGCACTGTGAGAGGCTGGACCGCATGAACCGGTTGGCTGGCGTGACCTCGCCTTATCTGCTTCAGCACGCGGACAATCCGGTCGACTGGTGGCCCTGGACGCCGGAGGCTTTCGAGGAAGCGCGGCGGCGCGATGTGCCCGTCCTGCTGTCGGTCGGCTACTCCGCGTGTCACTGGTGCCATGTGATGGCGCACGAGAGCTTCGAGGACGAGGCGGTTGCCGCCGTGATCAACGAGCACTTCGTGGCGGTCAAGGTGGACCGCGAGGAGCGGCCCGACGTGGACGCCGTCTACATGGAGGCCGTGCAGGCCGCCACGGGGCAGGGCGGCTGGCCGATGACCGTCTTTCTGACGCCCGAGGGCGAGCCGTTCTACTTCGGTACGTATTTCCCGCCCGCGCCGCGCCACGGGATGCCGTCCTTCCCACAGGTCCTCCAGGGCGTGCGGAGCGCCTGGACGGACCGCCGGGACGAGGTGGGCGAGGTCGCCGGGAGGATCGTCGCCGACCTGTCCGCACGGTCGCTCTCCGCGTCGCTGGCCGAGGGGGAGCCGACGCCGCCGGGCCCGGAGGACCTGGCCACCGCGCTGCTCACGCTGACCCGCGACTTCGACGCCGTGCACGGCGGATTCGGTGGCGCGCCCAAGTTCCCGCCGTCCATGGCGCTGGAATTCCTGCTGCGCCACCACGCCCGTACGCGGTCCGAGGCGGCCCTGCAGATGGTGCAGGCGACCTCGGAGGCGATGGCCCGCGGCGGGATCTACGACCAGCTCGGCGGCGGCTTCGCGCGCTACGCGGTGGACGAGACGTGGACGGTGCCGCACTTCGAGAAGATGCTGTACGACAACGCGCTGCTGTGCCGTACGTACGCGCACCTGTGGCGCGCCACAGGGTCGGACCTGGCCCGCCGGGTCGCCGTCGAGACCGCCGAGTTCATGGTGCGGGAACTCCGTACGGAGCAGGGAGGGTTCGCCTCCGCGCTGGACGCCGACTCCGACGACGGCAGTGGCCGGCACGTTGAGGGGGCGTACTACGTGTGGACGCCCGGGCAGCTGCGCGACGTCTTGGGGGAGAAGGACGCCGAGGTCGCTGCACACTACTTCGGCGTGACGGAGGAGGGCACCTTCGAGGAGGGCGCCTCCGTCCTGCAACTCCCCGACACCGACGACCTGGTGGACGCGGAGCGGATCGCGAGCATCAAGGAGCGGCTGCGCGCGGCCCGGGAGGCCCGGCCGCGCCCCGGCCGGGACGACAAGGTCGTCGCCGCCTGGAACGGCCTGGCCATCGCGGCCCTCGCCGAGACCGGCGCCTACTTCGACCGGCCTGACCTGGTGCAGGCCGCAACGGACGCCGCCGACCTGCTCGTCCGCGTCCACATGGACTGGCAGGCGCGGCTGCACCGCACCTCACGCGACGGCGTCGCGGGCGCCAACACCGGCGTCCTGGAGGACTACGCGGATGTCGCCGAGGGCTTCGTCGCGCTCTCCTCGGTCACCGGGGAGGGCGTGTGGGTGGAGTTCGCGGGCCTTTTCCTGGACACGGTGCTTGTCCACTTCACCGCCGAGGACGGCACGCTGTACGACACCGCCGACGACGCCGAGCAGTTGATCCGCCGCCCGCAGGACCCCACGGACAACGCCACGCCCTCCGGGTGGACCGCGGCCGCCGGCGCGCTCCTGTCGTACGCGGCGCTGACCGGCAGCGCCCCGCACCGGGACGCCGCCGAGCGCGCCCTCGGCGTCGTCAAGGCGCTGAGCGGCCGGGCGCCGCGCTTCATCGGGTGGGGGCTGGCCGTCGCCGAGGCCGTGCTGGACGGGCCGCGCGAGGTCGCGGTGGTCGGCCCGGACGGCGACCCGGCCACCCGGGCGCTGCACCGCGCCGCCCTGCTGGGCACCGCGCCCGGTGCGGTGGTCGCCCTCGGGGAGCCCGGGTCGGACGAGGTTCCGCTGCTGAAGGACCGGCCGCTGGTCGACGGCCGGGCCGCCGCGTACGTCTGCCGCCACTTCACGTGCGAGCGGCCGACGACCGACCCCGAGGAGCTGGGGGAGAGGCTCAGCGGCGGCTGAAAGGGAGGAGGGGAGGAGGGAGGAGGGAGGAGGGAGGAGGGGCGCGGGCTCGCGCTCCGTCCGAAGTGCTGGGCCGCAGGGCGGGCTTGAACTTCACGCGGGCGTCAACTTCTAGCGTGACGGCATGACGAACCGCACGCACCGCACCGGTGGCGGCCGCCCCGCCACCCACCATGAAGTCCGCCTCACCGGCCGCCCGCAGGGCCCGCTCACCGACGACCTGTTCGAGGTCGTCGAGGTGCCGGTGCCCGAGCCGCAGTCCGGGCAGGTGCTCGTACGCAACACCACCATGGCCGTCGCCGCCGTCATGCGGACGCTCATGGACGAGGCCACCACGGTCCCGATGCCGTCCTTCGTGCCGGGCGAGGCGCTGTACGGGTCGGTCGTCGGCGAGGTGGTGGACGCGCCGGGCACCGACTTCACCCCCGGCGACCTGGTGGAACACAACTTCGGCTGGCGGGAGTACGCCCTGGTGGACGCCGACGGGGTGCACCGCAGGGACCGGGACCAACTGCCCGACCCGGCCGCCTACCTGTCGCAGGGCCCGACCGCCTACATGGGCGTCGTGCGGGGCGCGGAGGTGCGCCCGGGGGACACGGTGTTCGTGTCCGGCGCGGCCGGCGGGGTCGGGTCGCTGGCCGGCCAGATCGCCCGGCTGCGCGGTGCCGGCCGGGTCATCGGCAGTACGGGATCGCAGCGCAAGGCCGACTACCTGGTCGGCGAGCTGGGGTACGACGCGGCGGTGATCCGCGGCGCCGGGCCGTTCGAGGAGCAGCTGCGCAAGGCCGCTCCGGAGGGTGTCGACGCGGTCTTCGACAACGTGGGCGGCGAGCAGTTGCAGGCCGCCATCGCGCTCGCCAACCGCGGTGCCCGTATCGCGCTCGTCGGCGCGCTCTCCAACCAGCTCTCCGACTCCGGCACGCACACCACCGAGATCGACACGCTGTCCCTGGTGGCGCGCGGCATCACCCTGCGCGGCATCGCGCTCTACGACCACCTCGAACTGATCCCCGAGTGGAACGAGGTGTTCGGGCGCGGCCTCCGGGACGGCACCCTCACCTTCCCGCACGCGCGGCTGCAGGGCATCCAGGAGGCGCCGCGCGCCCTGCGGGAGCTGGTCGAGGGGCGGCATCTGGGGGCCGTGCTCGTGGAGTTGTGAGGGGGCAGAGAGGGGGGAGGTGAGCGGTCTTCCCGTGGGGCGGGTCCGTGGGTGTGCCCCGGCCGACGACGTACGGTCTGAGTGAGTCGACGTACGCAGCGGGGCACACCGACCGGGCCCCGGCGGGGGAGGACCGGATGCGCATCGGGGACGCCGCGGCCGCGGCGGGCATGACGGCCAGGGCACTGCGCTACTACGAGGAGCACGGGCTGGTGATCGCCCGGCGTACGCCGTCGGGGCACCGGGTGTACGAGCCGGAGGACGTACGCAAGCTGCGCACGGTGCGGGAACTGCTCGACGCGGGGCTGACGGTGGGCGACATCCGTTCCTTCGCGCCGCTCCTCGACGCGCTGCCGCCCGACGGCATTCCGGAGCTGTTCTTCGCGCAAGGGGGTGCGCCGGATGGCGTTCAGGGCGGCGCCCGGGACGGTGACGGGGAGGGTGCGGCGGGCGGTGCGGCGGGCGGCGCGGCCGGTCTCGGACCGGAGCAGCACTGCCGTACGGCGACGGAGGTGGCCCGCCGCAGGCTGGCCGACCTGGACGCCCGGATCGAGCGGCTGACGCGGTTGCGCGGGCGGCTGGCCCGGCGGCTGGGGGAGCCGGCCAGGGAGCCGGGGCGGGTGGCGCCGTACGGGAGAGCTTTACGGGAGTGAGGCGGGGCGGGCGGAGGCCTGGCCCCGCGTTTCCGTCGGGAGGCGGGTGGAGAGCGGGGCACGCGTTTCCGTCGGGAGGCGGGCGGAGGCCTGGCCCCGCGCTTCTGCCGAAGGGTGGGCGGGGCGCGCGTTCACAACGTCAGGCCGCGGCCGAGCACGTTCATCGACCGGTCGATGAGGGTGCCGAGATCGTCCTGCTGGCCGTCCGCCACCCAGTGCAGCAGCGCCTCCTGGAGCCCGGCCAGGATCGCCGTGGAGATCACCCGGACTTCCAGGTCGTCGGCGGAGCGGCCGGTGCGCTCCGCCAGTACGGCGCTGATCATGGCGCTGTCCCGTGCGGTGTTCTCCGCCGTACGGCCCCGGATCGCGGGCACCTCGCGGATGAGCCGGGCGCGCTGGACCAGTTCGGCGTGCTCCTCGGCGGGGAGCCGCCGCAGCGCCTCGACGGCCACGTGCCGCATCGACTCGGCCATCGGCTCGTCGGCGGGCCTGGCCCGCAGTTCCGCCTCCGGCAACGGGTTGTACTCGTCGGTGAGCACGATGTCCTCCCGGGTGGGGAAGTAGCGGAAGACCGTGCTGGGGGAGACGTCGGCGGCCGCGGCGATCCGGTCGACGGAGGTCGCCTCGTACCCGTGCTCCGCGAAGAGCCGGTAGGCGGCCCGGCGGATGGCCCGCCGGGTCTGGATCTTCTTGCGTTCCCGCAGCCCGGTCTTGGGAGGGCCGGGCCGGTCGGCGGTCTTCTGTGCGGAGGCCATGCGCGTCATTGTCCGGCGGGGCGGCCCGCTTCCGCACGCAGGAGGGTGTCGGACCGGCGATGTTTCTTGATATGCCCTTGTCTGTCAGTGGTGTGTGTAACGCTTCAGCGAGGGCAAGGTCACCGTAAGTGATGCTTGGAGGGGGTGTTGCGGGTATGCGTACCGGGATTCATGTGTTCGCCGTGTTCGCGGCAGGGCTGTGCGTCGGAGGGTTCCTCGTCGGTGGCACGGCCGTGGTGGTCGCGCTGGTGCTGGCCGGAGTGGCGGCCCTGACATGGCAGGTGGCCGCGGCTTCGAGGCCGCGGCCACGTACGGGCACGGGGAGCGCGCGCCGGCGGAGCGGGGAGGCCGGCGCGCGCGGTGGTGCGGGTGTTCCCGGCGGGGCGGGCGCCGCGCCGGGCGCCTCAGGCGTGCGAATAGGCCACCAGTGAGATGCCGACGTAGTGCACCACGAACGCCGCCAGCGTCAGGGAGTGGAAGACCTCGTGGAAACCGAACCACCGCGGTGAGGGATTGGGGCGCTTGATGCCGTAGATGATGCCGCCGGCGCTGTAGAGGATGCCGCCGACGACGACGAGGACGAGGACGGCGATGCCGCCCTTGCGCAGGAAGTCGGGCAGGAAGAAGACGGCCGCCCAGCCCATCGCGATGTAGCAGGGTGTGTAGAGCCAGCGTGGCGCGCCCACCCAGAAGACGCGGAAGGCGATGCCGGCGAGGGCGGCCGCCCAGACGGCCCACAGGAGCGCCTGGCCCCGGCCGCCGGGAATCAGCAGCATGGTCAGCGGGGTGTAGGTGCCCGCGATGATCAGGAAGATATTGGCGTGATCCAGTCGCCGGAGCAGGGCTCCGGTGCGCGGACCCCAATTCCCGCGGTGGTACAGGGCGCTGATCCCGAAGAGCAGGCACGCGGACAGGGTGTAGACGGCGCAGGCGATCCGGCCTCGGGTGCTGTCGGCCAGCGCCGTGAGCACCACACCGGAGACGAGGACGGCGGGAAACATTCCCGCGTGCAGCCAGCCCCTGAGCTTGGGCTTGAGCGGCGCGGCCACCGCGGCGACCGCGGACACTGCGTCGGCGGCCGCGCTGGTCACGGAGGAAGAGCGGCTTTCGGCGGCATCGGGCGCGGAAGTCATGGCCGCCATGCTACCTACGCAACCGTAGGTTACAGATCGGTCCGGAAGTGGTGACGGTCACGAGAACCTCCTCTGGACAGATGCCCATGAGGATCGGATGATCAAATGAGTGCGGTCGGCACCGGATGAGCGGTCGCGAAGCATCCGGGTCGCAGCCCCCAAGGGGCAGGCATCTTCAGAAGCGGGCTCTGCCGGCGTGTGCGCGGACAGCGGTCCGTCCAAAACCCTCATCAAGGAGCGATCGTGGCGCGCGACAACGCGGCTCCCTCCCCCGTACCGACCAACCACCGGGAACTGATCTCCTGGGTGGACGAGATCGCAGCCGTCACCGAGCCGGACCGCGTCGTGTGGTGCGACGGCTCGGAGGCGGAGTACGAGCGCCTGTGCGAGGAGCTCGTCGCGAAGGGCACCTTCACGAAGCTGGACCCGGTCAAGCGCCCCAACTCCTACTACGCCGCGTCCGACCCGTCGGACGTCGCCCGGGTCGAGGACCGCACGTTCATCTGCTCCGAGAAGGAGGAGGACGCCGGGCCGACCAACCACTGGAAGGCCCCGGCGGAGATGCGCGACATCTTCACCGGCGAGCAGGGCATCTTCCGCGGCGCGATGCGCGGCCGGACGATGTACGTCGTCCCGTTCTGCATGGGCCCGCTCGGCTCGCCGCTCTCCGCGCTCGGCGTGGAGATCACCGACTCGGCGTACGTCGCCGTCTCGATGCGCACCATGACCCGGATGGGCCAGGCCGTCCTGGACGAGCTGGGCGAGGACGGCTTCTTCGTCAAGGCCGTGCACACCCTCGGCGCCCCGCTGGCCGACGGCGAGGCCGACGTGCCGTGGCCGTGCAACTCCACGAAGTACATCTCGCACTTCCCCGAGGACCGCGAGATCTGGTCCTTCGGCTCCGGCTACGGCGGCAACGCCCTGCTGGGCAAGAAGTGTTACGCGCTGCGCATCGCCTCCGTCATGGCGCGCGACGAGGGCTGGCTCGCCGAGCACATGCTCATCCTCAAGCTCACCCCGCCGCAGGGTGAGGCCAAGTACGTCGCCGCGGCGTTCCCGAGCGCCTGCGGCAAGACCAACCTCGCCATGCTGGAGCCCACGATCTCCGGCTGGACCGTCGAGACCATCGGCGACGACATCGCCTGGATGCGGTTCGGCGAGGACGGCCGGCTGTACGCGATCAACCCCGAGGCCGGCTTCTTCGGCGTCGCGCCCGGCACCGGTGAGCACACCAACGCCAATGCCATGAAGACCATGTGGGGCAACTCGGTCTTCACCAACGTCGCGCTGACCGACGACGGCGACGTGTGGTGGGAGGGCATGACCGAGGAGCTGCCCGCGCACCTGACCGACTGGAAGGGCAACGACTGGACGCCGGAGTCCGGCACCCCGGCGGCCCACCCCAACGCCCGCTTCACCGTGCCGGCCGGCCAGTGCCCGATCATCGCGCCCGAGTGGGAGGACCCCAAGGGCGTACCGATCTCGGCGATCCTCTTCGGCGGCCGCCGCGCCAGCGCCGTACCGCTGGTGACCGAGTCGCTGACCTGGCAGCACGGTGTCTTCCTCGGCGCGAACGTGGCGAGCGAGAAGACCGCCGCGGCCGAGGGCAAGGTCGGCGAGCTGCGCCGGGACCCGTTCGCCATGCTGCCGTTCTGCGGCTACAACATGGGCGACTACATGGGCCACTGGATCAAGGTCGGCGCCGACAAGGACCAGGCCGAGCTGCCGAAGATCTACTACGTCAACTGGTTCCGCAAGGACGAGTCGGGCCGCTTCGTGTGGCCGGGCTTCGGCGAGAACAGCCGGGTGCTCAAGTGGATCGTGGAGCGCCTGGACGGCAAGGCGGAGGGCGTCGAGACGCCGATCGGCATCCTGCCGACGAAGGAGGCGCTGGACACCGACGGCCTCGGCCTGGACGACGCCGGGCTGGACTTCCTGCTCACCGTCGACAAGGACGTGTGGCGCGAGGAGGCGGCGCTCATCCCCGACCACCTGAACACCTTCGGTGACCACACGCCGAAGGAGCTGTGGGACGAGTACCACGCGCTCGTACGCCGACTGGGCTAGTACGGGAACGGCCCGGCGCGGACCGGGCCCCACGGTCGGCGGCCGGGGTCACGTGCACGAACACGTGACCCCGGCCGTCTCTTGCTTTCCGCGCGGCCTCTCAGGCCGTGGCCAGCTCCTGTACGGCGGCGTCGGCCTCATGCGCCTCCATGCGCTCCGCCGCCAGCGCGGCGGCGGCCCGGTCGCCCCGCGAGGTGGCGACAGCCAGGGCGCTGCCGGCCAGCATCCGGGCGCGCCGGTGCAGCCGGGGCGCGCGGGCCGGATCGCCACCGCCGGTGGGCGCGGCACGCAGCGGGTAGACCCCGCCGCGCAGCCGCGTCACCTGCTCGGCGATGCGCTCGGCGGCGTCGTCCAGGGCGGGGCCGGGCACGGCGGCGCGCAGCTCGTCGGTGACGGTGAGCAGCGCGGTCAGGTGGCCGGCGAGGCGGATGTCCAGCTCCTCCGTGCGGGAACGGTGCGGGACCTCCTGGTCGGCGGCCATGGAGTGGACCGACTTGGTGCGGATCGGTTCGTACATCGGACGGCCTCCTGGCAACACTCAACGGCTAGGAGACCATCCTAGCTTAGACTCTGTCTAAAGTTGTGATCCGTACAGCCGGAGTTCGGGCGTGGTGTGCCGTCCGGCCGCGCTCAGTACTGTCCGTAGCCGTCCAGGAACCGGCCGATCCGGGTCACCGCGTCCGTCAGATCGTCCTTGTTCGGCAGCGTGACCAGGCGGAAGTGGTCCGGCTCCGGCCAGTTGAAGCCCGTACCGTGCACGATCATGATCTTCTCGGCGCGCAGCAGGTCCAGCACCATCTGCCGGTCGTCCTTGATCTTGTAGACCTTCGGGTCCAGCCGCGGGAAGGCGTACAGCGCCCCCTTGGGCCTGGTGCAGGTGATGCCCGGGATCTGGGTGAGCAGGTCGTACGCGGTGTCCCGCTGCTCCAGCAGACGTCCGCCCGGCAGCACCAGGTCGTTGATCGACTGGTGCCCGCCGAGGGCGGTGGCCACGGCGTGCTGCGCCGGCATGTTGGCGCACAGCCGCATGTTGGCGAGGATCGTCAGCCCCTCGATGTACGAGGCCGCGTGCGCCTTCGGGCCGCAGACCGCCATCCAGCCGCTGCGGTAGCCCGCCACCCGGTAGGACTTGGAGAGCCCGTTGAAGGTCAGGGTCAGCAGGTCGGGGGCGAGCGCGGCGAACGGGGTGTGGGTGACGCCGTCGTAGAGGATCTTGTCGTAGATCTCGTCGGCGCAGACGATCAGGTTGTGCCGGCGGGCGATCTCGGCGATGCCGCGCAGCAGCTCGTCGTCGTACACCGCGCCCGTCGGGTTGTTCGGGTTGATGACGACGATGGCCTTGGTGCGGTCGGTGACCTTGCGCTCGATGTCGGCCAGGTCCGGCATCCAGTCCGCCTGCTCGTCGCAGCGGTAGTGCACCGCCGTGCCGCCGGACAGCGAGACCGAGGCGGTCCACAGCGGGTAGTCCGGAGCCGGTACGAGCACCTCGTCGCCGTCGTCCAGCAGCGCCTGCATCGACATCTGGATCAGCTCGGAGACGCCGTTGCCGAGGTAGACGTCGTCGACCGACAGCTCGATGCCCTTGGTCTGGTAGTGCTGCATCACCGCGCGCCGGGCCGAGAGCAGCCCCTTCGCGTCGCCGTAGCCGTGGGCGGTGCCGACCGTACGGAGGATGTCCTCCAGGATTTCCGGCGGGCACTCGAATCCGAACGCCGCCGGGTTGCCGGTGTTGAGCTTGAGGATGCGGTGTCCCGCTGCTTCGAGCCGCATCGCCTCCTCAAGGACCGGACCCCGGATCTCGTAGCAGACGTTGGCGAGCTTCGTTGACTGGATCACCTGCATGCCAGCCACCATACGGGCGCGTAACACGCCCTGCCTGGTGTTTTAGTTCACCCTGGACAGCTGGTGGTGTGGGGTTGCTCACCCGCCGTGACGGAGCGGCGCCCCGAATGCCGGTGGGGGCGTGCGCGAACGGCTCCCGCGCCCGGCGCACCGGCGGTACGCTCCGGGGCGGTGGTCGGGCGATCATGGGGGCGGCGGCATGGCGGCATCGGAACAACGGCTCGCACTACTCAACGACGAGCCGGTGGACTCGGCCGCCACCGACCTGCTGGGCGCGGGCCGTGCCGCCCGGCAGCTCACCGAGCTGCTGGTCGCCTCCCGCGCCTCCACCCCGTTCACCCTCGCCGTCGACGCCGGGTGGGGCATGGGCAAGAGCAGTCTGATGCAGCTGGTGCGCGCCGAGCTGGCGAACGCGCCCGAAGTGCACACCGTCTGGTACAACGCCTGGACCTCGTCCGGCGCCGACGCCCTGGAAGGGCTGATCAAGTCGGTCCTGATGCGCTTCGACCGCAGGCTGCTGCGGCGGGCGCTGCACCGGGTCTCCGAACAGCGGGCCCTGCTGCGTGCCCTGCGCGCGCTGGCGGCCCTCGTGGCCGGTCCGCTGGGCGCCGCCGGGCTGGTCAACGAGCTGTGGAGCAATCTGTCCGTCAACTCCCAGGCCCGCAACGAGATGCGCGACGCCATCCGCGATCTGGCCCAGGAGTGGGCCGAGACCGCGGACTACTCGCCGCGCCGGATGCTCGTCGTCTTCATCGACGACCTGGACCGCTGCTCCGAGGAGACGGTGCTCGCGGTGTGCGAGGCGGTCAAGGTCTATCTGGACGTGCCGGGGCTGGCGTTCGTCATCGGCTGCGACCGCTCGGCGATGGGGCCGGGCGGCCTGCTGCGCGACCTGTCCCCGGCCGGTGCCGCCTTCATGGAGAAGATCTTCCAGACCAGTTACCGCATCCCGGTGGCCGACGGCCGGGGCGTACAGGAGTACATCGAGTGGTGCGCGCGCACCGCCGGTATCGAGCGCCTGCTGGACGCGCCCCTGGTCGAGCTGCTCGCCGAGCGCTCGGCCCGCAACCCGCGCCGCATCAAACGGCTGGTCAACGGTTTCGTCCTGGAGGCCACCCTCAACCCGATGTGGGCGGACCACCCGCCGGAGGCCGTCCTCCGTACGTTACTGATCCAGTACTTCTACGCCGACTTCTACCGGATGATGACGAGCCCGCCGGGGGCCGACAGCGGGGACGTGATCGCGGATTTCTGTACGTACCGGCGGGTGCGCATGTTGCTGCGGGCGTCCGCGTCCTGGTCCGACGAGGAACAGGCGTCGGTCGACGCCTTCCTGGCGCTGCGCGACGTGGCACCCGTCCCGGGGAACTGGCGCGCGACCTTGGAGGCGGTGGAGCGCGAACTCCCCACTGTCTTCCCAGGCATGGTCACCGACTCCGCGTTCAATTCCCTGCTCGACGGACTGCTCGGTCTGCCACGCTCCGAGGAGCTGGTGCGCAGGTTACGTGAGGGCGGTCCGGCGATGGTGACGCTGCCGCAGCGGGAGCCGGAGCCCGGGACGGCGGGGGTACCCGTGCGGACCGGGGTGTACGAGGCGCAGGCCGGCGCGATCGAGTACGCCTCGACCACATCCCGGCCCCCCGCCGAGCCCTTCACCGGCCACACGATTCTCTGGGTCGACGACCACCCTGAGAACAACACCGCCCTGGCCGCGTGGTGCCGGAGCAGAGGGGCGACGGTCGAATGCGCTGAGGACTCCCGTACCGCCGACGCCGCCATCGCCGAGCGAACGCCGTCCCTGATCATCTCCGACATCGCCCGCGGCACGGACGACCGGGCCGGATTCACCCACGTGGAGGCGCTGCGCCGGGACGAGCGGTACACCGGCCCGGTCATCTTCTACGCGGGCCGGGTCACCCCGGCCCGCCAGGACACCGCCCGCGCCCTGGGCGCACTGGGCGTGGCAGCCGGCGGCGACGACCTGACCCGCCTGATCAGGACCGCGCTCGCCGCACCGCCCGCCCCGCCAGCACATCCGTCCGCCGCCCGTCCTCGATGACGAACCGCCCGTCGATCAGCACGTGCGGAATGCCCGTCGGCAGGGTGCGCGGCGCGTCGAAGGTGGACCCGGCGCCGACCGTCTCCGGGTCGAAGAGGACCAGGTCGGCGCGGTAGCCCTCGCGGACCAGGCCGCGGTCGGGCAGCCGCAGCCGGGCGGCGGCGCGCGAGGTCAGATGCGCGACGCACTCCTCCAGCGACAGCACGCCCAGCTCCCGTACGTAGGTGCCCAGGTACTTCGGGAACGTGCCGTACGCCCTCGGGTGCGGCTTGTGCCCCTGGAGGATGCCGTCGCTGCCGCCGGTGTGCACCCGGTGGCGCATGATCGTGCGGACGTTCTCCTCGTGGCCGACGTGCTGGAGGATCGTCGAGCCGAGCCGGTCCTCGACCAGCAGCCGGCGGGCCGTCGTCCACGGCTCCTCGCCGCGCTCCCGCGCCGACTCGGCCACCGTCCGGCCGACGTACCCCGCCAGCTCCGGGTGCGAGACGCCCGAGATCTCGATGGTGTCCCACTCGATCGGCACGCCGTGGCAGCCGTCCGCGCCGTCCACCTCCATGACGTGCCGGATGCGCTCGGCGGCCGCGTCGTCCCGCAGCCGGTCCAGGATCGCGTCGGGCCCGCCCTCGCTAGCCCAGCTCGGCAGCATGGCGACCAGGGTCGTGCAGCCGGGCGTGTACGGGTAGGTGTCGAGGGTGATGTCGGCGCCGTCCTCCAGGGCGCGGTCCAGGAGGGCGAGGAGTTCGGGGGCGCGGCCCTTGTTCACGCCGAAGTTCATGGTGGCGTGGGCGAGGTGCAGGGCGCAGCCCGCCTGGCGGGTCAGGCCGACCATCTCCTCGTACGCGCCCAGCGCGCCCGCGCCGTACGAGCGGTGGTGCGGGCAGTAGTAGCCGCCGTAGCGGGCCACGACCCGGCACAGCTCCGTCAGTTCGGCGTCGTCCGCGTACATGCCGGGGGTGTAGGTGAGGCCGGAGGACAGGCCGACGGCGCCCTGCCCCAGGCCCTCGGCGACGAGCTGCCGCATCCGGGCCGTCTCGGCGGGCGTGGCCGCGCGGTCGTCCCAGCCGAGGGCGAGCATCCGGACCGTGCCCTGCGGAATGAGGTACGCCGCGTTGACAGCGATGCCCTGCCCGCCGAAGCCGTGGTCGAGGCGGTCCAGGTACTCGCCGACCGTGCGCCAGCTGAAGTCGATGTCCGAGCCGTCCCCGTTCCAGCCGGTGATCTGCGCGCGGACCTCGGCGAGCGTACGGTCGTCGACCGGCGCGTACGACAGGCCGTCCTGGCCGATCACTTCGAGGGTGACGCCCTGCGCCGCCTTAGCCTCGTGCGACGGGTCGCGCAGCAGCGCCAGGTCGCTGTGCGCGTGCATGTCGATGAAGCCGGGGGAGAGCGCCAGGCCCGCGCCGTCCACCACCCGGGACGCGCCGGGGCGCGGCCCGGCGTCCGTCTCCCGGCGGATCTCGGCGATCCGGCCGCCGTCGAGGGCGACGTCCGCCCGGTAGGAGGGGGTGCCGGTGCCGTCGATGACGCGTACGTCGCGGACCACGGTGTCCATGACCGAACTGCCTTTCCTGTCGAACAAAGGCTGCGCGCCGGGCCGCGCCGCGCGGCCGTGGCGTACGGGCCCCGCTCCGGCATCGGGGGGATGAGCCGGAGCGGGACCCGGGCGCGCCCCGGGGGGTGGGGCGCGCCGGCCGGGGGCGGGGGTGCCCCCGGTGTTCGGCACGGAACTCGGGGGTGGTGTCCCGCGCCGAAGTCTCGCGGCCTTCAAAAGGCCGTGGTGACCGTCAGAAGAACGTCCGGACGTAGTCCACGACCGTGCCGTCCGCCTCGGTCACCGGGATCAGCTGCCACTTGTCGAAGGATGTGCACGGGTGCGACAGGCCCAGCCCGACCCAGTCGCCGACCTCCAGGTCACCGGCGCGTTCCGTACGGACCCAGGCGTGCTGGTCGGACAGCCCGGTGACGGTGACGCCGTCCGCGGACCGCTCGCTGCCGTCCCGGCCGGAGCGTACGACCTGGGCCTGCGGCAGGTCGAGGTCGTACGCCGCGTCCCGCTTGCCCGCGTTCAGGAACGCCTGCTCCGGCGTCGGGCGGGAGACGACCTGGGACCAGAGCCGGAAGGCGGGCTGCAGGGCGCCCTCGTCCGGGACGCGGTTGAAGGGCGTCAGGCGGCGGTAGTGGCCGTCGTCGTGCGAGACGTACGCGCCGGAGCGCAGCAGCTTCAGCAGCGGCCGGGACAGCTCGGGCGCCTCGTCGAACACCTCGGCGACCGCGTCGAACCAGGCGCTGCCGCCCGCGCTGAGCACGATCTCGTCCAGGTCGGCGAAGCGCCCGGAGCGGTCGAGGGCGACGGTGAGCGCGAGGAGGCGGCGCAGCCAGGCGGTCACCCGCTCGTGCGTGGCGTCGGGCACCTCGCCCTCGTACCCGGCGATGCCGACCAGACGCAGGGTGTCCACACCGGCCACGGCGTCGGCCAGTTCGACGCACTCCTCGTCGGTCCGCACGCCGGTACGGGCGCCTTCACCCGCGGCCAGCTCGATGACCACGTCGACCGGGCGGGTCGCGCCCGCCTCGCGCAGGGCGGCGTCCATCAGCTCGATGCCGCGCAGCGAGTCGACGTAGCAGACGCAGTGGAAGCCGGGGTCGGCGTCCAGTTCGGCGGCGAGCCAGCGCAGCGCGGCGGCGTCGACGACCTCGTTGGCGAGGAAGATCCGCTGGATGCCGTAGGCGCGGTAGACGCGGGCCTGGTGGGGGACGGCGGCGGTGATGCCCCAGGCGCCGTGCGCGAGCTGGCGGGCGAAGAGCTGCGGGGCCATGGAGGTCTTGCCGTGCGGGGCGAAGGCCAGGCCGTGCCGGGCGGCGTAGGTCTCCATCAGCGCCAGGTTGTGTTCCAGCGACTCGGCGGACAGGGCGAGCACGGGAGTGGTGAAGCCGCCGGTGAACAGGTTCCGGCGGTCGGCCGCCAGCTCGCCGACGGTACGGCCCGCGGCATCCGGGGGAAGCCCCTTGAAACGGTGGTCGACCCGCTCGTCCGCGAGGGTCCTCGCGCGGCGCTCGGCGGTGGCTGCGTCGGCGCCGGACGCGGCGCCGGTGGCGCTGCGGTCGGCGTGGGGCGCGGCGGCCATGGGGGCCTCCTCAAGTTCATGTTGCACTCTCTGCAACACCCATTGCGCATATCGCTTACTGCTGTCTAACATCCGAGCCATCGCCGGGTCAATGGTGCGTAACACGTCGCGGAACGGCTCAACACGGCCCGTACGCAAAGGAGTGCAGGAAATCGTGACCACGTCCAGCAACGTCAGCGCCGACGGCAACGACGCGACGGACGGCACCGCGCCCGCCCGCGACGAGGCCACGGACGGCCCGCCGCCCGCCCGGCCGCACACCGGTGCCGTCGATGTCGTCTGTCTCGGCGAGACCATGGTCACCTTCATGCCCACCGGGCCCGGGCGACTCGCCGACGTGTCCTCCTTCGAGCGCGGCATCGGCGGCGCCGAGTCCAACGTCGCCTGCGCCCTCGCCCGCACCGGCCACCGCACCCGCTGGGTCTCCCGGCTCGGCGCCGACGCCTTCGGCGACCACGTCCGCGACGCCGTGGCCGCCTGCGGCGTGGACGTCTCGCACGTCCGGCGCGACCCGGCCCGCCCCACCGGCGTCTACTTCCGTACCGCCGGCGAACGCGCCACCGGTACGGAGACCGAAGCGGGCGAGGCCGAGGTGGCGTACTACCGCGCCGGGTCCGCGGCCTCCGCCATGTCCCCCGAGCTGCTCGACGCCGACGCCCTCCGCGACACCCGCGTCCTGCACCTCACCGGCATCACCGCGGCCCTGTCCGACAGCTGCCTGGACGTCCTGCGCACTCTCACCGAACCGGCCCCCGGCCGCCCCCTCGTCTCCTTCGACGTCAACTACCGCGTCGGGCTCTGGCGCGACCGCACCGTACGCGGCCCCGGACTCCTCCTCGACCTCGCCCGCCGCTGCGACCTGGTCTTCGCCGGCGAGGACGAGGCCGCGGCCGCCTGGGACCTGCACGGACCCGACGCCGTACGCGCCGCCCTGCCCGAGCCCGCCGTCCTCGTCGTCAAACAGGGCGCCGGCGGAGCCACCGCGTACGCCCGCCAGGCCGACGGCACCGACACGGTCACCACCGCCCCCGCCCTCACCGTCGACGTCGTCGCCCCGGTCGGCGCCGGCGACGCCTTCGCCGCCGGATTCCTCTCCGCCACCCTTCGCGACCTGCCCGTCTTCGCCCGCCTCCGGCACGGCCACCTGATGGCCGCCGCCTCCCTCACCGTCCCCGGCGACCTCGGCACACCCCCCTCCCGCGACCTCGCCGACCACCTTGCGGGCCTCGACCCCGCCGCCTGGGGGAGACTGCGACTCGGCCCCGGCTGGACCACCGACGGTGACGCACCCGCTGACCGCAGCAGCGGCACCACCAGCCACGGGGTGCACAACCCACGGGTGGAGGTCCGTACCCCATGAGTCAGACAGTCGACCGCGCACTGAGCATCCTGCCCCTGCTGGCGGAAGGCCCGGCCAACCTCGAACAGGTGGCGGGCCGTCTCGGCGTGCACAAGTCCACCGCGCTGCGCCTGCTGCGCACACTCCACGAGCACGGCATGGTCTACCGCCAGAGCGACCAGCGCTACCGCCTCGGCGCCCGGCTCTTCGCCCTCGCCCAGCAGGCCGTGGAGAACCTCGACGTCCGCGAGATCGCCCACCCGCACCTCGTCGAACTGAACGAGAAGTGCGGGCACACCGTGCACCTCGCGGTGTACGAGGAGAACGAGGTCCTCTACATCGACAAGGTCGAGAGCCGCTACCCGGTACGGATGTACTCCCGCATCGGCAAACCCGTCGCCATCACCGTCGCCGCCGTCGCCAAACTGCTCCTCGCCGACCTGCCCGAGCCCGAGCGCCGCGCGCTCGCCGAAAAGCTCGACTACCCCCTCTACACGTCCCGTTCGACACCCAACGCCACGGCGTTCCTCGCCGAACTGGCCAAGGTGCGCGAACAGGGCTGGGCCACCGACCTCGGTGGCCACGAGGAGTCCATCAACTGCGTCGGGGCCCCCGTCCGCGGCGCGGACGGCCGGCTCGTCGCCGCCATGTCGGTCTCCGCGCCGAACGTCGTCGTCACGGCCGAGGAACTCCTCACCCTGCTCCCGCTGGTACGCCGCACCGCGGACGCCATCAGCCGGGAGTACTCCGGAAACACCCGCGTACCCGACACGCAAGACCAGAAGGAAGCCCGACCATGACCGAGAAGACCGCCCTCACCCCGGCCACCCACACCACCCCGCCCGCCAAGTTCTCCCACGGCGTCAAGAAGGGCAACATCCTCCAGGTCGCCGGCCAGGTCGGCTTCCTGCCCGCCGTCGAGGGCCAGGCCCCCACCCCGGCCGGCCCCACCCTGCGCGAGCAGACCCTCCAGACGTTCGCCAACGTCAAGGCGATCCTCGAAGAGGGCGGCGCGAGCTGGGACGACGTGATGATGATGCGCGTCTACCTCACCGACACCGACCACTTCGCCGAGATGAACGAGATCTACAACGCCTACTTCGAGGCCGAGGGCCTCAAGGAGGCACCGGCCGCCCGTACGACGGTGTACGTCGGCCTCCCCAAGGGCCTCCTCATCGAGATCGACGCCCTCGCGGTACTGGGCTGACCGGGACCTCCCCTTGCCGTTACCGCCGCTGAACCCGCCGCACGGCACGGCGCCCCACCCGCCCGGGGCGCCGTGCCGCGGTCCCCCCTGCCTGGAACCACCCTGTCTGACAACGGAGTCGTCACATGGTCCACGCTGCTCTCGCCACTGCCGCGGCCCCCGCCGCACCACCCGCCCCGCCCCACACCGGCGGTCTGCTGGCCCTGATACCGGGCACCCCCGGCCTCCTGACCGTCGCCGCCCTCGGCATCCTCCTGCTCCTCTTCCTCATCATCAAAGTCCGCCTCCAGCCCTTCGTGGCGCTGCTGGGCGTCTCCATAGCCGTAGGCCTCGCAGCCGGTCTGTCCGTCACCGAACTCTTCGGCACAGTCCAGAAGTCCTCCCTCCCCTCCCTCATCGAGAGCGGCATGGGCGGCATCCTGGGCCACGTCGCCATCATCATCGGCCTGGGCACCATGCTCGGCGCGATCCTCGAAGTCTCCGGCGGCGCGGAAGTCCTGAGCGCGCGCCTCCTGGGTCTCTTCGGCGAACGCCGCGCCCCCCTGGCCATGGGCCTGACCGGCCTCATCTTCGGCATCCCGGTCTTCTTCGACGTGGGCATCTTCGTCCTGGCCCCCATCGTCTACGCAGCGGCGAAACGAAGCGGCAAATCGATCCTCCTCTACTGCATGCCCCTGCTCGCCGGCCTCTCCATGACCCACGCCTTCCTCCCGCCGCACCCCGGCCCGGTCGCCGCCGCCGGCCTGTTCAAGGTGGACCTCGGCTGGATCATCCTCATGGGCATCGTCTGCGGCATCCCCGCCGTCCTGGCCGCCTGGGCCTACGCCGCGTGGATCGGCAAGCGCCTCTTCGTCCCCGTACCGCAGGACATGGTCGAGGCCGCGGACGAAGCCCGCGCGGCAGTGATCGCCGAACAGACAGCGGCAGGCGTACAGCCCCACGAGAAGCCGGCCGCCCTCGGCACCGTCCTCACCATCATCGGCACCCCCCTCGTCCTGATCCTCCTCGCCACCTTCTCCTCCATCGCCCTGGCCCCCTCCACCCTCCGCTCGGTCGTCGAGTTCTTCGGCAACCCCTTCGTGGCCCTGACGATCGCCCTCCTCCTCGCCTACTACCTCCTCGGCATCCGCCGCGGCTGGTCCCGCAAGTCCCTGGAGACCGTCTCCACCGCGTCCCTCAAGCCGGTCGGCAACATCCTGCTGGTGGTCGGCGCGGGCGGCATCTTCGGCGCCGTCCTCAAGGGCAGCGGCGTCGCCGACGCCCTCTCCGACACCTTCCACAACGTCGGCCTCCCCGTCATCCTGCTCGCCTGGCTGGTCTCCGTCGTCCTGCGCGTGGCCCAGGGCTCGGCCACCGTCGCCATCGTGACGACCGCGGGCATCGTCCTCCCCCTGGTGGACGGCCAGCACCTCTCCCAGCCCCACCTGGCCCTGATCATCATGGCCATCTCGGCCGGCTCGATCTTCGCCTCCCACGTCAACGACGGCGGCTTCTGGATGGTCGCCAAGTACTTCGGCATCTCCGAACGCGACACACTGAAGTCGTGGACGGTGCTGGAGACGGTGCTGTCGGTGGTGGGGTTCGTGGTGGCGGCGGGGGTGAGTCTGGTGGTGTAGCTCAGCCGCCCCCACGACCGAGATCCGCCAGTACCGCGTGCGCCTGCTCGTCGGAGTCACCGAAGGTGGTGGCTGTACAACCGTGGGCCCGGGCGACGCGCTGCTGAAGTGCGCGGCGCTGTGCCTCGTCATGAGCGAGCCTGCACCAGTGGTGCACGAGGCAGATTGTGGCCCGGCGGCCTGCTTGGACGCGCATCGTCTCGACAAGCGCCGAGAAGTGCGGCCGCGTGCGGCTGAGGGCGTTGTCCCCCCGGTCAACCCACAACCCCGCGATCTGCCAGCCATGGCGGTCGGCGTAGTTGACGCAGCCGGAAAGACGGAGATCGAGGATGGCGCTGGATCGCGTCGCGTTGCGGTCGTAGATGAAGACGAGCGGAGACGGGGTAACTGTGTTCACCCCGTCAGATTCGCGCTTTGCGACTCGGATCTCGATACCTGGCCGGTAATCTCACGGTGGGATGACTTTCCATCCCACCGTGAGCACGAGGGGCGCCGATGGCGACGGCGGTGGTGCCGGTCGAATTGCCGGACCGTGCCTGGCAGCACGCGCATGTACGCCAGGCGTTGAGATCACGGGACATCGGTGCCGTGTTCCGGCATGTGCAGCGGTACGGCGGCGCCAGCCAGGCCCGTATCGCCATGGCGGTAGGAATGACACAGGCACGCGTCAACGAGGTCATCAACGGGCGCCGTGAGGTCGTACGTCTCGACGTGTTCGAGCGGATCGCCGACGGGCTGAACCTGCCGGACGACGCACGGCACCTGCTCGGCCTGGCGACAGGCCGGGAACGCCGTACTGGTGGTCCGGCCTTCGACCTGGCGTCGTTTCCCGAAGTGGTCCGCGTCTACCAGACACAGTCGGCGGCGGCGCAGGACATTCGTGAGCAGGCGCGTACCGCGTCGGAGTGGGACGTACTGGCCGTACGCGGACTCGGCCTCATCGGGTTGAAAGACTCGCTGCTGCGCCCTTGCCTGACCGGGCCGCAGGGAGCGTCGCCGCGCGTGCGGGTTCTCCTGCTGGACCCCGCGGTACCTGCTCTGGCACACCGGGCGGCCGAAATCGGTGAGTCGGCGGAATCATTGGCCGGTGGGGTACGACTCGCCGAGGCGCGACTACGAGAACTTGCCGACGGCGGTGAGGTAGCAGTGTACCGGTACAGAACCTTGCCCACGTGGCGGATCATCCGGCTGGACTCCACCATGTTCGTGTCTGCTTTCGATTCCGGATGGGAAGGACACGAGTCCGCGACATACAAGGTCATGGAGACGCCGCACGGTCCGTTGTTCCGCGGCTTCCGGCGCATGGTGGAAACGGCCGTGGCCGACGGTGAACGTACGGTATGACGACTGGGGGCAGGGACGTGATCGAAGCCGAACTGAAAGCGCATGTGCGCGACCCTGCGGTGGTGCGGGAGCGTCTGGACCGGTTGGCCGCCGGGCGTGACGAGGTGTATCGGGACACGTATTTCGACACTCCGGGCGCGCATCTGGAGGCGGGCGACCGGGAGCTGAGGCTCCGTACAGTGGTCGGACCGGACGGGACGCGGTCCCTGCTGACGTACAAAGAAGCGCGGGTCGATGAAGCGTCGGGGTCGAAGCCGGAGTACGAGACGGATGTCGGCGACCCGGAAGCCGTCCGGGCCGTGCTCAACGGTCTCGGATGCATCGAGGCGATCGCCTTTGTGAAGCACTGCCGGAATTACGAATTCATCGCGTACCGACGGCAGATGCTCGCCACACTCGTCCGAGTCCCGGAAATCGACGGGACCTATGTCGAGTTGGAGACGCAGGTGGTGGGCCGAGAGGAATTACGTGACGCTCTGGGGGACGTGCGGGCGGTGCTCGCCGGGTTGGGGATCGGAGAGGGTGACCTGACCACCGAGTTGTACACCGACGCCGTACGGGCACGACGTTCCTGAGGTGCGTGACCGGGGCCGCCCATGGCGAGCCCCGGCCGCAAAGGTCACCCTCACTTGCAGTACTGCGCCTCCTTCCCGATCGACCGGTACATGCAGTCGCTGTTCTCCAGGAGTTGCAGGACCGCGTCGCGGTTGCGGGAGGTTTCGCGGGCGATGACCGAGTCGCGGGGGTAGAAACCGCCCGCGCCCGCGGAGGACGGGTACATCTCGAAGGTGTAGCCGAAGATCTTCTGGTTGCCCCAGAGCCAGTCGTCGATGGAGCCGTCGGTGATGTAGAGGTCGCTGGACTGTTCGGGGGTGTAGCCGTTGCTGGCCGCCATGGACTTGCCGACGGCCGCGAAGGCGTCGCGGTCGTCCTGGGTCATGCCGGGGGCGGTGTCGTTGTAGGTGTAGCCGTACGGCCACAGGACCAGTTCGCTGTACGTGTGGAAGTCGATGGCGGTCTTGATCTGCTGGACGCCGCCGACGATCCGGCTGCGGACGAAGTTGGTGACGACCTTGACCTCGGGGGCCGAGGCGGCGGACGGGCCGCGGTAGGTCTCCGAACCGGTGCTGCCCGAGGAGCCGCCGCAGCAGCCCCACTTGAAGTCCCAGTTGCGGTTCAGGTCGGTGCCGACGTTCGAGGAGCCGCTGTTGGGCTGGCGGTTCTTGCGCCAGCTGCGGAAGGAGCCGGTGGCGATGTCGTAGGCGCCGCCGTCCGGGTTCACGTCCGGGACGACCCAGATCTCGCGGGAGTCGAGCATCTTGGTGACGCGCGGGTCGCTGCCGTACTTGGACGTGTAGTCGTTGAGCAGGTAGAGCGCCATCTCGACGGTGAGGTGTTCGCGCGCGTGCTGGTGCGCGGTGAAGAGCACCTCGGGTTCGTTCTCGTCCTGGGCGACGTTCTTGCTGAGCTTGAGGGCGAGGATGTCCCGGCCCTCGTAGGTCTTGCCGATGACGCGCTTGCTGAGGATGGCCGGGTACTTGGCGACGAGCGCGTTGATCTCGGCGGTGGCCTCGGCGTTGTTGTGGTACTTGCCGTAGCCGGAGGGGAAGTCCTTGACGCGGTCGCCGGTGCCCGTCGGGGGCGCCGGCAGGGCCCGCAGCCGGTGGCCGAGCTTGCGTACGAGGGCGGCCTGCGCGGCGTCCGCGGTGATGACGACGGTGCGGCCGTGCACCTCGTCGATGGACACGCCGGTGGAGGCGAGGGCGCTGCGCTGGGCCGCGTTGGCGAGGCCGGTGATCTCGTACTGGCGGGGTGTGCCGGAGTCGGCCGCCGTGGTGCCGGCCGCGGCGGTCCTGGTGGGAATGTCCTGACGAGGGGAGTCCTCCGCGCGGGCGGCGAGGGGTGCGGCCAGTGCGAGGGAGACGAGCGCGGTGAGGACGGTGGTCCGTCTGCCGCGTGACCGTGGTCGCATGGTGTGACCTCCGTGGGGGTGTGAGGCTGGCGACGGCGTCAGTGTTTTGCCTTGGCATGGCTCGGTCAATGCCTTGCGTTGACACAAACACGCCAAATTCACACGGGTTTCCGGAAGATCCTTGCCAGCGGCCGGTGCCGCACCAACAATGCGCACGACAAGTCCGGCGGCACGCCGGACTCACCAGTGTGAGAGGACCCCCACATGAACAGACCTCTCGTCGGCGCCCTGGCCACGGCCGTCCTGAGCGCCACGGCACTCATCGGTGCCACCGGCACGGCCGGCGCAGCCACGACGGCGGACGCGGCGGCCACGGCGAACCCGACCGCGGCGCGGGCCGCGGCGACGGCGCAGCTCCAGGCGGTGCGGGACGTCCGGGTGAAGCCCAAGGCCGTGAACTTCGCGGGTACGGTCGCGCTCAGCAACTGCTCGGGTTCGATCGTCCGGATGCCCACCTCGACCGACAACGACCCGGCCTTGGTCATGTCCAACGGCCACTGCCTGGAGAGCGGCATGCCCGACCCGGGCGAGGTCGTCGTCGACCAGCCCTCCAGCCGCAGCTTCACCGTGCTGAACGCCTCGGCCGGCAACCTCGGCACGGTACGCGCCACCAAGGTCGTCTACGGCACGATGACCGACACCGACGTGTCCTTCTACGAACTTTCCTCCACCTACGCCCAGATAAAGCAGCGTTACGGCATCAAGGCGCTGGACATCGCCACCAGCCACCCGGCCAAGGGCGCGGGCATCACCGTCGTGTCCGGTTACTGGAAGAAGACCTTCTCCTGCAACATCGACGGGTTCGTCCCGCAGTTGAAGGAGGGCGGATATCTGATGAAGGACTCCGTCCGCTACACCTCCGCCTGCAAGACGTACGGCGGTACGTCCGGCTCGCCGGTCATCGACAACGCCACCGGCAAGGTCACCGCGATCAACAACACGGGCAACGAGGACGGCGCCCGCTGCACGATGAACAACCCGTGCGAGATCGACGAGAACGGCAAGGTCACCGTCCGCAAGGGCATCAACTACGCCCAGCAGATCTACACCATCCCCAAGTGCTTCGGGACCGGCAACAAGCTGGACCTGGGGCGGGCGGGGTGCGTTCTGCCGAAGCCGTAACGGCCAAGGTCGAGGGCCCGCACAGTCCTTGAGACACGAGCCGGCCGCGCGGTGCTCCGGGCATCGCGCGGCCGGTCGTCTGCCGGGTGTGTACGGCGGGTGCGTACGGCGGGTGCGTACGGCCGGTTACGGCAGGCCGTGCACGTGCGCCCCCACCTGGCCCGCGAACGCGTTCCCGTTCGCGGCGTCCCAGTTCGTGGACCAGGCCATCGCGCCCCGCAGCCCCGGGTAGGTCTTCGACGGCTTGAACGTGCCGCAGTTCTTGCCCTGCGTCAGACAGTCCAGCGCCGCGTTCACCACGGACGGCGGCGCGTACCCGCCGCCCGCCGCGCGGGACGACGCCGGGACGCCGATGCCGACCTGCGACGGGGCGAGCCCGCCTTCCAGTTGGACGCAGGCGAGCGAGGTGAGGAAGTCGACCGTGCCCTGGGCGTACACCTTGCCGTCGCAGCCGTTCATCGAGCCGCTGTTGTAGTACTGCATGTTGACGACCGTGAGGAAGTCCTTGATGTTCAGCGCCGTCTTGAAGTACTCGTTCTGCGGCGACTGCATGTCGGTCGTCTGCGGCGCCATGGTGATCACGACGTCGCTGTGCTGCGCGTGCACGGCCTTGAGCGCCTTGGTCATGTAGGTCGCGTCGAGGCCGTTCTCCAGGTCGATGTCGACGCCGTCGAAGCCGTACTCGTCCATGAGCTTGCCGAGGGAGTCGGCGAAGTTCTTCGCGGAGGCGTCGTCGCTGACGGACACGGCGCCCTTCTCGCCGCCGACCGAGATGATGACCGATTTGCCAGCCGACTGCTTGGCCTTGATGTCCGCCTTGAAGGCGTCGGCGGAGTCGTAGCCGACCGCCGGATCGAGGTGGAAGTCCAGGCCGCCGGGCGTGCTCGTCGCCTCGGCGAAGGAGACCGCGATGATGTCGTAGGCGTCCGGGACGTCCTTGAGCTTCTGGACCGTGGCGCCGTTGTCGAAGTTCTGCCAGTAGCCGGTGACGGCGTGCTTCGGTACGGCGGTGGTGCGGGGCGCGGCGGTGGTGCGGTCCGGGGCGGCGGTGTGGGGCGGGGCGCCCGCCGCGACGAGGCCGGCCGAGGCCAGTGCCGCGGCGGCCAGGCCCGCCAGGGCCCGGACGGTGCGCCGGGCGGGACGTCCTGTGTGTGCTGCTCTTCCTGATCGTGCGCGTACCACTGGTGCCTCCGTGGGGGGAGTTGGGCAGGGTGGTGCTGCTGCGCGTTCAGGGGCCCCTGAGCTGCTGTGGTGCTGGTGTTGTGTGTGGTGCGTCGTGCTGGCGTACAAGGTGGTCCAGACCAATGTGCGTGTCAAGAGGTCGTGCGGAACCGGGAATTCCCCGAAAGGCGGGGAGGGGCGGGGGAGCGGAAGCGCCAAGTCGGACGGCCAGTACCCCAGAACGTGTTCTCCCGGGCGGAACTCGTGGATAAGGTGCTGAGCCAACAGCAGTGCCGACAGCGCCAACAGTGCCGACAGCGCCAGCAGCGCAGTGGGGGACGCGACGTGCCGACCGCGATTGCAGTCACCAGCGCCGATCTCGCGCTGCCCGCCACCGACCGGCAGACCCCGGCCGCCGTCGTCGTCCGGCCCCCGCACGCCCAGCCGCTGGACGAGGCGCTCAACGAACTGGGCGCGGTGCTGGAGCACCACGGTCACCTCGTGGCGCTCTACTCCACCGCCTGCCCGCCGGACCACGTCCGCCGGCTGCACACCCTGCGCGCGGTCCTGGAGAGCGACCGGTTCGCGATCCTGCCGACGGACCTGCCGCCGCTCGGCCTGGCCGTGCTGGCCCAGCAGCTCCGGCAGTTGTCGCTGTGCGACTTCAGCCCCGGGCTGCTCGCCTGCGCCGCCCGCCTGCTGGCGCACTACGTGCACGCGGGCGCCCTGCTGGGCAGCGTCGCCCGCCTCGACAAGGTGCCGATGGACCTCCGTTCCCACCTGCTGTCCTGGGTGCCCGGCGCGCACTTCGCGGTGCTCGCCAACCCGGAGCCGCACCTCGTCCGCCTCGACCGGCACGCCGAACGGGCCGCCGAGGCCGGCCTGCCCGCCCCCGGCTTCGCCACCCGCCTCGTCTGGGCACGCGGCCAGGTCTCCGGCGAGTGGGTCGGCGGCGTCCTGGCGCGCTCCTGGCAGGTGCAGGGGGCGTACGAGGTGCCGCTGCCCGCCGAGTCGGCGGCGTGGTGGGGCACGCACAAGGCCGCCGAGTTCGCGGCGGCCATTCCGGATCTTTCGGTGCTCTACCAGCTCGTGGCGTCCGTACGGAGAGAGGAGTGCCGCTGGTGCGGTCTCGAACTCATCGGCGACCGGTGCGCGTTCTGCTGTGCGCCGACCGCCGTACCGGGTGCGGCGGCCGACGCCGGACACCGTACGGGCGGGACCGCGCGGCCCCGCACCGGAAACGGGCCGGGCGGCGCACCGGAGGCCTCCGCCACGCCCGCCTCCTCCCTGCTGCGGCGCCGGGGCCTGGCTCCGGTGTCGCCGGGCGGTGTGCCGGGGCCCGAGCCGGGGCGGCGGACGGCCGTACGGGCACGCTGATCCGTCCCGTAACGGCTCCGGCCCGCCCGTACGGACCGTCCCGCGCGAGACGGCTCCACCGGGTCCGGCCCGCCCGCCCCGCTCCCGTCCCCTTCCCCACCCCCGCCCGCACCGATCCCCACGAGGTCCCGCACCCATGAACTCACGCCAGCGCCGCGGAGTGATCCTGCTGCTCCTGTCGGTCCTCTGCGCGCTCGGCGCGTTCGTCGGCGTGCTGTCGGTGATACGCAACGTGGAGTCCAAGGTCGGCCCCGAGCGCACCGCGTACCGGCTGAAAGCGGACGTGGCCGCCTACCAGGCGCTCGATCCGGGCCAGTTCGAGAAGGTGGAGATACCGGAGCGCTGGCTGCCGTCCACCGCCGTCACCGACCTGGCCCGGGTCCGCGGGAAGATCGCCGTGACACCGCTGCACAAGGGCTCGCTCCTCCAGGACGACATGGCCGTCGACCGCCCCGCGCTCAAGCCGGGGCAGCAGGAGATCGCCATCATGATCGACGCGGCCACCGGCGTGGCCGGGAAGATCAACCCCGGGGCCCGGGTGAACATCTACGCCACCTTCGAGGGCAAACGCTCCCAGGACCGGCCCGTCTCCAAGGTGATCGTGGCGAACGCCCTGGTCATCGACCGGGGCAAGCTCACCCCGCTGGAGAGCAAGGACCCCGGCGACACCCGCTCCTCCAGCACCCGCCGCGCCACCGACGCCGTACCGATCACCTTCGCGCTGAGCACCCAGGACGCCCAGCGCGTCGCCTACGCGGAGTCCTTCGCCACCCACGTACGGCTCGCCCTCGTCGCCCCCGGCACCGAGGCCGACATCCCGCCCGCGGAGCGCACCTACACGCTCGACGGCGACAAATGACCCGGAGGCCCTGGTGACCATCCGCATCCTCCCGGCGGTCGGCGACCCCGACGCAGCCCGTGCCGTGTCGTCGCTGCTCAGCCAGTTGCCGGGCGCCGAGCCCGGGCCGCCGGTCACCGACTCCACCGCCCTGGTCAACGCGCTCGACCAGGCCGTCTCCCGGGCGGCCGCCGGCTCACCGGACCGGCCGGGGCCGCCGTCCGCCGTGGACGAGCTGCCCGAGGTCGTCCTCGTCCATGAGCGCATCGGTCCGGTGCCCGCGCTGGAGCTGATCCGCGACATCGCGCTGCGCTTCCCCGCCGTCGGCGTCGTGCTGATCACCACCGACGCGGGCCCGGCCCTGTTCGCCGCCGCCATGGACGCGGGCGCGCGCGGCATCGTCGGCCTGCCGCTCGGCTACGACGAACTGGCGGCCCGGGTGCAGGCCGCAGCTCAGTGGGCGGCCGGTGTACGGGTCCATCTGGGCGGCGGGCAGGAAGCGGCGCTCGGACCGGCGGGCACGCTCGTCACCGTCACCGGCGCCAAGGGAGGTGTCGGTACGACCGTCACCGCCGTGCAGCTCGCGCTCGCCGCGCGCGCTGCCGGACGCAGCGTCGCGCTGGTCGACATGGACCTCCAGTCCGGTGACGTGGCCTCCTACCTGGACGTCCAGTTCCGCCGTTCGATCGTCGACCTCGCGGACATCCAGGACATCTCCGTACGCGTGCTCCAGGACGCCGTGCATGCCCACCACACCGGACTGGGCCTGCTGCTGGCGCCGGAGGAGGGCGAGCGCGGTGAGGAGGTGGACGACCGGGCCGCCCGCACGGTCCTGGCGGCGCTGCGCTCGCGCTACGAGCTGGTGGTGGTGGACTGCGGTTCCCAGATGCAGTCGGCCAGCGCCGCCGCCGTCGAACTCTCCGACACCGCCCTGCTCGTGACGACGCCGGACGTGGTCTGCGTACGGGCCGCCAAGCGCCTCGTACGGCTCTGGGACCGGTTGCAGATCCGCAAGGCCGAGGACACCACGACCGTCGTCAACCGCCTCACCCGTAACACCGAGATCCAGCCGCCGCTGGTCGGCAAGGCCACCGGCACCCGGGTCGCCCGGACGCCCGTACCGGCGGCCTTCAAGGAGCTCCAGCCGTACGTCGACGCGGGCCGGATGCAGGACCTGGACGCCCGGTCCACGGTCCGGCAGGCGCTGTGGGCGCTCGCCGGGGAGCTGGGCCTGGTCGACGCGCCGGCCGCGGCCCGGCAGGGGCGGGGCAGCCACCGCGCCCGTACGCCGCTGACCGGCCGGCGGCGCAAGGCGCTGACGGCCGGGCCCGCCGCCGGGGAGCCGGGAGTGCCGGGTGCCCCTGGCGCCGCGGGTGCCTTCGGCCCGGCCGGTCCGTACGAGGAGGGCTGAGGGATGCGCCGCCACCGGCCGGGCGATGACCGAGGGATGCGCCGCCCACAGCTGGGCGACGACCGCGGCCAGGTCTCCGTCGAACTGCTCGGGCTGGCCCCGCTGATTCTGGCCGTCCTCGCCCTGCTCTGGCAGTTCGTGCTCGTCGGCTACACGTTCACGCTCGCCGCCAACTCGGCGGACAAGGGCGCGCGGGCGGGCACCGCGACCGAGACGGGCGGCCCGGCCGCCTGCGAGGCGGCGGCCAGGAAAGACCTGCCCGGTGCGTGGGAGGGCGGCGCGCAGATCTCGTGCACTCCCGAGGGCGGCCTGTGGAAGGCGCGGGTGGCGCTCCAGGTGCCGGTGCTCTTCCCCGGCGCGGTGAACTTCCCGTGGCGCGTCGTGGGCACGGCGGGCGCGGCGGAGGAGGAGGGGACGTGACGACGACCGTGCGCATCCGGGGGCGGCGAAGGGCGCGCCGCCGGCGCGACGACCGCGGCCAGGTCTCCGTCGAATTCCTCGGCTTCCTGCCGATCCTGCTGGTCATCGCCCTCGCCGTGATCCAGCTCGGCCTGGCCGCGTACGCCGTTCAGCAGGCCGGTACGGGAGCGCGCGCCGCCGCCCGTACGGCCACCCTCGACGAGGCCGACCGGAAGACCACCCCGGAGGCGGCGGGCAAGGCGGCCATGAGCGGCTGGATCGCCGCGGACGCCGGCGTCCAGGCGTCCGAGGGCGGCGGCGAGGCCGTGGCGACCGCGACGGTCAAGATCCCGTCCGTCATTCCCGGCGTCGAGTTCGGGCCCGCCACCCGCAGCGCCACCATGGCCCTGCCCGCCGAACCCGGAGGAAGCACCGCCCCATGAGTCTCAAAGCCCGCATCGCCGCGCCGGAGGCCCCTCCGACGGGCCGCGAGGACGGCCACCTCGTCGCCGTCTACCGCGCCAAGCTGCTGGAGGAGATCGACCTCGCCGAGATGTCGGCGCTCGCCGCCGCCGAGCGCCGGACCCGCCTGGAGCGCGTCCTCGGCCACATCATCAGCCGCGAGGGCCCGGTCCTGTCCACCGCCGAACGCGCCCAGCTCATCCGCCGCGTGGTGGACGAGGCGCTCGGCCTCGGCGTCCTGGAACCGCTGCTGGAAGACGCCTCGGTCACCGAGATCATGGTCAACGGGCCCGACCAGGTCTACGTCGAGCGGCACGGCCGGGTGGAGCTGGTCCCCGTCCGCTTCGCCTCCCACGAACAGCTCATGCAGACGATCGAACGCATCGTCTCCACCGTCAACCGCCGGGTGGACGAGTCCAACCCGATGGTCGACGCGCGGCTGCCCTCCGGCGAGCGCGTCAACGTCATCATCCCGCCGCTCGCCCTGAACGGCGCCACCCTGACCATCCGCCGCTTCCCCCGCGCGTACACGCTGCCCGAACTGATCGGCATGGGCACCCTCGACGACCAGATGGTGATGCTGCTCGCCGGGCTGGTCCGGGCCAAGTTCAACGTCGTCGTCTCCGGGCCCACCGGTGCCGGCAAGACCACCCTGCTCAACGCGCTCTCCGGCCTCATCCCCGAGGGCGAGCGGATCATCACCGTCGAGGACGCCGCCGAACTCCAGCTCCAGCAGACCCACGTGATCCGCCTCGAATCCCGGCCGCCCAACGTGGAGGGCAAGGGCCGGATCACCATCCGCGACCTCGTACGCAACTCCCTGCGCATGCGCCCCGACCGCATCATCGTCGGCGAGGTCCGCGGCGGCGAGACCCTCGACATGCTCCAGGCGATGTCCACCGGCCACGACGGCTCGCTGGCCACCGTGCACGCCAACAGCGCCGAGGACGCCCTGATGCGGCTCCAGACGCTCGCGTCCATGTCCGACGTCAAGGTGCCCTTCGAGGCGCTGCGCGACCAGATCAACAGCGCCGTCGACTGCCTCGTACAGATCTCCCGGCACGCCGACGGCTCCCGCCGCATCGGCGAGATCGCCATCCTCGACTCGCACGGCCACGCCGACTACCGCCTCGCCACCGTCTGCCGCTTCGAGGCCGAGCCGAGCGGCGCCGACCGCACCGTACGCGGCCGTTTCCGCTACCACCCGCTGCCGCGCCGCGTCGCCGAACGCCTCTACCTCGCCGACGAACCCGTACCCCCGGCCTTCGGCGTCGCGGCCACCGCCGATCAGCTCGCCACCCGGGAAGCCTCGTGAAGCCGTGGGCGGCCGGGTGAAGACCTGTTGACGCCTGTTGCCCCCTGTTGACCCTTGTTGCCCCCTGTACGCCCCGTAGCGGCTCACCACCGGAGGACGGACCCGCGCCCATGCCCCTGGACGACATCGCCCTGCTCACCCTCGGCGTCACCCTGCTCTGCGCGGTGCTGGCCGTCGTGGGCCTGCGGCTCTACGCGACCGGACGCGAGCGGCACCGGGCCCTCGTCGACCGGCTCTCCGACGACCACGGCCTGCCCCGGCCCGGCCACGGCCGCCGCTTCGCCGCCGTCGACCGCCGGCTGCGCGCCACCCGGCTCGGGCGCGGCCTGGAACTGCGGCTGGCCGCCACCGGCCTGGACGTGACCCCCGGCGAGTTCTTCGTCGGCCTGCTCGCCGTGGTCGCCGGGGTGTGGATCGTCGCGCAGGCGGTCCTGGCGCCCTTCTTCGGGCCGATCGCGGCCCTGGCGGCCGTCTGGTCGGCGTACGCCTTCCTCAACTGGCAGCGGCAGAAACGTATCGAGAAGTTCATCAACCAGCTGCCCGAGCTGTCCCGCATCCTCGCCAACGCCACCCAGGCCGGCCTGGCGCTGCGTACGGCCCTGGGCATGGCGGCCGAGGAACTGGAGGCGCCCGCCGGGGAGGAACTGGCCAAGGTCTCCGACAAACTGGCCGTCGGCCACTCCCTCGACGAGGCCCTGGACGAACTCGCCGCCCGGCTGCCCTCGCGCGAACTCGTCGTCCTCGTCACCACCCTGGTGCTGTCCAACCGCGCGGGCGGCACGGTCGTCGGCTCGCTGCGCAACCTCACCAAGACCCTGGAGGAGCGCAAGGAGACCCGGCGCGAGGTGCGTACCCAGCTCTCCCAGGTCGTCGTGACGGCGTACGTCGTGCCGTTCCTCGGCCTGGGCACGCTGCTGCTGATGAACCGCATCGCGCCCGGGGCCATCGACCGGATGACGGCCACGTTCCTGGGGCAGGCCGCGGTGGTCGTGGCCTTCGCCCTGTACGCCGTCGGCTTCTTCGTGATCCGCCGCATCTCCAAGATCGACGTCTGACGGCCCCGCCCGTCACGCCCCGCCACCCTCCCCACCCGAAGGCACCCACCCATGGGAACCGTAACCACCGGCCTGCTCCTCGCCCTCGCGCTCGCCCTCTCCGTTGCGGGCATCTGCTACGGCCTCGCCCTCTACCGCCGCGAGGCCAGACTGCCCCCGGACATCGCCGTCGCCCTGGAGGTCGGCTCGACCCGCATCACCGTCGTCGGATCGGCGGTGGACCGGGCGGGGATGCGGTACGCACCCCTCGTCCTACGCCTGATGGGCGAGAAGCGGGTGGCCAAGGTGCGCAGGCGCATCGATCAGGCGGGTAATCCCGGCGGCCTGACCGTGGACCGCTACGCCGCCCGCCGCGCGGTGTACGGCTTCCTCGGCTTCGGCGGCGCGCTCGTCATGCTGCTGCGCTCCCAGTACCTGCTCGCCCTCCTCCTCGTCGCCTTCGGCCTGTTCTGGAACGAGGTCGGCATCTGGGCCGCGATTCGCCAACGCAAGGACACCATCGAACGGACGTTGCCCGACTTCCTGGACGTGCTGGCCGTCGTGGTCAGCGCCGGGCTGGGCTTCCGGCAGGCCCTGGACCGGGTGGCCGACAAGTACGAAGGTCCGTGGGCCGACGAGCTGCGGATCACGCTGCGGCAGCTGGACATGGGCGTCAGCCGCCGCGAGGCCTTCGAGGAACTGCGCAGACGCAACGACTCCGAGCAGGTGGCCCAGTTCGTCACCGCGCTCCAGCAGGGCGAGGAACTCGGCTCCCCGATCGTCGACACCCTCATCCAGATCGCCGACGACATGCGCCGCACCGACGCGCAGAACGCCCGGCGGCGCGCCGCCCGCGCGGTGCCCAAGGCGACCATGGTGGTCACCACGTTCATGGTCCCCGCCACGATGATCCTGCTCGTCGCGGGCTTCTTCCTCGGCTCCGGCACCGACTTCGGCTCGCTGATGGGCGACTGACGCGCCCCGGCCCGGCGCGCGGGTCAACTCCCGCGTCCCGCCGCCCCCTTACGCGTCTCGAAACGGCTCCTGTTGGGCAAACGTCCTTCGCGTACGCAACGGTATGTGGGACAGTCGGCATCCATGTGTTCCCCGGACCCGGACGCACCGCCGGGCACACCGGGACGGGTGGCAACGGCGCTGCCGACGATGGACGGGCGGGGGTGGAGAGGATGCCGTCGGACGGGACGGGCGTACCGGGCGATCCGGCTGCAGCGGGTGGTCCGGCCGTACCGGATCTCCCCGTCGCTCCCCGCAAGTCTCTCTTACCGGACGATCCGGGCGATTCCTTCACCTCGCACCACCGGCCGATGCTTCAACCCGCGCTCGCGGGAAAGGAATGCGGGCGGACGCCCTGTTCCGGGACCGGTGTTCCGGCGTACTTTTCTCGTGTCGCGAGCGCGTGTGTGCGTAGCGTGCTCACGTCCGGTGTACGCGTGTTCGGTGTGCGCCCGTACGGCTCTCGCCCGTACGGCGTTCCTCCGTACGACGTGTACGCACGGGCCGGCACCACGGGGGCAGACCATCCGGACCGGAGCGGCCCGGCCGCCCATGGAGGGGAACACGATGGCGAAGCGGTTGTGGGGAAAGGGCGACGACCGGGGGCAGACCTCGATCGAGTACCTGGGCATCATCGCCGTGGTCGTGGCGATCGTGCTCGTCCTGTCGACCACGGACTTCGGCAGTCAGATCGCGACGGCCATCTCCAACAAGATCTCCGAGGTCGTGGGGATCTGACCCGGGCGGCGCCCCGCCGCCGGACCGGAGACGCCGGTCAGGCGTTTCCCCTGTACATCGTGGCCGTGGCCGGTCTGCTCCTGCTCGCCTTCGCGTTCTTCGCGGTCGGGCAGGCCGCCGCGACACGCAACTCCGCGCAGACCGCGGCCGACGCGGCGGCGCTGGCGGCCGGACAGAAGTACCGGGACCGACTGAGCACGGAACTCCTCGACGCGATCCGTACGGGCGCGCCCTGGAAGGACCTGCTCGGCGGCCGCGGCGTGCCCGGCGCCGAGGCGTGCGCGAACGCCCGGTGGTTCGCCGGCCGCAACGACGCCGACGCGACGTGCACGGCCGGCTCGTACCCCACGTCGTTCGCCGTCGAGGCCGACACCCGTAAGACCGTGGGCCGTTCGGTGATCCCCGGGACCGAGAACACCCACGCCTCGGCACGGGCCAGGGCGGTGGTCGAACCACGCTGCACACCGGGCCCGGAGCCGGACCCGACACCGGCACCGACGCCGGGGGAGGGCGACGGCCCCGGCCAGGGCGATGAGCCGCCCGCCGACGACCCGCCCGCCGACAAGCCCCCAGGCGGCGATCCCCCCACCGACGACCCGCCCGCCGGTCCCCCCACCGTGAACCTCACCTGCGAGGACGGCAAGGAGTGGACCGTCGACCCGGCCGACCCCCGCGACCTGCCCGAAGCCGCCGACCTGTTCTCCGTACGCCTTGCCGAATGACCAGCCGACGACGAGCAGAGGGAATCGCATCCATGGACACTGGGCGCCCTTCGAAGGCCACCAGGAGAGTGGCCGCCGCGGCGATCGCCGCCGGCCTCGCTCTCGTCGTGAGCGGCTGCGGCGGTGACGACGGCGGCGGCAGGAGCGGCGCGGACGGTAAGCCGCCGACCCGGGCCACCGCCCCGAAGGACACCGGGCACGGCACCCCGGCCGCCGACTCCCAGCGGGCCATCGGCGAGGTGAAGGGCCCGGACGGGGTGGTCGTCACCCTGCACTCCGCGGTCCGGGACACCGGCGGCTTCGTCACGGTCAGCGGCACCGTCACCAACAACGGCACCAAGATCTTCAACGCGATCAACTGGCGCTCCAACGAGACCGGCATGCGCTCCCGCTCCTCCGTCTCCGGCGCCACCCTGGTCGACAAGGCCGGCAAGAAGCGCTACCTGGTGCTGCGGGACACCGAGGGTGAGTGTCTGTGCACCACCGGACTGAGCGGCCTGAAACCGGGCGAGAGCCGGCCCGTCTTCGCGCAGTTCCCGGCCCCGCCCGCGAAGGTGACCGAGGTCGACTTCCAGCTCCCGACCATGCCGCCCGCCACCGTCTCGATCTCGGACTGACCCATGACGACCCCGTCCGCGACCAGACCCCGCCCCGCCGCACGGTCCGCCGTCACCGCGGCCACTGCCCTCCTCCTCATCCTCACCCCGGCCCCGCCGGCCGCCCACGCCGACGACCCGCCCGGCGTCTCCGAGGACACCACCGCCCCGGTGAAGATCGACCCGAAGGACCCCGACCTCCGCATGGTCCAGGGCGCCACCCTCGCCCCCGCCAAGGTGCTCAACATCAAGTCCATCGTGGAGACCGACGACGGCGCCGAGCGGCGCCAGGACACCAACTCCAACGTGACCTTCGCCCTCCAGGCCGAGGTCCTCTTCGCCAAGGACAGCGCCGAACTCTCCCCCGACGCGCTGTCCCGCATCACCGCCATCGCCGCCGAAATCAAGCAGCAGCACGCCACCAACCTCCGCGTCTTCGGCTTCACCGACAACCTGGGCTCGGACGCGCACGGCCTGGTCCTGTCCAAGGAACGCGCCAACGCCGTCCAGCGCGAACTGGCCGAGAGCCTCGGCGCGGCGGTCACGTTCCAGATCCGCGGCTACGGCGAGCAGTACCCGATCGCCGACAACGCCACGGAGGACGGCCGCAAGAAGAACCGGCGGGTCGAGGTGAGCTTTCCGCGTACGGGGAAGTAGGGGCCCGGCGCCGCGGCACCGGCCACCCGTCCACCCGGCCAACGGCTTCCGGCACATGACGGCGGGCCGAAACGTATTGGACCGGACGATCCAATACATGTACTGTCCTCCCATGGCCCGCCCCAGGAAGTTCGACGAGGAGCGGGCGGTCGGTGCCGCGATGGACGCGTTCCGGGCCGCCGGCTACGAAGCCACGTCCACGCAGGACCTGTGCGAGGCGACCGGCCTCGGGCGCAGCAGTATCTACAACACGTTCAAGAGCAAGCACGACCTTTTCGAGCGGGCGCTGGACCGTTTCATGACGGAACGGAACGGTGAACTGTTCGCGCTGCTGGAGAGCGGCCTGCCGGTGCGGGAGAAGATCCGTACGCATCTGCGGCGCGTCGTGGACGAGGAGTGCGACGGTGAGGAGGCCCGGCGTGGCTGCCTGGTCGTGAACACCGCCATCGAGATCGCGGCCCGCGACGAAGAGGTCGCCGGCGAGCTGGCGCGGGACTACCGGCTGCGGCTGGAGGCGATCCGCGCCGCGATCGCGTCCGGGCAGCGGGACGGCGACATCGACCCGGGCAAGGACGCGCGCGCACTCGCCCACCTGGTCATCGCGGCCGTCGGCGGCCTGCGCGTCTCGGCGCGCTGCGGGGCCGACCGCGTGGCGCTCGAAGGAGTCGTGGAGGGCTTCATGGCGGCGCTGTGACGTGCTGCTCCACTCGCGGCCCGACCGGGCCGCTTCCTTTTGCCTCCGTTTTGGACCGACCCATCCAATACCCATCCGATACCCAACCCTCATCGGGAGTGCGCACGTCATGCCCATAGCCGTCTACCTCCTCGGCCTGGGGATCTTCGCCCAGGGAACCTCCGAGTTCATGCTCGCCGGACTGCTGCCCAACGTGGCCGCCGACCTCGGCGTCTCCATCCCCGACGCCGGGCTGCTGGTGTCCGCGTTCGCCATCGGCATGGTGGTGGGCGCGCCCGTCCTCGCCATCGGCACCCTGCGCCTGCCGCGCCGCACCGCGCTGATCGCCTTCCAGCTCGTCTTCGTGGCCGGGCACGTGGTCGGCGCGCTGGCCCCGGGGTACGGGGTGCTGTTCGCGACGCGGGTCGTCAGCGCCTTCGCGTACGCGGGCTTCTGGGCGGTGGCCGCCGCGGCGGCGGTGAGCCTGGTGCCCGCCGACGCCAAGGGCAAGGCGCTGTCGGTCGTCGGTACGGGACTCACCCTCGCCACGATCGTCGGCGTACCGGCCGGCACGGTGCTGAGCCAGCACGCCGGGTGGCGCGCGGCCTTCTGGGGCGTGGTCGCCCTGACCGCCGCGAGCCTGGTCTCCCTGCTGGCCGCGCTGCCCGTCGGACGCCCGGGTCAGGGCGAACTCCCCTCCATACGGCGCGAGATCGCGGCCATGTCCCGTCCCGCCCTGTGGGTCTCCTACCTCCTCACCACCCTGAGCTTCGGCGCGGCCATCGTCACCTTCAGCTACCTCACGCCCCTGCTGACCGAGGTGAGCGGCCTGCCGGCGAGCCTGGTCCCGGCCGTCCTCGCGCTGTACGGGGTCGGCGGCCTCCTCGGCATGACCCTCGGCGGCCGCACCGCCGACCGCCACCCGCTCCGCACCCTCTTCCTCGGCATCGGCGGACTGACCGCCGCCTCCGCCCTGCTCGCCCTGACGGCCGAGAACCTGCCCGTGACCATCGCCCTGGTCTTCGCCCTCGGCCTCACCGGCTACCTCACCAACCCGGTGGTCCAGTCCCGCGTCTTCACCCTCGCCCCGACCGCCCCGACCCTGGCCCCCGCGGTCAACACCTCCGCCTTCAACGTCGGCATCACCCTCACCCCGATGCTGGGCGGGCTGACGATCGACGCGGGCTTCGGTTTCACGTCGGTGGCGTGGGTGGGAGCGGCGGTGGGCGCGGCGGCGCTGGGGGCTGCGCTCTGGGCGGCGGTTCTTCAGCGCCGTACGGAGGCTCGTACGGTGACGGGGCGGGCGCCGGGCGCGGTCGATGCCCGGCGGGAGGTGCTGACGGCGGCCGACTGAACGGTACGGTCAGCGGTACAGCTCGCACCACACGATCTTGCCGTCCACGCCGAGACGGTTCGGGTCGAGTGCGTACCAGCCCCAGTCGTCGGCGCACGCCCCCACGAGGTGCAGGCCGCGTCCGGCGCCGACCTGGGCCGGCGTCGGGTGCTCGGCGATGCCGGGCAGGGGGCGGCCGGTGTCCCACATGCTCATCCGCACCACGCCGTCCTCCCAGGAGAGCCGAAGCCGCGCCGGTCCGGGTGCGTGCAGGTAGCAGTTTGTGGCGAGCTCCGAAGCCAGGAGCTGCGCACGGTCGCCGAGTTCGTCGAGCGAGTACCGGTCCAGTACGAGACGCACGGTTGCGCGAGCGACGCCAGGGCTGAGCGGGCTGTGGGGGAGCCGAAGGCTGTACTCCCAGTTGCCGTGACGGTAGGCGGGGTGCCGGAGGGGGGTGACTGCGTGCAGGGGCATGCGCATCTCCACTACTGCGAGAAGTAGTTGGTCCGACACGGAAGGTAGCGCACGGCGGGCTCTGTAGTCCACGCGCTGCGTGTACTTCAGTACACCGATGTAGATTTGGGTCCTCACAACCGGGAAGGTGCGTGTCTGTATGCCTGCCAGGGAAGCGCCGACTGTCCGGCAGCGGCGCCTGGGGGGTGAGCTGCGGAAGCTGCGTGAGCGGGCCGGGTTGAGCGCCACCGAAGCCGGCGCCCTGACCGGGCTGGGGCAATCGCGAGTCAGCAACATCGAAGTAGCGCGCATCGGCGTAAGCGCAGACCGCGTGCGCACCTTGGCGCGGGCCTACGGCTGCGCCGACGCCGCGTTTGTGGAGGCGCTTGCCGTCATGGCGGCCGGTGGGAAGCGCGGCTGGTGGGAGGATTACCGGGAGAAGTTGCTTCCGGGCCTGCTCGACCTCGCGGAGATGGAACAGAACGCGACTGCCATAAGAACCGCGCAAGTCTCGCATCTACCCGGCTTGTTGCAGACGGCTGACTACGCTCGCCTGACCTTCCTGCAGAACGTTCCCGAGCCTTCTCCGCCGCATGTGGAGCATCTTGTGTCCCATCGGATCAAGCGGCAGGAGGTTCTGTACCGAAAGTCTCCGGTGCCGTACACGGCAATCATTCACGAGGCAGCGTTGCGCATGGAGTTCGGCGGGCACTCCCTTACGCGGAAGCAGCTTGAACACATCCTCGCCATGAGCGAGCGGGAGCGGATCACGGTGCTGGTGATCCCGTTCTCGGCGGGGATCTTCCCGGGGGCGGGGCAGACGGTGACCTACGCGGAAGGGCAGGTCCCGCAGCTGGACACCGTGCAACTCGACACCGAGCACGGGGCGGTGTTCGAGTACGCGGATGCCCGACTGGACATGTACCGCACGTTCATGGAGCGCTTCGAAGCCATGGCGCTGGGAGAGGCCGCTTCGAGGGACTTCATTCACGGCATTGTCAACAACCTCTGAGAGGGCAGGCCCCAATCGTGTCCATATCCACCTGGCAGAAGTCTTCCTACAGTGGCAACGCCAGCAACTGCCTCGAACTTGCCGAAGCTGCCGATGAGTCCGTACTGCTGCGTGAGAGCGACGAGCCGTCCGCAGTCATTGTCGCCAGCCGTGCGGTGTTCGGAGGTCTGGTGCGGGCCACTCGGTGTGACGTGATCGACTCTTGAGCAATGCTGCTGCGCCGTCCGGTTACCGGGCCGTCGAAAACCTGATCGCCCGCTACGCCGAGCTGGTCGATGACGGTGACTTCGCGGGGGTCGGGGAGCTGCTGGCCGATGCGACGTTCGTCGGTAGTGGGGAGCCCGTGCGCGGCCCCGAAGCGATCGAGCGGATGCTCCGGGAGGCGTTGATCGTTTACCCGGACGGCACGCCGAGGACGCACCACGTCACGTCCAACGTCGCGATCGAGGTCGACGAGCAGGCGGGTACGGCGGACGCGCGTTCGTACGTCACCGTGTTGCAGGCGCTGCCCGAGCTGCCGTTGCAAGCCATCGCCGCTGGCCGTTACCGCGACCGGTTCGAGCGCCGGGACGGGCGGTGGCGTTTCGTGGAGCGGCACGTCCGGATGAGGCTGGTTGGCGATGTGAGCCGGCATCTGCGCCGGACCACCGCGTAACGGCAGACGGCGTTCGATCATCCGTGCGGCGTGGCGCCGTCATGCCCTGGTTGACGGCGCGAAGGCGCCATCTCGCGGCTGTTGGGGCCTCCTGCCGACTGGAAGGGGTAATTGCGCGGCGTCGGAAGCCTGGTTGGCGCTGGAAGATAGTACATATGCGGGTATGTGCCCTATGGTCGTTTTCGCACCGCTCACACGCGATCAGCTGGAAGCGCATCGCGCGGGCCTGCCTGTCTGCTCCTGCCCTGGGAGAGGCCGGTCCGCGGCAGGGAGACGAGCCACCAGCTGATGCGGCGTCCGGGCGGTGCCGAAATGTCGGGTGGGCGGAGGGTCGGGCCGAAGGGCTGGACCGGTAGGCCGGGCTGGAGGGTCAGGGGGTGTCGATCGTGAGGCGGGTGCCGGGGCGCAGGCCCCAGCGGGTCATCGCGCCGGCTTCCGCCTCCAGTACGTGGCGGGCGCGCAGGCGGGGGCGTCCGAGTCGTCCCGGCCGCATGGTGCGTACGGCGAGGACGGTGAGGTCGCGGGTGAGGTATGCGATGTCGAGGGGGAAGCGCATGCGGAACGTGTGCACGCCGCTGGCCGGGGTGAGGAGCAGGGCGCCGTCGATGCCGTCGCGGCCCAGCAGCCCGCGGGTGCGCGCCCGGTAGGAGGCGGCGATCTCCAAGGGGATGGCCAGGGGGGTCGAGGGGGCGGCTGAGGGAGTGGTCGGGGTGGTCGCTTCGGGGGGTGGTGGTTCGTTCGCGGGCGTCGTTTCTCCGGCGTCGGTCTGTACGAAGCGGAGCGTTCCTGATCCGTTCTGCCAGCGGGGCATGAGGAGCGTTTTATCAGCTTAGGGTCGGCCGGGTGGGTGTGATGCTGATGGTTCTCGCCGCTGGGTACGGGGGCGCGGTCGGGGTGCTTGTGCCTCGGCCCGCTTATCGGCTGGCCGTCGAGCCGGGGGAGGGGTGGCGTGGCCGGTGTCCGTGCGGGCGGTCCATCGGCGGGCCGCTGCGGGGGTGGGTGGGGCTGGGGCGTTGCCGCGGGTGTGGGCCGTACGGCCCTGGGGTGGTGAGGACTGTGCTGGTCAGTGCGCTGGCCAGTGCACTGCTCGCCGCCGCCACCGGTGCGCGGCCCGAATTGGTGGTCTGGCTCGCGGTGGTTCCTGTGGCGGTGCTGCTCGCCGTCGTGGACTGGCGGGTGCGGCGGCTGCCCGATGTGCTGACCCTGCCGTTGGCGGGTGGTGTGGTGCTTCTGCTGGGGTTCGTTGCACTGGGCGGGGGAGGGGTGGGGGCGTGGGGTGGTGCGTTGCTCGGGGGGGTGGGGCTTGCGGGGTTTTATTTCGTTCTATATGTGGTTAATCCGGCAGGAATGGGGCTGGGGGACGTCAAGTTGGCGATCGGGCTGGGGGTCACTCTTGGGTGGTACGGCTGGGCAATTCTGATCACTGGCGCATTCCTGGGGTTGCTGCTCGGCGCGCTCTACGGGTGCGGCCTGTTGCTGCGGCGCGCCAGGGGCCCGGAAGCCCGGAATGATGGGCCCGAACCGGCCATGCCGTACGGCCCTTTCATGATCGTCGGGGCTCTTCTCGGGGTGCTGCTGGGGGCCGCCGCGGCGCCTTGATCCGGAAACCGGGCGCGCCGTTCCGCGTGAAGTTGCACTGAGCACCCCCTCTTCGGGGTTATGGTGGAAACCCCCCCCTCGGGCCGGTCCGTATCCCCCCCACGGACCGGCCCGCTTTTTGTGTCCGGGTACGGATCTCGCCATGATCATGACCGGGCAGGTTTCGTACACGGATCGTGCGAACGTCTCTGCGGAGAGTGGGGAACGCCCCGCAAAGGCGTCCGGGACCGAACAGAATCAGCCGCGCTTGGCCCAGATGTTCACACCGTCGGTCGACTTCGCGAACTCCTCGATCTCGGACAGCTCCGCTTCCGTGATCTTCGGCGCGCCGACCGCCGCCACATTGGCCTCCAGCTGCGCCACGCTGCTCGCCCCGATCAGTGCGGAGGTCATCCGCTCGTCCCGCAGCACCCAGGAGAGCGCCAGCTGGGCGAGGGACTGGCCGCGGCGCGCCGCGATCTCGTTCAGGCCGCGCAGCCGCCGCCGTACGTCGTCCGAGAGCAGGCCCGGATCGAGCGACTTGCCCTGCGACGCGCGCGAGCCCTCCGGGATGCCGTCCAGGTACTTGTCGGTCAGCAGGCCCTGGGCGAGGGGAGCGAAGGAGATGCAGCCCATGCCTTCCGCCTCCAGGGTGTCGAGAAGGGCGTCCTCCTCCGTCCACCGGTTGATCATCGAGTAGGAAGGCTGGTGGATCAGCGGGCGGACGCCCGTCCCGCGCAGGATGCGGGCGGCTTCGCGGGTCTGCTCGGCGGAGTAGGAGGAGACGCCCACGTACAGCGCCTTGCCCTGCTGGACGGCGGACGCCAGGGCGCCCATCGTCTCCTCCAGCGGGGTGTCCGGGTCGAAACGGTGCGAATAGAAGATGTCGACGTAATCGACACCCATCCGCTTCAGCGAGGCATCCAGCGACGAGAGGAGATATTTGCGCGAACCCCATTCGCCGTACGGGCCGGGGTGCATCCGATATCCGGCCTTCGTGGAGAGGACGATCTCGTCGCGGTAGGGCCGGAAGTCCTGCGCGAAGATCTTCCCGAAGTTCAGCTCGGCCGAGCCGGGCGGCGGCCCGTAGTTGTTCGCCAGGTCGAAGTGGGTGACGCCCAGGTCGAAGGCGCGGCGCAGGATCGCCCGCTGGGACGCCAGGGCACGGTCGTCACCGAAGTTGTGCCACAGGCCCAGGGAGACGGCGGGGAGTTTGAGACCACTGCGGCCGGTGCGGCGGTACTCCATCGAGTCGTAACGCGTATTCGCGGCAATGTGGACAGAGGCATCAGTCATGGTCATCTCCTTATCACGGAGTTGTGACACACCTGATTGGGCCGCCGGGACGTCCCCGACGTAAAGTTGCCGACTTGAGGGGACGGGGGCGACCGCCATTTGCACGGAGGGGCTTGACCACACATGCTGCGATCTTCCGGGGTGCGCATCCCGTACCCGCCCGCGTTGCGCAACCTCGTCTACAGGCTCTATGCCCGCCGGGTCGAAGGCCGCCTCGACCACGACCAGGTCCCCAAGCACATCGGCGTCATCCTCGACGGCAACCGCCGCTGGGCACGGGCCGACGGCCGTACCACTGTGCAGGGGCACCAGGCCGGCGCCGAAAAGATCAGCGAGCTGCTGGGCTGGTGCGCCGAGACCGACGTCGAGGTCGTCACGCTCTGGATGCTGTCGACGGACAACCTCGACCGGCCCGCCAAGGAACTAGACCCGCTGCTGGGGATCATCGAGAACACCGTGCGCGGCCTGGCCGCCGACGGCCGCTGGCGGGTCCACCACGTCGGCAACCGCGACCTGCTGCCGGACGGCACCCAGAAGGTGCTCAAGGAGGCCGAGCAGGTCACCGCCGACCACACCGGCATCCTGGTCAACGTCGCCGTCGGCTACGGCGGCCGGCAGGAGATCGCGGACGCGGTGCGCTCACTGCTCCTGGAACACGCCGAGCGCGGCACCTCCTTCGAGGAACTGGCCGACATCGTCGACATCGACCTGATCTCCGAACACCTCTACACCCGCGGCCAGCCGGACCCGGACCTGGTGATCCGCACCAGCGGCGAACAGCGGCTCTCCGGCTTCATGCTCTGGCAGAGCGCCCACTCGGAGTACTACTTCTGCGAGGTCTTCTGGCCGGCCTTCCGCAAGGTGGACTTCCTGCGCGCCCTGCGCGACTACGCCGCCCGTCACCGGCGTTACGGGTTTTAGGCCAACCGAGCCGCCCCTTCCGGCGCGGGAGTACTCCCGCGCCAGATCCGTAACCAAGCGTTCACCGACCGTGCGTCATATGCCATTGCATGGGTGCGCACGTTCGCGGGAATATCCCTTCCAGGTCGGTATCCGGCAGTACCAGTCATCGGATGCCGTATCTCAGCGGACGGCACGGGGCCGTCCGCCCGGGAGGCCCTTTGCACATCACGGACGACCGTGCGGACCGCACGGACGACGCGGAGGGCCGGCGTTCGGCCCGTGCAGCGTGGCCCGAGCCCGGTCCCGTCGCCCGCCGCCTGACGGCGTGGCGGCTCCACTTCCGCGACGCCGTCGCACCCCGACCTCATCCGAGGGGGTACGTCCACCCGTGGTGAACAGCAAGCAGCGCCGTGAGAACGGCCGGCGCACCTATGTCCTCGACACCAGCGTGCTGCTGGCGGATCCAGGCTCCATGTCCCGCTTCGACGAGCACGAAGTCGTGCTGCCGGTCGTCGTGGTCACCGAACTGGAGGCGAAGAGGCATCATCCGGAACTCGGCTACTTCGCCCGGCAGGCGCTGCGCCTGCTGGACGAGTACCGGGTACGGCACGGGCGGCTGGACGCCCCCATCCCCATCGGGGACCTGGGCGGCTCCCTCCGGGTCGAGCTGAACCACGCCGACCCCGGGGTGCTGCCGGCCGGCTTCCGGCTGGGCGACAACGACTCGCGGATCCTCGCGGTGGCCCGCAACCTCCAGGCCGAGGGCTACGACGTCACGGTCGTCTCCAAGGACCTGCCGCTGCGCATCAAGGCGTCCGCGGTGGGCCTGCTGGCGGAGGAGTACCGCGCCGAACTGGCCATCACGGACTCCGGCTGGACGGGTATGGCGGAGCTGACCGCGACGGCGGAGCAGATCGACGGGCTGTTCGCCGAGGAGACCGCTCAGCTGCCCGAGGCCGTGGAGCTGCCCGTGCACACCGGGCTGGTGCTCCAGTCCGAGCGCGGCAAGGCGCTCGGCCGGGTCACGGCGGACGGCAGCGTACGGCTCGTCCGCGGCGACCGGGAGGCGTTCGGCATCCACGGCCGCAGCGCCGAACAGCGGGTCGCGCTCGACCTGCTGCTGGACCCGGAGGTCGGCATCGTCTCGATGGGCGGCCGGGCCGGTACGGGCAAGTCGGCGCTGGCGCTGTGCGCGGGCCTGGAGGCGGTGCTGGAACGGCAGCAGCACCGCAAGGTGATGGTCTTCCGTCCCCTGTACGCGGTCGGCGGGCAGGAACTGGGCTATCTGCCGGGCACCGAGGCGGAGAAGATGAGCCCGTGGGCCCAGGCCGTCTTCGACACGCTGTCGGCGGTGACCACCTCGGACGTCATCGAAGAGGTGGTGGGCCGCGGCATGCTGGAGGTGCTGCCGCTGACCCACATCCGCGGCCGGTCGCTGCACGACGCGTTCGTCATCGTCGACGAGGCGCAGTCGCTGGAACGCAACGTCCTGCTGACGGTGCTGTCCCGGATCGGCGCCAACTCGCGGGTCGTGCTCACCCATGACGTCGCGCAGCGCGACAACCTGCGGGTCGGCCGGTACGACGGGGTGGTGGCGGTCGTCGAGAAGCTGAAGGGCCATCCGCTGTTCGCGCACGTCACCCTCACCCGCTCGGAGCGGTCGCCGATCGCGGCCCTGGTGACCGAAATGCTGGAGGACGGCAGGATCTGACCCTTTGTGACGTACGGCGCCGCCCGGCAGGAGCGCAGGAGCTTAGCCGGGCGGCGCCGCGCTGCGCGGGCATTTCCGCAAATCAGCCGTGGCAAACGGGGTGTGAGCTTTCACACGCAACGATGAATTGATTCCGCGCGTCCGGTTCGGGCAGAGTCTGGGTCCTGTCAGGCCCCGCATACGGCACACCGGCACCCCCAGCGGTGCGGAACCCCAGAACTGCATAGCGTCGCCGTATGCCGCCCGAGCACCACGCGGACCCCGAGGGGGACGTACCGGGCCCGTGCCTCCCGTGACCAGCCGTGCCCGTCGATCGATCGGGGGCGGAACAAGGGGAGGCCAGCGCCAGGGGCACGATTGCGTCCGCGAGGTCACCTATGCGGACGATGCTGGAAGGAAAGCGTGTGAGCCGGATTTCGGTCCGGGGATTCGCCGTGGCCTCCGCCACCGCGGTCACCACCGTCGGCGCCGTTGTCGGTGTCGCGTCAGGCCAGGAGCAGGGCTCGGTCGCCCACACCGAGGCCGCCGCGGCCGACGCGACGATCGCCGACGTACCCGCGGGCCTCCAGGCCCAGGTGCAGACGGCCTCCCTTACGCAGCAGGCGGACGAAGCGTCCACCCAGGCGGACGCCGCCGCGCTGAAGTCCGCGCAGGAGTCGGCCCGCAAGGCCGCCGCCCAGGACGCGCAGGACAAGAAGGACGCGGCCGACAAGAAGGCGAAGGCCGAGAAGGACGCCAAGGAGCGCGAGAAGGAGAAGGAAGCCTCCCGCTCCGCCGCGCGCGACGCGTCCACCTTCACCGCCAAGGCGTCGTACTCGATCGCCGAGACGCAGGCCATCGCCCGGCAGATGCTGCCGGCCGACCAGTTCCAGTGCTTCAGCAACATCGTGGACCACGAGTCCGGCTGGAACTACCGCGCCACCAACGCCTCCTCCGGCGCCTACGGCCTGGTCCAGGCGCTGCCCGGCACCAAGATGGCCTCCGCGGGCTCCGACTGGCGGACCAACCCGGCCACCCAGATCAAGTGGGGGCTGAACTACATGAACAGCCGCTACAACAGCCCCTGTGGTGCCTGGGGCTTCTGGCAGAACAACCACTGGTACTAGAAATCAGCCGCTGGTTCCGAGAAATCAGCAGCTCGTACCGGAACGTGAGGGCGGATCACCGCGTAAGGTGGTCCGCCTCTCCGCTTCGTACGCGAAACCCCCGGCCGCGACGGCGTCGGGGGTTTCGTGCGTCCCGCACCGGTAACGTCGTCCTGACAGCACCGGGGGGCGGGAGGGGAAGAGGAAGCGACATGTCCAGATTGCCTCAGTGGGTCGGCGGCCTCGGCGCCGGTCTGACGCGGATCGCGCAGCGGCTGGAGGACCAGCGCCGCCGCGCGGAGGCCGCGGCGGAGGAGAACGACCCGGAAGAGCTGAGGCGAGCCGGGCACACGGCCGGGCCTCGGGTGGCGCACGACGACGCGTACACCGGTACGTACACCGGCGTACGGCTCGACGGCGGACCACCTGACGCGCCCCACGCTCCCCACGCGACCGGCGCGCACGAGGCGGGGGACGCGCCGGAGGACGCGCACCGCCCGCCCGACTCGGTGCCGGCCCCGCCGACCTACGCACCCGCCGTCGCACCCCGCCCCGACCCGGTGGCCGCGGTGCCGTGGGGCGTGCGGGTCGCGGCCGAGGCGAGCTGGCGGCTGCTGATCCTGGCCGCGGCGATCTGGGTGCTGGCCAAGGTCATCACCTCCATCCAGCTCGTGGTGCTGGCGTTCGTCGCCGCGCTGCTGATCACCGCGCTGCTCCAGCCGACCGTCGCCTGGCTCAAGCGCCGGGGCGTGCCGCGGGGGCTCGCCACGGCGCTCACGTTCATCGCCGGGTTCGTCATCATGGGTCTGGTCGGCTGGTTCGTCGTATGGCAGGTTCAGGACAACATCGACTCGGTGTCCAGCCGTATCCAGGAAGGCATCACCGAGCTGAAGGGCTGGCTCCTCAACAGCCCGTTCCATGTCACCGAGGACCAGATCAACAACATCGCCAAGAACCTCCAGGACGCCGTCGGCGCCAACACGGAGGCGATCACCTCGGCCGGCCTGGAGGGCGTCACGGTCGTCCTGGAGGTGCTCACCGGCATCCTGCTGGCGATGTTCACCACGCTCTTCCTGCTGTACGACGGCCGGCGCATCTGGAACTGGGTGCTCAAGCTGGTACCGAGCGCGGCGCGTGAAGGCGTGGCGGGCGCCGGGCCGCGCGCCTGGCGCACACTGACCGCCTATGTGCGCGGGACGGTGATAGTGGCGCTGATCGACGCCATCTTCATCGGCATCGGCATCTACTTCCTCGACGTGCCGCTGGCCGTGCCGCTCGCCGTCTTCATCTTCCTGTTCGCCTTCATCCCGCTGGTGGGCGCGGTCGTCTCGGGCGCGCTGGCGTGCGTGGTCGCGCTGGTGACGCAGGGCGTCTTCGCCGCGCTGATGGTGCTCGCGGTGGTCCTGGCGGTGCAGCAGATCGAGGGCCACATCCTCCAGCCGTTCATCCTGGGCCGCGCGGTACGGGTCCACCCGCTCGCCGTCATCCTGTCGGTGGCCGCGGGCGGCCTGGTCGCCGGCATCGGCGGCGCGGTGGTCGCGGTCCCGCTGGTCGCGGTCACCAACACGGTCGTCGGCTATCTGCGTTCGTACTCACGGGAGCAGGCCCTGCGGATGGCGCCACCGCCGCACGGCGCCACGGCGCTGGGCGTCGCGCCGACCCCGCCGAAGGGGAGCGCGTCGCAGGACTGACGGGGCGTCGCTCGGTACGGCGGCCGGCTGCTCAGCACGGACGTCTCAGTACGGGGCGTCCTTCGCGGCCTCGTACGCCCGCAGCCGCGCCGTGTCCCGGTCGGTCCAGCCCGGCGGCGGGACGACCGCCGCCCAGCCGTCCACCGCGCCGGTGCCGTAGCGGTGGCCGTGCGGCGGCGGCGCGCCGAAGGACACCGCCAGATCGACGGTCGTCTGCCAGAAGGTGACGACCGGCCAGAAGCGCATCTCGTCGGTGACGTCCGGGCCGAGCGGGCGGTCCAGCCAGGCGGGACGGTGGAAGAGCAGGTCGGGGGTCCACCACACCACCGGGTCCGAGGCGTTCTGGAGGTAGACCACCCGGGGGTGCTCCCACGGGCCGTCGGGGCGCCGCAGATCACGTTCCGGGTACTGCGCGAAGCGGACGTGCCGCCCGTGGTCGTACTCCGGGCGCCACACCGGGCTGCCGGGATCGCGCCCGGCGGTCACCTCCCGCCAGATCGGGCTGACGTTGGGCGGCCCGGCCAGCAGCGCGCCGTCCACCTTGTCGAGCATGTCGTCCAGGCCGTCGAAGCCCGCCTCGGTCGCGTACGTACCGAGGCTCTCGCCGCCGACCACCAGTTTGGGACGGTCGTCGGCGGGCAGCGCGGACCACTTGGCGTACACCGCGTCGAACACCGCGCGGGCGTCGCGCGCCGCCTTCTCCTTGTCGACGAGGAAGGAGATCCAGGACGGCAGGTACGAGTACTGGGTCGCGACGACCGCGGAGTCACCGCCGTACATGTACTCCAGCGGCTCCGGCATCCTCGGGTCCACCCAGCCGCTGCCCGTGGTGCCCAGCAGGGCCAGCACCTTGCGGTCGAAGCCGCCGGTGCGTTCCAACTCCTGTACGGCGAGGTCGGCGGTGCGCCGGAAGTGCGCGTCGCCGCCCTCCTGCTCGCCGACGTACACGCGTACCGGGTCCTTGGCGGGCCGGCCGGTGAACGCCGCGATGTCCTGCTTGCGGGGGACCGAGCCGATGAAGTTGCGTCCTTCGGCGCCCAGTTCCGCCCAGTCGACGACGGAGGTGGGGCCGCCGGAGACGTACGCGGAGGCGGGTTGGGTGATGCCGTCGGCGGTGCTCAGGTTCGCGGCCTTGGAGATCCGGTCGACGATGTCGATGAAGCCGCGCTCGTACAGCACGTCCTTGGAGCCGACGGTGACCAGCAGGGCCGTGAGTGCCGTACCGATCACGTACGCGGCCGGGCGCGGCACCCAGCGGCCGAAGAACCGGGCGAGCCGCCGGGCCACCAGCCGTACGCAGCGGGCGAGCAGCACGAACAGCGCGCAGACCGCCACCGCGATCAGGATGATCATCGGGGTGTGCCAGACCAGGGACGGCTCGACCTCCTGGAGGCGGCGGAGGCGGCGCTGGGCGTGGGCGCTCCAGGAGACGGCCGCCGTGGACAGCACGATGCCCAGGACGTGGAAGGCCAGCCAGCAGCGGGCGCGGGTGCGTTCGGCGGGGCGGTACCGGCACAGCGCGCGGAAGAGGGCGCTCGCAGCGGCTCCGGCGGTGTAGCCGACGGCGGCGGTGATGCCGCCGATCAGGCCCTGGAGGTACCAGGGGCGGGGGAGCAGCGACGGGGTGAGGGAGAGCCAGAAGAAGAGCGCCGCGACGCAGCAGGCGGTGAGGTCGGGCCAGCGGCGGACGATCCAGGCGGGGTCGGGGGCGTCCCAGTACGGGCGGCGGAGCCACCGGACGAGGAGGTGCAGGACGGACATTTGTCCTCATTATGCGCAGAGCCCCGCGGACGTGTGGTCCGCGGGGCTCTGTCGTACCGGCCGGGCGCCCCGGCGGGGACGCCTCCGGTTCACCTATTCGGCGAGGGTGGCCTCGGAGTCGAGGGTGGCGCCGACGGCCTGGAGCACGGAAGCGATCTTGATGGCCTCAAGGATCGTCTCGCGGTCCACGCCCGCCTTGCGCAGCACCTGCTCGTGCGAGTCCAGGCACATGCCGCAGCCGTTGATGGCCGAGACGGCCAGCGACCACAGCTCGAAGTCGACCTTCTCCACGCCCGGGTTGCCGATGACGTTCATCCGCAGGCCGGCGCGCATCGTGCCGTACTCCGGGTCCGACAGCAGGTGCCGGGTCCGGTAGAACACGTTGTTCATCGCCATGATGGCGGCGGCGGACTTGGCCGCGGCGTACGCCTCGGCGGAGAGGTTGGCCTTGGCCTCCGGCTCCAGCTCGCGCAGCACCTTCGGCGAGCGCGAGGCGATCGCGCAGGCCAGGACGGTGCCCCAGAGCTGCTGCTTGGGCAGCTCGCTGTTGCCGATCACCGAACCGAGGTTCAGCTTCAGGTCCTTGGCGAAGTCCGGGACGGCGGACTTCAGTTCATCGAGAGCCATGACGGATCTCCTTCCGGTTCGCTAGCTGCGGTTCACTCGCCCGAGAGCAGCGCGACCGGGTCGAGGGTCTCGTCGCCCTTGCTCCAGTTGCAGGGGCACAGCTCGTCGGTCTGCAGCGCGTCGAGGACCCGCAGGACCTCCTTGGGGTTACGGCCGACGGAACCGGCGGTCACCATGGTGAACTGGATCTCGTTGTTCTGGTCCACGATGAAGACGGCGCGCTGCGCGAAGCCGTCCTCGCCCTCGATGCCGAGCGCGCGCATCAGCTCGTGCTTGGAGTCGGCCAGCATCGGGAAGGGCAGGTCGGTCAGGTCCGGGTGGTCCTTGCGCCAGGCGTGGTGCACGAACTCGGAGTCACCGGAGAAGCCGAGGATCTGGGCGTCACGGTCGGCGAACTCGTCGTTCAGCTTGCCGAAGGCGGCGATCTCCGTGGGGCACACGAAGGTGAAGTCCTTGGGCCAGGCGAAGACGATCTTCCACTTGCCTTCGTAGGTCTTGTGGTTGATCTGGTCGAACTCCTTGCCGCTCTCCAGCGACACGCAGGCGGTCAGATCGAACTCGGGGAACTTGTCACCGACAGTGAGCACAGGCTCTCCTTCGTGTGCCGTAAGTCCTGAAACAGGGCTTACGCGAGGGGTTGGACGGTTCCCTACAGTGCCACAGGGGTCATTGATCGGGGAAATAGCCAGATCAAGAAGTGTTGATCGGGGCTGGCTATCAGTGGCCGGGGTGCGTCCGGGCGGCGGTGACCGGGGCGGAAGTGACCTGCCCCTCTGGCGGGCCGGGCCGCCGTGAGGTATGCGCGGCCCTGCACAACAATGCCGGATCGGTCGAAAAGGGGCGGGATTCCGGGGAATCCACCGGCTATCTCCGAAACGATGTTCCCCGGTTCACGCACCTCGCCAAAGAATGGCCCCAGCGCGAGCCGCGAGACGTACAATCACCCGCATGGCACAGAAGATCGTCACTATTTACACGGATGACCTCACCGGGGAAGAATCCACGGAGGTCGCCACGCACTCGCTCGCGGTCGACGGTATTGCTTACGAGGTCGACCTCGCCCCGGACAGCTACGACAAGCTGCTGGAGGCGATCGGTCCCTTCCTGAAGGCCGGCCGCCGTACCGGGCGGGTGAAGGCGGGTGCCGGGGCGCGCAAGGTGAGCGGCTCCGCCTCGGCTTCGGGTTCGGGTGAGACTGCGAAGATCCGCGCCTGGGCCAAGGAGAACGGCTACGAGGTGAACGAGCGCGGCCGGGTGTCCGCCGATATCCGTGAGGCGTACCAGAACGCCGCCAAGTAGGCGTTGCCCGCACCGGCCGAAGACGTCGTGACGGCGGACGGATTTCGGCCGGTCCAGGCTTCTGGCCTGGTGAACGGCGCTGGTGGCAGCCGGTGCGCCGGAGTTTCGGCGTCGGCTGCCGCCGTCCGTACGGCGGCCGGTCGCGGCTGCCGGAAAGCCTGCGGTACGGCGGCCGGGAACGGGACGAATCCCTCCGGAGCCGTATCCCTCCGGAGCCGTATCCGCCCGGAGCGGTATCCCTCCGGTGTCGTATCCGCGATCCGGCCGACGGCGGGTGCCGGTGTGACGTGTGCGCCGCCCTGCGAAGGAAAACGCTGCCGGGTCCCGAGAATCCGGCCGGGCGGCCGGTCCGCAATCCCGCGGACGAGCGGCGAAATAAGATGACGGGATTCCCGGTCCTGGAATGCGCTCAGCGCGCCCGCTGGAAGGTGCCCGCGGGCGCCCGCGCCGAAACCTGCCGGTAACCCGGAGGGGCATTACTCCGGCCACCGCGCCCCGGACCGTTCCACCGCTGCCACCGAAAAGTCCTTCCCCCGGGGAGGCGGCTGCCCCGCGATTAGACTGGATCACTCTGATCGGAGGTGGCTATCGGTGGCATCCCCCACGAATCCCGGGACCCGGTCGCGGCAGCCCAGCCTGGCGCAGCTGCGGGCCTTTGCCGCCGTGGCCGAACACCTGCACTTCCGGGAGGCCGCGGCGGAGATCGGCATGAGCCAGCCCGCCCTGTCCGGTGCCGTATCGGCCCTGGAGGAGGCTCTCGGGGTACAGCTCCTGGAACGTACGACCCGCAGGGTGCTGCTCTCGCCCGCCGGGGAGCGGGTCGCCGCCCGCGCCCGTACCGTCCTGGAAGCGGTCGGTGACCTGATGGAGGAGGCCGAGGCGGCCCGCGCGCCGTTCACCGGCGTCCTCCGGCTCGGGGTGATCCCGACCGTCGCCCCGTACCTGCTGCCCACCGTCCTGCGCCTGGTGCACGACACCTATCCCGACCTGGAGCTCCAGGTCCACGAGGAGCAGACCGGGTCGCTGCTGGACGGCCTCCAGCAGGGACGGCTGGACCTGTTGCTGCTCGCCGTGCCGCTGGGCGCCCCGACCGTCACGGAACTCCCGTTGTTCGACGAGGACTTCGTGCTGGTCGCGCCGACGGACCACTGGCTGGGCGGGCGCGGCGACATCCCGCGCGAGGCGCTCAAGGACATGGACCTGCTGCTGCTGGACGAGGGGCACTGCCTGCGCGACCAGGCGCTGGACATCTGCCGGGAGGCGGGCCGCGACGAGGGCGCGCCGGTGACCACCAGCGCGGCCGGGCTGTCGACCCTGGTCCAGCTGGTCGCGGGCGGGCTGGGCGTCACCCTGCTGCCGCGCACCGCGCTGCGCGTCGAGACGGCCCGCAACGACCAGCTGACGACCGGGTACTTCGCCGATCCGGCGCCGTCCCGGCGGATCGCGCTGGCCATGCGGTCGGGCGCGGCACGCCAGGGCGAGTTCGAGGAGTTCGCGGCGGCGCTGCGCGAGGCGATGAAGGGGCTTCCGGTACGGATCGTGGAGTGAGCCGGGCCGCTCGTCGAGTGAGCCGGGCCGCGGCCCGGCCGTAAGGCTGCCGGCCCCACGGCCCGGCGATTCGTTTCGGCCCGGCCTCCCGCCTACTCCGTACGCAGCCCGTCCGGCCGCATCAGCCGCCACAGCAGCGGCAGGCTGAGCGCGGTCACCGCGAGGATCACCGCCCCGGCCGTACCGGTGAGGACGGCGATGCCCGGCCAGTCCGGCAGCATCGGCTTGCCCACCAGGTGCAGCAGCAGGAGACCGACGCCCAGACCGCAGCCGACCGCGAGGGCCAGGCCGAGGACGACGGGTACGGCGGTCTGCCACAGCACCGACCTGCCGAGTGTGCGGCGCGGCGTGCCGAACGCGTCCAGGGCCGACAACAGCAGTCTGCGCTCGCGCAGTTGCTCCAGTACGGAGATGAGCAGGCCCGCCCCGATGAGGCACAGCACCGCCATCGCACCGGCCTGGAGCGCCGCGCGGACGATGTCGAACAGCTCGGGGTCCCGTTCGCTGCTCCCGGCGAAGTCGTCCCACAGGGGCATGGCTTGCAGGCGCGGGTCGATCTGCGCCGCCGTGTTGCGTACGTACTCGACGGCTTCCGGCCGGTCAGGGTCGAGGTGGACCTCGGCCTCGGTGGAGGGGGACCGCAGCAGCGCGGGGTCCAGGGCGCCGGGCGTCGCGAGGAGGTTGGCCTCGTGCAGGGAGAAGAAGCTGGGGAGCGTGTCGACGGTGCGTACGGTGTGCGGAACCGTCCAGGTGGCCGGACGGTTCCCGGCGTCCGGGGAGACGGCCAGCCGGGTGCCGGGGCGGGGGACCGGCGGCACGTCGGAGGCGGGCAGGCCGGTTTCCGTGCCGTCCTCCCGGAAGGCCTTGGGAGGGGTGTAGAACGCGTCGCCGTCGGCGCACCGGTCGGTACGGACCATCCGGCGCAGCGCGTCGCAGTCGGCCACGACCAGCCGGTAGCGCACGGGGGAGGACTCTTCGCCCGGGGCGTTGCCCGCGGGTGCCCGGCGGCCCTCGGACGGCAGCGGGCCCGCGAAGCTGAGCTGCGCGCCGTACACGCTCCGCACGCCCGCGGTCCCCCGCAACCGGTCGTACATCCCGGGAGCGCCGGCCACCGGCAGCTCCCCGTCCCGGTCCGCGACGGCCATCTGGTGCTCGCGGGGGGCCGGGAGCGGGTCCGGCAGGTCGTTGACCTGGACACCGGCCAGCAGCAGCTGCACCGCGACGACACCGGCGACCGCCACGGTGATGCCGCTGACCGAGCGGGCCGCCGCGGTCGTGCTCAACTGGAGCCGCCGCACGGCCAGCTGCCACGACGGCCCGCCGCCGGCGCCGATCCGGGAGACCACCGCGTCCAGGAGCCACGGCAGCAGCGCCGCGACCCCCAGCAGGAGCAGCGAGGTGCCCGCGACCACCTGGGCCCCGGCCCAGAAGCCCACCACCGCCTTGTGGCCGGCCGTCATGGGCCACAGCAGCGCGACGCCCGCGACGGGCAGCAGCAGCCGCCACCACAGGCGCCGCCGCACCGGCGGCGCCGAGCGGGTCACCCCGAGCGGTTCGACCGTGATCCGGCGCATCGTCAGCAGGGCGACCCCCACCGAGCAGGCGGGAACGGCCGACGCGACGAGGGCGGCCAGCCGCCAGTCCGGTACGACGTCGGAGGGGAAGATCCCGAACTCCAGCACCCGTATCCCCGACAGCGGGTACCGGGCGGCCAGGAAGACGACGGCGCCGGTGAGCAGGCCCAGCAGGGCCCCGGCCAGCGCCTCGCCGGCCGCGATCCGCCGGGTGGTGGCGCGGTCGGTGCCGACCAGCCGCAGCGCCGCCAGCCGCCGGTCCCGGCGCTCCCCGCCGAAGCGCACGGCGGCGGCGATGAACACGGCCACGGGGACCAGCAGGGCCACGCTGCCGACGAGGATGGACAGCAGCAGCTGCGGATTGGTGGTGGGGAAGGCGCTGTCGGGGCCGCCGCCGAAGGAGGCGATGCGCGTGGTGCCCGCGCGGATGTCGGTGAGCCGGTCCGACCCCTGGTAGTACGCCAGTTCACTCGGTCCGGTCAGGCCCTCGGTGCCGATCCGCCCCACTGTACGGACGCCTCGGAAGCGCTCGCGCAGGTCCACGCCGTCCGAGGAGGCCAGCAGGTCCGCCAGAGCGGGCGAGACGACCATCTCGCCGGGTCCCGGAAGGCGCGGCACGCCGGGCGGGGTGGCGGGCCGGTCCCCGTCCGCCCGCACCAGGCGGCCGCGGACGGACCGGCCCTGGTAGGCGGTGTCGGTCTGGGCGACCAGCAGCGTGCGGTCGGTGACGGCGGTGGAGGGGGAACCGAACGTGTCGGAGCGGGCCTTGTCGCGGCCGACGGCGGTGGACACGGCGTGCGGGACGGCGGCGGCGATCAGCAGGACCGCGACGCCCAGCCCCACGCCGAGCGCGGTGAGCGCCGTACGGACCCAAGCCTCCCGGCCACCGCCGACCGCGAACCGCGCACCCATGCCGAGATCACGGCACCAGCGCCCGACCAGGTGCCGTCGGTCCTTCTCCACCTGCGTTCACTCCGTCCGTAGGCCGTCCGGCCGCATCATGCGCCACAGCGGCGGCAGGCTGGCCGCCGTCACCAGCAGGATCACCCCGGCCCCGGCGCCCGCCATCGCCGCGACCACCGGCCAGTCCACGAACACCGCGCTGTCGATCATCCACAGCAGCAGCGAGCCCAGCGCCAGTCCGCCCCCGACGGCGAGCACCAGGCCCAGCGCGACGGGGATCGCGGTCTGCCACAGGACGGACCAGCCCAGCGTGCGGCGCCGGGCGCCGAACGCGTCCAGCACCGACAGCAGCCGCCGGTGCTCGTGCAGCTGCTCCACGGTGGAGATCACCAGGCCGGCGCCGATCAGCAGCAGGGTGACCACCGCGCCGAGGAACAGGCCGGTGCGCAGGCTGTCGTACTGCCCGTCGTGCCGGTTCTCGGCCAGCGAGACCACGGCCATCGACGGGTTGATGCGCGCCGCCGCGGTACGGATGTGCTCCACCGCGTCGGGCACGGCGGGGTCGTAGCGGACCGTCAGGTGCAGCAGGGGACGGTGCATCCGGTGCACGTCCACCGCGGCCGGGGTGATCAGGAGGCCGCGGGCGGGCAGCCCGTCGGGGGCGGTCTTCGCGCGGACGGTACGGGTCGTGGCGGGCAGCGTCCACGGCTGCGGCGGGCGGGTGGGGCCGAAGCCCTCGGGCGGATCGAGGTTGAGCCGGGCGCCCGGTGTGGCGAAGGTGTCGTCCGGCAGGTTGTCGGTCCGGAAGACGTCCCCGTCCCGGCAGGAGCCGATCTCGGCGAGCTGGGCCAGCCCGGCGCAGTCGGCGACCGTGGCGAACACGCCGTCCACCATGCGGAAGTCGCTGCCCTCCATCAGCCGGCCCGGGTCACCCGCGGCCGCCACCGACGTTTCGAGCGCGCCGTCCGCCCGGCTGACCCCTTGGGTGCCGCGCAGCACCGTGAGCGCCTGCCGGGTCTGCTCCCAGCCCTCCGTGCCGCCGGTCATCACGACCACCGGGCGGCCGTTGCGGGCGTAGGCGTCGGCGAACCCGGCCTGCATCCCGGTGAAGGTCATGTGGACGGCGATGGCCCCGGCGACCGCGACGGTGATGCCGGCGACCGCGCGGGTGGCCGCCCCGCTGTGCAGCTGGAGCCGCCGGGTGGCCAGCTGCCAGGGCACCGGGCCGCCGTGCAGCCGCCGCACCACCGCGTCGACCAGCCACGGCAGCAGCGCCGTGACGCCGAGCAGCAGCAGGGTCGCGCCGGTGGCGAGCCGGACGGTGTTCAGCGGGCTGTCCACCCCCTCGACGTCGCGGGAGACGGACACCAGCAGCCCGGCCCCGGCCAGCGGCACCAGCGGCCGCCACCACAGCCGGCGCCGCACGGGCGGCCGGCTGCGCACGACACCCAGCGGTTCGACCGTCACCCCGCGCTGCGCGAACAGCGTCACCAGGACCGCGGCGGACGGCACCAGTACCGCGATCAGTGTGGCCAGCAACGGGTCCGGAGTGATGTCGGACGGGAAGACGTTGATGTCCCACAGGGTCACCAGCGAGGCGAACTGCCGTCCCCCGAGGAAGAACCCGGCGCCCAGCACCAGTCCCGCCAGCGAGCCGAGCAGCGTCTCCCCGGCGGCGATCCGCCGGGTCGTGCGGATGTCCGCGCCGACCAGGCGCAGCGCGGCGAGCCGCAGTTCGCGGCGTTCGTTGCCGAACCGTACGGAGGTGCCGATGAAGACCATGACCGGCGTCAGCAGCGCCACGCACGTCATGATGACCAGCACCACCGCGGGGGCCCGCATCGGGCGCTGGACGAACTCCAGCCCGAAGTGGTCGATGCGGTCGGCACCGAGCCGTACGTCCAGGGCGGAGCTGCCCGCGAGAAAGGTCAGTTCGGCGGGCCCTTGCAGCCCGGCGTCGCCGATGGTGCCCACGACGCGGTACGGGAGCCGCTCGCGCAGCGCCGCGCCGTCGGGCGAGTCCAGCAGCTCCTTGAGGCCGGGGGAGACCAGCATGGTCCCCGGGGCCGGGAGCGCGGCCACGCCCGGCGGCTTCGGCGGGTGCGCCCCGTCGGGTTCGACGAGCCGGCCGCGGATGTTCTGGTGGCGGTACCGGGTGTCGGCGTGGGCGTAGAGCAGCGTGTCGTCGGCGGGGCGCGGCGGGTCGGCCTGGCCCAGGTTCTCGCGGGCCTTCTCCCGGCCGTGCCAGGAGTCGATCAGGGACGGCACGGACGAGCCGAGCAGCAGGACGGCGACGCCGAGGCCGACGCCGACGGCGGTCAGCGCCGTACGGATCCAGCCCTCGCGGCCGCCGCCGGCGGCGAAGCGCAGGCCGGTGGCGAGGTCGCGGGCCCAGACGGCGGGCCCGGCGGGAGACGGGCCGGGTACGGCCGCCTTCCCGGGGGCGGCCGACGGGCCGCCGGGACCTGCGGGGCCGTTCCTGGTACGGGGGCCGAGCAGCGTCATCCGGCGGTGCCGATCGGGGCAGCGGTCCTGCCCGGACCAGTGGTGACGGGTGTGACGGGTGTGACGGGTATGACGGGCGTGCTGGGCGCGACCGGGGCGTCGGGCGGACTCACCGCAGGCCCGCCAGCATGTCCTTCACCTTGCCGTCGCGGACGACGATCTCGCGGTCGGAGTAGGCGGCGACCCGGGCCTCGTGGGTGACCAGGACGACGGCGGCGTTGGTGTCCCGGGCGGCGTCGGTGAGCAGCGTCATCACGCGTTCGCCGTTCAGGGAGTCGAGGGCGCCGGTGGGCTCGTCGGCGAAGATCACGCGGGGGCGGGCGGCGAGGGCGCGGGCCACCGCGACGCGCTGGCCCTGGCCGCCGGAGACCTCGCCGGGCCGCTTGCCCTCGGTGTCCTCGACCTCCAGCCGCTCCAGCCACTCGCGGGCGTGCCGCTCGGCCTCCTTGCGCTTGACGCCGTTCAGGCGCAGCGGGAGGGCGACGTTCTCCCGGCAGGTCAGTTCGGGGACGAGCTGGCCGAACTGGAAGACGAAGCCGAAGTCGGTGCGGCGCAGGGCGCTGCGCTGCGCGTCGTTCATCTCCGTCACCTCGTGGTCGCCGTAGCGGACACTGCCGGAGTCCGGCAGGACGATGCCCGCCAGGCAGTGCAGCAGGGTCGACTTGCCGGAGCCGGAGGGGCCCATGACGGCGACGACCTCGCCGGGGTGGATGGAGAAGTCCACCCCCTCCAGCGCCTGGGTCTGCCCGAACGACTTGTGCAGGGCCTCGGCGGCCAGCAGCGAACCCGCGGGCGTCACCGGGCGATCACCGCGGCCAGCTTGTCCAGGCGGGCGGCCGTCAGCTCCAGCCAGCGCAGGTCCGCCTCCAGGTGGAACAGGGCGTGGTCGCAGATGAGCTGGTCGGCGAGGTCGCCCTTGCGCTTGCGCTCGGTCAGGCCGCGCATCAGGCGCAGGTGCTCGGTGCGCTGGGTGTCGAGCAGCTCGGCGGCGTCCCGCTCGGTGAGCAGGGCCAGCACCACCTTCGTGTAGAGCGTGGACTGGAGGTACGGTTCGGGCTTCTCGGGGCGGGCCAGCCACTGGGCGACGTCCGTGACGCCGGCGTCCGTGATGGCGTAGCGCTTGCGCTCCGGGCCCGCGCCCGCCTCGACGCCGTCGACCTCGACGAGACCGTTCTTCAGCAGGCGGGACATGGTCGAGTAGACCTGCCCGTAGTGCAGCGGGCGGTCGTGGCCGAAGTGCTCGTCGAACGCCCGCTTCAGGTCGTAGCCATGGCGGGGCCCGGACTCCAGGAGGCCCAGAAGCGTATGACCGATTGACATGCCGACCACCTTACTTCGTCGCTACAGCCGTGGTGTATACGCGTCGTGCATAGCGCCGTCGGCGCCCCGGGGCCCGTCGCGCGGGCCCCGGGACACCGGCGGCGCCGGATCACTCCGTACGCAGCCCGTCCGCGCGCATCATGCGCCACAGCGGCGGCATGCTGAGCAGCGTCACGAGCAGGATCAGAGCGGCGCCGAACAGGGGCAGCGGCCACACCACCGACCACGCGACACCGGTCTTGTCCGCCAGGCCCAGCAGCACCCGGCCGAGCCCCAGGCCGCCGGCCACCGCGAGCGCCAGGCCGAGGACCATCGGGACGGCGGTCTGCCACAGCACGGACCAGGCGAGGGTGCCGCGCCGGGTGCCGAAGGCCACCAGGACCGACAGCAGGCGGCGGCGTTCGCGGAGCTGCTCCAGGGTGGTGACCAGCATGCTGGCGGCGATCAGCGTCATGGTGGCGACGGAAGCGATCAGCAGGCCGTTGCGCACGCTGACGAAGCGGCGGTCGTCGGTGGTGTCCATGAGCTGGAAGACGTTGGCCGTCAGGTCGAAACGGGCCGCGGTGTTCCGGGCGTGCTCGGCGGCGTCCGGGACGGACGGGTCCAGCCGCACCAGGGCCCTGGCCGTGGGGTCGTCGAGCTTCCTGACGTCGACCGCGCCCATGGTGGCGAACAGGCCGGTGGCGTGCTCACCGGTCGGGTCGGGCCGGCCCTGGACGGGGCGGATCGTCCGGGGCAGGGTCCACCGGCTGGGCGGGCCCACGAACTTGCCGTCGTCGTCGAAGCCGTTGAGCAGCACCTGGGCGCCGGGACGGACGACCTTGGGCAGGTCCTCGTCCACGAACGCGTCGGGGCCGCTGCCCTTGATCTCGAAGACGTCGCCGTCCTTGCACGGGCCGGGCCGGCTGAGCTCCTGGAGCGTCTCGCAGGTGCCGACCGTGATCGAGGTGTTCAGCGGGTAGCCGCCCTCCCCGCGCTCCGGGCCGGGGGAGGAGACCCGCGACCCGACGGTGGCGATGACACCGCTGACGCCCTCGGTCCGCTCGAACGCGGTGATCATCTTCTGCGTCGTGGCGCCGTCCCTGGCGGGCAGCATCACCTGCATCTGCGCACGGGACGTGTCCTGTCCGGTCGCCTTGGTGTAGTCGTCCCCGACCGCGGTGAAGAGCATCTGCAAGGCGATGGCACCGGCCACGGCGACCGTGATGCCACTGACCGCGCGGGCCGCGCTGCTGCTGCTCAGCTGGAGCCGGCGGGCGGCCAGCTGCCAGGGGACCGGCCCGCCCTTGAAGCGCGCCACGACCGCCTCCACCAGCCACGGCAGCAGCATGGTCAGGCCCAGCAGCGTCAGCGCCGCGCCGCCGGCGATCGCGTACGTGTTGACGTCCCCCGACTTCTTGTCGACCGTCCCGAACACCGCCAGCAGTACCAGCCCGACGACCGGGATCGGCAGCCGCCACCACAGCCGCCGGCGGCGCGGCACCGCGCTGCGGACGACGCCCAGCGGCTCGATGGCGATGCCGCGCAGCGCCAGGAGCGTGACGACGACCGCCGACGCCGGTACGGCCAGCAGGATCAGGACGGCCAGCGCGGGCACCGGCGACAGGTCGGTGGGGAAGGCGTTGAGGCTGCTGATGTCGACCGCGCCGATGAACTGCCGGCCGAACAGGAACAGCCCGGCGCCGACGACCAGCCCGAACAGCGAGCCGAGCAGAGCCTCCCCGGCGGCGATCCGGCGCGCCATGTGGTTGTCCGCGCCCACCAGGCGCAGCGCGGCCAGCCGCCGGTCGCGGCGCTCGCCGCCGAAGCGGACGGCGGTGGCGATGAAGATGGCCACCGGCATCAGCAGGACGACGCAGCCGATCAGGATCAGGACCAGCAGGACCGGGTCCATGTCGGGGGACTGGATGTTCCACCCGTAGACGGACGCGCGGCCGGTGCCGCTGTCCTTCGGGGAGAGCTGGTCGCTGCCCGCGTAGTAAAAGTGCTCGGAGGGGCCGATCAGCCCCGCCTGGCCGATGGTGCCGACCACGCGGTACGGGAGCCGGTCGTGCAGCAGCTTGCCGTCCGGGGAGTCCAGCAGCTTCTTCAGCGGAGGTGAGACGACCGCTTCGCCCGGACCGGGCATCTTGTCCACGCCGGGCGGCAGCGTGGGGTGGGCGCCGTCCGGACGCAGCAGGACGCCGTCCACGCTCTCGCCGCGGAACTGGGAGCCCACGCGGTGGAAGAGGAAGGAGTCGTCGGTGGGCTTCGGCGTCTCCGCACCGAACTCGATGTTCCGCGCGTTGCTGCGCTCGGAGCGGTTGCCCAGCAGGCTCGGTACGGAGGAGGCGCCCAGCAGCAGGGCCACGCCCAGGCCGACGCCGACGGCGGTCAGCAGCGTACGGGTCCAGCCCTCGCGGCCGCTGCCGACCGCGAAGCGCATCCCCATGACGAGGTCGCGGAACCAGACGGCGATCCCGGCCGGGGCCTTGGCCCGGGACTCCTCCTGATCCGTGGGGCCGGGGCGCTGGTCGACGGCGGTCATACGGTGCCCGCCATTTCCCGGGCCTGGCCGTCGCGGACGACGATCTCGCGGTCGGAGTAGGCGGCGACCCGGGCCTCGTGGGTGACCAGGACGACGGCGGCGTTGGTGTCCCGGGCCGCCTCGGTCAGCAGGGTCATCACGCGTTCGCCGTTGAGGGAGTCGAGGGCGCCGGTCGGTTCGTCCGCGAAGATCACCCGCGGCCGGGCGGCGAGCGCGCGGGCGACCGCCACGCGCTGGCCCTGGCCGCCGGAGACCTCACCGGGCCGCTTGGCCGCCACCGCGCCGACCTCCAGCCGCTCCAGCCACTCCTGGGAGCGCTGCTCGGCCTCCTTGCGCTTGGTGCCGTTCAGGCGCAGCGGCAGGGCGACGTTCTCCAGGCAGGTCAGTTCGGGCACGAGCTGGCCGAACTGGAAGACGAAGCCGAAGTCGGCACGGCGCAGGGCGCTGCGCTGGGCGTCGCTCATCTGCGTCAGGTCGCGCGAGCCGTACATGACGCTGCCGGAGTCCGGGCGGACGATCCCGGCCAGGCAGTGCAGCAGGGTCGACTTGCCGGAGCCGGAGGGGCCCATGACGGCGACGACCTCGCCGGGGTGGATGGAGAACTCGGCGCCGTCGAGCGCGTTGGTCGAGCCGTACGCCTTGTACAGCGCGCTGGCCTTGAGCAGGGAACCGGCCGGGGTCATACGAGGGCCTCCGGAAGTACGGACAGGGACGGTCCGGGCGGCGGGGCCGGGGCTCCGCCGGGGAGAGCGGGCGGGTGCCGCGTACGGCTCCCAGTGCTCCCGCAGGACGTGAGCGTCACTCTACATGGTGTGTATACCTGTGGTGTATACCGACTCCGTGAGCAGCCGGAGGGCCGGCCCGCGTACGGACCGGCCCTCCGGCACCCCTCGTTCTCACTCCTCCGGACCCGGCGGCTCCGGTTCTTCGCCGCCCGCCGTCTCGCGCGGCCCGGCGGCCTTCGGCGGCCGCCCCCGGCGCGGCAGCCCGCCCGCCCCCTTCGGCAGCCGCCCCGCGTCCGCCAGGGCCTTCCGCAGCAGGAACTCCACCTGGGCGTTGGCGCTGCGCAGCTCGTCGTCGGCCCAGCGGGCGAGCGCGTCGTGGACCAGCGGGTCGAGCCGCAGCAGCATCTGCTTGCGCCGCTGCGCCCGCCGCTTCGGCGCCTGGTCGCCGTCCGCGGGTCCGGCGGCCCCGGAAGCGTCCCGGGGCGCGTCCTGGGAGCCGCCCTCGCTCACTGGTACAGGGATCCGGTGTTCAGTACGGGCTGGGCGGCCCGGTCGCCGCACAGCACCACCATCAGGTTGCTGACCATGGCCGCCTTGCGCTCCTCGTCCAGTTCCACGATGTCCTGCTCGCTGATGCGGGCCAGCGCCATCTCGACCATGCCGACCGCGCCCTCGACGATCTGCTGGCGGGCCGCCACGACCGCGCCGGCCTGCTGCCGCTGGAGCATCGCCGAGGCGATCTCGGGCGCGTACGCGAGGTGGCTGAAGCGGGACTCGATGATCCGTACGCCCGCGGCCTGCACCCGGGCGGTCAGTTCGACGGCCAGCTTCTCGGTGATCTCCTCGGCGTTGCCGCGCAGCGACAGTGCGTCCTCGTCGTGCGCGTCGTACGGGTACTCGATGGCGATGTGCCGTACCGCCGCCTCGGTCTGGGTGGCGACGAACTCCAGGAAGTCGTCGACCTCGAACAGCGCCTGCGCGGTGTCCTCGACCTGCCACACGACGATGGAGGCCAGCTCGATCGGGTTGCCGTACGCGTCGTTGACCTTCAGGACCGCGGTCTCGTGGTTGCGGACCCGGGTGGAGATCTTGCGGTCGGCGGTCAGCGGGTTCACCCAGCGCAGGCCGTCCTCGCGGATGGTGCCGACGTAGCGGCCGAAGAGCTGGATGACCCGGGCCTCGCCGGGGGCGACCATCTTCACGCCCGTCATGCAGAAGAACGAGCCCACCAGCAGCAGGACGCCGACGATGATCAGCGGTACGCCCGCCGCCTTGTTCCCGCCCGCGGCGAGCACGCCACCGCCGATGATCATGCCGAGCCCGGCGAACACGCCGAGGACGGTGAGCAGCAGGCCCAGGCCGCCCGGGATGCTGTGCGCCACCGTCTCGCGGACCTGCGGGCGGGGCATCTCCGGCGCATCGGCCGTGAGCTGCGCGCCGCCGGCCGTCCCGTCGTTGCCGCCGGGCGGTGTCTGGTCGGACATGTCGTCTCCCCGTTTCTCGTGACATTCCTCGTGGTCCGGGCCGGGCCGCCGCGTGGTCGGTGCGGTGGCCGGATCCGTACGGACCGGCTGTGCTCTCGTCAGGTTAGCAAAGTGCTAGCACTTTAAGAAGGTTCTCAGGACGGTGCGGCATCATCACGGGACGGTTCCCCCAGTCCGGGTGCTCTTTGTCACGTCGGGAAAAGCCTTGATCGATGAGCATTTGTTGACAGATGCGGTGTTAGCTTCGTGAGCTGAGTTATTGGGGGCGGAACGACTGGAGTTGCGGGAGCGATGGGGCGAGCGGACGCGAGGCGAGCGGCTCAAGGGCGTAAGCGCCGGGCGAAGCCGAAGGGCGAGAAGGGCGGCATACGCCGCTTCTTCACCTGGAAGAAGGTCCTCGGAGCCGTCCTCGGCGTGTGCCTGCTGGGCATCCTCGGCTTCCTCGGGCTGTATCTGTACGTGGACGTCCCCGACGAGGGGAACTTCCAGGCCACCAGCCAGAGCAACGTCTACAAGTACGCCGACGGCTCGGTCGTGGCCCGCAAGGGCGCGGACAAGGCGGTGAACCGCGAGATCGTCAAGATCGACCAGATCCCCAAGCACGTGCAGCACGCCTTCGTCGCGGCCGAGAACAAGACCTTCTACCAGGACTCCGGCGTCGACCTGAAGGGCACCCTGCGCGGCATCCTCAACACCCTCGCGGGCAAGGGCAAGCAGGGCGGCTCGACCATCACCCAGCAGTACGTCAAGAACTACTACCTGAGCCAGGAGCAGACGGTCAGCCGCAAGCTCCAGGAGATCGTCATCTCCCTCAAGGTGGACAACAAGCTCGGCAAGGACGAGATCCTCGCCGGGTACATGAACACCAGCTACTACGGCCGCGGCGCGTACGGCATCCAGGCGGCGGCCCAGGCGTACTACGGCGTGGACGTCGACAAGCTGACCGTCAGTCAGGGCGCCTACCTGGCCTCCCTGCTCCAGGCCCCCAGCCAGTACGACTGGGCCATCGCCTCCGACGCCGGCAAGAAGCGGGTGCAGGAGCGCTGGGCGTACACGCTCGACAACATGGTCGAGATGAAGTGGCTCGACGCCGCCGACCGGCAGAAGCAGACGTTCCAGCAGCCCATCAAGCCCAAGCCGCTGCCCGGTGTGGCCGGCCAGGTCGGCTACTTCATCAAGGCCGCCGACGATGAGCTGATCCGCCGGGGTGTCGACGAGAAGGAACTGGCCGCCGGCGGCTGGACCATCACCCTGGCCATCGACAAGAAGAAGCAGCAGGAGCTGGAGAAGGCCGTCAAGACCAAGCTCACCGACGACCTCAAGCCGTCCCTCCGCAAGGCGGACCGGGACGCCCAGCTCGGTGCGGTCTCGGTCGACCCCGCGACCGGCCACGTCGTGGCGATGTACGGCGGCGCGGGCTACACCAAGCACTACACGAACAACGCCACCAGGGCCGATTTCCAGCCCGCCTCCACGTTCAAGCCGCTGATCTTCGCCTCCGCCCTGGAGAACCACGCCAAGACCCAGTCCGGGCTGCCCATCACCCCCGACACGGTCTACGACGGCCGCAACCGCCGCCCGGTGGTCAACAGCATCAAGCCGTTCGCGCCGCCGAACGAGGACGAGCAGCAGTACGGCCACATCAGCGTCCAGCAGGCGACGAACAACTCCGTCAACTCCGTCTTCGCGCAGATGGGCGCCGACGTCGGTCTGGACGCGGTCAAGAAGACCGCGGTCAGCCTCGGCATGGACGGCAGCCGGATGGACGTCCAGCCCGCGATGACGCTCGGCAGCATGGGCGCCAGCCCGCTCCAGATGGCCGCCGTCTACGCCACGCTCGACAACCACGGCAAGAAGGTCGAACCGGCCCTGGTCGCCAAGGCCCAGCACGGCGCGCAGGACGTCGAACTGACCGACCCCATCGGCTCCCAGGTGCTGACCCGCGGGACCGCCGACACCGTCACCTCCGTCCTGCGCGGCGTGGTCAACGACGGTACGGCCAACAAGGCGATCGGCGGCGCCGACTACCAGGCGGCCGGCAAGACCGGCACCTCCGACGACAACAAGTCGGCGTGGTTCGTCGGCTACACGCCGAAGCTGGTCACCGCGGTCGGCATGTTCGGCGAAGAGGCCAAGGGCGGCAAGCAGGTCTCGCTCAAGGGCACCGGAGGCGGCGGCCGCGTCAACGGCGGCGGCTACCCGGCCGAGGTCTGGGCCGCCTACACCGCGGCGGCGATCGGCGACGACTCCGGGGCCAAGTTCGACCTGGAGACCGACCTCGGCGCCGGGGTCGCACCGACCAACGCCCCGCCGCCGTCCAACACCCCGTCGCACTCGCCGTCCCAGACGCCGAGCCAGACCCCGTCGCACTCGCCGAGCCAGACTCCGTCGCACACTCCGTCGCACTCGCCGTCGCACTCGCCGTCGCGCACCCCGTCCCGGACGCCGTCGCCCCCGGAGACGCCGCCCGCCACCCCGACCGACGGCAGCGGCGGCAGCGGCGGCAACGGCAACAACCGCCCGCCCGGCCTCGACGACCTGGACTGATCCGGCGCTCCGCGCCGACGGCCGTGGCCCCCACCGCACAGGTGGGGGCCACGGCCGTTTCCGTCCCGACCGTCCGCGCTCCGGCTCAGCCGCCGTTGAAGCGCGCGGCGATCCGGTCGCCGAGCGCCTTGTCCACGTTGCGCCAGTACTGCAGGGCGCGCAGCAGCACCGGACGGCTCACGCCCTTCGACAGGTGCCCGGCGACGTTGTCCACCAGCCGGGCGCGCGCCGCGTCGTCCAGCACCTGGCGTACCTGGGTGCCTGCCTGGCTCCAGTCGTCGTCATCGCGGCGCAGCTTGTACGCCTCGCGCACCATCTCGCCCGCCGCGTGCCAGCCCGCCGGGTCGCCGAAGTTCTGCGTGTCGGCCGCCGGACCGCCGTACGAGTTCGGCGCGTACACCGCCGCCGTACGGGACGGCTCGTACCGCATCGGGCCGTCCTTCGCGTACGAGCTGACCGTCGAGTGCGGACGGTTGGGCGGCAGCTGCGTGTAGTTCGGGCCGATGCGGTAGCGGTGGGTGTCCGGGTACGAGAACAGCCGGCCCAGCAGCATCTTGTCCGGCGACGGGCCGATGCCCGGCACCATGTTGGACGGCTCGAACGCCGCCTGCTCGATGTGGACGAAGAAGTCCTCCGGATTGCGGTCGAGGGTCATCCGGCCCACTTCGATGAGCGGATAGTCGCCGTGCGGCCACACCTTGGTCAGGTCGAACGGGTTGAAGCGGTAGTCCGGCGCGTCGTCGAACGGCATCACCTGGACGTACACGGTCCACGAGGGCGCGTCGCCGGCCGCGATCGACTCGTAGAGGTCGCGGCGGTGCAGATCGCCGTCCTCGCCCGCCAGCCGGTCGGCGTCCTCCTGGGTGAGGAAGTCGATGCCCTGGTCGGTCTTGATGTGGTACTTGACCCAGAACCGCTCGCCGCCGCCGTTGACCCACATGTACGTGTGCGAGCTGTAGCCGTTCATGTGCCGGTACGTCTTCGGGATGCCGCGGTCGCCCATCAGCCAGGTGACCATGTGCGCCGACTCGGGCGACAGCGTCCAGAAGTCCCACTGCATGTCGTGGTCGCGCACCCCGCTGTCCGGGCGGCGCTTCTGCGACCGGATGAAGTCCTGGAACTTGCTCGGGTCCCGTACGAAGAAGACCGGTGTGTTGTTCCCGACCAGGTCGTAGTTGCCGTACTCGGTGTAGAACTTCAGCGCGAAGCCGCGCGGGTCGCGCCAGGTGTCCGGCGAGCCCTGCTCGCCCGCGACCGTCGAGAAGCGGGCCAGCATCTCGGTGCGCCGCCCCGGCTGGAAGAGGTCCGCCTTGGTGAACTCGCTGACGTCGTTGGTCACCTCGAAGAACCCGTACGCGCCGCTGCCCTTGGCGTGCACCACCCGCTCGGGCACCCGCTCCCGGTTGAACTGGGCCATCTTCTCGATGAGGTAGTGGTCCTGGAGCAGCAGCGGACCGTCGGCGCCCACCGAGAGCGAGTGCTCGTCGCTCTCGACCGGGACGCCGGCGTTGGTCGTCGTACGCGGGACGTCGTGCGCGGAGCTGGTCATGGCGGAGCGCCTCCCGGAGGTGGGGTCGTCAGTCCCTTCGCACCCCAGAAGTCAACTCCGCCGACGCGGTGTCGGCAACCGTTGGACGGCGTCCGGTTCGAGACGAAGTCCGGCCGCCGGCGCGCCTCGCGGCGCCCCGGCGGCCGCGTCCGGAAACCCCTGTCTACGGGGCGCCCCCGAACGGCATGGACAGCTCGAACCACACCACCTTGCCCGTGCTCAGCCGTGTCGCGCCCCAGCGCCGGGCCATCCGGTTGACCAGGTACAGACCGCGCCCGCCCTCGTCGGACGGCCGCGCCTGGCGCAGCCTGGGCAGCTGCGGGACGTCGTCGCCGACCTCGCAGCGCAGCACGTCCGTCCGCAGCAGCCGCAGCGTGATCGGCCGCTCCGCGTACCGCACCGCGTTCGTGACCACCTCGCTGACCAGCAGTTCCAGCTGATCGGTCAGCTCCTCCAGGCCCCACCGGGACAGCGCCCGGCGGGCCAGCCGGCGCGCCTGCCCGGCCGTCTGCGCCTTCGGGTCCAGATACCAGTACGCGACGTCGCTCGGCGCGATCCCGTCGAAGCGGGCCGCGAGCAGCGCGATGTCGTCGTCCCGGTCGCCGGGGCCGAGCATGTCCAGCACCTCGTCGCACAGCGGCTCCAGCGGCGGCGGGTTGGGCCCGGTCAGCCGGGCCGTCTCCGTCAGCCGCTCCCGCAGCTGCTCGATGCCGGTCCACACGTCCCGGATACGGGACTCCACCAGACCGTCCGTGTACAGCACGAGCGTGGCGCCCGCCGGCGCGTCCAGCTCGACCGCCTCGAAGTCCACCCCGCCGACGCCGATCGGCGCGCCCGGCGGCACCCGCAGCACCTCCGGGCGCCCGCCCCGGTGCAGCATCACGGGCGGCGGATGCCCGGCGTTGGCGACCATGATGCGGTGCGCCACCGGGTCGTAGACCGCGTACAGGCACGTCGCCATCCGGTCCGAACCCAGCCGCTGCGCCTGCTCGTCCAGGTGGTGCAGCACCTCCTGCGGCGGCAGGTCCAGCCCCGCGAGGGTCTGCGCGGTGGTGCGCAGCTGGCCCATGATCGCCGCGGAGGTCATGGAGTGGCCCATCACGTCGCCGACCACCAGCGCCACCCGGCTGCCGGGCAGCGGGATCGCGTCGTACCAGTCGCCGCCCACCCGCGCCGTCTCCGCGGCGGGCAGATAGCGGCTGGCCAGCCGTACGCCGGTGGGCTGGGGCAGCGAGTCCGGCAGCATCGTGCGCTGGAGCGCGTCCGCGATGTACGCCTCGCGCCCGTACAGCACCGCCTTGTCGACACCCAGCGCGGTGTGCGTCGCCAGCTGCGCCGCCACCAGCAGGTCGTCCGCCTCGAAGGCCGGGCGGTCCGGGCGGCGCAGGAACACCGCCGCGCCGATCACCCGGCGGCGGCCGCGCAGCGGCGCCAGGATCACCCGGTGCCCGGCGGGCAGGTGGGTGAGCGGGCCGAGCAGCTCCGGCAGCGCGGCACGCGCCGCCTGCACCTCGCCGAACAGCGGCCGTACGCCGCGCAGCACCTCCGCCAGCGGCCCGCCCGGCAGCACCTCGGACAGCTCCGCCGCGCTGCCGCCCATCGCGGGACTCAGGTCCGGCTGCGCGGGCAGCATCGGCAGCCGCCCGCCGTTGGTGTCCGGCTCCTCGGGAATCCGGTCGGTACGGCGCAGCCGCAGCACCACCGGGCCGGTCGGCCGCTCGTCGCCCACCGGCAGCGGGTCGCGCAGGTAGACCAGGATCGCGTCGGCGAACGTCGGCACCGTCGCCCGGCACAGCCCCAGCACGATCTCGTCGAGGTCTATGCCGCGGGCGATCCGCCGGGTCGCCGCGCCGATGAACCGCAGCCGGTCACCGCCCGCCTGACGCGCCGCCAGCAGCTCGACGCTCTCGGCGGGCGGTGCGGGGTGCGCTGAGCGGGCGGGCGGCGCGCCGGGGCCGCCGGCCGGCTCGGGGGCGCGTCCGGCCGCCCCGCCGCGGGCACCGGTCTCCACCGGCACGCCGTGCGGCGCGGCGGGCGGCGGCACCCCGGGCGTCTCCCCGGGCGTCTCTCCGGGGCGCGGCCGGGGCCGGCCCGCACCGGCGTCCGCCCGGCCGCCGTCCGCGGCGCACGCAGAAGAATCGTCACCGCGCGGCGCGGCGGCCGACATGTCAGCCACCTCGGCCGGTCCGCCGGCCGAGGACTGCCCCGGAAGACCGCGGGGATCGGCGGCCGCGGCGTACGGCGCCGGCTCGGGCGGGCCCCCGTGCGGGGTCGCCGAGGACGCGGCAGGCGGGGCGGCCTGCCGCGGTTCGTGGGAGGTCGGGTGCTCCGTCACGCGTGGGATTCCATCCGTCCGGGGCTGCGCGCGTGGCGCGCCGCGTCTCAAGCGCGTCGCAGGTGCAGGAAGAGCTGGAACTCGGGTGGGGTGTCCGTACTGGCCGGGGCATACGCATACGAGTCCTCCCCGGTGACTTCGAAGCCCGCGTCGTGCACGACCTGGCGCAAGTCGTCCCGCAGGTAACCCGATACCCGGATCGTGCTGCCCAGGAACGGAATCGGGCAGTCGTCCAGGTCGGCTTCGACCATGGACAGGGCCAGCAGCCCGCCGGGCTTCAGCAGCGTGTGCAGCATCCGCAGGGTGTACGGAATCTCCGCGCGGGGCAGCATCAGCAGCGAGAAGAAGGCTACGGCACCGTCGAAGGAGCCCGGACCGCCGAGCCGGCCGTCGCGCAGGTCGGCGATGTCCAGCCGGTGGAAGCGGGCCGCCGGGACGTTGTCGCGGGCCAGCGCGACCATCGAGGGGGAGAGGTCCACACCGACCACCGTGTGTCCCGCGTCGGTCAGCTGACGGGCCGTCGGCAGGCCTGTGCCGCAGCCCACGTCCAGCACCTGCGACCCGGGCGGCAGCGCGGCCGCGAGCCGTGCGCCGGCCGCGAGCTGTCCTTCCTTGTGCGGGAAGGCGTCGTCGTACCGGTCGCCGATCGCGTCGAACGCCTCCGCCTGCCCCGCCCGGTCCAGGACTAACCGGTTCAGGCCCTCGTATCCGTCGTAGCCTTCAGCGCTCACGACCTCGCCTCTCCTGCGACCGCGGTCAAGTTCGGGGCTCCGCCTCGGGAGCCACGTCCGTGCAGTTCCGTGCAGTCTTGAGTTACGCCTGTGCAGTCTTGTGGAGGACGATCCTACGGTTGATCCCCAGGGGCGCATCAAGGGGGCTCACTCGCACGCCGCACCGCGCCCTCGCCCGCTCACCGGTGCGCCCGGAGCCGCCCCCTCGGACGACCGGCCGGTGAGCCGTTCCCGCGGACGGGGCGGACGCCCGCGCGGCCGCCCCGGAACCGGGTCCTCAGCCCCGCGCGGCCCGGTCCCAGTCCTCCGGCAGCCCCGGTACCCCCCACGCCGGATCGGGCCGCCAGTCCTCCCAGCCGGAACCGAACGGCACGCCCCAGGCGGCGATGTGTTCGACCGCCGCCCGGCCCGCCGCCCGTACGTCCGCCGCCAGCGCGGCCGGCATCAGCCCGTCCCGCTGCGCCTGCGCGAACTCGTCCTCGTCGCGCCACTCCCAATGCCGGTCCGGGTACACGCAGATGTCCAGGAAGTGGTCCTGCGAGTCGATGCCGCCCGGCCAGCGGCGCCGCGGCTCCTCCAGGTTCACGTACCAGTTCTTGAAGTGCCAGCCGGGCTCCCAGAACAGCCACACCGACCAGGGGTCGCGCGGCCGGGCCAGCTTCAGCACCCCGGTGCCGAACCACTGGTCACGGGTGGTGCGGCGCGGTTTGGTGTAGCGGCTGGCGAGCGGCTCGCGGTGGACGGGCGTCCCGTCGGCCAGCACCGGCTTGACGCAGGGTGTGCCGGGCGCCATCCACACCGCGAGCAGCTCGTCGGTGTCCTGGACGACGGTCATCGGACGGCAGATGTGGATACCGTCACCGGCGTTGTCGCGGTACCGCCACAGGATCTGGTCACCGGGCGCCCAGCGTCCCGGCCGCTCCGCGGCGGCCCGCGTGCCCTTCGCCCCGGCGGCGCCCTTCCTCGTCTCCACCATGTCCGCTGTCATGCGCAGATCTTAGTGGCGTGCCGATGCCCTGGCTGTGACGGAGGCCGCACGGACCGTTACGGATGTGTCATGCGCAGTACGTCCAGTGCCTCGTCCAACTGCTGTTCCGTCAGCAGCCCCTGGTCGACGTAACCGGACTCGATGACCACCTCGCGGATCGTCTTCCGCTCGGAAAGGGACTTCTTGGCGACCTTGGCGGCCTCCTCGTACCCGATGTACTTGTTGAGCGGGGTGACGACGGAGGGCGACGACTCGGCGTACTCCCGGGCCCGTTCGGCATTGGCGGTGATCCCGTCGACCGTGCGGTCCGCCAGCAGCCGGGAGACGTTGGCCAGCAGCCGTACCGATTCCAGCACGTTCTTCGCGATGACCGGCAGCATCACGTTCAGCTCGAAGTTGCCCGCGGCGCCCGCCGCGGCCACCGTCGCGTCGTTGCCGGTGACCTGCGCGGCCACCATCAGCACCGCCTCCGGGATCACCGGGTTGACCTTGCCGGGCATGATGGACGAACCGGGCTGGAGGTCGGGCAGGTTGATCTCGGCGAGGCCGGTGCGCGGCCCCGAGGACATCCAGCGCAGATCGTTGGCGATCTTCGTCAGGCCGACGCCGATGGTGCGCAGCTGCCCGCTGGTCTCCACGATCGCGTCCCGCGCGCCCTGCGCCTCGAAGTGGTTGCGGGCCTCGGTCAGCGGCAGTCCCGTCGTCCGCGCCACCTCGGCGATCACCGCGGCCGGGAAGCCGGGCGGGGTGTTGATGCCGGTGCCCACCGCCGTACCGCCCAGCGGCAGTTCGGCCAGCCGCGGCAGCGCGGACCGCAGCCGCTCCACGCCGTAGCGGATCTGCGCGGCGAAGCCGCCGAACTCCTGGCCGAGGGTGACGGGCGTGGCGTCCATCAGATGCGTCCGCCCCGCCTTCACCACCTCGGCGAACTCGGTCTCCTTGCGCTCCAGCGCGGCCGCCAGGTGCTCCAGCGCCGGGATCAGGTCGTGGGTGACGGCCGCGGTCGCCGCGATGTGGATCGAGGACGGGAAGACGTCGTTGGACGACTGGGAGGCGTTGACGTGGTCGTTGGGGTGCACGTCGCGGCCCAGCCGCTCGGTGGCGAGGGTCGCGACCACCTCGTTGGTGTTCATGTTGGACGACGTGCCGGAGCCGGTCTGGAAGACGTCCACGGGGAAGTGGTCGTCCCACTTGCCGTCCGCGACCTCCGCCGCGGCCTCCTGGATCGCCGTCGCGACGTCCTCGTCCAGCACGCCCAGCCCGGCGTTGGCCTTGGCCGCCGCGGCCTTGATACGGGCCAGCGCCTCGATGTGCGCCCGCTCCAGCCGCTGCCCGGAGACCGGGAAGTTCTCCACCGCGCGCTGGGTCTGCGCCCGCCACTTCGCGCGGGCGGGCACCTTCACCTCGCCCATCGAGTCGTGCTCGGTCCGGTACTCGCCGTTGTCGCCGCTCAGGCCGTTGTCGCTCATGTCTATGTCAGTGCCCGGGAACAGCGGTTCTGTTCCCGGGCACCGGCAGGTTTCGTCCGTCAGGCGGTACGCGCACAGCGAAGCACCCGGCGGAGCCGTACGGCGGTCAGGCGGTCCGTACCGGGATGCTGGTGAACGTCGGAGCGGGCGCCGGGTCCTGGAAGAAGTCGTTGCCCTTGTCGTCCACGACGATGAACGCCGGGAAGTCCTCGACCTCGATCCGCCAGACCGCCTCCATGCCCAGCTCCTCGTATTCGAGGACCTCGACCTTCTTGATGCAGTCCTGCGCCAGGCGCGCCGCCGGGCCGCCGATCGAGCCCAGGTAGAAGCCGCCGTGCGCGGCGCACGCGTCGGTGACCTGCTTCGAGCGGTTGCCCTTGGCCAGCATGATCTTGGAGCCGCCCGCCGCCTGGAACTGCTCGACGTAGGCGTCCATCCGGCCGGCCGTGGTCGGGCCGAAGGAGCCGGACGCGTAGCCCTCGGGGGTCTTCGCCGGGCCCGCGTAGTAGACCGGGTGGTTCTTCAGGTACTCGGGCATCTCCTCGCCCGCGTCCAGCCGCTCCTTGATCTTCGCGTGCGCGATGTCGCGGGCGACGACCAGCGTGCCGGTGAGCGAGAGCCGGGTCTTGACCGGGTGCCGGGTCAGCTCGGCCAGGACGTCGTCCATCGGGCGGTTCAGGTCGATCCGTACGGCGTCGAGGTCCGGGCCGGCGCCCTCGGTCAGCTCCGCCTCGGTCGTCTCCGGGAGGAAGCGCGCCGGGTCCTTCTCCAGCTGCTCCAGGAAGACGCCCTCGGCGGTGATCTTCGCCACCGCCTGGCGGTCGGCGGAGCAGGAGACGGCGATGGCGACCGGGCAGGACGCGCCGTGCCGGGGCAGGCGCACCACGCGCACGTCGTGGCAGAAGTACTTGCCGCCGAACTGCGCGCCGATGCCGATCTTCTGCGTCAGCTCGAAGACCTTCTCCTCCAGCTCCTTGTCCCGGAAGCCGTGGCCGGTGGGGGAGCCCTCGGCGGGCAGCTCGTCCAGGTAGTGCGCGGAGGCGTACTTCGCGGTCTTCATGGCGTACTCGGCGCTGGTGCCGCCGACCACGATCGCCAGGTGGTACGGCGGACAGGCGGCCGTGCCCAGCGAGCGGATCTTCTCCTCCAGGAACTTCATCATGCTCGCCTCGTTGAGGACGGCCTTCGTCTCCTGGTAGAGGAAGGACTTGTTGGCGCTGCCGCCGCCCTTGGCCATGAACAGGAACTTGTACGCGTCCCCGTCGTTCGCGTACAGCTCGATCTGGGCCGGCAGGTTGGAGCCGGTGTTCTTCTCGTCCCACATGGTCAGCGGGGCCATCTGCGAGTACCGCAGGTTGAGCTGGGTGTACGCGTCGTAGATGCCGCGGGAGAGCGCCTCCTCGTCACGGCCCTGGGTCAGCACGTTCTGGCCGCGCTTGCCCATGACGATGGCAGTGCCGGTGTCCTGGCACATCGGCAGCACGCCCGCCGCCGCGATGTTGGCGTTCTTCAGCAGGTCCAGCGCCACGAAGCGGTCGTTGGCGGACGCCTCGGGGTCGTCCAGGATGCGGCGCAGCTGGGCGAGGTGGGCCGGGCGCAGGTAGTGCGAGATGTCGTGCATCGCCTCGGCGGCCAGCTTGCGCAGCGCCTCCGGCTCGACCTTGAGGAACGTACGCCCGTCGGCCTCGAAGGTGCTCACGCCCTCGGAAGTGACCAGGCGGTAGGGGGTGTTGTCCTCGCCTACGGGCAGCAGGTCGGTATAGGCGAATTCCGGCATCAGGGGCCATTCCTCACTCGGCGGTGGATTTCGGCTGACATCTGCGGCAGCGCCTGACCAGCGTAGAACCCCCGCTCCCGGTCACCGCTGTGAGGTAAGGCTCACCTGGAGCCCACCCGGGCTCGCGCATCCCCTAGTCGCGATCTATCGCGTTTCGGTAGGCTGCCTCCCGTGGACGAATCGTCGCTCGCCAAGCGAGCCCAGCAGCCGGTGAACCTGACCAAGCCCGTGGCCGAGGCCGAGCTGAGGGCCTCCGACGCCGACCGGGACCGGATCGCGGAGATCCTGCGCGAGGCGCTGGCGGTCGGGCGGCTGGACGCCGAGGAGCACTCCGAGCGCATCGACCTGGTCTACCGCGCCAAGACGATGGGCGAACTGGAGCCGCTGGTACGGGACCTGCCGGTGGAGGGCGGCGCTCCCGGGCCCCGGCCCGCGGCCGACGCGTACCCGCCGGAGCCGGGCGGCGCGCTGCCGGACCAGAACATGGTCGCGATCTTCAGCGCCGCCACCCGCAAGGGCCGCTGGCGGGTGCCCTCCCGCATCAACGCCGTCGCGGTCTTCGGCAGCGTGGAGATCGACCTGACCGAGGGGATCTTCCAGCAGCAGCAGGTCCGGATCAACGTCACCGCGATCTTCGGCAGCGTCGAGATCCGGGTGCCCGAGAACGTCACCCTGCGCAGCAGCGGTTCCGGCGTGCTCGGCGCCTTCGAGGTCGAGACCAACGAGTCGGTGGACCCGGACGCCCCGGTCGTCCTCGTCAACGGCTACGCGGTGCTCGGCAGCGTCGAGGCACGGGCCAAGCGCGGCAAGTGGCTGCGCGATCTGCGCGACGATCTGCGCGGCGCCCGGCGCGCGTGGCAGGAGCAGCGGCGCGACGAGCGCCGGTCGCTGCACGAACACCGCCGGGACGAGCGGCGCGAGCGGCACGCGCGGTGGCACGGCGACCACCGCGACTGACGGGGACGACGACGGCGACCCGGCCCCCGGAGCCGGTGTTTCCGCGGCGCGTCCGCACTGCTCGGCGGCCGTTCGCAACCGTGTGCATAAGCACGCGTACAGCGGGTAGGGCTGGTGCATCGTCTCTCGTACGGCTGCGGGGTGCGAAAAGTCGTGCGCAGCGAGACGGGCAAGGGTGACTCTTCGCCGAAGCCGTCGTCAGGAGTAGACCGTGCTGCTACCGCATCAGCCTCTGCAGGACACCGCAGTTGTTCCGTCCCAGCGGGTTCCCTCTCGCGAAGAGGCCGGTCCCTGGCACGCGGAGGCGGTGTGCCGCCGTGACGAGGCGGGCCTGTTCTTCGCACCGTCCAAGGAGCCGACCGCCGCGCGCCTGGCGCGGGAGGAAGCCGCCAAGCGGGTCTGTGCCCGCTGCCCGGTGATGATCGAATGCCGGGAGCACGCCCTCGTGCAGCCCGAGCCCTACGGCGTGTGGGGCGGCCTGACCGCCGCCGAACGCCGGGTCGTACTGGCCCGCCGCCGGCGCCGGGAGACCGAGCTGCAGCGCTCGGCCCGTATGCAGGCCGCCGGTTGAGCGGCCCGTGCGACCGGCACGCGTGACGGGCCGGGACCCCGCCGGGAAGACGGCGGAGTCCCGGCCCGAGTGTTTGCGGGCGCCGGCCGGGGCGGCCGGGCCCGGGCCGGGCCGGGAGGCGCGCCCTAGTTGGGGCGCTCGAAGTCGACCGAGCTGTACGCGCGCAGCTTGGAGAGCCGGTGCTCGGAGTCGACCCGGCGGATCGTGCCGGACTTGGAGCGCATCACCAGCGACGAGGTGGTGGCGGTCTCGGCGCGGTAGCGCACCCCGCGCAGCAGGTCGCCGTCGGTGATGCCGGTGGCGACGAAGAAGACGTTGTCGCCGCGGACCAGGTCGTCGGTCTGCAGCACCTTGTCCAGGTCGTGCCCGGCGTCGATCGCGCGCTGCCGCTCCTCGTCGTCCTTCGGCCACAGCTTGGCCTGAAGGGTGCCGCCCAGGCACTTCAGCGCGCACGCGGCGATGATGCCCTCCGGCGTACCGCCGATGCCCAGCAGCAGGTCGACGCCGGTGCCCTCGCGGGCCGCCATGATCGCGCCGGCCACGTCGCCGTCGGAGATGAACTTGATCCGGGCGCCCGCCTCCCGTACCTCCTTGACCAGGCCCTCGTGGCGCGGCCGGTCCAGGATGACGACGGTGACGTCCTCGACGGCGGACTTCTTCGCCTTGGCGATCCGGCGGATGTTCACGCCGACCGGCGCCGTGATGTCGACGAAGTCGGCGGCCTCCGGGCCGGTGGCCAGCTTGTCCATGTAGAAGACCGCGGACGGGTCGAACATCGCGCCGCGCTCGGCCACGGCCATCACGGAGACGGCGTTGGCCATGCCCTTGGCCGTCAGCGTCGTACCGTCGACCGGGTCCACGGCCACGTCGCACTCGGCACCGGTGCCGTCACCGACCCGCTCGCCGTTGTAGAGCATCGGGGCGTTGTCCTTCTCGCCCTCCCCGATGACCACGACACCGTTCATGGAGACGGTGTGGATCAAGGCACGCATGGCCTTGACGGCGGCGCCGTCGGCGCCGTTCTTGTCGCCGCGCCCGACCCAGCGGCCCGAGGCCATGGCTCCGGCCTCGGTCACCCGGACGAGCTCCAGCGCCAGGTTGCGGTCGGGAGCCTCGGGGCTGACCTCTAGTTGGGACGGCAGATGATGCTCGGTCATCGAGCGCACCTTTCTGTACGGCGACGGCCGGAATGGTGAGGGTGGCTATGACTTTATCGGTACGTCGCCAAAATGAGCAGCGGGCCCTACGCATGAGCGGCGACAAGGAGCCATGCGGGCGAGTCCCCGCACGGCCGGGGCCGGACACCCGTTGGGCAGGGGGCGTGTCTTCGCGCAGCCGGGGATGGGGGACCATAGAGGCGTGGCAGGTATGCGAGGCAAGCAGACGGTTCGGGACATGATCCTGTCGATGGCGGTGATCGGCGCCCTCGTCGCGGGCATCTATGTCTTCATTCCGCACAACGACAGCAGGACCGCGGAGGTGAACGCGGTCAAGACGGTCGACTACCGCGTCGAGCTCGCGACCGCCCGGCGCGCCGCGCCGTACCCGGTCGCCGCGCCCAAGGGCCTGCCCGAGGGCTGGCGCGCCACCTCCGTCTCGTACAAGGCCACCAAGGACGGCAAGGGCGGCGCCTGGCACCTGGGCCTCCTCGACCCGGAGCAGGAGTACGCGGCGCTGGAGCAGAGCGACGCGCCCGCGAAGAAGTTCGTCCAGGACGTCACGCTGGGCGCCGAGAAGGCCGCGGGCAAGCAGGTCGTCGGCGGCACGAAGTGGGACCGCTACAAGGGCGAGAAGTACCGCGCGCTGGTGCGCGAGCAGGAGGGCGTCACGACCGTCCTCACCGGCACCGCGCCGTACGGACGGCTGGCGGAGCTGGCGGCTTCGCTGGAGGCGAAGAAGGAGTGACGGGCCGGCTGGTCCAGGCATACGACGAGGCCGCCGCACCCGGGAGGGGTGCGGCGGCCTCGTCGTACGTGCTGGTCGGGCGGCGCCGGATCAGACGGTGGTGACGGCCTCGTCAAAGCCCAGGCGCGGCGAGCGCGGGAAGAACGCGTCGGCGCCCGGCTTGCCGATGTTGATGACCATGAAGGACTTCTGCTTGCCGTCGCCGAAGAACTCCTTGTCGATGCCGGCGAAGTCGAAGCCGGTCATCGGGCCCGCGGCCAGGCCCGCCGCGCGGACGCCGACGATGAAGTAACCGGCCTGCAGCGTGGCGTTCTGGACGCCGGCGACCTCGCGGACGGCGGCCTCGGAGAAGAACGTGTCCTTGATGCCCGGGGCGTGCGGGAACAGCGTCGGCAGCTTCTCGTGGAAGTCCAGGTCCGTGGAGAGGATCACGGTCAGCGGCGCGCTCAGCGTCTTCGGGCCGTTGGCACCCATCGCGTGCTGCACCAGGCGCTCGCGGGCGTCCTCGGAACGGACCATGGTGATGCGCAGCGGCGACTGGTTGAAGGCGGTGGGGGCGAACTTCACCAGGTCGTAGATGGCCTGCACCTGCTCGTCCGTCACCGGCTCGTCCGTGAACGAGTTGGCGGTCTGGGCCTCGCGGAAGAGGAGGTCCTGGGCGGCGGCGTCGAGCGCGAGAGACATGAGGGCACCTCGTGGGTCGGGATTTCCGTGTTCGTCATCAACTGTAACCAAGATAGATTAAGTTTCAACTAATACGGGGGAATCGTGACCCGATTCACAAGGGGGTGCTGCGGGTTCGGTGCTTCGGTGCTTCGGGACCTCGGTGCTTTGGGCGCTGTGGGATGTGAGGGGCTGATGTGCAGGGCTGATGTGCAGGGGGTGAGGGCGGCGCGGGGCCGGGTATGGGGGAGCCTTGTGGGGTTGCCCGGGTGCCCGGGACCGTATCCGGGCGCCCAGATCCGGCCCCGGGCACCCGGGGATGCCGGAGCCCGTTGCCGGGGCGCCGGACGAGGCTGACAGGCTCCCCGGACTGCCCGGACTGCCCGGACTGCCCGGACTGCCCGGACTGCCCCTCGACTCCCCCGACCGCTACCCGGCCGCGCCCTCCCCCGCCTCGCCCTCTCCCTCGTCCTCTTCCGCTTCCTCCGCCAGCGCCGCGTCCAGGCGCGCCCGCGCCCCGTCCAGCCAGCGGCGGCAGACCTTGGCCAGCGCCTCGCCGCGCTCCCAGAGCGCGAGGGACTCCTCCAGCGTGGTCCCGCCGGCCTCCAGGCTGCGGACGACCTCGATCAGCTCGTCCCGGGCCTGTTCGTACCCGAGCGTGGACCCGTCCGACTGCGCCGCGTCCGCCGTGCCGTCCGCCACCGTGTCGTCGTCCGTCTTCGCCTTCGCCATGCCTCCCACCCTATTCCGGGGGTGTGACATCGGACCGCGAGCCGTTCCCGGACACCCGTACCCGGAACTCGCCCTCGGCGACCCTGGCCCGGAGTTCGTCGTCCGGTGCGACCTCGCCCGGTGACCGTACGGCCGAGCCGTCCGGTTTCTGGAGCACCGCGTAGCCACGCTCCAGAGTCGCCTTGGGGGAGAGGGCGACGACCCGGGCCAGCGTGTGCGACAGCTCGGAGTCGGCGCGGTCCAGCAGATGGCCCAGGGTGCGCCGGCCGCGCTCCAGGAGGGCCGTGACCTGGTCCTCGCGCTCCTCGACCATCCGGTGGGGCCGCTGCATGGAGGGCCTGCTCAGGGCCGCGGCCAGGCCCCGCTCCTCGCGGTCCAGGCAGCCGCTGATCGCGCGCAGCGCCCGCTCGCGCAGCTGCTGGATGCGGGCGAACTCCTCGCCGACGTCCGGTACGACCTTCTTGGCCGCGTCCGTCGGCGTCGAGGCGCGCAGGTCGGCGACCAGGTCCAGCAGCGGCGAGTCCGGTTCGTGGCCGATCGCGGAGACGACGGGGGTACGGGCGGCGCCCACGGCCCGTACGAGCTGTTCGTCCGAGAACGGCAGCAGGTCCTCGACGCTGCCGCCGCCGCGCGCCACGATGATCACGTCGACCTCGGGAAGCGCGTCCAGCTCCTTGACCGCCTCGATCACCTGGGGCACCGCGTGCACGCCCTGCACCGGCACGTTGCGCACCTCGAAGCGGACCGCCGGCCAGCGCAGCCGGGCGTTCTCCAGGACGTCCCGCTCGGCGGCGCTGGCCCGGCCGCACACCAGGCCGATCAGCTGCGGCAGGAACGGCAGCCCCCGCTTGCGCTCCGACCGGAACAGGCCCTCCGCCGCCAGCGACTTCTTCAGCTGCTCCAGGCGCGCCAGCAGCTCGCCGACGCCCACCGGCTTGATCTCGGCGGCCCGCAGCGAGAGCTGGCCGCGCGGGGCGTACCACTCCGGCTTGGCGTGCACGACGACGCGCGCGCCCTCGCTGACCACGTCCGCGACCTTGTCGAAGACCTGGCGGTAGCACGTCACGCTCACCGAGATGTCGTACGACGGATCGCGCAGCGTCAGGAAGACCACACCGGCGCCCGGCCGCCGGGACAGCTGCGTGATCTGCCCCTCGACCCAGACGGCCCCCAGCCGGTCGATCCATCCCCCGATGAGCCGCGACACCTCGCCGACGGGGATCGGCGCCTCCGCAGACGTCCTCACACTCATGCCACGAGCGTATAGCCCGGCACTGACAGCGCCCGGGCGCGCGGCTCCGGGACCGTACGGCCGGGCGCGGTGTCAGCGACCTGGAGCCACCCGCCGCCGTTCCGTGCCCGTACGAGCCGCCGCCGTTCCGTGCCCGTACGAGCCGCCGCCGCTCCGCACCTGTACGAGCCGCCGCCGCTCCGCGCCCGTACAGGCCGTCGCGGCGTCAGTCACCCGCCGCGCCACCCGCCGCCCCGGTCCTCCGTCGCCCGTACTGCACCCCCAGTACCACCAGCCCCACCACCAGCCAGACCGCGCCGACGATCTGCGCGGTCCGGGACGCCTCCACGACGACCGCGACCACCACACCCAGCCCCAGCACCGGCACCAGCACGTGCTTGAGGACGTTCGGCCGCCCGGCCCGCTTGCGTACCCAGAACCAGCCGATCACCGAGGCGTGCAGCAGCCCGAAGGCGGTCAGCGCGCCCACGTTGACGATCGAGGACAGGTGGTCCAGCCCGTCGTCGCGGCGGGCCGCCCACACCGCCGCGACCAGCGTCACCACCGCGGCGCCCAGCAGCGCCCGGCGCGGCACCCCGCTGCCCGCGTCCACCTTCGCCATCGCGCCCGGCAGCCGCCGGTCCCGCGCCATCGCGAACAGCAGCCGCCCGGCCGCCGCCTGCCCCGCCAGCGCCGCGAACGCCGCCCCGATGGCCTTGCTCGCCGCCACCAGCTTCTGGAGCCACTCGCCGGCGGCCGCGTCCGCCGTCCTGTAGAAGGCGTCGCCCTGCCCGGCGGGCTCGGCCGCCAGCTCAGCCGCCGACATCGGCGCCAGCAGAGCCGCCAGATACGTCTGTACGGCGAACAGCACACCCGCCACGACCAGGCAGGTCAGCACGGCCCGCGCCACCCGCACCCCGCCCGCCCGTCGCCCACCACCACCCTTCGCTGGACGCGCTTCGCCCGGCGCTTCCTTCGCCTCCTCCGCGAACGAAGCGATCGCATCGAACCCCAGATACGACAGCACCGCGACCGACACCGCCGCCAGCACCGCACTCGTGGAGAACGCCCCCTCGCCGGTCAGCGGCACCGACCAGCCGCGCTGCGCCCCGTCCGTGGCCAGCACCCACACCGCCGTCACCACGAACACCACCAGCACCGCCAGCTCCATCGCCAGCACCACGAAGCCGGCCACCGCCGCCGTCCGTACCCCCAGGAGGTTCAGCAGCGTGGTGACGACCACCGCGAGCGCCGTCCACACCCACTGGTGCACCGACGGCACGAGCGCGTGCATGGCGATGCCGGAGAACAGGTACGCCACCGCCGGGATCAGCAGGTAGTCGAGCATCGCCATCCACCCCGCGACGAAGCCCGCCCCGTCGCCGAGCCCGGCCCGCGCGTAGGTGAAGACCGACCCGGCCTGCGGCGCGACCCGCACCATCTGCGCGTACGAGTACGCGGTGAAGGCCATCGCGACCGTCGCCACCACATAGACGGTGACGATCGCGCCGTGCGACTTGGCCTGGAGCGTGCCGAAGATCCCGACGGGCGCCATCGGGGCGATGAACAGCAGCCCGTAGACGACCAGGTCGCGGAAGGACAGCGTGCGCCGGAGCCCGCCGCCGTCGGGGGCGGCGGACGCCCCGGACGAGGCGGCGGAGGCGGCGTCGCGCGAGGCGCGCTCGGGGGAGGGCGGCGGTGAACGACGGGCGGGCGGGTTCGGCTCGGACGGTGCGCTCATGACGGTCACTCCAGCAGGGGACGTACGGCCGACGATGATCGTCGGCTGTCTCCCAGCTTCGGGCAAGGCCGCGTCCGGGGCGGGGGTGACGCGCCAGGGGAGGCGGCAGGGAGGCGCAGATGCCCGACAGTGGTTCGGTCGAGGAACGGCTGGAGTCGAAGCGGTCAAGGAGCGCTGGGCCGGCGGTGAGTACTTGAGCCCGTACGACCCGTACCAGGTTCTCGATCTCTTGGTCGGCACCGCCCACGTGAAATGGCAGACCGAGTCGGCTCCCGAGCCGACGCCGCGCACGCCGGCCGGATGGGGTCTCGCCCGGCGGGGCGATCCTGGACGCGACGGGTGGGGACGTCGATGACGCATTGCGGCGACGAGCAGCGGTGACCTCGTCCCCTGGCCGGAGCCGCTTCAGTACCGGCTCCGAAGCGTTGAGAACACGGTCCGGTCCCAGTACGGCGCGCCGAAGAGGGCCGCCTCGTAGGTCGTGTTCCGCCGGTCGGCTCTCCTTGCCGGGCCGGAAGCCGTGCCACGCGCGCCGCGCTCCGGACCTGCCGCCTCCCCCTCCCGGGTGGCGGCATGAGCACAACAGGCGAACATCACCGGCTCTTTCCTCCCGGGCTCCGGCGATGCGCGGAGATCCGGTGGAAGCGTCCCAGAGGTGGCACGGCAGGCGCCAGGTGAATCCGACGGGCCGGCACATACCGTTCGCCGGTGGTCCTCAGTGGCCGCCGCGTGGCTCGAAGCAGCCGGTCTCCAGGTACGGGCCGCTGACCTCCAACTGGCTGCCGGAGGGCTGCACGGCGCCGTGCACGCAGGCGTCCTTGCGTACCCGTAAGGCGAAGAGGGCGCCCTCGGGGGTGATCGGGTCGATCTGGGTGAGGATGTGCCGTTCACCCATGCCGCTCACGATGAGCGTCCCGGGTTGCAGGCCGTCGCCGGTTCGGTAGCCGAGACGCAGCAGCGCCGTGCGCACGCTGTCCGGATCCCATCCGTGCTCCTTCCAGAGGCGCTTGAGGACGGGCTCGATGCGGGCGGCTTCCTTCCGGGCGGCTTCTTCGCCGGCGGGAGTCATCTCGCGGGGGACCTTGAAGCCGTTGTTCTCACGGTAGTGCGGGGCGCCGCCGTCGGAGTCGGCTTCCACGTTGCCGCGTGCCGGGCCGTGGGCGGACGGCGTGGGAGACGGGCTCGGGCCGGAGCCGATGTGCTGCCGGCCGCAGGCGGTCAGGGTCAGGACGGCCGTGCCCAGCAAAACACCCGCAGCCAAGGGGCGGGACGGGGATCTCATGAGGAGGACTCTGCCACGGCGTCAACGCGGACAACGCTGACGAGATGTCTTGCGCAATTCCAAGCTCAAGAGGCGCACTTCCATGCTCCAAAGCGGCCGGCCGCCTGTCGGGAAGGCGGTTGCCACACCGGCAGCATGACCGGCGGATTGGCAGAACCCGCCTTCGAAGCGCCGCTGATGTCGTAAGCGCGCCACGGGCGAGAGCTTTGCCGCGCGCCAAGAAGCGTGAGCAGCCCATCGGTTGGACTGAACGGCGAGGTGACGGATGGCCGTGAAGGCGCTGTCGGCCCGGAGTGCCGGGGGCGGACGCGAGCTGCTGTGGGCTGGGATCAGGCTGTCAATCGGGGCATTTACCGAAGTTTACTGAAGTTTGGCAAACGCCTGACCTGGGGTGATAAGTTCGCGTCGTCCAGCCCGGCGGTCTAGACCAACCGTTGGGCAACAGCAGTGCCCAGGGGGGAAGCCGGGGCGAAACCTGTGGTTTCGTAGGCCGGGGCATCGCCGCGACTTCCACCCCCTTGTGCACGAACACGCAAGGGAACATGCACAGATGAACAAGCGTACCCGTCTCAGCGCCGTGGCCGTCTCCGCCCTTACCGCGCTGGCCGTCGGCGCGACCGGCGTCTCGCAGGCCTACGCCGTCAGTAGCGGCGCGGACCGCTCCGCCGTCCAGGCCGGGCAGGTCACGCAGGCGCAGATCGACGAGCTGACCCGCTACCTCGAAGCGCTCGACCGGGGCGAGCACCTGGACGCCGACGGCAACTTCGACTACGAGGCCACCAAGGACAAGCTCGGTGGAGAACTCGCCGACGCGCTCAAGCCGTACTTCGACAAGGCGTCCGATGCGCAGCGGGAGGGCGTGCAGCGTTCCTACGCCAGCTGCCTGCTGGACGCGATCGGCCTGGGCGGTATCGGTGGACTCGCCGACAAGATCAACGAGCACATCAAGAAGAAGAACTGGCGCAAGGTCGCCGAGATCGGCCTGAAGGAAGCCGCCAAGCGCGGCGTCAAGATCGCGGTCAAGGGCGGGGTCGCGGGCATGGCCGCGGTCCTGGCCGGCGCCTCCATCTACTGCATCTGGAAGGGCGCGCCGGAGCGTCCGGCGGGCCAGGCGGAGCTGACCGGTTTCGCGCCGGTGTCCTTCGCCGGTCGTGACGCGGCCTCCTTCGCCCTGGCCGGCTGAGCGGGTGGCACCTCGTCCGTGACGTGCGGGGGTGACGCGGCGGGGCCTTCGGCGGTGATGGCCGAGGGCCTCGGTCGCGTATCCGATCGCGGGCCCCGCGGGTCAGTCCCTGCCGTGCACGATCGCGTTCAGGTTCACCAGATATGCGGCGAAGCGTTCCCGGCCGCTGTCCGAGAGGCGGACATGGGTGACGGCGACGCGCCGGACGCGGAGTTTGGCGACCTCGACCATGCCCTCCTTCTCCAGGATGGCGATCTGGCGGGAGAGCTCGGGGGCCGACAGGCGGAGGCTGTCGCGCAGGTCGGCGAAGGCGACGTGCTGCACCCGGTTGAGGGTGGCGAGGATGGCCAGGCGGACGGGCGAGTGGATGACGTTGACCAGCGCCTCGCGCGGCTGCAACGCCCCGGCGTCGTCGGCCATCGTCACCGCTTCCAGCGCAGGACGAGGTAGACGGCGGCGGCCGCGGTCGGCACGGCGGCCGCGACCAGGTGCGCCACGAGGGTGTCAGGGCCCTCACCGAAGATCAGGTCGACACCGGGCAGGGCCAGCAGGCACACCGCCGCGAACCGCGCCGCGTTCTCCGTACGGGTCTGCGGGCGCCTGCGTGCGGCGCCGTCGTGATGGTTGTTCCAGGCGAGCAGCAGAGCGAGGGCGGCGACGAAGACCGCGATCCCGGCCGGGCGGGGCAGGTCGCACTCCATGGCCACGACCAGGCCGGCGTACAGGACGGCCAGCGTCGCCAGCCCGGCGGCCCGCTCACGGGCGGAGGCCGGCCTGCTGAGGTCGGGAGCGGTGGCTATCGCGGCCAGCTGGTCGGCCGCGCCGGGGCGGGACTCGTCGTACGTCATGGTTCCGACACTCGCACCTGGTTGCCAAAAGTGCAACTGCTTGCATTCGCTGCTGTGTACCCGAGGGGGGCTGGGGAACTGCCGAGATGCGGCGCGGCTCGGCGGCAGGGCACGTCACCGGGCCGCGTCGGCTGCGCGCGGCATCGCTGAGCGGGAATGAAGCCGTGATCACCGCCTGTGGAGGTCGTCGCAGCCGGCGCGACGGGTCCGTGAAGGCGAGGGGGGCTCCGTGCAGCGCGATGAGGCAGGGGGGGAGTTCGGGTGACGGCCACGGGCCGGGCGGTCCCCAGGCGCCAGCCGGACACCTGCGGCCCGGCCCGGACCGTCCCGGACTTGTCCCGGACCCGTCCCGGCCCTCTGACACGCGTCGCTGACCCGTCAGCGACGGAGGACGCGTATACGGCAGCTTTCGAAACTCGCCCGAGTGCTGCGGTGCGCCCGCGTGAACCCGCGTGAAGCGGAACCCGCGCGCCCCCGCCGCGCCGCACGCCCCCCGGCCCCGCCGCACGCCCCGCCACACCCCGGCGGCAGCACGAACCCCGAAGTCGGCCCCGTACGATGGATCGTATGACTGCTGCTACGCCCAGCCCGTCGCCCGCCACCGTTCCGGACGGCGCCACCGTTCCGGACGGAGACGCCGCGCCGCGCGAGGACCGCCGCCGGGTCCTGCTCGCCGCGCCCCGCGGCTATTGCGCGGGCGTGGACCGTGCCGTGATCGCCGTCGAGAAAGCCCTGGAACAGTACGGCGCGCCCGTCTACGTGCGCCACGAGATCGTGCACAACAAGTACGTCGTGAAGACCCTGGAGAAGAAGGGCGCGATCTTCGTCGAGGAGACGGCGGAGGTGCCCGAGGGCAACATCGTCATCTTCTCCGCGCACGGCGTCGCCCCGGTCGTCCACGACGAGGCCAAGCAGGGCAAGCTGGCCACCATCGACGCCACCTGCCCGCTGGTCACCAAGGTCCACAAGGAAGCCGTCCGGTACGCCAAGGAGGACTTCGACATCCTCCTGATCGGCCACGAGGGCCACGAAGAGGTCATCGGCACCAGCGGCGAGGCCCCCGACCACATCACCCTGGTCGACGGCCCCGAGGACGTGAAGAACATCGAGGTCCGCGACCCGGACAAGGTCGTCTGGCTCTCCCAGACCACCCTCTCGGTCGACGAGACCATGGAGACGGTCGACGCCATCAAGGGCCGCTACCCCAATCTCCTCTCCCCGCCCAGCGACGACATCTGCTACGCCACGCAGAACCGGCAGACCGCCGTCAAGCAGATGGGCGCCGAGGCCGACCTGGTCATCGTCGTCGGCTCCAAGAACTCCTCGAACTCCGTCCGCCTGGTCGAGGTCGCTCTCGGCGCCGGCGCCCGCGCCGCCCACCTGGTCGACGGCGCCGAGGAGATCGACGAGAGCTGGCTGGAGGGCGTGACCACCGTGGGCCTGACCTCCGGTGCCTCCGTCCCCGAGGTCCTGGTGCACGGCGTACTGGACTGGCTCGCCCAGCGCGGCTACGAGGACGTGGAGACGGTCAAGGCCGCCGAGGAGTCCATCACCTTCTCCCTGCCGAAGGAACTCCGCCGCGACCTGCGCTCGGAGGCGAAGACCGCCGCCGAGGGCTGAGGCTCCGGGTGGCCCGCCCGTGCCGCTCCATCCGTTCCATCCGCCCGGACCACGCGCCGAACCCGCAAGTCGAGGGGTGAACCGGCCCGACCCCGCCTAGCCTCTAGGCATGAAGGTCTTTGGTGTGGACATCGGCGGCTCGGGCATCAAGGGCGCTCCGGTGGACCTGGAGCGCGGTGACCTGGCGGACGAGCGGTACAAGGTCCTGACCCCGCATCCGGCGACCCCGGACGCGGTCGCGGACTGCGTGCAGCAGGTCGTGGAACATTTCGGCTGGTCGGGGCCGGTCGGCGCGACGTTCCCCGGCGTCGTGACCGACGGGGTCACCCGTACGGCGGCCAATGTCGACAAAGGGTGGATCGACCGGAACGCGGCCGCACTGCTGGCGGGCCGCCTCGGCGGCGGGACCGGCGGCTGCCCGGTCACGGTCCTCAACGACGCGGACGCCGCCGGCCTGGCCGAGATGCACTTCGGCGCGGGCAAGGGCCGCGAAGGCACGGTCGTCATGCTGACGTTCGGCACCGGCATCGGCAGCGCCGTCTTCACCGACGGCAAGCTCGTGCCCAACACCGAGCTGGGCCACCTGGAGCTGCACGGCCACGACGCGGAGAAGCGCGCGTCCACCAAGGCCAAGGAGGACGAGGACCTCAGCTGGCAGCAGTGGGCGCACCGGGTGCAGAAGTACCTCGCCCACGTGGAGATGCTCTTCTCGCCCCGGCTGTTCGTGATCGGCGGCGGTGTCAGCCGCAAGGCGGCGAAGTTCCTGCCGCTGATCGAGGGGATCCGGGCGGAGATCGTGCCCGCTCAGCTGCAGAACAACGCGGGCATCGTGGGCGCGGCGATGGCCGCGCGGGCCGCGGGCCAGGAGGGCACGGCGGCCCCCGCCGGCCCAGGCGCCACAGCAGGCCCACTCTCTTCGGGCGCTCCTCCTTCCCCTTCCCCTTCCCCTTCCCCTACGTCGCAGGTCGGCTGGCCGGCCGATCCCTGACCTGCCCCGCCCGCTGAGCGGCGGGCTGCCCGGGCGTGCGGCCGGGGCGGTGCGGTCCCTGGCCCAGCCCCGGGCGCTGTCCCGGCCCCGGCGTCCGCTCCACGCGCCGGCGCACGCGCTCCGGCTCCGCGCCCGGCTCCTTCCCGGCGCTCTGCGCCCGGGCGGGCGCCCGGCCTCCCGCACGCGCCGCCTGGCGCCGCGCGAGCCGCTCGGCCTGCCGTCGCGCCAGGGCAGCCGCCTTGCGTACGAGGACGATCAGCGCGCAGGCCAGCGTGCCCGCGTACAGCCAGCCCGCCTGCGTCGCCAGCACCGTGAAGACGCCCATCAGCAGCCCGCCGACCCCGCCCGTGTCGTGGCTGATCGGCACCGTTCCGACGGTGTACGCGATGGGCAGCGCGACCGGCGCCGTGATCAGGTCGTACGGCCGTACCCACAGCCCGGCGCACACACTCACCAGCACGAAGAACACCCCGTAGGCCGTCGGCGCGGCGTCGAACAGCAGCCGGTCGACGAAGGCGAAGACGACGAGGGCGAGGGTGCTGAGCAGGCCGCACCCCAGGCCGGTGAGCCGGGGCGCGGGCAGCCGCGCGGCGGCCGACGCCAGCGGAGCCAGCGGCCCGCTCCGGCGCGCGCGGACCCGGTAGACGGCCGAACTCTCACCGAACCCGTCCGCCCCGTCCGCTCCGGGTCCCCGCGGGGCACCCGGACCGCCCGGCGCCCGAGGGGCTCCCGGAGTGCCTGCCGCATTCACGGCATTACGGGCATCCCGGGCCCGGACCTCCGGAGCGTTCGTCGGCACGGCCTCCGCGGGGCGGGGAAGCCGTGCGTCCTGGCCCGCTGCCGGACGGCCGGTCCGGGGCGGACTGTGCTGGGGGCTGCGCGCTCTGTGTTGCTCCACTCGGCAACGGTAGGCCGCCAAGTGGTACCAACCGGTTACAGGACACGCGTTTTGTCTGACCTGACCGGCTCATTCGGCGTACAAATCACCCCACGGCCGTAACGCAGTGTGCGCGTACCCGCCCTCGCGCCCTCACGAACCGCGCCTGTGACCGCCCTCCGGCCGCCTCCGCCGGTCCTCCTTACGCCCCGTAGACTGGACGACCGGCCCCCCAAGGACCGTACGGCCCTCACGGGGGCCGCCCGGGCCGCCAGCGGTCCGTACGTACCGTCGCCCAGTCCACCCGCATCCTCTCCGGGAAGTCGCCACCGTGTCGCTCACGATCGGAATCGTCGGTCTGCCGAATGTCGGCAAGTCGACCATGTTCAACGCCCTGACCAAGAACGACGTGCTGGCGGCCAACTACCCGTTCGCCACCATCGAGCCCAACGTCGGCGTCGTCGGCGTCCCCGACCCCCGCCTCGCCAAGCTGGCCGAGATCTTCGACTCCCAGAAGATCCTCCCGGCCACCGTCGACTTCGTCGACATCGCGGGCATCGTCCGCGGCGCCTCCGAGGGCGAGGGCCTGGGCAACAAGTTCCTGGCGAACATCCGCGAGTCCGACGCGATCTGCCAGGTCATCCGCGCCTTCAAGGACGAGAACGTCGTCCACGTCGACGGCAAGGTCTCGCCCAAGGACGACATCGAGACCATCAACACCGAGCTGATCCTCGCCGACCTCCAGACCATCGAGAAGGTCCTGCCGCGCCTCCAGAAGGAGTCGCGCATCAAGAAGGACGTCGCCCCGAAGGTCAAGGCCGTCGAGGAGGCCAAGGCCATCCTGGAGAAGGGCGACACCCTCTTCTCCCAGGGCATCGTCCAGGGCTCCGGCAACGAGGAGCTCCTCCACGACCTCCACCTCCTCACCACCAAGCCCTTCCTCTACGTCTTCAACGTCGACGAGGACGAGCTGACCGACGAGGACTTCAAGGCCGAACAGCGCGCCCTGGTCGCCCCCGCCGAGGCCATCTTCCTCAACGCCAAGCTGGAGGCCGACCTCGCCGAACTCGACGAGGAAGAGGCCCTCGAACTCCTCCAGTCCGTAGGCCAGGAAGAACCCGGCCTCGCCACCCTCGCCCACGTAGGCTTCAACACCCTCGGCCTCCAGACCTACCTGACCGCCGGCCCCAAGGAAACCCGCGCCTGGACCATCAAGAAGGGCGCCACGGCCCCCGAGGCGGCCGGCGTCATCCACACGGACTTCCAGAAGGGCTTCATCAAGGCCGAGGTCATCTCGTTCGAGGACCTGGTGGAAACGGGGTCGGTCGCCGAGGCCCGCGCTGCCGGTAAGGCGCGCATGGAGGGCAAGGATTATGTGATGCAGGACGGGGATGTGGTGGAGTTCCGCTTCAACGTGTGAGCGGATGAGACAACACCACGTCGCTGACGTGGCAAACATGCATGTCAGAAGGGGCCAAAACCTCCGGGTGGCGGCCCCTTCGTCGATCCCGTGCCGGATCGGTGCTGGATTTCCTGGCCCGGCGTCAGGTACTCAGGTGTCGTCGATGGTGGAGCGATGTCCCGCGTGTACGACCCAGACCACCAGTTCTCCGTTGTCGTCGAGCGTGTAGATCACGCAGTAGTCGCCCACCCGAAGGCGGTGCCGGTCGGGCTGGGAGACGAGGGCCGTGGTGTTGAACCCCAGTGGGTCGCTTTCCAGCTCGGTCAGCCTGGCCAGAATGCGGAGGGCCGTACCTCGCGGGACCTTGCGGATCTCGGCCTGAGCCTCGGGGCGAAATACGGTGCGGTACTCACTCACTGCGCGCCAGCGTCTCCCTCATGACGTCCTCGACAGGGATGCCGGATACCGGGTTGGCCATGCGCTCGTCGACGATCCGGTTGATCTCGCGTTCTTCCCACTCCTGCTACTTCCCGAGCACGTCGATGGACACCACGGCGGCCACCTCCTTGCCCCGGCGCGTGATCACCGTGGGTACATCGTCACGGTCGGCCCTCTCCACGACCTCGGCCAGGTGTGCCCTTACATCGCGGATGGACTCTACGGGGAGCGGCTGCGTCATGCACCAAAGGTGCCGGGTGTCGCATGTGTACACAATGGAATGGTGGCGCGGGGGCGTGCTGGATGACTTTCCACCGTGCTGGACCCGTGCGGGATGCGATCTGCGGAGAGGGCGTTTTCGCAGGTGAGGGCTCTGCACCAGACGTTCCGCCGCAACGTGTGAGCAGTATCTTGTTGCGCGCCGCTGATTCGTCCAGCGCGCAGACCAGAAGGGGTCGGCCTCTCCCAGGGTCGAGCCCTTCTGCGTGCCCGCGCTCACCGTACGCCGGCGTTCTCGTTGTTTCCGGGCGGAGTGAGTGAAGGGGACAGGCTGTTGCGCTGTCGCTTCAGGAGCGCGGGCCGGGGTGGGGAAGGCGCGCTGGGGGAAGTGGGGTAAGTCCATTATCGGGTTGGGTGGGGTGGGAAATCTACGTGCTGAGGGACGATATTGGTGGGATTTTTGCGGCCTAGCGTGGGGGCATGACTGCTGCGTACGAGGTTGAGGACAGGTTTGTTGCCGCGCCGGACGGTGTGAGCATCGCGGTTCGGGATCACGGTGGGGACGGGGTGCCGCTGTTGCTTTTGCACGGGGCCGGGCGGACGTTGGTTGATTGGGAGGCTGTGGCGCCGTTGCTCGTTGAGCGGCATCGGGTGGTGGCGATGGATTTGCGGGCGCACGGTAAGTCCGGTGGTGGGGACGGGGCGTGGACGTTCGGTGGTGCGGTCGCGGACGTGGCGGCCGTGGTGGAGGCCTGTGGGATTCCGGGCGCTGTGGTGGTGGGGCATTCGTTGGGTGGGATGGTTGCGGCTTGTTGTTCGGGAGAGTTGGACGAGGTGCCGGGCGCCGTGAATCTGGATGGGCACGGGATGGGGCGGCCTGAGCAGTACGTGGGACTGGATAAGGGTTACGTGGTGCGGCGGTTGGGCGAGGCGCGGGAGTTTGCCGATGCGGCTATGGGGCGGCCGTTGCCGGAGGGTGGGCTGGAGGGAGTGCTGGCCTATCACGCCGCCATGGCGGAGGAATTGGGGATTCCGGGCGAGCTGTTGGAGGCGGGGGTGTGGAGGGGAGTGGCGCGGAACATGGAGGGGGAGGCTTATCTGCGACCTGAGCGGGTGGCGGGGCTCGGGATGCAGGAGGCGATGGCGGGGATTGATCTGTTCGGGATATATCGGCGGGTGCGGCGGCCGTTGTTGATCGGGAGGGCGATGCGGCCCAATCCGCCTACGCCCGGTATGCCGTGGGTGGATGAATTGATGGCGGCGTATGTGCAGGGCTTGCGCGCGGATCTTGAGGAGTTGGCGTGTGCGCAGCCTTGGGTCGAGGTGGTGGGGGTGGATGCGACCCACGCGATGTTGCTGGAGAAGCCGCAGGAAGTCGCTGAGGTGGTGGAGGGGTTTGTGACGCGCGTGGTGGAGCGGGGAACACGTACTCAGCGCGGATAGAGCTGGAAGAGGGTGGCGGGGGTGCCGCGGTATTGGGTGCCGGAGGTTTGGAGCATGGGTTCGAGGAAGTTGCGGGCGTAGGTGGTGGGGTCTTGGGCCGCGCCCTCCAGGCCGGTGATGTAGGCGTGGTGTTCTGCTAGGGACGCGATGGCTCGGTTGATGCCGGGGCCTACTTCTTTTGCGTGGGTGGGGTGCGGGGAGCCGGCTACGGCCACCCAGCGGACGCCGTTCCAGGGGTCGAGGCCGAGTTCGGTCGTCAGGTCGGGGAAGATCCAGCGGTTGCCGGCGTCGCCCGCGGCGTCGAGGGTGGCGCGGCCCACGACCCGGTGGTCCGGGGTGTTCCAGGACACTCCGCCCCAGGTGTCGTGGTGGTTGAGGGTGATCAGGAGTTCCGGGCGGTATCGGCGGATGGCGGCCGACAGGTCGCGGCGGAGCGGCAGGCCGGCCTCGATGACGCCGTCGTGGTGGCCGTCCAGGAACTCCACCGTTCGTACGCCGACGACGGCTGCGCTCGCTCGTTGCTCCGCCTCGCGGACCGCGGCGCACTCGTCGGGGCCGAGGCCGTCGATGCCGGCTTCGCCGCGCGTGACGAGGAGGTAGGTGACCTCGCGTCCGGCGGCGGTCCACTCGGCGATGGCGGCGGCCGCGCCGTATTCGAGGTCGTCGGGGTGGGCTACGACGGCCAGGGCCCGCTGCCAGTCCTCCGGCATGGGGGAGAGGGAGGGAGCGGGGGGAGAGGAGGGGGTGGAGGGGGTGGTGGAGGTGGTGGAGGTGGTTTTGCCGGGGCCTTCGGTGGGGGTGTCGGGCACGGGGGGCTCCTTCCCTGGCCGCTCGGGTGTCGGGCGGGCGTGCGGGGTGTCGTGTCGACTCTTGCACGGGCGGTGCGGTCGTGCCGGGCAGCCGGGCGGGCGTGTTCGTGGGTGGTCAACTCGCGTGATCGGGACACCGGTTGAGCTGGGCTTCATCACATCGAGTGAATTACTGGCCCAGGCTTGCGGTCAACAACGCGCGGTTGCCACGCTGTTGCTGACTGTCAAGCTGTTGGGAGGGGCATGTGCCTTTCGGTGAGCAGCCCGCGTACCTCCGCGTCGCCGGCGACCTGCGCCAGAAGATCGTCGAAGGTGTGCTGCCCCCGCACACCCGCCTCCCCTCCCAGGCCCGCATCCGCGAGGAGTACGGCGTCTCCGACACGGTCGCCCTGGAGGCGCGCAAGGTCCTGATGGCCGAGGGTCTGGTCGAGGGCCGCTCCGGGTCGGGGACGTACGTCCGCGAGCAGCCCGTCCCGCGCCGTATCGCCCGCGCCGGCTACCGCACCGGCGTCGGCGCCACGCCCTTCCGACAGGAGCAGGCCGACGAGCGGGTGAAGGGTACGTGGGAGTCCAGCAGTGAGCGGGAGGAGGCCGATCCGGCCGTCGCCTCCCGGCTGCGTATCCAGGTGGGGGACCGGGTGATGCGTACGCGTTATCTCTTCCGGGCGGAGGGGGAGCCCGCCATGCTCTCGACGTCCTGGGAGCCGCTGGACATCACGGGGCGCACTCCGGTGATGCTGCCCGAGGAGGGGCCGCTGGCCGGGCGCGGGGTGGTCGAGCGGATGGCGGCGATCGACGTGATCGTGGACAACGTGGTCGAGGAGGTCGGGGCGCGCCCCGGGCTGGCGGAGGAAGCCATGGCGCTGGGCGGGGTGCCGGGCCATGCGGTGCTGGTCATCTCGCGTACGTACTTCGCGGGCGGCCGCCCCGTGGAGACGGCCGATGTCGTGACGCTCGCCGACCGTCATCGGGTCGCCTACCACCTGCCGGTGCATTGAGGCCTACCACCTGCCAATGCGTTGAGGGGGAGAGGGGGAGAAGGGGGCGGGCCGGGGTAAGGGGGGAGTGGGGGGGTAGGGATGGGGTGGCCGGTTCGGGGGCGGGGGTGGGGCGTGAGGTCTGGAGGGGCGTCCGGGGCGGCCCCTTTCCCTTCTCCGTAATGACCGAAACCCGTTGCTACCTAGCAATTTTCTCGCCGCTACAGCCAAGATCGCACGTTGTGTACTGGCGCGTAACCCGCCAGTAGCCACCCCCTAAGTCCCTGTATGTCGGGATTCGGGCGGTCAATTGGTGTGTTGGAAACCTCACACACCTTCAGCCAGACCCGAGTTTTGACCCCGCTTGGGAATCCGATCTTCCAATTCGCTCTTACGATGGCGAAGTTTGTGCACGGCACGGGGGAAGATCAGGAGACCAAGCACGTTGAGCACGACGCAGACCCAGAGCGCGGAGCAGGGCTCCCACTCGAATTACCGACGGTCCCTCGGGACCATTGCCCTGACCGCCACGGGTCTTGGGTCGATCATCGGTTCCGGCTGGCTCTTCGGGGCCGAGCGGGCCGCCGCCATCGCCGGTCCGGCCGCCATCCTCGCCTGGGTCATCGGCGCGGCCGTCGCGCTCACGATCGCCCTCACGTACACCGAGCTGGGCTCGATGTTCCCCAAGGCGGGCGGCATGGTCCGCTACGGCCAGTACTCGCACGGTTCGCTCGCCGGCTACCTCGCCGCCTGGGCCAACTGGATCGCGATCGTCTCCGTCATACCCGGGGAGGCGACCGCCTCCGTCCAGTACATGAGTTCCTGGAGCTTCGGGTGGACCCAGGGGCTGTACGACGGCAAGGAGCTGACCGGCAGCGGTGTCGCGCTGGCCAGCCTCCTGCTGATCTTCTACTTCTTCCTGAACTGGTTCGCGATCTCGCTCTTCGCGAAGACCAACACCGCGATCACGGTCTTCAAGGTCGTCGTCCCGGTCCTGACCGCGAGCGCCCTGATGCTGGCGCACTTCGACACCAGCAACATCAAGGACCACGGCGGCTTCACGCCGAACGGCTGGAGCGCGGTCTTCACCGCCGTCGCCGTCTCCGGCATCGTCTGGGCCTACAACGGCTTCCAGTCGCCGCTGAACATGGCCGGTGAGGCCCGTAACCCGGGCAAGTCGCTGCCCAAGGCCGTCATCTACTCGATCCTGATCGCGCTCGTCATCTACGTCGCGCTGCAGGTCGCCTTCCTGATGGCGGTCCCCGGCGGCAAGCTGGAGTCCGTCGGCGGCTGGGCCCACCTCGGCTACAACTCGCCGCTGGCCGACCTCGCCGTCGCCTGGGGCCTGAACTGGCTGGCGCTGCTGCTGTACGCGGACGCGTTCGTCTCCCCGTCGGGTACGGGCATGATCTACGCGGCCACCACCTCGCGCATGATCCACGGCGTGCAGGAGAACGGCCACCTGCCGAAGATCTTCGGCCGGGTCGACAAGAAGACCGGTGTGCCGCGTCCGGCGCTGGTGCTGAACCTGTTCATCGCCTTCCTCTTCCTCGCCGTCTTCCGCGGCTGGGGCTCGCTCGCCGAGATCGTCTCGGTGGCCACCGTGATCTCGTACATCACCGGGCCGGTCGCGGTGATGTCGCTGCGCCGTCTCTCGCCCGACCTCAAGCGGCCGGTGAAGCTGCGGATCATGCCGGTCATCGCGCCCGTCGCGATGGTCTTCGGCTCGCTCGTCCTGTACTGGGGCCGCTGGCCGTTGACCGGCAAGGTCATCCTGATCATGGCGGTCGGTCTGCCGGTCTGGGCCTGGTACGAGCTGCGCAAGCCGTGGGCCGAGCTGAAGCCGCACCTGAAGGCGGGCGCCTGGATGGTGGCGTACCTGCTGGTCATGGCGTGCGTCTCGTACATGGGCGGCGAGGAGTTCGGCGGCAAGGGCTACCTGCCGCCGGGCTGGGACATCGTCGTGGTCGCCGTGATCGGTCTGCTCTTCTACGTGTGGGGCGTCCGCAGCTCCTGGCGCAACCCGTCGCTGATCGAGGCCGAGGCGGAGTCGCTGGCGGCGGCCGAGGCCGAGGCCGCCGAGGAGCGGGCCGCGGCCGGGGGCAAGGCCGGGGACGCGTCCGGCGCGAAGTCGGAGGCGGGCAAGGCGTAACGCCCCACGGCGCGAGACGTGGTGCCCTCCCGGGCACGGCGCCGGGCACGGAACACGGCGGGCGCCGTCGGTGGCAGGAGCCATCGGCGGCGCCCGTTCGTGTGTGCGCCCGGGGCGTCCGCGGGGCTGTCCGTACGCCCCTCGCGCGCTGTTCGATGGCCGGTTCGGTATCTCTTTGTGCAAAGCCGTATCCGGTGCGTGAAGGTCGGGCGTAGGCTCGGGCATATGCGGAATGCGGTTTCGGCATCAGTGCAGGAGGGGCGCGCGGCGGCGCGCCGGCCGGCGGACGGAGGGGCGCGATGACCGACAGTGGAGCGGTGCTGCCCTGGCTCGTCATTCGCCAGGACGAGGGCGGCAACCGTTATCGCGTCGGCCGCTACGCCACCCGCGCGGAAGCGGAGCAGGTGGCCGACCGGCTCGACACCCGCAGGAACGGACGGCTGTACGTCGTGGAGCGGGTGGGGCACGCCGCCACCTGAGACGGGGCAGCGGTGGCGCGGGACGTAGGCTGCCGCGCATGACGGACGTGCGTGTGGTGGTGGGTGGAGCGGTGCTCGACGGGGGAAGGCTGCTGGCGGCGCGGCGCAGTGCTCCGGCCGCGCTGGCCGGCCGCTGGGAGCTGCCCGGAGGCAAGGTCGAGCCCGGCGAGACGCCCGAGGAGGCGCTGGTCCGCGAACTGCGTGAGGAGCTGGGGATCGAGACCGAGCCGCTGGACCGGATTCCGGGGGAGTGGGCGCCGCGTCCCGGTCTCGTCCTGCGGGTGTGGACGGCCCGGCTGGTGTCCGGTGAGGCCCGGCCCCTCCAGGACCACGACGAGCTGCGCTGGCTGGCACCGGGCCAGGAGGACGAGGTGGACTGGCTGGACCAGGACCGCCCGGCGGTCGCGGAGGTGATGCGCCGCCTCGGGGCCGCGGAGGTGTCGGGGGCCCTGTATCCGTCCGGCGCTCCGTACGCCCCGTAGCGCCCCGTAGCGTGCCTGGAACCCCGCGCACCACGTACGTACCGCCCGTGCCTGGAGCCGCAGCCGCCCCGTAACGCGTCCGGCGTCCCGAGCCGTCCGGTGCCGCTCCGCCCCGTCCCGAGAGGACCGGTCATCTTGTCACCTCACCGTTCCCCCGTACGGGACGATCATCGGATCGGGCGGGTCCCTCGTAAGGGTGTGCCGCGGTGCGGCGGCGCACCGGGGTGCCCCGCCGCACACGAGGCGTGCGCGCCGGGGCCTCGTACGCCTCAGTACGCCGTTTGTGCCACAGTGCGCCATTGAGGGCGATATTGATGCGCTGATACCGGGTATGTGCTGTTTACCCCCTCACCACGGACCATCCGGAGGGTGTGCGCATCGGGCTGGGAAGTGATCGGCGTGAGCGACAGTGCAGCGGCAGGGGTCCCCGAATCCGCCCCCTACGCGCCCGGACGCGGCATGATCTCCGGCTCCCCGCTCGCCGAATGGAGCTTCCCGGCCGAGCCCGGATCCGCCCGTACCGCCCGTGCCGCGGTCCGCGAGACACTGCGGGACTGGGGGCTGGACACCGTCGTCGACCTGGCCGTTCTGCTCGTCAGCGAGCTGGTGACCAACGCGCTGCGCCATGCCAGCGGGCCCATCGGCGTACGGATCGTCCTCAAGAGCGGGGGCGGTCTGCTCGTCGAGGTGTCGGACCCGGTGCCCGACCCGCCCCGGGAGCGCGCCGCGACCCCCGACGACGAGGGCGGCCGGGGACTCCAGCTGGTGGCGTGCACGTCGCGGTGCTGGGGCACCCGACATGGCAGGACAGGTAAAACAGTGTGGTTCGAGCTGTCTGTGGCGGGTTAGGAGTCTGGTGGCGGCCTGATCGTTGCCGTTTCATTGACATTCTGTGGACGGCCTGCGATCGAGACTGTGCTGTGATCGTGAAGACCGTGTTCCGGACAGCCGCGGTGCTGGATACTCGGCTCGTCCGGTCCGGGCACGATGAGCTGGAGGGGACGGGGCTCGTGAGCGAGAAGTCATCTGGCGGGGCAGGACCCGCGCAGCCTGCCGGGCCGGGCGGTACGGACGGTCCGGCGCGGCCGTCGGGCCGCTCGGGGCCGGACGGCCCGGAAGGCCCGCCGATATGGCAGAGCAGCCCACCCGGCTCCATCTACGACTACATCCGGGTCGCGTCCTTCTCCCTCGGCCCCGACGGGCGCATCGACCGGTGGAGCGAGCGCGCCGCCGAGATGCTCGGCATCCCCGCCGCCGACGCGGTCGGCAAGGACCCGGTGGCCGCCTTCGTCCCGCACGAGCTGCGCGAACAGGCCCGCCGCACGGTCTCGCAGATCCTGGACGGCCGGGAGTGGACCGGGCTGGTCCCGTACCGCCCCCGTGGCGCGGACCAGGAGGGCGCTCCGGACGCCGGGGACGGCAGGCTCGCGGAGATCTACGTGATGCCGTCCGAGACGGCGGACGGTGAGCGGGCCGCGGTCTGTCTCGTCGTCGACGTCCGCGCGCTGCGCGGCATCGAGACCGACCTCGCGGCCTCTCAAGCCGTTTTCGGCCAATCTCCGATGGGCTTCCTGCTCTTCGACACGGACCTGCGGATCCGCCGCGTCAACGAGCGTTTCGCGACCGTCTTCGGCGGCCCCGCGGCCAAGTACCGCGGGGGCGGGCCGCACGACTTCCTGCCCCGCTCCGAGGCCGAGCGGCTGCAGTCGGCGCTGCGGCGGGTGCTGGAGACGGGTGAGCCGGTCGGCGAGATGCAGCTGGTCGGTTCGGTTCCCGCGCCCGCTTCCTCCGCCGCCGCCATCCCCGCCCCCACACCTCCCGAGCTCGCCGCCCCCTCCGGCGCGGCGTACGCCTCCGGGGCCACCGGTGCGGCGTACCCGTCCGGGGCTTCGGGCACGGCGTACCCCTCCGCGCCCGGCGGTGAGGCCGACCGGCGCCGCTGGTCGGTGTCCCTGTACCGCCTGCACGGTGCCAGCGGACGCCCCATCGGGGTCGCCGCGCTGGCCGCCGACGTGACGGGCCGCCGCCGGGCCGAGCGGGAAGCCGCGAGCGCCCGCCGCAACCTGGCGCTGCTCAACGAGGCCGGCGCCCGCATCGGCAACTCCCTCGACCTGGAGACCACCGCCCGCACCCTGCTCGACGTGGCCGTGCCGCAGTTCTGCGACCTGGCCTCCGTGGACCTCTACCAGGGCCTGCTGGCCGGTGACGAGGCTCCGCCGGGGATGGCCGACGGCAGCGCCGAGCTGCGCCGGGTCGCCTTCTCCAGCGCCGTCTCGGACGCGCCGCTGGCCACCATGGCCTGTGACGTGCCCGAGGGCGGGGCGGGGCCGGTCGCGGTCGGCGCCGTCCACCGCTACCCGTTCAACTCCCCGTGCGCGGGCGCGCTGCGTACGGCACAGGCGCAGATCATTCCGGGCCGGGAGAACGAGGAGCGGGCCGAGCTGGGCGCCGTGGTGCACTCGACGCTCGCCGTGCCGATGGTCGCCCGGGACACGGTGGTCGGGCTGGTGCAGTTCTCCCGTACGAAGGGCAGCGAGCCGTTCGGCGAGCGGGACACCGCCCTCGCGGTCGACCTGGCCGCGCGCGCCGCGGTCTGCATCGACAACGCCCGGCTGTACCGCAGGGAGCACGAACGCGCCCTGATCCTCCAGCGCAGCCTGCTGCCGCCGGGCGACCCCGAGGCGGCCGGCCTGGACATCGCCTGCCGCTACCTGCCGGGTACGACGGCCACCGAGGTCGGCGGCGACTGGTTCGACGTCATCGAGCTGCCGGGACACCGCACCGCGCTCGTCGTCGGCGACGTGATGGGGCGCGGGCTGCGCGCCGCCGTGGCGATGGGCGAACTGCGGACGGCCGTACGGACGCTGGCCCTGCTCGACATGGAGCCGGCCGAGGTGCTGACGGCGCTCGACGAGATCGCACGCGGGCTCGGCGCGACCGGCGGCGGCGCCCGTACGACGTCGCGCGCCTCGCGCAGCCGTTCCGCGCCCCCCTCCGGCGCGCAGTCGGGCTCCCCGGCGGAAGCCTCGCGGTGCGGCTCCGGCACCGCCGACCTCTCCGAGGTCTACCTCGCCACCTGCGTCTACGCCGTGTACGACCCGGTGACCCGGCGCTGCACCTTCGCCAACGCCGGGCACCTGCCGCCCGTCATGGTCGAGGAGGGCGAGGAGGCGCTGCTGCTGGACGTGCCGCCCGGTATGCCGCTGGGCGTCGGCGGTGAACCGTTCGAGGAGACCGAGGTCGAACTGCCCGACGGCGCGCTGCTCGCCCTCTACACGGACGGTCTGGTCGAATCCCGCGACCACCCGCTGGACGAGGGCCTGCGCGCCTTCCAGACGGCCCTGTCGGAGGCCGGCCGCCCGCTGGAGGACGTCTGCGACCACGTACTGAACGCGCTGGACACCCGGCACGGCGAGGACGACATCGCGCTGCTGATGGCCCGCGTGCACGGCCTGCCCAAGGACTCCGTCGGTGACTGGAACCTGGCCCCCGAGGCCCGCTCGGTCTCCCGCGCCCGTGAGCTGGCCCGCGACCAGCTCACGGACTGGGGCCTGGAGGCCCTGGTCGACACGACCGAACTGCTGGTCAGCGAGCTGGTCACCAACGCACTGCGGCACGGCCACGGCGAGATCCGGCTGCGGCTGCTGCTGGACCGGACCCTGGTGTGCGAGGTGTGGGACGCGGATCTGGCGCAGCCCCGCCGCAGGCGGGCCCGGGACACCGACGAGGGGGGCCGCGGTCTCCAGCTCGTCGGGCTCCTCAGCGCGGGCTGGGGCAGCCGTCGGACCCCGCGCGGCAAGACCGTCTGGTTCGAACTGCCGCTCCCGGACGGGGACACCGCCCTGCCCGATCCGGCGGACGCGCTGCTGAGCCTGTTCTGACGGGGTCCGGGGCGACGGCGCCCCGTCCGGCGGTCAGCTCTCGCACCCGACGCCGTCACCGTCCCGGTCCAGGTGCCGGCCGTACCCCGGATCTCCTGCGTGGATGGGAGCGGCGCCCGCTGCCCGTACGGCCGCGCAGTTGGCGTACTGGGCGTCCGCCGAGCCGGCGTCCGAGCTGCCGGAGTCCTCGGCGCCGCCGGAACCACCGGGTGCCGGATCGTCGGCCGGAGGCGGCGCGGCGGTCACCGTCACCCGCGCGGTTTCCGTCACGGTCACGGTGGGCGCGGGACGGGCGGCCTTCACAGGCGGCGCGGTGACCGTCACCGTGGCCCTCGGCGTGACCTGCCCAGCGGCTCGGACGGGCGTGCGGTCCCGGGTGTCCTGCCCGGCGACGGCGACGGCTCCGGCGCAGCCGCCGAACAGGAAGCCCACGGCGAGCAGCCCCCAGACCCGGCCGCGGCGGAACCAGGGCGGACGTACGGCGGGTGGGGAAGCCGGGACGGCAGAAGAGGAAGACGGGCGGTCGTACGGATTGGCCATGGCGGTACCCCCGTGTGCGCGGGTAGCCGGTCGGGCGCCCAGTCGGTGGGGGGAGGCGGCGGAGCGGCCTGCAGAGCCCGTCATCGGAGCGGGCCACCGGTTACCAGGTCTCACGACGGTAGCGGGCCGGTAGGCGGCTCGTCACCCCCTGTGCGCGCGGGAGTCGGCAGCCGTCCCGTACGGCGCTTCCGGACCGTACGCCAATGGCCAAGGGCGCCGGTGCCGCCCTCCGCTCACTCCTTCCGCCGCCGGATCTTGTTCCCCAGCCACACCAGCGGGTCGTACTTGCGGTCGGCCGCGCGTTCCTTCAGGGGGATCAGGGCGTTGTCGGTGATGCGGATGTGCTCGGGGCAGACTTCGGTGCAGCATTTGGTGATGTTGCAGTGGCCGAGGCCGTGGCTCTCCTGGGCGGTGCGTTTGCGGTCGAGGCCGGTTTCGGGGGCGGCGTCCAGCGGGTGCATGTCGAGTTCCGCGACGCGCATGAGGAAGCGGGGGCCGGCGAAGGCGGTCTTGTTCTCCTCGTGGTCGCGGACGACGTGGCAGGTGTCCTGGCACAGGAAGCACTCGATGCACTTGCGGAACTCCTGGGAGCGGCCGACGTCCTCCTGCCGCATGCGGTACTCGCCCGGTGCCAGGTCCGGCGGCGGGACGAAGCTGGGGATCTCGCGGGCCTTGGTGTAGTTGAAGGAGACGTCCGTGACCAGGTCGCGGACGACCGGGAAGGCCCGCATCGGGGTGACGGTGACGGTCTCGTCGCGCTCGAAGACGGACATCCGGGTCATGCACATCAGGCGGGGCCGGCCGTTGATCTCCGCGCTGCACGAGCCGCACTTGCCCGCCTTGCAGTTCCAGCGCACCGCGAGGTCGGGGGCCTGGGTGGCCTGGAGGCGGTGGATGATGTCGAGGACCACTTCGCCCTCGTTGACCTCGACCCGGAAGTCCGTCAGGCCGCCGCCGTCCGCGTCGCCCCGCCAGATCCTGAAGTGCGCCTTGTAGGCGTCGGACTGCGCGCTCACCGGTTCGTCTCCTCGTCGTCCGCCGCTCCGGGCGGCGCCGCCGTGTCCGCCGTATCTGCCGTGCCCGCGGTACCTGCCGCGCCTGCCGTGCCCGCCGCCAGTTCGTCGTCCGTCAGGTACTTCGCCAGTTCGTCCCGTTCGAAGAGGGCCAGCAGATCGGGCCGGACGGGCGGGTTCTCCCGGCGGGACAGGCGGATCTGGCCGACGGCCGGGTCGCGCGGGGGGAGGTCGGCGCCGTCCTCGGCCAGTTCGCAGACCAGGTTGACCCGGCGCCAGCGCCGGTCCATCTCCGGGTAGTCGTCCCGGGTGTGCCCGCCCCGGGACTCCCTGCGCTCCAGGGCCGCGCGGGCCACGCACTCGCTGACCAGCAGCATGTTGCGCAGGTCGATGGCCAGGTGCCAGCCGGGGTTGTACTGCCGGTGGCCCTCGACCCCGGCCCGGCGGGCCCGTGTCCGCAGGTCGGCGAGGCGTTCCAGGGCCTCCTCCATCTCGCCCTGCCTGCGGATGATGCCGACCAGGTCGTTCATCGTCCGCTGGAGCTCCTGGTGGAGGGTGTACGGGTTCTCGGCGGGGCGTCCGGCGTGGTCGGCGCCGGGACCTTCGGCACTGAACGGGCGCAGCGCCTCCGCCTCCGCGGCGTCGAGCTGGAGCGGGTCGGCGGCGGGCCGTGCGGAGCGGGAGCGCGCGTACCCGGCCGCGTACAGGCCCGCGCGGCGGCCGAAGACCAGCAGGTCGGAGAGGGAGTTGCCGCCGAGCCGGTTGGAGCCGTGCATCCCGCCGGCCACCTCGCCGGCGGCGAACAGGCCGGGGACGCCGGTGGCCGCCGCGGTGTCCGGGTCGACGTCCACGCCGCCCATCACGTAGTGGCAGGTCGGCCCGACCTCCATGGCCTCGGCGGTGATGTCCACGTCCGCCAGTTCCTTGAACTGGTGGTGCATGGAGGGCAGCCGCCGCCGGATGACCTCGGCGGGCATCCGGGTGGAGACGTCGAGGAAGACACCGCCGTGCGGGGAGCCGCGGCCGGCCTTGACCTCGGCGTTGATGGCGCGCGCGACCTCGTCGCGGGGGAGCAGCTCGGGCGGGCGGCGGTTGTGGTCCGGGTCCTCGTACCAGCGGTCGCCCTCGTCCTCGGACTGGGCGTACTTCTCCTTGAAGACGTCCGGGATGTAGTCGAACATGAAGCGCTTGCCGTCGCTGTTGCGCAGCACTCCGCCGTCGCCGCGTACGGACTCGGTGACGAGGATGCCCTTGACGGACGGCGGCCAGACCATGCCGGTCGGGTGGAACTGGACGAACTCCATGTTGATCAGCGGCGCCCCGGCGAGCAGCGCGAGCGCGTGTCCGTCGCCGGTGTACTCCCAGGAGTTGGACGTCACCTTGAAGGACTTGCCGATGCCGCCGGTCGCCAGGACCACCGAAGGGGCCTGGAGGACGAAGAAGCGGCCGGTTTCGCGCTCGTAGCAGAACGTGCCGGCCACCCGGCCCTCGTCCTTGAGGACGCGGGTGACGGTGCACTCCTGGAACACCTTCAACCGGGCCTCGTACGAGCCGAGTTCGCGCTCGTCCTCCTGCTGGAGGGAGACGATCTTCTGCTGGAGGGTGCGGATCAGCTCCAGGCCCGTACGGTCGCCGACGTGCGCCAGGCGCGGGTACTCGTGGCCGCCGAAATTGCGCTGCGAGATCCGTCCGTCGGGGGTGCGGTCGAAGAGCGCGCCCCAGGTCTCCAGCTCCCAGACCCGCTGCGGCGCCTCCCGGGCGTGCAGCTCGGCCATCCGCCAGTGGTTGAGGAACTTGCCGCCGCGCATCGTGTCGCGGAAGTGCACCTGCCAGTTGTCGCCCTCGTTGACGTTGCCCATGCTGGCCGCGATGCCGCCCTCGGCCATGACGGTGTGGGCCTTGCCGAACAGTGACTTGCAGATCACGGCCGTACGCATGCCCTGCTCACGGGCCTCGATGGCGGCGCGCAGCCCGGCGCCGCCCGCGCCCACCACGACGACGTCCCACTCCTGCCGGTCCAGCTGCGTCATCACCAGGCACCCTTCCTAGAAGAACCGCGGGTCGTCGAAGACCCCGGTGGCGAGCAGGAAGACATAGAAGTCGGCGGCGGCCACGCTGATCAGCGAGGCCCAGGCGAGCGCCGCGTGCCGGGCGTTGAGCTTGCCGGCCCAGCCCCACAGGCGGTAGCGCACCGGGTGTTTGGAGAAGTGCCGCAGCCGGCCGCCGATGATGTGCCGGCAGGAGTGGCAGGAGACCGTGTAGGCCCAGATCAGCGCGATGTTGACGAGGAAGACGAGGGTGCCCAGACCCATGTGGCCCCACTCGTAGTCCGCGTTCCTGAAGGTGAGCACCGTGTCGTAGGTGAGGATGCCCGCCACGAGCACCGCGAAGTAGAAGAAGTAGCGGTGGATGTTCTGCAGGATCAGCGGGAAGCGGGTCTCGCCGGTGTACTTCTTGTGCGGCTCGGCGACCGCGCAGGCCGGGGGCGAGGCCCAGAAGCCGCGGTAGTACGCCTTGCGGTAGTAGTAGCAGGTCAGCCGGAAGCCCAGCGGGAAGATCAGGATCAGCAGGGCGGGGGACAGGCCCCACCAGCTGCCGAAGACCTCCCAGTTGGGCCCGCCGCGCATCGGGTGGCAGTTCTCCGCCAGGCACGGCGAGTAGAACGGTGAGACGTACGGCGCGGCGTAGTAGTCCGCGTTCGCGAACGCCCGCCAGGTCGAGTACACGACGAAGGCGAACAGGCCCGCCGCGGTCGTGGCCGGGTACAGCCACCAGCGGTCGGTGCGCAGGTGGCGGGCGGGTATCGCGGCGCGCGAGGGGGCGTGGACGCCGGTGCCGGGCGGGCCGGCCGCGCCCTTCGCGCCGTTTGCCTCGGTATGCGGTTGGGGTTCGGTGCCAGTGGCCAACGTCGGTCTCCGTAGACGGCTGTCCGGTGGTGGGACGGGTGGCGCTCAGCGGCGGTACGGGTGGGCGGCTACGGCGCCCGGCGGTCGCGCGCGCCCAGGCCCTCGTCCTCCGCGTCGGCCCACAGGGCGGCGTCGTACGGCGCGTCCGGGATGGTCACCATCTCGGGGGCGGGCGCGGACGAGCGGCCGGTGCGCGCGCCCACGGCGTACGCGGGCCGTCCGCCGGGCGCGTCCGCGCTGCCGTCCCGCAGCAGTTGCAGGCTCTCGCGCAGATGGTCGGTGTCGCTGCGTACGCGCCGGATGTCCAGGCCGCCGCCGACCTGTGCCTCCAGTCGTCCGACCGACCGTTCCAGGTCGTCCAGACTGCGCTGAGCTGCCGTCAGATCGTCCTGCAAGGACATGACTTGCCTCACCTCCGCGGGTGTGGTCGGCGCGCCCTCGCCGCCCGCCCGGACCCGTCCGGGCGCAGCGGCGTGCGCCTGCGAGTGTCGCGCGTCACAGTCGCGATTGGGAAGGGATCTGCCGCGATTGCGGAACCGGACCGGCGTGTTTCGGCACGCGTGCGCCGTCGGGCCGCGCCGGAGGGCGTGCTTTTGTACGGCGGCGCGTACGCCCGCGGACGTGGAGCCCGTACGCCCTCCCGGTCCGCGCGGACGGGCCCGGGAAGGGAACCGCGCAGCCCGTCGTACGAGATCGCGCGCGCCGGGAGGCGGGAGCGGCCGGGAGCGGAAACGGTTGGGCCGGGCGGGTGGCCTTCGCGGCGGCCGCCGACGTGTCGCCCGCACTGGTGGCGACCGGTCCCCTTCAGTGGTGGAGCCATAGATGTGATGAGCCGCAAAGTCGGCCGAACGTGATCCGTGGCCCCGCGGCCCGCCGCGGCGGCGCGGCGCGGGCGAGCCCCGGAGGTAACCGTGATGACCCACCCCGTCAGCTCAGGCGGCGCGGCCTGCCGCAGGCGCCGCTGCGCCGCGCTCCTCGCTGCCGGAGTGCTGCTGCCGCTGCCGGTCCTGACCGGCTGCGGCGGAGGCGACGACGCCGACCAGGCCGGCCCCGGCGCCCAGGACATCTCCGTCACCCCCCGCGACAAGGTGCGCCAGGGCGGCACCCTGCGCTGGGCGGTGGACGCCGCGCCCGGCACGCTGAACGCCTTCCAGGCGCGCGCGGACGCGGCCACCCGGCGCGTCACCGACGCCGTACTGCCCCGGCTGTTCACCCTGGACGAGCGTGGCCGCCCGCAGCGCAACCCGGACTACCTGGACGCCGCCGACGTCACCGAACGCGAGCCCCGCCAGACCGTCGTCTACAAGATCAACCCGAAGGCACGGTGGAGCGACGGACGCGCCGTCGGAACGGACGACTTCACCGCGCAGTGGAAGGCGCTGAACGGCAAGGACAACGCCTACTGGAGCGCGCGCAACGCCGGGTACGACCGTATCGAGAAGGTCGAACAGGGCGGCGGCGCGCACGAGGTCAAGGTCACCTTCACCAAGCCGTACGCCGACTGGAAGTCACTGTTCACGCCGCTGTACCCGAAGAGCGTGACGGGAGACGCGCGCGCCTTCAACGACGGCGCCCGCGAACAGCTCAAGGCGGTGGCCGGGCCGTTCACGGTGCGGGAGCGGGACAGTGAGGCCGGCACGCTCACCCTCGCGCGGAACCCGAAGTGGTGGGGCGCCCGGCCCAAGCTGGACACGATCGTGCTGACCGCGCTGCCCCGCGAGAAGCGGGCCGCGGCCCTGGCGGCGGGCAAGGTCGACCTGGCCGAGGTGGACCCCGCGGACGCCCGCGCGATCACCGAGGCGCGCAAGCCCCCGGCGTCGCGGTCGGCGAGCCCCGGAGCCCCGGCCGGCAGCCCGTCCGGCTCCGGATCGCCGGACGCCGGCTCACCGGGCGCCGGAACGCCGGACGCCTCGGAGGCGGGACGCGTGGAAGACGCCGGCGCCGGGGGTTCCCCGGCCGCGCGCGGCGACGACGCACCGCCGCGCAAGGCCTCCGCCGCCGAGCGGGACGCCCTGCGCCGCTACACCGTCCGCAAGGCCCTGGAACCCGCCTGCACCCAGCTCGCCCTCAACGGCAGCACCGGCCCGCTCAACGACGACCGGGTGCGCCGCGCGGTGGCCCGCGCCGTCGACCGGCAGAAGCTGGCCGACTCCGTGCTCAAGCCGCTCGGCCTGCCGAACCGGCCGCTGGGCAGCCATCTGCTCATGGCGGGCCAGCCCGGGTACGCGGACCACAGCGGCGCCCTCGGCGGCCCGGACACCACGGCCGCACGGTCGCTGCTGGCGGACGCGGGCTGGCGGGCGCCGGGCGGCGCCTCGGCGCAGCCGCAGAAGCCGGAGAAGAAGGTGGACGCCGACCGGGGCGACGACGGCAAGGCGGGCGACCGGGAACTCGCGGCCGCCGTGCCCGTGACACCACTGTCCGCGGTCGGCGTACGGTCCGCCGACCTCCAGCGGTCCACGCTGCTGCGGCAGAGCGCCGGCCTCTACAAGGAGGTGGCGGCACACCTGCGTACGGCGGCCCGGGGGGACACCACCGTCGCGGCGTACGCGGACTACCGGCGCTTCGAGATGCTGGCGTCCGGCGCGCTGACCGCCGCCGAGATGATCGAGGTGGCCCCGGCGGCCGGCGGCCGGGGCACCGGCGCGGCGGGGGCGGAGGCCAGGGCGGCCGACGGCAAGCCGGTCGAGGGCGGCCTGGCCGCCCCGGCGGACGCCTTCCGGGCCGACCCCGCGGCCCGCGGCCCGGTACCGGCCCTCAAGAAGGACGGCAAGCCGCTCGTCCTGCGCTTCGTGCTCCCCGACGGACCGGGCTCCGAACGGCTGCGGACGGTCGCCGACCGGATCTCCGGGATGCTCGCCCGCGTCGGGGTGCAGACCGCCGTGCAGAAGGTGCCGGACAAGAGCTACTTCGAGGACCACATCGCGGCCGGCGACTTCGACCTGGCGCTCTACACCTGGCCCGGCTCCGCCTACCCGGCCACCGACGGCCGCCCCATCTACGCCAAGCCGCAGCCCGCGGCCGACGGCAGCCTCACCGTCGAGCAGAACTACACCCGGGTCGGCACCGACCACATCGACCAGCTCTTCGACCAGGCGGCCGCCGAGCTGGACGAGGACGCCTCCCGCGAGCTGGTCGACCGCGCCGACGCGCGGATCTGGGCGGCGGCCGGGTCCGTACCCCTCTACCAGCGGCCCGAGGTCGTCGCGGCGAAGGAGAGCCTGGTCAACGCGGGCGCCTTCGGCTTCGCGACCCCGCGCTTCCAGGACATCGGGTACAAGAAGTGAGGGGCCGGTACAAGAAGTGAGGGGCCGGGCGTAGCGGACGAGCGGGTGTGACGGCCGGCCCCGGCGACCGGCCCGGCGACCGGCCCCGGCGGCCGGCCGGAGCGGACGACCGCCCGCCCGGCCGTCGCGCCACGCCCCGGTTACGGCCGGACGGCCCCCGGGTGAAGCGGGCGTGCGCCCCCGGCGTACAGTGCCCGTTCGATTCAGGATCTCCGCAGGTCAGAGGCGGTTTCGCGGCCCAGGGGCGGCCGATGCCGCGGCAGCCCCGTACCATGGGGTGAGGCCGTGGCGTCTTCATGCCCGGCAGGCACACGTACCGGACCGTACGTGCCGCCATCCACGATCCGGGAGAAGCGCCGCAGTATGCCCACGCGCCACGACATTCGTAACGTCGCCATCGTCGCCCACGTCGACCACGGCAAGACGACCCTCGTCGACGCCATGCTCAAGCAGGCCGGCTCCTTCGCCGCGCACGCTGCCGAGTCCCTCGACGACCGCATGATGGACTCGAACGACCTGGAGCGTGAGAAGGGCATCACGATCCTGGCCAAGAACACGGCGGTGAAGTACCACCCCAAGGATGGCGGCGACGTCATCACCATCAACATCATCGACACCCCCGGCCACGCCGACTTCGGCGGCGAGGTCGAGCGCGGCCTGTCGATGGTGGACGCGGTCGTGCTGCTGGTGGATGCCTCCGAGGGCCCGCTGCCGCAGACCCGCTTCGTGCTGCGCAAGGCGCTGGACGCGAAGATGCCGGTCATCCTGTGCATCAACAAGACCGACCGCCCCGACGCCCGCATCGCCGAGGTCATCGACGAGACCTACGACCTGTTCCTGGACCTGGACGCGGACGAGGACCAGATCGAGTTCCCGATCGTCTACGCCTGCGCCCGGGACGGTGTCGCCTCGCTGACCAAGCCGGAGGACGGCACGGTCCCGCAGGACAGCACCAACCTGGAGCCGTTCTTCAGCACCCTGCTGGAGGCCGTCCCGGCCCCCGAGTACGACGAGTCGGCGCCGCTGCAGGCCCACGTCACCAACCTGGACGCGGACAACTTCCTCGGCCGTATCGCGCTGCTCCGCGTCGAGCAGGGCGAGCTGCGCAAGGGCCAGACCGTCGCGTGGATGAAGCGCGACGGGTCGGTCCAGAACGTGCGCATCACCGAGCTGATGATGACCGAGGCGCTCACCCGCAAGCCCGCCGAGGTGGCGGGCCCCGGTGACATCTGCGCCGTCGCCGGTATCCCCGACATCATGATCGGCGAGACGCTGGCCGACCCGGAGAACCCGGTCGCGCTGCCGCTGATCACGGTCGACGAGCCCGCGATCTCGATGACCATCGGCACCAACACCTCGCCGCTGGTCGGCCGCGGCGGCACCGGCAAGGGCGCGGACGCCAAGGCCGCGACCAAGGACCGCAAGGTCACCGCCCGCCAGGTCAAGGACCGTCTGGACCGCGAGCTGATCGGTAACGTCTCGCTGCGCGTGCTGGACACCGAGCGCCCCGACGCCTGGGAGGTGCAGGGCCGCGGTGAGCTGGCGCTGGCCATCCTGGTCGAGCAGATGCGCCGCGAGGGCTTCGAGATGACCATCGGCAAGCCGCAGGTGGTCACCAAGGAGGTCGACGGCAAGACCTACGAGCCCGTCGAGCGCATGACGATCGACGTGCCCGAGGAGCACATGGGCGCCGTCACCCAGCTCATGGGCGTCCGCAAGGGCCGGATGGACAACATGTCCAACCACGGCTCGGGCTGGGTCCGCATGGAGTTCGTCGTCCCGTCCCGCGGCCTGATCGGCTTCCGTACGGAGTTCCTGACCAACACCCGCGGCACCGGCATCGCGCACTCCATCCACGAGGGCCACGAGCCCTGGTTCGGCACGCTGACGACCCGCAACAACGGTTCGCTGGTCGCCGACCGGGCCGGCGCGGTCACCGCCTTCGCGATGACCAACCTCCAGGAGCGCGGTGTGCTCTTCACCGACCCCGGCACCGAGGTGTACGAGGGCATGATCGTCGGCGAGAACTCGCGCTCCGACGACATGGACGTGAACATCACCAAGGAGAAGAAGCTCACCAACATGCGCTCTTCCTCCGCCGACTCCTTCGAGGCGATCGTGCCGCCGCGCAAGCTCTCCCTGGAGCAGTCGCTGGAGTTCTGCCGCGACGACGAGTGCGTCGAGGTGACCCCGGAGGCGGTCCGTATCCGCAAGGTCGTCCTGGACCAGAAGGAGCGCGGCCGCACCGCTTCGCGCGCGAAGCGGTAATACGCGCCGTGAGGCCGGGCGGCCACGCTGGGTAATGTCCCGCGGCCGCCCGGCGATTACGCTCCGCGAGCGCCCCACCGGATTTCCGATCCGGTGGGGCGTTTTCCGTTTCCCGCTACGGCGGGCCGGCTACCGCATTAATGATCACCGTGTCAACGGGATTCCGGTTGCGATCCGGCCAGCGCGGGTCCGAATTACGGACGAAGATCAGCATGTGTGATGCCGACGGTCCGTTTCGTTACCGTCTGGATGGTTTGGTTTGTCCGGATTCCGAACTCCCGGAAAACGGATGTGACCAAACCGAGACCCCTTACACGTGGTTTATGGGGCGAAGGTGACTGAGACTGGGGTGCATTGAGCTCGGGTCAATGGGTCACGCGCTGTGGGGAGCGCCGACTCACGAGCAGCAGGGGCTGGTCGCTGGCTGTCAGGGGTGTCAGCTGCGGGCAGCTCCTTTCCATGAAGTGAATGGACTCATGAGGAGGCAGTCCCATGCGCGGTGCCAAGAGCGCCACCTGGGTCGCAGGTGCGATAGCCGTGGCCCTGACCGCCACGGCGTGCGGCGGCAGCAGCAGTAGTGGCAACAACGCGCCCGTTGACCCCAACGGCACGTACACCTACTACAACGTCGAGCCGCAGAACCCGCTGATCCCGACCAACACCAACGAGGTCGGCGGCGGTTACATCGTCAAGAACCTCTTCCGCGGTCTGGTCGACTTCGACCTCCAGGGCAAGCTGCGCTACCAGAACGCCGAGAGCGTCGAGTCCACGGACAACCAGCACTTCACGGTGAAGCTGAAGAAGGGCTGGAAGTTCCACAACGGCGAGCCGGTGACGGCCGCCTCCTTCGTGGACGCCTGGAACTGGGGCGCCAACGCCAAGAACGCCCAGCTGAACTCCTCCTGGTTCGAGCCCATCAAGGGTTACGAGGAGATCCACCCGAAGGAGGGCGACCCGAAGACCGACAAGATGTCGGGCCTGAAGGTCGTCAACGACAGCGAGTTCACCATCGAGCTGTCGCAGCCGGTCTCCACCTTCAAGGAGCGTCTGTTCTACGACGCCTTCTTCCCGCTGCCCAAGGCGTTCTACAAGGACACCAAGGCGTTCGGCGAGCACCCCATCGGCAACGGTCCGTACCAGCAGGACGGGAACTGGGAGCACAAGGTCCAGTTCAAGACGAAGAAGTACGCCGACTACAAGGGCGAGGACAAGCCCAAGAACGGCGGCGTGATCTTCAAGTTCTACAACACGGACGACAGCGCCTACAACGACCTGGTCTCCAACAAGGTCGACATCATGTACAAGGTCCCGAACTCGGCGACCGGCAAGTTCAAGTCCGACCTCGGTGACCGCGCCGTCAACGAGCCGTACGGCGGCCAGACCACCATCGCCTTCCCCATGTACGACAAGGAGTGGGGCAAGCCCGAGAAGGCCAAGGTCCGCCAGGGTCTGTCGATGGCCATCGACCGCGACACCATCGTCAAGACGGTCCTCAAGGGCGCTTCCGACGCGGCCGACGGCTGGGTGCCCACCGTCGTCGAGGGCTACAAGAAGGACGTCTGCGGCGAGTTCTGCAAGTTCAACCCCACCAAGGCCAAGCAGCTGATCAAGGAAGGCGGTGGCGTCCCCGGCAACAAGATGACCATCACCTTCAACAACGACGGCGGCCACCGGGACTGGGCCGAGGCGGTCTGCAACGACATCAAGCAGAACACCGGCGTGAACTGCGCCGCCCAGCCGCGTCCGACCTTCCAGCAGGTGCGTAACGAGATCACCGGCAAGAAGATGGACAGCGCCTTCCGTATGGGCTGGGTCCAGGACTTCCCGAACATCTCCAACTTCATCTCCGAGCAGTACCGCACCGGTGCCGGCGCGAACGACATGGGCTTCTCCGACCCCGAGCTGGACAAGCTGATGGACCAGGCCAACGCGGCCAAGACCATCGAGGAGTCCAACAAGCTCTACCTGCAGGCCGAGAAGAAGCTGACGGAGACGATGCCCTCCATCCCGCTGTTCTTCGACCACACCCTGGGCGGTTACTCCAACAAGGTGCAGAACGTGAAGTTCGACACCTACCGCCAGGCGATCTGGACCGACGTCGAGGTCAAGAAGTAACCGGGACGCTGCATGTGACGCAGGCCCAGTAGCCGCCCGCCCCGACCACCCCCGGGGCGCGGCGGCCGCTGGGCCCGTCAGCGACAGGAGGAACCATGGGGCGTTATGTCGCGAGGCGACTGCTCCAGATGATCCCGGTCTTCATCGGGACCACTCTGCTCATTTTCCTGATGGTGTATTCGCTGCCGGGCGACCCCATCAAGGCGCTTTTCGGTGACAAGGCCGCCGACCCGGCGACCGTCGCCAGACTTCGGCACCAGTACGGGCTCGACCAGCCCATGCTGACCCAGTACTGGAATTACCTGACCGGCCTGTTCAAGGGCGACTTCGGCGACAGCTTCACCGGCCGCCCGGTCGCGGACCTGATGGCCGAGGCCTTCCCGGTCACCATCCGGCTGGCGCTCTACGCCTTCGGTATCGAGGTCGTCATCGGCATCGCGCTCGGCATGCTCACCGGCCTGAAGCGCGGCAAGCTGGTCGACCAGGCGGTTCTGGTGCTCACCCTCATCGTGATCTCGATCCCGGTGTTCGTGCTCGGCTTCCTCGCCCAGTTCTTCCTGGGTCTGAAGTGGGGGCTGATCACACCGACGGTCCAGGACTCCATGAACCTGGGGGAACTGACCGTACCGGCGATCGTGCTCGGCGCCCTGTCGCTCGCGTACGTCACCCGGCTCACCCGTACCACCGTCGCGGAGAACCTGCGCGCCGACTACATGCGCACCGCACTCGCCAAGGGCCTGCCCAAGAGCCGGCGCCTGGGCGTGCACCTGATGCGCAACTCCCTGATCCCCGTGGTCACCTTCCTCGGCACCGATCTCGGCATGCTGATGGGCGGCGCCATCGTCACCGAGGGCATCTTCAACGTCCAGGGTGTGGGCAACACGCTGTTCAAGGCGATCCAGACCAGCGAAGGCCCCACCGTGGTCGGCATCGTGACGGTGCTCGTCCTCATCTACCTCGTGAGCAGCCTGGTCGTGGACCTGCTGTACGCCGTTCTGGACCCGAGGATCCGCTATGCCTGAGAAGACAACTGTGAACCCCGGCAGCGTCGCGGGCCCCGGCACCACCGGCGACACGGTGGACCTCGCGGCGCCCGGCGTCGGCGCTGCCGCGGCCGAGGCGGCCGCCGGCGGCCCCGTCAACAAGCCCCGCAGCCTCGGCCAGGACGCCTGGCGCGAACTGCGCGCCCGGCCGATGTTCTGGATCGCCGGCGTGCTGCTCGTGCTGCTGATCGTCATGGCGGCCGTGCCGTCGCTGTTCACCGGCGCCGACCCGGCCTACGCCGACCTGCGCAACCACTACCTGGGCGAACCCCAGTGGTCGCACGTGTTCCAGGTCGACTGGTTCGGCTACAACAAGCAGGGCCAGAGCGTGTGGGCCCGTACGGTCTACGGCGCCCGCGCCTCGATCATCGTCGGTGTCTGCGTGACCTTCGCGGTCACCGTCTTCGGCGGCCTGCTGGGCATGCTCGCCGGCTACTTCGGCGGCTGGGCCGACGCCCTCCTGTCGCGGATCACCGACGTGTTCTTCGGCATCCCGCTGCTGCTCGGCGCGCTCGTCCTGCTGCAGGCGTTCACCAGCCGTACGGTGTGGACCGTGACCCTGGGTCTGGCCGTCTTCGGCTGGATGCAACTCGCCCGTGTCATGCGCGGCGCGGTCATCACCCAGAAGCAGTCGGACTTCGTGACGGCCGCCAGGGCGCTCGGCGCGGGCAACACCCGCATCCTGTTCAAGCACATCCTGCCGAACGCCATCGGGCCGGTCATCGTCGTCGCCACCATCGCGCTGGCCGGCTACATCTCCGCCGAGGCCACCCTGTCCTACCTGGGCATCGGCCTCCAGCCGCCGGCCATCTCCTGGGGCGTGGACATCTCCGCGGCCAAGGACGTGCTGCGCGACGCCCCGCACGTCCTGCTCATCCCGTCGGCGTTCCTGAGCATCACGGTGCTGGCGTTCATCCTCCTCGGCGACGCGGTGCGCGACGCCCTCGACCCCAAGCTGCGCTGAGGGAGGCGTACGTGACCACGATCTCCAAGACAGCGGACGCCCCCCAGCGGGGGGCGGACGCCAAGGACAGCGGTCCGCTGCTCGACGTCCGTGACCTGCACGTCGAGTTCCACACCCGGGACGGCGTCGTCAAGGCCGTCAACGGCGTCAACTACAACGTCAGCGCCGGCGAGACGCTCGCCGTGCTCGGCGAGTCCGGCTCCGGCAAGTCCGTCACCGCGCAGGCCGTGATGGGCATCCTGGACATGCCGCCGGCGAGGATCCCGCAGGGCGAGATCCTCTTCCGCGGCCAGGACATGCTGAAGATGACGCCCGAGGAGCGCCGCCGGACCCGCGGCGCGAAGATCGCCATGATCTTCCAGGACGCGCTGTCCTCGCTGAACCCGGTGCTCACCGTCGGCTACCAGCTCGGCGAGATGTTCCGGGTCCACCAGGGCATGTCCAAGAAGGACGCCAAGGCCAAGGCGATCGAGCTGATGGACCGGGTGAAGATCCCGGCCGCGGCGGCCCGGGTCTCGGACTACCCGCACCAGTTCTCCGGCGGTATGCGCCAGCGCATCATGATCGCCATGGCGCTGGCCCTGGAACCGGACCTGATCATCGCGGACGAGCCGACCACGGCGCTCGACGTGACGGTCCAGGCGCAGGTCATGGACCTGCTCGCGGACCTCCAGCGCGAGTACAACATGGGCCTGATCCTGATCACCCACGACCTGGGTGTGGTCGCCGACGTCGCCGACAAGATCGCGGTGATGTACGCGGGCCGGATCGTCGAGCACGCACCCGTGCACGAGCTGTACAAGAACCCCGCGCACCCGTACACGCGCGGCCTGCTCGACTCCATCCCGCGCCTGGACCAGAAGGGCCAGGAGCTGTACGCGATCAAGGGCCTGCCGCCCAACCTGCTGAACATCCCCACGGGTTGCGCGTTCAACCCGCGCTGCCCCAAGGCGCAGGACATCTGCCGTACCGAGGTGCCGCCGCTGCACAGCGTCAGCGACGGCCGCGGCAGCGCGTGCCACTTCTGGGAGGAGACGATCAATGGCTGAGCCCACGAAGAACGCGGCACGCGAGCCCATCCTCGAAGTCCGCGACCTGGTCAAGCACTTCCCGCTCACCCAGGGCATCCTGTTCAAGAAGCAGGTCGGCGCGGTCAAGGCCGTCGACGGCATCTCCTTCGAGCTGTACCAGGGCGAGACCCTCGGCATCGTCGGCGAATCCGGCTGCGGCAAGTCCACGGTCGCCAAGCTGCTGATGAACCTGGAGCGGGCGACGTCCGGAGAGGTCTTCTACAAGGGCGAGGACATCTCCAAGCTGTCGGGGCGCGCGCTGAAGGCGGTGCGCCGCAACATCCAGATGGTGTTCCAGGACCCGTACACGTCGCTGAATCCGCGGATGACGGTGGGTGACATCATCGGCGAGCCGTATGACATCCACCCGGAGGTGGCTCCTAAGGGGGACCGGCGCAGGAAGGTCCAGGAGCTGCTGGACGTGGTCGGGCTCAATCCGGAGTACATCAACCGCTATCCGCACCAGTTCTCGGGCGGCCAGCGCCAGCGCATCGGCATCGCCCGCGGCCTGGCCCTCAACCCCGAGATCATCATCTGCGACGAGCCCGTCTCGGCGCTGGACGTGTCGGTCCAGGCGCAGGTCATCAACCTGATGGAGAAGCTCCAGGACGAGTTCAACCTCTCCTACCTCTTCATCGCCCACGACCTGTCCATCGTCCGGCACATCTCCGACCGGGTCGGGGTGATGTACCTCGGCAAGATGGCGGAGATCGGCACCGACGAGCAGATCTACGACCACCCGACCCACCCGTACACCCAGGCGCTGCTCTCCGCCGTGCCCGTCCCCGATCCGGAGGCCCGGGCCGGCCGGGAGCGGATCATCCTCTCCGGCGACGTGCCGTCCCCGGCCAACCCGCCGTCCGGCTGCCGCTTCCGCACCCGCTGCTGGAAGGCGCAGGACAAGTGCGCCGAGGAGGTGCCGCTGCTCGCCGTCCCGGAGCGCTTCGCGTCCTCGGGCAGCCTGGCGGCGCACGACTCGGCGTGCCACTTCGCGGAGGAGAAGGACGTGGTCGGCGCGGCCTGAGCGGGGCCGTACGCGCGTATGCGGGGGCGTTCGGAGCATGGTGCTCCGGGCGTCCCCGTATGTTTTCCCGGTCGCTGACGCTGCCCCTGCCGCTGCTGCTGCCCCTGTCGCCGTCGTCGTCGGCCTGCTCCTGTGGTGCTACCTCCGGTCTCCTTTGGGCGTCACGGTGAACCACACGGCCTTGCCGTTCGGGCAGTCCCGCACTCCCCAGCTGTCGGCGCAGGCGGCCACGATCCCGAGCCCGCGCCCGTACTCCTCGTCGGCCCCGGCGCTCTGCCGCGCCGGGACGCCAGGACCGGTGTCCCACACCGCGATCGTGAGATCGAACGGCGAGCGGTCCACGCTCACGTACGCGTCGGTCTTCGCGTACTGGTACGAGTTGGTCACCAGCTCCGAGACCATCAGCTCCGCCGTCTCCGTCAGACAGTTCAGCCCGGCCCCGTCCAGGATGTGCCGCAGCGCGGCTCTGACGACACCGACCGCCCGGGGGTCATGCGGAATGAACAGGCCGTAGGACCAGGTGTCGCTGGGCGTGCTCATGAGGCAGCCTCCAGGTGAATGCGTTCCGTGACCGGCGTCATACTCAAGGTAGCGACAGGGGTTGCCTATTCACAACCACATGGGGGGAATGCTGAGTTACGAAATACTGCTCGCGTGCATCGAGGGAGGGACCGATGGGTCTGCGTGCCAATCCCACGTACCGTCAGCGGCGCTTCGGGGCGGAAGTCCGGAAGCTGCGCGAGCGCGCGAAGCTGTCGGTGGGGGAGAGCGCTGCCCTGATGGGGATGCACCAATCGCACATCAGCAACGTCGAGAGCGGCCGTACGAGCCTGTCCGCCGAGCGGCTGCGCCGGCTCGCCGAGGAGGCGGGGGAGCTCGCCACCGGGTACGTGGAAGCGCTGACCGCCCTCGGGCAGCAGGCCGGGAAGGGGTGGTGGAGCCTGTACCGCAACAGCGTCCGGGCCCCGCTGCTGGACTTCGCCGAGCTGGAGGCAGGAGCCGAGTCCATCGTCTGCTACGAACCGCTGTTCGTCCCCGGCCTGCTGCAGACCAGGGCGTACGCGACGGCTGTCCACCGTGGCGGGTACGTGGAGGTGTCGCGCTGTGCGGAGGCGGCGGCGGTGGATTTCCGGATGGAGCGGCAGCGGGTGCTCTCCGGGGAGCGGGTGCCCAGGTTCCATGCCGTCGTTCATGAGGCGGCGCTGCGCGTCACGCTCGGCGGTCGCGGGCTCATGCGAGACCAGTTGCGGCGGCTGCTCGACGCCTGCCGGCTGCCGGATGTGACGCTCCAAGTGCTGCCGTTCGACGGTCCGGTGCCCTTCGGGGCGCCCTTCACCGTGATGATGCCGCCGGTGCGGGAACTGTCGACGGTGGTGGTTCCGCACGTCGAGAATTCCCTGTACTTGGGGGAAGTTGACGCTGTCCAGCGGTACACACGCATGTTCGCTAATCTGACGGAGGCGGCGCTTCCACCCGTGGCGCGGCAGTCCAGGGACTCGGTCAAACTCATCGAGCGACTCCTGTACCCCCTGCTCTAGGAAGGTGTGCATGTCCCGGTTCGACTGGCAGAAGTCCAGCTTCAGCGAGGGGCACACCGAGGCGTGCGTCGAGGTGGCGGTGGGGAGCGGCGGGGGGCGGTGGGTGCGGGAGAGTGCGGAGCCGGGGGTGGTGATTGTGGTGTCTGTGGGGGTGTTGGCTGGGCTGGTTCGGGTGCTTAAGGTGGGGGCGCTCGGTTGATTTTGGGGTTGCGCTTTGCGCGGGGGTTGCGCTTCGCGCGGGGGGTGTGCTGACGCACGGTTCGCGTTGCTTTCGTGGTGGGGGCGGGGGCGCGCAGGGGGCCAACTCCTCGGCATCCTTTAGCTTCAGTGCATCGGATATGTGGGGCAGCGTGCGGACTGCCTGCGGGGATGGCCCCCTACGCGCCCCCTCCGGCCGGTTCGGCGAGCCGAGGTCGGTGGGGGGAGTTTTCGATGGCGCCCGGGTGCGCCTCTCCTGGTGGTGAGGCTCACGGGGTGGTGGCGGCACGGCAGGCCACTCCCCGGCGATGGGACGCGCGCCCCGGGCCAGCCCACCCCGACGCGGCTCCGCCGCGCCACCTGGGCGCTGACGCGCCGGACGCCACCCGGGCACTCGGGCACCCGAACGCTGCCGCGCCGGACGCCACTCGCGCACCCGGGCACTGGCGTGCCGGACGCCACTTGGGCACCCGGGCACTCGGGCACTCGGGCACCGGGGTGCCGGGGCGCACCGGGACGCGCCCGGTTGTGAAAGTCCCCGGCCCGATTGCTCGGAAAGCCGCCATTCCGGTCAGGGCTCGGGGTCGCGCAGGGGTCTCCCCGCAGGCAGTCCGCATACTGGCCCACTATCCGATGCACCGCAGCTAAAGGATGCCGAGGAGTGACCCCGGAGTGGCCCCGAGCCCCCACCCACCGGCCCCACCGCGCAAGACGCGAGCTCACCCCCGGGCTGGGTTTCGCTTGGGCTTGTAAAAAGCCCAGCCCGATCGCTCGGAAAGCCGCCCGACGGCCGGGGCTCGGGGTCGCGCAGGGGTCTCCCCGCAGGCAGTCCGCACGCTGGCCCACGTATCCGATTCACTGCAGCTAAAGGATGCCGAGGAGTGACCCCGGAGTGGCCCCGAGCCCCCACCCACCGGACCCTCCGCGCACGACGCGAGCACCGCACCGGGAGCGTTTGGGCTTGTAGAAGCGCAGCCCGATTGCACGGAATGCCGCCGGACGGCCGGGGCTCGGGGGCGTGCAGGGGGCTCCCCGCAGGCAGCCCGCACGCTGACCCGCGTAGGAAAGGCACGAGGAGTCAAGGGTGCCGTGGGGGTACCCCGGCCGAAGGCTGGGGGAGAGTGAGGCCGCACGGCCAGGCCCGCGAGCCCCCCCACCACCGGCTCCATCGCGCACAACGCGCGCACCCACCAGGGAGTGATGGAGATCGCTCGTACGGGGGGTTCTGGCCCGTGTTGCGCCCTGGTGACGGAGTGTGGCGGGTGTGAGGTGTCAGGTTGGGGCCGACAGGCCGGGACGGTGGGGTGCCCGGGGTCGCAGCTCTGAGGAGGCAGGTCGTTGCGGGGTGCCTGGCGCGTCGGGTCGGCGTTCTTCGCGGCCGCCGTGGTCGTCCTGGCCGCCGGGTGTGGTGGGGGCGGGCAGGATCCGACGGTGATCCGGGCGTCCTGGGGTGACCCGCCTAATCCGGTGGAGCCGGCCAACACCACCGATGTGCAGGGCGGCAAGGTGCTCGATCTCGTTTTCCGTGGGCTGAAGCGGTACAACCCGCGGACCGCGGCGGTGGAGAACATGGTCGCGGAGTCGGTGGAGTCGCCGGATGCGCGGAATTTTACGGTGAAGCTTAAACCTGGGTGGGCTTTTAGTAACGGTGAGAAGGTGACTGCTCGGTCTTTCGTGGATGCCTGGAATTATGGGGCGCTGGTCACCAATCGGCAGCAGGGGGCGCCGTTCTTCAGTTATGTGGAGGGGTATGAGGAGGTGCATCCAGAGGGGGCCGGGGAGAAGCCTACGGCGCGGACGATGCGTGGGCTGCGGGTGCGGGACGAGCTTACTTTTACGGTGCGGCTGAACAAGAAATTCGGGCTGTGGCCGGACATGCTCGGGTACAACGCCTTCATGCCGCTGCCCCGGCTGTTCTTCACCGATCACGACGCGTGGCTGGCGAAGCCGGTCGGCAATGGGCCGTATGCCGTGCAGTCGTATGCTAAAGGTGGGGTCATGCGGCTGCGGAGGTGGGGGAAGTATCCAGGTCCGGACCGGGCGCGGAACGGTGGGGTCGACCTTCAGGTTTATACGGATAATGATACCGCTTATACGGATCTGATGGCGGGGAATCTGGATCTGGTCGATGATGTGCCGGCTCCGCAGTTGAAGCATGTGCACAAGGATCTGGGCGGGCGGTACATCAATCAGCCTGCCGGGATCATTCAGACGTTGTCGTTTCCGATGTATGACGAGAAGTGGTCGAGGGCGGGGGTGGAGAAGGTTCGGCGGGGGATTTCCATGGCCGTTAACCGGCCGGCTATCACCCGGCAGATTTTTCGGGGGACGCGGACGCCCGCGACTGACTGGACCGCTATGGCCTTGGGGGAGCATGGCGGCTACCAGGCGGGACTGTGCGGTGACGCGTGTACGTACGATCCGGTCGGGGCCCGGAAGCTGGTGGCTGAGGGGGGCGGGATTCCGGGCGGATCGATGAAGGTGACGTACAACGCGGACACCGGGTCTCATAAGTTGTGGGTGGATGCGCTGTGCAACAGTGTGAACAAGGCGCTGGGCCGGCATGTGTGTGACGGCGCGCCGATGGGGACCTTCGCCGATTACCGCACCAAGGTCACGGGGAAGAAGATGAGCGGGCCGTATCGGGCCGGGTGGCAGATGGACTATCCGCTGATCCAGACGTTTGTGCAGAGCCAGTACTTCACCGGTGCTTCGTCCAACGACTCGGGCTGGAGCAACAAGGAATTCGACGGGCTGGTGAGCCGGGCCAACGCGGAGAGCGAGCAGCGGCAGGTGAACGAGACATATCACCGGGCCGAGCGGATTCTGGCCCGGGAGATGCCCGCGATTCCGCTCTGGTACCAGAACGGGAGCGGCGGGTACGGGGAGCGGATCGAGAATGTTGCTCTGAATCCCTTCAGTGTTCCGGTGTACGACGAGATCGAGATCAAGGGCTGAGGGGCGGGCGGCGGGCGGTCATGGGGCGTTATGTGATCCGGCGGTTGTTGCAGATGGTGCCGGTTTTTGTCGGCGCCACGTTTCTCATTTTTGTCATGGTGTACGCGCTCGGTGACCCGGTCGCGGCCCTTTCCGGAGACCGTGCACCCGACCCCGCGACGGCCGCGCAGATCCGCCGTGAGCTGCATCTGGACCAGCCGCTGTGGCAGCAGTACCTGCATTACATGGGGCAGATCTTCGGCGGCGACTTCGGGACCACGTTCGACGGGCAGCCGGTGCTGGACAAGATGGGCACGGCCTTTCCCGTGACCCTGCGGCTGACCGCCGTCGCGATCGTCGCGGAGATCGTCGTCGGGGTGACGCTCGGTGTGCTCGGCGGGCTGCGGCGGGGGCGGCTGCTGGACTCCGGGGTGCTGGTGCTCACGCTGATCGTGGTGTCCGTACCGACGTTCGTCAGCGGGTACGCGCTCCAGTACCTGCTGGGCGTGAAGTGGGCGTGGGTGAGCCCGGCCGTCGCGCTGGGCGCGCCGCTGGACGAACTGCTGCTGCCGGGCTGTGTGCTGGCGCTGGTGTCCCTGGCGTACGTCACCCGGCTCACCCGGACGTCGATCGCGGAGAACGCCCGCGCCGATTACGTGCGGACGGCCGTCGCCAAGGGCCTGCCCCGGCGCCGGATCGTCGTGCGGCACCTGCTGCGCAACTCGCTGATCCCGGTGGTCACCTTCATCGGCGCGGACATCGGCACGCTGATGGGCGGCGCGGTGGTCACCGAGCGGATCTTCAACGTGCACGGCGTCGGCTACGAGCTGTACCAGGGCATCGTCCGCCAGAACTCCCCGACCGTCGTCGGCTTCGTGACCGTCCTGGTCATCGTCTTCCTGCTGGCGAACCTGGTCGTCGACCTCCTGTACGCCGTGCTCGACCCGAGGATCCGTTATGCCTGAGCCCGAGCGCCCGGAGTTGTTCCAACCGTCGGGTGTCGGGACGCCGTTGCCCGCCGTCGAGGCGGAGAGCGTGGTCGGGCTCGGCGGGACGCCGGAGGTGCCCGGGGCCCCGGGGGCGCCGCAGGGGACCGGCGTGCAGCCGGGCAGCGGCCGGGCCCGCAGCTTGTGGTCGGACGCCTGGCACGACCTGCGCCGCAATCCGGTCTTCATCGTCTCCGGCCTGCTGATTCTGTTCTTTGTGCTGATCGCGGTCTGGCCGTCTCTGCTGACCGGTACCGACCCGTTGGACTGCGACATCACCTTGTCGCAGGAGGGCGCGCGCAGCGGTCACCCGTTCGGGTTCGACACCCAGGGCTGCGACGTCTTCGCGCGGACGGTGTACGGGGCGCGGGCGTCGGTGACGGTCGGCGTGTGCGCGACGGCCGGGGCGGCGCTCCTCGGCGGGGTGCTGGGCGGGCTGGCCGGGTTCTTCGGCGGCTGGTGGGACGCGTTGCTCTCGCGGGTCGCGGACATGTTCTTCGCCATCCCGATGCTGCTGGGTGGTCTCGTGTTCCTGTCCGTGGTGCCGTCCGGTTCGGTGTGGCCGGTCGTCGGGTTCATCGTGCTGCTGGGCTGGCCGCAGCTCGCGCGGATCGCCCGCGGGTCCGTACTGACCGTCAAGCAGGCCGACTTCGTGCAGGCCGCGCGGGCGCTGGGGGCCGGGAACACCCGGCTGCTGCTGCGGCACCTGGCGCCCAACGCGGTGGCGCCGGTGATCGTCGTGGCGACCATCGCCCTCGGCACGTACATCGCGCTGGAGGCGACGCTGTCCTATCTGGGCGTCGGCCTGAAGCCGCCGACCGTCTCCTGGGGCATCGACATCTCCGAGGCGTCCAAGCAGATCCGCAACGCGCCGCACATGCTGCTGTGGCCGGCCGGCGCGCTCAGCCTGACCGTACTGGCGTTCATCATGCTCGGCGACGCGGTGCGCGACGCCCTCGACCCCAAGTTGCGCTGAGGAGACGGTGGATGACGGCTGAGGGGATGTGGCAGGAGGACGATTCCGGTGACGGAGCGCTGCTGGACGTGCGGGAGCTGAAGGTGGAGTTCCGGACGCGGGACGGGGTGGCGCACGCGGTCAACGGGGTCAGTTACCGGGTGAGCGCGGGCGAGACGCTGGCCGTGCTGGGGGAGTCGGGTTCGGGCAAGTCGGTGACCGCGCAGGCCGTCCTGGGCATCCTGGACACGCCGCCGGGGCACGTCACGGGCGGAGAGATCTTCTTCCGCGGGCGGGATCTGCTGCGGATGGGCGGTGAGGAGCGGCGCAGAATTCGGGGCACCGAGCTGGCGATGATCTTTCAGGACGCGCTGTCGGCGCTCAACCCCGTACTGAGCGTGGGGGCGCAGCTCGGGGAGATGTTCGAGGTGCACCGGGGGATGTCCCGCAAGGAGGCGCGTGGCTGTGCGGCCGAGCTGATGGACCGGGTGCGCATTCCGGCCGCCCGGAGCCGGGTGGGTGACTACCCGCACCAGTTCAGCGGCGGTATGCGCCAGCGCATCATGATCGCGATGGCGCTGGCCCTCGGCCCCGACCTGATCATCGCGGACGAGCCGACGACGGCCCTCGACGTGACGGTCCAGGCCCAGGTCATGGACCTGCTGGCGGAGCTCCAGCGGGAGTACGCCATGGGCCTGGTCCTGATCACCCACGATCTGGGGGTGGTCGCGGACGTCGCCGACCGGATCGCGGTGATGTACGCGGGCCGGATCGTGGAGACCGCCCCCGTCCACGACCTCTACCGGGCGCCCGCCCACCCGTACACCCGCGGCCTGCTCGACTCCATCCCGCGCCTGGACCGCAAGGGCCGCGAGCTGTACGCGATCAAGGGTCTGCCGCCCAGCCTGACCGCGATTCCGCCGGGCTGCCCCTTCCACCCGCGCTGCCCCAAGGCGCGGGACGTCTGCCGTACGGACCGGCCGCCGCTCTACGACGTGGCACCGGGCCGGGCCAGTGCCTGCCACTTCTGGGAGGAGACCGTCAGTGAGCGAGGAGACCGCCGGTGAACGCTGAGGCGGCTGGGCGCGCGGGGGAGGCCGTCCTCGACGTACGGGACCTGGCCAAGCACTACCCGCTGACACGCGGCGTCGTGCTGCGCAAGCAGATCGGCTCCGTCAAGGCCGTGGACACCGTCTCCTTCGCCCTGCGCAAGGGCGAGACGCTCGGGGTCGTGGGGGAGTCCGGCTGTGGAAAGTCGACGGTCGCCAAGCTGCTGGTCGGGCTGGAGAAGCCGACCGGCGGGCAGATCCTGTACCGGGGCGAGGACATCACCAGGCTGTCGGGGCGCGCGCTGAAGGCGGTGCGCCGCAACATCCAGATGGTGTTCCAGGACCCGTACACGTCGCTGAATCCGCGGATGACGGTCGGCGACATCATCGGTGAGCCGTACGAGATCCACCCGGAGGCGGCGCCGAAGGGCGACCGGCGCAGGAAGGTTCAGGAGCTGCTGGACGTGGTCGGGCTCAATCCGGAGTACATCAACCGCTATCCGCACCAGTTCTCCGGCGGACAGCGCCAGCGCATCGGGATCGCCCGCGGCCTGGCGCTGCGCCCCGAGGTGATCGTGGCGGACGAACCGGTCTCGGCGCTGGACGTCTCCGTCCAGGCGCAGGTCGTCAACCTGCTGGAACGGCTCCAGGACGAGTTCGACCTGTCGTACGTCTTCATCGCGCACGACCTGTCGGTCGTCCGGCACATCTGCGACCGGGTCGCGGTGATGTACCTCGGCCGCTTCGCCGAGGTCGGTACGGAGGACGAGATCTACGGGCATCCGACGCACCCGTACACCCAGGCCCTGCTCTCCGCCGTACCGGTACCGGACCCCGAGGCGCGCGCCCGGCGCGACCGCATCCTGCTGAGCGGCGACGTCCCCTCGCCGGCCGATCCGCCGTCCGGCTGCCGCTTCCGTACCCGCTGCTGGAAGGCGCGGGAGCGCTGCGCGCTGGAGGTGCCGCCGCTGGACGTACCGGAGGGCTTCGAGGGGGTGCCCGGCCCGGCCCGGCACGCCTCGGCGTGCCACTTCGCGGAGGAACGGCGGGTCGTGCCGGGCGGGTGACGGGGGTGCGCTGCGCAAGGGCCCGGCTTCAGCTGCCGAAGGGGACGTCGGTGTTGGTGGCCATGCGCCGTTCCGCCGGGTGGCCGGCGACGTGATCCGTGATGGAGGCCAGCGCCTTTTTCACCGAGGAGTCGTCGGTGCCGCAGCCGCCGCGCCACTTGGACGTGCCGTCCGGGTAGCAGGCGGCCCGCAGCCCGTAGATGAGGCTGTCGGCGTCGGCCCCGCCCGCCGTGTACGGCGCCAGCAGCTTGGCGACGTTCTTCTCGTCACCCGTGCCGACCGTCCAGCCGGCGGTCGAGGCGATTTCCTTGCGGCTCCGGGCCTCGGCGCCGGCCCGGAGCTCTGCGACGATCTTGCGGGGGGTGAGGGCGATGCCGAAGAGGCCCTTGTCCATGACGCGTTGGTTCGCGGGGATGCGGGAGCCGTGGGCCGCGAAGGCTTTCGCCACGTCCTCGGCGTTGCCGCTGACGTCGACCCCTTCGAGCGGGCGCAGGCCGGTCGAGACATCCTTCCAGCCGGTGCCGCCCTCGGTACCGTAGAACCCGTAGAGCACGCGGACGCCCTGCTTCTCCACCGTGCGGCGGGCCAGGTCGCGCAGTGCCGCCACCGAGCAGTGCCGCCACTTCGCGTCGTCGCTGCGGCAGTGGTCCGGGTTCTTGATGTCCAGCCAGACGAAGTTGACGCTCCTGCCCTCGCCGCGCCGCTGGGCGATGCGCTGAAGCATGGCCTCCATCGTGTCACCGGCGCTGGTGGGGGTGCCGTCGTGATCCGCCCACCAGCCCTTCTTCCAGGCGGTGGCGTCGATCTCGACGGCGTTGGCGCCGTGCTTCAGCGCCGTGTCCACGCCGTCGGCGGTCAGCACCCGGTGGGCGACGGCGTAGGTGGGGCGCGGCGCGGGCGCGTGGGAGCCGGTGGCTGCTGCGGCGGCCGGGGTGCTCGTACAGAGGAGTGTCAGGACTCCGGTGGTGGCCAGGAGGGGGACGCGGGTGTGTATCCGGGCCGGGGAGCGGTGAGCCATATGTGTCATCTGTCCTTGTGTGGAGCCAGTGCGTCCTCGGCACCTGCCCCGATCGGCTGATCCGACACCGGGGGACGCGGGCCGGGGCCCCGGCCGTTCAGGAACTTCCGTCGGCCGCCTCCGGCCCCGGTACCGCGTCCTCGATCGCCGCCAGCGCCGGGTCCAGCACGATGTCCGCGTCCCGCGCCGCCGTGGTGGGCTCCTCCGGGAAGTGGCAGGCCGTCAGGTGTCCGCCGACGTTGCCGGTGATCTGCACCAGCGGCGGTTCCTCGTCGGCGCACTTGTCGCGCGCCTTCCAGCAGCGGGTACGGAACCGGCAGCCGGACGGCGGGTTGATCGGTGAGGGGACGTCGCCGGCCAGCCGGATGCGTTCGCGGTCCGCCGCCTCCTCCTGCGCGTCCAGCAGCCGGGCCTCGGGGACGGCGGAGAGCAGCGCGTGGGTGTACGGGTGGCGCGGCCGCTGGTAGATCGAGTACCGGTCGCCCACCTCGACGATCTTGCCGAGGTACATCACCGCGACCCGCTGGCTGAAGTGCCGGACGATCGCCAGGTCGTGCGCGATGAACAGGAACGCGATGTTCAGCTCCCGCTGCAACTCCTGGAGCAGGTTGACCACTTGGGCCTGGATGGAGACGTCCAGCGCGGAGACCGGCTCGTCCGCGACGATCAGCTTCGGCTCCAGGGCGAGCGCGCGGGCGACACCGATGCGCTGGCGCTGGCCGCCGGAGAACTCGTGCGGGAAGCGGTTGTAGTGCTCCGGGTTGAGGCCGACGATCTCCAGGAGTTCGCGTACCCGCCGCTCCCGGCCGCCCTCCGGGTCGATGCCGTTGATCTCCATCGGCCCGCCGATGATGGTGCCGACCGTCTGCCGCGGGTTCAGCGACGAGTACGGGTCCTGGAAGATCATCTGGATCTCGGAGCGGACCGGCGCCAGCTCCTTGCGCCCGGCGTGGGTGATGTCCCGGTCCCGGTACGTGATCGAGCCCGCGGTCGGTTCCAGCAGCCGGGTCAGCAGCCGCCCGGTGGTGGACTTCCCGCAGCCCGACTCGCCGACCAGGCCGAACGTCTCGCCGCTGTGCACGGTCAGGTCGATGCCGTCGACCGCCTGCACCGCCCCGACCCGCCGCTTGAACGGGAATCCGGCCATGATCGGGAAGTGCTTGGTCAGGCCCCGGGCGGTCAGCAGCACCTCGCCGGGCCCGGCGGCGGCCGGACGGGGGGCGGGCACGAGGACGTCTTCGGGTGCGCTCATGGTCGTCGCTTCGCTTCCTAGCCCAGCCGGGGCTTGATCTGCTCGGTGAACAGGGTGTGTTTCTGCTCGGGGCCCAGGTGGCAGGCCGCCGCCCGGCCGGGGGCCAGCGGCGGGCGTTCGTCCTGGCAGCGGGTGCCGCCGACCTCGGAGACGAAGCCGCAGCGCGGGTGGAAGGGGCAGCCCGGCGGCGGGGCGAGCAGGCTCGGCGGGGTGCCGGGAATCGGTGTCAGCGGCTCCTCCACGCTCGCCGACAGCCGCGGCATCGAGCCCAGCAGGCCCCAGGTGTACGGGTGCCGCGGCTCGGTGAGGATCTCCTTGACGGTGCCGCGCTCGACGGCCCGCCCGGCGTACATCACCAGCAGTTCGTCGGCGGTGTTGGCGACCACGCCCAGGTCGTGGGTGATCAGGATGATCGCCGAGCCGAACTCCTGCTGGAGATCTTTGAGCAGGTCCAGGATCTGCGCCTGCACGGTCACGTCCAGCGCGGTGGTGGGCTCGTCGGCGATCAGCAGCGACGGGTTGCACACCAGCGCCATGGCGATCATGGCGCGCTGCCGCATGCCGCCGGAGAACTGGTGCGGATAGTCGTCCACCCGCAGCGTCGGCTGCGGGATGCCCACCTTCTCCAGCATCTCGATCGCGCGCTGCCGGCCCTCGCGCTTGCTCGCGCCGGTGTGCTTGACGAACGGCTCGGCGATCTGGCGGCCCACCGAGTAGTACGGCGACAGCGCCGTCAGCGGGTCCTGGAAGATCATCGCCATCTTGTTGCCGCGCAGCTTCTCCAGGTCCTTCTCCCGGGCGCCGGTCAGCTCGTCGCCGTCCAGCAGGATCTCGCCGGTGATCGTCGTGTAGTTGGGGCTGTGCAGGCCCAGGATGGCGAGGTTGGTGACCGACTTGCCGGAGCCGGACTCGCCGACGATGCCGAGGGTACGGCCGCGCTCCAGGTCGAAGGAGAGGTCGTCGACGGCCTTGACGACGCCGTCCTCGGTGGCGAACCGCACGTACAGGTCGCGTACCGACAGGAACGGGGCCGAGGCGGCCGGGGCCGGTGCGCCCGCGGGCTGGGTGAGTGTGGACACGGGGCCTCTCCTAGGACAGCCGCACGCGCGGGTCGATGAACGCGTAGCAGGCGTCCACCACGATGTTGAACAGGATGATGAAGGTCGCGGCGAACAGCATCACGCCCATGGTCATGGGCAGGTCGGTGTTCTGCACCGACTTCACGGCGAGGGTGCCCAGACCGGGCAGCGCGAAGACGTATTCGGTGATCATCGCGCCGCCGAACAGCGACCCCAGGTCGATGCCGAAAATGGTCACGATGGGAATGAGCGAGCCACGCCAGGCGTAGCGGAAGAAGACCGTACGGGACGCCATTCCTTTCGCCTTGGCGGTCCGTACGTGGTCCTCCTGCAACTGTTCGATCATCGACGAGCGGGCCATCCGCGTGTACTGCGCGGTGAAGATGACGGACAGCACGCACCACGGAATGATCAGCCCCAGGAACCAGCCCACGGGATCGTCCAGGAGCGGCACGTACTTCGGCTGACCGAACCAGCCGAGGTTGTAGACCAGCAGCGCGAGCACGATCGGCCCGATGAAATAGATCTGCATCGAGGAGAGCACCAGCGAGGACGAGCTGAAGATCTTGTCGATGAGCTTGCCCTGTTTCCAGGCGGCGATCATTCCGGTGCCGACACCGACGCCCAGGAAGACCGCGGCGGCGCCGATGGTCAGCGAGACGGTGGTGGGGAAACGGTCCACGATGGTGTCCCAGACGGGGTCGCCGTTGGCGAAGGAATAGCCGAAGCAGGGCGCCGGACAGTGCCCGACGGCGAAATCCCGTCCGGTGACGATCCCGGACATGAACAGCCAGTACTGGACCGGTACGGGTTTGTCGAGCCCGAGATTCTTGTGGATCATTGCGATGGCGTCAGGCGTGCAGTTCTTTCCGCAGGCCAGCAGCGCGGGATCCCGGGGGGCGGCGAAGAAGAGGAAGAACGTGAACGCGCTGATGATCAGCAGGATCACGATCGCGCCGAGGGACCGGCGGAAGAGAAAACGCAGCATGGCGGTCGCAGCTCTCTTGGGCAGCCAGAGGGTCGGGAGTGCGCCGGGCCGGTGCGCCCGCCCGGGACGGCGGGCACACCGGGCGCGGGCGGCGCACGGCGCTCGGACGGCGCCGGGGCGCCGGCTCCGCTACTTCTTCACGTAGAGCTTGGTCGGGTCGACGGAGCTGATGATGTCGTTGTTGACGACGCCGCCGACGTGGGAACCGTGCAGCTGGACCTGCTTGTAGTAGAAGGTCGGCAGCTGCGGCAGGTCCTCCTTGAGGATCTTCTCGCCGAGGGCGAACCAGTCGTGCGCCGCCTGCTTCTGGTCGGTGAGCTGGGAGATCCGGTCGATCTCCTTGTTGACCGCGGGGTTGTTGTAGTGCGAGTAGTTCGGCGCGTTGTCCTGGATCTGCCGGCCGTCGTAGACCGGCGGGATCACGGTCAGCGAGCTGGGCCAGTCGGCGCCCCACGCGGACGGGTAGATGTCGAACTGGTTGTTGACCTTGCCGATGATGTCGTAGTACGTGTCCGACGGCAGGTCCTTGTTCTGCACGTCGAAGCCGGCCTTGCGCAGGTTGTCGGCGACCGCGACGGAGTACTTCTGCGGCTCGGGCGCGTTGGTGTACGCGAAGGTCAGCTTCATGCCGACCTTGCCGGCCTCCTTGAGCAGCTGCTTGGCCTTCTCCACGTCGCCCATCGGCTTCTTGAGCTTGCCGTACGGGTCGATGTCCTTGTGGCCGGTGAGCGTCGGGCTGATGTAGCTGCCCGCCAGCTCGCCGCCGCCCGGCGTGCCGTACGCGTCCAGGATGGCCTGGATGGGGATGGCGTGGGCGATGGCCTCGCGGACCTTCTTGTCCTTCAGGCGGCTCATGTTGAAGTTGATGGCGCCGACGTAGGGCTGGTAGCCGGAGGTGGAGCGCTTCTTGACGTCCGGGTCGTTGGCGACCTGCTGGAGGCTGGCGGCGTCGACCTGGTTGTTGAAGCTGATGGCCGCCTTGTTGTCGGCGCTGTCGGACATCAGCCGCTGCGTCGAGTCGGGGTAGGAGACGCCGAACTGGATGTCGAACTTGTCGACGTACTGGTGGCGGGTGATGTCCGTCTTCGGGTCCCAGTTGGCATTCTTGACCAGGGACATGCCCTTGCCGGACTTGAACGACCCCGGCGCGATCTTGTACGGCCCGGAGGAGACCGGGTTCTTGTCGTACCGCTCCTTGGTGTCGCCCTTCTCCGGGACGACGGCGTAACCGGCCATGGCCAGCGCGTACGGGAGGTCACCGACCGGCTTCTTGAAGTGGAAGCGGACGGTGCTCTCGTCCGGGGTCTCCAGGACGCTGTCGGGCAGGTGCTTGCCGCCGTACGGGCCGCCGGGCAGCAGCTTGCGGTACTCGTTGCCCTCCGCGTCGGCCAGCCAGCGCTGCACGTACGTCGGGCCGTTGGAGATGAAGTTGGCGAACTGCCGCTCGAAGGTGTGCCGGATGTCCTTCGACGTGATCGGCTGGCCGTTCTCGAACTTCAGGCCCTTCTTCAGGGTGTACGTCCAGGTCCGGCCGCCGTCGGTGGACTTGCCGCTGTCCGTCGCCAGGTCGCCGACGACCGTGTACTTCCCGTCGTTGTCCAGGTGGTAGGAGGTCAGCCGGCGGAAGATCAGCGTCGAGAGGGTGCCCTCGTCGCTGACGTAGATCTGCGCCGGGTCCAGGTGGTCGTAGGTGTCGCGCTGGTAGACCTTGATCGTCCCGCCGGGGGCCGCGCCGGGCACCGCCTCGGCCGGCCCGGTGGACGCCTTGGCGTCGCCGAAGGCGATCTGGGCGCGCTGGCTCTCGGCCTCCTTGCGGCCCTGGTCGTCCTTCGCCCCCTCGCCGGCCCCGCTGCTGCAGGCGGTCAGGACCAGTGCCCCCGCGGACAGCGCCACGACGGTGGCGCGCGCTCTGTGCGTACGGAGTGTCTTCATGGTGGTGGATGCACCTGCCTGTCGTAGTTCCGTGGCCGCTGCCTGACGTGTGCGGTGCTGGGGTGGCAGCACCCCCCGTGGAACACGGTTCACCGGGCGCGCTTCGGGTCGAAGGCGTCCCGGACGGAATCCCCGAGGAGGTTGAAGGCGACGATGAAGAGCACCATCGCGATGCCGGGGAAGAACAAGTACGTGATGTCGTTGCGGTAGTAATCGGCCGCGTTGGCGAACATCCGGCCCCAGTCGGGGGTGGGCTCGACCAGGCCGACGCCGAGGAAGGACAGGCCCGCGATCGAGGTGACGAAGTTGGGCAGCATGTAGGTCGTCTGCACCAGGATCGGTGTCATGACGTTCGGCAGCAGCTCCCGCCGGATGATGCGGGCCGGGGAGGCGCCGCTGACCTTGGCGGCGTCGACGAACTCGCGCTCGCGCAGCGACAGGGTGGTGCCGCGCAGCAGCCGGGCCAGGCTCATCCAGCCCAGGAACCACAGCACCAGGATCAGAATGAGACAGCGCATCCAGGTGGCCATCGCGTCCTCGGGGGCCACGAAGATCGCGCCGACCACGGGGACGAACGCGACGAAGAAGAGCTGGTTGGGAAAGGCCATCAGCAGATCGATGAGGCGGCCGATGAAGTAGTCGACGCGGCCGCCGAAGTATCCGGCGGCCACTCCCATGACGATTGCCGTGAGCACCGAAACGAGAGTGATGGCGACGGAGAGGTAAAGGGTGGTCCGGATGCCGTAGACGAGTTGCATGAACACGTCACGCCCGAGGGTGGGTTCGATTCCGAACCAGAATTCCGAGGAGATGCCTCCGTTCGGCTGCGCCGGATATCCGTTCACCAGCAGACCCGGAGTGATCTGTCCGTACCGGGTGTACGGATCCTTCCCGTACAGCTTGGAGATCAGCGGGGCGAGCAGACCGATCAAGAAGAACGCGATGACCACGCAGCCGCTGATCACTCCGGTCCGGTCGCGCTTGAACCTGATCCACATCAATTGGCCGGGGGAACGGCCGACCAGTTCCCCGCCCTTGCGGTCCTTGACTTTCCGCAGCCCTTCGGGTCCGAGTCCGGAGGGATCGGTCTGCGTTACCGCGGTCTGGGACGGACTGGTCATCGCGAAGTTCCCCCGCACCGAGTTCACTTGCAACAGGAAGCGGAGCTGATTCGCACCGCTGGTTGAGCGGACTTTGGCAAGTGATTTATGGCCCAGTCAAGAGGACGGCGAACGCTCGGTGGGGCGGTGTCCTCTTCTTGAGCGAAGATTGCGCAGATTGACGCCATGGCGTGCTTGACAGCGGTACGCGGCGTACGGCATGGGCGACATATCCCGCTCAACGTCCGTAACGACGGGGCAACTTGACTGTCGTCACGCCGATATACGGACGCGCCATACTCGACAGCGTACGGCCGTGCGGGTGCCGTGAACCGGCCGGGGTGGCCCTGTGATCACCCCGGCCGGCGGCGGCCCGCCCGCCGTCCGCCGTCTGCTGCCGCGCGGTTGTCGCGGTGCGGTGGGTGGAGTAGACCTGTCCGTGCGGGGGCAGGGGGTGGGCCACGACATGGGGCGGAGAAGGGCTCGCGCGCGCGGTGCCGGAGGGTTCGGTGCGCTGTTGTGCCTGCTGCTCGCGCTGTTGAGCGCCGTATGGATCAGCCGAGATCTCGTCGTGGCGCGACACCCGTCGGACGTCTGGTGGTTGTGGGCCGGTGTGCCGTTGCGGCCGGAGGGTGCGGCGGTCTGGGCGACCACGCTGCTGGAACCGGTGCTGGGGATCGGTTGTCTCGCCGCGGTGGTGGCGGTGCTGCGCCGCTCGCCGTCCGCTCCGTGCGCGCTGAGCGCGGTGGCCGGGGTGACGCTGCTGTTCCGGGCGCCGCCGTTGTGGAACCTCGGCGCGGACGGGCTTCCCGGGGCAGGCGCCGGGGCCAGGGGGTGGGCGCTGATCACGGCCGGTGTTGCCCTTGTGGTGAGCGTGCTGCTGCTGATTGCCGCCTCGGCCGGGCGCGGAGGTGCGGACCGCCGGGAGAGTCGCTTGCGCCGCGCGCCCGCGGTGGTGGCCGCGCTGCTGCTGGCCGGTGCTGGGGTGATACTGGCGGCCTGGCAGGCGTACACCGTAAGGGAGTTGGGGTGGAGTACGTACTGGGGCAGCGTCGTCGGCGACGGTGACGCGCATCGTGTGCTCTTGCAGCCACCGGGTAACTGGACCCTGCTGTCCCTGGCGCTGTTGTCTCTGGTGTCCGCCGTCGGGGCGGCGCGGCGCGCGCCGTCCTTGCGGCCGCTGGGCCTGCTGACCGCGGCACTGCTGCTGGCGCACGGTGCCGCGGCGCTGGCCGCCGAGCAGCGCGCGGGGCTGCTCGGGCACTTCCGGGCACTGGCCCCGCGCACTCAACTCGACGTCGCAACCGCCGCGTTCACCGTTCTGGCCGGTCTCGTGGCGCTGCTGGCACTGGCCCGCCCGGCGGCCGGGGCGGCCGTACCGCGCGGGCCGGTGGGCGAGCCGCTGCCACCGGGGTACGCGCCGCCACCCCCGCCCGCGGACCTCCCGCCGAACTGGTGACGGCGAGCCGGACGGCTCAGCTCACCCCCAGCGAGCGCTTCAGGAAGTCGACCTGGAGCAACAGGAGATTTTCGGCCACCTGCTCCTGCGGCGTCATGTGCGTGACACCCGACAGCGGCAGCACCTCGTGCGGCCGGCCCGCCGCGAGCAGCGCGGAGGAGAGCCGCAGGGTGTGCGCCACCACCACGTTGTCGTCCGCCAGCCCGTGCACGATCATCATCGGCCGGTGCGGCTCCGCGGCACCCACCAGGCCGTCGTCGTCGACCAGGGAGTTCTTCGCGTACAGCGCCGGGTCCTCGTCCGGGTGCCCCAGGTACCGCTCCGTGTAGTGGGTGTCGTACAGCCGCTGGTCGGTGACCGGGGCGCCCACGACGGCGGCGTGGAAGACGTCGGGGCGGCGCAGCGCCGCCAGCCCGGCCAGGTAGCCGCCGAAGGACCAGCCCCGGATCGCGACCCGGTCCAGGTCCAGCGGAAAGCGGGCCGCGAGCCCTTGCAGCGCGTCGACCTGGTCCTGGAGGACCACCGCCGCCAGGTCCCGGTGGATGGCCTTCTCCCAGTCGGGGGAGCGCCCCGGAGTGCCCCGCCCGTCCGCGACGATCACCGCGAAGCCCTGGTCGGCGAACCACTGCGACGTCAGGTAGGCGTTGTGCGCGGCCACCACGCGCTGACCGTGCGGTCCGCCGTACGGGTCCATGAGGACCGGCAGCGGCCCGTCCTCCTCCCGGTAGCCGGTCGGCAGCAGCACCGCGCAGGGGATCTGCCGCTCACCGGACAGGACGAACTCCGGGCTGGTGGCGAGCGCCGGCACCTCGGCGTACGAGCCGACCGCGGCCAGCCAGGTCTCGCCGCCGTCCGCCTCCAGGCGCACGACCTCCGTCTGTGCCCCCGGCCGGTCCGGACAGGCGTGCGAGAGGACCGTCACGGCGCCGCCGCGCACCGCGGAGGACACCGACGGGTACGGGCGCTTGCCGACCCGCTCCCAGCCGCCCTGGTCGCCGCTGCCGCGGTACCAGGCGCGGTAGACGCCGATGTCGTGCAGCTCCTCGCCGCTCGCCGTGAACAGCACGTCGTCCTCGCCGATGTCCAGCACGGCCCGTACGTGCAGCGGGGCCGCCGTCAGCGCCCGGTCGCCGACGAACAGCCGGCGGGCCCCGCCCTCGTCGGAGACGCGCACCAGGCGCCCGTCCGGCGTCCAGGCGGGCGATCCGGCGGTCAGCTCCACCCATCGGGGGTCCTCGTCGGCGTGCACGGTGCTGGTCGCACCCGTCTTGACGTCGACCGTCAGGTAGCGCTGGGCGCGCTGGTCGCGGCTCTGGACGAGGAGGAGGGGCGGGCCCGCCGCCGACCAGTGCACGCGCGTCAGGTACGGGTAGCGCTCGTGGTCCCAGGTGACGTCCGTGCGCGAACCGTCCAGGCCGAGCAGGGCCAGGCCCACGGAGGCGTTGGGGGTGCCGGCCGCCGGATAGGCGACCCGGGCCGGTTCGCGGTCCGGGTGCGCCGGGTCGGCGATCCACCAGCGCCGTACGGGCGCGTCGTCGACGCGCGCGGCCAGCACCCGGTCGCTGTCCGGGGACCACCAGAAGCCGCGGAAGCGGCCCATCTCCTCGGCCGCGAGGAACTCCGCCAGGCCCCAGGTGACGTCCGGTCCTTCCGGCTCGGCGAGGGAACGGTCGCCCGGCGTGCCGTCACCGTCGCCGGGCGCGGCGTCGGCCGGGACGACCCGCAGGCGGCCCTGGGACACGTACGCGACGTGCCGTCCGTCGGGCGACGGCCGGGGGTCCACCACCGGGCCCGGAACGGGCAGTTCACGGGCGGTGCCGGCCCGCAGTTCGGCGGTGAACAGGCGGCCCGAGAGGGTGAAGGCGGCCAGTTCCACCGCGGCGTCCACGGCGTAGCCCACCACACCGGACGACCCTTCGCGCGTACGTTCGCGGCGCGCCCGCTCCTCGGGCGACAGCTCCTCGTCCGCGCCGGCGAGCAGCGCCGCCGGGTCGGCGGCGGCGTACTCCCGCCCCTCGTCAAGATCCAGTACCCACAGCAGATTCGCTCGATCGGTGCCCGTACGGGAGCGGAGGAAGGTGACGCGTGAGCCGTCCGGCGCCACCGCGAAGCCGCGCGGCGCGCCCAGCGAGAAGCGCTGGGTACGGGCGTGTTGCCGAGGAAAAGAGAGCTGTCCGGTCATGCGGAGGAGCCTACGGTGCCCCGCCCTGGTCGCGCCCGCTTCCGCGATGATCGCGTGCGCCCCCGTTCTGCTCCCGTGCACCGACATATGCGCGAGCGTGGAAAGTTATGATCCCCTCCGCGGAGTGGGTATGGGAGTGGAGCGTGACAACCCCGTGCCCGCGGGGCCGTCACCCGTCGGCCCCGCGTCGTCCCAACGCTGTCCGGACCGTGCGTACTTGGAGGTGAGCCGCCGTGGCACTGACGATTTCGGCGGTGGTGCTGCTGGCGATCATCGTCTTCCTGCTCGTCAAGAAGTCCGGGCTGAAGACGGGACATGCGCTGGTGTGCATGCTGCTCGGCTTCTATCTGGCCAGTTCGTCGATCGGCCCGACCATCAAGCAGCTGACGACGAACGTCGCCGGGATGCTCGGCGGCATCAAGTTCTAGCCACCCGTCCGTGCGGTGCCGCGCGCCCGCCGGAGCCCGCGCGCGGGGGCGGCCGGCCCGGCCCTTGACGGGGGTGGGCCGGGCGGGCCGGATCGGGATGCGGGGTCCCGGCCGCCCGGCTCGTACGCTGTCTCCATGACCGACCTTCCCGCCCGCCGGCTGCTGCTCGTGCACGCGCACCCGGACGACGAGTCCATCAACAATGGCGCCACGATGGCCAAGTACGCGGGCGAAGGAGCCCTGGTCACGCTCGTGACCTGCACCCGCGGCGAAGAGGGCGAGGTCATCCCGCCCGGCTTGGCCCACCTCGCGCCGGACCGGGACGACGCCCTGGGCCCGTACCGCGTCGACGAGCTGGCCGCCGCCATGGAGGCGCTCGGGGTCACCGACCACCGCTTCCTGGGCGGCGCCGGCCGCTACCGCGACTCCGGGATGATGGGTGCCCCGCAGAACGACCGGCCGGGCGCCTTCTGGCGGGCCGACCTGGACGAGGCCGCCGGTCACCTGGTCGCCGTCGTCCGCGAGGTACGGCCGCAGGTGCTGGTCACCTACGACGACAACGGCGGCTACGGTCACCCGGACCACATCCAGGCGCACCGCGTCGCCATGCGCGCCGCCGATCTCGCCGCGGACCCGGACTTCCGCCCCGAGCTGGGGGCGCCGCACCGGATCGGCAAGATCTACTGGAACCGTAATCCGCGCCCGGTGGTCGAGGAGGGCTTCGCGCGGCTGCGCGCGGCGGGCCCGTCCTTCCCCGGTGTCGGCGCGGCGGAGGACGTGCCGGGGATCGTGGACGAGAGCGTGGTGACCGCCGCGGTCTCCGGCGGCGAGCGGTACGGGGCCGCGAAGGCGGCGGCGATGCGGGCGCACGCCACGCAGATCGCCGTCGAGGGCCCCTTCTTCGCGCTCTCCAACGGCCTGGGGCAGCCCCTGTTCGGGACCGAGTACTACCAGCTCGTACGGGGCAGATCCGGCGCCGCGGCAGGGGAGCGCGAGGACGATCTCTTCGCGGGCGTGGCGGACGACACGGGGAACGGGGCGCGCACCGAGGACGAGAAGGAGCAGGCGGTATGAGCGGCGCGAAGAAGCGCACCAGGGCCACGTCGGGCGGCAAGGGGCCGAAGGCGGGCGCGTCGGCGGCCCCCAAGGGCGGCAAGGGTGCGGCGGCCAGGGGCGGTGCCGGTGGAGGCGCCGGCACGGGTGCCGGGACGGCGGCCGCGGGAGGCGCTCGGGGGACGAGGGGCGCGGCTGCCGGAACCGGGCTCGCCGCGCCGCTGAGCCCCGGCCGGGTGGCCGCGTACGTCCTGCTGTTCGTCCTCGGCGCGGTCGTGGCGGCCGCGGGCGGGCTCGTCCAGGCGGCGTGGTTCCCCGGTGGGCTGCTGCTGGCGCTGGCGGCGGCCGGCGGCCTCTTCTACGGGGGGCAGGTGGCGCTCGGCCGTACGGGTGGCGTGCTGGCGCCGGGCGCGGGCTGGCTGCTGTCCGTGATCCTGCTCAGCGACGCCCGTCCCGAGGGCGACTTCCTCTTCGGAGCCGGCCTGGGCACGTACGTCTTCCTCGTCGGCGGCATCGTGCTGGCTGTGATCTGTGCCACCGGATCGCAGATGCGGGCCAACGGTGCGCAAGCGGCCCGACTTGGCAAGTAAGTACCGGCCCCAGTGATCATTTTCAGGACCGCACGGCGGTCCGGGAGCGGGGCGTTGTCCTGCTCCCGGGATGACCGCCGACAGCGGCCAGTATGGTGGTGCGCGCCGCCGAGCCGCCCAAGCACCGTACTGACGAGCGGCGGAGCCAACCGGGAGAACCTGCTTTGAGTCGTGAATCTGACAGTTCGTCCTCCGGCGCCCAGGGGCGCGGCGGTGCCGCGTACCCGTCGGGGACACCGCCGTACGGAACGCCTCGGTCCGAGGCGGACGATGTGGTGGCGGCCGACGCCGCGGCGAAGCCGGAGGAGCCGAAGACCGAGACCACGCTGACCACGCGGATCAAGATCAATATTCCGGGGTCCCGTCCCATCCCGCCGGTCGTCGTGCGCAAGCCCGTCGGCGAGGAGTCGGGGACCGGCGGGTCCGCCGGTACCGGCCCGTCCCCGTCCCCCCTGTCCAGCACGTCCGGTGCGTCCGGAGGGTTCGGCCAGGGTGCGACCGGTGGAGGGACCGGCGGGTCCGAGCGCACGGGCAGCACCCGTAAGCCGGACGCGCCGGGTGCCGACGGCGCCAAGAGCGCTCCGGCCGAGAAGACCAGCGACTGGTTCTCGCCCCGCAAGCCGACGGCGGCCTCCGCCGGTACTCCGGCGCCCGCCCCGGCGCCCGCGCCGGACCCCCAGGCTCCCGCCGCGCCGCAGGACCGCACCGGCGGCTCGCAGCAGCGCCCGGACCTGCCGTACTTCTCCGACGCGCCCGCGTCGGGCAGCGGCTCGCCGTTCGACGCGGCCCCGTCGCCGTTCGACACGCCGGCCAGCCCGTTCGACGGGCCTGCGCAGGGCGGGGCGAGTCCGTTCGACACGCTCGGTGGGACGGGTGCGGGTGCGGGCAGTGGTGCCGGTGCCGGTGTCGGTGGGGGGATCGGTCAGGGGGCCGACCGCGGCGGTCTGACCGGTCCGAGCGGTCCGAGCGGGCCGAGCGGGCCGACGACTGGTCCGGCCACGGGGGACTCGGCCTTCGACCTGCCCACCGGCTTCCACACACCGGGCGCGCCGGGCACCCCGGGAGCGTCGGGTGCGGACGGCGGTCCGGGCATGACCGACGACACCGCGGTGCTCACCCCGCAGCCCCCCGCTCCGCCCGCCGGACCCGGCAGCGGCATCGGCGTCACGGGCGGCGTCACGGGCGGTGCCCCGGGTGGCGTCGCGGGCGGGGTGCCGGCCGGCGGCCAGGGGGCCGGCGGTCGCGGCGGTGCGTCCGGCGGCAAGAGCGGCAAGAGCGGCAAGGGCGGCAACGCCAGTGGCTTCCCCGGCGGCGCGCCCGCCGGCTCCGGCCGTCCCGGCGGCGGTGACCAGCTCTCCAGCGACACCCTGGTCAGCGGCATCCCGACGGTCCCCGCCGACGCCGCTCCGGCGCCCGCGGCGCCCTTCCCGCCCGGACCGGGCGCGGGCCAGGACACCCCGGCCCCGCCGCGCGCCAAGATCCCCGAGCCGATAAACCCGAAGAAGAAGGGCCGCAACAAGATCGTCCTGCTGGGCGTCGCGGTCGTCGTGCTGGCGGGCGTCGCGTACGGCGCGGGGCTGCTGCTCGACCACGCGGACGTGCCCAACGGCACCACCGCACTGGGTGTGGACATCGGCGGTGCCACAAAGGAAGAGGCCGTCAAGAAGCTCGACGCGGCCGTCCAGAAGACCCGCAACGAGCCGCTGAAGCTGACCGTGGACGGCAAGGAGCAGACGCTCGTGCCGGCCAAGGCCGGGCTGAACATCGACACCCAGGCCACGGTCCGGGACGCCTCCGGCCGCGACTACAACCCGGTCTCCGTCATCAGCTCGCTGTTCGGCGGCACGCGGACCGCCGAGCCCGCGATGATCACGGACGACGAGAAGCTGGACATCGCGCTCAAGGCGGTGGCCGGCCCGGCGGGCGCCGCCAAGGACGGCAGCATCACCTTCGAGAACGGCAAGGCCGTCCCGCACTACGGCGCGCCCTACAAGGCCGTCGACGTGAAGGCGTCCAAGAGCAAGATCGAAAAGGCGTACCTGGACCGGGCCGCCACCGGCAAGAACACCCCGGTGGTGCTGGCCGCCGTCGAGCAGCAGCCGAAGGCGGGCAAGGCGGAGGTCGACCGGGCCCTGAAGGAGATGGCCGAACCGGCGGTCTCCGGGTGGGTGTACCTGTCGGCGGGCGGTGTCGAGGTGCCGTTCAGCCAGCGTTCCATCGGCGAACTGCTGACCTTCACCGCCGCTCCCGACGGCAAGCTCCAGCCGGTCATAGACCTGGCCAAGCTGGAGGAGAAGTACGGCCACGCCTTCGACAACGTGTCGATCGACGGCGGCGCAGGCAAGGTCAAGATGACCCCGCAGCACGCCGCCGCGGCGATGATGCAGGCCCTCCGGCAGCCCGCACCGCCCGCACCGCAGAAGCGCGTCGCCAAGGTCGAGGGAGCCACAAGGGGCTGACCCACCGTCGAGCCGGGCCCGGAGCGTTGATCCGGGCCCGGCTCGTCGTCTTGGCGGCGGTGCGTCGATCCGGGGTCAGTGCGTCGAGCCGGGCTCGGTTCGTCGCTCCGGTGGTGTTGCGTCGATCCGGGACTGGAGCGTCGTTCCGATGCCGGTGCGTCGTTCCGTCTCCGTTACGTCGCTCCAGGTCCGGCACGTCGCTTCGCCCCCGTTACGTCGTTCCGTCTCCGTTACGTCGCTCCAGGCCCGGCACGTCGCTTCGCCCCCGTTACGTCGTTCCGCCCCCGTTACGTCGATCCAAATCCGGTGCGTCGCTCCGCCCCCGTTCCGTCGCTCCACCCCCGTTACGTCGCTCCACCCCTGGCACGTCGCTCCGCCCCCGTACCGTCGTACGAGCCCGGATCGACGTCGTACCAGACGGCGGACCGGACTCACCAGCTTCCCGGCCGCCTCAGCGACGCGGCGCCGCAGCGTCGGAACGCGCGTGGGAACCCCCCAAGGCAAGAACGCGGACCTTACTTTCGTCGGTACTGCGCGGCCGCGGCGCGCCATAGCGTCCCGGGCATGATCTCCGTAACCGACCGCAGGACCCGCACCGCCGAGTCCGCCGCCGCGCGCAACACGTCCCGCCGTTCCCACCGTCCGGCCGCCACCCGTGCCACGGCGCTGGCCCTGGCCGTCACGGCCGTCCTCGCCGCCGGGCCGGCCGCCGACGCGGCAACTCCCCGGCACAGCGACGATCGTCACCGGGCGACACAGAACGCGCTGCGGGACGTGGTGGAGAAGGGCGGCCTCCCCGGGGTCTTCGCCGAAGCCCGGGACGGGCGGGGCCGGTGGTCCGGCGCGGCCGGGTACGCGGACACGTCCATGCACCGCGAACGGACCCGCGCCGACCACTTCCGTGCCGCCAGCATCACCAAGGTCTTCCTCGCCACCGTCCTCCTCCAACTGGCGGAAGAGGGCGTGCTCGACCTGGACGACAGCGTCGAGAAGTGGCTGCCCGGACTCGTACGCGGCAACGGCAACGACGGCCGCGCCGTCCGGCTGCGCCAGCTGCTGAACCACACCAGCGGCCTCGCCAACTACACCTCCGACCCCGAGTTCTCCTACCGCACCTCCGGCCCCGGCTTCCCGGAGCACCGCTACACCACCTACCGTCCCGCGGACCTCGTGGCCCTCTCGATGAAGCAGCCCCCGCACAGCGCTCCTGGAAAGAGCGCCCTGTACAGCAACACCAACTACGTACTCGTCGGGATGATCGTCGAGAAGGCGACCGGCCACCCGTACGCGCACGAGGTGCAGCAGCGCATCCTGAACCCCCTGCGCCTGCGCGAGACCTCGTTCCCCGGCCTGGACCCCCGGATGCCGGCGCCGCACCCCACCGCCTACTCGCGACTGCGGCAGAAGGAGCCCGACGCGCCGATCGTGGACGCCACCGAGCAGAACATGTCGTGGCTCGGCGCGGCGGGCGACATGATCTCCACCACCGGTGACGTGAACACCTTCTTCCGGGCGCTGACCCGGGGCCGGTTGCTGGGTTCGGCGGCCACCCGCGAGATGTTCACCACCGTGCCCGCGGAGACCGAGGGCTACCGCTACGGGCTCGGCATCGAGTCCGTCACTCTCTCCTGCGGGGTGACGGTGGTGGGCAAGACGGGCCGCGCCAACGGCTCCGTGTCCGGGGTCGTCGGCACCCGGGACGGCGGCCACCAGCTGACGTTCAACATCAACGGCGACTGGATGGGTGACGCCGCCACGTATGTGGGGGTCGTCGAAGCCGAGTTCTGCGGCGCGCGGAAGGGCTGAACGCGCCGCGCCGGCGCCGAGCCGGCGCCGTTGCGGTCGCTCAGGCGCACATCCCGCCGTCGACCCGCAGGACCGTGCCGGTGACGTAGGAGGCACGGTCGCTGAGCAGCCAGGCCGCCGCCTGGGCGATCTCTTCCGGGTCGGCGGCGCGGCCCAGCGGGGTACGGGCGTTGAGCTGTTCGACGGTGCCGGGGGACTGTTCGTCCCACGCGTGCAGCATCTCGGTGAGCGTGGTGCCGGGCGCGACGACGTTGACGCGGATGCCCTCAGGGCCGTACGTGACGGCCGCCGACTCGGTGAGGCTGTTGACCGCCCGCTTCGCCGCGCCGTAGACCGGGAGTTGGGGGTTGCCCGCGAGGCTGCCGACGCTGGAGGTGTTGACGATCGCCCCGCGCCCTGCGGTGGCGCGGATGGCGGCGATCTCGGCGGTCATCGCCAGCCAGGGGCCCTTGAAGTTGACGGCGCTGACCAGGTCGAATTCGGCTTCCGGCAGCTCGTCCAGCGGGCCGGGCGGCTGCCCCGTGGCGCCGTTGTTGAAGGCCACGTCGAGCCGTCCGTACAGCTGTACGGCCCGGTCGACGGCGGCTCGGACGCTCGCCGCGTCGGCCAGGTCGCACACCACGTGGTCCGCGGTCCCGCCGGCCGCCCTGATCTCCTCGGTCACCGCCTTGAGCTGGGCTTCGGTCCGCGCCGCGAGCAGCACCTCGGCTCCTTCTCGGGCGAACAGCCGTGCCGCGGCGGCGCCGATGCCTCGGCCGGCTCCGGTGATGAAGGCGACCTTGCCGGCGAGCAGGCCGGCAGTCGTGGCCGACGAGGTCAGTGTGGTTGGTGTGATCGATGTGGTGTTCGACAGGTTGTCCATGCCGACGAGCCTGGGCCCGGCCGCCCGGCCCAGCCAGGCACCGGCTGTACCTGGCTGGGCCGCCCGGCGTCCGCGCACACTGGGGACGTGGACCGACGTGTACGACGAGAACTGGGCGACTTCCTGCGCAGCAGGCGCGAGCGCATCACCCCCGCCGACGTGGGGCTGCCCGCCGGAGCACGCCGCCGCACCCCGGGGCTGCGCCGCGAGGAGGTGGCGCAGTTGGCGTTCATCTCGACCGAGTACTACACGCGGCTGGAGCAGGCCCGCGGCCCGCGGCCGTCCCGTGAGGTGCTGGCCCAGCTGGCCCGCGCGCTGCGCCTGTCGGACGCCGAGCGCGACCATCTCCACCACCTCGCCGGCGCGCCGCCCGGGCCTCCTCCGGGCCCGTCCCGCGAGGTCCGGCAGAGCATCGTCGACCTGCTGCGGCGGCTGCCGGAGGCCGCGGCGCTCGTGATCTCGGCGACGTACGAGGTCATCGCCTGGAACGAGCTGGCCGCCGCGCTGATGGAGGACTTCTCCGCCCTGCCGCGCCGGGACCGTAACCTCGTCCGGCGCGCGTTCCTGGGCCCGCACCCGTACGGACGGCGGCTGTACGGGGTCTCGGACGCGGACGCCTTCGCCCGCACCTCGGCCCAGCAGCTGCGGGCCGCCGCGGCCCGCTACCCCGGCGACCCGGAGGTGACCGGCCTGGTCGAGGAGCTGCTGGCGGGCAGCGAGGAGTTCGCCCGGCTCTGGGCCGCCCACGACGTGGCCGCCCGGCCCACCCTCTGCAAGACCTTCGAACACCCCCTGGTCGGGCCCGTCAGTGTCAGCTGCGACGTCCTGGACATCACCGACCGGGACCAGCGCGTCGTCATCTACACCGCCGCGCCCGGCTCGCCGTCGGCGGAGGCACTGCGGCTGCTGTCGGTCGTCGGCACGCAGCGCATGACCGTGCCCGGCTGACCGGCCCTCCGCCCGGCGCACCCTAGGGGACCCCACCCATGACATCTGTCATCCCGTACTTGCGACAGGCGACACTGCCGCGGGCCACCGCTCACTGTGAGGCTGGAACCATGACGAGCACAGCCACCACCACAGACCGGCCCGCCGGGCGACGGGCGGGCCCGGCGCCCGTGGTCAGCTTCCGGGGAGTCAGCAAGAACTACGGCGCCGTACGGGCGGTGGCCGACCTGGACCTGGAGCTGCACCCGGGTGAGACCGTCGCCCTCCTCGGCCCCAACGGCGCCGGCAAGTCCTCCACCCTCGACCTGCTCCTGGGCCTGCGCAACGCCGACACCGGCACCGTGTCACTGTTCGGCACCACCCCGCAGCGCGCCATCGAGCAGGGCAAGGTCGGCGCCATGCTGCAGAGCGGCGGCCTGATGACCGGCGTGAAGGTCCGGGAGCTGGTCAAGCTCGCCGGCGACCTGCACCCGGGCGGCTACCCGGTCGAGCAGATCATGGACGCCGCCGGGATCACCGAGATCGCCGACCGGATGGTCGACAAGCTCTCCGGCGGCCAGGAGCAGCGGGTGCGCTTCGCGCTCGCCACGGCCGGCGCCAACGACCTGATCGTGCTCGACGAGCCGACCACCGGTATGGACGTCTCCTCCCGGCAGACGTTCTGGGGCACCATGCGGGCGCAGGCCCGGCAGGGCCGTACGGTGCTGTTCGCCACCCACTACCTCGAAGAGGCGGACGAGATCGCGGACCGGGTGATCGTGCTGCACCGCGGCCGGGTGCTGGCCGACGGCACCGCCGCCGAGATCAAGGCCCGGGCCGGTGCCCGCCGCATCACCTTCGACCTGGACGGGCCGGTCGACCGCGAGGCGCTGCGCCGCCTGCCGCACCTGACCTCCCTGGAGGTGTCCGGGCGTACCGTGCGCATGCAGTCCCGGGACGCCGACGCGACGGTGCACGCCGCGTACGGCCTCGGTCTGTACCCGCGCAACCTGGAAGTGGCCGGACTCGGCCTGGAGCAGGCGTTCATCGCCATCACCGACGCAGCGACCGCCGAGGAGGCGGCACGATGACCACCCTGATCAAGCTGGAGATCGTCCGCGCCCTGCGGAACAAGAAGTTCCTGTTCTTCTCGGTGATCTACCCGCCGATGCTCTACCTGATCATCGCGGGCGGCGCCGACAGCAAGCCGATCCCGGGCATGAGCCTGAACATGCCGCTGTACTTCATGGTCGCCATGGCGGCGTTCGGCGCGATGACCGCCGTCCTGATCGGCAACAGCGAGGCGATCGCCAAGGAGCGCGAGAAGGGCTGGGTACGGCAGCTGCGGCTGACCGCGCTGCCCGGCCGCGGCTACGTCGCCGCGAAGATGGGCTCCGCCGCGACCGTCAGCCTGCCGTCCATCGTGCTCGTCATGCTCGTCGCCGCCGTGGTCAAGGGCGTACGGCTGGAAGCCTGGCAGTGGATCGCCATCCTCGTCGCCACCTGGCTCGGCAGCTTCGTGTTCGCCGCGCTCGGCGTCGCCATCGGCTACCTGGCCAGCGGTGACGCGGTCCGCCCGATCGCGATGATGATCTACTTCGTGCTGGCGTTCCTCGGCGGACTGTGGATGCCGCTGACGATCCTGCCGCAATGGGTGCAGAACATCGCCGAGTGGCTGCCGACCCACGCCTACGCCGCGCTCGGCACGGCCATCGAGGGCGGCCACGCCCCGGACGCCAAGGACCTGGCCATCCTCGTCGGCTACCTGCTCGTCTTCGTGGGCGGCGCGGGCTGGCTCTACCGGAAGGACACGCGTACGGCATGAAGACGGCGGAGACCGGCCCCAGCTGCGAGCCCAGCCCGGTGATGATCGGGTCGGCGCCCCGCACCCGCCGGCAGGCGCTGGTGAAGAGCGCCTGGGTCGTCATCTGGTTCCTGTACCTGGCGGGGCCGATCGGGGACCTGGCCGACGGCGGGCTGTCCCCGGCGCACGAGCTGCTGGGCTGCGCCGGTCTCCTGACGTTCGTCGCCGTCTACTTCGTCGTGCTCTTCCGGCACATGGCCCACCGACCCGCGAAGAACCTGGTGGTCCGGGCCGCCGTGGCCTTCATCGCGGCGCTCGCCGTCCTGCTGGCCTCGGTCATCGGGCCGAACTGGCTGGTGCTCTTCACCTTCGTGTGCGTCGCGGTGGCCGTCACCCAGCCGTTCGGCGTCTCGCGGTGGGCCATCCCTGCGCTGACCGTCGTCCTCGTGCTGGTCGGCCTGCGCTACGAGGACATCCACGCCTACCTCTTCGCGTACGCCCTGCCCTGCCTGCTCAGCGGCTTCGCGATGGTCGGCGTGCAGTATCTGATCCGTACGACGAAGGAACTGCGCGAGGCGCGGGAGGAGGTCGCGCGGCTGGCCGCCAACGAGGAGCGGCTGCGGCTCGCCCGCGACCTGCACGACCTCCTCGGCCACTCGCTCTCCCTGATCACGCTCAAGAGCGAACTGGCCGGGCGGATGCTGCCCGCCGAGCCGGACCGCGCGGCCCAGCAGGTCGCCGACATCGAACGGGTCAGCCGCCAGGCGCTGGTGGACGTCCGCGAGGCCGTCACCGGCTACCGGCGGCCCCGCCTGGTCGTGGAACTGGCCGGGGCCCGCGCCGCGCTGCGCACCGCGGCGATCGCGGCGGACATCGACCCGGCCGTGGAACAGGAGCACCGGGGCCTCACGGAGGACGGGGAGGGCGCCCTGGCCTGGGCGCTGCGCGAAGCCGTCACCAACGTCGTACGGCACAGTGGCGCGGGCCGCTGCGAGGTGCTGCTCACCGAGGAGTGGGAGGCCGACGAACGGCGTTACCTGTGCCTGTCCGTCATCGACGACGGCACCGGGCCGATGCGTGGCGGGAACCACGACGGGAACGGCCTGAGCGGGCTGCGCGAACGGCTGGCGCTGACCGGCGGCCGGCTGGAGACGGGCGCGGCGCCACGCGGCCGCGGCTTCGCCCTCCGCGCGTACGTGCCGCTCGGCGGCCTGCCGGTGCCCGGGGCCGTCGCCCGGCCCGCGGAGCAGCGCCCGTCGGGGGCGTGAGACGTACGGACGTACGCTCCGGTGGCTCCGGCGCGCGGGCGCACGCTCCCGCTCCGCCCGTTGGAGTGGCCCGGCGCGGGAACCGGCGCACCGGCACCCCGGGTTGTGCAGGCTGGCGCCATGCCACCCATCGACCCGCGGGCCGTGGTCGGGCCCCTCGCCCCGCCCGGCTGCCCGTCCTGCCGTGACCGGCGCCGCCTGTGGAAGGACACCAGCGACTCGGGCCGGGCGCCGGAGACCTGGCACTGGTGGTGCTCCGGCTGCCGCCAGACCTTCGAACCGACGCCGCAGCACAAGCGTTTCTACATGTGAGTCGTGCTGAGTCCCGCTCCCACCGGCTCCCGTGAGTCCCACTGAGCCCCGCGCCCGGTTCCCGCCGACGGCCGACGGCCGACGGCCGACGGCCGACCGCCGCCCGCCGCCCGCGCCGCTTCCGCCCGCTGACCTGCGCCTTCCCCCGCCTGGCTAGGGTGGCCGCATGACTGACCCGCACGGCGAGCAGCCCGTGAAGAAAGTGCGCCTCCTCCTCGCCGAGGACCAGTCCATGGTCCGGGAAGCGCTGGCCGCGCTGCTGGGGCTGGAGCCCGACATGGAGGTAGTGGTCCAGGCCGCGCGGGGTGACGAGGTGGTCGGCGCGGTGCGGGAACAGCCCGTGGACGTGGCGCTGCTCGACATCGAGATGCCCGGCCTCAGCGGCCTGGACGCCGCCGCGCTGCTGCGCGCCGAATTCCCGGCGCTCAAGGTCGTCATCCTCACCACCTTCGGACGGCCCGGGTACCTGCGCCGCGCCATGGAGTCCGGCGCCGACGCGTTCCTGGTCAAGGACGCCCCGGCCGCGCAGCTGGCGGACGCCGTACGGCGGGTGCTCCGCGGTGACCAGGTCATCGACCCCGCGCTCGCCGCCGCCGCGCTGTCCGAGGGGGCCAGCCCCCTCACCGACCGGGAGTGCGACGTGCTGCGCGCGGCGGCGGACGGTTCCACCAACGCGGAGATCGCCGCCGCCCTGCACCTCTCGCACGGCACCGTACGCAACTACCTGTCCACCGCCATCCAGAAGACGGGCGCCCGCAACCGCGCCGAAGCCGTCCGCACGGCAGGCGCCAAGGGCTGGCTGTGACCCCGCCCCGGGCCGGCCCCGCGCTGTAAGCAGTCTCACCTCCCGTAACCGCCTCACCAGGACTTTCGACCCTGTGCGGGGTGCGGCGGCACCCGCACGCTGGGATGTGTGACGACTTACCAGCGATCCCCGGCGCGTGACCGCGGTGTGGCGTTGCTGCTGGTCGTCGTGACCCTGGTCATCACGCTGGCGGACGCGGGGACCGGCCCGCAGCTGCACTTCGCCCTGTTCATGGGCATCGCGCCGCTGATCGCCGCCCTGCGCTGCGGCTACCGGTGGACGGCCCTGGTGGCCGCCGTGTACGTGCTGTGCCAGGTGTTCATCCAGGTGCGGCTGGTGCCGGACTGGTCGGTGGCCAGCAAGGTCGTCGGGGCCTTCGGGGCGCTGCTGGTCGCCGTGTTCGCACTGGTGCTGTGCCGTACCCGGCTGGAGCGGGAGGCGCTGTACGCCCGTACGCGCATGGTCGCCGACGCCGTGCAGCGGGAGATGCTGCGCGAACTGCCGCTGAGCGCCGGACCGCTGGAGGCGTACGGGTTCTATGTCTCCGCGCAGGAGGGGGCCCGGGTCGGCGGGGACATCTACGAAGCCGTGGAGACGCCGCACGGGCTGCGGCTGATGATCGGCGACGTCCAGGGCAAGGGAATGCCCGCGATCGGCGCCGGGCACGAGGTGCTGGCCTCCTTCCGGGAGGCGGCGCACTACAAGGACAGTCTTGAAGCCGTCGCCGAGCGGATGGAGCAGGCACTGGCCCGCTACAACGTCCGTTCCGCGGAGCGCGGCGGCCAGGAGCGGTTCGTCACCGCGCTGCTGCTGGAGGTACGCGGCGAGGACGGTACGAAGGTGCTGTCCTGCGGCCACATCCCGTACTACCTCGTACGGGACGGCCAGGTCACCGAGCGCAACGACGGCGAAGGCGGCCTGCCCCTGGGGCTCGACTGGCTCACCGGCGAGGCCCGGCAGAGCGTGGCCGTCGAGCCGGTGGCGGACGACTGGATCGTGCTGTGCACCGACGGCGTGACCGAGGCCCGCGGCGCGGACGGCGCGTTCTACCCGCTGGCCGACCGGCTGGCCCGCTGGACGCACCTGGAGCCGGACGAGCTGGCGCGCACGCTCCGCGCCGACCTGGAGCGGTTCACCGGCGGAGAGCTGAAGGACGACGCGACCGTACTGATCGTGCGCCGCGGCCCGCACGCCGCCGGGCGGCAGCCCGCCGTGGACCAGGCCGAGAGCGGGGGCCAGGCCGAGGCCCGGGGCCAGGCCGGGAGCCGGGACCAGGCCGAAGACCAGGATCAGTTGAGCATGGCGCGGGCCGCGGCCGCCTGACGCCGTACCGCTGCGGCGGCGGCCGGGTCGATCTCCTCCACCACCTTCGCGTACTCCTCCAGCCCGGCCGCGCCGCCCAGGAAATCTCCGCGCTGCACGAGCAGTTGCGCGTGGTCGTGGCGCAGCCGTGCCGGGTGGCTGGGCAGCAGCAGGGACAGCTCCACCGCCCACAGCTGCACGTCGCTGCGCTCCGGCCGGGCCGCCGCCCACGCCCGGATGTTGTTCAGGATGCGCAGCACGATCTCCAGCGGGTCGGCCGGCGCGAGCATCTGCTCGGTCAGCGGCGCCCCGGTCGCGCCCGCGACCAGCACCCCCGCGTCCTCGTCGGTCAGCAGCCGCCCGCCGTCGAAGGGGTCGGCGAGGACGTGCGTGCCGTACGGGTCGCCGAAGCCGACGACGAAGTGCCCCGGCAGCGCCACCCCGTACACCGGCGCGCCCGCCCGGCGCGCGACCTCGATCCACACCACCGACAGCAGGATCGGCAGGCCCCGACGGCGCCGCAGCACCTCGTGCAGCAGCGACGACTCCAGCCGCCGGTAGTCGGTGGGCGTGCCGCGGAACCCGAGGCGCGCGCCGAGCAGTTCGGCGACGTTACGGGCCCAGGGGCGCGGCCCGCCCGTGGGGGCGTACGGCAGCCGCCCGGCCAGCGCGTCCAGTTCGATCTGCGCCGCGTCCAGGGCCGCCTCGTCCAGCGCGGGATCGGCCTCCGCCGCGATCAGCAGGCACAGCCGGGCGAGGTCCGGCCGTTCGTCGCGCGCGGCCTCGGCGAACTGCCGGCGCCGCTCGGCGGACGCGTCGTCCCCGTTCGGGTCGGGGTCCGGATGCATACGAGGTTCGTACCCGTTCAGCTCGGGCCTCCCTGGGAGGCGCGCCAGTGGTGGTAGTGGTGGTGGGTGACGAAGCCCAGCCCGTCGTACAGCGCGCGGGCACTGTCGTTGTCCGTCTCCACCTGGAGGTACGCGGCCGAGGCGCCCTCGTCCAGCGCCTTGCGGGCGAGCGCCGCCATCACGGCAGAGGCCAGGCCGCGCCGCCGGTGCTCCGGGCCGACCTCGACCGCCGCGAACCCGGCCCAGCGCCCGTCCACCACGCACCGCCCGATCGCGGCCGGACGGCCCGCCTCGTCCGGCACCTGTGCGAACCACACGGACGGGCCGCCGTGCAGCACCTTGAGCACCTCGGGCCCCGGCTCCCCGGACCGCCGGTAGCAGCGCAGCCAGTCCGGCCCGGCCTCCCGGCCGAGCGCCACCCGGGACACGTCCGCGTCCAGGTCGCCCACGGGGGCCAGCGCGGCGGTGCGCAGCTCCGCCGTCACCTCGCGCGTCCAGCCGCGCCGGCCCAGAGCGGCCGCCAGGTCCTCACCGGCACCCTGGGCGCCCGTACTGACCTGTATGCAGGCGGGCAGCGAGCGTTCGGCGTACCAGGCGCGCACCCGGTCCAGCGCGGCGTCCAGCGGAAGTCCCGGGTCGCCCGACGCCGCCACCGAGTTGGCCCGCCGGGTGAACCCGGCGCTGGCCCGCAGCTGCCACTCGCCCAGCCACTCGCTCTCCACCGGCGGCCAGCCGCGGGCGGCCACCCGGTCCAGTTCCGGCGTGCTCGTCGCGGGGGAGCGGCGGCGGGCCGGAGCCGCCGGAACCGTCTTCCCCGCGACCAGAGTGGCCTCCGGGATCCGGACGGTCTCTCCGTTCCGTCGTGTGATGCTCAGCACACCCTCGTCCCACGATGTGAGAACGCCGACCGTGTCGGTGAACCTGGCGGCCCCCTCCCCGGCGCCGCTCAGGCGCCGGACAGATACCCTTTTGCCCACGTCAGCACGGGTGATGTGGACCTCCAGCCGTCCGCCGGTAGTGAATTCCACGGCTCTACCCGCCCCTCTTGTTCGTCTCGTGCCCGGGAACGGAGATACTAGGTGCGGGCATCGACGACGCCGCGCTCCCGCGCGCCCCGCGGCGGAACTGCCAATCGGTCCGCCAGCCCTACCGAGGAGGAACGACAGCGTGACCTACGTCATCGCGCAGCCTTGTGTCGACGTCAAGGACAAGGCATGCATCGAGGAGTGCCCCGTCGACTGCATCTACGAGGGCTCCCGGTCCTTGTACATCCACCCGGACGAATGCGTCGACTGCGGCGCCTGCGAGCCGGTCTGCCCGGTCGAGGCGATCTTCTACGAGGACGACACCCCGGAGGAGTGGAAGGACTACTACAAGGCGAACGTCGAGTTCTTCGACGAGCTCGGTTCGCCCGGTGGTGCCAGCAAGCTGGGCCTGATCGAGCGCGACCACCCCTTCATCGCAGCGCTGCCGCCGCAGAACGGCTGAGCGGCCGCATGGCGCCGCCCCGGTCCCGTACGGCCGGCCTCCCCGTCACCTGAGACCGGGAAGCCGACGCCGCACGGGGCCGAGGCGTTTCCAGACCTGTGCGGCCAGAGGAACGTGAGGAAAGAGAGCAACGTGGGCACCGTTTCGTCCCGTCTTCCGGTCTTCCCCTGGGACCGGCTGGAGCCGTACAAGACCACGGCGGCCGCGTATGCCGACGGCATCGTGGACCTGTCCGTCGGCACTCCGGTCGACCCCGTGCCCGCGCTCGTGCGAAAAGCCCTCACGGACGCCGCCGACAGCCCCGGCTACCCGACGGTGTGGGGCACCGCCGCCCTGCGCGACGCGATCATCGGCTGGGCCGGGGAGCGCCTGGGCGCCACCGGCCTGGAGCACACCGACGTACTGCCGGTCGTCGGCTCCAAGGAGCTGGTCGCCTGGCTGCCGACGCAGCTCGGCCTGGGCGCCGGCGACCGCGTCGCGTACCCGCGCCTGGCCTACCCGACCTACGAGGTCGGCGCGCGCCTGGCGGGCGCCGAGCCGGTCGTCTACGACGACCCCTGGGAGCTGGACCCCGCCGGCCTCAAGCTGCTGTGGCTGAACTCGCCGTCCAACCCGACCGGCCGCGTGCTGAGCGCCGACGAACTGCGCCGTACGGTCGCCTGGGCGCGCGAGCACGGCGTGCTGCTCTTCAGCGACGAGTGCTACATCGAACTGGGCTGGGAGGCCGACCCGGTCTCCGTCCTGCACCCGGACGTCTGCGGCGGCTCGTACGACGGCATCGTGGCCGTCCACTCGCTGTCCAAGCGTTCCAACCTGGCCGGCTACCGCGCGGCCTTCCTCGTGGGCGACGCCGCCGTCCTCGGTGAACTGCTGCTGATCCGCAAGCACGGCGGCATGATGATCCCCGCGCCGGTGCAGGCCGCGACCGTCGCCGCGCTCGGCGACACCGAGCACGTCGGCGAGCAGCGCGAGCGCTACGCCCGCCGCCGTACGGCCCTGCGCGAGGCCCTGGAGGCCGCCGGCTTCCGCGTCGAGCACAGCGAGGCGTCGCTCTACCTGTGGGCGACGCGCGACGAGTCGTGCTGGGACACCGTCGGTGACCTCGCCAAGCGCGGCATTCTGGTCGCGCCGGGCGACTTCTACGGGAGCGCCGGTGAGCGCTTCGTACGGGTCGCCTTCACCGCCACCGACGAGCGGGTGGACGAGGCGGTGCGCCGCCTGGCGCAGTAACCCGTAGCAGCCCGCCCCTACGGGGCCGCAGCCGCACACGCGACGAGCCCGGAGCGGACGCCGTACCTCAGGCGTCCGCTCCGGGCTTCGCTGTGCGGGCTTCGCCGTGCGCGCTCCGTCAGCTGATGGGCAGCCCGCTGGTCGGCAGCAGGTCCGAAGCCAGACCGCTGTCGCCGACCGCCTGGGCGAGCCCGTCGGTGGACAGCGAGTCGGTCACTCCGTCGGTGGACAGCCCGTCGCCCGGCAGCGCGTCGGTCAGGCCGTCGGTCGGCAGACCGTCCTCGGTGGCGGTGTGGAGGGTGTCGGTGAGGATGTCCCCCGCGCTGTCCGCGGTGTCGCTGGCGGCATTGCCCGCGGCCTGCTTCGCGGCCGGCGCGGTCTCCCCGAGCGTCTTGCCCGCGGTCTTGCCGGCGGTCTTGCTCAGGGCCGGGACGGCCTTGCGGACAACCTTGCTGCCGGCTTCGGTGGCGTTCGCGCCGGTCTCGCCGGCGAGGTCGCCGGCACCCTGGACCGCGCCGTCGGCGGTGTCGGCGAGGCTCGCGGTGTCCACTGCGCTGACTCCGCCCAGGTCGGAGGAGTTCGGCAGTTCCACGGCGCTCGCGGAGCCCGCACCGACCACGGGGGCTGCGCCGGCTGCGACCAGCAGCGCGGCTCGGGCGATCCGACGCGAGAGGGGGAGGGACATGGTGCTCCTTTTACGGAGAGGGACTGGTTCTTCTGACAGACGTGCCGTGTCCGCCGGCGGGGCGCGGTGGCTGCCGGACGCACGACGTGACTACCGCGTCAGGCCCGGGAAGGTTGCGGCACGGCCGGTAAAGAATCAGTGGGGGGTCACATAATCTGCTCCGGAGGAAACCGGGCAAACTGCGCCGTGCGCAGTACGGTGCTGAAACGTCACGCCTCAGTGCCCTGGCGGGTTCCACGCCGTTCGGGTGACCCCGGCGCCGGTGATGTGGCGCCGCTGCCCGGGGTTGACGACGTTAACTCGGCCGAGGGACCGGCCGGACGGCTGCGCGGTGCGCACGAGGCTGACGGCGTGACGGCCGTACGGGTGACCAAGCGGCGCCGCGCGGGTCTCCGGCGGCGCTCGCGCGAGCGCGTCCCGAGGGGCCGCACAGCCGCCCCGCGCACCGGCCGCGCGACCGCGTCACCGGGACCGGCGGCACTGCCCGGCGCACGGCCGTTCCGGCGGCCGCCTGCCGGTCACCTCGCTCCGGCGGCCGCCCCCCGGCTCACTTAGCGGTGACGATCCGTACGTCCGCACCGGAAGCCCGCGCCGCCGCGCCGGTCGCCTTCTGCCAGCCCTTCCCGGAATCGGCCGCCGACCACATCTTCCCGGCGTAGGAAATCTGCTCGATGCCCAAGGCTCCGGAGTGGGCCATCGCCCAGGTGGCCAGCTCCCAGCCGCGCCGCTCCGTCCCGGAGCCGGCCCCGGCTGCCGAGGCGCCGCCGGCCTGCCCTTGACCCGCCGAGACCCCGGCGACCCCGGAATCCGCGGCGTCGTCGGCGTCACCGTGGGAGGCCGGCCGTACGGGCACCGTCAGCACCCGGCCGCCGTCCTTGCCGCCCGGTGCCGCCCCGTCCGTGTGCGGCAGGACGTCCGGCCCGAACTCGCGCACCAGCTTCTTGCGCACCCCGTCCGTACCGCCCGGCCGCTTCTGGTCCGCCGGACGGTTCACCGAACACGTCATCGCCGCCCCGTCGCGCCCGGTCAGGGCGCCGGTCAGCAGCGCGGCGTCCGGCTCGTGCTTGGCGTACGCCTGCGGGAAGCCGCTGCGCTGCACCTTCTGCGCGGCCACCGTCAGCGGCAGCCGTGAGTAGCCCGGCACCTTGACCAGGTGCGTGTAGAACTCCCCGGCCGAGTAGACCGGGTCCATGATCTGTTCGACCGTGCCCCAGTCCTGGGACGGACGCTGCTGGAACAGCCCGACCGAGTCGCGGTCGCCGAAGCCGATGTTGCGCAGCCCGGATTCCTGCATGGCGGTCGCCAGGGCGATCGTCACGGCCCGCTGCGGCAGCCCGCGCGCGGAGCCGACGGCCGAGATGGTCGCGGCGTTCGCGGCCTGCTCCGGCGAGATCTCGTACGGCTGCCCGCCGTCCGCGGCCCGCACCGAGCAGCGCGGCGCGCCCGGACCGCCGGTCACGTACTGCACGAGGAGGTACACGCCCAGTCCGACGAGCACGGCGAAGGCCGCGCCGGCCCGCAGGAGGCGCTTGCCGCGGGTGCCGCGGGAGGGGGCGGAGGACTGGGGAGACACACAGCCAACGGTACTGGAGGGGCGCCGGTAGGGTCGGACGCATGGAGACCGCTACGCAGACCCCCGCACTGGACCTCTCCCTCGACGCGGCCGAGCTCACCGCTCAGCTCGTCGACATCCCCTCCGTCAGCCGGGACGAGAAGGCCATCGCGGACGCCGTCGAGCACGCGCTGCGTGCGCTCCCGCACCTGACGGTGGAGCGCGACGGCAACTGCATCGTCGCGCGCACCTTCCAGGGCCACGCCGAGCGGGTCGTGCTGGCCGGCCACCTGGACACCGTGCCGATCGCGGACAACGTGCCCTCCCGGCTCGACGAGCACGGCGTCCTGTGGGGCTGCGGCACCACCGACATGAAGTCCGGCGTCGCCGTGCAGCTGCGCATCGCCGCCACCGTCCCCGCGCCCAACCGGGACCTGACCTTCATCTTCTACGACATGGAGGAGATCGCCGCCGAGTTCAACGGCCTCGGGCGGCTGGCCGAGGAGCACCCGGACTGGCTGGAGGGCGACTTCGCCGTCCTGCTGGAGTCCTCGAACACCGAGGTCGAGGGCGGCTGCCAGGGCACGCTGCGGGTGCTGCTGCGCACCGAGGGCGAGCGGGCCCACTCGGCGCGCAGCTGGATGGGCAGCAACGCGATCCACGCGGCGGCGCCGATCCTCGCCCGCCTGGCGTCCTACGAGCCGCGCCGGGCCGTCATCGACGGCCTCGAATACCGCGAGGGCCTGAACGCCGTACGGATCGAGGGCGGCGTGGCGGGCAACGTCATCCCCGACGCCTGCACCGTCGCCGTGAACTTCCGCTACGCGCCCGACCGCGGCGAGCAGGAGGCGCTCGACCACGTCCGGGAGGTCTTCGCGGACTGCGGCGTCGCCGAGATGACCGTCGACGACCACTCGCCGGGCGCGCTGCCGGGCCTGTCGCACCCCGCGGCCGCCGCCTTCATGAAGGCGGTCGGCGGCGTCGCGAAGCCCAAGTTCGGCTGGACGGACGTCTCGCGCTTCAGCGCCCTGGGCGTGCCCGCGGTGAACTACGGTCCCGGCGACCCCGTACTGGCGCACAAGAAGGACGAACGGGTCGCCGTCGAGCGGATCCTGCACTGCGAGGAGCGCCTGCGGTCCTGGCTCACCGCGTAGCCCACTGGCCCCACGTACCTCACGGGTGTCCCGGCATCCGGAATTGCCCTGCCCGTCACCTGCGCCGATCTACCCTTGCCGGACACCGACCGGCAGCGGAGGGAGCACGATATGGCCAGCCCCGAGGACGAGCGGGCGTGGGAGGAACAGCGCCTGGGACCCGTGGTGCGCCGACGCGACCAGGTGCAGAAGGGCACCACGGACCAGCGGCTGCTGGACACCGCCGAAGGCGACACGGACTGGGTGCACACCGACCCCTGGCGGGTCATGCGCATCCAGTCGGAGTTCGTGGAGGGCTTCGGCGCCCTGGCCGAACTGCCGAGCGCCATCAGCGTCTTCGGCTCGGCCCGGACACCCGTCGGATCGCCCGAGTACGAGACGGGCGTCGAACTGGGCCGGGCCCTGGTCGAGGCCGGCTTCGCGGTGATCACCGGCGGCGGTCCCGGCGTGATGGAGGCCGCCAACCGGGGCGCCAGGGAGGCCAAGGGCGTCTCCGTCGGCCTGGGCATCGAGCTGCCCTTCGAGCAGGGGATGAACCCGCACGTCGACATAGGCGTCAACTTCCGCTACTTCTTCGTCCGCAAGACGATGTTCGTGAAGTACGCGCAGGGGTTCGTCGTGCTGCCCGGCGGCATGGGCACCCTCGACGAGCTGTTCGAGGCGCTGACCCTCGTCCAGACGCGCAAGGTCACCCGCTTCCCGATCGTGCTCTTCGGCACGGAGTACTGGAGCGGCCTGGTCGACTGGCTGCGGGACACCGTGGTCGCGCAGGGCAAGGCGTCGGAGCACGACCTGCTGCTCTTCCACGTCACCGACGACGTGGACGAGGCGGTCGCGCTGGTGTCCAAGGAGACCGGGAAGTAGCGCGACGCTAGGCAAGTCCCCGGCGGGCGACCGCCGGGGGCCGGTGGCCCGCGATGGACGCCACCATGTCCAGGACCTGCCGCGTCTCGGCGACCTCGTGGACGCGGTAGACCTGTGCGCCCAGCCATGCCGAGACCGCGGTCGTGGCCAGCGTCCCGATGAGCCGTTCCTTGACCGGGCGGTCCAGCGTCTCGCCGACGAAGTCCTTGTTGGACAGCGAGACCAGCACCGGCCAGCCCGTGTCGGTCATCTCGCCCAGCCGGCGCGTCGCCTCCAGGCTGTGCCGGGTGTTCTTCCCGAAGTCGTGCCCCGGGTCGATCATGATCGCGTCACGCCGTACGCCCAGCTCCACCGCCCGCTCGGCCAGCCCCAGCGTCACCCGCAGGATGTCCGCCATCACGTCCTCGTACGCCGTCCGGTGCGGGCGGGTACGCGGCTCCACACCACCCGCGTGGGTGCACACAAGACCGGCGCCGTAGCGCGCCGCGACCTCGGCCAGCTTCGGGTCCACCCCGCCCCACGCGTCGTTGAGCAGGTCCGCGCCGGCCTCGCAGACCGCCTCGCCGACGTCGTGCCGCCAGGTGTCCACGCTGATCACCACGTCCGGGAACCGCTTGCGCACCTCGGCGACGAAGCCGACCGTGCGCCGGGCCTCCTCCTCGGCGCTGACCTCCTCGCCGGGGCCCGCCTTCACCCCGCCGATGTCGATGATCGCGGCGCCCTCGGCCACCGCCTGCTCCACCCGGGCGAGCGCGGGCTCGTCGGTGAAGGTGGCTCCCTGGTCGTAGAAGGAGTCCGGGGTCCTGTTCACGATGGCCATGATCACCGGCTCGTGCCCGGCGAACTCTCGATTCCCCAGCCGCAGCATGCTTCTCCCTCTTCCTGGTCCGGCAGCGACCCTAACGGTCACACCCGCATGGCACGATCAGTGCCAACACATAGCTCGGGGAGATGGTCGTGTTCTGGTTCTTGCTGATCGCGATGGTCGTGGTGGTCGCCGCGGTCACGCTCGCCGTGGTCGGCGGCGGCGACGCGGGCGGGCTCGGCGAGGCCGCCCCGGACCGGCTGTACGAGCCGCTGCCCGCCGACCGGCCCGTCTCCCGCGCCGACGTGGAGGCGGTACGCCTGGCGGTGGGCGTGCGCGGCTACCGGATGAACGACGTCGACGACGTGCTGGACCGGCTCGGCGCCGAGCTGGCCGAACGGGACGCGCGGATCGCCGAGCTGGAGGCGGCCCTCGCGGGCGCGCACGCTGCGGCGATGGGCCCGCCGGATCTGATCAAGGACGACCCGGAGGGCGGCACCGGGGGCCGGGACGGGCAGCGGCCCGGGGAACGCCCGGCCGCATCAGCCGCACCGGATGAACCGGCCGCATCAGCCGCACCGGCTGCACCAGCTGAACCGGCCGCACAGGCGGCCGCACAGGAGCCCCCGGTCTCCGGGGGCGAGGAAGAGGGGAAGACCGCCTCATGACGGGAGTGAGCACGGCTCCGGACGGGGTGCCCCGCTGCCCCTGGGGCATGGAGTCGGAGAAAATGGCCGACTATCGCACCTACCACGACACCGAATGGGGCCGGCCGGTCCACGGCGACGACGCGCTCTTCGAGCGGATGAGCCTGGAGGCGTTCCAGTCCGGGCTGTCCTGGCTCACGATCCTGCGCCGCCGCGAGGGCTTCCGGGCCGCGTTCGCGGACTTCCGGATCGAGGCGGTCGCCCGGTTCACCGACGCGGACGCCGAGCGGCTGCTCACCGACGCCCGCATCATCCGCAACCGCGCGAAGATCAACGCGGTGCTGACCAACGCGCGGGTCGCGGCCGGGCTGGCCCCCGGTGAGCTGGACCGTCTGATCTGGTCGTACGCGCCCGACCGCGCCGCCCGCCGAACCCCGCGCACGCTGTCCGACGTGGCGCCCGTCACCCCGGAGTCCACGGCGCTGGCCAAGGACCTCAAGAAGCGCGGCTTCCGCTTCGTCGGCCCCACCACCGCGTACGCGACGATGCAGGCGTGCGGCCTGGTCAACGACCACCTGGCGGACTGCCATGTGCGGGACGCGGTGGAGGCGGCGGCGGAGGGGTGAGGGGCGGGCAGCCCTCTGCGCGGCCGGCCCCGGCGCGGCCGGGCCGCGAGCCGCCGGGCCCGCCCGAGCGGCTCAGCGCCCCAGGAACTTCGGCTTCTCCTTCTTCACGAACGCCTCCACCGCGATGTGGTGGTCCGCCGAGGCGCCTGCCCGTGTCTGCAGTTCCTCCTCCTTGGCCAGCGTCTCGGCGAGCGAGTGCCCGGCCCCGTACGCGAGGGATTCCTTGATCGCGGCGTAGGCGGCGGTCGGCCCCTCGGCCAGCGTGCGCGCCACCGCCGCCGCCTCGGCCGCCAGTTCCGCCGCCGGGACGACCTTGTTCGCGATGCCCAGCTCGTACGCCTCCTGGGCGGAGATGCTGCGCGGGAAGAGCAGCAGGTCGGCGGCGCGGCCGTGGCCGATCAGGCGGGGCAGCGTCCAGGAGATGCCGGAGTCGGCGGTGAGCGCCACGCCCGCGAAGGAGGTGTTGAAGGAGGCGGTGTCGGCGACGACCCGGTAGTCGGCGGCCAGCGCGAAGCCGGCGCCGGCGCCCGCCGCGACCCCGTTGACCCCGGCCACCACCGGCTTGGGCATTCCGGCGAGGGCCGTGACGACGGGGTTGTAGTGCTCGCGCACCGTGCTCATGGTCCGGCCGGAGCCGGTCTCGCGGTCCTGGGCCAGCAGCCCGATGTGCTCCTTGAGGTCCTGCCCCACACAGAAGGCGCGTCCGGTGGCGGTCAGCAGGACGGCCCGTACGGCCGGGTCGGCGGCGGCCTCGCGCAGGATGTCCCGCAGGGCCTCCTTGGCCTCCGTGTTCATCGCGTTCATGGCGTCGGGGCGGTTGATCGTGATCGTCCCGACGCCCTCGGTCACGTCGTAGAGCACGGTGTCGGCCATGGTGAGGAGTCCCTCCGTCGCGGCTCGCGGCCGCCGGGCAGTGGCGGCCAGCGCTCAGGATGCCGGAGATCATCGGCGCCCGTCATGTGACGTACGTCAAACAACCGGCGAGGACCGGACGCCGGAGGAGGGCGAAGTATCGCAGCCCACTCCCCGAATTGGGTGGTTTTGCGAGAGCGCGTTGCCGAAGGGATGCTCCCCGATGTTGGTCATCGGGTCGTGCGATGCGGGATAATGGCCTGGAAGCAATGTGTTCGATGCCGGTGACACCTGGGTTGTCGGCTGCGTGAGCTGGTTTCAGGAAGGGGAACGAGCATGGCGGCCATGAAGCCGCGGACGGGCGACGGCCCGCTCGAGGTGACCAAGGAGGGGCGGGGCATCGTCATGCGCGTTCCGCTCGAAGGCGGCGGTCGACTCGTCGTCGAGCTGACTCCCGACGAGGCCAAGGCTTTGAGCGAGGCCCTGGAGAAGGTCACCGTCTGACAGGGCAGCCTCCCTGATGCTGCGGTTTCCCGGGAGTGATGACCCCTGGACCCCCAGCCGAATACCCGGGCCCCGGTGGGCGCCGCGCGTGCGCGCGGCGCCCACCGGGGCCGTGTTCGTTCCCGGGCGGCCGGTCCGCGCACGCGGTGGCCGTTCCGTCCGTACAGTGGTCCCGCCGTGCCTCGCTCCGGCGGCCGCCCCTGTGCGCGCCATGGTCCGCTCAGCCGCGCTTGACGGCGCACAGCAGGCCGTCGCCCACCGGCAGCAGGGACGAGACCAGCGCGTCCGTCTCGCGGAGCGTGCGCAGCAGCTCCCGCAGGCGCAGCACCTCGGCGGGCTGGGCCGCCGAGTCGACCGTACGGCCGTCGGCGAAGACGCCTTCGAAGCAGACCAGGCCGCCGGGGCGCAGCAGCCGCAACGATTCAGCGAGATAGTCCAGGCACTCCATGCGGTCGCCGTCGCAGAAGACGAGGTCGTAGCCGCCGTCGGCGAGCCGGGGCAGGACGTCCAGGGCGCGGCCGGGGATGAAGCGCGCGCGGTTGCCGGCGAAGCCCGCCTCCCGGAACGCCTGCTTCGCGAACTGCTGCCGCTCCGGTTCCAGGTCGACCGTCGTCAGGACGCCGTCCGGACGCATGCCGTGCAGGAGGTAGATGCCCGACACTCCCGTGCCGGTGCCGATCTCGGCGACCGCCTTGGCGTCGGCCGTCGCGGCGAGCAGGCGCAACGCGGTGCCGGTGCCGGTGGACACCGCACGGATGCCCGCCTCCCGCGCCCGCTCACGGGACCAGTGCAGGGCGGCGTCGGCCTCGTCGTCGATGGTCCCGGCGCCGTACGCCTCGGCGAATGCCAAGCTCGTCTGCCGGTTGCCGGTAATGGCCCTCTCCTGTCCCCGTAGTTGACGCAACCGTGACTGTATCCGCTGCGTGCGGGAACCCGCAGATGGGACCGGGCGTTGAAGCACAGCAGGGGGGATGCATCGGTGAAGACCCAGCGAGATGTGCGGGATGACGCGAGGCCAGGCCAAAAGCAGGTCAAATCTGCTTATCCGGAGCTAACGGGAGAGGTGGATATGGTAGGGGCTCTACTGGACACCACCAGAGCCACCAGGGGAGGTGCGGCTGCGACGGGTGACCGATGGGCGCGCAGGCGCCTCAGGCGGTCGGCCGCCGAGCCGAAATCCGTGACAGACACCGCTGACCGTTCCCGCTCCCACGGCCTCAAGGGTAGGGGAGGGGCCTTCGACACCGCTACGACCGCGACGTTCGCCGCCGAAGCGGATGCGCAGGTCTGGACCCCGCCCAGCTGGGAGGAGATCGTCAGCACCCACAGCGCGCGGGTCTACCGTCTCGCCTACCGCCTCACCGGCAACCAGCACGACGCCGAGGACCTGACGCAGGAGGTGTTCGTCCGCGTCTTCCGCTCGCTGTCGACGTACACCCCCGGCACCTTCGAGGGCTGGCTGCACCGCATCACGACCAACCTCTTCCTGGACATGGTCCGCCGCCGCCAGCGCATCCGCTTCGACGCGCTCGGTGACGACGCGGCCGAGCGGCTCCCCAGCCGCGAGCCCTCCCCGCAGCAGCATTTCAACGACACCCACTTCGACGCCGACGTCCAGCAGGCCCTGGACACCCTCGCGCCCGAGTTCCGCGCCGCCGTGGTGCTCTGCGACATCGAGGGCCTGTCGTACGAGGAGATCGCCGCCACCCTCGGTGTGAAGCTCGGCACGGTCCGCAGCCGGATCCACCGCGGCCGTTCCCACCTGCGCAAGGCGCTCAAGCACCGCTCCCCGGCGGCGCGCGCCGAGGAGCGCGAGCACGACCGGCGGCCGCTCACCTCGGTCACCACAGGGGAGGTCGGAATCGCGTGAGCGGTACAGGCGGTCCGTCCCCCGCCGAGCATCATCTCGGCGACCGCCTCGCGGCTCTGGTCGACGGGGAGTTGGGGCATGACGCGCGCGAGCGGGTGCTCGCGCATCTCGCTACGTGCGGAAAGTGCAAGGCGGAGGCCGACGACCAGCGACAGCTGAAGAACGTCTTCGCCGAGACGGCGCCCCCCGGTCCCTCCGAGGGGCTGCTGGCGCGCCTCCAGGGGCTGCCGGGAGGTGATGCCGACGGCTCCGGAAGTCGGCTGGGCCCCGGGCGCTTCGGCAGCGGCGCCTTCGGCGGTGACTTCACCGAGGGCGGCGAGTTCGAGGCGCGCGGCGGCTCGTTCCGGTACGCACCGTCCGGCGGACACGCCGTCGGCGCGGTGCCCCGCCAGCCGCGCTCGCGCGGCTTCCGTATCCACGAGCCGGACCGGCCCGCGCCGCAGCGCCGCCGGTTCGCCTTCGCGGCGGCCGGCGCGGTCTCCCTGGCGGCGTTCGCGCTCGGCGGTGCCCTGCCGCTGGAGGCGGCGGTCGACACCCCGAGCGGCCGCGGCGACGGTACGGGCAGCCAGACGACGCCGCTCAGCGCCATCCCGGGACCGCTCGGCCCGCCCGGCACGACCCGCGGCGAGGCCCTGCTGTACGCGACCAGCCACCCCTGGGTGCGGCCGCTCCCCGACGCGGACCCGACCCTGGAGCCGGCCCCCAGCTCGCTCGGCCTGACCGGCCCCTCGGCGCCGTCGGCCGCGCGCCCCGCGCCGACGCTGCCGCTGTCCGAGGTCGCGTTCCCGGCCGACGGCCGGTCCGCGCTGCCCGCGCTGACGCTCCAGACCGGTCAGCTCCTGCCGTACCACCCCGCGCCGGGCAGCGCCGCCCCGCTGTCCGGGGCCCGCGTCGTCGGCCCGTACCTGCCCTCGGCGGACGCCGGACGCCCTCTGGCCGGGCCCGCCGTACCGTCCGGCCCCGCCTCCCGGGAGGCGATGACCGCTCACCACCCTGCCCCGCGCTGACCGGGCTCTGCGCGCGGCCGTGCGAACCTGGTTGAATCGCCTTCCGGACGGTGTTTCCCCGTGGGGGCGCGCCGCCGGCGAGGTGGTGGTGCCCGCCTGACACAGCGGGCGGATCGGTGGGGAGCGCGGAGAGCATGGACGAGGGGACGGCCGCCGGGCCGAAGCGGAACTGGTGGAGCCGGTCGGGGCAGCAGCCCGCGGAGCCGTCGGCACAGGCGCCCGCCGCGCCCGGTCCCGCGGCACCTGACGCCGAAGTGGCCGCCGCCACCCGGGAATTCACGGCCCTGTCCGGGGAGGCCGACGCCGCACCGGGTACGTCACCGGACACCGGGCAGGCGGCGGGCTCCGGCGCGCCGCACGCTCCGGGCACTCCCGCACCACAGGCTCCCGCGCCGCACGCCCCCGAACAGCAGGTTCCCGCGCCGCCGGCCGCTCCTCCCGCCGTGCCGCCGCGGCAGCAGCCCCTGCATCCCCAGGATCCGTACGGCACGCCTCCGTACGGCGACCCGGGCCCTTGGGCTCCCGCGCCGCCCGTCCAGCGCCCTACGGCCACCCCGGCGCACGGCACGGGCGTCCCGCCCCAGGGCGGCTCCGCACCGCAGGCCACCGGTCCGGCCCCGCAGACCGCAGCGCCGACGCCTCCCGGACAGGCGACGCCTCCCGGACAGGCGACGCCCGTCGGACTGCTGACGCCTCCCGGACAGCCGAAGCCTCCCGAACAGCCGACGCCCGCCGGACAACACCCCGCGTACGGCACCGGCACACCCGTGCCGCCGCCCCAGCAGCCGTTCCCGGCCCAGCCGCAGCCTCCCGCGGGCCCGCAGCCGCACGAGGGCTCCGCCGCCCGTACGCCGATGCCGCAGGCCGAGCCGTCACGGGCGACCGCCCAGCCGCCGCACTCCCAGCCGCCGCAGGCGCGGTCGGCCGCGCACGACACGTCCGGCGGCGCCCCGCTCCCGCCCGAGGCGCACGGCGCGCCGCAACCCCCGTACCTCCCGCCGCCCGGCCAGGGAGGCGCCGAGCCGCAGCCGGTCGCGGCAGCGGGCGGACAGCCCCACCAACCCCACCCGCCCCACCCCCAGAGCGAGCAGCAGGGCCACTGGCAGCAGTACGACCCCTGGCGGGCGCCGCAGCACGGCGCGGCGCTGCCCCTGGGCACGCCGCCCCCGCCGCCTCCGGCCCCCCGTCGCAACCGCCGCGGCGCGCTGGCCGCGGGCGCGGTGATCCTGGCGCTGCTGGCCGGTGGCATCGGCGGCGGCGTCGGCGCGTACATCGAACGCAACGGCGGCCTCGGCAGCATCGAGCTGCCGCAGGACACCGGCGACCGGGGCGGCCGCAAGCCGGACAGCGTCGCCGGTATCGCGCAGACGGCGCTGCCCAGCGTGGTCACCCTGCACGTACGCGGCAACAGTGAGCAGGGCACCGGCACCGGCTTCGTCCTCGACAAGCAGGGCCACATCCTCACCAACAACCATGTCGTCGAGCCGGCCGGCACGGGCGGGGAGATATCGGTCTCCTTCAGCGGCGGCCAGACGGCCAAGGCCAAGGTCATCGGCCGGGACGGCGGCTACGACCTGGCCGTCGTGCAGGTCCAGGGCGTCTCCGGGCTGCGGCCGCTGGCGCTCGGCGACTCCGACTCGGTACGGGTCGGCGACCCGGTCGTGGCCATCGGCGCCCCGTACGACCTCGCCAACACCGTCACCGCGGGCATCATCAGCGCCAAGCAACGGCCCATCACGGCGGGCGGCAAGAAGGGCGACGGCAGCGACATCTCGTACGTGGACGCCCTGCAGACCGACGCCCCGATCAACCCGGGCAACTCCGGCGGTCCGCTCGTCGACTCCCGGGCCCGGGTGATCGGCATCAACAGCGCCATCCGCGCGGCCGACAGCTCCGGCGGCGGCCTGGACGGCGGCGGCCAGGGCGGCAGCATCGGCCTGGGCTTCGCCATACCGATCAACCAGGGCAAGTGGGTGGCCGAGCAGCTGATCAACAAGGGCAAGGTCCTGCACCCGGTGATCGGCGTCACGCTGGAGATGGAGTACGCGGGCGACGGCGCGCGGGTCAGTTCCAAGAGCAAGGACGGCGGCGTCCCGGTCACGCCCGGCGGCCCGGGGGCCAAGGCGGGCATCAAGCCGCGGGACGTGATCACCAAGGTGGACGGGCAGCCCGTGCACAGTGGCGAGGAGCTGATCATCAAGATCCGCAGCCACCGGCCGGGCGACCGGCTCACGCTGACCCTGCGGCGCGACGGCAAGGAGCGGACCGCTCAGCTGACCCTCGGCGCGGCCGGTCAGGAGTAGCGGCCCCGGGAGCGTTTGCACGGTGTTGGGACGGGCGACTCCCGCCGGATGCCATGGGCCAGGTACCGTGATAGGCGGCCTGGCCCATAGGCCCGACACGTCCCCCTAGACCCGCCTAGGTCCTGGTAGGCCCCGGATGACCCAAGGAGCTGCAAGGTGTTCTTCGACATAGGACCCCTAGAGCTGGTCGCGCTCGTGATCCTTGCGGTACTGATCTTCGGGCCGGACAAGCTGCCCAAGGTGATCGCCGATGTCATGGGATTCGTGCGCAAGGTGCGGGCGTTCTCGGACAACGCCAAGGAGGACATCCGCAGCGAGCTGGGGCCGGAGTTCAAGGACTTCGAGTTCGAGGACCTGAAGCCGCGGAACTTCGTCCGCAAGCACGTGCTGGAGAACGACCAGTACGGCCTCCAGGAGATCCGTAACGGCTTCGACCTGAAGAAGGAGATGGCCGAGGTCACGGACGCCGTGCACGGCGTCGACGGCGCCTCCTCCGCCGATCCTGGGCCCACGTCCCGGGTGAACTTCTCCAAGGAGTCCCCGGCCGCCGGGACCGGCTCCGGCGGCGGGTCCGCCGCGCCGGACATGTTCACCAAGGGAGCGAGGCCGGCCCGCGACGAGCGCCCTCCGTTCGATCCCGATGCCACCTGACTCGTCTTATGCAAGCCTTATGCCCGCTGGTGCCGAACGGGTTGACTATGCTCCCGGTGTCCGGGGTGAGGTCGCCTGAGGGGGGCGGGCCGCCCACGACGCAGGGCAACTAGGAGGCTCCGCGCAGATGGAGACGACGGGTCGGGCAGGAGTTCAGGCGGTCGCCGCCGACACCGGACGGAAGGTCGACGGCTATCTGTCGGCCGCGTTCCCGTGGTACGGACTCGACGACGCGTTCACCGGTCCCCGCTGGCTGCTGCAGGTCGGCGCGGCCGCGGACGGCACGGTCGAGCACGGCGCGACCGGCCACGGCCAGCAGCCCACCATAAAGGTGGAGAGCACACCGGACTCGGAGCGTTTCGCGGTCGTGGTGACCGTCGCCAGCCGCCCGGTGCGGCGCAGCGCGGACGGTACGGGCGTCCTGGACGCCACCTCCACGGCCACCGCGGCCTGGCTCGCCGGGTCGGGCCTGCTGTCCCGCACCTGGCCGACGCAGATGGACCGCACGCTCCGCCAGGACTGGCTCGACCAGCAGACGATGCTCGCCTGGGAACTGGCGGACGACCTCGGCGGCGAGGGCTGGAGCGCCCTGACGCTGCCGGTGGACGGCGTACCGACGCCGTTCCGCTACCGGGAGTCGGAGTACGGCTGGGTGCTGGCCGGGTCGGCGGGAGAGGGCCCGGAGGGCGTGCACATCGGGGCGTACGGGCGCGGCATGAGCGCGTACGGGCTGGGCTTCGCGGTGGTCAAGGACATCGCCGCGTACGAGAGCGGCGACAGCGGCACGCGGACGGCGGCCACCGGCGACGCGCGGGCCGACGACGTGCCCGCGGAAGGCGTGAGGGCGGCGGACTGAGCCGGGCGCGGGCGGGGCCTACGGGCCCGGTCCGGCACCGCGCCCGCCGCACGGGCCCGGTCCGGCGCACGGGCCCGGTCCGGCGCACGCCCGCCGCACGACGACGAAGGGGCGGGCCCGACGGCCCGCCCCTCCGCACGTCCAGGCCGCCGTTCCAGGCCGCCTGGCGCCTCAGAACTTGTTGCGCGGAGTGATCCCCAGCGACATGCCCGACAGGCCGCGCTGACGGCCGCCCAGCTTGCCCGCGATGGCACGGATGGCCGCGCCGGCGGGAGACTCCGGGTCGGTCAGCACGACGGGCCTGCCCTCGTCGCCGCCCTCCCGCAGCCGTACGTCGATCGGGATGGCACCCAGCACCGGCACCTGCGTGCCGGTCGTCTTCGTCAGGCCCTCGGCGACCCGCTCGCCGCCGCCGGTGCCGAACACGTCCACCATCTCGTCGCAGTGCGGGCAGGGCAGCCCGGACATGTTCTCCACCACGCCGACGATCTTCTGGTGGGTCTGTACGGCGATCGAGCCGGCCCGCTCGGCGACCTCGGCGGCGGCCTGCTGCGGGGTCGTGACGACCAGGATCTCCGCGTTCGGGACCAGCTGCGCCACCGAGATGGCGATGTCGCCGGTGCCCGGGGGCAGGTCGAGCAGCAGGACGTCCAGGTCGCCCCAGTACACGTCGGCCAGGAACTGCTGGAGCGCGCGGTGCAGCATCGGGCCGCGCCAGACCACCGGGGCGTTGCCCGGGGTGAACATGCCGATGGAGATCACCTTCACGCCGTTGGCCGACGGCGGCATGATCATGTTCTCGACCTGGGTGGGGCGGCCGTCCGCGCCCAGCATCCGGGGCACCGAGTGGCCGTAGATGTCGGCGTCCACCACGCCGACCTTCAGGCCGTCGGCCGCCATCGCCGCGGCCAGGTTGACCGTCACCGACGACTTGCCGACGCCGCCCTTGCCGGAGGCGACCGCGTAGACCCGGGTCAGCGACCCCGGCTTGGCGAACGGCACCTCGCGCTCGGCGGTGCCGCCGCGCAGCGACGACGCCAGCTCCTTGCGCTGCTCGTCGCTCATCACGTCCAGGTCGACCGAGACACCGGTGACGCCCTCGACCCGGCCCACCGCCTCGCGCACGTTCGAGGTGATCGTCTCGCGCATCGGGCAGCCGGCGACCGTCAGGTAGACCGCCACCGCCACCGCGCCGTCCGCCGCGATCTCCACCGATTTGACCATGCCCAGTTCGGTGATGGGGCGGTGGATCTCGGGGTCGTTCACCGTGGCGAGCGCGGCGTGGACCGCGTCCTCGCTGGGCGCTGCGCTTCGGGGCGTGTCGGTAGCCATGCTCCAAGACTACGGGGGTGGTGGCGGCCTCCGGAAAGCCCTGGTGACGGTCGTGTTCGTCACTCCGGGCAGCCGTCCCGCACGCGGCGCGGTCCGCCCCGGTGCCCGCGCTACTCCCGCCGCCGGCTCTCCTGCTCGCTCTCCGCGTCCACCATCTGACGCAGCTCCAGCTCCTTCAGCAGATCCTGGAGTTCGGAGCGGATCCAGTCCCGGGTGGCCACCTCGCCCAGGCCCAGCCGCAGCGCCGCCACCTCCCGGGTCAGGTACTCGGTGTCGGCGATGGCCCGCTCGTTCTGCTTGCGGTCCTGCTCGCGGGTGACCCGGTCCCGGTCGTCCTGCCGGTTCTGCGCCAGCAGGATCAGCGGCGCCGCGTAGGACGCCTGGAGCGAGAGCATCAGGGTCAGGAAGATGAACGGGTAGTTGTCGAAGCGCAGATGATCGGGCGCGGAGATGTTCCAGATGATCCACACCACGATGATCACCGTCATCCAGACGATGAACCGGCCGGTCCCCAGGAAGCGGGCGATCTTCTCCGACAGCCGCCCGAACGCCTCCGGGTCGTACTCCGGCAGCAGGCTGCGCCGGGGCGCGCGCGGCTGGTCCAGGCGCGCGCGGGGGCGCCCCCCGCCCGCCCCGGGCCCCGGCGCCGCACTCAGCGCCCGCGCACGCTCCTTGACACCGTCCCGTTCCTCAGCGCCCATCGTCCGGTTCTCCCTCCCGGTCCGCTGCCGCGCCCGGCGGCCCGTGCATCTCCGCCTCCCGCCAGTCGTCGGGCAGCAGGTGGTCCAGTACGTCGTCGACGGTCACCGCGCCCAGCAGGGAGCCGCTCTCGTCCACGACCGGTGCCGCCACCATGTTGTACGTCGCCAGATAGCTGGTCACCTCGTTCAGCGGGGTGCCCGGCGGCAGCGGCGGCAGATCGGTGTCCGCGACGGAGCTGACGAGCGTGAACGGCGGGTCGCGCAGCAGCCGCTGGAAGTGCACCAGCCCCAGGTACTTGCCGGTCGGCGTCTCGTCCGGCGGCCGGCACACGTACACCTGCGCCGCCAGCGACGGCGACAGGTCCGGGTCACGCACCCGGGCCAGCGCGTCCGCGATCGTCGCGTCCGGCCGCAGCACGATCGGCTCGGTCGTCATCAGACCGCCCGCGGTGCGCTCCTCGTACGCCATCAGGCGCCGGACGTCCGCCGCGTCGTCCGGCCGCATCAGACCGAGCAACCGTTCCTTCTCGTCCTCCGGCAGCTCGGAGAGCAGGTCGGCGGCGTCGTCCGGGTCCATCGCCTCCAGGACGTCGGCGGCCCGCTCCTCCTGGAGCTTGCCCATGATCTCGACGCGGTCGTCCTCCGGCAGCTCCTCCAGCACGTCCGCCAGCCGGTCGTCGTCCAGCGCGGCGGCGACCTCGCCGCGCCGCTTCGGCGTCAGGTGGTGCAGCGCGCTGGCCAGGTCCGCCGGGCGCAGCTGCTCGAAGGTGGCGAGCAGGTTCTCCGCGCCCTGCCCGTGCTCCTCCAGCGAGAACCCGGTCACCGCCGACCACTCGACGGTCAACGTCTCTCCCGCCCGTCGCCCACCACCCTTCGAAGGAGGCGCTTCGCGCCGCAGAAATCGATTGCGCAGCGCCCCGCCCTTCCCCTTCCGTACGAAGACCTTGTCGATCTCCCAGTCACGGCGGGCCGGCAGCTGGCTGATGCCGATGTCCAGGACGGTGGCCTCCTCGCCGGTCTCCACCAGGCTCACCCGGCGGTCCAGCAGCTCACCGAGGACCAGGGTCTCCGACGCGCGCTGCTCGAAGCGCCGCATGTTCACCACGCCGGTGGTGATGACCTGGCCGGACTCCACCCCTGTCACCCGGGTCATCGGCAGGAAGATCCGGCGGCGGCTGACGACCTCGACGACCAGCCCCAGCAGCCGGGGCGGCCGGCCGCGCACCCGCAACATCGCGACCAGGTCCCGGACCCGGCCGACCTGGTCGCCGTTGGGGTCGAAGACGGCGATGCCCGCGAGATGGGAGACGAACACCCGAGGGGTGACCACCGCCATGCCGAGTGCCTCCGCTTCCGTTCCGCTGCGCCGTAGCGGGCCGCCGCGCCGCCGCGCGGCCGCGCCCCCTCTTCCCTGGCGTTACGTGTTGCCGCTGCTCCGCAGGTGAAGCCCCTCAGGCGGGCTTGATCCGAAATCAGGCTAACGTGCACCACCCGGTGCCGCCCCGGCGGGAAGGGCCGTACGGTGTCCACCGCGCACTCCGCCGTACGACGTGCCCGGGCCCGGGTACGCTGCCGTACTGCCGTCGAGGTCATCCGTATCAGGAGGCAGAACCGTCGTGACCGCTTTCCCCTCGGCAGGCCCGGCCGGGGCCTGCTCCCGCCGGCCGGCCGCACCCCACCGCAGGCGCGGGGCGACGCTGACGGCGGCGGTGTGCGCGGTGCTCGCCGGGGCGCTCGCGGGGTGCGCGACGGAGGACCCGGACGCCGGGACCAACGGGGTCGGCAGACTGCCCGCCGACAAGATCCAGGCCAAGGCGCAGACGGCCGCCCGCGCTGCCGGAACGGTACGGCTCTCCGGCAACCTCGTCAGCCAGGGCCGCACCTACAAGCTGGACATGCGGCTCGGCCCCCAGGGCGCCCGGGGCGAACTCGCCACCAAGGCGGCCACCTTCCAGCTGCTGCGGGTCGACGGCGCGCTCTACCTCAAGGCGGACGCCGGGTTCTGGGCCCGCGAGAAGAACGCCGACCCGTCGAAGAACGACGAGACGTCCGTCGCCAAGCTCGTCGGCAAGTACGTGAAGGTGCCGTCCTCGGACCCCGTCTACAAGCGCTTCAGCGGCTTCACGGACAAGGACGTCCTGCTCGGCAGCCTCCTCGGCCTGCACGGCAAGCTCACCACCGGCGACCGCGGCACCCTCGACGGCACCCGCACCATCCGCATCGCCGCCGGCCAGGGCGCGGGCGGCACCCTCGACGTCTCCCTGGAGGGCGAGCCCTACCCGCTCCGCCTGCGCCGCGCGGGCGACGCGGGCGAGGTACGGCTGACCGACTGGGGAAAGCCGGTGCAGATCCAGGCACCGGCGGACGGCCAGGTCATCGACTACGGCAAGTCGATCACGCTGGGCGACTGAACGCAGCGCACATCGGCCCATAGTTCCGCTATATTGCGGCTATGGCGACGACGACGATTCAGGTTCTGCGAGAGACCCGTGATCACCTTGCCGAGCTGGCCAGAGAGCGCGGTGTGAGCATCGGCCAGCTGGTCGAAGCGCTTGCCGCGGAGCAGCCGACGGCAGCGCAGCGGGCCGAGCGGCTGGCCGCCGACCGGGAAGCCGTACGCCGCATGATGGGTGTGGCCATCAGCGACGAAGAGTTCGAGCAGGCCCCCGACGTGCTCGGCAACATCTACAAGATCGCTGCTGAGAAGGTCCGGGCGGCCAAGGGCGTCGCAGCGTGATCATCCTGGATACCAGCGCCGTCATGGCGCTCGCCGGCGGCCACAAGACGCTGAACCTCCTGGCCGGCAATATGGCGGAGACCCCCGGCGAGCATCTGAACATCCCCGCTCTGTGCCTCACTCAGGCCGAAGTCGGTGAAGAGAACCTCGCGCAGCGCGTCCTGACCTTTTCCTCAGTGGTCGTCGACAGCCTCGACACGATGGCCGCTGTCAGCGTCGGCACCATGATTCGCGACGGCTATGGTGGCCCGGACACCTGCCACGCCCTCTACTGCGCACTGCCGCGCCCCGAATTCACCGGCATGTCCATCCTGCTGACCGGCAACGAGAACGCCTACCCGCCCGGCGTGGTCACCGTCGACATCGACTCACCCGGGATGCTCGGCTTCTACTGACGGGCAGTCGACCCAGGCCGGAGGGGCGCCCTCAGCGCCCCCGCCGCTTCCCCCGCAGCAGCTTGGGCAGCGCCGCGGGAATGGGTTCGCGGGTGGTGACCGGAGTGGGGAGGGGGCGCGCGGCCTGGGCGCCGTCGCCGAAGTCCGTGGTGGCCGACGCGTCCGTGACCGGTTCCAGGCGCAGGACGCGGCACTCGCGTGCCCAGCGGCGCGGCATCGTCTCCGCGTCCGGTGCGTTGAGCCGCTTGCCCTTGAGGTCTTCCACGGCGGCCTGCCACGCCTCGCTGTCCGGCTCCAGCTCGGTGACCCGGGCCTGCCAGCCGACCAGCCGGCCGCCCTTGTCCTTGCTGCGCAGGGTGACGGTCGCGGTGCCGCCGTCGGTCAGACCGAGGTCGTGCAGCGGCTGCTCGTCGGACGGGTCGGCCACGCCGTCCGCACGGCCGGATCCCGCTCCGACGACGCACGCGGCGCCGTCGTGCCAGACGTGCCACAGGGCCCGCGCCGGGCCGGTGGCGCCCCGTACCCAGATGAGGCCGGACTTCTTCGTGGCCTCTTCGATGAGCGCGCGGTCCAGCAGCGCCTGCGACACGGTCTCCGTCATGGGAGCAGCCTAATGGGCGGCGGGCCTGCCGCCGGGCGGCGGGCGGGGCGCCCGGACCGTACCGCCGTCACAGCCGTCCGTACCGCCGTCAGAGCCACCCGTTGCGCTTGAAGCCGCGGTGGATGCCGAAGCAGATGCCGACCGTGACGAGCAGGACGAGCGGGTAGCCGTACTTCCACTTCAGCTCGGGCATGTACTCGAAGTTCATGCCGTAGATCCCGGCGATCATCGTCGGTACGGCGAAGATCGCCGCCCAGGAGGTGATCTTGCGCATGTCCTCGTTCTGGGCCACCGTCGCCTGCGCCAGGTTGGCCTGGAGGATCGAGTTCAGCAGGTCGTCGAAGGAGAGCACCTGCTCGTTGACCCGGGCCAGGTGGTCGGCCACGTCCCGGAAGTACTTCTGGATGTCGCAGTCGACCAGCCGCATCGGCCGCTCGCTCAGCACCTGCATCGGCCGCAGCAGCGGTGACACGGCCCGCTTGAACTCCAGTACCTCGCGCTTGAGTTGGTAGATCCGCCCGGCGGCGTCGCCGCCGCCCTTCGCCGCGCTCCGGCCGGCGCCCGCGTGCTTGCCGTCCGAGCCGGAGCTGAAGACGTCGATCTCCACCTCGTCGATGTCGTCCTGCATCGCGCCGACCACCGCGATGTAGCCGTCCACGACCTGGTCGGCGATGGCGTGCAGCACCGCGGACGGGCCCTTGCCGAGCAGCTCGGGGTCGTCCTGGAGGCGGTGGCGCAGCGCGCGCAGCGAGCCCTGGCCGCCGTGCCGCACGGTCACGATGAAGTCCCGGCCGGTGAAGCACATCACCTCGCCGGTCTCCACCACCTCGCTGGTGGCGGTCAGCTCCGCGTGCTCGACGTAGTGGACCGTCTTGAAGACGGTGAACAGGGTGTCGTCGTAGCGCTCCAGCTTGGGCCGCTGGTGGGCGTGGACCGCGTCCTCCACGGCCAGCGGGTGCAGTCCGAACTCCCGCGCGATCTCGGCGAATTCCGCCTCGGTGGGCTCGTGCAGCCCGATCCAGGTGAAGCCCCCGTCGCTGCGTACGTTCGCCATCGCCTGGGACGGCGTGACGTGGTCGCTGACACGCCGGCCGTCACGGTAGACGCCGCAGTCCACGATGGCGCTGTTGGTGTGGGCCTTGCCGTGGTCGTTCTCGTACTTGTACGGGGAGTCCTCCCGCCGGCGGGCGGGGCGGACGGCGGCACGCAGGTCGCGGATCATCGACATGGGCAGGCTCCTTCACGGGCCGGCCGCCAGCCGCGGGCGCGCGGCGTAACGCTGCCCGGAACGAGGACGTACAAGACGGCGCTGGCCGTACGTCCGCAAAGCGGGCGGCGCTCCGTGCGCAGGTCTGACGGCAGTTCGCAGAACACGCAGAAAACGCAGAAACGAGAGTCGAAGGCGCTCTTCCGTCATCTACTTCCGGCGCGAAGGCACGTCGCGGGTTTCACCGCGTGCGGCAGGGGTACGGAAGCCCCTGGATCAAGAGAGCCGCTGGGCGCGCTGGGGGATGACAGGAGAACTGTCGGTACTGCACGGTCGACTTGGATCCACCGCAGCCCCACCTCCTCCGGCCGGTCCCCGCTGGGGGACGAACGTCATTCCCTGACCAGACGGCAAGGCTATCAGCCGTCAGAACCGATCCGGCGCGCCTTTGCCCGTTCCATACGAACGGCCGCCACGTGCGGCGGGACGGGCCACCGGGCGCCCGCGGCCGGACCCGGGCCCCGGCCTATGCTCGCGGCATGTCTGACGTTCTCGATCTGGTCGAAGCCCGCCTGCGTACGACCTTGGGCGAGCCGGACGCGCGCGCCGCCGTCACCTTCCTCGGGACCGACCGTGTCGAGGTCCTGCGCTTCACCGGCGGCGGCCCGGACGGCGATCTGGTGCGCTATGTCACGCTCGGCATGTCGGACCGGCCGATGACCGACCCCACGGCGGTGCTGGCCGACCCGCTGCGCGGCCCGCGCGCCGAACTGGTGCTGTCGGTGAAGGCGGGCCGGGCCGATGTCGACAAGGTGCTGCGACCGCTCGCCGTGCTCGCCGCTTCCCCGCAGGTCGAGGGTGTGATCGTGGCGCCGGGGGCGTCGCTGGACGTGGGGGAGCCGCTGTGGCCGGGCGCGCCCTTCACCTCCGTACTGGTCGCGGAGCCGGGCGGCCTGGTGGCGGACCTGGAGCTGGACGAGCCGCTGGCCCCGGTCCGCTTCCTGCCCCTGCTGCCGATGACGCCCAACGAGGCCGCCTGGAAGCGGGTGCACGGCGCCGAGGCGCTCCAGGAGCGGTGGCTCAAGGGCGGGACGGATCTGCGGGATCCGCTGCGGTCGGGTGTGGCGCTGACGTAGCGGTGTACGGGGGCGGCGTACGGGAACGGTGCTGCGCCGACGGCGTACGGGGGCTGTGTACGGGAGTGGCGGCGACCTGACGGGGTACGGCGCGCCGGCCCGGGTGGGCGCGCCGTACCGCGTCGGCGGGGGCTGCCGTCAGTTGGCGAAGGCGGACACGCCGTCCTCGGTCGCGTGCCGCGGCTCCAGCTCGTGCGCCCGTATGGTCAGCGCCCGGCGCCGTACGGCCACGATGCCCGCGCCGACGAGCGCCGCCAGGGCCGCGACCACGAACGGGATGTGGATGTCGGTCCATTCTTCGATCTTCGGCGCCAGGAACGGCGCGGCCGCGGCGGCGAACCAGCGCACGAAGTTGTAGCCCGCGCTCGCCACCGGTCGCGGCGCGTCGGAGACGCCGAGCGCCAGTTCCGTGAAGACGGTGTTGTTCAGGCCGATGAAGGCACCGGACAGGATCGTGCAGACGACGGCCGTGACGTGGTTGCCGTAGCCGAGGACCAGGAGGTCCACGGCGAGCAGCACCAGCGAGCCGCCCAGGACCTTCAGTGACCCGAAACGCTCCTGGAGGCGCGGCGCCACCAGCACGGAGAAGACGGCGAGCAGCACGCCCCAGGCGAAGAAGACCCCGCCGGACTTGTACGGGCTCATGTTCAGCACGAAGGGCGTGAAGGCCAGCACCGTGAAGAACGCGTAGTTGTAGAAGAACGCGGAGACGGCGGCGGAGGCCAGGCCGCCGTGGCCCAGGGCCTTGACCGGGTCCAGTACCGACGTCTTGCGCGCCGGCCGGGGCTGTTCCTTGAGGAAGACCGTGATGGCGATGAAGCCGACGGCCATCAGGACGGCGGTGCCGAAGAAGGGGTAGCGCCACTTCATGTCGCCGAGGACCGCGCCGAGCAGCGGGCCGCAGGCCATGCCGAGGCCGAGCGCCGATTCGTACAGCAGGATCGCCGCGGCGCTTCCCCCGGCCGCCGCACCCACGATGACGGCCAGCGAGGTGGAGACGAACAGTGCGTTGCCCAGGCCCCAGCCGGCCCGGAAGCCGACCAGCTCGCCCACCGAGGACGAGGTGCCGGACAGCGCCGCGAAGACCACCACGAGCGCCAGTCCGGCGAGCAGCGTCTTACGGCCGCCGATCCGGCTGGAGACGAAGCCGGTGACCAGCATCGCGACCGCGGTGATCAGGAAGTAGGAGGTGAACAGCAGGGAGACCTGGCTGGTGGAGGCGTGCAGTCCCTGGGCGATCGAGGGGAGGATCGGGTCGACGAGGCCGATGCCCATGAAGGCGACGACCGAGGCGCCCGCGGTGGCCCAGACGGCCATCGGCTGGCGCAGGATGCTGGTGCCGCCCTCGTCGAACGGGTCGTCTCCGGCGTGGCCGCGGTGGCCGCGGTGGCCGCTCTTGCCGAGTTCCGACATGCCGTTGTCCCCTTCCTGTTCCTGTTCCTGTTCCTGTTCCGGTCGCGGGCGCCGGGGTCCTGGTCGGGGGTCCGCCGGGTCGGCGCTTCCGCAAAAACGTTGCTGTATACACACAATAAGTTAGTCGACCTAAAGAATGCAACGTGCAACTACCCTGCCGGGAGGCGCGGGGACCGGCCCGGGACGCCGGATGGGTGATCGTCCTTGACGCGGCGCCCGGCCGGGAGGACCGTGGGGCTCTATGAGGGGCGAACCCAGTTGCCCGAAGTGCGGTGGCCGGGTGCGGGCGCCCGGTCTCTTTGCCGACTCCTGGCAGTGCGGCGTGCACGGCACCGTGCACCCGCTGCAACCGGTCGTCCCGCCCAGCGTCGAAGCGCTGGCCGTGGTCGTACGCCGGGCCCGGGTGCCGGTGTGGATGCCGTGGCCGCTGCCCGTCGGCTGGCTGTTCACGGGCGTGTCCTGCGCGGGCGACGACCGCAGCGGCGGGCGCGCCACCGCGGTGGCCTGCTCGGGTCCCGGACCGCTCGGCGGGCCCGGTGAGCTGCTGCTGATCGCGGAGGAGCTGGGCGTCGGCCTGGGCGCGCGGTACGCGGGCATCGACGGACCCGACCCCGGCCCGCACATGTGCGTGAACAAGCCGCCGCACGTGAAGGTGCTGGCGGCCGGGCGTCCGACCCCGCTGTGGCACGTCGAAGGGGCTCCCGAGGACCGGGCGGTCTTCGCCGGGGAGGCGCGCGGACTGTGGCTGTGGGCGGTGGTCTGGCCCGCCGAGTCGGGCCTGCTGCTCTACGACGAACTGGTCCTCACCGACCTGCGGGACGCGGGCGCCGAGGTCGATCTGCTGCCGTGCGGGGCGCTGTCGCCGCGGCTGCTGACGTGAGGGGTGGCCGACGGGCGCGGACGGTCACCGGCCCTGCGGGGCCCGGCGCGGCCGAGGCGGACTCTCGCGTGACGCGGTTGCTCACTCGCACGGGAAAGGGGAACCGGTGGCGGTCGACGGTGTGACGGAGCCCGCGCGGTCGCGTGTTCGAGGGGCCGGTGGGCGGCCGGTATCCTTCTGAGGTCCCCTGGCCGGCCCCGCAGCAGTCTGGAGTTCAGCGTCGTGCGCATCGATCTGCACACCCACTCCACTGCTTCCGACGGTACGGACACCCCCGCCGAGCTGGTGCGCAACGCCGCCGCTGCCGGGCTGGACGTCGTCGCGCTGACCGACCACGACTCCGTGGGCGGATACGCCGAGGCACGGGCCGCGCTGCCCGAGGGGCTCACGCTGGTCACCGGTGCCGAGCTGTCCTGCCGGGTCGGCGGGGTGAGCATGCACATGCTGGCGTACCTCTTCGACCCCGAGGAGCCCGAGCTGGCCCGGGAGCGGGAGCTGGTCCGCGACGACCGGGTGCCGCGGGCCCGCGGCATGGTCGCCAAGCTGCGCGAGCTGGGCGTCCCGGTCACCTGGGAACAGGTGGCGCGGATCGCCGGGGACGGCGCCGTGGGGCGGCCGCACGTGGCCGCCGCGATGGTGGAACTGGGCGTCGTCGAGACCGTCTCCGACGCCTTCACGCCGCAGTGGCTCGCCAACGACGGCCGGGCCTACGTCGACAAGCACGAACTGGACCCGTTCGACGCGGTCCGGCTGGTCAAGGCAGCGGGCGGGGTGACGGTCTTCGCCCACCCGATGGCGGTCAAGCGCGGGCGGACCGTGCCCGAGCACGTCATCGCCGAGCTGGCGGCGGCGGGGCTGGACGGCGTCGAGGTGGACCACACGGACCACGACGACGCCGCGCGGACCCGGCTGCGCGGACTCGCCGCCGACCTCGGCCTGCTGACCACCGGCTCCAGCGACTACCACGGCAGCCGCAAGACCGTCGCGCTCGGTGAGTACACCACCGACCCCGAGATATACGGCGAGATCGTGCGCCGGGCCTTCGGCGCCTTCCCCGTTCCCGGCGCGGGCGGCTGACCGTACCGCGCTCCGGCCGGCGGGCAGGTTCCCGTCCCGGCCGGACGGGCACGTTCGTGCTCCGGCGCGGCGGGTCTTCGTACCGCCGCGCCCTGTCCGGGCTTCTCCCGCCCGCTCACGCGCCCGCGCGCGTGAGCCTGCGCGCTCTCCCTCTCACCACCCTTTCGTTCTCCCCTCTCGTCACACCGCTCTCTCGTCACACCGCTCTCCCGTACCACCTCTCGCAAGGCCATCACTGTGTTCGACTTCGCTGTCTTCAGTACGCTCTTCGTCACCCTGTTCGTGATCATGGACCCGCCCGGGATCATCCCGATCTTCCTGGCCCTCAGCTCCGGCCGCCCCGCCAAGGTGCAGCGGAAGATGGCCTGGCAGGCGGCCACTGTCGCGTTCTGCGTCATCGCCGTCTTCGGTCTCTTCGGCGAGCAGATCCTCGGCCGGCTGCACATCACCCCGCCCGCCCTGATGATCGCGGGCGGGCTGCTGCTCCTGCTCGTCGCGCTCAGCCTGCTGACCGGCAAGTCGGAGCAGCCCACCCAGACCAAGGACGTCAACGTGGCGCTGGTGCCCCTGGGCATGCCGCTGCTGGCGGGGCCGGGCGCCATCGTCTCGGTGATCCTCGCGGTGCAGCACGCGGACGGGATCAGCGGCGAGCTGTCGGTGTGGGCGGCGATCGCCGCCATCCATGTGGTGCTCTACCTCGTGATGCGCTTCTCGCTGGTCATCATCCGGGTGATCAAGGACGGCGGGGTGGTGCTGGTGACCCGGCTGGCCGGCATGATGCTCTCCGCGCTCGCAGTGCAGCAGATCATCAACGGCGTCATGCAGGTCGTACGCGGCGGCTGAGCGGTTGCGGCCGGGCGGTCGTGCGGTCGTGCGGTCGGGCGGCCGGGCGTTCGGGCGGCTGGGCCGGTGGGCCGTCGGCGGTCCCGGGCGCCCGGCGCGCCCGGCCGGGCCCGGACGCGCGAAGCGCCCCGCGCGAAAGGTTTCGTGCGGGGCGCTCCGTGCGCCGGACATGGGCGCGTCACGCGCTCATGAGTGACGCTGTTCGTGCGTCATCGGGCGGCAGTATCGGCTGGGCGGATGTAGATGCGCTGGCCGACTGCGGCGGCCTGCTGCACGATCCGGTTGACGGAGGCGGCGTCCACGACGGTGCTGTCCACGGCGGTGCCGTCGACATCGTCCAGGCGCATGATCTCGAAGCGCATAAGGCTTCTCCCTTCGTCTGATCCTCCTGCGGAGAACTTTGCTGTTGTACGGGGTACTCGCGGGGCGACGGTGCCCTGCGTTCCCAGTGGGTATAACGACATGCTGCCTGCAATCATTCCCTACGCTAAAGAAAATTTTCGGCCGTCTAAGTACTGATGGGTAGGGAGAGCGGTTGTGCGCGCTGAGTGACCGGCCGGACAATGGGCCCGTATGAACGACGACGCCCGGCCCACCGGCCCCTCACCCGACCTCACCGCGGTGCTCGCGGGGATCGAGCGCACCAACGAGCTGCTCACGCGGGTGCTCGCCGAGGTCGCCACCACTCCGTCCACCCACGCGGCCTTCGTCGACGCGGGCTATGTGTACGCGGCCGCCGGGCGGCTGGTCGCCGGCACCGAGGACCGCCGGGCCTTCGAGCTGGACGCCGAGGGTCTCATCGAGGCCTTCATCGACAAGGCCCGCACGATCTTCCCGGACAGCCGGCTGCTGCGCGTGTACTGGTACGACGGCGCCCGGCGCCGCATCCACACCATGGAGCAGCAGCGCGTCGCCGAGCTCCCGGACGTCAAGGTGCGGCTCGGCAACCTGAACGCCAACAACCAGCAGAAGGGCGTCGACTCGCTGATCCGCTCCGACCTGGAGTCGCTGGCCCGGCACCGCGCGATCAGCGACGCGGTCCTGATCGGCGGCGACGAGGACCTGGTCTCCGCGGTGGAGGCCGCGCAGGGCTACGGAGCCCGGGTCCACCTGTGGGGCATCGAGGCCGTCGGCGGGCGCAACCAGGCCGAGCCGCTGCTGTGGGAGGTCGACAGCCAGCGCACCTTCGACCTGGAGTTCTGCAAGCCGTACGTGACCCGGCGGACCGTCGTCCCGCACGAGCACGGTGACGCGGCGGCCGACGGCACCGGCAACGGCGGCACCGCGCCCACGCGCGACGAGGTGCGCTTCGTCGGCGCGCGGGTCGCCGCGCGATGGCTGGGCGAACGCGGCGTCCCCTGGGTCACCGAGTTGCTGCCCGGCCACCCGTACCTGCCGGGCGCGGTCGACCAAGAGCTGCTGACGGCCGCCGAGGCGCTGCTGCACCACTCGCTGCGCGGGCACGCGGACCTGCGGCGGGTGCTGCGGGACGGCTTCTGGGAGCACGTACAGGCGCAGGGTTAGCGGCCGGGGGGGCGGGGGCCGGGTGGCCGGGCGGGCGCTGGCTCCGGCGCCCGATGCGCGGGGTGGCGGGAAGCCGTACGTACGGGCGCGTCGATGGCTTCGCGGAGGTACGGACACGACGCGCGCCGGGGTGTGCGCCCCGCTCAGTCGGTGCTGTGCCAGAACTCCGCGAGTGCCGCCGCCGTCTCGGCCGGCCGTTCCGCGTTGGGGGAGTGCTCCGCGCCCTCGACGACCGTGCGCCGGGCTCCCAGCCGTTCGGCCATCGCGTCCATCTCCGGCACCGGCCACGCGTAGTCGACGGTGCCCGACACGACGTGCTTGGGCAGCGGTACGGCGGCCAGCTCCGCCACCCGGTCCGGTTCCGACACCATCTGCCGCCCGGTGGCAACCAACTGCTGAGGGACGGTGTTCATCCAGCGCTGGTGGAGGAAGGCGCCGATCTCCGGCGGGGTGGCCGCGTCCTCGGCCTCCGGCGGGTCCAGCTCGCGCATGGCCAGCCACACCGCCTGCATGTCCAGCGTCCCGAGGGCGTCGATGAGCATCCGTACGCGGTTCTGCTGGGACGCGGCGATGGCGGCCGGGCCCGAACTCATGACGGTCAGGGAACGGAAGGGCGCGGGGTCGCGCAGGACGGCGGCCCGGGTGAGGAGGCCGCCGAGGGAGTGCCCGAGGAGGTGCACCGGGCCGTCGCCCAGGGCGCGCGCCTGGGCGGCCACGTCCTGCGCCAACTCGCCCTGCTCGTAAGCGGTTTCGTCACGCGGGCCGGGTGACTCGTGCTGGCCGCGGCCGTCCACGGCCACCACCCGGAACCCTGCGGCGGCCAGTGGTGCCAGGAGGGCGATGAAGTCCTCCTTGCTGCCGGTGAACCCCGGCACGAGCAGCGCGGTCCCGGCGGGCGTCCCGTCGGGCCGGGCGTCGTGGACGGCGAACTCGCCGCGCGCGGTGACGAGTCGGCGCGCGCGGGCGCACGAGGGCAAGGTGAGGGTGGGCGGCCTGCTCATGGGACGAGGCTATCCGGGGCCCGGGAAGCCGCCGCGCGCGGGCGCATCCGCCGACGAACCGGCCGCGCGCATGCCGACGATCCGGCACCGGATCCGCCGACGGACCGGGCGCGCTTGCGCCGACGGCCGGGCCGCGGATTCGCTGACGGTCCGGTCCCGCACATGCCGACGGCCCGGCCGCGCATTCGCCGTCGGCTCGGTCCCGCACACGCCGGCGGTCCGGCCCCGCCTGTGCCGATGATCCGGCCCCGCACACGCCGACGGCCCGGCCCCGCACACGCCGACGGTCCGGCCCCGCACACGCCGTCGGTCCGGCCCCGCCTGTGCCGATGATCCGGCCCCGCACACGCTGACGATCCGGCCCTGCATTCGCCGTCGGCCCGGCCCCGCACACGCCGTCGGCCCGGTCCCGCCTGCGCCGTCGGCCCGGTCCCGCACACGCCGACGGCCCGGCCCCGCCTGCGCGGGAACCGGGCCGTCGTACGGTCGGGATCAGCCCTCGGCCGGGGCCTCCGCCGTGGCCTTCTTGGCCGCCGTCTTGCGGGTGCGGCGCGGCTTGGCGGGCGCGTCGTCCTCCGCAGCCGTAGCGGCGTCGGCCGCCGGGGCCTCCGCCGTGGCCTTCTTGGCCGCCGTCTTGCGCGTACGGCGCGGCTTGGCGGCCGCCTCGTCCGCGACGACCTCGGCACCCTCCGCCGTCTCCACCGTGGCCTCCGCCTTCTTGGCGGCGGCGGTCTTGCGCGTACGACGCGGTTTGGCCGGAGCCTCGTCGGCCGCGACCGCGGCCTCGGCGCCTTCGGCCGTATCGACCGCTGCCTCGGCCTTCTTGGCGGCGGCGGTCTTGCGGGTGCGGCGCGGCTTGGCGGGCGCCTCGTCCGCGACCGGCTCCGCGCTCTCCGCAGCCTCCTCGGCAGCCTTGGCGGCCGCCGTCTTCCGCGTACGGCGCGGCTTGGCCGGGGCCTCGTCGGCTGCGACCCCGGTGCCTTCGGCCGTGTCGACCGCGGCCTCCGCCTCGGTCTTCTTGGCGGCGGTCTTGCGCGTACGGCGCGGCTTGGCGGCCGCCTCGTCCGCGACGACCTCGGCACCCTCCGCCGTCTCCACCGCGGCCTCGGCCTTCTTGGCGGCGGCGGTCTTGCGCGTACGGCGCGGCTTGGCCGGGGCCTCGTCCGCGACCGGCTCGGCGGCCTCGGCCGTCTCCACGGCGGCTTCGGCCTTCTTGGCGGCGGCGGTCTTGCGGGTGCGGCGCGGCTTGGCGGGAGCTTCGTCCGCGACCGGCTCGGCCACGACGGTCGTCTCGGCGACGGCGACCGGCTCCGCGCTCTCCACCGTCTCCACGACGGCTTCCGCCGCGGGCTTGGCGCTGCGCGTGCGGCGGCGCGGCTTGGCGGGTGCCTCGTCCGCGACCGGCTCGGTGACGGCCGGCGTCTCCGCGACGACCGGGGCTTCGGTGGTGGCCTGCGCCGGGACCTTGACGGTCCCGGTGGGGCCCTCGGCCGTGTCCACGGCGGTGGCCGACGCCGTCCGGGCCGTCTCGGCCTTGGCGGCGGAGTTCGCGCCGCCCCGCGTACGGCGGCGGCGCGGCTTCGACGGCGCCGCGGTGGCGTCGCCGCCCTGCGCGGCCTCGGACGCGATGGTCTCGGCGGCCGGTGCCGCCTGGTCACGGGCCGGCGTCACGGCGGCCGGCGCGTTGCCGGAGCCACCGCGCGTACGGCGACGGCGACGCGGCTGGCGCGGCCCGTCCGTGGCGGCGGCGCCACCCTCGGGCGCACCGGACGTCGCGGGAGCGTCCGCCCCGTCCACCAGCGCGCCGCCCCGCGTGCGCCGGCGCTGGCGCGGCGTACGGCTGCGGCTCGGGCGCTCCTCCTCGACGGCGGGCGCGCCCCGGCGCGGACCACGGCCGCGGCCGCCGGTCTCGCCCAGGTCCTCGACCTCTTCGGCGGCCAGCCCGGCCCGCGTACGGGACGCGCGCGGCAGCACACCGGTCGTGCCCTCGGGGATCTCCAGCAGCTCGTAGAGGTGCGGGGAGGTGGAGTACGTCTCCTCCGGCTCGTCGAACGGCAGGTCCAGCGCCTTGTTGATCAGCTTCCAGCGCGGGATGTCGTCCCAGTCGACCAGCGTGACCGCGGTGCCCTTGGCGCCCGCGCGGCCGGTCCGGCCGATCCGGTGCAGGTAGGTCTTCTCGTCCTCGGGGGACTGGTAGTTGACGACATGCGTCACGCCCTCGACGTCGATGCCGCGGGCGGCGACGTCGGTGCAGACCAGCACGTCGACCTTGCCGTTGCGGAACGCGCGCAGCGCCTGCTCGCGCGCGCCCTGGCCGAGGTCGCCGTGGACCGCGCCGGAGGCGAAGCCGCGGCGCGCCAGCTGGTCGGCGATGTCGGCGGCGGTCCGCTTCGTACGGCAGAAGATCATCGCGAGGCCGCGGCCGTTCGACTGCAGGATGCGGGAGACCATCTCCGGCTTGTCCATCGAGTGCGCGCGGAAGACGTGCTGCTTGATGTTGGCGACGGTCTGGCCCTCGTCGTCCGGCGCGGCGGCGCGGATGTGCGTGGGCTGCGACATGTAGCGGCGGGCCAGGCCGATGACCGCGCCCGGCATGGTCGCGGAGAACAGCATGGTCTGGCGGCGGACCGGCAGCATGTTGATGATGCGCTCGACGTCCGGCAGGAAGCCGAGGTCCAGCATCTCGTCGGCCTCGTCCAGGACGAGCGCCTTGACGTGCGAGAGGTTCAGCTTCTTCTGGCCCGCCAGGTCCAGCAGCCGGCCCGGGGTGCCGACGACCACGTCGACGCCCTTCTTCAGGGCCTCGACCTGCGGCTCGTACGCCCGGCCGCCGTAGATCGACAGCACCCGTACGTTACGGACCTTGCCGGCGGTCAGGAGGTCGTTGGTGACCTGCTGGCACAGCTCGCGGGTGGGGACCACCACGAGGGCCTGCGGGGCCTCGGTCAGCTGCTCGGGCTTGGCCCGGCCCGCCTCGACGTCCGCGGGGACGGTGACGCGCTCCAGCAGCGGGAGGCCGAATCCCAGGGTCTTGCCGGTGCCGGTCTTGGCCTGGCCGATGACGTCGGAGCCCGCGAGGGCCACCGGGAGCGTCATCTCCTGGATGGGGAAGGGGGACGTGATGCCGACGGCTTCAAGGGCCTCGGCGGTCTCGGGGAGAATCCCGAGGTCTCGGAACGTAGACAGAATCTTGCCTCTTCTGTGAGACGCGGCACGAGGCGGCCAAGGGGGTCGTACCGCGCCCTCGCACACTGTCGTACGGGACCGGCCTTGGGTCGGCCGGATGGCGCGGGACCACTGCCTTCGCTCAAGCACTCGAACCGCGAGCGGTGTCCCTCCCGCTGTGCGTACGTCTCGTACGCGCCGCGAAAGAGGGCGGTCGGGTTGGAGCCGATCGGGCCACCGACCGGGCATCCGCATGCGTGGAACAACCCGCCGATACTCGGCGGGCGCATTACCACCATACCCCGGATAGCCACACGTGTGTCCGGGCAATCGTTCGGTCGGGTGGGACGGGAGTGGCTGACCAGCCACTTCCCCCGGTTGCGCAGCGGGCTATTGTGCGCTTCATGGAGACGCCTGACAACGCTGCGCACACCGCCGAAGATGACCGAGAACACACCGGGATCGCCGCCCAGGACTGGGCCGCGGCCTCCGCGGAGCCGCAGTACCGGGCCGCGGTGATCGACCTGCTGGGCGCCCTCGCCTACGGCGAGCTGTCCGCCTTCGAGCGGCTCGCGGAGGACGCGAAGCTGGCGCCGACGATGGACGACAAGGCGGAGCTGGCCAAGATGGCGTCGGCCGAATTCCATCACTTCGAGCGGCTGCGGGACCGCCTCGCGCACATCGAGGCGGAGCCGAACGAGGCGATGGAGCCGTTCGCGGCGGCGCTGGACGAGTTCCACCGGCAGACCGCCCCGTCGGACTGGCTGGAGGGCCTGGTCAAGGCGTACGTCGGCGACTCGATCGCCAGTGACTTCTACCGCGAGGTGGCGGCCCGGCTCGACTCCGACACCCGGGACCTGGTCCTCGGCGTCCTCGACGACACCGGGCACGCGACGTTCGCCGTCGAGAAGGTACGGGCCGCGATCGACGCCGACCCGCGCGTCGGCGGGCGGCTCGCGCTGTGGGCCCGGCGGCTGATGGGCGAGGCGCTGTCCCAGGCGCAGCGGGTCGTGGCCGACCGGGACTCGCTGTCGACGATGCTGGTGGGCGGCGTGGCCGACGGGTTCGACCTCGCGGAGGTCGGCCGGATGTTCTCGCGGATCACCGAGGCGCACACGAAGCGGATGGCCGCGCTGGGCCTGGCCGCGTAGCGGACGGGAGCGGCACGGAGCGGGCGGGTGAGCCCGGTGCCGCCCCGCTGACCGGTGCGCGGCCCGTCGGCGGCGGGCGGCCCCGGGCACGGCACCCCGTCGTACCGACGCCGGAGGGGCTGGACCCACGTCCAGCCCCTCCGGCGTTCGCATCCGCAGAAAATCAGGGAGCCGCGGCTCCGCCGCCCCCGCGCCCGGCCGGGCGGGCCCGCGCCCGCCCTGGGTCACACCCCCGAGCGCAGGGGCGACAGCCGGTGTGCGGGCCGGATCAGCAGGGAGAGCATGGCCGCGCCCAGGCAGGCGGCGGCCAGCAGGGTCTGGAAGAAATGGCCGGGGCCCAGGATGGAGTGGGCGAGAAAAGCGCCGAGGAGGGCCGCGGCGGGGCCTGTCGCCAGCGTCAGGGTGCGGGCGGGGAACCGGCCCGGCAGCCGGCGCGTGGCGGCCAGTGCGATGGCGAGTCCGACGATCACGGAGCCGAGAGCTTCCCAGACCATGGTTTATCCCTCCCGCGGTTACGACCGGCTGGACGACACAAATCGGTCGTAGGCCGTCGTACCCAGGGGGAATGCGCCGCAACCCTCGTCGGCGCACGGAGTCCCGGGCGGTCCGGACAGCGAAGCGGCGGCCCGGAGAACGATCTCTCCGGGCCGCCGCTCGTGACGGGTGCGCGCGGGCCCGTCCAGGGGCCCGCGGCCGGCTACAGCGCGCCGAAGCCGACCTTGCGGACGGTCTGCTCGCCGATCTCCACATAGGCCAGCCGGTCCGCCGGGACCAGGACCTTGCGGCCGTGATCGTCCACCAGGCTCAGCAGCTGCGACTTGCCGCCCAGTGCGTCCGCCACCGCTCGCTCGACGTCCTCGGCGGTCTGCCCGCTCTCCAGAACGATCTCGCGGGGCGCGTGCTGCACGCCGATCTTGACCTCCACGGCTTTGTCCCTCCGACGGTCTCGGTGCCCCCCGGCTGGGCCACGGGGCAGGTGCGCGGCAATCCGCGCCGTACGCAGCACACATTAGCCCGGTGAGCGGACGGACAGGGCGCCGCGGAGCACGCCCGCAGCGAACAGGGGAGGGGCGTGGGCGGACGGGAGTGCGGGACGTGGCAGGGCGGACCCGCCACCCGGACCCGCGATACGGCCCGGCGTCCGGTGGTACGGCTCACAGCGCGGCGGCGGTCCGCCTCACTGCCCCTCGGAGCCGTGCAGCGGGAAGCCCGCGATGCCCTTCCAGGCCAGCGAGGTCAGCAGCTGCACGGCCGTCTCGCGCGGCACGGTGCTCTCGGAGGAGAGCCAGTAGCGCGCCACGACCTGCGAGACACCGCCCAGCCCGACGGCCAGCAGCATCGACTCGTCCTTGGACAGACCGGTGTCCTCGGCGATGACCTCGCTGATCGCCTCGGCGCACTCCAGGGAGACCTTGTCCACCCGCTCGCGCACGGCGGGCTCGTTGGTCAGGTCGGACTCGAAGACCAGCCGGAAGGCGCCGCCCGGGTCCTCGACGTACGCGAAGTAGGCGTCCATCGTCGCGGCTACGCGCTGCTTGTTGTCGGTCGTCGAGGCGAGCGCGGTGCGCACCGACTGCAGCAGCGCCTCGCAGTGCTGGTCCAGCAGGGCCAGGTAGAGGTCGAGCTTGCCCGGGAAGTGCTGGTAGAGCACGGGCTTGCTGACGCCGGCGCGCTCGGCGATGTCGTCCATCGCGGCCGCGTGGTAGCCCTGCGCCACGAAGACCTCCTGGGCCGCGCCCAGGAGCTGGTTGCGCCGGGCTCGGCGTGGCAGGCGCGTGCCCCGCGGGCGTGCCGCCTCGGTCTGCTCGATGGCGCTCACGCTGCCTCCCAGGTGTCGTTCCGTCCGCGGCGCACGCACAGCGGTGCGCCGCGTCCGCCATCGTACTTTTGGGTAACCCGGCTGTGCGTGGTCACGGGCGAGAAAATCTGCCGCCGAAGACTGTGGGAAGCCGACATATGGCCCCAGGTCATCGGTAATCGTCTTCGTCGAGATCCACGACGCGGGCCTGCTCGGCACGGTCCGCCTCGTCGGCGGAGTCGGGATCGGCGCCGGTCAGCGGATCGTCGCGGTGCGGCGAGAGGTCCGCCTGCTGCTCCGCGGCGTCGGCCTCGGGCGCTTCGACGTCGATTTCCGAGGCGCCGGCCTCGTCCTCGAAGGTGTCCGGGTCGGTCGGGTCGACGGGCATGGTGGCTCCCTTTCTCTCACGTCCTCCGGAGGCCAGGGCGAGCGTCCGCACGCGAGCGCTCGTCACACGGGTGCCCTTCCTGCCCGAGCCTAAGAGAGCGGGTTCCGAAATGCGATGCGGTGTGTGAGCGCGAACACACGATCGGCGGCGTGATCGTCTCGTAACATCGACCCCATGTCTTCGACGGAGTCGACCGGATCGCCGGACGTGTCGCCGGACACCCGCGCCGTTCTCCCGGTGCCCCCGGCGGGCCGTCCCTCGCGCGTCGGTCCGGGGGAGACGGTGCGGTCCGTGAGCCTGCCGGGCCTGACGATGAGCGTGCGGGGCGTGCCGGGCGAGCGGGCCGGGCTGCCGCCCGCGCTGTACGTCCACGGCCTCGGCGGTTCCTCCCAGAACTGGTCCGCGCTGATGCCGCTGCTCGCCGGCCAGGTCGACGGCGAGGCGCTGGACCTCCCCGGATTCGGTGACTCCCCGCCGCCGGACGACGGTGACTACTCCGTCTCCGCACAGGCGCGGGCGGTCATCCGTCATCTGGACGCCAGTGGCCGCGGACCGGTGCACCTGTTCGGGAACTCCATGGGCGGCGCGGCGGTGACGCGCGTGGCCGCGGTCCGCCCGGACCTGGTGCGGACGCTGACGCTGATCTCGCCCGCCCTGCCGGAGCTGCGCCCGCAGCTGTCCGCGGTGCCGACCGGACTGCTCGCCGTGCCCGGCGTGACCCGGCTCTTCAGCAGGCTGACGCGGGACTGGACGCCGGAGCGGCGCACCCGTGAGGTGCTGGCGCTGTGTTACGGCGATCCCGCCCTGGTCACCCCGGACGGCTTCACCGCCGCGGCGGAGGAATACGCACGGCGCCTCGAACTCCCTTACTTCTGGGAGGTGATGACGCGCTCGGCACGGGGCATCGTCAATGCGTACACGCTCGGCGGGCAGCACAATCTGTGGCGGCAGGCGCAGCGGGTGCTCGCACCCACGCTTCTCGTCTACGGTGGGCGCGACCGCCTGGTCTCCTTCCGTATGGCACGCCGGGCGGCCGCCGCTTTCCGCGCCTCCCGGCTGCTGACGCTCCCGGAGGCGGGGCACGTGGCGATGATGGAGGATCCGGAAACGGTGGCGCGGGCCTTCCGCGAGCTGTTGGACGACGCGGCCGCGCGGGACGCGGCCGGTGCGGGCGGGAGCGCCGGTGCGGGAGAGTCCGCCGCCGGTGGCGCGTCCTGGACGTGAGTAGGAGCTGACAGGCCGAGTGGGACGTCACAGCCGCCGGAGCCCGGCCGCAACCGCCGGTGACACCTCCGGAATAGGTGAGGTGGGCGAGGCGGACGGGCTCGGCGCGGCAGGTGGCGCCGGACCCGTTCCCGGGCCGGGTACGGGCCGCAGGCGCCGCCGCGCGGAGCCGGGGCCGGACGGCGGAGGGGGCGGCGAGGCCGCCCGGGCGGGCGGCGCCGAGCAGCAGCGCACGCCGGGGGACGAGCCCGCGCAGGGCGCGATCCGTTACGCGACCGGGCGCCGTACGCCCGAGCACGGACCGGCGCAGGGCGCACCGTGGCAGACACCCGCGCAACGCACGCCGCAGCATCCGTCCACGCGCCCCGAGCCGTACCGGCACCCGACCGTGCGCCCCGCGGCGCCGCAGAACGCGCCCGCGCGCGACACCTCCCCCGGCACACCCGCGCGCGACACTTCCCCCGGCACGCCGGCGCACGGCACACCCGCGCAGGGCGCACCCCGGGTACCGCGCCCGCGCGACGGCCGCCCGCAGTCCGCGCCGGCCACCCCGGCGCACGGATTCGCCCCGTTCGAGGACGGCGGCGAAGGCGCGAGCAGGCCCGCGCCCGGCGCCGGCGGCACTGCCGCTGCCTCCACTCCTGCCGCTGCCCCCGCCCCTGACGCGGAGGCCGGACCCGTCCTCGGTCCGACCTCCACCGGTACGGGATCGGTCGGATCGCCGTTCGTCCCGCAGAACCGGGTGCCGGCGCCCCGGCAGGAGTACATCGACGCCTTCGCGGCGCAGCCCGTACCCGAAAAGGAGCGCGTCGGCGGTCCCGGGGACGCGGACGACGACGTGTTCGCGGCCGGGTCCCCGGAGAGCGGCGGACGGCCCGGACGGGCCGGGCCGGGGCGTGACACCGGCCGGTCGGTGGTCTTCCCGAGGGAGGGCGACGGCCCGGCCGACGCGCCGGACATCACTCCGGACGCCGGTGAACTCGGCGCCCAGGGGCCCCAGTTCAGCTCCCGCAAGAAGATCACCAAGGGTCGTACCTTCACCGGTGTGGCCGCGGCGGCCGTGACGACCGTGCTCGCGGTCGTGGTGGCCGGGCAGGTCACGGACCAGCGGCAGGACGACGGCAAGGCGCGGGCGCTCAGCGGGAAGGGCCGGACGGCCGGCTCCGACGCCGCCTCGCGCTCGAACGCGCGCCCGACGCAGCAGGCGGCCCCCGTCACGTACGACGACAAGATGGCGAAGGCCTACCCGCTGGACACGAAGCTGGCGGCCTCCGGGCAGTTCAAGCCGGCCGGCGGGGACGCCGAGGCGCCGGGCCGCGGCAAGGTGTGGCGCTACCGCGTCGACGTGGAGGAGGGCATGGGCCTGGACGGCGAACTGTTCGCCGACGCGGTGCACAAGACCCTCAACGACGACCGGAGCTGGGCGCACGGCGGGCGGCGCACCTTCGAGCGGGTGGGCTCCGGCGAGGCCGACTTCGTCATCACGCTGGCGAGCCCCGGGACCACCGCCGCGTGGTGTGCCAAGTCCGGGCTCGACACGACCGAGGACAACGTGTCGTGCGACTCGGCGGCGACCGAGCGGGTCATGATCAACGCGTACCGGTGGGCGCAGGGCGCCCAGACCTACGGGCCGGACCAACTGCACGCGTACCGGCAGATGCTCATCAACCACGAGGTGGGCCACCGGCTCGGACGCAACCACGAGAGCTGCACGCGGCAGGGCGCCCTGGCGCCGGTGATGATGCAGCAGACGAAGTTCCTGACGACGGACGGCGCGACCTGCCGTCCCAACGCCTGGCCGTTTCCCGAAGGGCGCTGACAGCGGTACAGCGGTCCCCCTGACCCTGCCCCGAGCGACTCGACGGTGCTGACCGCAGGGCGCTCGGAGGGTGCCGGCGCCGGATTCCCCGAAGGGCGCGGACGCGAGATGGTCCGGCATGCGGGATGATTCGTCTCTCATCGCGGGACACTTTTGCCATCGGACGGACATTCGGGAAATCTTCCTCCCATGCCGCGCCCTGCCACCGCCTTCGCACCCGCCGCTTTCGAGCTGGCGCTGATCGGCGTGTCCGTGCAGTCCGTGGCCGACATCGAGTGTCGCTGAGGCCCGTCCCCGGCCGCGCGGAAGCGCGCCGCGACGGCCCGCGTACCCCGGGGCCGTGAGACGCGGCGCCGTACGACCCCGGGCCGGGGCGTCCCCCGCGTATCCACGTATCTCACCCGAACGTGTCCGCAGGGGCGGCCCCGCGCCTCACCGCGCTCCTGCTGCCGCCGCCTTCCGCGGGTACGTCCCGCTGCGAAAGGCACCCACCGACATGGCCGAGCCGTCCCGCCCCCGTCACTCCGTCCCCGCCAGACGCACGGTCACCGTCGCGGTGGCCGTCGCGCTGGCCGCCGGGGCCACCGCCTGCGGCCCCAAGGACAGCGCGGCAGGTGACGGCGCGGGCGCCGCGCCCGCCAAGGGGGGCACGCTCACCGTCCTGAACTCCGCACCCCAGACCAACTTCGACCCGGCGCGCCTCTACACCTCCGGCGGCGGCAAGGTACCGACCCTGGTCTTCCGTACGCTGACCACCCGCAACCGGGAGAACGGCGCGGCCGGCGCGAAAGCCGTACCGGACCTCGCCACCGACACCGGACGGCCCAGCGAGAACGCCACGGTGTGGACGTACACCCTCAAGGACGGGCTGAAGTTCGAGGACGGCTCGCCGATCACCAGCGCCGACGTCAAATACGGCATCGAGCGTTCCTTCGCCGCCGAACTCTCCGGCGGCGCACCGTATCTGCGGGACTGGCTGGTGGGCGGTGAAAGCTACCAAGGGCCGTACAAGGACAAGAGCGAGGACGGGCTCAAGTCCATCGAGACGCCGGACGCGAAGACCATCGTCTTCCACCTGAAGAAGCCCGAGGGCGAATTCCCGCTGCTCGCCACCCAGACGCAGTTCGCGCCGGTGCCGAAGGCCAGGGACACCGGCACGAAATACGAGGAGCACCCGATCTCCTCGGGCCCGTACAAGGTCGTCAAGAACACCGGGGACGGTGAACATCTCGTCCTGGAGCGCAATCCGCACTGGTCCGAGAAGACCGACTCCGAACGGCATGCCTATCCCGACACCATCGATGTGAAATCCGGCCTGGATTCCGCGGTCATCAACCAGCGGCTGGCCACCGGCGCCGGTCCGGACGCCGCCGCGGTGACCACCGACACCAACCTCGGACCGGCCGAACTCGCGCGGATCAGCGGCGACCGGGAACTCGGGAAGCGGGTCGGCACCGGCCACTTCGGTTACACCAACTACCTCGCCTTCAACCCGAAGGTGAAGCCCTTCGACAATCCGAAGGTGCGCCAGGCCGTCGCCTACGCCGTCAACCGGCAGAGCGTCGTGAACGCCGCCGGCGGCTCCGCGCTCGCCGAACCGGCCACCACCTTCCTGCCGAACGGAAGGTCCTTCGGTCACACCCCTTACGACCACTTCCCGGCGGGCCGTACCGGAAATCCGGCCAAGGCGAAGGAACTGCTGAAGGAAGCCGGTCACGAGAACGGGCTGACCCTCACCCTCACGCATTCCACCGCCAAGAACTTCGAGACCAGCCCGGACATCGCCACGGCCGTGCAGGAAGCCCTGAAGAAGGCCGGGATAACCGTCAGGCTCCAGGGCCTGGAGAACAACGACTACAAGGAGAAGGTGCACAGCGTCGACGACGCGCCGGGCCTGTTCATCGGCGGCTGGGGAGCGGACTGGCCGTCCGGCGGCCCGTTCCTCGCGCCGATCTTCGACGGCCGGCAGATCGTCCGGGACGCCTCCAACTTCAACCACGCGCAGCTCGACGACCCGGCGGTCAACCACGAGATCGACGAGATCAACAAGCTGACCGACCTGAAGGCGGCGGCGGAACGGTGGGGCGCGCTGGACAAGAAGATCGGCGAGCGGGCCCTGTCCGTACCGCTCTTCCACCCCGTCTACAAGCGCCTGTACGGCAAGGACGTCAAGAACGTCGTCATCAGTGACTGGGACGGCGTGCTGGACATCTCCCAGGTGGCGGTCAAGTGACGACGACCGACGTGACGCCGCGTCAGCCGGGGGTCGCGCCTCCGGAGACCGCGGTGACACCCCCTCAGAAGCACACCGTATGGCGACGGCTGCGGCAGCGGCCCGCCGCCGTGGCCTCCGCGGCCGTCCTGCTCGTTCTCGTCCTGCTCGCCCTCGGCGCACCGCTGCTGGCGGCGCTGGAGGGCCAGGACCCGACCACGTACCACGACGACCTGATCGACTCCGCGCGCGGCGGCGTACCGCTCGGCCCGTACGGCGGGATCAGCGCCGACCACTGGCTGGGCGTCGAACCCGGCACCGGCCGGGACATGTTCGCCCGGCTGCTGTACGGGGCCCGGGTCTCCCTGCTCATCGCGCTCGGCGCCACGGCCGTACAGGTCTTCATCGGTGTGGTGGTCGGCCTCGTGGCCGGGCTCGGCAACCGCCTCGCGGACCAAGTGCTCTCCCGGTTCACCGAGGTGCTGACCGCGCTGCCCATGCTCGTCATCGCGATCTCGATGACCGCGATCGTGCCCGCCGACTTCCCCCGCCCGCTGCTGCTGGTGCTGGTCCTCGGCCTGCTCGGCTGGTTCGGCACGTCGCGGATCGTGCGCGCGCGGACGCTGGCCCTGAGGAAGCTGGACCATGTCGCGGCGGCCCGGCTCGGCGGCGCGGGGCCGCTGCGCGTGGCGCGGCGCGAACTGCTGCCGTCGCTCGCCGCACCGGTGATCACGTACGCGGCGATCCTGGTGCCCGGCAACATCGTGGCCGAGGCGTCGCTGTCGTTCCTCGGCATCGGCGTCCGGCCGCCCACCGCGTCCTGGGGACAGATGCTGTCGACCGCGACCACCTGGTTCCGGGCCGACCCGGTGTACGTCCTGCTCCCGGCGGGCTTCCTGCTGGTCACCGTGCTCGCGTTCACCGTGCTGGGCGACGCGGTCCGTACGGCACTGGACCCGCGCGAACGGTCCCGGCTGCGGGTCGGCACCCGGGCGGGCCGCAAGGGCGGTACGGGCCGGTCCGCGGGCGCCACCCGCGAGAAGCAAGAGGAGCGCGAGGAGCGCGAGAAGCACGAGAAGCGCGAGAAGCACGAGAAGGAGGCCGTCGTATGACCGGCTACGCACTGCGCCGGCTCGGCGGCGGGCTCCTGGTCCTCTTCCTGCTGACCGTCGCCGTCTACGCGCTCTTCTACGTCGCGCCCGGCGACCCCGCCAAACTGGCCTGCGGGCCGCGCTGCAACCCCGGCCAGATCCAGCAGGTACGCGAACGGCTGGAGCTGAACGCGCCGGTCCTGACGCAGTACCTGCACTTCCTCCAGGGCCTGGTGGCCGGCCGCGAGTTCTCGTCCGGCACCGGCGTACTGCACTGCGACGCGCCGTGCCTCGGCCTCTCGTACCAGAACAGCTCGCCCGTCACGGAGCTGCTCGCCGACCGGCTGCCGGTCACCGCGTCGCTCGCCCTCGGCTCGATGGTGCTGTGGCTGCTGCTCGGCGTCGGCACCGGCCTGCTGTCCGCGCTGCGCCGCGGCGGCACGACGGAACGCGTCCTGACGGGCCTGACGCTCGCCGGCACCGCCACTCCGGTCTTCATCACCGGACTGCTGCTGCTGATGGTGTTCTGCGCCTACCTGCAATGGCTGCCGTTCCCCTCCTACGTCCCGCTGTCCGAGGACCCGGAGCAGTGGGCCTGGAACCTGCTGCTGCCCTGGACGGCGCTGGCGCTGCTGGAATCCGCCAAGTACGCCCGGCTGACCCGCTCCTCGACGCTGGAGACGCTGGCCGAGGACCACATCCGCACCTTCCGCGCGTACGGGGTGCGGGAACGTTCCGTCGTGACGCGGCACGCGCTGCGCGGCGCGCTGCCGCCGGTCATCGCGCTCACCGCGCTCGACCTCGGGACGATGTTCGGCGGCGCGATGCTCACCGAGACACTCTTCGGGCTGCCCGGCATCGGTCAGCTCATGGTCCATTCGGTGCGCGTCGTCGACCTGCCGGTGGTCGTCGGCGTCGTGCTGGGCACCGGCGCCGCCGTCGTCGTCGCCAACGTCGTGGCGGACGTCCTCTACGCACTCGCCGACCGAAGGGTGGCCCTGACATGACCTCCGAGGACACGAGCGGAGCGGCGCCGGGCCCGCCGGAGCCGGACCTCCCGGAGCCGGACCTTCTGGTGGACGTCCGCGATCTGTCGGTCGCCTTCCCCGGCGCGGCCGGTGGCGACGGACCCGGCGACGGCGGAGGCGCCGCCGCCGTGCGGGCCGTGGACCGCCTCTCCTTCTCGCTGGCCGCCGGCCGGGCCCTGGGCATCGTCGGCGAGTCCGGTTCCGGCAAGTCCACCGTCGCGGCGGCCCTGCTGGACCTGCACCGGGGGACCGGAGCGCAGGTGAGCGGCACGGTACGGGTCGCCGGTACGGACGTACGGGCGGCGGACGAGCGCGAGCTGCGGCGGCTGCGCGGCGGCCGGGCCGCCATGGTGTTCCAGGACCCGCTGTCCTCGCTCGACCCGTACTACGCGATCGGCGACCAGATCGCCGAGGTGTACCGGGTGCACCGGCCGGACGTCTCCCGGCGCGCCGCCCGCGCCCGCGCCGTCGAGGTGCTGGAGCGCGTGGGGATCGCGGACGCCCCCCGGCGCGCCCGCTCGCGGCCCCACGAGTTCAGCGGGGGCATGCGCCAGCGCGCGTTGCTCGCGATGGCGCTCGCCTGCGAACCGCGCCTCCTGATCGCCGACGAGCCCACCACCGCGCTGGACGTCACCGTCCAGGCGCAGATCCTCGACCTGCTGCACGACCTGCGGGCGGAGACCGGCATGGGGCTGCTCCTGGTCACCCACGACCTGGGGGTGGTCGCGGGCAGCGTGGACGAGGTGCTCGTGATGCGCGGCGGCCGGGCGGTGGAGCACGGCCCGGTCGGCGAGGTACTGCTCGCGCCGCGCGCTCCGTACACGAAGGAACTGCTGGCAGCGGTGCCGCGGGTGGACGCGAAGCCGGACGGGCGCGCCCTGCGCGGCACGGGCGCCGCGCGCGACGACGACGGTGACCGCGTCAGTGGCGGCGTCAGTGGTGGCGGCAGAGACGGTTTCAGTGGTGGCGGCGGAGACGGCGACCGTGACGGCGTACTGCTCGAAGCCGTCGGGCTGCGGCGGGAGTTCGGCGGCCGCAGACACCGGACGACCGCGGTCGACGAGGTCTCGCTGACCGTACGGGAAGGGGAGACCGTCGGCCTCGTGGGGGAGTCGGGCAGCGGCAAGACGACGCTCGGGCGGATGCTCGTGCGGCTGCTGGACCCGACCGCGGGGACGCTGCGCTACCGGGGGCGCGACATCGGCACCCTCGGCGACCGGCAGCTCCGCCCTTTCCGCAGCGAACTCCAGATGGTGTTCCAGGACCCGGTCTCCTCGCTCAACCCGCGACGCAGCATCGGCGAATCGGTCGCCGACCCGCTGCGGGCGGCCGGCGACCGGGACGACGCGCGCGTGGTGCGCCGGGCGTGCGAACTGCTGGAGCGGGTCGGCCTGGACCCGGCGTGGTACCACCGCTACCCGCACGAGTTCAGCGGCGGGCAGCGGCAGCGCGTCGGTATCGCGCGGGCGCTCGCCCCCGGCCCCCGGCTGCTGGTCTGCGACGAACCCGTATCGGCGCTGGACGTCACCACCCAGGCGCAGGTCGTCGACCTCCTGGGCGAACTCCGGCGGGAGCTGGGCCTCGCGCTGGTCTTCATCGCGCACGACCTGGCGGTCGTCAGGGCGGTCAGCGACCGGGTCGCGGTGATGCGCGGCGGGCGGATCGTGGAGGAGGGCACCACCGAGGAGGTGTACGAGCGTCCCCGGCATCCGTACACGAAGGGCCTGCTGGCGGCGGTGCCCGTGCTCGACCCGGAGGCGTCGGCCGGGCGGCGCGCACTGCGTGCTGCGGCGTGACGGGCACATAGCGCGCCAGAACGCCCACCGGGGTGGAAAGTTACGTCTCTTCACCCCTTCCGGTGGCGCGACGGACAACCGTCCGTCGTGTCACCGGAATCTCTGCGTAGCTTCTTCCTGCAGGTAGCGGCGGGCCCCCCGGGGAACGACCGCCGTCGTGGACGCCGATCAGGAAGAACGGGGGTGCGCTCGTGCGCATTGGACTGCTCACCGAGGGTGGCTGCCCGGATGCGTCCGGTGAGACGCGTCCGTGGCGCGACCGGCTCGTGCACGGGCTCCCCGGCCACGAGTTCGAGGTCTACACCCTCGACCGGGGCCCTGAGGACGGCGTCGACCGTGGCCCTGAAGGCGGCACGGCGGACGAGTCCGGGCCGTCGGACACCGGACCGGAGGCGCGCGGGGCGGGCAGCGGTGCGGGCACGCTGGGCCACGCCCGGGTGGCGCGGGTCGCGCCGCTGTACGGAGAACTGCCCGCCGCCCTGCGGTGGCGGCCCGGCGGGTGGCGCGCCGGGGCGCGCGGACGGCGTGCGCGGCGGCGGTTCGCGGAGTGCTTCGGCGATCTGGCGGCGGGGTTCATCGCGGCGGTACCGCCCGGTGTCCGGGCTCCCGTCCCGGTGCCGGCAGCGGACGGCGCCGCGGACCGCGAGGGTCAGGCGGACCGTTTCGCCGCCGGTCTGTACGGCCTGGCACAGGTGGCCCGCGACCACGGCGGCCTGCCCGAACTCCTCCGCTCCGAACAGGCCGTACGCATCCTGGAGAGCGCCTGCCGCGCGCCCGGCGCCCTCTGCGCCGCGCACGGCGCACGCGTGGGCGACCTGCTGGCCGTGACCGAGGAGCTGGAGCGCGCCCTGCGTCCGCTCTCGCTGGACTGGTTCGGCACGGGACGGTACGACGCGGAGCGGTACGGCGGGGACCGGTACAGCGGGGGCCGGTACAGCGGGGGTCGGCACGGCACGGACCGGTCCGGCTGCGGCTCCGCGGCCCCCTCCGGGGGCGACGGTGACGGGCTCGCCGCGGTCGACCTCTGCCACGCCACGGCCGGCGGCTCCGTCGCCCTCCCCGGACTGCTGGCCAAACGCTTCTTCGGTACGCCCCTCCTGCTCACCGAGTACGGCGTGCGCCTGCGCGAGCGCTACCTCGCGCGCTCCGGAGTGGGGGCGAGCGCCCCCGTACGCGCCTTGCTGGGTGCCTTCGAGACCGCGCTGGCCGCCGAGACGTACGCCGAGGCCGCGCTCGTCACCCCCGGCAGCGCCCGTACCCGGCGCTGGCAGGAACGCTGCGGCGCGGGCCGGGAGCGGCTGCGCACGGTGTACCCGGGCATGGACGCGGCCGGCTTCACCGCCGTCCCCGACGCCCCGGCCGACCACTCCGCGACGCTGGTGTGGACCGGCACCGTCGAACCCGCCAAGGACCTCGTCTCGCTGCTGCACGCCTTCGCCCGCGTGCACCGGGCCGAACCGGCCGCGACCCTGCGCATCGTCGGCGCCCCGGGCCCCCTCCCGGAGGACGCCGCCTACCTGGCCCAGTGCCGGGTGCTGGCCGCCCAGCTCTTCCCCGACGAGGCCGCCGACGAGCGGAGCGCCGGTGACAACCCGGTCTCCTTCGAGGAGGTCGGCGGCCCCGGCCTGCCGCGCCCGCAGGACGTCTACGCGGCCGGTTCGGTGCTGGTCCTCTCCAGCGTGGCGGAGGGCTTTCCGCGCTCTCTCGTGGAGGCGATGCTCAGCGGCCGCGCCACCGTCTCCACCGACGCCGGAGCGGTGTGCGAGGTCATCGGCGGTACGGGCCTGGTCGTGCCGCCGCGCAACCCGCGCGCGCTGGCCGACGCGTGCCTGGCACTGCTGCTCGATCCGGGGCGCCGCGCCCGGCTGGGCGCCGCCGCGCGCGCCCGCGCACTCGAACTGTTCACGGTGGAGCAGAACGTCGCGGCATTTCGTGGCATCTACCTGGAGCTGATGTCCCGTACGCCGTGCCGCCCGGCCGCCGGAGCCGGACCGGGAGGCGACAGCGTGCCCCGCCTCTTCAGCCGGCCCGCCGAGTCCCACGTACCGGGCCGCTGGGCCGTGGCGGGCGGCGGCGCCGCGCACGCCGCACCGCCGACGGGCCGCGCGCCGAGCTGGGCGGCACCGGACCCGGACGCCCCCGCCACTGGACGGGTCACCGCACCGGTAGTCGAACCGGCCACTGGACGGGTCACCGCACCGGTAGTCGAACCGGCCACTGCACCGGCCCTCGCACCGGTCGCCGGACCAACCGCCGCCGCGGCGGGAGCCGGTGCCGACCGTCAGAGAGGAGCGCGACCGTGACGACAGCCGACATGGGGACCGGCCTCGACGCCGGTAGCGGTCTCGACACCGGCTCCGGCCCCGGCGCGACGCCGGAAGCCGGGACAGAACCAGCCGTGCCGGAAGCGGGAGCGTCCTCCCTTGCGGCCGCTCCCGCGCCCGCTCCCGCACCCCTCCCCGTACGGGACACCCCCGCCGGGCCGCCCCGGCGCGGCCCGGCCGACCCCGTGAAGACGTTGATGCACCAGCACCGGACGCTGTGCGAACGGGCCGTCGACCCGATGGAGATCGCCGCCGGGCTGGAGGCGCACGGGGTCACCGACCGTACGGCCGCCCGCTTCCGGCACCGCGACGTCTTCTCGCTGGCCGAGGAGTTGTACGCCCGGGTTCCCCGCGCCGAAGTGCCGCCGCCCGCCGTGCCCGCGCCCGGCCCCGTACGGAGGGGGAGGGCTGCCCGCGCGGCGCTGCACGTGCTGCCCGGCGCGGTGTGTGCCGCGACCGTGGCCGCCGTCGCCGCTGCCGGGCACGCGCCCGCCCCCGTACCGTTCACGTCGGCCGACGGCCCGTCACCCCGCCTCGTACAGACGGTCGTCGCGGCGACCGGGGCCGGTCTGGTGCTGCTCGCCCTGCGCCTGTGCGTCCGCCACGGTCCGCTGCGCGCGCGGTATCCGATCGCCCGTTCCGCCGGGTTGTGGACCTGCTGGCTGGCCGGATACGCGCTGGGCGGCGACTGGTTGCTGGCCCAGCTCCTGGCAGGCGGCCCCGATCTACCGCCCACACACACTCAGTTGGCCACCGCTTCCGCCCTGGCCCTGACGTGTGCCGTCGTGCCCGCCGCCTGGTGCGCGCACTGGTTCGCGGGCCGCGCGCGCCGCGGACTGGCGGACAGCCGGTGCCTGACCGCATTCGCCTCCGGTGTCCGGCCGTTGCTGCTGATCGCCACCGCGATGCAGCTCGCGGCGCTGGTCGCCCTGTCGGCTGCGGCGGACGCGGTCGGCGGCGGTGTTGGTGCCGTCGGCGGCGGTGGTGGCGCGGGGGCGGTGGCCGCCGCCTCGGCCTTGGGCGCCCTGCTCTTCCTGGCACGGCTGCTCGCCCGGCACGGCTTCCCGGCCGCTGCCGCCGCCGGCCCGGCCGCCGCCGTCACCCTGGAAGCCGCTGCCCTGGCCTGCGTACTGGCCGCCCGGTCACCGGGCCTGGAACCGCTGGGCAGGCCGGTCGAGACGGCTGTCACCCACCTCGGCCCGTCCGTCGTACCGGCCGTGGCCTGCGCGCTCCCCGCCCTGGGCCTGCTGCTGTACGCGCTGGGCGCACTTACCGGCGCCTCGGCGCACGCGCCGGCTCCCGACGCAGCCTCCGCCCCCGTACCGGCGGAGGCGGGCCGGCCGTGACCCCGCACACGTCACCACCCGCGATACGCGCCCCACTGCTTCCGGTACTTCCGGTACTTCCGGTCCGCACGCCACCACTCCCGGCGCGCGCACCGTCGCCGCCCGCGCGCACGTCATCACCCCCGGTGGTCGCGCGGGCCTCCGCAGTGCCGGCGCTCCCGTGGCGCCGGTTGTCCTCCTCCGGACGCCCGCCACCATCCGTGCGGCGTACTCCGCCACCGCCCGGCCCCCGCGGCGGCGGTCACCCCTGCCGAAGCACGTCCGCAACCCACCGCATTAGGAGAACGACACCATGAATGTCCACCCCACCGAAGCACACCGGGACCGGGGGGTCGCGCGATGAGGGTGCTGCTCATCGGTGCCAACGGGTACCTCGGCCGTTACGTCGCCGACCGGCTGCTCGCCGACCCCGCCGTCCAGCTGACCGCCCTCGGGCGCGGCGACGACGCGGACGTCCGCTTCGACCTGGCCTCCGGCAGTCCGGGCGCCCTGACCCGCTTCCTGGACGCGGTCCATCCGGGCGTGGTGGTCAACTGCGCGGGCACGACCCGCGGCGGCGCCCGCGACCTGACCCGGCACAACACCGTCGCGGTCGCCACCGTCTGCGAGTCACTGCGGCGCAGCAGCTGCGGTGCCCGGCTCGTCCATCTGGGCTGCGCGTCCGAGTACGGGCCCTCGCAGCCCGGCTCCTCGACCGCCGAGGACGCCGTGCCGCGGCCCGGCGGACCGTACGGCGTCAGCAAGCTGGCCGCCACCGAACTGGTCCTCGGCTCCGGCCTGGACGCCGTCGTGCTGCGGGTCTTCTCCCCGGTCGGTCCGGGCACCCCGGCCGGCTCGCCGCTCGGCCGGCTCGCCGAGGCGATGCGGCGCGCGATGCAGTCCGGGGACACCGAACTGAAGCTGGGCGGCCTGGGCGTGCAGCGCGACTTCGTGGACGTACGGGACGTGGCGCGGGCGGTGCACGCCGCCTCGCTCTCCGCCGCCCAGGGCGTGGTCAACATCGGTACCGGGCACGCCGTACGGCTGCGCGAGGCCGCCGCGCTGCTCGCGCGGGTCGCCGGGTTCGGCGGCGCGCTCCACGAACTGGACACCCCGCCCGGCTACGCCGCCGGCGGCCCCGCCGCCGCGCGGCTCGCCATCCCGGGGCCGGCCTCTGAACACGGCACGGTGCCCCCCGCGTATCCCTATCCGGACGGGTGCGGGAGCTGGCAGCAGGCGGACGTGCGTACCGCCCGCGACCGCCTGGGGTGGCGGCCGCGGATCGGGCTGGAGGAATCCCTCGCCGACATCTGGATGGAGGCCGCATGTCGTATCTGACGACGTCCCTGGGCGCCGGCACCGCCGTGACCGGCGCCGCGCCGCTCGGCGTCGGCGTTCCGGGGTTCGCCCACCCGCTGCTGGCACCCGCCGAGTGGGCCGAGCTGCTGCGCCTGGCCCGGGGGTTGGCCTGCACCGGAGCCGCGCGCCGGGCGCCGGGGCCACGGGGCGGCGCGGCGGCGCTGCACTGGGTGGTGCTCAACGTCGCGCGCGGTCCCGGGGTGCGCCCCGACCCGTACTGCCTGCCGGCCGCCGCCCAACTGCGTGACGCGGGGGCCCGGCTGCTGGGCCAGCTCGACCTGGGGCACGGCGCCCGTCCGTTCGGTGAACTGGTCTCCGACGCACACCGGTTCCTGGAGTGGTACAAGGTCGACGGTTTCTATCTGGACCGCTGTCCCACGGACCGGACACTGCTTCCCGAGACCCGGCGGCTGACCACCACCCTGCGGGCCCTCAAGGACGGCGCGCACCTCGTCACGGGGCACGGCCGCCACCCGTACCCCGGCTACGCGGAGGTCGCCGACCAGCTCGTCACCTTCGCCGGCCGCTGGTCCGACTACCGCTGGTCACAAGTGGCGGAGTGGACCGCCGAATACCCGGCGCGGCGCTTCTGCCACCTCGTGCACGGCGTACCCGGCACCCACCTGGAAGAAGCCCTGCGGATCGCCCGCTGGCAGGGCGCCGGGACCGTCTACTTCACCGACCGCGCCGACCACGGAGGGAGCGCCTGGGAATCGCTGCCCGGCTACTGGGACACATTCGTCTCGCGTATCGGACCGGGTGTCTCGGAATGAAGAAGGGCGTGGCAGTGTTACGGGGAGACCACCGTCCCTTGCTCCGGGTTCTCCGGAGCGGGGGGTCGCCCATCGAGATACCGACAAACGGAGTCCCCGTGTCGCTGCCACCCCTGGTCGAGCCCGCATCGGAGCTCACCGTCGACGAGGTCCGCAGGTACTCCCGCCACCTGATCATCCCGGATGTCGGGATGGACGGGCAGAAGCGGCTGAAGAACGCCAAGGTGCTGTGCGTCGGCGCCGGCGGCCTGGGCTCGCCCGCGCTGATGTACCTCGCCGCGGCGGGCGTCGGCACCCTCGGCATCGTGGAGTTCGACGAGGTCGACGAGTCCAATCTCCAGCGCCAGATCATCCACAGCCAGGCGGACATCGGCCGCTCCAAGGCCGCGTCCGCCAAGGACACGGTGCTGGGCATCAACCCGTACGTCACGGTCAACCTGCACGAAGAGCGCCTCGACTCCAGCAACGTCATGGAGATGTTCGCGCAGTACGACCTGATCGTCGACGGCACCGACAACTTCGCCACCCGCTACCTGGTCAACGACGCCTGCGTCCTGCTGAACAAGCCGTACGTCTGGGGCTCGATCTACCGCTTCGACGGCCAGGCGTCGGTCTTCTGGAGCGAGCACGGCCCCTGCTACCGCTGCCTGTACCCGGAGCCCCCGCCCCCCGGCATGGTCCCCTCCTGCGCCGAGGGCGGCGTGCTGGGCGTGCTGTGCGCGTCCATCGGCTCCATCCAGGTCAACGAGGCCATCAAGCTGCTGGCCGGCATCGGTGACCCGCTGGTCGGCCGCCTGATGATCTACGACGCGCTGGAGATGACGTACCGCCAGGTCAAGGTCCGCAAGGACCCCGACTGCGCGGTCTGCGGCGCGAACCCGACCGTCACCGAACTCATCGACTACGAGGCGTTCTGCGGCGTCGTGTCCGAGGAGGCCCAGGAGGCGGCGGCCGGTTCCACGATCACTCCGGCGCAGCTCAAGGAGTGGATCGACACGGACGAGAAGATCGAGATCATCGACGTCCGGGAGCCGAACGAGTACGAGATCGTCTCGATCCCCGGCGCCAAGCTGATCCCGAAGAACGAGTTCCTGATGGGCAGCGCCCTCCAGGACCTCCCGCAGGACCGGAAGATCGTCCTGCACTGCAAGACGGGCGTCCGCTCCGCCGAGGTCCTCGCCGTCCTGAAGTCCGCGGGCTTCGCGGACGCGGTGCACGTCGGCGGCGGCGTCATCGGCTGGGTCAACACGGTCGAGCCGGAGAAGCCGGTCTACTGACCGGCGGCCGGCCACGGCGAAGTGTCCGCACCCCTTGGCGGTCTCTAGGGGGCGTCGTAACACGTGGTCGTCTTGATCAGGCCGTGAGTAGTTCATGCAGGCGCTCGACTGGGGTTTCCCAGTCGAGCGTTTTGCGTGGGCGGCGGTTGAGCTGGTCAGCGACGGCGACGAGGTGTTCGGGGCTGTGGAGGGGCAGGTCGGTGCCCTTGGGGAAATACTGGCGCAGCAGGCCGTTCGTGTTCTCGTTGGAGCCGCGCTGCCAGGGGCTGGCGGGGTCGCAGAAGTAGACGGGGATGTCGGTGGCGAGGGTGAACTCGCCGTGCCGGGCCATCTCGGTGCCCCGGTCCCAGGTCAGAGTCCGCATGAGATGGGCGGGCAGCATCTGGACGGTGGTGGTCAGGTCAGCCAGTACGGCTTCGGCGCAGTAGCTGCCGGGCAGGTGCAGGAGCGTGACGTAGCGGGTGGCGCGTTCGACCAGGGTGCCGATCGCGGACCTGCCGTCCGTGCCGATGATCAGGCCGCCCCTCCCAGTGGCCGGGCACGGCCCACTCCTCTGCTTCGGCGGGACGCTCGCTGATCATGACCATCGGGGTCGTGAAACAAGGACCTTGTGCGGCTTGGCGGGCATCGGCGCGGGCCTGGGCGGCGTGCGGGCGGTAGCGCCAGTAACCGCGAGTGCCTTCGGGGCGGTTGCGGCGTACCTCACGGCTGACCATGGACGGGCTGCGGCCCAGCTCCGCGGAGATCGCCCGCACGGTGGCTTTCTCCCGCAGCCGGTCGGCGATATGGATGCGCTCGTCCACGCTCAGATACCGGGATGACCCGGAAGCCGGTTCCACCACGTGCATCGGTGGTACCTGCTTCCGGTTCCGTTCCGAGCGGCCGTTGCGCCACTTGTTGCCCGTCCTGCGGTCAACGCCGACAATTCGGCACGCTTCGCTGTTGCTGTATCCCCGCTGCACGAGCCGGGAGTATGCCTCCCGGTCCCGTGAGAGCTTCCTGGGACCCTGCGGAGCCCGGTCCTTGCGGATCTCGAATTCCATCGCACCCCTCGAACTGGGGTGTTGCAACGACCACTAGAACCCAACAGCCTGGTGGGCGGGCCCTTTCGTACGCCGTGCGGAACGCCGACCAGGGCGGTCAGACCGGCGCACGAAGAGCGGGTGGGGGCAAGACTGAACCCCAATCGTGTGAGCGTGTCACACATGAACTGGCCCTCAACGAGGCGCTATAAGCGACGAACGCATCACGATTTCGCGTCTCGTTGCCTCATTCACCGTTCGGGCGCCAACTGTTGGCCATGGCATGGGCCGTGCGGACGCCGTACGCCCACAGCCCGATTGCTATCACGGTGACTGCAAGTACGATGGAACCCAGTAGAGAATTAGGTATAGATGATCCGCCCGCCGTAGCAAGGGGAGTCGCCAACCAGGTGCCGAACATCGCGCCTGTCAGTGCCGCCAATGCCATGGGGATCAGTACATTCCACGCAGTCGCGAGGGCGAGTACCCGGTGGTTGGCAGTGAGAACGCTTAGCGGCGTGAGCGCACGTCCAGCCCGGGTCAGTTCGGCGAGTCCCGCGAAGCCGAAAGCCAGACTGAGAACGAGCACGCCAGCTGCCCCGAACAGAACGATCCAGTTACCTTGCTTCTCGCGAACGAGAGCTGGTCTGAGCCAACTTTCGCCAAGGTAGTCGACATCAACGCCCATTGGCCGCATCTCGTAGAAGATTTTTTTGAAGGGCGCTGTGGGCAGAGCGCGGCCATCACTTGAGACGAGGATCAGTTGGCGGCTCGAATCCTTCGCGGTCAACGCTTGAGCGACGCTGCCCGGGCGCACGGTCACTCTAGCTGTTTCGTCGCTGAACCACCGCAATAGCTCGTCCAGGCGGGGGTCATTGTAGCCCGCTCCAGGGGGCAGTTCGGTTTCGATACATGGGAGTTTTAGGGTAGTTAGTGCCGTACATGATGCCTGCACTTGCAGATGATTGCTGTCAGGAGAAGCAATCAGTGCTGCGGCTTCCGTAGGAACCGGTGAAGCTTGTAGGACGTGCTTAACCTGAGCTTCGGTCAGTGCGGGACTATTTTGTGCCACTACCAAACTGTCACCGATGCGGTGACGGGTTTCCTCGGCCTGTCGGGCAGGCAGGCCCATGTAGCCATTCCAGGCATAAATCTGAATCAGTAGCGCTATGGCTATTACGAGCCCTGACACAAGGCGGGCAATGGGCCCTGGGTGCGTCGCATAACGGCGGCCCGCCAGGACTGTTGCCGGACTACCCATGGCACGTCCCTTCCTGGCGAGAGGGTTTCCGATGGCCGCTGTTCCTGCCGCAATACACAAAGGAAGTGTGATCAGTGCCAGGCCCGTACCGCAATAAATGGCAAGCATGAAATTGCCGGTGCCAGTAGGGAAGAAGTCGGGTCCGCGAACCGCCAAGAGCAAAGCGATAGGAAACAGCAATGCCGTTTGCGGGGGAACGCGGTGTTTTTTTCGAGGGCGGGTCGATCTTTGGGAGAACTGACTGGCGCACTGGGGGAGCGAAGCGCTGACTGCCACCAAGATGACGGCCAATAGCAGAGAAGAGGTCAACAGCCATGCCCATTGCCGCATGTCCTCAGCCGATGTCAGGTAATCCACGACTGGAATACGGCAGTTTCTCGCCAGAAGTGCGGTGAGAGGGAAAGCAGCGAGCCCGGAGCCCAAGGCAACAGGAGTAGCGACTTCCCCTATAGCCATCAAGGCGCGATCGCGCGAAGAGCCGCCAAGACTCTCGATCAGAGCTTCTCTACGGTCCCTATAATGTGCCCCAGTGCGTACAGCCACTACAACCAGAATCCCGGCTGGCAAAACGAGAGAGAAGCCGATCAGGAGCAGCATGGTCCACTCTGGCTGGACGAACTGGCCGTCGCTGAGGCTGCCCTCCGAATCTTTCCATGGTATGCCGAACCCGCTCGCAGCGGTCGGGGCTCCCTTTGTCAGGCTGACGCGTGGTCGAACGTAAGCTAGTCGTTCTCCAGGGGTAGCTAGCCCTGCCTCATCAATAATGCCGATCTGTCGCCCATGGCGACTCTCGACTTCCCCCTGAGCACCGTCTTCGGCGAGTGCGGGCGACAGGAACGCTTCGCCGGGGCCTGGCCAGCGACTCAAGCCTGGTGGCAGGGGAGCATCTTTGGTGAGCGGTTCGATGAATACAGCGGTGTACGGTGTGGCTCCCACGGCTTCGGGAGCGAAATTCCACAGTAGCTTGGCTGAACGATCGTGAGCATCGCCGACGAAGACAGGCGTGCGGGCTGCCAGGCGTTGCGCGCGGCCGTCATAAGTGGCGTGTACTGCTGCGAGCGAAATCAGCCCAATGGCCAGGGTGGTCGTGGCAAGGAGTAGTGCGAAGAATCGGTTGTGACTGGATTCAGTGCGCTTAGCTGCGCTGTGACCGATGCAAAGAAGACGCCAGAGGAGAGGTCGCGATCGCGGAGTGAGGCATGGAGTCACTGATGGATCGCGCTTTCTATATCCAGCGGGTACAAGGCCGCGTCCTGAAGCTTAAAAACCCGGTCGGCACGCTTGGCGACGTCATAATCATGGGAGACGACCAGTAGGCTGCAGTCGTGCTGCCGAGGCATGGAAAAAAGCAGGTCGGCCAGGTGGTCACGGGTTTTGGTATCCAAGGCTCCAGTCGGCTCGTCAGCGAGGATGAGTTTAGGCGTGTTGATGAGGGCCCGTGCAACCGCAGTGCGCTGACGTTCTCCGCCAGATAGTTCATCTGTGCATTCAGCGTCAGGCACGCCGAGTTCTGCGAGTATTTTCTCAGCGCGGGCACGAGCTGCCTTAGGTGAGCTTCTCGCCAATAGGGCAGCCAGTTCGACGTTCTCCACAGGTGAGAGTTCGGGAAACAGTTCTCCGAACTGGAACACCATGCCGATATTGGTGGCACGGTGCGCTGCGCGCGCCTTCTTTTTCAGTCGATGAACGTCTATGCCGGCTACGCTCACGGTCCCCGAAGTCGGAGTCAACAGGCCCAGAGCTATAGAAAGTAGTGTGCTTTTGCCGGAGCCGCTAGGGCCCATTATGGCTACGGATTCTCCCTGTTCCAGACGCAACTGCAGGTTTTTCAGGACGGTCCGCTCGGATGTCCGATAGCAAAGGGAACGAATGTCAAGGGGTGGTACTGCATCCGTTGAGCAGTTTGCGGCGATTAGGGGAGTCATGAGCCTTCGATGGGTTAGCGCCGGTCGTGGTGGGGGCGTTTTCTAGCCCCCACCACTGGTTAGGCTAGCGTCCGGTAGCGACAGTCGGGCCGTACCAGTCCGGTGCCCAGTCCTGCTGGACAACGCCCCTAATCGCAGTTATGAGGTTATTCGGGTAGTTGTCGGAGTACGTTGTCTTGCCAGCGCCCTGCTTGTTGCTCAGCTGGATGTTGGTGGAACTCTTCTGTCGCTGGAAAAGTGCGTAAACCCACCAGCCGTCGGCCACGGTGTCCTTCACGGCTACCTGGCTGTTCTTTCCGTATGACCAAGCGTGCACACCGTTGGTTTTCGAGTCCACATCCTTCGCGAAGGCCGGCGACGCCGTCAACAGTGCGGCAGCCGCAATGGTGGCCGCACCGATCTTTGTGATCTTTTTACGGGTGGGCATGACTGTTGAATCCTCCCCTGGTTAAGCAGATGGCCAAAACTTGCCAAGGTTGTTGAAGCGCTAACAGGCATCATCTTGGCGGCCAAGCGGAACTCAACTACGAGTTATTGATCTCTGTCAATGCACATTGGCGATTTCGTCACTACACCGACAGGAGTCACCGTGCATGGTATGGCGAGGGGGTGCGATGAGGGTGCCTTTCGACCTTTTGAGGGCATTTTGGAGGCATGCCAGGGTGGCCGAATGTAAGGGGGGTGTTACACGGAGTGTCTTGGTGTGCTGCTGATGACTGCCCGTCGATGTCCTAGATCCGCCCCTTACGGGTCAGCTGCGTGAACGAGATCCAGCCCGGCAGCACCGGCAGCCAGAACGTCATCAGCCGGAACAGCAGTACCGAGGGCAACGCAATGTCCGGAGTGAGCCCGGCGAGCGACAGGGTGGCGGTCAGCGCGCCTTCGATGGCGGCCACACCGCCGGGGGTGGGTGCCGCGGAGCCCACCGCGTTGCCCGCGAGAAACACCACCGCGATGGCCGCGTAGCTGAGCTGTCCGCCCCCGCCGAACGCGCGGATCGACGCGTCCAGGCACAGCACGTTCGCCGCTGTGAGCAGCAGCGTGCCGCTGATGCCGACCGCCAGCTTCTTCGGGCGCTGGAGCACGTCCAGCATGCGTGGCACCACGCCCGCGAACAGTGACCGTACGCGGGTGGAGATGAACTTGCGCAGCGCCGGGACCGCGGTCACCACCAGCACCAGCACAGCAGCCGTCAACAGGCCCGCGATTACCGCGCGGGACGGGGACAGCGACGGGGTGCGCTCGGTGCCGGTCAGGTAGCCGAAGGTCAGCAGCAGCATGATGTGGCAGCCGAGGCCGAAAAGCTGGGACGCGCCAACGCTCGCCACCGCAAGGCCGGGCCGAATCCCCGAGCGCTGGAGGAAGCGGGTGTTGAGCGCCACGCCGCCGACCGCGGCCGGCGCGACCAGCTTGACGAAGTTGCCCGCCACCTGCGCGATCACCGTCCGCAGGAAGGACACCTTCTCCGGTACGAAGCCGAGCAGGCTCATCGCCGCCGCCGGGTAGGTCAGCGCCGAGAAGACCAGCGCCGCAACCACCCATACCCACTGGGCCTCGCCGACCACCTCGCCGAACTTGGCATGGGTGATCTGCGAGGCCAAGAAATACGCGGCGAAAACGCCGGCGATCCAGGTGACGAGGGTGCGGGGCCGGATCCGTTCCAGGCGGGCCGGCTCGACCGGTGCGGTCGGCCGGATCAGCAGCACCTGCTGGCGGATCTGCGAGAGCAGGTCCTCCTCGCGGGCCTCCTCCAGCGCCTCGTCGACCGCCCGCTTCTCGGCGTTCTTCTCGGCGCGCGCCACCTTGCGGTTGGTCGGCTGCTCCTGTGTGTGTGCGCCGCCGCGCCCGGCCGCTTCGGCAGCCTTGCGTTCCTTGGCGGCGCGCGACGCTTCCAGAACAGCCTCCCGCTCCCGCGCGGAGCGCTCGCGGGCCAGCTGGCGCAGGGTGGCCCGGGTGGTGCGGCTGAGGGCGATCGGCTGGAGCAGCGGCAGGCTGTCGGCGACCGCGTCCGGACCGAGGACATCGACGGCCGCGGCCACCGCCCGCTCGGCGCCCGCCCGCAGCGCGAAGGTGGTCAGCAGCTGCGCGATGTCCATCCGCAGGACCAGGTCGCCCGCCGCGATCTCACCGCCGCGCAGATCGGTCAGGAAGATCCTGCCGGAACGATCCACCAGAAGGGCGTCACCCACCAGGCGCCGGTGGGCGATGCGCCGCGACTGGAGCGCCGCCACCTGCCGCCAGGCGTTGCCCATCAGATCGTCGGTGATCTCCTCGTCCGGCAGCGAGTCCAGCGGCCGGCCGTCGATGTGCTCGTACACCAGCATCACGGCGTCCGGGCCCAGCTCGGAGGTGGCGATCAGCTTGGGCGCGTTGGCGCCGGCCGCGATGGCCGCGTACGCCAGCAGCGCCTCCTGTTCCAGCGCCTGGCGCAGCGACTGGAGGCTGCGGCGCTGGTTGATGCCGCGCAGCGACAGCCGGCGCCACACCCGGTAGAAGAAGCCCTGGGCCTGCCGTTCGCGGTCCACGACGGTGACGTCGATCGGCGGGCCGTCCTCCAGGGTGACGATGTAGCGGCGGCCGCGGTCGGCGTGCTCCGGGTGCTCGGCGGTGCCGATGTCCTCGGCACGCACCGCCCGGACAGGGCGGAAACCGACCCGGCGCAGGCCCGCGAGGAGGTTCTGGCCGGTGGGGCGCACATTGGGCGAGCCGACCGCGTACAGCGTCCCGAAAGCCACCGTCCAGCCGATGAGGATGGTGGTGACGATGGCGAACGGCGTCGTGTAGCGGCCCACGAGCACGGCGAACGCGTCGAGCAGCAGCACGCACCACATCGCCACCCGCCAGCGCGGGCGCCGCGACATCCCCACCGCGGTCATGTACGCGATGACCGGCGCCAGGTAACTGTGCACCGGCGGGGTCAGCCCGCCGTTGGCCAGTGGCTGGGTCAGCGCGACCTGGATGGACTGCGGGGCGGCCTCGGCGACCCACAGGTCGGTGGCGAGCGAGACGCCGTGCGCGAGGACCGCGGCCAGCACCCCGTCCGCGATCCGCAGCCCGTCCCGTTTGATCAGCCGTTCGACGGCGAAGGCCACCGGGACGATCAGTACGGCCACGCTGGACGCCAGCCCGGCGAAGTTGATCAGCAGGCGGGGTGCCAGCCCCGCGCCCTCGCCGATGTCGCGCTGGAGGCCCTGGGTCGTGCCGTGCGCGAAGGTCGCCAGCAGCAGCACCAGCGCGATGCCGACGATGCCGAGCAGCAGGCGCATCAGGTCGGACGGGCGGTGCACCCGGGCGGGCAGCAGCGGCTCGTCCCCGGAGACCTGGTCGACGTGGAACTCGCTGCCTACGTGGTCGGGGGGCGGGGCCGGTCGGTCGAGCCGGTCGGTTTTGCTGCTCTTGCTGCCGCCCTTGCCGCTTCTGGCGGCTTTCCCGGTCCTGTCGACTTTGCCAACTTTGTCGGGGGTGGCGGGGGTGGCGCCGGTGCCGGTGGCGCCGGTGCCGGTGGCACCGGTGACCTCACCCGTGTCGCCGCCCGGCCGGTCCGGGCCGGCCGTCCCGTCGGCGGTGCGTTCCTCTTCTGCCGTGCCCGCCGCTCCGGTGGAAGCGGACGCCGCCTCGGCCCGGCGGGGCCGTGTCGGCCCTGCCGGTCCGGCCGGCCCTTCCGGTTCCTCCGGACTCGCGGGCTCGTCGGCTCTTCCGGCCTTCTCGATCGTGCTCGCCTTTTCGGTCTCGGAAGCCTGTGACGGCTTCCCCCGTGGTTTTCCGTCCCCCGGGCGGGGGTGGCGGAGGACAGCGCCTCAGGGGTGCCGGCCTCCCGTGGAGGCACCGCACCCTGCTGTTCGGCCGTCTCTTTTTGATCTCGTATCACCAGTCACCGCCCGGAAGATGGTGGCATGGCCGGGAGGAGGCGGGGGGCATCAGGGTGCATTTCGAAGGGCCGGGAAACGGAACATACGCCGCCGCGACCGCCCGCGCACGCCGTCGGCGGGCCGCCGCGCGGACGGGGCGGGACTGTCGGTGGTGTGGTGCAGGATGGGCCGAATGAGTGGGACAGCGGGAGACATTCCCGAGTACGGCACCGGGGAGATCCCCGAGTACGCGGAACGGGTCCTCGGCGTGGCCGAGCTGATCCCGCCCGGCCGGGTGATGACGTACGGCGATGTCGCCGAGTGGCTCGCGGGGGAGGAGCCGCCCGGGGAGCCCGGGGACCCGGAGGAGGGGCCGTCCTCCGGTGGAGGGTCCGTGGGGGCCGGTGGCGGGCGGCGCGTGGGCGGGCCGCGACAGGTGGGCCGGGTGATGGCCCTGTACGGGGGCGCCGTGCCGTGGTGGCGCGTCGTGCGTGCGGACGGGCAGCTGCTGCCGGGCAGCGAGCTGCGCGCGTTGGCGCACTACCGGGAGGAGGGCACTCCGCTGCGGGAGGCGGCCAAGTCCGCCGAGGGCCAGGTCCCGCGCCTCGACATGCGGCGGGCTCGGTGGGACGGGGGCGATAGCGGGACGAATGGCTGAGGGAGCCGTGCGGTCGGGGCGGGAGCGCCCGTAGTACGTCCGTCCGGGGGGCGCGGGGCCGAGGCGTACGGGTCCGGCACGTGCTGATCCGGCTCGTGTAGATCCGGCGCGTGCTGATCCGGTCGTCATGGCCGGGCACCCCGGAGTCTGCGGCAAGGCGGGAGCGGCTGACGCGCGCGGCCTTTGCGGTGCGTGCGGTCCGCCTGGCAGACCTGCCGCATTAGCCCTGTTCGCCCTGTATGCCCCGTTTGATTCGTCCGGCAGACCTGCCACGTCCGGCCCGTCCGCATCGTCCGCCTCGTTCAGCTCGGCCATCCCGTACGCCGTATCCGTCACGGACGCACCCGTCCGGCGTACCGTCGTGGGACGGACTGCGGCTCGTGCGCCACCTGGCGTAGCGTCGGGCACGGCCCGTACCACCGCCCCGCCGCCCGGCGTCCGGCGCGGTGGCCGCACCGCCACGCCCCGCACCGCGGTGCGCACCACGACCAGCACCTCCTCCCAGGACCGGCGATCCACGTGAGTTCCTCCTTCTCGGCCTCGGCCATGCCGTCCGCGCCGCCGCGCCGGCGGCCGGCGCGGCGGGATGCCACCGGCGCGTACCGACTGGTGCGTACCCGGCCGGGACCGGCGGACCCTCCTGCTTTGGACGCACGTCAGCGCGCTGTGGTTGACCACGGCGGCGGGCCGCTGCTGGCCCTCGCCGGCCCGGGTACGGGCAAGACCACGACGCTCGTGGAGGCGGTCGCCCGGCGCGTCCAGGAGGGCGCCGACCCCGAGCGGCTGCTCGTGCTGACCTTCAGCCGCAAGGCCGCCGTCGAGCTGCGGGACCGGATCGCCGCGCGCCTGGGCAGCACCGCCGCTCCGCAGGCGACCACCTTCCACTCGTACTGCTACGCGCTCGTACGGGCCCATCAGGACGCCGACCTGTTCGCCGACCCGCTGCGGCTGCTGTCCGGGCCCGAGCAGGACCTCGTCGTGCGCGAGCTCCTCGAAGGACAGGCCGGGCTGGCGGCCGCCGGACGGGCCCGGGTGCGCTGGCCGGACGAACTGCGCGCCTGCCTGACGACGCGCGGCTTCGCGGACGAGGTCCGCGCGGTGCTCGCGCGCAGCCGGGAGCTGGGGCTGGGCCCGGACGCGCTCGCCGACTTCGCGCGGCGTACGGGGCGGCCCGACTGGGGCGCGGCGGCCGGGTTCCTCGCCGAGTACCTGGACGTGCTGGACGCCCAGGGCATGCTGGACTACGCCGAACTCGTGCACCGCGCGGTGCTGCTCGCGGAGCGCGATGAGGTCGCGGCGGAGCTGGCCGCGCGCTACGACGCGGTGTTCGTCGACGAGTACCAGGACACGGACGCCGCACAGGTACGGCTGCTGCGCGCGCTGGCCGGGGGCGGCCGTACGCTCGTCGCCTTCGGCGACCCGGACCAGTCGATCTACGCCTTCCGCGGCGCCGACGTCAACGGCATCCTCGACTTCCCGGCGATGTTCCCGCGTACGGACGGCACCCCGGCGCCGGTCGAGGTGCTCGGCACGTCCCGGCGCTCGGGCGCGGCCCTGCTGGCGGCCACCCGGCGGCTCACCGCCCGTATGCCGCTGACCCGCCTCCCGGCCCGGGCGGTACGGGCACACCGCGACCTGGCGGCGGTACGGGACGGTGGCCGCGTCGAGGTCTTCACGTACCCGACGCCGGGCGCCGAACTGGACAACATCGCGGACATTCTGCGGCGTGCGCACCTGGAGGACGGTGTGCCGTGGCGCGACATGGCCGTCCTCGTACGCGCCGGCGCCCGTTCCCTCCCCGGCGTGCGCCGGGCCCTGACCACGGCCGGCGTGCCCCTGGAGATCGACGGCGACGAGCTGCCGCTGCGGCAGGAGCAGGCGGTGGCGCCGCTGCTGACGGCCCTGCGGGTGGCGGCTTCGGCGGCTGCCGCGTCGGCTGCTGTGCCGGCGGCCTCGCCTGCTGATGGTGCGCCCGCCGAGGATGACTCCGTGGCTGACGTCCCCGTTGAAGACGCCTCGGTCGGGGACGTCGGGGACGTCCCGGCCAGTGACACCTCGGTCGACGAAACCTCGGCCGCCGACGCGGCCCACGGCCTCTCCGCCGAAACCGCCATAGACCTGCTGACCTCCCCCCTCGGCGGTCTCGACGCCGCCGACCTGCGCCGGCTCGGGCGGGCGCTGCGTGAGGAGGAGCGGGCCGCCGGGCACGAGGTACCGCGGCCCTCCGACGAACTGATCGCGCGGGCGCTCGCCGAACCGGAGCGCCTGGTCGCGCACGATCCGGCGTACGCGCGGGGCGCACGGCAGCTCGGCGAGCTGCTGCGCACCACCCGCGACCTGCTGGCCCGCGGCGGCACCGCCGAAGAGGCCCTGTGGACCCTGTGGGACGGCACCCCCACCTGGTCTCAGCGGCTGGAGCGGACCGCCCGGCGCGGCGGCGCGGCGGCCCGTAACGCCGACCGCGACCTGGACGCCGTCGTGGCGCTGTTCGAGACCGCCGCCCGGGCGGAGGCCCGTACCGGTGGCCGGGGCGCCCTGAACTTCCTGGAGGAGCTGGACGCCCAGGACATCGCCGCCGACACCCTGACCCGCCGGACCGTCCGGCCGGACGCGGTGCGCCTGATGACCGCGCACCGTTCCAAGGGGCTGGAGTGGCGGCTCGTCGTCGTGGCCGGCGTGCAGGAAGGGCTCTGGCCCGACCTGCGCCGGCGCGGCTCGCTCCTGGAGGCGGACCGGATCGGCCGCGACGGACTGGCCGAGCCGCTGCCCCCGGGTGCGCTGCTCACCGAGGAGCGCCGGCTGTTCTACGTGGCGGCGACCCGGGCCAGGGAGCGCCTGGTGGTCACCGCCGTCAAGGCCGCGTCCGACGACGGCGACCAGCCGTCCCGCTTCCTGACGGAGCTGGGCGTGGAGCCGCAGGACGTCACCGGGCGCCCTCGCCGTCCGCTGTCGGTCGCCGCGCTCGTCGCGGAGCTGCGGGCCACCACCGTCGACCCGGACGCCACTCCGGCGCTGCGGGAGGCCGCCGCGCGCCGGCTGGCGAAGCTGGCGGCGCTGCGCGACGACGACGGCCAGCCGCTGGTGCCGGCCGCCCACCCGGACCAGTGGTGGGGCCTGTACGAGCCGACGCACAGCGCCGTGCCGCTGCGCGACCGCGACCGTCCCGTGACGCTCTCCGGCAGCGCGCTGGACCAGCTCGCCAACACCTGCGCACTCCAGTGGTTCCTGGGTCGCGAGGTGAAGGCGGACCAGTCCGCGACCGCCGCCCAGGGCTTCGGCAACGTCGTCCACGTGCTCGCCGACGAGGTCGCCTCCGGCCGTACCCCCGCCGACCTGTCCGTCCTGATGGAGCGCCTGGACTCCGTATGGGACGCGCTCGCCTTCGACGCCCCCTGGAAGTCGCGGCAGGAGAAGGACAACGCGCGCGCCGCACTGGAGCGCTTCCTGCGCTGGCACGTGATGGAGCGCGGCACGCTGGGCCGCGAGACCGTCGCGACCGAGCACGGCTTCGACGTCACCCTCGAAGCGGGCGAGTACGCCGTCCGCATCCGGGGGAGCATGGACCGCGTCGAGCGGGACGCGGAGGGCCGGGCGTACGTCGTCGACTTCAAGACCGGCAAGCAGAAGCCCACCGGGCCGGAGGTCGCCCGGCACCCGCAGCTCGCCGTGTACCAGCTGGCGGTGCGCAGCGGCGCCGTGGACGCCGCCTTCGACGGGCAGCGGCCCGAGCCGGGCGGCGCGGAACTGGTCCACCTGCGGCTGGGCGCTCCCCAGAAGGAGGGCGGGGACGCGCTCCCCGCCGTCCAGGCACAAGGGCCCTTGAACGGGGACTGGGTGGGCGAGCTGCTGGCCACCGCCGCGGGCCGCGTCCTGGAGGAGCGCTTCACGCCCACCACGGGGCAGCACTGCACCCACTGCACGTTCCGCAGCGCCTGCTCGGCGCTGCCGGAGGGGCAGCACGTGGTGGACTGACGGCTCCCGCGCGCTCGCCCGCACCCCGCTCAGCAGGCGTTTGCCGCGATTGTCAGTGGGGGCGGATACGGTCTCGGATGTGTCAGCTCGCATCACCGACCCCGAGCAGCTCAAGGAGCTCCTCGGCATCCCGTTCACCCCGGAGCAGACGGCCTGCATCACCGCACCGCCCGCCCCGCAGGTCGTCGTGGCCGGCGCCGGTTCCGGCAAGACCACGGTCATGGCCGCGCGCGTGGTGTGGCTGGTCGGCACGGGCCAGGTCGCCCCGGAGCAGGTGCTCGGGCTGACGTTCACGAACAAGGCGGCGGGCGAGCTGGCGGAGCGCGTCCGCAAGGCCCTGGCGGCGGCCGGGGTGACGGAACCGGCCGATCCGTTCGGTGCGGCAGGTCCGGGGGGTGGCGGTGCGCGGCCCGGTGCCCCGGGGCCGGGCGGCCCGGCCGCCGCGGACGGCGTCCCCGGCGAGCCCCGGATCTCCACGTACCACTCCTTCGCCGGCCAGCTCCTCAAGGACCACGGCCTGCGCATCGGACTGGAGCCCAGCGCCCGCCTGCTCGCCGACGCCACCCGCTTCCAGCTCGCCGCCCGGGTGCTGCGCACCGCCCCCGGCCCGTACCCCGCCCTGACGAAGTCGCTGCCCGCCCTGGTGGAGGACCTGCTCGCGCTCGACGGCGAGCTGGCCGAGCACCTGGTGGAGCCGGACCGGCTGCGGGCGTACGACACCGAGCTGCTCACCGCCCTCGACCAGGTGAAACTGACCAACGCCGACCTGCGCAAGGTGCCCGAGACGGTCCGCGGCCGCTTGGAGCTGCTGGAGCTGGTCAGGACGTACCGCGCCGAGAAGCGGCGGCGCGAGCTGCTGGACTTCGGCGACCAGATCGCCCTGTCGGCGACTCTCGCGACCACCCGCCCCGAGGTGGGCGCGCTGCTCCGGGAGGAGTTCAAGGTCGTCCTCCTGGACGAGTACCAGGACACCTCCGTGGCGCAGCGGATCATGCTCGCCGGCCTGTTCGGCGGCGGTACGGGCCACGCGGTGACCGCCGTCGGCGACCCCTGCCAGGCCATCTACGGGTGGCGCGGCGCCTCCGTCGCCAACCTCGACGACTTCCCCGACCACTTCCCCTTCGAGGACGGCAGCCCGGCCGGCCGCTCCGCCCTCAGCCAGAACCGCCGCAGCGGCGGCCGGCTGCTCGACCTGGCCAACGGGCTCGCCGCACCGCTCCGCGCCATGCACGCGGGCGTCGAGGCGCTGCGTCCGGCGCCGGGCGCGGAGCGCGACGGCGTGGTGCGCTGCGCGCTGCTGCCCACCCACGCGGAGGAGATGATCTGGCTCGCCGGGAACATCGCCCACCTGGTGCGCACGGGCACTCCGCCCGGCGAGATCGCGGTGCTCTGCCGGACCGCCGGCGACTTCGCCCGTATCCAGGGCGAGCTGGTCGCGCGGGAGATCCCGGTGGAGGTCGTCGGCCTGTCCGGGCTGCTGCACCTGCCCGAGATCGCCGACCTGGTGGCGGTGTGCGAGGTCGTTCAGGACCCCACGGCCAACGCCGCCCTGGTACGGCTGCTGATCGGCCCGCGCTGGCAGATCGGCCCTCGTGACCTGGCTCTCCTGGGCCGCCGGGCGCGGCTCCTGGTCCACCGCGACGGCCAGTCCGAGGACCCCGAACGGCGGCTGGCCGAGGCCGTGGAGGGCGTCGACCCGGCCGAGACGATCTCGCTCGCCGACGCGCTCGACACCTTCCTGGAGTCGGACGGCCGCCCCGACGACGGCCTGCCGTTCTCCCCGGAGGCGCGCGTCCGCTTCGCCTATGTGGCACGCGAGCTGCGCGAGCTGCGCCGTTCCGCGGGCGATCCCCTGATGGACGTACTCCACCGCGTGCTCTCCGTCACCGGCCTGGAGGTCGAGCTGTCCGCGTCCCCCCGCGCGCTGGCCGCCCGCCGCCGGGAGACCCTGGGCACCTTCCTGGACATCGCCGCCGGCTTCGCCGCCAAGCAAGGCGGCGCCGCGCTGGACGGCGACGCGACACTCCTCGCCTTCCTGGGCTTCCTGCGCACGGCCGTCCAGCACGAGAAGGGCCTGGACAGCTCCCTCCCGGGCGGCGACAACACGGTCAAGGTGCTGACCGCCCACAAGTCCAAGGGCCTGGAGTGGGACGTGGTCGCCGTCCCCGGCCTGGTCGGCAAGCAGTTCCCCAGCGAGCAGGCCCGCGACTCCTGGCTCACCCAGCCCAAGGTGCTGCCGCACGCCCTGCGTGGCGACGCCGCGACACTGCCGGACGTGACCGACTGGAGCAGCCGTGGCCTGAAGTCCTTCAAGGAGGAGATGAAGGACCACCAGTCCGTCGAGGAACTCCGCCTCGGCTACGTGACCTTCACCCGCCCCCGTTCCCTGCTGCTCGGCTCCGGCCACTGGTGGGGCCCCGACCAGAAACGGCCCCGCGGCCCGTCCGCCTTCCTGGAAGCGCTGCGCGCCCACTGCGAGGCCGGTCACGGCGAGATCGAGGAGTGGGCCGACGCTCCCGAGGAGGGCGCGGAGAACCCGTCGCTGAAGGAGGTGGAGACCGAACGGGAATGGCCGCTGCCGCTGGACGCGGTGGCGAAGGAACGCCGGCGCGCGGCCGCCGCGACGGTCCGGGCGTATCTGGACGGGATGCCGGGGGGCGGCGCGGGCACCGGCGCAGGAACAGGCACAGGCGTAGGTGCAGACGCAGACGCAGGCACGAGCGCCGGTGCCGCGCTGCCGCACGCCGCCGCTGTCGGAGCTTCGGAGGCCGCGGCCACTCACGACGCCCCGCATCCGGCAGCGGGGGGCACCGCGTCCGTACCCGGCCGGTATGAGGACGATCCGTATGCGGACGTTCCGTATGACGGCGATCCGTACGCGGACGTTCCGTACGGAGGCGACCCGTACGCGGACGTTCCGTACAAGGGTGACCCGTACGAGGGCGACCCGTACGAAGACGTGCACGCCGCCGACGACGTGTTCGCCGCCGAAGACGCCCAGAAGCCCGGCGTCGATTCCGGCCCCGGCGCCGAGCACGACCTCGCCGACTGGGACGCCTGGAGCCCGGAGCGGCCCGCGCACCCGGAGGACGACGACCGGCCGGACGGAGTCGCGGGCGGCGCCGTGCGTGCCGGAGACAGGCTCGCCCGCGTACCGAACCAAGCGCACGCCCCCGAAGCCACCCCCGAAACCGCTCCGGAACCCGCCCCCACCCCCCTCCTCCCCGAGGAGCGCCGGACCGTCGCCTCCTGGGACCGCGACCTCGACGCGCTCGCCGACGAACTGCGGCGGTCCCGTGCGACCGTGCGCGACGTGCCCCTGCCGTCCTCGCTCAGCGCCTCGCAGCTGCTGTGGCTGGCTTCCGACCCGGACGGCTTCACCCGGGAGCTGGCGCGTCCCATGCCGCACCCGCCCCGGCCCGCCGCCCGCCGCGGCACGCGCTTCCACGCCTGGGTGGAGTCACGCTTCGAGGAACTGACCCTGCCCCTGCTCGGCCCCGACGAACTGCCGGGCGGCGCCTACGGGCACGAAGCCCGCGCACAGGAAGCGGCCGGCGCAGCGGACCCGATCAGGGACGAGGACGACCTGGCGGCCCTCAAGGACGCCTTCGCCCGCACCCCGTACGCCCGGCGCACCCCGTACCGCATCGAGGTCCCGGTGCAGGTCACCCTCGCAGGCCGGGTGATCCGGGGCCGTATCGACGCCGTCTACCGCAACCGCGGCCCCCAGGGGGACACGTACGAGATCATCGACTGGAAGACCCACCACGCGCAGACCGCCGATCCGCTGCAGCTGGCCCTCTACCGGGTGGCCTGGGCCGAGCAGCACGGCCTGCCGCTGTCCGCGGTCGACGCCGCGTTCCTGTACGTGCGCAGCGGTGAGACGGTCCGGCCGCAGCGGCTGCCCGACCGCGCCGGACTGGAGCGCATCCTGCTCGGCGAACCCGCACGGACCACCGGCGAGCAGGACGTGGAGGCGGCCGCGGAGGAGGACGCGGCGGGAGGCGGGCAGAGGTGACAAGATCGATGAGACCGGCGGCGGACCGCGCCCGCGAGCCGGATAGGCTCGGACACATGAGCACCACCTCGGACAGCGCCGTCCGCGCCTACATCAACGTCCACCGCGAAGAGTTCCTCGACGACCTGGCCGCCTGGCTGCGCATCCCCTCGGTGTCCGCCGACCCGGAGCGCGCCGCCGACGTGCGCCGCAGCGCCGAATGGCTGGCCGGCCGGCTCACCGCGACCGGCTTCCCCACCGCCGAGATCTGGGAGACCGACGGTGCTCCCGCCGTCTTCGCCGAGTGGCCCTCCGGGGACCCGTCGGCCCCCACCGTCCTCGTCTACGGCCACCACGACGTGCAGCCCGCCGCCCGTGAGGACGGCTGGCACACCGACCCGTTCGAGCCGCAGACCGTCGACGGCAAGCTGTACGCACGCGGTGCCGCCGACGACAAGGGCCAGGTGTTCTTCCACACTCTCGGCGTCCGCGCCCACCTCGCCGCGACCGGCCGCACCGCCCCGGCCGTCAACCTCAAGCTCCTCATCGAGGGCGAGGAGGAGTCCGGCTCCCCGAACTTCCCGGCGCTGATCGGCAAGCACGCGACCCGCCTGGCCTGCGACGCGGTGATCGTCTCCGACACCGGCATGTGGTCCAAGGACACCCCGACCGTCTGCACGGGCATGCGCGGCCTCACCGACTGCCAGATCGACCTGTACGGCCCCGACCAGGACATCCACTCCGGCTCCTTCGGCGGCGCGGTGCCCAACCCCGCGACCGAGGCCGCCCGCCTGGCCGCCGCCCTCCACGACGAGGACCGCCGGGTCGCGATCCCCGGCTTCTACGACGACATCGTCGAGCTGACCGACAGCGAGCGCGAACTCTTCGCCGAGCTGCCCTTCGACGAGCCCGAGTGGCTGCGCACCGCCCACTCCCACGCGGCGCTCGGCGAGACCGGCCACAGCACCCTGGAGCGCATCTGGGCCCGCCCCACCGCCGAGGTCAACGGCATCGGCGGCGGCTACCAGGGCCCCGGCGGCAAGACCATCGTGCCGTCGGCGGCGCAGCTCAAGCTGTCCTTCCGCCTGGTGGCGGGCCAGGACACGGCCGCCGTCCAGCAGGCCGTACGGGACTGGGCCGCCGCCCGGCTGCCCGACGGCATCCGCCATGAGATCACCTTCTGGGGCGCCACCCGCCCCTGCCTGACCCCGCTCGACCACCCCGCCCTGCAGTCCGTCGTACGGGCCATGGGCCGCGCCTTCGGCCAGAAGATCCGCTTCACCCGCGAGGGCGGCTCGGGCCCGGCCGCCGACCTTCAGGACGTCCTCGGCGCACCGGTCCTCTTCCTCGGCATATCCATCCCCTCGGACGGCTGGCACGCCCCGAACGAGAAGGTCGAGCTGGACCTGCTGATGAAGGGCGTCGAGACCGCCGCGCACCTGTGGGGCGACCTGGCGGAGAACTGGCGCGTCGCTTGATCCCTGACCATGCCCCGACGGCGCCCGTGCCCGTGCCCCGGCCGGCGGCCCGCCCCGCGGCCGGGTCGTCGGCCCGCGGCCGGACGGTGGCCGCCCGCACGCCGCCGCCCGGTCCGCGCACGGGCCGGGCCACTCGTACCACCCTCGCCGCCCGGTCCGCCGCCCGCCCGGCGGCCGCGCCCACGGGCGGCAATCACCCACGCCACAGGGGGAGTTGGAAACCGCAGTGACCACCTGGACCGACCACAGCGCCGACCGGCCGATCACGTTCAGCGCGCCGAGCGGCATCGACAGAGCCGCCCACCACCGCCTCGACGAGGCGTGGCTCGCGGCGGCCTGGAGCCACCCGACGACGCGTGTCTTCGTGGTCTCCGGAGGCCAGGCACTGGTCGACGACACCCCCGACGGCCGTACCGAACTGGTCATGACGCCGTCCTTCGAGGCGCCGCTCACCGAGACGCACCGCTACTTCCTCGGCACCGACGAGGACGGCGTGCGCTACTTCGCGCTCCAGAAGGACTCGCTCCCGGGGCGCATGGACCAGTCCGCGCGCCCCGCCGGCCTGCGCGAGGCGGGCCTGCTGCTGTCCCCGCGCGACGCCGGGCTGCTCGTGCACGCCGTCGCCCTGGAGAACTGGCAGCGCCTGCACCGCTTCTGCTCCCGCTGCGGCGAACGTACCGTCATCGCGGCGGCGGGCCACATCCGCCGCTGCCCCGCCTGCGGCGCCGAGCACTACCCGCGCACCGACCCCGCCGTGATCATGCTGGTCACGGACGAGGAGGACCGCGCACTCCTCGGCCGCCAGGTGCACTGGCCGGAGGGCCGCTTCTCCACCCTGGCCGGCTTCGTCGAGCCCGGTGAGTCCATCGAGCAGTCGGTGGCCCGCGAGGTCTTCGAGGAGGCGGGCGTGGTCGTCGGCGAGGTCGAGTACGTCGCCAGCCAGCCGTGGCCCTTCCCGTCCAGCCTGATGCTCGGCTTCATGGCCCGTGCCACGTCCTCCGAGATCCAGGTCGACGGCGAGGAGATCGAAGAGGCCCGCTGGTTCTCCCGCGAAGACCTGAAGGCCGCCTTCGAGTCCGGCGAGGTGCTGCCCCCGTACGGCATCTCGATCGCCGCCCGCCTCATCGAAGCCTGGTACGGCAAGCCGTTGCCGAAGCCGTAGGACCGTCCCGGCCGCACAGGGTGCGGGCCTGAGGACACAGCCGGCCGGGGCCCCGCCAGGCCCCGGCTGTCTCCTGCCCCTCCTGCCCGCAGAGCGGACGGCGCCCCTGCTAGGCGCCGTCGGGCGGCAGCAGCCGTGAACTCGTCGAGGTGGCCACGTAGGCGAGCCCGTCGTACTCCCGTGCCGGCGCCGTCGGGCTCCGGTGCAGGTGATAGGTCCAGCGGGGCACATGGGCCCCGAAGCTGCGCATCGCGGACGGCTCGTGGAGCCACTGCCGCACGGCGTCCGGCGCGTCCGCGACGGAGCGGAGGTCGACGACGAGGTCGCCGCGCCCGGCGGCGGCCAGCCGTGCCTCCACCGTCGTCCCGTCGGCCATGCCGATGCGGTTGCCGACGGGGCGCCGGGCCTTGGCTCCGGCCCGCGGCCGCCCGCGGCAGGCACGGAAAGATCCTTTGCCGAACAGCAGCCCCAGCGCGTAGTAAGCGTCCCCGTACCGCTCCTTCAGATGGCGTCCCAGGGGAGGCGGGCCATGGCCATGAGCACTCTTGGCGATGTGACCGTTGTGCGCCCACAGAACGACTTTCGTGGACGGCGCGGCGACCAGTTCCTGCACCGCTTCGGCCATGTACCGGTCCCGCGCGGCGTAGACGGTCTGCCGCGGGTCGTCGTGCAGCCGGTCACGGGTCACCAGATCGGCGGCCCGGACCAGGATCCGTGCATGCCGGACCGCCTCCTCCGCCTCGGGGAACCGGTCCTGCACGAACGCGGCCAGCTCCTCGGCTTCGCGCACCAGGCGCCGCTGTGGGTCGGGGTGCTGCCCCGGATGAGCCTCGGCGAGCACCCCGAGCAGGGAACGGAGACCGGCGCCCCGGTCCACCGCACGCTCGTTCAACAGCGTCTCCAGCACGGAGACCGAGGCGCCGCACTTCTGCGGATCGATCCCGGCGAAACGTATCTTGCGCTCTTCGGGGCGGCCCCGGTTGTAGGCCCGCATCCACTCGATCACCGCGAGCACCTCGTACGTCCGCCAGGTCCAGAACCCCAACCCTCTGAGCGCCGTCTCCGCGTCGCCGACGCCCTGCCGTACGTAGGCGTCGACGGCCGGCGCCGCGGAGGCGCTCGCCTCCATGGCCAGCACCGAGAAGCCCAGCTCCGTCACCAGGAACTCCAGCAGACGGTGCTTGAGCTGGAAGAACTCCCGGGTGCCGTGCGTGGACTCGCCCAGCCCCACGACGCGCGCACCGCTCAGCACGCCCTTCAGCGGCTGGAGATCGTCGCTGGGCGCACCCGCGACGAGGCCGCGCAGCGGAACGGCCCTCTCCGCCAGCCAACTGGTCACTTCATCGGTCACGGCCCCCCCGATTCGTCGCTCGACCCCACGCGGTGGAGCAGGGTACCCGCCCGGATCATGGACGTCTCCACCACCCACCGGCCACGAAGCCGGGCCGGCGAACGCCCCGAGCGCCCACTCCGCCGAGTCCGCCGAGTCCGCCGAGTCCGCCCGGGAGACGCCGTACCGAGTCCGGCAGGCGCCATGTGCAGGACGTCAAAACGGTGTCTCTTTGCGGGGGTTGGGGCTAGCTTGAGTCCTGGCGATCGCCCCGGTTCTCTCAGCGAACGCAGCCTTCCGGGCCGTCCGCCTGTCCCTTCGGATGAGCCAGGACGACATGGCCCGCGCGCTCCGGAAGGCGGGCGACGAGGCGGGCGAACCCAACGGCGCCAGCAAACGGCTCGTGCAGCGCTGGGAGGGCGGTACGACGCGCGTGCCCCGGCCCGTGTACGTACGGGCCCTGGCGAAGGTCACCGGGCTGCCCATCGAGTCCCTGGGGGATTCCTTGCCGGTCGTGGCACGGGTGAGCGACGACGGTGCCGGAGGGCATGACGTGGTGTGTGGGGCTGCCGAGGGCGCTGGGGCCGCCGAAAGCATCCCGCCTCCGGTGACGCCGAGACGGCCGCGCAGGAGGCCGGACGCGCGCACTACGCGGGCGTGTGGCTCAGCCGGTACGAGTTCTACTCGTCCGGCAGAGGGCAGACCTTCACCGGTGCTCACTTCGTCGTACTGGTACAGAACGGCAACCGGCTCACCGGCCGGTCGCTGCCCGGAGCGTCGTCCCGCCCCGACTCACCGCTGTCCCTCGACCTCACCGTGGACGGGGACGTGGTCACCGGGACCTGGGTGGAGCAGACCGCGACGGACGGCTACTGCGCGGGCGCCCGCTACCACGGAGCCGTCCAACTGCTCGCCGAACCGGCTGGACGGCGCATGGCCGGGAAGTGGGTCGGCTTCGGCAAGGACTTCGACGTGAACACCGGACCGTGGGAACTGATCTTTAAGGACGCGTCCACGTCGAAGGGGACGGTGGAGCGGTACAGCCGCCGTCCGGAGTGACCGGGCTCTGACGTGGGCAGCGTGCTCGGCCGCGCCCGCCGGAGCGGTGGTGCCCGGACCGTGACGTCTGGCCCGACGGGCCCCCGGCCATGACGGCCGGGGGCCCGCCCGCGCGAACCGTGGGCTCGGCGCGAACCGTCGCTCAGACGCCGAGCGCCTGCTTGACCTGGGCCAGGGACGGGTTCGTCATGACCGACTCCTCGCCCGAGGCGGGGACGATCCGGAGGGTCGGCACGGTCTGGTTGCCGCCGTTGGCCTTTTCGACGAACGCCGCGGACTCGGGGTCGTGCTCGATGTTGATCTCGGTGTACGCGATTCCCTCGCGGTCCATCTGGCCCTTCAGCCGACGGCAGTAGCCGCACCACGTGGTGCTGTACATCGTCACAGTGCCCGCCATGGGTCCTCGCGCTCCTTCAAGCTCGGCGTGTATCGATGGGAGAACGTCTGCCCGGGCCGGACCATTCCCGTCCGTGCCGGACCGTTCCCGTACACGTACGGTGCCGCTTCCGTAGGCACGTGCATTCGTATGACCGGGGAGTGGCGGCTGTGGACAACTTTCCCGGCTGTCCCGGTCGACCTGGCAGCATGGTCGGGTGACAGCAGCATCGGACTCCACTCTCTTCCCGCAGGTTGCGGCCGCGACCCAGTTCCCGGCCACGCCGGAGGGTGCCGACGCGGTGCTCGACGGCCTGGACCCCGAGCAGCGCGAGGTCGCCACGGCCCTGCACGGGCCCGTGTGCGTCCTGGCGGGTGCCGGGACGGGTAAGACCCGCGCGATCACCCACCGCATCGCGTACGGCGTGCGTGCGGGCATCCTGCAGCCGTCCACGGTGCTCGCCGTCACCTTCACCGCCCGTGCGGCGGGGGAGATGCGCGGGCGGCTGCGGCAGCTGGGGGCGGGCGGGGTGCAGGCCCGGACGTTCCACTCGGCCGCGCTGCGCCAGCTCCAGTACTTCTGGCCGAAGGCGGTCGGCGGCGAGGTGCCGAGGCTGCTGGAGCGCAAGGTGCAGGTGGTCGCGGAGGCCGCTGCCCGCTGCCGCATCCGCCTGGACCGCAACGAGCTGCGGGACGTCACGGGCGAGATCGAGTGGTCCAAGGTCACCCAGACCGCGCCCGCCGACTATCCGGCGGCCGTGCACAAGGCCGGGCGCGAGGCGCCCCGCGACCCGGCCGAGATCGGGCAGATCTACGGCACGTACGAGCAGCTCAAGCGCGACCGGGGGACCATCGACTTCGAGGACGTGCTGCTGCTGACGGTCGGCGTCCTGCAGGACCGGCACGACATCGCCGAGCAGGTCCGTGCCCAGTACCAGCACTTCGTCGTGGACGAGTACCAGGACGTCAGCCCGCTCCAGCAGCGGCTGCTCGACCTGTGGCTCGGCGACCGTGACAACCTCTGCGTCGTCGGCGACGCCAGCCAGACGATCTACAGCTTCACCGGCGCCACCCCCGACCACCTGCTGAACTTCCGCACCCGCCATCCGGACGCCACGGTCGTGAAGCTGGTCAGGGACTACCGTTCCACCCCCCAGGTCGTGCACCTCGCCAACGGGCTGCTCTCCCAGGCGCGCGGCCGCGCCGCCGAGCACCGGCTGGAGCTGATCTCCCAGCGGGACGCCGGCCCGGAGCCCGCCTACACGGAGTACGGGGACGAGCCGGCAGAGGCGGAGGGCACCGCCCGCCGTATCCGCGACCTGATCGCGTCCGGCGTGCCGGCGAGCGAGATAGCGGTCCTGTTCCGCATCAACGCCCAGTCCGAGGTCTACGAGCAGGCCCTCGCCGACCACGGCGTGCCGTACCAGCTCCGCGGTGCCGAGCGGTTCTTCGAGCGGCCCGAGGTGCGCGAGGCGGGCGTCAAGCTGCGCGGCGCCGCCCGCTTCGGCGCCAACGACGCCCTCCTCGACGACGCCATGGACCTCCCGTCCGAGGTCCGGGCGGTACTGAGCGACATGGGGTGGACGAGCGTGCCCCCGGCCGGGTCCGGCGCCGTGCGGGACCGCTGGGAGTCGCTGGCCGCGCTGGTCCGTCTCGCCGAGGACTTCGCCAAGGCCCGGCCGGCGGCCACCCTCGCCGATCTGGTCGCCGAGCTGGACGAGCGGGCCAACGCCCAGCACGCGCCGACCGTCGAAGGTGTGACGCTCGCCTCTTTCCACGCGGCCAAGGGCCTGGAGTGGGACGCCGTCTTCCTGGTCGGCCTCACCGAGGGCATGATGCCGATCACCTACGCCAAGACCGACGAGCAGGTCGAGGAGGAGCGCCGCCTGCTGTATGTAGGTGTGACCCGGGCCCGCCTGCATCTGGGGCTCTCGTGGTCGCTGTCCCGCGCTCCGGGCGGCCGCGCCGTCCGGCGGCCCAGCCGGTTCCTGGACGGTCTGCGGCCCGGTTCGGGGGCGTGGGGCGCCGCGCGGCGGCCGCCGCCGCAGGCGGTGTCGAGCGGGGCGGCGCCATGACCAGGGGCGGGGGCAAGCGCCGCACCCGGTCACCCGCCCGTTGCCGGGTCTGCGGCAAGACGCTCACCGATGCGGGTGAAATGAAGCTCATGCGCTGCGACGACTGCCCCTGCGAGCTCGACGAGGCGTTGTACGGGCGGCTGCGCGACTGGCGGGCCGAGCGGGCACGGCAGCTGGGCCAGCCGGCGTACTGCGTCTTCACGGACAAGACGCTGATGGCGATCGCCGAGGCCGTTCCGGGAACCGAGGGGGAGCTCGCGGGCATCCCTGGTGTGGGGGGACGCAAGCTGGGCAGATTCGGCGCCGACGTCCTCGCGCTGTGCGCAGGTGAGGAGCTCGTTCCGGCAGCGGACGGGCCGTCGCCGGACGATCTTCCGGAGGGTGGTGCAAGAACCTCCGGAAAGTCGTCAGAAAAATAGTTTGCGCGCGCGGAGCGCATCCCCATAGCCTTCACAGGCACGAAGACGACGGGCCTTCCGGGATCCGCTGATTTCGTGTTGTACTGAACAAGCCCGGACCGGATTTTCCGGTCCGCCGAGACGCCGAGAGGAGGCGAGACCAGTGATCAGCTTCATCGAGACCCAGAAAATGACCGATCGTTCGGTCGTCGCCACCCGCATGCTCGGCGCCTCGCTCCCGGGCACCGGTCTGTCCGGCTTCGGTCGGCTGTCCGGTCTTGAGGTCTCCCGTGCCGCGTCCCTGGTGTTCCTGCCCAAGAACGCGTGCGACGAGCGACCGACCCAGGCACCCGCAGTAGCGGCAGCGGCACAGGCAGCGGACCAGCATGCCTTCGCCGGCGCGGCGGCCAACGGTGCCGAATCCCGGAAGCAGTACCAGACGCAGCAGGACACGTGGGCCCACCGCGGGCACGAACCCTGGAGAGATCCAGCCTGATTCGCATGATCAGGTCGGCACCTTCCAGGGCCGCGGAACCCACACCGGGATCCGCGGCCCTTTTGCTTTGCCCATGAGCCCAGCCACCAGCCGGGCCGAACAGACGAGGAACACACCACCGTGCAACTCCAGACGCACACCCCGTCCGTCGCCACCGACCTGATCCCCCCGCCCGACTCCCAGGAGACCCCTTTGCTGCCCCTCACCGAGCTCGACGACGAGATCGACCGACTCGGCGCCGCCGTGCCGTGCCGTACCTACGACCCCGAGGTCTTCTTCGCCGAGACCCCGGCCGACGTGGAGTACGCCAAGTCCCTGTGCCAGACCTGTCCGGTGCGCGAGGCGTGTCTCGCCGGCGCCAAGGACCGTCGTGAGCCGTGGGGCGTCTGGGGCGGCGAGCTGTTCGTCCAGGGCGTCGTGGTGCCCCGCAAGCGTCCGCGTGGCCGTCCGCGCAAGAACCCGGTCGCGGCATGAACCTCGGCGGCACGTACACCAGCGGCACAGGAACGATCGACCGTCCCGCCCAGCGGGACCCCCAGAAGCAGGACCCGATGAACCCCACCCTCACCGACACCACCGCACCAGCGAACCCCGGCGTGATCGAGTCGCGCCAGAACAGGACCCGTGAAATGCAACTCATCCCAGAAGCCCTGGCGCGCGCACATATGCAACAGCGCCTGCAGGAGGCCGAGTCCGAACGCAGGGCCCAGCGCCTCGCCGCGGCCCGGCGCATGCAGCGCCGCGCCGAGCGGGCGTCGCTGCGCGCCCGGCGCGCTCTGGCCATGGCCGTCATGCAGTGACCTGCCGGCTGCCCGGCATCCGTACGGTGCCGGGCCGCCCGGTGGCGTCACCGCCGCATCAGGCGGCCATCGCAACACCACACATCTCGGGGGCTGTCCAACTGGGCGGCCCCTGAGGCGTTGTGCCCCCTTTCCCGGCGGTGGCGGGGATATTGTCGGCTGATGAACCAGAAGACGTATGAACAGGCGGAGTTGACCACCGACGACACGGAGTGCGCCCAGTGCGGCGCCACGGCCGAGGGCACCCCGGCCACCTGGACCTGCACCATCGCCAACGGCACCCGCCAGCACCTCTGCGACACCTGCACCCGGGCCAGCCTCCGCGTCATCGAGTCCCACCTGGACCCGGTGCCGACCCGGTGAACGGCGGCCGGCGGCTGCGGCCTGCCGTACGCCTCAGACCGGCGGTGCCACCTCAGACCGGCGGTGCCACCTCAGACCGGCGGTGCCACCTCGGGCCGGTTTCTCCTCAGGCCGGTGTCTCCTTTTCGGCGGGGTTGCTCTGTTCGGGTACGGACGGGGCGGGAGCGTCGGAGGTGTTGTCGGCGGCGGTGTGGTCGGGGGAGGTGTCGTCGGGGGAGGTGTCGTCGGGGATGAAGCCCGGGAGCCAGGACTCCAGCTCGTCGCGCAGGCGGACGGTGGCTCCCAGCTGGCACAGGACGCCGATCGTGCTCAGCGTCACACGGTGTATGAGCAGGTAGGAGGGGGGCAGGTTCAGCTGGCGGCCCAGCTGGTAGGCGGGGGAGCGGGGGTCGGCGATCCGCGCGGCCTGGGTGCGCATCCAGGAGCGGGTGAAGGTGAAGTGGTCCACCTGGGCCGGTTCGATGATCGGGAGCAGATAGTCCAGCACCGCGTCGGGGTCCAGCTCGATGGACTCTTTCACGAAGCCCTCCTCGCGCAACAGCTCGTAGACCGCCTCGGCCTCGCCGTCGAGCGTCATGCGCAGTGAGGCACCGATCGTGGACGGCAGACCGTCCGGCAGCCGGTCGACCGTCCCGAAGTCCAGGACGCCCAGCCGCCACCGCTCCGCGGGGCCGTCGGGGGCGTCGCCGGTCAGCAGCCGGAAATTGCCCGGGTGCGGGTCGGCGTGCAGCAGACCGGTGCGTGCGGTGCCGGAGAAGAGGAAGCGGGCGAGGAGCTGCCCGGCCCGGTCGCGCTCCTCCTGGGAGCCGTTCGCGATGACCTCCGAGAGGGGGACGCCCTCCATCCACTCGGTCACCAGCACCTGGTCGCTCTGGTGGACCACCGCGGGGACCCGTACGTCGGGGTCGTCGGCGAACTCCTCGGCGTGTGCCTGCTGGGCCGCCGCCTCCAGGGCGTAGTCCAGCTCCTCGGAGACCCGGTCGCGCAGCTCGGTGATCAGCGGCTTGATGTCCATGCCGGGGATCAGTGGCCCGAGCAGCCGGGCGAACCGGCCCAGTTGGGACAGGTCGGACAGCAGGGCCGCGCCCGCTCCCGGGTACTGGACCTTGACCGCCACCTCCCGGCCGTCGTGCCAGACCGCGCGGTGCACCTGGCCGATCGACGCGGCCGCCGACGGCTTGTCCTCGAACTCCGTGAACAGCTCGCGCCAGTCCGCCCCCAGCCGCTCCGCCAGGATCGCGTGCACCGAATCGGTCGGCATCGGCGGTGCGGCTTCCTGAAGTTTGGTGAGCGCGGCGCGGTACGGGCCGGCGATCTCCTCCGGCAGCGCCGACTCGAAGACCGACAGCGCCTGCCCGAACTTCATGGCGCCGCCCTTCAGCTCGCCGAGCACCCGGAAGAGCTGATCGGCGGTCCGCTGTTGGAGCTCGCGGCCGACGATGTCCGCCGACCTGCCGCCGATCCGCTTGCCCAGCCCCCAGGTGGCGCGGCCGGCGAATCCCAGTGGCAGCGCGGCCAGCTTGGCGGTACGGGTGACCGCCTTGCGGGGAAGATCTGACATGCGCCCCTCCAACTCACACTGTCCCCAACCGGGGTTACTCCGCCATTGTTACGTGTCGCCGATGCGGATCCGAGGCGCCCGTGGCGCCGGCCGGCCCCGCCGCGCCGCAGCCGCACTCCGGATGCGGCGCGACTCCGGTCGTCCGCCAGTCCGCACAGGGCAGCGCGACCTCGATCCGGGCTCCTGTGCAGGGTGGCAACTGACCGTCCAGGAACGCCAGCGCCTGCACGGCGGCCAGCCCCGCGACCGCCGTCGCCAGCGCCGCGTCGCACGCCGGAACGGCCGGTGCGCCGCGCCCCGATCGCCACTGGGCCAGCAGCCGCGGCCAGGCCGGCTCCGCGTCCGTACGTCGCAACTGGAGGCAGCCCGCGCAGGAGGAGCCGCCCGGCAGGACCAGCGGACCCACCACGCCGGTCCCTTCGACCACCCCGGCGAACACATGCGGGATTCCCGCGGCCACGAAGGGTTCGTACAGGACCGGGTCGGGCGCATAGGCGGCGAGGCCGTCACGCGGCGCGATCACGACGAGCCCGAGGCCCGGCTCGCCCGCGTCCGACGGCCCGCTCCCGGGCCGGAGCCGCCGCGACCAGGGTGAGACGCGGTGCACCAGGCTGCGGGCCGCGGTGTCCCGGCGCGCACCGATCTGCTCCGCCCGCACCCCGCCCGGCACGACGTCCCAGGGCTCGACCTTCCCGCCGTCCTGCACCTCCACCCGCCCGACGCCCGCCGCCGAGAGCAGGGCCGCCACCGAAGAGCCCACCCGGCCGGCGCCGCGCACCCGCGCCCGTACGGCCCGGCGCGCCCCCATCCGCTCCAGTCCGCCCGCCGCCTCGGGATGGCGCACGGACAGCGACGCGAGGTCCGCCCGGAGCCGGCCGAAGGCCGCGGAGTCGGCGCGCACCGTGTCGGCCGCGGGACCGCCCGCCGACGGCGCGTCCAGCAGGCCCGCCCGCCCCAGCCGGTCCACCACCCGCCGTGCGTGCCCGTCCGGCAGGCCCAGCTGTCCGGCGGCGTCCGCGAGCTGATCCAGGCTGCGGGTGCCGTCGATCAAGGCCAGAAAACTCCCGGTGGCCGTGTCCACCGGGCCCAGTTCCACCGCGTGTGCCGGGGCCACCCCGAACCGCACCGTCGCCCGGTCCCGCCATCCGCGCCGCAGCGCGGGCTTGAGCATCGGATACATGAAGCCGCCCCCGTCGATCGGATCTCGTCCAGCGGTCCTCAGCATCCCGCGGCCGCGCGACCGGCGTCGGAAGTTGTCCACAGCCCGCAGGCAATAGTCATACAAGCCGTACCTGTCCTTGAGCGGTCCGTGAACATGGCGGAAGCCGGGGGCAAGACTTCCCGCACGGGCAGCGGGTAACGTCGGGGCGTGCCCGCCGACCCTTTGCGCCGAGCCGCAGACCCTCCCCGCAGGACCGCCACGCGCCCCGCGACCGGGGGCCCCGCGACGAGCCCGGTCGAGGTGCGCAGAAGCTCGCGGCGGCGCCGTACCGTCTCCGCCTACCGGGAGGGCGACCGCACCGTCGTCCTGATCCCGGCCCGGATGTCCGAGGCCGAGGAACGGCGCTGGGTCACGGTGATGCTGGACAAGCTCGCCGCGCAGGAGAGCAGGCGCAAACTCGGCGACAGCGAGCTGGCCGAGCGCGCGGAGCGCCTGTCGGAGCAGTTCCTGGGCGGCCGCGCCCGGCCCGCCACGGTGCGCTGGGTGACCAACCAGAACACCCGCTGGGGCTCCTGCACCCCCGCCGAGGGCAGCATCCGCCTTTCGCACCGGCTCCAGGGCATGCCGGAGTACGTCGTCGACTACGTCCTCCTGCACGAGCTGGCGCATCTTCTCGTCCCCGGTCACGGGCAGCGTTTCTGGCAGCTTCTGGAGTCATACCCACGTACGGAGCGTGCGCGCGGCTATCTCGAAGGGGTGGTCGCGGCGGAGCGGCTGCCGCAGTTGCCAGCGGCCCGTACGGAATAGGGCCGGTTCCGCCCGGTTCGCTCCGCGCCCGGCATCGCCCGCTGTCGGCGGCAGCGGTTAGCCTGGCGCGACGTCATCAGAGCGCGAAGCGGGAGCGGGGGACGGTCGTTACGTATGGCCAGGGAATTCCAGCGGGGCCACAAGGCCAGGATCAGTGACCTGACGGCCGGGACGGATCTGTACGTAGGTGTGCAGATCGCGGGTGCCGGCCTGACCTTCGACATCAGCTGCTTCGGCCTCGACGCGGACGAGCGGCTCTCCGACGACCGGTATCTCGTCTTCTTCAACCAGCCCGCGTCTCCTGAGGGGTCGGTTCAGCTGCTGGGGGCCCAGGCGGGCGACACCGAGTCCTTCCGGGTCACGCTCGACCGGATTCCGCAGCACATCCAGAAGCTGTCCTTCACCGCCACGCTCGACGGCGCGGGCCAGATGTCCCAGATCGGCCCCGGCTACCTGCGCATCGTCGCGGGCGGCGAGGAGGTCGCCCGCTACGCGTTCACCGGTGCCGAATTCAGCACCGAGCGTGCCGTGATGCTCGGCGACTTCTACCTGAAGGACGTGTGGCGCTTCGCCGCGGTCGGGCAGGGCTTCGACGGCGGCCTGGAGGCGCTGCTGAAGAACTTCGGCGGTGAGGTCGCGGAGGAGGAGCCCGCGCCCGAGCCGGCGCCGCAGGGCGGTGTGCCGGGCTTCGCGCCGCCCGCCGTCTCCGAGCCTGCGCCGGGCTTCGCTGTCCCGGCAGCCCCGGAGCAGCCACCGCAGCAGCCCGCCCCGGCCCCGGCCTTCGGCGCGCCCTCAGGTGCCCCCCAAGACCCCGCTCAGAGCCAGCAACTCCCGCCCCAGCCGCAGGTCCCGGCCCAGACGCAGCCGCCGCAGGCCCAGCCACCCCAGCCGCCGGCTCCGCAGATGCACGCGGCCCCGACCATCGCGGCGCCGATGGCGCCCCCCGGCGCTCCGCCCGGACAGTTCCCCCAGCAGCAGCCCCCGTACGGCCAGCCCCCGCACCAGCAGGCACCGCCGTCGTACGGCCAGCCGGGCCAGCCGCCCCAGGCGGCACCCCAAGCGCCGCCGCAAGCTCCGCCCCAGGCCCCGTACGGCCAGCAGGGCGGTCCGTTCCCCGGACAGCAGCCCCCGGCCCCGTACGGAGCGCCCCAGGGCCAGCCCGCCCCGTACGGTCAGCCGCAGGTCCAGAGTGGCGGCCCCGGTCTCAGCGTCGTCCTGGAGAAGTACCGCGAAGCGCCGACGGGGCAGCGGTGGACCCCGCAGAACGAGAAGCTGATCCGCGCCGACCTCGGCGTCGACGGGCAGCCGGTGCTCGCCCGCCAGGGCAGCATGGTCCTCTACCAGGGCAAGGTCGACTTCGGCTACAAGGGCGCCGGTGTCCGGGGCCGCATCGTGGGCAACGCCACCGGCCAGGAGATGCAGCTGATGCGCTGCACGGGCCAGGGCCAGGTGTTCTTCGCGGACAACAGCGCCCATGTGCATCCCATCGAGCTCCAGGGTGACGCGATCTGTGTCTCGGCCGAGAGCGTGCTCGCCTTCGACGAGTCGCTCCAGTACGAGACCCGCCGCATCGAAGGGCACGGCATCCCGGGCGGCGCGCTGTTCACCATGCAGTTCCAGGGCAGCGGCACGGTCGTCGTCAAGACCCAGGGCACCCCGGTCGTCCTCCCGGTCACCCCGACGACCTTCGCGGACGCCAACGCCATCGTCGCCTGGTCGGCGGCTTCGCAGGTGATCATTTCCAGTCAGGTGAGCCTGCGCCGCAGCGCGTACCCGGGTCACTCCGGCGAGACCGTGAACCTCCAGTTCCGCGGCGCGCCCGGCAACTTCATCGTCGTCCAGCCCTACGAGGTCTGAGGGAGCCCGCCATGTACGAACAGCACGCCCCGGGCCACGCCCCGACCGCACCCGCCGCCCGCATGGAGAACCACGGCAGCGCCATGGTGAAGATCGCCATGCAGAGCGGCCAGGACGTCTTCGCCCGCACCGGCTCGATGGTCGCCTACGAGGGCTTCGTCCAGTACGAGCCCAACCCGCCCGCGGTCCGCCAGATGGCCTCCCAGTGGCTGACCGGCGAGGGCGCGCCCCTGATGAAGTGCTCCGGCGACGGCCTGCTCTACCTGGCCGACTACGGCGCGGACGTCGTCTGCATCCACCTCGACGGCGACTCGATCTCCGTCAACGGCACCAACCTGCTGGCCTTCGACGCACACCTCCAGTGGGGCGTGCAGCGCGTGAAGGGCATGGCGAAGTTCGCCGGGCAGGGGCTCTTCAACGTCGGCATATCGGGCACCGGCTGGGTCGCGCTGACCTCGCGCGGCACCCCGATCGTGGTGGACTGCGGCCGCGGTGAGGACGAGACCTACGTCGATCCGGACGCGCTCGTCGCCTGGTCGACGAACCTGAAGATGAAGGGCAAGCGCAGCTTCAAGGCGTCCTCGATGATCGGGCGCGGCAGCGGCGAGGCGTACCAGCTCGGCTTCTCCGGCCAGGGCTTCGTCGTCGTACAGCCCAGTGAGGACAGCACCGACCGGCTCCGGGCCCGGGGCTGAGGGGGAGGACGTCAAGCCATCATGCAGAGTCCGCTTTTCGCCTACACCGAGGCACAGACCCAGGACCGGTATACCCTGCAGAACCCGCAACTGCTGCGGGTGGCCCTACAGGGACACGAGGACCTGCTCGCCCGTAAAGGCAGCATGGTCGCCTATCAGGGGCTGCTGGAGTTCGACGGGAACTACCAGACGTCGGGGCAGCAGCGTGCCCGCGCCGCCTCCGGTGAGGGCCTGGACCTGATGCGCGTCTCCGGGCAGGGCACCGTCTACCTGGCCAACCTCGCGCAGTACGTGCACGTCATGGACGTCGACCACGACGGCCTGACCGTGGACAGCAGCTATGTGCTGGCGCTGGACTCCGGCCTCCACTGGGAGGTCGTCTCGGTGGACAGCCAGTACGGGATCTCCGGCACCGGCAAGTACCAGCTCAACATCTCCGGCCGCGGCAAGGTCGTGCTGATGACCTCGGGCCAGCCGCTGATGATGCAGGTCACCCCGGACAAGTACGTCAACGCCGACGCGGACGCGGTGGTCGCCTGGTCCGCCTCGCTGCGGGTGCAGATGCAGGCACAGACGCACTCCTCGGGCGTGTGGCGGCGCCGGGGGAACACCGGTGAGGGCTGGGAGCTGAGCTTCCTGGGGCAGGGGTACGCGCTCGTCCAGCCGAGCGAGCTGCTGCCGCCGCAGAACGCGGCCATCGGGTCCGGTCTGGCCGCCCAGTTCGGCATGGGCCAGCAGGGCGCCCACGGCCAGAACCAGGGGAACATCTTCACCAACTGAGGCGCGAAGGCCGGCTCACCGGACCGGCCGCCCGTATGGCCCGCACCCTCCGTCCCGTGCATCGGCCGCCCGCCCCGCTCCGTAGGAGAGGGCGCGGGCGGCCGTCACGCGTCCTACAGGAGCGCGCGGGTGCGCTCCATGAGGCGGACGACCGAGTCGTCCGCCACTGTCGCCACCTCGTCGTACGGGAACCAGCGGAGATCCAGCGACTCGTCGCTGATCACCGCCTCGGCGTCCTCGGGCGCCAGCGCCGCGTACTGCACGTCCAGATGCCACGCGCACGGTGTCAGATGCCGGTCCAGGCGCACCGGCCCGCCCAGCAGCGTCAGCCCGGAGGCGATCCCGGACTCCTCGCGCGCCTCGCGCAGCGCCGCGTCCGCGAGTGTGGCGTCCTCGGGCTCGCAGTGCCCGCCCATCTGGAGCCACATCTGGAGCTTGCGGTGCAGCGTCAGCAGCACCCGCCCGCGCGCCGGGTCGATGACCAGGGCACTGGCCGTGATGTGGCCGTCCTTGCAGGGCTTGCCCATGCCGTCGGGGTGGGCCGCCAGATGATCCAGGTAGGAGAGCCGCAGCCGCTCCTGCTCAGGGGACGGCGCGGGCCACTCCTTGAGGACCCGCGCCGCGTCGTCGTGAAGGCTCACTTCTCGCCGTCGCCCTTGTCACCGTCGCCGGGCCTGCCGCCCTCCTGGGAGCCGTCCCGGCCGCCGCCTTCGCCGGTCTCCTTGGACAGGTCCGGCTTCCCGGCGCCGCCCGCGGCCTCACCGAGCATCTTGTCCAGCTCGGAGAAGTCCAGCTGCTCGTGGTGGACGAAGCCGTCCGGATCGTCCAGGTCGGCGGCCGTCGGCAGCATGTCCGGGTGCTCCCAGAGCGCGTCCCGGCCGTCCAGGCCACGCGCGTCCGTCAGCAGGGCCCACAGCCGCGAGGCGTCCCGCAGGCGCCGCGGGCGCAGCTCCAGACCGATGAGGGTGGCGAAGGTCTGCTCGGCCGGGCCGCCGGTCGCCCGGCGCCGCCGCAGCGTCTCGCGCAGCGCGTCGGCCGACGGCAGGTGCGGGGAGGCGGCGGCGTGCACCACCGCGTCCACCCAGCCCTCGACGAGGGCCAGCGCCGTCTCCAGACGGGCCAGCGCCGCCTTCTGCTCCGGGGTGTCCTCGGGCTGGAACATGCCCTGCTGGAGGGCGTTCTGCAGCTCCTCGGGGTGCTGCGGGTCGAGCTGGCCGACCACGTCCTCCAGCTTGGTCGTGTCGACCTTGATGCCGCGGGCGTACCCCTCGACCGCGCCGAACAGGTGCGAGCGCAGCCACGGCACATGGGCGAAGAGCCGCTGGTGGGCGGCCTCGCGCAGGGCCAGGTAGAGCCGCACCTCCTCCTCGGGCACGCCGAGGCCGGAGCCGAAGCCCGCGATGTTGCCCGGCAGCAGCGCGGCCTTGCCGGCCGGCCCCAGGGGCAGCCCGACGTCCGTGGAGCCGACGACCTCACCGGCCAGCACGCCCAGCGCCTGCCCGATCTGCGTGCCGAACATGGCGCCGCCCATGGAGCGCATCATGCCGAGCAGCGGGCCCGCCATGGCCTGCATCTCCTCGGGCAGGACGTCACCCATGGCCGCGCCGACGCGCTCCGCGACCGGGTCCACCAGGTCCTTCCACACCGGCAGGGTCTCCTCGACCCACTCGGCGCGGCTCCACGACAGCACCGTGCTCGCGCCCGACGGCAGCGACGTCACGCCGTCCAGCCACAGGTCGGCGAGGCGTACGGCCTCTTCGAGGGCCGCCCGCTCACCGGGGGAGACGCTGGCGTCCTTGGTGCCGTCCTCGGCGCCCTGCGCGACGGTCTGCCGCGCGATGTCCTTGGCCATGTCCCAGTTCACCGGGCCGCCCTCGTACGAGAGCATCTGGCCCAGCTTCTGGAAGGCGGCGCCAAGATCGCCAGGGTTCATCTCGCCACCAGGACCGCCCGTGCCGCCGAAGAGCGCCGCGAACGGATTGTCCGCGCCGCCGCTCCCGCCGCCGAATCCGAACGGGTTCGCGGGGCCCTGGCTACCTCCCTGGCCGCCCTTCTTCTTGCCGTTGTCGCCGTCCTCCGGCTCCTCCGGCGGAAGGCCGAATCCAAATGGGGTGTCACTCACGGGTTTCCTCGGCTCGTAGGGCCGCCGGCCCGGGGCCGGCGGCGGCTGCCCGACATTCTCTTCCAGCCTAGACACCCGCCCCGCTTCGGGGCTCGGTGCTTCGCCGTCCCGGTGCCTGCGGCAGGATGGACGCCACCTGGTACGTACGCGTCAGCACGCCTACGCACTGAAGACAACCGCTGGAGACGCCCGGTGAGTTCCCCAGATCCGTCCGTTCGCGCAGCGCGAAACGAAGCTGCCGAGACCGAGCACGCAGGAAAACAGGCGGACGGCGCGCCCGCCCGGCCGCTGCGCCGCCCCGTCGTCGCGGTCACCGGCGCCGCCTCCGGCGTGGGTGCCCTGCTGACCCAGGCGCTGACCGAGTCCGACGAGGTCAAGCGGGTCGTGGCCATCGACGAGCGGCGCGGCGGGACCGCCGGGGCGCACTGGCACGTCCTGGACGTCCGGGACCCGGCCATCGCCGACAAGCTGCGCGGCGCCGACGTCGTCGTGCACCTCGCCGTCGACCTCGACCTGGAGACCGACGCGGACGCCCGTACGGCGTACAACGTGCGCGGTACGCAGACGGTCCTCACGGCCGCCGCGGCCGCCGGCGTGCACCGGGTCGTGCTCTGCACCTCCGCCATGGTCTACGGCGCGCTCCCCGACAACGACGTACCGCTGGCCGAGGACGCCGAGCTGCGGGCCACCGCCGACGCCACCGGGGTCGGCGACCTCCTGGAGATCGAGCGCCTGGCGCACCGCGCGCCCCGCGCGCACCCCGGCCTGAACGTCACCGTCCTGCGCCCCACCGTCCTGGTCGGCGGCACGGACACCGCGCTGACCCGCTACTTCGAGTCGCCGCGGCTGCTGGTCGTCGCCGGTTCCCGCCCCGCCTGGCAGTTCTGCCACGTGGAGGACCTGGTCAGCGCCCTGCAGTACGCCGCGCTGGAGAAGGTCGAGGGCGAGCTGGCGGTGGGCTGCGACGGGTGGCTGGAGCAGGAGGAGGTCGAGGAGCTGTCCGGCATCCGGCGCATGGAGCTGCCGTCCTCGGTGGCGCTCGGCGCCGCCGCCCGGCTGCACCGCATCGGCCTCACGCCGTCGCCCGCCGGAGACCTGGCCTACACGATGCACCCGTGGGTGGTCAGCGGCAGCCGCCTCCACGAGGCGGGCTGGCGCCCCCGGTGGACGAACGAAGAGGTGCTGGCCGAGCTGCTGGAGGAGGTCGCGGGCCGGCACACGGTCGCGGGCCGCCGCCTGGGCCGCAAGGACGCCACCGCGGCCGGGGCGGCCGGTGCGACGGTCGCCCTCCTGGGCACCGCCGCCCTGGTCCGCCGCGCCCGTAAGGCCCGCCGGCGCATCTGAGGGGCGGGGGCGCTCCGTCTCGGCTGCGGGGAGGCCCCGTACGGCTGCGGAGAACCTCCGTACGCCGCGGGGGAGCCTTGTGCCACCCCGGCCCGCGCCCGCGTCCTCCCGCGCCTGTAGAAGCCTCCAACCCGCCCCGTCGCAGGACCGGCGGAAAGGCCATGCCCCGCGACGCCGCCCCGTACGGCACGATGGAGCCATGCCAGGCACGTATGACCACCCGGGCGAGCAGGGTGCGGCGGACGCGATCCGCCTCCTCGCGGTCCGTGACACCCCGCTGTCCTTGGACGAGGTCTTCGCGGCCGTCGGCGATCCCGCCGCCGGCGGCACGGCCCTGTTCGTCGGTACGGTCCGTTCGCACGACGGCGGCGCCGATGTCGACGCCCTCGGTTACTCGGCGCACCCGAGCGCCGAGGCCGAACTGCGCCGCGTCGCCGAGAAGGTGGCCGCCGACTTCCCCGTACGCGCGATGGCCGCGGTGCACCGCGTGGGTGAGCTGGCCGTCGGCGACCTGGCGGTCGTCGTGGCGGTCTCCTGTCCGCACCGTGCGGAGGCGTTCGCGGCCTGCCGACGGTTGATCGACGACCTCAAGCACGAGGTGCCGATCTGGAAGAACCAGCGGTTTTCGGACGGTACGCAGGAGTGGGTCGGCGCCTGCTGACGGCCGGTTTCCGGCGGTGGGGTGCGTTCCGGGCGGCGTCGGTAAAGCCTTTACGCGCGCTCCAGTTGCGTAACCCGCCCCCTGGCGTAAGCGTTGACCTGGCAGATGGTTAATCTGCTTATTCGTCGTTGCGGTTGTTACAAGGGGTCGGGAGGCCGCTATGGGAGCGCTCCTCTGGTTGACGATTCCGGTTCTCGCCGTCATCGCCGCCGTCGTGTGGAGCAGTTGGGCATCGCGCAACCGCAGGACCGGGGACGTGGCGGAACTGGCGGGCTATGCGCGGTTCCGGGAGGCGATGGAGAAGCCCGAGAAGGCACATTCCGGTTCCGACGCGGCATGAGCATGACGGACTGAGCCGGGGCACGGCCGGGGCCGTGGCCGCCGTACGCGGACGCAAGCGGCCGCCAGGGCTCCGGTTCCCCGCCGCGCTTCCGCCGCCCCGCCAGGGGCGGCTCCGATTAGCCGCGTCCGGCGTTCCGCGCCCCGCTCCGCACCCCGCTTCGCCCGTCCCCGGACGGACGGCCCCGGAGACCGGGTGCCGGACGCGTCCCGTACTGTCGTTCCATGCCACGCCGCACCGCGACGCTGCTCGCCTCTCTCGTGATGCTGATTGCGCTGATCTGCGCCGGGATGGTGATTCCCGTTCCGTATTCCGAGATGTACCCGGGGCCCACGACCAACACCCTGGGTGAGGACGAGGGCGAGCCGGTGCTCCAGATATCCGGCCACAAGACGTACCCGACCTCCGGCCACCTGGACATGGTCACCGTCCGGGTCACCGGCGCCGAGTACCGCATGAACCTCTTCGCCTCGGTCGTCGGCTGGCTCAAGCACGACAGCCTCGTGGTGCCCCACAAGACGCTCTACCCGGAGGGCCAGACGGCGGAGCAGTCCGACCAGCAGAACGCCGAGGAGTTCACCCAGTCCCTGGAGAGCGCCAAGGTCGCCGCGTTCAAGCAGCTGGACATCCCGGTGGGCTCCCAGACGGTCGTGGCATCCGTCGTCAAGGACGCCCCCGCGGACGGCAAGCTGCACGCCGGTGACGTGATCAAGGCCGTGGACGGTACGGCGGTCAAGGCCAACACGGACGTCGCCAAGCTGGTCACCCGGCACAAGCCGGGCGAGCCGGCGGTCTTCACGGTCATCCCGGCCAAGGAGGCGGCCGCGGCCCAGAAGAAGGGCAAGCGGCCCGAAGGCCCCACCAAGGACGTCGCCGTCACGACCGCCAAGGCGAAGGACAGCCGGTCCGTCGTGGGCATCCAGGCCGGTATCGACTACACCTTCCCGTTCAACGTCGACATCAAGCTGGCCGACGTCAGCGGCCCCAGCGCCGGACTGATGTTCGCCCTCGGGATCATCGACAAGCTCACGCCCGAGGACCTGACCGGCGGGAAGTTCGTGGCCGGTACGGGCACGATCGACGCCGACGGCAAGGTCGGCCCGATCGGCGGCATCGCGATGAAGGTGGTCGGCGCGCGCAACAAGGGCGCCGAGTACTTCCTCACACCCAAGGACAACTGCGCGTCCGTCGTCGACGACCACCCGGACGGCCTGCGCCTGGTCAAGGTGGACACCATCCGGGACGCGCTGAAGTCCCTGGAGAAGATCCGCAAGGGGGACACGGCCGGCCTGCCGAGCTGCCCCGCGAACAAGTAGGCGGCCGCGCGGCAGCCGCTGCCGCGCCCGCCCGTGGAGGACCCGTAGGAGGCCCGGCGGCGCCGCCCACGGCAGGCCCGGGCCGGGGCACCCGCCCCGGCCCCGGACGGGCCGCGGCGTCAGCTCTCGAAGGTGGCGGACAGCGCGTCCGCCAGCCCCGGCACGAGCTGCGAGCCGGTCAGCACCTCGGACGTGGCGTCCTTCTCCCGCAGCCGCAGCGCCGACTCGCGCGTGCCGTCCCGCAGCACCGCCACCGTCATCCGCACCTCCTGGCGGTCCGGGTGGCCGGCGACCCACTTCGCGAGCTGGGCCTCGTCCATGCCCTCCGGTACGGAGTCCTCGGCGGACGGCGGCAGCATCAGCCGCTCCACGGTCATCGCGCAGCCGGCCACCGCGTCCGGCCAGCCGATGGTGGCCAGGAACTCGTCCAGCGGGGCGCCGGCCGGGATCTCGTCCTGCTCGACCGGGGTCAGCGAGGCGGTGGTGGAGTCGTCGATACCGAGCTGTTCGGCGAGCGAGGGTTCCTGCTCGCGCAGCCGGGCGGTGTCCACGAGGGCGAAGAGACGGGCGGGCTGGTCCCAGCCGAGCCCGGCGGCGTACTCGTCGATTTCGAGTACGGCACGGGTCAGCGGGCTGGCGGCGAGGGGGGTGCCGTCGACGGGAAGGTTGTTCATGCTCAATATCGTGCCCTGCTGACCCCGGAAAACGGGAACCGAGTAAAGCCTTAGTAAGTTGCAACAGTGGGTCCTAGTATCGCCGGGCCTGCTCAACACGACAGCGAACTTCGAGGTGCGCACCTTGGCTTTCCAGATGCCGGACCGCGGCGGAGGCCCGACAGGGCCACGGATCAGAGTCGGCCGACCGTCCCGGCGGATCCGGACCCTGCTCATGACACTGGGCGTGCTGGCCGTGCTGGCCATGCTCTTCGTCATGTTCTCCGGGTTCTGGACCGACTGGCTCTGGTACCGGTCGGTCAAGTTCTCCTCGGTCTTCACCACCACGCTGTGGACGAAGATCGGACTGTTCGCCGCCTTCGGTGCCCTGATGGCCACCGCGGTCGGCGTCAACATCTGGCTGGCGCACCGGCTGCGGCCGCCGCTGAGCGCGATGTCCATGGAGCAGCAGAGCCTGGACCGCTACCGGATGGGCATCGCCCCGTACAAGAAGTGGGCGCTGCTCGCGGTCACCGCGGTGGTGGGCCTGATCGCCGGGGCCTCGGCCTCCGGCCAGTGGCGTACGTGGCTCCAGTGGGTGAACGGCGTGCCGTTCGGCCAGCAGGACCCCCAGTTCGGCAAGGACGTCGCGTTCTACGCCTTCGACCTGCCCTGGTACCGCTTCCTGCTCAGCTTCGGCTTCGCCTGCGCGGTGCTGTGCCTGATCGCCGCGGCGCTCACGCACTACCTGTACGGCGGCCTGCGCGTCACGAGCCCCGGCTCGCGCGCGACGGCCGCCGCCACCGGGCACCTCTCGGTGGTGCTGGGCATCTTCGTGTCGCTCAAGGCCGTCGCGTACTGGCTCGACCGGTACGGCCTGGCGGTGAAGTCCAGCGGGCTGAAGTCCGCCGACGGCTGGACCGGCCTGCGCTACGTGGACGCCAACGCCTACCTGCCCGCCAAGACGATCCTGTTCTTCATCGCGGCGATCTGCGCGGTGCTCTTCTTCGCGACGCTGTGGCGCCGTACCTGGCAGCTGCCGGTCATCGGCTTCGGCCTGATGGTGCTCTCCGCGGTCCTCATCGGCGGCCTGTACCCGGCCATCGTGCAGAAGTTCCAGGTCCAGCCGAACGAGCAGGCCAAGGAAGCGCCGTACATCAAGCAGAACATCAAGGCGACCCGCGACGCGTACGACATCGACGGTGTCGACGTGCAGAGCTACAACGGCAACTACAAGCCGAAGGACGACACGGACCGGCAGAAGCTGCGGGACGCCGCCGACACCACGGCGAGCGTGCGGCTGCTCGACCCGAACGTGGTCTCCCCGTCCTTCCAGCAGCGCCAGCAGGTCCGCAGCTACTACCAGTTCCCGTCGACGCTCGACGTCGACCGGTACAAGGACAAGGACGGCAAGGACCAGGACACCGTCATCGGCCTGCGTGAGCTGAACCTCAACGGCGTCTCCGAGCGGAACTGGATCAACGACCACTTCAAGTACACCCACGGGTTCGGCGCGGTGGCGGCCAAGGGCACCACGTTCGCCGAGGGCGGCGAGCCGGCCTACACCGAGAGCGAGCTGCCCTCGAAGGGCCAGTTCGGCCCGTACGAGCAGCGGGTGTACTACGGCGAGAAGACCACCCAGTACTCGATCGTGGGCGGGCCGCAGAAGGAGCTGGACTACTCCTCCGACAAGAGCGGCGAGAAGAGTTACAGCTACACCGGCAAGAGCGGGGTCAACCTCGCCAACCCGGTCAACCGCGCCGCCTACGCGGTCGCGTTCGGCGAGCCGCAGATCCTCTACTCGGGCGCCATCGGCGAGGGCTCGCGGATTCTGTACAACCGCACGCCCAAGGAGCGCGTGGAGGCGGTCGCCCCCTGGCTGACCATCGACGGGGACGCCTACCCGGCGGTCATCGACGGCCGGATCAAGTGGATCGTCGACGCCTACACGACGAGCAACGGCTACCCGTACGCCTCGCGCACCACGCTCGGCGACACCACAGCCGACTCGCTCACCGACGGTCAGCGGGCGGTCGTCGCCCAGCAGAACCAGGTCAATTACATCCGCAACTCGGTCAAGGCCACGGTCGACGCCTACGACGGCTCGGTCAAGCTCTACGAGTGGGACACCAAGGACCCGGTCCTGAAGACCTGGATGAAGTCGTTCCCGGGGACGGTCGAGAAGAAGAGTTCCATCAGCAAGTCCCTGATGGAGCACATGCGCTACCCGCAGGACCTGTTCAAGGTGCAGCGCCAGCTGCTGACGACGTACCACGTCACCGACCCGAACACCTTCTACACGGGCAGCGAGCGCTGGCAGGTCCCGAACGACCCGACGAACAAGTCGGGCAACTCGGTGCCGCCGTACTACCAGAGCCTGAAGATGCCGGACCAGAAGGCCCAGACCTTCGCGCTCACCACGACGTTCACCCCCAACAAGCGGGACAACCTGGGGGCGTTCATGGCGGTCGACGCCAATGCCACCAGTGGTGACTACGGCAAGATCAGAGTGCTGAAACTGCCGTCCCAGACACCGGTGCCGGGACCGCAGCAGGTGCAGTCGAAGTTCAACTCCGATCCGAAGATCGCCAACGAGCTGAACATCCTGAAGAAACTCGGTGACTCCGAGATCGAGTACGGCAACCTGCTGACGGTCCCGATGAACGGCGGCCTGCTGTACGTGGAGCCGGTCTACCTGCGCGGCGCGGGCACCAACTACCCGCTGCTGAAGAAGGTGCTGGTCAGCTACGGCGAGAACGACCCCGTGCTGGGCAACAACCTGGCCGAGGCGCTCGACGTCGTGTTCGGCAAGAAGCCTCCGGGCTCCGGCACGGAGCAGCCGCCGTCCGACGGCGGTGACACGGGGCAGCAGCCGCCCGCCGACCAGACGGTGCAACAGGCTCTCGATGACGCCGTGAAGGCGTACGAGGACGGCGAGAAGGCCCGCAAGGAAGGCGACTGGGCCGGCTACGGCGAGGCGCAGAAGAAGCTGAAGGCGGCCCTTGACCGGGCGGCCGAGGCGGAGAAGAAGTCCGCACAGAAGGGTGACGCCGGCAAGAACGGCGGTACCGGCGGAGGATGATTCCGCGGCCCGGCCCCTGGGCACCGACCAGCGGGCCGGGCACCCCCTCCGCGCCGTGGTACCGTGGACACACAACGGCGCGGGGTGGAGCAGCTCGGTAGCTCGCTGGGCTCATAACCCAGAGGTCGCAGGTTCAAATCCTGTCCCCGCTACTGAAGAACGAAGGCCCGGATCCTTGGGATCCGGGCCTTCGTCATGTGTGGCGCGACACGCCCGGACGGGCGCGCCTTTCCCAGATGTGAACGGACGTGGAGGAGAACGGAGTTTGGCATGTCTCTGTATCGGGAAGTCGACAAAACGCTGTAGTGACCTCACTGGCTGCGGTATACCAGGTGTACGCGGGTTGCGGGTGGTGCGACGATGGCCCTCATGGGGGACAAGGCAAGGTTGTTGGAGACAGGCCGGTTTGTGCACGCGCCCGACGACGGGCGCGAATCCGGGACACCGGACGGACGGGACACCGTGCTTCCGGACCAGCGTGATGCCGACATGCCGCTGGACGTGATCGAGGCCGACGCCGCCGCGGAGGCGTCCGAAGCCGTGACCGAGGCCCACCACCGCCGGGCCGCCGAAGCCGGCGACACCGGGGCCATGAGCGTGCTGGGCGCGATGCTGCTGCGCCGCGGCGACCTGGACGGCGCCGAACCGTACCTGCGCTCCGCCACCGCGGCGGGCGACCGCGCGGCCGCCAACAACCTGGGCGTCCTGCTGCACCAGCGCGGGTACGCGGACGAGGCGGCGGGCTGGTGGCGGGTCGCCGCCGTCGCCGGGTCCGCCGCGGCCGCCCACGCGCTCGGCCGCTTCTACCGGGAGCGCGGCGACGAGCCCGCCGCCGAGTACTGGCTGCGTCAGTCTGCCGAGTCGGGGCACTGCCTCGGCGCGTACGCCCTCGCCGACCTCCTGGAGCACCGCGGCGACGTGGGCGCCGAACGCTGGTTCCGGGCCGCCGCCGAGCGGGGGCACCGCGAAGCCGCGTACCGCCTCGCCCGCCTGCTGGACGACCGCGCCAACGCCCTGGGCGGCGACGGCGTCCCGGACGCCGAGGCCGAGCAGTGGTACCGCCAGGCCGCCGCACGCGGGCACCGCCGCGCCGCGCTGCACCTGGGCACGCTCCTGGAGGAGCGCGGCGACACCCAGGAGGCCGGCCGCTGGTACCTGACCGCGGCCAAGGGCGGTGAGGCGCGGGCCGCCTGCGCCCTCGGCTTCCTGCTGCGCGACGCGGGCGACGAGGAGAGCGCCGCCGAGTGGTGGCGCCGCGCCGCCCAGGACGGCGACGGCAACGCCGCCAACGCGCTGGGCGCGCTGCACGCCGACCGCGGCGAGACACAGACCGCCGAGCGCTGGTACCGCGCCGCGCTGGACGCGGGTGACGTGAACGGCGCGTACAACATCGGCCTGCTCTGCGCCGAACAGGGCCGGGAGGGCCGTGGCGAGCAGTGGTACCGCCGCGCCGCCTACGCGGGCCACCGCGAGGCCGCCAACGCGCTCGCCATCATGCTGCTCCAGCGCGGCGACTCGGCGGGCGCCGAACCGTGGTTCTCCAAGGCCGCCGAGGCGGGCAGCGTGGACGCCGCCTTCAACCTCGGCATCCTGTACGCGGAGCGCGGCGCGGAGCGGATGGCGCACGAGTGGTACGAGCGTGCCGCCGCGGCCGGCCACACCGAGGCCGCGCTCCAGGTCGCCATCGTCCAACTGCGCGACGGAGACACAAAGGACGCCGAGCGGAACCTGCGCTGCGCGGCGGAAGGCGGCAGCGCCGAGGCCGCGTTCCGCCTCGCCGACCTGCTGGACCGCCGCGACGGCGGCGCGGTCGAGCGGCGGCAGGACGACGAGTGCACCCGGTGGTACGAGCACGCCGCGCGGCAGGGGCACCGGCGCGCCCAGGTTCGGGTTGGCATGTTCGCGGCGGCGCGGGGCGACGTGGTCGAGGCCGCGCGCTGGTACCGTGCCGCGGCCGAAGCGGGCAGCCGCAACGGCGCCTTCAACCTCGGTCTGCTGCTGGCCCGGGAGGGCAGTCTGCCCGAGGCCGCCCTGTGGTGGACCCGCGCCGCCGAGGACGGACACGGGCGCGCCGCGCTGCGCCTGGCCCTGCTCGCCGCCCGGCGCGGCGCACTCGCCGAGGGGCACCAGTGGTGCCGGCGGGCCGTGGAGCTGGGGCCGCCGGAGGTCGCGGAGCGCGCGGCGCGGCTGCGCGAGGCGCTCCAGGAGGAGCTGTCGGCGTGAGCGTGCTGTACGGGGTGGCGCGGGCCGCCCCGTACGGCGCCGCCGACCGTCGCCCGGCCCCGAGGACGCCGCCGGCCCGCTGGCCCTGAGGCAACGCAATGTGATTTGCGCTGGTCGTCGCGGTGCGGTTACAGTGGACACACAACGGCGCGGGGTGGAGCAGCTCGGTAGCTCGCTGGGCTCATAACCCAGAGGTCGCAGGTTCAAATCCTGTCCCCGCTACTGAAGACGAAGGCCCGGATTCCCAGGAATTCGGGCCTTCGTCGTATCCGGTCACGCTGTCGCGCTGCTCGGCACCTCATTCGCCGGTGCGTTCGCCCTTCGGGCCCCGGCCGCGCTCGGTGCGCGGTCCCCGGCTGCGCCACCCTTCCTCGCCCTGGAGGGTCTCGTTGGCCTCCTCGTTGGCGCGCTGATCGTTGATCCCGCTGTTCTCGGCGTCCTTGCGGAGCCGGGCGCGGCGCTTGTCGTAGTCCTTGCTGCCGGGCTCGGGCATGGCGGACCACCTCCTGGGCCCTGGGTGCCCAGGAGGGGCGGGTGAAAACTCGCCTACCGGGACGTACCTGGACGTGCCGGAAGGAGGCGGGATGCCCGGTTCAGCGGTGGGAGTGGCAGTTCGGGCAGATGCCCCGATACGTCACCGACACCTCGGAGACCTGGAAGCCGAACCGTTCCGGCACCGGCAGGGCGGCGAGCGGGTCGCTGTCCAGGTGTACGTCCCTTATGGTTCCGCACCGTGAGCACACCAGGTGCTGGTGGTCGTGGTGGGCGTTGGGGTCGTACCGCTTGGCGCGGCCGTCCGTGCTGACCTCCAGCACCTCGCCGAGCGAGACCAGCTCGCCCAGCGTGTTGTAGACGGTCGCGCGCGAGATCTCCGGCAGGCGCTCGGTCGCCTTCGCGTGCACCTCGTCGGCGGTGTAGTGGACGTGGTCCCCGTCGAGGACCTCGGCGACGACGCGTCGCTGCGCGGTCAGCCGCCAGCCGCGTCCCCGGAGTCGTTCCAGCAGGTCACTCATGCCAATCACCTATCAGTCAGATAAGGGCAAGGGTAGCAGTGGCTCGTCCATCACCGGATTCGGTACGAGTTTCGGGTTCTTCTTGACTTAGACATTGTCCAATGTAGGATCGGTTTCGGCGCAAGCCAAGGGCAGGTTCATGACTCAGGAGGCGCACGTGTCGGTACAGAGCAGCACCGGACCGCTGACCACGGAGGCCGGGGCTCCGGTCGCGGACAACCAGAACAGCGAGACGGCCGGCATCGGCGGGCCCGGACTCATCCAGGACCAGCTCCTGATGGAGAAGCTCGCGCACTTCAACCGCGAGCGCATCCCGGAGCGTGTGGTGCACGCCCGCGGCGCCGGCGCCTACGGCACCTTCACGGTGACCGCGGACGTCACGCGGTACACCCGTGCCAAGTTCCTCTCCGAGGTCGGCAAGCAGACCGAGACGTTCCTCCGGTTCTCCACGGTCGCGGGCAACCTCGGCTCCGCCGACGCGGTGCGCGACCCGCGCGGCTTCGCGCTGAAGTTCTACACCGAAGAGGGCAACTACGACCTCGTCGGCAACAACACCCCGGTGTTCTTCATCAAGGACGCCATCAAGTTCCCCGACTTCATCCACACCCAGAAGCGCGACCCGTACACGGGCTCGCAGGAGGCGGACAACGTCTGGGACTTCTGGGGCCTGTCGCCCGAGTCCACCCACCAGGTGACCTGGCTCTTCGGTGACCGCGGCATCCCCGCGTCCTACCGCCACATGGACGGCTTCGGCTCGCACACCTACCAGTGGAACAACGAGGCCGGCGAGGTCTTCTGGGTCAAGTACCACTTCAAGACCGACCAGGGCATCAAGTGCCTGACCCAGCCGGAGGCCGACAAGCTCGCCGGTGAGGACCCGGACAGCCACCAGCGCGACCTGCGCGAGTCCATCGAGCGCGGCGAGTTCCCGAGCTGGACCGTCCAGGTGCAGATCATGCCGGCCGCCGACGCCGCGACGTACCGCTTCAACCCGTTCGACCTGACCAAGGTCTGGCCGCACGCGGACTACCCGCCCATCGAGATCGGCAAGCTGGAGCTCAACCGCAACCCGGAGAACGTCTTCGCCGAGGTCGAGCAGTCGATCTTCTCCCCGCACCACTTCGTGCCGGGCATCGGCCCGTCGCCCGACAAGATGCTCCAGGGCCGGCTGTTCGCGTACGGCGACGCCCACCGCTACCGCGTCGGTATCAACGCCGACCACCTGCCGGTCAACCGCCCGCACGCCACCGAGGCCCGCTCGCACGGCCGCGACGGCGCGCTCTACGACGGCCGGCACGGCGGCGCGAAGAACTACGAGCCGAACAGCTTCGGCGGCCCGGTGGAGACCGGCCGGGCGATGTGGCAGCCGATCGCGGTGAGCGGCACCACCGGCGAGTCGGAGGCGCCCTCGCACGCCGAGGACAACGACTACGTGCAGGCCGGCAACCTGTACCGCCTGATGACGGAGGAGGAGAAGGAGCGTCTGGTCGGCAACCTGGCCGGCTTCATCTCCAAGGTCTCGCGCGACGACATAGCCCAGCGCGCGATCGAGAACTTCCGCAAGGCGGACCCCGACTACGGCAAGCGGCTGGAGGCCGCGGTCCAGGCCCTGCGCGGCTGACCCTTCCCTTGCCGTAACACCGAAGAGGCCGGACGCCGATGGGCTCCGGCCTCTTCGCGTGCACGCGGGCGGGCGGGCGGCCGCGCGCCGGCCGCAGTACGCCTGCGCTCCGGCCGCCGTACGCCCGCACGCCGTCATCCCTGGGCCGGAGGCGTCACACCGACGCCGGGCCCCTCACGCCGGTACGGGGCTGACCCGCTCCGCGCGCTGCTCCGGGACGGAGGCCCGGCACCGGATGATGTCGCGGACCGACACGATCCCCACCGGCTCCAGGTCGTCGAGCACGATGAGGTGCCGGAAGCCGCCGTGCACCATGGCGGCGGCGGCCTCGTCGAGCGTCCACTCCGGAGCGGCGAAGACCACGTCCGAGGTCGTGTGGGCCTGCGCGGTCTCCCGGTCCGGGTCCTCTCCCGCGCCCAGGGAGTTGAGGATGTCGCGCTCGGTGAGGATGCCGAGTCCGCTGGTGTCGGTGTCCAGGACGACGGCCGCGCCGACGCGCCGCGCCGCCATCAGACGGGCGGCCTGGCGCAGTGTGTGGGCGGGCCCGATGGTGAGGACCACCGTGCTCATGGCGTTGCGCACGTACATGGGCATGGAATGGAGCCACCTCCCTTGTCGCTTGCGGAGTGCACCTTGCGAAACGATTCACAAGTTCACAAGCTTCGGTGTTCTCATGTTCACATGCGCCCGGGAGAGCAACAAGGGGCGCGGAACGGACGGTTTCCGTTCGCACGCCCCCGGATGCCGGTTCGTATACGAGTTCGGGCCGGTCGGGGCCTCGGTTCAGGCCGGTCGGGGCCTCAGCGGCGCTCGTCGCCGATGTAGCTGAGCAGTTCCTCGTGCAGCAGGCCGTTGGAGGCCGCGGCGTTTCCGCTGTGCGGCCCCGGCACGCCGTCCAGGCCGGTGAACCGGCCGCCCGCCTCCTGCACGACGACGGCGCAGGCCGCCATGTCCCACAGTGACAGCTCCGGCTCCGCGCAGATGTCCACCGAGCCCTCGGCGACCATCATGTACGGCCAGAAGTCGCCGTAGCCACGGGTGCGCCAGCAGTCCCGGGACAGTTCGAGGAAGCCGGGCAGGCGGCCCTGCTCCTCCCAGCCGGTGAGGGAGGAGTACCCGAACGACGCGTCCTGGAGGCGGCTCACCCGCGAAGCCTGGAGCCGGGTGGCGGAGGTCAGGCTGCGGCCCGTGTACGCGCCGAGGCCCTCCGCCGCCCACCAGCGGCGGTTGAGCGCGGGCGCGGAGACGACGCCGACCACCGGACGGTCGCCGCCCTCGCCCCGCTCCATCAGGGCGATGAGCGTGGCCCAGACCGGCACCCCGCGCACATAGTTCTTCGTGCCGTCGATGGGATCGATGATCCAGCGGCGCGGGCCCGAGCCCTCGCTGCCGAACTCCTCGCCCAGGACGGCATCGCGCGGACGGGCGCGCTGCAGATGACCACGGATCAGTTCCTCGGCCGCCTTGTCGGCCTCGCTCACCGGAGTCATGTCCGGTTTGGTCTCGACCTTGAGGTCGAGTGCCTTGAACCGCTCCATGGTCGCGGCGTCGGCGGCGTCCGCCAGGACGTGGCCGAGGCGGAGGTCATCGTGATAGTCGGGCATGTGCGAACAGTATCGACTGGTCTCCGGCGCGAGCCACATGACGCCGGTTGCCCGGCGCGTACGGACCCTTGACAGCCCCTGGCGGCGAGTCAATTCTGTGCGGCACACCGGCCATCTGGGCCGGCGGCCTGGGAGGCGACGATGCCTACAGCGCGTGAATCCCTGCTGGACGCCGCCTACGCGGCGCTCGCGGCCAGGCCGTGGGCAGGAGTCCGGATGGTCGATGTCGCGGCCGAGGCCGGGGTGTCCCGGCAGACCCTCTACAACGAGTTCGGCAGCAAGGAGGGCCTGGCCAGGGCTCTGGTGCGGCGGGAGACGGAGGGCTACATCGCCGGGGTCACCCGGGCCCTGGCCGAACCGGGCGCCGGGCCGGGAGGGGCGGGCGGTGACGTGGAGGCCCGGGTGGTGGCCGCGGCGGCGTGGACCGTACGGGCCGCACGGACCAATCCGCTCGTACGGGCGGCGCTGACGGGCTGCTGGAGCGAGCGGCTGCCGGCCCCGGCGGGCGGAGTACCGGGACGGCGCGGACCGTACTCCGGCGGCGCGAGCAGCCAGCCGGGGGCGCGCGCGGACGGGCCCCCGCCGGGTCCGACCGACCTGGTGAGCCGGTTCAGCGACTGCGCGATGGCGGCGCTGGAGGCCGACTGGCCCAAGGAGAACCTCCCCGAACTGGGCACCGCCTGCGCCACCGCGGCCCGCCTCACCCTGTCGTACGTCGTCGCCCCCGCCGAGCCCGAGGACCTCACCCGTCAGCTCCACCGGGCCTTCGCCCATGCCGCCCATCGCGCCTGACCACTGACCGTCCACGGCCAGGACCAGCGGAAGCGCTGCTAGTGCGCCGACCCCGAAAGCTGAAGCCCGATCACGCCGACGATGACGAAGGCGATGGAGACCAGCTTGAGGGTGGAGACCAGGTCGCCGAGGAAGACCATGCCGTAGATGGCGGTGCCGGCGGCGCCGATGCCGGTCCACACCGCGTAGGCCGGGCCCACGTCGAGCTTCTTCAGCGAGAGGGTGAGCAGGCCGAAGCTGCCGAGCGCGAAGCAGGCGAAGGCGATGGTGGGCCAGAGCCGGGTGAAGCCGTGGGAGAGCTTGAGGCAGACCGCGAATCCCGTCTCCAGGAGCCCTGCCACCACGACGAGCAGCCACGCCATGTCCATGCCTCCGTACGGTCCGTGACCGCTTCGCCAGCCTTGGTGTGATTATGCATTTACCTCGGCGGCGGGGTAGCAAACGTGCGCGATCAGTCCCCTTCGCGTCGCTCCCGGGTGGCCAGCAGACGGCGTAGCGAGTACAGCCGCGCCGGATCCGCGTGGCCGTCGGCCACCCACTGGTCCAGGGCGCAGTCCGGCTCGTCGTGGCTGCACGCGCGCGGGCAGTCGGCGGTGCCGGGGACCAGGTCGGGGAAGGCGAGGATGACCCGGGCCGGGTCCACGTGGTGCAGCCCGAAGGAGCGGACGCCCGGGGTGTCGATGACCCAGCCCGAGTCGTCCGGCAGCGGGAGCGCGAGTGCGGAGGTCGTGGTGTGCCGGCCGCGGCCGGTCACCGCGTTGACGTGTCCGGTGGCCCGTGCGCGGTCCGGCACCAGCGCGTTGACGAGGGTGGTCTTGCCGACGCCGGAGTGCCCGACGAAGGCGGTCATGTGCCCGCGCAGCCGCTCCCTGACCCGGTCGGCGGCGGTGCCGTCGGCGAGTTCGTCGCGGTTGGTGACGATGTACGGGACGCCGATCGTGCCGTACGACTCCAGGAGGGTGTCGGGGGAGGCCAGGTCGGACTTGGTCAGGACCAGCAGCGGGTCCAGGCCCGCGTCGTACGCGGCGACCAGGCAGCGGTCGATCAGCCGCGGCCGCGGCTCCGGGTCGGCGAGCGCGGTGACGATCGCGAGCTGGTCGGCGTTGGCGACGACCACCCGCTCGAACGGGTCGTCGTCGTCCGCCGTGCGCCGCAGGGTGGAGCTGCGCGGCTCGACCCGGACGATCCGCGCCAGGGTGTCCTTCGCGCCGGACAGGTCGCCGACCACCGCGACCCGGTCGCCGACCACGGCGGACTTGCGGCCCAGTTCGCGCGCTTTCATCGCGATGACCGTGCGGTCCTCGATGAGGCAGGTGAGCCGGCCCCGGTCGACGGTCAGGACCAGGCCCTCGCTGGCGTCCTCGTGCTTGGGCCGGATGTTCGTACGGGGGCGGTTGCCCTTGCGGTTGGGGCGGACGCGGATGTCGTCCTCGTCGGGGTTCTTGCCGTAGCGCCGCATGGTCGAAAGAGCCTCAGCCTCTCCGCGCGGGGGCCGTGGCCTCGCCGAGCATGCCGGTCCACAGGGCGGGGAAGTCGGGCAGCGTCTTGGCGGTGGTCGCCACGTTCTCGACCTGCACGCCCGGTACGGCCAGGCCGATGACCGCGGCGGCGGTGGCCAGCCGGTGGTCCTCGTACGTGTGGAAGATGCCGCCGTGCAGCGGACGCGGCCGGATGTGCAGGCCGTCCTCGGTCTCCGTGACGTCACCGCCCAGCTCGTTGATCTCCTTGGTGAGCGCCGCCAGCCGGTCGGTCTCGTGCAGGCGCAGATGGGCGACGCCGCGCAGGGTGGAGGGGGAGTCGGCGAGGGCGGCCACCGCGGCGATGCCGGGGGTCAGCTCGCCGACCTCGCTCAGGTCCACGTCGATGCCCTGGACGCGGCCGGTGCCGGTGAAGGTCAGGCCGCGCTCGGTCAGCTCGCAGGAACCGCCCATGGCGGTGAAGATCTCCCGCAGCGCGTCACCGGGCTGGGTGGTGCGCTCGGGCCAGTCGGGAATGGTGACCCGGCCGCCGGTGACCAGCGCCGCCGCCAGGAACGGCTGGGCGTTGGACAGGTCCGGCTCGACGATCAGGTCGCGGCCGAGCAGGGCGCCGGGGGTGACCCGCCAGACGTTCGGCTCACCGCCGGACTCCGGGGTGTCCACCTGGGCGCCGACGCTGCGCAGCATGTCGACGGTCATCCGGATGTGCGGCATCGAGGGCAGTGCCGAGCCGACGTGCCGTACCTCGACGCCCTGGTTGAAGCGCGGCGCGGACAGCAGCAGCGCGCTGACGAACTGGGACGAGGAGGAGGCGTCGATCTCCACCGCGCCGCCCTCCAGGGCGCCGCCGCCGAACACCGTCATGGGCAGCGCGCCGCGGCCGTCGTCGTCGATCCGGGCACCGAGCGAGCGCAGCGCGTTGATCACGCCGTCGAGCGGGCGCTCGTAGGAGCGCGGGTCGCCGTCGAAGCGGATGGCGCCGTCGGCGAGGGCCGCGACCGGGGGCAGGAAGCGCATGACCGTACCGGCGTTGCCGACGTCGACGGTGGCCGGGCCGTGCAGACCGGCCGGGATCACCCGCCACGCCTCGCCGCCGCCGCCGTCCGCGCCGGCCGTCGCGGCGGCGCTGGAGGGGGCGGTCTCCTCGATGCCGACGCCCATCGTGCGCAGCGCCTCGGCCATCAGCAGGGTGTCCCGGGAGCGCAGCGGCCGGCGCAGCCAGCCGGGCTCGGAGGACAGGGCGGCGAGGACGAGGCCACGGTTGGTGACCGATTTGGAGCCGGGCACGGTGACGGTGGCGTCGACCGCTCCGGCAGCGACGGGGGCGGGCCAGAGGGCGGGATGCACGGGGCTCTCGGTCATGCCCCTCACTTTAATGGCTGGGACAGGGTGCAGATCTTGATCAAAAGTGGCGCAACCTGCAGGAAACACGGCACTGATAGTGCAGGCCGGGTCACTGTCCGGCGCCGCGCTCCCGACGACGCGCTCCGGGGCGCATCCCGAGGGCACCGGTGCCCCTTCCGTACCGTACGGGCGCGAGGGCACGACACGCGCCCGGAAGGCGGGCACCGGCGCACGGCTCGCGCCCGGGGGCGGGCACCGGCGCACGGCCCTTACCGGTTCAGAGATTCAGCAGCCACCGGCCGCCGCCGGCCAGCGAGCTCAGCGTCACGAGGTGGAAGAGGCCCAGCCAGACGGCCGCCGGTACCCGGGTGAGCCGGGCCAGCTGGTCGGGGTCGGAGTCCCCGGCCCGGCCGCGGCGCCGCTTGCCCTGGAGCTCGAAGGGCGGCCGTACGCCGCCGAGCAGCAGGAACCACACCACCGCGTACGCGAATGCCGCCTGTACGTCGGGAGTGGTGAGCCAGGAGACGAGGAAGAAGGCGGCCCCGGAGAGCACGACGGTCAGCACGCCGTACGCGTTGCGGATCATCAGCAGCATCGCGGCGAGCAGTACGACGGCGCCCCACAGCAGCGCCGTGATGTGCCCGGAGGCCAGCAGCCAGGCGCCGAGCAGTCCCAGCAGGGACGGTGTGACGTACCCGGCGGCCGCGGTGAGGATCATGCCGAGGCCGGTCGGCTTGCCGCGCGAGACCGTCAGCCCCGACGTGTCGGAGTGCAGCCGGATGCCGGACAGCCGGCGGCCGCTGAGCAGGGCGACGAGCCCGTGGCCGCCCTCGTGGGCGATGGTGACGGCGTTACGGGACAGCCGCCAGGCGCGGTACGGGACGATGGCGCCGAGGGCGAGCACCGCGGTGACCAGCACGAGCCAGGGCGGCGGGTCGGGCTGGATGCCGAAAACCCTGTCCCATACGTCGGTGATATGACCGGTGTCCATCTCTCCCCTTGGTGTGGCGTGGCACTGTGGCATACATGTGCGGACGGTATGCAGCGAGTCGCGGCCCCGAGGATCTGGTGGGGCTCTTCGAGGTCGAGAAGTGGGAGCCGGAAGAGGCCCTGGCGCCCGACTGGAACATCGCCCCGACGAAGAACGTCCACGCGGTGCTCGAACGTCCCCTTAAAGACGCGGAAGACCGTCGTCCGGTTCGCCAGTTGCGCAGACTGACCTGGGGGCTGGTCCCGTCCTGGGCGAAATCGCCCGATGTCGGGGTCAAGATGATCAACGCACGGGCGGAGACGGTGCACGAGAAGCCCTCGTTCCGGCGGCCGTTCGCGGCCCGCCGCTGCCTGCTGCCCGGCGACGGCTACTACGAGTGGGTCACCGCCGCGGCCGAACGGCAGCTGGAGGAGCAGGGCAAGAAGAAGCGGCCGCGCAAGCAGCCGTACTTCGTCACACCGGCGGACGGCCAGGTGATGGCGCTGGCCGGGCTCTACGAGTTCTGGCGCGACCGCACCCTGCCCGACGACCACCCGCAGGCCTGGTGGGTGACCTGCACGGTCGTCACCACCGAGGCCGAGACCACCCCGCTGGCGAACGCGGACGGCGGCGAGGGCCCGCAGACGCTCGCCGACATCCACCCCCGGATGCCGCTGGTCATGACGCCCGACAAGTGGGACGCCTGGCTCGACCCGGCCCGTACGGACGTGGCCGACCTGCTGCCGCTGCTCGCGCCGCCGCCCGCCGGGCTGATGCGCGCGTACCCGGTCCCCACCGAAGTGAGCAACGTCCGCAACAACGGCCCGGAGCTGGTCAAGGAGCTGGCGGCGCCGGAGGCGGGCACGCTGTTCTGAGGGCCGGGGCGCCCGCCGCCCGCCGCACGTGGCACCGGCCCGCCGCGCGCCCCCGTACGGCACCGGGCGCGCGGGGCGGCAGGATGAGGGCGTGAGCGAAACAGTTGAGACTCCTGTGGGTGAGGCGCGCATCACCTGGCACCCGGCGAAGGGCGCGCGGGCCGTCCTCGCCGTCAGCCACGGCGCCGGCGGCGGCATCGAGGCACGCGACCTGCGCGCGCTGGCGGCGGAGCTGCCCGCGCGCGGCTACACCGTGGCGCTGGTCGAGCAGCCGTGGCGGGTGGCCGGCAAGAAGCTGGCACCGGCTCCCAAGACGCTGGACACCGCCTGGACCGCACTGTGGCCCGCCCTGGAGAAGCCCGGCCTGCCGGTCGTCGCTGGCGGACGCAGCGCCGGGGCGCGCGTGGCCTGCCGCACGGCGCGCGGTCTGGGCGCGCACGGCGTACTGGCGTTGAGCTTCCCGCTGCACCCGCCGGGCAAGCCCGAGAAGTCGCGCGCGGACGAGCTGACCGGTGCCGGACTGCCGACGCTGGTGGTGCAGGGCGGCCGGGACCCGTTCGGGCGGCCGCCGGAGTTCCCGGAGGGCACCCGCGTCGTCGAGGTGCCGTACGGGGACCACGGTTTCGCCGTACCGAAGAAGGCGGACCTCGACGAGCCGGCGGCGATGGCCGTGATCACGGACGCGGCGGGGGAGTGGCTGGACGGGCTGTTCGCCTGACCCGGACCGGACGGACTGGTCGCCCGACCCGGCGGAGAGCCGGGCCGTACGCCCTCAGTCCTCCTTGTCCTGGCCGCGCGGCCGGGCGCGTACGTGCATCCGCTCGCCCTGCCGCCCGAAGAGGCTGAGCACCTCCACCGGTTCGCCGCCCGCCGGTCCGAACCAGTGCGGCAGCCGGGTGTCGAACTCCGCCGCCTCGCCGGAGCGCAGCACCACGTCCCGGTCCGCGAGCAGCAGCCGCAGCCGCCCGGAGAGCACGTACAGCCACTCGTAGCCCTCATGGGTGCGCAGGTCGGGCTCGCCCGCCACCGGATCGATGACCAGCTTGTACGCCTGGAGTCCGCCGGGCTGCCGGGTCAGCGGCACGACCGTCATGTGCGCCCGGCGCTGCGGCACCGCGCGCACCCGCGGATCGCCCACCTCCGGCGCGCCGACCAGCTCGTCCAGCGGCACCTGATGGGCCTGGGCGAGCGGCAGCAGCAGTTCGAGCGTGGCCTTGCGGCCGCCCGATTCGAGGCGGGAGAGGGTGCTCACCGAGATGCCCGTCGTCTCCGAGAGGGCGGTGAGCGTGACCCCTCTGTCCTGCCGCAGCCGCCGCAGCCGCGGCCCCACGTTCGTCAGCACCCGTTCGTACGCCTTGTCGTCCATCTCTTCATTGCTGAAGCGGCAAGCCGTTTTGTCAAGTGTGCCCCGGACGCACGGCCTGTTCCGGCGGGCTCCGTGACCATGCTCACGGCGCGGCTCCGCGGGGCGGGAATGACGTGCGGGGTGCGGCTGTTGTGCCGGTTGTAGGAACGCCGAGGGAATCTTCGAAGAAGTGGGGTCCGCCGCATGGGAATCGCTTGCCCAGCCCGCCCGCAGGCCGCTGACCTGCAGTGGTCACAGCTGAGGGGCGCCCAGGCCGCCATGGCTGGAGCGGCGGCGATACCGGATCGTCGTCTATTCTCCGAATCGAGCGGGTCCGCGTCCGGATCCGTCACGGTGTTGGAGGAGGTGGGTCCGGTCACCGGTACCGACGCAGGGACCGACGGTACGGCTGAGGAGCACGCTGGCCACGGGAAGCGGGAGACGGACGCCGAGCGCAACGCGCGCTTCGAGCGGGACGCGCTCACCTTCCTGGACCAGATGTATTCGGCCGCGCTGCGCATGACGCGCAACCCGGCCGATGCGGAGGACCTGGTTCAGGAGACGTATGCGAAGGCGTATGCGTCCTTCCACCAGTTCCGTGAGGGAACGAACCTCAAGGCGTGGCTGTACCGCATCCTCACGAACACCTTCATCAACTCCTATCGCAAGAAGCAGCGCGAACCCCAGCGCAGTGCCGCCGAGGAGATCGAGGACTGGCAGCTGGCGCGCGCCGAGTCGCACATGTCCACGGGCCTGCGGTCCGCCGAGTCCCAGGCGCTGGACCACCTGCCCGACTCCGACGTGAAGGCGGCCCTCCAGGCCATTCCGGAGGAGTTCCGCATCGCGGTCTATCTCGCGGACGTCGAGGGCTTTGCGTACAAGGAGATCGCCGACATCATGGGTACACCCATCGGCACGGTGATGTCCCGTCTGCACCGCGGCCGGCGCCAACTGCGCGGCATGCTGGAGGATTACGCCCGTGAGCGCGGGCTGGTCCCCGCCGGGGCAGGCGCTGCGTCCGCGCAGTCGTCGCAGTCGCACGATCGGAAAGGCTCGGGATCATGAGCTGCGGAGAGCCGCACGAGAAGGACTGCTCAGAGGTCCTCGACCACCTGTACGAGTACCTCGACCGGGAGATGCCGGCCGGTGAGTGCGAGAAGTTCCAGGAGCACTTCGACGAATGCTCGCCCTGCCTGGAGAAGTACGGGCTGGAGCAGGCCGTCAAGAAGCTCGTCAAGCGCTGCTGCGGCCATGACGACGTCCCGGTCGACCTGCGGTCGAAGGTGATGGGCCGGATCGACCTGATCCGCGCGGGCGAGGCCGTGCCCGAGCAGAGCGTGCTCGAACAGGCCAAGCAGGAGCAGGCGGCGGCCCGTGCCGCCGCGGCCGCCAAGGCCCCCGAGCAGGCGTCCGGGCCCGGTCCGGACAGCGCGCTCGACGCGCGTGGTGAGACCGCGCGGGCCGAATAGCGCGGCGTATCACCCCAAGGGGTGAGGGGCGGGACGGTTCGTCCCGCCCGATCCACTGATCCGCCCTTTCACCGCCGGGCCGCCCGTTCGCCGCCGGACCGCCGCGACTTTGCCGCCCGCCGGTCGCCCACAGGGGCTCAACTTCCCTACGTCCAGCCGCCGTTCCCGTACGGCAGGCCGCCGTTCCGTCTGCCCTGCCGCATGCCTCGGCGGCCTCCCGGGACGAGCCCCGGCCCGGGAGACCCCCGTTCCCGGACTCCCGCACCGGTCCACGACGGCTCCCCGCACACATCCCCCCGGGGGCCCGTCTGCGGATCCCCCCGCGGGCCCGTCTGCGATCCCCGCACAGATCCTCGCAAAGGCCCGCGCAAGGTCATGGAACCGATGGGTAATGAGCGGTGCCGGAGATGGGCATGGTTGGATGCGAAGGAACCCCCACGAACGGGGATTCAGGGGGACGGCGAAAGGCAAGGAGCCGGTGAGGGGGACGGCGGCGGGCCGCGGGCGGCGCGGCAACCGGGCTGAGCCCGGCGGCAATCTGTGGCAGGTTGTCGAGTGGGCCCTCGAACGGCCCCCGGCCCCCGTCCGGGGCGGCATCCAGGAAGCAACCAGCAGGCGGGAATCGTGAAGATCTTCGGCAAGGTACGGCACCGGCCCTCCGCCTCGTGGCGGCAGGCGACCGACCGCGCTTTCACGCTGATCGGTGACGGCCGTTACGAGGATGCGGGCGCGCTGCTGACGCGGGCGGCCGACATGGAGCCGTGGCTGTCGGAGTCCTGGTTCAACCTCGCGCTGCTGCACAAGTTCCGGCATGACTGGGAGCAGGCGCGCGCCGCCGGACTGCGCGCGGTCGCCCTGCTGGACCGCGAGGCCGGCGCCCCCGACTGGTGGAACGTGGGCATCGCCGCCACCGCCCTGCAGGACTGGCCGCTGGCCCGGCGGGCCTGGCAGGCATACGGCCTGAAGGTCCCCGGCGAGGGGTCACCGTCCGCCGAACCGGTCGGCATGGAGCTGGGCAGCGCCGCCGTGCGCCTCTCGCCCGAGGGCGAGGCCGAGGTGGTCTGGGGCCGCCGGCTGGACCCGGCCCGGATCGAGGTGCTCTCCATCCCGCTGCCGTCCTCCGGGCGGCGCTGGGGCGAGGTCGTCCTGCACGACGGCGTCCCGAACGGCGAGCGGACGACCGCGGCGGGCCCGTCCTTCCCGGTGTTCGACGAGATCGAGCTGTGGGCGCCCTCCCCGGTCCCCACCTGGGTGGTGCTCCTGGAGGCCGCCACGGAGGCCGACCGGGACGCCCTGGAGCGGCTGGCCGCCGACGCGGGCTTCGCCGCCGAGGACTGGTCGTCGTCCGTACGCCTGCTGTGCCGTACGTGCTCGGAGAGCCGGATGCCCAGTGACGAGGGCGAGGGCGAGCACCTGGACCCGCACGACCACAGCGAACCGGGCCACCCGGGGCCGCTGGGCCACCGCACGGCGGGCTCCGGCTCGCTGTGGGTGCCGGAGCGCGAGTGCGGCATCGCGGCCCCTGCCGGGCTGGTGCGCGGCCTGCTGGACGGCTGGGTCGCGGACAGCCCGGACACGCGGGAGTGGCGGGACCTCGAAGAGGTCTGCTGACGGCCGGCGGCCGCACGGACCGGCGCCCGGCACGCCGCGCGCTCCCGGCACCTCGCGCGTTCCCGGCATCCCGCGCGCTCCCGGCATCCCGCCCGGCCGGAACCGGACGCGGTCTCCGCGAGCCCGCAGGGCGCCCCGCGTAGGCTGGAGGGCGAAGATTTCGGGTTTCCAGGAAGGCGTACGGCGGACATGGCGCAACAGCCTGTTTTTGACCACAACGAGGAGCGGGCGGCGGAGGGCTTCGTCGACGACGTCACCGGCGCGGCGGAGCGGGAGGAGGCGCACCGCGGGCGCGGCACGTCCCGCCCGATCACCGTCGTCGGCAACCCGGTGCTGCACAAGGAGTGCAAGAACGTCACCGAGTTCGACGACGAGCTCGCCCAGCTCGTGGACGACATGTTCGCCAGCCAGCGCACGGCCGAGGGCGTGGGCCTGGCCGCCAACCAGATCGGCGTGGACCTGAAGGTCTTCGTCTACGACTGCCTGGACGACGAGGGCGTACGGCACGTCGGCGTGGTCTGCAACCCGGTCCTGGACGACCTGCCGGTCGAGCGCCGGGTGCTGGACGACTCCAACGAGGGCTGCCTGTCGGTGCCGGGCGCGTACGCGGAGCTGGCCCGCCCGGACTACGCGGTCGTCCGTGGCCAGGACACCAAGGGCAACCCGATCGTGGTCCAGGGCACCGGCTACTTCGCGCGCTGCCTCCAGCACGAGACCGACCACCTGTACGGCTACCTGTACATCGACCGGCTCTCCAAGCGCGACCGCAAGGACGCGCTGAAGCAGATGGCCGAGCGCGAGCCGCGCTACCCCGTCGTCGCCAACGACTGAGCGGCGGCCCGGCCCCGCTCACTTCGCCGTGCCGGCGGCGTACGCGGTGGCGTACGCGCCCCAGATCCGGGGCGGTATCCCGTTGCCGAACAGCCGGGCGTCGCCGCCCACGCCCTCCATGGGCAGCAGCCGCGGCGTCCCCGGCTTCGTGCGGAAGACGGTGACGGCGGTGGTCAGCCCGCCGCCGGGCGCGCCGTCGTTGCCGATGAACCACGCCGACCGCATGCGGTCGGCGGGTCCGGTGCCGCCGGCGGTGACTCCTTGCGGCAGCTTGGTGACGGTCTCCTGGGGCAGCGACTTCCAGGCGAAGGCGCGCAGCGCGAAGTTGACGCCGCGTGCCGCCGCCGGGTCCAGCACGCGGCGCGGCTCCGGCGGCTCCAGGCCCGGCAGCGGCTTGCCGTCGTGCACGACCTTGGTCACCGAGTACGGCTCGGACCGGTTGCCGTCGCTGCTGAACAGGGAGTACGCGCCGGCCAGCCGGATGGCGCTGGGCGTGGAGGTGCCGAGCGGGAACGTCGGCTCCAGCTTGGCCAGGCTGCTCTTGTGCAGGCCCGCGTCGAGGGCGAGGTCGCGGATCTTCTCCAGCCCGAGGCGCTTGCCCGCGCTGACGAACGGCGGGTGGGCGGAGGTCACCAGGCCCTCGTACAGGGCGGACGGCAGGGCGACGGCCGGTGACGGGCCGCCGGGGCCGGGGACGGCCTCCGCGGCCTCGGCGCTGCCCTCGCGCAGGGCGGCGGCCAGCACGAACGGCTTGAAGGCCGAGCCCGCCGGTACGCCGGCGGTGTCGGCGTTGTTGGCGAAGTGTTTCGTCGCGTCCGGGCCGCCGTAGAGCGCGACGACCGCGCCGTCCCGCGGCCGTACGGACGCGGCACCGCATTCCACGTACGCGTCGGCGGCACGCTTCTTCGGGTCGATACTGCGGCGCCGTTCGTCCTCCACCGCTTTCGCCAGCAGCGCCACCTTGTCCTTCTCGAAGGTGGTGTGGATACGGTAGCCGCCGCGGGCCAGATCGCGGTCGGTCAGGTCCGTACGGCTCCTGAGGTATTTCTTCGCGGCGTCGACGAGATAGCCGGTCTGGCCCTTCTGGCTGGTCGGTGTGACCGGTTTCCGCGGCTCCGGGAACGTCGTGTAGCGGGCGCGTTCCTCCCGGCTCATCAGGCCGGTCGCCACCTCGCGGTCCAGAATCCACTTCCAACGCTCCACCGCCCGCTCGTGGTTGGCGTCGCTCAGCGCCGGATCGTACTGCTCGGCGCCCTTGAGCAGCGCGGCCAGCGCCGCGCCCTGGCTGGGGTCCAGGCTCTTGGCGGGAATGCCGTAATAGGCGTTCGCGGCGGCCTGGATGCCGAACGAATTACGCCCGAAGTAACTGGTGTTGAGGTACCCCTGCAGGATCTCGGACTTGGACTTGCGGTTGTCCAGCTTGAGCGCGATGAAGAATTCCTTCACCTTGCGCTTGAGGGTCTGGTCCTGCGAGAGGTACGTGTTCTTCACGAACTGCTGGGTGATGGTGGAACCGCCCTGGGCCTCCTGGCCCTTGGCCATGTTCACCGCGGCGCGGGCGATCCCGGAGAGCGAGACTCCGGAATCGGAGTAGAAACTCGCGTTCTCGGCGGCGATGACGGCGTGTTCGACGGAGTCGGGCACCTGGGCGAGGGTGACGTTCTGCCGGTTGACGGCGCCCTCGCTCACCATCTGGCTGCCGTCCGCCCAGTAGTAGACGGTGGCTTCCTGGCGCGAGGCGGCGTTCTCGTCCGGGATGTCGACCTGGACGTAGACGGTGCCGAAGAGCCCGGCGAGACCGGCCGCGCCGACGGCGGCGGTGCCGAGCTGCTGTCTCCAGGACGGCAGCCAGCGGCGCCGGCCGGCGCGGCCCTGGCGGGGATAGTCGATGAACCGTTTCTTCGGTTGCTCGCTGCCCTTCATACAAGGGGAGAGCAGGCGGGTCGGGGCCGGGTTGCCGCCGTCCGCACGTTGTCATCGACTCATCAAATCCGATCCGGATTCGTCGGACATAAAGAAACGGACGGTGCCGGTCCGCCCTCGTGGACCGGCACCGTCCGGCTGTCCGGCCCGGTGGATCAGAACTCGTCGTCGAAGGAGACCGAACCCTCGACGGCGACCTGGTAGGCCGAGGCGCGCCGCTCGAAGAAGTTGGTCAGCTCCTGGACGTTCTGCAGCTCCATGAAGGAGAACGGGTTCTCCGAGCCGTACACCGGCGCGAAGCCGAGGCGCTGCAGGCGCTGGTCGGCGACGCACTGGAGGTACTCGCGCATCGACTCGGTGTTCATGCCCGGCAGGCCGTCGCCGCACAGGTCACGGCCGAACTGCAGCTCGGCCTCGACGGCCTCCTTGAGCATGGCGGTGACCTGGCCCTCCAGCTCGTCGTCGAAGAGGTCGGGCTCCTCCTCGCGCACCGTGTCCACGACCGAGAACGCGAACTCCATGTGCATGGTCTCGTCGCGGAACACCCAGTTGGTGCCGGTCGCCAGGCCGTGCAGCAGACCGCGCGAGCGGAACCAGTACACGTACGCGAAGGCGCCGTAGAAGAAGAGCCCCTCGATGCAGGCCGCGAAGCAGATCAGGTTCAGCAGGAAGCGGCGGCGGTCGGCCTTCGACTCCAGACGGTCGATGGACTCGACCGAATCCATCCACTTGAAGCAGAACTCGGCCTTCTCCCGGATGGAGGGGATGTTCTCCACGGCGGCGAACGCGGCCGCGCGGTCCTCCGGGTCGGGCAGGTAGGTGTCCAGCAGCGTCAGGTAGAACTGGACGTGCACGGCCTCCTCGAAGAGCTGCCGGCTCAGGTAGAGCCGCGCCTCGGGGGAGTTGATGTGCTTGTAGAGCGTCAGGACCAGGTTGTTCGCCACGATCGAGTCGCCGGTCGCGAAGAACGCGACGAGCCGGCCGATCATGTGCTGCTCGCCGGGCGAGAGCTTGGCGAGGTCGGCCACGTCGGAGTGGAGGTCGACCTCCTCCACGGTCCAGGTGTTCTTGATCGCGTCGCGGTAGCGGTCGTAGAAGTCCGGGTAGCGCATCGGGCGCAGGGTCAGCTCGAAGCCCGGGTCGAGCAGGTTCTTGCTGCCGGTGGTGGCGGTGTGCGAGGCGGCGGCGGACGTCTCGGTCGTGTTCTTCTCGGGTGCGGTAGTCATGATTACTGGCATGCCTCGCAGGACTCGGGGTTTTCCAGGGAGCAGGCGACGGCCTCGGGGTCGGCCGCCTGAGCGGGTACGGGAGCGGTCTGCGCGCCCCCGCCCGTGCCGCGCGCGGACTGGGCGATACGGGTCGCCGGACGCGAGCGGAGGTAGTAGGTGGTCTTGATGCCGCGCTTCCAGGCGTACGCGTACATCGAGCTGAGCTTGCCGATGGTCGGGGACGCCATGAACAGGTTCAGCGACTGGCTCTGGTCGAGGTAGGGCGTACGGTCCGCCGCCATGTCGATCAGCGCGCGCTGCGGGATCTCCCACGCCGTGCGGTACAGCGCGCGGGTCTCGGCGGGAATCCGGTCCAGCTCCTGCACCGAGCCGTTGGCCTCGCGCAGTGCGTCACGGGTGCGCGCGTCCCACAGGCCCAGCGCCTTCAGCTCCTCGATCAGGTACGCGTTGACCTGGAGGAACTCGCCCGACAGCGTCTCGCGCTTGAACAGGTTCGAGACCTGCGGCTCGATGCACTCGTACACGCCCGCGATGGACGCGATGGTGGCGGTCGGCGCGATGGCCAGCAGCAGCGAGTTGCGCATACCGGTCGTCGCGATACGGGCGCGCAGCGCCGTCCACCGGTCCGCCCAGCGCGGCTCGGCGTTCGGGTAGTGGTCCGGGTGCAGCACGCCGCGGGCCGTACGGGTCGCGGACCAGGCCGGGTGCGGGCCGTGCCGCTCGGCGAGGTCGGCGGACGCCTCGTACGCCGCGAGCATGATCCGCTCGGAGATGCGGGTGGACAGCTCCCGTGCCGCGGGCGAGTCGAAGCCCAGCCGCAGCCGGAAGAAGACGTCCTGGAGGCCCATCAGGCCCAGGCCCACCGGGCGCCAGCGGGAGTTGGAGGTGCCGGCCTGCTCCGTCGGGTAGAAGTTGATGTCCACCACGCGGTCGAGGAAGGTCACCGCCGTACGGACCGTGGCGTCCAGCTTCTCCCAGTCCATCTCGCCGTTGTCGCCGAGGTGGGCGGCGAGGTTGACCGAGCCGAGGTTGCAGACGGCGGTCTCGCCGTCGTCGGTGACCTCCAGGATCTCGGTGCACAGGTTCGAGGAGTGCACGACCTTGCCGGGTTCGGCGGTCTGGTTCGCGGTGCGGTTGGCGGCGTCCTTGAAGGTCATCCAGCCGTTGCCGGTCTGCGCGAGGGTGCGCATCATCCGCGAGTACAGGACCCGGGCCGGGACCTGCTTGACGTAGCGGCCCTCGGCCTCCGCCTTGCGGTACGCGGCGTCGAACGCGTCGCCGTACAGGTCGACCAGCTCGGGCGCGTCGCTGGGGGAGAACAGCGACCAGTCGGCGTCGGCCTCGACGCGGCGCATGAACTCGTCGGGGATCCAGTGCGCGATGTTGAGGTTGTGGGTGCGCCGGGCCTCCTCGCCCGTGTTGTCGCGCAGCTCCAGGAACTCCTCCAGGTCCGCGTGCCAGGTCTCCAGGTAGACGCAGGCGGCGCCCTTGCGCCGACCGCCCTGGTTCACGGCCGCGACCGAGGCGTCCAGGGTGCGCAGGAACGGCACGATGCCGTTGGAGTGGCCGTTGGTGCCGCGGATCAGCGAGCCGCGGGCGCGGACCCGGGAGTACGACAGGCCGATGCCGCCGGCGTGCTTCGAGAGCCGGGCCACCTGGTGGTAGCGGTCGTAGATCGAGTCCAGCTCGTCCAGCGGGGAGTCCAGCAGGTAGCAGGAGGACATCTGCGGGTGCCGGGTGCCGGAGTTGAAGAGGGTGGGCGAGGAGGGCAGGTACGACAGGGTGCTGGTCAGCCGGTACAGCTCGGCGACGTCGGCCAGCGCCCGCTCGCTGTGGTCCTCGGCCAGGCCGCAGGCCACCCGCAGCAGGAAGTGCTGCGGGGTCTCGATCACCTGGCGGGAGATCGGGTGGCGCAGCAGGTAGCGGGAGTGCAGGGTGCGCAGGCCGAAGTAGCCGAACCGGTCGTCGGCGCCGTCCGTCAGGGCGCGCTCCACCAGCTCGTCCAGGCGGGCCGCGTGGGTCCGGACGAACTCCGCGGTGCTGTCGGCGATCAGGCCCTCGCGGTGACCGGTGGCGACGGAGGCGGAGAAGGCGACCGCCCCCTCCGCGGCCGCCTCCTCCGCGATGGCGCGGGTCAGCAGGCGGGCGGCCAGCTTGGAGTACTGCGGCTCGTCGCCGATCAGGCCGGCCGCGGCCTCCATGGCCAGCGAGCGCAGCTCGGCCTCGTCGGAGCCGGGGTGGCGGCCGCGCAGCGCGGCGGCGGCGATCTTGCCCGGGTCGGTGGCGGGCAGGTCGACGGTGAGGTCGGTCAGCGTGCGCAGCAGGGCGGCGCCGGGGCCGTCCGCGGCCTGGCCGCCGGGGCCCTGCTGGGGCTGCGTGTCCTTCGCGGGCTGCACGACCTGCTCGGCTGCTGCGGGCTCCGTTGGCGCGATGGTCACGTGCTGCTCTCCCTCACTCGGCGGGGGCCTGGGGAGGGCACGAGGGCGCGTACGGGCGTGCGGCACCCCCGGCACGGCAAGGGGCGCGCGGGCACACCGCGCAGCGTCCACCGGTCCAACCCGCGAGACCCGGACGTATCGACGTCCGCGCCGGTCCTGGCGCGGGCGTACTGTGGGCAGGTCTTCGGACTCACGGGTGCGGTGTGCGCACTTCGTACACCGTTGCGGGACAGTTCCGGATTCGCACCGGATTCCCCTGCGACGACAGCGAGCACGAGCATACATCTTGTGCTGCCTCGTGCACCCACCCCCATATCTTGTGTCGCGTTGGCGCGGGGATGCCCGGAGTCGTGGTAATCGGCGGCCGTTCCGGGGCGGTTTCCCGGGGTTTGCCGGGGCCTCCGAGAGGGTGCCACGCGGTGGCCCCGGGCTGTTCCCCGGGGGGCTCCGCGGCCGTTCGCCGGACCGGTTGCCGGGCCTGTCGCGGGGCGTCCGCCGGGCCTGTCGCGGGGCGTCTGCCGGGCGGGTTGCCGGGCTGTCCGGCGCGGCCTGGACGGGGGCTGATGCAGGGGGCGTATTGGTGGCGCGGAATGTCCCTGACGCGTTGACCGGGACTCCTGGAGCGTATTGGCTCCTTGTCTGCTCCGCCGGTCCGGCGGGGCGGGTGGGGGCCTTGTGCGAGGGGGAGTCATGCGAGGAACCGGTGGGGTGCGTGGCGCCGTGCGTGTCGTGGGGCTGGTGGCAGGGGTGTGCGTGGTGGCGGGGGTGCTGCCCATGGCACCGGCGGCCGCGGCGGGACGGGCGGCCGCGGCGGGACGGGCGGTGCCGGCCACCGAGCGGGTCGGCGTCGCCGCGGACGGGACGCAGGGAAACGGTTTTTCAGGCGATCCGACGCTCAGCGCGAACGGGCGGTTCGTGGCATTCACCTCGGAAGCCACCAATCTGGGGCCCGCGGACACCAACGGCCACCAGGACGTCTACGTCAAGGATTTACGGACGGGAAAGGTCGACCTGGTCAGCGTCGCCGGTGACGGCACGCCCGGTGACGCCCTTTCCGGGTCACCCGAGATCAGCGCCGACGGGCGGTATGTGGCCTTCTACTCCAGCGCGACGAACCTGGTCCCCGGCGACACCAACGGCGAGGGCGACGTCTTCGTCCACGACCGCCGCACCGGGCGCACCGTGAGCCCCACGGCGGGCGACGGGAAGTCCCCGTACGGCTACGGGGTCCAGAACTTCGCCCTCAGCGGCGACGGTCACCGCCTCGTCTTCGGCTCCTACCGCCCGGACCTGGTGCCCGGCGACACCAACGAGCGCCTGGACGTCTTCGTCCACGATGTGCAGAAGGGAACGACGCGACGGGTCAGCGTGGCGAGCGACGGCACCGAGGCGAACGCCGCGTCCGCGTTCCCGTCGATCAGCGCCGACGGCCGCCGGATCGCGTTCACCTCGAAGGCGACCAATCTCACCCCCGCCGGGCCCGGTTTCCGCCGCCCGCCGCCGCAGGACCCCCTGTACGTCCACGACCTGGCCACCGGGCGGACCCGCGTGGCGAGCCTGAGCACCACGGGCGCCGTGGTCGGCGTGTCGCCGTCCCCCAGGCTGAGCCCCGACGGCCGGTACGCGGTCTTCTCCGCGCTGGCCGCCGACGTGGTGCCGGACGACACCAACGGCACGTACGACCTCTTCGCCCGCGACCTGGAACGCGGCACCACCCGGCTGCTGTCCCGCACGCACGACGGCGCCCAGGGCAACGGCTGGTCCTCCGACGGACGGCTCAGCGCCGACAACCGGCGGCTCTTCTTCACCTCGGCGGCCACCAACCTGGTACCCGGCGACACCAACGGCCAGGTGGACGGTTTCGTCCGCGACCTGCGCACCGGACAGGTCGAGCGGATCAACGTCGGCGCGGACGGCGGCCAGTCGGCGTCCTGGACGAACACCGCGGCACCCGACGCCGCCGGACGGCTGGCGGCCTTCGACTCGCGCGACGAGGGGCTGGTGCCCGGGGACACGAACGGGACGGGCGACGTGTTCGTCCGGCGGCTGGAGCACTGACGTACTGACGTACCGACGTACTGACGGGCTGACGCGCTGACGCAGCGGCGTATCCACCAGGAGGGGAACCCACCATGATGACCACCCGCACCACCGCCCGAAGACTCGCCGCCGTGACGGGCGTGTGCGCGCTCGCCGCGCTGCTGCCCGCGACGACGGCCGGCGCCCGTACCGCGCCGCCGTCCGGCACCGAGCGGGTCAGCGTCACCGCCGAGGGGGCGCAGGCCGACGACGGCTCGTCCGGCGCGGCGATCAGCGCCGACGGCCGGTACGTCGCCTTCGACTCCGACGCGAGCGACCTGGTGCCCGGCGACACCAACGGGAGGTCGGACGTCTTCGTGAAGGACCTGCGGACGGGCGCCGTCGAGCGCGTCAACGTGGCGAGCGACGGCACCCAGGCCAACTCCTGGTCGTCCACCCCGTCCCTCAGCGCCGACGGGCGGTACGTCGCCTTCGCGTCCGACGCGGCGAACCTCGTGCCGGGCGACACCAACGCCGACACCGACATCTTCGTCCACGACCGCCGGACCGGACGGACCGAGAGCGTCACCCTCGACGGGCGGCCCCCGCAGGGCAGGCAGGGCAACCAGATGCCGGTGATCAGCGCCAACGGGCGGTACGTGGCGTTCGCGTCCAGCCGCGAGGACCTGGTGCCCGGCGACACCAACGGCGCCCAGGACATCTTCGTACGCGACCGCAGAACCGGCACCGTGACCCGGGTGAGCGTCTCCGTCACCGGCGGCGAGCAGGCCGCCGGCCCCTCCGCCAGCCCGGTGATCAGCTACGACGGCCGCAAGGTCGGCTTCATCTCCAAGGCGTCCAACCTGCCCCCGAAGTCAGCCCAGGCCGCCCGCCAGGAGGCCGAGCAGCGCCGACCGCACAGCTACCCGTTCTTCCCGCACGACCTGGACACCGGCCGCACGAGCGTGGCGAGCCTCAGCTCGGCCGGTGAGCCGGTGGGCGCCTGGAACGCCTCGCTCAGCCCCGACGGCCGCTACGCGATCTTCTCCAGCCAGTACGGCGAAGTGGTGCCCGGCCACCCGACGGGCCGCCCGGACCTGTTCGTCCGCGACCTCGTCAAGGGCACCACGGAGCAGATGAGCCGCACCCACGACGGAAAGCAGCCGCTGACCGGGTCCTCCGGACTGGGCGTGCTGTCCGCCGACAACCGCCGTCTGTACTTCCAGTCCTCGTCCCCCGACCTGGTGCCCGGCGACACCAACGGCGCCCAGGACATCTTCGTCCGCGACCTGCGGACCGGCACCGTCGAACGGGTCAGCGTCGCCACCGACGGCACCCAGGCCCAGGGTTATTCCTCCAGCGCCTCCACCGACGCCACGGGCCGTCTCGTCGCCTTCGACTCCGACGCGGCCGACCTGGTCCCGGGCGACACGAACGGGGTCACGGACGTGTTCGTGCGGAGGGTGGGGCCGCAGGCACGAGGGCATGGCCATTCCGCCGCATTGCCTATACACCTTGAGGGTGCCACCATGTATCAGTGAGCGCTCAGCTTGCATACAAGCCGGAGGTGGGCCATGACCGCGACGCAGATCGACCTCGACGACTCTCTGATGAGCCAAGCGGCGGAGATACTGGGTACGACGACCAAGAAGGCGACCGTCAACGAGGCCCTACGGCGTCTGGTGGCAACCGAGACACAGCTCCGTCACCTCGACGAGCTGGCTTCCGGGGCGCTGCCTGACCTCGGCGACCCGGAAGTGATGGCCGAAGCGTGGCGGTAGCGAGGTACCTGGTCGACAAGAGTGTCTGGGCGCGCGCCGCGAAGCCTGCTGTGCGTGCGGCACTGGAGCCGCTGATCATCCGGGGGCTCATCGGTACGACGGGCGTGATCGACCTGGAGATGCTGTACAGCGCACGCAACGGCACGGAACACGACATACTCCGGGACCGCCGGAAGGCGTTCGAGTGGTTCGCGACGGACGACGATGTGCTCGGGCGGGCGATCGAGGTCCAGAACGCACTGGCGCACCACAATGAGCACCGTGCCGTCTCGATCCCCGACCTGCTCATCGCCGCCACGGCGGAACTTCACGGCCTGACCGTGCTGCACTACGACGGCGACTTCGATCTGATCGCCAAGTTCACAGGCCAGGCCGTCGAGTGGGTGGCACCCGCCGGAACGGCCGACTGAAGCGCACTCATGCGTGAGCGGGCCGCCGCACAGCACTGTGCGGCGGCCCGCTCACGCGCACGGTCCCGAGGCTCAATGCCCCGCCGGCGCCCCCGCCGTGACCGGCGGCAGCTCCGCCTGGACGCCCTGGTCGCCCACGTCCGCCGTGTAGTCCTCCGGGGACGTCTCGTCGACGCCGTCCGGGGCCTTGGTGGCCCGCAGGATCACCGTCAGGACGACCGTGACCAGGACGTTCAGGAGGAACGCGGTCAGGCCGATGTAGCCGATCTCGCCGATGCCGGGGATCTCCGCGCTGGAGCCGCCGAAGTGCTTCTGCGTGGGGCTGGCCACCCCGTACGCCGCGAGCGTGCCGTAGATCATGCCGGCCGCCCAGCCGGCCAGCAGCGCCCACCGGTGGAACCAGCGGGTGAACAGGCCGCCGACCAGGGCCGGCATCGTCTGGAGGATCCAGATGCCGCCCAGGAGCTGGAAGTTGATCGCGACGGTCTTGTCCATCGTCAGGACGAAGACCAGCGCACCCACCTTCACCAGCAGCGACACCAGCTTGGCCACCTTGTGCTCCTGTGCGGGCGTGGCGCCGGGCCGGAGGAAGTCCTTGTAGATGTTGCGGGTGAAGAGGTTCGCCGCGGCGATGGACATGATGGCCGCGGGGACCAGCGCGCCGATGCCGATCGCGGCGAACGCCACGCCGGTGAACCAGTCGGGGAACATGTCCTCGAACAGCTGCGGAATGGCCAGCTGCCCGTTCTGCACCTTGATCCCGGCCGCCACCGCCATGAAGCCGAGCAGCGCGAGCAGCCCCAGCATCAGGGAGTACAGCGGCAGGATGGTGGTGTTGCGGCGGATCACGTTGCGGCTGCGGGAGGACAGCGTCGCGGTGATCGAGTGCGGGTACATGAACAGCGCGAGCGCCGAGCCGAGGGCCAGCGTCGCGTACGCCCACTGCGCGTTCGGCCCGCTGGCCAGTTCGCCGCGTGGCTTGCCGGTCGCCGGATTCGGCTGCGCGAGGGTGTCCTCGGCCACCGCGAAGATGTGCTCGAACCCGCCCAGCTTGATCGGGATGTAGATGATCGCGACGATGATGACCAGGTAGATCAGCCCGTCCTTGACGAACGCGATCAGTGCGGGCGCCCGCAGCCCGGACGAGTAGGTGTACGCCGCGAGCACGCCGAAGGCGATCAGCAGCGGCAGGTCCTTGACGAACCAGTGGGTGTTCTCGCCGCCGCCGACGCCCATCACGTCCAGCACCGCCTGGATGCCGACGAGTTGCAGCGCGATGTACGGCATCGTGGCGAGGATGCCGGTGAGCGCCACGGCCAGCGACAGGCCCTTGGAGCCGAACCGGCCGCGCACGAAGTCGGAGGTGGTGACGTACCCGTGCTTGTGCGAGACCGACCACAGCCGGGGCAGGAAGGTGAAGATCAGCGGGTAGACGAGGATCGTGTACGGGACCGCGAAGAACCCGGCCGCGCCCGCCGCGTAGATCGCCGCGGGTACGGCGACGAAGGTGTACGCGGTGTAGAGGTCGCCGCCGAGCAGGAACCACGTCACCCAAGTGCCGAAGCTGCGGCCGCCCAGGCCCCATTCGTCGAGGTTGTCGGACTGCGCGGCCTTGCGCCAGCGCGCCGCCAGGAAGCCCATGACCGTGACGGCCACGAAGAAGAAGATGAAGACGGCGAGCGCGACGCCGTTCACGCCGTCCTTCACCGGGCCGCACCCCCCTTGCGCAGCCGCTGTTCACGCTGGACCAGCTTGTACGCGATCATGGTGAGCGCGGTCGAGATCAGCACCCACAGCATCTGGTACCAGTAGAAGAACGGGATGCCGATGAGCGTCGGCTCCACCTTGGCGTACGAGCTCACCCACAGCATCGCCACGAAGGGCGCGACCAGGCACAGCCCGGCGATCACGCGGCTGGGCGTGACGACCGGGGCGGCTCTGCCCGCTGGTGTTCCGGCTGATTCGGACGGCTCTGGCATGGTGGTGGCTCCGTTCCCTGGCGGTCCCTCGGTGATCACGCGTGCGATGGGCAGGAAATCTAAGCCAGGGAAGTTGCGCGCGTCACTACCTGTCCGTATATCGGTACGGCAACGACGGGCGCCGCCTCGGCCGCGCCGGGCCCGCCGCCTCAGCAGCAGCGGAGGCCGGAGCGGGGGTCGCCCTCGCGCGCGGCGGCCCGCTGCCGTTCGAACTCACGGCGGCCGGGCACCGGCGCGTCGGGAGCGTGCTGCCGGACATGCGCGACGTACCGCTCGTACGCGCTCTCGCCGGTCAATTCCCGTACGTACCAGCGCATCCAGCGCAGCCCGCGCCGGACCGCCGCCACCGACGGTGCCGCGCTCACGGCCCGCTCCGCTCCGCGGCCGCCAGCTCCGCCTTCTCCTCCTTGGAGGCCACCAGCCCGGCGGGCGCGACGATCGCCGACCGCACGTACGGGGCCTCGCTGAGCCGGGACGCCGCGGGGTCGCGCAGATGGCGTACGCAGACCCGGGCGGCGTCCGCGAGCACCACCACGATCAGCAGGGCGAGCACCGCCGACAGCACGCCGTCCACCGTCGAGTTGGTGACCACCGTGTGCATGTCGTCCATGCTCTTGGCGGGCGGCAGCACCTTCCCGGCGTCGATGGCGTCCTGATAGACCGAACGCTGCGTGAAGAAACCGACCTTGGGGTCGCCGGAGAAGACCTTCTGCCAGCTCGCGGTGAGCGTCACGACGGCGTCCCAGGCGAGCGGCACGCCGGTGATCCAGGCCCACTTGAGGCGGCCGGACTTCACCAGCAGCGTCGTGCAGACGGTCAGCGCGACCGCCGCCAGGAGCTGGTTGGCGATGCCGAAGACCGGGAACAGCTGGTTGATGCCGCCGAGCGGCTCGTGCACGCCGACCCACAGGAAGTAGCCCCACAGCGCCACCACGGCCGCGCTGCACAGCACCAGCCCGGGCTTCCAACTCACCCTGCGGAACGGCTTGTAGACGTTGCCCAGCATGTCCTGGAGCATGAACCGGCCGACCCGGGTACCCGCGTCCAGCGCCGTGAGGATGAACAGCGCCTCGAACATGATGGCGAAGTGGTACCAGAACGCCTTCATCCCGGCGCCGCCGAAGACCTGCGAGAAGATGTCCGCGACCCCGACGGCGAGCGTGGGCGCGCCGCCCGTACGGGACAGCAGGGTGTGCTCCTCCACGGCCTTGGCCGCGGCCGCCAACTGGTCGGGGGAGATGCTGTATCCGAACTGGGCGACGGCCTGGGAGGCCGACTGGACGGTGTCGCCGATCACCCCGGCCGGCGCGTTCATCGCGAAGTACAGCCCCGGGTCGATGATCGACGCCGCCACCAGGGCCATCACCGCGACGAACGACTCCATGAGCATCGACCCGTAACCGATCATGCGGATCTGGGTCTCCTTCTGCACCATCTTGGGTGTGGTGCCGGAGGAGATCAGCGCGTGGAAGCCGGAGAGCGCGCCGCAGGCGATGGTGATGAAGACGAACGGGAAGAGCGACCCGGCGAAGACCGGGCCGTCACCCCGCCCGGCGAAGTCCGTGACCGCGTCCATCTTCAGGTTGGGCACCGTGACCAGCACGCCGACCGCCAGCAGCCCGATCGTGCCGATCTTCATGAAGGTGGAGAGGTAGTCGCGCGGCGCCAGCAGCGTCCACACGGGCAGGACGGAGGCGATGAACCCGTACGCCACCAGCCAGACGACCAGCGTCCCCGGCTCCAGCGTGAAGGTGTCGGCCCAGGACGAGTCCGCGACCCAGCGGCCCGCGACCAGCGCGAGCAGCAGCAGCGCGACGCCGATCAGGGAGACCTCGGTGACCCGGCCGGGGCGCAGGACCCGGAGGTAGAAGCCCATCAGCAGGGCGATCGGGATGGTCATGCCGATGGAGAAGGTGCCCCAGGGGGACTGGGCGAGCGCGTTGACGATGATCAGCGCCAGCACGCCCAGCAGGATGATCATGATGGCGAAGGCGGCGAGCAGCGCGGCGGCCCCGCCGACCACGCCGATCTCCTCGCGCGCCATCTGCCCCAGCGACCGGCCGTCGCGCCGGGTGGAGAAGAACAGCACCACCATGTCCTGCACAGCGCCCGCGAAGACCACCCCGACGATGATCCAGATGGTGCCCGGCAGATATCCCATCTGGGCGGCGAGCACCGGCCCCACCAGCGGCCCGGCGCCCGCGATGGCCGCGAAGTGGTGCCCGAGCAGCACCCGCCGGTCGGTGGGGTGGAAGTCCACGCCGTCGTTCAGCCGCTCGGCGGGCGTGGCGCGGGTCCGGTCGAACTTCAGTACGCGGGTCGCGATGAACCGCGCGTAGAAGCGGTAGCCGATCGCGTACGAGCCGAGGGCGGCGGCCACCATCCAGGCGGCCGAGACCTCCTCGCCGCGGGACAGCGCGAGCAGCGTCCAGCCGGCGGCGCCGACCAGCGCCACCGCCGTCCACAGGGCGATCTTGCGAGGATTGGCGGCACTTCGAGGTCTGCCTGCTGGGCGCACCTGTACGTCCTCCCGTCGACGCGACGACGGAAGGACCGTAGAGGCAGCGGGGCGGATCGCGCCATACCCCCGCGGGCGCGGCGGGGCGCCGGGCGCGGGCCGCTTCCGGCGGGACGCCCGTACGGTCCGTCCCGCCGCCGGGTGGTCAGTCGGCCGGCCGCTGCAGCCGCGCCACGAACTTGTAGCGGTCGCCGCGGTAGACCGACCGCACCCACTCCACCGGCGCGCCCTCGGCGTCGAGGGAGTGCCGGGAGAGCATCAGCATGGGCAGGCCCACGTCCGTACCGAGCAGCCCGGCCTCGCGCGGGGTGGCCAGCGAGGTCTCGATGGTCTCCTCGGCCTCGGCCGGCCGGACGTCGTAGACCTCGGACAGCGCCGTGTAGAGCGAGGTGTACTTCACCAGGTTGCGGCGCAGCGCGGGGAACCGCTTCGCCGACAGGTGGGTGGTCTCGATGGCCATCGGCTCGCCGCTGGCCAGCCGCAGCCGTTCGATGCGCAGCACCCGGCCGCCGGCCGTTATGTCCAGCAGCCCGGCCAGGCGGTCGTCGGCCGTGACGTAGCCGATGTCGAGCAGCTGCGAGGCCGGCTCCAGGCCCTGGGCCCGCATGTCCTCGGTGTACGAGGTCAGTTGCAGGGCCTGCGAGACCTTGGGTTTGGCGACGAACGTGCCCTTGCCCTGGATGCGTTCCAGCCGACCTTCGACGACCAGTTCCTGGAGGGCCTGGCGTACCGTGGTGCGGGAGGTGTCGAACTCCGCCGCCAGGGTCCGCTCCGGCGGGACCGGCGTGCCCGGGGGCAGCGTCTCGGTGATCTCCAGCAAGTGGCGCTTGAGGCGGTAGTACTTGGGCACGCGGGCGGTACGTGCGCCGCCGCCGTTGTCCGCGCTGCCCCCGTCGGTCTCCATGACCCGCCTCTCCGACTCCTGTCGCGCTGCCGTCACCGGCTCCTCCGTACGTAGCGGCTCATCGTGGCACGGGTGGGGTCCCGATGCTCCCTTACTGGTCCGTGCCCGCTCGCGGGGCCCGACGCCAACGTAGCGTCTGCCCTGCGGACGGACGCCGCGGCTGCGGCGACAGGCCCCAGATGTCGGTCCGGTAACGGACCTGACAGCGACTCTTATACACCCTTGACACCCCAAAAGGTCTAGGCCAAGCTGCGGGCACTGGTCTAAACCATTAAAGACCACTCACGGTTTTCAGGGGAGAGCGCAATGAAGCGTGGACTCATAGCGGCGACGGCAGTCGCGGGAATGTTGGTGAGTGTCGCTGCCTGTGGGTCCAGCGACAGCAAGACGGCGGGGGCCTCGGACTTCAAGGGCAAGAAGCTCATCGTCTGGGTCATGGACGGCTCCAACCCGGCACAGTGGACCAAGCAGGTCTCCGAGGACTTCAAGAAGAAGACCGGCGCCACGGTCGAATTCCGCGTCCAGCAGTGGAACGGCATCCAGCAGAAGCTGACCACCGCCCTCTCCGAGAGCACGCCGCCCGACGTCGTCGAGATCGGCAACACCCAGACCGCCGCGTACGCCAAGGCCGGCGCCCTCGCGGACCTGGGCGACCTGAAGAAGGAGATCGGCGCCGACTGGACCGACTCCTTCAACAAGGCCGCCATGGCCGACGGCAAGCAGTACGCCCTCCCCTGGTACGCGGGCAACCGCGTGGTGATGTACAACAAGAAGATCTGGGCGCAGGCGGGCATCAAGGAACTGCCCAAGACCCGCGCCGAACTCTTCAAGGCGTTCGACACCATCAAGCAGAAGACCGACGCCGAGCCGCTCTACCTCCCCGGCCAGAACTGGTACTTCTTCGACGGCCTGACCATCGGGACCGGCGCCGACCTGGTCAAGAAGGACGGCAGCAAGTGGGTCTCCAACCTCGGTGACCCCAAGGTCTCCAAGGCCATGGACATCTACAAGCAGTACCAGGCCTTCAGCACCGCCCCGAAGAACAAGGACGAGGCCACCCCCCAGCAGGCCGAGATCTTCTCCAAGGGCAAGACCGGCGCCATCATCGCCATGGGCTACGAGGGCCCGACCGCCGTCAAGGCCAACCCGGCCATCAAGGACGACATCGGCTTCTTCCCCATCCCGGGCGAGACCGCCGACAAGCCCGAGGGCGTCTTCCTCGGTGGCTCCAACTTCGCCGTCGCCGGCGGCGGCCAGAACCAGGAGCTGGCCAAGGAGTTCCTGAAGGTCGCGCTGTCCAAGAAGAACGACGGACAGATGGTCAAGGAGGTCGGCTGGAGCCCGAAGTCCCCCGACCTCGCCTCCGCCGCCAAGGGCAACCCGGCCGCCGAGGCCGCCGCGCCCGGCGCCGCCAAGTCCAGCGGTACCACCCCGCTGATCCCCGAGTGGGCCCAGGTCGAGAACACCCCGAACCCGATCAAGGCGTACATGACCGCGGTGCTCAACGGCAAGGCCCCCGCGGACGCCGCCAAGGACGTCGAGGGCGAGATCAACAAGCGGCTGTCCCAGAAGCAGTGACCGACGGCGTGCCGCGCGGCACGCCGAGGCACCAGTGAACGCGGTCCCCGCGGCGGCGCCAGCCGCGGGGGCCGCCACCGTACGGGTTCCGTACGGGAGCCGGCCGTCCCGGCCCCCGTACGGGACCGACCAGCGTGAGCACGACCAGGTGATGGGGAGCGGGACATGTCAGTGCAGATCGAGGACGCGGTTCGAGACTCCGCGCCGCGGATCGGCAAGGGCGGCGCCCCGCCGCCCCGGCGCGGCCGAGGGACCGGCCGGGCCGCCAGAAGCGCCCCCTACCTGCTGCTGATCCCGGCCCTGGCCGCCACCGCGGTCTTCCTGGGCTGGCCCATGGTGCGGAACTTGATCATCTCGTTCCAGAACCTGAACATGAAGCAGCTGATCCAGCACCTCACCGAGTGGCGCGGCTTTGACAACTACGCGGAGATCCTGGGGGGCGAGCAGTTCTGGCGGGTCACCCTCCGCACCATCGTCTTCACCGCCGTCAACGTCACCCTGATCATGGTGCTGGGCGTGCTGATCGGCCTCCTGCTGGCCAAGCTCGGCAAGAAGATGCGCCTGACGCTGTCCGTCGCGCTCGTCCTGACCTGGGCGATGCCCGCCATCGCCGCCACCACCGTCTTCCAGTGGCTCTTCGACGCCCGCTACGGCGTCGTCAACTGGGTCCTGGACGCGCTGGGCTGGCACTCCATGGCCCGCTTCGACTGGGTCGGCAGCCAGCTGTCCACCTTCTTCGTCATCACCGTACTGATCGTCTGGCAGTCGCTGCCGTTCGTGGCGCTGAACCTCTACGCCGCGACCACGACCATCCCCAAGGAGCTGTACGAGGCCGCCCGGATGGACGGCGCCGGCACCTGGAAGGTCTTCACCAGCGTCACTTTCCCCTTCCTCAAGCCGTTCTTCCTGGCGACGACGTTCCTTGAGGTCATCTGGGTCTTCAAGGCGTTCCCGCAGATCTTCGCGATCAACGAGGGCGGCCCCGACCGGCTCACCGAGACCCTGCCGATCTACGCCTTCACCGAAGGCGTCGGCAACCTCCACTTCGGCATGGGCGCGGCCATCTCGCTGCTGACCATCGTCGTCCTGCTCGCCATGACCGCGTACTACCTGCGACTGACCCTGAAGCAAGAGGAGGACGAGCTGTGAACCGCTCACTGCTCGGCCGCATCTGGCCCAACGCGACGGCGATCGTGCTCGCCCTCGGATTCGTCTTCCCCGTGTACTGGATGTTCACCACGGCCTTCAAGCCGAACCGTGACATCATCACCGAGGACCCGGTGTGGTTCCCGCTCCACGGCACCTTCGAGCACTTCACGACCGCCGTGAACGCGCCGAACTTCTGGACCCTGGTGGGCAACTCCGTCACCGTCACCGTGCTGGCGGTCGGCCTCTCGCTGCTGATCGCGCTGTGCGGCTCCTTCGCCATCGCCCGGATGCGCTTCAAGGGCCGCAAGGGCATCATCCTGACCTTCATGGTCGCCCAGATGGCGCCCTGGGAGGTCCTGGTCATCTCGGTCTACATGATCGTGCGCGACGCCGACATGCTGAACAGCCTGGTGCCGCTGACCTTCTTCTACATGCTCATGGTGCTGCCCTTCACGCTCCTGACGCTGCGCGGCTACGTCGCCGCCGTGCCCAAGGAGCTGGAGGAGTCCGCGATGGTCGACGGCTGCACCCGGCGGCAGGCCTTCGTGAAGATCATCTTCCCGCTGCTGGCCCCCGGCCTGATGGCCACCTCGCTGTTCGGCTTCATCACCGCCTGGAACGAATTCCCGCTGGTGCTGGTTCTCAACAAGGAGCCCGACAAGGGCACGCTGCCGCTGTGGCTCTCGCAGTTCCAGAGCCAGTTCGGCGACGACTGGGGCGCCACGATGGCCGCCGCCTCCATCTTCGCCGTACCGATCCTGGTCCTGTTCCTGTTCCTGCAACGCAAGGCGGTCAGCGGACTGACCGCCGGCGCAGTGAAGGGATGACGCGCGCCATGACGACACTCCTGCACCCCGCCGACACCCTCACCCGCGACGCGCTCACCGTCCTCCAGCCCGGCTTCACCGGCACCTCGGCGCCCGACTGGCTGCTGCGCCGGCTCGGCGAGGGCCTCGCCTCGGTGGGCCTGTTCGGACGCAACGTCGCCTCACCCGAACAGCTCGCCGCGCTCACCGCCCAGCTGCGGGCCGAACGCGACGACATCCTCGTCGCCATCGACGAGGAGGGCGGCGACGTCACCCGCCTCGAAGTACGCGGCGGCTCCTCCTTCCCCGGCAACCTCGCCCTGGGCGCGGTCGACGACACCCGGCTCACCCACGACGTGGCCCGCGAGCTCGGCCGCCGCCTCGCCGAGTGCGGCGTCAACCTGAACTGGGCGCCGTCCGCCGACGTCAACTCCAACCCGTCCAACCCGGTCATCGGCGTCCGCTCCTTCGGCGCCGACCCCGAGCTGGTCGCCCGGCACACCGCCGCCTACGTCGAAGGCCTCCAGTCCGCCGGCGTCGCCGCCTGCGCCAAGCACTTCCCCGGCCACGGCGACACCGCCGTCGACTCCCACCACGACGTACCGCACATCGCCGCCGAGCTGCGCACCCTCCAGGAACGCGAACTGGTGCCCTTCCGCGCCGCCATCGCCGCCGGCACCAAGGCCGTGATGAGCGCGCACATCCTGCTCCCGGCCCTGGACGGCACCCTGCCCGCCACCCTGAGCCGCAACGTGCTCACCGGCCTGCTGCGCGCCCCCGCCTCCGAGGGCGGCCTCGGCTTCGACGGCCTGATCGTCACCGACGGCATGGAGATGCAGGCCATCTCCGCGACGTACGGCATCGAACGGGGCAGCGTCCTGGCCATCGGCGCCGGGGCGGACGCCATCTGTGTCGGCGGGGGACTGGCCGACGAAGCCACCGTGCTGCGGCTGCGCGACGCCTTGGTGAGGGCGGTACGCGACGGAGAGCTGTCGGAGAAGCGGCTCGCCGACGCGGCAGCACGGGTCCGCGCCCTGGCGCGGTGGACCCGGAGTGCGGGCGCGACACAGGGGACCCTCCCTGGGGAGCGAGGGGTCGCGCCCGCACCCGAGGCCGGTCTCGTCGCGGCCCGCCGCGCACTGCGCGTCACCCGCAACGGGCCGTACGAACCGCTCACCGCGCCCGCCTATGTCGCGGCCTTCACGCCTGTCGCCAACATCGCCGTCGGTGACGAGACGCCCTGGGGAGTCGCGGCCGAGCTGGCCCGCCTGGTCCCCGGCACCGAGACCGGCACGTACGGCAGTCCCGGCGACGCCGCGGCCGACACGCGCGCCCGGACCGAGGACATCCTGCGGGCGGCGGGGGAGCGGCGGATCGTCGCCGTCGTCCGCGACGTCCACCGGCACGCCTGGATGGCGGCCGCCCTGGACGCCCTGCTCGATGCCCGCCCGGACACGGTGGTCGTCGAGATGGGCCTGCCGCAGGCGCCGCCGCGCGGTGCCCTGCACATCGCCACCCATGGCGCGGCCCGCGTCTGCGGCCGCGCCGCCGCGGAGGTCATCGCGGGTGGCTGAGCCCCCGCCGGGCCGCGGAAGGGGAGCCGCGGCCCGGCGGGAACACGCGTCTCACGCGTGACACGACGTGGCCGGGGCGCCCTGATGGGTGCCCCGGCCACGTCGTGTGCGACAGCGGTCCGCTGCCCGCGGTCCGCTGTCCGTGTGCTGCCTACAGACCCTGCCACTCCGGCTTGGCGGCGTACGTGGCGCGGAAGTAGTCGGCCAGCTTCAGCTTGGACGCGGCGGCCTCGTCGACCACGACCGTGGCGTGCGGGTGCAGCTGGAGCGCGGAGGCCGGCACCAGCGCGGAGACCGGCCCCTCGACGGACTGCGCGACGGCGTCCGCCTTGCCCTCGCCGGTGGCCAGCAGCACCAGGTGGCGGGCCTCCAGGATGGTGCCGATGCCCTGGGTGATGACGTGGTGCGGCACCTCCTCCAGGCTGTCGAAGAACCGGGCGTTGTCCTCCCGGGTCTGCTGCGTCAGCGTCTTGATACGGGTACGGGACGCGAGCGAGGAGCACGGCTCGTTGAAGCCGATGTGCCCGTCGGTGCCGATGCCCAGCAGCTGGAGGTCCACGCCGCCGGCCTCGCCCAGCGCACGGTCGTACGCCTCACAGGCCGCCTGCACGTCCGCCGCGGTGCCGTCCGGCCCCATGAAGGCGTCCTCGCCGAGCCCCAGCGGCTCCACGACCTCGCGCAGCACCACGGAGCGGTACGACTCGGGGTGCCCGGCCGGCAGTCCGACGTACTCGTCGAGCTGGCAGATGCGGGCACGCGAGACGTCCACGCCACCGCCGCGGACCGTGCCCGCCAGCGCTTCGTAGACGGGCAGCGGAGTCGATCCAGTGGCCACACCCAACAGCGCCTCGGGCTTACGGCGCACCAGGGCGGCGATGGCCTCCGCGATCAGCTCGCCGCCTGCCTTGGCGTCCGGGACGATGACAACTTCCACGCTTTGCCTGCCGATCTGGAGAATGGACTCGTGTGGTATAGACCAATCTACCAGAGCTCGCCCCAGCACCCCCGGAGACATCAGACGGCCCGCAACTGAACAGCGGGCCAACCGGGGGTACGGAGGGCGGCGGACCGGGGCGGCTGGGCGGGCCCGGGTGCGGTGGCGGGGACGGGGGCGCACGTGGTCGACTGACGGCGGACACCGCGGCCTCCACGCCCGCCCCGGTCACTACGGCTATTACGGCCGCTACGGGTGCGGCGGCCACTTCAGGGTTACGCGATACGTGACAGCTGCGCGACGGACGCGCACAGACGTTCCGCCGGGCGCCGCGGGCACGGTGCGTGAACGGCACACGAACGGCACGCGGGCACGGCAGACCACAGGAGGCGGCCAGGATGTCCGACACGGTGAACCACACGCTGCACGACGACTCCGACGACCGGCCTGACGAACGGTTCGACGATCGGCCTGACGACTGGTCCGACGGCCGACCCGGCCGCCACATGGCCGCCGAGATGGCCGAACAGCCCGACGTCCTGCGCCGCATCCTCGCCGAGGGCACATCACCCATCCGTACCGTCGCCGAACAGGTCGCCGCCCGCCGGCCGAGGTTCGTCCTGTTCACCGCGCGCGGTACGTCGGACAACGCGGCCCTCTACGCCAAGTACCTCTTCGAAGTGCGGCTCGGCATGCCCTGCGGTCTCACCTCCATGTCCACGACCACCGCCTACGGCGCACGGCCCGATCTCAGGGACTGCCTGGTCGTCACGGTCAGCCAGTCCGGCGGATCACCCGACCTCGTCGCGTCGACCCGGGCCGCCCGCGAGGGCGGCGCGATCACCCTCGCGGTGACCAACAACGCCGACTCGGCACTCGCCGCCGTCAGCGAGTTCCACCTCGACATCCTGGCCGGCCCGGAACGCGCCCTGCCCGCCACGAAGACGTACACGGCCGAGCTCCTCGCCCTCTACCTCTTCGTCGACGGCCTGCGCGACAGCTGGGGCCACCCGGGCCCGCACGCCGCGGGCGACCTGGCCGCCAAGGCGCTGCCGGACCTCGCCGAGTCCGTCCTCGCCCGCCACGCCGAGGTCAAGGCACTCGCCGCCCGCTACCGCTTCGCGGAGCGCATGGTGCTCACCTCGCGTGGCTACGGCTACCCGACGGCCAAGGAAGCCGCCCTGAAGCTCATGGAGACGAGCTACATCCCCGCCCTCTCCTATTCCGGCGCGGACCTCCTGCACGGCCCGCTCGCCATGGTCGACAACATCTCCCCGGTGATCGCGATCGTCACCGACGGCAAGGGCGGCGAGGCACTGCGGCCCGTACTGGAACGCCTGCGCGACCGGGGCGCCGACCTGGTGGTCATCGGCAGCCACGCCGAGGTCGACCGGGCCGCGGCGGGCTTCGCCCTGCCGACCGAAGGCGTGGCCGAGGAACTCCAGCCGCTCCTCGAAATCCTCCCCCTCCAAATGCTCGCCTACGAGGTGACCCTCGCCCGAGGCCAGGACCCCGACGCCCCCCGCTCCCTGGCCAAGGTCACCAAAACCCACTGACCCACCCCCTCCCGCCCCGCCCTCCCCTCCAACACCAGACCTCCTGGTCTTGCCCCACACCCACAAGCCAACCCCAGACGGCCCTGCCGCAGCCCGCAGTCGCCGGACGGCCAACCGCCGGCTGCCGGCCCCGGCCCGCAGACCCCGGCCCCGAGCGGGGGTGCCGCTACCGGACCAGCCCGAGCGGTCCGGTCCCGGACAGACCGTCTACGAGCGGCAAAGTCGCTGACCGGAGAACGGCACCTGACAGAAAACTCTGCCCGAGCCGCAGATCCGCAGATCCGCAGATCCGCAGATCCGCAGATCGGGCAGCCCTCAGGAGCGCCGAGCCCAGACCGTGGAACTGCTCGAAGGGCGGATCCGGGACGACATCCGGAGCGGTGAGCTGCCCGGCGGTACTGACGCACACGCTCTCGCGACCTACGGCACGACCGTGCTCCAGGGCTTTCACAGCAGGCGCGGGACGGTGCGGACCGTACGACGCTGGAACGGGTCGCCGAACTCGCGATGGCCGCCTGGCCCGCCGGACGGAGCGACGGGGGAGGGGAGGACGGCTCGGCGCGGGAAGAGTAGAGGGGAAGCGAGGGGCGGGTGCTCGGCCGGGCCGGGGACACCCGCGGGCCGCGGCGCCGGGACAGGACCCTCAACCTGTCCGGCACCGCAGCCCGGAGCTTCATCGGCCGGCCCGGCGGCAGGAGGCGTCCCACGTGCGGTAGGAACATCCGCCTGCCCAGAGGCCGGTCGATTGGAGGCCGTCGCGCAGTCAGGGCAGAGAGCGCTCGGGCCTCTTTCCACTCTCCTGTGCGGGGAGAGCGGAGGTTTCTGGAGGTTCGCGAAGTCTTCGTGCCGGTACCGCGGGCCCGGGGGCCGCCCCTCACGGGGTGCGGTACCGACTCATTGTGGACTAGACCAATCAGATCTGTCCATGGCCTTGCAAGGACAACACCTACACCGTACGCCGGTAGGCTCCAAGGCGTGCCCTCCATGAACGATCTCGTACGCCAGCACACCGCCCTCAGCGACTCCGACCTGGAGTGGCTGCACCTGCTGGTCTCGGAGTGGCAGCTGCTCTCCGACCTGTCCTTCGCCGACCTGGTGCTGTGGGTGCCGACCCTCGACGGCACACGGTACGTCTCCGTCGCCCAGATGCGGCCCAACACGGGCCCGACCTCCTACCAGGACGACATGGTCGGCCACCTCGTTCCGCGGGGCCGCCGTCCGATGCTCGATTCCGCCCTGGACGAGGGACGGATCGTACGGGAGGGCGACCCCGAGTGGCGCGAGGAGGTGCCGGTACGCGTCGAGTCGATCCCGGTGCGCCGCGAGGGCCGGGTACTGGGCGTGATCGCGCGGAACACGAACCTGCTGACGGTACGGACGCCGAGCCGGCTGGAACTCACGTACCTCCAGAGCGCCTCGGACCTCGCCCAGATGATCGCTGCAGGATCCTTTCCCTTCCCCGGGCAGCAGGTCGACATGGACGCCTCGCCGCGGGCCGGCGACGGGCTGATCCGGCTGGACGCGGACGGTGTCGTCCAGTACGCCAGCCCGAACGCGCTCTCCGCCTACCACCGCCTCGGCCTCGCCGCCGACCTCGTGGGACACCACCTCGGCCGGGCCACCGCCGAACTGGCACCCGCGCGCGGCCCCGTCGACGAGGCGCTGGTCAAGCTGGCCAGCGGCTGGGCGCCCCGGGAGTTCGAGGTCGAGGGCGAGGACGGGGTGATCCAGCTGCGCGCCATCCCGCTCAAACCCAAGGGCACGCACATCGGTTCGCTGGTCCTGCTGCGCGACGTCACCGAACTCCGGCGCCGCGAACGGGAACTGATCACCAAGGACGCCACCATCCGGGAGATCCACCACCGGGTGAAGAACAATCTGCAGACCGTCGCCGCCCTGCTGCGCCTCCAGTCCCGCCGGATGGACTCCGAACAGGGGCGCGAGGCGCTCAACGAGGCCGTACGCAGGGTCGGTTCGATCGCGATCGTGCACGAGACGCTGTCCCAGAACCTGGACGAGCGTGTCGAGTTCGACGAGATCGCCGACCGGGTGCTGGCGATGGTCGCCGAGATCGCGCCGGGTGCTGTGACCACCCGCCGCACGGGCCGTTTCGGCATACTCGACGCCGAGGTCGCCACCCCGCTCTCCATGGTCCTCACGGAGATCCTGCAGAACGCCCTCGAACACGCCTTCGTGCCGGGTGACCAGGGGACCGTCGAGGTGGGCGCGGTCCGCGGCGGCAGCCGTACGGAGCCCCGCCTGCTGGTCACGGTCCAGGACAACGGCCGTGGTCTGCCGGACGGGTTCGACCCGCACCGGGCCGGGAACCTCGGGCTGCAGATCGTCCGCACCCTCGTGGAGGGTGAGTTGGGCGGAAAGTTCGACATGGTGCCCGGAACCGAACGGGGCACCCAGGTGATTCTCGACATTCCCGTACGCGCCGAGAAGCACTGATGAAGGAGCGGCTCATCAAGTGAGCGGCGGAAGTGTGGAATTCGGGAAATCCGGAGAAAAGCCCGGGGCGCCAGGTGCCCCCGGCCCCCGAATGGCCGTACAGCAGAACGAGGTAACGGAAGAGTGACGGCGGGGGCGGTGAATGGACAACGGCTGGGAGGGGTAAGTCACCAGGGCCGCCCGGGAGATGAAGGTCCGGACCTTTCCGGGGGTGCGGACGAAGGCGGGGCGGGGCGTGCGGAGGCGCGATGGGGGCGCGGACGGAAACTGGGGTGCGGACGAAGGCGGGGCGCGGGCGTGCGGAGGCGCGATCAGGGCGCGGACGGAGACTCGGGTGAGAGTGCGGGTGCGGGGCGTGCCGGGGGAGTCCGAGGCGGTCGGCCGGTGGTGAGGCGCCGGCCACAGCGGGGCCGGACAGCAGTAAGCCCCGGACCCATCCGGTCCGGGGCTCAAAGCTCACGTTGCGTGGGGAGCTCCCAGGCGCTCGGGGCGCTGGGGGAGCATCGGGGGTACTGCGCGCTGCGGCTCGGGGGCCACGGGGCGTCTGGCGGTCAGGCGCTGGCGTTGCGCGCCCGGTTGCGAGCTGCACGGCGCTTCATGGCGCGGCGCTCGTCTTCGCTGAGACCACCCCAGACGCCGGAGTCCTGGCCGGACTCAAGCGCCCACTGCAGGCACTGCTCCATGACGGGGCAGCGGCGGCAGACGGCCTTGGCTTCCTCGATCTGCAGCAGCGCAGGACCGGTGTTGCCGATGGGGAAGAAGAGCTCGGGGTCTTCCTCGCGGCAAACGGCGCGGTGACGCCAGTCCATGGCTGCTCCATCTCCTCGTGTGACGGGATCGTTGCTTGTGAATGTGAACGCTTTCACGAATCCCTCCACAAGGGAAGGGCCGAACCCCAGTTGAGAACTGGTGCGGTCCTGAAGAATGAGGAGGAGGATTCGGGCTCTCAAGGGGGCCGGTAGAAACGGCCGTCCCGATCGCCATGAAGAGACTCGCAAACCTCGGCGACGGATACAACCCCTTCCGGAAACTTTTTTTTGATTCCTTGGTGTCGCCTAGGTCACAGCCGTACTTCTAGGGGGTGGAAGTCAGTCTAAACGTTCGACTGAAAGGACTTTAGGCCCTACTGCTCACACAATCACACGCAGTGCACGGCGAACGCCTGTGAACGTCACGCTCGTACGGAGCCCTAGGTGGTCACCGTCCACCTGGAAGGGCAGCGGCGCCTGCGAATGCAAGGTGAAGTCCGTCAAGTCGTGGAGCGAGACCACATGCTTGCCCCGGGGGCCGCGCTCCGGTGTTGACGCCAGGAGCTGGGTCGCGTAGCGGGTCACCGCAGATGCGGACAGTTTGGACAGGGCGAACACGTCGAGCGCCGTGTCGAAGGAAGCCGCCGGGGCCGGGTAGACCGGGCGATTGCCCAGGTAGGTCCAGGGGGCGGTGTTGCAGATTATCGACATGACCAGCTGTTCCACCGGGTCCTCGCCCGGGCGCTCCAGCGTGATCGTGCCGTGCCGGCGGTTCGACTCGCCGACGTACTGGCGCAGCACCTGCCGCATGTAGAGCGAGTGCGTCGAACGCTTGCCCCGCTCCCGCTGCTGTTCGACCCGGCCGACCACGCCCGCGTCGAAGCCGAAGCCCGCGCAGAACGTGAACCAGCGGGCCGGTACCCCCTCGTCCTCCGTGCCGGGCGTGCCGGCGGCCAGGCCGAGGCCGACCGTGCGTTCGCTGCCGTCACGCAGCGCGTCCAGGAGGGCACCGGTCGCCTCGACGACGTCGTTGGGCAGGCCGAGGGCCCGGGCGAAGACATTGGTGGAGCCGCCGGGGACGACGGCCAGGCGCGGGAGGGACTCGGGGGCGGGGCCGTGCGTCAGCAGACCGTTGACGACCTCGTTCACCGTGCCGTCGCCGCCGAGCGCGACGACCAGCTCGATCTGACCGCCCTCGGCCGCCTGCCGGGCCAGGTCCCGGGCGTGTCCGCGGTAGCGGGTCTCGGCGACCTCCAGCTTCAGGTCACTGGCCAGCGCGTGGGTGAGGACTTCACGCGTACGCGCACTGGTGGTGGTAGCTGCGGGATTGACCACGAGAAGTGCGCGCATGTGCAGCAGGGTACCTACCTGCCGGTACCCGACTCACTCCCTGCCCGCCGTGCGGAGGAGGCCCCGGGGCTACCCTGCTGGGGTGAGCAGTAAGCAGAAACGGCCCGCGGCCAAGGCGGCCAAGCCCTCCCGGCCGGCCGAGGCGACGCGGGGCAGCAAGCCGGGCGGGGAGAACGTGCAGGCCGGGGGCGCGAAGGCCGGATCGGGCGGAAAGTCCGGGGCGGTCGAGAAGACCGGGAAGGGCGGAAAGAGCGGGAAAGGCGGCAAGGCGGCCGGGCAGCGGCCGGACGCCAAGGCCGGCGCCACCGCCGCCGCCGGGCCGAGTGGGCCGCGGCCGGCCCGGCTCAGCGCCGCCGCGGTGCTCACCGCCGTCGAAGGTGTGGCGCTGGCCGCCCTCGGCGTCTACATGCTCATCGACGGGCTGACCGGCTCGCCCGACAGCCCCCGCCAGGCGGAGACGGGCGGCCTGACCGTGATCGCGCTGGCGGTGCTGCCGCTGGTCGCGGCACGCGGACTGTGGCTGCGGCGCCGCTGGAGCCGAGGGCCGTCGCTCATCACCCAGATCGTGGCGTTCCCGGTGGCCTGGACGCTGATCAACGGCGGCGGCGCGCTGATCGCGGCCGGTGTGGGCCTGGCGGTGGTCGCGATCGCCGTACTCGGGCTGCTGGTGAATCCGACGGCCACCGAGGCGCTGGGGATCACTCCCAGGGAGTGAAGGGCTGGGGCTGAGGCCCGGCCTCCTGCGGCCGGCCGGAGAGCGTGCCCAGGGTGAGGTTCAGGGCTGCTGTGGGTGGCCGGAAGGCGGTTCGTGGCCGGGCGCCCGGGCGCGTGAGTGCGGGCCTGCTTCCGGGCTGCGGATGGCCCGTACGAGGTGCGCGCGCCGTACGTCGTACGACGCCCACCCCGCGACGTAGAACGGCGCCCCACGCACGGCGCCCCGGCTCGGACGTCGAGGCCGGGGCGGTGGCGGTGGTGCGGGTGCGGGTACCGAAGCTTCCGCAGCCGCCGGGCTACTCCTCCACCAGGAGCTTGTCGCGGAGCTGGGCCAGGGTGCGGGCCAGCAGGCGGGAGACGTGCATCTGGGAGATGCCGACCTCCTGGGCGATCTGCGACTGGGTCATGTTGCCGAAGAAGCGCAGCAGCAGGATCTTCTTCTCCCGCGGTGGCAGATCCTCCAGCAGCGGCTTGAGCGACTCGCGGTACTCGACGCCCTCCAGCGCCTCGTCCTCGGCGCCCAGGGTGTCGGCGACGGCCGGTGACTCGTCGTCGGTGTCCGGCACGTCCAGGGACAAGGTGCTGTACGCGTTGGCCGACTCCAGGCCCTCCAGGACCTCCTCCTCGGAGATCGCCAGGTGCTCGGCGAGCTCGTGGACCGTGGGGGAGCGGCCGTGCCGCTGCGACAGCTCGGCGGTCGCGGTGGTCAGCGACAGCCGCAGCTCCTGGAGGCGGCGGGGCACCCGGACCGCCCAGCCCTTGTCGCGGAAGTGCCGCTTGATCTCGCCGACGACCGTGGGCGTGGCGTACGTGGAGAACTCCACGCCACGGTCGGGGTCGAAGCGGTCCACGGACTTGATCAGGCCGATGGTGGCGACCTGGGTCAGGTCGTCCAGCGGCTCGCCGCGGTTGCGGAAGCGCCGGGCCAGGTGCTCGACGAGCGGCAGATGCATCCGCACGAGCGTGTTGCGCAGCTCGGCGCGCTCCGCCGATCCGTCGGGCAGCTTGCGGAGCTCGTAGAACATCGCCCGCGCGCCGCTGCGGTCATGGGGGTCGTGAGGGTCATGGGGGTGGTGCGGGGTGTGCGGATCGCGCTCGTTCCGCTTGTTCTCGCTCTGGTCCATGTGGTCCGCCCGCTCTGCCTGCTCCGCCGCGTCCAAACGGCCGCCGTGGTCATCCGCGCCCACCGGTTGCGGCCGGGCATGATGCTGCTCGGGGATGGCCGTGACGGGCGCCATCCGCGTGCCGCTTTCAAGATCCTTCACGGGGCCCCCTGTTCGGTCATGACGGTCCGGGACCGGCGCCGCGCTCCTTGTACAGGCTGATGGTGACCGTACGGTCCTCCGCGACGGTGGAGTCGACCTTGCCGGCCAGCGCGGAGAGCACCGTCCAGGCGAAGGTGTCGCGCTCGGGGGCGCGGCCGTCGGTCGTCGGGGCCGAGACGGTCACCTGCAGCGCGTCGTCGATCAGGCGGAAGACGCAGCTCAGTACGGAGCCCGGCACGGCCTGTTGCAGAAGAATCGCGCACGCCTCGTCCACGGCGATCCGCAGATCCTCGATCTCGTCGAGGGTGAAGTCCAAGCGGGCTGCGAGTCCGGCCGTGGCCGTACGCAGCACCGACAGGTAGGCACCCGCAGCGGGCAGCCGGACTTCCACGAAGTCCTGGGTCCCGGGCTCGCCTGCGATCTGGGACACCCTCACCTCCAAGGTGACACAAGCTGGTTGAGCTGATATTCGCGCCGGTCGCGGCCCCTCTCGTGACAAGAGGAGAACGATCCGGCGCGGCACATGGTTCGCCTGCGACGCTATCGCGATCTGCGGGGCGATGTCGCCCGGAAGAGGCAGCGCCGGCTTCCGGTACGACGGCTGGACTCACAGCGTCCCGCAGTCCTACGACTGTCACTCATTGTAAGCCTACGGGTACGGACAGTGGCTAGGGGTCTGCACCGCCAAATCGGAACCAGTTACGCTGCGTTGACGTTCGAGACGCCCGCAAGGTTGTGCAGCGCATCTCCAGTGAGCCGGAAGACGGTCCATCCGTCCATGGGTTCGGCGCCGATCGACCGGTAAAAACCGATGGACGGTTCGTTCCAATCCAGGACTGACCACTCGAAACGCTCGTAGCCGCGCTCCGTGCAGATCTCCGCGAGCGCCGTGAGGAGCGCCTTGCCGTGGCCGCCGCCGCGCGCCTCCGGACGGACGTAGAGATCCTCCAGATAGACACCGTGCGTGCCCGTCCACGTCGAGAAGTTCCGGAACCACAGGGCGAAGCCGACCGGGCCCTCGGCGTCCTCGGCTATGAGCGCGAACGCCGCCGGATGCGCGCCGAAGAGCGCCTCGCGCAGCTGCGCCTCGGTGGCCTTCGCGGACTCGCGGGCCCGCTCGTACTCGGCCAGCTCGCGGATCATCGTGTGGATGACGGGTACGTCGTCGACCGTCGCGGTGCGGATCATGCCTGAAGGCTAGCGGGCGGCACTGACATCCGGCCCCGGGGTGCGGTGATCGCGGCGGACCGGGCCTGCGCAAGGCGCCCAAAGGGGACGGAAGGCGGCACGGTGGCCGCGCGGGCGGGGGCCCCGCCGGCTCTCACGGACGGTCGGCCCGGTCCACGGTCTCGGCGTCGGCCCGGCCGGCGGTCTCGGTGCCGGCTCAGACGACGGTCTCGTCGACGAAGCACCACCGCCAGCTCTCGCCCGGCTCGTACGAGCGCATCACCGCGTGGCCGGTCGCCGCGTAGTGCGCCGTCGCGTGCCGGAACGGCGAGGAGTCGCAGCAGCCGACGTGGCCGCACACCAGGCACAGCCGCAGCTGTACGGGATGGCTGCCGACCGCCTCGCACTCGGGGCAGGTGGCGCTCAGCGCGGCGGGTTCGGGGCGCGGCAGACCGGGAACATGCGGGCACTCGCTCATGATTGCCAGGTTAGATCGCCGGAGCGGGCGCGGCACAGGCGGCCGCGACGGCGACCGGGGCGGCACGGGCCGGCCACGGTGGAACAGGACAGGACGGTCGGGACCGATGGACGTGATGCCACTACTGCTGCTGGTCGCGGGGAGCGCGGCGGTCGCCGGGGCCGCCCGGCGCACGCCCGTACCGGGGCCACTGCTGCTCGTCGTCACCGGCCTGGTGGCGTCCTACATCCCGGGCGTACCGGATTACACACTCGATCCGCACATCGTGCTGCCGCTGCTGCTGCCCCCGCTGCTGCACACCGCGGCACTGGAGAGCTCCTACCTGGACCTGCGGGCCAACCTGCGGCCGGTGGCGCTGCTGTCGGTCGGCTATGTGCTCTTCGCGACGGTCGCCGTCGGGTACGTCGCCTACCTGATGATCCCCGACCTGCCGCTGGCGGCGGCACTCGTCCTCGGTGCGGTGATCGCGCCGCCGGACGCCGTGGCCGCCACCGCCATCGCCCGCAGACTGCGCCTGCCGAACCGGATCACGACCATCCTTCAGGGCGAGTCGCTGGTCAACGACGCCACCGCGATCACCGCGTACAAGGTGGCGGTGGCCGCCGCCGCGGGGGTGGGCGCGACCTGGACCGACGGCATCCGCGAGTTCGCGGTCGCGGCGCTCGGCGGCATCGGCGTCGGGGTGGTGCTGATGATCCCGCTGCACTGGCTGCGCTGCCGGCTGCGGGACGCGCCGCTGCTGGAGAACACCCTGGCGCTGCTCATCCCGTTCGTGGCCTACCAGGTCGCCGAGGAGTTCGGGGCGTCCGGTGTGCTGGCGGTCGTCGTGGTCGCGCTCTATCTCGGGCACCGCTCCTGGCAGGTCGACTTCGAGACGCGGCTCCAGGAGGAGGCCGTGTGGAAGATGGTCTCCTTCGTGCTGGAGTCGTCGGTTTTCGCGCTGATCGGGCTGCAACTGCCGGTCGTACTGCGCGGGCTCGGCGAGTTCAGCGGCGCCGAGGCCGCCTGGTACGCCGTCGTGGTCTTCCTGGTCGTGGTGCTCACCCGGTTCGTCTGGGTCTTCCCCGCGACGTTCCTGCCGCGCGTGCTGTCCGAACGCATCCGCACCCGTGAACCCGGTACGAACTGGAAGGCGCCGGTGATCGTCGGGTGGGCCGGGATGCGCGGCGTGGTGTCGCTGGCGATCGCCTTCTCGATCCCGGTGACCGTCCAGGACTCCGGCGAGGGGTTCCCGGCGCGCAACCTGGTGCTCTTCTTGACCTTCACGACCGTCATCGGCACCCTCGCCGTCCAGGGGCTGACGCTGCCGCCCCTGATCCGCGCGCTGCGGCTGCCCCCGCGCGACGTACAGGGCGAGACGCTCGCCGAGGCGCAGGCGCAGAACGAGGCGTCACGGGCCGCGGAGCAGCGGCTGGCCGAACTGCTGGAGGACGAGCGCAACGCGCTGCCGGGACCGCTGGCCGACCGGCTGCGCACGGTCATGGAACGGCGACGCAACGCGGTGTGGGAGCGGCTGGGTACGGTCCACGAGACCACGGGGGAGTCGGCGGACGACACGTACCGGCGGCTGGCGCGCGAGATGATCGACGCCGAGCGCAAGGTGTTCGTACGGCTGCGGGACGAGCGGCGGATCGACGACGAGATGATGAGCGTGCTGCTGAAGCGGCTGGACCTGGAGGAGGCCGCGGCGTACCGGGAGGCGGCCGGCTAGAGCTGCCGAGACGGGGACGCGTCGCCTTACGGGGCACCGGGCACGGCGTGCGGCTTGAGGGCTGCGGCTTTTACGGGGTCGGGGCCCCTGTCACGACCGCCGTGACGGTGCTGCCGGGCGGGAAGGCGCCTTCCTGGGCCAGGGTCGTCAGGCCCAGGAGGAGTTTGGCGACGTAGAGGCGTTCCAGGGGTATTCCGTGCCGGTCCTCGAAGTCGGCGGCGAAGGCGTCCAGTTCGGGGGTGCGGCGGGCGTATCCGCCGCAGTGGAAGCGGTCGTCCAGGTCCCAGGTGCCGCGCCGGCCGCCGAAGGCCGCGTACTGGAGGCGTTCGGTCTCCGCGGCGAGGAAGTGCGGTGTGCCGCCCTTGAGGACGGGTATCCCGAGGGCCCGCTGGTCCGGTGCCAGGCCGGCGGCCAGGCCCGCCAGTGTGCCGCCGGTGCCGCAGGCGACAGCGACGACGTCCGACGCGCCGTGCAGTTCCCGGCCCAGGGCCGTGCAGCCCTGGACGGCGAGGGCGTTGCTGCCCCCTTCCGGTACGGCGTAATACGGGCCGAAGCGTTCCCGGAGGGCGGCGGCGGTCTCCGGCTCGGCCTTGCGGCGGTAGGCGGCGCGGTCGACGAAGTGCAGGCGCATGCCGTCGGCGGCGCAGCGCGCCAGGGACGGGTTCAGCGGCTTGTCCGCCAGTTCCGCGCCGCGTATGACGCCGATCGTCGCGAACCCCAGGAGGCGGCCGGCCGCGGCGGTGGCGCGCAGATGGTTGGAGTACGCGCCGCCGAACGTGAGCAGCGTGTGCGCGCCGGCCTCGGCCGCCGCCCGCAGGTTCAGCTCCAGCTTGCGCCACTTGTTGCCGGGCAGCTCGGGGTGGATCAGGTCGTCCCGTTTGAGCAGCAGCCGCACACCGCGGCGCGCGAACCGTCCGTCCTCGACGTGCTGGAGGGGGGACGGCAGGCGCGGCCGCAGTGCGGCGAGGTCGGGGACGGCGGAGGTCACCCGGCCATTGTCGCGTGCCGGCGGGCGCTGCTTCACCCGACGGCGGGTCCTACGGGTCCTACGGGTGCTACGAGTCTTACGGGTGCCGCGGGTGCTACTTGAGGCGGGCGCCGATGCGGGCGCGCATGTCCTTCATCGTGAAGCCCTTGGGGTCTATCTTGTCCGCGCGCCACTCCAGGTGGCCGACGACCGAGTACTCGTTCCAGCCGTGGACCCGGCACAGCGCCGCCGCGGCCTTCTCGATGGCCTCCAGCTGGGCCTCGGGCCACGGGTCCTTGCCGTCGCCCAGGTTCTCGCACTCGAAGCCGTAGAAGTGGACGTTGCCGTCGGCGTTGTACTGGTTGGTGGGGGGAAGCTGCTTCCGCTCGGCGATCACGGCGTTCAGGACGTCGCGGTCGCCGCTGCCCGCGTGGTTGGTGCGCCCGCAGCCGACCAGGTGCACCCGGCCGTCCTTGGTGATCACGCCGTGGCACAGCGGGCCCGGCAGGGCCGAGGTGCCGTCGTAACACAGGCGCACGGTGCTCTCGGTCCCGGACGTGACGGTGTGGTGGATCACCACACCGTGCACCGGGCCCCAGTCACCGTGGCCCTCGCGGTTGTGCGTGCGCCACTCGCCGACCTCGACGACGTCCAGGCCCTCGTCTCTGAGGGCCTTGATGAAGGTGTTCGCGGACATGGGTGGGGCCATGGCCGACTCCGTTCGGTGCGCGGCGGCCGCCGACCGCGCACCGCCTCATAAAACGCTTGTACTGGAACGTCAGGTCACAGACCAGCCGTTCGTCGTGTGTACGAGCGGATGAGCGAGCGGTTTCAGCCGCTTTCCACCGCTTTCAGCCGCGGGGAACGCTGCCTTTCAGCCGCGCAGGAAGCCGTCACCGTGCGTCGCGATGTGGGCCTCCAGCGCGCTCAGCGCCTCCTGGGTGGCGTCGGGGGAGCCGTTGCCGCGACGCTCCGCGTAGTAGGCCGCGCCCAGCTTCTTCAGCAGGTCGTTGCCGGCCCGCTGCTGCTGGACCTCGTCGACCTTCTGCTTGCCCTGGTTCAGCGCGCTCTGTGCCTGCTCCTTGGCGCGGTCGAGAAAGCCTGCCATTGCTGCCTCCGGTGAGGTTGGGGGAGGGGCGGACGGCCCCGCTGCCGTGGCGGTGCCGTACCGGATCAACGGTCCGGACGTTACCCGCGTTCCCGTGCCACCCTGAGGAGGTGGACAGGGGGACGGAGCGGGCCGCGGACGAGCGACCGGGCCCGGACCAGGGAGCGGTCGCGGACCCGGGCGGGTACCGGGAGCGGGCCGCGCGGCTGCCCGGAGCGGTCGTCTGGGTGAAGCGGGCGCCCGGCGGCCCGGCGCCGGCGCCGCAGCGGGTGCTTCCCGACGGCTGCACGGATCTGCTCTGGTGGGGCGGCCGGCTGACCGTGGCCGGGCCGGACACCAGCGCGTACACCCCCGCCGTGCGGCCGGGCGAGATCTCCGTCGGACTGCGCTTCGCCCCCGGCGAGGGGCCCGCCGTCTTCGGCGTGCCGGCCCACGTGCTGCGCGACCAGCGGGTGCCGCTGGAGGAGCTCTGGCCCCGCGACCTGGTGGACCGGCTGACCGGAACGGTGGCCGGGACCGATTCACCCGGACGGGTGCTGGAGGAGATCGCCGTACACCGCCTCCGGGAGGCCGCCGGACCGGCCGACCCCGCGCGGAACGCGATCGCCGCGGCGCTCGGCCGCGGCCGGGCCGTGGCGGAGGTCGCCCGGGACGTGGGTGTCGGCGAGCGGCAGCTGCACCGCCGGTGCCTGGAGGCGTTCGGGTACGGTCCCAAGATGCTGGCCAGGGTGCTGCGCCTGGTGCGCGCGCTGGAACTGGCCCGCGGCGGGATGCCGTACGCGGACGTGGCGGCCCGCGCCGGGTACGCGGACCAGGCGCACCTGGCGCGTGAGGTGAAAGCGCTGGCGGGGGCCCCGCTGGGGGTGATCGTGCCCCCGAGGTAGCTTGTCCGTCATGGACTACCAGGCCGTTCTTGAGGAGGTAGCGGCCTATGCGAGGTCGTATGTCGGACATGGGCAGGTTGCCGATTACATACCCGCGCTGGAAAAGGTGCCGACGGACCGTTTCGGCATAGCGCTGGCCGACATCAACGGCGAGGTGTACGGGGTGGGGGACTGGGAGGTCCCGTTCTCCGTCCAGTCCATATCGAAGACCTTCTCGCTGGCGCTGGTCATGGCCAACGACAGCGAGGACATCTGGAAGCGGGTCGGCCGCGAGCCGTCGGGCACGCCGTTCAATTCGCTGGTGCAACTGGAGTGGGAGAACGGCGTACCGCGCAACCCCTTCATCAACGCGGGCGCGCTCGTCGTCACCGACCGGCTGCAGACGCTGACCGGTGACGCCAGCACCACCATGCTGCACTTCCTGCGCGAGGAGAGCGGCAACCCGGACCTCGCCTTCGACCAGGCCGTGGCCGACTCCGAGGCGGAGCACGGTGACCGCAACGCGGCGCTCGCCCACTTCATGGCCAGCTTCGGCAACCTGGAGAACCCTGTCCCCAGCGTCATCGAGCACTACTTCTGGCAGTGCTCGATCGAGATGAGCTGCCGCGACCTGGCGGCGGCCGGCGGATTCCTGGCCCGGCACGGGCTGCGCGCCGACGGCAGCCGCCTGCTGGAGGCCCGCGAGGCCAAGCGGATCAACGCGGTGATGCTGACCTGCGGCACCTACGACGCGGCCGGGGAGTTCGCGTACCGGGTGGGGCTGCCCGCCAAGAGCGGTGTCGGCGGCGGGATCGTCGCGGTCGTACCGGGCCGCTGCACGCTGTGCGTGTGGAGCCCCGGCCTGGACAGCCGCGGCAACTCGGTCGCGGGCGCGGCGGCGCTGGACCACTTCACGTCGCTGACCGGCTGGTCGGTGTTCTGAGCCGGCCGCCCGGTGGCGGGCGGCGGCGCCCCGGGCGCATCGTGGGGGCGAGGAGGTGCGTCGCGATGGAGCACGAGATGCGCGCCGAGTACGCCGAGGCCGCGGAGGACGCGGAGGCCGGTTCGCCGCGGGCGGGCGGCCCGGTGAAGCTGTGGCACATGGTGCGGCTGGACGACACCCGGTCGATGTGCGGCCGCGAACTGCGACCGGATGCGGCGGTGCAGTCCGCGGACGTCTGGGGCACGGCCGCGGCCGAACCTTTCTGCCACTCCTGCGGGGCGCTGTACCTGCGCGAGGTGCCGTAGCCGCGGCGGAGGGCTTCAAGGGGGTCTCGTACCCGTACGCGAACGTCTATGCCATCGCCGCGAACAGGTCCACTCCGTGCCCGTCCGGGTCTTGGACCACCGCGTACCGCTGCCCCCAGGGGGCGTCCCACGGTTCCTTCTCGCCGGCGTACCCGGAGGCGGTCAGCTCCGCGTAGACCTTGTCGACCCCGGCCGGGCCCGCGCACTCGAAAGCCAGGCCTGTCGGGGTGCCGGACCCCGGCGGCGTCCACTCGGGATCGATGGAGCGCGCGACGGCGTACGTGTCCCACATCAGGCGCAGACCGCCGGGCAGCGCCACCTCGGCGTGCGGGGCGGTGTCGGCCTCGGCCGGGACGGCCAGGCCCAGACGGCGGTAGAAGGCCAGCGAGGCCGCCATGTCGGCGACGACGATGCCGATCGCCGCCAGGCGCGGTGCCGTGCTTCCGGGGGCGGGGTGCGTTTCGTTGCTCATACGGGGAGCGTAGGGAGCGTCGCGTGGCCGGGTCTTGAACGAATCGGACGTCGGCGTCGTACGGGGACGGGCACCGGCACGGTTCCAGGTACGGGCACCGCTACGGGCACGGATCGGGCGCCGCTACGGGCAGGGGAAGGCAGCCGGCCTCACGGGCACCGCTACGGGCACGGATCGGGCGCCGCTACGGGCAGGGGAAGGCAGCCGGCCTCACGGGCACCGGATGACCTGCCCCGCGTACGACAGGTTGCCGCCGAACCCGAAGAGCAGCACCGGGGCACCGGTCCGGATCTCCCGCCGCTCCACCAGCTTGGACAGGGCCAGCGGTACGGAGGCGGCCGAGGTGTTGCCGGACTCGACGACATCGCGCGCGATCACCGCGTTGACCGCGCCGATGCGTTCCGCGAGCGGCTCGATCAGCCGCAGGTTGGCCTGGTGGAGCACGACACCGGCCAGGTCCTCCGGCTGGATGCCGGAGCGCTCGCACACCTGGCGGGCGATGGCCGGGAGCCGGGTGGTCGCCCAGCGGTAGACCGCCTGGCCCTCCTGGGAGAACCGGGCCGGGCTGCCCTCGATACGGACGGCGCCGCCCATCTCCGGAACCGACCCCCACAGCACCGGGCCGATCTCCGGCTCCGGCGCCGCCGTGACGACCGCGGCGCCTGCGCCGTCCCCGACGAGCACGCAGGTCGAGCGGTCCGTCCAGTCGACCACGTCGGTGAACTTCTCGGCGCCGACGACCAGCGCGTTGACGGCCGAACCCGCCCGGATGGCGTGGTCGGCGGTGGCCAGCGCGTGGGTGAAGCCCGCGCAGACCACGTTGATGTCCATGGCGGCGGGGGCCGGCAGGCCGAGCCGGGCGGCGACCCGCGCCGCGGTGTTGGGGCTGCGGTCGACGGCCGTGCAGGTGGCGACCAGCACCAGGTCGATGTCCTGGGCGGTCAGGCCGCTGGCGGCGAGCGCCTTGGCCGCCGCGGCGGCCGCCATCGCGTCCACGCTCTCGTCGGGGGCCGCGACGTGCCGGGTGCGGATGCCGACGCGGCTGCTGATCCAGGCGTCGTCGGTGTCGACGATCTTCGCGAGGTCGTCGTTGGTGAGCACCTCGGAAGGCTGGTAGTGGCCGAGAGACAGGACGCGTGAGCCCGTCATGGGATCCCCTGAGCGTGTGCGGACGGTGTCTGTCCAGTGTTGGGGGTGCGGCTGCTGAGGACGTAGCGAGAACCGCCAATCTTCGGGGGCGAGAACTGGAGGGAAGCCACGGACGACGCGGATCAGAGGCTTCCGGTGGCTTCGGAGCGGAGGCCGTGATCCCGCGCACGACGCCGGTACGGCGCGAGCGCACACCGCCGGCCCGGACCCCGCGCACGACGCCGGTACGGCCCGTACAGCGGAGGGGCGCTGTACGGGCCGTACCGAGGGCGGGCTCCCGTCGCTCAGGTGAGCGGCTTGAAGCGGCGCAGCCGGAGGCTGTTGGCCACCACGAAGACCGAGGAGAAGGCCATCGCGGCCCCGGCGATCATCGGGTTGAGCAGCCCGGCGGCGGCCAGCGGCAGCGCGGCGACGTTGTAGCCGAAGGCCCAGAAGAGGTTGGCCTTGATGGTGCCGAGGGTGCGGCGGGCGAGCCGGATGGCGTCCGCGGCGGCGCGCAGGTCGCCCCGTACCAGCGTCAGGTCGCCCGCCTCGATGGCGGCGTCCGTGCCGGTGCCCATCGCCAGGCCCAGGTCGGCCTGGGCGAGCGCGGCCGCGTCGTTGACGCCGTCACCGACCATGGCCACCGACTTGCCCTCCGCCTGGAGGCGCTTGACGACCGAGACCTTGTCCTCGGGCAGCACCTCCGCGAAGACGTGCTCCGCGTCGATGCCGACCTCGGCGGCGACCGAGCGGGCGACGGCCGCGTTGTCGCCGGTGAGCAGTACCGGGGTGAGGCCGAGGGCGCGCAGCCGCCGGATCGCCTCGGCGCTGGTGGGCTTGACCGCGTCGGCGACGACGAGCACGGCGCGCGCCTCACCGTCCCAGGCGACGGCGACCGCGGTGTGCCCGGCCTCCTCGGCGGCGGCCTTGGCGTCCGCCAGGGTGGCGGGCAGCTCGATGGCCCACTCGGTGAGGAGGGAGGTACGGCCCACGAGGACGGCATGGCCCTCGACGACGCCCTGGACACCGCGGCCGGGTACGTTCGCGAAGTCCTCCGGGGTGGGCAGCCCGCCCGTACGCTCGTCCGCCGTGGTCGCGACGGCGCGGGCGACGGGGTGCTCGGAGGAGTGCTCCAGGGCACCGGCCAGGCGCAGCGCCTCCGTCTCGGACACGCCGTCGGCGAGGTGGACGGCGGTGAGGGTCATCGCGCCGGTGGTGACCGTGCCGGTCTTGTCCAGCACGACGGTGTCGACGCGGCGGGTGGTCTCCAGGACCTCGGGCCCCTTGATGAGGATGCCGAGCTGGGCGCCGCGGCCGGTGCCGACCATGAGCGCGGTCGGCGTGGCCAGCCCCAGGGCGCACGGGCAGGCGATGATCAGTACGGCGACCGCGGCGGTGAACGCGGCGACCGCGCCCGCACCGGTGGCCAGCCAGTAGCCCAGGGTGCCGAGGGCCAGCGCGATGACGACCGGGACGAAGACGGCGGAGATCCGGTCGGCCAGGCGCTGGGCGGCTGCCTTGCCGTTCTGCGCGTCCTCGACCAGCCGCGCCATCCGGGACAGCTGGGTGTCCGCGCCGATCCGGGTCGCCTCGACGACGATCCGGCCGCCCGCGTTGACGGTGGCGCCGGTGACCGGGTCACCGGGGGCGACCTCGACGGGCACGGACTCGCCGGTGAGCATCGAGGCGTCCACGGCGGAGGACCCGTCCACGACCGTGCCGTCGGTGGCGATCTTCTCGCCGGGGCGGACCACGAACCGGTCGCCGACCGCCAGCTCACCCACCGGTACGCGGACCTCGCGCCCGTCCCGCAGCACCGCCACGTCCTTGGCGCCCAGCTCCAGCAGCGCCTTCAGCGCGGCCCCGGCCCGCCGCTTGGAGCGCGCCTCGAAGTAGCGTCCGGCCAGGATGAAGGCGGTGACCCCGGCCGCGGCCTCCAGGTAGATGTTGCTGCCGCCGTCGCCGCGTTCGATGGTCAGCGTGAACGGGTGGGTCATGCCGGGCATCCCGGCGTGGCCGAAGAACAGGGCCCACAGCGACCAGCCGAGCGCGGCCAGCGTGCCCATGGAGACCAGGGTGTCCATGGTGGCCGTACCGTGCCGCAGGTTGGTCCAGGCGGCCTTGTGGAACGGCCAGGCCCCGTAGGCCACCACGGGCGCCGCCAGGGTCAGCGACAGCCACTGCCAGTTGGTGAACTGCAGCGCCGGGACCATCGCCATCAGGATCACCGGTACGGCCAGGAGCACCGAGACGGTCAGACGCTGCCGCAGCGGGGCGAGCGGGTCCGCGCCCGGTTCCGGCGCCGGGGCCGGAACCGGCGCCGTGCCGGGATCCGGTGGCGGCGGTGCGGGGGCCGGGGGCTCCGGGACGGCGGCGGTGTAACCGGTCTTCTCGACGGTGGCGATCAGATCGGCGACCTCGATGCCGGCGCCGCTCTCGTACGTGACCTTCGCCTTCTCCGTCGCGTAGTTGACGGTGGCGGTGACGCCGTCCATCCGATTGAGCTTCTTCTCGATACGGGCGGCGCAGGAGGCGCAGGTCATGCCGCCGATCTCCAGCTCGATGCCGTGCTCGTCGACGGTGGTGGTCATGGCTGCTCCTTCGGGAGGCGGGGTGGCGGCGGGGGACCGCCGTCGTCCACTGCCTGAACTGTATACCCCTAGGGGGTATGAGTGCTACCCCTCCCGGGTATGCGGCGGCGCGGCCGCACCCGGCTCGGTGCCCCCGGCGGCCGCCCGCAGCATCCGCCCGCCCAGCCGCCGCAGGTGCTCCGCCAGCTCCGGCGGCTCGTGCACCGTGAACTCGCTGCCGAGCATCGCCAGCCGGACCGCCGTCCACTCCAGGCAGTCGGGCCGGGTGCGCACCCGGCACGCCCCCTCGCCCAGCGGCTCCACCGCGGCCACCGCGCGCCCCAACCGCTTGCACACCTCGGCGGCGGATGCCTGCACCGTGACCTCCGCGGCGCAGGCGGGCCCCAGGCCCTGCATCCGCTCCGTGACGAACGCGGCGGCGTCCTGGGCGGGCAGCTCGCGCGGTGGCGTCCGTACCCCCGTGGGGTACGGCTCGCTCAGCCGGTCCACGCGGAAGATCCGCCAGTCCTCGCGCTCGTTGTCGTACGCCACCAGGTACCAGCGGCGCCCCGCCGAGACCAGCCGGTGCGGCTCCACCAGGCGCTTGGAGCGGACGCCGTCGCCCGCCCGGTAGGTGAAGCGCAGCCGCTCCCGGTTGGCGACGGCCGCGGCGAGGGCGGTCAGGTGCGCGGGGTCGACGGTCGGACCGTCCCCGGCGGGCATCGGTACGGTGGCGGTGCCCAGCGCGCCCACCCGCCGCCGCAGCCGGGACGGCAGGACCTGTTCCAGCTTGGCGAGGGCGCGTACGGACGCCTCCTCGATGCCGTCGACGGTGTGCCCGGCCGCCGAGCGCAGCCCGACGGCGATGGCCACCGCCTCCTCGTCGTCCAGCAGCAGCGGAGGCATCGCGGTGCCCGCCGCGAGCCGGTAACCGCCTTCCGCGCCCATCGTGGCGTGCACCGGATACCCGAGGTCGCGCAGCCGCTCGATGTCGCGGCGGATGGTGCGGGTGGTGACCCGCAGGCGGTCGGCCAGTTCGCTGCCGGGCCATTCGCGGGGTGTCTGGAGGAGGGACAGCAGGTTCAGCAGGCGGGCCGAGGTCTCACTCATGCCGCTGATGATGCCGGGCCGAGTAGGACGGGAGCTGTCCTATACGGACCTTAGGGTCGAGATCTGTCCCGGAGTCCCCGAAAGCCTCGTGGTCCGGGACCCCAGGTTCCTTCGCGGCACCCAGTCCTCCGCGCCAGTCCCGAGCACCTCCCAGGAGTCACCACCATGCCCACCCCGCCCACGACCGCCCCCGGCGCGTCCGACACGGCCGGCGCGTCCGACACGGCCGGCGCGACCGGCCGCAGACGCTGGATCGCGCTCGCCGTCGTGCTGACCGCCGCCTTCATGGACCTGGTGGACGCGACCATCGTCAACATCGCGGTGCCCAGCATCCAGCGGGACACCGGCGCCTCGTTCGGCGCCGTCCAGTGGATCACCGCCGGCTATGCGCTGGCCTTCGCCGTCGGCCTGATCACCGGCGGCCGGCTCGGCGACATCCACGGCCGCCGCCGGCTCTTCCTGCTCGGCATGGGCGGGTTCACCGTCGCCTCCGCGCTGTGCGGCATCGCCGCCGACCCGGGGATGCTGATCGCCGCCCGCGTCCTCCAGGGCGCGATGGCCGCGCTGATGGTGCCGCAGGTCCTGGCGATCATCCACGTCACCTTCCCCGCGCACGAACGCGGCAAGGTCTTCGGCATGTTCGGTGCCGTCATAGGGCTGGGCGCGGTCTGCGGTCCGCTGATCGGCGCACTGCTGACGCAGTGGGACATCCTCGGCCTCCAGTGGCGGCCGATCTTCCTGATCAACCTGCCGGTCGGCATCGCCGGCATCGTCCTCGGGCGCCGCTTCATCGCCGAGTCGCGCGCTCCCAAGGCGCTGCGCCTGGATCTCGGTGGCATGGCCCTCGCCGCGCTCGCCCTCCTGATGGTGCTCTACCCGCTCACCCAGGGCCGCGAAATGGGCTGGCCCGCCTGGGGGTTCGTGTCGATGGCCGCGAGCCCGCTGGTCTTCGCCGTCTTCGTACGGTATGAGCGCGCCAAGGCTTGCAAGGACGGCTCGCCGCTCGTCGAACTCTCCCTCTTCAAGCTCCGGACATTCGTCGCGGGCGCCGGTGTGCAGCTCACCTTCGGGGCGCTCTCGGGCCTGTTCTTCCTCGTCTGGACTCTGTGCATGCAGCTCGGCCTGGGCTGGAGCCCGCTGCGCTCCGGGCTGACCGGAGTGCCGTTCTCGGTCGCCTGCTCGGCGGCGGCCGGTGTATCCGTACAGAAGCTGGTGCCGCGGTTCGGGCGCAAGGTGATGCAGGCCGGCGCGTTGATCATGCTCTGCGGTGTGCTGCTCTACATCGCCGAGGCCACGCGGTACGGGACGGACCTGACCTCCTGGCAGATGGTGCCCGCCCTGCTGCTGATGGGCGGCGGCATGGGCCTGATCGTCGCCCCGATCACCGACGCGGCCCTTTCGGAGGTGCCGTCCGAGCACTCCGGATCGGCCTCCGGGGTCTTCAACACCACGGGCCAGCTGGGCATGGCCTTCGGGCTCGGCCTGTCGTCGGTGGCCTTCTTCGGCGTCCTCGACGGAGCGACCGGTCAGGACCCGAGGGCGACGGTCGTCGACGCGACGGTCACCTCGCTGTGGTGGGTGGCGGCCGGTCTGGTGGTGATCTTCCTGCTGCTGTTCCTGATGCCGGGGAAGCCGCGTACGAACGGGGAGCTGCGTGTGAACGGGGAGTTGCGTGTGAGCGGGGAGCCGCGTGTGGCGGCGGGGCCCGGAGCGACCGGTGAGCCCAGCACGGGCGACGGCGCTGACCGGCCTGCCGACCCCGCGCCCGCGCCCGCGTCCTCGCCAGAGGACGGCCGCCGGACCACCCCCGGCCCGGAGCGAACGCTTGTCCACTGACCCGCCCGGCTCCGCGGTCCCGGCCGGCCTCGCCCGGCAGGGGCCGCGCGCCCGTACTTACGGCGTGTAGTCCTTGCCGTTGAGGGCGCGGTAGAGGAACCGGGTGGTCGCCTCGATGGCCTCGTCCTCGGTCATCCCGGGCCACAGCTGCGCAGGCGCGTCCAGCATCACGCTCATCATCAGCAGGGTGGTCTCGGGGGAGGCCGGCAGGTTCTGTACGTGTTCCAGGTGGTCGGCCAGGTCTTCGAGCTGGGTGCGGCGGAACTGGTCGAAGGTGCGGGTGAAGTCCTCGCTGACGAGCGCCGCCTGGCGCAGCGCGACCATGGTCGCCGCGTGCTCCCGGTGCACGCGCCAGCAGCCGGCCACGTGATAGCGGATCGCGTCGGGGTCGGTGAAGTCCGACTTGTGCTCGTCGGTCGCGGCGTAGGCGTCGCTCGCCGCGGACAGTTCGTCCAGCAGCGCCCTGAGCAGGTCTTCCTTGCTCGTGAAGTGGCGGTAGAAGGAGCCCGCGGCCCGGCCGGCCTCCGTCGTGATGTCAGTGATCTTGGTGTTCAGGTAGCCGCGGTCGGCGAACAGGCGCTTGGCCGCCTCGATCAGCGCCGCCCTCGTCTCGACCGCCTGCTCCGCGCGCTTCACGTCTTCCTCCAGCTCTCTTGACAGCGCACGCTAGCAGGCCCCACGATGAATGCACATTCAGCGAATGGAGATTCATCATGCGAGTGCTGGTGGTGGGCGGCGGCCCGACCGGGCTGACCCTGGGGATCGAACTGGCCCGGCGCGGCGTCGGGGTGCGGGTCGTCGACAAGGCGACCGCGTACTTCGACGGCTCGCGCGGCGACAGCCTTCAGCCGCGCACGCTGGAGGTCTTCGACGACCTCGGCGTGCTGGACGCCGTACGGGCCGCCGGGGCGCCGCCGGCGCCGCTGCGCGCGCACATCGACGGCCGGTTCGCGGGCGAGCGCTGGATGACCGAGCCGCGCGAGCCCCGGCCCGGCGTGCCGTATCCGAACCCGTGGGTGCTCGGCCAGTCGCAGACCGAGGGGATATTGCGGGCGCGGCTGCTGGAGTTCGGTGTCCGCGTCGAGCTGGGCACCGCGCTGTCCGGCCTGGAACAGGACGCGGACGGTGTGACCGCGCGGCTGGCCACCGGTGAGGTGTCCCGGTTCGACTACCTCGTGGGCGCCGACGGCGGCGCCAGTTCCGTCCGCAAGGCGATCGGTGTGGCCTTTCCCGGCACCACCGACGAGACCTTCCGGGTGCTGGTCGGCGACGTGACGGCGCCGGGCCTCGACCCGGCGTGCGGCCACTGGTTCGCCGCGGCGGACCACCCCATGGCGGGTGTCGCGCTGACCCCGCTGCCCGGCACCGGGCAGTTCCAGTTCATCGCGCCCTTGGGCGAGGGCGACGACGCCTCCCTGGAGACGATGCAAGCCGCCCTCGACCGGTTCTCGGCCGGGATACGCCTGACCGGGCACGGCTGGTCGACGGTGTGGCGGCCGAACGTACGACTGGCCGAGCGGTACCGGGACGGGCGCGTCTTCCTGGCCGGCGACGCCGCGCACGTCCACCCGCCGACCGGCGGCCAGGGCCTGAACACGGGCGTGCAGGACGCCTACAACCTGGGCTGGAAGCTGGCCGCGGAGACCGCGCTGGACAGCTACGAGACCGAGCGGCGAGCCGTCGCGGCCCGCGTCCTCGGTGTCAGCACCGATCTGCTGGACAAGTACGTCGAAGGTGCGGTGGACGCCCACAAGCGCGGCGAGGAGGGCTTCGGCCTCGACATCACCTACCGCTCCCCGGACGCCACCGGCGCCCTCGTCTCTGGCGACCGCGCCCCGGACGCCCCGCTGCGCGACGCGGACGGCAAACACGTCCGCCTCTTTGACCTCTTCCGCGGCCCGCACTTCACCCGGCTGGTCTTCGGCGCGCCCGCCCCGGACGAGGAACACGCCTACGCCGTGCTGCGTCCCGGCGAGGAGCCCGACGGCGGGTGGCTCGACGGCGGGTGGCCCGACGGTGGCCGGCCCGGCCGCGGCCGGTATGTCATAGACGCCGAGGGCCACGCCTTCACGGGCTACGCGGCGGCGCCCGGCGACACCTTCCTGATACGCCCGGACGGCTACCTGGCCTGAGCCACGAGCGTCTCCGCCGCCAGCCCTGAGCCGCCTACGGCTCGGCAGCTGCCCTCGCTGGCTGAGGGTCTGCCGGCCGGAGCGCGGAGCTTCGCCACTGCCCTGGGCGACTTCGACTTCTCCGGCAGGCGGTGTGTGAAGGATCTGGAGGTGCAGCACATCCGGGGATTCGGAGCTGAAGACCATCGGCAACGTCCGCCCCACGCGCAGCCGACTCCCGCACCGCGGACCCGGAACGGGTCAGAGCCACCCGTTCCGCTTGAACCCCCGGTGGATGAGGAAGCAGAGCGTGACCGTCACGGCCATGATCAGGGGGTAGCCGAAGGTCCAGTGCTTCTCCGGCATGTGTTCAAAGTTCATGCCGTAGATGCCGCACACCATCGTCGGGACGGCGAGGATCGCGACCCAGGCGCTGATGCGCCGCATGTCCTCGTTCTGGGCCACGGTGATCTGCGCGAGGTGCGCCTGGAGTATGGAGTTGAGCAGTTCGTCGAAGGCGTTGATCTGCTCGGTGACCCGCTCCAGGTGGTCCGACACGTCGCGGAAGTATGTGGTGATGTGCGGATCCACCAGCGCCATCGGCTGGGTGGCCAGGGCCTGCAGCGGGTGGGTCAGGGGCGCCACCGCGCGTTTCAGCTCCAGGAGTTCCCGCTTGAGCTGGTAGATGCGGCCCGCGCCGGTGCCGGAGCCCTTGGTGCCGCCGCGCCGTTCCGCGCTGTCGCTGCGGCGTGGGCTCTCGGCGAAGACCTCGCTCTCGACGTCGTCGATGTCGTCCTGCACGGCGGCGGTGACGTCCAGGTAGTCGTCCACGACCAGGTCCGCGATGGCGTGCAGTACCGCCGAGGGGCCGATGGCCAGCTGCTCCGGGTCCGCCTCCAGCTGTTCGCGCAGCGGTCCGAGCGAGCCGTGGCCGCCGTGCCGGACCGTGATGACGAAGTCGGCGCCGGTGAAGACCATGATCTCGCCGGTGTCCACCACCTCGCTGGTCTCGGTGAGCCGGTCGTGGTCGACGTAACAGACCGTCTTGAACACCGTGAACAGCGAGTTGTCGTAACGCTCCAGCTTCGGCCGCTGGTGCGCGTGCACCGCGTCCTCGACGGCCAGCGGGTGCAGCCCGAACAGCTCGGCGATGCCGGCGAACTCCTTCTCCGACGGCTCGTGCAGTCCGATCCACACGAAGCCGTCGCCGGAGCCGCGGACCCGGCGGACGGCGTCCTCGGCCGGGTGGTCGCCGGGCTGCCGGACGCCGTTCTCGTAGACGGCGCAGTTCACCACGGCGGTGCCCAGCGGTGACCGCGCGGGGTGACTGAGGTCGACGCCGCGGCGCTGCTGCTGCGGCAGCCGGACCGCTTTACGAAGGTTGCTGATCACCGACACCGCACCAGTATGGACCGGCTGCGGGGCAGGGCGGGAGGCGTGACGGCGGCTCCCGCCCCACCGTCACAGCTCCCGCCCGTACGGACCGGCGCGCTCCGGCCCGCTCCTGCCAGTACGGGCTGACCCGCTTCGGTTCTCCCGGACCGGCCCGCTTCGGCTCTTCCGGACCGGCCCGCTTCCGCCCGTACGGGCTGGCCCGCTTCGGCTCTCCCGGACCAGCCTGCTCCGGCCCGCCCGGATCGGTCCCGCTTCGGCTCTCCCGGACCAGCCCGTTCCCGCCCGCCCGGACTGGCCCGCTCCGGCTCTTCCGGACTGGCCCGCTCCGGCGCGTCCGTACCGAGTCAGCATCGGGTGGGCAGAGGCCCGCGCCCGGATCTACGCGCAGAGGCCCGCGCCCGGCTCTACGCGCAGAGGCCCGCGCCCGCCTCTACGCGCAGAGGCCCGCGCCCGCCTCTACGCGCAGGGGCCGGCCCCGGGCGCCGTACCGGTCTCAGTGCCCGGCGACGTGCCGTGGACGCGCGGCGCCGAGGCCCATGGCCACCTGTGGGACGAGCAGCACCAGCAGCACGACCACCGGTACCGTCCAGCCGCCCGAGGCGTCGTGCACGGCGCCCAGCACCGCGGGCCCGGTGGCCGCCAGGATGTAGCCGAAGCACTGGGCCATGCTGGACAGCTGCGCGGTGTGCCGGATGTCCGGGGCGCGCTGGACGATGAACAGCAGGGCCAGGCTGATCGCCGCGCCCTGGCCGAGGCCCAGCAGCGTCATCCACACGTACGCACCGCCGGCCGGCGCGGCCAGCATCCCGGCGAACCCGGCCGCGCAGAGCACTGCGCCGATCGTGGCCAGCGCACCGGCCGACAGCCGACGGCCGACGATCACCGGGGCGAAGAAGGAGCCCGCGATGCCCAGCAGCGAGGAGAACGACAGCATCCAGCCCGCGTCGCCCGCGCTCATCCCGGCGTCGGTGAGCATGGTCGGCAGCCAGGCGGCCGCCGCGTAGTAGCTGAGGGACTGGAGGCCCATGTACAGGGTGACCTGCCAGGCCAGGGGGGAGCGCCACAGGCCGCGTACCGGGTGGGCCGCCTCACGGGCGGCGGAGGCGGAGGTCCGCGTACGGCTGCGGGTCTGCGGCAGCCACACCACCAGCGCGACGACCGCCAGCGATCCCCAGCACGCCAGCGTGGCCTGCCAGCTCAGCCCGGCCGCGCGCTGCACCGGCACGGTGACACCGGCCGCCAGGGCCGCGCCGCCGAACAGCGACATCGAGTACAGGCCGGTCATCAGCCCGGACCGGGCCGCGAAGTCGCGCTTGATCAGGCCGGGCAGCAGCACGTTGGCGACGGCGATGCCCGCGCCGATGACGACCGTCCCGGCGAACAGCGCCACCACCGAGTCCAGCAGCCGCAGCGCCGTACCCGCGCAGATCAGCGCCATGGTGCCGAGGAGTGAGCGCTCCATGCCGAAGCGGCGGCCGAGCCGCGGCGCGATCGGGGCGAGCAGGCCGAAGCAGAGCAGCGGCAGCGCGGTCAGCAGGCTGGTGGCCGCGGCCGACATGCCGCTCTCGTCGTGGATGGTGCCGGCCAGCGGGGACACGGCGACGAGGGCGGGGCGCAGGTTGAGTGCGAGGAGGATGACGCCGGCGGCCAGGTAGAGCGCGCGGCGTCCGGTGGCGCCGGGCGCCGGGGCGGGCGGGGCGGCATCCCCGGCCGGAGCGCCGGCGGGTGCGTCAGTGGCTGCTTCAGTGGGTGCGCCGGTGGGCGCGTCAGCGGAGGCGTCCGGCCGCGCGGCGCCCGGGGCGCTCAGGGTGGCGGCCGGTCCGTGGTCATGCATGGTCTTCTTCTCCTGGGCTTGCTTCGCGTGCTCGGGGGGCCGCCGCCGGGGCCTCGTCGTCGGGACGTGCGGCGCGCAGCGCGTCCATGGCCTCGGTCAGGTGGGCCAGCGCGGCCCGCTCGGCGGCGTCCGGGTCCCGGGCCTCGACGGCGTCGACGATGGCGGTGTGCGCGTCGAACTGGTGGCGGACGGAATCGGGGAGCGGCCTGCGGACGACGGCCTGGAGGGTGGCGCGCAAGGCGTCGCTGAAGTGCTCGTACAGCTCAGCGAGGACGCTGTTGTGCGCGGCGGCCGCGACGGTCCGGTGGAAGTGCATGTCCGCGTCGATGAACGCGCAGACGTCGCTGTTCTCCCAGGCGCGGTCGCGCTCGGCGAGGGCGGCCCGCAGCGCAGCGAGGTCGTCGTCGGTGCGGCGCAGCGCCGCGTAGCGGGCGGCGTCGCGTTCCAGGGACGCCCGGACCTCGTACGCCTCCAGGTCGGCGGCCCGGCGCAGTCTGCGCTGCACGGCCGCGCCGAAGTCGCTGTTGGCCCGCACGTACGTCCCGTCGCCCTGCCGCGGCTCCAGCATCCCGGTGTGCACGAGGGCGCGGACCGCCTCGCGGACGGTGTTGCGGCCCACGTCGAGCGTCTCGACGAGGACGGGTTCGGCGGGGATCTTCCCGCCGACCGGCCACTCGCCGTCGGCGATGAGCTGTTCCATCTGCTCGATGACCAGACCCACCAGGCTGGTGCGGGCGGTGCTGCGCAGCGGCATGGACGCCGTCCTCCCTCTCGATTCCACCGGTGATGGGAACATCCCATGTTTGGCGGTGTCAAACGGTCGGGGTTAGCCTGGCATCGCCGGTGATCCTGCGATCACGGCGCGGCGGTGGGGCCCGCCGGACCCGAACCGCGGCCGTCCGAGGCCGCCAACGGTCCCTGCTTGCAGAGCGGAACGCAGCACGCACGCACCGCGCGAGTAGGAGACGTATGACCACCGGAGCCCCCCGCCCGGCGACGTCCGGCGCCACGGCCCGCCCGGCCGCACCGCACACCGCCGAGCCGTCCGAGCTGTCCGCAGAGCAGCCGGCCCGCTCCCGTCCGCAGCCGCCCTGGCAGGGGCAGTGGCCCGTCGTCGGCGCGGTCGCGCTCGGCGGCGGCATCGGCGCGGCTCTCCGGTACGGGGCCACGCTGCTGTGGCCCACCGCCCCCGGGACGTTCCCCACGACGGTCTTCCTGGTCAACGTCGTCGGCTGTGCGCTGATGGGCGTCCTGATGGCACTGATCACCGAACGGGGGACGCCCCACCCGCTGCTGCGCCCGTTTCTCGGCACCGGAGTCCTCGGCGGCTTCACGACCTTCTCCACGTACACCGCGGACATCCGGCACCTGACGGACACTGGGCGGCTCGCCGTCGGCCTGGCCTACCTGGCGGCCACCCTGCTCGCCGCGCTGGCGGCGGTGTGGGCCGCGCACGCGGGCACCCGGTACGCACTGACCCGCCGCGGAGGTGCGCGGTGAACTGGCTGCTCGTGGTGGCCGGCGGGATGGCCGGTGCGCCGCTGCGCTTCCTTACGGACCGCTTCGTGCAGTCCCGGCTCGGCGCGGCCTTTCCCTGGGGGACGTTCACGGTCAACGTCGTGGGTTCGCTGGTGCTGGGGCTGCTCACCGGTGCGGTGGCGGCGGGCGCCGCCTCCTCCTCCCTGTACCTCCTGCTCGGTACGGGCCTGTGCGGAGCGCTGACGACGTACTCGACCTTCTCGTACGAGACGCTGCGGCTGGCCGCCGGCGGGGCGCGGTGGCGGGCCGCCGCGAACGTGGCGGCGAGTGTGGCCGCCGGTCTCGCCGCGGTGTTCGCCGGGGGGTCTCTCGCCGAAGCGCTGTGGATCTGAACAAGTCCGAGCGGGCCCGGAGCGGTACGGGGGTGACCGTACGGGTCGGGTGGGCTCGCCCGTGCGACGCGGCCCCCGTACGAGTGAACGAATGCGGTCGAGTTTCGAACGGAACCTTTCTTCACCGCCGCCCGACGCACAGCCGGAATACGCTGATGGCGCGGTGCCCCGGACCCCGGTTCGCACGAAGAACAGTCAGTGCGGCATGTTTGATTTCAGGGGCGGGATCGCTATGGACCTCCACCACCGGATCGGTGTCAACAAGATCAACGTCGTGCGGCCCGAAGGGGAGTTGGACCTCATGACCGCTCCGCGCCTGCGCACCCTGCTGCGGCGCGGACACAGCCGCGCCACCGGCCCGCCCCGGGTGATCGTCGATCTCGGAGCGGTGACCTTCATGGACTGCTCCGCCCTGCGGGAGCTGTGCGCCGCGCAGAACTGGGCCGTCGAGCAAGGCGGCTGGCTGCGCGTCGTGCACGCCCACCGCGGTATCGCCACCCTGCTCAGGGCGACCCGGCTGACCGGCCGCTTTCCCCGCTACGCGAGCGTACGGGACGCGCGGTGCGACCAGATGGCGAACTGTTCGCCGTAGCGCGGGTGTCCGCCCCCGCCGGGTGCGGTTACCCGATCCGATGCCCGTGGCGCAGGCGGTCTCCCGCCGGAGGCTTGCCGGGGGCATAGTAGCCGTGCGGCTTCGATCCGAGAGACGATGGACACGGGCCACGACCGGTCGAAGGCGGAAAGGGATGATTTCCATGGCCCGTGAAGAGCCCCTGACACAGGTGTGGGCGGACTTACCCGAAGGACTCGTCGGCGACGTCGACTGCGCCGAGCTGCTGCGCCGCCTGTCCGCGCACTGCGCAGGCCTGCTCGGCGCCGCCGCGGCCGCCGTCCTCCTCGCCGACGCGCACCACCGCCTCCGGGTGGTCGCCGACTACGGCGACACCGCCCGCCTGCTGGGACCGGACGGGCCGCAGGAGGCCTGCGACCCGTATACCGACTGCTACCGCAGCGGCACCGCCGAGACGGACATCGCCCTGACCGACCCGCGCACCGCCGCACGGTGGCCGCACTTCACCGCCCTCGCGCGGGAACGCGGCCATGTGACGGCACACGCGCTGCCGATGCGCCTGCGCTCGCGGACCGTCGGCGTCCTGGCGCTCTTCTCCGGCACCGCCGTACCGCTCGGCGAACAGGCCGGCGCGTTCGCCCGGTCCCTGGCCGACCTCCTGGCCGTCACCGCCGTACAGCACAAGAGCCTGGAACGCAGCCACGCCGAGCGGTCCCAGCTGCAGCACGCGCTCAGCTCCCGCGTCGTCATCGAACAGGCCAAGGGCATGCTCGCCGAACGCTGGACGACGAGCGTGGACGAGGCGTTCACGGTCTTCCGTACCTATGCCAGGGCCCACCGCAGACGGCTGCCGGACCTGGCCCGCGAGGTCGTCGACGGCACGCTCGACAGCGGCCTCGTCATGGAGTACTTCCTCAACCGAAGGTGATTTCCTGGACCCTGTGGAGGACCGGATGGCAGAAGTCTTCTTGCGGCGCCTGACCAGGTGGCAGGCCGAGGCACAACGCGAGGCCGTCGCCGACCTGTACGTCGAGGCGTACCGCGGCCCCTCGGGCGAGGAGTTCCGCGGCCGGGGGGCCTTTCTGCAGCGGTTCGCGGAGCACATCCAGCGCCCCGGCTTCGAGATGGTGATCGCCAGCGACCCGGCGCTGGTCGGCTGCGCCTACGGTTTCCCCGCCGAGCGGGACGGCCGGTGGTGGCAGGGGTTCAACGGGCAGGTACCGCGTGAGCTGGAGGAACTGACGGCCTCGGGACGGGTGTTCGTGGTCGCCGAGCTGATGGTGCTGCCCGCGCACCGGCGCGGCCACGTCGCCACCCGGCTCCAGGAGACCCTGCTGGTCCGCAGCAACGCCACGGCGGTCGTCACCCTCGTCGAGACGGCGAACGGAGCGGCGCTCTCCGCGGTACGGGCGTGGGGGTGGCAGCGCACGGGCCGGCTGCGCCGCTCCGACGACGGAGAACCGGAACTGGAGGCGTGGAGCCGGGAGCTGGCGCACTGAGGCACGGCGCATCGGTACGAACAGGGCCGGGCGCGCGGCGCGGAACGCGTACGCGCGCGGCAGGGCTCCGGGGAGCCCGCCGCGCGCGTAGACGTTGTCGGACCGCGGCGCTCGCGCGCCGTAGTTTCCCGGGGCCGTGGCGTTGTCACGCCTTACCGGACCTGCCGGGGGAGGGGCCCGTCAGGGGCGTACGCCCTTGAGTCCGTTGGCCCAGAGCTGGTCCACCTTGGCCCGCTCGGTCTGGTCCGGCTGCGCGTTCGTGCAGGACGGGCCGGGGCCGCCGCCGGACATCAGCTCGCTGCACGGGCCCTCGTAGTGGTCCGGCAGACCCAGCACGTGGCCGGTCTCGTGCGTGGTCACGCGGGTCGAGTCGTACTCCTGGTTCTGCTTGTAGTCCAGGAAGACGAAGCCCTTGCCGTGGCCGTCGGTGCTGGCGTAGGAGCCGCGCGCGTCGTTGCCCTCGCGGTACTGGAAGTCGCCGCCGCTGCCTTCCTGCAGCTTGACGTTCTGCACCGCGCCGTTCCAGATCTGCGCGCTCTGCGATATCTGGCTCTTGAACGTGGGAGCCGCGCTCGCGTCGTAGGTGACGGTGACGACCTTGAGGTTCGGGTGGGCCGCCTGCTTGGCCTTGACCGACTTCATGACGGCCTGGAAGAACGCCTTGGTGTCGGCCTGCTCGGCGGCCGAACCGGCGTACGCGGCGGCGGTGACCCGGTGGGTCTGGGGTGCGGAGGAGGCGGAGGCCGCCGTCGCGGGGACCGATGCCGCCAGCGTCGCGACGAGGCCCAGGCCGAGTGCGGCCGACAGCGCGGTCTTGGGAGATCTCATGGTGGGGGGACTCCTTATCGCCCGTGGGGCCGTACGGTCGCCGTGTGGGGCGGCGGCCGGGGCCCTGCGGAGGAACTCTTGGTGCCGGAGAGTCTGTTCGAGAAGATCCGGGGCGCGGAGATGGCAGGTGGCGATAGCACCAGGTGATACCCCGGGGCGAAGCCGGCCCGAGCGTGCCCGAAGAGTCTGGTGTGACGTGCGCAAACGTCGTTATGCTCCGGTCGTGGAGCTCGAAGTGAGGCACCTTCGTGCGCTGTGCGCGATCGCCGACGCGGGCAGCGTACGCAAGGCCGCGCGGCAGCTGGGCATGACCCAGCCTTCCCTGACGACCCAGCTCCGCCGCATCGAGAACGCCCTGGGCGGCCAGTTGTTCTTCCGCGAGCGGACCGGCAGCCGGCCGACGCCGCTGGGGCACTCGGTGCTGAGCCGGGCCCGGCCGATAGTGGCCGACATGCGGGCGCTGGTCGACGAGATCGCCTCCGCCTCCCTGCGGGCCGGCGGCGCACGGCTGTGCATCGGCAGCACCAGCAGCCGGGCGGTGGCGGGCTGGCTGCGACGGCTGCGGGCCAGGCTGCCCGACACGGACACCGCCATCCGTATCGACGTGTCCGCCAACGCGCTGTTGCAGATGGTGGCGATGGGCCAGCTCGACGTCGCCTTCGTGCACGAGGTGGAGGGCGCGCCGCTGCGCCGGCCCGACGGCCTCGTCGAGCGGGAACTGATCGCCCGGGAGCCGCAGTTCGTCGCCCTGGCGGCCGACCACCCGGCGGCCCGCCACCCGGTGGTCGAACTCGCCGAGCTGGCCGGTGACCAGTGGATGGTCGACCCGTCGGTGGACGGCGAGTGGACCGGGCTGCGCCGGGTCTTCGCGGCCGCGGGCCTGGACCCCCGGGTGGTGCACGGGGACTACCTCACGGCGGCCGACCTGGTCGCGGCCGGCGAGGTGGTCGCCCCTTGCCAGCCGACCTCCCGGCCCCGGCACGGCATGGTCATCCGTCCGCTCCGCGGCGACCCGCTGGCCGTCCGGCTCTTCATGGCCCACCGCCCCGGCGCCGCCCCGGCCGCCCCCGCCGACGCCCTCTTCGCCGACCTGACCGCCTCGTACATGGAGGTGGCGTGGGAGAGCACGGCGTACCGCGAGTGGCTCGTACGGCACGACGGGCCGTTGCCGATCGGGACGTGAGGCGGTGCCGGACCCGGCCGTACGGCCGTGCGCGCCGCCCGTGACCTCCGGTCAGGCAGCCCCGCCCCCCCGCGACCACGCTGCCCTCACTTCGGATCGAGCCGGCCCTCCACCACCTCGCGGGCGACGTCGGTCAGCAGTCGCTGGTGGGAGCGGGCGTAGCCGCGCAGGACGGTGAAGGCGGCGTCGGGGGAGAGGTCGTGGCGTGCGGTGAGGGCTCCCTTGGCCTGTTCGATGACGACCCGGGTGGTCAGGGCGTGCTCCAGTTGGGCGGCGAGGGTGCGGCTCGCCTCCACCTCGTGCTCGCGCAGCAGGGTCACGGCGGCGAAGTCCGCGAGTGACTGGCCCAGTGCCATCAGGTCGCCGGTCAGCGCGGTCCGGCGGGTGGCGAGCAGGACCAGGGCGCCGACCGGGCCGGAGTGGCCCCTTATCGGCAGGGCGGCGGTGTGGGTGCAGCCCAGGGCGAGCGCGCGGGGCGCGTAGCGCGGCCAGCGCTGCCGGGCGACCGCTCCGCTCAGGGCCGTGCCGCCGAGCGGGCGGCCGGTGCGGCGGCAGGCGGGGCCGGGGCCTTCGCCCCAGGTGACCGCGTCCGTTTCGAGGCGGCGTACGTCGGCGTCGGAGGCCGCGACCCGGGGGGCGTCGCGGGCGCCGGTGGAGAAGGTCACGGCCGTCGCGCGGACCGCGAGCAGTTCCTTGCTGCGGTCGGTGAGCCGCTTGAGCAGGGTGGGGACGCCGGGCGGTCCCTGTCCTCCGCCGCCCGCCAGCTCCACGAAGACGGAGGCGAGATGGTGCGGAGCTGTGGTCATGGGTTGAGGTCCCCTCGGTGGGTTCAGCTGCCCTGGGCGAGTTTCAGCGTGCCGCGTACGACCTGCTCGGCGATGGCGTCCGGTGGCTGCCCGTCGGCGAAGGCGCGCGCCTTGATCATGGCGAGCGCGTCCTGCACCCGGCAGCCGGCCTGGACGGAGAGTATTCCGGCGGCCTGCTGGACGCAGTCCCGGTGATCGGCGTCCTCGTACAGTTCGGGGTCGGCGTCCGGGCCGAGGAGCACCGTACGGGTCAGTGCGTCGGCGATCACCGTGAGCGTGCCGGCGCCGGCCGTGCCGTCGCCGGGGTCGAAGACCGCGAGCGCGCCGATACAGCTGCCTTCGGTGCGCAGCGGAGCGGTGAGCACCTCGTGGATGCCCAGGGAGGTCAGCGCGGGACCGTAGGCGGGCCAGCGGCTCTCGATGGCCCGGCCGGACGCCGAGACCAGCCGGCCGCTCGCCGAGGCGTCGTGCGCCGGGCCTTCGCCGAGCATGAATTCCAGGTCCTGCGCGGCCCGGGAGGGCCCGTCGGACGAGGCGACGGAGAGCTGGCCGTGGTCGGTCCCCATCAGGGTGAGGGCCGCGCTGGTCGTCCCGCACGCCTCCGCGACGCCGGTCATGAAGCGAGGGCGGCTGGTCTCGTCCCCGCTCCACGCGGACATCCGTTCGGCGTAGGCCTCCTGGAGGCGCGCCGACGACAGGTGGCACTCCGCCGACCGCCGGTAGGCGTCCGCCAGATGGAGGTGCAGGTCACCGCCGGCCGAGGCCGCCAGGATCTCCTGCTGTTCGGCGCAGGCCGCGGCATGCTCGGCGCGCTGGCGGGCCCTGGCCGCACGGCGACGCGCCAGCTGTGCCTGGACGTCCCTGCGTTGACCCCAAACCATGTCCTCAGCGTACGCCCATGGTGGCGCTCAGTCGCTGTTATCGCCCCGGTCCGCCTCCAGCAGCAGGACCACGCCGCCGTTGTGCCGGTCGAAGGGGGAGCACAGGACGTTGCAGGTGATGGGGCGGCCGATCCGGTTGACGGCGGAGACCCGCGAGGGCGACGTCCGCTTGCCGGATTCCAGACACTTCTCCACGGCCGGGCGCAGCATCTCGGTGGGCAGCCCGAAGTCCAGCGAGAAGAACGGTTCGTCGATCACCTCGTCCGGGCGCAGGCCCCACATGTCCACCGCGCCGCGGTTCCAGCTCTTGACCTTCAGCTCCTTGTCGAGGACGACCACGCCCGCGGCGATGGAGGTGACGACCCCTTCGAGGAAGGCACGGGCCTCGTCCAGCTCCTCGGTGCGGGTGCGCATCTCCTCGTTCATCGTCTCCAGTTCCTCGTTGCCCGACTGGAGCTCTTCGTTGGTGGTCTCCAGCTCTTCGTTGGTCGACTGGAGTTCCTCGTTGGTGGTCTCCAGTTCCTCGATGCTCGACTGGAGCTCTTCGTTGGTGGTCTCCAGCTCCTCGTTGGTGGACTGGAGTTCCTCGTACGCCGTCTCCAGGTCCTCGCGGACCCGCTTGTTCTCCGACTTGAGCTGGGTGGCGACGGTGACGTCGGTGAAGGTGATGTTGGTGGCGGCCAGCAGTCCGTTGGAGCCCATCAGCGGCTGGATGAGGATGTCGAAGTACTGGATCTCCTCGCCGACCCGCCGCTCGGCGCCGTTGACCCGCAGGGTGCGGCGCTCGTGGGTGGCCTGCTCGATCAGCGAGCGCAGCTCGACGGGGCGGTAGGAGATCTCCAGGTCCTGGAAGGGCCGGCCGATGTCGTTGGAGGTCAGGCCGAACTGGGCCCGCGCCTGGCTGTTGATCAGCACCGCGGTGCCCTCGCCGTCGACCGCGATGGCCGGGGCGGGGTTGGCGTCCAGGATCAGGTCGCGCAGCTGCCGGCTGCGGGCGGCGGTGGTCAGTTTCTCGGTGCTTGTCCCGACCCGGATCTTCGCGGGCGTGGAGTGGTACGGCGGACCGGCGTCCCCGGGGCGCCGCCGGAAGGAGCGCTGGCGCATGCTGAGCACTTCGAACCGCTCGGCGTCGTTGAGCAGCATCTCGGCCTTGCCGAGGAAGAGGAAGCCGCGCTCGCGCAGGGCGAAGTGGAACCGGTCGATGATCTGCCGCTGCGCCTCGACGTTGAAGTACATCAGGGCGTTGCGGCAGACCAGCAGGTCCAGCCGGGAGATCGGGGCGTCGCGGGTGATGTCGTGCCGGCCGAAGATGACCCGGCGCCGCAGGTCGGTGCGGAAGTTGAAGCGGGTGCCGTTCTGCTCGAAGTAGGTGTCGCGCAGCTCGGGGGAGAGCGGCTCCAGCGCCTTGGCCGTGTACAGGCCGGAGCGGGCGTCGCGCAGCGCTTCCTCGTCCACGTCGGTGGCGTAGATCTTGACCCGGTTCAGGGCCTCCTCGACGCCCATCGCCTCGGCGAACATGATGGCGAGGGAGTACGCCTCCTCACCGCTGGAGCAGCCCGCGCTCCAGACCCGGATCTCCTCGTCGGCGGCGGTGTCCGCGAGCAGCTCGGGCACCACCTCGCGTTGCAGGAACGTCCAGGCGTCCGGGTCGCGGAAGAAGGACGTCACATTGATCAGGATGGTGTTGAAGAGCGCGTTGAACTCGTCGGCGTTCGTCTCCAGGCGGTCGCGGTAGTCCGCGTAGGTCTCGGTCTCCACATCCGCCATCCGCTTGCGGATGCGCCGGCCCAGCGACGAGCGCTTGTAGCCGGTGAAGTCGAATCCGCGGGCGTCCCTCAGGAAGCCGAGCAGCTGCTCCAGTTCCTCGTCCGTCTCGACATCCCGAGCTTGACCCATTACTGCCTCTTGGTCTCGACAAGACCGCGGATCACCGCGGCGATCTCTTCCAGGGGCAGCACGAAGTCCACCGAACCGGTGCCCACCGCTGCCTCTGGCATTCCCTTGAACTCGGCCGTACGGGGATCTTCCGCGATCACCGTGCCGCCGCGTGACGTGACGGCCTCCACCCCCATGGCGCCGTCGCTGCCGGTCCCGGTCAGCACACAGGCGATCGCCTGCGCCCCGTAGGCCCCGGCGACCGACTCGAAGAGCAGATCGGCGGAGGGACGCAGGAAGTGGACCAGTTCGCTCCCGGAGAGCGTCAGCGTACCTCCGGGGCCCACCAGAAGGTGCCGGTCGGGGGGTGCGATGTAGACCGTGCCGGGCCGGGCCCGCTCCTCGGCCTCGGCCAGCTTGACCCGCAGCGCGGTGCGCCGGGTGAGCACCTCGGCGATGATGGTGCGGTGGCGCGGGTCCAGGTGCTGGACCACCAGAACCGGAACCGAGAGGTCGGGTCCGAGGGCGCCGAGAATCTCGGTCAGGGCCTTGATGCCGCCCGCGGACGACGCGAGGGCCACGACCTCGTAGTGGTCCGCTGTGCTGCGGTCTGCCGTCACGTTCCGAGCCTATCGAAAGCCGGGCCCCGCGGCGGGTACGCGGACGTGCCAACGTGCGGAAACGGCCGCACCCGGCCCCTGGAAGCCGGTGGACGGCGCCCGCGCGGGCCGGGTACGGCGATGGTACGTACCGCAGCGGCCGCGCGCCCCGGTCGGGACGCACGGCCGCCGTGGCGCGGGGCGGGTCAGCCCTGCTTGGTCTCCCAGAAGATCTTGTCGATCTGGGCGATGTGGTCCAGGGCCTTCTGACCGGTCGCCGGGTCGTTGGAGCCCTTGGCGGCGCTCAGCGCCTTGAGGGTGTCGTTGACCAGCTGGTGCAGCTCCGGGTACTTCTCGAAGTGCGGCGGCTTGAAGTAGTCGCTCCACAGCACCGAGACGTGGTGCTTGGCCAGCTCGGCGCGCTGCTCCTTGATGAGGACGGCGCGGGTACGGAAGTCCGCGTCCTCGTTGGCCTGGTACTTCTCCTGGACGGCCTTGACCGACTCGGCCTCGATACGGGCCTGGGCCGGGTCGTACACGCCGCACGGCAGGTCGCAGTGGGCGCTGACCTTCACCTTGGGGGCGAACAGGCGGGAAAGCATGTTCAGTCCTTCCTCGTGATCGTCTTCTCAGGTGCGAGATTACTCGCCGGGGGAAGGCTTTTCTCGGGTGGCTCGGGGTCTTAGGGCAAAAGGCCGGTTCCGGGCCGGGTCTGATGGAGGATGGGACCGGTGACGGACGACCGGGCCGTGGTGGTCGCCGGGCCGGGACCGGGAGGTGTGACGGGGATGCCGGAGCGGGTGGAAGAGCGCGGGCCGGAGCAGGGTGAGGAGCACGGGCGGGAGCGCGGCGGACTGCTGCGGGCCTTCGGCCTGGCCGAGGTCTACAACCCGTCGATGGTGCCGACGCTGCGGCCCGGCGACCAGCTGGTGGTGCAGTACGGGGCGGTGGTGCGGGCGGGTGACGTGGTCGTCCTGCGGCACCCGTTCCGGCAGGACCTGCTGATCGTCAAACGGGCCGTCGAGCGGCGCGACGGCGGCTGGTGGGTCCAGGGGGACAATCCGTTCGTGGAGAACGACAGCCGCGAGTTCGGGGTGGTGCCCGACGAGCTGGTGATCGCGCGGGCCTGGGTGCGGGTGCGGCCGCCGCGCGGGGTTCAGCGCTCGCTGTCGGGCGCGCTGTCCTGGGCGGTCTCCGCGGTGCGTCCGGTACGGGCCGACCGCTCGCTGTCCAGGCGCTTGCGGGCCCGGTAGGCCGCGACGTTGGCGCGGGTCGCGCAGCGGTCCGAGCAGTAGCGCCGGGAGCGGTTGGTGGAGGTGTCGAGGTAGGCGTTGCGGCACGGGCGTGCCTGGCAGATGCCGAGCCGGTCGACGCCCAGCTCGGTGAGCTGGAAGGCCAGCCCCATGGAGGCGGTGGCGGTGTAGCCGGCGGTGGCGTTGGCCGCGTGGTCGGCGATGTGCAGGTGCCACTTGGGGCGCCCGTCCTCGTCGCGGAACTCGTGCCCGGAGACCTGCGGGCTGACGGGGAACTCCATCATCAGCGCGTTGAGCAGGTCCACCGCCCGTACCTCGTCGCCCTCGTCCGCCGCCTCGAAGACGGCGCGCAGCCGGGTCCGTACGCCGCGCAGGCGGGTCACGTCGCTCTCGTTGGCCCGGCGGGCCATCTGCTGGGCGGGCCCGAACAGCTCGCGGACGGCCTCGACCGAGGTCAGGGTGTCGCCGCCGCGCTCGGGCTGCTCGGTGTTGACCAGGCGAACGGCATAGTCCGAGTAATAGGCCAGTTCCACTTGTAGTCCTTACGGGCGCGGTCTAGTGTTCGTAATAGGTGTTGTTGCTACGAGGGTATTACGGCCTGGAGGTAACGGTATGACCGAGACTGTCGTCGGCACTGACTGGCAGGGCTGGCAGGACAGTTGGGACCGCCAGCAGGAGTGGTACATGCCGGACCGCGAGGAGCGGTTCCGCGTGATGCTCGACATGGTCGAGGCCCTGGTGGGCACCGAGCCCCGGGTGCTGGACCTGGCCTGCGGCACGGGCAGTATCTCCGACCGGCTGCTCAAGCGCTTTCCCAAGGCAGTCAGCGTGGGCGTGGACCTCGACCCGGCGCTGCTGGCCATCGCCGGCGGACACTTCGCGGGGGACGACCGGGTGACGTTCGTCCGCGCGGACCTCAAGGACCCCCGGTGGACCGAGGCCCTGCCGCACGACTCGTACGATGCCGTACTCACCGCCACGGCCCTGCACTGGATGCACACCGGGCCGCTGCGCGGGCTGTACGGGCAGCTCGGCGGGCTGGTCAGGGAGGGCGGCGTCTTCATGAACGCCGACCACATGCCCGAAGGGGACACTCCGCGCATCGACGCCGCCGAGCGCGCCTTCCGGCACGCGCGGCAGGACGCGGCCAAGGCGGCGGGCGCCCTGGACTGGAGCGCCTGGTGGGAGAAGGCCGCCGCCGACCCGGTGCTGGCCGGCCCGACCGCCGAGCGCTTCGAGATCTACGGTGAGCACGCCGACGGCGACACCCCTTCGGTGACGTGGCACTGCGAGGTGCTGCGCGAGTCGGGCTTCGGCGAGGCGCGCGCGGTGTGGCGCTCGCCGTCGGACGCGCTGGTCCTCGGACTGAAGTAGCGCGCGTACGGTTCGTCCGACGGCCGGGCGGTACGTACCGGGGCGCCTGCCGCGCCCGTACGTACCGCCCTTCGTATGTGCCGTACGGCCGTGCCCGCCGGGTCAGAGCACCTTCGACAGGAACGACTTGGTGCGCTCGTGCTGCGGCTTGCCCAGCACGTCGCGCGGGTGCCCGGACTCGACCACCACACCGTCGTCCATGAAGACCAGCGAGTCGCCGACCTCGCGCGCGAAGCCCATCTCGTGCGTGACGACGATCATCGTCATGCCGTCCGACGCCAGGTCCTTCATCACGTCCAGCACGTCGCCGACCAGCTCCGGGTCGAGCGCCGAGGTCGGCTCGTCGAAGAGCATCAGCTTCGGCTCCATGGCCAGCGCGCGGGCGATCGCGACGCGCTGCTGCTGGCCGCCGGAGAGCTGCGACGGGTAGTTGCCGGCCTTGTCGGCCAGGCCGACCCGGTCCAGCAGCTTGCCCGCGCGCTCCCGGGCGGTCGCCTTGGACTCGCCCTTGACCTGGACCGGCGCCTCCATGATGTTCTCCAGCGCCGTCATGTGCGGGAACAGGTTGAAGCGCTGGAAGACCATGCCGATGTCGCGGCGGCGCGCGGCCACCTCGCGGTCGCGCAGCTCGTACAGCTTGCCGTTGGCCTCCCGGTAGCCGACCAGCTCGCCGTCGACCGACAGCCGGCCGGCGTTGATCTTCTCCAGGTGGTTGATGCAGCGCAGGAACGTCGACTTGCCGGAACCGGACGGGCCGATCAGGCAGAACACCTCACGGGGCGCGACCTCCAGGTCGATGCCCTTGAGGATGTGGGCCGTGCCGAAGGACTTGTGGACGCCCTCGGCCTTGACCATGGGGGTGGACTTGCTGGTCATGCGGCACCTCCGGCCGACGAACGGGTGGCGCCGCCGGACAGCCGGGCCCGCAGCCGCTGGATCGGCGTGGGCGGCAGCTGGCGGCTTGCGCCGCGGGCGTAGTAGCGCTCCAGGTAGTACTGGCCGACGCTGAGCACCGAAGTGGCGATCAGGTACCAGACCGCGGCGAGGATGAGCATCTCCACCACGGGACCGGCGTCGCGGCCCACGTTCTGCGCCGACTGCAGCAGGTCGTAGTACTGCACCGCGATGACCAGCGAGGAGGTCTTGAGCATGTTGATGACCTCGTTGCCGGTCGGCGGCACGATCACCCGCATGGCCTGCGGCACGACGATCCGGCGCAGCGTCTTGCCGTGGCTCATGCCCAGCGCGTGCGCCGCCTCGGTCTGGCCCTCGTCGACGGCGAGCAGGCCGCCGCGGCAGATCTCCGCCATGTACGCCGCCTCGTTGAGGCCGAGGCCCAGCAGCGCGCACAGGAACGGGGTCATGAAGTCCGACCACTCGTCCTTGTAGATCGGCATGATGTCGATGTACTGGAAGACCAGGCCCAGGTTGAACCAGAGGAACAGCTGGACGTAGACCGGCGTGCCGCGGAAGAACCAGACGTAGAACCACGCGACCGTCGAGGTCACCGGGTTCTTCGACTGCCGCATCACGGCGAGGATCACACCCAGCACGATGCCGATGACCATCGACAGCACGGTGATCAGCAGCGTGTTGCGCAGACCCCGCAGGATGTCCGCGTTGAACATGTACTCGGGTATCGCGCCCCAGTTGACCTTGCCCGAGGCGAAGGCCCGCACGAGCAGGGCGAGCAGCGCGAGGACGACCAGCGCCGCGACCCAGCGCCCGTAGTGCCGGACGGGAATGGCCTTGATCGGCTCGGGAGCGGGCGGCGGGGCGTCCGCCGGCGGCTGGGCCGGCTTGTCGACGTCAACTGACACGGGTGTTGCCTTTCAGCGTTCGGCGGGAGGGACGGGCCGTGCGCGGCCGGGCGGGCACGCGGCGGAGGGAACTCGGGCAGGCGCTCAGCTGCCGCCGTTGAGCTTGACTTCCTTGACCGCGGCGTCCGTGACGTTCCACTTCTTGAGCACCTTGGCGTAGCTGCCCTTCTTGACGATGGCCTCCATGGCCGCCTTGAGGGCGTCGCGCAGCTTCGGGCTGTCCTTGGGCACCGCGATGCCGTACGGGGCGGCCTTGACCGGAGCGCCGCCGACCAGCTGGAAGTCGTTGCCGCCGCCGGAGGTCTTGACCGCGTACGCCGCGACCGGGTAGTCGCTGGAGACCGCGTCCACGCCGCCGGTGCGCAGCCGCGTCTGTGCCTCGGTGTCGTTGTCGAACGCCTCGATGGAGATCGCGTCCGTGCCGGACTCCTCGCACTTCTCGGACTGGTCCTTGGCCAGGTCGTGCGAGACGGTGCCGCGCTGCACCGCGATCTTCTTGCCGCACAGCGCTTCCCAGCCGTCGATCCCCTGGGTCTTGCCCTTCTGCGTGTAGATCGAGACGCCGACGTCGAGGTAGTCGATGAAGTCGACCCCGTCGCTGACCTTTTTGCCGGTGGAGCTGTCCACGCCCTGCTGGCGGTCCTTGGTGTCGGTCATCGCCGACATGGCGATGTCGTAGCGCTTGGACTTCATGCCGCCCATGAGGGTGTCGAAGGTGGCGTTGTTGAAGTTGAGCTTGACGCCCAACTCCTCGCCCAGCGCCTCGGCGAGGTCCGGGTCGATGCCGGTGACCTCGCCGTTGGTACGGAACTCCACCGGCTTGTAGCTGATGTCCGAACCGACCTGGATCATCGCCTTGTCCTGGATCTCCTGGGGCAGGAGCTTGAACAGCGGGGCGTCGGGGTTGCGGTTCTTGGCCGCCTCGCGCTTGGCGATCGCCGCGTCGGTCTGGTCGCCGCAGGCACTGAGCAGCAGCAGCGAGGCCGCGACCGCGGTCGCGGCGGCCACGGCTGAACGAGACCTGCCGGGGGCCGGGCGACGGGTGGGGCTTGCGGTCATGCTGATCCTCCTGCGGATGAGGGAGAAGCCGACTGAGCAGGGGCCGGGCACACACCTTCGGGCGTCGCGACCTCGTTCGGTGACGGAATCTTGCCATCCGGACACCGCTATCCGGACTGCCGTCCAGGTCAAAATCGGATAACGGACGGGGACGAAGCCGTACATCCCAGGTGTCCCTTGGGTGCTGCGCGCCAAGTGGCCGGCGGAAGGCCGGGCCGCACGGGCCCGCGTCTCGCAGTGCGGACAGCGCACGGGGGACTTCAACCGGTTCGCGGCGTTCGCCTCTGATGCCGTGGTTGTGACCTCAGAGGTGACCCATGGGTAACGAATCCGACTCGTCGGGGCGCACGCCCGTCCGGTAGAAAGGTTCGTTACACCCCTCATCCGGGGCTCAGGGCGCGCGTGCGGCGCGCCCGGCGTCCGTACCTCCCCCCGCGGGACGGCCATCCGTCGCGCAGGGCACGGACGCGGTGCCCGCCCACCCCTTGACCAGGGAGTGGACACCCTCAACTGATTGACGAACAAAGGGGTTGGACCAGTGACAGCCAAGACCGCCCAGGACCACGACGGCGGCAACACGCACAAGAACGCCGATACCGGCACGCACGCCCAGGGCACGCCCGGCTCCGGACCCGACGGCGGGGAGCAGTGCCAGGACCCCGCCTTCCTCCTGCACCGCGGCGGCAAGATGGCGATCCAGGCGACCGTCCCGGTGCGCGACAGCGAGGACCTCTCCCTCGCCTACACGCCCGGCGTCGCCAAGGTGTGCAGCGCCATCGCCGAAGAACCCGAGCTGGTGCACGACTACACCTGGAAGTCCCAGGTCGTGGCCGTCGTCACGGACGGCACCGCGGTGCTGGGCCTCGGTGACATCGGGGCCGAGGCGTCGCTGCCCGTGATGGAGGGCAAGGCGATCCTCTTCAAGCAGTTCGGCGGCGTGGACGCGGTGCCGATCGCCCTCGCGACGACCGACGCCGACGAGATCGTCGACACCGTCGTGCGGATGGCGCCGTCCTTCGGCGGCGTCAACCTGGAGGACATCTCCGCGCCCCGCTGCTTCGAGATCGAGCGCAAGATCCAGGAACGCCTGGACATTCCGGTCTTCCACGACGACCAGCACGGCACCGCCGTGGTCACGCTGGCCGCGCTGCGCAACGCCGCGCAGCTGACGAACCGTTCGCTCGGACAGCTGCGCGCCGTCATCTCCGGCGCCGGCGCGGCCGGGTTCGCCATCGCCAAGATCCTCGTCGAGGCGGGCATCGGTGACGTCGCGGTCTGCGACCGCAAGGGCATCGTCACCGCCGACCGCGACGAGCACATCACCGACGTCAAGCGCGAGCTGGCCTCCTTCACCAACAAGGCCGGACTGACCGGCTCCCTGGAGACGGCGCTGGACGGCGCGGACGTCTTCATCGGCGTCTCCGGCGGCACGGTGCCGGAGGAGGCGGTCTCCAAGATGGCGAAGGACGCGCTGATCTTCGCCATGGCCAACCCGAACCCGGAGATCCACCCGGACGTCGCGCACAAGTACGCGGCCGTCGTCGCCACCGGCCGCAGCGACTACCCCAACCAGATCAACAACGTGCTGGCCTTCCCCGGCATCTTCGCCGGCGCGCTCCAGGTGCGCGCCAGCCGGATCACCGAGGGCATGAAGCTGGCCGCCGCCGAGGCGCTGGCCTCGGTGGTCGCCGACGACCTGAGCGCCGAGTGCGTCATCCCGTCGCCGTTCGACGAGCGGGTCGCCCCGGCGGTGACCTCGGCCGTCGCGGCCGCCGCCCGCGCGGAGGGCGTCGCGCGCCGCTGACCCCGCGTCCGTGGGAAGGCCCCGTCTCCGGGCGGGGCCTTTTCGCTGCGCACTGCTCGGGCATCCGTACGACACCGACTTCCCCCTCGGCCCTGCCCGTCGGCCGCAGCGGGCGGCGCGGCGGCAGCTGCCCGCGCGAGGAGCCTGGCGGGGGCCAGACGCCAGGGGCCGGACGGCGGCGCGGCGCGTGTCACACCGCGGGCCGGTACCGCCCGGACCCCGAGCGCCCTACGTTGGGATCATGTTTGCTGCCTACGCCGCCCGCATCGACCGCGACCAGCCGCTGAACGGCCTCGAACTGGGGGAGCGTCCGGCCCCCGGCGCACGCCCCGGCTGGACGACCGTCAACGTCAAGGCCGCCTCCCTCAACCACCACGACCTGTGGTCGCTGCGCGGCGTGGGCCTGGGCGAGGAGGCGCTGCCGATGATCCTCGGCTGTGACGCGGCCGGCACCGACCAGGACGGCAACGAGGTCGTGCTGCACTCGGTGATCGGCCAGAGCGGCCACGGCGTCGGCCCGGACGAGCCGCGCTCGATCCTCACCGAGCGCTACCAGGGCACCTTCGCCGAACAGGTCACCGTCCCCGCCTGGAACGTGCTGCCCAAGCCGAAGGAACTGTCCTTCGCCGAGGCCGCGTGCCTGCCGACCGCCTGGCTGACCGCGTACCGGATGCTGTTCACCAACGCCGGGGTACGGCCCGGGGACAGCGTGCTCGTGCAGGGCGCGGGCGGCGGCGTGGCCACCGCGGCGATCGTGCTGGGCGCGGCGGCCGGGCTGCGGGTCTTCGCCACCAGCCGCAGCGCGGACAAGCGCGAGCGCGCCGTCGAACTGGGCGCCGAGGCCGCCCTGCCCAGCGGCGAGCGGCTGCCCGAGCGGGTGGACGCGGTGATCGAGACGGTCGGCGCCGCCACCTGGTCGCACTCGGTGAAGTCGCTCAAGCCCGGCGGCACGCTCGTCATCTCCGGCGCCACCTCCGGCTTCAACCCCGAGCGCACCGAACTCAACCGCATCTTCTTCCTGGAGCTGAAGGTCGTCGGCTCGACCATGGGCAGCAAGGACGAACTGGCCTCGCTGCTGAACTTCTGCGCGGCCAAGGGCGTCCGGCCCGTCATCGACACCACCCTGCCGCTGGACCGGGCGCGCGAGGGCTTCGCGAAGCTGGCCGAGGGCGAGATGTTCGGCAAGGTCGTCCTGACGGTCTGAGGCACGGGAGCGCGGGAGACACCGGGAGGGGCGGGACGGGTGCGGGTGCTGCGTGCGGCCGGGCGTACGGCGACGGCCTGGAGCAACGGCGGCGGGGTGACGCGGGAGATCGCCGCCGCGCCGCCCGGCGCGGGCTGGGACACCTTCGACTGGCGGGTGAGCCTGGCCGAAGTGGGCCGCGACGGCCCGTACTCCGCACTGCCCGGCGTGGACCGCGTCCTGACGGTGGCCGAGGGCGCCGGACTGGAACTGACCGTCGACGGCACCCGCCACGTCCTGCCCGGCCCGTACCGCCCGTTCGCCTTCCCCGGCGACGCCCCGGCCGGCTGCCGCCTCCTGGACGGGCCGGTCGTCAACTTCAACGTCATGCTGCGGCGCGGGCGTTCGACGGCGGTCGTGGAGATGGTGCGCGGGCGGTACGTCGCCGCGTCACGGCCGGGGGGCGCCGCGGAGACGCCCGGCGAGCGGCGGACGCGGCTGGTGGTCGCGCTGTCCGGCCGTACGCGGCTGGACGGACCGGACTGCCGCCGCAAGTGGCCGGCCGGGTCGGGCTCCGACCGCACCCTCACGCTGGAGCGGCACGACGCCGCGCTGCTGTCCGCGGACGCGGGCCTCTCGCTGCACACCGACGGGGTCACGGCCGTCGTCACCCTCACCGTACGGGCGGCGGGACCTGCGCGGTGTCCGTGACCGGGGTGCCGGTCGCGCCGGCGCGGCGCAGGGTGTGCCGCGCGTGGGCGGTGAAGGCGTCGGTGGCGGGGTGCGTGGCCGTGCGGGGGCGGGCCAGCAGGACCGTGACCGGGCCGGCGTCGGTGATCGGTACGTAACGGACGCCCGGGTGCGGATGGCTGTGCACGGTGGCCTCGGCCGTCACCCCGGCCGCCGCCCCGGTCGCGATCATGGTCAGCCACTCGTCGACGTTGGCGACCTCGAACGTGCTGCGCGGACGCTGCCCGGCGGGCCACAGCGCGGCGCTGGTGGTGCACGCGGTGGCGCACAGGGCGATGGCGTGGTGCGTCAGGTCGGCCAGCGAGACCGCCGCCTCCCCGGCCAGCGGGTCGCTCTCGCACAGGGCGGCGATCCGGCGCTCGCGGTACAGCGCCACGGTGTCCAGCACCCCGTCGTCCGCCGGGACCGTCCGCAGGAAGGCGAGATCGACGGTGCCACGGCGCAGCGCCGCCTCCGCGTCGTCGAGCCGGTGCACCTCGACGGGCTCGCCGGGACGCCCCTCCCGCCACTCGCGCAGCAGCGGCACGGTGTGCCGGCCGAGCGCGGCCCAGGCGAAGCCGACGCGCAGCGGGCGCGGCCCGGACACCGCCTCGGCGAGCGCGTCGTCGAGCTGGGCGAGGATGCGGTGGGCGTGCTCGTGCAGCCGCCGGCCCGCCGGGGTGAGCCGCAGCCGGCGGGTGGTCCGCTCGACCAGTGAGGTGCCCAGGCGGCTCTCCAGCTGGTCCAGGATGCGCGAGAGCGCGGGCTGGCTGACACGCAGGACCGCCGCCGCGCCGGTGATCGTGCCCTCGTCCCCGATGGCGGCCAGCGCCCGCAGATGCCGCAACTCCACGTTCACCGTGCGCCTCCGTCCTCGGTACGGCCGGACCGCCCGTCCAGGAGCCGCACACCACCCATGTCCCCCGAGCATAAATCCCGTACGGAAGGCATTTCCCTCCCCGCACGGCCCGTCCTAGCGTCGGCGGCATGAGGATTCTGCTGATCGGCGCGACCGGAAAGCTGGGCGCCGCCGTACACGAGACGCTGGCCGGACGCGGCCACGAGATCATCACCGTCGGCCGCGGCGGCGGCGACCTGCGGCTGGACATCTCCGACCCGGCGCAGGTCACCGAGGCCTACGACCGGGCCGCCGAACGGGCCGGAACCCTGGACGCGGTGGTGAGCGCGGCCGGCGACACCCCGTTCAAGCCGGTCGCCGAGATGGCCGCGGAGGACTACGCGGCGGGCTTCCGCGGCAAGGTGCTCAGTCAGATCGAGCTGGTGCGCCAGGGCACCGCCCGCATCGCCGGGCGCGGCTCCTTCACCCTGATCACCGGGGTGCTCTCCCGCGACCCCGTCCCCACCGGCAGCGCGGCGGCGATGGCCAACGGCGCGGTGGAGGCGTTCGTACGGGCCGCCGCGCTCGACATCGCGCCGCAGCGGGTGAACGCCGTGAGTCCGACCGTGGTCACCGAATCCCTCGCGGATTACGGGGACTTCTTCCCCGGCGTCAAGCCGGTCGACCTGGCGCAGGTGGCCGCGGCGTACGTGCGGTCGGTCGAGGGCGGACAGACCGGGCAGGTCTACGAGCCGGTGTGACGGCCGGGCGGCGGGCGCGGGCGCGGACGGGGGCGCTCAGCCCGTGTGCGTGCCCGCGTGGGCGCGGGCGGACCCGGCGTCGCGCTCGCGGGCGAGTGCCTTCTGGCGCCCCTTGTCCAGTACGGCGAGCAGGGCGACGGCGACGACGATCGCCGCGCCGGAGGCGACGAAGTTCCACGGCGCGTCGAGGTAGTTGACGGGCCGCATGGGGTGGCCGTGGTCGTCGCCGATGATCCGGTAGAGGATGGCCGCCGGGCCCTCCCAGAAGCCCGCGGTGAACACCAGGATGGACAGCAGTCGGTACCAGGCTTCATGCATGGTCGTCTCCCCGTTCCGTGACGGTATTGCTCCGTTCGTGGGTACGACCGTATCAAAAATTCGCCCGCACTGCCTTGACGTATCCTGGCTCGTCTGATATTCGTCACGCTTTTTTGGGGGCGCGGTACGCTCTGTGTGTGCGTGACGAAAAGACGGCCGAGTGCCGGATCTGCGGTGCCGGGCTGCCCGAGGCGGTCCGCGGCCGCCCGCCCGCGTACTGTTCGCGGAGCTGCCAGGCGAAGGCGTACCGGCGGCGCAAGAAGGCGGCCCGTGCGGCCGGGGAGGAGCGCCCCGAGCACGTGGCGCCCGATCCCGCAGCTACTCCTCCGCCGTCCGCCGGCGGCGCGCGGGAGCGGCGGCGCCGTGAGGTCGCCGAAGCCGTCTGGCGGATCGCGGCCGCCCGCGGTCTGGAGTCGGCGAGCATGCGCGAGGTCGCGGCGGAGGCGGGGGTGTCGCTGCGGGTGGTGCAGTACTACTTCGGCAGCAAGCACCGACTGCTGGTCGAGTCGCTGCGCCTGCTGCACGAAGAGAACGACCGTCGCGCCCGCGCGCGCATGGCGGAGCTGCACGACGCCGGTGAGCTGCGGGCCGTACTGCGCGCCGTACTGGTCGAGTTCCTGCCGCTGGACGCGCAACGCGCCCTCGCGCTGCGCGTGTTCACGGCGTACTTCGTCCGCAGCCTGACCGACCCGGCGATGGCCGAGGTCTTCCTGCACGGCGAGCAGGCGGTGGAGTCCCTGGTCGCCACCCTGATCCGGGAGGCCGGCGGCGTACGGCCCGGCGTCGATCCCGCGCGCGAGGCGGACCTGCTGGTGTCGGGCGTCTCCGGACTGGGCCTCGACGTGCTGCACGGGCGCCGCACGATGGCGGAGGTCCAGCGCACCATCGACTATCACCTCGACCGGATCTTCGTCTGAGTGGGGCGGGGTGTGGGTCGGGGGTGTCCGGGGTGTCGTCCGGGCGTCCGCCGAGTGGCGTAGTGGGGGCTGCGTCCCTACGGGGGCACCTCGGGCCGTCGGATGCCGGGAATCGGCTCGTCGACATGGACGACGGCGGCGGGGCGCCGATGGCGGGCCCGTTCCCGGTACGCGTCGTCGTCCGTCCACGGGTGGCGAGCGGGCGTTCAGTCGTCAACTGCCGTTGACACAGCCCGGTGCGTCAACCTAAATTGACATCATGAGCGAAGCAACGAAGCTCGCCGAGCGGGCGGGCGACCAGGACCCCCGGATCGGCCTGCGTGCGGTGGCCGCGCTCCGCCGGCTGCTGGAGCAGCTGGAAGCCGTACAGGTGCGCAGTGCCCGCGTGAAGGGCTGGTCGTGGCAGGACATCGCCGCCGAGCTGGGTGTCAGCCGGCAGGCGGTCCACAAGAAGTACGGGAGGCGTTGATGTTCGAACGGTTCACGGCGAGCGCCCGCGACGTGGTGCGCGGCGCTCCCGCCTACGCGGTACGGCCGGGCCCCGGCACGGTCGGCGAGGGCGAACTGCTGCTCGCCCTGCTGGACGGCCGGGGCTCCCCGGGCGCCGAGGCGCTCGCCGCCCTCGGGGTGCGCGAGCGCCGGGCGTCCGTGGAGCGGTCGCTGGACCAGGCCCGCCGGCGGGGCGGCCTGACGGCCGCCGACGCGGAGGCGCTGGCCGGGCTCGGCATCGACGTGACGGAGGTCGTCACCCGGGTGGAACGGGCGCACGGCGCCGGAGCGCTGGACTCCGCCTCCGTACCGAAGGGGCGCCGCGGGCGCTCGTTGCGCGGACCGTTCCGTCCGGAGGCCAAGGCCGTACTGGAACGGTCGTTGCGCGTCGCGCTCGGCCGCGGCGACAAGCACATCGGCGACGAACACCTGCTGCTCGCCATGGTGACCGGTCCGGGCCTCGCCGCGTCCGTGCTGGCCGAACACGGCGTCGAGCACGCCGATGTCGTACGGGCGCTGGGGGAGCGGGCCGCGGCGGGGTGAGGGGGCCGCCGTGGTGGCGTGACGGACGGGGGTGGTCCGGGCGTGGAGCGGGCGCCGAAAGGCCGCCGCACGCTACGGGTACGCGACCTTCACCGCCCCGATCCCCGACGTGCCGTGCCGCGGCAGCAGCCCGGCCTCGGAGACCGCGCCCAGCAGCGGGTTGAGCAGCTGGGCGAGCCGTTCCGCGCGGGACCGGCCCAGCGCCCGCCAGGGCCCGGCGGCCAGCCGGTCCGTCATGCGCTCGACGTCGTCCCGGCCCTCGCGCGCCCGGTCCGTCGGCCGCCCGGCCGGGTCGATCCAGCCGCGCGCGGCGAGCCGGTCGTGCGCGGCGCTCCACTCCTGCGACGTCCAGCCGCGCCCCTTGAAGTTGGCCTTCGGCACGGCGCCGATCGCGGCGAACGACACCAAAGCCTCGCACGGTTCGAGGTCGTAGGTCAGCAGAGCCGCCAGATGCCCGTCGCCGCGGTGCTCGCGCAGCACCGTGATGGCGTGCCAGAGCGCCAGGTGCGGGGCGTCCGGCCAGGGCAGGTCGCGGTTGGCGGCGGCCAGCGGGCGGGCGGCCGTCGAGGCGTTCTCGGCGGCCTGCCGGGCCAGCCCGGCCGCCTCGGCGAGCTGCGCGGCGGACATCCCGGCGGCTCTCGTCAGACCGGTCATTATGCGGTCCACCGCCTGCATCCGGGCGTCCAGGACCTTGCCGGGCGCCGCCGTCGACCAGATCGCCGGCACGTACCGGGCGATCATCCGCGGACTGAAGCTGTAGAACGTCGCGGCCACCAGCTCGGGACCCGCCGCACCGAGCGGCGCCGTGCGCCAGGCGAAGTAGCTGGGCCAGCGGGAATCGGTGTCGTAACCGAGTGCCGCCGCCTCCTCGAACGCTTCGGGTGCGAAGTAGACAATGGCGTGGACGGGCTCCAGCTGGCGCCACATCCGGCGGGCCACGGCAGGGTATTCCGACATCGCTTACCTCTTGGCCTTCAAGATCCGTTCAGACAGGGAGAGTTGACTGTAAGGGCGGACACGGCCACAGGTCTGCGATTTCCTACGGCAGATCCCGTCGTCGGGCAAAAAGCCGTGCGAGGGTCTGAGTTCCCCGATTACGGGCGGTGAATCCAGACCCCCGCAGACAACTCTGCGTGACGGACGGGCGATCGGCCGGAGCGGTCAGTGCGGTGGTTCCTGCCCGGCCGCATATGCCTCCGGGTCACGCAGCAGTGCTCCGACGTGCGCAGCAGTCGAAGACAGACGGCGGCGTACGTCCGTCAACTGCTCGGCGCTGACGCCGTGGTCGCGCGCCGCGTCCCGCAGGTCGTCCCGGAAGCGGTCCAGCAGCCGGTCGAAGTCCCGGGCCGGGTCGCCGGACCCGGGCTCGGACGCCCACGCGGGCTCGGCGGGCGCACCGCCGCCGGGCTCCGTCCGGGCCGCCCGCGAGCCGCCTGTCCCGTCGGCTCCCGCCGCCGCGTCTTCCTTGGTGAGACCGGTACCTGACGCGTCCGCCGGGCCCTGCCCGCGCGCGCCGCCGGGACGGTCCGCGTCCGCCGGTCCGCCCTCGGCCGGCTCCGGTCCGGCGCCGAAGCGGCCCATCTCGCGCGAGACTTCCGACAGCGCCTCGCGCAGCGCCCCCGCCCAGTCCCCGGTGCGTACGTGCTCCTGGGCCTGTTCCTGTACGCGCTTGATGGCCTGCTGCACCTCGTCCCGTACGAACGACTGCGCGTCCCGGGCCTGTTTGCGGGCCCGCTGCGCGTCCTGCTTCGCGCGCCGGCTCTCCTCCTTGGCCCGCCGTGCCTGTTCCTTCCACTCCTCCTTGGCGCGCCGGAACTCCTCCTTCGCCTGCCGCCAGCCCTCCTTGTCGCCGAAGCGGCCCTCGAAGTACTCGGCGGCGTCCGGGAATCCGTGCTCCGCGCCGCTGTCCCCGGCGGCACTCCGCCGGCCCTCGCGGGCCTGCTGCGCCGCCTCGCGCATCTCGCGGCGCAGGTTCCGCGCCGAGCCGCTCACGTCCTCCCGGATGTCGGAGGCCAGCGCCGCGACCGACTCCCGGATCTCCAGCTCCAGGTCGGCCAGTTCACCGCCCCGGTCGGCCAGTTCGGCGCGGCCGGCCGCGGTGATCGCGTAGACCTTGCGGCCGCCCTCGCTGGTATGGGTGACCAGGCCCTCGGCCGCCAGTTTGGCCAGCCGCGGGTAGACCGTCCCGGCGGACGGCGCGTAGAGGCCCTGGAAGCGTTCCTCCAGGAGCCGGATGATCTCGTAACCGTGCCGCGGGGCCTCGTCCAGCAGCTTGAGGAGGTAGAGGCGGAGGCGGCCGTGGGCGAAGACGGGGGGCATGGCGTTCAGAGCACCTTCTTGTCGGCCTGGTCGGCGCGGTCGGCGGGGGAGTCCTCAGGGGCCTCGGACGGTGGGCGGCGCAGGAGGGCCAGGCCTCCGGAGACCGTGGTGACCTTCAGTGTGCCGTTGCCCGAGCCGAGCCGGCCCGTGATCCGCTTGGCCCCCCACCGGCCGCTGACCCGCAGCTCCTCGAAGGCGTTGGCGACCGTGCCGCTGGTGGTGTTCGCGTCGACCCGGGTGTCGCCCGGCGCGGGCAGCCGGATGGCGACCTCGCCGGAGACGGTGGACAGCCGCACGTCCGCGCCCGCGGCCGCCGGATCGAGGTCCAGGGCCAGGTCGCCGCTGACCGACTCGGCCCGTACGGAGCCGCCGGAGCCCTCCAGGAGCGTCAGGCCGCCGGAGACGGAGTGGAAGCTCAGGTCCCCCGTGACGGCCTGCCCCTCGACCCCGCCCGACACGGTCTCGGCGCGCACCGGGCCGGTCAGGCCGACCAGGGTGCTGTCGCCGCTGACGCCGCGCAGCTCCGTACGCCCGGAGATCCCCGAGAGCACCGCGCTCGCGCCCACCGTGCCGACCCCGACGCGGGTCGCGGCGGGCACGGTGACCGAGACGACCGCGGTACGCCGCCAGGCCCCCCGGTCGATCATTTTCAGCAGGCCCTTCCAGGGCAGGTCCTCGTACGTGACGGTGAGCGTCCCCGCCTCCCGCCGGACGGTCAGCGGCGGCCCGGAGACCTCGCTGATCTCCACCCGCGCCGCGCCGCCGTCCGTCGTACCGACGACGTTGACGGTCCCGCCGGCCACCCGCACCTCCAGTGCGGTGACGGCCCCCTCGATCTCCAGCATGCACGGCTCGCAGACCGACCACTCTTCCCGTTCCGGCATGTCCTGGCCTCCCTGGCATGACGACACGCAACATATCGCGTCTCTACCGACACGATATATCGCGCCCGGCGTCCTTTCCAAGGGCGGCGCTCCGGATACCGCGGCAGCGCCGCAGCGGCGCCGCGGCACGCAAAAGCGCCCGGCCGGGACGGCGGGAAGACCGCCGGCCGGCCGGGCTCGGGCACGCACCGCGCCGCACGCGGTGCCGGGTCAGTCGTCGTCCTCGTCGTCCAGCCGCGCCAGCCAGGTGGCCAGCCGCTCGACGGGGACCTCGAAGTCGGGGTTGAGGTCGACAAAGGTCCGCAGCTGTTCGGCGACCCAGCCGAGGGTGACCTCCTCCTCGCCGCGCCGGCTCTCCAGCTCCTCGATACCGCGATCCGTGAAATACACGCGCTCTCCACCAGGTTTTCGGGACGTACCCGGCCAGGATAGGCAGGCGTCGCGACCCCTCGCGTCACTCGCACCCTGGGGATAACCTGATCACCTGTCAACGGCCCTGGGGCAGGGGGACTCTGCCGCTCAGGGGGAGCAGGAGGCCGTGATGCGCGATCGCGCACATCTCATCGAGCTGCCCGACGGTACGGCGGTCTGGGCCCGGGTCTCCCGGCTGGACGTCGCCGGGGGAACGGACGAGGAATACGACGACGTCGGGGCCTGGGAGGCGCTCGGCGCCCGGGTCGAGGGGCTGCGGGACCTGGTCGGCGGGGTCGCGGCGAGCCTGCGCGAGGCGACCGAACGGGTGGCGCCGGACGAGACCAGTGTGACCTTCGGCGTGGAGGTGGCGGCCAAGCCCGGCCGGGCGGTGGCGCTGCTCGCGGACGGCGAGGCCAAGGCGAACCTGTCGGTGACGCTCACGTGGCGGAAGCGGGAGACCCCTGAGGGCGATACGGGCACCGTCCCGGAGGAGAGCGGCCGCGCCGGCGGCCGAGGGCCGCACGACCCGGGTGAGTGATGGCGGCCCCCGAAGGCGGCCACGGGCCCGGACGGGGTGAACGCGCGGACCGCGAGAAGTACGCGCACCTCCTCGGGCACGCGGGCCGGGCCACCGTCGCCGTCCGCCCGGCGCCCGGGGTGACCCCGGCACCGTTATGGGGCAGCGGCGTCTTCGTCGCCCCCGGTTGGGTGCTGACCTGCGCCCACGTGCTCACCAGCGGTGACGGCCGACGCCGTCCGACGGGCCCGGACGGCGAGATCGGAGTGGCGTTCGACGGCCGGGTGGCCGCCGCGCGCCTGGAGTACGACCTGAGCCGGCCGGCCCCCGTACGGGCGGCTGCCCCGCCGTGCGGGACGGGCGGGGAGGAGAGACCGGAAGCATCGGAAGCACCGGAAGCACCGGAAGTCCTGGAGGCCGACCGGGAGGCGGCCGGGAGCGGCCCGGCGTCCGCTCCGGGCCCCCGCGTGGACCTGGCCCTTCTGCGGCTCCTCGACCCCGGCGTCCCGCACCCGTGCGCCTGGCTCAGCGACCAGCCGGCCGCGCTCCTGGAGGACGCGTTCATCTTCCGCGGCCACGACCAGGACCCGCCGGGCACGGCAGGGGCCCCGTGCGGCGCCGGACGCGGCCCCGGGACCGGCCCGGACCCGGGTGCCGCCCCCGGCACGGACGCCGCCTCCGCCCCCGTCCACCCCTTCATCGCCGTCCGCTTCGGCGCCCGCGACGCCCGCGGCCTCCAGTTCGGCACCGACGTCCGGGTGACGCCGGGCGCGTCCGGCGGACCGCTGCTGGACTGCGACCGGGGGGAGGTCGTCGGCATCGTCAAAGGCAGTCACCGCGAGGACCGGCTCGGTCTCGCGGTGCCGGTCACCGAACTGCGCGGGCTGGCGCCGCACCACCTCGTACCGGGCGCCGCCGGGCTCGGCGACGACCCGTACCACGCGCTGATGGGCCTGCACGACCGCTGGCACTGGGCCGGTCAGGACCTCGGCGGGCCGGGCGAGCCCACCTGGTTCGACGCGCAGCACGCGATCATGTCGGGGCGCGGCCGGTTGTGGGGCGTGCAGGAGCGGCTGCAGGCGCTCGACCTGCTGGCGTCGCTGCCCGCGCCGCGTGACCCCCTCGTGGTGGCCGCCGCGGTCGCCGAGGCGCTGGGCCGCGCGGACCCGCGGGGCCGTACCGGCCGGGCCGGGCCGTGGACGCTGCGCACCTGGCGGGACGGGCACGGGGCGCTCTACCAGGGCAGCGACCCGTACACGGAGCTGTGCGCCTTCGTGCACTACCTGCGCATCGTCGCGCAGCGCACGGCCGACGAGGCGCGGGAGGCCCCCGGTGACGAGGGCGTCGCGCTCCGCACGGCGGCCGAGCGGCTGGAACTGTTCGTCACGGCCAAGGCGGTCGTGCTGCTGCCCCGGGACCGGGAGCGGATCGGACCGGTACGGCGCCGCCCCGACGCGCTGCTGGTGGAGTTCGAGCCGCTGTTCTACGACGACGCGGGCGGCCGGCAGCTGTTCAACTGGTCGGTCAGCGAGGGGTACGGGCAGGGCCGGTGGCAGCGCGTGGAGATCCAGGAATCGCGGGACGGCATGCCCTTCGAGCAGGCCTGCGACCAGGTGCTGCAACGGCTCGGTCCGCGGCTGCTGCGCGCCGACGACGCGGCGGGTGGCGCCCGGGTGCGCCTGGAGGTCGCGGTGCCGGAGGAGCGGTGGCACACGCCGGCGGACCGCTGGCGCGTACCGGCCTCGACGCGCCGGGCCGCGCGCCTGCGCCCGCTGGGCCCGACGCGCGCGGTGGTGCTGCGCGACCAGGGGCGCCGCCAGGAGGTGGACCCGGTCTGGCTGCGGCGCTGGCAGGGCCTGGCCGCGGCCGGGCGGATGACCGCGCTGCGGGTGCCGGCCGGCCCCCGCGCCTCGGTGTCGGGGCTGTCGCGGCTGCTGGAGGAGGCGGACGAGGGAGCGGTGCCGGCGCTGTGCCGGTCGGTGGCGGACGGTACGGGGCTGGAGGCCGTCGGCTGGACCCTGGACACCGGCCATCCGGTCGCGCTGTGGCTCGCGGAGGGCCACGGCGAGCGGGACTGCGACCGGGTGTGCGACGCGTTCCACCGGGAGGTGGCGCAGCTGCTCGGCGCGCCGAAGTCGGTCGCCGAGATCCCCGAACTGGTGCGGGAACTACGGGCCAAGGCCGCCGAGGGCGGCGCGTCCTGGGCCCGCGACCTCGTGCTCCTCTACGACGATCCGGACAACCCGATTCCCCAACTCTTCCCCGGCGCCACGCAATTGTCGCCCCCATGACGTCCCCCGAGACCGGAAAACGCCCCGTATCCTTCCGTCCGGCTGGCTACTGTCCTAGCGTCGTGAGAGATTGCTAGGGGGACGGGTCCGGGGGAGGGCGGGAAGCGGATGCCGACGCTTGCCGGGAATGCTCTTCCACGGCCCCTTCGCCCCTGCCCGATGGCCGGCCGGCGACGAGGAGTTCCGACGTGAGCGACTGGCTCATCTACCGTGGCGCGGGGGCTCCGCACGACGGCATCGAGCAGTTACCACCGCCCCCTCCCTGGCGGGATTTCGACGGCGGCCCGCCGGTGGCGCCGCCCGCCGCCCTCGACCACGCCTCCGAGCGCAGGCTCGGCGTGCAGCGCCGCGAGGCCAGCTACCACCGGCCGGGCGAGACCGAGCGCGAGCTGGTCAACGCCGCGCTCTACCTGCGCCGTCCGCTGCTGGTCACCGGTGCCCCGGGCAGCGGCAAGTCCACCCTCGCCCACTCGGTCGCCTACGAGCTGGGCCTGGGCCGGGTGCTGAACTGGTCCATCGTCAGCCGCAGTTCGCTGCGCGACGGGCTGTACGAGTACGACGCCATCGGCCGCCTCCAGGACCTCCAGATCGCCCGCGCCGCCCAGCCGCAGCCCGGCCCCGGGCCGGCCGAGGGACGCCCGCGCACACCGGACGAGCCGGGCGGCGGCATCGGCCGTTACATCCGCCTCGGCCCGCTCGGCACGGCCCTGCTGCCCGCCGCGAAGCCCCGCGTCCTGCTCGTCGACGAGCTGGACAAGAGCGACATCGACCTGCCGAACGACCTGCTCAACGTCCTGGAGGAAGGGGAGTTCCGGATTCCGGAGCTGGAGCGGCTGGCCGGATCCGCCCCCGAGGTGCCGGTGCTCAGCGACGACGGCGGCCAGGTCACCGTCCGCGACGGCCGGGTGCGCTGCCGCGCCTTCCCGTTCATCGTGCTGACCAGCAACGGCGAACGGGACTTCCCCGCTCCGCTGCTGCGCCGCTGCATCCACCTGAACATCCCCACACCGGACAAGGAACGGCTCGCCGACATGGTCCGGGCGCACTTCGGCGAGAGCGCGGCCGCCGACTACGAACCGCTGATCGACCGCTTCCTGGACCGCGAGCCCGGTGACGTACGCGCCGTCGACCAGCTGCTGAACGCCATCCACCTGACGCAGAAGGCCGGCTGGGCGGACGAGGACGAGGAGGAGACGCGGCGGCGCCTGACGGCCGAACTGCTGCGGCCCCTGGATCGGACCAGGTGACCCGCGGTGCCGGCCGGCGGACCGGGCTTCGGCCCCCTCGGTGAGATCGTCGCGCGGCTGCGCGCGGCCGGGCTGCCCGCCGACGCCCGCTCCATGGCGGACGCGCTGTGGCTGGCCCGGTGGATCACCCCCGGGCCCGCCGAGGGCGCCGGGGAACCCGCCGACGGCACCGTTCCGGCCGCCGCGCAGAGGCCAAAACCGGCCACATTCTCCGTGGATCCCCGCAGCCGCGAACCGGCCCGCGACACACCGTCCCGTACGGAGCCCGCCGCGCGCGACCGCCCCCGCCGCCCGGAGGTGGACCTGCTGCCCGCGCAGGACGAGCGCACCCTCAGCCCCGGCCAGGGGCGGCTGGGCGAGGTCGGTATCCCCGTCGCCTCCGCCTTCCCCGGACTGCTGCCGCTCCAGCGCGCCCTGCGGCCGGTCCAGCGCTACCACCCCCCGGTCGCCCCGGCCCGCCAGGAACTGGACGAGGCCGCCACCGCCGACCTCTCCGCACACGCCGAACTGATCATCCCGGTGCTGCGCGGCGTCCGCCGCCGCGCGGCCAGCCTGCGCCTGCTGATGGACGGCTCCCCCTCCATGGCCGTGTGGGAGCAGATGCTGCACGACCTGCGGCAGGTCTGCGAACGGGTCGGCGCCTTCCGCGACGTCACGGTGCACTACCTCCACCCGCACGGCGACGAGGTCGGCGTCGCCGCCGGCCCCGGCCGGGACGCCCCGCTGCGCCCCGCCGACCAGCTGCACGACCCCACGGGCCACCACCTCACCCTCGTCGTCAGCGACTGCGCGGGCGCGCTGTGGCGCGACGGGCGCATCCAGCGGCTGCTGTACCGCTGGGCGGCCGACGCGCCGCTCGCCGTGGTGCAGCCGCTGCCGCAGCGGATGTGGGCCCGCACCCAGCTCCCGGCCGTCGCGGGCACCCTCGTACGGCGCCAGGGGCCGTACAGCGCCCTCGGCTTCAGGCCCGCCCGGCGCCGCCGCCGCGCCCCGTCCGCGGGCGGGCGCCCGCAGGGCGAGGTGCGCGAGCGCGCCGTGCCGGTCCTGTCGGCCGCACCCGCCGCCCTCGGCTCCTGGGCCCGGCTGGCCGCGGCCGAGTCGGGCCTCTCGCTGCGCGGCGCCGCCGCCGTCGTCCGCTGCGACCACGGCCTCGGTACGGACCTCACCCGCCGCGCCGAACGCCCCGCCCCCGACCGGCTGGTGCGCGAGTTCGAACAGGCCGCCTCCCCGGACGCCCGGCACCTGGCCGTCCATCTGTCGGCCGTACCGCTCGCGCTGCCCGTCATCCAGCTCGTCCAGCGCGCCATGCTGCCCCAGACCGGCCCCGCCGAACTGGCGGAGGTGCTGCTCAGCGGCCTGGTCGAGCAACTGCCCGACCCGACGGGCGGGCCCGCCCGCGCAGGCGCGGCCGGCGGCCCCTGGTACGAGTTCGTGCCCGGCGTACGCGACGAGCTGCTGAGCCGCCTGAGCGCCGGTGAGGCCGCCCTCGTCCTCAAGCACTGCTCCCTGTACATCGAGCGCACGTTCGGCCGCAGCGCCCGCAACTTCCCGGCCGTGGCGGTCGCCATGCTCTCCGGCAGCGGCCGGGAGCCGACCACCGGGCAGCGCGCCGTGCCCGAGCCGTTCGCCCGGATCTCCGAGCGGGTCCTGCGCCGCTTCGAACCGGCCCTCAGGACACCCGTCCCGCCGCCGTACGCGCCCGACGGACCCGCCGCCGAGGGTGCCGCGCTGCTGGACCGCTACGAACAGGACGGCGCCGTACGCGACTTGATGGAAGCGGTGCGCCTGCTGCGCGCCGCGGCCCGGCAGCTGCCCGCCGCGGGCACCGACCTCGCCCGCGCGCTGCTGCACGGCTGGGCGGAGTGGCGGCAGCCGGACGCCCTGGAAGAGGCGGAACGGTCGGTCCGGGCGGCGGCGGAAGCCGTCGGCGGCGACCCGGCACAGGCGCCGGACGGGGACGGCGAAGCACGCGTCAGAGCTCTGATCGTGCTCGCCCGGGTGCGCTACGCCGGCGCGCAGGAACGCGGCGCCGCGGGGTACCCGGACGGTGAACGGAGCGCGCTGGAGGACGCCGCGCGCCACCTGGACACCGCGTGCGGGCTGATGAGCCTGCTGGACCCCCGCGTATTGGAGAGCATGGTGCTGCGTACCGAAGTGCTGCGGCGGCTGGCCGCGCTGGCCCCGGCCACCGGAGCCGCCGGCCGCCCCGGCGACCCGCTCGACGAGGCCGAGCACGCCCTGACCGTCCTCCTCGAACAGTGGCCCAGCGGCGAACAGGTGCCCGGCGAGATCTACGCCGCCCGCGGCGGTGTCCTGCTGGACCAGGCGCGCCGCGCCGCCGGCGCGGAGACCGGCGCCGAGGCGCACACCGGAGCGCTCGCCCTGCGTGCCACCGCCGACCTGGACACCGCCACGGTCCTGCTGCGCCGCAAGGGCGGCACCGCCGACCGCAAGGTCTGCGAGACGCTGCTGGAGCTGGCCCAGGCCCGCTCGCTGCTCGGCGCCGGCACCGGACCGGACGCCGTCCTGCCCGTCCTCGCCCGGGCCCGCGCGCTCGCCCGCGAACTGCGCGACCCGGCCCTGGAGGCGGAGAGCCTGAGCCGTACGGCCACCGCGCACCGCGCCGTGCACACCCGCACCGGCGACGCCGCCGCCCTGGACAAGGCGATCGAGGCACTGGCCGCCGCACTGCGCCTGACCACCCCCGACTCGCCCGAACACAGCTCCCTGCTGGCCGAGCGCGGCGCGGCCCTGCTGCTGCGCGCCCGGCTGGAGCCCCCCGGCGAACAGGGCAAACGACTGGCGAACGAGGCGGTCCACGTCCTGCGCGAAGCACTCGGCCGGGTCGCTCCCAACGACCCCGAACTGGGCGCCCACCGGCTGCTGTTCGGCCGCGCCCTGCGGCTGCGCCACGACCGGCAGCCCTCGCTGGCCGACCTGCACGAGGCCGACTGGGTGCTGGAGCTGGCCGCGCGCAGCTCGGGCGACCCGGCCGTCGCCGCGGAGGCCTGGCTGGAGGTCGGCGACGTCCAGCTCGCGCTCGACCGGCGCTTCGGCTCCCGGGAGCGGCACGACCGCGCCGCCGCCTGCTACCGCCGGGCCGCGGCCGACGCCGACCGCGCGGGCAGCCCCCTGCTGGCGGCGCGCGCCCACCACCGGCGGGCCGGGGTGCTGGAGGACACGGCCGGGCCGCAGGCGGCCCTGGTGGCGTACCGGGAGAGCTGGGAGCAGTGGCAGCAGGCGTCCGAGGAGAACGGCCCCGAGGCCCGGCGCACGAGGGAGCGGATGCGCGCCCTGGACCCGTCCGAATGACCGTCTGACCCGGCCGGCCCGGGGGTTTCCGTGCCCGCGCGCGCGGGAAACACCCGTCCACCCGGCCCAGAGGAGAACAGCGTGGCGACAGTCCCCGTCACCGGTACGGCCCCGGCCGCACCGGCCGAGCCGTCCGGCCCGTCGGCCGAGCCGCTGCCGGACTTCGGCGGTGTCGATGTGGCCGCGGTGGCCGCAGGGACGGACCACCGGGTACTGGGGGAGGTGACGGCCCTCCTGCTGCGCACCTGGGTCCCCGCCGAGCGGGCGGTGGCGTACTACGACGACGGCCCGGGGGACCCCAAGGACGACCGCTGAGGGGCGTGCCCCGACCGCCCCTGAGCAGCGGTATCCGGCCAACCAGGCCGCGTATCCGGACAGTTGTCGATGCCCTGTGCATGTCTCCCGGCGGCCGAGCCATGTATGGCGACAGCGGGCCGTCTCCGGGGTGCCCGGACGTCGGACGCGGGCAGGGGGGCGGCGTCGTGGTGTGCCAGAACCAGCAGCGGGCCGCGATCCCCTTCCGGCAGTTCGTCCTGAAAGCACACAGTCGCTGCAACCTCGCCTGCACCTACTGCTACATCTACACGAGCCCGGACCGCAGCTGGCGTGACCGTCCGCCGCACGCCCCGCCCGGCACCGTACGCCAGACCGCCCGCCGCATAGCGGAACACGTACGCGCCCACGGCCTGGACGAGATACGCATCGACCTGCACGGCGGCGAACCCCTGCTCACCGGCCCCGGCCCGCTCCTCGACCAGGCGGCCGCCCTGCGCGCCGAGCTCCCCGCCGACTGCCGCACCCACCTGGGCGTACAGACCAACGGCACCCTCCTCACCCCGGCCGTCCTCGACACCCTGGCCGGCGCGGGCTTCCGCGTCGGCCTCAGCCTGGACGGCGGCACCCCCGGCCTCAACCGCCGCCGCGTCGACCACGCGGGGCGCGCCTCCTGGCCCGCGGCGTCCCGCGCCGCCCGGCTGCTGGCCGGGCGCCCCGGCGTCTTCGCCGGCATCCTGTGCACCGTCGACCTCACCTCCGACCCCGCCCGGGTCTACGGCTCGCTGCGCGCGCTCGGACCGCCGATGCTCGACTTCCTCCTCCCGCACGCCAACTGGACCAGCCGCCCGCCGCTGCCGCCCGGCCCGGCGGGCCCCACCCCGTACGGCGACTGGCTGTGCACCGTCTTCGACCTGTGGTGGGCCGAGCGGGAGCCGGCGCCCCGCGTCCGCCTCTTCACCGAGATCATCGGACTGCTGCTGGGCCGCCCCAGCACCAGCGAGGCGGTGGGCCTGTCACCCGTCGTCGCGCTCATCGTCGACACCGACGGCGCCATCGAGCAGGTCGACTCCCTCAAATCGGCGTACGAGGGCGCCGCCGCCACCGGCCTGGACGTCTTCCGCAACAGCTTCGACGAGGCGCTCCGCCACCCCGGGATGACCGCCCGGCGGCTCGGCGCGGACGGCCTGTGCGACCGGTGCCGCGGCTGCGCGCTGATGACGGTCTGCGGCGGCGGCAACTACGCGCACCGCTACCGGGCCGGCGGCAGCGGCTTCCGTAACCCGTCCGTGTACTGCGCCGACCTGGAACGGGTGATCCGGCACATCGCCGCCCGGCTGGACGCCGAGGTCCAGGTGGGCCGGTCGGCCCGGCCGGCCCCCGCGCCGACCGGCGTATCCGTCAACTGGCGTACGGTGAACAAGACCTGACGTGGCGTCGCCGTGCGGGGCGATACTTGGGCTATCGTGCCGAACAGCCAGCTCGCGCCCGCGCGAACCACCGCATACCGAGGAGACGGTCGCATGGTCGATCAGTCCGGTAACACCGGCTCCGCAGAGCACATCACCATCAGCTATGCGGGCTTCAACCGGCCGTGGGCGGCGTGGATTTCGCACCAGCTGGAACAGCTCGGCCACGGCACCACCATGCTGCGCTGGGACCCCCCGGCCGACAGCCCCCTCACCGAGGAGCTGGCCGGTCTGCTCGCGGCCGAGGGCCGCCTGCTGATGGTGCTGGACGACTGGTACTTCAAACTCGGCCCCAAGACGCACGACGAGTGGACGACCGCCCTCCAGGAGGTCGTGCCGGACCACGCCGACCGGTTCGCCGCCGTCAGCGTCGCCACCCAGCGGCTGCCCGCCACCGCCTCCGTGCTGCGCCCCGCCGACCTGCGCGACCTGGACGCCGTCGAGGCCAACCGCCGCGTCCTGAACCGTCTCGGCGTCCCGGCCGGCGCCCGCCGCCCCACCGAGCCCGCCGCCAACGCGCCGCGCTTCCCCAACGACCCGCCCGAGATCTGGAACATCCCCCGCCGCAACAACCGCTTCACCGGCCGCGACACCGCGCTGGAGGAGCTGCACGGCAAGCTGGCGGGCCCGGTGCCCGGCCTCGGCCAGCCGCTGGAGACCCGGATCGCCCTGTACGGCATCTCCGGCGTCGGCAAGAGCCAGATCGCCGCCGAGTACGCCCACCGCTTCGGCAACGACTACGACGTCGTGTGGTGGATCAGCGCCACCAACCGGGGCGCCGCCCGCGAACAGCTCGCCGAGCTGGCCACCCGCCTCGGACTGCCGGTCGGGCAGGAGCTGGGCGACCGGATCCGCGCCGTCCACGAGGCGCTGCGGGTCGGCCGCCCGTACCGCCGCTGGCTGCTGATCTTCGACAGCGCGGACGACATGGAGCAGATCGAGGACCTGGTGCCGGACGGCCGCGGCCACGTCCTGATCACCACCCTCACCCGCGACTGGTCCGGCTCCGGCAGCGCCCAGGAGATCGAGGTGCTGCCCTTCACCCGGATCGAGTCCGTCGCCTACGCGCGGCGCCGCGCGCCCCGGCTGACCACCATGGAAGCCGACCTGCTCGCCGAAGCCGTGCAGGACCTGCCGCTGCTGCTCGCCCAGACCGCCGCCTGGCTGGACGCCAACCCGATGGCGCCCAAGGAGTACATCGAGCTGATCCGCCGCGGCGAGCCGAGCCTGGTCGGCATCCGCATCTCCACCGACTACCCGATGGCCTTCCAGACCAGCTGGGCCATAACGCTGAACACGCTGCGCGAACGCAGCCCCGCCGCCGTCGAACTGCTCAAACTGTTCGCCTTCTTCGCGCCGGACGCGATCCCGGTGCCGATGCTCGCCCGCGCCCGCCGCGGCGACCTGCCCGAATACCTCGCCGACCTGGCCGCCGAGCCCATCGCCTGGAACACCGCGCTGCGCCGGCTCACCGAGTCCACCGCCGTACGCCTGGACTACCAGCTCGCCCAGACCACCTCGGACCCCGCCGTCGAGACCGCGCAGATGCACCGGCTCTACCACCGGTTCCTGCGCAGCGACATGGCGGAGGACGAGCGGGACGCGATGTCCGCCACGGCCTGCCGCGTGCTGGCCACCGCCGACCCGCAGGGCCCCTCCGACACCCGGACCTGGGAGCAGTACGCCGCCCTCATCCCGCACCTGGAACCGGCCGGCGTCCTGGACAGCCCGGAGACCGCCGTCCAGGAACTGCTGCTGAACTGCATCGAGTACCTGCGGGTCCGCGGCGAGTACCGCATCGGCCTGCGGCTGTGCGAACAGTTCCTCTCCCGCTGGCGCAACCGCATCGCCCCCACCCAGCGCACCATGCTCGTCGTCACCCATCAGCACGCCAACATGCTGCGCAGGCTGGGCCGCTACCGCGAGGCCGAAGCGGTCGGCAGCGCCATCGTCGAGGAGCTGACCGCGGAGCGGGAGCCGGGCGACGGCGCGCTGCTGCGCGCCCAGGACGGTCTCGCCGGCACCCTGATGGCGCTCGGCTCCTACGGGCACGCGCTGGAGATGTTCGAGTCGGTCGTCCGGGGCCGTACGGAACTCCTCGGTCCCGAGGCGCCGCTCACCCTCTCCTCCCGCAGTAACCTCGCCTCGGCGCTCAGCGCCCTGGGCCGCTACCAGGACGCCCTCGAACTCTTCGGCGAAGTGCTGCTCGTCTGGGAACGCGAACTGCGCGCCCGCCACCACCTCACCCTCGGGGCCGCCTACTCCTACGCCCGGATGCTGCGCCTGCTCGGCCACTACACCGACGCACTGTCCCGCCAGGAGCTGAACGCACGGCTCTACCGCCAGATCATGGGCAAGCACACCCCGCTGACCCTGCGCGCCGAGCACAACCTCGCGCTGTGCCTGCGCCGCTCCGGCGCCGTCACCCAGGCCGACGCCCTGATGGGTGACGTCGTGGAACGCTCCCGCCGGGTGCACGGCCCCCGGCACCCGGAGACGCTCATGATGCAGGCCAACTACGCCACGTTCCTGCGCGAGCACGGCGACCTCGGCCGGGCCAGGGAACTGGGCGAGGAGGCCGCCGAGCGGTACCGCACGCTGGTCGGCGAGGCCCACCCGTTCGCGGTCGGCACGCTCGGCAACACCGGCCTGGTGTGCTGGGAGTTCGGCGAGCGCGACAACGCGCTGGCCATCGCCGAGGAGGCGCTCCGGGGCATGACCCGGGCGGTGGGCGCCGACCACCCCTGGACGCTGGGCTGCGCCCTGAACGCCGCCGGCGCCCGCAACCGCGTCGACGACGAGGAGAGCGCCGCACAGCTGAGCCGGGAGACCCTGGAGCGGGCCAAGCAGGTGCTCGGCGACACCCACCCGCTGACGCTCTCCGCCAAGACGGCGCTCGCCGACGACCTGCGGGCGCTGCGGCGCGGACAGGAAGCCTCCAAGCTGGAGCAGCAGGCCGTGCAGCAGCTCACCGAGACGCTGGGCGCCGAACACCCGCACACGCTCTCCGCGCGCCGCAGGCGCCGCCCGTACTGGGACTTCGAGCCGCAGCCGGTCTGAGCCCGCAGCTACGGAAAAGGCCCGGGGCCCCGCCGCGAACGACCGATGTTCGCGGCGGGGCCCCGGGCTGTCACACCGGTGTCCGCGGGTTACGCGTCGAACGCCTCGGCGATCAGCGCGGCCTGCTCGGCCTGGTGGCGCTTGGCCGAACCCACGGCCGGCGACGAGGAGTGCGGCCGCGAGATGCGGCGCAGGCGCTCGCCGTGCGGCACGTCGGCGCCGACGGACAGGTCCAGGTGGTCGATCAGGTTCAGACCCAGGAACGGCCACGCACCCTGGTTCGCCGGCTCCTCCTGCACCCACAGGTACTTGCCCGCGTTCGGGTACTTGGCGATCTCCGCCTGGAGCTCCTTGCCGGGCAGCGGGTACAGCCGCTCGATACGGACCAGCGCCGTGTCGAACGCGCCGCGCTTGACCCGCTCCGCCTCCAGGTCGTAGTAGACCTTGCCGGAGCAGAAGATGACCTTGGTGACGTCCGCGGCCTGCGCCGCGTCGTCCGAGATCACCGGCCGGAAGCCGCCCGTGGTGAACTCCGCCGTCTTCGACGCCGCGGCCTTCAGACGCAGCATCGACTTCGGGGTGAAGACGACCAGCGGCTTGTGGTGCGGGTTGTGCACCTGCCAGCGCAGCAGGTGGAAGTAGTTCGACGGGAGCGTCGGCATGGCGACGGTCATGTTGTTCTGCGCGCACAGCTGGAGGAAGCGCTCGATACGGGCCGAGGAGTGGTCCGGGCCCTGGCCCTCGTAGCCGTGCGGCAGCAGCAGGGTGACGCCGGAGGTCTGGCCCCACTTCTGCTCCGCCGAGGAGATGAACTCGTCGACGACGGTCTGCGCGCCGTTGACGAAGTCACCGAACTGCGCCTCCCACATGACCAGCGCCTCGGGGCGGGCGAGCGAGTAGCCGTACTCGAAGCCCATCGCCGCGTACTCGCTGAGCAGCGAGTCGTAGACGTTGAAGCGCGCCTGGTCCTCGGACAGGTAGAGCAGCGGGGTGTAGTCCTCGCCGGTCTCCCGGTCCACCAGCACCGCGTGGCGCTGGCCGAAGGTGCCGCGGCGGGAGTCCTGGCCCGACAGGCGGACGGGGGTGCCCTCCATCAACAGGGAGCCGAAGGCGAGGGTCTCGCCGGTGCCCCAGTCGATCGTGTCGTCCTCCACCTGGGCCGCGCGGCGCTGCAGCTGCGGCAGCAGGCGCGGGTGGACGGTGACCCGCTCGGGGATGTTGACCTGGGACTCGGCGATCCGCTTGACGACCTCCTGGGAGATCGCGGTGTCCACGGCGACCGGGAACTCGGCCTGCGGCTCCGGCACCTCGGGGGCGGCCGGGGCGGTGGTGGCCTCGCGGACCTCCGTGAAGACCTTCTCCAGCTGGCCCTGGAAGTCCTGGAGGGCCTGCTCGGCCTCCTCCAGCGTGATGTCGCCGCGGCCGATCAGCGACTCGGTGTAGAGCTTGCGCACCGAGCGCTTCTTGTCGATCAGGTCGTACATCAGCGGCTGCGTGAAGCCCGGGTTGTCGGTCTCGTTGTGACCGCGGCGCCGGTAGCAGATCAGGTCGATGACGACGTCCTTGTTGAACGCCTGGCGGAACTCGAAGGCGAGGCGCGCGACCCGCACCACGGCCTCCGGGTCGTCACCGTTCACGTGGAAGATCGGCGCCTCGATCATGCGGGCCACGTCGGTGGCGTACATGGAGGAGCGGGCCGACTCCGGCGCGGCGGTGAAGCCGACCTGGTTGTTGATGACGATGTGCACCGTGCCGCCGGTGCGGTAGCCGCGCAGCTGCGACATGTTCAGCGTCTCGGCGACCACACCCTGGCCCGCGAAGGCCGCGTCACCGTGCAGCTGGACCGGCAGGACGGTGAAGTCCGTGCCGCCCTTGCCGATGATGTCCTGCTTGGCGCGGGAGATGCCCTCGACGATCGGGTCGACCGCTTCGAGGTGCGAGGGGTTGGCGGCCAGCGAGACCTTGATCTGCTCGCCGTCCAGGCCGGTGAAGGTGCCCTCGGCGCCCAGGTGGTACTTCACGTCGCCGGAGCCGTGCATCGACTTCGGGTCGAGGTTGCCCTCGAACTCGCGGAAGATCTGCGCGTACGACTTGCCGACGATGTTGGCGAGCACGTTCAGGCGGCCGCGGTGGGCCATGCCGATGACGACCTCGTCCAGGCGCGACTCGGCGGCCGAGTCGATGACCGCGTCCAGCAGCGGGATGACGGACTCGCCGCCCTCCAGGGAGAACCGCTTCTGGCCGACGTACTTCGTCTGGAGGAAGGTCTCGAACGCCTCGGCGGAGTTCAGCCGGCGCAGGATGCGCAGCTGCTCCTCGCGCTCCGGCTTGGAGTGCCCGCGCTCGACCCGGTCCTGGATCCACTTGCGCTGCTTGGGGTCCTGGATGTGCATGAACTCGATGCCGGTGGTGCGGCAGTACGAGTCGCGCAGCACGCCCAGGATGTCGCGCAGCTTCATCATGGTCTTGCCGGCGAAGCCGCCGACGGCGAACTCCCGCTCCAGGTCCCACAGCGTCAGCCCGTGCTCGATGATGTCGAGGTCGGGGTGCTTGCGCTGCTCGTACTCCAGCGGGTCGGTGTCGGCCATGACGTGGCCGCGCACCCGGTAGGCGTGGATCAGGTCGAAGACCCGGGCCGCCTTGGTGACGTCGTCGTCGTGGCTGACGTCGATGTCGCGCAGCCAGCGCACCGGCTCGTAGGGGATGCGCAGCGACTTGAAGATGTCGTCGAAGAAGTCGTTCTCGCCGAGCAGCAGCTGGTTCATGATGCGCAGGAACTCGCCGGAGGCGGCACCCTGGATCACCCGGTGGTCGTACGTGCTGGTCAGCGTCATGACCTTGGCGATGCCCAGCTTGTTCAGGGTGTCCTGCGAGGTGCCCTGGAACTCCGCCGGGTAGTCCATCGCGCCGACGCCGATGATGAGGCCCTGGCCGGGCATCAGGCGGGGCACGGAGTGGACGGTGCCGATGCCGCCCGGGTTGGTCAGCGACGCGGTGACTCCGGTGAAGTCGTCCATCGTCAGCTTGTTGTTGCGGGCGCGGCGGACGATGTCCTCGTACGCCTGCCAGAACTCGAAGAAGCTGAGCGTCTCCGCCTTCTTGATGGCGGCGACGACGAGCTGGCGGTCACCGTTGGGCTTCACCAGGTCGATGGCCAGACCGAGGTTGACGTGCTCGGGCTTGACCAGGGTCGGCTTGCCGTCCTTCTCCTGGAAGGAGTAGTTCATCGACGGCATGGCCTTGAGGGCCTGCACCATCGCGTACCCGATGAGGTGGGTGAAGGAGACCTTCCCGCCGCGGGCGCGCTTGAGGTGGTTGTTGATGACGATGCGGTTGTCGAACAGCAGCTTCACCGGGACGGCGCGCACGGACGTGGCCGTGGGCAGCTCCAGGGAGGCGTTCATGTTCTTCGCGACAGCGGCGGAGGGGCCACGGAGGGTGACCAGTTCCGGGCCTGCGGGCGCCTCGTCGGGCTTCACGTCGTCCTTCTTGGGAGCGGGCTGTGCGGGTGCGGTCTTCGCCGGAGCGGCCTTGGCGGGCGCCGGGGCGCTCGCGGCGGGCTTCGCCGGGGCGGCGGGCTGCTGCGCGGCGGGCGCGGCGGCCTTCGGCGCGGGCTGCTGCGCGGCGGGTGCCGCGGGCGCGCTCGGCGCCGCCGGGGCGGCCTGGGGCGTTCCGGAGGCCGGGGCGGCGGGGCTGCCTTCACTCGCCGCGGCCGGCGTGCTGGCGCCCGCTCCCGGCTTGTAGTCGGCGAAGAAGTCCCACCAGGCTCGGTCTACCGAGTTCGGGTCCTGGAGGTACTGCTGGTAGATCTCGTCGACGAGCCACTCGTTCGGACCGAACGCGGCAGCAGGGTTCTTACCCTGCCCCTCTTGGTCAGTCGAAGTGCTCGAACTGTTGGGGGACTGTGGCGACACGGCGGCAACCGCCCTCTTCCGCTTCCTAAGGTGGTGGACAGCGGGAATAAAGGCTACGCCTCTCCGGACCTTCGGTGCAGTCCGGGGCCGTCAGTCGTCGTGCACGTCACATTCGGCACGGGGTTTCGGGGCATGACTTGGCGGGAAACACACCAGGTTCACCTGCGTTCGGGTACGCGGCATCGCCACTGCACCCCGGATTGTGTGCTTCCACCACCGACCCTACGACACCCGGCGTCAACCTCGAACGGAGTCGCTTCCCGGAAGGGTGACGCGGATGCGGCAGCCGCGCGGTGATTCGGCCACCCGGATCCGTCCCCCGTGCAGATCCACCGCCCAGCGCGCGATCGCCAGGCCCAGCCCCGTACCGCCGTCGCTGCCCGGGCCCGACGCCGCCGGGTCGCCCCGGTTGAACCGCTCGAAGACGTGGTGCCGCTCGGCCTCCGGGATGCCCGGACCCTCGTCCTGCACCTCCAGCTCCAGGCCCCCGGGCGTCTCGCCGCCCCGCGCCAGCACCGTGACCCGGCCGTGCCGCGGGCTGTGCTTGATGGCGTTGTCGATCAGGTTCGCGACGACCTGGTGGAGCCGCTCGGCGTCCGCGTACGCGGCCAGCTCCGGCGGCGAGACGTCCAGGTGCAGATGTACGTCCGTACGGGTGTGGGTGCCGGAGCCGGCCAGCCCCGAGAGCGTGGAGGCGCCACGGCTCATGTTGGCCTCCTTCAGCACCCCCGACAGATAGGGCCACACCTCGAAGCGGCGGGCGTGCAGCGGCACCACCCCGTTGTCCAGCCGCGACAGGTCCAGCAGGTGCTCCACCAGCCGCCCCAGCCGCTCGGTCTGCTTCAGCGCCGTACGCATCGTCTCCGGATCGGGCTCGCAGACCCCGTCCACCACGTTCTCCAGGACGGCGCGCAGGGCCGCTATCGGGGTGCGCAGCTCGTGCGAGACGTTGGCGACCAGCTCCTTGCGGTGGGTGTCCACCGCCTCCAGGTCGGCGGCCATCCGGTTGAACGCGTCGGCCAGGTCGCCGAACTCGTCGCGCCGCCCGCCGCGCACCCGGCGGGTGTAGTCGCCGTCCGCCATCGCCCGGGTCACGTCCGTCATGTCGTCCAGCGGCGCCGTCAGACCCTGCGCGACGAACTGGGTGACCAGCAGCGAGGCGATGATCGAAAAGACCGTGATGACCCGCAGCTCGGTGTCGGAGTGGATGGCGACGAACACCAGCAGCGTCGTGATGATCACCGAGACGATGACCAGTGCGCCGAGCGCCGCCTTGACCGAGCGGTACGGGTCCAGCGGGCGCAGCCCCTCCCACACCCGCCGCCAGAACGGCTTCCAGACCCGCTCCCGCAGGGCTGCCCGGCCGTCCCACGGACTCTCCCCGGCCCGGTCGCGGGCCGGGCGTCCGGCCCGCTCCTTCTCGGTGGCCGGCCGGCGGCGGGTGGGGGCCGTCATACCGGCGGGGTCTCCAGCGCGTACCCGACACCGTGCACCGTACGGATACGCTCCGCGCCGATCTTGCGGCGCAGCGCCTTGATGTGACTGTCGACCGTACGGGTGCCGGAGGCGTCCGCCCAGTCCCACACCTCGGCCAGCAGCTGCTCACGGGAGAGCACCGCGCGCGGCGTGTTGGCCAGACACACCAGCAGGTCGAACTCGGTCGGCGTCAGGTGCACGTCGGTGCTGCGCACCCGCACCCGGCGCTGCGCGTGGTCGATCTCCAGCTCTCCCAGGCGCAGGATGCCGCTGCGCGGGGTGTGCGCGGCCAGCGCCGCCCGCTCCACGCGCCGCAGCAGCACGTGCACCCGGGCCGCCAGCTCCCGCATGGAGAACGGTTTGGTCATGTAGTCGTCCGCGCCGACACCGAGACCCACCAGCATGTCCGTCTCGTCGTCACGCGCGGTGAGCATCATGACGGGCACCGGACGCCGCGCCTGCACCCGGCGGCACACCTCCAGCCCGTCGAAGCCCGGCAGCATCACGTCCAGGACCAGCAGGTCCGGCTGCCATGCCTCGGCGGTGTCCACCGCGGCCGGGCCGTCGGTGGCCGTCTGCACCTGGAAGCCCTCGGCGCGCAGCCGGGCCGCGATGGCGTCGACGATCGTCGGGTCGTCCTCCACGACGAGGATCCGGCGCTGGGCGCCGGGCGTGGCCGCGGCGGTGCCGCCCTGGGTGGTCTGCGTCTGATCCATCGCCCGCCCCTGCGTGTCCCCGTGCTGCATGGTCGCGTACTGCTGGGCAGCAGCGTAAGGGCAGGGTATGACCATCGGCTACGCGCCCTTGCGCGCGAGGTGCACCACGTCCGGGACGCCTCGGACAACGGGGATCTCTTCGGTACGTACGCCGGTGAACCCGGCATTTCGCAGCGCCTGTTCGAACGCGGACGACGGCTGCGCCGACCACACGGCGAGCACCCCGCCGGGCGTCAGCCGCTTCCGGCAGGCCGCCAGACCGGCGGGGGAGTAGAGGCCGCCGTTGTCCTCGGTGACGGTCCACTCCGGCCCGTTGTCGATGTCCAGGCACAGCGCGTCGAACCTGCGCGGCCCGGCGCCCTCCCGCACGTACGCGACCAGGTCGGCGGCGACGATCTCCGTACGGGGATCGGCGAGCGCAGCCCCGGACACGGCCGAGAGCGGCCCGGCGCGGTGCCAGTCGATGACCGCGGCCTCCCGCTCCACCACCGTGATCTGCCCCCACCGGCTCTCCTCCACCGCCCTGACCAGGGAGAACCCGACCCCGAGCCCGCCGATCAGCACACGGTGCGCCACGCCGTGCGGCCCCTTCGCACCGCCCGGTTCCCCCGGTTCCCCCGGTTCCCCCGGCTCCGCCAACTCCGCCAGTGCCGCATCCACCAGCAGCCGCTCGGACCGCCCGTCCGAGGTGTCCATCAGGAAGCACCCGTTCGCGATGATCTCGAAGTGCTCGCCCCGCTCCCGCAGCACCACCTCGCCGTACGGGCCCTCACGGCGGTCGAGGACCCGTGGCCCGCCACCGGGCGCGGGCGGGCCGGACACGTGCACGGGGCGGTCGGGCATGGCGTGCGCGGGATGAGACATGACGGCCATCCTGACCAACCGGGGCGGGACGGGTCCAACCGGTTTACGGGCCCGGGGCCGGGCGGCGCCGCCCGTGACGCACGTCACGGGCACAGCTCGCTCATGGGTTGAACGTGCAGGCTGTCCCGTACGTAGATCCTCAATGGCGGGCGCGCCGACGGCGCCGGCAGCCACGGACGGAAGGGGCCAGCCACCAGTGAGCCGGGTGAACACGGCAGGAGCCTCCGCCAAGACCCCACCCAACGAGGGAGCCCCCGCCCCTCAAACGGCCTCTTTCGCGGGAAGCGGGGGCGCCGGCGGGGTGGCGCCTCTGGAAGGGGTGCCGAGGCCGCGGGCGGCCGGGAGCGCGGAGGTCGGGGGCGCGGCGGTCGTCGGTCCCGTGCCGGCCCTGGGGCCCGTTCGGGTGACGCGGCCGTCATGGTCCGGCTTGAGCCGGAGCCGGTGGCCCAAGCCCTGGCGTCTGCTCCCCGGTCCCCGCACCACCCCTTTCACCTTCGGCTACACGCTCCTCCTCGTCGCCACCTCGCTCTTCGCCGAGCACGCCGACCCGGAGCTGGTCCACCGCCTGCTCCAGGCATCCAGCACGGACGTCGAGCACCTGGCGCAGGCGCCCTTGCTGGTGCTCGTCGCCAGCGCCCTGTGGATCGCCGGTGGCCCGGCCTCCGCGTACGCCGTCGCCTTCCTGATCGTCCTGACGGCCCTGGAGCGCCGGGCCGGTGCCCTGCGGACGGCCGCGGTCTTCTTCGGCGGCCACGTGATCGCGACGCTCGCCACCGAACTCCCGGTCGGCGCCGCGGTCGCCCTCGGCCACCTCCCTGTCGACGCGCTGCAACGCCTCGACTACGGCATCAGCTTCGGCGTGATGGCCTGCACCGGCGCCCTGGCGGGCCTGCTGCCGGGCTGGGCCCGGTGGCCGCTCCTCGGAGGCGTGACCTGGTTCGCCGTCAGCAACCTGCTGCTCTCCGGCGACCCCGTCAGCGACTCGGGCCACTTCCTCGCCCTCGTCCTCGGCACCCTCGCCTGGCCCCTCCTGCGACGCCCCCGCGGGCCTCGTCCGGCGGCGATTGTCAGTGGCCGTTGCTAGCTTCCTGAGCATGCTTCTCCACGGCTCGACGGGGGAGTGGAGCGAGGGTTGCACCCGGCCACGAAGACCGGGGCCCCGCTCCGTCAGGAAGAGGCACCCACCATGCGCATGATCTTCGTCAACCTGCCGGTCAAGGACATCGCCGCGTCCCGCGAGTTCTTCACCCGCCTCGGCTTCGCCTTCAACCCCGACTTCTCCGACGAGCACACCCTGTGCATGGTCGTCGAGGAGAACATCTGCGTCATGCTCCTTCAGGAGGCCCGCTTCCGGGACTTCATCAACGGCGACATCAGCGACGCCGCGAAGACGAAGGAAGTCCTCACGTGTCTGTCCTGCGACAGCCGCGAAGAAGCCGACACCATCCTTGGCAAGGCCCTGGCCGCCGGCGCTAGCCCTTGGAAGCCGGCGATGGAGGCGGGTCCGATGTATGGCGTCAGCTTCCAGGACCTCGACGGTCACGTCTGGGAGTTCATGCACATGGCTCAGGGCTGAGCGCGCGCGGGGGTTGCGCTTCGCGCGGGGGTGTGTGCCGGCGTTCGGTTCGCATTGCTTGGGTGGTGGGGGCGGGGGCGCGCAGGGGGCCAACTCCTCGGCATCCTTTAGTTGAAGTGAATCGGATAGTGGGGCAGCGTGCGGACTGCCTGCGGGGATGGCCCCCTACGCGCCCCCTCCGGCCGGATTGGCGAGCCGAGGTCGGTGGGGGAGTTTTCGATGGCGCCCGGGTCCGCTTCTCCTGGTGGTGAGGCTCGCGGGATGGTGGCGGCACGGCAGGCCACTCCCCGGCGGTGGAACGCGCGCCCTGGGCCAGCCCACCCCGACGCGGCTCCGCCGCGCCACCCGGGCGCTGACGCGCCGGACCACACCCGGCCACTCGGGCACCCGGACGCTCGCGCACTCGGACGCTGACGCGCCGGACGACGCGCGGCCACTCGGGCACTCGCGCACCCGGGCACTCGGGCGCCGAGGCGCACCGGGGTGCCGGGACGCACCGGGACGCGCCCGGCTTGTGAAAGTCCCCAGCCCGATCGCTCGGAAAGCCGCCATTCCGGCCAGGGCTCGGGTCGCGCAGGGGTCTCCCCGCAGGCAGTCCGCAGGCTGGCGCAGGTATCCGATTCACTGCAGCTAAAGGATGCCGAGGAGTGACCCCGGAGTGGCCCCGAGCCCCACCCACCGGACCCTCCGCGCAGAACGCGCACCCCCACCCGGCCCCCCGGCCAAAGGACCCGGCCAGCGCACCCCAAGCCCGTCCGGCGATTGAGGACACAGGAACCCCAGCCACAACGGGCGAACACGAAAAATGATCGCTCACAGCGAACAGGGCAGGGCGCAGGGAACATCCGCGCAGCGGCACGCATTGAGTGGACGTAACTCAACTTGCCTGCCGAAGGGGAGATCATGGCTTCGACGTCCACCTCGCTCACTCTGCCCGTGCTGCCCCTCGACGACGAGGTCGTGCTGCCCGGCATGGTGGTGCCGCTGGACCTTTCCGAGGCGGACGTGCGGGCCGCGGTCGAGGCCGCGCAGTCCGCCGCCTCACCGGGTAACAAGCCGCGGGTGCTTCTTGTGCCGCGGATCGACGGCGCGTACGCGGGCATCGGTGTGCTGGGCCGCGTCGAGCAGGTCGGGCGGCTGTCCGACGGTGACCCCGGCGCGCTGATCCGCGGACTCGGCCGCGTCAAGATCGGCGCCGGTACCACCGGCCCCGGCGCCGCCCTGTGGGTGGAGGGCACCACCGTCGACGAGACGGTGCCCGAGCCGCTGCCCGGCGCGGTCACCGAGCTGGTCAAGGAGTACAAGGCGCTGGCCACCGACTGGCTCAAGAAGCGCGGCGCCTGGCAGGTCGTGGACCGCGTCCAGCAGATCGAGGACGTCTCGCAGCTCGCGGACAACTCCGGCTACTCGCCGTTCCTGAGCACCCAACAGAAGGTGCTCCTGCTGGAGACCACCGACCCGGTGGCGCGGCTGAAGCAGGCCACCGAAGCGCTGCGCGAGCACCTCGCCGAGCAGGACGTGGCGGAGGCCATCGCCAAGGACGTCCAGGAGGGCGTCGACAAGCAGCAGCGCGAGTTCCTGCTGCGCCGCCAGATGGAGGCCGTCCGCAAGGAGCTGGCCGAGCTGAACGGCGACCCGGAGGACGAGGGCGAGGACTACCGCGCCCGCGTCGAGGCCGCCCAGCTGCCCGAGGACGTCCGCAAGGCGGCCCTCAAGGAGGTCGACAAGCTGGAACGGTCCAGCGACCAGAGCCCCGAGGGCAGCTGGATCAGGACCTGGCTGGACACGGTCCTGGAGCTGCCGTGGAACGAGCGCACGGAGGACGCGTACGACATCCCCGGCGCCAAGGAGATCCTGGACGCCGACCATGCCGGTCTGGAGGACGTCAAGGAGCGCATCACCGAGTACCTGGCCGTGCGCAAGCGGCGCGCGGACCGCGGCCTCGGGCTGGTCGGCGGCCCGACAGCAGGGGCATCGCGCAGCGATTCCGGCAAGGGTGGTGGTGGGCGACGGGCGGGCGGCGCCGTGCTGGCCCTGGTCGGGCCGCCCGGCGTCGGCAAGACCTCGCTGGGCGAGTCCGTGGCCCGTGCCATGGGCCGCAAGTTCGTCCGGGTCGCGCTCGGCGGCGTACGGGACGAGGCGGAGATCCGCGGTCACCGGCGTACGTACGTCGGAGCGCTGCCCGGCCGTATCGTCCGGGCCGTCAAGGAGGCCGGTTCGATGAACCCGGTCGTCCTGCTCGACGAGATCGACAAGGTCGGCTCGGACTTCCGGGGCGACCCGGCCGCCGCCCTCCTCGAAGTCCTCGACCCGGCGCAGAACCACACCTTCCGGGACCACTACCTGGAGGTCGAGCTGGACCTGAGCGACGTGGTCTTCCTGGCCACCGCCAACGTCCTGGAGGCCATACCGGAGCCGCTGCTCGACCGCATGGAGCTGGTCCGGCTCGACGGTTACACCCAGGACGAGAAGGTCGTCATCGCCCGGGACCACCTGCTGCCGCGCCAGCTGGAGCGGGCCGGACTGGAGTCCGGCGAGGTCACGCTCACGGACGCGGCGCTGCACAAGCTGGCCGGCGAGTACACCCGCGAGGCGGGCGTACGGAACCTGGAGCGGGCCGTCGGGCGGCTGCTGCGCAAGGTCGCGGCCCAGAGCGAACTGGGCGAGCGCGACCTGCCCTTCACGGTGGGTGTGGACGAGCTGCGCCCGCTGATCGGGCGTCCGCACCACACCCCGGAGTCGGCGCAGGACCCGGCCGAGCGGCGCACGTCCGTACCGGGCGTGGTCACCGGCCTCGCGGTCACCGGCGCGGGCGGCGACGTGCTGTACGTGGAAGCCTCGCTGGCCGACCCGGAGACCGGCGCGTCCGGACTTCAGCTCACCGGGCAGCTGGGCGACGTGATGAAGGAGTCCGCGCACATCGCGCTGTCCTTCCTGCGCTCGCACGGCGCCGAACTGGAACTGCCGGTCGGCGACTTGAAGGAGCGTGGCGTCCACCTGCACGTACCGGCGGGCGCGGTCCCGAAGGACGGCCCGAGCGCGGGCGTGACCATGACGACGGCGCTGGCCTCGCTGCTCTCCGGGCGGACGGTGCGCCCGGACGTGGCGATGACCGGCGAGGTCTCGCTGACCGGGCGGGTGCTGCCGATCGGCGGCGTCAAGCAGAAGCTGCTCGCGGCGCACCGGGCGGGCATCACGACCGTGGTCATCCCCAAGCGCAACGAGCCGGATCTGGACGACGTCCCCGCCGAGATCCTGGAGAAGCTGGACGTCCACCCGGTCTCCGACGTCCGCCAGGTCCTCGACCTGGCCCTGACCCCGGCCTCGGCCCCGGCCGCCCCGGAGGTCCCGGTCGCGGCGTGACGGACGCGACCGGCCCCACCGGCCCGGAGTCCCCTGGCACGGGGGCTCCGGGCCGCGCGTGTCCCGGTCACCGTGCGTATCGTTGTACTGCGCGACTGCCCGCACTTCGCGGCGGTGGGGAGGAGCGCAGATGACCATCGAGCTGACCGACAACAGGATCGAGATCGAGATGGCCGACAGCGACGAGCTCAGCCTGGACATGCTGTTCGACTGGCTGGAGCGGATGCCCGTCCCCGAGGGCTACAAGGCAGAGATCGTCGAGGGGGCCATTTTCATGACGCCGCAACGGGACAACCATTGGGACATCATCGCCGCGATTTACGATCAATTGCGGTCCCGCTACCCGCGGAAGCGGGTGAAGTCCGATGTCCGCTTGGACTTCCCCGGCCACCTCAACGGTTTCGCTTGCGACGTGGTCGCGCTGCGGGACGGTGCGGAGAAGGACGACAAGGGACGCTGGCGATACCAGGACATCGAATGCGTCGCCGAAGTCATCTCCAGGGACACGTCGCGCAACGACTATGGCCCCAAGAAGGACGCCTACGCCCTGGCGGGAGTGCCCGTCTATCTCATTGTCGATCCGTACCTCGGGCAGTGCCACCTCTACACGGCTCCCAAAGACGGCACCTACCGCCTCGGTCCGGCCATCAAGTTCGGCGACCCGGTCGACCTGACCGACACGGTCGTCGGCCTTTCGCTGGACACGGCGGAATTCGGCCGGGAGTGACGGCGCTTTGAGGAATGAGCCGGGTGACGGCAGCGACCGCAGAGCGCTGAACGAGTTGTTCGAGCCGCTTTACGAGACCGTCCCGGAGGGGATGAAGGCGGAAGTCGTCGACGGTGTCGTCAGCACGTGGCCGCAGCGGAGCATGTACTGGGAGATCACCATGAGTGTTCTGTGCCAGTTGGACATCCGCTGCGGGCAGCGGAGCCGGCTCATGTCCGACGTCCGCCTCGACCTCCCGAGGCGCCTCAACGCTTTCTGCCCTGACCTTTTCAAGCTGTCGGACGGGGCGGAGCCGGACGAAGAAGGGCATTGGCGCTATCAGGACGTCGAGTTCGTCCTTGAGGTCATCTCTCGGGAAACCGGACTCCACGATTACGGACCGAAGAAAGCCGCCTACGCCGAGGGTAAGGTACCCGTCCACCTGATCGTGGACCCGTACACCGCGAAGTGGCACCTCCACACCCTCCCCGAGAACGGCGCGTACCGCTCGCAGCAGAGCATGGACTTCGGCGCTCCCGTCGACCTGACGAGCACGGCACTCGGACTGACGTTGGAAACCGGCGAGTTTCCCAGGGACTGCCGACGGAGAAGCGGGCCCCGGTGCGCGCCCCGCGACGCCGGGACCCACCGCCTCACCCGTTCGCCAACGCCCGCAACCGCTCGTACGCCCCGTTGAACCGGTTCCGGTCGCCGACCGTGGTGCCCGACGACGTGTACTGCCAGACGGTGTGGAAGTCCCAGCCTGCCGGGAGTTCGCCGGCCGAGGAGCCGTAGCGGGGGATCCACAGGGGGTTGACGGAGCCGAAGCCCGCGTAGTTGCCGGTGCACTGTTTCCACCAGCTGGTGGAGGTGTAGATGACGGCGTCCCTGCCGGTGCGTGCCTTGTACGTCGCGAAGAAGTCCTTTATCCAGGCGACCAGGCCGGCCGCGCTCTTGCCGTAGCAGGTGGAACCGTACGGGTTGTACTCCATGTCGAGGGCGCCGGGCAGGGTGCGGCCGTCCTTGGACCAGCCGCCGCCGTGGTCGACGAAGTAGTTGGCCTGGGCGGTGCCGCTGGAGGTGTCGGGGGTGGCGAAGTGGTACGCGCCGCGGGTCATGCCGACGTTGTAGGAGCCGTTGTACTGCTGCGCGAAGTAGGGGTTGGTGTAGCTGGTGGACTCGGTGGCTTTGACGTAGGCGAAGCGGACTCCGGCGTTCCAGAGGGTCTGCCACGGGACGTCGCCGTTGTGGCTGCTGACGTCGACGCCTTCGACGGAGGCGAGGGTGGGCGGCGGCGCCTCGCCCGGCGCGTCGCCCTCGTGGTGGGTGACCTGGGAGCCGGCCCAGTCCAGACCGGGGTGGGCGGGTTCGGGGGCGGCGCCGTACGGGGTGGCGCCGGCGGTGCCCGGCAGCCCGAGGAGCAGGGCGGCGACGGTGAGGAACGTCAATGCCGCGGCCGCGAAGGGGCTCGGGCGGCGGACGGCGGGGCGGCCGGATCTGTGCACGGGCATACGTGCCTCCGAGGATCTCGGTGAACTGACCTGAGGGGGGACCGGCCGGACGGGCCACGGCGCGCCGCGGGGCGCGTGGGGCGGGACGAGGGGAGTGGCGTGGCCGTACCGAGCGGTGTGGTGTGGTCATGCCAAGAACGTGCCGACGACGGTACGCGCGTAGATGCGGCGGGCAAAGAGGGGAGCCGGGCTTCCGTTGGTCTAATCCTGCGAAATACTGGACAAGCTGCGGCTTCGGCCGCCGCCGCAGGAAACTTTCACGGTACGGAAAGCGGGAGAGGGCGCCGACGTGCACGACACCAGAGCCGACAGCGTGGCAGGGACGGACGAACCCGGTGGTGTGGACCAGGTGTTCCTCTCCCTGGAGCGGGAGCTGGCGGTCTTCCTGCGCCGCGCCCGGGCCACCTCCGGCGAGCTGGCCCGGGAGGTGCACCCGGAGCTGGAGGCGGCCGCGTACGGCCTGCTCGTCCGTCTCGCCGACGCGGGGCAGCAGCGGGCCACCGAACTCGCCGGTTACTTCGGCGTGGGCAAGGCGACCATGAGCCGGCAGCTGCGTGCCCTGGAGGACCTCGGGCTGATCGACCGCGAGCCGGACCCGGCCGACGGGCGGGCCGTCCTGGTGCGCCTCACCGACGAGGGGCACGACCGGTTCGGCCGGGTACGCAACAGCCGCCGTGCCCAGTACGCGCGGCGGCTCGCCTCCTGGGACCGCCGCGAGGTCGCCGAACTGGCGCGCCTGCTCCACCGGTTGAACGCGGAGCAGGACGCGGAAGAGGGGTGCGGGGCGGCCGCCAGGGGCGAGCGGAGCGGGAAGGGCGGGAACGGCTGAGAGCCGGCGCGGCCCCTGCGAGGCGTGCGCACCGGCTCTCGGTGGGTCGTCCGTGACGGCCGCCTCCTCCGCGGACGGCCGGCATCGCGTACGGGGCTGTGTACGGATCTCCTCGTACGGACCTTCCTGTACGGGCCCCGGTAGGGTCTCCCCGTCCGGGTCTCCCCGTACGGGTCAGCTCTGCGCGTGCAGCCTCAGTGGCAGCCGCCGCAGGCGCCAGGTGCCGGGCTGCCGCAGGCGTTCCTGGTCCTCCAGCTGTTCCGGGGTGAGGGCGAGCGCCAGGTCCGGGTAGCGGGTGAGCAGCTTGCCGTAGGCCACCTCGGCCTCCTGCCGGGCGAGTGAGGCACCCAGGCAGTAGTGCATGCCGTGCCCGAAGCCGACGTGGTCCTCGGCGCGGCCGGCCGGCTGCCGCGTCAGGTCGAGCCGCTCCGGTCCGGTGTAGTGGCGCGGGTCGTGGTTGGCCGCGACGAGGCTGAACATCAGGGCGTCGCCCTGGCGGACCTGGACACCGGCGACCTCGGTGTCCTCCATGGCGTACCGCAGCTGGGTGGCCTGGATCGGCCCGCACCAGCGCATCAGCTCATGGACCGCGCGCGGCAGCAGCGCCGGGTCCTCGTCGATCAGCCGCCGCTGGTCGGGGTGGGTGAGCAGGGCGAGGGTGCCGTTGCTGATGAGGTGGGCGGTGGTCTCGTGACCGGCCAGCACCAGGGTCAGGACCAGGGTGACCATCTCGACGTCGCTCAGCCGGCCGCCGTCGTCGTCCTGCGCCCGGATGAGCCCGCTGAGCAGGTCGTCCCGCAGGGCCGCGCGCCGCTGGTCGATCACCTCGTGGATGTGCGCGATCATCTCCGGCATGGTGGCGCCGATGCGCTTGGGGTTCAGCGAGGCGAGCTCGGTACCGAACCGCCGCCACAGCGCCCGGTCCTCCTCGTCGATGCCGACCAGCTCGCAGATGACCGTGATGGGCAGCGGGTAGGCGAAGTGCTCGACGAGGTCGACGACGCCGTCCTCGGCATGGTCCGGCAACCGCGCCAGCAGCTCGTCGGTGATCCGCTCGACGCGCGGCCGCAGGTCCTGGATACGGCGCGCGGTGAAGGCACGGGAGACCAGGCGGCGCAGCCGGGTGTGGTCCGGCGGATCGCTGGTGAGGATGGTGTCGGTGAGGTACGGGGCCAGGTGCTCGGGGATGCCGAACAGCTCGATCAGCCGGGCACGCGGGTCCTGCTCCGCGCCGATACCGGGCACCAGGGTCGGGTTGTTGACGAAGCGCTGGTCGCGCATCACCTCGCGCACCACGTCGAAGCGGGTCACCAGCCAGATGGGCGAGTCGTCGAGGAACCGGGCGCGCACGAGCGGGGCCTGCTCGCGCAGCGTGCCGTAGCCGGTGTACGGGTTGTCCAGCAGCTCCGGTTCCATCAGGTTCGGCTCGCCCGGGTGGAGGCCGACGTAGGAGGGGAGCGAGGTGCGGTCGGTGGTGGAAGAGGTGGTGTCCGCAGAGGCGGCGGCCGAAGGGGTGGTGGCCGGGGCGGACGCGGTCGAGGGGGAGGCGGTGGAGGCGGGCGGGGTGGCCGCCCGGGACTCGGTGGGCGATGTGGTCATCGTGCGTTCTCCTCCTGATCAGGCGTGACCGGGGGTCACGGGCGGAGCTGGCGCCGTACTTCCTGCCGGCTCAGCTCCTCCAGACGCGCATAGCGCGTGATGACGACGGGGGCCGCCGCGGCGACGGCCTCCGGGTCGGGGTCGCCGGGCGGCTCCAGCGCGGTGCGGACCGTGTGGCACAGCAGGTCGGCCCGCTCCTCCGGGGCGCCCGGAGCGCGGTCGGGAAGCAGCACCTCGGCCTGGACGTAGCCGGTGACCGTCGCCATGCAGACGTACATCTGCTGGTCGACGCTCAGGTCTTCGCGCACCAGGCCGTGGGCGCGCAGGGTGGTCAGCTGCGAGCGCAGCGTCTCGTGGCTCGCCTCCACCAGTTCCACGAGTTCCTTCTTGGCGATGTCGTTGAGGCGCCCGAGGATGTCGGAGTCGTCGAGGTAGAGGGCGCGCAGCACCGGGTCGTCCATGAAGTCCAGGAGTGACCCGCGCAGCGCCCGGCTGGGCAGGATGCAGCGGCGGTCGGCCCGCATCCGGTCCAACTGCCTGCGGTGGGCGGCCGCCTTGGCGCGGAGCACCACGGCCAGCAGCAGCGCGTCCTTGTTCTTCCAGTGCAGGTAGACCGTGCCTTTGCCGACGTCCGCCCGGCGGGCGATCTCGTCGGTGGTCACGCGACGGTAGCCCCAGGCGAGCAGCAGCTCGCATGCGGCGTCCAGGATGCGTTCGCCCCGTTCCGCGCGTTCGTCGGCTTCCACGGCCCCTCCTGACTGTATGACCAGATGTCGAATCTGGTCATACAGTCAAAGCTAGGCCGGGCGGTGCCTGTCGTGACAGGCCCTTTCCAGCCTTACGGGCGGAATTGCGGCGGCTGCTGCCCCGCCCGGCGGCAATTGCCGCCGGGCCCGGCCGGATCACGGCTCGACCAGCACCACCGTCGCGTCGTCGCGGGACTTGCCGCGCGGGAAACGGGCGCCGCCCGGATCGGCGTCCTCCAGCGCCCGCACCCTGTCGACCAGCGCCTGCGGCCCCTCCTTGCGCACCAACGCGAGGCAGTCCGCCCACGAGCCTTCACCGAAGACCTCGACCCACCGTGACGCCCCGTCACTGAGCGCGGCCAGCGACCGTACTTCGGTACGTGGGAGGGAACCGGTGACCGCGCGCGCCGCCACCGCCGGGTCGGCCGCCGCGGTGAAGAACCCGCCCTCGGCGTTGCGCAGCGCCTCCACGGCCGCTCCGTACTCGCGGCCTGCGGCGACGCGTTCGGCGGAGCCGCGCGGCAGGGCCCGTACGGTCTCGCGCAGGGCCTGTACGGCGGGCGGCAGTTCGTCCAGGCGGGTGTCCAGAATGGGCCGTACCGTACCGTCCGGATGCTCGGCGAGCAGGACGGAATCGGACAGGACCAGGTACTCGACGGTGGCCGGCGACCACCGGACGGCCACCGCGGTTGCCTGTGGTGTGCGGGGGTGAGAAAGGTCACAGGTCGACCGGTGAACTTCAGCCGTCCGGGAGATGGCGGCCGACAGCACCTCAGGGAGTGTCATATCCCGGAATGAACCGGACAGTTCGAGCATCGCGCCCCCGAGGCGCGCGGTGTACCACGGCACCCCGTGCGGGCAGCCGGTCCCGTCCGGGGGCGGGGTCACGCCGTCCAGCAGGACCATGACTCCGCCCTGGCCGGAGGCGGGCAGGGCGACGGACGCGTAGTCCTCGTTCGGGTGTTGGGGGTCTCCCGGCTCGGTGGCCAGTTCGATGCGCATGGCGGCCAGTCTGCCGCAGCGCGTCCGGTTTCCCGCGGTGTGCGGACTTCGCCGGGCTCCGGGGCGTATCAGCAGGTCAGGGGCGTGCGGTGGGGCTGAAAATCGCGGTCTGCCGGGATGCGGGCGGGCATCCTTCCAGGCGCCGCACGGTTCTCCAAACCCGCTCGGGGGTTGCGCGAGGTTGCATCCCGGAGCAGTCATGATCGGAAGTTGATGGTCAACTTCCGATTGATGTTCACTCATTCGAGTGGCCGGGTGTACGTTGCCGGGCCGCTGCGCGATGCCGGTGGAATGGTCGTGGCCCGGATCATGGGAGGCGCCAGGCCACTCGTCGCGACGCGCAGAGCCGGGCTGCTTCCCTCGCGGACGTGTGAATTGCTGCGGTCTTCGCACGGGTACGCGCCGCGAGCGAGAGCGAACCGGGTCCGCGGGACCACACGGTGTGGGCAGGCGAGACAGGAATGCGAGCAGCGGTGCGGAAGAAGCGGCTTCGGGACGGCGCGGTCGGGCCGGGATCACCGGCCGGTTCGTTTTCGGGTACGGCGCCGGGCGCGGGTCCGAGCGTGCCGCCGGGGACCGGTGTGCCTGCGGGAGCCAGTGTGCCTCCTGAGGCAGGCATGCTTCCGGGCACCGGTGCGCCTTCCGGAACTGGTGTGCCTCTCGGGACCGGCGTGCCTTCTGGGACCGGTATGTCTCCGGGTACCGGTGTGCCAGCCGGGGCGGCCACGACGCCTCCCGCTGCCGACGCCGTGACCGGAGCGGCCGTCCCCCCGCGCGCGCCCGAGAACACCCCCAAGAGCACCCCGAAGAAGGCCCCGGCGACCCCTGCCCCTGTTCCTGCCCCCGCCCCGGCCGGCCGCCGCGCGCGCGTGCGCAACCGGCTCGTCGGCGCCGTGGCCGTCGCCGCGCTCGCCGTCCTCGGGGCCGGCGCGCCCGCCGTCGTCTCCGCCCTGGACGACGTCCACGACTCCCAGCAGCTCGTCGACCTGGCCGGCCTGAACGCGCACGCGGTCACCCTCGCGCACTCCCTCGCCGACGAGCGCGACGCGATGACCGAGTACGTCGCCGGCGGACGCTCCGCCAAGAACGGCGGCGCCGGGCTCCCGGAGGCCCAGCGGGCCCGGGTGGACCGGCAGATCACCGAACTGCGGGCCGCGTCCCACGGCGCCGCCGGTGCCACCGAGACGTACCGGGCGGCCGACAAGCTCCTCGCCGCGCTGCCGCAGACCCGCCAGAAGGCGCTCTCCGGGCCGGGCCAGGTCACCGAGACCTTCGACGCCTACACGGCCGCCGTCCAGGCGCTCGGCGCGCTCTCCGACGCCATCGCCCGCGGCCTGCCCGCCCGCGCGAGCGACGTCGCCCCGGACGTACGGGCCCTGCCGCAGCTCGGCCGCGCCACCGACCAGGCCGCCGCGGCCCGCGCCCTGCTCGTCCCGGCCCTCGCCGCCGGCGGCCCGCAGGCCCGGCTGACCGCCGCCGCACAGCAGGCGTACGTACGGGAACAGGCCGCGCTGTCGGCCTTCAAGCAGTCCGCGAGCACCAAGGCCCGGGACGCCTACGACCGCACCGTCAACGGCGGCGACGTCAACACCGCCGACAGCTACCTCGCCCAGCTCACCGACCAGCCCCGCCTGGACGCCGACGACCAGCGGCTGAGCAGCGCGCGCGTGAAGACCGCGCTCACCGCCCGGATCGGCCTGATGCGCGGCGTCGAGGCGTCGATGGCCACCGCCGACATCGACCGGCTGGGCGCGCTGCGCGACGACGACGTGACGGCGATGGAGATCCGTATCGCCCTGGTCGGCGTCTGCCTGCTGCTGGCGGTCGGCGCGAGCATCTCCGCGTGGCGCTCGGTGACCCGGCCGCTCGCGGCGCTGCGGCTGGGCGCCGGGCGGGTGGCGGCCGACCCGGCGGGCGAGCCGCCGGTCACCTTCAAGGGCCGCAACGACGAGTTCGCCGACGCCGTACGGTCCGTCAACGCCCTGCACGCCCAGGTGGGCGAGGCCACCCGCCGGGCCGCCGAACTGGAGGGCGAACGCGCCCGGCTGGTCGGCGGGCGCAAGCGGCTGGCCGCCGAGCGCGAGGCGCTCCAGGAGGAGCGGGAGTCGCTGCGCCAGGAGGTCGCGGACCTCACCGCCCGGATGGCGGCCCTGCGCACCGGTGTGCACGGCCGGTTCGTCAACCTCGCGCTGCGCACCCTGAACCTCGTCGAGCGCCAGCTGACCGTCATCGAGTCGCTGGAGCAGAAGGAGCAGGACCCGGACCGCCTGGAAACCCTCTTCAAGCTGGACCACTTCGCCGCCCGGATGCGGCGCAACAGCGAGAACCTGCTGGTCCTGGCCGGTACGGAGCACAGCGCCGGGCAGCCGGGGCCGGTGCCGCTGCTGGACGTGCTGCGCGCCTCGATCAGCGAGATCGAGCGGTACGAGCGGGTGCGCGTCCAGTCGCTGCCGCCGCACGCCCAGGTCGCCGGGTTCGCCGCCGACGACATCAGCCACCTCGTCGCGGAACTCCTGGAGAACGCCACCGCGTTCTCCCCGCCGGACGCCCATGTCGAGCTGTCTGGCTGGCTGCTGGAGAGCGGCGAGGTGATGCTCTCCGTGCAGGACGAGGGCATAGGGATGACCGCGGACCGGCTGGCGGAGCTGAACGACCGCCTCGCGGACGGGTCCGGGAGCGACGACAGTCTGGACACGGCGGACGAGACCCTCGGCCTGGGCCTGTACGTCGTCGTACGGCTCGCCGCCCGCCACGGTGTGCGCGTGCAACTGCGCGACCAGAAGCAGGGCGGGATCACGGCCGTCGTCGTGCTGCCCGCCGCCATCCTGCCCACCCGCCCCGCGCCGGGCTCCGTGGCGCCCCCGCTGCCCGGCGAGGCCGTCCAGAACCTGCCCGGCTCGGTCGCCGAGGCCAACTCCAACACGCTCCAGACGCGGCTGCCGCGCCTGGAGCAGGGCGGGATGGACACCGGGCGGCCGCCCGCCGAGACGGACACGCACGCGGGTACGAACGCGGACGACCCCCTGGTCGAGGCGGCGGAACGCGCGGTGGAGGCGGCGGCGCCCGAGACACCGGCCGGCACCGGTGCGCCGGCCGGTCCCGACGCGCCCGCAGACACCGGCGTGCCCACCACCGGCCCCGGGGTGCCCGCAGACCCCGCGTCCGGTGACGGTGGTGGCGGCCCCGTGGCCGGCGACGCCCCGGCCGCCGGAACGAGCCCGTACGGCCCGCAGTCGCCCGGCCCGTACGCCAAGGAGACCGCGGAGCACGACCGGCCCGCGGAAACGGCACCCCAGGCACCCGGCGCGACACCTTCCGGCACCGCCGCCCCGGCCTCGGCCACGACCGGCGGTCCCGGCACGGCCGGCCCGTACGCCACCGGAACCGGCGAGCCCGCCGGGCCCGGTGCCGCACCCGCCGGGGACGAGAGCGCCGACGCGCCGCGTTGGACCCGGGTGACCGACCAGGGCCTGCCCAAGCGCACACCGCGCATCGTGGCGCAGAAGCCGCCCGCCGTCCCCCGTACGGGCAACGCGGCGGCCACCGCCGAGTCGCTGCGGGCCCGGCTCGGCGGCTTCCAGCGGGGGGCGCGGGACGGCCGGCGCGACGTCGAGGCCGAGATCGCGGAACGTACAGCGGAGCAGACCATCCCACAGACGGACACCGACGGAGCGGGGGCCCCGGGACAGAGCCATGTTGTCGAGGAGGCACGCGATTGAAGGCGCAAGCGCCGGCTGCTTACGGACTGAGCAGTGAGGCACGGAATCTGCACTGGTTGCTGACCAACCTGGTCGACGAGGTACCGGGCATCCGCTCGGTGGCCGTGGTCTCCTCCGACGGGCTGCTGCTGCTCTCCTCCGACCCGGGAGCGGCCGCCGCGGCCCTCCCGGCCGGGCAGCCGGGTGCCCCGGCGGGGCCCCGCGGGTCCAGCGCGGACCTGGCGACCATCGTCTCCGGGCTGGGCAGCCTCACCACGGGCGCCGCCCGGCTGATGGACGGCGGAACGGTCAAGCAGACCATGGTCGCGATGGAGGAGGGCAGCCTCTTCGTCATGTCGGTCAGCGACGGCTCGCTGCTCGGGGTGCACGCCACGCCGGACTGCGACATGAGCGTCATCGCCTACCACATGGCGCTGTTCGTCGGCCGGGCCGGCCACGTCCTGACCCCCGAACTCCGCAGCGAGCTGCGCAAGTCGATGGAGAGCGCCCAGTGAGCACCCCGCCCCAGCTCCCCGTACGCGGCGGGGACAAGAAACCCGCGCGCGTGCGCCCGTACTCGCTGACCGGCGGGCGCACCCGCTTCGGCCACGTCCTGCTCGTGGAGACGTTCGTGGCGGCGCTGGACGCTCCCGAGGAGCGGCGGGAGCTGACGTCCGGCGGCTGGGGCGACCGGGTGATGCCGGAGATGCGGGCGATCGTGGAGCTGTGCCGCCGGATGCGTTCGGTGGCGGAGATCTCCGCGCTGCTCAAGATGCCGCTGGGCGTGGTCCGCGTCCTGCTCAGCGACCTCGCCGACCAAGGAAAGATCCGCGTCTACGGCACCGGGCACGGCACCGGCCGGCCGGACCGCGCGCTGCTCGAAAGGGTGTTGGGTGGACTTCGCAGGCTCTGACACGATGACGGCCGGTACGGCCGGGGTGGCCGGAGCGCCGCGTGGATCCACCGGGGCCGGGGCGCCCGCCGTCGCCGTCGACGACGAGGCGGGGCTGCAGAGCTGGCAGACGGATCGTTCCCGCGCCCCCATCGCGACCAAGATAGTGGTGGCGGGCGGCTTCGGCGTGGGCAAGACGACGTTCGTGGGCTCGGTCTCGGAGATCACTCCCTTGCAGACCGAGGCGGTGATGACGCAGGCCAGCGAGGGCACCGACGACCTGTCCGCCACCCCGCACAAGACCACCACCACGGTCGCGATGGACTTCGGGCGGATCACCCTCGACTCCGACCTGGTGCTGTACCTGTTCGGTACGCCGGGGCAGCAGCGGTTCTGGTTCATGTGGGACGACCTGGTACGCGGCGCGATCGGCGCCGTGGTGATGGCCGACACCCGCCGGCTGGACGACTGCTTCCCCGCGCTGGACTACTTCGAGAGCTGCGGCCTGCCGTACATCGTCGCGGTCAACCACTTCGAGGGGACGGCCGCGTACGCCGTCGAGGACGTGCGCGAGGCGCTGACCGTACCGCCGCACGTGCCCGTCGTGATCATGGACGCGCGCCGGCGGATCACGGTCGTCGAGTCGCTGCTCGCGCTCGTCGCCCACGCCCTCGAAGCCACTCCCGAATAACCCCCGAGCCCCTGCGCCGCCCGCGCACACCCCTGTACCGCCGCCCCCCGTACCTGGGAAGAGAGCACCACCATGCGGAAGATACTCATCGTCGGAGCCGGCCAGTCCGGTCTCCAGCTCGCCCTCGGGCTGCAGGCCCAGGGCTATGAGGTCACCCTCATGTCCAACCGCACCGCGGACGAGATCCGCTCCGGCCGGGTCATGTCCACGCAGTGCATGTTCCACACCGCCCTCCAGCACGAGCGGGACCTGGCGCTGAACTTCTGGGAGAGCCAGGCCCCGCGCATCGAGGGCCTCGGCGTCTCGGTGGCGGCGCCCGGGAGCCACGCGGAGCCCGGCGGCACCCAGCGCGCCGTCGACTGGGTCGGCAAGCTGGACGGCTACGCCCAGTCCGTCGACCAGCGCCTGAAGATGGCCGGCTGGATGGAGACCTTCGCGCAGCGCGGCGGACAGCTGGTCATCCACGGCGCCGCCGTCTCCGACCTCGACTTCTTCGCGAGCCGCTACGACCTGACGCTGGTCTCCGCCGGCAAGGGCGAACTGGTGTCGATGTTCGGCCGGGACGCCTCCCGTTCGCCGTACGACGCCCCGCAGCGCGCGCTGTCCGTCGCGTACGTGCACGGCCTGGCCCCCCGCCCCGAGCACCCCGACTTCGACGCGGTGCGCTGCAACCTCGTACCGGGCGTCGGCGAGCTGTTCATCATGCCGACGCTGACCAACTCCGGCCGTGCCGACATCCTCTTCTGGGAGGGCATACCCGGCGGCCCGCTGGACGCCTTCGCGGGCATGCGGGACCCCGACGAGCACCTGGCGACGACCCTGGAGCTCATGGAGCGCTTCACCCCCTGGGAGTACGCGCGCGCCACGAAGGTCGAGCTGACCGACGCCAACGGCACCCTGGCCGGGCGGTACGCCCCGACCGTGCGCAACCCCGTCGGCCGGCTCCCCTCCGGCGGCCTGGTCCTCGGTGTCGCGGACGTCGTCGTCGCCAACGACCCGATCACCGGCCAGGGCTCCAACTCGGCGTCCAAGTGCGCCGCTTCCTACCTGGCCTCGATCATCGAGCACGGTGACCGCCCCTTCGACGCGGAGTGGATGCAGACCACGTTCGACCGCTACTGGCGGACCGCCCAGCACGTCACGAAGTGGACCAACGCGATGCTCGCCCCGCCGCCCGAGCACGTACTGAACCTGATCGGCGCGGCAGGCCAACTCCAGCCGGTGGCCGACCGCTTCGCGAACGGGTTCAACGACCCGGCGGACTTCGAGAACTTCTTCTACGAGCCGGAGAAGACGGAGGCGTACCTGGCTTCGGTGGCGGGGGCCTGACGGTTCCCTGGCCGGCGCCGGGCTGTCCGGGTGCGGCCGGGTACGAGGCCGGCCGCTCTCACGCGAGAGTTCTGAGCGCTCTGCGGAGCGCGTAGGACGCGAGTGCGGCCGGCGGGACGGCGGTGACGGCCACGAGGAGCCACTGCTGGGCGTAGTGCGTGGCCATGGTGGGGGTTCTGCTGAAGGAGATCATCGGCTTCCACGTGTAGTAGGCCAGGACCATGATCACCTGGGAGAGCGTCGCCCGGCTCGCAGCGTGCACGGCGGTGGGGGCGGTGACGCCGAGCACGAAGACGATCACCGCGTACGGGAGGTAGCCGGAGGCCAGGCGGGAAGCGGCGTCGACGGTCCTTCCGTCGCCGTCGCCGGCGATGGCGATGTAGGCGGACAGGGCGCCTGCGGCGGTGCCGGTGACGAGGGTGGTGACGGTACGGGGCAGTGCCCGTGCCCGCAGGAACGCGGCGCCGGGCCTGGTGGGAGCGGGTGCGGGGCCGGTTACGGGGGCGGAGGCATCGGCGGGGCCGGCGCCCGGGGGAGCTGTGGGATGCGAAGCCATGAGGCCAGTTCACGGCGGGAATGTGCGCGCACGGTGCGCTGTGGATGACCGATTGGTTGCAAAGGCGTAGGCATTGCGCGACCGGTGCCGACCGGTGCCGACTGGTCAGGCCGGTCTCGCCGCCGAGCCGTAGCCCGTGTCGGCGCCCGCCGTCGCGTCGTCCGGCAGGGGCGGCGGGACGTAGGCGCGCAGGGACGGCGCGCCCTGGTCCGGGCGGACGGCGCCCAGCAGGGGGTTCGACGCGACGGGGGAGACCTTGACCCGGGCGCCGGGCCGGGGCGCCTGGACCACCATGCCGTCGCCCAGGTACATCGCGACATGCGTGGCGCCGGGGAAGTAGATCACCAGGTCGCCGGGGCGCAGCGCCCGCAGCGGCACGTGCGGCAGCCGGCGCCACTGCTCCTGGCTGGTGCGCGGGACGGGCCGCCCGGCGTGCGACCACGCCTGCGACGTCAGGCCGGAGCAGTCGAAGGAACCGGGCCCCTGCGCTCCCCAGACGTACGGCTTGCCGACCTGCCGGAGGCCGTACCGCACGGCCCGGTCGCCGCTCGCCGACGGTGCCCGGGACCCGCTCAGCTCGCCGGAGGACACCAGGCCGCGCTGGGCCTCGTCCGTACCCTGCTGCTCCATCCTTCCCAGTTCGGCGAGCTGGTCCTCGGAGAGCGTGGAGAGCAGTTCCTCGACCTCCTTGAGGCGGCCCTCGACCGCGTCCCGCTGCTTCCGGCGCCGCTCGGTGAGCACCTGCTGCTCGTCCAGCGCGGCGCGTGACGCCTTCGCCAGCTCGTCCGCCCGCTTCTCGTTGCCGGTGAGCCGGGCGACGGTGGCGGCCTGGCTGCCGGCCGCCTCCTTGAAGAGATGGCCCTCCTCCAGTACCTCCCGCGGGTCGGCGGAGAGCAGCATCCGCAGGTATGTGGAGAGCCCGGCGGCGGCGCCGCCCTGGTACTGCTGGCGGGCGAGCCGCCCCGCGTCGGCCTGCCCGTCGGCGAGCCGGGTACGGGCGCGGGCCAGCCGGACGTTGAGGTCCTGCGACTCCTTGCGCTGGGCTTTCAGGTCCTCCTCGGTGGCGTTGTACGCCTCGGTGGCCTGCTCGGTCCGCCGGTAGAGGTCCTGGAGCCGGGTCAGCAGGCGGCGGAGGGAGGGGTCCTCGCCGGCGCCGGGGCCGGGGCCGGGGCCGGAGCCGGAGCCGGGGCCGGATGCGGTGCCGGTGTCGGAGTCGGTTACTTCGGTGCCGTTCGGCGCAACGGGTGCGTCCGGTCCGGCGACTCCGTCCGGTCCGGCAACTCCGTCCGGTGCGTCCGGTCCGTCCGGCAGCTCCAGCGCTCCGGTCGCGGCCGGGTCCGGCTCCGGTACGGCGTGCACGGGCGCGGCGGGCAGGGCCAGGGCGACCGCGCCCACCAGCGCCGTCGCGCAGACCGACCGTACGAGCCGGGACGGCCCCGACCGCCCCGGCCCGGTCCGGAGCGGCCTGAACCGCCCCGACGCGCACTGCCCCGACGTGCACCCCTGCGACACGAACCCACCTCCGACGGACAGCTGCGGCTCCGGCGGACCCGCGGTCCGCCGCCCGGTTCGTTCGGATCGTGCCACGGTGGTCGTATCTTCGCCGTGGCGATGGGGCCACCGGAGCGGTACGGTCACCCGATCGGCGGCCGGGGGCGTGTCCCGGCGCCGGACGGCGGCCCGGACGTGCTGCTGAGGGGTGGTCAGCTCCCGTAGTAACGGTCGAAGTTCTTCTGGAACTCCCAGTTGCCGAACCGGTCCCAGTTGACGGACCAGGTCATCAGTCCGCGCATGCCGGGCCAGCGGCCGTGTGTCCGGTAGCTGCCGCAGTCGGTGCCCCGGGTGAGGCAGTTGAGGGCCTTGGTGACCTCGCCGGTCGGGGTGTGCCCGTTGCCCGCGTACGGGGAGGCGGGCAGACCGATGGCCACCTGGGACGGCTTGAGCGCCGGGAAGACGTTGTTCTGGTTGCCGGCGACCGGGAAGCCGGTCAGCAGCATGTCGGTCATCGCGATGTGGAAGTCCGCGCTGCCCATGAAGTGGTACTGGTTGTCCAGGCCCATGATCGGGCCGGAGTTGTAGTCCTGTACGTGCAGCAGGGTCAGGTCGTCGCGCAGCGCGTGGATGACGGGCAGGTACGCGCCGGCGCGCGGGTCCTGGCCGCCCCAGGGCCCCGAACCGTAGAACTGGTAGCCGAGCTGGACGAAGAACGTCTCCGGCGCCATGGTGAGGGTGAACCCGGCGCCGTACTTGGCCTTGAGGGTCTTGACCGCCGAGATCAGGTTGACGATCGCGGGGGTCTTCGGGTTCTTGAAGTCGGTGTCGCCGGTGGCCAGTGAGAGGGAGTGGCCCTCGAAGTCGATGTCCAGGCCGTCCAGCCCGTAGCGGTCGATGATCGCGCCGACCGACTGGACGAACCGGTCGCGGGCGGCGGTGGTGGTGAGCTGCACCTGCCCGTTCTGCCCGCCGATCGAGATCTGCACCTTCTTGCCCGCGGCCTGCTTGGCCTTGACCGCGGCCTTGAACTCGGCCTCGGTCTCCACGCCGGGACACTCGGACTTCGGGCAGAGCGCGAAGCGGATGTCGCCGGAGGTGACGGAGGTCGGCTCGCCGAAGGCGAGGTTGATCACGTCCCAGCTGTCCGGGACATCGGCCAGGCGGGTGTATCCGGAGCCGTTGGCGAAGCTCGCGTGGAGATAGCCGACGAGGGCGTGCTCGGGGAGGGCCTGGGTGCGGGCGGCCGGTGCGGCGGGAGCGGCCGCGGCGGGCGGCGGGCCGGCCTGGGCGGGGGTGACGAACAGGGCCGTGGCGCCGAGGAGGCCGGCGGCCGCGGCGGCCAGGGTTGAGGCCAGTGGTCTTCCGGACAGGCCGGGTCTGTGACTGCGGGTACGGCTGCGGCGCATGGGGGGCTCCTTGTCGACGGCGGTACGGAGGGGCGTACGCGGGTGCCGAAGGGGGTGGAGGGGCCGCCCCTGCGGGGTGGGGCCTTGCCAGGGAGGCGCAGGCGCGGCTCCCCCTGGGCAGGCAGCAAACAGGACTAGACCAGTACTGTCAATGGTCCGGACCAAGTAGGGTGACGGGCGGCCGGGGTTACCGAGCCGTACGGCCGGTGCGCGCCCGCCGTGCGGTCAACGCCGCTTCGTCCACGGCCACTTCGGGCCGCCCGGTGGCCGGCCCGCCGGGTCGTACTCGTACTTCCAGCCCCTGGGCAGGCCCAGCCGCCCCACCCGGCCCGGCGCGCGCCGGTACAGATGCACCGTCGGCGGGCGGCCGTCGTCGTTCGGTACCGGAATCTCGTACGTCTTCGGCGGCTGGCCCGTCGCGCCGACGAGGACCGGCAGCACCCGCCCGTCCAGCGGGCCGCCGACGAACGGGGTGTTCTCGCTTCTCACCCCACCAGTCTCACATCGATGGACAGCCCGGTGAAAGCGCAGGTCAGGCCAGCCCGAGCGGAAACGCGCCCGAGGCGCCCCGGTTCACGGGAGACCCGAGCGGCCCCGGTTCGCAGGGGCCCCGAGCGGCCCCGGTTCAGAGGAGATGGGCCGCGTCGGCCACGATCGGCAGGATCCGCCGGGCCAGCTCGCCGACCGGGCCCTCGGCGGTCTCCATCGCCAGCGCCGACCGCGCCACCCGCCCGGCCTGCTCGTCGGTGGCCGCCGTCGCGGTCAGCAGTGCGACGAAGTGGTCGACGAGCCAGTCCCGCAGCTCGTCCAGCGGCGGCCGCTTGTCCTCGTCCAGCCAGATCAGGGAGGCGGCCTCGACGGCCGTGATCCACGTACGGACCGCCATCCGCAGCCGGGGCGAGGGGGACGCGGCGCCGAGGTGGTGCAGGATCTGCTCGGCGGCGGTGCGCCGCACCTCGTCGACGATCGCGGACGTACGGGCCGTCTCGACGACGCTGCCGCCCTGGAGGAGGGCGCTGAACCCCGCGTCGTGCTCGTCGACGAACGCCAGGTACCGGTCGAGCGCCCGGCCGAGGCGCTGGGTCAGCGGACCGTCCTCCGGCTCGTCGAAGCAGCCCTCCAGGATGTCGGCCGCGCTGCGCAGGGCGGCCTCGTACAACTGCTGCTTGCCGCCGGGGAAGTAGCGGTAGACCAGCGGCCGGGACACCTGCGCGGCGGCCGCCACGTCGTCCAGCGACACGTCTTCGGGAGCGCGCTGGGCGAACAGGCCCAGGGCGGCGGTCAGGAGCTGGGAGCGGCGCTGCTCGACGCTGAGCCTGCGGTAGGCGGGTCGGGGTACTGCTGGGGCGGTGCCGCTGCCGTTCATCCCAGCAGCGTAACCGGCCTGCGGGGAAAGCGCCGGGGCGGGTGCGGGGGGCCTTGGCGCGTTCGTGCGCACGGCCCGCGCCGCGCCGGTGCGCCCTGGAACCGCGTCGGTGCGCACCGGGACCTGGCTGTGCCGGTGCGCACCGAGCCCCGGGTCGTGCCGGTGCGCTGCCGGGCCGGGCCGGCAGCGGTGCCGGGCGTTCCGGCCCGAGTTGCCGCCGCACCCCGGCGGTTACGCCAGCAGCCCCGAGCTCTTCCAGAGCTTGCGGCCCACGCCGCGCAGGACGCCGATGTCGTCGAGGAACTCCGTCAGCCGGCCGGCGCCGGACTGCATCACCTCGCGGCGGTGACCGCTGGCCTTCACCTGCGCGACCGCCTCCCGCCGGTCCAGCCCGACGTTCGTGTAGACCTGCGGGTTGACGAAGGCGATGGAGAAGACGCGGGCCGCCTCGCCGCAGCTGACGCGGGTCAGTTCCTGCTCCCAGCGCGGCGCGGTGACCATCTGGCGGCGCAGTTCCTCGCGCGCGTACCGGACGTGGCGGGCCTCCTCGACGACGTGGATGCGGGTGACGCCGCGCACGATCGTCTGGACCCGCTCGTCCGGGAAGGTCAGCCGCTGCATCCAGTCCAGGATCTCCTCGCCGAGCAGCGTGCAGGCGAACGAACCGGGCGTCGTGGAGACGGTCTTGAGGATGCGCGCGAGGTTGTGGTTGAGGCGGGAGACGGGGTACGCGGGCGCCTCGCCCTTCTGGATCATGCGCGCGAACATCTTCGAATGCCGGCACTCGTCGGCTATCTCGGTCAGGGCGTAGCGGACGTGCGCGCTGGTGACGGACTTGTCGTAGATGTGCCGTACCAGCAGCTGCATCAGGATGATCTCGAACCAGATGCCCAGCGAGGCCAGGGAGGCGGCCTCGTGCCGGGACAGCTCCATCCGCTGCTCCTCGGACATCTTCTTCCACAGCGGGGTGTCGTAGAGGGACACCAGCTCCGGCGGCCAGAACCACTTGCCCTCTTCCAGGGGCGCGTCCCAGTCGAGTTCGGTGTCCGGGTCGAAGGAGTGCTTGGCGGAGGAGTCGAGCAGTCGTTCCGCCACCTGCTCGCGGTCCTTGAGCAGCCCGAGGGCGTCCCGGAGGACTTCCGGCTCCGTCACGGTCGTCGCTGTCGTCACGGTTGTCATGGCTGTGGCTACCTCGCTCGTGGGTTACCCGCGGTCACCGTCTTATGAGACTGCTTGTCAGCAAGCCCGTCAATCCCCTGCGCGCGAATTGTTGACCCGCCGGTAAGTCCGTGTGAGCCTGCCAACGACCGTCACCGGTACGGGGGTCGGAAGCGAAGCGAGGAGGCGCGAGTGTCGAGCCGCGAGCTGTACACGCAGGACCCGGGCGCGTACCTGTGGACCGTGCCGGCGGGCAGTCCGGCCCGTTTCAGCTGGGAGTACGACGACGGCCGGGAGCGGCTGCTGGCCCTCTACCAGAAGGGCAAGGACAAGCAGTGGGACGCGAACCTGCGCATCGACTGGGCGCAGGAGGTGGACCCGTACGACCCGCTCGGCACCCCGGACGAATCGGTTTCCCTGTACGGCACGCCGTACTGGGACAGGATGTCGGACAAGGAACGCGGCGAACTGCGGCAGCACTACGCGGCCTGGCAGTTCAGCCAGTTCCTGCACGGCGAGCAGGGTGCGATGGTCTGCGCCGCGCGGATCGTGGAGACCGTCCCCGACCTCGACGCGAAGTTCTACTCCGCGACCCAGACCATGGACGAGGCACGGCACGCCGAGATCTACAGCCGCTTCCTCAAGGACAAGATCGGGATGCTCTACCCGGTCAACGACAACCTCCAGGCGCTCCTGGGCGACACCCTCAGGGACTCCCGCTGGGACATGCCCTACCTCGGGATGCAGGTACTGATCGAGGGCCTCGCGCTGGCCGCCTTCGGCATGATCCGCGACACCACCACCCAGCCGCTGCCCAAGCAGATCCTGACCTACGTCATGCAGGACGAGGCCCGGCACGTCGCCTTCGGGCGGCTGGCGCTGCGCGACTACTACAAACAGCTCTCCGACGCCGAACTGCGCGAACGCGAGGAATTCGTCATCGAGGGCTGCTACCTGATGCGCGACCGGCTGCGCGGCCTGGAGGTCCTGGAGAACTTCGGCGTCCCCCACCAGGAAGCCGCCGACATCACCGAGAACTCCGAATTCCTCCACCTGTTCCGCAAACTGCTCTTCAGCCGCATCGTCCCGTGCGTGAAGGACATCGGCCTGTGGGGCGAACGCCTCCAGCGCGCCTACGTGGACATGGGCGTCTTCGACCTCGGGAACTCCAACCTGGACCAGCTGATGGCCCAGGACGAGGAACTGGCCGAACAGCTCGACGCGGAGCGCTTCGCGGAGGAGGAGCGCGCACGGGTCGGTGAGGTGGCGGAGGCGATCGCGCTGGGGGAGGAGGACGGGGACACGGCCTGAGAGCGCGGCCCGGACTCGTACCGCCTTGACAGCGCGGCCCGGCCGCGTACCGCGCCGCGCTGTCAAGGCTGCTCAGTTGGACGGTCAGCGACGTCCCGAGCGCGCCAGCCACCGGCCGTCGTGGCAGGTCACCTCGACGGGCCGGCCGAAGCACGCCGTCATACGCTCGCCGGTGAGGACGTCCGCCACCGGGCCCTGCGCCTGCACGCGGCCTTCGCGCAGCAGCAGCGCGTGGCCGATGGCGGGGGAGAGCTCCTCCAGGTGATGGGTGACGGTGACCGTCGACAGACCGGGGCGGCCTTCGGCCAGGCGGTGCATGGTGTCGATCAGATCCTCCCGGGACGGCAGGTCGAGCGCGTTGAACGGCTCGTCCAGGAGGAGCAGCGACGGCTCGGCCATCAGCGCACGGGCGATGAGGAGACGGGCCCGCTGGCCGCCGGAACACACACCGTACGGCCGGTCCGCCAGCTCCTTGCAGTCCAGCTCGGCCAGCAGTTCGTGAGCGCGCTCGCGGGTGGCGTCGTCGTACTTTCCCCAGAGCGGCTGCACGGTGCCGGTCGCGCCGGTGAGGACGACTGTATGGCCGGTGGCGTCCTGGGGTACCTTCTGCGCGCTGGAGACCAGGCCGATCGCGGCGCGCAGTTCGCGTACGTCGACGGTGCCGAGGCGGTGGCCGAGCACCTCGACCGTGCCGGTCGTGGGGAACATCAGCGCGCCGACCAGCCGCAGGACGGTGGTCTTGCCCGCGCCGTTGGCGCCCAGCAGGGCCCAGTGCTCACCGGTGCGTACGGTCCAGTCGATGCTGTCGAGGATGACCTGCCCGGTGGTGAGACGGCGGACGCTCGCGTCGTGGAGGGCCGCGATCACCCGGCTGCCGGGGGCCGAAGGGACTGAGGGGGTCGGAGGGGCGGTGGGGTCCGAGGGCTCCGAGGTCGTCATGGCGGGCAGGTTAGCTGTATGGGGCAGCTTTGTGAGAGTGGTGTCCGGGGTGTGGACCGTGTGGGCCGTGGAGCGCCGGCGGTGCCCTAGGCCAGCCCCAGCAGGCCCCGGACCCGGCGGTACTTCACGGTCAGCCGCTCCCGCGTCGCCGCGTCCAGCACCGCGAGCCGCACCGGGTCCGCGTTGTGCGCCAGGTCCGCTTCCTTGATCAGCAGCGCGCCCGGGGTGGCCAGGATGCGCGCCGTGTACGCCTCGACCGGCTCGCCCGGGCGCTTGGTCACCGCGCGGACCATCGCCTTGGTGCGCGCCGTCAGCGCGGCGCCGGCCAGCCACGCGGGGGTGAGCGCGCCGTCCTCGACGGCGTCGTGCAGCCAGGCCGCGGCGATCTGCTCGGCGTTGCCGCCGCGCGCCCGTACACCTTCGGCGACCGCCGCGAGATGCTCCGCGTACGGGCGGCCGGCCTTGTCCGTCTGCCCCTCGTGGGCCCGGCGGGCCAGCGCCTCGACCTCGGTGAGGGTCAGGAGTGCCCGGTCCCGGTCTCCGGCCTGATGTCCGGGGCCCGGTCGTCCCGTACGTCCCGGTCGTCCCGTACGTTCCGGTCGTCCCGTACGTTCCGGCCGTCCCGTACGTTCGTCTCCCGGCTGCCCCAGCCGACCCGGCTGTCCCATGCGTCCCCCTGCGCATCGCGGTTTATTTCCCCTTACGTCACCGTAGCGCGGCCCGCATCACCGCGCGGGCGATCGGCGCCGCGCTGCCGCCGCCGCTGATGTCCGCGCGGTCGGCGGCGGCGTCCTCGACGACCACCGCCACGGCCACCGCCGGGTCGGCCGCGCCGTCCTTCTTCGCCCAGGAGACGAACCAGGCGTACGGCGTGCCCTTGTTGTCCACCCCGTGCTGGGCGGTGCCGGTCTTGCCGCCGACGGTGGCGCCGTCGATCGCGGCACCGGTGCCGGTACCCCGCGTGACCACGCCGGTCATCATCTCCTGGAGGTGCCGCGCGGTGCCGCGGCTCATGGCCCGGTGCAGGGTCTTCGGCCGGGTGGCGGAGACCGTGTCGCCGTGCGCGTCGATCACCTTGTCCACCAGATAGGGGGCCCGGACCTCGCCGTCGTCGGCCACCGCCGCGGCGACCATCGCCATCTGGAGCGGAGTGGCCGTGGTGTCGTACTGGCCGATGGACGAGAGGGCCACCTGCGCGTCGTTCATGTCGGTGTCGAAGACGCTGCGGGCCGCGGTGGAGGGGATCTTCAGGTCCGCGTCGTTGAAGCCGAACTTCTCCGCGGCCTCCGCCATGCCGTCCAGGCCGACGTCCACGCCCAGGCGGGCGAAGACGGTGTTGCAGGAGACCTCGAAGGCGTGCCGCAGCGACGCGTTCGCGCAGTCGCCCGCCTCGTTGGTGAGCCGGGTGGACGTCCCCGGAAGGGTGTACGGGCTCGGAGTGTCGGTGGCCGCGTCGATGTCGGTGACCTTCCGGTGGTCCAGCGCCGCCGCGGCCGTGACGACCTTGAAGGTGGAGCCCGGCGGGTACGTCTGCTTCAGGGCTCGGTTGATCATCGGGTGGCCGCCGCTCCGGTTGAGCCGGTTCCAGGTGTCGGTCACGGACCGCTCGGTGCCGGACAGCTCGTTCGGGTCGTACGACGGCGTGCTGACCAGCGCGAGGATCTTGCCGGTGCGCGGCTGCACGGCGGCCACCGCGCCCTTTTTGCCGCCCAGCCCCTCGAACGCGGCCTGCTGCACCGCCGCGTCGACCGTGCTGACCACGTCGCCGCCCGGCTGCTGCGCGCGGCTGATGTCGTTCCACAGCGGGACCGGCGCGAGCTGCGGATCGGTGCCGGACAGCACGTCGTCCTCGGCGTTCTCCAGCAGCGAGGTGCCGTAGATCTGGGAGGCGTAGCCGGTGACGGGCGCGTAGAGCGGCCCCTCGGCGTACGTCCGCTCGTACCGCAGTGTGCCGCCGCTGTCGCGCGAGCCGGTCACCGGCTCGCCGTCGACGAGGATGTCACCGCGCGGCTGGCTGTAACGGGCCAGCGCGCCGCGCCGGTTGGCGGAGTTGTCGTCGTAGCGCCCGGCCTCGAAGACCTGGACGCGGACGGCGTTCAGGAGCAGCGCCACGAGCAGGATCAGGCAGAAGACGCTGGCGCGGCGGATGTAGCGGTTCACCGGCGGCTGCCCTGGTCGTCGTGGTCGTCGTGGTCGTCGGGGACGCCGGGGGCGTCGGGGGCGCTCCGGTCGTGGCGGGCGTCGGCGGTGTCGCGGCCGGCAGAGGTGTCGCCGGGGCTGCCACTGTCTCCGCCCCCACCGCCTCCGCCTCCGTATCCGTATCCGTATCCGTATCTGTACGGGAGGTCGTCCTCCTCGTACGGCGGGGCGGAGGCGCCGGACCGGGCGCCGCCGGGGCCCGCCGCCGCGACCACCCCGGTCTCCGCGGCGCCCGGGAGCGGTCGGCGGGCGCTGTCGCTGACCCGGACGAGCAGCGCGACGATGACCCAGTTGGTGACGACGGACGAGCCGCCCTGGGCGAGGAACGGCATCGCCATGCCGGTCAGCGGGATCAGCCCCATCACGCCGCCCGCGATGACGAAGACCTGGACGGCCAGGAGGGAGGCGAGGCCCACGGCCAGCAGCCGGCCGAACGGGTCGCGCAGCGCGAGGCCGGCCCGGAAGCCGCGGGCCACCAGGAGCGCGTAGAGGAGGAAGAGGGCCGTGAGGCCGGTCAGGCCCAGTTCCTCGCCGTAGGTGGCCAGGATGAAGTCGGACTTCATGGCGAAGCCGATGAGGGCGGAGTGGCCCTCGCCCAGGCCGGTGCCGAGCAGGCCGCCGGCGGCGAAGGCGAACAGCGACTGGGCGAGCTGGCTCGCGCCCCGGCCCGTCGAGATGCTCGCGAACGGGTGCAGCCAGTCCGCGACCCGGCTGTGCACATGCGGTTCGAGGACGCCGACGGCGGCGGCACCGGCGGCGGCGAGCAGCAGGCCCACCGCGATCCAGCCGGTGCGGCCGGTGGCCACGTACAGCAGGACGACGAAGACGCCGAAGAAGAGCAGCGAGGTGCCCAGGTCGCGTTCGAGGACCAGGACGCCGACGCTGACCAGCCAGACGGCGACGACCGGGCCGAGCACCCGGCCGGCGGGGAACTGGAGCTTCCACATCCGCTTGCCGGTGTGGGCGAGGGCGTTGCGGTTGGCCGCCAGGTACGCGGCGAAGAAGACGGTGATGAGGATCTTCGCGAACTCGCCGGGCTGGAAGGAGAAGCCCGCCACCCGGATCCAGATCTTGGCCCCGTTCACGGCCGGGAAGAAGATCGGGACGACCATCAGGGCCAGACCGGCGGCGACCGACACATAGGCGTAGCGCTGGAGAGTGCGGTGGTCCCGCAGCAGCAGGACGACGGCGGCGAACAGGCCGACACCTAGTGCGGACCAGACGAGCTGGGTGGGCGACGCCCGGTCGGCGGGCGTCTCCAGGTCGAGGCGGAAGATCAGCAGCAGCCCGAGCCCGTTCAGCAGGATGGCGATGGGGAGCAGCAGGGGATCGGCGTAGGGGGCGCGGAACCGGACGGCGAGGTGGCCCAGGAGGGCCAGGGCGGCCAGGCCCGCCCCGTAGCTCGCGGCGTCGCCCGGGACGGCGTTCTGCCGGGCGAGCCCGACATCGATGTACCCGCAGACGCTGATCAGGACGGCGCCGGCGAGGAGGGCCAGTTCGGTGCCCCGGCGTCCGGGCATCCTCAGGCCCGGTGGGGGAGCGTCCGCCGTGGGTGCGGTCATGACAGGCAACGTAGCAAGCGTTGGGGCATATGTCCTTTATGTCGGGTTCGGTGGGATGGGCGTGGTGCGGTGTGGCGTGGCGTGGGGGTGTGGGGGTGTGGGGGAGCGTGTGCGGGGTGGGGTGGGGTGAGGCGGGATGAGGTGGGGGCGGGGTGGGGGTGGCGGTCGGCGGGTGGAGGCGAGGCGGGTGCGTCGGAGCCGCGCGTACGGTCGTGTGCCGGGGCCGCGTGTACGGCCGCGCGCCGGAGTCGTGCGTCGGAGCAGTGTGCGGCCGTGTGCCGGAGCCGTGTGCCGGAGCAGTGTGTGCGGCCGGGTGCAAGGGGCGTGCGGGTACGGTCGCCCGGTGAACGGGTCACGCGCCGCGCCGGCCCGCGAGGGCTGTCGGGCACGATGCCGGGTCCGGGCGGGCATGGTTGCCGCGGCCGTACGGCGCTGGGCGGGCCTGGTCGGTCCGGTGGTGTCCGGCCGTATCCCTGGCCGGGCGGGGCGGACGCGCGGAACGGTGCGTGGGTTGCCTCGTTCGCCCGTGACGGAAACGGTGGGCCGCGCACCCCGCGTACGGTTGGCTTTCGTCCATGACGCCCGGTAGCTCCACAGCCTCGGCGGTGCGTCGCGGCGCGGCTGCCTACTGGCCCGCGAGCAGGGCCGGTTCGCGCGGACCGGGTCGCGCCGCGGCCGTCTCCGGGGAAGCCCCTAGGGGGCGAACAGGGGTTGTTCCGTGATTGCGCGCAATGGCAGTTTGTAAACTCGCCCTCAAGACCACGCGCACACATATGTACAAGGCTGAGCTCGTCACGCTGGATGCGGCCGACCGGTCCATGGCGCACGTCACATCCGCGAACGCCGAGCGGATGTCCCGGCGTTCGGCAGCCCTTACCGGGGCCCGCCGAGGGCGGGTGACCGTCCCCCTCGACGAAAGGCAGTATTAGCGTCATGACGACTCTCCGTTCCCGGATCATCGCCTGGGCCGGCCGTATGTATATGGCACGGACACGGAAGAAGGGCTTCGACCTGTCTCGGATGTCTTTCTTGCCCGAGTCTGTGTTGATGCCGCTGCGGCGGGACGGGCTGGACCCGGTGGGCGAGCTGGCGACGGTGCGGGAGAAGGAGCCCATCAGCAAGCTGCCGGTGCCGATCGCCGCCAATGTGTGGCTGGTCACCGGCTACGACGAGGTCAAGGCCGTCCTGGGCAAGGGCAACGCCTTCAGCTCCGACTTCACCAACCTCATCGGACAGGCCGGCGCCAGCACCGACCAGAACCCCGGCGGCCTCGGTTTCGCCGACCCGCCGGTGCACACCCGGCTGCGTCGGCTGCTGACGCCCGAATTCACCATGCGCCGCCTCAACCGGCTCACGCCCCGTATCCACGAGATCGTGGAGGAGCGGCTGGACGCCATGGAGAAGGCCGGCGCCGCCGGCGACCCGGTCGACCTGGTCGAGATGTTCGCCCTGCCCATTCCCTCACTGGTCATTTGTGAACTCCTCGGAGTTCCGTACGAGGACCGCGCGGACTTCGAGCGGCTGAGCGCCGCCCGCTTCGACCTTTTCAGCGGCGCCAACGCCTCCTTCGGCGCCATATCGGAATCACTCTCGTATTTCCGTGAGGTGGTGAAGAAGCAGCGGCAGAATCCGGGCGACGGCCTGCTCGGCATGATCGTCAAGGAGCACGGTGACTCGGTCAGCGACGAGGAGCTGGCGGGCCTGGCCGACGGCGTGCTGACCGGCGGCTTCGAGACGACCGCGAGCATGCTCGCGCTGGGCGCCCTGGTGCTCCTCCAGGACGACTCGCACTTCGCGGCCCTCAAGGACGGCGACGAGGCGGCCGACCGCTACGTGGAAGAGCTGCTGCGCTACCTCACGGTCGTGCAGGTGGCCTTCCCCCGGTTCGCGCGCGAGGACCTGGAGATCGCCGGTGTGCAGATCGCCAAGGGCGACGTGGTGCTGTGCTCGCTGAGCGGCGCTGACCGGGACGGCAAGCTGGGCCCCGACATGGAGCGCTTCGACCCGTCCCGCAACGTGCCCTCGCACCTCGCCTTCGGCTACGGCATCCACCGCTGCGTCGGCGCCGAGCTGGCCAAGATGGAGCTGCGCGCCGCCTACCCCGCGCTGGTGCGGCGCTTCCCCGCCATGCGGCTCGCGGTGCGGCCCGAGGAGCTGGCGTTCCGCAAGCTGTCGATCGTGTACGGGATCGAGTCGCTGCCGGTCCGCGTCGACGGCTGAGCCGGAATTTTCCCGTCGTACGCGCTTCAACCGCTTTACGTGTTTCGTCGGCTCTACGTGTTTCGCCGGCGCTGTGCGCTGCACCGGCGCTATGCGCTGCGCCGGTCCGGGTCGGGAGGGCGGAATTTCGCCCTCCCGGCGCACGCAAGGCCTCGATAATCGATTATTTGCAATAATCGATTATCCGCCCGCGCTCGCGCCTGGCCGAAAAGGACGAGGGGTCGGCCAGCGCAATCGTTTCTTTCCGCTTTCCGGAAAGACGGAGGCGTGCCACCCGCAGATTACGGATTCGCGCCGCCCGCGGACTCATCGCGGCCCTGCCCTCACTCCGCCTCCCCCTGCACTCACTCCGGCCGCAGGGTCACCGGCAGGCTGGTGATGCCGCTCAGGAGGTTGGAGTAGTTGCGGCGGGTGTCGCCGCGCAGTTCCACCGAGGCGACGAGCTCGCGCAGGCCGGTCAGCATGGCGGCGATCTCCGCCCGGCCGAGGTAGGCGCCGAGGCAGAAGTGCGGGCCGTACCCGAAGGACAGGTGCTTGTTGGGGGTGCGGCCGAGCAGGAACCGCTCCGGGGCGTCGAAGACCTCCTCGTCCATGTTGGCCGAGTCGCTCCACAGCGTGACGACGTCCCCGGCCCTGATCACCTGCCCCTGCCCGCCGACCGGGACGTCCTCCATGGCCGTACGGCCGAAGTGCAGCGCGGGCGTCGTCCAGCGCAGGATCTCGTCGACGGCGGTGGCGATGTCCGCCTCGCCGCTCTTCAGGGCCCGCCACTGGGCCGGGTGTTCGACGAGGGCGAGTACCCCGCCGGTCATCGACATCCGGCTCGTCTCGTCACCGCCGATGATCAGGCTGTAGCAGTTGACCACGATCTCGTCCATGGTCAGCGGCCGGCCCTCGATGAGGCCGGTGGCCAGCACGCTGACCGCGTCGTCGCCCGGGTTCCTGCGCCGCTCCTCGGCCAGCGTGCCGAAGTACGCCAGGATGTCGTTGCGCGCCTGCCAGGCCGCGACGGGCGACTGGGCGGCGCCGTCGTTCCCGAGTGCCGTCGCGGTCAGTTCCAGCACCTTCGCGCGGTCCGCCTCGGGCACGCCCATCAGGTCGCAGATCGCGGTGAGCGGGATGTCCGCCGCGACGTCCCGGGCGAAGTCGCACTCCTCGCGGGCCACCGCGTCGCGGAGCAGCTCACGGGTGGACTGCCGGATGTGGTCCACCACGCCTTCCAGCGCGCGTGGCGAGAACGCCTTGAGCAGGATCTTGCGGATGTCGGCGTGCCGCGGCCCGTCCGTCACCGCGGCCATCATGCCCGCGGCGGAATCCCCGCCCATCAGCAGCGTGGTGAGGACATTGCCCTTCTCGGACGTGAACCGCTTGTCGTCCCGGTAGATTTCGGAGACGTCCGCGTGCCGGGAAACGACCCAGAACCCCGGCGCACCGCCGACGGAAGGGTGCCAGTAGAACGGCTGCGTCCGCCGCAGATGGCGCCAGACCTCGCTCAGGTCGTACTCGGCGTGGGTACGCGGGTCCGTCAGATCCAGCGTCGCTATGTCCGCAGGGCTCAGCATGATGCGGCTGGGCATGGATTCACCTGCTCCTTAGGCTCCTCGGCCGGAGTCGCCCAGGCGGCCGCTCCGCATTCGCACAGTAGCAACTCGCCACGTGGCGGCGGAGGTCGGTCGTGGCCGGAGTTCATGGACACACACCCCGATGCCGGACTCCGCCTTCGGTCTCTGCCGTCGGTCTCTGCCTTCGGTCTCCGTCGTCGGACTCCGCCGTCGGTCTACGTCGTCGGAATGCTCCGTCGGTCTCCGCCGTCGGACTCCTCCGTCGGTCTCCGCTGCCCGACTTTGTTTCCCCGCATCATGGCCGACCGGCCGGTGCGGTAATCGCCGCGCCGCATTCCCGCACCTTTTCCGGCGCCTCGTTCTCCGTCAACTGCCCATGTCCTGTACGACATCTCGACGTCCCCTCCGTGGTGTGCGCCCCGCACCGGAAGCCGGGCTCCACGACGACGCTGTGACGACATCGCGGCGACATCGCGGCGACATCGCGGCGGCATCGCTGCCGTCGGCCCGACCGGCCGCGTGGGCCGCGACCCGGCGTGCGCCCCGCGGCCGTCGCCGGTGCGGTGCGCCGGTTCCGTCCACGGACGCACGGCCTCCGCGCCGTGTCCGCCGGGCGCGCGGCGCCGTGCTGTCCACGCCGTCCGCCCGGCCCGTCCGGCCTGTTCGGACCACCCGCTCCCGCTTTCGGTCGCTTCGTCCAACTACCCCCTCTGAGCTGCGACTACGTGACCGGACGCGACGTCATGGGGCGACATTTCGCCATATGGTGCGCACAGCGCCGCGTGCTAGCATCCCGGTGTTCGACAGGGCCGGAACAAGGTCGTCAGGATCGTTGGCCGACGGGGGCGCGAATGATGGCAATCGACGAGAGAGCGGACGCGGTGCCGGGCACCGGTGCCCGCTTCGACGGCGCTGTCCGGTGGGCGGCCGGCCGCCGTACCGCACCACCACGCCGCCCGGCGGCCACCGCCTCGTAGCGGACCCCGGACCGGCCTTTCGACCGGATCACCGACAGCCTTCCTTCCCGTGAGCGGACCGTGCCCTGCCCGGAACGGCAGCGGCCGGCACGCGCACCGGTGTGCGGCGCGGCAGCGAGCGGGAAATGCCGCCCCGTACCCGCACACTGCGCCCGTCACGGCCCGACCACCTTTGCGGACGACGGAATTTCGCGCCGGGTCTTTTCCGCGGAAGAAGACCGAAGCTCTCCCGGCCTGCGGGCGGGACGCGCACCGACTAGGAGCGGAACCATCCATGACCAGTCAAATCAGCCTCGGGCTGCTGGTGGACCAGGCGTTCTACGGTTCCCCGTACCAGGGCAAGGACGCGTGGCGGGCCGCCGCCGAACTGGGCGCCGAATGGATCTGCATCGTCGAAGAGGCGATGGACATCGCGCCGGAACGGCTGCTGCAATTCCGTGACGACGCCGACGCGGTGGGCCTGCCCATCAGCCTGACGGCCTGTCACGCATTCGGACTCAGTGATTTCCGCGACGTCGTGCGGGAATTCCACCTCAAGCGCGCCGAAGCCCATGTCGACCTCACCAGGGAACTGGGCGGCGGGGTCATGAAACTGCTCCTCGGCGACTGGTTCTGGCGCGGCATGTGGCCCGAGGAGGCGCAGTGGCAGCTGCTCGCCGCCTCGGTCCGGCGGCTCGCCGACTACGCCGAGTCGCGTGGCATCGCGCTCAGCGTCAAGCCCGAGCCGATGGAGACCTCCCTGGTCACCGACGTCGACGACCTCGTGAGGCTGCTGGACGACGTCGCCTCCCCGGCCCTCCAGGCCAACGTCGACGTCTCCCACCTCGTCGTCGCGGGGGTGGCCGCCTCCGAGGTGGGCCGGCTGCCCGGCCGGGTCAACAGCGTCGACTACTCCGACTCCAACGGCACGTACCACGAGCACCTGGTGCCGGGCGAGGGCGTCGCGGACATGGCCGCCTTCACCGACCAGCTGCTCGCCGTCGACGCCGCCTGGATCGGCGTCGAGGTCGGCCCGTTCGCCGACCCGGAGAACGCCTACGACAAGGTCGGCCGGGCGATGGCCCGGTCCCGCGACTTCTTCGACACCGCGGCCGCGCGGCGTGTCTGACACCGAAACCCTCCCGGAGGCCCCCGTGGCGAATCCCGCAGACCCCGAAGACACCGCGTCCATACCCGCGGACGCGGATCCGCTCCAGCTCGTCCGCCAGGCGTGGCAGGACGTCCTGGGCACCGACGAGGTGCCCCTGGACACCGGCTTCTTCGAAGCGGGCGGCAACTCGATGCTGCTGGTGATGCTCAGCGACGAGCTGTCCGACCGGACCGGCCGCGAGCTGGAGGTCGCCGAGCTGTTCCGGCACGACACGGTGCGCGCCCAGGCCCGGCTGCTGGACCCGTCGTACGAGCCCGAGGCACCGGCCCCGGCAGCAGCCGCCGCCGGACGCGGGCGGCTGCTCGGCAGCGCCCGGCGCGGGCGCGCGGACAGCGGCCCGCAGCAGCCGGAAGGGTCCGCCGCGCGATGAACAGCGAGACCGCCGTAGCGGTGGTGGGCGTCGGCTGCCGGTTCCCGGAGGCCGCCACCCCGGAGGAGTTCTGGAGCAACCTCGACAAGGGCGTGGTCTCGCTCCGCGACATCCCCGCCGAGGATCTGCGCCGCTGCGGTGTGTCCCCGGAGGCGGCCGCCGCGCCGGACTTCGTGACCCGGTCCGGCTGGATCGCGGACCCGGAGCTGTTCGCCGCCGAGTTCTTCGGCCTCACCCCCGTCGAGGCCGAGCTGATCGACCCGCAGCAGCGCCTCTTCCTGGAGGCGTGCCGGGACGGCCTGGAGCGGGCCGGGCACCTGCCGAACGGCGAGCACGGACCGCAGGTCGGCGTGTTCGCCGGGGCGAGCAACAGCACGTACAACACGCTGCTCCAGTACGCCCGCGCCCGTACGGAAGGCCCCGCCGCCTTCGACGACCTGGCCACCCAGCTGGGCGGCGGCATCGACTTCATGGCCCCCCGGGTCTCCTACAAGCTCGGCCTGCGCGGCCCGTCCCTGGCCGTGCAGACCGCTTGCTCCTCCTCGCTGACCGCCGTGCACTACGCGGTCCTCAGCCTGCTGTCGGAGGAGTGCGACATCGCCCTGGCGGGCGGCAGCGGACTGTCGTACCCGTCCGTCGGCTACCGGTACCAGCCCGGCGGCGTGCTCTCCGAGGACGGCTTCTGCCGCGCCTTCGACATCCGCTCCACCGGTACGGGCGCGGGCTCCGGCATCGGCGTCGTCGTCCTGCGCCGCCTGGCCGACGCGCTCGCCGACGGCGACCCGGTGCTCGCGGTGATCGGCGGCAGCGCGGTCGGCAACGACGGCGCCCGCCGGCCCGGCTTCACCGCGCCCAGCCCGGACGGTCTGGCCTCGGTCGTCGCCGCCGCGCTCACGGTGGCCGGCACCGACCCGGCGGACCTGCGCTACGCCGAGGCGCACGGCTCCGGCACACCCCTGGGCGACCAGGTCGAACTGCGCGGCCTGATCGACGGCCTGCGCGCGGCGGGCGCCCGTGCGTCCGACCGCAACCACTGCGCGCTCGGTACGGTCAAGGCGAACATCGGGCACGCCGGGTCGGCCGCCGGCATCGCCGGACTGATCAAGGCGATCCACGTCGTCCGCACCGGCCATCTGGTCCCGCACCCGATGTTCGAGCACGCCCGGGACCCCGGCGTCCTCGCCGACAGCCCCTTCCGCGTCCCCACCGAGCTGGAACGGTGCACCGACGCCGGCCGCCGGGTGCTGGTGAACTCGATGGGCCTGGGCGGCGCCAACGCCTCCGTCGTCCTCGCCCCGCCGCCGGAGCCGGTGCGTCCCGCCGCACCCGTCCGGCCCGTCGTACGGCTCCAGCTCTCCGCCCGGACCCGTACCGAACTGGACGCCCTCTCCCGCGATCTGGCCGACGAGATCGACCAGGACCGGGCCGCGCCCGGGGACATCGCCCACACCCTGCGCGTCGGACGGCAGGTCTTCGCCGAGCGCCGGGTCGTCACGGCGGCCCCCGACCGGCTGGCCGCCGCCCTGCGCCTGCCCCGCCCGCCCGCCGCCCGTACGGTCCGCGCCGGGACGCGCCGCCCCGTCCTGGCCGTCACGGCGGACGGCGAGCACGCGGAGGCGATACGCACCGCGCTGCTGGCGGCCCTGGGCAGCCGTACCGAGCAGCACACCGGCGTGCCCGACGCGCTGCCTGCCGACGCCTACCTGATCGTCGTCGGCGAGGGCGAGAGCGGACCCGGCCGGTACGTGATCCCGGCAGCGGACGGCGCCGACCCCGGCGACCGGATCGCCGCCGCGCTCGCGGACGCCTGGCTGCACGGCGTTCCGGTGGACGCCCGCGCGTTCGACGACGGCAGCGGCCGCCGCGTCACGCTGCCCACGTACCCGTACACCCGGCGGCGCTGCTCGGCGCTGGACGACTCGGTGTTCGACGTGCCGGGCGCCGCTCGCCAGGAACCCGCCCGCCCGAGTGCGCCGGCCGACCGGCCCGCCGGTCTCGAAGGCGAACTGGTCGCCCTCTGGGAGCAGCTGTTCGGCACCGGAGGCATCGGCCCGCACGACACCTTCGGCGCCCTCGGCGGCACGTCCCTGCTCGGCCTGCGGATGACCCTGGAGGTGCAGGAGCGGTACGGCATCCTCCTCAACCTGCACCGCACCGGCGGCAGCCAGGCCACCGTCGCCCGCGTCGCCGAGGCGATCCGCGGCGCGTCCGACCGTACGGAGACGGAAGGCGCCGACGGCGGTACGGACGGCGCGTCCACGGAGGCCGCGGGCGCCTCGCGGGACGCCGCCCTCGTCGACGCCGACCTCGCCCTGGAACTCCCGCCCCGCGCCCCGCGCGACACCCCGCCCGGCACGGACGTCCTGCTCACCGGCGCCACCGGCTTCGTCGGCGCCTTCCTGCTGCACGAACTCCTCCAGGACCCCGGCCACCGCGACAGCCGCGTCTACTGCCTGGTCCGCGCCGACGACGAGGACCACGGCCGCCGGCGCCTGCGCGAGGCCGCCGCCCGCTTCCGGCTCCCCGAGCCCGACCCGGAGCGGGTCCACGTCGTCCCCGGCGACCTGCGGGACGTCGCCGAGGTGTGCGAGACCTACCGTGACGGCGAACTGGCCCGCCGCACCGGCCACGTCGTGCACTGCGGCGCCCACGTCGTCTTCACCGAGCCGTACGAGGTGCTGCGCCCGGCCAACACCCTGGCCACGTACCACCTCCTCGGCTGGATGCGCCGCCACGGCATCACCGACATCAGCTACATCTCCACTCTCGCCGCCTGCGGCCAGGCCCTCGGCTCCGAAGGGCGGCTGCTGGAGCGCCGGGAGCAGCCCCTGGACCCCGAGGCCGGCGGCTACGGCATCTCCAAGTGGGTCAGCGAACGCCTCCTGGACAAGGCCGAACGGGACGGGATGCGGGTACGGGTCTTCCGCCCCGGCCTGATCGGCGGCGACACCACGACCGGCGCCTGCAACGACCTGGACATGCTCTGGCGGCTGGTGGCCGCGTGCCTGGCCGTCGGCGCCCACCCGGCGGACGACATGCCGCTGCCGGTGGCGCCCATCGACCTGGTGGCCCGCGCGGTCGTCCAGCTCGGCCGGGAGCCCGGCTCGGCGGGCCGCGCCTACCACCTGGTCGGCGCGGAGGCCACCACCTTCGCCGCGCTCTTCGCCGAACTGGGCGCGCTCGGCGCGCCGACCCGGCCCGTCCCGGTCGCGGAGTGGGCGCGGCTGGCCGGCCGGCGGGCGCTGGAGACCGGCGACCCGGTGCTGTCGACCATGGCCCTGTACGAGACCCACGACCTGGACACGCCGCGGGTGGACGTGGAAGCCCGGCTGTGGGGGGAGTGGCTGCGCGAGCGCGGCCTGGACCCCCGGCTGGACGGCGGACGGGCCTTGCAGGCTCTGCGTCATCTCGCCGGACACCCCACCTTCGCGGACTTGTTGACCGATGTGACGGAAGGCGCCTGACTCAGTGAGCACCCACAGGACCACCGACAAAACCGCTGACGGGGCGGCGACGGACGACGGATGGGGCGACGGCCGGCCGGCCGTCGTCGGCGCCGGCGTCATGGGCACCGCGCTGGCCACGCTCGCCGTCGGCCGCGGCCTCCCGGTCCTGCTGATCGACGTGTCCGAGGCACAGCTGGAGCGGGCCCGCGACAACGTGCGCCAGCAGCTGCGGCACGCCCGGCTGCTGGGCAAGCTGCCCAAGGGGCCGGACGGCGAGCTGACGCTGAGCACCTCCTACGAGCAGCTGGGCACCGCGGCGGCCGTCATCGAGGCGGTCACCGAGACCACCGAGGCCAAGGTCGAGGCGCTCGGCGCCATCTCGGCCGCGGTCCGCCCCGGCACGCTGATCGCCTCCAACACCTCGGCCGTGCCCGTCGACGAGCTGGCGGGCTACACCCAGCGCCCCGAGGACGTCGTCGGCACCCACTTCATGAACCCGCCCTACCTGATCCGGGCGGTGGAGGTGATCCGCGGACCGCGCACCGGCGACGCGGCGATGGCGGCGCTGGACCGGCTGCTGACCGCCCTGGACCGGGAGGCGATCGTCGTCGGCGACGGCCCCGGCTTCGTCTCCAACCGCATCCTGATGCGGGTGATCAACGACGCGGCCCGGCTGGTCGCCGAGGGCCGCGCCGCCGCCGAGAACGTGGACCGCGTCTTCACCGGCTGCTTCGGGCACCGTACGGGGCCGCTGGCCACCGCGGACCTGATCGGCCTGGACAACATCGTCGACACCCTCAAGGTGCTGCACGACCGCACCGGCGACGACGGGTACCTCGCCTGCGACCTGCTCCTGGACAAGGTGCGGGCCGGCGACTTCGGCCACAAGACCGGCAACGGCTTCTACTCCTACGGAGGAACGCGCGCATGACCACTGTCGACAACCAGACCGACGCGGCGACCGGACCCGGCGCCGGGGACGTCCAGCAGCGCCTGGTGGCGTTCCTCGGCTCCCGTACCGGCGGCGACTGGGACGTGGACCAGGACCTGTTCGCCTCCGGGGCGTTCTCCTCGCTGTTCTCCCTGGAACTGCTCCAGTACGTCGAGCAGGAGTTCCAGGTCACCGTCGAGGGCGACGACCTGAGCCTGGACAACTTCCGTACCGTCCCGGCCATCACCGCGCTGGTCCAGCGGCTGCGCGGCGAAGGAGCGGCAGGGCAGTGACGGCACAGGCGACCGCGGACGCCGCCACCGCTCTCGGCGAACTGGTCGGTGACCGCGCCGAGGAGTGGGACCTGGCCGGCCGGATTCCCGGGGAGACGGTACGGGAGGCGTCCCGGCGCGGCCTGCTGTGCGCCCAGGTCGCCGCGGAACACGGCGGCCTGGGTCTGGACAGCCGGGCCAACGGCGAACTGACCGCGCACGCCGGTTCCCTGTGCGGCTCCCTGCGGTCCCTGATGACCTCGCAGGGCATGGCCGCGTGGACCGTGCAGCGCTTCGGCACCGCGGTCCAGCGCGGCACGTTCCTGCCCCGGCTGACCGGGGGCGAGACGGCCGGCGTCGCGTTCTCCGAGAGCGGCGCGGGCAGCGACCTGTCGGCGATGCGCACGGAGATCCGCCGGGACGGCGACACCGTGCACGTCACCGGTCAGAAGGTCTGGGTGACCGGCGCCGCCTACGCGAGTCTGCTGGTGGTCTTCGGGACGTACGGGGACGGGGCCGCCGTCGTCGTGGTGCCCGCCGACGCCCCGGGCGTACGGATCGAGCGCGTGCCGGACCCGATGGGCTGCCGGGCCGCCGGCCACGCCGACGTGCGCCTGGACGACGTACGGGTGCCCGCCGGTCATCTGCTGTCGGGCGCGGGCCTGCCGGTCGCCCTGCTCGCCACCGCCGCGCTCACCTACGGGCGGCTCTCGGTCGCCTGGGGCTGCGCGGGCATCCTGCGCGCGTGCCTGGACAGCACGGCGGCGCACACCCGCACCCGGGAACAGTTCGGCAAGCCGCTCGCCGACCACCAGCTCGTCGCCCGGCACCTGGCCGAACTGGCCGTCGCCGAGCAGGTCGCCCTCCGGTGCTGCGAGCACGCCAGCGCCTGCTGGGACGAGAACCGGCCGGAGCTGGGCACCCAGGCCGTCGTCGCCAAGTACGTCGCCTCCCGGGAAGCCACCAAGGGCGCCGCCACGGCCGTCCAGGTACTGGCCTCCCGGGGCGCGCGCGACGGCCACCCGGTGGCGCGGGCCTACCGCGACGCCAAGCTCATGGAGATCATCGAGGGCAGCACGGAGATCAGCCAGCTGCTCCTCGCGGACCACGTACGGACGGGCCGGGGATGACGACGACGGACACGGGCAGCAGCGCGGACACGGCCGTCGGGGTGGGGGCGGTGCACTGCCTCCTGCCCGACGAGCTGGTACCTGTCGAGAAGCTGGACGAGATCGCCGGACTGCCGCGCGAGGAGGCCGAGTTTGCGCGCGACTGCGGCATCCGTACGGTCGGCCGGTTCGCCGAGGGGACGACGGCCGCGGGGCTCGCCGCCCAGGCCGTACGAGAACTGCGCGAGCAGGCCCCGGCGGCCCCGGACCCCGACGTCCTGGTGGTCGTCGGCGCCCGCGCCCCCGAGGTGCTGCTCGGCTCCGGCTCCGGCCACGTCGCGCACGAGGCCGGGCTCACCTCCGCGTTCTCCTTCGTCCTGGACGGCCTGGGCTGTACGGGCTCCAGCGCGGCCTGGGCCCTGGCCAGGGACCTCCTCGTCGCCGACCCGGCCCGGCAGTCCGTGATGGTCGCGCACGCCAGCCGCCCGGTCGCCCTGGACCGGGTGCGCCACCCGGTCACCGTCGTCGGCGACGGCGCTTTCGCCATGACCCTGGTGCGCGGTGGCCGTCCCGTACTGCGCGCCCACCGCCAGCACACTGACGGCCGCTTCCACGACCTTCTCCAGGTCGACTACAAGAACGCCCCCTGGTACGAGTGGCGCGAAGAGGTCAGCTCCGCCGACCGCTACCGCTTCGAACTGGCCCTGCACAGCCAGCAGCACCTCAAGCGCCTGGTCGGGCAGGTGCTGGACGACGCGGGCGTGGAACGGCAGCGGATCGCCGCCACGCTCATGCAGAACGTCACCGCGCCGGCCTTCCAGTTCTACGAGACCCTGCTCGGCGTGCCGGTCCACCCCGTGTGCACCGAAAACCTCCAGGCGTACGGCCACACCGGCGCCATGGACGTGGTGCTCAACCTCGACCGGCTGCTGGCCCGCGGCGAACTGGCCCCCGGTGACCTCGTCCTCGTCCTGAACAACAGTCCCGTCGCGGCCTGGGCCGTGACCCTCTGGGAGGTATGACCGGCATGGCGGCCACCGAGACGGCGGAGACCGGCACCCTCACGGACGCGGCGGAGACAGCCGTACGTCCCGCGGTGAAGTGCCTGGTCTGGGACCTGGACAACACCCTGTGGCAGGGCACCCTGCTGGAGCACGACGAACTCGCCCTGCGGCCCGGCGTACTGGAGACGCTGAAGGCCCTGGATGAGCGCGGCATCCTCCAGTCGGTGGCCAGCCGCAACGAGTACGACGACGCCTGGGCCCGGCTGGGAAGCCTCGGCGTCGCCGACTACTTCGTCCTGCCGCACATCGGCTGGGGCCGCAAGTCCGACGCCGTACGCGCCGTCGCCGAGCAGCTGAACTTCGCGCAGAACACCATCGCGTTCATCGACGACCAGCACACCGAACGCGCCGAGGTCGCCTACCACCTGCCGGACGTGCGCTGCTACGACGCGCCCGATGCGGCCGGACTGCCGGGCCTGCCGGACTTCGCGCCCACCGTCACGAGCGACGCACGCCGCCGCCGTGCCATGTACCAGGAGAAGTTCCGGCGCGAGGCCGCCCAGAGCGAGTTCAACGGCCCGGACGAGGACTTCCTGCGCACCCTGGACATGCGGATGCGCATCGACCGCGCAGCCGAGCACGACCTCGCACGCGTCGAGGAACTGACCCTGCGCACCAGCCAGATGAACGCGACCGGCGTGCACTACTCCGACGCCGACCTGCGCGCCCTGCTCACCGACCCGGACCACGAGGTGCTGATCACCACCGTCGAGGACCGCTTCGGTTCGCACGGCGCGGTCGGCGTGGCCCTGCTGGAGCGGCAGCCGGGCCGCTGGCGCCTGAAGCTGCTCGCCACCTCCTGCCGGGTGGTCAACTTCGGCATCGGTACGCAGCTGCTGCGCTGGACCGCCGACCAGGCCACCCGGGCCGGAGTGCACCTGGAGGCCGACTTCCGGCGCACCGACCGCAACCGGATCATGGAGGTCGCGTACCGGTTCGCGGGCTTCGACTCGAAGCCGTGCGCGTGCCAGGAGGACGGGCGGCAGGCGGCTGCCGGAGCCCCGGCGGACGTCCAGCGCCTGCACCTGGTCCCGCAGCGGCAGACCGCGCCGACGACACTGACCGTGACCGGCCCCGCCCTGTGGTCGGGCGACGGCACCGGGACACCGTGGGCATGACGGGCGGGGCCGCGGCGGGCCCGGCGGGCTCCGGCCAGGGCGCCTTCGGGCGGCTGTGGGCGTCCACCGCGGTCTCCGCGCTGGGCGACGGCGTACGGCTGACCGCCCTGCCGCTGCTCGCCCTCTCGCTCACCACCGACCCGCTGCTGATCTCCCTGGTGACGGTCGCCAACTGGCTGCCGCTGCTGCTGTCGCCGCTGGCCGGCGTCTGGGCGGACCTGGCCGACCGGCGCGCGCTGCTCATCGGCGTCGACCTGATGCGCGCGGCCGCGGTCCTGGTCCTCACGCTGACGGTGGTTACCGGTGTGGTGAGCCTGCCGGTGGTCTGCGCGGTGGCGGCGGTGCTCGGGCTGGGCGAGACGGTGCACATCGTGGCGTCCCAGTCGTACCTGCCGATGGTGGTGGACACCTCCCGGCTGGCCGCCGCCAACGGGCGGCTGCACGTGGCCCAGCTGATCTTCCGCGACTCCGCCGGGCAGCCGCTCGGCAGCCTGGCCTTCGTCGCCGGGGCGGGCCTGCCGTTCCTGATCGACGGGGTGTCGTTCCTGTTCGGCGTGGCCCTGCTGGTCACCCTGCCGCGCTCGCCCGGCCCGTCCGCCGGGCCCGCCGGGCCGGGTGCCGGGCCGCGCTGGCGCACCATGATCCTGGACGGCGTCCGCCTGCTGCGCACCGACCGGCTGCTGGCCACTCTGGCGGGCATGCTCGGCGCGCTGAACTTCTGCATGGCCGTCACCGGCACCCTCGAAGTCCTCTACGTCGTGCGCTGGCTCGGCCTCCCGGAAGCCGCCTTCGGCGTGTTCCTGGCCGTCGGCGCGCTCGGCGGCATCGCCGGCGGACTGCTCAACGCGCGGCTGGCCGACCGGTTCGGCACCTTCCCGGCGGCGCTCGGCGGCATGGTCCTGATGGGCGTCGCGATGGTGCTGACGGGCCTGGTGCACCACGCGGTCGTCGCGGCCGCGGGCTTCGCCCTGATGGCGCTCGGCGCCGCCGTCTACCAGGCACTGACCGTCTCCTTCCGCCAGGCCACCACCCCGCCCGACCAGCTCGGCCGGCTCAACGGCGTCTACCGGCTGGTGGGCACCGGCACCATCCCGCTGGGCGCGCTGGCGGGCGGCGCGCTCGCCAAGGCGGTCGAGGTCAACGTCCCGTACACGGCCGCCGGAGCCGTGGTGCTGCTGCTGTTCGCGCTGGTCGCCCGGCCGGTCGTCCGCATGGGGACGGCGCAGGAGCGGCGCGCCGGGGCTCCGGACGCACCGGCGGAGGCCGCCTCGTGAACCTTCCGCCCGCCGTCGGCACCACCCCCGTCCCGCCCGCCGAGGACCCCGTACGCCAGGAGCCCGCCTTGGAAGACCGCACCCTCTACCAGTGGTTCGCCGACTCGGCCCGCCGGTGGCCGGACGCCCCGGCCCTCGAAGTGGGCGAGCAGACCCTGACCTACGGCGAACTGCACCGCCGGGTGCTGGACCTGGCGGCCCGCATCCTCGACGAGCAGCCCGCGGCCGACGGCCCGGTCCGCCCGCCGGCCCGGATCGCGCTGGTCGCCACCCGGACGGTGGCCGCGTACGTGGCGTACCTGGCCGTGCAGCGCCTCGGTTCCTCCGCCGTGCCCCTCAACGCCGACCACCCGCTGCCCCGCAACGTCGGCATCGCGCGCCGTGCCGGGGTCGGCGCCGTCCTCGTCGGCAAGGAGCACCGCGACACGTTCGCCGGGCTCCCCGCGGACTTCCGGCTGCCGGTGACCGTCGTACCGGACGACGCCGACCACCTCCCGGAGCAGCCCGCCGACCCCCTGCCCGCCCACCCCGGCGACCCGGAGGCCGAGGCGTACCTGCTGTTCACCTCCGGCTCCACCGGCCGCCCCAAGGGCGTGCCGGTCCGCCACCGCAACGTCTCCCCGTACGTGGCGTACAACATCGCCCGCTACGAGGCGGGCCCCGGCTGCCGCATGTCGCAGACCTTCGGCCTGACCTTCGACCCGTCCGTGTACGACCTGTTCGTCGCGTGGGGCTCCGGCGCCACCGTCGTCGTCCCGGACAAGGACGAGCTGTACCGGCCCGTGGACTACGTGGTACGCCGCCGCCTCACCCACTGGTTCTCCGTACCGTCGCTGGTCACCACCGCCGAGCGGTACGGCAATCTGCCGCCTGGCCGCGTCACCACGCTGCGCCACAGCTGCTTCAGCGCGGAGCCGGTCACCGCGCAGCTGACCGCGCGCTGGCACGAGGTCGCGCCCGGCAGCCGTATCCACAACCTGTACGGGCCGACCGAACTGACCATCACCTGCACCGACCACGAACTCGCCGACGGCGGAGCCGCCGCGGCGGGCAGCGCCAACGGCACGGTGCCTGTCGGCCGGCCGTACCCGCACATGGAGGCGGTCCTCCTGGACGAGGCGGGGCAGCCCTGCGACGACGGCGAGCTGTGCGTGCGCGGCGCCCAGCGCTTCGACGGCTACCTGGACCCGGCCGACAACGCCGGCCGCTTCGTCCGCTACGAGCCCGGCACGCCCGCCGTCCCGTACGACGGCACCGGCCCGCTCACCCGCGAGCACTGGTACCGCACCGGCGACCGGGTGCGCCGCGAGGACGGCCTGCTGGTGCACCGGGGCCGGCTGGACAACCAGGTCAAGATCATGGGGCACCGGGTGGAGCTGGGCGAGGTGGAGGCCGCGATGCGGCGCCACCCCGAGGTGACCGAGGCCGCCGTGGTGGCCGTCACGGTCAAGGACGAGGTGCGCCTGCTGGCGGCCTACCTGGGCAAGGAGATGCGGGCGCACGAGTTCAGCCACTGGCTGCGGCAGCACGTGCCGCTGCACATGGTGCCGCGCCGCATCCGGCGCCTGGAGGAGCTGCCGCACAACGACAACGGCAAGCTCAACCGGCAGCGGCTCGCCGAGCTGCTGGCGTGAAGGGCGGCGGTCAGGTGCTGCGACGTTGCAGGTCAGCGGGGTGTTCGGGGCCAGCGGGGCATTCGGGGCCAGCGGGGTGTTCCGGGCCGGCGGGGTGCTTCGGGCCGGTGTGCGGGACGGCCGCCCCGATGCGGGGGCGCGCCGTGCTCACCACGGCCGCCACGGCGTCCCGGCGCGCGTCCGTGTGGTCGAGCACGTACAGGTCGCCGTGGCGGGACGGGACATCGCTTTCGTCGGGAAGCCCCGAGAGGTCCAGCGCGGCCAGCCCGCCCAGTGTCGTCCTGCCCAGCTTCACGAAGCACTCCTTGCGCACCCACTGGCGCAGGAAGTACGCGTCCGGGTCGGCGTGTTCGCGCATCGCCGCCCGCTCGGCCGCGCTCAGCACCCGGCCCGCCGCGCCGCGCACGCTGTCCGGCAGCGTCCGCCGCTCCACGTCCACGCCGACCGGCTCGTGGCCCGCCACGGCGGCCACCACGCCCGTCGTGTGCGACAGGCTCACGTACACCTGCGGCAGCCCGGCGAGACCCGGCCTGCCGTGCTCGCCGGAGCCGCAGCCGGGACACCGCTGCTCCAGTACGAGGGAGCCCGCCGGCCGGTCCAGCAGCCGGGCGGCGCAGAGCCGGACGAGGACATGCGCGGCGACGAAGTCGGCCCGCAGAGCCGGGGTCAGGAACGCGTCCGCGCGCCGCCGCTCCACGCCGGTGAGCAGCCGCTCGTACGCCGGGACCGGCCCGAGCACCTCGTCCGTCCCCGCCACCACTGCCGTCGGCTGTCCGCCCGTCCCCGTCACGGAGATCACCCTTCCAGTGCGGCCACGGACCGGGCAAGCCACCCCCATCAGCGCTTTCGCACCTTTTGAACGGCCCGCTCCAGGCGCCGGCCGACGAGTGGAGGACCAGTGAACGACATGACGCAGGCGGCGGGTTCCGTTTCCGCCGAGCCCTTCCCGGAACTTTTCGCCCGGCAGACGGCCCGCACTCCGGACGCCACGGCGCTGGTCTTCGAGGGCACCACCCTGACGTACCGCGAACTGGACGCACGGGCCAACCGGCTGGCGCGCTGGCTCACCGGGCAGGGCGTGGGCCCGGAGACCCGTGTGGCGCTGGTCCTGCCGCGTTCGGTGGAGCTGGCGGTCGCCCTGCTCGCCGTCCTTAAGGCGGGCGGCGCGTACGTACCCGTCGACCCGGAGTACCCCCAGGCCCGCCGCGCCTACATCCTCGACGACGCGGCCCCGGTCCTCGTCCTCGACGAGGAGGCCCTGCCCCGCGACCTGTCCGGCCACCCCGCGACCGACCCCGGCGTGCGCCTTACCCCCGCCCACGCCGCCTACCTCATCTACACCTCCGGCTCGACGGGCACGCCGAAGGGCGTCGTCGTCCCGCACGCGGGCCTCGCCGGGCTGGCGGCCGCGCAGGCCGAGCGGTTCGCGGTGACGGGGGAGAGCCGGGTGCTCCAGTTCGCCTCACCCAGCTTCGACGCGTCCGTCGCCGAGTTCTGCGTCGCCTGGCTGACCGGCGCCGCCCTCGTCATGGCGCCCGCCGCCCGTCTGCTGCCCGGCGCGGGCCTCGCCGGACTGGTCGCCGAACAGCGCGTCACCCACGCCACCCTGCCGCCGTCCGTCCTGGCCGCCCTCCCGCCGGACACCACCCTCCCGCAGATCACCGCCCTGGCGGTGGCGGGCGAGGCGTGTCCGCCGGACGTGGCCGAACGCTGGTCGGCCGGGCGGCGCCTGGTCAACGCGTACGGCCCGACGGAGACCACGGTGTGCGCGTCGGTGAGCGCGCCGCTGTCCGGCCGCGTGGTGCCCGCCCTCGGCACACCGGTCGCCGATGTGCGCCTGTACGTGCTCGACGCGGCGCTGCGCCCCGTGCCGGACGGCGGCACCGGCGAGCTGTACGTCACCGGCTCCGGCCTGGCCCGCGGCTACCTCGGCCGCTCCGGGCTGACGGCGGAGCGGTTCGTGGCCTGCCCGTTCGGGGCGGCGGGCGCGCGGATGTACCGCACCGGCGACGTGGTGCGCCGCCGGGCCGACGGCGAGCTGGAGTTCGTCGGCCGCGCCGACGACCAGGTCAAGGTGCGCGGCCACCGCGTCGAGCCGGGCGAGGTCGAGCAGGTGCTCGGCGCGCACCCGGCGGTCGGGCAGGCCGTGGTCACCGCCCGCGAGGACCGGCCCGGCGACGTCCGCCTGGTCGGCTACGTCGTACCGGCCGACGGCCCCGCGCCGGACGCCGGGGCCGACGCGCACCAGGTCGGTGAGTGGCAGGAGATGCACGACCTGGTCTACGCCGACGAGGCCAAGGCGCAGGACGACGAGCCGCCGTTCGGCGAGGACTTCGGCGGCTGGAACAGCAGCTACGACGGCACCCCGATCCCCGTCGCCGAGATGCGCGACTGGCGCGCCGAGACCGTCCGGCGCATCCTCGCGCTCAAGCCCCGCCGGGTGCTGGAGATGGGCGTCGGCAGCGGCCTGCTGCTGTCGCAGGTGGCGCCCGCCTGCGAGGCGTACTGGGGAGCGGACTTCTCCGCCCCGGCCGTCGAGCGGCTGCGCCGCCAGGTCGCCGCCGTACCGGAGCTGGCGGGCAAGGTCGAGCTGAGCTGCCGGCCCGCCGATGTGACCGAGGGCCTGCCCACCGGGTACTTCGACACCATCGTGATCAACTCGGTCACCCAGTACTTCCCCAACGCCGCCTACTTCCTGCGCGTCCTGCGCAACGCCGTGGACCTGCTGGCCCCCGGCGGCCGGGTCTTCGTCGGCGACCTCCGCAACCGGCGCCTGCTCCGGCTCTTCCGTACGGCCGTCGAACTGCACCGCGCCGCAGCGGACACCGAGCCGGACGCCCTCGGCGCAGTGATCGACCAGAGCGTCCGCCTGGAGAAGGAACTCCTGGTCGACCCGGACTTCTTCGCCGCGCTGCCCGCCGAACTGCCGGACGTGACGGACACCGCCCTCCAGCTCAAGGGCACCCGCCACCACAACGAGCTGACCCGCCACCGCTACGACGCCGTCCTGCACAAGCGGCCCGCCCGTACGGTCTCCTTCGCTGATGCCCCCAGCCTGGTCTGGGGCCGGGACGTCACCGACGAGACCACCCTCGAACAGGCCCTGCGCGACCGGCCCGGACAGCGGCTGCGCCTGACCGGGGTGCCCAACCCGCGCCTGGCGGGCGAAGCGGCGGCCGAGGCCGCCGTCACGGCGGGCCTGCCGGTGGCCGAGGCGCGCTCCAGGCTGGCCGCCACCGGCACCACCGCCGGAGCCGAACCCGAGCAGCTCACCGGACTGGGCGCCCGCCTCGGCCTGTGGGCGGCCGCCACCTGGGCGCCCGACAGCCCGGAAGGCCACTACGACCTTCTCTTCGCGCCGCAGGACGACCTCGCCTCGGCGGCCCCCGTCGGCCTCTGCCGCCCGGCCGGCGACCTCACCGGCCCGCTCGCCGGCCACACCACCGACCCCGGCGCGGCCCTGACCACCGCCGCCCTGGTCACCGACCTCCACCGGCACCTGCGCGACCGGCTGCCCGCCCACCTCGTCCCGTCCGCCCTCGTCGCGCTGGACACCCTGCCCCTGACGCCCAACGGCAAGGTCGACCGCGCCGCGCTGCCCGCGCCCGACCCGGCCCACCTCGGCGACGGCACCGGCGGCCGGGCGCCGCGCACCCCGCGCGAGGGCGTGCTGTGCGAGCTGTACGCCGACATCCTCGGCCTGCCGCAGGTCGGCATCGACGACAACTTCTTCACCCTGGGCGGCCACTCGCTGCTCGCCACCCGCCTGATCGGCCGCATCCGCACCGCCCTGGACGTGGACCTGCCGATCACCGCCGTGTTCGAGGCACCCACCGTCGCCGCGCTCGCCGGGCACGTCGACGCCGCCGCCTCCGGGAGCCGCCCGGCCCTGCGGCCGGTCCCGCGCCCCGACGTGCTGCCGCTCTCGTACGCCCAGCGCCGCCTGTGGTTCCTGCACCGGCTGGAGGGGCCGAGCGCCACGTACAACGTCCCGACCGCGCTGCACCTGTCCGGCGCGCTGGACCACGACGCGCTGCGCGCCGCGCTGGGCGACCTGCTCACCCGGCACGAGAGCCTGCGCACGGTCTTCCACGAGACGGCCGGCGGCACCCCGCACCAGGTCGTCCTCGGCACGGACGACCTGGCCGGACTGCCGTCCGTGCTCTCCGTGGTGCGGACCGGCCCCGACGACGTACGGCGCCTGCTCCGCGAGGCCACCCGCCACACCTTCGACATCGCCGCCGAACTGCCGCTCCGGGCAACGCTGTTCCAGACCGGGCCCGACGCGCACGTGCTGCTCCTGCTGCTGCACCACATCGCGGGCGACGGCTGGTCGTCGGCGCCGCTCTCCCGCGACCTGGCGGCGGCGTACGACGCGCGGCGCCAGGGCCGGGCCCCGCAGTGGGCCCCGCTGCCGGTCCAGTACGCCGACTACACCCTCTGGCAGCGGGACTTCCTCGGCGACCCCCAGGACCCCGCCAGTGTCCAAGCGCGGGAACTCGATTACTGGACACGGCAACTGACCGGCCTCCCCGAGGAGATCGCGCTCCCGTACGACCGCCCGCGCCCCCGGCGTGCGACGTACCGGGGCGACGCGCTGGACCTGGAACTCTCCGCCGCCCTGCACGCGGACCTGCACGCCCTGGCACGCGACACCGGCACCAGCCTGTTCATGATCGTGCAGGCGGGCCTGGCGGCCCTGCTCACCCGCCTCGGCGCCGGCACCGACATCCCGCTCGGCAGCCCCGTCGCGGGCCGCACCGACCAGGCCCTGGACGACCTGGTGGGCTTCTTCGTCAACACCCTCGTGCTGCGGACGGACACCTCCGGCAACCCGACCTTCCGCGACCTGCTGCGCCGCGTCCGCGACACCGACCTCGCCGCCTGGTCCCACCAGGACCTGCCCTTCGAGCAGCTGGTGGAAGCCCTCAACCCGGTGCGGTCGGCGGGCCGGCAGCCCCTGTTCCAGGTGGTCGCCGCCGTGCAGAACGCCCCCGAGGGCGGCTTCGACCGGCTCGGCGTCCGCACCCGCACCGAGCTGGTCAGCACCGGCACCGCCAAGTACGACCTCTTCCTCAGCCTGTGGGAGCGCCAGGGCCCGCAGGGCGAACCGCGCGGCCTGGACGGCTTCGTGGAGTTCAGCACCGACCTCTTCGACCGCTCCACGGTCGCCGCGCTCGCCGACCGGCTCGTCCGCGTCCTGGAGACGGCCGTCGCCACCCCGGACGTACCGCTCGCCCACCTCGACGTCCTGACCACCGAGGAGCACGAGCGGCTGCGGCGGCACGCGTCGGCCGCCCGGCCGGCGGTGCGGCACAGCACCCTGCCCGGACTGTTCGCCGAGCAGGCGGCCCGTACGCCGGACGCCACGGCCCTGGTCTTCGAGGACATCTCCCTCACCTACCGCGAGCTGAACGCCCGCGCCAACCGCCTCGCGCACTGGCTGACCGGCCAGGGCGTGGGCCCGGAGGCGCTGGTGGCCGTGGTGCTGCCGCGCTCGGCCGAGCTGGCCGTCGCGCTGCTCGCCGTCCTGAAGGCGGGCGGCGCCTACGTACCCGTCGACCCGGACTACCCCGCCGAACGGCGCGCCTTCGTCCTGGCCGACACCGCGCCCGCCCTCGTCCTGGACGCCGCGGCGCTGCGCCGGGACCTGTCGGACCTGTCGGCGTATCCGGACACCGACCCCGTGACCGGCCTGCGCCCGGCCCACCCGGCGTACGTGATCCACACCTCCGGCTCGACGGGCACGCCGAAGGGCGTCGTGGTCTCCCACACCGGTCTCGCCGCGCTGGCCGCCGCGCAGGCCGAGCGGTTCGCGGTGACGGGGGAGAGCCGGGTGCTCCAGTTCGCCTCACCCAGCTTCGACGCGTCGGTCTCCGAGATGTGCGTGACCTGGCTGGCGGGCGCCGCCCTGGTCATGGCGCCGGGGGAGCGGCTGCTGCCGGGCGCCGGACTGGAGGACCTGCTCGCCGAGCGGCGCGTCACCCACGCCACCCTGCCGCCGTCGGTCCTGGCCGCCCTGCCGCCGAAGGAGACGCTGCCCGGCGTCGTCTCGCTGGTCGTGGCGGGCGAGGCCTGCCCCGCCGACCTGGTGGAACGCTGGTCGCCCGGCCGCCGCATGGTCAACGCGTACGGCCCGACCGAAGCCACCGTGTGCGCCACCGTCGGCGAACCGCTGTCCGGCCGGACGCTGCCCGCGCTGGGCGCGCCGATCGGCGACGTACGGCTGTTCGTGCTCGACGCGCTGCTGCGGCCGGTGCCGGACGGCGGTGCGGGAGAGCTCTACCTCGCGGGCTCGGGCCTGGCCCGTGGCTACCTCGGCCGCCCGTCGCTGACCGCCGAACGCTTTGTGGCCTGCCCGTTCGGCCCGGCGGGCGCCCGGATGTACCGCACCGGCGACCTCGTACGGCGCCGGACCGACGGCGAGCTGGAGTTCGTCGGCCGCGTCGACGACCAGGTCAAGGTACGCGGCCACCGCATCGAACCGGGCGAGGTCGAGCAGGCGCTCGGCGCCCACCCGGCCGTACGCCAGGCCGCCGTGGCGGCGCGCGCCGACCGCACCGGCGACCTCCGCCTGACCGGCTACGTCGTGCCCGCCGAGGACGCCGCCCGGCAGACCCTCGCCGCCGACCTCCGCCGCGACCTGCTCGCCCGGCTGCCCGCATACCTGGTGCCGTCCGTGATCACGGTCCTCGACGCGCTGCCGCTGACCCCGAACGGCAAGGTGGACCGCAGGGCCCTGCCCGCCCCCGACCCGGCCCGCACCGGAGCCGACGCGGGCGCCCGGGCCCCGCGCTCGCCGCAGGAGGAGATCCTGTGCGAGCTGTACGCCGACCTCCTCGGCGTCCCGGACGTCGGCATCGACGACGACTTCTTCGCCCTCGGCGGCCACTCCCTGCTCGCCACCCGCCTGGTCAGCCGCGTCCGCGCGGTCCTCGGCGTGGAACTGCCCATTGCCGCCCTCTTCGAGGCCCCCACCGTCGAAGCCCTGGTCGAACGCCTCGGCCTGTCCACCGCGCGCACCCGGGGCGCCCTGCGGACCGTGCCGCGCCCCGAGGTGCTGCCGCTGTCGTACGCCCAGCGCCGCCTGTGGTTCCAGTACCGCCTCGAAGGCCCCAGCCCCACCTACAACATCCCCCTCATGCTGCGCATCGACGGCCCGGTGGACGAGGACGCGCTGCGCGCCGCCCTCGGCGACCTGCTCGCCCGGCACGAGAGCCTGCGCACCGTCTTTTGCGAGACCGGCGGCACCCCGCAGCAGGTCGTCCTCGACCCGGCCACCGACCCGGACGCCTTCGACATCCTCACCGTCACCGAGGACGTCCCCGGCGACCCGGAGGCGTTCCGCGCGCTCCTCAAGGAAGGCGCCCGGCACCGCTTCGACCTGACCGCCGACCTGCCGCTGCACGTGCAGCTCTTCCGCGTCGGCCCGGACGAGAACGTCCTGCTCCTGCTGCTCCACCACGTCGCCGGGGACGGCTGGTCGATGGCGCCGCTCTCCCGCGACGTGGCGACCGCGTACGACGCGCGCCGCGCCGGACGGGCCCCGCAGTGGACGCCGCTGCCCGTCCAGTACGCCGACTACACCCTGTGGCAGCGGGACTTCCTCGGCGACCCCGAAGACCCCGACAGCGTCTACGGACGCCAGATCGCCTACTGGCGCGAGCAGCTGAAGGGCCTCCCCGAGGAGATCGCCCTGCCCTTCGACCGCCCGCGGCCGCAGCGCGCCTCCTTCCGCGGCGACTCGATCACCTGGGAGATCCAGGCGCGGCTGCACCAGCGCCTGCACGCCCTCGCGGGCGAGACCGGCACCAGCCTCTACATGGTCCTTCAGGCGGGCCTGGCCACCCTGTTCACCCGCCTCGGCGCCGGCACCGACATCCCGCTCGGCAGCCCCGTCGCGGGCCGCACCGACCAGGCGCTGGACGACCACATCGGCTTCTTCGTCAACACCCTCGTGCTGCGGACGGACACCTCCGGCGACCCGACCTTCCGCGAACTGCTCCAGCGCGTCCGGAGCACCGCCCTCACCGGCTGGGCCCACCAGGACCTCCCGTTCGAGCAGCTCGTCGAAGCCCTCAACCCGGTGCGCTCGGCGGCCCGCAACTCCCTCTTCCAGACCATGCTCACCCTCGACAACGCGCCCGAAGGGCAGTTCACCCTGGGCGGCCACGCCGCCCGCACCGAGCCCGTCCACGTCGACGCCGCCCGCTTCGACCTGTCCGTCTTCCTGACCGAACGGCGCGGCGCGCACGGCGAACGGCCCGGCATGGACGGCGCGATCGAGTACAGCACCGACCTCTTCGACCGGCGTACGGTCGAGGCGCTGGCCGCCCGCTTCGTCGCCCTGCTCGACGCGGTGACCGCCGACCCCGACCAGTCGCTCGCCCACCTCGACGTCCTGACCGCCGACGAACGGGCCCTGCTGCTCGGCGAGGTCAACGCCACCGACCGGCCGCTCCGGCGCACCTCCCTCGCCGCGGCGTTCGAAGCCAGGGTGGCCGAAGCACCGGACACGCCCGCCCTCACCTTCCAGGACACCACCCTCACCTACGCCGAGCTGAACGCCCGCGCCAACCGCCTCGCCCGGCACCTGGCCGACGCGTACGGAGTCGGCGCCGAACGCCGCGTCGCCGTCCTCCTGGACCGCTCCGCCGACCTGGTCGTCGCCATCCTCGCCGTCCTCAAGGCGGGCGGCGTGTACGTACCGCTCGACAAGCGCTACCCGGCCGCCCGGATGCGGCTGATCGCCGCCGAGACCGAGGCCGTCGTCGTCCTCACCCAGCGGGACCTGCCGGCCGCCGCCTACCTCCCCGGCGTCCCGGCCCTGGCCGTCGACGCCTGCGCGGAGACGGCGGCGGACCTCCCCGCCACCGACTTCGCCGTGCCCGCCGCGTACGCCGACTCCGTCGCGTACGTCATGTACACCTCCGGCTCGACCGGCGCGCCCAAGGGCATCGCCGTCACCCAGGGCGACGTGGTGGCCCTGGCCGCCGACCACTGCTGGGCCGAGGACGGCCCCGACGGCGCCCGGCACACCGTGCTCGGCCACGCCTCCACCGCGTTCGACGCCTCCACCTTCGACCTGTGGGTCCCGCTCCTCAACGGCGGCCACCTCGTCATGGCCCCGCCCGGCGACCTCACCCCCGACGACTACCGCACCCTGCTCACCACCCACCGCATCACCGCCGTCCTCCTCACCACCGCCCTGTTCAACCTGCTCGCCGAGGAGTGCCCCGGCGCGCTCGCGGGCGTCCGGCAGGTCTGGACGGGCGGCGAGGCCGCCTCCCCGTCCGCCGTACAGAAGATCCTCGACGCCTGCCCCGACACCCGCGTCTGCAATGTCTACGGGCCCACCGAGGTCACCATGGCGGCCACGTACCACGCGCTGCGCGCACCCCGGCGGATCGCCGGAACGGTCCCCATCGGACGCCCCATGGACAACATGCGCGTCTACGTCCTCGACAGCGCCCTGCGCCCCGTCGCCCCCTCGGTGACCGGCGAACTGTACGTAGGCGGCACCGGCCCGGCCCGCGGCTACCTCAACCGCCCCGCCCTTACCGCCGAACGCTTCGTCCCCGACCCCTTCGGCGCCCCCGGCGCCCGCATGTACCGCACCGGCGACCTGGTCCGCTGGACCGCCGACGGCCACCTCGACTACATCGGCCGTGCCGACTCCCAGGTCAAGATGCGCGGCTTCCGCATCGAACTCGGCGAGATCGAGACCGTCCTGGACTCCCACCCCGCCGTCGCCCAGGCCACCGTCAACCTGCGCGAGATCACCCCGGGCGACGCACGCCTGGTCGCCCACCTCGTCCCCGTCTCCCGGGAAGCCTTCGACGCCACCGCCCTCCGCCGCCACCTGCGCGACCGCCTCCCCGCCTACATGGTGCCGTCCGCCGTCGTGGCGCTCGACACCATGCCGCTCACCCCGAACGGCAAGGTCGACCGCAAGGCCCTGCCCGCCCCCGACCCCCGCTCCGAACTCGGCGGCCGCGGCCCCCGCTCCCCGAAGGAAGAGATCCTCTGCGGGCTGTACGCCGACGTGCTGCGCGTCCCCCGCGTCGGCATCGACGACAGCTTCTTCGTCCTCGGCGGCCACTCCCTGATGGCGACCCGCCTGATCAGCCGCATCCGCACCGCCCTCGGCGTCGAACTGCCCATCGGCGCCCTCTTCGAGGCCCCCACCGTCGCCGCCCTCGTCCAGCGCCTGGACTCCGCCACCGCCCAGGCCCGCCCGCCGGTCAGGCCCGCGGTACGCCCCGAAGCCGTACCCCTGTCCTACGCCCAGCGCCGGCTCTGGTTCCTGCACCGCCTCGAAGGCCCCAGCCCCACCTACAACATCCCGCTCGCCCTGCGCTTCTCCGGCAAACTCGACCACGACGCCCTAAGGGCCGCCCTCGGCGACCTCGTCGCCCGGCACGAGAGCCTGCGCACCGTCTTCCCCCGCCGCGCCCGCGCCGCCCAGCAGATCATCCTGCCGCCCGACTCCGGCCGCGACCTGCTCACCGTCGTCGAGACGGACCCCGACGGCCTGGCCCCCGCCCTGCACGCAGCCGCCACCCACTCCTTCGACATCACCGCCGAACACCCCCTGCGGGCCACCCTCTTCGCCACCGGCCCCGACGAGCACGTCCTCCTCCTGCTCCTGCACCACATCGCGGGCGACGGCTGGTCCATGGCCCCGCTCTCCCGCGACCTCGCCGCCGCCTACGACGCGCGCAGTGCGGGCGAGGAGCCGCAGTGGTCCCCGCTCCCCGTCCAGTACGCCGACTACACCCTCTGGCAACAGGACTTCCTCGGCGACCCGGCCGACCCCGACAGCACATACAGCCGCCAGCTCGATTTCTGGCGCCGGGAGCTGGCCGGCCTCCCCGCCGACATCCGATTGCCTCTCGACCATGCCCGCCCGGAGGTCACCACCTACCAGGGCGACATGTTCCCCATCCACCTCCCCGCCGACCTCCACCAGGGCCTCCACACCCTGGCCGGCGACACCGGCACCAGCCTCTACATGGTCGTCCAGGCCGGCCTCGCCACCCTCCTCACCCACCTCGGCGCCGGCACCGACATCCCCCTCGGCAGCCCCGTCGCCGGCCGCACCGACCAGGCCCTGGACGACCTGGTGGGCTTCTTCGTCAACACCCTCGTCCTCCGTACGGACACCTCGGGCGACCCCACCTTCCGCGACCTCCTCGCCCGCGTCCGCGACACCGACCTCGCCGCCTGGGCCCACCAGGACCTCCCCTTCGAACAACTCGTCGAAGCCCTCAACCCGGCCCGCTCCACCGCCCGCCACCCCCTCTTCCAGACCCTCCTCACCCTCGACAACGCCCCCGAACGCCACTTCACCCTCGGCGGCAACCACGCCCGCCTCGAACCCGTCGACCTGCACGTCGCCCACTTCGACCTCTCCATCGGCCTCACCGAACAGCGCGCCCCCCAAGGCACGCCCGAGGGCCTCGACGGATTCGTGGAGTACAACACCGACCTGTTCGAGCGGGCGACGGTGGAGGGGATGGCGGCGTCCCTCATCACCCTGCTGACCGCGGCCGTCGCCACTCCCGACGCACCACTGTCCGACCTGCTGCCGTAACCCGTGCGGGGCGCCGCGCCACCGGACCACGGGGCGTCGCGCCACTGGGCCACCCGGCGCCCCGCCCCCCGGCCATCCGGCGCTCCGCCCCCCCGGCCATCCGGCGCTCCGCCCCCCCGGCCATCCGGCGCCCCGCCACTGGGCCATCCGAAGCAACCGCCCCTGCGCGGGAGGCGCGCAGGGGCTACACCTGTACCGTGCAGACCTTCCTCCCGTACCCCGACTTCGCCGCCTCCGCCGCCGTCCTCGACGCGCGCCGACTCGGGAAGCAGCGGGTGGAGACCCTCCAGGTCCTGCGCGGCCTCACCGTCCCCGGCTACGGCTGGCGGCACCACCCGGCCGTCCGCATGTGGCAGGGCTACGAGGAAGCACTCGTCCGGTACGGCCTCGAAATGTGCCGCGAATGGACCGCCACCGGCCGCCAGGACACCTGCGCCACCACCCTCACCCAAGACTTCACCACCCACCACCCCCGCACCCCTGTACGCACCTACCCCGAACTCTCCGCCTCCGGCGACCTCCCGAACTGGCTGGGCGACCCGGCTTTCCACCGCAGCCACCAGTCGGCCCTGGTCACCAAGGCTCCGGAGCACTACCGCACCCTCTTCCCCGACGTACCGGAAGGGCTGCCGTACGTGTGGCCGACGTCGGACCGGGGGAGAGGCCAGGAGGCGTGACGTGGGAAAACACCCCCACCGCCCCCTCGCCGTGCGTCGTCCGGCCGCCGGACGGAAGAGGGGGACTCTGCGTAGCGACGGTACAAAGGCTGGAAGGGCGGTCCGAGGAATCGGACCGCCCTTCCAGCGCTGAGGATGCCTTATGACAGTCCCAGGATCATACGGATGCGGTCCTCCACCCAGCCGATGGGGCTCGGCGGCACACATCCCCAGACCTCACCGCGCAATGCAGTGCCAGGGTTCACCATTCGATTTCGTCTCCTGCCGCCAACTCCTCTGCTGTGGCAGGCAGTACACCTGCGGGAGCTGGGGCGGGGGCCCCTTGGCAGAAGGATCGAATCTCCTCAGAGGCTGCCACCTCTGCTGCCTCGCGTGAGAGCAAGCGGAGTCCCTCTCGAAGCGCATCGGAGACCGACGGCAGATCTAGAGACTGCATAACCAGTCGCAGGTCCGCCATTTCGTCGGGCCTCAGCCTGGCCTGCGCCACTTCTGTGGAGCGGGAACAGCTGCCTTTTTGGGGTAGGGCACGGTACTGATCAGACTTCACGGCTTTCACGGCCTTGCCGGCCGAAGGCGTCTTGGTCGTCCTGCCGCGCGCAACGCTTGCCTCGCCCCGCTTCGTACGGGTTGCGGCTGACTTGGCTTTCTTTCCTCGCGTTTCAGGGGCCGTCGTTCCTCCTTCCACAGTCCCGTAGTACGGCTGTCATACAGCAAGTGCCGGGGAAGGGCTCGGCCGGTCAAGGCAGCGCGATGGGGTGGCAAGCGACGCTGGAGGCGCGGGCCCGGAGCGTGGCGCGTGTATCGCAGATGGTGCGTGAACACCGAGAGGCAATGAGAGAGGGCGGGAGTCAGTGAAACTGACTCCCGCCCTCTTCTGTCGGCATCCGCCCTGGTCACATACCAACTTTGGCAGGTGTCCCGGCGAGTGCCCCCGGCAGGATTCGAACCTGCGCACACGGCTCCGGAGGCCGTTGCTCTATCCCCTGAGCTACGGGGGCGTGTCTGCCGCTGCTTGCGGCGACGGGTAGAACACTACCAGCTCCGGAGGGGTGTTCATGAACGGGTCGGGGGAGGGCGGCGTAGCGCATGGGGGAGTGGGGGTGGGGGTGGTCGGGGAAAGGTCCCTCGCACGGGGGCGGAAGTGGGGAAAACCCGGACGCAGCCGGAGGCGCGCGCCTAGTCTCAAGGTGTGCCTGGCTTGTCCGGCCGGGTCCTTGTGGTCGACGACAACAAGGTCATCCGGCAGTTGATCAGGGTCAATCTCGAGCTGGAGGGCTTCGAGGTCGTGACCGCGGCTGATGGTGCCGAGTGCCTGGACATCGTGCATACGGTCGCTCCCGATGTGGTGACGCTCGATGTGGTGATGCCCCGGCTCGACGGGCTGCAGACGGCGGCGCGGCTGCGGGCCGATCCGCGGACGCGGGAGATTCCGCTCGCTGTCGTCTCCGCCTGTACGCAGGCGGAGGTGGAGAGCGGGCAGGCGGCGGGGGTGGATGCCTTCCTGGCGAAGCCGTTCGAGCCCATGGACCTCGTGCGTACGGTGCGGCGGCTGATGAGCCGCGGCGGGGAAGAGGGGGGCGAGGGGACGGCGGATATGGAGGAGGGGGCGGGCAGCGGCGGTGAGGCGGACGCCGGTGCCGGTGCCGGGACCGATGCGGATGCCGGCGGGGGTTCGGAGTCCGTGGTGCGGCCGACCGGCTGAGGGGGCCGGGTGGTGACGGAGGGTGCGGAGCCGCCGGGGCGTCCGGTGGGTGAAACGTGGTGGCGGTGGGGGACCGTTTCTCCCATACGCTGGGGGTGTGACCCCCGCTGAGCTCTCCCGCGCCGTCCAGCGCGCCGTACGTGGCGCCGTGGCTGACGGGGAACTCTCCGTAACGGTTCCGGAGCGGGTTGTCGTACGTGCGCCCGTGCCGGGGGAAGGCGGAGGCGGCGAGACCGACCTCGCGTGCAATGTCGCGCTGCGGATCGCCAAGGAGGCCGGGCGGTCGCCGCGCGAGGTGGCGGAGGTGCTGCGGCGGCGGCTGGTGGAGGTGCCCGGGGTCGGGGGAGTGGAGATCGCCGGCGCTGGATTCTTGAATGTGACGTTGACCCGAACCGCCCGCGCCGAGCTTGTGGGGAGGGTGTTGGCGCGGGGGAGGGTGCAGGGCAGGGCGCAGGGGGAATGGTTCGTGTCGGGGGCTGGGGGCGCGTCGGTGGGTTTGCGGGCTGCGGAGGGCGTGCGGGCCGCGGTTGTGGTCGAGGCTTTGGGGCGGATTCTGCCTGCGGGGGGAGTGGGGGGCCCGGGCAGCGCTGAGGTGGGGGAGAAGGCGCGGGTCGAGGTGATTCGTCCCCGGCCGGTGGAGGTTCGTCACGAGTCTGAGGGGCATGGGGTTTTTCGCGAGTCTGAGGGGCGCGACGTTCGACGCGAGCGCGCGGGGCACGGCGTTCTTTACGAGCATGGAGGGCATGAGGGGGACGTCTCCACCCCCACCTCCCGAGAATGGCGCACCCTCACCGCCCGCCTGGGCCCCGACGAAACCCGCTGGGTGCTGTTGCGGGCCGCGCAGCACGATGCGGTGCGGCTTCCCGCGCGGCCGGTGCAGCGGGAGAGTAATGGGCGGTTTCGGGTGCAGTACGCGTATGCGCGTACGTGTGCGATGACGCGTAACGCCCGGCAGTTGGGGTTCGCGAGCGAGCCGGGGGACGTGGGGGCCACTGAGGGCGGCGGGTGGGAAGTCCGGGAGGTCCGGGAAGTCTGGGCTGCGATGGCCGAGTATCCCGGCGTCGTCGAGGCTGCCGCGCGGCACCGGGCGCCCGATCGGGTCGCGCGGCATCTGGAAGTGACCGCCGACGCCTGGCTGCGATGTCATGACGTGTGTCCGCCGCTGCCCGTCGGGGAGGAGAAACCCTCGGCCGTGCACCGTGCCCGGCTGGCCCTCGCCGAAGCCGCCGGAACGGTGCTCGCCAACGGCCTGCACCTGCTCGGCCTCTCCACGCCCGAACGACTGTGACCCGAACGACTGTGACGAAACGATCGGCCGAGACCGTCCCCGCTGTCCGAGGCTGTCCCGGCGGTCCGCGACCGTCTCGGCGGTCCGAGGCCGTCTCGGCGGTCCGCGACCGTCCCGGCGGTCCGCGACCGTCTCGGCGGTCCACGATCGCCTCGGCTGTCCACGCCCGTCCCGGCCGTCCACGCCCGCCCGAACGTCTGTGATCCGTCCGGCGGCGCCGTACGCGCGGCGACGCCGTACTCGTACCCGAGTACCCGAGTACCCGAGGGGAACCTCCACGCCATGAGCCGCTCCGCACACCCCGCAGGACCCCGTCACGGTGACGTCCTGCCCGAGGGGCACTACACCGCTCCGCCCACCGACCTGAACAGCCTCGACCCGCGGGTGTGGTCCCGTACGGTCGAGCGCTCCGCCGACGGGGTGGTCACCATGGGCGGGATGGACGTGACCGCGCTCGCCGAAGAGTTCGGGACGCCCGCCTACTTCCTGGACGAGGACGACTTCCGGGGCCGGTGCCGGGCCTGGAAGGAGGCGTTCGGGGAGGGGGCGGACGTCTTCTACGCCGGAAAGGCTTTCCTCTCGCGGGCCGTGGTGAAGTGGCTGGCGGAAGAGGGGATGAATCTCGATGTGTGCAGTGGTGGCGAGCTGGCCACCGCGCTCGCGGCGGGGATGCCGGCCGAGCGGATCGCGCTGCACGGGAACAACAAGAGCATCGAGGAGATCACCCGGGCCGTGGAGGCCGGGGTCGGGCGGATCGTGCTCGATTCGTTCCAGGAGATCGTGCGGGTGGCGCACGTCGCGGACCGGCTGGGCAAGCGGCAGCGGGTGCAGATCCGGGTGACGGTGGGCGTGGAGGCCCATACGCACGAGTTCATCGCCACCGCGCACGAGGACCAGAAGTTCGGGATCGCGCTGGCCGGCGGGCAGGCCGCGGAGGCCGTACGGCGGGTGCTGAAGCTGGACGGCCTGGAGCTGACCGGTATCCACTCGCACATCGGGTCGCAGATCTTCGACATGGCCGGGTTCGAGGTGTCGGCGCGGCGCGTGGTGCAGCTGCTCACCGAGGTGCGGGACGAGCACGGTGTGGAGCTGCCGGAGATCGACCTGGGCGGCGGGCTCGGGATCGCGTACACCTCGGACGACGACCCGCGCGAGCCGCACGAGATCGCGAAGGCGCTGGGCGACATCGTGACGCGGGAGTGCGCGGCGGCCGGGCTCGGCGTGCCGCGCCTGTCCGTGGAGCCGGGCCGCGCCATCGTCGGGCCGACCGCCTTTACCCTGTACGAGGTGGGCACCGTCAAGGAGCTGGACGGGCTGCGTACCTACGTCTCCGTCGACGGCGGGATGTCCGACAACATCCGTACGGCCCTGTACGACGCCGAGTACAGCGTGGCGCTGGCCTCGCGTACCTCGGACGCGCCGCCGATGCTTTCGCGGGTGGTCGGCAAGCACTGCGAGAGCGGCGACATCGTCGTACGGGACGCGTTCCTGCCCGCCGACGTGGCCCCCGGCGACCTGCTCGCCGTGCCCGCGACCGGCGCGTACTGCCGGTCGATGGCGAGCAACTACAACCACGCGCTGCGTCCGCCGGTGGTCGCGGTGCGGGCGGGCGAAGGGCGGGTCATCGTCCGGCGGGAGACGGAGGAGGACCTGCTGCGGCTCGACGTCGGGTGAGCCGGGGGTACAGGCACAAGGGCGCGGGGGCGTTGCTCCGGTGAGTGGGCGGCCCCGGCGCCCGGTGGCGGGGCCACCCGTCCGGTGACCGACAATGGTGGAACAGATGTCTCGGCATCCGGACCGGGGCCGGAATTCCCGGTCCGGTGCGTGAGACTGGTGCAGACCGAGCAGGGAAAGCGAAAGAGGTCGAATGATGCGTACGCGTCCGCTGAAGGTGGCGCTGCTGGGCTGTGGAGTGGTCGGCTCAGAGGTGGCGCGCATCATGACGACGCACGCCGACGACCTCACGGCCCGCATCGGCGCGCCGGTCGAGCTGGCCGGTATCGCGGTGCGCCGCCCGGACCGGGTGCGCGCGGGCATTCCCGCCGAGCTGATCACCACGGATGCGAAAGAGCTGGTCAAACGGGACGACATCGACGTGGTCGTCGAGGTCATCGGGGGCATCGAGCCCGCCCGTACGCTGATCACCACCGCGTTCGAGCACGGTGCGAGTGTGGTTTCGGCCAACAAGGCGCTGGTCGCCGCGGACGGTGCCGCGCTGCACGCCGCCGCCGAGGCCAACGGCGCCGACCTGTACTACGAGGCCGCCGTGGCCGGCGCGATCCCGCTGGTCCGGCCGCTGCGCGAGTCGCTGGCCGGCGACAAGGTCAACCGGGTGCTCGGCATCGTCAACGGGACGACCAATTTCATCCTGGACAAGATGGACAGCACCGGGGCGGGTTACTCGGAAGCGCTGGACGAGGCCACGGCCCTGGGGTACGCGGAGGCCGACCCGACCGCCGACGTCGAGGGCTTCGACGCTGCCGCCAAGGCCGCCATCCTGGCCGGAATCGCCTTCCACACCCGGGTGACCATCGACGACGTGCACCGCGAGGGGCTGACCGAGGTCACCGCCTCCGACATCGCCTCCGCCAAGCGGATGGGCTGCACGGTCAAGCTGCTCGCGATCTGTGAGCGGGCCGCCGACGGTGCCTCCGTGACGGCCCGCGTGCACCCCGCCATGATTCCGCTGACGCACCCGCTGGCCTCCGTGCGCGAGGCGTACAACGCGGTGTTCGTCGAGTCCGAGGCCGCCGGCCAGCTGATGTTCTACGGCCCCGGCGCGGGCGGCTCGCCGACCGCCTCCGCGGTCCTCGGCGACCTGGTGGCGGTCTGCCGCAACAAGCTGGCCGGGACCACCGGGCCGGGCGAGTCCGCGTACACGCAACTGCCGGTCGGCCCCATGGGTGACGTGGTCACCCGCTACCACATCAGCCTGGACGTGGCCGACAAGCCCGGTGTCCTCGCCCAGGTCGCCACGGTCTTCGCCGAGCACGGCGTGTCCATCGACACGGTCCGCCAGCAGAGCAAGGACGGGGGTGCCGCCCGCTCCGGAGAGACCGACAACGGGGGAGAGGCGTCCCTCGTCGTCGTCACGCACCGGGCGGCCGACGCCGCCCTGTCGTCGACCGTCGGCGCGCTGCGCGACCTGGACACGGTCCGGGGCGTCGCCAGCATCATGCGGGTCGAAGGGGAGTAAAGGAACCCATGTCTGCCATTTCCACCGCGAGCCGTCAGTGGCGCGGAATCATCGAGGAGTACCGGGACCGGCTGCCGGTCGGCGCGTCGACCGAGGTCGTCACGCTCCGTGAGGGCGGTACGCCGCTGGTGCCCGCCCAGGTGCTCTCCGAGCGCACGGGCTGTGAGGTGCATCTCAAGGTAGAGGGCGCCAACCCCACCGGGTCCTTCAAGGACCGCGGCATGACGATGGCCATCACCCGGGCGAAGGAGGAGGGTGCGAAGGCCGTCATCTGCGCCTCCACCGGCAACACCTCCGCCTCGGCCGCCGCGTACGCCGTACGGGCCGGGATGGTGTGCGCCGTCCTGGTGCCGCAGGGCAAGATCGCGCTGGGCAAGATGGGCCAGGCGCTGGTGCACGGCGCCAAGATCCTCCAGGTCGACGGGAATTTCGACGACTGTCTGACGCTGGCCCGGGGCCTCTCCGAGCGGTACCCCGTCGCACTTGTGAACTCCGTCAACCCGGTACGGATCGAGGGCCAGAAGACCGCCGCCTTCGAGATCGTCGACATGCTGGGCGACGCGCCGGACATCCATGTGCTGCCGGTCGGCAACGCGGGCAACATCACCGCGTACTGGAAGGGCTACCAGGAGTACGCCGCGGACGGCATCGCCGCGCGCACCCCGCGGATGTGGGGCTTCCAGGCGTCCGGCAGCGCGCCGATCGTACGTGGCGAAGTCGTCAAGGATCCGCACACGATCGCGACGGCCATCCGGATCGGCAACCCCGCCTCCTGGCAGTTCGCCGAGCGCGCCCGGGACGAGTCCGGCGGCGCCATCGACGAGGTGACCGACCGTCAGATCCTGGCCGCCTACCGGCTGCTGGCCTCCCAGGAGGGCGTCTTCGTGGAGCCCGCCTCGGCCGCCTCGGTGGCCGGTCTGCTCAAGGCGGCCGACGAGGGCAAGGTCGACCCGGGCCAGCGCATCGTCTGCACGGTCACCGGCAACGGCCTCAAGGACCCGGACTGGGCCGTCGCGGGCGCCCCGCAGCCGGTCACCGTCCCGGTCGACGCGGACGCCGCGGCCGAGCGACTCGGCCTGGCGTAGTCCGCCCCCGGAGGGCGCGACGCACCCGGCCGCGGTTCCCCGCGGCCGGGGGTACGCCCCGAACGTGCGACACCGCGCGAAAAGGGGTTACGGAGCCCGCAGGAACCCCGTAACCTCGGACGCAGCAAACCCTGCAAAGGCTGCAAAGGCGGCCATGGGCCGCGGGCAGCGCGCGACACGCATCGTGCGCCTCCTGTGCGCCCTATGTCGCCACAGAACCTTCCTTCGATAGGCTGGCAGCCAACTCCCCTCCCCACGGCATGTCGCAGTGGTGTGCAGGGCAGGTCAGAACGGTCCCCACGAGCCGGCCGGGCACCCAGGTGCCGCGGCGCTCCGGGGCAGTGCCGCAGCATCACATCAAGGAGAGTCATCGAGCGATGGCCGGTCCAGCGTTCCGCGCCGCCGCCGTCCGGGTGCGCACCCCCGCGACCAGCGCCAATCTCGGTCCCGGCTTCGACGCCCTCGGGCTGTCCCTGGGCCTGTACGACGACGTCGTGGTGCGGGTGGCCGATTCCGGCCTGCACGTCGACATCGCCGGCGAGGGCGCCGAGACCCTGCCGCGCGACGAGAGCCACCTGCTCGTACGGTCCCTGCGCGCCGCCTTCGACCTGCTCGGCGGGCAGCCGCGCGGTCTGGAGATCGTCTGCGCCAACCGCATCCCGCACGGCCGCGGCCTGGGTTCCTCCTCCGCCGCGATCTGCGCGGGCATCGTGGCCGCCCGCGCGGTGACCATAGGCGCCGAGCAGAAGCTGGACGACGCGGCGCTGCTGGAACTGGCCACCGAGATCGAGGGCCACCCGGACAACGTCGCCGCCTGCCTGCTCGGCGGCTTCACGCTGGCCTGGACCGATACCGGATCGGCGCGCGCGATCAGGATGGATCCCGCCGATTCCATCGTTCCGGTGGTCTTCGTACCGGGCAAGCCGGTGCTCACCGAGACCGCGCGGGGCCTGCTGCCGCGGACCGTCCCGCACGTGGACGCGGCGGCCAACGCCGGCCGCGCCGCACTGCTCGTCGAGGCCCTGACCAGGCGCCCCGAGCTGCTGCTGGCCGCGACCGAGGACCGACTTCACCAGGAGTACCGTGCTCCCGCGATGCCCGAGAGCGTGGCCCTGGTGAACCGGCTGCGGGCGGACGGCGTCCCCGCGGTCGTCTCCGGCGCGGGCCCCACGGTCCTCGCGCTGGTCCAGGAGGACGCGGCCGACAAGGTCGCCGGCCTCGCGGGCGAGGGGTGGGCGGCCAACCGGCTGGCCCTCGACGCGGCGGGCACCTCGGTACTGCCGCTCGCCGGGTGATCGACGATTGCCGGTCTTCGAGAGGGGGAATGTTTGTTGGATCCGGTAGTGTTAACCTCAAGTGAGTACGTGACGCCTCTGCGGCGCGGTACTCCGTGTCCCCCATCGGGACCACCTTTCTTCCGGGAGCCTCCCAAACTGCTTGGAGCAGTTGCCTGAGCAGAAGCGAGCACGCTCCGGAATCGGCGTGACGGACATGAGTCACAGACATCTCTTCGCGCCGGAACCATGAACTGATCTCTCCGCCATTTCCGGCGGGACCACCGCCCCGGCCAGGTCCGCGAGTACGGGACCGCAGCCGGACAGCACAACCGGTCGCCGAGCCAGACAGGCCGACGCCCGCTCCAGGGAAGGACCCTTCGTGAGCGACACCACCGATCTGATGGGCGTACGCACCGATGGCAGTGCCACCGCGCCCGCCACGGACGCTCCCGCCGCGCCTGCGCGGCGCCGCCGTTCCGGCACCGGCCTGGACGGCATGGTCCTGGCAGAGCTGCAGCAGGTCGCCTCCAGCCTCGGTATCAAGGGCACCGCGCGGATGCGCAAGAGCCAGCTGATCGAGGTCATCAAGGAGAAGCAGGCCGCCGGCTCCGGTTCCGGCGCCGCCGCCAAGGGCGACGCGCCCGCAGAGACCGAGACCAAGCCCAAGCGCCGGGCCACCTCCAAGGCCCGTACCGGCGAGGAGGGCGACGCCAAGGCCGCGGGCAAGGCGGACGCCAAGGCCGCCGACAAGGGCGCCGGCCAGCAGCAGATCGACATCCCGGGCCAGCCGAGCGACGAGCAGCCGGCCGGCGAGCGCCGCCGGCGCCGCGCCACCGCCGCCGCGGGCAGCCCCGACAGCGCCGGTGAGGCGAAGGCCGAGGCCAAGACCGAGGCGAAGGCCGACACCCGCACCGCACAGCGCGAGGACGCCAAGGCCGAGGCCGCCGCGGACAGCGCCGAGGGCCGCCAGGGCAAGGGCGACCGCCAGCAGGACCGCGGGGACCGCCAGGACCGCGGCCAGAAGGGCGACCGCCAGGGCCGCGGTGAGCGGGGCGAGCGCGGTGAGCGCGGCCAGCGCGACCGCCGCAACAAGAACAACGACGGCGGCGACGGCAACCAGGGCGGCGGCAACCGCCAGCAGCGCGACAACCGCGACAACCGTCGGGCCGACGAGGACGGGGACGACTTCGAGGGCGGGCGCCGCGGGCGCCGCGGCCGTTACCGGGACCGCCGTGGCCGCCGTGGCCGCGACGAGGGCTTCGGCAACGAGCCGCAGGTCTCCGACGACGACGTGCTGATCCCCGTCGCGGGCATCCTCGACATCCTCGACAACTACGCGTTCATCCGGACCTCCGGCTACCTGCCCGGCCCGAACGACGTGTACGTCTCGCTCGCCCAGGTCCGCAAGAACGGCCTGCGCAAGGGTGACCACGTCACCGGCGCGGTCCGCCAGCCCCGCGAGGGCGAGCGCCGCGAGAAGTTCAACGCGCTGGTGCGCCTGGACACCGTCAACAGCGTCTCGCCCGAACAGGGCCGCGGCCGCCCGGAGTTCGGCAAGCTGACGCCCCTTTACCCGCAGGAGCGGCTGCGCCTGGAAGGTGAGCCCGGCGCGCTGACGCCGCGCATCATCGACCTGGTGGCGCCGATCGGCAAGGGGCAGCGCGGCCTGATCGTGGCGCCGCCGAAGACCGGCAAGACCATGATCATGCAGGCGATCGCCAACTCGATCACCCGCAACAGCCCCGAGTGCCACCTGATGGTCGTCCTGGTCGACGAGCGTCCGGAAGAGGTCACCGACATGCAGCGGTCGGTCAAGGGCGAGGTCATCTCCTCGACCTTCGACCGCCCGGCCGAGGACCACACCACCGTCGCCGAACTGGCCATCGAGCGCGCCAAGCGCCTGGTGGAGCTGGGTCACGACGTGGTCGTCCTGCTGGACTCCATCACGCGTCTGGGCCGTGCGTACAACCTCGCCGCTCCGGCGTCGGGCCGCATCCTGTCCGGTGGTGTCGACTCCACCGCGCTGTACCCGCCGAAGAAGTTCTTCGGTGCGGCGCGCAACATCGAGGACGGCGGCTCGCTGACCATCCTGGCCACCGCGCTGGTCGAGACCGGCTCGCGGATGGACGAGGTGATCTTCGAGGAGTTCAAGGGCACCGGCAACATGGAGCTCAAGCTCGACCGGAAGCTCTCGGACAAGCGCATCTTCCCGGCGGTGGACGTGGACGCGTCCAGCACCCGTAAGGAAGAGATCCTGATGGGCAGCGACGAGCTGGCCGTCGTCTGGAAGCTGCGCCGGGTGCTGCACGCCCTGGACCAGCAGCAGGCCATCGAGCTGCTGCTGGACAAGATGAAGCAGACGAAGTCCAACGCGGAGTTCCTGCTCCAGATCCAGAAGACGACGCCCGGTATGGGCAACGGCAACGGCAACGACTGACGCCGGCCCCGTACGAACGGCCCGCCGACGCCCGTAAAAGCGCCGGACCCGGCCGTAGCCGCACGGCTGAGCCCTCCCGGTCACATCGGTGACCGGGAGGGCTTCGTGCTGTCGGCGGAAACCCGCAGATTGTTGCCTTGCGCACACGCGCGGCGCCCGCGGAGGCCACCACTCCGCTTTTCGCCCCCGGACAAAAGACCTGGTCACCCCGGCAAAAGTCGACTTTTGGCCGGAGTTCCGGCGGGCCGGTTTCTAAGAATGGCTCTCAACCCCGTTGTGCAACCCTTCCGGTCTGCCCCCCGTCTTTCAAGGAGCAACAAACCGTGGCCGGACGCTGAACGGTGCGGCGAGGGGCAGCCGAGAGAACGAGGACTGAGGAGCAGATGGCGGACGACAGCAGGGCCGCGAACCCGGCCAAGAGCCGTTCCCGCGGCATACGTGCCACGGGCCGCCGGCGCAAGGGTCCGACCCGGCGCCGCCGCGCCCTGACGATCACTGTGTGCGCGCTGGTCAGCTGCGTACTGCTCGGTGGCGCCGGACTCGGCTACGTCTACTTCAAACTCAACGGCAACCTGAAGGGCGTCGACATCAACGCCGCCCTCGGCAAGAACCGGCCCAAGGACAACGACGACGGGTCGATGGACATCCTCGTCATGGGCTCCGACTCCCGGGCCGGCAAGAACGGCGAGTACGGCACCGACGAGGGCGGCGCCCGCTCCGACACCGCGATGATCGTGCACATCTTCAAGGGCCACAAGAAGGCCAGCGTCGTCAGCGTCCCGCGCGACACCCTGGTCCAGCGCCCCGACTGCACCAAGGACGGCAAGAACATACCGGGCCAGCGCAAGGCCATGTTCAACACCGCCTTCGAGGTCGGCGGCCCGGCCTGCGCGGTCAAGACCGTCGAGGCGATGAGCGGCGTCCGGATGGACCACTTCGTCGAGGTCGACTTCAACGGCTTCAAGAAGCTCATCGACGCCCTGGGCGGCGTGGACATCACCACCACCAAGCCCATCCACGACAACAAGAGCCACCTGAACCTGGAGCCCGGCAAGCACACCCTCAACGGTGAGGACGCCCTCGGCCTCGTACGGACCCGGCACGGCGTGCCCGGCGGCGACGGCAGTGACCTGGGCCGCATCCAGCTCCAGCAGACCTTCATCAAGGCCCTGCTGAAGCAGGTCAAGAGCATCGGGCTGCTGTCCAACCCGACGAAGCTCTACGGCATCGCCGACACCGCCACCAAGGCCATCACCACCGACAGCGACCTGAACTCCGTCAACGCGCTGATGGGGCTCGCCAAGGAGATGGGCGGTATCGGGGCGGACAGCATCGACATGGTGACGCTGCCCGTCACGTACGACCCGAAGAATCCTTCCCGTGTGCTGCCGCTGGAGAAGCAGTCCCGGCAGGTCTGGGACGCGCTGCGCCAGGATCAGGACATTCCCAAGGAAGCGATCAAGGATTCCGCAGGTGACAAGGGTGGAACGGACAGCTACGTGAAGTAGCGGAATCGTTTCTTCACCTCATCTCCCGGCCTCGTCGGCCGCCCGGGAACAAAATCCGGAGCCCCCCGGTTTTGGGAGATGAGGCCAGTCCTGGCAGACTGGACCGTCGGCCCCGGTTCACGTGACGCAATCCGCGGAACGACCCGGAGCCCTCCCGAACCTAGGAGATTCCCTTGAAGCGCGACATCCACCCGGAGTACGTCGAGACCCAGGTCAGCTGCACCTGTGGCGCGTCGTTCACCACCCGTAGCACCGTGGCCGGCGGCACCATCCGTGCCGACATCTGCTCCGAGTGCCACCCGTTCTACACGGGCAAGCAGAAGATCCTCGACACCGGTGGCCGTGTGGCCCGCTTCGAGGCCCGCTTCGGCAAGGGCGCCGGCGCCGCCAAGAAGTAGCGACCCGCAAGGCGCCGGTTCCGTCTCGCCCCGCGAAGGGGCGGCGGACCGGCGTTTTGTCGTCCAGGCCACGGACCCCGCCGGAGGTCCCCGGGGCCCGCGGCCCCGCCGCACACGTGCCGGCAACCGGCAACCGGGAACCCCCGGATCCCGGAAGACACAGCCAGGTGAGGAACCCCCACGATGTTCGAGGCGGTCGAGGAACTGATCGGCGAGCACGCCGACCTCGAAAAACGACTGGCCGATCCCGCGGTCCACGCCGACCAGCGCGAGGCCAAGCGGCTCAACAAGCGCTACTTCGAGCTGACCCCGATCATCACGGCGTACCGCGCCTGGAAGCAGACCGGCGACGACATCGACACGGCCCGCGAACTGGCCGCCGACGACCCGGACTTCGCCGACGAGGTCAAGGACCTCGAAGCGCGCCGCGAGGAGCTCACCGAGAAGCTGCGGCTGCTGCTCGTGCCGCGCGACCCCAGCGACGACAAGGACGTCATCCTGGAGGTCAAGGCGGGCGAGGGCGGCGAGGAGTCCGCGCTGTTCGCCGGCGACCTGCTGCGCATGTACCTGCGCTACGCCGAGCGCGTCGGCTGGAAGACCGAGATCCTGGACGCCAACGAGTCCGACCTCGGCGGCTACAAGGACGTCCAGGTCGCCGTGAAGACCAAGGGCGGCAACGGCGCCACCGAGCCCGGCCAGGGCGTGTGGGCCCGCCTGAAGTACGAGGGCGGTGTGCACCGCGTGCAGCGGGTGCCCGCCACCGAGTCCCAGGGCCGCATCCACACCTCCGCGGCCGGCGTGCTCGTCACGCCCGAGGCCGAGGAGGTCGAGGTCGAGATCGGCCCGAACGACCTGCGCATCGACGTCTACCGCTCGTCGGGTCCCGGCGGCCAGTCGGTCAACACCACCGACTCCGCCGTACGCATCACCCACCTGCCCACCGGCATCGTCGTCTCCTGCCAGAACGAGAAGAGCCAGCTCCAGAACAAGGAGCAGGCCCTGCGCATCCTGCGCTCGCGGCTGCTGGCCGCCGCCCAGGAGGAGGCCGAGAAGGAGGCGTCGGACGCCAGGCGCAGCCAGGTCCGTACCGTCGACCGCTCCGAGCGCATCCGGACGTACAACTTCCCGGAGAACCGCATTTCGGACCACCGCGTCGGCTTCAAGGCGTACAACCTGGACCAGGTCCTCGACGGCGAGCTCGATCCGGTCATCCAGGCGTGCGTGGACGCCGACTCGGCCGCCAAGCTGGCCGCCGCCCAGTAAGCCCCGTAGAACGTCCGTACCACGCCCGTAGAACGAGCCGGAGGAACAGCGTGCCGTCGCCTTCCGGGGGTCACGACCCCCAGCGGCCCCGCCGCGGGCCCAACCCCCGCACCGTGCTGCTCGCCGAGGTGGCCCAGGCCACCCAGCGGCTGGCCGACGCCGGCGTACCCTCACCGCGCTTCGACGCCGAGGAACTCGCCGCCCACGTCCACGGCGTCAAGCGCGGTGAACTGCACCGGGTCCCCGACGCGGACTTCGACGCCCGCTACTGGGAGGCGGTCGCCCGCCGCGAGGCCCGCGAGCCGCTCCAGCACATCACCGGCCGGGCCTTCTTCCGCTACCTGGAGCTGCACGTCGGCCCCGGCGTCTTCGTCCCCCGCCCGGAGACCGAGTCGGTCGTCGGCTGGGCGATAGACGCGGTACGGGCCATGGATGTCGTCGAACCGCTCATCGTGGACCTGTGCACGGGCTCCGGAGCCATCGCGCTCGCCCTGGCGCAGGAGGTGCCCCGCTCCCGGGTGCACGCCGTGGAGCTGTCCGACGAGGCCATGCAGTGGGCCCGCAAGAACGTCGAGGGGTCCCGCGTCGTTCTCCAGCAGGGCGACGCGCTGACCGCGCTTCCCGAGCTGGACGGCCAGGTGGACCTGGTCATCTCCAACCCGCCGTACATCCCGCTGACCGAGTGGGAGTACGTCGCACCCGAGGCACGCGACCACGACCCCGAGCTCGCGCTGTTCTCGGGCCAGGACGGCCTGGACACGATCCGTGGCATCGAACGGACCGCGCACCGCCTGCTGCGGCCCGGCGGCGTCGTGGTCATCGAGCACGCTGACACCCAGGGCGGCCAGGTTCCGTGGATCTTCACCGAGGAGCGGGGCTGGGCCGACGCGGCCGACCACCCCGACCTGAACAACCGGCCCCGCTTCGCCACCGCGCGCAGGGCGACGCCATGACGCGCCCGGCCCCCACGAGTCATCTGTACGTTCCGCACGAGGAGGTCCGTTAAATGGCACGGCGATACGACTGCAGCGACGCGACCGACCGCGCGACCGGTCTGCGCGAGGCCGCATCGGCCGTCCGTCGCGGCGAGCTGGTCGTGCTGCCGACCGACACCGTCTACGGCATCGGCGCGGACGCGTTCAGTGCCGAGGCCGTCGGTGACCTGCTGGAGGCCAAGGGGCGCGGGCGCGGCATGCCGTCCCCGGTGCTCGTCGGCTCCCCGAACACCCTCCACGGGCTCGTCACGGACTTCTCCGAGCAGGCCTGGGAACTGGTCGACGCCTTCTGGCCCGGCGCGCTGACCCTGGTCGCCACCCACCAGCCGTCGCTGACCTGGGACCTCGGCGAGACCCGCGGCACCGTCGCGGTCCGTATGCCGCTGCACCCGGTCGCCATCGAGCTGCTGACCGAGTTCGGCCCGATGGCCGTCTCCAGCGCCAACCTCACCGGGCACCCGTCGCCGCAGGACTGCGACGCGGCCCAGGAGATGCTCGGCGACTCCGTCTCCGTCTACCTGGACGGCGGCCCGACCCCCGCCGCCGTGCCGTCCTCGATCGTGGACGTCACCGGGCCGACGCCGCTGCTGCTGCGGGAGGGCGCGATCAGCGCGGAGGAGCTGCGCAAGGTGGCTCCCGGGCTTGAGGTGGCGAATTGATTGCGCCCCTCGGGCGTGGCATAGCGGGACCCGGAGAGGACAGCTTCCGCACGTTCCGCATCCTCCACGTCAGCACCGGCAACGTCTGCCGCTCGCCCATCACCGAGCGGCTGCACCGGCACGCCCTCGACCTGCGGCTGGGCGCGGACCGCGGCGGCCTGGTCGTGGAGAGCGCCGGCACCTGGGGCCACGAAGGCGCGCCCATGGAGACCCACGCCGCCACGGTTCTGGCCGACTACGGAGCGGATCCGGCCGACTTCACCGGCCGTGAGCTGCTGGACGAGCACGTCATCCGCGCCGACCTGGTGCTGACCGCCACCCGCGACCACCGCGCCCAGGTCATCTCCATGGGCCACTCGGCGGGCCTGCGCACCTTCACCCTGAAGGAGTTCAACCGCCTCGTACGGGCCATAGACCCGGCCACGCTCCCCGAGCCCGACCCGGCGCTGCCCGGCGGCGGGCTGGTCGAACGCGCCCGCGCCCTGGTCGGCGCCGCGGCGGCGCTGCGCGGCTGGCTGCTGGCACCGAACCCGGAGGCCGACGAGGTCTACGACCCGTACGGCGCGCCCATCACGTTCTTCCGCTCCATCGGCGACGAGATCAACCAGGCCCTGGACCCCGTCGTGACGGCGCTGACGGGGGTTCCGGCGCGGGCCTGAGGTGCTGGGCGGGGGCGGGGCTCCTGGGGCCGGGGGAGGGCTGTCAGGGGCGTTGGGGCGGGGGAGGGTTGTCAGGGGCGTTGGGGGCGGTGGCTTCGTTCCGGCCGGCTCTGGGTAGGCCCCCGGTGGGGGAGCGTGTGCGAGCGCCCCGTATGGCGAGCGGTCCCGCCGTAGGCGAGCGGTCCCGCCGTAGGCGAGCGGCCCCGCCGTAGGCGAGCGGCCCCGTCGTAGGGCGAGCGGCTCCGTCGTAGGGCGAGCGGCCCCGGCCCGGCTCGGCCGCGCGGGCTTCGGCGTGGCTGCGCTTGGGTAGGCCCCCGGTGGGGAAGCGTGTGCGGTCGCCCCGTATGGCGAGCGGCCTGATCCCGCCCCGGCTTGGCGTGGAGCATCCTGACCCCCGTCCCGACCCGGACGCGTGAGCTTCGGCGCGGTTGCGCCTGGGTAGGCCCCCGGTGGGGGGATGTGGGTGAGCGCCCCGTATGGCGAGCGGCTCCGTCGTGGGCGGGCGGCTCCACCGTAGGCGGGCGGCCCCCTCGTGGGCGAGCGGCCCCTCGTAGGCAAGCGGCCCCACCCCGTCCCGCCCGCCCCCACCCCCACCAGCTCCCTCCACCGCGCCCCCGCCCCGCCGCGCGCCTACATTGGACCCACGTCCCCGTCCGAGGTCCGGAGCGCGCCATGCCCGCCACCACCACGTCATCCCGGAGCGACATCACGGCTGCCCGTAGGGAGGCGGCCGGGGCAGGGGCGGGACCCGGCGGGTACACGCCGCCCGCCTGGACGCCCGACTTCGCGGGGCTGCTGGAGCAGGACCCCGAGATCGCCGGGGTGCTGCTCGCCGAGGCCGCCCGGCAGGGGGACGGGCTGCAGCTCGTCGCCGCCGAGAACTTCGCCTCCCGGGCCGTGCTGGCCGCCCTGGGCTCCCCGCTCGCCAACAAGTACGCCGAGGGCTATCCGGGTGCCCGGCACCACGGCGGGTGCGAGGTCGTGGATCTCGCCGAGCGGCTCGCCGTGGAACGTGCCAAGGCCCTGTTCGGCGCCGAGCACGCCAACGTCCAGCCGCACTCCGGGTCCTCGGCCGTGCTGGCCGCGTACGCGGCCCTGCTGCGCCCGGGCGACACCGTCCTGGCCATGGCGCTGCCGCACGGCGGGCATCTGACGCACGGTTCCCCGGCCAATTTCTCCGGCCGCTGGTTCGACTTCGCCGGGTACGGCGTCGACCCGCACACCGGCCTGCTGGACTACGACGAGGTGCGCGCGCTGGCCCGCCGGCACCGGCCCAAGGCCATCGTCTGCGGTTCGATCTGCTATCCGCGGCATCTGGACTACGCCGTCTTCCGGGAGATCGCCGACGAGGTGGGCGCGTACCTCGTCGCGGACGCCGCCCACCCCATCGGGCTGGTCGCCGCGGGCCTGGCGCCCAGTCCGGTGCCGTACGCGGACGTGGTGTGCGCGACCACCCACAAGGTGCTGCGCGGCCCCCGGGGCGGCATGATCCTGTGCGGTGCCGAGCTGGCCGAGCGCATCGACCGGGCGGTCTTCCCGTTCACCCAGGGCGGTGCCCAGATGAACGCGGTCGCCGCGAAGGCCGTCGCGTTCGGCGAGGCCGCCACCGACGCCTTCGCCGCTTACGCGCGCCAGGTCGTCGCCAACGCGCGGGCGCTGGCCGGCTCGCTGGCCGAGGAGGGCCTGCCGGTCACCACCGGCGGTACGGACACCCACCTGATCACCGCCGACCCGGCACCGCTGGGGGCGGACGCCCGTACGGCCAGGGGGCGTTGCGCGGCCGCTGGCATCGTGCTGGACACCTGTGCCCTGCCGTGCCCCGAGGACCCGTCAGGACGCCGCCCAGGGCTGCGGATGGGCGCCGCCGCGCTGACCACCCAGGGCATGGGCGAGGACGAGGCGGTGCGGGTCGGCGCGCTGATCGCGGCGGCCGTACGGGAGGACCCGGGCGCCCGCGCGGCGACCGTGGCATTGGTCCGGCGCTTTCCCCCATATCCCCATCCTGGGTGAGCTCTGGAACCATGCGTGGGGCGGGGTTGTCTTCCCTTACGTTCACGGATAGGGGGCGGACACGCATATGGTGTGTGGCTGTGATGGCCAGCGATACCAATGGGGCAGCCCGTGCGTGAATACCTGCTGACGCTGTGCGTCACGGCCGCGGTCACTTACCTGCTGACCGGGCCGGTACGGAAATTCGCCATCGCGGCCGGCGCGATGCCGGAGATCCGCGCGCGCGACGTGCACCGCGAACCCACCCCGCGCCTCGGCGGCATCGCCATGTTCGGCGGGCTGTGCGCGGGCCTGCTGGTCGCGGCCCATCTCACCAACCTCAAGTCCGTCTTCGAGCACTCCAACGAGCCGCGCGCACTGCTGTCGGGCGCCGCGTTGATCTGGGTGCTGGGCGTGCTGGACGACAAGTGGGGCGTGGACGCGCTGGTCAAGCTCGGCGGGCAGATGATCGCCGCCGGTGTGATGGTCCTTCAGGGCCTGACGATCCTGTGGATCCCGGTGCCGGGCATCGGCACGGTCTCGCTGAGCCCGTGGCAGGGCACGCTCCTGACGGTGGCTCTGGTCGTCATCACCATCAACGCCGTCAACTTCGTGGACGGCCTCGACGGGCTCGCGTCCGGGATGGTGTGCATCGCCGCCGCGGCGTTCTTCATGTACGCGTACCGGATGTGGTTCGGGTACGGCATCGAGGCCGCCGCGCCCGCGACGCTGTTCTCGGTCGTCCTGATGGGCATGTGCCTGGGCTTCCTGCCGCACAACATGCACCCGGCGCGGATCTTCATGGGCGACTCGGGATCGATGCTGATCGGGCTGGTCATGGCGGCCGGCGCGGTCTCGGTGACCGGCCAGGTCGACCCGGATCTGCTCAACCTGAAGGCGGGCAGCGTCCGCGAGGCCACCCACGCGATGGTGCCGGTCTACATCCCGCTGCTGCTGCCTCTGACGATCATCGCGGTGCCGGTCGCCGACCTGGTGCTGGCCATCGTGCGCCGAACGTGGAAGGGCCAGTCGCCGTTCGCCGCCGACCGCGGGCACCTGCACCACCGGCTGCTGGAGATCGGCCATTCGCACAGCCGCGCTGTCCTGATCATGTACTTCTGGTCCGCGCTGATCGCCTTTGGCGCCGTGGCGTACTCGGTCAACAACGCGAGCGTGTGGGTCGTGATGGGCATCGTGCTGCTGAGCGCGATCGGGCTGGTCCTCCTGCTGCTGCCGCGCTTCACGCCGCGGGCGCCGCGCTGGATGGAGTGGATGGTGCCGCCGCGGTACCGGCGCAGCGTGCAGGCGGCGGCCGTCGCGGCGGCCGCCGAGGAGAGCGCGGCGGTCGACGAGGCCGGGCAGCTGGACGGGGGACGGACGGCGGACGGCGAGGGCGCTCCGGAGCGGGAGCGGCGGCCGGTGCCGGCGGGCGTCAACGGGGCCACCGCGATCGGTGACCGGTCGCGGTTCACGGACCGGCGTAAGGCCGGAAGTCATCGCTGAGACGCGTTTTCGCTCGTACGAGCGACGCTCGAAAATCCCCCCATTGGGCTACATAGCAGACGAACTGCCGCCGTGTCGCGCTCCAACGCGCGGATTACTGCTCACGTGTGACGGGTAGCACACCGAGCAGGTAAAGACCTCATCAAATAGTTTGTGATACCGTTCACGAAACCCGGCGACAGAGCCGAAGGACCGAAGTGCGACGGTCTTTCGGCCTCAGGTTCTCCCTCAGGCCGGGTCTACGCTCGTCCTTGACGACACCACCCCCATTTTTTGCCGGAGCGCCGCCATGCAGTCCACTGACGCCCGCCTACTTGCCAATGTCTCCGTACCCTCGCTTGCCACCGGCGCCGTCGGCGTCGTGATCAGCGCTGTGGTCGCGGGCGGGCAGGGCGCGATCGGTGCTGCCATCGGAACGGCGCTGGTGCTGCTGCTGATGGGGTCGGGTCTGGTGGTTCTCCAGCAGACCGCCAAGCGCCTCCCGGATCTGTTCCAGATGATGGGACTGCTGCTGTACGCGGTGCAGATCCTGGCGGTCGCGGTCTTCATGATCGTCTTCAAGGACACCACGCTCTTCAATGTCAGGGCGTTCGCCTTCACGCTGCTCGCGACCGTCCTGGTGTGGATCGCCTTCCAGGCCCGCAGCTATATGAAGGCAAAGGTTCTCTACGTGAATCCCGAATCCGCCGACGCGAAGAAGGCGGAAACCACGGGGTCGCGGACGTGAGACGTAGGGCCGGAATAAAAGCCCACGCGAGAGCCTGCTATCGTCCGGTGCCAACTGCGGCGCAGTCGGCGCAGGCGGCTGAGCCTCCAGGTTCCGAGTCAGGGAACCTGTTGCACGTCCGGCCGATGCCTGTGACCCGATCCGGCCCCGCGCCGATCAGCCGCCCCCCAATCCGTAAGACCAGTCCAGTGCCGCACCGTGGCTCAATGCCGCGCCGACACAACGAGGTTGCCGTACCCATGCGCCACGCTGAAGGAGCTCGCGGTGAGTGCTGAAACGATGCTCGCCCTCGACACGGAGTGCCACCTCTTCATCCCGGGGTGTGGCTTCGAGGCCCCGGGCCTTCATTCGTTCGTCTTCGAGCCCCTTTTCACCATCGGTGGCTACGAGTTCAACAAGCCGATGCTGCTGGCCCTGGTCAGCACGGTGATCATCGTGGCGTTCTTCTGGGCCGCCTTCGGCCGCGCCAAGGTGGTGCCCGGCAAGCTGCAGATGATCGGTGAGGCGGGTTACGACTTCGTGCGCCGCGGGCTCGTCTACGACGCGCTCGGCAAGAAGGAGGGCGAGAAGTTCGTCCCCTTCATGGTCGCGCTGTTCTTCTTCGTGTGGATCATGAACCTCTGGTCGATCATCCCGGTCGCCCAGTTCCCGGTGACATCGGTCATCGCGTTCCCCATGGGTCTGGCCCTGGTGGTCTACATCACCTGGCTCGTGCTGACGTTCAAGAGGCAGGGCTTCGTCGGCGGTCTGAAGAACCTCACCGGCTACGACAAGTCGCTCGGCTGGGTCCTCCCGCTGATCATGTTCCTGGAACTGCTGCAGCACCTGATCATCCGGCCCTTCACGCACGCGGTCCGGCTGTTCGCGAACATGTTCGCGGGCCACATGCTCATCCTGATGTTCACCGTCGCCAGCTGGTACCTGCTGAACGGCATCGGCATCGCCTACGCGGGCGTCTCGTTCGTCATGACCATCGTGATGACGGCCTTCGAGCTCTTCATCCAGGCCATTCAGGCGTACATCTTCGTGCTCCTGGCCTGTAACTACATCCAGGGCGCGCTCGCCGAGCACCACTGAGCCCCCAGGAACCCAGCAGTCCCACCAGACGTCCGGTGGCCAACCCCCACCGGTCCATGAAAGAGAAGGAAGACACGGCATGTCCGCGACTCTCGAACTCGCCGCCGGCCTCACTGGCAACGTCGCTTCGATCGGCTACGGCCTCGCCGCCATCGGCCCCGGCGTCGGCGTCGGCATCATCTTCGGTAACGGCACCCAGGCCCTGGCCCGTCAGCCCGAGGCCGCCGGCCTGATCCGCACCAACCAGATCATGGGCTTCGCCTTCTGCGAGGCGCTCGCCCTCATCGGCATCGTCATGGGTTACGCGTACCCGTCGGCCTGATCACGGACCGATCGACGACGCCACTTAGACGGAAGGCATTGATGTGAGCGCCCTGGTGAACATGGCGGCGGAGGTTCCGGAGAACCCCCTCGTCCCGCCGATTCCAGAGCTGGTCATCGGCCTGGTCGCTTTCTTCATCGTCTTCGGCTTCCTCGCCAAGAAGCTCCTCCCGAACGTGAACAAGGTTCTGGACGAGCGCCGCGAGCAGATCGAAGGCGGTATCGAGAAGGCGGAGGCCCTACAGGCCGAAGCCCAGCAGGTCCTGGAGGACTACCGGTCCCAGCTCGCCGACGCGCGCCACGAGGCCGCCCGGCTGCGCCAGGAGGCGCAGGAGCAGGGAGCGACCCTGATCGCCGAGATGCGTGCCGAGGGCCAGCGGCAGCGCGAGGAGATCATCGCGGCCGGCCACGCGCAGATCGAGGCGGACCGCAAGCAGGCCGCGCAGTCGCTGCGCCAGGACGTGGGCAAGCTCGCCACGGAGCTGGCGGGCAAGCTGGTCGGCGAGTCCCTGGAGGACCACGCCCGCCAGAGCCGGACCATCGACCGCTTCCTCGACGAGCTTGAGGCCAAGGCGGCGTCGGACTCGACGAAGGCAGAGGCCGGCCGATGAACGGAGCGAGCCGCGAGGCACTCGCCTCCGCACGCGAGCAGCTCGACGCGCTGACGGACAACACCGCCGTCGACGCCGCGAAGCTCGCCGAGGAGCTGGCTGCCGTCACCGCTCTGCTCGACCGCGAGGTGTCGCTGCGTCGGGTCCTCACCGACCCGGCGCAGGCCGGCGAGGCCAAGGCCGAGCTGGCCGGGCGCCTGTTCGGCGGCCAGGTCGGCGGCGAGACCGTCGACCTGCTCTCCGGCATGGTCCGCTCCCGCTGGTCGCGCTCGCGCGACCTGGCGGACGCGACCGAGGAGCTGGCGTACGGCGCCGACCTCGTCGCGGCGCAGCGGGCGGGCGCCCTCGACGACGTCGAGGACGAGCTGTTCCGGTTCGACCGGATCGTCGCCTCGTCGCACGAACTGCGCGCGGCACTGACCGACCGCACCACGCAGGGCCCGGCCAAGGCCGAGCTGCTGCGCTCGCTGCTGGGCGGCCGGGCCGACCCGGTCACCGAGCGCATCGTGGTCCGGCTTGTCGCACAGCCGCGGGGCCGTAGCCTGGAAGCAGGGCTGAACGCCCTGTCCAAGCTGGCCGCGGCGCGCCGGGACCGCATGGTCGCGGTGGTCACCTCCGCGGTGCCGCTCAGCGACACCCAGCGGCAGCGCCTCGGCGCGGCCCTGGCGGCGGTGTACGGACGGCAGGTCCACCTGAACCTCGACGTGGACCCCGAGGTCCTCGGCGGAGTCCAGGTCCGGATCGGCGACGAGGTCATCAACGGCAGCATCGCCGCACGTCTCGAAGAGGCGTCCCGGCGGATGGCCGGCTGACCCACCCACCAACTCAAGAAGTAGTACGGCGGCCCGAGTTGGGCCGTGGACGCAGTGACATCACGGGGGCAACCGCCCCTGCCTGCGGCGGGGGGACGTGCATGACCCCCGTAAACGACGACGGGCCCAACAAGGAGAGCAGGGAACCCAGATGGCGGAGCTCACGATCCGGCCGGAGGAGATCCGGGACGCGCTGGAGAACTTCGTCCAGGCGTACAAGCCGGACGCGGCCTCGCGCGAGGAGGTCGGGACGGTCAGCGAGGCCGGTGACGGCATCGCGAAGGTCGAGGGTCTTCCCTCGGCGATGGCGAACGAGCTGCTGAAGTTCGAGGACGGCACCCTCGGCCTCGCGCTGAACCTGGAAGAGCGCGAGATCGGTGCGGTCGTCCTCGGCGAGTTCAGCGGTATCGAGGAGGGCCAGCCGGTGCGCCGCACCGGTGAGGTGCTCTCGGTCGCCGTGGGCGAGGGCTACCTCGGCCGCGTCGTCGACCCGCTGGGCAACCCGGTCGACGGCCTCGGCGAGATCGAGTCCGAGGGCCGCCGCGCCCTGGAGCTCCAGGCTCCGGGCGTCATGGTCCGCAAGTCGGTCCACGAGCCGATGCAGACCGGCTACAAGGCCGTCGACTCGATGGTGCCGATCGGCCGTGGCCAGCGTCAGCTGATCATCGGCGACCGCCAGACGGGCAAGACCGCCCTGGCCGTCGACACGATCATCAACCAGCGCGACAACTGGCGCTCCGGCGACCCGAAGAAGCAGGTCCGCTGCATCTACGTCGCCATCGGCCAGAAGGGCTCCACCATCGCGTCCGTGCGCGGCGCGCTGGAGGAGGCCGGTGCCCTGGAGTACACGACCATCGTCGCCGCCCCGGCGTCCGACCCGGCGGGCTTCAAGTACCTGGCGCCCTACACCGGCTCGGCCATCGGCCAGCACTGGATGTACCAGGGCAAGCACGTCCTGATCATCTTCGACGACCTCTCGAAGCAGGCCGACGCCTACCGCGCCGTGTCCCTGCTGCTGCGCCGCCCGCCGGGCCGTGAGGCGTACCCGGGTGACGTCTTCTACCTGCACTCCCGCCTGCTGGAGCGCTGCGCGAAGCTCTCCGACGACCTCGGCGCCGGCTCGATGACGGGTCTGCCGATCGTCGAGACCAAGGCGAACGACGTGTCGGCGTTCATCCCGACCAACGTCATCTCCATCACCGACGGCCAGTGCTTCCTGGAGTCCGACCTGTTCAACGCGGGCCAGCGCCCGGCGCTGAACGTCGGTATCTCCGTCTCCCGTGTGGGTGGCTCCGCCCAGCACAAGGCCATGCGCCAGGTCTCCGGCCGGCTCCGCGTGGACCTCGCCCAGTTCCGTGAGCTGGAGGCGTTCGCCGCCTTCGGTTCCGACCTGGACGCGGCCTCCAAGGCGCAGCTCGCCCGTGGTCAGCGCATGACCGAGCTGCTCAAGCAGGGCCAGTACCAGCCGATGCCCGTCGAGGAGCAGGTCGTCTCCATCTGGGCCGGTACCACCGGCAAGATGGACGACGTCCCGGTCCAGGACATCCGCCGCTTCGAGCGCGAGCTGCTGGATTGGATGGGCCGCGAGAAGAAGGAGCTGCTCACCAGCATCGCCGAGGGCGCCAAGATGTCCGACGACACCATTCAGGCGCTCGCCGACACCGTCGCCACCTTCAAGCAGCAGTTCGAGACCTCGGACGGCAAGCTTCTCGGTGAGGACGCTCCGGTCAGCACGAGCAAGTGACGACGGAAGGGACCTGATCCATGGGAGCCAAGCTCCGGGTCTACAAGCGTCGCATCCGCTCCGTCACCGCGACCAAGAAGATCACCAAGGCGATGGAGATGATCGCCGCCTCGCGCATCGTCAAGGCGCAGCGCCAGGTGGCGGCATCGACGCCGTACGCGAGTGAACTCACCCGCGCGGTGACGGCGGTTGCCACCGGTTCGAACACCAAGCACGCCCTGACGACCGAGGTGGACAAGCCCACCCGGGCCGCGGTGCTGCTCATCACGAGCGACCGCGGTCTGGCCGGCGGCTACTCCTCCAACGCCATCAAGGCCGCCGAGCAGCTCACCGAGCGGCTCAAGGCCGAGGGCAAGGAGGTCGACACCTACATCGTCGGCCGCAAGGGTGTCTCGTACTACGGCTTCCGTGAGCGCAAGGTCACGGAGTCGTGGACCGGCTTCACCGACAGCCCGACGTACGCGGACGCCAAGGCCGTCGCCGGGCCGCTGATCGCCGCCGTCCAGCAGGACACGGCCGAGGGCGGCGTGGACGAGCTGCACATCGTCTACACCGAGTTCGTCTCGATGATGACGCAGACGCCGGTGGACAACCGGCTGCTGCCGCTCAGCCTCGGAAAGACGGCCGAGGAGGCGCAGGAGCCGTCCAAGGGCGAGATCCTGCCGCTGTTCGACTTCGAGCCGTCGGCGGAGGACGTCCTGGACGCCCTGCTGCCGCGGTACGTGGAGTCGCGCATCTACAACGCGCTGCTCCAGGCCGCCGCCTCCAAGCACGCCGCCACGCGGCGCGCGATGAAGTCGGCGACCGACAACGCGGAAGAACTCATCAAGTCGCTCTCGCGGCTTGCCAACGCGGCCCGCCAGGCCGAAATCACCCAGGAAATCAGCGAGATCGTCGGTGGCGCGAGCGCACTGGCCGACGCGACCGCGGGGAGTGACTGACAACTATGACCACCACTGTTGAGACGGCCACGGCGACGGGCCGCGTCGCGCGGGTCATCGGCCCGGTCGTCGACGTGGAGTTCCCCGTCGACGCGATGCCGGACATCTACAACGCGCTGCACGTCGAGGTCGCCGACCCGGCCGAAGAGGGCAAGCTCAAGACGCTGACCCTGGAGGTCGCGCAGCACCTGGGCGACGGCCTGGTCCGCGCCATCTCCATGCAGCCCACCGACGGTCTGGTCCGCCAGGCCACGGTGACCGACACCGGCGCGGGCATCACCGTGCCCGTCGGTGACGTCACCAAGGGCAAGGTCTTCAACACCCTCGGCGAGATCCTGAACGTGGACCCGGCCACGGTCGAGGTCAACGAGCGCTGGCCGATCCACCGCAAGGCCCCCAGCTTCGACCAGCTGGAGTCCAAGACCGAGATGTTCGAGACCGGCGTCAAGGTCATCGACCTGCTGACCCCGTACGTCAAGGGCGGCAAGATCGGTCTGTTCGGCGGCGCGGGCGTCGGCAAGACCGTCCTCATCCAGGAAATGATCTACCGCGTGGCCAACAACCACGACGGTGTGTCGGTGTTCGCCGGTGTCGGTGAGCGCACCCGTGAGGGCAACGACCTGATCGAGGAGATGACGGACTCCGGCGTCATCGACAAGACCGCGCTGGTCTTCGGCCAGATGGACGAGCCCCCGGGCACCCGTCTGCGGGTCGCGCTGGCCGGTCTGACGATGGCGGAGTACTTCCGTGACGTCCAGAAGCAGGACGTCCTCTTCTTCATCGACAACATCTTCCGGTACACCCAGGCGGGTTCCGAGGTGTCCACCCTGCTCGGCCGTATGCCGTCCGCGGTGGGTTACCAGCCGAACCTGGCGGACGAGATGGGTCTCCTCCAGGAGCGCATCACCTCGACCCGTGGTCACTCGATCACCTCGATGCAGGCGATCTACGTCCCCGCGGACGACCTGACCGACCCGGCGCCGGCCACCACCTTCGCCCACCTGGACGCGACCACCGTTCTGTCGCGTCCGATCTCGGAGAAGGGCATCTACCCGGCGGTGGACCCGCTGGACTCGACGTCCCGCATCCTGGACCCGCGCTACATCTCGCAGGACCACTACAGCTGTGCCTCGCGGGTCAAGACGATCCTGCAGAAGTACAAGGACCTGCAGGACATCATCGCGATCCTCGGTATCGACGAGCTGGGCGAGGAGGACAAGCTCACCGTCCACCGCGCCCGCCGCATCGAGCGCTTCCTGTCGCAGAACACCCACGTGGCGAAGCAGTTCACCGGTGTCGACGGCTCGGACGTGTCGCTGGACGAGTCCATCGCGGCGTTCAACGCGATCGCCGACGGTGAGTACGACCACTTCCCCGAGCAGGCGTTCTTCATGTGCGGTGGCCTTGAGGACCTGAAGGCGAACGCCAAGGAGCTGGGCGTCTCCTGAGGCCCGGCGCGTTCCGGGGGCGGCCCTGGCCGCCCCCGGTCCGTACGACCACTAGTATTTGACCCAACATCTGCCGTACCCGGCAGGTGGAGACCCGAGGAGCCATCGTGGCTGAGCTGCACGTCGAGTTGGTCGCCGCCGACCGTCAGGTCTGGTCGGGCGAGGCCAGCCTGGTCGTCGCGCGCACCTCGTCGGGCGACATCGGCGTCATGCCGGGGCACCAGCCGCTGCTCGGCGTGCTGGAGTCCGGTCCGGTGACGATTCGTACGACCGGCGAGGACGGGGACGGCACCGTCGTCGCCGCCGTGCACGGCGGCTTCATCTCGTTCGCCGACAACAAGCTGTCTCTGCTCGCGGAGATCGCCGAGCTGTCCGACGAGATCGATGTCCAGCGCGCGGAGCGGGCCTTGGAGCGGGCGAAGTCGGAGGCCGACGCGGCCGCCGAGCGCCGCGCCGATGTCCGGCTGCGTGCGGTGGCGGGCGTGCACTGAAGCCCTCCACCGACGAGTTCGTCCCTCAGCCGCGGGCTGCGCTGGAATCCTCCAGGGCGGTCCGCGGCTGAGGCAATGCAGGTGCGTTTTCCCCCTCGCGCCCGAACCGGCGCGCGGGTACCCCCATCGAGGCGAGGAGGTCGGTTCGGATGGTCCTCGCTCTGCTCGTGAGCGGCGCGGTCGTCGTACTGGTGCTGCTGGGGCTCTTCGTCTTCGGTCTACGGCGACGGCTCATCCAGCGTTCCGGCGGCACCTTCGACTGCAGCCTGCGCTGGAACGTGCCCGAGGAAGAGGCCGAGCCCAGCGGCAAAGGCTGGATCTACGGGGTCGCCCGCTACAACGGTGACCGGGTGGAGTGGTTCCGCGTCTTCTCCTACGCGCCCCGCCCCCGCCGCCAACTGGAACGCTTCGCCATCGAGGTGCTGGAGCGCCGCACCCCGCAGGGCGAGGAAGAGCTGGCGCTGCTCTCCGACTCGGTCGTGCTCGCCTGCCGCCACCGCGGTACGAGGCTGGAGCTGGCCATGAGCGAGGACGCCCTGACGGGTTTCCTGGCGTGGCTGGAGGCGGCACCTCCTGGGCAACGAGTCAATGTGGCTTAGATAAATTAGATAAAAGGGGCTCATTGGTCGGGGGTGCCCCCGGACGAAGTCTGGGGGAGAGTGAATGTGGCGTAGCCCGGATGGGCTACGGCTTTCGTCTTTGCCGTCTTTCCGCACGCCGAAGGCCGGGAAGGCGGGGGCGACGCCGCCTTCCCGGCCGGTCCGGGGTGGTGAGCCGGGTTACTTCAGGCCGCTGTCGATGGCGGTCATCAGTTCGCCGTTGGCCGTGTCACCGCTGAACTCCCAGAAGAACGCGCCGCCCAGTCCCTGCTGCTTGGCGTAGTTCATCTTGCCGACGATGGTCGCGGGAGTGTCGTAGCTCCACCAGTTGCTGCCGCAGCGGGCGTAGGCGGTGCCGGCGACGGTGCCGGTGGACGGGCAGCTCGCCTTGAGGATCTTGTAGTCCTCGATGCCCGCCTCGTACTTGCCGGGGGCCGGTCCGGTGGCGGTGCCGCCGGGGGCGTCCTGGGTGACGCCGGTCCAGCCGCGTCCGTAGAAGCCGATGCCGATCAGCAGCTTCTTCGCGGGGACGCCCTTGGCCTTGAGCTTCTGCAGGGCCGCGTCGGTGGTGAAGCCCTGCTTGGGCAGGCCGGGGTAGGACGTCAGGGGCGAGTGGGGGGCGGTGGGGCCGGTCTTGTCCCAGGCACCGAAGAAGTCGTACGTCATGACGTTGTACCAGTCGGCGTACTGCGCGCCGCCGCCGTAGTCGGCCGCGTCGATCTTGCCGCCGTCCGATCCGTCGGCGGTGATCGCGGCGGTGACCAGCTGCTTGCCGAACTTGTCGCGGAACGCCTTCATCATGGTGCTGAAGGCCGCCGGGCCGCTGGTGTCGCAGGTCAGGCCGCAGGCGTTGGGGTATTCCCAGTCCAGGTCGATGCCGTCGAAGAGGCCGGCCCAGCGCGGGTCGTTGACCAGCTGGTAGCAGGAGTCGGCGAAGGCCGCCGGGTTCTTGACGGCGTCGGTGAAGCCGCCGGACCAGGTCCAGCCGCCGAAGGACCACAGGAGCTTGATGTTCGGGTACTTCGCCTTGAGCTTCTTGAGCTGGTTGAAGTTGCCGCGCAGCGGCTGGTCCCAGGTGTCGGCGACGCCGTCCACGCTCTGGTCGGCGGTGTACGCCTTGTCGGTGGCCGCGTAGGCGTCACCGATGGTGCACTTGCCGCCCTGGACGTTGCCGAACGCGTAGTTGATGTGCGTCAGCTTGCTCGCGGAGCCCGAGGTGACCAGGTTCTTCACGTGGTAGTTGCGGTCGTAGACGCCCCACTCGGTGAAGTACCCCAGCTTGACCGCGTCGACGGGCTGCTGTCCGCCGCCGGTGGTGCGGACGGTCGTGGCGGCGCTGGCCGGGCCGGTCTGGTCGGCCGTGTCGCGGGCGACGACGGTGTAGGTGTACTCGGTGCCCTTGGTCAGGCCGCTGTCGGTGTAGGCCAGCTTCTCGACCGTGGCGACCTTCGTGCCGTCCCGCAGCACGTCGTAGTTCTTGACGCCCTTGTCGTCGGTGGCGGCGGTCCAGGTCAGCCGTACGGAGGTGTCGGTGACGTCGCCCGCCACCGGCTTGCCGGGCGCGGACGGCGGGTTGTCACCGGGCTGTCCGCCGCCGGTGGTGCGGACGGTGGTGGGCTCGCTGGCGGGGCCGGTCTGGTCGGCGGTGTCGCGGGCGACGACGGTGTAGGTGTACGAGGTGTCCTTCGTCAGGCCGCTGTCGGTGTAGGCGAGCTTCTCGACGGTGGCGACCTTGGTGCCGTCGCGCAGGATGTCGTAGTTCTTGACGCCCTTGTCGTCGGTGGCGGCGGTCCAGGTCAGCCGTACGGAGGTGTCGGTGACGTCACCGGCCACCGGCTTGCCGGGCGCGGACGGCGGGGTGTCTCCGGGCTGCGCCCCGTCGCAGGGGCCGCCGTTGAGCTTGCAGCCGCTCACCTCGCCGCCGCCGGAGCCGGTGCCGATGAAGCCGAAGCTGACCGAGGCGCCGGGGGTGATGGTGCCGTTCCAGTTGACGTTCTTGGCCGTGTAGTGCCCGTTCGCGCCGCTGACCTGGGCGTCCCAGGCGGAGCCGACGGTGGTGCCGGCGGGGAAGTCCCACTCGACGGTCCAGCCGTTGAGGGTGGTGGTGCCGGTGTTCTTCACCGTCCACTGTCCCTGGAAGCCGGTGCCCCAGTCGGAGACCTTGGTGTACGTGGCGGTCGCCGACTCGGCGGCGTGCGCGGGGGTGGCGCCGAGGCCGATGAGCGCCGCCACGGGGAGGAGGAGTGCGGTGAGGGCCGCGAGGGCTCTTCGTCGGGCGTGGGTGGTGCGTGTCAGGGTTCCGGGTGTCACGGATGCTCCCAGGTAAGGGGGTGGAGGTGGGGGAACCTGCGCCGCCCGGTGAGCGCTGTGGGGCGCGCTCACCGCAAAGATGTGAAGGGAGCGTAAAAAGGTCCAGACCTACGGTCAAGAGGTCTGGACCAAAGTGGTTGGCACCCTCCGCCGCGCCCGCCCGGCGCGGCAGCGCCCTTTACCCTTCCCGGCCGTCGCCGACACCCAATTCCTGCGCCAATACCGCCGCTTGCACCCGGCTGCGCAGCTCCAGCTTCCCCAGCAGGCGGCTGACGTGCGTCTTCACCGTGGCCTCCGCCATCGCCAGGTGCTCCGCGATGTCGGCGTTGGACAGGCCCCGGCCGAGGCAGCCCAGGACCTCGCGCTCGCGGCGGGTCAGTGTGTCCAGGACGGCCGGGTCCGGTGCCGAGGGGCCGGCGGGCCGCCGTGCCGTACGGGGGTTGGCGAACTCCGCGATCAGCCGCCGGGTCACGGCCGGGGCGATCATGCCCTCCCCGGCGGCCACCGTGCGCACCGCGTCCAGCAGCGCCGCCGCCTCGCTGTCCTTGAGCAGGAAGCCGGCGGCGCCCGCCCGCAGCGCCCCGAAGACGTACTCGTCCAGGTCGAAGGTGGTCAGCACCAGGACGTCGGCCAGTTGCTCGTCGACGATGGCCCGGGTGGCCGAGACGCCGTCCAGCTTGGGCATCTGTATGTCCATCAGGACCAGGTCGGGACGGAGTTCGCGGGCCAGCCGCACCGCCTCCTCGCCGTCCGCGGCCTCCCCGGCCACGTCGATGTCGGGGGCGGAGCGCAGGATCAGCGCCAGCCCGGCCCGTACGGCGGACTGGTCCTCGGCGATCAGCACCCGGACCGGGCGGCCGGTGGCAGCGGTCATCGTTCCTCTTCCTCCTCGCGGACGGGCAGTTCGGCCCGTACCCGCCATTCCTTGCCGTCGCGGTGGCCGCCGCCCTCGGGTCCGGCCTCGAACCGGCCGCCGAGCAGCTCGATCCGCTCCCGCATGCCGACCAGTCCGGCGCCGGAGCCGGGCGCGCGCGGGCCGGGCCGGTCGCCGAAGGGGCTGGTCACGCGGACGGTGAGCGGGCCGCCGGGTGTGTGGGTGATACGGACCACGACGTCGCCGGGCGCGGCGTGTTTGAGGGCGTTGGTCAGGGATTCCTGCACGATGCGGTACGCGGCCAGCTCCACCGGGGCGGGGAGCCGCGCGCCGCCGCTGCCCGCCCGGGTGTCCTCCAGGGTGAACGTCAGTCCGCTGCTCGCCCCGTTGGCGCGGGCCTGGGCCAACAGCGCATCGAGCCCGTCCAGGGTGGGCGTGGCCTGCGCCTCCGCCGTACCGCCGGGGTCCTTCGCGTCCCGCAGCAGGCCGATCAGCCGCCGCATCTCGGCGAGGCCCTGCACACTGTTCTCGCGGATGACGCCGAGCGCCTCGCGGCTGGCGCCGGGGTCGTCGATGGACTGCGCGGCCGTGGCGTGGATGGCGATGGCGGACAGGTGGTTGGCGACCATGTCGTGCAGTTCGCGGGCCATCCGGGCGCGTTCGGCGATGACGGCCTGCGTACGGTCCATCTCGGCCAGCAGCGCGGTCTGTTCGGCCTCCAGGCGGGCGGCCCGGGCGGCGTTGCGGTGTTCGCGGATGATGACGCCGGTCCAGGCGGGACTGATGGTGATCAAGCCGACGCCGAGACCGAGCAGCAGTGCCTGCGGGTCGCGCAGGACCGCCACCGGGACGATGGTGGCGACTACGGTGAGCAGGACGCTGATGACCGGCACGCGCCGGGCGGTGCCCGGGGGGCCGTACAGCACCGCGGCGTAGACGATGTCGGTGAACATCACGATCGTGACGAGCAGCCCGCCGCAGCACACGTCCGCGACGAGCGCGACGGTCGCCAGGCCCAGCGCGGTCCGCGGGGCGGACCGGCGCAGCAGTTCGGTGCCGGACAGAACGGCCAGCGGCACCAGACCGAGCCAGGAGGGCACGTCCAGCAGCGGCGGGCTGCTGTGCAGGTCCAGTCCCCACAGCAGCAGACCGCCGAGCAGGCCGCCGACGGCGATGCACACGTCGTCGCGGTGCGGGCGCGCCAGGGAGGCGAAGGGTCTCGCGGTCACCCCTCCATCAAACACGGCGGCGCGGCCCGCCGCCTCCACGCCCCGGCCGAACCCGTGGCACCGCGCGCTACATCGAAAGATGCAGCACCGGATCATCGCGGGCGACGAGGTGACGGCCGGATTCCGGGGTGAGCCTGGAAGGGACCGGAAAGAAGGTGAGTCCCGTGATCATCGCGCTGATCGTCATCTGCGAGGTCGGCTTCTGGGTGCTGCTGGCCGGCGGGCTGGCCCTGCGGTACCTGGCGAAGATGCCGCGGGCCGGCATCGCCGTCCTGCTGCTGGAGCCGCTGCTGGAGCTGGTCCTGCTCGTCGTCACCGCCGTCGACCTGAAGAACGGCGCGGAGGCCGACTGGAAGCACGGGCTCGCCGCGGTCTACATCGGCTTCTCGGTCACCATGGGGCACCGCATGATCAAGTGGGCGGACGCCCGCTTCACCCACCGTTTCGCGGGCGGCCCGCCGCCCGTGCCGGCGCCGAAGTACGGGCGGGAGCGCGCGGTCTTCGAGTGGCAGTCGGCAGGCCGCTGGATTCTCGCCGCGCTCGTCGCGATGGGACTGCTGCAGCTCGCGGCCTGGTACGTGGGCGACCCCGCCCGGACCGCCTCGCTGCGTGACTGGCAGACCAAGATGCTCTTCGTCATCGGCATCAACCTGGTCATCGCGGTGAGCTACACGCTGTGGCCGAAGAAGGCGCCGGCGGGGGAGCTGTCCCCGGGCGGCGCGGACGAGCGCGAGCGCGACAAGGCCGGAGCGGCCCAGGGCCCGCCCTCGCCCCGGTGACGCCGCCTACCGCTCGCCGCCCGGCACCCACAGCACGTCGCCCTGCTCCTTGTTGGCCGTGCGGGCCAGGATGAACAGCAGGTCGGAGAGGCGGTTGAGGTAGGTGGCGGTGAGGTGGTTCATGGTGTCGCCGTGCATCTCCAGTGCCGCCCAGGTGGAGCGCTCGGCGCGGCGGACCACCGTGCACGCCTGGTGCAGCAGCGCGGCACCGGCCGTACCGCCGGGCAGGATGAAGCTGCGCAGCTTCTCCAGGCTCTCCAGGTAGTGGTCGCAGTCCGCCTCCAGCTTGTCGATGTAGGTCTGCTCGACGCGCAGCGGCGGGTACTCGGGGTTCTCCACCACCGGCGTCGACAGGTCCGCGCCCACGTCGAAGAGGTCGTTCTGCACCCGGACGAGCACCGTGACGACGTCCTCCGGCAGCGAGCCGAGGGCGACGGCCACGCCGATCGCCGCGTTGGCCTCGTTGGCGTCCGCGTAGGCCGCGATCCGCGTGTCGGTCTTGGCGGTACGGCTCATGTCGCCGAGGGCGGTGGTGCCCTTGTCGCCGGTACGGGTGTAGATGCGCGTCAGATTGACCATACGGGCGAGCCTACGCCGCGGCCCTGCGGAAGGCGCGGGTGCAGACCGCCGCGGCCACCGCGGCGAGTCCGGCGGCGCTCAGCGCGCCGTACAGCACGGGCGTACCGGTGTAGTCGCCCACGTAGGCCGCGCGGACACCGTCCACGAGGTGGCGCAGCGGCATGAAGCGGGAGAGTACGTCCAGCCACCCGGGGGCCAGGGCCATCGGCAGCATCAGGCCGGACAGCAGCATCGTGGGCATGGTGGCGGCGTTGACGACGGGGCCGAACTCCTGCGGTGAGGTGACCTTCAGGGCCAGCGCGTACGACAGTGAGGACAGGGCGACGGCCGTCGCGGCGACGAACGCGAAGCCGATGAGGATGCCGCCGAGCGGCGCCCGCAGTCCCATCACCAGCGCCACCAGCACCAGCAGCCCTGCCTGGAACGTGAGCAGCACGGTGTCCCGCAGCACCCGCCCCAGCAGCAGCGCGAGCCGGCTCACGGGCGTCACCCGCATCCGCTCTACCACCCCGTACTGCTTTTCGAGAATGATGGCGAAGCCGCAGAACGACGCTCCGAAGAGCGCGAGTTGCAGCAGCAGGCCGGGCACCAGGACCTGCCAGGAACTGCCTTCGGAGGCCAGCGGCAGCCGCGTCAGCAGTGGTCCGAAGAAGAGGAGGTAGAGCAGCGGCATCAGGACGCCGAAGAGCATCTGCACCTTGGAGCGCAGGGTCTGCCGGGCGTAGCGCCCGAAGATCAGGGCGGTGTCGGACAGGACGGGGGACATGCGGGGCTCCGTAAGTGGTCGGGCGGTCGGACGGCTACGGGCGGTCAGACGGCTACGGGCGTGGTGTCCACAGGGGCGGGGCCGCGCCCGGTGATGGCGAGGAAGGCGTCCTGGAGGGACGCGTCTGCCGAGCCGGCGTAAGCGGTCTTGAGCGCGCGCGGGGTGCCTTCGGCGGCCACCACGCCCTTGTCCACCACCACCAGGCGGTCGGCGAGCGCATCCGCCTCGTCGAGGTAGTGGGTGGTCAGGACGACGGTGGTGCCGAAGTCCGTACGCAGCTTCCGCACCAGCTCCCACAGCCCGGCCCGGCTGCCGGGGTCGAGCCCGGTCGTCGGCTCGTCCAGGAAGAGCACCGCGGGCCGGTGCAGCAGGCCCATCGCGATGTCCAGCCGCCGCCGCTGCCCGCCGGAGAGCGCCGCGCACGTGCGGTCCAGCAGTCCGTCGAGGCCGAGGTCGTGTGCCAGTTCCTCGGCGCGGGCCGCCGCCCGCGCCTTCGGCAGGCGGTACAGGCGCCCCTGGGTCACCAGTTCCTCGCGTACGGAGATGTGCGGGTCGACGCCGCCGGACTGGGCGACGTAGCCGGTGGCGCGCCGGACGCCCGCAGGGTCGCGGAGCAGGTCGCAGCCGGCGACGGTCGCGCTGCCGCCGGTGGGGGCGAGGAGCGTGGTGAGCATCCGCAGGGTGGTGGTCTTCCCGGCGCCGTTGGGGCCGAGCAGGCCGAGGATCTCGCCGTGTCCGACGGTGAGGCCGATGCCGCGTACGGCTTCGACGGTGCCGTGCCGGGAGGTGAAGGTCCGGCTCAGGCCGGACGCGGTGATGACTGCCATGCCGGCAAGAAAAACAGAGCCACTGAAAAATTGCAATGCCCCCAAAAATCAATGGGCCCCAAGAAGGCGTACGATGCGGGGCATGGCAGAGGGACTCAGGGAGCGCAAGAAGCGGCAGACGCGCCAGCACATCTCGGACATGGCCACCGGCCTGTTCCTGGAGCGCGGCTTCGACGACGTGACCATCGCGGAGATCGCGGAGGTCTGCGAGGTCTCGGTCAACACCGTCTACAACTACTTCCCGGCCAAGGAAGACCTCTTCATGGACCGCGGTGCCGGGCTGGTGGACCGCCTCGCGCGCTACGTACGCGGCCGGGACGCGGGGGAGTCGGCGGCCGCCGCCGTCCTGCGCGAGCTGCGCGAACAGGTGGAGGCCGTCTCGCCCGCCGTCGGGCTCGTCGAGGGGTACGACCGCTTCCTGCGCGTCATCGAGGGTGCCGCCACCCTCAAGGCCCGCCTCTGGCACCTCCAGCAGGAACAGCTCACCCGCCTGGAGGAGACCCTGCGGCAGGAGGCCGGTGCCGCGGCCGACGACTGGCTGCCGCTCCTGGTGGCCGGGCAGCTCAACTGGGTGCACGCCACGCTCACGGCGCACATCGCCCGCGCCGTGATGGCCGGCCGCGCACCCGACGAGGTGTCACGCGAAGCACTCGTCCTGCTCGACGACCTGGAGGACGCGCTGGGCGGAAAGGTCCTCAACTATGCCGTGCGCGGCGGCCGGTGAGCCCGCACGGTGTGATGTCCGTCATCTGAGACGTGACGCGCATCTCTAACCCTCCTATCGATCGCCGCCGGGCGCTAACGTCACTGCCGAGAGCCGTCAGGTGTACAGCGTGTTAGGGGACAGCAAGTGGCAAAGAAGCTCGCCGTCATCGGAGCCGGACTCATGGGGTCCGGTATCGCGCAGGTCTCGGCCCAGGCGGGCTGGGAGGTCGTCCTCCGCGATGTGACGGAAGGCGCGCTGGCCCGCGGCAAGGGCGGCATCGAGGCCTCGTACGAGAAGTTCGTGAGCAAGGGCAAGCTGGCCGCGGCCGACGCCGAGCAGGCGCTGGCCCGGATCACCACCACGACCGACCTGGACGCGGCGGCCGACGCGGACATCGTCGTCGAGGCGGTCTTCGAGCGGATCGACGTCAAGCGCGAGATCTTTACGAACCTGGACAAGCTGGTCAAGGACGAGGCGGTGCTCGCCTCCAACACCTCGGCCATCCCGATCACCAAGATCGCCGCGGCCACCGGGCGCCCCGAGCGGGTGGTGGGCACGCACTTCTTCTCGCCGGTGCCGATGATGCAGCTGTGCGAACTGGTGCGCGGCTACAAGACCAGCGACGAAACCCTCGCCACCGCCCGCGCGTTCGCCGAGTCCGTCGGCAAGACCTGCATCGTCGTCAACCGTGACGTGGCCGGCTTCGTGACCACCCGCCTCATCTCGGCGCTGGTCGTCGAGGCGGCGAAGCTGTACGAGTCCGGGGTGGCCAGCGCCGAGGACATCGACACCGCCTGCAAGCTGGGCTTCGGACACGCCATGGGGCCGCTGGCCACCGCCGACCTGACCGGCGTGGACATCCTGCTGCACGCCACCGACAACATCTACACCGAGTCGCAGGACGAGAAGTTCGCACCGCCGGAGGTCATGCGGCGGATGGTCGATGCCGGCGATATCGGCCGCAAGAGCGGGCAAGGCTTCTACGAGCACTGATTCCGCGTCGGACGGGCCCGGACCCCGCACCGCGCTGTCGCAGCGTCAGGCGCCGCCCCCGGCACGTCCGGGAGCGCGGCGGCCGGGGCTCCGGCCGCCGGCGGCCCGCCCCCGCGGCGGCCGGTGCGCCAGGCGCACGGGTCCGGTGCCGTCACCCTCCGGGGTGAATTCGGTATCGGTTCGCTTACAGGCGGCAACTTCGCCGCATGAGAGGCAGTCAGTTCTGTAGACGTAACGATCGAGCACTCATCACCCGGGGAGCGCATATGCACATCAGGGGCGACCACGCCGAGCTGGTCGTCGGGGGCCGCCTCGACGTCCGCAGCGCGGCGGACGCCCGAACCGTCCTGCACTCCGCCGTCGACTCCGGTCAGGGCGACCTCGTGCTGGACCTGACCGGACTCGACTCGTGGGACGCCACCGGACTCGGCGTGATCATGGGCGCGCACCGCCGCGCCGGGCGGGCCAACCGCCGGCTCGTGCTGCGCGGCGTACCGCCGCAGATGCAGCGGCTGCTGGTCGCCACCCGCCTGCACCGCATCCTCGCCATCGAGGGCGGCATCGCGGCCGAGACCCTGCCGCGGGTCTGACGGCGCGACGGCGCCGACGGCAAGATCAAAAAGCCGCATACCCGAAGGATTCTCACAACACTGTGACGTTCCGGGCAGGAGCGGACCCCGGCGCTTCGTAGATACTGGGCGAAGGTCTAAGGTTCGGTTTTCCGCCGTCCGGTTCGCCGCACGGCGGGCACCGGACCAGAAGCGGCGGCCGGGGAGCACCCCGGCCGGAGGCTGGGGGAGTGCGGACGGCCGGGACGCGAACGGCCGGTCGGCACGCCAAGCGCATCTGGGGGGCATTTCACCATGGACCCGAACACCAACCGGGGACCTGAGGAGTACGGCGAGCAGGACGCCCCTGCCGCGACGCCGACGCCCGCGGCCGGCGGCTCCGCGGCCGCTCCCGGCGGGCCCGCCCGCACCGTACAGCTCGTGTCGGGCCCCTACCTGCTCACCGTCAACCCGGTCGACGGCAGCGAGATCGAACCCTGCCCGCCCGGCGAGCAGCCCGCCGTCCCCGGCAAGCACGGCCCCGAGGAGCGCGCCGAGCTGGCCCGCGCCGCCGCGCCGCCCGCCCTGCCGGTCTCCGCCGGCCGCCAGGGCGCGCTCCTGGAGCGCGCGGAGGAGACCGACCGGCTGGTGCGGCTGCTGTCCCGCGGCAGATCCGTACGGGTCACCGGGCCCTCCGGATCGGGCCGTACGCGGCTGCTGGACGCCGTCGCCACCGCCTGCGAGGGCCTGGCCCCCGACGGTGTCGTGCGGCTCTCCGGATACCGCCGCACACCCACCGACGTGATGTACGAGCTGTTCGCGGCCGTCCACCGGGCCCCGCTGCACCGCCCCGACCGCGGCGAGCTGCTGCGCCTGCTCGGCGAGATCGGCGCCATCGTCGTCCTGGACGACCTGGAGTTCGGCGGCGCCGCGCTGGACGAACTGCTGGGCGCCACCCCCGAATGCGCCTTCCTGTTCGCCGCCACCCCCGACGTCGCCGCGCCCTCGCCCGGCTCCCACCTCGAAGAGGTCCCCCTCGGCGGCATCGGCCGCGACGCCTGCCGCGAGCTGCTGGCGGGCGTCGTCGGCCGGCCGCTCACCGACGACGAGGCCGCGTGGGCCGCCGACCTGTGGTTCGAGTCCGAAGGGCTGCCGCTGCGCTTCGTGCAGGCCGGTGCCCTGCTGCGGCAGCGGACCCGTACCGGCCAGGACACCTTCGACGCGTACGCAGAGCACTCCGACGACGACGCCGCGGCCGGGGACGGCCAGGGCGGCACCGCCGGACCGCTGCCGACCGTCGCCGAGGCCGCCTCGCCCGCGCCGCTGATCGCCGCCGGCCTGAGCGAGGCGGCGCGCGAGACGCTGCGCTTCGCGGTGGCGCTGGGCGGCGAGCTGCCGCACCAGGCACACCTGCCGGCGCTCGCCCAGGACACCCACGCGGACGCCGCCCTCGGTGCGCTGCTGGACTGCGGGCTGATCACCCCGGCCGGGGGCCACTACCGGCTCGCGGCGACGGTCGAGGGCCAGCTGACGGCCGCCGGGTACGACGACGGCGCGGGCGAGCGGGCCCTGACCGCCGCCCAGCACTACGCCTGGTGGGCCGGCCACCCCTCGGTCACGCCCGAGCGGGCGGCCGCCGAGGCCGACGCGATCCTGGCCGCCATGAACGTGCTGACCGGCAGCCGGGAGAGCGGCCACCCCAGCGCCGCCGTCCTGCTGGCCCGCACGGCCGCCCCGGCCTTCGCCGCCGCCCTGCACTGGAACGCCTGGGAACGCAGTCTGCGGCACGGCGCCGAGGCCGCCCGCATCGCCGGGGAGGTCGCCGAGGAGGCGTACTTCCACCACGAGCTGGGCGTCCTCGCCCTCTGCACCGGCAACCTGGACCGGGCGCGGGCCGAGCTGGAAGCGTCCATAGGACTGCGCGGCGTGCTCTCCGACCGGCGGGGCGCGGTCGCGGGACGGCGCGCGCTGGCCCTGGTCGCCGACCGCTCCGGAACGTTCACCCCGCCCGCCGGTACGGCCACGCCGGCCGGCGAGGAGGTCCCGGACGCGCGGACGGAGGAGTCGGCCTCGCCGCCCGGCGGGGTGCCCGCCGCCCTCGCGTCGGCCCCGGCCGTCGACGCGACCGCGCCCACCGTGGTCACCCACGCCGTCACCGGCGGCGGCAAGAACGCCGGCCGGGGCGGCACCAGGACCGGCGGCCGCAAGGCCGTGGTGCTGGGCGCCCGGCGCAACCTGGTCGCCGCGGCCGCGGGCGCCCTGCTCGTCGCCGTCCTGGGCACCGTCGTCACCCTGGGCGCCGTCTCGGGGAACGACAACGGCACGGGCGGGAAGGTCAAGACCGAGCAGTCCGCCGAGCCCGGCAAGGACGGTGACGGCCTGCCCGCCGACCAGCCGGGCACCGACAGCACCCGCACCGGCCAGGGCAGCCGCCCCGGCACGGGCGGTCCCGGCTCGGCCACGCCGGGCACCGGCGGGCAGCCCACCGGCACCCCCGCCCCGAGCACCGGCGCCACGGACCCGACGACCGGCCGGCCCACGGACGGCAGCACGGACCCGACCGATCCGACGACGCGCCCGACCGACCCGACCACCCGGCCCACCGGCACGGGGACGGGCACCGGCAGGCCCACGGACAAGCCGACCGACAAGCCGACGGACAAGCCCACCGACAAACCGACGGACAAGCCGACCGACAAGCCCACGGACAAGCCCACCGACAAGCCGACCAGCCAGGAACCGACCGGGACCACCGGCAACCCGGCGCCCAGCAGCGCCAACGGCAGCAGCTCGGCGGCCACCACCACCTCCGGCGGCACGGGCGGCGGCACGGACGTCTGAGCACAGCACGACGGCCCGGTACGGGACCGTCCGCCTCAGGGGCGGGCGTCCCGTACCGGGCCGTCGTCGTCCGTACCGGCGGGGTCCGCGGGGCCGGGTGAGCTCACTCCCGGCGCCCTGGCCCGTACCGGCCCTGGCCGCTCAGAACAGCCGCAGCTTGTCGTCCTCGATGCCGCGCAGCGCGTTGTAGTCCAGCACGACACAGCCGATACCGCGGTCGGTGGCCAGCACCCGCGCCTGCGGCTTGATCTCCTGGGCCGCGAAGACGCCCTTCACCGGCGCCAAGTGCGGGTCCCGGTTGAGGAGTTCGAGATAACGGGTGAGCTGCTCGACCCCGTCGATCTCACCGCGCCGCTTGATCTCCACGGCGACCGTCGCGCCGTCCGCGTCCCGGCACAGGATGTCCACCGGGCCGATGGCGGTGGGGTATTCACGGCGGATGAGCGAATAGCCCTCGCCGAGGGTCTCGATCCGGTCGGCCAGCAGCTCCTGGAGGTGCGCCTCCACACCGTCCTTGATGAGCCCCGGGTCCACGCCCAGCTCGTGCGCCGAGTCGTGCATCACCTCTTCCAGGGTGATGATGAGCTTCTCGCCCCCCTTGTTCTCCACCGTCCACACACTGCCGTCGCCCTCCTTGAGGGTGCACGGCGGGGACATCCAGTTCAGGGGCTTGTAGGCCCGGTCGTCCGCATGGATGGAGACCGAACCGTCCGCCTTCACGAGGATCAGGCGAGGGGCCGACGGGAGGTGGGCACTGAGCCGGCCCGCGTAGTCCACGGAGCAACGGGCAATGACGAGACGCATGGTGCGCCACGCTACTCGACCGGAGGCCGCCGACGCGATTCGCCCCTGAACCGCCCGCTCCGCCGGCGGCCGGTTGTCTCGGCAATCTTCTGGTGTGCGCCGGGTGCGCGGCATACCGTTGAAGCGGGGGGTCGTGGTCCGGACACGCTCCGTCGCGAAACCCCCGGTCCCATCCCTGAGGCTCCGTCCCGGCGGGGCCGCGAGAGGAGAACCTCATGTCGCTCGACGTCTCACCGGCCCTCCTCGAACAGGCCGAGCGAGGCGAGGTCGACGAAGCGGAATTTGTCGACTGCGTCCGGACCTCCTTGCCCTACGCATGGGGGATGATCAGCTCCCTGGTGACCCAGCTGAAGGTGGACGGCGGCGAGTTCGCCGACAACCGGACGCCGCCGCCGGACGAGCGGGCACGCGGTCAGCTGCTGCGAGCACTGGCGAGTGACGCGATACGCGGGTCGTTGGAACGTCACTTCGGTGTGCGGCTGGCATTCCAGAACTGCCATCGGGTCGCGGTCTTCCCGCTCGACCCGGCGGTGGACGACAGGCTGGCCAAGTTCACCTCCGTCCGGGGCCAGCTGCTGAACCAGTCGCCTGAGCTGCGCGACTGCTGACCGAAGATGCTGCCGCTGCGCAGGCGCGACGGAGACCGTACGGCAAGGATGCGCCGGCGGCAGCATCGGCCGGACCGGCGTGGGTACGGCAGCGTCGGCGCGGCGCGCACGGCGTCCCCCGGGCGCGGGGCCGGGGGACGCCGGGTACGCCGGGCGGTGGCGGACGGCGGCGGGCCCGCGCGAGCCGCCGCCCCCGGAGCGGCCTTCGGCACCGCCTCCGGATCAGCCTCCGGATCAGCCCCTGGATCAGCCGAGCCGCGGCAGCACCTCGGCACCCAGCCGCCGGACGTTCTCCTCGGTGGCGGCCAGGTCGCCGGAACCCTCCACGAGCAGTGCGAAGCGCCGGATGCCGGTCCGCTCCGCCGAGGCCGCGAGCCGGTCGGCGCACCGTTCCGGCGGCCCGACCGGATGCAGGTCGCAGAGCAGTTCCGTGTACGCCAGCGGGTCGCGCATGGCGCGGTGGCGGCCGTCGACCGTCTCATGGGCCGCCAGCCCGCGCCGCAGCCAGCCCGGCATCGCCTTCGTGAGGACCTCGGCCGCGCCCTGCCGGGAGTCGCCGACCTGCACCACCCCGGCCGAGACGTGCTCCGCCGCCGCGACCAGGTCCGGGTCCCGCCCGGCCGCCAGCGCGGTCCGGCGCCACAGCGCCACCATCTCCGCCTTGTCCTCGTCGCCGCAGTGCATCCCCAGCAGCATCGGCAGCCCGCGCTCGGCGGCCAGCCGCACCGTCCCGGGTGAGGTGCACGCGAGGACGACGGGCGGACCGGACGGCATCTCCAGCGACTCGTCGGGCCGCGGTACGACGGCGACCTTCCGGAAGGAGTGACGTGCCCCCGCGGCACCGACCCGCGGCTCGCTCAGCCAGCGCAGCAGCAGGTCCAGCGACTCGGGGAAGTGCTGCTCGTAGGCGGCCAGCCCCGACCCGAAGACCTCCAGGTCCACCCAGGGACCGCCCCGGCCGACACCGAGGGTGAACCGCCCGCCGGAGGTCAGGTGCAGCAGCGCCGCCTGTTCCCCGAGAGCGACCGGATGCTGGGTCGGCAGCACGCTGACGGACGTGCCGACGCCGATCCGGTCGGTACGGCCCAGCAGCAGGGCGGCCAGCGTCGCCGCCGACGGGCAGACCCCGTACGGCACGAAGTGGTGCTCCGCCAGCCAGACGGCGTCGAGCCCGGCCTCCTCCGCGACTTCTGCGGACCGCACCGCCCGGTGGAGCGCCTCCCCCTGCCCCTGACCGGGAAACTGGGCGGCCAGAATGAAAGTCCCAACACGCATCGCTCTTCTGCCTCCTCGCAGCCGACGCGACATCCCCCTAACAGGCAACAACGGGTGACACGTGCCAAGGGCACGGCCTGCGGCGAAGTTTCCCGATGATCGCAGGATTGTGGCGGCCGACTACGCCCCATGACGGAGCCGCGTAGGGTGGTGACGGCCCGTGACCCCGCAGATTTCCCGAGGTGCCCAGTGTCTCCGCGTCGAAACCGCTCTCGCGGCGGTGAGAAGCCAGCCGACCACGCGGGCGGGGGCCGCTACGGCCTGGAACGTACCGAGGAATGGCGCGGCGAGGAGTGGGTCGTACGGCATCTGGGGGGCGGCGGGGCGGCCAAGCACTACCGCTGCCCGGGGTGCGACCAGGAGATCCCGCCGGGGGTGCCGCACGTCGTCGCCTGGCCGCGGGAGGGCGACGTGGACGACCGCAGACACTGGCACAAGGCGTGCTGGAACGCACGGGACCGCCGGAGCGCGCGGCTCCAGCGGTCCCGTAACGCGCCGAGGTACTGAGCGGTCCCCGTCAGACGTCGCGCTTGTGCAGCGCCGCGTACGCGCCGCCGAGGACGACGGCGGTGACGCCCGCGAGGACGAGCAGCGGCTGCCAGCCGGTCGGACCGTCGGGCATGAACGGCTGGCCGTAGAGCGAGGCGAGGTTGTTCGGGACCGAGTACTCGATCAGTTTGGTCGCGAACGGGCGCAGGCTCTCCGAAGTGATCATGAAGACGGCCATCAGCATGGGCAGCAGGACCAGACCCGTCATCGCGCTGATCGCGCCGGCCGAGTGCCGCAGCAGGGTGCCCGCCGCCAGGGACAGCAGGCTCAGCACGGCCACGAACAGACCGGAGCCGACGGTGGCGCGCAGCCACTCGTCACCGGTGGGCGCCGGGCCGGTGAGCATCCCGGAGTGCGCCACCGCGACCAGCGCGTTGGAGACCGTCGTGACGACGAACGTCAGCGCGAACAGGACGATCGCCTTGGCGGTCAGCACCCGCGCCCGGCTGGGGCAGGCCGTGAACGTCGTACGGATCATGCCGGTGCCGTACTCCGAGGAGATCACCAGCACGCCGAGCGGGATCACGCACAGCGTCCCCAGCAGCAGGCCGAACCAGGCGAAACCGAGCTTCGGCTCGACCACCCGGTCCGGGTCCGCCAGGGCCAGCGCCGTCAGCAGCCCGATGCCGACGTTCAGCAGGACCAGCACCCCCAGCGTCCACATCGTGGAGCGCACCGAGCGGATCTTCGTCCACTCGGAGGTGAGCGCGTGCCCCAGGTTGGTCCGGCGCACCGGGATCGGCGAGACGTAGGCCGGGCCGGTGCCGCCGGGACCGGCGGCCTGCCAGGCGGCCGGGATCTGCTGCTGGTGGGGCGGCTGCTGAGCCTGCTGGGGCGCGGCTTGCTGGGGCGCCTGCTGGTGCGGTGCGGGCTGGTGCGGCTGCTGGTAGGGCGCCTGCTGGTACGGCACCTGCTGCGGCGGGGGACCGGCGGGCGGCTGCTGGGCCTGGAGCGTCATGGTGCCCGCGTCCTTGGGCGCGCTCTGGGGGGCCTGCGGTGCGCTCTGCGGCGCGCCGTGCGGAGCCTGCGGTGCGCCATGCGGGGCCTGCGGTGCGGCCTGAGCCTGGAGCATCATCGTCCCGGCCTCCTTGCCGGGCGCGGCGGCCGGCGGCTGCTGAGCCTGGAGCATCATCGTGCCGGCTTCACGGGCCGGAGGCTGCGCCGAGGGCTGCGGCTGGGCCGGAGACTGTTCGGCGGGCTGCCGCTGGGGCGTGTGAGCGGGCGGCTGCGGCTGCTGCTGCGGGGACGCGTGCGCGGCCAGCGGCCGGGGCTCCGGCTGCTCGGCGGGCGGCTGTGCGGCGGGCGGCTGCGCGGGCGGCTGCGGTGCTCCCGCCGGGGGCGTCGGGCCGGTGCCGGGCGCTTCGGTGGCGTGCGGCTCAGGCTGTGGCTGCGGCTGCTGAGGGCTGGTCATCGGGCGTCCTCGGTGTGCGGCTCGGAGATGTCGGCGGGGGCGGCGGGCTGGGCGGCGGGCGGCATCGGCGCCGGGGCGCCGGCCTGCGGACCCGGCTGCGGCTGCCCGTACGGGTTCGGCTGTCCGTACGGCGAGCCCTGGCCGGCCATCGGCGGCGGGTAGCCCTGGCCCGGCGCGCCGCCGGGACCCTGTGCGTACGGGTTCGGCTGCCCCTGGGCCCCGGGGTGCGGCTGACCCGGGTGGCCGGGCTGCCCGTACGGGCCCGGCTGCGGCGCCGCGTATCCCTGCGGCGGCTGCCCCGGCGCGCCCGGGCCCTGCGGCGCGAGACCGGGCGCCTGCTGCTGGAGGCCGGCCCGCTGGTCGGTCGTCGAGCGGTAGTCCACGACCCCCTGCGTCAGCTGCATGTACGCCTCCTCCAGGGACGCCTGATGCGGCGACAGCTCCCACAGGCGGATGTCCGCGTCGTGCGCGAGGTCGCTGATGCGGGGCAGCGGCAGCCCGCTGACGCGCAGCGCGCCGTCCTGCTCCGGTACGACCTGGGCACCTGCCTCGCCGAGCAGCGAGCCCAGCTTCTCGCGCAGCTCCGGCTCGGTGTCCGGCGTACGGACGCGGGCGAAGTCGGCGGAGTTGGCCGAGATGAAGTCCCTGACCGACATGTCGGCCAGCAACTGGCCGCGGCCGATGACGATGAGGTGTTCGGCGGTCAGCGCCATCTCGCTCATCAGGTGCGAGGAGACGAAGACCGTACGGCCCTCGGCGGCCAGCTGCTTCATCAGGTTGCGGACCCACAGGATGCCTTCGGGGTCCAGGCCGTTGACCGGCTCGTCGAAGAGCAGCACCTGCGGGTCGCCGAGCAGCGCCGCCGCGATGCCCAGGCGCTGGCCCATGCCGAGCGAGAAGCCGTTGGAGCGCTTGCGGGCGACGTCCTGGAGGCCGACCACGCCGAGGACTTCGTCGACGCGGCGTGCCGGGATGCCGGAGAGCTGGGCGAGGCAGAGCAGGTGCTGGCGCGCGCTGCGGCCGCCGTGCACCGCCTTGGCGTCGAGCAGGGCGCCGACGTGCCGCGGGGCGTTGGGCACCTGGCGGAACGGGATGCCGCCGATCGTGACGCGGCCGCTCGTCGGGGTGTCCAGCCCCAGAATCATGCGCATCGTCGTGGACTTGCCGGAGCCGTTCGGGCCCAGGAACCCGGTGACGGTGCCCGGCCGCACCTGGAACGACAGGTTGTGCACGGCTGTCTTGGCGCCGTAGCGCTTCGTCAGACCGAATGCCTCGATCATTCTCCGCCCCTCAGAAATGGTTCGGGGCAGAGGTGCTCTCGTACCCCCGTGAGGGTTAGGAGGTTATCCGCAGGCTGACGGTTCCCGTCAAAACGCGGGCCGGCCAGGGGCGCGGGGCCCGCCCGGCCCGCGACGTACGGCCGCCGCCGGCGCCCCGGTCTCAGGCGTCGCGCCGCTTCAGCAGGACGTACCCGCACACCAGGGCGGCCACCGTCCACGCCACCATGACGGCGAACCCGCCCCACGGCCCGTACGGCACCTCGTCCCCGGCCGGCGGCACCACCTGCATCACCTTCTGGCCGGCCTGGTCGGGGAGGTACCAGCCGATCTTCTCGGTGGCCGAGACGTTCCCCAGGACGGTGGAGATCAGGAAGAAGAACGGCATCAGGATGCCCAGCGCCAGCATCGGGCTGCGCAGCATCGTGGCCACGCCCATCGAGAACACCGCGATCAGCGTCATGTACAGCCCGCCGCCCACCACGGCGCGCAGGACGCCCCGGTCACCGAGGGACGCCGCGTGCGCGCCGAGCATCGCCTGGCCGATGAAGAAGGCGAGGAAGGCCGTCACGAAAGAGACGACGAGGGCGAGCAGGGTGGCGACGGCGACCTTGCTGAAGAGGAAGGTGCCGCGCTGCGGTACGGCGGCGAGCGAGGTACGGATCATGCCGGTGCTGTACTCGTTGGAGACCACCAGCACCCCGAAGACGATCATCGCCAGCTGGCCCAGCCCCATCCCGGCGAAGCTGATGGCCGTAGCGTCGAAGGTGGCCCGGTCGCGGGGGGACATGGTGCCGAAGTCGTTGGAGGCGAGCAGGCAGATCAGCGCGCCCAGCGCGACCGTGACGACCAGCGCGATGCCCAGCGTCCACACCGTGGACCGCACCGACCGGATCTTCGTCCACTCCGACTTCAGGACCTGGGATACGGCCGCCATCGTCAGGACCTCCGCTTCGGGTTCCGCCAGCCGGCGCCCCAGCCGCCGCCGGGCGGGGTGCCCGGCGGCGGTGCTCCCGGCGTCCCGGGCGGCGGCGGAGCCTCCGGCAGGCCGTCCTCCGGCGCCGCGGACCGCTGCTCCGTCATGGGCCGCTGCTCCGCCGAGTGCGCGTGGTACTCCACCGATCCCGCGGTCAGCTGCATGAACGCTTCCTCCAGGGACGCCTGCTGCGGGCTCAGTTCGTGCAGCACGATCCGGTGCCGCGCGGCCAGCTCACCGAGGTCGGCGGCGCTCACCCCGTCGACCTCCACCGCCTCGCCGGCCGGCGAGGCCGGGTGCCCGGCGTCCCGGAGCACGTCGAGCAGCCGCTCCCGCTCCGGCGACCGCATCCGTACGTACGCGCGCGAGTTCTCCCGGATGAACTGCGCCATCGAGGTGTCCGCCAGCAGCCGCCCCTGACCGATGACGATGAGGTGGTCGGCGGTCAGCGCCATCTCGCTCATCAGGTGCGAGGAGACGAAGACGGTACGGCCCTGGGCGGCCAGACCCCTCATCAGGTTGCGGATCCAGTGGATGCCCTCGGGGTCGAGCCCGTTGACCGGCTCGTCGAACATCAGGATCTCGGGGTCGCCGAGCAGCGCGCCCGCGATGCCCAGGCGCTGGCCCATGCCCAGGGAGAAGCCGTTGGAGCGCTTCTTGGCCACCCCGGTGAGCCCCACGGTGTCCAGCACCTCGTGGACGCGGGCGCGCGGGATGCCGTTGCTCTGGGCCAGGCACAGCAGGTGGTTGAAGGCGCTCCGGCCACCGTGCACGGCCTTGGCGTCCAGGAGGGCGCCGATGTGTGCCAAGGGGTTGGACAGCTGCCGGTAGTGCCGTCCGTCGATACGGACCTGTCCCGACGTCGGGTGGTCCAGGTCGAGCATCATCCGCATGGTCGTGGACTTGCCGGCGCCGTTGGGGCCGAGGAAGCCGGTGACGATCCCGGGCCGCACGGTGAAGGTCAGCCCGTCCACGGCGAGCTTGTCGCCGTACCGCTTGGTCAGCCCCTCGCTCTCGATCATGTACAGCACGCTAAGCGGGGGCCGGTGCCCCCGCATCTCGGGCGTACCGGACAGCGCGCACCGGGTCCGCCGGTCGCCGGAACGGCTTCGTACGACGGTCCGTACATCTGCTGAAAGCATTCCGCCCGCCCGGCCTCCGGGGAGAGGCGGGGCGGGCGGAGCGCGTCTGCTGCCGTCGGGCGCGGTCCCGGCCGTCACGGGAGCGGGCTGCGGGAACCCACCGGCCGTACCGGCGTCACAACGGCGAACGGCGCCTCAGCGCGACTGCTGCGCCGGGACGCCGCGGGAGATGGGCTCCTCGTCCGCCGGGGTGCCGGCCGCGGCGACCGCCGCGCCGGTGAGCGTCGCGAGCATCTCGCGGACGTTCGTCAGCTGGGCGTTGATGGAGTCCCGGCGGTTGGTCAGCGCCGCCAGCTCCCGCTCGGACTCGCTGCGGATCCGGTCCGCCTTGGCGTTCGCGTCCGCCACGATGTCCTCGGCCTGGCGCTGCGCCGTCTCCACCGTCTGGCGGGCCCGGCGCTCCGCGTCCGTGCGCAGCTTCTCGGCCTCCAGCCGCAGCTGCTCGGCCCGGTGCTCGATCTCCGCCAGCCGCTTCTCGGCCTTGGCCTGACGGGAGGCCAGGTCCCGCTCGGACTGCTCGCGGCGCTTGGCGAGGTTGGTCTCGAAGTCCGCGGCGGCCTGCGCGGCCTTGGCGCGGGTCTCCTCGAAGAGGGAGTCCGCCTCCTCCCGCTTGGACTGCGCGTCCTTCTGCGCCTCGGCGCGCAGCGCGGTCGCCTCGCCCTGCGCCTTCTCGACGATGCGGGCGCCCTCGTCCTCGGCCTTGGCCTTGCGGTCCGTCGCGAACTGCTCGGCGTCGTTGCGGACCTGCTGGGCGGCCGACTCGGCCAGCTCGCGGTGCTGCTCGGCGGCCCGCCGGGCCTCCTCGCGCAGGTCCTTCGCCTCTTCCTCCGCGAGCCGGAGGATCTTCTCGACCCGCGCGCCGAGACCCGCGTAGGACGGTTCGGCGTCGTTGACCTGGGCCTGGGCGTTCTGCGTTTCGAGGTGCAGCTCCTCGATCCGCTTCTCCAGCGAGGTGATACGGGCCAGGGCGCTGTCGCGGTCGGCGACCAGCTTCGAGATGCGGTCGTCCACCTGACCGCGGTCGTACCCACGCCGCACGAGCTCGAAGCCGTAGGGGGAGGAAGTGTCGCTCATGGGGTTCCTGTCGAAAGAGACCGGTGAGGTGATAAAGGGAATCCTAGGGGCCGCAACGGCGTGTCATCGAGTCATTGCGCGTTTGAAGTGGAGAATGGCCCCTCATTCGGGTGGCTACCCCTCAGACTGCTTGCCACTCGAACGAGTTGCGCCCGCCCCCGCCGCGGCCTTCGCCCCGTCCTTGCCACCACCGTTGGCCGGGGCCTCGAAAGACTCCAACGCCTCCAGCACGTCCTGGACACGGGAGATCTCCGTGTTGATGTCCTTGCGGCGCCGCACCAGCACCTCCAGCTCGCGCTTGCCCTCCTCCACGATCTGCGCCGCCTCCGCGCGGGCCTCGGCGCGCAGCCGCTCCGACTCCCGTACGGCCTCGGCCTTCTTCTGCTCGGCCTCCTTGAGCAGCCCCTCCGCCTTCTTGACCGCGGCGATCCGGACCTTGCTGGCCTCGCTGCTGGCGTCCGACACCATCCGCTTGGCCTTCTCCTCGGCCTCCGCCTGCTGCTGCGTGGCCTGCGCGATCAGCTTGTCGACCCGCTCGCCGGCGTTCTTCATCGTCTCCGACGACTCGCGGCGGGCCCGCTCGTGCAGCTCCTCGACCTCGCTCTCGATACGGGCCCGCAGCTCCTCGGCGCGGTCCCTTATCGCGGTGGCGTCCCCGCGGGCCTCGCTCAGCAGGACGTCCGCGTCCGTACGGGACTTCTCGACCCGCGCGTTGCCCTCGGCGGTGGCCTCGGCGACGATCCGGTCGGCCTCCTTGCGGGCCGCGCCCACCATCCGGTCGGCCTGCTCCTCGGCGGCGGTCGCCGACTTCAGCGCCTCCTCCTGGGCCTTGGCCACCAGCTGGTCGGCCTGCTCGGCGGCGTCCGCGCGGCGCTGCGCGGCGTCCTTGCGGGCCGCGTCGACGGTCTGCTCCGACTCCTCCAGCGCCTCGGTGCGCAGCCGGTCGGCCTCCGACTCCGCCTCCTCCTTGATCCGCTCGGACTCGGCACGCGTACGGGTGGCGTGCTCCTGCGCCGAGGTGACGGTGTCCGCCGCCTCCGCGCGCAGCCGGTCCGCCTCCGCGGTGGCCTCGGCGATCATCCGGTCCGCCTGCTCTCGGGCGTCCGCCCGGGTGCGGTCGGCGTCCCGCTCGGCGCCCGCGACGGTCTCCGCCGCGTCCGCGCGCAGCTTCTCGGCCTCGCTGCCGGCCTCGGTCATCAGCTGGTCGGCCTGCTCGGCGGCGTCCGAACGGGTCTTGTTCGCCGCCTCCCGCGCCGCGTCGCCGGTCCGCTCCGCCTCCTGGCGCGCGGTCTCCAGCGCCTCGGCGGCCTCGGCCCGCAGCCGCTCCGCCTCGGCGGTCGCCTCCGCGACCAGCTCCGCGGCCCGCTGCTCGCCCTCGGCCCGCAGCCGCTCGGCGGCCTCCTGACCCTCGCGGACCGTGCGGTCCGCGTCGTCCTGCGCCGAAGAGGTCAGCTCGGTGGCCTCGGTGACGATCCGTTCGGCCTCCGCGCGCGCCTCGGTGAGGAGCTGGTCCACCTGTTCGGCGGCGTCCGAACGCATCCGGTTGGCGTCGTTGCGGGCCTCCGCGCGGGCCCGGTTGGCGTCCTGCTCGGCCGAGGCCAGCGCGTCGGACGCGTCCGTCCGCATCTGCTGCGCCTTGGCGGAGGCGTCCGACACCAGCTTCTCGGCCTGCGCGGTGGCCTCCGCGATCAGGCTGTCGGCCTGCTCGGCGGCGTCCGTACGGGCCTGGCCGGCCGCCTCGCGCGCCTCGTCCAGCGTGCTCTCGGCCTCCGCGCGCAGCCGCTCGGCCTCGGCGGCGGCCTCCGTGCGCAGCCGGTCGGCCTCCGCGATGGCCTCCGCGACCGTGCGGTCGGCGAGGGCCTTGGCGGCCTCGGACTCCTCCCGGGCCTCGCGCCGGGTGCGGCCCGCGTCCTCGGCGGCGCGCTCGCGCTCCGCGTAGGCGTCGGCCCGTACCCGGTCGGCCTCCTCCTGCGCCTCGGTCCGCGTACGGTCCGCGGCGTGCTCGGCGGCCGAGCGCAGCCCGGCGATCTCCTCCTCGGCCTGCTCGTGCAGCCCGGCGACCGCGTCCCGCACCTGCTGGGCGGTCTGCTCCGCGGCGGCGACCAGCTCGGCGGCGCGCCGGTCCGCCTCCTCGACCAGCCGCTCCGCCTCCTCCTGCGCCTCGGCGACCCGCTTGCGGGCCGAGGCGAGCAGCTCCTCGCTCTGCTCGCGTGCGGCGGTGCGCTCCTGGTGGGCCTCCTCGCGGGCCTCGCCGAGCAGCTCCTCGGCCTCCCGGCGGCGGCGGGCCGCCTCTTCCTGGGCGGCGGCCAGCGCCTCGGCGGCCTCGGTGCCCGTACGCTCCGCGGCGGCCGCGGCCTCCGCGCGCACCCGGTCCGCGGTCTCCTGCGCCTCGGTCTTCAGCCGCTCCGCCTCGGCGGCGGCGTCGCTGCGCAGCCGTACGGCGACGGACTCGCCCTCGGCGCGCGCGGCGGACGCGTCGGTCGCCGCCTCCGAACGCAGCCGCTCGGCCTCGTCCTCGGCCTGCTGCTGGAGCACCCGCAGCCGCTCCGCCGACTCCGCCTTGAGCTTGGCGGCCTCCTCCTGGGCCTCCCGGCGCAGCTTCTCGGCCTCGCCGCGGGCGTCGTGCAGCGCCTCCTCGGCCGCGGTGACCTTGCCGGCCGCCTCCGCCTGGAGCCGGTCCAGCTCCTCCTGCACCTCGGTACGGCGCTCGGTGGCGGCCTCCTCGGCCTCCGTGCGCAGCTGCCGCGCGGCCTCCTCGGCCTCCGCCTTCAGCGCCGCGGCGGCCTCCTCGCCCTCGGCGCGCAGCTCCTCGGCCTCCGCACGGGCGCGCTCCAGCGCCTCCTCGGCCTGCTTGCGCAGGGCCGTGGCCCGCTCGATGGCCTCGGTCCGTACCCGCTCGCTCTCCGCGCTCGCGCCCGAACGTGTCTCCTCGGCGTCGGCCTTCGCCTCGGCCAGCAGCTCCTCGGCCCTGGCGGCCGCCTCCTCGATCTGCTGGACCGCCTCACGGCGCGCCTCGGCCCGGATCCGGTCGCCCTCGTCGACGGCCTCGGACCGCAGCTGCTCGGCCTCGCCGCGCAGCCGCCGTGCCTCCTCCTGGAGCTCGACGGTCTTGGCGCGGTACTCCTTCGTGTCGTCCTTGGCGGCGCCCTTGAGCTGCTCGGCGGTGTCGTGCGCCTCACCGCGCAGCCGGTCCGCCTCGGCCTCGGCCTCCCGGCGGACCCGCTCGGCCTCCTCGGCGGCGGCCTTGGTGGTGGCCTTGGCGTCCTCCGACGCCTTGGTCAGCACCTCCTCGGCGGTCCGCGCGGCCTTCGCGAGCTGCGCCGCGGAGTCCTCCGCCGCCTTGGACCTGGCGGCCTCCTGCGCCTCGGCGACCAGCCGCTCGGTCTCCGTACGGGCGTCCGCGCGCAGCTGCTCGGCCTCCGCCTTGAGGGCGTCGGCCTCCTTGGTGGCCTCGGCGACCAGCCGGGCGATCTCCGCCTTGGCGGTCCGCAGCCGCTGCTCCTGGTCCGACTCGGCGGCCGACAGCCGCTTGGCGGCGCTCTCCTGTGCCTCGGTGACCAGCTTCTCCGCCTCGGCACGGGCCTCGCGCAGCGCGCGGTCGGCCTCCTGCAGCCGTTCCTCGGCGGTCTTCGTCAGCTCGGCGGACTGCCGCCGTGCCTCCTCGGTCTCCGTACCGACACTCGTACGGAGCTGCTCGGCCTGCTCGGTGGCCTCCTGGGCCTGGCTGGAGGCGGCGTTCAGCAGCCGCTCGGCGTCCGTACGGGCCCGGCGCAGGAGCGCGTCGGCCTCGGCGCGGGCCTGCTCGGCCTCGCTGCCCAGCCGGGCGCGGGTCTGCTCGGCCAGCCGCTGCGCCTCGGCGCGGGCGGCGCTCAGCGCCTGCTCGGCCTCGGCCCGCGACTCGTCCATGAGCCGGCGCGCCTGCGACTCCGTACGGGCGCGCAGCTGCTCCGCCCAGGCCACGTTCTCGTTGACGTGCGACTCGACGGTCTGGCGGCGCTCGTTGAGCTCCTCGTCCAGCCGGCGGCGCCGTTCGACCGCCTCGGCGTGCAGGTCGGCCTCCATGCGCGCCTGGCGCTCGGCCTGCTCCTGCAGCAGCCGCTGCGTCTGGGCGCGGGCCTCGCGCACCTCGCGCTCGGCGTCCGTACGCAACTGGTCGGCCTGGATCTGGGCGTTGCGCAGCAGCTGCTCGGCCTGATGGCTGACGTTGTCGTAGGCGGGGCGGGCCGCGATGGTGCGCCGCGCCTCGTGGAGCTTGGCTCGCAACACCTCGACCTGGTACCCGAGGTCGTCGGCGTGCTGGACCGCCTTGTCCCGCTCGGTCTTCAGCCGCTCCATCTCGGCCTCGAACTGCGAGAGGTGGTCGTCAGCCTCGTAGCGGTCGTTGCCCCGCACTGCGCGGTCCCATCCGTCCCCTGGTCATGGTGGCGGCCGGCTCCCATCTGCTCGTTCCGCAGCCCGAAATGCCTCGTGCCGGGCGCGTGCTGGAGCTGACCCTTCCGAAGAAATGGTGTCAGATCATCGGCGGAGTGTGGACCGGGCCCCGACCCGGCCCCCGGCCGAAGGTGCACTCTACCGGCCGGGGAAGGGAAAGGTCAGTGCTCAGTCGTGGAGGGAGACGAGGAAGCGGGGCCGGCAGTTCCCTCGTGGGGTGCCGCGGTGACCAGTTCGGTCAGTACGCCGTGGCAGTCCTTGGGGTGCAGAAAGGTGATCCGCGACCCCATGGAACCGGTGCGCGGCGCGTCGTAGAGCACCCGCACCCCCTTCTCCCGGATCGCCTGGGAGTCCCCGTCCACATCCGCCGTCCCGAACGCGATGTGATGCACTCCCTCCCCGTTCTTGGCGAGCCACTTGCCCACCGCGGAGTCCGCCCGGGTGGGTTCCAGGAGCTGGAGGTACGAAGCGCCGCCGTCGGACGTATCGTTGATCTTCAGCATGGCCTCGCGGACGCCCTGCTCCTCGTTGACCTCGGTGTGGAAGACCTCGAAGCCGTACGTGGCGCGGTAGAACTCGACGGTCGCGTCGAGGTTCTCGCAGGCGATCCCGATGTGGTCGATTCGCGTCAGCATGGCTCCAGTGCACCGCCCGCACGCGTGGTTACGCAACGTGCGCGCGATCACACCCGCAGCCCGGTGACCCGGCGTCTACCGCTCAGTACATTGACGGGAACCCTCGTTAACCTCCCTGTACAGGAAGGGCCGCGCTGATGTCGACAGCGAACGGTACGTCCAGCACCACCTCCGTGATCGTCGCGGGCGCCCGTACCCCCATGGGCCGCCTGCTGGGGTCCCTGCGCAGCTTCTCCGGCGCCGACCTGGGCGGCGCGGCCATCAAGGCCGCGCTGGACCGGGCGGGCATCGGCGGCGACCAGGTGCAGTACGTGATCATGGGTCAGGTGCTGCAGGCCGGCGCGGGCCAGATCCCCGCCCGCCAGGCCGCCGTCAAGGCCGGCATCCCGATGAGCGTGCCGGCGCTGACCGTCAACAAGGTCTGCCTCTCCGGCCTGGACGCCATCGCCCTCGCCGACCAGCTGATCCGCGCCGGCGAGTTCGACGTGGTCGTCGCCGGCGGCCAGGAGTCCATGACCAACGCGCCCCACCTGCTGCCGAAGTCCCGTGAGGGCTTCAAGTACGGCGCCGTCGAGATGCTCGACTCGATGGCCCACGACGGCCTCACCGACGCGTACGAGAACGTCGCCATGGGCGAGTCGACCGAGAAGCACAACACCCGCCTGGGCATCGGCCGCGCCGAGCAGGACGAGATCGCCGCCCGCTCCCACCAGCGGGCCGCCGCCGCCCAGAAGAACGGCCTCTTCGAGGCCGAGATCACCCCTGTGGAGATCCCGCAGCGCAAGGGCGAGCCGGTCGTCTTCAGCAAGGACGAGGGCATCCGCGCCGAGACGACCACCGAGACCCTGGCCAAGCTGCGCCCCGCCTTCGCCAAGGACGGCACCATCACCGCCGGCACCTCCTCCCAGATCTCCGACGGCGCCGCCGCGGTGGTCGTCATGAGCAAGGCCAAGGCCGAGGAACTGGGCCTTGACTGGATCGCCGAGATCGGCGCCCACGGCAACGTGGCGGGCCCGGACAACTCCCTCCAGTCCCAGCCGAGCAACGCGATCCGGCACGCACTGGCCAAATCCGGCCTCTCGGTCGAGGATCTTGACCTGATCGAGATCAACGAGGCGTTCGCCGCGGTGGCCGTGCAGTCAATGAAGGATCTCGGGGTGTCGCCGGAAAAGGTGAACGTCAACGGCGGAGCCATCGCGCTCGGTCACCCGATCGGCATGTCCGGCGCCCGCATCGTGCTCCACCTCGCCCTGGAACTGCGGCGGCGCGGCGGTGGTGTCGGCGCGGCGGCACTGTGCGGCGGCGGTGGTCAGGGCGATGCGCTGATCCTCCGCGTCCCCGGCAAGTAACCGCGGCGCGACGGACCGGGCGGGCCGGAACCCGCCCGTCCTCGTGACGCAACGTGACCGTGAGAACCGAGATGGGAGGAGCTGGGCCGTGGTGGACGTCCCCGAACTGGTGGAACAGGCGCGGCAGGGCCGGCCGCGGGCCGTGGCCCGGCTGATCTCGCTGGTGGAGGGCGCGTCCCCGCAGCTGCGCGAGGTGATGGCGGCACTGGCCCCCCTGGCCGGCGGCGCATACGTGGTCGGCCTCACCGGTTCACCGGGCGTAGGCAAGTCGACCTCCACGTCCGCCCTGGTCAGTGCCTACCGCCGAGCCGGCAAACGGGTGGGCGTACTCGCCGTCGACCCGTCCTCCCCCTTCTCCGGCGGCGCCCTCCTCGGCGACCGCGTCCGCATGTCGGACCACGCGTCCGACCCCGGCGTCTACATCCGCTCCATGGCCACCCGAGGCCACCTGGGCGGCCTCGCCTGGGCCGCGCCCCAGGCCATCCGGGTCCTGGACGCGGCCGGCTGCGACGTGATCCTCGTCGAGACGGTGGGCGTCGGCCAGTCCGAGGTCGACATCGCCGGCCAGGCCGACACCACGATGGTCCTGCTGGCCCCCGGCATGGGCGACGGCATCCAGGCCGCCAAGGCCGGAATCCTGGAGATCGGCGACGTCTACGTCGTCAACAAGGCCGACCGCGACGGCGCCGACGCGACGGCCCGCGAGCTCAACCACATGCTCGGCCTCGGCGAGGCCCGAGCCCCCGGCGACTGGCGCCCACCCATCGTCAAGACGGTCGCCGCCCGGGGCCAGGGCACCGACGAGGTGGTAGAAGCCCTCGAAAAGCACCGCGCCTGGTCAGAGGAGCACGGCACCCTGGCGGAACGCCGCCGCACACGAGCGGCCCGAGAGGTCGAGACGATCGCCGTCACCCGCCTGCGGGAACGGATCGGCGACCTGAGGGGGGACCGGCGGCTGTCCGTACTCGCGGAGCGGATCGTGGCCGGGGAGCTGGACCCGTACGCGGCGGCGGATGAGCTGGTGGCGGGGGTTACGGGGGAGGGGACGGAGGGCTGAACGCGATGCGCGCGATGCGCGCGTTGCGCGCGATGGTCTGGTGGTGGGGGTGCGCGTTGTGCGCGGTGGGGCCGGTGGTGGGGGGCTCGGGGCCACTCCGGGGTCACTCCTCGGCATCCTTTAGTTGAAGTGCATCGGATAGTGGGCCAGCGTGCGGACTGCCTGCGGGGAGACCCCTGCGCGACCCCGAGCCCTGGCCGGATGGCGGCTTTCCGAGCGATCGGGCTGGGGACTTTCACAAGCCGGGCGCGTCCCGGTGCGCCCCGGCACCCCGGTGCGCCTCGGCGCCCGAGTGCCCGGGTGCGCGAGTGCCCGAGTGGCCGCGCGTCGTCCGGCGCGTCAGCGTCCGAGTGCGCGAGCGTCCGGGTGCCCAAGTGCCCAAGTGCCCAAGTGCCCAAGTGCCCAAGTGCCCGAGTGCCCGAGTGCCCGAGTGGCCGGGTGTGGTCCGGCGCGTCAGCGCCCGGGTGGCGCGGCGGAGCCGCGTCGGGGTGGGCTGGCCCGGGGCGCGCGTTCCGCCGCCGGGGAGTGGGCTGCCGTGCCGCCCCCTCCCCGTGCGCCTCACCACCAGGAGAGGCGGACCCGGGCGTCATCGAAAACTCCCCCCACCGACCTCGGCTCGCCGAACCGGCCGGAGGGGGCGTGTAGGGGGCCATCCCCGCAGGCAGTCCGCACGCCGGCCCACGTATCAATTCACTTCAACTAAAGGATGCCGAGGAGTTGGCCCCCTGCGCGCCCCCGCCCCCACAACGAAAGCAATGCGAACCGTGCGTCAGCACACACCCCCGCGCGCAGCGCGAAAAACGCCCACCCCGGGCAGGGTGAACCCGCGAACCAGGCCCACCCCACCCGGGGGCACAACATCGGCTTCCCCCCGGGAACGTCAGTCGTCGCGTCCACCATTGTCGTCATCATCCGCATCCCGCGGAGCAACCGTCACCCCAGCAGTCTTCGGGTCAACATGGAGCTTGTGCTCCTTGCCGTCCTTGGAGACGGTCTCGACCTCCCAGACAGCACTGGACCGGTGATCGTCGTCCAGGTCGACGGAGGTGACGGTGCCGTACCGGTCGGCGGCCTTCCGAGCCGCCGCGGAGGCGTCCACGGCGATACCCTTCAGCTCGGCGCGAGCGCGATCAACGCCGTGATCGTCGTCCCCCGCATGCTCGACGCGCTGGTTCAAAACCTTCGCGTCGCCCGCGTCGAGCGTGACCTCGTGCCACTTGCTGTCCTTGCCGAGGACATCGACCTCCCAGACCAGGCCGGGCCGGTCCTGGTCGAGATCGATGCCGGTGACGGTGCCGGGGACGGCCTTCAGGGCCGCCGCGGCGGCCTCGGGGGCGGAGACGGTCGCCGCCTTGGCCTCCCGTGCGTCCTCGTGCACATCGTCGTGGGGCACGCTGACACTGGAACGCGGCGTCGAAGACGCCTCCGGGGAGTCGCCGCTGAAGGCGACGGCGGTCGCGGTGCCGCCGCCGACGAGGGCGGCCGCAGCCACGGTGGCGATGACGATGTTGCGCTTCATGTCGGTTCGTTCTCCCGGATCGATGGGGTGTTGCTCGATGACGTGTTCCACAGTGGCCGGGAGAAGCTGAAGCCAGGCTGAAGTCACCTGAAGGGTTCTTCAGGCGGGCGGTGGCATCGTGTGCGTATGCGCCTGTTGATCGTGGAGGACGAGAAGCGGCTGGCCCTGTCGCTGGCCAAGGGTCTGACGGCCGAGGGGTACGCGGTCGATGTGGTGCACGACGGCCTGGAGGGCCTGCACCGGGCGGGCGAGGGCGCGTACGACCTGGTCGTGCTGGACATCATGCTGCCGGGGATGAACGGCTACCGCGTGTGCGGGGCACTGCGCGCCGCCGGGAACGACATGCCGATCCTGATGCTGACGGCCAAGGACGGGGAGTACGACGAGGCCGAGGGGCTGGACACCGGCGCGGACGACTACCTGACGAAGCCGTTCTCGTACGTCGTGCTGGTGGCCCGGATCAAGGCGCTGCTCCGCCGCCGCGGGCGCACGGCGTTGCCCGTGCTGCACGTCGGGGAGCTGAGCATCGACCAGGGGGCCCGGCGGGTGGAACGGAACGGGACGGAAATCGTCCTGACCACCAAGGAGTTCGCCGTGCTGGAGCAACTGGCGCTCCGCGCGGGGGACGTGGTGTCGAAGGCGGAGATCCTGGAGCACGTCTGGGACTTCGCGTACGAGGGTGACGACAACATCGTCGAGGTGTACGTGAGCGCGCTGCGGCGGAAGCTGGGCGCCGCGGCGATCCAGACGGTGCGCGGCGCCGGGTACCGGCTGGTGTCCGGTGCGTAGGTTCTTCGGGAAGGTACGGGTCCGGGCCGCGGCGGGCGCCTCGCTCGTGGTGGCGGTGGCGCTGGTCGCGGCGGGCACGGCGCTGCTGCTGGTGCTGAAGAACAACCTGGTGGGGCAGGCGGACCTCCAGGCGGAGAACGCCGCGCGGGAGGTCGCGACGCAGATCGCGACCGGCAAGCCGTACGAGAAGCTGGACCTGCCGGACGGGGACGAGCGTCCGGTGGTGGTGCTGGCCGAGGACGGGCGGGTGCTGGCGGCGGGCGACGACGTACGGGCGGTGGACGGGAAGGCCGTGACGGAGCGGCATCCGCCGGCGACGCGGCAGCCGGGCGGGTCCGGGGCCAGTTCCGGTACCGGCTCCGACTCCGGCGACGATGACGACGACGACCGCGAGATCAAGCCGGGCGAGGTCGAGGACAAGGCGCGGCACAGCGGCGGTACGGCGACGGTCGGCCACCGGACGGCGGACTACCGGTTCGCCACCGTCGAGGCCAAGGACACCCAGGGCGACAAGGCCGTCGTACGGGCCGGCGCGCCGCTGGCGGCCGAGCGCGAGGCGGTGGGCTCGGTGCGCACCGCGATGCTCATCGGTCTGCCCTGCCTGCTGCTGGTCGTGGCCGGGGTGACCTGGCTGGTCACGCGGAGAGCGCTGCGCCCGGTGGAGGGCATCCGCCGGGAGATGGCGGCGATCACGGCCAGTACGGACCTGTCGCGGCGGGTGCCGGAGCCGGGCTCACGGGACGAGATCGACCGGCTGGCCCGTACGACCAACGAGACGCTGGGCGCGCTCCAGGAGTCGGTGGAGCGGCAGCGCCGGTTCGTCGCGGACGCCTCGCACGAGCTGCGCAGCCCGATCGCGAGCCTGCGGACGCAGCTGGAGGTGGGCATCGCCCACCCGGAACTGCTGGACGCCGAGGGCGCCGTGGAGGACGCCGTACGGCTGCAGAACCTGGCCGCCGACCTGTTGCTGCTGGCGCGACTGGACGCGGGGGAGCGGCCGGCGGACACCCGGATCGACCTGGCGGCGCTGGTGCGGGAGGAGGTCTCGCAGCGGGTCGGGGACCGGATCGCCGTGCAGGTGGGGGACCTGGCGGGAGTGGAGGTCGCCGGTTCGCGGAGCCAGGTGGGCCGGGTACTGGGCAACCTGCTGGACAACGCGCAGCGGCACGCGGCGGGTGCCGTACGGGCCAGTGTGGTGCGGGACGGCCGGTGGGCCGTGCTGCGGGTCGAGGACGACGGGCCCGGGGTGCCGCCGGAGGAGCGGGAGCGGATCTTCGAGCGGTTCGTACGGCTCGACGACGCCCGCAGCCGGGACGACGGCGGGGCCGGTCTCGGCCTCGCCATCGCCCGCGACGTGGCGGAACGGCACGGCGGCACGCTGACCGTGCGCGACGGCGCGGTCTTCGAACTGCGGCTGCCGACGGCGTAGCGGCCGGGAACCACGGCCGCCACACTCCGCCGACGGCCGGGCCCGCGTCCGTCAGCGGCGTGCGCCGACCGGGCCCGTGGCCGCCGACGATGCGCGCAGGCCGGGCCCGTGGCCGCCGATGACGCGCGGCGGCCTGCCCCGTACCCCCGACGGCGCAGCCGTCAGACCTTGCCGCGGCGCCCCCGCAGGTGCTCGGCCACCGGGGTCAGCGACGCCCGGAGGGATTCGAGGTTCTCGGGGGCGAACAGGTCGATGAAGTGCCGCCGAACGGACGCGACGTGGTGCGGCGCGACCCGGCGCATGGTGTCCCAGCCGTCGTCCGTGAGCACCGCGTACAGGCCGCGGCGGTCGGACTCGCAGCTCTCCCGGCGTACCAGGCCCGCGTTCTCCATCCGGGTGATCTGGTGGGACAGGCGGCTCTTGGACTGCAGGGTGGCGGCGGCCAGGTCGCTCATGCGCAGCCGCCGGTCCTCGGCCTCGGAGAGGTTGACCAGGATCTCGTAGTCGTTGTTGGTCAGTCCGAACGGCTGCAGGTCGCGCTCCAGCTGGTGCATCAGCAGCCGGCTGACGTCCAGGTGGGTACGCCAGGCTCGCTGCTCCTGCTCGGTCAGCCAGGGAGTGTCGCTGTCGGTCGTCATGAATGAATTCTACCCGTGAAAGTTGAATATCGAATTAGTCATGGCTGTGACATGGGTCGGGCGCTCGGTCGGGCGCTTGCTCAGACGTTCGAGGTTACCGTCCGCAGACTACCGCTCACAGCCCGAAGCGGCGCTGGAGCCCCCCGAGGGCGCCCGGCAGCTGCGGCGTTTGTGAGCCACTTTGGCGCGTTGCCTCACCCCCGCCCGGCACCCCCGCCTCGGCCGTGACCTCCCCTGTCGCCAGCTCGGGCATCAGCTGTTCGGTGGACTGCAGCAGCACCGTGCCCGCCCCGACGAACTCGAACTGGTGCTCCTCGCCGGAGACTCCGCCCAGACCCGTGTGCGCCCGTACGCCGCCCAGGAATCCCCGCAGGTACTGGTGGTCGTAGTGGTGGCAGGGCGAGGGGCAGTCGGCCCAGCCCACCAGGGCCTGCGGGTCCACCCGGATCGGCGGCTCCATGAAGACCACCGGGCCGTTGGAGGCGGCCACGAACTTGCCCGTGCCGATCAGCGTGAGGAAGCCCGGAATGATCGACTGCTTCAGCGACAGAGATGGCTGAAACGCGAGCAGGTTGCCCGAGCGAATGGTCAGGTTGCCGTCTTCGAGATCGTAGGAATTGACGTCGAACGCCCGGTCGGCGAGGAGCATCTTGCCCTGGCCCTCGGCGACGACCCAGTCCGCGGCGTGCAAAGGCGAATGGAAGCTGTGGGCGATCAGGCGGTCCAGCGCGCCGTGCCCGATGCCCTGGAAGTCGATCCGCCCGTAATAGGCGATCATCTTCCCCTTCTGCAGGAACCACTGGCCGTTCAGGTCCACGCTGAAGGTGTACTCGTTGACGTTGTCGTCCGAGGGGAGCGTGTGGGGGTCGAGAACGACGGGACCGGTCACAGTTTCTCCTCCGACGCCTGTACGTAGACGGTGCCCTGGCCGGACAGCTCCAGCTGGAACGCCTCTCCCGAGCCGCGGCCGACCATGTCGCGCCAGCCCAGCGCCGTGGAGAGCTTGTTGCGGACGTCGCCGCGGTGCGCCACGTACGCCTGCGGGTCGACGTGGACGGGCCCCTGCGGGGTGATGGGCAGCTCGATGACGCCGCCGTGCGCCATCACGGCCACCGCGCCCTGCCCCTTGAGGGTCGTGGTGAACAGGCCCTGGCCGGTGACCTGGCCGCGCACCATGCCCATGACGCCGCCCTGCGCCCCCATGAACATCGTGCCCTGCCGGAGCGTCCCGTCGAAGGCGAGCAGCCGGTCCGCCTCGACGTACAGGGTCTCGCCGGTCAGGTCGACGACGTGGATGTGGTGGCCGCCGTGGCCGAAAAGGACCGTTCCAGTGGGGGCACCTCCCTGGCCCTCAAGGCCTTGGGAGACTTCCACGGTCATCAGCGGCGTCGCCTCGTTGGCGATCCGCCGGCCGATCATCGACCCGATGCCGCCCTGGCCGCCCTGGATGTTGGGCGTGAAACTGACGTCGCCCTGATAGGCGAGCATCGCGCCGCGCTGGCTGTACAGCCGCTGCCCCGGGCCGATCTGCGCCCGCACCATGCGGGAGTTGACGGAGGTGAACGGCATCAGAGCTCACCGCCGACCGTGTTGCGCTCGCTGGGCTGCACGTACACCAGGCCCTCGCCCTCGAAGCGGATCTGGAAGGACTCGCCGGAGCCCTCGCCTATGAAGGTGCGGAAGTTCACCCCGGACTGGAAGTGCTGCTTGAGGTCGCCGGTGTGCGCGACGTACGCGCCGGGGTCGACCTGGAGCGGGTACTGCTTGGTGACGCGCAGCACCACGGCGGGCCCGTCGGAGACGATCGCGGCCTGGCCGCTGCCCTCGACGGTGGTGGTGAACAGGCCGTTGCCCTGCGAGGCACCGCGCAGCCCGGTGAAGGTGGTGCCGGTGCGCAGCGCGGCGTCGGTGCACAGCAGGTTGCTGGCCTCGACGTACAGCTTCTCGCCGTGCAACCGGACGAGATTGATCTCGCTCGCGCGGTCGGCGAAGTAGCAGGTGCCGTGGCCCTTCACCTCCATCACTTCCATCTGTTCGCCGGTCAGCCGGCGGGTGACCATGCCGCGCAGCCCGTCACCGCCGCCGGTCATCTTCTTGAACGTCATCCGGCCGTCGTAGGCGACCATCGCGCCGTTCTTCGCCTTGACGGCATCGCCGGTCATGTCGACGGCGAGCACTTTGCTCCCCTGGAGCCGAAACTGAGCCACAGGATCGAAGGTAACCGGCGTACCGACCCCTGAACAGTGATCCTTTGCGGGCCTGCAACAATGGGGTCGCCCTTGTGAAATGTCGCACAAGCACATCGTGCCGCCACCTGCCACCCGAACGAGGTTCCCGTGGACATCAAGACCGCTTCCGCCCTGCGCCGGCTCCGCCTGGTCTCCGCCCCCGAGGCGGTTTCGTTCCTGCTGTTGCTCGTCTGCTCGGTCCTCAAGCGGACCACCAGCTTCGACGGTGTGATGGTGATGGGCATGGTGCACGGCGTCCTGTTCATCCTGTACGTGGTGTTCTGGCTGGACGCCTGGAACCGCACCAAGTGGCAGTTCAAGACCGCCGCGCTGTACTTCGTGCTCTCCGTTCTGCCCACCGGCGGCTTCTTCGCCGAGCGGATGCTCAAGCGCGAGGCCGAGGCCACCGTCATCGCCGCCCGCGCCCGCCGGGAAGGCGTGGTCAACGCATGATCGTCGCATTCTCGGTGAGCCCGCTGGGCGTGGGTGAGGACGTCGGCGAGTACGTCGCCGACGCCGTACGGGTGGTCCGTGAGTCCGGTCTGCCCAACCGTACGGACGCCATGTTCACGTCCATCGAGGGCGAGTGGGACGAGGTCATGGACGTCGTCAAGCGCGCCGTGGCCGCCGTCGAGGCGCGCGCCGGACGGGTCTCGCTCGTCCTGAAGGCCGACATCAGGCCAGGCGTCACCGACGGCCTGACCTCCAAGGTCGAGACCGTCGAGCGCCACCTCGCGGCGGACTCCGGCACCTGACCGGCACGGTCACCGGCACCGGCTCAGCGCGGCGGCCTGCCGCCCGCACTCCCCGCGCTGAGCGCGATGCCCAGCGGCGTCCGCTCGTACAGCACCAGGTGTCCCTGCCGGCGCGAGGTCAGCAGTCCGGCGTCGCGCAGCACCGACAGCTGCGCCGACACCGACGACGGCGCGAGCCCCAGCCGCTGCGCCAGCGCCGTGGTCGAGGCCGGTTCGTCCAGCGCGACGAGCACTGCCGCCCGGTTCACGCCGAGCAGCCGGGCCAGCGCCGGGCCGGTCTCCGGCTCCTGCCACAGCCCGCCGATGCCGCGCGCCGGGTAGAGGACGGTGGGCTGCCAGTGCGGCTCGTAGGCGCTCACCACGTCGGGCCACACGAAGACGCTCGGCATCAGCAGGACGCCCCGCCCGTCCAGATCCTGGATCTGCAGGAACCGCGCGCGGGTACGGACCGTGAGGGTGCCGCCGGACCAGGTGATGCGCGGGCTGAGGTCCGCGAACAGCTTCTCCAGCCCGTCACTTGCCAGCTGCCGCGACCGGTAGGCGACCTCCGCCTCCAGCAGCGCGCGCAGCCGGGGCCAGTCCGCCTCCAGCAGCGCGCGCCAGGCCCGCTCCGTGGCGTCGGCCAGCTCCTGCACGGCGGCGGCCGGGTCCGCCAGCATCGCCCGCCCCTTCGAGGAGGCGGCCGCCCCGGGCGTACAGGCCAGCGACTTGGCCAGCTCCGCGTGCGCGATGGCCGGGTCCGTGGCCCGGACCCGCGCCAGCTCCTCTTCGAAAGGCGCGAGTGACGACTCCGGCGGCGGCCCCAGGAAGTCGGGGGTGTAGCCGGGCTGGGGCGACGGCATCAGGAGCCACAGCGCGGACAGGTCCAGGCCCGCCAGCGCCGTACGCATCCGCCGCAGCCAGGGCAGGTGGTAGCCGTGCCGGTCGGTGCGCAGCAGGGTCCGTACGGCTTCGTGGGTCTCGCAGAGCGGCGAGATGGCGAAGCGGATGCGCAGCAGGTCGTCCGCGCCGAAGCGCATGTCCAGCGGCATGACCGAGGCCCCCCTCTCCTCATACCCCCACTCTTCCCACCGAGCGGCCGCATCCGTCATGGATTCGTCCCCCACCGAATAACTGGGGGCCCGAAACCCGGCCCGGCACGCTGCCCCCATGCCCGCCACGCCCTCCGGGCCCGCCACCACGGGCCCCGCCGACCCGCGCCCGGAGCCGCCGCCACCCCCCACCGGAACCGGCTACCGCGCCGTCTTCTCCGTCCCCGAATTCCGCTCCGTCTTCGCCGCACACCTCCTCTCCTCCCTCGGCGTCGTCCTCTGCGAGATCGCGCTCTCCGTACTCGTCTACCGGCTCACCGGGTCACCCCTGCTGAGCGCCCTGACGTTCGCACTCGGCCTGCTGCCGTACGTGGTCGGCGGCACCCTGCTCTCCGCCGTGGCCGACCGCTACCCGGCCCGCCGCGTCCTCGTCGTCTGCGACCTGCTGTGCGCGGCCTGCGCCGCCGCGATGCTGGTCCCGGGCACGCCGGTCGCCGTACTACTGGCCCTGCGCTGCGCGACCGCCGCCATAGCCCCCGTCTTCGCCGGCACCCGGGCCGGGACCTTGGGCGACGTGCTGGGGGACGGCGACCTGTTCGTCCTGGGACGCTCGCTGATCCGCATCGTCAACCAAGGCGCGCAACTCGTCGGCTTCGCCGCCGGGGGCCTGCTCCTGGCCGCTGTGGCACCCGGCGCGGTGCTCGCCATCACCGCCGCCACCTTCCTCGCTTCGGCCCTCCTCCTACGCCTCGGCACCCACTCCCGCCCCGCGCGCAGCACGACCCGCGGAGCACTGCTCGGCGCCTCCCTGACCGGCACCCGGCACCTCCTCTCCGACCGCCGCATCCGATCCCTCCTCCTGCTGACCTGGCTCCCCCCGACCTTCGTCGTCATCCCCGAAGCACTGCTCGTCCCGTACGCGGACTCCCTCGGCGCGGGCCCGGCAGCGGCCGGCCTGCTCATGTGCGCCATGCCCATCGGCGCGATCACCGCCGAAACCCTGGCCGGCACCTACCTCGGCCCCCGGGCCCGCACCCGCCTGACCTTCCCCCTGGGCCTCTTCTGCGTCCTCCCCTCCCTGGGCTTCGCCACCCGCCCCTCACTCGGCTGGGCAGTAGCACTCCTCGTCCTCACCGGCACCGGCATCGCCTACAACTTCGGCGTCGACCGCTGGTTCGTGGCCGCCGTACCCGACGCCCTCCTGGGCCAGGCCATGACGGTGATGCAGGCGGGCCGCATGACGATCATGGGCCTGGGGATGGGGGCGGCGGGGGCGGCGGCCGAGTTCGCACCTCTTCGGGTGGTGATGCCGGCTGGTGGGGTGGTGGGGGCGGCGGCGGTGGGGTGGGTGGTGCTCGAAGTGCGGCGAAACGCGGCCCGGGCCGACGAGGGAGGCCCCGTCTGACGAGGAGTTTTTCCGAAGGCCGTCGAGCGGCGGTTCCTGGCTGCGCGGCCGGTCGCCTCGCTGCCGTCGGCGCTTTTTCCCCGTAGTAGTGTTCGGCCCTCGCACGAGTGATTCGTACGGTCTCGTCGAGGTGGAGGGGGAACGAGATGGGAGTCGTGCTGCCCGACGAGGCGGCCTGGGTACTGGACCTCATCGGTGTCGAGTGGCCCAACGTCGACGAGGACGATTACCGCGACATGGCCGATGGCCTGCGCTCTTTTGCCACCCAGATGCGCGACGGCAAGAACGCGACGGAGGGTGTCGTCCGCGAGTTCCTGGAGGGCAGCGAGGGCTTGGCGACCGCGGCCTTCGAGAAGCACTGGGGCAAGGTCAGCGGCACCCATCTGGAACGCCTCGCCCAGGCGGCCGATCTCGGTGCGACGGCCCTGGACGGTGCGGCCGTCGCGGTGGCCGGTGCCAAGGTGGCAGCCATCGTCCAGCTGGGCATCCTGGCCGCAGAGATCATCGCCGCGCAGGCCGCGGCGCCGTTCACGTTCGGGCTCTCCGAGCTCGGCGCGCTCGGCGCCACCCAGGCCACACGCGTCATCGTCCGGCGGCTGCTGAAGGAGGCGGAGCATCTCCTCGTCGAGGAGCTCATGGCCGTCGCCACCGGCCCGATCTTTTCCGCACTGGGCGGTATGGCCACCGATCTCGTCATCCAGGTCGGCGCCAACGCCGTCGGCCTTCAGGACGGATACAGCCCGGGCAAGACACTACGGGCGGGCGGTGAGGGCCTCTCCGACGGCCTGGACGCCGTCGGCGGGACGTTCACCGGGCGGGGAGGCAACGCGTGAGCGACACCGTCCGCAACGACAAGGATCTGCACGACCGGCTGGCCGACCGGATCACTTCCCAGGCCGACGAGCACGAGTCCGGCGCACGGCCGCACCTGCGCCGTAGCCGTGCCGGGCTGGGGCGTACGCGGGGCCGCGGCAGCATGGCAGCGGCCGTCGAAGGCGGAGCGGAGAAGATCCTCCGGGCCATCGAAGAGGCCGAGGAGCAGCTGCACAAGCACCTGCACGACGTCTCCAAGGGCGTGCGGATCATGGGTGAGAACCACGCGCGCAACGACAAGAACATCGAGACGATGCTGAACGGCATCGTCGATCGCTCTCGTACCCAGGACGGGATTCGCGACGGCGGCGGGATCGGCAAGGACCGGCCGGACCCGACGAAGGACGCCCACGACGTCACCCTGGAATGGAAGCCAGGCATGCCCAAGCAGGCCTTCGAGCGGAAGGCGAAGGCCCTGCAACGGCTCGGTGAGGAGGGGCAGCTCTTCAAGTACAAGGGCAAGACCGAGGACTACCGCGACAAGGAGATCACCAAGAAGTACAAGGGCGCGCTGGAAGCACTGATCCGCAGGAACCACAAGGACGACCCCGAGTTCGCCGAGGAGGCCGCGGTTGCCGCCCGTAAAATGCAACCCGACCATGTCAACGAGCTCCAGACCGGTGGTCCGGACGCGTGGCGTAACCTGCGGATGCTCGATCGGACGACGAACTTCGAGATCGGCACGCAACAGATACGCCCGCAGATCCGGGATCTTCCGGACGGCAATCCGATCCGTATCGACATCAAGTGGTGGCCAGATGACTAGCGTGAGCCCGGGATCGCCCCGTCTGACCGCGACGGTGGACGCCTTGCGGACGGCGCTGGCGGAGAGCACTGACCTGCTCCGGTCCACGCTCGGCGGGACGATCGACGAGGAAACAGCGGCCGCCGCGGCGGCCGACGGGGTTCCACGGGAGTTCCTCGACTTCTGCCGTGTGCTGGACGGAGCGAGCTGTGGCCCTTCCCTGCAGCTCTTCGGCCTGGAGGAGGCCGAAGAGCACCAGTTCTACTGCGGGCCGGTGGCCGACTCCCCGCTGGGCTTGTCCCCGGCGAAGCTGTTCTGCATCGGATTGATCAACGACACGCCGATCTTCCTCGACCGCTCGGGCGGCGGTGTCCTCGGTATCCCGGACGAGCACCGGGAGTGGGTTGACGCGGAACGCTTCGAGCCGCTCGCGCCCGGGCTGGAGGTGTTCTTTCTGGAGCGGCTCGCCACGTCGGAGTACACGCGGTTTGCGTCGGTCGACGACGCATTGGTGGAGTACGACGACTGGCTGAAGCTGCTGCGGCGAGCCGGTCTTGCCGGCTGAGTCGACGGCGAGGCCGGTAGGGCTCGGCAGACACGGACGCACGACGAAGGGAAAGCGGAGAAGGCATGGCCACCCATGACGAGATGACGGAGCTGTTCGGCGCGGACCGGGTGGTCATGCTGGACCGCGCTGTCGCCGAGGAGCGCGGACTGCCGAAGGCCGATGCCGAGGTGCTGTGCGACGTCGGTGTGCCGGTCTTCGTCGACGTGCTGTTCACTCTCGACACCGCGGACGGAGCGCCGGACCCGTTCACCGTCGTGCCGGTGGCCGCGGGGAGCGAAGAGACCCGCATCCTCGTACTGGGCGGTCCGACCGACGACCCCTCGATGCGGTACTGCCTCGACGTGGAGCGCGGCTTCGTGATCCTCATGTCGTTCGGCGAGGAGCCGCAGGCCGAGATCGTGAACCGGACCCTCGCCGACTTCGTCGAGTTCCTGTACCGCTTCGCACTGCGGGCCAGGCACCTGGAGCACGCCGCACCGCAGGATCGCGGTCCGTACACGAAGCAGCTCGTGGAGTACCTGCAGACTCGCGATCGGTACGCATTCGCACAGCCGGACAGCTGGTGGTCGATGGTCTTCGCGCAGGCCGGCTGATGTGCGGGAAGCCCCCTGTCGGGAAATGATCCGACCGGATACCGAACCCTGAGACAGGGCTGACCACGATATGGCCGACCGGTAGGGTCGACGGCGTGCCGAAGCCGCTCAGTCTTGCCTTCGATCCGATCGCCCGTGCCGACGAACTGTGGCAGCGACGATGGGGAGCCGTGCCGTCCATGGCCGCGATCACGTCGGTCATGCGCGCCCATCAGATCCTGCTGTCCGAGGTGGACGCGGTGCTCAAGCCGTACGGGCTGACGTTCGCCCGGTACGAGGCGCTGGTGCTGCTCACCTTCTCCAAGGCGGGGGAGCTGCCCATGTCGAAGATCGGGGAGCGGCTGATGGTGCATCCGACCTCGGTGACCAACACCGTCGACCGGCTGGTGAAGTCCGGGCTGGTGGACAAGCGGCCGAATCCGAACGACGGGCGCGGCACGCTGGCGTCCATCACCGAGCAGGGGCGGGTGACCTGTGACAAGGCGACGCGTGACCTGATGGCGATGGAGTTCGGGCTGGGGGCCTACAGCGCCGAGGAGTGCGGGGAGATCTTCGCGATGCTGCGGCCGCTGCGGGTCGCGGCCGGTGATTTCCAGGACGAGTGATCCGTGGTAGGGGCGGCGAAGATCGCCCCGGAACGGGCGGTTACGCTCGGACCATGAAACGCAGCGTGCTGACCCGATACCGGGTGATGGCCTACGTCACCGCCGTCATGCTCCTCGTCCTGTGCGCCTGCATGGTGGCCAAGTACGGCTTCGACACGGGCAAGGACCTGACGCTCGTGGTCTCCCAGATCCACGGCGTGCTCTACATCATCTACCTCGTCTTCGCCTTCGACCTGGGGTCCAAGGCGAAGTGGAAGTTCGGCAAGCTGCTGTGGGTGCTGATCTCCGGCACCATCCCGACCGCTGCCTTCTTCGTCGAGCGCAAGGTCGTCCGGGAGGTCGAGCCGCTGGTCGCGGAGGGGGCGCCGCAGACGGCGAAGGTCTGAGGCGACGCGCGGGCGCACAGCCGTACAGTCACCAGGCCGCCGGGTCCGTCCGGCGGCCTGCGCGTAGGGCCTGTCGGGTGCTGTTCGGCAACTTCCGGCCGTCAGCCGTCGACAATTAGTAGGACGTCCTAGTAAATTCGGGGGTATGGACGCTGACGCGATCGAAGAGGGCCGCCGCCGCTGGCAGGCCCGGTACGACTCGGCCCGCAAGCGGGACGCGGACTTCACCACGCTCTCCGGCGATCCCGTGGAGCCGGCGTACGGCCCCCGCCCCGGGGATTCGGTCGAGGGATTCGAGCGCATCGGCTGGCCGGGGGAGTACCCGTTCACGCGCGGGCTGTACCCGACCGGCTACCGCGGCCGTACCTGGACCATCCGCCAGTTCGCGGGCTTCGGCAACGCCGAGCAGACCAACGAGCGGTACAAGATGATCCTCAAGGCGGGCGGCGGCGGACTCTCCGTGGCGTTCGACATGCCGACGCTGATGGGGCGGGACTCCGACGATCCGCGTTCGCTGGGCGAGGTCGGCCACTGCGGTGTCGCCATCGACTCGGCCGCCGACATGGAGGTCCTGTTCAAGGACATCCCGCTCGGCGACGTCACGACCTCGATGACGATCTCAGGACCGGCCGTCCCGGTCTTCTGCATGTACCTGGTCGCCGCCGAGCGCCAGGGCGTCGACCCGGCCGTGCTGAACGGCACGCTCCAGACGGACATCTTCAAGGAGTACATCGCGCAGAAGGAGTGGCTCTTCCCGCCCGAGCCGCACCTGCGCCTGATCGGCGACCTGATGGAGCACTGCGCGCGCGGCATCCCCGCGTACAAGCCGCTCTCGGTCTCCGGCTACCACATCCGCGAGGCGGGCGCGACGGCCGCGCAGGAGCTGGCGTACACCCTCGCCGACGGCTTCGGGTACGTGGAGCTGGGCCTCTCCCGCGGCCTGGACGTGAACACCTTCGCGCCCGGCCTGTCCTTCTTCTTCGACGCCCACCTGGACTTCTTCGAGGAGATCGCGAAGTTCCGGGCCGCCCGCCGCATCTGGGCCCGCTGGATGCGCGACGTGTACGGCGCGACCAGCGAGAAGGCCCAGTGGCTGCGCTTCCACACGCAGACCGCCGGTGTCTCGCTGACCGCCCAGCAGCCTTACAACAACGTCGTCCGTACGGCGGTGGAGGCGCTGGCCGCGGTCCTCGGCGGGACCAACTCCCTGCACACCAACGCCCTGGACGAGACCCTCGCGCTGCCCAGCGAGCAGGCCGCGGAGATCGCGCTGCGCACGCAGCAGGTGCTGATGGAGGAGACCGGCGTCGCCAACGTCGCGGACCCGCTGGGCGGCTCGTGGTTCATCGAGTCGCTGACCGACCGGATCGAGGCCGATGCGGAGAAGATCTTCGAGCAGATCAAGGAGCGGGGCCGGCGCGCCGTGCCGGACGGGCAGTACCCCATCGGGCCGATGACGTCCGGCATTCTGCGCGGTATCGAGGACGGCTGGTTCACCGGGGAGATCGCCGAGTCCGCCTTCCGCTACCAGCAGGCGCTGGAGAAGGGCGAGAAGAAGGTCGTCGGCGTCAACTGCCACCACGGCTCGGTCACCGGTGACCTGGAGATCCTGCGGGTCAGCCACGAGGTCGAGCGCGAGCAGGTACGGGTCCTGGCGGACCGCAAGGCGGCCCGGGACGACGCGCGGGTGCGCTCCTCGCTGGACGCGATGCTCGCCGCCGCGCGCGACGGCGGCAACATGATCGAGCCGATGCTGGCGGCCGTGCGGGCCGAGGCGACGCTCGGCGAGATCTGTGACGTGCTGCGCGAGGAGTGGGGCGTGTACACGGAGCCCGCGGGGTTCTGACACAGGCTCTTCCGTACCGGGGGCGGGGCCGTGCGCGGTCCCGCCCCCGGTGCCGTGTCAGACCACCGCGCCGTTCCCGGCCCTGGCCTTGTCGCGCGGGCGGGCCGCGGGTGCCTCCGGGCCCGGGTGGCGGCTCTCCAGGACGACGGCGGCCGGGGTGGCCGTGAAGATCGTCGAGGCGATGCCGAACACGACGCCCGCCAGCAGCGCCACGGAGAAGTCGGCCAGTGAGTCGCCGCCCAGCACCGCGAGGGCGGCCAGGACGAACAGGGCGCCCATGCCGGTGTTCACCGTACGCGGCACGGTCTGGACGATCGCCCGGTCGGCGAGGAGCGTCAGCCCTTGCGGGCCGCGCGCCGCCCGGTCGCCCTTGGCGCCGCGCCGCAGCTCGCGGAGGCGGTCGAAGAGCACGACCGTGTCGTTGACGGAGTAGCCGACGACGGTCAGCAGCGCCGCGAGGAAGACGCTGTCCACCGGTTTGCCCAGCCAGGCGAACAGGCCCACCACCAGCACCACGTCCTGGATCATGGCGAGGACCGCGGCCGTCGCGAACGTCCAGCGGAACCGGATGCTCAGATAGATCAGCTGGGCGGCGACCGCGATGCCCAGCGCGATCAGCGCCTTGCCGCGCAGCTCGCTGCCCATGCTGGGCCCGATCTTCTCGTCCCGCTCGACCTCGACCGTGCCGCCGGGCTTCTGGAGGGACGTGCGGATACGGTCCTGCTCGGCGTCGGTGAGCTGCTCGGTGCGTACGGCGATACCGCCGTCGCCCGACTCCTGGACCACCGCGCGCGGGAAGCCCGCCGCCGAAACCGCCTCGCGCGCCGTCTCGGCGTCCACCGTACGGCTGGTGCTGTACTCGACGAGCCGGCCGCCGGTGAACTCCACACCGAACTCCAGGCCGCGTACGCCGATCCCGGTGACGGCGAGCAGCAGCAGGCCGGCGCCCATGCCCAGCCAGGTGTGACGCCGCCGCATCAGCCGCGGTCCGCGGCGCGCGAGCCAGCGCCGTACCCGCCCCTCGGACGCCATGCCGGTGATCGCGGGCCGCCGCCGCACACAGCCCCGGCGCACCGCCCAGCCCGCCAGCACCCGCGTGATGACCAGCGCCGAGACCATCGAGGCCAGCACACCGATGGACAGGGTGACACCGAAGCCCTTGACCGGCCCGGTGGCGAAGAAGAACAGCAGGCCGGCGGCGAGCAGCGTGGTGACGTTCGAGTCGAGGATCGCGCTCCACGCCTTGCCGAAGCCCTCGCGCAGCGGACGCCGCAGATCGCCGCCGGAGCGGATCGCGCGGCGCGCGTACTCCTCCCTGGCCCGTTCGAAGACCAGCACATTGGCGTCCACCGCCATGCCGATCGCGAGCACGAAACCGGCCAGGCCGGGGAGGGTGAGGGTGGCGCCGAGGGCGACGAGCGTCGCGTACGAGATCAGTCCGTACGCGGCGAGGGCCACCGTGGCCAGCGCGCCCAGCAGCCGGTAGACGACGATGACGAACACGCCGGTGCACAGCAGGCCGATGACGGCGGCGGTGGCACTGGCCTTGATCGCGTCGGCGCCCAGCGTCGGGCCGACGGTGCGCTGTTCGACGACCTCGACGGGCACCGGCAGGGCGCCGCCCTTGACGAGGGCCGCCAGGTCGCGCGCCTCGGTGTCGCTGAAGCCGCCGGTGATCTGGGCGTTGCCGCCGGCGATGCCGGTCTTGCACGGCACGCTCTGCTGCATGCCGGGCGCGGAGATCACCCGGTCGTCCAGCACGATCGCGACCCGCCGGGCCGGATCGCCGGGCGCCGCGCACGCCGCCTGCCCGGTGACCCGCGCCCAGGCGTCCCCGGCGGCGCCGCGGAAGGACAGGTCGACGGTCCAGCCGCGCCCGCCCTGCGCGTCGAAGACGGCCTCCGCGTCCTTGACGCCCTCGCCGGTCAGCGCGGGCGCACCGAGCCGCAGGGCCTGGCCGGGCGTGTCGGGGTCGGCGAGGGTGCGGGTGCGGTCGTCCTTGGCTTTCATCTCCGGCGTGCCCTTGGGGTCCGGCAGGGTGCCGAGCACGGGGTGGAAGGTGAGCTGCGCGGTACGGCCGATGACCTCGACGGCCTGCTTCGGGTCCTGGACCCCGGGCAGTTCGGCGACGATCCGCTTCTCGCCGGAGCGGGAGAGCGACGGTTCGGCGACGCCGAGCGCGTCGATCCGCTGCCGCAGCACCTCCAGCGCCCGGTCGGTGGCGGCGGAGTCGGCACGGGTGGTGGGCGAGTCCTTTGTCTCCAGGACGATCTGGGTGCCGCCACGGAGGTCGAGACCGAGGCGGGCGGGGGTGGTCAGGGCGAAGAACAGGGACACGGCGACGACGGCGAGCGCGATCAGCGCACGCCAGGGCCGCCGCGACGGAGCGCGGGACGGCATGGGGCTCCCCTTCAGGGATACGGAGGCGGGGCGCAGGGCGGTCGCGCGCACCGGGCCGCGACGGCGCGTCGGGGCGTCGCCGGGCATGCCGGTGCTGCGGGCCGCCGTACGCCTGGGGCGTCAGCTGCTCCGTACGAAGGGGGGTCCGCGCGGGCTGCGCGGGGAGTACCGGGCCCAGGGCGGTGCCCGCTCCTGGCGCGGGCCGACGGTCTCGCCGTACCCGAAGGGGGCGTGGCGGGGCGCCGGGGCCGCGGCGGGCAGCGCGCCCGGGAGGCCGGGGAAGCGCGGGAGCGGGAGGACGGCCTGGACGTGGGCGGTGGCGGTCTGGCGGGCCACCGGCCGGTCCGGGGCGGTGCGGGCGTCGGCCCGGGGGTGGCCGGGCGCGGTGCGGGCCGTGAACACCTGGGGTGCGGCGGCGGACGATGGCCGGGAAGCGGTGCCGGCGGGGCCGGAAGCGGTGCCGGCGGGGACGGCAGCGCTGCCTGCCGGACTCGTGGCGGCGGCAGGCGGTGAGCCGGGCAGCAGCGGGCCGGACGTGGCACCCGCCGTCCCGGACGTCCCGGCCAGGACCAGCAGGACGGCCCACAGCCCGGCCAGCGCGCGGGGCAGGACGCCCGGCAGCGCACGGCGTGCTCGTCCGCTCACCGCCCGCCCCTTCCGGTCCGCCCGCCCGGCCCGTACCCGGCCGTGATTGCGGCCCAGGGTAGTACGCCGTTGCCGGACAGGGACCCGTGCATCTCTGTCCAGGAAACCCGTACGGTCTCGCTGGACAGGTTCGGTGGCCCCGTACGGTCCTGTTCGGGAACTCCGTACGGCTCCTGTTCGGGGACTCCGTACGGTCTTGTTCGGGAACCCCGCACGGCTCCTGTTCGCAAACCGTCGGTCCCGTCCTATCCCGCCGGGAAGCGGAGGCGGAAGAGCGCCCCGCCGCCCGGCGCCTGTGCGGCCGTCAGTTCGGCGTGGTGGGCGCGGGCGATCTGGCGGGCCATGGCCAGGCCGAGGCCGGAACCGGGCAGCGCGCGGGCGGTCTCGGCGCGGTAGAAGCGGTCGAAGACGTGCGGCAGGTCCTCGGCCGTGATGCCGGGGCCGTGATCGCGTACGGTCAGCTCCAGGCCGTCCGTGGTGGCGGCCAGTTCCGTCTCGACCGGGCCGCCGGGCGGCGAGAACTTCGCCGCGTTGTCCAGGAGGTTGGACAGCAGCCGGGACAGCCGCGCCGGTACGCCCGGGACGGTCATCCCGGTCGCCGCCCCGTCGGCCCGTACGGTGAACGTGATCTCCGGCCAGTGGCCGCGCGCCGCCTCCACCGCGTGCTCCAGCAGCGCCGCCGGGCGGACCTGTTCCACCAGCGGCTGCGGCTCCTCGTCCCGGGCCAGCTCGATCAGGTCGTTGACGAGGGTGGTGACCTCGCGGAGCTGGCGGCCCAGGGCGCCGGACGCGCGGTCCCGCTGGGCGTCGGTCAGCCGGCCGGCGCGGGCGAGCAGTTCGGCGTTGGTGCGCAGCGCGGTCAGCGGGGTGCGCAGCTCGTGGGAGGCGTCCGCGACCAGCCGGCGCTGTGCGGCGACCGACTGCTCCAGTTCGCCGAGCATGGTGTTGAAGCTGGCGGCGAGGCGGGTGACCTCGTCCTCGCGGCCGGGCGGACCGGCGGGCAGTTCGATGCGGTGCCGGGCGTCGCGGGTGGCGGCGATGCGTTCGGCGGTGGCGGTGAGGCGGGCGACCGGGGCCAGGCCGGTGCGGGAGACCCAGTAGCCGAGGCCGGCCGCCAGCAGGACACCGGCGCCGCCGACTCCGGCCAGTGCCACCGCGGCCTTCCGGACGCCGCGCTGCACGGTGTCCGTGCGCAGTGCGACCTGGAGCGCCTCGTCCTTGCCGCGCAGCCGCACGGTGTACATCCGCACCGGATAACCGGCCACGGTCAGTTCGCTGTAGTACGGCGCGTGCCGCCCGGCGGCGACGGCGCGGGTGGTGTCGTCGACCGGCAGCGCGTAGGGGTCGCGCGGGTCTCTGGACTTGTCGGACGGGACCGACTGGACACAGGGGACGGCCTGGAAACGGCAGCTCGTATCGCCCGCAGTCGGGCCCCAGGCGCGCATCTTCTCGGAGTACTGGGCTGCCGTCTGGGCCAGATTCAGCTCCAGTTGCCGGGTCATCTGGTAGCGGATGATGAAGAACGCCGCCGTGCAGATGCCGACCGCCACCAGGGCCACGGCGGCGGACGCGGCGATCGCCAGCCGGGTCCGCAGCGGCCGGCGCCGCCGCCAGCGCGCGCCCAGGCCGCGCCGCCCGCTCACGCCCGTCCCGCTCTGCCGCCCCGGCCCGGCTGGTCCGGCTCGTCCAGGCGGTAGCCGACGCCGTGCACGGTGTGCACCAGCCGGGCCTCGCCGCCCGCCTCCAGCTTGCGGCGCAGGTAACCGACGTACACGGCGAGGGAGTTGGAGTCCGGCCCGAAGTCGCGGCCCCAGACCCGCTCCAGGATCACCTCGCGCGGCATCACCTGCCCGGGGTGCAGCAGGAGCAGTTCCAGCAGGGCCCACTCCGTACGGCTGAACTCCAGCGGGCGTCCGCCCCGGTGGCCGGTGCGCGTCAGCGGGTCGACGACCAGGTCGGCGAAGGCCAGCGAGGTGTCGTCGGCGGCGCCGGCCGACGCGCGGCGCAGCAGCGCCCGCACCCGCGCGACCAGCTCGTCCAGCGCGAACGGCTTGACGAGATAGTCGTCGGCGCCCGCGTCCAGCCCGTCCACCCGCTCGCTGACCGAGTCCAGCGCGGTCAGCACCAGGATCGGCGTACGGTCGTCCAGCGCACGCAGCCGCCGGCACACCGCCAGGCCGTCCAGGACCGGCATCATCACGTCCAGGACGATCGCGTCCGGCTGCCAGGAGGCCACCTCGGACAGCGCCGCCAGCCCGTCGGCGGCGCCGCGCACCGCGTACCCCTCCACGGTGAGACCGTCCTCGACGGCGGCCCGCACCTCCGGTTCGTCGTCCACGACGAGGATCTTCGGCGGGGACGCGGCGGCGGGCTGCTGGGCGGCGCTCCGGGGCGCGGGGTGCGGTGCAGGCGAGGACGGCATGCACACAGGCTGCCAAACCTCTGTCTTAGAACCTTCTTAGGGCGCTTGACGAGCGTGGCGGCCATGCGCACACCACTCTCAGTCGTCATCGGTGCGGGCGGTACCGGCGGTCACATCTACCCCGGGCTCGCCCTCGCGGACGCCCTGCGCCGGGCCGTGCCCGACGCGGTGGTCTCCTTCGTCGGTACGGAGCGCGGGCTGGAGACGCGGCTCATCCCGCAGGCCGGATACCGCCTGCACACCGTGGACATGATCCCCTTCGACCCGTCGCTCGGCGCCAAGCGCTACCTGCTGCCCGCCGCGCTGCTGAAATCGGGTGCCCAGTGCCGCTCGATCCTGCGTCAGCAGGAAGCCCAGGTCGCGGTCGGCATGGGCGGCTACCCGAGCGCGCCGGTCATCGTCGGGGCGCGGCTGGCCGGGCTGCCCAGCCTGGTCCACGAGTCCAACGCGGTGCCCGGCCGGGCCAACAAGTTCGCCGCCCGGCTCACCCCGCACATCGCGCTCGCCTTCGACCGCAGCCGCGCGCACCTGGCGGGCGGCGAGCGCGCCGAGACGGTCGGCATGCCGCTGGTCGGGCCGCTGGCGAGCCTGGACCGTACGGCGCTGCGGGAGCGGGCGCGCCGGGAGCTGGGCGTGCCGGCCGGCACCCGGCTGCTGCTCGTCAACGGCGGCAGCCTGGGCGCGGCCCGGCTCACCGAGGCCGCGGTCGGCCTCGCGGGCCGGTACCGGTCCCGTACGGATCTGCGGCTGCTGGTCAAGACCGGGCCGGCCGCCCTGGAGGAGACCCGGGAGCGGCTGGTGGCGACAGGCGGCGCGGCGGTCGCCGAGGCCGTCCCGTACCTGGACCGGATGGATCTGGCCTACGCCGCCGCCGACCTCGTGGTGTGCCGGGCCGGTTCGGCGACCGTCGCCGAACTGGCGACGATCGGGATGCCCGCGGTCCTGGTCCCGTACCCGCACGCGCCCGGCGACCACCAGACGCACAACGCGCGGGTGCTGTCCGACGCGGGCGCCGCCGTCCTGCTGCCGGACGCCGAGACCACCGCGGAACGCCTGGACGCACTCGTCACCCCGCTGCTCGACGACCCCGCCCGGCTGGCCGCCATGGGCCAGGCCGCCGACCCGGGCACCCACGCGAGCGCCGCCGACCTGCTGGCCGCCAAGGTCCTGCACCTGGCCGGCCACCCCGCAGCCCACCCCACCACCACCTACCTGAGGGAGACCGCATGAGCCCCCGCACGAGCACCGCCGACCACGCCACCGCCGACCACGCCCCCATCGACCACGCCACCATGGAAGCCCGCTGGAAGGGCCGCACCGTCCTGGTCACCGGCGCCGAGGGCTTCATCGGCTCGACGCTGGTGGACCAGCTCGTCGGGTACGGCGCGAAGGTGCGCGCGTTCGTGCACTACAAGCCGTACGCGGAGAAGGGGCACCTGGCCCGCTACCTCGGTCCGGACAGCCCGGTCGAGATGATCGCGGGCGATGTGCGGGACGCCGGACGGGTGGCGGACGCCGTCGCCGGCTGCGACACGGTCTTCCACCTCGCCGCCCTCATCGGCATCCCGTACAGCTACGACTCGCCCGGCGCCTACGTCCAGACCAACGTCGTGGGCACCGAGAACATCGCCGAGGCGTGCCGCCGCCACTCCGTGCGCCGCCTGGTGCACACCTCCACCAGTGAGGTGTACGGCACCGCCCTGACCGCGCCGATCAGCGAGGACCACCCGCTGCAGCCGCAGTCCCCGTACTCCGCCTCGAAGATCGGCGCGGACATGATGGCGCTCTCCCACTGGCACGCCTTCGAGCTGCCGGTCACGGTCGTCCGCCCGTTCAACACCTACGGCCCGCGCCAGTCCGCGCGCGCCGTCATCCCCACCATCCTGGCGCAACTGCACGCGGGCTCCCGGGAGATCCGGCTGGGCTCGCTCACCCCGACCCGCGACTTCACCTATGTCACCGACACCGCGGCCGGCTTCCTGGCGATGGCCGACTGCGACCGGGCGCTGGGCGAGGTCGTCAACCTCGGTACGGGGCAGGAGATCTCCATCGGCGACCTGGCGCGGTCCCTGATCGCCGCGTCCGGCCGGGACGCCGAGGTGGTGGTGGAGGGCTCCCGGCTGCGGCCCGCCGGGAGCGAGGTCCAGCGACTGCTTTCGGACAATTCGCGGGCGCGCGAGTGGGCCGGGTGGGCGCCGGAGGTGTCCCTGGAGGAGGGGCTGAAGCGGACGTCGGAGTGGGTCGCGGAGCATGTGCACCTGTTCGCGGCGGACCGGTACCAGGTCTGAGGGGAGCGGCGGTACGGGTGCGGGCGCCCGTCGTGCGCGGCTGCCCGTACCTATACCCGTACCTATACCCGTACCCGTACCGGTGTCGGTGCCGGCTCGTGGCCGCCCGGGAGCCTTACGCCCCGGCCGGTCCCGCCTCCGCGAGTCCGGCCAGTCCCGTCAGCAGCAGCGCGCTGAACTGCTGCGCCCACAGTTCGTCCACCGGCTCCGCGCTGACCAGCGCCCGGTGCACGACGGCGCCCGCGATCACGTCGAAGATCAGCCCGACCGCCCGCCCGGCGGCCGCCGCGCCCTCCTCGCCGGCCGGGTCCGGCGGCAGTTCCCCGCGCGCCTGGGCCCGCTCGCGCCCGAGGGTCACCAGCCGCTTCTGCCGTTCGACCACGGCGGAGCGGATACGGATCCGCAGCGCCTCGTCGGTGGTGGACTCGGCGACCACGGCCATCAGCGCGGTCTTGGTCTCCGGGCGGGCCAGCAGCGAGGCGAACTGCAGGACGACGCCCTCGATGTCGGCCTGGAGGCAGCCCCGGTCGGGGAGTTCGAGTTCGTCGAAGAGGACCGCCACGGCGTCCAGGACCAGCTCGTTCTTGTTGGCCCAGCGGCGGTAGAGGGTCGTCTTGGCGACCCCGGCACGGGCGGCCACGTCGCTCATCGTGAGCTTGCCCCAGCCCAGCTCGACCAGCGCGGCGCGGGTGGCGTCGAGGATCGCGCGGTCCGCCTCGGCGCTGCGCGGCCGGCCCGTACGGCTCCGAGGACCCGTACGGGCCGCGGGGGAGCTGGTGCCGGTGAGGGGGCAGCGGTGCATGGGGGCGACCATACCGGCCAGTAGGCGCGGGCCGGCCCGCCCTCGTGAGGCAGATCACCCGTACGGTTCGCGGGAGGGGTTGCCGGGCCGGGGCGCCGGACAGTTACGCTACGGGTCGTAGCGAAAGGGTGGGCCCGTACGGCCCGCCCCGGACGCGACAACCACAGGCCGCGGGTGGGGACCCGGGGCCACCGCAGCACCGCACCGGCCCCCGGGCCGGTGCACGCGGCACCTCCGTCCTGCGCCGGCACGCCGGCGGGCCGCACGGACGGACCGGCACCGCGTGCTTTTTCGCGCACCGTGAATTTTCGGCACCGCTTTTCGCAACGGTCCGCGGAAGGGGGGAGGATAGGCCCATGCAGCCACGCAACATGTCCATGAGTGGAGTCGTCGACCTCGCCGCGGTGAAGGCGGCCGGGGAAGCGAAGCAGAAGGCGGAGCAGGCGCGCGCCGAAGCGGCCCGCACCGGCCGGCCCACGGGCGGCGCCCGTCTGGTGTTCGACGTCGACGAGGCGGGGTTCCAGCAGGACATCCTCCAGCGCTCCACCGAGGTGCCGGTCGTCATCGACTTCTGGGCCGAGTGGTGCGAGCCGTGCAAGCAGCTCGGCCCGCTGCTGGAGCGGCTGGCGGGGGAGTACGCCGGCAAGTTCGTCCTGGCCAAGATCGACGTCGACCGCAACCAGGCACTGTTCCAGCAGTTCGGCGTGCAGGGCATCCCGGCGGTCTTCGCGGTCGTCGCGGGCCAGCCGATCCCGCTGTTCCAGGGCGCGGCCCCGGAGGCGCAGATCCGCCAGGTGCTGGACCAGCTCGTCCAGGCCGCCGAGCAGCAGTTCGGCATCGTCGGCGCGCCCGTCGACCCGGCGGACGCCGCGCCGCAGGAGGACGTCCCGGAGCCGGCCGGCCCGTACGACGCGCTGCTGGAGGCCGCGAACCAGGCGCTGGACGCCGGTGACCTCGACGGCGCCGTCCAGGCGTACAAGAACGTGCTCTCCGACGACCCGGCGAACCCGGAGGCCAAGCTCGGCCTGGCCCAGGCCGAACTGCTGCGCCGGGTGCGGGACCTGGACCCGCAGGAGGTGCGCAAGGCGGCGGCCGACGGCCCCGCCGACGTGCAGGCGCAGATCAAGGCGGCCGACCTGGACCTGGTCGGCGGTCATGTGGAGGACGCCTTCGGGCGGCTGGTGGACACCGTCCGGCGCACGGCGGGCGACGACCGGGAGGCCGCGCGGGTACGGCTGCTGGAGCTGTTCGAGGTCATCGGCACCGACGACCCCCGGGTGATCTCGGCCCGTACGGCCCTGGCGCGGGTGCTGTTCTGATTCCCCTCTGACCCCTCGGTGTCCGGTCACCCGCGCCTCCTGGGGCGCGTGGACCTCATCACTCGGCAGCGGCCACGTTTTACCAAATCTTGGTAATCGTGGCCGCTGTTACTTGGAGTAAGAGGAGCGAGGGGTTTTGCCGGTGTTCCTCCCTGAACACCCCATGTCTCCTCACCAGTGGTGACAACCCTGGGTACCCGCCCGATTTCGCGCTGTCGTGCCGTGGTCATCTCTCCGTTACTCGCAAGTAACGAACCCCTTGTGCGACAGCCGCCGATGCACCACGATCGGCCACGCTCGGTCCATTCCCGCCGCCCGGCAACCGGTCGGCGCCGCGGGGTCCATGGGTCCCCACCGAGTGGCCGGCGGCACCGCCACCGGTCCCGGACAGGGGGGTTCCTGCTCACCCGGCAGGGCCTGTCCGACAAACGCCGCGCGGGAGCGTGGCCAGTGGTTGTCGCTCGGGGGTGATCGCCGGTGCATCGGAACGCCGTACGCCCGTACGCCATTTCGATACGGGCGCTCTCCTTCCCGAGGACGTAGCACTTCTCCCATCCCAGGTACGGCCGCCGTCTTTCGAGACCCGGACCGCGACCGGAGATGTACGTCCGAGAAGGAGGAAAGTCATGGAGTCCCTGGCTCGTGGCGGGACCAGATGGAAGCGGTTCGCCGTTGTCATGGTGCCGAGCGTCGCGGCGACGGCTGCCATCGGAGTCGCCATCGCGCAGGGTGCGCTGGCAGCGTCGTTCAGCGTCTCCGGTCAGCAGTTCAAGGTCACCGCGAAGGAACTCGACGGTACCGGGTTCGTGCAGTACGGAGCCCTCGACAAGGGCAAGGACGGCCAGCACCCGGTCGCCGTGGTGGGGCTGGACTCCGCGGAGATCACCAAGCTGTGCCAGTCGGTCGTCGTGCCGGTGCCGGTCTTCGGCGATGTGACGATGCAGCTCAAGGCGGGCGGCGAGGGCGGCCCGAAGGTCCTGGCGAAGAAGCTCTACATCGACGCCGACGACCTGCAGACCAACGCGACGTTCACCAACGTGGACATCGGCGTCTCGGTGGACGACACCACCAAGGGGCCGGGCCCGGCCAAGCCCGGCGAGGGCGGCAGGGGGGCCTACCTCCCCGGCTCCTTCGCGCAGCAGGCCGAGCATGTCCTGTTCAAGGACGTCAAGCAGCGCGCCTGGGCCACCACGGCCGGCACGTTCCAGCTCAGTGGTCTGCACATGAGCGTCAGCCGCGGCAAGAACGAGTGCTACTGACGCACTGAGCGCACGGGGGCGGGGGCGTGCGCGGCGGAGCGGTTTCGCCGCCCGCGCGCCCCCGCCCCCGTACGCCGGTGGCCGCCGCGCCACGCACCCCAGCTCACGTACCACCGATTAGCCAGTCCCGAGGAGCTGTACGACATGAGCGCCGACACGCGACCACGGCTGAACGAGAAGACCGGCCGCAAGCGCACTTCGTTCCGGGAGTGGCGAGGTCAGCGCCCGTTCTGGGGCGGGGTGCTGACGCTGCTGGCCGGATTCCCGATCATGTACATCCCCTACGCGAACCTCACGATCGGCTCCCTGACCGTCCGGATGGCGACGACCGCGGGCGCCGGCTCGCTGATCATCGGCGTACTCCTGGTCGTGCTCGGCCTGACCATGTGGTTCCAGCCCGCCTCCCGCGTCTTCGCGGGCGTCGCGGCGATCCTGCTGTCCCTGGTCTCCCTGGTGGTCTCCAACTTCGGCGCCTTCGTGATCGGCTTCGCGCTGGGCCTGGTCGGCGGCGCGCTGGCGGTCTCCTGGGCGCCGGGCAAGCCCGTCGCTCCCGAGGGGGGCGAACCGGCCCGGCCCGTGGGCGGCGCACCGGACGACCTGTCAGGAGCGAGCCCGGTCACCGGGACGAACGGGAGGCACAGTGCCGGGTGACGAGCACGAGACGCAGGCGGCCGCCCCGGCGGCGAGAACCGGGCCGCGCCACGCGGCCCCACGCAAACCGCTGCTGACCCGGCTGCACGTACCCGCGGGCAAGGCGATCGCCCTCGCCGCCATGCCCACCGCGGTCCTGATGGGCATGGGCCTGACACCGCAGCTGGCGATGGCCAAGCCGCAGCCGCCGGAGAGCCCGTTCAGGAACGGTCCGTGCGTCAGCGCCCCGGATACGGCGGAGCAGGACGCCAAGGACAAGGCGGAGAAGGACAAGGCGGAGAAGGAGAAGGCGGCCAAGGAGAAAGCCGCCAAGGAGAAGGCCGAGAAGGAGAAGGCGGCCGAGGACAAGGCGGCCGACGACGGGTCCGGCAAGGACCAGGGACCCGGCTCCGGCTCCGGCTCCGGTACGGGCACCACGCCCACCCCCGGCGCCTCCTCCCCGTCCCCGGACAAGGAGGGCCCGCACCGGAAGCCCGCCCCGACCCCGTCCGCGGGCGAGTCCACTCCTCCGTCCCCCTCCGCCACCCCGTCCCCCTCGGAGCAGAACCCCTGGTACGACCCGCTGGGCGTGGGCAAGAAGCTGCACGACGTCTTCCACCCCGGCGACGGCAAGTCCGGCACCCCGAGCACGTCACCGTCACCGTCCCCGTCCTCCTCCGCACCCGCGGGCAAGGACTCCGGCCCCGGCGACACGTCGTCCGGCAAGCCCGGCGGCAAGACCACCGACCGGCTCAAGGACACCACCGACAAGCTGGGCGAGACGGCCGGCGACGCCAAGGACGAGGCGGGCAAGGCGCTGGACGACGAGAAGGACACGGCGGACGACGCCTCGCCGTCGGCCACCCCGTCCCCGTCCCCGAGCGGCAGCGCCGACCCGAACGCCCCCGACGCGGACGGTAAGAAACCCTTCCCCTGCGTCGAGGAGAAGAAGGTCGCGGGCAAGGCCGAGCAGCCGCCGACCGCCGTCCCGAACCAGCCCTGGTACCTGGAGTCCAGCGGCCTGACCCTGCGCGGCCTGGACTACGCGGGCGTCGTCAACCTCACGATGCCGAACGGCCGGACCAAGCAGGCCCTGAAGTTCACCGCGGACAGCATCGACATCGGCGACCTCCACCAGATCGTGGACGGCCCGGCCGGGAAGAAGTACCACGTCCAGGCGGCCGCGGGCTCGACCTCCACGATCCGCGACGGCAAGGTCACCATGTACACCGAGCGCCTCCAGGGCAACCTCTTCGGCCTGATCCCGATCGTCTTCGACCCGGAGCACCCGCCGCCCCTCAACGTCCCCTTCGCGTACTTCACCAAGGTGAAGATCACCCAGGCGGGCCAGTTCGGCGGCACCCTGACGATTCCGGGGCTGCACCACTCGGTCTCGGGCTGAGCCCGGCACGTACGTACGGCGGTGGGCCGCACCCCCTCGGGGGTGCGGCCCACCGCCGTACTCAGGTCGCTCGCCGCGCGTCAGCCGCGGTCGCCGCCCAGGTGGTGGACGCGGACCATGTTGGTGGTGCCGGGGACGCCGGGGGGCGAACCGGCCGTGATGATCATGGTGTCGCCGTCGTTGTAGCGCTGGAGCTTCAGCAGCTCGGCGTCGACCAGGTCGACCATCTCGTCGGTGTGCTCCACGTGCGGCACGACGAAGGTCTCCACGCCCCAGCTCAGCGCGAGCTGGTTGCGGGTGGCGGCGTCCGTGGTGAAGGCCAGGATCGGCTGGGCCGCGCGGTAGCGGGACAGGCGGCGGGCGGTGTCACCGGACTTGGTGAAGGCCACCAGCGCCTTGCCGTTGAGGAAGTCGGCCATCTCGGCGGCCGCGCGGGCCACCGCGCCGCCCTGGGTGCGGGGCTTCTTGCCCGGGACCAGCGGCTGCAGGCCCTTGGACAGCAGCTCCTCCTCGGCCGCCTCGACGATCTTCGACATCGTCTTGACGGTCTCGATCGGGTACTGGCCGACCGAGGACTCGGCGGAGAGCATGACCGCGTCCGCGCCGTCCAGGATCGCGTTGGCGACGTCGGACGCCTCGGCGCGGGTCGGCCGCGAGTTGGTGATCATCGACTCCATCATCTGGGTCGCCACGATCACCGGCTTGGCGTTCCGCCGGCACATCTCCACCAGGCGCTTCTGCACCATCGGGACCTTTTCGAGGGGGTACTCCACGGCCAGGTCGCCACGGGCCACCATGACGCCGTCGAAGGCCGCGACGACCTCCTCCATGTTGTTGACCGCCTGCGGCTTCTCCACCTTGGCGATCACCGGGACGCGCCTGCCGACCTCGTCCATGACCCGGTGCACGTCGTTGACGTCCTTGGCGTCCCGCACGAAGGACAGCGCGACCAGGTCGCAGCCCATGTTCAGGGCGAACTTCAGGTCGTCGATGTCCTTCTCGGACAGCGCCGGGACGTTGACCGCCGCGCCGGGCAGGTTGATGCCCTTGTGGTCGGAGATGACGCCGCCCTCGATGACGATGCAGCGCACCCGGGGGCCGTCGACCTCGACGACCTGGAGCGCGACATTGCCGTCGTTGATCAGGACCGGGTCGCCCTTGGAGACGTCGGCGGGCAGGCCCTTGTAGGTCGTGCCGCAGATGGTCTTGTCACCGGGGACGTCCTCGGTGGTGATGACGAACTCGTCGCCGCGCACCAGCTCGACCGGGCCGTCGGCGAAGGTCTCCAGGCGGATCTTGGGGCCCTGGAGGTCGGCCAGCACGCCGATGGCGCGGCCGGTCTCCTCGGCGGCCTTGCGGACGCGGTGGTAGCGCTCCTCGTGCTCCGCGTGGGTGCCGTGGCTCATGTTGAATCGGGCCACGTTCATGCCGGCCTCGATCAGCGTCTTCAGCTGGTCGTAGGAGTCGACGGCGGGGCCCAGGGTGCAGACGATTTTGGAACGGCGCATGGATCGATCCTATCGTTTGTTTCGGAGCGGAATTATTGGGGCTCGGGTGCCCGGAAGGGGGGACCGGCCAGGCGCCGTACGGGTGCTGTCGGTGCCGGGCCGGTGGTGCCATGGGTCAGTTGCCGACCAGGGCGTATGTCTGGCCGGCGATCTCCAGCTCCTCGTCGGTGGGGACGACGGCGACCGCGACCCGGGCGTACTCCGGCGATATCAGCCGCGCCGCGTCGGACCGTACGGCGTTCAGATCGGCGTCCACCGCCAGGCCCAGCTCCTCCAGGCCCTTGACCGCGGCCTCGCGCACCGGGGCGGCGTTCTCGCCGACGCCCGCGGTGAACGCCACCGCGTCCACCCGGCCCAGCACCGCGCTGTAGGCGCCGATGTACTTCTTCAGCCGGTGGATGTAGATGTCGAAGGCGAGCGCGGCCCGCTGGTCGCCCTCGTCGATCCGGCGGCGGATCTCCCGCATGTCGTTGTCGCCGCACAGCCCGACCAGGCCGCTCTTCTTGTTGAGCAGCTCGTCGACCTCGTCCGCGTCCATGCCCGCCACCCGCTTGAGGTGGAAGACCACGGCCGGGTCGATGTCACCGGAGCGGGTGCCCATGACCAGGCCCTCCAGCGGCGTCAGCCCCATGGAGGTGTCCACGCAGCGGCCGCTGGCCACCGCCGAGGCGGAGGCGCCGTTGCCCAGGTGCAGCACGATGACGTTGACGTCCTCGGGTGCCTTGCCGAGCAGCTCGGCGGTCTTGCGCGAGACGTACGCGTGCGAGGTGCCGTGGAAGCCGTACCGGCGGATGCGGTGGGCGTCGGCCGTCTCCACGTCGATGGCGTAGCGCGCCGCGTGCTCCGGCATCGTGGTGTGGAAGGCGGTGTCGAAGACCGCGACCTGGGGCAGGTCGGGGCGGAGCGCCTGGGCGGTCTTGATACCGGTGATGTTCGCCGGGTTGTGCAGCGGCGCCACCGGCACCAGCCGCTCGATCTCCTTGAGCACCGCGTCGTCGATCACGGTCGGCGCGGTGAACTTCAGGCCGCCGTGCACCACCCGGTGCCCGATCGCCGCCAGCTCGGGCGAGTCCAGGCCGAGTCCGTCCGCGGACAGCTCGTCGGCGACCGCCTTCAGCGCCTCCTCGTGGTCGGCTATCCGGGCCTCGCGCTCGCGCTTGTCGCCGCCGGTGGCCAGCGGGGTGTGGGACAGGCGCGAGGTCTCCTCGCCGATGCGCTCGACCAGGCCCACGGCGAGCCGGGAGCCGTCCTTCATGTCGAGCAGCTGGTACTTCACCGAGGAAGAGCCGGAGTTGAGGACGAGGACGCGGGTGGCGTTGGCAGTCATGAAGCAGCTTTCGGTCGGTTGTGGGGGGCGGGCGGCGGGGGTGTCAGGCGTCGGCGGCGGGCGAGCCGCCCGGGGCCGCACCCTGCGCCTGGATGGCCGTGATGGCCACGGTGTTGACGATGTCCTGGACGAGCGCGCCGCGCGACAGGTCGTTGACCGGCTTGCGCAGGCCCTGGAGCACCGGGCCGACGGCGACCGCGTTGGCCGAGCGCTGCACGGCCTTGTAGGTGTTGTTGCCGGTGTTCAGGTCGGGGAAGACCAGCACGGTGGCCCGGCCGGCGACCTCGGAGTCCGGCAGCTTCGTCTTGGCCACCGCGGCGTCCACGGCCGCGTCGTACTGGATCGGGCCCTCGACCAGCAGGTCGGGGCGGCGCTCGCGGACCAGCTCGGTGGCCTTGCGGACCTTGTCGACGTCCGCGCCGGAGCCGGAGGTGCCGGTGGAGTACGACAGCATCGCGATCCGCGGTTCGACGCCGAACTGCGCGGCGGTGGCCGCCGACTGGATGGCGATGTCCGCGAGCTGCTCGGCGTCCGGGTCCGGGTTGACGGCGCAGTCGCCGTAGACCAGGACGCGGTCGGCCAGGCACATGAAGAACACGGACGAGACGATCTGCGCGCCCGGCTTGGTCTTGATGATCTCGAAGGCGGGGCGGATGGTGGCCGCGGTGGAGTGCACCGCGCCGGAGACCATGCCGTCGGCCAGGCCCTCCTGCACCATCAGCGTGCCGAAGTACGACACGTCGGCCACCACGTCGTACGCCAGCTCGTAGGTGACGCCCTTGTGGGCGCGGAGCTTGCCGTACAGCTCGGCGAAGCGCTCGCGCAGCGGGGAGACCTGCGGGTCGATGATCTGCGCGCCCTCCAGGTCGATGGCGAGGTCGGCGGCGCGCTTGCGGACCGCCGCCTCCTCGCCGAGCAGCGTCAGGTCGCACACGTCGCGGCGCAGCAGGACGTCGGCGGCGCGCAGCACCCGCTCCTCGTTGCCCTCCGGCAGCACGACCCGGCGGCGGCCCGCGCGGGAGCGCTCGATCAGCTCGTGCTCGAACATCATCGGCGTGACGCGGCCGGAGCGGGCGACGGAGATACGGTTCGTCAGCTCGGCGGTGTCCACATGCCGCTCGAACAGGCCGAGCGCGGTCTCCGCCTTGCGCGGCGCCGCGGCGTTCAGCTTGCCCTCGACGGCGAACAGCTCCGCCGCGGTCGGGAAGGAGCCGCCGGAGACGGAGACGACCGGGGTGCCGGGGGCGAGGCGGTTGGCCAGCGCCATGATGTCGGGTCCCGGACGCTCGTCCAGGGTCAGCAGCACACCCGCTATGGACGGGGCGCCGGCGCTGTGCGCGGCGAGCGACCCGATGACCAGGTCGGCGCGGTCGCCGGGGGTCACGACCAGGCAGCCGGGGGTCAGCGCCTTCAGGAAGGTCGGCAGCATGGCGCCGCCGAAGACGAAGTCGCGGGCGTCGCGGGCCAGCCCCGAGTCGTCGCCGAGCAGCACCTCGGCGCCGAGCGCGTGCACGATCTGGCCGACGGTGGGCGCGGAGAGGGCGCCGTCCTCGGGGAGCGCGTAGCAGGGGACGGGCAGGTGGGCGGAGAGCTGCTCGGCGACGGCCGGGTGCTGCGCGGGCGCGACCCGGTTCACGATCAGGGCGACGACGTCGCAGCCCAGCGAGTGGTAGGCGCGGTAGGCGTTGTGGGCCTCGGCGCGCACCGACGCGGCCTCCTGGCCCTGGCCGCCGACGACCGGCAGCACGGCGGCGCCGAACTCGTTCGCCAGCCGGGCGTTCAGGTTCAGCTCCGCCGGCAGGCTGGTGGCGGCGTAGTCGGAGCCGAGCACCAGGACGTACTCGTGGTCTTTGGCCACCCGGTGGAAACGCTCGACGAGCTGGGAGACCAGCTCGTCGGTGCCCTGCTCGGCCTGGAGGCGGGCGGCCTCCTCGTAGCCCAGGCCGAAGACGGTCTCGGCGGGCTGGGAGAGCCGGTAACGGGCCCGCAGCAGTTCGAACAGGCGGTCGGGCCCGTCATGCACCAGCGGGCGGAAGACGCCCACCCGGTCCACGTGGCGGGTCAGGAGTTCCATGACTCCCAGCTCCACCACCTGACGGCCGTCGCCGCGGTCGATACCGGTCACGTACACGCTGCGCGTCACGCGTGCTCTCCGATCCATCCGTCGCTTCGCAAGGTCAAATTTCCCGTTATGGTGAGCTTGCCCCTCTTGACAATACCTGCGGCTGTGGTTAAGCCGCCCCTCCAGTTTTACGCATGTGTCAGCGGGCAGCCGCAGTGGTGCCCGACGCTGTGAGCGCAACGCCGGCCGGCCCGTGAAACAATCGGACCGGCTCACAAGAACCAACAGCGAGCACAGGAGACACAGCACCATGCGTATCGGAGTCCTCACCGCGGGCGGCGACTGCCCCGGCCTCAACGCTGTGATCCGTTCGGTGGTGCACCGCGCCCTCACCGGCCACGACGACGAGGTCATCGGTTTCGAGGACGGATTCAAGGGTCTGCTGGACGGCCGGTACCGCAAGCTGGACCTGGACGCCGTCAGCGGCATCCTGGCCCGCGGCGGCACCATCCTCGGCTCCGCCCGCCTGGAGCGCGCCCGGCTGCGCGAGGCGTGCGAGAACGGCAAGGACCTGGCCCGGGAGTACGGCATCGACGTGCTCATTCCCATCGGTGGCGAGGGCACGCTCACCGCGTCGAAGATGCTCGCCGACGCCGGCCTGCCGATCGTCGGCGTGCCCAAGACCATCGACAACGACATCTCCGCCACCGACCGCACCTTCGGCTTCGACACCGCCGTCGGCGTCGCCACCGAGGCCATCGACCGCCTCAAGACGACCGCCGAGTCGCACCAGCGGGTCATGGTCGTCGAGGTCATGGGCCGGCACGCGGGCTGGATCGCGCTGGAGTCCGGGATGGCCGGCGGCGCCCACGGCATCTGCCTGCCGGAGCGCCCCTTCGACGTGAACGACCTGGTCGCGATGGTCGAGGAGCGCTTCGACCGGGGCAAGAAGTTCGCCGTGGTCTGCGTCGCCGAGGGCGCCCACCCCGCCGAGGGCACGATGGACTACGGCCACGGCGAGATCGACCAGTACGGCCACGAGCGCTTCCAGGGCATCGGCACCGCCCTCGCCCGCGAGCTGGAGCACCGCCTCGGCAAGGAGGCCCGCCCGGTCATCCTCGGCCACGTCCAGCGCGGCGGCACGCCCACCGCGTACGACCGCGTGCTGGCCACCCGCTTCGGCTGGCACGCCGTCGAGGCCGCGCACCGCGGCGACTTCGGCCAGATGACCGCCCTGCGCGGCACGGACATCGTGATGAGCCCGCTGGCCGACGCGGTCACCGAGCTGAAGACCGTGCCGGTGAGCCGGATGGACGAGACCGAGTCGGTCTTCTGACCCACCGCTTTTGCAGCTGACGGCGCGCGTTCCCCCGCCGGGGAGCGCGCGCCTTCGCGTTGCGCGCGCCGGCGGCCCGTACGGCGGCCCGGCACCGTAACGGCCGGCATTCCGGTTAACCGGCCCGTGAGGAGGTACCCGGCGCGCACGAGGAAGGAGGCGTGATCGGGATGAGCGATTTCGTGGATCACCGGACGGTCCGGCCGGACGGCAGGCCGGACAGCAGGCCGGTCAGCGAGCTGGTCACCCAGGCGTCGGAACAGCTGTCCAGCCTGGTGCGCGACGAGATGCGGCTGGCGCAGACGGAACTGGCGCGCAAGGGCAAGCGCTTCGGCGTGGGCGGCGGACTGCTCGGCGGCGCCGGCACGGTGGCGTTCCTGGCGGCCCAGGCCCTGGTGGCGACCGCGATCATCGCGCTCGGGCTGGTACTGCCGCTGTGGGCGGCGGGCCTGGTGGTCGTGGGCGTGCTGCTGGTGCTGGCGGCTGTCCTGGGACTGCTGGGGCGGCAGCGCATCCGCCGCGCCACCCCGCCGGTGCCCGAGGAGGCCGTACGCAGCGTCCGGCAGGACATCGAGACGATCAAGGAGAGGGCCCGGCGATGACCAGTGACCCCGGCAAGGGCGGCGCGGCAGGACCGGACGAGCTCCGGGCCCGTATCGAGCTGACCCGGCAGGAACTCGGCGACACCGTGGCCGCGCTGGCCGACAAGGCCGACGTCAAGAGCCGCGCACAGGAGAAGGCGGCCCGCGTCAAGGACCGGACGCTGCGCCGGACGGCGGCGGTCACGGACCGGATGGCCGGTTCCCCCGCCGCCCGCACGGCCGCTGTCGCGGGCGGCGTGCTGCTGGCCGGCGTCCTGGTGCTGCGCCGCCGCACCCGCTCCCGGGTGCGCCCGTACCCGCTGCGTACGACACTGCGTAAGGAGCTGCGGACCCGGAAGAAGAGCCGGCGTCCGCTCGCCAAGGCGGGCACCAAGGCCCGGCGGGCCTGCCGGAGCAAAGGACACCACTGATGATCAAACTTCTCTACAAGCCCCTGGGAATGGTGTTCGGCGTCCTCGGCGGGGTGCTGGCCGGCGCCCTGTTCAAGCGCCTGTGGAAGCTGGTCGGCGGCGAGGAGGACGCGCCGAACGCCACGGACGAGGAACGCCGCTGGCGTGAGGTGCTGCCCGCCGCCGCGCTCCAGGGCGCGACGCTCGCGGTGGTCAAGGCGGCCGTCGACCGCAGCGGTGCGGTGGCCGTCCGCAAGGCCACCGGCACCTGGCCGGGCTGAGCGCCGGGGCCTGACCCCGTACGCGGCTGCCGCCCGGCGCCGCCGTGCCGTACGTCCGCACGGCGGCGCCGGGCCGTACGCGACAAGGGCCGCGCCCGGCACACGTACCCGGCGGCGTCCCGCCGTCAGGAGGCCGTCACGGCCGGGGATCGACCCGCTGCCAGCGCGGGCGCGCGTCACCGCCCCGGCGCCCCGCGACGGACGCGCAGCGCGGGCACACCCGCTGGACGCGGTCCGCGGCCCCGCCGGACTCGGGCAGGATGTCGGGCCAGGCGATGTGCGGGAACCGCGCCAGCTGCGAGCGGCTGAGCGAGAGCCCGCACACGGTCTGGTTGAGCCCCTGCTCCCAGGCGTGCACCTCGCCCGCCGGCAGCCGCCGCCCGTCCTCGTCGTCCACCCACTGGCCCGATCCCGCGACCGCGTACCGCTTCGCCGCTGCCATGCCCGATCGTTCCTCCTCCCGTGGCGCCCCGCGCGCGAGGCGCGGGGGCCACCTCGGTGCCCACGGGACACGGCCCCGCCGGACCGCCGGCGGGGCCGTGTGTCAGGGCGTCGTCCGTGCGTTCACCGTGCCCGTCAGGAGGCGACGGTATGCCGCTCGTCGGGTACGCAGTGGGTCATCGTCAGCCCGGACACGTCCCGCGGCGGGTTGTCGCCGAGGCGCGTCAGCCGCTCCCGGTCCTCGTCCGTCAGGTCCTGACCCGCCAGCGGCTCCAGATGGGCGACGTCCTTCGGGCCGATGCCCAGGCCCTCGCCGACCCGCAGCCCGAGGTCGTTCTCGACCAGCAGGAAGTGCCACACCATCCGCTCCTGGACCGCGCGGTCGGCCTGCGAGATCAGGTCGGTGAGGTTCTTCACCAGGTCGTCGCGCTCCCAGTCCTCCAGCAGGCAGTACCGCTGGCCCGCCTGGAGGTAGTCGTTGGTGCGCGGGATGCGCTTGCGGGTGAGCCGGCCGCGGATCTCCGGCCCCTGCTCGTCGTGGGTCGGGTAGGTGCCCTCCCGCAGGCCGCCGGTGATCGACGGCTCGTAGTTGACCTCCGGGTTCTGCCCGTGCTGGTCCTGCTCGTACGCCATCAGGCCGTCGCGCTGGTTGGTGTGGACGGTGGCGTGCTTGGCGCGGTTGACCGGGAGCTGGAGGTAGTTCGGGCCGACGCGGTAGCGCTGGGTGTCGCTGTAGGAGAAGGTCCGGCCGATGAGCATCTTGTCGTCGGAGAAGTCCAGGCCGTCGACGAGGACGCCGGTGCCGAAGGAGATCTGCTCGTTCTCGGCGAAGTAGTTGTCCGGCATCCGGTCGAGGACCATCCGGCCGACCGGGCGGGGCGGGAACTCCTGCTCCGGCCAGACCTTGGTGTCGTCCAGCGGATCGAAGTCCAGCTCCGGGTGGTCGTCGTCGCTCATCATCTGGACGACCAGTTCCCACTCGGGGTGGTCACCGCGCCGGACCGCCTCGTACAGGTCCTTCGTCGCGTGGCCCAGCTCCCCGGCCTGGACGGCGGCGGCGTCCTCCTCGGTCATGCTGCGCACGCCCAGCTTGGGCAGCCAGTGGTACTTGACCAGGACGGTGTCACCTGCCTCGTTCACCCATTTGTAGGTGTTGACCCCGAAGCCCTGCATGTGCCGGTAGTCGGCCGGGATGCCGCGCGGGCTGAAGAGGTTGACCAGCATGTGCATCGACTCCGGCGTCTGCGACATGAAGTCGAAGATGCGGGCCGGCTTCTGCTCGTGCGAGACCGGGTCGGGCTTGAGGGCGTGGATGACGTCGGGGAACTTGATGGCGTCCCGGATGAAGAAGACGGCCAGGTTGTTGCCGACCAGGTCCCAGTTGCCGTCCTCGGTGTAGAACTTCACCGCGAAGCCGCGCGGGTCGCGGGCGGCCTCGGAGGAGTCCCGGCCGCCGATCACGGTGGAGAACCGTACGGCCACCGGGGTGCGCTTGCCGGCCTCCTGGAACAGCCTGGCCCGGGTGTGGCGGCCGACCGGTTCGTCGCCCCACTTCCCGTAGCTCTCGAAGTACCCGTACGCGGTCACGCCGCGGGCGTGCACCACCCGCTCGGGGATGCGCTCCCGGTCGAAGTGGCTGATCTTCTCGATGAACTGGTAGTTCTCCAGCGTGGCCGGTCCGCGCGCGCCGACCGTCCGCTGGTTCTGGTTGTCGTAGACCGGGTGGCCTTGCCGGTTGGTGAGCACCGGGCGGTCGTCGCCGGGCGCCGGTCCCTGGCTTGCTACGTCTGTCACTGCTCTCGGTTTCCTTCAGCACTCGAAAGGCGCTCGGGTCCGCGCCGTGGGTGGGGCCCCGGAAGGACAGAGGTACCCACTGGGGCGGCGGTGGTGCAGACGCTCACCTTTTTGGGGCAGTGCGCGCCGGGGCCGCTCTCAGTGGCCGGGCGACGGCTCCCGCTCCGTACGGCGGCGCCGGTGCCGCCACCGCAGGCGGTCCGGCCAGGCACGGGTGTCCCGCGGCTCCACGTACGGCTCCTCCCGCGACGGGTGCCCCTCGGTGATCGCTCGCTGCCGGGCCAGCTCGGCGTCGAACTCCAGACCCAGCAGAACCGCCAGGTTCGACAGCCACACCCAGACCAGGAAAATGATGACGCCCGCCAGGGTGCCGTACGTCTTGTTGTACGAGCCGAAGTTCGCCACGTACAGGGCGAAGCCCGCCGAGGCGGTCAGCCACAGCACGACGGCCAGGAAGCTGCCGGGGGTCAGCCGCCGCAGCCCCTGGTCCCGTACGTTGGGCGTGGCGCGGTACAGGATGGTGATCATCAGCACCACGAGCAGCAGCAGGACGGGCCACTTGGCGACCGACCAGATCGCGATGCCGGTGTCGCCGACGCCCAGGGCGCGGCCCGCCTGCCGGGCCAGCGAGCCGGTGAAGACCACGATCACCGCGCTGGCGGACAGCAGCACCATCAGCACGACCGTCACGCCGAGCCGCAGCGGCAGGGTCTTCCAGGCCGGCCGCCCCTCCGGCAGGTCGTAGACGGCGTTGGCGGCCCGGATGAAGGCCGCTATGTAGCTGGAGGCCGACCACAGCGCGGCCAGCAGACCCACGACGGCCAGCACGCCGCCGGTGCCCGGCCCGTCCTGCAACTGGCGTACCGCGCCGCGCAGGATCTGCTGCGCCGCCTCCGGCGTGATCTCTTCGAGAGTGCCGAGCACGGCGTCGGTCGCCGACTTCCCGATCACCCCGAGCATCGAGACCAGCACCAGCAGCGCGGGGAAGAGGGAGAGCACCCCGTAGTACGTGAGGGCCGCGGCGCGGTCGGGAAGCTCGTCGTCCACGAACTCCTTGGCGGTGCGCCGCAGTACGGACCACCACGAGTGGGCGATCAGCGTGGTGGTTTTCTCGGACGGTTCGGCTGCCATGCCGCTGCGGGTTGCCCTTTCGGGGCGGCCGAACCCTCGGCGCCCGGTACGGGCCGCCGCTACCGCGAAAGCGTCCGCCCCGTCCCTGGGGGAAGAGGGACGGGGCGGACGGGAGGGGCGGGCGCGGCCGCGAGTTACTGGGCGCCGATGGACTCCAGCATGTTCAGACGGGCGGCGCGGCGGGCCGGCCAGGCGGCGGCGAGGACGCCGACCACCAGGGCGATCGCCAGGAAGATGCCCAGGCGGTCCCACGGCAGGATCATCTCGTACGTCGGCATCGAGGCGGCCGTCATCTTGCCGCCGGCCCAGGCGAGGAAGATGCCCACGCCGATGCCGAGGACCGCGCCGAACAGGGAGATGACGACGGATTCCAGCCGGACCATCTGCTTGATGCCGCTGCGGGCCAGGCCGATGGCGCGCAGCATCCCGATCTCCCGGGTGCGTTCGAAGACCGACATGGCCAGGGTGTTGACGACGCCGACCACCGCGATGATCACGGCCATGCCGAGCAGTCCGTAGACCATGTTCAGGACGGTGTCGATGCTGCCGGCGTTCTCCTTGCGCAGCGCGTCCTTGTCCTGGACCTTGAGCAGCGGGCTGTCGCCGAGCGCCTTGCGGATCTCCTTCTCCAGCCCGGCGTCGGGCCCGTTGGCCGTCTTGACCAGGACCTTCTCGTCCTTGAGGGGCTTGACGTGCGGGTCGACCAGCGTGGTGGAGCCGAACAGGTCGCCGACGGTGGCGTTGTCCTCGTAGACGGCGGCGACCTTCAGCCGGGCCTTCTCCTTCTTCTCCGTGCCGGTGAAGAAGCCGACCTCGTGGGTCTCGCCCGTCTTCCAGTGCAGCTTCTCCGCCCGGCTGCGGGAGACCGCCACCCCGCCGTCGCGCACGGCGTCCAGCGAGCCGTCGACGAACGTGAGGCCGGCGACCTTGTCGAGGTGCGCGAGGTCGGTGCCGGTGATCGAGCCGTAGCCGCTGCCGCCGTCCGTCTCGAAGGCGGCCGAGCGCAGCGGCACCGCCGCCTGCACGCCGGGCAGCCGCGCGGCCCGCTTCGTCAGTTCGGGGTCCAGGCCGCGGAAGTTGGCCGTGCTGACCTGGTAGTCCGCGGTCAGGCCCTGGGCGGCCATCTCGTCCGAGGCGCGCTGGCCCGAGACGCCGACGACCGTCATGCCGGTGATCAGGGTGAGGCCGATCATCAGGGCGGAGGCGGTGGCGGCGGTCCGGCGCGGGTTGCGCAGCGCGTTCTCCTTGGCCAGCTTGCCGCTGACGCCGAAGATGCGGGTGGTGACCTTGCCGGTCAGCGAGACCAGCGGCCGGGACAGCAGCGGCGCGAGGACGATGACGCCGACCAGGGTGAGCGCCGAGCCCGCCATGGGGGTCATCATGTCCTCGGCGGTCTTCTGGGTGGACACATAGAGCATGATCGCGACGCCGAGACCGGTGACGACCGCGCCGATGGTGTTGCGGACGACCAGGCCGCGCAGCTTGGGCGCCGCGTCCACGGTGTTCAGCGCCTCGACCGGGGCGATCTTCGCGGCCTTGCGGGAGGGCAGCCAGGCGGCCAGTACGGTCACCAGCACGCCGACGCCGAGCGCGGACAGTACGGCGCTGGGGCTGATGACCAGCGGGCCGTCGGGGAAGCCGGCGCCGTTGGCGTTGAGCACCGCGCGCATGGTGACCGCGATGCCGGTGCCGAGGGCGAAGCCGACGACGGAGGAGACCAGGCCGAGCAGGCCCGCCTCGGCCAGCACCGAGTGCACCACCTGGCGGCGGGAGGCGCCGATCGCCCGCATCAGCGCGATCTCGCGGCTGCGCTGGGAGATCAGCATGGTGAAGGTGTTGGCGATGATGAAGATGCCGACGAACAGCGCGATACCGGCGAACACCAGCAGCGTCTTGCTCATCGCCTGGTTGCTCATCTCGACCATCTTGGCCTGATCGGCGGCGAGCGTGGCGCCGCTGGTCGCCGTCGCGCGGTCCTTCGGCAGCAGCTTCTCGACGGCGGCGGTCAGCGCCTTCTCGTCGGTGCCGGGCTTGGCGGCCACCACCAGCTCGTCGTACTGGCCGGGGTGCACGAACAGCTTCTGCGCGGTGGCGGTGTCGAACAGCGCGAGGCTGCCGCCCGCGGTGACCTGCGGGTCCTCGGAGTGGACGATGCCGACGAGCTTCTTGTGCAGGGCCGGTCCGTCGGTGGCGAAGCGCACGGTGTCGCCGAGCTTCAGGCCGCCCTTCTCCGCGGTGGCCTCGTCGAGGGCGATCTCGCCGGCCGCGGCCGGGCCACGGCCCTGGACCACCGGGTAGCGGCTGTCCTTGCCGCCTTCGCCCGGCTGGTAGTTGGTGGCGACGTTCTGCCAGTCGTTGCCGATCGGCTGGTTGTCCTTGTCGGCGACGGTGGCGCGGCCGCTGACGTTGGCGTGCACGGCGGCCACGCCCGGCAGTGAGCGGACCTGGTCGGCCAGCCGGTCGGTGAGCAGGGTGCTGCGGTTCTGCCCGTCCTCGGGGATGGGCGGCGCGTCGCCCGAGGTGGCCTGTACGGAGACGGCGACGTCCTTGAAGCTCTTGGCCGAAGCCTTCTTGACGGCCTCGCCGACCGTGTCGCTGAAGACCAGGGTGCCGGAGACGAAGGCCACGCCGAGGAGGACCGCGAGCGCGGTCATCATCAGGCGGGCTTTGTGCGCGAGCACATTGCGCAGGGCGGTTCGGAACATGGTGGTGGTGTCAGTCCTGGGGTGAGGTGTCGGCGGCGGGCGTCAGCTCGTACGGTTCTTGGCGTCGAACAGCCGCATCCGGTCCAGGACGGCGTCGGCGGTCGGCTCGTACAGCTCCTCGACGATGCGGCCGTCGGCCAGGAAGATCACCCGGTCCGCGTAGGCGGCGGCGACCGGGTCGTGGGTGACCATGACGACGGTCTGCTGCATCGCCCGTACGGAATTGCGCAGGAAGCCGAGCACCTCGGCGCCGGAGCGGGAGTCGAGGTTGCCGGTCGGCTCGTCGGCGAAGATGATCTCGGGCTGGGAGGCGAGCGCGCGGGCCACCGCGACGCGCTGCTGCTGGCCGCCGGAGAGCTGCGCGGGCCGGTGCTTGAGCCGCCCGGACAGGCCGACCGTCGAGACGATGCGGTCCAGCCAGTCCCGGTCGGCCTTGCGGCCCGCGATGTCCATCGGCAGCGTGATGTTCTCCAGCGCGGTCAGCGTCGGCAGCAGGTTGAACGCCTGGAAGATGAAGCCGATCTTGTCGCGGCGCAGCTGGGTGAGCTTCTTGTCGTTCAGACCGGTCAGCTCGGTGTCCCCGATCAGGGCCGAGCCGGACGATATGGAGTCCAGGCCCGCCATGCAGTGCATCAGGGTGGACTTGCCGGAACCGGACGGACCCATGATCGCGGTGAAGCGTCCGCGGCCGAACTCGACGGACACCTGGTCCAGCGCGACCACCTGGGTCTCACCCTGCCCGTAGACCTTGCTCAGGTCCGTGGCACGGGCGGCGACGGCCGCGGTGGCTCGGGCGGGGGCGGGGAAAGCGGCCGCGTGGGACACGGGTGAACTCCTGGGAAGGGGACGGGCGGGGCCGCCGGGGCGGTCGGGCCCCGGCGGACACCGGTCTCCGCGGGGCCGGAAGGGCCCCGGGAGCCAGGTGTGTGGTGCAGTCCCATTCTTCGCTGTGCGAGGCTCCCGATGCCTCAGCCCGAAGTGGTGAAAGCGGTACCGGCCGGAAGTCCGACCTGGGCGGGGGGTGTCATCCCGTGGGGGGACGGACGTCCGACTTGTGGCCGATACAAGGAGAGGCCCCGGCGGCCGGTTCGGGCCCGAGATCCGGTGCGGCGGCGGCCGGGCGGCGCAGCTCGTGGAAGCCCGGTACGGAAGCCAGTTTCAGGACACCGTCCCACAGCCGCCCCGCCGCCTCTCCCCGGGGAGCGGGAGAGACCACCGGCCCGAAGAAGGCCACCCCGTCCACCGCGACGACCGGCGTGCCGACATCCGTGCCGACCAGGGCGACGGCGCGCGCGTGCGAGGCCCGGACCACCGCGTCGTACTCCGTGGTCCACGCCGCCGCGGCCACCTCGCGCGGCAGTCCCGCGTCCGACAGCGCGCGCTCGATCCCGTCCCACTCACCCCGGTGGTGCAGCCGGACGCCGAGCGCCCGGTAGAAGCGGCCCAGCGCCTCGTGCCCGTACCGCCGCTCCACCGCCGCACAGGCCCGCACCGGCGCCCACAGGTACGCGCCCCACTCGCCGTCCGGGTCCTCGGGGTTGTTCTCCCGGCCCTCGTTGAGCACTTGGAGACTCATCAGCCGCAGACGTATCCCGACCGGGCGGACCCGGGTCACCTCCTGGAGCCACTGCGCGGCGATCCAGGTGTACGGGCAGACCGGGTCGAACCAGAAGTCCGCCGTGACCCCGGAGCCGCAGGCCGCCGTCCACGTCACCGCTTCTGCCGCCCCGCTTGCCACCCTGTCCACCGCGCCCTCCCCGCCGTAGGGACCGGACGCGGCCGGCCACCGCCGGTGCGCGCCCAGAACGTCCCCAGGATGCCATCGGGGAACGTCGCCCGCCCGGCTCTCGCCCGGGCTCCGGGCAGCCGGTCCCGTGACGCCTTCCTCCGTACCGATTCCGTATGCCCGGCGCGCCGGGGGTGCTTGCGGCGCGAGGACGCACGGTACTCGCACCACCCCCGTCTGCCCCCCGACGGCGCCGGAGACAACGACTGTGCAACGCCGCCGAGTTGTCCGAAAGTGCAGCTCGCCCGGGACAAACAAGTCGGACAATGGGAGATCGGGCCGCGGGGGCGGCCCCGGCGCAGGAAGAGGGTGGCGGGGATCGCAGGGGGAGGGCAGCACAAGCCCCGGCTGGGACGGCCCGAACGGCCGGTGGATCCGCAGGCCGGGCCGGTGGAGCGGCTGGCCTGGGAACTCCGCCGACTGCGGCAGCGGGCCGGGACGCCGAGCTACCGCACGCTCGCCAAGACCGCGCACTATTCGGCCAGCACTCTGGCGGAGGCGGCCAAGGGCGAGCGGCTGCCGACTCTGGACGTCGTCCTGGCCTACGCCCAGGCGTGCGGCGGGGAGCGTGCCGAGTGGGAGGCACGGTGGCGGGCGGCCGCCGGGGCCGGCGGCGGCGAACCGGTCACGGCCCGGTGCCCGTACCCGGGGCTGGCCGCCTTCGAGGCGGCCAACGCCCCCGAGTACTTCGGCCGGGCGACCCTCACCAAGGAACTGTCCGGGCGCGTCGAGCAGCACGCGCTCACCGTGGTCTTCGGCGCCTCCGGAAGCGGCAAGTCCTCCCTGCTGCGCGCCGGACTGCTGCCGCATCTCGGCGCCCACTGGCACCCCGTACTGCTGACCCCGGGAGCGCGGCCGCTCTCCGCCCTGGCGGCGGCGGTGGCCCGCCTGGTGGCGGAACCCGGCCCGCCGGGCGGCGGTGGCCCGGCCGCCGACACGGTCCCCGTGGCGGGGGAGGCGGCCGAGGCGGTGGGGGCTGCGGGGAAGGAGGGGGCCGGGGAAGGTGCGGGGGAGGGCGAGGACGGCGGGGGCACGGACGAGCAGGCGCGTACGGACGACCGCCCCACTCCCGTCCCTGAAACCCCTGCCCCTGAACCCTCTGCCCCTGAAGTCCCTGCCCCCGAATCCCCTCCCCCCGAAGACCCCGCCACCCCCCTCCGCCGCAGCCTGGACGACGACCCCGCCGCGCTCGACCTGGCCCTGCGCACCTGGCTCGCCGCGCGGCCGGACAGCGCCCGCGCGCTGCTGGTCGTCGACCAGTTCGAGGAGGTCTTCACGCTCTGCGCCGACGAGGCCGAGCGCACCGCCTTCCTCGGCGCGGTGGCCGACCTGGCCCGTTCCGACGACCGGCGGATCCGGCTGGCCGTCGGCATCCGGGCCGACTTCTACGCGCGCTGTTTCGTCCACCCGGGGCTGGTCGCCGTGCTGCGGACGGCCGCCCAGCTGCCCGTCGGGCCGCCCAGCCGCGCCGAGCTGCGGGACATCATCGCCGAGCCCGCCGTCCGGTCCGGCGTCCAGGTGGACGCCGACCTGGTGGAGGCGGTGCTCGCCGAGGCGGCCGGCCAGCCGGGCGCGCTGCCGCTGGTCGGGCACGCGATGCGGGAGGCGTGGCAGCGGCGGAGCGGCGACACCCTGCGGCTGGCCGACTACCGCGCCACCGGCGGGATGCGCGGCGCCGTCGCGCAGACCGCCGAGCGGATGTACGAGGAGGCCGCGCCCCGGCAGCGGGACGTGATGCGGGCGGTGTTCCTGCGGCTGACCGCACTCGGCGAGGGGACGGAGGACACCCGGCGCCGGCTGGCCCGCCGCGAACTGGACGGTCTGGCCGAACCGCAGGAGATCGACGGGCTGCTGCGCAAGCTGGCCGCCGCCCGGCTGGTGGTGCTGTCCGACGGGAAGGTCGAGGTCGCCCACGAGGCCGTGATCCGGGCCTGGCCCCGGCTGCGGCACTGGCTCGACGAGGACCGGGAGGCGCTGCGGACCCACCGCAGGCTCACCGCCGCCGCCGAGGCCTGGCACGAACTGGGCCGGGACGCGGGCGCCTTGTACCGGGGCGCGCAACTGGCCGGCGCGCAGGCCTGGGAGCGGGTGCACGGCGCCGCGCTCAACGCCCTGGAACGGGACTTCCTGCGCAGCGCCACCGGCGCCGACCGGCGGCGGGGCCGCCGCGCCCGCTGGCTCACCGCCTCGCTCGGTGCCCTGCTCGTGCTCGCCCTGATCGCGGCGGGCATCGCCTTCGAGCAGCGGGCGGACGCCGAGGCGCAGCGCCGGATCGCGGTGTCCCGGCAGTACGCGGCCGAGGCCGCCGAGCTGCGCCGGGAGCAGCCGCAGGCGGCGGCGCTGACCGCGCTGTACGGCTACCGCCAGGCGCCGACGGTCGAGGCGCGGGGCAGTCTGCTCAGCGCCTACGGCGCCTTCCGCGCCAACCAGTTCACCGGCCACACCGGCGTCGTGACGGCCGTGGCCTACAGCCCGGACGGCCGCACCCTGGCCACCGGCTCGGTGGACCGTACGGTCAAGCTGTGGGACACCGCCACCGACCGGCTGCGCGGCACCTTCATCGGCCACATCGGCCCGGTCTACGCGCTCGCCTTCAGCCCGGACGGCCGCTACCTGGCCACCGCCGGGGACGACACCACCGTACGGCTGTGGGACGTCGCGAACCGCCGCCTGCTCGGCGTGCTGGACGGCCCCTCGGGACGGGTGATGTCGCTGTCCTTCTCCCGGGACAGCCGCACCCTCGCGTCCGGCAGCACGGGCGACACGGTCCGGCTGTGGGACGTCGCCTCGCGGCGTCCGGCCGCCGATCTGACCGGGCACAAGGGCAATGTGACGGCGGTGTCCTTCTCGCCGGACGGGAAGGTCCTGGCGTCGGCCGGTGACGACCGTACGGTCCGGCTGTGGGACGCGCGCACCCACCGGCCGCTGGCCACGCTCACCGGACACGTCCAGCCGGTGTTCGCGCTGGCCTTCAGCCCGGACGGGCGCAGCCTCGCCAGCGGGGGCGGGGACCGCACGGTGCGGCTGTGGGACGTCGCCGGGCGGCGCCGGACGGGCGAACTCACCGGTACGGCCGACCGGGTCACCGCCCTGGCCTGGTCGCCGGGCCGCCGTACCCTCGCCGTGGGCAGCTACGACGGCATCGTGCGGCTGTGGGACGTCAGCGCCCGGCACGCGCGGGAGAAGTTCACGGCGCGCGTGGAGTCGGCGAGCGCGCTGTCCTACGCGCCGGGCGGCAACGCCCTGGCCGCGCCCGCGGACGACGACACCGGCACGGTCCGGCTGTGGCGCATCGCCGGCCAGGGCCGGGAGCGGCTCGGCGGCCGGCAGGGCGGGATCACCTCGGTCGCGGTGTCCCCGGACGGCCGGACCATCGCCGCCGCGGGCAGTGAGCTGTCGCTGTGGTCGGCCGACCGGCCGCGGCCGCTGCGGTCGCTCGACGCACCGCCCGGGATGATCACCAGTCTGGTGTTCTCGCCGGCGGGCGACGTCTTCGCGTCCGTGCACGCCGACCGTACGGTCCGGCTGTGGGACGTGCGCTCGGGCCGGCTGCTCGCCGCGCTGCGCGGGCACACCAACACCGTACGGGAGGTGGCCTTCTCGAAGGACGGCAAGCGGCTGGCCAGCGTCGGGGACGACCGCCAGCTCATGCTGTGGGACGTGGCGGGCCACCGGCGCAAGGCCGTGCGCCAGCTCTCCGGCAGCGGCTCCACCGTCACCTTCGCACCGGACGGCAGGACCCTGGCGGTCACCGAGAACGCCCACAACCGGGGCGTCGTACGGCTGTGGGACGCGGTCACCCTCGACGAGGCCGCCCGGTTCACCGGCCGTTCCTACCCGGTCTTCGCCGCCGCCTTCGCCGACGACGGCAAGACCTTGGCCACCTCCGGCACGGACCACGACATCCTGCTGTGGGACGTGCCGGGGCGCCGCCTGGCCGCCACCCTGCGCGGCCACTCCAGCAGCGTCGCCTCGCTGGCGTTCAGCCCGGACAGCCGCTCTCTGGCCTCGGGCGGGGACGACGACACCGTACGCCTGTGGGACGTGGCCGCCCGCAGTACGACGGCCGTGCTGTCCGGGCACACCGGCAGCGTGCTGTCCCTGTCGTACTGGCCCAACGGCCGCTCGCTGGTCAGCGGCAGTGCGGACGGCACGGTGCGGGAGTGGTCCGTCGACGCCGGGGAGACGGCCAGGAACATCTGCCGGCTGAGCCGGCAGGGCCACTGGGCGCAGACGGCGCGGGGCGTGCCGGCCGACTGGTACTGCCGGTGAACCGCCGGGTCCGCGCCCGCGGGCGCGGACCGCGTCAGTGCAGGGTGAGGCCGAACGTCTGGAGCACCGGGACGACCGGCTGGAGGTAGGTGGTGCCGCCGGAGGCGCAGTTGCCGCTGCCGCCCACCGCGAGGCCGACGGCGGTGCTGCCGGAGACGGCGGGGCGGCCCGCTCCCGCACCCGGCTCGGTGCAGGCCGAGGTGCGGACGAGCCCGGACACGGTGCCCTCCGGGTAGTTCACGGTGGCGTTCACGGCGTCCACCCGCCCGCAGTGCTGACCGGCCGTGGAGCCGGGCAGGCACACCGACTGGCCGACGACGGGCCGGGCGGCGCCGGTGACGTCGAGGTACCGGCCGCCGCCGAGGTCGACCTCGCCGGGGGAGGAGACGGCCGGGTTGGTGTAGCGGACGAGGGCGTAGTCCTCGCCCGGGAAGCGCACGGCCTCGGTGACGCCGACGTGGACGGTACGGGCCGCGTCGGCGTACCAGTCCTGGGCGCCGCCCACGCACCGGCCCTCCATGATCGCGTAGTAGCGGCCGCCCTTGGTGGCGTTGAAGCCGACGGTGCAGCGGCCGGACGCGCTGTACAGGACGTTGCCGCCGCGGACCGCCGTCGCGGCGGCCGTACGGGGCGGGCCGGAGTCCGGGGCGGCACCGGCCGGCGGCGCGCCGGTCAGGACGGCCGACGCGGCGGTGGCCAGGGCGGCCAGGCAGCGGAGTACTGCGGTGGGTCTCGGTCTCACGGATCCTCCTCCGTAAAGGGGGTGCGTCAGCCTTTCACCGCGCCGCCCAGCGTGAACCCGCCGCCCAGCCGGCGCGAGATCAGCACGTACAGCAGGACGACCGGCGTCGAGTACAGGATCGAGAACGCCGCCAGCTGGCCGAAGGCGATGGCGCCGTAGTTGCCGAAGAAGGTGAAGATGCTGACGGAGGCGGGCAGTTGCTCGGGGGACAGGAGCAGCAGGAACGGCACGAAGAAGTTGCCCCACATGATGGCGAAGGTGTAGACCGTCACGACCGTGACGCCCGGCCCCATCAGCGGCAGGATCACCCGCCACAGCGTCTGGAACCAGGACGCGCCGTCGGTCCAGGCGGCCTCTTCCAGGGCTCTCGGGATGCCGTCCATGAAGTTCTTCATCAGCCAGACGGCGAACGGGAGCTGGGAGGCGGCGAGGAACAGCGCGGTGCCGTACACCGTGTCGATCAGGTCGACCTGGACGAACAGCGCGTACACCGGCACCATGACCGCGGTGATGGGCAGGCAGGTGGCGAACAGGACGGTCAGCAGGTACGGGCGGCTGAACCGGGAGCGGTAGCGGGACAGCGGATAGGCCGCCAGCGCCGCGCAGGCGACCGTCAGGACGGTGGCGCTGCCGCACAGCACCAGGCTGTTGCGCATCGGCGTGAAGGTGATCTCGTCCGTCAGGACCGCCGAGAAGTTCTCCAGCGACGGCGTCCCCGGCACGCGGACCCGCAGCGTCGCCTCGGTGTCCAGCGAGGAGAGCACCAGCCAGGCGAGCGGTACGGCGAAGGCGGCGGTCACGGCGAGCAGCGCCGCGTCGGCGGCGAGGCGGCGCCGGGTGCGGCGGGTCAGCAGGGGCCTGGTGCGGGAGGCGGGCAACCGCGTCACACCTCCTCGCGCAGCAGACGCAGGTAGACGACGGAGAAGAGGGCGCCCACCACGAGCAGCAGCAGGGCGACGGCGGTGCCGTACCCGATCAGCGACTTCAGGAACGCCTGGTCGTACATGAACACCGGCAGCGTCTGGCTGCGGCTGCCGGGCCCGCCACGGGTCATGGCCCAGATCAGCCCGAAGACGGAGAGGGTCTGGAGGGTGTTGAGCATCAGGTTGGTGCCGATGGAGCGGCGGATCATCGGCAGCGTCACATGCCACAGCCGCTGCCGGCCGCTCGCCCCGTCCACCTCGGCGGACTCGGTGACCTCCTGGGGGATCCCGGAGAGCGCGGCCGAGTAGATCAGCATCGAGAAGGCCGTGCCGCGCCAGACGTTGGCGAACGACACGGCCAGGATCGGCAGCGTGAACAGCCAGTTCTGGGACGGCAGGTGCAGCCAGTCCAGGATCGCGTTGAGCGTGCCGCGCCGCTCGAAGAACGTGTACAGCAGAAAGCCCGCGACGATCTCCGGCAGCACCCAGGCGGTGATGACGACCGCGCCGGTGAGCGTGCGGACGGCACGGGAGGCGCGCTGCATCAGGGCGGCGAGCGCCAGGCCGAGGGTGTTCTGGCCCAGGATCGACGAGACCAGGGTGAAGACCAGCGTCAGGACGACGGCGTTGAGGAAGGCGGGGTCGCCGAAGGCGTGCCGAAAGTTGTCCAGACCCACGAAGGAGGCGGACTCCTGGCCGGTCAGCTGCATGTCGGTGAAGGCGATGTAGACGCAGTAGCCGATGGGCCCGGCGAGGAAGAGCAGCAGCAGGAGGGTCGCGGGGGCGAGCGGCGACCAGCGCAGCAGGGCCGTACGGCGGGGCCGTGCGCCGCGGCCCGCCGTGCCGTACGCGGTGGTCGTGGTGGCGGCGCGGCTCATGGCTTGGCGACGACCTGTCCGTCCACGACGGACCTCAGCTGCTCGTCGTAGTCCGCGGCCCCCTTCCGCGGCGTCGCGTCACCGGAGGTGACCGCCTCCATCGCCTCGCCGATCGCCGCCGACACCTTGGGGTAGACGGGCAGCGCCGGACGGTAGTGGCTGACCTTCACCAGGTCGGTGAAGAAGTCGATGCCCGGGATGGATTTCAGGTACGCGGGGTCCGCCGCCACGTCCTTGCGTACGGCGATCTGGGCGCCGCGCACACACCACTCCAGCGCGTTGTGCCGCGTCTGGAACGTCTCGATCAGCTTCCAGGCCAGATCGGGCTGTTGCGCCTGGCGCGGTACGGACCAGGTCCAGCCGCCCGCCAGGCTGACCCGGCCGGGCGCCGCGCCGCCCTGGGTGGGGAACGCCGTCCGGCCCAGCACCGACGGCCACTCGGGCCACGGCTTGCCGCCGCCCTTCGGCTGCCACTGCTGGCCCAGCCACGAGCCGTCCAGGTTGATCGCGAGCTTCTCCTCGGGCATCAGCTCGGTGGCGACATTGGTCTGGATGTTGGGGCTCAGCGCGTCGGACACGTCGGGGCCGAGCTTCTCCGCGTACACGGTGCGGATGAACTCCAGGCTGTCCCGGAAGCCCTTGCTCCCGGTGACCCACTTCTTCGCCGCCGGGTCGTAGAGCGGGTCCGTGCCGGTGCCGTACAGCAGCATCTCGAAGCCCTGCATCACGGCGGCCTCGCCCGCGCCCTTGCCGGTGTAGACGTTCAGCGGGATGACGCCGGGGACCTCGCGCTTGACGGTGCGGGCCGCGTCCAGCACCTCGTCCCAGGTCTTCGGCCGCCAGTCCTGCGGCAGTCCGGCCTTCTTGAAGATGTTCCTGTTGAACCACAGGCCGCGGGTGTCCGTGCCGTCCGGCACGCCGTACGTCTTGCCGTCCTGTGCCCGCGCGGCGGCCTTCGCGGCCGGTTCGAACTGTTTCCAGTCCGCCCACCCGGCGAGGTGGTCGTCCAGCGGGCGCAGCAGCCCGGCGGTGATGTCCGCGTTGATCAGGAAGGTGTCCTCGTAGACCAGGTCGGGGGCGGTCTTCGGGGAGCGCATCATCTGCTGGATCTTGGCGTAGTAGTCGTTCTCGGACGCCTGGATCGGGATCAGCTTGACCTTCTTGCCCGGGTTGGCCTTCTCGAACGCGCGGGCCACCGTCTCGATGTAGTCGTCCCGGACCTGCACCTTGTTGTTGGTGTCCTTGATGAACGCGACCTCGACGGTGTTCTTGTCGCCTCCCGAGCCACCGCCGCAGGCGGTGAGCGTGCCCGCGGCCAGCACGGCGGCGGTGAGCCAAGTCATCGGAGCGGTGCGGCGCACGGCATGACCTCCAACTAGCCACGGCAGGCTGCCCGGTGACCGTAAGTCAGGGGTAAGGGGAGGTCAATGCCCCATCCAGCGGTACCGCAATTCCGGACGGCCCACCTGACCGTACTGCGGGGCGCGGGCGGCCCGGCCCGTGTCGACGAGATGTTCGAGGTAACGGCGGGCGGTGATACGGGAGATGCCGATCTGCTCGGCGGCCGCGGTGGCGCCGAGGCCGCCGGGGGCGGCCCGCAGCGCGTCGGTCACCAGGCGCAGGGTCGCCGCGGTCAGCCCCTTGGGCAGCGCGGCGGGCTGCGGCGCGCGCAGGGCCGCGAGGGCCCGGTCCACCTCGTCCTGCCCGCTGGCCTCGCCGGCGGCCGCGCGGAAGGCGGCGTACCGCAGCAGCCGGTCGCGCAGGGTGGCGAACGTGAACGGCTTCAGCACGTACTGCACGACGCCGAGCGAGACACCCTCCCGGACGACGGCCAGATCACGCGCCGAGGTGACGGCGATGACGTCGGCGCCGTACCCGGCCGCCCGCAGCGACCGGACGAACGCCAGGCCGTGCCCGTCCGGCAGGAAGAGGTCCAGCAGGATCAGGTCGACGCGGTGCCGGTCCAGGTGCCGCCGGGCCCCGGCGACGGAACGCACCGTCCCGGACACGGCGAACCCCGGCACCCGGCCCACGTACAGGGCGTGGGCGTCCGCCGCCACCGGGTCGTCCTCGACGACGAGCACCCGCAGGGGCGGCGTGTCTTCCGTGTCCGGCCCGGTCATCCGGCGGCGTCCGCCCCGGCGGCGTCCGCCCCGGCCGGAGCCGTCCCGGCCCGCAGCGGCAGGCGGACCGTGAACTCGGCGCCGCCCTCGGGCGCCTCGCCCGCCCGCACCGTCCCGCCGTGCCGCCGCACGGCCTGCCGTACGAGCGCCAGCCCCAGCCCGCGGCCCGCGCCGCCCTTCGTGCTCCATCCCCAGCGGAACACGTCCTCGGCGTCCGCCGCTCCCCGTACGCCGCCGCCGTTGTCCGCCACCCGCAGCAGCAGTTCCCCGCCGTCGGCCAGCGCGGTGACGCGCACCCGGGCGCCCTCCGGCGCCGCCTCGATGGCGTTGTCCAGGAGGTTGCCGAGGACCGTGACCAGGTCGCGCGGCGGCAGGGACGACGGCAGGACACCGTCGTCGATCCGGCTGTCGGCGGTCAGTTCCAGCTCGACGCCGTGCTCGTTGGCCTGGGCGGCCTTGCCGAGGAGGAGGGCGGCGAGGACGGGTTCGGCGACCGCGCCGACGACCTGGTCGGTCAGGGCCTGGGCCAGCTCCAGTTCGGCGGTGGCGAACTCCACGGCCTCGTCCGTACGGCCCAGCTCGACCAGCGAGACGACGGTGTGCAGCCGGTTGGCGGCCTCGTGCGCCTGCGAGCGCAGTGCCCGGGTGACCCCGCGTACGGAGTCCAGCTCGCCGGAGAGCGCCTGGAGTTCGGTGTGGTCGCGCAGGGTGACGACGGTGCCCCGCCGCTCGCCGCCGGAGACCGGCGAGGTGTTGACGACCAGCACCCGGTCGTCGGTGAGGTGCAGTTCGTCGGTGTGCGGGGCGGGGGAGAGGAGGGTCTCGGTGAGGGGCGCGGGCAGGCCGAGAGCGGTGACGGGCCGCCCGACGGGGTCGCCGCGCAGGCCGAGGAGTTCGCGCGCCCCGTCGTTGAGGAGCGCCACCCGCCGCTCCCCGTCCAGCATCAGCAGCCCCTCGCGCACCGCGTGCAGCGCCGCCTCGTGGTAGTCGTGCAGGCGGCCGATCTCGGCGGCGTTCATGCCGTGGGTGTGCCGGCGCAGCCGCGCGTTGACGAGGTACGTGCCCAGCCCGCCCAGTGCGAGCGCCCCGGCCGCGACGCCGGCCAGCGTCAGGACCTCCTGCCGCAGGCCGTCGCTGATCGCCGCGACGGTGATGCCGGAGCTGACCAGGGCGACGACACGGCCGCCGTTCTCCCGGTCCCGCACCGGCATGATCACCCGTACGGACGGGCCGAGCCGCCCCCGGTGCGTCTCGGTGTAGGTCCGGCCCGCCCGCGCCTCCTCGGTGCGGCCCAGGTAGGTGCGGCCGATGGCGGACGGCTCGGGGTGCGTCCACCGCTTGCCCGCCGGGTCCATGACCACGATGAAGTCGACCCCGGCGTCCCGCCGCAGCCGCTCGGTGTACGGCTGGAGCTCCGCGGTGGGATCGGCCGAGCGCACCGCGCGCGCCACCGCCGGCGCGTCGGCGACCGCGGCGGCCACCGCCGTCGTCTGCCGCCGCGCGGTCTCCTCGGCCTGCCGCCCGGCGCTGACGTACGCGAAGGCGGCGTACCCCGCCACCACCACGCCGACCAGCACCACCTGCACGGCGAACAGCTGCCCCGCCAGACTGCGCGGCCACCGGACGCGCGGGCGGCGCGCGCCCGTCACACCAGGTGCTGGGCGCGCGCTGCGCGGCGGATCCCCCCGTCGGGAACGTGGCATGGCCGACAGTCTGCCCGTTCCTTGATGCGTGAACGAAATGCACACAAGGGTGACGGGCGCCACAACGGCGTGCATAGTCACCGGGACTGTTCTGCGTACGGGCCGCGTACCGGCACGACACGGGCCGGATACGGGTTGCAGAGCCGCAGACCGGCGCAGGACCGAAGACCGAGGAGTCAGCCGTGGCCGCACAGACCCCACCGCCCGGGGGGACGACCGAGGAGACCGCACCGCAGCAGAAGCGGGACCGGACGCATTACCTCTACATCGCCGTGATCGTCGCCGTGCTCGCCGGCATCGCCGTGGGCTTCGCGGCCCCCGGCTTCGCCGTCGGGCTGAAGCCGCTGGGCACCGGCTTCGTGAACCTGATCAAGATGATGATCTCGCCGGTGATCTTCTGCACGATCGTGCTGGGCGTCGGCTCGGTCCGCAAGGCCGCCAAGGTCGGCGCGGTCGGCGGGCTGGCACTGGGCTACTTCATGGTGATGTCCACGGTCGCGCTGGCCATCGGCCTGGTGGTCGGCAACATCCTGGAGCCGGGCTCCGGCCTGCACCTGACCGAGTCGCTGCGGCACGCGGGACAGGCCCAGACCAAGGGCGGCGCCGAGTCGACCACGGACTTCCTGCTCGGCATCATCCCGGAGACGCTGGTCTCCGCGCTCACCCACGGTCAGGTGCTCCAGACGCTGCTGGTGGCGCTGCTGGTCGGCTTCGGCCTCCAGGCGATGGGCGCCTCCGGCGAGCCCGTGCTGCGCGGCATCGGGCACGTCCAGCGCCTGGTCTTCCGGGTGCTGTCCATGATCATGTGGGCCGCGCCGGTGGGCGCGTTCGGCGCGATGGCCGCGGTGGTCGGCGCGACCGGCGTGGACGCGCTGAAGTCGCTCGCCGTCATCATGGTCGGCTTCTACGTGACCTGTCTGCTGTTCGTGATCGTCGTCCTCGGCACGCTGCTGCGCCTGATCGCCGGGGTGAACATCTTCGCCCTGCTGAAGTACCTGGGCCGGGAGTTCCTGCTGATCCTGTCCACCTCCTCCTCCGAGTCCGCGCTGCCGCGGCTGATCGCGAAGATGGAGCACCTGGGCGTCAGCAAGCCGGTCGTCGGCATCACCGTGCCGACCGGCTACAGCTTCAACCTGGACGGCACCGCCATCTACCTGACGATGTCCTCGCTGTTCATCGCGGAGGCGATGGGCAGCCCGCTCTCCGTCGGCCAGCAGGTCTCGCTGCTGGTCTTCATGATCATCGCGTCCAAGGGCGCGGCGGGCGTGACGGGCGCCGGCCTGGCGACCCTGGCCGGCGGCCTCCAGTCGCACCGCCCCGAACTGGTCGACGGCGTCGGCCTGATCGTCGGCATCGACCGCTTCATGAGCGAGGCCCGCGCCCTGACCAACTTCGCGGGCAACGCGGTGGCCACCGTCCTGGTCGGCACCTGGACCAAGGAGATCGACAAGTCTCGCGTCGGCGAGGTGCTCGGCGGCCGCCTTCCGTTCGACGAGCGGTCCCTGAGCCCGGACGGACACGGGGCGGACGGCCGCACCGCTGCGGACGTTCCGGAACAGTCGGCGGACGGCACCAAGGAGCCGGCGAAGGTCTGACCGGCCCGGCCGGGCCCCGCGGGTCCGGCATGAGTACGAGCCCCGGCGGCGCTGATCGCAGCGCCGCCGGGGCTCGCTGTCATTCCGCCCGGCCCGTCCCGCCGTCCCCGGCCGCCGGGGGAGCCTCCGCCACCGGCGACGCCTGCGCCTCCCGTACCGCCGCCGCCACCCGCCCGGCCGGTACGCCCGCCGCCGCCAGCACCGTCTCCGCCGCCGCGGGCCCGGCCACCTCGGCGTCCAGGTCACCGTCGTTGACCGCCTGCATCAGCCCGAACAGCATGTGCTCGTGGACGTGCGCGAGTGCGCGCGGGGTGAGCGGTGAGCGGAGCAGGCCCGCCTCCAGACCGCGGGCCAGGATGGTCGTCGCCCGGCTGCGTACGGGCTCCAGGCGGGCCCGGATGCCCGCGTCCGTGACGCTGGACTGGGCGAGTGAGACCAGCAGCCGGTAGCGGTCGGCGCACGCCCAGGTGGCGAGGGTGGCCCGGGCCAGCGCCACGTCGGCGGGCTCGGACGGGTCGGCCGTGCCGTCGGCGAAGGCGGTCGTCACGTCCTCGACGGCGGCGTCCGTCAGCGCGGTGATCAGCGCCTCCCGGCTCGGGAAGTGCCCGTAGACGGTGCGCCGCACCACTCCGGCGGCGCGGGCGATCTGGTCCATGGTCGCGTCCGGGTGCCGCAGCAGTTCGGTCAGCGCGATGTCCATGATCCGGCGGCGGTTGGCGTGGGCCCGGCTGGTGAGTGCGGTCATGGCGCGGCGGCTCCTCGGTCGGCGGACGCGTGCGGTCACGGTCCCGCTCCCGATTCATTTTGCACATGGATGTGCAGGGACGTAAATTGCACACCGCTGTGTAATTGCACGTGGATGTGCAAGTCGTGTGCGGGTACGCGCACGGCACCGAGAACGTTCTTCAGAGTCAGGGGTGAATCGGGTGCCTTCTCCGCAGACCCGGCCGGTCCACGAAACGGACCGGCCCTACACGAAACGCTGGTGGGCGCTGGGCGTGCTGTGCCTGAGCCTGCTGATCATCGTGATGGCGAACACCTCGCTCACCGTCGCGGCCCCCGACATGACCGCCGACCTGGGCCTGAGCAGCTCCGACCTGCAGTGGGTCATCGACGCCTACACCGTCCCGTACGCCGCGCTGATGCTGATGCTCGGCGCCGTCGGCGACAAGTACAGCCGCCGCGGGGCTCTCGTCCTCGGCCTGCTGGTCTTCGCGGGCGGCTCGGTCGCGGGCGCCCTGGTGGACAGCTCCGGCGGCGTCATCGCGGCCCGTGCCGTGATGGGCGTGGGCGCGGCCATGATCATGCCCGCGACGCTGTCCCTGCTGGCCGCCACCTTCCCGCGCCGCGAACGCGCGCTCGCCATCACCATCTGGACCGCGACCGCCGGACTGGCCATCGCCGTCGGCCCGCTCGTCGCCGGCGCGCTGCTGGAGGACCACGGCTGGTCCTCGTCCTTCCTGATCAACGTGCCGGTCGCGGCACTCGGCGTCCTCGGCGCGCTGCTGGTCGTCCCGGCGTCCAAGGCGGGGCACAGCGACCGCCTCGACTACGTCGGCGGCCTGCTGTCCGTGATCTGGGTCGGCTCGCTGATCTACATGCTCATCCAGGGCCCGCACTTCGGCTGGGACGCCCGCGCCGTCGGCGCCGCGGTCGCCGCCGGCGCCGGCCTGGTCCTGTTCGTCGTCTGGGAGCTGCGCCACCCGCGCCCCGTCCTGGACGTACGCCGCTTCGCCCACCGCGGCTTCGCCGGCGCCAACCTCGCCGTCGCCCTCTTCTTCCTCGCGGTCTTCGGCGCGTTCTACTACCTCACCCAGCACCTCCAGTTCGTCCTGGGCTACTCCCCGCTGGACACCGGCATACGGATGCTGCCGCTGGCCGGCGCGGTCTTCGTGGGCGCCGCGCTGACCGGCTTCCTGACGCCGCGGCTGGGCATGAAGGTCACGGTGACCACCGGCATGGTCGGCGGCACCGTCGCCCTCGCCCTGCTCACCCGGGTGGACGCCGGTTCCTCGTACGGTGACTTCCTCGCCCCGCTCATCGTGCTCGGCCTGGCCATCGGCCTGTCCCTGTCGCCGTGCACGGACGCCATCATGGGCGCCTTCCCCGAGGACCAGCTCGGCGTCGGCGGCGCGGTCAACGACACCTCCATCGAACTGGGCGGCTCGCTCGGCATCGCCGTCCTGGGCTCCGTCCTGGCGAGCGCCTACTCCTCCAAGCTGTCCGACGCGGCGGCGTCGGCGGCGGCGCACGGCGGACCGAAGCTGCCCGGCAACGCCCTGTCCACCGCGCAGGACTCGGTGGGCGCCGGACTGGCGGTCGCCAAGGAGGTCGGCAAGCAGGTCGCCCAGGGCGCCGCGCCCAAGGCCGGTCCGGAGAAGGCGCAGGCGCTCGGTCTCCAGCAGGCCCAGGCGGTCGCGGACGCGGTGCGCGGGGCGTTCTCCGACGCGGTGGCGCACACCAGCCTGATCGGCGCGGTCGTGCTCGGCGTGGGGACGGTGCTGGTCGCCGTACTGCTGCCGCGCCGCCGCCGTACGCAGCAGCCGGGCGCCGGTACGGAAGCCCGTCCGGAGGCCGCCCGTGAGCCGGTCGCGGCGGGCAGCGGCGGCGCGTCCACGCGCGACTGAGCCGCAGTCCCTACGTGACGGGGCCGCGCCCGCGCGGCCCCGCACCGCAGCACCGGGTCGATTGTCAGTGGCAGATGCCACGATGCAATCGGCCCGGTGGTGGTTCGGGCGCGTGGGTGGTGACGAGTGAGGGGCGAAGGCCGATGGGGACGTGGGGCATGGGGCTGTTCGACAACGACGGGGCGGCGGATCTGCTGGACGAGCTGGTCGCCATGCCGGAGGACCGGCGGCTCGCCGCCCTGCGGGGCGTGCTGTCCAGCGCCGCCGCCGAACGGGACTATCTCGAAGCGCCGGAAGGCCAGATGGCCGTGGCCGCCGCGGCCCTGATAGCCGCCGCCCGCGCGGACGGCACGGCCCTGGCCGATCCCGTGCACGCCCCCGGCCTGACGGTCCCCGAGCCGCCGCGCAGGCTCGCCGTGCTCGCGGTGCACGCCCTGGACCGGGTGCTCGCGCCGGACTCCGAGCTGGCCGAGCTGTGGGACGAGTCGGACGGCGGCCGGGAGTGGCCGGCTCACCTGGCCCGGCTGCGCGCGGAGCTGACCGGGGACACGGTCCGAGGCTGACCGGAGACCCGGTCCGAGGCTGACCGGCACCCCCGGACCGAGGCCCGTGGCGCGCCCCCGGCCGGGCGTCCGGGGGCGGCCGCGCCACGCCATGCCCGGCCTGCCGTGCGTCCCCCTGGTCCCGCACCTACGGTTGATCGCGGAGCGTCACCCGCACCATCGACCGAGGAGGAACCGTGGAGTACCGCACGCTCGGACGGTCGGGCCTGAAGGTGTCCCGGCTCGTGCTCGGCACTCTCAACGTGGGCGCGCGCGAGCAGTTCGCGCAGATCGGCGGGCTCGGTACGGACGAGGCCCGCCGGCTGTTCGACATCGCGCTGGACGCCGGCGTGAACATGATCGACACCGCGAACATGTACTCCTTCGGCCAGGCCGAGGAGATCACCGGCGAGGCGCTGCGCGGCCGCCGTGACGATGTCCTGCTCGCCTCGAAGGTCCGGATGCAGGTCGGCGACGGACCCAACGAGGGCGGCTCGTCGGCGTACAGCGTCCTGCGTGAGGTCGAGCGCAGCCTGCGCCGCCTCCAGACCGACCACCTGGACCTGCTCTACCTGCACCAGTGGGACGGCCAGACGCCCGTCGAGGAGACCCTGACCGCACTGGACCGGCTGGTCGCCGACGGCAAGGTCCGCTATGTCGGCCTCTCCAACTTCAACGGCTGGCAGATCATGAAGACGCTGTACACGGCGCGGCTGCACGGCCTCACCGCGCCGGTGGCCCAGCAGGTCTACTACACGCCCGAGGCCCGCGAGGCGGAGTACGAGATCCTCCCGGCCGCCCTGGACCAGGGCCTGGGCACGCTGGTCTGGAGCCCGCTGGGGGAGGGGCTGCTCAGCGGCAAGGTCCGGCGCGGGCAGCCGGTGCCGGCCACCACCCGGCAGGGCACCGACTGGCCCGAACCGCACGTGGTCGACAAGGAGCGGGCCTACGACATCATCGAGTGCCTGGCCGGGATCGCCGACGCGCACGGCACCTCGGTCCCGCGGGTCGTGCTCGCCTGGCTGCTCGGCCGCCCCGGCGTCACCGGCCTGGTGATCGGCGCCCGCAACGAGGAGCAGCTGCGCGACGACCTCGCCGCCACCGAGCTGCGGCTGACCGAGGCCGAGACCGCCCGCCTCACCGAACTCTCCCAGCTGCCCGCCTACTACCCGTACTGGCACCGCGTCATGAACGCGACCGACCGCCCGGACCCGGCCGAGGCGCCCTTCCTGGACGGCTGGAAGCGGGCCATGGGCGGCTGAGAGCCGGGGCGCGGGCCGGGGCACCGCCCCGGCCCGCGAGACGCCTCACACCGGCCGCAGCCAGAGCGTCGCCAGCGGCGGCAGCACCGGCGTGATCGACGCCGGCCGCCCGTGCCACGGCACGGACGCGTCCGGCTTCAGCGGATCGGGGTTGCCCACCCCGCTCCCGCCGTAGCGCACCTCGTCCGTGTTCAGGACCTCCCGCCACGCCGCCACGTCCGCCGGCACCCCGACCGGGTACGCGTGCCGCACCACCGGCGAGAAGTTCGAGACCGCCAGCAGCGGGGTGCCGTCCGTGCCGTACCGCAGGAAGGCGAAGACGTTGTCCTCACTGGCGTCGCCGACGATCCAGGAGAAGCCCTCCGGCACGGTGTCCTGCTCCCACAGCGCGGGGGTGTCCGTGTAGCGGCGGTTCAGGTCGCGGACCAGGTCCCGTACGCCCCGGTGGTCGGGCTCGGCGGAGTACGACGGGTCCAGCAGCCACCAGTCGGGTCCGTGCCCCTCCGCCCACTCGGCCCCCTGGGCGAACTCCTGCCCCATGAACAGCAACTGCTTGCCCGGGTGGCTCCACATGAACCCGAGGTACGCCCGCTGGGTGGCCCGCTGCTGCCACCAGTCGCCGGGCATCTTGGAGACCAGCGAGCGCTTGCCGTGCACCACCTCGTCGTGCGAGATCGGCAGGACGTAGTTCTCCGAGTACGCGTACACCATCGAGAACGTCATCTCGTTGTGGTGGTACTTGCGGTGCACCGGCTCCTTGCCGACGTAACCCAGCGAGTCGTGCATCCAGCCCATGTTCCACTTCAGCCCGAAGCCCAGCCCGCCGAATCCGCCGGGCCCCACGTGGTGGGTGGCGCGGGTGACGCCGTCCCAGGCGGTGGACTCCTCGGCGACGGTGACGACGCCGGGGCAGCGCCGGTAGACGGTGGCGTTCATCTCCTGGAGGAAGGCCACCGCGTCCAGGTTCTCCCGCCCGCCGTGCACATTGGGCGTCCACTCGCCGCTCTCGCGGGAGTAGTCGAGGTAGAGCATCGAGGCGACCGCGTCCACCCGCAGTCCGTCGATGTGGAACTCCTCGCACCAGTAGACCGCGTTGGCCACCAGGAAGTTGCGCACCTCGGCCCGGCCGTAGTCGAACTCCAGCGTGCCCCAGTCGGGGTGCGCGGCCCGCGCCGGGTCCTCGTGCTCGTACAGCGGCCGCCCGTCGAACTCCGCCAGCGCCCACGCGTCGCGCGGGAAGTGCGCCGGCACCCAGTCCATCAGCACGCCGATCCCGGCCCGGTGCAGCGCGTCGACCAGGTACTTGAAGTCGTCGGGGGTGCCCATCCGGGCGGTCGGCGCGTAGAAGCCGGTGACCTGGTAGCCCCAGGAGCCGCCGAAGGGGTGCTCGGCGACCGGCATCAGCTCGACGTGGGTGAAGCCCAGGTCCTTGACGTAGGCGGGCAGCTGCTGGGCCAGCTGCCGGTACGTGAGCCCCGGGCGCCAGGAGGCCAGGTGCACCTCGTAGACGGAGAACGGCGCCGCGTGCACCGGGCGCTCGGCCCGCCGCTCCAGCCACGCCGCGTCCTGCCACCGGTGGTGCGAGGTGTGCACGACGGAGGCGTTGGCGGGCGGGCACTCCGTACGGCGGGCCATCGGGTCGGCGCGCAGCGTCTTCGAGCCGTCCGGCCGGGTGATCTCGAACTTGTACAGCTCGCCCTCGCCCAGCCCCGGCAGGAACAGCTCCCACACGCCGGACGAGCCGAGCGAGCGCATCGGGAAGCCGGTGCCGTCCCAGTAGTTGAAGTTGCCGACCACGCGCACGCCCCGGGCGTTCGGCGCCCAGACGGTGAAGCGGGTGCCGGTCACCTCCTGGTGCACCATGGGCATCGCGCCCATCGCCTGCCACAGCTCCTCGTGGCGGCCCTCGCCGAACAGGTGCAGGTCCAGTTCGCCGACGGCGGGCAGGAAGCGGTACGGGTCGTGCACGGTCACGACGTTGTCCTCGTACGAGACCAGCAGTTCGTACTCGGGCACCGCGGACAGCGGCAGCACCCCGCCGAACAGGCCGTCGCCCTCGTCGTGCAGATCGGCCCGCAGCCCCTTGGCGAGCACGGTGACGGCCTTGGCGTACGGCCGCAGCACGCGGAAGAGCACACCGCCGCGCACCGGGTGCGCGCCGAGCAGCCCGTGCGGGTCGTGGTGCGTGCCGCTCAGCAGCCGGCCGCGGTCCTCGTCGCCGAGCGGCGGCGCGGTCCGCACACCGTGGCTGCCGCCGCTGGGCTCCGGGGCGGGGGCGGGGGGCGCGCCGTCGGTCGGCGTGCCGGCGGGCTGCGTACTGCTGGGTTGCGTACTGCTGGGTCGGGTGGTGGCGGTCCGGGAGCCGCCGGGTCGGGCGCTGCCGGTCCGCGTGCGGTCCGGGCGGGTGGCGTCGGGCCGCTCCGGCAGAGGTTCGCCGTGGTCGCGCTGGTGCGGCGGCCGTTCGGCGACCCCACCGGGCCTGTGGGTCTCGCCGGTCTCAACAGTCTCAGCGGTCCGAGTGGGCTCAGCGGTCTCAGCGACCTCAGTGGCATCAGCGGTCTCGACGGTCGCATCGGGCGAGGCGGCCCCGCCGGACCCGGCAGGCTCATCACGCCCCGGCAGGAAGGTGGCCGGGACACCGGACCGGCCGGCGGATGCCTCCGGGGAGGTGCCCCGGACGGCCGTGCCACGGGCGGGCGCGGGTTCTTGCGATGGGCGGCGGGACGACGAACGGGCGGTCACGAGAGGAGCCTCCTCGGCCAGATGTCAGCGATCAGGGTTGTCTGCGATACCTGCGGTGCCTGCGCTGCGGCAGGGGTCTGGTGCGCACCGGGCGCGCGCCCGCGGGACGGGCCGGGGCCGTGCACGCCGGTGCCGGTGCTCCGTACCGCTCCGGGTGGCCCGCTCCGGCGGTTTCATGCGCGCCCATCGGCCCCGTCCAGGTCCGGCCCGGCCCCGGGGTCCGCGCCGGCCGCGCCCCGGGACGCGTGCGCCCCGGCCAGCCGCCGCACCGCGGCCATCGGTACGGGCAGCCAGTTCGGGCGGTGCCGGGCCTCGTAGAGCACTTCGTAGACGGCCTTGTCCGTCTCGTACGCCCGCATCAGCTCGGGCGCCGAGCGCGGATCGAGCCCGCCGGCCTCCGCGTACCCGAGGCAGTAGGCGGCCCGGGTGCGCCGGGCCCACTCCAGCGACCACGGGTCGCCGCCCGAAGGGCCGCTGCGGGCCGCGTAGTCGAACGAGCGCAGCATGGCCGCCACGTCGCGCACCGCGGGCTGCGGGCGCCGCCGCTCGGCCAGCGGCCGGGACGGCTCGCCCTCGAAGTCGATCAGCGACCAGCGGCCCTCGTCGGCGGTCCGCAGCGTCTGGCCCAGGTGCAGGTCGCCGTGGATGCGCTGGGCGGACCAGGCGCGGCCGTCGTGGCCGAGCGCCGCGAGGTCGTCGAAGGCGGTGCGCAGCCGCGCGCAGTACGGGCGCAGGGCGGGCACCACGCGCGCGGTGGCCACCAGCCGCTCATTCATCTGGGCAGCCACCGCGTCGAGTTGCGGGCGGCGCAGTTCGGTGGTGGGCAGCGTCTCGGCCAGCGCGGTGTGCACCTCGGCGGTGGCGTGCCCGAGGGCCCGCGCGGAGCTGGTGAAGTCGGCCTGTACGGCGAGCGCGTTCAGGGCCAGCTGCCAGCCGTCGGCGGAGCCGCTCAGGTAGGGCTGGAGCACACCGAGCGTCACCGGCTCGCCGTCGCCCGCCTCCGGGTCGGTCTCGAACCACGCGGCGGGCGCCGGGACCCGTCCGCACTTGGCGCGGGCCAGCGCCAGCGGCAGTTCCAGGTCGGGGTTGAGGCCGGGCGCGGTGCGCCGGAACACCTTGAGGATGTAGGAATCGCCGTAGACGACCGAGGAGTTGGTCTGCTCGACGGTGATCGGGCGGGCGGGCATCCCGGAGGAGATGGTGCTGTCGGCCACCCGGCAGAACCGCAGGCCGCCGAGCCGTCCCGGCACCCGCAGCCGCTCCAGCAGGAGGGCGCACAGCCGGTTGTCCAGCAGGGCGTCGTAGACCGTGCGCCCGTGCAGCGGGCCGCCGGCGGGGCGGCCGATCACGGCGGGGGCGAGCTGCGGCGGCAGGGCGCTGTGCACACCGAGCAGGAGCTGGTAGCAGTCCCCGCTCGCCACCGGGCCCGTGGGCGACGAGGTGGCCGGTTCGGCCGGGTGCTCCGGCGGCACCGGCTGCGGGGCCCCGGGGGGAGCCGCCGACTGCTGCGCCCGTACGAGCAGGTGCAGCAGCCCCGGTGTGGCGCCACCCGCCGCGCACGGCAGCAGCTCGGTCGCCGACACCAGCTGGAAGCCCGTGATCGGCCGCCCTTTGCCGGCGAACCACCGCTGCCGCGGCAGCCATTCGCTCAGCAGGGGGACGAGTGAGGACAACAGCGCGGGCGCGGTGGTCGAGAGGCGGTCGTGCGGACTGCGGATGGCACGGGTCGAGGCGGTCTCCGACATGGCGTCGCGTCCTTTCCCCGGGCACACGACAGATAGGGCAGAGTGTCCCGGAATGCGGCCTTGACTGTGCGGCGGTGCGGGACGTGTCGGGTGAGGATCGTCCGTACGGCAGCGGCGTCCGTGGGGATTACCCCTGACACCGGGGTTTCGGCGCTGGCTCACCCGGCCCGTGCGGTAGTAGGGAGACTGCCCGTGGGGGCGGGCGGAAAACGCCCGTACCCGTATCGCGGGCGGATACGGGCGGTGGTTTTCCGCCGCCTGCACGTGCGCCGGTACGGTCGCTAGACCGCCCCCCTCCGGAGCCGGAACCAATAGAAGCCGTGGCCCGCCAGGGTCAGCAGATAGGGCCATTCGCCGATGGGCGGGAAACGGACGCCGCCGATCAGTTCGACCGGATGCCGTCCGTTGAATGTGCGCAGGTCCAGTTCGGTGGGCTGCGCGAAACGCGAGAAATTGTGCACGCACAGCACCAGGTCGTCCTGGTATTCGCGCAGGAAGGCCAGCACCGCGGGGTTGGACGAGGGGAGTTCGGTGTAGGTGCCGAGGCCGAAGGCCGGGTTCTGCTTCCGGATCTCGATCATGCGCCGGGTCCAGTGGAGCAGCGACGACGGCGAGGACATCGACGCCTCGACGTTGGTGACCTGATACCCGTAGACCGGGTCCATGATGGTCGGCAGGAAGAGCCGGCCGGGGTCGCAGGAGGAGAAACCGGCGTTCCGGTCGGGCGTCCACTGCATCGGGGTGCGGACCGCGTCCCGGTCGCCGAGCCAGATGTTGTCGCCCATGCCGATCTCGTCGCCGTAATACAGGATCGGCGAGCCCGGCAGGGACAGCAGCAGGGCGGTGAACAGCTCGATCTGGTTGCGGTCGTTGTCGAGCAGCGGGGCCAGCCGGCGGCGGATGCCGATATTGGCCCGCATGCGCGGGTCCTTGGCATATTCCGCGTACATATAGTCACGTTCTTCGTCCGTGACCATTTCGAGCGTCAGCTCGTCGTGGTTGCGCAGGAAGATGCCCCACTGGCAGTTGGCCGGAATCTCCGGGGTCTTGGCCAGGATTTCCGAGACGGGGTAGCGCGATTCCCGGCGGACCGCCATGAAGATGCGCGGCATGACCGGGAAATGGAACGCCATGTGGCATTCGTCCCCGCCCTTGGAGTAGTCCCCGAAATAGTCGACGACGTCCTCCGGCCACTGGTTGGCCTCGGCCAGCAGCACGGTGTCGGGGTAATGCGCGTCGATCTCCGCCCGTACGTGCTTGAGGAAGGCGTGCGAGGCGGGCAGGTTCTCGCAGTTGGTGCCCTCCTCGGCGTACAGGTACGGGACCGCGTCCAGCCGGAACCCGTCGATGCCCAGGTCGAGCCAGAAGCGCAGGGCGGAGAGCATCTCCTCCTGCACGGCCGGGTTCTCGTAGTTCAGGTCCGGCTGGTGGGAGAAGAAGCGGTGCCAGAAGTACTGCTTGCGCACCGGGTCGAAGGTCCAGTTGGACGCCTCGGTGTCGACGAAGATGATGCGCGCGTCCTGGTACTGCTTGTCGTCGTCGGCCCAGACGTAGTAATCGCCGTACGGGCCGTCCGGGTCGGTGCGGGACTCCTGGAACCACGGGTGCTGGTCGCTGGTGTGGTTCATGACGAAGTCGATGATCACCCGCATCCCGCGCTGGTGCGCGGCGTCCACGAACTCCACGAAGTCGGCCAGGTCGCCGAATTCCGGGAGCACGGCCGTGTAGTCCGAGACGTCGTACCCGCCGTCCCGCAGCGGTGACTTGAAGAACGGCGGCAGCCACAGGCAGTCCACGCCCAGCCACTGGAGATAGTCCAGCTTGGCCGTGATGCCCTTGAGGTCGCCGACGCCGTCACCGTTGCTGTCCTGGAAGGAACGCACCAGGACCTCGTAGAAGACGGCCCGTTTGAACCAGTCGGGATCGCGGTCCTTGGCCGGCGTGTCCTCGAACTTGTCGGGGACGGGCTCGTTGACGATCAATTGGGTGACCCTCCGATCGGTGAGGACGGTCGCAGGGAGAACAGGTGCGCGGGCGCCGGAGCGCGGCCCGGGTCGAGGCGCACATAGTTGTCCCTGCCCCAGTGGTAGGTCTCGCCGGTGAGCTCGTCGCGCACCGGGACGGAATCGTGCCAATCGAGGCCGAGTTCCGGCATGTCCAACGACACCGTCGCCTCGTGGGTGTGGTGCGGGTCGAGGTTGACGACGGTGAGCACCGTGTCGGCCCCGGCGCCGTTCCCGGCCCGTTTGGAATAGGCGAGGACGGCGTCGTTGTCGACGTGGTGGAAATGAAGGTCGCGCAGCTGCTGGAGTGCCGGGTGGCGGCGTCGCAAGCGGTTCAGCGTGGTGATGAGAGGAGCGATCGTACGTCCCGCACGCGCCGCTGTCTCCCAGTCCCGGGGCCTGAGTTGGTACTTCTCGGAATCCAGGTACTCTTCGCTGCCACTTCGTACCGGTGTCGACTCGCACAGCTCGAATCCGGCGTAGACACCCCACGCCGGGGAGAGGGTCGCGGCCAGTACGGCACGCACCTCGAACGCGGGCCGCCCGCCGTCCTGCAGATAGGCGTGCAGGATGTCCGGCGTATTGACGAAGAAATTCGGCCGCATGTACGAGGACGATTCCCGCGACAGTTCGGTGAGGTACTCGGTCAGCTCGTGCTTGCCGTTGCGCCAGGTGAAATAGGTGTACGACTGCTGGAACCCGATCTGTGCCAGCGTGCGCATCATCGCAGGCCGGGTGAACGCCTCGGCCAGGAAGACGACGTCCGGATCCGTGCGGTTGACGTCCGCGATGACCTTCTCCCAGAAGAGCACCGGCTTGGTGTGCGGATTGTCGACCCGGAAGATGCGCACCCCGCGCTCCATCCAGAAGCGCAGCAGCCGTTCCGTCTCCCGCACCAGGCCGTTCAGGTCCGCGTCGAACGCGAGCGGGTAGATGTCCTGGTACTTCTTCGGCGGGTTCTCGGCGTAGGCGATGGAGCCGTCCGCGCGGTGGTGGAACCACTCGGGGTGCTCGGTGACCCAGGGATGGTCCGGCGAGCACTGGAGGGCGAAGTCCAGCGCCACCTCCATGCGCAGGTCGTGCGCCGTGCGGACGAAGTGCGCGAAGTCCTCGAAGGTGCCGAGGTCCGGGTGCAGCGCGTCGTGCCCGCCCTCGGGCGAGCCGATGGCCCACGGCGACCCCACGTCGTGCGGGCCCGCGGAGAGCGCGTTGTTGGGGCCCTTGCGGTAGGAGGTGCCGATGGGGTGCACGGGCGGCAGATAGACCACGTCGAACCCCATGGCCGCGACCGCCGGCAGCCGTTCGGCGGCCGTCCGGAACGTGCCGCTGACCGGGGGCGCGCCCTTGCGCACCACCGCGCCCTCGGACCGGGGGAACAGCTCGTACCACGACCCGAACAGGGCCCGGCGGCGCTCGACCAGCAGCGGCACCGTCCGCGAGGCGGTGACCAGTTCACGCAGCGGGTGGCGGGCGAGCGCGGCGGTGACCTCGGGGGTGAGCGCGGCGGCGAGCCGGGTGGCGGCGGGCAACTGCGGGTCGCGCAGGGCGTCCGCCGCGGCGAGCACCGCTTCCCGGCCGTCTCTCTTGGGCACCCCCTCGGCGGCGCGTTCGTGCAGCGCGGCGCCCTCGGCGAGGACCAGTTCGGTGTCGAGACCGGCCGGGATCTTGATGCCGGCGTGGTGGCGCCAGGTGCCGACCGGGTCCGACCAGCCCTCGACGCCGTACGTCCACCGGCCCTCCACGTCCGGGGTGACCTCGGCACCCCAGCGGTCCGTACCGGGCGCCAGTTCGCGCATCGGCGTCCAGGGGCCGGGACGGCCCAGGGGGTCGCGCAGGACGACGTTGGCGGCGACCGCGTCATGGCCCTCACGGAAGACGGTGGCCGAGATCCGGAAGGTCTCGCCGACCACCGCTTTCGCCGGGCGACGGCCGCAGTCGATCAGCGGGTGGAGGTCCAGCACGGGGATGCGGCCGATCATGGGGTCACCTGAAGGTTGGGAGGTGTTACCGGATTCTGTCCTTTCTATCGTTTTTGTGACGGAGGGACGGGCTGCGGGCATGGGCTCTCCTGTCCGCTTTCACTCGGTTGGCGGATGGGGGCGGGGCGGGAAGCCGTGCGGCGCGCCGGGGCGCAAGAGCGGTACCGCACAAGCCTTCCCGTGGCGCGCGGGCGGGCAATCGGGCCGTCCGCGCACTACCGGCACGTAACCGCGGAACGGAATATGACCGGGGCTCCGGACGTGTACGTGCGGCGGCGCGCACGCTCCCGGGCGTCCGGCTCCGGCCCGGCCCGAACGCCGTGCGACGTATTACGGGGCGGCGCCGTTCCGCACTCACCGTCCGGTGCTGACCTGCGACGACGCGATCGGCGAGCCGGGGCCCGCCGCGGTGTTCCGATGCCTGGCCGCCGCTGCGGCCGGCGTGCTCCGCACCTCCTTCGGTCCGGTCCGCCGGTGGGGCGGCAGATGGAGCGCAGCTGTGCGGGCTGCGTGCGGTGCGGCCGGGGACGCGCCGGACGGGGCCCGCACCGCAGTGTCTCCCGGGTTCCACGCCGACGTGATGTCCACACCCGGCGCGAACAGGCCGATTTCGAACGCCAGTTGGACAATGCCGCCCGCCGGATTCCCGGTGCATATGCGTGGCGTGCGTCCCGATCCCCTCCTCAACTCGGGCCGGGGCCGCCGGAGTCGCGGGAGGGAGGGCGGGGTGCCGCACCCGGGCCGGCGGCGTCACCGGCAGCCTTTCGCCCGGTGTGGGCTCGAACAAGAGTGCCCGGGGGTGGGGAACCGGCCATATCGGCCGCACGGGGCGGCCGGGGAGCGGGGGAGGGGCGGGCCCGATCCCGCCGTCCCGGTGTCCCGGGCCGCGCTCCCGGATGGCCGGAAGGCGCCCTTCGGGTGACCGGCTCGGCCGAACGGGTGACGACCCAAGAGGCCCGCCGATCATGGCAGTTGGCGTCCGGATCCGACCGGATTCCGGGCTACCGGGCGAATCGGGCGGCGGTGCGCCGCTACCGTCGTAGCGTGAAGGCCATTCGTCGGTTCACCGTGCGCCCCGTCCTCCCGGAGCCCCTGCGACCCCTCAGCGACCTGGCGCGCAATCTGCGCTGGTCCTGGCACCCCGAGACCCGCGAACTGTTCCACGCCATAGCCCCCGCCGGCCGGCGCCGGGCGGGGCTGGACCCCGTACGGCTGCTGAGCACCGTCTCCGCCGAGCGGCTCGCGGAGCTGGCCGGGGACCGCAGATTCCTGCGCCGGCTCGGCGCGGCCGCCGACGACCTGCAGGACTACCTCTCCGGGCAGCGCTGGTACCAGGGCGCCCAGCAGGGCGGCCGGGACAGCCGGCTGCCCGAGGCCGTCGCCTACTTCTCGCCCGAGTTCGGCATCACCGCCGCGCTGCCGCAGTACTCGGGCGGCCTCGGCATCCTCGCCGGCGACCACCTCAAGGCGGCCAGCGACCTCGGCGTACCGCTCATCGGGGTGGGCCTGCTCTACCGGCACGGCTACTTCCGCCAGTCGCTCTCCCGCGAGGGCTGGCAGCAGGAGCACTACCCGGTGCTCGACCCCAACGAGCTGCCGCTGGACCTGCTGCGGGAGGCCGACGGGACGCCCGCCCAGGTGGCCCTCGCGCTGCCCGGCGGGCGGCAGCTCCGGTCGGTCGTCTGGGTGGCGCGGGTCGGCCGCGTGCCGCTGCTGCTCCTGGACTCCGACGTGGAGGAGAACGGGCCGGGCGAGCGGGACGTGACCGACCGGCTCTACGGCGGGGGCAGCGAGCACCGCCTGTTGCAGGAGATGCTGCTGGGGATCGGCGGGGTACGGGCCGTACGGACGTACTGCCGGCTCACCGGCCACGCCGCGCCCGAGGTGTTCCACACGAACGAGGGACACGCGGGCTTCCTCGGCCTGGAACGCATCCGCGAGCTGGCGGACGCCGGCCGCGAGGGCGGCCCCGGCGAGGCGGGCGGACCGGTCGGGCTGGACTTCGACGGGGCGCTGGAGACCGTACGCGCCGGTACGGTCTTCACCACCCACACCCCCGTCCCCGCCGGCATCGACCGCTTCGACCGCGAACTGGTCGCCCGCCACTTCGGCGAGGCGGCGGAACTGCCCGGCATCGACGTCGAGCGCATCCTCGCACTCGGCCTGGAGACCTACCCCGGCGGCGAACCCAACTGCTTCAACATGGCGGTGATGGGCCTGCGGCTGGCCCAGCGCGCCAACGGCGTCTCCACCCTGCACGGCCGCGTCAGCCGCGAGATGTTCGCCGGACTGTGGCCGGGCTTCGACCCGGAGGACGTACCGATCACGTCGGTCACCAACGGCGTCCACGCGCCCACCTGGGTGGCGCCCGAGGTCTTCCGGCTCGGCGCCCGCCAGATCGGGGCCGGCCGGACCGAGGACGCGCTGTCCGTCGGCGACTCCCGGCGCTGGTCGGCGGTGGCCGACATCCCGGACGCGGACGTCTGGGACCTGCGGCGGGTCCTGCGCGAACAGCTCGTCGAGGAGGTACGGCGGCGGCTGCACGTCTCCTGGCGGCAGCGCGGCGCCGGGGCCGCCGAACTGGGCTGGATCGACGGCGTACTGGACCCGGAGGTGCTCACCGTCGGGTTCGCCCGCCGAGTGCCCTCCTACAAGCGGCTCACCCTGATGCTGCGCGACCGCGACCGTCTGATGGACCTGCTGCTGCACCCCGAGCGGCCGGTCCAGATCGTGGTGGCGGGCAAGGCCCACCCGGCGGACGACGGCGGCAAGCGCCTCGTGCAGGAACTGGTCCGCTTCGCCGACGACCCGCGCGTACGGCAGCGGCTGGTCTTCCTGCCCGACTACGGCATGGCCATGGCGCAGAAGCTCTACCCCGGCTGCGACGTCTGGCTCAACAACCCGCTGCGCCCGCTGGAGGCGTGCGGCACCTCCGGCATGAAGGCGGCGCTCAACGGCTGTCTGAACCTCTCCGTCCTGGACGGCTGGTGGGACGAGTGGTACGAGCCGGACTTCGGCTGGTCCATCCCGACCGCCGACGGCCACGCCACCGACGAGAACCGGCGCGACGAACTGGAGGCCAACGCCCTGTACGAGCTGCTGGAGCAGCGGGTCGCGCCGCGCTTCTACGACCGTGACGACGCCGGTGTTCCGCAGCGCTGGGTCGAGATGGTCCGGCAGACCTTGGTCAATCTGGGACCGAAGGTGCTGGCGGGCCGCATGGTGCGCGAGTACGTGGAGCGGCTGTACGCGCCCGCCGCCCGCTCCCAGCGCGCGCTGACCCCGCAGGCCGCGACCGAACTGGCCGCCTGGAAGACCCGGGTACGGGCCGCGTGGCCGCGGGTCGCGGTGGACCACGTGGAGACCGGCGCCCTGGTGGTGGACCGCGCGGAGCCCGCCGGAGTGCCGGGCGCCCCGCCCAACGGCAGCGCCGAACTGGGCGCCACCCTGGCGCTGCGGGTCCGTGTCGCCCTCGGCGACCTCGCCCCTGACGACGTGGAGGTCCAGGTCGTCTCGGGCCGGGTGGACGAGTCCGACCGGATCACGGACGCCACGACCGTGCCGCTCAAACCGACCGGCGGCCCCGACCTGGAGGGCCGCTGGCTCTACGAGGGCCCGCTCGCCCTCGACCGCACCGGCTCCTTCGGCTACACGGTCCGCGTCCTGCCGGCCCACCGGCTGCTGGTCACCGCCGCCGAGATGGGCCTGCTGGCGGTGCCGTCGGAAGCGACGGGGGAGGAGGCCGGGGTGCTGATGCGCTAAGGGCGGACGCCGCCCGTACGCGGCCGGGGCTTCGCACGGACGACGTGCGGCGCCCCGGCCGGGACGTTCAGCGGTCCGTTCGGCATCCCCTTCAGCGGGACAGCAGGAAGTGCACCTGGCGCGGCCTGACCTCCAGGTCGCTCAGCCCCTCGGGCGTCGCGCCCAGCTCGCGGGCCGCCTCGGCCGCCGCGCGGAAGGTCTCCTCGGACGCGAAGGCGCCGGTGGTGACGACGGCCTCGCCGTCCGGCGTGACCCAGACCCCGACGGACAGGAAGCCCGGCTGCGACCGCGCCGCTTCGGCGACCCGGTGGCACTGGCCGACGAACTCCTCGACGTGCTCGGGGGCCGGATAGTGGAAGGCGACGAAACCGAATGCCATGGCGGTGTCCCCTCTCGGGCGTACGTCTTGGTATGGGCCGAAGCTAGACCGGCCGCACGGCTCCGTACAGTCGCCCGCGGCGCCCGACGGCCGGAATCAGCCCGTCGGGACCGCCGGCTTCTTCTCTTCGGCCGCCCGCGGTGCCCGGAACGTACGCCGGTACGCCTGCGGTGAGACGCCGATGGCGGCGTGCAGGTGCTGGCGCAGGGACGCGCCGCCGGCGAAGCCGACCTGGCCGGCGACCAGGTCCACCGGCAGGTCGCTGGTCTCCAGCAACTGGCGGGCGCGCAGCAGGCGCTGCTGGATGAGCCACCGGCCCGGGCTCAGGCCGGTCTCGTCGCGGAAGCGGCGGTTGAAGGTGCGCAGGCTCATCCCGGCGTGCTGGGCCAGCCGGGCCAGCGTCAGCGGCTCGTCCAGGTGCTCCAGGGCCCACTGCTGGGTGGCCGCGGTGCCGGTCGCGGTCGGCGCGGGCACCGGCTGCTCGACGTACTGGGCCTGGCCGCCGTCGCGGAACGGCGGCATGACACAGGCCCGGGCCGCGTGGTTGGCGACCGCGCCGCCGTGGTCGGCGCGCACGATGTGCAGGCAGACGTCGATGCCGGACGCGGCGCCGGACGAGGTGAGGACGTCCCCGTCGTCGACGAAGAGCACGTCGGGGGTGACCCTGACCTGCGGATACAGGTGGCGGAAGTGATCGCTGAGCTGCCAGTGGGTGGTGGCCGGGCGGCCGTCCAGCAGCCCGGCGGCGGCCAGCACGTACGCGCCGGTGCAGATGGACACCAGGCGCGTACCGGGCCGGATCGTCGCCAGCGCGGCCCGCACCGGTCCGGACAGCTCGGTGGGGACGCGGTCCGGGGCGATGGACGGGATCACCACGGTGTCGGCGGTGCGCAGGATCTCGGGGCCGTGTTCCACGAGGACCGAGAAGTCGGCGCCGCTGCGCACCGGACCGCCGTCGGCCGAGCAGGTCAGCACCTCGTACCGGCCGTCGGCGGCATGGAAGACCCGGGCCGGGATGCCGAGTTCGAAGGGGTAGACGCCGTCCAGGGCCAGGACCACCACACGATGAGGCTGCATGGCACGATCCTATCGAATGATGGCCATCGTGCCATTGTCGCGGCTGCCGGGCCCGGTGATGCTGGACGGCATGAGCGAACACACCATGCGTGCCATCAGCCAGGACGTCACCGGCGGCCCCGAGGTCCTGCACGAGACCGAACTCCCGCGGCCCGAGCCGGGCGTCGGCCAGATCCTGATCGCGGTCCGGGCCGCCGGGGTCAACCCCACCGACTGGAAGCACCGCGCGGACGGCCTCTTCGTCCGGACGCTGCCCCGCGTCCTGGGCTGGGACGTGTCCGGCGTCGTCGTGGCGGTCGGTATCGGCGTCACCCTGCACAAGCCCGGCGACGAGGTCTTCGGCATGGTCCCGTACCCGTACGGCGTCGGTACCCACGCCGAGTACGTCACCGGCCCCGCGCGGGCCTTCGTGCCCAAGCCCGCCGCCCTCGACCACGTGCAGGCGGGCGCCCTGCCGCTGGCCGCCCTCACCGCGTACCAGGCGCTGGTGGACACCGCGGACGTACAGCCCGGACAGCGCGTCCTGATCCACGCGGCGGCGGGCGGCGTCGGCCACCTCGCCGTACAGATCGCCAAGGCCAGGGGCGCCCATGTGATCGGCACGGCCAGTGCCGCCAAGCACGACTTCCTGCGCTCCCTCGGCGCCGACGAGGTGATCGACTACCGGGACACCGACTTCGCCGAGGCCGCCGGCCCGGTCGACGTCGTCCTGGACACCATCGGCGGCGACACCCTCGCCCGCTCCCTGGGCGTGGTGCGCGAGGGCGGCACCGTCGTCTCGATCCTCGCCCGCAGCGCCCCGGAGGACGCCGCGAAGGCCGCCGAGCGCGGGGTCCGCCTCGCGCTGCTGATCGTCGAGGCCGACCAGGCGGGCATGCGCGAGATCGCCGCCCTCGCCGAGTCCGGCGCGCTGCGGGCGCACATCGCCGCGACCTTCCCGCTGGAGCAGGCCGCCAAGGCGCACGCGATGGGCGAGACCGGCCGCACCCAGGGGAAGATCGTCCTTGCGGTGAAGTGACGGAGCGGCCCGTTCACCCGGGCGACGGCCGGTCCCGGCGGTGGACGACGCCCTTGGACGCCAGCCGGCCGTCCGCGAAGCAGAGCTGGTAGGCCACGTCATCCGCGTACGGGCGGGTGTAGTAGTACCGGCACGTGTGACCGGGCGGCGGTTCGGGGGTGCCGTCGGGCGGTACGTCCATGGAGAAGAACGGCAACCGCGCCTCCACGGTCTCCCGGGCGTCACCGGTCCGTACCCGGTCGTACGTCCCGCGGTCCAGGACCGACCAGGACGGGCTGATCAACGCGAAGACCCCCATGAGCAGCAGCAGTGCGGTGAACAGCGCCGCGGGCACCGTCACCGTCTGCACCAGCCGCCGCCGCACCTGCTGCCGGGCGGCCGCCAGTTCCCGCTGCGACCGGGTCCACGGGGCGTGGTCACCGGGGCCGCGCACCGGTGCCCGGCCGGTCGTCGGCAGCCGGGCCGCGACCTCGAACCCGCCCTCGGGGGTGGGCCCGGCACGCAGTTCACCGCCGGCGAGCCGGACCCGTTCGTCCAGCCCCACCAGACCGCTGCCGTCCGGGCCGCCGCCTGGCACCGGTGCGGTGCCGGGCGGCGGCGCGGCGTTGGTCACCGTCACCTCCAGCCGCCGCCCGTCGCCGGTCAGCCGTACGTCCACCGGCGCGCCCGGCGCGTGCTTGGCGGCGTTGGTCAGCCCCTCCTGCACCACGCGGTACACCGCGCGCCCGCCCATCACCGGCATGGTCCCCTCGACCGTCTCCACCGCGCCGTCCCGCCGCAGCGAGACGGTCAGGCCGGCCGACCGGGCGCGTGCGACGAGTGCTTCGACACTGTCGTCCGCCGGCACCCGGGAGGGCTCGGCGCGGTCGTCGGTGCGCAGGACGCCGATGACGTCCCGCAGGTGTTCGGCGGCCGTGCCCGCCGCCGCCCGCAGCTCGCCGACGGCTGCCCGCTGGTCGGGCGCCAGCCGCGGATCGACCTCCAGGGCCCCGGCCCGCAGGGTGAGCAGCGCCAGTTCGTGGCCGAGCGAGTCGTGCATGTCCCCGGCGATGCGGGCCCGTTCACGCAGCCGGGTACGGTCGGCGACCGCCTGCTGTTCGTGCTCCAGCCGCTCGGCGAGCTGCCAGCCCGAGCGGACCAGCGCCGCGTACTGGCGGCGGTAGCGGCCGAGCAGCCACGGCAGGACGATGTTGAAGAGCAGGGTGAGAACGGCGGTGAACCAGGGCCACATGTTGCGGACGAGGACGGCGCTCAGCGGCAGGCTGACGGCCGCGACGCCCGCGAAGAACCACAGCGGGGCGCGGGCCCGTTCGAGCCGTACCCCGGCGAGGTACGCCAGGACGGCCAGCGCGGCGGTGTACTCGAAGGTGAACAGGTCCCGGGACGTCACGAGCCCCAGTGCCACGGGCACGGCGAGTGCCACGAGCGGCCACTTCCGGCGCACCGCCACCGCCGCCGCGAGCAGCGGGACGCCGAACGCCGCCGTCCACGTCCGTACCTCGGGCACCCCGTCGAAGGCGGCGGTGAGCGGCACGGCCAGCGCCAGCCAGAGACAGACGTCCAGCGACCGGGCCGCCCACCGGGGGCGTTCGGCGGCGGGCGGCGCGAACCGGGTGAGGCGAGTGAGCATGACGTCAGCTTCGCCGATCAGGGGCGGTGCGCGCGTCCGACGAAAGTAAGGACCTGGTGTCCGCCCTTCACCCCCCTCTGGCCCAGAACACCCCACCGGCCGCGCCCGCCACGCTGCTGAGGACGGCGAGCAGCCGGTAGGGCAGGTGCTGGACCACTACGTGCACGCCGCCGATACGCAGTTCCAGAAAGGGAGTTGGCGGCTTCTTCTGCTGCTGGCGTGGTGTCATGACGGCCTTCGATCGGTTCGGGATGTTGGATACAGTCCAAGCTCAGCAGCGGCGCACGAGCTTGCGCCAGCGCGCGCGGGAGTCTTGCGTGAGACGGACGCAAGGTGCGGGGCCGGCAACTTCAGGGGGGTCGATGCGACCAGAGCTCGGACCAGGGCATACGGGACGCGGGCCGGACCGGCTCGCCCCGCTGGACAACGTGCCGGAAGGGCCGCGGAAGGTGCTGGTTGCGCGGCTGCGCACCTTGCGCGAGGCGTCCGGCCTGACACTGGCGCAGGTGACGCGAGGGCTCGCGGAGCAGGGCGTCGTGCTCAGCGTGTCGCGGCTGTCGAAGTTCCTCAACGGGCACGAGATTCCCAGCCGCGCGCAGATCGCGGCCCTCCACCAGGTGTGCGACGCGGCTTCGGACACCGCCCGCGCCCGGGAGGCCGTCCGGGCGACCCAGAAGCTGCTGTACGCCGTCGTGGACGCCGAGCGGGAGAGGAAGCCGCTGCGGGCGCACGAATGCGACGTGGCGGAGGCTCGCGAACAGCAGGAACTGCTGCGCGCCGAGGCGGCGGCCAAGCTCGGCACCCTGCGCGAGGAACTGGAGCACGAGCGTGCGTTGCGGCGCAAGGCGGAGGAGGCGCTCCAGCGCCTGGCCGAGCAGGCCGGCGGCCATGCCCGGGAGATCGGCGAGCTCACCCGGGAGCGCGACTCGGCCCGGCGCCGGGTGGCCGAGCTGGAGGACGAGATCGCGCAGGGCGAGGCGGTGGTGCGGCTGCGGCGGTCCGAGGTGCGCCACCTGGACGAGATGGCCGCCGAGACGGCCCGCGAGATCGCCCGCCACGAGGGGACGGACCCGCCGCCCACCGCCCCTTCGGCAGGTCCCCTTTCCGTCACGGACCTGTTCGCCCTCGTGGAGGAACTTCGTGACGCGGACCGTGACGCGGCCGCCGACGTGGCTGTGGACACCTTCTGCGTCGAGTCGCCCGACGGCATTCCCGCTCTCTGGCGGAAGTTCCGCGAGCACAGCCGGAAACTCGACGCCGAGCGGCTCCTCGCCGCCGCGGCCCGGCTCTGCAGCGGAGTCCAGCTCTACCACCTGTGCCGGACCGGGGCGTTCCGGCGTACCGCGTTCATCCTCAACACCGAGGTCGTCACCGGTGACCACCTGATCGACTTCATCGGCGGCAAAGCCCCCGTCGGTGAACTGGCGCGGTTCGGCAAGGCGTGCCACGAACGGGACGACCAAGAGGCCCTGGGCCTGCTCGCCGCCGCGTGCGAGGACCGCCCCGAGGCAGCCGTACGGGACTACTACCGTGAACGCGACCTGCGGATGAACGCCTGGTCACCCGGGCGCCCGCGGCCCTGGTGGCAGTTCTGGCGCTGACGGCTCCCCGCCGCCCGGTTCACGGGCCCTGGACCACCCGGCTCACCCGTCCCGGCTCACCCGTCCCGGCCCACCCGGCTCACGCGTCCCGCACCAGCCCCGCCTCGTACGCGAGGATCGCCGCCTGCACCCGGTTCTTCAGGCCCAGCCGGGCCAGGACCGCGCTGACGTACGCCTTGACCGTGCCCTCCACGACGAACAGCCGCCCGGCGATCTCCGCGTTCGACAGCCCCGCGCCCACCAGGGCGAGCACCTCGCGCTCGCGCCCGGTCAGCTCCTCGGTACGGGACCGCGCCGCGGCCGCCCTGCCCAGCGCCACGCCGCCGAACTGGCTGATGACGCGCCGCGCCACGGACGGCGAGAGGTACGCGCCGCCCTCGGCGGCCGCCCGTACGCCGATGATCAGTTCGCGCGGGTCGCCGGTCTTCAGCAGGAAGCCGCTGGCGCCGGAGCCCAGTGCCCCCGCCACGTACTCGTCCTCGGAGAAGGTCGTCAGCATCACCACCGCCGTCTCCGGCAGCGTCCGGGCCAGTTCGGCCGCGGCGCCGAGGCCGTCCAGCCGCGGCATCCGGATGTCCAGCAGGCACACGTCGGGGCGGTGCCGCAGCGCCAGTTCGACCGCTTCGCGTCCGTCGGCCGCCTCGGCGACCACCTCGACGCCGGGCGAGGCCGTGAGGATGGCGCGCACCCCGGCCCGGATCATCGCCTCGTCGTCCGCCAGCAGTACCCGAACGGTCGCCCCCACATCGTTCATACGCGTCACCCTAGCCAGCCGTACGCCGCCGGCCGCCGCCGGGCACATGGAAGGGCGGTGTCCGAAGGGAGGTTGGGAGCCTCCGGACACCGCCCGGTCGTGGGGTCACCGCCCCAGGAGGGAGCCGGCCGCCGGGTGCCGGCCGGCCGTTCCCGTCCTTACTTCACCGCGACGCCGCTCCACGCCGCCTCGACGCCCTTGACCTCGGCGCCGTCCGCGCCGTACAGGTCGGTGGCCGCCTTGACGGTCGCCTCGCGGGCGCCCTTGTAGTCGGTGTTCGAGGTCATGTACGTGGTCAGGGCCTTGAACCAGATCTTCTCGGCCTTGTCCCGGCCGATGCCTTCGACCTTCTTGCCGTCCGCGGTCGGGCTGTCGTACGTGACGCCGCCGATCTCCTTGGCGCCGCTGCCCTCGGACAGCAGGTAGAAGAAGTGGTTGGCGATGCCGGAGGAGTAGTGCACGTCGACGTTGCCGGCGTCCGGGCTCCAGCTGTCCAGGGACTGGCCGTCCTTGGAGGGCTTGTCCATGTAGCGCAGCGGCTTGCCGTCACCGGCGATGTCGAGCTTCTCGCCGATGAGGTAGTCGCCGGCGTCCTCCTTGTTCTTGGCGAAGAACTCCACGGCGGTGCCGAAGATGTCCGAGGTGGCCTCGTTGAGACCGCCCGACTCACCGCTGTAGGTGAGGTTGGCGGTGGCCGAGGTGACACCGTGGCTCATCTCGTGCGCCGCGACGTCGATCGAGGTGAGCGGCTTCTTGTTGCCCTCGCCGTCGCCGTACGTCATGCAGAAGCAGCTGTCGTCCCAGAACGCGTTGGAGTAGTTCTGGCCGTAGTGGACGCGGGAGGTCGCGCCCTTGCCGTCGCCCTTGATGCCGGCGCGGCCGTGCACGTTCTTGTAGTAGTCCCAGGTCAGCTGGGCACCGTAGGCGGCGTCGACGGCGGCGGTCGCCGGGTCGTCGGCCTTGCCGTTGCCCCACTTGTCGTCCTTGTTGGTGAAGAGCTTGCCCTCGCCGCTCTCGCTGCCGCCCAGGTTGAACGTCGAGTGGCCGCCGCGCCCGTCGTCGGTCAGCTCGTAGCCGTCCGCGCCCTTCTTCGTGCCGATCTCGACGGAGCCGCTGTAGGTGCTGGTGCCGGCGCCGTTCTCGATCCCCTGGTACTGGAAGATCTTCTTGCCGGTGTTCGCGTCGGTGATCACGTGCAGCTGGTTGGGCGTGCCGTCCTTCTGGAAGCCGCCGACCACCGTGTCGTAGGCGAGGACCGGCGTGCCGGAGGCGGCCCAGACGACCTTCTTGGGCGTCACGGCGGCGGCCTGCTGGGCGCCGAAGGACTTCGCGGTGCCCTGGGCGGCCTGCGCGGCGGCCTTCGGGGCGATCTTCGGGGTGGTCGAGGCGACGGCGATCTTCGCGCTGTTCGCCTTGGTGGTGCTCTTGAGCGCACCGCCCTCGGCCCGGTGCACGATCAGGTCACCGCCGAGGACGGGCAGCCCGGCGAAGGTGCGGTCGTAGCGGGTGTGGGTGGTGCCGTCGGCGTCCTTGACGACGTCCTTGACGACGAGCTTCTCCTGGGCGCTCAGGCCCAGTTCCTGCGCGGCCCGGGCCTTGGTGGCGCTCGCGTCGCGCAGCAGTTCGGCGCGGTGCGAGGCGGTCAGCTGGATCGGCGAGGCCGCCGCGGCCTTGGCGGTGGTGCCGGGGCCTGTGGGGGAGGCGCCCGCCGTGCCGGCCGTGACGGCCGCGGCTATCAGTGCGCCGGCGGCTGCCAGCGAGATTCCGGTGGTACGTGCCTTACGGGACAGGTGGGGGGACACGCGTGTGCTCCTTCGACTTTGCCAAGGGTGGGGGTGCAAAGCGATGCGGGTGGTGCTTGCGGGGGAGACTGCCATTCGAACGCGTGCATGTCAGGAGGGGGCCCGGAAGTTGGCGTGAAATCGTCCGTAGAGCGAACATCACTGTTCGTATGCCGGAGCTGCACGCAAAGAAGCGGGCGTCGCTCCTGGTGGGAGCGACGCCCGGTCGAACGGGGTGCGGTAACTGAGCGGCCGGCCACGACGGTCGGCCCGCGCGCGGCCCGCCGTCAGCCGTCAGCTCTAGAAGGTCAGCTTCCAGCTGTTGATGTAGCCGGTGTCCTGCTGGTAGACGTCCCGGACCCGCAGGTTCCAGGTGCCCTCGGCCGCCTCCGAGGAGGCGTTGACGGTGTACGAGGCCTTGACGTTCGCCGCCGAGTCGGCCGCGTTGGAGTTCTTCAGCCGGTACGCCGTGCCGTCCGGGGCCACCAGGTCGATCACCAGGTCGCCGCGGTAGGTGTGCACGATGTCCACGTCCACCTTCAGGGCGCTCGGCGCGTTGCCCGTCCGCGTCACCTTGACGGGCGAGTTGACCGCGCTGCCCGCGTCCGGGATCTGCACGTCGTCGAGGTTCTCGAAGACGTCACCGCCGCTGCCCGGCTTCACGGTCCAGGTGAAGCTCGTGGTGCCGGTCTTGTTGGCGGAGTCGGTGACGGTGACCGTCACGTTGCTGGTGCCCTCGGTGGTCGGGGTGCCCGAGATCAGCCCGGAGTCCGGGTTGATGCTCAGCCCGGCCGGCAGCCCGGTGGCCGCGTACTTCAGCGCGCCCGCGTTGCCGCTGGTGGCCTTGATCTGCAGGCTGGCGGGCTGGCCGACGGTGCTGGTCTGGTTGCCCGGGTTGGTCACGCTGACGCCGGTGTCCGGCACGCGCTGGCCGACGTTGACCGCCGCCCAGGTGTTGGCGACCGTGTTGTACGTGGCGCTGCCCTGGCCGAACAGCTCGGCCGCGGCGGACAGCGTCGCGGTACGGGCGGCCGCGTAGTTGGTGTTCGCGCTCATGTACTTGGTCAGCGCGGAGAACCAGATCTTCTCGGCGTTGGACCGGCCGATGCCGGGCACCGGCAGGTTGTCGTAGGTCGGGCTGTCGTAGTGGACGCCGTTGATGTCCTTGGGCCCGCTGCCCTCGGCCAGCAGGTAGAAGAAGTGGTTGGCCACACCGGACGAGTAGTGGACGTCGATGCCGCCGATGCCGGAGTACCAGTAGTCCTTGGACCGGCCGTCCTTGCTGGGCTTGTCCATGTAACGCAGCGGCGTGCCGTTGCCGTTGATGTCGATTTCCTCGCCGATGAGGTAGTCACCGACGTCGTTGGGGTTGTTGGCGTTGAACTCGACGGCGGTGGCGAAGATGTCCGAGGTGCCCTCGTTCAGACCGCCCGGCTCGCCGCTGTAGGTGAGGTTGGCGGTGGCCGAGGTGACGCCGTGGGTCATCTCGTGGGCCGCCACGTCGATGGAGGTCAGCGGCTTGACGTTGCCGCTGCCGTCTCCGTACGTCATGCAGAAGCAGCTGTCCTGCCAGAAGGCGTTGACGTAGTTGTTGCCGTAGTGCACCCGGCTGTACGCGCCGACACCGTCGCCCCTGATGCCGCTGCGGCCGTGCACGTTCTTGTAGTAGTCCCAGGTCAGCGCCGCGCCGTAGTGCGCGTCCACGCCTGCGGTCTGGGCGTTCTGCGGGGTGCCGTCGCCCCACACGTCGTCCGGGTCGGAGAACAGCGTCCCGGTGCCGGAGGTGCCGCGGTTGAGGTTGTAGGTCTTGTGGTTGCCGCGGGTGGTGTCGGTCAGCGTGTACGAGGGAGCGGTGCCCAGGGTGACCTGGCCGCTGTACATGCTGTTGCCGGTGCCCTCCTGGACACCCTGCCACTCGGACAGCTTCTCGCCGGTGGTCGCGTTGGTGATCACGTGCAGCTCGCTGGGCGTGGTGCCGTCGTCCTGGACGCCGCCGACGACCGTCTCGTACGCCAGAGTCGGCTTGCCGTCGGCGACCCAGATCACCTTGCGCGGCTCCCGGGCGTCCGACTTCTTCGCGCCCTGTGCCTTCGACGCCTTGAGCGCCTTGTCCTCCGCGGCGGCCGGGGCGAGCTTCGCGGTGGTGGTCGGCACGTCGAGCTGCGACCGTACCGCCTTGGTGACGCCGCGCAGCTTGCCGTTGGGCGCCTCGTGGACGACCAGGCCGCCGCCGAGCACCGGCAGTCCCGCGTAGGTGCGCTCGTAGCGGGTGTGCACACTGCCGTTGACGTCCTTGAGGACGTCCTTGACGACCAGCTTCTCCTTGGGACCGAGCTTGAGCTGCTTCGCGGTCTCGGCGGTGGTGGCCCTGGCCTCCCGCAGCAGTTCCGCACGCTGCGCCGGAGTCAACTTGGCGGGCAGCGCGCCAGGGTCGGGCTGCGCGGTGACCTGGCCGGGCCGGGGGGCGGCGGCCGTCCCGGCGCCTGCCTGCACGGTCACGGTCAGCATCGCGGCCATGGCGACCACGGCGCCGGTCGCGACGGCGCGCCTATGGGGGGTGCGTCTCACACTGACTCCTTCTGCGGTGGCCGCGACCGGTGGGTGGGCGGCCGAGGGGGACCGGGCGGCGGAGTGACCGTCCGGGCAGAGCGAGGCAGAACACGTGGAACGTGTGGGGGGAGGCACCAGGTGCGGGTGGTCCGGGCCTTCGAGCGTCGGGCGTGTCGGGCAGCGAGCGTCGAACGGGCCGTGGGCGCGGAGTGGTGCACTGTGGGGCTCCGCGTAACGGATGCGGGGAAGAGTGCCATCCGAGGACCGTTGTTGTCAGTGGCCGGTCAATAGTTGGCCGGAAAACGTCCGTAGAGCGGGGGATCGGGTCCGTATACAGGACGTGACGGTACGTCGATCCCCGCCGGCCCCTCCCCGCACGGCAGCCCCCTCGCACCACGGACCGACAGGCAGTCCGGGCCGCGCGCCCTGGGCGCATACACGTTCGACACACCGTCCGTCCGCCGCCGCGGCGGCGAAGCGCCGTCTTCGGCCACCCGAACAGATCGCGGTGGAAGGGGCCGGAGCGGAATGCGCGTGCGGCGGCACGGCGCGCCCGGCATGATCGGGCGGTCGAAAGGACAGCAGATGCCCACCGAACGAACCGCTCCGCCGATGCGCGGGTCCGAACGCGAAACCCTCCGCGCCTACCTCGACTTCCACCGCGCCACGCTCGCCATGAAGTGCGACGGCCTGTCCGACGAGGACCTGCGCAGCCGGTCCATGCCGCCGTCCGCACTGAGCCTGCTCGGCCTGGTACGGCATCTCGCGGAAGTGGAACGCACCTGGTTCCGGCGGGTGATCGACCAGCAGGACGTCCCCCTGGTCTGGTCACCGGACGGCGACTTCCAGGCGGCGTACGATCCCGGCACGACCACCCGCGAGGACGCGTTCACCGCCTGGCAGACCGAGGTCGACCACGCCCGCCGCATCGAGCGCGCGGCCCCCTCCCTGGACGTCACCGTCCACGCGCCCCGCTGGGGCACCGACGTGTCCCTCCGCGTCGTGATGCTCCACGTCATCCTCGAATACGCCCGCCACAACGGGCACGCCGACTTCCTGCGCGAGGGCATCGACGGGGTGGTGGGCCCCTGAGGGGAGAGGCGCCGCCCCCGGGCCCTCCCGGTGGCCTCCCGCCCCTGTCCTGACATGCTGCGGTCATGACCACGGAAGCCGCCGCAGAGTTCGAGTCGCACCGTCCCCGGCTCTTCTCGCTCGCGTACCGGATGCTCGGTTCGGCGAGCGAGGCCGAGGACGCCGTGCAGGACACCTACCTGCGCTGGAGCGCGGCCGACCGGTCCGCCGTCCGTACCCCGGCCGCCTGGCTGACCAAGGTCATGACGAATCTCTGCATCAACCGGCTCACCTCCGCCCGCGCCCGGCGGGAGCTGTACGTCGGGCCCTGGCTCCCCGAGCCGGTGCTGACCCGCACCGCCGACGGTCCGCTCGGCCCGCTGGAGACCGCCGAGCAGCGCGAGACCGTCTCGCTCGCCCTGCTCACCCTGATGGAACGGCTCACCCCGGCCGAACGCGCCGTCTTCGTCCTGCGGGAGGCGTTCGGCCACAGCCACCGCGAGGCCGCCGAGGTCATCGGCGTCGAGGAGGCGCACGCCCGGCAACTGCACCGCCGGGCCCGCGAACGGCTCGACCGCCCGCGCCGGAACTTCGCCGTGGACGACACCCGGCACCGGGAGATCGTCGAGCGCTTCTTCGCCGCCACGTTCGACGGCGACCTGGCCGGACTCGAACGGCTGCTGGCCGACGAGGTGACCGCCTGGGCCGACGGCGGCGGCCGGGTCACCGCCGCGCGCCGGCCGGTCACCGGGCGCGCGAAGGTGCTCCGCTACCTGCTCGGCCTGGGCTCGCGGCCGGAGGCGGCGGCAGCGGCGTTCGTACCGGCCGAGGTCAACGGCGAACCGGCGCTGCTCGCCCTTCTGGACGGGACGCTGCTGGCCGTCGTCGTGCCGGAGGTCCACGAGGGGCGGGTCGGCGCGGTACGGACGATCGTCAACCCGGACAAGCTCGCCTTCGCCGCCGCTCAGCTCGCGTGACCCGCCTCACAGCCCGGGTTGTCACGGACCCGCCCGCCCGCCGGTTCAGAAGGCATGACTCATCACCTCGTGGTTCTGGGAGCCGGGTACGCCGGACTGGTCGCGGCGAAGGGCGCCGCCCGCAGGCTGCGGCGCCACGGCGGCGTACGCATCACCCTGGTCAACGCGTCGGACCGGTTCGTCGAGCGGGTCCGGCTGCACCAGCTCGCCGCGGGCCAGCAGCTCCGGGACCTCCCCCTGCGCACGCTCCTCGCCGGTACGGGCATCCAGCTGGCCGTCGCCCGGGTGACCGCCGTAGACGCCGCAGCCCGTACCGTCCGGATCGACGCAGCGCCGCACGTCCTCACCTACGACACCCTCGTGTACGCGCTGGGCAGCACGGCCGACACCACCGCCGTACCCGGAGCCGCCACGCACGCCTCCGCCGTGGCCACCCACCAGGACGCGGTCCTCCTGCACGCCCGCACCCAGCACACCCGCGGCCCGCTGGCCGTCGTCGGAGGCGGCCTGACCGGCATCGAGGCGGCCACCGAGCTGGCCGAGGCCCGTCCGGGACGCACCGTGCACCTGGTCACCCAGGGCGAGGCCGGCCCCGGACTTTCCGAACGCGGCCGGCGCTACCTCCGCGGCGCCCTGCGGCGGCACGGCGTCACACTCCACGAGCACACCCGCGTCGGCGAGGTCACCGCGGACGGCCTGGTCCTCGCCGACGGCGGTGGGATGCCGGCCGACGCGGTCGTCTGGGCGGCCGGCTTCCGCGTACCCGGGCTGGCGCGCGAGTCCGGGCTCGCCGTCGACGGCCGCGGCCTGATCACCGTCGGCCCGGACCTGCGCTCGCTCTCCCACCCGGAGGTCTTCGCGGCGGGCGACGCGGTGGCGGCGTACGGGCCCGACGGCTCCGCCTCCCGGATGTCCTGCCAGACGGGCCTGCCGATGGGCGCCCGGGCCGCCCGCAACGTCGCCGCCGCCCTCACCGGCCGCACCCCCGGGCCGCTCCGGCTCCACTACGTCTGGCAGAACATCAGCCTCGGCCGCCACGACGGCCTCACCCAGTTCACCCGCGCCGACGACAGCCCGGTGCCCGCCCTCCTCACCGGCCGCGCCTCGGCGCGCTTCAAGGAGGCCGTCACACGGGGGACGGTGCTGGCGCTGCGCCGGTGAGGCGGCGGGCCGACGACGGACCGCAGCAGCGTCCGCTGGTCACCGAAGTAGTCGTAGACCGTCCGTACGTTCGACATGGTGCTCGGCGCGGACGGTCTGCACTCACGTACCCGCGCCTTGCTGTTCGGCCCCGAAGAGCAGTTCTACCGGTATCTCGGCTACTGCTTCGCCGTGTTCACCATGCGCAACACCTTCGGGCTCACCCGCGAGACCGCCGGACGGGAGGTCCCGGGCATGCTGGCCGCCCTGCGCGAGGCGGACGGCCTGTTCTTCGACGGGGCCGGCCAGATCCGTATGCCCCGCTGGTCCAGCGGCCGGGCCGCGCTGGTCGGCGACACCGCGTCCGCGCCCTCGTTCCTCACCGGACAGGGCACCAGCCTCGCGCTCGTCGGCGCCTGCCCGCTCGCCGGTTCCCCGGCCGGCCGCGACCGCACCGCGGGCTTCGCCGCCTACGAACACTGCTCCCGTGCGTTCGTGGCCCTGAACCAGGCGCAGGCCGGGCACGGCGGCGCCACCCTCGTCCCGACCACCGCCCGGGCCCTGGAACAGCGCAACACCATGCTGCGCGGCCTCGCCACCAGGCCCGCCACGGAGGGACGGCCGGCCCACTCGGCCCTCACCCGGCCCGACTTCGCGCAGCGGCCCGAGCACGACTACTGCTGAACGCTGCCGCTGCCGCTGCCGCTGCCGCTGCCGCTGCCGGTGCCGGCCGGAGCGGTGTGCTGCACGAGGCCGCCGAGGATGAGGGCGAGGCCCGCCTCGAACGCCGCCTCGTGGTCGAGGACCGGGACGTCGGCCGGCAGGTCTTCCTGCGGGCCCGCGTCCGCCTGCTCCTCCAGTACGCAGCCGACCGTGTACCGGCCGGCGGCCAGCATCGCCAGCTGCGCGTCCTTCTCGGGCACGCCGGAGGCGACGAGGAAGGCCAGCTTGCGGCGGATCCGGTCGAGGTCGCCCGTCGGGGTGCTGCCGGCGTGCAGGCGCGCGCCGTCGCGGCGCCGCAGCAGCGTGCGCCGGAAGCTGCGCGAGTTCTCCAGGAACCACTCGCGCCAGTCGTCCCCGGATGACGGCAGCGGTGCGGTGGCGTGCGGGGCCATGGCGGCCTCCGCCATGGCCGCCAGGAGATCCTTCTTGGTCCGGAAGTGGTAGTAGAGCGACGGCTGTTCGACGCCGAGCCGTTGGGCCAGCCGCCGGGTGCTCACGGTGTCCAGGCCCACTTCGTCGAGCAGCTCCAGCGCCTCGGTGACGACGGTCGCGCGGTTCATCTTGGTCACCTTGACAATCTATCGCTGATAGAAGACTCTGAGGAAAATCAATCACCGATAGATTTTGGGGTGGGTGTCATGCCGGACCAGCTCACGAAGCGTTCGCTGCGGATTCTCGTCGCCGGTGGCGGGATCGCCGGGCAGGCGCTGGCCTTCTGGCTCACCCGCGGTGGTCACCAGGTGACGGTCGCGGAGCGGTTCCCGGCGCTGCGCGCCTCGGGCGCCCAGGTCGACCTGCGCGGGCAGGGCATCGAGGCGATCGAGCGCATGGGGCTGCTGGAGACCGTGCGCGGCCGGCTGGTGGACGAGGCGGGTGTGGCCTTCGTCGACTCCCGCGGGAAGCCGAAGGCCACGATCATGGCCAACACCTCCGGCAAGGGGCGGCAGACCCTCACCTCGGAGTACGAGATCATGCGCGGCGACCTCGTCCGCATCCTCCACGACGCGGCCGAGGACGGCACCGAGTACGTCTTCGGCAAGCGCGTCGACGGCTTCGACCAGGACGAGCACCGTGTCACCGCCCACTTCTCGGACGGCACCTCCGGCGCGTACGACCTGCTGATCGGCGCGGACGGACAGGGGTCACGCATCCGGCGGGCGCTCCTGCCGGAGGGCTTCGACCCGTACCGGCGCCTCGGCATCCACATGGCCTACTGGTTCGTCCCGCGCACCGCCTCCGACACCCGCGTCCGCGACACCTGCATGGTCCCGGGCGGCCGCCAGATCATGCGGCGCAGCCACAACGCCACCGAGACCCAGGTGTACTTCGTGCTGCGCGAGGAGTCGGCGGAGGCCACCGCGATCCACCGCGCGCCCGTCGAGCGGCAGCAGAAGTTCTGGGCCGACCGGTTCCACGACGCCGGCTGGCAGACCGGGCGCTTCGTCGCAGGCATGAAGGACAGCCCCTTCTTCTACTCCCAGGAGATCGCGCAGGTGCGCACCGACACCTGGTCCAAGGGCCGCGTGGTCCTGGCCGGCGACGCCGCGCACTGCGCGTCCCCCTACAGCGGCATGGGCGTCTCCGGCGGCCTGGCCGGCGCCTGTGTCCTGGCCGGCGAGATCAACCGGCACGCCGGTGACCTGCCCACCGCGCTGGCGCACTACGACCGCGTCCTGCGGCCCTTCGTCGACGCGATCCAGGCCGAGGTCGACCCGCGCGTCCTGCGCGTGGGCCTGCCCATGAGCAGGCACGCCATCAGCGCCTTCCAGAACGCCACCGCACTGGCCTGCTTCTTCCGCATTCCCGACCTGGTCGCGCGGTTCTCCAAGAAGGACCGCGGAGGCGACTGGAAGCTGCCGGACTACGCGGACGCGTACGCCGCGTGACGGGCCTGCGCGACCGGTGCCCGTGAGACCGCGAACGTGCTCGTGATCTCGCGAACGGGCTCGGGAAACCGCCGAAGTGGCCGTGATCTCGCGCACGTGCTCGCGGAACCGCGGAAGCCGGCCCGCGTCCGCGCCTCACCCCACGCTCTCCCGCCACGCCCGGTGCAGCTCCGCGAAGCGGCCGCGGGCGGCGATCAGTTCGGCGGGAGTGCCGTCCTCGACGATGCGGCCCGCGTCCATCACCAGGACCCGGTCGGCCGTCTCGACCGTGGACAGGCGGTGGGCGATGACCACCGCCGTCCGGCCGCGCAGGACCGTTTCCATGGCGCGCTGGACCGCGCGTTCGCCGGGGATGTCGAGGGAGCTGGTCGCCTCGTCGAGGATCAGTACCCCCGGGTCGGCGAGCAGGGCGCGGGCGAAGGCGACGAGCTGGCGCTGCCCGGCGGAGATCCGGCCGCCGCGCTTGCGTACGTCGGTGTCGTACCCGTCGGGCAGGGCAGCGATGAAGTCGTGGGCGCCGATGGCCCGCGCGGCCCGTTCCACCTCCTCGCGGGTGGCGTCGGGGCGGCCGATGGCGATGTTCTCGGCGACCGTGCCGGAGAACAGGAACGCCTCCTGGGTGACCATGACCACCGCGCGGCGCAGGTCGGCGGTGGACAGGTCGCGCAGGTCGACGCCGTCGACGCGGACGCTGCCGGTACGGGAGTCTTCCGTACCCGGGCGGGGTGACGAGCCGGAAGAGGGGTCGTAGAACCGGGCCAGCAGCTTGGCCAGGGTGGACTTGCCGGCGCCGGTGGAGCCGACGACGGCGACCGTACGGCCCGCGGCGAGGGTCAGGTCGAAGCGCGGCAGCACCTCGCCGCCGGTGCGGTAGGCGAACCGTACGCCGTCGAAGGTGACCTCGCGGCCCGGCAGCGCGCCGGGCCGGTCCGGCAGTGGCAGCGCAGTGGTGGGCTCCGGGACGCTCGGGCGCTGGGCGAGCAGCCCGGCGATCTTCTCCAGCGAAGCGGCGGCGGACTGGTAGGAGTTGAGGAACATGCCGAGGCGGTCGATCGGGTCGTACAGGCGGCGGAGGTAGAGCACCGCGGCCGCCAGCACCCCCAGCGCCAGGCTGCCCGAGGCCACCCGGTACGCGCCCCACAGGACCAGCGCGGCCACCGCGACGTTGGCCACCAGGCGCGAGGAGACGACGTACCGGGCCATCTCCAGTACGGCGTCGCCGTTGGTGCGCTCGTGACGGCCGTTCAGGCGGGCGAACGCCACGTCGTTGGGCCGCTCGCGCCGGAACGCCTGCACCGGGCGGATGCCGTTGATCGTCTCCGCGAACTTCACGATGACGGCGGCCATCGCCGACGACTTCACGCTGTAGACACGCTGGGAACGGCGCTGGAAGGAGCGGACGAGCAGATAGAGCGGCCCGGCGGTGGCGACGGCGGCGGCTCCCAGGCCCCAGTCGAGATAGAGCAGCGTCGCCGTGATGTAGACCGTGGCCAGGACGATGGATATCAGCTCCTGGAGGCCCTCGTTCAGCAGCTCGCGCAGCGCCTCCACGTCGGTGGTCGCGCGGGAGATCAGCCGGCCCGAGGTGTAGCGCTCGTGGAAGTCCAGGCTCAGCGCCTGGCCGTGCCGGAAGATCCGGCCCCGCAGGTCGAGCAGGACGTCCTGGCTGATCCGCGCGGAGACCCGGACGAAGACGTACTGGAGCCCGCCGGCCGCCGACGCGCAGAGCAGGTAGGCCGCCGCCACGGCGATCAGCGGGCCGTGGTCGCCCGCCCGCAGGGCCGGGACGGCGTGGTCGATGGCGAAGGCGACCAGCAGCGGACCGGCCTGCACGGCGGCCTGCTGGAGCAGGAGGAGGACAGCCGCCGCCCAGGCGGCGCGCGTGTGCGGGCGCAGCAACGAGCCCAGCAGGCTGCGCGAGGCGCCCTTGGCGGTGGGCAGGAAATCCTGGGCGAAGGCGTCGGGGGTGGGGTCAGAGGTGGTGTCGGGGGGCGTGTCCGGCGAGGCGCCGGGGGCGGGTCCCGGGGTGGCGGGGGCGGCCGGGGGAGGGGACGGCCGGCGGGACGTGCTGTCGCCGCCGTCCGGGGCGTCGTCCGTGGCCTTGCCCGTACCGGTGCTCGTGGTCATCGCACGCTCTCCCCTTCGTGCCGGGCGGTGCCCGCGCCGTCCGCCGTGCCGGACATCAGCGCCGCGTACTCGGCGTTCTCGCGCAGCAGCTCGTGGTGGCTGCCGACGGCGGCTATCCGGCCGCCGGACAGCAGCGCCACCCGGTCGGCGAGCAGGACCGTGGACGGACGGTGGGCGACGACCAGGGCGGTGGTGGTCGCCAGTACCTCCCGCAGCGCCGCTTCGACCAGCGCCTCCGTATGGACGTCCAGCGCGGACAGCGGATCGTCCAGGACCAGGAAGCGGGGCCGGCCGACCACCGCGCGGGCCAGCGCGAGCCGCTGCCGCTGGCCGCCGGACAGGCTCAGCCCCTGTTCACCGACCTCGGTGTCCGGGCCGTCGGGGAGCGCGTCCACGAACCCGTCGGCCTGGGCGACGCGCAGCGCCCGCCGGAGGTCGTCGGGGCCGGCGCCTTCCCCGCCCATCAGGACGTTCTCCGCGACGGTCGCGGAGAACAGGGTCGGCTCCTCGAAGGCCACCGCGACCCGGGCGCGCAGTTCGTCGCGGGGCAGCGCCGTGATGTCCGTGCCGTCGAGGGTGATGCGGCCGCCGGTCGCGTCGTGCAGCCGGGGGACGAGCGCGGTGAGGGTGGTCTTGCCGCTGCCGGTCGCGCCGACCAGGGCCATCGTCTCGCCGGGGCGGATGTGCAGGTCGATGCCTTGGAGAACGGGCGGGGCGTCGGCGGGGGCGTCCGGGTGGCGGAAGGTGACGCCGTGGAACGCGAGGCCGGTGGCGCCGGGGCCGGTGACGGGCGTCTGCTCCGCCGCCTTCCGGGCGTCGTCCCGGTCCGCCACCGGCTCGTCCAGGACTTCGAAGTACCGGTCGGTGGCGGCCGCCGCGTCGTTGCTCATGGCGAGCAGGAAGCCGATCGACTCCACCGGCCACATCAGGGCCAGGGCCGTGGACAGGAACGCGACGAGGGTGCCGGCCGACAGGTCCCCGTCGGCCACCTGGACCGTGCCGAGCACCAGCGCCGCACCGAGGGCCAGCTCCGGCAGCGCCATGATGCAGGCCCACAGGGCGGCCAGCAGCCGGGCCTTGCGCAGCTCGGTGGTGCGCAGCCGGGCCGTCAGCTCCCGGAAGGCGCGGGCCTGGCTGCGGTGCCGCCCGAACCCCTTGACGATCCGGATGCCGAGGACCGACTCCTCGACGACCGTGGTCACGTCGCCGACCTGGTCCTGGGCCCGCCGCGCGGCCACCGCGTACTTCGCCTCGAAGACCGAGCACAGCACGATCAGCGGCACGATGGGCGCCAGCAGCACCAGCCCCAGCGACCACCGCTGCACCAGCAGGATCACGCAGCCCACCAGGATCGTGGTGGCGTTGACGATCAGGAACGTCAGCGGGAAGGCCAGGAAGAGGCGCAGCAGTTGCAGGTCGGTGGTGCCCCGGGACAGCAGCTGCCCGGAGGCCCAGCGGTCGTGGAAGGCGACCGGCAGCCGCTGCACGTGCCGGTACAGGCTGTCGCGCATCGTGGCCTCGACGCGCGCCAGCGGCCGCGCGACCAGCCAGCGCCGCAGCCCGAACAGGCCCGCCTCCGCGAGGCCGAGCAGGAGCAGGTACCCGCCGCCCAGCCAGGCCCCGCCCGGGTCCCGGTCGGCGATCGGCCCGTCCACCAGCCATTTGAGGACCAGGGGGATGACCAGCCCGATGCAGGACGCGAGCACCGCCACGAACGCCGCCGTGAACAGCCGCGCCCGCACCGGCCGTACGAAGGGCCACAGCCGCAGCAGGGAGCGCACGGCGGAGCGCCGGGCCGGTGGGCGTGGCCGGCCGGCGGAGTCGGGTCCGGGCCCGACAGCGGGGCCGGGTCCGGGGTCGGGGTCGGGGTCGGTAGCGGGTCTGCCGGGCTGCTGCTGTCGTGTCACCTTCGCTGTATCGGCCATCGGTACCGAGAGTACGTCCCGCCACTGACATCACTCACCGGGTTTTCGCCCTGACCCGCGCGGCAGTTGGGGAAGCGGAGGCCTCAGCCTGTCGGCGGAGCCGTCACTCCGGCCACCACACGCAACAGCAGCACCGACCGCTCGGGGACGGTGAGCCGGACGCCCGCGCGCAGCGTGGTCCCCGGCGGCCCGTCCTGGTCCTCCAGGGAGGTGTCGACGACCAGCTCGTACGCGTCGGCCCAGGGCGGCCCCGGCAGGGTGCAGGCGGCCGGGCGGTGGCCGGTGTGCAGGACGGCGAGGAAGCTGTCGTCGGTGACCGGGCGGCCTTCGGGGTCGCGTTGCGGAATGTCGGTCCCGGAGAGGTACATGCCGAGGGTGGGGGTGGGCTCGTACCAGTCCCGCTCGGTCATCTCCGTGCCGCGCGGGGTGAACCAGGCCAGGTCGCGCAGACCGTCCGGGCGCTGCGGGCGGCCGGAGAAGAACGCCCGGCGGCGCAGTACGGGATGGTCGCGGCGGAGCGCCATCAGCCGGGACGCGAGGGTGGCCAGCGCCCGCCATCCCGGGTCGTCGAGGAGCGACCAGTCGACCCAACTGGCCGCGTTGTCCTGGCAGTACGCGTTGTTGTTGCCGCCCTGCGTACGGCCCATCTCGTCACCGGCGACCAGCATCGGGACCCCGGTCGACAGCAGCAGGGTGGTGATCATGTTGCGCAGCTGGCGGCGGCGCAGCGCCTGTACGGCGGTGTCGTCGGTCTCGCCCTCCACGCCACAGTTCCAGGAGCGGTTGCCGTCGGTGCCGTCCCGGTTGCCCTCGCCGTTGGCGGCGTTGTGCTTGTGCTCGTACGAGACCAGGTCGCGCAGGGTGAAGCCGTCGTGCGAGGTGATGAAGTTGACCGAGGCGTACGGGCGGCGGCCGCCCCATGCGTAGAGGTCGCTCGACCCGGAGAGCCGGTAGCCGAGGTCGCGTACGTCGGGGTGCGCGCCGCGCCAGAAGTCGCGCACGGTGTCGCGGTAGCGGTCGTTCCACTCCGTCCACAACGGGGGGAACGCGCCGACCTGGTAGCCGCCGGAGCCCACGTCCCAGGGTTCGGCGATCAGTTTGACGCGGCGCAGCACCGGGTCCTGGGCGATCACCGCCAGGAACGGCGAGAGCATGTCCACGTCGTGCATGGAGCGGGCCAGCGCCGCCGCGAGGTCGAAGCGGAAGCCGTCCACGCCCATCTCGGTGACCCAGTAGCGCAGCGAGTCCGTGATCAGGCGCAGCACGTTGGGCTGCACGACGTGCAGGGTGTTGCCGCAGCCCGTGTAGTCGGCGTAGCGGCGGCTGCCGTCCGCCAGCCGGTAGTAGCCGCGGTTGTCGATGCCCCGGAAGGACAGTGTCGGGCCCAGCTCGCTCGCCTCGGCGGTGTGGTTGTAGACCACGTCCAGGACGACCTCGATACCGGCGTCGTGCAGGGCCCGCACCATCCGCTTGAACTCGCCGACCTGCTGTCCGCGGGTCCCGGAGGCGGCGTAGGCGGCGTGCGGCGCGAAGTAGCCGATGGAGTTGTAGCCCCAGTAGTTGCGCAGGCCGCGGCGGAGCAGGTGGTCCTCGTGGGCGAACTGGTGCACCGGCATCAGCTCGACGGCGGTCACGCCGAGACGGGTGAGGTGGGATATCGCGGCCGGGTGGGCGAGGCCCGCGTACGTACCGCGCAGCTCCTCGGGGACGTCCGGGTGGAGCATGGTGAAACCGCGTACGTGCGTCTCGTACAGGACGGTGTCGGACCAGGGCGTCTTGGGCCGCCGGTCGTCCACCCACTCGTCGTCGCCGTCCTCCGGGGCCTCGTCGGCGACGACGACGCCCTTGGGCACGTACGGGGCCGAGTCGCGGTCGTCGCGCACGGTGTCGGCGACGTGCTGCTGCGGCCAGTCGCGTACGTGCCCGTACACCTGGGCGGGCAGCGTGAACTCGCCGTCCACGGCGCGCGCGTACGGGTCCAGGAGCAGTTTCGCCGGATTCCAGCGGGCACCGGTCCACGGGTCCCAGCGGCCGTGCACCCGGTAGCCGTAGCGCTGGCCGGGGCGCACACCGGGCAGGAAGCCGTGCCAGATCTCGTGCGTCAGCTCGGTGAGCGGGTGGCGGGTCTCGCGGTCCTCGTCGTCGAAGAGGCACACCTCGACGGACTCCGCGCCGCCCGCCCAGAGGGCGAAGTTGGTGCCCGCCACGCCGTCGGGGCCCGTACGGCAGCGGGCCCCGAGCGGCTGCGGGCTGCCGGGCCGTACCGGCACGGGGAGCGGAGCGGCCGGGTCCGCCGCCGCGGCCGCGTCCGGCGCGGGGGCCCGGCGGGGCGGCCGGTCGGGGGGTACGTGGACGCGGTGGCCGTTGACGGGCGCGGTGCCGGCCGCGGGTGCCGCGCCGTTCCCGGACCCGGTGTCGTACCCGGGCTCCGTGCCGTCGCCGGTCTCCGTACCGTTCCAGGACTCCGTACCGTTGCCGGGCTTCCTGCCGTTCCCGGTCTCCGTGCCGCTCCCGGACTCCGTACCGTCCTGCTGCCCGTCCCGCAGGCCGTCCTCGCCCCGCACGTCCCGTACCGACTCCTGTTCGGGTGCGCTCGACACAGGCCAGCCTCCCGCGGCTCATGGCTCGGTCGGACGGGACCGCGCGGCGTCCCGGCCGCGCACCCGGCCCGTCCTCCCCTGTGTTCTTCCCGCAACGGGCCGTCGCCTCACGTTTCCTCGGCGGCGGGGGCCTCGTTGGTCTGTCCGTGACCTATCGCGGCGTGACATATCGGGACATGGAGTGGCGGATCCTGGTAGGGCGGACTCCCGGACGGGCCGCCTCCGTACCTTCCGTACCGGCTCCTACCGTGCGGCGGACCCCGGAGGGGAACCGTCCGCCGCGGCCGCTCCACCGGGGCAGGGGGCCGTCCTCCGTGACGGCCGCCACCGTCGCCGTCCTGACGGCCGCCGTGGCGCTGGCCGGGTGCGGGTTCCCCGATGCGGTGACCGGGGGCAAGCCGCGGTCACCGAAGGAGGCGATCAGGGTGACTCCGGGGGACGGCGCGAAGGACGTACGGGACACCGACCGCATCGCCGTCCGGGTGCCCGACGGGCGGCTGGAGCGGGTCGCCGTCAGCCGCATCGAGGACGACGGCAGTACGCCGGTACCGGGCCGGATCACCCCGGACGGGCTGAGCTGGCGCCCGTCCGGGACGGCCCGCCTCGCGCCGGCCGCCCGCTACACGGTCGACGCGGTGGCCATGGACGGGCACGGGCGCCGCACGGCCCGCCACACCACCTTCACCACCTTCGTACCGCCGCACCGCCTCGTCGGCTTCTTCACGCCCGAGCACGGCGCCACCGTCGGCACCGGCATGATCGTCTCGCTGGAGTTCAACCGCCCGGTCGCCGACCGGGCGGCCGTCGAGCGCGCCGTCTCGGTCACGGCCCGGCCCGCCACCGAGGTCGCCGCCCACTGGTTCGGCGCCCGCCGTCTGGACTTCCGGCCGCGCACCCGCTGGCGGCCCGGTACGCGGGTCTCGATGGACCTGCGGCTGCGCGGCGTACGGGCCGCCCCCGGGGTGCTCGGGACGCAGCGCAAGCAGATCCGGTTCAGGATCGGCCGGGATCAGACCAGCCGGGTTGACGCGGCGGCGCACACGATGACGGTGTGGCGCGGCAGCCGGCGGCTGGCCACGCTGCCGGTGACCGCCGGCAGCCTCACCAGCCCCACCTACAACGGCAGGATGGTGATCCTGGAGCGGCACCCGGTGACCCGCATGGACGGGGACACGGTGGGCTTCGGCGGTGAGTACGACATCCCGGACGTGCCGCACGCCCTGCGCCTGACCACCTCGGGAACGTTCCTGCACGGCAACTACTGGGCGCCGCCGCGTACCTTCGGCGGTGCCAACACGAGCCACGGCTGCATCGGGCTGCGGGACACCCAGGGCGGCGGCCCGGACACCCCGGCCGGCTGGTTCTACGAACGGTCGCTGGTCGGTGACGTCGTGGAGGTCGTGAACTCCCGGGACCGGGTGGTCGCGCCCGACAACGGCCTCGGTGGCTGGAACATGCCGTGGCGGAGGTGGCGGGCGGGCTCCGCGCTGCGCTGAGAGGCCCCGCGGGACGAAGGCTTTTCCGGCCGACTTCGGGGCGAACCGGACTCCCTTCCGTGCGATCCCGCCCCACGCATATCACTTGAGGCCGAACGGTGACATCGCCGGGTGAAGCCACTGTCAGTGGGGTGTGGTTATCTATCGGCTGAGCGTGCGTGGGTAGATATGCGCGTACGGGGGAGTGCGGGCCGGGCGAGGGAACAAAGGGGCCAGTCGTGGACGTGCAGCAGGGGCAGCCGGTGGCGGGGGCGCGGCGGGCGGGGCCGTCGAGGAGCGGCGGGGTGCTCGCGCTGCTGCTGTCGGCGCTGCTGATACTCGTCACCGCCTGCGGCGGGAGCGAGGACAAGAAGGGCGGCGGGACCGATCCGGACAAGCAGCCCTCGCAGGCCAGTGTCACGATCACGCCGAAGGACGGCGCCAAGGACGTGGCCACCGACGGCGCCCTGAAGGTCAGCTCCTCGCGGGGCCGGCTGACCTCGGTCAAGGTCCAGGACGACAAGGGCAATCCGGTCGAGGGCAAGGTGACCGGCGGCTCGGTCTGGCAGCCCGCCGGCAAGCTGCGCGCCGCCACCACGTACAAGGTCGACGCGGTCGCCGTCGACGACCAGCTGCGCGAGTCCGCCCGGCACGCGACGTTCACCACCCTGGTCCCGGAGAACACCTTCGTCGGCCGGTACACCCCGGAGGACGGCCAGACCGTCGGCGTCGGCATGCCGGTCTCCATCAACTTCACCCGCGGGATAACCGACCCCGAGCGCGTCCAGCAGGGCATCAAGGTCACGGCCGAGCCCGCGGTGCCGATCGCCGGTCACTGGTTCGGCAACGACCGCCTCGACTTCCGCCCCGAGACGTACTGGAAGCCCGGCACGAAGGTCACGCTCGACCTCGACCTCAAGGGCGTCGAGGGCCGGCCGGGCGTCTACGGCACGCAGACCAAGCACATATCCTTCACGATCGGCCGCAGCCAGGTGAGCACGGTCGACGTGAAGGCGAAGGAGATGTCCGTCGTCCGCGACGGCAAGAAGATCAAGACGATCCCCGTCACCGCGGGCGGGCCGGGCACCGAGACGTACAACGGCCAGATGGTGATCAGCGAGAAGCACGAGGTCACCCGGATGAACGGGGAGACCGTCGGCTTCGGCGGCGAGTACGACATCGCGGACGTGCCGCACGCCATGCGGCTGAGCACGTCCGGCACGTTCATCCACGGCAACTACTGGTCCGGCCGGTCGACGTTCGGCTCCCGCAACGCCAGCCACGGCTGCATCGGCCTCTTCGACCAGCGCGGCGGCGGGGACAGCTCCACCCCGGCCGCCTGGTTCTACGCCAACTCGCTGATCGGCGACGTGGTCACGGTCAAGAACTCCCACGACGAGACGATCGCGCCCGAGAACGGCCTCAACGTGTGGAACATGTCCTGGGAGAAGTGGCGGTCCGGCCGGTAGGCGCGGACTGACCGGGAGGCGTGGTCGGGTCCGGCCGGCGGCAGTGGTCCGATCGGTGGCTGCGGTCCGGCCGGTGGCTGCGGTCCGGCCGACCGGCGTGGCCCGGCGGCGGCGGGGGCGGCGGTGGGCGCGGCCCGCCACCGTCGGCGTCCGTACCGTTGACCGAAGGGCGCCGGTCCGCACCGCGTTAACGCGGACTAACCTGCCCTCATGACTGTGAACTTCGAGGTCGCCGAGGGCGTCGGCACCATCCGCCTGGACCGCCCGCCGATGAACGCACTGGACGTCGCCACCCAGGACCGGCTGCGCGAGCTGGCCGGGGAGGCCACCCGCCGCGACGACGTGCGCGCCGTCGTCATCTGGGGCGGCGAGAAGGTGTTCGCGGCCGGCGCGGACATCAAGGAGATGCAGAACATGGACCACACGGCCATGATCGAGCGCGCCAAGGCCCTGCAGGACTCCTTCACCGCCGTGGCGCGCATCCCCAAGCCCGTGGTCGCCGCCGTCACCGGGTACGCGCTCGGCGGCGGCTGCGAGCTGGCGCTGTGCGCCGACTTCCGGATCGCCGCCGACAACGCCAAGCTGGGCCAGCCGGAGATCCTGCTCGGCCTGATCCCGGGGGCCGGCGGCACCCAGCGGCTGGCCCGGCTCGTCGGTCCGTCCAGGGCCAAGGACCTGATCTTCACGGGCCGCCAGGTACGGGCCGACGAAGCGCTCTCGCTCGGCCTGGTCGACCGGGTCGTGCCCGCCGCCGAGGTGTACGAGCAGGCGCACGCCTGGGCGGCCCGGCTCGCGGCCGGTCCCGCCGTCGCGCTGCGGGCCGCCAAGGAGGCCGTCGACGCGGGTCTGGAGACCGACCTCGACACCGGCCTGACGATCGAGCGCACCTGGTTCGCCGGGCTCTTCGCCACCGAGGACCGGGAAATCGGTATGCGCAGCTTTGTCGAGGAAGGGCCGGGTAAGGCCAAGTTCCGCTGAATTGTGGCTGGTTGGCGGGGCTGCTGAGGTGTGGCTGACGATCGATGCCTCGTGTGGGGGAATTGCAGTAAACGCCGGAACGCCCCGGAGGGGGCGCGTCCGCCGTGCACGTTCATCGGGTAGGCACATGAGGTCACCGCAGGTCAGCATGGATTCGGCCGGGTTCCCCCTGCCTTCGGCATATGCCAAGGCAGGGGTCCGGAACCGGGCGTTCCGGGCAGGGCATTCCATCGGTTCCGCCCCCGTGACCCCGCGGTAACAGCCATGATGGGGGGCATGGCGGGCCTCGAAGGAATGGAGCAGCCGCGGCCGCGGAGCGGCTCGGCCGCCGCACGCTGGGGACTTCCCGAAGGTCTTCCCGGTGCGCGCGCCCGGAGTGGTCCGCCCGGCGGCGACCCCGCCGCCCGGGCGCTGGAACTGGTGGGTGACCCCACGCTGGACGAGGTACGCCTGCCCTCCCGCCCCGAATCGGCCTTCACCGCCCGCCGGCTGACCCAGTCCGTCCTCCTCAAGCGGTGGAACGTCTCCCAGCAACTGACGGAGCATGCCGTCCTGTTGGTGTCGGAGCTGGTCGGCAACGCCGTCCGGCACACCGGCGCCCGCACCTTCGGGCTGCGGATGCTGCGCCGCCGTGGCTGGATCCGGATAGAGGTCCGCGACCCGTCCCGCGGCCTGCCCTGTCTGATGCCGGTCCATGAGATGGACATCAGCGGCCGCGGCCTCTTCCTCGTCGACAAGCTCTCCGACCGCTGGGGCGTGGACCTGCTGCCGCGCGGCAAGACGACCTGGTTCGAGATGCGGGTCATCGACCGCTGAGCGGTTGTGGCGAGTGGGTTCCGTAGCGGCCGTGAAACGCGACTGGGGCCCTCCCGCGCTGTACGCGGGCGAGGCCCCAGTGTCGACCGCCGGCGGGCGAAAGGGGTGTACCCGCGGGGTCAGGACGACCGTGGCCCGGGTCAATGGGGGGTCGCTGGAACCGACTATCGCAGGCCGGTCGCGACCTTGCCAAAGCGGCAATTGCGGACAAAAGCCATCGAAGGTTGATCAAACGATGCGCGATCAAAGGTGAGCTACGACACCAGCCTTGCATTTAGTGGTTAGGTAATCGATTCCCTCTATGGTTATGCGGACAAGAGCATGGCTTATGCAGGTAACTCGGCAGTGGCGAACGGTGGTCGGTAGCGGGACATCGGGGCCACGGTCCGTAGGATGGGCGGCCGCACACCGGTGCGCCCCGGTGCGCGCCCGGCAGAGGGAGACGGAAGGAGGCCCGGGGCATGGAACGCGTACGCCGTTCGGCCGCCGTGACCCTGCTGCTCCTGCTCGCCGTCACCTTCGCCCCCCTGCTGTGCCGGGTGGGCGGCGTCCCGGCGACGCCGGCCCTGCCGGCCGCCGTGGCTCAGGCCGCCGTGGCGCAGACCGCCGTGCAGGCGGGTGACGACACCGCGGCCGGCCCGGTCGCGCACCAGGCCGTCGCCCAGTCGCCGAAGAAGTGCTCCGGCCAGCACGCCCCCAGCCAGAACGAGTCGGTCCCGGTCCCCACCCCGAACCGCGGTGAGCCCCTGGCGCCGGCCGCCACCGCGCCCGCCCCGATCGCCGTCGCGGCACCCGCCTGCTTCGCGCCGGCCCGCCCGCCCACCGGCACGGCCCCGGCCACCGATCACACCGCGCTCCTGCCCGTACTGCGGATTTAGGCCGCTGCCCGTCAGCCCGGCCCGACCTCCTTCTCACCCAGTACGTCTGGAGCATCCCCATGCCCACTTCCTCGTCATCCGCTTCACCCACCCGCAAGATCGCCGCCATCGGCGCCGTCGTCGCCCTGGTGGTGGCACTCGTCGCCATCGGCATCGCCGTCGGCAAGGCCGTCGAGGGCGGCTCCGACAGCGGCACGGACGCCCCCCGCGCCGCCGCCTCCGTCTCTCCCCAGGAGGACGACGGCCAGCAGAAGCTGTACGACCAGCTCGCGCAGCAGACCAGCCGGCGCACGGAGGGCGACCCGCTCGCCGTCGGCAAGAAGGACGCCCCGGTCGTCCTCGTCGAGTACGCGGACTACCAGTGCTCGTTCTGCGGGCGCTTCACCCGGGAGACCCAGCCCGAACTGATCAAGAAGTTCGTGGACGACGGCACCCTGCGCATCGAGTTCCGCAACTTCACCATCTACGGCGCCGACTCCGAGCGGGCCGCCCGCGCCTCGTGGGCCGCGGGACAGCAGGGCAAGTTCTGGCAGCTGCACGACGAGCTGTACGCCAAGACCAACAAGGGCAGCGCCCTGGCCGAGGACAAGCTCGTCGAGATGGCCCGCAAGAGCGGCGTGGCCGACCTCGACCGGTTCCGCAGCGACCTGAACGGCGCCGCCGCCGAGGCCGCCCTGAAGAAGGACCAGAACGAGGGCTACGGGATCGGCGTCCAGTCCACGCCGTCCTTCCTCGTCAACGGCCGGCCCATCGCGGGCGCCCAGCCCACCGCCGTCTTCGAGCAGACGGTCCGCCAGGCCGCCGAACGGGCGAAGAAGGCCGGTAAGGCCGGTAAGGCGGACGGCGCGGCCGAGGGCTCCGGCAAGGCGGAGGAGCCGGCGAAGTGACGGACATCGGTTACCTCGCCGCCTTCCTCGGCGGCGCCCTCGCCCTGCTCAGCCCGTGCAGCGCGCTGCTGCTGCCCGCCTTCTTCGCCTACTCGCTGTCCAACCCGGGCCGGCTGCTGGCCCGTACCGGCGTGTTCTACCTGGGCCTCGCCACCACCCTGGTCCCGCTCGGCGCGGCCAGCACGGCCACCAGCCGGCTGTTCAACGGCCACCGGGACCTGCTCGTCGCCATCGGCGGCTGGGTGGTGATCGCGATGGGCGTCGCCCAGATCTTCGGCCTGGGCTTCGCCTTCAAGCGGGCCCAGCAGGCCGCGGCCCGAATCACTCCGCGCTCGGCGGTGTCCACGTTCCTGCTGGGCTGCGTCTACGGCCTCGCGGGCTTCTGCGCCGGGCCGATCCTGGGCGCGGTGCTGATGGTCACGGCGGTCAGCGGGTCGCCGGTCCACGGCGCGTCCATGCTCGCCGTGTACGCGCTCGGCATGGCCCTGCCGCTGTTCGTGCTCGCCTTGCTCTGGGACCGGTTCTCGCTGGGCAGCCGGAGCTGGCTGCGCGGCCGGGAGTTCGGTGTCGGGAAGGTGCGGCTGCACACCACCTCGCTGGTGTCCGGTCTGTTCTTCATCGGCATCGGCGTACTGTTCCTCGCCTTCAACGGCACCAGCGCACTGCCCGGCATCCTCGACGCGGACGCGGAGGTGCACGTCGAGGAGTGGGTCTCCCGGGTCGGGAACGCCGTACCGGATTACGTCCTCGTCGCCCTGGTGGCGCTCGTCGTCGCGGGCGTACTGGGACGTATCGCCCTGCGCCCGGAGAAGAAGCGGCAGGACTGAGCGCCCCGGCGCACGGCACGTCCGCACGCCGGCACGCCATCCCGCAACGCCGGTCGCGCCCTCCGCACGCCGGCCGGGCCGCCCGGCCGGCGTGCGGACGCCTCTAGGCGCTGCGGCGCAGGGAGTGGTCCTGCCGGTCCCAGTGGTACGGCTGGTGCGGGCCGGCGTCCGCACGGCGGCGGCGGTCGTTGCACAGCAGGCACTTGCCGTACCCCGGCGGCAGCGGGTCGTCGGGGTCGCCGTACAGCGGATCGACCGCGCCGTGCGGATGTATGGCGCAGCCGGTCGGGCCGGTCAGCGTGCTCAGCGAGCTGGCGGCGGTCAGCGCCTGCCGCAGGACGTCGACGAGCTGGTCGGCGTCCCGCCGGGTGGGCGCCGCCTGGAGGGAGGAGGCGATGTCGGATGCGGTCGTCAGCGCGGTCTGGAGTTCGCGCAGGTCTGCGTAACCCATGCTCCGGAGCGTAGAGGCCCCCACTGACAGTCGATCTTCCGAGCGCGTTTCACGGCTTCGCATGCACCGTTCCTGCCCGCCGCGGGCCACGGTCGAGCACCTTGCGGGTGATCTTCCCCTGGCCGGACCATGACAGGCAGATGACGGGCCGCGCCGGAGCGCCGGGCGAGGGCCGGGACTGCCGGCCCCCGCACCCGTGACGTCCGTGGCCGCTCAGGGGGTCGTCGGCAGCTCCCGCTTGTGGGCCGTGGCGTGGTAGCGGCGCACGATCGCCTCGTACGCCGCCTCGCCGACCGGCTTGCCCTCCAGGAAGTCGTCGATGTCGTCGTACGTGACGCCGAGGGCCTCCTCGTCCGGCTTGCCCGGGTCCAGCGTCTCCAGGTCGGCGGTCGGCACCTTGCGGACCAGCTCGGCCGGGGCGCCCAGCGCCTCGGCGACCGCCCGGACCCGGCGCTTGGTCAGTCCGGTGAGCGGCACCACGTCCGCCGCGCCGTCGCCGTACTTGGTGAAGAAGCCGGAGACCGCCTCGGCCGCGTGGTCGGTGCCCACGACCAGGCCGTCCTGGGCGCCCGCGACCGCGTACTGCGCGATCATCCGCTGCCGGGCCTTGGTGTTGCCCTGGACGAAGTCCTGGTGCCGCTCGTCCCGGAAGGTGATCCCGCCGGCCAGCGCGGCCTCCAGCAGGGCGTCGCTCGCCGGGCGGATGTCGACGGTCAGCACCCGGTCGGGCTTGATGAAGTCCAGCGCGAGCTGCGCGTCGTGCTCGTCGGCCTGGACCCCGTACGGCAGCCGCATCGCGTGGAACGTCGCGTCGTGCCCCGCGTCACGGGCCCGCTCCACCGCCAGCTGGCACAGCCGGCCGGCCGCGGTGGAGTCCACGCCGCCGCTGATGCCCAGGACGAGCGCGCGCAGGCCCGTGGTCGTCAGCCGTTCCGTGAGGAAGGCCACGCGGCGTTCGATCTCCGCCTGGGCGTCGAACGACGCGGACACCTGGAGATCCCGGGCGATCTCCTGCTGCAGGGACGTGGACGCCGGGTCGGTCACGGCTGCTCCTTCGGACGAGGGACCAGCGCGGTACGCAGGGTGCGTGGTGCTGGTACGGACAGGTCTCCTCAGACTCTATGACGGAGCGGCCCACTCCTTCAGGGCGGCCCTGTCCGGGAAGTCGGCCACGTCCTTGTCCAGCGGCCGGTCCGTGTACTGGTGGAAGCGCCACTGCGCCTTGATGCGCGGGTGCCCGGCCGAGACGTAGTCGGCGATCCACAGGCCGTCACCGGCGTACGAGGTCGTGTCGTGGTTGAGCCAGAAGTCGCGGTTGCAGTACAGGATCACCCGGTGTGTGGGCCGCAGCCGCTTGACCTCCTTCAGGAACTGGTCCTTCTGCGCGTTGCTCGCGTACGTGCCGCCGCCGGTGCGCTCCCAGTCCGCCGCCAGCAGGTCGCCCTCCACGGACGCGCACTTCTCGACGAAGTACTTCGCCTGCGCCGCGATGTTGCCCGGCCACAGGAAGTGGTAGAAGCCCACCACGCAGCCCGCGTTGCGGGCCTTGGCGGCCTGCGCGCGCTGATGCGGGTTGATGTACGAGCGGCCTTCTGTCGCCTTGATGACGACGAAGTCCAGTCCGGTCGCCGAGTACGAGGGGTTGTGGGAGCTGACGTCGACGCCATGCAGCATGTGCGGCCTCCTGCCGACCGAAAACGATCGATTACGATGCGTCACGTGGTGTTATCAGCAGTTCAACATGTCCACGGCGCCTTGCGCCAGAGTCTGTCGGCGAACTTCCGCTGATCAACGCGTTGTTGGCGGGCGTACAGCGGCGGTTGACGTTCTTCGACCGAGGATGATCGACCACCGTTTCGGTAGCGATACGTAGGGGCTCGGGCCCCGATTGCGGTGCGGGGGCGCGCGGTCCGGCCACGGAGGGGGCGCGTGTCGGTCAGAGAACCGCCGGAGTTCGGCCAGACCGGGCGCCCGCGCGTTTCGGCCGCCCGCCGGCGTGCACGGCGCCCCGCGCCGGATCGCCCCGCCGGGGGCCCGTACCTCCGCCCCCGCAGCTGCCCCCCGCACATGCACCCGGCACGAACCATCTCTGACCTTGGCAGACTTACCGGATGACGCACGCCGCACGACGCCCCGACGGCGACCGCCCCGCCGGCCCCTCCACGGCCCGCCCCGCCACCGTGCTTCCTCTGTCCCCGGCGGGAGCCCTATGACGCCGTCCGAAACCCGCCCGCGACGGCCCCGCGTCCCCGGCCCGCTCCGCGCCGCCGCGCTGTGCGCCCTGCTCCTCACTGCCACCGCCACACTGCTCGTCGCGCACGACTGGGCCCCGCTCGGCCCGGAACAGGCGGCGCACACTTGGGCCGTGGCCCACCGACCGGACGCGGCGGACACGGCCGCCCTCGTACTCACGACCACCGGCTCCGGCCCCATCCCGTACGCACTGGCCCTCCTGGCGGGTGCACTGGCCGGCCGGAACACGCGCGAACGCCTGCTCGCGGCCGCCACCGCCCTCACCGTCCTCCTCCTCGGCCAAGCGATCCGGTACGGCCTGATGGAACTGATCACCCGCCCGCGCCCCACCGCGGCCGACTGGACCGCACGGGCCACCGGCCACTCCTTCCCCTCCGGGCACTCCACGACGTCCCTCCTGGTGGCCGGCATCCTCGCGTGGGCGGTGCTGACCCGCACCCACCGCGCACCCGCCCGCCGCCTGGCCTGCGTACTGCTCGCCCTCTGGGCGGCGATGGTCGGCGCCACCCGCGTCTACCTGGGCGTCCACTGGCCCGGCGACGTGCTCGCGGGCTGGCTGCTCGCCGCAGCCTGGCTCTCCCTCGCCCTCCACCTCGTACGCACCGGCCGCCTGCCGGTCCCACGCGCCCCCGCCTCCCCGCCCGCCCCCACCGCTGCCCCACGGCCCCCGAACAGTTCATGACCAGCCCAGATGTTCCCCAAGGAAGGCATGGAAAGGCACAGAACCGAGCAACACCCCCGTGGCACCGCACGCACCGCCGGCCCAGGGGGAGGCCCTTCATGGACACCCGACACGACTGCGCGCCACCATGCTGCCCCGCCGCACCGGCACCGGACCCGACCCCGTGCGAAGGACCGCACGACGCGGCCACGATCATCGACCCGCACGGCCGGGAGGTCGCGGGCTGCGTCCACCACTGCGCCCGGGTACTGGCCGGCCTGGAAGGCGCCCGCGTCCACCCGTTCGCCTCGGCGGGCAGCGCCATGGAGATCTACCTCCGGGCCCGCGAACTGCCACCGTGTGCCTGGGAGATAGGCAAGTGAAGGGACTGAGACGCGGGCCGCGGGGCGTTGTCAGTGGCGGCCGTGGTCTGCGGGCGGGTACCGCTCGTAGGCCGGTGTCCCGTCAGATTTTGATGACGCGGACGCCGGTGCCGCACAGCGTCAGGAGGTCCTCGGGGTCCGACGTCAGGATGGTGACGGGGGCGCGTGAGGCCAGCGCGGTGGCGGCCACGATCGCGTCGAGGGCGTACTTGTGGCCATGAAGGCAAGCTGCGGCGAGCAGCTTGCTGGCGTGGCGGGCGATGTCCTCGTCGGGCGGGATGACGTTGACGCGGGAGACGGCGTAGTCGAATCGGGCCTGGTGGGTCTTCGGGTCGCGGGCTTCGACCAGGGTGACGGAACTGGTGACGACCCGGATGTCCTCGGCCTCCGCGGCGGCGAGCCACTCGGTGAGTTCGGGCGTACGCATCACCAGCTTGGACAGGCCCTCGCAGTCCAGGACTAGGCTGCCGCTCATGCCGCGTCCGCCGAGCCGGCAGAGTTCCCGCGCAGGAGGGCTCGTTTGGCTTCGACGGCGGCCTGGTCCACGGGCCCGTGGTCGGCTTCGGCGTCTTCGATGAGTTCACGCAGCCGGTCGCGCTCTAGTTGACGCTGAATGAGGGCCTCGACGTAGGCCGACATGCCCCGTCTGCCGGTACGCGCCTTGAGAGCCGCAATGGTGCCCTCGTGCAGGGAGACGGAGACCGGACGGATCGGACCTTCACCAGGAGCTGGGGAGGTGGTCATGCGACGAGTTTAACAATTTGTTTGTTATCGCGGGTTGTGCCGGGGTGAGTCCGCACTGCGACGCCGCTCGGGCGGCTGCGGTCCAGCGTGCTGTGAGGGAGATGCATCCCCAGGGCCTTCCCGCCGCGTGAGCAGGCAAGGCCCTGGGACGCCGAAGGTCACGAACGCGCCGGCCAGGCTTGCTTCCTCAGCACTCGATGATGTTCACCGCCAGCCCGCCCCGCGCCGTCTCCTTGTACTTGACGCTCATGTCGGCGCCGGTGTCCTTCATGGTCTTGATGACCTTGTCGAGGGAGACGTGGTGGCGGCCGTCGCCGCGCAGGGCCATGCGGGCGGCGGTGACGGCCTTGACGGCGGCCATGCCGTTGCGTTCGATGCACGGGATCTGGACGAGGCCGCCGACCGGGTCGCAGGTCAGGCCGAGGTTGTGTTCCATGCCGATCTCGGCGGCGTTCTCGACCTGCTCGGGGGTGCCGCCGAGGACCTCGGCGAGGCCGCCGGCCGCCATCGAGCAGGCCGAGCCGACCTCGCCCTGGCAGCCGACCTCGGCGCCGGAGATGGAGGCGTTCTCCTTGAAGAGCATGCCGATGGCGGAGGCGGCGAGCAGGAAGCGGACGACGCCCTCCTCGTCGGCGCCGGGCACGAAGTTGACGTAGTAGTGCAGGACGGCGGGGATGATGCCGGCCGCGCCGTTGGTGGGGGCGGTGACGACCCGGCCGCCGGCCGCGTTCTCCTCGTTGACGGCCATGGCGTAGAGGGTGGTCCACTCCATCGCGTTGGCCTCGGCGTTGCCCTCGGCGCGCAGCGCGCGGGCGCCGTTGGCGGCGCGGCGGCGGACCTTCAGGCCGCCGGGCAGGATGCCCTCGCGGGACGTGCCGCGGGACACGCAGTCGCGCATGACCTGCCAGATCTCCAGCAGCCCGGCGCGGATCTCGTCCTCGGTGCGCCACGCCTTCTCGTTCTCCAGCATGAGGGAGGAGATGGACAGGCCGGTCTCGCGGGAGAGGCGCAGCAGCTCGTCGCCGGTGCGGAAGGGGTACTTCAGCACCGTGTCGTCGAGCTTGATGCGGTCCTCGCCGACCGCGTCCTCGTCGACGACGAAGCCGCCGCCGACGGAGTAGTAGGTCTTCTCCAGCAGGGGCGCGCCGCCCGCGTCGTAGGCGAAGAGGGTCATGCCGTTGGCGTGGTACGGCAGGGAGCGGCGGCGGTGCAGGATCAGCTCGGTCGACTCGTCGAAGTCGATCTCGTGGTCGCTGCCTATCTCGGCGCCGAGCAGCCGCAGCCGGCCGCTCTTGCGGATCCGCTCGACCTCGTCGTCGGCGGTCTCGACGTCCACGGTGCGGGGGGAGTGGCCCTCCAGGCCGAGCAGGACGGCCTTGGGGGTGCCGTGGCCGTGGCCGGTGGCGCCGAGGGAGCCGAAGAGTTCGGCCCGTACCGCCGTCGTCTGGGCGAGCAGCCCGTCCTTCTTGAGCCGCCCGACGAACATCCGGGCGGCGCGCATCGGGCCGACGGTGTGGGAGCTGGACGGGCCGATGCCGATGGAGAAGAGGTCGAAGACGGAGATGGCCACGGTGGCGGACTCCCTTGTCTGCTCGTGGTGGACGGTGGAGCAAATGGAGCTAAAGAGGCTAAAGGGGGTAAAGGGGCGGAAGAAGCGGGAGGTACGTTTCTGCGCCGACTGTCGAGCCTAACCCGGACGGCGGACAGACTCTCAGACGGAGGCCATCGGACGGTTGTCCTCCGGTGCAACGGCGGATGTCGCAGGGGAGCCGGTACCCGTGTCGAGGGCGGGGTCGTCGCCGGTCAGGCCCGTTTCGTGGGCGCGGACGCCGGCGCGTACGGCCCAGAAGTAGAAGGCGACGGCGGAGAGCGCGACCAGGGCGATGTCCAGGCCGCCGGGGATGACGCCGTGGCCGCCGAAGTCCGGGCTGCCGAGCGCGGACACCGCGGACATCCAGGCGAGGAAGCCGACCAGCCACCAGGCGGGCGCGAACTGGCGGCGCAGGTTCCTTTCTCCACGGCGCCGCAGCACCACCGCGGCGACCGGCGCGGCCACCAGCGTCAGCAGTGCGACCTTGCCGGTGTCCGGCCACTTCGACCAGTACAGCGCGCAGGCGGCGAAGGCGAAGGTGATGGGGCACAGCACCTTCGCGGCGGGCAGCCGGAACGGGCGCGGCAGGTCCGGCCTGGTCTGCCGGAAGACGCCGACCGCGATCGGGCCGATGAGGTACGAGATCACCATGGCCGCCGAGACCACGCTGGCCAGCGCGTTCCAGCTGTGCCCGACGGTGATCAGCAGCAGGACCGAGAAGCCGAGGTTGAGCCACATCGCGGGCCGGGCGGTGCCGTACCGGGGGTGGACGGCGGCCAGCTTCTTGGGGAAGAAGCCGGTCTCGGCGAGGTTCTGGACCATGTACGCGGCCGACGCGACGTTGGCGATGTTGGAGCCGGCCGGCGAGATGAAGGCGCCGAACTGGAGCATGGTGACGACCCAGTGCAGCATCAGGATCTTGGCCAGGTCGGCGAAGGGCGAGTTGAAGTTCACCCCGTGCCAGCCGCCGGCCTGCGCCAGCTGCTCCGGCGGGACGGCGCCGAGGAACGCGGTCTGCAGGGCGAGGTAGATCACCAGGCCCAGCGAGAGCGCGCCGACCAGCGCGACCGGGATGGCCCGGCCGGGGTTCTTGGCGGCGCCGCCGAGGTTGACCACGGCCTGGAAGCCGTTGAAGGCGAAGACCACACCGCAGGTGGTCACGGCGGTCAGCACGGCCGGCCAGCCGTACGGGGCGAAGCCGCCGTGCGCGGTGAAGTTCGAGGTGTGGAAACCGGAGGCGATCAGCGCGGCCACGGCCAGCACCGGGATCGCGAACTTGACCAGCGTCAGGACCGTGTTGGCGCGGGCCAGCAGCTGGACCGACCAGTAGCAGGTCAGCCACAGCACGAAGGTCAGCAGCAGCGCGACGCCGCTTCCGGTCGGGGTGAGGTGGTTGGTGGCCGGGTCGACCAGGCCCTGGGCCCAGCCGAAGCCCCAGGAGGACATGTACTGGGTGGCGGCGATGGACTCGATCGGGATCAGCGAGGCGACCGCGATCCACACCGCCCAGCCGGTCAGGAAGCCGAGCACGGGGCCGTGCGAGAGGTGGCCGTAGCGGGCCATGCCGCCAGGGATCGGGTACGCGGCCCCGACCTCGGCGTAGGACATCGCGATCATGCCGATGAAGACGGCGCCGATGATCCAGGCGACCAGCGCCGCGGGCCCCGCGACCTGCGCGGCGGAACCGGCGCCGAAGAGCCAGCCGGAGCCGAAGATCGAACCGATGCCGATCATGGTCAGGGCGAAGAGGCCGATCCCCTTGCGGTTGCCCGCGCTCATGTCCATTGCCGTACGTGTTCCGTCCTGCTGTGGTGCGAAGGACCCCGCGTCGTTGAGGGGCCGTTCTCAGCCTATGGGGCGGAAAATCACCGTAAGGCGGACGGAAAAGCGGTGCGCCCGAGGTCAACGACCCCGGGCGCACGGCCTGTTCACCCCGTGGACACCGCCGCGACGGCACCTTTCGGGGCGTACTTCATGAAACGCGTCACACGGCCGCGGCGGACGCGACACAGGGGCGCGCGCCCGCGGACCGCGTGGCGCCGGTCACAGCGACGGCCGCGGGCCGGTCACAGCGACGGGTACAGCGGGTGCTTCCCGGCCAGGGTGGTCACCCGGGCCTTCAGCGCCTCGGCGTCGTACGACGGCTTGAGCGCCTCGGCGATGATGTCGGCGACCTCGCGGAAGTCCTCCGCCGTAAAGCCGCGGGTGGCCAGCGCCGGGGTGCCGATCCGCAGGCCCGAGGTGACCATCGGGGGCCGCGGGTCGTTCGGGACGGCGTTGCGGTTGACCGTGATGCCGACCTCGTGGAGGCGGTCCTCGGCCTGCTGGCCGTCCAGCTCGCTGTTGCGCAGGTCCACCAGGACCAGGTGCACGTCGGTGCCGCCGGACAGCACCGAGACGCCGGCCTCGGTGACGTCGGACTGCGTCAGCCGCTCGGCGAGGATGCGCGCGCCGTCCAGGGTGCGCTGCTGGCGCTCCTTGAACTCCTCGCTCGCCGCGACCTTGAAGGACACCGCCTTCGCCGCGATGACGTGCTCCAGCGGGCCGCCCTGCTGGCCCGGGAAGACCGCCGAGTTGATCTTCTTGGCGAGCTCCTGGGTGGACAGGATCACACCGCCGCGCGGACCGCCGAGGGTCTTGTGCGTGGTGGTGGTCACGACGTGCGCGTGCGGCACCGGGTTGGGGTGCAGCCCGGCCGCCACCAGGCCCGCGAAGTGCGCCATGTCGACCATCAGGTACGCGCCGACCTCGTCGGCGATCCGGCGGAACGCCGCGAAGTCGAGCTGACGCGGGTACGCCGACCAGCCGGCCACGATGAGCTGCGGACGGGTCTCCTTGGCCAGGCGCTCGACCTCGCCCATGTCGACCTGGCCGGACTCCTCGTCGACGTGGTAGGGCACCACGTTGTAGAGCTTGCCGGAGAAGTTGATCTTCATGCCGTGGGTCAGGTGCCCGCCGTGCGCGAGGTTCAGACCCATGATCGTGTCGCCCGGCTTGAGCAGCGCGAACATCGCGGCCGCGTTGGCCTGCGCGCCGGAGTGCGGCTGCACGTTCGCGGCCTCGGCGCCGAACAGCGCCTTGATCCGGTCGATGGCGATCCGCTCGACCACGTCGACGTGCTCGCAGCCGCCGTAGTAGCGGCGGCCCGGGTAGCCCTCGGCGTACTTGTTGGTGAGGACCGAGCCCTGGGCCTCCATGACGGCGGCCGGGGCGAAGTTCTCCGACGCGATCATTTCGAGGGTGGACTGCTGACGGTGGAGCTCGGCGTCGACGGCGGCGGCGACGTCGGGGTCGAGCTCGTGGAGGGAGCTGTTCAGAAGCGACATGACTACTTCCTGGGGTTCGCGGGGCGCACGGCCCCGCCGGGCGGCGGGGTGGGCTTGTCAGCCGGTGAAGGCGGTGTACTCGTCGGCCGAGAGCAGGTCGTCCGGCTCGCCGCTGACCTTCACCTTGAACAGCCAGCCGCCCTCGAACGGGGCGGTGTTCACCAGCGAGGGGTCGCTCACCACGTCCTCGTTGATCTCCGTGACCTCGCCGTCGACGGGGGAGTAGAGATCGCTGACGGACTTGGTCGACTCCAGCTCACCGCAGGTCTCGCCCGCCGTGACCGAGTCACCGACCGCGGGGAGCTGCACGAAGACGACGTCGCCGAGCGCGTTGGCGGCGTGCTCGGTGATGCCGATCGTCGAGACGCCCTCCTCGGCGGCCGACAGCCACTCGTGCTCCTTGCTGTAGCGCAGCTGCTGGGGGTTGTTCATGTCTTGATTCTCCTGGATACGGTGGCGTGCTCGGTGCAGGGGTCTTGACAGGTGAGACGGGAGTACGTCCGGGGCGGGGCCGCGGGCGTCACTTCTGGCGCTTGTAGAAGGGGAGCGCCACGACCTCGTACGGCTCATGGGTGCCACGGATGTCCACCGCCACACCGGCGGTGCCGGGCGCGGCGTGCGCGGCGTCCACATACGCCATGGCGACGGGCTTGCCGAGGGTGGGCGAGGGGGCACCGGAGGTGACCTCGCCGATGACGGCGCCGTCGGGGCCCACGACCGGGTATCCGGCGCGCGGCACCCGGCGGCCCTCGGCGATCAGGCCGACCAGCTTGCGCGGCGGATTGGCCTCGGCCCGGTCCCGGGCCGCCTCCAGGGCGGCGCGGCCCACGAAGTCGCCGCCGTTCGTCGTCTTCTCGAACTTCACGACCCGGCCCAGGCCCGCGTCGAACGGGGTGGTGTCCGTGGTCAGCTCGTGCCCGTACAGCGGCATGCCCGCCTCCAGGCGCAGGGTGTCCCGGCAGGACAGGCCGCAGGGGACCAGGCCCGCGTCCTTGCCGGCCTCGGTCAGCGCCTCCCAGAGGGCGACCGCGTCGGCCGGGCGGACGAACAGCTCAAAACCGTCCTCGCCGGTGTAGCCGGTACGTGCGATCAGCGCCGGGACGCCCGCGACGGTGCCGGGCAGCCCGGCGTAGTACTTCAGACCGTCCAGGTCGGCGTCGGTCAGGCCCTTGAGGATGCCGGGGGACTCCGGACCCTGCACGGCGAGCAGCGCGTACGCGTCCCGGTCGTCGCGCACCTCGGCGTCGAAACCTTCCGCCCGCTCGGTGAGCGCGTCCAGCACGACCTGGGCGTTGGAAGCGTTGGCGACGACCATGTACTCCGTCTCGCCGAGGCGGTAGACGATCAGGTCGTCCAGGATGCCGCCCTCGGCGTCACAGATCATGGTGTAGCGGGCGCGGCCGACGGCGACGCCGCCGATGTTGCCGACCAGCGCGAAGTCCAGCAGATCGGCGGCGCCGGTGCCGGTGACGGTGATCTCGCCCATGTGCGAGAGGTCGAAGAGGCCGGCGCGGGTACGCACGGCGACGTGCTCGTCACGCTCGCTGCCGTAGCGCAGCGGCATGTCCCATCCGGCGAAGTCGGTCATGGTCGCGCCGAGGGCGCGGTGTGTCGCGTCCAGCGCGGTGCGGCGGGGGGCTTCGGTCATGGTGGTGGCTCCCGGGCATGGGTGACAAGACGGTCTCCCCATCTGTCATCGGAACCTGAGAGGTTCACCGGAAGGCCGTGACCGGTCCCGGCTTGCACCTTGGGTGGAGCCACACCACGGCGGCCCGCTTTTCAGATCTGCCTCGCCCGCGCGGTATCGGGGCCTGAGAGATTCAAGGGAGGACTTGCTCCTTCGGCGCCCCGCCGTGACGGCCGGGGACTCTCCCGCGCGGATTCAAACGGCCGGTATGGAGTTGGCTGAGCGTGGCACCCGTACCAGGACGCACACGGTGGTGTGCGGACCGGCACTTGGCGCGCACATCATCGCACGGGATCGCCGGATACAGGAGCCCTGGTCGTACCGGTGTTCGCAGGGGTGTCACGACAGTGTCCTGGGACTGTACGGATCGTGGGATTTCCTTGAAGCGCATTACCTTTTCTTGACACTCTTCGGGTAAGGGGACGGAACCAGGGGAGGGGCGATCACGGTGCACAGGCAGGCCGCACTCGCGACAAGTCCGGGAGGCGCGCCCCCGGGCTGTGTCCCGGAGCCGGTTCCGGCCGCCGTGCCGGGGCCCCGGCGGCTGCCGCTCGGGGTGGTGCGCCCCGGCCGGACGCGTACCGCGGCGCCGGACGCACCGGCGGTGGACGTCGTCGACCTCAGGGACCGCGACACCCCGCGCGAGGCGGCCGAACTGCACTTCGCGGCGGGCGACGTGGTGGTGGTCTCCGGCCTGCCGGGCAGCGGCAAGAGCACGCTCATGATCCGGGTGGTGCCCGCCCTCGACGCGCGCGGCGCCGCCGTGCACCGCATCGACTCGCAGGACGTACGGGAGCGCTGGGAGCGCGGCAGGCTGCGCCGGCTTCCGTACGCGCTCTACCGGCCGCTGGTCCGGGCCTCCCACTACATGGGGCTGCGGCGGGCGCTGCGCTCCGGCGGCAGCGTGGTGGTGCACGACTGCGGCACGCTCACGTGGGTACGCCGCTGGCTCGCGCGCGAGGCCCGGCGCGGGGGACGCGGACTGCACCTGCTGCTGCTGGACGTACCGCCCGAGGTCGCGCTGTCCGGGCAGCGCTCGCGTGGACGCGGAGTCTCCGGTTACGCCTTCGCCCGGCACCGGCGCGCGGTACGGCGGCTGGCCGCCCGCGCCCGGGCGGCCCGGCTCCCCGCGGGCTTCACCTCGGCCGTCCTGCTGGACCGGCCGGCGGCGGGGTCGCTGCGGCATATCGCCTTCGAGTGAGCGCCGCCCTCGGGGGCTTCGGGTACGGGTGCGGCCCGCCTCCTGAGGGGGCGGGCGTCCGTACCCGTCGGTTCAGGTCCGGAATGCCGGACACCTGACGGGCCGTACGGAACCTTCCGTACGGCCCGTCGCGACCGGTCCTAGTCCAGACATATCTCCCGCATCCGCGCCTCCTCCGGACGCTCGGCGCCGGGCCGATCTAGAGGCCCAGGGCCTTGAGCAGCACGGTCGGCAGCGAGAGCACCGATTTGACCAGTGAGGAGCCGTCCTGCTGCTGCGGCGCCTCGGCGGGCTGCTGGCGCGGCGCGTCCGCCGGCGGCTGCGCGTCGGCGGCCGGCTGCGGGTCGGCGGCCTGCTGGGCGCCGTCGCCCGGCCGCGGGTCGCTGACCGGCGCCTTCGGCTGGGCGGCCGACTGGTCGTCCGCCGCGTCCGCGTCGTCCGCCGGCTCCGCCGCGGGCCGGGCCGGACGGTTGGCCGCCGGGGCGGCGGCGGGCCGGTCGGCCGGCTGCTGCAGGCCGCCGAGGAGCTTGTCCAGGCCCAGGATCGTGAAGATGTCGGTGACGGACCGGGAGACCGAGCCGGTCAGGCTCGCGGAGTCGGTGGCCTCCCCGGGGGCCGGGGCCCGGCGCTCGGTCAGCTCGTCCAGCTGTGTGCGCAGGTCCTGCGAAACCCTGCGCAGCCGGACGGAGTCGGCCGTCACCGTGCGGTCGGAGTCCTCGTTCAGCTGGTCCGCCAGCCGCTGCGCGTCCTGGAGGACCGTGTCCAGACGGGTGCGGGCGGCCCGCACCTGCACGGAGTGGCCGCGGCTGTCGGCCGACTTCTCGGCCAGTTCGGTCGAGGCGTCCGCCAGCCGGCCGATGTCGTCGACGATGATGCTCTGGTTGCGGACCGGCGGCTTGGGGTCTTCCGACGCGGCTGCCGCGGAACCCACGGTGCCGAGGGCGAGGGCGCCGACGGTGGCGGCGCTGACGAGGGTGGCGGCGGTCCGGTGCGTTGCCATCAGGAGACGTGCCTTTCTGTAGGAACGGAACGGCAGGGCAAGATCACCCTGGAGCCACCTTGAGAGGGGCGTGTACGGTCCGCAACCGCTCGCGCGCGTTCGGTGGTCGCCCGGACGCACCAGGGCCCCGGCCGCCTGCTGGCGTTAGGGTCGTCGACCAGGTAAAGCGCGGTACGAGCGGTACGGAGCGGGTGGGTGGACATGGACTTTCCGGAGCAGGGCATTCCGCGGCTGGAGTGGCCCGCCAACGAACTGGAGGAGGTGCTCGCCGCCTCGGTGGGGCACCCCGGGGCGGGCGCCCGCATCGTCGAGGTGCTCGGCCGCAGCCGCATATGGGTGCCGCTGCCCAAGGGCGGCGGCCCGGAGAGCGCCGGGATGGGCCGGGCCGGCCTGGACCTGCCCACCGTCGAGATCGGCTCGGCCGCGTACGTCCCCGTCTTCAGCTCCGAGCAGGAGTTCCAGCGGGTGGCCGGGCCGCAGATGTCCTTCGCCGTCGCGCCGGCCGCCGAGTTCGCCCGCGGCCTGCCCCCGCTGCTCGGCATCGCCGTCAACCCGGAGGGCACGGTCGGTGTGCCGCTGCCGCCGGACGCGGTCGCCGAGCTGTGCCGCACCGGCCTCCCGGACCAGCCCGGCGCGCCGAGCGGCGCCCGGGTCCGGCTGTTCGAGCCGGACTGGCAGGAGGAGCCGGTGGACTTCCTGGCCGCGGCCGGGCTGGAGTTCTCGTCGGCGGGTTTCGTGGTCACCGCGCGCCGCGCGCTGGCCAGCGTCGAGGGGGAGGCGCCCGCGCTGTTCGTCGGCGTCCAGGTGGACGCCATGGCCGTCGCGCCGCACGACCCCGCCGTACGGGACGCGGTGACCACCGCCCTCGGACGGGCACTCGGCGGGACACCGCTGACCTGGCCCGTCCAACTGGTCATGCTGGACCTCGCGCAGGGCGACCCGGTCGCCGACTGGATGCTGGAGCGGGTCCGGCCCTTCTACTCCCGCGACGTCGTCTAGCCGTTCAGGCCCCCACGCCCCCCACACACACACCACGCCCCGCGCCCCGGCACGCCCGGGGCGCTCCTTCCCGTGACCGCAAGCCGTGTGCGCTGATCCGGCCGGGGTCCGGACGCAGGCTCTAAGCTGTTGTTGCAACCGGCAGGCGTACCCCACGTGCCTGCCGACAGGAAGGGACGGACCACGTGAGCGCGGGTGCGCATCAGGGAGCGGCTGCCGGGCAGGTCGAGCAGATGCTGCAGCAGGTCTCGCCCGGCCGGTACGACGCCTACGAGGCGTTGCTGCAAGCGCTCGCCGCCGGTCAGGTCTGGATGCTGCTCTGGCACGGCCAGGCCGGTTCGCCCGATGCGCAGTACGGCAACATGGAGGTCGACGGCCTCGGCTACGCGCCGTGCGTGACCTCCGCCCCCGAACTCGCCGCCAGCGGCTGGAACCGCGCCCACGAGGTCGTCTACGGACGGGACATCGCGGCCACCCTCTTCCCCGACCGCTGGGGCCTGTGGCTCAACCCGCACGCCCCCGGCGGCGGCGTCGGCATCCCGTGGCTGGACCTGCGGCGCATCGCGGGCGGCCTGGACCGGCTGCCGGCCGGTCCGCTGCGGATCACCGAACCGGCCATCGAGATTCCCCAGTTCTACGCCCTCCTGGGGCAGAACGCGCACCGCACGCCCGCGGTGCGCTCCCTGCGCCGGGCCTGGGTGCAGCCCGCCCTCGGCGCCCCGTACCTGGCCATCGGCCTGGACCTGTACGACACGGGACAACCGGCCGTGGACTCCGTACGGTTGATGATCCAGCAGTCCATCGGCGCGGTGCCGGAGGGACTGCCCGTCTCGACGGTCGCGATGAACGACGAGTACGACCCGGTCGGCATGTGGATGCGGGCCAACGCGCGGCCGTTCTTCGACCGCGACGCCTACGCGGCGGGCCCGGTGCCCGCGCCCGCCCCGGCCCCCGCGCCGTCGTACGGGTACGGTTACCCGCGCCCGTACTGAGCTTGCCGGCCGGGGCCTGGCTGCGGTCCGGGGCAGCGGGCTCGCCGCGTGCGGATCGCGCGCCTATGGGGGCAAATCGAACGGCCACATCCCCCCAGCAGGGGGATACCCACGGGGCGTGAGCGGGAACCGTGGCGCGCCCCGCCTCACGCCCGGCCTCACGTCACGCTCCGCTTCACGTCACGCCCGGCCTCACGTCACGCCCGGCCTCACGTCACGCCCGGCCTCACGTCACGCCCGGCCTCACGTCACGCCCGGCCTCACGCCACGCTCCGCCTCACGTCACGCCTGGCCTCGCGTCACGCTCCGCCTCACGGTCACGCCCGCCTCACGCCCCCCGCTTTACACCCCGCGTCGCTCCGCCGTTACCCGCCCGACGCCGTGCAATGCCCCCCGCACCGTTACCCACCCGACCCCGCCCCCCGCCCCGAACCGCCCCGAGCCTCACCCCGCCCCCACCGCTTCCCAGGCCGAATTGGGCGCTCCCGCCCGGAAGTTGAGCCCTTGCCGGCCCCGTGCGAACCGCTCAGTCGGGGCGGATGTCCGCATAACGGAGGGCCGTGGGCTACATCACAGTTACGCATCCATTCCCGGCCAGGGCTGGTGAGTGATCGCAACTCGGATGAAGACTCCCGCAGCAGAGGGTTTCGGCCCTGTGTACGAGATGCACCGCTCGTCGTCGCGTGACGTTCCGCGACTTCTGCTTCGCCTGCAACATCCGCAAGACCTGCAACACCTGTACTCGCAACACCTGTACCCGCATTGCCAGCAGTACACGCATCAGTTGCTCCAGCTGTTCCAGAGTTCTCCCCCGTTGCACCAGCAGCACCACTCGCACCAGGGCATTTCCCGCACCAGGGCACCACTCGCACCAGAAGTACCACTCGCACCAGTGATGTGAACCAGGCCGCCGACCGCGGCGCGCAAGGGCCGGCGGCGCCGGCCGAGAGGGGTCAAAGGCACCGTGACCGCACCGATCGAGACCACCGGGGCGGCTGCCGAAGCGCAGCCGGAAGCGGTGCTGGAAGGCGTCGAGAGCAAGCAGATCGAGGGGCGCTCGCTCGGCCAGATCGCCTGGCTGCGCTTCCGGCGCGACAAGGTCGCGGTAGCGGGTGCCATCGTTGTCATCCTGCTCATCGTGATCGCGGCGCTGTCCCGGCCGATCCAGTCCTGGCTGGGACTGGACCCCAACAGCCCGAACCAGGACCTCATCGACCCCAACACCACGCTGCCCAAGGGCGACTTCGGCGGCATGAGCCTGGACCACCCGCTCGGCGTGGACCCGAAGTTCGGCCGTGACCTGCTCGCGCGGGTGCTGGAGGGCTCCTGGGTCTCGCTGATCGTGGCGTTCGGCGCGACGCTGCTGTCGGTGGCCATCGGCACCGTGCTCGGCGTGGTGGCCGGCTTCTACCGGGGCCGGGTGGACGCGCTGATCAGCCGGCTGATGGACGTCTTCCTGGCGTTCCCGCTGCTGCTGTTCGCCATCGCCATCTCGGCCTCGCTCCAGGGCGGCGCCTTCGGGCTCGAAGGGCTGCCGCTGCACATCTCGGTCCTGATCTTCGTGATCGGTTTCTTCAACTGGCCGTACATGGGCCGGATCGTGCGGGCCCAGACGCTCTCGCTGCGCGAGCGGGAGTTCGTGGACGCCGCGCGCGGCATGGGTGCCCGCGGTCCGTTCATCCTCTTCAGGGAGCTGCTGCCCAACCTGGTGGGCCCGATCATCGTCTACTCGACGCTGCTGATCCCCTCCAACATCCTCTTCGAGGCCGCGCTGAGCTTCCTGGGCGTCGGTATCCAGCCGCCCCAGGCGTCCTGGGGCGGGATGCTCAACCAGGCGGTCAAGTTCTACGAGGTGGACCCGCAGTACATGCTCGTCCCCGGCCTCGCGATCTTCGTCACCGTGCTGGCGTTCAACCTCCTGGGCGACGGCCTCAGGGACGCGCTGGACCCGCGCAGCAGCCGCTGACCCCGCCCGGGCGCCGTACGTCCGGCAGCACCCACCCAAGTTTCCGACCAACGAAGGGGAAACCGACCATTATGCGAAGGTCAGTCCCGGTCGCAACGATCGCGGCCCTCACCAGTGCGGGCCTGTTGCTGTCCGGCTGCAGCGGCAAGAGTTCGAGCAGCGGCTCGGCCGAGGCGAACGCCGCCACCAAGGGCATCGTCAACGCCTCGGACGAGAAGGGCGGCACGCTCACGTACGCGATGAGCGACGCCCCCGAGTCCTACGACCCGGGCAACACGTACTACGCCTACGTCTGGAACTTCAGCCGTCTGTACGCGCGTCCGCTCACCACCTTCAAGCCGGGACCGGGCCCCAAGGGCAACGAGCTGGTGCCGGACCTCGCGGAGTCGATGGGCAAGTCCAGCGACGGCAACAAGACCTGGACGTACAAGATCCGCAAGGGTCTGAAGTACGACGACGGCAAGCCGATCACCTCGAAGGACGTCAAGTACGCGGTGGAGCGCAGCAACTTCGCGCGTGACGTCCTCTCGCTGGGCCCGAACTACTTCCAGACGTACCTCAAGGACAACGAGGGCGGCTACAAGGGCCCGTACAAGGACTCCAGTCCGGAGGGGCTGAAGTCCATCGAGACGCCGGACGACCAGACCATCGTCTTCCGCCTCAAGCAGCCGTTCGCGGAGTTCGACTACCTGGTCAGCGCCCCGCAGACGGCCCCGGTGCCGAAGGCCAGGGACAAGGGCGCGGACTACACCAAGAACATCGCCTCCTCGGGCAGCTACAAGTTCGACACCTATGAGGAGGGCAAGAAGGTCGTCCTCGTCCGCAACCCGCACTGGGACGCCAAGACCGATCCGCTGCGCAAGCAGCTGCCGGACAAGATCGTGCTGAACATGAAGGTCGCCCAGTCGACGATCGACAAGGACCTGAAGGCCGGCAACACGCACATCGACATGGCCGGCCGCGGGGTGGACGCCCAGACCCAGGCCCAGCTCCTGACGAGCACCAAGGAGAAGGCCAACACCGACAACGCGCTCGGCCAGCGCCTGTCGTACGTGGCGATCAACCCCAAAGTCGCGCCGTTCGACAAGGTCGAGTGCCGCCGGGCCGTGCAGTACGCGGTCGACAAGAAGGCCGTGCAGACCGCGCAGGGCGGCCCGATCCGCGGTGACGTCGCCACCACCGTGCTGCCCACCGACCTCGCCGGGTACCAGAAGTTCGACCAGTACCCGCAGAAGTACAACGGTGAGAACCTCGACCTGACCGAGGCGAAGAAGCAGTGGGAGGCGTGCGGCGCCGGCAACGTGAGCACCACCATCAGCGCCCGCAGCGACCGGCAGGACGAGGTGGACGCGGCGACCTCGGTGGTCGGCTCGCTGAAGAAGATCGGCATCGACGCCAAGATCCAGACGTACCCGAGCGGCAAGTACTTCTCGGACTACGCGGGCGTGCCGGCGTTCACCAAGAAGAACAACATCGGTCTGATGATGATGCAGTGGGGCTCGGACTACCCGACGGGCTTCGGCTACCTGAACCAGATCGTCAACGGCAAGGCGATCCAGAAGTCCGGCAACTCCAACCTCTCCGAGCTGGACGACCCGGCCATCAACAAGCTGCTCGACGAGGCCATCGCCACCAGCGACAAGGGACAGCGCGAGAAGGACTACGCGGAGATCGACAAGAAGACGATGGAGCAGGCGGTCATCGTCCCGCTGACCTACTTCAAGATCCTGCTGTACCGCTCGCCGAAGGCCACCAACCTGGTGTCCACCTCCGCCTACAGCGGTGAGTACGACTACCTCAACGTCGGCGTCAAGAAGTAGCAGCCCCGGAAGGCAGGTGAAGGCATTGGTGTCCGCGGGCCGGCCGGTCCGGTCCGCGGCACCGACGCCGCAGTCCCGTGTTCGCGTACATCATCCGCAGGTTGATCAGCGCTGTGATTCTGCTGCTGATCGTCAGCGCGGTCACCTTCGGCATCTTCTTCGTGCTGCCGAAACTGGCCGGACAGACCGCTGACCAGTTGGCCGCGCAGTACATCGGAAAGGCCCCATCGGCCGCGGACCTCGCCGCGGTGAAGGCGAATCTCGGCTTCGACAAGCCGGTCTTCGTACAGTACTGGGACTTCCTGAAGGGCATCTTCGTCGGGGTCGACTACAAGTTCGGCCCGGACGCCGCCACATGCAACGTGCCGTGCTTCGGCTACTCCTTCAAGACCCACCTGGAGGTCTGGCCGGAGATCCAGACCCGGCTCCCGGTGACCGTCTCGCTGGCCGCCGGCGCGGCCGTGATGTGGCTGGTCTCCGGCGTCGCCACCGGCGTGCTCTCCGCGCTGCGCCCCGGCTCGGTCTTCGACCGGGTCGCGATGAGCATCGCGCTGGCCGGTGTGTCGCTGCCCATGTTCTTCACCGGCGCGCTGGCGCTGGCCCTGTTCACCTACCAGTGGCCGATCATCGAGCGCAGCGACTACGTGCCGCTGTTCGAGGACCCCTTCATGTGGGCCCAGACGCTGGTGCTCCCCTGGATCACCCTGTCCTTCCTCTACTCCGCCCTCTATGCACGCCTGACCAGAGCGGGCATGTTGGAGACGCTGAGCGAGGACTACATCCGTACCGCGCGCGCCAAGGGGCTGGGCGAGCGCAAGGTCGTGGTGCGCCACGGTCTGCGTGCCGCGCTCACCCCCATCATCACGGTGTTCGGCATGGACGTGGGCCTGCTGCTCGGCGGTGCGCTCATCACCGAACAGGTCTTCTCCCTCAAGGGGGTCGGCGCGTTCGCCGTCGAGGCGATCAACGCCAACGACCTGCCGAACATCCTCGGCGTCACCTTGCTCGCCGCGTTCTTCATCGTCATTTGCAACCTGGTGGTGGACGTTCTGTACGCCGCCGTCGACCCGCGGGTGAGGCTCTCGTGACCGACTCCCCAGACTCCACCACCGGCCCCGGCCCCGGCCCCGGTCCCGTCGGCTCCGGACCCGCCGGCCCGGACACCGCCACGCCGGACACCACTGCGGACGCCGCCCCGGCCGGGCCGCCCGCCGCCGCGTCGGACCTGACGAAGACGGGCGCCGCCGTCGGCGAACCGGCCGCGGCCGGCTCGGGAGCGCCCACCGCCTTCCTCGAAGTGCGCGACCTGAAGGTGCACTTCCCCACCGACGACGGCATCGTGAAGTCCGTGGACGGCCTCTCCTTCACCCTGGAGAAGGGCCGCACCCTCGGCATCGTCGGCGAGTCCGGCTCCGGCAAGTCCGTCACCTCGCTCGCCGTCATGGGCCTGCACCGGGCCTCCCGGCAGCAGCGCGCCAAGGTGGACATGTCGGGGGAGATCTGGCTGGACGGCAAGGAGCTGGTCGGCGCCGACCCGGACGAGGTGCGCAGGCTGCGCGGCCGCGAGATGGCGATGATCTTCCAGGATCCGCTGTCCGCGCTGCACCCGTACTACACGGTCGGCAACCAGATCGTGGAGGCGTACCGGGTCCACCACGACGTCGACAAGAAGACCGCGCGCAAGCGGGCGGTCGAGATGCTGGACCGGGTGGGCATCCCGCAGCCCGACAAGCGGGTGGACGACCACCCGCACCAGTTCTCCGGCGGCATGCGCCAGCGCGCGATGATCGCCATGGCGCTGGTCAACAACCCCGAACTGCTGATCGCCGACGAGCCGACCACCGCCCTGGACGTGACGGTCCAGGCGCAGATCCTCGACCTCATCCGCGACCTCCAGAAGGAGTTCGGCTCGGCGGTCATCATCATCACCCACGACCTGGGGGTGGTCGCCGAACTGGCGGACCAGCTGCTGGTGATGTACGGCGGCCGCTGCGTCGAGCGCGGCCCGGCGGAGAAGGTCTTCTACGAGCCGCAGCACCCGTACACCTGGGGCCTGCTGGGGTCGATGCCGCGCATCGACCGCGAGCAGACCGAGCGCCTGATCCCGGTCAAGGGATCACCGCCCAGCCTGATCAACGTCCCCGGCGGCTGTGCCTTCAACCCCCGCTGCCCGTACGCGGACCTCCCCAAGGACAACGTCACCCGCACGGTCCGCCCCGAACTGCGCGAGGCCGGCGGCGGAGGACACTTCGCCGCGTGCCACCTGGCGCAGGAGGAGCGGGAGCGTATCTGGACCGAAGAGATTGCGCCGAAGCTGTGACCGAGACTGAAGAGACCGGCGTCGCCGCCGGCACGACGGACGGGACCGACGGGAGCGCGGACGCCGCGCCGCTGCTGAAGGTGCGCGGCCTGACGCGGTACTTCCCGATCACCAAGGGCCTGCTGAAGCGGCAGGTGGGCGCGGTGCAGGCGGTCGACGGCATCGACTTCGACGTCCGGCCGGGGGAGACCCTGGGCGTGGTCGGCGAATCCGGCTGCGGCAAGTCGACGATGGGCCGGCTGATCACCCGGCTGGACGAGCCGACCGGCGGCTCCATCGAGTTCGAGGGCCGGGACATCACCCATCTGTCGCCGGGGCGGTTGCGCCCGATGCGCCGCGACGTACAGATGATCTTCCAGGACCCGTACGGCTCGCTGAACCCGCGGCACACCATCGGCGGCATCGTCGGCACCCCCTTCCGCCTCCAGGGCATCGAGCCCGAGGGCGGGGTGAAGAAGGAGGTGCAGCGGCTGCTGGAGCTGGTGGGCCTGAGCCCGGAGCACTACAACCGCTATCCGCACGAGTTCTCCGGCGGCCAGCGGCAGCGCATCGGCATCGCGCGGGCGCTGGCCCTCAAGCCCAAGCTGGTGGTGGCCGACGAGCCGGTCTCCGCCCTGGACGTCTCGATCCAGGCGCAGGTCGTCAACCTGATGGACGACCTCCAGGACGAACTGGGCCTGACCTACGTCATCATCGCGCACGACCTGTCCGTCATCCGGCACGTCTCGGACCGGATCGCGGTGATGTACCTCGGCAAGATCGTGGAGCTGGCCGACCGGAAGTCGCTGTACGACACGCCGATGCACCCGTACACCAAGGCGCTGCTGTCGGCCGTTCCGGTGCCCGACCCCAAGCGGCGCACCCAGCGCGACCGCATCCTGCTCACCGGTGACGTGCCCTCGCCGATCAACCCGCCCTCGGGCTGCCGGTTCCGTACCCGCTGCTGGAAGGCGACCGAGGTGTGCTCGACCACCGAGCCGCCGCTGGTGGCGCTGCGCGGCGGCCACAAGGTGGCCTGCCACCACCCGGAGAACGTGCCGGAGAGCGTCGGCGCGGGCACCCCGGGCGCCGCGGGGAGCGGCGGCTGAGCCGGCGGACACCCAGGCGTACGGGCCGGTACGGAGCGGGCGGTAAGGCCGCCTCCGTACCGGCCTCCGCGCGTCCGGGGCCGCCCTTGACCGGCCGGTTTTGCCGACCATAGATTCAGCGGCGCCCCGGCGGCGCCCGCCGGCCGGTCCCCTGGAGGTAGTGCCTTGTCCGCGCAGCAGGAAGCCCACGACGCCGACGCCACGGCCCCCGACCCCGCACTGACCGCCTACGCGGCGGTCGCGGCGGACTACGACACCATCGTCGAGGACCCGTACCTGCTGCGCTGGGTCACCTTCTACGGCAAGCTCGTCGAGCGGTACGGGCCGGCCGGCAAGCGGCTGCTGGACGCGGGGTGCGGCACCGGACGCGGCACCCTCGCCCTGCGGGACCGCCTCGGGTACGCGGTGACCGGCTGCGACCTGTCGCCGGAGATGATCGAGGCCGCCCGCGCCAAGCCGGAGGCGGCCGGCACCCCGTTCTTCGTCGCCGACCTGCGGGACATGCCGGACCTCGGCTCCTTCGACGTGGTCACCTGCATGGGCGAGCCGCTGGCCTACCTGGCCGGCGAACAGCTCGCCACCGCCTTCGCGGGCCTGGGCCGGCAGCTCGCGGACGCAGGCATCGTCGTCTTCGACATGACCACGCTGGGCAGCTTCCGGCGCGACTACGCGGTGACCAAGGTCGTGGACCGGGACGGCCGGTTCGACGTATGGCGGGGCGGGCCCGTACCGGTCGAGCCGGACGGGGTCGTGGACGTCACCCACGACTACTTCGCGCGTACGGGTCCGGGGGGTCCGGGTGACGACACCTGGCGCCGGGTGTCCTCCCGGCACCTCTACCACCACCACTCGGACGCCACGGTGCGCCGGGAGCTGGCCGCCGGGGGGCTGCGGCTGATCGCGGCGCACGGGGTCGAGGGCCGCAAGCTGACCGACATCCCGGACGAGGATGCCTGCCGCAAGATCCTCTATGTGGCCGGAAAGCAGGAAAAGCAGTCCGATTGAGACGCCAACTGGCCAGCGTGGCATGACAAGTTGGCAAAGTTCCAAGTGAAAACCGACAGCAGAGTGCAGAGTCGGCGCGGTTGTTCACCAGACGGCATCCGTGTGTTCGAAGGGACGGCTCATGGCACTCTCCCGTTCAGCACGTCGCCCCGCTCGTCTGCTCCCGCTGGCCACCGCGGTGGCCGCCGCCTTCTCCATCGCCGCGGCCCCCGCCGCCTCGCCCGGCGCCCCGGGCGTCGGCGACCCGTACTTCCCGAACCTCGGCAACGGCGGCTTCGACGCCCTGCACTACGACCTCGGCGTCCGCTACGAGCCCGCCACCGGCCGCCTCGACGGCCGTACGGAACTGACCGCGCGCGCCACCCAGGGCCTCAGCTCCTTCCACCTCGACCTCCAGAAGCTGGCGGTCACCTCGATCGAGGTGGACGGCAGACGCGCGAAGTTCAGCCGCTCCGGCGACGAGATCACCGTCACGCCCGAGCGGCCCCTGGAAGAGGACGAACGATTCACCGTCCAGGTCGTCTACGGAGGCGTGCCGCTGCCGCTCAGCGGGCCCATCGTCTTCGGCTCCGACTACGGCTGGATGAAGACCGACGACGGAGTCTTCGTGGCCTGCGAGCCCAACGCCGCGTCCACCTGGTTCCCCTCCAGCGACCACCCCGGCGACAAGGCCACGTACGACATCCGCATCGACGCGCCCGAGGGCCTGACCGGCGTCTCCAACGGGCGGCTGGTCGACCGGTACGACGAGGACGGGCGCTCGCACTTCCACTGGCGGGAGCGCAAGCCGATGGCGACGTACCTGGCGACCGCCACCATCGGGAAGTTCGACGTCCGTACGGGCACCACCCCCGGCGGCGTCCCGATCTACGTCGCCACCGACCCGAAGCTGCCCACCGGGACCGTCGACGTCTACGGCGTCACCGCCGCCGCCACCGACTACTTCGCGCGGGTCTTCGGCCCGTACCCGTTCGAGGAGACCGGCGCGATCGTCGACGACATGCCGCAGGCGAACTTCTCCCTGGAGACCCAGACCAAGCCGGTCTACTCGGCCGTCCGCAGCGAGTCGACCATCGCCCACGAGGTCGCCCACCAGTGGTTCGGCGACTCCGTCACGCCGCGGAACTGGCAGTACATCTGGCTCAACGAGGGCTTCGCCTCGTACGCGCAGTGGCTGTGGGACGAGCACAAGGGCACCCGCACCGCGGCTGAGGCCTTCCGCGCGGCCCACGCGGCCCGGCCCGCCGAGTCGGACTTCTGGAAGGTGAAGGTCGGCGACCCGCAGCGGGACACCATGTTCGCCTCGGCGGTCTACACGCGCGGCGCGATGACGCTCCAGGTGCTGCGCGAGCGGATCGGCGACCGGGCGTTCTTCAAGCTGCTGCCCGCGTGGACGAAGCAGCACCGCTACGGCAACGCGGACACCCGGCAGTTCATCGCGCTGGCGGAGAAGATCTCCGGCCAGCGGCTCGGTGGCCTCTTCCACACCTGGCTCCACACCACCGGCAAGCCGGCGCTGCCCTGACGCACCGCGCACCGGCGGGCCCGCGCGGCGGAAACCTTCCGGCGCGCGGGCCCGCCCGCACGGCGCGGCGGATCATGTCACGTACCGTCGAAAGTGGTACGAGCGACGGAAGGGGAGGCGGATGAGCCTGACCGGAACCCCGTTCTTCGTGGTGCTGGTGATCGCGACGGTGCTCGCCGTCCTCGCCACGCTGCTGCTGTGGGGCAGAGTCCGGGGGCCGCATCCCCTGCGCTGGCTGGCCAGAATCCTCCTGATCGGCCTGTGCCAGCTCACCGCGATCTGCGTCGTCGCGGTCGCCATCAACAACAGCTACGGCCTCTACGCCTCATGGGACGACCTGCTCGGCACCGAGCAGGACGCGATCGCCATGCCGGGGCCGCCGGTCGGGCGCGCCAAGTTCAACGACGGTCCGAACGGCATCAAGGACACGTACTTCCGCGGGGCGAAGTCCCAGCTGTCCGGCCAGGTGATGGTCTGGACACCGCCGCAGTACGACGACCCGGCGTACCGGAAGACCAGGTTCCCGGTCGTGATGCTGCTGCACGGCGTGCCCGGCTCACCGCAGTCCTGGCTCGAACAGGGCGGTATGCCCGGCGACCTCCAGCAGCTAGTCGACGGCGACGCGGCGCACCCCTTCATCCTCGCCATGCCCGTCGTCAACCCCGGCAGCGTGGACACCGACTGCTCCGACACCCCGCACCGCAAGACCGCGACCTGGATGGCGACCGACGTCACGGACCTGATCCGCCACCACTTCCGTACCGCGCCGGGGCCGAAGAACTGGGGACTCCTGGGCTTCTCCACGGGCGGGTACTGCGCGGCCAAGCTGCCGCTGCAGTACCCGAAGACGTTCGGCGCGGGTGTGGCCTTCGACCCCGACCCGCTGACCGGCGACCCGGACGTGCTCACCGATCCGGCGCTGCGGCAGCGCAACAGCCCGCAGTGGCTGGTCCGGCACGCCAAGGCCGACGTGGGGCTGTTCCTGGCGACCTCGGCACAGGACCCGATCAGCCCGCCCGCCAACATCGAGCGCTTCAAGAACGCCGCCGAAGGCTCCAGGACCCGGGTCAAGACGCTGGTGCTGCCGACCGGCGGGCACAACTACGGGACGTGGACGCGGATGTATCCGGCGGCCTTCGGGTGGCTGAGCCAGGAGCTGGAGGCGCCGCGGCCGGCGGCGTAATACGGGGTCAGCGGTGCTGCCCGGTGCGGCGGACGTGCACCGTTCCGCTGTCCAGGTCCACCCGCACGGGCGGGTCCTGCGCCGGCCTGACGTTCTTGCGCACGCGTTCCTGTTCCATGGCGCGCTTGACGGCCTGGGCCCCGGGGGAGGCCTCCTGGACCAGGTCGGCGCCGATGGACGACAGACGCTTGGTCTTGCGCCAGTAGATCCAGCCCCGGGCTTCCATCGCCAGCAGCACACGGTCCGCCAGGAACACCGCGGGGATCACGAGCAAGACCGAGAACGGTAAGAACGCACTCATGGGCAGGAGCCTACGTCGATGTCCCCCCGCGCGGCGCCTCCGCCGTATGGGGGAGGCGGATCGTCCTCCGGTCCGATCCCCGTGTGCCGCGGACCCGGAACAGTGGTCCCCATGAAGATCAGCGGAACGCGTGCGACTGCGGTGCGGACGGCGGGGGGCCGCCCGTGACGGTCTGGCTCCTGTCGTTTCCGGCCTTCGCGTGTCTGCTGGCCCTGTCCGCCCTGGTGGAGAGCGCATGGCGGTGGCTCACCGGGCTGGGCGTGCTGCCGTGGCTGCGCAGGCGCTCGGGGCCTTCGCTGTCGAGCATCGCCTTCGACGAATTCACGGCGGTGGTGAACGGGAACAAGGCGGCGGAGCTGGAGCAGCGGCGGGTGGAGCTGCTGCGGCGGGACGACGAGAGCGACGGCGCACCGCCCTGCTCCCGTATCGACCTGACCGGGGGCACGGCGTTCATCGTGGTGCCGGAGGAAGCAGCCGGCCCGGGCGCTGGCCGGGACGGTGCCCGCGGGGGCCCGCGCGCCAGCCGGGCCCGCCCTAATTCCGCGGCTTGAGCTGCTGCGGGCGCGGCAGGTGGAAGCCGAAGTAGACCGCCGCCATCCGGAGCGCGAAGACCAGTCCGGCGCAGACCACGGCGGCGATGTCGGCGCGCACCTGGAGGTGGTGCAGGCCCAGGTAGGAGGCGGCGCCGGCGAGCGCCGCGATGGCGTAGACGTCCTCGCGCAGCAGCAGCGGGGGGAACTCGCCGCACAGCACGTCGCGGATCACCTCGCCCGCCACGCCGCTCATCACCGCGAGGATGATCACGGCCAGCGGCGTCGCGCCCGCCGCGATGGCGGCGCGGGCGGCGATGACGGTGACGACGGAGAGCCCGACCGCGTCGACGACCAGCAGCGACTTGCGGGGCAGCTGCCAGTACCGCAGATAGATGATGGTGCCGACGCTGACGCAGACGATCAGCGTGAGCAGGACCCAGTCGTGGGTCCAGTACAGCGGATGGTCGTCGAGGATCAGGCTGCGCAGGGTGCCGCCGGAGGTGGCGGCGGCGAAGGCGAGCACCAGGCCGCCGAACGGGTCCATGTTGGCGCGGTACGCGGCCAGCACCCCGCTCGCGGCGAAGGCCGAGATGCCGACCAGGTAGAGCACGTGAAGCATGGGCCCATGATCTCAGGCCGCCGGGGTGCGGCGCGCGGGCCGGACATGACCAGGGGCGCGGCCCGTGAGCGGTTGAAGGAAAAAGGGTCTACCGGTCAGTAACAAATCCGTGTAGCGTGCCGCGCATGGCACAGGTGACCATAGGTAACAGCGAATTCGACCGTGACACGGCGGTCGTCCGCCGGGCCCCCGGCCACTACGAGGCGGACCTCTCCGCAGGCTGGACGATCATCCACGCGGTCAACGGCGGCTACCTGCTCGCCCTGATGGGCCGCGCCCTCGGCGACGCCCTGCCGCACCCGGACCCCTTCTCGGTCACCGCGCACTACCTGACCGCCTCGGTCCCCGGCCCCGCCGTCATCCGTACCGAGGTCGTCCGCACCGGCCGCACCATGTCCACCGGTACCGCCACCCTCGTCCAGTTCGAGGAGGACGGCAGCGAGGTCGAGCGGCTGCGGGTGCTCGCCGCGTACGGCGACCTCGACACCCTCACCGACGACGTACGGACCACCGCCAAGCCGCCCGCCATCCCCCCGTACGAACACTGCCTGGGCACCGAGAACGCGCCTGGAGGGCAGCCCGCCGTCCCCGGCAGCACCGCCATCGCCGACCGCCTCACCATCCGGCTGGATCCGGCCACCTGCGGCTGGGCCGTCGGCGCGCCCTCCGGCAACGGCGAGATGCGCGGCTGGTTCGGCCTCGCCGACGGCCGCGACCCCGACCCGCTGTCGCTGCTGCTGACGGTCGACGCGCTGCCGCCCACCGCCTTCGAGATCGGCCTGACCGGCTGGGTCCCCACCGTCGAGCTGACCACCCACATCCGCCGCCGCCCGGCCCCCGGCCCGCTGCGCGTCGCCATCACCACGCGCAACCTGGCGGGCGGCTTCCTGGAGGAGGACGCGGAGGTCTGGGACAGCGCGGACCGACTCGTCGCCCAGTCCCGCCAACTCGCCCGCGCTCCCAGGTCCGCCTCCACCCTGGCCTGAACCGCTCTTCCAAAGGGGGCGCGGCGGCCCCGGTGACGTGCCAGACTGATCACATGGGGGACATGGCACTGAGCATCGACGAAGGCACCGGTGAAAAGACGGTCGTCTGGCTGCACTTGGCCCCGGCCGGTGCCCACGGTACGAACGGCGCGGCGCGGCCCGCGGAGCCCGAGAAGCCCGAGGAGGGTGACGACGCCGGACTGGAGCTGCCGGACGGCTTCGGCCACTCCCGCCCGGTCAGCGTGGACGGACGGGTCGCCCGGGCGCTGACCCGGGGCGGCGAGACGCTGGAGGGCGCCCTGCGGCCGCTGGGCGCCGTCCTGGGCAGCATCCACCGTTCGCTCGCCGCCGGCGACCACCGGCCGGACGAGGTCACGGTGGAGTTCGGCGTCACCCTCGGCTCGGACCTGAGTCTGGGGGTCTTCTCCGGCCAGGGCGAGGCCAGCTTCAAGGTCTCCGCCACCTGGAACCTCGGCAGCGGCAGCACGACCTGAGGACGGCATGGTGGTGTCCGGCGTGGATCAGCCGCTGTTCCGCTCCTTCGTCTCGGTACGCGACACCGGAAGGGCCGTGGGCGCCGGCGTCCTGCTCGCCGACGACGCCGTGCTCACCTGCGCGCACGTCGTCAACAGCGCGCTGGGCCGGAACCGTTACGACCAGACGCCGCCCGGCCCGGGCCAGGCGGTCCGCGTCCGGCTGCCGCACGTCGCGCCCGACCGGGACCTGACCGCCCGGGTGGAGCCCGCCCTGTGGAGCCCGCCGCGCGCGACGGCGGCGGCCGGCAGCGGACCCGTACCGCCCGGCGCGCACCTCCACCACGGCGACCTGGCCGTGCTCCGCCTGCCGGGCCCCGCGCCCGCCGGGGCCGAGCCCGCCCCCTTCCTCCCGCACGCCTACGGCAACGAGGTCATCGCCCTGTGGGCCAGCGGCCATCCGCTGCCCACCGTGCGCGCGGTGCCCCGGGTCTCCGCGCCGCCCTGGGTGGCGCTGGACGTGGTCGGCGGCACCGAGGTCAGGGAAGGGTTCAGCGGCGGACCGCTGTGGGACCGCGACCGGCAGGCCGTCGTCGGACTCGTGGTGGCCGATCTCCAGACCCCGGCCGGCGCCCGGCAGCCCCAGGCCGCCGCCACCCTCTACGCGATCAGCGTCCCGGCGATCGAGGCCGAGCTGCCCGAGCTGCCGCCGCCCCTGGTGCCCACCGCCCGGCGCGGCGTCCAGCAGCTGCTGGCCGTCCTGGAGACGATTCTGACCACCCCGGACGCGGTCCGCGGCTGCGAGGAGCTGCTCGCCTCCCGGCTGCTGCGGCCGTCCCTGGGCCCCGGCGCCGACCTCGACCGGCTGGTCGGCCTGGCCGTGGGCGTCCGGCGCGGCGTGCCCGAACTCCTCCAGGCCGTACGGGAGATGATGCCGGCGGGCAGCGGGCCGCAGTGGGAGCGGCTGCGCAGGGTCGCCCGCGCCGTCAGCCCCGGCGAGTCCCTGACCCGCAAGCAGCAGCGCGACCTGAACGGCCTGCTGGCGCACTGCGGCCGTACGGACCCGCGCCAGCTGCTCGCCGACGTCCTGCCGCACGCCATCGAACTGCCCGCGGTCACCGGGCTGGCCGACACCCTCGACGTCCTGGAGGGCTTCGAGGCCCAGGGCGCGCAGCCCATGCCGCCGCTGCTGCAGGGCGTGGTGCGGATCGGGGTCGACGAGAGCGAGGCGGGCGCGTACCCGGCCGAGGACCTGGCGGCCTGGACGGAGCGGACCGCCCTGCGGCTGGGCGTCGACGTGGCCGCCGTACGCCAGTACACGGCCGATGTACGGGGCTACCGCGCGGAACGGGCACGGGCCGCGGCGGAACACCACACCCGCCGGTCATCGCATCCCACGGACCACCACGCCGCCCGTAACGCGGCTCACCACGACACGCGGCCGCCCGCCGGCTGGGCGGGCGTCGGGAGCGCCGCGGTGGGCATGGCGCCGCTGGGCACGGCACCGGTGGAGGCGGGTCCGGCGGACCCGGCTCCGGTGGGCCCCGCCCCCTCGGCGAACGGCAGCCGCCCGTCCCGGTACGGGACCGAGAGCGGCGCGCGGCTGTCGGAGGTGCCGCGCGTCCAGGTGGAGCTGCTGCCCACCGCCACCGGGCGGCACTACACGTACCAGGTCTGGGCGTGGAGCGGCGGCGACGCCCCGCACCACCTCGTCCTCGCCCGGGACACCGAGGTGACCAGCGAACAGGTCGTGGACGACATCCACCGGGTGCTGGTCGAGGAGATCCGCGAGGACCCCGAACCCGCCCTCGTCGAGTTCTTCCTGCCCGCCGCCTGGCTCGGGCTGCCGGTGGACCGCTGGGAGTCCTTCGACAGCGACGAGGACGGCCCCTTCGGACTGGGGTTCACCCGCCGGGTGGTGATCCGCACCGCCCGGCGTTCGCGGGAGAGCTACGCCGGGTGGAAACGGCGCACCGCCGCCCTGGACACCGCCCGCAGCCTCGTCCTGGACCACGGCAGCACCGACCGCAAGGTGGCCCGCGCCCGCCTGGAACTGCAGCCCGAGGTGGGCACGGTGATCGTCTGCTGCGAGCCCCGGCACCACGGGGCGCTGCTGCGCCAGTGCGTCCAGGCGGGCGTCCACACGGTCCTGTGGCACCGCGAGGAGCACGGCGAGAGCGTCGCGGCGGGCCTGCTCGAACTGGTCGAGGGCGGGCACCACACCCAGCTCCCCGAGACCGTACGGCTGGAGCGGGCCAAGGCGGTCGCCGAGGCCGCGTCCACCGGCCACCGGGGACGCCAGCTCTCCCTGATGTACGACGCGCCCGACCACCGGCCACCGCAACTGGCCCCGGACGCCTGGGTACTGACCCAACCATGACCCACCGGTGACCCAGACGTGACGCAGCAGCTGAGCAAGGACGAAGGAGAACGACCCGTGGCCCGACAGAGCACACCCGACCACGGCCCGGAAGCCGGGCCGGAGCCCGAGGGCTGGTGGGTGTTCCGCGGTCCCGCGCCGCTGCCGGCGGCGCCCCCGTGGCGCTACTTCGCCGCCGCCCGCAGGCGGGCCGAGGCGCCCGCGCCGTACCTGATGGACCGCAACGAGGTGTCCGTCGTCAACGCCGCCCTGCACCTGCACCGCCCGCTGCTGGTCACCGGCCGCCCGGGCACGGGCAAGAGCTCGCTGGCCCGCGCCGTCGCCGCCGAGCTGGGACTCGGCGACGTCCTGCGCTGGTCCGTCAACTCCCGCTCCACCCTCGCCGACGCGCTCTACCGCTACGACGCGGTGGGCCGGCTGCGCGAGGCGTCGCTGCGCCGCGAGCGGGAGGCGGCCCGTACGGCGCCGCGCCGGCTCAAGGACCACCGCGGCTCCTTCACCACCGACATCGGCCACTACCTGCGGCTGGGCCCGCTCGGTACGGCGCTGGCCGCCACCGACCGGCCCCGGGTGCTGCTCGTCGACGAGCTGGACAAGTCCGACATCGACCTGCCCAACGACCTGCTGGTGGTGCTGGAGGAGGGCGAGTTCGAGATCCCGGAGCTGGCGCGGCTGTCCGAGCAGCACCAGGACGTGCACGTACTGACCGACGGCAGCCGGGAGCGGGTACGGGTGCACCGCGGCGTGGTGTCCTGCGCGCACTTCCCGGTCGTGGTGATGACGAGCAACGGCGAACGGGAGTTCCCGCCCGCCTTCCTGCGCCGCTGCGTCCGTCTGGACCTGCCCGACCCGACCCCCGAGCGGCTGCGCCAGATCGTCGCCCACAACCTGGGGCCGCAGGCGCTCACCGAGGCCGAGGACCTCATCGACGGCTTCCTCCAGCGCTCCAAGACCGAGACGCTCGCCACCGACCAGCTGCTGGCCGCCGTCCACCTGCGGATCACCGGTGCCGACCTGACCAAGGACGAGCTGCTCGCCGCGGTCATGCACCGCCTGGACGAACCCATGTCGCCATGATCGACCGGCTGCGGCAGCTCCTCGCGGGCCAGGGCTACGACCTCGACGCGGGCGAACTGCTGGACGTCCTGTGGCTGGCCCGCGCGGTGCGCGAGGGCGAGCGCCGCTCCGCGCTGCCCGCACCGGAGTCCGCGCGGGACACCGGACCGGATGCGTCCTCGGACGAGCCCGGTCAGGCGGACCCGGCGGGCGCGCCCGAAGATGCTTCCGGCGGTGGTCCGGGGGAGGCGGGCGGTACGGACGGGCCGCGCGCGGACGGTGCGCCCGGCGGCCTGCCCGGCGGCGCCCCCGCGACCGTACTTCCGTCGCAGCGTTCCCTGTACGCGATGGGCAGCGAGGGCGGCAGCGCGCTCAGCCGCCGGGCCCGGCCCGCCCGCGCGCCCGGGCGCCGCGCGCTCGCCAGGCCCCAGCACCTGTCCCGGGCCCTGCGCCCGCTGCGCAGGTTCGAGCCGCACCCGCACCGCCGCGTGACCGACGTGGAGGCCACCGTCCGGCTCGCCGCCGAGACCGCGCTGTTCGACGTCGTCTCGCGGCCCGACCAGGAACGCCGCTGGTCCGCCGTGCTGCTGGTGGACGAGGCGCCCTCGATGCAGGTGTGGAGTCAACTGGCCGGTGAGCTGCGGTCGGTGCTGGACCGGGGCGGCATCTTCCGCAGCGTGCGGGTGTGTGCCTTCGACCCGCGGGACATGGCCGTCCTGGGCCGGCTGCCGTGGGCCGCGGGCCCCACCCTGACCTTCGTCCTCACCGACGGCACGAGCCCGGGATGGCGGACTCCGGACGCGGCGCGTGCCGTACGCCGCTGGGGCCGTTACGGGCCGGTGGCGGTGCTGCACCCGCTGCCGCGGCGGCTGTGGCGGGGCACCGCGCTGGACGCCCAGCCCCGGCTGCTGACCTCCCCGGTGGAGTTCGCCGGCGCCGACCGGACCAGTGTGCTCGACCCGCTGACGGGCGAGCCGGACCCCGAGGCCGAGGAGCCGGGCACGGTGGCGCTGCCCGTCGTCCCGCTGACCCCCGGCGGGCTCGGGCAGTGGGCCGCGCTGCTGACCCGTCCCGGCGTCCCGCACCTGATCGACACGGTGCTGCTGGGCGAGGAACCGGAGCAGGACCCGCCACGGCCCGCCGGCTCCGCCGAGGACCTGGTCGCGCACTTCCGCGGCGCGTTCTCGCCCGAGTCGTACCGCCTGGCCGTACGCCTCTCCGCCATCAACCCGCTCACCGTCCCCCTGATGCAGCTGGTGCGCGCCGCCACGATGAGCGACGCCGGACCCACCCAGGTCGCCGAGATCCTCCTCGGCGGCCTGCTGGAACGCGTCGCCGCCCCGCGCGGGGCGCGGTCCCTCGGCGGGTTCGGCGGGCCGCTGGGCACCGGCTCCGGCCAGCCCGTCTACGACTTCCGGCCCGGCGTGCGCGAACTCCTCTTCAGCGGTCTCGGTACCCAGCAGTCGCTGGCCGTCGTGGAGGCGGTCGGGCGTGCCCTGGAGCCGTACATGGGCCGGCTGCCCGACTTCCCGGCCCTGGTCGCCGACGACACCGGGGAGATGCGGCTCCAGGAGTCGGCGCAGGCGTTCGCGGTGCTCGCCAGCCCGGTGCTGGAGCGGCTGGGCGGCAGTGTGCCGGGGGTGCCGGAGGCAGGCGGTACGGCTCCGGGGGCCGAGGACGGGCTCCCGGACAGCCGTGGCGGAACAGCCGAGGTGGGCACGTTCGCCGACGCCGCCTTCGTGGCGGGGGGTGAGGAGCCCGCCGCCGGGGACACGCTGCCCGCCGAAGACGGTCCGCCCGCCGAAGAGCCCTCCGGTGCGGAGCCGGAGCCCGCCGCGTACCCGTCGGGCGCCCGGCCCGCCCCCGTACTGCCCGCCGAGGAACTGCGCGAGCCGCTGCGCTTCACCGTGCTCGGGCCGGTCGGGCTGTGGCGCGGCGACCAGCGGATCGACATCGCCTCCCGCCTGGACCGGGCCCTGCTCGCGGCCCTCCTGCTGCGCCACGAAGGCGTCGCCTCCGAGGCCGAGCTGCTCAACGCGCTCTGGGGCGGCGACCCGCCGCGCAGCGCCCGTTCGATGCTGGACCACAGCATCGCGCGGCTGCGCAAGGCCCTCGGCGAGGACGAGCACGTCCTGGTCCGCGAGCGTGTCGGCTACGCTCTGCGCGCGGACGCCGGGACCGACATAGACATGGACCTGGAACGTGCCGAGGGGTACGAACGCGCCGCCCGCGCCGCCCGGGACGCGGGGGAGTGGGAGCGCGCCCGCATGCTGCTCGACGCGGCCCTCGGCCTGTGGCGCGGCGAGCCGCTGGCCGGACTGCCCGGCCCGTACGCGCAGTCCGAGCGGCTCCGGCTGACCGAGTGGCGGCACACCCTGGCCGAGGACCGCATCGAGTGCGACCTGTGGCTCGGCCGGTACGACGAGGCCCAGACCGAGCTGTCCGAACTGCTCGCCCGCTCCCCGTCCCGCCCCCGCCTGCGCGAACTGCTGGCGCTCGCCCGCGACCAGGGCCGCACGGGACGGACCGACTCCGCCCCGCGGCCCCCGCGCGAACCGCTGCGCATCACCGTGCTCGGGCCGGTGCGCATGCTGCGCGACGGGGTGGACCTGGCCACCGGCTCACCGCAGCAGCGCGCGCTCCTCGCCGTACTGGTCCTGCGCGCGGGCCGCGTCATCTCCGAGGACGACCTGATCGACGCCCTGTGGGGCGACGACCCGCCGAACGCCGCGCACGCCGCCCTGCGCACCTACGCCTCCCGGCTGCGCAAGGCCCTCGGGCCGGACGCGGACGTCCTGGTCGCCGAGGACGGCGGCTACGCGCTGCGCCGGACCGCCAGGACCGACCTCGACGTGGACCTGCGCCGGGCCGACGACCTGGTCGCCGTGGCCCGCGACGCCCGCGCGGCCCAGGACTGGGACAGCGCCAGGGACCTGCTGGACGCGGCCGTCGCCCTGTGGCGGGGCGGTCAGCCCCTGACGGGCCTGCCGGGGCCGTACCTGCGTGCGGAGTCCCGGCGGCTGGCCGACCGGCGGCGCACCCTGGTCGAGGACCGCACCGAACTGGAACTGCGCCTGGGCCGGCACGCCGCCGCGGAAGAGGCGCTGACCTGGCTGCTGTACCTGGACCCGGCCCGCGAGCGCACCCGCGAACTCCTCGCGCGCGCCCTGGCCCACGACGAGCCGGTCTCCCCGGGGCTGCGCAGCCTGCTGCGGGCCGGCCGGTACGGGCCCCGGCAGGACCGCGCGGGCGGCGGCCGGACGGCCGAGCTGGGACGGCTGGCAGATCACCTGACGCGGCAGCGGCCCACGGTACGCAACGTCGGCGTCATCTCCGGGGGTGCGGGCGTCGGCAAGACGAGCCTGGCGGCGCGGGTGGCCGACGCCGTGCAGGACCGGTTCCCGGACGGGCGGCTGTACGCGATCATGCCGGCGGACGGCGATCCGGAAGCCGCGGTACCGCGCCTGGCCGCCGTACTGCTGCGCCAACTCGGCTACCAGGACGAGGAGATCCCCGCCGACGGCGCGGAGCGGGTGGCGTTCTACCGGTCGGCGATCGGCGCGCTGCGCCTCGTCGTCGTCCTGGACGAGGTGCGCGCGATCGGGCCCTTGCTGCCCCTGCTCCCGGATGCCACGGGCGCCGCGCTGGTCGTCGGCCGCGACCGGCCGCCGGCCGGCCTGACCGGTGTCCTCTCCCTCCACCTGGAGTCCCTGAGCACCAGCGACGCGCTGGAACTCCTCGCGCTGCGGGTGGGCGAGGAACGGGTCGCGGCCCGCCGCGCGGTGGCCCGCGCGGCGCTCGAAGCGTGCGGCTGTTCGGAGGCCGCGGTCGAGGCGGTGGCGGCGGAACTGATGCTGGACGGTCCGGCGGACCGTACGGCGGCCGAAGTCATGATCAACAACACCGCGCTGCGCCTCACCCACGACCTCGCCCCGCCGGCGCTCGCCGCCTTCCGGCTGCTGGCGCTCCCGCACGGCCCCGACCTGCCGGCCGCCGCCGTGGCCGCCCTGACCGGCACCGAACCCGCCGTCGCCCAGGCGCACCTGGAGACCCTGGTGCGCACCGGCCTGCTCAAGACCCCGGCCCCCGGCCGCTACCGGCACCGTGAGGCGCTCGCCCCGCTCGCGTACGAGGAGCTGACCCGCCACACCGCGCAGGAGGACCGCGACGCCGCGCTGTCCCGGCTGCTCGACTGGTACCTCGTCACCGCCCACCGGGCGTACGGCCTGGACGCGCCCGGCGCTCTGCTGCTCGACCGGAGCGCCGCTCCCGCGGAACCCGTGACGGCCCTCCCGCTCGCGGACCGCAGGGCGGCGTCGGAATGGTGGGCGGCGGACGGGACCGGAGCGCTGGCCGTCGTCCGGCAGACGGCGGGACTGCGGTCCGGCTCCTACGTCGCCCGGTGCGCCGACACCCTGCTGCTCCTCGAACCGCTGCTGGGCACCGGGCTCTTCACGGGCCGGTACGAGCAGGCCGCGGTGGCGGTGATCGCCCGGGCCGGCACCGGACGCGACAACAAGCGCGCGGAGGCGCGGGCCCGGCTGGCCCGCGCCCGCGCCTGCCTGGCGGCCGACCGGTTCGCCGACGCGGAGGACGAGGCCCGCCGCGCATACCGGCTGGGCCTCGACGCGGGCGACCCGGTGACCAGCGGCCGGGCACCGCTGGTACGCGGCAGCACCGCGGTCGCGCTCCAGCGGCCCGACGCCGAGCAGCACTTCACGCTGGCCAGGAGCCACTGCCAGGTGCAGGGCGACCGGCTGGGCGAGGCCGCCGTACTGGTGGAGCGCTCCCGGCTGTGCGTCCGCGACCGGAAGGCGGAGCAGGGCGTCGGGCTCGCCCGGCAGGGCGTGGACATCTACCGGGCCGCGGGCCAGGGACAGCGCCTCGGTACGGGGCTGTACTTCCTCGCCGTCGCCCAGGCCGAGGCGGGCCGCCACGAGGAGGCGCTGGCCGCTCTCCAGGAGGCGCTGCCCCTCCTGAACGAGGCCGGGCAGCGGCTCTGGGCGGGCCTGGCCCAGCTGCGTACCGCCGAGTCCTGTCTGGCCACCGACTGGGCGGACGGCGCCGTACGGGCGGCGGAGGAGGCGGTACGCCTGTTCGCGGTGGCGGACGGCGGACGGCGGGCGGCCGACGGGCTGAGCCTGCTGGCGCACGCGCTGGAGGCCCAGGGCCAGCAGGCCCGGGCCCAGGAGCGCTGGAGCGAAGCGCTCAGCCTGTACGAGACGCTGAACGTGACCGGCCTGGACGGACCGCGGTTGCGGCCGCCGCTGGAGCCGGGCGGGGCGTAGGGGTACGCGGTCCTACGCCGTGAACGCCGTGAGCAGCGCCGTCAGTTCCGCGGGCGCGTCCTCCTGCACGAGGTGCCCGGCCCCGTCGACGAGACGCAGGCGGGCGCCGGGGATCATCGCCGCGAGGTCGTGGGCCAGCGTGGCGGGGTTCCACGCGTCCTGCGCACCCCAGGCGACCAGCGTCGGCACCGAGACCTTGCGGTACTCCTCCTGCGTGAGGTCCGCGGTGGCGTCCAGCCCGTTCTGCTCGATCTGCCGGTAGAAGGCGGGCTGTCCCTGCTCCGTGCACCACGGTTCGACGAGCTGCTCCAGGACGGCCGGGTGCATGCCGGGGCTGCTCGCCGACGAGATGTACTCCGTCACCAGCGCCCGGTGCAGGGCGGGAGGCAGCTGCGCGAAGACATCGGGGTGCTCGCCGAGCAGGCGGTACGTGGGGGAGCCCCAGCCGGGCAGGGTGGTCGGGCCGACGAGCGCGAGGCGCCGGTAGCGCGCGCCGTGCACCAGGTGGGCCCGCAGGGCCACGTAGCCGCCGAAGTCGTGGGCGACGACGATGGGTTCCCGGTCGGTGCGCCCCCAGTGGGTGAGCAGTTCCGTGAACACCTCCGCCTGCCGGGGCAGGGACACGTCCTGGCCTGCGGCTTTCTCGGACGCTCCGTAGCCCGGCAGATCCCAGACGTACACCTGGAACCGTTCGGACAGCGCCCGTGCGACACCCCGCCAGACGTAGGAGGAGAACGGTGTCCCGTGCAGCAGGACCAGGGGCGGTGCCCCGTCCTCGCCGAGCGTGGTCCAGCGCACTTCGCCGGAGGTACTGCGGTACGTACGGTCCAGAAGCCACTGTGTCATGACCGTAAGCGTAGACACTCCTTACTGGGGTGTCGAGGGGTGTCGAGGGGTGTGCGGGGCGGAGGCGACGGACGCCGAAAGCCGGGGAGTGCGGCCGAGCCCCCACGCGCCCGGCATGCGCCCCCGCGCCTGCTCGTAGAATCGTTCGCACCATGGTTTACCTCGACCACGCCGCCACCACCCCGATGCTCCCGGAGGCGGTGCAGGCGATGACCGCCCAGCTGACCGTCACCGGCAACGCGTCCTCGTTGCACGCCGCCGGCCGGCGGGCCCGGCGCACCGTCGAGGAGGCGCGGGAATCCCTCGCCTCCGCGCTCGGCGCGCGCCCCAGTGAGGTGGTCCTCACCGCGGGCGGCACCGAAGCCGACAACCTCGCGGTCAAGGGCCTGTACTGGGCCCGCCGGGACGCCGACCCGGCCCGTACCCGCGTCCTCGCCAGCCCCGTCGAGCACCACGCCGTCCTGGACGCCGTGGAGTGGCTCGCCGAGCACGAGGGCGCGCGGGTCGAGTGGCTGCCCGTCGACGGGTACGGACGGGTGCACGCCGACGCCTTCCGCGCGGCGGTCGCCCGCAATCCCGACGACGTCGCGCTGGCCACCGTCATGTGGGCCAACAACGAGATCGGCACGGTCATGCCGGTCCGGGAACTGGCCGAAGTCGCGGCGGAGTTCGGCATTCCGCTGCACGCCGACGCGGTCCAGGCGTTCGGGCAGCTGGAGGTCGACTTCGCGGCCTCCGGCCTGGCCGCGATGACCGTCTCCGCGCACAAGATCGGCGGACCGTACGGCGTCGGCGCGCTGCTGCTGCGCCGCGAGTACGCGCCCGTACCCGTCCTGCACGGCGGCGGCCAGGAGCGGCAGGTGCGCTCCGGCACGCTGGACACCCCCGGCATCGCCGCGTTCGCCGCCGCCGCGCGGTACGCCGTCGAGCACCGCGAGGAGTTCGCCCGCGACATCGGCGCCCTGCGCGACGACCTGGTCAAGGCCGTACGGGCCGCCGCCCCGGACGCCGTCCTCGGCGGCGACCCCGACCCGGCGGGCCGCCTCCCCGCCAACGCGCACTTCTCCTTCCCCGGCTGCGAGGGCGACTCCCTGCTCCTCCTCCTGGACGCCCAGGGCATCGCCTGCTCCACCGGCTCCGCCTGCACCGCGGGTGTCGCCCAGCCCAGCCACGTCCTGCTCGCCGCGGGCATGGACGCCGACCTCGCGCGCGGCACGCTGCGCTTCTCCCTCGGCCACACGACCACCGAGGCGGACGTGGCGGCGGTGGCGGAGGCGATCGGTCCGGTGGTGGAACGGGCGCGGAGCGCCGGGCTGAGCTGAGGGCCGGGTTTGCGGGCCGAGGTCCGGACCTCGGGCCCGTCAGATCAGGTCGAGCGCGGCCTGGAGCAGCAGCCGCCAGGTCGGCTCGGCGCCGGTGCCGAAGGCCGCGGCGAGGGTGTAGCCGATCGCGGCGTCCTCCCGCAGCGGCGGTGCCACGTCCGGATGCCAGTCGGCCCAGACGTGGCCGGTGCCGTCCGAGGAGAAGTCCGCGATCCGGCGGCCCTCCTTGACCAGCCGGCTTCCGTTGGGCGAGTCCGGGAGGAGCCGGTAGACGGCGCCGCCGTAGATCACCTCCACCCGGTGGGAGCGCCGGGTCAGCCGCCCCTTGGCAGGGGTGAGGTGCGCGGGACGGCCGTCGACGGACAGATGGAGGTACGCGCCCGCGCGGGTGCCGACCGGCACGTGCGCGGCGGCCGGTGCGCCCGGCGCGCGCCGCAGCTCGGCCGTCGCCACCCGGTCGCCCCGCACCGTGAGCAGGCCGGCGTCACCGACCAGGTCCAGCTGGACACGGCCGAAGACGCGGTCCTCGGCGAGGCCGGGCCGCCGCCCGGTGGCTGTGTTCCGGCCGGTCGGCCGGGTGACCGGGGCTCTGTCGTACGCCATGAGGGGTCCGTTCCACGAGGGGCGCCGCGTGGCGCCCGGACGCCCCGGCGGCCCGCGTCACGCCCCCGGCGTGGGGGCCGGCCGGCGCAGCTCGGCGCGCACCAGGTCCAGGTACAGCTTCCAGTTCCAGTGTGGTCCGGGATCGGTGTGATCGGTGCCCGGTACCTCCACATGGCCCACGATGTGCTGCCGGTCGGCGGGGAAGCCGTAGCGGCGGCAGATCCCGGCGGTCAGCCGCGCCGATGATGCGTACATGGCGGCCGTGAAGGAGGCCGGGCGGTCCACGAAGCCCTCGTGCTCGATGCCGATGCTGCGCTCGTTGTACGCGCGGTTGCCCGCGTGGTACGCCACGTCCAGCTCGCGGACCGTCTGCGCCACCGCGCCGTCCTTGCGCACCACGTAGTGCGCCGCCGCGCCGTGCAGCGGGCTCTGGAAGACCCGCAGGGCGTCCGTGTAGCCGCCCTGGACGACGTGGATGACGACCCGGTCGATGGTGTAGTCGTCCGGGCGGTCGGCCTGCCGCCAGTTCGCCGGGGCGGCCGGGACCCAGCGCGCGCCGCCGTAGTCCACGGCCCCGTCGGTGCGCGGCTTCTTGCGGCCGGGCAGCCGCCACCACCAGCGCAGCAGGTCGTCGTGGACCGCGTACGCGGCGGCGCCCGCCAGGGCCGTGCCCGCGCCGCCGAGCAGCAGGGCCCGTCTGCTGAAGCCCTGGCCGGCTGATCGCCCGGATTCCCCCGCGTCTCCCATGCGCTGCACAACGCTTGGGAGCCTGTCGGTGGTTCCGTCTACCCTGGAAGGGTTATGACGACTGACGCTCCCCGCCGCCTCCGCGTGCTCGCCGCCATGTCCGGCGGTGTCGACTCCGCCGTCGCCGCCGCCCGTGCCGCCGAGGCGGGCCACGACGTGACCGGCGTGCACCTCGCGCTCTCCGAGAACCCGAAATCCTTCCGCACCGGAGCCCGGGGCTGCTGCACGATCGAGGACTCGCACGACGCGCGCCGCGCCGCCGACGTCATCGGCATCCCGTTCTACGTGTGGGACCTCGCCGAGCGCTTCCGTGAGGACGTCGTCGAGGACTTCTTCGCCGAGTACGAGGCCGGCCGCACCCCCAACCCCTGCCTGCGCTGCAACGAGAAGATCAAGTTCGCCGCGCTGCTGGACAAGGCGCTCGCCCTCGGCTTCGACGCGGTCTGCACCGGCCACTACGCCACCGTCGTGGAGCACCCGGACGGCAGCCGTGAGCTGCACCGCGCCTCCGACATGGCCAAGGACCAGTCGTACGTCCTCGGGGTCCTCGACGACCAGCAGCTCGCGCACGCCATGTTCCCCCTCGGCGACACCCTCACCACCAAGGCCGAAATCCGTGCGGAGGCCGCCCGGCGCGGCCTGTTCGTCGCCAAGAAGCCGGACAGCCACGACATCTGCTTCATCGCCGACGGCGACACCCAGGCGTTCCTCGCCAAGCGGCTCGGCACGGCCGAGGGCGACATCGTCGACGAGTCCGGCGCGAAGCTCGGCACCCACGAGGGCGCGTACGGCTTCACCATCGGCCAGCGCAAGGGTCTGCGCATCGGCACCCCCGCCCCGGACGGCAAGCCGCGCTACGTCCTCGACATCTCCCCGGTCGACAACACGGTCACCGTCGGCCCCGCCGAGGCCCTGGACGTGACCGCGCTCACCGCCGTCCGCCCCCGCTGGTGCGGCGCCGCGCCGTCCGGCCCCGGCACCTACACCGCGCAGCTGCGCGCCCACGGCGGCGAGACCGAGGTCACCGCCGAGCTGGTAGACGGCGAGCTGCGCGTCGCCTTCGCCGAGCCGGTCCGCGGCGTGGCTCCCGGCCAGGCCGTCGTGCTGTACGACGGCACCCGGGTGGTCGGCTCGGCGACGATCGCGACGACGGACCGGGCGCGCGCGGTCGCGTAGCGACCATGGCGCTCACCGCGCGCCGCGCGGTGAGCGCCATGGGCCGCCGGGTCAGAGCACCCCGCGCACCGACCGCCGGTAGCCGGACCGCCGGTCCTCGATGGCGGTCCAGCGGTCGCCGTACACGTTCTGGGTGATCCCGGGGTCCGCCAGGAAGTCGTGCGGGAAGCCCAGCGGTACGGCGCTCACCTCGTCCAGCCGCCGCAGCGCGGCCGCGTCCAGCTCGACGTCCACACTCGCGAGGTTGTCGGCGAGCTGGCTCTCCTTGGTGGCGGCGATGACCGGGATGACGTTCCCGGGCTGCTGCCGCAGCCAGGCCAGCGCCACCTGGGCCGGGCTCCAGCCGCCCTGCTCGGCGATCTCCAGCACCGCCGAGATCGTCGCCTCCTCGTTGTCCGGGGTGCCGCCGACGTTCCCGACGACGTCCAGCCGGCCGCCCTCGCCGCGCCGGTACTTGCCGGTCAGCTTCCCGGCCGCCAGCGGGGCCCACGCCAGGACGGCCAGGTCGAAGGCGCGCGCCTGGGGCAGCAGCTCGCGCTCCGGCGTGCGCTCCAGGAGGCTGTAGCGCAGCTGCGAGCCCGCGAACGCGGTCCAGCCGCGCAGCTCGGCCAGGGTGTTCGCCTGCGCGATCTCCCAGGCGGGCCAGTCGGACACCCCGACGTACAGCACCTTGCCCGACCGTACGACGTCGTCCAGCGCCCGCATGGTCTCCTCGACGGGCGTGAAGTGGTCCCGCGCGTGCACCCAGAGCACGTCGAGGTGGTCGGTGCGCAGCCGGGCGAGGCTCTGCTCCACCGACCGCACCAGGCTCTTGCGGTGGCTGCCCGCGGCGTTGGGGTCGCCCGCGCGGAACGCGCAGGTGTACTTGCTGGCGAGCACGAAGCGGTCCCGGCGGCCTTCGAGGAGCTTGCCGAGGATCTTCTCGGAGCTGCCGTCGGTGTAGTTGTTGGCGGTGTCGATGAAGTTGCCGCCCGCGTCGTCGTACGCGTCGACGATCCGCGCGCTGGTGTCCTCGGGGGCGCCCCAGCCCCAGTCCGAGCCGATGGTCATCGTTCCCAGGCTCAGTTCGCTCACCCGCAGACCGGTCCTGCCGAACAGTGTGTACCGCACGAAGAGTTCCCCTTCAGTGGTCGGGTCGTGCGTCAGACGCTAAGAGCTGGAGGGCGCTTCAACGCAAGCACCGGGCCGGGCGCTCGCACGCGGCCTGACAAATGTCACGGCGATGTGGTTACACCCGGGCCTGCCGGGACGCGGGGGCGCGCGGCGAGGCTGTAAGCGCAAGGACGGACGGGCGCACAGCGACACGGAGGACCCATGAACAGCCAGGCCCCGCACGGCACGACGGCCGCGACCGGCACCGGTACCGGCACCGGTACCGGCACCGGTGAGGCGGCCGGGCCCGACAAGGCCGCCGGGTCCGGCAAGAAGCTGGAGGGCCCCCGGGCGCTGCTCCTGGACGCCGGTGTCCCGATCGCGTCGTACTACGTCCTGACCGGGGTCTTCGGTCTGAGCACCCTGGCCGCACTGGCCTGGAGCGGCGCCCTGCCCGCCGCGCGTTCCGTGTGGAGCCTGGTCAGGGAGCGCCGTTTCAACGCCATGGCGACGGTGATGACGGTGACCAACGTCGTCGGTCTGCTGCTGAGCCTGATGGCGGGTGACGAGCGGCTGATGCTGGCCAAGGACAGTGCCGTCAGCAGCACCTTCGGCCTGGCGGTGCTGGTGTCCGCGCTCATCGGACGGCCGATGCTGGTGCCGACGCTCAAGCCGTGGCTGACCCGGGGTGACGCGGCCAAGGGCGCCGCGTGGGACCGGCTGACGGCCCGGTCGGCGCGGTTCCGCCGGGTGCAGAACCGGCACTCCGCCGTGTGGGGCGCCGCCCTGCTGGGCGAGTGCGTGGCGCGGATGATCGGCGCGTTCACGCTGCCGGTGGACACCATGGTGTGGCTGGGGACGGTGATGCTGGTCGTGGCCATCGTCGTCGCCACTGTGGTCAGCGGGGTGGTCGGCGTCCAGATGATGGAGCGGATGCTGGCGGCCGAGGTGGCGGCGGACACGGCGGCCGGAGCGGCGGTCACCGCCCCGGCCGGTTCCGTCAGCGCAGCCCCGGCAGGGACCGCAGCTCGCTGATCCGCAGGGCGCGCGCCAGCAGCAGGAAGAGCAGCGCCATGGTCGCCGCCCCGGCGGCCAGGGCCAGCGCCGTGGACCAGAAGGCGTCCCCGGTGGCACCGGCACAGGCGTGTGCCGCCGCCCAGCCCACCGCCCCGGAGGCCAGCGCGGCACCGGTGAGCTTGCCGTACGTACGGCTCAGCCGGTGCCCGTCCAGCCGCCCTTCCAGGCGGCGGCGCAGCAGGTACGCGCTGGCCAGCAGACCGACGCCGTACGCAACGGCGTACGCGGCGGCCATGCCGACGACCGCCCACCGGGCCGGCAGCAGCAGGTGGCAGGCGGTGGCGAGCGCGATGTTCGCACCGGAGATGCAGGCGGCCATCAGGAACGGTGTACGGGTGTCCTCGAAGGCGTAGAAGCCGCGCAGCAGCAGCGACTGGGCGGAGAACGGGATCAGACCCAGCCCGAGTGCCTGGAGCATCTGCCCCAGCGGCACGGCGGATTCGGCACTGGCGGCGCCGTGCGCGTACAGCAGCTGTGCCATCTCCGGGCCGAAGGCCACGAAGAACACGGCGGCCGGGACGATGACCGTGCCACTGATTCGCAGCGCGCGGGAGAGGTCGTTCCGCAGGTCGTCCAGGCGCTGTTCGGCGACCGCCCGGGTCATCCGGGGCAGCAGCGCGGTGATCAGCGAGACGGTGACGATCGACTGCGGCAGTCCCCAGATGTTCTGGGCGTAGGTGTACGAGGAGAAGCCGACGCCGGCCTTGGGCAGTTCCTGGTCGGCGGCCGTCGCGTAGTGCGTGACGACGGTCATCGAGACCAGGTTGACCAGCACGAACAGCAGCGTCCAGCGCGCCGCGTCGGCACTCTTGCGCAGCCCGGTGCCGCGCCAGTCGAAGCGCGGCCGGAAGCGGAAGCCCGCCTCGCGCGCGTAGGGGATCAGGGCGAGCGCCTGCAGGGCGATGCCGATCGTGGTGCCCACACCCAGCATCCGCACCTGCGCGTCGGTGATGTCCGCCACCGTCTCCGGAACGGTCAGCAGGCCCACGTACGCACCGAACATGGCGATCAGCACGACGTTGTTGAGCACCGGCGTCCACATCATCGCGCCGAACTTCCCGCGCGCGTTGAGCACCTGCCCCAGGATGCCGTACACCCCGTAGAAGAAGATCTGCGGCAGCAGGAACCGGGCGAAGACGACGGTCAGTTCGTAGGCGGCGTGATTCTCCGGCGTGTCCGTCGTGTACAGGCTGACGATCTCGGGCGCGGCCCACACCGCGAGCAGTGTGCCGACACCGAGGACGGACAGGACGAGCGTGACCAGCCGCTGTTCGTGCGCCCGGCCGCCGTCCGGGTGCTCCGCCCGGGCCCGTACGAGCTGCGGCACGAGCACGGCGTTGAGCGCGCCGCCGATCAGCAGTGTGTACAGGCTCATCGGGACGAGGTTGGCGGTGTTGTACGTGGTGGCCAGCAGGCCCGTACCGAGGGCGGCGGCCTGGAGGACGCCCCGGAACAGGCCCGTCGCGCGGGAGACGACCGTGCCCGCGGCCATCAGGAGGGAGGAGCGGCGCAGGCCGCCGGAGGCAGGCCCGTCACCCTTCGCCGTTCTTCGCTCTGTTTGTCCGTGACTGCCCGCCCCTGCTGTTAATTCCGTCTCGGCCCTTGAATGCGCATCGGGACGCGTTTCCTCCACCATGGCCGCAACCTAAACCCAAAGGTTTACGCATCGCGACTTCCGCCCCGGTGGCCCCCGGCGGCCCGCGGGCCCCTAGGCTCGGCGGTAGCGACGGGACGCACAGGGGCCGCCCGGCCGGGTGCGGCGCCGTGCGCGTGGTCCCGGTCGACCGGTGGTCCTTCGTCGGCGACGAAGGGGAGAGAAGACATGTCGACAGTTCATGCCGGTATCGGTACGGCCGGACGGAACTCAGCGGTCTCGCTGGAAGCGCTGCACCAGGAGCTGATCCGGCGCAACCCCGGGGAACCGGAATTCCACCAGGCCGCCCTCGAAGTGCTGCAGACCCTCGCCCCGGCGCTGGCGGCCCGCCCCGAGTACGCCGAGGCCAAGATCCTGGAGCGGATCTGCGAACCCGAGCGCCAGATCCTCTTCCGCGTGCCGTGGCAGGACGACTCCGGAGCCGTCCACATCAACCGCGGCTTCCGGGTGGAGTTCAACAGCGCCCTCGGGCCCTACAAGGGCGGGCTGCGCTTCCACCCCTCCGTCAACCTCGGCATCGTCAAGTTCCTCGGCTTCGAGCAGATCTTCAAGAACGCCCTCACCGGACTGAACATCGGCGGCGGCAAGGGCGGCAGCGACTTCGACCCGCGCGGCCGCTCCGACGCCGAGGTGATGCGGTTCTGCCAGTCCTTCATGACCGAACTCCACCGCCACCTGGGCGAGCACACCGACGTACCGGCGGGCGACATCGGCGTCGGCGGCCGGGAGATCGGCTACCTCTTCGGCCAGTACCGGCGGATCACCAACCGCTGGGAGGCCGGGGTGCTGACCGGCAAGGGGCTCGGCTGGGGCGGCTCCACGGTCCGTACGGAGGCCACCGGCTACGGCAATGTGCTCTTCACCGCCGAGATGCTGCGGCAGCGCGGTGAGGACCTGGACGGCCAGCAGGTCGTCGTCTCCGGCTCGGGCAACGTCGCCGTCTACACGATCGAGAAGGCCCAGGCACTCGGCGCGAATGTGCTGACCTGCTCGGACTCCGGCGGCTACGTGGTCGACGAGAAGGGCATCGACCTCGGTCTGCTCAAGCAGGTCAAGGAGACCGAGCGGGGCCGCGTGCAGGACTACGCGGACCGGCGCGGCGCCTCCGCCCGGTACGTGCCCGGCGGCCGGGTCTGGGACGTGGCCTGCGACGTCGCGCTGCCCTCCGCGACCCAGAACGAACTGGACGCCGACGCCGCGCGCATCCTCGTGCGCAACGGCGTCAAGGCCGTCTCCGAAGGCGCCAACATGCCGACGACGCCCGGCGCGGTGGCCCTCTTCCAGGAGGCGGGCGTGGCCTTCGGTCCCGGCAAGGCGGCCAACGCGGGCGGCGTGGCCACCAGCGCCCTGGAGATGCGGCAGAACTCCGGCCGCGAGTCCTGGGACTTCGAGCGCACCGAGGGCGAGCTGGCGGCGATCATGCGCGGTATCCACGACACCTGCTACGAGACCGCGGAGCGTTACGGCCTGCCGGGCGACTACGTCACGGGCGCGAACGTCGCGGGCTTCGAGCGGGTGGCGGAGGCGATGCTGGCGCAGGGGCTGATCTGACGGGCTGACCCGGGGGGCGGTCCGAGGGCCCGCCCCCGGCGTCCGGCCCGCTGTCGGTGGCGGCTCGTAGAGTGGCCGTCATGAACATCTGTGTCTTCTGCTCCGCCGCCGACCTCGACGCCCGCTACACCGCACCCGCCCGCGAGTTCGCCGAGCTGATCGGCAAGGGCGGCCACGCCATGGTGTGGGGCGGCTCGGACAGCGGACTGATGAAGGTCATGGCGGACGGCGTGGAGGCGGCGGGCGGCCGGCTCGTCGGCGTCTCCGTGGACTTCCTCGCGCACAAGGTGCGTCCCGGGGTGGACGACATGGTGGTCACCAAGGACCTCGCCGAGCGGAAGGCCGAGCTGCTGGCGCGCGCCGACGCGATCGTCATCATGGTCGGCGGCACCGGCACGCTCGACGAGGCCACCGAGATCCTGGAGCTGAAGAAGCACGGCCTGCACACCAAGCCCGTGGTGCTCCTGAACGCCGCCGGTTTCTACGACGGCCTCAAGGAGCAGTTCCAGCGCATGGACAAGGAGGGCTTCCTGCCGCTGCCGCTCACGGAGCTGGTCTTCTTCGCGGAGGACGGCGCCGGGGCGCTGGCGTACCTGGAGGAGCAGGCGGGCGTCCAGGGCTGAGCCCGGGACCGGCGCCGGAGCGGAATGAACCATTCCGCTCCGCGCGGACGCGCCCGCGCCGCCCCGGTCGGCGTCGTTAGGATCGGGACCATGGGTACGCACTTGATCACGGGCGCAGGATCGGGCATCGGAGCGGCGGTCGCGCGGCGGCTCGCCGACCGCGGCGAGGAGCTCTGGCTGCTGGCGCGCGACGCCGGCCGCGCCAAGGAGCTGGCCGGGCAGTTCCCCGGCGCCCGCACGGTGGTCGGCGACCTCGCCACCCCCGAGAAGCTGGACTGGGCCTTCGGCAAGCAGTCGCTCCCCGACCGGCTGGACTCCCTGATGCACATCGCGGGCGTCGTCGAGCTGGGTTCCATCGGCGACCTCGGCCCCAAGGCGTGGCAGCGCACCATCGCCGCCAACCTCCTCGCGCCCGCCGAGCTGACCCGCCAGTTCCTCCCGCAGCTGCGGACCGCCAAGGGCCACGTGATTTTCGTCAACTCGGGCGCCGGCCTGAACGCGGGCCCCCAGTGGGGCGCGTACGCCGCCAGCAAGCACGGCCTGAAGGCGCTGGCCGACTCGCTGCGGGCCGAGGAGCACGGCAACGGCGTCCGGGTGACGTCCGTCTACCCGGGCCGCACCGCCACCCCGATGCAGGAGAGCGTCTTCCGCCAGGAGGGCCGGGAGTACGACGCGAGCCAGTGGATCGACCCGGAGTCGGTGGCCACGACCATGCTGACCGCGCTCGACCTCCCGCGTGACGCGGAGATCAACGACCTGACGGTCCGCCCGGGTCGGTAGCCCCGCCCACCCGGCCCGCCACGGCCGACGGCCACTTACCCTCGACAGGTGACCGAGAACAACGCCCCCACCCGCCTCGCCGGCCACGCCGGCACCGGCACGGCCACCGGTATCGGTTCGATGCCCGGCGGCGACGCCCGCGAGGCCGCCAAGACCGTCACCGGCTCGCTGGAGTCCCTGCCGTACCTGCCGGAGCTGCCCGCCCGGGGGCCCGGCGCCGACATGATCGGCCGGACCGCCGGGCTGCTCGTCGACGTGTACGCGCACGTGGAGCCGAGCGGCTGGCGGATCAGCGACCGGCCGGGCCGGGACACCCGGCGCGCCCGTTCCTGGATGGGCGAGGACCTGGACGCGCTGGAGGAGTTCACCCAGGAGTACGAGGGTGACCTGAAGGTCTCGGCGGTCGGCCCGTGGACCCTGGCCGCCGCGCTGGAACTGCGCAACGGCGAGGCGGCCCTCAGCGACCCCGGCGCCTGCCGGGACCTGACGGCGTCGCTGGCCGAGGGGCTGCGCGCGCACCTCGCCGACGTACGGCGGCGGGTGCCCGGCGCGCGTCCGGTGCTCCAGCTGGACGAGCCGTCGCTGACCGCCGTCCTCCAGGGCCGGATCAAGTCCGCGAGCGGCTACCGCACGCACCGCGCCGTGGACCGGGCCGTCGTGGAGGGCGCCCTGCGCGACCTGGTCGGCGTGGCCGGGGAGGCGGGCGCGCCGGTGGTCGTCCACTCCTGCGCCCCCGGCGTCCCGTTCGCCCTGCTGCGGCGCGCCGGCGCGCACGGCATCTCGTTCGATTTCGGACTGCTCACCGAGCGTGAGGAAGAAGCGATCGGCGAGGCGGTCGAGGGCGGTACGACGCTCCTGGCGGGCGTGGTGCCGGGCGTGGACGGCCCATTGTCAGACCCTGCCGGTAGCGTCATGGGTGTCAGGACGCTGTGGCGCAGGCTGGGGCTGGCGCCGGGGACTCTCGCGGAGTCCGTGGTGGTCACCCCGTCGTGCGGGCTGGCGGGTGCTTCGCCCGCATATGCCCGCTCGGTGCTCACCCACTGCGTCCGGGCCGCGAGATCGCTCGCAGACAACCCTGAGTGACGGCACTCAAGGACCACGGGAGGACGTAACGGTGGCCGGCGAACAGCACACGGCGGGGCACGCGGTGCCCGCGAAGGCGCGGGAAGAGCACGACCGTCTGGCCGAGCAGATCGAGGAGCACCGCTTCCGCTACTACGTGCGGGACGCCCCCGTCGTCAGCGACGCGGAGTTCGACAAGCTGCTGCGGTCCCTGGAGGCGCTGGAGGAGAAGCACCCCGAGCTGCGCACCCCGGACTCGCCGACGCAGAAGGTCGCCGGGCAGTACGAGACCGAGTTCACCGAGGTCGCGCACCGCGAGCGGATGCTCTCGCTGGACAACGCCTTCGACGACGAGGAGCTGGCGGCCTGGGCCGAGCGGCTGGCGACGGAGCTGGGCGGCGACCCGAAGAGCGCCGGCTACCACTTCCTGTGCGAGCTGAAGGTCGACGGCCTCGCGGTCAACCTGACGTACGAGAAGGGCCGGCTGACCCGCGCCGCGACCCGCGGTGACGGCCGTACGGGCGAGGACATCACGCCCAACGTCCGCACGATCACCGAGATCCCGGACCGGCTGAAGGGCGACCGCGTCCCGGAGCTGGTGGAGGTGCGCGGCGAGGTCTACTTCCCCATGGAGAAGTTCCTGGAGCTGAACGAGCGGCTGGTGGCCGACGGCAAGCCGCCGTTCGCCAACCCGCGCAACGCCGCCGCCGGTTCGCTGCGCCAGAAGGACCCGAAGGTCACCGCCACCCGCCCGCTGCACATGGTCGTGCACGGCATCGGCGCCCGCGAGGGCTTCGACATCGACTGCCAGTCGCACGCGTACGACCTGCTGCGCGAGTGGGGCCTGCCGACCGCCGACCACAACGAGGTCGTCGACTCCCTGGAGGCCGTGCGCGGCTTCATCAAGCGCTACGGCGACCCGGAGACCCGGCGCACGGCCGTCGCCCACGAGATCGACGGCGCCGTGGTCAAGCTGGACGAGATCGCCCTCCAGGGCCGTCTCGGTTCGACCTCGCGCGCCCCGCGCTGGGCGATCGCGTGGAAGTACCCGCCGGAGGAGGTCAACACCAAGCTGGTGGACATCCGCGTCGGCGTCGGCCGTACGGGCCGCGTGACGCCCTACGCGGTCGTCGAGCCGGTCACGGTGGCCGGCTCCGAGGTCGAGTTCGCCACGCTGCACAACCAGGACGTGGTCAAGGCCAAGGGCGTCTACATCGGCGACACGGTCGTGCTGCGCAAGGCGGGCGACGTCATCCCGGAGATCCTGGGGCCGGTGGTGGACCTGCGGGACGGCAGCGAGCGGGAGTTCGTGATGCCCGCCGAGTGCCCCGAGTGCGGTACGGCACTCCAGCCCGCCAAGGAGGGCGACGTCGACCTGCGCTGCCCCAACGCCCGCTCCTGCCCCGCCCAGATCCGCGAGCGGCTGTTCTACCTGGCCGGCCGCAAGTCCCTGGACATCGAGAACTTCGGCTATGTGGCCGCCACGGCGCTCAGCCAGCCCCTGGAGCCCGCCGAGCCGCCGCTGAAGGACGAGGGCGACCTGTTCGACCTGTCCATCGAGCAGTTGCTGCCCATCAAGTCCTACGTCCTCGACCCGGACAGCGGTCTGCCCAAGCGCGACCCGAAGACCGGCGAGGAGAAGGTCGTCACCTTCTTCGCCAACCAGAAGGGCGAGCCGAAGAAGAACGCCCTGGCGATGCTGGAGAACATCCAGGCGGCCAAGGAGCGTCCGCTGGCCCGCATCCTGACGGGCCTGTCGATCCGTCACGTCGGCCCGGTGGCCGCCCAGGCGCTCGCCATGGAGTTCCGTTCGCTGGACCGGATCAGGGACGCGAGCGAGGAGGAGCTGGCCGCCGTCGAGGGCGTCGGCGCGACCATCGCCGCCTCGCTCAAGCAGTGGTTCGCCGAGGACTGGCACCGTGAGGTCGTGGAGAAGTGGCGGGCCGCCGGGGTCCGGATGGAAGAGGAATCCTCAGGAGACGAAGGCCCGCGGCCACTTGAAGGCGTCACCGTCGTTGTAACGGGCACACTTCAGTCACACACCAGAGATGGCGCGAAAGAAGCCCTGCAGCGTCTCGGAGCGAAGGTGACCGGTTCCGTTTCGAAGAAGACCGGTTTCGTGGTGGTGGGAGACAATCCTGGTTCGAAGTACGACAAGGCCATGCAGTTGAAGGTGCCTGTGCTAGACGATGACGGCTTCGCGGTGCTGCTGGAGCAGGGTCCCGATGAAGCACGAGCGGTAGCTGTCACTCCGCCTGAGGGCGAGTGAGGAGTCACCTCATCGGCGCATAGCAGATGGTTCCGGATGGCCGGGTCGCATTCGGGCAACCGCTGCCGATCGCTGCCCGCGGCGGCCTTCTGCGGCCTACTGTTGAGGTGTGCGCCTGCCGTGGCGCGGGCACAGCCGGCTGTGAGAGGTATCGGAATGAAACCGACCGACAGCGCCGCTCCGGCGTCGCGGCTCCGCCGGCTCGTCGTGCCCGCGCTGCCCGCGGCCGTCGTGCTGGTGGCGGGCACCGCGCTCGCGGCGGGAGTGATCCGCACGCTCGGCGCCGGCCGGGCCCTGTTCCCGGAAGGCGCCGTCGGCTGGGCCCTGGCGATCCTGACCGGCGTCATCGTGGGCCACCTGGTCGCCCTCGGCCGCGACCGCTGGTGGGGCGGCACGGGCTCGGGCGCGGCACTGGCCCTCGCCGTCCTGCTGCTGTACGGCTGGGTGCCCGCCGTCCTGGTGAGTGTCGCCGTCGTGCTGCTGGTCGGCGCCGCGCGGCGGCACCGCTGGCGACAGGCCCTGCTGCACGGCGCGGTGGACATCCTCGGGATCGGCGCCGCGGCACTGGGCCTCGCCGCCTTCCACGTCGTACCGACCGTCGAACACCCCTGGCAGCCCGCCGCCTGGGACCTGTCCGTACTCCCCGACATCCTGGTCGCGGCCGCCGCCTACCTGGTCGTCACCCGCGCCCTGCTGTGGTTCACGATGGCGTCGCGCAGCGGCAGCCTGCCCACCGTCGCCCGGACGGCGCTGGCCCGCCAGGCCCTGGTCGGCGTGGCGCTGCTCGGCATCTCACCGCTGATCGTGGTGGCCGCCGTGCACGCGCCGTTCCTGCTGCCGATGTTCGCCGTACCGCTGATCGCCCTGGACTCCACCCTGTGGATCGCCCGCGCCCGCGCCGAGGAGCAGCTGCGCGACCCGCTGACCGGCCTGCCCAACCGGCAGTGGCTGCTGGAGCGCACCTGGACCGCGCTGGACGACGCCGAGCGCATCGGCGCCCGTTCCGCCCTGGTCCTGATCGACCTCGACCGCTTCCGTTCGGTGAACGACACCCTCGGCCATCTGGCCGGCGACCGGCTGCTGCTCCAGATAGCCGACCGGCTGCGGCACGCGCTGCCGCGCGGCGCCGAGGTCGCCCGGCTCGGCGGCGACGAGTTCGCGGTCCTGCTGCCCACCGCCGACTCCCTGACCAGCGCCCAGCGGGTGGCCCGCAACCTGGTCGCGGCCCTCGGCTCGCCGCTCGACCTGGACGGCCTCACCCTCGTACTGGAAGCCAGCGCGGGGGTCGCGGTCTTCCCCGACCACGCCCTGGACGCCGAGGGCCTGCTGCGCCGGGCGGACGTCGCCATGTACCAGGCCAAGCGGGACCGCAGCGGCGTCGAGGTGTACGAGGCCAAGCGGGACGGCAACACTCCCGACCGGCTGGGCCTCCTGGGTGATCTGCGCCGCGCGCTGGACGCCGGCGACGTGGAGCTGCACTACCAGCCCAAGGTCGGCTTCGACGGGCACGTGGCCGGGCTGGAGGCACTGGTCCGGTGGGTCCATCCGGAGCGCGGCAGGGTCCCGCCGGACGAGTTCATCGCCATCGCCGAGTCGTCCGGGCTGATGCCGCGCCTGACGGAGTACGTCCTGGAGACCGCGCTCGCCCAGGTGGCCCGGTGGCGCGCGTCCGGCCTGGAGGTACCGGTCGCGGTCAACGTCTCGCCGCGCGACGTGCACACCCCCGGCTTCGCCGGCGCGGTGGCCGCGCGGCTGGCCCGCCATCAGGTGCCCCCGGGCTCACTCCAGTTGGAGATAACGGAACACGTCCTGCTGGAGGATCCGCAGCGGGCCGCCGACACGCTCGCCGGGCTGACCGGCCACGGCGTCAAGATGTCCCTGGACGACTTCGGCACCGGCTACTCCTCCCTCGTCCACCTGCGCCGCCTGCCGGTCAGCGAGCTGAAGATCGACCGCTCCTTCGTCGCCCGGCTCGCCGTGGACAACGAGGACGCCGAGATCGTCCGCTGCACCCTGGACCTGGCCCACTCGCTCGGTCTGCTGGTGGTCGCCGAGGGCGTGGAGGACGACGAGACCTGGGAACGGCTGCGCGACCTGGGCTGCGACGCCGTACAGGGCTGGCTGGTCGCCGCCGCGATGCCGCCGGACGAGACCACGGCCTGGCTGCGGGCCCGCGGCGAGCGCGGGTGGCAGCGCGAGGCGGAGCGCCCCGCCGCCGAGCCCCAGCACGAGCGCGCCACGGCGGTCGAGGAAGCCGACCAGCGCGTCATCTGATCTCTGACCGGCGCGTCGTCCGACCAGGCCCGGCCGCCCCGGCCCAGGCCCGGCCGCCCCGGCCCAGGCCCTGCCGCCCTCGCGGCGCACCGCCCCACGACCCCCACCCCCGTCACGGCGCGCCGCCCCGCACCCCCGCCGTCCCACGGCCTCGCAGTTCCCATCGCCCCGCCGTCCCACGGCCCCCGCCGCCTTCCGGGCGCCCCTCCGCCGGGCCCTCCGGGAATGCGTTTCGGACCCCTGTCGGCTACGCAATAGGATTGGCCCGGACAACACAGCCAAGACACTCACCCTGAGGATCGCTGCATGCCTGGCATCACGCGCGAGGAGGTTGCCCACCTCGCCCGGCTGGCGCGCTTGGAGCTGAAGGACGAAGAGCTCGATCACTTCGCCGGACAGCTCGACGACATCATCGGCGCGGTCGCCCGCGTCTCCGAGGTCGCCGACCAAGACGTACCGCCGACCTCCCACCCGCTGCCCCTGACCAATGTCATGCGCCCGGACGTGGTCCGTCCGTCGCTGACGCCCGAGCAGGCGCTGTCCGGCGCCCCGGCCCAGGAACAGCAGCGTTTCAAGGTGCCGCAGATCCTGGGGGAGGAGTGACCGACATGGCAGATCTGATCAAGCTCACCGCCGCCGAGATCGCGGCGAAGATCGCCGCCGGCGAGGTCACGGCCGTCGAGGTCACCGAGGCGCACCTGGCCCGCATCGAGGCCGTCGACGAGAAGGTGCACGCCTTCTTGCACGTGGACCGCGAGGGCGCCCTCGCCCAGGCCCGTGCGGTGGACGCCAAGCGCGAGCGGGGCGAGAAGCTGGGCCCGCTGGCCGGCGTCCCGCTCGCCCTGAAGGACATCTTCACCACGGAGGGCATTCCCACCACCGTCGGTTCGAAGATCCTCGAAGGCTGGATCCCCCCGTACGACGCGACGCTGACCAAGAAGCTGAAGGCCGCCGACGTCGTCATCCTCGGCAAGACCAACATGGACGAGTTCGCCATGGGGTCCTCCACCGAGAACAGCGCCTACGGCCCGACCGGCAACCCCTGGGACCTCACCCGCATCCCCGGCGGCTCCGGCGGCGGCTCCTCCGCCGCGCTCGCCGCCTACGAGGCCCCGCTCGCCATCGGCACGGACACCGGCGGCTCCATCCGCCAGCCCGCCGCCGTCACCGGCACCGTCGGCGTCAAGCCCACCTACGGCGCGGTCTCCCGCTACGGCATGGTGGCGTTCTCCTCGTCCCTCGACCAGGGCGGGCCCTGCGCCCGTACGGTCCTGGACGCGGCCCTGCTGCACGAGGCCATCGCCGGCCACGACGAGCTGGACTCCACCTCCATCGACGCGCCGGTCCCGCCGGTCGTCGAGGCGGCCCGCAACGGCGACGTCAAGGGGATGCGCGTCGGCGTCGTCAAGGAGTTCTCCGGCGAGGGCTACCAGGCCGGCGTCATGCAGCGCTTCAACGAGTCCGTCGAGGTGCTGCGCGAGCTGGGCGCGGAGATCGTCGAGATCTCCTGCCCGTCCTTCGACCTCGCCCTGTCGGCGTACTACCTGATCGCGCCGTCCGAGTGCTCCTCGAACCTGGCCCGCTTCGACGCCATGCGCTACGGCCTGCGGGTCGGCGACGACGGCACCCGGTCGGCCGAGGACGTCACCGCCCTGACCCGTGAGGCCGGCTTCGGCCCCGAGGTCAAGCGCCGCGTGATGCTCGGCACGTACGCGCTCAGCTCCGGCTACTACGACGCGTACTACGGCTCGGCGCAGAAGGTCCGCACCCTGATCACCCAGGACTTCGAGAAGGCCTTCGAGCAGGTCGACGTGCTGATCTCGCCGACCACGCCCACCACGGCCTTCCCGATCGGCGAGCGCGCCGACGACCCCATGGCGATGTACCTCGCCGACCTGTGCACGATCCCGACGAACCTGGCAGGCAACGCGGCCATGTCGCTGCCCTGCGGCCTGGCCCCCGAGGACGGGCTGCCGGTGGGGCTGCAGATCATCGCCCCTGCCATGGCCGACGACCGGCTCTACAAGGTCGGTGCCGCGGTCGAGGCCGCGTTCACCGCCCGTTGGGGGCACCCGCTGCTTGAGGAGGCACCGTCCCTGTGAGTGGAAAGCTTGCGAAGGCCAAGGGCTTCAAGAAGTCCAAGGCCGGTACGTATCTGTCCATCGGCACCACGCTGTTCGGTGCGGTGAGCGTCGTGAAGCAGGCGAAGGCGGCCAAGGGTGAGCAGGACCGGCTCCAGCTCCTGGACGCCGTCGTCTCCGCCGCCGCCATCGCCACCGGAGTCGCGCTGCTGATCCGCGATCTGCGTCGTCTCGGCGACGACGACGTGCTCGCGGGCTGAGCGGGACTGAGAGGTTAGTTTTCCGTGACCGTCACTGAACTGGTGTCGTACGAGGACGCGCTGACCACCTACGACCCTGTGATGGGTCTTGAGGTGCACGTCGAACTCGGCACCAAGACCAAGATGTTCTGCGGGTGCTCGACGTCCCTGGGCGCCGACGCCAACTCGCAGACCTGCCCCACCTGCCTCGGCATGCCCGGCTCGCTGCCGGTCGTCAACGCGGTCGGCGTCGAGTCCGCGATCAAGATCGGCCTGGCGCTGAACTGCTCGATCGCCGAGTGGTGCCGTTTCGCCCGGAAGAACTACTTCTATCCGGACATGCCGAAGAACTTCCAGACGTCGCAGTACGACGAGCCCATCGCCTTCGACGGGTACCTGGACGTCCAGCTGGAGGACGGCGAGATCTTCCGCGTGGAGATCGAGCGCGCCCACATGGAGGAGGACACCGGCAAGTCCACCCACGTGGGCGGCGCGACGGGCCGTATCCACGGCGCCTCGCACTCCCTCCTGGACTACAACCGCGCCGGCATCCCGCTCATCGAGATCGTCACCAAGCCCATCCAGGGCGCGGGCGAGCGGGCCCCCGAGGTCGCCAAGGCGTACGTCGCCGAGCTGCGCGAGCTCATCAAGGCGCTGGGCGTGTCCGAGGCCCGCATGGAGATGGGCCAGATGCGCTGCGACGTGAACCTGTCGCTGCGCCCCAAGGGCACCGAGAAGTTCGGCACCCGCTCCGAGACGAAGAACGTCAACTCGCTGCGCAGCGTCGAGCGGGCCGCCCGCTTCGAGATCCAGCGGCACGCGGCCGTGCTGTCCTCGGGCGGCACGATCATCCAGGAGACCCGCCACTTCCACGAGGAGGACGGCTCCACCACCCCCGGCCGGGTCAAGGAGGAGGCGGAGGACTACCGCTACTTCCCCGAGCCCGACCTGGTGCCGGTGGCCCCGTCCCGCGAGTGGGTCGAGGAACTGCGCAAGGGCCTGCCCGAGCTGCCGCGCGTACGCCGTAACCGGCTGCGCGAGGAGTGGGGCGTCTCCGAGCACGACATGCAGTCGATCCTGAACGCGGGCGCCGTGGACCTGATCGTCGCCACCACCGAGGCCGGCGCGGACTCCGCCGCCGCCCGCAAGTGGTGGATGGGCGAGCTGGCCCGCCGCGCCAACGAGGACGGCACCGACCTTGCCGCCCTGCCCATCACTCCGGAGCAGGTCGCGCGGGTCGCGGCGCTGGTCGCGGAGGGCTCCCTCAACGACAAGCTGGCGCGCCAGGTCATCGAGGGCGTCCTCGCGGGCGAGGGCGACCCGGACACCGTCGTCGAGAAGCGCGGCCTGAAGGTCGTCTCGGACGAGGGCGCGCTGGGCAAGGCGGTCGACGAGGCCATCGAGTCCAACGCCGCCATCGCCGACAAGATCCGCGGCGGCAAGGTCGCGGCGGCCGGCGCGCTGGTCGGCGCGGTCATGAAGGCCACCCGCGGCCAGGCCGACGCGGCCCGCGTCCGCGAGCTGATCTTGGAGAAGCTGGGCGTCGAGGGCTGACACCCGGTACGCGAGGGGCGGCACACCACCGGTGTGCCGCCCCTCTGCATGCCGCCGCTAAGGCCTGCATGCCGCCGTTACGGCAGGTTGTGCACGTGCGGCCCGACCGCGTTGGACCAGGCGTTGCCGGTCGCCGCGTCCCAGTTGGTGGACCAGGTCATGGCGCCGCGCAGGGACGGGTAGGTCTTGGCGGGCTTGAAGGAGCCGCAGCTTGTGCCCTTGGTGAGGCAGTCCAGCGCGCTGTTGACGACGCTGGGCGACACGTAGCCGCCGCCGGCGGCGCGGGTGGAGGCCGGGACGCCGAGGCCCACCTGGGACGGGTCGAGGCCGCCTTCCAACTGGATGCAGGCCAGGGCGGTGAGGAAGTCCACCGTGCCCTGCGAGTAGACCTTGCCGTCACAGCCGAGCATCGAACCGCTGTTGTAGTACTGCATGTTGACGACGGTGAGGATGTCCTTGATGTTCAGCGCGGTCTTGAAGTAGCCGCCCTGGGTGGACTGCATGTCGATGGTCTGCGGGGCCATGGTGATGACGAGCTTGCTGCCCGCCTTCTGGGACAGCGAGCGCAGGGCCTGCGACATGTAGGTGGGGTTGATGCCGTTTTCGAGGTCGATGTCGACGCCGTTGAAGCCGTACTCCTGCATCAGGGCGTAGGCACTGTTGGCGAAGTTGTTCGCCGAGGCGGCGTCGTTGACGGAGATGGTGCCCTTCTCACCGCCGACGGACAGGATGACGTTCTTGCCGGCCGCCTGCTTGGCCCTGATGTCGGCCTTGAACTGTTCGACCGTATAGCCGCCCAGGCCCGCCGAGTCGAGGTTGAAGGTGATCGCGCCGGGCGTGGTGGTGGCGTCGGCGAACGAGACCGCGATGATGTCGTAGTGGCCCGGCACATCGCTGATCTTCTGCACGGTCGCGCCGTTGTTGAAGTTCTGCCAGTAGCCGGTGACCGCGTGCTTCGGCACGGAGGGGCCGGGATTGCCGCCACCCGGGGACGTGGTGGCGGTGACCTCGGCGGACTTCGCGGACTCGCCCGCCGCGTTGGTCGCGGCGACCTGGAAGCGGTACGCGGTGGACGGGCTCAGGCCGGTCACGGTGGCCGACGTTCCGGTGACCGCCTGGACCTTGGCGCCGTCGCGGTAGACGTTGTACCCGGTGGCGTACTTGGCCGGGCTCCAGGACAGCGCTACGGAGGACGAGGTGACCGCCCCGGCGGCCAGGCCGGTGGGCGCGTCGGGAACCGGATCGCCCGGGTCGCCGTTACCGCCGCCGTCCGGTCCGAAGACGCTGATGTCGTCCGCGAAGTAGGCGGACTGCCCGTACCAGCCGTGGGTGTAGACGGTGACCGAGGTGGTGGAGGGGCCGGTGGTGAAGGTGGTCTTCAGCTGCTGCCAGGTGGTGGCACCGGGCGCCCAGGTGGACACGTCGGTGGTGCCGGTGCCGCTGGCCCCGAGGTAGACGTACGAGCCCTGGACGTACGCGCTCAGCGTGTACGTGGAGCCGGGCTTGACGGCCACCGTCTGCGAGCATCTGGCCTGGTCGGAGCCGGCCGGCGTGGCCTTCAGCGCCGAGGTGCCGCCGTGCACGGGGGAGGACACGGTGGACCCGGCGCCCGCCGAACACGTCCACCCGGACAGCCCGGACTCGAACCCGGGGTTCTTGGCGTTGTTGACGTCGGCGGCGGCACCGGCGGCGGCGTGGGGGGCCGCCGAGGCGCCGGCCGCGGTGCCGGTGACGGCGAGGGCGGCAGCGGCCAGCCCGGTGAAGGCGGTGGTGAGCCACCGTCTGTGGCGGGAGCGGGGGGTGCGGGACACGAGGGGGTGCGGCATGGCTGTCTCCAAGTCCGGGGCCCGGAAGGGCCGTCCGCCCGGCCCGGAGGCGGGGCAGGCGTTGCGCACAAAATGGTCCAGACCAATGCGGTTGTCAAGACTTTGTGAAATGTTCCGTCGGCGTCGGTGGCACCGTCCCGATGTCACGAACCGTTCTCCGGGAGGATGCGCGCCGCCCGCGTGCCCTCCTGAGGGAGGGGAGGCGGCGCACGGCGTACATCCTTCTCCCTAGGGAACAGGTGGTCACCGTGGACGATGAACCGACGCCCGGCGGGCCCGATGGTGGAGAGGTGCGACAACATCAACCACCGTCGAAGACAGCAGGGTTACGGGGGAGCGCGGCCATGGGTGAAGTGAAGCGCCGGAGCCTGCTCGCGGGAGCGGCGGCGCTGGGGGGAACGGCCGCGGCCCTGGCGGCGCCGGGCATCGCGGCCGCGGCGGGCTCGTCGGACGCGGCCTCCGCAGCCGCGGTCCGCCCGCCCGGCACCGGCTCCGGCACCGGCCCCGGCCTGGTCACCCTCGGCCCCGACGACCCGCGCTACGCCTCCCTGACCCGGCGCGGCTCCAACGGCCGCTTCGTGGGCAAACCCGACCGCGTACACGTCGTGAGCACCACCGAGCAGGTCGTCGCCGCGGTGCAGCAGGCCGTACGGGACGGCAAGCGCATCGCCGTACGCAGCGGCGGCCACTGCTTCGAGAATTTCGTCGACGACCCTTCCGTCCGCGCCCTGATCGACACCTCGCCCATGCGCGCGGTCCATTACGACGCCGCCCGGCGGGCGTTCGCCGTCGAGCCCGGCGCGCTGCTCGGCGAGGTCTACCGCGCGCTGTTCCTCGGCTGGGGCGTGTCCATCCCGGCCGGCGCGACCGCCGAGGTCGGCGTCGGCGGCCACGTCCTCGGCGGCGGGTACGGCACCCTCTCGCGGCGGTACGGGCTGTCCGTGGATCACCTGTACGCCGTCGAGGTCGTCGTCGTGGACCGCGACGGCAGGGCCCGCGCCGTGGTGGCCACCCGCGACCCCAAGGACCCCAACCACGACCTGTGGTGGGCGCACACCGGCGGCGGAGGCGGCAACTTCGGCATCGTCACCCGCTACTGGTTCCGCGACCCGCGGGCCCGGGGCGACAATCCCGCCCAGCTCCTGCCCAAGGCCCCGGCGTCCGTCCTCAGCTTCTCCGCGACCTGGAACTGGAAGGACGTCGACGAGCGCGCCTTCACCCGCCTGGTGCGCAACCACGGCACCTGGCATGAGCACAACAGCGCCCCGGACTCGCCCTCCACGGACATGTTCAGCGTGCTGATGCTCAACAGCCGCCACACCGGCACCCTCTCCCTGGTGGGACACCTGGACGCCACGCTGCCGGACGCGGAGCGGCGGATGCGCGCCTACGTGGATGCCGTCGGCAGCGGGACAGGCGCCGAGCCGGCCGTCCAGCACGCGGTCAGGCCCTGGCTGGCGGCGGTCGCCCTCGTACAGGAAACCGAGCCGGCCCCGTACAAGGTCAAGTGCGGCTACCTGCGCAAGGGGTACACGGAGCGGCAGCTCACCGCGCTCCACCGGCACCTGGCGGGCCCGGTCTCGGAGAACATCTCCGGGGCGCTGTGGCTGGTCTCGTACGGCGGGAAGGTCAACACCGTCGCACCGGACGCGACCGCCGTCGCCCAGCGGGACTCGATCCTCAAGGCGGTCTACATGACCAGCTGGGAGGGCGCGGAGGCGGCCGGGGCGAAGCCGCTGGCCTGGCTCCGCGCCTTCTACCGCGACGTGTACGCGGACACCGGCGGCGTCCCCGTGCCGGGCCCGGTCAGCGACGGCTCCTTCATCAACTACCCGGACCGGGACCTGGCCGACCCGGAGCTGAACACCTCCGGCGTCCCGTGGCACACGCTCTACTACAAGGACAACTACCCGCGGCTCCAGCGGATCAAGGCCCGCTGGGACCCGCGCGACGAGTTCCGGCACGCGTTGTCGGTGCGGCTGCCCGGGTGACGTGACCCGGGCCCGGAGCGGGCGCCGGGTCGGTGGTCCCGCTCCACTCGGGGCGATGAAGCCCCGAGTGGAGCCACCGCCCGCTCCTGCACGCCACGGCTCCGGCGGCGCACCCGGCGTGCGGACGGTGCGGCCCGTGCTTATGGTTGAGCTGTCGTTCCTCGCAGTAACTTGACCTGCGGTGATCCGTTTTCCCGCTGCCGGGTCCACCCGGGACCGAGCGCACCGCCATCGGCAGCGCGCTTCCCTGCCCGCGGCCGGCCCGGCCCCGCTCGGCACCCTCGTCTTGTGGCCGTTGCGCCGCTAGGAGTCAGCCGCCATGCGATCCTCATGCGCACCTGACGCCGCATGCCCGGACCGGCCCTCCGGCGGGCCCAGCGGGTGTCAGGGAACGACGGCGGTCCGGGGCCGCCTCGTGTGGTTCCGCGACGACCCGTTCCTGACGTCCAGCGACGAGGCGCTGGTGTACGTGGACGACGGGCTGCTGGTCTGCCACGACGGGAAGATCGTCGCCGCCGGGGACCACGGCCGTCTCGTTCGCGACCTCCCGCCGGGCGTGACCGTCGAGTCCTACCGCGACAAGCTGATCCTCCCGGGACTCGTCGGCTCCCACGCGCACTACGTCCAGGTGCGGATCATCGCCGAATACGGCGAGGAACTGCTCGACTGGCTCCGGGACTACGTCTACCCGGAGGAGCGGCGGTTCGCCGACGCCTCCTACGCCCGGCCGATCGCCGCCCTGTTCTGCGACGAGCTGCTGCGCAACGGCACGACGACGGCCATGGTCCACTGCGCCACCTCTCCGCAGTCGGTCGACGCGCTCTTCGAGGAGAGCGTGGGCCGCGGGATGCGGCTCGTGGCCGGGAAGGTCCTGATGGACCGCAAAGCCCCGTCCGACGTGCTGGACTCCTCCCCCGAGCAGGCCTACGAGGAGTCCAGGAAACTGATCGAACGGTGGCACGGGGTCGGCCGCAGCGTCTACGCGGTCACTCCGCGTTTCGCCTACACCTGTTCGTCCGAGATGCTGCGGGTCGCGGGCGCGTTGTGGCGCGAGCATCCCGGCACCCTCCTCCAGACCCACTTGGCGGAGAACCGCTGGGAGGTCGCCAAGGTGGCCGAGCTGTTCCCGCCCCCTCGGTACCGCGACTACGTCGACGTCTACGAGAAACACGGGTTGCTCGGCCCCGGCGCGGTCTTCGCCCACGCCGTCCACCTCCGCAAACGGGAGTGGGAGCGCCTGCACCACACCGGCAGCGGCGTGTCGCACTGCCCGACCTCGAACCTGTTCCTGGGCTCCGGCCTCTTCCGCATGAAAAGAGCCGCCAGACGGAGCCGGCGGGTCCCCGTCGGACTCGGCTCCGACGTCGCCGGGGGCACCAGCCTGTCCCTGCTCCAGACCGCGAGCGAGGCATACAAGGTCGGCGCGCTGCGCGGCTACCCGATGGACGGGGTCAAGCTCTTCTACCTCGCGACCGTGGGCTCGGCGACGGCGATGCGCCTGGACCACCTGGTCGGATCGCTGGAACCGGGCCACGAGGCCGACTTCGTCGTGCTGGACCCCGCCGCGACCCCGCAGCTGGACGCCCGCACCGCCGACGTCGACTCCGTCAACGACCTGCTGTTCTCCCTCGCGGTCATGGGCGACGACCGGGCCGTCCTGGCCACGTACCTCGCCGGACGGCTCGCACACCGGCGGGACGCCTGCCCCGGACCCCTGCCCGTTCGCCCGACCGACACACGAGGAGACCGATCATGACCACCAAGGCCGCCAAACTGCGGTACACCTCCTACGACAACAACCCCAAGGGCTGGACGCCGACCTCCGAGGTCCCCGGCGCCGAGTCGAGTTTCGCGCCCGCCGTCGAGGCGTACAAAGACCTGCTGTACTGCTTCCACCAGGACATGGCGGGCAGCTCCAGCACCCTGTGGTGGACCCACACCGCCGCAGACCCCGTCAAATGGCGGGACGACGAACCCGTCCACGACGCCGACGGCCGTACGGTGCCTTGCGCCGGCGCCCCCGCGGTGACGCATGCCAACGACTTCCTGTACTGCGTCAACCACCGGAGCAGCAAGGACGCCAGCCTGTGGTGGTCGCGCTACAACACGGAGGGCGAGGAAGCCGGATGGCGCAACTGGCAGGCGCTGGAGGACAGCGAACACAGCATCGTCCGCTCGTCGCTCCCACCCGAACTCACCGTCTACGACGGCCTCGTGTACTGCGTGCACGACGACGAGAACGGCCGGCTCAAGTGGATCACCTACGACACCCACGCCGGAACCTGGGGAGAGGACCGCCCGATCCCCGGCGGCATCCCCGTCAAGCGGGCACTCGCCGTCGAACGGTACAAGGGCCTGCTGTACTGCCTGCACGACGGCGCGGACGACTGCCTGTACTGGATCACGTATGACAGCAAGACGGGGGAATGGAGCCAGGACCAGCGCGTCAAGGACGTCCACGACAGGCCCGTCAAGGACGCCCGGACGCCCGGCCTCTCCCGGTACAACGACGGCCTCTACTGCGTCTACCACCGGGGCCCGGACTCCGGCCGGGGAAAACTCCACTGGATCAAGTTCCTCGACGGACGCTGGAGCACGGAACAGCCCGGCCCCTCCACCCAATCGGCCCCGGGCCTCGACACCGCGCCCTACTCCGGCCTCCTTCACCTGGTGTACCGGGGCTGAGACCGCACGGCCCGCACATCGGCCGGGCCCGGCCGGCCCGGCCGGACGGGTGGCCGGCGGATGCGCGGGCGGTCAGTTTCCGCCGGGCGGGATGATGAAACCCCGGGTGGGGCCGCCACCGTCAGCGCGCCGGGCGGGCCCCGGATCAGCTTCGGCTTCAGGCCCGGCTTCGGCTTCGGCTTTCCTGAACTGGACGACGACGGCCACCAACACATCAGGGGTGATGTCCTTCCGCCTCCCGAGATCCGGGCTGTCGTAGACCCGCCATGCCCCTGCCGCGCGCTCCGGATCCTCCGGCGCGACAATTCCAGCGACACCCAGCCGCCTCAGCACGGCCTCCACGTGCCGGGCTTCTTCCGCCTCCATACGCTCACCTTCTCTGCCGGGGTGCGGCAGCTCAGCTGCCCTGACCGCCGCCATGTGTCGCGCACTCTCCGGGGTTGATGGGACCGCAGCCGCCTGGCCTCGGGGTGTGCGAACAGTTCGCCGCGACCGGAACGGGGACTCAGTGGGGCGTCGGAAGCGGTGGAATGCCCGCTTGCCCCTCGTTCAGTTCCAGGCGGCGTACGAGCGCCACGTCCTCGTAGGTCCGGGCGAACGCCGGGTGGCCCGTCCGGCCCGTGTGCGTCATCATCGCCAGGTCGGCGGCCTTCAGGTCGGCGGTCGCCGCCAGCGTCCACCCGCATCCGCCGCTCAGGCAGTGCGCCGTAAGGGTGATTTCGCTCTGCGGGTGGGTGCCGATGGTGTGGCGTACGGCGCGGATCACGCTGCGGGCGCTCACGGGCGACCCGCCGGGGCGTCGACCGGCAGCCGTGTCACGCGCGGCTCGTGCGGGTGGTTGCGGATCTCCAGGGAGCAGTCCACGGCCGCCGACCGGTTCGTGTAGCCGTCCGCCGTGCCGTTTCCCGTCCGGTACGCCTGCCGCCATGCCGCGGCGTGCGCACACACCGCGCAGCCTTCGACCGGGGCCGGCTTCAGTGACGGGGCCCGCAGCGGGAGCTCGACCGGCGGTTCCGGACAGCTGCGGTGCGCCGGGAGGCAGGGGCGGCTCATGGCCGGCTCCCTACCGGGCGCGTCCAGGTGCGGGCCCGGGCGCGTTCTTCGTCAGTGGGTTCACGCAACTGGTCGCGCCCGACCTCCCACTCCGCACCGCCACCCGGCGGAACGAGGTACGCGGTCCCTTCGAGGAGTCTGCGTACCTCACCGATTCGGCGCCTGGTCGTGTCCACCGCGTACGTGCCCGTGGTGAGAGCCCAGTCATAGGCCATGGTTCATCGCCGTCCCCTCGCGTGGTCCGATGACTCAACGCTAGGAACGGCGACTCTCTGTTGTCTGTGGCACTTCGGAGACCCGCTTGGAGGAAGTGCCACAAGGGCTAGAGCGGCAGGCCCACCACGTCGGCCATGGCCCGCATGTCCGCCGTCAACGTCCGGCGCCCTTGGGCCACTCGGCCGAGGATGTCCCGGGCGTACCGCTGGTTCGGCAGCCACTCCGGACTGTCGGCCCGGATCTGCTCCAGCTTGCTGAACGCCTCGGCGTAGTCGCCGGTCTTCGCGTACGCGTCGGCCACGTCCAGCAGGTGGCGGTTGCGGTTGTTCGACGTGGGCTTGAGGCTGAAGACGGGCACGCGTTCGGCGATGCGGAGCACCATGTCGGGCCGGTCGATCACACTGGCGTTCTCCGCGGCCTTGAGCTTGACCGTGGTCGGCCCGAACGTGCGGAGGAAGTCGTTGTTCGGCGCGTGCTCACGCCCCAGCGCGACCGCTGCCGCCGTGGCCAGCTTCAGCGCGTCCTCCGCGTCGCCGGGCCGTGAGTTCCGTACGGCAGCAGCGGACACGCGCAGCAGCATCCAGCCCCATGTGCTCAGCTCCGCCGGGGTCGCGCGGGACATCCGGGGCTCGGTTTCGTCGGCCCACTTGACGGCCAGGTCGTAAGCCTTCGCCAGCTCGCCCTGCCGCAGCAGCAGCCAGCACAGCGTGTTGACGGTGGCAGCCCCCTCCATGCGATTCGCCGAGTCGTCCAGGGCTCGCTCCAGGGCCGTCTCGGCGACGTTGAACTGCCGGGTCTGGACCATGAGCCAGCCGGCGAGCTGCAGGAGCCGCACCCGTACCGCCCGGCCCTCCGTGCCCAGCGCGTCGGCATCCCGCAGCAAGGGCGGCAGCAGTACCGACAGCGCCGTGTACTGGTCGCCGGAGAACAGCGGAGCTGTGTCAGCCAAGGCGGCGCGTACTCCGCTGACGGTCGGCGGTTCGTCGTCCGGCCCGAGTACGGCGGGGGGACGCTCCAGCGCCTCCCGGACGGCTGACCACCGGTCCACTGTGTCCGCGCCGGCGCCCTCCGGTTCGGGTGCGCCGGCCAGACGCATCGTCGGCACCCTCAGCGCGTGCGCGAGCTTGCGCAGAGTCTCCAGGCGGGCGGTTTCCCGCTCTCCTTGTTCGAGTTTCCGGATGGCCGAGAGCGAGACTCCCGACGCGTCCGCCAGTTCACGCTGTGACAGCCCGCGACGCTTGCGGACTTCTTTGACCCTCTGCCCCGCAGTGCTCATGTTCCGAGCGTACGGCTCGGGCCCCGCCCCGGGTACGCGAAAGGACCCGGCTCCCCCCGCCTCGCTCATCCACAACCGGAACCGGAACCATCCGTTCTCGAAAACGTCACCCCGACACCTGTCGCCCGCCACCCCGCTCCACTACCGTCCCGCTCGCACCAGCCAATGGGCTGCATGTGAACCATTGCCCGACCGTGGGCAGTCGACTGGGAGGTCGAGCGTGGCATCCGAGGTATCTCGCAGACGGGTCATGGGACTTGGCGCGGCGACGGCCGGTGCGGCGGCCGCCGCTTCCCTGCTGCCGCCGTCGCTCCAGCAGGCGCTGGCCGCCGGGCCGGCCGCCGCCGAGCGCGGGCACGGGCACGGGCACGGCCGGGGTGGGCTCGGTGCCATCAAGCACGTCGTGGTGCTGATGCAGGAGAATCGTTCCTTCGACCATTATTTCGGGATGCTGCGTGGCGTACGCGGCTACGCCGACCGCAACGCCGTCCAGCTGCCCGGCGGCAACCGGAGCGTCTTCGAGCAGCCGGGCGTGGCCGGTGCCGGGACCGTGCTGCCGTTCTCCGTACGCGAGGCCGCGGCGGCCCAGAAGAAGGACCTCCAGTACATCGGGGCGCTCAACCACGAGTGGGGCGGCGGCGCCAAGGCCTGGCGTGACGGGTGGATGGACAACTGGGTCACCGCGAAGACGGCCGCCACCATGGCCCACTACGACCGCCAGGACGTACCGCTGCACTACGAGCTCGCCGACACGTTCACCGTCTGCGACGCGTACCACTCCTCGATCCACTCCTCCACCAGCCCCAACCGCAACCACCTGGTCAGCGGCTGGACCGGCTTTGAGCCGGGCTCCGGCAAGCGCGCGGTGGGCAACGACGCGTACGCGGAGGACACCCACACCGGTTACACCTGGCCCACGTACGCAGAGCGCCTGGAGAAGGCCGGGCGCAGCTGGCGCGTCTACCAGGAGTGGGACAACTTCACCGACAACAACCTGGAGTTCTACGCCACCTTCAAGGCCGTCATGAAGAAGGCGCTGGCCAAGGTGGGCGGCGGCGTGCAGAACATGACCGCGTTCTACGGGAAGATCGCGGCGGCGGGTGAGGCGGAGCGCAAGCGCTTGCAGGGGCTGCTGGAGGAGGGGGTGCGGGCGCTGAGTGCGGCGGATCGCAGTCTCTTCGAGCGCGCGCTGCGCCGCGGCGAGCCGGACTCCACGGCCACCGCCTTCGCCGCCGATGTCGCCGCGGGCAAGCTGCCAGAGGTGTCCTACATCGTCCCCTCCGCGGCGGACTCGGAGCACCCCGGCTCGTCCTCGCCGGTCGCCAGCGCCACCATCGTCTACAAGGTGCTGGACGCCCTCGGGAAGAACCCGGACGTGTGGCGGCACACCGCGCTGTTCCTGACGTACGACGAGAATGACGGCTTTTTCGACCACGTACCGCCGCCGGTGCCGCCGGCCGGTACGGAGGGCGAGTTCTGGGACGGCAAGCCGACCGGGCTCGGGATGCGCGTACCGATGCTGGTGATCTCGCCGTGGTCGGTGGGCGGTTACGCCTGCTCGCAGGTCTTCGACCACACCTCGATCGTCCGCTTCCTGGAGCGCTGGACGGGCGTGCGGGAGCCCAACATCAGCGCCTGGCGGCGTACCGTCTGCGGCGACCTGACCGCCGCTTTCGACTTCTCGCGCGGGCGCCGGCAGCCCGCCGTGGAGCGGCCCGGCGTGATCCCGCCGTTCAGCGGGCGCTGGTCGCCGCGCCCGCCGCGCGAGCAGCAGCTGCCGCGCCAGGAACCGGGCACCCGGCCCGCGCGCCCGCTGCCGTACCAGCCCGACGCGGACGGCGCGTACGACGCGCGGGCGGGGCGCTTCCGGCTCGCGGTGCGCAACGGGGGCCGGGAGAGCGCGCACTTCGCGCTGTACCCGTACGCGGGGGAGTACGCCACGCCGCAGCACCGTGACGTGCTGGGCCGGGCCGACTGGGAGGTGCCCGTCAAGGACGGCGCGTACCGCTTCACCCTCACGGGTCCCAACGGGTTCCGGCGCGAGCACGCGGGCACGGCCGCCGGCGCGGCCGCCGCGGTGCGGATCGGCACCCGCCTGGACGTGCACCGGCGGGAGCTGCACCTCACGCTCGTCAACAAGGGGCGCACCGACCTCACTTTCTCTCTGAAGCCGCTGGCGTACGGCGATGCCAAGGTGCGCGAGATCAAGGTCCGGGCCGGCAGCACCCGTACCGTCGCGCACTCCGCGGCACCGGCGCACGGCTGGTACGACCTGGACCTGTCCGTCGCACAGGACGCGTCCTTCCGCCGCCGCTTCATGGGGCACATCGAGAACGGGAAGGAGTCGGTCACCGGCTGACCGGAGACGGGCGGAACCGGCCGTCCGCGGTCACCGGCCGGGTTCCGCTTCCCGTTCCCGTTGTGGGGAAGTCCACAAAAGGGTCAATGGATCTTTTCCTGCTGTCACTCTGCAAGAGGTACGGGCCCGCCGCCCCTTCGTCGGCAGGCGGTGGTCCCGTGCTTCCCCCTCCATTACGCGTTCGGCACCACGGGTACACCCCGGGAGACATCGGCGCCTGACCCGGGAAGCAGACGAAGAGCTTGATGACCGCACTGACCCGGTGGTGCCTGCGGCGCCGCATCGTCGTGATCGTGCTCTGGCTCGCCGCCTTCGCGGGAGCCACCGCGGCCGCCGGAGCCGCCGGCTCCGCCTACTCCGACCACTACGACGTCCCCGGCACGGAATCGGGGCGGGCCGGAGCCCTGCTGGAGCGGGCCTTCCCGGACCGTTCCGGGGACCGCGACACGATCGTGTGGCACACGGAGTCCGGCACCGTACGCGCGGGCGCCGTCCAGAAGGATCTCCAGCAGACCCTCGACAAGATCGCGAGGCTGCCCGGCGTCGCGTCCGTGCACGGCCCGTACGGGCCGCAGGGTGCCGGGCAGATCAGCCAGGACGGGCACACCGCCTACGCGGACCTCGCCTTCGACGCGCCCGCCGAGGACCTGGACAAGGCCCAGGTCCAGCGCGTGGTGGACACCGCCAGGGCCGCATCGGCCGACGGACTCCAGGTGGAGCTGGGCGGCGCCGGCATCGCCGTCACCGAGGCTTCGGGCGCCCAGCTCGCCGAACTGATCGGACTCGGCGCCGCCGCCGTCGTCCTCTTCCTCGCCTTCGGCTCGCTGGCCGCCACGCTCCTGCCGCTCGTCACGGCGGTGGTGAGCGTCGGCACCGCCGCCGCGGGCATCACCCTGCTCGGCCACGCCATGACGGTGGCCGACTTCGCCCCGATGCTGGGCATGCTCATCGGCCTCGGTGTCGGCATCGACTACGCGCTTTTCATCGTGACCCGGCACCGCAGAGGGCTGAAATCCGGCCTCACCGTCGCGGAGGCCGCCGAGCGCGCGGTCAGCGTGTCGGGGCGCGCGGTGGTCTTCGCCGGGGCCACCGTCTGCATCGCCCTGCTCGGGATGCTCGTCCTGCGGCTGGGCTTCCTCAACGGCGTCGCCATCGCCGCCTCGCTGACCGTCGTCCTCACCGTCGTCGCTTCCGTCACCCTGCTCCCGGCCCTGCTCGGCGCCATCGGACCGCGGGCGCTGAGCCGGCGCGAACGGCGGCAGCTGGCCGCCGACGGGCCCAGCCCCGAGCCGCCGGCCGGCTTCGCGGCGTGGTGGTCCGGCTTCGTCGAGCGCCACCCCAAACTGCTGGGCGCGGCCGCGGCCGTCGTCATGTTGATCCTCGCGCTGCCCACCCTGTCCCTGCACCTGGGCACCTCCGACCAGGGCAACAACCCCGCCACGAGCACCACCCGGCAGGCGTACGACCTGCTCGGCGAGGGCTTCGGGGCGGGCTCCAACGGGCCGTTGACCCTGGTCGGCGACCTCGACGGGGCCAAGGACCGGCTCGCCTTCGACCGGCTGCCGGACGAGCTGCGCGGGACACCGGGCGTGGCGCGGGTCCAGGGGCCGGAGTTCGACGGCAGCGGCAGCACGGGCGTGATCACGGTCGTACCGGACGGCTCCCCGCAGTCCCGGCAGACCTCCGACCTGGTGGAACGGCTGCGCGCCGACGTCCTGCCGAAAGCCGGGGAGGGCACCAGCATGAAGGTCCACGTCGGCGGGGTGACGGCGAGCTACGACGACTTCGCCTCCGTCATCGTCGGCAAGCTGCCGCTGTTCGTCGGCGTCGTCATCGGTCTGGGCTGCGTCCTGCTGCTGCTCGCGTTCCGCAGCATCGGCATACCGCTGAAGGCCGCCGCGATGAACATCGCGGCCGTCGCCTCCTCCTTCGGAATCGTGGTCGCGATCTTCCAGTGGGGGTGGGGGAGCGAACTGCTCGGGCTGGGCAGCGCGGGCCCGATCGAGCCCTTCCTGCCCGTGATCATGGTCTCGGTGCTCTTCGGGCTGTCCATGGACTACCAGGTCTTCCTGGTCAGCCGGATGTACGAGGAATGGCGGCTGACCGGCGACAACCGCCGCGCGGTCCGCGTCGGGCTCGCCGAGACCGGCCGGGTCATCAACTCGGCCGCCGTCATCATGATCGCGGTGTTCGCGGCGTTCGTGCTCAGCGGTGACCGCATCATCGCGATGTTCGGCATCGGTCTGGCCGCCGCCGTCGCGCTGGACGCCTTCGTGCTGCGCACCCTGCTCGTCCCCGCCCTGATGCATCTGCTCGGTGGCGCGAACTGGTGGCTGCCGGGGTGGCTGGAGCGGCGGCTGCCGCGGATCAGCATCGAGCCGCCGGGGGAGGCGGGGGCGGGCGCCGACCCGGTTGCGGGCTCGGGCGCGAAGGGTGTGCCGCCGGTTCCGGTTGCGGTTCCGCTTGCTGTTCCGGGGGCGCGGCGGGGCGGCGAGGGGCTGGTACGGAAGTAGTGGCCGGGCGCGTCGGCGCCGTACGTCCCGCAGTCCGCCGCAGCCCGTCTCCGTACGCCTCGTACCCCGCCCCTCCGTACGCTCCGTGCGGCTCTCGCGTCCGCCGTCACGGCCGGTTTCCCCCGCGCCCCGGGAATTCTCATACGTCTCTCAGATCCGGCACCTACGGTCGCGCCCATGGACACCACCAAGACCGAAGAGCGCACCGCCGACACGAAGGCCGACGAGGCCAACGCGGCCACCGGGACGACGGAGGCCGACGGGGCGTCCGAGGCCGCCGAGGCGGACGGGAAGAAGCCGTCCGGTGCCGCGGCCGACGCGGGCACCGACGAGCAGCACGGGGCAGACGGGGCAGACGGGGCAGACGGGGCGGTCGGAGAGGAGACCGCGGACGCCGACGTGACGCCCGCCGCCACCGCGACCGCTTCGGTGGCGTCCGGCGCCGGCTCCGTCGTCGCCGCGGGACTGGGTCTCGCCTCGCTCACCGGCACCTGGGTCGGCACGGTGCTGGCCGAGCGCCAGACGCTGCTCGGCCAGATCAAGCTGCAGACCGGCAAGGCCACCGACCAGATCGGCACCGTCTACGGCGCCCCCTGGCACACCCACGCCCTCGTCAACGCGATCTTCGCGCTGCTCGCCGTCGTCGTCGCGGGCCTGGTCCTCCTGCGGCCCCGTCCGACCTGGGTACGGGCCGTGGCCTGGGGCGGACTCGCCCTCGGCGTCCTGGGGCTCATCGTCTCCGCGGGCATGTACTTCGACCTCTTCGCCAGCCTGCCCTCACTGCCCAAGGCGGGCGCCGGAACGCCTGGTTCCTGAGGGGCCGTACACGAGGCGGGTGTGCCGGAAACGCGTGTCCGGCCCGCCCGCCCTCAGGTGTGCCGCGACGGCTCCTGCTCCGGCAGGCGGACGGTGACCTTGCCCGAGGACAGGTCTATCGGTCCCTTGCCCGGATCACTGTCGCCGGTGTCGGTGACCACCAGGGTCAGCCGGCGCCGTTCCTCGTCGGTGTGCTTGCGCCCCGGCGCGAACAGCTCCTCCACCAGGTTGAACATCCTGCCCCCTGACGACGCGGACGGGTCCGTACGGCTCCGTACGACGAGTGTAGGCACCATCGAAGCGGAACGGGCGGTTCTGGCCGTACCTGTGCGGGCCTGTACGCGTTCCTCCCGTCAGCTCACGTCCAGCCGCAGGATCCGGTCGTCGCCCTGCTTCGGCTCCCCGCGCCCGTCGGTGTTGCTGGTGACCAGCCACAGCCCGCCGTCCTGGGCCGCCACGACCGTACGCAGCCGCCCGTACTCGCCCTGGAGGAACGCCTGCGGCGGCGCCGACGCCTGCCGCCCGGCGAGCGGGATCCGCCACAGCCGTTCGCCGCGCAGCCCCGCCATCCAGACCGAGCCCTCGGCGATCGCGATGCCGCTCGGTGAGGCGTCCGCCGTCTTCCACTGCGCCACCGGGTCCACGAACCGGGCGTCGCCCCGGCCCTTGCCCTCGACCTCGGGCCAGCCGTAGTTCTTGCCCGGCTCGATCAGGTTCAGCTCGTCCCAGGTGTTCTGCCCGAATTCCGCGGCCCACAGCCGCCCCTCGGCGTCCCAGGCCAGGCCCTGCACATTGCGGTGGCCGTACGTGTACACCACCGAGCCGGCGTCCGGGTTGCCGTGCACCGGCTCGCCGTCCGGTGTCATGCGCAGGATCTTGCCGCCCAGCGACGTCCGGTCCTGGGCGAGGCCGGTGTCGCCGGTCTCGCCGGTGCCCGCGTACAGCATCTTGTCCGGGCCGAACGCGATCCGGCCGCCGTTGTGGATCTGGCCCTTGGGGATGCCCTTCAGGACCGTGTCAGGGGCGCCCAGTTGACTGCCGGGCTGCTTCTTCGCGTCGTAGTTCAGCCGGACGATGCGGTTGTCGGACTCGGTGGTGAAGTACGCGTACACCTGGGGGGACCGGCCGAACGACGGTGCCACCGCGATCCCCAGCAGCCCGCCCTCGCCGCCCGGCGCGACCCCCGGCACCGTACCCAGCTCGGTCCTGCGGCCGCCGTCCGCCGCCACCCGGAAGATCTTCCCGGTGTCCCGCGAGGACACCAGCAGGTCACCTCCGGGCAGCGCGGCCACTCCCCAGGGTGAGGCGAGACCGGTGGTCAGGGTGCTGACGACCTTCACCGTCCCCTTGGCGGGCGGCGCGGAGGCGGACGGGGAGGCCGGGGTGCCGCCCGGGGACGAAGCGCCGGTCGGGGCGGCGGACGAAGCCGCGTGGGAGCCGGCCGGGCCGGGGGCGCCCCCGGAGGAGCACCCCGCCGCCAGCAGCAGCGAGGCAGCGGCCAACACGGAGGTCACGGAGCGTCGTTGCACGGCGAAGTCCTCTCGTCGACGGAACCCGCCTTACGACATCACACCGCACCCCTCAAGTCAGGCCCCCACTCCGGCCCGGCTGCCCCGGGCTCCCGCTTCGGCCCGGCTGCCCCGGGCTCCCGCTTCGGCCCGGTCGCCTCGGGGCTCCCACTCCGGCCCGATCACCCCCGGGCCTCCGCCCCGGGCCTCGACTCCGGCCCGGCCGCCCCGGACCCGTACCCGGCGTCGCAGGCCCGGCGTCGCAGGCCCGGCGTCGCAGCCCCGGCCTCGCCACCCGGGCCCCGCCGTACCCCGCAGCACCCTGCTCCCCCGCTAGTCCCACGACCCCCGCGCCGGCGGCAGTGCCGCGATCTCCGCGAGGTCCCGGCGGTCCAGTGTCAGCCCGGCCGCCGCCGCGTTCTCGGCGGCCCAGCGTTCCTTCTTGGTCCCCGGTACGGGCACGACGTGCGGCCCCTGCGCCAGTACCCATGCCAGCGCCACCTGCCCCGGCGTGGCCCCGTGCCGCGCGCCCACCCGGCGCAGCCCGGCCACCACCGGCTGGTTGGCGGCCATCATCTCGGCCGTGAAGCGCGGGTGCCGGGCCCGTATGTCCTCCGGTTCGAAGCCCTGCCCAGGGGTCAGCGTGCCGGTGAGGAAACCGTTCCCCAGCGGCATGGCCGCGAGGAACCCGACGCCGCGCGTGACGCACCACGGCAGCAGCGTCTCCAGCGCCTCCTTGGACCACACCGACAGCTCGGCCTGCACGCTGCTGACCGGGAACACCTGCTGGATGCGTTCCAGCTGTCGCAGCGTCCCGTCGTACAGCCGCGTGCCCCGGCGGCGCCCGGCGCGCGCGCCCACCGCGCAGAGCCCCAGCGACCGCACCTTCCCGGCGGCCACCAGGCCCGCCATCGCGCCCCAGGTCTCCTCGATCGGTACCTCGGGGTCGGTGCGGTGCAGTTGATACAGGTCGATGCAGTCGGTCTGCAGGCGGCGCAGCGAGGCGTCGCACGCCCGTCTCACGTAGCCGGGCCGGCCGTTGGCGACGATGTGCTGCTCGCCCACCAGCAGCCCGACCTTGGTCGACACGAAGGCATCCGCGCGGCGCTCCTTCAGGGCCCGGCCGACCAGCAGTTCATTGGTGAACGGCCCGTACATGTCAGCGGTGTCGAGGAGGGTGCAGCCCTGGTCGAGCGCGGTGTGCACGGTGCGCAGCGAGCTCTCGCCGTTGCGCTGCGACTCGGTGTACCCCCAGCTCATCGGCATACAGCCGAGTCCGATTGCACCCACTTCGAGCGCTGTGGCCCCGATTGTCCTGCGCTCCACGTGGTCGTGCCTCCATCCCCTCGCCCCCGGTCAAGGGCCTGACCAAACTAACGTCTGACCCCGGAGGGCATCGCATAGCCTCTGGCCATGGCACCAGCAGACCCGCGCACCCCCGCGAACGACGTATGGCTCCCGATCCCCGCCGACGAGATCGGCGGACTCCCGGACGGATTCGACTACGTCCATTGGGACGCCGGGCCGGAGTTCCCCGCCGACCCCGCCCGCTGCGCCTTCTACGTGGTCCCGTACATGAAGGATCCGCAGGTGTGCATACGCCCGCTGACGGAGATGACGGGGCTGCGCGCCGTGCAGTCCCTGACCGCCGGGGTCGAGCACCTGCTGCCCGCCCTGCACCAGCTGCCTCCCGGGGCCCGGCTGTGCAACGCCCGCGGCCTGCACGACGCCAGTACGGCCGAGCTGGCGCTCACCCTGACGCTCGCCTCGCTGCGCGGCATACCGGACTTCGTCCGGGGCCAGGACGAGGGGCGGTGGCTCGCCGGGTTCCGGCCCGCCCTCGCCGACAAGACGGTGGTCATCGTGGGGTACGGATCGATCGGCAGTGCGATCGAGGACCGGCTCACGCCCTTCGAGTGTGCGCGGGTGGCGCGCATTGCGCGCACCGCACGTGAGACCGTGCGCGGGCCCGTGCTTCCGCTCGCCGAACTGCCCGCCGTGCTGCCCGCGGCGGACGTCGTGATCATCACCACGCCGCTCACCGACGCCACCCGCGGCCTGGTCGGGAGCGACTTCCTGGCGCGCATGAAGGACGGCGCGCTGCTGGTGAACGTGGCGCGCGGCGCCGTCGTCAACACGGAGGCGCTTCTCACCGAACTCGAATCGGGGCGATTGCGGGCGGCGCTGGACGTCACCGACCCGGAACCGCTGCCCGCGGGGCACCCGTTGTGGCACGCTCCCGGCGTGCTCGTCACTCCCCATGTCGGAGGCCCCAGCTCTGCCTTCCTGCCCCGCGCCAAGCGCCTCGTCAGGGACCAGCTGACACGTTTCGCCTCCGGTGATCCCCTGAGCAACGTCGTGGCTACGGCCGGGTGAAACCTTCCCGGACCCCTTGCGGGTAGCTCTACGGGGCCGTACGACTGCACTGGGTATCCGCATCCCACTGACAGTCACGCTGCGTAGAGAGGCTATGTCCCTGAGTGACGATCCTGGTGTATCGTCCGAGCGGGGGCCGCGCCGGGCAGTGATGCGGCGCAGCGCGAAAGACCGGAACCGAGGGGGGCGACGGGCGATGTACGGCCGATGGACGACGCACGGGACAGGCACTCCGCAATCCCCCGGGGGGACACCTCCGGGTCCATGGGCGCGCCGGGCGCCGTGCGCGCACCGGTCACGACGATGTCGCGCGGTGGGCGGGAGGAGAGGGCGGTGAGCGCCACGGGCGCGGTCCTCACCCGGCCGCCGGTGCAGGCCGGCGGCGCACCGGGCGTGGTGCCGCAGGTCGTGCTCGCGGTCGTCTGCGGCGGTTACGCGGTGGGCGCCGCCCTGGGCTGGGGATCGCCGGAACTCGCGCTCTTCATGGGCGACTTCGGCCTCAGCGTGGCCGCCTTCGCGGCGGCCGTCTCCTGCTTCCTGTACTCCCGCAGGCACCACGGCCGGTTTCGACCCGCCTGGCTGCTGTTCGCCGCCTCCTCCGCGATGGCGGGGATCGGCAACGGCGTCTGGGGCTGGTACGAGGTCGTGCTGCGTGAGCCGGTGCCGAGCCCGTCGCTCGCCGACTTCTGCTTCCTGCTGTTCGCGCCACCGGCCATCGTCGGCCTGCTCGTGCTCGCCAAGAGGCCCGTGACCAAGGCCGGCTGGGTGTGCCTGGGGCTGGACGCCTGGCTGATCGGCGGCTCGCTGCTGACGCTCTCCTGGAGCCTGGCGCTCGCGCACACCGCGCACTTCCAGGGCCAGAGCGTGCCGCAGGGCGCGCTCGCGCTGGCGTATCCGCTGCTGGACATCGTGCTGGTGAGCATGGTGCTGGCCCTGCACTTCAAGCGCTCCTCGGCGCACCGCTCGGCCATCAACACCGCCATCGCGGCGCTGGCCCTGACGGTGCTGTGCGACGCGCTGTTCAGCTCGCCGCTGCTGCGCGAGCACTACCGCTCCGGGCAGATCCTGGACGCCGGCTGGTTCGCCGGCTCGATGCTGCTCACGTACGCGCCCTGGGTGGCCCGGCGGCTGCCCGGCGGCGACACCGCGGCCGCCGCTCCCGAGCGCGCCGCGCCCCGTACCCCGCCGGCCACCGGCACCTCCGCGGCCACCGCGGCGGCCACCCGGCCCATCGCCGGTTCGCTGGCCGCGCTCACCCCGTACCTGGCCGCCGCCGTCTGCACGCTGGGCATCCTGTACAACGTCCTGGACGGCCGCCGCATCGACCGTGTGGTGCTCTTCACCGGCTGCACGGTCGTCCTCGCCCTGGTCGTCCGCCAGGGCATCATGCTGCTCGACAACATCACCCTCACGCAGGAACTGGCCCAGAAGGAGAACCACTTCCGGTCGCTGGTGCAGGGCTCCAGCGACGTCATCATGATCGCCGCGCCGACCGGGATACTGCGCTACGTCAGCCCCGCCGCCGCGGGGGTCTACGGCCGGGACGCGGAGGAACTGGTCGGCTCCGAGCTGGCCTCCCTGATCCATCCCGAGGATCTGGGGCGGGTGGTGCACGAGGTGCGCAGATTCCTCGCCGCCCGGCCCGAGGACGAGCCGACCACCCGTATCGAGTGCCGCTTCCGCGCGGGCGAACACCGCGCGGGCGGCGAGAAGTGGCTCAACGTCGAGTCCACGGTCAACCGCCACCACGGCGGCCTCATCTTCAACTCCCGCGACGTCACCGAACGCGTCCGCCTCCAGGCCCAGTTGCAGCACAACGCCTCGCACGACGCGCTCACCGACCTGCCCAACCGGGCGCTGTTCACCGAACGGGTCAGCCAGGCACTGACCGGCCGCCGCGCCACCGATCCGGGCACCGCCGTGCTCTACATCGACCTGGACGGCTTCAAGCAGGTGAACGACACCATCGGGCACCAGGCGGGGGACGAGCTGCTGATCCAGGCCGCCCGCAGACTGGCCGAATCCGTGCGGGCCGGGGACACCGCCGCGCGGCTGGGCGGCGACGAGTTCGCCGCGCTGATCATGGGCGACGGCTCCCGCGACCACGCGGCGCGCGAGCACCGCATCCTGGAGGTCGCCGACCGGCTGCGCATCCGGCTCTCCGACCCGTACAAGATCGACGGCCGGGACGTACGGGTCGCCGCCAGCATCGGTGTCGCCTTCGCCGAGCCGGGCATCACCCCCGGCCCCTGATGCGCAACGCCGACCTCGCGATGTACCGCGCCAAACAGGCCGGCAAGGGCTGCGTCAAGCTGTACGCACCCCAGATGCAGGCCGACGTGGTGCGCCGCGCCGAGCTGGCCACCAAGCTGCGCACCGCCCTGCACGACGGCGAGTTCGCGCTGCTGCACCAGCCCGTGGTGGAGCTGGCCGGCGGCCGGATCACGGCGGTCGCCGCCCTGGCCCGCTGGCGCTCCGCCCAGGGCATACTCTTCACCCCCGCCGAGTTCCTGCGGGTCGGCGACCGCGGCCGGCTCAAGGAGGACGGCGACCGCACCGCCGAGCTGGGCCGCTGGCAGCTGGAGGAGGCGGTGCAGCAGGCCGCCGGCCGGCACCGGGCGGGCCATCCGGTCCCGGTGGCCGTCCGGATCTCCGCGCACCGGCTGCTCGACCGGGCCCTGCCACCCAAGAGCATCGAGGCCCTGCTGTCCCGGCACGGCCTGCCGTCCGGCTCGCTGGTACTGGAGCTGGCCGACACCGATCCGCGGATACCGCTGGAGGAGCTGGAGCGCCGCCTGGTCGCCCTGCGCCGCCTGGGGGTGCGCATCGCCCTGGACGGCTTCGGCAGCGGCGCGGCCGCCATCGGAGCACTGCGGCGGCTGCCCGTCGACGTGCTGCGGCTGGACCGCGATCTGGTCGACGGTGTGGTGGACTCCGCCCGGCTGCACAAGATCACCTCGGGGCTGCTGCGGATCGCCTCCGACCTCGGCATGCAGTCCGTCGCCGACGGCGTCGACCTGCCCGAGCAGATCGTCGCGCTGCGCGCCATGGGCTGTACGCACGGCCAGGGCATGGCCTTCTCCGGGCCGCTGGACGAGCACCGGCTGCGCCACGCGCTCACCCAGGGCGGCTACGCGGTACCGGGCCCGGGCAGCGAGGGCCGGGAGGTGGTGCTCAGCGGTACGGGCCTGCCGGTACGCCACGTCAAGAAGGGGCGCGAACCGGTGTCACCCGGACGGGTGCCGGGCGAACTGCCCAGGCGATTCGGGCCGGGTGACGGCCGGGACGGGGCGGAGACGGCGCTGGCCAGCCCGCCGCTGCGCCCAAATAGTGAGACCTCCGTCCCACCCACTTGACACTCCCCTGGCACCAGGGGGAGGGTCAGTTCCATGCGCACCCGAATTCTCGTACTTGGAAAGCGCGTCGGCTGAAGCTGGGTCACTGAGAAAACCCAGCGCTCCGCACCGGCGCGCTCCCCTCGCTTGCCTCCTGGCACGAGGGGTTTTTTGTTGCATAACTACTCCCATACCCCATCAAAACCCTCAGCTTCGAGAAGAGACGCAGATGACCGAGCAGGCCACCGGGGCCCACCATCCGCAGCCGCGGGCCCGTAACTCCGGCGGAGCACCCGCGACCGCCGTGGAGCACGTCACGGGCGCGCAGTCCCTCATTCGTTCGCTCGAAGAGGTCGGGGCCGACACCGTGTTCGGCATCCCGGGGGGCGCCATCCTCCCCGCGTACGACCCGATGATGGACTCCTCGAAGGTCCGCCACGTCCTGGTCCGCCACGAGCAGGGCGCGGGCCACGCCGCCACCGGCTACGCGCAGGTCACCGGCAAGGTCGGCGTCTGCATGGCCACCTCGGGCCCCGGCGCCACCAACCTCGTCACCCCGATCGCCGACGCCCACATGGACTCCGTCCCGATGGTCGCGATCACCGGCCAGGTCGCCTCCAAGGCGATCGGCACCGACGCCTTCCAGGAGGCGGACATCTGCGGCATCACGATGCCGATCACCAAGCACAACTTCCTGGTCACCGACGCGGCCGAGATCCCCCGCACCATCGCCGAGGCGTTCCACATCGCCTCCACCGGCCGTCCCGGCCCGGTCCTGGTGGACATCGCCAAGGACGCCCTCCAGGCACCGACCACCTTCTCCTGGCCGCCGCACACCGACCTGCCCGGCTACCGCCCGGTCACCAAGCCGCACGCCAAGCAGATCCGCGAGGCCGCCAAGCTGATCACCGAGGCCCGCCGGCCGGTCCTGTACGTCGGCGGCGGCGTGATGAAGTCCGGCGCCACCGCCGAACTGAAGGTGCTCGCCGAACTGACCGGCGCGCCCGTCACCACCACCCTGATGGCCCTCGGCTCCTTCCCCGACACCCACCCGCAGCACGTCGGCATGCCCGGGATGCACGGTGCGGTCGCCGCCGTCACCGCCCTGCAGAAGTCCGACCTGATCGTCGCCCTCGGCGCCCGCTTCGACGACCGGGTCACCGGCAAGCTGGACTCCTTCGCCCCGTTCGCCAAGGTCGTGCACGCCGACATCGACCCGGCCGAGATCGGCAAGAACCGCGCGGCCGACGTGCCGATCGTCGGCGACGCCCGCGAGGTCATCGCCGACCTGATCGTGGCCCTCCAGGCCGAGCACGCGGCGGGCCGCACCGGCGACTACACCGCCTGGTGGAAGGACCTCGACCGCTGGCGCGAGACCTACCCGCTGGGCTACGACCACCCGGACAACGGCAGCCTGGCCCCGCAGCAGGTCATACAGCGCCTGGGCGAGCTGGCCCCCGAGGGCACCATCTACGCGGCGGGTGTCGGTCAGCATCAGATGTGGGCCGCCCACTTCATCGACTACGACACGCCGTCCACCTGGCTGAACTCCGGCGGCGCCGGGACGATGGGCTACGCCGTGCCGGCCGCCATGGGCGCCAAGGCCGGGCGGCCGGACCGTACGGTCTGGGCGATCGACGGCGACGGCTGCTTCCAGATGACCAACCAGGAGCTGGTCACCTGCGCGCTGAACAACATCCCGATCAAGGTCGCCATCATCAACAACGGTGCCCTGGGCATGGTCCGCCAGTGGCAGACGCTGTTCTACAACCAGCGCTACTCGAACACCGTCCTGCACAGCGGCCCCGAGGACTGCGCCGCCACGGCGGAGGTGGCCGGCGCCGGCACCCGGGTCCCGGACTTCGTCAAGCTGGCCGAGGCGATGGGCTGCGTCGCGATGCGCTGCGAGGACCCGGCCGAGCTGGACGCGGTGATCGCCAAGGCGAACGCCGTCAACGACCGCCCGGTGGTGGTGGACTTCATCGTCCACGAGGACGCCCAGGTCTGGCCGATGGTCGCGGCCGGCACCTCCAACGACGAGGTCATGGCGGCCCGCGGGGTCCGCCCCGACTTCGGCGACACCGAAGACGACTGAGACGCCGGGACGCGAGACACGCGGATAGAAGAGAGAAGACCGACCATGTCCAAGCACACGCTCTCCGTCCTGGTGGAGAACACCCCCGGCATCCTGGCCCGGATCGCCGCGCTGTTCTCCCGCCGCGGATTCAACATCGACTCGCTCGCCGTGGGCGTCACCGAGCACCCCGACATCTCCCGCATCACCATCGTCGTGAGCGTCGAGTCGCTCCCGCTGGAGCAGGTCACCAAGCAGCTCAACAAGCTCGTCAACGTGCTAAAGATCGTCGAGCTGGAGCCCGGCGCCGCGGTCCAGCGGGAACTGGTGCTGGCCAAGGTGCGCGCCGACAACGAGACCCGCTCGCAGATCGTGGAGATCGTCCAGCTCTTCCGCGCCAAGACCGTCGACGTCTCCCCGGACGCGGTGACCATCGAGGCGACCGGCAGCAGCGACAAGCTCGAAGCGATGCTCAAGATGCTGGAGCCGTTCGGCATCAAGGAATTGGTGCAGTCCGGCACCATCGCCATAGGGCGCGGCGCCCGCTCCATCACGGACCGCTCGCTGCGGGCCCTGGACCGCTCCGCCTGAGGCGGCCGCCCGGTGTCCGCGCCCGCCCGGGCCACGTGTCCGGGCCCGGGCGGACCGTATCGCGAGACCCCCGAACCCTTCCTCATGAGCCCGACGTAATGTGTCGGGCAACCAGCTAGATCCAAGGAGATACCCGAAGTGGCCGAGCTGTTCTACGACGACAACGCCGACCTGTCCATCATCCAGGGCCGCAAGGTCGCGGTTCTCGGCTACGGCAGCCAGGGCCACGCCCACGCCCTCTCCCTGCGGGACTCCGGCGTCGACGTCCGGGTGGGTCTGCACGAGGGCTCGAAGTCGAAGTCCAAGGCCGAGGAGCAGGGGCTGCGCGTGGTCAGCCCGGCCGAGGCGGCGGCGGAGGCCGACGTCATCATGATCCTGGTGCCGGACCCGATCCAGGCGAAGGTCTACGAGGAGTCCGTCAAGGACAACCTCAAGGACGGCGACGCGCTGTTCTTCGGACACGGCCTGAACATCCGCTACGGCTTCATCAAGCCGCCGGAGAACGTCGACGTGTGCATGGTCGCCCCCAAGGGCCCGGGCCACCTGGTGCGCCGCCAGTACGAGGAGGGCCGCGGCGTGCCGTGCATCGCGGCCGTCGAGCAGGACGCCTCCGGCAACGCCTTCGCGCTGGCCCTGTCGTACGCCAAGGGCATCGGCGGCACCCGCGCCGGCGTCATCAAGACCACCTTCACCGAGGAGACCGAGACCGACCTCTTCGGTGAGCAGGCGGTGCTCTGCGGCGGTGCCTCGGCGCTGGTCAAGGCGGGCTTCGAGACCCTGGTCGAGGCCGGCTACCAGCCGGAGATCGCCTACTTCGAGTGCCTGCACGAGCTGAAGCTGATCGTGGACCTCATGTACGAGGGCGGCCTGGAGAAGATGCGCTGGTCGATCTCCGAGACCGCCGAGTGGGGCGACTACGTCACCGGCCCGCGGATCGTCAACGACGCCACCAAGGCCGAGATGAAGAAGGTGCTCGCCGAGATCCAGGACGGCACCTTCGCCAACAACTGGATGGCGGAGTACAACGCCGGCCTGCCCAAGTACAACGAGTACAAGAAGGCCGACGAGGACCACCTGCTGGAGACCACCGGCAAGAAGCTCCGCAAGCTGATGAGCTGGGTCGACGACGAGCAGTAAGCCGTACGGCACGGGGCCGTGGCAGCCGCCGCGGCCCCGTTCGCCATGACCGGCGCCCGGCCCCCGCCACGGTGTTGTCCACCGCGTCGCACCACTACCGGGTGATCCTTCCGAAACGGCGGATGAACGGCCGGGGGCCACCACTACACTGCACACCACAAGCGCGTCAGGCTCACAGCGTCGTGCGTCTTCCACGCGGCTGCCCCCTTCACCGCCTTCGGCCGTCGGGACGGCCGTCCTCCCCGTAGCCATCAGGGGCACGGGTGGGGCCCCCAGGACTAGTGAGGACTGAAGACCACGTGAGCTCGAAACCTGTCGTACTGATCGCCGAGGAACTGTCGCCCGCCACCGTCGACGCCCTCGGTCCGGACTTCGAGATCCGGCACTGCAACGGCGCCGACCGCGCCGAGCTGCTGCCCGCCATCGCCGACGTCGACGCGATCCTCGTGCGCAGCGCGACCAAGGTCGACGCCGAGGCCATCGCCGCCGCCCGCAAGCTCAAGGTCGTCGCCCGGGCCGGTGTCGGCCTGGACAACGTCGACGTCTCCGCCGCCACCAAGGCCGGCGTGATGGTCGTCAACGCGCCGACCTCCAACATCGTCACCGCCGCCGAGCTGGCCTGCGGCCTGCTGGTCGCCACCGCCCGCAACATCCCGCAGGCGAACACCGCACTGAAGAACGGCGAGTGGAAGCGCAGCAAGTACACCGGCGTCGAGCTGTCCGAGAAGGTCCTCGGCGTGGTCGGCCTCGGCCGGATCGGCGTGCTGGTCGCGCAGCGGATGTCGGCGTTCGGCATGAAGATCGTCGCGTACGACCCGTACGTGCAGCCGGCCCGCGCCGCGCAGATGGGCGTCAAGCTGGTCTCGCTGGACGAGCTGCTGGAGGTCGCGGACTTCATCACCGTCCACCTCCCCAAGACCCCCGAGACCCTCGGCCTGATCGGTGACGAGGCGCTGCACAAGGTCAAGCCGACGGTGCGCATCGTCAACGCCGCGCGCGGCGGCATCGTGGACGAGACCGCGCTGGCCAGCGCCCTCAAGGAAGGCCGGGTGGCCGGCGCGGGCCTGGACGTCTACGCCAGCGAGCCCTGCACGGACTCCCCGCTGTTCGAGTTCGACCAGGTCGTCGCCACCCCGCACCTCGGCGCCTCGACGGGCGAGGCGCAGGAGAAGGCGGGCATCGCGGTCGCCAAGTCGGTGCGCCTGGCGCTGGCGGGCGAGCTGGTGCCGGACGCGGTCAACGTCCAGGGCGGCGTGATCGCCGAGGACGTCAAGCCGGGGCTGCCGCTGGCCGAGCGGCTGGGCCGGATCTTCACCGCGCTGGCGGGCGAGGTGGCGGTCCGTCTGGACGTCGAGGTGTACGGCGAGATCACCCAGCACGACGTCAAGGTGCTGGAACTGTCCGCGCTCAAGGGCGTGTTCGAGGACGTGGTGGCCGAGACCGTCTCGTACGTCAACGCCCCGCTGTTCGCGCAGGAGCGCGGTGTCGAGGTGCGCCTGACCACCAGCAGCGAGTCGGCCGAGCACCGCAACGTGGTCACGGTGCGCGGCACCCTGTCCGGCGGCGACGAGATCTCGATCTCCGGCACCCTGGCGGGCAACAAGAACCAGCAGAAGATCGTCGCGGTCGGTGAGCACTCCATCGACCTGGCGCTCGCCGACCACATGGCCTTCCTGCGCTACGGCGACCGCCCCGGCGTCGTCGGCACGCTGGGCCGGATCCTCGGCGAGGCGGGCATCAACATCGCGGGCATGCAGGTCTCGCGGGCCGACGCGGGCGGCGAGGCGCTGGTCGCGCTGACCGTCGACGACACGATCCCGGCGCCGGTGCTCGCCGAGATCGCCGACGAGATCGGCGCCACCTCGGCGCGCGCGGTCAACCTCACGGACTGAGCCACGGCCGCGGACGTCCGACACCGGGCCCGGGCCCCGCTGCGGCGGGGACCCGGGCCCGCTGCCGTGCGGCACTCGCGACGGTGGGGGAGCGGTCGGTCCATCACCCGTTCGGCCTAGTGCGGACCGAAGCCGGGCGCCCCGCAAACTCGCCGTCGAGCCGGTGTCCCGGGGGTTTTCCGACTCGCTGCGCGCTGCGGGGCGGCGCGCAATGGGAACTGCGCGTGCCCCCTGCCGGCGCGTGCGGAAGGAGAGCGACGCCATGAACGCACCCCTGGGTGAGAACCCTCAGGATCTGACCAAGATGAACGTGGTCGACGCGGAGGGCACCAAGGTGGGCTCGGTCCAGCAGATCTACCGGGACGACGCCACCGACGCGCCCGAGTGGATCACCGTGCGCACCGGCCTGTTCGGCATGAAGGAGACCTTCGTACCGCTCGCCGGAGGCCGGCGGGTGGGCGACGAACTGCAGGTTCCGTACACCAAGGACCAGATCAAGGACGCCCCGCGGATCGACGCGGACGGGCACCTGGAACCGGCCGAGGAGGAGCGGCTCTACCGGCATTACGGGATGTCCCGGCCGGGGACCGCACCGACCGGCACGGTCCCCGGGCGGACCACGACCACCGGAGCCGGGATGGGCACCGCCGGTGCCGCCGGGGCGGCCGGCATGCACCGGCCCGAGGAGCGCCGCCGGGAGCGGACCGAGTCCGCGCCGCTGGCGGGCGCGGGGGCCGGGGCCGGTGCGATGGCGATGTCCCGCGGCCGGGACGACGCCGCGCGGTCCAAGGAACAGAACCCGGAGATGCTCATCTCCGAGGAGCACGTCGAGATCGGCACCGAGGCGCACGAGAGCGGCCACGCCCGGCTGCGCAAGCATGTGGAGACCGGCGAGGTGCACCGCTCCGTACCCGTCAGCCACGACGAGGCACGCATCCGGCGCGAGAAGATCACCGAAGAGGACCGCCGCAAGGCGCGGGGCCGGCAGCCGGAGCTGGGCGACGGTGAGCTGGACGTCACGCTCTACGAGGAGCAGGTCGTCGTCCGCAAGGAGAACGTGCCGGTCGAGCGGATCCGGCTGGAGACCGAGCGGGTCACCGAGCAGCAGGAGGTCAACACCGAGGTCCACCGGGAAGAGGTGGAGTTCGACGACGGCAAGGGCACCGGCCGACGTGACCGGCGCGGCCGTGGCCAGGGGCCCGAGCGGGGCCGCGGCGGTCCGGGCACCGAGCGGGGCCGGTAGAGCGCCGGCACCCTGGGCGCCGCCGCTTCCGGCAGTCCGCCGCACCACGGGCCCGGCCCGCCGCACCCTCAGCGCGGCGGGCCGGGCTCCGTACTGCCGTCGGCGGCCGGGCTCGCTCCGTGCTGCCGTCGTCGGTGGCCGGGTTCCGTACGGCCGACGACCGGCCGGGCTTCGCCCGTACGCCTGCCCGGCATACCGCGTCCGGTACCGCTGCCCGCCGGGCATAGGCTGACCGCATGGGACACCGTGAAGACCTGCTGGAAGGGGCCAAGCGCTGCCTCCTGGAAAAGGGGTACGCGCGCACCACCGCCCGCGACATCGTGGCCGCATCCGGCACCAACCTGGCGTCCATCGGCTACCACTACGGCTCCAAGGACGTCCTGATGCGCCAGGCGCTGGTGGAGTCCGTCGAGGAGTGGGGCGCCGGGCTCGCCGGTACGGAGGAGGCGGGCGGCGGGGAAGCGGCCGGTGACCCCGTGGAGCGCTTCGCGGCCGGGTGGGACCGCATCCTGCGGAGCTTCCTGGAGCAGCGCGACTTCGTGGCCTCCCAGGTCGAGGTGCTCGGTCTGCTGCCCCGCGATCCCGAACTGCGCGCGGCGCTGGCCACCGTCCTGCCGGAGGGCGGCGAAGGGCTGGTCGCGGTCTTCGAGAACGTACCGGACACCGAGGTGGACGCGGAGTCGGCGCGCGTCGTCGGCTCCTTCTACCAGGCGCTGCTCACCGGTCTGATGGTGCAGTCCCTGGTCTCCCCGGCGGCGCTGCCCTCGGGCGGCGACCTCGTGGAGGCGATGCGGCGGGTGCTCTCCGGCACGGTGCTTCCCGCGACGGTGCGCGGACCGGGGGAGGAGCGCACGGGCGGCGGAGCGGCCACCTCCTGACGGTACCCGGCCGCCCGCCGGCCTGCTCGCCGCGCCCTGGCCGCCCGCCTCGTGACCGTACCCGGGCCGCCCGCGGGCCCGGCGCCGGTGTCCGCCCGCACCGGTCAACCGGCCGAGAGCGTTCGGTATTTGACCGACCGGCCCTTGTCCGGTCGCGCCGCCGCGCTCTACGCTCGCCGTACGGGACCAGGCAGCAGCTGCCGCCGGGCCCGGATCTCCCAGACCCAGAGGTCGCCGAGCAGTCCGCACCCAAGACCGGCCGGAGATCCGCGCCACGCAGCGAACACGCGCCTCCGGCCCCGCCCTTCCCGGCCATCACCAGCCTGGGGTCCTCCCGCGCGCCCCCGGCCCACCAGGAAGGGCGGATCGTGCCAGGTGAGGGGGAAGAGGAGCCCCGTCGCCCGGCAGTCGGTCGCCGCCGGTTCCGGTTCTTCTCCCGGCGGCGGCCGCATCTTTTGCGGGCGGGCACCCCGTAGCCGCGGTCTCGTGTCCGCTGCACGGGTACCGGCCGCAGAGTCTTATCGTCCGTCCGGACCCGCCGCCTGTCCAGTACTCAACAAAACCCTGTCCGTGGACGCCTCACAGCCGCGCCGTCTTCAGCGCCATGTGGAGCAGCAGGCGGTCGCCGCCCTCGTCCAGGTCGAGTCCGGTCAGCTTCTCGACGCGGCCGAGCCGGTAGTACAGCGTCTGCCGGTGGATGCCGAGCGCCTGGGCCGCGCGGCCCGCCTGGCCCGCGCAGTCGAGGAACACCTCGGCGGTACGGGCGAGTTCAGTGTGCGCGGGCGTCAGCAGTGGTCGTACCGGCGGGTCCGGTTCGACCGACGGCAGACCCGTCAACAGGCGGTACGCGCCGATGGCGTCCCACTCGGCCACCGGGCCCAGCCGGGGTTCGGCGCGCGCGGCCCGCGCCGCGGCCAGCGCCTCGTGCCAGGCGGTGGGCAGACCGGCCAAGTCCCGCACGGGCGTGCCGAGTCCGGCGGCGCCGGGCAGCGTACGGACGTCCGCCCCGGCCGGCGCCAAGCTGCCGCCCGCGCGCGGCGAGCGCAGCAGGTGCTCGGCCACCGTGTGGGCCGCGGCGAGGGCCGACGGCGAACGCAGCCGTACGAGCGCCGCCAGTGAGGGGGCGTCGGCGGCCGCCCGCGACGGCGGAACGGTGGCGGATCGCCGTCCTCCGGGGGTGGACGACGGGGTGCCCGAAGCCGGTGCCGGCACCTCCTCGGCCGCCCCGCTCCCGGCGGGCAGCGCGCAGGCGGCCAGCAGCCCCGGCAGGTTCGGCAGCGGCGCGTGATCGGCCTCCGGCACGTCCCACGGCGTCACCGCGACCACCAGCAGCGGCGCGTCCGCCGCGGACCGCAGCCCGTCGCGCAGCGCGGCCGCCGCGGCGGTGCGCTCCGTGGGACGCGAGACCAGCAGCGCGCGCAGCAGGTCGCCCAGTTCGGCGCCCGCGCGGGCCTCCGCCGCCAGCAGGGCGCCGATGCCGGAGGCCGACTCCATCGCCTGCTCGATCCGGGGGTCCGGCGGCGCGCCGCCACCGCCCAGCTCCAGGTCGGTCAGGTGGCCGTCGTCCAGGAGCCAGACATACCCGTGCACGATGCCGCGATGGCGTACGGGCAGACAGATCCGGCCCTTGAAGACCCCGGCGGCCGGGTCGGGCGGAATGCGCAGCGCCGTCTTCGCGCGGGCGATGCCGAACGCCTCGAACCAGGCCCGTACCGCCGCCGTCGAGCGGCGCTGGAGGATCGAGCGGGTCCGTACGGGGTCCATGACCAGGTCGTCGTCGCCCTCGTGCGCCCCGAAGGCGATCAGGCCGAAGTCGCGGTCCTCCAGGGTCGCCGGGGCGCCGAGGGCGGCCGAGATCTCGTCCACGAGCTGCTGATAGTCGCCCCGCATGTGCCGTATGGCTCCTTTCCGGCTGGCGCTTTCGAGCCGTACGGCCGTCGCTGTCCGTGCGGCCACCGGGGAGGCCGGGCCCTCCGGTGCCGTTGTGGTCCCCCTCCATTGTCATACATCTGTCTGAGATCCCGGCCACGAAGGCCAGACAGCTGTCGATGGCCGCGAACTGGCGAGATCCTTAAGTTTCAGGTGGCTCATCTCGCCGTCGCGCCCGCCTGCCAGGCGCCCGCCCGGCTTGTCATCTTGAATCGTGGAGGTGCCCCGTGCTGGGTCCCGTGCTTCTCGCAGCAGCCCGCAGCGACAGCATCCGCCGAGTCGTCTCGGCGGCCCCGGTCACCCGTCCGGTCGTCGACCGGTTCGTGGCCGGTGAGCGGCTGGACGCGTCGATGGCCGCCGTGCGGTCCCTGGCGGACCGCGGGATGGAGGTCACCCTCGACCACCTCGGTGAGGACATCACCGACCCGGCCGAGGCGCTGCGCAACCGCGACGCCTATCTCCAGCTGACCGCCGCCCTCAAGGACCTGGGCCTCGGCGAGCGCGCCGAGATGTCGGTCAAGCTCTCCGCCTTCGGCCAGGCCCTGCCCGGCGGCCACGAGCTGGCCCTGAAGAACGTCACGCCGGTCGTCGAGGCCGCCGCCGAGGCCGGCACGACGGTCACCCTGGACATGGAGGACCACACCACGGTCGACTCCACCCTGGCGATACTCGGCGAACTGCGCGCCCGCTTCCCGCAGACCGGCGCGGTGCTCCAGTCCTACCTGTTCCGCACCGAGGACGACTGCCACGCGCTCGCCGGGGAAGGCTCCCGCGTGCGCCTGGTCAAGGGCGCCTACAAGGAACCCGCGACGGTCGCGTTCCAGGACAAGCGGGAGGTCGACAAGGCGTACGTACGCTGCCTGAAGATCCTGATGGCCGGCGAGGGCTACCCGATGATCGGGTCGCACGACCCCCGCATGGTGGCGATCGGCCAGGAACTGGGCCGCCGCTTCGGCCGCAAGCCCGCCGAGTACGAGTTCCAGATGCTGTACGGCATCCGCGAGGCCGAGCAGGAGCGCCTGGTCACCGAGGGTCACCGGATGCGTGTCTACATCCCGTACGGCACGGACTGGTACGGCTACTTCATGCGCCGCCTCGCCGAGCGCCCCGCCAACCTCGCGTTCTTCCTGCGCTCGCTCGTCACCAAGAGCTGAGCCGGGTGGCCGGCCCCGCGGCCGGACCGCACGCGCCGGGCCGCCCCCGTGACCCGGCGCCCACAACTTGACGTACCCGCACACCCCCGACCGAAGGAGACGGCCGACATGGACGCCGTGACCCACGTCCCCGCCCCGTACAACGAGCCGGTGCACGGCTACGCCCCCGGCTCCCCGGAGCGCGCCCGCCTGGAGGCCAAGCTCAAGGAGCTGGCCGGCAACCCGATCGACCTGCCGATGACCATCAACGGCGAGAAGCGGATGGGCGGCGGCGAGCGCTTCGACGTCGTGCAGCCGCACAACCACCAGGCCGTCATCGGTACGTACGCCAACGCCACCCGCCAGGACGCCCAGGACGCCATCGACGCCGCCCTGGCCGCCGCCCCGGCCTGGCGCGCGATGTCCTTCGACGACCGTGCCGCGATCCTGCTCAAGGCCGCCGACCTGCTGTCGGGCCCCTGGCGCGAGACCATCGCCGCCTCCACGATGCTCGGCCAGTCCAAGACCGCCCAGCAGGCCGAGATCGACGCGCCCTGCGAGCTGGTGGACTTCTGGCGCTTCAACGTCCACTTCGCGCGCGAGCTGCTCCAGGAGCAGCCCCCCGTCCAGCCGAACGGTGTCTGGAACCGCCTGGACCACCGCCCGCTGGAGGGCTTCGTCTACGCGATCACCCCCTTCAACTTCACCGCCATCGCCGGCAACCTGCCGACCGCGCCCGCCCTGATGGGCAACGTCGTCGTCTGGAAGCCGTCGCCCACGCAGACCCACTCCGCGATCCTGCTCATGCAGCTCCTGGAGGAGGCCGGCCTGCCCAAGGGCGTCATCAACCTCGTCACCGGTGACGGCAAGGAGGTCTCCGAGGTCGCGCTGCCGCACCCGGAGCTGGCCGGCGTGCACTTCACCGGCTCCACCGCCACCTTCCAGTACCTGTGGAAGGCGGTCGGTGAGAACATCACCAACTACCGCTCCTACCCGCGCCTGGTCGGCGAGACCGGCGGCAAGGACTTCATCGTCGCCCACCCGACCGCGGACCCGGCGATCCTGAAGACGGCGATCACCCGCGGCGCGTTCGAGTACCAGGGCCAGAAGTGCTCCGCCGCCTCCCGCGCCTACATCGCCCGCTCCACCTGGGAGAACGGCTTCAGGGACGACCTGGTGGCGGAGGTCGAGGGCCTCACCATGGGTGACGTCAGCGACCTGTCGAACTTCATCGGCGCCGTCATCGACGACCGCTCCTTCGCCAAGAACAAGGCCGCGATCGACCGCGCCAAGGAGGACCCGACCTGCGAGATCGTCGCGGGCGGCAGCTACGACGACTCGGTCGGCTACTTCGTGCGCCCGACCGTGATCGCCTGCTCGGACCCGGAGAACGAGGTCTTCAAGACCGAGTACTTCGGACCGATCATCGCCGTCCACGTCTACGAGGACGCCGACTTCGACGCGATGCTGGAGCAGATGGAGTCCGCCTCGGCGTACGCCCTGACCGGCGCCGTCCTTGCCCAGGACCGCCAGGTCCTCGTCGCGGCGTCGGAGAAGCTCCGCTTCGCGGCCGGCAACTTCTACCTCAACGACCGCCCCACCGGCTCCATCGTCGGCCAGCAGCCCTTCGGCGGCGGCCGCGCCTCGGGCACCAACGACAAGGCGGGCTCGAAGTTCAACCTGCTCCGCTGGATGTCCCCCCGCGCCATCAAGGAGACGATGGTCGCGCCGACGGACTACCGGTACCCGCACATGGGCTGATGCGGTAGCCGCATGACGCCGACGGCCCGGCGCTCCCTTGGTGGGGGTGCCGGGCCGTCGGCGTGGGGTCAGGTGTCGTTGCGTTGGGGGCCGGTGATCGAGGCGTCGATGACGAAGCCCTTGGCGGGGCCTTCGGGGATGGTGATGTCGGTGCCGTAGGGGACACGGTGTCCGGCGGCGTAGTCGGCTTCGCCGGGGCAAGGGGTGGTGAATACGGTGACCGTGCCGCGACGGTCGTAGGTGTCCAGGAGGACGTAAACGGGGATGCCCGCTCGCGCGTAGGCGCGGCGCTTGCGGTCGCGGTCGCGGGTGATGCCGTCCTGGTCGGGGGCGACCACTTCAGCGATCACGGGCACGGCGGACGCACGGATGCCGATGTCGTCCTGGACATCGTCCTCATCGGTGTCCCTGAGCGCGATCAGGACGTCCGGCATCCAGACGTTGCGGCGGTGCACCACGTACATGCACTGGTAGGGCACGTACGGGGTGCCGGTCAGGTGCAGGCTGAGAGCATCGCGGAGCCTGTTGGCTCTCCCGGCCTGCGCGAGGTGCCCGGTCCGCCACACTTCGATGAACCCTTCGACGATCTCCGTGCGGAAGCCTTCGGGGGTCTCCAGAGCTTTCCACGCCTGCCACCTGGCCTCTTCGAGTTCCGAGGGAACGTCGGGGTCGCGCAAGGCCATGGCGTGGCTCCTCCGTGCATCGGGCGTGCCCGGCCCCATGGCACAAGCTACGCCGCCACGCTACGGAGCCGTGTTCGCCCGCCGCTGCCGTTCGTCGGACGATCACTCGAACGAGCAGCTCAGGCCATAGCCCGTCTCAGATAGTAGGAAGCCCAAGTAATTGTGCAGACATCACGGCTCCGCTGGCTTAGCTTTGTAGGAGCCGAACGTTCCGCTCCATCGAGCGGCGGCGGGTGCGGCCCGGTGCGTGTGCGCAGGTGATCCCTGCCGGCGCCGTGGCCCCCGCGTATGTCGGCCGTTTCCGGAAGGACGCTTCCGTTCATCTTCTCGGGGCTTTGGCATTGGAGGCGCATCATGACCAAGACCGCTGTCCGCAGGATCCGTCACTCCGCCCGTGCGACCGGCGAGGCCGACCGCAAGAACGCCGCCGCGGCGCTCCAGCGGGCGCTCGACCGCCGGGACAACGGCGGCTCGACCGGGCACTGAGCCCGGGGCCGCCCGGAGGGCACCGGCGGGCGGGTGTGCGGCGCGCCGAGCGCGCGGGCACGCCCGCCCCTGCCGTGCTCAGAGGCCGTGCTCAGCGGCGCCGGGTGACCTCGAAGCGGTCGATGCTCTCGCCGGACTCGGCGAGGGCCGTCACCTTCATCCGCGGCCGGTGGCCCGGCAGCACCTCGACGGCGATGAAGGAGTAGCCGGTGTAGCGGACCCGCGACCACTGCGCGGCTTCCTTGACCTTCACCTTGCCCTCGGTCCAGTGGTACGTGTCCACGTGGTCGAGGTCCTTGACGTGGCCTTCGTAGCTGTCGGGCACCGGGAAGTCGTAGAGCGACTTGCCCGCGCCGCCCGCGGTGACGTACACGATGCCCTCGCGCGAGGAGTCCACCGTCTCGCCGATGGGCATCTTCTTGGAAACCCGTCCGCCCTTGATGGCGTCGGTCCGCTCGTAGACGTGATTGTGACCGTTGACCACCAGGTCCACCTGGTGCTTCTCGAAGAGCGGCAGCCAGGCGTCGCGCACGCCGCCCTCGGAGGCGTGCGCGTTGGTGGTGGAGAAGGCGCAGTGGTGGAAGAAGACGACGATGAAGTCGATGCCGCGCGCGGCGCGCAGTTCGCCGAGCTTGCGGTCCAGCCACTTGGTCTGCTTGCCGCCGGTGACGCCGAGGTTGGCGGGGATCTCGTACGAGACGTCGTTGGCGTCGAGCGCGACGACGGCGACGTTGCCGTAGGTGAAGGAGTAGACGCCGGGCGCGTTCTCGGCGTCCGGGCCGTTGTCCGGCAGGCTCCAGCGGGCGCGCTGGCCGCCGTACCCGTTGGGGGAGTACCAGGCCTCCATGTCGTGATTGCCGGTCGTCACCATCCACGGCACGGTCTTGGCCACCGACTCGGTCTGCGCGAGGAACTGGTCCCACTGGCGCGCGTCGTAGGTGTCGTGGTCGGTGCCGCTGCCGTCCGGGTCGGCGTAGCAGATGTCGCCGGCGTGCAGGTGGAAGGACGGGTTCTGGCCCAGGATGAGCTGGTCGTTGGCGAGGGCGTGGTAGCTGACGCCCTGGTCGCCGAAGGCGGTGAAGACGAACCGCTCGGCGCGGGCCGGGGCGGTGCGGAAGGTGCCGAGGGTGCCGAAGTGCCGGGAGTCGGCGGGGTCGAAGCCGTCGTGGCCGACTCCGTAGTAGTACGTCGTGCCGGGACGCAGGCCGTCGAGCGCCGCGTGCAGGTAGTACTGGTCCACCGCGGGCAGCTTCTTGCTCAGCGCGGGCGTGTGCAGGTCCCGTACCTCGGCGTGGATCTTGCGGCTCAGGTCCCACGGGCGCAGCCCCACGCGCAGGAACGGGTGCTTGACCGCGAACGGCACCTGCCACGAGACGCGCATCTGGTGCCGGGGGTCGGCGCCGAAGGCCAGGTGCCGGCCGAACGGCGCGACCAGCGAGCCGTGCACGGCACCGGTGGCGGGGGAGGAGAGCAGGGTGGGGGAGGGGGCGGCCGCCTGGGCGGGCCCCGCCAGGAGGCCGCCGCCCGCGACGGCGCCGGCGGTCGCGGCGGAGGTGCGCAGCAGACCGCGGCGGGTCAGCTTCGTGCGGAGGTACTCGTGCTGCTCGGGCATGCTCATCCGGCCGGCGAGCCGTTCGGGGATGCCCACGCGTGGTGTGTCCATGGATCGCAACGTCGCAGCACTGTCCGACCGGTCGGGGCCCGGCGGGTGAACGGCAGGTGTCCGGCTGCCCATGTGTCCGTATGCCGGACGCCACGTGTCAACCACTGGGACGAAGAGTAGGGTCCAGCCATGTCTCGCAGCATTCGCCTCGCAGTGATCCCCGGTGACGGTATCGGCCAGGAGGTCGTGGCCCAAGGGCTGAAGGTCCTCGGCGCGGTCCTCCCGCAGGACGTCAAGCTGGAAACCAAGGAGTACGACCTCGGCGCCCGGCGATGGCACGCCACCGGCGAGACCTTGCCGGACGCGGAGCTGGAGTCGCTCAAGGAGCACGACGCGATCCTGCTCGGCGCGATCGGCGACCCGTCCGTACCGTCCGGAATCCTGGAGCGCGGCCTGCTGCTGAAGCTGCGCTTCGCCTTCGACCACTACGTCAACCTGCGCCCCTCCAAGCTCTTCCCGAACACCGCGACGCCGCTCGCCGGCCGTCCCGAGATCGACTTCGTCGTCGTCCGCGAGGGCACCGAGGGTCCGTACACGGGCAACGGCGGCAGCCTGCGCACCGGCACCCCGCACGAGGTCGCCACCGAGGTCAGCCTGAACACCGCGTACGGCGTGGAGCGGGTGGTCCGGGACGCGTACGAGCGGGCCGACGCGCGGCCGCGCAAGAAGCTGACGCTGGTCCACAAGAACAACGTCCTGGTGCACGCCGGTCACATGTGGAAGAAGATCTTCGACCAGGTGGGCGAGGAGTACCCCGAGGTCACCACCGACTATCTGCACGTCGACGCGGCGACGATCTTCTTCGTCACCCAGCCCGAGCGGTTCGACGTGATCGTCACCGACAACCTCTTCGGCGACATCCTCACCGACCTCGCCGCGGCCGTCACCGGCGGCATCGGCCTGGCCGCCTCCGGGAACATCAACCCCACGGGCGCCTTCCCGTCCATGTTCGAGCCGGTGCACGGCTCGGCGCCGGACATCGCGGGCACCGGCAAGGCCGACCCCACGGCCACCGTCCTGTCCACCGCCCTCCTCCTGCGCCACCTCGGGTACGACGCCGAGGCGGCCCGTATCGAGGAGGCCGTCGCCGCCGACCTCGCGGCGCGCGACCAGACCCCCCGCACCACCGGCGAGATCGGCGACGCGCTCGCCACGCGCGTAGCCGGCTGAGGCCCGCCGCTCGCCGAGCGAACACGCGCTGACCGACAGCGCCGGGCCGCACCTGTGCCCGGCGCTGTCACGCAGGTCCGCGACTGTGCTACCGCCGGGTTGGGTGCGACCATCGACCCCTGGCAGGCGCCCACGGACCCGCCCTCGGAACTCCGGCGTCCCACCCTTCCCGCACCACGGCATTTCCGTCCCCGGCACCTCGGGAGCGATAATCGAACGTGGAGCCGCTGTACGAGGGGAAATACCGGACGTCCTGTACCGACAAGGACTTCGTGAGCGCGGCCCCACAACCTCACCGGTGAAGGACACGCACTCATGACGACGCCCACGATCGAGCTCAAGCCCTCCTCCCACCCGCTCTCCGACGCGGAGCGGGAGCGGGCCCTGGCCAGCCCCGGCTTCGGCCGGTACTTCACCGACCACATGGTGACGATCAAGTGGACCGAAGGCCGCGGCTGGCACGACGCCCAGCTGGTGCCGTACGCCCCGCTGTCCATGGACCCGGCCAACATGACGCTGCACTACGCGCAGACGATCTTCGAGGGCCTGAAGGCGTACCGCCAGCCCGACGGCACCGTCGCCACCTTCCGCCCGGACGCCAACGCCCGGCGCTTCCAGGCGTCCGCCCGCCGCCTCGGCATGCCCGAGCTGCCCGTCGAGACGTTCGTCGCGGCCTGCGACGCCCTGGTCAAGCAGGACAAGAACTGGGTGCCGACCAACGGCGAAGAGTCGCTCTACCTGCGCCCCTTCATGATCGCGAGCGAGGTCGGGCTGGGCGTCCGGCCCGCCAACGAGTACCTGTTCATCGTGATCGCCTCGCCGGCCGGCGCCTACTTCACCGGCGGCGTCAAGCCGGTCTCGGTCTGGCTCTCCCAGGAGTACGTGCGCGCCGTGCGCGGGGGCACCGGCGCCGCCAAGACCGGCGGCAACTACGCGGCGTCCCTCGTCGCCCAGGCGCAGGCCGCCCAGCACGGCTGCGACCAGGTCGTCTGGCTGGACGCCCTGGAGCGCCGCTGGATCGAGGAGATGGGCGGCATGAACCTGTACTTCGTGTACGGGAACAAGATCGTCACCCCGGAGCTGTCCGGCTCCCTCCTCCCCGGCATCACCCGCGACTCCCTCCTGAAGATCGCCACCGACCTGGGCTACGAGGCCGCCGAGGGCCGCATCTCCGTCGACGACTGGAAGGCCGCCACCGAGGACGGCTCCCTGACCGAGGTCTTCGCCTGCGGCACCGCCGCCGTGATCACCCCCGTCGGCTCCGTCAAGTCCGAGGCCGCCTCCTGGACCGTCGGCGACGGCAAGCCCGGCGAGGTCACCATGAAGCTCCGCAAGGCCCTCCTGGACCTCCAGACCGGCGCCACCCCCGACACGCACGGGTGGATGCATCCGCTGGGCTGATCCGTCTCGCACGACAACGAACGGCCGTCCGGTTTTTCGCCGGGCGGCCGTTCGTCATTTCCGGGCGCCTTTCACGGGTGCGTACGCAGATACCGGTGAATAGCCTCGATGTCGGCCCGGTCCTTTTTCCGGGCCAGCTGTGTTTTCCACTCCAGCACCCTTATGAGCGGGGAGAAATTCAGGCCGCAGAATACGTCGGCTTCTTCGATCAGTTCGTCGACGTCGTACTCGAACCAGCCGTTCAGCACCTCGATGTCGCCGGAGAAGAACAGGACGTGATCGACGTATCCCAGCGGTGCCGGGACCGGATCACCCAGACCGGCCGCCCGTTTCCAGGCGGCTCCCCGGGCCACGACATCGAGGTCGCCGATGTCCGGCCTGATGCCGTGCGCCGGCAGGGGCTCGCTGCCCACAGGATCGTAAGCATGCGAACCGGACGTATCCGGCAGGACGAGGGGCGGTGCCCCGGAAGCAACTCGTACGGCCCCCCGCCGAACCGGTGCCGCCCGGCCCCGGGCCATGCCGCGTTTGCCCCGCGGCCCGGCCGGTTGCCCGTCCTCGGTACCTCGATACCGAGCGTCCCGGATGTCATGCGGCTCTCGATGTGGTCGACCTGAGGTTTCACGATCCGGGCGACGGTCCGCTGCGAACCGAATACGGCGGTCAAGCCTCAGGAGAGGACGATCCACACGTGGCCGTTTTACAGAGTCGCTGTGAGCCACCCGGTCGCGACGCCGATATCGGTATAGGCGTAAACCACTGCCGCGATGAGGAGTACCGCGATCCCGGCATAGGTGGAAATGGTGAATGAGGGCAGCGATATCGCGATGCGGTACGAGCCCGGCGGCCATGGCCTGGACAGGAGGGACAGGGCGAAGCTGAGCAATGTCGTCGCGCCCAGCAAGGTCCACACTTCGAGGGAACGGCCGGTCGGCAGGAGCGCCAGCGAGGTGTAGACGAGGGAAAACAGGACGGCATGCCAGGGCAGTTTCCTGTGCCAGTGCAAACCTGCCGGTACGGCCAGTGCGGCGATCACGGAGAAGGCGATGCGCTGTGCTTCCATGCGTTCCTCCACCGCTGGTGCCGAGGCCCGGAAGTTCCCGCTGCGACCCTCGCGACGTACCGCCCGGAGGTCTTACCCATCGCTGCCCAGGTGCCGGTGGGGCCATGCCGGGGCGGGGTGACGCTGTCGAGCGGCGCACGGTGTCGTGCATGTTTGAGTGCCGCTCTATAGGAGTGAAGCCGTAGTTGCCCGAGTGCTTGGCACTCTCCGAGAACAGAGTTAGAGTGCCGCACTAAAGCGGTGATGTACGGCGCCGCATACAGGTCGCGGGGCGGTCCGGACGGGGGCCGCCTCGCCCCACCCCGGGCGCCCGGCCCCGCCCCGCCCGACCGCACCCGGCCCCTCTCCCGTCCCGACTCCGGAGGACCCCGCTCATGACCACCCCCGCCGCCGACGGCTTCCGCATGCCTGCCGAGTGGGCTCCGCACGACCGGACGTGGATGGCCTGGCCCGGGCCCAACGCCACCTTTGGTGAGGTGGGTGGTGAGGGGCTGGAGCAGGCTCGCCGGGTCTGGGCCGGTGTTGCCCGGGCCGTGCGCCGGTTCGAGGCGGTCACGGTTGTGGCGGGTGCCGGGCAGGGGGACGGGGCGCGGCAGCTGCTCGGGCCGGGGATCGAGGTGGTCGAGCGGCCGTTGGACGATGCGTGGATGCGGGACATCGGGCCGACGTTCCTGACGGACGGGGCCGGGCGGCTGGCCGCCACCGACTGGGTGTTCAACGGGTGGGGTGGGCAGGACTGGGCCCGCTGGGAGCGGGACGCCGAGGTCGGTGCGTACGTGGCCGGGCTGGCCGGGGCTCGTACGTACCGGTCGTCGTTGGTGAACGAGGGGGGCGGCCTGCACGTGGACGGCGCGGGAACGGTCCTGCTGACGGAGACCGTGCAGCTCGACCCCGGACGCAACCCGGGGCGGACGAAGGAGGAGGCCGAGGCGGAGGTGCACGCCTGCCTCGGTACGACGAAGGCGATCTGGCTGCCGCGCGGACTGACCGCCGATTACGGGCAGTTCGGCACGCGGGGGCATGTGGACATCGTCGCGGCGTTCGCCCGGCCCGGTGTCGTCGTCGCGCACGTCCAGCCGGATCCGGCCCATCCCGACCACGAGGTGTGCCAGGAGATCGTCGGGCTGCTGCGCGCTTCGACCGACGCGCGCGGGCGACGGCTGGAGGTGGTCGAGGTGCCGGCGCCGACCGTCGTCGAGGTGGAGGGTGAGCTGGTGGACTACTCGTACATCAACCACTACCTGTGCAACGGCGGCGTGGTGCTGTGCGCCTTCGATGACCCGCGCGACGAGGAGGCCGCCGCGATCTTCCGGCGGCTGTTCCCGGAGCGGACGGTGACACCGGTCGACGCCCGTACGATCTTCGCAGCAGGCGGTGGCATCCACTGCATCACCCAGCAGCAGCCCAAGGCGGGCGCAGTGTGACGTTCCCGGAGGTTCCCGTGCCCGGACCGGTCCGACGACCGCGGCGGCGGCTCACCCAGCCGCGCGAGCAGGTCCTCGCCGCGGCCATGACCACCATCGCCGAATCGGGCCTGGACCGGCTGACCATGGCCGGGCTGGGCCGCGAGGTCGGGATGAGCAGCGGGCACATCCTCTACTACTTCGGTACCAAGGACGAGCTGCTGCTCCAGACCCTCCAGTGGAGCGAGGAGCAGCTGGGCGCCCGGCGGCGGGCCGCGCTCGCGCGTCGTGTCCCGGCGCGCGAGCGGCTCGACGCGCTGGTGGAGCTGTACCTGCCCGAAGGGCACCGGGACCCGCGCTGGACCCTGTGGCTGGAGGTGTGGAACCGCTCGCAGAACGCGGACGACGAGGCCCGCGAGCGCCAGCTCGACCTGGAACTGGCCTGGCACCGCGACCTGGTGGCGCTGCTGGTCGAAGGCGCCTCCAAGGGCGAACTGCGGGCCGTGGACGCGGAGCGCTTCGCCACGCGTACGCGCGCGCTGCTGGACGGCTTCTCCACGCACCTCGTCGTCGGCCTGCCGGGCCTGGACCGGCAGCAGGTGTTGGGGCATGTGGGGGAGTTCTTGGACGAGGCGCTGGGGGATGAGGGAGAGGCGTGACCGCGGACGCCTGACACTCGGCCCGGGTTGTACGGAAAAGAGCGCATTGACCCTGCCGCCGCTGGTGCGGTTGGATCCCCTGGCGCTCCGGCGCAGGGCCGGAGGCGGGTGTTTCCGGGGGGAAGCATGGGTGTGGCCAGGGGTACGGACAGCGGCAGACGTGCGTTACCGGGGGCCGTGGCGGCCGCCGTACTCGTCGGGGCGGTGGCGCTGAGCGGCGCCGGTGCCGACGCGCCCGCGGTGGCGGCGGGCGGCCACGGGCCCCGTACCGAACGGGTGAACACGGCGCCCGACGGCTCGGAGGCGGTCGGCGGCGGCTCGTACAACGCCGCGATCAGCCCCGACGGCCGGTACGTCGCCTTCGACTCGGAGGCCGACAACCTCGTGCCGGGCGACGACAACGACGGCACCCTCGTGCACGACGTCTTCCTGCGTGACCGCCGTACCGGCACCCTCCGCCGCCTCAACGCCCCGCTCGGTCCCGGCAACGCCGACTTCGCCACGATCAGCGCGGACAGCCGCTACGTGGCCTTCAACGCCGAGACGGGCGGGATGAACGGGACTTACCACGTCTACGTCTACGAGATTCGTACCGGCCGTCTGGAACGCGTCGACCTGGACATGGACGCGAACTTCACCGGCGGCGAGACGCCCGCGCTCAGCGCCGACGGCCGCTACGTCGCCTTCGTGGGCCTCCAGGCCACCGCCCCGCCGCAGAACGAGGAGTCCGGCCGGATCTACGTACGCGACCGCCGGACCGGGACGACCCGGCGGGCCAGCAGGGTCCCCGCCAAGGAGGGGCGCGGCTACGATTCCCCGCGCATCAGCGCGGACGGCTCCCAGGTGGCCTACCGGGAGCGCAGCCGGCGCGGCGGCGGCCCCGTCGGCGAGCGAGACTGGGCCGACATCTACCTCGCGGACCTGCGTACCGGCGAGCAGCGGCAGATCGACACCACCGCCGACGGCCTGCCCGCCACCTCCGGCTCCACCGACCCGCTGATCAGCGCCGACGGCCGTACCGTCGCCTTCAACTCGTCGGCCAAGAACATCGTGCCGGTGCCCGACGAAGCCCGCTCCTACGTCTTCGTGCGGGACGTCCGCAGCGGTGCGATCCGGCGGGTGGACGGTATCAACGGCAATCAGTACGCCGACGCCGACGCGATCAGCCCGGACGGCCGGCGCCTGCTGCTGCACTCCTACGGCGTCGAGTACGGGCTGTACGTCAAGGACCTGCGGACCGGGAAGGACACTCTGGTCAGCCCCGGCACCGACGGCAAGCCCCGGGCGGCCACCGCCGGGCCCGACGGGATGACACCGGACGGCCGCAAGGCCGTCTTCGAGTCGCACCTCGACGACCTGGTCGACGGCGACACCAACTACGAGACCGACGTGTTCCTGCGCATACTCCGCAGGTAACGAAGCGTGATCGTTGCCCGCCGGGCTCTTGCCGCGGCGGGCGGCGTCGGCGACCGTGATCGGTCATGGGACGAGAGCAGTGGAAGAAGATCTGGGTCGGCTCGGCCGGCAACATGGTCGAGTGGTTCGACTGGTTCGTGTACGCCAGTTTCGCGGTGTACTTCGCCGACTCCTTCTTCCCGAAGGGGAACGACACCGCCAACCTCATGAACACCATGGGGATTTTCGCGGTCGGCTTCTTCATGCGGCCGGTGGGCGGCTGGCTGCTCGGCCGGGTCGGTGACCGCAAGGGCCGCAAGGCCGCGCTGACCCTCACCGTCACGCTGATGTCCGCCTCGGCCGTCCTCATCGCCGTCGCGCCGACCTACGCGGTGGCCGGGTACGGCGGCGTCGCCGTGCTGCTCATCGCCCGCATGCTGCAAGGGCTCTCGGTCGGCGGTGAGTACGCGGCCAGTGCCACCTACCTCACCGAGGCGTCCGCCCCCGGGCGGCGGGGCTTCGCCTCCAGCTTCCAGTACGTGTCCATGACCGCGGGCCAGCTCCTCGGGCTCGGCCTGCAGATCGTCCTCCAGCGCACCATGTCCGAGGACGCGCTGCACAGCTGGGCCTGGCGCATCCCGTTCATCATCGGCGCGCTCGGCGCGGCCGTCGTCTTCTACCTGCGGCGCAACATGCTGGAGACGGAGGTGTACGCGCAGGACGACAGCGCGCAGAACGACCCGGAGCGCGGCACGCTCAAGGCGCTGTGGGCGCACCGGCGAGAGGCGTTCCTCGTCATCGCCCTCACCATGGGCGGCACCGTCGCGTACTACACGTACACGACCTACCTCACCAAGTACCTCTCCGGCAGCGCCGGCCTGGACAAGCCGACGGCCTCGCTGGTCAGCTTCTGCGCCCTGTTCGTCTTCATGTGCATCCAGCCGCTGGCAGGGCGGCTCTCCGACCGCATCGGCCGCCGCCCGCTGCTGATCACCTTCGCGGTCGGCTCGACCTTCCTGACCGTGCCGATCATGACGCTCCTCAAGCACGCCGGCAGCTTCTGGCCCGCCCTCGGCCTCGCCCTGCTCGCCCTGCTCGTCGTCACCGGCTACACCTCGATCAACGCCTGCGTGAAGGCCGAACTCTTCCCCACCGGCATCCGCGCCCTCGGCGTCGCCCTCCCGTACGCCATCGCCAACGCCCTCTTCGGCGGCACGGCGGAGTACGTCGCGCTGTGGTTCAAGAAGGGCGGCATCGAGTCCGGCTACTACTGGTACGTGGCAGGCTGCGCGGCGGTCTCGTTGATCGTCTACATCACCATGCGCGAGACGAAGACGATCGACCTGAACAGGGTGAAGCAGGCGGAACAGACCCCCGTCTCACGTCCGCAGCCGGCGCAGAAATAGCCCGTCCGGCGTTTGAGGACACAGGAACCGTCAATGCTGACGGCCCGCAGCCAGACCCGAGCCCGTCCGGCGCGAGGACACAGGACCGGCCCCCCAGTGGGCCCGCACTGTGAGACACCCGGCCACCCCCCGGGAACATATGGCAGGATGCCCCCATGCTCCCGTTCGCCACGATTATTGGCAGCAGGCGCGCCGGTCCGCAGTGACCGTCCCGTACCCACCCGAGTACGGCGCGGTCACCGTCGCCCCAGACCCGCGCGCAGACCTCTCGCATCCGCGAGGGGTCTTTTCGTTTCCGGCCCACCTTCCGCCGGAGGCGGAGCGCGCGGGACCACGAGGGGGCGGTGGAACCGGTTATTCCGGTAAACCGAGACCCCGACAGGAGCCCGACCAGCCATGACGGACGCACCCGAACCCGAACCCGCGCTGTCCGACGCCTTCCACGTCTTCGACACCACGCTGCGCGACGGAGCCCAGCGCGAGGGCATCAACCTGACCGTCGCGGACAAGCTGACCATCGCCCGGCACCTGGACGACTTCGGCGTGGGCTTCATCGAGGGCGGCTGGCCCGGCGCCAACCCCCGGGACACCGAGTTCTTCGAGCGGGCCCGTACGGAGATCGATCTCCGGCACGCCCAGCTGGTCGCCTTCGGCGCGACCCGTAAGGCGGGCGTACGGGTCGAGGACGACCCGCAGGTGGCGGCGCTGCTGGCGTCGCAGGCGCCGGTCGTCACGCTGGTCGCCAAGTCGCACGTACGGCACGTGGAGCTGGCGCTGCGCACCACGCCGGAGGAGAACCTCACGATGGTGCGGGACACCGTCGCGTACCTGCGCGCACAGGGCCGCCGGGTCTTCCTGGACTGCGAGCACTTCTTCGACGGGTACGCCCTCGACCCGGATTACGCCAAGCAGGTCGTGCGGACCGCGAGCGAGGCCGGCGCCGACGTGGTGGTGCTCTGCGACACCAACGGCGGCATGCTCCCCGCGCAGGTCGGGGCCGTCGTACGGACCGTGCTGGCGGACACCGGGGCGCGCCTGGGCATCCACGCCCAGGACGACACCGGCTGCGCGGTGGCCAACACCCTCGCCGCCGTGGACGCGGGCGCCACCCACGTCCAGTGCACCGCGAACGGCTACGGCGAGCGGGTCGGCAACTCCAACCTCTTCCCGGTCGTGGCGGCCCTGGAGCTGAAATACGGACGCCAGGTGCTGCCCGAGGGCAAGCTGGCCGAGACCACCCGCATCTCGCACGCCATCGCCGAGGTCGTCAACCTCACGCCCTCCACCCACCAGCCGTACGTCGGCGTCTCCGCGTTCGCGCACAAGGCCGGGCTGCACGCCTCCGCCATCAAGGTCGATCCGGACCTGTACCAGCACATCGACCCGGCGCTGGTCGGCAACAGCATGCGGATGCTGGTCTCCGACATGGCGGGGCGCGCCTCCATCGAGCTCAAGGGCAAGGAGCTGGGCTTCGACCTGAGCGGCGACCGAGAGCTGGTCGGCCGGGTCGTGGAGCGGGTCAAGGAGCGTGAGCTGGCGGGGTACACGTACGAGGCCGCCGACGCCTCCTTCGAGCTGCTGCTGCGCGAGGAGGCGGAGGGGCGGCCGCTGCGGTATTTCCGGGTGGAGTCGTGGCGGGCGATCGTCGAGGACCGGCCGGACGGTACGCACGCCAACGAGGCGACGGTGAAGCTGTGGGCCAAGGGCGAGCGGCTGGTGGCCACCGCCGAGGGCAACGGTCCGGTGCACGCGCTGGACCGGGCGCTGCGGGTGGCGCTGGAGCGGATCTATCCGCAGCTGGCCGGGCTGGAGCTGGTGGACTACAAGGTCCGCATCCTGGAGGGCCGGGTGGGCACCGGTTCGATCACCCGGGTGCTGGTGTCGACCAGCGACGGGCAGGGGGAGTGGTCCACGGTCGGCGTCGCCGAGAACGTCATCGCCGCGTCGTGGCAGGCACTGGACGACGCGTACGCGTTCGGGCTGCTGCGGGCCGGGGTCGAGCCGCAGGAGTAGTTCGCGGCGCGCGGGCACGACCGCGGCCCCGTACCGGTCCTTGGGGGAGGGGCCCGGTACGGGGCCGCGGGGTTCTCAGGAGCCTGCGGCTCAGGTGGCGGCCTTCACCGCGGAGATGTCGAAGGTGAGCTTGACCTTGTCGCTGACCATCACGCCGCCGGTCTCCAGCGCCGCGTTCCAGGTCAGGCCCCAGTCGGAGCGCAGGATCTCGGCGCTGCCCTCGAAGCCGACGCGCTCGGCGCCGTACACGTCGGTGGCCGAGCCCTGGAACTCCAGGTCGATGGTGAGCGGCCGGGTGACGTCCTTGATCGTCAGGTCGCCGGTGAGCCGGTAGGTGTCGCCGCCGACGCGCTCGGCCGCGGTGGACCGGAACGTCATCAGGGGGAAGGTGTCGGCGTCGAAGAAGTCGCTGCCGCGCAGGTGGGCGTCGCGGTCGGCGATGCCGGTGTCGACGGAGGCGATCGTGACGTCCACGGCGGCGGTGGAGCGGGCCGGGTCGGCGCCGTCCAGGTGGAGGGTGCCCTCGTGGGTGCCGAAGGCGCCGCGGACGTTGGTGACCATGGCGTGCCGGACGGTGAAGCCGATCCGGCTGTGCGCCGGGTCGATGGTGTAGTCGCCGGTCAGGGCGGCGAGGGCCGGGTCGGCGTCGAGGACGGCGGCGGGCCGCCGGGCGGTGGTGCGGCCGGCGTCCGCGGCCGTGGCCGTGGCGCGCTTGCGGGTGAACAGAGCCATGGCTCCTCCTCGGAAGTGAATTGTTAAACCTTCAACGAGATTGAGCGTAGCGCGATCTAGTTCAAGTTTCAACAGTTCCCTCACGGGGGAGTGATGCGGGTGTTCCGGTGGGCCCGCCCTGGGGTGGCGGACGTGTCATGGGCATTGTCGGAGCGCCGCAGCCCGTGCTAGACCGTCGGACACCGCTCCACCAGACCGTTTTCCGTACGCACCTGACGTTCGTGACGTTCACGGAGAGGACGGACCGTGCCGCCTTCCCCCGTCTGGTCCCGCCGGGGCTTCCTCGGCTTCTCCGGAGCGGGCGCGCTCGGCCTGGCGCTGACGCCCGCGCTCACCGGGCCGGCCGCCGCCGCGCGCACCGCCGACGGCGATCCGTACGAGACCCTGCGCCGCCGCTGGCTCGGCATCCAGCTCGGCACCGGCTTCGACCCCGCCGCCGAACCGTATGCCGCCCGCCTGAAGGAGACCGGCGAACTGGCCCGCGGCTTCCGCGCGGCCATGCGCCCGGCCGCCGGCTCGCTCTGGCCCGACAGCCCCTTCGATCCGCCGGCCGGCATCACCCGCAGCTACAGCCGCCTCGCCACCATGGCCCGCGCTCACGCCCAGCCCGGCACCGGCCTGACCGGGGACGCCGCCCTCGCCGCCGACGTCGTCAAGGGCCTGGACCATGTGCACGACACGGTCTACCACGCGGGTACGGCGCGCTACGGCAACTGGTGGGAGTGGCAGATTGGCAGCCCCCGCCTCCTCCTGGACACCGTCGCGATGCTGTACGAGCAGCTGGGGGCGGACCGGCGGACCCGGTACCTGGCCGCCGTCGACCACTTCGTCCCGGACAGCATGCTCGGCGACTACACCGGCACCAGCACCGGCGCCAACCGTGTCGACCTGTGCCGCGTCGTCGCGCTGCGCGGCATCCTCGGCGGCGCCCCGGCGAAGATCACGCTGGCCCGCGACGCGCTGTCCCCGGTCTTCCCGTACGTCACCAAGGGCGACGGCCTCTACGCCGACGGCTCCTTCGTCCAGCACACCTGGGTCGCCTACTCCGGCACCTACGGCTTCGTCCTGCTCGACGGACTCGGCCGCCTCTTCACCCTGCTCGCCGGGACCGACTGGGCCGTCACCGACCCGAAGCGCCAGATCATCTTCGACAGCGTGGCACACGCCTACGCCCCGCTGCTCTACAACGGCCTGATGATGGACAGCGTCAACGGACGCGCCGTCAGCCGCGGCTACCTGCGCGCCGACGAGCGCCGGGTGATGCGCGGCGACCACTTCCACGGACACGCCCTGGTCGCCGCCGTCGCCCTCCTGGCGGAGGCGGCCGCGCCTCAGGAGCGGGAGCACTGGCAGGCGATGGTCCGGGGCTGGATCCGGCGCGACACCAGCTATCCGGTGCTCGCCGACCGGCAGTACGAGATCGCCGACCTCGCCCGCCTCAAAGGGCTCGCGGACGACGGCGGCCCGGTCGCGCCGGAACCCGTCGCCCACCGGCTCTTCCCGGCCATGGACCGGGCCGTGCACCGCCGCCCCGGCTGGGCCGCCGGCCTGGCCATGGCCTCGGACCGCATCACGTACTACGAGAACGGCAACGGCGAGAACCCGCGCGGCTGGCACACCGGCGCCGGAATGCTCTACTGGTGGGGCCGGGACTTCGCGAACGACCAGTACACGGACGCCTTCTGGCCCACCGTCGACCCGTACCGCCTGCCCGGCACGACCGTCTCCGCCAAGCGGCTGGCCGACAACGAGGGCGGCGGCTGGGGTCTGCCCAAGCCCGCCGCGCGGTGGGTGGGCGGAACCACCGACGGCGAGTTCGCCGCGGTGGGGCAGGACGTGCGCGGCCTGTCCTCCACCCTGCGCGCCAAGAAGTCGTGGTTCTTCGCCGCGGACTGCGTGATCTGCCTGGGCGCGGGCATCACCTCCCGCGACGGCGTGCCCGCCGAGACGGTCGTGGACAACCGCAACCTGGGCGCGTCGGGGACACAGGCGCTGACCGTCGACGGCGTACGGCAGCCCGCGGCGCCCGGCCGTCCGCTGGCCTTCCCGCGCGCCCGCTGGATTCACCTGGCCGGGCACGGCGGGTACGTCTTCCCCCGCGTCCCCGGCGGCGGGGAAACGGTCCCGCACGCGCTGCGCGACACGCGGACGGGCGCGTGGAGCGACATCAACACCGGCGGCTCGCCCGACCCGTACACCCGCCGCTACCTGACCCTGTGGATCGATCACGGCACCGACCCGGCGGACGCCGCGTACGCGTACCTGCTGATGCCCGGGGCGGGCCCGCGCGCCCTCGCCGCCCGGGCCGCCGACCGCCACTGGCTGACCGTCCTCGCCAACACCGGCGAACGGCAGGCGGTCACCGTCCCCTCGCTCGGGCTGACCGCCGCCACCTTCTGGCAGGCCGGGTCGGCGGGCGGACTGACCGTCTCGGCGCCCGCGAGCGTGCTGCTGCGCGAGCGGCCGGCGCGGACCGTCCACGCCGGGCACAACAGCCGGACGGCGTCACTGTGCGTGGCCGAGCCGCCCCGTACCGGGAAGCCGTTCGAGGTGGTCTGGGACCGTCCGGTCCGCGCGGTGCTCGCCGCCGACCCTTCCGTCACGGTCCTGGCGACCGTCCCGGCACTCCGCCTGCGCGTCACCCCAGGCACCGCCTGCACCACCCGCACCTGCACGGTCGTGCCGCGCTGACCGGCCGTTCCCCCTGATCACGGCGGTGCGGACGGGCTGATCAAGGTGACCCGGCGCCCGTCAAGCAGCGGACTGCCACAATGCCGCGCGGTCACGTTTTGTCGGGCCCATACATACCGCTGGAGCCCTCCGGCGTGCGCACGGGGGCGGACGCGGGCCGCGTGCAGGAGGCTTCTGTCCTGCCTGCCCACCAAATCGCTTCCGACGTTGTACGAAACCGACATCGGTTCCGGAGGGTCCGGCCACGTACCGTCGATACATGACCACTGTCGAAGATGTGCCCGCCGAGGCGAACGACGCCCGCGGGCGGGTCGCCGAGCTGCACGCCATCCGCGAGCAGGCCCGGCGCGGCCCCAGCGAGCGGGCGACCGAGGCGCAGCACGCCAAGGGCAAGCTCACCGCGCGTGAGCGGATCGAGCTGCTGCTGGACGAGGGTTCCTTCCGGGAGGTGGAGCCGCTGCGGCGGCACCGGGCCACCGGATTCGGCCTGGAGGCCAAGAAGCCCTACACCGACGGTGTGATCACCGGCTGGGGCACCGTGCACGGCCGGACCGTGTTCGTCTACGCCCACGACTTCCGGATCTTCGGCGGCGCGCTGGGCGAGGCGCACGCCACGAAGATCCACAAGATCATGGACATGGCCATCGCGGCCGGTGCCCCGCTGGTCTCCCTCAACGACGGCGCCGGCGCCCGTATCCAGGAGGGCGTCTCGGCGCTGGCCGGGTACGGCGGCATCTTCCAGCGCAACACCAAGGCGTCCGGCGTCATCCCGCAGATCAGCGTGATGCTCGGCCCTTGCGCGGGCGGCGCGGCCTACAGCCCCGCCCTGACGGACTTCGTGTTCATGGTCCGCGAGACCTCGCAGATGTTCATCACCGGCCCGGACGTGGTGCGCGCGGTCACCGGCGAGGAGATCACCCAGAACGGCCTGGGCGGTGCCGATGTGCACGCCGAGACCTCGGGCGTGTGCCACTTCGCCTACGACGACGAGCAGACCTGCCTCGAAGAGGTCCGCTACCTGCTGTCCCTGCTGCCGTCGAACAACCGGGAGAACCCGCCGTCGGTGGCGTGCGAGGACCCCGCCGACCGCTCCGGCGACGCCCTGCTGGACGTGGTGCCGGCCGACGGCAACCGCCCCTACGACATGCGCACGGTCATCGAGGAGCTGGTCGACGACGGCGAGTTCCTGGAGGTCCACGAGCGCTGGGCCACCAACATCATCGTGGCGCTGGCCCGGATGGACGGCGAGGTCGTCGGCCTGGTCGCCAACCAGCCGCAGTCGCTGGCCGGCGTGCTGGACATCGAGGCGTCCGAGAAGGCCGCCCGCTTCGTGCAGATGTGCGACGCGTTCAACATCCCGATCGTCACGCTGCTGGACGTGCCCGGCTTCCTGCCCGGCGTCGACCAGGAGCACGGCGGCATCATCCGGCACGGCGCCAAGCTGCTGTACGCGTACTGCAACGCCACCGTGCCGCGGATCTCGGTGGTGCTGCGCAAGGCCTACGGCGGCGCCTACATCGTCATGGACTCGCAGTCCATCGGCGCGGACCTGACCTACGCCTGGCCCACCAACGAGATCGCGGTGATGGGCGCCGAGGGCGCCGCCAACGTCATCTTCCGCAAGCAGATCGCGGAGGCGGACGACCCCGAGGCGATGCGGGCGCGGATGGTCAAGGAGTACAAGTCCGAACTGATGCACCCGTACTACGCGGCCGAGCGCGGCCTGGTCGACGACGTGATCGACCCCGCCGAGACCCGCGAGGTGCTCATCCGCTCCCTGGACATGCTCCGCAACAAGCACGCGGACCTGCCCGCCCGCAAGCACGGCAACCCGCCCCAGTAGGGCGCGGCCGTCCGTCCCAGTGCGGCGGCCCCCGACCGACCGGCCCCCGACCGGACCTTTCGCAGACCGGAGAAACGACGTGACCACTCCCGTTCAGACCGGCCCCATCCGCGTGGAGAAGGGTGAGGCCAGCGAGGAGGAGCTGGCGGCGCTGACCGCCGTCCTGCTCGCCCGCGCCGCCCACCGCCCGGAGGCCGCCGTGCCGGGCCGCCGCCGCGCCACCGCCGCGCGCTGGCGCCGGCTGGAGCGCCAGCACGGCTTCCGCGGCGCCGGCAGCTGGCAGCGCTGAGCAGCAGGCCGTCCGGGCCCGGTACTCGCACCGAGTACCGGGCCCGACTGCTTTCTTCGCGGGTCGTACGCCGTTGCTGCGACGGCCGAAAGAAGGCGTAGGTTCACACCGACTCCGGGGCCGGGAGCTGTCCAATCCGTGATCCCCGTGCTGACATGCGCTCGTCATTGCGCTCCCGGCGTCCACCCCCGGGCCCCGGGAGCCGTCCGCAGGACGACCGGAAGGAAAGCCCATGTTCCGCACCCTGGGTGTCGGTGCCGCCGCGGCATCGCTGCTGCTCCTCGCCGGGTCGGCGTCCCCCGCCTCCGCACAGGCCTCGCCCCGGTACGGCGAAGAGGCGCCGCCGACCGGCCAGATCACCATCACGGTCGCCACCGTCAACGGCTCGGGCTGCCGACCAGGCAGCGCCGCGGTGGCCGTCGCGCCCGACAACACCGCGTTCACCGTGACGTACAGCGAATACCTCGCCCAGGCGGGCAAGGACAGCAGACCCACGGACTCCCGGAAGAACTGCCAGATCGCGCTGAACGTCCACGTCCCCCAGGGCTTCACCTACGCGATCGCCAAGGCCGACTACCGCGGCTACGCCCAGCTCGCGCCCGGCGCCGTCGGCCTGGAACAGGCGGGCTACTACTTCCAGGGCAGCTCCGAGACGGCCCGCAAGAGCCACCGCTTCACCGGTCCGTACGACGCCAACTGGCAGTCCTCGGACGAGACCGGGATCGACGCGCTGGTCTACGCCCCCTGCGGCGAGAAGCGTTACTTCAACATCAACACCGAGCTGCGGGTCGATGCCAAGGGCTCCGACCCCAAGCTGACCAGCTACATGGCGATGGACTCCACCGACGGCAGCATCAACACCAAGTACCACTTCGCGTGGAAGCAGTGCCCTAGGTAGCAGCCGCGTCGGCAGCAGTCCGTACGGCCACGGGGTCCGCGTGCACCGGTGTGCGCGGACCCTCCGGCTCCGCCGGGCCCTCCGGCCGCTCCGGCACCTTGAGGTACAGCGTCAGGACGGCGGAGACGACGTACAGCGCCGCGAAGACGAGCACGACCCCGGCCGGGCCGAGCGGGCCGAGGAAGACGCTGACGACGGCCGGCCCGACGAAGGCCGCGCCGCCCGCGCCCAGGTTGAGCAGGGCCATCGCACCGCCCTTGTGCTCCGGGGCGAGGGCCGGGATCAGGGCCGAGATGGGCACGAATCCGGCCAGCGTGATGCCGTACAGCATGCCCATGATGATCGCCACGGGGTAGTTGCCGCCGACGGCCTTCGGTACGAAGTAGAGGGTCAGCGTGGTGACCGCGCAGCCGAGGCCGCCGAACGAGGCGATGGTCCGCCGCCAGCCGATCCGGTCGCCGATCGCGCCGAAGAGCAGGTTGCACAGCACGTTGGTGCCGTAGATGACGGCCAGCAGGGTCAGCCAGCGGCCCTGCCCGAAGCCCAGCTCCGAGCCGAAGAAGGTCGGCAGGAAGACCAGGAAGCCGAACTCCGGCGCGGTGTTGATGACGCGTACGACACAGCCGACGGCGACTTTCGGGTGCGTCCACGCGATGGACAGGCTGGACAGCAGCGACTGCACCGGCCGCACCTCCGGCGGCGCCAGCCGCGCGAATCCGGTGCGCTCCCGGACGCCGAGCAGACAGCAGGCGCCGCCCAGGACGATGATGCCGAGCGCCACCCACAGGGTGCCGAACTGGCCGAACCAGGGGTTGGTGACCCCCGCGACGAGCGAGCCGAGGGTGGGCAGTCCGCCGGTGAAGGCGACGTAGAACCAGCCGACCGCGGTGCCCATCCGGGCCGTCGGCGCGGTCGCGGTGATCCACACGAGGAAGCCGAAGGCGAAGAGCGGGTAGCCGAAGCCGCGCAGACCGTAGAAGACCAGCATCAGCGGGTAGTTCTGCGGGCCCAGGGCGAAGGCCAGGAAGAGCACGTCGAAGACGACCCACACGGCCAGCCCCAGCTGCATCACCCGGCGCGGGCCCCACAGGTCGGACAGGGCGCCGGACAGCCAGGACGCGAGCATCACGGTCACGCCGTACGCGGTGATGACGTACGAGGCGTGCACCTCGGTGCCCGCGCCGTGGCCCGCCATGTACGGAGCGATGAAACCCGACTCGACGCCGTCGCCCACCATGAACAGCAGCACGCCGAGATAGCCGAGGACCAGCGGGCCCGGGATGCCGAGCCGGTCGGGGAGCGGGAGCTTCGGTGGGGCCATGGCCTGCCTCCGTGCGGTGTGGTGCGGTGCGGCGGTACGGGCGGTGGGGTGGGGGATGCGCTCCGGCGGCGCGGGTGTGATGTGAGCAGCATGAAACCTGTGAACTTCACATGCAAGGTGTGATGCAGGCTTTTCTCTGACGTCTTTCGCGCAACTTGAGCCGCCATTTACGCCAGAAGGGGTGACGGATATGTGATCGGGGTGTTAAATCCAACAGGGACGAAACAAAGGAGTGAGCCCGATGACCACCACCCCCGCCGCCGGCCCCGGACACGACCCCGGAACCTTCCGCGAGGACTGGCTGGAGGGCCTGGCCGACGCCTACGCCCGCACGGTGCGCCGGGTCCCGGACACGTTCGGGGTCGTCGGACGGCACGCGCCGCGCCCCGGCAAGGTCGCGGTCGTCATCGGGGGCGGCTCCGGCCACTACCCCGCCTTCGCCGGGCTCGTCGGCCCCGGCCTCGCCGACGCGGCGGCCGTCGGCGACGTCTTCGCCAGCCCCAGCGCCGAACAGGTCTACCGCACCGCGCGCGCGGCGGACGGCGGCGCCGGGGTCCTCTTCAGCTACGGCAACTACGCCGGGGACGTCATGCACTTCGGTCTCGCCGCGCGCCGCCTGGCCGCCGAAGGCACCGACGTCCGTACGGTACTGGTCACCGACGACGTCGCCAGCGGGCCGCCGCCCGTCGCGGGCCAGGAGGCCGACCCGTCCCGCGACCGGCGCGGGGTGGCCGGCGACTTCTTCGTCTTCAAGGTGGCCGGCGCGGCCGCCGAACGCGGCGACGACCTGGCGGGCGTTGCCCGCGCGGCCGAGCACGCCAACGCGATGACCCGCACCTTCGGCGCCGCGTTCGCCGGCTGTACGCTCCCGGGCGCCGGCGAGCCGCTGTTCACCGTCGACGCGGGCACCACCGAACTCGGCATGGGCATCCACGGCGAACCCGGCCTGCGCACCACCCGCCACCTGACCGCCGCCGAACTCGCCGACGAGCTGGTCGACAACCTCCTCCAGGAACTCCCCGAGCCGCCCGCCGGGAACGACGGCCGGGCCGCCGTCCTCCTCAACGGCCTGGGCCGCACCAAGTACGAGGAGATGTTCGTCGTCTATCGGCAGGTCAACCGCCGCCTGCGCGCCGCCGGGCTGCGCCCGCACCGCCCGGAGGTCGGTGAGTTCGTCACGTCCTTCGACATGGCGGGCGTCTCGCTGTCCGTCATGCTCCTCGACGACGAACTCGCCGCGCTCTACGACGCGCCCTGCGACACCCCCGCCTTCCGCAGCCTCCCGGGCGAGCACCCGGAGGCCGCCGACCAGCGCCCGTCCGCCCCCGCGCCGGCCACCACCGCCGCTGCCGCGTCCGCCCCCTCCGCCGCCGATCTCCCCGCCACCGCCGCCCTCCAGGCCGCCCTCGACCTGATCGCCGCCCACGAGGACGAGCTGGGCCGCCTCGACGCGGTGGCCGGGGACGGCGACCACGGCATCGGCATCGTCCGGGGCCTGCGCGCCGCCGTCGGCGCGGCCCGCGCGGCCGAACCGGGGCCGTCCGCCGACCCCCGCTCGGCGGGCGCCGCGCTGCTCGCCGCCGGTCTCGCCCTGGCCGACGCCTCGGGCGGCGCGTCCGGCGCCCTGTACGGCACGCTGCTCGCCGAGACCGGTGCCGTCCTCACCCGCGCCGACGGCTACTCCACCGCCCTGTTCGCGGACGCCGCCGACGCCGCGCAGCGGGCCGTCTCGGAACTGGGCGGCGCCCGGGTCGGTGACAAGACCCTGCTCGACGCGCTGGACCCGTTCCGTGCCGAACTCCACGCCCGCGCCGGCGAACCCCTGCCCGGCGCCTGGAAGGCGGCCGCCCAGTCCGCCACCCGCGCCGCGGCCGCCACCGCGAGCCTCACCCCGTCCCGCGGCCGCGCCGCCCGGATGGGCCCGCTGGGCCACGGCCACCCGGACGCCGGAGCGACGTCGCTGGCGCTGCTGCTCACCGCCACCGCCGACCACCTGAACCGGTAACCCGTCCGCCCCGCAGCGCGAAGCCCCCGCACCGAGAGGTACGGGGGCTTCGCGCGTGGTCGCCGTCGGCCGGGCCGGTCAGCGCAGGCGGGCCATGAGAGCGTGCTCGACCAGGGTGATCAGGGCGCTCTTGGCCTCGCTGCGGTGGCGGGCGTCGGTGGTGATGATCGGTGCGTCGGGTCCGATCTGGAGGGCCTCGCGGACTTCGTCGGGTGTGTACGGCTGGTGTCCGTCGAAGCCGTTGAGGGCGATGACGAAGGGCAGGCCGCTGTTCTCGAAGTAGTCGACCGCCGGGAAGCAGTCGGCGAGGCGGCGGGTGTCGACCAGGACGACGGCGCCGATGGCGCCGCGGACCAGGTCGTCCCACATGAACCAGAAGCGGTCCTGGCCCGGCGTACCGAAGAGGTACAGGATCAGGTCCTGGTCCAGGGTGATCCGGCCGAAGTCCATCGCCACGGTCGTCGTGGTCTTGTCCGGCGCGTGCGTGAGGTCGTCGATGCCGGCCGACGCCGAGGTCATCACGGCTTCGGTGCGCAGCGGGTTGATCTCTGAGACGGCCCCGACGAACGTGGTCTTGCCCACGCCGAAGCCGCCCGCCACCACGATCTTCGCGGAGGTGGTGGAGCGGGCTGCACCGCTAGAGCTTGCGAAGTCCACTGAGCACCCTTTCGAGCAGTGTCACATCTGGCTGTCCGCCGGCGGTCTCGTCCCCGCCGGGCTGATGGATGGCGACGAGTCCGGCCTCGGCCAGGTCGGCGACGAGGATTCGGGCGACGCCGAGGGGGATGGAGAGAAGGGCCGAGATCTCGGCCACTGACTTGATCTCGCGGCAGAGGTGGCAGATGCGCTGGTGCTCCGGCAACTGGCCCTGCAGCCTGGCCGGGTCGGCGGTCGTGCTGACCAGTGCCTCGATGGCGAGCTGGTAGCGCGGCCGGGTCCGGCCTCCGGTCATCGCGTACGGGCGCACGAGCGGGTTGTGCGCGCCCCCGGTGGGAGCCGACGGACCGGGCGCGCGCCGCTGGTGCTGCACCGGCCGGCTGCGGGGCGCCCGCGGCTGGTCGTACGGCGACGGCTCGTACGGCTGCCGGGAGTCGTACGGCTGCTGCTGGTAGGGCTGCCGGGACTGCGGCGGCTGGGGTGGCCGCTGCTGCCGGCGGCTGGGCGCGGAAGGGAAGTTGAAGCGGTTGTGATGGTGCTCGCCCTGGGGCCCGGACTGCTGTCCGGGACCGTACGGGTATCCGCTCGGGGGCGTTGCCACGTTTCCTCCTTCAACTTGCCAATCTGACGCCGGTCGCGCCACCGCACCCTATGGCGCGGTGGCGGGAAACGCACTGCCTGTCTGCTAGTTGAGAAGGCTGCCCTGCAGTTCCGCGCGCAGGTCGGGCGTCAGCACGGTGCCCGCGCGGTCGACCAGCAGGGCCATCTCGTAACCGACGAGGCCGATGTCGCACTCGGGGTGCGCCAGTACGGCCAGCGACGATCCGTCGGAGACGGACATGATGAAGAGGAAGCCGCGCTCCATCTCCACCACGGTCTGATTGACACTCCCGCCTTCGAAGATGCGGGAGGCGCCGGAGGTCAGCGAGGTGAGGCCGGAGGCCACCGCCGCCAACTGATCGGCTCTGTCCCGAGGGAAGCCCTCGGACATGGCGAGGAGGAGACCGTCCGCGGAGACCACGACCGTGTGGGACACACCGGGGGTGTTGTCCACGAAGTTGGTGATCAACCAGTTCAGGTTCTGCGCCGCCTGGCTCATCGGGCTCACACTAACGCTCCTGATCGTAGGTGCTGCCGGGGCCGAAGCCCTGTTGGTCATTCTGGGGGACCTCCGATTGGTCCGTGCCCACGTTGCGTCCCTGCTGGACCCCGCGCCGCAGGTTGCTCAGCCGGCCGCGGACGTCCTCCGGAGCACGGGAGACCTGCGGGCCGCCCTGCGGGCTCTGCTCCGCGGTGCCCTCGACCAGGTTGGCCTTGGGCACCCGCCGGGGCAGACCGGAGGAGGTGACTCCGCCCGCCTTCGGCTCCCGCAGCCGCTCCGCCCGCTGCCAGCGCTCGTCGTTGGCCGAGCGCCACTCGGAGTCGTCCGTACCGGCCTCCGGCGCGTTCCCCTGCGGGGCGGCCGCCGGTTCCTCCTGGGCACGGGGCCTGGAGGACGCCTCCTCGAACGGCTGCCACTGCTGCTGCGGAGCCTGCGGCTTGCCGGCGGCTCCGCGGCGCGGAAGGCCGGCGTCGGTCAGCGGCGGTGTGCCGTTCGGGGTGGGGTCCGGTCGGTCGAATGCTACGCGTTCCGGACCGTCCGCGGGAGCGGGCCGCTGATTCCGGTCGGATTCCGGTTGGCCGCCGAAGTAGCCGGTGTCCGCTCCGTTTTCGGGCCCGCCGTCCTGCTGCCGCGACTCGAACGGGGCGTACGACTGCTGGCCGACGGCCTCGTCGTGACCGACTTCGGCAAGTCCCTGGCCCTGCGGTGACGGGTCGCCGTAGAGGCCCTGCGCCGGTTCCGCATATGCCTGGCCGGGGTGGTTCCCGTAGCCCGCGCCGTGCTGCTGGGCCGGGTCCTGGAACAGCGCCGGGTTCGGGAACTGGCCCGTGTCCTGGAACTGGTCCGGGCCCTGGGCCTGGGACGGGTCCTGGAACTGCGCCTGGTCGCCGAACTGCGCCTGGTCCTGGAACTGCGTCTGGTCCTGGAACGGCGGCGCCGACGGGTCCTGGTACGGGCCCGGCGTCTGCCCGGGGTGGTGCGGCTGGGTGCCCGCGCCGCCGGCCTGCGCCTCCAGCGCCGCCCGGCGCTCCTCGCGCATCAGCGAGCGGTTGACCGGGTCGAGCCGCGCGGCGCCGCCGTGCTGCCCGTGGCTCAGGCCCAGCTCGTCGAAGCCCAGCTCGGCGGCGGAGCGGCCGTCGCTCTGGTACGCGCCCTGCTGGTGCTCGGGCACGATGCGGGAGACGGTGAAGTCGTCGTCGTAGCCGCCCTCCTCCTCGCCGCCACCGCCGTGCGTGATGGGCTCGGGGAGCATGACCAGGGAGGTGGTGCCAGCCTGCTCGCCGGAGGGGCGCAGCTGGACGCGGATGCCGTGCCGGTCGGCGAGCCGGCCGACCACGAACAGGCCCATGCGCTGGGAGACCGAGGCGTCCACGGTCGGCGGGTTGGCCAGCTTGTGGTTGATGTCCGCGAAGTCCTCGGGGGTGAGCCCGATGCCCTTGTCGTGGATCTCGATCATGACGCGGCCGTCCGGCAGCCGGGTGGCGGCGACCCGCACCTTGGTCTGCGGCGAGGAGAACGTGGTGGCGTTCTCCAGCAGCTCGGAGAGCAGGTGCACGAGGTCGGTCACGGCGGTGCCGTGGATGTCGCCGTCCGGCACGCCGGACAGTTCTATTCGCTCGTACGCCTCGACCTCGGACGTCGCCGCGCGCAGCACGTCGATCAGCGGCACCGGCTGGTTCCAGCGGCGGCCCGGCTCCTCGCCCGCGAGGATGAGGAGGTTCTCGCCGTTGCGCCTCATACGGGTGGCCAGGTGGTCCATCCGGAAGAGGCTCTCCAGCTGGTCCGGGTCGGCCTCGTTGTTCTCCAGCTCGGTGATCAGGGTGAGCTGACGTTCGATCAGGCCCTGGTTGCGCTGCGAGAGGTTGGTGAAGATCGCGTTGACGTTGCCGCGCAGCAGCGCCTGTTCGGCGGCGAGCCGGACGGCCTCGCGGTGCACCTGGTCGAAGGCGCGGGCGACCTCGCCGATCTCGTCGGTGGTGTGGATCGGGATGGGCTGCACCCGGGTGTCGACGCGGCCCGGGTCCGTACGGGAGAGCTGGTCGACCAGGGTGGGCAGCCGCTGCTCGGCGATGCCGAAGGCGGCGGTGCGCAGCCGGCGCATGTTGCGGCTCATCCGGCGCGCCATCATGCCGGCCACCAGGAAGGCGACGACCAGCGCGGCGATCACGATCGCGGAGTCGGTGAAGGTGGACTGCCGGGCGTCCGAGGAGATCGCGGCCGCCTCGTCCACCGCCTTGTCGGCGAGGTCCTTCTCGATGGCCCGGTACATGTCGAACGTGCCGGTGGCCGCGGTGAACCAGCTCTCCGGGGTGATGCCCTGCGCGGCGAGCTGCTGCGGCGAGGCGCCGGAGGCGATGGCGGTGGCCATCGCGTCGAAGGACGGCGACGCCTCGCTCCGCTTCTTCAGCTTGGCGGCGTCGTCCTTGAGCCGCTGCACGTCCTCGGGGGTACCGCCGGAGGTGTACTCGCCGATGGCGATGTTCTCCAGGTACTTGTACGAGGCGAACGCGGTCAGCTGCTTCTTGTGCTCCTTGCCGCCCTGCGGGGACGCGGGGTCGACCAGCAGGTGCGTACCGATGGAGCGGTTGAGCGACTCGGCGGCCTTGGCCAGCGAGACGGCGTAGACCGTACGGCCGTAGGAGGTGATGTTGCCGGTGCCCAGGCCCAGCTCGTTGGCGAACTCCATCAGCGGGTGCTGGATGGCGACGTAGCCCTCTTCGGTGCGTACACCGGGCAGCTGCGGCGTGTACGCGGCCTCGCGCAGCTTCGTCAGGCCGGGCTCGGCCTTCTGGAAGGCGGCGAGGCGGCGCTTGAGGCCCTCCTTGGCGGGCATCTCCTTGACCGCGGCGTGGAACGCGCCGGCGGCGGTGTCGGTGGCCCCGCGGGCCTCGCTCACCGCGGGGTCGTCCCGCTTGCCGGCCAGCAGCGGCTCGGCGGTACGGTCGCGCTCGTCGATGAGGGCGTGGCTGTAGGCCGCCGCGGCGCGTACCAGCTTGGCGGTGGCCTCGGCGTCCTGGGCCTCCTGCCAGGTCTCGACGGAGGCGTTGACCCGCAGGCCGCCGAAGACCAGGGCGACGAGTACGGGGATCAGCAGGATCGCGTTGAGGCGGGTGGCCACCCGCCAGTTGCGCGGCGAGAACCGTCCGCCGCTCACGGGGGCGGTGGCGACCGGGCTCTCGGCCGCGCCGGGGGCCGGTGCCGCGCTGTGCGACGGTGGCGTGAAGTTGCCCCGCCGCGGTTCCTGCGGCTCGGGGCCCGACTTGCTTCGCCTCACTCGACCAACAACCTCTCGGCGCCGGCACTGCACCCTTTAGCGCTGTGCCGTTTTCTTCAGGGCGTCACTACTCCGGAGTTCAGCGAATTTCAGCACGTCAGGACCGTGCGTTCCAAACACTGGGCAAAGGGGCGGCGGCGCGCTGAGCACGTCAGATAAAAGGGGCGTTAAGGGCGAGGGGCGGCAAAAGGCGGGAGAAATGTGAGCGCAGCGGAGCCGCGTGTGCGCGCCGGGTGTCGGCGGCGGGTGAATTCTCTGTCGAAACGTTATGAACACGGCTGGCGGCGTGGCCAAGGACACAGATCCATCGGCGCCGTACGGGAACCGCCGCCGACCCGCGCCTTTCCGGCGCCGCGCGGCACCGGAAAGGACTGTCATTGCCCGAGGCAACTTACTTTCGGGCGGGGCGACTTGCCCGCGTCACTTCAGGCGGGCCATGAGAGCGTGCTCGACCAGCGTGATGAGAGCGCTCTTGGCCTCGCTGCGGTGGCGGGCGTCGGTGGTGATGATCGGTGCGTCGGGTCCGATCTGGAGGGCCTCGCGGACTTCGTCGGGTGTGTACGGCTGGTGTCCGTCGAAGCCGTTGAGGGCGATGACGAAGGGCAGGCCGCTGTTCTCGAAGTAGTCGACCGCGGCGAAGCAGTCGGCGAGGCGGCGGGTGTCGACCAGGACGACGGCGCCGATGGCGCCGCGGACCAGGTCGTCCCACATGAACCAGAAGCGGTCCTGGCCCGGCGTACCGAAGAGGTACAGGATCAGGTCCTGGTCCAGGGTGATCCGGCCGAAGTCCATCGCCACCGTGGTGGTGGTCTTGTCCTGGACGTGGCTCAGGTCGTCGATCCCCGCCGAGGCGGAGGTCATCACGGCCTCCGTACGCAGCGGGTTGATCTCCGAGACGGCCCCGACGAACGTGGTCTTGCCCACGCCGAAGCCGCCCGCCACCACGATCTTCGCCGAGGTGGTGGACCTGCCGCCCTGAGCGGCGGCAGCCGCGGTGCCGTCAGAGCTTGCGAAGTCCACTGAGCACCCTTTCCAGCAGCGTCACGTCGGGCGTACCGCCGGCCTCGCCACTGCCGCCCGGCTGGTGGATCGCCACCATGCCGGCCTCCGCCAGGTCCGCGACCAGAATCCGGGCCACCCCCAGCGGAATGTGCAGCAGCGCCGAGATCTCGGCGACCGACTTCACCTCGCGGGTCAGATGGCAGATGCGCTGGTGCTCCGGCAGCAGGCCGGGCAGCTGGGACGGGTCGGCGGTCGTGCTGACCAGCGCCTCGATGGCGAGCTGGTAGCGCGGCCGGGTCCGTCCCCCGGTCATGGCGTACGGGCGGACCAGCGGCTGGTCACCTTCGCCCCCGTACGGCGCTTGGCTGTAGGCGCCGTACGGGCCGGGCGAGGCAGGTGGCGGGGTCATGGGGTCCTCCGGACGGGACAACTGACTGTCGTCGGGTTGGGCCGGTGGGGGGTGCGGCACGGTGGTCGGTGGGTCGGGTCGTGACGTTCGGCGGGACTCAGTGCAGCAGGCTGCCCTGGAGCTCGGCGCGCAGGTCGGGCGTCAGCACGGTGCCCGCGCGGTCGACCAGCAGGGCCATCTCGTAACCGACGAGGCCGATGTCGCACTCGGGGTGCGCCAGTACGGCCAGCGACGATCCGTCGGAGACGGACATGATGAAGAGGAAGCCGCGCTCCATCTCCACCACGGTCTGATTGACCACGCCGCCCTCGAAGATGCGGGACGCACCGGAGGTCAGCGAGGTCAGCCCCGAGGCCACCGCCGCCAACTGGTCGGCGCGGTCGCGGGGGAAACCGTCGGACATGGCGAGGAGCAGTCCGTCCGCGGAGACCACCACCGTGTGGGACACCCCCGGGGTGTTGTCCACGAAGTTGGTGATCAACCAGTTCAGATTCTGCGCCGCCTGGCTCATCGGACTCAACTAACGCTCCTGCTGGTGAGTGGGGTCGACAATGCCGTGGTTGCCGGTGGAGGCGTTCTCCTCGGCCCGGTAACGGCCTTGCTGGATACCCCGACGAAGATTGGTCAGACGGCCGCGCACGTCGTCGGGCGCACGCGAGACCTGCGGACCGGTCTGGTTCGACTGCTGCTGCGCGGTGCCGGCGACCAGGTTGGCGCGCGGCACCCGGCGGGGCAGTCCGGAGGTGGTGACGCCGCCCGCGGCGGGCTGGCGGATCTGCTCCGCCTGCCGCCAGCGCTCGTCGTTGGGCGAGGCACGCCACTGGCTCTGCTCACCCTGGGCACGGCCGTCGGCGGCCGCACCGTCGAAGAGCGAGCCGGACGTACCGGCGGACGCGCCGCCGGCGGCGGCACCGGGCTCGCGGCGCGGCAGCGGCGGCGCCTCGGAGTGCTCCGCCGACGGAGCCGAGGGCTCGTCGGCCGCCTGCTGCGGCACACCGGCCGCACCGGACGCCGGGTGGCTGAACCAGTTCGACTCGATGGTGTCGAAGATCGGCGTACGACCGTCACCGGGACCGGCGGGCGAACCGCCGCCGAGCAGGTCACCGGTGCCGCCGTCCTGGCGCTGCCGCTCCTGCGGCGGCACCGCGAACTCGCCGGTGCCCTGCGGCGACCCGTTCTGCAGGTCGGCGGGGAGGGCGAACTCGCCGGTGGTTCCGGCGTCCTGCTGCTGCGCGCCGCCGCCGAAAGCACTCCCGCCCGCGAAGGCGTTGCCCGCGGCCGCGTCGTAACCGTTGTTCCCGTACGAGGTGTCGCCGTACTCGCCGAAGCCGCGCCCGTCGTCCGGGCGGGTGAACTGCCCGGTGTCGCCGGTGCCCTGCGGCGACTCGCCGCGCAGGTCGGCAGGCAGCTCGTACTGACCGGTCGCCTGGTCGTCGCGCTGCGGCGCGCCGGCACCGAAGGCGTCGGTACGGGCGGGCTCGCCGGTGTCGCCGGCGCCGCGGCCGGCCCGGTCGGCGTCCGCGCCGGGCGGCGGGGCGTCGAAGTCGGGACGGGCGAACTCCGCCGTGTCACCGGGGCCGCCGGCCGCCGGGCGGGCGAAGCCGCCGGTGGTCTCCGGCTCCTCGTGGCCGCGCGGCCGGTCCTGCTCCTGGCGGGGCGTCATCGGCCAGTCGTCCGAGGCGCCGCGCTCACGGCGGGCACCCCAGGTCGTGGTGTTCGGCTGCGACGGACCGGCGGTGGCGTCCGCGCCGCCGGTCAGCTCACCGGCCGCGCCGCGCTGCGGAAGCTCCGGGCGCTCGTCACGGCGGGGCGCGCCCGTCGGGGGAGCGACCGTCGGCATCTGCGAGGTGTCACCGGCACCGGCACCGGCGCCCGTGTTCGCACCGGCCGGCGCGCCACGGGTCGGCAGCGCCGGACGCCCGTCGCTCAGCTGACCGGTGTTCGGGGTGCTCTTGGAGGGTCCGGCGGGCGGGTTGCCCGTACGGCCGGCCGGCGCGCCGAACGCGCCGGCGCCCGGTCCGCCCTGGCCACCCGGACCGCCGCGGCCCGGCAGCGCCGGACGCGCGCCGCCCGCGCCGACCTGGCCGCGCGGCTGGAGACCGGCGAGGCGGTTGGCGGAGGCGTTCGGGGTGTGGGGTGCCGGGGCGCCCTCGACGGAACCGGCACCCGGCCCGCCCTTGCCGCCCGGCTGGGGCTTCTTGCCGCCCTGGGCGACGTCGACCGGCAGCATGACCAGCGCCGTCGTACCGCCCGAGTCGGACGGCCGCAGCTGGATGCGGATGCCGTGCCGCAGCGACAGGCGGCCGACCACGAACAGACCCATGCGGCGGGAGACCGAGACGTCCACCGTCGGCGGGCTGGCCAGTCGCTCGTTGATCGCGGAGAGGTCCTCGGGGGACAGGCCGATACCGGTGTCGTGGATCTCGACCAGCACGCGGCCGTCGGGCAGCGCGTGACCGGTCACCTTGACCTTGGTCTGCGGGGAGGAGAACGAGGTCGCGTTCTCCAGCAGCTCGGCGAGCAGGTGCACGAGGTCGTTGACGACCCGGCCGGCGACCTCGGTCTGCGGTACGGCGCTCAGCTCGATGCGCTCGTACTGCTCCACCTCGGACGCGGCGGCGCGCAGCACGTCGACCAGCGGGACCGGGCGCGTCCAGCGGCGGCCCGGCTCCTCGCCCGCGAGGACGAGGAGGTTCTCACCGTTACGGCGCATACGGGTCGCGAGGTGGTCCAGCTTGAACAGCGAGGAGAGCTGGTCCGGGTCGGCCTCGCGGGACTCCAGTTCGGAGATGAGCGAGAGCTGACGCTGGATGAGGCCCTGGCTGCGGCGCGAGAGGTTGGTGAACATCGCGTTGACGTTGCCCCGCAGCAGCGCCTGCTCGGACGCCAGCCGGACGGCTTCGCGGTGCACGTCGTCGAAGGCCGCGGCCACCTTGCCGATCTCGTCCCGGCTGTGCACGCCGACGGACTCCACGGAGGTGTCCACGTCCTGCGGGTCCGCCTCGGAGAGCTGCTTGACCAGCTCGGGCAGGCGCTCCTGGGAGACCTTCTGCGCGGTGTCCTGGAGCCGGCGCAGCGAGCGCACCATGGACCGGGACACGACGAACGCGCCGACCAGCGAGATGCCGAGGACGAGCAGGATCAGCGCACCGCTGAGGATGGCCTCCTGCGTCGCCTCGTTGCGCAGTTCGCGGGACTTCTGCTCCATCTGCGAGAGCAGCGAGCTCTCGATACGGCCCATCTCGTCGATCTTGACGGTGTCCGTGTCGTACCAGTCGAGGTACTTGTAGTCCTCGCTGTGGATACCGCCGTCGCTGGCGAAGGCGCGGTGCGCGAAGGCGACGGCCGCCTTGATGTCGTCGTTGTTGCCGTCCAGACCCTTGGTGAGGTCGGTGGCGCCGGTGTAGATCTGCGAGAAGCGGTCGCGGGCCGCCTTCTCGTTGTCCTCGGCGGTACGGCCGGCCAGCCGGTCGTTGGAGGACAGCTGCGGGCTGCCCTTGTGCGCGAGGCCGGCACTGACCAGCGCGCGCTGCATCGACGCGTATTCCTTGGCGGAGGAGAACGCCGCGAGCGCACGGGTGCTGCGGATCATCTCCGGGTTGCTGGTCGCCTGCGCCATGTCCTGGGAGAGCGCGAGCAGCGAGGTGATCAGCTGGTTGTAGCTGCTGACCGTACGGGCGGCGTTGTCGCTGTCCTTGTACGCGTTGTTGCGGATCTCGTTGAGGGTGTTGAGCTGGCGCCCGATGTCCAGCAGGGTCGCCTGGACGCCGGCCATCGTCGGGTCGTCGCGCTGGACGTCACCGGTGGCCTTGTTGAACGCCTGCTTGGCCCGGTCGGTCGCCTCACGCGGGGCGACGACACTGGCGTCGTCCTTGACGTTGCCGGTGCCGGCGATCGGGCCCGCCGACTTGTCCCGCTCCGTCTGGAGGGCGTCGGCCAGCTCGGTGGCCTGCCGCGTCATCTCGGTGAGCAGCTGCATCTTGTCGAGCTGGTCGATGTTCTCCAGCGACGTGTTGATGCGCATGCCGCCCAGCGTGGTCGCGGCGATGACGGGGAGCGCGAGCAGGGAGACCAGGCGGGTGCTGATGCGCCAGTTGCGCATGGCTATTCGCGCGCCGGGGCCGCTCGGCTCCTTGGCGCCCTTCGGCGGCTTGGGCGAGGCGCCGTCGGCGGAGTCACCCCCGGCCGCCGGGCCGGGGCCCTGGCCATGCTGGGGCGAGGCGGCGCGGTCGCTTCCGCCGCGCAGCTCCGGGTCCGCCGCAGCTTCCCCTTGGCCCTGGCGGGCCTGGGGAGACCCGTCCCTCTTGAAACGTCCCTGCACTAGCGTCGCAACCTCTGGACCAGGCGTCCCTCCGCGTGAACGGCGGGACGGTTGTCGAGTCGTAGGGGACCGGGGCCCCCGTTTGGCGGTCGTGAGTGACCGGCGAGCTGCCCTCTCTGGCCGAGAGAGCGGCACCACCGCGCGGCGCTTCGCTGCGCCCCCTGCGCGCCGTCCGGCTGAAACCTGCGGCGGTCCGTGGAATTCCAGCACAGTGCCGGATCTCCAACAAGGGCGGTGCCGCCCCCTGTGACATGCGTGACGCAATGTACGGAACACGTCACAACACGTAGAGAGTGGCACTGTCGATAACGGACTAATGCCCGCGAGTCGCTCGCGGGCACCTCCTGTCCCAGGTGCGGTGATCGGGGGCGGAACATGGGCTTCGATCCAGCAATGTCCGTTTCGCCCCTGGATGTTGATCATGGGAATTGCGGCATTTGTCACACACTTCGTGAGCAAACTCACAGGCCGCGTGTCGACTTTCCCGGAGCCGCGCGGGGAATAGCGCGCATAGCCTGACGCTTTACACAGTTGCCCGAAATGACAAGGCCGCAATCCTCCTGACGCGGGGAAACGGCCTTGCTCCCCGACCCCACGCGAGGCATGAAGCAGTGAAGACCACGATGATGTTCCGCAACATAGCCAACCCGCGGCGCACCACCCTCGCCCACCTCAAGGACGCCGACGACCTCCAGAGCGCCGCGCCCGAGGCCCCGGAACACGCCGTGGAGCTGCCCACCCAGACCGCCAACCCCCGCCGCACCGTCCTCATGGACGCCCCCGCGCCGCAGACCGTCCCCGCGCAGGCCGCCGCCGCGCCGGACACGGCCGCCTGACCCCGGGGCAAGCGGGCCCGCCGCGCCCCCCGCGATAGCCTGGAGTGTCAACTCCGGCCAGTGATCTATGAGGGGCAGCGGCAACCCGTGCGCATCGCCAGATTCTCCATCGACGGCAACGTCGGCTTCGGCGTCCTCGACGGCGACGACATCGACGTCATCAAGGGACACCCCTTCGCGGAATTCGAGCGCTCGGGTCACAAGGTCCCCCTCGACAAGGTCCGCCTGCTGCCCCCGGTCCTGCCCAACAAGGTCGTCGCGGTCGGCCGCAACTACGCCGAACACGCGCGCGAGCTGGGCAACGAGGTCCCGGATGTGCCGGTCACCTTCTTCAAGCCCTCCACCTCGGTGGTCGGCCCCGGCGACCCCGTCGTGTATCCCTCCTTCTCCCAGGAGGTCCACCACGAGGCCGAGCTCGCCGTCGTCATCGGCCGCATGTGCCGCGAGGTCCCCCGCGAGCGCGCCAAGGACGTCATCCTCGGCTACACCTGCGCCAACGACATCACCGCGCGCGACGTGCAGAAGCGCGAGGCGCAGTGGGCGCGGGCCAAGGGCTTCGACACCTCCTGCCCGCTCGGCCCCTGGGTCGAGACGGAGCTGGACCCCAGCGACCTGACGATCATGTGCACCGTCAACGGCGAACAGCGCCAGCTCGGCCGCACCAGCGAGATGGTCCGCTCCGTCGAGGACCTGATCGTGCACATCACCGAGGCGATGACGCTGCTCCCCGGCGACGTCGTCCTCACGGGCACCCCGGCCGGGGTCGGCCCCCTCCAGGACGGCGACGAGGTCGCCGTCCACATCGAAGGCATCGGCACTCTCACCAACAAGGTGATCAAGCGTGGCTAACGCGACCCCCGTCCGCGTCCGTTTCTGTCCCTCCCCGACCGGCAACCCCCACGTGGGCCTGGTCCGCACCGCCCTGTTCAACTGGGCCTACGCCCGCCACGAGCAGGGCACCATGGTCTTCCGCATCGAGGACACCGACGCGGCCCGCGACTCCGAGGAGTCCTACAACCAGCTCCTGGACTCGATGCGCTGGCTGGGCCTGGACTGGGACGAGGGCCCCGAGATCGGCGGCCCCCACGCGCCGTACCGGCAGTCGCAGCGCATGGACCTCTACAAGGAGATCGCGCAGAAGCTGCTGGACGCCGGCCACGCGTACAAGTGCTACTGCTCCACCGAGGAGCTGGACGCCCGCCGCGAGGCCGCCCGCGCCGCCGGCAAGCCCTCCGGTTACGACGGCAAGTGCCGCGTCCTGACCGCCGACGAGATCACCGCGTACGAGGCCGAGGGCCGCGAGCCGATCGTCCGCTTCCGGATGCCGGACGAGCCGATCACCTTCACGGACCTGGTCCGCGGCGAACTGACCTTCACCCCGGAGAACGTCCCGGACTACGGCATCCTCCGCGCCAACGGTGCCCCCCTCTACACCCTGGTCAACCCGGTCGACGACGCCCTGATGGAGATCACCCACGTCCTGCGCGGCGAGGACCTGCTCTCCTCCACCCCCCGCCAGGTGGCCCTCTACAAGGCCCTGATCGAGCTGGGCGTCGCCAAGTACGTCCCCCACTTCGGTCACCTCCCCTACGTCATGGGCGAGGGCAACAAAAAACTCTCGAAGCGCGACCCGCAGGCGTCCCTCAACCTCTACCGCGAGCGCGGTTTCCTCCCCGAGGGCCTCCTCAACTACCTCTCCCTCCTCGGCTGGTCCTTCTCCGCCGACCAGGACGTCTTCTCCATCGAGGAGATGGTCGCGGCCTTCGACATCGCCGACGTCAACGCCAACCCGGCCCGCTTCGACCTGAAGAAGGCCGAGGCGATCAACGCCGACCACATCCGCCGCCTGGACGTGAAGGCCTTCGCCGAGGCCTGCCGCCCCTGGCTCCAGGCCCCCCACGCCAACTGGGACCCGGCCGACTTCGACGAGGCGGCCTGGCAGGCCATCGCCCCGCACGCGCAGACCCGCCTCACGGTCCTCTCCGACATCACCGCCAACGTCGACTTCCTGTTCCGCAAGGAGCCGGTCGAGGACGAGGCGTCCTGGACCAAGGCGATGAAGGGCGACCCGGTGGCGCTGCTCACCACGGCTCGCGAGAAGCTGACCGGCGCCGACTGGTCCAGCCCCGACTCCCTCAAGGAGGCCGTCCTGGCCGCCGGCGAGGCCCACGGCCTCAAGCTCGGCAAGGCCCAGGCCCCGGTCCGCGTGGCCGTCACGGGCCGCACGGTCGGCCTCCCCCTCTTCGAGTCCCTGGAAATCCTGGGCAAGGAGCGCACGCTGGCCCGCATCGACGCGGCGCTGGCGAAGCTGGGCGCGTAACGCGGAGGCTTGACGCCGTACGCCGAAAGGGCGGTCACCGGGTGCCGGTGGCCGCCCTTCGTGCGTTTCGGGCCCGGCTCACGCGGCCACGAGATCGATGACGTTGATCACGACGTGCGTGTTGGACACCACGTACTGGATGAAGCCGCCCTCGAAGGTGGCCGACCAGCTGTTGTCCCGATGGCTCTTGGCAGGCGCGCCGAACGGATTCAGGCTGAGCTGTTTCTCCAGCTCCTCCAAGGAGGCCCGTTGCGCGGTGCCCAGGGCCGCCTTGCACCGCGCGGCACGGCCCGCATACCTGATGACGTAAGCGGTCACGGACACCTGCCGACGTCGATCGGATTGTTCTCGGCGTCGTACGCGTTGCCCTCGGCGTCCCGGAAGACCATGCCTTCCGTGTCCCCCTCCGCCAGGCGCTTGGCCATCTGCTCCACCTGGTCCAAGTAGCCGGGCGTCGCGCACGCGCAAGCGAAGGGGAACCACTTGTCGACCACCCGGTCCAGCTCCGCCCGGTCGAACTCCGCCGCCGCGCTGAGCCAGTCCTGCTCGAAGTACTGCAACCACTCCGGTCGCCGCTGCAACGCCGTACGGATGGCGTCCGGGGTCCGCTCGCAGGCGTCCCGATCCACTTCGATCTCGCTGTCCATGGCCGGCGACCTCCGGTGCGTATAGGCAGGGCGGGACTCACGGTAGGCGGCGCCGGGGCGCGCATCCAGGAAATCCGGGCTGCCGCGCCCCGACGGACGCATCATGACCGGCGACGGTCGAACCGGACCGTCCGGCCCGGCCTTCATGCCCCCGGCCAGACGACGCTCCCGAGACTCCCCGGCCGCATCGACACGAACCGTGCCGCCCCCTCCGGCGCCGCCACCGACATCCGGAAGCCGCCGCCCACGGCGGCGACATCCGCCCGCCCGTCCTCGTAGGCGAGCCCCCAGGCGGCGACCCGAGCGTCCCGCAGGCCGCAGATGCCGAACTCCTCGACGACGGCGAAGAGGCGGGGGGCGGTGGCGTCGACCAGGTCCTGGACCTCTTGGCCGAAGCCGTCAGGTGGGTCGGGGAGGGGCGGGGGTGGGGATACGGTGGTCATGTGAAGTCTCCTGCCTATGGGCGAAGTTGCGGAGCTGTTGGTGAGGAGACTAGGGCGGTTGCTGGTATGCAAACCATCGATTGTTTGGATTCTGTACCGGAACCACTCCTGTGAGTGAAAGGCAGAAGGTATTGGTCCGTGCCAAGGTTCCGCCGACGGTCAAACAGCGTCGGCTTGGGGCTGAGCTGCGCCGTCTCCGGGAGCACGCAGACCTGTCCGCAACCCGTGCCGGGGAGCTGTTCGGTGCCCCGCAATCGCGCATCAGCAACATCGAGGCAGGCAGCTACGCGGTCAGCGCGGACCGTGTCAGGGCGTTGGCCCGGCTCTACGAATGCTCGGACGATGCCCTTGTCGAGGCGCTGGCCGCGATGACTGGTGGCCGTACGCGCGGCTGGTGGGATGAATACCGTGAGTTGCTTCCTGCGGCGCTGGTCGAGGTCGCCGAGTTCGAACGCGAGGCCACAGCAGTGCGGGTGGCTGTGCTCGTGGCGATGCCCGGACTCCTGCAGTCCGCCGAACATATCCGTGCCGCGTACAGCCAGAACGTGCCTGCGTTGCGCCCATTCGAGATCGAACACCGCACTGCGTTCCGCATCAGGCGCCAAGGCGTCCTGCACGGAGAACCTCCGTTGCCCTACACCGCGATCATCCACGAAGCTGCCCTGCGGATGGGGATCGGCGGGACGGACGTCGTGCGCGCGCAGCTTCGGCATCTCATGGACATGGGGGAGTACGAGCACATCACGATCCAGGTCATCCCGTTCGGGCGGGCGGATTTTCCCGCAGCGGGCGGCCAGCCGGTCACCTACGTGGGCGGGCCCGTACCTCAACTGGACACCGACCACGGTCTGGAGATTCTTCACGCGGAGGACCAGCTCGCCCGCTACCGGGAAGTGCTGGACCGCATGAGTCGGTGTGCACTCGACTCCGCCGAGAGCCGCAACTTCATCCACAAGATCGCGAAGAGTCTGTGAGGCCCCGAGGATGCACGAATACCAGTGGCAGAAGTCGTCGTACAGCAACGCGGCGGTGAATTGCGTGAACGTCGCCGCTGCGCCCGACGGGACTGTGCACCTCCGGGAGAGCGATGCCCCGCAGGTGATCCTCTCGGCCACCCGCAACGGCCTCGCCGCATTCCTGGCCGCGATCAAAGGCCACGGGGCGCACCCGTCCGTACGTAGCCGCTGAGCACGCGCGGGGGCCCGGCGGGCCGAACCCCGGCCGCCGGGCCCTACGTCACCTTCGGCACCTTCGGCGCGCGAGCGCGCCTCAGCAGACCTCGACGCGCTTGTACTTGCCCCACTCGCTGTGGTGGCGGTAGCTGGCGCCGTTCTGCAAGGTGTGGCAGTCGAAGGGGCCGAACGAGCCGACCACGCGGACGCGCATCGGCTTGCCGCAGGTGTTCTGGACGCTCACCTCCCAGTAGCGGCCCACCACGGTGAAGACGTTGCGCTTCACGCAATCGGGAGCCGTTCCGCCGGCGGATGCCGGTGCGGCGGTCACCAGGCTGCTGAGGCCCAGGCCGGCCACGGCCAGGCCCACCACGGCGGCACGCTTCATGTCGATCATCGTGTCGATCACTCCCCGTTGGATTCCGGCCGGGGCGCGAACGGCGCCCCGGCGGGCGACAGCATGCCATGGCCTTGACGTGCGCAGGGCGAAAACTCGGGCACTCGCGCGGTCGGCCCGGGTACCGTCGGTTCCATGACCATCGAGGCCGTCCTCTGGGACGTGGACGACACCCTCTTCGACTACACCGGCTCCGACCGCACGGGAGCGCTCCGCCACATCGAGGTCGAGGGGCTGCTCGGGCGGTACGCGGACGCCGAGTGTGCGCTCGGGCGGTGGCGGGAGTGCATGGAGGTCGCCTTCGGGCGGTTTCTGGCCGGGGAGGTGGGGTTCATGGAGCACCGCAGGGAGCGGGCGCGGGACTTTCTCGGGGAGACGCTGAGCGATGACGAAGCCGATGCCTGGTTCGGGCGGTATGTCGCGCTGTACGAGGCGGCCTGGACGCTGTTTCCGGATTCCGTGCAGGCACTGACGGACCTGGCGCCGCTGGCCCGGCAGGGCGTGCTGTCGAACTCGTCCGTCCGTAATCAGGAGCGCAAGCTGCGGGCGCTCGGCATACGCGATCACTTCGAGGTGGTGCTGTGCGCCGACGAGGTGGGGCACGCGAAGCCGGCGGCGGGGGCGTTCCTGGCGGCCTGTGATGCGCTGGGGCTGGCGCCGGAGCGGGTTGTCTACGTGGGGGACAAGCTGGACGTGGACGCGATCGGTGCGCGCGATGCCGGGCTGGGCGCGGTGTGGGTGGACCGGACCGGGGAGCGGGGGGACGTGCCGGACGGGGTGACGCGGATCGGCGGGCTGGCCGAGCTGCCCTCCCTGGTGCGCGGCCTTATCGGTTTTGGAGCGTCGTCCACCTTCGGGTAATGTTCTTTCTGCGCCGCCCGGGCGGGCCGGAAAGCCGGACCGGGAAGCGCAAGCCGAACAAGACCCCTGGCGGGGGTTGCGTTCCGGTGGGCTATGGTGTAATTGGCAGCACGACTGATTCTGGTTCAGTTAGTCTAGGTTCGAGTCCTGGTAGCCCAGCAAGAGATCTTCTGAAGCTCTCTTGATCATGCAGTACCAGGCCCCCGTTGTGTAGCGGCCTAGCACGCCGCCCTCTCAAGGCGGTAGCGCCGGTTCGAATCCGGTCGGGGGTACAGATCCTTTCTCACCGTCACCTTCGGGTCGCTCCCGGATGCGACGACGCAAGGATCGCTAGGGCCCCCGTTGTGTAGCGGCCTAGCACGCCGCCCTCTCAAGGCGGTAGCGCCGGTTCGAATCCGGTCGGGGGTACTGGTCTAAACCACCATGGGCTATGGTGTAATTGGCAGCACGAGTGATTCTGGTTCATTTAGTCTAGGTTCGAGTCCTGGTAGCCCAGCGCGAAATCGCAGGTCAGCTGCGGTTCTGCAAGCAAGCCCCCGTTGTGTAGCGGCCTAGCACGCCGCCCTCTCAAGGCGGTAGCGCCGGTTCGAATCCGGTCGGGGGTACGCACAAGGAAAGGCCCTCCCGGCTGGGAGGGCCTTTTCGCATGGGATCCGCAGGAGAGGGCCCCGCTCGCCGCGGGGCCCGGCGTCACGACGAGTCGCCTCTGAAGCGGCGGTGTGATTCCTCCGCCTCCGCCAGCCGCCGCAGGCTCAGCAGGACCGGTTCGAGCAGTACGGTCAGCGCCACCGCGGCCTCCACCTGCTCGGCCGGCGTCTCGTACTCCTCCACCAAATCCAGGTCGGCGACGGCCAGTTCGCCCGCGAGCCGGGCGTACGGCAGCAGGTTCTCGACGGCGTGCGGATAGCCGAGCCGGGCGAGCGCGGCCAGGGCGTTCACCAGCATCCCGTACGTGGGGGAGACCGGGCCGACCTCCAGCCCGTACTGCCAGCCCAGGCGGCGCAGCAGCTCGTCGGCCGTGCGGCGGGCGGCGGTGGTCTCCGGGGCCTCCTTCGCCGGGCCGGGTGGATGGGGGAGGGCCCAGACGGCCGCGCCGAGGCGCATGTGGTGGTCCAGCGACTCGTCCTCGACCGCGGCCAGCACCTCGCGCGCGGTGGCCACCGGCATCTTCCCGACCTGGACCAGCGCCCGCACCAGACGCAGCCGGCGCAGGTGGGCGTCGCCGTACTCGGCGGTGGTGGCGGTGATCCGTTCGCCGGGCGGCAGCAGTCCTTCCCGCAGGTAGTACTTGATCGTGGCGGTGGACAGCCCGCTGCGTTCGCTCAGTTCCGACAGTCGCACCGCTTGCGCCTTTCCTTGGAGAGTGTCACTATCCAAGCATGGATAGTGGTGCTATCCAAAGAGGCGAGAGGCAAGGGGAACGTCATGGGGGACAAGGTCGTGCCGGGGCGCACGGTGGCGGACGCCGACGGGGAGGTGGTCGTCTTCCTGATCGGTATGCGCATCAACAAGTTCCGGGCGGTGGGCAGTTGGCTGCCCGTGCTGCGCGCGATGCCGCGGATGGTCAGGGAGTTGGTGCGCGAGCCGGGCGCCGGGATGCTCGGCTACCGGATGCTGAACGGCGGGCCGCGCGTCTTCACCTTGGTCCAATACTGGGAGTCGCGCGAGAAGTTGTACGCCTACGCCGCCGATCCGGACATGGAGCACCGCCCCGCGTGGGCGGCGTTCAACCGCCGCGCGCGGAGCGGCGAGGGGGCGGTGGGGATCTGGCACGAGACGTATGCCGTGCCGGCGGGTGCGTACAGCACGTTCTACAGTTCGATGCCGCTGAGCGGGCTCGGCGCCGCATACGGTGTCGCCGCGCAGGGTCGGCGCGGGGCGCTGAGCGCGTCCGTGGGCGTGGCGTAGGCGCGCTCTGATACGGCTGACCGGCCGGTGCGGGCGTCGGCGGCCACACCGGCCGGTCGTTCGTTTCAGCAGGTCAGCAGGTCAGCAGGTCAGCCCGTACGGCGCAGTGCCTCGCTGAGCCGGGCCGCCGCGTCGATGACCGCCTGGGCGTGCATCCGGCCCGGGTGGCGGGTCAGCCGCTCGATCGGTCCGGAGACCGAGACGGCGGCGACCACGCGGTTCGACGGGCCGCGTACGGGGGCGGAGACCGAGGCCACGCCGGGCTCCCGCTCGCCGATCGACTGTGCCCAGCCCCGGCGCCGTACGCCGGACAGTGCGGTGGCCGTGAAGCGGGCGCCCTGGAGACCGCGGTGCAGGCGCTCCGGCTCCTCCCAGGCCATCAGGATCTGGGCGGCCGAGCCGGCCTTCATGGGGAGCGTGGAGCCGACCGGGACGGTGTCCCGCAGTCCGGACAGCCGTTCCGCCGCGGCCACGCAGATCCGCATGTCGCCCTGGCGCCGGTAGAGCTGCGCGCTCTCGCCGGTCACGTCGCGCAGATGCGTGAGCACCGGTCCGGCCGTGGCCAGCAGACGGTCCTCGCCGGCCGCGGCGGCCAGTTCCGACAGCCGCGGGCCGAGGATGAACCGGCCCTGCATGTCCCTCGCCACCATCCGGTGGTGTTCCAGTGCCACGGCCAGCCGGTGTGCCGTGGGTCGTGCGAGCCCGGTCGCCGTGACCAGCCCGGCGAGGGTGGCCGGACCGGACTCCAGAGCGCTCAGTACGAGAGCTGCCTTGTCGAGAACGCCGACGCCGCTAGAGTTGTCCATGCAACGATACTCGCGTCTCACACTGTGAAACGCAAGTTCAATTTTCCTGGGAAGCCGCCAATCTGTAGTCGCGGCCCCCGACCAGGGCCCGGCACGGCGTCCGGATCCGGGGGACAGGCGCCGCGTACACAGTCGAGTTGGGCCGGCAATGCGGCCGGCCGGAGGGAAAGCGATGGCACGGACACTCGCGGAGAAGGTCTGGGACGACCACGTCGTCCGGCGCGCCGAAGGCGAGCCCGACCTCCTCTTCATCGACCTGCACCTGCTCCACGAGGTGACCAGCCCGCAGGCGTTCGACGGCCTGCGCAAGGCCGGCCGGCCGGTGCGGCGCACCGACCTCACCATCGCCACCGAGGACCACAACACCCCCACCCTCGACATCGACAAGCCCATCGCCGACCCCGTCTCCCGCACCCAGCTGGAGACGCTGCGCAAGAACTGCGCGGAGTTCGGCGTCCGGCTGCACCCGCTGGGCGACGTCGAGCAGGGAGTCGTCCACGTAGTGGGACCGCAGTTGGGACTGACCCAGCCGGGCACGACCGTGGTGTGCGGCGACAGCCACACCTCCACTCACGGCGCGTTCGGCGCGCTGGCCTTCGGCATCGGCACCAGCCAGGTCGAGCACGTGCTGGCCACCCAGACGCTGCCGATGGCGCCGTTCAAGACCATGGCCGTCACCGTCGAGGGCGAGCTGCCCGACGGCGTCACCGCCAAGGACCTGATCCTCGCCGTCATCGCCCGCATCGGCACCGGCGGCGGCCAGGGCTACGTCATCGAGTACCGCGGCGAGGCCATCGAGAAGCTCTCGATGGAGGCCCGGATGACCATCTGCAACATGTCCATCGAGGCGGGCGCCCGGGCCGGCATGATCGCCCCCGACGAGACCACCTTCGCCTACCTCCAGGGCCGCGACCACGCGCCCCGGGGGGCCGACTGGGACGCCGCCGTGGCGTACTGGAAGACCCTGCGCACCGACGACGACGCGGTCTTCGACCACGAGGTCGTCGTGGACGCCGCCGAGCTGGCCCCGTTCGTCACCTGGGGCACCAACCCGGGCCAGGGCGCACCCCTTTCGGCGCACGTCCCCGACCCCGCTTCGTACGAAGACGCATCGGAGCGCTTCGCCGCCGAAAAGGCCCTGGAATACATGGGGTTGACGGCCGGTCAGCCGCTGCGCGACATCCGTGTCGACACCGTCTTCGTAGGTTCCTGCACCAACGGGCGCATCGAGGATCTGCGCTCCGCCGCCGAGATCGTACGGGGCCGCCGGGTCGCCGACGGCGTACGGATGCTCGTCGTCCCGGGCTCGGTACGGGTCTCCCTCCAGGCGGTCTCGGAGGGCCTCGACAAGGTCTTCACCGAGGCCGGTGCCGAGTGGCGGCACGCCGGCTGCTCGATGTGTCTCGGGATGAACCCGGACCAGCTGGCCCCCGGCGAGCGGTCCGCCTCGACCTCCAACCGCAACTTCGAGGGCCGGCAGGGCAAGGGTGGCCGTACCCACCTGGTCTCGCCCCAGGTCGCCGCCGCGACGGCGGTTCTCGGCCATCTTGCATCGCCGGCCGACCTGTCCGACGCCGACGCCGACGTACGCACGCCCGCGGGAGTCTGAAACCACCATGGAAGCTTTCACCACGCACACCGGCCGGGCCGTCCCGCTGCGCCGCAGCAACGTCGACACCGACCAGATCATCCCGGCCCACTGGCTCAAGAAGGTCACCCGCGACGGCTTCGAGGACGGGCTCTTCGAGGCCTGGCGCAAGGACCCGGGGTTCGTGCTGAACCAGGAGACGTACCGGGGGGCGACCGTCCTGGTGGCCGGACCCGACTTCGGCACCGGCTCCTCGCGTGAGCACGCGGTGTGGGCTCTGCAGAACTACGGCTTCAAAGCCGTCATCTCCTCGCGTTTCGCCGACATCTTCCGGGGCAACTCGCTGAAGAACGGACTGCTGACCGTGGTGCTGCCGCAGGAGACCGTCGAGGCGCTGCAGCAGCTCGCCGAGGCCGACCCCGCGGCCGAGGTCACCGTCGACCTCGTCGGCCGGCAGGTCCGGGCACCGGGCATCACCGCAGGGTTCGAGCTGGACGAGAATGCGCGTTGGCGGCTGCTGGAGGGACTGGACGACATCAGCCTCACCCTTCGGGAGGAGGAGGCCATCGCCGGGTACGAGGCGAACAGGCCGTCGTTCAAGCCGCGTACGGTAGTAGTCTGACCTCGGGTTTTTTGGCTCAAAGCCTTATTGCGTACGATGCGCCCCTTGCTAGTTGGCAGGGGGCGCATCGGCGTGTGGAGGCTGCCGTTGAGGCCCCGTGAAGCGACAACTCGCCGCAGATGGCACAATTAGCGCATGGAACGCGACGACCAACTCAAGCTCTACGGTCTCGTCGCCGACCGACTCAAGGACGCACACACACGAGTGCGGACACTGCAAGTCCCGGAGGGCGTACGCATGGCGCTGACCCGGAAGCTGCTCGTCATCACGGCGGCGGCGAAACACGATCTGGCGGACGCGGCAAGGCGTCTGGAGTGGTTCATGAACGACCTCGACGAGGGTCGCTTTCCCGTAGACGTGCACGCCGACGGAACTCCGTGAAGGTCGAGTTCGTTGCGGCACAAGGGTGATTAGCCCGTTTCGTGTTTGATTTGCGGTATATATCTGCCTAACGTGCGAAAAGGCTTGAACACTTTCGTTCCAGCAATGTCTCCGAAGGGGAAGACGTGAACAAGGCGCAGCTCGTAGAAGCCATTGCCGACAAGCTCGGCGGCCGTCAGAACGCCGCGGACGCGGTGGACGCGGTACTGGACGCAATCGTCCGTGCAGTTGTCTCCGGCGACCGCGTATCGGTCACCGGATTCGGTTCGTTCGAGAAGGTGGACCGTCCGGCCCGCTACGCCCGCAACCCGCAGACGGGTGAGCGGGTCCGGGTCAAGAAGACCTCGGTGCCCCGTTTCCGTGCCGGTCAGGGCTTCAAGGACCTGGTCAGCGGCTCGAAGAAGCTCCCGAAGAACGACGTGGCCGTGAAGAAGGCTCCCAAGGGCAGCCTCTCGGGCGGTTCTTCCACCCGTACGACGGCCAAGGCCGCCACCAAGAAGGCCACCGCCAAGAAGACCACGGCGAAGAAGACCACGGCCACCGCCGCCAAGAAGGCCACGCCGGCGAAGAAGACCACCGCCACGGCGAAGAAGACCACGGCCGCCGCCAAGAAGGCCACCCCGGCGGCGAAGAAGGCCACCGCCACCACGGCGAAGAAGTCGGCGGCCAAGAAGACCACGGCCACCGCCGCCAAGAAGGCCACCCCGGCCAAGAAGGCCACCGCCACCGCCAAGAAGGCGACGGCCAAGAAGACCGCGCCCGCGACCAAGGCGACGGCCAAGAAGGCCCCGGCCAAGAAGGCCACGGCCCGCAAGACCACCGCCAAGAAGACCACCGCCCGCAAGCGGTAATTCAGCAGCGGCGACGCCACGCGTCGGGCCGGACTCCCCTCGGGGAGCCCGGCCCGCGGTGCGTCCCGAAGCGCCCGCCCGGTGTGCGGAGCGGCCCGGACGCGGTGTGCGGCGCGGCCCGGACGCCGTGTGCCGTCTAGGCTGGTCACCATGCAGGCCACCGCGTACACCTACGACGCCCAGACCCGCTCCGGCAGCGTGCTGCTCGACGACGGCACCCCGCTGCCCTTCGACGCCGCGGCCTTCGACGCGGGCGGCCTGCGGCTGCTGCGGCCCGGTCAGCGGGTCCGTATCGATGTCGAGGGTGCGGCCGGCGGCGGCAAGGAGGCGGACGGGCGCCGCATCGTGCTCGTCACGCTTCAGACGTTCTGACGGATTTCCGGCGCTTACCGGGCTCTCAGGGCTTCCGGCATTGCTCGGGCTCGCTGACTTCCGGCACGGCTCGGGCTCGCAGCGCTTCCGGCGGCTTTCCGGCACTGCTCAGGGCGTCCGGCGGCTTTCCGGCGCCCTTCCCCGCGGTGTGACGGCTTTCCGGCGCCCTTCCCGGCAGTCTGACGGCTCTCCGTCGCCCTGCGGACACCCCGCCGCTTTTCGTCATACTCCGGGCGCCCTGGCGCCTTCCGCCGCCGCGTGAGCCCGCATCCGCGGCACACAGCGGGCGGTGTGCCGCCCCACACCCAGTGCCAGCGCGGCCCGCAGATCCTCCCCGGTGTCCACGTCCCGGCGTACGGATTCGGCCCCCGGCAGTACGATCTCGCGCGCTCCCGATTCGCGGTGACGCGCCCGGGACGGCCCCCCGAAAGCGGGTGCCAATTCCACTCCGGGAGCCGCGCACAGCAGCGTCGTCCCGATTTCCGCCGCATCCGCGAGAAATGCCCGGGGAAATGCCGAGGCAGCCGACAGGACCCGCCCCAGTTCCGCCGGGCGCAACGCCGGGAGATCCGCGTTCAGTGCCGCCACGGCCGCGGCGGCGCGCCGCTGCCGCACCTGACCGGCGCCGTACGCCAGCGCCGCGTTCAGGCCGCGGCCCGGCACGTCCGCGACGACCCGCGCGCCGAGGGCCGCCAACCGCTCCCCGGCCACCGGATCGTCCGTGACAACCGCCACATCCAGGACGTCTTCGCAGGCCAGCGCAGCCGTCACGGTGTCCAGCGCGAACGCCAGTGCCAACTGGGGCCGGAGCTCTTCCCCCGCCGCCCGGGACAGCCTGCTCTTCGCCCGTACCAGGGGTTTCAGCGGTACGACCAGGCTCCAGCCCACGTCCGCTCCGTCTCTTCGCATCCCCCTCATTCTCACCCGCCGTCACCGCCTTCCGTGAGCGGCGGGGTTACGGTGTTCTCGACATAGCGGGTACCTGGGGCGACACTTGTGCGGCTGCCGGGTCGCAGCAGCTCAGCAGATCCCACAAGGAGGGTGTCCCAGTGTCCCGCCGCAGAATCGGCTTCTGGTACCGCTTGGCCGCGGTCATCTGCAAACCGCCGCTCCTGGTTCTGTTCAAGCGGGACTGGCAGGGAATGGAGCACGTTCCCGCCGACGGCGGATTCATCACCGCGGTCAACCACAACTCGTATCTGGACCCGCTGTCGTATGCGCACTACCAGTACAACACCGGCCGGGTCCCGCGATTCCTCGCCAAGTCCGGACTCTTCAAGGGCGGCTTCGTCGGCCTGATGATGCGCGGAACCGGCCAGATCCCCGTCTACCGGGAATCCGCCGACGCCGCGGTGGCCTTCCGTGCCGCCGTGGCCGCCATCAACAAGGGCGAATGCGTCGCCTTCTACCCCGAGGGCACCCTCACCCGCGATCCCGACATGTGGCCCATGCAGGGCAAGACCGGGGCCGCCCGGGTGGCGTTGCTCACCAAGGCGCCGGTCATCCCGGTGGCGCAGTGGGGCGCCAACGAGGTCATGCCGCCGTACGCCAAGGAGAAGAAGCTGCGGCTCTTCCCGCGCAAGACCCTGCGGGTCAAGGCGGGCCCGGCGGTCGACCTGAGCGAGTTCTACGGCAAGGAGCCCACCGCCGAGGTGCTGCGCGAGGTGACCGACAAGGTCATGGCCGCCGTCACCGCGATCCTCGCCGAGGTGCGGGACGAACCGGCGCCGGCCGAGCCGTACGACCACCGCAAGGACGCCGTCCGGCGCAGCCGGGCCCGCCGGGAACAGCAGGCCGCCGAGCGGGCGCGGAAACTGGACGAGCAGGGCGTGAAACTGGACGACCAGGCACCGAAGACACAGGAGGATGAAGGCAAGTGACGCGCTGCGCCGTCTACGGCACGGGGTCCTGGGGCACCGCATTCGCGATGGTGCTCGGTGACGCGGGCTGCGAGGTGACGATGTGGGGCCGCAGAGCGGGCCTGGTCGACGCCATCAACACCGGCCGGACCAACCCCGACTACCTGCCGGACGCTCAGCTGCCGGAGACCGTACGGGCCACCACCGACCCCGCGGAGGCCGCGCACGGCGCCGATTTCACCGTCCTGGCCGTCCCCTCGCAGACGCTGCGCGAGAACCTCGCCGCCTGGGCGCCGCTGCTGCCCGCCGACACCGTCCTGGTCTCCCTGATGAAGGGCGTCGAACTGGGCACCGCCAAGCGGATGAGCGAGGTCGTCGAAGAGGTCGCCAAGGCCCCCGCCGAACGGGTCGCGGTGCTGACCGGCCCCAACCTCGCCAAGGAGATCGCCGCCCGGCAGCCCGCCGCCGCGGTCGTCGCCTGTGTGGACGAAGCCGTGGCCCGGCGCCTCCAGGCCGCCTGCCACACCCCGTACTTCCGCCCGTACACCAACACCGACGTGGTCGGCGCCGAGCTGGGCGGCGCGGTCAAGAACGTCATCGCGCTGGCGGTCGGCATGGCCGGCGGCATGGGCCTGGGTGACAACGCCAAGGCGTCCCTGATCACCCGCGGCCTCGCCGAAACCACCCGGCTGGGCCTGGCGATGGGCGCCGACGCGCACACCTTCGCCGGCCTCGCGGGCATGGGCGACCTGGTCGCCACCTGCTCCTCGCCGCTCTCCCGCAACAACACCTTCGGCGCCAACCTCGGCCGCGGCATGTCGCTGGAGGAGACCATCGCGGTCACCAAGCAGACCGCGGAGGGCGTCAAGTCCTGCGAGTCGGTACTGGATCTCGCCCGTCGGCACGGCGTCGACATGCCGATCACCGAGACGGTCGTGGACATCGTCCACGAGGGCAAGCCGCCGCTGGTGGCCCTCAAGGAACTGATGTCGCGCAGCGCCAAGCCCGAGCGGCACTGAGGGCCCGCGGCCGCTCCCGGGGCTGCGCCACCGGCCCTCCTGGGGCAGCAGGTACGCTCAACGCGATATGAGCAGCGAGACCCCTTCCCAGAAGCCCCGCGTCGCCGTCGTGTTCGGCGGGCGCAGCTCCGAGCACGCCATCTCCGTGGTCACCGCGGGCGCCGTGCTGGCCGCCATCGACCGCGAGAAGTACGACGTGCTGCCCATCGGCATCACGACCGACGGACGGTGGGTGCTGACCGCCGACGCCCCGGAGCGGATGGCCATCACGGACCGGAAGCTGCCGGACGTGGCGGAGCTGAGCGAATCCGCCGGGGGCGCCGTCGTCCTGCCGGTGGACCCGACCAGCCGCGAGGTCGTCTACAGCGAGCCGGGCGCGGTGCCCAAGGCGCTCGGCGAGGTCGACGTCGTCTTCCCCGTGCTGCACGGCCCGTACGGTGAGGACGGCACCCTCCAGGGTCTCCTGGAGCTGTCCGGCGTGCCCTACGTGGGCTCCGGGGTGCTCGCCTCGGCCGTCGGCCAGGACAAGGACTACATGAAGCGGGTGTTCACCTCCTTCGGGCTGCCGGTCGGCCCGTACGAGGTCGTCCGCCCCCGCGAGTGGGAGCAGGACCCCGCGGCGGCCCGCAAGAAGATCGTGGACTTCGCCGGGGAACACGGCTGGCCGCTGTTCGTGAAGCCCGCCCGCGCCGGTTCCTCCATGGGCATCACCAAGGTGGACGACGTCAGCGGCCTGGACGCGGCGGTCGCGGAGGCCCGCCGCCACGACCCCAAGATCATCGTGGAGTCGCTGCTGACCGGCCGGGAGATCGAGTGCGGCGTCCTGGAGTTCGAGGACGGCCCGCGCGCCAGCGTCCCGGCCGAGATCCCGCCGGTCTGCGACCACTCCTTCTACGACTTCGAGGCCAAGTACATCGACTCGGCCAGCGGCATCGTGCCCGCGCCGCTCACCGAGGAGCAGACCGCACGCGTCCAGGAACTGGCCGTCGCGGCCTTCGAGGCGGCCTCCTGCGAGGGACTGGTGCGCGCCGACTTCTTCCTCCAGGACAACGGCGAGTTCGTGATCAACGAGATCAACACGCTGCCCGGTTTCACGCCCATCTCGATGTACCCGCGGATGTGGCAGGAGACCGGCGTCAGCTACCCCGAGCTGGTCGACCGGCTGATCCAGGCGGCGCTGCGGCGCTCCACGGGGCTGCGCTGAGGCGGCGGGCCGGCGGTCTCAGACCCCGGCCGGCACCGTCTTGCGTACGGCGTCCGCGAGGTCGGTGAGCACATCGACCTCGGGGGCGTACTTCCCCGGAACGCTCACCTCGACATACGTCTTGCGCAGTACGGTCGTGAAGCGGTACCCGTCGTCCTGCCGCTCGAAGAGCCAGTCGACACCGTCGACTTCCGCCGCGTCCGCACCAGGGTTGTAATGTTCACTCCCAGGCGTCAGGACGGCGGGTTTGCGTACCCCGCAGCGCAGCCGGACGGCGGGGTCGCCCCAGACGGCGGTGAAGTCCGAGACCGGGTCGGCGGTGCCCCGCTCCAGTCCGTCCACGGTCCGCGGCAACTCCTTCTGGAGCGCCCGGCACTGCCGCGCGGAGCCGCCTTCGGGCGCGGGGGCGGCGACGGGGACCGAGGACGAGCAGCCCACCGCGGCGAACGCCACGGTGAGCAGGGCCGGAATCAGCAGCCGGCGCGACGAGGAGATCACCCGGCCGAGCATACGGGGGAGCTAGAGATGGACCACCGGGCAGGTCAGGGTGCGGGTGATGCCGTCCACCTGCTGAACCTTGGCGACCACCATGCGGCCGAGTTCGTCGACCGTGTCGGCCTGGGCCCGCACGATCACGTCGTACGGGCCGGTGACGTCCTCGGCCTGGATCACGCCGGGGATCTTGGCGATCACTTCCGCCACGGCCGACGCCTTGCCCACCTCGGTCTGGATCAGGATGTACGCCTGTACCACGGGACCTCCAGGGCGGCTTCGAGGATCATGTGGGAAGAAGGGACGCCACGGTACCGCGTCGGCGCGCGCGCCGGGGAGACCCGGGCGGGGAACGCGACGCGCGGCGCGGGGGCCGGCCGCCCCGGGGGAGCGGGGGCCGGACCCGCGGTGACGGAGTACGGATCGGCAGCGCAGTACGGATCGTCCGTACGCATCGGAAGGGCAGCAGCATGAAGGGCACCGTGGGCGAGCTGGGAGAGTTCGGGCTGATCAGGGAGCTGACCTCCCGGCTCACCGCCACCCCGGCCGTACGGATCGGTCCGGGCGACGACGCCGCGGTGGTCACCGCGCCCGACCGCAGGGTCGTGGCCAGCACCGACGTCCTCCTCGAAGGGCGGCACTTCCGCCGCGACTGGTCCACCGCCTACGACGTGGGCCGCAAGGCCGCCGCGCAGAACCTGGCCGACATCGCCGCCATGGGAGCGGTGCCCACCGCCATCCTGCTCGGCCTGGTCGTGCCCGCCGAACTGCCGGCGACCTGGGCGACCGAGCTGATGGACGGGCTGCGCGACGAGTGCCAGGTGGCGGGCGCCGCCGTGGTCGGCGGCGACGTCGTACGCGGCGACACCATCACCGTCGCCATCACCGCCCTGGGTGACCTGCGCAACCAGGAACCGGTCACCCGATCCGGTGCCCAGCCGGGCGACGTGGTCGCCGTCACCGGCTGGCTGGGCTGGTCGGCGGCCGGCTACGCGGTCCTCACCCGCGGCTTCCGCTCCCCGCGCGCCTTCGTGGAGGCGCACCGCCGCCCCGAACCCCCGTACCACGCGGGCCCCGCGGCGGCCGGTCTCGGAGCCACCGCCATGACGGACGTCAGCGACGGCCTGGTCGCCGACCTGGGCCACATCGCCGAGGCCAGTAAGGTCCGTATCGACCTGCGCTCGGGCCAGATCGACATCCCCTCGCAGATGTCCGACATCGGCACGGCGGTCGGCGTGGACCCGATGCAGTGGGTGCTCAACGGGGGCGAGGACCACGCCATCGTGGCGACGTTCCCGCCCGACGTGAAGCTGCCCGCCCGCTGGAAGGTGATCGGCGAGGTGCTGCACCCGTCGGCGCTGCCGCAGGTGACGGTGGACGGCGCACCGTGGTCCGGCGCGGGCTGGGACCACTTCGGCGCGGACGAGGACGGCGAGCAGCCGGGCGCCTGAGGGGGCCGGGGGACGGTCCGCTTCCGAGGGACCACGGACGGGGCCCGGAAAGGGCCCCGGTAGATTCGCCGGTATGCGCACACCTCCACGCGTCCTGACCGTCGCCGGGTCCGACTCCGGCGGCGGCGCGGGCATCCAGGCCGACCTGAAGACGATGCTGGCGCTCGGCACGCACGGCATGAGCGTGCTGACCGCCGTCACCGCGCAGAATTCGCTGGGTGTGCAGGGCGCGTGGGAACTGCCCGCCGAAGCCGTACGGGCCCAGTTCCGCAGCGTCGTGGACGACATCGGCGTCCAGGCCGTCAAGACCGGGATGCTCTCCTCACCGGAACTGGTCGAGACGGTCGCGGATCTGCTCGCCGGGGTGTCCGCGCCGGTCGTCGTGGACCCGGTCGGCGTCTCCAAGCACGGCGACGCCTTGCTGGCCGCCTCCGCGCTGGACGCGGTCCGTACGAAGCTGCTGCCCACGGCCACCGTCGCCACCCCCAACCTGGACGAGGTCGCCCAGCTCACGGGCGTACGGGTCCGGGAGGAGACCGACATGCGGCGCGCTGCCGCCGCGGTCCTCGGCTTCGGCCCGCGCTGGGCACTGATCAAGGGCGGCCACCTGGAGGGCGACGCCGTCGACCTGCTCACCGACGGCACCGAGGAACACTGGCTGCGCGCCCCGCGGCACGACAACCGGCACACCCACGGCACCGGCTGCACCCTGGCCAGCGCCGTCGCCGCCCGGCTCGCCCTGGGGGACACGGTCCCGGAGGCCGTGGCGGCGGCCAAGGAGTACGTCACCGGCGCCATCGCGGGCGGCTTCCGCCTGGGCGCGGGGATCGGGCCGGTGGACCACGGGTGGCTGATGCGGGACTGAGGCGGGACGAGGGCGTACCCGGTGCCCGGCTCCCGGAGACACCGGGCTCCGGCCTCCGGGTACGGCAAAAAGCCGGTCCACCGAGGTGGACCGGCTTTCAGGCAACCGGCGGGGCTGCGCTACGACTAGGACGTCAGCGCGAGACCTTGCCGGCCTTGATGCACGAGGTGCAGACGTTGAGCCGCTTCGGCGTGCGCCCGATGACCGCGCGCACCGTCTGGATGTTGGGGTTCCAACGACGGTTGGTACGGCGGTGCGAGTGGGAAACGCTCTTGCCGAAGCCCGGCCCCTTGCCGCAGACGTCGCAGTTGGCAGCCACGGGTCACTCCAAAGACTTCAGATGCACTTACGGTGAATCCCGACGAGCGGAGTGCATTGAACCGACCCGATTCGCCAGGAGAGGAATGGCCCGATTCGCATCGGGCAACCGGAGCAGCATACAACGACCGCTCCCGTAGAACGAAACTACCATGAGCGCCCCGGCCCCCGCCCCGGCCGCCGGGCCCCCGCGCCACTACTGTGCGGTGGATCGCATGACCGAGCCGAGCCCGCCGAGGGCCGCTGGCCGAGGAGGACGAACGGTGCCGCACCCGCTCGACGCCGATGCGGTACGTACCTGGTGCGCCCTCGCGCTCCAGGCCCTGGGCCGCGAGCGCGAGCGGATCGACGCGATCAACGTCTACCCCGTGGCCGACGGCGACACCGGCACCAACCTGTACCTGACCGTCGAGTCCGCGGCCCGCGCGGTCGAGGCCGCCTTCGACGGACACGGCGCCTCGGGCACCGCACCGGACCTGGGCGACGCCGTCGGCGCCATGGCCCACGGGGCCCTGATCGGCGCCCGCGGCAATTCCGGGACGATCCTCGCGCAGCTGCTGCGCGGGATGGCGGAGATCCTGGGGGCCGGGGCCGGGGGCGCGGTCGAAGCCAGGGGTGAAGCCAGGGGCGAGGCCGGGTCCGGCGGTCCGGCGGCGGTGCTGAAGCGGGCCCTGCGCCGGGCGGCCGAGTCGACGTACGAGGCGGTGGCGCACCCCGTCGAAGGCACGGTCCTCACGGTCGCCACCGCGGCCGCGCAGGCGGCCGAGCGGGCCGACGGGACCCCGGCGGCGGTGGCGCGGGCCGCGTACGAGGGAGCACGTACCGCCCTGGACGCGACGCCGGGGCAGCTTGCGGTCCTGGGCCGGGCAGGCGTCGTGGACGCGGGAGGCTGCGGCCTGGTCGCCCTGCTGGGCGCGCTGGCCGGGGCGCTCTCCGGGGAGGTGCCGACAGCGGCGATCACCGTACGGCCGGACGCCCCCGTACGGGTGGCGGGCGGCTGCCCGGCGGCGGAGGGGAACGGGTCCGGCCCCGAGAGGCAGCACGGCGGCGACGCGGCCCCGGACGGCCTCCACGGCGACGACACCGATCCGGACGGCCCGGCCTTCGAAGTGATCTACCTCCTGGAGGCCGACGACGCCGCCGTGTCCCGGCTCCGCACCCGCCTGGACGCCCTCGGCGACTCCCTGGTGGTCGTCGGCGGCGACGGGCTGTGGAACGTGCACGTCCACGTGGACGACGCGGGCGCCGCCGTCGAGGCGGGCATCGAGGCGGGCCGCCCGCACCGCATCCGCATCACCCACTTCGGGACGCCGGACGGCGGCGGCCGGGGCGCCCGCCGCCGCGCGCCCGAGCCGGCGGCGCGCGCCGTGGTGGCCGTGGTGCCGGGCGACGGGCTCGCCGGCCTGTGTGCCGAGGCCGGCGCGACCGCGGTGACCGTACGCCCGGGGGAGCCGCCCGCCAGCGGCGAGCTGGTGCAGGCCATCCGGCAGGCGAACGCGCGCGAGGTGATGCTGCTGCCCAACGACCCCGAGCTGCGGCACACGGCGGCCGCCGCGGCCGAGCAGGCCCGCACCGAAGGTGTACGGGTCGCCCTGATCCCCACCCGCGCCGCCGTCCAGGGCATCGCCGCGCTGGCCGTGCACGAGCCCGCCCGCAGCTTCGACGAGGACATGGTGGCCATGACCTCGGCCGCGGGCGCCACCCGCTACGCGGAGCTGGCCGTCGCCGAACGGCAGTCCTGGACGATGGCCGGCGTCTGCCAGGCCGGCGACGTCCTCGGGCTGATCGACGGGGACGTGGTGGTGATCGGCTCCGACCTGGCCGCGACCGCGGTGACCGTACTGGACCGGATGCTCTCCGCGGGCGGGGAAATGGTCACGCTCGTCCTGGGCGCGGATTTCCCCGGCTCCCTCGCGGACCGCCTGGAAAGGCACGTACGGGAACGCCACCTGGCCGTGGACACCGTCGTCTACGAAGGCGGGCAGCGCGGCGCCCCCCTTCTCATCGGCGTCGAATAGCGCCCTGGAAGGCGGTGCGGAAATGCTCACCACCCCGGCGGAATTCCGGGGCCTGCCGCCGGTTGTCAGTGGCGTGGTGTGCAATGGTCGTCGTGTCCGCGCTCGACGAACCCCTGAAGAAGATTCTCGGTGGCACCACCGCCAAGGTGATGGCCGAGCATCTCGGCCTGCACACGGTCGGCGACCTGCTCCATCACTATCCGCGCAGATACGCGGAGCGCGGTGAGCTGACCCGGCTCTCCGACCTGCCGCTGGACGAACACGTCACGGTCGTCGCGCGGGTCGCGGACGCCCGTGTGCTGAAGTTCAACAACGGCCGCGGCCAGCGCCTGGAGGTGACCCTCACCGACGGCAGCGGCCGCCTCCAGCTCGTCTTCTTCGGCAAGGGCATCCACAAACCGCACAAGGACCTGCTGCCCGGCCGCCGCGCGATGTTCGCGGGCAAGGTCTCGGTCTTCAACCGCAAGCTGCAACTGGCCCACCCCGAGTACGCGCTGCTGGAAGGCGAGGCAAGCGCGACCGGCGAGGAGGCCGTGGACGCGTTCGCGGGCCGCCTCATGCCGATCTACCCGGCCTGCCAGCAGATGGCCTCCTGGAAGATCACCAAGGCCGTCGACGCGGTGCTGCCCAGCGCCCGCGAGGCGCTGGACCCGCTGCCGGAGTCCCTGCGCGCGGGCCGGGCCCTGCTGCCGCTCCCGGACGCCCTGGAGAAGGTCCACCGCCCGCGCACGAAGGCCGACATCGAGGACGCCCGCTCCCGGCTCAAGTGGGACGAGGCGTTCGTCCTCCAGGTGGCCCTCGCCCGCCGCCGCATGGCGGAAACCCAACTCCCCGCCACACCCCGCCCGTTGACCCCCGGCGGCCTGCTCGACGCCTTCGACGCGAAACTCCCCTTCACCCTCACCGAAGGCCAGCAGAAGGTCAGCCGCGAGATCTTCGGGGACCTGGCGACGGACCATCCGATGCACCGGCTTCTTCAAGGGGAAGTGGGTAGCGGGAAAACCATGGTGGCCCTGCGCGCCATGCTCGCCGTCGTGGACACCGGCGGGCAGGCGGCGATGCTCGCGCCCACCGAAGTGCTCGCCCAACAGCACCACCGGTCCATCACGGAGATGATGGGGGAGCTGGCCGAAGGGGGCATGCTCGGCGGGGCCGAGCACGGGACCAAGGTGGTGCTGCTGACGGGCTCGATGGGGGCCGCCGCCCGCCGGCAGGCCCTGCTCGACCTCGTCACGGGCGAGGCCGGCATCGTCATCGGCACCCATGCGCTGATCGAGGACAAGGTGCAGTTCCACGACCTGGGTCTGGTCGTCGTCGACGAGCAGCACCGCTTCGGCGTGGAGCAGCGGGACGCGCTGCGCGGCAAGGGCAAGCAGCCGCCGCACCTCCTCGTCATGACGGCCACCCCCATTCCCCGTACGGTCGCGATGACCGTCTTCGGCGACCTGGAGACCTCCGTACTGGACCAACTCCCCGCCGGGCGCTCGCCGATCGCCAGCCATGTCGTACCCGCCAAGGACAAGCCGCACTTCCTGGCGCGAGCCTGGGAACGGGTGCGCGAGGAGGTCGGGAACGGCCATCAGGCGTACGTGGTGTGCCCCCGCATCGGTGACGAGGAGGAGGCGCCGAAGGGCAAGGGTGCGAAGAAGAAGGACGGGGAGGAGCCGGGGGGCGGCGGGGGCGAGGACAAGCGGCCCCCGCTGGCCGTCCTGGACGTCGCCGAGCAGCTGACGAAGGGGCCGCTCGCCGGACTGCGCGTCGAGGTGCTGCACGGCCGGATGCATCCGGACGACAAGGACGCGGTGATGCGCCGGTTCGCGGCCGGCGAGGTGGACGCGCTGGTGGCCACCACCGTCATCGAGGTCGGGGTGAACGTGCCCAACGCCACCGCCATGGTGATCATGGACGCGGACCGCTTCGGCGTCTCCCAGCTGCACCAGCTGCGCGGCCGGGTGGGCCGCGGCTCGGCGCCCGGCCTGTGCCTGCTGGTCAGCGAGATGCCCGAGGCGAGCCCCGCGCGGGCCCGGCTCGCCGCGGTCGCCGGCACCCTGGACGGTTTCGAGCTGTCCCGTATCGACCTGGAGCAGCGCCGCGAGGGCGACGTCCTCGGCCAGGCCCAGTCGGGCGCCCGTACGTCCCTGCGGATGCTCGCCGTCATCGAGGACGAGCAGGTCATCGAGGCCGCCCGGGAGGAGGCCACCTCGGTGGTCGCCGCCGACCCCGAGCTGACCGGCTATCCGGAGCTGCGGATCGCTCTCCAGGCCTTGCTGGACGCCGAGCGCGAGCAGTACCTCGACAAGGGGTGAACGCGAGGCGGGCCGGGCGGCGCGGCCCCGGCCCGGCCGACGCCATATCGTGGTCAGTGGTCCGCGCAGGCGGGCCGCCCCACCCGCAGCGCGAAGGACCGAGATCCCATGACCCGCGTGATCGCCGGCATCGCCGGCGGCCGGCGCCTGGCCGTGCCCCCCGGCAACGGCACCCGCCCGACCTCCGACCGGGCGCGCGAGGGCCTGTTCTCCACCTGGGAGTCGCTGGACGGCACGCTGTCCGGCGCCCGGGTGCTCGACCTGTACGGCGGCTCCGGCGCCGTGGGCCTGGAGGCGCTGTCCCGCGGCGCCGCGCACGTCCTGCTGGTCGAGGCCGACGCCCGCGCCGTCCGCACCATCAGGGACAACGTCCGCACCGTCGGTCTGCCGGGCGCCGAGGTGCGCGCCGGCAAGGCCGAGCAGGTGGTCGCCGGGCCGGCTCCGGACGAGCCGTACGACGTGCTCTTCCTCGACCCGCCCTACGCCGTCACCGACGGCGATCTTGAGGAGATCCTGCTCACACTCCACCGGCGGGGCTGGTGCGCCGAGGAGGCACTCGTCACCGTGGAGCGGAGCACCAGAGGCGGTCCGTTCCCCTGGCCGGCCGGGTTCGAGGCCATTCGGTCCCGGCGCTACGGCGAGGGGACGCTTTGGTACGGTCGCGCCGCTTCGACGTGCGACAACGCGTCATGACCGGACCGGAGAGCGAGGAACCTCAGTTGCGCCGCGCAGTCTGTCCGGGGTCGTTCGACCCCATCACCAACGGGCATCTGGACATCATTGCCCGGGCCTCCAGGCTCTACGACGTCGTGCACGTCACCGTGATGATCAACCAGGCCAAGAAGGGCCTGTTCTCGGTCGACGAGCGGATCGACCTGATCCGCCGGGCCACCGCCGAGTACGGCAACGTCCAGGTCGAGTCCTTCCACGGCCTGCTCGTCGACTTCTGCAAGCAGCGCGACATCCCCGCCATCGTCAAGGGGCTGCGGGCGGTCAGCGACTTCGACTACGAGCTGCAGATGGCCCAGATGAACAACGGCCTCTCCGGCATCGAGACCCTCTTCATCCCCACCAGCCCCACCTACAGCTTCCTCTCCTCCAGCCTGGTCAAGGAGGTCGCGGCCTGGGGCGGCGACGTCTCCCACCTCGTGCCGCCCTTCGTCCTGGAGGAGCTGACCAAGCGGCTCGGTACCGAGTGACGTCCTGACCTTCCGTCAGCAGGTGTCGGCGCGGGGCGCTGTGGACGTACAGTCGTCCCCGTTCCGTCGTACCGACCCGGAGAGTGGCGAGTCCAAGGTGGACGTGCAGAAAAAGCTCGACGAGATCGTCCGGACCGTCGGCAGCGCCCGGTCCATGCCCATGTCGGCCTCGTGCGTGGTCAACCGCGCCGAGCTGCTCGCCATGCTGGAGGAGGTGCGGGCCGCGCTGCCCGGGTCGCTCGCGCAGGCCCAGGAGGTGCTCGGCGACCGTGCGCAGATGGTCGAGGAGGCCCGTGCCGAGGCGGAGCGGATCATCGAGTCCGCCAACGCCCACCGCGGCTCGCTGATCTCCGACACCGAGGTCGCCCGGCAGTCCCAGGCCGAGGCCGACCGCATCCTGGCCGAGGCCCGCCGCGAGGCCGAGGAGGTCCGCGCCGAGGCGGACGACTACGTGGACAGCAAACTGGCCAACTTCGAGGTCGTCCTCACCAAGACCATCGGCTCGGTCGACCGCGGCCGCGAGAAGCTGCTCGGCCGTGCGCCGGGCGAAGGCGGCCACCAGGACGAGGACGGCGTCCAGGCGCCCGAGCCCAGCGCCGACCCGCAGACGCTCAAGGAGCGGGCCGACCGCTACGTGGACGCCAAGTTCGGCGCCTTCGAAGCCGTCCTGACCAAGACCCTGGAGGCCGTCGGCCGCGGCCGGCTCAAGCTCCAGGGCGCCCGCCCGACGGACGAGCTGGGCAGCCTCGCCGCACAGGCCGACGGGCACCACCCCGGCCACACCGGCGACGCCGAGTACCTGGCCGGGCTCGCGGAGCTGGCCGACCCCGTACCGCAGCAGCCGCAGGCCCCGCCGCAGCCCGCCGTGCCGCCGCAGGGCCACTACGCCGACCACGCCGACCACGCCGACCACGCCGACTATGCTGCCCCGGGCTACCAGCAGCAGGACGTCTACGGCTACCAGCAGGCCCCGTACGCGCAGCAGGACCCGTACGGCTACGGCTGGCAGGACCCGCAGGCGCAGCACCCCCACCAGCAGCCCTACGACCCGAACGCGGTCTACCTCCAGCAGCCCCAGGTGCCGGGGCAGGACCCCGCGGGCCGGGCGGCGCAGCCCGCCGCGCTCGACGAGACCAGTCTCTTCGACACGAGCATGATCGACTTGGACCGGCTGCGGCAGTACGAGGAGGGGCGGCAGTAGCGGATTGGGCCTATCGGGACCGTTCCAGTATCCTGGCTCTTCGGTCGCGTGTACGTCCGCGATCTCTGCTGCCCGGTTGCCTCTCGGTGACGGGGCGGCTCGTACGTCAGCGTAGAAAGCAGGAAGCCATCAACGCCCGCCTCGACCACCGTTCCCCGCTCGTGTTCGACACGCGCGATCTGGGACGCCGTCCCGGCGCGCTGCAGCGGCTCTCCCGCACCGTCGAGGCCCCCCGGGACCTCGGCAACGAGGTCATCGGAGTGCCCGTGGGCGCGCCGGTGGAACTCGACTTCCGCCTGGAGTCCGTCATGGACGGGGTGCTTGTCACAGGTACCGGCCGTGCATCGGTCCAGGGGGAGTGCGTAAGGTGTCTGGAGCCGCTGGAGCGCGAGCTCGTAGCGGACTTCCAGGAGATGTTCTCCTACCCCGACGCCGACGCCAGGACCCGCACCGCGGAGCCCGGCGACGACGCCGAGGAAGAGGAGGACACGCTCTTCCTCGAGGACGACCTGTTCGACCTCGAACCCGTGCTGCGTGATGCGGTGGTGCTCGCACTGCCGATGCAGCCGGTGTGCCAGGACGACTGCCCGGGCCTGTGCTCCCAGTGCGGAGAGCGGCTCGCGGACGACCCGGACCACCACCATGACGCCGTCGACATCCGTTGGGCGGCACTGCAGGGACTCGCCACCGACCCGGCCGGCGAGAAGGACGAGAACATGAGCGGCGACGGGCCTGAGTCAGCGCGCGCCGCCGAGAAGCAGGAGAAGTAGCCGTGGCTGTTCCGAAGCGGAAGATGTCGCGCAGCAACACGCGCCACCGCCGGTCGCAGTGGAAGGCTGCGGTCCCCACCCTGGTGGCGTGCGAGCGCTGCCACGAGCCGAAGCAGCAGCACATCGCGTGCCCGAGCTGCGGCACCTACAACAAGCGACAGGTCCTCGAGGTCTGATCGGCTGGTGACAGGCTCTATGTCAGACGCCCCTACGTCACCCCGCAAGCGCGGGGCCGACACGGCAACGGCGGACACGGCCTCGTCCCACACGCTTCTGGAAGGGCGGCTCGGGTACCACCTCGAGTCCGCCCTTCTGGTGCGTGCGCTGACGCACCGCTCGTACGCGTACGAGAACGGCGGTCTGCCCACCAACGAGCGGCTGGAGTTCCTCGGGGACTCGGTGCTCGGCCTGGTGGTCACCGACACGCTGTACCGCACCCACCCCGACCTGCCCGAAGGCCAGCTGGCCAAGCTGCGGGCCGCGGTGGTCAACTCGCGCGCACTCGCCGAGGTGGGCCGCGGCCTCGACCTCGGCGCCTTCATCCGCCTCGGCCGGGGCGAAGAGGGCACCGGAGGCCGCAACAAGGCCTCCATCCTGGCCGACACCCTGGAAGCGGTGATCGGCGCGGTCTATCTCGACCAGGGCCTCGACGCGGCCGGCGAGCTGGTGCACCGGCTCTTCGACCCGCTCATCGAGAAGTCCGCCGGCCTGGGGGCCGGCCTGGACTGGAAGACCAGCCTCCAGGAACTGACCGCGACCGAAGGTCTCGGTGTCCCGGAGTACCTGGTCAGCGAGACCGGTCCGGACCACGAGAAGACCTTCACTGCTGCTGCCCGCGTCGGTGGTGTCTCGTACGGCACCGGCACCGGCCGCAGCAAGAAGGAAGCCGAGCAGCAGGCGGCCGAGTCCGCCTGGCGGGCGATCCGCGCGGCGGCGGACGAAGCGGCCGAGAAGGCCGCGGACGCGCCGCCGGCCGGGGAGCCCGTGGTTCCCCCGGCGGGGGACACGCCCTAGGCCGCAAAGGCTCCTCACTCCCGGTCGTCCACCCCACCTCGGGGAAGGGCGGCCGGGCAGTGCTTTGCGGGGCCGTACCGTCCGCCCCAGGGGCGGCGCGCACCATCCGTACCGCGTCCCCCGCGCGCTCGCGGCGGACATCGCATGACGAGGAGAGCCGTGCCCGAGCTGCCCGAGGTCGAGGTCGTACGCCGCGGACTGGAGCGGTGGGTACGGGGCCGTACCGTCGCCGCCGTCGAGGTCCTGCACCCGAGGGCCGTCCGGCGGCACACCGCCGGGGCCGTCGACTTCGCGACCCGCCTGCGGGGCCAGCGCATCGGCGAGGCCCGGCGCCGCGGCAAGTACCTCTGGCTGCCGGTCACCGACGGCCTGTCCGTCCTCGCCCACCTGGGCATGAGCGGGCAGCTCCTGGTCCAGCCGCAGGACGCCCCCGACGAGAAGCACCTGCGCGTCCGCTTCACCTTCGACGACGACGCCGGCACCGAACTGCGCTTCGTCGACCAGCGCACCTTCGGCGGGCTGTCGCTGCACGACGCCGTGCCCGGCGACCTCGAAGGGCTCCCCGACGTCATCGCGCACATCGCCCGCGACCCGCTCGACCCGGCCTTCGACGACGCCGCCTTCCACGACGCGCTGCGCCGCCGCCGCACCACCGTCAAGCGCGCGCTGCTGGACCAGTCGCTGATCAGCGGGGTCGGCAACATCTACGCCGACGAAGCCCTGTGGCGCTCCCGGCTGCACTACGACCGTCCGACCGCCACCCTCACCCGCCCCCGTACCACCGAGCTGCTCGGCCACATCCGTGACGTGATGAGCGCCGCGCTCGCCGTCGGCGGCACCAGCTTCGACAGCCTCTACGTCAACGTGAACGGCGAGTCGGGCTACTTCGAACGGTCGCTGGACGCGTACGGGCGCGAGGACGAACCGTGCCGGCGCTGCGGCACGGCCATGCGCCGCCGCCCCTGGATGAACCGCTCCAGCTACTTCTGCCCCCGCTGCCAGCGGCTGCCGCGCCCGTAGCCCCGTACAGCGCGCGCCACGGGTCCGTACCGTGCGCGCCGCAGGCCCGTACAGCGCGCGCCCGGCCCGCGCGCCCACCCCGCGCGCCCGGGCCCCGGGCGTGCCGCCCGTACGCGGGGACCTGTACACGCCGACCCACCCGCATACGCGTGCTTTCGTACGGATGGAGATGCGACCCTGTAGCCAGGGGGCCATACCTTCGGAGGTTGGGATCCGATGGCGACGAGTATGCATCTGGTCTGGAGCTCGGCGGCGCCCGGCAGCGTCGTGTACGAGACACACGCGATCGAGGTGGTCGAAGAAGGCGGCGTACACGGCGAGGTCGTCAGCGAGCGGCACGAGGTCCCGGTGCGCAGCCGCGCCCACGCGGAGGAGATCGCCGCCGAGCACGACTACGAGCTCTACCGCGACGGGGAGGAGTGGGACAGCCTTCCCGAGGAGGCGGAGGGCTGAGCCGACGGCGGCGCCGCCCGGCTCGGAAGCCGAAGTGCCGCCCGCCTCGGGAACCGAAGTGCCGCCCGGCTCAGAAGCCGAAGTCCTGCGTCCACCACGGGCCGCCCCGGCCGAAGTGCGCTCCGACCCCCAAGGTCTTGTACTCGCAGTTCAGTATGTTGGCGCGGTGCCCGGAGCTGTGCATCCAGGTGTTCATCACCGCGCGGGCGTCGGCCTGGCCGCGCGCTATGTTCTCGCCGCCCAGGTTCTCTATGCCCGCCTGCTTGGCCCGGTCCCACGGGCTGCGGCCGTCCGGGTCGGTGTGGTCGAAGAAGCCGCGGCGCGCCATGTCCTCGCTGAACGTCCGGGCCAGGGTGCCCAGTTCGCGGTCGGCGGTCACCGGTGAGCAGCCGGCCTTCGCGCGCTCCTGATTGACCAGGTCCACCACTTGCGACTCGGCGGCGGAGGGCGGGGTGCCCGGTGTGGCGGAGGCGGGCGGGGTGCTCTTCGGGGGTGCGGGGGTGGTCGCCGTACGGTCCGGCCGCTGCGTGCGGTCCCGGTCGGGAGCGGTGTCCGCGGCGGGCGTGGACGGCTGCCGGGGAGCCGGGGTGGCCGACGGGGCGGCGGACGACGTGGGGCGCGCCCGGTCCGGGAGGCCGGGGCGAGCCTCGCCGCGGCTGGCCTGTCCGGCGCCCCGGTCGGTGGGCGACACGGACGCCGCGTCGCGTGGCGTCGTGTGCGGCAGGGCGTCGGCGCGCACCCGCTCGCCGGAGCCGCCGCTGCCGCCCCAGTCGTACTGGCCGCCGCCGGGCAGCAGGCCCGAGGCGACGGCGACCGCGCCCATCGCCACGGCGGCCGAGGCGCCGAGCAGGCCGGTGCGGACCGGGGCGGAGCGGCGGTCGCGCGCGGGGCGGTTGCCGCGGTGGCGGCCGGAGTGCGCGGGGCCCGCGGGTGCGGGAGGTGCGGCGGCCGGGCTTGCGGCCTGGTCCGTGGCTCCGGCGGCTTCGGGTGATGCGGGAGCGGAGCGTCGATGGCGGCCCATCCACTGCCTTCCTTCTGTCCACACGAGCGTCAACGTGCCTCACTCGTAAGGGTGAGTCTCGTTGCCGGGCGACTGTACGCCATGACGTGTGGGGCCGATGTGCCCGCCGAGCAATTGGCCGGTTAACGTGCAGACATGAACGAAGATGTCCGCCTGACCGCCTGGGTGCGCGGCCGGGTCCAAGGAGTCGGCTTCCGGTGGTTCACCCGGGCCAACGCCCTGCGGATCGGCGGCCTCGTGGGCTTCGCCCTCAATCTGGAGGACGGCCGGGTCCAGGTCGTCGCCGAGGGGCCCCGCGAACGGTGCGAGGAGCTTCTGGAGTGGCTGCGCACCGGCGACACGCCCGGACGGGTCGAGGGGGTGGGTGAGATCTGGGACACGCCGCGGGGCGGTTACGACGGATTCGCGATCCGCTGACCCGGTGCGGCGCGCGGTATCCGGGAACCGGACGCGGGGCCGGTTTCACGTGTCCCCGTCAGATGCACACTGCAGTCATGACCTGGTGGTTGCCAACTCGGCCGACCCGTGGAAGGCTGCCGCTGTAAGGATGATCTCCACGCCCCCGAGGCGCTTTTCTGGGGAGCCGGTCCGGCGTTGCCGCGGCCGCGGACTCCCGGGCGCCCAAGGATACGGGGCGTGATCGTGTTGACCCTCAAACCTTTTGGTGAGACTCTGGAAGCCCCGCGCACCTTAGCTGTTTGGCATTGAGTTCGCAGGACAATGGCAAGCACCGCGGGTGCGAATCCCTCACGACCCACACCGCTTCGGTCGGTCACTCAGTGTGGAGGACCATCCATCATGGCAAAGGCGCTTCTCGGTTACGTCGGCGGCTCCGACCCCCGAGTCCTCTCCGAGATGCGACGGCTTCAGCAGCGCGTCCAGGACCTCGAATCCGAACTCATCCGGATGCAGGCCGAAAACGACATGCTGTCCGCTGCCGCACGTCACGACGACTCGATGCTCGACGGCATCGACGTACCCCAGGCGGAGCCCGCGCTCACCTGACCCCATCCCCCGGGGCCGACGGGCTGTTCGCCAGCCGCTTGAGGCACCGCTAGCAAGATCTTCAAGGGACGCTTCGGCGTCCCTTCGTCGTTTTCCGTTGCTTTTCTGTTCGGCTCCCGGTCGACCCTCACCGTCTGATGTGCCCTGCACCTTCAGCAACGAAACCGAAATCACACCGCCGCGAGGAGTGCGGGCGTCCGGGGCGCGGCCAGGACGCCCCGCGTCCCGGCGGCCGCACCGGGCCCTCGTGCCGGGGCGGCTCCCGGCCGGGGGCGGGCGGTAGAGTCCAACGGCGTGCATCTCAAGAGCCTGACACTGCGAGGATTCAAATCCTTCGCCTCCGCCACGACACTGCGTTTTGAACCCGGCATCACCTGTGTCGTGGGCCCCAACGGGTCGGGCAAGTCCAATGTCGTCGACGCCCTGTCCTGGGTCATGGGCGAGCAGGGCGCCAAGTCGCTGCGCGGCGGCAAGATGGAAGACGTGATCTTCGCCGGGACGACCGGCCGGCCGCCGCTGGGCCGCGCCGAGGTCTCGCTGACCATCGACAACTCCGACGGCGCCCTGCCCATCGACTACGCCGAGGTCACCATCACGCGGACGATGTTCCGCAACGGCGGCAGCGAGTACCAGCTCAACGGGGACACCTGCCGCCTCCTGGACATCCAGGAGCTGCTCTCGGACTCCGGCATCGGCCGGGAGATGCACGTCATCGTCGGGCAGGGCCAGCTCGATTCCGTCCTGCACGCCGATCCCATGGGGCGCCGCGCCTTCATCGAGGAGGCGGCCGGCGTCCTCAAGCACCGCAAGCGCAAGGAGAAGGCGCTGCGGAAGCTGGAGGCGATGAAGGCGAACCTGGCGCGCGTCCAGGACCTCGCCGACGAGCTGCGGCGGCAGCTCAAGCCGCTGGGCCGGCAGGCCGCTGTCGCCCGCCGGGCCGCCGTCATCCAGGCCGACCTGCGCGACGCCCGGCTGCGGCTGCTCGCCGACGACCTCGTATCGCTTCGTGAAGCGCTGCGCGCGGAGATCGCTGACGAGGCGGCGCTCAAGCAGCGCAAGGAGACCGCCGAGCAACGGCTCAAGGAGGCGACACGGCGCGAGGCCGCACTGGAGGAGGAGGTACGGACGCTGACGCCACGCCTCCAGCGGGCCCAGCAGACGTTCTACGAGCTGTCGCAGCTCGCCGAGCGGGTGCGCGGCACGGTCTCGCTGGCCGACGCGCGCGTCAAGAGCGCGACGGCCGCCCCGCCGGAGGAACGGCGCGGCCGCGACCCGGAGGACCTGGAACGGGAGGCGGCCCGGGTCCGTGAGCAGGAGGCCGAGCTGGAAGCCGCGCTGGAGGCGGCGAGCCGGGCGCTGGAGGACACCGTCGAGCACCGGGCCGCTCTGGAGCGTCAGTTGGCGGACGAGGAGCGGCGGCTGCGGGACGCCGCGCGCGCCATGGCGGACCGGCGGGAGGGGCTGGCCAGGTTGCACGGGCAGGTCACCGCCGCGCGCGGCCGGGCGGCTTCGGCGCAGGCCGAGATCGGACGGCTGGCCGCGGCCAGGGACGAGGCGCAGCAGCGCGCGGCCCACGCCCAGCAGCAGTACGAGACGCTCAAGGCCGAGGTGGACGGGCTGGACGCGGACGACGCCGACCTGGCACGACAGCACGAGGCCGCCAAACAGGACCTGGCCGACGCCGAGGCCGCGCTGAGTGCCGCGCGCGACGCGCAGACGGCCGCCGAGCGGCAGCGCGCGGCGGTGTCCGCCCGGCACGAGGCACTGGCCCTCGGGCTGCGCCGCAAGGACGGGACCGGCGCGCTGCTCGGTGCGGCCGACCGGCTGACCGGCCTGCTCGGTCCGGCCGCCGAACTGCTGACCGTCGCCCCGGGCCACGAGGTGCCGGTGGCCGCGGCACTCGGCGCGGCGGCGGACGCGGTGGCCGTGGCCGACCCGGCCACCGCTGCCGAAGCGATTCGCCTCCTGCGCAAGGAGGACGCTGGACGTGCCGCGATGGTGCTGGGAGCGGGACCGGAGACGAGCCGGGACGTGGATTCCGGCGGCCTGCCGCTCGCGGCCGAACTGGTCAGCGGTCCGGACGAGTTGCTGCGCTCCGTACGGTGGCTGCTGCGCGGCGTCGTGGTCGTCGGATCGCTGGAGGACGCCGAGGAACTGGTGGCGTCCCGCCCGGAGCTGACCGCGGTGACCGCCGAAGGCGACGTCCTCGGAGCGCACTTCGCGCAGGGCGGGTCGGCCGGCGCGCCGAGCCTGCTGGAAGTGCAGGCGTCCGTCGACGAAGCCGCGGCCGAGGCCGCCGAACTGGGCGAACGCTGTACGGAGCTGACCGCCGCTCACGAGGCGGCACGGCAACAGCGGGACGCGTGCGCGCGGCTGGCCGATGAGGCGGGGGAGCGGCGCAGTGCCGCCGACCGCGAGAAGTCCCGCGTCGCGGGCGACCTGGGCCGCCTCGGTGGCCAGGCACGCGGCGCCGCCGACGAGGCGGAGCGCTCGGCCGCGGCCGCCGCGAAGGCGGAGGAAGCACTCGAACGGGCGACCGAGGAGGCCGAGGAACTGGCCGCCCGGCTGGCGGTGGCCGAGGAGGAGCCCGGCGACGAGGAGCCGGACACCTCCGTACGGGACCGGCTGGCCGCGGACGGCGCCAACGCGCGGCAGACGGAGATGGAGGCGCGCCTCCAGGCCCGCACGCACGAGGAACGGGTCAAGGCCCTCGCGGGCCGGGCCGACGGTCTCGACCGCGCGGCGCGGGCCGAACGCGAGGCGCGGGCCCGTGCCGAGCAGCGGCGCGCCCGGGCCCGCCACGAGGCGGCGGTGGCGTCCGCGGTGGCCTCCGGAGCGCGGCAGCTGCTGGCACACGTCGAGGTCTCGGTCGTCCGGGCCGAGGAGGAGCGGCTGGCGGCGGAGCTGGCCAAGCAGGAGCGCGAGCAGGCGCTGGTGGCCGAGCGCAACGCGAGCCGGGAGCTGAAGGGCGAGCTGGACAAGCTGACGGACTCGGTGCACCGGGGCGAGGTGCTGGGCGCCGAGAAGCGGCTGCGGATCGAGCAGCTGGAGGCCAAGGCGCTGGAGGAGCTGGGCGTCGAGCCCGCCGTGCTGGCGGCCGAGTACGGCCCCGACCAGCCCGTACCGCCGTCCCCGGCCGCGCAGGGCGAGGAGCTTCCGCAGGACCCGGAGCACCCGCGCAACCGGCCGGTGGCCTACGTACGGGCCGAGCAGGAGCAGCGGCTCAAGGCCGCCGAGCGGGCGTATCAGCAGCTCGGGAAGGTGAACCCGCTGGCGCTGGAGGAGTTCGCCGCGCTGGAGGAACGGCACCAGTTCCTCAGCGAGCAGCTTGAAGACTTGAAGAAGACCCGGACCGACCTGCTGCGGGTGGTCAAGGAGGTCGACGAGCGGGTGGAGCAGGTCTTCACCGAGGCCTTCCACGACACCGCCAGGGAGTTCGAGGGCGTCTTCGCGCGGCTCTTCCCGGGCGGCGAGGGGCGGCTGGTGCTGACCGACCCGGACCACATGCTCACCACCGGTCTGGACGTGGAGGCCCGCCCGCCGGGCAAGAAGGTCAAGCGGCTGTCGCTGCTGTCGGGCGGTGAGCGGTCGCTGACCGCGGTGGCGCTGCTGGTCTCGATCTTCAAGGCGCGCCCCAGCCCGTTCTACGTGATGGACGAGGTCGAGGCGGCGCTGGACGACACCAATCTGCAGCGGCTGATCGGGATCATGGAGGAGCTGCAGGAGAGCTCCCAGCTGATCGTGATCACGCACCAGAAGCGGACGATGGAGGTCGCCGACGCGCTGTACGGGGTGTCGATGCAGGGCGACGGCGTCTCGAAGGTCGTCAGCCAGCGGCTGCGCTGAGCGCGGCCCCCGCGTAGTCGGTGCGGCGCCGGGTACTCGATGTGACGTACACGATTACTACGGCCCGCTACGGTTCATAACTTGAACGCATCCCCCTGGAAGTTACGCCGAAACAAAATCATCACGACCTATTGACTTCGAAACTTGAAGGCATAGGGTCTGCAACGTTGCTTTTACCTTCAAGTGGTGGGTACCCCCAACCTATGCGCCACTGGAAGGGCCAGCCCCCTACGCCCGGCAGCGCAGCCGGGCACTGGAGTACACGTTGACCAGCACCGCGCAGCCGACGACTTCGGAAGGCCGCAAGGCCCAGCCGGATCACCTCGGCCATGTCATCTTCATCACCGCGGCTGCCGCGATGGGCGGCTTCCTCTTCGGCTACGACAGTTCCGTGATCAACGGCGCTGTCGAGGCGATCCGCGGCCGCTACGAAGTGGGCTCCGCGGGGCTCGCCCAGGTGATCGCCATCGCGCTGATCGGCTGCGCCATCGGCGCCGCCACGGCCGGCCGGATCGCCGACCGCATCGGCCGCATCCGTGTCATGCAGATCGCCGCGGCGCTCTTCACGGTCAGCGCGGTCGGCTCGGCGCTGCCGTTCGCCCTGTGGGACCTGGCCATGTGGCGCGTCCTGGGCGGCATCGCGATCGGCATGGCGTCGGTCATCGGCCCGGCCTACATCGCCGAGGTCGCGCCGCCCGCGTACCGGGGGCGCCTGGGCTCCTTCCAGCAGGCCGCGATCGTCATCGGCATCGCGATCTCGCAGCTGGTCAACTGGGGCATCCTGAACCTCGCCGGCGGTGACCAGCGCGGCAAGCTGGCGGGCCTGGAAGCCTGGCAGTGGATGCTCGGCGTGATGGTCGTACCGGCCGTGCTCTACGGGCTGCTCTCCTTCGCGATCCCCGAGTCGCCCCGCTTCCTGATCTCCGTCGGCAAGACCGACAAGGCCAAGGAGGTGCTGGCCGAGGTCGAGGGCCAGGGCGTCGACCTGGACACCCGGGTCGCGGAGATCAAGGAGGCGATGCGCCGGGAGCACAAGTCCAGCTTCAAGGACCTGCTGGGCGGCAGGTTCGGCTTCCTGCCGATCGTGTGGATCGGCATCGGCCTGTCGGTCTTCCAGCAGCTCGTCGGCATCAACGTGGCGTTCTACTACTCCTCGACGCTGTGGCAGTCCGTCGGCATCGACCCGAGCAGCTCGTTCTTCTACAGCTTCACCACCTCGATCATCAACATCATCGGCACCGTGATCGCGATGGTCTTCGTGGACCGGATCGGCCGCCGTCCGCTGGCGCTGATCGGTTCCGCCGGTATGGCCGTCGCCCTCGCGCTGGAGGCCTGGGCCTTCGCCTCGAAGACCGCGGACGGCACGCTGCCGACCGCCCAGGGCACGGTTGCCCTGGTCGCCGCCCATGCCTTCGTGCTCTTCTTCGCCCTGTCCTGGGGCGTCGTGGTCTGGGTCTTCCTCGGTGAGATGTTCCCGAACAAGATCCGCGCCGCTGCGCTCGGTGTCGCGGCGTGTGCGCAGTGGATCGCCAACTGGGCCATCACTGCAAGCTTCCCGAGCCTTTCCGACTGGAATCTTTCGGGCACCTACGTGATCTACATGATCTTCGCCCTGCTCTCGATCCCCTTCGTGCTGAAATTCGTGAAGGAGACCAAGGGCAAGGCGTTGGAGGAGATGGGCTAACACCCCCCCGCCAGCCCTTCTCCTCAGTTGTGGGCAGCTGCCCCGGTCCGTCCGTCGGACCGGGGCAGCTCCTTTTTTCGCGCGCAAGGGCTTGCGGTACTTCTTTTCTCCGCGAATGGTTTTCCGTTGAAGCAAGGAAGCGGGCCGGCGCCTCAGCGCTCCTTCAGGTGCGGAACGACCCGCTCCGCGAACAGGTGTACGGAACGCCAGCCTTCGTCCACCGGCATCCCGCCGCACAGCGGATGCAGGATCAGCGACCCCGTCGGCCCCACCTCCCCGGCCAGCCGCACACACTCCTCCGGAGTCACGATGCGGTAGACCCCCTCCCGGCGCAGCGCCTCCACGTCGTCGGCGGCGGACCGCACAGCCGACTCCGCACCGGGGGCCTGCCATGAGGCGTACGTACGCGCCTCGTGCAGCAGGTGCCCGCCGTACTCCGCCCAGGCCCGGTCAGGATCCTCGGACACGTGCAGCAGACTCGTACGGGCAGAGGGTTGCAGCACCCAGCCCTCGGTCCCGTACTCGGCGCGGCGCGCGTGGTAGTACGCCTCCAGCTCGGGCAGATGCGCGCTGGGGAACAGGGGCAGCCCCAGCCGCGCGGCCCGGCGCGCGGCGGCCCGGGAACTGCCGCCGACCAGCAGCAGCGGATGGGGCTGGGTGTACGGGCGCGGGGTGACCCGCACGGTACGGCCCCGATAGCGGAACGGTTCACCCTTCCAGGCGGCGAGCAGCGTCTCCAGCACCTCGTCCTGGAGCTTGCCCCGCCAGTGCCAGTCCCGGCCGTGCGCCGCGTACTCCTCGGGCCGGTAGCCGAGGCCCGCCACGGTGACCAGCCGGCCGCCGCTCAGCAGATCCAGTACGGCGATCTCCTCGGCCAGCCGCAGCGGGTCGTGCAGCGGCGTGATCAGTGCGGAGACGGTGACGGTGATCCGCCGGGTGGCGCCCAGGACGGTGCCGGCGAACGCCAGCGGCGCCGGCATCCAGCCGTTGTCCGTGGCGTGGTGCTCCTCGGTCTGGACCGTGGTCAGGCCCCGGTCGTCGGCGAAGGCGGCCATCTCGACGGCCGCCCGGTAGCGCGCGCCGAGCGAGGCGGGGGTGGGGGAGGGGCCGGCGAGGTTGAAGCGCAGGACCGTTACGGGCATGACGAACGTCCCCTTCACCGAGGCGGTGGGCCCGGTTGGCGAAGGGGACGCTAGCTGACGTCACATCAGGTGAGAAGGGTGCGGGCGCCGAATCAGCCGACCGGCGCCGGCTCCTCGGCCGGGGCGGCGGCACCCGCGGGCACCGTCTCCTTCGGCTTCGGCAGCACCGCGAAGACCACCGCGGCGATCACGATCGTGGCCGCCCAGCCCAGGCCGTGCTTGCCCGGCCAGGTCTCGGCCAGCGGACCGGTGAACCAGGTGACCTTGGTCAGGCACAGGCCCACCACCAGCGCCGCGGCCCAGGCCGTCAGCGCCTGCCAGCAGAAGCCGCCCGCGTACCAGTAGCGGCTGGTGCGGCTGACGTTCATCAGGCTGTCGCCGTCGTAGCGCACGGCCATCTTCCGGCGGCGCGCCATGTCGACGGCGTACACCCCGATCCAGGCGGAGAAGGACACCGCGAGCAGCGTCAGGAAGGTGATGAACTGGCCGATGAAGTCCTTGGCCACCAGCATCATGAACGCGCCGCCGACCAGGCTGATGATCGCGTTGATGCTCACGGCCATGGCGCGGGGCAGCTTGACGCCCATGGTCTGCGCGGTGAAACCGGCCGAGTACATCGACAGGCTGTTGATCAGCAGCATCCCGACCAGCGCGGTGAGCAGGTAGGGCACCGCGAGCCAGGTCGGCAGCACCGAGCCGAGGAACGACATCGGGTCGGTGTTCTGGTTGGCCAGGTCGGGCTTGGAGACGGCCATGATGCCGCCCATCAGGACCATCGGTACGAGCACCAGGGCCGCGCCGGAGATGGTGGTACCGACGATCTTCTTGCCGGAGGCGGAGTGCGGCAGGTAGCGCGCGAAGTCCGGACCGGTGGGCACCCAGCTGATGCCGCCCGCCGCGATGGTGCCGATACCGGCGATCATCAGCGCGGTGCTGCCCGCCGACTGGGAGAAGATCTTCCCCCACGGCATCTCGGCGATCAGGTAGACCAGCACCATGATGCTGAAGACGCTGAACAGGTACGTCGAGTACTTGTTGCAGACGTTGAGCGCCTTCCGGCCCATGCCGCTGACCAGGAACGTCGTCGCGACGAAGAGCAGCAGTGTGATCACGGTGAGGACGTTGTTGGCCTCGATGCCGAACAGCAGCTTCAGGACCGTCAGCACGGCGTACGCGCCGCTGACCGCGTTGATCGTCTCCCAGCCGAAGCGGGCCACCCACAGGATCGCGCCCGGGAAGTAGTTGCCCCGCACGCCGAAGGCGGCACGGGAGAGCATCGCGCCCGGCGCGCCGCCCCACTTGCCGGAGACCGACAGCACGCCGACCATGCCGAAGGAGACGACGGAGGCGATGGCGGCCACGATCAGGACCTGCCAGAAGTTCAGACCGTTGGTGATCACCAGGGAAGCACCCATGGTGAGCAGCAGCACGCTGATGTTGGCGGCGACCCAGGTCGGGAAGAGTTCGCGGACGCGGCCGTGGCGTTCGTGGTCGGGGACGGGCTCGATGCCTCGTTGCTCGACGGCGCCTTCGGTTTCAGGAGCGGACATGGTGTCCGTGGACGTGGTGCCCATGGTGCAGGTGTCTCCGTGCGGGTTCAGGCAGCGGCTGTGATGCCTGGCGAAGGGGAGGGGGGTTGCCAGGACTCTACGCGCGTTGCGCAGCCGAGAGCTATCGTACTTTGATCCAACTTCGGTTCATGGGCCTTGTTGTGTCCAACGACGACCGTATGCAGGCCTCGAACTCGTCCGAGCATCCTGATCGATCGACTGAGGTGCAGGTCAGGTGGGGTGTACGGCAGTGTGGGCGGGCCCCTTCGGTGTCCGGCCGACATGACGGAAACCAGTGGCACGCCCGGCGCGGGGGCGCGTGCTTCGGCGGCCGGGCGGTGTCGGACCGGGTTGCGCGGCCGACCTGCGCCAACGATCCGGGGCGGCGTTCGCATGCCCCGCAGTGTGGTATGCGATGTCCGGACTTTTCCTCCAGGGAGCAGCGAGCGGCCCCGCGGCAGGTGAACCCGGACAAGCGAGGTCCAGGTTCGGCGTGTGCGGTCCCGCACGGCGGGGTGTGACCGATACTGGGTGAGTTATGGACATCGTCACCCTCGCTGTAGTCATCGCTGTCATCGCCGTGGTCGTACTCGGCGCGACCAGCGGGCTCGTCATCAGCAGCCGCAGGAAGAAGCAGCTGCCGCCGGCCCCGCCGACCACTCCGTCCGTCACCGCGCCCCCTGCGGAACCGCAGGTGGGCGAGGACGCCGAGACCCCCCGCGACGAAACCCGTCGCACCATAGAAGAAGTCGTCCTGCCGCCGGCCGAGGCGCCCGTCGAGGCGCCCGCCGAGGAGCCGGTGGCCGAAGCACCGCCCGCCCCCGCCGCCCCCGAGGTCGAGGTCCCCGAGCCGACCGCCGGCCGGCTCGTACGGCTGCGCGCCCGGCTCTCCCGCTCCCAGAACTCGCTGGGCAAGGGCCTGCTCACGCTGCTCTCCCGCGAACACCTCGACGAGGACACCTGGGAGGAGATCGAGGACACGCTGCTCACCGCCGACGTGGGCGTCGCGCCCACGCAGGAACTGGTGGAGCGGCTGCGCGAGCGCGTGAAGGTGCTCGGCACCCGTACCCCCGAGGAACTGCGCGCGCTGCTGCGCGAAGAGCTGCTCAAGCTGATCGGTACGGACCAGGACCGCGCGGTCGCCACCGACGGCGCCCTGGGCAAGGACGGCCAGGAGATCCCCGGCGTCGTCATGGTCGTCGGCGTCAACGGCACCGGCAAGACCACGACCACCGGCAAGCTGGCCCGGGTCCTGGTCGCCGACGGCAAGTCGGTCGTCCTCGGCGCCGCCGACACCTTCCGTGCTGCCGCCGCGGACCAGCTCCAGACCTGGGGTGAGCGGGTCGGCGCCCGTACGGTCCGCGGTCCGGAGGGCGGCGACCCGGCGTCGATCGCCTTCGACGCGGTGAAGGAAGGTATCGCCGAAAGCGCCGACGTGGTCCTCGTCGACACCGCGGGCCGGCTGCACACCAAGACCGGCCTGATGGACGAGCTGGGCAAGGTCAAGCGGGTCGTGGAGAAGCACGGCCCGGTCGGCGAGGTCCTCCTCGTCCTGGACGCCACCACCGGCCAGAACGGCCTGGTGCAGGCCCGCGTGTTCGCGGAGGTCGTGGACATCACCGGTGTCGTGCTGACCAAGCTGGACGGCACGGCCAAGGGCGGCATCATCGTCGCGGTCCAGCGGGAGCTGGGCGTACCGGTCAAGCTCGTCGGCCTCGGCGAGGGCGCGGACGACCTGGCGCCGTTCGAGCCGGAGGCATTCGTGGACGCCCTGATCGGCGACTAGGACGGGCAGATGGCCTTACTGGCGCAGCCGGTTGGAAGAGCCCCGCAGCGGATGATCGCTGCGGGGCTTTTTGGCGGGTGGAGGGGGCCGGTCGGGGTGGAGCGGGGCGTGGGAAGGCGGGCAGGGCGGATGGCGGGTGCGTCGGGGTGCGGGTGCGTCGGTGTGCGGCGCGGTTCCGTCCGCATCTGCGATGCCTGTGGTTACGCGGCCGACCGGTGGCACACGTACGCGAGGGTGCCCAACAGCAGCCGGGCCTGCGGCGGCCGCCCGGCCGTGTCCAGGGTGGGCGGCCGCAGCCACCGCATCGGGCCCAGCCCGCCGAGGTCCGACGGCGGGGCCGTGACATGGTCGCCGGGGCCGCGCGGACACAGGTCGAGGGCGGCGTCGTCCCAGCCCATCCGGTAGAGCAGACCGGGCAGGCCGGCGGCGGCACCGGGGGCCACGAAGAACAGGGCGCGGCCCGTCGGTGTGGCGGCCACCGGGCCGAGCGGCAGGCCCATCCGTTCCAGCCGTACGAGCGCGCTGCGCCCCGCCCCTTCCGGCACTTCGAGGATGTCGAAGGCCCGGCCCACCGGGAGCAGGACGGCCGCGCCGGGCGTCCTCGCCCAGGCGTCGGCGGCCTCCTCCAGGGTCCCGCCGGCCGCCAGTCCGTCCGCGTGGGCCAGCGGGTGCGCGCCGGGGGCGGCGCAGTCGTCCGCACCGCACGAGCAGACCGTACGTCCGTTCCCGCCGCGGGCCGCGCGGGCGCCGGGCACCACGTCCCAGCCCCACAGTCCCGTGTACTCCGCCACCGCCGTGATCTCGGTCGAGCGGGCGCGACGCCGTGAACCGGACCGGATGTCGCGGATGCCGCCGATCGTGAAGCCCATGCCTCCTCCAACGGGTGGTACGTGCCAGTGGTTACGTGTCGGAGCGAAGGTGTGACGCTCCGTCAGGAGAGGTCGGTTTCCGTGGCGCGTTGTGGTGCGGTGGGTGGTGCGGCGCGCGGCGCGCGCCCGTGCGCGCTCCTTTCCGTCCGTCTCCTCTCGACCTGTGTCAAGTCAATCGCGAGGACCGGTCGGGGAGTTCATTCAAAGGGGTGGCGAATGGTGGCGTTTAGCGGATCGGCCTCGCCGCGGGCGTGATCGTAGGATTACTTTCGGTGCACGACCTGGGGCGGGACGCCCCGGGTGTGGGTATGCCGGAGGCAACGCACCGGCGGGTGAACCCTCCCGAATCGGGTTGGCTCAATTCCGTGGTCGGGTAGGTCCACCCCGTACCGGTCGCCGCAACAGACGGCATCCTGTGGGAGGTTCAACGGCAACCTGTGGCAGATTCACGGGACGCGGCCGCGACGCACAGCGGCAGGACGGCCGTGCGGAGCGGCGTGCGAACAGCGCGGTGGCGCGGTACCGAGGCGCGACGGCGACGAAGAGCGACGACGTGGCGGACACGGCAGAGAAGCGGCAGCAGCAGGACGAGCGGTACGGAACACACAGGTGTCACCGGTCGAGCGGGACCGGACACGACGGACAGCACACGCGGGACCGGCGGCAGGACACGCCGGACCGGCAGACGCAGAAAGCAGCAGAACGGGAAGCAACGCGAAGCGACACGGACGCGAAGTGCCGAAACCGGAGCATCGGCGCCAACGGCCGGTCGTACCGGCGCACCCCATAGGGCCGACGGCTCTGCGGGGCGGCCGGTTCTCCGGGACCGGCGGACCACCGTAGGGCGAGCGGAAGTACCGGAGCGACAGCAACACCGGGACGGCAGCAGCACCGGAACATCAGCAGTACGGGAACGACGGCAGTACCGGAACATCGGCTTGAACGACAGCAATCCCACGACGTGGACGCGCCGGCGCGGCAACCGGCCGTAGCGGCCACACGGCGGCCGGGCACCGGCGGGGCGGCACCCTCCACGTACCGCACCGGGCCGGCACGGCGGCCGCGGCAAAGACACCGCGCTGGCGCAATGAGGCACCGGAGCGGTCCGGACCGTATTAGCGGACGTATGGAAAAGAAACTCGGCAGCGGCGAAGAGCGGCGATGCGAAGCGATGACGCGGCGCAGTGAAGCAAGGCAGCAATCGGAATGGGGGCGTTCCAGTGGGCGGCAGTGGCGGCACCGGCGCTGACAAGCGCCCCAACGAACCGTTGGGCTCATGGTTCGTGCGCAGCGGCTGGTCGAAGGGCGAGCTGGCACGGCAGGTCAACCGGCGCGCACGCCAGATGGGCGCGCACCACATCAGCACCGACACCTCGCGGGTACGGCGCTGGCTCGACGGCGAGCAGCCGCGCGAGCCCATCCCGCGCATCCTCTCCGAGCTGTTCTCGGAGCGGTTCGGGTGTGTGGTCGGCATCGAGGACCTCGGCCTGCGTTCCGCGCACCAGTCCCCGTCCGTCTCCGGCGTCGACCTGCCCTGGGCCGGCCCCCAGACCGTTTCGCTGATCAGCGAGTTCTCCCGCAGCGACCTGATGCTGGCGCGCCGCGGCTTCCTGGGCACCTCCCTGGCGCTGGCCGCCGGGCCCGCCCTCATCGAGCCGATGCAGCGCTGGCTGGTGCCGGTCTCGCCGGGCCAGGCGTCCGCCGCCCAGCAGGCGGCCCAGGAGCGTTCCCGGCGTTCCAACCGGCTGTCCGCCCCGGAGCTGGACCTGCTGGAGTCGACGACCGTGATGTTCCGCCAGTGGGACGCCCAGTGCGGCGGCGGACTGCGCCGCAAAGCGGTGGTCGGACAGCTCCACGAGGTCACCGACCTGCTGCAGGAACCGCAGAGCGAAGAGGTCTCCAAGCGACTCTTCAAGGTCGCCGCCGAACTGGCCGAGCTGGCCGGGTGGATGAGCTACGACATCGGACTGCAGCCCACCGCGCAGAAGTACTTCGTGCTCGCCCTGCACGCCTCCAAGGAGGCCGGCGACCGCCCGCTGGGCTCGTACATCCTCTCCAGCATGAGCCGCCAGATGATCCACCTGGACCGCCCGGACGACGCACTGGAGCTCATCCACCTCGCGCAGTACGGCAGCCGCGAATCGGCCACGCCCCGTACGCAGGCGATGCTGTATGCGATGGAGGCGCGGGCGTACGCGAGCATGGGCCAGCCGAGCAAGGTCAAACGCGCCGTACGGATGGCCGAGGACACCTTCGGCGACGCGACGCCCGGCGACCCCGAGCCGGACTGGATCCGCTTCTTCTCGGAGGCCGAGCTGAACGCGGAGAACGCCCATTCCTACCGCGACCTCGCCTACGTGGCCGGGCGCAGCCCGACCTACGCCTCCCTCGCCAACCCCGTGATGCAGCGGGCGGTGGAGCTCTTCTCGCGGGACAAGGAGCACCAGCGTTCGTATGCGCTCAATCTGATCGGGATGGCGACGGTGCACCTGCTCCAGAAGGAGCCGGAGCAGTGCGCCGTCCTGGCGCAGCAGGCCATACCGCTGGCGAAGAAGGTCCGCTCGGAACGGGTCAACACCCGGCTGCGCAAGACCGTGGACACCGCGGCGCGGAACTTCGAGAGCGTGGCCGAAGTGATCCAGCTCAGCGACGAACTGGCCCAGCAACTGCCGGAAACCGGCGTGGAGGCCGTCTGACCGCGCTCCCGGACCGCACCCTTCGCCCGTACTCCCCCCGGCTCTTCGACCGCCCCCTTTCCGCCCCGTTTCCTCGACCGCATCTCCACAGACCCCGGCCGCGGCCCGTCACCCCGTACAGCTCGACTCGGCTCCCCCACGCCAGGTCACAAGGGTGACAGCCGCGGTCGGCTTTGCGGGTGGGGCAGCGGGTGACCGGGAGCGGGGGCGTCCGGTGCGGGCGTGGTCGTTTCGGTGGGTTGCGGGAGGTACCGGGCGTGGCGGGCTGATCTCGGAGTTCATGGGGGCGTAACACTGACGAGGGCTTCGTCACCGTGGGGAAACACCGACGGGTCATGGCCGAAACGGTGCTGCGACAACCTCGTGGCGAAAGTCGGCCCACCCGGAACCACGCCCGCACGGGCCGCATCGACGACAGGAGACGCCGATGCCCCCAGGCATCATGACGCTCGCGGCAGAAGAGGCCACCCTGAGTCCGGCCAACACCGGCTTCATGCTGATCTGCACCGCCCTGGTGATGCTCATGACCCCCGCCCTCGCCTTCTTCTACGGCGGCATGGTCCGGGTCAAGAGCGTGCTGAACATGCTGATGATGAGCTTCATCAGCCTGGGGATCGTCACCGTCCTGTGGGTGCTCTACGGCTTCGGGGTCGCCTTCGGCCAGGACAGCGGCGGCTTCCTCGGCCGGCCCGGCGACTTCGCCGGGCTCAGCGGCATCGGCCTGACCGAGCTGTGGGGCACCACCTCCATCCCGGTCTACGTCTTCGCGGTCTTCCAGCTGATGTTCGCGGTGATCACCCCCGCGCTGATCAGCGGCGCCCTCGCGGACCGGGTGAAGTTCACGGCGTGGGCGCTGTTCATCGCCCTGTGGGCCACCGTCGTCTACTTCCCCGTCGCGCACTGGGTGTGGGCCGAGGGCGGCTGGCTCTTCGACCTGGGAGTCATCGACTTCGCCGGCGGTACGGCCGTCCACATCAACGCGGGCGCCGCGGCCCTCGGCGTGATCTTCGTCGTCGGCCGGCGCATCGGCTTCAAGAAGGACCCGATGCGGCCGCACAGCCTGCCGCTGGTGATGCTCGGCGCCGGGCTGCTGTGGTTCGGCTGGTTCGGTTTCAACGCGGGCTCCTGGCTGAACAACGACGACGGCGTGGGCGCCGTCGCCTTCGTCAACACCCAGGTCGCCACGGCTGCCGCGATGCTCGGCTGGCTCGGGTACGAGAAGATCCGGCACGGCTCCTTCACCACCCTGGGCGCGGCCTCCGGTGCCGTGGCAGGGCTCGTCGCGATCACTCCGGCGTGCGGCGCGGTCAGCCCGCTGGGCGCGATCGGGGTGGGCGTCATCGCCGGAGTGCTGTGCGCGATGGCGGTCGGCCTGAAGTACCGGTTCGGGTACGACGACTCCCTCGACGTGGTCGGCGTCCACCTCGTCGGCGGCGTCGCCGGGTCCCTGCTGGTCGGCCTGTTCGCCACCGGCGGCGTACAGAGCGACGCCAAGGGCCTCTTCTACGGCGGCGGCCTGGACCAACTGGGGAAGCAGGCCGTCGGTGTCGTCTCCGTGCTCCTGTACTCCTTCGTCGTCTCCTTCCTCCTCGCCAAGGTCATCGACGTGCTGATGGGCTTCCGGGTCTCCGAGGACGAGGAGGTCGCGGGCGTCGACCAGGCCGCGCACGCGGAGACGGCGTACGACTTCGGCGGTACGGGCGGTGGCGTGGTGGCGCGCGCGGGCGTGGGTACGGGGGCGGGGGCGGCCTCAGCCGCCGGTCCGGCCCTCGGCGGCGGCTCGTCCTCGTCCTCGTCCCGGGAAAAGGTGCGGGGGAAGGGGCGCGGCAGGGGTCATGGCGAGGGCCGAGGCGCGAGCCGGGGCTCGGACCAGGACACGGACGAGGGCACGAGCAAGGCCAGGAACCAGGGCGAGGACACGAATCAGGGCGAGGACACGAACCAGGGCAAGGGTGCGGGTCAGGGGAAGGGCCAGGGCCCGGCCCCGGCTTCCGGTAGTGAGAAGAGGGTGGACGCGTGAAGCTCATCACGGCAGTGATCAAGCCGTACCGGCTCGACGAGGTGAAGGAGGCCCTGCAGTCGTTCGGCGTACACGGCCTGACCGTCACCGAGGCCAGTGGATACGGCAGGCAGCGCGGACACACGGAGGTGTACCGGGGCGCGGAGTACACCGTCGACCTGGTCCCGAAGGTCCGTATCGAGGTCCTCGTGGACGACGCGGACGCCGACGAACTGATCGACATCGTGGTGAAGGCGGCCCGCACCGGCAAGATCGGCGACGGCAAGGTCTGGAGCCTCCCCGTCGAGGAAGCGGTCCGCGTCCGCACGGGGGAACGGGGACCGGACGCGTTGTAGGTGCGGGTGCGGGTGCGGGTGCGGGTGCGGGTGCGGGGCCGCGGGTGCGGAACGGGTCGGGGCGGGGCGTCCTGGCCGTCGGCTTCGAGTACCGGCTGCGGGCCCCGCCTCCCGCATCCACCGCGGCCGCTGCTCTTGCCCCCGCCCCAGCTCGCGCTCCCGCGCCTGTCCCTGCCCCCGTTCCTGTGGGGCCGTACCCGCCGCAGGTGGAGGAGAGCGAGGGCGGGGCCCTTCAAGATCCGGTACCTGGGGGCCGACATGACCAAGGAGCGCCTGAGTTGACCGAGAGCGTGCGGAAGACGGCGGAGGACGGCGACCAGTGCGACGCCGGTGCCGGGGCGGCCGGGGCGAGCGCCGCCACGAGCCAGGCAGCGGACGCGACCAACGCCTTTACGGAAGCACCGGACAGCCCGCAGGACCCGCACCCGGCCTCCGCTGCCCCAGACAGCAAAGACAGCAAAGACAGCAAAGACAGCAAAGACAGCTACGCCTCGGGCCGGCTGCGGCTTCTGCAGGACACGGGCCAGGAGGGGACTGCGCGCCGGGCCGCCCTCGCCCGGCTCACCGACGACTGGCTGGCCGGGCTGTTCGAGCGCGCGGCCGGCCGCACCGGCTCCGGCATCGCGCTGGTCGCCGTCGGCGGCTACGGCCGCGGCGAACTTTCCCCCCGCAGCGACCTGGACCTGCTCCTGCTCCACGACGGCAAAGCCGGCGCCCGTACGGTGGCCGAGCTCGCCGACCGGCTCTGGTACCCGGTGTGGGACCTGGGCCTCGCCCTGGATCACTCGGTACGGACACCCGCCGAGGCGCGCAAAGCCGCTCGCGACGACCTCAAGGTCCAGCTCGGTCTGCTGGACGCCCGCCACCTGGCCGGCGACCCGGAACTGACCGGCGCCCTGCGCGGCACCGCGCTGGCCGACTGGCGCGAACAGGCCCCCAAGCGCCTGCCGGAGCTGTGCGACATCAGTCGCGAACGCGCTGACCGCCAGGGCGAGTTGCAGTACCTCTTGGAGCCGGACCTGAAGGAGGCCAGGGGCGGGCTGCGGGACGCCACCGCGCTGCGGGCGGTCGCCGCCTCCTGGCTGGCCGACGCACCGCGCGAGGGACTGGAGGCTGCCCGCACCCGCCTGCTGGACGTACGCGACGCACTGCACCTGACGACCGGCCGCACCACCGACCGGCTCTCTCTGCAGGAACAGGACCAGGTGGCCGAAGCGCTCGGTGTACTGGACGCGGACGTACTGCTGCGGCAGGTCTACGAATCCGCGCGCACCATCTCGTACGCGAGCGACGTCACCTGGCGTGAAGTCGGGCGGGTACTGCGGGCCCGGTCCGTACGCCCCGTACTGCGCGGGCTGTTGCGGGGCCGTACGGCCGGAGGAGGGCCGGGGCGGGGAGAGCGGTCTCCGCTTGCGGAGGGCGTGGTGGAACTGGACGGCGAAGCCGTCCTGGCGCGGACGGCGCGGCCGGATCGCGACCCGGTGCTTCCCCTGCGCGCCGCTGCCGCCGCCGCGCAGGCCGGACTGCCCCTGTCCCTGCACGCCGTGCGCCGGCTGCGGACGGGCGCCGCCACCCGGCCCCTGCCCGTGCCGTGGCCGGCCGAGGCACGCGAACAACTGGTCACCCTGCTGGGCGCGGGCGCACAGACCGTACCCGTCTGGGAGGCGCTGGAGGCGGAAGGGATCGTCACCTGGCTGCTGCCCGACTGGGAGCGGGTGCGCTGCCGCCCGCAGCGCAACGCCGTGCACCGCTGGACCGTCGACCGGCACCTGATCGAGACGGCCGTCCGCGCCGCGGCGCTCACCCGCCGTGTGCACCGCCCCGACCTGCTGCTGATCGCGGCTCTGCTGCACGACATCGGCAAGGGCTGGCCCGGCGACCACTCCGTCTCCGGCGAGACCATCGCCCGGGACATGGCGGCCAGGATCGGCTTCGACGCCCGGGACGTGACGGTGATCGCCACGCTCGTACGGCACCATCTGCTGCTCATCGAGACGGCCACCCGCCGCGACCTGTCCGATCCGGCGACGATCGAGGCGGTCGCGGACACGGTGGGCAGTACTGGCACGCTGGAACTGCTGCACGCCCTCACCGAGGCCGACGCACTGGCGACCGGCCCCGCGGCCTGGAGCGCCTGGCGCGGGTCGCTCGTCGCCGATCTGGTGAAACGCGTCACGGCGCGGCTGGCGGGGGAGACCGCACCACAAGGGCGCCCGGCGGACGAGCCGACCGCCGAGCAGGAGCGCCTGGCCGTCGAGGCGTGGCGTACCGGCGGTCCGGTCCTCATCCTGCGCACGCGAGCGGAGGGGCACGGCGAAACGGACCCGCCCAGCGGTCCCGTCGCAGGTCCGGGGGCCGTGGCAGATCCGGAGCCGGAGCCGGAGCCGGTGGGCGTCGAACTGCTGATGGCCGTACCGGACCAGCCCGGCGTGCTGCCCGCCGCAGCGGGCGTCCTCGCCATGCACCGCCTGACCGTCCGAGCCGCGGACCTGCGCAGCGTCGATCCCGTCGGCGAGGGGCCGGTGCTGCTGCTGAGCTGGCGGGTGGCCGCCGAATACGGATCTCTTCCGCAGACCGTCCGGCTGCGGGCGGACCTCGTACGGGCCCTGGACGGTTCGCTGGACGTGTCGGCCCGGCTGGCCGAGCGTGAGCAGGCGTACGCGCGTCGCTCGCGCGGAATGCAGGCCCCGCCGCCCCGGGTGACGGTCGCCTCCGGGACCTCGCAGCTGGCAACTGTGATCGAGGTACGGGCCCAGGACGCCCAGGGACTGCTGCACCGGATCGGCCGCGCACTGGAGTCCGCGCGGGTCACCGTACGCAGCGCCCATGTGAGCACGCTGGGAGCGAACGCGGTGGATGCGTTCTACGTCACGGACGAGAAGGGAGACCTGCTGGCGGACGCGGTGGCCGTCGAGGTGGCACGGACGGTGGAGAACGCCTTGAAGTAGCCCCGCAGGCCGCCGGCCCGGTGCGGGGCGGAGCGCCGATGCCGTGCCCGACGGCGGACCGGGCTCCGGCGCCAGCAAGATCAACAACGCGGAGATCATCGCCACAGACCGGAACACCTCAGCAGACCGCACCGTCTCGGCAGACCGCACCGCCTCCACGGGCCGCACTGCCTCCACAGGCCGGGATCCCTCCGCAGACCGCACGGCGCCCGCAGACCGCACGGCCCCCGCACGTCGCACCGCCTCCGTACGCCGCACCGCTCCCGTCGACGGGACGGGCTCCCCGGACGCCGCGCCTCCGTGAGACGGTGGGTGCGGGATGCGCAAGGGGCGCCCGCGCTGGTTGCGCACCGTGCCCGCGGTCGTACGGGGGCCAGTCCCGGCACCCTTCCCCGGCGGGCAGGGACACGTTGCTTGCCTGTGCGGATACCCTAGAAGCCGACTTGACCCTGCCCCCGACCCCGAGGATCGACGACCGCCGTGTTCGATACGCTTTCCGACCGCTTGGCGAGTACTTTCAAAAACCTCCGGGGCAAAGGCCGCTTGAGCGAGGCGGACATCGACGCCACGGCGCGCGAGATCCGGATCGCCCTGCTGGAGGCCGATGTCGCGCTGCCCGTCGTCCGCGCCTTCATCAAGCAGGTCAAGGAGCGGGCGACCGGCGTCGAGGTCTCCCAGGCGCTGAACCCCGCCCAGCAGGTCATCAAGATCGTCAACGAGGAGCTCGTCGGCATCCTCGGCGGCGAGACCCGTCGGCTGCGGTTCGCCAAGAACCCGCCGACCGTCATCATGCTGGCCGGTCTGCAAGGTGCCGGTAAGACGACCCTCGCCGGAAAGCTCGGCAACTGGCTCAAGCAGCAGGGCCACGCCCCGCTGCTGGTCGCCTGTGACCTGCAGCGCCCGAACGCCGTCAACCAGCTCTCGGTCGTCGCCGAGCGCGCCGACGTCGCCATCTTCGCGCCGGAGCCGGGCAACGGTGTCGGCGACCCGGTCAAGGTCGCTCAGGACTCGATCGAGTTCGCCCGCTCCAAGCAGCACGATGTGGTCATCGTCGACACCGCCGGCCGCCTCGGCATCGACCAGGAACTGATGCAGCAGGCCGCGGACATCCGCGACGCGGTCAAGCCGGACGAGGTCCTCTTCGTCGTCGACGCGATGATCGGCCAGGACGCGGTCAACACCGCCGAGGCGTTCCGCGACGGCGTCGGCTTCGACGGTGTGGTCCTCTCCAAGCTGGACGGCGACGCCCGCGGTGGTGCCGCGCTCTCCATCGCGCATGTCACCGGCAAGCAGATCATGTTCGCCTCCAACGGCGAGAAGCTGGACGACTTCGACGCGTTCCACCCGGACCGCATGGCGTCCCGCATCCTCGGCATGGGCGACATGCTCACGCTGATCGAGAAGGCCGAGCAGACCTTCAGTCAGCAAGAGGCCGAGAAGATGGCTTCGAAGCTGGCGAGCAGCAAGGGCAAGGACTTCACGCTCGACGACTTCCTGGCCCAGATGGAGCAGGTCCGCAAGATGGGCTCCATCTCCAAGCTCCTCGGGATGCTGCCCGGCATGGGGCAGATGAAGGAGCAGATCAACAACCTCGACGAGCGTGAGGTCGACCGTACGGCCGCGATCATCAAGTCGATGACGCCGGCCGAGCGCCAGGAGCCGACGATCATCAACGGCTCGCGCCGCGCCCGTATCGCCAAGGGCTCCGGTGTCGACGTCAGCGCGGTCAAGAACCTGGTCGAGCGGTTCTTCGACGCCCGCAAGATGATGTCGAAGATGGCCCAGGGCGGCGGCATGCCGGGCATGCCTGGCATGCCGGGGATGCCGGGCATGGGTGGCGGCGGCGCCAAGAAGAAGAAGCAGCAGAAGCAGGCCAAGGGCAAGCGCAAGAGCGGCAACCCGATGAAGCGGAAGGCCGAGGAAGAGGCAGCTGCCGCCCGCCGCGAGGCCGCACAGTCCGGCAACCCGCTGGGCCTGCCGCAGGGCGACGACGCGAAGAACTTCGAACTGCCCGACGAGTTCAAGAAGTTCATGGGCTGACGTCTGCTCCGGGCCCCGGGCGGCACCCGCCGTCTCCGGGGCCGTGCACGGCGCGTGGATGTGTGATCGAGCCCCTGGCCGGAGCCCCGGCCGGGGGCTCGTCCGTACGGTCATGTCGGTACCCCCGCCGATCCGGCCGCCGGCCTCAGGAGCGGAGTGCCGCTGCCGAGGGCGGTGGCACCCAGCCCCAGGGCAATCGCCGCCGTGGCCCCCACGTCCGCCAAGGTCCGGGCCGTCGGCAGACGGTCCGGCCGGACGGCCTCAGGGCGGTGGATCAGTACCGGGACGTACTCCCGCGTGTGACAGGCGTGACCGATCACCGGGTCGTTGCCATGATCACCGGTGACGATCAGACGGTCGCCGGGGGAGGAGAGCAGCGGCAGCAGCGTGCTCAGACCCGTATCGGTCCGCCGGAGCACGGCGGCGTACCGAGGGGCGTCCTGCTGGTGCCCCGCCAGGTCGGTCTCCTGGACGTTGCTGACGATCAGTGCGGTGCCCGGGGCCCGGCGGAGGGCGTCGAGGGTGAGCGCGAAGACGTCGGTGGTGTCTACGGCGGGACGGCGCACCGCCGCGTCGCAGGCCAGCACCTCCGCGGCCTTGCCCACCAGCATGACGGGGACCCCCGAGGCCGCCACCAGCTCCGGCAGCCGACGGCCCCGGTCCAACGGTGCGCCGAGGTGCTGCACCGCCAGCCCGCCGTTCCGGTAGAAGCCGCTCGCCGGGGTGTCCAGACCGACCGTGCCGAGGGCGCCCTCCCGTACGAAGGCGGGCAGCGGAGCGTCGGCGTGGCCGCCCACGGCGATCACCCGGGCGACGGGCGCCACCGAGCGCACCACCTGGGCGATGCGGAGAACGTCCGCGAACGAGACGTCTGCCAAGCAGCCGGAGACGTTCCAGTTGACGCCCGGGTCCGCCTCCAGGTTGTCGTGGACGAGAATCCGCCCGTCCACCACCAGCAGGGGACGCCCGTCGAGGCGGTCCGTACCGTGCCCGTTCGCCCGCAGGGCCACGGCGACCGCGTCGAGGTGCTCGGCGAGCCGGGCCACCGTCACCCCGCCGCAGTCGGCCCCCATCATGGTCTGATGCCCGGCGTACGTGTCCGCCCCCGGATAACCGAGAGCCGCGCGGCCCGCGGCCACCGGCAGGGACGGCTCCCGGGGCAGGTCCGGGTGGGGGTGGGCGAGGCCGAGACCGAGAGCTTCCAGCGTGGGCAACGACAGGCGTCGGCCGGTGGTCGCGCGGTGCTGGTCAAGGAGATGTCCGAGCGTGTCGGCGGCTGCGTCGCCGGGGCGCTGAGTGTCCGCGTCGGGCATCGCCCCGATGCCGAAGCCGTCGATCACGACGATGACGACCCTGCTCATGGCCGAACCGCGCCTTTCCCGCCCGCGTTCTCCGGAAGCGGCCGGCCGAGCGCGTCGTGGCAGCCGATCAGCCGCGGGGAGCCGGTGGCGAGGCCGGCGACGACGGCGACCGTACTGCGGGTGACGAAGACCTGGGTACGGAACGCGAGGACGGCGGTGTCGCCGGGCCGGGCGGCACCCGGAGCCAGCAGACGGTAGTAGTCGATGTTCTCCGCCGGGGCCCGCTGGACGGCGAGCCGGGCGCCGGTACGGGGAATCAGCGCCGATTCGACCCCGGACCTGGCGTAGAAGCCGCCACCGTGCAGAGCGGGCCGCCCGTCCGCGAGGACATGTGCGACCTCGGTGACGTAGACGTAGGCGGGCCGTTCCGGCTGGCCCTGATCGACGGCGTGGAGCGGTGTGGTGCCGGTGAGGGCGTGGCCGGGCTCGCCGTGGGTGGCCCCCAGCTCGGCGAGCAGCGGCAGGGTGGCCGCGCAGGTCACGCCCGGAGCACTCAGCTTCAGGTCCGGGTGCCCGCGGGCGGCCAGCACCGCTCGGGCCTCGCGGACGCGCGCGAAGGTGGCGGTGGGGCGTGGCTGCCCGGACCCGGGATCACACTGGACGCAGGGGAACCCGGTGACCCCGGCGACACGGACCCCGGGCAACTCCTCCACCTCGGCCGCGAACTCCGCCAGCCCACCGAGCGGTACACCGCCCTCCTGCCCGGGGTGCACCAGTCCCGGCGCCCCCTCGATCCGTACGAGAATGTCCTGCACCCGGCCCAGCCGGCGGGCGGCCTCCGAGACGGCTCGGGCGTTGGCCACATCGAAGACGGTCACCGTCTCCGGACGCCAGGCGAGGATCTCGGGCAGCGCGCGGTGCGGAATCTGCACCAGATGGCCCACATTCCCGAACCGCGCGCCCGCCGCCTGCAGGGCGCGGGCTTCCGGTGCGTCAATGGCGGCGAAGCGGGGCAGGTGCCGGGCCACAGCCCGGATCAGTTCGGGGTTGCGGCCGACCTGTTTGACCACGGGCCAGAGACCGAGGCCCCACCGCCTCGCCTCTGCCGCCAGCAGCGCGGCATTGGCCTCTAGAGCATCCAGATCGATGACACAGGTGTCCGGCTGGACCCTTCCGGTGCCGTGCAGCTCGACGGCGTGGTCGACCAGCTGCGGGTTACGCGTGAGGACAGCGTCGAGGAACATCGTGGTCAGCCCCCTTCCCCGAGTACGGGAACGCCGGGCACGGCGCCATCGGCATCCAGGTCCCGCAGCGCGCGACGGAGGATGTCGATGACCAGGTCGGCACCTGCCCGCATCGGATTGACCCGTACCGTCCAGTCCGCGAGCTCCGGTGCGTCCTCCAGGGCCGAGCTGGACATCCGGTAGACGAGCGGAGCGATCTCGTACCGGGAGTTGGCACCGACCGGGTACGGCGCGGCCCCGTACCGGGCCGCGACCCCCGGCACCGCCTGGGCCACGGGCCGGTCCAGTCTCAGCAGCACACAACGGTCCTGGACATTGGCGATCCGCACCTCGGCAACGCCGGGCACTTCCCCGGCTGCCAGCCGCTCGGCGACTTCCGTAGCCGTCCTGGACTGCACCGCCCACATCACCGGGACGTGGCTGAGCGCCCGCAGCGCATCGAGCGCCTGATGCCCCTGCACCTGGCCGCCGCCCGAGTAGTTGTCGTCGTGCACCCGCTCCACCACGTCGCGCGCACCGACGACCGCCCCCACCCCTTCCGGGCCGTGCAGCTTGAACAGCGAGAAGCAGGAAGCATCGGCGCCCAGTTCCACGCCGCACGCCGGGACCCGGAAGACCGCGTAGTTGTCGTCCACGATGGTGCGCACACCGGCGGCCCGGCAGGCGGCGAGCACCGCGCCCGGGGCGTGGGAGTCCGCCAGCCGCTGCCGGGTGTGCTGCACGAAGGCCCACCGGAACCGGCCGGAAGACAGGGCCCGGTCGAGCGCGGCACAGTCCTCGAAGTCCACCTCGACGGCCCTCGCCCCCATCCCGCGCAGGGTGACACCGGTGGTGCGGTAGACCGGCGCACGGTGTACGAGCAGCCGATCATCCGCGCCGACCGCAGCGCCGAGCGCGGCCCGGACGGCGCCCGTCCCTGCACCCTGCACGAGTGCCGCTGCGGGAGCCCCGAAGTAGTCCGCGAGGACGGCCTCGACCCGCGCGGTGGTGCGCGGACGGCCCAACCCCGGCAGCACCCCTGCGTCCGCCTCGAAGAGCTGACGGCCCTCGAAATGCCGGGCCACACACTCCACCAGCCGGAACTGGTTCACCACCGCGTCCTCCACCGAGACCGTCGGCAACGGAAACGTCCTGGGCAGCCGCACACTCATGTCACCACCTCCCAACCCGCCCGGCACTACCGGTGCCGGAAGCTGAGCGGGGAGCCGCCCCGGGATCGAAAGCTGCCCCGGAACCAAAGGCTGTTCCGATACCAGGGACCGGCACCGTGACAGGCTGCCCGGCCGGCCGGGCAGCCTGCCGGGGCTCGGCTGCTTCGCCCCCATCTCCGTCTCCGCCTCCGCCGGTCAGGAAACACAGCGGATTGCGACGGGTCAGCAGATCGATCAGCTCCTCGTCGGCCCCGGCGGCCCGCACGCGCGGTAGGAACGACCGGAACAGATGCCCGTACCCCTGGCCGCCCGCACCGGTCAGATAGCTGTGCCGGGAGATGTCACAGCTGAGCAGTACGCGATCGGCGTGTCCGGCCTCCAGCAGCGCGAGCAGTGACCGCAGCCGGGTGGCATCGCTCTGGTAGTGCTCCTTGCCGATGGTGTCGAAGGCCACGTACGCACCCGCCGCCGCCAGCTCCCGATGAGCCACGGGATCGTCGCGCAGATCCTGATGCCCGACGCTGATCCGGTGCGGCGCCAGGCCGGCCGAGGTCAGCAGCTCCAGCTGGGCAGGGCCGCCGAACCCCAGCTGGGCATGGGTCGCCAGCGACAGTCCGGTCGTGACGGCAGCGCGGGCGGCCGCGGTGAGCGTACGGGCCTCCGGCCCGCTCGGCGTACGGCCATGACTGCCGACCTCCCCGATGACGCCAGGGCGGACGCCGTCGCCGCCGGGGCCACCCGTGATCTCTTCGATCAGGATGTCGGCCAGTTCCTCGACGCCCGCGCCTTCCACCTCAGCCGGATGGAATCGCTCGTGGTACCAGCCGGTACCCGCGACAACCGCCACCCCCGACGCCCGGGAGATGCGTGCCAGCGCCGCGAAGTTCCGCCCCATGCCACGGCAGGTCAGCTCGATGACCAGCGCCAGCCCGAACTGCTCCCGTAGACCAGCCAGTTCACCTGCCACCGCTGCGGCGTGCCGGGCTCCGAGGAAAGCCGCGTGGTCGGTGGCCCGGGTGAGGTCCAGGGCCAGATGCTCATGGGCGAGCACGGGGCCCCGCACGGCGCTCACGGGCAGCGGCCCGGTGACGGTCCGCAGAAGAGAATTCATCACGCACTGCCTTCCTGACGTCCCATGCACGCCTGCTCAGCTCTTGACCGGGGTGAAGAGGTGCAGCCAGTGGAGGAGGTTGAGGATGATGCCGGTGACGACGACCGCCGCGGGAGCGGCGGCCATCCGGACCACCACCCGGCCCACCGCCTCGTTCAGCAGATAGAGCCCGCCGGCTATCAGAATCCCCAGCCCGCCGCCCATGGCCTCGGCTGCCAGCAAGGAACCGAAGAGGATGGCCAGTTGCAGGGTGTCACCGATGGCGGCGCGCAGATGCTCCGAGGAGTCGCGCACCGATGGCAGTCCGCCCAGCACCTTCCCGATCCAGCTGAGGGCCAGCACCTCACCGGCGAAGATCAACGCCCCGCAGGCCATCGCCGGCCAGGGACTCGGCAGCAGATATCCGACCGGGTAGACGAGGGTGAAACCGACGATGCCGTACGCCCCCGAGGCCAGCGCGGTGGTGGCGATCAGCGGGATGAACCCCAGCGCCCGGTAGAAGTCGACCTGCGCCGCTTCCGCGTACTGCCCCTTGGCGATCAGGAAACTGGTCGCCTCCCCACCGCCGAACACATGCAGCTGGGCCAGCAGACAGACACCGGCGCCCAGCACCATGAACAACGGCAGGTGACGGCGCAACCGGGCCGCGCTGGAGCCGAACAGCGACACCATCGGATCCACCTCGCCCGGCACCCCACCAGCGCCCGGGCCACCCGAGGCCTGCCCCTTCCCGGCGACTGAACCACCCGGAGCCTGCCCCTTCCCGGCGCCCGGATCAGCCGGAGTCTGCTCCTCCCCAGCGTCCGGATCACTCGGAGCCTGCCCCTTTCCGGCGGAAGGATCAGCTGATGCCTGCCCCTGCGCGGACATCACCGCGCCTGCCGCGACACGCTCCCGCCGACGCTGCCGTACATCCTTCGCCACCGCGAACCCGATGAGGAGAAGCACCCCGACCGCCATGGCCGGCGCCCCCGCGAACACCTCGGGCCACAACTTCATCGTCAGCACCACGAGCGCCAGTTCCACCCCACCCGCCAGGGCCCCGCGCAGCCTCCCGAACTGTCTGGTGATCGCCAGCACCGGGAACAGCGTGAAGAGAAAGAGGATCGGCGTCGCCATCTGCTGCATGGCGGTCAGGAAGTCGACCGGCAGATCGTGCGCGAGATCGTTGGCCCCGTCCAGCCCGAACACGACCACCGCGCCCCACGCGCCGCCGAGCAGCGGCGCGAGCCACTTCTTCGGCGCGAGGATGCCCAGCACGTCGGTGGGCAGGAACAGCAGCCAGGGGTTGAGCACCCCGGAGGAGAGAGCCATCGGCGCCCCCAGCCCGAAGATGAACCCGGCGGAGAGCCCGAAAGACACCGCAGTGGTGGCGCTCCGGGTCGTACGGCCTTGGACGAAGTCGAGCATGAAGGGGCGTACACCGTCGTTGAAGACGGCCAGCGCCAGGTGCGAGAGGAACGCGGTCAGCGCGCACAGGGCCACGACGGTCAGTTGCTGCGCGAGCGGGAAGTCGAGACCGGTGCTCGCGGCGAAGACGGTGCTGCTCACGGGGTCACTCCTTTGTGCCCTGGCAGGTCATCGGGTCGCACGGCCCTCGCAGGCCGGGGGCACCGGGCCGGTGGCCGGCCCGGCACGGTCGGACGCGGTCAGCTGCGGGCGGCGATGGCTCCGGCCAGCGTGGGCGTGATCGCGTCGATCTGGTCAACGGCGAAGCCGAACACCTTCTTGCCCTGGTCCAGCAAGGCATGGATCTCGCCCTCCGAGGGGACCGAGCGGCCGAAGGTGTGGCAGACGGCGGAGCCCATCAGCCCGACCAGCACGCCCAGCGACGCCCCGGCCCCGGTCTGGCAGGTGCCCAGGAAGTAGTCGGCCCGGCCGGCCCGCAGCCGTGTCGCCGCGTCCATGTCGTTGCTGACCACGGCCTCGACGCCGGTCAGCGCCAGCCGCTGCACGGCGTCCGCGACCTCGGCCTTGCCGACTCCGCCGGTGAGGATGGTCGTCATGGTGTGTCCCTTCGCAGGAGGGCGAAATGCATCGCCAGGAAGTTGATCTCGGGTTCGGGGAGCGGAGAACCGAAGGCGCTCTCGGCCCGTACGGAGACGGCGTGGGCCCGCCGGAGGGCCTGGGGGTGGTCGGCCAGTTCCGCCGCCGCTATGTCGTCGGTACGGAACCCCTCCACCGGCTCGCCGTCCCGTAGCCGGGTCAGTGCCATCAGCAGATGGCTGGTGAGCATCCCCGCGGTCTCCTCGGTGACCACGCATTCGTCGGCGGCCAACGCGTCCAGTTCGGTCCGTACGAAATCGGCGACCTCGGACCGCACCTGGCCGCTCTCCACGAAGATCCGGATCCGTTGCGCGAGCAGGGCTTCCATACCCGTCCCCCTGGTGGTCGGTAGAAGAATTCGGCGTCTTGCGCATCGATCTGCAGCTGTGGGGGCGTGCCTGCGGTCAGGCACCCCGGTGACCCGTTCGGGCCGACGGAGACAGCTCGTTCCCCTGATCGCAGCTGCCACGGCCGTCTCAGTAGGAAGGAATGCGCTTCCCCCGCAGCACCTCGTCCTGAAGACCGGTCACAGCTTCCAGATCGAGTGATCCGCTCACAGCTGCCAGCGCCTCGCTGCCCTCGCTGCGGGCTATCAGCGCCGCGCTGGAATTGCGCAGCGACAGATCTCCGGGAATCTCGTCACCGAGCGGCAGCACCTCCACCTCGTCGCCCAGCTGCCCCTGCACCTCGTCGAGACTCCAGACCGTGGCGTCGGCCCGGTCCTGCGCGAACAGGTCATGGATCCGTATGAAGGAGCTCTCCAGCCACGTCACGTCCTCACGGTCTGCGAACGCCCGCTCGGCCAGCGCTCGTTGATCCTCCGACGTGGTGTCCACGGCGACCCGTAGGCCGTCGGTGTCGAGCTGGACGCCGCGCCGCAGCAGCAGCCCGTGCCCCCCGACGTACGTGGCCGGGCCGAGGTCGGCGATCAGGTCGACGGGGTGCTGCTCCATCAACCGGTCGGCGGCGGAGCGGGACAGCACCGCCAGGTCGACCTTGCCGTCCAGCAGGGCGGACACCCGCGAGGCGGCGCCGCGCATGAAGGTGATGGCGAAGGGCGCGCCGGCCTCCTCGAAGGCGGTCCGCAGTCCGGTTGCCAGGCCTTCATGACGGCGCGAGTGGGGGAGCGGCATCGCGGCGAGGACGGTGCCCAGCCCGGCGAGGCGCCACAGTATGCCGCGGTCCGCGCGCACCAGGAAGGTGCCGAGGTGCCCGCGGGCCACGGTCTCTATCGCGCCCGACTCCTCCAGCAGCTGGAGCGCGGCCTGCACCGTACCGTTGCCGACCCCGAGCTCCGTGGCGAGGTCGCGGACCCGGGGGAGTCGCGCGGCGTCGCCCTCGGTGGGCTGGTTGATCAGCAGTGTGGAGAGGCGCCGGGCGGCGTGCCCGTTGCGGGTCAGGAACCGTTCGTCGAGGCTGTTCATGGAAATGACAGTAAACAGAATTCTGGATATTGGGTATACCTCGCACGGGTGAATGCCTGGCGCCTCGGTGTTGACGCGCGTTCTCGGCTCGGGCTGGGAGGGGGCGCCGACGGGCTCGGCCGCGACCGGCCACGGTCACCCCGGTCGCGAGCCAGTGACGGAGTGGCGGAGTGGCGGGGCCCCGGCGGAGAACCGGCCGGCTATGACGGTCAGGCGGTCGGAGGGCGCCCAACAGTTGGAAGGTCCGGACGGGCCGGAAGAGCTGGACGGGCCGGAAGAGCTGGAAGGGCCGATAGAGCTGCAAGAACCCGAGGAACCGAAAGGGCCGGAAGAACAAGGGACCGAAGCAGCGGAAGAGGTACGGACCGAAGCAGCGGAGAGGCGGAGCGCATCGCGGCGGAAGGACTCGCTGCGGAAAGGGTCACGTGCGGGCGATGAGATAGCGGAACACGTTCGCCATCCAGACCGTGCCGTCCGGGCGCTGGTGCGGATGCAGCGCCTCACTCAGTTCCTTCTCCACCTGAGCCTGCTCAGTGACCTCCAGCGCCGCGTCGAACAGCCCCGTGGACAGCAACCCGCGCACCGCGCTCGGCAGGCTCCCGTAACCGAACGGGCAGGCCACACGCCCCGACCCGTCGGGCCGCAGCCCTGTGCGGTCAGCCAAGTCCTCAAGATCGTCCCGGCCGCTGGGCCGCCAGCCGCCCGCCGTGCGCAACGGGTCCGCCAGTCGCTGGGCCACCCGCAGCACACTCGCCGTGGCACACCGCTCCACCGGCCCCCAGCCACCCAGTACCACCGGGCTGCCGCGCTCCGCGAGTCCGGCGGCCGTCGCCAGCGAAGCCGTCAGCCCTTCGACGCTGCTGACGCAGCCCACCGGGTGAAAGGCCGTCACCAGATTGAACGCGGAGCCGTCCGGGGCGGCTGCCCGCTCGGGGCCGCCGCACGCCAGTACCGTGGCGCGCGCCGTGTCGCCAGGGACTTCGCGCGAGGAGTCAGGGGTCAGCCGTTCCCGCGCCAGATCCAGCCGTTCGTGGTCCGCGTCCACGCCGCAGACCTGCGCACCGCGGGCCGCGGCGATCAGCAGCGCGAGCCCGGACCCGCACCCCAGGCCCAGCAGCCTGGTGTGGGGGCCGACGTCCACCCGGTCGTAGACGGCCTCGTACAGCGGCACCAGCATCCGTTCCTGGATCTCGGCCCAGTCGCGGGCGCGCCCGCAGGGGCCGGCCGGTGCGGATGGGTCGTGAGAACCGGGAGAGCCGGACTGCCGGAGGTGATGCCGTACGAGCGTGGGTGTCATCGAAAGCGCCCCAATCCGCCGAGAACCCGAAGCTGTCAGTGGTCGATCTCCCCCGTGTCCCGCCCCTGTGTCCGCGTCGTGCGCCCCCGCATTCCAGACAACTCCCCATCCGGCCCGGAGTCCAGGGTTGCGCCGGGGTTGTCTCCCGCGCGCCCCTCAGTGCGCCGGGGTGCGATTTCGTTTGCCGGTACCAGGTGTCGCGCCCCTACCATGCGCGCCATGGCAAAGGCTCCCGTTCTCACACCCCAGGCGGACGACTTTCCCCGCTGGTACCAGGACCTGATCAGCAAGGCCGAGCTGGCCGACAACGGGCCGGTGCGCGGCACCATGGTCATCCGACCGTACGGGTACGGGCTCTGGGAGCGGATGCAGCGGGAGCTGGACGCGCGCATCAAGGAAGCGGGCGCCCAGAACGCCTACTTCCCGCTCCTGATCCCGCAGTCCTACCTGACCAGGGAGGCCGAGCACGTCGAGGGCTTCGCGCCGGAACTGGCGGTGGTCACCCACGGCGGCGGCAAGGAACTGGAGGAACCGGCCGTCGTCCGGCCCACCTCCGAGACCATCGTCAACGAGTACTTCTCCAAGTGGGTGCAGAGCTACCGCGATCTCCCCCTGCTCGTCAATCAGTGGGCCAACGTCGTCCGTTGGGAGATGCGGCCGCGGGTGTTCCTCCGTACGACGGAATTCCTCTGGCAGGAGGGCCACACCGCGCACGCCACCTATGAGGAGGCCCGCGACTACGCCGCCCGCATCCACCGGGACGTCTACGCCGACTTCATGGTCAACGTGCTCGCCGTCGACGTGACGGCCGGGCGCAAGACCCCGGCGGAACGGTTCGCCGGCGCCATCAACACCCTCACCCTCGAAGCGATGATGGGCGACGGCAAGGCCCTCCAGATGGCCACCAGCCACGAACTGGGCCAGAACTTCGCGCGCGCCTTCCACACGCAGTACCTCTCCAAGGAAGGCACGCAGGAACTCGTCTGGCAGACCTCCTGGGGCAGCACCACCCGCATGATCGGAGCACTGGTCATGTCGCACGGTGACGACCACGGCCTGCGCGTCCCGCCCCGGCTGGCTGCGGTCCAGGCCGTGGTCCTCGCGGTCAAGGGCGACGACGCCGTACTGGCCGAGGTCCGGCGGATCGGCGACACCCTGAGGGCGGCAGGGGTACGCGTCCATGTGGACGACCGTACGGACATCCCCTTCGGGCGCCGCGCGGTGGACTGGGAACTGAAGGGCGTGCCGATCCGGGTCGAGGTCGGCCCGCGCGACCTGGAGAACGGCACCGCAGTGCTCGTCCGCCGTATCCCCGGAGGCAAGGAACCGGTCCGGATCGACGCGCTCGCCTCACTGCTCCCCGCCTCCCTGGAGGAGGATCAGGCGCTCCTCCTGCGGCAGTCCCGGGAGCGCCGGCAGTCGCGCACCTCGGACGTGACAACGGCCGAGGAGGCCGTCGAGGCGGCGGCCTCGGGCGGCTGGGCCCGCATCCCGTGGGCCGCACTCGGCCCGGAGGGAGAGGCCCGGCTCGCCGAGCGGGCGGCGACCGTACGGTGTCTGGTAGCCGAGGACGGGTCGGTGCCCGACACGGACGACGCCCCCGGTACGATCGCGGTCGTCGCGCGCGCCTACTGAGCCCCATCGGGCTCCACCGGTGGCACGTCGCGGCCCTCGGGCAACGGCTGCCCCGGCGCGTACCCATCTTTTACGCGCCGGGGCGTACGCGCGGGTACGCCCCGGCTTGCCACCCCACGCGCGTCTTCTCCGCAGTTCTGCGCACACGCCGTCCTCGAAACCCATGACCAGAAACTGACCGGTACGTGCAAATTATTTGAGATGCCCCGTAATCGGAACACTGGATGGGCTCGGCTCGTTGTCACGACGTGAGCACGACACCGCCTGTTCTCGCCGCCGAACTGGCGCTCGCGTGGGCCGACATTCAACGGCACCACCCCGAGCTGCCGGATCTGGCCGCGCCCGAGTCCTTGATCGGAGAGTCCTCGTCCGCCTGTGGGGCCGAGCTCTCCTTCGAACGGCTGCTGCATGAGGCAGTCCACGGCATCGCCGCCGCCCGCGGCGTCCGCGACACCTCACGCGCCGGCCGCTACCACAACCGCCGATTCCTCGCCATCGCCGAGGAGTTGGGCCTCGACCACGTCGACGAGCCGCACCCGAGCAGCGGCTTCTCGCTGGTCACGCTCAACCCGGAGGCCAGAAGGCGCTACCGCCCCACCATCGAGCGGCTTGCCAGAGCCCTCAAGGCGCACTCCGCCGCGACCACGGCCGACAGTGCCCGCAGTTTCCGGGGCCCGGCCGCACGGCACGGCTCCTCCGGTGGTGGCGTGCGCGTCAAGGCCGTCTGCGATTGCGGGCGAAATGTCCGGGTCGTCCCGTCCGTGCTGGCGCAGGCGCCCATCGTCTGCGGCGGCTGCGGCAAGCCCTTCCGGATTCCCGAGGTGGCTGCGGTCGGCTGACCTGGAGTGGTGTGGCACAATGGTCAGCTGTACTCGACAGTCGCACAGGACCCCTCTCTCCTCCGGCTGGCGCGTCCATCGGGCACCCGAGTACCGCAACCCCACGTGGCATCCCGTTGTGCCCAACCACGTCAAGACCAGGAGACACCACTCCCGTGGCAGTCAAGATCAAGCTGAAGCGTCTGGGCAAGATCCGCGCGCCTCACTACCGCATCATCATCGCCGACTCCCGCACCCGCCGTGACGGCCGGGCGATCGAGGAGATCGGCCTGTACCACCCGGTGCAGAACCCGTCGCGCATCGAGGTCGACTCCGAGCGTGTCCAGTACTGGCTGGGTGTCGGCGCGCAGCCGACCGAGCCCGTCATGGCCATCCTCAAGGTCACCGGCGACTGGCAGAAGTTCAAGGGCCTGCCCGCCCCGGCGCCGATGAAGGTCGCCGAGCCGAAGGCCGACAAGAGCGCCCTGTTCGAGGCTCTGGCCAAGGACGGCGACGAGCCGAAGGGTGAGGCGATCACCCCGAAGGCGAAGAAGGCTGACAAGAAGGCGGACGAGGCCGAGGCCGAGTCCACCTCCGAGTCGACCGAGTCCTGATCATGCTCGAGGAGGCCCTCGAGCACCTCGTAAAGGGCATCGTCGACAACCCCGACGACGTGCAGGTCGCCTCGCGCACCCTGCGCCGCGGGCGCGTTCTGGAGGTCCGGGTCCACCCCGACGACCTCGGGAAGGTGATCGGCCGCAACGGCCGCACCGCGCGTGCCCTGCGGACGGTCGTAGGCGCCATCGGCGGCCGCGGTATCCGGGTCGACCTCGTCGACGTGGACCAGGTCCGCTGAGCAGAACCGGGGTACCGGGCACTCCCCGGACCAGGCAGTACCGGCACGGGCCGGGGAGGGCTACGGCTCGCCCCGGCCCGTCGTCGTAGGCATCTGCGACGATGCACGTATGACCGTTATCACCGATTGACGAATCACGAGGCGAGGACCGCCACCGCGGCGAGCGGCGGGCGGCCGGCCGCGAAGAGGGGCACTGTGCAGCTGGTAGTCGCGCGGATCGGCCGCGCCCACGGCATCAAGGGCGAGGTCACCGTCGAGGTGCGTACCGACGAGCCGGAGCTGCGGCTCGCGCCCGGCGCCGTACTGGCCACGGACCCGCCCGCAACCGGCCCGCTGACCATCGAGACCGGCCGGGTGCACAGCGGACGCCTGCTGCTGCGGTTCGAGGGCGTACGGGACCGCACGGGCGCCGAAGCGCTGCGGAACACGCTGCTGATCGCGGAGGTCGACCCCGAAGAGGTCCCCGAGGACCCCGAGGAGTTCTACGACCACCAGCTCGTCGACCTCGACGTGGTCACCCGCGACGGCACCGAGGTCGGCCGGATCGCCGAGATCTCCCACCTGCCCTATCAGGACCTGCTGATCGTCCGCCGCCCGGACGGCAGCGAGATCATGATCCCGTTCGTCTCCGAGATCGTGCCGGAGATCGACCTGGCGGAGCAGAAGGCTGTCGTCGACCCCCCGCCCGGCCTGCTCGACGACAGCCAGGCCGAGGTGGCCTCGGCCCGCGACGCGTCCGACGCGGCCGTGGCCCCGAAGGCGGAGGGCACCGCCCCGGCCCGTGGCACCGGCGAGGACGTGTAATGCGGCTCGACGTCGTCACGATCTTCCCGGAGTACCTGGAACCGCTGAACGTCTCCCTGGTCGGCAAGGCCCGCGCCCGCGGCCAGCTGGACGTCCGCATCCACGACCTGCGGGAATGGACCCACGACAAGCACAACACCGTGGACGACACGCCGTACGGCGGCGGCCCTGGCATGGTCATGAAGCCCGAGCCGTGGGGCGAGGCGCTGGACGCGGTCATCGACTCCCAGGAGGGCGATCCGGTCATCGTCGTCCCCACGCCGAGCGGCAAGCCCTTCACCCAGCAGCTCGCCGTGGAGCTTTCCGAGAAGCCCTGGCTGGTCTTCACTCCCGCCCGCTACGAGGGCATCGACCGCCGTGTCATCGAGGAGTACGGCGACCGCGTGGACGTCCGCGAGGTCTCCATCGGCGACTACGTCCTGGCCGGCGGTGAGGCGCCCGTCCTGGTGATGGTCGAGGCCATCGCCAGGCTGCTGCCCGGCGTGCTGGGCAACTCGGCGTCCCACCAGGACGACTCCTTCGCCCCCGGCGCGATGGCGGACCTCCTGGAAGGACCCGTCTACACGAAGCCTCCCGAGTGGCGCGGCCGTGGCATCCCGGAGGTGCTGCTCAGCGGCCACCACGGCAAGATCGCCCGCTGGCGCCGGGACGAAGCGTTCCGCCGTACCGACCGCAACCGTCCCGACCTGATCGAGCGCGCCGATCCGGCCGCCTTCGACAAGAAGGACCGCGAGACCCTTTCGATCCTCGGGTGGGCCGAGGGAACGGGCGGTCGATTTGGGCGTACGACCGACGGCGTGGAAGAATAGGCCACTGCTGTGTGCGTCCGGCGCGCGCCCCTGCCACAGGGGGAACGACGCCCGCCCGACGGAACGGCAACCTCAACGCAATTCTCCAGTTCCGTTGATGACCTGTGGCATCAACGAAGAAAGCAGTGGGTCATGAACCTTCTCGACTCCGTCGACTCCGCGTCGCTGCGCAGCGACATCCCGGCCTTCCGCCCGGGTGACACCGTCAACGTCCACGTGCGCGTCATCGAGGGCAACCGCTCCCGTGTGCAGCAGTTCAAGGGCGTCGTCATCCGCCGCCAGGGCGCGGGCGTCCGCGAGACCTTCACGGTCCGCAAGGTCAGCTTCTCCGTCGGCGTCGAGCGCACCTTCCCCGTGCACACCCCGATCGTCGAGAAGATCGAGCTGGTGACCCGCGGTGACGTGCGTCGCGCCAAGCTGTACTACCTCCGTGAGCTGCGCGGCAAGGCCGCGAAGATCAAGGAGAAGCGCGACAACTGAACAGACGTCCGGCGTCCTGGACCGGCCGGATAGGCTCAGGGTCCGATGGACACCGACGCACAGCTTTCGGAGCGCGACCGCTCTCCCGCCCCAGAACCGGGGCCGGAGCAGGGGTCGCGCTCCGCGCGTTTTTCCGCGCACTCTTCATCCGGGGCATCCGGGGCATCCGGGGCCTCTGGGTCGGACGGGACGGCCGAGCCGCTCGGGTCCGAGGAGCGGGCAGAACGGGGTGCAGGGCCCTCGGGGCGTACGCAGGGGACCGCTGGGCCGGACGTTCGGCCGGACGGGTCCAGGAGCGCGCGAGGCCGGTCTGAAGGGGATGCCGACGCGGAGGGGCGGTCGCAGAGGGACACGGACTCGCGGGAGCGGCCGGATCAGGCCACCGGACCGCGTGATCGGAACGCGCCGTCCCAGGAGGCGCTGCCTCAGGACGCGCCGCTCCAGGAGCCCCAGAAAGGGGAACCGCGACGGCGCCGGTCCCGGATCCGGCGGTTCGGGTCCTGGCTGGGAGCAGGTGTGTCCGCCCTGTGGCACCGGCCCGTTCTGCTGCTCGCGGCCTGCGTGGCCTTCGTCCTGCTGCTGAGCGCCTTTGTCGTACAGCCCTTCCTGATCCCCAGCTCCTCCATGGAGAACACCCTGCGGATCGGTGACCGGGTGCTGGTCAACAAGCTGGCGTACCGCTTCGGCGGCGAACCGCGCCGGGGCGACGTGATCGTCTTCGACGGCACCGGTTCGTTTCTGCAGAGCGAACCCGGCGAGAACCCGGTGACCGGACTGATCAGGGGGACGGGCGCGGCGCTGGGGCTGGCCGAGCCCGCGGCCACCGACTACATCAAGCGCGTGATCGGCGTCGGCGGGGACCGGGTGACCTGCTGCGACAAACGGGGGCGGATCAAGGTGAACGGCGAGCCGGTGGACGAGGACTACCTGTTCCCGGGGGACGCACCGTCCTCCGACGCGTTCGACATCGTGGTGCCGGAGGGAAAGCTGTGGGTCATGGGAGACCACCGCGGCAGATCACGTGACTCACGGGACCACCTCGGCGAACCAGGAGGCGGCACCGTTCCGGTCGGCAAGGTGATCGGCCGAGCCGACTGGATCGGCTGGCCGGTGGGCCACTGGACGGCCCTGCACCGCCCGCACGCCTTCGACGGCATACCGGGCGCGGCAGGCAGCCATGGGTAACCGGGGGCGGCCCAGGCACGGGCATCAGGGGGCGGCGAGCGCGGACGAATCGGACGGGGAAGAGGCATACGGGGGCGGCTCGCCCGGGTCCGCTTCGTTCAGGCCCGAGTACGGAACCGACGGAACCGATTACGGAACCGGCCGCAGCTCAGACTTCGAGACCGGCTACAGGGCTGACTCGTACGCGGGGCACGCCGGCAGCCCGTACGAAAGCGCAGGTCACGGGGATGGGTTGTACGGCGAAGGAGCCGGGGCCGGCGGCGGCGCGCGCGTCAGCACACGAACGACCAGACCCGCCACTGGAGGGCGCGCCGCACGACGGCGACAGGCGCGCCGCATCAAACGGCGCAGGCGTCGCTCCTACCTCAAAGAGATACCGATCCTCATCGGGGTGGCCCTGGCCATCGCGCTGGTGCTCAAGACGTTCCTCGTCCAGGCCTTCGTGATCCCCTCCGGCTCCATGGAACAGACCATCCGGATCGGCGACCGGGTCCTGGTCGACAAGCTCACCCCCTGGTTCGGCTCGGAACCCGAGCGCGGTGACGTGGTCGTCTTCAAGGACCCCGGGGGCTGGCTGAAGGATGAGCAGGTCACCTCCGCCGACGATCCGGTCGTGGTCAAGCAGATCAAGGAGTTCATGACCTTCATCGGTCTGCTCCCGTCGGCCGACGAGCAGGATCTGATCAAGCGAGTGGTGGGCGTCGGGGGCGACACCGTCAAGTGCTGCGACAAGCAAGGGCATGTCACGGTCAACGGAACCCCCTTGAATGAGCCGTACATACATCCGGGCGATTCGCCCTCGGAATTCAAATTCGAGGTCAAGGTTCCGGCCGGCCGGATCTTCGTGATGGGCGACCACCGCTCCAATTCGGCGGACTCGCGGTATCACCTGGACGAGCCGTACCGTGGGACGATCTCGGTGGACAACGTGGTCGGCCGGGCCGTGGTCATCGCCTGGCCGGTGGGACACTGGCGCCGCCTGGAGGAGCCCGACACCTATGCGACCGTGCGCGACGCGCCGGGCGCGAGGGCGACGGCAGGGCAGGCTCCGCATAGTCTGTCCTCCGACGGTTTGTCCGAACTCCCGACCCCTGCGGAACTCCCGCTCGTTATGGGAGTGGTGGGCCTGCACCGGCTACGGGGCAGGCAGTGGCGTGGAGTAAGGAGTGGATGTGGGGGACTTGGCGGTCGGCGCGCGGTCCGGAACCGAAGAGCCCGAAGAGCCGGCGGGGAACGGTGAGTCCGTACAGCCCGCCGCGTCCGGAGCGCCGGGAGGACCGGCGGACCCGGCACGGGCGACGGGTCCGGGACAGTCGGCCGGCCCCGGTCGGCCGACGGGCCCGGGAGTGCCGTTGGACAAGGAACAGCCGGTGGACGAGGAGGAGAGCGGCAGCGTGAAGAAGGGCAAGAAGCCGCGTGCCTTCTGGAAAGAGCTGCCGATCCTCATCGGAATCGCGCTGATCCTCGCGCTGATCATCAAGACGTTCCTGGTGCAGGCGTTCTCCATCCCGTCCGACTCGATGCAGGACACCCTGCAGCGCGGCGACCGGGTGCTCGTGGACAAGCTCACCCCCTGGTTCGGCTCCGAACCGGAACGTGGCGAGGTTGTCGTCTTCCACGATCCGGGCGGCTGGCTGAACGAGGTGCCCACCCCCGAGCCCAACGCGATCCAGCAGGTCCTCAGCTTCATCGGCCTGATGCCGTCGGCCGAGGAGAAGGACCTGATCAAGCGGGTCATCGCAGTCGGCGGGGACACCGTGGAGTGCCAGGGCACCGGCCCGGTCAAGGTCAACGGCACGGCCCTGAAGGAGGACTCGTACCTCTACCCGGGCAACACGCCGTGCGGCGACAAGCCGTTCGGGCCGATCAAGGTGCCGAAGGACAGCATCTGGGTCATGGGTGACCATCGCCAGGACTCCCTCGACTCGCGCTACCACACGAACCTCAAGGGCAACGGCACGGTCGAGACCAAGCAGGTCGTGGGGCGCGCCTTCACGATCGCCTGGCCGATCAACCGCTGGTCGTGGCTGTCGGTGCCGGACACCTTCGACCAGCCCGCGCTGAACAAGGCCATGGCGGCGACGCCGGCGGCGCTCGGTCTCGCGGGCGCGGTGCCGATCGTGCTGTGGCGGCGCCGCAGGCGGACCGCACGGGCGGCGCAGCCGGTGGAGCGGGCGTCCGACTGAGCGGGTGACCGCGCCGGGCCGTGCGCGAGGTGTGCGGCCCGACGCCGAATGCTCTCTCGGTGAACGTCGTAGCGTGGCGTGCGTCCACCGTGGGGCTGTCCCGGCTCATGATGCCGACCCTCATGGTGCTGACTGGGGAACGTACCCCCGGGTAGGGTGCCGTCCCAGATCTTCGACGCGGGTCGTTCGCGGGGCGGGAGCGCTGGGATGAGCAGCAGCAAGGCAGGTACGGGCGACGGCCGCGGCCGGACGACGGGCAGTGTGCTGTCCGGTCTGGTCGTGGCCGTCGGCTGTGTGCTGTTCCTGGGCGGCTTCGTATGGGGGGCACTGACCTACCGTCCCTACACGGTGCCGACCGACTCGATGGCTCCGACGATCGGGGTGGGGGACCGGGTGCTGGCCGAGCGGGTGGACGGCTCCGAGGTGCGGCGCGGGGACGTCGTGGTCTTCCGGGACGCGGTGTGGGGCGATGTGCCGATGATCAAGCGGGTCGTCGGAGTGGGCGGCGACACGGTCGCCTGCTGCAGCAAGGACGGCCGGCTGACGATCAACGGCAAGCCCGTCGAAGAACCGTATCTGCACGCCACGGGCCCGGCCTCACCGACCGGCTTCAGCTCGAAGGTGCCGGTGGGCCAGCTTTTCCTCCTGGGAGATCACCGCAACGACTCCCTGGATTCCCGCACACACCTCAAGGACGCCGACCACGGCTCCGTGTCACGCAAGGCCGTGGACGCGCGGGTGGACGCCAGGGCGTGGCCGGTCGGCAGCATGGGCGTGGTGGAACGGCCGGAGAGCTTCGCGGCGATGCCCGGGGGCACCTCGCAGCCCGGGCCGGTACGCGTCATCGTTGTCGCGATAGTCGTCGGAGCGGTGATGATCCTGGGTGGAGCGGCGTACGGGCCGCTGGCGCGATGGGGGAGGCGCAGGAATGGCTGACGTGACGGGCTCTGATGCGATGGGTGATGACATGGCGTATGAGACCCCTGAGGTGTCTGAGACGGTCGGGAAGCTGCCGGTGGAGGTGCGCCAGGTCTCACGGGTGGTGCTGCTCGACGGGGACGACCGGGTCCTGTTGCTGAACGGCTACGAACCCAGCGATCCGGCCCGTACCTGGTTGTTCACGCCGGGCGGCGGTCTGGAGGGCGAGGAGACCCGCGAGGAGGCCGCACGCAGGGAGCTGGCTGAAGAGACGGGCATCACCGACGTACGGCTCGGGCCGCTGCTGTGGAAGCGGCGCTGCGCCTTTCCCTTCGACGGCAGGCGCTGGGAACAGGACGAGTGGTACTACCTGGCTCGTACCGACCGGACTGCAACCGAGATGTCGGGGCAGACAGATCTTGAGCGGCGCAGCGTGTCGGGACTGAGGTGGTGGACTTTGGAAGATCTTTCCGCGTCGCATGAGACGGTGTATCCGACGGGATTCGTCGAGCTGCTGCGCAGGCTGCTCGACGAAGGGCCCCCTGACGCGCCGGTGCTGCTGGCTACCGAGAGCGTCTGACGCACAATAGGGGGACGCACGGCTGAAGGGGATCTGCCATGAGCGCCGAGGACCTCGAAAAGTACGAGACCGAGATGGAGCTGAAGCTCTACCGGGAGTACCGCGATGTCGTCGGGCTGTTCAAGTATGTGATCGAGACCGAGCGTCGCTTCTACCTCACGAACGACTACGAGATGCAGGTGCACTCCGTGCAGGGTGAGGTCTTCTTCGAGGTCTCGATGGCTGATGCGTGGGTCTGGGACATGTACCGGCCGGCTCGTTTCGTGAAGCAGGTACGCGTGTTGACGTTCAAGGACGTGAACATCGAGGAGCTGAACAAGAGCGACCTGGACCTTCCGGGGAGCTGAGACGCCGCCGAGCCGGTCGAGACGGGCGCGCGCCGAGCTCGGCGCGGGTTCTACGGGGCTCGGAGAGGCTGGGGCTTCACCGGGCCGAGTGACGGAGTTGTCCACAACCGCTCGGTAGTCCACCAAGATCCAACAGCTCGTGGCTGAAGCGTCACAGTCGGTGCCGGAGGTGGTGCCGAGTGAACGCCACGAACGAGAAGAATCACCGACCAGACCGGTGTGAGTCGGACCCGCAGGAGCATCCGCGTGGTTCGTCACCCCTGGGGGAGACGCCGCGAGGACTGAGCGGCGCACCGCGGGAGTCATGCGGTGGCGCACCGCGAGTCCGGAGCGGCCGGACGGTGACAAGCTGCGGAGACGGCCCACCCGGTTCCCGTACCGTCGCCCGGGCCGCCTCCCGACGCTCCCGCCCCCGCCGCTTCCGACATCCCGTCGGACCGGCCGCCGCTCCCTACGACCTGCCCGTCACCAGCGCACGCCGAGCGCTCGGACGTTACGGGGAAGACCTGGCCGCACGCCACCTGACCACGGTCGGCATGCGCATCCTGGACCGCAACTGGCGATGCCAGGACGGCGAGGTCGACATCGTGGCAGCCGACGGTGACGCCCTGGTGCTCTGCGAGGTCAAGGCCCGCCGTGCGGGCTCGTACGAACACCCCATGGCAGCCGTACGACCGGAGAAGGCCGCCCGCCTTCTGCGCCTGGCGGAGCGCTGGCTGGAGGAGCATGGCGGCCCGCCGCCCGGCGGAGTGCGCATCGACGTGGTCGGAGTGCTGCTGCCGTCGCGCGGTGCACCGCTTCTGGAGCATGTGCGGGGAGTGACCTGACATGGGATTCGCCCGTACGTGCTCGGTAGCGCTGGTCGGCGTCGAAGGCGTGGTCGTGGAGGTCCAGGCGGACCTGGAGCCGGGGGTGGCGGCCTTCGCGCTCGTCGGACTGCCGGACAAGAGCTTGATCGAATCGCGGGACAGGGTACGGGCCGCCGTCGTGAACTCCGGCGGTGAATGGCCGCAGAAGAAGCTCACCGTCGGCCTCAGCCCGGCTTCCGTGCCCAAGGGCGGCAGCGGATTCGACCTCGCCGTGGCCTGCGCGGTGCTCGGCGCGGCGGAGCGGATCGATCCGCGTGAGCTGTCCGACCTCGTCATGATCGGCGAGCTGGGACTGGACGGCCGTGTCCGACCGGTGCGCGGAGTCCTTCCGGCCGTCCTGGCGGCGGCCGACGCCGGATACCGCCAGGTGGTCGTACCGGAGAAGACCGTGGCCGAGGCATCGCTCGTCCCGGGGGTCTCCGTTCTCGGCGTACGCAGCCTCAGGCAACTGATCGCGGTGCTCACCGACGAGCCGGTGCCGGAAGAGGAGGAAGACAACGCGACCGCCGAAGGGCGCCCGGATTCGCTGCTGGCGGGGCTGACCGTACCCGGTACCGGACTGGGAGCGGAGCGTATGGGCGGCGACCGGCTGCCCGACCTGTCGGATGTCGCCGGACAGTACAGCGCACGAAGAGCCCTGGAGGTGGCGGCAGCCGGACGCCACCACATCTTCTTCCTAGGCCCTCCGGGAGCTGGGAAAACTCTCCTGGCCGAACGCCTGCCCGGGTTGCTTCCCCGCCTTTCGCCCAAGGAGTCCTTGGAGGTGACGGCGGTGCATTCGGTGGCCGGCGCCTTGCCGCCGGGGCAGCCACTGGTGGATCGCCCGCCGTACTGCGCGCCTCACCACAGCGCGACGATGGCCTCGCTGGTGGGTGGCGGCAGTGGCCTTCCGCGTCCGGGAGCCGTGTCGCTGGCACATCACGGTGTTCTTTTCATCGACGAAGCAGCCGAATGCAACGCCCGCGTGCTGGACGCTTTACGACAGCCGCTGGAGTCGGGGTACGTCGTGGTCGCACGGGCCGCCGGAATGATGCGTATGCCGGCGAAGTTCCTGCTGGCCCTGGCCGCCAACCCCTGTCCTTGTGGGCGCCACGGCACACTCGGAGGCGGCTGTGAATGCCGCCCGTCCACCATCCGGCGCTACCGTGCCCGGCTGTCGGGTCCGCTGATGGACCGGGTCGACCTACGGGTGGCGGTGGAGCCCGTCGCACGTTCCGAACTGCTCTCGCTCGCCCAGAGCGCCGAAACCACTGCCGAAGTGGCCGAACGAGTACGAGCCGCCCGCGACCGCGCGGCAGCCCGGCTCGCGGACACGCCATGGAGTACCAACAGCGAGGTCCCGGGCCACGAATTGCGTACCCGCTGGCACGTCGCCCCGGGCGCGATGGCACAGGCAGAACACGACCTCGAAACCGGCCTCCTGACGGCCCGCGGCATGGACCGCGTACTCCGGGTCGCCTGGACCTCAGCCGACCTCGCGGGCCACGACCGCCCGACGGCCGAGGATATCAACTGGGCCTTGGAACTCCGCACGGGCATCAGGCGGGGGGTGCCTTTGGCGGCGGCGGGGGTGAGGTGAGCGAGGGGAGATGGTGGTCCCCCTCGGCCGGGCCGTTGGGCCGGTCGGCTGCCCTGGCGGTAGGCGTCTCATGGCGCTGCCGGTGCGGAGCTGTCGATGTGGCGCTGCCGGTGGCGCTGTCGGTGTGGTGACGCGGGTGCCGCTGCTGCGTTGGGAGCGGCGAGCGATGCGTATGGGAGGCGTTGCGCGGCGGGGTGGTTGTGGTGTTGCGACGACGGGGTGGTTGGTGGTCCGGTGGCTGACGGTCGCCCGATGCCCGATGCCCGATGCCCGACGTCCGTCGTTTGCCGACCGGCGACCGGCGACCGGCGACTGACGGCCGACGACAGTCGAGGGGGAGGAGGGGGCGGGGGCGGGGCGGGGGAAGGCGAGGGGGAGCAAGCCGTATGAGCACAGTTCGGCCCGAAACGAACGGGTTCCGACCAGGCACCTAACCACGTCTCGGGCCCAGCCATACCTCGGGCGGGTGAGAGCCCCGGTGGCCCGAGCTTAGGGCCGAATGGATGAAGGCGGACAGCAGACGGCGAGGCCTGGCCGCGAGCGTCGGCCTGGCAAGGCGACATGTGGCGGATCAGTTACCAGGTACCACTTTCAGCTACACGGCGCTGCTCGGATGACGAGGAAGCGGTAAACGGAAAAGGAGAAGGGGAGAGGGACATGCGGGGGACCGAGGGCTGTTCTACAGCGAACGAGCGTCGGGGAGTCGGCGCATGAGTGAAGTGGGAGAGGAGGAGAGGGCGGCGCGCGCGGCATTGACGCGTATCGCTGAGCCCGGTGATGAAGCGGTGGGCCGGTGGCTGCGGCAGACGACGCCGGTGCACCTCGTACAGTCCCTGCTCGGCGAGCGGGACATGCCGTCAGGAGTGTCGGAAGAAAAGTACAAGGGTATGCGCCTGCGAGCGACACGGGCGGACGCTGACAGAGCTGCTGCAGATCTTGCCGCCGTCGCTGCACTCGGCGGCCGGTTCGTCTGCCCGGGAGACGACGAGTGGCCACAACAGTTGGACGATTTGGGAGATGGCAAACCCATCGGCCTGTGGGTGCGCGGAAGCGCGAACTTGCGCATGTGGGCCTTACGGTCAGTCGCGGTCGTCGGCGCTCGTGCCTGCACGGAGTACGGCGCTCACTTGGCGGCCACCCTCAGTGCCGGCCTGGCCGACCGTGGCTGGACGGTGGTGTCAGGAGCTGCTTACGGAGTGGATGGCGCGGCTCATCGAGGCGCCCTGGCGGCGAAAGGGGCCTCGGTCGCAGTGCTGGCTTCCGGCGTCGACTACGCCTACCCGCGGGGACATACCGAGTTGATCCATCGGCTCGCGGAACAGGGCTTGGTGATCGCGGAGTTGCCACCGGGAGACCACCCGACCCGGAGTCGATTCATCATGCGGAACCGAGTGATCGCGGCCCTCACCCGTGGCACCGTCGTCGTAGAAGCCGAACTGCGCAGCGGATCGCTGGTCACCGCCCGGCGCGCGACGGAGCTGGGCCGGTTCACCATGGGGATGCCGGGGCCGGTCACCAGCGGGCTGTCGGCGGGTGTGCACCAACTGCTGCGTGGCGAGGCCGTAGTGGTGACCGAAGCCGCCGAGGTGATCGAGCTGGTCGGCAGCATCGGTGATCTGGCTCCCGCGCAGCGTGGGCCGACCCTGGCGCGTGATCTCCTTGATCCGGTGGCGTCCCGGGTGCTCGAAGCCGTCCCCGCGCGGGGCGGTGCGGACTCGCGGCGACTGGCGCGGGACTCGGGTACGGCAGAGGAAGTCACGCAGGGCAAGCTCTTCGAGCTGCAGTCGCTGGGATTCGTTCAAAGGTGTGGAGCTGTCTGGGAGTTGGCACGGTGTCCTGCGGGCACCGTAGGGCCCCGGAGGGGCGGTGCTTGACCTGTGGCGAACGGGTGAAAAGGTGGGGGGAATGACAGTAAGGGTCGGGTTTGGTGCGTTTTTGTTTACGGAGTCCTGGCGCCGCTGGACGGCGATGAGGCGCATCGGTCGTCACTGTGGCGATCAGTGGTGAAGCCGCGTGCGGGGAGCGTGCGCCGGGCGCCCGTAACGACGCTTCCATCCCCCTGCGAGTGGAATCGGCGTCGCCTCCTGTAACCCGGGGGTGCGGGCAGCGGAACGTATCTGCGCACTCCCGGTCGACCCTTCATCGCGCATCGCGACACTGCAGTCACGCTACGCTCACGAGTAATTGAACCTCACGCACGTGTTCCCCAGTGTTTCGGCAGAACGGCTCAAGGCAACGAATGCCCCAGCACACCTCCGGGTCCGACCGCGCGGCCGCGCCCCCCGCCGCGCGCGGTAGCGTGCGCCCCGCCGCGCCCACCTCGCTGGAGGAGCTGTGGCGCGCCTACAAGATCTCGGGCGACGGGCGGCTGCGCGAGCAGCTGATCCTGCACTACTCGCCCCTGGTGAAGTACGTCGCCGGCCGCGTCAGTGTCGGCCTGCCGCCCAACGTCGAACAGGCCGACTTCGTCTCCTCCGGAGTCTTCGGGCTCATCGACGCCATCGAGAAGTTCGATCCCGAGCGGTCGATCAAGTTCGAGACGTACGCCATCACCCGCATCCGGGGCGCGATGATCGACGAACTGCGTGCCCTGGACTGGATCCCGCGGTCGGTACGGCAGAAGGCCAGGGCGGTCGAGCGGGCGTACGCCACGCTGGAGGCCCAGCTACGGCGTACCCCGACCGAGGCGGAGGTGGCCTCGGAAATGGGCATCGCCTTGGAGGAACTCCACGGGGTCTTCAGCCAACTGTCCCTGGCCAACGTCGTCGCCCTGGAGGAGCTGCTGCACGTCGGCGGCGAGGGCGGGGACCGGTTGAGCCTGATGGACACCTTGGAGGACACGGCTGCCGACAACCCGGTCGAGGTGGCCGAGGACCGCGAGCTGCGGCGGCTGCTCGCGAGGGCCATCAACACGCTTCCTGAGCGGGAGAAGACCGTCGTGACGCTCTACTACTACGAGGGCCTTACGCTCGCCGAGATCGGCAACGTCCTCGGGGTCACCGAGAGCCGGGTCAGTCAGATCCACACCAAGTCCGTACTCCAGCTCCGCGCCAAACTGGCTGACGTGGGGCGATGAGCCGGGGCTGGGTGTGGGAGCCGGCGGCCCCCATCCAGTGGGGCGTGTCCTGTCGTGTCGTAGCCGGGGCGAAGGGCTCTCTCGTTGGCGGGAGCTGGATAGAAGCTGGTCGGGGCTGGCTGGGAACAACAAACAGCCGAGGCTTGGCCGGAGGCATCGGTTCCTGTGTGTGGACCGAGGTGGCCAAGTCACTGCGTCGATGTCCTCCTTTTGCCTGGCTCTGCGCTTTGGTCTTCGTCTGGCTTTTGGCCTGTGCTTCCTCGGTTCCGAGCCCCGGGCCTTCCAGGCTCGGCGCTCGCCTTTCGCTTTGCCACCCCCGCCCCCGCCCCCGCCCCCCCCCGCCCCTCCCCCCCTCCCCCCCTGCCCACCCCACGTCCGTCTCCCTCCTCTCCGCCCCAGCCGTGCACCTCGGCTGTTCGAGCGCAGCCTGCTCTCCGGCGGCGTTCGCACCTGGAGTGCCGAATCGGAGCTCACTCCTAGGCCGCACTTAGCTCACGCCGTCCCCGGCGGCCGTCTCCTTACGCCCCGCAGCGCCCGCGTCTGACCCGCAGCGCGCGGCGTCCGCGCCTGACCGTGGCGTCCGCGTCCGCCCACCGCCGCCGTGCCTAGCCACCGCACCTGAATCCGGCATCGGCGCCGCGTCCGGCGTCGGCGTCCGCGCCTGGCCGCGCTCCCCGGGCCTAACCGCAGGGCCCATGCTTGGCCACCGCACCCGAACCCGGCTTCGGCGCCCGCCTCAGGCTTCCGCGCCCGCACCTGGCTGCCGCCCCTGGGCCTGACTGCAGGGCTCGCGCTTGACCGCCGCACCCGAACCTGGCTTCGGCGCCCGCCTCCGGCTTCCGCGTCCGCCTTAAGGCTTCTGCGTCCGCACCTGACCGTCGCGTCCGCGTCCGACCGCCGCCACCGCGCCTGGCCGCCGCACCCGAACCTGACTTCGGCGCCGCGTCCGCCTCCGGCTTCCGCGCCTGACCGCCGCACTCGACCGTGACCGACCGGGATTGGCTCGGGATCGATTCGGGAAGCCCGGGGCGCGCGCCGCCCCTGCCCTCGGTCGGCGTTCCCTGCCCGCCGCCGAGAGCCTGCAGGAGACAGCCGGCCCTGGTGAGTGCTTGACCTCTATCGCGCGCACCTGAAGTCGCTCCACGGCCATCGGCGCCAGTGCCCGCCTGCGCACCAGTACCCAGGTCGCGCGCTCGTGTCCCCGTTCCGGACGTCGCGTCGGCCTGCGCTCTCGTGCTTGCTGCCTGCTCGGCCGCGTGCGCGCGCCTTCGCAGTCGCCCTATGGCGGCTGCCCTTGTTTGTCTCCCTCCCTGGCTGAATCACTGTCCTCGGGGTCTACCCCTTCCTGACCTGCCTGCTTCCGGTGCTTCTCCGTGACGCCGGCCCGCCGCGGTCCCTCTCACCGGCCTTGTTCGGTGTCGTTCTCCCGGGTGTCGGCGTGGACACATCGTGATGCGGAGTGCCGTGTCCGGCGTGCCATCCGTAGAGTGGTGACGTGCCCAGGATTCGAGCGGCCTCTGTGGCCGAGCACCGGACGATGCAGCGTGGCGCCCTTCTGGACGCCGCCCGCACCCTGCTGTCCGAAGGCGGGACCGAGGCGTTGACCTTCCCTGCCCTCGCTGAGCGAACGGGTCTCGCGCGCTCCTCCGTCTACGAGTACTTCCGTTCCCGCGCGGCTGTCGTCGAAGAGCTCTGCGCCGTCGACTTCCCCGTATGGGCGGCTGAGGTCGAGGCGGCGATGGAGCGGGTCGAGACACCCGAGGCCAAGATCGAGGCGTATGTGCGGCAACAGCTCGCGTTGGTCGGCGACCGCCGTCACCGGGCCGTCGTCGCGATCTCGGCAGGTGAGCTGGACGCCGGCGCGCGGGAGAAGATCCGTGCCGCGCACGGTGGACTGATCGCGATGATCGTGGAGGCCTTGGCCGGTCTCGGTCACGAGCAGCCGCGTCTCGCCGCCATGCTGCTTCAGGGGGTCGTCGACGCCGCTGTCCGCCGCATCGAGCTCGGGGCCGCGGAAGAGCCGACGCAGATCACGGAGGCTGCGGTCGCCATGGTCCTGGGTGGAGTAAGAGGCTGATCGGTCGACCGGTCCTCCCTTCATGAGGTGGGGTGTGGGGATGGTGGTGTGGGGTGTGGGGACCGGCGCTGTCGCACGGGTGAGCGCGAAGACCGAGTAAGGCTGGTCGGCGGGTTTCGCTTCCGCGTGCGGCCTGTATCGGGGGACCTCGTACGTCGGAGTTGACGCGAGCGTGGGGGATCGCGGCGCCCTGGGGCGCCGCTCGGCTCGGCTCGGGCACGTTGATGACCGGGAGGAGCCGCGAAGGGCCGGGGTTCAGCATTGATGCGGGGAGCAGGGACAGCGGGTCCAGGTAGGTCTTGTCGCGGAGCAGGCCCCAGTGCAGGCATGGGGTGGAGCAGTGGAACGGGCCCGGGCCGAGCTTGGCAACTGTCTGGCCTGCGGTGACGTCGTCACCCTTCCGGACGGTCGGGTGGACCGGTCCGTACGTGGTGCGTAGTGGCGGGCGGCCGGACCCTGAGACTTCGATCGACAGGACACCTCGGCCCGCCACCTTGCCGGCGAAGAGCACGCGTCCAGGGGCGGCGGCCCGTACCGTCGCGTCCTCGGCCGCGAGGAGGTCCACCCCCCGATGGCCGGGCGCCCAGGGGGCGGGTGGGGGCTCCCAGCCGCGCGCGACGGTGGGCCGCGCGCCGGCCGCGCCAGTGACAGGCCAAGCTCGCTCGCCGGCAGTCGGCCGTGCGGGGCGGTTACGGTCAGCGGCGATCGGGTGGGTAGGTGGCGGGCGGTGTTCCGGTAATCCCGCAGGCTCCTTGGGGGCGGGGGGAACGGCATGGGCGAATGCCACTCCAGCTGTGGTGGCCCCAGGCGTGGTGGCCCCAGCTGTGGTGGCCCCAGGCGTGGCGGCTCCGGCCGACAGTACGGCCGATGCGGTGCCCGCTGCGCACAGGGCCAGGAGGCGGGTGGCTGGGGGAGCGGTGCGCCGGGCGTACGCCACCCGTCTGGAGCTGGAGTCGATGGGGGCCGGCGAGTGGCTGGGACCAGGCGGGACCCATGGGGGACGCGTGCCGGTAGTGGGCACGGTGGGTACGGCTTGCGCCGGTTGTCGGGTGACTGCGGCGCGTACGGCCTCGAAAACGGTTCGTTGTCGCATGTCACGACGGTGCCTCGATCGGCCGCAGCTTGGGGATCTTGAGCTGGATCGGTGGACTACCGACGGGTTGTGTGCAACTTCGTCACCCGTGCGATACCTCGGGCCCTGCCCGGAGCGCGCCCCCGTCTCCGGAGCGCGCCCCCCGCCTGAGGACACCCCCCAAGGCGCCAAAGCTCAGCTCTAGGCAGGCATCAGGGGCGCGCCAGGGAGGGGGCGCATCACATCAGGAGTCCGTAAAGCGAAAAGCCGGGGACCGGGGACCGGGAGATCAGGAGACCGGGAGGCCGTAAAGCCGTGAAGCCGTAGCGCCCGAAGAGCCGGGTAGGCCCGTAGCCCGCCCCTCCCACCTCGCCCCCGCCTGCCTCCCCACCCCGCCCCCGACCGCCCCTCCCGCCTCGCTCTCGCCTGCCTCCCCATCCCACCCCCCGACCACATCCCCACCCACCCCCACCCCCTGGCCGAAAGGAGCGTGTCGCCCGTCCCTTCGGCGGTCCCGTACACTTCTTGTGGCGATCCGGGTCACCGGGTCGACTTCGCACGCCCCGCCACCAGCGCAACATTCCCCATTCGGGCAGCACGGTGGACGCGCCCCTCGGTCCTCGGAAGGCCCCGCAAGGTTCCTTCCCCGGCAGAGCGCGCCGGGGCGTCAGGCACCGCGGCCGCCCGGCCGCAGTGGAACCGAGTAACACGAGGAGTACGGCCATGGCCGTCGTCACGATGCGGGAGCTGCTGGAGAGCGGCGTCCACTTCGGGCACCAGACCCGCCGTTGGAACCCGAAGATGAAGCGCTTCATCTTCACGGAGCGCAACGGCATCTACATCATCGACCTGCTCCAGTCGCTGTCGTACATCGACCGCGCCTACGAGTTCGTCAAGGAGACCGTCGCCCACGGCGGCTCGGTGATGTTCGTCGGCACCAAGAAGCAGGCCCAGGAGGCCATTGCCGAGCAGGCGACCCGCGTGGGCATGCCCTACGTGAACCAGCGCTGGCTCGGCGGCATGCTGACCAACTTCTCGACCGTCTACAAGCGCCTGCAGCGCCTGAAGGAGCTCGAGCAGATCGACTTCGAGGATGTGGCCGCCTCCGGCCTCACCAAGAAGGAGCTGCTGGTTCTCTCCCGCGAGAAGGCCAAGCTGGAGAAGACCCTCGGCGGTATCCGCGAGATGCAGAAGGTGCCCAGCGCCGTCTGGATCGTGGACACCAAGAAGGAGCACATCGCCGTCGGCGAGGCGCGCAAGCTCAACATCCCGGTCGTGGCGATCCTCGACACGAACTGCGACCCGGACGAGGTCGACTACAAGATCCCGGGTAACGACGACGCGATCCGCTCCGTCACCCTGCTCACCCGCGTGATCGCCGACGCCGTCGCCGAGGGCCTCATCGCCCGCTCCGGCGTCGCCACCGGCGACCAGAAGCCGGGCGAGAAGGCCGGCGAGCCGCTCGCCGAGTGGGAGCGCGACCTGCTCGAGGGCGAGAAGAAGGCCGACGACGCCAAGGCCGACGAGGCCAAGGCCGAGGACAAGCCCGCCGAGGCCCCGGCCGCCGAGGCCCCCGCCGCCGAGGCCGAGAAGCCGGCCGCGGACGCCGAGCAGGCCTGACGCCGCACCATCGGTTGACGACGGCGGGGGAGGGCGCCACGAGCGCCGCCCCCGCCGTCCACCCGTAGATCTTTCGACTGTCGAGATTTCGAGAAGAGATTCACAGACCATGGCGAACTACACCGCCGCGGACGTCAAGAAGCTCCGTGAGCTGACCGGCGCCGGCATGATGGACTGCAAGAAGGCCCTGGACGAGGCCGAGGGCAGCGTCGACAAGGCCGTGGAGATCCTCCGCGTCAAGGGCCAGAAGGGCGTCGCCAAGCGCGAGAGCCGTTCGGCCGAGAACGGCGCCGTCGTCTCCCTCATCTCCGAGGACAAGACCTCCGGTGTCCTGCTCGAGCTGAAGTGCGAGACGGACTTCGTCGCCAAGGGCGAGAAGTTCCTGGCCGTCGCCAACGCGCTCGCCGCGCACGTCGCCGCCACCTCCCCGGCCGACCTGGAGACGCTGCTCGCCTCCGAGATCGAGGCCGGCAAGACCGTCCAGGCGTACGTCGACGAGGCCAACGCCACGCTCGGCGAGAAGATCGTCCTGGACCGCTTCGCGCAGTTCTCCGGCGGCTACGTGGCCGCTTACATGCACCGCACCATGCCCGACCTCCCGCCGCAGGTCGGCGTCCTGGTCGAGCTGGACAAGGAGAACGCCGAGACCGCCAAGGACGTCGCGCAGCACATCGCCGCGTTCGCGCCGAAGTACCTCACCCGTGAGGACGTTCCGGCCGACGTCGTCGAGAACGAGCGTCGCGTCGCCGAGGCCACCTCTCGTGAGGAGGGCAAGCCCGAGGCCGCCCTCCCGAAGATCGTCGAGGGTCGCGTCAACGGCTTCTTCAAGGAGAACACGCTGCTCGCGCAGCCCTTCGCGAAGGACAACAAGAAGTCCGTCGAGAAGGTCCTGAACGAGGCCGGTGTCTCGCTGAAGCGCTTCGCGCGCATCCGCGTCGGCGCCTGAGCCAAGCCGTGGGCCTTGTCGCCAAGGCCAGCGAATGACCTGCGGCCCCGCTAGGGTCGTACGCAGTCGGCCGCATACCGGCCGGCCGCAGATGTGACGAGGAGGCCATTGCCGTACAGGGATCTGCACCAGACCCCCGGCAATGGCCTTCTTCGTATGTGCACGAGGAGAGCGTGATGAATCAGGGTGCCGACGGCGCGGACACAGCCCACAAAGCCGACAGTGACGGGAAGGGACGCTTCCTGCTGAAGCTGTCGGGCGAAGCGTTCGCCGGCGGCGGCGGACTGGGTGTCGACCCCGATGTCGTGCACGCCATCGCCCGCGAGATCGCAGCCGTGGTCCGCGACGGTTACGAGATCGCCATCGTGATCGGCGGCGGCAACTTCTTCCGCGGCGCCGAACTGCAGCAGCGCGGCATGGACCGCGCCCGCTCGGACTACATGGGCATGCTCGGTACGGTCATGAACTGCCTGGCCCTCCAGGACTTCCTGGAGAAGGAGGGCATCGACTGCCGCGTGCAGACCGCCATCACCATGGGGCAGGTCGCGGAGCCGTACATTCCGCTGCGCGCCGTCCGCCACATGGAGAAGGGCCGCGTGGTCATCTTCGGGGCGGGCATGGGCATGCCGTACTTCTCCACCGACACCACCGCGGCGCAGCGCGCCCTGGAGGTCGGCGCCGAGGCCATGCTGATGGGCAAGAACGGGGTGGACGGGGTCTACGACGCCGACCCCAAGAAGTTCCCGGACGCGGTGAAGTTCGACGCTCTGGAGTACGGCGAGGTCATCACCCGCGACCTCAAGGTCGCCGACGCCACCGCCATCACGCTCTGCCGTGACAACAAGCTTCCGATCCTCGTCTTCGAGCTGCTCGCCGAGGGCAACATCGCGCGTGCGGTGAAGGGTGAGAAGATCGGCACGCTCGTCAGCGATCAGGGCACCCGGGCCTGACGGCCCCAACTGCCGTAGTGCCGTACGGGCAGGGCTCCGTACGGGCGGCAACCCCGGACCGTGGATGACCTCGGCACGGGGATGGACAATGGCCTGCCGGTCGGACACCGTGCAGGAGAAGACGCGCGGCAGGGGCGAGGCTCTGCTTCTTACCGAAAAGACCAGGAGCAAGTGGTGATCGAAGAGATCCTCCTCGAGGCCGAGGAGAAGATGGAGAAGGCCGTCGTGGTCGCCAAGGAGGACTTCGCCGCGATTCGCACCGGGCGTGCGCACCCGGCGATGTTCAACAAGATCGTGGCGGACTACTACGGTGCCATGACGCCGATCAACCAGCTGGCGTCGTTCTCGGTTCCCGAACCGCGGATGGCCGTGGTGACCCCGTTCGACAAGAGCGCGCTGCGCAACATCGAGCAGGCCATCCGGGACTCCGACCTGGGCGTCAACCCGAGCAACGACGGCAACATCATTCGTGTGAACTTCCCGGAGCTCACCGAGGAGCGCCGCCGGGAGTTCATCAAGGTCGCCAAGAACAAGGCCGAGGACTCAAAGATCTCGATCCGCAGCATCCGGCGCAAGGCCAAGGAAAACCTCGACAAGCTCGTCAAGGACAAGGAGTCCGGCGAGGACGAGGTGCGCCGGGCGGAGAAGGAGCTCGACGACACCACCGCGAAGTACGTCGCGCAGGTGGACGAGCTCCTCAAGCACAAGGAATCCGAGCTCCTCGAGGTCTGATGAACGAGTCATCCTGGGGGGCCCCGCCTGGCGTCGGCCGAGCCGGTCAATGGGGACCACCCGACCAGGGACCCGTCGGTACGGCGGGTCCCGCGCACGACTGGGGCGCGGCGGCGCAGACTCGCCCCATGCCCATCGTGCCCGACACAGGCGGACACCAGGACGACGACCGGAATCCTCTGGACGACGACCGGGACCACCGGGACGACCTGGGGGCCGCTCGGCCGAGCGGCCCCCTGTTCCGCGACGAACAGCCGCAGGAGCCCATGCCCACCTCCATGCCGGGGCCCGACAGCTCACCGCAACCCCCCAAGCCGCAGAAGAAGAGCGCGGGACGCAACCTCCGGGCCGCCATAGGGGTCGGCGTCGGCCTCGGCGCGGTCATCCTCTTCTCGCTCTTCGTCTACAAGCCGCTGTTCGTGGGCGTGATAGTCATCGCGGTGGTCGTGGGCCTGTGGGAACTGACCTCACGGCTGGCGGAGCGCAAGGACATCAAGGTGCCCCTGGTGCCGCTCGCGCTCGGCGGTACGGCGATGGTGGTCGCCGGCTACGTACGCGGCGCCGAGGGCGCGTGGGTGGCGATGGCGCTCACCGCGCTCGCCGCCCTCGTGTGGCGCATGACGGAGGCCCCCGAGAACTACCTCAGGGACGTCACGGCAGGCGTCTTCGCGGCGTTCTACGTGCCGTTCCTGGCGACGTTCGTGGCGATGATGCTGGCCGCCGACGACGGACCGCAGCGCGTCCTGACGTTCCTGCTGCTGACCGTCGTCAGCGACACGGGCGCGTACGCGGTCGGCTGGCGCTTCGGCAAGAACAAGCTCGCCCCGCGCATCAGCCCCGGCAAGACCCGCGAGGGCCTGTTCGGCGCGGTGCTGTTCGCCATGGTCGCGGGCGCGCTGTGCATGGAGCTGATCATCACCGACGGCGCCTGGTGGCAGGGCCTGCTCCTGGGCATCGCCGTCGCGGCCAGCGCGACCCTCGGCGACCTCGGCGAGTCCATGATCAAGCGGGACCTCGGCATCAAGGACATGGGCACCCTGCTGCCCGGCCACGGCGGCATCATGGACCGTCTGGACTCCCTCCTGCCGACCGCCCCGATCGTCTGGCTGCTGTACGTGGTCTTCGTCGGCTCGGGCTGACCTGCGGGTTTCCGTACGTGGTCGTAGGGCCCGCCACTCCGTGTGGCGGGCCCTACGCACATCGAGAACGCCCTCGGACCGCGTCGGCGATCGTCACTTCGTACGTCTGCGACACTGGAAGAACCATGCCTAAGCCCGGAGAACTCACTTTCGTCGCGCCGCGTGGGGCCAAGAAGCCCCCGCGGCACCTTGCCGATCTCACCCCCGCCGAGCGGCGCGAAGCCGTGGCCGCGGCCGGTGAGAAGCCGTTCCGTGCCAAGCAGCTGTCGCAGCACTACTTCGCGCGGTACGCGCACGACCCGGCGGAGTGGACGGACATCCCGGCCGCGGCGCGGGAGAAGCTGGCGTCGGAGCTGCTGCCCGAGCTGATGAGTGTGGTGCGGCACATCTCGTGCGACGACGACACCACCCGCAAGACGCTGTGGAAGCTGCACGACGGGACGCTCGTGGAGTCCGTCCTGATGCGCTACCCGGACCGGGTGACGATGTGCATCTCGTCGCAGGCCGGGTGCGGCATGAACTGTCCGTTCTGCGCGACGGGGCAGGCCGGGCTGGACCGGAACCTCTCCACCGCCGAGATCGTTCATCAGATCGTCGACGGTATGCGTGCGCTGCGTGACGGTGAGGTGCCGGGCGGGCCGGCCCGGCTGTCCAACATCGTCTTCATGGGGATGGGCGAGCCGCTGGCGAACTACAAGCGGGTCGTGGGCGCGATCCGGCGGCTGACCGACCCCGAGCCCGACGGGGTGGGCCTGTCCCAGCGGGGCATCACGGTGTCCACGGTCGGTCTGGTCCCGGCGATGCTGCGGTTCGCGGACGAGGGCCTGAAGTGCCGGCTCGCGGTGTCGTTGCACGCGCCGGACGACGAGCTGCGCGACACGCTCGTACCGGTCAACACGCGCTGGAAGGTGCGTGAGGTGCTGGACGCCGCCTGGGAGTACGCGGAGAAGTCCGGGCGGCGGATCTCGATCGAGTACGCGCTGATCCGGGACATCAACGACCAGGCCTGGCGGGGTGACCTGCTGGGGCGGCTGCTCAAGGGTAAGCGCGTCCATGTCAACCTCATTCCGCTGAACCCGACGCCCGGCTCGAAGTGGACCGCGTCCCGTCCCGAGGACGAGAAGGCGTTCGTCGAGGCCATCGCAGCGCACGGCGTGCCGGTGACCGTCCGCGACACGCGCGGGCAGGAGATCGACGGCGCCTGCGGGCAGCTCGCCGCCTCGGAGCGCTGACCGCCCGCTGGTACCGTGTGATCGAACAAATGCACATTCCGACAGGGGAGCGCCACAGCGCTGAGAGTGCGGCAGTGTCACGGATCCAGGCCGGAAGGACCTGGCGTCACGGACACCGAGGTGCCGCAGACCCTTGAACCTCGCCCGGGTCATTCCGGGTAGGAAGTTCGGTCGTCACTCATGCTGTTGCGCCCCGTCCGGCCTTCTTCGCGAAGCGCCGGGCGGGGCCGCGTCTCTTCCTGGCCAGCCAGGAGGAATTCAGTGAGCACCACCAGAAGGATCACCGTCACGGCGCTGGCCGTCGCGGCCGGCATGACGGCGCTCGCCGCGTGCGGCTCGGGCGGCAGCGGCAGCGGCGGCAAGGATCCGAAGACCGTCACGCTGGTCAGTCATGACTCCTTCAACGTCTCGAAGTCCGTACTGGCGGAGTTCACCGAGCAGACCGGCTACAAGGTCGACGTGCTCAAGGGCGGGGACGCGGGCAAGGCCGTCAACCAGGCGATCCTGTCCAAGGGCAACCCGCAGGGTGATGTCTTCTTCGGTATCGACAACACCCTGCTGTCGCGCGGGCTGAAGGAAGGGATCTTCAGCCCGTACCAGGCCAAGGGGCTGGCGAGCGTGCCCGAGGAGCTTCAGCTCGACAAGGCGGAGCACCGGGTGACGCCCGTCGACTACGGCGACACCTGCGTCAACTACGACCGGGCGTACTTCGCCGAGCACAAGATCGCGCCGCCGAAGACCTTCGACGACCTGCTCAAGCCCGAGTACAAGGGGCTGCTGGTCACCGAGAACTCCGCCACGTCGTCGCCGGGGCTCGCCTTCCAGCTCGGCACCATCGCCAAATACGGCGAATCCGGCTGGCAGGACTACTGGAAGCAGCTCAAGGCCAACGGCGTCGAGGTCGTGGACGGCTGGGAGCAGGCGTACAACGAGCGCTTCTCGGGCTCGGCGGCCGGTAAGGGCAAGGGCGACAAGCCCCTGGTGGTCTCGTACGCGTCGAGCCCGCCGGTGGAGGTGCTGGGCAAGAAGCCGGAGCCGAAGGAGGCGCCCACCGGCGTCGCGGCCGGCACCTGCTTCCGGCAGGTCGAGTTCGCGGGCCTGCTCAAGGGCGCCAAGAACGACAAGGGCGGCAAGGCGCTGCTGGACTTCCTGCTGAGCAAGAAGTTCCAGGAGGACGTGCCGCTCCAGATGTTCGTCAACCCGGCGCGTCAGGACGCGAAGGTGCCGGAGCTGTTCACCAAGTACGGCCAGAAGATCGACAAGCCGGAGACGGTGGCTCCGGAGGCGATCACCAAGAACCGCGAACAGTGGATCAAGCAGTGGTCCTCGCTCGTTCTGAAGTAACCGGCAAGGAGGGGCGGGCGCGCCGCTCACGGGAAACGGCCACCCGGCTGGCCCTGATGGCGCTGCCGCTCGCCTTCTTCGCGCTGTTCTTCGCCTACCCGGTCGCCGCGATCGTCGGGCGCGGGCTGAAGGACGGCGGACAGTGGCAGCTGAGCCGGGCCGTGGACGTGCTCTGCGACCCGGACGTCCTGCACGTCCTGTGGTTCACCGTCTGGCAGGCGGCGGCCTCGACCGGGCTCACGCTGCTGATCGCGCTCCCCGGCGCGTATGTCTTCGCGCGCTTCGAATTCCCCGGGAAGAAGCTGCTGCGGTCCGTGGTCGCGGTGCCGTTCGTCCTGCCCACGGTGGTGGTGGGGTCGGCGTTCCTGGCGCTGGTCGGGCGCGGCGGGGTGCTGGACGACCTGTGGGGCGTACGGCTGGACACGTCGGTGTGGGCGATCCTGCTGGCGCACGTCTTCTTCAACTACGCCGTGGTCGTACGGACCGTGTCCGGCCTCTGGGGGCAGCTCGACCCGCGGCAGGAGGAAGCGGCCCGGGTGCTCGGGGCGTCCCGTTGGGGCGCCTGGCGGCGGGTGACGCTGCCCGCACTGGGCCCGGCCGTCGCGGCCGCCGCACTGATGGTCTTCCTCTTCACCTTCACCTCCTTCGGTGTGGTGCAGATCCTGGGAGGACCGACGTTCTCCACCCTGGAGGTGGAGATCTACCGGCAGACCGCCGACTTCCTGGACCTGCCGACCGCTGCCGTCCTCACCTTGCTCCAGTTCGCCGCCGTACTGGCACTGCTGGGCCTGCACGCCTGGACCGTACGGCGGCGGGAGGCCACCCTCACGCTCGTCGACCCGGCGCAGACGGTACGGCGGCCGCGCGGCGCCGGCCAGTGGGCGCTGCTGTGGGGGACGTTCGTCGTGATCGTGCTGCTGCTGGTGGTGCCGCTGGCGGTGCTGATCGAGCGGTCCTTCGCCGGGCCGGACGGCTACGGGTTCGCGTTCTACCGGGCGTTGCAGTCCGCTGCCTCCATGGACAGCACTTTCGCCGTCGCCCCCTTGAACGCCTTGTGGAACTCGCTCGCGTACGGGGCTGCCGCCACACTGATCGCCCTGGTGGTGGGCGGGCTGGCCGCGGCCGCGCTGACGAAGCGGGGCGGCAGGCTGGTGCGCGGGTTCGACGCGTTGCTGATGCTGCCGCTCGGGGTTTCGGCCGTGACCGTCGGGTTTGGCTTTCTGATCACTCTTGATGAGCCGCCGCTCGATCTGCGGTCGTCGTGGTGGCTGGTGCCGCTGGCCCAGGCCCTGGTCGGCGTGCCGTTCGTCGTACGGACCATGCTGCCCGTGCTGCGCGCGGTGGACGAGCGGCTGCGGGAGGCCGCGGCGGTGCTGGGAGCCTCGCCGTGGCGGGTGTGGCGCGAGGTCGACCTGCCGCTGGTGCGGCGGGCCCTGCTGGTCGCCGCGGGTTTCGCCTTCGCCGTGTCGCTGGGCGAGTTCGGCGCGACGGTCTTCATCGCGCGGCCGGACAACCCGACGCTGCCGGTGGCCGTCGCACGGCTGCTGGGACGCGCCGGAGAACTCAACTACGGACAGGCCATGGCACTGTCCACGATCTTGATGGTGGTGTGCGCGGGCGCGCTGCTGGCGCTGGAGCGCATCCGTACCGACCAGGCCGGAGAATTCTAGATGGCGGAACACGCCGATACGCCGGACCAGGCGCTGCTGCGGCTGGACGACGTCACCGTCCGCTTCCGTCCCGGGCAGCCGCCGGCGCTGGACGCGGTCGGCCTGAGCGTCGCCGCGCGGGAGATCGTCTGCGTACTGGGGCCCAGCGGGAGCGGTAAATCCACGCTCCTGCGGGTCGTGGCGGGACTGCAGGCCGCCGACGCCGGGCGTGTCTTCCTGGAAGGACGGGACCAGTCGGGCGTGCCCACACACCGCCGCGGCGTCGGGCTGATGTTCCAGGACCACCAGCTCTTCCCGCAGCGCGACGTCGGCGGGAACGTGGCCTTCGGCCTGCGCATGCGCGGCGCGTCACGTGCCGAACAGGAGCGTACGGTTGCCGGGCTCCTGGACCTGGTCGGCCTGCCGGGCGCCCAGCGGCGCGCCGTGGCGGCGCTGTCCGGCGGCGAACAACAGCGGGTCGCGCTGGCCCGCGCCCTCGCACCGAGGCCACGGCTGCTGATGCTGGACGAGCCGCTCGGCCAGCTCGACCGCGGCCTGCGGGAGCGGCTGGTCGTCGAACTGCGGAGGGTCTTCGGCGAGCTGGGTACGACCGTGCTGGCCGTGACGCACGACCAGGGGGAAGCCTTCGCGCTGGCCGACCGCGTGGTGGTCATGCAGGACGGACGGATCGCGCAGAGCGGCACCCCCCTGGAGGTCTGGCAGCGTCCCGCCACCGAGTTCGTCGCCCGCTTCCTGGGCTTCGACAACGTGGTGGAGGCGACCGTACGGGGCGGATCCGCCGGCACCCCGTGGGGCAAGGTCCCGGTACCGGACGGCACATTGGACGGTCCGTGCCGCCTGCTGGTGCGCCCGGCCGGGGTGAGGATCACGGCTGCCGCGGACGGATTGCCGTGCAGGGTAGCGGCCCGCACCTTCCGCGGTACCCATGTCGCCCTGCTTCTTCAGCCGGACACCGGGCCGCAGATGGAGGCCGCTTGCGCGCTGCGGGACGCTCCGCAGGACGGCGAGTCGGTGGGCGTCACCTTCGCGGCCGAGGATGTCGTGGTCCTCGACCGCTGAGGGACGCCCACCTCAGGGACGCACGCCCGTGTCACGGGGAACTGGTGCGGCTGCCGGCCGTGGTCCGGGCGTCGCTCTCGGCCGGCGGCCCGTCCGGCGTCTTCGCCTCCGCCGCGGGAGCCGGTACGGATGCCGATCCGGCCGTCGGTCCGGCTGCCGGCCCGGTCGCGTCGCCGCCCTCCGGCTCCCCGAACCAGGCGACCGCGACGGCGCCGGCCACCGCCACGAGGAAGCCGAGCACCGCCATCCAGGCGAAGCCCGGCCGGGAGGAGTCACCGAGCCACAGCACCCCGAGGATGCCCGGCACCACCGTCTCGCCCACCACCAGCGCCGCCGTGGCGCCGTTGACCGAACCGATCTGGAGGGCCACCGTGTGCAGGTACATGCCGCCGATACCGGCGACCAGAATCGCGTAGAGCGCCGGGTCGGCCAGGAGCGTGGGCAGGTTGAACGGGTCGACGCCGTTCAGTACCCGTACGCCGACACCGAGCGCGCCGAAGCCCAGACCGGACAGCAGACCGGCGAGGATCGCGGCGCGGCTGCCGAGCAGCCGGACGGCCAGCGTGCCGCCGCCCATCAGCGCCACCGAGGCGATCAGCAGCCACCAGTGGGTGGTCGTCGAGGCGTCCCCGCCGCCCTCCGGCCCGGCCGCGGTGGCGAGCAGGACCAGCGCCGAGCAGACCACGCCGATGGAGACCCACTCGCGCGGGTTCAGCCGGATGCCGAGCAGCTTGATGCTGAGTACGGCGGTGATCACGAGGTTGGCGCTGATGACGGTCTGCGAGAGGAACAGCGGCAGCATCCGGGCGGCCAGCGCGCCGAGCCCGAACCCCACGAAGTCCAGCACCGTGCCGACCATGAACTCCCACGTCACGGCGGCCTTGGCGGTGGAGGAGAGGCTGGGACCGCCGTGTGCGGTGACGCCGGTGGTGGACGCGGCGGCCGCCTCCCGGCGCGCGGACTTGCGCGATCCCACCGCTTGCAGGACCGACCCCGTGCCGTAGCAGGCCGAGGCCGCCACCGCCGTCAGAAGACCGATGAGCACCAAGAACTCCGTTTCGCGCACTGCCTGGTTTTACCTGTGCATTACCTGACTAGCGAGACGTGGTTTCGGGGGCGTGAGTTGCCTCGGACGGTCAAGCAGATGCCCTGGAACCGGAATCCGAGGCTCCGCCGAGGCGGGCCAGCGCTTCCGGAGCCTCTTCCACCGAGTCGACCAGAGCGATCTTGTCGGACATGGCACGCTCCGCGGCGAGCGCCCGCAGCAGCGGCCAGGCGGGCAGCTTCTCGGTCCAGTGGGCGCGGTCGACGAGCACCATCGGGGTCGGCTCACCCCGCGAGCCGTAGTAGTTCGGGGTCGCGTTGTCGAAGATCTCCTGCACGGTGCCCGCCGCGCCGGGCAGGAAGACCACCCCGGCGTTGGAACGGGCCAGCAGGCCGTCCTCACGGACCGCGTTGACGAAGTACTTGGCGACGCGGGACGCGAACGCGTTCGGCGGTTCGTGCCCGTAGAACCAGGTCGGGATGCCGACCGAGTCGCCGCCGCCCGGCCAGCGGCCGCGCACCTCGAAGGCGGCCCGCGCCCAGTCCGTCACCGAGGGGCCGAACTGCGGCACCTTGGCGAGCAGCGCGAGGCTCTCGTCCAGCATGGTGTCGTCGAAGGGCGCCGCGTAGGCGCCGAGGTTCGCGGCCTCCATCGCGCCCGGACCGCCGCCCGTGGCGACCGTCAGGCCGGACCGGGCCAGCCGGCGCCCCAGCCGGGCCGCGCCTTCGTACGCGTCGGAACCGCGCTCCAGCGCGTGCCCGCCCATGATGCCGACGACACGGGCGCCGGAGAGGTGCTCGTCCAGTGCGTCCGAGACGGCGTCGTCGTGGATGCTGCGCAGCATCGAGGCGAAGATGTCGCCGTCCGACATGGTGCGCTGGTACCAGGCGTAGGCCCGCGCGTCCGGGGTCGCCGGGTAGCCGGCGTCCGTGGCGAGGTCTTCGAAGAGTTCGCCGGGCGAGTAGAGGCTGCCGCGGTACGGGTCGAACGGCAGGCCCGGTATCGGCGGGAAGACCAGGGCGCCGGCCGCCCGTACGCCGACGGCGGCCTCCGGTTCCATCCGGCAGCCGAGGAAGACGGTGTCGGAGACCGGCGTGCCGAGCAGGGCGGAGGTGCGGCCGGTCAGGTCGACGGACTGGACCCGGTAACCGCGCAGGCTGCCCGAGGCCAGCACCCGGTCGAACGCGGCGAGCGTCTCGATCTCGCGGTCGCTGCCGGGGTGTTGCGGCCGCTCGACGGGGCGATGGGGGGCGGGGGACGCGGGGGGATCGGAGTTCGGCTGCACGCCCGTCATCGTAGGCGGGAGGCACCGGGGCCCGGCGGCGAGGGCGGCCACGGCGGGGGCGGGCCGCGTGGTGCGTGGGCGGCGCCGACGGGGCGGGCCGCGTGGTGCGGGGGCAGGGGAGGGGCGGGGTCAGGGGAGGAGCGGAAGAGCGGCGAGTTCGGCGATGACCCAGGTCAAGGGGGTCAGGACGACAAGGAGGGCCAGGACGCGGAGGGCGGCGGCGCGGTGGAGGAGCGAGCGGGGCGTACCGAGACGGCGGAGGGCGGCGGTGGTGTGCGTACGGGCCCAGCGGGCCTCCAGGGCCGCGGTGAGGGCGCTCGCGGTGACGCAGGCCAGGACGAGGGCCGCGCCCAGCCCGGTGAGGGGCCCGAGCGGCCGGGCGGGGGCGGCTTCGTACACCTTCGCCGCCGCATACGTACCGGAGGCGACCGCGCAGAGCACGCCGAGCGGACGGCCGATGCGCCGGGCCTCCTCCTGGAGGACGCGGCCCGCGAGGAGGCGCACGGCACCCGGACGGCCGGCCGCCAGCAGCCGGCCGGACAACTGCGTGAGGCCGGGACCTGCCAGGACCAGGCCGAGGGTGGACAGTGCCCAGCCCGCCAGCACCCCCGGCGGGCTGCCGACGAGGCGCTCGGGCAACGGGAGGAGCGCGCCGGCGTCCTCGGAGCCCCGGCTGACGTAGGTCTCCAGGGCGAGGCCGGCCGCCGTCAGCGTGATCCCCCACGGGAGCGCGGCGGGTACGGCGGAACGCGAGCTGTTGGTGTCCATGGCCGTCAGCGGCTCGCCGGTTCCGGTGGCCACCCGGGGGCCGCGCCGGCCACCGCGAGTGTCCTTGCGGGGGCGCAGACGGGGGCGCAGGGCGACGGCGGTCGCGCCCGACGCCGTCACGGGGACGACGGCGAGCAGCAACAGCGCACCGGCCGGCGGGAGGGCGTGACCCGCGCCGAGGAGCTGGGTGGCGGAATCGGCGGCGGCCGCGCCGACCAGGTCGCCGCGCAGCGCCAGGAAGACGAGCAGCGCGAGGAGACTGCCCAGGACGCAGGAGACGGCGGTGGAGGCGGCGGCGATCAGGGTCAGCCGGGCAGGGCCCAGCCCGGCGGCCGACATGCCCCGTTGCGGGCGGGACGCGGGGTCGGTACGGGCCGCGGACACGGCGAGCTGGGTGGTGGCCGCGACCGGCACGGCGCACCAGAGGAGACGTACGAAGGCGTCCGTGGCCGACGCCGGGTGGGCGGCGGCGTGGCCGAGGACGGCCAGGAGGAGGAAGCCGGTGCCCGCGGCGGCGGCCACGAGCAGACGGCGGAACAGGACGAGGGGATGGGCCCCACGGGTCAGACGGAGAGCGAGCACTCTGCCCTGCTTTCCTTCTCGGGGGCGGGGGCCTTGGGGCCGACGCGGCGGCCGTCGAGGAGTGCCACGCTGCGGTCCGCGAGGGTGTCGGCCTCGGGCTCGTGGGTGGCGAGGACGACCGTGATGTCGTGGGAGCGGGCGGCCGTGGTGATGGCGCGCAGTACCTGGGCGGCGTCGGAGCGGTGCAGCGGCGCGGTGGGCTCGTCGGCGAACAGGACGCGCGGCGCGCAGGCCAGGGCGCGGGCGACGGCGACGCGCTGGCGCTGCGACTGGTCGAGGCGGCCGGGGCGTCGGCGGGCGCACAGGCCCACGTCCAGCCGGTCCAGCCACTCGCCGGCGGTCTGTTTGGCGGCGCGGTGACCGACGCCGCGCAGCAGCAGGGGGAGCGCGGCGTTCTCCCAGGCGGTCAGCTCGGGGACGAGGTGCGGTTCGGTGTCCACCCAGCTGAACCGGTCCAGGCGCAGCCGTTCACGGCTGAGCGGGGAGAGCGTGTGCACAGGTGAACTGTTGAACCAGATCTCACCGCTGTCCGGGACAAGTTGGCCGGAAAGGCACCGCAGGAGCGTCGTCTTGCCGCAGCCGCGCGGCCCGGTGACGGCGAGGATCTCGCCCTCGCGGACACCGACGGAAACCCCGGCCAGCGCGGGGGAGCCGGCGTATGTGTGGTGCAGGCCGCGCGCCCAGAGAACGTCGTTGTCAGGTGGGGCCACCATCTGCGCACCTCATGCTCGTCGCGTCCGATCGTTCCCCCAACCGGGTGAACGACCATGGAGAGTATCGGTCACTGGCACGGTAAGGAGTGGCGACCCTCGGTATTCGGCGCTCGCCGCGCACCACGGCTCAGGTTCACTCAAATGGCGGCTTATATGAAGAACCTGGGCGAAGGGGGAGCGGCAGGGGCACGCGGGAGGTGCGGGGCGGGCAGGGGAGGGCGGGGGCCGGCGCCCGGAACCCGCGCCCGTCCGGGTGCCGCGCCTGCCCGGAGGGCGTGCGGGGCCGTGAGTTCCTGGTCGTACGCGCATCACGGGCGGGCGCGCGAGCCTGCTGAGCGGGCCTGTACGTACGTACCCCGGAAGGTGACCGGGTGGCCAGGTGACAAGACGGGGCGGCGGGCCTGGAGGGCCGAGATCCAGGCCACGGGCCCGGGGCGAGGCAGCGGCCCACTGCCGCCCGATCCCCGGCCCCGCGCCCGCAGTTCCGTACCTCTCCTTACCGCCCGCTCACTTCCCCGTACGTCTCAGAGCTTCGCCCAGGCCTCCGTCAGCGTGCCGCGCAGAATCTGCTCGATCTCGTCGAAGACCGGCTGGTCGGCGATGAGCGGCGGGGCGAGCTGGATCACCGGGTCGCCGCGGTCGTCGGCACGGCAGTACAGGCCGTTGTCGAACAGGGCCTTGGAGAGGAAGCCGTACAGGACCCGCTCGGTCTCCTCGTCGTTGAACGATTCCTTCGTGGTCTTGTCCTTGACGAGTTCGATGCCGTAGAAGAAGCCGTTGCCGCGGACGTCGCCGACGATCGGCAGGTCGTGCAGCTTCTTCAGGGTCGAGAAGAAGGCGTCCTCCTTGTCCAGCACGTGCTGGTTGAGGCCCTCGCGCTCGAAGATGTCGAGGTTGGCGCAGGCGACGGCGGCGGAGACCGGGTGGCCGCCGAAGGTGTAGCCGTGCAGGAAGGTGTTGTCACCCTTGTAGAACGGCTCGGCCAGCCGGTCGGAGATGACGCAGGCACCGATCGGGGAGTAGCCCGAGGTCATGCCCTTGGCGCAGGTGATCATGTCGGGCACGTAGTCGAACTTGTCGCAGGCGAACATCGTGCCGAGGCGGCCGAAGGCGCAGATGACCTCGTCGGAGACGAGCAGCACGTCGTGCCGGTCGCAGATCTCGCGGACGCGCTGGAAGTAGCCGGGCGGGGGCGGGAAGCAGCCGCCCGCGTTCTGCACCGGCTCCAGGAAGACGGCGGCGACGGTGTCCGGGCCCTCGAAGAGGATCTGCTGCTCGATCTGGTCGGCGGCCCAGCGGCCGAACGCCTCCGGGTCGTCACCGAAGAGCGGCGCGCGGTAGATGTTGGTGTTCGGGACCTTGTGGGCGCCGGGGACCAGCGGCTCGAACGGGGCCTTGAGGCCCGGCAGGCCGGTGATGGACAGGGCGCCCTGCGGCGTGCCGTGGTAGGCCACGGCACGCGATATGACCTTGTGCTTGGTGGGCTTGCCGGTGAGCTTGAAGTACTGCTTGGCCAGCTTCCACGCGGTCTCGACGGCCTCACCGCCGCCGGTGGTGAAGAAGACCTTGTTCAGGTCGCCCGGCGCGTGGTGCGCCAGCCGCTCGGCGAGTTCGACGGCCTTGGGGTGCGCGTACGACCAGATGGGGAAGAAGGCGAGTTCCTGGGCCTGCTTGAGCGCGGTCTCGGCGAGTTCGGCGCGGCCGTGCCCGGCCTGGACGACGAACAGGCCGGCCAGCCCGTCGATGTAGCGCTTGCCCTGGTCGTCGTAGATGTTCGTGCCCTCGCCGCGCACGATCGTCGGCACGGGGGCGTTCTCGTACGACGACATGCGGGTGAAGTGCATCCACAGGTGGTCGTAGGCCGTCTTCGAGAGGTCAGCGGTCATGGCTATCTGGTTCCCCAGGTGTAGGTCTGCTTACGGAGCTTGAGGTAGACGAAGCTCTCGGTCGTCCGGACGCCGGGCAGCGTGCGGATCCGCTTGTTGATCATTTCCAGGAGATGGTCGTCGTCCTCGCAGACGATCTCGATGAGGAGATCGAAGGAGCCCGCGGTCATGACGACGTACTCGACCTCTTCCATGGCCGTCAGGGCGTCGGCCACCGGGTCGAGGTCACCTTCGACGTTGATCCCGACCATCGCCTGCCGCCGGAAGCCGACCGTGAGGGGGTCGGTGACGGCGACGATCTGCATCACGCCTTGGTCGAGCAGTTTCTGTACGCGTTGCCGCACCGCCGCCTCGGACAGGCCGACGGCCTTGCCGATCGCGGCGTACGGACGGCGGCCGTCCTCCTGGAGCTGCTCGATGATCGCCAGGGAGACGGAGTCGATCGACTGGGTGCCGTTTCTGTCACGAGTGGCCACATCCCTCACTGTGCACGAGCCTCGTCAGTCCCGCAACCCCGATTCGATGAAATCAGTTGTATGCAGATCTCGACGCCACTGATTTCGTCGTTCATCCATTACGGGTATGTCGAAAACGTTGACTTCCTGGCTAGGGTGGGCATCTCAAGCACTGGACACCTGACTAGGAGGGGTCGCTCGTGACCACCGAACTGCGTCGGCTGCGCAACTACATCGACGGGGAGTTCCGGGACGCCGCCGACGGGCGGACCACGGAGGTGGTCGACCCGTCCACGGGCGAGGCGTACGCCACCGCTCCGCTGTCCGCGGCCGCGGACGTCGACGCCGCGATGGCCGCCGCCGAGGCCGCGTTCCCCGCCTGGCGCGACCTGGTGCCGGCCGAGCGCCAGAAGGTCCTGCTCAAGATCGCCGACCGCTTCGAGGAGCGGGCCGAGGAACTGATCGCCGCCGAGTCGGAGAACTGCGGCAAGCCGATCGCGCTCGTCCGCTCCGAGGAGATCCCGCCGATGGTGGACCAGATCCGCTTCTTCGCGGGTGCCGCCCGGATGCTGGAGGGCCGCGCGGCGGGCGAGTACATGGACGGTCTGACGTCCATCGTCCGCCGCGAGCCGGTCGGCGTCTGCGCGCAGGTCGCGCCGTGGAACTACCCCATGATGATGGCGGTGTGGAAGTTCGCCCCGGCGCTGGCCGCGGGCAACACCGTCGTCCTCAAGCCCTCCGACACCACGCCCGCCTCGACCGTGCTGATCGCCGAGATCATCGGCGGTGTGCTCGACGAGCTGGGGCACTCCCGCGGCGTCTTCAACGTCATCTGCGGCGACCGTGACACCGGCCGTCTGATGGTCGAGCACAAGACCCCGGCGATGGCCTCGATCACCGGTTCCGTACGGGCCGGCATGCAGGTCGCCGAGTCCGCGTCCAAGGACCTCAAGCGGGTACACCTGGAGCTGGGCGGCAAGGCCCCGGTCGTCGTCTTCGAGGACACCGACATCGCCAAGGCGGTCGAGGGCATCGCGGAGGCGGGTTACTTCAACGCGGGCCAGGACTGTACGGCCGCGACCCGGGTGCTCGTCCACGAGTCCATCCACGACGAGTTCGTGACCGCGCTCGCCAAGGCCGCCGCCGACACCAAGACCGGCGCGGTGGACGACGAGGACGTCTTCTACGGGCCGCTGAACAACGCCAACCAGCTGGCGCAGGTCAAGCGCTTCATCGACGGCCTGCCCGCGCACGCCAAGATCGAGGCGGGCGGCCACCAGGTCGGCGAGAAGGGCTACTTCTACGCGCCCACCGTCGTCTCCGGCCTCCAGCAGGACGACGAGATCGTCCAGCAGGAGGTCTTCGGCCCGGTCATCACCGTCCAGTCCTTCCGGGACGAGGACCAGGCCGTCGAGTGGTCGAACGGGGTGGAGTACGCGCTGGCGTCCTCGGTGTGGACCAAGGACCACGCCCGGGCCATGCGGATGTCGAAGAAGCTGGACTTCGGCTGCGTGTGGATCAACACCCACATTCCGCTGGTCGCCGAGATGCCGCACGGCGGGTTCAAGAAGTCCGGTTACGGCAAGGACCTCTCGGGCTACGGCTTCGAGGACTACACGCGCATCAAGCACGTGATGACGTCGCTGGACGGCTGAACCGGCACGGCCGCCGGGCGGCGGGGCCCGCGCACAGCGCTCCACCGCCCGGCACACCGTCGTGGGCGGCGCCCCGGCAGGCGACGTTCTGTCGCTTGCCGCCGCTGCCCACGGCACGTGAGAGTGCTCGCCATGGCTGAACTTTCGCGGCGCTCGCTGCTCCGGGGCACGGTCGGCACGGGAGCGGCCGGGGCGCTGGCCGCGCTGGCGGCCGGATGCGGAGTCCCCGCCGCGTACGTGGCCCCCGCCGACCGCGCGGTCCCCGACCGCTCGGCAAGCGACCGGCGCCTGACCTTCGCCAACTGGCCGCTCTACATCGACGTGGACGAGCGCGACAAGCAGCGGCGGCCGACGCTGGAGGCGTTCGAGCGGCACACCGGCATCTCGGTGACGTACACCGAAGAGATCAACGACAACGACGAGTTCTTCGGGAAGATCAGCCCCGCCCTGATGAACCGCCGGCCGACCGGCCGCGACCTGATCGTCGTCAGCGACTGGATGTGCGGCCGCTTCGTACGCCTCGGCTGGGTGCAGGAGATGGACCGGGCCCGGCAGCCCCACGTCGCACGCCACCTCGACCCGCTGCTGCGCACCCCGCACTTCGACCCCGGTCGCAAGCACAGCGTCCCCTGGCAGTCGGGCATCACCGGCATCGCGTACAACCGCAGGAAGCTCGGCCGGGAGATCCAGCACACCGCCGACCTGTGGAAGGACGACCTGCGCGGCCGGGTGACACTGCTGGCCGGGCTGGACGAGTCCTTCGCGATGCTCATGCAGGGCGACGGCGTCGACATCACGCGCTGGACGGAGACCGACTTCCACCGGATGACGGAACGCATCCGCCGCCTCGTCGACAGGAAACACATCCGGCGCTTCACCGGCAACGACTACATCAAGGACCTGGCCTCCGGGGACGTGCTCGCGGCGCAGGCGTACTCGGGTGACGTCATCCAGCTCAAGGCGGACAACCCGGACATCGAGTTCGTGGTGCCGCAGGAGGGCGCCGAACTGTGGGCGGAGAGCCTGATGATCCCCGGCCGCGCGGAGCACAAACACAACGCGGAACAGCTGATCGACTTCTACTACCGCCCGGAGATCGCCGCCGAACTGGCCCTCTGGGTCAACTACGTCTGCCCGGTCCCGGCCGCCCGCGACATCCTCGCCTCCGCCAAGGACGAAGAACGCGCCGCGCTGGCCGAGGACCCACTGGTCTTCCCGGACGGCGCGCTGCGCAAGCGCCTGGCCATCGCCCGCGACATCACGTCCAAGGAACGTCCGGCGTTCGCCAAGGAGTGGAACGGGATTGTGGGGTTGTGAGCGGGCCGGGGCGTCGCTCTGTTCAGCGGGGTGAGCCTTGGGCGGCGGCTTCAGCCAGAGCCGTACGGAGTCGCTCGTACATCGGGGCGAGGCGCCGCAAGCCCGCTGCCAGCGCTTGGTCGTCGCCGGAGACGACCGGGTACTGCAGACTGCCGAGGATGCGGGACTGTTCGGCCAGTAGCGCGGCTGGGGCGGTCAGGCCCAGGGGGGCCAGGCACTCCGCTGCGTCGTGGAGGCGCCTGACACCGACCTGGACGGCGAATTCAGCGAGCAGTTCGCGGGTGTCGGGGGGCAGGTTGCCGTTGGCGACCTGGTCGGCGAGTGTTTCGACTGCGGCGGCTCCGCCCAGGGTTCCCGGCGGGACCGGCAGGTCGTCGCGGCCGGTCAGCCACTGTACGGCGCCGGGCAGGGACTGGCGCAGGGCGTCCGTCGGGGCGACGGTCCGCTGTTGGGTGAAGGCGGAGCGCATCACGTAGGTGTCTTCGGTGTACGGCACCGTCTCCGCGCGCCAGGCGGCGGCGAATGCGGGGGCGGGGAGGGTGGCGTACGGGTGGCCGTGCGGGTCGTGGAGGAGGACGGTGTCGTTCTCGACGGCGAGGACGACCACGTAGTGGTCGGCGCCGTTCGCGGTGCCGGAGCCGTGCTGGTACAGGAGCAGGCCCATCTCCAGCGGGCCGGCCAGGACGGGGCCTTCCGCGCAGGCGGCGCGGAGGCGGTCCAGTGCCTCGTCCTGGGTGCCGCCCGCATCGCGTGTGCAGTGCAGGCCGAGCGCCGGCACGGCAGCGTCCAGGCCGCGTTCCGGGTCCCAGCCGTACGGGTCGAACAGGGGCATGGTGCCGCCGATGAGCTGGACGCCGAACGGGGAGCCGGTGAGGGTTTCGATGACGGCGGTCGGCGGGGCGGCGGGGCCGAGCATCATCGCGAGGGAGTTGCTGTAGCAGTACGGGCCGGAGCCGGTGTAGGTGAGCATGGGGGCCTCGGTGAGGGAGCGGGGGCGGGTGGGCGTGTCCCTCAGTGGAGTGCTTGACACCGTGACAAGGTCAAGGGTGCCGGGTCACGGGTGTTCGTAAGTGGCGGGGAAGCAGGCGGGTTTGGGGCGTGGCAGACTCGGTGGTCATGTCGGAGATCACGCAGGGCATGAGTCCCGCTGTCACGTTCGGACTGCTCGCCGCCTGGGCGTTGCATGATGCGGAAGAGGTGGTCTTCGGGCCGCGGTGGATCCGTAGCAGCCTGCCGGAGCTGCGGAAACGGTTTCCCGGGGTGCCGGAACGGCTCTGGAAGGCACTGGAAGGTGTCGATCAGCGGGAGTTCACGGTCGCGGTGGGTGCCATGGCGGTCGTCGTGGCCGCTGCCTCGGTGCGGGGGCACCGCGCCGGTGGCCGGTCGGCCTTCTTCCAGGGGGCGGTGGACGGGTTCGGGCTGCACGGCCTGATGCACCTCGCGCAGGCCGCGGCCGTACGTGGTTACACCCCCGGCTCGGTCACCTCACCGCTGATCGTCATCCCGTATGCGGTGTGGGCGCGCGGCAGGCTGCGGCGTGTGGGGCGCCTCAGGCCCATGGACGCGCGCGGGGCGGTGAGCGGGCTGGCCGTGGCCGGGGCGGCCACGGCCCTGTCCCACTGCGTGGCGCGGCGGTTGGTGAGGCGGTGAGCCGGGGGACGGGTAAGCGCGTCAGAGGGCGGCGCGTACGGCGGACACCCGGTTGGTCGTGACGGCGTCGACGCCCGCGCGCTTGAGGCGGCGCGCGGCGCGGGGCGTGTCGGTGGTCCAGGCGGCGAACAGGTAGCCGTCGCCGTGCGCCCGTTCGACCAGGTTCTCGGTGACCAGGCCGAAGTGGTAGTTGAGCCAGCGGGGGCGGACGCGGGCCAGCAGCTCGGGGCGGGGCGGGGCCGTGCGGCACCAGGACAGGGCGAGTTCGGCGGCCGGGTCGGCGGCGCGGACGGCCAGCATGGACAGGCCGCCGCCGCAGTAGTACGCGCGGTCGGTGGCGCCGGCCCCGTGGACTTCGGAGACAGCGGCCTGCGCGGCCGCAGGGTCGGGGAGGTCGATCAGGGCGCGGGCGGACGGGTACGAGGAGGTGAGGGCGAGGGCGTGGCGCAGCTTGGGCACACCGCCTGCCGTGGCCTCTTCCACCTGGGCGTACGTCAGCGAGGAGAGCCTGCGGTCGAGGCCCCACAGGCGTTCCAGCGTCGGGTCGTGCAGGAGGACCGGTACCCGGTCGGCGGTCAGCCGTACGTCGATCTCGACCGCGTCGGCGCCCGCTTCGAGCGCGGCGCGGAGCGAGGCCAGGGTGTTCTCGCGGTGGTCGTACGGGGCACCGCGGTGACCGATGACCGCGATGCGGCCGGTGGCGGGCGCCGGTGCGGCCGGACGGGCCGACGGCGCCCGCGGCGGAGCCGGGGCCGGGCCGGGGGCGTGGCGCGTGGCCCTCACCGCAGCCAGGCCGCGGTGTAGCCGTCGATCTCCGCAGCCAGTGCCGTCTTGGCGGAGACGTCCATGAACGACGCCTCGACGGCGTTCTTGGCCAGGGCGGCGACCCCGGCGGCGTCGAGGTCCAGCAGGCGCGCGGCGACCCCGTACTCCAGGCACAGGTCCGTGCCGAACATCGGCGGGTCGTCACTGTTGATCGTCACCAGCACTCCCGCGTCGGCCATCTCCTTCAGCGGGTGCTCGTCGAGGGTGCGCACGGCGCGGGTGGCGATGTTCGAGGTCGGGCAGACCTCCAGCGGGACGCGGTGCTCGGCGAGGTGGGCCAGCAGCTTCGGGTCCTGGACGGAACTGGTGCCGTGACCGATCCGCTCGGCGCGCAGGTCGGTGAGCGCGTCCCAGACGGTCTGCGGGCCGGTGGTCTCGCCGGCGTGCGGCACCGAGTGCAGGCCCGCGGCGATGGCGCGGTCGAAGTACGGCTTGAACTGCGGGCGCGGCACACCGATCTCCGGGCCGCCGAGCCCGAACGAGACCAGGCCCTCCGGCCGCAGGTCACAGGCGATCCGCGTGGTCTCCTCGGCTGCGTCCAGCCCGGCCTCGCCGGGGATGTCGAAGCACCAGCGCAGCACCACGCCCAGCTCGGTCTCCGCCGCCCGGCGCGCGTCCTCGATGGCCTCGACGAACGCCTCGTCGGGGATGCCGCGGCGGGTGGAGCTGTACGGGGTGACGGTCAGCTCGGCGTAGCGGATGTTCTGCCGCGCCATGTCGCGGGCGACCTCGTACGTCAGCAGCCGGACGTCGGTGGCGTCGCGGATGAGGTCCACGACGGAGAGGTAGACCTGGATGAAGTGGGCGAAGTCGCGGAAGGTGAAGTAGTCGGTGAGGGCCTCGGGGTCGGTGGGGACCGCGGAGTCCGGGTGGCGGGCGGCCAGCTCGGCGACGATGCGGGGGGACGCCGATCCGACGTGGTGGACGTGCAGCTCCGCCTTGGGCAGTCCGGCGATGAAGGCGTCGAGATCGGACAACGGGTCCTCCTGGTCGAGGGGCGAGCTGGGCGTGCTGCGGACGGTGGCCATCGTATGCGGGCCACCGGCGGCCCGAACGGTGCAGGTCTTGGCGGAACGGTGCAGGTCTTAGCATGGGCGGATCGTGAACGTGGGGGGAATGTGGGGATGTCGATGTCCGACAGTCAGCAGCCCGAGCCGCGCGACCCGTGGGCGCCGCCGGAGGACCGGAGGCCGCTGCCCGCGCCGTCGGCGGGCGCGCCTACGGCAGGTGCCTCGGTAGGCGTGGAGGCCGGCGCGGCGGCAGGTGCGATGACTGGTGCGGCGGCAGACGTGGCGGCCGGTGCGGCGGTCGGCGCGACAACTGGTGCGGCGGTCGGCGCGACGGTGCCGTCCGGGGCGCAGCCGACCGGGCCGGTGAAGGCCGCGTCCGCGGAGGGCGAGCTTGCGGAGGGTGGTGCCGTGGAGGGCGGTGCCGCGGAGGGTGGTGTTGCGGTGGCTGCGGCTGCGACGGACGTGGTGAGCGCTTCGGGAGATACGGATAGGGCGGGCGCTCAGGGAGGTGTGGACGGGCCCGGCGGAACTAGTGCTTCGGGTGTTGCGGAGGGGTCCGGCCGTGCGAGCGGTTCGGACGCTGCGAGCGAGCCCGTCACCCCCGGCGGCCCGAACGGCCCCGGCCTGCTGAGCAAGCCGGCGGCTCCGGGCGGCCGGTACGACGTTCCGCCGCCGCCACCCGCGCCGGGTACGGCCGGGGCGGCGTACGCACCTCTTGGTGCCCCTGGTGCCCCTGGTGCCCCTGGTGCCCCTGGTGCTCCTGATGCCCCCGACCCCGCCGGTTCCGGAGTGCCGCCCATACCCGGCGCCGGGGCGGACGGGCAGCGGCCCGGTGCTCCGTACGGAGCGGCCCGGCCTCCCTACGGCTCCCCTCAGCCCCCGTACGGCCCCGCCGGCGCGCCGTACCCCGGTGGCCACCCGGGGCAGCAGCTGCCGCCCGGCTACCAGCCCTACTGGGCGCCTGCCGGGCCGAGCAACGGATACGGCACGGCGGCTCTCGTCCTCGGGATCGTCGGTGCCACCCTCTGCTTCACGATGGTGATCGGCTTCCTCCTCGGTGTCCTCGCGATCGTCTTCGGCATTCTCGGGCGCGCGAAGGTGGCCAGGGGCGAGGCGGACAACGGCGGGAGCGCGCTGGCCGGGGTGGTCCTGGGCGGTGTGGCGCTGCTGCTGAGCGGGTTCATGGTCTGCTGGGTCGTGCTGGCGTCCGCCGCCGACGAGGGCGGCGACGACCCGTGGTACCCCGGTTACTACGACGGCGGTGACTCCGGCGGCTCGTCCTCCGGCGGTTCCTCCTCCGGCGGTTCCGGTTCCGAGGACGACGGTCCGGACACGTACCAGGCCGCGCCCGCCCCCGGCCCGCGCACGTACGCGGCCGTGTCCGCCGACCCGGCCGCGGTTCCCGGCCTGTCGGCGCCTTCCCGGGGCCGGCTCGTCGTCTCTGCCTAGCCGTCTCCGCCTAGCCGTCTCCGCCCGTCCTGCCCTCTCCGCCTAGTCCTCCGCGGACCCCGCACCCGCCTCCGTATCCGCTCCGGAGGCCAGCCGCTGTCGCGCCTCCATCAAGGCGAAGCCGAGCAGGTTGAGGCCGCGCCAGCGTGCCGGGTCCGCTGCGCGCGCGTCGTCGGCGGCCAGGCCGATGCCCCATATCCGGTCCGTCGGGCTGGCCTCGACGAGTACGCGGGAGCCGGTGCCGAGCAGGTAGTCGCGCAGAGCGGGGTCCTGGCCGAACTTGTGGACGTTGCCCTCGACGACGTACGCGAAGCGGTGCCGCTCCCACTGCGCGCTGTCGAAGCCGCGCACGGAGCGGCCGGCGTCCTTCGCCTGCTTCGGGTGGGTGGCGGTGACGGCCCGCCGCTCCGCCTCCGCGTCGCCGAACAGCCGGGCCTTGCAGGCCATCATCCAGTGCTCCGCGGTGGCGTACCGCACGCCGTCGACCGTGAACGGAGCGGGCCACCACTGGCTGAGGCAGCTCGCGCCGAGCTGTCCGTCGCGGCGTGGCGCATGGCCCCAGAAGCAGAGGTACTCGAAGCGCTTGCCGTGCGCCGCCGCGGTCAGCTCCGCCACCGACCGCGGCTCGCTCCCTGGCTCGTTCATCCCCGCACCCCCGTGCTGTCGTGCACCATGCCGGGATTCTGTCAGCGGGCACTGACAACGTGTCGGGGTGCCCCACGACGGAAATCGCAGAATCCGTCGCGTAACCAAAAGGCAACAACGGAATCACTTGTTGAGGCACTGTCCCTCTGTCAAGATCAGCCATCGATTCCGGAAAGAGCTACGCCTGGGTGTGCCGCCGAGCGGCCCCGGCGCCCGGCGGAGGAGAGCACCATGGTTCAGCGGTTCGACGTGTACGAACGTTTCGCCGAGGGCGCGCAGTTCCTCGCCGGCGAGCTGCGGGACGGCAGTTCCGGCCGTACCCAGCAGGTGGTCGATCCGGCCACCGGCGAGCAGGTGTACAGCTACCGGCCGGCCTCGACGGCGGACGTGGACACGGCCGTACGGGCCGCCGCGGACGCCTTCCCCGGGTGGGCGGGCGCGACCCCGGGCGAGCGCTCGGAGGCCCTGCACCGCTTCGCCGCCGTCCTCGGCGAGCGGGCCGGCGAACTGGCGTACGCCGAGTCATTGCAGTGCGGCAAGCCGGTCAAGCTCAGCGCGGAGTTCGACGTACCGGGGTCGGTCGACAACGCGGCCTTCTTCGCGGGTGCCGCGCGGCACCTGGAGGGCAGGTCGGCGGGGGAGTACAGCCCCGACCACACCTCCGTGGTCCGCCGCGAGCCGATCGGCGTCGTCGGCTCGATCGCGCCGTGGAACTACCCCCTCCAGATGGCGGCCTGGAAGGTGCTGCCCGCCATCGCCGCGGGCAACACGATCGTCTTGAAGCCCGCCGAGATCACGCCGCTGACCTCGGTGATGTTCGCGCAGGCGGCCACCGAGGCGGGTATCCCGGACGGCGTGCTCAACATCGTCTCCGGCACGGGCCGGGAGGCCGGCGAGCACCTGGTCGCCCACCCCGGCGTCGCCATGACCTCCTTCACCGGCTCGACGGCGGTCGGCAAGCGGGTCGCCGAGATCGCCACCGGCACCGTCAAACGGCTGCACCTCGAACTCGGCGGCAAAGCGCCCTTCGTGGTCTTCGACGACGCCGACCTGGAGGCGGCGGTGCACGGCGCGGTGGCCGGCGCCCTGATCAACTCCGGACAGGACTGCACCGCCGCCACCCGCGCCTACGTGCAGCGCCCGCTGTACGACGCGTTCGTCGGCGGCGTGGCCGACCTGATGGCGACCGTACGGCTCGGCGACCCGTTCGACCCCGCCACCGATCTCGGCCCGCTCGTCTCGCACACCCACCGCGACCGGGTCGCCGGTTTCGTCGAGCGCGCCCGGTCGTACGCCACCGTCGTCACCGGCGGCGAGGCCCCCCAGGGCGACCTGGCGAAGGGCGCGTACTACCGGCCCACGCTCATCACGGGCGCCGCGCAGGACAGCGAGGCCGTACAGAGCGAGATCTTCGGGCCGGTGCTGGTCGTGCTGCCCTTCGACAGTGACGACGAGGGCATCGCGCTGGCCAACGACACCCCGTACGGCCTGGCGGCCTCCGCCTGGAGCCGGGACGTCTACCGGACCGGCCGCGCCACCCGCGAGATCAAGGCGGGGTGCGTCTGGGTCAACGACCACATCCCGATCCTGAGCGAGATGCCGCACGGGGGCTACCGGGCCAGTGGCTTCGGCAAGGACATGTCCGCCTACTCCTTCGAGGAGTACACGCAGGTCAAGCACGTCATGTACGACAACACCGGGGTCGCCAGGAAGGACTGGCACCGGACCGTCTTCGGGGACCGCGCCTGACGCGGAACGGCCGTCGTCGCCCGCTGACCACCGGGCTCATCAGGAAAGGGCACCGCGTATGGAGGACAGTCAGCAGCCCGGGGAGAGTCTGTCGCCGCCCGAACTGGCCGCCGTACGGCGCAGCCTCACCGACGGCCGGATGGCCATGACCCGGCGGTCGCTGCTGCGCGCGTCCGGGGCGGGGGTGCTGGCTCTCGGGGGCCTCGGCGCGCTGTCGGCCTGCGGCATCCCGCCCGCGGGCCGTACGGACGCCGCTCGGTCCGTGGACCACTCCGGGCAGGAGAAACGTGTCGTCTTCTCCAACTGGACGGAGTACCTGGACGTCAGCGACGACGGCAAGCGCCGGCCGACCCTGGACGCCTTCACCCGCCGTACCGGGATCACGGTGCGGTACACCGAGGACATCAACGACAACGACGAGTTCTTCGGCAAGATCCAGGCGCAGCTCGCCGCCGGCCAGGACACCGGCCGGGACCTGATCGTGCTGACGGACTGGATGTGCGCGCGGATGATTTCGCTGGGCTGGGTCCAGCGACTGGACGCGGGAAATCTTCCGCATGCGTCCGGTGGTGTCGCGCGGCAGTTCCGAGATCCGGACTGGGACCCCGGGCGTGCGTATTCGTATCCGTGGACGGGCATTCCGGCGGTCATCGCGTACAACGCGAAGGCCACCGAGGGGCGCACCGTCGATTCCGTCAGCCAATTGCTCGACGATCCGCGGCTGAAGGGACGGGTCGGATTCCTGTCGGAGATGCGGGACACGGTCGGGCTGACGCTCCTGGACATGGGAAAGCGTCCCGAGGACTGCACGGCCGACGATTTCGACGCGGCCGTCGCCCGGCTGCAGCAGGGCGTGGACGACCAGCAGATCCGCCGGTTCACCGGCAACGACTACATCAACGACCTCAGCAAGGGCGATCTCGCCGCGTGCGTGGCCTGGGCCGGGGACGTCGTCCAGCTGCAGCAGGACAACCCGGACATCGAGTACGCCGTGCCGAAGGCCGGGTACATGACGTCGACGGACAATGTGCTGGTGCCGAACCGGGCCCGGCACAAGAAGAACGCCGAGCGCCTCATCGACTACTGCTACGAGCCGAAGGTGGCGGCGCGGATCGCGGCGTACATCAATTACGTGTGCCCGGTCGACGGGGTACGCGAGGAACTGGCGAAGATCGACCGTGCGCTGGCGGACAATCCGCTGATTCTCCCGGACCGGGAGACGGCCGCCAGGTCGCATTCCTTCCGGGCCCTGGACGCCGGGGAGAGCAAGGAATTCGCCCAGAAATTCGCCGATCTGACGGGCGCCTGAGCAGGCCCCGGACCGGCCCGCCCGGGGCCGCCCCCGGACCGTGCCCGCCCCGCCCTACCGACCCACGGGACCACCCATGACACAGCCCTCCGGCGGCGACGTCCGCCTCTCCGGGATCAGCAAGACCTACGGCTCCTTCACCGCCGTCCACCCGCTCGACCTGACGGTCCCGGCGGGCTCCTTCTTCGCGCTGCTGGGCGCCTCCGGCTGCGGCAAGACCACCACCCTGCGCATGATCGCGGGCCTGGAGGACCCGTCCACCGGCACCGTCGCGCTGGACGGCCGGGACGTCACCGCGCTGCCCCCGTACAAGCGCCCGGTCAACACCGTCTTCCAGAACTACGCGCTCTTCCCGCACCTGGACATCTTCGAGAACGTCGCGTTCGGTCTGCGCCGCCGTGGCATCAAATCCGTGAAGAAGCAGGTCGAGGAGATGCTCGACCTGGTCGAACTCGGTCCGATGGCGCGCCGTAAACCCCAGCAGCTCTCCGGCGGCCAGCAGCAGCGCGTCGCGGTGGCCCGCGCCCTGATCAACCATCCGCGGGTGCTCCTCCTGGACGAGCCGCTCGGCGCCCTCGACCTCAAGCTGCGCCGCCAGATGCAGCTCGAACTCAAGCGCATCCAGACCGAGGTCGGCATCACCTTCGTGCACGTCACCCACGACCAGGAGGAGGCCATGACCATGGCCGACACGGTCGCGGTGATGAACGGCGGCCGCGTCGAGCAGCTCGGCGCCCCCGCCGACCTCTACGAGAACCCCGGCACCACCTTCGTCGCCAACTTCCTGGGCACCTCCAACCTCATCGAGGCCGAGGTGGTGACGGCCGGCGGCAACGATCTGCTGCTCACCGCGGGCGGCAGCAAACTGCGGCTGCCCGCCGGGCGATGTCGCACCACGGCCCGTACGGGCGGCACGGTCCTGGCGGGCGTACGGCCGGAGAAGATCAGCCTGGCGCACGCCGGCGAAGCGGGTGCGATCGCCGACGGCCGCAACCGGCTGACCGGCCGCATCGCCCACGCCGGGTTCCTCGGCGTCAGCACGCAGTACGTCGTCGAGACCCCCGGCGCCGGACGCCTCGCCGTCTACGAGCAGAACGTCGAACGCGACGCGCGCCTGGTGCCCGGCGCCGAGGTCGTCCTGCACTGGAACCCCGCGCACACCTTCGGCCTGGACGCCTCCCAGGACATCGGGGCCGGCGCGGACACCGCCGAGGAGACGGCATGACGACGACCACCGAGGCGCCACCACCCGCCGCCGAGGACGCGCCGCAGGTCCGGGCAAGCGGCTCGCGCAAGCGGCTCGTCCCGTACTGGCTGCTGCTGCCCGGCATCCTGTGGCTGGTCGTGTTCTTCGCCGCCCCGCTCGTCTACCAGGCGTCCACGTCGGTGCAGACCGGCTCCCTCGAAGAGGGCTTCAAGGTCACCTGGCACTTCGCCACCTACTGGGACGCGCTCGGCGAGTACTGGCCGCAGTTCCTGCGGTCCGTCGGCTACGCGGCCACCGCGACCGTGCTCTGCCTGGTCCTGGGCTACCCGCTCGCGTACCTCATCGCCTTCAAGGCGGGCCGCTGGCGCAACGTCGTGATGGTCCTGGTCGTCGCCCCGTTCTTCACCAGCTTCCTGATCCGCACGCTGGCCTGGAAGACGATCCTCGCGGACGGCGGCCCGGTGGTCGGCGTCCTGAACTCGCTGCACGTCCTGGACGTGACCAGCTGGCTCGGGCTGACCGAGGGGCAGCGGGTGCTGGCCACGCCGCTGGCGGTGGTCTGCGGCCTGACGTACAACTTCCTGCCGTTCATGGTGCTGCCGCTGTACACCTCGCTGGAGCGCATCGACCCCCGGCTGCACGAGGCCGCCGGCGACCTGTACGCGCGTCCGGCCACCACCTTCCGCCGGGTGACGTTCCCGCTGTCCATGCCGGGTGTGGTGGCAGGCACCCTGCTGACCTTCATCCCCGCGGCAGGCGACTACATCAACGCCGAACTGCTCGGCTCCACCGACCAGAAGATGATCGGTAACGTCATCCAGTCGCAGTTCCTGCGCGTCCTGGACTACCCGACCGCCGCCGCGCTCTCCTTCCTCCTCATGGCGGCCATCCTCGCCATGGTCACGCTCTACATCCGCAAATCCGGGACGGAGGACCTGGTCTGATGGCCGTGTTCCGGTGGCTGCGCCGCCACCTCGTCGTGCTCGCGGGCCTCGGCACGCTCGGATACCTGCTCCTGCCCAACCTCGTCGTCCTGGTCTTCTCGTTCAACAAGCCCAACGGCCGCTTCAACTACGAGTGGCAGCGCTTCTCGGCGGACGCCTGGACCGACCCGTGCGGCGTCGCCGACCTGTGCGGGTCACTGGGCCTGAGCCTGCGGATCGCGCTCTGGGCGACGGTCGGCGCGACCGTACTGGGCACCATGGCCGCCTTCGCGCTGGCCCGCTACCGCTTCCGCGCCCGGCCCGCCGTCAACACCCTGATCTTCCTGCCGATGGCGATGCCCGAGGTGGTGATGGCCGCCTCGCTGGCCACCCTCTTCCTCAACATGGGCATCCGCTTCGGGTTCTGGACGATCCTGATCGCGCACATCATGTTCTGCCTGAGCTTCGTCGTCACGGCGGTCAAGGCCCGTGTGATGAGCATGGACCCGCGCCTGGAGCAGGCGGCCCAGGACCTCTACGCGTCCCCCGCACAGACGTTCCTGCGGGTGACACTGCCGATCGCCGCCCCCGGCATCGCGGCGGGCGCGCTGCTCTCCTTCGCGCTGTCCTTCGACGACTTCATCATCACGAACTTCAACGCCGGCTCCGCTGTGACGTTCCCCATGTTCGTCTGGGGATCGGCGCAGCGTGGCACACCCGTTCAGATCAATGTCATCGGAACGGCGATGTTCCTCATCGCCGTGCTCTGCGTCCTGGGAGGGCAGCTGCTCTCCGGACGCCGGAAGAGGAGCTGAGAACCATGGCACGAGCTGCCATGAGCACCCCCGCCCACGCCCTCGCGGACGCCGCACCGGTCTCCTTCTGGCTGGACGACGAGGACCGTCCCGCCGCTCTGCCCGCCCTCGTCGGCGACGAACGCACCGACCTGCTCGTCGTCGGCGGCGGCTACTCCGGACTGTGGACCGCCCTGATCGCCAAGGAACGCGACCCGGGACGCGACGTCGTCCTCGTGGAGGGCCAGGAGGTCGGCTGGGCCGCCTCCGGCCGCAACGGCGGGTTCTGCGCCGCCTCCCTCACCCACGGTCTCGGCAACGGTCTGGACCGCTGGCCGGACGAGCTGACGAAGCTGGCGGAACTCGGCGCCCGCAACCTCGACGCCATCGAGGACACCGTCGCCCGCCACGGCATCGACTGCGCCTTCGAACGCACCGGCGAGATCAACGTCGCCACCGAACCCCACCAGGTCGCCGAGCTGCGGGAAGGCGCCGAACAGGCCGCCCGGCTCGGCCTGGACGGCGTGCAGTTCCTCGACCGCGAGGCGCTGCGCGAGCACGTCGTCTCGCCGACCTTCCTGGCCGGCCTCTGGGACCGTACGGGCGTCGCCATGCTCAACCCGGCCCGCCTCGCCTGGGGGCTGAAGAAGGCCTGCCTGGACCTCGGCGTACGGATCTACGAGCACACGCCCGCCACCGCGCTCGCCGCCGACGGCGTGGGCATGGCCGCCCGCACCCCGTACGGCCGGGTCTTCGCCCGCCGGATCGCCCTCGGCACCAACGTCTTCCCGTCCCTGGTGCGCCGCGTCCGCCCGTACGTCGTGCCCGTCTACGACCACGCGCTGATGACCGAGCCGCTCTCCGCCGAACAGCAGGCAGCCGTCGGCTGGCAGGGCCGTCAGGGCCTGTCCGACAGCAACCACCACTTCCACTACTTCCGCCGTACCGCCGACCACCGCATCCTGTGGGGCGGCTACGACGCCGTCTACCGCTTCAACGCGGCGGTCCGGGCCGAGTACGACCACCGTCCGGCCACGTACGAGAAGCTGGCCCGGCACTTCTTCCAGTGCTTCCCCCAGCTGGAGGGCCTGCGCTTCACACACACCTGGGGCGGCGCCATCGACACCTGCTCGCGCTTCTCCGCCTTCTTCGGCACCGCGCACGCCGGGCGGGTCGCCTACGCCGCCGGGTACACCGGCCTGGGTGTGGGCGCCACCCGCTTCGGGGCCGAGGTGATGCTCGATCTCCTGGCGGGGGAGCGGACCGAACGCACCGAGCTGGAGATGGTCCGCAAGAAGCCGCTGCCGTTCCCGCCGGAGCCGCTGCGCTGGGCCGGGATCGGCCTGACGCAGTGGTCGATGACGCGGGCCGACACCCACGGCGGGCGGCGCAATCTGTGGCTGCGCGCGATGGACAAGGCGGGGCTCGGCTTCGACAGCTGAGGGCCGGCGGGCCCCGGGGCCCGCCGGGTTCCCCGTGGTTTCCCGGCGGGCGCGTTCCGTACCCGGCCGGTGCCCGGGGCCTGCCGTCCGCCCCTCCCGCGCGCCGGTACACCACTCCGCGCCCCCGCCGGCTCCTGTCTTACGCGAAAAACCCCGGCAAACCCGTGTAAGGATGCCGCCTCCGTCGCCTCTCACCGGGCGGACAGCGGTCCGAGGGGACCGCGGAAGCGAGGAGACATGGACACCGCGGGGGCGAAGAACGCAGTGGAGTGGCTGGTGACGGCGGCAGCGGACCCGGACGCGTGCCGGTGGGAATGGGAGCGCAACCCCCTCGGGGTCGCCCTGCTCCCGGCCGGCCGGCTCTGGGACGTGCTGATCGTGCCCGGCGCCCTGGGACGCCCGACCCTGGACGTCCTGACCCGGGTACTGGACCTGCCGGGTCCGGTCCTCGCCGACTTCGGGGACACCCGTACGGGCTTCTTCGTGCCGCCGGGCACCGCGGCACGCTGGCTCGGCACGGGCGTGCGCGGCGCGGGTGACGGCAGCTGGATCGTGGTGCCGTACCCGGGGCGGGCGACGGGCGGGGTGCGCTGGCTGGTCGTCCCGGACGGCACCGGGCGGCTCACCGAACCGGCCGTGCTCGAACTGGCGATGCACGAGGCGGCCGCACGGCTCGCCGGGGACCGGTGAGGAGACCGGCGCGGCGGCGCCGTGAGACAGGACACAGCCGCGCTTTCCCCGGCGTGGCGTTGAGTCCTGCGGCCCCCGGATCCGTGGTCCCGGATGGGACGCCCGGCAGGGCTCCCCGGCGGGCCGGGCGTGTGGGGCGTCCGCCGTCGTAGTCAGGTGCCGCATCTCAGGGGGGAATCATGCGCACGTCGGAGTACGTTCTCGGACGGCTGGGCGTCGAACCGGCGACGGAATCGGTCTACCGCGCCCTGCTGGCGCAACCGCACGCCACCGCGGCGGAATTGGCGGCCCGTACGGAAATGACCGAGCAGGAGGCCGAGCGGGCCCTCGGCCGGCTGACCGGCCTCGCCCTGGCACACCCTTCCACGGAACGCCCCGGTCGGCTTTACGCGGTGAGCCCGCGCCTGGGCATGGACATTCTGCTCGCCCGGCAGCAGGCCGAACTCGCCGCGCAGCAACAGCGCGTGGAGGAAAGCCGGGCGGCCGCCGCCCGGCTCGTCTCAGAATTCGCCACGCACCAGCAATCCGCCGCCGACCAAGGAGTGTTCCGGATGGCGGGAGCCGACCGGATCAGCGACCACGTACGGGAAATCGGCGCCCTCGCCGAGGAGGAATTGCAGGTGTTCGCCGCCGGGCAGCCGTTCCCGTCGTCCGCCGCGTCCGCGTCCCGGCGCCTGTACGAGGACCTGCTCGCCCGCGGAATCCGGATACGCGCCGTCTGCCTCGACAGCGCCCGCAACGATCCGGACGCCGTGGAGCACGCCGAACGGCTGGCGGCGGCCGGCGCGGAGGTCCGTACCGCCGCCGTGCTCCCCACCCGTATGGTCGTCGTCGACCGCCGCTCCGCGCTCGTCTTCACGGCCGGCGAGGGCGCCACGGAGGCCGCCGTCTCCGTACGGGTGCCCGGTGTCGTCACCGCGCTGAGCACGCTGTTCGACGCCGTGTGGGCAGCGGCGGAACGGCTGGGCCCGCCGCCGTCCCGGCGCGCGGCGGACGGCTTCACCCGGCAGCACCTGGCCGCGCTGCAACTGCTCGCGGAGGGCCACACGGACGCCACGGTCGCCCGGCGGCTGGGCGTCTCGGCCCGGACGGCGCGCCGGATCGCCACCGACGCGATGGCGGGGATGAAGGCGCGCAGCCGGTTCCAGGCCGGGGTGCTCGCCGCCCAGCTGGGCTATCTGCCGGCGTCGTCGCCCGAGGTGCAGCGCACCGCGTGAAGCGGAAAGGGCGGCCGGTGGCAGCGCACCGGCCGCATTTCCCGTCCGCCGTTCCGGGGGCCGGCCGTGGACCGAAAGGGACACGGCCGGTTCGGTCCACCGGCCCCCTCCTTTCCCGTACGGCGGGCCGGTCCGACACTCCCTTCCATGAAGGCTCTGGTGTTGTCCGGCGGGACGGGAACCCGTCTTCGCCCCTTCACGTACTCAATGCCCGAGCAATTGAACCCGATTGCGGGCAAGCCGGTTCTGCGGCACGTCCTGGAGAACATCCGGCAATGCGGTGTCACCGGCATCGGCATCGTCGTCGACGCCCGGGACCGGCACATCGCGACGGCTTTCCGTGACGGTACGGGCCTCGGCGTACGGCTCACCTATCTGCGCCAGGAACAGCCTTCGGGGCCGGCGCACGGCGTGGCCCTCGCCCGGTAATTCCCCGGCGCGAAGGATCTCGTGCTGTACCTCGGCGACACCGTGCTGCCCGAGGGGATCGGCGCCCGCCGCGGTGGTGCGGCTGACGGAGAAGCCGGACCGGCCGTGCAGCGACCTCGCGCCGGACGGCGTCTACTTCTTCACCGACGAGGTGTACGGCTCCATCGAGGAATGGCTGCACGTCGACCTCCTCGTCTTGGGCGGCGTTTTCGTCTTCGCGGACCCGTACTTCGGCGAGATCGCCGGGCGCACCGCCTTCGACCAGTTCTACGACGAGCACCGGTACCAGTACGGAAAGACCTGGTGGCCCTCCTCGAAGAGCTGCGTGCCGCGGGCCGCACCGGCGCCGGGTAAGTGGTCACGGCCAAGAGCTGCACGGTGACCGCCTACTGCGTCCTCGGCCCGCGCCTGGTCCCGTACGTCTGCGACTCCACCCCGCCCAACAGGGCAGGCTGACCCCGGCACCCGCATCCCGGTCCGCCCGCCCGGCGCTGGATCCTGTACGTCCCCGGCGTGCACGTGGTGTGAGACCGGGTGCCGGTGGTGGCTGCCGCCGGCACCCGGCTGTCACGCGGTCAGTCCTGCGCCGGGTGGATCTTCCAGTCGGCCACGTCGGAGCTGCGGTTGAAGTACGCGTTGGTGCACAGGTCGTACTTGCCGCCGGTGGCGGTGCTGTGGCCGTTGGTCTCCAGGAAGCCGCCGTTGTCGCCGTAGGTGTTCCACAGGTGGACCACGTCGCCCGTCCGGACGTTCCGGTCGCCCGGCGAGGAGCTGCGGGCGAAGATCCGCCAGCGGCCGGTGCCGGGGGCGCGGTCCCGGGACTGGGAGGTGGACACGTCGTACAGGGCGCCCGCGTCCTTCTGGGCGTCGGAGGCGTGGCCGTTGCTGTCGAGGTAGCCGCCGTCGCCGCCGTACAGGTTGCGCAGATACACCAGGTCGCCGCTGACGACGGGCTGGCCGGACGCCTTGCCGGTGGCCGAGTGGATCTCCCAGGTGCCGGTGCCCTTGCCGCGGGCGGGGGTGTCGGCGGTCGAGACGCTGTACTTGCCGCCCGCGGCGCCGCTGTGCCCGTTGGTGTCGAGGTAGCCGCCCTGCCAGCCGTTGTACCCGTTCTGCAGGTGGATGTGGTCGCCGTACTTGAGCTCGTTCGCCATGGAGTTCCCCTCGGTGGACGATGCCGTGTGCGCAACCTCGCCGGGCGTGCCGCCGGTGCCCGGCGCGTACGGCCATCCTGTCGGCTGCGCGCCCGTCCCTCCGGGCGATACGCGGACTTGTCCGGAACCCGCCCGCCGCGCGCCCCTGATCCGCCGGCTTCTCCAGCCGCGGCACGATGGCGGCGGGAGAGGGCAGAGCCGCCGTCTCGGCGCGGGTCCCGGCCGCCGCGGCCGGCATCTTCTCGGCCGTGAGCAGGCGGCGCGGCAGCGCGGTGTCCACCGCGTCCGGGGTGCTGACCAGGGCGGCACCTCGCGCGCGGAATCCGCGCCACCTCGAAGTCGCCGGCGCCGCGCGGCAGCACCGGATGGCGGACGCCCGCACCGAGTCCGGCCAGGTGCCGTGCTGCGCGGTCCGTGGCCGAGCCGGTGGTCGGCGAACGCAGCGGCGACGGCGGCCAGTTCGTCGTCGCCGGCCGGTGGCTGGAGGAGGTCGGTCATGCCGGTCCTCGCATCCTCGAAGGGGCGCGCTCCGACGGTGAGTCTCGTGCGGGCCGCGGGGGCGCAGAAGCGGGGGACGCGGGCCCGAACGGGCCACGGCCGGTTCGGGCCACGGGAAGTGTCTTTCGCGCGCGGTGGGGTGGCGGAAAAGTTGTGGGTGTCAGCGAGAAGTCGTCCACGACGTAGAAAGTTCTTGAACTCTCAAGTACTGTCGCTGTCACCGCGTCCGGGCCGACCGGTCCGGCGCGCCGCCATCCGGAGAGGAACCATGACGTCCCAAGCCGTCCACGCGTCCGGCCCGACCGCCGACGACGCCCCTGACGACACCCGGCCCTGGACGACGGCCGCACCCGGCCCCTTCGGCGTGCTGATCACCGCGACCGGGCCCGGTTTACCGGTCACCGCCGTCCCCGTACCGTGGCTCCGCGACCTGACCCGCCGCCACCACCTCGTCGCTCTGCGCGGCTTCACCGCCCCGGCCGACGCCGCGGAACTCGACGCCTACGCGCGCACCTGGGGCGAGGTGATGGAGTGGCCGTTCGGCACGGTCTTCGACGTACGCGCCCACCAGGACCCCGAGGACCACGTCTTCGACACCGGCTTCATGCCGCTGCACTGGGACGGGATGTACGTCGACTTCGTGCCCGAGTTCCAGGTCTTCCACTGCGTCGCGGCGCCCGGCGCGGCCGAAGGCGGCGGCACGCTCTTCTGCGACACCACCCGCGTCCTCGCCGACGCGGACGAGGAGACCCTGGAGCGCTGGCGCGGCCTGACCCTGCGCTACCGCAACGCCAAGGTCTCCCACTACGGCGGCCTCGTCGTCTCGCCCCTGATCGAACCGCACCCCGACGCCGGCTTCCCGGTCATGCGGTTCCTCGAACCGGTGCCGGACGGCGAGCACATCGTCAACCAGCCCGACGTGAGTGTCGACGGGCTGGAGGGCGAGGCGGCCGCCGCCGAACTGGCCGCCGTCCGCGACGCCGCGTACGACCCCCGGCACGTGTACGTGCACGCCTGGCAGCAGGACGACATCGTCATCGCCGACAACTACACCCTGCTGCACACCCGCGTGCCCTACCGCCGCGGACTGCCGCGCCACCTGCGCCGCGTCCACGTCCTGGGCGAACCCCCGCTGCCCAGCCACATCCACGACCACCGGGACGCCACCGGGGCCGACACCCAGCGAGGGACCGCATGACCGTGACGTACGAGCAGCACGCCGAGCGCGGGGAGCAGGGGGAGGACGAGGGCGAAGCCGCGTTCGCGGCCCGCACGGAGCGGTACACCGCCCGCATTCTGGAACTGCTGCTGCCGCACCGCAGGCCCGCCGGCGCACCGGCGGACACCCGGGACGACGGGGGAGACGGCGCCGACAGCGCCGACGGGGCCGAGGGACGCGGCCACGACAGCCACCGGCCCGGACAGTGCTTCGCCGAACAGCTCACCCAGATCCGCGGCTTCGTCGCCCGCCGCGAGCCGGTGCTGCTGACCCTGCCGGCGTTCCCCTGCAAGTCGCCCAACCCCGCCAAGGTCGTCGGCCACCTCCCCGACCTCGGCGAACTGCTCTCGCTGCGCTTCCTGGACGACCTGTGCGCCGCGATCGACGCGGTCTACCCGCCCGGCGCCCGGCTGCTGATCTGTTCCGACGGCCATGTCTTCGGCGACCTGATACGGGTGCCGGACGCGCACATCGACGCGTACGGCAAGGCACTGCGCGACATGATCGACGCCAACGGCCTGCGGCACATCGAGACCTTCGGCCTCGACCACGTCTACGACGGCCGCGGCTACGACGAGAAGCGCGCGCTGCTGGAGCAGGACTACGCGCAGAGCGTGGAGGAACTCCGGGCCGAGGTACGGGCCGGCGGACCGGCGCTCAGCCACTACCGCGGCACCATCCGGTTCCTGGTCGAGGACACCGCGGACTGGACCGGCTCCAAGGCCCAGTTGCAGCGCGAGTGCCGCAGCCGCGCGTACGGTGTGCTGCGGCGCAGCCGGGCGTGGGGCGAGCTGATAGCCCACCACTACCGGCAGACCGTACGGCTCTCCATCCACCCGCAGGCCTGCGGCTCGGCGAAGTTCGGGATCGCGCTGCTGGAGGCGGCGGACAACTGGCTCACGCCCTGGCACGCCGTCGTCGTGCAGACCGGCACCGACCGCTTCCGGCTGATGAAGCGGCACGAGGCGGAGCGGGTGGCCATTCCGGCGGGCCCGAGCTGGCGCCCGAGCCACTACATCGCGTCGGAGCTGGTCGGCGCGGCGGGCTGACCGTCGTCCGCCGTGTGCGGGCGGTCCGCCCTCCGCCCGCACACCGCCGCGCAGGCCGCGAGCAGCACCCCGGCCAGGCACCAACTGGCCAGCACGTCCAGCGGCCAGTGATAGGCGCGGCGCACCAGGCCGATGCCGACCGCGAGGTCGAGCAGCCCCACGGCGGCCGCCAGTGCCGGTCCGTACGACCGTCCCGGGCGTGCGGTCCACGGCGCGGCGAGCAGCAGGGCCACCGCTCCGTACGCGACGGCCGCCGTCGCCCCGTGCCCGGACGGGAAGAAACCGGCGTGCGCGCCGCCCGCCATTTCCGGGGGCCCCGGCCGGGCCAGCCACGTCTTCACCGGGACGACCAGCGCGGGCACCACGGCCATCGTGACCAGGGCGGCCAGTGGCGGCAGCCACCAGCGCGGGGCCGCCGCCCGCCGTCCGCGCCAGGCCGCGTACAGCGCGGCGAGGGCCAGCACCGGCAGCGCTACGACCGTGTTGCCGAGGTCGGCGAAGAACTCCGCCAGGGCGGTGGGCACCGGGCTGTGCACGACGGCGCGGCCGAAGCGCTCGTCCAGCGCGCGCAGCGGGCCGTCGGAAGCCACCTGCCAGGTGAGGACCGCGAAGAGTGCGGCGCACAGCACGCCCGCCCACACGAGGGGGCGAAGGAAGAAGGCCGGCCGCCTCGGAACAGGGGGGGTGGTTCCGAGGCGGCCGCGCTGACCGGAGGTCCGCGCGCCCCGGGGGGTCTGGGGCGGGCGGCCGTCCGATCGGTGAGGATTTCCGGGGCGCGCGGCCCCGGAGTCGTGCGCGAAGGCACGGCTCGGCCGCAGCTGGGGAAGCGTCGGCCGGGCGTCGCCCGCAGGTTCCTGCGGGCGGGGTGTTTCGCTCATCTGCAGAAACCGTACGGCAGGGAGCCGGGCCCGGACAGCCGGATCACCCGCCCGCCATCGGCCCCGCACACATTCTTCACGACCTGCCGCCGGTTCCTTCGGGTCACACCGTCGCGAGCGCGCTCTCGATGATGTCCAGGCCCTCGTTCAGCAGGTCCTCGCCGATGACCAGCGGCGGCAGGAAGCGCAGCACGTTGCCGTACGTGCCGGTGGTCAGCACCAGCAGGCCCTCCTGGTGGCAGGCGGCCGCCAGCGCCGCGGTCGCCTTCGGGTTCGGCTCCTTGGAACCGGACTCCACCAGCTCGATGGCGATCATCGCGCCCCGGCCGCGGACCTCGCCGATGATGTCGTACTTCTCCGCCATCGCCGCCAGGCGCGGCTTCATGATCTCGCCGATCCGCCGGGCCTTGGCGTTCAGGTCCAGCTCGCGCATCGTCTCGATGGAGCCGAGCGCCGCCGCGCAGGCGACCGGGTTGCCGCCGTAGGTGCCGCCCAGACCGCCCGCGTGCGCCGCGTCCATCATCTCGGCGCGGCCGGTGACGGCGGCCAGCGGCAGGCCGCCCGCGATGCCCTTGGCGGTCGTGATCAGGTCCGGGACGATGTTCTCGTCCTCGCACGCGAACCACTGGCCGGTACGGCAGAAGCCGGACTGGATCTCGTCCGCGACGAAGACGATGCCGTTCTCCTTCGCGAACTCCGCGACGGCGGGCAGGAAGCCCTTGGCCGGCTCGATGAAGCCGCCCTCACCGAGCACCGGCTCGATGATGATCGCGGCCACGTTCTCCGCGCCGATCTGCTTGCTGATCTGCGAGATGGCCTGGTCCGCGGCCTCCTGGGCGCAGTTCTCCGGGCCGGTCAGCCAGCGGTAGGGGTAGGCCAGCGGCACCCGGTAGACCTCGGGCGCGAACGGGCCGAAGCCGTGCTTGTACGGCATGTTCTTCGCGGTCAGCGCCATCGTCAGGTTCGTCCGGCCGTGGTAGCCGTGGTCGAAGACGACGACCGCCTGGCGCTTGGTGTACGCGCGGGCGATCTTGACCGCGTTCTCCACGGCCTCCGCGCCGGAGTTGAACAGCGCCGACTTCTTCGCGTGGTCGCCCGGCGTCAGCTCGGCGAGCTGCTCGCAGACCTCCACGTACGGCTCGTACGGCGTGACCATCACACAGGTGTGGGTGAAGTCGGCGAGCTGCGCGGTGGCGCGGCGCACCACGGCCTCCGCGCTGTTGCCGACCGAGGTCACGGCGATGCCGGAGCCGAAGTCGATGAAGGAGTTGCCGTCGACGTCCTCCAGGATGCCGCCGCCCGCGCGCTTGGCGAAGACGGGCAGCACCGCCCCGACACCGCCGGCCACGGTGGCCTGCTTGCGGGCCCACAGCTCCTGGGACTTCGGGCCGGGGATCGCGGTGACGACGCGACGCTCCTGGGGGAGGGCGGGGCCTCCGGACAGTTCGGTCATGGCAGTCTCCTGGGGGTGGAACGGGACGTACTGAAAGACGTACGGAAGGGGTTGTGCTCGCAGGCTAGGGGGAGGAACGGGACGTCGGCATGTTCCGTTCGGGAGAAGTGCGCGTGTTGCGTTGTCCGCACCGGACATAGCGGCGCTCCGCGGCCAGTAGATTGAACGGCGGCAATGCGCGGGAACAGCAGGGCGCACGGACGGAACCGAGTCCGTCCGGCGTCCGGACGTCTCAAGGGGGACGAGGGGCACCGGATGGACACCGAGGGCACGCAGCACGACGCACCGCACACCCGCACCGACCACCCCGTACCCCGCCCCACGGCACCACCGGTCCCGTCCGTACCGCCGGCCCCGAGAGTCCCGCCGGTGCCGCCGACGCCGCCCGCGGCCCCCGGGGACGGCACGTTCCTGCGCTGGCTGCGCACCCCCCGCCGGGCCGCCGCGCCCGGCATCTGGACGTACGGGCACGTGCCCCGGCCCGAGGAGAGCCCCGACCGGGTGCCCACCCGGCAGCTCGTCACCGGCGCGCTGATCTCGTTCCTGTGCGGCTGGCTGCTCTGGTCGCTGCTCTGGAACGGCTACCTCGGCCCGTACTGGCTCTACCCGCTGCTGCTCCTGACGCCCGACTCCTGGCGCGCGGCCGGCGGCGACAAGATGATCTTCGTCTGGGTCACCTACCTCTACTACGCGCTCTTCCTCGCCCTCCTCGTCCTCGTCTTCGGACGCCTCGGCCGCTGGGCCGAACTGGGGCGGCGCTGCCTCGGGCCCGTACTGCGCCGCGCCAGGGCGCACCGCCCCGACGCCGTACCGGAGCCGCAGGAGGACCGCGCCCAGTGGCCCGCACTGCGCGCGGGCGGCGCGCCCGACGCCGCCGACAAGCTCACCGCCGAGAGCCTCGCCGGACGCATGAACGACGTGGACGTGGCACGCATCGAACGCGCCTGGCACTCGGTGTGCTCCGGCAACAACTCCCTCGCCTCCTTCACCGACACCGTCCTGCGCCACGGCGCCGCCGCCTGCGCCCACCCCTCCGGGCGGCGCGACCTGCCCGCCCGTACGGCCCACCACGACCTGCTCGCCCACCAGGTGCGCATCGGCACCGCCACCGACCACCCGCGCAACCCCCACCAGCACCGCGGTACGGGCTTCGCCCTCGACCCGGCGCTGCTGGGCACCTCGTTGCTGGCCGTCGGCCCGCCCGGCTGCGGCAAGACCACCCGGGTGGTGCGGCCGGTCGTGGAGTCCCTGTGCCTCCAGGCGCTGGCCGGGCGGAGCGCCGTGGTCGCCGTCGGCGCGGCCGGCTCCGCCCTCGGCCCGGACGACGCGTTCGACGTGATCGTCCGGATCGGCGCCCCCGAACCGGACTGCGACCTCGATCTGTACGGCGGCACCACCGACCCCGACGAAGCGGCCGGCATCCTCGCCGAAGCGCTCGTCGGCGACCTCGCCGCCACCCAGTCCGGCGGCGACAGCCGGCGCGCCGCGACCGCGCTCGGCCAGCTGCTCGGCCCGTTCCGTGCCGCGCACGGCCGCTTCCCGTCCGTCCCCGAACTCCGCGAACTCCTCGACGGCTCGGACACGGCGCTCGCCGCGCTGCGGACCGCGCTGAAGACCACCGAGTCGCACGCCCAGCTGCGCGAACTGGACGCCCGCGCACGGCAGTCCGGACGCCCCGGCGACATCGGCGACCTCCTGGCCGACCGCGTCGCCCTCCTCGACCGCCCCGCCTTCGCGCCGTACTTCCGCCCCGAGGGCGGCGTCCGCCAGCTCTCCCTGCGCGCCCTCGACCGCCCGCTGCGCGTCCGCATCGACCTGCCCGAACGCGGCCACGCCGAGGCGTCGCGCATCCTGGCCCGGTTGGTGCTCGCCCAGTTCACCGAGTGCGCGGCCGCCCGCGGCGACCGCTCGCTCTTCGCCTGCCTGGTCCTGGACGACGCGGCGCACACCGTCACCGCGGAATCCCTGCGTGGCCTGCAACGGCTGCGCGCCGCCAACGCGGGCGTCCTGATGACCCTGCGCTCCCTCGACGACATCCCCGAGACGCTGCGCAGCGCGCTGCTGGGCGCGGTGGGCTGCCGGATGGCGTTCGCGGGCGTGACGACCTGGGACGGGGCGCGGTTCGCCGAGGTCTGGGGCAAGGAGTGGGTCGAGACCCGGGACGTGACCGACCGTCAGATCATCGCCGAGGGCGCCGCGATGAAGGCGTTCCATCTCTTCCGCCACCTGGTCACCGGCAAGGCCGTCACCGCCAAGGCCGTCACCGTCCGCACCGTCGAACGCGAACGCTGGTCCGCCTCCGACCTGGCGAACTCCGTCCCTCCGGGGCACGGGGTGGTGTCGGTGACGTCGGTGCGGGGGGAGCACGCGCCGCCGGTATTGGTGGATCTTCGGGGGTGAGACGGGCCGGGGCGGGCCGGGTCATCGCTCCCGCACCACCCCCGTCGCCGTGATCTCCACCAGCTGCCCCGGGTAGCCGAGGACCGTGACGCCTACGAGCGTGGACGTGTGCGGGCCCGTGGAGAGGGCCGAGGAGCGGACCTCCTCCCAGGCGGTGGTGAGGTCGCCGGAGGCGGTGGCGACCACGTAGACCGTGCTGGCGATCACCTGGTCCAGGCCGCTGCCCGCCGCCTCCAGCTGGGCGGCGAGGTTGGCGAGGACCTGACGGGTCTGGGCGGCGCGGTCGCCCGGGCCCACGAGGCTGCCGTCCGCGTCCAGCGGGACGGCGCCCGCGCTGAAGACCAGGCGCTCACCCGCCTCGACGACGGCGGCGTGCGAGTAGCGCGGGGGCGGGAAAAGTGCGGGCACGGTCGTGAAGCGGGTCATCGGTGCTCCTTCGAGGCGGTGACTGCGGTGGTCCGTACCGGTCGGTGCCGATCAGTTCACGGTGAGGCCGTGCGCGTCCACCGGATATCGCCGGCCGCCACGGGGCCCGCGCCCCGTACGGGCGTATCCCCGGACGATCTCACCCCCGCACCCCTCCACTGAGGCAGAATCGGCAACGACCGTTCATACGGGACGGCGCAGCGCCGGCCCGCCGACAGCACACCCGCCCGCCGACGCCCCCGAAGGTCCCATGCCGCACACGCTCGCCACCCTGGCCCACCACTCCGCGCTCAAGCTGACGGTGCTCGCGGGCGGGGACCGGCTGGACACCCCGGTGCGCTGGGCGCACGCCAGTGAGCTGATCGACCCGGTGCCGTACATGGAGGGCGGCGAGCTGCTGCTCATCACCGCCCTCAAGCTGGACGCCGAGGACCCGGCGACGGCCCGCCGGTACGTGCGGCGGGTCGCGGGCGCCGGTGTCGTCGGGCTCGGCTTCGCGGTCGGCGTCAACTACGAGGATGTGCCCGCGGCGCTGGTCAGCGCCGCCGCCGAGGAGGGGCTGCCGCTGCTGGGCGTGCCCCGCAGCACCCCGTTCATCGCCATCAGCAAGGCCGTCTCCGCCGCGGTCGCCGCCGACCAGTACCGCGCCGTGACCGAGGGCTTCGAGGCGCAGCGCGAACTGACCCGGGCCGCCCTCGGCGCCGAAGGCCCGGCCGAGCTGCTGGCCCGGCTCGCCGCGCACCTCAAGGGCTGGGCCGCGCTGTACGACGCGTCCGGCACGGTGGTCGCCGCGGCCCCCGACTGGGCGGCCCGCCGTGCCGCCCGGCTCAGCGGCGACGTGGGGCGGCTGCGCGAGCGCCCGGCCCCCGCCAGCTCGGTGGTCAGCGAGGCCGAGGGCGACGACCGGGTCGAGTTGCAGTCCCTGGGCACCGGCCGCCGTGCCCGCGGCGTCCTCGCGGTCGGTACGGGCGCGCCGCTGGGCACCGCCGAGCGCTTCGCCGTGCACTCCGCCGTCGCCCTCCTGACGCTGACCACCGAGCGCTCCCGCGCCCTCCAGGAGGCCGAGCAGCGGCTCGGCGCCGCGGTGCTGCGGATGCTGCTGGCCGGTGAGCCGGACCACGCGCGGGCGGTCGCGGGCCGGCTGTACGGCGGTCTCCTGGACGCGCCCTTCCGGGTCGTGGTCGCCGAGCCGGTCGATGCCGACGGCGCGGAGCCCGGCGACGCGCCGCCCGCCCTGGACGCGCTCGCCGACGCCATGGAGGCGGCGGCGGCCCGTACCGGAGAAGCCGTGCTGGCCGTACCGGAGGGCGCCCGGCTGGTCGTGCTGGCCGCCGACGGCGGGGCCGCCGTCGAGGCGTGCGCCGAGCACGCCGCCGCGGCCGAGGCCCGGTACGGCGGGCAGCCGCTGCCGCGCGGGCGCGCGGCGCGGGCCGAGGCGGGGCGGTCCGGCGCGCAGCTGGCCGTCGGCCTGTCCGCGCCGTCCGGGCCGCGGGACGCCGCGCACGCCCACCGCCAGGCCGAACAGGCCCTCTCGGTCGCCCGCCGCCGCGGCCGGGTGCTCGTCGAACATGAGGACGTGGCGTCCGGTTCGGTGCTGCCGCTGCTGGCCGACGACGCCGTACGGGCCTTCGCCGACGGCCTGTTGCGCGCCCTGCGCGAGCACGACGCCACCGGCCGCGGGGACCTCGTCGCCTCGCTGCGCGCCTGGCTGTCCCGGCACGGCCAGTGGGACGCGGCCGCCGCCGACCTGGGCGTGCACCGGCACACCCTGCGCTACCGGATGCGGCGGGTGGAGGAGATCCTCGGCCGCTCGCTGGACGACCCGGACGTACGGATGGAGCTGTGGCTGGCGCTCAAGGCGACGGCGGCGGTCGCGGACCCGTACGGGGGCGGGTCCGGAGAGCCGCAGGCGTAGCGGTCCGGCCGGCCGTGGCGGCCCGTGCCCCGCCCGCCTACGCCAATGCGGCGGACCGGTCGCGGTGGCCTGCGTCCCGCCCGCGTACGCCAATGCGGCGGGCGGCGCCGTACGACTACTCCGCGCCGGACAAACGCCGTGGACGCACCCCGCCCCTACGGTGGACCCAGGCCCGCGAGGGCCGTCCGTACCACCCCCACTTCGGAAGGGCCGGGACCCCTGTGACTTCTCCCACCGCCTTTTGGCTCGCCGGTCGCCAGGCCACCGGCGAGGACACCTTCGACGTCACCTCCCCCTGGGACGGCCGTCTCGTCGGCACGGTGAGCGTTCCCACCGAGGCCCAGACCGAGGAGGCCGTCGCGGCCTCCGTCGCCGTGCAGGAAGCGTTCGCCGCCACCCCCGCCCATGTGCGGGCCGCGGCGCTGGACCACGTGCAGCGGCGTCTGGTGGAGCGCACCGAGGAGATCGCCCGGCTCATCTCCGCCGAGAACGGCAAGCCCATGAAGTGGGCCCGCGGCGAACTGGGCCGGGCCGTGTCCGTCTTCCGGTTCGCCGCCGAGGAGGCCCGCCGCTTCAACGGCGGCGAGGCGCAGCGCCTGGACACCGACGCGGGCGGCGCCGGCCGGCTCGCCCTGACCCGCCGCTTCCCGCGCGGCACGGTGCTGGGCATCGCGCCCTTCAACTTCCCGCTCAACCTCTGCGCCCACAAGATCGCCCCGGCGATCGCGGCGGGCGTGCCGATCATCCTCAAGCCCGCCCCGGCCACCCCGCTGTCCGGCCTGGTCCTCGGCGAGCTGCTGGCCGAGACCGACCTGCCGGCCGGCTCCTGGTCGATCCTGCCGGTCACCAACGACCGGATGCCGGCGCTGGTGCAGGACGAGCGGCTGCCGGTGATCTCCTTCACCGGTTCCGAGCAGGTCGGCTACGCGATCATGGACTCGGTGCCGCGCAAGCACTGCACCCTCGAACTGGGCGGCAACGGCGCGGCCGTCGTGCTGGCCGACTACGCCTCCGAGGCCGACCTGGACTGGGCGGCGCAGCGCATCGCCACCTTCTCCAACTACCAGGGCGGCCAGTCCTGCATCTCCGTGCAGCGGGTGATCGCCGACGCGTCGGTCTACGACCGGCTGGTCCCGAAGATCGTCGCCGCCGTCAACGCGCAGGTCACCGGCGACCCGTCGGACGACGCCACCGAGGTCGGCCCGCTGGTCAGCGAGGCCGCCGCCCAGCGCGTCGAGGCGTGGGTGGACGAGGCCGTCGGCGCGGGCGCGAAGCTGCTCGCGGGCGGCAAGCGGGACGGCGCCTCGTACGCGCCGACCGTGCTGGAGGACGTGCCCGCCGGCGCGACCCTCGCCTGCGAGGAGGTCTTCGGCCCGGTCCTGAGCCTGACGAAGGTGGACGGCGAGGAGGCGGCGTTTGCCGCCGTCAACAACTCCAAGTACGGCCTCCAGGCGGGCGTGTTCACGCACGACGTGCAGACCGCGTTCCGGGCGCACCGGGCGCTGGAGGTCGGCGGCGTGATCGTCGGCGACGTGCCGTCCTACCGCGCGGACCAGATGCCGTACGGCGGCGCCAAGCAGTCCGGCGTGGGCCGTGAGGGTGTGCGCTTCGCGATGGAGGACTACACCTACGAGCGGGTGCTCGTGCTGACCGGTCTGGACCTGTAGGACCCGGACGGCCGCCGGTACGGACGTACCGGCCGGACCGACGAGCAACGCGCTCCGGCACCCTGTCCCGGAGCGCGTTGCCTCCCCCGTTCCCCCGTGCGGCGGTGCCGTCCTTCCCCCGTGCCCCCGCACTCTTGTGGCGGTACGGCGACCGTACGCGCCCGCCGCCCGCCGGGGCGTCCCGTCACAGGTGGAAAACCGGGTGTGACTTCCGCGGTACGGGCCGCCCGGACGTACGACTTCCGCGGTATCCGTACGGCCTCCACCGGGCCGACGACCCGCCGTGCGCGCCGGGTTACGCTGCGGGCGTGCGCATGGGCGGGGTGGCCGGGGAGGTGCGACGGCGGGTACGGAGAGTGCCGCCGCTGACCCTCGACGCGGGCATCGCGGCCGGCTTCGCCACCGTCTCGCTGCTGCTCGGCCACGACAGCGTACCGGCCGGCTGGGAGCGCCTGGACGGTCTCGGCTCCGCGCTGACGTGCCTGATCAACCTGCTGGTCGTGGCCCGCAGGCAGGCCCCCGTCACCGTGTGCCTGACCGTCTTCCTGCTGTGGGGCGGCTACATCGCGCTGGACTACTGGCCCGTCGTCAACAGCCTCGCCGGCCTGATGGCCCTCTACACCGTCGCCGCCCACCGCCCGCCACGCGTCGCCGCCGGCTGCTCGGTCCTGCTGGCCGTGCTCTGGAACTTCGCCGGTCTGACGGGCGAGGAGAGCTCGTGGGCCACCACACTCGGCCAGAGCGTGCTGTACCCGGTGATCCTGTGCTGGTTCGGCAACGTCGCCCGGACCTCCGCCGAACGCAACGTCCGGCTCGCCGAGATGGCCGGACAGCTCCGCCGCGAGCAGGAGGAGAACGCCCGGCGCGCGGTCGCCGAGGAACGGGTGCGCATCGCCCGGGAGCTGCACGACGTGGTCGCCCACCACATGTCCGTGATCTCCGTGCAGGCCGGACTGGCCGGATATGTCTTCACCTCCGACCCGGACACCGCCCGCCGCGCCCTGGGCACCATCGCCGGGACGAGCGGCGAGGCCCTGGAGGAGATGCGGCGGCTGCTCGCCGTACTCCGGGTGGACCCGCGGGAGATGGCGGGCGGACCGGCCGCCGTGGACCGCCGGGAGACGGGCGAGGGCGAGACGGCCGACGCCTACGAACCGGCGCCCGGCCTCGACCGGATCGGTACGGTCGTCGCCCGGGTACGGGCCGCCGGGCTGCCGGTCGCCCTGCGGACGACGGGGACGCGGCGGCCGTACCCGCCGGGACTGGAACAGTGCGCCTACCGCGTCGTCCAGGAGGCCCTGACCAACGCCCTCAAGCACGCCGGGGCCGCCCGCGTCGACGTGCGGATCGACCACGGCGCCGACCGTCTCACGGTCGAGGTGCGCGACGACGGCGGCGCCTCCGGCCCGCCCGGCGCGCCCGGCCCGCACGTCCCGCCCCGCGGAGCCGCGGCCCCACCGCCGGCCCCGCCGACCCCCTACGCACCGCCGGCATCCGGCCAACTCTCCACCGGACACGGGTTGATAGGGATGCGTGAGCGGGCCAGGATTTACGGCGGCAGTCTGCGCGCCGGTCCTGTTCCGGGCGGCGGCTTCCAGGTGCTGCTCACCCTGCCCGTCCATCCAGCGGCGGGCCCGGCACCGCCGCGGAAAGGGACGACAGAGCATGATCAGGGTGCTGGTGGCCGATGACCAGGTCCTCATCCGGGCCGGCGTGGCCGCCCTGCTGCGGGCCGCGCCCGACATCGAGGTGGTCGGCGAGGCGTCGGACGGCGAGGAAGCGGTCCGGCTGGCCGCCGAACACCGCCCCGACGTGATCCTCATGGACATCCGGATGCCCGGGGTCAGCGGCATCGCGGCCACCGAACGCATCCTGCGGGCCGCCGCCGAGTCCGGCGGGCAGGCCCCGCACGTCGTGGTGCTCACCACCTTCGACCTGGACGAGTACGTCTACGCCGCGCTGCGCGCCGGAGCCAGCGGCTTCCTCCTCAAGGACACTCCGCCGCAGCGGCTGCTCTCGGCCATCGCCACCGTCGCGGGCGGCGACATGCTCTTCGCGCCGAGCGTGACCCGCCGGCTGGTGGAGGCGTACGCCCAGCGGCTGGACGAGCCCGCCCCGGAGGCCGCCGACGGGCCGGAGTCCCTCCAGGCGCTCACCGCCCGCGAACGGGAGGTGCTGCGGCACACCGCCAAGGGCCTGTCCAACCCGGAGATCGCGGCCCGGCTGGTCATCAGCGAGGCCACCGTCAAGACCCATCTGAACCGCACGATGGCCAAGCTGGGGCTGTGCAGCCGGGCCCAGGCGGTGGTGCTGGCGTACGAGACGGGGCTGGTCACGCCGGGCGCCCGCTGACGGCCGGGACACCGCGGGCGCCGCCGCCCACCCGTCTCCCGCCTGCCTGCGGACGGGCTCGATCCGGACGGCGGCGCTCACCCGTCCGCCCCCGCCGGTGCCGCGAAGTCTGGTGCAAGTCGAACGGAACGGGTAGAGACTCACAAGTAGCACTGACCGGTAGCCGGACGGCCGCGGGACACCGTACGCCTGCCCGCTCGGCGCGGCACCGCACGGAACGCCGGATTCCGTGCCTGCCGACCGCACGGTCCCCGGTGGACCGCCGACCCACTCCGAGACCCGACTCCGCGGCGAGGTGAGCCCCTCATGACCGCTCCATCCACCCGCAATGTGTCCGAGCGCGAGGCCCGGCAGGTCGCCGAGGCCGCCCGGGAGCAGGACTGGCGCAAGCCCAGCTTCGCCAAGGAACTGTTCCTGGGCCGCTTCCGGCTCGACCTCATCCATCCGCACCCCACCCCCGCCGACGAGGACGCCCAGCGCGGTGAGGAGTTCCTCGCCAAGCTCCGCGACTTCTGCGAGACGAAGATCGACGGCGCCCGGATCGAACGTGAGGCGCAGATCCCGGACGAGACCATCGACGGTCTCAAGGAGATCGGCGCCCTCGGCATGAAGATCGACACGAAGTACGGCGGCCTGGGCCTCACCCAGGTCTACTACAACAAGGCGCTCGCCCTCGTCGGCTCCGCCAACCCGGCCATCGGCGCGCTGCTCTCCGCGCATCAGTCGATCGGCGTACCGCAGCCGCTGAAACAGTTCGGCACCCAGGAGCAGAAGGACGTCTTCCTGCCGCGCTGCGCCCGTACGGACATCACCGCGTTCCTGCTCACCGAGCCCGACGTCGGATCCGACCCGGCCCGGCTGGCGACCACCGCGGTTCCCGACGGCGAGGACTACGTACTCGACGGTGTGAAGCTGTGGACCACCAACGGCGTCGTCGCCGACCTCCTGGTCGTCATGGCGCGCGTACCGAAGAGCGAGGGCCACAAGGGCGGCATCACCGCCTTCGTCGTCGAGGCCGCCGCCGAGGGCGTCACCGTCGAGAACCGCAACGCCTTCATGGGCCTGCGCGGCATCGAGAACGGCGTCACCCGCTTCCACCGCGTACGGGTGCCCGCCGCCAACCGCATCGGGCCCGAGGGCGCCGGCCTGAAGATCGCGCTGACCACGCTCAACACCGGCCGCCTCTCGCTGCCCGCCATGTGCGTCGGCGCCGGCAAGTGGTGTCTGAAGATCGCCCGCGAGTGGTCGGCCGCCCGCGAGCAGTGGGGCAAGCCGATCGCGAAGCACGAGGCGGTCGGCGCCAAGATCTCCTTCATCGCGGCCACCACCTTCGCCCTGGAGGCCGTCGTCGACCTCGCCTCCCAGATGGCCGACGAGGACCGCAACGACATCCGCATCGAGGCCGCGCTGGCCAAGCTGTACGGCTCCGAGATGGGCTGTCTGATGGCCGACGAACTCGTCCAGATCCGCGGCGGCCGCGGCTTCGAGACCGCCGCCTCGCTCGCCGCCCGCGGGGAGCGCGCCGTGCCCGCCGAGCAGATCCTGCGCGACCTGCGCATCAACCGGATCTTCGAGGGCTCCACCGAGATCATGCACCTGCTCATCGCCCGCGAGGCGGTGGACGCCCACCTGTCCGTGGCCGGTGACCTCATCGACCCCGAGAAGTCCCTGTCCGACAAGGGCAAGGCCGCCGCCAAGGCCGGCACGTTCTACGCCCGCTGGCTGCCCAAGCTGGTCGCGGGCCCCGGCCAGCTGCCCCGGACGTACGCGGAGTTCGGCGACCTGGCCGGGCACCTGCGGTACGTGGAGCGCGCCGCCCGCAAGCTGGCCAGGTCCACCTTCTACGCCATGTCCCGCTGGCAGGGCCGGATGGAGACCAAGCAGGGCTTCCTCGGGCGGATCGTGGACATCGGCGCCGAACTGTTCGCCATGAGCGCGGCCGTCGTACGCGCCGAGCACCTGCGCGCCACCGACGACCACGGCCGCGAGGCGCACCAGCTCGCCGACGCGTTCTGCCGGCAGGCCCGCATCCGCGTCGACGAACTCTTCGGCCGGCTGTGGACCAACACCGACGACCTGGACCGCAAGGTCGTCTCCGGCGTGCTGACCGGCACCTACACCTGGCTGGAGGAAGGCGTCGTGGACCCGAGCGGCGACGGCCCCTGGATCGCCGACGCGACTCCCGGACCGACGGCGAAGGAGAACGTCCACCGGCCGATCCGCTGACCCGGGCGGGGCGCGCTTCCCCCGGGCTCCTTGAGGAACTGCCAGGTGAAGCGCGCCGCCGCGAAGTTCCGCGCGGTCGGCACCGGGGGGGCGGGACCGGGCCCGGTCAGCCGTTGCGGCTCATCGCCTTGCGGATCCAGCCCGCGTAGGCGGGCGCGCTGGTGTAGAGCCCCGGGCCCTCGCTGCACCGTACGCCCGGGGCGCCCGGCCCCGAGGTGACGCCGATGAGCTCCCAGCGTCCCTTCCGGTCCCGCCGGATCTGGGGGCCGCCCGAGTCGCCGTGGCACGCCATGGCCTTCGGCACCCGGCTGATCGTGCACAGACGGGTGCTGTTCGCATAGCCCGGCGCGCACTCGGAGACCGCTCCCCGGCGTGTTTCGAGCTCCTGGAGCCGGTCGGGGAAGACCGCCTCGGCGGGGTCGGAGGCGGTGTCTTCGATCCTGCCGAAGCCCAGGATCCGGGTCGGAGTGCCGGGCCGCCCCGGCTTGTCGGCGATGCGGACGGGCTTTTCCGAGACCGGGCGGTTCAGGCGGATCAGCGCGATGTCGTCGCGGTTGGCGACGACGTTCTCGCCGTTCTTGTAGCCCGGGTGGGACACCGTCTTCGCGATGGACCGGACCGTGCCCCCGGACTTCTTCCAGCCACTGCCGATCCGGACGGTGCCGTCCAGGGTGACGAGCGTCGGGTCCACGCAGTGCGCCGCGGTGAGCACCCACTTCGAGCCGATCAGAGATCCGCCGCAGACCCCCTTGAACGTGGGGTCGTCCACACCCGTCACCGGGATCGACACCATGAACGGGTAGCGCTGCGTCGCGTCCTTGCCGTTGACGACGGCTTCGGCGCTGCCGGACATCATGGCGGCGCAGGCCGCGCCCGCCAGGGCCACCGCGGTGGTGCGCGCCACGGTGCGGCGCGAGGGCTTCAGACTGAACACTGGGTCTCCGATCGGACGAACGTCTGCGACCTGTTCAGCCTCCGCGGTGAAGCGGAGCCGATCCATCCGGTCAGCCGGTCTGTCCGGGGTTCGCCCAGGTGGCCCGCCCAGGGTGGGGAAAACCCCAGGCCGACACGGACCGCGTCCGGACGCGCGACGACCGTCCGCGGCCACCGGCGATCCCCTGCGGCTCACCGCACCGCCCGGACCGGCGACAATGGTCCCCATGACGGACACCCTCGCTGACCCGCATCTGCGCTTCACCCCCGCCCCGCTCACCGGCGGCGGCGACGGGCCGCGCGACATCGTGATCCTCGGCTCGACCGGTTCGATCGGCACCCAGGCCGTCGACCTGGTGCTGCGCAACCCCGACCGGTTCCGGGTCACCGCGCTGTCCGCGGCCGGCGGCCGGGTGGCGCTGCTGGCCGAGCAGGCGCACCTGCTGCGGGTCCGTACGGTGGCGGTGTCCCGCGAGGACGTGGTGCCGGAGCTGCGCGAGGCGCTGTCCGCCCGGTACGGGGCGGGGGAGCCGCTGCCGGAGATCGTCGCCGGGCCCGGCGCGGCCGCCGAGCTGGCCGCGTCCCCCTGCCACACCGTGCTCAACGGCATCACCGGTTCCATCGGCCTCGCGCCCACCCTCGCCGCCCTGGAGGCGGGCCGCGCGCTGGCGCTCGCCAACAAGGAGTCGCTGATCGTCGGCGGCCCGCTGGTGAAGGCCGCGGCCCGCCCCGGCCAGATCGTGCCCGTCGACTCCGAGCACTCCGCCCTCTTCCAGGGCCTGCTGGGCGGCCCCCGCAAGGAGGTGCGCAAGCTGGTCGTCACCGCCTCCGGGGGGCCGTTCCGGGGCCGTACGAAGCAGGAGCTGGCGTCCGTCACGCCGGAGCAGGCGCTCGCCCACCCCACCTGGGCGATGGGCCCGGTCATCACGGTCAACTCCGCCACCCTCGTCAACAAGGGGCTGGAGGTCATCGAGGCGCATCTGCTGTACGACGTGCCGTTCGACCGGATCGAGGTCGTCGTCCATCCGCAGTCCTACATCCACTCGATGGTGGAGTTCACCGACGGCTCCACCCTGGCCCAGGCCAGTCCGCCGGACATGCGGATGCCGATCGCCCTGGGCATCGGCTGGCCGGACCGGGTGCCGGACGCCGCCCCCGGCGTCGACTGGACCGAGGCGCACCGGTGGGACTTCCTGCCGCTGGACACCGAGGCGTTCCCGTCCGTGCCGCTGGCCTGCCACGTCGGCGATCTGGGCGGCACCGCGCCGGCCGTCTTCAACGCCGCCAACGAGGAATGCGTCGACGCGTTCTTGCAGGGCGGGCTGCCGTTCACAGGAATTGTCGATACGGTCGCCGAGGTGGTCGCGGAGCACGGTACGCCGGCCAGGGGAACCTCCCTGTCGGTCGCGGACGTCTTGCAGGCGGAAACCTGGGCGCGCGCCCGCGCCCGTGAGCTGGCCGCCCGAGCGGCCCGTACGACATCGGAGGCTCGCGCATGACGACATGGATGACCGTTCTGGGCATAGTCGTCTTCGTCGTCGGCCTGCTCTTCTCCATTGCCTGGCACGAGCTGGGACACCTGTCCACGGCCAAGATGTTCGGCATCCGGGTGCCGCAGTACATGGTGGGCTTCGGGCCGACGCTCTTCTCGCGCCGCAAGGGCGACACCGAGTACGGCATCAAGGCCATACCGCTCGGCGGCTACATCCGCATGATCGGGATGTTCCCGCCGGGGGAGGACGGCGCCATAAGCGCCCGGTCCACCTCCCCCTGGCGCGGCATGATCGAGGACGCCCGTTCGGCCGCCTTCGAGGAGCTGCAGCCGGGCGACGACAAGCGGCTGTTCTACACGCGCAAGCCCTGGAAGCGCGTCATCGTGATGTTCGCCGGGCCGTTCATGAACCTGATCCTCGCGGTCGTGATCTTCATGAGCGTGCTGATGGGCTTCGGCATCAACACCCAGACCACCCAGGTCGGCTCGGTCTCGGACTGCGTGATAGCGGCCTCCGCCAAGACCGACAAGTGCACGGCCGGCGCCAAGGACTCCCCGGCCAAGGCCGCGGGCCTGCGGGCCGGCGACAAGATCGTGGACTTCGACGGCAAGCCCGTCCCGGACTGGGCCACCCTCCAGCAGCGCATCCGGGACACCACGGGCCCGGCGACGATCACCGTCGAGCGGGACGGCGAGCGGCAGCAGCTGCACGCGAACCTGATCGAGAACAAGGTCGCCAAGACCGACGGCAACGGCGCGTACGTGCCGGGCGAGTACGTCACCGCGGGCTTCCTCGGCTTCACCCCGGCCACCGGCATCGTCCCGCAGACCTTCGGCCAGTCCGTGGACCGCATGGGCAGCATGGTCGAGCAGGGAGTCCAGTCGCTGGTCCACCTGCCCGCCAAGGTCCCCGACCTGTGGGACGCCGCCTTCAACGGCGGGGAGCGCAAGCAGGACTCCCCGATGGGCGTGGTCGGCGCGGCCCGGGTCGGCGGCGAGGTCTTCTCGCTGGACATCCCGCCGGAGCAGCGGGTGGCGACCATGCTCTTCCTGGTCGCCGGGTTCAACCTGTCGCTGTTCCTGTTCAACATGCTGCCGCTGCTGCCGCTGGACGGCGGGCACATCGCGGGTGCGCTGTGGGAGTCGGTCCGCCGGGCCTTCGCCCGCGTCTTCCGCCGCCCCGACCCCGGCCCCTTCGACGTGGCCAAGCTCATGCCGGTCGCCTACGTGGTCGCCGGGATCTTCATCTGCTTCACGCTGCTGGTGCTGGTGGCGGACGTGGTGAATCCGGTGAAGCTGACCTAGGTACCGGGGCGCTGCCCGGTCCGGTAAGCGCCCAAACCGCGCACATGGGTGCTCCTGTGCCCCCCAACGGGGGGCAGGAGGGGATCGATGTGCCCACGGCAACCCTCGTGCCGTAATCTCGAAGGCCGGAGCCCGCCGATCTCGGGATCCGATCTCGGGACCTAGATCCACACCTTGGGGTTGCTCGCCAGATGACTGCCATTTCACTGGGAATGCCGGACGTACCGACCAAGCTGGCCGACCGCCGGGTCAGCCGCAAGATCCAGGTCGGACCGGTCGCCGTGGGCGGGGACGCACCGGTCTCGGTGCAGTCGATGACGACCACGCGGACGTCCGACATCGGCGCCACGCTCCAGCAGATCGCCGAGCTGACCGCGTCCGGCTGCCAGATCGTCCGGGTCGCCTGCCCGACCCAGGACGACGCCGACGCGCTGCCGGTCATCGCCCGCAAGTCGCAGATCCCGGTCATCGCGGACATCCACTTCCAGCCGAAGTACGTGTTCGCCGCGATCGACGCCGGCTGCGCCGCGGTCCGGGTCAACCCGGGCAACATCAAGCAGTTCGACGACAAGGTCAAGGAGATCGCCAAGGCGGCCTCCGACGCGGGAACCCCGATCCGGATCGGGGTGAACGCGGGCTCGCTCGACCGCCGCCTGCTCCAGAAGTACGGCAAGGCGACGCCCGAGGCGCTGGTGGAGTCGGCGCTGTGGGAGTGCTCGCTGTTCGAGGAGCACGGTTTCCGGGACATCAAGATCTCGGTGAAGCACAACGACCCGGTCGTGATGGTCAACGCGTACCGGCAGCTGGCCGCGCAGTGCGACTACCCGCTGCACCTGGGGGTGACCGAGGCCGGCCCGGCGTTCCAGGGCACCATCAAGTCCGCCGTCGCCTTCGGCGCGCTGCTGTCCGAGGGCATCGGCGACACGATCCGGGTCTCGCTGTCGGCGCCGCCGGCCGAGGAGGTCAAGGTCGGGCTGCAGATCCTGGAGTCGCTGAACCTGCGTCCGCGCCGTCTGGAGATCGTCTCCTGCCCGTCGTGCGGCCGGGCCCAGGTGGACGTCTACAAGCTGGCCGACGAGGTGACCGCGGGCCTGGAGGGCATGGAGGTGCCGCTGCGCGTCGCGGTCATGGGCTGCGTCGTCAACGGCCCCGGCGAGGCCCGTGAGGCCGACCTGGGAGTGGCCTCCGGCAACGGCAAGGGCCAGATCTTCGTCAAGGGCGAGGTCATCAAGACGGTGCCCGAGTCGAAGATCGTCGAGACCCTCATCGAAGAGGCCATGAAGATCGCCGAGCAGATGGAGAAGGACGGCGTGGCCTCCGGCGAGCCCACCATCGCCGTCGCCGGCTGACCGCCCCGGCCCTCCCGTACGGCCCCCGGCGCCCAGCGCGCCCCACGAGCCCCGCCACCGGGCCACACCGGTGGCGGGGCTCGTGCGTGAACCGCGCCAGGTGCGGTACCCGCAGCAGATCCGCTGCCCGGCCGCCGGGGAGGTAAAGTTCCAGGACCTGCAGTTGCCTGGCCTCCCAGGCCCGTAAAGGTGAGGCTTTCCGACACGTGCTGACGACCACGACCACCAAGGTTCTGGAGCCCGGGGAGCTCGACGCCGCACTGGCGGTACTGGACCGCGACCCCGTCGCCAACGCCTTCGTCGCCGCCCGCGTCCAGGTCGCCGGGCTGGATCCCTGGCGGCTCGGCGGCGAGATGTGGGGCTGGTACGCGGACGGCCGCCTGGAGTCGCTGTGCTACGCGGGCGCCAACCTCGTCCCCGTCTGCGCCACCCCCGAAGCGGTACGCGGCTTCGCCGAGCGGGCCCGCCGCCAGGGCCGGCGCTGCTCCTCGATCGTCGGCCCGGCCGGGCCCACCGCCGAGCTGTGGTCCCTGCTGGAGCCCGCCTGGGGCCCGGCCCGCGAGGTGCGTGCGAACCAGCCGCTGATGGTCACGTCGGCCTTCGCCACCGAGGTCGAGCCCGACCCGTACGTACGGCGCATCGGCAAGCACGAGATGGACGTGATCATGCCCGCGTGCGTGGCGATGTTCACCGAGGAGGTCGGCATCTCGCCGCTGGCCGGCGACGGCGGGCTGCTCTACCAGGCGCGCGTCGCCGAGCTGGTCGGCGCCGGGCGGTCCTTCGCCCGCATCGACGACGGCAAGGTGGTCTTCAAGGCCGAGATCGGCGCCGCCACCCAGCGGGCCTGCCAGATCCAGGGCGTCTGGGTCGCCCCCGAGTTCCGCGGCAAGGGCCTCTCGGAGACCGGCATGGCGGCCGTGCTGCGCTATGCGCTCACCGAGGTCGCCCCCGTCGCCTCGCTCTACGTGAACGACTTCAACACGGCGGCGCGGGCCGCGTACCGGCGGGTGGGCTTCGAGGAGACCGGGGCCTTCATGAGCGTGCTGTTCTAGCCACCGGCGTCCCACCGCCCGCACAGGGCCCGCCGGCCGATCGTCTTACGGCCCGGTGCCTTGTACGCTCCCGACCATGGATGACGTCGCGGTCGGCCCCCTGGATCTCGCCGTCCGTGTGGACGACGCGCTCGCCGTGCAGGCACTGGCGTTCGGACTGACCGACGACGAGATCGGCGTCCGCCGCCACATCGTCCTGCGGCACCTGACCAGCCCCGGGGCCCGTGCCCTCGGGGCCACCACGCCCGGCGGGCGGCTGGTCGGCTTCGTCTACGGGATGCCCAACAGCCGGACGCACTGGTGGTCCACGGTCGTCGAGCCGTACCTGCGCCACCAGGACCGGGACCACTGGCTCGACGACTCCTTCGTGATCACCGAGCTGCATGTGCTGCCCGCCTTCCAGAACCGGCGCATCGGCCGCGAACTGATCACCCGCATCACCGACGAGGCGGCCGAACCCCGCAGCATCCTGTCCGCCATCGACACCGACAGCCCCGCCCGCGGCCTGTACCGCTCCCTGGGCTACCAGGATTTGGCCCGCCGCGTGCTGTTCCCGAGCGCCCCGCTGCCGTACGCGGTGATGGGCGCGCCCCTGCCGCTCAAACGCTGACCGGACGGGACCGGGCGCGAGGCGGATACGGGGCGCACGCGGGACGAATGCGGGCCCGATGCGGGGCGGATCCCATTTCCGTGGGGCGCGTCCCTCCGGATAACCTCGCGGAAGTCACCTTTCTTACGCAGGAGAATCACCATGGCCCAGGTCCAGCGCATGTCCCGGTTGATGATCAAGACGCTGCGCGACGACCCGGCCGACGCCGAGACCGCCAGCCACAAGCTGCTCGTGCGCGCCGGCTACGTCCGCCGCACCGCCGCCGGCATCTGGACCTGGCTGCCGCTGGGCAAGAAGGTGCTGGAGAACGTGTCGCGCGTCATCCGCGAGGAGATGGACGCGATCGGCGCGCAGGAGGTGCTGCTGCCGGCCCTGCTGCCCAAGGAGCCGTACGAGGCCACCGGCCGCTGGGAGGAGTACGGCGACCAGCTGTTCCGGCTCCAGGACAGGAAGGGCGCCGACTACCTCCTCGGGCCGACCCATGAGGAGATCTTCACCCTCATGGTCAAGGACCAGTGCACGTCCTACAAGGACCTGCCGGTGATGCTCTACCAGATCCAGACCAAGTACCGCGACGAGGCCCGCCCGCGCTCCGGTGTGCTGCGTGGCCGCGAGTTCCAGATGAAGGACTCGTACAGCTTCGACACCACCGACGAGGGCCTGGAGGAGTCGTACCGCCTGCACCGCGAGGCGTACCAGAAGATCTTCCAGCGGCTGGGCCTGGACTACCGCATCGTCTCCGCCGTCTCCGGCGCGATGGGCGGCTCCGCCTCCGAGGAGTTCCTGGCCCCCGCCGCGGCCGGCGAGGACACCTTCGTGGACTGCCCGGCCTGCGATTACGCGGCCAACACCGAGGCTGTCACGGTCAAGGTCGAGCCCTCGGACGCCTCCGGCGTCGGTGCGCTGGAGGAGCTGGACACCCCCGATACCCCGACCATCGAGACGCTGGCCGAGCACCTGGGCGTACCGGCCTCCGCCACGCTGAAGAACCTGCTGGTCAAGGTCGACGGCGAGATCGTCGCGGTGGGCGTGCCCGGCGACCGCGAGGTGGACCTCGGCAAGCTCGGCGAGCACCTGGCCCCGGCCACGGTCGAGCTGGTCACCGCCGAGGACTTCACCGGCCGCGACGACCTGGTCCGCGGCTACGTCGGCCCGCAGGGCCTGGCCGGCAAGTCCTTCAAGTACCTCGCGGACCCGCGGGTCGCCCCCGGCACCGCCTGGATCACCGGCGCCAACAAGGACGGCAAGCACGCGCGCAACGTCGTCGCGGGCCGTGACTTCGAGGTCGACCAGTACCTGGACGTCGTCGTGGTCGAGCCGGGCGACCCCTGCCCCAGCTGCGGCGCGGGCCTGCGCATCGACCGCGCGATCGAGATCGGCCACATCTTCCAGCTCGGCCGCAAGTACGCGGACGCCTTCCAGCTGGACGTGCTCGGCCAGAACGGCAAGCCCGCGCGCGTCACGATGGGCTCGTACGGCATCGGCGTCTCGCGCGCCGTCGCGGCCCTCGCCGAGCAGACCTTCGACGAGTCCGGCCTGTGCTGGCCGCGTGAGATCGCCCCGGCCGACGTGCACGTGGTCGCCGCGGGCAAGGCCAAGCAGACCGAGCTGGCCCTGGAGGTCGGCGACAAGCTGGGCGCCGCGGGCCTGCGCGTCCTGGTGGACGACCGGGCGGGCGTCTCGCCGGGTGTGAAGTTCACCGACGCCGAGCTGCTGGGCATTCCGAAGATCCTGGTCGCGGGCCGCCGCGCGGCCGAGGGCGTGGTCGAGCTGAAGGACCGCCGTACGGGCGAGCGCGAGGAGCTGACGGTCGAGGAGGCCGTGGCCCGGCTGAGCGCCTGACACCGTCTGCCAGGGGCTGGGCGGGACCGGAGAACCGGTTCCGCCCAGCCCCTGTCCGTCTCTACGGCAGGGGCGCCTCTACAACCACGTGGCGAACTCCAGCAACAGCTCACCGCGCTGCACATCGCCGCCCGTCGTCGTCATCTCGCGCACGCCCGAGTCCACCGCCCGGTACAGCGTCCAACTGCGCAGCCGGTCGCGGTCCACGTCCAGGGAGTCCGCCAGCTTGGCCACCCGGCGCCGGGCCGCCGAGGCCGCTCCGGAGCCGGCCGCCAGGTCCTCGAAGCGGTCCAGCACCAGCCAGGCCAGGTCGTACGCCCGCTCGCCGACCACCGGCGACGGGCCGACCGCCAGCCACGGCGTCCGTTCCCCGGCCAGCACCTTGCCCTGCCGGAAAGCGCCGTGCAGCAGGACGTCCTCGGGGGCGTCGGCCGGCAGCGCGCGGCGCAGCTCCAGACTCTCGTCCAGCAGCGGCCCCACGGCCGGGGTCGCTGCCCCGAGGGCGCGCAGCTCGTCGACGGCCTCTTCCGCACGGCCCGCCAGGGACGCGAACGGGTGGCCGTCGGCCGGGGACACCCACAGCCGCCGTACCGTGCCGGCCGCCTCCAGCAGCGCCTTCGCCTCCGGCAGCGAGCGCAGGGACACCGCGCCCTGCAAACGCTCCAGGAGCAGCGCACCGCTGTCCGCGTCGGCGCGCAGCAGCCGTGCCGCGCCCCAGCCGTCCCATTGCGCCAGCGCCGCGCCCTCGTGCGCCGGCGCACGGCCGGGGGCCGGGAACTTCAACGCGGCCGGTGTGCCGTCGGCCTGCCGCACGTACACGAGCAGGCTGCTGCGGCCACCCGGCTCGTGCACCCGCTCCGGCGTCAACTCCCAGGCTTCGAGGCGCTGTCGCACCATGGCGGGCAGCGCTTCCAGCCAGGCACCGGCCGGGCCGTCCGGATCGCCGCCGAGCGCGCTCACCAGCCGTCGCGGCGGTTCGATGGGTGCCGTAGCCATGCCTGTGCTGTCCCTTTCGGTGGACGTTCGGTGACCTCCCGGTGCGGGCGGCCGTCAGTGCCGGTCCGCGGCGGCGCCGGGCGCCGGGCCGGACGGGGTGCCGGCGCCGCCGGCCCGTTCCGCGAGCCCAGGGAAGGCTACGCCGCTGCCGCGCCAGCGCACCGCACGCACCGCCGCCTCCCGCAGCGCCCCGGCCGCGTCCCGGCGCCGCGCCCCGGCACCGTCCCGTACGAGATCCGCGTACACGGCCGCCACCCGGTCCTCCAGCTCCGCGGCCAGCCGGACGGCGGCCGCCGCGTCCGGCACCGGGAACGGCAGCTCGTAGGCGGCCGCGGCGGCCCGCGGGGTGCCGCCCAGGTCCCGTACGCCGCGCCGCAGCTCGTCCCGGCGCGCGCGGTGCGCGTCGTAGCCCTCGCGCGCCTCCTTGCGCCGGTTGTCGCCGATCCGGCCGCCGACCACGCCGTAGCCGTAGACGGCCGCGTGCTCGGCCGCCAGCGCGGCCTGGAGCGCCCGCAGCTCGACGCCGCGCGCGTCGCCCTCCGCCGCGTCCGTACGCGCCATCCTGGATGTCAGCATCGTGCCCCTTCCGTGACCGGGCCCCGGCCCGGCCGCTGTCCCGTCGCGCGTGCGGCCGCCGCTGCGGCGTTCCTCACGCGCCGTCCTCCGTGAGCGTGAGCACATACGCGTGCGCCGCGCCCGCCGCCGCGACCGACGCCAGCAGCCTGGCCAGCTCCGGGGACGCGTTCACCAGGGCCGTGGCGCGGGCGTCCGCGGCACGGCGCTCCGCCGCCGCGAGGTCCGTACGCGCCTGCTTCTCGTCGGGCGGGACGGCGGGGGCGGACGGCGCGGGGGAGGCGGTGGAGGGGGACGCGGCGGCCGAGGCGTCCGTACCGGGCCGGGCGGACGGGCCGCCGGACGCGCCGGGCGCGGGGGAAGCACCGAACGCCGCCGCGTGCCGCGCCACTTCGGCCCGCAGCGGCCGCAGCCGCTCGCCGAGCCCGGGATGGGCGGCGAGCGTCGCGTCGTACCGGGCGAGCAGCGCGGAGCTGTCGTGCGCGGCCTGCGCGCGCAGCCGCGCGTCCGCCGCCGCGTCCGCGTCCTTGCGGCCGTCACCCGGCCCGGAACCGTCCGAGCAGCCGGTGAGCAGCAGGGCCGTCCCGCCGAGCACGGAACCGGCCAGCAAGGTCCTCCTGCGCGTGAGCGCGACGTTGTGCACGTGTGACTTCCCGGGGTCTTCAGAGGGGGCGGCCGTAGTGATCACCGCAGGCGAGCGTATCCGTGACCGGCCACCGAATCGTCAGTACCCCGCCGGAACAGCTAGGCTTTGACCCGACACGCGACCTTCCCACAACAGCACACGCGGCCGAGGAGTCACCCGGATGAGCACCACCCAGAGCGAGAGGCTGCGCGGACTGCTTGAACCGCTCGTCGCCGCGCGAGACCTGGATCTGGAAGAGATCGAGGTGACACCGGCCGGAAAGCGGCGTGTGCTGAGGATCGTGGTCGACTCCGACGACGGCGTACAGCTCGACGAGTGTGCCGAGCTGAGCCGCGAGGCGTCACAGGCGCTCGACGACTCCGACGTGATGGGCGGCGCCCCGTACACGCTGGAGGTCACCTCTCCCGGAGCCGACCGCCCGCTGACCGAGCCGCGGCACTACCGCCGCGCCGTCGGCCGCCTCGTCAAGGCCCAACTCCACGAGGGCGGCGAACTGGTGGCACGCATCACCGCCATGGACGACGAGGGTCTGGACCTTGAGGTGCCGGGCGTGAAGGGGCGCAAGCCCACCGCCCGCCGGGTCGCCTTCGCCGAGATCGCCAAGGCGCGCGTGGAGATCGAGTTCAACCGCAAGCAGGACCAGGGGCGCGACGACCGCGCCGAGCAGAACGACGAGAGCCAGGAGGAGGCGTAGCCGTGGACATCGACATGAGTGCCCTGCGGGGTTTGGTACGGGAGAAGGAGATCTCGTTCGACCTGCTGGTCGCGGCCATCGAGTCGGCCCTCCTCATCGCGTACCACCGCACCGAGGGAAGCCGCCGCCACGCGCGGGTGGAGCTGGACCGCAACACCGGACATGTGACGGTGTGGGCCAAGGAGGACCCGGCCGACCTCGAAGAGGGCGCCGAGCCGCGTGAGTTCGACGACACCCCGTCCGGCTTCGGCCGGATCGCGGCGACCACCGCCAAGCAGGTCATCCTCCAGCGGCTGCGGGACGCCGAGGAGGAGATCACCTTCGGCGAGTACGCCGGACGGGAGGGCGACGTCGTGATGGGCGTCGTCCAGCAGGGCCGGGACCCGAAGAACGTCCTGGTCGACATCGGCAAGCTGGAGGCCATCCTGCCGGCGCAGGAGCAGGTCCCCGGCGAGGAGTACGCGCACGGCACCCGGCTGCGTTCGTACGTCGTCCGGGTGGTCAAGGGCGTGCGCGGCCCGTCCGTGACGCTCTCGCGCACCCACCCCAATCTGGTGAAGAAGCTCTTCGCCATGGAAGTGCCGGAGATCGCCGACGGTTCGGTGGAGATCTCCGCCATCGCCCGTGAGGCGGGCCACCGCACCAAGATCGCCGTACGGTCCACCCGCTCCGGGCTGAACGCCAAGGGCGCCTGCATCGGCCCGATGGGCGGCCGGGTGCGCGCGGTCATGGCCGAGCTGCACGGCGAGAAGATCGACATCGTCGACTGGTCGGACGACCCGGCCGAGCTGGTGGCGCACGCCCTGTCGCCCGCCCGGGTCAGCAAGGTCGAGGTCGTCGACCTCGCGGCCCGCTCCGCCCGGGTGACCGTGCCGGACTACCAGCTGTCGCTGGCCATCGGCAAGGAAGGGCAGAACGCCCGGCTCGCCGCCCGCCTCACCGGCTGGCGCATCGACATCCGCCCGGACACCGAGCAGGGCGCGGGCCAGGAGTGATCCCGCACCGCTGACGGACGCGGGCCCCAGGGCCCGCGCCGGGAGGCGGTCGGGGGACGCAGGGGTGCGGCCGCAGCCGGAAAATCGGTGGCGGCCCACCGGAATTTTGAGCGACCGTTCGGGCATTACCCCGTAGGGGTGAGGTCGGCGCGGGGAGGTAGACTTAAGCAGTGTCTGGCCGGACGCATGCCCGCGTATGCCCTGAGCGCACCTGTGTGGGGTGCCGGGAGCGAGCGGCCAAGGACGATCTGTTGCGGATCGTGGCGATCGAGGGTGAGTGTGTCCCCGATCCTCGCGGTACGCTGCCCGGCCGGGGTGCTTATGTGCACCCGACACGGGTCTGTCTCGACCTGGCGGTCCGCCGCCGGGCCTTCCCCCGGGCCTTCCGGGGCCGGGGACCGTTCGACGTCACGGCCTTGCGCCGGTCCGTCGAAGGGGCGCATGTTGATCAAGCTACACCGGTTGATCAGGCAACACCGTAAGAAAGCACAGCGCACGGAAAACCGTGCGGTCAGGTACCTCGCGAGTCGGAAGTAGGTCGAGATTGCGATGAGCACTCGATGAGTACGCGATGAGTACGCCCATGAAGTAGCGACGGTCCGGTGGACACCCGGACCTAGAAGGAGCGAAGTGGCTAAGGTCCGGGTATACGAACTCGCCAAGGAGTTCGGAGTGGAGAGCAAGGTCGTCATGGCCAAGCTCCAAGAACTTGGTGAATTCGTCCGTTCGGCGTCCTCGACGATCGAGGCGCCGGTTGTTCGAAAGCTGACCGACGCTTTCCAGGCAGGCAACGGCAACGGCCGTGCCGCCGGCAAGCCCGCGGCGCCGCGCAAGAGCGCGCCCGCGAAGCCGTCCGCGCCGTCCCCGGCGCGTCCCGCCGCCCCGAAGCCGGGCGCCCCCAAGCCGGGCCCCGCGGCTCCGGCGCCGGCCGCCCCCGAGGCGCCCCAGTCCCAGGCCCCGGCGGCTCCCGCCGAGGCCCCGAAGTCGGCCCCGGCCCCGGGTCCGCGTCCCACGCCGGGCCCCAAGGCCCCGGCGCCCAAGCCCGCTCCGGCCGCCCCCGCGCAGCCCGAGTTCCAGGCCCCGCCGTCGGCCCCGGCGCCCAAGCCGGGCGCCACCCCCGGCCCGCGTCCGGCCCGCCCGCAGCAGGGCGGCCAGGGCGGCGGCCAGGGTGGCCAGGGCCGCGGCAACGCTCCCCGTCCCGGCGGCGACCGCCAGGGCGGCGCCCCGCGTCCCGGCGGCAACCGTCCGTCCGGCCCGCGTCCGGGCAACAACCCCTTCACGTCCGGTGGCTCCACCGGCATGGCCCGCCCGCAGGCCCCCCGTCCCGGTGGCGCGCCGCGCCCCGGCGGCCAGGGTGCCCCCGGCGGCCCGCGTCCGCAGGGCGGCGGCCAGGGTGGCCAGGGCGGTCCCCGTCCGCAGGCTCCCGGCGGCAACCGTCCGTCCCCGGGCGGCATGCCCCGTCCGCAGGGTGCCGGCCAGGGTGGCCCGCGTCCCGGCGGGGGTAACCGTCCCAACCCCGGCATGATGCCGAAGAGCCCGGCCGCCGGCCCGCGTCCGGGTCCCGGCGGCGGCGGTCGCGGTCCCGGTGGCGCCGGTCGCCCCGGTGGCGGCGGTCGTCCCGGTGGCGGCGGCTTCGCCGGCCGTCCCGGTGGTGGCGGTGGCGGTCGTCCGGGTGGCGGCGGCGGTTTCGCCGGCCGTCCCGGTGGCGGCGGCCCCGGTGGTGGCGGCGGCTTCGGCGGCCGTCCCGGCTTCGGCGGACGTCCGGGTGGTCCCGGTGGCCGCGGTGGCACGCAGGGTGCCTTCGGCCGTCCCGGCGGGCCCGCCCGTCGTGGCCGCAAGTCGAAGCGCCAGAGGCGCCAGGAGTACGAGGCCATGCAGGCCCCGTCGGTGGGCGGCGTCATGCTGCCCCGTGGCAACGGTGCGACGGTCCGCCTGTCGCGCGGTGCCTCGCTGACCGACTTCGCCGAGAAGATCAACGCCAACCCGGCGTCGCTCGTCCAGGTCATGCTGAACCTGGGTGAGATGGTCACCGCGACGCAGTCCGTCTCCGACGAGACGCTGCACCTCCTCGGCGAGGAGATGAACTACGTCGTGGAGATCGTCTCCCCGGAGGAGGAGGACCGCGAGCTCCTGGAGTCGTTCGACATCGACTTCGGCGAGAACGAGGGCGGCGAGGAGATGCTCGTCGCGCGTCCGCCGGTGGTGACCGTCATGGGTCACGTCGACCACGGTAAGACCCGACTGCTGGACGCGATCCGCAAGACGAACGTCATCGCGGGCGAGGCCGGCGGCATCACCCAGCACATCGGTGCCTACCAGGTCGCGACCGAGGTCAACGACGAAGAGCGCCGCATCACCTTCATCGACACCCCGGGTCACGAGGCGTTCACCGCCATGCGTGCCCGTGGTGCCAAGTCGACCGACATCGCGATCCTCGTGGTGGCGGCCAACGACGGTGTGATGCCGCAGACGATCGAGGCGCTGAACCACGCCAAGGCGGCCGACGTGCCGATCGTGGTCGCGGTCAACAAGATCGACGTCGAGGGCGCGGACCCGACCAAGGTGCGCGGTCAGCTCACCGAGTACGGCCTGGTGGCCGAGGAGTACGGCGGCGACACGATGTTCGTCGACATCTCCGCCCGCCAGGGCCAGAACATCGAGGAGCTGCTGGAGGCCGTGGTCCTGACCGCGGACGCCTCGCTCGACCTGCGGGCCAACCCCGAGCAGGACGCGCAGGGCATCGCGATCGAGGCCCACCTCGACCGCGGCCGCGGCGCCGTGGCGACCGTCCTGGTCCAGCGCGGCACGCTGCGCGTCGGTGACACGATGGTGGCCGGTGACGCGTACGGCCGCGTCCGGGCGATGCTCGACGACAAGGGCAACAACGTCGAGGAAGCGGGTCCGTCGACCCCCGTCCTGGTCCTGGGTCTGACCAACGTCCCGGGTGCCGGCGACAACTTCCTGGTCGTCGACGAGGACCGCACGGCCCGCCAGATCGCCGAGAAGCGCGCCGCCCGTGAGCGCAACGCCGCGTTCGCCAAGCGCACCCGCCGGGTGTCGCTGGAGGACCTGGACAAGGTGCTCAAGGCCGGCGAGGTCCAGCAGCTCAACCTCATCATCAAGGGCGACGCGTCCGGTTCGGTCGAGGCCCTGGAGTCCTCGCTGCTCCAGCTCGACGTCGGCGAAGAGGTCGACATCCGGGTCCTGCACCGCGGCGTCGGTGCGGTCACGGAGTCCGACATCAACCTGGCGTCCGGCTCCGACGCGATCGTGATCGGCTTCAACGTCCGCGCCGAAGGCCGCGCGACGCAGATGGCCGAGCGCGAGGGCGTCGACGTCCGCTACTACTCGGTCATCTACCAGGCGATCGAGGAGATCGAGGCGGCCCTCAAGGGCATGCTCAAGCCGGAGTACGAAGAGGTCGAGCTCGGTACGGCGGAGATCCGCGAGGTCTTCAAGTCGTCCAAGCTGGGCAACATCGCGGGTGTTCTCATCCGCTCCGGCGAGGTCAAGCGCAACACCAAGGCACGCCTGGTGCGCGACGGCAAGGTCGTCGCGGAGAACCTCAACATCGAGGGTCTGCGCCGCTTCAAGGACGACGTCACCGAGATCCGCGAAGGCTTCGAGGGCGGTATCAACCTCGGCAACTTCAACGACATCAAGGTCGACGACGTCATCGCGACGTACGAGATGCGGGAGAAGCCGCGCGGCTGATCACGCAGTGACCGACTGGGGCCGGTCGGCGGAAGAAAATTCCGTCGATCGGCCCCGGCCGTTGCCTGTACGGTTCAAACAGTTCGTACATCTGGCATCTAGTGCCCCACGGGTGGCCTTACCCGCACCGCATGTACGTAGGGACGCTGTCCTTCGACCTCCTCCTCGGCGACGTACGGTCGCTGAAGGAGAAGCGCTCCGTCGTCCGCCCGATCGTCGCCGAACTGCACCGCAAGTACGCGGTCAGCGTGGCGGAGGTCGGCGAGCAGGATCTCCACCGCAGAGCCACCATCGGACTCGCGGTGGTGTCCGGGGACACGGGGCACCTCACAGACGTACTGGACCGCTGCGAGCGCCTGGTCGCCGCACGGCCCGAAGTGGAGCTGCTGTCGGTACGGCGGCGCATCCACGGCGACCATGACGACTGAGCGGGTCGTCGGCGCCACACGCACCATGGTGAAAGACACAGAAGGAGACGGACCAGTGGCCGACAATGCGCGGGCGAAGAAGCTGGCGGACCTCATCCGGGAGGTGGTCGCCCAGAAGCTGCAGCGCGGCATCAAGGACCCGCGGCTCGGCAGCCACGTGACCATCACGGACACCCGGGTCACCGGTGACCTGCGGGAGGCGACGGTCTTCTACACGGTCTACGGCGACGACGAGGAGCGGGCCGGCGCGGCCGCCGGGCTGGAGAGCGCCAAGGGCATCCTGCGCTCCGAGGTCGGCAAGGCGGCGGGCGTGAAGTTCACGCCGACCCTGACCTTCGTCGCGGACGCGCTGCCGGAGAACGCCAAGACGATCGAGGACCTGCTCGACAAGGCACGGGCCTCGGACGCCAAGGTGCGCGAGGCGTCCTCGGGCGCCACGTACGCGGGCGAGGCCGACCCGTACCGTAAGCCGGGCGACGAGGACGAGGACACCCCGCAGTAATGAAGCGCGAGAACACCGGCGCGAAGCGTGTCGAGCGCACCCGCGCCAAGCAGGGGGCGCCGGACGGCCTGGTCATCGTCGACAAGCCGGCCGGCTTCACCTCGCACGACGTGGTGGCCAAGATGCGCGGCATGGCCCGTACCCGCCGCGTCGGGCACGCCGGCACGCTCGACCCGATGGCGACGGGCGTGCTCGTGCTGGGCATCGAGCGCGCCACGAAGCTGCTCGGTCACCTCGCGCTGACCGAGAAGGAGTACGTCGGCACGATCCGGCTGGGCCAGACGTCGGTCACCGACGACGCGGAGGGCGAGATCACCGCGTCCACGGCGGCGCACGGCCTGGACCGGGCGGCGATCGACGCGGGCGTGGCGGAGCTGACCGGCGCGATCATGCAGGTGCCGTCGAAGGTCAGCGCCATCAAGATCGACGGCAAGCGGTCCTACGCACGGGTGCGCAAGGGCGAGGACGTGGAGATACCGGCCCGCCCGGTGACCGTCTCCTCGTTCGTCGTCTATTCCGTCGAGGAGGCCGAGGCGGCGGACGGCACGCCCGTCACCGACCTGCTGGTCTCGGTGGAGTGCTCCTCCGGTACGTACATCCGGGCGCTCGCCCGCGACCTGGGGGAAGCCCTCGGCGTCGGCGGCCACCTGACCGCGCTGCGGCGTACCCGGGTGGGCCCGTACAAGCTCGACCGGGCCCGCACGCTGGAGCAGCTCCAGACGGCCGTGGACGACGAGGCGGGCGGCGGCCTGCCGGTCATGCCGATCGGCGAGGCGGCGGCCGCGGCCTTCCCGCGCTGGGACGTCACCCTCGACCAGGCGCGGCTGCTCACCAACGGGGTGCGCATCCCGATGCCGCGCTTCGACGAGGACGGCGACGGGCCGGCACGGCCCGCGGCGGCGTTCGCGCCGGACGGGACGTTCCTGGCGCTGCTGGAGAACCAGGGCGGACGGGCGAAGAGCCTGGCGGTCTTCGCGGAGTGACCGGGTGCCCCTCCCGGGGCGGGCCGGAGCAGTACGACGGGCGGTGCCGTACCCACGGCACCGCCCGTCGCCGTACCCGTCGCACCCGGTGGCCCGGTGCCCCGATGACCCGGTGCCCCGGTGGCTCCGGCGACTGTCGGGGCGTGGACGGCGGCGGCGTGCTCCGGCGTACGGGGGACACGCGCGGGCCGGGGCGGCGGAACACGCGCCCGGGGGTGCCGCACTCCACAGAAGCGAGGTGACCCTTCCCGCGAAGCGATGCGCGAGGCATGGCAGTCTTAGACCTGCGTAAGGCCGAGGGTGCCCGGATCCGACCGGGTTCTTCCCGGCGCAGTGACGGACGAGAGTTCTGGCGAGGAGCGGGCACAGTGCAGCGCTGGCGTGGCTTGGAGGACATCCCCGAGGGCTGGGGACGCAGCGTCGTCACCATCGGCTCCTACGACGGCGTGCACCGCGGGCACCAGCTGATCATCGGGAAGACGGTGGCGCGCGCCCGGGAGCTGGGCGTACCGGCCGTGGTGGTCACCTTCGACCCGCACCCCAGCGAGGTCGTACGGCCCGGCACCCACCCGCCGCTGCTGGCGCCGCACGAGCGGCGCGCGGAGCTGATGGCGGGCCTCGGCGTGGACGCCGTGCTGATCCTGCCGTTCACCACGGACTTCTCGAAGCTGGCCCCGGCCGACTTCGTGGTCAAGGTCCTGGTCGACAAGCTGCACGCGCGGCTGGTCGTCGAGGGGCCGAACTTCCGCTTCGGGCACAAGGCGGCCGGCACCGTCGAGACGCTCACCGAGCTGGGCGGCACCTACGACTACGCGGTCGAGGTGGTGGACCTGTTCGAGCGGGGTACGGCGGGCGGCGGCGAGCCGTTCTCCTCCACGCTGACCCGGCGGCTGGTCGCCGAGGGCGACGTCGCGGGCGCGCGGGAGGTACTGGGACGGCCGCACCGGGTCGAGGGCGAGGTGGTGCGCGGCGCCCAGCGCGGCCGGGAGCTGGGCTTCCCGACGGCGAACGTGGAGACGCTGCCGCACACCGCCATCCCGGCGGACGGGGTGTACGCGGGCTGGCTGCACGCGGACGGCGAGAAGATGCCGGCGGCGATCTCGGTCGGCACCAACCCGCAGTTCGACGGGACAGCCCGGACCGTCGAGGCACACGCCATCGACCGCGTCGGCCTGGAACTGTACGGCCTGCACGTCGCGGTGGACTTCTACGCGTACCTGCGCGGCATGGAGAAGTTCGAGACGCTCGACGGGCTGCTGGAGCGGATGGCGGTCGACGTGAAGGAGACGCGCGAGCTGATCGGGGCGGCCGAGGCCGAGGCCGAAGCCGGGAGCTGACGGCGGTTCACTCCGGGCCCGCGAGGGTCCGGTCAGAACGGGACAGGGCCCGGCACTCCTCCGAGTGCCGGGCCCTGTCCTGTGCCCTGATGCTGCTGCGCGGGCCGTGGTGCTACTGCGGCGGGGGCTGCTGCGTCCACCCCGGCTGGAGGCCGGGCTGTCCGGGCGCCTGCGGCGCGTCCGGGGGCTGCTGCCAGCCCTGGGGCGGCTGCGCCTGCTGCTGGGGCTGCTGCGTCCAGCCGCCCTGCTGCGGCGGGTACCCGGCGGGCTGCTGACCCGGTGCCTCCTGGCCCGGCTGCTGCGGGTACGCCTGCTGGCCGTACTGATGCTGCCCGTACTGCTGCTGGGCGTTCGGGTCGCCCGGCTGCATCTGCTGCTGGGCAGGGTCCGGCCAGGCGCCCTGCGCCTGCTGGGTCCGGGAGAAGTCCTCGGCCACCAGCGCGGACAGGTTGAAGTACGCCTCGCGGGTCTTGGGCCGCATCATGTCCAGGTCGACCTCGGCGCCGGCGGCCAGATGCTCGTCGAACGGGACCACGACCACACCGCGGCACCGCGTCTCGAAGTGCGACACGATGTCGTCGATCTTGATCATCTTGCCGGTCTCGCGGACCCCGGAGATCACCGTGATACCGCGCTGTACGAGGTCGGCGTAGCCGTGCGCGGACAGCCAGTCCAGCGTGGTGCTGGCGCTGGACGCACCGTCCACCGACGGCGTGGAGATGATGATCAGCTGGTCGGCGAGGTCCAGCACCCCGCGCATCGCGCTGTAGAGCAGGCCGGTGCCCGAGTCGGTGAGGATGATCGGGTACTGCTTGCCGAGCACGTCGATCGCGCGCCGGTAGTCGTCGTCGTTGAACGTCGTCGAGACGGCCGGGTCCACGTCGTTGGCGAGGATCTCCAGACCGGACGGCGCCTGCGAGGTGAACCGGCGGATGTCCATGTAGCTGTGCAGCTGCGGAATCGCCTGCACCAGGTCACGGATGGTCGCGCCGGTCTCGCGGCGGACCCGGCGGCCGAGCGTGCCGGCGTCCGGGTTCGCGTCGATCGCCAGGATCTTGTCCTGCCGCTCGGAGGCGAGCGTGGCGCCCAGCGCGGTCGTCGTCGTGGTCTTGCCGACGCCGCCCTTGAGGCTGATGACCGCGATCCGGTAGCAGGACATCACCGGCGTACGGATCAGCTCCAGCTTGCGCTGACGCTCCTGCTCCTCCTTCTTCGCACCCAGCTTGAAGCGCGAGGGCTGCGCGTTGGCGCCCGGCTTCTTCTTCTTGGGCTGGTTGCGGAGCAGGCGGTCGGAGGTCAGCTCGACGGCGGCGCTGTAGCCCAGGGGCGCGCCGGGAGCGGCCCGCTGCTGTTGCTGCTGCTGACCTGGCTGCGAGTACTGCGCGTAGTTGGCGGCGGCGTTCGGGTCGGCGCCCTGGACGGGGGTGGGGGCCTGCGGCTGCTGCGGGGCCTGCGGCTGCGGGTGCGGGGGCTGTTGAGCCTGCGGCTGCTGGGCCTGGGCTTGGGGCTGCTGGGCCTGCGGCGGGACCTGCTGCTGGCCGTACGCGGGGTACTGCTGCTGTTGCTGCTGCGCGGGGGCGGCCTGCTGCGGGTAGCCCTGGGCGGCCTGCGGGTAGCCGTAGCCACCTTGCTGCTGCGGGTAGCCGTAAGCGGCCTGCTGCTGTGCTTGCTGCTGCGCCTGCTGGGGGTACTGCTGTTGAGGCTGGGCCTGCTGCGGGTAGCCGTAACCGCCCTGTGCCGCAGCGGTGTTGGGGTCGGCCGGTGCCTGCTGCGGCGTCGGGGCGCCCTGCTGGGGGTGCTGGTGCGGGTACCCGTAGGCGGGCTGCGGATACCCGTAAGCGGCCTGCGGCTGGGCCTGCTGAGGCGTCGGCTGCTGGGGGTGGGTCTGCTGCGCCTGCTGGGGATACTGCTGCGGGTAGCCGGACTGCTGGTGGTACGGCTGCTGCTGCGGCTGCTGTGCGTACGGCTGCTGCTCGGGCTGGGCCTGGGGCTGCGCCTGCTGCTGGTACGGCTGTTGGGCCTGAGCCTGCGCCTGGGCCGTGCGCGGGTCCGCGGGCTGGTACTCAGGAGGCAGCGGCGGGAGGTGCGCAGGCGCACCTGCCTGCTGCCCGGCGGCGGCGCCCCAGGGCGCGCCTTGCGGGGGAGTGCCCTGCTGCTGCGGCACCTGCTGTGCCTGCTGCTGCAACTGCTGCGGTGCTGCCTGCTGCTGAGGCGGCATCTCCTGCGGGGCCTGCTGCTGGAGCGGCAACTCCTGAGGAGCGTCCTGCTGTGGTGCTTCCTGCGGCACGTCCTGCTGCGGAGCTTCCTGCCGGCCGGCCTCCGGCTGCTGCACCTCCGGAGCGGGCTGCTGCTGCACAGGCGGTTGCGGCGCGGCGACGGCCGCTTCGGCCTCCGGCGCGGGCGGCGCCAGGGGAGCGGGGGCGGGGGCCGGCGCCTCGGCCGCTGCGGGAGCCCCGGACCCGTCCGTCTCGTCGGTCCGCTGCTCGTCGGCGGCTGGTGCGACCTCCACCGGGGCGGGCGCGGGGGCCGGTTCGGGTGCCGGGTCGTCGGCCCACAGGGAGGCCGACGGGTCGACACCGCTGCCGGCGCGTACGGTCCCGGACGCGGACGCCGCCGCGTCGGACTCCGCGGCCTCGGCGGGCGGTTCCGGCGCGGCCTCGGCAACGGGCGCGGGAGGCGCCACGGGAGCCGGTGCGACGGGAGCCGGTGCGACCGGTGGCGCGGTGGGCGCGGGTGCCGGAGCGGCGTCGGGAGCGCCCGCGTCGGGAGCGCCCGCGTCGGGCACGCCCGCGTCAGGACGGAGCGTCGGGAACCCGGGAGGGGCGGCGGGCGGCATCGCATCGCCCTGCGGAGCACCCTGGGCCGGGGCGGCCTGCGGACCGGCCTGGCCGGGGCCCGGCTGCGCGGGCCCGCTCAGCGGCGCGCCGGTGGGCGGCGTGGAGGGCGTGGCGGCGGGAGGTGTGGCCGGTGCGGCCGCGGCCGTACCGCCGCCGCTGGTGTCGTTGCTGGCGTACCAGGCCGGAGCCGCGAAATCGATCTTGAATTCACCCGTCAGATCGAACTCGGACTGGTCGTCGTCAGGATCGTTCCCGTCCGGACGGAAAGCCTCCTGCTCCCTCACTGTGCCTCCTGGTGTACTGCAACGCACCTGAACGGCAGGACCGGATACAGGCGGATCGATCGGATGTAGCGGACGTCGGACCACACCACCCCGGGTAGCGCCAACACTAACTGTCTCCATCCCCGTATCGGCAGCCGTCGGTGTGCTCCTGCGGCTCTCCAATACAGCCTAATCAACAGTCGGCCACGAACGGCAGTCGGCGGCGTCTCGTCTTGGCAACCCGGCGGCGCACCCGCACACGGGCCCATGACCGCACGCGCGCGGGCCCGCGGACACCCCGCACGAGGTACCCGCGAAGGCCCGCGCATACGTGACGCGCGGTACGTACCGCTCCGTCAGTCCATGCGCCGCGCGCCGCCGAGCAGATTGGTCTCCGCGTCGGTCGGCTGCGTCATCACGAACTGGTGGCTGTCGCGCGTGCACCAGAGCATCGCGTTGTCGCTGAGCGTCGGCAGCACACCGCCGATCTGCGCCGGGAGCCGCGTGATGCGCGTCACGACCTCGGCCTCCTCCGGCGACAGCCGCTGCAGGCAGACCAGGTCGGCGCGGGCCAGCAGCTGCGGCGACCGCGGGCCCAGGAAGGGCAGCACGGTCAGTACGGACTGCCAGGGCCCGGGCGCCAGCTGGTTGCGCGGCGGCCGCGCGCCCATGTCCCGTACGACCAGGACCGGGCTGGAGACCGACGCGCCCTGCGGGGCGATCTGCCGTACGTCGTGGACCGAGACGCACTGCTGCCCGCCGCCCGCGGCCTGCGCCATCTGCGCCCAGGCCGGCGGCCGGGCGGTCTCGACCGCGACCCGCGCGCCGGTGGCGACCGTACGCAGCGACAGCACCTGCGCCAGCCACATGCTGCCCACCAGCACCACTTCGAGCGGGCTGGGCCGCAGCAGGCTCACCACGGCGGGCTGGTTCTGCGGGTCGATGCCGATGACGACACCATCCTCGGCGACCGGCAGGGTCAGCGCGCCGAGCGACTCCGGCGTCAGGACGTGCGGGCTGCGCCGCGGACCCTTCAGGCCGAAGCCCGGCTGCGGGCGCGGCCCGGCGGCCGCCGACTGCCGTTCGTCGGGCCGGGGCTCGTGCGAGAGCCGCCGCCCGCCGCCCGAGGGCGCGCCGCCGATGGGGGGATTGCGCCAGCCGTCGCTGCTCGGGGTGGCGCGGGGCTGGTAGGTGGGCGTCGCCATCAGCGGGTACCTCCGAGGGGGAGCGTGGCCAGGAGACCGGGCAGCTGCTCCCGGTCCAGCCGTACGAGTCCGACCTTCACGGAGCCGGAGCGGCGCTCCAACTCGCCCTGTGCGGCGGTCAGTTCGTTCTCGCTGCGGGTCGAGAGGCGGACGTAGCCGGAGATGGCGGGCGCCCGGCCGCTGCCGTGCGAGGCGGTCAGGGAGAAGGTGCTGGCCATGGCCGGGGTGCTGCTCAGCAGCTGGACGACGCCCGCGAGCGGGGTGCCGCCCTGGCCCAGCTGGGGCCAGCGGCCGATCCAGTACGTGGTGTGCCAGCGGTCGTCGCAGCGCATCGCGCGGACCGTCTCCTGGGTACGGCGCGCGGCGCGGCCGTCCCGGCCCATCGCGCCGTTCGCGGCCCGCGGGCTGACGCACACCGCGGTGCCCACCGCGGCCACCACCTCGCGTTCGGCGAGCACCTTGGCCCGTACGCCGTGCGCGGAGAGGCGGCTGACGAGCTGGTCGGCGGCGCGCAGCAGCGAGCGCTTCGCGCCGTCGAGGCCGCCGCCGCGTGCTTCGATGGCCTCCGCGCACAGCTCCGGGTCCAGCTTCAGCGCGATCCAGGTGAGCTGCAGGGCGGGGGTCTTCGTCTGCGCCTGGAGCGGCGCGTAGGAGCGGGCGGCGACGGCCTGCTCGGGCAGGTGCGGGGCCGGGGCCGGCTGGGTGTACTGCACGAACTGCACCGATTCGAGGTGGATGTCCTCCACGTCCAGCGCGGTGTGCAGGACGTCCATCGGCAGCGACCGGCCGCCGCTCGCCGGGCGCAGCGGCTCGTCGCGGCCCTCCAGCTGGACGACGGCGGTCAGGAACGTGCCGTCCCCGACAAAGCCGATCGCCCGCTGGTCGGAGTCGGTGTACTCGTACGTCCGCAGCGCCGGGTCGCACTCCACCAGCGGCGCGAAGGCCGGGTCGACGCCGCCGGAGCCCGCGGCCGAACCGCTCCGCTTGGCCCGGCGCTTCATCGCGCGCACCGTCGTGATCCACTCCGGCAGCGGAATGCGTCGGCGCCGGCCGAGGGCGAAGACGACGAGTACGGCCGCCAGTACCGCCGCGACGGTCAGGGCCACGGGGTGGATCGCCCATCCCACCAGCACCAGCGCCGCGGCGATTTCGATGATCGCGAGCTGTTGGACACGGACGCCGCCGATGCTTCCCGCCTGCGCGCGCAGCCGGGGTGCCACCGGTCCGGCCGGCCGGTCCGCGGTTCCGCGGTCTTGATTTCCTCCATTGCCCGGAGCTATACCGTTTTGGCCCGCATTTCCCGCGTAATGCGGCGCAACGGAAGGCTGTTGCTGTTGCTGCCGCCCATTGCGGCGTCGAGCCCTGGTGGCGCTGGACATCCCCCGGCCTGCTCCTCTACTGGTGGTGTGGCTCCGAGCATTGTGCCTCTGAGCGGTATGTCTTCCCGGCCTCAGTACCGTCGTCGAGACTGGTGCGCCGGAAGGTGGCACCCGTACCGTACGGGTCGATCGACACACGGCATAGTAGAGGGCGCTGCGGCCCGAGTGCCGGGGGCGGTCCACGGTGGATCCGACAGGCGGGGAGAGAAAGCAACAATGGCATCACGTCGGGACGAGCTGAATGCGTATTCGTTCGCTCGAAAGCGGACGACTGCGGCATTTCTGAAGCCGCTGCCGAACGGCTCGATCGAGAGCGCGCCGCGGCCGCTCAAGGCGGTGCTCCCGAGCATCCTGCTCGGCCTGGTGGTGACCGTGGGCTTCGGCGCCTGCGGCATCCTCAAGCCGGTCGCCCCGAAGGGCTGGGACACGCCGGCGCAAAACGTCATCGTCGGCGACAAGTCCACCACCCGCTATGTCGTGCTGAACAGCAAGGGCGAAAACGGCAGCAATCAGAAACTTCTCCACCCGATCCTCAACCTGGCCTCCGCCAAACTCCTTCTCGACCCGAAGAAGTTTCAGGTCGTAAAGGTGAAGGAAGAGGAACTCGACGGAAAGATTCCGCACGGCCCGGCCATAGGAATCCCGTACGCCCCCGACCGGCTGCCCACCGAGAAGGAGGCCGGCACCCCCAAGGTCTGGGCCGTCTGCGACCGTCCCGGCAGCGGCGAGAACAGCAAGTCCCAGCAGGCCGTGTTCGTCCTCGGCGGCAAGGACAAGGCCAAGGTGCTCGACCACGGCAAGCTGGACCTGCACCAGGCGCTGTACGTCCAGGACCCGGACGGCCAGAAGTACCTGGTCGACGAGAACGGCGTGGCCTTCCCGTTCGACGCCCTCGCCGGCAAGGCGCCCTCGCCGGCCGTCAAGGAGCAGCAGGACGACAAGCTGCGCCAGGTCATTTTCGGTGACGCGCAGCCGCAGCAGGTGACCTCCGAATGGATGAACACCCTCATCAAGAGCCAGATGCCGCTCACCATGCCCCGGGTGGAGAAGGCGGGCACCCGGGCCGCCGTCGAGGGCGTACCGAGCAACTACAGCGTCATCGGCAACGTCCTGCAGGCCGGTGACAGCCAGAAGTACGTGGTGACCGCCGACGGCCTGGAGAAGGTGACGAACTTCCAGGCCAAGCTGCTGCTGGAGGGGCCGAACGCGACCGCCGTCAAGAAGGGCGGCGAGAAGATGGACGTCATCAAGGTGTCCACCGACAGCATCACCCCCAAGCGTGACGACAAGGACCAGGTCGTCCAGTTCATGGGCAACTTCCCCGGCACGGCCCTGTGGCCCTCCGAGGCCGTCACCATGGCGAACGCCGCCGCGACGCGCCGCAGCTCCGGCATCGGCGACTCGGGCAAGGGCGCCGACGTGGCCTGCAGCGTCTACCACGGCACCAGCACGGAGTACGCGAACGGCGCGGGCAAGGCACTCGGCTTCAACGGCGCCGTGCCAAAAATGACCACCTGGGTCGGCAAGGACTACCCGGCCGCCATCGCCTCCGGCTCGGCTTCGTACGTGACGCCCGGCAGCGGTTTGCTGTACCAGCAGGTGACGGCGAATGCCAAGGAGGGCACGCTCTTCCTGGTGACCGACACCGGTCTGCGTTATTCGGTGCCGCGCAGCAACGACAGCGCCACCAAGGCGGGCAATGCGGAGAAGGCGCGCGATCAGGCGCAGATCCACCTCGGATACGAGAGCGTGCGCCCGCCGACGGTCGACAAGGCGTGGTCGCAGCTGCTGTCGGAAGGGCCGCAGCTGGATGTCGACAGCGCCAAGAAGCCGCAGAGTTCCTGACCGCCGCACCCGCACGGTTCCTTCACAACCGAAGGGGCCGCTTCACCTGCCCGCTTGACCGAAACAAAGGCATCTGTCCGTTTCCATCGAATTGGCATTCGCGATCGGCCAGTTGCCTTTGTTGTGATCCCGTCACAACCGCCCACCCGCTGTTGGGGGCGGGGGTATGGAGTGGTTAAAGTGGCGGAAGGCGTCAACAGAAGATGCCGACCGGGGGCTCACTTCACGTCAGTCCCCCGGCACGACGTACGAGTCTCATGGGGGACGTTGACTTATGGCTGGTCAGCAGTTCACAACCACTGAGGAGGAGATGGTCGCATTCAGCGGCCGTATCTCCTCCGTCAACCAGTCGATCCAGGGTGAGATCACTCGCCTGAACGGGGTCGTCGAGGGCATCACGTCCGGGTGGAAGGGCGCTGCCGCCACCTCGTACCACCAGCTGCAGACCCAGGTGAACGATGACGCCAAGCGTCTGAACCAGCTGCTGAACGAGATCAAGGAAGCGATCGACTCGACCACGAAGAACTACGTGGCCTCGGAAGAGGAGCAGGCTCAGACGATGTCCCACGTCTCCGCGCAGGCTTCGCCCTTCGGATGACGGGACCGCGCCGCCCACCGCGGCGCGCCCACTTCGCCGCAGCACGCACCGGCCCACCGCCCCGGCGGACCGTGGGCCGGCCGTCCTGCTGCGGCATGTGAATCGATCTCAGCTCAACTCCCCGAGGAGACTTCATGTCCGGCCAGATCCTCGTCAATTTCGCGACGATCTCCCAGGCCGCCTCCGACGTGCGCGGAACGGCCAACAACATCCGTACCCAGCTCGACGACCTTGAGTCGGGTGTCAAGAAGATCGCCGCCAGCTGGGAAGGTGCCGCGCAGGAGGGCTACCAGGCCCGCCAGCGCGAGTGGGACCAGCGCGCCGCTTCCCTGCACTCGACCCTGGAAGCCATCGCCAAGGCCCTGGACCAGGCCGCTCAGAACTACCAGAGCACCGAGTCCAAGAACGCCAGCATCTGGGGCGGCTGATCCGTCACCGTCCACCGACGGAACGGACACGGCACAACGGCTGAGCAGCCACGAAGGCTCGCACAGTGGTGAATGAGGGCGGGCGCGCTGCACCAGTGCGCCCGCCCTCACGCAGTCCACACACTCCCCCCACCGGCTCCTCGGTTCCTCCCCCTCACCTCCACCTTCCCGAATCCGCCACACACGGAGAGCAGACACCTCGTGGGATCTCGCGCCAATGGTCACCGAGCCGGCCACCGCCGACGCGCGGCGGTAGCACTGGCCGGTGCGGCTTCGGCCGTCGCCCTGTCCTGCGCGACGGCAGCCCCGGCGAACGCGGACCCGAACGTGCCCCTGAACAGTGGCCAGTGCACGTTCGGCACCGACGACATCAAAGAGACCCCGTGGTCGCTGCAGCGGCTGCTCACCCGGCAGATGTGGGCCTACGGAGAAGGCGAGGGCGTCAAGGTCGCCGTCATCGACACCGGCGTCGACTCGGGCAACGAACAGCTGCGCGGCGCGATCACCGGCGGCAAGAGCTACGTCGAGAAGGGCAAGCCCACCGAGGACCAGGTCGGCCACGGCACCAAGGTCGCGGGCATCATCGCGGCCCGCACGAAGGCCGGCTCCGGCTTCTACGGCCTCGCCCCCAAGGCGACCATCATTCCTTTCCAGCAGACGGACAAGGAAAAGGGCGGTACGGCCGCCAGTCTCGCCAAGGCGATAGACGACGCGGTCGCCGCGGGCGCCGACATCATCAACATCTCCCAGGGCACCAACGCGGACCGCGCCCTCCTCAGCGGTCTGCAGGCCGCGGTCACCCGGGCCGAGGCCAAGGACGTCCTGATCGTCGCCTCGGCGGGCAACGGCGGTGCGAGCGGCGCCGAGCAGAGCATGTACCCGGCCGCCTTCGAGAACTCCAACGTACTGGCCGTCGCCGCCTCCGACCGCAACAACGAGCGCGCCCCCTTCTCCCAGGCCGGCGCCTTCGTCGACGTCGCCGCCCCCGGCGTGGACATGGTCTCCACCGTCCCCAACGGCGGCAACTGCGTCGACCAGGGCACCAGCTTCGCCGCCCCCTACGCCGCCGGCGCCGCGGCCCTCCTGATCGGCCGCAACAAGGCCGAGCACCAGCAGTGGAAGCCGCGCGAGGTCATCTGGCACCTGGAGAAGACCGCCGAGCGCGTCCGCAAGGACCGGGACCACAACATCGGCTGGGGCGTCGTCGACCCCGTAGCGGCTCTCAACGACAAGACCAAGCCGACCGGCGAACCCAAGCCGGACACGGACTCCGGCCGCGCCGACAACGGCGCCGACATCCAGGCGGCCGCCCTGACCATCGGCGAATCCACCGAGGAACGCCAGGCCCGCATCGCCATCTACATCATCGGCGGCGGCGCACTGGCCGTCGCCACGGTCGTCGGCACCTCGATCGCCCTGCGCGACTGGCGCCGCAAGAACACCTTGAACACACGGGGAGGACATTAATGGGCAGCAGCGACGAGTACTACGTCGATCTCGAAGCGCTGGACACCGTCGGGCGCAAGCTCAACGGAGTGCTCAGGAGCATGACGGAGGCCAAGAGCAAGGCCGGGCACAGCACTTTTCTGCCGGCCGGGACACTGGGCACCGGTTTCCGGGAGGAGGAGGAACTCCGGCGGGCGCACGACGAAATGAAGGCGTTCATGGATGATCAGATCCTCAAAAAGCTCGCCGATCTTGTCGATGACCTGAGCCAGAAGACGGCAAAGACCAAGGACGCCTACCACGACCGTGAGTACGACGTTCACAACGCGCTGAATGCCGGGGGTAAGTGACCATGTCGGCGAGCAATGGCGGAGTCACCACCGACAAGGGGTGCTTCTACGCGAAGCATGAGACCAAGTTCTACGAGCGCGACATGGACGAACTCAAGGCCATGGTGGCGCACGCCAATCCCGGCAAGGTCAAAGAGATCGCAGTCAACTGGAAGTGGATCCACGACACTCTCGTGGGCGAAGACGGGCGGGGCGGCCTCCGGAAGGAGTTCGACGACGCCGTCAAGGAAGTTCTCGAACACTGGGGCGGCAAGGCTGCCGAGGGATTCCGGCAGCGCGCGAACACGATCAGCCAGAACATCGGCAACTCGGCCCCGTACGCGTCCAACATGCACCACGTCATGGATGGCGTCGGTCACACGCTGGACGAGTACAAGAAGAAGATCGACGCGATGGAGAAGCCCTCCGGTACGGAGAGCAACCTCGACGCCGCGGGTAACTACGCACTCAAAGTGGTGACCTTCGGTTCGAAGGGTGGACGCGACGACTCGAAGGCGATCCACGAACTCCAGCAGGGCAAGGACACCACGGACGTCCTCAACGGCAACTCGGGAGAGCTGTCGGAAGGCAAGGAGCGCCAGCTCCAGACGGCCGTCATGATGGAGTACCTGGGGTCGGCGTACCGGTCCAACGTTGCGGCGATGGGGAAGCCGCCGTCGGGCTCCGGGATCGACAGGCCCGAGATCGACGGTCCTGGGCAGACGCCTCCGCCGCCGCCGTTCGTCCCCCTTCCGGACGGTGTCGTCAACCGCCCCAAGCCGTCCGCCCCGAAGGGCTCCGTTCCCTCCCCGAAGGGGCCGGGATATACCTCACCCGGTGATCTGGAAGCTCCGCGTCAGCGAGGTATCTCCGGTGGTGTCGGCGCCACGACTCCGCCCAAGACGTCGACTCTTCCGCACGTGGGGACCGGCCTCAACAGCCTCCCCGGCGGAGGCTCCGGCGGTGGAGGACTCACCGGCGGGGGTGGCGGCGGCCTCACCGGCGGTGGGGGCCTGAGCGGCGTCGGCGGAGGCGGCGGTCATGTGAGCGGCGGTGGCTCCGGAGCGACGGGCATCCCGGGCGGGGGCATGCCCGGTGGCACGATGGCCGGCCGGTCGGGTACGGGCGGCGGTGGTGCCGCCGGTGCCGGATCCCGCAGCGGACGTGCCGGTGCACCCGGCATGGGAGGCGCGGCCGGCGCGGGTGGCGGTGCCAAGGGTGCCGCAGCCGGACGCGGAGGAGCGCTGGCCCGGCAGAAGGGCGGCGTCGTCGGCGGTACCGGTGGCAAGACCGGCACCGGCGGACAGGGCGGCTCGGGTCTGCACCGTAGCCGTGGTGGTACGCAGTCCGGCACCGGCGGAGGCCGTCGTCCGATGGGCATGGCTGGAATGCCTGGCGCACACGGCGGCAAGGGCAAGGAGAACGGCCCGAACGGCGAGCGTCCCGACTACCTCGTGGAAGACGAGGAGACCTGGACGCCGGAGCGTAATGTGGCGCCCAAGGTTATCGAGTAGGACCTAGCTGGCTGAAGTATTCCCGGCGAAGAGACGAGATGGGCCCCGCAGTCCCCTGACTGCGGGTCCCGTCCTGTTCAGGAGAGGTGTTTGGCATGAGCCTCACGCGGACGCTGCGTGCAGTGGGCGGTGTGGCAGTGGCAGGAGCGTTGCTCTTCGGCACCGCTCCGGCCGCTTCGGCGGACCAGGTCAGGAACGACCAATGGCCCTTGAGTTTCCTTGGTATTCACAATGCTTGGAAGGAGACCAAGGGCCAAGGTGTCACTGTGGCCGTCATCGACAGTGGCGTCGATGGCAACCATCCTGACTTGAAGGGAAACGTCCTTCCCGGGAAGAACTTCTCCGCAGGTGACCCGGCGGATGCCGAAACCCGGAACGGCCACGGCACGGGGATGGCTTCCCTGATTGCCGGACATGGTCATGGACCGGGTAATGCGCAGGGTGTCATGGGAGTCGCGCCCGAGGCGAAGATCCTTCCCATCAAGCACTCGGATTCCGAGGGAGACACCTACGGCGTGAGCATCGCCGGTCCGCTGCGCTACGCGGTCGACCATGGCGCCAAGGTCATCAACCTCTCGATCGGCGGCGTTTCCAGCCCCACCGAAGAAGAGAAGAGCGCCATCGCCTATGCGGCGGCTCACGATGTTCTGATGGTGGCCGGTTCGGGCAACGCGGGTTCTGGAAACCCCAACTACCCTGCTGCCGAGCCGGGCGTACTCGCTGTCGGTGCCGTCGGATCCAACGGCAAGATCTGGAAAGATTCCAACTACGGGCCGCACCTTCTCCTCGCCGCTCCCGGCGAAAAGATCCGTTCCGCCGGTGCGGGGCAGTCCTACCGCTACACCAGTGGAACCTCCGACGCCACGGCTTACGTTTCGGGCGTAGCGGCTCTGCTGCGAGCCAAGTATCCGAACCTCACGGCCGGACAGATCGCGAACCGGCTCACCAAGACGGCTCAGTCGCCGCCCGGAAGTTCGGGCAACGCTCCGGACGCGTACTACGGTTTCGGTGTCATCCGTCCGTACGACGCTCTCACCAAGGACATCCCCGCCGGACCGAAGAACGGTCCGCTCAAGGTTCCCACAGCCCAGGGCCAGGAGCAGCCTTCCAACGGCGGTGCGAACCAGGACCGCTGGCAGGAAGAGGAAGACAACAGCAACACCAAGGCGGCCATCGGTATTGCGGCCTTCTCGCTCATTGTCCTGGCGGTCATCACCACGATCGTCGTCGTGGTGAAGAAGCGGAAGAATAAGCGTAACGGCCCGCCTCCCGGTGGCGGTTACGGCGGCGCCGGCGGGCCGGGCTATTACCCGCCGCAGCAGCCCGGCCCCTACCAGCAGCCGGGTCCTTACCAGCAGCCCGGCCCCTATCAGCAGTCCGGCGCTCCTGGCGGCTATCCGCCGCCGGCGCCGCCCAACCAGCCTCCGGGCCAGTAGTCGGCGTGTGAGCTTGGGAAGGCTCCATCGCCGAATCTTTCTTCGCGGGAGACTTTCCCTATGGGTCCCACAGTCCTCGGGCTGTGGGGCCCGTCTTGTTTCGCTCGGTGCGTTCGGCGCGGATGATGTTCGCCAGCATTCCACGGGCAAAGTTGTGTTCGTGGCGGTCACAGATGGTGGAGTCGATGTAGCCCATCCCGATCTGTAGGGAATGCCCTCCCAGGGAAGGGCATCGCGCGTGCGGGCGGGAGAGGAGATCATCCGACAGAGGGTGCCCACGGCACCGCGATGGCGGCGATGATTGCCGGCCACGGGTACGGTGCCCATGGCTCTGCCGGAATCACGGGTCTGGCGCCGGACGCGAAGATACTTCCGGTCATGACGGACAGTACGGAGACTGCCGTGACGTCCCCGGGCTTCGCGGAATTGCTCCGGTATGCGGGCCAAGGTCGTCTACATGTCCTTCGGTTCGGACGCCATCGACCTAGACGAGAAGAAGGCCAACAGCTACGCCCTGGCAAAGGACGTACAGCTCAAGAAGAACGATGGTGCTCGCTGCCCGGTGGTTTCGGCGGGCCGGATGGTTTGGGAGAGCCCGGTGGTCTCGGTGGGCCCGGTGGGCGCGTCGGGTTTCCGCCGCAGCGGGTCGGGCCGTACCAGCAGCAGCCGAACTCGTATGGGCAGCAGCCCAACCCCCCTTTACGGGTCCTACGGGTCCCATACGTCGCTTCCGCCTGCCCAGCAACCGAGGGCAGTAGCCGCTTCGCGTACGAGGGAGAGGGGAGGAGCAGGGGCGTCAGCGGCGTGTGCGTTGTTCGCCCGGATGAGTGGTGATTGATGTTGGTGTGGGTGTGCGTTGTTTGGTTCGGTTGTTGGTCTGGGGGCGACTGATTCGTGTGGGCGGGTGTGCGGGGATGACTGGGTGGTGTTGCGGGGATGGGTGGGTGGTGTCGTGCGGGAAGGACTTGGGTGTGGTTCGGTAAAGGTTTCTTCGGATTGTCTGAGCGGTGGGCTGTGGGTGGTGGGGGGCCGGGGGTGTGGCTGGGGTGGGGCAGCGGCGCGCGGCGGGTGGCTGTTTGCCGGTCTTGCGGTGGAGTGGAAGGCTCGCGGCACTTCATCAGGGGGCGGTGATTTCGTCGCCTCTTTCGCCGATTGATTGTTCGAGGGGCGGGCTGGGTCATGGTCAGGGAATTCGATGTCGATGCGGACGGAATCAGGCGTCAGGGCAGGGAGTTCGTGCACATCGGGGCGGAGTTCGGGAGCGCTTCGAAGCGGTTGCGGGACACGTTGCAGGGTTTGGGGTCACCGTGGCGGGGCGCTGAATTCGCGGAGGCTTTCGCCATGGTGTACGAGCCGGTCCGGGACGGCATGTTCGCGTCCATGGATTCGCTCGGGAAGCGGATGGAGGGAATGGGGGAGAACCTTCAGGAAATGGCGCGGAGGTATGAGGCGGCAGAGGCGGAGGGCGTGCGGCTCGTCGGACAGGTGCCGTGCTCGTCCCCGATGTCGCGGGGGCTGTGACGGTGGTGAGCGTCCGGGGAGGAGGCAGCCGTGGCGCTGACGCTGCCCGGTGAGGTCGTATGGGTGCTCGATCTGCTCGGGTACCGGTGGCCCGAGGCCGACGAGGACAAGCTCATGGAGTGCGGGCGGGCCTGGCTGGACTTCGCCGCCCAGGTCGGGCGGACCGACGGGCGGGGCGAATGCGCCGTACGGGAGGTCACCGGCGGCAGTTCGGGCGAGGCGGTGCGCCGCTTCACGGATGAGTGGGAGAACTTCTCGGGCGGACCGGGCTCCTATCTGACCGACGCGCGGATCGCGGCGCAGGTGATCGGTGTCGCGTTCGAGGTGGCGGCGGCCGCGGTGTTCGCCGCGAAGGCCGAAGTCGTCGCGCAGCTCGTCGTGCTGGCCGTCGAACTCATCGCGGCGCAGGCCGCGGCGCCCTTCACCTTCGGGCTTTCGGAGATCGGGGCGCTGGGGGTGACGCAGGCCACCCGCCTCGTGGTGCGACGGCTCTTGGACACGCTGAAGCGGGAGGTCGTCGAAGCGGTCACCGAGGCGATGGCGGACGCCGCGAAGAAGGGCGTCCGGGAGGTCGCTTCCGAGTTCGTGAAGCACCAGGTCAAAAACTTCGCGACGGACTACGCGAGGAAGGCCGTCCAGGACATCGTGGTCGATCCCGCGAAGGAGAAGGCCATCGGCATCGTGACCGGGGCAGGGCAGAACATCGCCCAGCAGGGGATCGAGAGCCATTTCGGCGCCCGCGCCGGCGTCGATCTGGGCGACACCGTGGACGGTGCCCAGGAGGAATGCGCGAAGCAGTTCGGCACGGTGCGGGGAGGCGAGTTCACAGCCGGTGAGTACGTCGTCGGCGCACCGAGTGGCCCGGGGGAGAGGGCGGGGGGCTTGGCCGGTCTCCTGGACCCTGCGACTCATCGTGACCGGCTGATCGACGGTGCTACGGAGGCGGGGACGAATGCCGCGGCGGTGAGGGCAAGGGAGGCCGTTCAGCGGGGGAGGGGAGGCGAGGGAGGTAGCGGTGGTGATGGGGACGGAGGTCGAGGTGGAGGTGGAGGTGGAGAAGGTGGTGGGGGCGAGAGGAGGCTTGGTGTCGCGGAGGACATTCGTGCTGTTTTCGGGTGAGGTCCGCTGAAGACCGAAGACCGAAGGCTGAAGGCCGAAGACTGAGGGCTCAGCGAGGAGGGGGTGTGGTGCCCGCCCCTCGCAACCTCTCTCCTGCTGCGCACCCGAGCCCGCACTCCGCGCCCCCAGGCGCCTTCACCCGAACACAGCCTGTACCGAATCCCTCGCGCCGTCGGTGACGCCCTGGTGGCGGGTCGCGGCGCCGCCCGTACGGTTGTCCATGTGTTTCTGGGCCGCGTCCAGGCCGCGGTTGGTGAGGTCTTCCCGAGCGTGGTCGAGGTAGGTCTGGGGGTCGGCCAGGCTCTGGGCGCCTTCCTTGAGCCCGTCGACGTATTCGCCGGCCTTTTCCTTGCCGATGTCGGCGGTCTCGCCCCAGTTCATGCCGTCGCGGGCGCCGAAATGATTCTCGATGCCCTGCTGGGCGACGTTCTGCCCCATTTCCGTGGCGGCTTCGGTGGCCTTCGCCTTGCCTTCTTCGACGACCTTGTCCTGGACGGTCTCCTTGACCGTGTCCTTGACCGTCTTCTTGGCGTAGTCCATGGCCAGTTGCCGGGCTTCCTTGGACACCGCCTTCTTGGCCAGCTTCTTGATGGCGTCCATCGTCGCGTGTTCCATGGCCTTGGTGACGGCCTGGACGACCTCTTGCTTGATCTTGTTGAGAATTTCGCGTACGGCGACGCGGGTGATTTGCGTGGCGCCTGCCGCACCCGCTTCGGACAGCCCGAACGTGAAGGGGGCGGCCGCCTGCGCTGCGATGAGTTCCACCGCGAGGACGACGAGTTGCGTGATGATGGCGATCTTGCCGGTGAGTACGGCGATGGCGGCCGCGTCGAAAGCCAGGGCGATGGTCTCCGCGGCGATCTGGGCGTCCCGCAGATAGTGGTCGGAACCGGAGCCACCGGAGAAGTCGCCCCATTCCTTGGTGAATCCGTCGACGGCTTCGCCGGTGTTCGCCCCGAATACCTCGTTCGCCGCCGACGAGCCCTGGGAGGCGGCCTGTTCGACCTGGGCGGCGAAGGTGCGCCAGGTCTCGGCGCACTTGAAGAGTGCGTCCTCGTCGGCCTGCGGCCAGTCGTACCCGAGGAGCCCGAGGACCCAGGCGACCTCGCTCGGCAGTGTCAGTGACACAGTGTTCGTCCCCCGTGCGGTTGCAGCCGTGTGCGTGCGGCTGGAGCGATCGTGTTCACGGCCTTACGTGGCCGAGCGCATGGCCCTGCGTACGGCCGCGTGAGGCTGCACGGACCGGTGGTGTTCCTCAGACGGCGGGCCGGGGAACCGAGCTGACGACGTGGACGCCCTGTTCGTCGGAGGTCGTGTAGGTACGGGCCATGCCCTGGAGTTTGTCGCCGATGTCCTCGATGCGTTCGCCCAGCGAATTCATGGAGGTGAACATGCCGTCGCGGATCGGGGTGTAGATGACGTCGAAGGCCGCGCCGAAGTCGGCGTCCTCCCAGGGCTTTCCCAGGCCCTCCAGGTCGTCCTTGAGTTTCTTGGCGGCCTTGCCGAACTCCGTGCCGATGTTCACGAACGCATGACCCTGGGTGCGCAGCACCTCGGGATCCACGTCGAATGCCTTGTCCGCCACCACGACCCCCGTCATTGCCCTGTCCTTCGCACCTGGCGCGTTTGTCTCCCGACAGGCCCGGCGTGACCACTTTATGCGTTCTTAACGCAGGCATGTCAAGGCGGTCCCGCGCGGGCGGGCGATGGGCCGGCGGCTTGCACTCCGCAGGGTGCAGGGACTGTGAAAAAAGGTTCCAACGGGGCGTTGTCAGCGGCCCGTTGAGGCATATGGGGGAGTGGAATCCACTCGAATGCGGATCGAATTCGGGGGGATTGACCGTGCTGGGGTGTCAGTGACGGCCGGAATGCGCGACGGGAGGGGAGTGGTGCGGACAGGGAAAGAGGTGGTTAAGTTTTGGTGCCTGCCCGGTCAAGAGGCCGCGCCCCGGGTGACGTGCGTGCGCGTGCCGTACGGCTGCGGCCGAGCAGGTCGGCACTGTCCCCACCTCAACGCGCTCCTGTCCTCCACCTCAACGTGGTCCTCGTCCTCCACAGCAACGCGGTCTCTTCATGCCAACGCCCCCCTTCCTCCGTACGCGCCCGTCACCCCTACGCAGACGCCGGCCGGCCCGGCTGTCGTCCTCGGCGGGCAGGGGCGTAGGTGCCGGTCTGGTCCTCGCCGGGCTCTTCTTCGGCGGGATGACCGCCAAGGACATGGGTTGTCCGAACGGCCACAAGGGTGACGCGGGCACGCTCACCGTTCAGGAATGCCGTACGCAGTTCGACCGCGTCGGCTCGTCCCGCCACCGGCACGCGCGGCCCGTCGTCTCCTGTACCGGCACGTTCCGGGGGGGATCGGAGCGGCACCACGGCCGAGGACGCGACGGTGGAGACCGATGCCAAGTTCGAGCCGGGCAAGCAGCTGGCGGTCCAGAAGACGGACCACAAGTTCGTCCTGATCGACGAGCAGTGGATCTGGCGGAGCCTGGCCATCGTCTGCGTCTCCGTGTGCGCGCTGGTGGCCGGAGTGTTCTGCCTGCTCACCGGCTTCGGCGCACGTGGTGGCCCGGGGATCCGGGATGCCTGGCGCCGGGTTCCCGGCGGCACGGCGGTCCGTGCCGTACTGGCCGGGACCTGCGGCCTGGCCGCCCTCGGTGCCGGTGCGGCGCTGCTCGTCGACGGGATCGTCTGATGCCGCTGCCGAGCGTGGCCGGACGGGCCGTCGGCCTCGTCTTGGTGGTCCTGGGGACGACGGTCTGCGTGCTGTCGGCGCGGGGAGTCGCCCTCGCCGCCGGATATACCGGCGGCCCCGGGGCATACACCGTCGAGGAATGCCGGGAGCGTTACGCGGCCGGCGGCAGCGGCCGTCACGGCAGCCGGACGATCAGCTGTACGGGCACGTTCCGGGCCGAACGGGATGTCGACGGTGCCCGCACGGTCAATCCCTTCGGGGCGTTCCACCCCGACACCGTGCGTCCGCCGGGCACCCGGGTCCCCGTACAGAGCGGTGACGACGGGAACGTACGTGGCCGCCGGCCGGGAGCAGGTGTGGGGCCGGGCCGCCGGGGTGTCCGGGTCCCTGCCGATGCTCGCTGCGGGCGCTTTCTGCCTGCTCACCGGCTTCGGTGCCCGCCGGGGACGGCCGTTCGGCGACAGCTGGGGCGGGCTGCCCGGCGGGACGGTGCTGCGCCCGCTGCTGCTCTCCGTCACCGGGGTGGGCATCCTAGGTGCAGCCCTCTTTCTCTTTTTGCAGCATTACGGGTGACGCTGTGCACCGCCTGGCCGGCCGGGCGGGTGCGTGCGGGCCGTAGGCTCGGCACATCGCGGAAGCACGTCCACCCCGTACGCGCGGTATGACCGGCATGCCGACGCGCGCATCGTTCGCCCTGCACCTTCGCACGCCCCTGGAAAGGATCGCTGACCATGGCAGCACAGTCGGAACACACCAGGTCAGGCGCGTCCCATGCCTCCAGCGCGGGCGCTGCGCCGGGTGTGGGGGACGGGGTGAAGCGCGGCCTGGGGCGGCTGATCGGGGTGGGTGTCCTGCTGGCCGCGCTGCTGCTGATCGCGATCGGCGTCTACGTGGGCCCGTACTCGGTGTGGGTGGACGGCAGCCCCGGCAAGATCACCGTGGAGGCGTGCGCCACGGACTACCACTACGCGAACAAGCAGCACTCGGGGAACCGTACGCGGGACATCCAGTGCTACGGCACGTTCCGGTCGGACGACGGCCGGACCAAGGACCTGAACGCCAGCGTCGACTCCTGGCACCGGTTCAAGGAGGGCGACCTGATCGAGGTACGGCAGGTCGGCCGCTCCAGCTACGTACAGCACAGCTGGAACCGGCTGGCCAACGGCGTGCTGTGCCTCTGCGGCGGACTGGTCGTCCTCGTCCTGGGCGTGCTCTGCACGGTGACCGGCTACCGCTTCCGGAGTGCCCCGACCTTCGACGACGCATGGCGGTCGGTCGGCCCCGGTGTGCTGCGGACGCTGATGGTCGGGCTGATGGCCGCGGGGCTGATCGGCGCGGTGCTGTCCGGGGCGGTGCTCTTCTTCACTTAGCCGGCAGCTGGCGGCCGGTAGCCAGTAGGCAAGGGGAGAGGGCGGGCTGCGGCCGAAGGCCGGAGCCCGAGCAGGCGAGTGGGCGAGTGGGCGAGTGGGCGAGTGGGCGAGATGCGAACGCAGCCGTACGGGGCCGAACAGCCGTCCCGTACCATTCCCGCTCATGGACGCACCCGCCGATGCCGCCGACGCCGACGAACAGCCCCCGCCCGCGCGCCGCGTGAACCTGACCCCCCGTCAGGCCCGGCAGGTGCGGATCGTGCTGGCCTCCGTGCTGATGGCCGCGATGGCGGCCGTGCTCGTGATCCGTCTCGCGAGCCGTACGTCCGTCCTGGTCGTGGGGGTGTACGGGGCCGCGCTGATCCTGTGCGGGGTCGTGATCGAGCTGAGCCGCAACGGACGTACCCGGCTGGGCACCTGGCTGCTCGGCCTGGGCCTGGCGGCCGCCCTCGCTGCCGACTGGTTGCTGCTGCCCTGAGCCGACTGACTGCTGCTGCCCTGAGGGGCCTGCCGCGCCTCGCACCTTCACGTCCCCTGCGGGCTCGTGCGCCCAGCGCCCGGCGGGACTCGGACCGTCTGACGAACCGGCCGTCGCCCGAGGACGGCTGGACCGCCCACACCGCGCCGATCAGCGCTCGGTTCTCCTCCGGTGCCGTGCGCCGGTGGCCTGGGCCTGCGCCTGGGTGATCACGTGCCGCCTCCTGTGCGGCCATGCGGACCGGCGGGTATGCCGGCAGGGGGAGCAGGCGAGGGTACGGGGGCGGAGCGGGGCGCGGAGACGGGTGCCGGGGCGGGCAGGGGCGCGGGCAGCGGAATCTGCAACGCCTTGACGCCGCGCTCCGTGGCGACGACCAGGACGCCCTCGGGCGAGAGGTCGGCGCCCGTGAGGGGGACGTCGCCGACGAGGGCGGCCACCACCTCCGTACGCTGCCGGTCCCACACCCGTACGCAGTCCGCGTCCTGGTTGAGCGCAAGCGGCGCCGCTGCTCGTATGCCCTCCGAGGGGTGCAAAACCTGTGCCGGATCGGCGTTCACGAGTCCCGGGCCCAGCAGCTGGTGGACGAGCACGGCGGAACCGCCCGCCTCCTCGGCCCCGGCGCCAGTCTTGGCGCGGACCGTACGGGAGCCCGGGGTGCCTTCGGGAACGACGAAGGCAACGACCGGCAGCGCGGCGACGGCCGGGTCCGTACCGGCCAGGTCCGTACCGGCCAGGTCCGTACCGGCCAGGTCCGTACCCACCGGGTCCGTACCCACCGGGTCCGTACCGCCCACGCCCCCGGCGGCGGGAGTCCGGGGCAGGCTGCCGACCGTCACGCCGGTGACCCCGGGCAGCGGCACGCTCCACAGCGTGCGCCACGGCAGGCGGAGGCCGAGCGCGTGCACCGCGTCCGCGTACGGGCCGAGGCCGTCCTCGACGAAGGCTGTCTCCAGGAGCGCCGCACGCATGACGACGGACGTCCGGGGCCGGGTGAGCAGCGGCGCCGTCCGCAGATACGTACGGGCGGGAGCGCCCAGCGTCTCGTACGGCACGGCCTCGACCGCCGTACGCAGCGAAACCGGATCGGCGTGTGCGAACAGGCCCGGGTCGGTGAGCAGTTGCGGCAGCAGACCGGCGGCCAGCGTGTGCGCGGCGAGGTGGTCGCGGACGTACGGATCGGCGCGGGACCAGTCCTGCTCCGGCACCGCCTCCAGGAGCGCCATGGCGATACGTGTCTGCGCGTCCCGCGCGTCGGCCAGCCCGGCGCGCACCGCGTCCGCGACGCCGGGATGCACGAGGCGCAGCAGTTCACGGCCGGCACCGTCAGCATCCCCGGCATCCCCGGCATCCTGGGCACCCTTGGCCGCTTCGACGAACGGTCCCGCCAGCAGCATCCCGTCCGCGATCTCCCGGGTCAGGTCACGCCCGGCGACGGCGGACGCCAGCGGTCCCCACAGCCCGAGCGGCAGCCCGGCCCCTTCGGCGAGCGCCAGCGGCGCCAGTATCAGCCGCAGTGTCTGCGGGTCGGCGCCCATGCGCCGTGCGTGCAGGTCGAGGGCTTCGTCCACACTGCCCGGCAGTTGTGACCCGGCGGCCGGGTCGAAGCCTTCCGGCCGCATCAGGACGCACCGTACGGCGAGCTGCGCGGTCAGCCGGTTGCCGTCGGCGCGCTCCGCGACGGCTTCGGCCAGCGCCCGGCGCGCCCCGGGGTCCTCGGTGTACGGCAGGGGCGGGGCGCCGGCCGCCGGGGCGAGCGACGTCTCCACCTGGTGGACCAGCCCTTCGGGATCGGCCCAGCGCGGTTCGTCGAGGTCGATGATCTGGCCCTGGCCGGACGGCAGTGCCGCGATCACCTCGGCGGCCAGCGCCCGCGGCACGTCGGCGAGCAGCTGGACCGTGCCGGTCTCCGCGAGCGGCTTCAGTACGTCCCGTACGAGGCGCGCCGGCTCGTCGGCGGCCCGCACCGGGCCCGCCCGGTCGACGTCCGGCACGACGACCGTCACCGGTTCGGCGGCAGCGGCGAGTCCGGAGACGATGTCCGCGCCGCAGGTGGCGTCCAGGCCGAAGTGGCCGGCGAGGGCCCACAGGACCTGTCCGGCGGTGCGGCCCTCGGGAGTGGGTACGGCGGGGGCGGGCAGGTCGGGCGGTACGGTCGTCGGGTCCAGGTCGTCCAGCGGCAGGCGCTTGCGGTGCTCCGGGTCGCACAGCATGAGGAATCCGGCCACCAGGTGTGAACGCCCGCTGCCCGGGCTGCCGGTGAGCACGACGACCCGCGGGGCGCCGGGCCACTGCATCCGCCATGCGGCGAGCGCGCGCAGGACGGCGGTGCGGCCGCCGATGTACGGATGCGGCGCATAACCGCCCGTACCGCTGTGCTCCTCGCCCGAGGCGCGCACGAATTCCTCGTCCCCCATGGGTCCTTCGCCCTCCGCTTTCCGCTTCCCGCTCTCCGCCTTCTGACGTCCGCTCTCCGGCTTCCGCTCTCCTCGACTTCCGGCTGATCCTACGATCCGGCACTGACACCGGTACCGCTGCCCGCCGAAGCCCAGGTCAGCGAGGTCAGCCCGCGGGCGGCGGGCCGAAGCCGCCCTGCGGCGGCGGGTATCCGCCGGGCGTCTGGAACCCGCCCGGCGCCTGGTACTCAGGAGGCGCCTGGTACTCAGGAGGCGCCTGGTACCCAGGAGGACCCTGGTACCCCGGAGCGCCCGGCATCGGCCCACCGACCGGCCCGTACGCGGGTGCGGCCGTGGGCCCCGGCGCGTACGGCCCTGGCGCGTACGGCCCCGGCGCGTACGGCCCCGGCACACCCGGACCAGGACCAGGACCGGGACCGGGACCGGGACCGGGGCCAGGAACCGCGAACCCGGGAACCCCCGGACCCGGGGCCCCCGGCATCCCCGGCGCCCCCAGCTGAACCGGCACCCCGGGCCGCCCCATCAGCACCAGCACCACCACCGAACCGACCAGCTCCACCAGCATCTGCACCCGGCCCAGCAGCGCGCCGCCCGGTGCGACGTCCCCCAGCTCGAAGAGCGTGCCGGTACGGAGCGAGCCGATCAGGGCCAGGAACGCGACCGGGAGGAGGACCAGCGCCGTCCCCAGGGCGAAGCCGCGGGCGGAGACCCGGCGGGTGGCGGCCAGGATCGCGCCGATCGCGCACAGCGGCAGGAAGGTGAGCCAGGCCCAGCCGGGCGCCATGCCGAGCATGGCCCGCAGCACGCCGTGGCCGGTGAACAGAATCTCCAGTGACGCTCCGGGCCCGCTGCCGAGGGACTCGGCCAGTGCGTAGCAGATCCAGATGGCCCACAGGAGTGTGAGCGCGCCCAGCGCGATCGCGGACACGGGGCCCGCGGGGCCGCCGGGGCGTACCGGAGGCAGGCCGGGCGCCCGGCCGGGGCGCGGCCAGGCCCGGATGCCGGCCGGCAGGACGACGGCGGCGACGAGTGCCAGCGGCACCAGCGCGCCCGCGGAGAGGAAGACCGCCGTGAGGGTGGAGTCGTCGATGCCGCCCCCGCCGACGAACCAGAGGTTGGTCGAGGTGTGGCTGCCGGTACTGACGATGGCCTGCACCCGCAGGGAGAGCGTCAGCGCCGTCGCCACCGCGAGCAGGCCGCCGGCCGGCCGCCGCCCGGCGAACGCGGTTCCCACGGCGGCGCCTTGCAGCAGGGCCAGGCCCAGCTCGTACGGAGTCGTGACCGGATAAGCGGCCACCGGGGCACCGCCGAATCCGGCGGACGCGCCTCCCGTCCACAAGTCCCACATCGTGCCGGGCCCGAGCGTCGCAAGATCATGGCCGAGCCAGTACAGGGTGTGCAGGAGGAAAAGCAGGCACAAGGCGCCTGCCGTGATCCGCGCGCCCTTACTGAGCACCCGAATATGTGGCATTTTGCTCCGCTCTCTCCCGCGTGCACTTCTCCGGCACGCGATCGCGCACGATAGTAATGCCGGTCAAGTTCCCATCGAGCGCAGGCAAGAGCAGGCAAGAGCAGGCAAGAGCGAGCGGGGAAACGCAGAAGACACAGAAGACACAGAAGACTCCCAAGACTCCCCAGATGCCCAAGACGCTGAAGGTGACAAAGGCGGCATAGGGTCGACCGGTCCCGTACGGCGGACAATGTCCGGGACCCGACCGCCGGCGGCCGGGCCCGCCGGGTCAGCCCTGCCCGGTCAGCCCCGCCGGCTCAGTCCCGGTGCCCCGCCCCGCCCCGGCCGCCCCGCCGCGGCCCTGTCACGATGGCACCCGAAGGCCCGTCGCGCTCGGCGCGCTCCTGGTCCTCCTTGGCTTCCTGCTCCTTCTGCCACTTCGCGAACTGCTCGCGGGAAGCCTCCCGCTCGGCCTGCGTCTGGTTCTCCGCCGCCCGTCGCATCTCGTGCATACGGTCGCCGATGGCGCCCATGTACTCCTCGGACTGGATGGCGTCCTTCATGCCGATCCGCCCGGAAAGCACCTCCTGGGCCATCTCCTGGAGCTTTCCGCCGACCTTGGGGTTGGTGGCCAGTGTCTGCAGTGCCTTGCGCAGCCGGTGCGCCTGTTCGGGATCCTGGGCGACGTCCATCAGATCCGCGTCCTGGATCTGCCGCTCATTGCCCGCGCCGTTCGTGCCGTTCATGTCTTCTGCCCCCGGTGAACTCGGTGGTGCGGCAACCGCGTGTGCCGCACCGGCGTCATGAGTCTAATGACGGACCGGAACCACGCGTCAAGGAGGCTTGTTGGCATTGCGGGATATTGGTCCCTTTTCCTGCCCCGTACTGCCGTCCCGCTGCTCCGGCCGCGCCGGTCGGCCGCTATCCGGGTGTGCTAGACCTGAGGACTTGTCCGGCAGGCCGTCGCCGCTTTCGAGTCGCGTCATTCGTGCTGCGCCAATCAATTCGGGGAGAAAAGATGTCAGACGAGGTCCGGATCAGTACCGGGGAGCTGCACAAGCTCGGTACCAAGTTCGAGATATCCGCGGACGACCTGGGCCGGCAGCTGACCGCTTTCAGACGGCGCAGTGACGCCGCGGCGCTGTGCGAAGGGTTCGGCTCACGCGAGGCGGCCGGACCGTACCTGGAGCTGTACGAGCAGGCCGAGCGCGCCCTGGAACAACTCCAGGAGCGGCTGACGGAGGTCGCCGGCGGCCTCAGGGAGACCGCCGTGTCGACGGACACGGCCGAGGAAGAACTCGTCAAGACGATCCGGGGTGTCCAGTGACCGAGCAGCGCAACCCCCACGCCCTGCACGAGGCGGCGGCCGGCTGGCGGGACATGGGAAAGCATCTGGACGGCCTGGTGCGGGACCTGGACCGGGAGGTGGGAAAGGCCGCGGCCGCCAACTGGCACGGCCCCGCGGGTGAGGCGTTCGCGGCGGAGTGGCACCAGCTCAAGCGGTCCGTCGACGAGACCCTGCCGGCCTTCGAACTCGCCGCCGCCGACCTGGAGAACGCTGCCTCCCAGGACAAGGGGGCGCACGCGGGCGCGGGCTCCGGCGTGCACGACGACGCACCGGACGCCTCCCAGCACGACGGCTCCCAGCCGTCCGGCTCCCAGTCGTCCGGTACGCAGACCGCGTACGGCTTCATGGCCCTGGGCCAGCTCGCCACGTCGCTGGGCGGCGCCTTCCGCGGGAAGGGCGGCAAGGGCGGCGGCCGGGGGCAGCGGCCTCCGCTGACCGCACAGTGGGAGACCTCCGGCGCGCCTCAGGGGCCCGACCCCTTCGGGCCGCCGCGGACCGGGCCGGAGAAGGCACGGGGTGGCGCGGGCGTGGCCAAGGGCGTACGTACGGGGGAGGCCGCGGCCGCCGGAGACGCGCCCGAGGCACCGGCCGCCGAGAAGCCTGAGAGCGGCAAGCCCGAAAAGGGCCAGGACGCCAAGGACGTCAGAAACGCCAAGGGCCAGGACGCCAAGGACAAGGACACCAACCCCCCGCCCCCCGACGTCCGCCGCCACGGCGCCTTCGGCTGAGTCCGAGCCCAACCGCCAGCCCCAGCCCCCACTTCAAACCCACCCCACCCCAAACCCACCCCACCCCCTCACACCCCACCCCACCCCAAACCCACCCCACCCCCTCACACCCCCGAAAAGCGCCAGGGCGCCCCTCCCGAAGGAGGGGCGCCCCACCGCTCTCGTCCGGCCCGTCCGGCGCCGCGGCGCCGGACCGCCCGTCAGCCGCTGTGCGCCGGCAGCCACCCGGTCTGCACCAGCTGCGCACCGCGCTTGCGCGTGATGAACTGCGCGCGGCCCGGCGTCAGGCTGGTCGCCTTGAGGTTGCCCATCAGCGGCCCCTCACCCGGGTCGCCCGACAGGATCAGGCCCTGGGCGCCGAGTTCCTTCGTCCGCTGCATCACGGGCTCGAAGGAGGACCGTCCGGCCCCCGAGGAGCTGCGCGCCAGGATCAGGCGCAGGCCCAGGTCGCGGGCGAACGGCAGGTACTCCAGCAGCGGCTGCAGCGGGTTGCCGCTGCTGGTCGCCACCAGGTCGTAGTCGTCCACGATCACGAACGCGTCCGGCAGGTCGTACCAGCTGCGGTTGCGCAGCTGCTCCGGCGTGACGTCCGGGCCGGGCATCCGGCGGCCCAGCGAACCGGCCAGTCCGGTGATGACCTCCTGCAACTGCGGCCCCGCGGCACAGTACTTGTACATGTGGCTCTCGGGGATCTCGCCGAGCAGCGCGCGCCGGTAGTCGGAGACGACCATGAGGGCCTTGTCCGACGGGTAGCGCTCCGAGATCTGCTTGGCGATCAGACGCAGCAGCGAGGACTTGCCGGACTCGCTCTCGCCGTAGATCACCAGCAGCGGGTCGGTCTCGAAGTCGATGAACGCCGGCGACAGCGTGGTCTCGTCGACACCGATCGCGATGCCGTGCTCCGGGTAGTCGCCGCCCTTGGGCAGGTCGCTCGCCGGGAGCAGCGTCGGCAGCATCCGCACCTTGGGGGCGGGCTCGCCCTGCCAGTGCTCCTTGACGGTGGCCACCAGGTGCGCCATGCCGTCGCTGAGGCTCTCCGCTTCCTGGACACCGTCGATCCGGGGCAGCGCCGCCAGGTAGTCCAGCTTCTCGGGGGAGAGGCCGCGGCCCGGGCGGCCCATCGGCACGTTCTCCGCGCGCTTGCGGTCGAACTCCGACTCCATCGGGTCGCCGAGCCGCAGCTCGACGCGGTTCAGGAGCTGGTCGCGCAGGGCGGGGCGTACCTCGGTGTAGCGGGAGGCGCCGAGGATCAGGTGGATGCCGAAGCCGAGACCGCGGCTGGCGATGTCCAGTATGACCGGGTCGAGCTGCTCGTAGTCGGTCTTGAAGGTGCCCCAGCCGTCGATGACGAGGAAGACATCGCCCCACTTCTGGTCCGGGAACGCGCCGGCGGCACGCCGCTGGCGGTAGGTCCCCATGGAGTCGATGGAGTTCGCGCGGAAGAACTCCTCGCGCTCGTTGAGGATGCCGACGACCTCGGCGACCGTACGGCGGACCTTCTCCGCGTCCAGCCGGGAGGCGACGCCGCCGACGTGCGGCAGCTGCTCCAGGGCCAGCATGCCGCCGCCACCGAAGTCGAGGCAGTAGAACTGCACCTCGGCCGGGGTGTGGGTGAGCGCGAAGCCCGCCATGGCGGAACGGATCAGCGTCGACTTGCCGGACTGCGGACCACCGACGACCAGGCCGTGACCGGCGCCCGCGGAGAAGTCCAGGTACATCACGTCGCGCCGCTGCTCGAACGGCTTGTCCACGAGCGCGACCGGCACGACCAGCTTGCCGAGCGCCGTGTACTCCGGGGCGTGCACGCCCCGCTCGGGCGTGACGGCGAGCGCCGGGAGCAGCTGGTTGACGGTGGGCGACTCGTCCAGCGGCGGCAGCCACACCTGGTGCGCCGGCGGGCCCTGGCCCTGCATCCGCTGGACGATCACGTCCAGGACGGTGTCGGCCAGCGCGTCGTCCTGCTGCTGGGTGAGCGACGGCTCCTCGGCGATGATCTCCTCGACGATCGGCGCCAGCACCGGCGACGCCGTGAACGGCACCGGCATCCGGTTCGTACGGCTGCCACCGCCGCCACCGCCGGCGCCCGGACCGCGGTACGGGCCCGACACGTACGCGGCCTTGAACTGCACCATCGTCTCGGTGTCGTACTTCAGGATGCCGGAGCCCGGCACGTTGGGCAGGTGGTACGCGTCCGGCACACCGATCGCCGTACGGGACTCGGCGGCGGAGAACGTCCGCAGACCCAGCCGGTAGGACAGGAAGGTGTCCAGACCGCGCAGCTTGCCCTCTTCGAGGCGCTGCGAGGCGAGCAGCATGTGCACACCCATCGACCGGCCGATCCGGCCGATCTGGATGAACATGTCGATGAAGTCAGGCTTGGCGGTCAGCAGCTCGGAGAACTCGTCGAGCACCATCACCAGCGAGGGCAGCGGGTCCAGCGGGGCGCCGGCGGCACGCGCCTTCTCGTAGTCGGTGATGTTGGCGTAGTTGCCCGCGGACCGCAGCAGCTCCTGACGGCGCTGCAGCTCACCGGTGATCGAGTCGCGCATGCGGTCGATCAGGCTGACGTCGTCGGCCAGGTTGGTGATGACCGCGGCGACGTGCGGCATCTCGGACATGCCGGTGAAGGTGGCGCCGCCCTTGAAGTCCGCGAGGATGAAGTTGAGCGTCTCCGAGGAGTGGGTGACCGCGAGGGCGAGCACCAGGGTGCGCAGCACCTCGGACTTGCCGGAACCGGTCGCGCCGACGCACAGGCCGTGCGGGCCCATGCCCTCCTGGGAGGCCTCCTTGATGTCGAGCATGACGGGCTGGCCGTCCTTGTCGACACCGATCGGCACGCGCAGCCGCTCGTGCAGCGTGCGCGGGCGCCAGGTGCGCGAGACGTCCACCGAACCGGCGTCGCCGATGTTCATCAGGTCCGTGAAGTCCAGGTTGGACAGCAGCGGCTCCTCGCCGTCGGCGCCCGAACCGGCCCGCAGCGGCGCCAGCAGGCGGGCCAGCGACTCCGCCTCGGAGACCGACAGGGTGTCCACGGTGCCGTTGTAGACCGCGCCGCCCGCCGACTCCAGCACCAGCTTGCCCGGCCACACCTGTACGGCCAGGCCGCCCCGGATCTCGTCCAGCTCGCCCGGCACGATCTCCAGGATCGTCACGCCCTGCAGGCCCTCGGAGCCGGCGATCACCGAGTCCATCGGCACCTCGCCGGCGTCCAGCACGACCACCACGTGCGGGGTGTCGGTGACCGGCGTGCCCTGCGGGTTGAAGCGGCCGCGGCCCTCCAGTTCCTCCGCGAGCAGCTCCTCGATCTCCCCGAGGTCACCGACGACCAGCCGGCGGGTGCCGGCGCCGTCGGTGGTCTTGTCCTGCACGTGCGGCAGCCACTTGGTCCACTCCCACTCGGCCTGCGCGCCCGGCGCCGCCACCACGGCGACGACCAGGTCCTCCGGCGAGTGCAGGGTGCACAGCTGCGCGAGGATGGCGCGCGCCGACCCGTACACGGTGTCCGGGTCGCCGGAGACCGTCAGGTGGTAGAAGGCGCGCAGCGAGACCGCGAGCGGCAGCTGGTCCAGGTGCCCGTGCTTGTCGAGGAACTCCTTCATCGCGTGCGCGGTGAGCGGTTCCAGTTCGTCGACCGGCGCGGTCTCCGGCGCCTTCAGGGGAGTGGCCAGCTGCTGCGGGCCCAGGCCCATCCGTACTTGTGCGAAGTCGGCGTCGGACGCCCGGCGTTCCCACACCCGTTTGCCTTCGGCGACGACCGCCCACAATTGCCCCGGATCGGGGTGGAGGAAAAGCTGCGCGTCACGCTGTTTGCGTGCGGTGCGCCGCACTTCCTTTCGCTTCTGCGCCAAGTATTTGAGGTAATCCTGGCGCTCCTGGAGCATTTGCCCGGAAGGCCCTTGGCGGGCCTTGACGATCTGGACAATAGCCATCGCGAGGGTGGAAACCACCATCACGCCGCCCATGATCTTCATGAACGGCTGGGTGCCCATGAACAGGAAACCCGCCGAACCCGCCATGCCCATCATCGGCATGAGGTTCATCAGCATGTTGTCCTCGCCTTCGCGAGGCAGCTCCGGCGGAGCTTCGAGCGTCAACTCCTCACCGGGGATATCAGGTGGAAGCGCGCGGGGCGGGCGCTTGACGATGACAACGCTCACCGAGGCATCAGTCCTTCATGCATCTCGCAGTCTCGGACCGCCCCCGTTGGTTCGACGGTCCCCCGGACCAAGTCCATGGCCCGACGCAGGCGTTGATCCTACTGTTAACAGTCAAGTGCCGGGGCGGGTGGGGCGGCGGCCTAATTGGGGGGTACGCTGACGCCTCGCGAGCGCGCCCAAGGCCCCGTAACGACGTCCCTTATATAAGGCACGGTGGCGGCGCCCCTATATATAAGGCGCGCACGCGACAAACTGCCCAACGGATAGGGGGAACCGCCAGGTGAGCACGACTACAGGCACCGGCTTCTGCCGGGTCACAGTCGCCGCGCCGGACGCACGGATCGACGTGGCACTGCCGGAGGATGTCGCACTCGTCGATATTTATCCGGAGATCCTGCGACTCTCCGGCCAGTCCCAGGCGGAGGGCGCCCCCACCGGATACCACCTGGTGCGCCGGGACGGCACCGTCCTGGACGCCGGCCAGTCCCTCGCCCAGCAGCGCATCCTCGACGGTGACCTGCTCCTGCTGCGGCCGTTCGCCGAGTCGCTGCCGCTGCCCGTTTTCGACGACGTCTCGGACGCCGTCGCCTCCGCGGTCAAGCGCAACCGCAACCGGTGGAGCGACGACCTGATGAACATCGTCGGCCTCACCGCCGGCGTGCTCCTGCTCGTCATGATGGCGTTCGCCCTGTGGTTCTCGAACCCCGCCGACCGCGACATGCACCGCCTGCCCGGCATCATCGCCGGCGTCACCGGCATCGTCCTGGTCGCCCTGTCCGGCGTACGGGCCCGGATCTACGACGACCACGCCTCGTCCATCGCCCTGGGCCTGGCGTCGCTGCCGCACCTGCTGATCGCCGGCTCCGGGATCATGCCGGTGGCCGACGGCGAGGGCCCCGGCCGGCTGCAGTTCCTGGTCGGCTGCGTGACCGTACTGATCGCGTCCGTCCTCCTGGTGGTCCTGCTGCCGCGCGGCGACGCGCCCTTCGTGGCCGCCGCCTTCCTGGCCACCATCGGCACCCTCGCGGTCTTCGCCGCCATCCTCACCGAGGCCGAGCCGCGCGAGGTCGCCGCGGTCACCGCCGTCGTCGCCGTCGCGGTGGTCGCCTGGCTGCCCGGTCTGTCCTCGCGCTTCGCCCGGCTGCCCATCGGCTACAAGTCGCCCGACCAGATCGCCGCCGGCCCGCACAACGACGGCGAGCAGGGCGCGGCGACCGAGTCCGTCGACTTCGTCAAGATCGGCAACCAGGCCAAGCGCGGCCACGAGCTGCTGCTCGGCCTGGTCGCCGGCTGCTCCGCGCTGGTCGTCGGCGCGGCCGGCGTCGTCCTCGGATTCTCCGACAACAGCTGGGCGCAGCTGCTGGCGCTGGCCGCCGGTATCACGATCATGCTGCGGGCCCGGCTCTTCGACTACACCGCACAGGTCGCCTGCCTGACCATCGCCGGCATCCTGACGGTCGTGCTGCTCATCCTGGGCATCGCGCTGCACCCGCCGGTCGACGTCATCGCCGACCTCGTGCGCTTCGGCGACTCCGGCCCGCTCAACATCCGTACGGTCTGGTTCTCCGGCAGCATCGCGGCCGGCGCCGCCATCCTGGTCGGGGTGGGTCTGATCGTTCCGCGCAAGGGCGTCACCCCCTTCTGGGGCCGCGTCTTCGACATCTTCGACGGCGTCGTCCTGCTGTCGCTGGTGCCGCTGTGCCTGGCGGTACTGGACGTGTACGGCACCGTCCGCGGTCTGACCGGCTCCTCGTAGGGGCCGCGAAAAGCTCCTCGTACGGATGACCCGCCCACCACAGGGGGTCACCCGTAGGCACGGCCCCCTGACCGACCGGTCGGGGGGCCGTTCTCAGCTGGTACTCTGGGTGACGGTCTTTGCCGAGTCATCGAAGAATCCCTGTGAAGACGATCCAGGGACGCTCGCAGGCCCAGAACACCCAGAGGAGTACGCGTGTCGCTCGACGCCGCCACGAAGAAGCAGATCATGGCCGAGTTCGCCACCAAGGAGGGCGACACCGGCTCCCCCGAGGTCCAGGTCGCGCTGCTCTCCCGCCGCATCTCGGACCTGACCGAGCACCTGAAGACCCACAAGCACGACCACCACTCCCGCCGTGGTCTGCTGCTGCTCGTCGGCCAGCGCCGCCGCCTGCTGCAGTACCTGGCGAAGAAGGACATCACGCGCTTCCGTGCGCTGGTCGAGCGCCTGGGCATCCGCCGCGGCGCGGCGGGCGCCAAGTAAGACGACGTGAAGGGAGCGGTTCCCACACCCGGGGGCCGCTCCCTTTGCCGTACGTACCGGACGTCCGGTCCCCTGCCCGGTGGACCGGAGCTTTGTAGTCTGGTCCCATAACGCCATAGCGAAGAGGTGGAGCGCCTTTCAGCCGCCGGTCCTCGGTAGTGGCCCCCGGACGGCGCGCGGACGACCGCGCGGACCCGTATCCGGGTGCTTCGATCGAAGACCGGCCCGCAATCCCGGCGCTCCACCGACGAAGGTCCACCGCCACACGGGCGGTGGACGCAGACGAGGAGATATCCCTGGTGGAGAACGAGACCCACTACGCCGAGGCCGTCATCGACAACGGCTCCTTCGGCACCCGCACCATCCGCTTCGAGACGGGCCGCCTGGCCAAGCAGGCCGCCGGCTCCGCCGTCGCGTACCTGGACGACGACACCATGGTGCTGTCGGCCACCAGCGCGTCCAAGACGCCCAAGGACCAGCTCGACTTCTTCCCCCTGACGGTGGACGTCGAAGAGCGCATGTACGCGGCCGGCAAGATCCCCGGCTCCTTCTTCCGCCGTGAGGGCCGGCCCTCCGAGGACGCGATCCTCACCTGCCGCCTGATCGACCGGCCGCTGCGCCCCTCCTTCAAGAAGGGCCTGCGCAACGAGATCCAGATCGTCGAGACGATCATGGCGCTCAACCCCGACCACCTCTACGACGTGGTCGCGATCAACGCCGCCTCCTGCTCCACGCAGCTGGCCGGCCTGCCCTTCTCCGGCCCGATCGGCGGCACCCGCGTCGCACTGATCAACGGCCAGTGGGTCGCCTTCCCGACCCACACCGAGCTGGAGAACGCGGTCTTCGACATGGTCGTCGCCGGCCGTGTCCTCCCGGACGGCGACGTCGCGATCATGATGGTCGAGGCCGAGGCCACCGAGAAGACCATCCAGCTGGTCAAGGACGGCGCCGAGGCCCCCACCGAGGAGGTCGTCGCCGCCGGTCTGGAGGCCGCCAAGCCCTTCATCAAGGTGCTGTGCAAGGCCCAGTCGGACCTGGCCGCCAAGGCCGCGAAGCCGGTCGGCGACTTCCCGGTCTTCCTCGACTTCCAGGACGACGTCCTGGAGGCGCTGACCGCCGCCGTCAAGGGCGAGCTGTCCCAGGCGCTGACCATCGCGGGCAAGCAGGACCGCGAGGCCGAGCTGGACCGCGTCAAGGCCGTGGCCGCCGAGAAGCTGCTGCCGCAGTTCGAGGGCCGCGAGAAGGAGATCTCCGCCGCCTACCGCGCGCTGACCAAGTCCCTCGTGCGCGAGCGCGTGATCAAGGACAAGGTCCGCATCGACGGCCGCGGCGTGACGGACATCCGTACGCTCGCCGCCGAGGTCGAGGCGATCCCGCGGGTGCACGGCTCGGCGCTGTTCGAGCGTGGCGAGACCCAGATCCTGGGCGTCACCACCCTGAACATGCTCCGCATGGAGCAGCAGCTGGACACCCTCTCCCCGGTGACCCGCAAGCGCTACATGCACAACTACAACTTCCCGCCGTACTCCGTCGGTGAGACCGGCCGCGTGGGCTCGCCCAAGCGCCGCGAGATCGGCCACGGCGCCCTCGCCGAGCGCGCCATCGTGCCGGTGCTGCCGACGCGCGAGGAGTTCCCGTACGCCATCCGCCAGGTCTCCGAGGCGCTGGGCTCCAACGGCTCCACCTCGATGGGCTCGGTCTGCGCCTCGACGATGTCGCTGCTGAACGCCGGTGTGCCGCTGAAGGCCCCGGTCGCCGGTATCGCCATGGGCCTGATCTCCCAGGAGATCGACGGCAAGACGCACTACGTCGCCCTCACCGACATCCTCGGTGCGGAGGACGCGTTCGGCGACATGGACTTCAAGGTCGCCGGTACGAAGCAGTTCGTCACCGCCCTGCAGCTGGACACCAAGCTGGACGGCATCCCGGCGTCCGTGCTGGCCGCGGCCCTCAAGCAGGCCCGCGACGCCCGCCTGCACATCCTCGACGTGATGAACGAGGCGATCGACGTTCCGGACGAGATGTCCCCGAACGCGCCGCGCATCATCACCGTCAAGATCCCGGTGGACAAGATCGGTGAGGTCATCGGCCCCAAGGGCAAGATGATCAACCAGATCCAGGAGGACACCGGCGCCGACATCACGATCGAGGACGACGGCACCATCTACATCGGTGCCGCCGACGGCCCGGCCGCCGAGGCCGCCCGCGCCACGATCAACGGCATCGCCAACCCGACCATGCCGGAGGTCGGCGAGCGCTACCTGGGCACGGTCGTCAAGACCACCACCTTCGGTGCGTTCGTCTCGCTGCTCCCGGGCAAGGACGGTCTGCTGCACATCTCGCAGATCCGCAAGCTGGCCGGCGGCAAGCGCGTCGAGAACGTCGAGGACGTGCTCGCCGTGGGCGCCAAGGTCCAGGTGGAGATCGCCGAGATCGACCAGCGCGGCAAGCTGTCGCTGGCTCCGGTCATCGAGGGTGAGGACGAGGCGAAGGACGACGCCGCCAAGTGACGTCCCGTAGCTCACGGACGACGGCCCGCACCTCTTCGGAGGGGCGGGCCGTCGCCCGTACCCAAACGCTTCTCAAGGGCACCAACGGCGCCGGCACGGTCCGCAAGACGGTCCTGCCCGGCGGCCTGCGCGTGGTCACCGAGACCCTGCCCTCCGTCCGGTCCGTCACCTTCGGCATCTGGGCCAACGTCGGCTCCCGTGACGAGACCCCGTCGCTGAACGGCGCCACCCACTACCTGGAGCACCTGCTCTTCAAGGGCACCAGGAAGCGCAGCGCGCTCGACATCTCCGCCGCGATCGACGAGGTCGGCGGCGAGATGAACGCCTTCACGGCGAAGGAGTACACCTGCTACTACGCGCGGGTGCTGGACACCGACCTGCCGCTCGCCATCGACGTGGTCTGCGACATGCTGACCGGCTCGCTCATCGAGCCCGCCGACGTCGACGCCGAGCGCGGCGTGATCCTCGAAGAGATCGCGATGACCGAGGACGACCCGGGCGACTGTGTGCACGACCTGTTCGCGCACACCATGCTCGGTGACACCCCCCTCGGCCGCCCGGTCCTGGGCTCCGTCGACACGGTCAACGCCCTCACCCCCGAGCGCATCCGCCGCTTCTACAAGAAGCACTACGACCCGACCCGCCTGGTCGTCGCCGCCGCCGGCAACGTCGACCACGCCAAGGTCGTCCGGATGGTCCGCGCCGCCTTCGAGAAGGCCGGTGCCCTCGACCGTACGGACGCGGTGCCGGTGGCCCCGCGCGACGGCTCCCGCGCCATCCGTACGGCGGGCCGGGTGGAACTGCTCAACCGCAGGTCGGAGCAGGCCCACGTGATCCTCGGCGTCCCGGGCCTGGCCCGGACCGACGACCGCCGCTGGGCCATGGGCGTCCTGAACACCGCCCTCGGCGGCGGCATGAGCTCCCGCCTCTTCCAGGAGGTACGGGAGAAGCGCGGCCTGGCCTACAGCGTGTACTCGTACACCTCCGGCTACGCCGACTGCGGTCTGTTCGGCGTGTACGCGGGCTGCCGCCCGAACCAGGTCGACGACGTCCTGAAGATCTGCCGCGACCAGCTCGACCAGGTCGCCGAAGAGGGCCTGACGGACGACGAGATCCGCCGCGCGATCGGGCAGCTGCGCGGTTCCACCGTGCTCGGCCTGGAGGACACCGGCGCGCTGATGAACCGCATCGGCAAGAGCGAGCTGTGCTGGGGCGCCCAGATGTCGGTCGACGACATGCTGGCCCGGATAGCGGCGGTCACCCCGGACGAGGTACGGGAACTGGCCCGCGATGTACTGGGACAGCGCCCGTCGCTGTCCGTCATCGGCCCGCTGAAGGACCGGCAGGCGGACCGGCTGCACGACGCGGTCGCCTGACCTTCCGTAGCAGGCGTACCAGAGGTACCAGGGGTACTGGAAAGAGAGAGCGGGAAACGATGAGCAAGCTGCGCGTGGCGGTCATCGGCGCCAAGGGCCGCATCGGCTCCGAGGCCGTACGGGCCGTCGAGGCCGCCGAGGACATGGAACTGGTCGCGGCCCTGGGCCGGGGCGACGAGCTGGAGACGCTGACCGGGGCCGGCGCCCAGGTCGCGGTCGAGCTGACGCACCCCGACGCCGTCATGGCGAACCTGGAGTTCTGCGTCCGCAACGGCATCCACGGCGTCGTCGGCACCACCGGCTGGACCGACGACCGCCTCGCCCAGCTGCGCACCTGGCTGGACGCGTCGCCCCGCACGGGCGTGCTCATCGCCCCGAACTTCTCCATCGGCGCGGTGCTGACCATGCGGTTCGCGCAGCAGGCGGCCCGGTTCTTCGAATCGGCCGAGGTCATCGAGCTGCACCACCCGAACAAGGCCGACGCGCCCTCGGGCACCGCGGCCCGCACGGCCAAGCTGATCGCCGAGGCCCGCGCCGCCGCGGACTGCCCGCCGCAGCCGGACGCCACCAGCAGCGCGCTGGACGGCGCCCGCGGTGCGGACGTGGACGGCATCCCCGTCCACTCCGTACGGCTGCGCGGCCTCCTGGCCCACCAGGAGGTGCTGCTCGGCGGGGTGGGGGAGACCCTCACCGTCCGCCACGACTCGCTCCACCACAGCAGCTTCATGCCGGGCATCCTGCTCGGCGCGCGCCGCGTGGTGGCCACTCCCGGCCTGACCATGGGCCTGGAGAACTTCCTCGACCTGGACTGACGGGGTTCGCGCGTGCGTGCAAAGATCACCTACTGCGTTCTCGCGGCGGTCCTGGTCGTCTACTTCGTCCTCGTCGGCAGCCGCGGCGTCCTGCTCATCAAGCAGGGCACCGTACTGACCGTCGCGTTCGGCGTCGCCGTCCTGATCCTGCCGTTCATCGGACTGTGGTTCCTCTGGCACACCACCCAGTTCGCCCGTAAGGCAGGCCGCCTGGCGCGCGAGCTGGAGGCCGAGGGAGGGCTGCCGGTCGACGAGCTGAAGCGCACCCCGGGCGGCCGGATCGACCGGGACTCCGCCGACGAGGTCTTCGACCGGCGGCGGGCCGAGACCGAGCGGGCGCCGGAGGACTGGCGGGCCTGGTTCCGGCTGGCGGTCGCCTACCACGACGCCCGGGACACCCCGCGGGCCCGTAAGGCGATGCAGCGGGCCATCGCCCTGCACGAGGGCAAGTCCGTACGGGTCTGAACGGTTCGGTACGCATCTGAACGACGCGGTGCCCGTACGGTCTGAACCGTACGGGCACCGTTGTTCACCGGGGACGGTTCCGACCGGGAGCCGGCCCCCGTCCGCGGCTGTTGCCGGCCTGTCCCGGCCTGCGGCTACCGGCAGTACTCCGCCGCCCACGCCTCCAGGACGTCAGCGGCCAGCTCGAACGCCTCGGGACGCGCCAGGAAGTCCGCGTTGTGATCCGTGATGAGCGTCCGCAGCGGGTTGCCGCCCCGCCGCTCGACGACCAGCGCCTGGCCCTGGACCGTCCGCGGCACACCCAGCCAGCGCACCGGCCGCTGAGCCGTACGGACGGCGGCGACCTCGCTCCAGCGCAGCGTCGTGGTCCGCAGCAGCTCGACCTGACGCAGGCCGTGGCCGCTCACCCACATGCCCACCCGCAGGAAGCGCACCGCGAGCGCGATGATCAGCACCGCGACACCGGCGCAGACAGCGGCGGCGGGCAGCGCCCCAGCGGCCATGATGATCACCGCGGACAGCAGGACGAACGAGGCCAGCAGCAGAAGCACGGCCGCCGCCCCCACACGTCCGGGACCCGGACGGTAGGGGCGGCGCCAGCGGTCCGGCCCCGCGTGGGGCAACGGCGCTTCGACTGCCTGATCGGCCTGGTCGTCGAGGTCGCGGTCGGCCGTCAGGAAGGTCAGGGGCACGGCGGATCCTCACTCCAGGCACGCAGATGAAGGCTGTGACCGGTGAGGTTATCGAGACTTACGTGCCGGAACCACTCCGTGCCGGGCGGCACGCGCGACGACAGCGCGCGGACCGCCCGGCCGGATCAGCGGCCGTGGGCCGCCTCGGACTGGTGCGTGCCGACGCCGCCGGTCTCCTGCTGGAGCGCCGGGACGCCGAGCAGCAGGGCGCCGGCGAGACCGCCGACGACCGTCAGGCCGATCAGGGACCGGCCCGCGAGCTGGGCACGACTGACGCGTTCTCGGGGCGGGGGCGCGACATTGCTGCGGAACCGGTCGGCCTCGGCGACGAAGGCGAACGGCACTGGCTCTCGCCGGCGGAACATGAGCGGGCTCTCCTTGGAACCTCGAAGTGGGCACTGTCACAGGGTTAGACGTCTGTCGCGTCCGTTTGGTGCCCGTTTTCTGCAAGTTCTGTGAAAAATATCAACCGCAGGACGGGCCGGGCGCAACAGCGTCCGATTTTGTACGGTACGCGGTATCCCGCCGCATTTCCGGGACTGTCGGTGGCGGGCCGTAGGCTGGGGCGCGCCACGTGGAATGAACGGAAGGAACCGTCGGTGTCACCTACCCCCGCCGAGAGTGTCGAAGCATCCGAAGGCACGGCCCCCAGCTTCCGGAGCGAGGTGACGGTCGAGCTGGTCAAGCACAGCGCCGCGGACAGTGACGTGCTGTGGGCGGCCCGTGTCTCCACCGCCGGCGAGCAGTCGCTGGAGGAGCTCCAGAAGGACCCGGAGCGCTCCAAGGGCCTGATCAACTACCTGATGCGGGACCGGCACGGCAGCCCCTTCGAGCACAACTCGATGACCTTCTTCATCAGCGCGCCGATCTTCGTCTTCCGTGAGTTCATGCGGCACCGCGTCGGCTGGTCCTACAACGAGGAGTCCGGCCGCTACCGTCAGCTCGAACCGGTCTTCTACGTGCCCGGCGCGTCCCGCAAGCTCGTCCAGCAGGGCCGCCCCGGCAAGTACGAGTTCGTCGAGGGCACCCCCGAGCAGCACGCGCTGGCCGGCAAGGTCATGGAGGACTCCTACCGGCAGGCGTACGAGGCGTACCAGGAGATGCTGGCCGCCGGCGTCGCCCGCGAGGTGGCCCGCTCGGTCCTGCCGGTCGGTCTGTTCTCCTCGATGTACGCGACCTGCAACGCCCGTTCGCTGATGCACTTCCTCGGCCTGCGGACGCAGCACGAGCTCGCGGCCGTACCGTCCTTCCCGCAGCGCGAGATCGAGATGGTCGGCGAGCAGATGGAGGCCCACTGGGTCCGCCTGATGCCGCTCACCCACGCCTCCTTCAACGCCAACGGCCGTATCGCCCCGTAAGGCCCCGGTCCCGCGGGCGAGCCGCCGGACCGGTGCGCGGACCGGTCACCGCCGTCCGGAGCCCTGGCGGACCGCACAGACGTGCCAGGTGTCCGTATTGCGGCATTTTGAGAAGTTCATCTACGCTGAAGAAACGGACCCGGCACTGCTTGAACCCCCGAGCAAGCAGTGCCGGAGTCCACATCCCGGCTCCCCAGGGGCGCGACCCGAGGTGAGCTACGAGTAGCGTGGTGCCCATGGCTCCGACTTCCACACCGCAGACCCCCTTCGGGCGGGTGCTGACCGCCATGGTCACGCCGTTCACGGCGGATGGCGCTCTCGACCTCGACGGTGCGCAGCAGCTCGCCGCGCACCTGGTGGACTCCGGCAACGACGGTCTCGTCGTCAACGGCACCACCGGTGAGTCACCGACCACCAGCGATGCGGAGAAAGCCCAGCTGGTCCGGGCCGTGGTGGATGCGGTCGGAGACCGGGCCTTCGTCGTCGCCGGAGCCGGCACCAACGACACCGACCACAGCCTGCAGCTGGCCCGCGCCGCGCGCGACGCCGGGGCCCACGGCCTGCTCGCTGTCACGCCGTACTACAGCAAGCCCCCGCAGGAAGGTCTCTTCCGGCATTTCACCGCCATTGCGGACGCCACCGACCTGCCGGTCATGCTCTACGACATCCCCGGCCGCAGCGGTGTGCCGATCAACACCGAGACCATGGTGCGGCTCGCCGAGCACCCGCGCATCGTCGCCAACAAGGACGCCAAGGGCGACCTCGGCCGCGCCAGCTGGGCCATCGCCCGCTCGAACCTCGCGTGGTACAGCGGCGACGACATGCTCAACCTCCCGCTGCTGTCCGTCGGCGCCGTCGGCTTCGTCTCGGTCGTCGGCCATGTCGTCACGCCCGAGCTGCGCGCCCTGCTCGACGCCCACCTGCACGGTGACGTCACCAAGGCCACCGAGATCCACCAGAAGCTGCTGCCCGTCTTCACCGGCATGTTCCGCACCCAGGGCGTCATCACGACCAAGGCCGCGCTCGGGCTCCAGAGCCTGCCCGCCGGGCCGCTGCGCCTGCCGCTGGTGGAACTGTCCGCGGACGAGACCGAGCAGCTCAAGCGCGATCTCGCCGCCGGCGGGGTACAGCTGTAACCACAGACTTCACAACTGAACACGGAAAACAACCGCCAAACCGCAAGTGCACGAATGTCATGCGCGCCACGTGTGCCTCACGGCGACGTGGCGTGTGTGGTGAGGAGAGTCTTTTGAGTCATCCGCATCCCGAGCTCGGCGCGCCGCCGAAGCTCCCCAAGGGCGGCCTGCGCGTCACCCCCCTCGGCGGCCTGGGTGAGATCGGCCGCAACATGACGGTCTTCGAATACGGCGGCCGGCTGCTGATCGTCGACTGCGGAGTGCTTTTCCCGGAGGAGGAGCAGCCCGGAATCGACCTGATCCTGCCGGACTTCTCGTCCATCAGGGACCGCCTCGACGACATCGACGGCATCGTGCTCACGCACGGCCACGAGGACCACATCGGCGGTGTCCCCTACCTCCTGCGCGAGAAGCCGGACATCCCGCTGATCGGCTCCAAGCTGACCCTCGCCCTCATCGAGGCGAAGCTCCAGGAGCACCGCATCCGGCCCTACACGCTGGAGGTCGCGGAGGGCGACACGGAGGCCATCGGCCCCTTCGACTGCGAGTTCGTCGCGGTCAACCACTCCATCCCGGACGCCCTCGCGGTCGCCATCCGCACCCCCGCGGGCATGGTCGTGCACACCGGCGACTTCAAGATGGACCAGCTCCCGCTGGACCGCCGCCTGACCGACCTCCCGAAGTTCGCCAAGCTGGGCGAGGAGGGCATCGATCTCCTGCTGTCCGACTCCACGAACGCCGAGGTCCCGGGCTTCGTCCCGCCCGAGCGCGACATCTCCAACGTGCTGCGCCAGGTCTTCGCGAGCGCCCAGAAGCGCATCATCGTGGCCAGCTTCGCCAGCCATGTGCACCGCATCCAGCAGATCCTGGACGCGGCACACGAGTACGGCCGCCGGGTCGCCTTCGTGGGCCGCTCGATGGTCCGCAACATGGGCATCGCCCGCGAGCTGGGCTACCTGAAGGTCCCGGCCGGGCTGGTCGTCGACGTCAAGACCCTCGACGACCTGCCGGACGACGAGGTCGTGCTGGTCTGCACGGGTTCCCAGGGCGAGCCGATGGCGGCCCTGTCCCGGATGGCCAACCGCGATCACCAGATCCGCATCGTCCCCGGCGACACGGTGATCCTCGCGTCGTCGCTGATCCCGGGCAACGAGAACGCGGTCTACCGCGTCATCAACGGCCTGACCCGCTGGGGCGCCAACGTCGTCCACAAGGGCAACGCCAAGGTGCACGTCTCGGGCCACGCCTCGGCCGGCGAGCTGCTGTACTTCTACAACATCTGCAAGCCGAAGAACCTGATGCCGGTGCACGGCGAATGGCGCCATCTGCGCGCCAACGCCGAACTGGGCGCGCTGACCGGCGTCCCCAAGGACCGGATCGTCATCGCCGAGGACGGCGTGGTCGTCGACCTGGTCAAGGGCGTCGCCAAGATCGTCGGCAAGGTCCAGGCGGGCTACGTGTACGTCGACGGGCTGTCGGTCGGCGACGTCACCGAGTCCTCCCTCAAGGACCGCCGCATCCTCGGCGACGAGGGCATCATCTCGGTGTTCCTGGTCGTGGACTCCAGCACCGGCAAGATCGTCGGCGGACCGCACATCCAGGCCCGCGGCTCGGGCATCGACGACGCGGACTTCGCCGCGGTGATGCCGAAGATCGACGAGATCCTCGCCAAGGCCGCCCAGGACGGCGTCGCGGAGCCGCACCAGCTCCAGCAGCTGGTCCGCCGGGCCATCGGCAAGTGGGTCTCCGACAACTTCCGCCGGCGCCCGATGATCCTCCCGGTGGTCGTCGAGGTCTGACCCCCAGGGGCCGCCTGCACAGGTACGAGGAGCGGGGCAACCGGATTTGCATCCGGGCGCCCCGCTCCAGTACGTTTACGGCTCCGCCTGAAGGGGAACCCGGTACGCCTGCGCGTCCGGTGCACCTCCCTGACGGGGCGGAATTCCGGCCCAGAGAAATCTGGTAGCGTCGGAACAGCCGAAAGGCAAAACCCTCCGACAATCATCGGAAACGAATTCGGACCGGAAACGGACCGAAAGTCGGATCTGATAGAGTCGGAAAGGCCGAAAAGCGAGAGCCGGACGGCCGCCCCGCTCCAGCAGGGAGCCGGAAACGGAAAGCGGAAACGCCGAACGGATCTGGTAAGGTTGGAACCGCGAAGAAGCCGAAAGGTCGAAACGCACCGGCGGAAATCAGGACCGCGAGGATCTGATAGAGTCGGAAACGCAAGACCGAAGGGAAGCGCCCGGAGAGCCTGGTGAAACAGGCACAAAGGAAGCGTCCGTTCCTTGAGAACTCAACAGCGTGCCAAAAGTCAACGCCAGATATGTTGATACCCCGTCCACCGGCACACGCCGGAGGATGAGGTTCCTTTGAAAAGCCCACCAGCACCCGAGCGGTGCGGGTGGCACACACAGCGAGGACGCTGTGAACGGGAAGCCTATTCCGCTTCCTGTTCCGCTCTCGTGTGTGTTGACCCGATTACGGGTAAACATTCACGGAGAGTTTGATCCTGGCTCAGGACGAACGCTGGCGGCGTGCTTAACACATGCAAGTCGAACGATGAACCTCCTTCGGGAGGGGATTAGTGGCGAACGGGTGAGTAACACGTGGGCAATCTGCCCTGCACTCTGGGACAAGCCCTGGAAACGGGGTCTAATACCGGATACGACACGGGATCGCATGATCTCCGTGTGGAAAGCTCCGGCGGTGCAGGATGAGCCCGCGGCCTATCAGCTTGTTGGTGGGGTAATGGCCTACCAAGGCGACGACGGGTAGCCGGCCTGAGAGGGCGACCGGCCACACTGGGACTGAGACACGGCCCAGACTCCTACGGGAGGCAGCAGTGGGGAATATTGCACAATGGGCGAAAGCCTGATGCAGCGACGCCGCGTGAGGGATGACGGCCTTCGGGTTGTAAACCTCTTTCAGCAGGGAAGAAGCGCAAGTGACGGTACCTGCAGAAGAAGCGCCGGCTAACTACGTGCCAGCAGCCGCGGTAATACGTAGGGCGCAAGCGTTGTCCGGAATTATTGGGCGTAAAGAGCTCGTAGGCGGCTTGTCACGTCGGATGTGAAAGCCCGGGGCTTAACCCCGGGTCTGCATTCGATACGGGCAGGCTAGAGTTCGGTAGGGGAGATCGGAATTCCTGGTGTAGCGGTGAAATGCGCAGATATCAGGAGGAACACCGGTGGCGAAGGCGGATCTCTGGGCCGATACTGACGCTGAGGAGCGAAAGCGTGGGGAGCGAACAGGATTAGATACCCTGGTAGTCCACGCCGTAAACGTTGGGAACTAGGTGTGGGCGACATTCCACGTCGTCCGTGCCGCAGCTAACGCATTAAGTTCCCCGCCTGGGGAGTACGGCCGCAAGGCTAAAACTCAAAGGAATTGACGGGGGCCCGCACAAGCGGCGGAGCATGTGGCTTAATTCGACGCAACGCGAAGAACCTTACCAAGGCTTGACATACACCGGAAAACCCTGGAGACAGGGTCCCCCTTGTGGTCGGTGTACAGGTGGTGCATGGCTGTCGTCAGCTCGTGTCGTGAGATGTTGGGTTAAGTCCCGCAACGAGCGCAACCCTTGTTCTGTGTTGCCAGCATGCCCTTCGGGGTGATGGGGACTCACAGGAGACTGCCGGGGTCAACTCGGAGGAAGGTGGGGACGACGTCAAGTCATCATGCCCCTTATGTCTTGGGCTGCACACGTGCTACAATGGCCGGTACAATGAGCTGCGATACCGCGAGGTGGAGCGAATCTCAAAAAGCCGGTCTCAGTTCGGATTGGGGTCTGCAACTCGACCCCATGAAGTCGGAGTCGCTAGTAATCGCAGATCAGCATTGCTGCGGTGAATACGTTCCCGGGCCTTGTACACACCGCCCGTCACGTCACGAAAGTCGGTAACACCCGAAGCCGGTGGCCCAACCCCTTGTGGGAGGGAATCGTCGAAGGTGGGACTGGCGATTGGGACGAAGTCGTAACAAGGTAGCCGTACCGGAAGGTGCGGCTGGATCACCTCCTTTCTAAGGAGCACTTCTTACCAACTTCGGTTGGTCAGAGGCCAGAACATCGGCGAATGTCCGGTGCTGGTTGCTCATGGGTGGAACGTTGACTACTCGGCACACTCGGTTGATGGATCGTTAGTACTGCTTCGGCGTGGAACGTGATCGGTCGGCTGGTTGTGTCGGGCACGCTGTTGGGTGTCTGAGGGTGCGAGCGTTGCTCGCCCTTCAAACGCTGGCCCCAGTGCACCAGGCTGTAACGGTCTGGGTGATGGGTGGCTGGTCGTTGCTTGAGAACTGCACAGTGGACGCGAGCATCTGTGGCCAAGTTTTTAAGGGCGCACGGTGGATGCCTTGGCACCAGGAACCGATGAAGGACGTGGGAGGCCACGATAGGCCCCGGGGAGCTGTCAACCGAGCTTTGATCCGGGGGTGTCCGAATGGGGAAACCCGGCAGTCGTCATGGGCTGTCACCCATACCTGAACACATAGGGTATGTGGAGGGAACGCGGGGAAGTGAAACATCTCAGTACCCGCAGGAAGAGAAAACAACCGTGATTCCGGGAGTAGTGGCGAGCGAAACTGGATGAGGCCAAACCGTATTGGTGTGATACCCGGCAGGGGTTGCCAGTGCGGGGTTGTGGGATCTCTTTTCTGCAGTCTGCCGGCTGTGGGACGAGTCAGAAACCGTTGATGTAGGCGAAGGACATGCGAAAGGTCCGGCGTAGAGGGTAAGACCCCCGTAGCTGAAACGTCAGCGGCTCGTTTAAGAGACACCCAAGTAGCACGGGGCCCGTGAAATCCCGTGTGAATCTGGCGGGACCACCCGCTAAGCCTAAATATTCCCTGGTGACCGATAGCGGATAGTACCGTGAGGGAATGGTGAAAAGTACCGCGGGAGCGGAGTGAAATAGTACCTGAAACCGTGTGCCTACAAGCCGTGGGAGCGTCGCGCAAGAACTTGTTCTTGTGTCGTGACTGCGTGCCTTTTGAAGAATGAGCCTGCGAGTTTGCGGTATGTTGCGAGGTTAACCCGTGTGGGGAAGCCGTAGCGAAAGCGAGTCCGAAGAGGGCGCCCAAGTAGCGTGCCCAAGACCCGAAGCGGAGTGATCTAGCCATGGGCAGGTTGAAGCGGAGGTAAGACTTCGTGGAGGACCGAACCCACCAGGGTTGAAAACCTGGGGGATGACCTGTGGTTAGGGGTGAAAGGCCAATCAAACTCCGTGATAGCTGGTTCTCCCCGAAATGCATTTAGGTGCAGCGTCGTGTGTTTCTTGCCGGAGGTAGAGCACTGGATAGGCGATGGGCCCTACCGGGTTACTGACCTTAGCCAAACTCCGAATGCCGGTAAGTGAGAGCGCGGCAGTGAGACTGTGGGGGATAAGCTCCATGGTCGAGAGGGAAACAGCCCAGAGCATCGACTAAGGCCCCTAAGCGTGTGCTAAGTGGGAAAGGATGTGGAGTCGCAGAGACAACCAGGAGGTTGGCTTAGAAGCAGCCATCCTTGAAAGAGTGCGTAATAGCTCACTGGTCAAGTGATTCCGCGCCGACAATGTAGCGGGGCTCAAGCACACCGCCGAAGTCGTGTCATTGCAGTATGTACTCCTAACGGGGACTGTGATGGGTAGGGGAGCGTCGTGTGCCGGGTGAAGCAGCACCGGAAGGTAGTTGTGGACGGTTCACGAGTGAGAATGCAGGCATGAGTAGCGATACACACGTGGGAAACGTGTGCGCCGATTGACTAAGGGTTCCTGGGTCAAGCTGATCTGCCCAGGGTAAGTCGGGACCTAAGGCGAGGCCGACAGGCGTAGTCGATGGACAACCGGTTGATATTCCGGTACCCGCTTTGAAGCGCCAAACATCGAATCCATTAATGCTAAGGCCGTGAAGCCGCCCTGGAGTCTTCGGACAAAGGGGAGTGGTGGAGCCGCTGACCCAAGGTGGTAGTAGGTGAGTGATGGGGTGACGCAGGAAGGTAGTCCAGCCCGGGCGGTGGTTGTCCCGGGGTAAGGGTGTAGGACGCACGGTAGGCAAATCCGTCGTGCATGAAGTCTGAGACCTGATGCCGAGCCGATTGTGGTGAAGTGGATGATCCTATGCTGTCGAGAAAAGCCTCTAGCGAGTTTCATGGCGGCCCGTACCCTAAACCGACTCAGGTGGTCAGGTAGAGAATACCGAGGCGTTCGGGTGAACTATGGTTAAGGAACTCGGCAAAATGCCCCCGTAACTTCGGGAGAAGGGGGGCCATTGCTGGTGATGAGTCTTGCACTCTGAGCTGGTGGTGGCCGCAGAGACCAGCGAGAAGCGACTGTTTACTAAAAACACAGGTCCGTGCGAAGCCGTAAGGCGATGTATACGGACTGACGCCTGCCCGGTGCTGGAACGTTAAGGGGACCGGTTAGCTCTGTTTCGACAGGGCGAAGCTGAGAACTTAAGCGCCAGTAAACGGCGGTGGTAACTATAACCATCCTAAGGTAGCGAAATTCCTTGTCGGGTAAGTTCCGACCTGCACGAATGGCGTAACGACTTCTCGACTGTCTCAACCATAGGCCCGGTGAAATTGCACTACGAGTAAAGATGCTCGTTTCGCGCAGCAGGACGGAAAGACCCCGGGACCTTTACTATAGCTTGATATTGGTGTTCGGTTCGGCTTGTGTAGGATAGGTGGGAGACTGTGAACTCGTCACGCCAGTGGCGGGGGAGTCGTTGTTGAAATACCACTCTGGTCGTGCTGGATGTCTAACCTGGGTCCGTGATCCGGATCAGGGACAGTGTCTGGTGGGTAGTTTAACTGGGGCGGTTGCCTCCTAAAGAGTAACGGAGGCGCCCAAAGGTTCCCTCAGCCTGGTTGGCAATCAGGTGTTGAGTGTAAGTGCACAAGGGAGCTTGACTGTGAGACTGACGGGTCGAGCAGGTACGAAAGTAGGGACTAGTGATCCGGCGGTGGCTTGTGGAAGCGCCGTCGCTCAACGGATAAAAGGTACCCCGGGGATAACAGGCTGATCTTCCCCAAGAGTCCATATCGACGGGATGGTTTGGCACCTCGATGTCGGCTCGTCGCATCCTGGGGCTGGAGTCGGTCCCAAGGGTTGGGCTGTTCGCCCATTAAAGCGGTACGCGAGCTGGGTTTAGAACGTCGTGAGACAGTTCGGTCCCTATCCGCTGTGCGCGTAGGAGTCTTGAGAAGGGCTGTCCCTAGTACGAGAGGACCGGGACGGACGAACCTCTGGTGTGCCAGTTGTCCTGCCAAGGGCATGGCTGGTTGGCTACGTTCGGAAAGGATAACCGCTGAAAGCATCTAAGCGGGAAGCCTGCTTCGAGATGAGGGCTCCCTCCTCCTTGAGAGGGTAAGGCTCCCAGTAGACGACTGGGTTGATAGGCCAGATATGGAAGCCCGGTAACGGGTGGAGTTGACTGGTACTAATAGGCCGAGGGCTTGTCCTCAGTTGCTCGCGTCCACTGTGTGGTTCCCGGGTTGCGAACAGTCGCAGCGTCGGTTGAACCAAGTTCCACTGTTTCATTCTTTAATTGAAGAGTGTGCTTGTTCGCTTGAACCCGATAGGGTTTCGGTGGTCATAGCGTTAGGGAAACGCCCGGTTACATTCCGAACCCGGAAGCTAAGCCTTTCCGCGCCGATGGTACTGCAGGGGGGACCCTGTGGGAGAGTAGGACGCCGCCGAACAATTTTTCAGCTCCGGTTCCTGAACCTCTGGTTCAGGGACCGGAGTTTTTTTGTTTTCGTGGTGCAATGCTGCGCGTTACTTCATGTTCACTTCAAGTGGTCAGGCTCCATGGCATGGGGACAGTGGAAACGCTCAGGTCGGCCGGTGTCCGCGAAGGCGATGAGGTGGTGGTGCCGGCGTTCGGCAGCCGCGAGACCGCCGAGGCGGTCGTCGAACTGGGCGCGCTGCCGGTCTTCGCCGACGTGGACGCCGACAGTCTCTGTCTCGACCCGGCCGCGGTGGCCGACGCGGTCACGCCGCGCACGGCGGCCGTCGTCGCCGTACACCGCTTCGGGCGGCCCGCGGACATGGGCTGGATACGCGAGACCGGGCAGCGCTACGGCCTGCTGGTCGTCGCCGCCGACGAGCCCGGTGCCGGGCGGCCGGACCAGGACGACGTACGGCGCAGGCGGGACCGCGCCGCCTACCTGGACGAACGGCTCACCGGCGTGCTGACGCCGTCCGCCGTCGCGGGCCACACCTACGAGCAGTACGTCGTGCGGGTGCCGGGCAACGGGCGGCCGGACCGCGACGCCTTCGCGCGAGCCCTGCGCTCCCGTGGCGTCGCCTGCCGCGTGCCCGTACAGGCGCCCGTGTACCGCTTGCCGGGGCTGCGGCGGGACGTGTTCCTGCCGCAGACCGAGCGGGCCGTGGACGAGACGCTCGCGCTCCCGGTACGCCCCGAGCTGTCGCGACGCGAACTGCAGAAGATGGCCGGTGCCTGCAACGCACTCGGCGGACTGCTGCGTCCGGCGCCGCAGCCGGCGTTCTGAAAGTCCCTTTTGCGGGAGAGTGGCGTGCGCTGGGTGGCCACTCTTCCGGGTGGGCGCTTCTTGATTCGGTTTATCGGACGAGTTCGGGTAGAGTTTTCCTCGTTGCCGGCCCCAATAGCTCAGTCGGCAGAGCGTCTCCATGGTAAGGAGAAGGTCTACGGTTCGATTCCGTATTGGGGCTCCAGAGGGAAAGGCCCCCGCCGTACGGCGGGGGCCTTTTTCGTATGCGCCGAATGAGGAAAGGGAGGGCCCGGCGGCCCCGCCCGGCGGGCCCCCGGGTCACGCGTCGAGCGGGACCTCGGGGACACGCATGGCGAGGATGGCCATGTCGTCGGACGCCGGTTCGGCGGCGAAGCGCTCCACCGCCCGCAGGATGCGCGCGGCCACGGCGCCGGCGGTCAGACCTGTACAGGTCGTCAGCACGTCCGTGAGACCGTCGTCACCCAGCATCCGGGTGCCTTCGCGGCGCTCGGTGACGCCGTCGGTGACACACAGCAGGACATCACCCGGGTCGAGCGTGACGGTCTGCTCGTACAGCTCCAGGTCGTCCATGACGCCGAGCAGGGGCTGTGGCTCGGCGGCCGGCTCGACCGTGCCGTCCTGGCGCAGGCGCAGCGGCAGCGGATGGCCCGCGCAGACGACCTTCAGGACGGCGCTGCCGTCGCGCTGCGGCCACAGCTCCCCGTAGAGGAGCGTCAGGAAGCGGCTGCGGGCGCCTTCGTCGAGGATCGCGGCGTTCAGCCGCTCCAGGACGGCGGGGCCGCCGAAGCCCTCGCGGGCGAGCAGGCGCAGCGCGTGCCGGGCCAGGCCGGTGACGGCGGCGGCCTCCGGGCCCGTACCGCAGACGTCGCCGATGGCGAAGCCGTACGCGCCGTCCCGGATGGGGAAGAGGTCGTAGAAGTCGCCGCCGACCTCGTTGCCCTCGCCGGCCGCGCGGTAGATGACCTCGACCTCGACGCCCGGGACCTCGGGCAGCTCCGGGGGCAGCAGGCTGCGCTGGAGGGACTGGCTGATGGCTGTGCGTTCCGAGTACAGGCGCGCGTTGTCCAGGGCGAGCGCGGCCCGCCGGGAGAGGTCCTCGGCGAGTTCCAGGATCTCCTGGCGGAAGTGTTCCTCGCTGGGCTTGCCGAGGGTGAGCATGCCGATGACGCGGTTGCGGGCGACCAGCGGCAGGACGACGGTCTCGCCGCCCACCGCCGAGGCGGTGGCGAGGGTGGCGCCGGGGCCCTTGGAGGGGCGGGCCGAGTTGCCGAGGCCCAGGCTGCGCAGGGACGTGCGCAGGGCCGCGTCGTGGGCGGCGTCGGTCGGCGCGTTCCACAGGCGGGCGCCGGGCGTGGGGACCGGCTCGGGCGGGTCGACCTTCATCAGGAGCGACTTGAGGCCGTCGATGCGGTCCTCGTCCTCGTGCAGGACGTAGGACAGCTCCGGTTCGGACGCCTGGTCGGCGACGGTGTAGACGGCGCACCAGGTGGCGAGGGTGGGGACGGTCATCTGGGCCATCAGGGCCAGCGTCTGGTCCCGGTCGAGGGTGCCGGCCAGCAGGTCGGACGCTTCGACGAGGAAGGAGAGGGAGCCGCGGCGCAGCCGTTCCAGCTCGGTCAGGCGGGCCCGTTCGACGGCCAGCGCGATGCGGTCGGCGGCGAACTGGAGGCGCAGCGCCTCTTCGTTCGTGTAGCGGCCGGGGGCTTCGGCGGCGACGCCCAGGGAGCCGGTCAGGCGGCCCTCGACCTTCAGGGGGACCGTGACGACCGAGCGCATGCCCGTACCGGAGAGCAGCGGTACGGCGCCCGGTACGGCGGTCAGGTCCTCGTGGACGGCCGGCATCCGGGCGGAGCCGTACCGTCCGGAGCCCGCCTCGACGGGGACCCGGGCGAAGCGCTGGCGGGCGGAGGGCAGGCCGGTGGAGGCCCGTACCTCCAGCTCGGTCTCGTCGTCGGTGGCCAGGAGGAGGTACGCGGCGTCGCCGTCGAGCATGTCACGGGCGCGCTCGACCGTGCGCTGGAGCAGGCCGTCCAGGTCGTCGGGGGCCGGCGAGCCGATGAAGACCTCGAACGGGTCGGCGGGGCCGCGGCCCTCGGGCGGCTGGGCGGCCTGGTCGGGGGCGGGCGTGCGCAGCGGGCTCTGCAGGACGGCGCGCTCGTGGTCGCGCACCAGGAGGCAGACCGTGTACGGCTCGCCGTCGGCGTCGCGGACGCGCAGGTGGGAGGCGTACACCGGGACGACCCGGCCGTCGGCGCCCCGTATGCCGTACGAGCCCTCCCAGCGGGAGAGCTGGAGGGCCTCGGCGATGCCGGTGCCCGTGCCGGGGGTGTGCGGCCAGGCCGCGAAGTCGGTGAGGGGCTTGCCGGCGACCTGCTCGGGGTCGTACGCGAAGAGGTCCCGGGCGTCCTCGTTCCAGAAGCTGATGCAGCCGCCGCGGTCGACCTGGACGACGGCGACGCGGACCCGGCTGTCGGCGACCGGCAGGGCGTCCACGGGCAGGGCGGGGCCCGCCGAGCGGGTGCCGGCCGGGCGCTCGGGCAGGTCGAGCTGGAACCACACGTGCTTCTGGGAGGCGGTGTACTCCACGCCCCAGCGGCTGGCCAGCGCGCCGCACAGCAGCAGTCCGCGGCCGCCCTCGCGGTCCGGATGGGCGAACGCGCGCCCGGCATTCTGCAGCGGGATCTCGCGCTCCGGATAGCGGTCCGCGACCTCGATGCGTACGCCGGTGTCCGTGCGCAGGCACAGTACGTCGGCGGCGGTGCCCGCGTGGACGACGGCGTTGGTGACCAGTTCGCTGGTCAGGACGACGGCGTCGTCGACGATGTCGCCGTAGCCCCAGCCCTGGAGGGTGTCGCGCACGAAGGCGCGGGCGGTGGCGACCGAGCGGCCGACCGGCTCGAACGTGGCAGCGGCCCGCGCGGTGATCACTGGTCTCCTCATGCGTGTGTCGGTGATCTGCTCTCCCACCATGGCGGCGCCCCTCCGAAAGCCTGGTGTGCTCGCCCACTGCCCGTGCTGGACGGCCAGGGCGGGTGGACAGCCGGATGCCAGGTTACTTACCTTCGCCGCGCGTGCGGATGCCGGTCACGTCTGTTTGCGCCCCGATCGTGCTTCGGGACGGTATGCGATGCTGCCGAACTGTTATGGCCTGGTTGGGCCATGGTGAAACACTGGGCAAGCTCAAAGAGAAGGCCCGGGTAGAACGGTCGACCCTGCGGGAGGGACACGGTGGAGTCTGGCGCAGCGGCGCGGGGCACGAGCACGCGCGCGAAAGGCGGACGTTCCCGGAGCAACGGGACGACTGAGGTGGATACGGCTGCGCTGAACCGGCTGCTGGCTGCTCTGGTCTCGATGCGGGACGGGAATTTCCGTAAGCGGCTGACGGTCTCCGGCGACGGGGCGATGTCGGAGATCGCCGCTGTCTACAACGAGGTGGCGGACCGCAATCTGCACCTGACGGGAGAGCTGGCGCGGGTGCGCCGGGTCGTCGGCCGTGAGGGAAAACTCACGGAACGGCTGGAGGCCGGGGCCTGTGAGGGGTCCTGGGCCGCGGCCATCGACGCCTCGAACGCCCTGGTCGACGATCTCGTACGGCCGGTGTCCGAGGTGGGCCGGGTGCTCTCCGCGGTGTCCGAGGGCGACCTGGAACAGCGGATGGACTTGCGCTCGCGCGGTACGGACGGGACCTCGGCGCACCCGCTGCGCGGCGAGTTCCTGAAGGTGGGCCGCACGGTCAACGGCCTGGTGGACCAGTTGTCGGCCTTCACCGACGAGGTGACGCGGGTCGCCAGCGAGGTCGGTACGGAGGGCAAGCTCGGCGGGCAGGCGCGGGTGCGCGGCATGTCCGGGTCCTGGAAGGACCTGACCGAGTCCGTCAACACGATGGCGTCCCGGCTGACGGCGCAGGTGCGGGACATCGCGCTGGTCACCACCGCGGTCGCCAAGGGCGATCTGTCACGCAAGGTGACCGTGCATGTCGCCGGCGAGATGCTGGAGCTGAAGAACACCGTCAACACGATGGTGGACCAGCTCTCCTCGTTCGCCTCCGAGGTCACCCGGGTGGCGCGCGAGGTCGGTACGGAGGGTGAGCTGGGCGGCCAGGCGCAGGTCCCGGGCGTCGCGGGGGTCTGGAAGGACCTCACGGACTCCGTCAACCTGATGGCCGGCAATCTCACCGCCCAGGTGCGCGGGATCGCCCAGGTGACCACGGCGGTCGCCAACGGCGACCTGTCGCAGAAGGTCACGGTCAGTGCGCGCGGCGAGGTCGCGCAGCTGGCCGACACGATCAACACGATGACCGAGACGCTGCGTACCTTCGCGGACGAGGTCACGCGGGTCGCCAACGAGGTCGGTGCCGAGGGCCAGCTCGGCGGTCAGGCGCAGGTGCCGGGCGCCGCGGGGACGTGGAAGGACCTCACCGACTCGGTGAACAACGCCTTCCGCAACCTGACGGGGCAGGTCCGGGACATCGCGCAGGTGACGACGGCGGTCGCGAACGGTGATCTGTCGCAGAAGGTCACGGTCGACGTCGCGGGCGAGATGCTCGAACTGAAGAACACCGTGAACACCATGGTGGACCAGCTGTCCTCGTTCGGTGCCGAGGTGACGCGCGTCGCGCGGGAGATCGGTGTCGAGGGCGAGCTGGGCGGCCAGGCCGCCGTGCCGGGCGCCGCGGGGACGTGGAAGGACCTCACGGACTCCGTCAACACCGCGTTCCGCAACCTCACCGGCCAGGTGCGCAACATCGCGCAGGTGACGACGGCGGTCGCGAACGGCGACCTGTCGCAGAAGGTCACCGTCGACGTGTCCGGCGAGATGCTCCAGCTGAAGAACACCGTGAACACCATGGTGGACCAGCTGTCCTCGTTCGCCGACCAGGTCACCCGGATGGCCCGGGACGTGGGCACCGAGGGCCGGCTGGGCGGTCAGGCCCGGGTCGACGGCGTCAGCGGTACGTGGAAGGAACTGACCGACTCCGTCAACTTCATGGCGGGCAACCTGACGTCCCAGGTGCGGCAGATCGCCCAGGTGACGACGGCGGTCGCGAGCGGCGACCTGTCGCAGAAGATCGACGTCGACGCGCGCGGCGAGATCCTGGAGCTGAAGAACACCATCAACACGATGGTCGACCAGCTCTCCGCCTTCGCGGAGCAGGTCACCAGAGTGGCCCGTGAGGTGGGGACGGACGGCAGGCTCGGCGGCCAGGCGCAGGTGCCGGGCGTGGCGGGTGTCTGGCGTGACCTGACCGACTCGGTGAACGGCATGGCGGGCAACCTGACCGCCCAGGTCCGCAACATCGCGCAGGTCGCGACGGCGGTGGCCCGCGGCGACCTGTCGCAGAAGATCGACGTGGACGCCCGGGGCGAGATCCTGGAGCTGAAGAACACCCTGAACACGATGGTCGACCAGCTGTCGTCGTTCGCCGACCAGGTGACGCGCGTCGCCCGCGAGGTGGGCACCGAGGGCATCCTCGGCGGTCAGGCCGAGGTGCAGGGCGTCAGCGGTACGTGGAAGGACCTCACCCAGTCCGTCAACTTCATGGCGAACAACCTGACGTCCCAGGTACGCAGCATCGGCGAGGTGACCACCGCGGTCGCGCGCGGCGACCTGTCGAAGAAGATCACCGTCGACGCCAAGGGCGAGATCCTCGAACTGGTCACGACCGTGAACACGATGGTCGACCAGCTGTCGCTCTTCGCCGAGCAGGTGACGCGCGTCGCCCGTGAGGTGGGTACGGAGGGCCAGCTGGGCGGCCAGGCCCGCGTCCCGGGTGTCACCGGCATCTGGAAGGACCTGAGCGACAACGTCAACCTGATGGCCAACAACCTGACCATCCAGGTGCGCAACATCTCCCAGGTCTCGGCGGCGGTCGCCAACGGCGACCTGACCAAGAAGGTCACGGTCGAGGCGCGCGGCGAGGTCGCGCAGCTCGCCGACACGGTCAACACGATGGTCACCACGCTGTCGTCGTTCGCCGACGAGGTCACCAGGGTGGCCCGTGAGGTGGGCACCGACGGCATCCTGGGCGGCCAGGCCCGCGTACCCGGCGTCGCCGGTACGTGGAAGGACCTGACCGAGTCGGTGAACTCGATGGCCAACAACCTGACCGGCCAGGTGCGCAACATCGCGATGGTCACCACGGCCATCGCCAAGGGCGACCTGACCAAGAAGATCGACATCGACGCGCGGGGCGAGATCCTGGCCCTGAAGACGACCATCAACACGATGGTCGACCAGCTCTCCTCCTTCGCCGAGCAGGTCACCCGGGTGGCCCGCGAGGTGGGGACGGACGGCCAGCTGGGCGGCCAGGCCCAGGTGCGCGGCGTGGCCGGCACCTGGAAGGACCTGACGGAGTCGGTGAACGAGATGGCGGGCAACCTGACCCGCCAGGTGCGGGCGATCGCCGCCGTCGCCGCGGCGGTGACCCTGGGCGACCACAACGTCCGGATCGACGTGGACGCGGCGGGCGAGATCCTGGAGCTCCAGGACAACGTCAACACGATGATCGCCACACTCCGCGAGACCACCCTGGCCAACGAGGAGCAGGACTGGCTCAAGGGCAACCTGGCCCGGATCTCCGGCCTGATGCAGGGCCGCCGCGACCTCAAGGACGTGGCGACGCTGATCATGAGCGAGCTGTCCCCGGCGGTCTCGGCGCAGCACGGCGCGTTCTTCCTCGCCGCGCAGCCCGGTGACAGCAACGAGATCGGCGCGGACGGCGGCGAGCCGGGCGCCTACGAGCTGCGGCTGATGGGCTCGTACGGCTACTCGATGGGCAGCATGCCGACGACGTTCCGGCCGGGGGAGACCCTGATCGGCACGGCGGCGGAGGAGAAGCGCACCATCCTGGTGGAGAACGTGCCCTCCGGCTATCTGAAGATCGCCTCCGGGCTCGGCGAGGCGCCGCCGGCCAATGTGATCGTGCTGCCGGTGCTCTTCGAGGACAAGGTGCTCGGCGTTATCGAGCTGGCCTCCTTCCAGCCGTTCACCCAGATCCAGAAGGACTTCCTCAGCCAGATCGCGGAGATGATCGCGACCAGCGTCAACACCATCTCCGTCAACACCAAGACCGAGGTGCTGCTCAAGCAGTCGCAGGAGCTGACCGAACAACTCAAGGAGCGTTCGGGCGAGTTGGAGAGCCGGCAGAAGGCGCTGGAGCTGTCCAACTCCGAACTGGAGGAGAAGGCCGAGCAACTGCGCGCGCAGAACCGCGACATCGAGGTGAAGAACACCGAGATCGAGGAGGCGCGGCAGGTTCTGGAGGAGCGCGCCGAGCAGCTCGCCGTCTCGATGCGCTACAAGTCGGAATTCCTGGCGAACATGTCGCACGAGCTGCGGACGCCGCTGAACTCGCTGCTGATTCTCGCCAAACTGCTCGCCGACAACGCGGAGGGGAATCTCTCCCCGAAGCAGGTCGAATTCTCCGAGACCATCCACGGCGCCGGTTCCGACCTGCTCCAGCTCATCAACGACATCCTGGACCTGTCGAAGGTCGAGGCGGGCAAGATGGACGTCAGCCCGACCCGTATCGCGCTGGTCCAGCTCGTCGACTACGTCGAGGCCACGTTCCGGCCGCTGACCGCGGAGAAGGGGCTCGACTTCTCCGTACGGGTCTCCCCGGAGCTGTCGGCCACGCTGCACACCGACGAGCAGCGGCTGCTCCAGGTGCTGCGCAACCTGCTGGCCAACGCGGTGAAGTTCACCGACAGCGGCGCCGTCGAGCTGGTCATCCGGCCGGCCGGCGACGACGTGCCGACGGACATCCGCGAGCACCTGCTGGAGCACGGCGCGCTGCGCGAGCCGGACGCCGACATGATCGCGTTCTCGGTGACGGACACCGGCATCGGCATCGCGTCCAGCAAGATGCGGGTGATCTTCGAGGCGTTCAAGCAGGCGGACGGCACCACGAGCCGCAAGTACGGCGGTACGGGCCTGGGCCTGTCCATCAGCCGGGAGATCGCGCGGCTGCTGGGCGGCGAGATCCACGCCGCCAGTGAGCCGGGCCGCGGCTCGACGTTCACGCTCTACCTGCCGTACAACCCGGGCGGGCTGCCGCCGCAGGGCTACCCGCAGCTGGTCGCGGGCGGGCTGGCGATGGACGCCGAGGCGCGCGACGCGGAGCTCGGGCGGCAGGCCGCGGAGGACGCCGTACAGGCCGGCGTCGCGCCCTCCTCGGGCACCGGTCCGGGGATCGCCCGGCGGCGGCGCCGCCCGGCCGCCGTCGAGGCGCCGCGGCCGGAGCTGCCGGCCGCGCCCGCGCCGTCGGCGCCGCAGCCCGCGGAGGAGCCCGCGCGGCCGCCCGTCGAGGAGCCCTGGATCGGCAACGGCCAGGACCTGGTGTCGGCCGGGTTCGACGGCGGCTTCCACGGCGAGAAGGTGCTGATCGTCGACGACGACATCCGCAACGTGTTCGCGCTCACCAGCGTGCTGGAGCAGAACGGGCTGTCGGTGCTGTACGCGGAGAACGGCCGGGAGGGCATCGAGGTCCTGGAGCAGCACGACGACGTGGTGCTGGTCCTGATGGACATCATGATGCCGGAGATGGACGGCTACGCGACCACGGCCGCGATCCGCCGGATGCCGCAGTTCGCCGGGCTGCCGATCATCGCGCTGACCGCGAAGGCGATGAAGGGCGACCGGGAGAAGAGCATCGAGTCCGGGGCGTCCGACTACGTGACCAAGCCGGTGGACACCGACCACCTGCTGACGGTGATGGAGCAATGGATGCGCACGCGGTGACACGTTCGTCAAATGAGGCTCGTAAGGTTCCCCGCATGTTGACTCAGTGTGGCCGGCCACGTGTGGGAGAGCGGTATTCGGGGAACCTTCTGGTCTCTCGCTGCGTTTGTGCTACGTGCACAGTGACATCGCGGTGACAGGGTGTGGCGACAGGCGGGGTGCGGCTACGATGACCGGCACAAGGACGGGCGGCATGACAGAGCCGTCCCCTGGGGCGGCGTCCGGTTCATTGCCGGGGCGAGGAGGACGGGCCATGGTGCAGAAGGCCAAGATCCTCCTGGTCGATGACCGGCCGGAGAATCTGCTGGCGCTGGAGGCGATCCTCTCCGCGCTCGATCAGACACTGGTGCGGGCATCGTCCGGGGAGGAAGCGCTCAAGGCACTGCTCACCGACGATTTCGCGGTGATCCTGCTCGATGTGCAGATGCCGGGGATGGACGGGTTCGAGACGGCCGCGCACATCAAGCGGCGCGAACGCACCCGCGACATCCCGATCATCTTCCTGACCGCCATCAACCACGGCCCGCACCACACCTTCCGTGGTTACGCGGCGGGAGCGGTCGACTACATCTCCAAGCCGTTCGACCCGTGGGTGCTGCGCGCGAAGGTCTCGGTCTTCGTCGAGCTGTACATGAAGAACTGTCAACTGCGGGAGCAGGCGACGCTGCTGCGGCTGCAGCTGGAGAGCGGCCGTGCCGCGGCGGACGAGGCCAGGGAGCCCGCGGGGCTGCTCGCGGAGCTGTCCGCCCGGCTCGCGGCCGTGGAGGAGCAGGCCGAGGCGCTGTCCAAGCAGCTCGACGAGTCGGCGGACGCGGCGGCCATCGCGACGGCGGCCCATCTGGAGCGCAAGCTCACCGGACTGCGGCGGGCGCTGGACGCCCTGGAGCCCGGTACGGGCAACGCCGCTTCCTGACGCGCGCCTTGCCGAGGCGCCGTCAGGCGCTCCAGCGGCCCGCTGGACGGCCTGCGGGCCGCGGTGGCGGGTTCCCGGCCCCGCGCGGCCCTGACGGGCCATCACCAGCCGTGTGCGGTGCCGGTGTCGTGCGCCGTCGGCGTGAAGTGTCCGGCGCGGGGCGCGACACGAATGGGTGAAGGGCCGAGCGCTCGTGTCACTGTGGCCCTCGCCTGTAATCTCGTCACCATGGCCTCACGTACGTCCGGCAAGGGTTCCCAGAGCACGGCGGGCCCCTCGAAGCAGCGCGCCGGACAGCCCGGGGGCGCCGCCAAGAAGGCCGCCGCGAAGAAAGCACCGGCGAAGAAGGCGCCGGCTCCGGCCAGGAGGGCGCCCGCCAAGAAGACCGCACCGGCCAAGCGCGCGCCGGCGAAGAAGGCGGCCGCCAAGAAGGCGCCGCCGAGACCCGCGCCGTCGCCCACCGGCGGCGTCTACCGCCTGGTGCGGGCCTGCTGGCTCGGGCTGGCGCACGCCGTCGGCGCGATGTTCCGCGGCTTCGGGCGCGGCGCGAAGAACCTGGACCCGGCGCACCGCAAGGACGGGCTGTCGCTGCTGCTCCTCGGCCTCGCCCTGGTCGTCGCGGCCGGCACCTGGTCCAACCTCAGCGGCCCGGTCGGCGACCTCGTCCAGCTGCTGGTCACCGGCGCTTTCGGCCGCCTGGACCTGGTCGTACCGATACTGCTGGGCGGCATCGCGCTGCGGCTGATCCGGCACCCGGAGCAGCCGGAGGCCAACGGACGGATCGTCATCGGCCTGTCCGCCCTGGTCATCGGCATCCTGGGGCAGGTCGCGATCGCCTGCGGGTCGCCCGGCCGGAACGACGGCATAGCGGCCGTGCAGGACGCCGGGGGCTATGTCGGCTGGGCGGCGTCCAAGCCGCTGATCTTCACCGTCGGCCAGACCCTGGCGGTGGTGCTGCTGGTGCTGCTCACCGTCTTCGGCCTGCTCGTCGTCACCGCCACACCCGTCAACGCCATCCCGCAGCGGCTGCGGCTGCTCGGCGCCCGGCTGGGCCTGGTCGAGGTGTACGAGCCCGAGCCGGTGGCCGTCGAGCCCGAGGAGTACGACGACCGGCGCGACCGGTCCGGGCGGGGCGCGCGGCGCGCCGCCGGGACGGCTCCCGCGGACGACCCGGACGCCATAGAGGAGGCGGCGCTGGCCAAGCGCCGCCGCGGGCGCCGCACGCCCCTGCAGCCCGCCGACCGCCCCATGGACGCCGTCGACGTGGCCGCCGCGGCCGCCGCCTCGCTGGACGGGGCCGTCCTGCACGGCGTCCAGCCCTCGCCCCTGGTCGCCGACCTCAGCAGCAGCATCTCCGGCGAGCGCCGCGACGGTGACCACTACGACGGTGAGCACCGCGACGACGAGCGGCCCACGCCCGGGAAGAAGCAGGACAGCGGCGCGGTGCCGCCCGCCCGCGCCCCGGGCCAGGGCGACACGGACAAGCCCTCGGGCCCGGTGCCGGACTTCACGAAGTCCGCGCCGGAACCGTCCGGCGAGCTGCCCTCGCGGGCCGAGCAACTGCTGCTGTCCAACGACATCACCTACGCGCTGCCGTCGCTGGACCTGCTCACCCGGGGCGGCCCCGGCAAGACCCGCAGCGCGGCCAACGACGCCGTCGTGGAGTCGCTGACCACCGTCTTCCAGGAGTTCAAGGTCGACGCGGCGGTCACCGGCTTCACCCGCGGCCCGACGGTCACCCGGTACGAGGTCGAGCTGGGCCCCGCGGTGAAGGTCGAGAAGATCACCGCGCTGGCCAAGAACATCGCGTACGCCGTCGCCAGCCCGGACGTACGGATCATCAGCCCGATCCCCGGCAAGTCCGCGGTCGGCATCGAGATCCCCAACAGCGACCGGGAGATGGTCAACCTCGGCGACGTGCTGCGCTCGGCGGAGTCGGTGGGCGAGGACCACCCGCTGCTGGTCGGCCTCGGCAAGGACGTCGAGGGCGGGTACGTCTCGGCCAACCTGGCGCGGATGCCGCACATCCTGGTGGCCGGCGCGACCGGCTCCGGCAAGTCGTCCTGCATCAACTGCCTGATCACCTCGGTGATGGCGCGCGCCACCCCCGACGAGGTGCGGATGGTGCTGGTCGACCCCAAGCGCGTCGAGCTGACCGCGTACGAGGGCATCCCGCACCTGATCACTCCGATCATCACCAACCCCAAGAAGGCCGCCGAGGCCCTGCAGTGGGTCGTGCGCGAGATGGACCTGCGCTACGACGACCTGGCGGCCTACGGCTACCGGCACATCGACGACTTCAACGCGGCCGTGCGCAGCGGCAAGGCGAAGCCGCCGGAGGGCAGTGAGCGCGACCTGTCGCCGTACCCGTACCTGCTGGTGATCGTGGACGAGCTGGCCGACCTGATGATGGTCGCGCCGCGCGACGTGGAGGACTCCATCGTCCGCATCACCCAGCTCGCGCGCGCCGCCGGCATCCACCTGGTGCTGGCCACCCAGCGTCCTTCGGTGGACGTGGTGACCGGTCTGATCAAGGCGAACGTGCCGTCCCGGCTGGCGTTCGCGACCTCCTCGCTCGCCGACAGCCGGGTCATCCTCGACCAGCCGGGCGCGGAGAAGCTGATCGGCAAGGGCGACAGCCTGTTCCTGCCGATGGGCGCGAACAAACCCGTGCGGATGCAGGGCGCCTTCGTCCAGGAGGACGAGGTCCAGCAGGTCGTCCAGCACTGCAAGGACCAGATGGCGCCGGTCTTCCGGGACGACGTCACCGTCGGCACGGCCAAGAAGAAGGAGATCGACGAGGACATCGGCGACGACCTGGACCTGCTGTGCCAGGCCGCTGAGCTGGTGGTCTCCACCCAGTTCGGGTCCACGTCCATGCTCCAGCGGAAGCTGCGGGTGGGCTTCGCCAAGGCCGGGCGGCTGATGGACCTGATGGAGTCGCGCAACATCGTCGGGCCGAGCGAGGGGTCCAAGGCGCGCGACGTGATGGTCAAGCCGGACGAGTTGGAAGGCGTACTGGCGGTCATCCGGGGGGAGACGCCCTCATAGCGGCTGCCGTTCTCCGGAGCCGTCGTCCGGGTCCGTCCACCGGACGCGCGGCGACGGCGGCGGAAGTCCGGGAAGCATGCTCCAAGTTCACCCGTACGGGCGGTCCGAAGCGGCTGTCGGAGATCGAAAGCAACCGTTTCCTCCGTCGCTACGTCAAGTTGAGGGAGGTGGTGGAAGGATGGTGCACCATCGGCAACCGGACCGGGCGTCCGGCGGCCTCACCCGGCCTTCTGATGGCGTACAAAGTCCGCTCTTCCGCTTGCCCGACCCTTTCGGTACACCCCTAGACTGAACCTCCAGCAGGTGGCTCACGCTCGAAAGGCGCCCACGTGTCCATCGGCAACTCCTCCGAAGACGACCGGCCCTCCATCGGCCACGCCATCCAGCAGGCCCGTATCGCGGCGGGACTGACCGTCGACGAGGTCAGTACCACCACCCGGGTGCGCGTGCCCATCGTGCAGGGCATCGAGCAGGACGACTTCTCACGGTGCGGCGGCGACGTCTACGCGCGGGGGCATCTGCGCACCCTCGCGCGCGCCGTCGGACTCGATCCGGAACCGCTGGTCGCGCAGTTCGACGGGGACCGCGGCGGCCGCCCCGAGCCGACCCCCGCGGCGCCGCTCTTCGAGGCCGAGCGCATCCGGCCCGAGCGGGGCCGCCCGAACTGGACGGCGGCGATGGTCGCGGCCATCGTCGTGGTCGTCGGCTTCGTGGGCTTCACCCTCTTCAGCGGCGGCGACAAGGGGAGCGCGGTCGCCGAGGGGGAGAACACCGTGGCGCCGGTGCAGCCGACCAAGCCCGCCGCCGGCAAGTCCGGCAAGACCGCCAGGCCCAGCACCGTCCCCGGCCCCGGGCCCTCGGAGAGCGCCATCGCGGGCGTCCCGAAGGACAAGGTCACCATCAAGATCACCGCGAAGGACGGGCAGAGCTGGATCTCCGCCAAGGACGCCAACGGCCGGCTGCTGGAGGACGGCCTGCTCAAGAAGGGCGAGTCCAAGACCTTCACGGACAAGAAGCGGATCGACCTGGTCGTCGGCAACGCCGGGGTCGTGCAGCTGTTCGTCAACGGCAAGGAGGTCGAGAAGGTCGGCGACAAGGGAGCGGTCGAGCGGCTGAGCTACTCGGCGGGCCCGCAGGCGGGCTGACCAGGCCAGGACCGGGGCGGGGCAAGGGCCGGACCGGGGCGCCGGCCGGCCGGGGCAACCCTGGCAGCGATGGAGGTTGCGGGGACAAAGTACGCTGACTCCATGCCCGAACGCCGTACCGTCGCCCTTGTCACTCTTGGCTGCGCCCGTAACGAGGTGGACTCGGAGGAGCTCGCAGGCCGCCTGGCAGCGGACGGCTGGGACCTCGTCGAGGACGCCGCCGATGCCGATGTCGCCGTCGTCAACACCTGCGGTTTCGTCGAGGCCGCCAAGAAGGACTCCGTCGATGCCCTGCTGGAGGCCAACGACCTGAAGGACCACGGCCGCACCCAGGCCGTGGTGGCCGTCGGCTGCATGGCCGAGCGGTACGGCAAGGAGCTGGCCGACGCCCTCCCGGAGGCCGACGGCGTCCTCGGCTTCGACGACTACAGCGACATCTCCGGCCGGCTGCAGACGATCCTGAGCGGCGGCAACGTCGAGGCCCACGCCCCGCGCGACCGCCGCAAGCTGCTGCCGATCAGCCCGGCCGAGCGCCAGGACGCCGCAGGCGTCGCGCTGCCCGGCCACGGCGCGGCGGAGCCCGCTCCGGCCCCCGCGGACCTGCCGGAGGGCGTGGCGCCCGCCTCAGGGCCCCGCGCGCCGCTCCGGCGCCGCCTGGGCACCAGCCCGGTCGCGTCCGTGAAGCTGGCCTCCGGCTGCGACCGCCGCTGCTCCTTCTGCGCCATCCCGTCCTTCCGCGGCTCCTTCATCTCCCGCCGCCCCTCCGACGTGCTCGGCGAGACGCGCTGGCTGGCGGAGCAGGGCGTGAAGGAGATCATGCTGGTCTCCGAGAACAACACCTCGTACGGCAAGGACCTGGGCGACATCCGCCTGCTGGAGACGCTGCTGCCGGAGCTGGCCGCCGTCGAGGGCCTGGAGCGCGTCCGGGTCAGCTACCTGCAGCCCGCCGAGATGCGCCCCGGCCTGATCGACGTGCTGACGGAGACCGACAAGGTCGCGCCGTACTTCGACCTGTCCTTCCAGCACTCGGCGCCGGGCGTGCTGCGCGCCATGCGGCGCTTCGGCGACACCGACCGCTTCCTGGGCCTGCTGGAGCAGATCCGCGGGAAGGCGCCGCAGGCCGGCGCCCGCTCGAACTTCATCGTCGGCTTCCCCGGCGAGACCGAGGACGACGTCGCCGAGCTGGAGCGCTTCCTGACCGGCGCCCGGCTGGACGCGATCGGCGTGTTCGGCTACTCCGACGAGGACGGCACCGAGGCCGCCACGTACGACAAGAAGGTCGACCCGGACGAGGTCGCCGAGCGCCTCGCGCACATCTCCCGGCTGGCCGAGGAGCTGACCGCGCAGCGCGCCGAGGAGCGGCTGGGGGAGACCGTCACGGTCCTGGTGGACAGCGTCGACGAGGAGGACGGGGTCGTGGGGCGCGCCGCGCACCAGGCCCCCGAGACCGACGGCGTCACCTTGCTGCGCACCTCACTCGACCTTGCGCCGGGTCGTATGGTCGAAGCAAAGGTCGTGGCCAGTGAGGGCGTCGACCTGGTGGCCGAGGTGCTGTCGGTGGACGGCGCGCCGTGTACTGAGGAGGCGGGCAGATGACCGGAGTCCCGGCTTCCGCGGCCGGTGGGCACCACCGCCCGGCGCCGGCCGTCCGGACGGCCGGGCTGTGGAACATCGCCAACGTCCTGACGATGGTGCGGCTGCTGCTCGTACCGGCCTTCGTGATGCTGCTGATGCACGGCGACGGCTACGACCCGGCCTGGCGCTCGTTCGCCTGGGCGGCGTTCGCCATCGCCATGATCACCGACCTGTTCGACGGCCACCTGGCGCGCCAGTACAACCTGGTCACCGACTTCGGGAAGATCGCCGACCCGATCGCGGACAAAGCGATCATGGGCGCGGCGCTGATCTGCCTGTCCGTGCTGGACGATCTCTCGTGGTGGGTGACGGGCGTCATCCTCTTCCGTGAGCTGGGCATCACCCTGATGCGGTTCTGGGTGATCAAGCACGGGGTGATCCCGGCCAGCCGCGGCGGGAAGCTGAAGACCCTCGCGCAGGGCACCGCGGTCGGTATGTACGTGCTCGCGCTGACCGGGCCGCTGGCGTCGTTCCGGTGGTGGGTGATGGCGGTGGCCGTGGCGCTGACCGTCGTGACCGGCCTGGACTACGTACGGCAGGCGGTCGTCCTGCGACGGGCCGGGCTGGCCGAGGCGCGGGCCGTACAGGCCGAGCAGCGGGCCAGGACGGCCGCCGAGGCGCACGGCGACGCCCCCGCCGGGAGCGCGGGAGCTGCGGGCCGCTCCGGGACCGTGGCGGACGACGGGAACTCCGTACGGTGAATCCGGAGCCGGCCGCCCTGGCGACCTTCCGAAGTGGCTGCGGAAATGCGCGCTGACACGGACGGGGAAGCGCGCGGAGACACGGGCGGAGAGGCCGGCCTGGAGCCGGCCGACGAGACGTCGTCCGTGGCGGCGCGGGCGCTCGACATGCTCGCGGCGCGCGGACAGAGCCTGGCCGTGGCCGAATCGCTCACGGGCGGGCTGGTGGCCGGAGCGCTGACCGGGGTACCCGGAGCCTCCCGGGTCTTCCGGGGCTCGGTGACGGCCTACGCGACCGGGCTCAAACGGGACATTCTCGGGGTCGACGGGCCGCTGCTCGACGCGCGCGGAGCCGTGGACGCGGAGGTTGCCCGCCAGATGGCCCGTGGTGTAAGGCGTGTGCTGAGCGCGCACTGGGGTATCGCCACTACAGGGGTTGCCGGCCCTGACCCCCAGGACGGACAGCCCGTGGGCACCGTATTCGTCGCGGCCGACGGCCCCGGCGGAGCGGGCGGTGTACTGCGCCTCACGCTGGACGGCGACCGCCGGCGGATCCGCCGGGACACGGTGGCGGCGGTGCTCCGGCTGCTGGTGAGCCAACTGACCGAGAACGCGGCGGCACAGGATACGGAACAACGGGGGGAAATTTGATGTTTGCAGCCCTGAGTGAACACGAACTCGCGCCCCGCACGGCCGAGGCCCGAGGCGGTACGGTGGGGCGAGAAGGATCCGGATCCGAGGTCCGAGGAGGGAGCCAGCGATGATTCTGCTTCGTCGCCTGCTGGGTGACGTGCTGCGCCGACAGCGTCAGCGCCAGGGCCGCACCCTGCGCGAGGTCTCCTCCTCCGCCCGGGTGTCGCTCGGCTACTTGTCCGAGGTCGAACGGGGACAGAAGGAAGCCTCTTCCGAACTGCTCTCGGCGATCTGCGACGCGCTGGACGTGCGCATGTCCGAACTCATGCGGGAGGTCAGCGACGAGCTGGCACTCGCGGAACTGGCGCGGTCCGCCGCCGCGAGCGACCCGGTGCCCGCACCGGTCCGCCCCAAGCTGAACTCGGTGTCCGTGACCTCGCTGGCCGGGGTGCCGGAGGACCGCGTGACGATCAAGGCCCCCGCAGAGGCCGTGGACGTCGTGGCGGCCTGAGGCCGCCGGGCCGTACCGGCCTGAGACCATCGGGTCCCCCCGCGTGTCTCCCTGAGAGCTCTCTCGACTTTCCTGAACCCCGTCCGGCGCCGCCGGGCGGGGTTCGAGGCGTTTCGCGCCCGCGCGGCCGGGCACTTTCCGGCAGGCCGTACGGCCGTTCCGCAGGGGAGGGGGCCCGAGTGCCCGGGGCGAAAGCCGGGGAGGTGAGGACCTTCGTCCCCAAGGTGAGGCACCCGCGCATTACCGCAGCGCATCTGGGTACCCGATCCGTACAGACAGGACCAATCGTTTGTACGGTGGGCGAAGCGGAGTCATTCGCCCTGAAAAGGAGTAAATGGATGTCTGTCGTCAAGAGCACGCTGTCCGACGACGCGCGCAAGGTGGTCGGGGAAGCACTGCAGGGAGCCCTCGTCGACCTGGTGGATCTCTCGCTCGTGGCGAAGCAGGTCCACTGGAACATCATCGGCCCGCGTTTCCGGTCCGTACATCTCCAGCTCGACGATGTCGTGGACACGGCCCGCGCCTACGCCGACACGGTGGCCGAGCGTGCCTCGGCGATCGGTGTCTCGCCGGACGGCCGGGCCGAGACGGTCGCGAAGACCAGCGGCATCGACACGGTGCAGGACAACTGGATCAAGGACGCCGAGGTCGTCCGCGTGGTGACCGACGCGCTCGGCGCCGTCATCGCCCGGATGCGTGAGCGCATCCGCGTCACGGACGAGCCCGACCCGGTCTCCCAGGACATCCTCATCGGCCTCACCGCCGACCTCGAAAAGCACCACTGGATGTTCCAGGCCGAGTCGGCCTGACTTCCAGCGTCATGACCCGCCTTTTCAGCGCCCCTCCGGCATGGCCGGAGGGGCGCTCGGCCGTTGCGGGCGGAGCCTGACGCGCTGACCTTCGGGGCGGACGGTGAGGCCGTGGCAGGCGATCTCCGGTTCGCCGGCCCGCACCCACCGCTGGTGGGCCGCCTCGATCTCGTCCCAGAGCCGGCGCGGCCCGTGCTGCCGCACGAGGTAGGCGGCGGTCTGCCGGCCGTCGTAGTCCACCGACGCCCATGACGTCGCGGCGTCGTCGGCCAGCCACAGGCGGGTGTGCGCCTCGTCGGTGCCGGAGTCCCAGGAGTGCCACACTCGGGCGCGCGCAGACCGATCGCGAACTGCGCGTCGAGGCTGTCGCCGGCCACCGCCCAGGGGGACAGGGCTGTGTCGCGACGACTGGGACGCTGCCCCGCGCGCAGCAGGTCGCGGTCGAGGTCGGCGGACGCGCGCTGGCCGCGCATCACCTTGTAGGAGCCGTAACCGGCGAACTGCCCGTCGGCCGTACCGTCCGGCCGACGGGTGAGGACGAGCGTGCCGTACGTGATCCAGCTGGTGCTCCACGGTACGACGAGGCGGGCACCGGGCAGCGTCTGCGCGAGCCAGGCGGCGGGGACGGACCGTACGGAGCAGGTGCAGATGATCCGGTCGTACGGAGCGTCGGCGGCGTGCCCGTGAGCCCCGTCACCGGTGATCACCGCAGGGGCGTGCCCGACGGCTTTGAGGCCGGCGCGGGCCGTCTCGGCGAGCAGCGGGTCGACCTCGACGCTCACCACACGGTCGGCTCCGAGCCGGTGGGACAGGAGGGCCGCGTGAAAGCCGGTACCGGTACCGATCTCCAGGACACGGTGTCCGTCGGCGAGCGCGGCGTCCGCGAGCATGCGCAACACCGTGCTGGGCGCGGAAGCGGACGAGGTGGGCTCCTGGAACCCGTCGTCGTCCTCGGTGATCTGCGTGACGATCGGCACGTCACGGTACGCGGCCTCGGCCCAGCGGGCCGGATCCGTGGCGCGGTCGCAGGGTACGTAACCGCCGGCCCCGTCGCGGAGCCAGATGCGCCCCGGCAGAAACCGGTCCCGCGGCACGGCCCGCACGGCCTCGGCCCAGACGGCAGGAACGGGGTGACCGAGCGTGGTGGTGAGTTGGGTCAGGAGGGTGGTTGTGGGGGGGACGGGGCTGGAAGAGGCGGGGGTGGGGGTCACTGGCGCTCCGGCCCCTGGTGGTCGTGGTGCGGGTTGCCGAAGGTAGCGGACGGTGACGCGGTCGTGCGACCCGCGTGACGGTCGCGCCGCAGTGGCGTGTCTGTGAATCGGGAAGGCGTGGGCGGACGATCATATTGGGGAGACGAACGCCGGATCAGCAACCTATGGAGGAGTGTCCGCTATGTCGAAACCCCCGCTGCCGCAAGAGGCGGTTGCCGTGCTGGAGAAGGCCAACCCGGCCGTCATCACGACCTTGCGGTCGGACGGGCAGCCGGTCTCCACGGCGACCTGGTACCTCTGGGACGACGGCCGGGTGCTCGTCAACATGGACGAGGGCCGCAGGCGCCTGGAGCACCTGCGGAACGACCCCCGGGTGACGATCACCGTCCTCGACGAGTCGAGCTGGTACACCCACATCAGCATCATCGGCCGCGTCACCGAATTCCGTGAGGACAAGGACCTGACCGACATCGACCGGCTGGCCCACCACTACCTCGGCGACGCCTATCCGCAGCGCGACCGCGCCCGGGTCAGCGCGTGGATCGAGATCGACCGCTGGCACGGCTGGGGCACGCTCAAGGACAGCAGCCAGGCGGGCTGACGTACCACGGGACGGGCCTCCCCCGGAATGCGGGGGAGGTCTTGCCGATGTCCGTTCCTGCGGCCTGGTTCACGGTCAGGCGGCGAGTTCGTACGCTTCCAGACATTTGATCATTCGGCGGACCACCAGCAGGGGAATCACGCCGAAGACGCCGAACGACATGTCGAGCAGCTGCCAGTAGAACGGAATTCCGCGGATCGGGCCGCGGATGAGGGCCAGGGGAATGATTCCCGCGCAGGCGATGATGCGATGCTTCGCGTCGGTTCGGGCCGGGGTCGGTGTGCGAAATGCGAGAAGTGCGGAAAAGCGGTTCGGCGCGAAGGTTCAGAGTGGAATTCCGGTGTCGATCAGGGAGCGGGCACCCTGGCTGAGGAGTTCGGTGGCGGCGTGCGCGCCGAGTGCCGCCGGATCGTGCGGGGCGTCGCTGCACAGATGGACCTGCGCGAAGGCGGCGCCGTCCGGGGAGAAGACCCTCCCGCGCAGGGAGAGCCGGCCGCCCGGGCCGGTGACGCAGTAGCCCGCGATGGGGCTGTTGCAGTGCCCGCGCAGGCCCTGGAGCATGACGCGTTCGGCGGTCGCCTCGGTCAGCGTGGGCTCGTGGTTGAGCTGCTCCAGCAGGGCGGCGACGGCGCTGTCGTCGCGGCGGCACTCCAGGGACAGGACGCCGGCACCGACGGCCGGCAACACTTCCTCGATCTCGAAGATCTGCCGCGCCCGGTGGCTCAGGCCGAGCCGGGCCAGTCCGGCGCTCGCCAGGACCAGGGCGTCGAGGTGGGCGGGGCTGGAGGGCTCGGTGGAGGCGGCCGGGTCGGCGAAGTCGGTGGTGTCGGTGGTGTCGGTGGTGTTCGTGTGGGTGGTGGGGGCGGTTGGCCGGCCGTCCAGGAGGTCGAGGCGGGTGCCCACCGCGCCGCGTACGGGAACGATCCGCAGATCGGGGCGGATGCGCAGGAGCTGGGCCCGGCGGCGTACGGAGGCGGTGCCGACCCGGGCGCCGGGCGGGAGGTCGTCGAGGCGGCGCACCGCCGAGTGTTCCGGGACGACCAGGACGTCCCGGACGTCGGCGCGCTCCAGGTGGGCGGCGACGACCAGGCCCGCGCGGAACGGCACGTCGCCGGGCACGTCCTTGAGGCAGTGCAGCGCGAGATCGATGTCGCCGCTCTGCAACCGTACGTCGAGAGCCTTGACGAACAGGCCCTTCCCGCCGATGCCGGACAGCTCGCCGTGCCAGAGATCGGCCTCGGTCCGGACCGGGACGGCCACGGTCCGCAGCCGCGGGTCGAGCTGGTGCAGCAGCTGGGTGACGCGGGCGGTCTGGGCGAGGGCCATGGGGCTCGTACGGGTTCCGATGCGCAGCTCGCGGGCAGGAAAAGCGGTGCTCACGGGCGGCCTCCGTTCGGTGGATCTCGGGCGGTGCCCGCCGTCGGCGCTGATCATTCAGTGCAGCGTAAGAGACACCGGGCGACGGGCCGGGGAGGTACGGGTTCGGGCTGGTGTACGGGGCGCAGGGGCCCGGCCGCGCCGGTGCGCGCGTCCTTCACGCGGGCGCCGGGCGCGGGGCGTCTGGATGCGGGCCGGGTGGCGGCGGGCGAAAATACCGGGAAGACAGAGATCCGTGAGAACGGGGCATGGACGAGCGGGCCCCGTCGAAACGTTCGCGCCGGTTGTGCCCCGGTGCGCCCTCCCGCTGGGCGGCTGCGTCCGTCTAGCGTCGGCCGGAGGAGGCAGCCATGGCTAGGCACGACTTCTTCGCCCGGTTCGGTATATCCCCGGCCCGGCTGGCGGCCAGGGTTGCCGCCGCGGGCCTGTGGTGGTGGGCCGTACTCCGGCTGACGCTGTGGCCGGGCACACAAGGAATCGTCGAGGGAGCGGTGGCGGCCGGCGGGTGGGGGCTGAGCCTGTTGCCGGTGCACTGCGTGCCGTGGGCGGAGCGGATGCGGGGCAGGGGCGGGGGCGGGAGTGGGAGCGGGGGCGGTCACAGGGACAGGAGGCGGAGCGGCCGGGGCCGGGGAGGGGACTGGAAGCGGGGTGGAGGTGCCGGCGGCCGGTGGTAGGGGGCGCCGGGGTGGCGGGGTGCTGGAAGGGAGGCGAGGTCACCCGATCGGGCGAAGGGGGCGGAAGGGCGCAGCGGGTGGGGCGGGTGGGGCGGTGGCCCTGGGGGCGACCGTTTCGGTGACGGAGTGGGGCGTGGGTGGGGTGACGGAGTGGGGCGTGGGTGGGGTGGAGGCGGGTGGGGAAGACGGGGAGGCCGGGCGGGGGAGGGCGCGGCCATGAAGTGACGTGAGGTCAGACACCGTGCTGTGGCGCGGCTTTGTGGCCCTCCGGTGCTGTCCCGTCCTCCTCCGGCTGGCAGGTGGGGCACCAGTAGGTGACGCGTTCCTGGGTGGGCGGTCCCTGCTCTCCCGTACGGATCGGTGTGCCGCAGCGGAAGCAGGGCCGGCCGGCGCGGCCGTAGACCCATTGGCGGCGGTCCGGGCGGGCGCTCGGTGTCGTGACGCGGGCGAGACGGTCCTTGTTGGCTTCCAGGAGCTTCTTGGCGAGGGTGGTGGCGCGTTCGGGTGTCGGCAGGCGGCCGATCGGGAGCCAGGGGGAGGCACGCAGCAGGAAGCACAGTTCGCACTTGAAGACGTTGCCGATGCCGGCCAGATTGCGCTGGTCGAGCAGCGCCTCGCCGAGGGGTCGGTCCGAGTCGGCGAGCAGGCGGCGCAGAGCCTCGGCCGGGTCCCAGTCGGGGCCGAGCAGGTCGGGGCCCAGGTGGCCCACGGCGTCGCCCTCGTCGGCGGTGTGCAGGAGTTCGAGGACGGGGAGGCGGTAGCCGACGGCAGTGCGGTCGGCGGTGGCGAGGACCGCGCGGATCTGGTGGGCGGGGCCGCCCCGCCAGCGCTCGGCGGGTGCGTAGATCTTCCAGGCGCCGTCCATGCGCAGATGGGAGTGGAGGGTCAGGCCGCCTTCGACGCGCGTGAGGAGGTGCTTGCCGCGCGGGACCACCTCCAGGACCGTGCGGCCGGACAGGTCGGTGGTGGCGAGCTTCGGCACGCGCAGGTCGGATCGGGTCAGCGGCTTGCCGGCCAGCGCTTCGTGCAGACGGCGGGCGGTGCGCCAAACGGTGTCGCCTTCGGGCATGGGGACATTGTGCCGGGTGGGGCCGGGTGAGGGGCCGGGTGAGGGGCCGTGGAGCCCGGTTCGGTTGGTTCGGGGCTGGGCAGGGCCGGGCGGGGGCGGGCATGGATCGCGTACGGATGGGGATTGCGGTCAGCGGTCTGGGGGCTGCTGTCTGGGTTCTGCGGTCTGGGCTCTGCTGTCCGGGGAGTGGGTCTGCGGCCGGGATTCTGCGGTCTGGGGTCTGCGGTCTGCGGTCTGCTGTCTGCGGTCCGCTGTCCGGGAATGCGGCCTGCGGGCGGTCGCGTCGTGGTGGTCAGGGGCGGAGGCGGAAGCCGCGTGGGGTGGGGTGGAAACCGGCGGCCTCCAGGGCTGGGGCGAGCGGGGCGGTGAGGGCGGCGGTGCCGTTGACGCGCTCCACGGTGATCGTGCCGAGGGCGCCCGCGCGGGCCGCGTCGGTGAGCGCTTCGAGGGCGAGCCGCTGTCGGGTGGCGGCGGGGGAGCCGCTGCCGGGTGCGGTGCCGTCGGCGGCGTGCGTCCAGGCCAGCAGTGTCTTGCCGCCGCGTTCCATGTAGAGCGTCAGTTCGCCGTCGACGAGGACGACCAGGGAGCCCGCCTTGCGGCCCGGTTTGTGCGTCGAGCCGTCGGGCGGCTCGGGCCAGGACAGGGCGGCTCCGTACGCGTTGGCCGGGTCGGCGGCGGCCAGCACCAGAGCCCGTTGCGGTCCGGCGGAGCGGCGGTCCCCCGGGCCGTCCTGGGCGTACTCGTCGGCGACCCGCTCGCGGCCGGTGTTGACGGCGCGGAGCCGGTCGACCGCGCCGTCCATCGCGAACTGCGCCGCTCCCAGCCCTTCGACCACATAGCCGCGCCGGGCCTGCCCGGTCTCCTCGAAGGCGGCCAGGACGCGGTACGCGGCGGAGAAGCCGCCCTCGACGCCTTCGGCGGCCACGGCGCCGCGGGTGACGACGCCGTGGCGGTCCAGGAGCGCGCGCGCCAAGGCGTGGGCGCGGTGGGTGGGTTCCGGTTCGGGGGCGGGGAGCAGCGACCAGCGGCCGGCGACGGTGGGCGGGCCGGAGCGAGAGGCGGTGGGGCGGCCCGTACGGCCGGTGGCGGCGGTCAGTGAGCCGTACCGGCCGCGGGGGACCGCGCGCTTGGCGCGGTGGGCGGTGGAACCGGACGTGCGGCCCGAGCCGAGGAGGGACCGGAGCGGGGCGAGGGTGTCGTTGGTGAGACGGCCGGACCAGGCCAGGTCCCACAGGGCGTCGGCGAGTTGGGGGTCCGTAGCTTCGGGGTGGGTGGTGGCGCGGACCTGGTCGGCGAGCTGACGGAAGAAGAGGCCGTAGCCGGGGGCGAGGGCCTGGAGGACGGACTCGTGGAGGGGGGACAGCTCCAGGGGGTGCGGTGGCGGCAGGAGCAGCGGGGCGGTGTCGGCGAGGTAGAGGGACACCCAGCCGTCCTTGCCGGGCAGTGCTCCCGCGCCGGCCCACAGGACTTCGCCGGTGGAGGTCAGTTCGTCCAGCAGCGCCGGGGCGTAGTCGCCGACCCGGGACGGCAGGACCAGTTTCTCCAGGGCGGAGGCGGGCACGGACGCCCCTTGCAGCTGCTCGACGGCGCGGACCAGGCCGTCGATGCCGCGCAGGCCGTACGAGCCGCCGCGCCGTGCCCCGGCGCCGTGTTGTGCCGGCGGCCGTAGGGGCCCCACCTGCTGCCACTGCGGGAGGAAGGAGGCGAGGGCGGCGGGCGGTACGGGTTCCAGTTCGTGCCGCAGGGCGGCCAGGGACCGGCGGCGCAGGCGGCGCAGCACCTGGGCGTCGCACCATTCCTGGCCGATGCCGGAGGGGTGGAACTCGCCCTGGACCACGCGGCCGGCCGCGGCCAGGCGTTGCAGGGCGCCGTCCGTGACGGCTGTGCCGAGGCCGAAGCGGGTGGCGGCCTGCTCGGAGGTGAACGGGCCGTGCGTACGGGCGTAGCGGGACAGGAGGTCGCCGAGCGGATCCTTGACGGGCTCGGTGAACGACTCCGGGACGCCCACGGGCAGGGCCGTGCCCAGGGCGTCGCGCAGCCGGCCCGCGTCCTCGATCGCGGCCCAGTGGTCCCGGCCGGCGATACGGACCGTGATGGCCCGGCGGGCCGACGCCAGCTCCCGGACCCACCCGGACTCGGCGCCGCGCTCGCCCAGCTCGTCGTCGGTGAGCGGGCCGAGCATCCGCAGCAGGTCGGCGACGCCTTCCGCGTCCTTGACCCGGCGGTCCTCGGTGCGCCACTGCAGTTCGCTCTCCAGCTCGGCCAGGACGTCGGCGTCGAGCAGTTCGCGCAATTCGGCCTGGCCGAGCAGCTCGGCCAGCAGCCGGGAGTCCAGGGAGAGGGCGGCGGCCCGGCGCTCGGCGAGGGGGGAGTCACCCTCGTACAGGAACTGGGCCACGTACCCGAACAGCAGGGAGCGGGCGAAGGGGGAGGGCTCGGGGGTGGTGACCTCGACGAGGCGGACCCGGCGGGCCTCGATGTCGCCCATCAGCTCGGTCAGGCCGGGTACGTCGAAGACGTCCTGGAGGCACTCGCGGACGGCTTCCAGCACGATCGGGAACGACCCGAACTCGCCCGCCACCTGGAGGAGCTGGGAAGCGCGCTGCCGCTGCTGCCACAGGGGGGTGCGCTTGCCGGGGGTGCGGCGGGGCAGCAGCAGGGCGCGGGCCGCGCACTCGCGGAACCGGGAGGCGAACAGGGCCGAGCCGCCCACCTGGTCCGTGACCACCTGGTCGACCTCGCCCTGGTCGAAGACGACGTCGGCGGCGCCCACGGGGGACTGCTCGGGGTCGTACTCCATGCCGCGGGCCGCCGGGTCGAAGTCGCCGGTGTCGCTGTCGAGCAGGTCCAGGCCCATCAGGTCGGCGTCCGGCAGGCGCAGCACGATGCCGTCGTCGGCATGCATGACCTGGGCGTCCATGCCGTAGCGCTCGGCGAGGCGGGCACCGAGGGCGAGCGCCCAGGGGGCATGCACCTGCGCGCCGAACGGGGAGTGCACCACCACCCGCCAGTCGCCCAGCTCGTCGCGGAAGCGCTCGACGACGATCGTGCGGTCGTCCGGCACATGGCCGCAGGCCTGCTTCTGCTCCGTGAGGTACGTGAGGACGTTGCCCGTCGCCCAGTCGTCCAGGCCGGCGGCGGCCAGCCGCTCGCGGGCGGCCTCCGGGGCGAGGGAGCCGATCTCGCGGAGGAACGCGCCCAGCGCACGGCCCAGTTCGAGGGGGCGGCCGAGCTGGTCGCCCTTCCAGAAAGGCAGTCGGCCGGGCACTCCGGGGGCCGGGGAGACCAGCACTCGGTCCCGGGTGATGTCCTCGATGCGCCAGGACGTCGTACCGAGGGTGAAGACATCGCCGACGCGGGACTCGTAGACCATCTCCTCGTCCAGTTCCCCGACGCGCCCACCGCCCTTCTTGGGATCGGCACCGGCCAGGAAGACGCCGAAGAGGCCCCGGTCGGGAATCGTGCCGCCGGACGTGACGGCCAGCCGCTGCGCCCCCGGGCGGCCGGTGACCGTCTGCGCCACCCGGTCCCAGACGACGCGCGGACGCAGCTCGGCGAAGGCGTCGGAGGGATAGCGGCCCGCGAGCATGTCCAGCACGCCGTTGAACGCCGACTCGGGCAGGGCCGCGAAGGAGGCGGACCGGCGGACCAGGGCCAGCAGCTCGGTCACGTCCCAGGTGTCCATCGACGCCATCGCGACCAGCTGCTGGGCCAGCACGTCGAGCGGGTTGGCGGGGACGCGCAGCGACTCGATGGATCCCGCGCGCATCCGCTCCGTGACCACCGCGGCCTGCACGAGGTCGCCGCGGTACTTGGGGAAGACCACGCCCCGGGACACCGCGCCGACCTGATGGCCGGCCCGGCCGACCCGCTGGAGGCCGGAGGCGACCGACGGCGGGGACTCGACCTGCACCACCAGGTCGACCGCGCCCATGTCGATGCCCAGCTCCAGGCTGGACGTGGCGACCACGGCCGGCAGCCGGCCCGCCTTCAGGTCCTCCTCCACCTGGGCCCGCTGCTCCTTGGACACCGAGCCGTGATGGGCGCGGGCCAGCAGCGCGGGCGCCCCCTTGGCGGCGCCGGCCTCCGCCATCAGCTCGGCGGGGGAGTGGTCCTCGGGCAGCGCCTCGCCGGTGGCGCGCTCGTACGCGATCTCGTTGAGCCGGTTGCACAGGCGCTCGGCGAGGCGCCGCGAGTTGGCGAAGACGATCGTCGAGCGGTGCGCCTGGACCAGATCGGCGATCTTCTCCTCGACATGCGGCCAGATGGAGGGCTTCTCACCGGTGTCGCCCTCCTGGACGGGCGAGCCGCCCAGCTCGCCCAGGTCCTCGACGGGAACGACCACCGAAAGGTCGAACTCCTTGCCGGACGGCGGCTGGACGATCTCCACCCGGCGCTGCGGCGACAGATAGCGGGCCACCTCCTCCACCGGGCGCACGGTCGCCGACAGGCCGATGCGCCGGGCCGGACGCTCCAGCAGATGGTCGAGCCGCTCCAGGGAGAGCGCGAGATGGGCGCCGCGCTTGGTGCCCGCGACGGCGTGCACCTCGTCCACGATCACCGTCTCGACGCCTTCCAGGGCCTCCCGGGCCGAGGAGGTCAGCATCAGGAAGAGCGACTCGGGGGTGGTGATGAGGATGTCCGGCGGACGGTTGGCGATCGCCCGGCGCTCGGCGGCCGGGGTGTCACCGGAGCGGATGCCCACCCGGATGTCGGGCTCGGGCAGCCCGAGCCGCACGGACTCCTGGCGGATGCCGGTCAGCGGGCTGCGCAGGTTGCGCTCGACGTCGACCGCCAGGGCCTTCAGCGGGGAGACGTACAGCACGCGGCAGCGCTTCTTCGGCTCGGCGGGCGCCGGGACGCTCGCGAGCCGGTCGAGCGAGGCGAGGAAGGCGGCCAGGGTCTTGCCGGAGCCGGTCGGCGCGACCACCAGCACGTCCGAGCCCTCACCGATGGCCCGCCAGGCACCCTCCTGCGCGGCGGTGGGCGCGCGGAACGCCCCCGTGAACCAGTCGCGGGTCGCGGGGGAGAACGAGTCGAGCGCTGCCTTGGCCATGTCCCCCATCGTGCAACGGACCACTGACAATCGCCGGTGACTCGCCGTTCACCTGCGGTGATGCGGACGAGCGGCGACAGTCGGCGCCGTCCGCGTGCCGGACGGACCGGCCACGGCGGGCCGGGCGGCAGCACAATTGAGCCATGACGGGGTACGGGGCCAAGGACGCGCGGGGCGCGGAAGGCGGGCCGGGGCTGACGGGCTCGGTGGCGACGGGCGCGGGAGCCTGTACGGGCGGGTGCCGGGCCGCGGCGCCCGCCGGCCGCGAAGGCGGCGAGTGGGCCCGGCACTGGCAGTACGCCGAACTCCCCGGCCTGGACCTGCTGCGCGCCCGCTACGTACGGCACTCCTTCCCCCGCCACTCCCACGACGGTTACGTCCTGGGCGCCGTCACCGGCGGCGTCGAGCGGGTCGGACTGCCGGACGGCGTCACGGACGCCGGGCACGGCGGCATCATCATGATCAACCCCGAGGTGCCGCACACCGCGCAGGCCGGTGTGCCGGAGGGCTGGTCGTACTCGACGCTCTACCCCTGCGAACAGCTCGTCGCCGGTATCGCGGCCGAGACGACCGGCCTGACCGGCACCGCCGCGTTCACCGAGACCCTCGTGGACGACACCCTCGCCGTCCACCTCGTCAACGGTGTGCACCGCGCGGCCGAGGAAGGCAACGCGCTGGCCGCCGACAGCCTGCTGCGCATCGTGGTGGCCCGGCTGCTGCGGCGCCACGGCGGCCCGCTGCCGGCCCGTACGCCCGGCACGGCGGGAGCCCGTACCGCCGAACGCGCCAGAGCACTCCTGGAGGCACGGCTGACCGCGCCACCGACCCTGGAGCAGCTGGCCCGGGAACTGGGCACCGGCCCGTTCGCCCTGCTGCGCGCCTTCAAGAACGCGTACGGGATGCCGCCGCACGCCTGGCTCACGAACGCCCGCGTACGCCGGGCGCGCCGGCTCCTGGAGGCCGGTTCGGCACCGGCGGACGCCGCCGTCGCCGTCGGGTTCACCGACCAGCCCCACCTGAACCGGCACTTCACCCGGATCGTGGGTGTGCCGCCGGGTGCTTACCGGCGGGAGCGGGCGGGCGGCGCAAGAACGTACAAGACCGCGGGGAAGGGCGCTTCCTAGGGTCCGGAGCGTGGCACAGGAAACACAGCGAGAACGAGATCAGAAGTCCCAACTGTCCCAAGAACTAGGTGCGTCCGAAGAGGCCCGGGGGAACCAGGAGAGTCGGCGGACTCATGAGGCCCGGGGGACCCGAGAGATCCGGGGAGCCCGGGGGGCCCAAGAGGCCCGGGGGACCCGACAGATTCAAGAAACTCAAGAGCTGCACAACCCTCAGCAGACACCACAGTCCCGACAGACCCGACAGACCAAGCCCTCCTCCGCCATCGTCAGGGACGCGCTCGGTGTCGGCGTCGCCGTCGGGCTGTCCGGCTTCGCCTTCGGGGTGACCGCGGTGGGCTCGGGCCTGTCGGTGCTGCAGGCCTGTGCGCTGAGCCTGCTGGTCTTCACCGGCGCCTCGCAGTTCGCGCTGGTCGGCGCGCTGGCCGCGGGCGGCAATCCGTTCACCGCCGCGGCCGGGGCGTTCTTCCTGGGGACCCGTAACGCGTTCTACGGGCTACGGCTGTCCGGCCTCCTCGGGCTGCGGGCCGCGGCCAAGCCGTTCGCCGCCCACTGGGTCATCGACGAGACCTCGGCCGTCGCCCTGACCCAGCCCGACCGGCGCGGCGCGCGCCTCGGGTTCGCGGTCACCGGGGTGACCCTGTACCTCCTGTGGAACCTCACCACGTTCGCCGGTGCCAGGGGTGCCGGGGCTCTGGGGGACCAGGCGGCCTGGGGCCTGGACGCGGCCGGCCCCGCGGTCTTCGTGGCGCTGCTGGCTCCCCTGCTGACCTCGACGGTGGAACGTTCCGCCGCGGGGCTCGCGGTCGTGCTGCTCCTGGTGACGCTGCCGCTGCTGCCGGCGGGTGTGCCGGTCCTGGTCGCGGCGCTCGCCGCACCGGCCGTCCTGTACGTGGAGGGGCGCCGGGCCCGTACGCGTACCTCTGACGAGCCGGAAACCGGCATGGATACACACGTACGAGGGAACAGCGCGGGAGAGGTGGACGCACGATGAGTGTCTGGATCGCGATCGGCGTCACCGCCGTGGGCTGCTACCTGGTGAAGTACCTCGGGCTCCTGGTACCGGCGGGTGCGTTGGAGAAGCCGCTCGTCAAGCGCCTCGCCGCCCTGCTGCCGGTGGCGCTGCTGGCCGCGCTCACCGCCCAGGAGACCTTCAGCGACGGGCACCAGCTGCTGTTCGACGCCAAGGTGGCGGGCGTCGGTGCCGCGGTGGTCGCGCTGCTGCTCCGCGCGCCGTTTCTGCTGGTCGTGGCGGTCGCGGTGGCGGTGACGGCGGGGGTGCGGGCGCTGGGTGGGTGAGGGCAGGGGGGGCACGGGTGGCGCGGGGCGCGGGACGCGAGGTGGGGGGTGCGAGGCGGGGCGCGGGGCGCGAGGTGCTCAGCCCCGCACGACCGTCGCTTCCGCCACCCCCAGCCGCCGCGCGTCCCGTTCGGGGCGCAGGAAGAGCGTCACGGCCACTCCGGCCAGCATCGTCAGGCCCGCCATCGTCCCGTACGCGCCGAGGTACCCGTCCGCGACGGTCTCCCCGGCGTCCACCAGCCGGCCCGTCACCGCGGGGGCCAGGATGCCCGCCAGGGCGAAGACGCAGGTCAGCGCGCCGAGCGTGACGCCGCGCCGGTCCGCGGGGGAGATCCGGGAGACCGAGGTCTGCGCCACCGTCATGATGATGTCCGAGACGGCCATCGGGCCGAGCAGCAGGACGGCCTTCAGCCACAGTGCGTCCGTCGCGGCGAAGGCCAGGGTCGCCGCGCCGGAGAGGAGCAGCACCAGCCCGCTCTTCACACCGGCGGGGAGGGGAACGCGGGGGCGCAGGCCGACTGCCGCGCGCCTGCCCGCGCGCTGTACGAGCAGGCCGTGGACGAGCATCGCGGTGCCCTTGGCCAGCGCGGCCAGCATGATCAACAGGCTCGCCCGGCGCAGCCCCAGCCCGCTCACCTCCTGGAAGTAGTCCGCGGCCCAGGTGAGCGTGGCCGACACCGTCCAGAAGGCGGCGAACGCGCCGAAGGCCGCGGACAGCCAGGTCCTGGAGAGCAGCACCTTGCGGTACGGGACGGAACCGCCGCCCACGGAGGCGCCGCCGGTGGGCCGCCGTCCCGCCGGAACGCTGCCGGCGGGCCGCTGACCTACCGGGACGCTACCGGCGGACCGCTGCTCCACCGGGGCGTCACCGGCGGGCCGCCGTCCCACCGGGGGCGCCAGCGGTCCTTCCTCGCCGTACCGGAGCCACACCGCCGCCCACACCAGGCCGGCGAGCCCCACCACGCCGAACGCCCAGCGCCAGCCCCACGCGGCGGTGACCGCGCCGAGCACCGGCGCCGCGACGGCGACCCCCACCGCCGCGCTGGCCAGGAAGAGCGCGGTCGGCAGCGTACGGTCGCGCTCCTCGAACCAGCCGTGCAGGTGGTGCACCGCAACCGGAGTCGCCGGGCCCTCCGCCGCGCCCAGCAGCACCCGGGTGGCGACCAGGACGCCGAAACCGGCCACACCGAGCAGCATCGGCAACTGGGCGGCTGACCAGAGCAGCGCCATGCCGAGCAACAGGACCGGGGTGCGTACCGTACGGGTGAGGAAGGAGCCGCCGAGCGCCGCCAGGCTGAAGAGCGCGAAGAACGCGGCGGACGCGGTGCCGAACTGTGCGCGGGTCAGGTGAAGGTCGGCCATCACCGGGGCGGCGACCAGGCCCAGCACCGTCTTGTCGGCGAAGTTGACGAGCATGAAGGCGACCAGCAGCCAGGTGGTGCGCCAGGCCCGCCGCCGCTCGGAAGCGGTCATTCCGGGGAGCTCGCCCGAGTGCGCCCCGGGCCCGGCCGCACGGGTCACCGAACGGTCCCCTCGCCGCCCTCGGGCCCGGGCACCGCGACGGCTGACACGGCCGCGTACGCAAGGTATCCGGGGGCTCCAGCGCTTTCCGTGTGCGGACTGTGCCGCGTCCTGCAATCCGTCATGCCGGGCGGCTCCTCGTGTACGCCGGGCACCTGTGCTGGACAGGCGCCCGCTGCCGGTCCTCCGGCCGGTCCTCCGGTCTGGTCCCGCCGGCCCGAGTCTGGTGTTCCCCATGGCCCGGCGGCACCCGCCGGTGTCACACCCGTACCCGCTGCGTACTGGGACGCGTCACAGTGCCTGCCGCGCAGCGAAGGAGCTGCCGTGCCCCGGCCCGCCGCCGCCCGCTACCGGGCGGTGAGGCGTCCGTACGCGCGCAACGTCAGCAGCGCCTTGACCGTCACCATCGGACGGCCCTCCAGAGCCGTTCCGGGGGCCCACACGCGCCGGTTCACGGGCCAGCCGCCGTCCTCCCGCTGGAGGGCGGCGAGGTGGTCCAGCGCCCGGTCCGTCTCCGTGTCCGTGAACCAGCGGCGGGCGAGCGAGCCCGGTGTCGCCGCGTAGTCGTACGCGAAATGGTGCTCACCGGGCGCGTAGCCGTCGGGTACCGGGGTGTCCGCCGCCCGGCCCGGGTCCAGGAGGACCAGCCGCTGCTCGCGCACCACGGTGCCCAGGCGCCGCGCGGCCGCCTCGGCGCGCGGCCGGTCGGGTGCGCCCTCCAGGAAGGCGAGCGCCGCCTGCGCCTCGTACGGATGGGTCCGCTCCAGGGACTCCACCGCCTGCCAGCAGAAGTCCGTGGCCCGGAAGAGCCAGGCGTGCCACACCTCGTTGCGGTGCAGCAGGCCCACGACGGGCCCGGTGGTCAGGAGGGCGCTCGGCGGGTCGGCGGCCACCGGAAGCCACGGCGCGGCCGGATAGCCGCGCGACTCGGGACGCACGGCGGGCAGGGCGCCCTCCGGGGTGGACACCCCGGTCAGATAGCGGCAGATCCGCTCGGCCCGCTGCCCGCCGCAGCGCCCGATCAGGTCGAGGACGTACAGGGCGTACGCGGTGTGCAGCGGCTGGCTGACCGGGCCGCGCAGATCGGGCTCCAGGGCATGACCGTATCCGCCGTCCGGATTCGCGTACGCGGTGAGCGCGGCGTCGACACCGTCCGCGCTCCCTTCCAGGAAGTGGTACGCGAAACGACGCTGTTCGAGCACCCGGGCAGTGAGCCAGATGAAACGCTCGGCACGTGCCAGTGAGGTCGGCTGTGGTGCTCCGTTTTCCGCCATGGACCGACGGTAGGGCCGTGCGCTCCGCCCGGCACCGGCGTGGACGTGGCTGCACTCTCAGGGGCGGGATACCGGTCGTGCGCGGTTGACGGCCGGCCGGCGGCGGTCGGCCGCTCGGTGGTGTCCGACCCGGGCTCTACGCTGCGTACATGAACGTCCTTCGCGTCGGCGCGGGTGTGCGAGGGACGCGATACGTGCTGGTCGAAGCGATTGTGGAGTGGGTTTCATGCGGTTGACGGTCTTCTGGGAGCGGATGGCGGAGCACTTCGGTGAGGCGTACGCCGACTCGTTCGCACGCGATCATGTGATGTCCGGGCTCGGCGGACGGACCGTGCACCAGGCGCTGGCGGACGGGTGGGAGGCCAAGGACGTGTGGCGGGTGGTCTGCGCGGCGGTGGACGTGCCGTACGACAAGCGCTGAGGGGAACCACGGCTACTGGGGCGGTGGGTCCGGGGGCGACGGTCCGGGGGGACAGGACGGCCCGGGGTGACGGTCCGGGACGGCAGGAGCCGCACGGAGGTATCGGGCGGCGGCGGGCGGCCGTGCCGAGTGGGGCAGGGCGGGAGTTGTCAGACGGGTGAGCGACACTGGGCCCGTGCCAGCGACCGAGAATCCCACCACCCACGACGACCCGCGCCCCGGGGACAGCGCCCGGCGGATGCCGCGGTGGCTGCCCCGCGCCATGGTGCTGGCGCTCGCCCTCGTGGCCTGCTTCCAGCTCGCCAGCTGGGCGTTCCACCAGCTCATCTCGCTGCTGCTGAACGTGCTGATCGCCTTCTTCCTCGCCCTGGCCGTCGAGCCGGCCGTGGACTGGATGGCGGCCCGCGGGATGCGCCGAGGGGGCGCCACCGGGCTGGTCTTCCTCGGCATACTCGTCGGGACCGCGGGCTTCTTCGCGCTGCTCGGCTCGATGCTGGCGGGCCAGATCGCGACCATGGTCCAGGAGTTCCCGCAGTACCTGGACTCGGTGATCAGCTGGATCAACACCACCTTCCACACCCACCTCTCGCGGGTCGAGGTGCAGAACAATCTGCTGAAGTCCGACTGGCTGCAGAAGTACGTCCAGGACAGCGCCAACAACGTGCTCGCCGTCTCCGCGACCGTCCTGGGCAGCCTGTTCAACCTCCTGACCGTGGCGCTGTTCTCCTTCTACTTCGCCGCCGACGGCCCCCGGCTGCGCCGTGCCCTGTGCTCGGTCCTGCCGCCGTCCCGGCAGGCCGAGGTGCTGCGCGCCTGGGAGATCGCGGTCGCCAAGACCGGCGGGTATCTCTACTCCCGCGGTCTGATGGCACTGATCTCCGGCATCGCGCACTACGTCCTGCTGGAGATCCTGGGCGTCCCGTACGCACCGGCGCTCGGCATGTGGGTCGGGCTCGTCTCCCAGTTCATCCCGACCATCGGCACGTACCTCGCCGGCGCGCTGCCGATCCTGATCGCCTTCACCGTCAATCCCTGGTACGCGCTGTGGGTCTTCGGGTTCGTCGTGGTCTACCAGCAGTTCGAGAACTATCTGCTCCAGCCGCGCATCACGGCCAAGACCGTGGACATCCACCCGGCCGTCGCCTTCGGATCGGTGATCGCCGGTACGGCGCTGATGGGCGCGGTCGGTGCGCTGATCGCCATCCCGGCGACCGCCACGCTGCAGGCGTTCCTGGGGGCGTACGTGAAGCGGTACGAGGTCACGGACGACGTCCGGGTACGGGGCGGCGGCCGGCGCCGGCGCGCGACCTCGGCCCTGCGGCGGCTGCGCCGGTCCCTGCACGACGAGCCGCCGGCCGCGCCGCTGGAGGGCCGCGAAACCGGTGGAGACGGGGACGGTGACGGGAACGGGGACGAGGGCGGTCGGGGCGGGCCCGGCGGGAGCGGGCCCGGCACGGGGGGCAAGGAGGGCTGAGAGGCCGGGTGACCGGTCCGGGGCGACCGGACCGGGCCCGGCGTGCTGCGCTTGACACTGAAATCGAACATCTATTCTTATGAGACGTCCGACCCGTGTTTCCGCCCGGAGTTCCCGGGAGTTATCCACAGGCCGGAGCCGGGTCCGGGCGCGTTGTCAGTGGCAGGCGTTAGCGTCATGGACGTGAAGCGATCGACTCAAGCAAACCGGGTGGAAGCCATGGCAGGCACTGACCGCGAGAAGGCGCTGGACGCCGCGCTCGCACAGATTGAACGGCAATTCGGCAAGGGCGCCGTGATGCGGATGGGCGAACGCCCGAACGAGCCCATCGAGGTCATCCCCACCGGGTCGACCGCACTCGATGTCGCGCTCGGCGTCGGCGGCATCCCGCGCGGCCGTGTGGTGGAGGTCTACGGCCCGGAGTCCTCCGGCAAGACGACCCTGACCCTGCACGCGGTGGCGAACGCGCAGAAGGCCGGCGGCTCCGTCGCCTTCATCGACGCCGAGCACGCGCTCGACCCCGAGTACGCCAAGAAGCTGGGCGTGGACACGGACGCGCTGATCCTGTCCCAGCCGGACAACGGCGAGCAGGCCCTGGAGATCACGGACATGCTGGTCCGCTCCGGCGCGCTCGACCTCATCGTGATCGACTCGGTCGCCGCGCTGGTGCCCCGGGCCGAGATCGAGGGTGAGATGGGCGACTCCCACGTGGGTCTCCAGGCCCGGCTGATGAGCCAGGCGCTGCGGAAGATCACCAGCGCGCTCAACCAGTCCAAGACCACCGCGATCTTCATCAACCAGCTCCGCGAGAAGATCGGCGTGATGTTCGGCTCGCCGGAGACCACGACCGGTGGCCGCGCCCTGAAGTTCTACGCCTCGGTGCGGATCGACATCCGCCGTATCGAGACCCTCAAGGACGGCACCGAAGCGGTCGGCAACCGCACCCGCTGCAAGGTCGTCAAGAACAAGGTCGCCCCGCCCTTCAAGCAGGCCGAGTTCGACATCCTGTACGGCCAGGGCATCAGCCGCGAGGGCGGCCTGATCGACATGGGCGTGGAGCACGGCTTCATCCGCAAGTCCGGCGCCTGGTACACCTACGAGGGCGACCAGCTCGGCCAGGGCAAGGAGAACGCCCGCAACTTCCTCAAGGACAACCCCGACCTCGCCAACGAGGTGGAGAAGAAGATCAAGGAGAAGCTGGGCATCGGCGTCAAGCCGGCGGACCTGGCGGAGCCCGGCGCGGACGCGGCGGGTGCGGCGGCCGACGCGGAGGCCCCGGCCAAGTCCGTACCGGCACCGGCCGCCAAGGGCGCCAAGGGCACCAAGGCCGCCGCGGCCAAGAGCTAGTCCGTCGTGACGCGGCGAACGGAATGGCCCGACGACCACGGCTACGGCCCCGGCGCGGAAGCCGGTCACGACGGGGGACGTGACGGCGACGGCCGGGGCGGGAGCGGCAGCGCCGCGGGCGGCGCCGAGAACCGTAGGAAACGCAAGGACGGCGGTGGTCCCTCCTCGTCGAGGGCCGAGGCGGGACCGCCGCGTACGCCCGAGGAGCAGGCGCGGGCCATCTGTCTGCGCCTGCTCACCGGGTCGGCGCGGACGCGCAAGCAGCTCGGGGACGCCCTGCGCGAGCGGGGCATCCCCGAGGACGCCGCACAGGAGGTGCTGTCCCGCTTCGAGGAGGTGGGGCTGATCGACGACGCGAAGTTCGCCGACGCCTGGGTGGAGTCCCGGCACCACGGCCGGGGGCTGGCCCGCCGGGCGCTCGCCCGCGAGCTGCGCACCAAGGGCGTCGACCCCTCGACGGTCGACGAGGCCCTCGGACAGCTGGACTCCGAGCAGGAGGAACGCACGGCCCGCGAACTGGTCGACCGCAAGCTGCGGACGACCCGGGGCCTGGACCGGGAGAAGCGGATACGGCGTCTCGCGGGAATGCTGGCCCGCAAGGGCTACCCGGAGGGCCTGGCCCTACGGGTGGTCCGGCGGGCGCTGGAGGAGGAGGGGGAAGATCCGGAGCTGATGGAGTACCACTTGCCGGAGGCGTGATCCGGTGGGGACGTGAGCCGATGGGGGCGTGGCCTGGTGGTGATGTGATCCGGCGGGGTGCGGCTCGGCGGAGGTGTGATCCGGTGGGGCGGCGCGTGCAGGTGGGGGCGTGGTCTGGCGGAGGTGCGGCTTGGCGGGGTGACGGCCCGGTGGGGCCTGAGGGCGAGGAGGCGTGGCTCGGTGCAGGTGTGACTTCGTGGAGCGGTGGTCGCGGCGGGGGTGAGGCCGTAGGTGTGCGGCAGGGGGAGTGGGACAGCAGGCGTGGTGGGGTGAGGTGGCCCTCGGCTGCTGCCGGTCGGCCGTCGGTCGGGGGGACGGACGCCCGCAGGCCGGGCGGTCATGCCACGGGTGCGCGTCGCTACGCGCTGTGGACCCGTGACCGTGCAGTTGGTTCGTTCGGCTCGTCTGTCTCGTCCTCGTCTGTCTCGTTCTCGGCAGGCTCGGTGCAGCGCCTCAGGGTGGGCTTCCGCCTGGTCCCGGGCACCCGGTCCCCGGTCCCCGGCTCCCGGTCCCCGGCCAGCGTCGGTCGGTACGGCCTGTGACGTACGGCGCCCGGCCGCGCGACGTTCCGCCCGGCCCGTTACGGGCAGTCCGGCTTCCGGGGGGGAAACCCCCCTCCGACGAGGAGGCTGGCCGCAATGTGCTGTGCAGGCCGTAGGCGGCAGAGTGCGGCGCATGATCTTCACTCGAACACGCCGTGGATGGTCCGCCGCTCCCGGTGTCCTCGTCCTGGGCTGCGCCGCGGCCTTACTGGCCACGGGGACGGTGGCGACGACCACGGCGTCAGCTATGTCCAAGGGCCCGGGCCCAGGCAAGGGCACGGGCATGACGGCTGCGACCTCTGGCAGAACCGCGCCCATGGCCGGGCGCGACGTCGCCGGGCAGCGTCCGGTGCCCGGTTCGGTTGTTTCCGTCACTCTCGTTGCCGACCTGGACGCCAAGGGGGTCGCGGACCGACTGGGGAAGACCAGTATCGACGCGGCCCAAGTGCGCTACGGCGTACGTGCCCACCGCGTCGTCTACCGCACCCGTGGCCTCCGGGGCGAGTCCACCACGGCCAGTCAGCTGGTCGCCGTACCCAAGAACGGCAAGCGGGCCCTCCAGACCGTGTCCTGGCTGCACGGAACGACCGTGTACCGAGGCGACGTGGCCTCGGTGAACGAGCAGTCCACCGACCGGGCGGCGGCCCTGCTCTTCGCCTCGACCGGCCGGGCCGTCTCCGCGCCGGACTACCTGGGGCTGGGTGAGGGCCCCGGCATCCACCCGTACGGCCATCCGCGGGCGACCGTCACCGCCTCGGTCGACGCGCTGCGCGCGGCCCGGGCGTATGTCCGGCGGGAGCAGCGCGTGCTCGACAGGAACGTGCTGGTCAGCGGCTTCTCCCAGGGCGGGCCCGCCACCATGATGGTCGGCCGGGCCCTCCATCGGGGCGCCGACCCGTACTTCCGGCTGGGGGCGCTCGCCCCGATCGCCGGGCCCTTCGACCTGAGCGGGTTCGAGGCCGCCGCGGCCGACGACGAGGTCGTCCGTTCGTCGCTCTACCTGGCCTACTTCGCGACCGCGTGGGACCGGATGTACGGCTTGTACGACACGCCGGGGCAGGCGTTCCGTGCGCCGTACGACGAGACGGTGGAGTCCCTGTTCGACGGCGACCACCAGGCGTCGGAGATTGCGGCGGCGCTGCCGGCGACCTCGAAGGAGCTGTTCACGCCGGAGTTCCTCGACACGGTCCGCAGCCCGCGGGGGGAGCTGCGGCGACAGCTGGAGGCGCTGGACACCACCTGTGACTGGCGCCCGGAGGTGCCGGTGCACCTCTACCACGCCAAGGGCGACAAGGACGTGGCGTTCGAGAACGCGCGCCACTGCGAGCGGCAGCTGACCGCCAACGGGGCCGCCCACCGGCTCACGGACATCGGGGACGTGGACCACAACGGGACGGTGCGCAAGGCGCTGCCCCTCGTGGTCCGGCAGTTCGACGCCGCACCCCGAGACACTGCACCCCGAGACGCCGCACCCCGAGACACCGCACCCCGAGACACCGCAGCACTCCGAGACGCAGCGCACTGAGCCGACGGCGGGTCCGCTCCGGGCGGACCCGCCGCCACCTCAACCGTGGACGTGGACGTGGACGTGGGCGCGGACCGGCAGTCCCGCCGCCCGCCACGCCTGGAAGCCGCCCACCAGGTCGGTCGCCCGGTACAGGCCCAGCTGCCGCAGGGAGACGGCCGCGAGGCTCGACGCGTAACCTTCGTTGCAGACGACGATCACCGCCAGGTCGTGACCGGTGGCTTCCGGAGCGCGGTGGGCGCCGGTGGGATCCAGGCGCCACTCCAGTTCGTTGCGTTCGACGATCAGCGCACCCGGGATGGTGCCGTCACGTTCGCGCAGCGCCGCGTAACGGATGTCGACCAGCAGCCCGCCGTCCCGCTGGACCGCCGCGGCCTGCTCGGGGGACACCCGGTCCAGTCCGGCGCGCGCCGCCTCCAGGAGCGCGTCGACGGCGCTCATCGCCAGTCCTCGGGCAACTCGACCTCTTCGAGGCGCAGGACGGGACCGGTGCGGCTGTAGCGGCGCATCAGCGGCAGCGGCGGGTAGTAGGCGTGCACCGAGACGGCGTGCGTGTCCTCGGAGAGGTTGAGCACCTGGTGGACGTGGTGCGGGCCGAAGGCGCGGCCGCGGCCGCCGGCCAGCTTCCGCTGCCGGTCCACGCCGTCCGCCAGTTCCAGCGTCTTCCAGCCCTCGGTGGGCAGTTGGGCGGCGAGCGACTGCTCGGTCAGCTCGCCCGCGGCGGCGGCGAACGCGCCGTGCGAGCCGCCGTGATCGTGCCAGCCGGTGCCCGTACCGGGCGGCCAGCCGATCAGCCACGCCTCACTGCCGCCGGGCCCGTCCAGCCGGATCCAGGTCCGGCCTTCGGGGTCGAGGGGCAGCGAGGCGACGAGCGGGGCGTCGGCGGCGGTACGGCGGGCGAAGTCGAGGAGTTCGGCGGCGGTGGGGCCGCCGGTGGCGTCCGCACGCGGGCGCGCGGGGGTACGTACGTCGGGCACAGGAACCGTCCTGAGTGATCGCGAAGAGGCGCGCGACCAGCGGCGAACGCGGCGGCGCGCGGGGAAAGGGCGCGGATCAGCAGGACGGACGACACACGCAGCCCGCGTAGCGGACCAGGTCCAGATGGACCCTCCGCCAGAAGCGCGAACCGTTCTCCGTCACGTTCCGGAGTCAAGCACGGGGCTTCCCGCAGGGTCAACCGCCGACCGGCGCCCCGGGGTGTGCCAGGGGCGCACGCCGACCGGCGCGTCGAGGCTCGCGGGAGCGCTCACCGCCCGGCCCCGCCCCCCGACCGGACCTCCGCCTCCGGCACGTCCCGGCCCGCGTCCCGAGCCACCTCCCGATCCGCGCCATGATCCGCGCCCCGGTCCGCGCCACGAACCACGTCCCGGTCCGCGCCACGAGCCATGTCCCGGCCCGCGTCCCTGTCGGCCTGCGGGGACGCCGCCCCCTCAGCAGGCTCCGGCCCACCGTCCGGCCGCGCCGGATGCGCGAACGGCCCCTCCGGCCCCGCGCCGGTCCCGGCCCCGTTCCCAGCCCTGGCCCGCGCTTCTCCCTCGACCCCTGCAGCGCCCTCCGCGCGTCTCGCAGCGCCGTCCGCGCGCCCCGCGGCCCCTGCCGGTCCCGCGCCTCCCGGGCCACCCCCTGCCCCGTCCCTCGGCCCACTCCCCGGGCCCCCGCCCCGCACCGCCTCCGCACACGCATACAGCTCCGCCGGCCGGACGCCTCCCATGGCCGCGACCAGGTGCCCGTCCGGTCGTACGACCAGGACGGTGTGGGCGACCGCGCCCGGGTACGACTCGGCGACCAGTACCTCGGCGGGCATCGGCAGGGCGTCCACCGTCTTCGAGAGGCGCGGCATCAGACCGGCCGACTTCCAGTGCCGCCGGTCCCACACGCCCGTACCGGGCGCCACCAGCACCACCAGCAGCCCCCGGCCCAGCCGGGTCCGCAGCGGTACCCGGGCGCCGTCCGAGGCCGTCACGGGGACGTCCGCGACCGGAGCGCCGACCTGCGTGTCCACCGTCATTGCGCACGACGGGTCGGTGGCCGGGGCGAGCGGGGAACGGGCGTACGCGGGGGGCGCGCCGAGCGGCCCGCGCCCCAGGTGCCCGTCGGTGAGCATCGCCGTGTGCCCGCGGGCGGCCCCCGGCAGCACGGCCCGCCACCGGCCGCCCCGCTCGCCGTCGCGCAGCAGCGGCAGGGCGCGGTCGGCGGCGCGCAGCCGGGCCGTGACGGCGTCCCTGCGCTCGGCCTGATAGCTGTCCAGCAGGGCCTCCGAAGCGCCTTGGTGCCAGGCCAGGGCCAGCTTCCAGGCGAGGTTCTCGGCGTCCCGCAGGCCCTCGTCCAAGCCCTGGGTGCCGAGCGCGCCGAGCAGGTGGGCGGCGTCACCGGCGAGGAAGGCGCGGCCGCGCCGCCAGCGCCGGGCCAGCCGGTGGTGCACCGTGTGCACACCGGTGTCGAGGAGTTCGTACGGCGGTACGGCGGGGACGTGCGGGCCGCCCCGGCCCCCGCCCTTCCTGCCGGAACCACGCACCGGCCCGGCGGCCGCCCCCGGCCCGGCCCAGTTCCCGGCGCCCGCCCCCGGCCCGGCTCCGGCGTCGGCCCCCGTTCCGATCCCGGCCCCCGTTCCGATCCCGGTGCCCGCCCCCGCCTCCGCGGTCCACAGCGCCAGCGAGTCGCGGATCCGGGCCACCAGCGCATCCGGCGTCACCAGGTCGCGGCCGGGCGGCAGCAGCCAGTCCAGCCGCCACACCCCGCCGGGCAGCGGCCGGGCGGTCACCTCACCGCCGGACCCGCCGCCGCCCTGCCGCGCGGGCGAGCGGTGCAGCAACGCCTCGCCCGGCCAGGGAAGTTCCGTCCGCAGCGCCGCCACCGCGTGCCGCTCGACCGCCGTACGCCCCGGGAAGCGGATCTCCAGCAGTTTGCGGACCGTCGAGCGCGGGCCGTCGCAGCCGACCAGGTAACTGGCACGCCACCACGCGCCGTTGGCGCCGCGGGTGTGGGCGCTGACCCCGTACTCGTCCTGCCGCAGCTCGTCGAGCCGGCTGCCGGCGACGATCCGGACGCCGGGCTGCGCCGCGAGCGCGGTGCGCAGTGCCCGGGTCAGCGCGTGCTGCGGCACGTGTACGGGAGAAGCGGGACAAAACGGAGAAGCCGGAGAAGCAGGAGGAACGAAGGAAACGGAAGGAACGGAGGAAGCAGGAGGAACGGAGGAACCGGAGGATGCGGAGGATGCGGAGGATGCGGAGGAAACAGGAGAAGCCCCCCCCGACCCGAACTCCACCCGTTCCAGCAGCCGCCTCCGGCGCACCGACCGCCAGGCCGTCCAGCGGGTGCCCGCCGAGGCCAGGGCCGGGCCGCAGCCCAGCCGCTCCAGGAACGCGGTGGTGTCCGGCCGCAGGACGACGGTGCGGGCGGGCCGCGGATCGATCGCGCCGGGGGCTTCGTCCAGCACCACGCACGGGACGTCGAGGCGGGCGAGGGCGAGGGCGAGGGCGAGGCCGACGGGGCCGGCCCCGACGACGATCACCGGGTCCACGGCGTGGCTCCCCCGGTCCGCGGGTTCTTACGGGACGTACAGGAACTGGCAGTTGGAGCCCGGTGCGCGATCACACAGCGTATGCAACCCATTGCGGGCGCCCGCGTCAAGTGACGGGGGCAGCGGCGCACGCGGCACTGCCCCCGTTCACGGTGTCACACCGTCAGGGCGTGTAGCCGCCCCCGCCGCCCAAGTCCGGCGGCCGCCGGGTGTCGACCGGGCCGCCGGGTGTGCCGTCGGCTCCTTCCAGCGCGTCCGACGCGGTGACCGGCTCGCCCGCCCCGGCCATCGCGATGCCGGTCTTGGCCCGCCGGCCGCGCCGCTCGATCCAGTTGGCCAGCCCGGACAGCGCCAGACACATCGCCACGTAGATCGCGCCGGCCACGATGATCATCGGCACGTACGGGTTCTCGTCGTTGACGACGATGGTGCTGGCCATCTGCTGGATCGTGTACAGCAGCTCCTCGAAGGTGATCACGTAACCGAGCGAGGTGTCCTTGAGGGTCACCACCAGCTGGCTGATGATCGTCGGCAGCATCGCCCGGACGGCCTGCGGCATCAGCACCGTCGTCATGACCTGCGTCTTGCTCATGCCGAGCGCGTAGGCCGCCTCGCGCTGCCCCCGGGGCACCGCGTTGATGCCGGCCCGCAGCACCTCCGCCTGCACCGAGCCGTTGTAGACGGTCAGGCCCACGACCAGGGCCCAGAACTGCGGGGAGTCGCCGGTCAGGCCCAGCTCCTCCTTGTAGGAGAGCAGGATCACCCACAGGGCGTAGATCGTGATCAGCAGCGGGACGGCGCGGAACAGCTCGATGAACCCGGTCGCCAGCCAGAGCACCGGCTTGTGGTCGGAGAGCCGGGCGACGGCGAGCAGCACGCCGAGCGCGAGGGAGAGCACCGCGGCGACCGCGAAGACCTGGAGGGTCGTCAGGACGCCGTTGCGGATGTTGGTCCGCACGCCGGCGTTGTTGAAGATGTTCCACATCTCCGGCTCGAACTGACCCTTGGCGGCCAGCCGCAGCACGGCGAAGAGGAGCAGGCCGAGGACGGCGAGCGCGCCGACGACGGTGTAGACGCGGTTGCGGACCTTGGCCTTGGGCCCCGGGGCGTCGTAGAGGACGCTGGTCATCGGGCCACCTCCAGGCGGCGTTCGAGCAGCCGGAAGATGCCGCTGATGGCGAACGTGATGATCAAGTAGGCGAGGGCGATCCAGAGGAAGATCCAGCCGATCGGCCGGCCCTGGTCGTTCAGGAGCTTGGAGACGTTGAACAGCTCCGTGTTGCTGAAGGCACCCGCGATGGCCGAGTTCTTGGTGAGCGCGATCAGGATGCTGCTCAGCGGCGGGAGCACGGTGCGGGTGGCCTGCGGCAGGACGATGATCCGCAGCGTCTGGACGAAGGTCATCCCGATGCTGCGGGCGGCCTCCGCCTGGCCCAGCGGCACGGTGTTGATGCCCGAGCGGACGGCCTCGCAGATGAACGAGGACGTGTAGAAGCCCAGGGCCAGCGTCGCGAGCACGAACGGGCTGATGCCCGGGAAGAAGATCTGCGGGACGACGAAGAAGGCGACCAGGAACAGCAGGGTGAGCGGGGTGTTGCGCAGCAGCGTCACCCAGGCCGTCCCGAAGGCGCGCAGCGGGGGCACCGGCGAGACCCGGAAACCGGCGATGAGGAGGCCCAGCAGGATGGCGAGCGCCCCGCTGGCCGCGGTGAGCGACACGGTTCCGAGGAACCCGGTGCGGAACTCGGGAAGATAGTCGAGGAGTACGTTCATGGGTTCTCCGCGGTAGCGGTCAGGTCAGCGGCGGACGGGTGGACGGCCCGGTGCGGGGCGTGCGCGGCGCGCGGGGTACGGGAGCACGGCCCGGCGTGCGGGCGCTTGCGTGCGCGGCGTACCGGTTGTACGGGCGGCGTACCGGTGTACGGCCGGGAGCGCGGGCGCGGCCCGCGACGGCGTGCGCACGGGCGTCCCGGCGCGTGGATCCTCAGGCACCCACGCCCCGCACGCCCGCCGAAGCGGCGTACGGGGCGTGCGGCGGCGGACGGCGGGTGCGCGACCCGGGTCAGTCGCGCGGCAGCGGCGTCTCCGGCGCGACGAAGCTGGTCCCGGACTTGCCGAGGGTGCCTTCGTAGGCCTTCTTGTAGTCGCCGTTCTTGATGTGCTTCTCCAGCGCGTCGGTGATCGCGTCACGCAGCGCCTTGTCGCCCTTCATCAGGCCGACGCCGTACGGCTCCTTGGTGAACGGCTTGCCGACGACCCGCAGCTTCTTGGGCCGCTCGGCCGCGTACCCCTTGAGGATCGCGTCGTCCGTGGTGACCGCGTCCACCTGGCCGTCGAGCAGCTGCTTGACGCACAGCGAGTACTTGGCCAGCTCGGTGGTCTGCGCGCCGTACTTCGGCTTCTTGATCTCCTGCAGCGGGGTGGACCCGACGATCGAGCAGACCTTCTTGCCCTTGACGGTTTCCGGGCCGGTGATGGACTTGTCGTCCCGGCGCACCAGGAGATCCGCGCCCGCGGTGTAGTACGGGCCCGCGAAGTCGATCTGCTTCTTGCGCTCCTCGTTGATCGTGTACGTGCCGACGTAGTAGTCGACCTGGCCCTTGGAGATCGCGGTCTCGCGGACGTTGGAGTCGACCGTCTTGAACTCGATCTGCTTCTCGGAGAAGCCCAGGTCGGCGGCGATCATCTTGGCGATCTCGATGTCGAAGCCGGTCCGCTTGCCGGTGGTGTCCTGGAAGCCGAGGTAGGGCTGGTCGGCCTTGGCGCCGATGGTGATCTTCCCGGCCTGCTTGGCCTTCTTCCAGGCCGGCGAGTTCACGTTCGCCTTGTCGTTGACCGGGTACGTCCCGCTGTAGACCTCCCCGCCGGACGCCTTGTCGCCGGCCGTGCCCGACTCGCCGCCACATGCGGTCGCCGTCGCCGTCAGCGCGAGCACCACCGCACCCGCCGCGGCCGTCTTACGAATCCTCATGGTGAACATCCTTCGGTTCAGCGGAAGTTGGCAATCATGATGACCGGCCGCACGGTCAGTGGTGGAGGATCTTCGAAAGGAAGTCCTTGGCCCGGTCGCTGCGCGGGTTGTTGAAGAACTGGTTCGGCTCGGCCTCTTCGACGATCCGGCCGTCCGCCATGAAGACCACGCGGTTGGCCGCCGAGCGGGCGAAGCCCATCTCGTGCGTGACCACGACCATCGTCATGCCGTCCCGGGCGAGCTGCTGCATGACCTCCAGCACCTCGTTGATCATCTCCGGGTCGAGTGCGGAGGTCGGCTCGTCGAAAAGCATGACCTTGGGGTCCATCGCCAGGGCCCGGGCGATGGCCACCCGCTGCTGCTGCCCGCCGGACAGCTGGGCGGGGTACTTGTCCGCTTGAGTGCCGACTCCCACCCGGTCCAGCAGGGTCCGGGCCTTCTCCTCGGCCGCCTTCTTGTCCGTCCGGCGGACCTTGGTCTGGCCCAGCATCACGTTCTCCAGCACCGTCTTGTGCGCGAAGAGGTTGAAGGACTGGAAGACCATGCCCACGTCGGCACGGAGCCGGGCCAGCTCGCGCCCCTCCTGGGGCAGCGGCTTGCCGTCGATCGTGATGGCGCCGGAGTCCACGGTCTCCAGCCGGTTGATCGTGCGGCACAACGTCGATTTGCCGGACCCGGAGGGCCCGATCACCACGACCACCTCACCGCGCCGGATGGTCAGGTCGATGTCCTGGAGTACGTGCAGCGCGCCGAAGTGCTTGTTCACGTTGTCCAGCACGACCAGCGGGTCGCCCGCCGGCGCGGGCCCCTTGTCGCTCTTGGTCACCGATACTTCGCTCATCGGCGTACAGCTCCGTCCTCCTCGGTTGGGGAGGACCCTAGTAACGCCCTGCGACCAGCGTCATTACATCTGAGCGGGATTTGAGCATAACGATACGGCCGCGAAGGGACACGCGGCGTGCACGGGGCGCGCGGACCGGCGCCCCGGTGTACCGGCTGCATAACGGAACCGGCCCTCCGGGAATACCCCCTTGACGTGCGTGCCGTCCATCGCCGTAGATGCCTTTTGGCCGCTTCGTGGACGGCCCGCGATCCGTACGCGCCCGCGTACGGGTGTACACCTATGCACCCGCGCGTCCAGGTATGCGCGGCCGGGCACACAACGTGAGGAGGGGGCCGGTGCGGCTGCTGCTCGTGGAGGACGACGACCATGTCGCGGCCGCCCTGTCCGCCGTGCTGTCCCGGCACGGCTTCGACGTCACCCACGCCCGCAACGGCGAGGAGGCGCTGCAGGCCCTGCTGCCCGGCGACCGGGAGCCCTTCGGCGTGGTCCTGCTCGACCTCGGCCTGCCCGACCAGGACGGCTTCGAGGTCTGTGGCCGGATCCGGCGGCTGTGCGGCAGCCCGGTGATCATGGTGACCGCGCGGGCGGACGTCCGCTCCCGTATCCACGGCCTGAACCTCGGCGCCGACGACTACGTGGTCAAGCCCTACGACACCGGCGAACTGCTCGCCCGTATCCATGCCGTCAGCCGCCGCCGCGCCGCCACACCCGCCGCCTCCGGGGAGCCGCCCGCCCAGGAGGGCGCCCCGCCCGGCGACCTGCGGCTCGGCGCCGTCACCATCGAACTGTCCACCCGGCAGGTGTCCGTGGGCGGCACCGCCGTACCCCTGACCCGCAAGGAGTTCGACCTGCTCGCCCTGCTCGCGCAGCGGCCGGGCGTCGTCTTCCGCCGCGAACAGATCATCAGCGAGGTGTGGCGCACCAGCTGGGAGGGGACCGGCCGGACCCTGGAAGTGCACATCGCGTCGCTGCGCGCCAAGCTGCGGATGCCCGCGCTGATCGAGACCGTGCGCGGGGTCGGCTACCGGCTCGTGGCGCCGCCCGCCGCCGTGTCACCGGCCGGCCCGGCCTCCTGACGGCCGGCGGCCCGCACCGTGCGCACCCGACTCCTCCCGCTCCTGATCGTCCTGCTGGCCGGGGTGCTGCTCGCGCTCGGCTTCCCGCTCGCCGGCATCACCGCGGGCGTCGAACAGCAGCGGGTGGTCGTCGACCGGATCGACGACGCGGCGCGCTTCGCCTCCCTCGCCCAGTACGTCACCGCCCGCCCGGGCGCCGGCAAGACCCCCGACGAGGACGAGCGGCAGACCACGCTGAGCGCCGAACTCAGGCGCTACCACGAGCTGTACGGCATCCGCGCCGGCGTGTTCTTCCGCGACGGTACGCCCATGGCGGCGGCCCCCGCCGACTGGCGCGTACCGGAGAAAGGGGAAGGCGCGCGGGCCTTCAGCGAGGCCCTGGCGGGCCGCCGCAGCCACGACCCCCACCAGATCTGGCCCTGGGACGACGACGGCCGGATCCCCGTCGCCTCGCCCGTCGTCCGGGACGGCGACGTGGTCGCCGTCGTCGTCACCGACTCGCCCACCGGGCGGATGCGCTCCCGCGTCCTGCACGGGTGGCTGCTGATCGGAGCGGGGGAGTGCGCGGCCATGCTCGTCGCGGTGGGCGCCGCCTTCCGGCTCACCGGCTGGGTGCTGCGCCCGGTGCGCGTCCTGGACGCCGCGAGCCACGACATCGCCACCGGCCGGATGAAGTCCCGGGTCGCGGCCGCTTCCGGGCCGCCGGAACTCCGCCGCCTGGCCCGTTCGTTCAACGAGATGGCCGACAACGTCGAGGAGGTGCTGGAACAGCAGCGAGCCTTTGTCGCCGACGCCTCGCACCAACTGCGCAACCCGCTCTCCGCACTGCTGCTGCGCATCGAACTGCTCGCCCTGGAACTTCCCGACGGCAACGAGGAGATCGCCTCCGTCCGGACGGAGGGCAAGCGCCTGGCCCGGGTCCTGGACGACCTCCTGGGCCTGGCGCTGGCCGAGCACGCCGCCGCCGACCTCCAGCTCACCGACATCGCCGCGCTCGCCGCCGAGCGGGTCGGCTCCTGGCGCCCGCTGGCCGACGACGAAGGGGTGCTGCTGTCCTACGAGGGCCAGCGGGCCGTGACGGGCTGGGCGGACCCGGTCGCCCTGTCCAGCGCCCTGGACGCCCTGATCGACAACGCCCTGAAGTTCACCCCCGCCGGGGAACGGGTCACCGTCGGGGTGGCGCCGGACGGCGAGACCGTACGGATCACCGTCTGCGATCACGGCCCCGGCCTCACCGAGGACGAACTGGCCCGGATCGGCGACCGCTTCTGGCGCAGCGGCCGCCACCAGAACGTCTCCGGCTCCGGGCTGGGCCTGTCGATCACCCGTGCGCTGCTCGCCGGCGGCGGCGCCACGCTCTCCTTCGCGCCGCACCGGCCGCACGGGCTGCGGGTGACCGTGGTGGTGCCGCGCAACGCACCGTGACCGTCCGTGACCGCGTGGGCCCGGCCCGGTCCCGGACGGCCCTGCCAGGACCGTGAAGGTGTGTTACCGTTGACGGTGTTGCAGTTGTGGTACCCATGAACTTTGTGCGCGCCCGGAGGCTGGAAGCCCCGGGCGTTCCTTGTTTTCCGGACCTTTCTCCGGTGTGGGGCGATCATCTCGGCGACAGGGAGGCCGTGCAGTGCGGTCTCCGGTTTGCCCCTAGAAGGAGAAAAACATGGCCACCGGCACCGTGAAGTGGTTCAACGCGGAAAAGGGCTTCGGCTTCATCGAGCAGGACGGCGGCGGCCCCGACGTCTTCGCCCACTACTCGAACATCCAGGCGCAGGGCTTCCGTGAGCTCCTGGAGGGCCAGAAGGTCAGCTTCGACGTGACCCAGGGCCCGAAGGGCCCGCAGGCGGAGAACATCATCCCCGCCTGACGCACCGCACGTCAGCGGACGGGGCCCGCACCGGCCGGTGCGGGCCCCGTCCGTATCCGTACGGCCCACCGCCGTACGCCCCCCGCACGGCTCGCCGTCCGCACCGAACGTCGTCGCGCGAGCGCACCGCAGCCGCACGACCCGTATGCGTACGTCCCGTACCCATGCGGCCCGAGACCGCACGGCACCGTGCCGTACGCGCTCGGCCTCCCCGCCACAGAAGGGCTTTCAGTGACCCGAGCGACCGCACCGCGACAGAGCGCCGCATCCCAGCCGTCCCCGCGGACGGCCCCCCAGCCGCCCGCCGTCTCCTTCGACGAGCTGCCGCTGGCACCGGCCCTTCTCACCGCGCTGCGCGCGCAGGGCGTCACCGAGCCGTTCCCCATCCAGGCCGCGACGCTGCCCGCCACCCTCGCGGGCCGGGACGTCCTCGGCCGCGGCCGGACCGGCTCCGGCAAGACCCTGGCCTTCGGGCTGGCGATGCTCAGCCGTACGGCGGGACGCCGTGCCGAGAGCAAGAGCCCCCTCGCGATGGTGCTCGTGCCCACCCGTGAGCTGGCCACCCAGGTCACTCAGGCGCTCGCCCCGTACGCCACCGCGGTCGGCCTGCGCACGACCACGGTCGTCGGCGGCACCTCGATCAACCGCCAGGTCGACGCGCTGCGCAAGGGCGCCGAGATCCTGGTCGCCACCCCGGGCCGGCTCGCCGACCTGCTGGACCGCCGCGCCTGCAAGCTCGACCAGGTCGCCATCACCGTCCTCGACGAGGCCGACCAGATGACCGACATGGGCTTCCTGCCGCAGGTCACCCGCCTGATGGAGAAGGTGGACCCGGACGGCCAGCGGATGCTGTTCTCCGCGACGCTGGACCGCAACGTCGACAAGCTCGTGCGCCGCTTCCTGACCGACCCGGTCACCCACTCCGTGGACCCGTCGGCCGCGACGGTCACCACCATGGAGCACCACGTCCTGTACGTGGACGACACCGACAAGCGGGCCACCACGACCGAGATCGCCGCCCGCGACGGCCGCGTGATCATGTTCGTGGACACCAAGCGCGGCGCCGACCGGCTCACCAAGCACCTGCTGTCGCAGGGCGTACGGGCCGCGGCGCTGCACGGCGGCAAGTCCCAGCCGCAGCGCACCCGCACTCTGGAGCAGTTCCGCACCGGCCAGGCCACCGCGCTGATCGCGACCAACGTCGCCGCCCGCGGCATCCACATCGACGGCCTCGACCTCGTGGTCAACGTCGACCCGCCGACCGAGGCCAAGGACTACCTGCACCGCGGCGGCCGTACCGCGCGGGCCGGCGAGTCGGGCACCGTCGTCACCCTGGTCACGCCCGGCCAGCGCCGGGACATGACCCGGCTGATGTCCCGGGCGAAGATCACCCCCGGTACGGCCCGGGTCCGGCCCGGCGACAGCGAACTCATACGGATCACGGGTGCGCAGGCGCCGTCCGGCCAGCCGGTCGTGATCGCCGTCCCCGTGCAGCAGGAGCGGCCGAAGTCCACGGGCGGCGGCGGGCGGCGGCGTCCGCGCCGCGGCGGTTCCGGCGGCGGCTCGGCGGGCGGCGGCACCGGAGCGGCGGGCGGCGGCCGTCCGTCCCGGCGTCCCTCCCGCGCCCCCAAGGCACCGCGCACCCCGCGGGCGCCCAAGGCGTGACGCGCGCCGGGGCGTGCACGGAAGCCCGCGCACGCCCCGGCCCTTTCGGGCACCCTGGGGCCGCCCGCTACGGCTTCTCCGACACGTAATAACGCCGCGCGCCCTCGTGCAGCGGCAGCGGATCGGTGAACACCGCGGTCCGCAGATCCACCTTCTGCGCGGCGTGCACCTCGGTACCGATCCGGTCCCGGCTGCGTATGACGGTCCGGGTGATCGCCTCCGTCCGTACCGGGTCCTGCCGGTCGGTGGTCACCAGGAGATTCGCGACCGCGATCGTCCTGACCGCCTGCCCCTTCTGGACCAGCGGATAGGCGTCGGCCGGCATCACGGCCGCCCGGTAGTGCCGGCTCCGCCCGCCCTGCCGGTGCAGCGCCGGAATCAGGTCCCCGAGCTGGACGAGCCGTATCGGCATCCGCCGGGCCACCTGCTGCACGGCCGAGGTCGGCAGCCCGCCCGACCAGAAGAAGGCGTCCAGCTTCCCCTCCTCCAGCAGCTTCGGCATCCGGTCGATGCCGACCCGCACCGCCTCGATGTCGCGGTCGAAGTCCAGCCCGGCCGCCGCGACCAGCCGCCGGGTGGTCAGCTGGACGCCGGAGCCGTCCGCCCCCACCCCGACGCGCAGCTTCCCGAGGTCCTTGGCCGAGCCGACCGGCGAGTCCGCGGGGACGATCAGTTGCAGGTAGTCGTCGTACAGCCGCGCGCAGGCCCGCAGTCCGGCCGCCTGCCGCGGATGGAGACGCTGCTGCTCGGCCACCGCGTCCGCGGTAGCGATCGCGAACTGTGCCTTGCCGGTCGCCAGGTGCTCCAGATTGTCCAGCGACCCCGCGCTGTTCATCAGCCGTACGTCCACCCTCGGCAGGTCCCGGCGCAGATCCTGCTTCAGGAGCTCCCCGTAGCGCGCGTACACCCCGGAGCGCACGCCGGTGGACAGCGTGAACCGCCCGCCGGGCTCGGGCGGCCCGGAGGGCAGCAGCCACCACAGCAGCAGGCCGAGTACGGCCAGCACCGCGGCAACCGCGAGGAGCGCCCGGCGGCGGCCGGAACGGGGGAGTACGGAGACCATGGGCGGGATCCTGCCAGCCCGGTACCGGGAAAGGGAGGGGCGGGTGAGGGTCAGGCCGCCGGATCTGTCCACGACGGTGCCGGGACGGCCCGCAGGGCCGGTCCGAAACCACAAGTTCTCCCCAGCGAGAGGTTTGTCCCGGACGGCGATGGCAGCTGATCATGTGCTGATGAGAGCCGAAGTACGGGTGTTTGTCGCCGATGGCCCGCTGCCTGACTGGGACGCGAGCGAGGAAGAGATCGACAGGCGGGTCAGGCAACTCAAGGCCATTCCCGAGCCCGTCACGGGCGAAGAGGCGCGGGCCCTCGTCGCCTGCTTCGGCCCGGACGACTGCTACGGCGCTGCCTGGACGCTGCTGCACCGCATCGAGACCGGCCCGAACCCTGTCCTGACCGACGATCCCGGTCCCGGTGCCAACGAGTGGGCCCGGCGGCTCTACGATCGCGCCGTGTGCGGCGGTCTCATTCCGGGCGCTTGACCAGGTGCAAACTGACCGGACTCGACGACCCGCACACCCGGCACCCTCCGCACGCGGGCGAGGCAGCGCGCTGGTGTCGGAAACGACGTTTCCGCATCCCACCGGATGCATGCGGAACCAACGGCATCGGCTGCTCAGGCCGCCGATTCGCACCCGCAGGCCGCCGGGCCGGGCCCGGCTAGGACTCAGGGGGCGTGAGGGTGTCGATACGGGCGGCGAGGTCGGGGTGAGCGGCGGCCAGGTGGGGGCGGGCAGCGGCCAGGGGGGCGATGAGGCAGCGGGGGTCGTCCTGGGCGAGGGCCGCGTGGAGCTCGCCGAGCGGGTGGCGGGCGGCCGGGGGGAGGTCGGTGAGGGCGGTGATCTGGCCGGCGAGGCGGCGCAGGTCGGCGGCGTTGGCGCGGGCCCGGGCGGCGGTTGTGCGTTCGGCGGCCCGGGCCTGGCGGGTGGCTGACACGCGTTGCTCGCCGGTGGTCCCGGCCGGGCCGGGACGGCCGCGCAGATAGCGGCGCTCGGCCGCCTGGCGGCTGGCGACACCGAGGGGATGGGCGAGGTCCGCCCAGCTGGCTCCCGCGTCTCGGGCTGTTTCGATCAGGCCGGTCTCCCATCCGGCCAGCTGCTCGCGCACCTGCCGCAGCAACATCAGGGAGGCCAGTGCCTGCTCCGGTTCCGGACCGGGGGCTTCGGGAGTGTCCGGGGACTCTTGCTGGGCGTCGCGCAGGGCGTCGTCTATGGCGCTGAGGGCCGCCGCGGCGGCGAGGAACGACGCCGGGCTGTGGGCGTTCGTGCTGGTGGCGGACGGCTGGTCGGCTGCGGTCACGGGCACCTCCCTCGGGCTGTCATCGTGAAGACGACATCATGTTTGTCATCCATTGGACGACATGTTACAACGGTGTGCGTGAGGCGCATTGGCAGTAACGGCCTGAATCCGCTGGAGGTGTTTCACGATGTTGATGCGCACTGCTTCCTTCCGTGAGCTGGACCGGCTGGCACAGCAGCTGACAGGCCCGGGCACCTGGACCCGGCCGTCGGCGATACCGATGGACGCCTACCGTCAGGACGACCAGTTCGTGATGGCCTTCGACCTTCCGGGCGTCACCGCGGACGCGATCGACATCGACATCGAGCGCAACACGCTGACCGTCAAGGCTGAGCGGCGGCCGACGGCGCAGGCCGACGACGTACGGACGGAGCTGTCCGAACGGCCGCTGGGCGTCTTCTCCCGCCAGATCGTGCTCGCCGACACCCTCGACACCGAGCACATCCAGGCCGACTACGACGCGGGCGTGCTCACCCTGCGCATTCCGATCGCCGAGCGCGCCAAGGCCCGCAAGATCTCCATCGGCACCGGATCCGGCCGCAAGGAGGTCTCCGGCTGACACCGGCCGGACGGGTGCGGAGGGCGGGCGCCTGATCTCCCCCTCACCCCGCTCTCCGCACCCCCCGTCAGCAGTCCGAAGAAACTGGGGTGAGGGCTGAGATGACTCTGCGATGCGAAGCGTTCCTCGGCCAGGTCGAGGAACGCGGCGAGTACGGCACTCCGGAGGAAGCCGAGCGCGCGGCCCGTGTAGTGCTCGCCCTCCTCGGCGCACACCTGGTCGGCGATGTCCGCGCCCAGCTGGCGGCGCGCCTGCCTGAGACGTTCGCCCTGATCCTGCTCAACCCGCTGCAGAGCGCCGAACCGCTGTCTCCGGAGCGGTTCGTCCGCGCGACCGCCGCGTGGATCGACGGCGCCACCGAGCAGACCGCGGCCTGGGACGTCAGCGCCGTGCTGTCCACCGTCGCCGACGCCGTCGGCGAGAACCTGCTGGGCCAGATCCTGCTCCAGCTCCCGGCCGGCTTCGACCTGCTCTTCGGCCGTCCCCAGCTCACCTGACCAACCCGCACGCCGGTGCCCGAACACCGGCCACAGCGAGAAAGGCGATCACCCCAGTGCTCTCCGACCGGCACGCACCGCCCCAGCAGCTGCACGGAACGGCATACGAGCAGATGCTGGACAAGGTCCGCTACCAGGGCGCCTACCCCACCCGTGAAAGAGCCGACGAAGCCGTCCGTCTGGTTCTTGCCGGACTGGGGCGTCAGCTCACCGGCGACGAACGCGTCGACCTGGCAGGCTGCCTGCCCCTGGAAGCCGCACGCGTGCTGACCGTGCAGATCCCCGACCGTCAGCCGCTGACCGGCTGGGCCTTCGTCAAAGACCTGGCCACCCGCACCGGCGCCTCCCTGGCCACCACCCGCTGGGACACCGGCTCCGTCTTCTCCGCCGTCGCCGCCTACGCCGGCCCCGACCTGACCACCCGCATCCTCCACCAGCTCCCCACCGGTTACGCCCTGCTCTTCGGCCGCGCCGAACTCACCCCGGCCGCGTAGACGGCGATGTGCGTGTCGGGGTGGGGCCGACGCCTGCCCCTGCCGAAGGCCCGGTGCACGGCGGCGTGTGTCACGGACGCCTTGGCCGCCGCGCACCGGGCGGACCTGACCCATCGGGACATCGAACCGTCCAGCACCATGGTGCGCTCCGGCGGCGCCGAGATCCCGACGGCCAGGGGCAGTCCGTTCGAGTCCGGCAGGAGATGCACCACCGAAGAGGCGCCGGGGAAGATCATCACAGGGTGCCTTGCTGCTCACCCCGAGTTCCACGGAAAAGGCGGTTCGCTTCCATACGGGGACCCGGTGCGCGGTGACGCTGCTCTGGTTGACGCTGCTCTGCGCGACTTCTCGGTAGTTCGAGACGGCCCACCCCGACGCGTCGTACGAACCGTGGCGGGACCTGGTCATCGACATCCACGCGCTGCGTCTGGCGGTGTACGACATCGCCGACTGACTGCGGTCGCTGCGCCCATGACGTACGCGGGTTCGCGCGCCGGGAGCCGTAAACGTCGGGCGGAGGGCGTGGCCGCGGGGGCGGTAGGCGGCCGGCCGCCACACCGGGCGGGTGCGGCGGCCGTAGGTGGGATCAGCTCGTCGTTCGAGTCGGTCGGCAGAACGGCGGGTCAGCCCGGCGTCACCGCCGCACCCGCCGGCACTCCGAACCACTCCTCCAGCGCTTCCGTCAGCCCGGCCGTCGATGCCGGCGCCCCCACGTCGGCCGCCCAAGCCGTGAAGCCGTCCGGACGGACGAGGACCGCCGCCAGGTCCGGGCGGGACGGGCAGCCGGCCGTCAGGATGTCGACGCGGTCGGCATACCCCGCGGCGAGGGCCCGGAGCTCCGGGTCGTCGGTGAGGTCGAGCAGGAGCGCCCGGCCGCTGTGGAGGTGGTCCGCGAGGCGGCCTCCGCCGGTGAGTTCGAGGTCCGGGGTGCTGCGGCCGGTCAGCGGGTGCTCGCCCCGCAGCGCGTACCGCACCCCGCCGCCGTTGAGCCGCGCGGTGAGGTACGTGGTGCCCGCCACCGTCCCCGCCAGGTCGCTGACGATCTCGCGCAGGGCCCGGGACTGCGGGTCCGGGCGCATGGCCGCGACCTGGGACCGGGTCCAGTCCAGGACCCACGCACCGACCGGGTGCCGCTCGGCGGTGTACGTGTCCAGCAGCCCTTCCGGCGCCCGCCCGCCGATCACCGCGGCGAGCTTCCAGCCGAGGTTCATCGCGTCCCCGATGCCCAGGCTCAGCCCCTGGCTGCCGAACGCGGAGTGCACGTGCGCCGCGTCGCCCGCCAGCAGCACCCGGCCCTTGCGGTACTCGGTGACCTGGCGGGCGTGGTCGGTGAAGCGGGTCGCGGTCCGCACCCCGGTGATCGTGACGTCCACGCCGGATACGCGGCGCAGCCGCGCCTGGAGGTCCTCGGCGGTGACCGGCGCGTCCCGGTCGGCCGGCGGGCCGTCGAACTCCACGGTGACGACGCGGCCCGGCATCGGCCCGTAGGCGTACACCCCGGTGTCCGTGGCGGTCCAGCCGACCTTCAGGTCCTCGGTGCCGGTCATCTCCACGACCGCCTGGTGGCAGGTGATCTCCGGGTCCGTACCGGGAAAGGCGAACCCCGCGAGCTTGCGGACCGTGCTGCGGCCGCCGTCGCAGCCCACGAGCCAGCCGGCGCGTATGGCCCCGTGGCTGGTCCGCACGGTGACAGCCTCGTCGTCCGCGTCGAAACCGGTCAGCTCCACTCCCCGGCGCACGTCGACGCCGAGTTCGTCCGCCCGCCCGCCGAGCAGCCGTTCGATGTCCTGCTGCGCGACGAAAGCGATCTCGGCGGCGGGTCCGGCGTCGCCGAGGCCCGGCTCCGTACGGTCGACCAGGTCGGCACGGAGCATGATGCCGGCGAAGTGCCCGACGATTCCCATCCCCTGGCCCGCGGCAACGCCTCCGTCCCCGCCGTTCCGTTCGCGCATGAATGTCTGGAAGCGGTCCATCGCCTGCTGCTGCACCTCGGCCAGCGCGGGCAGCATGCCCCGGCGGTAGAGCGCCTCGGCACTGGGCGTGGTGATCGCCCCGCCCTTGATCGTCGGGTTCACTTCGGTAAGGCGCTCCAGGACGGCCACCCGCGCGCCGCCGAGCCGGAGCTCGCAGGCCAGCATCAGTCCGACCGGGCCGCCTCCGGCCACCACTACGTCATAGTCCATGGCGCCGACTATGACCGAGGGTCGAAAAAGCCAAAAAGGCGGCGCGGTGTCAAGGGGCAGGTGCTGCGAGGAGGATGAGGTCGGCGCAGTCAACGCTGAGAACTGTCAAGGAACGAGGCTCATCGGCTGCTGTCGCCGGGAGCGAGCAGGCTCGTGAGCTCGGCGATCGCCCGTGAGCCCGGCGATCGCCTCTGGGACGGCTTGAAGCAGCGGCGGGCGTGCTCCGGTTTCTTGTGCCGGGACTTCGCCGTGAGCATCAGGAGCGACGAGCCCTGCTCGCCGAAAGTGGGTCAGAGGAAGTGGTGGTATTCGTAGGTCCCAGTCCGTACCGGGACCGCGGAAGGCAGTGTGCTTCCACGCCACTGGTGAGGCGTTCAGTCGTCTCGCTCACCACAAAGTCGGCACGAGCCACGTCGAATTGCTCAGGAATTCCGCCGGCCGCCCAGCACTGCCCGGGCGACCTCCACCGCATAAGGACTGGTCTTGGACTGGTCACTTCCTGATCGTCCCCAGCCGCCGCGTCCTCCGCGAGTACGCCTTCGCCACTCCCCAAGACCTTGGCAGCAGTGCTGCCTACGGGCGCAGGCCGGACGACGAGGCAGACCACCGAGGCTGCCCGGTTCCGCGCCCAGGTCCTGCATCTGCCCGTGACCGGTGACCGCGATGTCGCCGCTGCGGCCGGGACAGCGGCCGCAGCGGCGGATGTGCCCTCGTCCTCCGAGGCCGCGAGGCGGTCCGCCGGAAGGACGACACGGCGAGGGCGGGGAAGCAGCGGGAGGAGGGGCAGGACGTCGGACCGTCCGGCTGACCTGCTGCGCCGCCGCCGCGCCGCGCGGGTCCGGTGCTACTTGAGCATGCGGGCCGCCGCCACCCGGTGGAGGTGGATCAGGACGTCGTGCGAGTCCGCGAGCCGGATCTGCGGGGCGTCCGCGATCCCGGGGTAGGTGGCGCCGATGTTCTTGAGGGTGTGCGGCGCGCCGAGCCAGGCGCGGGCTGCCGCCGGGGTGTTGCGCAGGTCCACCATGAAGTCGCGGTGCCGTACCCGGTCGAGGGTGTGCTCGGCGGTGCCGGCCGCGGCCGGGCCGACGGTGAAGCGGCGGGCGCCGCCGTCGTGGCCGAGGGCGTTGAAAGAGCCCCGGTCGAAGGTGAGGCCGACACTCAGGTAGCCGCTGCCCAACCGCTGGCGGAGGAACTCGCCCTGAACCTTCGGGTAGTGGCCGGGGTCGTAGGTCTTGAGGGCGAGGTGGCTGTTGTGGGCGGCGACCACGATCTTGTTGCCGGTCCGCTGCTGCCACCAGGCGACGTTCTCCGCCATGATGCGGTCGCGGTGGAGCATGGCGTCGGGGATGTCCTTCGGGTCGTCCCAGTCGAAGGCGTACAGCGTGGTCATCTGGTGGATCGCGGTGGCGTGCTGGACGGCCCAGGCGTGCGCGTCGGCGTCGGCGCCCGTGCCGGGCCGCTGCTTGAGCAGGTCCACCGCCCGGCCGGTCCGCTCGGCGAGCTCCTTGCGTTCGGCCATCGGCTTCGACAGGTAGTCGTTGACGTACGTCCCGGCGTCGGTGGCGGGCCGCAGGCCCCGGTACAGCTCGGTGAGGCGCGCGGCGAGTTCGGGGCGGGCCGCGGCCGCGTAGGCGCTCACCTTGTCGTACAGCTCGGCGCCGGCGAACCCGCCGTCGTCGCCGACGAAGCGGACCGGGTCCTTCGGGTGCTTGACGTTGTACGCGCGTATCCACTGGAGCAGATCGCGGTACTCGGCGTTGTTCCACCACCGGTAGTCGCCCCGGAACTCCTCGTCCATGATCTGCTTCAGGTCGCCCTCGCCGCGCGTGAGGTAGGCGTCGAGCCGCAGTCCGGTGCTCCACGGGGCTTCGAGGGCGAGGGCCCGGAAGCCCTTCTCCTCGACCAGGTACCGCAAGATCCGGTGCTTGACGGTGAAGAACTCGTGCGAGCTGTGGGTGGCCTCGCCCAGGCCCACCACCCTGGCGCCGCCGACCATCCGGCCGAACGGGCGGAGATCGGCCAGGCCGCCGCGGGGCTCGGTGGTGCGCAGCGGGTGGGCCACCCGGCCGAGGGCCGCCTCGGGGGAGCGGAACGCGGCGGCCGCGGCTACCTCCGGGCCGGCGGGCGCGGCGGCACCGGCAGAGGCCGATGCGGCGGGCGGGGCGGGCGGGGTGGCGGCGGAGGCGGCCGGGGCGACGGCCAGGGTGACGCCGAGCGGGACGAGCAGGGCCGCGAGCAGGACCTTGTGCGTGTTCATGGGCTCAACTCTCGCCGCGCGGTGGCGCCCCGGACCAGCCACTTCGCCCCCCTATCGGGCGGGGGGACAGCTACACCCGTCGATGGTGGGCGGGGGACTGGGACCCGGGCCCGGACCCGGACCCGGCTTTACGGACGGTCGGCCCGGACGGGGGCCGGTGCCCCGGTGCCCTGGTGCCCCGGCGCCAGCGAGGCTGCTCCGGCTCGTACCGGTGCGGAACTCGCCCGGCCGACGGTGCGGTCCGGCCTACAGCACCCCGGCCGGCGGCCGGACGCGTTCGGCGAGCCGTCCGCGCAGGCAGCCCGCGCAGGCCGGAGCCGAGGCGCGGAGGGCGTACGAGACCGGGCAGGGGCGTCGTCGGTACCGGCACAACCCGAACGGCACGGACGCTGTCGCCACAGTGAAGAAGGCGGCCGACGCGGCCCGGGAGCGCCGGGGTTGTCGGCGTCGTTGGCGAACAGTGCGTAGTCCCAGCTGGACCACACCTCGAAGGTGACTCCGCGGGTGGGCTCATTTGCCATGACCAGGTTTCCCGCTGGGGCCGACAGTGATCGTCGTATCGGCCGTGGTGACTGCTCCCTGGAGCGTGCGCCCGCAGTGGTGCGGGGTGGGCACGGGTGGGGCGGTGTCTGGCTGTGACCTGTCCCTCGCCCGCTTCGCTGCGGCTCGTCAACCCCGGGCTGCGGAGGCGACGTTCCGCGGTACCGGCCGGCAGGGCCGCGAAATGTCCCTCATCGTGGGACGGTGCTGCCCACCCCGGACCGTCCCGGCCGCCTCCCCGCCCCATGCTCGCCGACTTCTTCGCCGATTTCGATGACCTTGCGTGGCAGGCAGCCTCCCTCTGCCCCGGTTGGACCGTGCGCGACGTGACCGAACTCATGACCGAACTCATGACGCTGTCCTCACGCACCACACTCCTCGGCACGAACAAAGCGCGATCCGGGCGTGCGACCAACGGGACCGGATGGAAGCCGACCTGGCACGGGAACGGGCCGCAAGATTCCGGCCGGCCAAGTTCATCGCCCAGTGCGCGAGACGGCAGGCTCGGCCCACCGCGCGCCTTCGTCCAGCCCGTAGGACGCCCAGCGACCACCTGCCGATCGCGGCACGGCTCGGTCTCGGAGGCCTGTCGAGAAGGTAGTCGCGCGTCTCCCGAAGCGGACGGGAACTCGGCAGGTAGCGCCGGGGGTTGCGCCGTCGGGAGCAGGCGATACAGGGCCGTTGGTGTCCCGCCCGTTGGAAGGCCGGTTCCAGCTCTACGTCCGCCTCATGCCCGTCACCTTCAGACCGATCAAGCCGCCGGGCTCTTCGGGAGGCTCTGAGCAGCGGTGATTCGGGTTGACGCCACGATTTCGGTAGAGGCCCCCTCCACCGTCTCGGCGACACGGCTGGCCAGGTCCTCCCACGGACGCGGAGCGACGACCGGGATGTCGGCCGCCCGCGCCTGTGCGGCGAGCCACCGGCCGTACAGCACGCTGACGCGTGCGCGATGGCGCTGTGGTCCGGCCTCCGGCTCCCGGCGCAGGTAGTTGGCCGTCACCTGCCCCTCGTCGTCCTCGTGGAGGAAGACGGACCGGACCGGACCTTTGGGCGTCGCCGGTCTGGGCAGGACGTAGTCCCCTTCCAGGATCACCGGGGTGTCGGTGCCCACATGGTTGGCCACCACCGCCTCGATCGCCGGCGCCAGCGCCTCGGCGATCGCGATCTGCCGCTCGACCACCGACTCGGGCGCCTGGCGGGTGGCCTGCGGGTGAGTGCGCCAGAAGTGGACCTCCGGCAGATGCTCGGGCAGTGTCACCGCAAGGAGGGCCTCCACGATGTCGTCGACCTCCACGACGGGGACGTCGTACCGTCGTGCCAATGCCCGTCCGACACCGGTCTTCCCCATCCCCGACGCGCCCCCGACGACGAGCACCCGCCAGTCGGGAAGACTCCTCAACTCACCCGTGCATTCATCCGTACCGTCCACGCGGGCAGAGTACGGTAGCCGCGCGCGCTGCCCGGAAGGAGCAGAGCGCGGACGGCGTGATCGGCAGGGCGGCGGGCGTCACAGCTGGGGCGTACGGGGTGCCCGAGGCGTCGGGCGTCACGATGTCGTCCTTACGCGGCAAGCGAGCCCCCCATTCGGTGCGGTAGCCGGATGACTGCACTGTGTAGTCCGGCTCGATGGCAGGTGTCGGTATGGCGGCTTCCTGAACTTGGCTGGATGCAACCGGGCGCGGCGCGCCGGCACGGGTGAGCGCTCAGCCTGGCGCGAGCCTTGGGCTCCCAGATGACCGGCTCCGGGGCCCAGGCCCTCTTGCCGGGGCCGGGCAGGGCTCTCACACTGCGGATCACGGGCGTGGTGAGTGGGGGAGCGATGGCGGCACGACGACGGCGCCGGCGAATGAGGAAGCGCACGCGCAGGCAGTTGCAGGGCGCAGGGACTGCGGTGGCGGTCGTCGCCGCGGCGTGGACGGCCGGGAACTGGGCGGCAGTGTGGCCCGTCCTGGTGACGGTGCTCGCTGTCTCCGTTGTGGGCGGGGCCAGCTGGTTTCTCCTGCGCGCGCACCGGCGCGCGGTCGGCGAGGACCGGCAGTGGCGGGAGCAGGAGGAAGCCAAGGCGCGGGAGTTGTCGATGGCGGAGGTCGACGCGCTCTCCTGGCAGGACTTCGAGAGGTACATCGCCGGTCTGTGCCGACGGGACGGCTGCACGAAGGTCGTTGTCAGCGGCAAGAGCGGCGACCTGGGCGCCGATGTCATCGGCTGTCTCCCCGACGGCCGCAAACTCGTGGTCCAGTGCAAGAAGTACGCGCCGCACCGCAGCGTGTCCTCGCAGGACATGCAGAAGTTCGTCGGCACCGCCCGCCTTGAGCACGGCGCGGACGTCGCCCTGTTCGTCACCACCTGCCGCACCTTCACCAAGGACGCCCTCGGCCTGGCGGTGCGCCAGGACATCGTGGCCCTGCACCGCGACCTGTTGGGCTCCTGGGTCAAGGGCGCCCACCTGGAGACGCTGATCCCGCTGAACGGCAGCGGCGGCGGCACCAGGCGTCCGCCCGCACCGTGAGAGGCGGCAACCGTCAGCCGGGGCCGGTGGAAAGGTCCTGCTGGTCGGCGTGACGTACGCGCCGCCGCGGTTGGCTTCTTGGGCACCTGCCTTGACCTTGGAGGCTAAGTGACGCAGGTGAGTTGAGTTGATGCTGGTCCTGAATTCCTCCTGGTCCTTGGGGTCGGCGAACTGGGAGTAGGCGAGCGCGCTGCCGTCGGCCAGGCCGTAGAGAGTGTGACTGTAGGCGCGCTCGACGCCGGCCATCGCCTCGCGCTCGGTCCACGTGGCCATCAGAGGCAGGCCGATCGCGTCCTCGTAGAAGCGGCGGTTGGCTTCCTGGTCGTCGGTGATCCAAGCGTGGTGGTGGAGACGGAGGGGCAGGGGCCGGGCTGGCGCATGAGGTCTGGGCGGCGTCTGTGTCTGCGGTGCGTCGGGACATCTCCTGTGGGTGGGTGAGGTGTCAGCGCCAGCAACTGCCTGGCTGGCCGGACAGGTCCTAGACCCTGTTGTAGGGCTGGATGAGGACGCGCGTACGCTCCTGAGCGGTGGGCGGTGAGGCCTCCTCGGGTTTGACGTCGGCGTCGCCCGCCCCTCCCGTTCGTTCGCCCGTTGCTCACGCGTGACGCGCACCGGACTGCTGGATCCGTCCTCCCGGCGGCTGATCCCGGAAGCTCGATCGTGACTCGGTCCGGCTCCGGCTCCGGCTCAGGTTCCGGCTCCGGGTTCGGATCCGGCTCCGGGTCCGAACCCGAACCCGGACCCGGAGCCGGAACCTGAGCCGGTCAGCGAGGGCGCTGCTCCAGGTCGGCCGACGTGGCCCACCCATTTCGGGAAGTGGCCCACCCATTTCGGGAAGTGGCCCACCCCATTTGGGGAAGTGCGACAGGCCCGACCGGGTGCGTGCCCGTAACGGTGTGTCCACGCCCGATGCCGCATCCCCCGTATGCGGCATCTGGTTTTCACCTGTCGCAGCACCGCCGTGCGACGGCCAGTCCGCCGCCTCGCCGCCCCGCCTTGGCGGTAGTGACAAGGCGCTCTCGGCCTCAGGAGCCGGGCCGAACCCGGCTCCGCACGCCCTCGGGGGCCTTCTCCGCCCCGCCCCGCACTGCCGAAGTCGCGGCGGCCACCGCCCGTGATGCGGGCCTGGCGCTCCAGTGGGCGGCAGCCCCGGCGTCGACCGCATTTGTAAGCTTGCTTTCACGGGGCGCCTGAGATCCGGCTTCGCCGTGAGCGGGCCGGCGGTGACCTTCTCCACGGGGCCGTCCCGCAGGCCCGGGAGACGGATCGGTCGCAGGTGACTCCGGGACGTAGACTGACGTACCAGCCGTTCACCGAGCGTGGCGGTAGCGAACGCGCCGACCGACCGACCAGGATTGATCTTCTCCATGACGGAACGCCCACGCGACTACAAAGTAGTTACCTACGGTTGCCAGATGAACGTCCACGACTCCGAGCGGCTGTCGGGCCTGCTGGAGGACGCCGGATACGTTCCCGCGCCGCAGGGCGCCGACGGGGCCGACGTCGTCGTCTTCAACACCTGTGCGGTGCGGGAGAACGCCGACAACCGGCTCTACGGCAACCTCGGCCAGCTCGCGCCCAAGAAGGCCGCGCGGCCCGGGATGCAGATCGCCGTCGGCGGCTGCCTGGCCCAGAAGGACCGTGACACCATCGTCAAGAAGGCCCCCTGGGTCGACGTGGTCTTCGGGACGCACAACATCGGCAAGCTGCCGGTGCTCCTGGAGCGGGCCCGCGTCCAGGAGGAGGCCCAGGTCGAGATCGCCGAGTCGCTGGAGGCGTTCCCCTCCACGCTGCCCACCCGCCGCGAGAGCGCGTACGCGGCCTGGGTCTCGATCTCCGTGGGCTGCAACAACACCTGCACCTTCTGCATCGTCCCGGCCCTGCGCGGCAAGGAGAAGGACCGCCGCCCCGGCGACATCCTCGCCGAGATCGAGGCCCTGGTCGGCGAGGGGGTCTCCGAGATCACCCTGCTCGGCCAGAACGTCAACGCGTACGGCTCCGACATCGGCGACCGCGAGGCGTTCAGCAAGCTGCTGCGTGCCTGCGGGAAGATCGAGGGCCTGGAGCGGGTCCGGTTCACCTCGCCGCACCCCCGCGACTTCACCGATGACGTCATCGCCGCCATGGCCGAGACCCCGAACGTGATGCCGCAGCTGCACATGCCGCTGCAGTCCGGCTCGGACACGGTCCTCAAGGCGATGCGCCGCTCGTACCGCCAGGAGCGCTTCCTCGGCATCATCGAGAAGGTGCGCGCCGCGATGCCGGACGCCGCCATCTCCACGGACATCATCGTCGGCTTCCCGGGCGAGACCGAGGAGGACTTCGAGCAGACCCTGCACACGGTCCGCGAGTCCCGCTTCGCGCAGGCCTTCACCTTCCAGTACTCCAAGCGCCCGGGCACCCCGGCCGCCGAGATGGAGGGACAGATCCCCAAGGAGGTCGTGCAGGCGCGCTACGAGCGGCTGGTGGCCCTCCAGGAGGAGATCTCCTGGGAGGAGAACAAGAAGCAGGTCGGCCGCGTCCTGGAGGTCATGGTCGCCGAGGGCGAGGGGCGCAAGGACGACGCCACGCGCCGCCTGTCCGGCCGCGCGCCCGACAACCGCCTGGTGCACTTCACCCGCCCCGAGGAGCCGGTCCGCCCCGGCGACATGGTGACCGTCGAGATCACCTACGCCGCGCCGCACCACCTGCTCGCCGAGGGCCCGGCCCAGGCCGTCCGCCGTACGCGCGCGGGCGACGCCTGGGAGAAGCGCAACGCCGCTCCCGCCGCCCCGGCCGGTGTCATGCTCGGCCTGCCGACGATCGGCGCGCCGGCGCCCACCCCGGCCCCGGCCGCGGGCTGCGGGTGCGACTGACGGCCTGAGGGGGCATCGCCCTGTACGACCGGCGCCGGAAGCGCCGCGGACCCGCGCCCGGGACCGCGGGCCCGGCGCCGCGGCCTTGCTAGGGTTCCAGCCATGCTTGTCGCCGCCGCCGTCTGCCCGTGTCCGCCGGTGCTCGTCCCGGAGGTCGCCTCCGGAGCCGCACCCGAGCTGGACGGCCTGCGGGCCGCCGCCCTCGACGCGATCGGACTGCTCGCGGCGGCCCGGCCGGACCGGCTGGTCGTCGTCGGCCCCGCCGAGGAGGCCGGCCACGGGGCGTACGAGCAGGGCGCGGTGGGCTCGTTCCGCGGCTTCGGCGTGGACCTCGAAGTGCGCCTGGGCGCCGCCGTGACCGCCCCGGAACGACCGCTTCCGCCGTCGCTGTCGGTGGGCGCCTGGCTGCTGGCCCGTACGGACTGGGCCGACGCGCCGGTGGAAGGGCTGGGCGTCGGCGAACCGCTGGCCACCGACCGCTGCGTGCAGGCCGGGCGGGACATCGCGGCATCGGCCGAGCGGGTCGCCCTGCTGGTCATGGGTGACGGCAGCGCGTGCCGCACGGTGAAGGCGCCGGGCTACTACGACGAGCGCGCCGAGGACTTCGACGCCGCCGTGGGACGCGCTCTGGGGGCCGCCGACACCGAGGCGCTGGCCGGGCTGGACGCGGAGCTGGCGGAGGAGCTGAAGGCCTCGGGCCGGTCCTCCTGGCAGGTCCTGGCCGGCGCCGCACAGGACGCCGGCCTGCACGGTGAGCTGCTGTGCGAGGAGGCGCCGTACGGGGTGGGGTACTTCGTGGCGGCGTGGTCCTGAGGCGCAGCGAGCGGTCTGAGGCGGATGGGGGCGATGGGGGCGTCCTGAGGCGCGTAGGAGCGTCCTGAGGTGTACGGGAGCGGCGGGCGCCGGGTTCCGAGTCGTACACGGAAGCAGCGTCCGCCACAGTCCCCCCGGAACCTCGCGCGTGGTCCCTCCGGAACCTCGCGCGTGGTCCCTCCGGAACCTCGCGCGTGGTCCCTCCGGAACCTCGCGCGTGGTCCCTCCGGAACCTCGCGCGTGGTCCCTCCGGAACCACGCGCACGGCCCCTCCAAAACCACGCGCGACGGCCGCGGAGCGGGTCGCTCCGCGGCCGTGGTGCCGTCGTCCGGGCCGTCCGCCGCCGGCCCGGCGGGAAGGATCAGGAAGCCGGTCCCTGCGGGCCGGAGCCGCCGGCGCCCTGGTCCCCGGAGCGGCGGGACTCCTCGGACAGCCGGCCGAGGGCTTCCTTCGCCTTGCCCGCACCGGTCCCGATCTGGCTGCTGTACTTGCCCTGGGTCCTCTCGTCGACCGCCCGCGCGGCCTTGTCGAGCCCCTGCTCGATCTTGTCCCCGTGCTGTTGCGCGAGGTCACCGGCCTTGCTCTTCAGAGGACCGAGCTTGGCCTTGAGGTTGTCCAGCAGACCCATGGCACCTTCCTTCGTGCTGCTTCGTGCGGCGTGCGTCCTACTTGCGGGCGCCTTCCCCGGCTTCGCTGTCCGCGGCCTCCCCGGCCGACTGCTGCTTGGGGATCTCGACCCCCTCGGCGGCGGCCGCCTCGCCGGGCTCCTCGGCGGACGGCTGCCCGTCCGCCGCTGCCGCCTCGCCCCGCTCCGCCGCCGGAGCGGCCTCCGCGGACTGCCCCGCGGCGGTCTCCCCGCCCTCCGCGTCCGCCGACTCCGCCGTCAGCGTGGCGGCGGCGGCTTCCTCCGTCGATGCCTCTGCTGCCTTGCGACGAAACCGTGAAAACACGCCCATAACTACTCCATACCTTACTCGTGTGGGCGAAATCCCGGGGCGCCCGGAGCGTCCCATTGCGCCGCCCGCGGGCCCCGGTCCGTAAACCGGCGGCCGGAACCTCGCAACAGGCAACGAACACGGAGACGAGTCGTCACGTCGCTCGTTCGAGATGCGGCCCGCGGGTTTGCGAGACTGGGCCGGTGAACACCGCAGTTCCCGTACCCCGGGTCATCGCCGTCGTCGGTCCCACCGCGGCCGGAAAGTCCGATCTGGGCGTCGCGCTCGCCCGCCATCTCGGTGGCGAAGTCGTCAACGCCGACTCCATGCAGCTCTACCGGGGAATGGACATCGGCACCGCCAAGCTGACGGTGCCCGAGCGCCACGGCGTCCCGCACCACCTCCTGGACATCTGGGACGTGACCCGGGCCGCGAACGTCGCCGAGTACCAGCGGCTGGCCCGCGCCGAGATCGACCGCCTGCTCGCCGAGGGCCGCACCCCCGTCCTCGTCGGCGGCTCCGGACTGTACGTACGCGGCGCCATCGACGCCCTGGACTTCCCCGGCACGGACCCGGAGGTGCGGGCCCGGCTGGAGGCCGAGCTCGCCGAGCAGGGCAGCGGCGCCCTGCACACCCGGCTCGCCGCCGCCGACCCGGAGGCCGCCCGCGCCATCCTGGCGAGCAACGGGCGCCGCATCGTGCGCGCCCTGGAGGTCATCGAGATCACCGGCCGCCCCTTCACCGCGAACCTCCCCGGGCACGAGGCGGTCTACGACACCGTGCAGATCGGCGTCGACGTGGCCCGCCCCGAACTCGACGACCGCATCGCCCGCAGGGTGGACCGGATGTGGGAGGAAGGGCTGGTCGACGAGGTGCGACGGCTGGCGGACGAAGGGCTGCGCGAGGGCCGTACCGCCTCCCGCGCCCTCGGCTACCAGCAGGTCCTCGCCCAGCTCGCGGGGGAGTGCACGGAGGAGCAGGCGCGGGCCGAGACGGTCCGTGCCACCAAGCGCTTCGCGCGCCGCCAGGACTCCTGGTTCCGCCGGGACCCCCGGGTCCACTGGCTCAGCGGCGCCGCCGCGGACCGCGCGGAACTCCCGGGGCGGGCGCTGGCGTTGGTCGAACGACCGGTCACAGCCTGATCACGTCATGGCATCGGGACGCTCCGCCCGTCATCCGGGCCCCCGGGAGCGTGTCATCATCGACCTTCGATCGAGGCGTGCAGTCGGAGTGGGGAGGGCGCGTGGCGATGGAGGCCGGCCCTCGCAACAGACCGCAGCAACCGGACGGGCCGAGAGACGGACAGCGGGACGCGACCGAGTCGCTGACCCAGGACGGACCCGGGGCCGCCGGCCCGGACGGGCCTGCCCTGGACCATGCCGCCGCGGTCGGTCCCGACGGTCCGGACGCCCTGGGAGAACCGGTTCGCCCGGCGCCCCTGGACACCGGGGACGGCCCCGGGGAGGCGGCCGGGGGCGGTGAGTCCTTCCGGGAGCTGCGCCCGCCGCGCCGGCTGCGCATCTGGCAGCTCGCGCCGATCGTGGGCCTGGCCATCCTCGGCTCGCTGATGTTCGCCTTCCCGCTGGCCTTCGAGTTCGGCGGCGACGGCGGCGCGGTGATCTCCATGCTCGGTCTGCTGCTCTTCGGCTGCGCCGCGGGCTGGGGCATGATGGCCGCCCGCCGGGTCGGCCACACCTGGCCCGGCCTGCCCGCCCGCGGCTCCGGCCGCCGCCCGGACTGGCGCGTCGTCCTGGCGTACGCCGCGGTCGTGGCCGTCCTGGCCCTGCTCGCCGTGTGGCGCGTCGCCCGGCTGCACTGACCGCTGGACACGCCCGGGGCGGCCACTGCCCGGGCCGGGACGTGCGCCGGCCGGGGCGGAACCCGGTCTGTCACTGCCGCGCCGTACGATGCAGGCATGACCAACGCACAGGGGACCGCAGAGGCCACGGAGGCCGCAGTGAGCGCCGCCACGACCGCCGCGGGCGGCACCGGCCGGGGCATCGCCTTCCTCAAGGGGCACGGCACGGAGAACGACTTCGTGATCGTCCCCGACCCGGACGGCGTCCTGGAGCTGTCCGCCGACGCCGTCGCCCGGATCTGCGACCGCCGGGCCGGCATCGGCGGCGACGGCCTGCTGCGCGTGGTGCGCTCCGCCGCCGACCCCGCGGCCCGCGCCATGGCCGGCGAGGCCGAGTGGTTCATGGACTACCGCAACGGCGACGGCTCCGTCGCCGAGATGTGCGGCAACGGCGTCCGCGTCTTCGTCCGCTACCTCCAGCACGCCGGCCTGGCCGGCGAGGGCGAGCTGGCCATCGCCACCCGCGCCGGGGTCCGTACGGCCCGCCTGACCGCGACCGGCGAGGTCACGGTCTCCATGGGCCGCGCCGAGCTGCTCCCGGACGGCGTGACGGTCACCGTGGGCGACCGCAGCTGGCCCGCCCGCAACGTGAACATGGGCAACCCGCACGCCGTCGCCTTCGTCGAGGACCTCGACCACGCCGGTGACCTGCGCGAGGTCCCGCCGTTCAGCCCAGCCGCCGTCTACCCGGACGGCGTGAACATCGAGTTCGTCGCCGACCGCGGCCCGCGCCACGTGGCGATGCGGGTCCACGAGCGCGGCGCCAGCGAGACCCGCTCCTGCGGCACGGGCGCCTGTGCCGTCGCCGTCGCCACCGCCCGCCGGGACGGCACCGACCCCGCGGCCACCGGCAGCCCCGTCACGTACACGGTCGACGTACTGGGCGGCAGCCTGACGATCACCGAGCTGCCGGACGGCACGGTCGAGATGACCGGCCCCGCGGTCATCGTCGGCCAGGGCACGCTGGACCCCGCCTGGCTGGTCACGGCCCTGGGCTGAGACATGGCGCCCGGGTCGTCACCCCGTCCGGGGGCGCGGTCCGGGCGCATACCTCGAATGGGTGATCCGGTTCACGCTGGGCGAGAGCGGGACAGCGCTGCGTGATGGGCTCGGTAGCATCAAGCACCGGCCCGGGCGACTGACTGCGGGCGCCCAACCGCCGGTCGACGCCGCCGGAGGTGCCCATGAGCGCAGAGGCCACGAACCCTGGTAACCCCGTCGCGCCTGCCCAGGCCGGTCCGGCCGCCGCCCAGGCGGGCCCGTCCGACCTGGGGGAAGCCGCCCACCGCAGACGTGGCCGACCCCGTCTGGAACTGCGCGGGCTGCGGCGCATCGGCCGCGCCGCGCTGCTCGGGCCGGCCCCCCGTGACGGTCTGCCGGACGCCCTGGAACACGTCGCGAAGGTGCACCGGGCCCACCACCCGGACGCCGACCTGGACACCCTGAGCCGGGCCTACGCGCTCGCGGAGTCCTCGCACCGCGGGCAGATGCGCAAGAGCGGCGAGCCGTACATCACCCACCCGCTCGCGGTGACCCTGATCCTGGCCGAACTGGGCGCCGAGACCACGACCTTGACCGCCTCCCTCCTCCACGACACCGTCGAGGACACGGAAGTGACGCTCGATCAGGTCAGCCGGGAGTTCGGCAAGGAGGTCTGTTACCTGGTCGACGGCGTGACCAAGCTGGAGAAGGTCGACTACGGCGCCGCCGCCGAACCCGAGACCTTCCGCAAGATGCTGGTCGCCACCGGCAACGACGTCCGCGTGATGTCCATCAAGCTGGCCGACCGGCTGCACAACATGCGCACCCTCGGGGTGATGCGCCCCGAGAAGCAGGCCAGGATCGCCAAGGTGACGCGGGACGTGCTGATCCCGCTCGCCGAACGGCTGGGCGTGCAGGCGCTCAAGAGCGAGCTGGAGGACCTGGTCTTCGCGATCCTCCACCCGGAGGAGTACGCCACCACCCGGGCGCTCGTCCTCGGCCACGCCGGCCGCCCGGGGCCGCTCGACGCCATCGCGGAGCGGGTGCGCACCGTACTGGACGAGGCCGACATCGGCGCCGAAGTCCTCATCCGGCCGCGGCACTTCGTCTCCGTGCACCGGGTGCGCCTGGCGCGCGGCACGGTCACCGGCGCCGACCTCGGCCGGCTGCTGGTGCTCGTCGCCGAGGACGCCGACTGCTACGCGGTCCTCGGCGAGCTGCACACCTGCTTCACCCCGGTGGTCTCGGAGTTCAAGGACTTCATCGCCGCGCCGAAGTTCAACCTCTACCAGTCGCTGCACACCGCCGTCTCGGACGAGGACGGCGCCATTGCCGAAACGCTCATCCGGACCCACCGGATGCACCGGGTGGCGGAAGCCGGGGTGATCGCGCTGGGCAACCCGTACGCCCCCGCGGACGGCGCCGACCCGTCCGAGGCGGTGGCGGGCGGCGCGGCGGGGGGACCGGCGGCCGAGGACGGCGAGCGCGTCGACCCCACCCAGCCCGGATGGCTGTGCCGCCTCCTGGAGTGGCAGCGCGCCACCCCCGACCCGGACACGTTCTGGACCTCGCTGCGTGACGACCTCGCGCAGGACCGGGAGATCACGGTCTTCTGCGCGGAGGGCGGCTTCGACGACGGGAGCGGCACGGTCGCGACGGACCGCACGGGTACGGGCGCGCCGGGCAGCGGTACCGTCGGCCTGCCCGCAGGGGCGAGCTGCGTGGACGCCGCGTACGCGCTGTACGGCGAGGGGGCGCACCACTGCATCGGCGCGCGCGTCAACGGCCGCCTGGCGACGCTCTCCACGGTCCTGTGCGACGGCGACAGCCTGCACCTGCTCATGGCCCCCGACTCCGCCGCCGGGCCCTCGCCGGACTGGCTCGACCACACCCGTACCCCGGCGGCCCGGCTCGCCATCTCTCGCTGGCTGGACGCTCATCCCGGCGCGGAGGCGGGGGCTGGGGAGGGACCGGTGGGGGCGGGCGCACCGAGCGGAACCGGGGAGACGCGGGGCGCCGGAGCCGCCGCCGCGTCCGGGCGCCACGGCGGTGAGACCGCCGGCTTGTCCACCGACCTGCCCGGCGCGACCGTACGGCTCGCGGGCTGCTGCACCCCCGTACCGCCGGACCACGTCACCGGCTTCGCCGTCCGGGGCGGCATCGTCACCGTGCACCGGGCGCTGTGTCCCGTGGTGGCCCGGATGGCCGCGTCCGGCCGGCAGCCGGTCGGCGCACGCTGGCGCGGCGCGGGCAACCGCGTACAGGGCTGCCGGGTCACCCTCCTCGCGGAGGCGTTCACCAGGCCGCATCTGCTCGCCGACCTCACGGAGGCCATCGCGTCCGAAGGCGCCGCCGTGGTCGCCGCCGCCGTCGAACCGCCCCGTGAGCAGCGCGTACGGCACACCTACACGCTCCACCTCCCGGACGCGGCCAAACTGCCGTCCCTGATGCGGGCGATGCGGCAGGTGCCGGGCGTCTTCGACGTGCTGCGGGCGGGGCGGGCGCAGTCGACGGTGGCGGCGCGTTCTTGAGGGGTGTCCCGGGGCAGGGTTTCCGGGGGCAGGTTTTCGGTGTCGGGGCACGGGGTGTCGGGGCGCGCGGTGTGAGGGTGCGCGCGGGAGCGTGGTGGCGCCGGAGCGGAGATCGGGCCGGTGCTCCACGTGACGCGGTCCCGGTGCGGTTCTCGTACGGCCCGGCACCCACACGCGTCCCTCCTGCCTCGACGGACGCACGGAACCCCCCCCGTTCGGGTGCCGTACTGTCGCGTCGGCCACGGGCGGGCGCACCGCGCTGATAGCGGTTTGTCATGCCGCTTTCCTCGCCCCACCCCGCCACCGGCCCCGGCCCCGGCTCCGTCCCCGGCTCCGTCCCCGGCCGGGGCCCCGAAGGCGCCACGCCCGGCCCGCGCCGCCGCTCCGGAGCCGCCGCCCGCCGCCGGAGCGCCCTCGGGCTGCTCGCCGCCGCCGCACTGGTTGCCGCCGGTCTGCCGGACGCCACGCCGCTCGGCGTCGGCGACCGGCTCTATCCGCACCTCGGCAACCCGGGGTACGACGTCCGCGCGTACGACATCGCCCTGACGTACTCCGGCCGCAACGACCGGCCGCTGGACGCCGTCACGAAGATCACCGCGCGGGCCACCGCCCGCCTGAAGCGCATCAACCTCGACTTCGCCCACGGCACCGTCCGGTCCGTCGAGGTCGACGGCCGGCCCGCGGCCCACGTCAGCCGCGGTGAGGACCTGATCGTCACGCCGCACCGCACCGTGCGCGCCGGCACCCCGGTGCGGATCGTCGTCCGGCACACCAGCGACCCGCGTCCCCCCAAGGGCGGCAAGGACAAGGAGGCCGGCTGGCTGCGCACGAAGGACGGGCTGGTGATGGCCAACCAGGTCGACGCCGCGCACCGCGTCTTCCCGGGCAACGACCATCCCTCGGACAAGGCCCTCTACACCTTCCGCGTCACCGCGCCCCAGGGACTGACGGTCGTCGCCAACGGAACGCGCGTGGCACGCCACCCGGGCGCCCCGCCGAGGCCGGGGAAGAGCGTGGTCCGTACGGGACCGGACGTGCGGCAGGAGCGGGCGGCCCCCGCCATGACCACCTGGGTCTACCGCACCGCCCACCCCATGGCCACCGAAGTGGCGCAGGTGTCCATCGGGCGCTCCGCCGTCGTCCGGCGCACCGGACCACGCGGCCTGCCGCTCCGCGACGTCGTACCGGCCGCCGACCGCAAGCGTCTGGAACCGTGGCTGGCCAAGACACCCGGCCAGCTCGCCTGGATGGAGGGCAAGGTCGGCCACTACCCCTTCGAGACCTACGGCATGCTCCTAGCCCAGGCCGAGACCGGCTTCGAGCTGGAGACCCAGACGCTGTCCCTCTTCGAGGAGCGGCTGTTCACCGGACAGCAGTACCCCCGCTGGTACATCGAAGCGATCATGGTCCACGAGCTGGCGCACCAGTGGTTCGGCGACAGCGTCACCCCGCGCACCTGGTCGGACGCCTGGCTCAACGAGTCGCACGCCACCTGGTACGAGGAGCTGTACGCGCACGAGCACTCCAAGATGTCCATGGACGAGCGGACCCGGCGCGCCTACAGCGTCTCGGACCGGATGCGTGCCGAAGGCGGCCCGCCCGGGGCACCGAAGGCCCCCACGCCCGGCAACAAGACCGGGATCTTCCGCCCGGTCATGTACGACGGCAGCGCCCTCGTGCTGTACGCGCTGCGCGCCAAGATCGGACATGCCGCCTTCGACCGGCTGGAGCGCGCCTGGGTGACCCGGCACCGCGACGGCGTCGCGGGCACCGCCGACTTCGTCGCGCTGGCCTCCCGCATCTCGGGCCAGGACCTCGGCGGCTTCTTCCGCAGCTGGCTGTACGACGCGAAGACGCCGCCGATGCCGGGCCACCCGGACTGGAAGAGCCACCACCGGACCCCGCAGCCACCGGCACGGAAGCCGGGGGCGAAGCCTGCGGGGCAGGGGGCCGGGAAGCCCGCGGGGAAGCCGGTGAACGGGCAGGGCGCGAAGCCTGCCGGGCAAGCGGCCGGGAAGCCCGCAGGAAAGCCGGCCGGTAAGCCTGCGGGCAGGCAGGGCAGCGCGAAGCCGCGTGGGTGAACCCGCCGCCCGGCCCGGGAAGGCCCGGCCCGCCCCCTCGCCCCCTCGAACCCCTCGCCCCTCCCGCATCCCGCACCCGGAAAACCCGTGTGACGGCGACCGGCGGCCGTGCGACCATCGTCTGGCCGATGACGGGGCCGGCACCGGGAATCTCCCGGGCGGGCCGGACGTTGTCACGATCGAGAGTCCCGGGGCCGCAGGGCCCCGTACGGGACGTCCCAACGACGCAAAGGATCAAATGACCTCCTCTTCTTCCCTTCCACAGGACCGACAGCGCCTCCCCGAGAGCCGCCGGGCCGACGCCCTGATGGAAGAGGACGTCGCCTGGAGTTACGAGATCGACGGGGAGCGTGACGGCGCACAGTACGACCGCACCGAGCGGGCCGCCCTGCGCCGCGTGGCCGGGCTGTCCACCGAGCTCGAAGACGTCACCGAGGTCGAGTACCGCCAGCTCCGCCTGGAGCGCGTGGTGCTGGTCGGTGTCTGGACCACGGGCACGGTGCAGGACGCGGAGAACTCCCTCGCCGAGCTGGCCGCACTGGCGGAGACCGCCGGCGCGCTGGTGCTCGACGGTGTGGTCCAGCGCCGCGACAAGCCCGACCCGGCCACCTACATCGGCTCCGGCAAGGCCCTGGAGCTGCGCGACATCGTCCTGGAGTCCGGCGCCGACACGGTGGTCTGCGACGGTGAGCTGAGCCCCGGCCAGCTGATCCACCTGGAGGACGTCGTCAAGGTCAAGGTCGTCGACCGTACGGCCCTGATCCTCGACATCTTCGCCCAGCACGCCAAGTCCCGCGAGGGCAAGGCGCAGGTCTCACTGGCGCAGATGCAGTACATGCTGCCCAGGCTGCGCGGCTGGGGCCAGTCGCTGTCCCGGCAGATGGGTGGCGGTGGCTCCGGCTCCGCGGGCGGCGGTATGGCCACGCGTGGTCCCGGTGAGACCAAGATCGAGACGGACCGCCGGCGGATCCGCGAGAAGATGGCGAAGATGCGCCGGGAGATCGCGGAGATGAAGACCGGCCGCGACATCAAGCGGCAGGAACGCCGTCGCCACAAGGTCCCCTCGGTGGCCATCGCCGGCTACACCAACGCGGGCAAGTCCTCCCTGCTCAACCGCCTGACCGGGGCCGGCGTCCTGGTGGAGAACGCGCTGTTCGCCACCCTGGACCCGACCGTGCGCCGGGCCGAGACGCCCAGCGGGCGGCTCTACACCCTCGCCGACACCGTCGGTTTCGTGCGCCACCTGCCGCACCACCTCGTCGAGGCGTTCCGTTCCACGATGGAGGAGGTCGGCGACTCCGACCTCATCCTGCACGTGGTCGACGGTTCGCACCCGGTGCCGGAGGAGCAGCTGGCCGCCGTGCGCGAGGTGATCCGTGACGTGGGCGCCACCCACGTACCGGAGATCGTCGTCGTCAACAAGGCGGACGCCGCCGACCCGCTGGTCCTCCAGCGGCTGCTGCGCAACGAGAAGCACGCGCTGCTCGTCTCGGCCCGCACGGGCCAGGGCATCGACGAACTGCTCGCGCTGATCGACGAGGAGCTGCCGCGCCCGCAGGTCGAGATCGAGGCGCTGGTGCCCTACACCCAGGGCGCGCTGGTCTCGCGGGCACACGCCGAGGGCGAGGTGATCTCCGAGGAGCACGTCGCGGAGGGCACCGTCCTCAAGGCGCGGGTGCACGAGGAGCTGGCCGCCGAGCTCCGGCCGTACGTACCGGCCGCGTGACGCGGCAGACGTAACAGGACGTCGTGAGCGCGACGCCGTAGGCAGTGCGAAGGCCCGCCCCTGGGAACGGGGGCGGGCCTTCGTGCTACCTGCTGGACCGGCCGCGCGTACGGCCGCAGGACGAGGGCCCGCCCCCGGAAACCGGGAGCGGGCCCTCGTGCGCCGCGACTACTTCGACGCGAACTTCTTGCTCATCGCGTTGTACAGGCTCTTGGCCTCCGGGCCGAGGTGCGGGCCCGCCAGCCAGCCGGCCGGACGGGGGCCGATCGAGGTGTTGGACACCAGCGTCGGCTTGCCGTCCGAGCCCTTCGCGAACCAGGGGCCACCGGAGGAACCGGCGGTCATCAGGCATCCGATGCGGTACATGGTCGGCTTCTTGGCGTCCAGCGAGAGCCGACCCGGCTTGTCGGTGCACTGCTGCAGCGTCGCGCCGTCGAACGGCGCCTCGGCCGGGTAACCCTGGGCGGTGATGCTCTTGATGTCCGGGATCGCCGAAGCGTTGAAGTCGACCGAGTAGGCGCCGCCGGCGACCTCTTCGAGGGACTTGCTGCCCGCGCCCTTCTCCGGCGTCACGTGCATGATCGCGAAGTCGTACGGCGCCATCGGCACGCTGTTGCCCTGCGGGCCGCCCTGGCCGATCCACTGGCTGGAGGTCGACGCGCCGTCGGCCCACCACACGCCCTTGGGGAACATCTGCTCACGCGAGGCGTTCTCCAGCTGGGCCGCGCTCTTGCCGGTGTCGTTGAACGACGGGGCGAAGATCATGTTGCGGTACCAGCCACCGGTCTTGCCGGCGTGCACGCAGTGACCCGCGGTCCACACCAAATTCGACTTGCCCGGGTGCGCCGGGTCCTTGACCACCGCGCCGGAGCAGACCGCGTGGCCCTCGGGCGTGTCGAAGAAGATCTTGCCGAGACCGGGCGCGTTCTGGCCGAACGGCGGCTTGACGGCCTTGGCCTGTACCGGCCGCGGGTCCGGGTCGGTCCGCCCCTGGTCACCCGAGATGTCCTTGGGGGTGGGCTCCTTCGGCGGCTTGGCCTTGCTCGCCCGGTCCGGATCCCACAGCCCCTTGATGATCGGGTTGATGAACTCACTGGCCTCGCGGAGCCACTTGTCCTTGTCCCAGTTCTTCCACTCGCCGTTCTTCCACTTGTCCAGGTCGACGCCGTGTTCCTTGAGCTTGTCCTGGATGTCCTCGGGGATCGTGAAGCCACCCCCGCCCGCACTGCCCTGTTCCGCGGACTGGCTGGGCTTGCCGTCCGCCTGGTTGCCCTCGGGCCCGCAGCCGGTGGCGGTCAGCGCCACCACGGCGGTGAGGGCGGCCGCGGCCAGGACCGGCCGACGTATGGATCGCATGGGTGAACTCCCCCTGGTCTGTTCAGGCTTGCCGCAGGTGTCCGTCCGGCCCCGGACGGCCGTGCCGCGCCGTGGGTGATCGTGCCGGTCTTGCCCCGGACGTGCCCGCATCTGCTGTTTTGTCATGCACCGGAAAGCTGGGCGCAGGTCCCCACTATGCCGGTGCCGTTGGGGACGGCGGTGGGCGGGTCCCCGGTTCCGGTCGGGTGCGGATCTTTCCTTGGGGGTGTTGCGGGGCGTCGTGCAGGGGGGAAGCGAGGTGCCGTGCCGGGGTGGTGCGAGACGTTGCGCCCGGGTGGTGCGAGACGTTGCGCCGGGGTGGTGCGAGACGTTGCGCCGGGGTGGTGCGAGACGTTGCGCCGGGGTGGTGCGAGACGTCGCGCCGGGGTGGTGTGGGAGTGCGTGCGGGGGGCCGGACGGGGCGCGGCGCATGGGCGCGCGCCGGTGGGTGCCCGTCGTCGTGTCGTCCCGTCGTCGTGGCGCGGCGCCCGGATGCGGCAAGGATCTTGTGACAGGCCGTGTTCTCCCGCGTACGCCGTCGTTGATACGTACGGGGGACGGCTGAGCCGTGTCCGGCGGCAGGCAAAGCGGTCCGTCCACCGACCAGCCAGGTCCGACCAGACCCGTCCATGCCCGGCGACCTGCCGACAGCGGATCAGGCCCGGTGCGCGACGGAAGCGGCCCGACGGGGCGCGGCCGGTGCGCGGCGGGCCCGCCCGCAGTGCACCGTAAGCGTCCCCGCACCGCGTCCGCCGGTGCATCCGCAGTTCAACAGAAGAGTCCAGCAGCAGGAGGACCGAACCGCCGTGGCCTTGACCCAGCCTCTGCCGATGGCACCCCCTCCCGCCCACGAGGGCATCCTGCGGCGGCAGTCGCTCCGCGAGTCCGCCGCCCGTACCTACGCGCGCTCGCTGCCCATCGTCCCGGTGCGCGCCCGCGGGCTGACCATCGAGGGCGCCGACGGCCGCCGCTACCTGGACTGCCTCTCCGGGGCGGGCACCCTGGCGCTCGGCCACAACCACCCCGTCGTCCTGGAGGCCATCCGTTCCGTCCTGGACTCCGGCGCCCCGCTGCACGTCCTCGATCTGGCCACCCCGGTCAAGGACGCCTTCGTCACCGAACTCTTCGCCACCCTGCCGCCCGAACTGGCCGACCACGGCCGCATCCAGTTCTGCGGGCCGGCCGGCACGGACGCCGTCGAGGCCGCCTTCAAACTGGTGCGGACCGCGACCGGCCGGGACGGACTCGCGGCCTTCACCGGCGCGTACCACGGCATGACGGCGGGGGCGCTCGCGGCGTCCGGGGGCGCGCAGGACACCTCCGTGACCCGCCTCCCGTATCCGTACGCCTACCGCTGCCCCTTCGGCACCGGCGGCGAACAGGGCGCGGAACTGGCGGCGCGCTGGACGGCGAACGTGCTCGACGACGACAAGAGCGGCGTCGCCAGGCCGGCCGGAATGATCCTCGAACCGGTCCAGGGCGAGGGCGGCGTGATTCCCGCGCCCGACAGCTGGCTGCGCCGGATGCGCGAGATCACGGCCGCGCGCGGCATCCCCCTCATCGTGGACGAGGTGCAGACCGGCGTCGGCCGCACCGGTGCGTTCTGGGCCGTCGGCCACAGTGGCATGGTGCCCGACGTCCTCGTCCTCTCCAAGGCGATCGGCGGCAGCCTGCCGCTCGCGGTCATCGTCTATCGCGAGGAACTGGACGCCTGGCGCCCCGGCGCGCACGCGGGCACCTTCCGGGGCAATCAGCTCGCGATGGCGGCCGGCGCGGCCACCCTCGCGTACGTCAGGGAGAACGACCTGGCGCGGCGCGCGGGCGAACTGGGCGCCCGTATGACGTCCCGGCTGGACGCACTGGCCGCCGAACACGGCTGCATCGGTGACGTACGGGGCCGGGGCTTGATGCTCGGCCTGGAACTGGTCGACCCGGACACCGCCCCGGACCCGTCCGGAGCCCGCCCGGCCGCCCCCGCGCTGGCCGCGGCCGTCCAGCGGGAGTGCCTCGACCGGGGCCTGATCGTCGAACTGGGCGGCCGCCACGGTTCGGTGGTCCGGCTGCTGCCCCCGCTCACCATCACCGACGAACAGGCGGACGCGGTCCTCGACCGCCTCGCCGACGCACTGGCGGCCGGGGCGCGGTCGGGGGCGGGTGGGGTGGCTGCGGGGGCGTGTGTGGTGGCTGGGGTTGGTGGGGTGAGTGGGATGAGTGGGGTGGGGGTGTCTGGTAGTGCCGGGGCGTCTTCGAGTGCCGGGGGAGCCGGCGCGTCCGGGAGTGCCGGGGGAGTCGGGGCGTCTGGGAGTGCCGGGGGAGTCGGGGCGTCTGGGAGTGCCGGGGGAGCCGGGGTGCCTGGGAGTGCCGGGGGAGCCGGGGTGCCTGGGACTGTCAAGGCGCCCGGGGATGCCCGAATCGGCCGAAACTGTCGGGGATGCAGGGGCCAACGGGGTCGCCGGGGCCGCCGGGGTGGGGGTGGCAGGCCCCAGGCAGGAGAGGAGCGCGGAGTCCGCACCGGACGGGAAGGGCCGTGCGGTACCGCTGCAGGGGGCGTCCTCCGAGGTGACCCCGTGAGCGGGCGCCCGCACCGTTCCGGGCGCACGAGAGCCCGGCGCTCGGCGCACCACCGTGCACCCGAGCTCCGTCCCGTACGCCGCCATCGTGCCCCGCCACTGCGTGACGGCCCTTACGGGCACACCGTTCCTCAACGGCGCCCGGCCGCTCCCAGGCGCACGCTCGCCACCTGCCCACCGCCCTCCCACCGCCCCCTCACCGTCCAGACCGCGTCGACCGCGCCGACCCTGCGAGGCACACCCCGATGAACGAACGCCCCGGCCCCGACGGGACTCCGGCCGACGAGCGACGTCTGCCCCGTGAACCGCTGGCCCGGCTGCGGGAACCCGCCGTGCCGCGGCAGAACCGGCGCGCCGGCGCCCACGACAGCGGTGAGAACGGCGAACACGGCGGCCACACCGGCTGTGCCGTACGGCTCGGACACCACGAGCGGCACGGCGTTGAGGACTGCCACGGCCTCGGAGCCACCCGGGTCGTCACGGTGTACGAGGACGACGAGACCGACGAGACCGACGCCGAACCCCCGGCCGAGGGCGCTCTGCAGAACCCCGACCATCGGGACCCCGAACGCCAGGACCCCGACCATCAGGGCAGCGCGCGGGCTCCGGTGCCGGACCCGCCCGAGGACATCGATGACGTCGAGCATGATGAGCACGACGAGCACGACGAGCACGACGAGCACGACGAGCACGACGAGCACGTCGAGGCCGCCGAGGCCGTCGAGGCCGTCGAAAACCCGGTCTCGGTGCGGGGCCCCGAGCAGGCCCGGCCGGCGCATCAGGACCGGCTGGAGCACCCTGACCCGGCCGTCGCCGCCGACGCCGCCGGGGCCGAGAGCCTGCTCCGCTGCTGGATCCGCGAGAGCGGTACGCCCCGCCCGCCCGGCGACCGGCTGCGCGTTCCTCTCGACGCCAGCGCGGCGGCCCTGCACGTACCCGTCCTGTACTGGTCGGAGACCGGCTGGCACCGGCTCGGCGCACCCGTACTGGAAGGCGCTCCCGCCGACGCCGTGCCGCTGGACGCCGTGACCCTCGCCGCCCTGCTGCGCCGCGAGGCCGTACGTGTCGGCAACGCGGTCGGCAGCACCGGCAGCGCTCTCGGCCGTACCGACGACGTCAACAGCGCCCCGAGCAGTACGGGTACGTGCAGGACCGCCCCCGCTCACCCCTCCGGCGCCCCGGACAGCGAGAGCGCCGACCTCGTCGGTCGCGTCGCCGACTCGGTGCGGCACACCGCGGTGTTCCTCGCCGACCGGCGCGCCGCCCCGGCCGACGACCTCGGCACCTCCCGCTTTCTCGCCGCCGAACAGGCGCTGCTCTTCGGCCACCCCATGCACCCGACCCCCAAGAGCCGGGAGGGCCTGACCGACGCCGAGACACACGTCTACTCCCCGGAACTGCGCGGCGCGTTCCGCCTCCACTGGACGGCCGTCCACCAGGATGTGTTCGCCGCCGCCTCGGCCTGGACCGAGCGCGGCCGGACCGTCCCCGCCGAGCAGCTGGCCGCCCGCCTCGCCGAAGGAGCACCCCCGGCGCCCGCCGGCACCCTGCCGCTGCCGATGCACCCGTGGCAGGCCCACCAGCTGGGCCACCGCCCGGACATCGCCGGACTGTACGAGACGGGCCACCTCCACGACCTGGGCCCCGGCGGCCCGGACTGGCACCCCACCTCCTCCGTACGCACCGTCTTCCGGCCCGGTTGCGACGCCATGCTCAAGCTCTCCCTGGGCGTACGCATCACCAACTCCCGCCGCGACAACCTCCGCAAGGAACTGGAACGTGGCGTCGAGGTGCACCGGCTGCTCCGCACCGGCCTGGCCGCACAGTGGCGGGCGGCCTTCCCGGGCTCCCCAGGCTCCCCGGGCTCCCCGGGCTTCGACATCGTCCGCGACCCGGCCTGGTTCGGCGTCACCGGAGCCGACGGCGAGCCGGTGCACGGCCTGGACGTGGTCGTCCGGCACAACCCCTTCGGCGCCACCGACGACGCCGTCTGCATCGCCGCCCTCACCTCGCCCCGCCCCTGGCCCGGCCACACCGGCCTGCGGTCCCGCCTGGCCGACGTCATCGGCAGGCTCACCGCCCGCACCGGGCGGCCCGCGGGCGCCGTCGCCACCGAGTGGTTCCTGCGCTACCTCGAAGCGGTGGTACGGCCCGTCCTCTGGCTCGACGGCACCGCGGGCGTCGCACTCGAAGCGCACCAGCAGAACACCCTGGTCCTGCTGGACCGGGACGGCTGGCCCGCCGGCGGCCGCTACCGGGACAACCAGGGCTACTACTTCCGCGAGTCGCGCCGTACGGAGCTGGCACGGCGGTTGCCCGGCATCGGCTCCACCAGCGACACCTTCGTCACCGACGAGGTCACCGACGAACGCTTCGCCTACTACCTCGGCATCAACAACGTCCTCGGCCTCATCGGCGCCTTCGGCTCCCAGCGCCTGGCCGCCGAGAAGGTGCTCCTCGCGGCCTTCCGGCGATTCCTCACCGACGCCGCGACCGGGCCGGCGGAACACCGTTCGCCGCTGCCCGGCCGGCTCCTGGAAGCCCGCACCCTGCGCTGCAAGGCCAACCTGCTGACCCGGCTGCGCGGCCTCGACGAACTCGTCGGCCCCGTCGACACCCAGTCCGTCTACGTCACCATCCCCAACCCCCTGCACCCCTGACTCCCGTCCCAGCCCTGCCCCGGCGCCTGCCTCAGCCCCGGCTCCACCTCGTCCCCGCCCGGCGCCCGAGCGCGTCGGGCCCTCATCCCCTCCACCCCCTCCGTCCCTCGTCCCGCCGGTTCCCCGACTCCCTGCCCGCCCACCCCGTGACCTCGTGAGGAGGCCCGGAAAGGAGAGAGCGCCATCGTGCCCCCCACCGAATCCGGCATCGATCCAGGATCCGAAGAAGCCTTCGACCACCCCCGCGAAGCCTCTCCGGACGACGCGCTCGACGACACCCTCGACCTGCACCTGCCGCCCGACATCACGGCGCTGTTCACCGAGGCGCCCTTCGCCGTCTCCACCGACCCGGCCGACAGCCCGGGTGGCGGGGTCCTGCTCGACCACATCGCGGACTGGGGGCCCGCGGCCACCGCCGCCGGGCCGTTCCAACTCGTACCGGTACGCCTCGAACGCGACCTGCCGCTGATCACTGCCTGGATGAACGACCCGGCCGTCGCGGCGTTCTGGGAACTGGCCGGGCCCCAGGCGATCACCGCCGCCCACCTGCGCGCCCAACTCGACGGTGACGGACGCAGCGTGCCCTGCCTCGGCGTACTGAGCGGTGTCCCCATGAGCTACTGGGAGGTCTACCGCGCCGACCTGGACCCGATCGCCCGTCACTACCCGGCCCGTCCGCACGACACCGGGCTGCACCTGCTGATCGGGGGCGTAGCCGACCGGGGCCGCGGTATCGGGACCACACTGCTGCGGGCCGCCGCCGACCTCGTACTCGACCACCGTCCGCAGTGCGGCCGGGTCATCGCCGAGCCAGATCTGCGCAACGTCCCCTCCGTCGCCGCGTTCCTCGGCGCCGGCTTCCGCTACGGCGACGAGATCGACCTGCCCGCCAAACGCGCGGCCCTCATGGTCCGCGACCGCGCCCACCGCCACCTCCTGTGACTGCCCCCGTTCCTCGCACCCACCGCCGACGCTCCCTCGTCGGCGGCCCCCACTCGCCCTCGAACGGTCCCTCGGCCCCCGTCCGCCCACCCATTCCGTACGGCCCGCCCACCCCGTACGGCTTGCCGGCCCCGTATGGCCTGCCGACCTCATGCCGCCCACCCGCCCCGTACGGCCCACCCGCCCCGTACGGCCCGCCCACTCCGTATGGCCCACCCACCCCGTACGGCCTGCCCACTCCGTACAGCCCACCCACCCCGTACGGCCTGCTCAACTCATGCTGTCCTCCGGCCTCCGGTCACCTGCTGTCCCGGTACGGCCCGCCGACCTCGTGCCGTCCTCCGACCCCCGGCCACCTGTTGATCCCGTACGGCCGACCGACCCCACGCCGCCGCCCGGCCACCATCACCGGCGGCAGCCTCCTCGGACACCTCACCCCCACACCCGCCCACAGCCCGCACGACCACTCACCCTTCTCCAACCCGTCCGGCCCCTCCAACCCCTCGTCCCCCTCCACCCGCCCCCTTCGCACTGCCCGCGTCTCCACACCTGACCCCTTCTCTCCGCGCACCGTCCGTGTCGCTCAGGTCTCGTCCCCAGGAGTCCCGCCTTGCGTCCTTCTTCCGAACCCCTCCATAGCCCCGCTTCCGGCGCCGGCGACCCCGGTAGCGACAGCACGGGCCCTCGCAACCGCGGCGCCGACAGCCCCGAGGTCACCGCTCCCGGCGGCAGCCACCTCAGCCGCCCCGGCGTAGGCGATCCCGACCCTGCCTCCGGGCCCGTCCCCGCCTCCGCCTCCGGCCCCGTCCCCGCCTTCGGCAGTCCGGACGCCACCGACCCCGCGGCCGTCGCCCCCACCGCCACCGGCCACACCTTCCCCGCCCCCGGAGCTTCCGGAACGTCCGAAGTCCCCGGAGACGAGCCGCCCGGCGGCGGGACGGACAGCCACCGTGCATGGCAGAGAGCCGCTCGCCGGCTGCTGGCCAAGACCCTGGCGGAGTTCGCGTACGAGGAGGTCGTCACCCCGGAACCCGACCTGAGCGCCGCCTCCGTCCCCGGACCGCGCGACGGACACGACGACCCCGGCCACACCCCTGGCAACACCCCCGGCAGTGCCCCTGACGGCGCTGCCGACGACTCCCGCCCCTACCGGCTACGGCTGAGTGACGACGTCACCTACCGCTTCCGGGCCCGCCGTGGCGCATACGGGCACTGGCGTGTCGACCCCGACTCCATCACCCCCACAGGCGACCCCCTTCACTTCCTCTTCCACGCCCACGACACCGTCCTGGGCCTGTCCGGTGACACGACCGGCCACCTCATCCGCGAGCTGACCGCCACGCTCGCCGCCGACACCCGCCTGGACGCCACGGCCCTCAGCGCGGCGGAGCTCGCCGACCTCGACTACGCCGCACTGGAAGGCCACCAGACCGGCCACCCCTGGCTCGTCGCCAACAAGGGACGGCTGGGCTTCTCGGCGGCCGACGCTGCTGTCTGGTCACCCGAGGCCCGCACCCCGCAGCGGCTGCCCTGGATCGCCGCGCACCGCCGGCTGGCCGTCTACCGGGGCATCCCGGCCCTGGCCACCCCTGATCGTCTCTACGCCGATGAACTCACCCCCGCGATCCGTGCCGCCTTCACCCGCACCCTCTCCACGCAGGGCCTCGACCCCGCCGACTACCTCTACCTCCCCGTCCACCCCTGGCAGTGGGACGAGACCGTCGCGCCCCTCTTCGCCCCCCAACTCGCCGACAAATCCATCGTCCCACTCACCACTGACAACGACCTGCGACTGCCCCAGCAGTCCATCCGCACCTTCCTCAACCTCAGCCGCCCCGGGGCCCGTACGGTCAAGCTCCCGCTCTCCGTCCTCAACACCCTGGTCTGGCGCGGCCTGCCGACCGAACGCACCATCGCCGCCCCGGCCGTCACCGCCTGGGTCCACGGCCTGCGCGACGCCGACCCGTACCTGCGCGACGAGACCCGGGTGATCCTGCTCGGCGAGACCGCGTCCGTCACCGTCGAGCACCCCCTGTACGACCGGCTGCCCGGCGTCCCGTACCAGTACAAGGAACTGCTGGGCTGTATCTGGCGGGAGCCGATCAGCCGCTGTCTGGACCCGGGAGAGCGGGCGCGCACCCTGGCCGCGCTCCTGCAGACCGACCCGCACGGGCGGGCTTTAACAGCCGAGCTGGTGCACCGTTCCGGCCTGGCACCCCGCCTCTGGCTGCGCCGCCTCTTCGCCGCCCTGCTGCCGCCCCTGCTGCACTTCCTCTATCAGTACGGCACGGTCTTCTCCCCGCACGGCGAGAACGCCATCGTCGTCTTCGACCAGCAGGACGTCCCCACCCGCCTCGCGGTCAAGGACTTCGTCGACGACGTCAACACCAGCGCCGAGCCGCTGCCGGAGCACGCCGCCATGCCCGCCGACGTCCGCGCGGTGCTGCTCACCGAACCGCCGGACTTCCTCACCCAGTTCATCCATTCCGGTCTCTTCGTCGGGGTCTTCCGCTACCTCGCCCCGCTGTGCGAGCAGCAACTCGCGGTCCCGGAAGTCGAGTTCTGGTCGCTCGTACGGGCGGAGATCCTGCGCCACCAGGGACGCTTCCCGCACCTGAAGAAACGCCACGAGACCTTCGACCTGCTCACCCCCCGCATCGCCCGGCTCTGCCTGAACCGCAACCGGCTCCACCTCGACGGATACCGCGACCGTGCCCAGCGCCCGCACGCCGCCGTCCACGGCACCGTGCCGAACCCCCTCCACCACCCGTGACCGAGCAGATTGTCAGTGGGCCCGCGTAGGGTGGCAACGCTATGACGAAGCCCTCCCTCCCCGACCTGCTGCACGCCGCCGTCACCGCTGTCGGCGGCACCGAGCGCCCCGGCCAGGTCGCCATGGCCGAAGCTGTCGCCGAAGCGGTCGAAGACAGCTCCCACCTGCTCGTACAGGCCGGCACCGGCACCGGGAAGTCGCTCGGCTACCTGGTGCCGGCGCTGGCCCACGGCGACCGTGTGGTGGTGGCCACAGCCACCCTCGCGCTCCAGCGCCAGCTGGTCGAGCGCGACCTGCCGCGCACGGTCGAGGCCCTGCATCCGCAGCTGCGCCGCCGTCCGCAGTTCGCCATGCTCAAGGGCCGCTCCAACTATGTCTGCCTGCACCGGCTGCACGAGGGCGTCCCGCAGGAGGAGGAAGAGGGCCTTTTCGACCCCTTCGAGCACGCGACGCCCACCAGCAAGCTGGGCAAGGACCTCCTGCGGCTGCGCGACTGGGCGGACGAGACCGAGACCGGGGACCGCGACGACCTCACCCCCGGTGTCTCCGACCGCGCCTGGGGGCAGGTCTCGGTCTCCTCGCGCGAGTGCCTGGGCGCCTCGAAGTGCGCGTACGGCGCGGAGTGCTTCGCCGAGGCCGCCCGTGAGCGCGCCAAGCTCGCCGACGTGATCGTCACCAACCATGCCCTGCTGGCCATCGACGCCATCGAGGGCGCCCCGGTACTGCCCCAGCACGACGTACTGATCGTCGACGAGGCCCACGAGCTGGTCTCCCGGGTCACCGGCGTGGCCACCGGGGAGCTCACCCCCGGCCAGGTCAACCGGGCCGTCAAGCGGGCCGCGAAGCTGGTCAACGAGAAGGCCGCCGACCAGCTCCAGACCGCCTCGGAGACCTTCGAGCGCCTGATGGAGCTGGCCCTGCCCGGCCGCCTGGAGGAGATCCCCGAAGATCTCGGGTACTGCCTGATGGCGCTGCGGGACGCGGCCCGTACGGTGATCTCGGCCCTCGGCTCGACCCGCGACAAGTCCGTCCAGGACGAGGACGCCGTGCGCAAGCAGGCCCTCGCCTCCGTCGAGAACGTCCACGCGGTCGCCGAGCGCATCGCCAACGGCTCCGAGTACGACGTCGTCTGGTACGAGCGCCACGACCGCTTCGGCGCCTCGCTGCGCGTCGCGCCGCTGTCCGTCTCCGGCCTGCTGCGGGAGAAGCTCTTCGCCGACCGTTCCGTCGTGCTCACGTCAGCCACCCTCAAGCTGGGCGGGGACTTCAACGGCGTCGGTGCCTCCCTGGGGCTGGCCCCGGAGGGCACGGAGGGCGAGGACGTCCCGCAGTGGAAGGGCCTGGACGTCGGCTCCCCGTTCGACTACGGCAAGCAGGGCATCCTCTACGTCGCCAAGCACCTCGCCCAGCCGGGCCGCGAGGGCAGCCGTACGGACATGCTCGACGAGCTGGCCGAACTGATCGAGGCCGCCGGCGGCCGCACGCTCGGCCTGTTCTCCTCCATGCGCGCTGCCCAGGCAGCCGCCGAGAACCTCCGCGGGCGGCTGGACATACCGATCCTCCTCCAGGGCGAGGAGACCCTCGGCGAGCTGATCCGTACCTTCGCCGCGGACGCCCGTACGTGCTTGTTCGGCACCCTCTCGCTGTGGCAGGGCGTCGACGTGCCGGGCCCGAACTGCCAGCTCGTGGTCATGGACCGGGTGCCGTTCCCGCGCCCCGACGATCCCCTGATGAGCGCCCGGCAGAAGGCCGTGGAGGAGGCCGGCGGCAACGGCTTCATGGCGGTCGCGGCGACCCACGCCGCCCTGCTCATGGCTCAGGGAGCAGGCCGCCTCGTCCGCGCCACGGGCGACCGCGGCGTCGTCGCCGTACTGGACCCGCGCGTCGAGCGCGCCCGCTACGGCTCGTTCCTGCGCCGGTCCATGCCCGAGTTCTGGTACACCACCGACCGCAACCAGGTCCGCCGCTCCCTGGCCGCCATCGACGCGGCCGCCAAGGCCACGGAAGAGGCGTGAACGGCCCTGGGGCCGCCTAACGGAACCGCACCCTCCACCCGGCTCTTCCGGGGGTGTAGCGGCATCACAGGCGCCTCCAGCGGCCGCCCTCGCCCCCCGGCGCCGCTCCTCACCGGACCTGTGCCGGGGACGCGTCGGCCACCCCTCGTTCGGCCGGCCACCGCGCCAGCTCGGACGGACGGAGCAGGGGGCGTTCGCCGCCCCAGCGGTGCCATTCCACCCCTCCGCCAAGGTGGTGGGTCAGCTCGCCGAGGATCTTGCCCCGCTCCCCGCGGACGGTGAAGCGCACGTCGCCGGCGCACATGCACACGAAGGCGGAGGACGTCGGGACGACTTCCAGCAGACCGGCCAGCTCGGCGATCTCCGCCGCATCGCCCACCAGCACATTTCGCTGCCCGGAATCCGGTCGCACCGAGCCCACCTCGACGGAACGGGCACCCGCCCACACCCCGTCGATCTCCCGCAGCCGCTCCCACCCCACCCGGCTCCCCCTCCGCCCATACGGCCCCATTGAACCCGAGCCCCCACGCCTGAACGGTCAGCCAACGCGCCAACAGCAGCTCTATCGAACTCCCGGCCCCCACCCCACCCCGCAGCGACCCCCACCATCAATTGAGCAACCCCCACCAAGCCCAGCCCCCTCCGCGAAAGCGGCGCCGGTTTAGGCGCAGAGGCAAGCCCCGGGACCGGCGCCTTGGGTTCTAGTGGTCGTTGCAACACCCCAGTTCAAGGGGTGCGATGGACTTCGAGGTCCGTAAGGTCCGCTCGGCTCAGGGGCGCAGGAAGCTCACCGCTGAGCGGGCGGAATACTTCCGGCTCGTGAATGCGGGATACACCAGCAAGGAAGCGTCCGCGGCGGTCGGTGTGAACGAGCGCACCGGACGTGAATGGCGCAATGGCCGGTGGGATCCTCAGCGGCTCAGACCGCCGGCGGCCCAGGCGACGCGCCGCCCCGACCAGGAGCGCGTCCACACCAGGCGGGCACCCGTTCTCCAGGACCGGGTGCCCGCAGCCGCAGCCGCAGCCGTGGAAGTGCGCTCGCGCTTTCTGTCAGAGCGTGAGCGCATCCACATCGCTGACCGGCTCCGGGAGAAGGCGTCCATCCGGTCGATAGCCGCCGAACTGGGCCGCAGCCCTTCCACCGTCAGCCGGGAGATCCGGCGCAACCGCACCGACGGCACCCGCAAGCAGTGGCACTACCGGCCGTTCGCCGCCCAGGCCCGCGCCGATGGCCGCAGGCCACGGCCGAAACCGCGGAAGATCAGCCAGAATCCCGAACTGCGGGACGCCGTCCAGGCGGGCCTGGACCAGCGGTGGAGCCCGGAACAGATCTGTCACGCTCTGCGCAGACAGTTCCCCCACCGGCCGGAGATGCACGTGGTCCACGAAACGGTCTACCAGGCGCTCTACGTGCAAGGACGCGGCCACCTCCGACGGGAGGTGGCGGGCGCGCTGCGCAGCGGACGTGCCCGCCGCAGGCCGCACCGCCAGGCCAACTGCCGCCAGCCCCGCTTCACCGATCCCATGGTCATGATCAGTGAGCGGCCCGCCGAAGCGGACGACCGGGCCGTGCCCGGCCACTGGGAAGGCGACCTGATCATCGGCAAGGACAGCGGCTCGGCGATCGGCACCCTCGTCGAACGCAGCACCCGCTACGTGATGCTCCTGCACCTGCCCGCCGACCACACCGCAGCCAGCGTCCGCGCTGCCCTGACGGAGACCGCGCAAAGGCTCCCCCAGCACCTGAAGCGGTCCCTGACCTGGGACCAGGGCGCAGAGATGGCCGCCCATCGCAGCTTCACCCTCGCCACGAACGTCCCCGTCTATTTCTGCGACCCGGCCAGCCCCTGGCAGCGCGGCTCGAACGAAAACACCAACGGCCTGCTCCGCCAGTACTTCCCTAAAGGAACCGACCTGTCCGTCCACACCCGCGAGCACCTCGACGCCGTCGCCGCCCAGCTCAACGGCCGCCCACGCAAAACGCTCGACTGGGAAACCCCAGCCGAGCGCCTGCATAAACTACTCGCGGCCTGAACAACACGACTACGTGTTGCGACGATCCCTAGAATCCGCCCGCAGTGGTCCCGGGGCTCGGTCGAGGGGGGTCAGACCCGCCGCAGCACCGCCACCACCTTGCCGAGGATGGTGGCCTCGTCACCGGGAATGGGCTGGTAGGCGGCATTGTGCGGGAGCAGCCAGACATGGCCGTCCTCGCGCTTGAAGCGTTTGACCGTGGCCTCGCCGTCCAGCATGGCGGCGACGATGTCGCCGTTCTCCGCCACGGGCTGGCGGCGCACCGTGACCCAGTCGCCGTCGCAGATCGCGGCCTCGATCATCGAGTCACCGACGACCTTCAGGACGAACAGTTCGCCGTCGCCGACCAGCTGCCGGGGCAGCGGGAAGACGTCCTCGACCGACTCCTCGGCGAGAATGGGACCGCCTGCGGCGATCCGTCCGACGAGCGGGACGTAGGACGCGGCGGGCTTGCCGGCCGTGTCGGTGGGCGCGCTGCTCGGCTGGTCGGAGCCGCGCACCTCGTACGCCCGGGGGCGGTGCGGGTCGCGGCGCAGGAAACCCTTGCGCTCCAGAGCCATGAGCTGGTGGGCGACGGACGAGGTGCTGGACAGCCCGACCGCCTGGCCGATCTCGCGCATGGACGGCGGATAGCCGCGGCGCTGGACGGAGTCCCGGATGACCTCGATGACCCTGCGCTGTCGGTCGGTGAGTCCCGAACTGTCGGCGCGGATGCCTGGAGGACGGCCGGGCAGTGAGCGGGCTGGCTTCTGCCCCTCGGGGTTCATGGCGTCGTCCATCGGCGGTTTCCGGGTCGGATCGAATCGGCTCTGGGAGTGGCTCTGGGCGGTGATGGTGGCACTGTCTGCGGTGGTGGTCACGTCGGCCCCTCTCGGAATGTGCTCCCTAGTTAGCCAACGGTAGTTGCTTTCGAAAGGTTGCGCCAAACACACGTTCGAGTGAAAATTTCCGGATTAGCTGACCTGATCACGGGCTTAGGTGTATAGCCGAAAGGCAATTCGGGTCATTGCAGTACTCTTCGCCCCGAGCTGATGGCCGGGAGTGCGAGCCGTCCCGCCGGGCCCGGTGCGGGCGCCGCGACGTGCCGATTCTGTCATCCCCGCCCCGCCGGAGCCGCCCCCGGGTCCTGTCCCGTACCCTCGTCGGCGGCCCTCCGAGTGGCCCCCGACGGCCCGCCCTGCCGCGACACGCAGGGGGCGCGGATGACCCCCCGACACCACATGTAGTGCTTTGATGACTACAGCTGCCCAGAAGTTGTGGTGCTGGTGTCTTTCGGGGCTCCAGGGATCGCCTATGCTTGGGGTCGCTCCGAGGGGCCCGTGAGGGCGGCCCGGAGGTCATCAGCCGTACGCCGGGACCATGGGCGTACGACCGTAATTTTCGAGGGTGAGGAGGGTGAATTCATGCATTGCCCCTTCTGCAGGCACCCCGACAGCCGGGTGGTCGACAGCCGCACCACCGATGACGGCACTTCGATCCGCCGGCGCCGTCAGTGCCCGGACTGCTCCCGCCGTTTCACCACCATCGAGACGGCGTCGCTGATGGTGATCAAGCGGAGCGGGGTCACCGAACCCTTCAGCCGCAACAAGGTCATCGCCGGCGTGCGCAAGGCGTGCCAGGGCCGGCCGGTCACCGAGGACGCCCTCGCCAAGCTGGGGCAGCGGGTCGAGGAGGCCGTGCGCGCCACCGGCAGCGCCGAGCTGTCCACCCACGACGTCGGGCTGGCCATACTGGGCCCGCTGCAGGAACTCGACCTCGTCGCGTACCTGCGCTTCGCGAGCGTGTACCGCGCCTTCGACTCGCTGGAAGACTTCGAGGCGGCCATCGCCGAGCTGCGGGAGCAGAGCGAGCGGGCAGCGCCCGCGCGGGAGTGCGGGTGCGAAGGGGGCGCCGGACAGCCGGCGGTCCCGGTGCCTGCCACCGCCGCCGACTGAGATCGGCACACCATAGACCTGACCAGGGCAAATGCAGGCGCCCTGGTGCCAGACAGACACACACCGTGCCACGGGAAGAAGTGCGCACATATGGGCGTTTGCCCGTACAGGGAGGCGGAATGACAGAGACGACGAGCGGCCCGGCACGAGGCTCCCGCGCCAAGGGCAGCAAGGCGAGCAAGGGTCTGCGTATCGAGCGCATCCACACCACTCCCGGCGTGCATCCGTACGACGAGGTGGCGTGGGAGCGCCGTGACGTCGTCATGACCAACTGGCGCGACGGCTCGATCAACTTCGAGCAGCGTGGCGTCGAGTTCCCCGAGTTCTGGTCGGTGAACGCGGTCAACATCGTCACGAGCAAGTACTTCCGCGGCGCGGTGGGCTCCGACACCCGGGAATCGAGCCTCAAGCAGCTCATCGACCGGGTCGTCAAGACGTACACGAAGGCCGGCGAGGAGAACGGCTACTTCGCCTCCCCGGCGGACGCCGAGATCTTCGAGCACGAGCTGGCGTACGCCCTGCTCCACCAGGTCTTCAGCTTCAACTCCCCGGTGTGGTTCAACGTCGGCACGAAGCAGCCGCAGCAGGTCAGCGCGTGCTTCATCCTCTCCGTGGACGACTCCATGGACTCGATCCTGGACTGGTACAAGGAAGAGGGGATGATCTTCAAGGGCGGCTCCGGCGCCGGCCTGAACCTCTCCCGCATCCGCTCCTCCAAGGAGCTCCTGTCCTCCGGCGGCAACGCCTCCGGCCCGGTCTCCTTCATGCGCGGCGCCGACGCGTCCGCCGGAACGATCAAGTCGGGCGGCGCCACCCGCCGTGCCGCCAAGATGGTCGTCCTGGACGTGGACCACCCGGACGTCGAGGCCTTCATCGACACCAAGGTGAAGGAGGAGGAGAAGGTCCGCGCCCTGCGGGACGCGGGCTTCGACATGGACCTGGGCGGCGACGACATCACGTCCGTCCAGTACCAGAACGCCAACAACTCCGTCCGCGTGAACGACGAGTTCATGAAGGCCGTCGAGACCGGTTCGAAGTTCGGCCTGCGCGGCCGGATGAACGGCGAGGTCATCGAGGAGATCGACGCCAAGGGCCTGTTCCGCAAGATGGCGGAGGCCGCCTGGGCGTGCGCCGACCCCGGCATCCAGTACGACGACACGATCAACCACTGGCACACCTCGCCGGAGTCGGGCCGGATCACCGCCTCGAACCCGTGCAGCGAGTACATGCACCTGGACAACTCCTCGTGCAACCTGGCCTCGCTGAACCTGATGAAGTTCCTGCGCGACGACGACAAGGGCAACCAGTCGTTCGACGCCGAGCGCTTCGCCAAGGTCGTCGAGCTGGTCATCACCGCGATGGACATCTCCATCTGCTTCGCGGACTTCCCCACCGAGAAGATCGGTGAGACCACCCGTGCCTTCCGCCAGCTGGGCATCGGCTACGCCAACCTGGGCGCCCTGCTGATGGCCACCGGCCACGCGTACGACTCGGACGGCGGCCGCGCCCTGGCCGGTGCCATCACCTCCCTGATGACCGGCACCTCCTACAAGCGCTCCGCCGAGCTGGCCGCGGTCGTCGGCCCGTACGACGGTTACGCCCGCAACGCCGACGCACACAAGCGCGTCATGAAGCAGCACTCGGACGCCAACGGCGCCGCCAAGCGCATGGACGACCTGGACACCCCGGTCTGGGCCGCGGCCACCGAGGCGTGGCAGGACGTCATCCGCCTCGGCGAGAAGAACGGCTTCCGCAACGCGCAGGCGTCGGTGCTCGCGCCGACCGGCACCATCGGCCTGATGATGGACTGCGACACCACGGGCGTCGAGCCGGACCTGGCCCTGGTCAAGTTCAAGAAGCTGGTCGGCGGCGGCTCCATGCAGATCGTGAACAACACGGTCCCCAAGGCGCTCAAGCGGCTCGGTTACCAGCCGGAGCAGGTCGAGGCGATCGTCGCCCACATCGCCGACAACGGCAATGTGATCGACGCCCCCGGCCTGGACCCCGCCCACTACGAGGTCTTCGACTGCGCCATGGGCGAGCGCTCCATCTCGGCCATGGGCCACGTACGGATGATGGCGGCGGCCCAGCCGTTCCTGTCCGGCGCGATCTCCAAGACCGTCAACCTCCCCGAGTCGGCCACCGTCGAAGAGGTCGAGGAGGTCTACTTCGAGGGCTGGAAGCTCGGCCTGAAGGCCCTGGCGATCTACCGCGACAACTGCAAGGTCGGCCAGCCGCTCTCCGCCAAGAAGAAGGAGGAGGAGAAGAAGGCCGAGGAGAAGCCGGCCGAGAAGGTCGTCGAGTACCGTCCGGTCCGCAAGCGTCTGCCCAAGGGCCGTCCCGGCATCACCACCTCCTTCACGGTCGGCGGCGCCGAGGGCTACATGACCGCCAATTCCTACCCGGACGACGGTCTGGGCGAGGTCTTCCTGAAGATGTCCAAGCAGGGTTCGACCCTCGCGGGCATGATGGACGCCTTCTCCATCGCCGTCTCGGTGGGCCTCCAGTACGGCGTGCCGCTGGAGACGTACGTCTCGAAGTTCACCAACATGCGCTTCGAGCCGGCCGGTATGACGGACGACCCGGACGTGCGGATGGCGCAGTCGATCGTCGACTACATCTTCCGCCGCCTGGCGCTGGACTTCCTGCCCTTCGAGACCCGCTCCGCGCTCGGCATCCACTCCGTCGAGGAGCGTCAGCGCCACCTGGAGACCGGTTCGTACGAGCCGGTCGACGAGGAGGAGCTCGACGTCGAGAGCCTGGCCCAGTCCGCGCCGCGCCGCCTGGAGCCGGCCACGGAGCCCTCGACGACTGAGATCGTCGAGGAGACCGCGGCCCCGGCCCCCAAGCAGGCGCACACCAACGCGGAACTGGTGGAGATGCAGCTCGGCATCAACGCCGACGCGCCGCTGTGCTTCTCCTGCGGTACGAAGATGCAGCGCGCGGGCAGCTGCTACCTGTGCGAGGGCTGCGGCTCGACCAGCGGGTGCAGCTGACACCGGCACCTTCGGGTGACTGATTGACCAGGGTGGGGAACCGGAATTCCGGTTCCCCACCCTGCGTTTCACCCCGGTCCTGCGTCTTCCGGACCGCGCGGGTCCGCCCGCGGGATGCAGAGAAATGACGGAGCCTTATCCACGCCCGAGGGCGTTTTCACCGAAGTCTCGGCGTATGCCGTCCGTCAGCCGCCCATGACCGTGACGAACGTTTCCGGGTCGGTGTCGAAGCCCCGTACGGACGAAAGGAACCGCCACTCGTCCGACTCGTCCCGCTCGAATTCCGCTATCACCGCCGCGGTGGCTCCGGCGGTCTCCGAGAAGTCGCCCGCCGCCAGTTCGTCGTATCCCTCGTTGACGCGGAAGGCGGTGTTGTCTATTTCTCCGAATGTCTTGCGTCCGCCGCGCTGCTGGATGGCCACGCCGACGACCACGCGTGCGTAGGTGTCCGCCAGCCGGTTCAGTTCCAGCACCATGGCCTCGTCGGTGCCGAAACCCAGGCCGGTGCGGCTGTCCCGGCTGAGGATGATGGTGCCGTCGGGCGAGCGGCTGTCGAAGTGCACGAGGTAGTCGGGTGCCCCGCGCGGGTCGTCCTTGGTGTAGGTAGCGGCGATGAGGTCCAGGTCGTGGGCCGGAGTGCCTGCGGGGCTGGGGTCCCACTTGAGGGTCACTTCGACTTTGTCGATCCCTTTGTTGAGGCTGCTCACAGAGATCCCTTCCGTGTTGCAACTCCCGGGCTGTGCAAGGCGTTCCATCCATGGTGTCACGCTCCGCAAGCCCTGCCCCGGCGGTCGGGGCGACGCCGTCCGGTCGGCAGGACTGGTACGCGTACTGCTACTCCGACGTATTGGGTAGGACTGAAGTTCCATCAGTGACCCGTACGAGGTACGCGCGTTGGGTGGTGCGAAGGCTGGAGCCCTGGTCAGGGGCGTTGAGCGGTCGCGCCGCGATGTTGGCGCCGTGGGCGGCAAGTTGACGCCAGGCCGGAGGGCGGAGGCGGTGGGGCGGCGGAGCGCGCGTCGCGGACTGTGTGCGCGGAGGGCCGGTCAGGCGGTCGTGTCTCCCCAGAGGCGCGTCAAGTGACTGTCCAGTGCGTCGAGCGCCGCCTCCGGCGCGAGGTGGCCGATCAGGACGTGGGTGGTCAGGCCGTCGGTCAGGGCGAGCAAAGTGCGCGCCTCGCGCTCCGCATCGGGCGACCCGGTGGCTTCGGTGATGAGGCGCGTGAACAAGCTGTGCAGGCCGGTGTAGTTGCCGCGCAGGATCTCGGCGAGCGCGGGGCTGACCGCGGCTTGGGCGACGAAGGCGAGCCAGACGCGCGCCTCGGCCCGGTGCTCGGCGCGCAGCAGGGAGATCTCGGTGGTCGCGTGCCCGAGTGCCGTACGGGCCGACTGCGCCGGGGACTCGGCGAGCCGCGCCGCCACCCGGGCGGAGATCCGCGCCCCGATGTGGCCGAGCGCGAAGACCAGCATCTCCTCCTTGGTGCGGAAACAGCGCTGGACCGCGCCCATGGACACGTCGGCGCATGCCGCCACGTCTCTGAGGGTGACGCCCTCCAGACCGTGCTCGTCGGCGAGGCGGCAGACGGCCTCGGCGATCTGCCGGCGGCGGCTCTCGTGGTCCACCTGTTTGGGCATGGGGCGCTCCCGTATTGCGATGCGTGTGTATCGATGACCAGGGTACGATGTGATGCACTTGCATCGGAACGTGTGTGCGGCGGCCTGCCCGTCGCGGACACCCAAGGACGAGGGAGTGCGAAGTGGGAGCGCAGCAGGCTCTGTGGGAGCTGCCGGCCCAGGCCCAGGCGGCCGCCGTACGGAGCGGCGAGGTCACCGCCGTCGAGCTGGTCGAGCGCCATCTGGAGCGGATCGCCGAGGTCAACCCGGCCGTCAACGCTGTCACGCAGCTCCTCGCCGACCGGGCGCGCGCGTCCGCGGCCGCGGTGGACCGGCGGCGCGCTGCGGGGGAGGACCCGGGGCCGCTCGCCGGGGTGCCCTTCACGGTCAAGGAGACCACTGCCGTCGAAGGGGTACCGACCACGTACGGCGCGGAACGCTTCCGCCACCATGTCGCGCGCTCCGACGCGCCCCCGGTGGCGCGGCTGCGCGCCGCGGGCGCGGTGCCGATCGGGCACAGCAACATGCCGACGCTCATCCTCGCGGGCGTCCACACGCGCAGCGAGCTGTACGGGGACACCGTCAACCCCTGGGCGTCCGGTGTAACGCCGGGCGGGACCAGCGGAGGCGACGCCGCCGCCGTGGCCAGCGGCATGGCCGCGATCGGGCTGGGCAACGATTCCGGCGGCTCGGTGCGGCTGCCGGCGTCCTTCTGCGGTGTGGCGGGCCTCAAACCCACGTACGGGCGCTTTCCCGCCGATCACCGCATCGGCGCGGAGGACCCCGCGCTCGCCACACAGGTGCTGGTGGTCGACGGCCCGCTGGCCCGTACGGTCGGCGATCTGCGCCTGGCCTACGAAGTGCTCGCGGGTACCGACCCGCGGGACCCGAGGGCCGTGCCCGTGCCCCTGTACGGTGCCCAGCTGCCGCGCCCGATGAAGGTCGCGATGGTCACCGACCCGGGCGGCGCGGGTGTCCATCCTTCGGTGCGCAAGGCGGTCGAGGACGCGGCGGACGCGCTGCGTGACGCCGGGTACGAGGTGTGCGAGGTCCCGGACGTACCGCGTCTGGATGAAGCGCTTGAGGTGTACGGCCGTATGACGTTGGCCGAATTCGCCCCCACTTGGCCCGTGGTGCGGAACCTCCTGGGCGAGGAAGGGCATCGATACATCGAGATGTCGATGGAAGCAGCGGGGGACGCCCTCCCGAAGGACGTGCCGGAATACCTCCGCCTGACCGGTGCGCGGCTCGGCATCCAGAGGGCGTGGGCGGAGTTCCTCGACACCTACCCCCTGTTGCTGGCGCCCGTCTTCACCGAGCCGCCCTTCGAGCCGGGGCTGGAGGTGCGCGACCAGGAGGGGCACGCGCGCGTCCAGCGGGCGATGTGCCTGTGCACGGCCACGAGCTTCGTGGGCGTACCGGCGGTGGCCGTGCCGACCGGAGTGGTGGCGGGGCTCCCGTACGGCGTGCAGCTCGTCGGCCGCGCCTACCGGGAGGACCTGTGTCTGGAGGCCGCCGAGGCCGTGGAGCGGAGGCTCGGAGTGATCACTCCCATCGACCCGCGTCCGTAGGGGAGTTCGGTGTGGTGGGGGCGTGACGCGCGGTGATGCCGGGCCCCGCTGGGCCGTACGATGGCGCAGTGCTGGTCAAGTGGATTAGATGCACGGTCGTGGACCGCCGGGGGTTCGAGAGAGGGCAGCGGAAGTGGGCGGGGCTGCTCGGCGAGCCGGGCTTCCGTGGGCAGGGCGGCGGCTGGAGCCGGGCACGGCCGTCGGTCGCGCATCTGGTCGCCTTCTGGGAGAGCAGGGCGTTCTACGACTCGTTCATGGCGCGCTCGCACGACCGGCTGGCGGCGGCCCAGGTGGGCACGTTCAAGGACTCCCGGGTGCGCCTGTTCGAGTACGAACTCGACGTGAAGGTGGGCTTCCGGCCGGTGTTCGCCGACGCCGACGTGTTGCGGATGGCGCACTGCCAGGTGCGCGCCGACCGGGTCGACCACTTCATGCTGATGCAGGAGAAGGTGTGGAATCCGGCCATGGCCGGCTCCCCGGGAATGCTGCGCGGGTTGATGGGGCGCGCGCCCGGGGAGGAGTTCTTGATCTTGTCCATGTGGGAGTCGGCGGCCGAGCGGGGGAAGTACCGGCCGGAACGGGTGGAACGGCTCGGCCTCCGTGCGCAGACGGAGGCCGACGTGCGGGCTGTGACGGGCGACGTGGCCGACCTCGAACCGTCGTGGACGGTGTGAGGGGTGCTGCTTGCGGTGGTGTGCCGGGTGTTGCTTCCGGTCGTGCGTGCATCCCTGCTCGCGGTGAGACCGATGCCTTCGCCCAGGGCGGCGTGAGCACGTTCGATCGGGTGGGTGCGGGCAGTCGGTTCACGGTTGGGCGGACGCTCGGCTCGTGCTCACGGCTCCGTGGTCGTGCCGGCCTCCTTCGCTGCGCTGTCTGACGCGGCGTGTGCCGCACCCCTCGACGGGGAGAAAACTCCGGCGTGGGCGGCTGCCACCGCCGCCGCGGCAGCCTGGTCGGCAGTGCGCTCGTCGACCGGTTCGCGGGTGATGAAGAGGCGGAAGAAGAGCGGTGCGCACGCGGCCCGCGAAAGCGCTCCGGCGTCGATGCCTTCCTCCCGGGCGGCCGCAAGCTCGCCGCGTGCGACCGCGCGCTGCACCAGGGGCTCGCAGCGCTTGAAGCGCTCCCCGTAGTAAGCGCTCAACGCGTCGGCGGCCCGCCGCGACTGGAAAGCGGCCGCGATGATCGCGGAGCCGGAGACCGACGTGGCGGGATCGGTGAACGACTCCACCACCTCGCGGGCGAGCGCCCGCAGATCGCCTTCCAGTGACCCGGTGTCGGGCGGCGTCCAGCTGTCTTCGCCGGCCAGGTCGAGAGCGTCGGCCAGCAGCCCTTCGAGGCTGCCCCAGCGGCGGTAGAGCGTCGTCTTGTGCACGCCCGAGTGCTCCGCGACGTACTCGACGGTCAGGCCGGGGTAGCCGTGTTCGACCAGGCCGGCCAGCACGGCGTCGCGGACGGCGGCGCGGGTGCGGGCGGTGCGCCCGCCCGGGCGGCGGGTGCCGGGGTCGGGGGCGGGGGACTCCGGGGTTCGGGACAAGTGCAACTCCTGTTGCGTTAGTGCGGCGGCTGTGTCATCATCGACGTAATGCTACAAGCGTAGCGTTTGGGTTCGTGGTGCGGTGTCGCACCGACGAGTCAGGGGGCCCGCATGACCACACAGATCTCGCTGCACGAGGTGGCCAAGTCCTACGGCGACCGGCTTCTGCTGGACGGCGTCTCCCTCTCGGTGCGCCCCGGCGACCGGGTCGGCATCGTGGGGGAGAACGGTGCGGGCAAGTCGACCTTGCTGCGGATCATGGCCGGCCTGGAGCGGCCGGACGAAGGCCGGGCCGTGCTGACCGCCGACGGCGGTACGGGCTATCTCGGCCAGGTCCCCGACCTGCCGGCGCACTGCACGGTCGGCCAGGCGGTGGACGCGGCCCTGGCGGAGTTCCGCGACATGGAAAGCCGGCTGCGAACACTGGAGGCGCGTCTGGGTGCCGGGAGACCGGAAGACATGGAGGCATACGGCCGACTGCTGGGCATCTTCGAACTGCGCGGTGGTTACGAGGCCGACGCGCGGGTCGACAAGGCGCTCCACGGCCTCGGGGTGGGGCACGTGGAGCGGGACCGGCCGTTCGGCAGCCTCTCCGGCGGCGAGCAGGCCAGGCTGGGCATCGCCTGCCTGATCGCCGCGTCACCCGAGGTGATGCTGCTCGACGAGCCGACCAACCACCTCGACGCGGAGGCGCTGGACTGGCTGGAGGGCGCGCTCACGGCCCACCGCGGCACGGTCCTCGCGGTGTCCCACGACCGTCTCTTTCTGCAGCGCGTGGCGGACACGATCGTCGAGGTCGACGCCGACCGCCGGACCGTCGTCCGGTACGGCGGCGGATACGGCACCTTCATCGCCGCCAAGGCCGCGGCCCGTCGCCGCTGGGAGCAGGAGTACGAGCAGTGGTGCGCCGAGGCCGCGCGGCTGGCGGAGTTCGCTGCGGGCGCCGCGCACGATGTCGCCCAGGGGCGGGCGATCAGGGACAACAACAAAATGGCGTACGACCGGGCCGGCGGACGGGTCCAGGCGTCGGTGGCCGGCCGGGTGCGCAACGCTCAGGAACGGCTCCGTCGGCTGCATGCGGCTCCGGTCCCCAAGCCGCCCGAGCCCCTGTGTTTCCGTGCGGGACCGGCGACCGGAGACGCCGAGGGCGCGCTGGTCGAGCTGGAGGACGTACGGGTGGGGGACAGGCTGACGGTGGACGCGCTGACCGTCGCCGCTGGGGAGCGGCTGCTGGTCCATGGGGCCAACGGGGCGGGGAAGAGCACGCTGCTGCGGGTGCTGGCGGGGGTGCAGCAGCCCGATGCGGGCACCGTCGCGCGGCGGGGACGCATCGGCTACCTGGCACAGGAGATAGCGGTGTCCCGGCCGCGGGAGCGGCTGCTGTCGGCCTTCGCCCAAGGCCTTTCCGGTGACCCGGAGGAGCTTGCCGAACTTCTGCTGTCGTTCGGCCTGTTCCGGCAGGACGATCTGCAGGTACCGGTAGGGGCTCTCTCGGCGGGGCAGCGGCGCCGGCTGGCCCTGGCGCGTCTGCTGGCCCGCCCCGCCGATCTCCTGCTGCTGGACGAGCCGACCAACCATCTGGCGCTCGGCCTGGTGGAGGAGCTGGACGCGGCGCTCACCGCCTGGCCCGGTGCCCTGGTCGTCGTCTCGCACGACCGGCTGCTCGGCCGCCGGTTCGGCGGCCGCCGGTGCGAGATACGGGCCGGGCGGGCGGTGTGCACCGGCCGGTGACCGACGGGGAGAGCAGGTGAACGGACGGTGACGGCGCGGCTGGTCCGGCGGCAGCGGGGTACCGGGGCATGAGGCATGTACAGAGCAACCGTTTTAGGGTGGCGGCATGGCACGGCCCCGACGCATCGTCCTCATCCGCCACGGAGAATCGGAGGGGAACACCGACGACACGGTCTACGAACGGGAGCCGGATCACGCGCTGAGCCTGACGAAGGACGGGCTGCGGCAGGCCGAGGAAGCCGGTGGCCCGCTGCGTGCGATGTTCGGTGACGAGGGAATCTCCGCGTACGTGTCGCCGTACCGCCGCACGCACCAGACCTTCCAGGCGCTCGGCCTCGACATGGACCGGGTCCGGGTCCGCGAGGAGCCGCGGCTGCGCGAGCAGGACTGGGGAAACTGGCAGGACCGCGAGGACGTCCGCCTGCAGAAGGTCTACCGCGACGCCTACGGCCACTTCTTCTACCGCTTCGCGCAGGGGGAGTCCGGCGCCGATGTGTACGACCGGGTGGGCGCGTTCCTGGAGAGCCTGTGGCGCAGCTTCGAGCAACCGGACCACCCGCCCAACGTCCTGATCGTCACCCACGGGCTGACCATGCGGCTCTTCTGCATGCGGTGGTTCCACTGGACCGTGGCGGAGTTCGAATCCCTGTCCAACCCGGGGAACGCGGAATGGCGCTCACTGCTCCTGGGCCCGGACGGCCGGTACACGCTGGACCGGCCGTTCGAGCGCTGGTGTGAACCGGAGTCGTACGGCATCACCGGTTAGAGTGCACACCGATGAGCGCCGACCACCGTGACGCAGACCGCTTCGAGCGGGCCCTCAGCAGCCTGCGCGGACTTTCCCTGGGTGATGCCCTCGGCTCCCAGTTCTTCGTTCCCGCCAACTACCCCGACCTCAAGCGCCGTGAGCTGCCGCCGTCCCCGTGGCAGTGGACCGACGACACGGAGATGGCCTGTTCGGTCGTCGCCGTGCTCGCGGACCACGGCCGTATCGACCAGGACGCCCTCGCCCGGTCCTTCGCCGACCACCACGACTTCGACCGCGGCTACGGCCCGGCCGTGAACCGCATGCTCCGCCTGGTCCGGGAGGGCGGCGACTGGCGCGAGCTGGCCTCGGCGCTCTTCAACGGCCAGGGCTCCTGGGGCAACGGCGCGGCCATGCGCATCGCCCCGCTCGGCGCCTGGTACGCGGACGACCCCGAGCAGGCGACGCACCAGGCCGAGATCTCCGCCTACACCACCCACCAGCACCGGGAAGCGGTGGTCGGCGCGATGGCGGTGGCCGCCGCGGCCGCGCTGGCCGCCGCCCCCGGCCGTACGCCCGCCCCCGAGGCACTGCTGGACGGCGTGCTGGCGCTGATCCCGCGCAGCGCCGTACAGGCCGGTCTGCGGCGGGCCCGGGACATGCTCGACTACGGCAACGCCGGCACGGTCGCCGCGGTGCTGGGCTGTGGGCGGCGGACCAGCGCCCACGACACCGTCCCGTTCACGCTGTGGGCCGCCGCGCGCCACCTCGGCGACTTCGAGCAGGCGCTGTGGGCCACCGCACAGGCGGGCGGGGACGTGGACACGACCTGCGCCATCGTGGGCGGGATCGTCGCGGCGGGTGGCGCCGCACCGCCCCAGGACTGGACGGACCGAACGGAACCGCTCCCGAGCTGGCTGCCGAAGCTCTCCGGGTGAGCTGTGGCTCTCCGGCTGGGCTGTGGCTCTCCGGCGGCGCCGCAACGGGGGAGGCCGGGACGTCGCCGGGTCGTGGCCATCCGGCTGAGCCCGTGGCGCGGGAGACCGGGGCGGATCGGCCGCCGGGATCAAGAATGCCCGCAGAGCGCGTAGTTGATCTTTCCCCTGGCCGGGGAGGCGCCTACGCGCCCGCCAGGCCGCCCTCCCGGTCGCCCGTGACCGCAAAGCCGCTGATCAGGCCCCGTGCCACTGTCTCCCGGGGCTGTCATTGACGATCGGCGACGGGAGCGGTGCGGCCAGGCGGTACCCGGTGCGCACGGCCGCCGGGATTAGGCGTACGCTTGCTGGCGCCATGCCGTACGAGCCCCCAACCCACACCGTCGAGCGATCGCTTCGCGCCACCACGGGCGCCAAGATCATCGCTGGGGTGGACGAAGTCGGGCGCGGCGCCTGGGCCGGCCCGGTCAGCGTCTGCGCAGCCATCACCGGACTGCGCCGCCCGCCGGACGGACTCACCGATTCCAAGCTGCTGACACCCAAGCGACGCAACGAACTCGCGGAAGTGCTCGACGGCTGGGTCACGGCGCACGCCCTGGGGCACGCCTCCCCGGAGGAGATCGACGACCTGGGTATGACCGCGGCACTGCGGCTCGCGGCCGTACGCGCCCTGGAGGCGCTGCCGGTCCGTCCGGACGCGGTCATCCTCGACGGCAAGCACGACTACCTCGGCGGCCCCTGGAAGGTCCGGACGGTCGTCAAGGGTGACCAGTCCTGCATCGCGGTGGCCGCGGCCTCCGTGCTCGCCAAGGTCCGGCGCGACACGATGATGGGTGAACTGGTGGGCGTGCACGCCGACTTCGCCTTCGCGGACAATGCTGGCTACCCGTCGCCGGCGCACCGTACGGCGCTGGAGGAGTACGGTCCCACGGCCTACCACCGGGTGTCGTGGTCCTACATGGACGCCCTGCCCCGCTGGCGCCACCTGAAGAAGGTGCGCAGCACCCCCGAAGCAGCCGCTCTGGAGGCCGGTGGCCAACTCGGCTTCGACTTCTGAGCGGTGCGGGCATGAATTCGGTACCCGATGACGTGTTCCGCACCTACGTTTGATAGACATCCTTTTATGCCTCTCATCCCCGAGGAGCCTCAGATTCACGAGAGTGTCCCGGGTCCCCGCGCAACTCCGGCCGCCGGCCGCACCGCGTCGACCCCTCGTCCCGTTCCTGGTCCCGGTCCCCGCCCCGCGCCTCCGCGCGGTGCCCCCGCGGCCAGTGCCCGCCCCGGCAAGCCCGGACCCGCCACGCCGTCCCGCGGGCCGGCCGGCGCTCCTCCGGCGCAGCGCCCGGGCCCCAAGCAGCCCACTGCGACCGCCGGTGCCGCCGGCGCCGCTTCCGGAGCGCAGATCCAGCTGATCCCGGCCCCGCAGAACGGCGCGCTCGACGCCGCCGAAGAGGCCGTCGACCTGCTGCTGGACTCCGGACGCGCGCCGAGCGACATCCTGGTGCTCACCACCGGTGAGCTGCACCCGTGGGCCGCCCACGAACTGTCCTTCGGCGAAGCGGCCTACTGGGCGCAGCAGGATGCCGCGGACGACGTGTTCTACGCGGACGCCACCGCCGAGCGTGCGACCGGACGGCCCGTCGTGGTCGTCGCGGTCAACGGTGGTGCCGAGCAGACCGTCGCCCGGGCGCTGCCCGCCGCGATGACCCGGGCCGGTGCGCTCCTGGTCGTCTGCGGCGACCCGGAGCGGATCAACGCCCTCCTGGGCGTGCACGCCTGACCGGAGCTGTCAGGGGGCAGCCCGGCGGCCACGGGCCGTCCGGGCGTCTCGTGCCGGGTGCCCGCGGGCCGTCAGCGGGCCGCGGCGCGCCGTCGTGCCTCCAGCGCGCCGGCCGTGCCGCGTCGTGGCGTGCGCCGTCCGTCGCTGTGCGGCGGTTCCGCAGGGGGCCGCGGTTCTCCGGCGTACGGCTGCGGGCCTGGCGTGCGCGTCCGTTCCGCGGAACGGGTCCGCTCCACCGGAGCGTTTCGTTCCGGTGAACCGGGCGGCGACGGTGGCGGACCGGACCGTCGCGTTCCGTCGATGCGCCCGGACGCTTCCGGCGGCACGGCGTCTTCGGCCTGCTCCGAATCTTTCGGCGGGCCCTGTTCCGATGCCGTGCGCCGCTGGGCCGGACCGTGCGATTCCGGTACGTACGGGTGCTGCGGTTGCCCCGTACCGCGAAGGTGGGCGGGACGTGTGACGGATCGCGGTCGCCGGCCGCCGCGCCCTTCGCCCAGCACTTGCCAGCCGCCGCGGGTCAGCGTGATGTACGCGCCGCAGCGGAGGCCGTGCAACGTACAGGCATCGCGCAGTCCCCACATCCAGGCACCGTCTGCCTCCGTCCAACGCGGGTCGCCCTCCCGGCAGTAGAGCAGGACGGCCGTACGGACCGGTGCCCGTAACCGCAGATCGTGCGGGACGACCTGGCGCAACTGAGTCAGCAGCGCGTTACGGAACTCCCAGCCGTCCGGAGCCGTGGCGTGCTGAACGAACGAGGCGCTGGCGACGACACGTTCCTCGGGCCCGAGCACCGCCACGACGGCCGTCCAAAGGCCCGGCAGATGCCGGTCGTGCAGGCCGGTGACGACCTCACGCGGGTTGCGCAGCAGGGGAATTCCGGCCGACGCCCACTCGGACGGCTCCAGCATGCGGCTCAGCCGGGCGGCGGAATCGGCGGACGTGGGCAGGGAAACATCCGGGGGCCGGTCGAAGCCGAAGGTCACGGTCCTCCCTTCGTCTACACGTCCGCACACCGGGCGGCGGCGAGCCGTGCGGACACGGCTCCGGACCGCCGTACCGGGCCGCGAACGGCGGGTACGGGGAAGCGGGTCCAATTCTTACGTTCGTACAGACATGCGGCAATGAACTCGTCGCACGCAGGGCCGGAATCGAGCGCCGCGGCTGCTTCATTCATGCCCGCCGCACGGGTCTCTGACGCCCGACCACCCCCTTCACCTCACCCTTGTACGGCAAGGACCAGCGGAAACACTCCGGCGGCTCCCGCCTGGCGCAGCAGGCGAGCGGCCACGGCCACGGTCCAGCCGGTGTCGGCGTAGTCGTCCACCAACAGCACCGGGCCGCCCGCCGACGCCAGGGCCTGCGCCAACTCGGGCGGGACACTCAACGACCCGTGCAGCGCCCGCAGTCGCTGCGCGCTGTTGCTGCGCGGAATCCGGGTGTCCGGTCCGTGCTCCCCGTACACCACCGTCCCCAGGAACGGCATCCGCCCGACAGCGGCGATGCGCTCCCCCAGGGAACGGACCAGCTGCGGTCTGGTACGGGAGTCGAGCGTCACGACGCCCACCGGACGCGCCGGGGCGTCCGGGGCCCCCGAGGCCCAGCCTCCGGGGCCCTTCGCCCAGTCGGCGAGCACTGTCACCACAGCGGACGCGATGTCGTCCGGAATCGGCCCGTCGGGGGCCTGCGCCGTGAGCATCGGACGCAACCGGTTGCCCCACCCGATGTCGGAGAGCCGGCCCAGCGCACGTCCGGCGGCACTCTGCTCACCTGCCGGAATGCGCCCCTTGAGATCGACACCGACGGCAGGCAGCCCGGTCGGCCACATCCGCCGCGGCTCGACCTCCACCCCTGGCCGCCCCAGCTCGCCGCGTGCCGCGTCCAGCGAGGCGGCGGACACCTCCGCGGTGAAGCGTGCTCCCGCGCAGTTGTCGCAGCGGCCGCACGGCACCGCGGCCTCGTCGTCCAGCTGCCGCCGCAGGAACTCCATCCGGCAGCCCGTGGTCGTGGCGTAGTCCCGCATGGCCTGCTGCTCGGCTGCACGCTGCCGTGCCACCCAGGCGTACCGCTCGGCGTCGTACGTCCACGGGCGGCCGGTCGCGGTCCAGCCGCCCTTGACCCGGTGGACCGCGCCGTCCACGTCGAGCACCTTCAGCATGGTCTCCAGACGCGAGCGGCGCAGTTCCACCAGCGGTTCCAGGGCCGGCAGCGACAGGGGGCGGTCCGCCCCCGCCAGGACGTCCAGCGTCCGGCGCACCTGCTCCTCGGGAGGGAACGCCAGCGAGGCGAAGTACTTCCAGATCGCCTCGTCCTCGCGGCCGGGCAGCAGCAGCACCTCGGCGTGCTCGACACCGCGCCCGGCACGTCCGACCTGCTGGTAGTAGGCGATGGGGGAGGACGGCGAACCGAGGTGCACCACGAACCCGAGGTCGGGCTTGTCGAAGCCCATGCCCAGCGCCGAGGTGGCGACCAGTGCCTTGACGCGGTTGCCGAGCAGGTCGTCCTCGGCCTGCTGGCGGTCCGCGTTCTCGGTCTTGCCCGTGTACGGGGCGACCGTGTGCCCGCGCTGCCGCAGGAAGGCGGTGACCTCCTCGGCCGCGGCTACCGTGAGCGTGTAGATGATCCCCGAGCCCGGCAGCTCGTGCAGATGATCGGCGAGCCAGGCCAGCCGGTGCGCGGCGTCAGGCAGCGGGAGCACGCCCAGGCTCAGGCTCTCCCGGTCCAGCGGACCCCGCAGGACGAGCGCCTCGGCCGCCCCCTCGCCCGTGCCCAGCTGCTCGGCCACGTCGGCGGTGACCCGTGCGTTGGCCGTCGCCGTGGTGGCGAGCACGGGCACACCGGGCGGGAGGTCGGCGAGCATCGTGCGCAGCCGCCGGTAGTCGGGCCGGAAATCATGGCCCCAGTCGGAGATGCAGTGCGCCTCGTCGACCACCAGCAGGCCGGTGGCGGCGGACAGCTTGGGGAGCACCTGGTCACGGAAGTCGGGGTTGTTGAGCCGCTCCGGCGACACGAGCAGAACGTCGACCTCGCCCGCCGCCACCTCGGCCTGGACCGTGTCCCAGTCCTCGGTGTTGGACGAGTTGATCGTGCGCGCGCGGATCCCGGCCCGGGCCGCCGCCTCGACCTGGTTGCGCATCAGCGCGAGCAGCGGCGAGACGATCACCGTCGGGCCGCTGCCGCGCTCGCGCAGCAGCGCGGTCGCGACGAAGTAGACCGCCGACTTGCCCCAGCCCGTCCGCTGCACCACGAGCGCGCGGCGGTGCTCGGCGACCAGCGCCTCGATCGCCCGCCACTGGTCCTCGCGCAGCCGGGCCGTCCCGCCCGGGTCCCCGACGAGGCGGGAGAGGACGGCATCGGCCGAGGCGCGCAGGTCTTCGTTGCTCATGGCTCCATGCAACCCGATGCCACTGACAACGCGCGAACCGCCGCCCGATCCTGTGGACAACTTCCGTCACCCGCGAGTTATCCACAGGGGTCGCGGTGGCGTGGCGGATCGCGGGATCTTCGAGCCATGAACCAGCACAGCGAATCATCCAGCCAGTCCGGGCAGCCCGAGCAGTACAAGCGGTCCGGCGAGTCCAAGCGTCCCGGTCAGCCCGGTCAGCCCGGTCAGCCCGAGCGTCCAGGTCGGCCCGAGGAGCCCGGTCAGCCCGCGAAGTCCGGTCGACTCGGCCGCTCCGGCCAATCCCGCCCGTCCGTACCGACACGCCCGCCCGCCCCGTCCCGGCCGGCCTCGGCCTCCCACCCGGCCGTGACCGCTGCCACTGCCGCGGCCGCCGACGCGGCCGAGGCCACCGAGGACGGCGACACGACCGAAGAGGCCAGGGTCGTCCTGCGCGGCCCGGCCGAGCTGGCCGACGCGCTGCCGTACCTCCTCGGCTTCTTCCCGGACGACAGCGTCGTCCTCGTCGGCCTGCACGGTGAGCGGGGGCGGTTCGGCAGCCGGGCCCGCCTCGGCATCCCGACCGACCGGAGCCAGTGGGGATACGCGTCCGAGCAGCTCGCGGGCTCGCTCGTGTCGCTCGGCGAGGAGCGCCGCTCCCGCCCCGAGGGGATCATCGTCTACCTCTGCCAGGAACCGGCGCGGGGAGAGAGCGGCTGGGACGTGAAGGAGCGCCTCCGCCCGCTCGCGCAGATGCTGCGCGTCGCCTGCGGGGCGCTGGACGTCCCGGTGCTCGACGCGCTGTGCATCTCCGACGGCCGCTTCTGGTCCTACTGCTGTCCCGACTTCCGCTGCTGTCCCGCCGCAGGCACGCCGCTGACCCCGCCGGGTACGTCGGTGATGGCCGCCGCCGCTGCCTACGCGGGCATCCAAGTGCGCGGGTCACTGCGCGAGTTGGAATCCCGGCTGGCCGCCTGGACCGGGCCGCGCGCGGCGGGGCAGACCAGCGCGTTGGACGCCGAGGCCCACGCGCTCGTCCCACGCATGATCCACGAGGACGCGGCGGCACCCGTACGGGCGGAGACCCTGGCACGGGCGAGCGACCTGCTCCGCCGGTTCCGCGAGGACCCGCCCACGGGCAGCCGCCGGGCCAGGGACGCCTGCGACGACGCGCTCCTGACGGACGCCGAGGCCGCCCGCCTCATCCTCGGGCTCCAGGATCGTGTCGCCCGGGACCGCGCGGCCGAGTGGATGGAGGGGCCCGACGCCGAACCCTCGCTGCGCCTGTGGCAGGCGCTCTCCCGCCGCTGCGTCGGCGGCTACGCCGAGTACGCCGTGGCACCGCTCTCCCTGGCGGGCTGGGTCGCCTGGGCGACGGGTGACCAGCCGTCCGCCCGCGTCGCGCTCGGCCGCGCGCTGGCCCTGGACCCCGAGTATCTCTTCGCCCAGCTGCTGCACCGCGGCATCAACCAAGGGCTGGACCCGGAAACACTGCGCCGCTGCCTGCGGGAGGAGCGGGAAGAGCGGGACGAACGAGCCGATGGCGCGCCGGTGAACGGTGTCGTACTGGCGTCCAAGCCTGACTCCGTACCGGTGCTCGTGGACGGCCCTGCGGCTGTGCCCGGCGCCTCTCCTGGGATGACCCGGCCGGGTGGGACCGGCCGCGGTCGCGGAGCGGAGCGGCCCGCCGCGTCGGGCGGCCCCGGCAGGGCGGGGCGCCCCGGTGACAGCGGACGTTGCGGTGGCTCCGACCGCCCTGGCGGTCCGCGCGGCAGCACCCGCCCCGCCACGCGCACGGGCACCGGACGGGGCGGGCGGCGTTCCGCCCGCCCCGGTGACCGGAGCCGGCCGTGAGCCCACCGGTGCGGGAGCGCCGGCGTGACCTGGGCGCCGGCCCTGGCGTTCACCTCTGTGGCGCAGTCCGTTTGGAGCCCAGACCCCAGCAGGGAGCGCAGAGAGTGTCAGGCATGGTCCCCACCACTCAGCCGGCCCGCCGGGCACCCGGAGATCACCGTTCCGGGATGCCCCGGCCACCGGAACCGCAGCCGGTCCACCGGACCTTGATCTGCGTGGCGCTGCCGGCGCTCGCCATCTCCTCCGACCAGGGCCAGCTCACCGGCCGGGGGACGGACGGCTTCTACCGTGCCGGGCGGCGCGTCCTGTCCCGGTGCCAGCTGAGCGCGGGCGGCGCCGAGCCCGTGATCGTGCAGGGCCGGCTGATCGCGTCCGACCGCGCACGGTTCGTCGGGACGGTCCGTACGGCCGTCGACCGCGGCCCGGACCCCGAGATGCGCGTGGAACGGCTGCGCTCCGCCGACGGGGTCGAACGGATCACGTTCCACAGCAGCGCACCACGCCGGGTGCGGCTGCCGGTGGAACTGCGGCTGGGCACGGACCTCGCCGATCTCGGCGCGATCGCCGTCGGTGTCGCCGGACCCGAACTGCCCGCCAGCGTGCACGGGTCCGGGCTGCGCTGGTCCGCCGCGGGGACCCACGCCGTGATCGCCGCGACCCCGGCCCCCACCGACGTCATGGCCTCGGCCGGACTGCTGTGCTGGGAGCTGGACCTGCCGCCCGGTGGCCAGCACACCATCGAGGTGCGGGTCCGGCTGGAGCATGCGACGTCGGGAGCCTTCGCCGGCCGGCCGGGTCCGCCGCTCCCGGCCACACGCGGCAGCGAGCAGCCGCCCCGCCCGTGGTCGGCGGCGCGGCTCCAGTGCGACGACCCCCGGGCCGACGCGCTGCTGGCGGCCGGGCTCGACGATCTCCACGGTCTGCTGATGCGTGGCCCGGGTGCCCCCACGGACACGTACATCGCGGGTGGGGTCCCCTGGCGCTGCGGCCTCTCGCCGGCCGAGGCCCTCTGGGCGGCGCGCATGCTGCTCCCCCTGGGCACCCGCCTCGCGGCCAACACGCTGCGCACCCTCGCACATGTCCAACTGACCGGAGCGGGGACGGATTCCGGCCGAATTCCGGGCGCGCTGCGGGACGCGGGCCCGTACGCCCCACCCAGCTGTACGGGCGTCGAGGCGACGCTGCTGTTCCCCGCGGTTCTCGCCGAAGCCCGTCGCTGGGGCCTGCCCGACCGCGACACGGAACAACTGCTCCCGGCAGCGGAGGCCTGCCTGAAGTGGCTGCGTACGACGGTGGGCGAAGACGGGAGCGTGCCCGGTGACGGAGCCCTGAGCGGAGGCAGCGGCTACGTCCCTGATCCGGCCCCCGGAGGGCCGTACCGCTGTGCGACCCAGGCACACGCGCACCGTGCCGCGCTGCTCGGCGCCGACCTCCTCGACGCCTGCGGCAGACCGGGAGCGCCCGCGTTGCGGGAGTGGGCGGCGGGACTGCGGACCCGGTTCCGTGAGGAGTTCTGGGTGGAGAGCCGCAGCGGCGGCAGCCCGGCCGTACTGCGCACGCCGGGCGGCCGACTGCTGCCACACTTCGGTTCCGCGGCCGTCCACCTCCTGGACACCGGACTGGTCGGCGGCGGGCGCACCGCCGTCGGCCTGCTCGACGCGGTACGCACGGAGCGCCTCGCCCGTCTCCTGGGCAGCCCGGCCATGGACTCGGGCTGGGGCCTGCGGGGGCTCGGAGCCAAGGAGAGCGGCTACAACCCCTTCGGCCACCGCAGCGGCGCCGTACGCGTCCACGAGACGGCGGTGGCCGTCGCCGGCCTGGCCGCCGCGGGCCATGAGAAGGAGGCCGCCTCTCTGGTCCGCGGGCTCCTCGACGCGGCACAGAGCTTCGCCTACCGGCTGCCGGAGATGTACGCGGGCGAGCAGCGCACCCGTGACGGCGCCCCCGTACCGCACCCCGCGGCCTGCCGGCCGGCCGCCGTGGCCGCCGCGGGCGCGGTGCACGCCCTGACCGCGCTGGCCGGGGTGCGTCCCGACGTCCCGGCGGGGACCGTGGCGGTCCGTCCGGTCGGCAGCGCGCCGCTCGGCGCCATGCAGTTCACCGGGCTCAGCATCGCCGGGCAGCCGTTCGCCGTACGGATCAGCAGACTCGGCCTCGGTCTGGTCGAGGAGGCCGCGAATGGCTTGCAACTGGGGGCGTGAGATGCGTCAGGGCCTGATTATCGTCAGGCGGACGACTATGATCGCGCCATGCCTCCCTACGACCCGTCGGCCTTCCCCCCGTTCGCCGTTACCGTCGACCTGGTCGTGCTCACCGTGCGCAGGCACGCGCTGTGCGCGCTGGCCGTGCGGCGCGGTGAGCCGCCGTTCCAAGGGCGCTGGGCCCTGCCGGGCGGGTTCGTGCGGAGCGACGAGGACCTGGAGGCCGCCGCAGCCCGGGAGCTGGCCGAGGAGACCGGGCTGCACGCCCACTGCCCGGCGGGCCCGCCACCGCCCTACGGGGCGCACCTGGAACAGCTCGCCACGTACGGCGATCCCAAGCGCGACCCCCGTATGCGGGTGGTCAGCGTCGCCCACCTGGTGCTCGCACCGGACCTGCCCGCCCCGACGGCGGGGGGCGACGCCCACAGTGCGCGTTGGGCCCCGGTCGACACGCTCCTCGACCAGGACGGCGGGCTGGGGCGCGAGGGCGAGCAGCCCGCGCCGCTTGCTTTCGATCATGCCCGGATCCTCGCGGACGGGGTGGAGCGGGCCCGCTCGAAGATCGAGTACTCCTCGCTCGCCACCGCCTTCTGTCCGCAGGAGTTCACCGTCGGGGAACTGCGCAGGGTGTACGAGGCGGTGTGGGGCGTGGCCCTGGACCCCCGCAACTTCCACCGCAAGGTCACCGGCACACCAGGCTTCCTGGTGCCCACCGGCGGGACGACGACCCGTCAGGGAGGCCGCCCGGCGCAGCTGTTCAGAGCCGGTGGCGCGACCCTGCTCAACCCGCCGATGCTGCGTCCGGAGGTCTGAGCGGCGGTGCGGATGACGGCCGTTCGGCGGCGTGCAGGCCGGGTGGCCCTGCCGTGCGGCGCCGTTGTCGGCGGACCGTGACACGCGTGAGCGTCAACTGGCGGGCATTACCGACAAAACGGACATGCGGGGTTACCGTGGCCGGGTGAGTCCCCACCTCCTCCTCCCCACCGCTTCCGTGAGGTCCCGCACCCCGTGGGGGGCGCGATGATCCAGGCCATCGGGCTGACCGGCGGCTCCCGCGAGGGGCGGCGCCCCGCCGTCGACGACCTCAGCTTCGAGGCCCCGGCCGGCCGGATCACCGTCCTGCTCGGCGACGAGGGGGCCGGCAAGACCACCGCGCTGCGCCTCATGCTCCAGCTGGAGAGCGGCCGCGGTGTCGCGCTCTTCCGCGGTCGTCCGCTGCACCGGGTGCCGAACCCGGCCCGCGAGATCGGCGTGGTCCTCGGGGACGTACCCGGCCATCCCGGCCGTACGGCGCGAGGGCACCTGCGGATGCTCAGCGCCGCCGCGGGAGTTCCGGCGTCCCGGGCCGACGATGTCCTGGACGTCGTCGGCCTCAGTGGCCTGGCCGACGAAAAACTCGGTGCCTTCTCGCGGGGCATGGACCGCAGGCTCGGCCTGGCCGCCGCTCTCCTCGGCGACCCGCACACCCTCCTCCTCGACGAGCCCTCCCGGGACGTGTCCCCGCGTGAGGCGGCGTGGCTGCACGGCCTGCTGCAGGGCTACGCGGCGCAGGGCGGTGCCGTACTGGTCACCTCCAGCGACGCACGGGCGGCCGCCCGGCTCGGCCACCGGGTGGTCACCGTCGAGGACGGCCGCCTGGTCGCGGACCAGACGGCCACCGACTTCGCCCGGACCCGGCTGCGCCCGCGCGTCGTCGTCCGCTCTCCGCACGCCGACCGGCTCGCGTCGCTGCTCGTCGACGAGGCGCAGCGTGCGCGCCCGGGGGCGGGCCCGCAGGGGGGCTGCGCGGTCGAAGTCGTACGGGAGAGCGGGAGCCGTATCGCCGTCTACGGCAGCAGCTGCGCCGCGGTGGGCGACACGGCCTTCCGGCACGGCATCCTCGTGCACCGGCTCGCCGACGAGGTGGGGGACACCGGGCCCGTCACCCCGCTCGACCGCGCCGACGGCCGCGCCCGGAATCGCGCCGTACCGGCGGCCGCAGATCCCGCCGCAGAGGGTGCGATCGCGCAGAGCCCGGCCGTGCAAAGCCCAGTTCCGCAGGACTCGGCCGCGCATGACTCGGCCGCGCAGCATCCTGCCGTGCAGTCTCCGGCTACGTCTGCCGCTGCTGCGGCCTCAGGTGACACAGCCCTCGACGTCGTCGAGACGTGTGATGCCGCTGGGGCTGCGGAGGCTACCGCGGCTTCCAGGGCTCCCGCTGACCCCACAGCCCCCGGGCGCCCCGAGATGCACGCGTCGTCGGCCGCATCAACCGCTGCGGCCGCTGCCCCTGCCTCCACTCCTGCCGCCGTCTCGGCCGCCCCTGCCACCGTCTCGGCTGCCTCGGCCGTCGCCCCCACCGCGCCGCCCGGCCCGGACGGCGCGACGCCCTCCGCGTACGTACTCCCTTCACCCGCCTCCACCCCGGCCGACCTGCGATCCGCCCCCTCCGGCCCTGCCTCCACCCCGGCCGACCTGCGATCCGCCCCCACCGGCCCCGCCCCCACCCCGGCCGACCCGCGCTCTGCCCTCGCTGTGTCCACTCAGGCGGGCCCAGACCCGGCATCCGCTCCGCCCGCCCTGCCCCACTCGAATTCCTCACCCCTTCCTGCCTCACCACCACACGGCTCCTCCTTCGATCCCACTTCCACCTCCTCCACCTTCAAACCCCTCAAGCCCCTCCGCACCTCCCTCTCCCCGGGCTCTCCCGGCCCCGCCCCCGCTTCGCCGGAAGACGCCGCCCGCAAGCTCGTCAGCCTGCGTCTGTCGGGTCGTGGCCCGGAATGGCCGCTGCGGTACGAATTCCGCCGCGCCACGACCGACCCCGCCGGTCCGCTCGTGATCGTGCTCGCGCTGGCGGTGGCTTTGGTCTTCGCGCTGGTGCTGGCCCGTGCCGGGGACACGTCCCGGGTGCATGTGCTCACCGGTTGGCCGCGTCAACTTCCGTTCCCTCCGGTGGCGCTCGCGGCCGGTTTGATCGGGGCGCTCTCCTTCGGCCAGGAGTTCCGCTACCCGGCGCTCGCTCCCGAACAGGGCACCGTTCCCCGCCGCCTCGGCCTGCTCGCGGCCAAGCTGCTGGTCAGCGGTGGCGCGGCGGTGCTGCTCGCGGTCGGTACGCTGCTGCTCGACGGCGTGGCGGTGCACGGCCTGTTCGGTTCCGCCGGCCTGCCGCCCGGGGGCGATGTGAAGGTGCTGGCCGTCAGTTGGGCGGCCCTCCTGACCGGTTGCGCGTGGGCGGGTGTGCTGGCGGCCGGCGTCTTCCGGTCCACCGCGACGGGAATGGCCGTGGTCCTGGCCGTACCGGTACTCGTGCTGCCGCTCGTGCAGCATGCGTTGGCCGCTCCGGCGGCCCGGTCCTTGGCGGGAGTTCCCGCGCGGCTGCGCTCGGCGGCGCTGGTGCAGTGGCCGTCCGGGTTCGACCAGGCCGTCGAAGTGGTGCTGCGGCTGGCGGCCCAACCGGTGGGCGGCGCACTGTCGTTGTCGATCACGGCGCTGGTCCTCGCCTATGCCCTGACCGCCCTGCGGAGGAGGGCCCGCTGACCCTCAGGGGGCGCATGCGTACGCAGTTGGCGCGGCCGTGGCCGAGCCCTCCCGTGGGGAGCACCTTTCTTTCCGATAAAGCGTCAATTGGGGAACGATGGGCGATCACCCTTTCGTGTGCTTTTCACCAAAGACCTCAAGGGGTCCCGGGGGGTCGCCGACAAATGATGCGTGAGTACCCTTGCGCACACCATGATGACCGCGGCTCGCCCCGCCGACGCCGGCCTCACCGGCCCGGGCGAGCTTGACCGCTACTCCTACGCCGCCGCGGGCGCACCCGGCCCCGGCGGTGTCGCCCACGCTCCGGGCGCCGAGCGGGCCGACCGCGTGCCGCCCGTCTGGGACGGGCCCGAGGCGGACATGGCCCGGGCCGGCCGCCGTGCGGCGGGCAACCGAGGGCGCGGGCTGCACGGCCAACTCGTCCAGCAGCTCGGCCAGATGATCGTCTCCGGCGATCTCGGGGCGGACCGCCCGCTCGTCCCCGAGGAGATCGGCCAGCGCTTCGAGGTCTCCCGCACCGTGGTCCGTGAGTCGCTGCGCGTCCTGGAGGCGAAGGGCCTGGTCAGCGCCCGCCCGAACGTGGGCACCCGGGTGCGTCCGGTCAGCGACTGGAACCTGCTCGACCCGGACATCATCGAGTGGCGGGCGTACGGCCCGCAGCGCGACGACCAGCGTCGTGAACTGTCCGAGCTGCGCTGGACCATCGAACCCCTCGCCGCCCGGCTCGCCGCCGGCCACGGCCGCGACGACATCCAGCAGCGCCTCGCCGACATGGTCGAGATCATGGGCCATGCCGCTGCCCAGGGTGACGCGCTGACCTTCGGCCGCGCCGACGCCGAGTTCCACACCCTGCTGCTCCAGCTCGCCGGCAACCGGATGCTGGAGCACCTCTCCGGCATCGTCTCCTCCGCCCTGCACGTCTCGGGCGGCCCGTCCGGCGGCTGTGAGCGACCCGCGGAGAAGACCGTGGGCCAGCACATGCGGATCGTCGACGCGATCGGCGCCGGCGACGCGGCGGGCGCCGAGTCCGCGATGCGCGCCCTGCTGACCGCCCACGGGGAGGCCGGCGGCCAGGGCGCCGGCGGTGCCGGGGATCACACCGTCCCACCGCCCCGCGAGCACTGAAGGACCGGCGCCGCCGAAGGTCCCCGCCCGCCCGGGGAGGCCCGTACCGCCCGCCGGGAAGGCCCGGCCGAGAGCCGCGTACCCGTACGGGACGGGAGGCGCGTCCGCGCGGGACGGACCGCCGGAGAGCGTGCGGCCACCCCGGGGCGCGAGGAGCAGACGCCAGGCGCACGGAGTGCATGGGGGCGCACAGGGCGTGCGGAGGCCGGCGGAGCGCGCGGACGTGGGCGTGGGGATCCGCGGCAAGTGCGCCACCGCGAGCGAGCGGCGTGCGCGGGCCGCAGTACGTCAGGCCGCCGGGCCCGGGAGCATGATCCGGGCCCGGCGTTTGCTTGGGAGGATTGCGCACCGTAGAGGGGGGAATGTCTCGTTATGCGGTGTGACTCGGGCCACGCAGATTGGGCGTAACGCTCGCCGGGGAGGCGCGATGACTTAAGAGGTGATAGCCGAGGAGGGAATGCGAGCGGCGTTTTCGGCGCTGTTCAACTCCCCGGCTTCCCCTGCGCCGTCGGTCCATCCCCACCGACGGTCGTCGGCTCCGATCCGCCGTGGACGGGGTCGGAAGCCGTTTCCATCGTTCCGAGAGGTTGTTCGTGTCGGCCAGCACATCCCGTACGCTCCCGCCGGAGATCGCCGAGTCCGAGTCAGTGATGGCGCTCATCGAGCGGGGAAAGGCTGATGGGCAGATCGCCGGCGATGACGTGCGTCGGGCCTTCGAGGCTGACCAGATTCCGCCAACCCAGTGGAAGAACGTTCTGCGCAGCCTCAACCAGATCCTCGACGAGGAGGGTGTGACGCTGATGGTCAGTGCCGCAGAGGCGCCCAAGCGCACCCGCAAGAGCGTCGCAGCGAAGAGTCCGGCGAAGCGCACCGCCACCAAGACCGTCGCGGCCAAGACGGCCACGGCGAAGAAGGCCACCACCGCGGCCGCCCCGATGGGTGACGTGTCGTACGGCGAGGCCGAGGGCGGGCCCGAGAAGAAGGCGGTGGCCAAGAAGGCCGCCGCGAAGAAGACGGTCGCGAAGAAGACCGCCGCCAAGAAGACCGTGGCGAAGAAGACCGCCGCCAAGAAGGACGTCGACGAGCTCCTCGACGACGAGCCGATCGAGGAGGCGGCGCCCGCCGGCAAGGGCGGCGAGGCCGCGGCCGAGGTGCCCGAGGGTGCCGAGAACGCCGGGTTCGTGCTGTCCGACGACGACGAGGACGACGCCCCCGCGCAGCAGGTCGCCGCGGCCGGCGCCACTGCCGACCCGGTCAAGGACTACCTCAAGCAGATCGGCAAGGTCCCGCTGCTCAACGCTGAGCAGGAGGTCGAACTCGCCAAGCGCATCGAGGCGGGCCTGTTCGCCGAGGACAAGCTGGCCAACTCCGACAAGCTGGCGCCGAAGCTCAAGCGCGAGCTGGAGATCATCGCCGAGGACGGCCGCCGCGCCAAGAACCACCTGCTGGAGGCCAACCTCCGTCTGGTGGTCTCGCTGGCCAAGCGCTACACCGGCCGCGGCATGCTCTTCCTGGACCTGATCCAGGAGGGCAACCTCGGTCTGATCCGTGCGGTCGAGAAGTTCGACTACACGAAGGGTTACAAGTTCTCCACGTACGCGACGTGGTGGATCCGCCAGGCGATCACCCGCGCCATGGCCGACCAGGCCCGGACGATCCGCATCCCCGTCCACATGGTCGAGGTCATCAACAAGCTGGCCCGTGTGCAGCGCCAGATGCTCCAGGACCTGGGCCGTGAGCCCACCCCGGAGGAGCTGGCCAAGGAACTGGACATGACCCCCGAGAAGGTCATCGAGGTCCAGAAGTACGGCCGTGAGCCGATCTCGCTGCACACCCCGCTGGGCGAGGACGGCGACAGCGAGTTCGGTGACCTGATCGAGGACTCCGAGGCGGTCGTGCCGGCCGACGCGGTCAGCTTCACGCTGCTGCAGGAGCAGCTGCACTCGGTCCTGGACACGCTCAGCGAGCGTGAGGCGGGCGTGGTCTCCATGCGCTTCGGTCTCACCGACGGCCAGCCCAAGACGCTGGACGAGATCGGCAAGGTCTACGGCGTCACGCGGGAGCGGATCCGTCAGATCGAGTCCAAGACGATGTCGAAGCTGCGTCACCCGTCGCGCTCGCAGGTTCTCCGCGACTACCTGGACTGATCCGGAAGCGGCTGTTCCGGACGGCCGTACGAGTGCATTGCGGGCCCGGTCCCCCTCGGTGGGGGCCGGGCCCGCGGTGTGTCCGGGTGCGTGATGCGCTCAACTGTCTCACCCTGGGTGTGCGAACACTTCCGCACAGTCAGGAGCGTGTATGCGTGCCTACGTCCGGGCCGCCATCGGGGCCCTCGTCCTGCTTCTCGCCGTACCGGTCACCGCGCAGGCGGACGCGGCGGTCGTGGGAGGCCGGCAGGTGAAGGTCTCCGACAACCCGTGGATGGTCGCCATCGCTTCCCGTTCGCGGTTCGGTGCCGACCGCTCGGGGCAGTTCTGCGGCGGTGTACTGGTCGGCCGCGCGACGGTGGTCACGGCGGCGCACTGCCTGAGCCGCGCGGTGCTGGGCGTGGAGTGGCAGCAGGTCAAGGACCTGCGGATCATCGTGGGGCGCGAGGACATGCGGGGCAGGGGCGGGCAGGAGCTGGTGCCGCGGCGGGTCTGGGTGAACCCGACGTACGACAGCTACAGCAACGCCGGTGACATCGCCGTCCTCACGCTCGCCAAGCAGATGCCGAAGGGCCGGGCGCTCTCGATGGCGAAGGCCGGTGACCCCGCGTACAAGGCAGGTACCAAGGCGAACGTGTACGGCTGGGGCGACACCACGGGTAACGGCTCGTACGCGTCCACGCTCCGCTCGGCGCAGGTGCAGATGTTCTCGAACGCGGCCTGTAGCAGGGCATATCCGGGCAATGCGGACGGTCGGTATCTGTCCGGTTCCATGCTGTGCGCAGGGGTGCCGAACGGTGGCCGGGACGCCTGTCAGGGCGACAGCGGAGGTCCCCTGGTGGCGCGGGGGCGGCTGGTGGGGCTGGTGTCCTGGGGGACGGGCTGCGGGAAGGTGGGAAAGCCGGGTGTCTACACGCGCATCTCGGCGATGATCAAGCACGTGACCGCCCACGGGGCCGGCTGAAGGCCGCGGAGCGGACGTCCTGGTCGATGGTGCGGAGTGTGTGGCGGCAGCGCCTCAGGGCGCCGTGAGGGGCGCTTGAAGGCGCAACCGTCGTGGTCGCGTCGGCGGTGTGGGCCGACGGTGGCCGCGGTGCGGACGCTGACGAGTGCGGGCGGCCCCCCGGTGGTGCCGGGGGACCGCCCGCCGCACGGCCCTAGGCCGCTGCTCGCTCGTCGTCGGATGCGATGTGTCAGCGTTCCTCATCGGAAGCAGACGCGGGAGAGGCGGTCAGCCGCTCCGTCTCGTCCTGTATTTCCGCGGCGATCTTCTTGAGTTCTGGCTCGAACTTGCGGCCGTGGTGGGCGCAGAAGAGCAGTTCGCCGCCGGACATCAGAACGACGCGCAGGTATGCCTGGGCGCCGCAGCGGTCGCAGCGGTCAGCGGCCGTCAGCGGGCTCGCGGGGGTCAGAACAGTAGTCACGTCGCCTCTTCTCTAGCTCGACGAGCTGTCGTACCAGGGTCAACATCCAACCAGGCCGAAAACGTTCCCGCTCGTGCCTGTTCCCTGAAAATTTTTTTCCAAGGGGGCCGGGTGTTGCCGGGTGGCGGCGAATGAGCCGTATTGCGTGGTGGTCTGATTCACGTTGGTTGCTGGGCTTTTGTCCTCCCGGCTGGCTTGCCGGTTGTTCAAGAGGACGTGCCCGGAGCCTAAATGGTTCATGCCTCGAAGGGAACGTGATGTGCGTGGCATCGCGCTCTCACTCCAACGAGGTATCGAACACTTGAACGAAAGTCTACTACCATGGACACCGTCACGGGTGGCGTCACATCGGCTCTACCGGGCCTCGGTACGCTCTCACCGGCGACACCGCCACGACCGGGTCCGCGGAATGCGGGCCACCAGTAATTCAGCGAGGAGCGAACCGCGTGACCGCCGAGATGTCCGTGCCGTCCACCGCCGTGCTGACCGGGGCTGACCGGGACGGGTCCAACTACACCGCGCGGCATCTGCTCGTCCTGGAGGGACTGGAGGCCGTCCGCAAGCGTCCGGGCATGTACATCGGCTCGACGGACAGCCGCGGCCTGATGCACTGCCTCTGGGAGATCATCGACAACTCCGTCGACGAGGCGCTGGGCGGCTACTGCGATCGTATCGACGTCGTCCTCCACGGCGACGGCTCGGTGGAGGTCCGGGACAACGGCCGCGGCATCCCGGTCGACGTGGAGCCCAAGACCGGCCTGAGCGGCGTCGAGGTCGTGATGACCAAGCTGCACGCCGGCGGCAAGTTCGGCGGCGGCTCGTACGCGGCTTCCGGCGGCCTGCACGGCGTCGGCGCCTCGGTCGTCAACGCGCTCTCCGCCCGGCTGGACGTCGAGGTGGACCGCAACAGCAAGACCCACTCGATCAGCTTCCGCCGCGGCGTGCCCGGCATCTTCACCGAATCCGGCCCCGACGCCCCCTTCGATCCGGCCAACGGCCTGCTCAAGGGCAAGCGCATCCCCAAGACCCGGACCGGCACGCGGGTACGCTACTGGGCCGACCGGCAGATCTTCCTCAAGGACGCCAAGCTGTCCTTGGAGACGCTGCACGCGCGGGCGCGCCAGACGGCCTTCCTGGTGCCCGGCCTGACCCTCGTCGTACGGGACGAGCGCGGCGTCGAGAGCGAGGGCCCGACGGAGGAAACCTTCCGGTACGACGGCGGTATCAGCGAGTTCTGCGAGTACCTGGCGCAGGACAAGGCCGTCTGTGACGTGTTGCGGCTGTCCGGGCAGGGCACGTTCAAGGAGACCGTGCCGGTCCTGGACGACCGTGGTCACATGACCCCCACCGAGGTGACCCGGGAGCTGGGCGTCGATGTCGCGCTGCGCTGGGGCACCGGCTACGACTCCACCGTCAAGTCCTTCGTCAACATCATCGCCACCCCCAAGGGCGGCACGCACGTGTCCGGATTCGAGCGGTCCGTGGCCAAGACCGTCAACGAGGTGCTGCGGTCGGCCAAGCTGCTGCGCGTCGCCGAGGACGACGTCGTCAAGGACGACGCCATGGAGGGGCTCACCGCGGTCGTCACCGTACGGCTCGCGGAGCCCCAGTTCGAGGGGCAGACCAAGGAGGTGCTGGGCACCTCGGCCGCCTCCCGGATCGTCGCGCAGGTCGTCGCCAAGGAGCTCAAGGCGTTCCTGACCTCCACGAAGCGGGACGCCAAGCAGCAGGCCCGCGCCGTCCTCGACAAGATCGTCGCGGCGGCCCGTACCCGCATCGCGGCCCGTCAGCACAAGGAGGCCCAGCGCCGTAAGACGGCTCTGGAGTCCTCCTCGCTGCCCGCCAAGCTGGCCGACTGCCGCAGCGACGACGTCGAGCGCAGCGAGCTGTTCATCGTCGAGGGCGACTCGGCGCTGGGCACCGCCAAGCTGGCGCGCAACTCCGAGTTCCAGGCGCTGCTGCCGATCCGCGGCAAGATCCTCAATGTCCAGAAGTCGTCGGTCTCGGACATGCTCAAGAACGCCGAGTGCGGCGCGATCATTCAGGTCATAGGAGCGGGTTCCGGCCGTACCTTCGACATCGACGCGGCCCGTTACGGCAAGGTCATCTTCCTCGCGGACGCCGATGTCGACGGCGCGCACATCCGGTGCCTGCTGCTGACCCTCTTCCAGCGCTACATGCGTCCGATGGTCGAGCAGGGGCGGGTCTTCTCGGCCGTGCCGCCGCTGCACCGGGTCGAGCTGACCCAGCCCAAGAAGGGCCAGGACAAGTACATCTACACGTACTCGGACAACGAGCTGCGCCAGACCCTGCTGGAACTGCAGCGCAAGAACATCCGTTACAAGGACAGCATTCAGCGCTACAAGGGTCTGGGCGAGATGGACGCCGACCAGCTCGCGGAGACCACCATGGACCCCCGCCATCGCACCCTGCGCCGGATCAACATCAGCGACCTGGAGGCCGCCGAGAAGGCATTCGACCTGCTCATGGGCAACGAGGTCGCCCCGCGCCGGGAGTTCATCACCAGCTCCGCCGCCACGCTGGACCTCTCGCGCATCGACACGTGACGGGCCGCCGCGGGGGCGCGTGAAGCGCCCGCCCGCGCCGGTACGGGCGTCTGTCCACCCACGGGTGGAGAGGCGCCCGCCGCGTTTTCCACCCGGAGCCCACCCGCACGCCGATCCGGCCGGCGGTGCCCGCTCCGTAGCGTCGGAACAGTTGTTGTTCCCGTGCTTCGGAGGCCCAGGTCATGAGCGGCTTGCTCAACGTTCTCGTCATCGTCGCGATCATCGCGCTGGTGGTTGTTCGGCAGGTCAAGCCGCAGCGGCTGGCGTCGGAGGGCAAGCGCTGGTGGCTGCTGCCCGCCGTCCTGGGCTTCATGGCGGTCCGCGAACCGGGCCTGATCGACAACGCGCACCCCACCGGGTCGGCCGCCCTGCTGGCCGTCGGTGTCGTCCTCGGCCTGCTCACCGGCGCCGGCTGGGCCTGGACCATGCGGATCTGGACGGACGAGGACGGGCAGGTGTGGTCCGCCGGCCGCTGGGTCACCGCCGTGGCCTGGGTCCTCGGAGCGGGGCTGCGGTTCGGCCTGTACGGGATCGCGGTGCTGGTGGGGGTCCACCTGGGCACCCAGGCCACGATGCTGACCGTGGCCGCCACGCTGCTCGCCCGTACGGGCACCCTGATGTGGCGCGCCCAGCAGCTCCGGCCGACGTACCGTGTTGCTGCCGGTGGCTGAGACCGCGGTCCCGCGTCCCGGCCGTACGTGCCGGCGGCCCAGCCCCGGGAGCACCGTGCCGGAAGGATCGTTTGTGCCGCTGAGTTTCTGGACGAGCTGGCCCTCGCGGGAAGCGCTGTCCCGCGAGGTTTCGAGCCGGACACGGGTGTGGATCGGCAGGGCCATCCGCACCGTGATCATGGCCGGTCTGCTGTGGAGCGCGCTGGCGGACGAGGCGTTCCGGGACGCCGGAGCGGTGCTGGGGCTGGCCGCGGTCGCGCTCTGCGGCCTGCTCCTGTGGGGGTTCTTCCGTACGACGCTGGAGCACCGGCTGTGGCCGGCCCTCGGCCTGCTGGCGCTACTGGAGGCCGGCGCGTTCTGGTTCCACACGGAAGGCGCCGGAGTGCCCGCCGCCGTGGTGTGGGGCGCGTGCGCCGTCCTCTCGATGGCACGGCTTCCGCTGGCGGCGGCCGTGCCGTGCATGGTGGTGTCCCTGGGGGCGTACGCCACGCGCAGCTCGGACGGCTGGCTGTCGATCACTGCGACCGTCACCGGGCTCGGACTGGCCGGGTACGTCGTACGGCTGGACTCCGAGGCACAGGGCAACGCGCGGCGGCTCCTGACTCAGGAGCGAGCCGCCCGTAAGGCCGAGGCCGAGACCGCCGCGCTGGCCGAGCGCGGACGCATCGCCCGTGAAGTGCACGACGTACTCGCGCACAGTCTGAGCGCGCAACTTGTGCACTTGGAGGCGGCGCGGCTGCTGATCCAGCGCAGTGGTGACCTGGAGGCGGACCGGCAGCAGATCCTGGAGCGGGTCGTGGCGGCGCGCGGCATGGCCAGGGAGGGCCTGGACGGCACACGTCAGGCCCTGTCGGCGCTGCGCGGCGAGATGGCGCCGGTGGAGGACTTCCTGCGTCATCTGACCGCCGCTGAGAACGCCCGCCTGGAGGTGACGGGGGAGCGGTGCGAGCTGTCGCCCGAAGCCGGCCTCGCGCTGCGCAGGGTGGCCCAGGAGGCGCTCACGAACGTACGGAAGCACGCGCCGGGCGCGCGGGTGACCGTACGGCTCGCCTATACGGAGACCGAGGTGGAGCTGGAGGTACGGAATTCCGCCGCGCGCGGGAAACTCCGCGGTGGCGGGCCGGGGACCCTCGACGACCTCGGCTCGTCCGGTTCCGGGTACGGTCTGCTGGGGATGCGGGAGCGCGCCGAACTCCTCGGTGGAACGCTGGACTCCGGTCCCGCCGAGGAGGGTTTCGTGGTCCGGTTGAGGGTGCCGGTATGACGGCGCGGGTCGTGGTCGCGGACGACCAGACGGTGGTGCGTGAGGGCATCGTGATGCTGCTGGGACTGCTGCCGGGCATCGAGGTCGTGGGCTCCGCCGGGGACGGTGAGGAGGCGGTACGGCTCACCGCCGAACTGGCCCCGGACGTCGTCCTGATGGACCTCCGGATGCCCCGCTGCGACGGCGTCGAGGCCACCCGGAGGATCCGGACGGAGCACCCGGGCACCGAAGTCGTCGTCCTGACGACCTACGCGGACGACGACCACCTCTTCCCCGCGCTGGAGGCCGGCGCCCGGGGCTACCTGACGAAGGACGCGGACGGCGACGAGATCGTCCGGGCCGTCGAGGACGTGCTGTCGGGCGCGGCCGGGCTGTCGCCGAAGGTGCAGCGGCGGCTGCTGGAGCGGTTCGCGGAGCCCGTACGGACAGCCGCCCCGGCAGCGCCGGCCGAGCCCCCGGACGGACTGACCGCGCGTGAGACGGAGGTGCTGAGGCTGGTCGCCGAGGGACTGTCCAACCCGGAGATCGCCCGGTCGCTGCATGTCTCCAACGCGACCGTGAAGACCCACATCAACAACCTCTTCGCCAAGGCCGGGCTGCGGGACCGGGCCCAGGCGATCCACTACGCCTACCGGCACGGTCTCGCACAACCGCCCGGCTCGTCCATCACCTGATGGGGTGAAGAGCCCAGGAGAACGGCGCCTGGCGGTCAGACCCAGACGTAACGGTGTTCGGGACGGCCGGTCTCCCCGTACCGGAGACTGAGGCGGACCCGTCCGGCCCGTTCGAGGAGCTTGAGGTACCGCTGCGCGGTCTGCCGGCTCAGGCCCGCCTGCCGGGCCACCTCCTGGGCGGACAGCGGCGCGTCCGCCGTGCGCAGGACGGACCGGACCCGGTCGGCGGTGGCCGTCGAATGCCCCTTGGGCAGCTCCGCGGGGCCGGCGTTGACGGACCCCAGCGCCCCGAAGAGCCGGTCGACTTCGGACTGTTCGGCCTGGCCGCCGCCTTCGAAGGTGCGGTGCAGAGCCGCGTAACCCTCCAGCTTGGACCGGAGCCCGGCGAACGTGAACGGTTTGACCAGGTACTGCAGCGCCCCGTGCCGCATGGCCGCCTGGACGGTCGCGATGTCACGCGCCGCCGTCACCATGATCACGTCGGTCTGCAGGCCGCGCTGCCGCAGCCGTGAGACGAGCTGGAGGCCGGTCTCGTCGGGCAGGTAGTGGTCCAGCAGGACGAGGTCGACGGAGGCGGTCTCCAGGGTGTCCAGGGCCTCGGCGGCACAGTGGGCGAGGCGGCTGACGCGGAAACCCGGGATCTTCGCGACATACGCGGCGTTGATCTCGGCGACCCGTATGTCGTCGTCCACGACCAGTACGTCGATCATCGCGCGCCTCCTGAGCCGTCATCGGCGCCACGGCCGTCGGGCCCGCGCTCCTCCGGGGCGCGTGCGCCCCTGCCTCGGCCGTTCGCTCCAGCTTCCACAGCGGCGCCACCGTCCGGCGCCTGCTCCGAGAGCGCGTCGGACAGCGCATCAGGGAGCGTGACGGTGAACTCCGCGCCCCCACCGGGGCTCTCGGCCACCGCGGCGGTGCCCCCGTACCGTTCGGCCAGGCGGCGCACGAGCGCGAGGCCGATGCCGCGCTGTCCGTGCGCAGGGGGCTCCTTGGTCGTCCAGCCCTCGGTGAAGATCTCCGCGCGCCGGGCCTCCGGCACTCCGGGACCGTTGTCACGGACCCGGACGACCGCGGTACGGTCCTCGGCGCGCACCTCGACCTCGACGCGCGCCCCGGGAGTGCCGGCCGTGGCGTCCAGGGCGTTGTCGACCAGGTTGCCCAGGACGGTGACCAGGCTGTGCGGGTCCACCACCCGGTCCGGGAGGTGGCTGCCGGGCGCGATGCTCAACGAGACGCCGCGCTCGGTGGCGACCGTCGCCTTGCCGACCAGCAGGGACGCCAGCAGCGGGTCGTGCACCCGCTCGGTGACCTGCTCGGCCGTCGCCCGGTGCACGCCCACCGCCTGGGTCACGAACTCCACGGCCTCCTCGTGCAGCCCCAGTTCGAGGAGACCCAGCAGGGTGTGGAGGCGGTTGGCGTGCTCGTGGTCCTGGGCGCGCAGCGCGTCGATCAGCCCACGGGTGCCGTCCAGCTCGCGGCCCAGCCGCTCCAGCTCCGTACGGTCGCGCAACGTCACCACGGCCCCTCCGTCGTCGGTCGGCATCCGGTTGGCCACCAGGACGCGCTGCCCGCTCACGGTGAGCAGATCGGCACCGCGCACCCGGCCGGACAGCACCTCCGCGGTACGGCCGGGCGGCAGCGCCTCCGCCAAGGGCCGGCCGGTGTCCTCGGAACGCAGGTCCAGCAGGCGCTGCGCCTCGTCGTTCAGCAGACGGATACGGCCGTGCGCGTCCAGCGCGACGAAGCCCTCCCGGATGCCGTGCAGCATCGCCTCGCGTTCCGTGAGCAGGGCGGAGATGTCGGAGAAGGCCAGGTCATGGGTACGGCGCTGGAGGCGACGGGCGACCAGGTAGGCGGCCAGCGCGCCGACGGCGAGCGCCCCGCCCGCGTAGGCGAGCAGTTGCGGCACGGTGCTCAGCAGCCGCTGCTGCACGCTCTCGTACGCGATACCGACCGAGACGGCGCCGACGATCTTTCCCTCCTCGTCCCGCAGCGGCACCTTCCCGCGTGCGGAACGCCCCAGGGTGCCCTCGTCGATCTGCATGACCTCGCGGCCCGCCAGCACGCCGCTGGGGTCGGTGGAGACACGCCGCCCGATCTCGGCGGGATCGGTGTGCGACCAGCGCACTCCACGCGTATCCATGATCACGACGTACTCCGCCCCGGTGGCACGGCGAATGCGTTCGGCCTCGTGCTGCACGGGTCCGCCGCGGCCGGGGCGGGAGCTTTCCAGCGCGTCGTCGAGACGTGATTCGGCGGCGGTGGTCTGGGCGATGGCCAAGGCCCGGCGCATCGCCTGGTCGTCGAGCTGTGCGCTGAGCGGCGCGAGGAAGAGGCCGGTGGCGAGCGCGGTGACACCGGCGGCGATGGCCAGCTGCATCAGCAGCACCTGCGCGAAGACGCGGCGCGGCCAGCCCACGCGGAGACGCAGGCCCGACAGCGCGGAACGCAGCGACGACGGCACGGCACGCAGTCCGCTGCCGGCGGGCCGGTCCGTACGCGACGGCGCGCTGCTCTCGACCTGTTCGCTCATATGAACGAACAGTAGGCGGGGCGGGGTGTGGCTCGGTAGTCAGGTCGTGGCTGCGGCTGAGGCGGATGAGGCGCCTGTGGGCAAGTGGCGAGAGGTTATCCACAGGGCTTTCGCGAGCTTCTCGGTCGTGGTTTTCTCGAAGAGTCACAGAGAGTGACCGTCTGCTGGTGGCGAAAGCGGCCGGGCGGTCAGGAGAGGTGCAAGGGATTCAAGGGCTTCGAGCGATCCAAGGGGGCATCATGGGGGCGAAGACGGTGGGTGCTGTTGGCGGGAGCCGCGGAAAGCGCGGCAGGGGCGGAAGAAGTGAGGGATGCGGAGGGCACGTGCGGTGCGGGGGGCGCGGGGGAAGCGGTCAAGCGGTTGCTTCAGCCGAGAGGGCGTACGGAGAGTACGGCCATGCGGGCAGGCCTGCCGAGCGGAGAACCGCAGCTGACCGGCGCGGGGGTGCCGTCGGCGCGCTGCTGGACGGTGACCAACCAGGATCGGCCGTCGCGGTGCGCGACGGTGACGGCCCAGGTGAGGGCGGGGGCCTCGTGGCGGGCGGCCGTCGGAGGTGTCGGGGCCGCCGCGGTGGTGTCCTTGTGGCGAGAGCCTTCCACTGCCTCGTTCGCGCCTTCCTCGCCGTCTGCGGGAGACGGCACGGACTCGCTGTGCACGATGTCGATCGCATCCGCCCGGTCCTCGTGTATCAGCTCGCGAACGGCGAGGTCGGCGGCCTGCGCCGGGCGCTCCCAGGTCGAGCGGCCACGGCAGTGGTCCAGCAGGATCCGGCCGTCCCGGGCCGACGCCACGGCCTCCTTGACCAGCGGAGCGGTAGCCCGCCCGTAGGCGTAGCCGTACGGGAGGACGAAGAGGGTGGGGGAGAAGCGGTGACCGCCGATGTGGGTGACTTCCCACGCCTCGGCGCCGCTGTCGGCGAGCTCGGAGGCCAGCGGGCGCCCGAGGACGGCACAACAGCGGTCACGCTTGCCGTTGGTGCAGACGAAGACCAGCGGTTCACCGTCATACGGATGCCAGAGCCCGCCGTGCTCACCCGCTCCCAACCGGGCGAAGTCGAGGTGCAGCAGGGTCGCCGGGTCGGTGACGGAGGTGGTCCGAATCCAGGAGCGGCTGGGTGCGGTGTGGGCGAGGAAAGCTCTGCGGGCAGAGGTGCCGTGGCAGTCCGCGTGCCGGCCCGGTCGGCGGACGAGCGCCACCCGGACGCCCGTGTTGCCCGCCGCCGCTTCCAAGGCCCGGCCGATGCGGGGATCGAGGTGGCTCTCGGCCAGCGCCTCGGTGCCCCAGGGCCCGGTCTGCTCGACGAGCAGCCAGGTCCGGGCGGTGGCCGAAGTGCCCGCGACAGGCTCGGCGGCATCGCGGGAAGCGGTTGCGCACGTGCTCACATAGGTAACCCTAACCTGCTGCGGAGCGGTGGGAATCCCGAACCGATACCGCGGGTACCAGGAAGCGGGAACGCATGGGCTCGGAGGTGAACGGGGGAGGTGCCGGGACGTGTTGAGGGTGGATGTGTTCATTGTTGGACCGTGAGCGGGACCACCGTGGGGTTGCCCGCGGTGCTCGACCGGGAGGGAGTGAGCGGCGTGATCTGAGCGGGGTGACGTGAGCGACTCGGTGTGAACGGTGTGACTCGGTTCGAACGGTGTGGCTCGGTGCGAACGGCGCGGCTCGGTTCGAACGGCGCGGCTCGGTGTGAGCAGTGTGTGAGGTGAGTGGCGTGACGCGTGGTGCGGTCAGGTGTTGGGGGCGGTGAGGTCGAGGCCGCAGGCGCAGTCGAGGGCGGCTTCGGGGGTGGGTGCTGGCGAAACTGCTGGTGAGCGGGATGGCGTCTTGGCGCTCATCGGTGCTCGCGAGTAGTGGGCGAAGCCCCAGGGGCTGGCGGATCTGTCGTAGTGCAGGCCCATCTGTTCGCCGTCGTTCGATCGAGGCGGTCGACAGTGAACTCAGTCGTTCAGGCTTCCTTGGCAGCGAGTCCGGTTGCTCTTCGGCGCGATGCCTTTGGTCCTGGTCGGAGTTCCGTCCGGGGTGAACGAGTGATGGGAGGTGAAGGCGTGTGGCGCGGGGCCGTGGTCGTGGAAGTGCTCCAGTCTGGAGGCCCCGTTCTGCCAGGTGGGTATCACGCCGTCGGAGACTCACCAGAACACGTAAGCCGGGTGTCCTGTCCTCTCGGACCAGTCGTAACGCCTGTTCAGCGCCTCACGGTGCAGACCGGTGTAGGTGGCGCCGAAGGCGGGGCGCAGGTCGGTCCAGAGCGAGAGAGGCACGGCCAGGGTGGTGGTTTCCGTCGTACGGCCCTTGCCGTACCAGGTCGGTACGACGAACTCTCCCCAGTCGCCCCGGTCGAGGTCGAAGGGGGTGCCCCGGGCGCCGTCTGTCGCTTCAGCCCGAGCGAGATAGCCGGGGTGCTGGCTGATCTTCTGGTAGATGACCTCGTCGCTGTCGTGGAGTTCGTGCGTGAGGGGGGATCGGCTCGTCCCGTCGCGGGTGGCTCGGCCGGAAGGAACTCCTGTGCGTCCGCGGGTGATCGCCGAAGACCAGGTGAAGGTAGCTGCCTTCGCGGGCCCTGTCGAAGTTGCGTTTTCCCTGCCCAAGTGGCCTTCTGAACCGGCCATTGCGGGGGCTGGGGCAGTGACTGGCGGGGCGGGCTGCGGGTGGGGGCCAATGATGCACTTCGGTCCATCGGTTCGCCCGCCGTGCTCGTGCGCACCCTCTGTCCGACAGCCTTGAGTGCCTGCGAACGTGTGTGGTGGAAGAAGCTGGCCCACGGCCACAAGATTGAGCACTGGCTGCGGGTGTGCACAGGTGGTGCTGCACGCCGCGCGTGGACGCTTCAACGCATGCATCGCCCGGAGACGGGGCTGCACGTGGACGCTGTGCGCCGGTGAGGGGCGGGCCTGCTGCCTGGGCTCAAAGCCGTCAATGCTGCGGCTGTCCCGCTGCATTCACGCTGCTGCAAGGAGTCGAGGCCAAGGAGTCGAGGCCAAGATGCCGAGGCCAAGATGCCGAGGCCAAGGCGTCGGCCTGCTGATTGCCTGCCGAGAGTGAAGTGCCTCTTCTGCGCTGGTCGTCGCGCCGGGAACCGGCCCGCGTGGCTGCCCGGCGGGGCATCGTCCGTTCATGTCGGCGTCGACCGTGCATGGCCGGTCGGCCCAGGACGCGCTCAAGCCCTGGCAGTACCGCTCCTGGACTTCGTCACCAGCCCTGGTGCCGCTGCCATCCCATCCTCACCCTTCCGGCAGGACAGGGCGAGGGCGCTGGGGCAGCCTCGGGTTGGGTCAGGGTAGGGGCTGGGGTGGGTTTGGGCCCGTGTAGTGGCCGTTGGGGCGCAGGCGCATGGGGCGTTCCCCGTACTCCTCCAGCGCGTGGGCGATCCAGCCTGCGGTCCGGGCCACCGCGAAGACGGTTTCGCCGGCCTCCGGGGTCATGTCGGCCGTGACGGACAGTACGCCCAGGGCGAGGTCGACGTTGGCGTGCAGTGCGGTGTGGCGGGTGGTCGTGGCAGCCACCTCGCGTGCGGCCCGCAGTGCCGGGGCGGCCTGCGGTACGTCCTCCAGGAGGCGGAACAGGGTACGTGCGCGCGGGTCTTCGCCCCGGTAGATGCGGTGGCCGAGGCCAGGTACCCGGCGTCCGGCGCGCAGGTGGTCCGCCACCACGGCCGCCGCGCTGCCCCGTTCCAGCACCTCTTGCAGCATGCGGTGGGTGAGGCTGCTCGCGGCGCCGTGCAGCGGGCCGTCCAAGGCGCCGAAACCGGCCGACACGACGGTGTACGGGTGGGCCCGCGCGGAGGCGGCCACCCGGGCGGCCAACGTGGAGGCGGCGAGGTCGTGGTCGATGAGGAGAACGAGCGCCGCGGCCAGGACGCGCAGTGACGCCTCGTCAGGCCGCTGTTCGGTGAGGCGGGACCACAGGCGGCGGGCGATCGGGGAGGCGGCGCGGTCCATTCCGTCTTCCAGACGGGGCAGGGCATCGACGAGTACGGGGATGAGGGAGCGCGCCGTACCCAGGACGGCGTCCTCGGTCAGGTCGAAACGCAGCGGGTCGGCGGAGGCCGCCGCCACCACCGCGACGCGCAGCCGGTCCATCGGGCTGCTGTGTGCGGGCAGTGCGTCGACGGCCCGTCGGGCGGCCGCGAGGGCTTCCTCCGGGGCGGTGAAGTGGACGCCGGGGCGCAGTACGCCGGTCCAGAGCCACTCGGCGACCTCTTCGTAGCCGTAGTGGTCGGCCAGCTCGGTCGTGTCCACGCCGCGGAAGTAGCAGCGGTCCGCGTCGATGAGGGTGATGCCGGTACGGAGCGCCAGGTCGCCGCTGCCGGCGGACGGCTCGCGGCGGGCGCCGCGGCGGGCGAGGGCGTCCACTTCCCCGGCGTCGAAGGTGCTGCCCCGGCCGCCGGGCGCTCGGCGGCTGGTCAGTTGGCCGCGGCTGACGTAGGCGTAGATCGTCTCCGGCTTCACGCCGAGCCGGTCGGCTGCTTCCCTGGTGGTCAGCCGCCGCTCGCCGCCGATGTCGCCGGTGCTGCCGCCGCTGCCGCCGACGTCGCCGGTGCTGCCGACGCCGCCGCCGACGTCGCCGGTGCCGCCGCTGGCGATATCCCCGGTGCTGTCGGCACCGTCGGCACCGTCACCGAGGCCTCCGGACCGGCCGACACCTCCACCGCCAGTGGTCCCGCCGTCGGCATCGCCGAGACCTCCGTCCGGGCTATCCGGACGGTTAACCGGACGGCGGCTATCCGGGCTGCCGGAGTCGTCGGGGCTGCCGAAGTCGCTGTTGGCGCCCTGGAGGCCGTTGTCGATGCCACCGCCGACACCGGCGCTTCCGCCCAAGCCTCCGCCGGCACCACCGCTCCCGGCACCACCGCTCCCGGCACCACCGCTCCCGGCACCACCGCTCCCGGCACCGCCTCTCCCGGTATCGCCGACACTGCCGAGATCACCTCCGCCGGTCTCGCCCCCGCCCCCGCCGACGCCTCCGAGATCGCCTCCGCCGCTCCCGGCGCCGCCGGTACCGCCGAGATCACCTCCGCCGGTCCCGCTCCCGGCACCGCCTACCCCGCCGAGATCACTTCCGCCGGTCCCGCCCCCGCCCCCGCCGACGCCTCCAAGGCCGCTACCGCCGCCCCCACCGCCATCGATGCCGCCGATCTGCTCCCCGCCTCCCTCGCGGCCCACCGCGCCCCACCCCTCGTCCGCTCCCCGGCCCGTTCCCTGATCCGCCATGCCCTCCACCCTATCGATTGATCCTGCACATGTATTGATGCAATCAACATTGACACTTGTCCAGTCCAGAATAGACAGTCGGGTCAATGGGGAACGCCCAGGAGATACAGGGAGGACTGTCATGTCGATTGCCGAGGCCGGCGCGATGTTCGACGTGCCCCGCGGGCTTGCGGGAGTGATCGTCACCGAGACCGAGCTGGGGGACGTACGGGGCGGGGAGGGCTTCTACCACTACCGGCAGTACTCCGCCGTGGAGCTCGCGCAGAGCCGTACCTTCGAGGACGTCTGGCACCTGATGCTCCGCGGGTACCTGCCGGACGCGGAGCAGCGCGCGGCCTTCGAGGCGGAGACCGTGGCGCTGCGCCGCCTGCCCGACGCCGTACGGGACGCACTGCCCGGTATCGCCCGTGCGAGCGCCCGCAGCGGCCCGCTCGCCGGGCTGCGTACCGCGCTCTCCCTGCTCGGCGCGGCAGCGGACTTCCAGCCTCTCTACGACATCGACGCCCGGCAGCGTGGCACTGACGCGCTCGCCGCATGCGCCGCGGTGCCCACCGTGCTCACCGCGCTGCACCGCATCGGCCGCGGCCTGGAACCGGTCGAGCCGCGGGACGACCTGCCGTACGCCGCCAACTACCTGTACATGCTCACCGGTGAGGAGCCGGACCCCGCGCGCACCAGTGCCATCGAGCGGTATTTGATCTCCACCGTCGACCACGGCTTCAACGCGTCGACGTTCACCGCCCGCGTCATCGCCTCCACGGGCGCCGACCTCGCGGCCTGCCTGGCGGGCGCGGTCGGCGCGCTCTCCGGGCCGCTGCACGGCGGCGCGCCCAGCCGGGCGCTGGACTCCCTCGACGCCATCGGCAGCCCGGACCGTATCGACGCCTGGATCCGCGAACGGGTCGGCTCGGGGGAGCGGATCATGGGGTTCGGGCACCCCGTCTACCGCACCGAGGACCCGCGTTCGCGCATGCTGCGCGACATCGCCCGGGGGTTCGGCGGGCCGCTCGTGGACTTCGCGGTGCAGGTGGAGGAGCGGGTCGAGGCGCTGCTCGCCGAGCTCAAGCCCGGCCGGGAACTGCACACCAACGTCGAGTTCTACGCGGGTGTGGTGATGGAGCTGTGCGGTCTGCCGCGTGCGATGTTCACCCCCACCTTCTGCGCGGCCCGGGTGGTCGGGTGGAGCGCCAATATCCTGGAGCAGGCGGACGACTCGAAGATCATCCGCCCGGCGGCCCGTTATGTCGGTCCGCCCCCGCCGCAGCCGGTGCCCGCCGCGCTGAACTGACGGCGTGCCGGACCGACGGCGCGCCGCCGCACCGACGTACGACGATGGAGGCGCCCCCTTGGCCCCGCAGGCTCCGCGACAGATTCCGGTCATCGTGCTCGCCGGATTCCTCGGTTCCGGCAAGACGACCCTGCTCAACCATCTGCTGGGCCGCAGCGGCGGCAGCCGCGTCGGAGCGGTCGTCAACGACTTCGGCAGCATCGAGATCGACGCCATGACGGTGGCCGGGCAGGTCGACTCGATGGTCTCGCTGGGCAACGGCTGTCTGTGCTGCGCCGTCGACACCAGCGAGCTGGACGAGTACCTGGAACGGTTGGCCCGGCCGTCGGCCCGTATCGACGTCATCGTCATCGAGGCGAGCGGCCTGGCCGAGCCGCAGGAACTCATCCGCATGATCCTGGCCAGCGAGAACGACCGGATCGTCTACGGCGGGCTGGCCGAGGTCGTCGACGCGGCGGAGTTCGGGGCCACCCGGGCCCGGCACCCGGAGATCGACCGGCATGTGGCCATCGCCGATCTGGTGGTCCTGAACAAGGCCGACCGGATCGGGGAGGCGGAGCAGCGCTCGCTGCTGGAGACCCTCGCCGAGCTGAGCCCGGGGACGCCGGTCGTGCCCGCCGCGTACGGACGGATCGACCCGGAGCTGTTCTTCGACCGCAAGCCGCGCGACGCGGACGACGAGGCGGTCCGTCAGCTGTCCTTCGAGGACCTGTTCCGTGAGGAAGCGGAGGCCGAGGAGGAGGACGCGTGCAGCGAGCACGGGCCGGGGTGCGGTGGCCACGGCCACGGTCACCGGCAGCACCTCCACGCCGCGTACGAGAGTGTCGCGTTCGAGTCGGACGAGCCGATGAACCCGCGCCGGCTCATGGCCTTCCTGGACAGCAGGCCCGCCGGTCTCTACCGGATCAAAGGGTTCGTCCACTTCGACGTACCGGAGAACCGCCAGAAGTTCGCCGTGCACGCGGTCGGGGACTTCCTGCGCTTCTACCCGTCGCCGTGGCAGCCGGACGAGGAGCGCCGCACCCAGCTCGTCCTGATCGGCAGCGGGGTCGACACGGCGGCGGTACGCAAGGAGCTGACCGACTGCCGGGAGACGGGCCCGGAGCGCGCCGACGTGAACAGCATGTGGGGCGTACTCCGGTACGTACCGTCCACGGGTGACCCTGATGAGACCGCTGACTTCGCCGGTTCGGAGGAGCCGGACCAGTCGGAGGAGCTGGACCAGTCGGAGGAGCCGGGGGAGCCGGAGGAGCCGGGGAAGGCCGGAGCGGCCTGAGGAGCCAGAACGGCCGGGGAAGGCCGGAGCGGCCTGAGGAGTCGGGACGGCCGGGGAAGCCCGACGACCGGTAGCCACCGGCAGCCTGCCTCCCAGGGCACCGAGCCCCGTAGACGCTGCGACGGGCAAGGCAGCGCCCCCGGCACGGCCGTAGCCGTCCCGGGGGCGCCGTCACCGTTCCCGGCGCGGAACCGTGTTCGCTACACCGGCCCGGCCAGCGCGGCGACCGGCTTCGTCAGCGGTACGCCCGAGCCGTCCCGGCGCGGGTCCGGCTCCGGCAGGTCGACCGGGACACCCTTGGCGTTCGCCGCCCGCACCGGCGCGGCGCCCGCCCAGGCCAGGGAGAGACAGTCCTCGCCCTTCAGGAACCGCTGGCAGCGCACGCCGCCGGTCGCCCGGCCCTTGCGCGGGTACTGATCGAAGGGGGTGAGCTTGGCCGTGGAGACCGAGTCGTCGAGGGTGCCGTGCGAGCCGGAGACCGTGAAGACCATGGCGTCGGCACCGGGGTCGACGGCCGAGAAGAAGATGACCTTCGCGTCCGGGCCCAGCTTGACGCCCGCCATGCCGCCCGCGGGCCGCCCCTGCGGCCGTACCTGCCCCGCCGGATAGCGCAGCAGCTGCGCCTCGTCGGTGATGAAGACCAGGTCCTCCTCGCCCGTGCGCAGCTCGGCGGCGCCCACGATGCGATCGCCCTCCTTGAGGGTGATGACCTCCAACTCCTCCTTGTGCGACGGATAGTCCGGCACCACGCGCTTGACGATGCCCTGCTGGGTGCCGAGGGCCAGGCCCGGCGAGGACTCGTCCAGCGTCATCAGGCAGATCAGTTCCTCGCCGTCCTGGAGGCTGAGGAACTCGGAGACCGGCGCGCCGCCCGACAGGGTCGGCGCCGCGATGGTGTCGGGGAGCTGCGGCAGGTCGACGACCTGGAGCCGCAGCAGCCGGCCGGTGGACGTCACCGCGCCCACCTCGCCGCGCGTGGTGGCCGGCACCGCCGAGACGATCACGTCGTGCTTGACGCGCTTGGCCTCCGCGTCGAAATTGACCTCGCCGTTGGCCGTACGGGCCAGCAGGCCCGTGGAGGACAGCAGCACCCGGCACGGGTCGTCGGCGACCTCCAGCGGCATCGCGGCCACCGGGGCGCCCGCCGACTCCAGCAGGACGGTGCGCCGGTCCGTGCCGTACTTCTTGGCCACCGCGGCCAGCTCGCCGGAGACCAGCTTGCGCAGCTCGGCGTCCGATTCGAGGATCTTGGTCAGCTCCTCGATCTCCGCCTTGAGCTTGTCGCGCTCCGACTCCAGCTCGATCCGGTCGAACTTGGTCAGGCGGCGCAGCGGGGTGTCGAGGATGTACTGCGTCTGGATGTCGCTCAGCGAGAAGCGGTCCATCAGCCGTTCCTTGGCCTGGGCGCTGTTCTCGCTGGAGCGGATGAGACGGATCACCTCGTCGATGTCGACCAGGGCCGTGAGCAGGCCCTCGACCAGGTGGAGGCGGTCGCGCTTCTTGGTGCGGCGGAATTCGCTGCGCCGGCGCACCACGTCGAAGCGGTGGTCGACGTAGACCTCCAGCAGCTCCTTGAGGCCCAGCGTCAGCGGCTGGCCGTCCACCAGCGCGACGTTGTTGATGCCGAAGGACTCCTCCATGGCCGTGAGCTTGTAGAGCTGCTCCAGGACGGCCTCCGGGTTGAAGCCGTTCTTGATCTCGATGACCAGGCGCAGGCCGTGCTCGCGGTCGGTGAGGTCCTTGACGTCCGCGATGCCCTGGAGCTTCTTCGCGCCCACCAGGTCCTTGATCTTGGAGATGACCTTCTCGGGGCCGACCGCGAACGGCAGTTCGGTGACGACCAGGCCCTTGCGGCGGGCGGTGACGTTCTCCACCGAGACGGTGGCGCGGATCTTGAAGGTGCCGCGGCCGGACTCGTACGCGTCGCGGATGCCGCCCAGGCCGACGATCCGGCCGCCGGTCGGCAGGTCGGGGCCCGGCACGTACTTCATCAGCGTGTCGAGGTCGGCGTTCGGGTGCTTGATGAGGTGGCGGGCGGCGGCGATGACCTCGCCGAGGTTGTGCGGCGGCATGTTCGTCGCCATGCCGACCGCGATGCCGGACGCGCCGTTGACGAGGAGGTTCGGGTAGGCGGCCGGCAGGGCGACCGGCTCCTGCTCCTGGCCGTCGTAGTTCGGTGCGAAGTCGACCGTGTCCTCGTCGATGGACTCCGTCATCAGGGAGGTCGCCGAGGCCATCTTGCACTCGGTGTACCGCATCGCGGCGGGCGGGTCGTCGTTGCCGAGCGAGCCGAAGTTGCCGTGGCCGTCCACCAGGGGCAGCCGCATGGAGAAGGACTGCGCCATCCGCACCAGGGCGTCGTAGATGGAGGCGTCGCCGTGCGGGTGGAGCTTACCCATCACCTCGCCGACGACACGGGCGCACTTGACGTAACTGCGCTCGGGACGCAGCCCCATCTCGTTCATCTGATAGAGGATGCGGCGGTGTACGGGCTTGAGGCCGTCGCGGGCGTCCGGGAGGGCGCGGGAGTAGATGACCGAGTACGCGTACTCAAGGAAGGAGCCCTGCATCTCGTCGACGACGTCGATGTCGAGGATCCTCTCCTCGAAGTCGTCCGGCGGCGGGGTCTTCGTGCTACGGCGGGCCATCGCGGCTGCGGCTCCTTCGCTTGCGTCCTGCTGCTTGCCGATGCGAGATCAACGTTCGGGTCTTTCGCGGACCATTGTGGCCCGCCCCACTGACAACGCCGACCGCGACCCTCCCCAGGCCCCCGGACGAGGTCACCGCGAAGTCCGCTCGTACGAGGCAGCCCGGCCGGGAACTTCGCCATAGCTCGGCACGCTTGCATACAGTGACAGAACTTTCTCGCAAGCGGATCGAAGGGACGTACATGCCCATGGGTCACACGGCCACAGAACAAGCCGGCTCCGGCGGCCTGACAGCGACCGAGCACCGGCTGGCCAACGGCCTGCGTGTGGTGCTCTCCGAAGATCACCTGACCCCGGTCGCCGCGGTCTGCCTCTGGTATGACGTCGGCTCGCGTCACGAGGTCAAGGGCCGTACGGGCCTGGCCCACCTCTTCGAGCACCTCATGTTCCAGGGCTCCGCCCAGGTCTCGGGCAACGGTCACTTCGAACTGGTCCAAGGCGCCGGCGGCTCCCTGAACGGCACCACCAGCTTCGAGCGCACCAACTACTTCGAGACCATGCCCGCCCACCAGCTGGAGCTCGCGCTGTGGCTGGAGGCCGACCGCATGGGCTCCCTGCTGACGGCGCTCGACGAGGAGTCCCTGGAGAACCAGCGCGACGTCGTCAAGAACGAGCGCCGGCAGCGCTACGACAACGTCCCCTACGGCACGGCCTTCGAGAAGCTGACGGCCATGGCCTATCCGGAGGGACACCCGTACCACCACACGCCCATCGGCTCGATGGCCGACCTGGACGCCGCCTCCCTGGAGGACGCGCGGGCCTTCTTCCGTACGTACTACGCGCCCAACAACGCGGTGCTGTCGATCGTCGGCGACATCGACCCGGAGCAGACTCTCGCCTGGGTGGAGAAGTACTTCGGCTCCATCCCGGGCCACGAGGGCAAGCAGCCGCCGCGTGACGGCTCCCTCCCGGACGTCATCGGCAAGGAGCTGCGCGAGGTCGTCGAGGAGGACGTCCCCTCCCGCGCCCTGATGGCCGCCTACCGCCTCCCGCACGACGGCACCCGTGAGGCCGACGCCGCCGATCTGGCCCTGACGGTGCTCGGCGGCGGCGAGTCCTCGCGGCTGTACAACCGCCTGGTGCGCCGTGACCGTACGGCCGTCGCGGCGGGCTTCGGCCTGCTCCGGCTGGCCGGCGCCCCCTCGCTGGGCTGGCTGGACGTGAAGACCTCCGGCGGCGTCGAGGTCTCCGGCATCGAGAGTGCCGTGGACGAGGAACTGGCCCGCTTCGCCGAGGAGGGCCCCACCCCCGAGGAGATGGAGCGCGCGCAGGCCCAGCTGGAGCGCGAGTGGCTGGACCGGCTCGCCACGGCCGCCGGGCGCGCCGACGAACTGTGCCGGTTCGCCGTCCTGTTCGGCGACCCGCAGCTCGCCCTGACCGCCGTGCAGCGCGTTCTGGAGATCACCCCGCAGGAGGTGCAGGAGGTCGCCAAGGCCCGGCTGCGCCCCGACAACCGCGCGGTCCTCGTGTACGAGCCGACCGAGCCGACCGCCGCCGAGGACAACGACGAGGAGGCGGCCCAGTGAGCGACGCCGTCAGCAGCACGATGACCTTCCACCCGCAGCCGGCCGGCGGCGACCCCAAGCCGTGGGCCTTCCCGGCCCCCGAGCGCGGCCGGCTCCCCAACGGGCTCACGGTCCTGCGCAGCCACCGTCCCGGCCAGCAGGTCGTCGCCGTCGAGATCGACATCGTCGCGCCCCTGGAGGCCGAGCCGGCGGGCCTGGACGGCGTCGCCACCATCATGGCGCGCGCCCTGTCCGAGGGCACCGACAAGCACGACGCCGAGGAGTTCGCCGCCGAGCTGGAGCGCTGCGGCGCCACTCTGGACGCGCACGCCGACCACCCCGGCGTCCGGGTGTCCCTGGAGGTCCCGGCCTCCCGGCTGGACAAGGCGCTCGGCCTGCTCGCCGACGCCCTGCGCGCCCCCGCCTTCCCGGACGGCGAGGTCGAGCGCCTGGTGGCCAACCGCCTCGACGAGATCCCGCACGAGCTCGCCAACCCGGCCCGGCGCGCCGCGATGGCCCTGTCCAAGGAGCTGTTCCCGGCCGACTCGCGGATGTCGCGGCCGCGCCAGGGCACCGAGGAGACCGTCACCCGTATCGACGCGGCGGCCGTGCGGGCGTTCTACGAGGCCCATGTACGCCCCGCCACGGCCACCGCCGTCGTCGTCGGCGACTTCACCGGCGTCGACCTCGACGCGGCCCTCACGGAGACTCTCGGCGCCTGGACGGGGTCGCCCGCCGAACCGGTGAAGGCCAGCCCGATCACCGCCGACGACACCGGCCGGGTCGTGATCGTCGACCGCCCCGGCGCCGTCCAGACCCAGCTGCTGATCGGCCGGATCGGCGCCGACCGGCACGACCGCGTCTGGCCCGCGCAGGTGCTCGGCACGTACTGCCTCGGCGGCACCCTCACCTCCCGCCTGGACCGGGTGCTGCGCGAGGAGAAGGGCTACACCTACGGCGTGCGCTCCTTCGGGCAGGTGCTGCGCTCCTCGGCCGACGGCGACGGTGCCGCGATGCTCGCCATCAGCGGCTCGGTGGACACCGCCTCCACCGGCCCGGCGCTGGAGGACCTCTGGAAGGTGCTGCGCACCCTCGCGGCGGAGGGCCTGACGGACGCCGAGCGCGACGTCGCCGTACAGAACCTCGTCGGGGTCGCGCCGCTGAAGTACGAGACCGCCGCGGCGGTCGCCGGCACCCTCGCCGACCAGGTCGAGCAGCAGCTCCCGGACGACTACCAGGCCCGGCTGTACGAGCGGCTGGCGGCCACCGGCACGGTCGAGGCGACCGCCGCGGCCGTCAACGCCTTCCCGGTCGACCGGCTGGTGACCGTCCTGGTGGGCGACGCCGCCGAGATCGAGGAGCCGGTCAAGGCGCTCGGCATCGGAGAGGTGACGGTCGTCAAGGGCTGAGGAGCGTCACCGGCACGTCGCGCCGGCACGCCATCCCGGTACGTCACGGCGGCACGCCACCCCGGCACGCCGCGTCGGCTCGTCTCCGGCGCGGGGCGGCCGGCCGGCGGCCCGAGGGGCCCGTGGGGCCGACGGCGGCCGGTGATGGCTGACGGCCCGTGACCCGGGCGTGTGACGAACGGTCACATAAGGGATCCAGTGGTGCGCAGGCGCCACTGGATCTTCTATATGTCCCAATTGTTGGGGGTGGTTGCACGGTGCCCGTGTGGCGTACGGCACAAATTCGGAGTTCTGTTTGCCGATTGAAAGTGGCCCCGTTTAGCGTCGATCCGGCTGTCCGCAGGATCACCGCCGCAACCGCGGCACGGACAGGCATCGCCGAGTCCCCGTACGGCGCGAGCCAGGGGAGCCGGGGACCCATGTCCCTTGGGGTGAATCGGACGCCTTCCCGGAGGCGCCCGTAGGAGACCTTCCTGCTCCGAACCCGTCAGCTAACCCGGTAGGCGAGAGGGAAGGAAAGGACACAGTCAGCCCATGGCGTTCACCCGTGCCACCGGGAAGCACCGTGGTCCGAGCCGCAGCGCGCGGACGACCCGTAACCTCGCCGGCATAGCCACGCTCGCCGCGTCCGGCGTCATCGCCTCCGTCGCCTCCCCGGCCCTGGCGGCCGGCAACCCGGACGACGCGGGCAGCCACGACACCGGCCTGCACCACGCCGTCGTCCTCGGCGACGAGCTCGCCGAGCAGATCGAGGCGCAGGCCGACGCGCAGCAGGAGGCCGCCGAGGCCGCCGCCGCGCAGGCCAAGGCCGAGGCCGAGGCGCGCAAGCAGGCCGAGGAGGCCAAGCGCCAGGCCGAGGCCGAGGCCAAGAAGGAGCGCGAGGCCAAGGAGCGCGCCGCCCGCGAGGCCGAGCGCAAGCGCCTGCTCATGTACGTCGCGCCGATCGACGGCTCCTACGTCTCCACCAGCTACAAGGCGTCCAGCGGCCTGTGGTCCTCCGGCAGCCACACCGGCATCGACTTCCACGCCTCCTCCGGCACCACCGTCCACGCCGTCGGCTCGGGCACCGTGGTCGAGGCCGGCTGGGGCGGCGCGTACGGGAACAACGTCGTCATCAAGATGAACGACGGCACCTACACCCAGTACGGCCACCTGTCGTCGATCAACGTCTCGGTCGGCCAGACCGTGACCCCGGGCCAGCAGATCGCCCTGTCGGGCGACACCGGCAACGTCACCGGGCCGCACCTGCACTTCGAGGCCCGCACCTCGGCGGAGTACGGCTCGGACATGGACCCGGTCGCCTACCTGCGCTCGCACGGCGTGAACGTCTGACGGACATCCGTCCCGCTCGTCACTCCCGTCGCACCCGTCCCCCGTACGGTGCCCCGGCCCCCGCGGCCGGGGCATCCGCGTTTCCGCCCGTGCGATACCTGGCCAAAAAATATCCATGAATGCGCCACGGCCGTCGGATATCCGGTTCCTGTCGCATAGAGTCACGTCGAAAGTCGCCGTCCGGCGGCATTTCCGGAAGTTCCCAGCGGATTACGGCGGAGGCACAGGCGATGCGAGGTCCCCTTTCCGCGCATGTGGTGTGCACGGCGATCCGCGACGACATCGTATCCGGCGTCCTCGCGCCGGGCAGTCGCCTCATCGAGGAAATGCTGGCAGGCCGTTACGGGGTCTCCCGTGTTCCCGTACGCGAGGCGCTGCGCACGCTGCAGTCGGAGGGCTTCGTCGTCATCCGGCACCACGCGGGTGCCTGCGTGGCCGAGCCGACCGAGCGGGAGGCGGCCGACGCCCTGGACATCCGGGCGCTGCTGGAGCCGCTCGGCGCCGCGCGCGCCGCGGCCCGCCGCACCGCGGCGCACATCAAGGTGCTGCGCGGCGTCGTACGGCTGGGCCGCGAGCGCGCCCGGCACGGTCACCGCGCCGAGCTGCGCCAACTCGACGGCTGGTTCCACGAGACGCTCGCCCAGGCGTCCGGCAGTACGGGCCTGGCGGCGCTGCTCACCCAGGTACGGCGCAAGATCGACTGGATGTACGTGGTCGAACTCCCGGCCCGCGACGAGCGCTCCTGGGAGGAGCACGGGGCGGTGCTGGACGCGGTGAGCCGCGGGGACGCCGAGCGGGCCCGCGCCCTGATGGCGGCGCACATCGAGCGCTCGCGCCCGGCGTACCGGCTGCGTCCGGTGGTCCCGGGGCCGGCGGTGAGGGGTTCGAAACAGACCGTAAACACGACGCGCGAACGGAATTAACAGGCGGGCCGTATACAAGCGGTAGGCGATTTCGCCGGGGCACCGGCAAGAGTTCCGGTGCGGCGTTGCAGGCTGCGGGAAAGCGCGGATGAATTGCCGCGTGAATTTGCCGGGGTGCAGTGGAATGGTGGGGGAGGCGCGGCGGGAATTCCTCGGCGTGCCCGTAATGATGGCGCGCGGATTTCCGGGCCGCAGGGCGCCGCCCATCGGCCGTGACATACGGCAGCGTACGAAAAACGGCCCCGCCTCGGCGCCGGTGAAGGCTACCGCGGCGGAGCCGCGAACACAGTGACCCGCGAAGCGGTTCAGACGGTCTCCGGGAGCTCCTCAAGGCCCTCGGCGACCAGCTTCGCGAGGCGGTCGAGCGCGGCGTCGGCGCCCTCGGCGTCGGAGGCCAGCACGATCTCCTCGCCGCCCTGGGCGCCCAGGCCCAGCACGGCCAGCATGGAGGCCGCGTTGACCGGGTTGCCGTCGGCCTTCGCGATCGTCACGGGAACCCCGGCGGCGGTGGCCGCACGGACGAAGATCGAGGCGGGGCGGGCGTGCAGACCCTCGGCCCAACCGACATTGACGCGGCGCTCAGCCATGGTGTTGCCCTTCAAGTCGTAACGGTTGTCTAGACCAGTGTCTCATGGCGCCGGGAGTGCTCCGGCAGCCCGAGGCGGCGCCGTGGACGGCGCTTTCCGCAGGCCGGAGGCACGCTACCGGCGGATCTCCGGCGTACGCCCGCACCGTCCGCCATCCGGGACCACGTCGTCCAGGCCCCACCCGGCCCCTCCTCCCGAGCCCTTCCGCCGCCGCTCCCGCCGCCCGGCCCCGCCGCCCGGCCCCGCCGTCCGGGGCCGGCCGTCCCGGCCCAGCCTGCCCCGGCCCGCACGGGCCCGCACACCGAGCCGGTTGTCAGTGGCGGGCCGTACGCTGTCCCCCATGCAGAGCCCGTCGGACAGCGTCTACCCGGCCCACTGGGAAGCCGATGTCGTGCTGCGCGACGGCGGCACCGCGCGCATCCGTCCCATCGCCCCCGACGACGCGCAGCGCCTGGTCTCGTTCTACGAACAGGTCTCGGACGAGTCGAAGTACTACCGCTTCTTCGCGCCCTACCCCCGCCTGTCCGACCGCGACGTGCACCGCTTCACCCACCACGACTACGTCGACCGGGTGGGCCTGGCCGCCACCGTGGGCGGCGAGTTCATCGCCACGGTCCGCTACGACCGCATCGACGACCGCGGCCGCCCCGCCAAGGAACCGGGCGCCGACCAGGCCGAGGTCGCCTTCCTCGTGCAGGACGCCCACCAGGGCCGCGGGGTGGCCTCCGCCCTCCTGGAGCACATCGCCGCCGTCGCCCGGGAGCGCGGCATCCGCCGGTTCGCGGCCGAGGTGCTGCCCGCCAACACCAAAATGATCAAGGTTTTCACGGACGCCGGGTACACCCAGCAGCGCACCTTCGAAGACGGCGTGGTGCGCCTGGAGTTCGACCTGGAGCCCACCGAGCAGTCCATGGCCGTCATGCGCGGCCGCGAGCAGCGCGCCGAGGCCCGTTCCGTGCAGCGCCTGCTGGCGCCCGGCTCGGTCGCCGTCATCGGCACCGGCCGCGCCCCCGGCGGCGTCGGCCGCTCCGTCCTGCGCAACCTCCTCGACTCCGGTTACCCGGGCCGGGTGTACGCGGTCAACAACGCCTTCCCCGAGGGCGGCGCCCGCCTCGACCCCGAAGGGGTGCCCGGCCACCGCTCGGTGCCCGAGATCCCCGAGCCCGTGGACCTCGCGGTGCTCGCCGTCCCCGCCGCCCAGGTCCCCGACGTGGTCCGTGACTGCGGCGAGCACGGCGTTCGCGGCCTGGTGATCCTCTCCTCCGGGTACGCCGAGTCCGGCCCCGAGGGACGCGAGCGACAGCGCGCCCTGCTGCGCCAGGCCCGCTCGTACGGCATGCGGCTCATCGGGCCGAACGCCTTCGGCCTGCTCAACACCGCGCCGGACGTCCGGCTGAACGCCTCCCTCGCCCCCCAGATGCCCGGCGCCGGGCGCATCGGCCTGTTCACGCAGTCCGGTGCGATCGGCATCGCCCTGCTCAGCGGACTGCACCGGCGCGGCCCCGGCGACGGCTCGATCGCCGGCATCTCCACCTTCCTGTCGGCCGGCAACCGCGCCGACCTCTCCGGCAACGACCTGCTCCAGTACTGGTACGACGACCCCGCCACCGACGTCGCGATCCTCTACCTGGAGTCCATCGGCGACCCGCGCAAGTTCATGCGGCTCGCCCGCCGTACGGCCGCCGTCAAGCCCGTCGTCGTCGCCAAGGGCGCCCGCCACACCGGCACCGCGCCGCTCGGCCACACCGTCCCCACGGTCCGCATCCCCGACAGCACGGTCTCCGCCCTGATGCGGCAGGCCGGCGTGATCCGCGTCGACACGGTCACCGAGCTGATCGACGCCGGGCTGCTGCTCGCCTCCCAGCCGCTGCCCGCCGGCCCGCGCGTCGCCATCCTGGGCAACAGCGAGTCCCTCGCCCTGCTGACGTACGACGCCTGCCTCACCGAAGGGCTGCGTCCGCTGCGCCCGCACGTCCTCGCCGCCGCTGCCACCCCCGAGGACTTCCGTACGGCGCTGTCCGCGGCCCTGGCCAACGGGCTCTGCGACGCCGTCGTCGTCACGGCCATCCCCTGGGTGGGGGAGGAGGGCGTGGCCTCCCCGGGCGAGGGCGCCGATCTCGCCGCGGCGCTGCGCGAAGCGGCCTCGTCCGCCGTGCCCGCCAAGCCGGTCACCGTCGTACATCTGGCCATGGACGCCCTCGCCGACGCACTGGCGGCCCCGCCGCCGTCCGAGGCCACCGTCCCACAGCCCAGCGCCCCGCCGCCGTCCGAGACCGCCCCTCCGCGGTCCGCCGGTGCCCCGCCGCCGCCCGACCCCACCCCGTCGCCGTCCGCCGCCCCCGAGCCCCCGCAGAACCCCGCCACGGCCACCTCCGGCCTCCCTACCGCCCCCCTCGTGCCCGCCTTCCCCGCTGCCGAGCGCGCCGTCCGGTCGCTCGCCCAGGCGGTGCGGTACGCGAAATGGCGCCGGGGCGCCGCCGACCCGGGCCGGGTGCCCGAGTTCGAGGACATCGAGGAGGCCGCCGCCGGCGCCGACATCGACCGGCTGCTCGACGAGCTGGCGCGGCACGCCGACATCACCCGCTCCGTCCCGCTGGCGGCCGAGGACGCCCACGCCCTGCTGGCCCGGTACGGCATCCCCGTGCGCCCCGCTCACCCGGCCCCCGACCCGGACTCCGCCGTACGGGCCGCCGCCCGCCTGGGCTACCCGGTCGCCTTGAAGACCACCGCACCGCACCTGCGGCACCGCCCCGACCTCGGCGGCGTCCGCCTCGACCTGACCGGCGAGGCGGAGCTGCGCCGCGCCTACGCCGAGCTGACCGACTTCCTCGGCAAGCCCGAGGAGCTGCGCCCGGTCGTCCAGCCGATGGTGCCGCGCGGCGTCGACACGGTCGTCCGCGCCGCCATCGACCCGGCCGCCGGCGCCGTCCTGTCCTTCGGCCTGGCCGGCGCCCCCTCGCAGCTGCTCGGCGACACGGCACACCGCCTCATCCCGGCGACCGACCGCGACGTCGCCGAACAGATACGGTCCATCCGCACGGCTCCGCTGCTGTTCGGCTGGCGCGGCAGCCAGCCGGTGGACACCGCCGCCCTGGAGGACCTGCTGCTGCGCGTCTCCCGGCTGGTCGACGACCACCCCGAGGTCGTCGGTGTCGACCTGGAGCCGGTCGTCGTCGCGGCGCACGGCCTGGCCGTACTGGACGCCACGGTCCGCCTGGCCCGTCCCCCGGCCACCACCGACCTGGGCCCGCGCCGGATGCCCGCCTACTGAGCGCCGGGCCCGGGACCTCTGCCGGGGCCCCGGTACCGGACGCGGCCTCTCGGACCCGCCCCGGCCGGTACGCCCCGTAAGATGGCCGCATGGCTAAGACCGGTACGACGACCCAAGGGCTGCGCGCGGCGATCGAGCGCAGCGGCTATTACCCGGCCCTGGTGGCCGAGGCGGTGCAGGCCGCGGTCGGCGGCGAGCCGGTGGTGTCGTACTTGGTCCACCAGGAGACGACCTTCGACGCCAACGAGGTCCGCCGCCATGTCACGGTCCTGGTCCTGACCGGCACCCGCTTCATCGTCAGCCACACCGACGAGCAGTCCGCCGACGACACCTCCCCGTCGCCGTACGCGACGACCTCCACCGAGTCCGTGAAGCTGGGCCGGATCTCCTCCGTCGTCCTCAGCCGGGTGGTGGCCAACCCCGAGTCGTACACCCCGGGCCGGCTGCCCCGTGAGGTCGTCCTGACCATCGGCTGGGGCGCCGTCGCCCGTCTGGACCTGGAGCCCGCCACCTGCGGCGACCCCAACTGCGAGGCCGATCACGGCTACACCGGCTCCTCGACGGCCGACGACCTGTCGCTGCGGGTCAGCGAGGCCGGCGACGGCCCGGACACCGTGCGGCAGACCCTCGCGTTCGCCCAGGCCCTGTCCGAAGCCACCGCGGCCACCACCCGCTGATGGCGTACGCCGCCCCCGCCTGGCCGGAACCGGAACCCCTCGACCTGGCCGGCGCGCCGGTGCCCGCGTACGGCACCGGCTCGCTCGCCGACCTGCTGCCCACCGTCACCGCGGGCCAGGGCCTGACCCTGCCCGGCGCCGGGGGGCCCGGCATGGACCTGGACCCCGCCGACCGGGTCTGCGTCTTCCTCGTCGACGGTCTCGGCTGGGAGCTGCTGCGCGCCCACCCGGACGAGGCGCCGTTCCTGACGTCCCTGCTGGACAGCTCGTTCAACCGCACCGGCCGCCCGATCACCGCCGGCTTCCCGGCCACCACCGCCGCCTCGCTGGCCTCCGTCGGCACCGGGCTGCCGCCGGGCGAGCACGGCCTGGCCGGCTACACCTGCCTGAACCCCGACACCGGCGAGCTGATGAACCAGCTGCGCTGGTACCCGTGGACCGACCCGTACGCCTGGCAGCCGTACCCGACCGTCTTCCGGCAGGCGCACGCCGCCGGCATCCACACCTGCCAGGTCTCCGCGCCGAACTTCGAACGCACCCCGCTCACCGAGATCGCGCTCAGCGGCGGCACGTTCCACGGCCGGCTCGCCGGTGAGGAGCGGATGGACCTGGCGGCCGAGCAGCTCGCCGCCGGCGACCGCTCGCTGGTCTACACGTACTACGCCGAGGTGGACGGCGCCGGGCACCGCTACGGCGTCGACTCCGACGCCTGGCGCGGCCAGCTGATGTACGTCGACCGCCTCGCCCAGCGCCTCGCCGAGCAACTGCCGCCGCGCAGCGCCCTGTACGTCACCGCCGACCACGGCATGGTCGACATCCCGTTCGGCCCGGACCACCGCATCGACTTCGACGAGGACTGGGAACTGCGCGCCGGCGTGCGGCTGCTGGGCGGCGAGGGGCGCGCGCGGCATCTGTACGCGCACCCCGGCGCCGCCGGTGACGTGCTCGCGGTATGGCGCGAGGTGGTCGGGGAACATATGTGGGTGGCGGGCCGGGACGAGGCCGTCGCCGCCGGGTGGTTCGGCCCCCGGGTCGACGACCGGGTCCGGGCCCGCATCGGTGACGTCGTCGTCGCCGCGCACGCCGACATGGTGATCGTGGCGAGCGAGACGGAGCCGCGCGAGTCCGCGATGGTCGGGATGCACGGCTCGATGACGCCGGCCGAACAGCTCGTACCGCTCCTCGAAGTCCGCACCTGAGCCCCGTACCGGTCCCCGTACCCGGGCCGCGCGCCCCGTCCTGCAACTCGCACGCCCGTCCCGCCCCCGGCGAGCCCGCACCCACGTGTGCTCCCGACCGCCCCCACTCGCCACGAGCCCGAAAGGCCCGCGTTCTCCCATGCCCGAGCTGGTGTTCTTCTCCGGAACGATGGACTGCGGAAAGAGCACCCTCGCTCTGCAGATCGAGCACAACCGCTCGGCCCGCGGCCTGCAAGGAATGATCTACACGCGCGACGACCGGGCGGGCCGCGGCAAGCTCTCCTCCCGCCTCGGGCTGGTCACCGAGGCCGTCGAGGCGACGGACGAGATGGACTTCTACGCCCACATCGTCGCGGCCCTGAGCTCCGGCGGCCGGGTGGACTACGTCATCGCCGACGAGGCGCAGTTCCTCGCCCCGGACCAGATCGACCAGCTCGCGCGCGTCGTCGACGACCTGGAGCTGGACGTCTTCGCCTTCGGCATCAGCACCGACTTCCGCAGCAAGCTCTTCCCCGGCTCGCAGCGTCTGGTCGAACTGGCCGACCGCATAGAGGTCCTCCAGGTCGAGGCGCTGTGCTGGTGCGGCGCCCGCGCCACGCACAACGCCCGCACGCTCGACGGCCAGATGGTCGTCGAGGGCGCGCAGGTCGTCATCGGCGACGTCCACAGCGCTCCCGCCGAGGTGGGCTACGAGGTGCTCTGCCGCCGCCATCACCGGCGCCGCCAGACCTCGGCCTCCGCCCACGCGGCGGCGCTGTCCCCGGACGTCCTGCCGGTCTACAGCGTCGAGTAGCCCCCGGCCCTCGGGAACGGAGGGCGCGCGGCGCCGGTACAGCGCCGTGCTCGGCACCGCGCGCCCCGACCGCGCCCTTCCGGCCGCCCGCTCAGCCCGGCTGCTGGAGCACCGCGAACACGGCCCCCTCGGGGTCGGCCACCGTCGCCACGCGCCCGTACGCGGTGTCCTGGGCCGCCCGTACCTCCTGGCCGCCCAGCTCCGTCACCCGCCGCACCGCTGCATCGGTGTCCGAGACGGCGAAGTACGTCACCCAGTGCGGCCCCGACTCCCTCGGCAGCGCGTCACCGACGCCGTGGACGCCCGCCACCGGCCGCCCCTTCAGATGCAGCGTCAGGTAGTCCGGGACCGAGCCCTCCGGCCGGGTCTCGTAGCCGAACACCGCTTCGTAGAAGGCGGTCACCCCCGTCTCCCGGGTCACCAGCTCGTTCCACACCGGCGCCCCGGGCACGCCGACCAGCGCCGCGCCCACCATCTCCTTGCCCTGCCACAGCCCGAAGACCGAACCCTGCGGGTCCGAGGCGATCGCCATCCGCCCCGCCTCGTCGTCCGCGTCCAGCGGCCCGACGGCGACCGTGCCGCCGCAGCCGCGGATCTGCTCGGCCGCCGCGTCCGCGTCGTCACTCGCCAGATAGGTCGTCCAGGCGACCCGCAGTTGGCGGTCGGGCGCCAGTTCCCCGATACCGGCCACCTCCCGCCCGTGGAGATACGCCCGGACGTACGGACCGAAGTGCTGCGGTCCCGGTTTGAACTCCCAGCCGAACAGCGCGCTGTAGAACTGCTCCGTCGTGGCCAGGTCGTGCACCATGAGACTCACCCAGCAAGGCGCGCCGGGCGTCCGCCGAGTCGTTGCCTCGGTCGTCATCGTCACTCTCTCCTCGGACCATCGGGGTGGTGGCCGTGCGGGGACCGGGCGCGAGTGCGCCGTCCCGTGCAGATGCTCGCACCCCTCATCCGCTGTGCGCCCCGGCCGCGCCGTCTTCGGCGCGTTCCCATGGGAGAATGCCCGATTTGATGTTTCGCACCCGTTTCGGCGACGTTGCCGTTCGGGGACGTGCGACGTGAGCCGCGGGAGAAGCCCCGTAGGACCCGGAGAAGCCCCGTAAACCCTGGAGAAGCCCCGTAAACCCTGGAGAAAGATCCGCAGGAGCACGGGCGCCTTCAGTACCATGCCCTCCCTGCGCGAGGATGAGCCCCATGAATCCCCTCATCACCGCCGCCGGCCTGGCGGACGAACTGGCCTCCGGGACCCCGCCGGCCCTCCTCGACGTCCGCTACCGGCTCGGCGGCCCGCCCGGCCGCCCCGAGTACGAGGCGGGACACCTGCCCGGCGCCGTCTACGTGGACATGGACGCCGAACTCGCCGGCCCCGCGGGACCGGCCGGCCGCCACCCCCTCCCGGACCTCGACGCCTTCACCGGGACGATGCGCCGGGCCGGGGTCTCGGCGGACCGCCCGGTCGTGGTGTACGACGGCGCGCAGGGCTGGTCGGCGGCCCGTACGTGGTGGCTGCTGCGCTACACCGGTCATCCCTCGGTGCGGGTCCTGGACGGCGGCCTGGCCGCCTGGACCGCGGCCGGGGGCGCCCTGAGCACCGAGGACCCGTCTCCGGCGGCCGGCGATTTCACCGCGGCGCCCGGCGCGCTGCCCTTGCTGACGGCGGACGAGGCGGCGGCCCTGGCCCGGCGGGGCGTCCTGCTGGACGCGCGGGCCGGGGAGCGCTACCGCGGCGAGGTGGAGCCCATCGACCGCGTTGCCGGGCACATCCCGGGCGCGCTGTCCGCGCCGACGACGGAGAACCTTGCCGCCGACGGGACGTTCCTGCCGCCCGCCGAGCTGGCCGCGCGCTTCACGGCCCTCGGGGCCACCGCGGACGCCGAGGTCGGCGTGTACTGCGGTTCGGGCGTCTCCGCCGCTCAGGAGGTGCTGGCCCTCGCGGTCGCGGGGGTGCTGGCGGCGCTGTACGTGGGCTCCTGGAGCGAATGGTCGGGCGACCCGGCGCGGCCGGTGGCCACCGGAGCGGAGGCGGGCTGACACCTGGCCGGAAACGGTCCGTACGCCCGCTCACGACGGCGGGCGGGTGTACGGGGCGGCGGACGACGGCGTCCCGGCCGGCAGGCCGCCGTGTCTTCCCCGCTACTCCGGTTTCTTGCGCCGCGTCCCGAAGACGATCTCGTCCCAGCTCGGTACGGCGGCGCGCCGCCCGGGCCGTACGCCGTCCGCCTCGGCCTGGCGGTCGGTGGTCCCCGTGAGGCGGTCCCGGTGACCGGCCACCGCCCGTGGCATGAGCACGTCGGCGTAGGCCGAGCCCGCGCCCGCGCTCGCCGCCGGAGCGGCCGGCTCCTCCAGCTCCTCGTCCTCGACGGACTCCTCCTGCGCCGGTGCCTTCACCGGCTCGGGGACGACCATGTCGCCACGGAAGCTCGGCACCGCCTCCAGCAGGCTGGTCAGGGAGTCGCGCTCCCGCTCGCCGGAACCGTCCTCGGCCCGCGCCGGCTCGTCGTCCTCGGCGCCCGCACGGTCCCGGTCGCGGTCCTGGGACGTCTGGCGGTCCAGGGCACGGTCCAGCGGCCGGTCGCGCGGCAGCCGCGCGATCCGCGGCACGAACGGGAAGCTGGGCTCCGGGGTGTCGTCGGTCTCGCCGATCAGCGCCCGCGCCTCGTCGTCGACGGCCTGGACCAGCCGCCGCGGCGGGTCGTAGGTCCAGCTCGCCGAGTGCGGCTCGGCCGCGACGCGGTAGACCAGCAGGACTTCCCAGGTGCCGTCGTCGCGCCGCCAGGAGTCCCACTGCACGGAGTCCTTGTCGGCGCCGCGCAGCAGCAGCCGCTCCGCGACGGCCTCGCCGAGCTGCGGGCCGGTGTTCTCCCCGGGGCGGCGTACGGGCGTCTTGCGGGCCCGCTCGGCCATGAAGGCGCGCTCGGCGAGCACCGGGCCCTCGAAGCGGCGCACCCGGTCGACCGGGATGCCGGCGAGCTGGGCGACCTCTTCGGCGGAGGCACCTGCTCTTATACGCGCCTGGATGTCCCGCGGGCGCAGGTGGCTCTCGACCTCGATCTCGATCTGGCCGAGCCGCGCGCGGTCGTTGCGGACGGCGGCGCGCAGCCGCTCGTCGATCGGAAGCGTGTACTCGGTGCTGTCCGCAGCTTTGAGCACCAGCCGTGTGCCGTCGTTGGAGACGGCCACGACACGCAGTTCGGGCATGGGGACCTCCCGGGTGGTGCCTGCCGACGTCACGTGCGTCGCTGCTTCCGCTAGTCGAGTGTGGCCTGCCCGGGTGCAGCCTGCCACAACATTGCCGAGTTACCCGGCGTGTCGAGGCTTGGCCCAGAAACGCCGTTATGACACGGTTACCTGTTCGCAACGCTCAGTGACCATGTCCTGTTCCTGCTCCCAGTCACCCGTGCCCGGTGGCGGCACCCGGGGGTGAGTGCCACCTTCCGGCCCCCTCCCGTGTATCCGGGCAGCCAGACGGGATTCCGGGGCCAGGGCTCGCCACAGTACTCCATTCGGGCCACGGAGGTGGACCGCCGCGCCGCCCAAGTTCTCCTGCGCCAAGGGAGTTGGTCGCCTTGTCGATCTCTCTACACGGTGTGACGGGTGGCGAGGTTCACAGAATCCGCAGAATCGGAACTACCGGCTTCGCCCATAGGTCACTTGTCCGTGCAAGATGGATCGAAGGGGCGATCAAAGGCTGGAGATGGACAACAAAAGCGATACCGACACGAAAAACAAGGAGAAACGGCTCGACCTGAGCGTTCCTCAGGTCGCGGGCAGTGCCCTGGCGGCTGCCGTCGCCGCCTTTCTCGCCGGGCAGCTCGGCGTGTACGGGACCATCATCGGCGCGGGTGTGGTGAGTGTCGTGGCCACGACCGGTGGCTCGGTCTTCCAGCACCTCTTCCGGCGGACCGGCGAGCAGCTCAAGGAGGCCGCCACCGTCGGCACCCGGCCGAAGCCGCGCCGGTCCTCGGTCTCCCGCAGAACGCCGGGTGCCGGGTCCGGCACCGGCATGGTGCTGCCCACCTTCGACCGGCAGGGCGCGGAGGACGAGATCACGTCCGTCGCGGCCAAGGACGCGGGCCGGGCCGGCGACACCGACCGTACGCAGCTGCTGCCGCAGGCCGGGGACCCGGACGGCGACCGGACGCGGCTGCTCCCGCAGGCCGGCCCGGAGCGGGCCTCCGGGGCGGACGCCGGAGCCACCGACAAGACGCAGCTGGTGCCGCGTCTCGACGACCGGACCATGGCGCTGGGGCAGGCCCGGCCCGGTCACCCGCCGGCCGGTGCCACCGCGGTGCCGCGGCGGGCCGAGGAGGTCAGCACCGCCACGTACGGCACCCGGCTGCGCGGCTGGAAGCGGCCGGCGCTGGCCGCGCTGGCGATCTTCGTGCTGTCGATGGGGGCCGTCACCTGCGTCGAGCTGGTCACCGGGCAGGACGCGTCGGGCGGCAAGGGCACCTCGGTGGGCAACGTCTTCGGGGGCAACGGGCACAAGTCCGAGCCGAAGGCCCCGCCCGCCACGGACCAGCCGTCACCCGGCAGCTCCCACGGCGACGGCTCGACGGGCAGCACGCCGTCGCCCGGTGCCGGCAGCTCCACGGGCTCCGGCTCCGGCGACACCGGCAGTACGGGCAAGCCGTCCACGCCGACGCCGAGCCCGGACGCGAGCCGGAGCGGCAAGCCGACGCCGCCGCCGAGCCCGCAGCCGTCCAAGTCCGGCGGCAGCACCGGGGGCGACACCGGCAAGGGCGGTGACGACTCCCAGGGTGATTCCGGCGACCGGAACAAGCAGGAGCCCGGCGGACAGCAGGCTCCCGACCCGAAATCCTCGTGAACGCGGGACGGAAATCCGTGGCCGGGCGGGACGTAATGCCGTCCCGCCCGGGGGCCGAATCCCCTTAACCGGAGCGGAATTTCCGTCCTCTGCGCGTACCGAATGCCTTTCGGCGGGAGAACGGGCGGGGCCGCCCCCGCGCGGTCGGTGACCGAACCGGCCCGGACCCGGCACTGTGCCGGGTCCGGGCCGTTCCGCTGCCGGGCCCGCGGGCCCTCCGGGCCGTTCATCCCTGCGGGACGTTGGGCCGAATGAGCGTTTCAGCCGTCCGGGCGGTCCGGCCGGCCCCGGTCCCGTCTCACTCGCCCAGCACGCGCCGCAGGTAGGCGTTGGTGAACAGGCGCCGCGGGTCCAGCCGGTCGCGCAGCGCGGTGAACTCGCCGAATTGCGGGTAGACGCCGGAGAGGTACGCGGCGTCGCGGCTGTGCAGCTTCCCCCAGTGCGGCCGGCCGCCGTGCGCAGTCATGATCCGTTCGGCCGCGGTGAAGTACGTCCGGTACGGCGTCCCCCGGTACATGTGTACGGCCAGGTAGGCGGTGTCCCGCCCGGAGGCGGTGGACAGCGGGATGTCGTCGGCGGGCGCGGTCCGCACCTCGACCGGGAAGCTCACCCGGAAGTCCGAGCGTTCCACCAGCGCCCGCAGCTCGCGCAGCGCCTCGACGGCGGCCGCCCGCGGCAGCGCGTACTCCATCTCCACGAAGCGCACCCGGCGCGGGCTGGTGAAGACCTTGTACGGGATGTCGGTGTACGTACGGGCCGACAGCGCGCGGCTGGAGAGCCGGGCTATCCCCGGAACGGTGGCGGGCACCGCCCGGCCGACGGCGCACGCGGCGCGGAAGACGCCGTTGGAGAGCAGCTCGTCGTCGATCCAGCCGCTGACCCGGCCGAGCGGGGCGGCGGGGCCCTGGCTGCGGTTGTTGCGCTTGGTGCTGCAGTTGCCGGTGTGCGGGAACCAGTAGAACTCGAAGTGCTCGTTCTCCGCCACGAGCTGGTCGAACTCGGCCGTCACCCGGTCGAACGCCATGGGCTCCTCGCGGGCCGACAGCCAGAACTGCGGCTCCACGGCGAAGGTGACAGAGCTGATCACGCCCAGCGCGCCCAGGCCCACCCGGGCCGCCGCGAAGACCTCCGGATTCTCGGTGGCGGAGCAGGTGAGCACCGAGCCGTCGGCGGTGACCAGTTCGAGCGCGGTGATCTGGGCGGCGACGGACGCCGAGTCGCGGCCGGTGCCGTGGGTGCCGGTGCTCGCCGCGCCGGAGACCGTCTGCTCCATGATGTCGCCCATGTTGGCCAGCGACAGGCCGTGCGCGGCGAGGGCGCGGTTGAGCTGCTGGAGCGTGGTGCCGGCCGCCACGGTCACGGTGCCTGCGGCGCGGTCCACCTCCCGTATGCCGGTCAGCCGCTCGGGACGGATGAGCAGCCCGTCGGTGGCGGCGACCGCGGTGAAGGAGTGGCCGGTGCCGGCCGCCTTGACCGTGAGCCCGTCGGCGGCCGCCGCGCGGACCGCCGCGGCCAGTTCGCCGGTGGAGGCGGGCGAGACGCTGCGGGCCGGCTCCACGGCGACGGTGCCCGCCCAGTTACGCCAGGCGGGCCGGGGCCTGGTCCCCCGTATCGCCCGGACCGTGCGGGCCGCTCCCGCCCGTACCGCTGTCCTGTTCCTGCCGGTCGTCCGCTGTGCCTCGGCCATCTGCGCCCGTCCCCTCCCGCTGCGGCGCCGGCCGCAGCCGGCGGTATCCGAGGAACGCCACCGCCGCCGCGAGCGCCCCTGCCACGGCCGGCACCAGGTAGCCGCGCCCGGCTCCGGCCGCGTCCACCACCCATCCGGCGGCGGACGAGCCGAACGCCACTCCGACCGCGAGCCCGGTGCTGGTCCAGGTCATGCCCTCGGTCAGGTTCGCGCGCGGTACGTGCTGCTCGACGAGGGCCATGGTGGTCACCATCGTCGGCGCGATGGACAGGCCCGCGAAGAAGAGCGCCACGGCCAGCAACGGCAGGTTCCCGACCAGTTGGAGCGGGATCATACTCACGGCCATCGCACAGACACCCACCAGCCACCGGCGGGCGGCCGGGCCCTTGAAATGGATCATCCCGAAGACCACGCCGGCGGCGCACGACCCGAGCGCGTAGGACGCCAGCACCAGGCTGGCGGCGCCCTGGTGGCCCTGCTCCTCGGCGAACGCCAGCGTCACCACGTCGGTCGCACCGAAGATCGCGCCGGTCGCCACGAACGTCACCACCAGCACCTGCAGGCCGCGCGAGCGCAACGCCGAGCCCTTGGCGAGGTGTTCACGAGGATGCGGCGGCGGCTCGGTCGCCCGCTGCGCCGTCAGCCAGAAGACCCCCGCCACCAGGAAGACCGTGGCCAGCAGCGGGCCCGCCTCGGGGAACCAGGAGGTGCACAGGCCGATGGAGAGGATCGGCCCCACGATGAAGCACGCCTCGTCGACGATCGACTCCCAGGAGTAGGCGGCGTGCAGCAGGCGCGGCGAGCTGTGGTGGACGGCCGCCCAGCGGGCCCGGACCATCGAGCCGACGCTCGGCACACAGCCCGCGCAGGCCGTGAAGACGAACAGCGTCCAGTCCGGCCAGCGCTGCTGCGCGCTCACCAGCAGGCCCGCGATCGCCGCCGCGGATATCAGGGTCACCGGGCGCAGCACCCGGCGCTGGCCGTGCCGGTCCACCAGCCGGGACACCTGCGGGCTGAGCACCGCCGAGGCCAGCGCGACGGTCGCCGCCAGGGCGCCCGCGAGGCCGTACCTGCCGGTCAGCAGGGAGACCATGGTGACGATGCCGATGCTGGTCATCGACAGCGTCATCCGGCCCAGGAAACCGGCGGCCGTGAACGACTTGGTGCCGGGCGTGTCGAAGAGCGCGCGGTACGGGCTAGGCATGGGGAGCTCCGCCGGTGAAGAGCCGATGCCCGGGGGGCCGGGAGTCGGTAAGGCATGTCTGAGGCCGACACAGCTTACGCGCGCTGCCCTGGTGGTCGCCTCCGGTTTTCCGCCTGTCAGTGGCTGGTGGCAGGATCGAAGACATGCCCGAACAGTGCGATCCGCCCCTTCCGACCGCCGGGGGGACCCCCGGTCCCTACGACGCCCTGCTGCTGCTGTCCTTCGGCGGCCCCGAAGGCCCGGACGACGTCGTCCCCTTCCTGGAGAACGTCACCCGTGGCCGCGGCATCCCCCGCGAGCGGCTGAAGGAGGTCGGGCAGCACTACTTCCTGTTCGGCGGCGTCAGCCCGATCAACGCGCAGAACCGTGAGCTGCTGGACGCACTGCGCAAGGACTTCGCCGGACACGGCCTGGACCTGCCGGTCTACTGGGGCAACCGCAACTGGGCCCCCTACCTGACCGACACCCTGCGCGAGATGGTCCGCGACGGCCACCGCCGGATCGCCGTCCTGGCCACGAGCGCCTACGCCTCGTACTCCGGCTGCCGCCAGTACCGCGAGAATCTGGCCGACGCGCTGGCCACCCTCCAGGCCGACGGCCTGCCCGTGCCCCAGGTCGACAAGCTCCGGCACTACTTCAACCACCCCGGCTTCGTCCGCCCGATGGTCGACGGCGTGCTCGCCTCCCTCGCCGAGCTGCCCGCCGACGTCCGCGACGGCGCCCACATCGCGTTCACCACCCACTCCATCCCGACCGCCGCGGCCGACACCTCCGGCCGCCCGGAGGACCACACCGGCAACGGCGAGGGCGGCGCGTACGTCGCCCAGCACCTCGACGTGGCCCGGGTGATCGCCGACGCGGTCCGCGAGGAGACCGGCGTCGACCACCCGTGGCGGCTGGTCTACCAGTCCCGCAGCGGCGCCCCGCACATCCCCTGGCTGGAGCCGGACATCTGCGACCACCTCGAAGAGGTGCACGGCGCGGGTGTCCCCGCGGTCGTCATGGCGCCCATCGGCTTCGTCTCGGACCACATGGAGGTCAAGTACGACCTCGACACCGAAGCCACCGCCAAGGCCGCCGAACTGGGCCTGCCGGTCGCCCGCTCCGCCACCGTCGGCGCCGATCCGCGCTTCGCCGCGGCCGTCCGCGACCTGGTCCTGGAGCGCGCCGCCGCCGAGCAGGGCCGCGCGCCGGCCCGCTGCGCCCTCGGCGCGCTGGGGCCGAGCCACGACCTGTGCCCGGTCGGCTGCTGCCCGGCCCGTGCCCCGCGCCCGGCCGCCGCGGGCGCGGACTGGACGGGGCCGGTGGCGGAGGTCCAGGGGTAGCCCCGCATCCCCGGACTCCCGGAGCCTGGGGGCCCGGCGGCAGACCCGGAAGCCGTACCGGGACGACAGACGGCGGCGCCGCGCCGCCCCGCAGGACGGCCCCGAGCGGCCGCCCGTACGAACGAGGAGCACCGTGTCCGATCCGCTGCAGGACGAACTTCTCGGCCTCGCCCTGGAGGCCGCCCGCCGCGCCGGTGAGCTGCTGCGCGACGGCCGCCCCGCCGACCTCGGCGTGGCCGCCACGAAGAGCAGCCCCATCGACGTCGTCACCGAGATGGACATCGCCAGCGAGAAGCTGATCACCGGCTTCCTCGCCGAGCACCGTCCCGATGACGGCTTCCTGGGCGAGGAGGGCGCCAGCGTCGCCGGGAGCAGCGGGGTGCGCTGGGTCATCGACCCGGTCGACGGCACGGTCAACTACCTGTACGGGCTGCCTTCCTGGGCCGTGTCCATCGCCGCGGAGAAGGACGGCGAGGCCGTCGTCGGCGTCGTCGCGGCGCCGATGCGCGGCGAGACGTACCACGCCGTCCTGGGCGGCGGCGCGTTCCGCAACGGGGAGCCGGTGCGCTGCCGTCCCGCGCCGCCGCTGTCCCAGGCCCTGATCGGTACGGGCTTCGCCTACCTGAGCGAGCGCCGGGCCGCCCAGGCCGAGGTGCTGCGCACCCTGCTGCCGCAGGTCCGCGACATCCGGCGCGGCGGCTCGGCCGCGATCGACCTGTGCGACGTGGCCTGCGGCCGGCTCGACGGTTACTACGAGCGCGGGCTGAACCCCTGGGACATGGCGGCCGGCGCCCTGATCGCCCGCGAAGCCGGCGCGCCCACCGGCGGCCGCCCCGGCGAGCCCGCCTCGAACGACCTGGTCGTGGCCGCCTCGCCGGACGTGTTCGCGACCCTCCAGCCCCTGCTGGAGGAGCTGGGCGCCTGGCACGACTGAGCGCCGGTGCCGGGGCACCCGGCCTGACGGGAACGCGACAGCGCCCCGGACCCTTCGCGGGTCCGGGGCGCTGCCGTCATGTGCGGCCGGGAGGCGGTCAGGCGCTGGCTGCGGTGACCTGCACGCCGTGCTCGGAAGCAAGGCGCTGCAGATCCTCCAGCTCGGCCTGTTCCACCTCGACGAGGAAGTCGTCGCCCGACTCGCGGGCCCGGTCGAGGTCGGCTTCGGTGTTCCGTATGCGCTGCAGAATTCCTGCGGTGAACGCGTCCATGGTGCGCCCCCTCGTCGTGGGTCGGTGGCACGGGGGTGTGCCGACGGGCGGGGCGATCACGGCGTGGTCCCTGCGAATGGAGCAGAGCGCGGCATGGCGCCGTACAGGGCGTGATCGCGGGTGTGCAGACGTCCTCCCCATGGGCAACCTCACGGAAACCTCAAGCGGCACGGGAATTCGAAAACGGCCCGGAAGGCGCCGTTCCGGGCCTGGTGCGGCCTCGGCCGGCCCGTCCGGCCCATCCGGCCCGGCCCGTCCGGCCCATTCGACCGGGCCCGGCGACCCGCCTGCCCGGCCCTTGCGGCCCGCCCGGTCGAGGGCCGCTGCCCGCCGCCCGGCGCCGAGCGGAACGGGGCCGTAGGCCGTGCGGAACGGGACCGTAGGCCGTCACCCACCCCTCTTACTGCCGGTTTACAGCTGTTCGGGGCAGGATGGAGGGGCTCCGAGTTTGCCGTGCCCCGGAACTTCCAGGGCCGTGAGGAAGGATTTGCGACGTGCGTGTTCTCGTCGTCGAGGACGAGCAGCTGCTCGCCGATGCGGTGGCCACCGGGCTGCGCCGGGAGGCCATGGCCGTCGACGTGGTGTACGACGGCGCGGCCGCCCTGGAACGCATCGAGATCAACGACTACGACGTGGTGGTGCTGGACCGGGACCTCCCGCTGGTGCACGGCGACGACGTCTGCCGCAAGATCGTCGAGCTGGGGATGCCCACCCGGGTCCTGATGCTGACCGCCTCCGGCGACGTCAGCGACCGCGTCGAGGGCCTGGAGATCGGCGCCGACGACTACCTGCCCAAGCCCTTCGCCTTCACCGAGCTGACCGCCCGGGTGCGGGCCCTGGGACGCCGTACGACGGTCGCCCTGCCGCCCGTGCTGGAGCGGGCCGGCATCAAGCTGGACCCGAACCGCCGCGAGGTCTTCCGCGACGGCAAGGAGGTCCAGCTCGCGCCGAAGGAGTTCGCGGTGCTGGAGGTGCTGATGCGCAGCGAGGGCACGGTCGTCTCGGCCGAGCAGCTGCTGGAGAAGGCGTGGGACGAGAACACCGACCCCTTCACCAACGTCGTGCGGGTCACGGTCATGACCCTGCGCCGCAAGCTGGGCGAGCCCGCGGTGATCGTCACGGTGCCGGGTTCCGGCTACCGGATCTGACGCCGATGCCCGCTTCGTCCAAGGCGCCCACCCCGCCGCCCGTCACCCCGCCCATGCCCACCTGGGATCCGAAGCCGGTCAACGTCCGGCCCTTCCCCTGGCTGCGCCCCACCATCCGGATACGGCTCACGCTGCTGTACGGCGGCATGTTCCTGATGGCCGGCATCGTGCTGCTCACGATCATCTACATGCTGGCCGCCAACGCGCTCCAGGAAGGCAGCGAGCTGCCCGTCAAGATCCTCCGGGGCAACTTCGCCGCCACCAGCAACGTCTGCGACCTGCCCAGCCAGTCCTCCGGGGAGATCTTCACCCAGGCGATCCAGAGCTGCCTCCAGCACCAGCGGGCGCAGGCACTGAACACCCTGCTCAACCGGTCGCTGCTGGCGCTGCTGGGCCTGACCGTCGTCGCGTTCGCCTTCGGGTACGCGATGGCGGGGCGGGTGCTGTCGCCGCTGGGGCGGATCACCCGTACCGCGCAGCGGGTGGCCGGTTCGGACCTGCACCGCCGGATCGAGCTGGGCGGTCCGGACGACGAGCTCAAGGAGCTGGCCGACACCTTCGACGAGATGCTGGACCGGCTGGACCGGGCCTTCGAGTCGCAGCGCCGGTTCGTCGCCAACGCCTCGCACGAGCTGCGCACGCCGCTGGCGATCAACCGGACGCTGCTGGAGGTGCAGCTCGCCGATCCGCAGGCCTCGCCGGAGCTGGCGCAGCTGGGCAAGACGCTGCTGGCCACCAATGAGCGCAGTGAGCAGCTGGTCGAGGGTCTGCTGCTGCTGGCGCGCAGCGAGAACAAGATCGTGGACAAGAAGCCGGTCGATCTGGCCGAGGTGGCCTCGCAGGCCGTCGACCAGGCCCGCGCCGAGGCGCAGGCCAAGGGCGTGGAGATGCGCGGCGTGCGCCAGCAGGCGTTCGTCCAGGGCAACGGCGTCCTGCTGGAGCGCATCGCGCTCAACCTCGTACAGAACGCCGTGCGCTACAACGTCCCCCAGGACGGATGGGTCGAGGTCAGCACCGAGCCGCAGCAGGGCTGCGCGGTGCTGGTCGTCTCCAACACCGGCCCGGCCGTCCCGGCCTACGAGGTGGAGAACCTCTTCGAGCCGTTCCGGCGCCTGCGCACGGAACGCACCGGCAGCGACAAGGGCGTCGGCCTCGGCCTGTCCATCGTGCGGTCCGTGGTGCGCGCGCACGACGGCACCATCACGGCGACACCCCGCGAGGGCGGCGGGCTGGAGATGCGGGTCGTCCTGCCGCTGTGAGGGCCGCAGACGGGCGGGGAGCCGTGGGTGAGGGATGTGCCCCGTCCGTGGCTCCCGGCTCGTCCTGCTGTCCTTTTTGACCTGAGACCCCACCTCTTGGCACTCTTGGTCGCCCTCCGCACGCCGGCCACCCCGGCTTGACGTGACGGCGGGCGGCCATGGATCCTTCGCCGAGTTCGCTTTGCGCTGAATTCCTCCGGTCCGCCCGACGGTCCGTCCGTGTGTGATCCCTCACAGGCGCGAGATTCGAGCCACCCACTCTCCGTGATCGGAACGGTCGGTGGAAGGCCGGGAAAATCCGGGTTTCCAGGGGCCTTGATCACGGGAAGTACACGTGATGGCGTGCGCGAGGTGCGACATTCGGACCGTGTACGGTCCTGATCGCCATCCAAACCGATCACCTCTTCAGGGGTGCGGTTGGGTGTCGATTGAGTAACAGACCTTGATGTGAGGCAAAATCTCCGCCTCAGGTCGGGCACAAGTCCGGCCTCTCACGCGTTACGTGCGCTGGAGACACCGCAGACACCCAGAGGGGGAGAGCGACATGGCTACGGATTACGACACCCCACGCAAGACAGATGACGACCTCAACGAGGACAGCATCGAAGAACTGAAGTCGCGGCGGAACGACAAGTCCGCCTCGGCCGTCGACGTCGACGAGTTCGAGCAGGCCGAGGGCCTGGAACTGCCCGGCGCCGACCTTTCCAACGAAGAGCTCGCCGTCCGGGTGCTGCCCAAGCAGCAGGACGAGTTCACGTGCATGAGCTGCTTCCTGGTCCACCACCGCAGCCAGCTGGCCGCCGAGGACAAGAACGGCCAGCCGATCTGCCGCGACTGCGCGGCCTGAGGACCGGTCGACGCCGTGGCAGGCGTGAACCCGTTCCGTAAGGGACGCAAGGGCGAGGAAGGCCCGGCGGCCGGCGCACGATCACGCGACGAAAACGCGCCCGTGCCCGCCGACCCGACCGCCCTGCCCGCGGAGCGGACGACCGGTGCACTGGAGGAGCGAGGCCGTGCGGCCTCGCTCGCGGCGGCCGTGGGCCGCGGCACCAGGAAGGGCCGTGACGGTGCCCGCAAGGGCCTGACCACGGTCGCCGAGCGCATCATCGACAACGCCCCGCGGATCCCGGTCCGCGACCTGGCGACGCTGCGCCGGCAGTTCCCCGGCCTGACCCCCGAGGAACTGGCCGACAAGCTGGTCTCCGGTGCCACCCGGGGCACCGCCACCGTCGGTGCGGGGGTGGGCGCGGCGGCGATGCTGCCGGTACCGCCCGCCATGCCGGCCGAGCTGGCCGCCGAGATCGTCGGGGTGGCCTCCGTGGAGATCAAACTCATCGCCGAGCTCCACGAGGTCTACGGCCTGCGCCCGCCGGGCACCTTCAGGCAGCGCTCCACCGCCTATCTGACGTCCTGGACCGAGGAACGCGGCATCGACGTCACCAAGCCCACCACGGTCAACGCGGCGCTGGGCGGCCAGATGAAGCGCGAACTGCGCCAGCAGATCATGAAGCGCACGCTGCGCAACCTGCCGAACCTGACCCCGTTCATGGTCGGCGCCGCGGTCGGCGCGGTGATGAACCGGCGGGACACCAAGAAGCTCGCGGAAAAGATCCGCAAGGACCTGCGCGCCAGACAGGTGCCGTGGGACGCCCTGCCGCACGCCGAGGCGATGCCGGACAGCGCGACGCCGGCCCTGCCGCCGGAGGACGGCCGCTGAGGCCCGCCGGAGCCGTCGTGCGGCCATCGGCCGTGCCGCCGTCGCCGGCCGTACGGACCGTGCGGAGAGCCGCGGGAACCGGCTGAGAACCCGCCGAAGCCCCGCCGAGGCGCCCGGCTGTCACCGGAACGCCGCCCCGCACCCCCGGAAAGGCCCCTGTGGCGCCCGACGGCGCCCTGCCCGCCCCCGCGCGGCCCCTCCGGGTCGGTTCAGGCTCGTACGGCCGCCAGCGCGGCCACCAGGCGCTCCGGCTCACGGGTCGAGAGGTACGCGTACGGAGTCGGGTCCGCCGGGTCGGTGATCTCGACCCGCACCGCGGTCGGCACGTAGCTGCGCAGCAGCATGAAGGCGCGGGTGTCGGCCTTGTGCGTACGCCAGGCCACCGCCTCCTCCGCGTCCAGCGCCCGCGCCTCACCCAGCGCCGAGACCGGGATCCGGGCGTCGCCCGCGATCAGCGAGTCGCCCACCACACGGATCCGTACCGAGCCGTACGAGCTGACCGCCACCGCGGACAGCGCCGCGCCGCCGATCAGCCCGCCGAGCATCGGCAGCGTGCCCAGCGGGAGCAGCATCAGGGCGCAGGCCACGCCGATCAGGCCGGCGATCACCCACCAGGAGCGGGGCGCGGTGAGGCGTTCTTCGTACGACTGCATGGCTCCAGCTTGGCACGGCGGCGCGGGCGGGTTACGCGCGCGGGTAGGGTCTGCACTCGTGAGTGGAACCGACAAGGCCCCGACGCGGCTGACGCCACCGGCCGACGCCGTCGCCCCGGTGCGGCACCCCGACGCCCCCGCGCCCGGAGAACTCCTCGGCGCGCACTACGGCCACTGCTTCGGCTGCGGCCCGGCGCAGGCCCACGGCCTGCAGTTGCGGGCCCGCGCCGAGGACGGCGTACGGGTGACCGCCGAGTTCACGGTCAAGGAGGCCCACCAGGGCGCCCCCGGCCTCGCGCACGGCGGGGTGCTGGCCACCGCCCTGGACGAGACGCTGGGCTCGCTGAACTGGCTGCTGCGGGTGATCGCGGTGACCGGCCGGCTGGAGACCGACTTCCTGCGGCCCGTACCGGTCGGCACGGTGCTGCACCTGGACGCGGAGATAACCGCCGTCCACGGCCGGAAGATCTACTCGACGGCGGTGGGCCGCATCGGCGGCCCGGGGGGCCCGGTCGCGGTGCGCGCCGACGCCGTCTTCGTCGAGGTCAAGGTCGACCACTTCATCGACAACGGAAGGCCGGCCGAGATCCAGGCCGCGATGGCCGATCCGGACCAGGTCAGACGAGCTCGTGCTTTTGAGGTGAACCCGTGAGTCAGGTACGCAATCCGGTGGATGTGCTGATCCGGCGTCTGGACCCGGAGGTGCCGATTCCCGCCTACGGTCATCCCGGTGACGCGGGCGCGGACCTGGTGACCACCGAGGCGGCGGAACTCGCGCCGGGGGAGCGGACGGTGCTTCCCACCGGAGTGTCCGTCGCCCTGCCCGACGGGTACGCGGCGTTCGTGCACCCCCGCTCGGGCCTGGCGGCCCGGTGCGGAGTGGCGCTGGTGAATGCCCCCGGGACGGTGGATGCCGGGTACCGTGGGGAAATCAAGGTGATCGTGGTCAATCTGGACCCGCGCGAGAGTGTGCGGTTCGAGAGGTTCGACCGGATCGCCCAACTGGTCGTCCAGCAGGTCGAGAAGGTGCGCTTCCACGAGGTGGCGGAACTTCCCGGCTCGGCGCGGGCCGAGGGGGGATTCGGTTCCACCGGCGGTCATGCGGCGGTGGACGGCTCCACGGGTGGGAATGGATACGCATCGGTCGGTGCCGACCGGGAAGGACAGTGACGTGTTCGGTCGTCGCAAGAAGAACGAGGCTCCCGCAGAGTCGGTCCCCGCAGCGGAAGCCGCCGACGAGACGGCCTCGGACGAGACCTTTGCGGACGAGGGTGCCGGGTCCGGCGAGGAGGAGCGCCGGGTGAACCTGCCCCCGGCCCCCCGTCCCGACGGCCCCTGGGACCTCTCCGAGGTCACGGACGCCGCCGAGGGCCGGGTGGACCTGGGCGGCCTGTTCGTGCCCGGTGTCGAGGGCATGGAGCTGCGGGTGGAGGTCGCGGGCGACGCGATCGTCGCCGCGACCGTGGTCCTCCAGGACAGCGCCGTACAGCTCCAGGCGTTCGCCGCGCCCAAGAAGGAGGGCATCTGGGGCGAGGTCCGCGAGGAGATCGGCGTCGGGATCACCCAGCAGGGCGGCGTCATCGACGAGGTCGAGGGCCCGCTGGGCTGGGAACTGCGCGCGCAGGTCCCCGTACAGCTCCCGGACGGCACCAACGGCGTCCAGGTCGTGCGCTTCGTCGGCGTCGACGGCCCGCGCTGGTTCCTGCGCGGCGTCATCTCCGGCCAGGGCGCGGTCCAGCCCGAGGCGGCCGGCATCCTGGAGCACATCTTCCAGGACACCGTGGTCGTCCGCGGCGAGGCCCCCATGGCCCCCCGCGACCCGATCGTCCTCAAGCTCCCCGACGACGCCCAGATGGTCCCCGACGGCGTCCAGCAGGAGCCCGCGGAAACCTCGCGCTTCGGCGGCGGCGTCGAACGCCTGGAGCGCGGCCCGGAGATCACCGAGATCCGCTGAGGCGCGGCGCCTTCCGACGCACCCTCACGTCGCTCCCGTACCCTTCGCGGCTGCGGGAGCGACGTGCGTGACGGGCGGCCGGAGCACTCCGCTACGTGGCGCACGGCCCCGGTGTGCCACGCTTCCTCCAATTCGAGGGCGGTTCCCGCCCGCCCTCCGGAATTTGAAACGGAGGAAGCGCTTCCGTGCGCGTTCTTATATCGCCTTCCTACGGGAGTTCAGCGACACGCCGCCACTGGACCGACACCGTCGACCATCCCGTGGCCTTCGCCGATGACAGGTACGCCCATGCGCTGACCGCCGATCAGCGCGCCCGGCTGCAGGCTGTCCACCCGGACGGCACCGCATGTTTCTGGGGCGCGGTGCCCAAGCACGACACGAAGCTGCGCGATGTCGTGCCCGGTGACGTCGTGTTGTTCACCGGGCAGAACAAGGTGCGGGCGGTGGGGGAGATCGGTGCGATCTTCCGCAACGCTGAACTGGCCGATCTCTTATGGCCCCCGAAACAGGGCGACCCCAGCTGGCACACCATCTACACCGTGCTGGACCTGGCCGAGGTGGACATCCCGTACACCGAACTGAACGCCGTGCTCGGTTACCGGCCGCAGCATACCCACCCGGGACTGAAGGTCCTGCGCGATGACAAGGCACAGTCCGTCCTGGACGCCTTCATGATCACTTCTGGGCTGTTCTTCAGCCGGGCTTGCGAGGAGCCGATCTCCGAGCCGACCGCGGTCGATGCCCGTGAGGCCGTCCGCCGGGCTGCGGCGGAGGAGATGCGCACCTCCTCGACCTCGTACCGGAGGGCCGAGCGGCTCGTCATCGTCGACCGCCGGGAAGCCCGGTTGGTGGCTGCCTACAGAGAGCACCTGGCGTCCTGCGGGCGCGGGCCAGCCGACCGCTTCTACTGCAGGTCGGGCATCAGCGACCTCTACGTCGATGATGCCGAAGGCAGCGAGCTCATAGAGGCCAAGAGTGACGTTTCGCACCAGAGCGTCCGTCAGGCGCTCGGTCAACTGCTGGACTACGCGCCGTACTGCCCGGCCCCGCCGGATCGCCTGAGCGCGCTGCTTCCGTCCCTGCCGGCGCGCGCAGACCTCGCTCTTCTGCATCGCTACGGCATCGACTGCATCCACCGCGACACCGCGGGAGTATTTGTACGGGCCGAGGCTCCGGCGGAGCGCCGCGAGCTGATGCGGTCGCTCTGGTCCTCCTGACCGGGTGTCGCCTCCGGCGCTCCCCGAGGGCGCCGTAGCGGCCGGATCACCGCGTCCGATGGGCCGCATCCCCGTGCGAGGGGATGCGGCCCATCGGCGTTTCCGCAGGTCAGGTCGGTAAGCGTATGAGAATCGTCAACGGGGCGCTAATGGCCGTAAGGGAGGCGTCAACGGCGGTCGGAAACGGTCATGTTGGCGGTTTGCTCTAGGTGTCCGTTCAACCGAACCCACTAGGAGCACCCGATGGCCGACGTGGCCTTCGTCGTCACCATGGTCGCGGTCTTCGCGCTGGTGGCCCTCGTCGCCAAGGGGGTGACGAGGCTGTGACCGTCGAGAACGTCGTCGGGCTGGTCGTCGCGATCGCCCTGCTCGGCTACCTGGTCCTCGCCCTCGTCTTCCCGGAGAGGTTCTGAGCGTCCCGATGAGCCCCATCCTGGCCGGCGTGCTCCAGCTCACCGCGCTCGTCGCGGCGCTCGCCCTGGCGTACCGTCCCCTCGGCGACCACATGGCCGCCATGTACAGCTCGCGCAAGCCCCTGCGCGTCGAAAAGGTGATCTACCGCTGCATCGGTGCCGACCCGGACGCGCAGATGCGCTGGCCCGCGTACCTGCGCGGAGTCCTGGCCTTCTCGCTCGCCGGTGTGCTCTTCCTCTATCTGCTGCAGCGCCTCCAGGGCGGTCTGCCGCTGTCGCTCGGCTTCGCGTCGATCAGCCCGGACCAGGCGTTCAACACGGCGGCGTCGTTCGTCGCGAACACCAACTGGCAGTCGTACAGCGGTGAACAGGCCATGGGCCACGTCGTGCAGACGGCGGGTCTGGCGGTGCAGAACTTCGTGTCGGCCGCGACGGGCATGGCGGTGGCGATCGCCCTCGTACGCGGCTTCGCCCGGACCCGTACCGGCGACCTGGGCAACTTCTGGGCCGACCTGGTACGCGGCACCGTGCGCATCCTGATACCGATCGCCGTCGTCGGCGCGCTCGTCCTCGTCGCGTGCGGTGCGATCCAGAACTTCTCCGGCATCCACGGGGTCGGACAGTTCCTGGGCGGCTCCCAGCAGACCAACGGCGGCGCGGTCGCCTCCCAGGAGGTCATCAAGGAGCTGGGCACCAACGGCGGCGGCTACTTCAACGCCAACTCGGCCCACCCCTTCGAGAACCCGAACGGCTTCACCAACCTCTTCGAGGTCTTCCTCATCCTGGTGATCCCGTTCGCGCTGACCCGTACCTTCGGCCGGCTCGTCGGCAACGTACGGCAGGGCTACGCGATCCTGGCCACGATGGGCGTCATCTGGCTCGGCTTCACCGCTCTGATGATGTGGACCGAGTTCGCGCACGGCGGCCCGGCGCTCCAGGCGGCCGGCGCGGCGATGGAGGGCAAGGAGAACCGCTTCGGCATCGGCGGCTCGTCGATCTTCTCGGTCGCCACCACCCTCACCTCGACCGGCGCCGTGGACAGCTTCCACGACTCCTTCACGGCCTTCGGCGGCGGCATCCAGCTGCTGGGCATGATGCTCGGCGAGATCGCGCCCGGCGGCGTCGGCTCCGGCCTGTACGGCATGCTCGTGATGGCCGTGATCGCGGTGTTCCTCGCGGGCCTGATGGTGGGCCGTACCCCCGAGTATCTCGGCAAGAAGCTCGGCACCCGCGAGATCAAGCTCGCGGCCTGCTACATCCTCGTCACCCCGACCCTGGTGCTCGGCTTCACCGCCGTCTCGATGGTGCTGCCGGACGCGCTGGGCTCGATGCTCAACACCAAGGCGCTGGGCGCCGGGTCGCACGGCTTCTCCGAGGTGCTGTACGCCTTCACCTCCGGTGCCAACAACAACGGCTCGGCCTTCGGCGGCCTGAACGCGAACACCCCCTGGTACAACACCACGATCGGACTGGCGATGCTGCTGGGCCGCTTCCTGCCGATGGTGTTCGTCCTCGCCCTGGCCGGCTCGCTCGCCGAGCAGCAGCCGGTCCCGGAGACGGCCGGCACGCTCCGTACCGAGAAGCCGCTCTTCGCGGGGCTGCTGGTCGGCACGATTGTGATCATCACCGGCCTGACGTACTTCCCGGCGCTGGCCCTCGGCCCGATCGCGGAGGGGTTGTCATGACCACCGACGTAAATGACGTGAACGACGTACAGCAAGAGGAGCACCGCTCCGTGTCCACCACGACCCCGACCCGCGCGCCCCACCAGGACGTACCCGGCGGGCACCCGCCGGACGGCGGCCGTGTCGGCGGCGGCCTCTTCGACCCGAAGCAGCTGGTCAAGTCGCTGCCGGACGCGCTGCGCAAGCTCGACCCCCGGGTGATGATCAAGTCCCCGGTGATGTTCGTGGTCGAGGTCGGATCGGTCCTGACCACCTGCTTCGCCGTGGCGTCCCCTTCGGACTGGTTCGGCTGGGCCATCGCCGTCTGGCTCTGGCTCACCGTGCTCTTCGCCAATCTGGCGGAGGCGGTCGCCGAGGGCCGCGGCAAGGCCCAGGCGGACACGCTGCGCAAGGCCAAGACGGACACCGTGGCCCGACGGCTGAACGGCTCGGCCGAGGAGCGGGTGCCCGGCACGGAGCTGCGCATCGGCGACCTCGTCGTCTGCGAGGCCGGCGACATCATCCCGGGCGACGGTGACGTCGTCGAAGGCGTCGCCTCGGTCGACGAGTCCGCCATCACGGGCGAGTCGGCCCCGGTGATCCGCGAGTCCGGCGGTGACCGGTCCGCGGTGACCGGCGGTACGAAGGTGCTCTCCGACCGCATCGTCATCAAGATCACGACGAAGCCCGGCGAGACCTTCATCGACCGGATGATCAACCTGGTCGAGGGCGCCGCCCGGCAGAAGACGCCGAACGAGATCGCGCTGAACATCCTGCTCGCCTCGCTGACCATCGTCTTCCTGCTGGCCGTGGTGACCCTCCAGCCGTTCGCGATCTACGCGGGCGCCGAGCAGCCCATGATCGTCCTGCTGGCGCTGCTGGTCTGCCTGATCCCGACGACGATCGGCGCGCTGCTGTCGGCCATCGGCATCGCGGGCATGGACCGCCTGGTCCAGCGCAACGTGCTGGCGATGTCCGGGCGCGCCGTCGAGGCCGCCGGCGACGTCTCCACGCTGCTGCTCGACAAGACCGGCACCATCACCCTCGGCAATCGCCAGGCCGCCGAGTTCGTCCCCGTCAAGGGCGTGACCGAGGCCGAGGTGGCGGACGCCGCCCAGCTGTCCTCGCTCGCCGACGAGACCCCCGAAGGCCGCTCCATCGTCGTCCTGGCCAAGCAGGGGTACGGTCTGCGCGAACGCCACCAGGGCGAACTGACCGACGCCGAGTGGGTGCCCTTCACCGCCCAGACCCGCATGTCGGGCGTGGACGTGACCGAGCACGGCACCGTACGCAAGGTCCGCAAGGGCGCGACCGGTTCGGTCATCGCCTGGGTGCGGGAGCAGGGCGGCACCGTCCCCGACGACGCCGACCGGCTGGCCAACGGCATCTCCGAGGCCGGCGGCACGCCGCTGCTGGTCGCCCTGGAGGACGAGCGGGGCGCCCGCGTGCTCGGCGTCATCCACCTCAAGGACGTCGTCAAGGACGGCATGCGCGAACGCTTCGTCGAACTGCGCAAGATGGGCATCAAGACCGTCATGATCACGGGCGACAACCCGCTGACGGCCAAGGCCATCGCCGACGAGGCGGGCGTGGACGACTTCCTCGCGGAAGCCACCCCCGAGGACAAGATGGCGCTGATCAAGCGCGAGCAGGCGGGCGGCAAGCTGGTCGCCATGACCGGCGACGGCACCAACGACGCACCGGCCCTCGCCCAGGCGGACGTCGGTGTCGCCATGAACACCGGCACCTCCGCCGCCAAGGAGGCCGGGAACATGGTGGACCTGGACTCCAACCCGACCAAGCTCATCGAGATCGTCGAGATCGGCAAGCAGCTCCTGATCACCCGGGGGGCGCTGACCACCTTCTCGATCGCCAACGACGTCGCGAAGTACTTCGCGATCATCCCGGCGATGTTCGCGGTGGCCTACCCGGGCCTGGACACCCTCAACATCATGCGGCTGCACAGCTCGCAGACCGCGATCCTGTCCGCGATCATCTTCAACGCGCTGATCATCGTCGCGCTCGTACCGCTGGCCCTCAAGGGCGTGCGCTACCGCCCGGTGAGCGCCGACCGGATGCTCCGCCGCAACCTCGGCATCTACGGACTCGGCGGCCTGATCGCCCCCTTCATCGGCATCAAACTCATCGACCTGCTCATCTCTGCGATCCCCGGGATCGGGTGACTTCCTCATGAACAACTCGGTACGCAACACGGCCCGCCTCCTCGGCGCCGGCCTGCGCGCCCTGCTCGTCCTGACCGTGGTCTGCGGCGTGCTCTACCCCCTGGTGGTCACCGGCGTCGCCCAAGCCGCCTTCCACGACCAGGCCAACGGCTCCGAGGTACGCCAGAACGGCAAGGTCGTCGGCTCCGAACTCCTCGGCCAGCGTTACGACAAGGGCACCGACGCCAAGGGCGACCCGGTCCCCGACCTGCGGTACTTCCAGCCGCGCCCGTCCGCGGGCCTGGGCAGCAACAAGACCAACGGCGTCAACCCCCAGTACGACCTCCAGGTCTCCGGCGCCACCAACCAGGGCGCCACCAACACCGACCTGATCGCCGCCGTCAAGGAACGCAAGAAGTGGGTCGCCGAGACGTACGGCGTCCCCGAGTCGAAGGTCCCGGCCGACGCCGTCACCTCCTCCGGCTCCGGCCTCGACCCGGACATCTCCCCGGCCTACGCGGAACTCCAGGTCACCCGGGTGGCGAAGGAGAACCACCTGGACCGCGCCAAGGTCGAACGCCTGGTGCAGGACACCGTGGAGGGGCGGGTGCTGGGGTTCATGGGGGAGCCTCGGGTGAATGTGCTGAGGTTGAACATGGGGTTGAGGGACCTCACCGAGTAGTCACCGAGTAGCCACCGAGTAGTCACCGAGTAGCCACCGAGTAGTCAGGGACCCGGGGCCCGGCCTGCGCTATCGCCGGCCGGGCCCCGGGCCGTGTCAGGCTCCGTCCTGCTCCCCCCCCCGCCGAGAACCGCCTACCAGACATCCCCGCTCCGCCAGTCACAAACCAACTGCCCCGCGAGATCCAGCGGGACATCGGCCCGCAGGACGTAGATGGCGCCGTCCTCCTCCTTGGTGGGGCGCAGGCCGGTAGGGGAGAGGACGGCGGACGGGCCCTGCCAGAGGTGCCAGCCGCGGGCCGCGTAGAAGGCGGCGGCGTCCTCGGAGGCGCTGAGGGCGCCCAGGTCGTAGGCGGAGCGTACGACCCGTTCCAGGGCCGTCATCATGGCGGCGCCGTGGCCACGGCCGCGCCGGTCCGCGCGGACGCCGACGCCCTCCACGTAGCCGCAGCGCAGGGGGCGGCCGGCGTGCAGCAGCTGGCGCTGTACGACCGAGGCGTGGCCGATCAGCTCGTCGCCCTCCCACACCAGGGCGTGTACGCCGCCCAGTGCGTGGTCCCAGTCCTCCTCGGTCAGGTCGCCCTCGAAGACGTCGTGGAGGAGTGCCTTGGCCGCGGCGCGGGTACGGGCGTCGAGTTCCGCGGTGTGGGCGAGGTGGGTGCGGGTATCGGTCATGCCGCCATGATCGCGGATTGGGCGGGGGCGGGGGGCGCGCTGTCGGTCGGCGTGCCGACGGGGCCGTACCTGCCTCTGTCCAGGGCTCCTTTGTCATGTACTGCGCGGCTGTGGTGGGATGGCTCCGTGAGCATGCCCGCAGCCCCGTCCCATCACCGTACCGGTCGACCGGACGTCCAGCCCGGCGGACCGCAGCCGCACTTCGGTGCGGGCTGGGAGCCGAAGAGCGTCCGTCCGCGGCCGGTGCTGATCGCTTGTCACATAGGGATGCTGATCCATTTTCCGTTCCACGTGGTGATGTGGATCGCCTTGTTCGCCGTGGTGGTCGCGCTCGGGCTGGTGGGGGAGATCGTCCTCACGGTGCTGTTCTTCCTGGAGAGGCCGGCGCTCAGCCTGATGGAGCGCGCCTTGGCCTACATTCCCGTCCGGCCCCAGTGGTGGGCGACATGGCGGGAGATCCGCCATGAGGGAGAGCCCGGTTTCGCCCGCACGCGCATCGTGGAAGAGCTCAACAGCCGGAAGCCCAAGACCACTTCCGGCCCCCTCCGGGGACACCTCTATCGCGGCATCGGCCCGCGCGCCGCGCTGGAGATCGCCGCGTCGTCGGGATGGCAGCTGTCCGACAAGGCTCCGCTCCACCCCAGGATCGAACTGAACCTGTGTCGGGTGCCGTCACCGGGTGCCCCGTCGGGAGCCGAACGGGGAGCCTGAAGGCGCGCGGTGCGCAGGGATGCCGAGGGTGCGGAGCCCTGGACGTCCTCCCACCGCCGTACGCCGTGACGCTCCGACGAACTGCTGCAACGTCGCCGCATGCGCCTCCAGCGCGGCCCGCCCGCCGAGGGCCGACCGTTCGCTGCCTCGCCGGAGTAGTCGGGTGCCGCGAAGAGCGCGGCGGCGAAGACGACGTCGAACAGTACGTACACCCAGCGGGCATGGTCGGACGAGCTGCGGACCTGGTCCCGGCGTCGGCCGATGTCGTGCAGTGCGCGGGCTGCTTCGTCCGCCGAGCCGGGGGCTCGCGTGCGATGGCGTGAACGCGTGGGTCGGCCGCCCGCCGGGCCGGCTCGATATGGCCCGGTGTGAACCGTCGTGTTATGACGGCCGGGTTTGCACGAGGCGGACTTCGGCGCCGCCGTGCGCCGGACGGAGAGAGAAGGCACGTGGACGAGCACGCAGGCGTGGGGATCCGCCGATACGAAGAGGACGGAGCGGCCCGCAGCGGGGCGCGGGGGCGTGCCGGGGCGGGGCGGGCGCGGCGTTCGCCCTGGGCGGTGCGCCTCGGCGGGGTCACCAAGTCGCACGGCAGTGGGAGGGCGGCTGTCACGGCGCTCGACGACGTCACGGCGGAGTTACCCTACGGAACGTTCACCGCCGTCATGGGCCCGTCCGGATCGGGCAAAAGTACGCTCCTGCACTGTGCCTCCGGCCTGGAGCGCCCGGACCGGGGCACGGTGGAGATCGCGGGCCGCGACCTGGGCCCGCTGAACGAACGGCAGCGGACCGAACTGCGCCGGGAACGCGTCGGTTTCGTCTTCCAAGGTTTGAACCTCCTCCCGGCGCTGACAGTGGAGCAGAACATCACCCTGCCGGTGCGGCTGGCCGGCCGCCGCCTGCGCTTGGACTCCGGCTGGCTGGACGAGTTGCTCACCCGCACCGGCCTCGCCGATCGCCGTAAGCACCGGCCGGGGGAGCTGTCCGGCGGCCAGCAGCAGCGTGTGGCGATCGCCCGCGCCCTGATCGCCCGCCCCGAGGTGGTCTTCGCGGACGAACCCACCGGCGCCCTGGACACGGCGTCGGCCCGCAACGTATTGGAACTTCTGCGCCAACTCGTGGACGACGTCGGGCAGACGGTCCTGATGGTGACCCACGATCCGGTGGCCGCCTCGTACGCGGACGCCGTACTGCTGCTGGCGGACGGACGCGTCACCGACGTACTGCACCGGGCGCCGGCGGTGGCCATCGCCGAGCGCATGACCCGCCTGGGAGCGTGAGACCGTGCTCCTCCCACTGGCGTGGTGGACCGTCCGGTCCCGTAAGGCGTCCTTCGCCGGTTCGTTCGTCGCCATGCTCTGCGCGCTGGCCCTGACCACCTGCTGCGCTGTGCTGCTCGACGCCGGTGCCGGGGCGTCGCCGGCGCAGGGCGGCGCGGACGTGGTGTCCTTCGCCGTACCTTTCGGGTTCGTCTGCCTGTGCGTCATGGCGTTCGCGGTGGCGGGCACCTTCTCCCTGTCGGTCCAGCAGCGGACCCGGGAGATCGCCCTGCTCCGCGCCGTCGCCGCGACCCCCGGCCAGGTCCGCCGGCTGATCGCCCACGAAGTGCTCGTCGTCACCGCGGTCGCCGCAGTCCCGGGCTGCGCCCTCGGGGTGCTGCTGGCCGACGGGCTGCGGGCCTGGCTGGCCGCCCGGGGCATGATTCCGGCTGCTTTCCCCTTCGCCTTCGGGCCGATCAGCGTGGTGTCCGCCGTGCTGATCTGCTGGGTGACCGCCGAAGCGGCCGTGTGGAGCAGCGGGTGGCGGGCGTCCCGGGTGCGCGCGGTGCAGGCGCTCGGCGAGGCCGCGGTGCCCCGCCGGCGGGTGGGCGCGGTCCGTACCTGTCTCGGTCTCGTGGTCCTGGCCTCCGGAGCCTGGGGGCTGGCCGCGATCGGGAGTTCGGGCGGTCCGGACGCCGCGAACACGGCCGTGAGCATGGTCATGGTCCTGATGGTCGCCGTCGGGCTGCTCAGCCCGTGGGTGGGCAAGCTGGCGGGAGGCGTCTTCGGGGCGCTGTGCCGGGCCCTCTTCCCCGCCGTCGGGCTGCTGGTGAAGGCCAACCTCGGCGCGGGCTACCGACGGTTGGGCGCCGCCGCCGGGCCGCTGTCCCTCACCGTGGCCTTCACGGCCGTTGCCCTGCTCGTCCCGCAGCTGAAGTGGGACGAACAGTGGCACCAGGAGCGTCAGCGGCTGGTCGCCGATGAAGTGGTACGCGGCGGTGGGGCGGGTCTGCCGGTCGCCGCCGCGCGTACGGTCGGGGCCTTGTCGGGGGCCGGGGTGGCTGTGGGCGCCACGGGGACGTTCGTCAACGTGCTCCCTGGCGGACACGGTCAGGGAGACGACGCCGCTCCAGGCCCCGGCGGTATGGCGCAAGCCGTCACGGACGGGCCGCTCGACGCGGTCGTCGACCTGGGCGTCATGCACGGAAGCATGCGGCATCCGGGCCCGCGGGACATTGCGTTGAGTACGGGCCTCGCGCGGCGTGCGCACGTGGGCGTGGGTGACACGGTGACGCTGTCCATGGAGGACGACCGCCCGGAGAAGGCGCGTGTCACGGCCGTCTACACCCGCTCCCGGGGCTTCGGTGAAGCCGTCCTTCCGCTACCGCTGGCCGCCCGGCACCTGGACGGCGAGCAGCCGCTCCTGGACGAGGTGTACGTACGGGCCGCCCCCGGCGCCCAGCGGCAACTGGCCGACGGCCTGCGGGCCCTGCACCGGGCCGAGCCGTCCTGGCGGATGCTCGACCACGCCGGCTACCGTGCCGAGGCGCTGCGCACCAGGGACTCCGCCATGACCGCCACGTATCTGCTCCTGCTGGTGGTGACGGCCTTCACGTCGATCTCGGTCGTGAACACCCTGGTGATGACGACGATGGAACGGTCCGGCGAGTTCGCGCTCCTGCGCCTGGTGGGCGCCACCCCCCGACAGGTCGCCCGCATGATGCGCCTGGAGAACGCGGTGGTCGTTGTCGCCGCGCTGGGGGTCGGAGCGGCAGTGGCGGGAGCGGTGCTCGCGGTGTTCAGCCGGGCTCTGACCGGCTCGGCGGTCCCGCACCTGCCGGCCGGCACCGTTGCCCTCGTCCTGGGCGGCGCGGGCCTCCTCGCCCTGGGCACGGGAATCGTGACCACGCGCATCGCTCTGCGGCAGCCCCCTACGGCGGCCCTGCGGGGAGCCGGGTAGGCGCCGGTACGGCACGGGCCGGGCGGCGGTACGGCCCCGGCCCGTGGGCCGGCTCCCGGCGACCGGCCGCCCCTGCCCCCGTATCAGAGTCGCGTCAAGACCTGCCCCCCACCCGTCACCTGCGGCTTTTGTGCGGGTGTGGGGTCGGTAGGGTCGCCTCAGGTTCAGCCCGGTGGGGGCGGCCTTCACGTAAGACAATGGGGCCATGGCACGCGGCAAGCTACGGATCTATCTCGGCGCTGCACCGGGCGTCGGCAAGACGTACTCGATGCTGTCCGAGGCACACCGGCGGGTGGAGCGCGGTACGGACGCCGTGGTGGCGTTCGTCGAGCACCACGGCCGGCCCCGCACGGAGGTCATGCTGCACGGTCTGGAGCAGACCCGGCGCGTGGAGCTGGAGTACCGGGGCTCGGTCTTCACCGAGATGGACGTGGACGCGGTGCTGCGCCGCGCGCCGGCGGTGGCCCTCGTCGACGAGCTGGCGCACACCAACGTGCCGGGCTCCCGCAACACCAAGCGCTGGCAGGACGTCGAGGAGCTGCTGGAGGCCGGGATCGATGTGATCTCGACGGTCAACATCCAGCACCTCGAATCGCTCGGCGACGTCGTCGAGTCGATAACGGGGGTGCGGCAGCGCGAGACCGTGCCGGACGAGATCGTCCGCCGCGCCGACCAGATCGAGCTGGTCGACATGTCGCCCGAGGCGATCCGGCGCCGGATGGCGCACGGCAACATCTACAAGCCGGACAAGGTGGACGCCGCCCTCTCGAACTACTTCCGGCCGGGCAATCTGACCGCTCTCCGGGAGCTCGCGTTGTTGTGGGTCGCCGACCGGGTGGACGAATATCTGCAGCAGTACCGTTCCGAGCACAGTGTCTCCAAGATCTGGGCGGGGCGCGAACGCATCGTCGTCGGCCTCACCGGCGGCCCCGAGGGGCGTACGCTCATCCGCCGCGCCTCCCGGATGGCGGCCAAGGGCTCGGGCAGCGAGGTGCTCGCCGTCTACATCGCGCGCAGCGACGGGCTGACCTCCGCCTCGCCCAAGGAACTCGCCGTGCAGCGGACCCTCGTCGAGGATCTCGGCGGCACGTTCCACCACGTCATCGGCGACGACATACCGAACGCGCTGCTGGAGTTCGCGCGCGGCGTCAACGCCACCCAGATCGTGCTGGGCTCCAGCCGCCGCAAGACCTGGCAGTACGTCTTCGGGCCCGGCGTCGGCGTCACCGTCGCCCGGGACTCGGGGCCCGACCTCGACGTCCACATCGTCACGCACGACGAGGTCGCCAAGGGACGCGGCCTGCCGGTGGCGCGCGGCGCCCGGCTCGGGCGGACCCGGATCATCGGCGGCTGGCTGGTCGGTGTCGTCGCGCCGGTCCTGCTGTCGCTGCTGCTCACCGCCATCGACAACGGTCCGGGCCTGGCCAACGACGTCCTGCTCTTCCTCTTCCTGACCGTGGCCGCCGCGCTGCTCGGCGGGCTGATGCCGGCGCTCGCCGCGGCCGCGGTCGGGTCCGTACTGCTGAACTTCTACTTCACCCCGCCCACCCACTCGATCACCATCGCCGACCCCAAGAACATCGTCGCCATCCTGATCTTCTTCGCGGTCGGCGTCTCGGTGGCCTCCGTCGTCGACCTGGCCGCCCGCCGCACCCACCAGGCCGCGCGGCTGCGCGCCGAGTCGGAGATCCTCTCCTTCCTGGCGGGCAGCGTGCTGCGCGGCGAGACCACGCTGGACGCGCTGCTGGAACGGGTACGGGAGACCTTCGGCATGGAATCCGTCGCGCTGCTGGAGCGGGCCGGCGACGTCGAGCCGTGGACCTGCGCGGGCCGCGTCGGCGGCGCCGCGGAGGGCGACCCGCAGGCCAGGCCGCTGATGCGGCCCGAGGACGCGGACGTGGACATGCCGGTCGGGGACCACATGGCGCTGGCCCTGACCGGTCGGGTGCTGCCCGCCGAGGACCGCCGGGTGCTCGCCGCCTTCGCCGCGCAGGCCGCCGTCGTACTGGACCGCCAGCGGCTGGTCGGCGAGGCGGAGCGGGCTCGCGAGCTGGCCGAGGGCAACCGCATCCGTACGGCGCTGCTGGCCGCCGTCAGCCACGACCTGCGGACGCCGCTGGCGAGCATCAAGGCGTCGGTGACCTCGCTGCGCTCCGACGACGTCGCCTGGTCCGAGGAGGACGAGGCGGAGCTGCTGGAGGGCATCGAGGCGGGCGCCGACCGGCTGGACCACCTGGTCGGCAACCTGCTGGACATGTCCCGCCTGCAGACCGGCACGGTCACCCCGCTGATCCGCGAGATCGATCTGGACGAGGTGGTGCCGATGGCGCTGGGCGGCGTCCCCGAGGGCAGCGTCACCCTGGACATCCCCGAGGAACTGCCGATCGTCGCCGTCGACCCGGGACTGCTGGAGCGCTCCGTGGCCAACCTGGTCGAGAACGGCGTCAAGTACAGCCCGGAGGGCGAACGGGTGCTGGTCTCCGCTAGCGCCCTCGGCGACCGCGTCGAGCTGCGCATCGCCGACCGCGGCCCGGGCGTGCCGGACAGCGCCAAGAACCGCATCTTCGAACCCTTCCAGCGCTACGGTGACGCCCCGCGCGGCGCGGGCGTGGGCCTGGGCCTCGCCGTCGCCCGCGGCTTCGCCGAGGCGATGGGCGGCACCCTCGCCGCCGAGGACACCCCCGGCGGCGGCATGACCATGGTCCTCACGCTGCGGGCCGCCCCCGGCGGACCGCCGGTGCAGCCCGACCTCCCGGCCCAGGCGACGACGTGAACGGGCGTCCCGCCGCCACCGGGACGGCACCGCGCGTGCCGCCCCCCGGCCCACTGGAGCCGCCATCCAGCCGACACCCCGCGGGCGTGGCCCGGCGGGTTTCCCCACCACGAGGAGAACGACAGTGAACCGGGTGCTTGTGGTCGATGACGAGCCGCAGATCGTACGGGCCCTCGTGATCAACCTGAAGGCGCGCAAGTACGAGGTCGACGCCGCCCCCGACGGGGCCACCGCCCTCAAGCTGGCCGCCGCCCGCCACCCCGACGTGATCGTCCTGGACCTCGGGCTGCCCGACATGGACGGCGTGGAGGTGATCAAGGGGCTGCGGGGCTGGACCCGGGTGCCGATCCTGGTGCTCTCCGCCCGGCAGACCTCCGACGAGAAGGTCGAGGCGCTGGACGCCGGGGCGGACGACTACGTCACCAAGCCGTTCGGGATGGACGAGCTGCTGGCCAGACTGCGGGCCGCGGTGCGCCGGGCGGAGCCGACCGGGCCCGCCGAGGACGAGGTGGTCGTGGAGACCGAGGGCTTCACGGTCGACCTGGCCGCGAAGAAGGTCAACCGGGACGGCCGGGACGTGCGCCTTACGCCGACCGAGTGGCATCTGCTGGAAGTCCTGGTCCGCAATACGGGCCGTCTCGTCAGCCAGAAGCAGCTGCTCCAGGAGGTCTGGGGGCCCTCGTACGGCACCGAGACCAACTACCTGCGGGTCTACATGGCACAGCTGCGCCGGAAACTGGAGAGCGACCCCTCGCACCCCCGGCACTTCGTCACCGAGCCCGGCATGGGCTACCGCTTCGAGCAGTGACCGCGGCCCCCGGAGACCGGCCGGTGCGGCGTCGTCCGCGGCCGTGATCCAGGGCCCCGCGCACCGGTACGCTGGCCTCATGAGCGCTGGGACCCGATCCGAGAAGCCGGCAGGCCGTTTCCGCCGGATGCTCGACAGGCTGTCCTCCTCCGAGGAGGAGCTGGAGTCCGCCGAGCTGCAGCAGGACGCGCAGAACACCGGCTGTACCCGTATCTGCGACTGCGACGACCGGCAGATAGTCAAGGTCACCGGCACCCTGCGGCATGTGACGCTGCGGCCGCGCGCCGGTGTGCCCGCCCTGGAGGCGGAGCTGTTCGACGGCTCCGCCGCACTGGACGTGGTGTGGCTCGGCCGGCGTGCCATCACCGGCATAGAGCCGGGCCGCAAGCTCATCGCCTCCGGCCGGATCTCCATGAGCCACGGCCGCCGGGTGCTGTTCAATCCGAAATACGAACTCCGACCACTCGGACAGGAGTAGCCGGTGACGTCTGACGACCGACCGAACCGAACCACCGGACCGGCCGGCGGGCCGGCCCAGGAGCAGGACGCCGCCCCGGACGGGAGAGCCGTCACCGAGGCCGCCCTGTTCGAGGCGTTCGGCGGCGTGCGCGGCATGGTCGAGACCGTGCTGCCCGGCCTGCTGTTCGTCACGATCTACACGGTCAACAAGGACCTGCACGTCTCGGCGATCGCCGCGCTGGCGGTCTCGCTGGTGCTGGCCGTCGCCCGCCTGGTGCGCAAGGACACCGTCAAGCACGCCTTCAGCGGCGTCTTCGGGGTGGCCTTCGGCGTGGTCTTCGCGATGATGACCGGCAACGCCAAGGACTTCTACCTGCCCGGCATGCTCTACACGCTGGGCCTGGGCGTCGCCTACATCGTCACCACGCTGGCCGGCGCGCCGCTGATCGGCCTGATCCTGGGCCCGGTGTTCAAGGAGAACCTCTCCTGGCGCACCCGCAACCCGGGCCGCAAGAAGGCGTACGCCAAGGCCAGCTACGCCTGGGGCGCGATCCTGCTCGCCAAGTGCGCGATCCTCTTCCCGCTGTACTGGTGGGCGGACACCACGCACCTGGGCTGGGTGCTGATCGCGCTGAAGATCCCGCCGTTCCTGCTGGCGGTCTGGCTGACCTGGCTGTTCCTGGCCAAGGCTCCGGCGCCCATCGACGTCTTCGCGGAGATGGAGGCCAAGGAGAAGGCCGAGGAGGAGGCGAAGGCGCGGCGCGAGCGCGAGGCGCGGGAGAACGGCATCCTGGACGGGGTGGCCACGGATCTCGCCGCGGACGTCGCACCGCAGGCGCTGGCCGCCGAGCAGCAGGGCCGGGCGCCGCAGCACCGCGGCTGACGCCCGCAGCACCGACTGCCGCCGACGCAAGGCCGTACGACGGCGAAGGGCCGGGAACCCCAGGGGTTCCCGGCCCTTCGCCGTGCCGTCCCGCGGACCGCCCGCCGTCACGCCTCGCGGCGTACCGACAGCAGGTCCTCCAGCTGCTCCTCGCGCGACTGGGCCGCGACGAACAGCAGCTCGTCCCCGGCCTCCAGCGCGTCCTCCTTGTTCGGGGTGAGCACCCGGGTGCCGCGGATGATCGTGACCAGGGAGGTGTCCTCCGGCCAGTCGACGTCCCCGACGCGGGTGCCGGCCAGCGCCGCCTCCGGGGGCAGCGTCAGCTCGACGAGGTTGGCGTCGCCGTGGCTGAAGCGCAGCAGCCGTACGAGGTCGCCGACGCTCACCGCCTCCTCGACCAGCGCCGACATCAGACGCGGGGTGGAGACGGCGACGTCCACGCCCCACGCCTCGTTGAACAGCCACTCGTTCTTGGGGTTGTTGACGCGGGCCACCACCCGCGGCACGCCGTACTCGGTCTTGGCGAGCAGCGAGACGACGAGGTTGACCTTGTCGTCGCCGGTCGCCGCGATGACGACGTTGCAGCGCTGCAGCGCTGCCTCGTCCAGCGAGGTGATCTCGCAGGCGTCGGCCAGCAGCCACTCCGCCAGCGGCACCCGCTCGACCGAGATCGCCGTCGGCGCCTTGTCGATGAGCAGGATCTCGTGCCCGTTCTCCAGCAGCTCGCCCGCGATGGAACGGCCCACCGCGCCCGCGCCCGCGATAGCGACCCTCATGCGTGCGCCTCCTCGGGCCCTTCGGCGAACACCGCTTCCACCTTCTCGACCTCGTCGGTGCGCATCATCACGTGCACCAGGTCGCCTTCCTGCAGCACGGTCTGCGACGTCGGCAGCATGGCCTCACCCAGCCGGGTGAGGAAGGCGACCCGGACACCGGTCTCCTCCTGGAGCTGACTGATCTTGCGGCCCACCCAGGCCGGCGAGGTGTGCACCTCGGCGAGCTGGACACCGCCGCTCGGGTCGCGCCACAGCGGCTCGGCCCCGGAGGGCAGCAGCCGGCGCAGCATCTGGTCGGCGGTCCAGCGCACGGTGGCGACCGTCGGGATGCCCAGCCGCTGGTAGACCTCGGCGCGGCGCGGGTCGTAGATCCGGGCCGCGACGTTCTCCACGCCGAACATCTCGCGGGCCACCCGGGCCGCGATGATGTTGGAGTTGTCGCCGCTGCTGACGGCGGCGAAGGCGCCCGCCTCCTCGATCCCGGCCTCGCGCAGGGTGTCCTGGTCGAAACCGACCCCGGTGACCCGGCGGCCGCCGAAGCCGGAGCCCAGACGGCGGAAGGCGGTCGGGTCCTGGTCGACCACCGCGATCGTATGACCCTGGCTCTCCAGGGTCTGTGCGAGCGCGGAACCCACCCGCCCGCACCCCATGATGACGATGTGCATCGGCCCCTACCTCGCACCTTTCCCTGTGCTGTGACGCCGGCTGCTTCGACCTGGCGTGTTCGGCGACCACGCTACCTGGCGTGGGGACCGCTGCATCCACGCAGTTCGCCCGCACGGCCCTCCTGGGCGTTAAGAACGCGACAAGAGAACATAAGGGGAGGGTAAGTTTCCTTGCGGTACGGCCGGGAATCTGGTCGGCGATCATGAGTGGGGGCGCGGGGCGGGCGCGACCGGCCGGCCCGGACGTCTCACCCGGGGCCGGAGCCCGCGGCCGGCCGCGATCACGTGCGCCGGGACCGCTCCGTGCGGCACGCTGAGCGGCGTGTCCACCGTGCCTCAGCAGCCCCAACAGGGCGCACTCGCCCCGCATATGGTCGTCTGCGGCGACGACGCCCTCGCGCGCCGCCTCGCCGCCGAACTCAAGGACGTCTACCGGGAGCGGGTGACGCTCGTCGTCCCCTCCGCCAGAGAACCGCACCGGCCCCGCATTCCGCCGCCGGCCGGAGCCCTGGGACGGGCCCAGGCCCTGCTGGGGCGGGTCTCGGCCGCCATGGTGCGTACCCAGACCGGCGCGCCCGGCGAGGCCGGGAGCACCGGGGGTGCCGGGAGCGCCGAGGAACCGCCCGACGAGCCCATACGGGTCCTGGAAGCGGCGGAGGCCGACGACGACACGCTGGCCGAGGCCGGCATCGGCGCGGCCGAAGCGCTCGCGCTGGTGTACGACGATGACGAGACCAACATCCACGCCGCGCTGCGGGCCCGGCGGCTCAACCCCCGGCTGCGGCTGGTGATCCGCCTCTACAACCGCAAGCTCGGCCAGTACCTGGAACAGCTGCTGGACCAGGCCGCGGCCGTCGGCGCCCTGGACGCCGAGGGGGCCGACGTGTCCACCACGGTCCTGTCCGACGCCGACACCGTGGCCCCCGCGCTGGCGGCCACCGCCGTCGCGGGCACCAGCAAGGTCATCGAGGCCGACGGCCTGCTGCTGCGCGCCGTGGAACGCGGCCCCGCCGCCCGGCAGGGCCCGGCCGCGGCCTCCGGACTGTGCCCGCTGGCCGTTCTGACGGCGACGGCGGACGTGGCCGCCGACCCGTCGGACGCTTCCGCCCCTCCGGGCGGGAACGACCTGTCCGCCGACGACGGCCCCGAGCTGCTGCCCGACGAGGTCACCGCGGCGGCCGCCGCCGGGCGCGGCACCCTCGTCCTGGAAACCGTCACCTACCAGGGCCGCCAGCCGCGCCCCGGCAGCCGGAACGGCCGGGGACGCACGCGGCGACGGGACGGCGCGGGCGCCCGGTGGGGACCGGGCAGCCTGCGCGGCCGCGGCGTACCGCTGGGCTCCTTCTTCTCCCGCAGGCTGCGCTGGTCGCTGGCCGGCGTCGTCGGCGCCGTCCTCGCGCTGGCCGTCGCCTCCTCCTTGACCACAGGCGACTCCCCGGTGCATGCCACCTACCTCTCGCTCCTCGACCTCTTCGCCATCAACGAACCGGCCATCGGCGAGCCGGTCTCCCGCAAGGTGCTGCAACTCCTGTCCGGGCTCACCGGGTTGCTGCTGCTGCCCGTCCTGGTGGCTGCCGCGCTGGAAGGGCTCGGCACTTTCCGCAACGCCACCGCGCTGCGCCGCCCGCCGCGCGGACTGTCCGGGCACGTGGTGCTGCTGGGCCTCGGAAAGGTCGGTACGCGGGTGCTGGCCCAACTGCATGAGCTGGGTACCCCCGTGGTGTGTGTGGAGGCCGACCCTGAAGCGCGCGGCATCGCGCTGGCGCGCCGGCTGCGGGTGCCGACGGTGGTGGGAGATGTGACGCACGAAGGCGTACTAGAAGCTGCGAAGATCCAGCGGGCGCATGCCCTGCTCGCTCTGACCAGCGACGACACCACCAATCTGGAGGCGGCTCTCTATGCCCGTTCCGTCAAGCCGCAACTGCGCGTGACGCTGCGCCTGTTCGACGACCGCTTCGCCACCGCCGTGTACCGCACGCTGCGCGCCGCCCATCCCCGCGCGCGCACCCGCAGCCGCAGCGTCAGCTTCCTGGCCGCGCCCGCCTTCGCCGGCGCGATGATGGGCCGCCAGATCATCGGTGCCATTCCTGTCGAGCGGCGGGTGCTGCTCGTAGCCAGGGTCGAGGTGCGCGGCCATGCCGCCCTGGAGGGCCGTACGGTCGCCGACGTGTTCCGTCCCGGCCTGTTGCGCGTCCTGGCCGTGGACACCTCCGCGCCGGACGATCCGGCGGACCCGGTGTCCGGTGCTGCCCAGGAGACGCCGGAGCGCGGCCGGGCCCGGCTCGTACCGGAGCTGGGGGACGGCTACACGCTGCGGCCGCAGGACCGCGTCCTGCTCGTGGCCACCCGCCAGGGGCTGGGCGAGCTGATCTCCCGGCGTCCGCGCGCGGCGGAGGCGGTACGGCAGGAGGCGTGACGGGCCTGCCCCGAAGGCACTGGGGCCCGCAAGGCCGGACGCCTCCGCTCCGTCCGGCAGGATGGAGGGTGCTCCGAAGGGCGGGGCGGTGCACGGCGCGGCGGCAGGGAGTACGGACGGTGAAGGACGGCGGGATGTCCCCGGAGTACCTGGAGGGCTACACCACCCTCCTCGCCGAGGTGTCCGACACCGGACGGCTGCCCCGGCGCGCGGAGCTGGACGCGCTGCGGGAGCTGGGGGAGCAGGCCGCCGAATCGGGCCACGGGCTGCGCGAACTGGTCGGGCTCTTCCTGGGGGAGACCCGGCGGGTCTGGGGCACGCTGCCCGGGGTGGCGCGGGCGGCCGGCGCGGCGGAGCGGGCCCGTACCGGCGATGCCGTGCTGGGCGCGGTGGACGCCGCCATCGCCGCGTTCGGCGAAGGCCATGAGCGCGCGCAGCGGCTCGCCGTACGTCAGGAGGAGGCCGCGCGGCGCGAGTTCGTCGACGACCTGCTGTACGGGCGCAGCGACCTGGGGCGGCTGGCCGAGCGCGCCGAACGGTTCGGACTGCGGCTCGCCCACGAGCACGCCGTCGCCGTGGCCGAGGGCGACGAGCCCTTCGACGACATCCACCCGGTCGCCCGCCGGGTCGAACGCGAACTGCTCGGCCGGTTCGGTGACCGGGACGTGCTGATCACCACCAAGGAGGGGCGGCTGGTCTGCGTCGGCGCGAGCCGCGAGCGTACGGTGCTGGACGCCTTCGCCACCTACGCGCGCTGGCCCGACGTGGGGCGCCCCGGCGCGCGGCGGGTCGCCATCGGCCGGGTGCACTCCGGCGCGGGCGGGGTGGTGCACTCGTACGAGGAGGCGCTGGGCGCGCTGGAGCTGGCCGAGCAGCTGGAGCTGGACGAACCGGTGCTGCGCGCCGCCGACCTGCTGGTCTTCCCCGTCCTGCTGCGCGACCGCGCCGCCATGGCCGACCTCGTGCGCACGGTCCTCGGGCCGCTGACGCAGTCGCGCGGCGGCGCCGGGCCCCTGCTGGAGACGATCGGGGCGCTCGCGGCGTCCGGGTACGTCAACGCCGAGGCCGCCCGTCGGCTGAAGGTGAGCGTGCGCACCCTGTCGTACCGCTTGGAGCGCATCAAGTTCCTGACCGGCTACGACCCGGCGGACGGCCTCCAGCGCTTCACCCTGGAGACGGCGGCGATGGGCGCGCGGCTGCTGGGCTGGCCGGACAAGCCGCTGTAGGGCGGTCCCGGACAAGCCGCTGCCGGGCGGCCGGCGAGCGTTCGGAGGGCATTCCGCGGGCGTCCGGAGGGCGGGTTTCGGCCGGTATGCCTACCACCCGGCCACCCCCGACGGCAAGACCGTGCCCCGTTAACAGGTCATCAGGAACACATAAAGATTGCCGGGATCCGGCAATGTGCGGGCCCCTGGTGGCCTGCCACGATCTAGGAACTGGCAGGAACAGACGCGAACGGGGGACGGACACCCATGGGGGACTTTGCAGCGTTCACACGAGCCGCGCTCGCCTTCCCGGCCGTGTTCTTCACCTTCGCGCTGCTGGTGGTGGCCGCCTACTGGCTGCTGGTGCTGATCGGCGGGGCAGGCGTCGACATCCTCGACGGGGGTGAGGGTGTCGACGGCTCCGCCGGCACCGCCGGACTGCCCGTGACGGTCACCCTCTCGCTCGGTGTGCTGATCGCCTGGGCCGTGTCCCTGGCCGGTGCCGCGCTGACCGAGAGCCTGCCGCTGCGCGCCGCCGCGCTGGCGCTCGCGCTGTTCGCGGCCTGGGCCGGCACCCGCGTCGCGGTGCGCCTGGCCCGCCGCCTGCTGCCTCCTGAACGGGTCGCCTCGCGCGACGACTTCGTCGGCCGGGTGTGCGTCGTCCGCACCGGCCGGGTCTCGTCCGACTTCGGGCAGGCCGAGGTACGCGCCGACGACGGTTCGACGGCCGTCGTCCAGGTCCGTACGGAGGAGAGCGGCCTCACCGCCGGCAGCAGCGCGCTGATCTTCGATTACGACGCCGACGGCGAGTTCTTCCGGGTCGCGCCCTTCGACGCCGCCCTGGACCCGTACGGCCCGGCGGTCTGAGCGCCGACCGGCCTGACCGACACCGAACGGCCCGACCGATCACCGACCGGGCCTGACCGGCCACCGACTGGTCCTGACGGACCACCGACCGGGCCCGACCGACCACCGACCGGAGCGCACCGCGGCCCCGAAGCCGCCCTCCGCGCCCGTCGACTGCCCGACACCTCGCAGGGACTGATGTACCGATGGATGCCATCACCGTAGGAATCGGCGTGACCGTCGCCGTGGCCGTACTGATCGTGCTCGTCACGGTCCTCGCCCTCACCCGCCTCTACCGCAAGGTCCACCAGGGCCAGGCCCTGATCGTCTCCAAGTACCGCAAGGTCGATGTGACCTTCACCGGCTCGGTGGTGCTGCCGGTGCTGCACAAGGCCGAGACGATGGACATCTCGGTGAAGACCATCGAGATCGGCCGCACCGGCCACGAGGGCCTGATCTGCCAGGACAACATCCGCGCCGACATCCGCATCGCGTTCTTCGTCCGGGTCAACAAGACCCGGGAGGACGTGGTCAAGGTCGCTCAGGCCATCGGCACCGAGCGCGCCAGCGACGTCGGCACGCTGCAGGAACTGTTCAACGCCAAGTTCTCCGAGGCCCTCAAGACCGTCGGCAAGCAGCTCGACTTCCAGGACCTCTACACCAAGCGCGACGAGTTCCGGGACCGGATCATCGCCGTCATCGGCACCGACCTCAACGGCTACAGCCTGGAGGACGCGGCGATCGACTACCTGGAGCAGACCCCGCTGGAGCAGCTCGACTCCGCCAACATCCTCGACGCCCAGGGCATCCGCAAGATCACCGAGCTGACCGCGATCGAGCACGTCCGCACCAACGAGTACCGGCGCAACGAGGAGAAGGAGATCACCCGGCAGAACGTCGACGCCCGGGAGGCCGTCCTGGAGCTGGAGCGCCGGCAGGCGGACGCGGAGATCCGCCAGCAGCGCGAGATCGCGACCGTACGCGCCAAGGAAGAGGCCGAGACGGCCCGCGTCCAGGCCGAGGAGCGGCTGCGCTCGCACTCCGCGCACCTGAAGACCGAGGAGGCGCTCGGCATCCAGAACGAGAACCGCGAACGCGAGATCGCGGTGGCCCAGAAGAACCGCGAACGCGTCATCGCCATCGAGAACGAGCGCATCGAGAAGGACCGCCTCCTGGAGGTCATCGCCCGCGAGCGGGAGACCCAGCTGACCCGGATCGCCGCCGACAAGGAGGTCGAGGCCGAGAAGCGGGAGATCGCGGACGTCGTACGGGAGCGGATCGCGGTCGAGAAGACCGTCGCCGCCCAGGAGGAGGAGATCAAGAAGCTCCGTACGGTCGAGGAGGCCGAGCGCGAGCGCCAGGCGATGATCATCCGGGCCGAGGCCGAGGCCCAGCAGCGGCTGGTCAAGGACATCAAGGCGGCCGAGGCCGCCGAGCAGTCCGCCGCCCACCGCGCGGCCGAGGAGCTGACCCTGGCCGAGGGCCGGCGCAAGGCCGCCGACCTGGACGCGCAGGCCAAGATCCGGCTCGCCGAGGGCACCCAGGCCGAGGCCGCCGCGGCCGGGCTGGCCGAGGTGAAGGTACGGGAGATGAACGCGGCCGCCGTCGAGAAGGCCGGCCGGGCCGAGGCGGAGGCGGCCGAGGCGCTGCTCAAGGCCGAGGCGGCCGGGCTCACCGAGAAGGCCGCGGCGATGGCGGCGCTGGACGCGGCGAGCCGGGAGCACGAGGAGTACCGGCTGCGCGTGGCGGCCGACAAGGAGGTCCGCCTCGCGGGCCTGGACGCCCAGCGGCAGATCGCCGAGGTGCAGGCGAAGGTGCTGGCCGCCGGCCTGGAGAACGCGAAGATCGACATCGTCGGCGGGGAGAGCGTCTTCTTCGACCGGCTGGCCGGCTCGATCGGCGCCGCCAAGGGCCTGGACGCGCTGGTCGAGCGCTCCGAGACGGTCCGTACGGCCGCCGGGCCCTGGCTGGACAAGAACGGGTCCAGCTTCACCAAGGACCTGACCACGATGCTCGGCGGACTCGGCGCGGCCGGGCTGCGCGACCTGACCCTGGCGGGAGCCCTGACCAAGCTCATCGACCGGGGCGGGCCGCAGTCCGGGCAGCTCCAGAGCCTGCTGGACGCCGCACACGCCAACGGCCTGGCGGACACCCGGATCGCCGAGGCGGTCGCGGCTCCGGCGCCGGCCAACGGCGCGGCGGTGGCGGCGAAGTAGCCGCCGCCCGGGCGGGACGGGCCGTGGGGGAGTGCTTCCGGGGGGATGCACTGCCTCGCGGCCCGGCCGCCACGGGCATTCGGCTGCGTACGGGGCGGTTGGGCCCCGTACGCAGCCACGACGGACACGTAAGAGCTGGTGGGCGGCGAGCGCGCGCAGGCGGGCGCGGGGCCGTGCGGGCCGGGAGACGGCCCGCGTGCAGGGACAGGAGACGCATCTCGTGCAGGACGACTTCGTGACGGAGACAGGCGCCCGCGACGGACTGGACGGACCGGGGCGCGGCCCTGAGGACGCGTCGTCCCAGGCCACCGTGCCCGGCACCGGCCCCGCCTTCGCCGACGGCACGGACTCCGCCGACGGCACCGGCCCCGCCCCCAGTACGGACCCCGCCTCCGGCCCCGACCTCGCCGACGGCACGTACGAGCTGCTGCGCGACCGCCTCGCGGGCGCCGCCGCCGACCTCGCCGACCGGGCCCGAACCCTCAACGCCCGCCGCGTCGAGGCCTTCGGCGGCACCGAACTCGCCCTGCTCGGCACCGACGGCCTGCGCACCGCCGACGCCTGCGTCATCCGGGACGTCGCGCAGGTCGGCGGCCTGCTGCTGACCGGCCGCAACGGCCGTCCCGAGCCCGGCGCGCCCGCGACCACCGTCCCGGACGTCTTCGCCCTGCACCGCCTGCACACCACCGGCGACGCCGTACGCCTCGAACCGGCGGAGCCCGGCGCCGTGCCCGGCCTCCTCGACGACCCCCGATTCCAGCGGGACTTCGAGGAGCTGTACCGCTACTACCGCCAGGCCCGGCTGCTGCGGCTCCACCGCACCGGCGCCCTGCTGCTCGCCGTCTTCCGTACCGGCGAACGGCTCGACGACATCCGCGTACTGCGCTGGAAGATCACCGCGTCCGGGGACGCGGCGGAGCCCGGCACGCCCGTCTACCTGGACGCCAAAGGCGAACGCGACCACACCGCCCCGCCCTCCCACGACTTCACATGGACCCCCGCCACCCGCGAGGACCACGTGACCGGCCGCTACCCGCAACTGTCCGTCCAGGGCGAGGTCTTCCTCTCGACCGCCGGCGGCTCGCTCACCCTGAAGACCGAGCCGGACACGGAGACGGACGACGGCCTCTACTCCGAGCCGGTGGACGAGCCCCTGCAGTCCCTCGCCGACGCCGAGGTCGCGCACGCCCGGGTCGGTCCGCTGGTCCTGCTGCGCGTCCGCCCGTACAAGGAGACCGCCGACCGGTACCTGGTCTTCAACACCCGCACCCACGACGTGCGCCGGATCGACGCGATCGGACAGGCCTGCCGCGCGCTGCCCGAGGACCAGGGAATCGTCTTCCCCGGTGGCCACTACCTCACCACCGGCACCGCCAAAACCTTCGACACCGACACCACCGGCCTCGCCTTCGACCGCGAACACCGCTCCCCGAACGGCGAGGACGTCCTCTACGCGTTCCACGACCGCGCCGCAGGCCGCACCCTGCTCCTCCCGTACAACATCGTCCGCGAGGAGGCCGCCACCCCGCTGACCGCGTACGGCCACGCGCTCCTCGGCGACGGCACCCTGGCCGTCCTGCGCGGCTCCCGCGAGCCCGGCCGCGTCCACCCCGTCCAGATCTGGCGCACCCCCTTCACCTCCGACGCGCACGCCGCGGCCCGGCCGGCCGGTGACGGCGGACCGCTGGCCCGGATCGGCAACGCCGAGCTGGTACGCGGCGTGTCCGACGCGCTCTCGGTCGCCCGGATGGCCACCGACATGGCCCCGGCGGGCCCGGTGTTCGAGGCCATCGCCGCCGCGGCAGCTCGCGTCGCGGACCGCCACCACTGGCTGGACGAGGCCGGGCTCGGCGCGCTCGGTGAGCCCCTGGAAGCCGTACGGGCCGCCGCCCTCCAGGTCGTCGAGGAGTTCGCGCGCGTCACCGAACTGCGCCGCCAGGCCGCCGCCGCACTGGAGGAGGCCGCGGACCGCACCACCGCACTGGTCCGGCGCGTCCGCGGCGAGCAGCCCACGACCGCCGAGGCCTGGGTCCGCAACCTCACCGCGCTCCGCCACGCCCAGGGCCGCCTGGAGACCCTGCGGGAGACCCGCCACATCGACCTGGACCGCCTCGCGGAACTCTCCGCGAGTGTCACCGGCGGCCTGGCCGCCGCCGGACGCCGGGCCGTCGCCTTCCTCAGCGGCGCGGACGCCTTCACCGCCACCCACCGCGCCGTCGAGGTCCTGACCGGGGAAGCCGCGGCGGTGGCCACCGCCGCCGACGCCGAACCGCTCGCCGCGCGCATCGACGAACAGGCCGAAGGGCTGCGCGTCGTGACCGAGGTCGTCGGGACCCTCGACGTCGCGGACACGACTGTACGGACCGCCGTCCTGACCCGCGCGGGCGAGGTGCTCGGTGCCGTCAACCGCGCCCGCGCCACTCTGGACGCCCGGCGCCGCGACCTGCTCGAAGCCGAAGGGCGCGAGGAGTTCGCGGCCCGGTTCGCGCTGCTCGGGCAGGCCGTCTCGGGCGCCTTGGCCGCGGCCGGCACCCCCGAGGAGTGCGACGACGAACTCGGCCGCCTCCTCCTGCAACTGGAGAACCTCGAAGCGCGTTTCGGCACGTCCGACACCCACCTGGAGCGGATCGCCGCCCAGCGCGAGGAGATCCACGAGGCGTTCTCGGCACGCAAGCAGTCCCAGCTCGACGCCCGCGCCCGGCACACCGACCGGCTCGCCGGGTCCGCCGGACGCGTCCTCGCCACCGTCGTCCGCCGGGCCGCCGCCCTCACCACCCCCGACGAGATCAACGCCTTCTTCGCCGCCGACCCGCTCGTCACGAAGATCCACGCCACCACCGGCGAACTGCGCGGCCTCGGCGACGGCGTCCGCGCCGACGAACTCGACGGCCGCCTGCGCGCCGCCCGCCAGGAGGCGGCCCGCGCCCTGCGCGACCGCACCGACCTGTACGACGCCACCGGCACCATCCGGCTCGGCCGCCACCGCTTCGCCGTCAACACCCAGCCCGTCGACCTCACCCTGGTCCCGCACGGCGACCACCTCGCGTACGCCGTCACCGGCACCGACTACCGCGCGCCCGTCCACGACGCACGGCTGCTGGCCCACCGCGCCTTCTGGGACCAGCCGCTGGTCTCCGAATCACCGGAGGTCTACCGGGCGGAGCACCTGGCCGCACTGATCCTCGCGCAGGCCGAGGAAGGCGCGGGTACACGCGATGCCGACGCGCCGATTCCGGATCTCGCCGTGCTCCAGGAGGCGGCCGCCGCCGACACGCTCCTCCCGCTCGTCCGCCGGATGGCCGAGACCCGCTACGACGAGGGGTACGACCGGGGCGTCCACGACCACGACGCCGCCGCGATCCTCGCCGTACTCCTGCGCCTGCACACCGCCGCCGGCCCGCTCCGCTACCCGCCGCACCTGCGCGCGGCCGCCCAGCTCTTCTGGGCTTACGGCACCGACGACCGCGCCCGCGCGCTGTGGACCACCCGCGCCTCCTCCCTCGCGCGCGCCCGGTCGGTGTTCGGGACACCGACGGGGTGGCGCGAGCTCTCCGCCGAGCTGGGAGGGGCTGCGTACAGGTTCCTGCGGGAGGCGGGTGTGGGGCTCGCCGGGGAGGCGGCCGACCTGTCGTCGCCCCTCGGTGACTACCTGATGGCCGAGCTGTCCGCGCTGGCCGAACCGACGGCGCTGGGCGGACCAGCCGCCGCCGGACGCCCCCGCTTCGCCACCAGCGCCGCCGCACGCGACCTGCTGGCCGGATTCCAGGACGCCCTGGGCGGCCCGGACGCGCCCGCCGTCAAGGAACTCGCCGAGGACCTGCGCGCCCTCGACGGCGACCTGGCCGCCCGCCACCAGCTCGTCACCGGCTGGCTGGGCGCGTACGCCCAAGCGCGCGGCACCGCCTCGGGCGCGCTGCCCGAAGACCACGCGACCGCCGTGGACGCGACCGCCGCCGACGCGACCGCCGTGGACGCGCTGCCCGAAGCCGTCGCGATCGAGGTCTGCGGCCCGGCCCTGGACCGCCGGGAGCTGACCGCGCCCACCGGCGACGCCGTGCGCGGCCTGCTCGGCAGCCACCCGAGGATCGCCGCCGGCGGCTCCCTCCCCGTACGGCTGGACGAGCTGCTCGCCCGGACCGAAACGTTCCGCCGCACCCGCGTACCGGCGCACCGCGCCTACACCCGGCGCCGCACCGAACTCCTCACCGCCGAACGCGACCGGCTGCGCCTGGACGCGTACCGCCCCCAGGTCATGTCCGGCTTCGTCCGCAACCGCCTCATCGACGAGGTCTACCTGCCATTGATCGGCGACAACTTCGCCAAGCAGCTGGGCGCCGCGGGGGAGCGGCGCCGCACCGACAGCCAGGGCCTGCTCCTGCTGCTGTCGCCGCCGGGGTACGGCAAGACGACGCTCATGGAGTACGTGGCGGCCCGCCTCGGCCTCCTCCTGGTGAAGGTGGACGGCCCGGCCCTCGGCCACCGCACCACCTCCCTCGACCCCGCCGCGGCCCCCGACGCCGCCGCCCGCCGCGAGGTCGAGAAGATCTCCTTCGCGCTGGAGGCGGGCAGCAACGTCCTCCTCTACCTCGACGACATCCAGCACACCTCGCCGGAACTGCTCCAGAAGTTCATCCCGCTGTGCGACGCCCAGCGGCGGATGGACGGGGTGCGGGACGGCGAGGCCCGTACGTACGACCTGCGCGGCAAGCGCTTCGCGGTGTGCATGGCGGGCAACCCGTACACCGAGTCGGGACAGCGCTTCCGGCTTCCGGACATGCTCGCCAACCGCGCCGACGTCTGGAACCTCGGCGACGTCCTGAGCGGCAAGGAGGCGCTCTTCGCCCACTCCCACATCGAGAACGCGCTGCCGGCCAACCCGGTCCTCGCCCCGCTCGCCGCCCGCGACCGCGCCGACCTCGGGCTGCTGGTCCGGATGGCCGAGGGCGACGACTCCGTACGCGCCGACCGGCTCGCCCACCCCTACGGCACGGCCGAACTGCGGGAGATCGTCTCCGTACTGCGCGGCCTGCTCCAGGTCCGCGAGGCGGCGCTGACCGTCAACCGTGCCTACATCGCCTCCGCCGCGCAGGCGGACGCCACCCGCACCGAGCCGCCGTTCCTCCTCCAGGGGTCGTACCGCAACACCGGCAAGATGGCGGCGCGCATCGTCCCCGTGATGAACGACACGGAGCTGGCGTCGCTCATCGACGACCACTACCGGGGCGAGGCACAGACCCTCACCACCGGTGCGGAGGCCAATCTCCTGAAGCTGGCCGAGCTGCGCGGCCGCCTCTCCCCCGAGCAGGCGCGGCGCTGGGCCGAAGTGAAAGAGATGTGGAGATCCCGGGCGGACCGAGAAGGCGCGGGAGCCGTGGCATAGGCCCGGCCGTTAAGAAAGCGTAGAAATCCCGAGGCGCCGGACGGCGGCCTTTACCAAGTCATGGAAAAGCGGTGGCGTTAAGAAGTCGTAGAGAAGAAGAAGGCGTCGGGGAGTGCCGGTCCGCGTTGTGCAGGGACGATGAATGCGCTGGTGGCCGCCGTGGCCGCGAAACACCCTCGCGGCATACGGGCCCATCGCCGCCACACGCACGGGTGGCGGGTGGGCGACCACCTTGACGAAGGCTTAGCATCCTCTGCGTGTCCAAACTGACCGACGTGCCCAAACGGATCCTTATCGGGCGCGCACTGCGCAGCGACAAGCTCGGCGAGACCCTGCTCCCCAAGCGCATCGCGCTCCCCGTGTTCGCCTCCGACCCGCTCTCCTCCGTGGCCTATGCCCCGGGCGAGGTACTGCTCGTCCTGTCCGTCGCGGGTGTGTCGGCGTACCACTTCAGCCCCTGGATCGCGGTCGCGGTCGTGGTGCTGATGTTCACGGTCGTGGCGTCCTACCGGCAGAATGTGCACGCCTATCCGAGCGGCGGCGGTGACTACGAGGTCGCCAACACCAACCTCGGGCCCAAGGCCGGGCTCACCGTCGCCAGCGCCCTGCTGGTCGACTACGTCCTGACCGTCGCCGTGTCCATCTCCTCCGGAGTGGAGAACCTCGGCTCGGCGATCCCCTTCGTCACCGAACACAAAACGCTCTGCGCCATCGTCATGATCGCGCTGCTGACGGTGATGAACCTGCGCGGCGTCAAGGAATCCGGCAAACTCTTCGCGATTCCGACGTACATCTTCGTCGCCGGCGTCTTCATCATGATCATTTGGGGCGTGGTGCGCGGCGCGATCATGGGCGACACCATGAAGGCGCCCACCGCCGACTTCACCATCCACGCCGAACAGGGCGGCCTGGCCGGCTTCGCCCTGGTCTTCCTCCTGCTGCGCGCCTTCTCCTCCGGCTGCGCCGCGCTCACCGGCGTCGAGGCGATCTCCAACGGCGTCCCCGCCTTCCGCAAGCCCAAGTCGAAGAACGCCGCCACCACCCTGGCCCTCATGGGCGGCCTGGCCGTCACCATGTTCTGCGGCATCATCGGCCTGGCCATGGCCACCGACGTGAAGATGGCGGAGACCCCGGCCAAGGACCTGCTGCACAACGGCGTCCCGGTCGGCCCCGGCTACACCCAGAACCCGGTCATCTCGCAGGTCGCCGCCGCGGTCTTCGGCGACGGCACGTTCTTCTTCGTCGTGCTCGCCGCCGCCACCGCCCTGGTCCTCTTCCTCGCCGCCAACACCGCGTACAACGGCTTCCCGCTGCTCGGCTCGATCCTCGCCCAGGACCGCTACCTGCCGCGCCAGCTGCACACCCGAGGCGACCGGCTGGCCTTCTCCAACGGCATCGTGCTGCTCGCCGGCGCGGCCATCGTCCTCGTCTACATCTACGGCGCGGACTCCACCCGCCTGATCCAGCTCTACATCGTCGGCGTCTTCGTCTCCTTCACGCTCAGCCAGGTCGGCATGGTCCGCCACTGGAACCGCCACCTGCGGACCGAGAAGGACCCGGCCAAGCGCCGCCGGATGCACCGCTCCCGGGCGATCAACGCCTTCGGCGCCACCCTCACCGGCCTGGTGCTCGTCGTCGTCCTGCTGACGAAGTTCAGCCACGGCGCCTGGGTGGCCGTCCTCGGCATGGTCATCTTCTACGTCACCATGACCGCCATCCGCCGCCACTACGACCGGGTCGCCGAGGAGATCGCCGCCGAGGACGCCCCCGGCGACGAGGCGGTACGGCCCTCTCGCGTGCACTCCGTCGTCCTCGTCTCCAAGGTCCACAAGCCCACCCTGCGCGCCCTGAGCTACGCCAAGCTGATGCGCTCCGGCACCCTGGAGGCGGTCAGCGTCGACGTCGACCCCGCCGAGACCAAGGCCCTCAAGACCGAGTGGGAACGCCGCAACATCGACGTCCCCCTGAAGGTCCTCGCCTCCCCCTACCGCGAGATCACCCGCCCGATCATCGACTACGTCAAGTCCCTGCGGCGGGAGAGCCCGCGCGACGCCGTCTCCGTCTACATCCCGGAGTACGTCGTCGGCCACTGGTACGAACACCTCCTCCACAACCAGAGCGCCCTGCGCCTCAAGGGCCGCCTGCTCTTCACGCCCGGCGTCATGGTCACCTCCGTCCCCTGGCAGCTCGACTCCTCCGAAGCCGCCAAGCGCCGCGCCCGCAAGCGCGCGGAGTGGAACGCGCCGGGGGCGGTACGGCGGGGCCCGGTGGCCCAGCCGAAGAAGGAGAAGGCGGCCACGCGCAAGTAGGGCGTGTGTTTGCTGCCTGCTTCCCGGGCCCGGACCTGCCACGTCGCAGGTCCGGGCCCGCGCCGTCCGGCGGGTTCGGGCCCCGGCACCTCGCCCCGTAGACTTGACGGTCGGCGTCCGGCCCACCGCACCGCGGCGAGCGGCGCCCCTCACTCCCGCCCCACCTCTCCAGGAGCTCCCCCACCATGCAGACCGAACCCAAGAAGTCGCTGGTAGGCGAGGAGTACGAGGTCGAGGTCGGCCCCGTGGCGCACGGCGGCCACTGCATCGCCCGTACGGACGAAGGCCAGGTCCTCTTCGTACGGCACGCCCTCCCCGGCGAACGCGTCATCGCCCGCGTCACCGACGGCGAGGAAGGCGCCCGCTTCCTCCGCACCGACGCCGTCGAAATCCTGACCCCCTCCAAGGACCGCGTCGAGGCCCCCTGCCCCTTCTCCGGCCCCGGCAAGTGCGGCGGCTGCGACTGGCAGCACGCCGCCCCCGGCGCCCAGCGCCGCCTGAAGGCCGAGGTCATCACCGAGCAGCTGTCCCGCCTGGCCGGCCTCACCCCCGAGGAGGCCCGCTGGGACGGCACCGTCGAACCGGCCCCCGGCGACAAGGTCCCCAAGGGCGAGGTCCCGGCCTGGCGCACCCGCGTCCAGTACGCCATCGACGCCGAAGGCCACGTGGGCCTCCGCAAGCACCGCTCCCACGATGTCCAGCCCGTCGACCACTGCCTCATCGCCGCCCCCGGCGTCTCGGAACTCGGCATCGAAAAGCGCGACTGGCCCCAGATCGCCACCGTCGAGGCCATCGCCGCCACCGGCTCCCACGACCGCCAGGTCGTCCTGACCCCCCGCCCCGGCGGCCGCCTGCCCATCGTCGAACTCGACAAGCCCGTCTCGGTCCTCCGCGTCCACGAGAAGGACGGCGGCATCCACCGCGTCCACGGCCGCCCCTTCGTCCGCGAACGCGCCGCCGACCGCACCTGGCGCGTCGGCAACAGCGGCTTCTGGCAGGTCCACCCCAAGGCCGCCGACCTCCTGGTCGAAGCCGTCATGCAGGGCCTGATGCCGAAGAAGGGCGACATGGCCCTCGACCTCTACTGCGGCGTCGGCCTCTTCGCCGGCGCCCTCGCCGACCGCGTAGGCGAAAAGGGCGCCGTCCTCGGCATCGAATCCAGCAAGCGCGCGGTGGAAGACGCCCGCCACAACCTGCAGGACCTCGACCGCGTCCGCATCGAACACGGCAAGGTCGAACAGATCCTCCCGCGCACCGGAATCTCGGACGTGGACCTGATCGTCCTGGACCCGCCGCGCGCGGGCGCGGGACGGGAGACGGTCGCCCATCTCGCTTCGCTGGGGGCACGACGCATCGCGTACGTGGCGTGCGACCCGGCGGCGCTGGCGCGCGATGTGAAGTACTTCGCGGGGGAGGGGTATGTGGCGCGGAGGATGCGGGCGTTTGATTTGTTTCCGGTTACGCATCATGTGGAGTGTGTGATGATTTTGGAGAAGGCCGCGAAGGGATCCTGAACTGCGGTTTCGGGTGTGCGGATGAGGCGCGGTGTGGGCGTTACGGGCGGACTCCCGACGCTGGAATGACGCTCGTGGGTGCGCCTTCTGGCTCGGTCACCGGAAGCGCGCGAGGGGTGGGCGGGCCTTTCCACGGGGGCAGGGCCCACCCGGCGTGCGTCCGTATGCGGCTGTCGGCGGGTCGGGGGGCAGCCGCGCGGGGTGGGGCAGCGCAGCGCGGTGATCATGTCTTCGGCCAGACGGGTGCTGGAGGCGGATTCTGGCCGTTGAAGAGGTTGCCGTCGGTGATGTTGTGCTGCTGGTATACGGCCCTTGCGACGTGGTGCTGCCCGCAGCCGGCCGCGCCCGCGGCAGGGCCGGCTGCGCATCGGCTGGAGCGCCGCGGCGTTCGGCGCGGTCGGTCCACAGGTCGCCGCGACGGTCGCCGCGGCGGCCACGGCGCTGGCCGAGTTGGGGCACGAAGTCCGGGAGAGCGAGCTGGCCTGGCTCGCCGAGCGGGACTGCACCCTGCTGTCGGTGACGCTACTGCCCCCCGGGATAAGGCCCGCCCTGCGCGCCGTCACCTGCGGCCGCGAAGCGGAGGTGCACCCGGTCATCGCGGCTACGCTGGAGTCCGCCGAGGTCTCGCTGGCCGACTACATTGCCGCCGAACACGAGGTCGAGCACCTGCGCACACAATGCGCCGCATGGTTCGCCGACCACGATGTTGTCCTGCTATGCCCGGTAACGCCTGTGCCGGCGCCGCCTCATGGCCGCAGCCGTCTCGACGTGGACGGTGTCCGCCTGCCGGCCCGCGCGGTGATGCGCGCGACCGTACCGTTCAACCTGACGGGCCTGCCCGCCGTCGCGCTCCCCTTCGGCGCCACCCACGACGGCCTGCCTCTCGGCGTCCAGCCCGTCAGCCGCTGGTGGGCCGAGGACCTCCTCATCGACCCGGCGGAGCGCCTGGAGGAGGCCAGTCCCGTCCGCGGCCGCCGACCCGCCTTCTGAGAAGTGGTACGGGGTTCCGCGCGTGGACAATGGCAGCGAACAGCTCACTTGGGGCGGTGACCCGCACACCCCGGGCGATCGCTGCCGTTTTCCTGCGCTGAGCGAACCGCTCGGCCGCCTCCGTGCGTGGCAACGACCGTCAGCCCTCCCGGCACTACGCCACGACGGTCAGTAGTTGGGCCCCCGCCGCCGAGCAACCCGCCTTGTGGCGAGCGCCATCGGCCCTGCGTTGTAGCGTGGCGCGTGGTAGGAATCTGATGCTGTTCCTACGCTCTGACCGCTTCCGCCGACCAGTTGCCCTCGAAGGACAGGAGCCCTCGACTGTGTTACCCACTTTATACAGAGACACTGGTTACACGCTCCGGCACCTGATCGAGAATATCGAAGGCGGCCGTATCGGACTCCCCGACATCCAGCGTCCGTTCGTCTGGTCCGCGACGAAAACCCGCGATCTCTTCGACTCGATGTATCGAGGGTACCCAATCGGCACCCTGATGTTCTGGGAGACCGGCGCCGAGGTGGGGACGCGGCAGATCGGAACGGAAGCCGGCGGCCGAACGCCCCAGCTGTTGGTCGTTGACGGGCAGCAGCGGCTCACCGCCCTGTTCGCTGTCCTCACCGGGCGCAAGATTGTCACCAAGTCTTTCGACGAGATCAACGTGCGCCTCGCGTTCCACCCGGAGGACCAGACGTTCGAGGTCACGGACGCGGCGATCGAGCGTGACGCTCACTTCATTCCGGACATCACCGCGCTGTGGGCCCGGGGCGGTTACAAGTCCACCGTCCGGCAGTTCTTCCAACGGCTCGAACAGGCCGGCGGACAGCCTTTGTCGGACGCTGCCAAGGACGAGCTCGAAGAACGCATAGACAGAGTCCGGGACCTGCACGAGTTCCGATTTCAGGTTGTGGAGCTGGGTGCGTCGGCCGACGAGGAGCAGGTAGCCGACATCTTCGTGCGTATCAACTCCGAAGGCGTAAAGCTCAACCAGTCCGACTTCATCCTCACCCTGATGTCGGTGCATTGGGAGAAGGGTCGCCGCCAGCTCGAAGACTTCAGCCGCGGCGCGGTGGTCGCAGGACTCCCCGGGCCGAGTCCTCGGAACGCCTTTCTGGATCCCAGCCCGGATCAACTGCTGCGCGTATCCGTCGCTGTGGCCTTCCGGCGCGCCCGGCTGCAGCACGTCTACAGCGTCCTGCGAGGGAAGGACCTCGAAACCGGCAAGGTCACCGCCGCTCGACGGCAGGAGCAGTTCGACCGGCTCGCCCAAGCGCACTCGAAGGTCCTGGACCTGACCAGCTGGCACGAGTTCTTCCAGTGCGTCACAGCGGCTGGTTTCCGCAGCCGCAAGATGATCACCTCCGACAACGCCCTGCTGTACAGCTACACGATCTGGCTGATCGGACACCACGACTTCGGGCTGACGGCCGATGAACTCCGGCCTGTGATCGGCCGGTGGTTCTTCATGGCGCACACCACCGGCCGGTATTCCAACTCGCCGGAGTCACAGATGGAGTTCGATCTGGGACGTATCGGCAGTCTGCCGCCAGGTGACGGCCGAGCCTTCACCGCGGAACTTGACCGGATCATCGCAGCGAACTTCACCGGCGACTATTGGGACATCTCCCTGCCGAACCGGTTGGACACCTCCTCGTCGCGTTCACCGGTGCTGTTCGCCTACCAGGCGGCGCTCAACATCCTCGACGCCGAGGTGCTCCTCGGCGACCAACGAATCCGCGATCTGCTGGACCCCTCGGTCAAACCCGCCAAGGCTGTCGACCGGGACAACCTCTTCCACCGCAAGACACTCGCCGGACTGGGTATCACCGACCGGCGTCAAGTCAATGCCATCGCCAACATGGCCTATGTGACGTGGCCGGCAGACGAGCGGTCCAACACCGATGCACCACATGACTACTGGCCGAGAATCACGGACACGATGGACCCGAAGGTCCTCGAACGGCAGGTACGGTGGCACGCGCTCCCGGTCGGCTGGGAGCAGCTCGACTATTTCACCTTCCTTGAACGCCGTCGCCAGCTGATCGCCAAGGTCGTGCGGGAAGCGTTCGAAACCCTCACGGGAGAACGCCCGGCGTACGTCCCGACCACCCCGGCCGACATGATCGCCGCCGGCGAGTCCCAGGGAACCGAGTTCAAGGCAAGCGCCCGCTGGAACGTGCACACCCGGGAGGCCGACAAGTCCCTGCGGCACAACATCGTCAAGGCCGTCTGCGGCTTCCTGAACGGTGAGGGCGGAAACCTGTACATCGGCGTCGCCGACGACGGGACCGTCCTCGGCATCGACAACGACCTTGCCACTCTGGAGTCGCAGGCCAGCGTCGACGGGTACGAGCTCTTCGTACGCCAACTCCTCGACAGCAGCCTGTCGGCACCGACAGCGACCACCGTCCGCGTACGCTTCCCCGAGATCTCCGGCAACGTCGTCTGTCAGATCAGCGTTGCCGCGGCAGGCAGGCCGGTGTTCGCCAAGCCCGCCAAGGGTGGCCATGGCGCCACCGACTTCTGGGTCCGGGTCGGCAACGCGACCAAGCAACTCCACGGCGATGACCTCCTGCGCTACCAGGAGGAACACTGGGGATGAGCGCCCTTGTGGCCAGTCTGGTCCGCCTTCCTGGCCTTTTCGTCGACCAGCTTGCACACACGATCTCCTGCGCCTTGCGGGAGTGGATCCCCAGCAGCAGACGCAGGCTGTCGGCCGTTTCACTCGTTTGACGCTCCGGATGCCGGCGCGCCGGGGCGAGAATCGATGAGACTGCCGTGACCTGCGCTTTCCGTAACCGGCTTGGACCGATGTCATACCGAAACCCCATCATGTGAAGGGGGCAATGGGCGGCGAATCTTGAGCCGGTCGAAAGCCGACACGGTGGGAAGGAGGCTGACAGGCGTGCAAAGAGTTCCACCGGAGATGTTCCGCTTCACCACGGTGGAGAGAGCCGACCTGTACGGGGCGGTGCTCAACGCCTTCGGCGTGGCCGGGGAGTACCTGGAGACGGCGCTGGGGATCGACGCGGTGCGTGAGCGGTTGCGTGTGGTGGGGTGGGTGGCGGCGGTCGAGGACGCCGAGTTGCACGAGGTGCTCAAGAAGTTGGTGCAGTGGGAGTTGCTGGATGTGGTGCACAACCATGCGGAGAACTACCGCACGGCTGAGGAGTACGAGCGCCGCAACCTCCAGTACTCACTGACCCGGCGAGGGGAGGCCGCGCTCGCCGGAGTGCGGCATGCGCTGGAGGTGCTGGCCTCCACGGGAGCGCTGCAGACGGCCGTGCTGGAGGCGATCGCCGACCGGCTGGACGAGCTGAGCCTGCTGTCCGCCGAACCCGCCTCGGCCGATCGGCGGATCTTCAGCACGTTACGGGAGCTGGAGGGACATCTGGACGCCCTGGTGGAGAACACCAAGGCGTTCAACGGCGAACTGCAACGGCTCCTGCGCGCCGAGGGTGCGGATCTGGAGGTGTTCCACGAGGTCAAGGCCGCGACCGTCGCGTATCTGCAGGAGTTTCTGGTCAATCTCGACCGGCGCGGGCAGGCGGTCGCCGCCGCCGTCGCCCGGGTCGAGGAGCGGGGGACCGCGGTGCTGCGCGGGCGAGCCCTGCGCGGGGCCGAGCTGCCGCCGACGGCCGGTACGGATCCCGCGGCCGGCTGGCTGGAGGGCAGGCGGGCGCGTTGGGCGGGCCTGCGGGCGTGGTTCCTGCCGGACGACGGGGAGCGGCCCCGGATCGAGCAGCTGCACGACATCGCCCGTCGGGCCATCGTCTCGCTGCTCCAGGTCCTGGAGCGGATCAACGAGTCACGGCGCCGGTCCACCAGCGCCGTGCAGGACTTCCGGGAGCTGGCGCGCTGGTTCGCGGCGGCCCCGGCGGAAGAGGATCTGCACCGGCTCTGGTCGGCGGCCTTCGGCCTCGGTCCGGCGCGCCATGCCCACCTCGCACACCCCGACCCGGAGTTGATCCCACCGTCCCATTCCTGGTCCGAGGCCCCGCCGGTGGAGGTGTCGGCGCTGCTGCGGACCAGTGGACGGACGGAGCGCTTCACCCGCACGGGCAAGGTGCGGGATGTCACGGCGGTCAGGGCGGAGCGCGCGGAGCGGGCCCGTACGGAGCGGGCGGAACTCGCGCGTGCGTGGAACGTGTTGAAGACCGAAGGGCCCGTTCGGCTCTCCTCCTTCGGCACGTTGGATCCCGCCGTCTTCGACCGGCTGCTCGATCTGCTGGGCCGGGCGCTGTCCGCCAGGCCGGACGCGGGTGGCCTGCGGCGTGCCGTGACGGGGGACGGCCGGGTGGAGATCGTGCTGTCGCCGCCTCCCGATCAGGGCACTGTTGTCCTGCGCACCGCACAGGGAGCACTGGCCGGGCCGGACTACGTCATCCACATCACGGCTGCGGGCGGAGCGAGCGCCTTCCCCGCCCCGCGCGCCGCGCGGCAGGAGGCGGCCGGATGAGCACCCTCGCCAACCAGCTGGCCGCAGCGGAACGGGAGGAGGTCGCGCGCGCCGTCCGTCTCCTGCTGGCCCGCCCGCTGCTGACCGAGGCCGCCGACCCGGCCGGTTTCGAACTGGTGCGGCGCCGGCGCGAGCCGCTGGCCCAGTGGTTCGACTACACGTGCGGCTGGAGCCTGGTGGTGGAGCCCCGCCGTGGTTACGCGCGTCTGACCAAGGTCCGTACCGCCCCGGACGGATCCCGTCCCGCCCGCAGGACGCGTTCCGGCCGGGGCCCGTTCGACCGCCGGCGTTATGTACTGCTGTGCGTGACCGCGGCCGAGTTGCTGTCGATGCCGATGACGACCATCGGCATGCTCGCCGACCGGGTCGTCCAGGCCACCGCGACCGACCGTGCGCCGGCCGCGTTCGACCCGGTCCACCGGGCGGAGCGGACGGCGTTCGTCGACGTCCTGAAGCTGCTGGAGTCGTACGACGTGCTGCGCGCGGTGGACGGGACGACCGAGACCTACGTCGAGTCCGCGGAGGCGAAGGTGCTCTACCGCGTGGACACCACCCTGCTGATGCGGCTGCCCGCCGCGCCGGTCGGCGCTTCCCGGCTCGCCGTGCCCGCGGAGGAGGTGCCCGCGCGGTTCGAAGAGCTCCTCGCGGGGCTGGTGCGGGAGCGTCGCTACGGTGGCGTCGCCGGTGACGGCACAGCGGACGATGCGCAGCACGAGACCGCTGCCACGGATGCACAACGCAACCTGAGGCTGCGCCACTCGGTGCTGCGGCGCCTCTTCGACGACCCCGTGCTGTACCGGGCGGATCTCGCCGAGGACGAGCTGGCATACGTCACCTCTCTGACCGGCCGGCAGATCCTGCGCCGGTCGGTCGAGCAGGCCGGTTTCCTCCTGGAGGAACGAGCGGAGGGCTTCCTGCTCGTGGACCCGGACGGGATCGCCACCGACGTCCGGTTCCCCGACGACGCGTCCACCGCGCGGGTCGCCGCACTGCTCCTCCTGGAGCCGCTGTGCGCCGCGCCGGCCGGAATGCTGCCCGAACAGCTCGCCGAGGCAGGAGCGGATCTGCTGCGCCGCTTCCCGAGGTGGGCCAAGGCGTATCAGTCGGAGGACGGCGCGCCCCGGCTGGCGGAGGAAGCCGTACGCGTACTGCGCGATGCCGGGCTCGCCCGTAAGGTCGCAGGCCGCGTCGTCGCGCGCCCGGCGGCGTACCGCTATCGGCTGACGGAGACGACGGGCAAGGGCCCCGTCGCCGCAGAAGGAGATGCACGGTGAGTGTGACCGAGCTGCCCTTTCCCCGGCAGCAGGAAGCCGCCGAGGAGGCGGCCGGGGCACCGGCACAGGGGGAGGGCGCCGCCCGCAACCGCTGGCAGCCCCACCGCGCGGGCATCCTCAATGTCTGGCGCTACTACGACGAGACCTTCACCTTCCACCAGGGCCGCCTGCTGCTGCGCGGGCAGAACGGGTCGGGCAAGTCCAAGGCCCTGGAGCTGTTGCTGCCGTTCCTCTTCGACGCCAGCCTTCGTCCGCATCGCCTGTCCACGTTCGGCGGGTCCGAGCGCACCATGCACTGGAACCTGCTGGGCGAGGGCGCGTCCGGCAAGACGCGCGTCGGGTACGTGTGGATGGAGTTCCGTCGCGTCGGTGACGACGGCACCGAGCGGTGGTTCGGCTGCGGGGCGCGCCTGCAGGCCAGCGTCCACACCAGCGGAGTACACGCCGACTACTTCACCACCGGTTCCAGGATCGCCCACCCCGGCGGCGTACGCCTGGTCAACGAGGCAGGGCAGCCACTGACCCGCGCCGCCCTCGCCGACACCCTCCGCGACCGCGGTGACGTGCACGCCTCGGCCACCGACTACCGGGCGGCCGTACGACGTGAGCTCTTCGCCGGTATGACCGAGCAGCGTTACGAGTCGCTGCTCTCCGCCCTGCTCCAGCTGCGCCAGCCCAAACTGTCCGAGCGGCTCGACCCGTCCCTCCTCTCCACTCTGCTCTCCCGCGCCCTGCCCCCGCTGGGCGAAGGGGAGATCGCCGAACTCGCCGAGGGCTTCGAACGCCTGGACCGCCAGCGCGAACATCTCAAACGGCTCGACGGCGAAGTCACGGCTGCCGAAAACGTCGCGGCGCGGCAGCGCGCCTACGCGCGACGGGTCCTGCGCGCCGGCGCCGCCGCGCTGATCTCGGCGACCACCGATATGGACAACCTCACCCGCGTCGCCCGCCAAAGCGCCGAGGAACTGCAACAGGCGCTGGAGCGAAGGGAGTCGGCCCGGGCCCGGCGCGAGGAGGGCGAGCTGCGCGCGCACGCCCTGGAGGAGACCATCGAGGGCCTGCGCGACAGCGATGCCTACAAACAGGGTGAGGAACTCGACCGGCTCCGCCGCCGTACCGAGGAGGCGGCAACCGATGCCGGGCGGCAGCGAACCACTGCTCAGACTGCTCAGGCTGGAGCGGAGCAGGAGCAGAGGCACGCGGACGAGGCCGCAGAACGGGCCCGCAGCCTCGGCGAACACGCGCGTGAAGCCGCCGAGGAAGCACGCCGGGCGGCCCGTACCGCGGGCATGGAGTCCATTCACCACGAGGTCAGGGCCGTCCTCGACGCCGATCTGCCGGCGACCCTCCCAGATGGCCCGAGGCACGAGCCGGGCGGCGGTCGGCCCGAGGGCTCCGGCGGCACCCGCGCGGCGGGCGAAGACGGGGCCCGGCAGGCCCGTCGGCTGCTCCGTGGTGCGGTCACCGCCCGACGGCATCAGGTCACCCTCATCACCGAGGCGATCGAGGAACACGATCGTGCCGTACGTGACCGGAGCGCCGCCGAAGACCTGCTGGACGGGGCCCGTGGCCGGCTCGCCGAGGCCATCGCCCTGCGGGACACGGCGTCCGGTGCCTGGGACGACGCCCTTGCCGCACAGTCGGAACGCCTGCTGGCCTGGGCTGAAAGCTGCACGGAACTCCGCATCGCCGATCTGGGAGAGCTGGCGGCCGGCGCTGCGACCGAGGCCGAGGTGACGGCCTTGGTCGAAGCCGCCGCGCGCCCGTTGGAACAGGAGATCGGCACGGCCGAGGCCACCGCCCGGGCCACCCGTCAGAGCTTGCTGGAGGAACGGAGGCGGCTTGAGGAGGAAGTACGACATCTCAGCGGTGAAACCGACCTCCCGCCCCTGCCCCCACCCACCCGCACCACCGTCCGCACGGCGACGGCGGGAGCCCCACTGTGGCGGTTGGTCGCCTTCCGCGAAGGCGTCCCGCTCGCCGTCCAGGCCGCCGTGGAAGCGGCGCTGGAGGCGTCGGGCCTGCTGGATGCCTGGGTCAGCCCCTACGACGGGATCACGCTGCCGGGACACGACACCCGGGCCGAGGCGGCCCTGGCCGTGACCGCCCCCGGGGCCAGCCTGCTGGACGTGCTGATGCCCGAGGAGGACATCCCCGTACCGGCCGACACCGTGAACCGCATCCTCGCCGGCGTCGCCTACGGCACCACGCTGCCCGGCGGTCACCCGGCGGCCGTCTCCGCCGACGGTGCCTGGCGCCTCGCCCTGGCCACCGGAACGTGGAGCAAGCCGGAACCGGCCCACATCGGTGCCCTCGCGCGACAGCGGGCCCGGCAGCGCAGGATCGGTGAACTGACCGACCTCATCGGCGGGAGGAACTCTGCCCTCGCCGCCCTGGACGACCAACTACGCGACCTCGATGCGCGCCGCGCCCGGCTGGACACCGACCGCGCCGCCCGCCCCGACCACCGGGACCTCGGCGCCCGTCGGCGGGACTGGGACCGGGCCGAGGAGAAGGTGGCGGCCCGGGACGACGCCGTGCGCGACGCCGCCGGTCGCCTGGAGCGATGTGAGAACGAGGTGGCGAGCGCGCTGCGCACACTCAGCCGCCGGGCCGCGGAGCACGGGCTCCCCACCGACCGCGACCGCTTGCGTGAACTCTTGACCGCCGTCGACAGGTTCCGGGACACCGCCGACGGCTGGGTGGACGCCCACCTCACCGCGACCGCCGCTGCCGACAGAGCCCGTGAGACGGCCACGCAGGCGCAGCGCTCGCGCCGGGCCGCCGTGGAACAGGCCGGGCAAGCGGCTGCCGCCGAAGCAGAGGCGGCGGGCCTCAAGGCACGCCTGGAGGCGGTGGAGGCCACCGTCGGCGAGGACTATCGGCAGATCGTCGCACGCGTCGCCGAGGCGCGCACCGCGTTGCGCCGTTGCCGCGAGGACGCCGCTCGGGCAGCCGATCTCCTGCTGAGACTGGAAGGGCACATCGGAGGGCTGCGGGCCACCAGCAGCCAGGACACCGAGCGACGGGAGGAAGCCGTCAGGACCCGGGACTCCGCGGCGCACCGTTTCCGGCACCTGTGCCTGGTCGGGCTGGCCGAAGACGCCGGCCTCACACCGGGACCCGAGACCGGCGACGGCAGCGAGGCCATCGGGGACGGCATCAAGGCCTCCGGGGACCGCACCAAAGCCATCGGGGACGGCACCAAAGCCACTCTGGAGGCTGCCCGCGCCACCGCGGCCGAGTGGCCCGGCATCCCGCACGCCCCACGCAACCTGAGCGACGCCGCGACCCGCCTGTCCGAAGCGGTCCACGAGGCCCGCCAGCGCCTCGGGGCCCGAGCCGACCTGGACCTGGAGCCCGACGAGGACATCCAGCTCTTCACCGCCACCCTGGACGGCGTACGCGTGGGGGCGACGGGCCTGCTCACCGCCCTCACCCAGGAGCGCGACCGTAGCCGTGACGACATCACCGCCGCCGAACGGCGCCTCTTCGACCAGATCCTCACCGGCGACATCCGCCGCCACCTCGCTGCCCGCATCCGTCAGGCCGGCGAACTGGTGGACCGTATGAACGGGCACCTGGAGCGGGTCCGTACCGCCTCCAGAGTCGCCGTCCAACTCGTCTGGGACGTCCGCCCCGATCTGCCGGACAGCACCCGCACCGCCCGTCAGCTGCTCCTGAAGGACCCCGGCCGGGTCACCGAGAGCGACCGGGAGGCGCTGCACGCCTTCTTCCGCGCCCGCATCGAGGAGGCCAAGGGCAGCGACACGGCCGCGAGCTGGGAGGAGCAGCTCGGCGAGGTGCTCGACTACACCGCCTGGCACCGCTTCACCGTGCGCCTCGACCGGGCGAACGGCATCGGTTGGCAGCCGCTGACCAAGAAGCTGCACGGCGCGCTCTCCGGCGGGGAAAAGGCCATCGCCCTGCACCTGCCGCTGTTCGCCGCCGTCGCCGCCCACTACGAAGCCCTGCCCCAGGCACCCAGGCCGATCTTGCTGGACGAGGTCTTCGTCGGCGTCGACACCGTGAACCGCGGGCAGGTCTTCGCCCTGCTCACCGCGCTCGACCTGGACCTCATGGTCACCTCCGACCACGAGTGGTGCACCTACGGCGAACTGCCCGGCATCGCCGTCCACCAACTCCTCACCGACGGGAACGACGACGCCGTCACCAGCGCGCGCTTCGTGTGGAACGGCACCGGCCTGGAGACGGGATGACCCACACCGAACCGGCTCCGGGCGAACGCACGGTACGCCGCCCCGAACACCCCCCTGAACTCAACCTTGCACACCGCTCTGGACTCCGCCCTGGCCTACGCCTTGAACACCGCCCTGAACTCCGCCCGCTCTGGCACGCGGTCCACAGCCGCCTCTCCTCCGGCCGCCCCGTCACCCGGGTGCGCCTCGGGCCGCTCGACGACGCCCAGCGCGAGGCCCTCGCCGACCTTCTCGGCCTCGACCGGCTGCCGGACTCCCGCCCCTCCGTCCCGCTGGCCCGCTTGGAAGAGGCCGTCGACGAGCTGTCCGGCCGCACGGTACGTGCCGTCGTCACCGAACTCTTCGGCCCGCTGGGCGACCGGGCGGGCGACCGGCGCCGTCAGGCGGACGAACGTGCCGGCCTGTGGACCTGGCTGGCCGACCACGAGACCGTACGGGCCCAGCCGGTGCTCGCCGACTGGGCCGCCTCCTGCCGGGCCAACGGCCTGACCGGCGGCTCACCGGAACGCACCCGGGCCCTGCTCACCGACGCGCTCAAAGTGCTCGCGGAACTGCCCGCCCAGGCCGAGCCGTTGCCCGTCTTCGCCGCCCGGGTCCTCGACGGCCATGCGCACGCCCTCGACGACGGCACACCCCTGTCCACCCTCGTCCTGCGCGCCTTGGCGACCCTGTACGACACCGCGCCACCGCAGTCCGCGGCGGACCGGCGTGCCCTGTGGACCCGTGCGGGTGTCGCCGACGACGCCCTGTCCGCCACCGTTCTCGTAGCTGGATTGCGCCCGGCCGGGGAAGGCACGCCGGCTCGGGTGGCTCGCGTCTGCGCCGAGGCCGGGCAGGCCGCCAGCCTGACCCTCGCGCAACTGCGCTCCCCGGGCCAGTTCGCCCTCACCACCGGCCCCGCACCCGTGGTACACGCCGTGGAGAACCCCAGCATCCTGGCTCTCGCCGTACGCCGCTTCGGCCCGGACTGCCCGCCGCTCGTGTGCACGTCCGGCTGGCCCAACAGTGCGGCGATCCAGCTCCTGCGCATGCTCGCGGACCACGGCGCCACGCTTCGCTACCACGGCGACTTCGACGGTGAGGGCGTCCGCATCGCCGCGTACGTCCTGGACAAGACGTCAGCCCGTCCCTGGCGCATGACGGCAGCCGACTATCGCGCTGCGGTCGCCCGCAACCCGCTCGGCCCGCAGGTCGGGCGCGTCACCGAAGCGCCTTGGGATGCGGAGTTGGCCGTGGTCATGGCGGAGCATGGGGCCGCGGTGGTCGAGGAATTGGTGGCAGATGCGTTGTTGGAGGACCTGGCCGGTCACGCGTCATATGGCGTGCGTGGCGATTCCTGAGCCTGTCGAACAGGGCCGCTGACCTGCGCTTCGCCGTATCACGCGCTTGTCGTGCCACGGCCGGGAGATGGCTGTGTTCACGGCGATGGCTGATTCCGGGGATTAGTTCGGGCAGCCGAAAGCGGTGATTTATTCGCCGGTGCCCTTGACTGCGACGATGGTTGCGCTGCCGGATGAGGAAGGTGAGCATGGGGGAGTGGATGACTGTTTTTGATCGTGCGGGGCTGGTGAGTGATCGGCGCGGCTGCCCGGACACCCGGGACTCTGCCCTGGCCGAACTTCGCCCAACCTCATTGTGGCCCCGCCGATCGGTATCGGCGGGGCCACAACGGTGTAGATGATCAGCCTGCCATCGCGAGGCGGTAGCTGGCTTCGTTTTCCGCCTCACGGTGACGCTTCACTGGCTGCTGCTGAATCGCCCATAGAGGTCGCGGTCGCTCCATGAGTCGGAGAAAGCGTCCAGCATCGCTTCGTACAGCCGGATGTTGCTGACGTTCCCAGGGTTCTCGGTGAGCCTTCCCCTGATTTCCTGCTCTATTCGAGGCCACCGCAACTCGTGCATGGTGAAAGCCACCAGCTCGACGATGCCTTCCCTGGCCGGGTCGATGAGGGAAATCAGCTCCGTTTCAAGTTCTTCCCTCATTTCCGGGGCCGTTCGGAGTATTTCGAGTGCGCGTTCGAGGTCTGGTTCGAGAGCCTCGGTTCCGCATGACTCGCGAGCCCTCTTTGTGAGCGCCAGGGCGCAATTTCTCAGCGCTTCGACCGGGTCAGCAGTGGGGTGCTTCCCATGCGGCGATGTATTTTCCATCGGAGTGAAGTCCATTTCTATTGAAGGCCTCTACGGCAGCCTTCTGTGCGTTCTCTCCGTACGGTCGGTAATGGCCGGACTTATTGTCCAGGTAGACAATTTTTCCACCCTTGGTCTTGAACTCTCCCGCAGCCAGCACCGTACCTCCCTTGGCCAAGCTGACGTGGCCTGCGGTTCTCTTGCCGATGACCAGTTCGCCGCTTTCGAGCACCACGTATGCGTAATTGCCGGATCGAATCAAAACGGTGCCGGGCGCGATCGGCTTGAACCAGTCGGGCTTGTCCTCAGGGATGAGATTCTCGAACGATGCAGGGTCGGCGCTGTTGTGTACCAGAATCGACGTCTTCCCGGCAAGCACATAGTACGTGTGCAAGTCGTCCACGGTCAGGTTGTAGGTGCGAGCGTGTCCGGCGAACGGGTTGTTGTCGATCACCTTGACCGAGGACCCGTCGACTGACCGGAGAGTCATTCCCTTCCGCAGTTCAGTGGCTTTGAGCCACCCATGGTGCGAGGGCGACCAGAAAGGGTGGTCACTCGTAGCCGTCAGGTCGGCCCGGCCACGGGGGGTGGCCATGGTGAGGCGATTGAAGCGCTTGTCGTGGTCGGTGACGATCGCTGCGGTCACTCTGCGGGGAGCCGTCTTGCCGCTCATGGGATCCGTGGCCGTGACGAGATCACCCTTCCGCACCGTCTCTATGTTCTTCGTCGAGTTGTCACCCATGAGTACTTTGGTGCCGGCGAGGAAGCATTTGCATCCGCGCCCCGTCCATTTACGTACTTTCTTGGCGACCTTTTCGACCACTTTGCCACCGAACTTGACGGCGAACTTACCGGCAAGTTTGACGCCCTTGCCCCAGGGGGTGACGCCTATGAGGAAGGAGCCGCAGTCGGCGAGATTGGGGTCCTTGACGCAGTTCAGGGCCGTGTCGATGTCGGCGAGTTCCCATACGATGGCGGAGACGATGGGGTTGGGCTCGACCTGCTTGAGCTTGCCGCCGGCGGCCAGGCAGGGCAGGACGGCGAGTTCATGGGTGGGGTGTTCGTAGCAGATCTTCTGCTCGGACTGCTCCTTCTCCTTCCGCTTGCGCTCTTCTTCCGCCTTGCGGCGCGCCTCGGCCTCTTCGGCCTCTCGCTTCTTCTTCACCTCCGTCCAAGCCTGGGAAGCCAGGGAGGAAGCCTCCTCGGCGCTCTTTCCGGCTTCCAGCGCGGACTCCCGGGCATCGGCAGCGGCGTCGTCCGCGAACTTTGCCGAGTTTCGGGCGTAGTTGGCGGAGAATTCGGCCTGTGCTGCTGAGCGTTCGGCGTCGGCGGCGTCGCGCTGGGCGTTGTCGGCGGCGTTGCGGGCGACCTTGGCGGATTTTGCGGCCTGGGCGGCGCTGGCTTCGGCGCTGTCGGCGGCCTTGTCGGCGTCGATGCGGTACCCGTCCGCGAGTTTGGCGTTCTTCCTGGCCTCGTCGGCGGCCTTGTCGGCCTGGTCGGAGGCGTCGTTGGCCTTGGCGGCGGCGCCGGCGGCGATCCAGCGGTTGCGCTGGGCCTCGGCGGCGACGATGGACGCTTCGGCGACCAGGCGCTGGACCTGGGCGATGTGGGTGGCGGCGAGCTGGTCCTTGCGGTCGGCCATGTACTGGCCGAGCTGGACGAAGTCGTGCACCTCCTCCGCCGGACCCGCGAGGGCGACCTTGGCGGCAGCCTTGACCTCCGGGCCGCCGGTGTTGACCAGCTTGGAGGCGGCGACCTCTTCGTCGGAGTGCTGGGCGGCGTACTGGCCGGTGGTGATGAAGGCGGCCAGCACCTTGCCGCGCCCGTCCTTCAGCGCCGCCTTGGACGCCTCCTTCACACCCGGCCCGCCGGCATTGTTGATCTGCGAGACGCGCACCGTCAGGTCGGTGACGGCCACCTCGTACTGACCGGTGGTGTAGAAGTCCCGGATCTGCTGGTCCGAGCCCTTCAGGGCCGCGGCGGCAGCGGTGCGCACCACCTCGTACTCGCTCTGGGTACTCAGCTGGAAGACCCGCTCGCGGATCTCCTCCAGCCCGGCCTTCTGCCACCCGCTGCGCAGGTACTCCAGCACATCCTCGTCGGCGCCGGACAGCGCCCGGGTGGCCGCCTCCTGGCTCCAGGGTCCGCGCAACTTCAGCGCCTTCATCGCCAGCGCCCGGCCCTTGGCCACCAGAGCCTTGGTGTCGGCGTCGGGCTTGGCGGCTTCGGCGGACAGTTCGGCGGCGGTGGCGTCCAGCGACTTGGCGTCGACCGCGGCGGCTGCCGAGGCGGAGGTCAGCTCGGCGATCTGAGCCTTGCTGGACCTGGCCTCTTCGATGGCGGCGGCGGTACGGGTCGCCAGGTCTTCGGCCTCGGTGGCGCGGGCGATGTCGAAGACCTTCTTGGCGGCCGCGGCTGCGGCGTCCGATGCCTTGGCGGCCTCCTCGGCGGCCTTGGCGTGCTTGGTGGCCTCCGCGGCGGCGTCGGCGGCCTCGCCCGCGTGCTTGGCGGCCTCGTCGGCTGCCAGGGCGGCCTTCTCGGCGTGGTTGGCCGCGGACTCCGCGGCGGCGCGTGCCTCGTCGGCGGCGTTGGCAGAGCGGTTGGCCAGCGCCTGGGCGGCGTTGGCCGCACGCCGCGACTCGTTCGCGTGCCGGCGCGCCTCGATCGCGGCGTTGCGGGCCTCGCCGGAGTGAACGCCGGCCTCGTCTGCGAAGCGGTTGGCGCGCTCGGCGGAGTCGGCCGCGGAGTCGGCGTTGTCGCTGGCGCTCAAAGCTGCTTTGGCGGCGTTGCCGGATTCACGCGAGGCCGCGCTGGCCTTCTTGGCGGCTTCGACGGAGTTACGGGCCATCTTGGCCGCGTCGTGCGCCTTCTTGGCCATGTCCCGGGCGTGCCCGGCCTTGCCGGCGTCGGAGGCGGCGGCGATGGAGGCGTTGAGGGCGTCGTTGGCGGCGTTGGCCGCGTTGGTGGCGGCCGCGGCGGTCTGGGCGGCGGCCATGGCGGCGATGCGGGCCGCGCGGTTGGCGGCGTTGGCCGCGCCGATGGCGTGCTGGGCGGCTGCGGCAGCTCCCCGGGCCGCGTCGGCGGCCTGCTTGGCCCTGACCGCTGCGAGTTTGGAGTCCTTCTTGGCCAGTTCGGTCTGCTTGGCCGCCTCGGCGGCGGCCTCCTTGGCGGCTTCGGACGCCTTGATGGCGCGGTCGGCGGCGTCCTTGGCCCGGTCCGTTTCGTCGGCGGCCCGCTTGCCGGCCAGGGTGGCCTGTTCGGCCAGCTCGGCGATGGTGGCGTGCTCCTGGTCGCGGGCCCGGGCGGTGAACTGCCCGATCTCCAGGAACTCGGCGATGTCCTCGGCGGTGCCCTTCAGCGCCACCTTGCCGGCCGCCTTGACCGCCGGGCCACCGGAGTTGATCAGCGCCGAGACCTCGACCTCGTTGTCCTGCCGGCGCGCCGCGTACTGCCCCTTGTCCAGGAACGTGCTGACGGCCTCCGGGCCGCCCTTCAGCGCGGCCTTGCCGGCCTCTTTGACCCCGTAGCCGCCGAAGTTGATGACCCGCGAGGTCTCGACCTCGTTGTCCTGATGCAGCGGCGCCTGCCAACCGTCCCGCAAGAACGTACGCAGGGGCTCTGGGTTGTCCCGCTTGCTGGCCTTCAGGGCGGCCTTGGCCTTCTCGCGTACCGCAGGTCCTGAAGCGCCGAGGATCTTGCTGGCAGCTATGTAGTTGTCGTCGAACTCCAGGGCGTCCTTCTCGGTGAAGAACCTCTGGATGTCCTCGTCCGTGCCCAGCAGCGCCTGCTCGGCCGCCGCCTTGATGCCGGCGCCACCTTCGGTCCAGGCTTCAACCAGCTGCTCCCGCATCGAGATCAGGTCATCCTGATCGGGAGGAGTGGCATGGGCAGGGCCCGCCCCGAGCAGCCCTGTCACCAAAGACGCGGACAGTAACGTCGCACAAGCGCCACGCCGCGAGAATGCGCCCCGCTGGGAGCGGAAACCGTCACCGAGGGGCCGTCCGGCCCTCGGCGAAAACCGTCTCTGTTTCATCCGGTCAACTCTTTCTTGTCCATCATTCAATCGCTGGCAGGAGTTCCAGGCGCTTCAGGTACCAGTCCACCGCGGTCCGGGCGGCCCGGGGTGAGCACTGGAATGGGAGAGCGGAAGTGACCACACGTCCGGTGGCCTATGGATGCACGGAACGTGCGCTTCGACAGTTGCGCGAGCTTCGTCCGGGCCCGACTGAGAGGCGGGCGCATAGCTTACATAGGCTTTACTTCGCCTTTCGTGGGCCGACTGCCGTCCACCTCGCCCTCGGGAGGGCGCCGCGCCGAGGCCGTGGGCCAGCACGTGCCTGCTCAGCGGGCCTGTTGGCCGGCTCTCCCCGGCGGCCGTGATCGTCGGCCCGGCGGTCGCGCGGGCTGGGACGGAGTCTGCAACTTCGCCAACTGCGGGTGATTTTGCGGGATCTGCGGGGCCTGAGGATGTGCGGAAAGAGCCCGATGGCCGAGCCGAGTAGGGGAATGTGCGGGGAGTGCGGGCTATGGTCCTGAACTTGCCGAAGTGCTCCGCTGCCTCCCCGAAAGGGGTGCGCTCTGCGGGAGTTGTCCACTTCTATGGTCTGGGCAGACCGCGTGGACGCCACGGGTCTCGACCACCGGTTGCCGTGCACCCGAACTTGTCGGCTCGGACTGTGCAGAAATTCAGTCGCCCCGGGGAAAAGCGATGTCGCCCCTCATACCTTCATTCGTGATGTCAGGAATAGGAAAAATGGACAGCATACGTGTTCGCAGGGCGTTGACGACGGCAGTGACCGCGGTGGCGGTGGCCGGTGGTGCGGTGGTTGGGGCCGCTCCGGCGCAGGCCGCTGGTGGAGCGCCTGCGGTGGGTGGTTCCCAGGCGTCCGTTGTGAAGCCGGTCGCCGGTGTCGGTGCCTCCGCGCCGTGGGGCAAGGCCACGCACATCGCCACGGGGTACTTCACCGGTGGTTCGGCGGGTGGCGCCCGGCACATGGACATGCTGGTGCGTTGGAGTGACGCCGAGGTGACCCTCTACGAGGGCTCGGACGGCAAGGATCCCAAGCGGCCTTTCTCCGCCGAACACCAGCTCGTGGCGCCCGGTGTCGGTGGGAAGAAGAGTGCTTGGAGCTTCGCGGAGGGGATCACGGGGGCCAGCTTCGGCAACGGCTCGGACGGGCTCGTGGTGCGCTGGAGCGACGGGGAGCTGACCCAGTACACCCACGTGGACAAGAACGGTTTCCACGGCGAGAAGCAGCTCGCCCCGGCCAACGACAAGGCGTGGGGCCACGCCGCGCAGATCACCGCGGGCCGCTTCACGGCCAACGCGCAGCGCGACGACCTCGTGGTCGTCTGGGACGACGGCCAGGTCACGCTCCACCCCGACCTGGACACCAACGGCGTGCAGCCGGCCGCCGAGAAGACGCTGGTGCAGAGGAACGGCACGTGGAAGCATGCCGCGCAGGTCACCGCGGGTGAGTTCAGCGGCATGAAGACCGCGGACCTGTTGGTGCGCTGGGCGGACGGTGAGGCCACCGTCTACCCGGGCGTGAACTCCGAGGGCCTGCACGGTGAGACGCAGATCCGGCCGCAGCGGTCCGACTGGCTGCACGCCGCGGTGGTCGGTGCCGGTGCCTTCGTCGCCAACGAGCGGCCCAACGACGTCGTGGTGCGCTGGGCCGACGGCACGCTGAGCATGTACCCGGGCGTTGACGCCGAGGGGCTGCACGGCGAGGTCAAGATTGACGGCTGAGTCGGGGCGGTGATCGGGACCGGCCGGCCCGTCCGCGGCAGTACAGCGGCCGGGCCGGCCGGGCCTTCCGTCTTCTGGTGGGGGTGCCTGGCCGGTTCGGAAAAGGGTGAGGGTTACGACTCGTCGTCCGTAGCGTCGTTCAGAAGAGGCACGAGGCGGGGGTGGACGCGGAAGCCGGAGGCGCGGCCCGGGCCGTTCTGGTACTCGGTGGTGAGGACCGGGACCGCGGTGTCCGGGATGAGGCCGCGTTCGTGCAGGTTGCCGCTGATGCGTTTGACCGGCTTGGTGAAGCCCCGCAGGCTGCGGTCGTCGTCGTAGGCGCAGATGTCGTAGACCGCCGCGGCCTCGACATGGCCGTCCGTCTCGGCTGCGTGGCGGATGACGGCGACCCGGTCGCCGTAACCTTCGTACGACAGCCCGCGGAAGAGCTCTTCGAGGGCCGCGGCGGTCCATCCGCCGTGCGTGTCCTCGGCCTCGATGCGCTCGACGCGCTCGATGTCCTCGACCGAACCGTCCTGGAGGCTCAGGCGCAGGACGGGCGCGGCGACTTCGAGGAACTGCTTGGGGGAGAGCAGGAACAGCCGGCTGCCGCAACGGGACCGGAGTTCGGTGGTCAGCTCGGGGCGGGGGCCGCGGTTGTTGCCGCGTTCCTTGCGCCACCAGTCCTCCTTCGCGTCCGCGGTCACGAACAGGACGTCGCACCGGCGCCGGGACGCCTCGCGCAGCAGCTGTTCCCATACGAAGGAGTCGCCGACCGCGCCGTCGCCGTCCTTCTTGGCGTCCATGTACCCGGGCGGGACGCGGTCTCCGACCCGTTGGCGCCCCAGAGCGATCAGTTCGGGGGTCTCTTCGGTCGTGAACGGCCTCCCGACCCGGCGGGCCAGTACCTGCTCCAGCCTGGTGATCACCGGGTCGGCGCTGGTGTCGTGGCTGATGTGCTGCCATTCGCCCTCGCCGACCTCGGTGATCTTCTGCCGTACCTCGTCGAAGGTCCCGTTCAGCCGGTCCCGTAGCTGCTCGATCTCCTCGTCGCTCAATGCCACACGGTTGGCCCAGGTACGCAGTGCCTGCACCGCCTGCTGCGCGTGCACGGTCATCTCCTGGGCGGCTTTCGCGCTGGTCGACCGGGCGTCGGAGATGGTGCTCTCGCGGTTGCGCCAGAACTCCACGAGTGCCTGGTGCGGAACCCAGAGGCGGTCGCCGAGAGCGCCGAGCGCGTCCAGGAGGTCGGTGCGTGCCTGCTCGGTGTAGCGGTAGAGGTTGAGCAGGACGTTCGCGTCGGGGGTGACGAGGCCGTCCGTCAGTACGGCGGTGAGGTCCGCTGTCGTCGGAGTGCGGAAGGCCCCGAAGTCGTCGAACAGGCCGCGGGGTTCTTCGTCGTCCGCCATGCCGATCACCATTGCCGCCCGCCCCTGTCAACTGTGCTGCGCAAGCCGCCGGTTGGCGGCGTGTTCGATGGTGACCTTAGCGGGTCGTGTGCGTGGTGGAGAGGGGTTGGCGGAAGGGAGGCGGGGAGGGAGGGTGTGGGGTGGCGGTCGGGAGTGCGGAGGTGGGTTTGTGCGTACGGGGGCGGGGGCTTGACCTCCGAGGTCATGGCCGGTCCGCGGGAGTGTCGGTAGGGTCCGCCGGATGGGAGTTGATCAACTGCCGCGGGTCGGTGTGCTGTTGCGTGAGTGGAGGCTGCGGCGGAAGTTCAGTCAGCTGGAGCTGGCTCTGCGTGCGGACACCTCGTCGCGGCATCTGTCCTGTGTGGAGACCGGGCGCGCCCGGCCCAGTCAGAAGATGGTGCTGCACCTGGCCCACCATCTGGACGTACCGCTGCGCGAGCGCAACAGCCTGCTGATGGCCGCGGGCTATGCGCCCGTCTACCGCGAACGCCCGCTGGACGGCGTGGAGATGCGCGCCGTGCGGTCGGCGGTGGACATGCTGTTGGAGGGGCACGAGCCGTACCCGGCGGTCGTCGTCGACCGGCTGTGGAACGTGGTGCGCGCCAACCGGGCGATGGGCGTCATGCTCGACGTCGCCCCGCCGGAACTGCTGGCGCCCACGCCGAACGTGATGCGGCTGGCCCTGCACCCCGAGGGCCTCCCGGCGCACGCGGTCGGCTACGGGGACGTGCGCGCGTACCTGCTCGGTGGGCTGGCCCAGCAGGCGCACACCACCGGCGATCCCACGCTGAGGGCCCTGTACGACGAGGTCAGCGCCTACGAGGTGCCCGCGCACGAGGCCCCGGCGCCGCCGCAGGAGCGCGGACCGCGCGAAGCGGTGGTGCCGATGCGCTTCCGGACTCCGTACGGGGAACTGGCGATGTTCAGCAGCATCGCCACGTTCGGCGCACCGGCCGATGTCACGCTCTCGGAGCTGGCGATCGAGCTGTTCTTTCCCATGGATCAGCACACCGAGCGGGTGTTGCGGGGGCGGGTCGGTGAGCCGGGTACGTCTGGTGCCGGTGTGTCTGGTGCCGGTGTGTCCGGTGCAGATGCGTCCGGTGCAGATGTGTCCGGTACGGGTGCGGTGGATATGGAGGATGTCGAGGACGTGGCGGAGGGGGGCGGGGGATGACGGGTACGACGAGGAGCGCACCGGCTTCCAGTTCGGAGCCCGTCACCGGCCCGATGACATCGTCGGCGCCTGCCGCGCCGAGGACGTACGTCCGGCCGTGGAGTTCGCTGCCGCCCACGGCCTGCCGGTGGCGGCCTCGGACTGCTGTCCCGCACATACGGCTACGCCGCCTAGGGGGAGCGCCTGGCGGCACCGCTGCGCGAGGTAGGACCGCGCCTGCTGGACACCCGTGGTGACCTGCCGCAGACCGAGCCCGCCTCCGTCCACAACGACCCGCCGGTCAAGACGCTGCTGGAGATGGGCGGCCCCGGCACATCGGTGGCACGCTGTCCCGCCGGACCGGCGCCCCCCACGCCGTCGGGCACCGTCACGCTCAGTACACGCTCGCTGTGCTGTCCCCGCTCGGCGGCCCCTTCACGGCCGGGACCGCCCGGCCGGTGCAGCGGCGCCTGTTCGAGGCGCTGGAGCGGAGCGGGCTGATGGGTGGAGAGGTGCGGAAAGCGTGGTGTTCCGGTGAAGGCCGTAGGGCCGACACAGAGAAAGTGCCGGGATTGCCGGGGAATTTGACTCTTTGTTCGCGACTCTCCCTTTATGGTGTTGTCGCTGGTCAGTGACGCGCCTCGGTGGGGCGGTCCGATGGGGCCGCCGTACACTGCCCGGTCTGTTCCACTCGTGCCGGTGCGGCTGCTCCCGGTTCCGTCGGCGAAGCACCGTTATGAGGAATTAGTTATCTTAATTCTCATTCGCCCGTATGCCGCAGTCACCCGCTGTGAGGCGCGTTCGTTGACGACATATGACTGAGACGATTGTTTCCCCCACGCGCCAGCTCGGCTCCTGGCAGCTGAGCTCGACCGTGCCCCGCAGCGCGCCCGACGTCCGTCCCGACGTCCACCTGCTGCGCCCCGGGCAGCGCGTGCGGCTGGAATACACCGGCGACCTGCTGGAACAGCTGCTGGCCGCCCTCGACGGCATCAAGGACGGCCGGTAACGGCCCCTCCGGCGCCCGCCGCCCCTGCCGGGCGGCGCGTCGGCCGGCCCCTTCCCCACCGGCCACCACCGATTCCTGTGAGAGCTGTTGTGAACGACACCCCGCGGGTCCCCGTGCCTCCCGGTACCGGCCGGCACCGGTTGCCACGCCAGAGCACGGAGGAGCCCGTCGCCTTCCCCGGCGGCATTCCGTACCCGCATCACCCGCATCACCTGCATCACCCGCACCACCCGTACCACCCGCGCGACGGGTACCTGGGCCGGGAGATGGCCGACGACGGGTGGGACGCCGCCGTCGTGGAGGAACTGGGCCACGAGCTGGCGGAGCTGTGGGACACCACCGCCGAACAGCCCCCGGTGGCGGGCGGCCCGGCGGCCGTGTTCCCCGCCGGTGACCCGGTGTTCCCGGCGGCCGAGGCCGTCTTTGCGGCCGGCGACGCCGGGTTCCCCGTCGGCGATGTCGGGTTCCCGGGCGCCGAGTCCGTTTTCCACCCCGGGACCTCTTTCCCGGACACCGAAGAGTCGTTCCGCTCTCCCGGGGCCGTCTTCCGCACCGACGACATCGCGTACCACTTGGACCCGGACGACGCCGTCGGGTACCGCTCGGACCCGGACGACGCCGTCGGGTACCGCTCGGACCCGGACGACGACTTCGCGTACCGCTCGGACGACGGCGTCGCCCACCGCCCTGGCGGCGTCGTCCACCACCCCGGGATGGCGGTCTTCCACGCCGTCTCGGCCGAATGCTCCGCGGACGAGGCCGCGTTCGGCCCGGCGGACCCGGCCGACCGTGCCGCACCGGTCTCCGGCGCCCCCGCGGACAACGCCGCAGGGCCCGTCGGCTGGTCCTGGCGGCGTCTGCTCAGCGCGTCGTCCGTCCTGATGACGGCGGTGATCGCGATCGCCGTCGCCGCGCTGGGCGCGGTGGCCTCCTACCCGTCGCTGCGCGCGATCGCGGACGGCGTCGCGCCGTCGGGCATCGCGGGGCTGTGGCCCCTGCTGATCTACGGCCCCTGGGTCGTGGCCACGCTGTCCATCCTGCGTGCCCGCGCCTACCGGCGCCGTACGCTGCACTCCTGGGCCGTCGTGATCTTCTTCGCCGCCGTGGCCACGCTGCTCTGCATCGCCAAGGTGCACCCGTCCCCGGCGGGCATCGCCGTGGCGGGCCTCCCGCCGCTGACCGTCCTGCTCTGCTTCCACCAGTTCGTACGCCAGCTCGACCTCGCGACCGCACCGCCGCCCGCCGCACGGCACGCGCAGAGCAACCGGGGCCAGCACCGCCATCGTTCCGCGGGGTGAGGCGGGTGAGGCGGGTGAGGCGGGTGAGGCGGGTGAGGCGGGTGAGGTGAGGGTGTGAGGGGGGCCTCACCGTACGGCGTCAGGCCGTCGCTGTGTCCACGAGGTCGGTGACGAACTTGCGTACCCGGCCGCGGAGCACCGGTGTGACGCCGTGGATGACCTGCGCGCCGTACGCGACGGCCACCCCCGGTCCGGCGTCGGTCAGCCACCGGCTCTTGCGCGGCGCGCTCAGCCACTGCGGGGTGTCCTCGTGGGCGGCGGGGCCGTGCGGCAGGCTGCGGGTCAGCGGCGTGTCCGGCTCGTACCCGTCGGCCGCGCCCAGCAGGGTGTCGGTCCAGGGGGCGGAGTCCGACGTCGTCTCGATGTAGAACCGGCCGCCTTCCGCCGCGTCCGCGATCGTCACGCCGATCCGGCCGATGCGCCGGGGCGGCGTCCGCGGGCTGGTGATCCCGTCGAGGTGGGTGGGTACGCTCTCGCCCACGGCGAGTTCGGTGTAACCCCAATGACCGGACCCGGCGATGGACGGCATACTGCGCCGGATCGCGGGCAGCGCCCGCTGGGTGGCGTCGGCCAGAACCTCCTGGGCGGTGGCCGGGGCCTTGAGGACCTCGGCCTGGTGGCGGGGCCGCCAGCCGGCCGCCTCGCTGTCCATGATCTTGACCAGCCGGGAGATCTCCTCCGCGGTGAGGAACTCCTCGACCGTCTGCAGCATGAGCGTCTCGCTGATGTGGATCACTTCGCTCTCCTCGTCGGAGTCCGGGGTACCGGTTCTGTACTCCACGGTGCCGTCGGGGCGAAGGGGCGGGCAGGCGCAGACGGGGGCGCACACGCGCGCAGCGGCTCGTACGTGCGTGCGCCCTGGGAGTGGCTGCCCCCGGGCTGTCACTTCCCGGTGAGCGAGGCGCCCTTCTCCATGTTCAGCGGCCGGGCTGCCGTCTCGACGAGGCCCAGGACCGCCGCGACGTTGGACTCGCTCAGCGGAATGCGCAGCAGCCCGACGACCTCGGACTCGGTGAGGGAGGAGATCGTCGGGCTGGACGCCGAGTTCGCGGCGGCGGGCTGCGGGGCGAGGGCGGCCGCGCCGGCCGCGGCGAGCGCTGTGACGACTGCGGAACGGATACGCATCAGGGTGAGGCTTCCATGGGGGAGGAGGGGAGGAGGGGGAGATGAGGTACGGGGCGGGGGGTGCGGGGAAGAGCGCGCATCCAGTCAAGGCGCGCATGGACGGTTGCGAAGCGCCGCGGACGGTGCGACCACCCCTACGGGTGCCCGGGATCACCCGTGCGGCAGACGGAACGGCAGGGGTGTTCGAAGGCGGTGCGGTGCCCGGCGGCATCCGGCTCCCGCCGCTGTGCCGGCGCTGTCCGCTGCGCCGGCGCCGGCTGCCGCCCGGGCTCCGCTTCCGGCCCGGCCCGTACGCCCGTGCCCGCGTCGGCCCGCACAGGTGGACGCCGGTGGGGCGCCGCCGCGACTAGCCCGGACGATCATGGGTACCCAGCGCGCCGGGCCCCCGGTGACCGCGGCGGACCCGACCCGCACGGGAAAGTGAGCCGGGAGGCGGAGTTGGCGGAGGCGAGCGGCACGGCCGGGTGGCGGTGGGTGTGGTGGGAAGTGGCCGCGGTCGGCCGCACGGTGCGTGGCGCGGTCCGGGGGTCCGGGCCGGAGCGGGACACCGTCGTCCAGTCGCTGAAAGCGGCCGGTGCCGCGGTCACGGCCTGGGCGCTGACCGGCTGGTGGCTGAACGCGCCGCTGGCCCTGATGGCCCCGTGGACCGCGCTGGCGCTGGTCGACGCCACCGTCTACCGCTCGCTGCGCTCCGGACTCCAGCAGCTCGTGGTGATCGTGCTCGGCGCCCTGCTGGCCTCCGCGGCGATGGCCGTGACCGACGGCAGCACGCTGGGTGCCATGCTCATCGTGCTGCCGGTGATGACGCTGGTCGGCACCCACCGCAGACTGGGCGCCCAGGGCATCTACGGCGCGACCACCGCCCTGTTCGTCATCACTTACGGCGCCTACTCGCTGACCGAGGTCGGGCACCGGCTCATGGAGACCGCGATCGGGGCGGTCATCGGCATCGCCGTCAACGCGCTGATCCTCCCGCCGGTGCACCTGCGCAACGTCCACGACCAGCTGCGGCGGCTGCCCCGGGAGAGCGCCGAGCTGCTGCGGATCATGGCCGAGGGCCTGCGGGACGAGGAGTGGAGCGCCACGGACGCGGCGGGCTGGCACGACCGCGCGCGCCGCCTCGGCCAGGTGTTGCGGGCCCTGGCCAGCGCCCGCGAGTGGAACGCCGAAAGCTCCCGCTTCAACCCCGGCTTCCGGCTGCGCCGTACCGGACCGCCCCCGCCACCGCCCGAGAAGGCCGACGTGGTGTGGGAGCGGGCGGTCGCCCACCTCTCGGCCATCACCCGCACGCTGGCCGGCACGGCGGGGGAGAAGGCCCGGCTGACCGCGCCCGGCGCCGCGTTCCTGCGGCGCTACGCCGACCTCGCGGACGAGGCCGCGACGCTGTGCCGGGCCGAGGAGGACCTGATGGCGGACAGCGAGCGGGCGGAGGCGGGGGAGCGCTACCGCCGGGCGCGTGCGCGGGCGCAGGAGCTGTACGACGGACTCTCGGACGACTTCCGTGAGCAGCGCGACCCGCCGGCCGCCGCGGCGAGCGGCGAGCTGCTCGTGGAGATGAAGCAGCTGCTGCACGAGCTGACCCACTTCGGGGAAGGGGAACCGGACGCCCCGAAGAACGCGGAGAGCGCTGAGAGCGCTGAGAGCACGGAGAGCGCGGAGGGCACGCAGAACTCGGAGAGCAAGGCGCGAGCACGGAAGCCGGGGGGCCGGAAGAATGCGTGGCGGCAGGGAAAGCCGGGGCGGGAGGGGAAGCCGGGGCGGCCGAAGCCGGGAGAGCCGCGGGGACGGGACCGTACCGCAGCCGCGGCCGACACCCCCGTCCGGCCGACGGACCCCGGCTGACGGGCACCCGTCCGGCGCCCGCCCGCCCCCGTACCGCCAGGCCACGGCGTTTCCCCGGGAGCGCCGGGGGCACTCGTGAGCCACACGGCACACCGTCCCTCGGACGGGTGAAGGGAAGGACCGCGACGTGAAACGCCCCCCGGCCCGCGGAGACCTGTCGGCGGCGGTCGTCTCCGCACTGGAGCAGCCGCCCGGCACCGTACGGCTGCCGGACAGCCGTACGGCGGCGGCGTCGGACCCGTACGGCGACGACCTGCACCTCGCCCTCGCCCTCTGCTACGAGCTGCACTACCGCGGCTTCGACGCCGTGCCCGACACCTGGGAGTGGGATCCGGAACTGCTGCGTTTCCGGGCCGCCCTGGAGCACGCCTTCCTCGACGCGCTGCGCGCCGACGTCCCCGAGCGTGCGGACGTGGACGCGCTGCTCGACGACCTGCTGGTGGAGCCGGCGGACGGGGACGGCGTCTCGCACTTCCTGCGCGACAAGGGCGAGCACTGGCATCTGCGGGAGTACGCGGCCCAGCGGTCCCTCTACCATCTCAAGGAGGCCGACCCCCACCTGTGGGTCGTGCCGCGCCTGTGGGGCCAGGCCAAGGCCGGGATGATGGCGGTGGAGTACGACGAGTTCGGGGCGGGCCGTGCCGAGCGGGTGCACTCCCGGCTCTTCGCCGACCTGATGGACGACCTCGGCCTGGACCGTGCGTACGGCCGCTATTTGGGCGCCTGCTCACGGCAGATGCTCGCCGTCAACAACCTGATGTCGCTCTTCGGGCTGCACCGTGTGCACCGGGGCGCTCTGATCGGCCACTTCGCCTGGGTCGAGATCACCTCGTCGCCCGGTTCCCGCCGCCTCGCGCAGGCGCTGGAGCGGCTGGAAGCCGGCCCCGCGGCCGTGCACTTCTACGCCGAGCACGTCGAGGCGGACGCCGTGCACGAACAGGTGGTGCGCCACCAAGTGGTGAAGGGGCTGCTCCGGGAGGAGCCCGCGCTCGCCCCGGACGTCGCGTTCGGCATCGGGGCCACCGAACTGCTGGAGGACCGGCTGGGCGAGCACCTGCTCAGCGCCTGGCAGGCGGGCGAGTCCTCACTGTTCGCCGCGCTCTGACGCGTCCCCGGCCGTACGCGCGGCCGGGGGCCGCTTGCGGCCTCGGTGACTGGTGTCGCACCACGGGTAGGTCCGGCTGCGGCGGCACATGCACAGAGCGACGAACGGGCGGTCCGAACGGGCCACGGTCCCGTCGTCCGACTCCACTTCGACCGGACCTTCGACGAGCACCGGGCCACCGGGGTCCTGGACGACCCGGCGCGCCTCCTTGGGCGCCCGCTCCGCCCACTCCGCCCGCTCCGGTACGGATGCACGCTCCTGCTCACTCGGGTCGCTGCGCACGGACCACCACCAGCTCTTCCTTGTCCTGGCCCGGGGCGATCAGTCCCTGGGCCTCCAGCCACGGGGCGCGCTGCCGCATCACGGGCCCGAAGGGGATGAACCTCCGGTCGGTGACCGAGGTCTCCAGCCCGGCGCCCGTCAGCAGGTCCACGGTCCGGCCGGGGGCGCAGAGCTGCGAGTGCACGAGCAGCAGCACACCGCCCGGGGCGAGCAGCGCCGGTACCTGGGCGCACAGCCGGTCCAGTACGGCGCGCCCGTCCGGCCCGGCGTCCCACGCCCGCGCCCGGCCGCCGCGCGGCAGTACGGGTGCCGGGCAGGGAACGTACGGCGGGTTCGCCATGACCAGGTCGAAGCGGCGCCCGGCCACGGGGCGCAGCAGGTCGCCCCGGTGTGCGCGCACCCGGCTCGCGTGCCCGGCGAACCAGGCGTTCAACCGGGTGGTGAGCACGGCGGCGAACGCCGCGTCCGTCGCGGTGACCCGCCCGGCCCCGTGCCGGGCCGCGGCGACCGCCAGGGCACCGCTGCCCGCGCCCACGTCCAGCACCTCGGCACCCGCCCGCAGGGTCTCGCGCCGGAGGGCTGCGGCCAGCATTCCGGTGTCTTCCTGGGGCGCGTACACGCCGGGGGGTTTGATGAAGAACACGCGCCACGAGTACCCCGGAAACATCGTTCATTTCACGACGGACGAAAGTTGCGGGGACGGACGCCGAGCGGCCCGTCGGAGTCGCAGTGACGGGGCGCCGAGCGGCCCATCGGAATTGCGGGGACGGGGCGCCGAGCGGCCCACCGGAATTGCGGGGACGGAACGCCGAGCAGTCCCCCCAAGTCGCAGTGACGGGACGCCGAGCAGCTCCCCCGGATGTCACCGCACGGCGGTGAGCGTGGTCACCAGTACGTCGCGGTACGCGGGCCGCGACCGGTCCATCGGCCGGATCGGGGAGACGCAGTGCAGCGAGTCCCGGTCGTCCGACAGCAGCAGGCTGCCCGGCCGGTACAGGGTGGTGGACAGCAGTTCCCGCCCGTCGTGGGTGTAGACGCTGCTCTGACCGCCGGTGGCGTTGTCACGGTCGACGAGGAGGGACGACACCAGCGTGACGCCGTCCTTGTGGCGGCCCTCCGGGGTGGGGTCGCCCGCGTCGTCGGCCGTCGCGACGACCCGGAAAGGGTGCACCTTGACGATCCACCGCCCGGCGTCGTCCAGGGCGGCCGCCGCCTGCCCCAGCAGGGTGAACAGCGGCCGCAGCAGCGGATCGGCGACGAACGCGTCGGTCAGCGGCTCGAAGTGCCGGTCCACCGTCTCGTACAGCGGGTTGGTGTCCTTCGGCTGCACGAACGGCGTATGGGACAGCTGGACGAGTTCGCCGGTGGCCGGGGTGAGGGAGAACTGGCCGTACCGGCGCAGCCTGCGGGTGCCCTGCTCGGCCGCGTACCGGTCCTCGCCCAGGTCGTCCCAGTGGGCGGCGAAGCGCACCCACGCCGTGTCGTCCGCGCCCAGCTGGGCGCGGACGGAGGCCGCGGACATCAGGCAGACGGCGGAGTGGGTCAGGCACGAGCGTGCGGCCTCGACCGGGGAGCCGGCCCCGGCCGCGTCGCCGGTGCCGGACGGCGCCGAGCGGTCCTCGATGTGCTCCACGTCGGTTGTCCGCCTTCCTGCCGGGCGTGCGCCGCAGCGCCTGCGTGATCCCATCGTGGGGCGGCCGGAAGCTGATCGCATCTTGCGCGCACCCGGTGCCCGGTACGGGAGCGGCGTGGTGGATCATGGGCCGGGCCCTGCCCGCTCGGCGGCCTGTTCATGCCGGATGACTCAATGTCGTCGTATGTCGTCACCTTCCTTTGACACCTCTTTTCGGGGCTTCTTACGGTGATCGCACCGCCTCCGCCAGAGAACGCCCAGAGAAGAGGAACCCATGCGCGTCCTGTGCACCGCGACCGGCTCTCCGTCGCACGGCAGAGCCCTGCTGCCGCTGGCCCGCGCGCTGGCCGGGGCCGGCCACGCCGTCACGGTGGCCACGACGCCCGAAGTGGCCCCCGTCTTCGCCGCCGACCCGGTCACGGTGGAAACCTGCCTGCCCCGGATCGACTTCGGGTCCGGGCTGCAGGAGAACGCCGACGAGGCGGCAGACGCGGACGGCATGTCCGACGAGGACCGGCACATGCGCATGCTGCTCGACCGGCTCATGGGCGACATGGCCGTCGAGAGTCACGAGGTACTCGCCGAACTGGTCGGCACCGTACGCCCGGACGTCATCATCCGGGACGGCATGGACTTCGGCGCGTGCCTGCTCGCCGAACGCCTCGGCATCCCGCAACTGCCCATTCCCGCGGGTACGGTCAACATGCTCGACCCGGAAACCCTGCTGCCGGGGCTCAACAAGCTGCGCGAGCGACTGGAGTTGCCCGTACAGGAGAAGGCCGGATCGCTCTACCCGCACGGCCGCTTCGACTACCTGCCCGCCGCGTTCTCCTTCGCCCGCTTCCCCACGACGGTGCTGGCCTACCGCCAGACCACCGTCGTGGACCGCACCGCCGGGCTGCCCGGCTGGGTGGCCGAACTGCCCACCGACCGGCCCCTGGTGTTCGCCGCGGTGGGCACGGCGCTGCCGATGTTCCGCGAGGTGCTGCCGGAGGGCGCCCCGCTGCCGGTGGGGATGACCGACCCGGCCGAGCAGCTGGGCACCATCGTGGCGGCTCTGTCCCAGCTGGACTGCACGGCCGTGGTGGCGACCGGCGGCATCACTCCGGCCGGCGCGGAGCCCGCGCCGCACGTCCGCCTGACGGACCGTCTCGCGCAGCCGCTGCTGCTGGAGTGCGCCGATCTGTTCCTCACCCACGGCGGTTACAACAGCGTCAGGGAAGCGGTGCGCACGGGCACGCCCATGGCGGTGCTGCCGAACTTCGGCGACCAACTGCCCAACGCCCAGCGGGTGCAGGAACTGGGCCTCGGCCGGCACCTGACCGACACCGCGCCGGAGGCCGTCGCCGCCGTGTGCCGGGAGATCCTGGACAACCGCGGCATCGCCGCCCGGATGCGGCAGGCGCAGCTCGCCAGCCTCGCGCTGCCGGACGTCGGGCAGGTCGTGGACGACCTGGAGAAGATCATCGCCTGAGGTGGCACGGGTCGTCCGAGGCGGCGCGGGTCGCCTGAGGCGGCACAAGCCGGGAGTGCGGTGCCCCCGTCGTGGGACGGGGGCACCGCACTCTTGCGTTGCGTTACGGGGGCCTTCCCGGTGCGTTCCGGTGCGTTCCGGGAGCTTTCAGGTGCGTACGGACTCCGCCGCCGCGCGGGCCGTCGGTACGACCACCGGCGCGCCGTCGGACGGTGCGGCCAGGATCTCCGCGTCGACGCCGTACAGCTCCTTCACCAGCGGCGCGTCGATGATCTCGCGCGGCGGGCCGGCGGCGACCACCCGGCCCGCCCGCATGGCGACGACCGTGTCGGCGTAGCGGGCCGCCGCCGCGAGGTCGTGGACGACCATGACGATGGTCCGCCCGGCCGCCGCGACCTCGCGGACCAGGTCCAGCACCTCCACGGCGTGGCCGATGTCCAGGGCGCTGGTCGGTTCGTCGAGCAGCACGACCGGGGTCTCCTGGGCGAGTGCCATGGCCAGCCAGCAGCGCTGGCGCTGGCCGCCGGAGAGCTGGTCGAGGCGGCGGTCGGCCAGACCGGTGGTGCCGGTCGCCTCCAGGGCGCGGGTCACGGCCCGTTCGTCCTCGCGGGACCACTGGCGGAACAGGCCCTGGTGCGGGTGGCGTCCGTACCGTACGAGGCCCGCCACGGTGACCGCCTCGGGCGCCTGCGGGGACTGGGGGAGCAGGGCGATCCGGTGGGCCGCCTCCCGCTGCTTGAGCCGCCACACGTCGGCGTCGCCCGCGAAGACCTGGCCGGACGCGGGCTCGTGCAGGCGCGCCATGCAGCGCAGCAGTGTGGACTTGCCGCAGCCGTTGGGCCCGACCACCGCCACCACCTGACCCGACTCCACCGTCAGGTCGACCCGGTCGACGACCGGGTGACCGGCGTATCCGGCGGTGAGCTGCTCGACGCGGAGTTCCACTGAAGCCGGCCTTTCCCCGGGGCCAGAGGTCACACCTCTTGCCTATTTGTCATAAGGTAAGGCTAACCTTAACGCTAATCGGCGGAAGTGCGGCTGCCGCGGCAGCCGTACGCACGCCTCGTCACGTCGTGTTCATTGAAACCCGGAGCCCCCGATGACCGTGTCCCGCCGCCCACTTCTCACCGCCCGACGCCGTACCGCCTCGGCCGTCGCCGCCCTCGGTGCCGCGGCACTGCTGCTGACCGGCTGCGGCGCGGACTCCGGCGCGGACGCCAAGGACAAGGGCGGCAAGGACGCGGCGGCGTCCGGCGGCACCCGTACGGTCAAGGACGCCACCGGCAAGGTCGTCGAGGTGCCCGCGAACCCGCAGCGGATCGTCACGCTGACCCAGGAGGACCTGGACGCGGTCCTCGCGCTGAAGATCAAGCCGGTGGGCATCACCAACGGCCAGGGCCTGGACGAGCCGCCCGCCTACCTGAAGGACAAGGTCAAGGGCATCGACATCGTCGGCGGCCTGCTCAAGCCCGTCATGGACAAGGTGGTCGCGGCCAAGCCCGACCTGATCCTCGCCGGTGACATGCAGGACGAGCAGGTGCTCAAGCAGCTGCGTGAGATCACCCCCGCCACCCTGGTGACGATGGCGCCCACCGACGACTGGAAGATGTCCTTCCGCGGCATCGGCAACGCCGTCAACAAGCTGAACGACGCCAACAAGGTCATCGCCGACCACGAGGCGGCCGCCAAGGCGGCGGGCGAGAAGCTGGGCGCGAACAAGAGCGCCGCCGTCTCCATCGTGCGCTGGAACCCGGACGGGCCGAGCTGGATGGAGAAGAAGCAGTTCGCCAGCGGCGTCGCCCTGGAGATGGGCCTGCAGCGGCCCGCCAACCAGAACAAGGACGGCAACGCGCACGCCCCGTCGCTCAGCCTGGAGAAGATCGACGAGATCGACGGCGACTGGCTGTTCCTGTCCACCCTCACCTCCGACGGCGAGAAGGCCCTCAAGGACGTCCAGACCAAGCCCGCCTACAAGGAGCTGGGCGCGGTGAAGAAGGGCCACGTGGTGACGGTCAACGGCTCCGTCTGGTCCACCCGCGGCGGGCCGCTGGCCAGCGATGTCGTCATGAACGACATCAGCAAGGCGCTGACCAAGTCCTGAGCCGGAGCGGCCGGGAGGCCGCTGCGGTGCCGGTGGCACCCCTCGGGGCGCCACCGGCATTCCGTCATGCCCCGGCCGTGCCGTGGTTCCTGGTGTACGCGAAGTCCGCCGCCGTCCAGGCCAGGCCCACCGCTCCGTCGAGCAGGGCCTGCATGGCCTGCGGCGACACCGCCGCCTCCGCGAACTCCGGCTCGTGCGGCCCGCAGGCGCCCCCGCTGATGTCCAGCACGGGGTGGATGGCGGGCACCACATGGGACACGTTGCCCATGTCCGTACAGGCGAAGGGCCCGCGCTCGACCGGCTCGGGACGGCCCAGGGCGCGCGCGTTGGCGCCCCACAGGGCGATCAGCTCAGGGTCGCCGCGGAAGTCCAGGTAGTCGGGCTCCGGGCGCTCCAGCGTCACCTCGCAGCCGGTCGCCAGCGCACCGGCCCGGAAGCACGCCTCGACGCGCTCCCGCAGCTCGCGCAGGTCCTCGGCGGCCTCGGCACGGATCTCGTACTCGGCCGTCGCGCGGTCGGGTATCGCGTTCGGCGCGGAGCCGGCCGAGGTCGTGACGCCGTGCACCCGCCACTGCGGCGGCAGTTGCTGGCGCAGCAGACCCAGGGCGACCTGGGCCACGGTCAGGGCGTCGGCCGCGTTGCGGCCCTCGTGCGGGTTCAGGCTGGGGTGGGCGGTGCGGCCGGTGTACGTGACGGACAGCGTGCCGAGCGCGAAGGACCGGAAGTCGGACATCTCGAACGGGCACGGGTGCACCATCATCGCCGCGTCCACCCCGTCGAACGCGCCCGCCTCCAGCAGCAGCGCCTTGCCCGCGCCGCGCTCCTCGGCCGGCGTGCCCACGACCCGGACCGTCAGGCCCAGTTCCGCCGCGTACGGAGCCAGGCCCAGCGCCGCGCCGACACCGGCCGCGGCGATCAGGTTGTGGCCGCAGGCGTGGCCGAGGTCCGGCAGGGCGTCGTACTCGCAGGCGATGGCCACCGTGACCGGACCGGTACCGGTGGTGGCGGTGAACGCGGTGTCCAGGCCGTGGGCGGGCGCGGTCACCTCGAAGCCGTGCTCGCGCAGCAGCCCGGCGCACCAGGAAGCCGCGTGGTGTTCGGTAAAGGCTGTCTCGGGACAGCCGTGGATACGGCGGCTGAGGCCGGTCAGGACGGTGTCTTTACCTTTGATGTGCCGGCGCACGGCGTCCTTGACGGCGGCGAGCGCGGCGGGGCCGGGGGTGGGGGCGGGGGCGGACGTCATCGTCTCCTCTTCGGGCTCGGTGACCGGTGCCGGTGGCGGTCGGCGGCACCGCAGAAGAGTAAAAATAACTTAGGCTTCCCTAAGTTTGTGCGCGGGCTGCCGGCCGGCCCGCGAAGCTCGGTTTCCTCCCTGGGAGTTGTCACACACATGCATCAGCGTCCGGTCGACCAGGCAGTCCCCGCGGCACTGTCGCGCCCCAGCGCTCCCGCGCCGGGAACACCGCGTCCCGCCGGGCCCGCCGGATTCCCTCTGCTCACCGCGCAGGCCGGCATCCATTACGCGGGTCAAATCAATCCCAAGAGCCCGGCACTCAACACGGCGGACGTCGTCGAGATCCAGGGCCCCCTGGACGAGACGCTGTTCGAGCGCGCCCTGCTGCGTACGGTCACGGAGGCCGAGACGCTCGGCGTGTGTGTGAGCGAGACGGACGGCGAGCCGAGCCAGCGCGTCGTACCGCCGGACCCGGAACGGCTGCTGCACCGCATCGACCTGCGCGACGCCGGCCGGCCCGCCGAAGAGGCCGCCCGCGACTGGATGCACACCGACCTCACCCGCGCCGCCGACCTCGGCGAGGCCGGACAGCTCATCACCCAGGCTCTCTTCCGCGTCGCCGACGACCGTTACTGGTGGTACCAGCGGGTGCACCACATCGCCGTCGACGCCTACGCCCTGCAACTCGTCGGCAGCCGCGTCGCCGAGCTCTACACCGCCCTCGCCACCGGGCAGGAGCCCGCGGCCACCCGGTTCGCGCCGCTGCGTGAGCTGGTCGAGGAGGAGACGCGGTACCTGGAGAGCGAGCAGTACACCGCCGACCGGGAATTCTGGGCCGAGAGGATGGCCGGGCGGCCGGAACCGGTGGTCCTGGCGAGCGGCACGGCCGGCACCCGCGCGGCACGTGCCTCCGGAGCCCCGGTGACCGCAGCCCCGGTGACCGCAGCCCCGGTGACCGGAGCCCCGGTCACCGCAGCCTCGCTCGCCGACGCCATCGCCGCCGGTGACGTCCTCCGCACCCGTACCGATCTGCCCGCCGCCACCCTGGACCGTCTCACCCGGGCCGCCGAAGCGGTCAAGGCGACCTGGGCGGAACTGGTCATCGCCGCGACCGCCGGCCATCTGCACCGCCTCACCGGCACCGAGGACATCGTGCTCGGCCTGCCGCTGACCAACCGCCGCGGCCCCGCCGCCCTGCGCACCCCGGCCATGACCGTCAACGTCCTGCCCCTGCGCATCGCCGTGCGCCCCGGGGACACCGGCGCCGTACTGCTGCGCCGCATCGTCCTCGAAATGCGTGCGGTACGCCGCCACCAGCGCTACCCGCAGGCCGACATCCGCCGCGACCTCGCGCTCTCCTCGGCCGCCACGCCGCTGACCGGGCCCATGGTCAACATCAAGCCGTTCGACGGCGACCTCGATTTCGCCGGCCTGCCCGGCACGGTCCACAACCTCGCCGCGGGCCCCGTCGAGGACCTCGCCGTCACCGCCTCGCCCGACGCGGACGGCGGGCTGCGCATCAGCCTCGACGCACACACCGCACGGTACGCGGCGGACGAACTCGACCGGCACCGGGAAACGTTCCTGCGCTACCTCGGCGGGCTCGCCGACCTCCTGCTGACCGACCCGCACCGGCCCGTGGGCACCATCGACCTGCTGGACGCCGACGCCGTACGCCGGGCCACCACCGGACGCGACGAACCGCCCGCCGGCCGCACCCTGCCCGCGTACTTCGCCGCACAGGCCGCCCGCACCCCGCACGCCGTGGCCGTCCGCAGCGGCGGCACCGCGCTCACCTTCGCCGAACTGGACGCCGCCGCCAACCGCCTGGCCCACCTGCTGACCGGCCGCGGCGCGGGCCCGGAACGCCCCGTCGCCCTCGCCCTGCCACGCGGCACCGGCATGATGACGTCGCTGCTCGCCGTCCTGAAGGCGGGCGGCGTCTGCCAGCCCCTCGACCTCGGCCACCCGGCCGCCCGGACCCTGGCCGTCCTCGAAGACGCCCGCCCGGTGTGCGTCGTCGGCACCACCGCGACGCTGGCCGCGCTCCCCGCGCACGGACTGCCCGTCCTCGCGCTGGACGACACCGCCACCGCCGACGCGCTCGCCGCGCAGCCCGACAGCGCGCCCGCCGTGCCGGTCGCACCCGGCAACGCCGCCTACGTCATCCACACCTCCGGCTCCACCGGGCGCCCCAAGGGCGTCGTCGTCAGCCACGCCTCGCTCGCCAACCTGTACGCCGGGCACGGCAGCGACCATGTCGCCCCCGCCGTCGCCCGGACCGGCCGGGAACGGCTGCGTGTCGCGCACAGCGCCTCGTTCGCCTTCGACGCGTCCTGGGACCCGGTGCTGTGGATGGTCCACGGACACGAACTGCACCTCCTCGACGACACCGCCTACCGCGACCCCGCCGCCCTCGCCCGGTACGTGGACGAGCACCGCATCGACTACCTCGACGTCACCCCGTCCTACGCCGAGGCCCTCCTAGCCGAGGGGCTGCTGGAGGACGGACGGCACCGCCCGGCCGTGATCGTCGTCGGCGGCGAGGCCGTACCCGTACCGCTGTGGGAGCGGCTGACCACGACCGCGGGGCTGCACGCGGTCAACCTCTACGGGCCGACGGAGACCACCGTCGACGCGTACTACTGGACCGCGCCGGAGGCCGGGGGCGGCGAGATCGGTGACGGTGGCATCGGCGGCGGTGCGACCGACGCCAGGGGGACCGGTGGCGCGGCTGCCGAGGGGCGGCCGGTGCGCGGCTCCCGGGCCTACGTCCTGGACGCCTGCCTGCGGCCCACGCCGGACGGCGCGACCGGCGAACTGTACGTGGCGGGCGCCTGCCTGGCCCGCGGCTACCTCGGACGGCCCGACCTGAGCGCCGAACGCTTCGTCGCCGACCCGTACGGCGCGCTGCACGGCGCGCCCGGCAGCCGGATGTACCGCACCGGGGACCTCGTACGGCGCCGGGCGGACGGCACGGTCGAGTTCCTGGGCCGCAGCGACGACCAGGTCAAGATCCGCGGCTTCCGCATCGAACTCGGCGAGATCCAGGCCACCCTCGCCCAGCACCCGGCCGTCGCCCAGGCCGCGGTGATCGCCCGTGACACCCCGCAGGGCAAGCGGCTGCTGGCGTACGCGGTGCTGAGGGCGGACGCCGACGGCGCGGAGGCCGGGGACGCTGTCTCCGCCACTTCTCCCGGGGCCCCCGCCCCCGCCCCGCCCACCCCCACCCCTGCCCTCAGCCCAGCTTCCACTCCTGCCCTCAGCCCAGCTTCCACCCCTGCCCTCAGCCCAGCTCCCACCTCGGCCCCCACCCCCGCCACCCTCCGCGCGCACCTCGCCGCCACCCTGCCCGCGCACATGGTCCCGGCCACCGTGACGCTGCTCGCCGCGCTGCCGCGCACCGCCAACGACAAGCTGGACCACCGCGCCCTCCCGGACCCCGCGCCGGGCGTCCCCGGCTCCGGTGACGGCGGAGCCGACGGCACCGGCGCCGGTCCGGGCCGTGCCGGAACCGGTTCCGGCGCCGGGCTCGGCGGTACGGACTCCGCCGGCACCGGCAGCCCGCACACCGACATCATCAGCGGTCTGCTGGCCGACCTCCTCTCACTGGACACCAGCCCCCCGGCGGACGCCGGGTTCTTCGACCTGGGCGGTCACTCGCTGCTGGCCGCCCGCCTGGCCGCGCGTATGCGGGAGATCTTCCAGGCGCCCGTGAGCACCGCGGACGTCTTCCGCAACCCCACCCCGGCCGCGCTCGCCGCACTCGTCCACTCCGCCGCACCCGCGGACGGCGACCCCGGCACCGGCACCGACGGCAAGCCGTCCGCGGCCCTGCCCGTGACTCCCGTACCCCGCACCGGACACCTCCCCCTCTCGCCCGCCCAGCAGCGCCTCTGGTTCCTCCACCGGCTCGAAGGCCCCAGCCCCACCTACAACATCCCGCTCGTGCTGCGCGTCGACGGGCCGGTCGACCGTGGCGCGCTCCAGCTCGCCCTGCGCGACCTGACCGCTCGCCACGAGACACTCAGAACGGTATACCCGACCACTGACAACGGCGGGGAGGAGCAGCCCTGCCAGCGGATTCTTCCGGCGGACCATCCGTTGTCGCAGCCGGAACTGCATCTCGCCGGGCCCGGCGGTGACGACCTCACCCAGGCCGTACGCCACTGCTTCGACCTGGACGCCGAACCCCCGCTCCGCGCCACGCTGTTCAGCGACGGCACGGACCGCCACACCCTGCTCCTGCTGCTGCACCACATAGCCGGTGACGGCGCCTCCACCACACCCCTGGCCCGCGACCTCGCCACCGCCTACACCGCCAGACACGCGGGCCGGGCACCGGAGTTCACGCCGCTGCCCTTCCAGTACGCCGACCACGCCGCCCGGCAGCAGCAGCTCCTCGGCACGCCCGCCGAACCCACCCCGCTCGCCGCCGCCCAGCTCGCACACTGGAGGCAGGCCCTCGCCGGCCTGCCCGACCAGCTCGAACTGCCCACCGACCGGCCGCGCCCGGCCGTCGCCTCGCACGCGGGCGACACCGTCCCCTTCACCCTCGACGCCACGGCCCACGCCGCCCTCCAGCGCCTCGCCCGGACCACCGGCACCAGCGTCTTCATGACCGTGCAGGCCGGCCTCGCCGCCCTCCTCACCCGGCACGGCTGCGGCACCGACATCCCCCTCGGCACCCCCGTCGCCGGCCGCGCCGACGACGCCACCGCCGCCCTCGTCGGCTTCTTCACCAACACCGTCGTACTGCGCACCGACACCTCCGGCGACCCCGCCTTCCGCACGCTCCTGGAGCGCGTACGGGCCACCACCCTCGCCGCGTACGAGCACGACACGCTGCCCTTCGACCACCTCGTCGAGGAGCTGAACCCACGGCGCTCGCTCGCCCGGCACCCCCTGTTCCAGACGATGCTGGCCTGGCAGTCCGTACCGGACGCCGCGTTCGCGCTGGGCCCGCAGGCCACCGCCCGGATGACGGCCGTGCCGTCCGGCACGGCCAAGTTCGACCTCACCCTCAACGCGGGCGAGCAGCCCGGCGGCGGCATCGGCGGCTTCTTCGAGTTCCGTACCGACCTCTTCGACCGCGCGACCGTACAGGGCCTCGCCGACCGCCTGGCCCGGCTGCTCACCGCGGCCGCCGACGCGCCGGACACCCCCCTCGGCCTGCTGCCGCTGCTCGGCGACGAGGAACGCCACCGCGCCCTCGTCGCGTGGAACACCCCCGCCGAACCCCTCACCGTCCACCCCGCGACCACGCTCCCCGAGGTCTACGAGGCCGCGGCGGCCCGCCACCCCGGACGCACGGCGGTCAGCTGCGCGGGGCAGTCCCTCGGCTACGCCGAACTCTCCGCCCGTGCCCACCGCCTGGCCCGGCTGCTCGCCGCCCGCGGCATCGGCCCCGGCTCGATCGTCGCGCTCGCCCTGCCGCGCTCCGTCGACCTGGTCACCGGCCTGCTCGCGGTCTCCCTCGCCGGAGCCGCCTACCTGCCGCTCGACCCGGACTACCCGGCCGACCGCCTCGCCTACATGCTCGACGACGCCGCCCCGGCCGCCCTGATCACCGACACGGCGACCGCACCCCGGCTCCCGGCCCACACCCTGCCGCTGATCACCGTGGACGGCGGCGCGGCCGACGGATACGACGCCGGCCCGCTGACCCAGACCGACCGCACCCGGCCGCTGCGCCCCGACGACGCCGCGTACGTCATCTACACCTCGGGCTCCACCGGCCGCCCCAAGGGCGTCGTCGTCACCCACCACAACGTCACCCGCCTGTTCACCGCCACCGACCACTGGTTCGGCTTCGGCCCCGACGACGTCTGGACGCTGTTCCACTCCTACGCCTTCGACTTCTCCGTCTGGGAACTGTGGGGCGCGCTGCTGTACGGCGGCAAGGTCGTCGTCGTACCGCACCTGACCAGCCGCGACCCGCACGCCTTCCGGCAGCTGCTGGCCACCGAGCGGGTCACCGTCCTCAACCAGACCCCGTCGGCCTTCTACCAGCTCGCCGCCGCCGACCGCGAGAGCGACGGCGCGGAACTCGCGCTGCGGTACGTGGTCTTCGGCGGCGAGGCGCTGGAGCTGGGGCGGCTCGGCGACTGGTACGACCGGCACGCCGACGACGCGCCGGTCCTGGTCAACATGTACGGCATCACCGAGACCACCGTGCACGTCTCCTACTTCCCGCTCGACCGCGCCACCGCCGCCGGCGCCACCTCCAGCACCATCGGCGTCAACATCCCCGACCTGCGCGTCTACGTCCTCGACGACCGGCTCCAGCCCGTACCGCCCGGCGTCACCGGCGAGATGTACGTCGCGGGCGAGGGCCTGGCCCGCGGCTACCTGGGGCGCGAGGAGCTGACCGCCACCCGCTTCGTCGCCGACCCGTACGCCCACCTCTTCGGTGAGGAGGGCAGCCGGATGTACCGCTCCGGCGACCTCGCCCGGCGCCGTACCGACGGCGCCCTGGAGTACTTCGGCCGCGCCGACCAGCAGGTCAAACTGCGCGGCTTCCGCATCGAGCTGGGCGAGATCGAGGCGGTGCTCGCCGCGCACCCCGCCGTCGCGGACACCGCCGTCGTCGTGCGGGAGGACACCCCCGGCGACAAGCGGCTCGTCGCCTACGCCGTGCCCGCCGCGGACCAGGCGCCCGACCCCGCCGCCCTGCGCGACCACACCGCCGCCGAACTACCTACCCACATGGTCCCGTCCGCCGTCGTCCTCCTCGACCGGCTGCCGCTGACCAACAACGGCAAACTGGACCGCAAGGCCCTGCCGGCGCCCGACCGCCCGGCCGCCACCGGCCGCCCGCCCCGCACCCCGCGCGAGGAACTGCTCTGCTCGGTCTTCGCCGAGGTGCTGGGCCTGGACCGGGTCGGCGTCGAGGACAACTTCTTCGACCTCGGCGGGCACTCGCTGCTCGCGGTCCGGCTGGCCGGCCGCGTCAAGGCCGTGCTCGGCACCGAGGTGTCCATCGGTACGGTCTTCCAGTCGCCGACCGTCGCGGCCCTCGACGCCGCCCTGGACGCCGTACGCCACGACGACCCACTCGACGTGCTGCTCCCGCTGCGCCCGGCCGCCCGAAGCGCCGAAGGCGGCCGGACCCCCATCCACTGCGTCCACCCGGCGGGCGGCCTGAGCTGGTGCTACGCCGGACTCATCCGCCACCTGCCGGCCGACGTGCCGATCTACGGCCTCCAGGCCCAGGGCGTCGGCGCCGCCACCGCGGACCAGCCGCTGCCCGCCACCCTGGAAGAGCTGGCCGCCCACTACGCCGCACGTGTCCGCGAGGTGCAGCCCGAAGGCCCGTACCGGCTGCTCGGCTGGTCCACCGGCGGCATCATCGCGCACGCCATGGCCACCCACCTCCAGGACGAGGGCCACGAGGTCGAACTCCTCGCCATCCTCGACGCCTACCCGGCCGAGGGCTTCCGCGGCCTGCCCGTACCGGACGAGGCCGAAGCGCTCGAATCCCTCCTCACCATGGGCGGCTACGGTCCCGACAGTCTGGAAGGCAAGCCACTGACCACCGCCAACGTGGTGGAGGTCCTGCAACGCGAGGGCAGCCCGCTCTCCACCCTGTCCACCGACACCATCAAGGCGCTCGGCGCCATCTACCTCAACACCAACGACCTCGTACGGGCCTACGACCACCGCGTCTTCCGGGGCGACGTGCTCTTCTTCCGGGCCGTCGTGGACACCATCGACGACACCCTCACCCCCGACACCTGGACGCCCTACGTCACCGGCCGGATCGACAACACGAACATCGAGTGCTCCCACAAGGACATGACCTTGCCCGAGCCGATCGCGCACATCGCACGCGTGGTGGCCGCCCGCCTCACCGAACTGGAGGCGTGACCCGATGACCACCACCGAACCGACGACCCGGACCCGGCTGAACCCGAGAACCGCCGTCGTCCTCGTCTACACGGCCGCCATGTGCATGAACGGCCTCGACTCGACCATCGTCAACCCCGCCCTGTTCACCATCGCGGGCGACTTCGGACAGCCCGTCTCGGCGGCCAACACCGTCGAGACGGCCTTCCTCGTCGCCCTCGCACTGGCCCTGCCGGTCGCCGGCTGGCTCGGCGACCGCTACGGCACCAAACGCGTCTTCCTCGGCGCGCTCGCCGTCTTCACCACCGCCTCGGCCGCCTGCGGCCTGGCCCCCGGCCTGTCCGCGCTGGTCGTGGCGCGGGCGGTGCAGGGCCTGGCGGGCGGCCTGCTCACCCCGGCCGGCATGACCCTGCTGTTCCGCGCGTTCCCGCCGCACGAACGGGCCAAGCTGGGCAAGGTCCTCATCGTGCCGACGGCCCTGATGCCCGCGCTCGGCCCACCGCTGGGCGGCTTCCTCACCCAGCACCTCTCCTGGCACTGGCTGTTCTTCGTGAACGTGCCGATCGGCGCCGCCGCCGTCCTGCTCGGCGTCCTCGGACTGCGCGAGCACGTCGAGGGCGTACCGGGGCCGTTCGACCGCGCCGGATTCTGGCTCGCCACCCCGGGCCTCGGACTGCTCACGTACGCGCTCGGGTTCGGGCCCTCGCACGGCTGGACACAGCCCGCCGTCGCGGCCGCCGCCGTACTCGGCGTGGCGCTGGCGGTGGCCGCCGTCCTCCACCAGCTCCGTACACCGGAGCCACTGCTGAAACTCCGCCTGCTGGCCGGCCGGGCGTACGGCACGGCCTCCGCACTCGCCGTGCTCACCGCCGCCGGCCTGATGGGCGTGCTCTTCGTCTTCCCGCTGCTCTACCAGGCGGCCCTGGGCGCCTCGGCCCTCGACGCCGGCCTGAGCGTCTTCCCGGAAGCGATCGGCCTGATGCTCGCCTCCCAGGTCGTCGACCGGCTGCTGCCGCGCATCGGCCCGCGCCGCCTCGTGGTGCCCGCGCTGCTGCTCGCCGCGGTCGTCTTCGCCGCCCTCGCCGTACCGGGCGCCGCGGACAACGCCTGGCTGGTACGCGGCCTGATGTTCGCCATCGGCCTGGTGCTCGGCACGGCCGTGCTCACCGTCCAGCTCGCCGGCTTCGAGGACGTCGCGCCGCCCGACATGGGCCGCGCGATGGGCCTCTTCCAGATCCTGCGCACCCTGGGCGGCGCCCTCGGCATCGCCGTCTGCGCGGGCGTGATCGGCGGCCACGGCACCGGCGGCACCGGCCCGGCCCCGTACCGGGCCGCGGTGTGGGTGACGGCCGCACTGGTCGCCGTGGGCGCGCTGGTCGCCGTACGGTTGCCGAAGGACCCGCCGCAGCCGCCGCTGTTCGACGACGACCTCGACGAAGAAGCGGGGGAGGGGGCTCAGGCCCCGGCGGCGGGCTGAGGTTCTGTCGTACGGACATGACTGCGCACCCGGGGCGGGGGCGCAGTCATGGGCATCGCGGCGCTCAGCTTTCGGAGTGGGTCGGAATACATGCCCGTGGATGCCGTGTGATGCTTGATCCGGCTTGTGACGACGGGCGCCTCACCGTGCGTCCACCTACGCATCGCGCGCAATGCGCCTGCCTGCTCAATGAGAATCACCCTTCCTTGCGCGAGTGTGACCGTGACATCAGCGGTTGGCTCGGATCATCACAGTGAGCACCGGCGACGCCGGTGACGGCTGGCTCTGCCCGATGCCCGCGTACCCCCACGACTCGTAGAGCGCATGAACCTTTCCGTCGCCGGCGGCCGGGTTGACCATGAGCGTGACGTACGGCTCGTCGCGGTCGGCGAGGAGGGCGTCGTGGATGCGGCGGGCGGTGCCGGTCTTACGCCAGGCCGGACGGACGCCGATCTCCTTCAGGGCGATGATCGGGTGTTCGGTGTACTTCTCTGCCGGCTCCGGGCTGGTGCGCTGCCAGTAGCGGTCGCCGCGCTCGATGCTGTTGGCGTAGGCGTAGCCGACGGGTTGCCCGTTCGCGTATGCGAGGACGGCTGTGAACCCGGGCTCGCTGCTGTGCCGGTCCAGGCGCTCGCCGAACGCGGTGACTGCGTAGTTCGGCAGGTGGAGGAGGGGTGCGCGTACCTCGGCGTACACGTCGAGGAGGTCACCGCGGACGGCGTCGAGCGTGTCGAAGGTGCGCAGTTCGATGGTGGGCGCCGTGGTCATACCGTGGTCCTCCAGGTGGCGACGTGCTCGGTCCAAGTTTGCACGGTGGCGGTGTGCGGTGCGGTGGCGCGCAGAGCGGCACCGAACTCTTGCAGCATGCGCGCCACTCGGGCGTGCTGGGTAGCGGCGCTGGCGGTGACGTGCATGGCGGTGGCTGTGGCTGCGTCGGCCGCTCCCTGGGCGAGTTGTGCGTGCGCAAGCCTGGTGGTGGCGATGGCTCGGGAGCGCACCATGTGGGGGCGGAGGGCAGCCAGGCAGCGGTGGGCGTGGTACTCGGCTGCTGGATAGTCGCCGAGTGCCAGGTATGCCGACAGGGCTAGGGAGTCCAGTTCGGCCTGGTCGTAGAAGGCGAGCATCCACACGGGGCGGTAGTCCGCGAGGTCGGCGCGCAGCATGGCTTCCTGGGCCTGCTCGAACGCCCGGCGGGTTGAGGTTCTGTCCTGCGCTGTGCCGTGAATGGCTCCCTGCCGGGCCAGACCGAGGGACGCGAACAGGGGATCGCGGCGCGTGAGACTCAGATTGCGGGCGACGTCGTTGGCGGCGAGCGCGTCGGCGGGCCGGCCCATGTGCCGGTACATCGTTCCCGCGTGCCTCCAGATGCGGAACTTGATCGACTGATCGCAGGACATTTCGGCGAGGGCCTGGGCCTCACGCATGTGGGCCTTCGCGACGTCGTAACGGCGGCCGTCGATGGCTGCCCACATGGCCGAGGAACGGAACGCCGCCGCGGAGGCGTAGAGGCGGCCGCGTACACGCTGGGAGGCGCTGCCCGCGTTCTGGAGGTTCAGTGCCTCGTCGGCGAGCGCGGCGGCTTTCTGCTCGGTACCGAGTTGTCCGCCATGGCGGTGGTCGCTGGCGATGATCTCTGCGAAGCGCTTCTGTAGACGGTCGACGTCGCTCATTCCGATCCGGCGCGGTGAGGTGTCGCCCGGAGCGGCTGCCGCTGCGGCTGCTGCGGCAGCGATACCGCCCACAAGGGTACGGCGCTTCATATCGGGGTCCTCCTGCTGCTGTGGAGCGGTGACGGACGGCGCCCGGCCCCGTGGCACGAACCCTAAAGCGATGGCAGGCAGGCCCGCGACGTCTTCGAGAGCCCTGCGGGCAGCCGACTTGGGCCACTTGACCCGGCCGGCCTTCCAGTCGCGGATCGATGATCCGTCGAGACCACCTGGTCGGCCTGTGAGACGTTCGAGGGACCTGTTCACGGCCTCAGCGAGGCTGTTGGAGCTGTAACCGTGTTCGGCCATCCACGCCTCAAGAACGGCGTTGCGCGTGGAGTCCATCCAGGCAAGGTAGCGCCCGCACCGGTCGGGCCCCAGGTAATCGCCTGGTCAAATCGCCCTAGGCGGTTCTTCCGGGTGACTGGCCCATCGCCCTAACCAGCGGGGCTCCGAACGTTGTTGTCTAGGTGTTGGTCGCCCGGCAGCACCGTTCGGGCGGCTGTTGACGGCTTGGTCCGCGCCCCATGCGTATGGGGAGCGGCCCGGGCGCCGAGACAACGCGAGGGCTCTACCCCAATGACGAGTCTCAGTGAGCGGGAACACAGCAGCACCGCCAACCGTGCCATCTATAGCCAGACAGTCCCATGCGAGCCGTCCACAGCCGAGGCCGGGCGCCAGCTCGTCCAATCCGTTCTCGGCCTGTGGCAGCTCGAAAGCCTCGCCGACAGCGCCGCGCTGATCGTCACAGAACTGATGGCGAACGCGGTGAGGCACACCTCGTGCCAGGAAATCCGGCTCACCGTCGGCTGGCCGAGTGCGGCGCGGCTGCGTATCGGGGTCCTCGACCGAGAACCATCACGACTGCCTGTTTGCGGCCGGGCCGAGGATGACGCCGAGTCCGGGCGCGGCCTGGTTCTCATCGATGCTGTGGCCGATCGCTGGAGCTACGACCTCTGCGGCTCGGGCCGCTGTCCGTGGGGCAAGGAGGTCTGGGCCGAGCTCTCTGCCAAGGGGGAGCAATGAGGTCCCATGCGCTGGCCTATTCGCTGGAGCAGCGGTCAGCCCCGGCCTGACCAGACTCCCTGCTCACGATCTCCCGGCGTGAGGCCAGCGCCCATGAGCGCCGCCGCCTCTGGCCGGGCTTCCAGGAGCCGACCGAGAGGCCGGCTCCTGGCAAACCTCCGCGTGATGACACCCGGAGGCGACTGGCAACACAACCCCGACGCCACTACTCACAAGAGGAGTCAGAGAAATGACACGGAACACCGTGGTGCCCAGCCACACCCAGGTACGGCCGCAGCCGCCGGAGGCGACCGACGGCTTCGACCTGGACGTCTCCCTCGTCGAGGTCGCCGATCCCGCTGGGCTGGTCAACCTGACCGACGACAACTGCGGATCCACCTGCGGCGCCTGCACCACGAACGTCGCCTGAGCTGCTTCCCAGCTCTGTCCGCCCTGGTGCCGTCGCGTCTCGGCGCGACGGCACCGGCCGCCCGTCCCCTCTCTTATGGAGGCAGTCGATGGTTGCTCCGCTCCCAGCGTTTCGGACCGGCTCTGCCGCTCTCGTGCGCGCCGTGGCCCGGCCTTCACTGCCGGTGCCTGCTTGCCCTGACCTTGATGACCGCTCGCCCCGCGGTTCGTCCGCCTGTGTGATGTGGTTGCGTACCGTCTGGGCGGACAAGGACGTGGCCGAGGCACTTCAGCACGCCAGCCCGGCTCTGGCCGCGCACGTGCGGTCCTTGTGCATGGCCGAGCGTCCTGCCTCACGGGACGTGCGGCGCACGGCGCTGTCCGTAGCCCGTTATCTGCTGCGGGCCCAGCATCGAGCGACCCCCTTCGGCCTGTTCGCCGGCGTGACCACCTCGGAGTTCGGGACGCAGGCACGTGCGGCCTGGGGCGACCGACACATGGTGCTTGGCCGCGCGGGGGCAGAGTGGCTGTCTGCCGTGATCGAACGGCTGGAACCGTGCCCGGACCTTCTCGAACGGCTGACCGTCGTCGCCAACAGCACCGCGACAAACCGGGGAGACCGGCTCATCGTGCCGTTCCAGTCCGATGTCCAGGGCGACCGGAGACGCGCGGTCGAGACGTCCCTGGCCCTGACCGAACCAATGCGCACGGTCCTCGCCGCAACCCGGACGCCGATCCGCTGTGGCACCCTCGCGGACAAGCTCCGCGCGGAGTTTCCCGAGGCCGGGATAGAGAAGGCGCGCCGCCTGCTGACAGAGCTGATCCAGCGACGGGTGCTGATCACGAATTTGCACGTGCCGAGCACCGAGACCGACGCCCTCGGGCACCTGCTCAGACAGCTCGATGCGAGCGACGCCGGAAGCCTCGCCCCGGTCGCGGAGATGGTGCATGAGCTGCGCGCGATCCGAGTGGACCTGGAGGAATGCGCCACGCGCGGCGGCCGGGAAAGCGTCGCGGCGCGGATGCGGGCTCTCGTGCCCGGCCTGCGCCGTCACCCCATCGCTCACGACCTACGACTGGATGCGCAGATCGTGCTGCCGGAGGAAGTGGCCAAGGAGATCGAACGTGCCGCTTCCGTCTTGACGCGGGTGTGCACCCGCCCGTACGGGACCGCCGAGTGGAACGCGTACCACCAGCGCTTCTACGAGCGGTACGGCATCGGCACGATGGTGCCGCTCACGGAGGTTGTCGCGGACAGCGGTACGGGCTACCCCGACGGCTACCCGGGCACCCCCGCTGGCGTACGCCGGCCTCGTATCTCCACTCGGGACGACGCCCTCGTTCGCCTGGCGCAGGCCGCCGTGCTCGACGGCCGCGATGAGGTGGTCCTCACCGATGACCTGATCGCCACCCTGGACGTGGGGTCCGATGAGCCCCGGATACCGCCGCACCTGGAGGTAGGGGTGCGGGTGCACGCGGCCAGCCTGGGGCAGTTGCAGCGCGGGCAGTTCCGGTTGGAGGTCGTGAGTGTGTCTCGCGGGGCGGGCGTCTCGACAGGCCGGTTCCTCGACGTGCTGTCCCCCGCCAGCCGTAAGGCCCTCACCACAGAGCTGACTGACCTCCCGGCTGCGGACAAAAACACCGTGCCCGCCCAGCTCTCCTTCCCACCGCTGCTCCCGGAAAGCGCTCACGTCACCCGCGCCCCGCAGGTCTTGCCCACCGTGATCAGCCTTCAGGAGCATCGCGGCCCGAAGGACACCGCCCTCACCCCAGAGGACCTGGCCGTTGGGTGCGACGGCCGCCGCATGTATCTCGCCGTCCCCGAGCGCGGCCACCGCGTGGAGGCCGTCGGGATGCACGCGCTGAACCTGCGCACGCACACTCCACCGCTGGTGCGGTTCCTCACCGAGCTCTCCCGCGCTCAGTGCGCACAGGTCACCGTGTTCGGCTGGGGCGCCGCCGCAGCGATGCCGTTCCTGCCGCGGCTGCGGTACGGGCGTACGGTGCTGGCCCCGGCACGCTGGCGGCTGGAGGCGTCCGAACTGCCCGGCCGTACTGGCCCCCGGGCCCAGTGGGACACCGCCCTCATCGACTGGCGGGTCCGGCGGCGACTGCCGCGCCGCGTGCTACTCGTCGAGGACGACCGGCGCCTGTTCCTCGACCTCGACGAGGCCGGCCACCGGGCGATCCTGCGCCAGCACCTCGACCGTACGCACCTGGCTGTGCTCGTCGAGGCCCCGGAACCGGAGGCTTACGGCTGGTGCGGCGGGCGAGCTCACGAGGTCGTAGTACCCCTCAAGGCGTCCCGTCCCCCGACGTGGCCGCCACTGCCCGCTCCCACTCAAGTTCGCGCTCTGTCTCCGGCCCAGGTGCAGACACCCGCCACCTCCTCAGTGCTGCTCGCCGCCCTGTACGGAGACTCCCGCCGCCAGGACACTCTGCTCTCCCAGCACATCCCTGGCCTCCTCGAACAGCTCGGCAACCCACCGTGGTGGTTCATCCGCTTCCGCGACCCGGACCAGCACCTCCGCCTACGCATCGCCCTCCCGGACCCAGAAGCCTTTACCCGGACTGCCCGCACCGTGAGCGCCTGGGCCGACGAACTGCGCAGCGCCGGCCTGCTGTCCGAGCTGGGCTACCCCACCTCCTACCGAGAGATGGGCCGCTGGGGTTCCGACGCCGCATGGGAGAGGGCCGAGGACGTGTTCCGAGCGGACTCGTGCGCCGTCATGGCCCAGCTCGCCCAGCCGGAGCGCCCCGGTCAGCGAACGCTGGTGGCGGCCCATACCGTTGCCATCGCCTCCGCGTTCCTCGGCAGTACCAAAGCCGCCATGCGCTGGCTGACCGACCACATTCCCTCGACAGCCCCCGCGCCTGTTCCGCGTCCGCAGTTCGCCGAGGCTGTACGGCTCGCCAACCCGTCCCACGACTGGGCCGCGCTACGCGAAGTTCGGGGCGGGGAGGCCATCGTGTCGGGATGGGCAGACCGTGTTGCGGCGCTCGCCGCGTACCGGACGCATCTGCCGGGCCCGGACGCCCGGGGCATCGCCGTCGACGACGTTCTCACCTCCCTCCTGCACGTCCACTTCGTGCGGCACGTCGCGGTCAACTTCCCCGAGGAAGAGGTGTGCCTCTACCTGGCGCGTGCCACCGCCCTGGCCTGGACCGCCCGCACTAACGGGAGGCCGTCGTGACTGACCACCCCACACTCGCTCTTGCTGACGCCATCGCCACCCAACTTGCCGACCCCGGTACGGGGCCTCTCGTCCCCCAGGAACACCGGCAGCACCTCGCCTACGGGCCGCCCGGCATCGCGCTCTTGCACATTGAGCGAGCCGCAAGCGGCCTCGGGCCCTGGCAGCGCGCCCACGACTGGCTCGCCGCCGCCTCCCGCCAGCCGGTCACGAGCGGCCCCGACAGCCACCCCTTCTATGGAGCACCTGCCTTCGCCCACGCCCTGGCCTGCGCCGCCGACCACCTGCCCAGCGCCTACCAGCGTGCCCTGGACACGATAGACCGACAGGTCAGGGCCGACGCCCGGCGTCGTCTTGACGCTGCACACCGCCGCATCGACGCCGGACGCCTGCCGAAGCTCGCCGAGTTCGACACCATCCGGGGCCTCACCGGGTATGGCGCCTACCTCCTGCGCCGCGACCCCGACGACTCCACCCTGCGCGCCATCCTCGACTACTGCGTGCGTCTCACCGAACCGATCACCCACCACGACGAAACCCTGCCGGGTTGGTGGACCGAGACCGGCCCCTCGGGCAGCCCGGATGATCACCGTTTCCCCGGCGGGCACGCCAACAGCGGCATCGCACACGGCATCGGGGGGGTACTCGCACTCCTGGCCCTCGCCGCCCGGAACGGCACCGTCACCGATCACCACCACACGGCACTGCACACCATCCTGGTGTGGCTGGACCGCTGGCAGCAGAAGGCGGGCTGCGGACCAACTTGGCCTTACTGGGTCACCCGGACCGAACTGCGTACCGGCCGTCTCAACCCGTCCGCGCCCCGGCGGCCATCCTGGTGCTACGGCACCGCCGGCCTCGCCCGCGCCCAGCAACTCGCCGCGCTAGCCCTCGGCGACACCGGCCGCCAGATCGATGCGGAAAACGCGCTCGTGGCCGCCTTGACCGACCCGAACCAGCTCAAAGCCACGACAGATCTCGGCCTGTGCCACGGGGTCGCCGGCCTCGCCCATGTCGCCGCCCGCACGGCCGAAGACGCCCATCCGTCAACCATGGGCCGACTCCGCGCCGCGATACCGCCACTTCTGAACGCGATCACCCAGCCGGGCAACGACCCCGAACGCATGGCCACCGACCTCGTCCGGAACGCGGAACCTGGCCCAGGTCTGCTCGACGGCGCCGCTGGCATCGCCCTGGTCCTCCTCGCGCCCAGCGCCGCCGCACCACCCCAGGCCGCCTGGGACGCCTGCCTACTCACCGCCTGATCACCGACCGAAGGACTCCCGTGCCCCCTGACCGCTGGCAACAGCACAACATCACTTTCACCGACCGGGCGAATGCCAGGCACGTCATCGTCGAACGACTCGGCCCCGCCCTGATCACAGCCGAGGCCGAGGAACAGCTCACCGGCTGGTGGTTCATGAACAAGCAGCCCTGGCCACTGCGGTACCTCGCCGATCAGCCCTCTCCGGTCATCGAGTCGCTGCTGACTGACCTCACTGATGACGGGACGGTCGAGTCGTGGCGGCCCGGTATCTACGAGCCAGAGACCGAGGCGTTCGGCGGCCCGGACGCCATGGACACCGCCCACGACCTGTTCCACAGCGACTCCCGCCACCTGCTCACCTACCAGCCGAGCCCGGATCGCCTGGGACGCCGGGAGACCGCCGTCCTGCTGGCGAGCGCCATGATGCGCGGTGCCGGGCTCGACTGGTTCGAGCAGGGTGACGTATGGGCGAAGATCGCCGCCCTCCGGCCGGCCACCAGCCCTCCACTCCCCGAACGGGACGCCGAGCTGACCCTGGCCGTACGGAAGCTCATGACAGCCGACGCCCACGGCCTCTGCCACCCGGACGGGCCACTCCACGGGCACGACGCATGGGTGGCCGCCTTCGAACGGGCGGGTAACACGCTCGCCGACCTCTCACGCCGCGGCATGCTCACCCGCGGCCTGCGAGCAGTCATCGCCCACCACGTGATCTTCCACGCCAACCGTGCCGGTCTCCTTCGGGACGACCAGAGCATCCTGTCCCACATCGCACGAGAGGTAGTCATGGGAACGAGTGACCACACCGCGTCGCCCGGCAAGGCGACGACCGACGCCGATAGCGTCAAGGCGGTGAACACCGACACGATCGACATCCCCACGGCGGACGCTGCGCGCCTCCGCAACGCCCTGGTCGACCAGCTCCGGGCCGATGGACATGCTTGCACGCCCGCCGTCGAAGCGGCGCTGCGCACCGTGCCGCGTCATGTGTTCGTGCCCGACGCGTCGCTCGAAGACGCCTACGCCAACGCGCCGGTGCACATCAAGTACGACACCGACGGCACGTCGATCTCCTGCGCCTCCCAGCCGGGAGTGGTCGCCCTCATGCTGGACCAATTCGACGTCCGGCCCGGCCAGCGCGTCCTCGAACTCGGTGCCGGCACCGGATACAACGCCGGCCTGCTCGCCCACCTGGTCGGCGCAAGTGGACACGTGATCACCCTCGATGTCGACGACGACCTCGTGGAGGGTGCCCGTGCGCACCTCGCCGCCGCCGGCATCAGCAACGCCGAGGCCGTGACCCGCGACGGAGCCCGGGGCTATGCGGAAGGAGCGCCGTACGACCGCATCATCGCCACCGTCGGCGCGCACGGAGTGCCGCACGCCTGGCTGCAACAGCTCGCCCCCGGCGGCAGGCTCCTCGTACCCCAGCGCCTCAAGGGCACGGTGTCCCGCTCCATCGCCTATGAACAGCAAGACGGCCGGTGGGCCTCCCTCAGCAGCCAGATGAACACCTTCATGCCGCTCAGGCGCGGCATCGCCGACGATGACCGCCGAACCATCCCGCTCAGCACAGACGGCACCGTCCGGCTCCAGGCCCCCACCGGTCAGAGCATCGACGCCGAAGCTCTGACCGGTGTCCTCGACCAGCCACGCATCGAGGAGTGGACCGGCATGACGGTCCGCGCCATGGAGTCGCCCGAGTGGATGGAACTGTTCGTCGCCTGCGCCCTCCCCTCCGGCCTCATCCGGATGCTCTTTCCGCAGGCCGCCAAGGGCACCCTGCTCATCGAAGACCCCTACCCCTCATCGACAGCGGCCGTCGACAAGGGCGCCGTCACCTACCTCGCCCGGCGCCTGTCGCAGGAGAAAACCCCCGAGGGCGACAAGCTCTGGGAGTTCGGGGTCATCGGTCATGGACCCGGCAGCGATGAGTTGGCCGCGAAGGTCGCCGCAGCCATCCGCATCTGGGACCGGGAGTACCGCGGCCGCGAGGCCACCTTCGAGATCCAGCCCCTCGATGCCCCCGCGATTGAGCAGCGCCCCGGCCTCTTCGCTCTCGACACCCCACTGAACCGCATCGTCGTCGACTGGAACTGACGCCCACGCGCAGGTGACGGTGCCCACCAGCACACGTTGGCGGGCACCGTCGTCTCAACCAGCCCTCACTCACCACCCGGGGGATACATGGACCCGCACGGACCAGTAGCCCAGCGCTTCCCTGTCGTCGCCCGATTCCGGCCCGCCTGCCTGCCGCTGCCCCAGCGCGTGCACGCGCTCGTCGACCTGGCCGACACCGCGCTGAAGAAGAGCGATCAAGGAATCGCCTCGGCCGTCTACAACCAGGCGGCGCTCCTCGCCTCCGACCTCGGCCTCCCCGACCTCGCCCGCGAGATGTGTCACCAGCACGCCGCTGCCTACCTGCACGCCTGTCCCCTCGCCAGCACCAGCGTGATCCGAGGACTGGAACCGGTCGTCAACCTCGCCCGCCTCCAGATCCGCGCCGGCCGTACTGACGAGGGCCGTCGGCGACTGCTCGACCTCTACGAGGCGGTCGAGACGGGCACAGCCGCCCGGTTCGAAGGCATCGAAGTACCGGCGGACCTCCCCGCGACCGACAAGGACCGCCACGAGGTCGGCGCATGGCTGTGGCGCGTGCTCCTCGCCGACGGCACCCGCGCCCTCACCACCGAGGGACGTTGGGCCGAGGCCCTGGCACACATCGAAGCCCACCGAGGAGTGGGCAAGCGGATGCTCGATGGGCGCCAGGTTGCCGTACTGGCCTCCCTCGTCACGGGGGACACGGCCGCAGCCATTGTTCTGCTCGGCGACACGATGCCCGGCGAACCGTGGGAGCAGGCCGTTACGGCTTGTCTGGCTGTCCTGTGCCGTCATTTGGCTGGGCAGCCGGCCGACGGCCACTTGGCGGAGCTGGCAGCCACCTACCTGGAGCGGCAGGCCGAACCTGGAATGACCGTTTTCGACATCCGGCTCGGCCTTACGGCCCTTGACGCGATCGGCAGCGCTGATTCGCCCTCGGCGCACCGCCTCGTCGATGACCTTTACCGGCGGATGACGGCCGCTGAAGACGGCTATGCGGCACGTGAGAACCTGGCGCATCCCCTATTCAGCGAGATCGCCACGGAGAGGCAAAGGCAGGGCTGTCGTGCGCTGGTGCGCGCCTGCGCCTTGGGGACAGGGGCACTGCCGGACCGGCTGCGAGAAGAACTGACGGCAGCGGTGCACGCAAGCGGCAACGTGATCAGGGAGGGCCTTGCCTGTCCCTCCGATCCTGCATGAACCCCTACGGAGACAGCAACGCCCCCAACCCCGTAGCCAACCCCCCACGCCAACACGCATAATCATGCCCGCCGTTGAACTCCTCGTACGTCACGTCGTAGCCGCGCGCCCGCAGTACGTCGCGCAGGCGGCGGTTCTCGGCGAGGAGCATCCACTCCTGGAGGCCGACCTCCAGCCGTATCCGTACCGGGCGGCGTTGGGCGGTGGCGTACTGGCCGGTCAGCCACTCCGTGCCGCGCTCGTCGTCCGGCCACCAGAAGGAACCGGACTGGGAGAGCGCCAGACCGAACCGGTCCGGCCGGCGGAAGGCGGCGAACGCGGCGGTCAGGCCGCCCGCGCTCTGTCCGGCGACGACGGTGCGCTCCGGGCGCGGATCGGTCCCGTACGCGGCGTCCGCCCATGGCAGCAGCGTGTCCGCCAGCCAGTCGACGAAGTCACCGCTGCAACTGAGGTCCTCCATGCGCCGCCCCATCGTGTCCACGAGCAGGGCGACCGTGGGCGGTACGGAGGCGTCGGCGTGCAGGTTGTCGAGCAGGTCGCCGGCGCCGAGGACCGGGCCCCACATCTCGCCGTCCAGCAGCACCGCGACCGCGTACGGGCCGCCGTCGGCGCGGTGGCCGGGCGGCAGATGCACCGTGATGTTCCTGCCGTCCACCTGGGCCTGTACGGAGGTGCCGCGTGCCGCGTCGGGTCTGCGGCCGGTGCACGGCTGTGCCGGGGCGCCGGGCAGCTCCAGGACGGAGGCCGGGTTGCGGCCGTCCCGTGACGGCAGGACGGGCGCGGTGTTCAGCGGGTCGGGTACGGCGCTGTCCAGGACCTTCAGCCACGCCTCGCGGTCCGTGCGCAGCAGGTCCTCGCGCGGGCCGGTGCCGGGGTGGAACTGGTACGAGGCCCGGTGGTCGGAGCGCAGCCGGTGGCTGAGTGCCCAGACCGCGGTGCCCTCGACGCGCGTCATCAGGTTCGGCGTCAGGTCGCCGGCGTGCCGGTCCCGGTCGGTGACGGTGTGCAGGAGCGCCAGTACGTCCGTGGCCGGGGACGCGGGGTCGTCCCGCCACAGGAACGTGACGAGGACGTGCCCGGGGTCGCCGTCCGGGTCCGGTTCCACGAGTGGCGTCCCGGTCGCCGCGGCCCGGCGCCAGAACTCCTCCTCGGCGCCGGGCCGCCCGGCCCGCACGTCGGTGGCGAGGTCTTGCAGCAGCGGGCTGCGGACAGCAGCGGTCACTTGCGTACTCCCTTCAGGAGCGTCGTCAGCATGGAGCGTGCGTCGTGTGCGTCGTGTGCGTCAGACACGGGTCGCCGCCGAACGGCCCAGCAGCACCCACAGCAGGAAGGGCCCGCCCAGGACGGTCGTCACGACACCCACCGGCACCTCCGTGCCCGCGAAAACGATCCTGCCGACCGTGTCGGCCGCCACCACCAGCAGCGCGCCCGTCAGCATCGTGCCGACGAGCGGCACCCGCAGCGGCCCCGCCAGCCGCGACGCGATGACCGGCGAGGCCAGCGCCACGAAACCGACCGGCCCGCAGATGCCGACGGCCAGGCCCGCCAGCGCCACCGCCAGCAGCAGGCACACCGCGCGGGTCCGGCCCGGAGCGGCGCCCAGCGAGGAGGCCGTGGCGTCGTCGAAGCGCAGTACGCCCAAGTGGCGGGCGACCGCGAGGCTCAGCGGTACGAGGACGGCCAGGCCGATGAGGACGGGCACGGCGACCGCGTAGCTGCGCCCGTTGAGGCTGCCCGAGGTCCACACGTACAGCGAACTCGCCGAGTTGAGCGAGCGCCGGGAAAGGGCGACCTGGGTGGCGGCGGAGGCCAGCGCGGACATCGCCAGGCCCACGACCAGCACGCGGTAGCCGCGCTGCCCGAGGCCCCCGGAGACGACCGTGACCACGACCGCCGCGACCAGCGCGCCCAGCGGGCCCGCCCACCAGGCGCCGAACGTGCCGGTCGCGCTGAGGGTGACGGACAGCAGGACGGCGGCGGTCGCGCCGTCGTTGACGCCGAGCAGTTCGGGGGTGGCCAGGCGGTTGCGGGCCAGCGTCTGGGTGAGGCAGCCGGCCAGGCCCAGCGCGGCGCCCGCCGCCAGCCCGGCCACGATCCGGCCGAGCCGGAACTTCTGCACCAGCAGGACGTCGAACCGGTCGCCCTGGCCGAAGATCGCCTGGAAGGTGCGGGTCACGCCCATGTCGCTCTGCCCGGCGTACGCGGACAGCACCACCGCCAGCAGGAGGAGTACGGCCAGCAAGAGCCCCGCTAGCGTGGCGCGCCGGGCGACTAGGAAGGAGAGCGGGCCGCGGCGCAGCACGAATGTGTCGGCGGGGCGGACCCGGCCCGGCTTCGGGGTACGGCGCTTCGGGAGACGGCGCGTCAGGCGTTCCCGCAGCGCGTGCAGTACGCCGCGTGCCGCCTTGCCCGAAGCGCGCTCCTCGGTCGCCGGTTCGGTCATGCCCATCGCGGTGAGCTGCCGGGACCGGACGATGCCGATGAGGACGGGCGCGCCGATCAGCGCCACGATGACGGAGACCGGCGCCTCGAACGGGCGGGAGACCACCCGGGCCGCCACGTCCGCCAGGACCAGGACGGCGGCACCGATCAGCCCGGCCAGCAGCAGCCGGGCGGCGAGCCGGGTCCCGGCGACCGCCCGGGCCAGAAAGCCCGCCAGCAAGCCGAGGAAGGAGATGGGGCCGGCCAGCGCCACCGCGGCCGCGGTCAGCAGCGTCACTCCGACGGCGACCACGGTACGGATCACCGGCGGCCGGTGGCCTAGGCTGCGGGCCAGGTCGTCACCGAGCGCCAGCGCGGACAGCGGCCGGGCGACCAGCAGCGCCACCAGGAACCCGACGAGGAGGACGGGCGCGAGGCGGCCGAGTTCGCCGAAGCCCTCGACGCCGGCCAGCGAGCCGAGCACCCAGAACCGGAACCGGTCGTAGGTCTCCGCCGAATTCACCACGATCACGCTGGTCAGCCCACCGAAGGTGGCGCCCAGCGCGGACCCGGCCAGCACCAGCCGCATCGGCGAACCGCCGCCCCGGCGCCCCGCGATGAGCAGCACCAGGCCACTGGCGACCACCGCCCCGGCGAACGCGCACACCAGGTACGCGTAGCCGCTGTCCAGGCCCAGCAGCGCGATGCCCGCGACGACACCGAACGAGGCCCCGGCGTTGACGCCGAGCAGGCCGGTCTCGGCGAGCGGGTTGCGGGTGACGGCCTGGAGCAGGCACCCGGCGACGCCGAGCGCGCCGCCGACGAGCAGGGCGGTGAGCGTACGGGGCAGCCGCAGGTCGCCGACGACGAGCGCCAGCCGCGGGTCGCTGCGCGCGCCACCACGGTCGAGCAGGTAGTCCAGGACGCCGCTCGCGCCGACCTCGCCGGCGCCGACGCACAGGGACACGGCGGCCAGGACGAGGACGGCGGCGGTGAAGCCCGCCACGGCGAGCGCGACGGTGCGGCGCGTGGTGCCGGCGGGACGCCGGTCCGCGAGGTGCTCGTCCGAGGGGCGCTCGCCGGGGCCGGCGGCGGGCCGCCCGGAGGCAAAGCGCGGGTCATCGGCAGGGGGTCGGGCATCCTTTTGCGCCACCGCGCCCGGCAACGCGACGCCTTCGGCGCCGTGTTCGGAGGGCGGGGCGGCTATACCCGTACGCTGCTTTTGCATAAGGTGAGGCTAGCCTAACCATTTCTGCAGCGTGCGGGCGGAATGGCGGAGTGGCTGGGCACCTGTCCTATATTAGGTTAGGCTTGCCTAATAAATGGGGAGGTTGCTCATGCCTGAGCACATACCGGGCCGCGCCGAATTCGCCGGCCGCATCGCGCTGGTGACCGGCGCCGGGCAGGGCATCGGCGCCGCGGTCGCCGCCGCCCTGGCGCGACAGGGCGCCCACGTCGTGGCCACCGACCGCACCGCGCCCGCGGCACCGCCGGCCGGGACCGACGGCGCGGGAAGCGTCACCACCGAGGCCATGGACGTCACCGACCGCACCGCGGTCGACGCCACCGTCGAACGCGTCGAGCGCGAACTCGGCCCGATCGCCGTCCTGGTGAACGTGGCCGGCATCCTGCGCCCCGGCGCCGCCGCCGAGCTGACCGACGCGGACTGGGCCGACACCTTCGCCGTGAACACCACCGGCGTCTTCCACACGTCCCGCGCCGTCACCCCGCACATGGTCGGACGCGGCGCCGGAAGCATCGTCACCGTCGGCTCCAACGCGGCCGGTGTCCCCCGTACCGGAATGGCCGCGTACGCCGCCTCCAAGGCCGCGGCGGCCATGTACACCAAATGTCTGGGGCTCGAACTCGCCCGCAGCGGAGTGCGCTGCAACATCGTCGCGCCCGGCTCCACCGACACCGCCATGCAACGCGCGCTGTGGACCGACGACGACGCCCCCCGCCGAGTCATCGCCGGCGACCCGCAGACGTACCGCACCGGCATCCCCCTCGGCCGGATCGCCGACCCGTCCGACATCGCCGACGCGGTCGTCTTCCTCGCCTCCGACCGCGCCCGGCACATCACCATGCAGGAGCTGTACGTCGACGGCGGCGCCACCCTGCGGTGACCCGCGCCGCGTCCCGCCGCCCGGGACGCACGCACCACCGCACCCCCGCTCTCCGCACACCCCCTCCGCACCACCACCCGTATCAGCCGCACCCCGGAACCTCGCAGCCTTCCGAGAATTGGAGCTCCCGTGCCGACGGCACCCGAAGTCGCCACGCACGTCCCCCTCGCCGAGACGGCCCACCCCGCCGTAGGAGCCGCCACCTCGCTCCTGGGCGCCTACACCCCCGGCGCCCGCTTCCTCGGCACGCCCACGCGCACCATCCTCGCGCAGGGCACCCACAGCGAAGTCCCGCACGACGAACGCCCCCTGCACCGGCGGGTCGCCGCCACCCTCGGCGCCGCACAAGCGGCGGGACACGACGCGCCCATGGTCATCGGCGCGGTGCCCTTCGACCAGACGGCGCCCTCCGCGCTCACCGTGCCCGCCACCGTCCGGACCGCGCCGCCGCTCACCGCCGACCCGCTGATCGCGCTGCCCGCCGACCCGCCCGCCGCGACCCACTGGGACATCAGACCCGTACCGGCCCCCGAGGTCTACGGCAAGGGCGTGGCCGCCGCGGTCGAGCGCATGTGGCGCGGCGAGTTCAGCAAGGTCGTCCTCGCCCGCACCCTCGAACTGACCACCCCCGGGACGCTCGACATCCCCGCGCTGCTCCAGCGCCTGGCCCGCCGCGACCCCTCCGGCTACACCTTCGCGCTGCCCACCACGCCCGGCCGCACCCTCCTCGGCGCCAGCCCCGAACTGCTGGTCACCCGGCGCGGCCGGCGGGTCGTCGCCAACCCGCTGGCCGGGTCCGTCCCGCGCAGCGACGACCTGGCCGAGGACGTCCGCCGGGCCGCCGCCCTGCTGGAGTCCGCCAAGGACCTGCACGAGCACGCCGTCGTCGTGGACGCCGTCCACCGGGCCCTCGCCCCGTACTGCACCGACCTCGACGTCCCCGTCCGGCCCACCCTGGTGCGCACCGCCGCCATGTGGCACCTGTCCACCACCGTCACCGCCACCCTCGCCGCGCCGGACACCTCCGCCCTGGAACTGGCCTGCGCCCTGCACCCCACCCCGGCCGTCTGCGGCACCCCCACCGACACCGCCCGGCAGGTGATCACCGACACCGAACCGTTCGACCGCGGCTTCTTCACCGGTATGGTCGGCTGGGGCGACGCCTGCGGCGACGGTGAGTGGGTGGTGACCATCCGCTGCGCCGAGGCCGAGGAGCGCGCCCTGCGCCTGTACGCCGGAGCGGGCATCGTCGCCGCCTCCGACCCCGGCGCCGAGACCGCCGAGACCGGCGCCAAGTTCCGTACCTTCCTGAGCGCCGTCGGAGCCGAACTGTGACCGATCAGTACGCCTACGCCCACTCGCACGCGCCCGCCTGGCCCGCGGAGTTCGCCGAGCGCTACCGCGCCGCGGGCTGGTGGCGCGGCGAGACCTTCGGGCAGATGCTGCGCGACCGGGCCGCCGCCCACCCGGACCGGGTCGCCGTCGTCGACCCGGCCGGCGAGGGCCGCCGCTGGACGTACGCGGAGCTGGACCGCCGCGCCACCCGGCTCGCCGCCGGACTCCACGCGCGCGGCATCGTCCGCGGCGACCGGGTCGTCGTGCAGCTCCCGAACGTCGCCGAGTTCTTCGAGGTGATCTTCGCCCTCTTCCGGCTCGGCGCCCTGCCCGTCTTCGCGCTGCCCGCGCACCGCGAGACCGAGATCCGCTACTTCTGCGAGTTCACCGGCGCCGCCGCCTACGTCATCGCCGCCGAACACGGCGGCTACGACTACCGCGCGCTGGCCGCGACGGTACGCGACGACGTCCCGGGCCTGCGCCACGTCTTCGTCACCGGCGGCGACCCGGGCCCCTTCGAGGCCCTCGCGGACGTACCGGCCGACCCCGCCTCCGACCCGGCACCCTGGGACGAGCCCGCACCGGACGACCTCGCCTTCCTCCAGCTCTCCGGCGGCAGCACCGGCGTCCCCAAGCTCATCCCGCGCACCCACGACGACTACATCTACTCGCTGTGGGGCTCCAACGAGCTGTGCGACGTGGACGAGCACAGCGTCTACCTGTGCGTCCTGCCCGCCGCCCACAACTTCCCGCTCTCCTCGCCCGGTTCGCTCGGCGCCCTGTACGCCGGCGCCCGCGTCGTGCTGAGTCCGCAGCCCAACCCGGACGTGGCGTTCCCGCTCATCGAGCGCGAACGCGTCACCATCACCGGCCTCGTCCCGCCGCTCGCCCTCGTCTGGACCGAGGCCGCGCCCACCACCTCGTACGACCTGAGCAGCCTCGACGTCCTGCTGGTCGGCGGCGCCAAGTTCAGCGAGGAAGCCGCCCGGCGCGTCCGGCCCGCCCTCGGCTGCACCCTCCAGCAGGTCTTCGGCATGGCCGAGGGCCTGGTGAACTACACGCGGCTGGACGACCCCGAGGAGACCATCGTCACCACCCAGGGCCGGCCCATCTCCCCGGACGACGAGATCCGCGTCGTCGACGACCAGGACAACGACCTGCCCGTCGGCGCGACCGGCCACCTGCTCACCCGTGGCCCGTACACCATCCGCGGCTACTGGAAGGCGCCCGAGCACAACGCCCGCTCCTTCACCGCGGACGGCTTCTACCGCACCGGTGACGTCGTCCGGCTCACCCCCACCGGCCACCTCGTCGTCGAGGGCCGCGCCAAGGACCAGATCAACCGCGGCGGCGAGAAGATCGCCGCCGAGGAGGTCGAGAACCACCTGCTCGCGCACCCCGCGGTGCACGACGCCAACGTGGTCGCCGAACCCGACCCGTACCTGGGCGAACGCACCCTCGCCTACGTGATCCTGCGCTCCGGCGCCGAAGCGCCGACCTCCGTCGCCGTCAAGAAGTTCGTCCGGGCCCGCGGCCTCGCCGCCTACAAGGTGCCCGACCGCGTGGTGTTCGTGGACGCCTTCCCGCAGACCGGCGTCGGCAAGATCTCCAAGAAGGACCTCAGGTCCGCCGCGACCTCCGCCACCGGCGACGCCGGCCCGGCCTGACCGCCCCGCCCCTCCCGACCCGTCCTGAAGGGACCGCACCGCACCATGGCCCTGCCCGCCATCGCCCCCTACCCCATGCCGTCCGCCGGCGACCTGCCCGCGAACCGCGTGGACTGGAAGGCCGACCCGTCGCGCGCCGTCCTGCTCGTCCACGACCTGCAGAACTACTTCCTGTCGGCCTTCGACACCCAGGCGTCCCCCGCCACCGACCTGCTGCGCAACGTGGCGGCGCTGAAGAAGGAGGCCGCCCGGCTCGGCATCCCGGTCCTCTACACCGCGCAGCCCGGCGGCCAGACGCCCGAGGAACGCGGCCTCCAGCAGGACTTCTGGGGCCCCGGCCTGCCCGCCGACGAGCACGCGGCGGCCATCGCCGACGCGGTCGCCCCGGGCCCGGACGACACCGTGCTGACCAAGTGGAAGTACAGCGGCTTCGTCCGCACCGACCTCGAAGAGCGGATGCGCGGCCTCGGCCGCGACCAGCTCGTCATCACCGGCGTCTACGCCCACATCGGCGTCATGATGACCGCCTGCGACGCCTGGATGCGCGACCTCCAGGCGTTCCTCGTCGCCGACGCGGTGGCCGACTTCTCCGCGGACGACCACGCGACGGCATTGCGCTGGGCGGCCGCCAAGTGTGCCGTGGTCACCACCACCGCCACCGTCTTCGAAGGGAAGTGACCCCCGTGGCACTGACGCTGGAGCAGCTGCGCAAGGACGTCGCGGACGTCCTCGGCGAGGACCCCGCCGACATCCCCGACGACGAGAACCTCGTCGACTACGGCCTCGACTCGGTCCGCCTGATGGCCCTGGCCGGCCGCTGGAACCGCGACCACGGCATCGAGGTCGCCGTCACCGACCTCTCGGAGGAGCCCGCCCTGGAGAAGTGGGCGGTGCTGCTCGGCGCCACCGGCTGAGCCTCCGTACGTACGGCAGCGGGGCGGTACGCGGATCACTCCGCATACCGCCCCGCTGCCGTATACGCGTGGCGCCGTCAGACGCCCGGCGGCACCCGCGACGGGCGGCCGCTGCCGCGCGTCATCGCGTACCCGCCGATCCCGGCGAGCGCCGCCAGCACACCGCCCGCAGCCGTCCACACCCACCGGTCGGACCACCGGCCCGAGGACCAGCCGCCCTCCGGCTCGGACGCGGCGACCGACCGCTTGCCCGCCGCCGAAGCCGACGCCGACGGCTCCGGGGAAGCGCTCTCCCCGTCCTTCGGGCTCGCGGCGGCGGCCCCCGGCACCAGTGGAGCGGCCAGCTTGCCGTCCACCGCGTACGCGCCGCCCGTCCCAGCCACTGTCGGCTCGAACTCCGCGTGCACCGGCAGCCCCAGGTCGTCCTGCGGCAGATCGGTGACCGTCAGCCGCACGAAGTACGTCCCCGGCAGCGGATCGTTGGACGACTGCTCGGCCCAGGAACGGACCGTCCGCAGCGTGCAGGACAGCTCCACCGAAGCGGCGTCCGCGGCCGCGGCCCTGGTCTGCGCGCCGTACGTGCACGCCTGACGCCGCCGCAGCCCGTCGTACACGTCGAGCTGCCAGGTCGCCGAGCCGTGCCGGGCCGCCTTGGGCAGCGTCACCTTCGCCTTCATCGTGGCGCGCTGTCCGGTGTCCACCGGTACCGCCCAGTACAGGTAGTCACCGGTGGACGCCCCGGCCGTCGCCCGCTGCCCCGGCTGCACCGGCGTCGCGGTACGGAACGACGTCCCCGCCTCCGTCGGCCCCTCGGCACCGCCGCTCGCGGACGGCGACGGAGTGTCCGCCACCGCCCCGCCCGCCGTACCGAAGAGCGCGGCCCCCGCCAGCAGCGCGGCGGTCACAAACGTACGCGTACGCATCAGTTGGTCCTCCAGACGGCGACACGCCAGCGCGACAGCCAGCCCCACAGCAGACCGGCCACCAGGCCGGCGAGCACCAGCGCGCCCAGGAACCACCAGCCGCGGCCCAGACCGAAGGACGCCACGTCCGAGGCGTCCGACGGGCCGTCCACGACATCGACGGCCAGCTCCACCGGCAGGCCCGGATCGGTCTTGACCCCGGCCGGCGCCGCGAAGGAGTTGCTCAGCCGGAGGCAGACCGTCTCCGGCGCGTCCTTCGCCGCACCGTCGGCGTTCTTCAGCGGCGCCTTCGGGTAGCGCAGCCCGGACGAGATGACGTCGGTACGCCCGTCACCCGCCTCCGAGCCGCGCACGATCTCCCGGCCGTGCACGGTCGAGGCGCGCAGCAGCACGCCGTAGTCGTTGTGGACGGCACGGTCGGCGCCGATGCTCGCCGACGCGCGCAGCTCCTGGCCGGGCCGGACGTCCACCCGGTACCAGCGGTGCTCGGCGAACTTCTCCCGGTCGGTGTACAGGCCCGGCTTGAGCACCGGCGCCTTGGCACACTGGTCCGCGCCCTGTGTCGCCACCGGCGTCACCACGGGATCGGCCGCCCGGTCCACCAACTGGTGCACCCGGTCCCGCAGTTCCTCGGTGTGCTGGACGGAGGTGTACGTACCGCCGGTGGCCTCCGCGATGCAGCTGAGCTGCTTGCGGGTCTTGGCGTCCGGCAGCAGACCCAGCGTGTCCACCGTCAGGTGGATGCCCTTGGCCGCGATCTCCCGCGCCACCTCGCACGGGTCGAGCGGGGCGCAGGTGTCCTCACCGTCGGTGATCAGCACGATCCGGCGGGTCGCGGCACCGCCCTTGAGATCGTCGGCCGCCCCCAGCAGGGCCGGGCCGATCGGCGTCCAGCCGGTGGGGGCGAGCGTCGCCACCGCGGTCTTCGCCTCGGTCCGGTCGAGCGGCCCGACCGGGTAGAGCTGCTTGGTGTCCTTGCACCCGGTCTGCCGGTCCGGGCCCGGATAGTTCGCGCCGAGGGTACGGATGCCGAGCTGGACCTCGCCCGGCACCGCGTCCAGCACCTCGTTGAACGCCTGCTTCGCCGCCGACATCCGGCTCTGTCCGTCGATGTCCCGCGCCCGCATCGAACCGCTGACGTCGAGCACCAGCTCGACCTTGGGGAGGGCTTCTTCGCGTCCGGTCCGTCGGCGGCTGCTGCGGAGGTGGGCAGCAGCCCCACGGCCAAGGTGGCGAGCAGGCCGCACACCCCGGCCGCCAGCCGTTTTCTTGTGATCATCGCCGGATCGTATTGACGATCGGGCTCGGTGATCAAAACGGGCGGACACCGCTGACGGGGGATCAGTGCCCGGAGTGTGCGCGGCCGCCCCGGTGGACCGTGCGGTCACCGGGGCGGCCGGGGGACGTGCGGGCGACGCTAGCCCCAGGTCACGACGAGCCTGGCCGTGGACGGGTTGAAGGTCTTGTACGCGTCCGAGCTCCGCTCGTTCGCCGCCTTCAGCCCCAGGGTCATGCTCGGCCACCGGTTCTGCTGGGCGGCCCGGGCACTCGGTGTGACGTCGAAGGACAGCGTGCGGTTCTGGCAAGGCGGCCGCTGGGAGGGCGAGACCCAGCTCAGCAGCCGGTACCACCGCGGCTGCTTGTGCCACGTCGTGGACGGGTAGACCCGCCCGGTGTCCCAGGCCTCGACGTTGTAGGGAGCGCACGACTGGGACGTGGCGTTCCTGATACGGAGTTCGGCCTTGCGGATCGTTCCGGGCCGGTGCAGGTCCTGGGCACCCATCGTGATGAACGAGCGCCAGACGCCGTTCAGCTCACGGTTGTTCCTGAGGTCCCGCTTGCCGACGCGCGCGATGTCGTCCGTCTGGCCGTGGTAGGCCCGGTTCGGACTGCCACTGTTGACGCTCGTCCACAGGCCCACGCGGCCCCTGGGAGCGGCCGGTCCGGGCTGGCGCTGCTCGCTGACGGACGTACCGGTCTGTCCGGTCTGCGTGCCGGGGCTCGCGGCGACGGCCGCCGGGGCGGCGAGGCCGCCGACGAGACCGCAGGCCAGCAGGGCGTATCCCGACCGGGAACGCCTCCGGCCGGTGAGTGAACGGGTTGTGGGCATGATCTGCCTCCAGTGCGGGGAACGGCTGAACGGTTTCCAGCCTTTCGCCGCCGTCGGCACACCGCGCTCCCACCGCGTCCGACCGTGACAGCGGCCGCCGCGTATTCACTCGACCGACGGAAGGCCATGAACGGAGGGTGACGGCGGCCCCGGACCGGCCGGGAGCCTCAGCCCTTGGACCAGGTGACGGCCAGCTTGGCCGTGCTCGGGGCGAACTTCTTCCACGCGTAGGTGTCGTTCTCGTTCGCGGCCCGCAGCCCCAGGGTCATGTCCGGCCACTTGTTGGCCTTCGCCGCCTTGGCGTTGTCCGTGACGTCGAACGCCAGAACGCCGGCCGGGCACTCCTTGGCGCTGTGGCCCTTGGCGTCGGTGACGGTGGCCAGCAGCTTGTACCACTTCGGCTGCTGGTTCCACGTCGTGCTCTTGTAGGCCCGGCCGGTGTCCCAGAGCTGGACGGGCCGCTTGGCGCACGACCAGGAGTAGGTGTTCCTGATCTCGAAGGCGGCGCTCTTGATCGTCCCGGTCCGCTGCAGGTCCTTGGTGCCCATGGTGATGAACGAGCGCCAGGTCCCGCCCGTCTCGTTCTCATGGCCGACGCGCGCGACGTCCCCGGTCTTCGCCCAGTAGGACGTGCTCGGATACTTCTTGTTGACGCTGGTCCACAGGCCCACCGGCCCCCTGGGAGCGCGCGCCTCGGGCAGGCTCTGCTCGGTGGTGTACGTGCCTGAGGGGTTGGCGTACACCCGCACGGTGTCGGTGCGCTGCGACTGCACCTCCACCCGCCGGCCGGAGGAGGCGGCCTGCTCGGAGGCCCGCCGGAACTCGGCCTGCTGGGCCGCGGACGACCGCGACTTCGTGTCGTGGGCGTCGGACCCCGCAGCCCAGGCGGTGGGGACGGCCAGGCCGCCGACGACGCCGCAGACCAGGACGGGATACCACGGGCCGGACGGCTTCCAGCCGGTGAGGGAACGGGATGTGGGCATTGCGCACCTCTCATTGCCGGGAGCGGCGAACGTACAAGGGCCAGTCACCGCCACCCGCACGCCGCGCCGCCCCTGCGGCCGTCCGGGGGAAGCCACCGGCCTCGCAATTCACTCGTTCGTCGGAATGATGAGGACGGAGGGTGACGGCAGTCGGGTGGCGCCTGCGGTCTTGGGACGGGGGACACCGCGTCAATGTCGCCGCTGTCCGCTGTCCGCTGTCCGCTGTCCGCTGTCCGGTGCCTGCTGTCCGGTGCCCGCTGTCCCCGATCGCCTGTCGGGCGCCCGGTGCCCGGTGCCCGGTGCTCCGCATCGGCATGGACGTTCCGGCACGGCGCCCCGCGTCGACGCCCCTACGCAGCTCCGCAACCCACCCCCTGCGCCCGGCCCGCCGAGGTGTCCCGCTCCCGCGCCGCGGCGGCGATGTTGCGCGCCATCCCGCCGAACACCACCGAGTGGAACGGCGCGACACTCCACCAGTACGCATGGCCCGCCAGCCCGTGCGGATGAAACACCGCCCGCTGGAGATAGACCGTACGGCCCTCCCGGTCCCGTCCCACCTTCAGCTCCAGCCACGCCAGCCCCGGCAGCCGCATCTCCGCGCGCAGCCGCAGCAGCCGCCCCCGCTCGATCTCCTCGACCCGCCAGAAGTCCAGCGAGTCACCGGCCCGCAGCCGCTGCGCGTCCCGCCGCCCGCGGCGCAGCCCGACACCGCCCGCCAGCCGGTCCAGCCACCCCCGCAGCGCCCAGGCGAGCGGAAAGGAGTACCAGCCGTTCTCGCCGCCGATGCCCTCGATGACGTCCCACAGCGCCTCGGGCGAGGCGTCCACCCGGCGTGCCCTGCGGTCGGTGTAGAGACTGCCGCCCGCCCAGTCCGGGTCGGTCGGCAGCGGGTCGCTCGGAGCTCCGGGTACCGAGGCCGACGACCAGCGGGTGGCGACCCGTGCTTCCCGTACCCGGCGCAGCGCCAGCTCCACCGCGCGGTCGAAGCCGGTCAGCCCGCCTGGCGGGTCCGGCACGTACCGCGCGATGTCGTGCTCCTCGGCCACGGCCTCGTGACGCAGCGACTCCGCCAGCGGACGCGCGATACCCGCCGGTACGGGTGTCACCAGGCCCACCCAGTGACTGGAGAGTCCCGGCGTCAGCACCGGCACCGGCACGATCAGCCGGCGGGGGAGCGCCGCGACCCGCGCGTACCGCTGCATCATCTGCCGGTACGTCAGTACGTCGGGGCCGCCGACGTCGAAACCCCGGTTCACCGACTCCGGCAGCGCGGCGCAGCCCACCAGGTAGTGCAGCACGTCCCGGACCGCCAGCGGCTGGATACGGGTACGCACCCAGCTCGGCGTCACCATGACCGGCAGCCGCTCGGTCAGATACCGCAGCATCTCGAAGGACGCCGAGCCCGACCCCATGATCACGGCGGCCCGCAGCACCGCGGTCGGCACCCCGGACTCCAGCAGAATGCGCCCCACCTCGTCCCGCGACCGCAGATGCGGCGAGAGTTTGCGCCGGTCGACACCCCTCGGCACCGGGCCGCCCAGATACACGATCCGCCGCACGCCGGCCTTCCGGGCGCATTCGGCGAACGTACGGGCCGCCCGGCGGTCGGTGTCCTCGAAGTCCTTCCCCGAGCCCAGCGCGTGCACCAGGTAATAGGCGACCCCGACACCTTCCAGCGCCGCCGTGAGCGATGCCGCGTCCGTGACGTCGCCGCGCACCGTCTCCACCTGCTCAGACCAGGGGTGGTCCCGCAGCTTCCCCGGCGTACGCGCCAGACACCGCACCGGGTACCCCGCGGCCAGCAGCTCCGGCACCAGCCGCCCGCCGATGTACCCGCTCGCCCCGGTCACCAGACACCGTTCCACGCCGCGCCTCCCACAGCCGCTCGGTCCCACAAGCCGATCGCTCCCGTAAGCCGATCAGTCCCGTACCTTCTGACACCTACTACCCCCTGCCCTTCTGACACCTACTACCCCCCGCGGCACGCGCCCGCGAATGCGGCGCGGCAGTAGAGGGGGGGTGCCTTTGGCCCCTCCGACCCGTCGTGTAGTGTTCTCCGAGTTGCCACGGGGCCGACCGGCGCCGCGACAGCCTTCACGCCAGACCGGCAAGCACCATCACCACTGCACGGCTCCTCAACGGGAAGAATTTCGGCATGCCGAAATTCGGAACAGCGACTCGATTATGAGTCGCCGGGGAAAACCGCTAAAGTAGTGAGCACGCCGGAAGGCGCGAACAAAACCCGCTCCAACAGGGGCCGGAAACGGAAAGCGGAAACGCCGAACGGATCTGGTAAGGTTGGAACCGCGAAGAAGCCGAAAGGCCGAAACGCACCGGCGGAAATCAGGACCGCGAGGATCTGATAGAGTCGGAAACGCAAGACCGAAGGGAAGCGCCCGGAGAGCCTGGTGAAACAGGCACAAAGGAAGCGTCCGTTCCTTGAGAACTCAACAGCGTGCCAAAAGTCAACGCCAGATATGTTGATACCCCGTCCACCGGCACACGCCGGAGGATGAGGTTCCTTTGAAAAGCCCACCAGCACCCGAGCGGTGCGGGTGGCACACACAGCGAGGACGCTGTGAACGGGAAGCCTATTCCGCTTCCTGTTCCGCTCTCGTGTGTGTTACCGGGATAGCCCGGAAACATTCACGGAGAGTTTGATCCTGGCTCAGGACGAACGCTGGCGGCGTGCTTAACACATGCAAGTCGAACGATGAACCTCCTTCGGGAGGGGATTAGTGGCGAACGGGTGAGTAACACGTGGGCAATCTGCCCTGCACTCTGGGACAAGCCCTGGAAACGGGGTCTAATACCGGATACGACACGGGATCGCATGATCTCCGTGTGGAAAGCTCCGGCGGTGCAGGATGAGCCCGCGGCCTATCAGCTTGTTGGTGGGGTAATGGCCTACCAAGGCGACGACGGGTAGCCGGCCTGAGAGGGCGACCGGCCACACTGGGACTGAGACACGGCCCAGACTCCTACGGGAGGCAGCAGTGGGGAATATTGCACAATGGGCGCAAGCCTGATGCAGCGACGCCGCGTGAGGGATGACGGCCTTCGGGTTGTAAACCTCTTTCAGCAGGGAAGAAGCGCAAGTGACGGTACCTGCAGAAGAAGCGCCGGCTAACTACGTGCCAGCAGCCGCGGTAATACGTAGGGCGCAAGCGTTGTCCGGAATTATTGGGCGTAAAGAGCTCGTAGGCGGCTTGTCACGTCGGATGTGAAAGCCCGGGGCTTAACCCCGGGTCTGCATTCGATACGGGCAGGCTAGAGTTCGGTAGGGGAGATCGGAATTCCTGGTGTAGCGGTGAAATGCGCAGATATCAGGAGGAACACCGGTGGCGAAGGCGGATCTCTGGGCCGATACTGACGCTGAGGAGCGAAAGCGTGGGGAGCGAACAGGATTAGATACCCTGGTAGTCCACGCCGTAAACGTTGGGAACTAGGTGTGGGCGACATTCCACGTCGTCCGTGCCGCAGCTAACGCATTAAGTTCCCCGCCTGGGGAGTACGGCCGCAAGGCTAAAACTCAAAGGAATTGACGGGGGCCCGCACAAGCGGCGGAGCATGTGGCTTAATTCGACGCAACGCGAAGAACCTTACCAAGGCTTGACATACACCGGAAAACCCTGGAGACAGGGTCCCCCTTGTGGTCGGTGTACAGGTGGTGCATGGCTGTCGTCAGCTCGTGTCGTGAGATGTTGGGTTAAGTCCCGCAACGAGCGCAACCCTTGTTCTGTGTTGCCAGCATGCCCTTCGGGGTGATGGGGACTCACAGGAGACTGCCGGGGTCAACTCGGAGGAAGGTGGGGACGACGTCAAGTCATCATGCCCCTTATGTCTTGGGCTGCACACGTGCTACAATGGCCGGTACAATGAGCTGCGATACCGCGAGGTGGAGCGAATCTCAAAAAGCCGGTCTCAGTTCGGATTGGGGTCTGCAACTCGACCCCATGAAGTCGGAGTCGCTAGTAATCGCAGATCAGCATTGCTGCGGTGAATACGTTCCCGGGCCTTGTACACACCGCCCGTCACGTCACGAAAGTCGGTAACACCCGAAGCCGGTGGCCCAACCCCTTGTGGGAGGGAATCGTCGAAGGTGGGACTGGCGATTGGGACGAAGTCGTAACAAGGTAGCCGTACCGGAAGGTGCGGCTGGATCACCTCCTTTCTAAGGAGCTTCTAGGCAGCCGCAAGGTTGTCCAGAGCCACTACGCAGGCGAATGTTCTGCGGTGGTTTGCTCATGGGTGGAACGTTGACTACTCGGCACACTCGGTATGGGGATCATTAGTACTGCTTCGGCGTGGAACGTGAATCTCATCTGGGAGTGTCGGGCACGCTGTTGGGTGTCTGAGGGCACGGACCAAGGGTCTGTACCTTCAAACGCCGGCCCCGGTAAAGGCCTGCTTCGGCGGGTTGTGACGGGTGGCTGGTCGTTGCTTGAGAACTGCACAGTGGACGCGAGCATCTGTGGCCAAGTTTTTAAGGGCGCACGGTGGATGCCTTGGCACCAGGAACCGATGAAGGACGTGGGAGGCCACGATAGGCCCCGGGGAGCTGTCAACCGAGCTTTGATCCGGGGGTGTCCGAATGGGGAAACCCGGCAGTCGTCATGGGCTGTCACCCATACCTGAACACATAGGGTATGTGGAGGGAACGCGGGGAAGTGAAACATCTCAGTACCCGCAGGAAGAGAAAACAACCGTGATTCCGGGAGTAGTGGCGAGCGAAACTGGATGAGGCCAAACCGTATTGGTGTGATACCCGGCAGGGGTTGCCAGTGCGGGGTTGTGGGATCTCTTTTCTGCAGTCTGCCGGCTGTGGGACGAGTCAGAAACCGTTGATGTAGGCGAAGGACATGCGAAAGGTCCGGCGTAGAGGGTAAGACCCCCGTAGCTGAAACGTCAGCGGCTCGTTTAAGAGACACCCAAGTAGCACGGGGCCCGTGAAATCCCGTGTGAATCTGGCGGGACCACCCGCTAAGCCTAAATATTCCCTGGTGACCGATAGCGGATAGTACCGTGAGGGAATGGTGAAAAGTACCGCGGGAGCGGAGTGAAATAGTACCTGAAACCGTGTGCCTACAAGCCGTGGGAGCGTCGCGCAAGAACTTGTTCTTGCGTCGTGACTGCGTGCCTTTTGAAGAATGAGCCTGCGAGTTTGCGGTATGTTGCGAGGTTAACCCGTGTGGGGAAGCCGTAGCGAAAGCGAGTCCGAAGAGGGCGCCCAAGTAGCGTGCCCAAGACCCGAAGCGGAGTGATCTAGCCATGGGCAGGTTGAAGCGGAGGTAAGACTTCGTGGAGGACCGAACCCACCAGGGTTGAAAACCTGGGGGATGACCTGTGGTTAGGGGTGAAAGGCCAATCAAACTCCGTGATAGCTGGTTCTCCCCGAAATGCATTTAGGTGCAGCGTCGTGTGTTTCTTGCCGGAGGTAGAGCACTGGATAGGCGATGGGCCCTACCGGGTTACTGACCTTAGCCAAACTCCGAATGCCGGTAAGTGAGAGCGCGGCAGTGAGACTGTGGGGGATAAGCTCCATGGTCGAGAGGGAAACAGCCCAGAGCATCGACTAAGGCCCCTAAGCGTGTGCTAAGTGGGAAAGGATGTGGAGTCGCAGAGACAACCAGGAGGTTGGCTTAGAAGCAGCCATCCTTGAAAGAGTGCGTAATAGCTCACTGGTCAAGTGATTCCGCGCCGACAATGTAGCGGGGCTCAAGCACACCGCCGAAGTCGTGTCATTGCAGTATGTACTCCTAACGGGGACTGTGATGGGTAGGGGAGCGTCGTGTGCCGGGTGAAGCAGCACCGGAAGGTAGTTGTGGACGGTTCACGAGTGAGAATGCAGGCATGAGTAGCGATACACACGTGGGAAACGTGTGCGCCGATTGACTAAGGGTTCCTGGGTCAAGCTGATCTGCCCAGGGTAAGTCGGGACCTAAGGCGAGGCCGACAGGCGTAGTCGATGGACAACCGGTTGATATTCCGGTACCCGCTTTGAAGCGCCAAACATCGAATCAGGCGATGCTAAGTCCGTGAAGCCGCCCTGAGCTCTTCGGAGCGTAGGGGAGTGGTGGAGCCGACGAACCAGACTTGTAGTAGGTGAGTGATGGGGTGACGCAGGAAGGTAGTCCAGCCCGGGCGGTGGTTGTCCCGGGGTAAGGGTGTAGGACGCACGGTAGGCAAATCCGTCGTGCATGAAGTCTGAGACCTGATGCCGAGCCGATTGTGGTGAAGTGGATGATCCTATGCTGTCGAGAAAAGCCTCTAGCGAGTTTCATGGCGGCCCGTACCCTAAACCGACTCAGGTGGTCAGGTAGAGAATACCGAGGCGTTCGGGTGAACTATGGTTAAGGAACTCGGCAAAATGCCCCCGTAACTTCGGGAGAAGGGGGGCCATTGCTGGTGATGAGTCTTGCACTCTGAGCTGGTGGTGGCCGCAGAGACCAGCGAGAAGCGACTGTTTACTAAAAACACAGGTCCGTGCGAAGCCGTAAGGCGATGTATACGGACTGACGCCTGCCCGGTGCTGGAACGTTAAGGGGACCGGTTAGCTCTGTTTCGACAGGGCGAAGCTGAGAACTTAAGCGCCAGTAAACGGCGGTGGTAACTATAACCATCCTAAGGTAGCGAAATTCCTTGTCGGGTAAGTTCCGACCTGCACGAATGGCGTAACGACTTCTCGACTGTCTCAACCATAGGCCCGGTGAAATTGCACTACGAGTAAAGATGCTCGTTTCGCGCAGCAGGACGGAAAGACCCCGGGACCTTTACTATAGCTTGATATTGGTGTTCGGTTCGGCTTGTGTAGGATAGGTGGGAGACTGTGAACTCGTCACGCCAGTGGCGGGGGAGTCGTTGTTGAAATACCACTCTGGTCGTGCTGGATGTCTAACCTGGGTCCGTGATCCGGATCAGGGACAGTGTCTGGTGGGTAGTTTAACTGGGGCGGTTGCCTCCTAAAGAGTAACGGAGGCGCCCAAAGGTTCCCTCAGCCTGGTTGGCAATCAGGTGTTGAGTGTAAGTGCACAAGGGAGCTTGACTGTGAGACTGACGGGTCGAGCAGGTACGAAAGTAGGGACTAGTGATCCGGCGGTGGCTTGTGGAAGCGCCGTCGCTCAACGGATAAAAGGTACCCCGGGGATAACAGGCTGATCTTCCCCAAGAGTCCATATCGACGGGATGGTTTGGCACCTCGATGTCGGCTCGTCGCATCCTGGGGCTGGAGTCGGTCCCAAGGGTTGGGCTGTTCGCCCATTAAAGCGGTACGCGAGCTGGGTTTAGAACGTCGTGAGACAGTTCGGTCCCTATCCGCTGTGCGCGTAGGAGTCTTGAGAAGGGCTGTCCCTAGTACGAGAGGACCGGGACGGACGAACCTCTGGTGTGCCAGTTGTCCTGCCAAGGGCATGGCTGGTTGGCTACGTTCGGAAAGGATAACCGCTGAAAGCATCTAAGCGGGAAGCCTGCTTCGAGATGAGGGCTCCCTCCTCCTTGAGAGGGTAAGGCTCCCAGTAGACGACTGGGTTGATAGGCCAGATATGGAAGCCCGGTAACGGGTGGAGTTGACTGGTACTAATAGGCCGAGGGCTTGTCCTCAGTTGCTCGCGTCCACTGTGTTAGTTCTGAAGTAACGAACTCGCCTTGCCGGCTGGAGTTGTTATCTTCATAGTGTTTCGGTGGTCATAGCGTTAGGGAAACGCCCGGTTACATTTCGAACCCGGAAGCTAAGCCTTTCAGCGCCGATGGTACTGCAGGGGGGACCCTGTGGGAGAGTAGGACGCCGCCGAACTCCTTTTGATAGTGGGAAGCCCCGCACCGTATGGTGCGGGGCTTTCTGCGTTTGTGCGCCGTGTTGTGCGCCGTCCGCGGCCACGGACAAGGCCCTGCCGACTCACCGGCAGGGCCTTTCGATCAGCCCTGTCCCGACCGCTCGCCGTGCTCCGGCCCCGGCCCGTCCCCGTGCTCCCGCCCCCACTCCCGGGCCAGCCGCGCGAAGGCGCCGGACGCGGCGCTGCGGTAGGCCGTCTCCCGGTACAGGAGCGCCACCGTGCGGGCGGGGAGCGCGGGGGAGAGGGCGACGGGGTGCAGGCCGGGCTGTTCGCGGGTGATGGCGTCGGGCAGCACGGTGGCCAGGGGAGTGCGCCGGAGCAGTTCGGTGAGGGTCGTGATGGAGTTGGCCTCCACCGCGATGTCCGGCCGCACCCCGTGCTCACCGAAGTGCGTGTCGATGTGCAGGCGGGTGGCGAAGTCCGCGCTGAGCAACGCCAGGCGGTGGTCGCGCAGGGAGCGGATCGGCAGCGGCGCCGTACGGCCGGCGTACGGGTGGGTGGGGCCGACGACCAGGCTGAGGGACTCGGTGAACAGCTCGGTGCCGGTGACACCCGGCAGGTGCGGCCCGCTGAACGCGATGCCGAGGTCCAGCTCGTCCGCCAGCAGCGCCGACTCCATCAGCTCCTGCGGCATCTCGCGCAGGGTCAGCGAGATGCCCGGGTGCCGGGTGTGGAATTCCCCGGCCAGCGGGCCGACGAGATAGGCGGTGAAGGTCGGCGTCGTGGCCAGGCGCAGCGTCCCGCGCGACAGGTCCCGTACGTCCAGCACGGCGCGCTCGGCCGCCTCCAGGTCCCGCAGCGCGCTGCGGGCGTAGTGCGCGTACGCCGCGCCGGCGTCGGTCAGCCGCACGGTGCGGCCCGTACGGTCCAGCAGCTGCACCTTCAGCGTCCGCTCCAGCTGCCTGACCTGCTGGGAGAGGGTGGGCTGCGAGACATGCAGGGCTTCGGCGGCGCGGGTGAAGTTGGCGTGCTCGGCCACCGCGAGCAGATAGCGGAGGTGGCGCAGTTCCAGGGCCATACCGGCCACTGTAAGCGGTCACACGCAGCAGCTATAGGCAGCGCTGATACCTGCCATGAGTTGTACGTCTTGGACGCTATAGCGGCAGGTCACGCATGGTGGAGGCATCGGCTTCCCGGCCGGTTCCCCTCAGCAAGGAGTGGCTGTGCACCCCGACCTCACCGACGGCGTCCGGCGTTTCCGCCGCGACGTCCACCCCGCCAGAGCGGGCCTGTTCGAGCGGCTCGCCACCAGCCACCGGCCGGGCGCGCTGTTCATCGGCTGCTCCGACGCCAGGGTGGTACCGGAACTGCTCACCCAGTCCGGACCCGGTGAGCTGTTCGTGATCCGTACGGCCGGGAACCTCGTGCCGGTGTACGGGCCGGCACCCGACGCGGTGTCGTCCAGCATCGAGTACGCGCTGGCCGTGCTCGGCGTCCGTGACGTGATCGTCTGCGGGCATTCCGGGTGCGGTGCGATGACGGCCCTGGCCACCGGTGAGGACCTCACCGAGCTGCCCGCCCTCGACGGCTGGCTGCACACGGCCGGGCCCGCCGGCCCCCGTACCGCCGGGCGGGACGACGGGGCCGAGGCGGCCGTCACGGCGCTCGTCCACGACAACGTCACCGTCCAGCTCGCCCACCTGGCCACCCATCCGTCCGTGGCCCGCGCCCTCGCGCGGGACGCGGTGGCGCTGCACGGCTGGACGCACGACATCCGTACCGGAGCCGTCGACGTCCTCGACCCGCGCAGCGGAACGTTCTCCCCGCTCGCCTGAGCCCCCTGCCGGGCGCGGCCCGCCCGGGCCCCGCCCCCGCTTCCGAAAGGACGCTTCCATGCCCCATGCCCAGCTCGACCCGCAGGCCCGCCAGGACCTGGCCCTCGCCGTCGTCGAGGCCAAGATCCGCAAGGACCTCACCTGGCAGGAACTGGCCGACGCCGCCGGCCTGTCCGTCGCGTTCGTCACCGCCGCGCTCCTCGGCCAGCACGCCCTGCCCGCCGACGCCGCCCGGGCCGTGGCCGAGCGCCTGGACCTGGACGAGGCGGCGGAGCGGCTGCTGCAGACGATCCCGCTGCGCGGCAGCATCCCGGACGGCATCCCCACCGACCCCACCCTCTACCGCTTCCACGAGATGCTCCAGGTCTACGGCACCACCCTCAAGGCCCTGATCCACGAGCAGTTCGGCGACGGCATCATCAGCGCCGTCAACTTCCGTCTGGACATCCAGAAGGTCGACGACCCCGAGGGCGGCTCCCGCGCGGTGATCACCCTGGACGGGAAGTACCTCCCGGCCACGCCGTTCTGATCCTGTCGCCGGTCTCCCGGCAGGCCCGGTCGGCGGCCGCTTCGTCCGCCTGCACCTGGTCGGTGAGCCAGTCGTGCAGCGTCCGGGGGATGTACTCCATGAACAGCGCGATGCTCGCGGAGGACCGCTGAAGGCCTTCGACGCGTCGACGCATCCCCGGTCCGCTTCCCCAGTAGGCCACGGCCCGTTCCGCGTCGGCGAGTTCCCGCCACGCCCCGAAGCCCCGCGAGCTGATGCCGTACTGGCAGAAGGCGGGCAGCCCGGAGAGGTTGGCCGTGGACCGCCCGTGCTCCGGCAGCCCAAGGGCGTACCTGCGTCCAGGAGTTCGCGCAGCTCGTGATCGCTGCGCAGGGCGAGGGGCGTGGCGACGGCGCTGTAGGCGGTCAGGCGCGCGGTACGCGAGGTGCCTGGCTGCCCGGCCGCTGTCCGCATCGCGATGGCGCCCTCGCTCCCGCCCTGAGCGGCCGCCGCGGCCGCCGTCCCCGCAGCCTGGGCGAAAGCCGGGACGTCACGGCCACCGGAGCCCGCGAAGCCCGTCGGCCGTGCGATTCTGCTCGCGCGGCCGACGGGCGGGGTGGGGCGCCGGCGTGCGGTGCCCCGGCGGATCAGGCCTCGCGCGGTGCCAGCTCGCCCATGGGGCCCCAGCCGTCGGCGTCGATCTCGCTGCTGATGATCTGCGGGGTGGTGGCGATGGCGCCGGCCATCGTCTCCAGGCCGGCCTTGAAGTGCGCGGAGTGCACGTGCTTGTCGCCCGCCTCCCGGTCGGCGAAGCCCTCGACCAGGACGAACTGGTGCGGGTCGTCGACGCTGACCGACCACTCGAAGAAGAGGTTGCCGGGCTCCTGCCGGGTGGCCTGCGTGAAGTCGTCCACCAGCGACAGCCACGAGTCCTGGTACTCGGGCCGGACGGTGAACTTGACGACGATGAAGATCATGCTGGCTCCTGCGCTGGTACGGACCGGCTGCGGCTGCGTGGCCGGGCGGGCTGCACGCCCGCGTCGTCCCCCATGGTGGGCGTCCCGGGCCGCCCGCCGAAGAAGGATCGCCGCGCATTCCGGCCCTCCCGGAAAATCCGGTGCCGCAAGGGCGGGGAGCGACCGGTGCGCGGAAAAATCCGGTGCGCCGCGCCGCCGGGCGTGATCGGATGGGCCGCCTGCGGAATCGAGGGAGAGGCAGCGGACGGATGGCGCGGACCAGTGACATCGCCCGGGACACCGACGGTACGGCGTCGGCCGGACGCACCGTACCGGGCCTGGAACTTCCCCCGCCCACCGGCCGGCACGCCGTGGGCGTGCGCACCGCCCACCTCGTCGACGACGGGCGTGCGGACCCGTTCCGGCCCGGCCGGCCCCGCGAGCTGATGGCGCAGCTGTGGTACCCGGCCCGTGCGGAGGCCGGTCAGGCGCCGGGGCGGTACGTGTCCGACGCGATGTCGCCCCTGGTGGTCGACGGGTGGGAGGAGGAGCCCGGCTGCTCCGGACTGCCGCGCGACACGGCGGCCCGGGTCCTCGTGCACGGCACCGCGGACGCGCCGCCCGCTCCGGAGGCGCGCGGCTGCCCGCTGGTCCTGCTCTCGCCCGGCCACGGCCGGTACCGCGCGGACCTGACCGCGCTCGGGGAGGATCTCGCGAGCCGCGGGTTCCTGGTGGCCGCCCTGGATCACCCGGCGGACGCGATCGGTGTGGAGTTCCCGGACGGCCGGATCGTGCCGTACCGGGAACCGGACGGACTGGCGGACGGCGACACCGGCGACCTCTCCGGCCGCTACCTCGACGTACGGGCCGCCGACCTCAGCTTCGCGCGCGCCCGGCTGACCGCCCCCGGATTCTGGTGGCACGCCCTGCTCGACCCGGCACGGGCCGGTGTCGCGGGCCACTCGCTGGGCGGCGCGGCGGCGGCCGAGGCCATGCGGCTCGACCCCGGGTTCACGGCCGGGGTGAACCTCGACGGATTCCCGTACGGCGATGTCCTCCGCACCGGCCTGGAACGGCCGTTCCTGCTGTGCCAGTTCACCCCGGACGACCCGGATTTCCCGGAAGAGACACAGGCCCTCGGCCGCCTGTGGAACGTGCTGCGCGGGCCGCGGCACCACCTGCTGGTCGAGGGTGGCGGGCACGGGTCGGCCACCGACCTCGACGCCCTGGCCGGTCCCCTCGGCTACCGGGAGTTCACGGACGCCGAGGAGTACGCCTTCGCGCTCGGCTCGCTTCCCGGTGGCCGGGGGACCGAGATCACCCGGGCGTGTGTGGGCGGGTTCTTCGAGGAGCGGCTGCGGGGCGCTCAGGGCTTCTTGGAGGCACTTCCGCCGGAGGTCACGGTGGTGGGCTGAGGGAACGGCGGCGCCGGTCGGGCCGCCGCCCGGTACGGCCATGCGGGGATCGGCCGTACCGCATGCTCACGTACGCCGTGTCTCGACCAGGCGATCACCGAACAGCAGCGTGCCGGCCTGTTTGACGTGCTGCAGCACCGGTGAGACCTCCATGCTCTGCAGGCCGTCCAGGGACCCGATGCGATCCGTCGTGAACTGGAACAGCTCGTCGAAGTCGCGGCAGTGCGCGACGGCATGGAGGTTGCAGGGCCCGGACACGGCCGCGGCGAAAGCGATCTCGGGTTCCTCCGCGAGCGCGCGTCCGGCGCTCTTCACCGCCGAAGGGTGCACGCGCAGCCACAGGTTCGCCCGAGCGTGATAGCCCAGCGCGGCTGCCGCGATCTCGACGTCGAGGTGGACGACGCGGCGGTCGAGCAGCGCGTGCAGACGGCGGGACACCCGCCCCGGGGTGGAGTCCGCCGCCGCGGCGAGGTCGACGAGACTGGCGCGGCCGTCCGCGGCGAGAACGCCCAGGATCTTCTCGTCCTCCGCGGTGAGGTGCGCCGGGTCCCTGGCGACGACCGGGCTCTCGGTGAACGGCGGCCCCGCACTGCCCAGCGCGGCTTCCTCCGCCGCGGACAGGACGCCTCGCAGAGCGGCCCAGTAGTGGCCGCGGCCGCCCATGAACTGACGGAGCATGGCGAAGGCGTTGATGTCGAGCACCGCCGCGGTGCGCGGAAGCCGTTGACCGAGCAGTTCTTCGCGCTGCTCCCGCGAGCGTGACTGCGTCGCGCAGGTGATCTCGGAGCCGGCCGCGCTCAGGGCGACCCAGTTGACGTCGTCGCGCTTGGCGAGCGCGTCGGCGATCGCCGAGACGCTGCCAGGACGGCAGCGCAGCCGTACCAGCCACCTGCTCTGGCCCAGCGCACCGGGATTCACCAGCCCCGCGACACGGACGACGCCGTCGGCGCGCAGGCGCCGGTAGCGGCGGTTGACGGCGCTTTCGGTGAGGCCGAGCGCGGCGGCCATCGAGGCGAACGACGCTCGCGGAGCGACCTGTAGTGCGCGAATGATCCGCACATCATCAGGCTGCAGAACGCCGAATTCACGCATAGGGCCTTCACTCATGGCGGGAATCCTACAGAAGGGCCGTTTCGGTTCGCTCCGGCGCCAGCGCGGCGAACAGACTCGCAGAGCCCTTGGAAGCGAAAGAACGGAGAGGACGCCGTATGTCGTCGAACGGCACGGCCCAGCACCCGCCGACCGCACTCGTCATCGGGGCCTCGCGCGGCCTCGGCCATGCGATGGCGGCCGAATGGTTCGACCGGGGGTGGCACGTCGTCGGTACGGTCCGCGACCCCCGTTCCCGGACGCCCCTGCACGATCTCGCGGACCGTTCCGGCGGGCGGGTGGACGTCGAGCACCTCGACATCGACGAGCCCGGCCACCTGGCGCCGCTGCACGAACGGCTCGCGCACCGCCGCTTCGACCTGCTCTTCGTCAACGCCGGGACCACGAACAACGAGCAGACCCCGATCGGCGCGGTGCCGGCGTCGGACTTCGTCCAGGTGATGCTCACCAACGCGCTCGGTCCGCTGCGCGTCATCGAAGCGCTCGACGACCTGGTGACGCCCACCGGACTGATCGGTGCGATGTCGTCCGGGCAAGGCAGCATCACGGACAACACGACCGCCGGCCGCGAGGTCTACCGCGGCAGCAAAGCCGCCCTGAACATGTTCCTGCGCAGCTACGCGAACCGGCAGGCCGCGACGCGGCGCGCCTTCGTCCTCCTCGCCCCGGGCTGGATCCGCACCGCCCTGGGCGGGCCGGACGCACCGTTCACCGTCGAGGAGAGCGCCCCCCTGCTGGTGGACGTCCTGCTGTCCCGGCTGGGCACACCCGGGCTGGCGTATCTGGACCGTACGGGCCGGACCGTGCCCTGGTGAGACCACCTCACCTGATGCCACGGGAGACCACCGCTCCCGCACGCCGCCGGAAGGGAAGACGACCAACCATGCCGCTCATCGCGATCGAGGAACACTGGAGCATGCCGGAGGTGACGTCCGCGCTGCGCGCCGTGCCGCACAGCGACGAAAGCCTCGTCTTCCACGAGGCGGGTGACAACCGGCAACGTCTGGAGGACCTGGCGGCCGGCCGTGTAGCGGCCATGGACGCGCAAGGCATCGACCTGTCCGTCCTCGCTCTCACCCCGCCGGGGACCCATCCGCTGCCGCCGCGGCAGGCCCTGGGTCTGAGCCGAGCCGCGAACGACGCGGCCGCCGCGGCCGTCTCCCGCCGCCCCACCCGCTTCCGGTCGTTGTCCACCCTGCCCATGTCGTCGCCGAAGGACGTCGCGGGCGAGCTCGAACGGGCCGCTGGCCTGGGGCATGTGGGCGCCATGGTCCATGGCCGGGCAGGAGACCTGTTCCTCGACGATCCCGTCTACGACGACTTCTTCTCGGCCGCGTCAGAACTCCGCCAGCCGGTCTTCATCCACCCCCAGCTGCCGTCGGACGCCGTCCGGGACGCCGCGTACCGTGGCTTCGGTCCCATGACGGACCTGGCCCTCGCCACCTTCGGATGGGGCTGGCACCTGGACGCCGCTACGGCGGCCCTGCGGCTGATCCTGCGCGGCACCTTCGACCGGCATCCGGACCTCCGGGTCGTGCTCGGTCACTGGGGGGAGACGCTGTTGTTCTGGCTGGACCGGGCCGACAGCCTCGCCCGTGTCGCGGGACTGCGACGACCGGTTTCGGACTACGTCCGGTCGCATTTCCACATCACCGCCTCCGGGATGTTCAACCCGGCGCTTCTGCGGCACGCCCTGTCCGCCACCTCCGCCGACCGGCTGCTCTTCTCGACGGATTACCCCTTCCAGCGGCCGGCGAAGGAGGAGATCGATGCCTTCCTGGACCACTTCTCCGCGGCCACGGACCGTGAGCAGTTCGCGTGGGCCAACGCGGCCTCTCTGTTCGGACTCGACCTCTGATCCTCGGCCGGGGTCACGGCTGCCGCGGGGAGGGCTCGGGCAGCCCCGGGCCGTCGCAGTGCACGTCCCTGGCCGGGACGGTGCCGCCGACGAGGTATGCGGCCACCGTGGAGTCCACGCAGGAGTTGCCGCGGCTGGCGAAGACACCGTGCGAGTAGTCGTGGTGCAGGGTGACCAGCCGGGATCCGGGCAGCGTGCGGCCGAGGGCCCGCGCACCGGCGATCGGCGTCACGGGGTCGTGCGCGGACGCTACCAGCAGCGCCGGGGGCGCCGCGGGGCTGCCGAGCCGGGTGTGCTCGGTGGGGCGGGCGTGCCAGTACGCGCAGCTCGCCGCCTCCAGGCCGGTCAGTACGGGCTGCGGGTCCAGGCGCCGCAGCCCACGGATGTCGGCGATGACCCGGCCCGGCGTGGGCCCCGGGCCGTCGGCGCACTTCACGGCCCGGTTGGCGGCCTGGTACGTACGTGACTCGGGCCCGTCGAAGGGCTCGGTGGGGCGGAGCCGGTCGACCACGCCCTCGTCCAGGTAGGCGCGGAGCCCGTCGCCCAGGGCGGTCCAGCGTTCGGTGCGGCCCAGCGCGCGGTAGACGGCACGGTCGAAGGCCGCCGCCCCGAAGCCGGCCACCGGGCGCGCGGTCAGGCCGTCGCGCGTGCGCAGGTAGGCGGCGCGGACCTCGCGCGGGGTGGTGCCGAGCCGGAAGCGGGAGTCGTGCCGCGCCAGCCAGCCGAAGAGCACGTCGCGTTGGCGCAGCACGGCGCGGGCCTGCCGTACGTCGAACGCGTGCCAGTCCTCCGGGCCGACCACGCTGTCCAGCACCAACTTGTCCACGCGGTCCGGGAACCGCGCGGCGTACGCGGCGCCGAGGTAGGTGCCGTACGAGACGCCGAGGAAGCTGATGCGCGGCTCGTCGAGCGCGGCCCGGACGGCGTCCATGTCGCGTGCGGTCTCGCTGGTGGACAGGTGGGGGAGGGCGCGGCCGGTGCCCGCGGCGCAGTCCGCGGCCAGTCGCCGCTGGGCGTCGAGGTAGGCGCGTTCGCCGGGACGGTCGTGCGGTACGGGGTCGAGCGGCGCGGAGCCGGCGGCCGGGCTGTCGAAGAGCCCGCCCATCGGCCCGCAGTCGGCGGGTGCGCTGTGCCCGGTGCCGCGTGGGTCGAACCCGATGACGTCGTAGGCGCGGCGTACCGCCGCCGGGAGTTTGGCGCGCTTGGTGACGGCATACGGGAGCCCGGAGCCGCCCGGACCGCCGGGGTTGACCAGCAGGACGCCGCGCCGTTCGGCGGGCGTCCCCGAGGCCCGGACGCGGGAGACGGCGATCCGTATGTGCTCACCGTCCGGGCGGGCGTGGTCCAGCGGCACGCGCACCGTGCCGCATTCGACGCGGTCCGGCGCGGGCGGTGCGGGAACCGAGTCCGGGCAGGTGCCGAAGTGCGGGGGCGGGGCGGCGGAGGTGCCGGGTCCGGTGGCGGTGGTTCCGGGCCCGAAGGAGGTGGTGGGTTCGGCGGTGGCGGTGCCGGTGGTGAGCGGTACGGCGCAGGTCAGGAGTGTGCAGAGCAGGGCGGTGCGGCGCAGGGCGGGAGGCATGGGGCTCGCATTCGGTGAGGGCGGGGCCGTGCGGTGGAGGGGTGACGGCAGGCGTCAGGGAGGCGGGCGGCCGGAATAGATGGCCCACCCATGAGGTGACAATGAAAATCATTACGGTTAGCATCGCGTTCGGTCAACACCGCACCGCGGCACCGGGGGCCTCCCCACGGCGTGCCCGGACGCGAAACCGCCTGCGCAGAAGGAGAGTTGTGGCGCATCTGCTGATGGTCGAGAGCTGGGTCGGGTCGATGGGCAGGCTGCTGCCCCGCGCCCTGCGCGAGGCCGGACACGACTTCACCTTCCTCACCCGTGACCTGCACCACTACCTGCGGGCCGCCCCCGAGGGCACCGCCCACCCGCTGCTGGCGGCCCGCAACGTGATCACCGCCGACACCAACGACACCGACACGCTGCTGCCGTACGCCGAACGCCTGCACACGGCGACGGGCTTCGACGGCGTCCTCAGCTCGTGCGACTACTACCTGCCCACCGTGGCGCGCATCGCCGCGTACCTCGGCCTGCCCGGGCCCGCGCCGGAGGCCGTGGAGGCCGCCTGCCGCAAGGACGCCACCCGGCGCGCCCTGGAGGCGGCCGGAGTCCCGGGCCCCCGGTTCGCCGTGTGCGCCGACTGGGCGCGGACCGCCGAGGCGGCGCGCGAGATCGGCTTCCCGCTCGTCCTCAAGCCGGTGGACCTGTGCGCCGGGATGTACGTACGGCGGGTGGACGACGAGGCGGAGCTGGCCCGCGCGCACCGTGCGCTCGCCGGGTTCCCGGTCAACGCGCGGGGGCAGCTGCGGGCCCCGGTGGTGCTGCTGGAAGAACTGCTCGACGGGCCGGAGGTCAGTGTCGAGACCGTGTCGTACGGCGGCTCGGTGCATGTGGTCGGCGTGACCGACAAGAGCGTGGGCGGCGCCCCGGCGTTCGTCGAGACGGGGCACATGTTCCCCGCCGCGCTGAGCGCCGCCGACGCTGAAGCAGCGGCGGACACCGCGTGCGCCGCGCTCAAGGCACTGGGGCTCGACCAGGTCGTCGCGCACACCGAGATCAAGCTCACCGCGGACGGGCCGCGCGTCGTAGAGGTGAATCCGAGGCCCGCGGGCAACCGCATCACCGAACTGGTCCGGCACGTCACCGGCATCGACCTGGCCGCCGCCTTCGTGGAAGTGGCCCTCGGCCGCACACCGGATCTCGCGCCACGCGAGACCGGACTGCGCAGCGCCGCCATCGGCTTTCTCGTGCCCGAGCGCACCGGAGTACTGGAGGGCATCTCCGGGGCCGACGGGCTCGACGCACGGCCCGGTGTGCTGGAGGTGCAGTTGGCCGAGGCCGGCAAGACCGTCAAGGACACCGGGAGCAACAACGGCTACCTGGGGCATGTCATGGCCGGTGACGGCGAAGGGGCGGGCGCCCGCGCCCGCGTCGAGGAACTGCTGGCCGGGCTGTGTCCGCGGGTGGTGGAGGAACGATGAGCCCGCTGGGACAGGGGACGGCGGCCGACGGCGCCGTGGAGACCGTGGCGGCGGACCGAGCCGGGCGGCCCGTGGCGGCCGGGCTCCCGGACCTCGTACGCCGCGTACGCGCCGGTGAGCTGGGGCCCGACCCCCGTACGCAGAAGATCGCGGTGGCCTTCACCACCAGCCAGGCCGTACGCCACGAAGGGCGCAGCGGCGGCTACCGCAACGAAGTGCTCAGCCTGCGTCTCGGCAGCGCGGTGGGGTCCTGTGCCGTGGAGCCCGGCGCGCTGCCCGCCGCCGCGATCGACGAGTGCGTGGGCGCCGACGTCGCGACGCTGCTCGGCCATCCGCTGGCGTCCGTACGGATCGCCGCACTGGACGCGTACCTGATGCATGCCCTGCCGCACACGCCCGCGAACGGCGCGCGGCCGTGGGAGCTGCCCGCCGGCGACTCGCTCGCCAAGTCCCGGGCCCGTGCCCGTGGCGTCGCCGGGCTGCTGGCCGTCGCGCCCGGCCGCACCGTCCTGGTCGTCGGCGTCGTCAACTCGCTGCTGGAGGCGCTGCGGGCCCGCGGCCTGGTCTGCGTACCGTGCGACCTCAAGGGCGGCCGGACCGAGTGGGGCGAGCCGGTCCGTACCGACGCGCTCGCCGAACTGGACGGCTGCGACGCGGTGCTGGCATCCGGCATGACGCTGGGCAACGGCACCTTCGAACCGCTGCGCGCCCACTGCGAGCGGCACGGGAAGCCGCTGGTGATGTTCGCCCAGACCGGCAGCGCCGTGCTGCCGCGCCTGCTGGGCGCCGGAGTGAGCGCCGTGTGCGCCGAGCCGTACCCGTTCTTCTGGCTCGACGGCGGGCCCGGCGTCGTCCACCGCTACACCGGCGACGCCGCTTACGCGCTGCTGGGCCGGGGAGGCGACCGATGACCGCCGCCGTACTGGGCGCACCCACCGCCAACCGGGAACTCCTCGCTCTCGTCGGCCGTACGCCGCTGGCCCGGATCACCGGCGACCTGCCCTGCCCGCACCCCGGCTTCTGGGCCAAGCTGGAAGGGCTCGGCGCGGGCGGCATGAAGGCACGCGCCGCCGTGTCCATGCTGCTCGGCGCCCGCGAGCGGGGCGAACTACGGCCCGGCGCACCGGTCGTGGAGTCCACCTCCGGCACCCTCGGCGTCGGCCTGGCCTTCGCCGGGCAGGCGCTCGGCCACGACGTGATCCTGGTCTGCGACAGCGAACTGGAACCGTCCATGCGCCGGCTGCTGCGGGCGTACGGGGCCCGGCTGGAGATCGTCGACCGCCCCGCCCCGGAAGGCGGCTGGCAGGCCGCCCGGCTCGCCCGGCTGCGCGAACTGCGCACCGTGCTCCCGCACGCGTACTGGCCCGACCAGTACAACAACCCGGACAACGCGGCCGGTTACGCCTCACTCGCCGCCGAGATCGCCGCCGACCTGGACCACCTCGACGTCCTGGTGTGCAGCGTCGGCACCGGTGGCCACAGCGCCGGGATCATCGGCCCACTGCGCCGCCACTGGCCCGCGCTGCGCCTCGTCGGCGTGGACGCCACCGGCTCCACCATCTTCGGACAGCCCGCCCGGCCCCGCCTGATGCGCGGCCTCGGCAGCAGCATCCACCCGCGCAACGTCGCCTACGGGGCCTTCGACGAGGTGCACTGGGTGGGGCCCGCCGAAGCCGCCGACGCCTGCCGACGGCTCGCCCGGGGCAGCTTCGTCAGCGGCGGCTGGAGCACCGGCGCCGTCGCCCTGGTCTCCGCCTGGGCGGCCCGCGTGCACCCCGGCGCGGTGGTCGCCACCGTCTTCCCCGACGGCCTGCACCGCTACCTCGGCACCGTCTACGACGAGGACTTCGCCGCCGCGCACGGCCTGGACCGGCAGCCCGTCGCCACCCGTCCGGTGGAGATACCGCATCCCGGGGCGGCCGAGGCCATCGGCTGGGGGCGCTGCACCACGGTCGTGGACCCGAAGGCGGCGACCGCGGGGGAGGGCGTCGCATGAACGTCACGCTGCGCGTCGTACGCCTTCAGCTCGCCGAACCCCTGCGCATCTCCCGCTCCGTGACGACCGAACGGAACGCCGTCTGGATCACCATCGAGCACGGTGGCCTGCGCGGCCATGGCGAGGCTGTGACCAGCGTGTACTACGGGCTCGACACCGACACCCTGCGCCGTCTGCTGGCGGCGGCCGGCGCGGAACTCGGCCGCTTCGCCGGCCCGGAGAGCGCCCTCGACGCCCTGCGGGACGGCGAGCTGCCCGCGCCCGGCACCCCGCCCGCCGTCACCGCCGCCGTCGAGTCGGCGCTGCTCGACCTGGTGGGCAAGCGGGCCGGGCAGCCGGTCCACCGACTGCTCGGCACCGCACGGCGGCCCGTCGCCGCCACCGCCCGCACCATCGGCATCGTGTCCGCCGAGCGGGCCCGGACGCAGGCCCGCTGCCTGGCGGAGAGCGGCTTCGCCGTCCTCAAGATCAAGGCCGGTACGGCGGACCCCGAGGACGACCTCGCCCGCGTACGGGCCGTACGGGACGCCGCGCCCTCGACGGCGCTGCTGCTCGATCCCAACGGCGCCTGGACACCGGAGCAGGCCCGGCATCTGCTGCCGCGCTTCGCCGCGTTGGGCGTCGAGGCCGTCGAACAGCCGACGGTGCCCGGCGACCCCGAAGCGCTCGCCCGGCTCGCCGAACGCTCCCCGCTGCCCGTCATCGCCGACGAGGACGCCGTCGGCCTCGCGGACGTGGCCCGGCTCGCCGGGCGGGTGCAGGGCGTCAACGTCAAGCTCGCCAAGTGCGGCGGCGTGCACGCGGCACTGCGCATCGAGGAGCTGATCGCGGGCAGCGGCACCCGGCTCATGCTCGGCTGCCTGACCGCCGGCACCCTCGGCATCGCCCCCGCCGTCCACCTCGCCGACCGTGCCCGCTGGGTCGACCTCGACGGGCACCTGCTGCTGGCGCACGACCCGTGGACCGGCATCGGCGGCACCGACGGGACCGTACGCGCCGGGACGGGGGCCGGGCTGGGAGTACGGCCGGTGCCGCCGCGCGCTGGACCGGCCGTACCCGCCCCGCCCCTCGCACAGCCCGCAGTACCGAAGGAAAGGCACCACCGTGAAGACGTGGAGTGAGATGCGGGCCTTCCCGCTCGCCATCCGGCTCCTGCTGGTCAACCAGCTCGGCGTGAACATCGGCTTCTACCTGCTCATCCCGTACCTCGCCACCCACCTCGGCCAGGACCTGGGGATGTCCGCCGCGGTCGTCGGCATCGTGCTGGGCGTACGCAACCTCAGCCAGCAGGGCCTGTTCATCCTCGGCGGCTCGGCCGCCGACCGGCTCGGAGCCCGCGGCGTGATCATCGCGGGCTGCGCGCTGCGCACTGTCGGCTTCGCCCTGTTCGCGCTGGGCGACGGGCTGCCCGTCCTGCTGGCCGCCTCCATACTCAGCGGGCTCGCCGGGGCCCTGTTCAACCCGGCCGTGCGCGCCTACCTGGCGGCGGAGGCGGGGGACCGCAAGGCCGAGGCGTTCGCCCTGTTCAACATCTTCGCGACGACCGGCGCCCTGGTCGGGCCGCTGATCGGCAGCGCCCTGCTGCTCGTCGACTTCCGGGCCTCCGCCCTCACCGCCGCCGCGATCTTCGCGCTGCTCACCGTCGCCCAGGCCGCGGTGCTGCCCGCCCGTGAGGTGCCCGCCTCGAAGGGCAGCGTGCTCGGCGACTGGCGCGAAGTCCTCGCCAACCGGGCGTTCCTGGCCTTCTCCCTCGCCATGGTCGGCATGTTCACCATGGAGAACCAGCTCTACCTGCTGCTACCGGACGGCGCCCGCAGGGCCACCGGCTGGGACGGCGCGGCGGGCATCGTCTTCCTCGTCGGCACACTGGCCAACCTCACCCTTCAGATGCGCATCACCCGTTCCCTCAAGGAGCGCGGCAGCCGGGCACGTTGGGTGGCCGTCGGGCTGGCGCTGATGGGCGTGGCGTTCGTCCCGCCGATGGCGGTCGCCGGGACGTCCGGAACGGGCGGCGGCGGTGCGGGCGGGGCCGCGCTCGCCCTCGTACCCGTACTGGCCGGGGCGCTGCTCCTGTACGTCGGCGTCATGATCGCCCAGCCGTTCGTCATGGAGCTGATACCGGAGTTCGGCCGCGCCGAGCTGACCGGTACCTACTTCGGGATCTTCTACGTCGTCTCCGGCATCGCCGCCGCCGTCGGCAACACCGTCGTCGGCTGGGCCATGGACGCGGGCGGGCACGGGGGCGCCGCCTGGCTGCCCTGGGCGTGCTGCCTCGCCTTCGGCCTCCTGTCGGCGGCCGGCGTCGGCTGGCTGCACCGGCTGCGGGCCCTGCCCGTACGGGCCGTGGTGGTGACGGCGTGACGGGCCGTGGTGGTGACGGCATGGCGGACAGCGCCGTCGCCCGCAATCTGCTGACCGACAACCCGGCCCTGTACGAGGCCCGGTTCCCCGACCCGGAACGGCTCGCCGCCCGCTGGACCGAGGACGTCCTGTGCCGGTACGGCGCCGGGCCGCGCGTCCTCGACATCGGCTGCGGCACCGGGCGGGACGCCGCCCACCTGCGAACCACGGGCCGTACGGTCGTCGGCGCCGACGTCTCGGACGCGATGCTGGCGTATGCCCGTACCCACCACCCCGGGCCCCGGTACGTACGAGCCGACCTGCGCCGGTTCCACCTCGAGGACCTCGCGCCGCGACCGTTCGACGCCGTCGTCTGCCTGGACAGCGCGCTGCTGTACTGCCACACCAACGACGACCTCGACGGCTTCCTGGACTCCTGCCGCCGCGCCCTGGCACCCGGCGGACTGCTGGTCGCCGAGATGCGCAACGGCGCGTTCTTCCTCGGCCGTACGGAACTGCTGGACGCACCGGCCATCCGAGGTTTCGAGTGGGAGGGCACCGTATACCGGTCCGTCACGACGCTCACCGTCGACCGGCCGGCCCAACTGCTGCGCCGACGCCGAGTCTGGACCACGGAGGACGGCACACCACCGGTCGAACAGCGCTCCGCCTGGCGACTGCTGTTCCCCCAGGAACTGCGGTACGCGCTGGCCGCGCACGGCTTCACGGTGCTGGAGCTGCACGACGGGCCCGGCCCCCGGACGGAACCGGCCTGGCGGCCCGGGCCGGCCCCGTCTCCTGTCGGCCTTGCCGGGCCGGACGCGTCTCCTGGTGGCCCTGCCGGGCCGGGCCCGTCTCCCGGCGGCTCCGCCGACGGCGACCGGCTGCACCTCGTGGCCCGATGGGGCGACGGCTGACCGCCCACCGCTCCCAGCCCTTTCCCGCCCCCCTGTCCTTTCCCGCCCCCTGCCCTTTCCAGCCAGCTCTGCCTTTCTGCTCACCCACTCACCCGAGGCGAGACCCACCATGACCGAACTCCCTCCCACCGAGCGGGAAACCGCCGTCCCGCCCGGCCTGCGGCGGCGCGGCTTCCTCGCCGCGACCGCGGGCGCCACGGCCACCGCGGGGCTCGTCCTGGCCGGCTGCGGCACCGGATCCGGCTCGTCGGACACCGGCGGCGGTACGCCCCGGCGCGGCGGCCGGCTGCGCGCCGCCTTCGCCGGTGGCGGCGCCTCCGAGACCCTCGACCCGCACCTGGGCAACCTCTTCGCCGACGCCGCCCGCGCCAAGGCCCTCTACGACAAGCTGGCCGACTGCGGCACCGACATGTCCGCCCGCCCCCGCCTGGCCGCCAAGTGGGAGCCCAACGGCACCCTCGACCGCTGGCGGATCACCCTGCGCAAGGCTGCCTTCCACAACGGCAAGCCGGTCACCGCCGAGGACGTCCTCTACAGTTTCCGCCGCATAGCCGACCCCGAGAAGGCGTACCGCGCCAAGGCGTCCCTGGAGCCCATCGACCTGGCCGCCAGCCGCGCGGTGTCCCCGGACACCGTCGAGTTCCGCCTCAAGCGCCCCACCGCCGAATTCCCCAACGTGCTGGCCGCGTTCGGCGCGTACATCGTCCCGGCCGGCACGACCAGCGCGGACTTCGCCCGGCCGGTCGGCTCCGGACCCTTCCGCTTCGTCTCCTTCACCCCGGGCCGCTCCTGCGTCGTCAAGCGCAACGACGCCTACTGGGACGGCGCGCCGCACCTCGACGAGCTGGAGTTCGTCGTCGCCAACGAGGAATCCGCGCGGGTCAACGCCCTGCTCGGCGGCCAGGTCGAGTACGCGCACGAACTCAACCCCACCACCGCGCGCGCCCACGAGGGCAAGGGCCAGATCGAGATCGTACGGCTGCGCAACAGCGCCATGCAGTCCTTCGCGATGAAGACCGACCGCGCCCCCTTCGACGACAGGCGGGTCCGCGAGGCGTTCTTCCTCATCGCCGACCGCAAGGAACTCGTCGACGGCGCGCTCTCCGGAGCCGGCGAGATCGGCAACGACCTGTTCGGGAAGGGGTACGAGTACTACGCGGCCGACCTGCCGCAGCGCCACCAGGACCTCGACCGGGCCCGCCACCTCCTCAAGCAGGCCGGTGCCGAGGACCTGCGCATCACCCTCGACACCTCGCCCGTCGCCGCCGGGTTCACCGAGGCGGCCGGCATCTTCCGCGACCAGGCCGCCAAGGCGGGCGTCACCGTCCAGGTGAAGTCCGGCAGCAAGGACAGCTACTGGAGCGACATCCTCGACTCCGGCACCCTGTGCTGCTACCGCTCCGGCGCCATGCCCATCGAGTCGCACTTCTCGCAGCGGCTGCTGAGCGGTTCGACCACCAACGCCACCAAGTGGCGGCACAAGGACTTCGACGCCCTGTACCAGCAGGCCCAGTCCACCAAGGACAAGAAGGAACGGGCGGCGGTGTACGGGCGGATGCAGCGCCGCCTGTACACCGAGGGCGGGTTCCTGGTGTGGGGTTTCGCGGACTGGATCGTCGGCACCTCCCGCCGGGTGCACGGCGTGGCGCACGACGCGCCCGCGAACACCCTGGACTGGGCCCGCTTCGACACGGTGTGGCTGGCGTGAGCGCACCCGTCGCGCCGCCTCGGCGGCTGGCTGATCGCGCTGGACGTGGCGGGCGAGACGGGCGCGCCGGACGGGGTGGGCGAGACGGGCGAGACGGGCGCGCCGGACGTGTCGTATCCGTCGTACCGGCCGTGCTGCGCTCCTGGCTCGCCCGGCGGCTGTTGCTCGGTGTCGCGCAGACCGCCGCCGTCGTGCTGCTGGTCTTCGTCCTCACCGAGGCGCTGCCCGGGGACGCCGCCGTGGCCCTGGCGGGCGACCAGCCCGACCCGGCCCGCATCGCGGCCATCCGTACGGAGATGGGCCTGGACCGCCCGGCCGCCGAACGCCTCGCCGACTGGGTACTGGGGCTGCTCCACGGCGACCTCGGGACCTCGCTGGCCTCCGGTCGGCCGGTCGCCGCGTACCTCGCCGACGGCTTCGGTCCCACCCTGCTGCTCGCCGCCGTCACCGTGGTGCTGCTGGTGCCGGCCGGGGTGGGGCTCGGTGTCCTGGCCGCGCGCCGCGAGGGCTCCCTCGCGGACCGGCTGGTCAGCTCCACGACCCTCGCGGTGTACGCCGTACCGGAGTTCGCCCTCGGCGTGCTGCTGGTCACCCTTTTCGCCCTCCGGCTGGGCTGGCTGCCGCCGACCGCCGTCGGCTCCGGCGGCGACCTGCTCGCCCAGCCGGCCGTCCTCGTCCTGCCCGTCCTCGTGCTGCTCTCCCGCCCCGTGTGCTCGATCAGCCGTCTGGTACGGGCCGGGATGATCGACGCGCTGCGTTCCCCGTACGCCCGACAGGCGGCCCGCTACGGGCTGTCCGCGGCGCGCGTCCGGTACGCGCACGCCCTGCCGAACGCCCTCGCGCCCGCCGCCCAGCAACTCGCCCGCACCGTCGACTGGCTGCTGTGCGGAGTGATCGTCGTCGAGGCGCTGTTCGTCATCCCGGGCCTGGGCACCGTCCTGATGAACGCCGTCGCCGAACGCGACGTCCCCGTGGTTCAGGGCCTGGCCGTGGTCTTCGGCCTGGTCGCCGTCGTCCTCAACCTCGGCGCGGACCTGGTCGCCCGCCGGCTCGCGCCCCGGGCGGGGGTGGCGGCGTGATGCGGAGGTTCGATGGTTCGGGCGGGTGGTGGTCCGGTCTGCTGCGGAAGTCCGGGGGCAGGTCTGGGCGGCGGTCCGGTCTGATGCGGAAGTCCGGGGGCAGGTCTGGGCGGCGGTCCGGTCTGATGCGGAAGCGCGAGGGCATGGCGGGGCGGTGGCCCGGCCTGCTGCGGAAGCCCGCGCGTACGGCTGGGCGGCGGTGGCCCGGCCTGACACGCCTGACACGGAGGGCCGCGCGTACGGCTGGGCGGCGGCGGTCCGGCCTGGCCGGACTGCTGATCGCCGGTGTTCCCCTCCTCCTCGCCCTCCTCGGGCCGCTGCTCGCGGGCGAACCCGGCCCGCGGTCCGCGTCCTTCACGCTCGGCGGCGGCCACTGGCTCGGCACCGACTTCGTCGGCCGCGACGTGGGACGGCAGATCCTGCTCGGCGGGCAGTCGGTGGTGCTCGTCGCCCTGGCCGCCACCGCCCTCGCCTACGCGGTCGCCGTCCCGCTGGGCCTGGCCGCCGCCCTCACCCACCGCACCTGGCTCGAAGAACTGCTGATGCGCCCGCTGGACGTACTGCTCGCGGTGCCGTCACTGCTGCTGATCCTCCTGGTCGCCGCCGTCTTCTCACCGGGCGCCGCGGGACTCGCGCTGCTGGTGGCCCTCGTCAACATCCCGGACGCGGCCAGAATCGTCCGCGCCGCCGTCTCGGAAGCGGCCGCGCGCCCCGCCGTCGAGGCGCTGCGCATGCAGGGCGAGACCTGGTGGCGTACGGCGATCGGTTATGTCGGCCGGTCGGCACTGCGCACCTTCGCCGCCGACGCGGGCGTCCGTCTGACCGGCGTGCTCTACCTGGTCGCCACCGCCGCGTTCCTCGGCGTCGGCGTGGAACCGGACGCCGCGGACTGGGCGGTCATGGTCGACCGCAACCGCACCGGACTCTTCGTACAGCCGTGGGCCGTGGTGGTGCCCGCACTGCTGATCGTGGGGTTGTCGATGGGCGGGAACCTGGTCGTCGATGCGGTGCTGGGAGGGGAGGGACGGAGGTCGGAGGCGGCCAAGCGTGATGCATGTGATGGGCCCGATGCACCGCGAGCACCTGACGTGCCTGATGCACCGCAAGCACCTGACGGGCCTGATGCATGCGATGCACCTGACGGGCCTGATGTAACTGACATGTCTGATGTGGCTGATGTGAAGGAGGGGCACCGGTGAGTGTGGCAGCGGACGTCGTAGCCCAGGTCGAGGACCTGCGGGTGGAGGTCGGCGGCCGGGCCGTCGTCGACGGAGTGCACCTGCGGGTCCGCGCGGGAACGGTGACCGCCCTGGTCGGCGCCTCCGGCAGCGGCAAGACCACGACCGGACTGGCCCTGCTCGGCGCCTACCCGCCGGGCGCCCGGGTCTCCGGGACGGTGACGGTCACGGACCGCCTGGTCGGCCACGTACCGCAGCACCCGGCGACGGTCCTCAACCCCGCCCGCCGGGCCGGTGCCCTGCTGACCGACATCGCCCGTACCCAGGTACGCCACCTCCCGCGCCGCGAGCGCGCCCGAGCTGCCGCAACCCGTATCGACGAGGCGCTCTCCCGCGCCCAACTCGACGGCCCCTCCGTACTCTTGCGTCGCTACCCGCACCAGCTGTCCGGCGGCCAGCAGCAGCGCCTCGTACTCGCCCAGGCCCTGCTGCTGGGCGCCCGCGTCGTGGTCGCCGACGAACCGACCACCGGACAGGACGCCCTCACCAAGCGCCGCATCGTCGCGGAGCTGACCTCGGTCGTCCGGCAGGGCATCGGCGTCCTGCTGCTCAGCCACGACCTGGACGTGGTGCGTGAACTGGCCGATGAAGTCGTGGTCCTTAAGGACGGACGGGTGGTCGAAGCGGGACCGGTGGAACAGGTGATGAAGGGGGCACGGCATACGTGGACCCGCCAGTTGTTCGGGGCGGGGGAGGAGAGCGGCGCCGTACCTGAGGTGAGGGGCGACACCGGGCCTGACGCGCCCCCGGAGGTGGAAGTCGACGCCGATGCCGGCGCCGGTGCAGCCCTGGAAGCGCAGAGAGAGACCGCTGCCGTCCTCGAAGTACGGGGCCTGACCGCCCACCACCACCGCGGCGGTGCCCGTCGTACCGTCGACGTGCTGCGCGACGTCTCCCTGCGTGTCCGGCCCGGCGAACGGGTGGCGGTCGTCGGCCGTTCCGGCAGCGGCAAAACCACGCTCGGCCGGTGCCTGGCCGGACTGCACCGCACGTACGACGGCGAGGTGCACCTCGACGGCGTACCGCTGCCCCGCAGCCTGCGCAACCGTACGCCCCGGCAACTGGCCGCGGTGCAGTACGTGTTCCAGGACGCGCACTCCTCCTTCGACGAACACCGCACGCTGCTGGCGCAGGTCGCGCGCACGGCGGTACGCCTGCGCGGAGCCACGCCCGTCGATGCCGCGCGGGAGGCGGAAGCGCTGCTCGCGGAGGTGGGCCTCCGTGAGCAGCACATCCACAGCCGTCCAGGCAGGCTCTCTGGAGGCGAACTCCAGCGCGCGGCGCTCGCCCGCGCCCTGCTCGCCCGCCCCCGCGTTCTGGTCTGCGACGAGATCACCTCGGGTCTGGACACGGTGACCCGGCGCACCGTTCTCGCCGTCCTCGACCGGCTGCTGCGCGACCAGCCGGACCTGACCCTGGTGTGGATCACCCACGACCTGAACACGGCCGCCGGCACCGACCACATCCTGGTGCTGGACACCGGCGACGTAGTCGAACAGGGGCCCGCCGCCCGTGTCCTCAGGGCCCCCGGGCACCCCTACACGGCGGCTCTGGTCGAGGCAACGGGAGAGGGAGGTGAGGCGATCCGGGGACCGCGTACGGCGACAGCACGGGCTCAGGACTCCTGACGGAAGTGGTGGGTTCGTCCTCGTCGGAGGCCGGTGCCGCGTACCAGGCCGCCGGGTGGCGGGACGCGGTCAGCCGTGCGATCGCAGGAACGATGAATCCGGCGACCTCGGCGATCATCCCCGGGTACCGGTCGCCCATGGATGAGGTCGAAGTCGTCGTCGCGCATTCCGAGCGCGCGACCGTGCGCGTCGGCGACGTGTTCCTGAAGGCGGACGCCGATGAGGCGCGCATCGACGCCGAGTGCGAGTCGCTCGTGACGAACGGCCTCCTGCCCGCTCGGCTCCCGGCAGGCCTCGATGTCGTAGCCGTGGCCGTGGCCGTAGCCGTGGCCGTGACTGCGGTTGCGGTTGCGGTTGCGGTCGGTGTGCGGGCGCCCGGGGCGGACCGGTGGCCGATCCGCCCCTCATTGCGCGGATGTGACTGGTGTCGACCGTGCGCGGAAGAAGCCCAGCAGGCCTGCGGCCCTCAGTTCGGACAGCAGCAGCCCATGCAGGCACTGCACTGCCGGAGCCCGTCCTCGGCCCAGTCCCGCAGCCGCCGCCGGCGGTCAAGGGCGGACAGCGGCCCTCTTCCCTACGCCGGTCCGTCCGCTGCCGGTTTGCGGGCCATGAGGAAGGCCTGGGCCGTCCGCTCGGCGAACCTGCCCTCGTAGGGCTCGCGTACCAGACGGGCGCGTACGGGCAGGCCGGCCCGGTCCAGCAGGTCGGCCATCCGGTCCGGGTGCCGCCGGTGGAAGTCGAGCGAGATCTGCCGGCCGAAGGCTTCCTCCAGGCGCAGCGGTTCGTCCCCCACCTGGAAGGCGGCCAGCAGATGGCCGCCGGGCGCGAGCACCCGGTGGAACTCGGCGAACGCCTCCGGAAGCAGCACCAGCGGTACGTGGATGGTCGAATACCAGGCCACGACCCCACTGAGGCTGTTGTCGGGAAGGTCGAGGGCCAGCATGGAGCCCTCGTCGAAGCGCAGGTCCGGGTGCTGACGGCGGGCCACCGCGAGCATGCCCGGCGACAGGTCGATGCCGGAGACGGAGAGGCCGAGGCCGGCCAGATGCGCGGTCACCCGGCCGGTGCCGCATCCCACATCGGCCACCGGCCCGCCACCGGCGGCCTGCACCTTCTCGGCGAAGCCGGCCAGCATCGCCCGGTCCAGCGGCTTCGCTTCCAGGTCGCCGTGCTCGAAGGCGACGTACTCGTCGGCTATGGCGTCATAGGACCGCCGGGTGTCCTGCAGGAAGTCTGGTTCGGTCATGGAGGAGGACCCTACTGCCCAGGCCACGGCCCACGCCCCGCGGCCTGATGCGCACTTGGCGCCGAGCCTTCCTGGGCAGCGGCTCATCCTCCCTGTGAGTGGCTCAGCCTTCCTGGCCGGCGGCTCGTCCTCGCTGCTCAGCGGCTCAACCTTCCTGATGAGCGGCGCGAGCGGCGTCGATGAAGTCCTCCAGTGCCTTCCAGAAGGGCGAGAAGGCGGTGCCGAACTCCTGCTGTGCATCGGTGTCCCCCTCCATGGACCCCTTGACGCAGCGGTAGAACGTGCCGGTCGTCCGCTGGAGAGCGAGCGCGGCGGCCGCCGCCTCGGGCGGGCCCTCCAGTTCGACGACGCGGGCACAGCGACGGATCTTCGCGTACTCGGCGATCTCCCGGTCGTGCAGTTCCTTGAGCACCTCCGCCGTGCCGCGGTCGCCGGTCCCTGCGCTGTTGCGCAGGACGGCCAGGATCTCCCAGTAGAGCTCGCCGAGGCGGTGCGTCTGCTCGATCAGGTCGAGGTACGCGGTCCGGCGGCTCTCCCGCAGCCGCTCGGTGCGCTGCGCGCGAGCGGCGATCTCCGCCTGGATGCGCGCGGCCCGCGTGCTGCCCCGGCCGGCCACCCAGCTCGCGAGTACGGCGGTGCCGCCCGTCACCGCCGCGATGGCCAGAGTCCACACTGTGCTGTCACCCACGCGACGCCACCCTACCGAGCCGCCGCAACGAACCGTGCTCCGGAAGGCCCGTACGGACCGGCATGGACGTACGGCCTGTCACAGCTCGGTACGGCTCCGTACGGCCCCGCACGGTCACCGCAACTGCCCGCAGGCGGCGCCCGCTTCGGCAGCCCCGCGCCTCCGACGCGGGTCACTCGCAGGCGATCGCCGCCAGCATGTCCGTACGGACCGCACGGCGGGCCGGCATGGGGGCGGGCAGCCCCGCCGCCCGCCCCTACACCTGGTGGCGCATCCTGCTGATGCTGGCCATGGCCTTCGCCGCGGCAGCCGGTCTGCTCCTGGAAGCGATAGGGATATGCACCCGCCGCGCGGCGACCACCCGGCCGGCCACCTGACTGTCCCCGTTCCCTTCCGCAGCCACGCCACGCCGCGCCACGACGGGGAAGGGCCGGAGCCGCGTCACTGCCATCGGTCCGCGGTCGCACCCGGCCGTCACTTCGATGGCGTAACCGGGACGAGCGATCTGGGATGACGCCCAGTCGGCATTTTCCGCCGAGCAATCGTTGTGTTCGGTTCCGGGCATTAGAGTGGTGCGGTGTTCGGTACCGTGCAGAAGACTTCCGCCGCCTTCGATGTGGTCTGTATGACCGCATCGCTCGGCGGTGTGAGCGCCTACCGTGAGATTCTGGCGGCGCTGCCCGAGAGTTTCCCCGCCGCGGTGGTGCTGGTGCAGCACCGGCCGGTGCGGGAGCAGGACGGCTTGGTGGGAGTGCTGCGCTACCGGTCCACGCTGCCGGTGCGGTTGCTGGAGGAAGAGGATCAGCTGGCCCCGGGCGTCGTGCATGTCGTGCCGGCCGGTCACTGGGCCGCCTTCACGCCGGAGGGCAAGGTGTCGCTGCATGTGGCGGACAGGTACCGTGCGGCGGATCCGATGTTCGCCTCGGCCGCGGCAGCGTTCGGCCCCCGGCTGCTGGCGGCCGTACTGACCGGGCGCCTGGAAGACGGGGCCCTGGGCGTACGCCACGTCCGCGGCGCGGGCGGCCGGGTGCTCGCCCAGGACATCACCACGGCGGAAGCCTTCGGTATGCCGAGCGCCGCGATGGCCACCGGCTGCATAGACTTCGTGCTGCCCCTGCCGGTGCTGGCTCACGCAGTGGTCAGCCTGGTGATGGTGCCGGGTGCCGCGGGTCTGATGCGGGTGTCGCTGCCGTCCTGGGCGGCGGTGATCCCACCGGCGGTCGCCACCTGACCACGGGGACGAAAGGCGGGCAGATCATGGCAAGCGGCGTAACCGATTCGTACGACATCCGCGGCAACCGCATTCTCGCCGCGCTGCCGGAAGCCGAGCAGCGGCGACTGCAGGCGCACCTCGAACCGGTCGAGCTGAGCACCGGAGACCTCCTGTACCGGCCCGGGGGCCGGATCGAGACCGTGTGGTTCCCCCTGACGGGTGTCTGCTCCATCCTTGCCGAGCTGGACGGCCCGGCTGTCGAGGTGGCCACCGTCGGCGACGAGGGCATGGTCGGGCTCCCGGTGTTCCTGGGCGTCGGCAGCCCGACCGAACGGGCCGTGTGCCAGGTCGCCGGGTTCGGACTGCGGATGGACGCCGACCGGTTCCGGCACGAGATCGCCGTACTGGACGGGAAGCTGCAACAGATGCTGCAACGTTTCACCCAGTCCATGTTCACCCAGCTGGCGCGCAACGCGGGGTGCAACCGCAGCCACCGCACCCGCCAGCGGTGCGCCCGCTGGCTGCTCATGACGGCCGACCGGATGCACAGCAACGAGTTCGACCTGACACAGAAGTTCCTCGCCCAGATGCTCGCGGTCCGCAGGTCCTCGGTCAGCGAGGTCGCGGGCGCCCTGGCCGAGGACGGCTGCATCAGCTACCGCCGCGGCACCATCACCATCCTGGACCGTGCCCGTCTCGAAGCGAACGCCTGCAGCTGCTACCGCGTCATCCGGGAAGCCATCGACGCCACGTTCCCGCCCGCCACGAAAGAGGCGTGACACGGCCGGCAGGTCACGGGTTGCCTCCGAAACAGACCACGAACGCGTCCGGCCCCACCTGGCTGAAGGCGCCGGTCGTGCCCGGCACCCCGGAACACTCCGAAGTCGCGGACACGCCGCCCTGACGACCTTCACGACCGAGTAGCCCGCGCCCGATTCCGTGCAGCTCAGCTTCTCCGGCCGGGGCTTCTTCGTGGCCCCCGTTTCCCGACGGTGATGGCGGAACCTGGCGTAGTTCGGACGGGCACGGGAACACAGGGGAACCCTGCCCGCCTCCGGCTTCCTTGCGGCGGGCGCGGGCGCGGGCGCGGGCACGGGCGCGGGCACCGGCACGGGCACTGGCGCGGGCACCGGCACCGGCGCGGGCCCTGGGTGCTGGTTGGCTCCGGGCGAGCACAGAACTCCGCCCGTGGTTTCTTCCCGACGTCGCCGAAGCCCCCGACTCCGACTTCATCTCGACGAGTCCGGAAGCCCAGCCTCCGGCCCCGTGACCGTCACCAACCTGGCGCAGTTGTCCCGGGTTGCCGCCTTCAGAGCTGTAGCCGGCGCGGCGCTCGGCCGGCCCGGCCGTACGAGTCGGGGGAGGCCGGTCAGGAAGGCGTCGTCCCGGTCAGCTTCGTGGGCGGAGCGGAAGGGCTCCGACGCTGCTGAAGCCCACAATCGGAAGGCCGGGCGTCTCCGTCCGGACGCCGTCATGACCGTCGCTGAGCATCACATCCGGGGGGAGAAGCGGAGGGGGACGGCGAAAGGGAAGCGGCGCGAGGGCGAGGTTCGCCGTGGCGCTGGAGCCGCTGTCTGGACACCCCGTGAGGCCGCACAAAAGGGCCTGGTCAGGTGCCGTTCGGTTGGCGTACGCGGCCCGCATACAGCGCGCGTTGGGGGAGTTCGTGGGATTGCAACTGAGATGAGGCCACAAAGCCTCCATATGCTTTACTTCGCGTTCCGTGGGCCGACTGCCGCCCACCTTGACTCCCGGAAGGACACCGTGGCGATGCCTCGTGCCCGTAAAGCTCTGCTCACCGGTCTCATCGGCGCGTTCTCCGTGTCGGCTGCGATAGCCGGCCTCACTGTTGCGCAAGCCGCACCGCAGTCCGCTGCTTTGCCGGCCGTGGCCTCGGCGGCCGATGCCGATATGCCGCCCACTGTCGAGGACTTCGCTTATCCCGGCGCCGACCGCATCCTTCAGGACCGGAAGATCACGCTGAAGCGGGGTGACGGTCACATCACGCTGGTCGACTGCGCCGCCGCTCACGACATCATGGTCAAGTCGCGTGCCGGCTCGGGCGAGTTCTGTTTCGCGGTCAGCGGCAACAAGGGCTACCTGGCCCTGGAGTTGGATCAGGCATTCGGCATGTGGACCGAGGGGCACCCGGTGCAGGCCAAGGTCACGTCCGACGGCAAGGAAACCGTCATCAACGCGCCCAAGAACGACTACAAGCCCTTCGGTGAGGCCGGAAACGCCGGTCAGTCCACCGTGCTGGTCGAGCTGCGCGTCACCAGCTGACCGGCTCTCGACATCGTTCGACCGGTCCTGACGGGGCATGACCGGTCCTGACGGGGCCCGAGCGGCCCTGACGGGGACCCGGTGGCGGGCAGGCCTGCCCGGAACGAACGGCAGGAGCCCGCCTGGACGCCGAGGCGTACGGAGCGGGGCTGCCGGACCGTACGCGTGCCGGGGAGCGTTGCCGGAAACGGCTGCCGCGCGGCCTCGGGACTTGCCGAAGTAATTCTCGCTCTTCGAGCGGCGGTTCATCAGAACGCCGCAGTCGCCTGTAATTGAGGTGGCTTCAAAACCGTCCGACAGTTCGCCGTAGAAGTGACGATGCGACTGTCCGCCGGAGAACCAGCCAGTGCCCGTACCGAAGGGCCGGCCGGTTGTTTTCACGCAGTGCCGTACAGCTTCCCGATCCTCGGTCCGCAATCCGCAACCGGACGGTGCGCCTTGCTGCGCGAAAACGGGGGAGGGTGTGCGCGTCGCTACGTGCCTCATCTGCCATTTCAGGAAAAGGGAAAATGGAAAAGATACGTTCCCGCAGGGCGTGGCTGACCGCGGTGGCTGCCGCCGCGGTCGCGAGTGGCGCGCTGGCCACCGCCGCCCCGGCGTCCGCCGTGTCCGGAAGCCCGGTCACGAACGGCTCCTACACGTTCGCCGCGAAACTGGACATCGGTGACGGCGTGCGCAGTTGCTCGGGTGCGCTGGTGGACCGTCAGTGGGTGCTCACCGCTGCCCGGTGTTTCTCCGACGATGTGAATGACACGCGAGTTGCCGAAGGTGCGCCGAAGTGGAAGACCACGGTGACCGTCGGCCGTACGGACGTGAGCGCCGCGGGTGGAGCGGTTACCGAGGTCACCGAGCTGGTGCCGTACGCGGGCCGGGACCTGGTGATGGCGAAGCTGGCCAAGCCGGTCAGCGGTATCAACCCGGTGGCGGTCAGCTCGGCGGCTCCCCGGCAGGGCGACGAGCTGAAGGTTCTCGGGTACGGCCGGACCAAGGCCGAGTGGGTGCCGAACCAGCTGCACGCGGGTTCGTTCACGGTCGGTACGGTCCAGGCCGGGAAGCTGGGCGTCACCGGCAAGGACGCGGCGGTCTGCAAGGGCGACACGGGCGGTCCGCAGCTGCGTGAGGCGGGCGGCCGGGTGGAGCTGGTCGGCGTCAACAGCGCGTCGTGGCAGGGCGGGTGCCTGGGGACGGACCCGGCCGAGACGCGTACGGATGCGGTCGGCGCCCGGGTGGACGACATCAGTACCTGGGTGCAGAAGGTCCGCTACGGGCCCGTCTTCGCCGCCGCGCCGTGGGGCAAGGCCACCCACGTCGCGACCGGGTACTTCACGGGTGGTTCGGCGGGCGGCAGCCGGCACATGGACATGATCGTGCGTTGGAACGATGCCGAGGTGACCCTTTACCAGGGTGCGGAGGACAAGGACGCCAAGGTGCCCTTCGTCGCCGAGTACCAGCTTGCGGCCCCGAACACGCCGACGAAGAAGAGCACCTGGGACTACGCGCGGGGCATCACCGGCGCGAGCTTCGGCAACGGCTCGGACGGGCTGGTAGTGCGCTGGAGCGACGGTGAGCTGACCCAGTACACCCACGTGGACAAGAACGGTTTCCACGGGGAGAAGATGCTGGCCAAGAGCGCGGACTGGACGAAGGCCGCGCAGATCACCGCGGGCCGCCACACCGCCAACGCGCAGCGCGACGACCTGGTGGTCGTCTGGAACGACGGCCATGTCACGCTCCACCCGGATCTGGACTCGAACGGTGTGAAGCCGGCGGCGCAGAAGGTCGTGGTCAAGGCGAACACGACGTGGCCGCACGCCACGCAGATCACCTCGGGCGAGTTCACCGGCAAGAAGACCGCGGACCTGCTGGTGCGCTGGTCCGACGGTGAGGCCACCATCTACCCGGGCGTGGACACCGCCGGCCTGCACGGCGAGACGCAGATCCGCCCGCAGGGTTCCGCCTGGACCAACGCGACCGTGGTCGGCGCGGGGGCCTTCGTCGCCAACGACCGGCCCAACGACGTCATGGTGCGCTGGGCCAACGGGTCGCTGAGCATGTACCCGGGCGTCGACGCCGCGGGTCTGCACGAAGAGGTCAAGATTGTCGGCTGAGCCGGGCCGGTGATCGCTCCGGCCGGCCCGTCCGCAGCACAGTGGACGGACCGGCCGGGCCTACCGGCCCCCACCCTCCGGTGGAGGCGCCGCCCCGGTACGGAACCGGGCCGGCGCCCCGCCCGCCGCTCGCGGCACACGGACCGGTGTCACTGGGTGCCGGCCCGCTTTCGCTCCGTACGCCGAGGACCCGTACACCTGTGAAGACGTTTCCCCCGATGCCTGCTCTGTCCACTCTGGTCGCGCGCCGGGTGCGGCAGGGCCTGTGCGTGTGCGCGCTGGCCGCCGGCCTGACGGCCGCGGTCGCCGTCAATCCTCTGCCGCTCGGCGGTCCCGCCCGGGCCGGTGCCGACGAGGCCGGGCCCGGCCCCGGCAGCCCGCAGTCCCGGCACCGGGGCGATCCCGCACTCGATCTGCCCAACCTCTTGAAGGAGGGCGATGAACCGCAGGGGCCGACCGGTGATGGCGTCGCTGCTCCGGGTTCTGCGGGTATTCCCGCCACGGCGTTGGCTGCGTATCGGAAGGCGGAGGGGGTGTTGCGGGGGAGTCAGCCGTCGTGTCGTCTGCCGTGGGAGTTGGTTGCGGGGATCGGGCGGGTGGAGTCGGTGCATGCCTCTGGTTACGGGTTGCGGGGTGACGGTTCGACGGCGCGGCCCATTCGGGGCCCACGGCTGGACGGGGTGCAGTTCGCGCTGATCCGGGACACCGACGGGGGCCGGTGGGACGGGGACGCGGTGTTCGACCGTGCGGTGGGGCCGATGCAGTTCATTCCGTCGACGTGGGGGAGCTGGGGTGCTGACGGCAACGGTGACGGGGTCAAGGACCCGAACAATATCTTCGACGCGGCGTTGGGTACGGCGCGATATCTGTGTGCGGGGGACCGGGATCTGAGTCGGTCCGCTGATCTGGACCGGGCGGTGTTGAGTTACAACAATTCCCGTGCGTATGTGAATGCGGTGCGGAAGTGGATGGACACGTATCGGGGTGTCGGGGTGGTGGAGACGCCGGATGATGCTCCTGCGGCGCCGCACCGGCCCGATCCTGCGGACAGAACTTCTGGCGTGCGGCCGGGGCCGGGTCCCCTTCCAGGGCGGGGGCAGGGGCAGGGGCGAGGGCAGGGGCCGGTATCGCCCGCACCGCAGCGTCGCGCGGACAAGCCTGTTCCTGAGCCCGCCGAGAAGCCGAAGCCGGTAGAGAAGCCGGAGCCCACAGAGAAGCCGAAGCCCGCCGAGAAGCCGAAGCCCGTCGTGGATCACCGCACCGTGACCAGGCTGGAACCCCTCGGCAGTCGCGAGCTGGAGGCCGAGGTCGGGCAGCCCCTCGCCAGACGTCCGCAGGTGCGAGTGGTCGATGCTCACGGGCACGCCGTTCCCGGCGCTCGGATCACCTTCCGTATCGGCGGCACGGGTGGGGTCGGCGGCACCGGAGGGATACGTTTCGCCGCCGCGCCCGCCACGACGCCCGGCACCACCCTCGCCACCGTGACCTCCGACCCCCACGGCACGGCCACCGCCCCCGCCCTCCAGGCCGGCGACCGCCCCGGCCGCTACCCGGTCGTCGCGACAGCCCCGGGCGTACGTGGACCGGCCGCCGTCTTCACCGCTACGGTTCGTCCCGCTGCGGAACCCACGGCCGACCGCCTGGAGTTGTGGGATCCGGAGACGGCAAACTTGCCCGAGTTGTTGCGAGCCGGGACAGGGAGCCGCTTTCCCGGCCTTCCGTCGCTTCGGGCCACGGATCGCGCCCGGCCCGCCTCCGGCGTGCGGATCACTGCCACCGTCCTCCCCGCGGACCGGGAGGAGGGCGCCGTGGGCGGCACGGTCGGGCCCTGTTTCGAAGGTGCGCACGGTGAAGAGGTCCGTACTCTTACCCTGCCGCCCGCCGGTGCGGACGGCCGTGTCACGCTGCCGACGCTGTTCACCGACCAGCGCCCCGGCACCTACACCCTTCGTCTGACCACTCCGTCCGGGACCGTGCTGGACTTCCCCCTGACGGTCACACCGCCCGGTAGCGGGCCCCGTACGTCCTGATTCTCCTTTCGTCCCACTTCCCTTTCGTCCCACGTGGCCGGGCGCTGTCCCGGCCACGTCCTCCCCAACGGAAAAAACTTCATGAGACGAATACCTCGCCTGCGCACCGCCGCCCTCGGCGTCTGCGCGTCGGTCGCCCTCGCCGTCCCGGCGGCCACCGCCTTCGCCGTTCCGCTTCCGGGTCCGAGCGGCCCGGCTTCAGCGCCGCGTGCGTCCGGGGACGTGCCTGCCGAGCAGCTGCGTGAGGCGCGGGAGGCGCAGCGGTACTGGACGCCGGAACGTATCCGCAGTGCCGTGCCGGTGGAGGCCGCCGAGGCCGGCGCCAGGAGCGAGGGCGGGCAGCCCTCGCCCGGCGTGCGGAGCAAGCGGTCGGCGGAGCCGACCCACCAGGTGGCCGAGGGCATCGCCACCGTCGGCGTCTTCCTGCTGCGCGGCAGCGACGGGTCCGCCACCCCGGACCAGTTCTGTACGGCCAGCACCGTCACGTCGGGCTCCAAGAGCCTGGTGGTCACCGCCGCGCACTGCATCAAGGGCAACACCTCGCTGCGTGACGCCGCCTTCGTCCCGGGCTACCGTGCCGGGACGACCAAGGCGGGGCAGGTCGGCGAGCTGCCGTACGGGATCTTCCCCGTGCTGGACGGGAAGGTGTGGGTCGACCACCGCTACCAGCAGAGCCCGGCCGACGACGACGTGGACTTCGCTTTCCTGCGGGTGGGGGTCAATGCGCAGGGCCAACTGCTGGAGGACGCCGCGGGCACAGGCAACACCCTCACATCCGTCGATTCCGCGCATCTGGCGCGCCCGGGGATTACGGTCGTCGGTTATCCGGCTGGGCAGAAGACGCCGTTGTCGTGCACGAATGACACCCGGGCTTTCCAGGGCCGTTTCATGGAGATCCGGTGTGACGGTTACCGGAACGGGGTGAGCGGCGGTCCGTTCATCGAGGATTTCGACGGGACGCGCGGCAAGCTGGTCGGTGTCATCGGCGGTTACAAGACCGGTGGACAGTACGACCACACTTCGTACACCTCGCAGTTCGACGACGACGCGGTGTGGCTGTACCGGCAGGCTGTCGCCGACCTTCCCCTGGACGGCAAGTTCACCATGGGCGGGGCCGGCACCTGGCAGCACGCCCGCGCGATGACCGCCGGCAGTTTTCATTCCGCGTCGGTGCGCAAGAACATCAGTGATCTGATCGTGCGGTGGTCGGACGGGGAGGTTTCCCTTTATCCGGGCAACGGTGCTTACGGTTTCGGCAAGGACGTGCAGCTGGCCAAGGACCCGGAGTGGAAGAACGCGGCGGTGATGACCGCGGGTGATTTCACCGGGGACGGGACCAGTGATCTTCTGGTGCGCTGGACGAACGGCAAGGTCACCCTCTACAAGGACGTCAACGAGACCAACAAGCTCAAGAACGCCATCCAGCTCAAGGCACCGAATGGTACCTGGACGCAGGCGGTGGGGATGGCCGCCGGCCGCTTCGGCGGCGGAAACACGCGCGGTGATGACGTGGTGGTGCAGTGGGCCAATGGTCGCGTCACCTTCTTCACCGACGTGGACGCCAACGGTTTCCACGCCGAGTCGCGGCTGGCCGCCCCCAACGGCACCTGGCCGCACGCCCGCGACCTGGCGGCCGGCGACTTCAACCCGTCCACCGGCGACCAGGACCTCTTCGTGCGCTGGTCCGACGGCGAAGTCACCGTCTACGACAACGTCGGCACCAACCAGCTCAAGACCGAGCACAAGCTCCGCTCCGCGAGTCAGACATGGAGCGAGGTCAGCCTCGCGACGGTCGGTGCCTTCGGCGGAGACGCGGCACGTAGCGACGATGTGGTCGTTCTGTGGCCCAACGGCCGCCTCACGCTCAACAGCGACACCACCACCTCCTCCCTCAACCGTGAGCGGACCCTCGTCCCCGCCTCCTAGCTCCTGATCCACCCGGGCGCTCCGTGCGCCCGAGCCCTTCGTGTGCCCCGTGCCCCGTCGAAGCGTGATCTGCCTCGGCGGGGCACGGGGCTGCGCCGGACCGCGCCGCGGAGCGGTCGGGGGCCACCCGCAGTCATCGGCGCACTGCAGCCTGTCGTACACTGTTGCGATTTGTGGGCGATATGGCGTCTTGGCGCGGATAAACCCTCATCTTTTGCCTGGTTGTCGTCTTTTCGGAGAGATGGTTTCTGTGACCGAAATCTCAGTCGTCGTAATCGTCTACAACGATGCCGAGCGGTTGCCTGCTGCGGTGCAGTCGGTGCTGGGGCAGTCGTTCGGTGATGTCGAGGTGGTGATTGTCGACGACTGCAGTACGGATGGTTCTTTTGCGGTGGCGCAGGGGCTGGCGCGGCGGTGGCCGGGGCGGGTGCGGGCGTTTCAGCTGGAGGAGAACAGCGGGGCGGGGGGTGAGCCGCGTAACCGGGGTGTGCGGGAGGCGGTGGGGCGTTATGTGATGTTCCTGGACAGTGATGATGTGCTGGAGCGGAATGCCTGCCGGAATCTGGTGGAGGCGGCCGAGGCGACGCGGGCGGATCTGGTGTCGGGGCTGTGTGTGCGGCTGCACAAGGACGCGCCGGTGGAAAAGCGCAATGAGTGGTATGCGTGGCTGTATCAGCGGACGCGGACGCTGGAGTCGGTGGCGGAGCTGCCGGATCTGTTCGTGTGGGACACGCTGTCGACGAACAAGTGTTACCGGCGCGATTTCCTGCTGGAGCATGATCTGCGGTTTCCCAAGGGGATGTTCTATGAGGATCTGCAGTTCATCGCGCAGGCGTATCTGGCCGCTGGGCGGATCACGCTGATTCCGAATCAGGTGTATTTCTGGCATGTGCACCAGGCGGCGGCGGTGAAGTCGGTGACCAACCGGCGCCATGAGATGACCAATTACGCGCACCGGCTGGAGGTGCACCGGCGGATCGATGCGATGCTCGCCGAGCGGGGCATGGCCGAGATGCGGGTGGCGAAGGATGTGAAGTTCCTCAAGCACGATCTGGTGCTGCATCTGCGGGATCTGCCGTTTCGGGATGCGGCGTACCGGGCGGAGTTCGCGCGGCTGTCGGCGGGGTATCTGGCGACGCTGGCTCCCGAGGCCTACGGGCGGGCGCAGCCGCTGCAGGCGGTCTGCGGGTATCTGCTGGGGCGGGGGGACTGGGCGAATCTGATTCCGGCGGTGGATGCGCTGCTGAATCCGGGCAAGGTGGCGGTGCCGCTGACCGAGCGGGAGGGGCGGGTGTTCTGGTGCGCGGAGCATCTGGAGGATCCGCTGGGCCGCGAGGTGCTGGATGTGACGGAGCTGGGGTATCACACGCGGCCGCTGGAGAAGATGTTCCTGCGCAACCAGCTGACCGTCTTCGAGGCGGCGGCCGGCGGCGGGGTGCGGCTGGCCGGGCGCGTCACCAATGCGCTGGGGCGTATCGGTGCGGGGGCGGTGCTGCGGGCGGAGCTGGAGTTTTCCGCGCGGCGCCGGGGGCTGCAGGCGTTCACCTTCCCGGTGGCCGCGGTGCGCCACGCCGGGGAGGTCATCGAGTGGGAGGCGGTGGCCGATGTCAGCGGGCGGCTGCGGCCGCTGGGCATCATCGATGCGGTGTGGGACGTGCGGCTGGTGCTGGAGGCGGACGGGGTGCGCACCACGACGCGGCTGAGTGTGGCGGACACCGATCTGTCGGGGCGGCCGCTGCCGGTGCGGCCGCGGCTGACGCGGATGGTCGCCGACCATGTGCGCCCGCACGTCTCGGCCAAGGGGCATCTGGCGTTCGAGCTGGTGGGTGAGGATCCGGGCCGGGAGCGGGCGCGGGAGCTGATCACCAAGTCGGTGCAGGGCCGGCCGGGGGCGCTGGCGAAGTCCGGCTACCGGCGGGCCCGGGCGCTGCGCCGGCAGCTGACCTCGGGCGATGCCAAGCTGCGGGCGTATCGTGAGGTGTTTTCGCGGCTGCCGGTCAAAAAGGGCACGGTGGTCTTCGAGAGCCATCTGGGCCGGCAGTACAGCGACAGTCCGCGGGCGCTGTATGAGGAGATGCGCCGCCAGGGCCTGCAGTTCGAGGCGTACTGGGCCTACTCGGGGGACCCGGGGGCGTTTCCGGCCGATGCGACGCTGGTGCGGCGCTGGTCGCTGCCGTATCTCAAGGCGCTGGCGCAGGCGGAGTTCTGGGTGGACAACCAGTCCTTCCCGCTGAAGCTGGACAAGCGCCCGGAGACCACCTACATCCAGACCTGGCACGGGTCGGCGCTGAAGAAGATGGGCTTCGACCAGCCCGCCCAGAAGACCCTGACCCGCGCCCAGCAGGCCGAGCAGCAGCGGGCGCTGGACCGCTTCGACCGGTTTCTGGTGCGCTCGGAGCACGATGTGCGCACCCTGGCCAGGGCGTTTCGGCTGCCGGAGCGGGCGCTGCTGCGCGTGGGCTATCCCCGCAACGACGCGCTGGTGCAGGCCCGCCGGGCCGAGGAGGCCGGCCAGGCCCGGGTGCGCGGCCCGCTGGCCGCGGAGCTGGGCATCGACGCCGGCAAGCAGGTCATCTTGTATGCGCCGACGTTCCGCACCGGCGGGGGGCGCTCGCACCGCTTCGAGCTGCCCTTCGATGCCGAGCGGTTCGCCGAGCGGTTCGGGGACCGCTATGTGCTGCTGGTGCGCTCGCACTACCTCAACCACGTCACCCTGCCGCCCACCGTGGCCGGCTCGGTCCTCGACGTCTCGGCGCACCATGACGTGGCGCCGTTCTTGGAGCTGGCGGATGTGCTGGTGACCGACTACTCGTCGGTGATGTTCGACTATGCGCTGCTGGACCGGCCGATGGTGTTCTTCACCTACGACTACCAGGCGTATGTGCACGAGCAGCGCGGCACCTACTTCGATTTGCGCGAGCACGCGCCGGGCCCGCTGGTGGAGACCGAGGAGGCCTTCTTCGGCGCGCTGGAGGAGCTCGGCGCGGGCGGGCGGGAGTACGCCGCGGCCCGCAAGCGCTTCGTTGCCCACTTCGGCGAGTACGAGCGCGGGGACGCCGCCCGCACCCTCGTCGAGCAGTTCTTCTCCCACTGGAGCCGTTGATGACCACCACCCCCATACCCGCCACCGCCGCGCAGAGCCCGACGGCGGTGCCGGTGCGCGACCTCTTCTTCGTCTCCAACAGCGTCAACGAGCTGGGCGGCATCACCAGCTGGTCGCACCAGATGGCCGAACTGTTCGCGGCCCGCGGCCACCGGGTGCACCTGATCGGCATCACCCCGCCGCCGCCCGGCCGCGCCCGCCCCCTGGCCGACGGCCTGCCGTATGCCACCACGACGCTCTATGACGAGCATCCGCCGCAGGTGCGGCCGGTGCGCACGCTCAAGGACCGGGCCAACCTCGCCGAGCACCGGCGCCGGGCGGCGCGCGAGGCGGGCATGCGCACCCAGGCCGCCAAACTCTCCGCGCTGTTCGCCGCGGCCCGGCCCGGCGCGGTCGTCATCGTCACCCAGGTCTGGGCGATGGAGTGGGTGGCGCTGGCCGACACCTGCGGCCACACGGTGATCGGCATGAGCCACGAGTCCTTCGAGACCTGCCGCAAGTCCTCCCGCTTTACGCGGGTGAAGACCTTCTACCGGGACGTGGACCGGATGCTGGCGCTGACCCGCGAGGACGCCGACGCCTGGATCCGCCAGCGCCTGGACAACGTCGGCTTCATGCCCAACCCCCTGCCCTTCTTCCCCGAGACCCCCTCCGCCCGCACGGCCAAGGTGGTGGCCAGCATCGGGCGGCTGCACGAGGAGAAGGGCGTCGACCTGCTGCTGGAGGCCTGGGCCCTGATCGCCGCCCGCCACCGCGAGTGGACCCTGCGCCTGTACGGGGCCGGCGAGGAGGAGGCGGCGCTGCGCAAGCAGAGCGCGCAGCTGGGCATCGCCGACAGCGTCGCCTTCATGGGCCGCACCAGCGACGTGCCCGGCGCGCTGCGTGAGGCGTCGGTGTTCGCGCTCAGCTCCCGCGGCGAGGGCTTCCCGCTGGCGCCGATGGAGGCGATGGCCACCGCCGTGCCGTGCGTGGCCTTCGACGTCGCCCCCGGAGTCCGCGAGATCATCCGCGACGGCGAGGACGGCCTGCTCGCCCCGCCCGGCAACACCAGCGAACTCGCCCGCCACCTGGACACGCTCCTCAGCGACCAGGCCCTGCGCGACCGCATGGGCGAAGCCGCCCGCACCAACATCCAGCGCTACGCCACCGGCGAGATCGTCCAGCGCTGGGAGGACCTCTTCACCTTCCTCCAACGCTGAACCACCGCCCCGGCGACGGAGCCTCCGCAGCAGATCATCCGGCCGTTCGACACCTTGGCCGGTCGATCGCTCGGTGGCTCAGTCGCCGGGCAGCAGCCGTGTCTCGGCGGCCGGGAGACCCTTGGTCCACCAGTGGTCGTAGCGGCGGTAGGGCGCGGGATCCCGGTCGGCCAGGAAGGCCGTGAGCGACCGGGCCTCCGCGGCCAGCTCCTCCCAGACCTCGTCCGGGAGGGGGTGGAAGGCGGTGGCTTCGATGCCGCCGTCGGCGGGACGCCAGACGCCGGCGACGTAGCCGTCCACCAGCAGGGTGGGCAGTACGTCGCCGTTCATACGGATCACGAGCTTGCGGTACGCGGGCGGGATGACGCGGCCGCGGTCGGCGTAGGCGAGCAGGATGCTGTCCCACATCGCCATCAGCCGGGGTGGGGCCGGAGTGTCCTCGGCGGGCCGGGGCGCGTCGGGGACGTCGTACAGCACCGTGCCGTCCGGACCCGCCAGCTGTACGAGGCCGTCGGCGAGCGCCTGCAACGCGGCTTTGACACGGTCCCGCCGTACCAGCGAGAACTGGGCCACGTCCGCCACCGACGCCGGACCGAACCCGGCGAGGTAGCGGTGTACCAGAACTCGCAGGCTCGCTGCCGCAGCATCGGGGTCGGTCAACGCCGGTCGCCCGCTTGCCGCGACGTAGGACAGCCGGGTGTTGAACAGCCACGGTGCTTCGGCGGGCGCGTGCCACAGGGGGACGTACTGGCGCAGCATCCGCCAGGCCGACAGTTCCAGCGGCGCGCCGAGCCGCTCTTCGAGGTGGTTCTGCAAGGCGGCGGAGGTACGCGGCCGGTCGGCGTACGCGAGCAGTTCCGGGACGAGGGTGTCGGCGTCGGCCGCCGTCAGCCCGGACGCCCGGAAACGGGCGTCGCCGAGTCTGGAACCGCGCAACGTCGGCTCCATGGCTTCGCGGAAGGCCCGGTAGTCCTCGGCACGGACCAGGTGCAACGTGATCCGCATGAGCGTGGCCTTGACCGCTTCACGACCGGACACGGCAGCGTCGAGATCGCCCGGGGTGAAGCCGGCCAGCCGGTTCCACAGGGCGATGTACGGCGAGGCGGGCTGCTGTGCCTGGAGGGCGACCACCTGCCGCAACGCGTCGGTGATACTGACCGGTTCGCGGTCGAGCAGCAACTGCCGTGCGAGCGTGGCGCGGTTGAGGGAACGCGCAGTGATCACACCGGTCTCACCGGTTCCCCCGGCGCGGCGAGTCAGTCCCACCACAGCTCCCAATGTCCGGCGCCTATGAGACCTTCGGCGTACGAGTCGAGGGACGGGTGGCAGCCCTGCCAGAGGAGGTCGGGGCAGGCGGCGAAGTGCTCAGCGGCGATGAGCAGGGCGTCCTCCTTGTCCGTCGGCGGCGCGGCGACGCTGAGGTGCAAGGTCGAGAAGCCGACCGCCACCACCCGGGCGCCGAAACGCCGTTCCCAGCCCCCAACGACCGCGGAGTACTTGGCGGTGTCGTTGTCGTAGTTCATCGGACCGCTCCAGCCGACGGCTGTGAGGGCGTCGGCCCCGCTGCCCGCCGCGACGAGACCCAGGCGTACGTGCGGTCTGCGCGCGGCGAAGAGCCGGGCGAAGGCGACGGCCGCCGCCTCCGGATCCGCTGCCGGCTCCCGGCCGGGCGCGCACCCCGGCCACGACAGCCCGAACGGGGCAGTGGCGGCCGGGGAGCCGTCCGGCGACTGCTCGCCCTCGCCCTCCTCACCGTCCTGGGCGAGGCTGTCGTGAGCGTGCTTTCCCCACCACGTGGCGAGGAGGCCCGCAGGGGAGTGGGCCTGCGGCGAGGACATGTCCTGGGGGTACAACTCGCCCGAGGCCCAGGGCCGGTACTCGTCGTCGCCCGGATCGAGCGAGTCGAGCAGCAGCGGCCACCACCCGGTCACGGCGTGCTCGGCACACAGCCGCGCCCAGAGGCCGGCGGGGGCGGCGCCGTCGCTCAGCCACAGGGGCGCCACGTCCCCGTCCCCCTCGTCGGACGTGATCAACCGGCCGGGTGGGAGGGCGGTGTCGGCGGGTGGGCCGAGCAGTTCCGTGTTCATGCTCGCATGGTAGATCCGGGGTCTGACATCGCCCCGGCAACAGCCTTCAGCACCGACTCGGCACGGCACGGCCTGGCCCGGTCCGGCCTCACCGCACCAGAGCCGAAGCCAGCTCCCGCGGCCGTGCGGCGAACGGGCTGTGGCTGCCCGGGAGGGTGCGTACGGTGAACGGGCGGGCGGGCGCGGCCCGGTCGGCCTCCGTGATCATCAGGTCCTGTACGGCGGGAGGCAGCGCGTGGTCGTCCGCGCAGCGCAGGAAGGTGCGCGGAATCCGGCCCCACCGCGCCGGGGTGACGGTGACCGGGGAGCCCACGACCGCCAGCGGCAGATCGGTGCTCAGCAGGGACCGCCAGCGGTCGAAGCGGTCCGCAGGCGTGTCCTGGTAGTGGGTCTGCCGCAGCAGCTCGACGTAGGCGGGGTCCGGCGAGAGCGGGTTGATCCGTATCGCGCCCAGGGCCTGCGGGTCGCCGAGGGTCAGGCCCTGTCCCAGGGCGGTGGCGTTCTCGGGTGCGTCGATGTAGTCGGAGAATCGGGGGCGACCACCGGGGACGAAGGCGGACAGGTAGACGATCCGGTCGACGAGTTCCGGTGCCCGCTCGGCGGCCAGTGACGCCGGGCCGCCGCCCGCGCTGTGGGCGACGAGCACGACGTCCCGGTGGTGACGGACCTGGCGCAGTACGGCCAGCACGGCGTCGGCGCAGTCGTCCATCGTCACGGCGGCGGCCTGCGACTTCTCGGTCAGCAGGCCCGGCTGTCCGGGCCGCAGGTAGCCGGTGGGCAGCGGCGCTTCGGTGCCGTGCCCGGGCAGGTCGACGGCCACGCTCGCGACACCGAGCCCGGTGAGGGCCCGCTGCGTGGGCGCCCAGTGCGCGGAGCTGTGCCAGGCACCGTGGACGAGGACGAAGACGGTGCCGGTGAGGGAATCGCCGGCGCTGGGGCGGGAGTTGCCCGTATGGGTCAGGGAGCCGCCCGTCGGGCCGGACGGGGAAACGTTGTTCATACCGCCATCCCAGTCGGTCACCGCGGCGTCATCCAGCGGAAGATCTGAGAAGGTGAGCGGTGATACCTCTGGGATATCGCCAGGGGACGGAGGGGCCGGATGGTCCCGAGGGGCCCGGAGGACCGGAGGGGCTGGAGAGTCGGAGCACCGGAGGCTGTTCGTCATGGAAGCCCGCCACCTGCGGTACGCGCTCGCGCTCGCCGAGCACGCGCACTTCGGCCGGGCGGCCGGTGCGCTGGGGATCGCGCAGCCTCCGCTGTCCAAGCAGATCGCCGACCTGGAACGCGAGGTGGGCGCCCGGCTGTTCGACCGCACGCGCCGGGGGGTGTTCCCGACGGCCGCGGGCGAGGCGTTCCTCGCCCGGGCGCGCCGGGCGCTCGGTGAGATGACGGCGGCCGCGTCCGACGCGGGCCGGGCCGCGCGGGGGGAGACGGGCCGTCTGCGTCTGGGGTTCATCGCCTCGGCGCTGCTGGAGCCCCTGCCGGTCGTCCTGGGCCGGTTCGGCCGCGAGCGGCCCGATGTGCGGCTGGAGCTGCACGAGATGGCGACCAGCCGCAGCACCGCCGCCCTGGTCGCCGGGGAGCTGGACGTGGCGGTCACGCTCGGGTACCCGAGGGGCGCCGGGGCCGAGCATCTCGTGTCCGTACCGATCGGCCATGACCACCTGGTCGTCGTCGTGAGCACCGCGCACCCGTACGCGGGGCGTCCGTCGGTGAGCGTGGACCAACTGCGGCACCAGCGGCTGATCGTGGCCTCCGGCGAGGACGAGCCCGCCATCTCCGCCGGGCTGCGCGCCCTGCTGGGCGAGGACGCCGCGGCGCTGTGCGGCGCGACCGTCGCGCGGGACGTCCACACGATCATCGGTCTCGCCGCCTCCGGGGTGGGCGTCGGCCTGGGGCCGTCCCGGATGGCGGCGGCCCCGCGTCCAGGGACGTGGCTGTGCGAGGTGACGCCGCGTACGCCGCTGCCGGACCTCGTCCTGTCCTTCGCGCCCTCGGAACGGTCCCCGGTGCTGCACGCCTTCCTCGACGTGATCCGGGGGAGCTGCCCCGATGTCGGCGCCGCACTCGATCACCGGCTCGATCACGGGCCCAGTCACCGGCCCGGTCGCCGCCCGAACCCGCCCCGCACCTGACGGACGTCACCGACGCCCCGCACGGGTACGTGCCTACGGCGAAATCCTCAGTCCCCCGTGGCCAGGCGCGCCGCGTGGTCCCGCTGCCGGCGCGTGGCGAAGCGGAGGAAGGCGACCATCTCGCCCAGGGTGTCCGGGCCGAGTCCGCGCAGATACTCCGCTCCTTCGCGCGCGATGGGCGTGAAGATCTCGGCGACCACCGCGCGGCCCTTCTCGGTGGGTGTCACGATGACCCGGCGCCGGTCGGCGGTGTCGCGGACGCGGGCCGCGTAACCGGAGCGTTCGAGGCGGTCGATGGCGGTGGTGACGCCGCCCGTGGTCAGGCCGGCGGCACCGGCCAGCTCGCCGGGGCTCATGGGGGCGGGCCCGAAGAGCAGGTCGAGACAGCGCAGATCGGTGCGGTTGAGCCCGAGCCGGTCCGCGACCTGCTGGTCGAGGGTGTCTGTCGAACGCTGGAACTCCTGCATGACCAGGCCGCATTCCTCGATGAGCCGCTCCCGCCGCTCGTCCTCGGGCGTCGGCTCGGGCTGCCGGCCGGTCGCCTGCTCCGCTGTCACGTCGGATCCTCTCCCCGGTGTCTCTTGAAATTCTAGCGATTCACTCCGTACAGTCGGCCGAGAAGTAGCTAGAAGATCTAGTGACTAGAACTTCTCCTCATTCCCGCACCGCCGAGCACACCACCAGCCAACGCAACACACCCGCAAGAAACGCGAGGCGAACACCCCGACATGACCGACGCACCGTTCCACGTCCTCATCATCGGCGGCGGTACCGGTGGCATGGCCCTGGCGCACGGCCTCAAGCGGGCCGGAATCAGCTTCGCGGTCTACGAGCGCGAGCAGACCCGCAGCGCCGGCCTGCACGGTTACCGCGTAGGCATCAACCCCGACGGCAGCCGGGCGCTGAAGTACCTGCTGCCGCCTGAACTGTTCGACACCTTCCGCGTCACCTGCGCCCGGGCACCGAAGTACTTCAGCTTCCTCAAGGAGGACCTGAAACCCAGCCTCACCCTCGGCCTCGTCGACAGCGGCGACCCCGTCAACAGCGAGAAGTCCGTGAGCCGGATGACCCTCCGGCAGGTGCTGCTCACCGGCATCGAGGACGAGGTCCGCTTCGGCAAGACCTTCACGCACTACGAGAAGGAGGCCGACGGCCGCGTCACCGCGTACTTCGACGACGGCACCGCCGCCACCGGCGACCTGCTCGTCGCCGCCGACGGCTCCAACTCCCGCGTGCGCCGGCAGTACCTGCCGCACGCGCAGGTCAAGGACGCCGGCATCGTCTCCGTCACGGCCAAGGTACCGATCACCCCGGAGAGCAGGGCGCTGATCCCGCCCGAGGTCTTCCAGGGCATCGGCCTGGTCGTCGCCCCCAAGGGCTACAGCTGCATCCTGCACACCATGGAATTCGGCTGGGACCACGAAGGCCGGATCAAGGACGGCATCGGCGGCAACGACGCCGAACTCCTCAAACGGTGGCCCGGCCTGCTCTTCGACAACACCCGGGACTACATCAACTGGGGCTTCTGGGCCTCCGCCGACAAGTTCCCGCCGGACGTCCTGAAGAAGTCCCCGGACGAGCTGATCGAGACCGTCCTGAACATGACGCCCGACTGGAGCCCCGCGCTCCGTGAACTCTTCGGCATGGGCGACCGGCGGACGACCTTCCCGATCAACATCCGCACCTCGGTACCGGTCCCGCGCTGGAGCGCCGGCAACATCACCCTCCTCGGCGACGCCATCCACACCATGACCCCCGGCCAGGGCGTCGGCGCCAACACCTCCCTGCGCGACGCGGCCCGGCTGTGCAGCGGCCTGATCCAGTACGTCCGCGGTGACACCACACTGCTGCAGGCCATCGACACGTATGAGGAAGGGATGGTCCGTTACGGCTTCGAAGCGGTCAAGGAGTCACTCAAACAGACCGGCGGCGACCAGCCCCTCCACAAGCCGGTCATCGGCCGGGTCGCCCTGGCCGCCCTGCGCGGCTACTTCTGGGTCGCCCGCCACGTCCCCTCCGTGCGGGAGAAGATGGCGCGGGACCTCTACCTGGACCGCGGTGGCGACCGTGCGGAGTACGGCCGGCTCGTCCCTCCGGGCGAGAACTGACCCAGCTCTCCAGCTCCGTAACGCGGTGGGAGTCACGGAATGCCGAGTCGTCCATTCCGGATAGGGCGGGAGTCGGATTCGAGGTCTTCCCGGCGGTGTGCGCGGAGATGTCGGTCACAGTGTTTCGAAGAATTGGTCAAAAGTCCGCGCAGGCCTGGTGGTTGTGTGTTTGGTTGCTGCCATGAATGCTACTCAGGCCATCGATCTGCGATCTGACACGGTCACCAAGCCCGACGCCGAAATGCGTGCCGCAATGGCCTCCGCGGAAGTGGGGGACGATGTTCTCGACGGTGATCCCACGATGCGGGAACTGGAGGAACGGGCGGCTCAGCTTCTCGGTACGGAAGCGGCTCTGTGGGTGCCTACCGGGTGTATGGGCAACACCATTGCGCTGATGCTGCATCTGCAGCGGGGGGACCGTTTTCTGGTGCCCCGCGCGGCGCATGTGCTGGACAACGAACTGGGCACCGCGGCGTGGCTCGCCGGTGGGATGCCGGAGCCGTTGGCGTGGGACGCGGGGCCGGGGCGGCCGTCGCCGGAGGCCGTGACGGCGGCGGCGGGTTCCCAGGGGCCGTACTACCGGCTGCGTACGCCGTTGCTGTGCCTGGAGAACACGCACAACGCGGCGGGGGGTGCCGTCACGGCACCGGCCGAGCACGCCCGGCTCGTCGAGGCGGCCGACGCCGCCGGGCTGAAGGTGCACCTGGACGGTGCGCGCATCTGGAACGCCGCGGCGGCCCTCGGTGTGAAGCCGGCGGAGCTGACGGCCGGCGTGGACAGTGTGCAGGCGTGTCTGAGCAAGGGGCTCGGTGCGCCGGTCGGTTCGGTGGTCGCGGGCCCGCAGGGCTTCGTCGACGAGGCGCGGCGGGTGCGCAAGATGCTCGGCGGCGGGGTACGCCAGGGAGGCGTCCTGGCGGCGGCGGGGCTGGTGGCGCTGAACCGGCTGGACCGGCTGCACGAGGATCACGAGGCGGCCCGGGAGCTGGCCGGCGGCCTGGCGGAGCTCGGTCTGCGGGTGCGGGGGCCGCAGACCAACATCGTGCTGGCCGAGGTGGACGATCTCCAGACGTGGCTGACGCGGCTGCGGGCGGCGGGGGTGCTGGCGTCGTCGATGGACGGCTGCGTACGGTTCGTCACCCACCGGGACGTGTCCCGTGCGGACATCGGCGAGGCGCTGCGGCGGACGGCCGAGGTCGCCCAGGGGTGACCGGGCCGCCCGGCGTCGCCCTGAGCTGATCACCGCACCGGTCACGCCCGCTGGAATTCTCCGGCGTGGCCGGTGTGCCGGTCGCGGCGTGCCGGGTGCACCGGCCTTTCCCGGTGAAAGGCCGACAGGCCGCGGCGGTCACTTCTCCAGATCGTTGCTGATTCCCGCCAGCAGCCGGTCCAGTCCGAATGCGAAGCTCTCCTCGTCGTTGGCCGTGACGAGCAGGCCGCTGAGCCGGACGAAGTTCGGGAATTCCTCGCCCGGCAGCGATTCCACGAACGAGCGCATGGTGTCGGCGTCCTCGGAGGATTCCCCGGAAGGGGCGTCGGGTCCGGTGAGCCGCTTGCGGGAGAGTTCCACCAGTACGCCGCCGATGGTGTAGTCGGCGATCAGGTTGTAGGCGTGCGCGATGGATTCCTCGGGATATCCGGTCCGCAGCAGCGCGCCGAGGGTGTACTCGACCACGCGGAGCGCGCGGGGGCCCAGTGTCGGGCGGCTCGCCGCCAGGCGCGCGGCCTCCGGGTAGCGGCTCAGTACCCGCCGCACCTCGTGCATGACCCGGCGGAGGTCCTCCAGCGGCTCGCCGTCCTTCTCGGGAAGGCGCACCTCGCCGAAGATCTCGTCGAGCACGAGGTCGAACAACTGGTCCTTGGTGACCACGTGCCAGTACAGCGACGTCGCCGCGGTGCCGAGGTGGGCGGCGAGCTTGCGCATGCTCAGCTCTTCCAGCCCGTGCTGCTCCAGGTATTCCACCGCGCCGCGGACGATCTGCTCCCGGGAGAGCGGCTGCTGTCTGCGGGGCGGCTTGTCCTCCAGCCAGGCCGCGCTCACCTTGTGCTTGCCGTCCGTCACTGCGCCTCCATCGGGGCCGGGGTGTGCATTGCGTGTGCTGGTGGTGCCAGCGTGCGATCTAGAGTACAGTGCCCGAGAGTCGTACGCTGTACTAGCGCTCGAACGGCGTACCGGAGGGGAAGTCGGAGGGGAAATGGAACAGGGACATCCACGCCGCTGGGCGATTCTGGCGGTGCTGTGCCTGGCCGTGTTCGTGGTGTCGATCGACACCACGGTGCTCAACGTCGCGCTGCCGACGATGAGCCGTGAACTGGGGGCCGGGACCGAGGAACTCCAGTGGTTCGTGGACGCGTACACCCTGGTGCTGGCCGGTGTCCTGCTCACCGCGGGCAGTTTCTCGGACCGCTTCGGGCGCAAGAGGATGCTGCTCGTGGGCCTGGCCGTCTTCGGCATCGCCTCCGCGCTGGGCGGCTTCGCGCAGGAGCCGTGGCAGGTCGTCGCCGCCCGCGGACTGATGGGTGTCGGCGGTTCGTTCTTCATGCCGGGCACCCTGTCGATCCTGGTCCACGTCTTCTCCGCCGAGGAGCGCGCCTCCGCCATCGGACGCTGGGGCGCGGTCACCGCGCTGGGCATGGTGCTCGGCCCGCTGCTCGGCGGCGTGCTGCTGGAACACTTCTGGTGGGGCGCCGTCTTCGTCCTCAACGTCCCCGTCGTGGTGCTGGCGCTCATCGGCGTCGCCTGGATCGTGCCGGAGTCCAAGGACCCCGTGGCGCGCCGGGCCGACCTCCCGGGCACCGTGCTCTCCACGGCCGGTATGGGCGGCGTCCTCTTCGGCGTCATCTCGGCGCCGACGCGCGGCTGGGGTTCGGGCGTCGTGCTCGGCCCGCTCCTCGGCGGACTGGTGGTGCTGGCGCTCTTCTTCCTGCGCCAGGCGACCGCCAAGGAGCCCATGCTCGACCTGCGGCTGATGTTCTCCCGGCAGTTCCTCGGGGCCAGCGGCACCATGGCCTTCCTGATGTTCTCCCTGCTCGGCGGGGCCTTCGTGGTCACCCAGCAGCTCCAACTGGTGCTGGACTTCTCGCCGATGTCCGCGGGGCTGGCCACCGTGCCGCTCGCCGCCGCCATCGTCGTCTCCTCCCCGCTGTCCCCGGCCGTGGCCAAGGCGATCGGCGCCCGGGTCACCATCGCGCTCGGCCTGGCCACCATGGCCGCGGGCCTGGCCGTACTGGCCTTCTTCGCGCCCGGCGCCGGGTATCCGCCCACCGCCGTGGGGCTGGTGCTGCTCGGCGCCGGCATGGGCCTGGCCGTGGCGCCGGTCAACGACGTCCTCATGAGTGCCGGGCCCCCGGAGAGTTCGGGACGGCTGTCCGCCATGAACGACACGGTGCAGGAACTCGGTTCGGCGTTCGGCGTCGCCGTCATCGGCAGCGTGCTGGCCCTCGCGTACGGGAACGCGCTGCCGGGTACGGTCCCGGCCGGGATGCGCCACTCCCTCGGGGAGGCGGCCGACGCGGTGCGGGGCATGCCCGCCGGGCAGGGCGGCCCGCTCCTCGACACGGCCCACCGCGCCTTCGCCCACGGCATGACCCTGTCCATGGCCGTGTGCGCGGCGACCGCCCTGCTGGGTGCCGTCATAGCCTTCCTCCTCATTCCCGGTGCCAAGAAGGCGCAGCCCGATCACCGGGCCGCCGAGCCGCAGGGGGAGAGCGTGCCCGCGTGACCCGCTGCCCGCCGTACGGCGGGCCCCGGACACCGGCCGGTGTGCAACCCCCGTGAACACCGCACACCGGGCCGGTACAGCCGGGTGGTGACGTCGCAGCCCGCGCGACGACCGTGGAGGCCGCCACGATGTCGCGCCGCTCCGTCACCGCCCGGCGCTTCTCGTCCGTAGTACGGGAGCAGGACGGGAGCACGGCGAACGGCCGGTGGGGACCCCTCCCCACCGGCCGGACCACGCCGCCGGACGGGCGAACCGGCTACCGCGCCGGCGCGGTCTCCGTGAGGACCGTGCCCTCGGCCTCGGCCAGTTCACGGATCGTGGCGCAGCTGAAGATGTCCCGCAGCTGGATCTCCAGCCCCCTGCTGCCGGCCGCCACCTGCACCTGGATCGCCCGGATCGAGTCCCCGCCGAGGCGGAAGAAGTCGTCCTCCACACTCACCCGGTCCAGCCGCAGCGCCTCCTGCCACACCTCGGCCAGCACCTCCTCCGTACGGTTGCGGGGCGCCACCAGCTCCGCGGCCGCCCGGTCCCGCTCGGCGGGCTCCGGCAGCGCCGCACGGTCGATCTTCCCGTTGCGGGTCAGCGGGAAGGCGTCGAGCGTGACCACCGCGCCCGGTACGAGGTGCGCGGGCAACCGCTCGGCCAGCCAGTCCCGCAGCACCCCGCCGTCCACGGGCGCCTGGGTGCGGGCGTCGGCGACGACGGGGCGCGGGTCGTCGGCGTATCCGGCGCGGACCGCGTACAGGGAGTGCCGGTCGGTGCCTTCGAGGAGGCTGTCCTGCTCCGCCGTGACCGTGAAGCCCTGCTCCTCCAGGAGGGCGACGATCTCGCCGAGGCGCCCCTCGGTGGCGCTGCCGGCGCCGTCGTGCACCTCCATCACGACCTGCTGCACCAGGCCCCAGTGGCGGGCGTCGATGCCCCGCAGCACGTCCAGTTCGGCCCGCTGGACATCGATCTTGAGGAGGTCGACACGGGTGAGGTGTTCCTCGTCGGCGAGGTCGGAGAACCGCCGTACCCGCGCGTGCAGTTCCTGGCCGCGGAACCGGTCCGCCAGCAGCTCGTCGGCCCGGTCCAGGAGCCGGCCGCTGTCCTCCAGGCCCTGCCCCCGCTCGTTGGCCAGGTAGCGCTTGATGACCTCGACCTCGGAGTCCGCGTCGGAGTACGCGCTGACGCCGGACATCATCGAGTAGCCGGGGTAGTAGGTGAACGACAGCTCGCCGTCCGCGGCCCCCAGACCGTACGGGAAGGTCTTCGCCCGCACCCCGAACCGGCCGGTGTTGGTCCGCAGGTGCTCGTACACCGGGGCCAGCGGCTCGAAGGCGTACAGCGAGGCGCTCGGGCACAGCTGGTGGACGAAGAGCGAGAACATCCCGATGTTGGCGCCGACGTCGACGACGACGGCGTTCTCGCGCAGGGTCACGTCCCCGCGCAGATAGGTGCGCTGGAGGAAGATCTCGTCGTACAGGTAGCGGGTCTCGTGCGGATTGACGCCCGCGACGCGGTCCGGGTCGAGGCCGGGCACGGCTTCGGCGACGGGCCGGGCGTAGCCGGTCAGCGAGGTGCCGTCCGCGCTCTCGCGGGCCACGACCACCGCCTGCGCGACGCCCGGGTGGGTGTCGAGGACGGCCTGGATCTCGCCGGGCTCGACCCGGAAGCCGCGGACCTTCACCTGGTCGTCGGTACGGCCGAGGTAGGCGAGGGTGCCGTCGGCCAGGTACCGCACCCGGTCACCGGTGCGGTAGACCCGCCGGGCGCCGTCCGGCAGCGCCTCGGCGGTCACGAAGCGGCGCGCGGTGGTCTCCGGGTCGCCGAGGTAGCCGCGGGCCAGCTGCGGGCCCGCGACGCACAACTCGCCCGCCACGCCCGGCGGTACGGGCCGCAGGTCAGCGTCGAGGACCAGGACGTCGTTGCCGGGCAGCGGCCGGCCGACGGTGGGCCGGGTGCCTTCGGTGATCTCGGCGGCGGTGGCGTCGACGGTGCACTCGGTCGGTCCGTAGACGTTGACGGCACGCACCCCGTCGAGGGCGGCGAGGGTGTCCCACAAGGACGGGTCGACCGCCTCGCCGCCGATCAGGACGGTGGCGGGCAGGGTGGCCCCGGTGCCGGCCGTGGCCGCCAGCACCGCGCGCAGGTGGGAGGGCGTGCAGTCGAACACGTCGACCCGCTGCTCGGCGAGGTGGGCCAGCAGCTCACCGCCGTGGTGGCGGATCTCGTCCGGCACCAGGCACAGCGTGTGCCCGGCGGCGAGCTGGATCAGCTGCTTGACGGAGGCGTCGAAGGTCAGCGGGGCGTTCACCGCGACCCGCAGCCCCGGCCCGGCGTCGGCGTACACCGTCGCCTTCAGTGCCCGCAACAGGTGTGCCACCGCGCGGTGCTCGACGACCACGGGGCGCGGCGCGCCGGTGGAGCCGGAGGTGAAGATGATGTACGCGGCATCGTCCGGCCGGACCTTCGGCAGTGCGACGGGTGCCGGCGCCTCGGCCGAGGGCGGGGTGAGGATGTCGAACTCCCCGGCCAGCCCGGCCGGTACGCCGTGCCCGTCCGGGGCCACCAGCCGCCGCGCCGCGACCGCCCGCAGCAGCGACACCTGCCGCGCCGTGGGCGCCGCGGTGTCCAGCGGTACGTACACGGCTCCGGCCCGCAGCACACCGATCAGCGCGGCGACGGTGCGCCAGGAACGCCCGGCGGGCACGGCCACCGGCTCCTCGGCGGCGACACCCGCCCCGACGAGGGCGGCGGCCACGGCGGACGCGGCGCGGTCCAGCTCGGCGAAGGAGACCGTGCCGTCGGCGGACACCACCGCCGGTGCCGTGGCGCCGGCCGCCGCGAAGGCCGCGTCGAACGCCTCGACGAGGGTGCCGGGGGCCTCCTCCGTGAGCGTGCCGCCCCGGCTCCACCGCGCCAGGAGAGCGGCCTCCTGCTCGCCGCAGACGTGCAGCGCGCGTTCGTCCTCGAACGCGGCGGGAAGGGTGGTCAGGATCGCGACGGTGCCGTCCAGCAGCCGCTGTACGGCCTCGCCGCCGTAACGGGCCGGGTCGTGGTGCAGCGCGAGCCGGACGGCCTCCGGTCCGATCTCGGCACTCAGGTGGAGCGGGGACACCGGCGCCGGGCCGTCCACCGTCAGGCCCGCGACGGGCAGACCCGCCCACTCCCGTACGGCGTCCGGCTCGGTCGCGGCGAACCCGGCGGCGAACTCGTCGTTCCCGGCGGGACCGGCGTACACGGCCGCCTCGACGGCCTGGGAGACCTGCCGCTGGACGACGTCGAGCAGCTCCTTGGGGACCGCGGGAAGCGGCAGCGGGACGCTGACGGCGAGCCGGCTGTCCAGGGCCCCCACCACGGTCTCGGTTCCGGGTGCCGAGCGGCCGTCGACGTGCAGGCCGAGCGGGAAGGCAGCGTCGTCGGCCCCGGCCCCGGACTCGTTACGGCCTGCCAGGGCCAGCGCCCAGGCGGCCAGGACCAGCGACCGTACCGGTACGCCCTGGATGGCGGCCCGGCGGTGGAGCGCTTCGGTGGCGGCGCGGCCCAGCTCGGCACGGAACACGTCCGGTGCCTGCGCCGGTCCGTCGTCGGAGAACGGCAGGGACAGCCGCTCGACCACCGTGCCCGGCGTGGCCGGTACGGTCCGTGCGCCGGCCTCGTCGGCCTGCTCCAGCAGCCACTCCGAGACGTCGAGGAACTGGAGCCGGTCGGGGTCGTCTTCGAGGCTGCCGCCCTGGTAGGCGGTGGCCAGTTCGCCGAGCAGGACCCGCAGCCCGGTGGAGTCGCTGAGCAGGGCGGACGCCCGCAGGACGAGTTCCTGTCCGCCGTCGGGCAGGTCGACCAGCGCGGCGTGGAACAACGGGCCGCCGAAGAGGTCGCCGATGGAGGCCGGTTCGGTGTCCGCCAGCGGGACCGTGGCGTCCTCGTCGATGCCCTGGAGCGGAACCCGCACGCCGGGGTACTGGAGCAGCCGCAGGCGCAGCACTTCGTGCCGCCCGGCGACCGTCTCCAGCGCCGACCGCAGCCGGTCGCGCTCCGCCGGGGCGGTCAGACGCAGCCGCGCGGTCACCTGGCGGTCGCCGCCGCGCTGCCACTCCCGGAGCTGGGCGGGCGAGAGACGGGAGCCCTCGACGCTGGTCATCGGTTACCTCGATTCACATGAAGGTCGGACATGGCGACGAGAATCCGGCGGTCGCCGGAGAAGGGCTCCCGCGCATGGGTGGCAAGGAAGTTGTCGACGACGAGGACGTCGCCCCGTTCCCACGGGAAGGACACCGCGGCCTCGCGGTACAGGCCACGGATCATCTCCGCGACGTCGTCCTCGATGGCGGCACCGTCGCCGTAGTAGGCGTTGCGCGGCAGCCCTTCCGTGCCGAACTCCCCGGTGAGCGCCGCGGCCACCTCAGGGGGGAGGTTGGAGACGTGGAAGAGATGGGCGTGGTTGAACCAGGCGGTCTCGCCCGTGCGCGGGTGCCGGGCGGTGGCCTGGCGGACGGACCGGGTGCGCAGACCGTCCCGGCCGGTCCAGGTGAACTCGGTGCGGGAGGCGCGGCAGTACGCCTCCACCTCGGCCCGGTCGGTGGTCTGGAAGACCTCCTGCCAGGGCAGGTCGAGGTCCGGGCCGTAGTTGCGGACGTAACGGACGCCGTGCCGCTCGAACCGTTCGCGGACCTCGGCGGGAATCCTGGGCAGGACGGCCCGTTCGCTGGCCACGGGGGTGGCGCCCCGGTCGGCACTGGGCAGGTCGCAGTAGAAGTACAGCCGGCTCGGCCAGTTGTGGGAGTAGGACATCTCGTGGTGGAACGGAATCCACTGGTCCTCGTTGAACTCCGTCGAGGTGAAGACCTTGTCCGCGACCTCGGTGCGGGGCGCGGCCCGCTCCAGGTAGTCCAGCAGGTCGGGGGAGATGGCGCGGGCCGCCCGTCCGAAGGCTTCCGGTCCGTCGACGGCGAAACCCCGGTAGAGAACGGCGCCGTACCGGTCGAGATCCGCGGTCACCCGGTCGTGGTGGCCGGTGATCCACCGGTCCAGCTCCAGTCCCTCGACCGCGGCGTCCACCCGCAGCAGGAACGGTTCGTCGTGCAGCGGGCGGCTGCGGACCAGTTCGGTGGCCGACCCGGCGCCGGCGCGGCGGCGCCGGGGGCCGGGGCCGGCCGTGGCGGCGGGGACGGTCGTCGCGGTCATGCGGTTCTCCCGTTCGTGTCGAAGTCGCTGATCGGGTCGGCCATGGCGGTGAGGATGCGGCGCGGGCCCTCGAAGGGCTCCCGCGCGTGCGCGCTGAGCATGTTCTCGACGAGCAGGACGTCACCGGGCTGCCAGGCGAAGGAACGGGTCTCCGCGTCCAGCGCGGCGCGGACCTCGGCGAGGGTGCGGTCCTCGATGGGCGTCCCGTCGCCGTAGTACGTGTGGTACGGCAGGTCCGCCAGCGGCAGCGAGTCGAGCAGCCCCCGGGTCACCTCCTCGGGCAGCGAGGTCACGTGGAAGAAGACCGCGTGGTTGAACCAGGTGCGCTCGCCGGTCACCGGGTGGGTGCGGACGGCCGGCCGTACCTGGCGGGTCCGCAGGTGGGTGTCGCTCAGCCACTCGGCGGTGATGCCCGCCCCGGCGCAGTAGGCGTCGACGTCCGCGCCCCGCTCCGTCTGGAACGCCTCCTGCCAGGAAAGGCTGATGCCGGGCAGGTAGTTGCGTACGTAGGCGACGCCCAGCTCCTCGAACCGTGCCACGGTCTCGGGGCGCAGCCTGGCCAGCACCTTGCGGGAGTCGGCCAGGGGGGTGCGTCCGCCGCTGGTGGCGGCCAGTTCGCAGCAGAAGACGATGCGCACCGGCCAGTTGTCGGTGTACGACTGCTCGTTGTGCAGCTGGATGTGCTGGTCGGCGGGGTGCTCGGTCGAGGTGTAGACGCCGGCGGTGACCTCGCTGCGCGGTGAGGAGCGCTCACCGTAGTCCAGGACGTGCGGGGACAGGGCGTTCATCGCGGTCTGGAACGCCGCCGCCCCCGGAACGTCGAATCCGCGGAAGAGCACGGCCGCCGCCCGGTGGGCCAGTTCGTCGACGGTGCTCTTGTTGGTGGTGATCCAGGCCGCCAGGTCGAGGCCCGGCACGTCGGCGCGGACCAGGGCGGGCAGGGTGGCGCCGTTCCACTCCTCGGACACCGAGAACAGGGAGCGGCCGCCGGAGCGGCGCCGGACGGCCGGGCCGGGGCGGGGTGCGGCGTGTGTGTGCGTCATGGGGATCCTCCGTCGTGCGGTGGCGTGGTCGAACAGGGCGCCGGGGAGCCGGGGCCGCCGGCGTGCGGGGCTCGGAGGCCAGGCTCAGGGGACGGGGAGCGCGCCGCCCGGCACGGGCCGCGGGGCGAACCGGGGCAGCAGCAGCTCGATCAGCTCCCGGGCCCGGGAGGCGAGGTAGAAGTGGTCGCCTGGCAGCGTGACGAGCCGGAAGCCGCCTCCCGCCACCTCGGCCCAGGCGCGCAGATCGCCGGCCGGGTGGGAGTGGTCCTGGTCGCCGCGCACCGCCGTGACGGGACACTCCAGAGCCGGGGTGGCCGTCGGCTGGTACGTCTCGACGAGCCGGTAGTCGCTGCGCATCGGCCGCAGGACGAGGTCGCGCAGCTCACGGTGTCGGAGCACCTCCTGGCTGATGCCGCCGAACGCCGCGAGTTCCCGCAGGAACGCCTCGTCGTCCAACAGGTGGACGGTGCCGGGGCGTTCGCGGCTGGGGGACAGCCGGCTGGAGGCCACCAGGTGGTGGGGGGTACGGCCGTGTTCCTGGAGACGGCGGGCGACCTCGTAGGCGATCGAGGCGCCCATGCTGTGGCCGAACAGGATCAGCGGCCGGTCCGCCAGGGGCATCAGCACCTCGGCGATCCGGTCGGCGAGCGGAGGCATCTCGCCCACGCACTCCTCGCCGATGCGGTCCTCGCGGCCCGGGTACTGCACCGCGAGGTGGTCGTAGGTGTCGGGCAGGAGGGCCGCCCAGCGACGGTAGAAGCTCGCGCCGCCGCCCGCGTGCGGGAAGCAGACCAGGCGCGCCGCGGCGTGCGGGCGCTCCGGTCCGTAGCGCCGCAGCCAGTCCCGGGCGGCGGGCGGCGCGTGGGTGGACGCGGCGGAAAGTGAAGTACTCATGGAACGAATTCGCCCTCCTGCGGCGAGTCGGATGGGGTCGGGGTGGGGGAGACGGGGGAAGCGGTGCCGGGCGGGGCCGGTCCGGCCGCCGGGGGAACGGCCGGACCGGCGGTCATCGGGTGGCGTACGCGTCGGCGGTGTCCAGGGCGGCGTCGACGGCCTCCAGACCCCGGCGCAGCTCCTCCTCGGTGATCACCAGGGGCGGTGCCAGGTGCACGCGGTTCATCTGGCACATCGGCCAGACGCCTCCGGCGACACAGGCGTCCATCACCTCGGCCATCGGCCGGGCCTCGGCGCCGGCGGCGTTGAACGGCACCAGCGGCTCCCGGGTCTCCCGGTCGCGGACCAGCTCGATCGCCCAGAACAGGCCGCGGCCGCGCACCTCGCCGACGCTCGGGTGCCGGGCGGCCATCTTCTCCAGCGCGGGCGCCATCACCTCCCGGCCCAGGCGCCGTACGTGCGCCAGCAGACCGGTCTCCTCGAAGACCTCGATGGTGGCGATGCCCGGCGCGCAGGCCAGCGGGTGCCCGGAGTAGGTCAGACCCCCGGGGTAGACTCGGTCCTCGAACGCGGCCGCCACCCGCTCGGAGACGATGACCCCGCCCAGCGGTACGTAACCGGAGTTGACGCCCTTGGCGAAGGTGATCAGGTCGGGGGTGACGTGCCAGGCGTCGACGGCGAACCACTCGCCGATACGCCCGAAGCCGACCATGACCTCGTCGCAGATGAGCAGCGCCCCGTAGCGGTCGCACAGGTCGCGTACGCCCTGGAGGTAGCCGTCCGGCGGGACGAGCACGCCGTTCGTGCCGACCACCGTCTCCAGGAGGACGGCGGCGACGGTGTGCGGGCCTTCCATGCGGAAGACCTCTTCGAGGTGGCCCAGCGCCCGCTCGCACTCCTGCTGTTCGTCCCGCGCGTGGAAGGCCGTGCGGTACGCGTACGGCCCGAAGAAGTGCACGACGCCGGGCAGGCCCGGCTCGTTGGGCCAGCGGCGGGGGTCCCCGGTGAGGGTGATCGAGCCGCTGGTGGCCCCGTGGTAGGAGCGGTAGGCGGTGAGCACCTTGGACCGGCCGGTGGACAGCTTGGCCATGCGGACGGCGTGTTCGTTGGCCTCGGTGCCGCCGTTGGTGAAGAAGACCCGGTCCAGGTCGCCGGGGGCGCGTTCGGCGATCAGCCGGGCCAGCCGGTCGCGGGTGTCGTTGGAGAAGTGCGGCCCGACGGTGCACAGACTGGCGGCCTGCTCGGTGACGGCCGCCAGCAGCCGCGGGTGCCGGTGCCCGAGGTTGACGTTGACCAGCTGGGACGCCAGGTCGAGGTAGCGGTTGCCGTCGTGGTCCCAGAACCAGCTGCCCTGGGCACCGGCCACGGTCAGCGGCCGGCTGCCGCCCTGTGCGGACCAGCAGCGGAACACCTGTCCGCGGGCGTCGGAGGAGGTGTCAGGCTCCACGGGCCCCGTCCTTTCCGTCCGGTCCGTGCTGCGCGGCGTACTGGAGCGTGCCGTCCAGATAGCTCTGCTTGCAGGCACGGCGCTGGATCTTCCCGCTGGTGGTCTTGAGCAGGCTGCGGCGCCGGACGAGGACCACCTCGGCCGGCAGCACCTCGTGGTGCTGCCCCACGGCGGTGGCGACCCGGGCGGCGAGGTCGTCGCCGGAGGCGGTCACACCGGGGCCGGTCTCGACCAGCACCACGAGCTGTTCGCGTCCGTCGCGCTCGACCGGGAAGGCGGCGGCGCAGGCGGGGTGCAGCGCCGGGTGGCACTTCTCCACGGTCAGTTCGATGTCCTGCGGGTACAGGTTGCGGCCGTCGACGATGATGAGGTCCTTCCACCGGCCGGTCGGGTACAGCTCGCCCTCGTGGAGGAACCCGAGGTCGCCGGTGCGCAGGAACGGGCCGGACTCCTCGTCCGCGATGCGGGCCCGGAAGGTCTCCCGGGTCTCCGCGGGCCGCCGCCAGTAGCCCTTGGCGACGCTGCCGCCCTGCACCCAGATCTCGCCGACCTCACCGTCCGGGCGGGCCCGGCGGGTCACCGGGTCCACGACGCGTACGGTCGTGCCGGTCTGGTGGGGGCCGTTGCAGACGACCGGTACGGCTCCGTCGGTGTCCGCGGTGACCGGCTCGGCGCGGCCCGCGGCGAGGGCGGTGCCGGAGACCCACAGGGTGCGGTAGTCCTGGTCGGCCGGGGTCGCGGACACCTTCAGGGTGTTCTCGGCCAGCCCGTAGCCGGGGGCCAGCGCGCGGTGCGCGAACCCGGCCGCCGCGTAGGCCGCGGCGAAACGTTCCATGCTCGGCATGCGCACCGGCTCGGCGCCGCAGACCGCCATCCGCCAGGACGACAGGTCCAGCCCTTCGGTGCCCTCCGCCTCGGCCACCCGGCTGCACATGTCGTAGGCGAAGTTGGGGCCCGCCGACAGGGTGCCGCGGTGGCGGCTGATCGCCTCCAGCCAGCGGCGGGGCCGCCGGACGAACGCCTGCGGCGCCATCAGGTAGACCCGCATGCCGCGCCACAGCGGCATGACCACGCCGTACATCAGGCCCATGTCGTGGAACGTGGGCAGCCACGAGACGCCGATGTCGTCGTCGCTGACGTGCCACACCTCCTGGTTCTCGGCGGCCTGCACGCAGAAGTTGCGGTGCGAGACCATCACGCCCTTGGGGCGGCCGGTGGAGCCGGAGGTGTACTGGAGCAGGGCGGTGTGCTCGGGGTCCGGTTCCGTCTCGGTCCACCGCTCGGCCGCGGCCGGGTCGACGGTGTCCGTGGTGAACCAGGTCAGCTCCGCCACCCCCGGGGTGCCGCCGAACTGGGCGAGGATGTCGTCGCGCGTCCCGGTGTCGGTGAGGACGACCGGGGAGCCGGTGTCCTCGACGACCCGCAGCAGCCGTTCCACGCCCGCGGCGTTGTGCGGCACCTGGAGCGGCGCACCGGCCGTCCCGGCGTAGAGGCACCCGGCGAACGCCTTGACGAACTCCAGCCCCGGCGCGTGCAGGAGCACGGCGTTGCGGCCGCCGAGACCGGCGTCCTCCAGCGCCACCGCGCGGGCCCGGGCGGCCGCGTCCAGCTGCTGGTAGGTCAGCTCCTCACCGATCGTCTCGCCGTTGTGCAGGAAGGTGTACGCCACCCGGTCCGGCTGCTTGCCGCTGCGCGTGCGCAGCGCCTCCACCAGCGTGTCGGGGGCGAAGTCACGCAGCTCGTCGGTGTCTTCCCCGACGGGCGGGGCATCGCTTCCGTACGTCATGCCGGCCTCTCCATCCGGTTCCGCAGGCTCAGCGGCCGCATGTCGGTCCACACCTGGGCGATGTGCTCCAGGCACTGTTCGCGGGTGGCGTGGCGGCTCTCCTCCCGCCAGCCCGGCGGGGCCGGGCGGTCGCCGGGCCACACCGAGTACTGCTCCTCGTGGTTGACGACGACCGCCCAGGCCGTCGCGGGCGCGTCGCCGCTCACCGGCGCTCACCGCCCTGCTTGACGCCGCTGTAGAGGAACATCAGCAGCATGAAGGAGGAGGCCGGGTCGGCCAGGAACTGCTCGACCTCCTCCTGGGTGCGCTCCACCTGCTCCTCGGAGATCACGCCCTCCTTGACCATCAGGGCGGTGCGCGCCCGCACGTCCAGCTGGCCCGCGAGGGCGTCCATGCCCAGCTCGTCGCTGGTGACGGCCACGGCCTCGACGGTGATGCCGGTGAACCCGGCGGCCCGCATCATGGCGGGCACGGCGCGCCCGACGTGACGGTTGCCGCCGCGCTGCGACTGATGCCGGCGCCGCAGCTCCATCACGTCGGCCAGGCCGGGAATGCCGGGGTGGATGCTGCCCCACAGCGCGTCGTCGGCGTCGGCGACCACGAGGCGGCCGCCGGGGCGCAGCAGGCGGCCCAGCTCGGTCAGGGCCTGGGCGGGTTCGGCGATGTGCTGGAGCACGAGCCGGGCCAGTGCCAGGTCGAACCCGGCGTCCGGCAGCGGGGCTTCGGTGATGGAACCCTGGAGCAGCTTCAGCCGCCCGCCCTCCTCGGGTGCCAGCCGGCCGCGTGCCTCCGCGAGCAGGCCCGCGTCGAGTTCGAGTCCGGTGACGGTGCCCTGCGGCAGGCTCTCCAGCAGTGCCTCGGTGATGAAGCCGGGGCCGCATCCGGCGTCGAGCACGTCCATGTCGGGACGCAGGCCCAGCTGCTGGAGGTGGCGCAGTTCCTTGGGCCAGAAGACCAGGGCCTGGGCGCGCAGCCGCTCCAGTTCGTACTCGGGGTGGGGGTGTTCGCCGGAGCTGTAGTAGGAGGACCGGGTCGCTGTGGTCATGAGTGGTTCCTCGTGGTGTCGTCGGAGAGGTGGGTGCGGACCGGGGCCGGCAGGAACCCGGTGCTGACGAAGTGGGTCAGGTAGCGGTGCAGGAGTTCCGCGTCGGTGGCGGGGCACCGGAGGGCGGCGGGTTCGAGCAGCGCGGCCGTGCCGTCCTGCGCGAAGCGCAGTTCGCCGACGGCCTCGGCGCTCGACTCCAGGACGCCCAGCAGGGGGTAGGCCGCGTTGTCCGGGTCCGCCGCGATGGCGGCCGCCCAGTCGGTGAAGGGCAGGCCGGTCAGGGCGTAGCCGAAGGTGCGGACGTGGCCGAGGACGTCGCTCAGCGGCACCGGCCGGGGATTGACCAAGTGGTGGGCCCGGCCCAGGGCTTCCGGTGTGCGGGACAGCGCGACGATGGCGGCGCTGACGTGGTCGACCGGCACCAGGTCGGTGAGCACCCGCACGTCGCGGGGGTGGACGCCCGCCTGCACACAGCCCTTGATCACCCGCCACAGGTAGTCGTCGGTCTGGCAGGCGCCGCTGCGGCTGTCACCGGCGATACGGCTCGGCCGGTGCACGGTCACCGGCAGCCCGGCCGCCGCGGCCTGCCACACGATCCGCTCGGCGACCCACTTGCTCTGCGTGTAGCCCTGGCGCAGTTCACCGGCGGGGCCGGGCAGGTCGGTCTCCCGGACCGGCCCGCCGTGCGCGGGCGGAGCGCCGAAGACACCGACGGTCGAGACGTGGTGCAGCGGGGCGCGCCGGGTGCGGCCGGCCAGCCGCACCAGTTCCGCGGTGCCGTCCACGTTGGCGGCCTTGAGCTGCTCGTAGGGGTAGACGAGGTTGACGCCGGCGCCGCAGTGGTAGATCGCGTCCACGGTGTCCGCGAGGCGGTCGAGCTGCTGTGCGGTCAGGCCCAGGCCGGGAGCGGCGAGGTCGCCGGCGAGCGGTACGACCCGGCTGTCCTGTCCCGGGTCGTCGAGGCCGTACCGCAGGGCCGCCTCCGCCAGCCGCTGCCGGGCCCGGACGTCGTCGTCGGCGCGTACCAGGCAGTGGACGGCGGCGTCCGTGGTGCGCAGCAGTTCGCGCAGGAGGAACGCGCCGAGGAATCCGGTGGCGCCGGTGAGCAGTACGTGGGTGGGCTTGGCGAGCAGGTGCGGCGCCGGGGCGGCGAAGCCGGTCAGGCCGGCCGGGAGTACGGCGTCCGCGGCCAGGTCCCGCGCCGCGGACGCGCCGCCCCGCCGCTCCTGCGCGGCTCGGACGGCAGCGGCGATGCCCGCGGCCGTGGGCACCTCGAACAGGGCGCGCAGCGGCAGTTCGGTGCCCAGTTCGTCCCGGAGCCGGAAGACCAGCCGGGTGGCCAGCAGGGAGTGCCCGCCCAGTTCGAAGAAGTTGTCCGACCGGCCCACCCGGTCCAGGCCGAGCACCGCGGCGCAGGCGGCCGCCACGGTCCGCTCCACCGCGTCACGCGGCTCCTCGTACGTGGTGGCCACCGCCGGGCGGACGCTGTCGGCGGCGGGCAGCGCGGCCCGGTCCACCTTGCCGTTGACGGTCAGCGGCAGGGCGTCCAGCACCAGCACCCGCCACGGCACCATGTAACCGGGCAGCCGCTCCGCCAGCAGGGCCCGCAGCTCGTCCTCGGACACCGGGCCGGGGCCGCAGGTGACGTACGCGGTCAGCCGCACGTCGCCGCCCGGGTCGGGCCGGGGCACCACGACCGCGGAGCCGACGGCGGGGTGGTCGAGCAACTGCGCCTCGATCTCGCCCGCTTCCACGCGGTAGCCGCGTACCTTGATCTGATGGTCGGAGCGGCCCAGGTACTCGATCTCGCCGTCGGCGGTGATCCGCGCCAGGTCGCCGCTGCGGTACAGCCGTGCCCCGGGGGCACGGCCGAACGGGTCCGGCACGAACCGGTCGGCGGTCAGCGCGGGCGCGCCGAAGTAGCACCTGGCCAGGCCGGGGCCGCCCACGTACAGCTCGCCCGTGGTGCCGGTGGGCACCGGCTGGCACCGCCCGTCCAGGACGTAGAGGTCGAGGTCGGGCATGGGCCGCCCGATCGGGCTGCGCCGCGCCGTGGTGACGTCGGCCGCTGTCATCTCCCGGAGGGTGACGTGCACGGTGGTCTCGGTGATCCCGTACATGTTGACCAGGCGCGGGGCGCGGTCGCCGTGCCGGTCGAACCAGCCCTTCAGGGTGCCCGGTTCCAGCGCCTCCCCGGCGAAGATGACCAGCCGCAGGGCCAGTTCGGCCGGGTCGTGCGGCGCGTCGGCGGCCGAGAAGTGCACAAAGGCCGACGGCGTCTGGTTGAGGACGGTGACGCCCTCGGCCCGTACCAGTTCCCGGTACGCCTCGGCGTCGCGGGCGACGGCGTCCGGTACGACGACCAGTCGGCCGCCGTGCAGCAGGGCTCCCCACAGCTCCCACACCGACACGTCGAACGCGTAGGAGTGGAACAGCGGCCACACGTCGTGGTGGTCGAAGCGGTAGCGGGAGCGGGTCGCCGCGAAGAGCCGCAGCACGTTGGCGTGGGTGATCTGGACGCCCTTGGGGGTGCCGGTCGAACCGGAGGTGTAGATCACGTACGCGGCGTTGTCCGGGCCGGTGGAGACCGGCGCGGGCTCGGGTGCGGGCACGGTGCGGGCGGCGGGCCGGTCGGTGCCGTCGAGCACCAGCAGGTACCCGTCGTACTCCGGCAGCCGTCCGCGCAGCCGTTCGTGGACGACGAGGACGGGCGGCCGGGCGTCGCCGAGGATGCGGGCCACCCGGGGAGCGGGGTAGGCCGGGTCCATGGGGACGTACGCGGCTCCCGTCTTGAGCACGGCGAGGATGCTGATGACGGTGTCGAAGCCGCGGTCCAGGTAGAGGCCGACCAGGCTTTCGTCGCCGATGCCCAACCCGCGCAGCCTGGCGGCCAGTTCGTCAGCGGCGGCGTCGAGTTCCGCGTAGCTGAGGCGACGGTCTCCGCAGGTCACCGCGACGGCGTCGGGGCGGCGGCGGGCCTGCTCCGCGAAGCCCTGGTGCAGGCTGCCGCCGACCGGGAAGCTGTCGCCGCCCCGGCCCAGCGCCAGCAGCCGCTCCGCCTCCCCGGTTTCGAGGAGCGGCAGCCGCGAGATCGGTGTGCCGGGGTCGGCCACCGCGCCCCGCAGCAGCGTCTCGTACTGCTCCAGCAGCCGGACGGCCGTGGCCTCGTCGAAGAGCGAGGTGTCGTACTCCAGGGTCACGGTCAGGCCCTGCGGCAGCCGGCTGACCGACAGCAGCAGGTCGAACGCGGCGGTGCCGTTGTGCACCTGGAGCGGCTCGACCGTCAGTCCCGGCAGGCGGAGCCCTTCCAGCGGGGCGTTCTGGAGGACGAACAGGGTCTGGAAGACGGGGGCCCGGTTGCCGTTCCGGCCGGGGGCCAGCTCCTCGACGATCTTCTCGAAGGGCACGCTCTGGTGCGCGTAGGCACCCAGCGCCTTCTTGCGCACCCGGCGCAGCAGTACGTCGAAGGCCGGATCACCGGACAGGTCGACGCGCACCGCCATGGTGTTGACGAAGTAGCCGACCAGGTCGTCCAGATCCTCGCTGGTGCGCCCCGCGACGGGGCTGCCGACGACGACGGAGGACTGGCCGCTCCAGCGGCTGAGCAGCGCGGCGTATCCGCCCAGCAGCACCATGTACGGCGTCACACCCTGGGCGCGGGCCAGCTCCGCGAGCGCCTCCGCGTCCTCGCGGGACAGGACCCGGCTGACGGTCGCGCCCTGATAGGCAGGTGTCTCCGGGCGGGTGCGGTCGGTGGGCAGCTCCAGTACGGGCAGTGGGCCGGACAGCTCGTCCCGCCAGTGGGCCAGGTCGTCGGCCATCTCGCCGGATGCGAAGGCCGCACGCTGGCGGGCGGCGAATTCCGCGTAAGTCAGGGGGAGTTCGGGCAGCTCGGGCTCCTGCCCGGCGAGGTGGGCGGTGTAGCGGGCGCCCAGCTCCCGCATCAGGACACCGACCGACCAGCCGTCGAAGGCGATGTGGTGCACCGTGACCGCGAGCAGGTGCTCGTCCTCGCCCACCCGCGCCAGCGCGGCCCGTATCAGCGGAGCCCGGTCCAACGGGATGGGCGCGCGTGCCTGTCCGCGCAACCAGTCGCGGGCCGCCGCCTCGGTGCCGGCGGTGTCACCGGCGCGCAGGTCGGTGACCGGGACGGGCAGCGGCCCGGGGTCCTCGACGCGCTGGACCGGGACGCCGTCCACGACGGTGACCGACGAGCGCAGCACGCCGTGCCGCCGCACGAGTCCGCGCAGCGCCCCGGTCAGCGCGGCCGTGTCCAGCCGCCCGGTCAGCCGTACGGCCAGCGGGATGTTCTGCAACGCGGTGCCGGGGGTGAGCTGTTCGAGGAACCAGGCCCGCTCCTGGGAGAAGGAGAGGGGGCCGGTGGGGGACGGGGTCATCGCTTCTCCGTGTGGTCCGTCGAGGCGTGGTCGATGGCGCCGCCGTGGGCCGCGACGAGCTTGGCCATCCGCTCCAGGGACGGCTCGTCGAACAGCTCGTCCAGGGGCAGCCGGACGCCGAGGGCGCCGTGGATGCGCGAGGCGAGGCGGGTGGCGAGGAGGGAGTCGCCGCCGAGGACGAAGAAGTCGTCCCCGGGCGCGATGTCCTCCACGCCGAGCAGTTCGCTCCACAGCTGCCGGGTCCGGGCGAGGACGGGGTCCTCCTGCGGGGCGTCGGTGCCCCGGACCGAGGCGGGCTCGGGGGCCTGCGCGGTGTCCTGCCCCGGGTGGTCGTCCTCAGGAGCGCCGACCCAGTGCGTACGGCGCTGGAACGGGTAGGTGGGCAGCGGGACGGTGTGCCGCTCCTCGGGCGCGGAGAACGCCGCCCAGTCCACCTCCACACCGTGTTCCCACAGCCGGGCCACGGCGTTCAGCAGCGTGCGCTCGTCCGGCCCGGCCTGCCGCCGCCCGCGCACGGTGGCGACCGCCGCCGTGCCGGACCCGTTCACCTGGGCCGCGAACCGGCCCATCGCCCGGCCGGGACCGAGCTCCAGCAGCACCGGCCGCCCGCCGTCGGCGAGCGTCCGCAGCCCGTCGGCGCAGCGCACCGGGCGGCGCGCCTGCTCGGCCCAGTAGGCGGGGTCGGCCGCCTGTGCCCCGGTGATCCAGGTGCCGGTCACCCCGGACACGAAGGGCAGCCGGGGAGCGTTGCGCGGCACCTCGGCGACGAGCGCCGCGAACGGGTCGAGCATCGGGTCGAGCGAGGGGGAGTGGAAGGCGTGCGAGGTCTCCAGCAGCCGGGTGAGCACGCCGCGCCCGGTCAGTTCACCGGCCGCCTCCGCCACCGCCTCCGGCGTGCCGGACAGCACGCACTGGCCCGGGGCGTTGACCGCCGCCAGCACCAGACCGGGCCGCTCCAGCGCGCGGGCCTCGTCCTCCGGCAGCTGCACCGCCAGCATGTCGCCCGGCGCCATCCGGGACATCAGCCGGCCGCGCGCCGCCACCAGCCGCAGGGCGTCGGGAAGGGCGAAGACACCGGACAGGGCCGCCGCCACCCACTCGCCGAGACTGTGCCCGAGCATCCCGGCCGGCTCCACGCCGAGCGCCTGCACCGTACGGGCCAGCGCGTACTCGACCGCGAACAGCACCGGCTGAGCCAGCTCGGTGGAGGTCAGCGGGTCGGGCCCGTCCTCCGGAGCGGGCCGCGCCAGCAGCTCCCGCAGGTCGCACCCGACCTCCGGGCGCAGCAGCCGGGCGCACCGCTCGATCTCCGCGGCGAAGACCGGCTCGGTCGCCAGCAGGCCGGCGGTCATGCCGCTGTACTGGCTGCCCTGCCCCGGGAAGAGGAAGGCGACCCGCGCCGACTCGGCGGCCTGCCGCCCGGACGCGTCGGTCAGGGCTTCCGCCGCGCCGGGACCGGTCGTGTGCACGACGGCCGTCCGGTGCGCGAAAGCCCGGCGGCCCCGCTGGAGCGTGTGGGCGATGTCGGGCAGCGCGCCCGGCTTTCCGTCGCGCAGCACCGCCACCAGCCGCTCCCTGGCTTGCTCCAGCGCCTCGGGGGTACGGGCGGACAGCGGGACGATCTGGTGCGCGCGCACCGTACGGGCGCCGTCCTCGGCACGGGCCGGGGGCTCCTCCAGGACGACGTGGACGTTGGTGCCGCCCACCCCGAAGGAACTGACGCCGGCCCGGCGCGGCGCGTCCCGCCGCGGCCAGGGCCGCGGGGCGCTGTTGACGGTGAACGGGCTGTCGTCCGCGGTCCTCGGGTTGCGGGCCCGGTAGTGCACGGTGGGCGGCACCTGGCCGGTGCGGACCGCGAGCACCGCCTTGATCAGGCCGATCACGCCGGACGCCGCGTTGAGGTGCCCGAGGTTGGACTTCACCGACCCCACGTACACCGACGCCCCGGCAGCTCCGGCGGCGCGGAACACCTCGTCCAGCGCGGCCAGTTCGATGGGGTCGCCGACCGCCGTACCGGTGCCGTGGGCCTCGACGAACCCGACGGTGGCCGCGCTGATCCCGGCGGCACGGTACGCCTCGGCGATCACCTCGGCCTGCCCGTCGACGCTCGGTGCCGCGTAGCCGACCCGGCGCGCCCCGTCGTTGTTGACCGCGGCGCCGAGGATGACGGCGTGCACCGTGTCCCCGTCCGCGAGCGCGTCCTCCAGCCGCTTGAGGGCCACGACACCGACACCGCTGCCGAACACCGTGCCGCCGGCGTCCGCGTCGAACGGCCGGCAGTGCCCGTCGGGCGACTGGATGCCGCCCTCCTCGTAGACGTGGCCCCACTCCTGCGGGAGCTTCAGGGCCGCCCCGCCGGCCAGCGCCATGTCGCACTGGTAGTCCAGCAGCGCCTGGCACGCCTGGGCGACCGCCACCAGCGAGGTGGAGCAGGCGGTCTGCACGGACAGCGCCGGGCCGGTCAGGCCGAGCCGGTATGCCGTACGGGTCGCCAGGTAGTCCTTGTCGTTGCCGTGCAGCAGCGCGGCCGGGTACTCCCGCAGGAGATCCGCACGCCGGTAGTGCGGCAGTACGTTGAGGACGAGGTAGGTGTTGACGCCGCAGCCGCCCCACACGCCCACCCGGCCGTCGTAGCGGGCCGGGTCGCAGCCCGCGTGTTCCAGCGCCGTCCAGCAGTGTTCGAGGAACAGCCGGTGCTGCGGGTCGGTCAGCTCCGCCTCTCGCGGGGTCATCCCGAAGAACTCCGCGTCGAAGTCGCCGGGCCCGTCCAGGGGTGCCGCCGCGGGGACGTACCCCTCGGGCTCGTCGCCGGTGACCGGGAGCCGGACGATCGACTCTCGCCCCGCCAGCAGGTTCTGCCACAGCCGCTCGGTGTCGTCGGCGCCGGGGACCCGGCAGGCCAGTCCGACCACCGCGATCCGGTCGAGGCCGTCGTCAGGCGTGGTGTCCACCGGTGTGCTCCTCTCTGAGCCGGCGCCTGCGCTGCGCCCGCCGGTCGTTCCTGAGTGCCGCGTCGGCCGCCGCGCGCTGCGCCGCCGCCGCGTCGTGGGGCGCCGGGTCGCCGAGGGCACGGGCGAGGGCGGCGACGGTGGGGTAGCGGAAGAGTTCGACGATGCTGAGCGTGCGGCCCAGTTCGCGTTCGATGAGTGCTTGCAGACGGACGACGAGCAGGGAGTGGCCCCCGAGGTCGAAGAAGTTGTCCTCGCGGCCCACGTGGGGAGTGCGCAGCAGGTCGCGCCACAGTCCGGTCAGCCGGTTCTCCAGGTCGGAGACGGGTGCGGCGTCCGGCGTGCTGCCCGCCGCGTCCCGTCCGTCCGGCAGCAGGAGCAGGGCACGCTCGTCCACCTTTCCGTTCGGGGTGAGCGGGAAGGCGGCGACGACGGTGAGGGTCGCGGGCACGAGGTGGGCCGGGAGCCGTTCGGCGGTGTGGGCGCGCAGGGCGCGGGCCGTCGGGTTCTCGTCGCCGCCGTCGGCCGTGACGTAGCCGCGCAGCACGGTTTCCCCTGCGGCATCGGTGTCCGCCAGGACCCGCGCGTCGGCGACGGCCGGGTGGGCGCGCAGCACGGCCTCGGTCTCGGCCGGGTCCACGCGGTAGCCGCGCACCTTGACCTGCCGGTCGGCGCGGCCCGCGAAGACCACCGTGCCGTCCGGCCGCAGCCGGCCGAGGTCGCCGGTGCGGTAGAGGCGTTCGCCGGGGCCGGTGTGCCGGCCGGTGGTGAAGCTGCGCGCGGTGGCCTCCTGGTCGTTGAGGTAGCCGTCGGCGAGGTGGGCGCTGCGTACGGCGATCTCGCCCAGCTCGCCGACGGCGGCGGGCTCGTCGCCGCGCAGCACCAGCAGCCGGCTGCCGTCGATGCCCCGGCCCAGCGGCTGGCTGCCCACCGGGTCGTCGCCGACGACGTGGTAGGCGTGGGCCTGCGGGGTCTCGGTGGCGCCGTAGAAGTTGACGACCGTGACGCCGGGGGCGAGCCGCCGGATCACCTGGACCTCGTGGGCGCCCAGGACGTCGCCGCCGAAGAAGGCGTAACGCAGCGACGGCAGCGAGCCCTTGGGCAGGGACGACAGGAAGCGGGCGGTCGGCGGGGTCAGGTGCAGGACGGTCACTTCGTTGGCGGCCAGCCAGGCGGCGAGTGCCTCCGGGGCGGCCAGGTCCCCGGGACCGGGCACGTGGACCGGGGCCCCGACGGCCAGCGGCACGAACAGGTCGCGGAGCAGGGGGTCGTGGCTCAGGCCGGAGGTGAGCGCGAACCGGTCCCTGGCCCCGATGCCGAAGGCGGTGGTGTACCAGTCCACGAAGTGGGCCAGCGGCCCGTGCGGGCCCACGACCGTCTTGGGCACGCCGGTGGATCCCGAGGTGAAGGCGAGGTAGGCGGTGTCTTCCGGACGGGTGCCCTCCGGCCGGGTGTCCTCCGGCCGGGTGTCCTCCGGCCAGATGTCCTCCGGTCGGGCGGGAGCGTCGGTGTGCCCGGGTGCCGGCCCGGCCGGTCCGGCTACCGTCCCGTCCGCGCCGATCCGCAACGTGATCTCGGTGCGACCCCCCAGCGTGGCAGGCCCCTCCGCGACGCCGTCGACCTCGATCCAGGCGCGCGCCGCCACCGCTTCGGCGTTCGCCGTGCGGCGGGCGACGGGGTGTTCCCGGTCGAGGACCGCGAAGGCGGCCCCGGCCCGCAGCACACCCAGCAGCGCCACCACGAGCCCGGCGCAGCGCGCGCTGTGCACGGCCACCCGGTCGCCGGGCCCGACACCGGCAGCCCGCAGCAGGCCGGCGACCGTGGCCGAGGCGTCCTCCAGGGCCGCGTAGTCGAGCCGGCCGGCGGGGTGGAGCAGCGCGGCGGCTTCCGGACGGCGGCGTGCCGCAGCGATGAACTTCTCGTGCACCCCGCCCGACCAGGGCAGTGACGGCAACGCAGCATGGACGTCGTCGGCCGGTGCGCTTCCGTACGTGAGCGTGTCGACCGGCCGGTCCGGGTCGTCCCCGGCCGCCACCAGCAGACCGTGGAGCTGGTCGAGCAGCGCCTGTGCGGTCCCGGGCGCGAAGAGGTCCGCGGAATAGACCAGTTCGAGGTCGATACGGCCCTCGCGGGGCTTGGCGTACAGGGTCAGGTCGAACTTGGACGTGGTGTCCCGCGCCTCGACGAGGCGGGTGGACACACCCGGCATACCGATTTCGAACGCGTCCAGGTTGTGCATGTTGAACATGACCTGGAACACCGGGGTGCGCGACATGTCGCGCTGCGGGGCCAGCCGTTCCACCAGTTCCTCGAACGGCACGTCCTGGTAGGCGTCGGCGTCCAGTGCCGTACGCCGTACCCGGCCGAGCAGGTCCGTGAAGGTGGGACTGCCGGAGGTGTCGCCGCGGATGACGACGGTGTTGACGAAGAGCCCGACGGTGTCCTCGACCTCCCGGCGGACCCGTCCGGCCACCGGCATGCCCACCAGCACGTCCTGCTGCCCCGACCAGCGGGAGAGCACCAGCTGGAACGCGCCGAGCAGCACCATCGACGGGCTGGCGGCGTTGCGCGCGGCCAGTTCGTGGATCTTCCCGGTCAGCGTGGCGTCGAGGGGCCGCACGGCCCGGCCGGCGGTCCGGCCGGACAGTTCACCGCGCGGGAAGTCCGTGGGCAGCTCCAGCGCGGGCGGACTGCCGGCCAGCCGTTCCTGCCAGTGCGCGAGGGACCGTTCCCCTTCCGCCGTACGGTGCCGGGCCCGCTGCCAGGCGGCGAAGTCGGCGTACTGCACGCCCGGCTCGGGCAGTGGCGACGGCCTGCCCTCCCGGAACGCCGTGTACAGAGCACCGAGTTCGCGCAGCATGACGCGCAGCGACCAGCCGTCGGACGCGATGTGGTGCAGCGCCAGCAGAAGGACGTGGCGGCGCGCACCGAGCCGGACCAGTTCCGCACGCATGGGAGCGGCGGCCAGGTCGAACGGCCGGGCGGCGAAGGCCGCGGCACGGTCGCCGAGCAGGTCCGGGTCGTCGAGCGCGGCCGTCGGCAGCACCTCGGCCGGGACCGGGGCCACCACCTGGCGCGGCTCCCCGTCGACGGTGGTGTACACCGTACGCAGCGCCTCGTGCCTGCGCACCACCTCGGTGAGGGCGGCGCGCAGCGCCGGGACGTCCAGCTCGCCGTCCAGGTGGAGTTCGCCCGCCACGTGGTAGGCGGGGTTGCCCGGTTGCAACTGTTGGAGGAACCACAGCCGGCGCTGGGCGAAGGAGAGTTCCGCCCCGCGCGGATCGCGCGCCACCGGCTCGACGGGCCCGGCCGACGTCCCGTCCCGCGCCGCCCGGTGCCGCTCCACCCGCTCGGCCAGCGCCTCGACGGTGGGGGCGTCGAAGACGTCGCGGAGCGGGAGTCCGACCCCCAGCGTGTCACGCAGCCGGGTCACCACCCGGGTCGCGAGCAGCGAGTGCCCGCCCAGCTCGAAGAAGTTGTCCCGGACGCCGATCCGCTCGATGCCCAGCACCTCGCGCCAGACGGCGGCGACGCTCAGCTCCAGCGGCGTACGGGGCTCCCCGCCGGCCAGGTCCTCCCGGGCCCGCTCCAGGTCCGGCTCGGGCAGCTCGGCCCGGTCCAGCTTGCCGTTCGGGTTGAGGGGGAAGCGGTCCAGGATCACGAGGAAGGCGGGGACCAGGGCGGCCGGCAGCCGCTCGGCGAGGTGGGCGCGCAGCACCGCGGCGTCCACCGGCCCGGCGGTCGGTTCGCGCAGGGTCGCGTAGCCGACCAGGTGGAGGTCCCCGGCCCGGGACGGGCGGGCCAGGACCACGGCGCGGCGCACCGCCGGATGGGCGGCCAGGACCGTCTCGATCTCGCTCGGCTCGATGCGGACACCGCGGATCTTCACCTGGTGGTCGGTACGGCCGAGGTAGTGCAGGATGCCGCGTTCGTCCCAGCGGACGCGGTCGCCGGAACGGTAGAGCCGGCCGCCCGGCTGCGTGCCGAACGGGTCGGGGACGAAGCGGTCGGCGGTGATGTCGGGACGGCTCTGGTAGCCGCGGCCGACGCCGAGGCCGCCGATGTAGAGCTCGCCGACCGCGCCGACCGGCACCGGCTGCATCGCCGCGTCCAGGACGTGCAGTTCGGTGCCGGGCACGGTGCGGCCGATCGGCGGGGTGCTGCCGTCGGCGGTCAGCGGCGCCATGGTGGTGCAGAAGACCGAGATCTCGGTGGGCCCGTACGCGTTGACCATGCGCCGGCCGTCGCGGGCCCAGCGCTCCACCAGCGCGGCCGAGCAGGGCTCACTGGCCGAGGTCACCTCGGTGACGGAGGGCAGCTCGGCGGGGTCGAGGGTGGACAGGACACCCGCGGTCAGGTTGAGCGTGGTGATCTCGTCCCGGGCCACCAGGTCGGTCAGCGGCGGCCCCGGGCGCAGTTCCTCGCGCGAGGCCACGTGCAGGGAGCCGCCGGTGGTCAGGGCGAGCATCCACTCCCAGGTGAAGTAGTCGAAGCTGATCGACGCGAACTGGAGCACCCGCCGGCCGGGCCGGGGCGGCAGCGCCTCGCGGTGCACGAGGTCGAGGTTGACCAGGCCCTGATGGGTGATCATGGCGCCCTTGGGGCGGCCGGTGGTGCCGGAGGTGTAGATCACGTAGGCGAGGTCGTCCGGCGCGGGGGCCGGGCCGGTGAGCCGCCCGCCCGGCGCCGGGCGCAGCTCGTCCAGGAACAGCACCGGTATGCCGGTGGGCGGCAGCTGCCCGGCGTGGCGGCGCAGGATGAGCAGCAGGGCCGCCCGGCAGTTCTCCAGCATGTACGTGAGCCGGTCGTGCGGATAGGCCGGGTCGAGCGGCACGTACGCGCCGCCCGCCATCAGCACCGCCAGCATGCCGACGACCAGTTCCAGCGACCCTTCGGCACTGAGACCGACCCGTACGTCCGGCCCGACACCCCGCCCCTGCAACTCCGCCGCGAGGTCCGTCGCCCGCCCGACCAGCTCGCGATAGGTGAGACTGGCGCCGCCGTGCACGACGGCGAGGGCGTCCGGTGTACGTGCGGCCTGTTCCCGTACGAGGTCGTGAGCGCAGCGCCCGGTACTGCGGGCACCCTCCTCCAGACGGTTCCACTGCCGCAGCAGCGTCTGATCGGCCTCCGGGACGGCGTTCAGCAGGGCGTGCTCGCGGTCCGGGGCGGCCAGGCACCGGGCGGTGAGGGTGGCGAAGGAGTCCGCCAGCCGCCGTACCGTGCCGCGGTCGAAGAGATCGGTGGCGTACCGCAGCGAGCAGCACAGATCACCGTCGACCTCTTCGACGAACAGCGACAGGTCGTGCTCCGTGCCCTGAACGGCGAGCGGGTAGGGCCGCAGCGTGAGATCACCCAGCCGCAGGGAGGCGTCGGTGAACCCGGTGCCGAAGAGCGAAAGGCCGCTCTGCGCGGACCACGCCGCCGACTCGTAGTAGAAAGCCACGTTGAACAGCGGGGAGCCGCCGGACCGGCGCAGGCCGGCCAGCCGCTCGGCCAGCAGCGGGAAGGGGTGGTCCTGGTGCTCCAGCGCGCCGAGCGCGGTCTCCCGCACCGCGTCGACCAGCTCGCCGAAGCTCTGCCGCGGGCTGATGCGTGTCCGCAGCACGGTGAGGTTGGAGAAGTACCCCAGCACCTCCTGGAACGCGGCACGGCTGCGCCCCGAGGACACCGACCCCACACAGATGTCGTCCTGCCCCGTCCAGCGGTGCATCAGCACGTTGAAGGCCGACAGGAGCACGACGTACGGGGTGGTGCGGTGCTCCTTCGCCAGCGCGGTGACCTGCTCGGTCACCGCGGAGCCCAGGCGGAAGGTGTGCACGGACCCCAGATGGCCGGGCACGGCCGGGCGCGGACGGTCGGTCGGCAGGTCCAGCACCGGTACGGCGCCGGCGAGCTGCTCCTCCCAGTACGCGGCGTCGGCGGCGGCCTGTTCCCCTTCGAGCATCCCGGACTGCCAGCGCACGTAGTCGAGATAACCCTGGCCGGGGTGTACGGGCTCGTCCTCGCGGCCCTCCGCCGCGGCCGGGTAGCAGCGCTGGAGGTCGTCCATGAACAGCCCGAAGGACCACAGGTCCATCGCGATGTGATGGGCCGACAGCAGCAGGAGCACCCCGCCCGCGTGGCGGATCGTCCGTACGCGCAGGAGCGGGCCCTCGGACAGGTCGAAGGGCAGCGTGCAGAACTCCGTGACCGCGGCGTCGACCTCCTCGACCGTACGGCCTGTCAGGTCCGCCTCGGTGAACTCCAGCGTGCCGTGGCGGGCGATCCGCTGCCGCACCTCACCCTCGTACTCCGCCAGCGTGGTCCGCAGTCCCGCGTGGTGGTCGATGATCTGCTGGAGGGCCGTACGCAGCGCGCCGGTGTCCAGCGGGCCCTCGACCCGCGCGGCGAAGCTGAGGTTGTAGGCAGGGCTGCCCGGGCGGATCCGGTCGAAGGTCCACAGAGCCCGCTGGCCCTGGGACACGGGCTGCGGCTCGGCTGAGCGGCGGGCCCGGTCGTGCAGCAGCGCGCGCAGGGCCTCGCGGCGCTGGTCCTGTGAGAGCTCAGTCGTCATGACTGTTCCGCTGCCTGCGGCGCGAGCCGCTGGAGCAGCGAATCCACCTCCTCCTCGGGCAGGTCGTCCAGTTCGGCCAGAAGCCGTTCGATGTCCGCGGGGTCTTCCAGCTCCGCGTTGCGGGGAGCGGCGGCGCCGTCCGCCGGGCCCCCGGAGCCGTCGGCGAGCGACGCGGCCAGTTCGGCGGCGATGTCCGCCGTGGTGGCCCCGCGCAGGAACCGCACGACGGGAACCTCGACGCCCAGCGCCGCCTCCAGCCTGCGGTGCAGCTCCAGACTCATGATCGAGTCGAGCCCGAGGGCGTTCATGGGCACCGCGGGGTCGACCGAGGCGGCGGGCATGCGCAGCACCCGGGCCGTTTCCTTGCGCAGGTAGTCGGTCAGCAGGCCGGGCCGCTCGGCGGGGCTCGCGGCCAGCAGCTCGTGGATCGGGGCGTCGGCGACGGCCAGCAGGGCCTCGTCCTGGTGGAGCAGAGCGGCCGCCGCGGCCGACTCGGCGTCACCGAGCGGGGTCAGGGTGATGCGTCCGATCCCGCCCAGTACCTGCCCCTCGGCGTCGAGAAGCTGTACGCGGAGGGCCAGCTCCTCGGCTGCGTCGTCGGCTCGTCCTTCCAGGATGGTGACGCGGGCCCATGCGGGCACTGCGCGGTCTGTGGCGGCGGGGGGCGTGGTACTCGGGGGCGTGGTACTGGGGTCCGCGTCGTCGAAGTCCGTGCCGCGGGGGTTCGGGGCGCCGGGAATCGTGGGGCCGGGGTCCGTGGCACGGGGTCCCGCGCCACCGGGGACGGAGACGCCCGCCAGCCCGGCGGGCACCAGGGCGGCCGCTCCGCCGTCCACCAGGTGCGCGGCCACCACCGCTGCCAGCATCGCGGAGTCCAGCAGCGCGTGCCGGTTCCAAGCGGCGGCGGCTCCCAGCCGTACCAGCGCCCCCTCGGGCCCGTGATGCACCTCCTCGGCCCGCTCGGGTTCGGGAAGGCTCCAGCCGGCCGCGACGAGGCCCGTACGGAGCGCTTCGCCCTGCGTCCGCTCCGGGAGACGGCCGAGCAGCGCGGCGATGTCCACCGGCTCCTGCGGCGCCGCGACGGCCGGGTGCTCCTCGACGAGGGCTGCCTCGGCGTACGCCAACCACTCGCCGTCCCCCTCCCCTTGCCCTTCTCCGCGGGTGTGCAGAGTGAGGCGCGCTCCGGCCCCGACCGGCTTCAACGCCAGCTGAGTCACGGCGTCCTGTGCCACTCGTACGGCCGTCGGGCCGGGCCGCACGTCGACCGCGAACGCCCGCCCAGGAAGGGCCGTCTCGGCTGCGTCGAGGGCCGCGGCCGCCAGGCTGTCCGGCAGGTGCAGCGGAACCCCCGCCAGGCTGTAACGGCCCGCCTGGCACGCGGGAAGGCGCGGGGTGTGGGGAGCCAGCGCACCGTCCCAGTAGTGCACGTCGCCCGCCGCCACACTGAACCGGCGGCCCAGCAGACCGGCGGGCGCGGAGGAGACCGCCCGGGACACCCGCGCCGCGAGGCGCGCCCGGTCCCCGAACCGCTGCCTGTTCCACTGCCGCACCGGGAGCCGGAGCACACCGGCCGAGCCGGGGTTGACGGCGGCGAAGTCGAGCCGGGCGCCCGCCTCGTACAGCGTGGCCGCGGTGTGCAGGAGAGCGGTACGGGCCGGCTCACCGCGTCGCAACGTGGGAGCCACCACGACGTCGGCACCCGCTGCCGCGGCCGTCTCCAGAACGGCGGGGGTGAGCGTGGGATGCGCGCCGATCTCGACGAACGTCCGGCAGCCCGCGTCGGTCACATGGCGCACGGCCTGCGTGAACCGTACGGGCTCCCGCAGGTTCCGGGCCCAGTAGGCGGCGCCCAGCGCACTGCCGTCGACGGGGCCGCCGGTCACGGTGGAGACCAGGGTGGCGGCGACGTCCTGCGGCGCCAGGTCCTGTACCTCCGCGGCGAGCCGCTCGTGCAGCGGCTCGACGAAGCGGCTGTGGAACGCGGTGGTGCCCGGCAGGACACGGGCGAAGGCGCCGTCGGCCGCCGCCTGCCGCACCAGCCGCTCCACCGCCGGGCCGTCGCCCGCGACCAGGGTGGAACGGGGGGCGTTCCACGCCGCCGTGTCGACCGCGCCACCTGCCGCCCCGATCCTGGCGCGTACCTCGTCGGCGGGCAGCCCGAGCAGCGCCGTTCTGCCGGTGCCCGTCGCCGCGCGCATCACCTCGCCGCGGGTCACGGCGAGGAACAGCGCCTCCTCGGTGCTCAGCGCGCCGGCCGCGGCCGCCGCCGAGATCTCCCCGAGGCTGTGGCCGACGTAGTGCTCCGGAGTGATGTCCCAGCTCTCCAGGAGCCGGGCAACCGCCAGTTGGACGGAGACCAGGACCGGCTGGAGCACGGCCGGGTCCTCGTGTCCGGCAGCCGCCTCCTCGTCGGCGGTGAGCCGCTCCAGCAGCGACCATCCGGTCAGCTTCTCCAGGATGTCGTCGCACTCGCCGAGCACCGCCGCCGCCACCGGCTCGTCGCGCAGCAGCTCGCGGCCCATGCCCGGCCACTGGTTGCCCTGCCCGGAGAAGACGAAGGCGGTCGGGCCGGGACGGCCCGGGGGCACCGGCCGGTCCGGCGGCTCCGCCGCGACACCGGCCAGCAGGTCCCCGGTCTCCCGGGCGTCGCCGGCCACCAGGGCGCGGCGGAAGCGGTGATGGGTGCGCCGGGTGCCGGCCGTGTACGCCAGCGCGCTCAGGCGCGACGGATCAGTCTCCAGCAAGTTCCGGTACGCGATGGCCTGGTGAGCAGCCCCGCCCGGATCGGTCCCCGACACGGGCAGCAGCACGGCACCGGCACCCACCCGGCGCTCCTCCGGCCCGTCCTCGTCGTACGCGGTGTCCGTGTCCGTGGCCGTGGCCGTGTCCGCGGACACCGTGGCTGGGGTGGCGGGCGGCTCACCGAGCACGATGTGCGCGTTGGTACCGCCGAAGCCGAAGGAACTCACTCCTGCGACGGCCTCGGCCTGGCCCTCGGGCCAGGCCAGCACCCTGTCCGGCACACACAGCCCGAGGTCCGCGAAGCCGATCCCGGGGTTGGGCGTCCGGTAGCCGGCGGTCGGCGGGATCGTGCGGTGGCGGACGCACAGGGCCGCCTTCACCAGCCCGGTGATGCCCGCGGCCGCCTCCAGGTGGCCGAGGTTGCTCTTGACCGAGCCCACGTACAACGGCTCCCCGGACTCCCGTACGCCGCCCAGCGCCCGGCCGATCGCCCGCGCCTCGACCGGGTCGCCCAACGGGGTGCCGGTACCGTGCGCCTCGATGTAGCCGACGGCGCCGGGCGCCACACCGGCCCGGCGGCAGGCCTCGGTGAGCAGGCGCTCCTGTGCCGTGCCGCTGGGGGCGGTCAGACCGTTGCTGTGCCCGTCCTGGTTCACCGCCGTGCTCTTGACGACCGCGTGGACGGGATCGCCGTCCGCGAGGGCGCGCGCCAGCGGCTTGAGGACGACCACGGCGCAGCCTTCGCCCCGGCCGTACCCGTCGGCGGTGGCGTCGAAGGTCTTGCACCGCCCGTCGGGCGAGAGGAACCCGGCGCGCGCGAAGGCGTCGCTGACCGCCCCGTCGAGGATGACGTTCACCCCCGCCGCCAGCGCCAGTTCCGATTCGCCCTCCCACAGGCTGCGGCAGGCGAGGTGGACGGCCACCAGCGACGACGAACAGGCGGTGTCCACCGCCAGGCTCGGGCCGGTGAAGTGGAAGGCGTACGAGAGCCGGTTGGCGGCGATGCTCAGCGCGCTGCCGGTGCCGATGTGCAGATCGGCGCCCGGTGTGCCGAAGTGCAGCCGCCCGTGGTCGTAGCCGGAGATCCCGACGAAGACACCGGTGGCACTGCCGGCGAGCGCCGCGGGGACCTGGCCCGCGTCCTCAAGCGCTTCCCAGGCCGTTTCGAGCAGCAGTCGCTGCTGCGGGTCCATGGTGGCGGCCTCACGCGGGGAGATCTCGAAGAAGGCCGCGTCGAAGGAGTCCACGTCGTCGAGGAAGGAGCCTTCGAGCCGGGCCCGCGTCCCTTCGGAGGTGTGCAGCTCCAGCCCGTCGGCGGTCGTCCGGCCGTCCAGCAGCAGCCGCCACAGCTGCCCGGGCGTCGAGGCGCCGGGGAGGCGGCAGCCGATACCGATGATGGCCACCGGCTCCCGGTCCGCCGGCGGGGTGTTCCCCGACGGCTCCTGCCGCTCGCCGCTCAGGCCGTGGCCGAGGATCCGGTCCACGACCCCCGCCAGGGTGGGCGTCTCCCAGAACACGCTGGTCGGCACGGGGTGGCCGGACCACTCCGTGAGCGCCTCGCTCAGTGTGACCGCGTGCAACGAGGTGAGCCCCAAGGAGGAGAGGGGCGCGTCGGGGCCGACCGACGCGGCCGGGACGTCCAGCAGTTCGCCCACCTGCCGCAGGAGACGGCCGGTCAGGTCGCTCGCGGAGAGCGGCCCGGAGGGCACGAGGGCATGGCGGTCCGTAGGTCTGGCATACATGGATGCTCCGTCGGACAGGGTCCGGTCTGGTTGGGTCACGAAGGGGGGCCCGGAGCCACGTCCGTGGCTCCGGCCGGGCGGCCGCGCGCACTGCCGGCGGTACGGCCTGGTGCCGCCGCCCGCCCCGGCCGGGTTCCGGGCGTCAGACGGGCACGGGTGCCGCGGCGGTCACGCGCTGAGGATGGCGGCGAGCTCCTTCTCGTCCCACTCGCTCTGCGCGGCGATGATCCGGCCGTCCTTGAACCGGGCCCAGTTGGGGTAGCTGAAGGTGAACCGCCGGCCGGTGGGCGGGAACCCCATCAGCGTGCCGGTGTGGATCCCCCCGACGGTCCACCGCATGCGCAGGACCTCGCCGTCCCACCGCATTTCGGTGCAGGTGTAGCGGAGCTCGGCGACCTTCGACCGCAGCTCGACCATGAAGTCGCGGGCCGCCTCGATGTCGTCGCCCTGCGTCTCCATCTCCAGCGCCGACTCGTCCGTCTCACCGCGGAAGTCGGGGTGCAGAATCTCGGTCAGCAGGTCGTCCCGGTGCCCGTTCAGGACCTCGTCCTGGTAGCGGATAATCAAAGCTTCAAGAGATTTCTTGGCTTCAAGAGATTTCTTGTTCACGGAAAATTTCACCTTTCGTGGCCAGGCGCAGCCAGCCGGTTCGAATTCCGGGCAGCGCTGCGTACCGTGAAGAACGGCGTGTCACGCCGAAAAGGAAAACCAGGCAACGGCAAGGGAGGGACGGCGGATCGGCCTGCGCAGAACTCCTCGACCTGCGAAAGTCGACGGATGTGCGCGGGTGTGCGCGGATCTGCGCGGATCTGCAGAGTCCCGTAGTTGCCCGGGTGAAAGATGACGAAAGACTGACGGCAGGCGGGCCGGGCACGCTGCGGGCCCGACGCCCGACGTCACAAAGAGAAGCGGCTCAGCTCACCGCAGAAAAAGGGGCGGCGCTGGAACGCGTCCTTCTGGAAGTACCCCCGACACTCCTCGCCCCCCGGCACGAGAAATCACTTTTTACCCCCAATTATGCAGCCCGATACGGACTGCCACCCGTGAAGTTGCTTTTCAGCCTAACAGCGAACCGGCGGCGCGAAAGCGGTCGGTTCTCTTCTTTGCGAATGCTTGGTGATCCCTTGATGAGCCGTCCGGCGGAGGGGTGCGTGGGTGAGCACCTCCGGTGTCGGGTGGAATGGCGAATGACCCATTCCTTCACGAGGCGAGGCCGCGCCTCGTGAAACCCCGGCCCCCGGCCCGCCGGTCGACTGTACCGCTGCGGAACATTGTACGAGTCTCGTACAGCAACCTCAAGCCTTCCGGGCACAGCCGGCAGCCGTCTCCCCGCCCTCACGGAGGAGCCGCAGCTCACCACGCGTCACGCGCGGCACAGATCGGACCCGTTCGCAACCAGGTGGCCGGTTCTGCTCCCTGCGGGAGCGGCCGCCGATCGGCGCGCAAGGAGCTGAGAGCGGGACTTGAAGCTGCCGCAGCGGAAGCCGCTACCGTCCGGAACAAGGCGGGAGGGACCGGCCCGGCGAAGCGCGGACGAGGGAGGCGGCGATGGCCTGGCCGACCGCGGAGGTCGCCCGGATGTCGGGGGTGACGGCCCGGACGCTACGGCACTACGACGACATCGGCCTGCTGACACCGGCCTGGACCGGGGCCAACGGCCACCGCTACTACGAGGAGCGCCAATTGCTGCGACTGCAGCAGATTCTCGTGCTGCGGGAGCTGGCCCTGGGTTTGCCCGAGATCGGCCGCATCCTGGCCGCGCAGGTGGACGAGCTGGCGGCCCTGCGGGGCCATCACCGTCGGCTGCTCACCGAGCGCGAGCGCACGGCACAGATGATCCGGCTGGCAGACCTGCTGGCCGCCGGCCTCCCCGCCGACGCCGACGCGGTGCAGGCCGAGATCGACACCCAGTACCGGACACTGGCCCGCATCCGTCCGGCCACCGCCGAGGAGTACCGCGCGATCGGACGCACCTGCGTGGAGAACGAACACTGGCACGCGGCGTACGAGACGATCGCCCCGGGCCTGGCCACGTACCAACGGGCCGCCATCGATGCGTACACCGCAACTCGGCTGCACTGAGCCGGGATGGGGCCGCCGTCACGGGGGTGCGGCGGCCCGGTCCGGAGTTTGTCCGGGGGAGTCGTGACTCCTCGGGGCTCACGTGCTTGCGCGCTGCGGGCGCTTTCCGCGATCTCCGGCTCGTGGCCGAAGTTCATGCCGTAGATGGTGCCGACGAGGGTGGGGGCGAAGAAAACGGCCGCCCAGGAGGACATCTCCTGAAGTCCTCTGCCGGACGGCCGTCACCTGAGCTTTTGGTTGCGACGGCAGTCTGAAGGGCCCGGCGCCGGCGGTTGACCGACATCCGCGTGACCCGAAACCGCCGGGCACGCCCCGTGGCGGTCAGCTCGCCACGATCGGGATATCTCGTCCCTCCGGCATACCGGGTCTGCCGCCAGCAGGAAGCAACGGTTGTCGATGCCGAAGAACCGGAGCCAGCCCCCCAGGGCCCACCGCCGCCTTCAACGCGGCCCAGAACCCTCGCCCGGATAGCCGGGACCCTCGCTCGGACAGCCGGGGCTCAGGTTCGTGTGCTGAGTCGTGCGAGAGCCGTGTCGTAGCGTGCTTGGACTTTCGCGTTCGGTGTTGCCCGCAGGAGGGCGCCGAGGGCTCGTACCGCGCCGTCGTCGTAGCCGGCGGATTCCGCTTCGCGGGCGGCGAGGTCGAGTTGGACGATGCCCTCCGTGCGGTTGCCGAGTCCCAGCAGTGCTTCCCCCTTGATGGTGAGCAGCAGGATGTGGGGAATGTCGGTGGTATCCGGCCGGTCGTTGAGGGCCAGGGCGTGGGTCGCGGTGGTGAGGGCCTGATGCCAGTGTCCGGCGTCGGTCTGGTGGCGGGCGAGGTGCTGCAGGGCAAGGCGTTCGATCCTCCGGTCGTTGCCCTCCCGTGCCAGCTCGGCCGCGCGTTCGCAGCTCTTCGCGGCGTCGTCCGGGCCGCCGAGGGCGGCTTGGGCCATGGCCAGCACGATCAGGGCGTTGGCCTCGGCGAACGCGTCAGCGGCTTCGACGGCGAGCGCGGCGGCCGCTTTCAGGTGGGTCAGCGCTTCCGGGGTGCGTCCTTCCTCGGTCAGGACCCAGCCGAGGACGTTGAGCACCCGCGCTTCGCCGTGCGGGTCGGCGTCGGCCCGTGCCGCCGCGAGGGCGGTTTCCAGGAGCGGTACCCAGCCGTCCCGCACGCGCCACACGATCAGCGGCCACATCGTCATGACGATCCGCCACGTCCTGCCGTGCAGCGCGGCGGCGTGCGCCGCGGCGACTGCCAGTGCGAGGTTGTTGCGTTCGGCGGTGTACCAGGCCACGGCGGCGGACCGGTCGGCGAGCTCGCGTACGGCGGCGGGCGGCAGGAAGTCCGCCGGCAGCGGGAAGCAGTACTCCGAGCCGGGTTCGGCCGCCGCGACGGCACCGGTGGCGGCGGTGATGTAGTGGTCGAGCACGCGCTTGAGCGTGTCGGGGTGGGCGTCCAGGCCGCGGGCGTAGAGCCGCACGAGATCGTGCATCGTCCACCGGCCGGGTGTGGTCTCGGTGATCAGGTGCGCGACGGCCAGGCGCTCCAGGGCGGCATCGGCGGCCGCGGGGTCCGTGCCCGCCAGGGCGGCTGCCGCGTAGCGGTCGACGTGCGTGCCGGGGTGGCGGCCGAGGGCGGCGAACAGGTGGGAGACGTGCTCGGGGAGCTGTCGCAAAGTCAGGCGCAGTGCGGCCCTGACGCCGGTGTCCTCCAGGTCCAGCAGGCTCAGCCGGCGGGTCTCGTCGGACAGTTCGGCGGCCATCGCGGCCAGGGTCCAGTCGGGCCGCCCGGCCAGGCGGGCGGCTGTCACCCGCAAGGCCAGCGGCAGCCCGCCGCACAGCTCGCCGAGCCGGAGCGCGGCGGCCGGCTCGGCGTGCACCCGGTCGGTGCCGAGGATCCGGGCCAGGAGCATGGTGCCGTCCTGGGGCGCGAGGACGTCCACGGCAACGGGGCGGGCGGTGTCACTGACGATCAGCCCGGACAGCCGGTGCCTGCTGGTGACGACGGTGACGCAGCGGTCTCCGCCGGGCAGGAGGGGCCGGACCTGTTCGCAGTCGCGTGCGTTGTCGAGTACGACGAGGAGCTGGCGGTCGGCGGCCAGCGACCGGAACAGTGCGGCCGCGCCGTTCTCGGACTCCGGTATCCGGTCGGGAGGCACACCCAGGGCCAGCAGGAACTCGCGCAGCACCTCGATGGCGGCTGGTACCCCGGTGTCGCTGAAGCCGCGCAGGTCGGCGTAGAGGCGTCCGTCGGTGAGTCCGGCAGGGTCGTGGTGGGCCCAGTGCAGCACGAGGGCTGTCTTCCCTACCCCGGCAGGCCCGACGACCAGGCAGACGGGCGCCTCGCCCGCGGTGGCCCGGGACAGGGCGGCGAGTTCCGCCGTCCGGCCGTGAAATCCGCGCGGGGCGCGCGGCAGCAGATCGGGCGTGCTCCTGCGTGCCGCGGCGTCCGGTGCGGCGGCAGGCGACGGAGCGTCCGTCTGGCGGGCCGGGCGGGGACGGCCCAGGCTCGCGGCCCGTTCCAGCTCCCGGGTACCGGCGGCGTCGAGCTTCAGCGCGGCGGCCAGGGCCTGCACGGTACGGCGCTGTGGTCCCCGGACGCGCCCGCGTTCCAGGTCCGACAGAGCCCGAACGCTCACCCCCGCCGCGTGTGCCAGATCCTCCTGGCTGAGTCCGGCTCTCGCCCGTAGACCGTGCAGGCGCTCGCCGAACCCGGCAGTGGCCGGTGTACCGGTGCTCATCCTCGAAAAATCCCCTGATCCGTGTGGACCGGCAGAACACCGGAACCATCCGGCAGAATTATGGCAAGACATTACTTCTGCCGGTGAAACTGCCTGGGCTGCCCCATTCCCCTCCGATTGACTGAAGGTGCTTCGGACGGAGGGCGGGCCCCACCCGGCCCCCGGTCCGACGCGCTGTGCACGGAGTCTTCGCACTCGCAGGGGATCTCCGTCGCACGGCTCACCGCTCGTTTTCCCCAGGAGTACCTTCCGCATGAGACTTTCCCTGTCCGCTCGCCGGCTCATGAGCCGCGTCCTGATCCTCACCCTGGCGCTGCTGGCCGCTGTCGGCTCGACCCAAGGATTGTCCCCGAAGGCCCACGCCGACCCGGAAAGGCGTTGGACCCGCATCGACTGGGACATCACCAATCTGCAGCCGGGCACCAGCAGCTTCTCGGCCGGCAACGCCTACGACGCCATGCTCGAAAGCCTGCGTCGTACCGTCAGCCATGCGGTGTACCCCAACTTCCCGCACAGTGCCACAACCCGGCAGACGGGCTACTACGTCGAGGTCGCGCTGGTCGACCACACAGTGACCGACCGCCCCCACCGCCTCTCCCTGATCATCGAGGCAAGCAACCTGTACGTGGTGGGCTACTTCACCCCGCAGGGCAGGTACATGTTCCGCGAGCTGGACTCGGCTCCGGTCCGCGCTGCCTACAACTCCGTATTCCCCAGGAACCGTCTGGAGCAGCGCGACTTCCAGTCGCTTCCGTTCGGGGAGAACTACAACAGTTTCTCCAGGGACGAATGGCGGATGAACGACTCCTTCCTGGGGCTTCGCGGCGACATCAACCACCTGGCCAACATGCCCGCACGTGCTCCGGGGCAGAACACTCCGCCGGCACTGGCAGCCGGCCGGGCACTCACCTCGGTTGTCGCGGCGGTTTCCGAGGCAACTCGCTTCCGGTGGATTCAAAACCGCATCGGCAACACGATCCGGACCGGCTACGACATGGATGAAAACGGCCGGCAGACCACTCTCGGTCGTTTCGGCCTCGACCTCGAAACCAGGTGGAGCAGGCTCTCCGCGATGCTGGCGGCCAACCTCGAAAACCGTGCCGCTGCACCCATCACGATCGACGGCCGGGTGTACCGCAACAGCAGCGACATCGAGCTCGGGAACGGCCGCCGTGTGCCGTCCCTCGGCTTGGCGGTCGCGCTGGGCTCCCACTTCTGACGAGCCCCTCGGTGGCGTTCGCCTCCGGGCGCCGATGGCAGGTGTGACTCCGCTCGGTGTGCAGGGCGGGAACGAAGCAAGGTGGAAGGCCGCCTCGACGACAGAAGTCGAGGCGGCCTTCCACCTTGCCGACAGGCAGGCAGCCGACCCGAGGTCAGAGACGGGCGCGACTCTGCTCGGTGTGAAGCAGAAAGAGGGAGGCGCCCGAGCCGGGCGTCACGACCCCGACGCCGGAGCTGAGAATCTGCGCGAGCCCTCGCGCGGCAGCAGTTGCCCAGCCAGTCCGAGGAGACCTCCACCCCGGGCTCGTCCCGCGGCCACGCACTCAGGGCCGGGACAGCCCACGTGATCCCGGCCCGCGCGGAGTCGTCCACAAGCCCGCCCAGCGCGGCGCGGACCTCCGCCCTCAGCAGTCTCGTCGGCCTGCCCGGCCGCGGCGGATCCGGCAGCCCCTCGATTCACCGCGCCGACGGGGCAGGTACGCAGCCGGCAGGTCAGCCGGGACCGGTGTCCGCTCCGGTGGCACCGCAGGCCGCCACGGACGCCCGGCCGCCGCGGCTGCCGGGCCCACGCACCACCGGAGTGCGTCCGCGCGGCGCCCAGGTGCGCGCCCGGGGCGGGATCACGGTGCGCCCGCACCCGTCCCCGAAGCAGACCCAGGCACCCAGGTCCGCAGGTACCCCTCCAGCCTGGCGAACTGCGCCGCGCTCAGCTGCGGCCGGCACGGCGGGCCCTTCGAGGCCGGCGCAGTGCTGCCGTCCCCACGCCAGGCCCGCCGCCACCGGTTCACCGGCACCCGCGTCACCCGCCGCTCCCGGGCCACCTCCACAGCGCCGCGGCCCAGCGCGAACAGCTCAGCCGCGCGCAGACGCACCCGCTCACACCGCGCCCGCTCCACATCACTCAAGCCACCGCCCTGCGCATACCTCATGCCCAGGGCACAGCCCCCGAGACCGGCCGCCCTCACCCCACCGACGAACAACACAAGTTGAAGATCAGTAGTCATGCAGGACGCTCGTCGTCGGCCCAGCAGTGCCGGGGCGGGCAGCGGTCTACAGCTATACCGGCCAGAGGGCTGCTGAGCCCATTCTCCCCGGATTCTCCCCAGCGGGCTGAAGGAGGCGTGCCGCATGCGCTCCCCGCGCCGTTCACCCCGCAGCGTGCTTGTGCTGGCGCCGATTACTCAGAGCCAGTCCCGGCGCTTGAAGATGACGCACAAACTAGTACATACGACGGCCATCAGGACGATGGCGAAGGGGTAACCGAATGCCCAGTGCAGCTCCGGCATGCGGTCGAAGTTCATGCCGTAGATGGTGCCGACCAGCGTCGGTGCGAAGAGGATGGCCGCCCAGGAGGAGATCTTCTTGAAGTCCTCTTCCGGTCGGCCCGCACCTGGGCTCTGTGGGTCGATGGCAGTCTGACCAGGGTAAATAGATCTTTCAGGGTCTTTCGTCATGGCTTACTGAGGTTGTCTGCGCGTTGTCGTCGGTGCTGACGATCGGCGGTCGTTGCGGTACGCCGGAACCATGAGGTATCCGCAAGGCGGTGGCCTGAGTGCCGACCGGCGGGCGTTTCGCGAACACATCCGCATGGATGCGGGCGCGATGTTCGTCGCCGGGCAGGGCAACGACGTGATCGCGAAGCAACTGCGGGTCAGCGTCCGCTCCGTGCAGCGGTGGCGGCGGACTTGGGAGCACGAGGGGCCACATGGCCTGCGCTCAACGGGGCCGGCCTCCCGCCCCGCGCTGCGCGAAGCCCTGTTTGCGGTCCTGGAACAGGAGTTGGCCAAGGGCCCGGTTGCACACGGCTGGCCCGACCAGACCTGGACCCTGGCCAGGATCAAGACGCTGATAGGGCGCCGGTTCCACAAGTGTTTCACCCTGTCCGGCATCGCAAAGATGCTGCGGCGCCACGGCTTCAGCCACCAGGTGCCCGCCCGGCGGGCCCTGGAACGCGACGAGGACAAGGTGACCGGCTGGGTGAAGGAGACCTGGCCGCAGGCAAAAGCGCCGCGGCGGCGCTCGGAGCCTGGATCTGCTTCGAGGACGAGGCCGGATTCTCACTGACGCCGCCTACCCGCCGCACCTGGGCCCGGCGCGGGCACACCCCGGTGATCCGCGTCCGCGGCCGCACCCAGCGCCGCTTCTCAGTCGCAGCCCTGGCCTGCTACAAGGCGGGCGAACGCTCCCGGCTGATCTTCCGGCCCAGACTCCATGGACGCCACGACAGCAGTGCCCGCAGAAGCCTCGCCTGGACCGACTACCGGGACCTGCTGACCGCCGCACACCATCAGCTCGGCGCACCGATGGTTGTGATTTGGGACAACCTCAACGTCCACAAGGACGCGCGCCTGCGGACCTTCATCGACGCTCGCGACTGGATCACCTGCTACTACTTGCCGCCCTACGCTCCCGACCTCAACCCGGTCGAGGGGATCTGGTCGCTCCTGCGCAGGAATTGCCAGGCCAGCACCGCCTTCAGCGACCACGACCAACTACTGGCAGCCCTCCGCCGCGGCCTCCGCCAACTCCAGTACCGAAGCAACCTCATCGACAGCTGCCTCGCCGCAACCAGACTCGCACTCACGACAACGCGCAGACAACCTCAGTAGCCGGCCTTGACCCTTGATCCTGGACACACGAGACACTGGATCCTGCGGATCAGAGAACGGACATCTCGTGGTCATGAAGAACTGTCCGCCGCAGTTCAAGGCGGTCGCGGTCGCGCTGTACCGGTCGCGTCCCGAGGCGACGATCAGGCAGGTCGCCGCCGATCTGGGGATCAATCCCGAGACCCTGCGGAACTGGGTCCGAGCGGCCGGTGCGAGCCGGCCGCGAGGGCGCCGGGCGGAGGTGCCGACGGAGCCGCCGTCGCTGTTGGAGGCGGAGAACGCGGCTCTGCGGAAGAAGGTCCGTGAGCTGGAGGAAGAGCGCGAGATCCTGCGGAAGGCGGCGAAGTATTTCGCCGGGGAGACGCGCTGGTGAACCGCTTCCAGTTCGTCGCCGACCATCAGCGCCGCTACGGCGTGAAGCAGCTGTGCAGCATCGTGGGCATCGCCCGCTCCAGTTTCTATTACTGGCGGGTGACGGCCGCGGACCGGGCCGCCCGGCAGGCGGCCGACGCCGCTCTCGCCGCACGGATACGGGCCGTGCACCGCGAGTCGGACGGCACCTACGGTGTCCCGAGGATCACCGCCGAGCTCCGCGAGGACGGCGAGCGCGTCAATCACAAGCGGATCAGCCGCGTGATGCGGAGCATCGGCCTGGCGGGCGTGCGACTGCGCCGCAGACACCGCACCACGACTCCGGACCCTGCCGCGGCGAAGGCCCCGGATCTGATCGGCCGCGATTTCACCGCCACCGAGCCGAACACGAAGTACGTCGGTGACATCACCTACCTCCCCTGGAGAGCGGGAAGTTCCTCTACCTGGCCACCGTCATCGACCTTGCCTCACGCCGCCTGGCCGGCTGGGCGATCGCGGACCACATGCGAACCGGTCTCGTCATCGACGCCCTGGCCGCCGCCGAGCGCACCCGCGGCAGCCTCGCCGGAGCGGTCCTGCACACCGATCACGGCGCCCAGTACACCAGCCGGGCCTTCGCCGACACCTGCCACCAGGCCGGCGTCCGCCAGTCCATGAGCGCGATCGGCAGCTCGGCGGACAACGCACTCGCCGAATCCTTCAACGCGACGTTCAAACGCGAGACCCTCCAGGGCCGCAAGCACTGGTCCAGCGAGCACGAGGCCCGTCTCGACGCGTTCCGCTGGCTCAACCGCTACAACACCCGACGCCGTCATTCCCACCTTGGACAACGGAGTCCCATCGCCTACGAGACAGCACTCGACACGACATCAACTACCCTGGCCCAAGCCGCATAGCTCGTGTCCAAGATCCCGGGTCAAGGCCCGATGCTCTGAAGTGACGGGCGGTATCAAGCAGTGAGGCTGTAGTCCTGCTGTTCAGGGCTGGGGTGAAGGCGTTGATGTTTGCGGGGTACCGGCCTCGGGCGTCTTCTGCTCGGATTCAGACGGCCAGCGATGTCCGGCCTCGTGCAGTTTGCTCAGTGCCGTGAGGTCGTTGGTCACCAGGACCTGTGCCAGCCGGGCTGCCGCAGCAACGACAGCGGGCCAGCTCGGCGAGTCCAGGTAGGCCTCGTCCTCGGCATCAGCACCGACCGCGCCCTGCACTGCGTCGTAGGCAGCACCCAGACGTGCCATCAGCTCGGTTTCCTCCTCGGTACGGAGGCTCTGACCGAGCCAACGCGACGGATTGTCCGCCTCACAGAAGTCGTCGAACAGCACGTGCACCACGTAATCGAGGTTTTCGAACTGATCCGGGTCAAGCCACACCTCTCGTTGCCAGGTTGGGCTGGCCAGCGCCACCACTGCAGGGACGACGTGGAGACGGTAGTGAGGCAAGGCAATGCCGTAATCGATCACATTCCGAGGGTACTCACCTCATGATCGGAAAGCCCCTGGGCCTCGTCTTCGGATCTCTTGAGGCGGAGCATGTCGAGCTGGTGCAACGCTTCCCTTCAAAGGATCCGCACCCAACGCCTTTTTTGTGCACGGAGGTTCATGTCGGGCCCGGTTGCGTGCGCAGCCTTACGCCGGCCCCACGGCGAAGGCTGGGCAAGGCTGGTGTGTGACGGTCGCCGATCTGCCGGGAGCGTCGGTGACGGGGGCCGGGGGAGGCTCCCGTTTGCCGTACCGGTTTGCTGTCACATGCGCCAGTGATAGCGGTGACCGTCCTCCGTGGTGTAGGTGACGGTCTGCCCGGTTCCGCTCACGTGAAAGGTGAACCATTCGCGGCGGGGCTGGTGCAGGGCCTGCCAGTGGTGGTGGGCTTCTTCGACGATGCGCCAGAGGTCCCGGGGACCCGCGCTGGTGACCTGTACACCGCTGGGGTGGTCGGCGATGCGCGTTGCCGAACCGTCGGCGGCGTCGTGCAGCATCGTGGCATGGCCCGCGGTGTCCTGGCGGTAGACGCGGGTCACGGTGGGCGGCAGGTGCAGCTGGGCGAAGAAGGAGAAGGACCAGTCGTCCAGAATGCGGGCGGACAGGCAAGACGCACGCGGCGGGTTGTCGAAGGCGGGGAAGGCCGGGGGCGGGGCGGGGGCAGCAGGGGCATGAAGGCGGCGGGCGTGTGCAGAAAGCGCCCGGCCGCGGTGCCGTCGGGCAGCCTGGCGAGCCGGGCGATCGCCCCGCCGGCCAGGATGCCTTTAAGCGGGGACGACGAGGAGGCCGCCGATGCGGCAGCGCTCCAGCCAAAGCCGCGGCAACGCCGGGCACGGGGGCGGTAGCGATGATGCGGTCGTAGACGGCGCCGTCCGGCAGACCGCGCACCCCGCCACCGGTCAGCACCTGCGGGGCGCAGCCGGCGGCGCAGAGCCGGGAGCGGGCCACAGCCGTCAGGGCGGGGGAGTGGTCGATGGTGGTGACGTTGCAGTCACCGGCCAGCCGGCACAACAGGGCCGCGTTGTAGCCGGTGCTGGTGCCGACCTCCAGCACCTGGCTGCCGTCGGCCGCACCGAGGGCGTCCAGCATGTCCGCCATCAGCCCCGGGGCGGTCGAGGACGAGGTGGGCACCCCGCAGCCCCGCGGCGGGGGCTTGCTCGGCTGCACACCGTCCACCTCGGTGATCAGGGAGTTGTCGTATACGGCTGCCAGCCACGCCTCCGGATCCCCGTCGCTCATGCGCCAGGGCACGAACAGGTCGCCGTCGCGTCGGTAGAACACCGGCACGAAGGGGTGCCGCGGCACGTTCAGGAACGCCTCGGCGAGGGCGACCGGCAGCACCACGCCGCTGCGCTCGATCTGCCGGGCCAGGCGGATGCGCGCGTTCACCAGCTGCCGGTCGTTCTCCAGCAGGCCGGTCACCGTGGCTCTCCTTCTAGGTAGTCGCAGATCGCCGCGGTGATCGGCAGGCCGGTGGCCTGCTCGGCGAAGCCGTACTGCCCGCTGGCATTCAGCTCCAGGAACCACCAGCGGGGAGGTCACCGCACTCGTCGGGGAGAACGGCTCCGGCAAGACGACGCTGGCCCGGCTCCTGACCGGCTTGTACCTGCCCACGGGCGGCCACGTCACCTGGGACGACATCGACCTGGCTGATCTCGGTCCGGTGTCTGTCTGGAAGGCGACCGCCATGGTCCCCCAGGACTACACGCGCTGGCCCCTGGCCGCGCTGGCCGGCAGCGTCCGCCTCGTGTGGCATCACGAGGACGACAGTCGTCAGTGGGCCATGCCCCGGTCTGGGGGAATACCTCAATCGTGCGCTCGATGAGGGTGCTGAAGACTGGCACCGGTAGTCGGCCGCAAACCGTACCGGCGGAAGCCGTGCGCCGCTTGTGAACCAAGCTGTGATGGACCTGCGGGCGTTCAGCCGCTGCAATGCTCGCTGTCCTCGCCTGACACCGTCAAGATGCGGGCCCATCGTGCATGGCGGCGGCCGCGCGGGGTCTGGCGAAGCGGCCCCGGCAGGGCAGCGTCCGGCCCCGGCGCACTTTCAGGTGGCTCATGAACCGGTTGCAGAGGGCCGGAAAGGCGTCAGTCGTGACCGAGCCAAGGATACATGTCAGTGCCATGTACTACTGTTACGGATGTACATGACATAGACGGATATCAGGGTGAAAAGATGCGCAAGGGCATCGCGCGACGCGCGGGTGTCTCGCTGGCGGCCGCCACCGTGCTGGCCGGCATAACAGGCTGCCAGTCAGACAGCTCGGCCAAGGCCGGCCACGAGCCACGAACGCAGCGCACTCCAGCGCAGGCGCTCACCGCGGCGTACCAGAAGACCGCGGGAGTGCACTCCGCGAAGGTCACGATGACGATGTCCGTGCCCAAGGGGATGCCGGACAGCGGTGAGACGAAGATGACCGGCACCATGGCCTGGAAGCCCACGGCGCTGGACATGACCATGAGCGACGACGGAGCCAAGGCGAAGTCCGGGGACGACAACCCCAAGCGGATGATCTGGGTCGACGGCGTCGCCTACATGGACATGGGCGACTTCGGCGGCAAGAAATGGGGCAAGCTCGATCTGAAGGCCGCCGCCAAGGAGGCCGGCGACGAGGAGATGACCAAGGCCGTGACCGCCGGCCTCGACGATGCGGAGCAGGACCCGGCCCAGCAGCTCGCGATGTTCCTCGGCTCGCCAGACATCCAGCACCTCGGTTCCGGCCAGGTGGGCGGTGTACGCGCCGAGCACTACAAGGGCTCGCTGACGGTCGAGGAGGGCCTCAAGGGCGCCAAGACCGTCGACGCGCTGAAGCCCGCGGACCGCGAGAAGCTGCTCGCGAACGTCAAGAAGAGCGGCATCAAGGGCTACGACTACGACGTGTGGGTCAACGGCGACGATCTGCCGGTGCGGATGACCGTGGACGTCCAGACGCCGATGGGCACCATCAGCACCTCCGCGTCCTACTCCGAGTACGGAACCACGGCAGCCATCAAAGCTCCTCCGGCCGCCGAAACCACCGACCTGCTCAAGATACTCAAGGAAGCCGCCGGCCGCGGCGGGACCCGCTCCTTTGCCTGAGTCTCCGGCTGCGGCCCGGCCCAGCAGGGGGCGGGCCGCAGCCCCGCGTACGGCGGCGGGGCTGCCTGCGGGAGGTCACGGGCTATGGCCGGCCGCCTCGGAAACCGGCAGCGCTTTCGCGCCCGACCGGTTGGGCTGTGCCGCCTGTCCCGTGTCCCTGAACCATCCGCGCATCGACCTGATCAATAGGCACGTCTGATCTGCGAAGCCGCTCAGTGCGCTGCGCAAGGACGGGAGCTGGTGGACGCTGCGCAGCGGCCGGACCGCAGAGCACTTCGTGCTCGGCACGAAGTCCACCCCTGAGCGAAGTTCCGCTCGGCCGCCAAGTCCACGAGCGCGCGACCGATGGTGCCGCGTAACCATACCTCTACGGGGCGATCTGGAAAGTACTGAGCGCACTGACCGGAGTAGCGATACCAACCTGGTCAACGGACCGCTCGCCACCGTCGTTCGCGCCACCTGAGCGCCCCGAGCCGGGGCCCGGCCGTGTTCGCCCTGGCCGGTGTGGGAGGGCGGCACCGACGGCGGGGCCGCGGGCGCGAGAACGTGAGAAGTGGCAGGGGTGACAGGAGTCGAACCTGCGGCATCCGGTTTTGGAGACCGGCGCTCTGGCCTCTGAGCTACACCCCTTCGCGTGTGACCAGTGTTGCAGGCCGGCCCGCCGGCTTCCAACGCAATATCCAGCCTCGGTACGGCAGGGAGCTGTGGCGGGGCGTCATCTCTTGCCGAGGATGCTGCGTACCGTGGTCCGGGACAGCCCGCTCAAACGCGCGATCTTCACCTCGGAGAAGGCTGCGGCGGCCGCCCTCCTGACCATGTCGTCCCTGCCCTCTGCCGATAGGTCTGCAGTTCCGCGTGGGTGTCCTCGCAGGGGGAGGCGGTATTGGCGCGACGGGCGCTGGCCTGTGGGCCGCTGCGCTCTTCCAGCAGCTCCTGGAGCTGGCTCAGCTCTTCATCAGACACGTCCGCCAGGTCCTGCAGAATCTTCTCCACGCCGACCGGTGCCTCCTTGGGCAACAGAGTCATGACCGCGTGGAACGGCCTCTAGCTGCCCTGCCCCAGCATCTCGACGGCAGGAACGGGATAGCCGCACTGTGCGAGGAGTTCGACCAGCCGCAGGCCGGCGTCCTCCGCTGGGCCACGGTGGTCGTCGAGGAGCAGCGCCAATCCACGCAGGGCGTCCAGTGCATCCTGCGTATCGCGGCGGGCCGTCTCGAACTGGCCCTGCCGCAACCGTCCGACCAGCCGTGCCACCGACTGCGGCACAGCCACCAGCACCGCCGCGGTCAGCCGTCCTCGCGCCCTGCCCGTCACCGCGACCATCACTGGGCTCTCCTTCGCTCACCAGGGTGTACTTCCCGTTCAACGAGCCGGCCTTCCTGTTCGGTATGCGCACACTGGGCAGCCTGGCTGGGGCGCAGCGGTCGCGGTGCATGGTGACGTCCGCAGTGAAGTGGTGAACGACGACGGAGGATGCCTCGCCACGTGGAGAGTCCAGGTCCCCGGTGCCCACGCGACTACGCCCTGCCCGACCCGGGGGCGGGTCCTGGCGGGCCCCACGCGACCAAGGGGCCGTGGTGCGCCGTGGCGGATCACCCTGGTGTCAGGGTCGCCCGCGATCTGGTGATGCGCCTCGCCTTGTGCCGTGCAGTCAACGGTTGGTCGGTCGCCGAGCTGGCCCGGCGGCGTCAGCCGGCTTTCCGGTTGGCGGGGAAGGAAGCCAGAAGAGCGGTGTCGTGCCGTGCCCGAGCGAGGGCCGTGTCGCGCTGCTGCTGCCAGCGCGCCCTGTAGGTGTCGCAGTCACGTCCTGTCACGGCACCCTGGGGCCCGCACACGGACCGGCCGACTGCGGTTCGTCGCGCACAGCCGCATGGTGGCTAACTGGCCTGCTGCCGACATCCTGACGAACCGTCCCCGTGCGAATGGCCCACGGCTCTTCGTAGTGGGACCCCGCGTCTCGTCCGGTAGCCAGCGCCTCGGGGCCCGGTCACCTTGGTCACAGGCCCGAGAGGCAGAGGCGCGCGGCCTGGCCTTCGCAGCCGGCCGCGCGGGAGCGCTCTCGCGTACATCACCGCTTGATCGATCAGGCGGATTCGCCGGCGATCAGCAGCTCTTCTTGTACGCGAACTTGATGGGCTTCGTGAAGAACGCCTTGTGCCCCTTGGCGTTCCCTGCGACCGATATGCACTCGTGAGAGAGACCGGAATTGGTCGTCACGTAGAGGCCGTGCCGGCCTTTGCATGTGTTGTGGTAGTACACGGTGTAGGTCGCGATGCCAGCAGGGTTCCACGAGTAATTGAAGCATGTGACGCTGCCGCGCTTGATGCTGCGCAGCGAGACGTCGCTGTCGGAGGCGGCGTTCGCGGGGGTCGAAAGTGTTCCCGCGGCCAGCGCTGCGACGGCGAGCGTTCCCAGAATCTTGAACTTACGCAAGGTGATGCGCCTTTCCCTCGTTTTGTCCGGCCTATGCCGGGCGGGTGATCACTTTGCCAGCAAAGCGGAGGGAAAGCAACGCCGATATGACGGGTTTTGGAGGGAAGGAGCGAAGAGGGGATTTTGGGGGATTGTTGCGCTTTGCGCGTGGGTGATTCGGGGCGCATCCGGAGCTCAACTCCCGGCGTGTCAGCATCGTTTGGGAACGCTCAGCGGCGAACGCTGCCAGCGAATCGGACGTACTCGCCCTCCTCGTATGATGCGAAGGTCGGCGAGTTCGGCCACGACCGCGATGTGTACACCACGGTCCACCGCGACATGGGCGCCCGCCCCGCCCCCGTGTTCTGCATGACCACCTGCTGCGCCTCACGGAGCGTCGTCACCAGCTTCCCCCTGGCCCTGGCCGATCAGGTCGACCAAGACGCGGCGGACCTGGGCCGCGGTGATCACGGCGCCATCGTCGTCGGGGCCGAGCCGGACCGCATCCACCAACTGACACCACGAGGTGCGGCCCTTCTTCAGCGCGGCGACGAACGAGTACGGCCAGCCGGGACGAACTGTCACTGGAGCGTTTCGAGTGTCCGTAGACGTGGCAGAACGAGCGATCCGGGCTGGTCGGCGCGTCGGGCCGCAGCCAGGCGGAGACATCGACGGCCAAGATCAGGCGTCCGTCGGCGGCCCTGGGCTGCGGGAGCACGGCTGGCGCCTTGCGCAGCCGGTCCCCGTCGATGCGGCCGTGCTGAGGGCGCCGGTGCTCGGCCAGCAGTGTCAGGTTGACCGGCGAGGCCACCGGGCCGTCCTCGCAGAGCATCGCGTCCGTGAGCTCGAACAAGATGCACCCCGTCGGGACCGGTATGCGTGGAAGTCCTCCCGACAGTGGGATGTGAGGTCGAACGCCTCGTCCCGAGCATCGGGGTGCACCAGACTCACCCCTGCGGCCTTCGGATGAGTGCGGTTGTGCGGCGCGTGGATCGACGCCGCCGACGCCAGCCAGCTGCCCGGCCTCACTGGCTTGGCACTCCACCTGCTCGGCGACCTCGACGCCGTGGTCACCGGGCTCACTCTGCACTGGAGCTCTGGCGGCACCGAAGATGCAGTGAACCGCTGCGAGAAGATCAAAGGCAGTTTCAAGGGCGAGCCGGATTCCAGCTTCTTCGTCAGAAGATCTGCTCCAGTGACCTCTGCGGCCACTGCTCAGCATCTGCGTCAGAGTTCGGAAGTCCAGACTCCGACGGGGTGCTCTTGAGGCGGCAGCCACAGTTGAGGCTGCGATTCTCGGTGCCTCTGCTCAGCCTGGTTCTCCCAGTGGAAGCGGCCTCCCGCGTCGGGCCACGCAACCTGAAGGACGGTGAAGGGAGGGCGCCGGTAGAAGCCGATGGCCTGCCCGAAGAACGTGCGATACCAACGCAGGTCGGCATTCCTGAGCGTGACCAGGCGGCCGTCGGCAACGTCTTGATGTTGTTGGCCGTCTTCCAGCAAGGCACCGAGGGCAGCTGTTTCTCCGAGGGTGTTGAGCATGGCGTGCATAGCGTGGACGTCGGGCCCGAACATGGCGAGTTCAGGTGCACCATGCGTATGCGACAGGCCGATCGTGTAGGTGAAGCCCGGACCAACTGCGTCCTCGGGGACCAAGACGACGTGCCAGCCGTGCTGCTGCACATTCTTAATGATCGTCATGTCTACTGATCTTTTCATTAGCTCTATGGGTGTGACGGGCTTGTTGGTGGGAGTCTGTTGTCGTGTCTTTCAAGCCTTCGCCTGTTGTCTCCGGACCTGTCGTTTCTCGCCTGACGCGGCCGCAGTTGGCTGGGGCTCGGCGTGTGCGGGCGGCCGAGTTGTTCGAGCAAGGGCACTCGAATGCCGAGATCGCACGGGTGCTGGGGTCAGTGACGAGAGTGTGCGGCGGTGGAAACGGGTGTGGGAGGAGGGCGGCACCGGTGCTTTGCGGCGATGCCCGGCCACCGGCCGCCCGCCCAAGCTGGACGACACCCAGGTCGAGCGGGTGCGAACCGCGCTGGAGCAAGGCGCCCAGGCGCACGGCTTCGAGGCCGATCTGTGGACCTTGGAGCGGGTCGGCCTGGTCGTCGAGCGGGTGACGGGAGTGCCGCTGTCGCAGGCCACGGTCTGGCGTCTGCTGACCGGCCGGCTGGGGTGGAGTCTGCAGCGGCCGGAGCGCCGGGCGGTGGAGCGGGACGAGTCCGAGATCGCCCGCTGGATCGCGCACGAGTGGCCGCGCATCAAAAAGGGGCGGTGAACACATGTGCCTGGATCGTGTTTCTCGACGAATCGGGCGTCTCGCTGTTACCTCAGATCCGCCGCACCTACGCACCCCGCGGCCGCACTCCGCTCCTGCGGCACCGGCTGAACTGGAAACGGGCGTCGATGGCAGCGGCCCTCGGCTACCACGCCACCGACCCCGAACGTGGTCCGCGCCTGTGCTTCCACCTCAAGCCCGGCAGCTACAACACCACCGCTCTCATCGAGGTCCTGAACGAGCTCAAAGCGTTCTACCGCGAAGAGCCGGTGGTGCTGGTCTGGGACGGACTGTCCGCCCACCGGAGCCGGGCCATGCGCGCCTGGGCCGCCGAACAGGACTGGCTCACCCTCGAGCGGTTACCCGCGCACGCACCCGAGCTCAACCCGGTGGAACTGCTGTGGTCCTCGCTCAAGAATCGCGAACTCGCCAACCTGGCCGGCAGCCACCTCGCCGACGTCGCCTATGCCACCGAACAAGGCATCCACCGCATCAACGCCAACCCCCGACTGCCCTGGTCATTCCTCACCCACACCGGCCTGACCATCCGCCCACCAACCTCACAGAACTAACGAAATCCTCAGTATGTCGGCATTGCGCGGGCGCGGGTGGCAGATTGCGTGGTGCACGTCGGTGGCTCATCACCGGCGTCCGCCTCATGCTGCCGTCGGCGGAGCAGGAGCCAGCTGCGAAACGTCCAGACGCCACCGAGGCGTCGTTGGGGCTGATCGTTCTTCGGGCGTTGGCAGGTGAGCCGTACGGGGCGAGGACCGCCGCACACCCTTCTGCGGGGTATTGGCCCGTTCCTCGTCGGCACGAGGCTTCGGCGCTCGGGCGCGTGACGCGCTCCCGAGAGACGGGAGCTTCTGTGTTCGCCCGGCACGCCCGGGCGGAAGGACGACATCATGGTCGCGAAACGACGCGACGGCATTTTCCCGCGCATCGGCACCGGCGTCTGGGGCCGGAACCTCGCGGACGCCATCGAGAACACCTGTGCGGAACACGGGGTCGCGCCCCGCCCCGGCAGGCGATCACCGAGGGGCTGGCCACTGCTCTTCCGGACACCGAGATCAGGGGCCTGATTGCCAGCCGGAGCGGCAAGAAGGTGCTCAAGCCCTCGGCCTACCGTCTCGTGCAGGCTGGCGATGAGCGGGTACTCCTGCTGATGTGTGACGTCCATGGCGCTGCCGTGGTCCCGTGGGACCTCAACGACCGCACCGTCAACTGCTGGTCGCCGCCCGTCGCTGAGGCCAGTCAGCGCGTCAAGGACCTCATCGCCGTCGAGCTGGCGCTGCACGAGGCCAGGAAGGCCGAGAAGACTGCTGAGAAGGAGCGGGAAAGTTACCACCGCGCGGTCGGCGACGACACGTACGCCGCGCAGGCTCTGGCGGTGGTCACGCAGAAGCACGAGGATGCCGAGCGCCGCGTGACGGAACTCGAAGGCGAGCGCCAGGCCCTCCTCATCGCCCTCGGCGACCGGCGGCCGCGTCCTGTGGTCCGGGCCGCGGAGGAGGACGGGGAACCGAAGCTGGCGCTTACTCTCGCCGAGCAGCCGTACGCGGTGGCCGTCCACATGCAGCGGTACGCCGCCGAGAACCTGGAGCGCGCCGGCAAGACCCGCGGCTACGACCTGCCCGAGTCCCTCGTAGACGCGGGTCAGCTCTCCAAGAGGGCATGAACGTCCTGCAGCAGTGGCAGATCGCCCGCCCCGACGGCACGGTGTCGAAGCTGTGGCGGCTGGCCGCCGTGACCGGGAACAACCGGGCACTGGCCCGTCTCAACATCTTCCGTGTGCGTCCGGAACACCTGGTCACGGGGATGCCCCAGTCCCTCCTGCCCACGCCGAAGGGCAAGAAGGCCGACCCCGAGCTTCTGCTGCTGGGTCAGCGAGAGATCCTGAACCGACTCTCCGACCGGCTCAACGAAGCCGCCGCCAAGCCAGAGCCGGAGGCGACTGATCCAGCGGTCCAGGCCCAGAAGATCGCCACGGTCTCAGCGGAGATCGTGATTGGCTGCACCAAGCCGACGGCTCTGGAACATGTCCTGCGGACGCTAAACGTCAACGACCACCTGCGCGGGATCCAGCCCTACGACGAGGATGCGCGCCTGATCGCCCTGTTCGCGACGCTCGTCGACGCATACGCCAGGGAATCGCTCCTCGCGGACGCGCTCGCCGAGGCATTCCCCGACGCGCGCGGCGCAGACCTCCTCGACCTGGTAGGGGTGCGCGACGCGTTGACCTAACGGGCCGCTCGACCCGCTTGTGCCGCTCGTGCCCGTAGGCGACGACGTCTCCCCCACCGTGCTCCGCGACATCGCGGTGCGTGCCATCACCGCACTCGTGTTTCCTGAGATCCCGCCCAAGGCTCCGAAGCGGTCGGCCGTACGCACCGTCCGCGACACGGGGCGCTTATGGCCGATTGTCAGGGGCACGCCGCGGGAGCCGGCGTGGAGCCAGACCAAGGCGAAGACAGCAGAGGCACGTACCCGTCTGGGGGCCGCCGCCATCGCGCAGCTGTTCCTGTACCGGGGCAACATCCTCTGCGCCCTCGGCTTCTTCGGCGTCCCGGAGGCTGCCAAGGGCGCCGGGCAGGACCCGCGGTCGCTCAAGGTGCTCCTCCTCGGGGCAGAGGCCGGCGACGCGACCGCTTGGTCAGCCCTCGTCCAGCGCATGGCGCCGGTGCTGATCCACGCTCCGCAGCCCTTCATCACCGCTGGCCAGGGCAGCGAGGCGGGTGACGGACGGAAGGGCGTGCGGCGCACCCCTAAGAGCGCCCTCGTCTCCCTCACTCTGGCGTACACGGCAACCAGCGCTCCGAACATCAGCAGGGCACTCCTCCTCGCGTTCGCGTAGGCCGTGCTGGGGCACCCGGACGCGACGCAGCCGCCCAAGGCGGAAGGCGGTGAGCCTCTGGTCTGCTACGGGGAGCGGCGGCACCGGGTGGAAGGCCGGACGCCGATCACCGCGGGGGTGGTGATCGCTCCCGACACCGAGGGCCGGCCCACCCACTACGTCGCGGACAAGGCTTGGTTCGACGAGACGTTCCCGGTGGAGCTCGGCCGCCCAGTCCCAGGCAGCTCCGGAAGCACCACCACGTCCCCCACGGCCACGACCAGCACGGATCCCACTGCCACCGCGAACGGCGGTCCGCCAGCCGACCCGCGCGATCAGCTGGCCACGTTGCGCCGGGAGCTGCCAGCTCGTGTGGAACTCGTCGAGAGCGGCTACCAGCAGGCCGTGGACTCCGCCCATACCCTGATGACGGATTTCGAAGAAGCGCACCGCCTGCGAGTCCAGCTCGGAGAGGACGCACTCCCGGCCGAGCAGCGGATCGAGTGGATGGAGAAGGTGACGAAGGCCCGGGCCGCGGCCCAGGCCAGCGTGACGACGCTCGAACAAGTGGAAGCGCTGATCCTTCAGGTCTGACCGACGCGGTAGAACCCGAGACCGGTATGTGCCGGAGGGCTCCTTCAAGGCAGTTTGGAAGCCCACCTCATCAGCCGCGTGACCGGACGGTCATGCGGCTGGTTCAGTCACGTGCCGAGAGCGGACAGACCCGGCCGAGGCAGTCAAAGTTCGGTGAGAACGCTCAACCTTCGGCGTGACGGGACACCTTCTCGTCCGCCACCTCGCTCCAGGGGATTGGACTCACCCGCTCACCAAGCAGGCCGACGCCGCAGTGGTGATCACGCTCCACCGACTCCTTCGCGACTACTTCATGATCCGAGAGCAGCCGGATGGCCTCGCGAGGATCTACCTGGACTGCCAGTCCTGGACGGCCTCCCAGGACTGGTATCAACTCGAAGCAACAGAACCCGCCCACGGCAACTGAAGTTCCTGGGCGACTGTCCTTGGCCACCGAAGTTGACCGGTGGCTCGTGACTCACTCTTCCAGCGACGATGGCCAGGTATACCCGAAGGCTTCGGCGCACTCTCGATAGCCCGCACAGACCACCGCGCCGTTCAGGGGGTGCGGGCGCCGGACGGCGGCGACGATACGTTCGGCCTGGAGCTTCGGGCTTTCCTCTGTCACCGCAAACCCGATCTTCAACTGGATGAACGGATCGGCGCTCTCACGCGGAACGTGCAGAGAGACAAGGACCTGTCCAGGGTCCGAGTCCCACACGGAGACCCAGAACGTGTCGCTGTTCCAGGCGGCCAGGGGATTCGGCACGACCAGCAATTGCTGAGCCACCAGGTCAGCGACATCCCACGCCAGCGAAGGCCGCTCTGCCAGAGTCACAGTGCTCCCTTTATTCGAACCTACACGCCCCGGCCTGGAGCACACGAGCCGTTGCCGCGAACGTGATCGCCCGCATCTTACCGGCGCGGTGGCTGGTCACGCGGGCGAGTGCCTAAGCCGTCAAACCTCAGCGTCAAGGACAGCGACCTCGCACACAGGCAAACCGCCGATCCGTTCGCGTCTCACTCAGTCCAGTCCGCGCAGGTCAACACGAGCTGGTCGACCAACTTCGTTGCGACAAGGAACTTCTCCGGCGCGGACTCCTCGATCGTCGGGTTGCCGTACTGCATGTCGATGACGACCGACTTCAGCATGACCACATCGATCTGCACTACGGCCAGCGCCCGTTGTAGAGCTGCAATCAACATGAACTGCCTGGTGTGTAGTGGCGGAAGATAGAGCCGTGGCTGTAGGCCAATGACCGACCGGGCGGGGCGGCTGCCCGACCTCACGGTGGGCAACGCGGTGCTGTTCCTTGGGCGGCTACGCATCGGAGGACTCTGACGAGGGTGGTTGCAACGTTCGCAGCAACTGTCCCTCACTCGGCTGTCTCCCCGGTCCAACCGTCACTCTTAGTGATGCAGAACGTTCGTCGTCGGCCTGGCAGGGCCGGAGCGGGTAGCGGCCTATAGCTATACCGGCCAGAGGGCGGCTGAGCTCATTCTCCCCAGCGGACTGAAGGAGGCGCGCTGCACATGCTCCCCGCGGCGTTCCCCCGCAGCGTGCCTGTGCTGGCGCCGATTACTCAGAGCCAGTCCCGGCGCTTGAAGATGACGTACAAACTAGTACATACGACGGCCATCAGGACGATGGCGAAGGGATAACCGAATGCCCAGTGCAGCTCCGGCATGCGGTCGAAGTTCATGCCGTAGATGGTGCCGACCAGCGTCGGGGCGAAGAGGATGGCCGCCCAGGAGGAGATCTTCTTGATCTCCTCGTTCTGTTCGAAGCCGGCTTCCGCGAGGGCGCGCATCTCGGCGTTCTGTTGCTGGTTCACGAGGGTGGCGTTGACGGTGAGGATGTCCTGGAGGGCCTGGCGGAAGCCGTCCACGCGTTCGGTGGTGTGGGTGGCGTGGTCGGCGACGTCGCGCAGGTAGCGGCGGAGTTCCTCGTCGATGCCGTATTTCTCGAAGCCCGCGGTCAGGCTTTCCAGCATGCTGTTCAGGGGGCGGGTCGCGCGCTGGAATTCCACGACCTCCCGGGACAGTTCGTAGATACGGCGGGAAACGCGCGGGTCGCCGCCGAAGACCTCGGTCTCGATCTCGTCGATGTCGTTCTGGACACCGGCGACCACCGGAGCGTAATCGTCCACGACGGCGTCGAGAATCGCGTACAGGACCGCCTCGGGGCCGCGGTCGAGCAGTTCCGGGGCGGCTTCCATGCGGCGGCGTACGGCGGGCAGGTCGGGGGCGCCGCCGTGCCGGACGGTGATCACGAAATCGGGGCCGACGAAGACGTGCAGTTCGCCGAAGTCGACCTCCTCGGGGTCGTCCAGGTAGCGCGCGGCCCGCAGGACGACGAAGAGGGTGTCGCCGTAACGCTCCAGTTTCGGCCGTTGATGGGCCTCCAGTGCGTCCTCCACGGCGAGCGGGTGAAGGTCGAATTCCGATGCCAGGGTGACCAATTCGGAGGACGACGGCCGGTGCAGGCCGATCCAGGCCATGGAACCGGCGGTGGTGCGCAGGTGCCGGAAGGTGTCGGCGAGGGTTTCGTGGGTACTGAGGCGATGTCCGTCGCGGTAAAGAGTGGCATTGATGACACTGCCCGCGGACGGTGTCCCGGCGTCCGGCGCCGGCGGCTCGTCCGTGGTGCCGGTGGGTGAGGCCGCGGTGGCCGGCCGCTTCTTCGCCGGCTTGCGGAGCCCGCGCAGGCCGCGCAGCCCGCGTCCGGGAGGATCGACGCTCATGACGGAACCGACCTACGTGACAGAGGGAGTGAACAGGAACAAGGCAGGGATCTCGTCGCAGGATATATGTCCTGGGTGTCGGCGGTGATCAGTGGGCATGGTGCAGGATGGGGGAGCCGGGTGAGGCCATCCGTGTGTCGCACCCGAAGACGTATAAGTGTTTATCCCTACAATTGCGCGATGCAGATAGCGAAGTTGTCCAGCCCCTCCGGGAGAGGTGATTCGGTGAACGGGCCCGACGCCACCGACGAACAGTGGGAAGGGCTCGCCGAGGTCGTTCCCCTTCGCAGCGGCAGTGAATGGCCCTCGTGGCCCGATCACCGTGCCCTGCCCGACGAGGAACCGGGCGAGGAGATGCGGCGGTTCGTCGTCATCCGGGTGCAGACCTTCGCCGACGCGCGCGAGGTCGCCGAGTACCTGATGGCGCAGATCCCCGTCCTGCTCGACCTCAGCAGCGCCGACGCCGACGTGGCCAAACGCATCCTGGACTTCTCCAGCGGCGTGGTCTTCGGGCTCGCCAGCGGGATGCACCGGGTCGACACCAACGTCTTCCTGCTCGCGCCCGTCGGCACCGAGGTCGCCGAGCCGCCGGCGGGCCTCGTACCCCGATCGTAGGAAGGCGTTGCAGCCGTAACGGTTTTGCTTTCGCCGGTTGCCTAGCGTCCTCGTATGGACACAGAAAGTGTGCGCCCGGCGGTCACCGAATTACGCCTGTCCGCCTTCAAGTCGCATCGCGGCGCGACCTTCCCGTTGGGCCCGTTGACCCTCTTGACCGGCGCGAGCGGCAGCGGGAAGTCCAGCGTGCTGCAGGCGTACGAGATCCTCGCGCGGCTCGGCAGCGGCGCCCGGCTCGGGCGGGCCGTGGCGGCGGCGCCGGGAGGCGCGGCCGGATGCGTACCGGCCTGGGCACGTCCGGACGGGCAGGGCAGACGCGGGTTCCGCATCGGCTGCACGGTCGACGGACCGGTCGGCCCCGTCCGGCTCGATGTCGCCGTACAGGCCGAGCCGGAACTGCGCATCGTCGGCGAACGGCTGACGGGTGGGGGCGAGACCCTGCTGTCGACGGCCCTGACGGACCCTGCCCGGCGCGCGGTGCAGGCCGCCTGGTACACGGCCGGAGCGACACCCGTGACGCGCGCGCCGCTGCCCGACGACCGTCTGGGTACGGCGCTGCTGCCGTTACGGGTCGCGGGCAAGACGGCAGGGCAGCGGCTCGTGCTGGCGGCCGCGGAACAGGTGGTGGTGGCGCTGCGGTCGGTGTTCGCGTGCGATCCGCGGCCAGAGGTGATGCGCGGGGCGGGCATGGGGGGCGGATGCGGTGCGGGCACGGTGACGGGTGCGGAGACGGCGGGCGGCCCGGGGCCCAGGGGGGCGACGAGATGCAGTTCCGGGAGCAGTGGGTACGGGGCCGGGAGCGCGGCCGGCGCCGTACCCGGAGCCCGCGCGGCCGGTGCCCGGGGGAGCGGCCGCGCAAGCCGCGAGAACGTCGGTGGCAGCTATGGCCTCCGTGCCGCCGCCTCCGGTCCGGTTGACCCCGCCGGGTCGGGAGCGGGGGGACCGGGCGGGCCGGATGGAACGGTCGGGCCGGGTGGGCCGGGTGGGGCGAGGGGTTCCATCGACCCGAGCGGCGGCGGCGCCGAGGGCAGTGGTGCCAGCGGAAACCGTGGTGCCAGCGGAAACCGTGGCACCGCGGGGGCTCGTGGTGTCACCGGAACTCGTGGCACTGCCGGTGCGCGTGGTGCTACCGGTTCCGGTAGTGCCTCACGTGCTGCTTCCCACGCCGGTCCCTGTGCTGACGCGCATACGGAGGCCGATCCGCCGGAAGGTCCCCTGGAAGCCTTCGTGGCCGGGTCCGGCGGTGAGGGGGCGGCGGACGACGGCGGCATGTTCGGCGGAAGCTGGGGGTGGAGCGCCGGGGACGGGCGGCTGCGTACCGCCTGCGACAACCTCCCCGCCGTACTGGGACGGACCAGCCGGGAGTGCGCGCGGCGGCACGCGGTGCTGGTCGAGGCGGTGCGCGCCGGCTGCGTCGGTCCGGTCGCCGGTCTGCGGGCCGAACCGGTGGAACACGGCGGCACGGTCGGCATACGGGCTCTGGTCGAGCGCGGCGGGCTGCCGGCGACGCCGCTGGAGCAGCTCGGGGACGGCGAGCTGCGTTACGTCGCGCTCGCGCTGGTCCTTCTCACGGGCCCGGAGGTGCTGGCCATGGACCCGGCGGGCGAGGTGCTCGCCGCCCGTCAGGTGCTGGGGCTGATGGCGGACGGGCTGGACCGGAGCCTCGACGACCGGCAGGCACGGGCACTGCTGGAACTCGCCGTACGGATGGTCGGGCGCGGGCACGTCCGGCTGCTCGGGACGGTACGGGACGCGTCGGCCGCCGAAGGGCTGCCCGGGGTGCAGGTGCTACACCTAGGAGCATGAGTGAAGATCTCCATGCATTGCAGAAGCGGCTCGCCGAGTTCGCCGCGGCCCGCGACTGGAAGCAGTACCACACCCCCAAGAACCTGGCCGCGGCGCTCAGCGTCGAGGCCGCCGAACTCGTCGAGATCTTTCAGTGGTTGACACCGGAGGAGTCGGCGCGGGTCATGAGCGACGCGACGGCCGCCGGGCGGGTCGAGGACGAGGTCGCCGACGTACTGGCGTACCTCCTGCAGTTCTGCGACGCCCTGGGCATCGATGTGCTGCAGGCGCTGGCCGCAAAGATCGAACGCAATGAGACACGATTTCCCGTGAAGGGGGCCGAACGAGCCAATCGTCACTCTATGGAGTGAAGGATCTTTCCACATCGTCTTGGTTGTCCACAGATTTGCGAATTCCTCTGGCCTTTTCGGCCTTTCAAGTTCACGCTGGGTAGTGGCAGGTAGATGCGGCGAAGCTGACAGTGGTCTGAGGGAGGGGGGCGCGGATGGACGCGATGCGCATCATCGCGGCCAGTCGGCGCGGTCTGGCGCAGGCGCAGACGGTCCAGGAGATCGTCGTCGAGGCGTGGCAGGCACAGGCATTGGCCGAGGCGGTGGGCAGCCATCTCGCGATATCCGGGCCGCACGAAGTGCGGTCCCGGGCGCGGGGATTGGGTGATGCGGGAGGAAGGACGAGCGCGGTACTGCTGATCCCCGCGCCGAGGATCGGCGGGCCGCGGGCGGCCCAGCTCTCCGAAGTACGGGACACCCTGGCGGCCCTGAGAGGGCTGAACTGGCTGCTCGGCGAGGTGTGCGAAGCATTGGTGGGCGTGGTCTGCGCGGCGGACGAGGAGGGGATGTACTGGACCTGCGTGGAAGCGATGGACGTGGCCGACGAGTCCCGCGACCGGGTCACCGGCATACTGAAGCACCTCGCCGTAAGCTCCCGCGACACACCCTGAGGGCGCACGCACCGGCGCGAGCTACTGCTGGGGGCCGGTGCGAGGTACCGGGGTGTAGGGGTGAGCTGCTCGGGGCGTCGGTGGGAGCTGCTCAGGGGGCGCGGGGGTTGCTCCGGGCGTCGGGAGGGGGACTGTTCAGGGCGTTGGCGGGCGTGCTTCGAGTGTCGGTCGGGGCTGCTCTGGGGCGTGGCGGGAGTCGCGCGGGAGTTGCTCTGAGGCGCTGGCGCGAGCTGCTTCGGGGCCGGTGCGAGCTAACGGGAGTGTAGGGCGGGTCGCTCCGGGCGTCGGGCGAGTCGCTCCGGGCGTCGGGCGTCGGTGGGAGCTGCCCAGGGGTGCCAGGGGAAGTCGCTCTGGGGCGTCGGCGCGAGTTGTGTCGGGACGTTGGTGGGAGCTGGGGCGGGCGTGTGCTGGGGCGAGCGTGAGGTTGGGGGTTTCGGTTGGGTGGTGGCTTGCCGCTCGCTTGCCTATGTTGTCGCCCGTCGCCCGTCGCCCGTCGCCCGTCGCCCGTCGCCCGTCGCCCGTCGCCCGTCGCCCGTCGCCCGTCGCCCGTCGCCTGCCGGGTGCCGGGTGATCAACGGTCTGCCGTCTGGTGACTTCCGGCTGCCTGCGTGCCAGCTGGGGGTGACGGTGCGCGAGTCTGAGCGCGGCGAGTACTGGAGCCCGTTGTTTGGTTGGTGCGCGCGCGGTTCCTGCCTCAGGCTTCGGTCGGGAGCGGGAGCGGGAGCGGGAGCGGGAGCAGGGGTGGGGGTAGGGGTGGGAGCAGGGGTGGGGTGGAGCGGGGTGGGTGGGGGAGGGGGACGGGGAGGGGAAGGTGTTTGACGGGGGGCAGGGAGGGGGTGGGGAGGCGTTTGACGGGGGCAGGGAGGGGAGCGGGGAGGTGCTTGACGGGGGCAGGGAGGGGGGTGGAGAAGGGTTTGGTGGGGGGCGGGGGATTTGTGCTGCGGTTATCGGGTGTGTTGGTCGATGTGGGTGGCCAGGCCGTCCAGGATGCGGTGTAGGCCGAACTCCCATGCTTCGTCTTGCTCGCCGGGCTGCGTTGACGAGGCCAGGGCCGCCGTGAGGACGGGGAATTGTTCGCCGTGTGTCTGCATCAGGTCGGTGAGGATGGCTCCTAGCTGGGCCTCGGGGTTGTTCGCGGAGCCGGCTGCGCGGGCTTGCTGGGTGATGCTGCGTACGTGACCGACCAGCAGGACGGCCGCGTCCATCCGTTCGGCGCCGCTCAGCCCCCGTACCGTCCAGTGCGCCGACGGCGCGCTCCAGCCAGGACAGTTCACCGGGCCCCATGACCCGCGGCCCGATGGTGGCCTCAAGCGCCCACGAATGTCGGCGGAAGACGGCGGGCAACTGGCAGGCCCAGTCTTCCAATTGCGAGCGCCAGTCGGTACGCGCCCTCTTCAGCGTCGGGCAGGGGCCGATCGCGGTGTCGACCATCAGCGCGATCAGTTCGGCTTTGCCCGGCGCGTACCGGTACAGCGCCATATTGGTGACGCCGAGTTGCGCGGCGACCCGCGGCATGGAGACGTCTGACAGTCCGTCCGAGTCGGCGATCCGGATGCCGGCCCGTGCGATGCGGTCCAGGTCGAGTGTCGGCCGTGGGCCCGCCTGCTCGCCTCCCTTCACCAGGCGTCTGACCTGTACTTCGATTCGATCAGCCGGGCGGACGTGGACACCTGGTCCGCAGGGCGCGTCTGTCTCGTCGGCGATGCTGCCTGTGGGGCCACCCTCGGCGGTATGGGTACGGGAACCGCGCTGGTCGCCGCTTATGTGCTGGCCGGTGAACTCGCCCGCGCTCAAGGCGACTACCGGACGGCCTTCGCCCGGTACGAGAGCAGGCTCCGCACGTATGCCAGGGGCTGTCAGGCGGGTGGCGACCGTACCGGGAAGTTCCTCGCCCCCGGCACCGCCACCGGCATACGTCTCCGCAACGCTTTGCTGTCCCGCCCCCTGTTCCTGAACGGAATGCTCAAGCTGGGGGAGAAAGTCAGCAGCACCGTGGCTCTGCCCGACTACGCCGCCGACTCCCGCACCAGCGGGTGACGGGTGTCATGGCGGTGGATTTCGGCCGGGGTGTTCAGCGCATGTCCACGGCGACGGAATTGTGGGTGGAGACGGGGGCGTAGCGGGTGTTGCCGTCGAAAGTGGAGTCGTATCCGCCGGTCAGCAGTTTGACGGCGGACGCGAGCAAGGAGGGGAGGCGGGATTTCTTGCACTCGGCGTAACCGTCGGTGTCCGTGACGGCCTCGCAGAGGAGGGCTTTCTCGCCGGCCACGGTGAACTTGACCGGCAGGCCCGCCACCGGTGTGCCGTCGGCTTCGCTGATCCTCGCCTTCAGGCCGCTGGTCTGGCGGGACAGTACGTCGAACCACGCGTCGTAGGCCTGTGCGTTGAGGCGCTTGGGAGGCGCGGGCTGGTCGTTGTGGTCGAGTGCGGACGCCGCGGTGACGGTGAGGGCGCTGGCCAGGGTCAGCGCCGTGGTGGAGATCGCGGCTGCACGGGAGGTGGGACAGGGCACGTCATACCTCTTTCAGTAAGTCCTATCTCCGACTTACTGATCAACGTTCCGCACCGCGGGAGGGGTGCGGGGGTGCGCGTTGTTGAGCCGAAAGGGTGAGGTGGGGGAATGCGGGCGGTGGAGTGGGAAACCCGGGGTGCGTCGACTTCGGCTTCGGTGCTGGTCGCGCCGGGGAATAAGGGCGTGTTATCGCACGATCGGATTTTCGTTTGGTGTGGGCCGTGGAATCGGGGGAGAGGGAGGGGGGAGGGGGGGAGGAAGTTTTCCGGCGCGGGCGGGGGCGCGGGTGCGGGTGCGGGCGCAGAATGGTTGACGGGCAGCGGAAAATGCGGGTGTGACGGGGGGATGGATGTGACGGGGTGATGGTGGCCCCGGTCTGTCCGGCTGTCTGTCAGGTGGTCGGAGTTGGGGCTGAGGTCGGGGGTGGGGCTGGCGTCGGGGCCGGGCCCCAAGGGGCTTCCAAGGTTGCGCGGAGGGCGTTGACCGCGTCGTGGCCGATGCGTGCGGCGAGTTGGCCTTCCAAGTCCTGCAGGAGCCGTTCGGCCTGGTGGTGTGCGCGCTCGCCCGCCGGGGTGCGGCGGATCAGCCGTTGCCGGGCGGAGGCGGGGTCCGGTATCTGCTCCAGCAGTCCGGCCGACACCAGACCGTGTACGGCTTGGTGCGCGGTCTGCCGGGTCACGCCCATGTGCCGGGCGAGTGCGGCGACCGTGGTGCCCTCCGGGTCCAGTACGGCGAAGAGCTGGACCTGGGTCGAGGTCACCGGAGGGCCGCCGGCCGCGTTCATGGCGGTCAGGAGGGCTTCCTCGAACCAGCGCCGGGCGTCGCCGAGCAGTTGGGGGAGGTTGCGGCGGGGCGAGGGCGAAGGAGAGGGCGAGGGCGGCGGCGATGGGGGTGGGGAAGCGGGCCGGGAAGTGGGCATGGCTGGGCCTTGGGTGAGGGGGAGAGGGCGGCGGGGCGGGCGGGGTTGCCTCCTGGGCGACTGGAGTGTCAGGGTACCTGACACGTTGAACGTCAGGTTGCCTGACGTCGGGTGTCCGTCCCAGGAGGGTCCATGACCATCGAGTTCGCCACGCGCCACCGCCGGTCCTCGCGCATCCCGCCGGAACCGGGCCGGCCGTACTTCGTCGAGAAGGGCGAAGGGGACCGTGCCCACCTGTTCGGCGATCTGATCACCGTCTACGCCGGCGGCGAGCAGACCGGGAACGCCTTCAACTTCTTCACCGTCGAGGGCCCCAAGGGCGACCTCGTCCCGGCTCATCTGCACACCGACACGTACGAGGTCTTCTACGTCACCCAGGGCGCCGTCCGGCTGTTCGTCGAGGACAGTGAGGGTGACCAGCAGGAGAAGCTGCTGACCCCCGGCGACTTCGGCTTCGTCCCCGCGAACTGCCCGCACGCCTACCGCATGGAACGTCACCACAGCCAGGTCGTGGGCGTCGCCGCAGGCCCCGGCGGTACGTTCGAGCGGTTCTTCGAGAATCTGGGCGTCCCCACCGAACAGCTCGGCCTGCCGCGGGAGCCGGTCGTCCCGGAGGGCGGCAAGTTCGAGACGGTTCCCGGGCAGTACGACGTGCGTTTCCTGCCGGGGCACGAGTGGCGTACGAGCTGAAGCGTATGCACTGAGGCGCATGTACTGAGGCACATGTACTGAGGCGCATGCACTGAGGCGTACGCACCGAGGCGCATGCACCGAGATGTGCGCACCGAGGCGTGCGGGGCGGCCGCAGGAGTCTGCAGGCGCCCGCGACCCGAGTGGGGGAACGTCGGGCGCCGCCGGGTCGCCCGGACGGCAGGGGCACGGGCGCGGTGCGAGACTGCGGTAGGAGGTGATCACGATGGCCGGCGAAGCCTTTGCGGATGCCTACCCGGGCGCCGAGGGCTACGGGATGCTCGAAGCGTTGCTGGAGCAGGCCCAGCGCGCGGCCCCCACGGACATGCCCGACCTGGTGAACCGGCACGCCACGGCCCTGGGCCTGCGGCACGTCGGCCTCTACCTGGTCGACATTCAGCAGCGGCAGCTGTGCCCGCTGGGCGTGGGACAGCGGGCGCTCTCCGTCGACTCCTCCCTCGCCGGCTGGACGTACCGCACGCTGGCCATGCGGGTGGAGGACGCCGACGATCCGGAGGGCGGCATCCGGATCTGGCTGCCGCTGGTCGACGGGGTGGAGCGGCTGGGCGTACTGGAGGTACGCACCGACCTGCTGGACGGCGAGCGGATGCGCCGCTGCCGTGCGCTGGCGGCCCTGCTGGCCCCCATCATCACCTCGAAACGGGCCTACAGCGACACGTTCGTACGCCAGGCGCGTACGCAGCCGATGCAGCTGCCCGCGGAAATGGTCCGCGCCTTCCTGCCGCCGCGCACGATCGGCAACGAGCAGGCGGTGTCCACGGCCGTGCTGGAACCCGCCTACGAGCTGGGCGGCGACGCGTTCGACCACTCCATGACGCAGGACACGCTGCACGCCGCCATCATCGACTCGATGGGCCACGACCTGGCCGCCGGTCTGGCCACCTCCGTCGCCCTGGCCGGTTGCCGCAGCGGCCGCCGGGCCGGTGCCGACCTGCGCGAGACGGTGGACACCGTCGACCAGGCGCTGTCCCAGTGGCTGCCGGACCGTTTCGCCACCGGCGTCTTCCTCCAGCTCGACCTCGCCGACGGCCGGCTGCGCTGGATCAACTGCGGCCATCCGCCGCCGCTCCTCATCCGGCGGCACGCGGTCCTCGACCGTGCGCTGGAGCAGGCCGGCCAGCTGCCGCTGGGCCTGCCCGCGGCGCTGAGCCCGGAACCGCGTACCGTCCACGTCGCGGAGCTGGAGCCGGGCGACCGGGTGCTGCTCTACACGGACGGGGTGACCGAGGCGCGTGACGCCAACGGCGCGCTGTTCGGGCTGGAACGGTTCACGGACACGATCATCCGGGCCACGGCGGGCGGCGAGCTGGCCTTCGAGACGCTGCGCCGCCTGATCCACTTCATCGTCGACGACCAGGGCAACGAGCTGCGGGACGACGCCACGCTGCTGCTCGTGGAGTGGTGCCCGGGGCCGTGGGGGCCGGGTGGGGTGGTGCCGGCGGTGTGAAGCCGGGCGGGGCGGTGCAGGCGGTGTGAGGCCGGGCGGGGCGGTGCAGGCGGTGCAGGCGGTGTGAGGCCGGGCGGGCGAGGCCGCTGGCCCCGACCGTGCGGGCCCCGTACGCCTGTCCCGACCCCGCACCCCGCACCCCCACACCCCACACCCCGCACCCCGACCCCGCACCCCGCCCGCCACCGGCTTCGACGCCCTTGCTCAGGCCACCTGCGGCATGACCTCGGACGCGATCAATTCCATCTGGTCGAGGTCGGTCAGGTCGAGCATCTGCAGATAGACGCGCTGGGAGCCGACGCCCGCGAAGCGGCCGAGCCGCTCGACGACCTCGGCGGGGGAGCCCGCCAGACCGTTGGCCTTCAGCTCGTCGACCTCGCGGCCGATGGCGTCGGCGCGGCGCTTGACCTCCGCGTCCTTGCGGCCGACACAGGCGACCAGGGCATTGGAGTACACGAGTTCGTCGGCGTCCCGGCCGCGCTGCTCGGCTGCCGCCCGTACCCGCTTGAACTGCTGCTCGGTGTCGTCCACCGAGGCGAAGGGGATGTTGAACTCGTCGGCGTACTCGGCGGCGAGCGCGGGGGTGCGCTTGGCGCCGTGCCCGCCGATGAGGACCGGCACCTTCGGCTGGGCGGGCTTGGGCAGCGCGGGCGAGTCCGTCAGCTGGTAGAACTTCCCGTCGAAGGCGAAGCGTTCGCCGGTGGGGGTCTTCCACAGTCCGGTGATGATCGCCAGCTGCTCCTCCAGCCGGCCGAACTTCTCCTTCGGGAAGGGGATGCCGTACGCCTTGTGCTCGTCCTCGTACCAGCCGGAGCCCAGGCCGAAGTCGATCCGGCCGCCCGACATCTGGTCGACCTGCGCGACCTGGATGGCCAGTACGCCGGGGAGGCGGAAGGTGCCTGCGGTCATCAGGGTGCCGAGGCGGATGCTGGTGGTCTCCCGGGCCAGGCCGGCCAGGGTGATCCAGGCGTCCGTCGGACCGGGCAGCCCGTCGGTGCTGCCCATGTGGAGGTAGTGGTCGGAACGGAAGAACGCGCCGTAGTTCAGGTCCTCGGCGGCTCGGGCGACGCGGAGAAGGGTGTCGTAGGTGGCCCCCTGCTGGGGCTCGGTGAAGATCCGGAGTTCCATGCCGCCCATCTTGCCCTGCGGGTGCCGGGAGCCGGGAACAGGCACGGCAGCATACGGGAGGGGCCGGTGTGACGAGGGAGCGGGGCGGCGGCCGCCCCTTGCCGCACTTCCGTTCCCACCTGCGAAAACCGGTTCGTCAAACGGGTCGGTACCGGGCGATACTCGTACGCGTGTTCCTGACGATGACCACCACCGGAAGCGCCGGGCGCCCCGCGACCGATCTCGGATTCCTGCTGCACAAGCACCCCGGGAAGGCGCAGGCGTTCTCGACGGCGCACGGCACGGCCCATGTGTTCTACCCCGAGGCGGACGACAGCCGGTGCACGGCCGCGCTGCTGCTGGAGGTGGACCCGGTCGCGCTGGTGCGGCGTGCCCGGGGCAAGGGCCGCGGCGGTGCGCCCGACTCGGCGCTCGCGCAGTACGTCAACGACCGCCCGTACGCGGCGTCCTCGCTGCTGGCCGTGGCCCTGAGCACGGTCTTCGCGAGTGCGATGAAGGGGCAGTGCAAGGCGCGCCCCGAGCTGCCCGCGCAGCCGCTGCCGTTGCAGGTGGCGCTGCCCGCCGTGCCCGCGCGCGGCGGAGCCGACCTGGTGCGGCGGCTGTTCGAGCCGCTGGGCTGGACGGTACGGGCCGAGCCGGTGCCGCTGGACGAGACGTTCCCGGAGTGGGGCGACTCGCGCTACGTACGCCTCGGCCTGGAGGGCGAGCGTACGGTCGCCGACGCGCTGCGGCACCTGTACGTGCTGCTGCCGGTGCTGGACGACGCCAAGCACTACTGGGTCTCGCCCGACGAGGTCGACAAGCTGCTGCGGGCCGGTGAGGGCTGGCTGGAGGGCCACCCCGAGCAGCAGCTGATCGTCGGCCGCTACCTCGCCCGCCGCCGGTCGCTGACCCGCGACGCGCTGGAGCGGCTGGAGCTGGCCCGGCTCGCCGAGGCGGACGACGCCGCCGCCGAGGAGATCGACAACGCGGTGGAGGAGTCGGCCGACACCGAGGAGCGGCCGGTGCCGCTCGCCGTGCAGCGGCGGGCGGCGATCCTCGGCGTACTGCGGGAGGCGAAGGCGGCGCGGGTGCTGGACCTCGGGTGCGGGCCGGGGCAGTTGCTGGGCGAGCTGCTCAAGGACGGGCAGTTCACCGACATCGTCGGCATGGACGTGTCGATGCGCGCGCTCCAGGAGGCGCGGCGCCGGCTGCGGCTGGACCGGATGCCCGAGCGGCAGTCCGAGCGGCTGCGGCTGGTGCAGGGGTCGCTGGCGTACACCGATGTCCGCCTCAAGGGGTACGACGCCGCCGTGCTGAGCGAGGTCGTCGAGCACGTGGACCCGCCGCGGCTGTCCGCGCTGGAGTACGCGGTGTTCGGCGCGGCCCGGCCGCGTACGGTCGTGGTGACCACGCCGAACGTCGAGTACAACGTGCGCTGGGAGACGTTGCCCGCGGGGCATGTGCGGCACGGCGACCACCGCTTCGAGTGGACGCGTGCGGAGTTCCGGGCATGGGCCGGGGAGGTCGCCGGGCGGCACGGGTACGAGGTGGAGTTCCGGCCGGTGGGCCCGGACGACCCCGAGGTCGGCCCGCCGACGCAGCTCGCGTACTTCCGCCAGGAGGAGCCGGCCCCGCCCCGCACATCAGCCACGTCCCTCACGACAACCCCTCCTTCCACAACAACCCTGCCCCTCACGGAAACCCCGTCCCTCACGACAGCCCCGCCCCTCACCGATCCCCCCGCGAAGGAGGCCCAGGCATGACCGGTGCCACCCCCACCCCCGCCCGCCGCCCCCTGGGCGTCCCCGACCTCTGCCTGGTGGTGCTCGTCGGCGCCACCGGCTCCGGCAAGTCCACCTTCGCCGCGCGCCACTTCAAGCCCACCGAGGTGCTCTCCTCGGACTTCTGCCGCGGGCTGGTCAGCGACGACGAGAACGACCAGAGCGCGAGCGGCGACGCCTTCGAGGTCCTGCACTACATCGCGGCCAAGCGCCTGGCGGCCGGCCGGCGGACCGTCGTCGACGCCACTAACGTGCAGCCGGAGGCGCGCGCCCAGCTGGTGAAGCTGGCCCGCGAGCACGACGTGCTGCCGGTGGCCGTCGTCCTGGACCTGCCCGAGGAGGTGTGCGCCGAGCGCAACGCGGCGCGCGCCGACCGGGCCGGGATGCCGCGCCGCGTCATCCAGCGCCACCAGCGTGAACTCCGGCGTTCACTGCGCCACTTGGAGCGCGAGGGCTTCCGCAAGGTGCACGTGCTCAAGGGGGTGGAGCAGGTCGAGGCGGCGGAGATCGTCACCGAGCGGCGCTTCAACGACCTGCGGCACCTGACCGGTCCGTTCGACATCGTCGGGGACATCCACGGCTGCCGCTCCGAGCTGGAGACGCTGCTCGCACGGCTGGGGTACGAGGTCGAGCGCGACGCGCTCGGCCGTGCCGTGGACGCCCGGCACCCGCAGGGCCGTACCGCGGTCTTCGTCGGCGACCTGGTGGACCGCGGCCCGGACAGCCCCGGCGTGCTGCGCCTGGTGATGGGCATGGTCGCGGCCGGGCACGCCCTGTGCGTACCGGGCAACCACGAGAACAAGCTCGGCCGCTACCTCAAGGGCCGCAAGGTGCGGCACAGCCACGGGCTCGCCGAGACCGTCGCGCAGTTGGAGGGGGAGGACGAGGCGTTCCGCGGCGAGGTCGCCGCGTTCATCGAGGGCCTGGTCAGTCACTACGTGCTCGACGGCGGGGCGCTGGTGGTCTGCCACGCCGGACTGCCGGAGAAGTACCACGGCCGGACGTCCGGCCGGGTGCGGTCCTTCGCGCTGTACGGCGACACGACCGGCGAGACGGACGAGTTCGGGCTGCCGGTGCGCTACCCGTGGGCCGAGGAGTACCGGGGCCGCGCCGCCGTGGTCTACGGGCACACCCCGGCGCCGCGCGCGAGCTGGCTGAACAACACCATCTGCCTGGACACGGGCTGTGTCTTCGGCGGCCGGATGACGGCGCTGCGCTGGCCGGAGCGGGAACTGGTCGACGTACCGGCCGAGCAGGTCTGGTACGAGTCGGTCAAGCCGCTGGCCAGTGAGGCGCCGGGCGGCGCGGACGGGCGTCCGCTGGATCTGGGGGACGTCGCCGGGCGGCGGGTCGTGGAGACGCGCCACATGGGCCGGGTCGCGGTGAAGGAGGAGAACGCGGCGGCGGCGCTGGAAGTGATGAGCCGCTTCGCGGTCGACCCGCGCCTGCTGCCGTACCTGCCGCCGACGATGGCGCCCTGCGCGACGTCCAAGGAGGACGGCTACCTGGAGCACCCGGCCGAGGCGTTCGCGTCGTACCGGGCGGACGGCGTACGGGAGGTCGTGTGCGAGGAGAAGCACATGGGCTCGCGGGCCGTGGTCCTGGTGTGCCGGGACGAGGCGGCGGCGCGGGAACGGTTCGGCGCGGCGGCGGGCGTGAGCGGCGCGGTCTGCACGCGGACCGGACGGCCGTTCTTCGACGATCCGGCCGTCACCGAGCAGGTGCTGAAGTCCGTACGCGAAGCCGTGGAGAGCGCGGGCCTGTGGGAGGAACTGGCGGACCCCGCCGCGGCCGGCTCCGGGCACTGGCTGCTGCTGGACGCCGAGTTGCTGCCATGGTCGCTGAAGGCGGCCGGGCTGCTGCGCGGTCAGTACGCGGCGGTCGGCGCGGCGTCCGGCGCCGTGTTCCCCGGGGCGCTGGACGCGCTGGAGGCGGCCGCCGCGCGGGGCGTGGACGTGCCGGACCTGCTGGCGCGACAGCGTGCACGGGCCGTCGACGCGGCCGCGTTCACCGAGGCGTACCGGCGTTACTGCTGGCCGGTCGACGGCCTGGACGGCGTACGGCTGGCGCCGTTCCAGATCCTGGCGGCGCCCGGCCGCAGCCTGGCCGCCGTACCGCACGACGAGCAGCTGGCGTGGCTGGACCGGCTCGTCGAACACGACGGCACCGGCCTGCTGCGGCGCACCGGCCGGCTGGTCGTCGACACCGAGGACGAGGCGTCGGTCGCGGCGGGCGTGCGGTGGTGGCTCGACCTGACCGCCGCGGGCGGCGAGGGCATGGTGGTCAAGCCGCTGGGCGCGCTGGTGCGCAAGGGCGACGGGCGGCTGGTGCAGCCGGGCGTCAAGTGCCGTGGCCGGGAGTACCTGCGGATCATCTACGGTCCGGAGTACACCCGCCCGGAGAACCTGGAACGGCTGCGCGTACGCCACCTGGGCCACAAGCGCTCCCTCGCGCTGCGCGAGTACGCCCTCGGCCTGGAGGCACTGGACCGCCTGGCCGACGGCGAGCCGCTGTGGCGGGTGCACGAGGCGGTCTTCGCGGTGCTGGCGCTGGAGTCGGAGCCGGTGGATCCGCGGTTGTAGGCGGTGCCGGCCCCGGGGCCGGCACCGTGGCGGAACGGGGCCGTGTGACGGGCCGTATGGCCGGTCACACGGCTGCCACCTGGCCGAGCCGATCGAGGAACCGGCCGGTCAGTCGCAGCCCGGTGCACCGCGCCTGGGTGTCGTCGGCGAAACCGATGCGCACGGTGTGGTTGACACCGAAGGCGGCGCCGGGGGTGAGCAGGGCGCCGGTCTCTTCGAGTCTCTTCGAGCAGCTGGTTGCAGAACCCTGCGCGGTGAGGCATCGGCCGCTCGGGCCTGATCGCGGACCGAAGCGGGCACCGCCTCGTCGAGTCGGTCGTACATCGGGTGACTGCCCTCCGTGGCGTGCCCTCTCGGAGCTCTGCGCGCAGTCGGAGAGTGACGGCCGGAGGTACGGCGCGTCGATCAACTGCCCCTGTTTCGAGGGGAGTGCCGCATCGTCGTCCGCTCCGGACCGAGTGAGGCACACGTGTTCGGGGAGGTCAAAACCCTTGAGTGGGGCGGTAGTTGAGGTCTGTGAAAGCGTTGACGGGGCCCGATCGCGACCCTAACCTTCTGTAACTCAACCGAGCGCAGCTCGATCAATTTGCGCAAGAACCCCGCCTGTAACGAAAGAAATCAGAGACAAGCCCATTTCTCCGCCAGGCTGAGGAACCGGGCCGGGGCCCTGGGGCGACCAGATGCACAAGAGGCGGAACGTCCGCCGTGCCGACGGGTGCCGGGGCCGGGGTGAGCGAGACCAGCGGGGGGAGGAGGCGGATGAGTCTCTTCGAGGACGGCAGGCCCTTCTTGACGGCGCTGCCGGCGCAGGACCGGCGGGCGCTGCTCGCGCTCGGCCGGGGCCGGAGCTATGCCCCGGGCGAGGTCGTCCTCAGGGAGCACGACACCACCACCTTCGTGGTGGCGATCGTCAACGGCTGGGCCAGCGTCTCCCTGGAGACGGAGCGCGGCGTACGGCTCATCCTCGCGCTGCGCGGCAGCGGCGAGGTCGTCGGTGATCAGGCCGCCGTCGACCACCGGCCGCGCAGCGCCACCGTCACCGCGCTCGGCCCGGTGGACGGGGTGGTCGTCCCCGGCGACCGGTTCCGCGGCTATCTGGCGGCGCGGCCCGTGGCGACCGTACTGATCATGCGGCAGTTCAGTTCCCGGCTGCGCAGCTCGGACGGCGAACGGCGTTCCCTGGCCTCGGAAAAGGTGCTGCAGCGGCTCGCCGCGCGGCTGACCGAACTGGCCGAGCGCACCGGGACCCCCGGGTCGGGCGGTGTGGACGTCGACCTGCCGCTGCCGCAGCACGACCTGGCCGCGGCCGTCGGCTCCACCCGCGAAGCGGTGGCCAAGGCGCTGCGCCTGCTGCGCGAGCAGGGCGTCGTGCAGACCGGTCCCCGGCGGCTGGCCGTGCTCGACCTCGCGCTGCTGCGGCTGCTCGCCGAAGGGCGCGCGGTCGGCGGCCGTACACCGGCCGGCCCCGTCCCCATACGTCCCGAGCAATCCCCGCCGGCTGTGTAAACGGCTACAGCCCCGTCTTCCCGCCCCGGCCATGCTGCTTCATGTCGGCACGAACCAGGAGGTCCAGTGAGCACGGAAGCCTTGCACCGACTCGTCGTCAACGGAGACGTCTGCGGATCCGGACTGCTCGGCTGGCGGGCGAAGCTGCGGATGCGCGAGGCGATGTACGAGGTCTTCGAGGCCGGGTTCACCGCCGCCGGGATCGCCGAAGGGGCTTACCACATGGAGGACCGCGGCGACGGCGTGCTGGTCGCGCTCGCCCCCGACGTCCCGTCCGCGCAACTGGTGGGGCCCTGGCTCGAAGGCGTCTACCAGAAGCTGCGCCAGGTCAACGAGGGGCGTCTGGAGCCGCTGCGGATGCGTGTGGCCATGCATGCGGGCTCGGTCGCCCAGGACGCCAAGGGACTGGCCGGGCGCGCCGTGGACCTCACGTGCCGGCTGTGCGACAGCGGGACCGCCCGCAGCGTCATGCAACTGGCGGACCGGGCACCGCTGTTGTTCGTCGTGTCCGACGCGCTGTACCACGACGTCGTGGCGGAAGGCGGCGCCTGTATCGAGCCCGAGCACTACCGCCGGGCGCGGGTGTCGGAGAAGGAGACGGACGTCGAGGCGTGGTTCCACGTCCCCCGGCTGCCGATCCCGCCCCTTCCGGCGCAGACGTCGCACGAGGCACCGCCGTCACCGGCGGTGCCGGCGCGGGACCGGCCGTGCGCGACGGGGGTGCGCGCGGTCCCGGACCCGCCGCCGGAGCAGGGCGGCGGGGCGGGGCATGGGGGAACGGTCCCGCCGCCCGCTTCCGGCCCGGTGGAGGAGGGAGCGGCGGCCGGTGCGGGTCCGGCGCCCGCCCCGTACGTGCACAAGTACAAGATCGAGCACGTCGGCGGCGATCAGCAGAATTTCCGGGACAACACCATCAACACCAACGGGGGCTTCGTCGGCATCAACAAGGCCGCCGCCCCGGCCCGTACGCCCGCCCCCGGACCGCCCGCCGACGACGCCCCGCACACCGGGCCCGCACCGGAAGGCGGCGACAGGTGACCGATGGGGACGAGGGGGCGCCGCCGGCCGGCGAGCAGCCCCCGCCGCAGCCCGACGGCAGGCCGGGCGGCCGGGACGACGACGCGCGGGCGGCCAGGGACGGCCGGACGGCCGACGGCGACGGGACGCCCGAGGAGAAGCCGCGCCTGGACGCCCCCAAGGGCAGCCCGCTGGGCGGCGCGGGCGAGGCGGGCGGTGCCCGTACCGCCCGCGAGGCCCGCACCAGCCTGCACATCGAGGGCGACAGCCAGATCTTCGACGGCAACACCTTCTACCAGACGCAGGTCCGGATCGGCACCGACGACGTGTTCGTCGACGGGCCGGTGCCGGACGAGGAGATGGAGCGCCTGGAGCGGGTCTACTGCCCGCCTCCCGGGTACGACGCGATGGAGGTCCGGCTGCGGCGCACGCACCTGCTGGCGCTCTGCGGCGAGCACGGCACCGGCCGTACGTCCACGGGGCTCGCCCTCCTCCGGGACATCGCCACCGGGGTGTCCCGCCTGGACCCCGCCACCGCGCTCGACAGCGTCGGCCAGGAGAAGTTCGAGACCGGCCGCGGGTACCTGCTCGAACTGCCCGCCGAGGACGCCGGCGTGGTCCCGGCCGCTTCCGGGGGCAGCGGCCGGGACGGCGGCGACGGGGCGGGGAACGGCGCCGGGCCGCACCCTTCCGACCTGCACCTGGACCGGCTCAGTGCGCTGCTCGCCCAGCGCGGCGCGTACGGCGTCCTGGTCGTGGGCGCCGGTGACTTCGCCGACCGCCTGGTGCGCGGCCGCTACGGCGCGCAGTGCACGCCACCGCCCGCCGGCGAGGTACTGAAGCAGCACGTGGAGGACAGTCTCTCCGACGTCGGTCCGGAGCTGTGCCGGCTGGCCCTGCGCAACGCCGAGCGCCCCGACGTGAAACAGGCGCTGGGCCTGGACGCCCTGCGGCCGGGCGAGGCGGCGCGGTTCGCCGGCCACCTCGCTGCGCACGCCAGGGGCGACGCCGACGACGCACAACTCCTCGCCCAGTGCGCCACGTTCGCCCCGCGCCAGGCGCGGGAGTGGCTCGCCGGGGCCGACCGCCCCGGCACGCTGCCCGAGGCGCTGCCCGCCCTGCGCGCCGCGGCCCTGCGCCTGTCGCTCGCGGCCTTCAACGGCTCCGCCGAGAGCCTGGTGACCGAGGCGGCCGAACTCCTCGCCTGGGAGCTGGCCGTCACCCTCGACCCCCAGTACGCGCCGGGCCGCCCGCTGTTCACCGCGAAGACCGAGGCCCGGCTGGCCGCCGCGCGCGCCGTACCGGAGCAGGTCGTCGAGGATCTGGGCGACGCCGCCATTCCCGTACGGGCGATGCGCTTCCAGGGGCGAAGGCTGGCCACCGCCGTCCTGTACGAGGCCTGGGACGGCTACCACAACGTACGCGGCCCGCTGACCCGCTGGCTGCGGTCCCTGTGCGACGACCAGCGCCCCCAGGTGTGGGTACGCGCGGCCGTCGCCGCGGGCATCCTCTGCGCCCGGGACTACCTGTACGGCTTCTCCGAAGTCCTGCTGCCGCTCGCCCGCGCCGACAGTCCGGTGCAGCAGATGGCCGCGGCCACCGCGCTGGCCGAGACGTCCCGCGACCCGCAGGTGCGGCCCGCCGTACGCGGCCTGCTGCGCGAATGGGCGCGCGGCGACGACCGGTCCGCCTGCGAGACAGCGGCGTTCACCCACGGCTACGGCATGGCGGCGGGCTCGGTCGCCGAATCCCTGGACGAACTGGCCCGCATCGGCTGCCGGGAGGACGGCGGCAAGCCGGCCGACGCCGCCTCGTACAGCGTGGTGCGGCTGCTGGCGGGGCCCGAGCCGGAGGTGGTGCTCAGGCGGCTGGCCCGGTGGCTCGGCGACCCGCGGCAGGTCCGGCAGAACCTCGCGCTGATGGTGGTGCTGCGCGCGCTGTCCACCCGGACCTCTCACCTGTGGGGACTCCAGGGCGACAGCCGCGTCCAGGAGTCGTACGGCTCCTGGCCGCTGGCGGCGGCCCTGGTCGCGGCCCACCCCGACCGGGCGCCCTGGCTGGCCGACCTGGTCCACAGCACGTTGAACACGGCGCGGGCGGGCGTCGCCGCACAGGAGGAGATGGGCGGCTGGATGCGGCGGGCGGCCAAGGACCCGCGGCAGCTCGACGTGCTGTGCGGGTTCCTGCCGCGGCTGGTGGAGGGGCGGCGCGACCGGGACCGGTTGCTGCAACTGATCGCCCGGCTGGAGCGGGACGGTGACGAACCGCTCGCCCCCCGGGCGGCCGCGCGGATGCGGGCGGCGGTGCGGACGCAGGCGGAGCTGGAAGGAGAGGGGCGACGATGACGCAAGACGGCCGGAACGGCGCGCAGCACGGCCACGGGCAGGGTCCGGGGTCCGGCGCGCCCGGGGGACACGGCCAGGGGCCCGGAGGGGCGGTGCCGGGGCCGCTGGTGCAGGAGTACGAGTCGTCCGGCCGGTTCCGGCGGCCCAGTGTGCAGGTGGCCGCGGTGCTCATGTACGAGAACGGCGGCCACAGCGTGGTGTGGCCGGACCGCCGCGAGGACTACAACAAGCCGCTCTTCAGGGGCTCGTTCAAGGTGATGGAGGTGCGGATGGGCCGGCACCTGACCGAATTCCGCACCGAACTGCCCGCGGCCGGCGACGCGGAGTCCTTCCGCGCGGAGGTGCAGGTGCGCTGGCACGTCGTGGACGCGTACGCGGCGGTCCGTGCCAACGTCTGGGACCTCGCCCAGTACTTCTCGCCGGTGCTGCTCCGGGGGCTGCGCGGAGTGACCAGGCGCTACCGCATCAGCGAGGCGGAACGGGCCGACCGGGCGGTGGAGAACGAACTGGCGGACCTGCGCCTCGGCCACGAACTCGGCCTGGAGACCGAGGTGTTCGTACGGATCGACCTGAGCGAACGCGGGATCAGCGCGGAGCGCCAGCGCACCGAGATCGACCACGAGGGCGACCTCGCGCGCCGGCAGCACGTGGAAGCACTGAGGAAGGAACGGCAGGAACAGGAATTGATCCGGATGAGGGCCGCCGAGCTGCAGGAGATGCTCAGTGGCGGCGACGACCGGCAGCTCGCGTACTTCATGGCGCGCGACTCCGCCCACGAATGGGACATCCAGCAGGCGTTCCGCCGCGAGCGCCGGGAGGAACGGGTGCTGTCGATCGACACGGTGTTCCGCCTCGTCGACGGCGGCCTGATCGAGCGCCACGACCTCAACGACCAGACCCTGGCCGCCATCGACCTCATGCGGTCGAGCACGCGCGGCCTGGTGGGGCGCGCGGCCGACACCTTCCTGGAGCAGCCGCGGCGGCGCGCGCTGGAGAGCGGCGGGCCCCGCGACGAACAGGAACGGGTCCGCGGACGGCAGCGGATGGACTGGGCGCACGAGCCCGATCCGGAGGACGATCCGGCCGCCGGGCCGGGCCCCGGGCCGAGCTCCGAAGAAGACTTCGAGCGGAGCTCCGAGCGGGACTTCGAGCGGGACTTCGAGCGGGAACGGGACCGTGGTTCCGGCCGTGGCAGGGAAGCGGCGTACGACGCGCACGAGCCGAGGCGGCGCGGCCGTCCGGGCGGTGACGGGTACGCCGACGGTGGGCGCCGCGACGACGGGTACGGCGGTGCCGGGCAGGGCGACGCTACGGCCGACGACCGGTACGCCGACCGCCACGACGGGCCGTACGCGGACGAGCCGTACGAGCAGGACGAGCCGTACGAGCAGGACGACCGCGGCCGCGTCTACGAGCCCGACCGCGTCCAGTCGGCCGCCGAGCGCGACGACTACCGCACCGGCCGGCGCGGGGACTTCCCCGACGACCGGTACGGGGAACGGTTCGACGACCGGTACGGAGAGCGGTTCGAGGACCGGTACGACGGCGGCCGGGACGACCGGCGCGACGAGCGACGGGACGACCGGTACGACGACCACCGCGACGACGACCGCCGCGACGACCGGGATCGCCCCGCGCCGCGTCGCGGCCGCGGCGAAGGTCTGGATTGGGGAAAGTGATGACCACCAGCGCTCCGCCCGCACCCGCGCCCACCCGGGGCACCGGCCCCGATCCCGGCCCTGATCCCGGTCCCGGCCCCTGCCGCTGTGCCAGGGCCTGCCCCTGCACCCGCACCGCCCCGGCCCCCGCCCCGGCCCCGGCCTCTGCCCCGGCCCCCGGCACCGGCAGCGACTTCGTCGCCGAACGCCTGCTGAAGGTCGTACGGGAAGAGATCAACCGGGCCGACACCAAAGCGTCCGTCATGATGACCGGCGCCACCGCGGCGCTGGTCCTGCTCTTCGGCCGCGACGGACAGCTCCCGGCGATGTCCGCCGCCCGCGCCGCCCTGCTGATAGCGGGGACCGCGCTGTGGACGCTGGGCATAGCCATGTTCGTGGTGGCGGTGCTGCCCCGCACCCGTACCGCGGCGGACGGTCAGCTGACCTTCTTCCCGCAGCTGACCGGCGGGGCGACCGCCGAAGTCCTGTTGCCCCGGGTGGCCCTCGCGGGCCGGGACACCGGGCAGTGGGCCGTCGAGCAGGCGTGCGCGCTCGGCCGCATCCTCGGCGCCAAGTACCGCTGGCTGCGCTGGGGAGTCGGCTGCCTGGCGGCCGGCGGCTGCTGCGCCCTGACCGGAGGGCTGTGGTGAACGTGCCGCACCGGACCGTGACGGCGGCCGCGCGGACGCGTCGCAGGGCGCGCCGCGCCACCGTCGCCGCCCTCACCGCGCTCTGCGCGACCGTGCCGCTCGGGCCGCCGCCCGCATGGGCCGCGCCCGCCCCCGCCGCACCGTCCGTCGGCCCCATGCCCGTCGACTTCTCCGTCGTCGTGGACGCTTCGGCCAGCATCGGCAAGGAGGCGCTGGCCCGTGAGGCAGAGGCCGCAGCGCTGATCGGCCAGGGCGAGATCTCCGACCGGTCCCGGGCGAGCGTCATCGGGTTCGGCAGCGCGGAGAAGGAGGGCCAGCAGCCCGTACGGGAAGTGTGCCCGCCCACCGTCGTGGACGCCGCCGGACGGCAGCGCATCAGCGACTGCGCCCGGCGGCTCACCGACCGGGAAGGCGCCGGCCTCGGCCCCGGAACGGACTTCCCGGCCGCTCTCACCCAGGCCCTGACCCGGCTGAAGGAGACCGGCGAGGAGGGCACGCCCAAGGTCGTCTTCCTGCTCACCGACGGCAAGCTCAACGTCGAGGACAGTCCCGCCTACGGAGCCGACCCCGCCGCCCGGAAGCAGGAGGGCGAGAAGCGGCTGCGCGAGGTCCTCGACCGGGCCCGCCGTGAACAGGTGCAGATCTGGCCGCTGGGCTTCGGCAAGGGCATCGACAAGGAGGCCCTCCAGCAGATGGCCGACGGCGGTTACCGCAACGGCTGCGCCGACGTGCCCGGCTCCCGCCCGCGGCCGGAGATCGTCGACGGCGCCGCCGACGTGGACAAGGCGCTCCAGGGCGCGTTCGCCGCCGCCCGCTGCGCCCGCGTCGAGGAAGGCACCAGCAGCAAGCCGCCGGGCGAGCTGACCGTGGACATCCCGCCCATCGCGACCGACGGCTCGATCACCGTCACCAAGCGCGACCCGAGGGTGACGGCCACCTACTACGACCCCAAGGGCCGCAAGGTGCCCCTGCAGGGGGAGGCCGACGGTTCCCGTTTCGAAGTCAGCGGCCAGGACGGGCCGGTCGAGGCGCTGCGGGTCAAGGACCCGCTGCCGGGCACCTGGCGCGTACAGCTGTCGGCGCCGCCGGGGCACCGGGACCAGCCCGCCACCGTACGGGCCATCTGGCAGGGCGTGCTGCGTTCGTCGGTCACCCTGGAGCCGTCCGCGCCCAGGCCCGGCGAGGACGTCGTCGTACGGATGCGCCTGCAGACCCGGCGCGGCGTGGTGATCACCGACCCCGGGCAGCTGGCCGGGGTGCGGGCCGCCGCCCAGCTGTCCGGTGACGGCTTCGAGCCGGTGGACGTCCCGCTGCGCGACGACGGCGAGGGCCCCGACGACCGGCCGGGCGACGTGCTGTACGGGGCGTCGGTGACGGTGCCGAAAACAGCCACCGGCGCGCTGCGGCTGACCGGCGCGATCGCGGCGCCCGGCGTCGTCGGAGACCGGCGGCCCTACGACACCCGGGTGTCCTCGGGTGCCGCGCCCGTGGCGGCCGGCGTGACGCTGGAGGGCCACGGCGTGCACCCGGGCGGCTCGGTCACCGGCAAGCTGGTGGCGCGGAACAACGACAGCCGTCCGCACACCCTGCGCCTCGGCCTGGCCGACCAGTCCACGGCGGCGGCACTGCGGATCAGCCCGGCCACCGTCACCGTCGCGCCCGGCGCGCAGGAGCCGGTGCCGTTCACCGTGTCCTTCGGCGCGGGCGCGCCTCCGGGGGACGCCGGCGGCCGGATCACCGTCACCGACCGGACCGACGGCGGACGTGAGGTCGGCTCCGCCTTCCTGACCGTCACCGTCACCCCTGCGCCCACCTGGTGGGACCGGTGGTGGTGGGCGGTCATCGGGGGCGCCGGGCTGCTGCTGGCCCTCGCCGCCGTCGTCACGATCCGCATCTGGTACGGCGGTGTCCGCAGCTCGTTGCAGGGCTTGGTCCTCGAACTGCGCCGCGGCGGGCGTTCGCTGGACGAACTGCCGGTGCCCGGACAGCGCCCGAAGAAGTTCTGGTTCGCGGTGGAGGAGCCTGCCTCGGACCGGCCCGGACTACAGCTCCGCAACAAGCGCGCGGCGCAGGTGTACCGGCTCCGGCGCAAGGGCGACGGGCTGCGGCTGCGCGGCCCCGACGGCAAGGAGCAGACCGTGTCGCGGGGCGCGCCCGCCCGGCTCGCGCACGACCTGGAACTGGCCGTACGCGGCGGAAGCCGGGCGGACCGGGAGCCCACGGGCCGGGGACGCGCCGGTCAGGGGCACCGGCCCGGCACGGCGGCCGGCTCCCGTGGCACGGCCGGTCTGTTCGGCGGACGCATCGGCCGGGGCGGCAGCGCGGCGCCCGGCGGAGTGAACGGCCGGGGACGGCGCGGCACCCCGGCCAACGGCACCGGCAGACCGGCCGGGACGAGCGGCTCGGGCGGTCCGGGCGGCTCGGGCGGCGGTTCGGGCGGGGCGGGCGGATCGTCCGGCTATGACTCCGCGTTCTGAGGCGCCCGCGCCACGGCGCCGAGGTCCGGGCGGCCGCCCGCCCGGGCCACCGGCGGCACCACATCTCGCAGCACAGGCCGCCCGCGACGGGCGGACGAGGGGAGCGACGACATGAAGATCTACCAGCCCATGCTGTTCGTGGGGCTGGGCGGCACCGGCGCCCGCATCGGCGCCGAACTGGAGCGGAACCTGCGCCGCGAACTGTGCGGCCCGGACGGTACCGACCTGGTCGGCCGCGGCAAGCAACGGGTCCCCTTCCAGCTGCCGGACTGCCTGCAGTTCGTGTACGCCGACTTCAGCGAGGCCGAACTGGACCGGCTGCCGCACCTGAGCGCCCGCGGCCCGGAGGCGGCGGCGTTCGCCCGTACCTCCCGGGCCGTGCACAACCTGCTGCCCACCTACGACAACTCACCCGAGATGACCCGGATGCTGCGCATCGCGCAGCACGAAGAGACCGTGGGGTGGCTGCCGCCCAGGGTCGACGAACCCCGGGTCTCCCCGCTGCACACCGGCGCCGGACAACTGCCCACCGTCGGCCGGGCCGCGCTGTTCGCCACTCTGCGCAACGGACCCGACCAGGTGCTCGGCCCGCTGCGGGCGGCGATCGACGCGCTCAGCAAGTCGGCGGGCGACCTCCAGGAGCTGGGCGGCGGCCAGATCCGCGGCTACGACGTGTTCGTGGCGTTCTCCGTCGCGGGCGGCACCGGCGCCGGCATCTTCTACGACTTCCTGCACCTGCTCGGGCACGCCTTCCACTCGGTGAACCTGCCCGGCGCGAAGATCTACCCGCTGGTCGTGATGCCGTCGGCGTTCCCGCCGGAGGCCGGCGGCGGCCGGGAGGCCGAACTGAACGCCGCGCGTGCCCTGGTGGACCTCTCGCACCTGGTCGACGACCAGAACGCGGCGGACGCCACCGCCGACCTCGGCGACGTGGAACAGCGCGGCTCGCTGAGCGTGAAATACCCCGACATGGTGCCGGTCAGCCTGCGCACCTCCACCGTCCAGACGGCGTTCCTCTTCAGCCGTACCGCCGGGATGCGCTCCGACGACCTGCGCCGCTCCATCACCGCCATGGTGACCTCGCTGATCGGTACCGACCTCGGCGAGGAGAACGGCCGCGGGCGCGCCGACGACGCCTACCAGTCCTTCGCCGCCAGCTTCGTCAACCGCGGGGCCAGCCGGTCGGCGGCCGCCGCCACCGGCATCGGCCTGCAGGGCATGTCCACCAGCCTCGCGGCCTCCATGACCGTCCCCGTCGACGAACTCGCCGAGATCGTCGCCGCCCGGATGCTGGCCTGTGCCGTCCGCGGCCTGCTGGACCGCGCCCGCCAGGGCGGCGAGGACCACCGCGCCCTCGTGACCGAGGCGTTCAAGGAGTCCGGCATCGAGGACGTGTGGGTCCGGGAGCCACGGCCGGTGCAGGAGCCCGAACAGGTGCCCAGAGGCGCACGGGCGATCACCCAGGAGCTGAGCGACCGGCGCGTCAACATGAAGCACCAGTTGCGCGCGCTCGACAAGGACCTCGCCCGCCGCACGGTGGAGAGCGCGGAGCGCTTCAACCCGCGCCGCGGTCTGCTCCATCTGCTCAAGGAACACGACCCGTTCCGGCTGGAGCGGGTCTTCCTCGGCAACCCGGGCGACCGCGACCGGGTGGCCCGGGAGGGCTTCTCGGGGATGCTCGACAACCGGCGCAACCGCCCCGATCGCCCCGAAGGGGTGGGGGCCGACGCGCCCCAGGTGCCGCGGATCGGCCGCCGGATGGCCGGCGTGGTGCCCGCGCGCTGGGGCGACCCCGAGGTGGAGAACGCCGTCCACGAGCAGGACGCCTGGTACCGCTGGGCGACCAACCGGACATGGCACGAGCGGTGGAAGGCGCAGGAGCCCCGCTGGCGGCCGGTCGCCGACCGGACCCTGAAGGAACTCTCCGCGCTGGTACGGGCCTTCCGTGACCACGAGGAGGGGGAGAACGGCCTGTTCCGCGAGCGGCGCCGGGAGCTGTACCGCGAGGACCGTACGGGCGTGTCGTACCTCCTCCCGCCGCAGAACTCCCTCGACGCGTTCTACGACGACGTCCTGACCCGCCTCCTCCAGCGCGAGGGCATCCCGGACAGCCAGGACGAGGCCGCGCTGCTCGTCCGCATCGTCGAACCGCGGCACTGGGAACGCGCCCTGGAAGCCGTCCAGCGCTCGCCGCGCGCCGTCGTCAAGGAGGTCAAGCAGGTCCTGGAGGGCCGGATCAAGAAGCTGTTCGGCGAGGCCGGCGTCCACCACGAGCGGCCGTTGCTGCCCTCCCTCGGCGACCTCCTCGCGGCGGCCTCCGGGGACGAGGAGGCCACCGACGCGGTCGACGAGAAGTGGCTGGAGCAGTTCCGCTCCCAGCTCGCCGGGCTGCTGCCGGCCGGCTTCACCCCGGACGGCACCGGCAAGCTCAAGACGCTCATCGTCCGCCCGCAGACCAAGGCCAAGGGCAGCGTGGACCGCTTCCTGGAGCAGTCGCTGCTGCTGCCGCGCGACGAGAACCGGCTGCCGCCCGAATTCCGCGCGGTGGTCACCGAGTCGATCACCGTGGTGCTGTTCCGCAGCGAGATGAGCCTGACCGACATCTCCGAGGTACGGCAGGTGCTGCGCCTGTGGGGCCGGGCCAGGGACCGGGAGGGCCGCGAGGACCACCTCCAGTGGCGCCAGCGCACCGGCTACCGCGACTCCTGGCTCGCCAGCACGGAGAGCGACCGGCAACGGGTGCTCCAGCGCATGCTGAGCGCCATGTGGAACGGGCGCGTCGAGGTCAACGGCGACCCGCTCTCCCCGGAGAGCGTCTGCTTCCGGCTGCGCGGCGGCGACTCGGCCACCATGACCCTCGCCCTCCAGCCGTACGACCGGGACGTCTCCAGCTGGTCCGACCTGCTGCGGGCGTACGAGCGCTGGGCGCTGCTGGACGCCGGGTCGGCGGTCAAGGACTTCTGCTCGGTGCTGATGGAGGCCCTGCCGGAAGGGCTGAGCACCACACCCAGGGAGCCGGACCGGCTGTTCTGGACCTTCCTGCGCCGGGTGGCTCCGGCGGAGGCGGCCCGGCTGCGGCAGCGTGCCCAGGACCTGAACGAGGACGAGCAGGACTGGATCGAGCCGCTGCTCCACTTCTGGACCACGACCCTGGACGGCGCCCTGGACCTGCGCTTCCCCAGGAGCCTGCGGGCCAACCGGCCCTCGCTGCGCGCCCTGGCCCAGGCACAGGCCCAGCTCCGGGAGACCGGCACCGCGGCGTCGCGCCTGCGCCAGGCCAACGGCCACGACCCGGCCGGTGACACGCGTGCCCGGCACACCCAGCCGTACGAACCGGACCCGCACGAGCCGTCGCCGCACCGGACGCAGGACCCGCACCAGCCACCGCCCCGCCGGACGCAGGACCCGCACGACCCACCGCCCCGCCGGACGCAGGACCCGCACGAGCCGCACACGAAGGATCTGTACGGGGCACGGCCGGGGGACCGGCACGGGGCGCAGGCGAAGCCCGCCGACGCGGCCCGCCCGGAGGAGGCCGAGGACGACCTGTGGGCCGACCCGTGGGACGAGGAGCCGAGGGAGGAGGACCTGCTGTGAGCGCCCGCACCGCCGCACCGGTCGTCACCCTCGACCTGCGGGCCGGCCACGCCGGCCTGGACGGTGCGGACGGCCTGCACCGGGCCGTCCGCACCGCGCTGGGCGGCGGCGCCCCCGCCCAGGAGGCCGAACGCTTCCTGCTCGTGGACACCGCCCCCGGACTCGCCCGCCACCAGCGCGTCTACGAACAGGTCCTGGCCTACGGCACCGGCCGCGCACTGTGCGTCGCGGTCGGTGCCCCGCCCGCGGAACCGGGCGACGGCATCGCGGTGCCGCCCGCGCCGACGCCCTGGGCCCTGGACCGCCCCTCACCACTGCGCCCGCCCGCCGTCGGCGTGCTGTGGGTCCTCGACCCGCACTGCGGCACGGCGGCCGCCCCCACCCCGGACGAGGACGACGGCGCGCTGCGTCCGCTCCTCGAACTCCTCGCCGCCCCCGCGGTGTTCGACGCCGTGCTGAACGCGGTGTCGGGACTGCCCGACGGCGTGGCCGTACCCGCCCTGCGCGTCCTTGAACACGACCTCTCGTACACGGCCCGCGACCGGGTCTGGCGGCAGGCGCTGGCCGGCCTGGTCGGCCAGGACGACCCCGGCGGCCGGATCGCGGTCACCGACCCGGAGGCGGGCGGGGTGCCCGCCGTCCTGGCGCCGCTGGTCGGCGCGGGGACGCCCAAGCCCGTGCACAGCAAGGAGTGGCGGCGGCCGGGCGGCGAGGCCGACGAGCGTCACGTGGCCTGCGAGTCGGCGCTGCTGGAGGCCGAGGACGCGTACGGGCGGCAGCGCGGCGCGGGCGGTCTGCTGCGTGGCGCGGCCGGGGACGTGGACCTCGCCGAGAGTCTCGGCGCGGCCGCGGCGGAACTGACCGCGTACCGCGAGACCGTCGCCGAGACCCTGCGCGACGGGGACGGCGTCGGCCTCCCCCCGGAACAGCGCCGGCGGCTGTACGAGCGCGGCGTCCACCTGCCCCGTGTGCCGGAGGCCGACCGCGAACGCATCGGCCCCGGCCTGCGCGACTACACCCAGGGCCTGCTGGCGCAGCGGCTGCCGCTGCGCTCGACGGCGGCCCGGCTCGGCGCGGTGGCCGACCTGGCCACGCCCACCGGCAGCGCGGCCCGCCTCGGACGGCTCGACGAGCTGTGCCCGGCCGGCCTGCCACGGCGGATGGCCGGGCCCCGGCCGTTCGAGGTGCGCGGCGCGGCCGTCGCGGAACTGGCGGGCGGCTGCGCCGTCGCCGCCGCGGCCGGTCTGTGGCCGGGCCCCGGCTGGGTGCTGGGACCGCTGGCGGCACTGGCTGCCGCCGGGCTGACCACGCTCGCCCTGGCCCGCCGCCCCGGGCGCACCGGGGACGGGCACCTCGACGGCGGCGGACAGTCGGGCGCTCTGGCGCAGGCGGGTGCCGGAATGCTCGGCGCAGCAGCCGGCATCACCCTGGGCCAGGTGCTCGCGGTGCCCGCGTGGCTCGGGCTGAGCACCCTGCTGGTGGCGCTGATCGTGCTGCCGCTGCTGGCGGTGCGCCGCTGGACCGAGGCCCTGGACGCGTGGTGGGCGGCGGGCGGCGGCTCCGAGGGGCGGGACGTCCTGGACTCCCTCGACGGGCTGCTGGCCGATGCCGTCACCCACGACTGGCTGCTCGCGGACGCCCGGCTGTACTGCGCCGACGGCGCGCGGGCGGTGGCCGGGATGATCCGCCGGGCGGCGGCCGCCGCGGAGGGCCGCGATCCGGTACCCGGCACGGCGGAGCGCGCCGGCGGCCCGGCGCGGAGCGCGGGCCCGCCGGCCGACGACCTGCTGGACGACGACTGGTTCGGCCCGTCGTACGACCGGAGCACCGGGGCGTCGGGCTCGTACGACTCCTTCGAGAGCGCCGGCCCCGGGTACGACGACACCACGGCCCAGGGGTGGGACGACTGGGACGACTGGGACGGGGATCCGGAGCCCGGCGGCGGACCGGCCGCAGGCCGCGACACACCCTGGCGCGACCCGCTCGCCGACACGGTGCCGCCGCCCCGGGAACCGGACAGCGCCCCCGCGGCCCGTCCCGTCTCCCCGGCCGTACCGCAGCCCGACGACGTCCCCGTGCCCTGGCTGGAGCGCGAAGCGGGCGACGGCGGGCCCGAACTGGTCGCCACCCTCGTCGGCGACCTCGCCGACGGCATCGCCGGCCTCCTGGACCCGTACTGGGGCGCCATCGAACGGGACCCCGGCGCGGCCACCGCCCTGCCCCTCGACCGCGAGGTACGGGCGCTGATCGACGACGAGACCGCGCGGCTGGCACGGGACGGCGTCGCCGCCGCCCCGGCGTACGCCCGTGACCCCGCGTCCCGGCCGGACCCGGCCGTGCTGCTCGGCCTGGCACCCGACCGGGTCGCCCGGATCCTCCGGGAACACGGCGACGGCACCGGCACGGTGCCGCTCTGCGCGGCCGAACACCGCCGGCTGCTCTCCCGCGACCGGTACGCGGGACGCGGGGTGTGCTTCGCCCCGGACGTGACCCGGCACGCCGAGGACCCGCTGGGCGCCGACGACATGGTGTGGACCCCGGCCGGCCGGTACGCGGGCGTCTTCCGGCTGCTGCCGCTGCGTACCGGCTCGGTGCGCACGGTCCGGCTGCGCGGCGGCACCACCGGGCCGGAACTGCCCGCGAACGCGAACGAATGAGGGGACGTCATGGACGAGTGGGCGGACCGGCGGAACGCGGTACGGGCGCCTGACCGCGCGCCGGACGACGGCACCGTGCCCGAGGACGGGGTGCCCGGGGCGACCGCCGCGCGGGACGGCGGCCGCCCGGCCCGCGACCGCGTGGAACTGGCCTTCTTCACCGACGAGGGCGCGCCCGCCCGACTGTCGGCGGCCTACTGGGGCGACCTGCCGCCCGGACAGCAGCGGCACGGGCTGCGCGCCAGGCCGATGACGCTGGGCGAGGACTGGCGGGTGATGCAGTACCGCCTCGCGCACACCGTGCGCGGCGACCACCGGGCCCGCGACCGGCTGGAGGCGGAGGTGGGCGTCGGCCTCGCCGTGCGCCGGGCGTTCGGCGACGCCCCGTACCACCAGTTGTTCGCCCGGCTCGGCGGTTACCACCTGGACGTACGCGAGCCGTTCGTCTTCTACGAACCAGCGCGCGGCCGCCCGCTGGCGGCGCTCGCGGGCCGGGCCACGGTCAAGGAGCAGGAGCGCATCCGCAGCGAACTGGTGCTGGCCGTCCGGCTGCTGGAGGCCGTGGGCGTCGTGCACCGCGGGCTGACCCCGCACTCCGTACGGTGGGACGGCCGCCATGTCCGGCTGCCCGAGCCCTGTCTGGCCACCCGCGCCGGACATCCCCGCGAGGCGCTGGGCGAGGCGCCCTGGGCCCCTCCGGAGCAGCGCGCCGGGCACGGCACCGCGGACCCGCGCGACGACCTGTGGAGCGTGGCCCAGCTGATGTACCACCTGGTCACCGGCCGCGAAGGGGAGCCGGACGGGCCGCCGCGCGACCTGGCGCGGCTGCCCGCGCTCGGCATGCTGTCCACCGCCTTCGCGCCCAGGGCGGCGGAGCGCGGCCACCCCGTCGAGGTGCTGCGGATGCTCAACCGGCAGGACCCGCTGCAGAGCCGCCCCCTGCCGGCCGACTCCCTGGAGCCGGGGCGCCGGGCCTTCGACGAGGAACTCGCGCGCAAGAGAGCGGAGTTGGGGTTGAACGGCGACCAGGAGGCGGCGGCCGGTCCCGGCGGCCGGGCGCCGGGCCGCGGGCTGCGCGCCCTGTTCGGCACCGGCCGTACGGGCACGGGAGGGCGCCGGTGAGCACGCCAGAGGAGGAGCCCGGCGCCCGGCGCGTGCTGTGCCCGTACTGCCTCGACAAGATCCGCTACGACGAGAAGCAACTGTTCGTGCGGAACGACGAGTACAAGTTCGTCCCCCTCGGCCTGGAGAAGGAGGGCGCCAACAAGCTGCGCCGCGACGACGCCGTGCGCGAGGCGTTCCACAAGTGCGGGAACTCGGCGAACATGCACGACCACTACCTGCCCGCCCCGTACTTCACCAACGGCGAACCCCTGACCGTGGCCCTGGTCGGCAGCTCCCGCGCCGGCAAGACCCATCTGCTCGCCTCGATGATCGGCGAGGTGGAGCGCGGCGCGCTGGACGCACACGGCCTCAAGGCCACTCCGCTGCACACCGAGTCGCACCGCTCCTACCTCGACCAGCGGGTGCTCAAGCTGCGGGCCGGCGAGATGCTGGCGCACACCGAGCAGACGGACTTCGCGGAGTTCGCCGACGGGCTGCTGGTCGGCGGGGGCGGCACGGCACGTCCCCGGCCCGTGGTCTTCTTCGACCTGTCGGGCGAGGACCTGGAACGCACCGGCCGGGTGACCCGGTTCCTCGCCGCCGTCGACGCGTTCCTCTTCGTGGTCGACCCGCTGCGCGCGCTGCCGCTGCCGTACCTGGACGCGGTACGCGAACGCACCAAGCAGCGCACCGACGACCTCGGCGACCGCTCGTTCGGCACCGTGCTGGACCGGGTGCCGCGCGACGGGCGGCCGTACGTGGACAAGGCGGCCGCGGTCGTCGTCGGCAAGAGCGACCTGATCCGCTTCGAGCCGGCCGTGGCGCGCTGGCTGACCGCGCCGGAGAGCGCCCGGCCGACGGCCCGGGCCCTGCGCGAGGAGAGCCGCGACGTGTACGCCTTCCTGCGCCACCACGGCGGGCCCGCCTGGCTCAAGCCGTTCAGCGACTGCGCGCGGTGCACCCTGCACTTCGCGTCGGCCACCGGCGGCCAGGAGGACGCGGGCGGCTTCCCCCAGGGCGTACGGCCGAGGCGGGTGCTCTCCCCGCTGCTGTCGATCTTCGCGATGTGCGGGCTCCTGCCGGGAGCCGATTCCCAGGAGGTGGGACTGTGAGCGGGACCGACGCGCCGGTGCACCAGATCGTCTTCCGCTGGGACGCGGACCTCGTCGTCGGCGGCGCGGGCGTCGGCCCGGTCGCCTGGTCGGGCAACCGGGACGGGCTGGGGCCCATCTACCGCAAGGTCGCCACGCTGCTCAGCGTGCCCGGCGACGGGGCCCGCGAAAGCCTGGCCCGGGTGGAGCTGCGGGGCGAGCGCGGGGCCGAGAGTTCGGTCCTGCTGATCCGCCGCATCCCCGGCCAGGACCACGGCGGGCGCCCCAGCACCTGTTCCCACGCGCTGCTGGGCAGCCCGTCCGTGCTGACGCCCGGCCGCTGCCTGGGCCTGCACTCCTGGCGCTGGGAGGGCAGCGGCATCGACCTGCTGGAGGCCGAAGGGCGGTCCCTGGAGTGCGTACCCGCCCAGGCGCTGCGGGCGGCCACCGAGCGGGCGGCGCCGGAACTCACCGAGCGGGCGGAGCTGTTCGAGGCCGAACTGGCGGCGGTGCTCACCGGGCGCCTGCGCGAGCCGCGGCAGCGGCTGTCCGTGCTGGACCACACCGGCGGCGACGGGCCGGTCCATGTCCTGTGGGCGCTGTGGGGCCTGGCCGGCCGGGCGCTGCCCGGCTGGTCGTTCGCCACCCACGACACCCGGGACAGCGGACCGTTCCGCTACGTCTTCGTCCCGAGCTGGCCCGTGTCGGCCACGCAGGACCAGCAGGTGACCCGCCTGGATCCCGCCCGGCCGAGCCGCGGGGACGGCCGGGACAGCCGGGACAGCCGGGACGGCCGGGACGGCCGTTCGTCGGACCACGGCGACCCGGCGGGGGAGGCCGCCGCCCGGCTGGCCGAGCACTACATGGAGATCCGCCACGATCCCGGCGCGCTGCGGGAGACCCGCCGCGCACTGGCCGAGCGGCACGTCTTCGAGGAGGAACGCCTCGACGAACGGGTACGCCTGGTGCACCAGGCGCTGAAGTGGCTCGGCCACGCCGGTGACCACCGCCGCACCCGCACGGGCCGGACGGCCGAGTCCCGTGAGCCGCTGTACGACCGGGCCCGGGAGGAGCAGCGGTACGACAGCACGGGGTACGGCGGGCAGCCGTACGACGCCGCGGTGTTCGACAACCTGCGGCAGGATCAGGACCAGGGGGGCGGCCGGTCCTACGACCCGTCCTACGGGCCGTCCGCCTCGCCTGCCTCATCCGCCTCGTCCATCTCATCTCCCGCCTCCGCCTCATCCCCTGCCTCCGCCTCATCCGCCTCACAGGTCGTCCGCGCCGACACGGGGTTCGCCCGCGGCGTGAGCGCCCAGGTGCTCGACGGCGTCCTGCGCCGCGACGGCACGGAGGCCGGGGAGTACCTGGCCGACAGCTCGGACCGGGTGCTCCTGGAGGTGCTCGGCGGCGGCCTCCCCGCCCAGCAGGCCGACCGCGTGGCCCGGGTGCTGATCCTCCGGGCTCCGCACCGCTCCGACGCCGACGCCCAGGAGGTCGGCGAACGGCTGCTCCAGGCCCGGCTGTTCCTCGGCCCGTACGGTGATCGCCGTGCCGAGTACCCGGTCACCGGTCCGGACGGCCAGGGGCGGGTGCACACCGCCGTGCGCCTGTACGACGGGCTGGTGCGTCCGTACGGCGACCAGGGCGAGCTCCCGGGCCTGCTGCGGCAGGTCCTGCCGGACCTGTGGCACGGCGACCACGGGCTGGGCCGCGAAGTGCTGCGGCTCCTTCTCGACGACGGCCGACCCACCGGTTTCGGCGAGCAGGGCTGGCGGGCGCTGTTCGGGGCCGCGACACACACCGGCACGACACAGACCGGCGCGACCCCCGGCGCCTCGACGACGATGGCGGCCGCGCCGGTGCGGAAAGGGGCGCGGCGAGGCGTCCGCGGGCTCGCCGGCCGGAGCGCCGGGCGCGGCCTCCGGTCCTACGTACCGGGCTTCCGCGGCGGCCGCGCGCCGGACGGCATACGGGACCCGGACCCGCCGGACCGGAACCGGGACCGGAACCGGGATCGGGATCGGGACGCGGCTCCGGCCGGCCAGATATGGGTCGGCGCGCTCCTCATGGTGGTGGCCGTCGCCGTGATCATGATCGCCGTCATCGCCGTGACGAGTTCCTAGGCGGCGTGCCCGCCCGGCGCCCGCCTGGGCCCCGGCCGTAAGTACGGCGGCAGCGGAAACCCGTGTCGCGGCCGTTCCGTGACCCTCCGCCGAGGGCCTTCAGCGGCGAAGATGGGGGCATGGGATTCCATGTCGACTCCGAGGCCGGGCGGCTGCGCCGCGTCATCCTGCACCGCCCCGATCTGGAGCTGAAGCGACTCACCCCGACCAACAAGGACGCGCTGCTCTTCGACGACGTGCTGTGGGTGCGCCGGGCGCGCGCCGAGCACGACGCCTTCGCGGACATCCTCCGGGACCGGGGCGTCGAGGTGCACCTGTTCGCGGACCTGCTGGCCGAGACCCTTCAGGTTCCCGAGGCCCGGACGCTCGTCCTGGACCGGGTCTTCCACGAGAAGGAGTACGGGCCGCTGGCCACCGACCACCTGCGGGCCGTCTTCGACGCGATGGCCGTACCCGAGCTGGTGGAGGCGCTGGTCGGCGGGATGACCAAGCGGGAGTACCTGGCGGCGCACCCGGAGCCCACCTCGGTCCGCTTCCACGTGATGGACCTCGACGACTTCGTGCTGCGCCCGCTGCCCAACCACCTGTTCACCCGCGACACCTCGGCGTGGGTCTACGACGGGGTGTCCGTCAACGCCATGCGCTGGCCGGCCCGGCAGCGCGAGACCGTGCACTACGAGGCGATCTACCGGCACCACAAGCTGTTCCGGGGCGGCGGCTTCAACGTCTGGTCGGAGGGGCAGGCGGCCTATCCGTCGACCATCGAGGGCGGCGACGTGCTGGTGCTCGGCAACGGGGCCGTGCTGATCGGGATGAGCGAGCGGACCACCCCGCAGGCGGTCGAGATGCTGGCGCGCGGCCTGTTCGCGGCGGGGTCGGCCCGGACGATCGTGGCGCTGGACATGCCCAAGCGGCGGGCCTTCATGCACCTGGACACGGTGATGACGATGGTGGACGGCGGAACGTTCACGCAGTACGCGGGGCTGGGCATGCTGCGCTCGTACACGATCGAGCCGGGCGCCGGCGACCAGGAGCTGAAGGTCACCGACCACCCGCCGGAGCACATGCACCGGGCCATGGCGGCGGCGCTGGGCCTGGACGACATCCGGGTGCTGACCGCGACGCAGGACGTGCACGCGGCCGAGCGTGAGCAGTGGGACGACGGGTGCAACGTGCTGGCCGTCGAGCCGGGCGTGGTGGTGGCGTACGAGCGCAATGTCACCACCAACACCTTCCTGCGCAAGCGCGGCATCGAGGTCATTACCATTCCGGGCAGTGAGCTGGGGCGCGGCCGAGGAGGCCCGCGCTGCATGAGCTGCCCGGTGGAACGCGACCCTGTATAGGGGAGGAGCCGTCCTGGGCGGGGAAGAGCAGGGGAGGGGCGCGGCGTCGTACGGGGCCGGGACCGTCGACCGCCCTGAATAGGGATGCGGGCTGTCGTATACACTTCCAGTGTCCCGATCGCCGCGACCTAGGAGCCCACCCCATGGCGACAGACCTCAAGGGCCGCCACTTCCTCAAGGAGCTGGACTTCGGCGCCGAGGAGTTCCACGGCCTCGTCGATCTGGCGGCCGAGCTGAAGGCCGCCAAACGCGCGGGCGAGGAGGTCGCGCGCCTGCGGGGCCGCAACATCGCCCTGATCTTCGAGAAGACCTCCACCCGCACCCGCTGTGCCTTCGAGGTCGCCGCCGCGGACCAGGGTGCCTCGACCACCTACCTGGATCCCGCCGGTTCGCAGATCGGGCACAAGGAGTCGGTGAAGGACACCGCCCGGGTCCTCGGCCGGATGTACGACGCCATCGAGTACCGGGGCAGCTCGCAGTCGGTCGTCGAGGAGCTGGCCGCGTACGCCGGCGTCCCGGTCTTCAACGGCCTGACCGACGCGTGGCACCCCACCCAGATGCTCGCCGACGTGCTGACGATGAAGGAGCACGCGCCCGGCCGTCCGCTGTCGGAGATCGCCCTCGCCTACCTCGGTGACGCCCGCTACAACATGGGCAACTCCTACCTGATCACGGGCGCGCTGCTCGGCATGGACGTACGGATCGTCGCGCCCCAGGGCCTGTGGCCGGACGAGGAGGTCGTCACCCGGGCCAAGGAGCTGGCCGCGCACAGCGGCGCCCGCGTCACCGTCACCGCGGACGTGGCCGAGGGCGTGCGCGGCGCGGACTTCGTCGCGACCGACGTCTGGGTCTCGATGGGCGAGCCCAAGGAGGTGTGGGACGAGCGGATCGCGCTGCTCGGCGGCTACGCCGTCACGATGGACGTGCTGCGCGCCACCGGCAACCCGGACGTGAAGTTCCTGCACTGCCTGCCCGCCTTCCACGACCTGGGCACCGCCGTGGGCCAGGAGATCTTCGAGCGGCACGGGCTGACCTCCCTGGAGGTCACCGACGAGGTCTTCGAGTCGGCGCACTCGGTCGTCTTCGACGAGGCGGAGAACCGGCTGCACACGATCAAGGCGGTCCTGGTCGCCACCCTGGCCTGAGAGCCGCCGTCCGGGCCGCGCGGCCCTGCGCCGCGCGGCCCTGCGCCGCGCGGCGCCGTACGCCCGTATTGCATGGCTATACGACCCCATGGGCGATCATGCAGGCATACGGGCTACCATCGAACGGAATCACGGGTACGGGCCCACCGGCCCCGGTCCCGCCCGGTACGCGGCCCACCCCGCCGCGCGCCGCACCCGGCACCACGCACCACGCTCCACCAGAGATGAGAACCACCCCATGCCTCCGTCAGGTCCGTCCGGACTGCGGATCAAGTCCCCCGACGTCCTCGTCGCCGAATCCGGCGCGGATCTCGAAGGCCACGGCCTCAAGCGCACCATGGGCCTCTTCCAGCTCGTGTGCTTCGGCATCGGCGCCATCGTCGGCACCGGCATCTTCGTCGGCCTGTCCGACACCGTCGCCCGGTCCGGTCCCGCCGTCCTCGTCTCCTTCGTGCTCGCCGCCGTCACCTGTGTCTTCACCGCCTTCTCCTTCGCGGAGCTGGGCGGCGCGATCCCGGTGTCCGGCAGCTCCTACTCCTACGCGTACGCCACGCTCGGCGAGCGCACCGCGTTCCTCGTCGGCTGGTGCCTGCTGCTGGAGTACGGCGTCTCCGTCTCGGCCGTCGCCGTCGGCTGGGGGCAGTACCTGAACGAGCTGCTGAACAGCCTCGTCGGCTGGCAGCTGCCCGCCGCCCTGTCCAGCCCGCCCGGCGACGGCGGCATCGTCAACGTCCCGGCCGTCGTGGTGATGCTGCTGGCCGCGGTGCTGCTGGTGCGCGGCATCCGGGAGAGCGCCCGCGCGACCGCCGCGATGGCCGTGCTGAAGCTCGGCATCCTCGTCCTGTTCTGCGCCATCGCCTTCACCGCCTTCCAGGACGGCAACCTCACGCCGTTCGCCCCGGAGGGCATCGCCGGCATCACCTCCGGCGCCTCGGTCGCCTTCTTCTCGTACATCGGCTTCGACGCGATCACCACGGCGGGCGAAGAGGTGAAGAACCCGCGCCGGAACATCCCCACCGCGATCATGATCTGCATCGGTCTGGTCACCGTCCTGTACTGCGTGGTCGCGCTCTCCGCCATCGGCGCGCTCTCCGCCGACGAGGTCGGCGACAAGCCCGCGGCCCTGTCGCTCGTCGTCAACCAGGTCACCGGCTCCGCCGTCGGCGGCGGCGTCATCGCCTTCGGCGCGGTCGTCGCCATCGCCTCCGTCGTCCTGGCCGTCATGTACGGACAGACCCGCATCCTGATGTCGATGTCCCGCGACGGCCTCGTCCCGCGGGTCTTCGAGCGGATCTCGCCGAAGACCTCCACCCCGGTGGCGGGCACCTGGATCGTCGCCGTGCTCTTCGCGGTCCCGGCCGCGGTGGTCCCGCTGGACGTCGTGATGAATCTGACGACCATCGGCACGCTCGCCGTGATGGCCGTCGTCAACGTCAGCGTCATGGTGCTCCGCCGCACCCGCCCCGACCTGCCGCGCCGCTTCCGGGTGCCGCTCTTCCCGCTCAGCCCGGTGCTCGGCATCGCCTTCTGCGCCTACCTGATCTACGGGACGGGACCGGCGACCTGGCTCCAGTTCGCCGGGTTCCTGGTGGTCGGCGCGCTCGTCTACGCGCTGTACGGGCGGCGGAACTCCCGGCTGGGCCGGGGTGCTGCCGGGCCCCCGGCCGCCGGGTCCGGCGACACCCGCCCGACCTCGGTGACCGGCCACGACACGCTCGGCTGACACCCCGCGCCCACCCTCGGCGCCCGCCTCCGACGCCACCGGCCGGATATCGCGCACTCATGACGACGGTCACACAACGGTGATAACTTCGAAGCGCGATTGCGTGTCTGCACCAGCCGTCCGGCTGAAGGGGGCAGTTGCCCGATGAGCCCGTTCACAGGTTCCGCCCGTACCACCGACGCATGGCAGCACATCCGCGTGACCAGGGAAGACGGCATCGTCACCGTCACCCTCGCGCGCCCGGACAAGCTCAACGCGCTGACCTTTGAAGCGTATGCCGATCTGCGGGACCTGCTCGCCGAGCTGTCCAGGGAACGGTCGGCGCGTGCCCTCGTCCTCGGCGGCGAAGGCCGTGGCTTCTGCTCCGGCGGGGACGTCGAGGAGATCATCGGCGCCACGCTCGCCATGGACACCGCGCAGCTCCTCGACTTCAACCGGATGACCGGTCAGGTCGTCCGGGCCGTACGGGACTGCCCGTTCCCCGTGATCGCCGCGGTGCACGGCGTCGCGGCGGGCGCCGGTGCCGTGCTCGCCCTGGCCGCCGACTTCCGCGTCGCCGATCCCTCGGCCCGCTTCGCCTTCCTCTTCACCAAGGTCGGCCTCTCCGGCGGCGACATGGGCGCCGCCTACCTGCTGCCGCGCGTGGTGGGCCTCGGCCACGCGACCCGGCTGCTGATGCTCGGCGAACCGGTCCGCGCCCCCGAGGCCGAACGCATCGGCCTGCTCAGCGAACTGGCCGAGGAGGGCCGCGCGGACGCCGCGGCGCACATCCTCGCCCAGCGGCTCGCCGAAGGGCCCGCGCTCGCCCACGCCCAGACCAAGGCGCTGCTCACCGCCGAACTGGACATGCCGCTGGGCGCCGCCGTCGAGATGGACGCCGCCACCCAGGCGCTGCTGATGAACAGCGCCGACTACGCCGAGTTCCACGCCGCCTTCACCGAGAAGCGGCCCCCGAAGTGGCAGGGGAAATAGGGGTGGCCGCCCGGAAGGTGGCCGTCGTCGGGGGCGGCCCGGGCGGCCTGTACGCCGCCGCCCTCCTCAAGCGCCTGGACCCGGACCGCGACGTCACCGTCTGGGAGCGCAACGCCCCCGACGACACCTTCGGCTTCGGCGTCGTGCTGTCCGACGAGACCCTCGGCGGCATCGAACACGCCGACCCGCAGGTCTACCGTGCGCTCCAGCGCGAGTTCGTCCGCTGGGACGACATCGACATCGTGCACCGCGGGCGTACCCTGACCTCCGGCGGGCACGGCTTCGCCGCCCTCGGCCGCCGTACACTGCTGCGCATCCTCCACGAACGCTGCCGCGCCCTCGGCGTACGGCTGAACTTCCGTACCCAGGCCCCGCCCGCCGCCGAGCTGGCCGCCGGACACGACCTGGTGATCGCGGCGGACGGCGTGCACAGCCTCACCCGCGCCGCACACGCCGACGTCTTCGGCCCGCGCGTCACCCCCCACCGCTGCCGCTACATCTGGCTCGCCGCCGACTTCGCCCTCGACGCGTTCCGCTTCGAGATCGCGGAGACCGAGCACGGCGTCGTCCAGCTGCACGGCTACCCGTACGCCCGGGCGGGTTCCGGGCCGGAGCACCCGGACGGCGCCAGTACCGTCATCGTCGAGATGCGCGAGGAGGTCTGGCGCCGGGCCGGCCTGGACCGCTGCGACGAGCGGGAGTCCGCCGAGTGGTGCGCCAAGGTCTTCGCCGACGCGCTGAGCGGCCGCCCGCTGCGTTCCAACAAATCCGCCTGGACCGCGTTCCGTACCGTCGTCAACGCGCGCTGGTCGCACGGCCGTACGGTGCTGCTCGGCGACGCCGCGCACACCGCCCACTTCTCCATCGGCTCCGGCACCAAACTGGCCGTCGAGGACGCCCTCGCGCTGGCCGCCTGCCTGGCGGAGCAGCCCGATCTCCCCGCCGCGCTGGCCGCGTACGAGGCCGAGCGGCAGCCGGTCGTCGCCTCCACCCAGCGGGCCGCCCGCGCCAGCCTCGCCTGGTTCGAGGAACTGGCGGAGTACGTGGACCAGCCGCCCCGCCGGTTCGCCTTCAACCTGCTCACCCGCAGCCGCCGCGTCACCCACGCCAACCTGCGGCTGCGCGACCCGGACTTCGTCGCGGCGGTCGAGGAGGAGGCCGGGGTCCCGGACGGCACCCCGCCCATGTTCACGCCGTTCCGGCTCGGCGGCCTGACCCTGCGCAACCGGGTGGTCGTCTCCCCGATGGACATGTACTCCGCCGACGGCGACGGCACGCCCGGCGACTTCCACCTCGTCCACCTCGGCGCCCGCGCGCTCGGCGGTGCCGGGCTGGTGATGACCGAGATGGTCTGTGTCAGCCCCGAGGGCCGTATCACCCCCGGCTGTACGGGCCTGTACACGCCGGAACACGAGACGGCCTGGCGCCGGGTCACCGACTTCGTGCACGGCCGGTCACCCGGCACCGCCATCGGCGTCCAGCTCGGCCACTCCGGCCGCAAGGGCTCCACCCGCCTCATGTGGGACGGCATCGACCAGCCGCTGCCCGACGGCAACTGGCCGCTCGTGGCGCCTTCCGCGCTGCCGTACCGCCCCGGCGTCAACCAGATACCGCACGCCTTGACCGAGCCCGAGCTGGGGGGCATCCGCGAGCAGTTCGTACGGTCCGCGCGGTCGGCCGCCCGCGCCGGGTTCGACCTCCTCGAACTGCACTGCGCCCACGGCTACCTGCTCTCCGGCTTCCTCTCCCCGCTCACCAACCGGCGCACCGACGCGTACGGCGGCGACCTCGCCGCCCGGCTGCGCTTCCCGCTGGAGGTCTTCGACGCGGTACGCGCCGTCTGGCCCGCCGAGCGGCCCATGACCGTACGGATCTCCGCCACCGACTGGGCCGAGGGCGGCACCACCGCCGAGGACTCGGTGGAGATCGCCCGCGCCTTCGCCGCGCACGGGGCCGCCGCCATCGACGTATCGACCGGCCAGGTCGTCCCCGACGAGCAGCCCGAGTACGGCCGCTCGTACCAGACGCCCTTCGCCGACCGCATCCGCAACCGCCTGGGCGTCCCGGTGATCGCGGTGGGCGCCGTCTCCTCCTGGGACGACGTCAACTCCCTGGTCCTGGCCGGTCGCGCCGACCTGTGCGCCCTGGCCCGCCCCCATCTGTACGACCCGCACTGGACCCTGCACGCGGCCGCCGAACAGGGCTACACCGGACCGGGAGCGACGTGGCCCCTGCCGTACCGCGCCGGCAGCCGCACCCCGCCCACCGGCCGTACGGACGCGCCGAAGCCGCGGCTGACGCTGGGCTGAGCGTTCAGCCGGTAGGGGTGGACCGGCCGGCGGTGGACCGGCTCGCGGTGCGGGCCGTGAAGACGGACCGGCCGTTCTGCTGGATGTCGATGTCGAGGAGGCGGCGGCCCCGCCCGTCGTGGCCGGGGGTCACCTCGACCCAGCACGGGGCGTCCAGTTCGCCGTAGCGGTGGAAGGAGCACTCCATGTCGGCGGGCAGCGAGAAGCCGGGCCCGGCGGCGGCGTGCGCGGCCTGCCGGGCGGCCTCCACCATCAGCATGCCCGGGGCGTGGTCCACGGGGTGGTCGAAGAGCACCGGGTGCGCGGTGTTCACCCGCAGCTGCCAGCGGTTGGCACGGCCGGTGGGGGAGAGGACCACGTCGTTGGTGCGGTCGCGTGCCACGAGGCGGGGCGCGACCGGCTCGGCCAGGTCCAGGGTGCGGGCGTTGGCCCGCTGGAGGTCGCTGTACTCGCCGCGCAGGCGGCGGTAGACGGCGGGGGTCTGACAGGCGAAGTGCAGCTCGGCGGTGGCCAGCTCGGCGCCGTCGCGCAGGACGTGGAACCGCAGTCGCGCGCCCGCCAGCCGCCTGCCGCGGTACAGCAGCGCGTGGTCGGTGATGTGCAGTTCCGTCTCGGCGGGTGCGCCGGTGACGCGCAGCGCCTCGGGGTTGACGGAATACCGCAGGTCCTGCCAGATGATCGGGTGGTCGAGCGGTACCCCGTGCGCCACGTGGGCCAGCAGGATGCTCGCCTGCCGCATCGTCTCCACGAGCAGCATCGGGTCGTGCAGACCGTCGACGGGGCCGTAGAAACTGTGCGCCCGCGGCCACTGGGCACTCACCACCCAGGCGCCGGACCCCGCCCGGCGCCAGCCGGTCAGGAACACCTCGGACACGGCGGTCCGGTGCACGTACTGCCGGGGCACGGTCGTCGTCAGCGGCGGCAGGTCCGAGAGGCTGCGGTGCTCCCGTCCGGCGGACGGACGGTGGTCTGCTGCGGTGGACGGCGCGGTGAGCGTGGCGCTGGCCATGCGGGTTCCCTCCCTGGTAGCGGCGCACTCCGCTCGGACGGGGTGCGCCTCGGTGGCGGACCGACGCGGCCTAAGATACAAACCGGATGGTTTGTTTTCTAGTGCTTGCACCGGCTTTCTTACCAAGAGTGGCGGCCGGTACGGGAGGGGGTGACGGCGGTCGGAGCGGAGCTGGGGCGGCGGCGGGTGCGGGGGTGCGGCCCGAGGAGGCGTCAGGCGGCGGTCCGTACCGAGCGGCCGTGCGGGTCGAGATGGCTCAGCGCGCCCGGCGAGGCCAGCCCGGGGAGGATGTGTTTCCACAGTGCCGTGACGCGTTCGGGCAGGTCGAGGCGGTTGGAGGCGGCGTGCGAGAAGAGCTGCACCCCCATGTAGGCGGAGACGAAGAACTCCGCCGCCCGGTCCGGCGCGATCGCCGGGAGCAGTTCGCCCTTCTCCTTGGCGTCGGCGAACATCGTCGTGACGATGTCGATCCACGCCTGGTAGGGGACCAGCGGCTCGTCGGTGAACGTGGTCTCGACGGCGATCCGGGTGCCGGCCTGGAGCAGCGGATCGTCCCGCAGGCCGATCGCCACCTGGTGGGTGAAGTCGATGGCGTCCTGCAGCCGGGAGTCGGTGACCTGCGGAATGAAGGGGTCGGTCTGTTCCGCGATGACGGCGCGGGCGAGCGCGTCCTTGGAGGCGAAGTGGAAGTACAGGGCGCCCTTCGTCACGCCGGCCCGCTGGATGATCTCCGCCATCGTGGCCGCCTCGTACCCGCGCGTGCCGATGACCTGGGCCGCCGCTTCGAGGACGGCACGTCGTGTGCGCACTGCGCGTTCCTGCTTGACCACCGATCGTCCTCCGTATGCTCTTCGAGTGCTCTTCGAGGGGGGTCGTGCTTGGGGGCAACCTTACGAGTCCGGTCCGTCAGTCTATTTTCGGCACGTTAAAAAAGCCAACCATGCGGTATTGAAACCGGCTGGCCGGCGGCCCTCCGCCGGAGCCCGCCGGAAGCCGCCGATCCCACAGGAGTTCCGTCGTGCCCGCACCGAACGCCGCACCCGAACCGCCCGCCCCCCAGGGCCCGTCGGACCCGTCCGCCCCCGAGGTCCCGTCGGGCTCCTGCACCCGGTTAGCCCCGTCCGCCTCCTCGGCCCCGGTGGGACCGTCCGTTCCCGCCACCCACCGGGAGGTAAGGCTCGCCGCCCGCCTCCGGGGAGCCCTCGGGCCGGAGCACTTCACGCTCGCCGAGGCGCCGGTACCCGCCGCGGGGCCGGGACGGCTGCTGGTGCGCAACCGGGTCATGACGGTGACGGCGGCCATGTGCTCGAAAATGACCGACGCCGAGCTGCCGATGCCGTCCTTCGTTCCGGGGCAGGCACTGTGGGGGCCGGCCCTGGGCGAGGTCGTACAGACGTCCGGCGGCGGGTTCGTGCCCGGCGACCTGGTGGTGCACCCGTACGGATGGCGGGAGTTCGCGGTGGTGGAGGAGGGCCGGGCCCGGCGCGTCGAGCCGGGGGAGCTGCCCGATTCCGCCGCGTATCTGTCCCAAGGCGCGACCGCCTGGGGCGCGTTGACCCGTGCCGCGCGAGTCCGGCCGGACGACACCGTGTTCGTGACCGGAGCGGCGGGCGGTGTCGGGAGCACGGCGGGGCTGATCGCCAAGCGGCTGGGCGCGGCCCGCGTCATCGGGAGCACGGGGTCCGCGCACAAGGCCCCGTATCTCCGGGAGGCGCTCGGCTACGACGACGTGGTGCTCCGCGGCGCGGGGCCGGTCGAGGAGCAACTGCGCCGGGCGGCGCCGGACGGCATCGACGTCCTGCTCGACCTGGTCGGCGGCGAACAGCTGCGCGCGGCGCTCGCGGTGGCCCGTACCGGCGCGCGGTTCGCCTTGGTGGGCGCGCTCTCCGAGCAGTTGGGCGGCGGCGCGGGCAGGTCGGCGCCTGCCGAGGTGGATTCGCTGCTGATGGTGACGCGCAGGGTCACGCTGCGCGGCTTCTCGATGGTCGACCATCCCGACCTGCCCCAGGAGTGGACGGCGGAGTTCGGGCGGGGGCTGCGGGACGGTTCCCTGGTCTTCGCCCGCACTCTGGTGCGGGGTCTCGACCAGGCACCGCGGGCCCTGTGCGAACTGACGCGGGGCTGCCATACGGGCGCGGTGCTGGTCGAGTTGTGACGGAGCCGGATGCGTACGGGCCGGTCAGTGGGCCGGTTCCGGGACGGGCCCGGGGACCGTGTCCGCCCCGCTGGGCAGTAACTGTGCCCACAGGTCCGTGACGACGTCCTTCTCCCACCAGGTACGGTCTTCCTGGCCCAGGTGCAGCAGGCCGACCACGAGCGCGGTGAGCAGCCGCGCGGAGCGCCGCGGGTCGTCGCCGGGCGGCAGTTTCCCGGCTGCCCGGTCGGCCGTGATCTTCTCCAGAAAGAGGGCGAACCATCGTTGTTGGAGTTCCGGTTCGGCGATGCCCGGCGCGGTTTCCGGGCGCAGCTGGAGTCCGGCCCGTACGACGACGTCGGTGTCCACCCGGCCCAGCAGTCCGACGGCGAAGTCCCGTACGGCGGTGGGCGCCGGGTGCGGGGCACGGGCCAGTTCGTCCTCCAGGATCCGCAGGGCGCCGAGGGCCTCCTCCCGTACCGCGAAGGTGAGGTCTTCCTTGGACGCGAAGTGGAAGTAGAGGGCTCCTTTGCTCAGCCGGGCGCGTCGGCTGATGTCGACCATGCCCGAGGCGGGCACGCCCTTCTCGGTGAAGGCCTCGGCGGCCGATCGGAGGAGAGCCTGGCGGCTTTGTATCGCTCGATGCTGCGTCGGCACAGTGTCCGTCCTGTCTCTAGTCCGGCTGTGAGCGCACCGCATTCTACATACTAAACCAACCATGCGGTTCGAAAAATGGACCAGGGAGTGGCTGTTGTGATTCCAGTGGTCTTCTGATGCTGGTGGTGTGAACGTGTTTGCTGTTTGTGTCACTTCCCCTCAGTTCCAGCGTCACCGCAGGGACATGGGCTGTTGTCCCAGGGTGTGGGCGGCGTAGCAGGGTGCATTGACAAACAGCGCAGACGGTTTTTAAATCTGGCGGAGGCGAGGCAGGGGAGGGGGCTCTGCCGGAGCGGACCGCTCCGGCGCGGGCACGCCGCTCCTGGACACCGGTGTGCACCGGCGCGTCCGCCGCTTGCCGGGTGGGCGCCGTCGGCACGTCTTCCCGCGTCCGGCGCCGTCGTCACGGACGGCGACCGGACCCACAGATGCACAAGGCTCACAGGAAATCGGAAGGTGTCGAGCAATGCGTGATTCAGCGGGAGCCGTGCCACGTCCCGGAGGCGCCGCGCGGGCCGCGGTAGGAGAAACCATCAGGGCCGCCGTATTCGACCTCGACGGAACCCTCGCCAACACTCTGCCGGCGATCAGCAGGCTGCTGGTCAAGGTCGCCGCCGAACAGGGCCGTTCGGTCACCCCCCGGCAGGCCGCCGCCGCGATCGGCAAGCCGCCGGGACCGGCCTTCGGCAAACTGCTCGGCATGCCGGAGGACCACGACGCGGTGGCGGCCGCCATCGGCCGCTACCGCGAACTGTTCGCGTGCGAAGTGCTGCGCGAAGGGCCGCGGCTGCTCTTCCCCGGCGTGGCCGCCGGACTGTCCGCGCTGCGTGCGCACGGCATCGAACTGGCCGTGGCGACCTCGAAGGGGACCCGGGGCGCCGAGGCCCTGCTGGACGTGCTGGGCATCCGGGACCTGCTGGGCCCCGTCATCAGCCAGGAGATGGTCCGGCGCGGCAAGCCGCACCCCGAGATGGTGCTGCGGGCCGCCGCCGACCTGGGGGTGGCACCTTGGGAGAGCGCGTACGTCGGTGACACGGTCAGCGACATGCGGATGGCGGTGACGGCCCGCATGGAACCGGTCGCGGTCACCTACGGGGTGGGCAGCTTCGGCGAGCTGGCCGCGGTGGCCGGTACCCGTATGTGCGGTTCGTTCAAGGAAGTCGTCTCCACCATCGCCGCCGCCCGGCCGCGGCCGATGGCCGGCACCGCCTCCCAGCAGCGGAGGCGCTGACCGTGCAGGGGCGTCAGGCGGTGGCCGCCGCCCGGCCCGTCCCGTCGAGCGCCGTCCGTACGAACCGCGCGCCCGCCGCCCGCAGCCGGGTGTGCAGTCGGCCGAAGACGTCCGCCGCGTGGCCACCCGGCCAGTCCTCGGGCAGGAGCGGAGCAGGCAGGCCGGGGTCCGCATAGGGGAGCCGGCGCCAGGCGTCGAGCGCCGGCAGGTAGTCGCGGTACGCCGCCTCGGGGGGGACGGGGCGGCGGCTCGACCAGCGGCGCAGCACCGGCTCGTGGGCCGCCAGGAAGGCCCGGTGCCGGCCGGCCAGCGACTCCAGGTCCCACCAGCGTGCCACCGCGTCGGCGGTCGGCTCGAAGCCCGCGTGCGCGCCCGTGAACAGGTCGACGTACGGGGACAGGTGCAGCCGGTCCAGGGTGTGCCGGGTCTCGTCGTACAGGTGGGACGGCGCGATCCACACCCCGGGCGCTGCCGTGCCGAACCCGAGCCGGGCCAGCCGCGAGCGCAGCAAGTGCCGTTTGTGCCGCTCCTGTTCGGGCACCGAGAAGACGGCCAGGACCCAGCCGCCCGACGGCCCGGGGGAGGGCCGGCCGTAGATCCGCCGGTCCCCGTCGTCCAGGAGTTGGTGCGCCGCGTCCGAGAGCCCGTACGCGGCGGCTCCCGAATCCGTACGGGCGGCGACCAGCAGCCCGCGGCGTTTGAGACGGGAGACCGCCGAGCGCACCGACGGCGGGTCGACGCCGAGCACCCCGAGCAGCCTGATCAGCGCGGCGACCGGCACCGGGCCCGGGGGGCCGTCCGGGCCGCCGGGGTCGTCCGGCCGGCCGCGCCCGTACGCACCGTAGAAGGTGACGATCAGGGACCCCGGCGTGCCATGCGCGTACAGGTCGCTCACGTGGTCGTTTCCCGCCTTGTCGTGCTCCGGTCCGCGGCCCCGGGACGCACGGGCGCGCGCGAACGGCTGCCGGACCGTGGCCGCTCAGGGCGCGATCGTAGCCGCAGCCGCCGGGACGCGGTACGGCAGGTGCGGGAGGCGCGGCACGTACGGCTACGGAAGGCGCGGCAAGTACGGCAGGTCCGACGGCATCGCGTGCCGGCGCCCCGCACGCCACCGGTCATACGGCGGCACCGCCCGTACCCTTGCCCTCCGCAGCGCCACCCGCCGAACCCCCGCCCGCGACCTCGCCCTCGCGCAACCGGAAACGCTGGAGCTTGCCCGTCGGCGTCCGGGGCAGCGCGTCGTGGAAGACGATCTCGCGCGGGCACTTGTACGGCGCTATGGCCGCCTTGGTGAACGCGCGCAGCCCGGCCACGGTCTCCGCGCCGCGCGGCACCCCCGTACGCAGCACCAGATGGGCCACCACGATCTGGCCGCGCTCCGCGTCGGCCTGCCCGACGACCGCCGCCTCGGCGACGTCGGGGTGGCGCAGCAGGGCGTCCTCGACCTCGGGTCCGGCGATGTTGTACCCGGCTGAGATGATCATGTCGTCCGCCCGTGCCACATAGCTGAAGTAGCCGTCCGCGTCCCGGACATAGGTGTCGCCGGTCAGGTTCCACCCGCCGCGTACGTACTCCCGCTGCCGCTCGTCCGCCAGATAGCGGCAGCCCGTCGGGCCGCGCACCGCGAGCAGCCCCGGCGTGCCGTCCGGCACCGGCCGGCCGTCCGTGTCGACCACCCGCGCCTCGAATCCGGGCACCGGCAGGCCCGTCGTCCCCGGCCGGGCCCGTTCGTCGGCGGCCGAGACGAAGATGTGCAGCAGTTCCGTCGCGCCGATGCCGTTGATGATGCGCAGCCCGGTCGCCCGCTCCCACTCCCGCCAGGTCGCGGCGGGCAGGTTCTCGCCCGCCGACACACAGCGGCGCAGCGAGGAGACGTCGTGGCCGGGCAGCTTCGGCAGCATGATCCGGTAGGCGGTCGGCGCGGTGAAGAGGACGGACACGCGGTGCCGCGCGATGTCGCGCAGCAGTTGCTCCGGGCCGCCCCAGTCGGCCAGGTACGACGACGCGCCGGCCCGTAGCGGGAAGATCACCAGCCCGCCGAGCCCGAAGGTGAAGCCGAGCGGCGGACTGCCCGCGAACACGTCGTCCGGCGTGGGCCGCAGCACCTGCGCGGAGAAGGTGTCGGCGATGGCCAGCACGTCGCGGTGGAAGTGCATACAGCCCTTGGGGCGCCCGGTGGTGCCCGAGGTGAAGGCGATCAGCGCGACGTCGTCGGCCGCGGTCGGCACCGCCGCGTACGGTTCCGGGTGCCGCCCGGCGAGCCGCAGCAGGTCGTCGGGGCCGTCCCCGCCGTACGGGCAGATCCGCAGCTTCGGCACACCGGCCGCCGCCAGGTCCCCGACCACCCGCACGTCGCACAGCGCGTGTTCCACCCGGGCCAGGCCGCAGAGGGTCGCCAGCTCGTGCGGGCGCTGCGCGGCCAGCACGGTCACGGCCACCGCGCCCGCCTTCATCACCGCCAGCCAGCAGGCCGCCAGCAGGGGAGTGGTGGGGCCGCGCAGCAGGACCCGCTGGCCGGGCAGCACACCGAGGTCGTCGGTGAGGGCGTGCGCGATGCGGTCCACCCGGTCGCGCAGTTCCCCGTACGTCCAGACCGTGCCGGACGCGTCCCGGAAGGCCGGACGGCCGGTGCCCAGCCGTTCGATCGTGGCGTCGAGCAGTTCGGCGCCGCAGTTGAGCCGGCCGGGATACCCGAGGTCCGTGAGGCGCGGCCACTGTCCGGCCGGCGGCAGGTGGTCGCGGGTGAAGGTGTCGATGTGCGCCGAAGGCGTCAGGTCCATGCCGGTGTGCCCCCTTGCGGACGACGGCGGGGACGCTCGGAACCTTGCTCGGGCCTGCCCGGCGCCCCGGCGGTGACGTGCTCGGGAAGCCGTCCGGGTACTGCTGTGCACTGCCGCGCCGGCCCGCCGTCAGCGTAACGTGTCGGTGACGACAGTCAACAGAGCGCGATACGGTCCGACGGCGCGGGCCGCATCGCGCAGGCCACCGGCGCCGCCGCACTCACAGCACTCCGCACCGCCCCGAGCGACCCGCCCGGCCACCCCGGGCCCCGAGACGAGGGAGCCGCCCGTGACCGCATTCGCGCTGGAACCGCAGGACCGCAAGTGGTGCGCCGAGCTGCGCGCCCTCGCCGCCGAGCGGCTGCGTCCGCTGGCGGAACGCGGCGAACCCGGCCGTGTCAACCGCCCTTTGGTGGCCGCACTCGGCGAACTCGGCCTGCTGCGCCGGATGTTCCCCGCCGAAGGCCCGGTACGCGCCCTCGACCTGTGCCTGCTGCGCGAGTCACTGGCCCAGGAGTCGACCGAGGCCGAGACCGCGCTGGCACTCCAGGGCCTGGGCACGTACCCGGTCGTCCAGTCCGGTACGGCCGCCCAGCGGGACCGCTGGCTGCCCGAGGTGGTCGCGGGCCGCGCGGTGGCCGCCTTCGCGCTGAGCGAGCCGGCCGCGGGCTCCGACGCCGCCGCACTCACCCTGGCCGCCGAGCCGGACGGCCCGCCGAGCGCCGGCCGCTGGCGGCTCACCGGCGAGAAGTGCTGGATCTCCAACGCGCCCGAGGCCGACTTCGCCACCGTCTTCGCCCGTACCGGCGGCGGCGCGGGCTCCCGAGGCATCACTGCCTTCCTCGTCCCCGCCGACCGCCCCGGAGTGTCCGGCACCCCGCTGGACATGCTCAGCCCGCACCCGATCGGCACCCTGACCTTCGACGGCGTCCCGGTCACCCGCGACGACGTGGTGGGCGAGGTGGACCGCGGCTTCGGCGTCGCGATGCGCACCCTGAATCTCTTCCGCCCGAGCGTCGGCGCCTTCGCGGTGGGCATGGCCCAGGCCGCCCTGGACGCCGCCCTCGCGCACGCCGCGGACCGCACCGCGTTCGGCGGCCCGCTCAAGGACCTCCAGGCCGTCTCCCACCAGCTCGCCGAGACGGCCACCCGTGTCGAGGCCGCCCGCCTCCTGGTCTACGCGGCCGCCACCGCGTACGACAGCGGCGCCCCCGACATCGCCAAGCGCTCCGCGATGGCCAAACTCCTGGCCACCGAGACCGCCCAGCACGCCGTGGACACCGCCGTCCAGCTCCACGGCGCCCGCGCGCTGCGCCGCGGCCACCTCCTGGAACACCTCTACCGTGAGGTCCGGGCGCCCCGCATCTACGAGGGGGCCACCGAGGTCCAGCGGTCGATCATCGCGCGGGAGCTGTACCGGGAGGGGTGAGCGACAGCCTGACCGTTCTCCCGCAGCCCGTCTCTCAGCAGCGCCCGGGTACGGGAATCCAGGACGTCTTCGGGGCCGAGACGGGAAAGCTCCGTACCCCGGCGCCCGAGAGCCACGAGGTGGGGCCGGAGCCCGGCGCGGGCGGCCGGCCAGACGATGACGGTCCTGCGCCGGCTGGTGTCGACATCGGCCGACACCACCGTCACCGACCGCCCGCCACCCGGCTCTTCACGAAGATCGGCGTGAAGGCGGGGATGTCGAAGCCCATCAGGTGGTAGGCCAGTCCCGCCGGGTAGTCCAGGTTCGTTCGCGTGGATGCCCTTGCGCCGCAGCGCTGCCTCGTTGGCGCCGCCGTGCAGCGGCCCCTTGAGGGCGCCGATGGCGGCGGTCACCGCGCTGTAGAGGTCGGAGAGGGTGGAGGTGACGACGCGCGCGGTGAACGTCGACGCGTTGAAGCTGTCTTCCGCGTACAGGATGAGGGAGCTCTCGAAGCAGCGGACAACTTCGGGTTCCGGGACCCGGCCGAAGCACATGTGTCGACGAGCAGTCGTCGGAAGAAGCGGCGCATTGGTCCGGGCTTCCGACGGCACGCGAACCGAGTGCTGTGGCAGTTTCCCCAGCCGGAGGGAACAAGGCAGCTTGCCTGCGGTGTGCCCTCTCCTCCCTGCCGAGCCGTCATCGCGAGGGGCCTCCTGAGGAAACAGCCCAAGCAACCGTCGCTCTCGACCGGATAAGGCACATAGGTCCGCGGGCCCGGGGCGACGGCCGGCCGGTCGCCGGGCGGGGACCGTGCCCGGTGGGCGCAGTCGCGGCGTTCGCAAGCCCGGCAGCAGCCGAGGGCGATCGGGGGCGCGGCCAGGGTGCGTCCAGGACGGTGCCCTCAACGAGTCGGTGGGCGCGGTGCAGTTCGCGTCCGAGCGCGACCGCACACTCGGCGCGTGGGTCCTGGAGCCCGGTGCCGCCGCGGGTGATGGTGCAAGTCACTTGGAAGCACCGCTTTCGGCAAGGCATTTCGGCCACCTGGGTCAGGAACCGTACGGAGGGGGCGGAGTACGCCTCGTACACGGTCCACAGTGAGCTCGGCCTCGGAGAAGAACCCTTCCCGCCCACGCCGCAGACTTCCGCGCCGTCTCGCGGTCGACCCGCCTTCTGACCATGGCGCACCTCCTTACCGCAAGCGGACGTAAGGTGACAACCGTGAGGCCTGCTAGCGGACTTGGCGTTCGCAGTATTCGCAGGCCCGCAGCTCTGCGCCGTACGGATTCCACACATTGGCGCGCTGGCCCAGCGGACGGCGGACGGGCAACCTCGAAGACATCAGACCCGCCGGACACCGCATGAGGAGCCCCGTGATCGAGCACCGTGTCCGAGTTCACCTCAGCGCCGGGCGGCTGCCGCGCGAGGGCCAGCTCGCGGCCGTGGACACCGCCGTTGAGGAAGTGGACACCGGCAGCGTCACCACGACCTTCAATCTCAGCCGCCGCAGTCGGCGGACGGGGTGCCCTGCTGCAGCTGCTGACGGAGACCGGGTACCAGGCGGTCCAGCAGGCGGCGCGAACGACCGCGACCCGCCAGTCAAGGGCTCGAAGGCGTACTCACCGGCATTCGCGGGCAGGACGGCAATTGGCCTTGGCCCGGGCGATGCGCGGCGAGACCGTCCCCTCGCCCGTCTACGAAGGCGAGGACGGCTCTCGTCTGGGAGCTCGATGGCCCGCAGTCCGACTATTCCGTCCTGCTCCCGGAGCCGGACGAGCCCCCGGCACGCAACCCTCGACACATATATCGAGGAGCATTCCGCCGAGTAACGAGGCCAGGCGATCAGCGACCTGGCTCGACGGATCCGCGAGAAGGCCGGTCCGCTGGAGAACGTGCGCTCGGTGGCCCTGCACCCAAGCCACCACACCCACCACGGCATCGGGCCCGGAGCCGACGCGCAGCGGACTCGCCGCTACTACGGTCCCGACCCGCAGCGCCGCGCCTTCGGAGGCGGAACGATGATCACTCTGGTGAACGGTCCGCAGAAGTCCCTGCTTCCGCGCACACAGGCCCGCCCGCGCCTCTACGAACTCCTCGGTCAAGGACGGCGCCGCCTTCGACTCGGCGTCTTTGACTTCACTTTCCCGCCCGGCACCTGACCAGCGAAAGCAGTCACCCATGCCCACCACCACGCCCGCGATCCACCGCGGCCTCGCCGGTGTCGTCGTCGACACCACCGAGATCTCCACCGTCATCCAGGAGACCAACTCCCTGACCTACCGCGGCTACCCGGTCCAGGACCTGGCCACCCACCACACCTTCGAGGAGATCGCCTACCTGCTGTGGCACGGCGAACTCCCCGACGACGCCCAGCTGCGTGACTTCCAGGCCCGCGAACGCTCCCTGCGGCCCACGAACCGCACCACCTCCGCATTGCTGGCCCGGCTGCCCGAGACCTGCCACCCGATGGACGTGCTGCGCACCGCGGTCAGCTTCCTCGGCGCCGAGGACCCCACCGAGGACGACGGCAGTCTTACCGCCAACCGGGCCAAGTCCCTGACTCTGCTGGCGAAGCTGCCCACCGTGGTCGCCGCCGACCAGCGCCGCCGCCGGGGACTCGACCCCATCCCTCCGAGCCCCGAACTCGGCTACGCCGAGAATTTCCTCCACATGTGCTTCGGTACCGTGCCCGACCCCGAGACCGTCCGTTGCTTCGAGACCTCCCTCATCCTGTATGCCGAACACAGCTTCAACGCCTCGACGTTCACCGCCCGCGTCGTCACCTCCACCCTCTCCGACCTCTACAGCGCGGTGACCGCCGCCATCGGCGCCCTCAAGGGGCCGCTGCACGGTGGCGCCAACGAGGCCGTCATGCACATGCTGCTGGAGATCGGCGACCCGCAGCGCGCCGAGGAATGGCTGGAAGAGGCCCTGGCCGCCAAGCGCAAGATCATGGGCTTCGGCCACCGCGTCTACAAGCACGGCGACTCCCGGGTCCCCATCATGCAGGACGCCCTGGACCGCCTGGTCGCGCGGGCAGCCGGCCCGGAGACCACCCGCCTGGCCACCTTGCACGCCGCCCTCCAGCACACCGTGATCAAGCGCAAAGGGGTCCACCCCAACCTGGACTACCCAGCCGGCCTGGCCTACCACCTGATGGGCTTCGACACTCCCACCTTCACCCCGATCTTCGTGATGAGCCGCATCGCCGGCTGGACCGCCCACATCAGCGAACAGCTCGCCCACAACGCGCTGATCCGGCCCCTCGCCTCCTACGACGGACCCGGCCAGCGGCCAGTGCCCGCGAGCATCTGGTGTCCTGCGTCAGTAGTCGATCGTCAGTAGTTGCGTGACTTCCTCCGCTGCCGGCGCGTCAGCTCCTCGTCGGGGTCCGGAGCTGGAACCGTTGCTGTCGTCCGAGGACGAGCGGGCGGTGCCGGAGCGGCGGCCGCGGCGCGCGTCGTCCGCCCAGGCGTTGGCCTGCGGGCGCGGATCGTGCCGGCGTGCGCGGGGCCGGAGGTACCGCGGATCGTCACGGTCGCCCGCGAGCTGCGGGTGGCCGCCGACACTAGCGTTGACCGGGTAGGAGCGGTCGTGGTCATGACGCTGGAGGAGATCCCGAAGAACGCTGCCCACTGGTCGCGGAAGTCGATGGCGGAGCACAGTGGTCTGTCGAAGTCCACCGTCGGCCGGATCTGGCGGAAGTTCCAGCTCAAGCCGTATCTGACCGACGCCTTCAAGCCGTTGACGGACTCGCTGTTCGTGGAGAAGGTCTACGACGTCGTCGGGCTGTACTTCATCCCTTCCGAGGGCACGGTGGTGCTGTCGGTGGACGAGAAAGCGCAGATCCAGGCACTGGACCGGTCCCAGCCGGTGCTGCCGATGATGCCGGGCATGCCTGAACGGCGCACCCACGACTACGCCCCCAACGGGCTGACGACGTTGTTCGCCGCATTCGGCGTCGCCACCGGCGAGGTCATCAGCGCCCTGCACCGCCGGCACCGGGCAGCGGATTTCAAGTTCTGCCGACAAATCTCTGGCGCAGGACACTAGAAAGGTATCCGGGGCGGGCCGGCGGTGCGGCGACAGCTCGTGCGGGTGGGGTTCAGCGGACCGCTCCGTCAGCCGGGTGGGCAGCACGCTGATGACGATGCCCTTCCGGAGTCGGTGCCGCGCAGCAGGTCCGCGGCGCGTTCGGCCACGGCGTACACCGTGGCGACCGTGTTCGCCGACGGAATGGACGGGAACACCGAGGCGTCGGCGACCCGGAGCCCGTCGATGCCGTGGACCCGCAGGTCGGGCCCGGTGACAGAGAGGGGATCGGCCCCCATCCGGCAGGTGCCCACCGGATGGCAGTACGAGGTGAGGGTCCGGCGCACGAATGCGCGCAACGCCTCGTCGTCGTGTGCGTCTGGCCCGGGGAGCACCTCCCGGCCACGCCACGGCGCGAGCGCCGGGGCGTGGCCGATCTCGCGGACGAGCCGCACACCGGCGACGACCGCCGCCAGGTCACGCTCGTCGGTGTAGAAACCCGGATCGAGCACGGGCGCCGCACCGGGATCGTCGCTTGCCAGGCGCAGCGTGCCGCGGCTGCACGGGCGGATCGCGGAGACCGCGATGGTGTAACCGTCCTCGGGATCCGTGGCCGAGGTCGGGTGGGAGGGGAGGTCGACGAAGACGACCTGGAGGTCCGGCTCTTCGACAGCGGGATCGCTGCGTAGGAGACCGATGGCTTCGCCGTGGTTGTTGCGCCGTGGCGGCAGCGGGCGGGCCGCGCTCGACGTGACGCTGACGATCGGATGGTCGTGGAGATCGGCGCCGACGCCCGGCAGGTCCAGGACGGTCGTGACACCCACGTCGGCCAGATGGGCCTGCGGGCCGATCCCCGACAGGAGCAGCAGCTGGGCGGAGCCGATGACACCGGCAGTCAGGACGACTTCACCCGCGCAGTCGACGGTCACCTCGTCGGTGCCGGTGCGGTACTCCACGCCGACGCAGCTCCCGCCGCTGATGCGCAGCCGTCGCACCAGGGCGTTGGTCACGACGCTCAGGTTGGGCCGCTCCAGGGCCGGCGCGAGATAGGCGTCGGCGGCGCTCTGCCGCCTGCCGTCGACGATGTTGAGGTCCGTCAGCCCGAAGCCCTCCTCCAGGCCGCCGCTGATGTCGGCGGCCCTGGCGTACCCCGTCTCCGCGGCCGCTTCCAGGCACGCTTCGATGACCGGATGCGGCGGGTCGGCGGGCCCCACGCTCAGGGGCCCGTCGCTCCCGCGCAGTGCCGGATCGCGGCCCACCGCGGTCTCACTGCGCCGGAAGTACGGCAGCAGATCGTCGAAGCCCCAGCCCTTGGCGCCCTGGCCGGGCCACCGGTCGTAGCCCAAGCGGTGGCCGCGGGCGAAGACCATGCCGTTGATCGCCGAGGATCCGCCGAGCCCGCGCCCTCGCGGCAGTCGTACGGAGGTGCCGGTGGCCGCCTGCTCGACGGTGACGTCTCCCCAGTTCGCGGGGGTCTGGAGCAGGGTCGGCCATGCGGGAGGCGAAATCTGCGCGGGCAGCACCTCCGAGCCACCTGCCTCGATCAGCAGGACATGCGTGTTCACGTCCTGCGACAGCCTCGCCGCCAGCACACAGCCGGCCGTCCCCGCGCCCACGATGACGAAGTCGAATCCCGGCACGCGGTCCTCCTTCGGAGCGTCGTCACTCCTGCACGGCCTCGCCCAGCCGCTGTCAGGTATCGAAGCAGCACGGTCGCACGGCGGGAAGATGACGCGTCCTTTGATTCCGTCACCGTGATGGTCCGGAACACCGCCGACCAGGCGCCGTATCCGGGGCCGACGCGCTACGAAACAGGTGACCAGGACCGCTTCTTCGGCCGAGACGTCCTCATCCAGCAGCTGATGGTCATGGTCCGCGAGAGGCCCTTGCCGGCGCTGGCCGGTCCGTCCGGCAGCGGTGAGTCCCCGCTCCGCAGCGCCGGGCCGGTGGCCGTCGCGGTGCCCGGAGACCGGCAGCCGCTGCTGAAACAACACCTGGGCCCGTCCGCGGACGCGGTGTGCTTTATCAACATGACTGTGGTCGGCCGCAATCCGGGCCCGGTGTGCGTGCAGCATTGGGTGCAGGCTGCCGGATCGAGCAGGGCGTCCGTGGTGACGTAGGGACCGCCGGCCAGCAGCGCCCCTCCGTCAGCCCCGCACTGCGGGTTGTGTGGGTGAGTTCCGCCAGGCCGTAGGCCGCCTTGAACCACACCCGGTGCGCGTCGACCATGGACACGGTGGCGATGGGTGTATCGAACCAGCGGGCCGCCAGCGCCGCGATGCGGTCGAAGGACGGCTCGGCGGGGTGTCGACGATCCCATAGCGGGCCAGGGCGGCCGGTCGCCTTCCGCGACAGCAGTGGTCATCTCGCCCTCCCTCCGGCCCGGCTCCCGCACGTCGTCTTCCCCTCCGTTCGTATGAACGGGGTGCGCCCGTGACCGGTCCGGCAACACCTGCTGAAGGGTCTCCCGTGCCACATGAAGATCATTCCGCAAGGACTCGTCGGAGCCATCGGAAACGCCCCAGCCCCGGTGCTCTGCGCACCACTGCCCCGGCTTCACCAGTCGGGTGTTCAGCGGGTGGTTTCGGGGTGCGGGGTGATGAGGTGGCCGTTTTGGATGACGTAGCGGGGGCGGCCGGTGGCGGTGATGTCGTGGAAGGGGTTGCCTTCGACCGCGACCAGGTCCGCCGTCGTGCCGGGTGTGAGGGTGCCCAGGTCCGGGCGTTTGAGCAGGGCGGCTGCGGTGCTGGTCGCCGAGCGAAGGGCGCGCAGGGGGGAGAATCCGTTGGCCACCAGGGCGGGGAACTCGCGCCAGTTGTCGGCGTAGGGGAACAGTCCGGCGTCCGTGCCGAAGGCCATGGTGACCCCGGTTCGGGCGGGCCTTTGCAGTCCTTCGCGCAGGTGCTCGGCGTGGGCCCGGTAGTTGCGGCGCATCGGGGCGCTGTCGCGGGCCCAGAAGCTGTCGTCGTCGAGCCGGTCGAGGAAGTAGGTCTGTACGTACTGGGTGGGTACGAGGAAGGTGCCTGCTTCCTGCATGGTCTGGTAGGTCGTGGTGGTGGCGAAGTAGCCGTGTTCCACGCTGCGCACGCCTGCGGCGACGGCGCGTCGTACGGCGCGGTCGCTCAGGGCGTGGGTGGCGCACGGCAGGCCGAGGTCGTCGGCGGTGGCGGTGATGGCGTGCATCTCTGTTTGGGTGTAGGAGGTGCTGTCGGGGCTGGCGACCGCTGAGGTGAAGCCTCCGCTGCCGGCGAATTTGATCCAGTCGGCGCCGGCCCGGGACTGTTCGCGTACCGCGCGGCGCAGTTCGTGCTCCCCGTCGGCCAGGGTGCCGATCCGGTGTCCGTAACGTTGGGCGAGTTCGGGTGCTTTGTCGCTGTGTCCGCCGGGCGGGGAGAGGATGTTCGGTGCGGCGATGATGCGGGGGCCTTCGATCAGTGCGTCCTCCACCGCCCGGCGCAGTGAGACGTTCAGGGGCAGGTGGGCGCTGCCCAGGTCTCGTACGGTGGTGAAGCCGTGGTGCAGCAGGGTGCGCAGGGCGGGGACGGCGGTGAGGGTCTGGTAAGCGGACGGTGCCGTCTCGGCCGTCTCGTCCAGGAGATGGACGTGGCAGTCGATAAGGCCGGGCATGAGGGTGCAGCCGGGCATGGCCACCGTGTCCGTCTGCGCTGTGGCGGTGAGGTGGTGGCCGACTGCGGCGATGCGGCCGTCACGTACCAGGACGGTCTGTTCCTCGACGGGGCCGTCCTGGACGGCGTCCCAGATGCGGTCGGGCCGCAGCAGGAGATCTCGGCCAAGGGATGCGGGCATGGTGTCTCCGGTAGAGGGCCAGGGGGGTGGACCGGGACCAGGCGGGCCGGGGCGGGGAGTGCTCCGGTCAGGGCACGGTGATCGGCACGTAGCGGGGATCGTTCCAGACGTCGCCGGGGCCCGGGTTGCCCGGCTCGCTGCGGGCGCCGAGCTGGCGCAGGACGCCCCAGGCGGCGTTGAGGCCCGAGGCCAGGGCGTGGTCGAGCCAGCCCGGGGACCAGGAGGTGTCGTCGCCGGCCAGGAACAGGGCGTTGGGAGGTTCGCCCGGCACAGCCGGCGTGCCGGTGAAGTCCTTCATGAAATGGCAGAACAGGTCGCGCTGGTAGGGGTGGTCGCCCGGCCAGGAGAAGCGGCACAGCCCCTGGAAGTTTCTCCTGTCCTCCCAGGAGACGGTGACCGCCGGGTCGGCGGCCGCGTGCGCGCGCAGGTCCGGTGCCGCTCCGGGATGGATGGCGGCCAGGTCGCGGACGAACAGGGCGACCCTTTCCTGCACAGTGAACGGTGCGATCTTCATCGCGTCCTGGGCCCAGGTGAAGCTGAGGTCCAGCACGGCCCGGCGGCCCCCGGGGCCGGGGGCGGGCCCGTAGTCGAGGGTGTAGCAGGCGCGGGGCAGCCGGTCGGTGAGGGTGACACCGTCCAGCGAGGTGCCTGCCCAGAACGGGCGCCGGGTGACGAGCGCGGTCTTGGCGGACTGGAAGTAGTGCAGCCGGCGTACGGCCCGCCACATCCGGGGCCCCAGGACCGGAGTGGCGCCGTCTGCCGAACATAGTCGAACCTCCGTCTCCAGCAGTCGCAGTTGCGGGGTGAACACGGCAGCGGCGAAGCGTTCGCTGCGGCCGTCCTCACTGTGCGCCACGACGCCCCCGGCGGCGTCCGCGGCGACGTCCAAGGCGCGCACGGCAGGCCGTAAGGTGCCGTGGTTGAGGTCTTCAAGGCTGTTGGAGTGTCCCTGCGCGGTGGTGGTGCGGTGGGCCCAGAATCCTTCGGCGAGGCGGCTGATGCCCTGGGGGACGTAGAGCTGGGTGCTTCCTTCGGTACACAGCAGCATGCGCCAGATCTCCAGGATGCTGAGGTCGAAGAAACAGTCCCAGGCGACCGGCCCCACCCCCGCGGTGCCCAGGAGCCGGGCCTGCTCGTGGGAAAGACCCGCGCCTTCGACATCGCGGAGGAAGCGGTAGAACGACCACTGTTCGAAGCGCGCCGTCAGGTCGCACCAGCGCCGCCGCACGGCACCCAGGTCCCGTGCGGCGACATCCCGCTGCAGCTGGAAGAGGCCGATGCGCGTCAGCGCGTTCTGCCAGCGGGTGTGTGCGGCCCGGAAGCCGTCGTGGAGGGCGTAGAGGTCAGTGATCTGCTGGGCGGGGTACTGCCGGCCGTCGACGTCCAGCACGGTCACCGGGGTACAGCCGGCGGCGTAGTTGTCGCGGAAGGGTACGAGCCGCACACCGAACGTGCGCGCGTACTGGCGCACCAGCGTCGCGGAGTCGGGGAACCGCATACAGCCCAGTTCGACGACGGCACTGTCCGCCTCGTCAAGGCGCCGGCTGTCCATACGCCCGCCCAGACGGCGCCCGCCGGGCCCGTCCGCGCTGCTCTCGGCCTCGTACAGCACCGGATGGCATCCTGCCCGCATCAGCTCATAGGCGGCCGTCAGACCGCTGCCGCCGGCCCCGACGACCGCGACCCGTGTGCCCAGAGCCTCGGCGGGCAGCCGCCCCACGCGCCGGTCGGCGCAGACGAACGCGGGGTAGTCGAATGGGAAGTCGACCTGCAAGTCCGTGGCCGGGGGCGCGCTGTCGTTCATCAGGGTCTCCATCGAAGGACTGTGGGAAGGTCCCAGGTGTGGACAGGGGCGCTGTGCTCCGCCAGCCGCGCGTAGCAACCGGTCAGCGCACCCAGCTCGCGGGCGCCGGCGGTCTGGCCGGGCTGGGCCCGCAGCTCTTCGCTGGCCTGCTGCTGCCACCATGCGCCTGTCCGGCCCGTGGCGACCCGGCGATCCAGCAGGTGCAGGAAGGTGTCCGCTTCGTCGGCGGCCACCCCCGCCAGCCGCAGCCCTGCCCGGGCCAGCGGCAGGAGCTGCCTGACGAGACCGGCCGCCTGATGCTCGCGAGCAGCGGTCTTCCGGGAACACGGGGGCCACCACAGGGCACAGTCCAGGCCGTCACGGGCGGCCCGGTAGAAGTTGGCTTTGGCGCGGGCGAACGGCAGGCATTGCGCCACGTCACGCTCGCCCGCCGCCAGCCAGTAGGTGAGGCCGATCAGGAATGCGGTGTTCGCCGCCATGTCCAGCGGGGTCGGTCCGGAGGGCAGCGCCCGGAACTCGATCCGCAGATTTCCGGCCGGGTCGTACACCGGCCGGTTCCACGGCCAGACGGTGCTCAGATGCAGCCGCAGTTCCTCCAAGGGCGGATACGGCGCTTGTGCCCCGCTGTCGCTGTCCGCGTCAGAGGGGGCGGGCAGCAGGACATCGTAGTTGCGCACCGCGTCCTCGAACGCCGCGAGCGGCCCGCCGCGCAGCCAGGCGGGGCCGAACCCGACCCGGGACCGGCTTACGCGATGCCTTGCGGGGCCTTGCCGGTCACCGAAGCCGTGCTCGTACAGCGGGATACGGGCTTCCTGCCACGCGCGGCGCCCGAACGGCAGAGGCGAGTTTCCCGCCGCCGCCAGGGCGGGGCCACTGGCCATCTGGGCGGCATTGAAGGTGCGGCAGAACCGGTCAGGAGGAACCGTCAGATGCACCTGCCAGGAGCACGCGGCTCCCTGCACCGCCACCGAGTCCGCCGCAACGACGCCCTGCGCCCCGTCTCCTACGCGCACGGCGAACGGTGCGGTACGGCGCCGAGCCCACGCGTCCTCCAGCGCGTGAAAGCGCGACTCCGGGGTCAGAGCGTCCGCCGTCAGGTCCGCCGCCCGGAGGGTGGGCAGCGTACCGATCGGCACAGCCCGTGCCCCGTATTGAGGCAGTGACACCGCGGTGATACGGGCCAGCATCAGCGTGGCCTCCCTGGCCAGTGCGGTGAACGGGTACCCCGCAAGGGCGACCGGCGTCAGATTCACCTCGACGTTGAACCGTGTCACCTCCAAGGCGATCCGGTCGTCGTCCAACCCGGCGCGGACGGCGGTGTTCACCGGGGCCGGCCGCCCGTCCGCACCCACCAGAGACAGCTCCAGCTCCGCGCCGACCATGGCGGGCAGCACACCGAAGTCACGATGCCCCACCACGTGCGGCAGGACGTCCAGGCACTGCGCCAGGCGGCTGCGGAAACGGAAGAAGTCTTCCTCGGCGAACGACACGCCACCGACTGGGCGACCCATACCAGCTCCCGCATCCGTTCACCGACGACCACGACCGCGTATCAGCCGGAGGTGGCCACGGCCCGCCACCACGCGCGCAGCGCCGGCTCCATCCGCACCGCGCTCCGGGTGATCCACTCGTCCGGTTCGTGCTGCGCCCGGCCGTACTCGATCACCTGCAGGACACCGTCAGCCACCTCCGGCGGGTTCTCCCGGTAGGCGTCGATGTAGGCCACCGCCTCGACGGGCGTGTCCTGCGCCTCGCGCAGCACGTCGGCGAGGACCGCGCACGTGTTGCACCACAGGGTGAAGTCGGTTCGGGCCAGCAGAGCCGCTTCCCCGGCTCCTGCGTGCAGTGCCACCCAGGAGATGAACTCCGTGAAACGCCGCACCGGCTCCAGCCGCGGCATGCGGCGCATCTCGTCCGGCGACATGCCCAGCGCCGGGGCCAGCCCGCTGACCATCCGGTGCCGCGCCTTCATCAACTCGTGCCCGACAAACGAGAAGAACCCACCGGGCACCTCGTGCGGGAACCGCGACAACAGCAACCCGTACGCGGTGAACTCGGCCTCCTGGGACTGGAACTCGGCGAGCGCAAACCGCTGCAGATGCTCTTTTCCGATTCCTTTCTCCCGGGCCAGGGAGAGAAACTCATTGGCGCTGAGATGGTCGGACACATTGAGGCCGACCCTTTCGATGAACTCGGTGGCAGGCATGGGCCGACCTCCTTACTCTGGGCGCACGCGCACCGACTGATGTGTTACGTAATGGAATCGGCCCGGCGCGCAGTCTTCGTGACCGTACTGTTCGATTTGGCCGCGGAAAGTTTCCGTATGCATGCGTTGTTCCCGTCGAAGCGCCATTCAGACCCCCGGGACAGTAACTGGCCATGACCGTCCTCTCCCGGGCCAACAGCCGCACTGTGCGCAGCCCGTGAGTGAGGCCGCCTCACCTGCGCTGAACCTGCCACGCGAGGCGGATGGTTTTGCACACAACAATCACGCAGTCCGGGCTGATTCGCGCACACACTGCCGCCACGGGGGAAACTCGACACACCCATGTATCCGTTGTCCGCCGCGTGGCCACTTCGGTGGTGCAGATCGAGTCAATCCGGAGACGGCGCAAGAGCGTGGCCCGAAAGAGGCATCACCACGGAGAGCCTCTCCGTGCACCGACACGACAACGGCCGCGATCTCCCTTCGGTGCGCGGGTACGGCGGAATCGGGCGGATGGGTACGGATACTCATGCGCACGTCGTGGGCACCGCCTACCTTCTCGGGATGTCCACGAACTCGACGCCGCAGCCCGCTGCCCCTTCCGGGAAGGGTTGGTGTTGCTGTCTGCCGTTCATCGCGCTGCCCGTCTTCTGGCTGGTGAGCGCTCCCGCCCTGCCGGAGAAGGTGCGCTGGTTCCCCATCTGGCTGGTGGCCGTGGTCTGGAACGGCACCGACGGGCGAACGGCGCCGGCCAGGGTCGGCAGGCGGACTTGTGCCGGGCGACGGCGGCCACGAGCGCCGAGCGGTCCGCCATGCTCACGTCTTCGGGTGTGGCGTGCGCCTGGACGTCCAAGAGCCAGGAGGCCACCGCCCCGGCGAACTCCTGGATCCGGTGGCGAGCGCACACGCTGCGGCTCGGCAGGAGCGTGCGGCCGCACGGGGCATTCCCGCCCCGGCCCGGGCAGGTCGCGCGGCACCGCCGATCAGGATCGTGCGCTTATCGGGTTGCGCTGTCACCCCTGCGAGGTATGCCCATTCCAAGGCGGCTCATTTACCTTGGCTCCAGGATGCACATCGAAGGGGCGAATATGCGCAGATTCATCGGTGCGGTGATCGCGATCCTTTCCCTGGTGGGGCTGATTCAGGCGCCTTCCGGAGCGGCGGCAGCACCCAGGACGAAAACCTCTCCGCCCGTCACTTCGCCGAAGGACGATCTGGACGAACCTATCCGCACGTTCGTGAGATGCGATGGCGGGCACATCACCTTCGGATACACGGGGGACAGGCGCACGGACAGTGACTGGTTCGGCCTGTACGTCGGGAAGGTGAACCGCGACAACCCGTACCAGAACATGGCGAACTATAGGGACTCCTGGGGCATTACCCATTGGATGTGGCAGTGGTCCTCATGGGAGAAGGAACGCCGATCGCCTTTCCAGCGAGGAAGGTTCCAAACCGTCTACTGGTCGACCGACGGGGGTAGTTACTACCCCTGGAGGATGACGGTCCCACAAAACTTCAACTGCTCTTGAAATAGCGAGAGGTGAGAGCAGAAAGCGCCACCCGTCGTTCTCCAGACTGTGACATGTCCCAGGGACGCTGGAGCGAGCGCCCAGCTCCACCCGGCGCACGGCGCGCTTCGAAACGACATCCTGCGTTCGAAGGCGTCGGTGCCGTCTCCGGCTCGTACCGCAGTTTCCGGCACAGTTTCTTCCGCGTGGCGACCCGGCCGCTGCGCCGAGCAGGACTCAACGGAGGCCGGTCGGCGTGCCCAGCCGGGGACACGGATCGTTGACGGAACATGAGACGCACCTGCGCTGTGATCGGCCTGACCGCCCTTGCCACCGGCCTGACCGCCGCTCCCGCCCTGGCCGGCGGCATTCTGCCGATCGCCTCACCCACCTTCGGCACCTCCTGCGCCAACCACGGCGCAGCCGGTGCCAGCGCAGCGACCGCCCACAGCACCGGCACGGCCGACGGAAACTCCGCCGGCCTGCCGGTCAGCGGTCCCTTCCACCAGTGCGGTGGCGCCGACTTCCCGAACCTGTCCGCCGCCGAACGCACGCTCCTGTCCGCCTCCGACCCTTTGCTCGACATCCTCAGCGTCCAGGTCCTGCCGCCGTCCTGACCCCACAGCAGGCGGCGCCCGGAAGTACCGGAATCCCGGAGTGCTCGGAGGAGAAGAGCGACAGCGCGCGGACGGTCATGGTCTGCTCGCCCGAATGCTTCAAGAAGTTCCATGCCGGCCCCGGGCCTGGGTCGGACGGCGAGAAGGCCCTCGCCTCCCGCACTGTCAAGAAACGACCACAACCGGTCGGAGGCCCGGCCGACACCTACCACCTGCAGGTGCGCGGCCCCGACGGCTTCTTGCACGAGTTCGCCGGCCGTGGCGCCACCGGGGCCGGCGAACCACGAGGCTGCCCCGGCACGTCAGCCCCGCACCGGGCGAGGGCCTCCTGGAGCTGGCCCTCATCCACCATGGCGCGGGTCGTGCGCGCATCGCCGGTCAGTGCGCGGGCACCCGCCGGACGCTGTCCCTCGCGGCAGGCCGGAGCATCACCTACCGCATCTCCTGCCGGGCCGGCATCCACTGGCACGAAGTACTGGTCACCAGCGCCGAGCGCCCCGGTTTCCGGCGGTCACCAGGTGAGGGTGGTGGTGGCGCCGGTGGTGGAGTGGGTGCCGTCCAGGCCGACGGAGGTGACGGTGAGCGTGGTGGTGGTGTCGCTGCCTTTGTCGAGCCGGTCGAGGTAGTAGACGGTGTTGGGGGTGGCACCGAGGTGGGCGGCAGTACCGGTGCCGCGGTGGAGGGCGTAGTGGCGGATGGCGCCGGTTTCGGCGGGGGGCGTCCAGCGCAGGCGCAGGGCCTTGCGGTCGGAGCCGGTTGCGGTGGCGTGGTCGATGGTCAGGCCGGTCGGTGGCGGGGGCGCGGTGAAGGTGCCGTTGTGCAGGGCCATCTGGCCGACCTTGATGTCGTAGGCGAGGTCGGTGGGCGCGCTGCGGTCCAGGTGGAGTTTGAGGCCGAGCTGGACGAGATTCTTCCCGCTGTAGGCGGACAGGTCGGCGGTGTAGGTTTTCCAGCCGCTGGTGTCGGTGGTGCTGAGCTTGACGGGCACCAGGTCGGTGGGCTCTCCCCCCAGGGCGATCAGGGCGCAAAAGCTGAACTTGGCATCCGAGGGGGTTTGGGCCCGCACGGTGAGTTGCGTGTCCGTGGCGAGGGCGAGCTGCGTCTGGTAAAGGCGTACGCAGGCCTCGTAGCGAGGGGCGAGGGCGCCGGTCAGACGCAGGCAGGAGCCGCCTTCCCAGGCGTCGTCGAAGGCCAGTGAGGCGGCCAGGCGGGAGTTGCCGGTGCAGCAGGTGATCCACCGGTAGGTGGGCAGGATGTCCTGCAGGGACAGGTTGGCCCAGCCGGCACCGCCCTGGCTCACCTTGGCTCCGGCGTGGTGGTAGGCGGTGCCGTGGCCGGCGTTGAAGTGGGTGACGAACGGCAGCGAGGTAATGGTGGTGCGCTCGCCGATGTGGGCGGCGATGCCGGGCCAGCCGGTGTCGGAGGGATTGTGGCAGGGGCCGGTCCAGAAGTCCGCCTCGGCGCGGTAGAAGTGCCCCAGCCAGGCGTCCTTGGGTTCTTTGGGCTGGTTGGAGACGGTGTGTGCGGCATACAGGGCCAGTGAGCCGCGGTGCGAAGCGCCTACGGGGCACACCAGCCGGGCCAGGGCCGGATTCTCGGGGACGTCGCGCACCAGCTCCAGCCCGTAGTAGACGTCCAGAGGGTCACGCGTGATCTTCTTGGCCGTGGCGATGGACCGCGTGATCGCCGCGTTGTCCCAGCCGTAGTCGATGAAGACCGAGTCGCAGACCCTCTTGCTCCCGTCCTGCAGGTAGAAGTCGTTCCTGCGGTCACCGGCGCCGGTCAGTTCGCGGCGGCCGCCCTCGTACCAGGTGAATTCCACGGTGGACTTGGCGCGCGCGTAGGCCAGGGCGGCGCGCAGGCCGGCCTCGGTCACCGCATCGGTGGGGGTTTCGTAGTTGATGAACCAGCCGTCGAAACCGAAGTACCGGGCGGCCTCGATCAGCTTGTCCGTCACCGGGTAGGTGACCGTGCCGTTGACGGTCTTCGTCCGCACGAAATCCTCGACCCACGCTTTGTTGCCTCCGTCGCCCGTGGGCGGGAAGAAGACGCTGCCGTAGACCTTGACGCCGTTGCGGTGGGCGGCGTCGGTGACATGCCCGTTGGGCGGGCAGATCAGCCCCGCGTCGGCCACACCGGCCCAGAAGACCAGCACGTCCAGATACTGCCAGTGGCTGAAGGCGTAGTAGCGGTGGTCCGAGACGCCCTGGGGCCAGTTCTGCCCGGTGCCCCAGAACTGTGCACACGACATGACGCGGCCCTCCCCGGCGCGGGCCCTGCTGTTCGCCCGCAGCTCCGGGGCCTGGTCCTTCGCACGCGGGCGCAGCGCAACGACGCTGCGGTTGAAGGGCGCGTTCACGTCCGTGGCCGCCGACCACTTCAGGATGCTCGCGCAGCCCGTGGGCAGTGTGGGGCCCGGATGCCAGTACGGCACATAGGGAGGCGCATCCTTGCCACTCGCGCGGTCCACGAGGGTGCTGGCGGGCCGAGGGGCCTCGGAGCCGGGAGGGTGGGTGGTCATCGTCTCTGCTTTCGTCGCCGGTAGACGCAGGTGCTGCTCCCAGCCCAGCAGCGGTCTCGGCGCCCGCCACCGGGGACCGGCAGATACCTCAGGACTTCACTCCCGCGTGCCGAACCGTCCTGTCCGGGCTGCTGCCTGCCCGGCGTTACCGTGCCCGGGATGGACGTGGGGGAGTGGCTGGCCCGGCGGCGCAAGCCCGAGGTGTGGGCGGCCGTGGCCGACGGGCAGCGCGAGCGCCTGGAGGCCGCCGGCGTCACCCCGCTGCCTCCGGCCCCGGTGCCGGTCCCGGCGGATCCGGACGTGCCCGCTGAGCCGTCCACGGCGCCCGTGAGCCCCTTCGAGAGGGACATCGGCCCTTGACGCAGCACAAGGGCGCAGCCGATGCCCGCTGTCGCCCCCTGACGTTCGTCCTCACCGCCGGGCAGGCCGGGGACGCACCCTCCTGCGAGGTGGTCATGGCCCGCCAGTGCGTTCCCCAGCGGCGTGGCCGCCCGCGCACGAGGCCGGACGTGGTGCTGGCGGACAAGGCCTACTCATCTCGCGCGACCCGTGCCCACCTGTGCAGGCTCGGCGTCCGGGCGATGATCACGATACCGGCGTGGCCACCGGCTGCGGCGCGGGACAGGCGTGCCGTGGCCGGGCCGCTACCGCGCCGCCATCGCCGTGGCTTGGTTCCGAGCGGCGGTACACCGGTTATCCGGTTGCGGTGCTGTCGGGAGGGAAGGGGGCGTCGTCAATCTGCCCCAGAATTTCCCACAGACCTTTGGATGCTTCGACGAATGTGGCCAGAGTACCCGCCACTCCGGTGTTATGGAGTTTCGCCGCGAGATTCGTCGCCGCTTCACTCCAGGGACTGAAGCAGACCTCTCTCACTGCACTTCGCGAAAAACGCAGTTCGACCATGCGCAGGGCTTCGAAAAGATAGTTCAACAGAAAATCGACGTCCTGGACGTGTCCTGGCAAGGTATCCGTCAGGTCGTTCGTCAGGATCTGGCCCTGGGCCTTCACCTTCCCCGTTCGGACTCTGAGGGTTTCGGGGTCGGGAATCGGTGAGGGGTCGGTGATGGCCTGCTGCATGTCGACGATGGCGCGTGCGGGTCAGTCGCCGGGTGGGAGTGTGAAGTCGTGGACGGACGAGTCGAAGGCCGCGTACTGGTCGTAGCCGAGGAGTTCGTACAGGCGGGAACGGGGCTGCATCCGGGGCAGCAATGCCTCTTGCGTGCCGTCGGCGGCGAGGGTGCGCAGGCCGTCCTCGACGGCGCCCATCGCCAGGCGCAGCAGGGTGACGGGGTAGAGGGCGATGTTGTAGCCGAGCCGTTCGAGGGTGGCCGCGCCGAGCAGCGGGCTCTTGCCGAACTCGGTCATGTTGGCCAGCAGCGGTACGTCCACGGCGTCCCGGAACGCGGCGAATTCCGCCTCGCCGCGCAGTGCTTCGGGAAAAATCGCGTCGGCGCCCGCGTCCACGTAGGCGCGGGCCCGGTCGATCGCCGCGTCCAAGCCCTCCACCGAGCGGGCGTCCGTACGGGCCATCAGCAGGAAGTCCGGGTCGCGGCGCGCGTCGGCGGCGGCCCGCAGCCGGCGCGCCATCTCCTCGCGCTCCACCACCGCCTTGCCGTCCAGATGACCGCACCGCTTGGGGTTCACCTGGTCCTCCAGATGCAGCCCGGCCAGTCCGGCGTCCTCCATCAGCTGGACGGTCCGGGCGGCGTTCATCGGCTCGCCGAAGCCGGTGTCGGCGTCGATGAGGGCGGGCAGGCCGGTGACCCTGGTGAACTGCTGGGCGCGGGCCGCGATCTCGGTGGAGGTGGTCAGTCCGATGTCGGGCAGCCCGAGGTCGGCGGCGAGCACCGCGCCGGACAGGTAGCAGGCGTCGAAGCCGGTGTCCTCGATGAGCTTCGCGGAGAGCGGGTTGAGCGCGCCGGGGACGCGCAGCAGCCGCCCGGAAGCGAGTTTCGTACGCAGGTCACGGCGCCGTTCGGCGGCGGTGGTGCGGGTGTGCAGCATCAGAACAGGCCCTTCGGGAGCGTGGCGTCGTACGCGGCGAGGGCGTCGGCGTCCACGGCGGGGAAGAGGCCGTCCAGTCCGGTCCCGTCCGGTCCGGTCCTGTCCAGTCCGGTCCCGTCCAGCGCGGGCAGCCCGTGGGCCGCCGCCAGGAACCGGTCCTGCGCCTCGCCCGTCACGACGCCCTCGGCCAGCGTGCGGAACTTGGCCGCGTAATCGTCCCGGCCGAAGGGCCGCGCCCCGGCGGGGTGCGCGTCGGCCACCGCCAGCTCGTCCTCGATCACCGTGCCGTCGGCCAGCGTCACCACGGCCCGGCCGCCGAACGCGCGCCGCTCCGGGTCCGGATCGTGGTAGCGGCGCGTCCACTCCGGGTCCTCGACGGTGCTGATCTTCCGCCACAGCTCCACGGTCTCCGGCCGCGCGGCGCGCTCGGGCGCGTACGAGCGTTCGTGGTGCCAGCCGCCGTCCTCCAGCGCCACCGCGAAGATGTACGGCACCGAGTGGTCCAGCGTCTCGCGGCTCGCGCGCGGATCGTACTTCTGCGGGTCGCCGGCCCCGGAGCCGATCACCTGATGCGTGTGACGGCTGGTGTGCAGCACGATGCCACGCACCTTCTCCAGCGGCCCGGTCCGCTCCCGCAGCCGCCGCGCCAGGTCGATGACGGCCTGCGCCTGGTACTCGGCGGAGTGCTCCTTGGTGTACGTGTCGAGAATCGCGCGCCGCGCCTCACCGGGCTCCGGCAGGCCGACCGTGTACACCGCCTCCGGGCCGTCCAGCAGCCACGCCAGGAACCCGTCCTCGCCCTCGTAGACGGGCGACGGCGAACCCTCGCCGCGCATCGCCCGGTCCACCGCCTCGATCGCGGTCTTCCCCGCGAAGGCCGGGGCGAACGCCTTCCAGCTGGAGATCTCGCCCTTGCGGGACTGCCGCGTCGCGGTCGTCGTGTGCACCGCCTGCTGTACGGCCTGGTACACCACCTCCGTCGGCAGCCGCAGCAGCGCACCGATGCCGCACGCCTGCGCCGCGCTCAGGTGGGCGACATGGTCGATACGGTGCCGGTGCAGGCAGATGCCCCGTACGAGCGCCACGTGCACCTCGTACGCGGCGATGATGCCGCGCAGCAGGTCGGCGCCGCCGCGCCCGGTGTGCTGGGCGACGGCCAGCAGCGGCGGGATGCTGTCGCCCGGGTGGGCGTAGTCCGCGGCCAGGAACGTGTCGTGGAAGTCCAGCTCCCGTACGGCGGTGCCGTTGGCCCAGGCCGCCCACTCGGGCGAGACCCGCAGACCGCCCGCACCGAAGACCGCGGCACCGGGCGCGCCCGGATGCGGCCTGGCCTGGGCGCGGGCCACGGCCACCGGGCGGCGGCGCAGCGAGGCCACGGCCACCGCGGCGTTGTCGACGATCCGGTCGGCGGCCGTCGCCGCCGCGTCCGGGTCGAGGTCCGGTGCGTCCTGGGTGCCGGTGGCGACGGCCGCCAGCTTCCAGGCCAGCTGCTCCTCGCGCGGCAGCCGGCCGGCGCTGGGGTGGACACGTACCTGATGGTCGATCACGGGACTCCTCGGAGACGGTGCGGGACACGGCGTCCCACGCTGCCGAGCCTGCCCCGCCGAGGGCCCCGCCGCGACCGCTCCATCCTGCGGATTTCCTCCCGTCCCGGACCGCCGACCGGCGAAACCTGCGAATGCTACGTTCGCAGCAGGCGACGGAACGACGGCGCACGCGACGAAGGGACCAGCCGCATGCCACGACCGCCCGTCCGCAAGATCTACGCACACGCCAAGCTGCGCCGGCTCCGCCGCGAACACGGCCTCAACCAGGTGCAGCTCGCCCGCGCGCTGGGCATCTCCACCAGCTACCTCAACCAGATCGAACAGAGCCAGCGTCCGCTCACCGCCCCCGTCCTGCTGCGCATCGCGGAGGTCCTCGGCGTCGACGCCGAGCACTTCTCGGAGGCCGACGAGGAACGCCTCACCACCGACCTGCGCGCCGCCCTCGGCGACGAGGCGTGCGGCACCCCGCCGCCCGCCGAGGAGATCGCCGAGGTCGCCCGCGACCACCCCGAGGTGGCCCGCGCCCTGGTCGCCCTGCACCGCCGCTACCGCTACGCCACCGAACAGGCCGCAGCCCTCGCCGGGCCGGACGACCCCACCGTCCTGCCGCCCGCCGAACCGCACGACGAGGTACGGGACTTCTTCCACGCCCACCACAACCACGTCGACGCGCTGGACACCGCCGCTGAGCACACCGCAGCCGAACTGGGCCTGCGCCCCGCCCGAGCGGCCGACGCCCTCACCGCGCGCCTCGCCGAACGACACGGCGTACGGGTCGTCCAGGCCGCCCCCGGCCGGTCCCCCGACGTCCGCCGCTACGACCCCGAAGCGGGCCTGCTCTTCCTCTCGCCCTGGCTCACCGAAGGCCGCCGTGCCTTCCAACTGGCAACCCAGCTCGCCCTGCTGGAACACCCCGGCCTCCTCGACACCCTCACCGCCACCGCCCACCCCTCCTCACCGGAATCCGCCGCCCTCACCCGCATCGGCCTCGCCGACTACTTCGCGGGCGCGCTCCTCATGCCGTACACCGCCTTCCACGCGGCCGCCGAGGAACTCCACTACGACATCGAACTCCTCCAGGCCCGCTTCGGCGTCGGCTTCGAAACGGTCTGCCACCGCCTCAGCACCCTCCAGCGCACCGGCCGGCGCGGTGTCCCCTTCGCCTTCCTGCGCGTGGACCGGGCCGGCAACATCTCCAAACGCCAGTCCGCCACCGACTTCCACTTCTCCCGTCTCGGCGGCACCTGCCCCCTGTGGACGGTCTACGAGGCGTTCGCCGCCCCCGGCCGCGTCCTCACCCAGGTCGCCGAGATGCCGGACGGCAAACGCCACTTCTGGATCGCCCGCACCGTGACCCGCGGCGGCTTCGGCCACCATGCCCCCCGCGCCGACTTCGCGGTGGCCCTCGGCTGCGAACTCCGCCACGCCCACCGCCTTGTCTACGCGGCAGGCATCGCCCTGGACGACCCCCGAGCAGCCACCCCCATCGGCCTCGGCTGCCGCCTCTGCGAACGCCGCGACTGCGCCCAGCGCGCCCGGCCCCCGGCAGGCGGCCGCCTCGCCGTCGACCCGGACCGGCGGACGCATGTGCCGTATCCGGTGGTCGGGGCCCGCCCCGGCGCGGCGGGCCCCGAGGACGCTCACCGGTGAGTGAACTCCGCCGCCCGCTTCTCCACGAACGCCGTCATGCCCTCCTTCTGGTCCGCCGTCGCGAACACCGCGTGGAACAGGCGGCGTTCGAAGCGGACGCCCTCGGCGAGGGTGGTTTCGAAGGCGCGGTTGACGGCTTCCTTGGCCATCATGGCGACCGGTGCGGACATCGCCGCCACCTGTCCGGCGACGGTGCGGGCCTCGGTCAGCAGGTCGGTGGCCGGTACCACCCGCGAGACCAGGCCCGCCCGCTCGGCCTCCGTCGCGTCCATGGTGCGGCCGGTCAGGCAGAGTTCCATCGCCTTGGCCTTGCCGACGGCGCGGGTCAGGCGCTGGGAGCCGCCGATGCCCGGGATGACGCCCAGTTTGATCTCGGGCTGGCCGAAGACGGCGGTGTCGGCGGCGAGCAGGATGTCGCAGAGCATCGCCAGTTCGCAGCCGCCGCCCAGCGCGTGCCCGGCCACTGCCGCGACGGTGGGGGTGCGCAGGGCGCCGAGGCGGTCCCAGGCGGTGAACCAGTCGCTGAGGTACATGTCCATGTACGACTGCGGGCGCATCTCCTTGATGTCGGCTCCGGCGGCGAACGCCTTCGCCGAGCCGGTGATGATGATGCAGCCGATGTCCGGGTCGCGGTCCAGTTCCTCGGTGGCCGCCACGACCTCGGTCATCACCTGGAGGTTGAGGGCGTTGAGTGCCTTGGGGCGGTTGAGGGTGAGGGTGGCGGTGCGGCCGGTGCGCTCGACGAGGATCGTTTCGTACGGGTGGGTAGGGGAGTCCACGGGAGTGGTGGTGTCGGTCATGCGGTGGTTTTCCCGTTCTCAGTGGTGGGGCCGGTGACGGTGCCGGAGCGCTGCCTGATGGTGCGGACGATGCCGGAGAAGTCCTCGGCCGCGCCGTCGCCCTCGGCGAACGCCGCGTACAGTTCGGCGGCGCGCAGGCCGAGTTCCGCGTCCACACCGGCGGCGCGGACCGCGTTGGCGGCCAGGCCCAGGTCCTTGGCCATCAGCGGCGCCGCGAACCCGGGGCGGTAGCCGTGGTTGGCGGGGCTGCCCGGTACCGGGCCCGGCACGGGGCAGTTGACGCTCAGGGCCCAGCACTGACCGCTGGCGGTGGACGCCACGTCGTACAGGGCCTGGTGGGACAGGCCCAGACTCTCCCCGAGGACGAACGCCTCGCTGACGCCGATCATCGATATGCCGAGGATCATGTTGTTGCAGATCTTCGCGGCCTGCCCGGCGCCCGCCGCGCCGCAGTGCACCGCCTTCTTGCCCATCGCCGCGAGCAGCGGCTCGGCGCGCGCGAACTCCGCCTCGCCGCCGCCCGCCATGAACGTCAGCGTGCCGGCCTCGGCCCCGACCACCCCGCCCGAGACCGGTGCGTCCAGCGCCTGGTGGCCGGCGCGTACGGCGGCTTCGTGGGCGGCGCGGGCGTCGGCCACGTCGATGGTCGAGCAGTCGACGAACAGGGTGCCGGGGCGGGCCGCCGCGAGCAGCCCGCCGTCCTGGTAGAGGGCCAGGACGTGCCGGCCGGCGGGCAGCATGGTGAGCACCACGTCCGCGCCCGTCACGGCGGCGGTCGCCGAGGCGGCCGCTTCGACACCGGCGTCGGCGGCCGCCGCCAGTGCCTCCGGTACGAGGTCGAAACCGGTCACCCGGTGACCGGCCTTGACCAGGTTGGCGGCCATCGGGCCGCCCATGTTGCCGAGGCCGATGAATGCGACGGTGGCGGGTTCGCTGTTCCCCTGCGGTGTCTCCGTGCTCACCAGGGCACCTCCTGCGTGGCGGCCCCGTCGGCGAGCCCCAGTTCGCGGGCGCCGAGCGGGGCGAAGAACCGGGCCACGTCCTCGTCCGTGACCTCGGTGAGGGTGGCGGGGGACCAGCGCGGCGCGCGGTCCTTGTCGATCACCTGTGCGCGGATGCCCTCGACCAGGTCCGGCGCGGTCAGCGCCGCGCACGAGACGCGGTACTCCTGGTCCAGGACCCGCTCCAGCGGCCCCAGGCCGCGGGCCCGGCGCAGCGCGGCCAGGGTCACCTTCAGCGAGGTGGGGGACTTGGCGAGGATCGTCTCGGCGGCCTCCTTGGCCTCCGGGACGCCGCTGCCGAGCAGCCGGTCCACGATCTCCTCGACGGTGCCGGCCGCGTAGCAGGGGTCGATCCACTCGCGGTGGGCCGCCAGTTCGCCCTCGGGCCCTTCCTGTACGTACCGGGGCAGTACCTCGGGCACCGCGTCGGCGGCGAGGTCCGTCAGGAGCCCCGGCACCCGCTCCGACGGGACGAAGTGGTCGGCGAGCCCGCACAGCAGCGCGTCCCCGGCCCCCACCGGCGCCCCGGTGAGCGCCAGGTGCGTGCCCAGTTCCCCGGGCGCGAGCGCCAGCAGGTAGGTGCCGCCGACGTCCGGTACGAAGCCGATGCCGGTCTCGGGCATGGCGACCTTGGAGCGCTCGGTGACGATCCGTACGCTGCCGTGCGCCGAGACGCCGACGCCGCCGCCCATCACGATGCCGTCCATGACGGCGACGTACGGCTTGGGGTAGCGCGCGATACGGGCGTTGAGCCGGTACTCGTCGCGCCAGAACGCGGCGGAGGCCGCGCCGTCGCCGGCCCGCGCGTCCGCGTGGATGGCGCGGATGTCGCCGCCCGCGCACAGGCCGCGCTCGCCCGCACCTGTGATCACCAGGGTCTCCACCGCGGGGTCGTGCTCCCACGCGTCCAGGGCCGTGGAGATCCGGCGCACCATGGCATGGTCGAGGGCGTTGAGGGCCTTCGGCCGGTTGAGGGTGAGGTACGCCGTGCGGCCCTCGGTCCGCAGCAGTACGGAGTCGTCGGTCATCGGGCGGCCCCCGCCCCGGCGCGGGTGCCGCCGGTCTTCGCCCCGGTCAGCCCGCGGGCCACGATCACGCGCATGATCTCGTTCGTCCCTTCCAGGATCTGGTGCACCCGAAGATCGCGGACGATCTTCTCGATGCCGTACTCGCTCAGGTAGCCATAGCCCCCGTGCAGTTGCAGCGCACGGTCGGCGACGGAGTAGCCCGTGTCGGTGGCGAACCGCTTGGCCATCGCGCACAGCTGCGGCGCCTGCGGATCCGCCCGGTCCAGCGCCTCGGCCGCCTGCCGCACCAGCGCGCGGGCGGCGGCCAGCTCGGTCGCCATGTCGGCGAGCCGGAACTGCAGCGCCTGCGCCTCCAGCAGCCGGCTTCCGAACGCCTCCCGGTCCGCGAGGTACGCCTGCGCCGCGTGGAGCGCGCTCTGCCCGCCGCCGAGCGAGCAGGCGGCGATGCCGAGGCGGCCGCCGTTCAGCCCGCTCATCGCGATGCGGAATCCGTCGCCCTCCGCACCCAGCCGCCGGTCGGCGGGGAGGCGCACCTCGTCGAGGATCACCTGCCGGGTGGGCTGCGCGTTCCAGCCCATCTTCTTCTCGTTGGCGCCGAACGACAGCCCCGGATCGTCGCGCTCCACGAGGAACGCCGAGATGCCGCCGGGGCCGTCCTCGCCGGTACGGGCCATCACCACGTACACCTGTGAGGTTCCGGCGCCGGAGATGAACTGCTTGACGCCGGTCAGCACGTAGTCGCCGCCGTCGCGCACCGCGCGCGTGCGCAGCGCCGCCGCGTCCGACCCGGCGCCCGGCTCGGTCAGGCAGTAGCTGCCCAGGTCGGCCATCGAGCACAGGCCGGGCAGCCAACGGGCGCGCTGCGCATCGTCGCCGTACCGGTCGATCATCCAGGCGACCATGTTGTGGATGGAGAGATAGCCCGCGATGGACGGGCAGGCGGTGGCCAGCACTTCGAAGACCAGCACGCCGTCCGCGCGGCTCAGCGCGGAGCCGCCGCACTCCTCCCGTACGTAGATCCCGCCGAGCCCCAGTCCGGCGGCCTTGCGCAGCACGTCCACGGGGAAGTGCTTGTCCTGGTCCCAGGCCACGGCGTGCGGCGCGATGTGCTCCTGCGCGAAGTCCAGCGTCGTCTCGACGATGGCGAGCTGGTCGGCGGTGAGCGAGGTCAGCGAGGCGGCCGTGGTGGCGGTGGTCATGACGCTCATCGCGCTCAGCCCATCGTCGGGAGGGTGAAGCTCGCGCCCTCCTTGACCCCGGAGGGCCAGCGCGAGGTGACGGTCTTCGTACGGGTGTAGAAGCGGATCGCGTCCGGGCCGTGCTGGTTGAGGTCGCCGAAGCCGGACCGCTTCCAGCCGCCGAAGGTGTGGTAGGCGACCGGCACCGGGATCGGCACGTTCACGCCGATCATGCCGGTGTTCACCCGGCGGCTGAAGTCCCGCGCGGTGTCGCCGTCGCGGGTGAAGATGGCCACGCCGTTGCCGTACGGGTGCTCCGTGGGCAGCCGCAGTGCCTCCTCGTAGTCCGCGGCCCGTACCACCGACAGGACCGGGCCGAAGATCTCCTCCTGGTAGATCCGCATGTCCGGGGTGACCCGGTCGAAGAGCGACGCGCCCGCGAAGAAGCCGTCCTCGTGGCCGGGGAGGGTGAAGTCCCGCCCGTCGACGACGAGTTCCGCGCCTTCGGTGACGCCGAGGTCCACGTAGGCGCGGACCCGGTCCAGCGCGTCCCGGCTCACCAGCGGCCCGAAGTCGGCGTGCGGGTCGTCGGAGCGGCCGATGCGCAGCGTGCCGACCCGCTCCTTGAGCCGCGCCACCAGCGCGTCGGCGGTCTCCTCGCCCACCGGCACGGCGACCGAGATCGCCATGCAGCGCTCGCCCGCCGACCCGTACCCGGCGCCGACCAGCGCGTCCACCACCTGGTCGAGGTCGGCGTCCGGCATCACGATCAGGTGGTTCTTGGCGCCGCCGAAGCACTGGGCGCGCTTGCCGTGCGCGGCGGCGGTCGCGTAGATGTGCGCGGCGATCGGTGTCGACCCGACGAAGCCGAGCGCCTCGACACACGGGTCCTCCAGAAGCGTGTCCACCGACTCCTTGCCGCCGTGCACGACGTTGAGGATGCCCGGCGGCAGCCCCGCCTCCAGGAACAGCTCGGCAAGCCGCAGCGGTACGGACGGGGCCCGCTCGGACGGCTTCAGAATGAACGCGTTGCCGCAGGCGATGGCCGGCGCGGCCTTCCACAGCGGGATCATCGCGGGGAAGTTGAACGGGGTGATCCCGGCCACCACCCCGATGGGACGGCGCAGCGAGTGGACATCGATGCCGGTCCCGGCGTTGTCGGTGAACTCGCCCTTGAGCAGGTGCGGGATGCCGACCGCGAACTCCACCACCTCCAGGCCGCGCTGGAGGTCACCGTGCGCGTCCGCGACCGTCTTGCCGTGCTCGCTCGACAGCAGCCGGGCCAGCGCGTCCCGCTCGCCCTCCACCAGGCGCAGGAAGTTCAGCAGGACACGGGCACGCCGCTGCGGGTTCCACTCGCCCCACTCGGGCTGGGCAGCCGCGGCGTCGGCGACGGCGGCCGCCGTCTCGCCCGGGTCCGCGAGCGGCACCCGGGCCTGCACGGTGCCGGTGTTGGGGTCGTACACGTCGCCGTGAGCACCCGATGTTCCCGGTACGTGCTTGCCGCCGATGAAGTGGGTCAGTTCTCGGACCATGGGGGCCTGCTCTCGTCAGGTGGGATCCGGGGATGGCACGGCCGGGCCCACGGGCGGCGCGGGTGGCGCGCGGACCGTGGCGGGGCCGTGGGACGCGAAAGGCGCGGAACCGTCAGCGCGCGGGCGGTGCCGCGGGCCGGGCCGGATCACCTGGGCTGTGGGTACGCACCGGTGCCATGCGTGTCTGCTCCATCCTCGTGGACAACACGGAACAACACCCGCGGCCGGTATCCTGGCTTCCGGATCTCCGTGCGCCGCCCGCCTTCCCGACGCGTCTGCGTCAGTGGCGTGTTGCTCGACGTCGCACTCCCCGGTCACAGTGGCGGGACCACGCCGGATTCGCACCGGCTTCCCTGCACCGCGGGCCTACGTCACGAACATATAGTTGGACGTCCTAGTAAGTCCAGGGGGATCGGCGATCGGTGATCCGCCGGGTGTCCCGGCGCGCGGACCGCCCGGGTACGCGTCTCAGTCCTCCCGCACCGGATACGGCACGAACGTGCTGCTGTTCTCGTCGATGACCAGCGCACGGCCGAGGGGCGGCACGGCGCGCTGCGGACACTCCAGGCGTTCGCAGACCCGGCAGCCCATGCCGATGGGGGTGGCGGCGCCGGCGTTGTCCAGGTCGAGGCCGTCGGAGTAGACCAGCCGGGACGCGTGGCGGAGCTCGCAGCCGAGGCCGATGGCGAAGGTCTTGCCCGGGTCGCCCCAGCCACCGCGGTGCCGGGTGACGGTGCGGGCCGTCCACAGGTAGCGGCGGCCGTCCGGCATGGCGGCGATCTGTACGTGGATACGGCTGGGCGCGGTGAACGCCTCGTAGACGTTCCACAGCGGGCAGGTGCCGCCCGCCCGGGAGAAATGGAAGCCGGTGGCGGACTGCCGCTTGGACATGTTGCCGGCCCGGTCGACGCGGACGAAGGAGAACGGGACCCCGCGCCGGCGCGGCCGTTGCAGGGTGCTCAGCCGGTGGCACACCGTCTCGTACCCGAGGCCGAACCGGTCGGTCAGCCGCTCGATGTCGTACCGCAGCTCCTCGGCCGCGGCGTGGAACGGGCCGTACGGCAGCACCAGCGCCGCCGCGAAGTAGTTGGCGACCCCGATCCGCGCCAGCGACCAGGCCGCCGTGCCCTCCTCGAAGTCCTCGCAGGCGGGCCGCGACAGCTCCTCGCCGGCCTCCAGCAGCGCCAGCTGGGTCGCCATGCGGAAGGCGCGCTGCCCGGGCCGCAGCCCCGCCGACAGGCGCAGCACCCGGGAGGACGGATCGTAGTGGTGCAGCGGCCCGTCGGGCGTGTCGACGAGGCGTACGCCGTGCCGTCCGGTGAGCCGGGCGGTCAGGGCGCGTCCCACCTCACCGGGGCGGATGCCCAGCTCGGCGGCGAGCTCCTCGGCGGCGGTGTCGGCCTCGTGCAGGTAGTTCTGCCGCCGGTAGAAGAACTCGCGGATCTCCTCGTGCGGGGAGAGCGGCGCGGCCGGGTCGGCGCCGCCGCCGTCCCGGCCCTCCGCCACCTCCGACAGCCGCTCGGTCAGCGCCTGGTTGCGCTGCCCGAGGCCGAGCAGCACCGACGCCACCGCCGGCTGCCGGGAGGCCAGTTCGGACAGGTCGGTGGGGGAGACCCGGCCGGCGGCCAGCTCGTCGGCGAGCACCTCGCGCAGGTCGGCCAGCACCCGGCTGGTGTCGCGCTCGGAGAAGAAGCCCGGATCCACCCCGAAGGTCTCGGTCAGCCGCAGCAGTACGGGCACGGTCAGCGGCCGTGAGTCGTGCTCCATCTGGTTCAGGTAGCTGGGCGAGATGGCCAGGACGCGGGCCAGTGCCGCCTGGCTGAAGCCGCGCTCCTCCCGCAGCCGGCGCAGCCGCGCCCCGGCGTAGATCTTGCTCACGGTGTCCCCTCCGTCGCTGCCGCCCGGCTCACCCTAGTGGCCGTACGACCGCCACGGGCCTTCGCAACCTTGGCAAAACAGCGCCACAAGATTGGCAGAACTTGGCTGCGGGCCACGGTTGATGGCACTGGGTGCCACTGTCAGAGTCGGCAGTGCGGCCCCCGGGCAGCATTGCTCACCCCGTCACCGGGATCTCCGGTGGGCCGCACTTCAGCAATGCGTGGCGCTTGTACGGCACTCGGTGCACTCGGTGCCGGGAATTCGCACCCTTCACCAGCAGTCCACCACAGCAGTCCACCCCAGCGCGTCACCATCCAGCACAGCGGTCCGAGCGAACATCCGGGAGATGGTCATGGCACAGGCAGGAACCGAGACGGCCGAGGAACTGGCCCGGCGGTGGGCGACCGACCCGCGGTGGAAGGACACCACCCGTACGCACAGCGCCGCCGACGTGCTGCGGCTGTCCGGCAGCGTCCGCGAGGAGCACACGCTGGCCCGGCGCGGCGCCGAGCGCCTGTGGCGGCAACTGCACGAGCAGGACTACCTCCACGCGCTCGGCGCGCTGACCGGCGGCCAGGCCGTGCAGCAGGTCAAGGCCGGGCTCCAGGCGGTCTACCTCTCGGGCTGGCAGGTCGCCGCCGACGCCAACCAGGCCGGCCACACCTACCCCGACCAGAGCCTGTACCCGGCCAACTCGGTGCCGCAGGTGGTGCGCCGCATCAACAACGCGCTGCTGCGCGCCGACCAGATCGCCACCGCCGAAGGCGCGGGCACGGATTCCTCGGCGGGGGGCACCGACTGGCTGGTGCCGATCGTCGCCGACGCCGAGGCCGGGTTCGGCGGCCCGCTCAACGCCTTCGAGCTGACCAAGGCGATGATCGAGGCGGGCGCGGCCGGCATCCACTACGAGGACCAGCTCGCCTCGGAGAAGAAGTGCGGCCACCTCGGCGGCAAGGTCCTGGTGCCCACCTCCCAGCACATCCGTACCCTGGGCGCGGCCCGCCTGGCCGCCGACATCGCCGACGTGCCGACGGTCGTCGTCGCCCGCACCGACGCCCTCGCCGCGAACCTGCTGACCAGCGACGTCGACGAGAACGACGCCCGCTTCTGCACCGGGGAACGCACCGCCGAGGGCTTCTACCGCGTCGAGAACGGGATGGCCCCCGCCATCGCCCGCGGCCTGGCGTACGCCCCGTACGCGGACCTGCTGTGGATGGAGACCGGCACGCCCGACCTGGCCCAGGCCCGCGAGTTCGCCGAGGCGGTCCACGCGCGGTACCCCGACCAGCTGCTGGCCTACAACTGCTCGCCGTCCTTCAACTGGCGCGCCGCGCTGGACGACGATCAGATCGCCAAGTTCCAGCGCGAGCTGGGCGCGATGGGCTACCGCTTCCAGTTCATCACCCTGGCCGGTTTCCACTCCCTCAACCACGGCATGTTCGATCTCGCGCGCGGCTACGCCGAACACGGCATGACGGCCTACGTCGACCTCCAGGAGCGCGAGTTCGCCGCCCAGCAGCACGGCTTCACCGCCGTCAAGCACCAGCGCGAGGTCGGCACCGGCTACTTCGACCTGGTCGCCGCCGCCGTCAACCCGGCCTCCGAGACGACCGCGCTGCGCGGCTCGACCGAGGAGGAGCAGTTTCACTAGAGACGGATTGCACTGCGGCCGGAGATGAGTACGGGCCCGTTCCGGCCTGAGTACCCGCACCGATGCCGTGCCGCGCCGCCGCGGACAGGATGACCGTCATGAGCACACCGGCCCCGTCCGCCACACCAGCACCAGCAGCCGCCTCCGGCGACCTGCCACAGCACGATCCGTTCGCGCCCTCCACGACGGCGCTCCGGGTGTTCGCCGGGCTCGGCCTCCCGCTGCTCGCCGTCGCGTACGTCCTCTTCATGGTCGTCGTCCTGCATCAGGCGTACAGCGGCGACGGCGCGAGCGGCCCGCTGGTGTACGCGGCACAGACATCGCTGGCCCTGTCACCCGTCGCGGGCCTGATCGCGCTCGGCGTCCCGGCCTCCGCGATGGGCCACGCGGCCCGGCGCAACACCGTAGGGCTCCAGTACGGCCTGATGATCGCCGGCCCGCTGCTGGCGGCCGTCGACTTCCACTGACCTGTCCTCCTGACGGGCGCGGGCCCTGTACGGGCACGCCGCGACGGCCCTTCCGGCCGGCACCGTTCGCCGGCCGGAAGGGCCGTTCGCCGTGCGCCCGCGGATCACTCCGGTACGAGCACCACCTTGAGCGCCGAGTACGGTGTGCCGGGCGACGCGGCCAGCGCCGCGAACGCCTCCTCGTGCCGCTCCAGCGGGAAGCGGTGGGTCACCAGCCGCTCCAGCGGCAGCCACCTGGCCAGCTCGATCGCCTTCGGGAACAGCTGACTGTTGTAGTCACCGGCCCCGATGATCTGGAGACCGCGCTGGAGGATCTCCAGCGGCCGCACGGTGGCCGTCGCCTTGCTGTTGTACCCCATGATCACCACGCGTCCGCGGGCCGCGGCGTACCCCAGGCTCTGCTCCAGCAGACTGCCGACGGTGTCGATGACCACGTCGCCGCGCCGCGCCGGCTCGGCCTCGTCCGGCGTGTGCACGGTCACCCGGCCGTCACCGTCCTGCGCGAACACCTTGCGGCACAGCTCCTGCCGGTACGGGTCCGGTTCGATGAGGAGGACCCGGGCGCCGTGGTGCCGGGCCGCCATCGCGCAGACCACGCCCACCGGCCCGCCGCCGACGATCACCGCGGTCTCGCCGGCCTCCAGCCGGCCCGCCTCGATGTTGTTCAGCGCGCACGCCAGCGGCTCCACGCCCACCGCGCGGTCGAAGTCCATGCCCTCGGGCAGGGTGTGGACGAACCGCTCGGGCAGCCGGATGAACTCGGCGAACGCGCCGTCCAGGTCCAGCCCGACCTCCGTACCGGCCTTGTTGGCACAGAAGTCCCAGTGCCCGCGCAGGCAGGACGGGCAGCTGCCGCAGTAGAGCGTCGGGTTGATGACGACCCGGTCGCCCGGCTTGTGCGCGGTCACCGCCGATCCCACCGCGTCGACGAAGCCGACCGCCTCGTGCCCCATCACCACACCCGGCTCGGCGGGGAACTTGCCCACCAGCACGCTGCGGTCGGTGCCGCAGATGCCGGTCTGCACGACCCGCACCACGACGTCGGTGGGCGCGGAAGCCTCCGGCTTCGGGTGGTCGACCAGCGACACCGTGCGCCGCTCGTTCAGGATCAGGGCCTTCACCGGGTTCCTCCTGTGGTGGTGGGGGCGGCGCCGGGGAGGTCCCACCGGATGGCGCCGAGCAGTTCCTTGTGGAGCTGGGGGGTGGCCGCCGCGATGCACGACTTCTGGTTCATCGGGTCGAGGTCGAGCAGCTGGGTGGTGCCCAGGTCGTCGCCGTAGGCGTCGGTGATGGTGACCCCGGCGCGCTTGGCGAGGTAGACCGCGGCGGCGATGTCGTACGGGAACAGGTGCAGGATCGAGCCGCGCCCGGCCTCCAGGAAGTCCGGCTCGGTCGACGGGTGGTCGCGCAGGACGCGGTTGCCGATGTCCACGTACGCGTCGAGCTGGCCGGTGATGAGGCGCGAGATCGAAAAAGTGGCGCTGTTGAACACGAAGATGCCGCCGGTGTTGGCGGACCGGTCCACCAGGTGCGCGTACGCCGCCGTCATCAGGTGCATGGGGTGGCCGTTGAACTCGATCGACCAGAACATCTTCGCCGGGTCGGTGGTCCGGCTGAGCCGGGGCAGCGCGTGCGGGAAGCCGCCGTGCGTCATCCCCTCGTCGTCGTCACCGTAGATCCACGCCCCCGACTTGATCTCCAGCAGGTACGCCGCCGTGACGTCGTCCAGCGTCGGCGCGGACCGCGCCAGCGGCGCCGCGGCGATCGAGACCATGCCCATCTCCAGCCCGGCCGAGGTCGGCCGGGTGCCGTCGATGGGGTCCACGACCAGCACGTACCGCGGATCGGGGGCCAGCTCGACCAGCGAGCCGTCCTCGGTGTAGACCGCGAGCGGTACGTCCGCGTGCTCGCGCAGATACGTCAGGACGGCCCGCTCGGCCACCTCGTCCACGTCGAACTGCGCGTCGCCGCCGGGGGAGTCGCCGTGCACCTGCCGGGCCAGGCCCCGGTCGGCGTAGGTCGTCAGCTCGGCCCTGACGTGCTGTCCCAGGCCCGTCAGCAGGTTCTTCAGCTGTGTCATGCGGCCAGCTCCGCGCGGAAGAGGTTCTCCAGGCGGTCGCACAGCAGCTCGGCCTGGTCGAGGGTGAGGATCAGCGGCGGCCGGATCTTGAGCACGTTGCCGTAGCCGTACCGGGAGGTGCGCAGGATCAGTCCGTGCTGCCCGGCCGCGCCCGCCAGGTGGTTGGTCAGCTTGACGGCGGGCTTGCCGTCGGGGTGGGTGAGCTCGAAACCGATCATGAGCCCGACGCCGCGGACGTCGGCGATGGCCGGGTAACGGGTCTGCATGTCCGCGAGCCGGCCGAGGATGTAGTTGCCCGTGGCCCGGACGTTGGCCAGGAACTCCGGCTGCCGGACGATGTCCAGGGTGACGTTGGCCGCCGAGGCCGCCAGCAGGTTGGCGCCGTAGGTGAAGGAGTGGTGGTTGGCCGGCAGGCCCGCCAGCCGCTCGTTGGTCAGGATCGCCGCGACCTGCGCGCCCGAACCGCCGAGCCCCTTCGCGGTGGTGATGGCGTCGGGCTCCACGCCGAAGTGCTGCGCCGCGAACATCTGGCCCGTACGGCCGATGCCGGTCTGGATCTCGTCGAAGATCAGCACGATGTCGTGCTCGTCGCAGAAGGCCCGCAGCTTCGGGAAATAGCCGTCCGGCGGAACGATGTTGCCGCCGTTGCCGGAGATCGGCTCCACGATGATGGCGGCGACCTGGCCGGTGCTGGCGTACTCCAGGAAGTCCTCGATGCGGTCGACGCACATCATCCCGCAACTGCCCTGCTTCTGCCCGTAGAAGCAGCGGAAGCAGTACGGGTCCGGCACCTGGAGCGTGCGCGGGAAGAGTGAAGGGAACGGCTCCTTGCGGAAGGCGTTGCCCGACATCGAGGTCATCATCATGGTCTGCCCGAGGTGGCTGCGGAACAGGGAGATGACCTCCGAGCGCCCTGTGGCGTGCTGCGCCATCTTGATGACGCCCTCGTTGGCGGTGGAACCGCCGGAGACCTTCGGATGGACCTTGGTCAGGTTGTCGGGAGAGACCTCCACCAGCCGGCGGACCAGGCCGTTGATCGGGTCGCTCTGCACGGAGGAGGTCAGATGGGTGAAGACGTCCAGCTGGTCCTTCATCGCCTGGATGACCGCCGGGTGGGAGTACCCGAGGCTGAGGTTGAAGGTGGCGGAGGCGCAGTCGAGGTATTCGTTGCCGTCCTCGTCGTAAAGGTAGACCCCTTCGCCGCGCACCATCTTCTGGGCGCTGACGGGGTAATAGAGCAGATCACGTACGTTGGTGGCGTCCATGAACAGTTCTCCTCGAAGAAGACATGCTGTGGCCAGACACGGGTGACGGGATGCGCGGGCACGCCTGCCTGGCCCCTGGTGGGCGCCGACCGTGCGGGCCTGAACGCCGGCCGGTGGCGCGGTGGTGGAAGGGGTGGCGTGCTGTCCGTTCGGTGGTCCGGACACCGCGGGGTGGTCGGTCCCCGGCCGGGCGCTTCAACTTCTGACGCCAACGACACTAACAGTCAGGATGTTCGTTTTTCATGATCCTTTGTGAATCGGCTGGAATCCATCAGATCGACGGTCGGCCGGCGCTTCGGGGTACGCCCTGCTGAGGCGCTTGAGCTGCACAGATGGGGCAGGTCGGCGAAGGGATGGAGTTCGGCCGGGCAGTGGCGGAGTTCCGTCGCCAGGGCCACAGAAGACTTCGACAAGGCTCTAAGGGGCGGCATACGGAGAGCCGGGACGTTCGTTTCACGGCCTTACGCAAATTTCAAACACTGTTGATGAGAACTTTGGCGGCGTTTTGGTCCGGGCCGGGCGCGCACGGCGAGGCGCCGGGGCGGGAGTGTCAGGTCCCCCGCCCCGGCGCCGGTATGGAAGGGTGCGCCGGGCGTCCGCCGGCCGCACCGGCCGGCCGTCGTCAGTCCAGCGCCGGGCGCAGCTTTGCGAGCGACGTGAACAGATGGCCGCGCATCCCCAGGGCCTCGGCCGCCCGGACGTTGTCCGCCCGGTCGTCGACGAACAGGATGCGCTCGGGCGGCAGACCGAACGCCGCACTGCACCACGTGTACGCGCCGGGCTCCGGCTTGGCGTGGCCGATGCGGCAGGAGAAGGCCAGGACCGAGAAGTGCTTCAGCCACTCCTGGGTTTCCTCGTAATGCGCCGCCAATTCCTCCGGGATGTTCGACAGCAGGCCGACGGTGGTGCCGCTGCCCGCGAGTTCCGCGACAAAGTCCACCATCTCGTCGTCGACCCGGCTCCAGCTCGCCACATCGGCGGCGATGAGTTCCGCGACGCGTTCCTCGTCGAAATGCGTTCCGAGCGCCCCGGCGACCGACCGCCAATACCGCGCGCCGTTCTGGTCGCCCCGGTCGTAAGGCTGCCGCAGTTCCCAGTAGCTCTCCCAGAACGCGGCACCGGGCCGTCCGGCCGTCTCCTCCAGCCGGGCGCAGTCGGCGGGGGACTGCTGCCGGGCGAGCACGCCGAACATGTCGAAGAGCACCGCGGTCATGACACACCTCTCCGGAAGCCGGTCCCGTATTCACACAGTGTGCGTGTGAGTACACACTCGGCATGGTCGGATGTCAACCGCCGATTACCCGACCGGCCCGGAAGCCCAACGGGCGGAAGGGAACCAACTCGCAGCGGACGTGTTGATGTGCTACATCAGCGGCATGAATGTCTCCGAACGCCACCGGTTCATCCTGGCCCTGCTGGCCGAGCGCAACCGGGCCTCCGTGGCCGAACTCGCCCGCTCCACCCAGACGTCGGAGATGACCATCCGCCGGGACCTGGAGCTCCTGGAGTCCCGGGGCGCGCTCCGCCGGGTGCACGGTGGCGCTGTGACCGCCCTGCTCAGCGGGGTGGAACCGCCGTACGCGGTGCGGTCCATGGTCGGCAGCGAGGCCAAGGCGAAGCTGGCGGACGTGGTCGTGCGGATGCTCAACGACGGGGAGACCGTCGCCCTGGACACCGGCACCACGGCGGTGGCCGTCGCCCACGCGATGGCGGGCCGCCGGCTCACCGTCACCCCGCTGTCCCTGCACGCGACCATGCCGCTCGCCGAACACGAGGGCATCCGCCTGCTGCTCCCCGGCGGGCAGGTCCGGCCGGGGGAGCTGTCCTTCTACGGCGAGACGGCGCTGCGCACCTTCGAGGACCTGCGGTACGACACCTTCATCCTGGGCTGCTGCGGGGTGGACGCGGCCAGCGGCGCCACCGCCTACAGCCTGGACGACGTGCACGTGAAGCGGGTGGCGGCGCGGGCCGCGCGGCGCATCATCCTGGTGGCCACCGCGGAGAAGCTGGGGCGGGTGGCGCTCGGCAGGATCTGTTCGGTCGAACAGCTCGACGTGGTGGTGACCGACGCGGCCCAGGGCACGACGGTGGTGGAGGAGATGCGCGCCGCGGGCGTGAACATCGTCCACGTGTGACGCCCGGCTGCGGCGCGCCCCCTTCAACCTCGCTGCCCGGCTGCCCAGTTGGACGCCGACCGGTAACCACCGCGGCCGGTCGGCGCCGCAGGACCCGTCCCGGCCCCGCCCCCGGCCCGGAGCGCGCCGGAAGTTGCCGGAAACCCTTACGCACACACTCGGTGTGCGTTATGGTCAGCCCTGATGAGTGAATCGACTGCCTCCACCACCGGGTCGCCGCCCTCGCGGCGCTTGCGAACGGCGCGTGCCTGCACCTTCGTGGCTTTCGCGCTCAACGGTTTCGTCATGGGGATGTGGATCGTGCACATCCCCGCGATCGAGCACCGGGTCGGCATCACCCATGCCGTCCTGGGCTGGCTGCTGCTCTTCCTGGGCGGCGGCGCCTTCGCGGGCATGCAGATCTGCGGGGCGCTGGCCGACCGGTTCGGCAGCCGCGCCATCGTGCTGGCCGGCGGCACCCTGTGCAGCGCCACGGTCCTGCTGCCCGGCCTGGCGGGCTCGCCGTGGGCGCTGGCGGCGGCCCTGCTGGCGCTGGGCTTCGGCAACGGCTGCCTGGACGTCAGTATGAACACGCAGGCTGTTCAGGTGGAGCGCGGTTACGGCCGTCCCGTCATGTCGGCCTTTCACGCGGTGTTCTCGGTCGGCGGTGTCATCGCCGCCCTGATCGGCGCCCGCACCATCAGCTGGGACTGGCAGCCCTCCCTCACCCTCGCCGTCGTGGCGGTGGCCGGTGTGCTGATCACGCTCGCGCTGGTGCCGGGCATGCTGCCCCCGGAGCGCCCCGCACCGGCTCCGACCGGCCCGAACGCGACGCGGTCCGGCACACCGGAGCCCCCGGCCCCGGCCGCCAGGCGCCGTACCCCGTCCCAGGTATGGGCCCTGGGCGTCCTCGCCTTCATGCTGATGCTGTGCGAAGGCGTGGCGAACGACTGGAGTGTGCTCCACCTCAAGGACGTGCTCGACGCTTCCGCCGCGACCGCGGCCCTGGCGTACGGCGGCTTCTCCACCGCCATGACCGTGGGCCGGTTCGTCACCGACCGGGTGGTGGCCCGCTTCGGCCGGGTCTTCGTCGTACGGTACGGAGCCGGCCTCGCGGCCCTCGGGCTCGCCCTCGCCTCGCTCTCCCCGTGGGTGCCCCTGGCCCTTCTCGGCTGGACCCTTTTCGGTATCGGCCTGTCCGGGTGCATTCCGCAGTTCTTCACCGCGGCGGGCAATGTCGACCCGGCGTCGTCCGGCGCGAATGTCTCCCGCGTCGCGGGCATGGGATATGTCGGAATGCTGGCGGGCCCCGCCGTCATCGGTCCGCTCACCCACCTGGTGCCCCTGAACCTGGCCTTTTTCCTGCCCGTCGCCTTCTGCGTGGCCGCGGTGTTCTCCGCCGGAATTCTCCGCCCGGCCCGCACGGCGGCGACCGCTCCCGAACCGGAGCCGGCCGAGGCATGACCCGCGCCCGTACGGTGGCCGGCGGCACCGGCAGCCTCGCCGACTACCTGGACAAGCGGCACATCCACCCCCGCGCGCAGGCCGCCACCCGGGACGAACTCCTCGAAGCCCTGGCCGGCGGCCTGCACGCCGCGGGCGCCCTCGGTGACGTCCGCGCCTTCGTCCGCGCGGTACGCCTGCGCATGGCACAGGGCGCCAACGGCTTCCACGGCATCGCCCTGCTGGCCGCCCGGAGCCGGGCGGTCAACGGCCCGGCGGCCGCCTTCGCGCGGGTACCGGCCGAACTCGGCTGGCGCGGTGCCGACGACCGCCCGGTCCGCGACGTGTTCCTCCTCGCGGCCCCCCGCAAGCTCCGCGACGCGGGCTGCGTACGGGCCTACTCCGTCCTCGCCCGCCACACCGCCCACCCGGGCTTCCGCCGCATGCTGGCGGCGGCCCGCACCACCGACGACCTGTACGACCTCTTCCGCCTCATCCGCTGAGCGGCTTCCCGCGCCCGTCCGCCCCGCGGAGCTACTGCGTCAGGCCGTACGCCAGAAAGCTCATGACGACGACGGACGCGACGGCGGCCACCACGTAGCGCGCGGGGAGCGGGTACTTCTCCCGCTTCACGCCCCGGTTGATTTCCTCGGCGTAGCGGCGCATGAGTTTGCGCGACGGGAACAGGCCGATCGTGATGCCGACCCAGGCGAACGAGTACAGCACCAGCATGTGCCGCGGGGACCAGTGCTGGTACTGGAACTGCCCGACCAGCACGATGCCGAGACAGCAGGCGAGGGAGACGAGAGGGAACACCACTTTCCCCCTGCGCCCGGGTATCCAGGCGGCCATGGCGGAACAGAAGACGAAGGTCGCCACAGCCGCCATGAGTAACAGCCAGGGGAGGGGGAGGGACGCGAGCACGAGACGGTCCTTTCGGCGCGTGGAGACGCGTGGCGGCGCGAGGGCGGGCAACGCGAGGTGATCGGCGCTGCCGACGGCAGTATGCCGCCCGCTCCCGTGCGGCACGGCTGTTGCCCCGCCCTTCGCAACCGGGCCCCACTTCGGTCGTTCCCTCCCGTACGCCGAAGCTCCGGCACTACGATGCCACCGGGGGGTCTCGTGGGGGGATCTCGCAGAAGTGGCACCTCGTGGGAGCGGGGCCCGACAGGGGACCGCGTCCTCGGCACGCGCCGTTCCGCCGGCCGGGACGTCACCGCGCCGTGAACGTTCCTTCCGACGATCTCCTCCCGCCGGCTTCCTCCCGACAACCCCCTTGTCTTCCTCGCCTTCGCCACCCGCCGGGAGCGCACCGTGCCGTACACGGCCGAGATCAGCCGCAGCAATCCGACGAGCATCATCTTCCTCGTCGACCAGTCGACCTCGATGAGCGACCCCATCGGCGGGGAAATCCCGCAGCAGAAGGCCGATGTCGTCGCCGACGCCATCAACCGGCTCCTCACCGAACTGTCGGTCAAGTGCGCCAAGGAGGAAGGCGTCCGGGACTACTTCCACGTCGCCGTCATCGGCTACGGCGCCACCGTCGGCTCGGCGTTCGCCGGCTCGCTCGCGGGCCGGGACCTCGTTCCCCTCAGCGAGGTGGCGGACCACCCGGCCCGGGTCGACGAACGGAGCAAGCGGGTGCCCGACGGCGCGGGCGGCCTGGTGGAGACGACGGTCAGCTTCCCGCTGTGGATGGACCCCGTCGCCAGCGGCGGTACGCCGATGAACCGGGCCCTGCGCTACGCCGCGAATCTCGTGGCCGGCTGGACCGAGCGCTACCCGGCCGGATTCCCGCCGATCGTCATCAACCTCACGGACGGCGAGTCGACCGACGGTGAGCCCAGCGCGGCCGCCGAGGCCGTCACCTCGCACGCCACGGCCGACGGTGCCGCCCTGCTGTTCAACCTGCACGTCTCCGCCGCCGGGGGCACACCCACCGCCTTCCCCGACACGGCCGACGGGCTCCCCGACAGCTACGCCCGCACCCTCTTCGCCATGTCGAGTCCGCTGCCCGGCCACATGCGTTCGTACGCCGCCTCACAGGGCCAGCGGGTCAGCGAGACCACCCGCGGCTTCGTCTACAACGCGGACATCACCTCGGTCGTCCAGTTCCTCGACATCGGCACCCGCGCCACCGAACTGCGGTGACCACGTCGCTCTCCTGCGTGTACGTCACGCACCTCGTGGCTCCCAAGTACGGGAGCACGGAGGCGGAATGCGAGGACGCGGTCGCCGTGCTCCCGGGCTGTGCGCACGACGACATGCTGCTGGGTCCGCTCGCCGCCGGGGTGTGCGACGGGGCGACGGAGAGCGCCCTGGCCAAGGACTGGGCCCGGCTGCTGTCCCGCACGGCGGCCGAGCAGGCCATGGAGCGCCCCGAACTGCTGGCGGGCGGCGCCGCGTTCGAGACGTTCGCGTCCTCGGCCGTGGCGCGGTGGGAGCCGTGGCTCGCGGCGTACACGCAAGCGCGCGTCGCGGACGGGCGCCCGCTGAAGTGGTACGAGCACACCAAGCTCGCCGAGGGCGCGTACGCAACCCTGCTCACCGTACGCATCGATCCCGAGGCCGGCACTGGCCCCGGCCCCGCCCCCGACGCGTGCGAGCCGACGGCCTGGCGCTGGCGGGCCGCCGCCCTGGGCGACAGCTGCCTGTTCCAGCTACGGGACGACCGGCTGCTCCAGGCGTTCCCCGTGGCAACGGCCGACGCATTCGGTACCGCCCCCGACCTGTTCGGCAGCCGCAACCACGACGCCCGTCTGCTGGCCCGCCGCGCCCGGTTCGCCCGCGGGCGGTGCGAGCCCGGCGACCGGCTGTTCCTGATGACCGACGCGCTGGCCGCGTGGTTCCTGACAGCCGCCGACCAGGGCAGCGCCGTACACGAACTCCTGGACTTCTCCGGCCCCGACGACCTGGATGCCTTCCGCGCCTGGCTGGACGGCCTCAGGGAACGCCGGCGGCTGCGCAACGACGACGTGGCCGTCGTGCGGATCGATTTCGAAGGGCGGTGACCGTGGGCCCGCCCGCCGGCCCGCAGCGGCAGTTCCCCAGCGGCGCCGCCTACGCGGAGGCCTTGCAGCACACCCGGTTGTGCTTCCAGCACCCCGAACTGAAGGGCGCCCGGACGGAACTGACCAAGCTCGGCCTGCCCCGGGCCGTCTCCGGCGCCTTCGCGAGCGTCTTCTCGCTGACGTCCGCCGTCTCGGGGCAGCGGTACGCCGTCAAGTGCTTCACCCGCCACGTCCCGGACCAGGAGCAGCGTTACGAGGCGATCAGCTCCCGCCTCGCGCTGCTGGACCCGGTCGAGCTCTCCCAGCCGTGGAAACTCGGCTTCGAGTACCTCCCCGACGCCGTTTGCGTCGGGCGACACCTCTACCCCGTCCTCAAGATGGACTGGGTCGAAGCCGTGACGCTGTCCGCCTGGCTCGACGCCCACCACGCCGACCGCCCGGCCGTCAGCGGGCTGGCGGACCGGTTCGCGGCGCTGACCCGGGACCTGTCGGCGCACGGCATCGCCCACGGTGACCTCCAGCACGGCAACCTGCTGGTCGCGAGCGACGGCACCTTCCGTCTCGTCGACTACGACGGCATGTACGTCCCCGCCCTGGCCGGGCTGGGCGGCACCGAACGGGGCCACCGCAACTACCAGTCGCCGCTGCGCGGGAACGACGACTTCGGCGCGGAACTGGACCGGTTCTCCGCCTGGGTCATCTTCCTGTCGCTCAAGGCGATCGCCACCGACCCCGCCCTGTGGAACCGGCTGCACGAGCCGAGCGGTGAGTTCCTGCTCCTGACCGAGGAGGACTTCAAGAGTCCGGCCGGCTCCACCGGCCTGCAGACCCTGCTCGCCCATGCGGACCGGGCGGTGAGCGACCTCGCGGAGCAAGTGAGGTCGCTGGCCTTCCAGCCGCTGGAGCTGCTTCCCCCACTGGACCGGGCCGTACCGGGACCGCGGGCCGCCGCCACGGCGACCGCCACGGCGCCGCCCGCGGGCGCGGCCGCTCCCGGCGCCGGCGGACTGCCCGGCTGGATGACCGGGCACCTCGCGGAACAGCCCGCGCCCGCACCGGCCGCCCCGCCCGTCCCGGCCTCGCCGGACGGCTTTCACACCCGGACGGCGCTCGACGTCGTCGTGGTCGTGCTGTGGCCCCTCGCCCTCCTGGCGACCGTCCTCCTGCCCCTCACCGGATTTCCGGCGGCCTTTCCCCAGCTCGTCGCCCCGCTCACGCTCGCCGCCGTGGCCACCGCGTTCGCCCGGAGCCGCCGTACCGAACGGGCCGGTGCACGAGCCGAGCTGGCCACCCTCACAAGGCAACTGGCCCAGGTCGAGGACCCGGTGAAAGCCGACGCGAAGCTGCGCAAGGAACGGGCGGAGTTCGAAGCGGCGGAGACGGACCGGCAAGCGGCCTACCCGAGGGCCCAGGACAGGCTCACGGCCCAGTACCACGCCGCGCTGCAAGAGGCCGAGAAGCGTAGGGCGCGCAAGCAGCGTGAGATCGCCAAGAAGATCGACGGCCTCCCGGAGGAACGCCGCAGGGCCCTGGCCAAGGCACTCGCCGACCAGCAGTCCGCATACGTACAGAACCAGCTCGCCCGTCGGCTCATCTCCCAGTCACCGCCGCACGGCATCGGCCCCAGGCTCGCCGGCCGGCTCGCCACGCACGGCATCCGGACCGCAGCCGACTTCACCAACTACCGCACCGTACAGAACAGCTCCTACAACAGCACCGGAGCCGTACTGGTAGGGCCCGGCGGCCGTTGCACCAGCGTCCACGGCATCGGCGAGGCCAAGGCCGCCGCCCTGGTCGCCTGGCGCCAGGACGTGATCGCCTCCGCCGTCGCCCGGCAGCCGACCGCCCTCGGCGCGCCGGAGCAACAGTCGGTCGAGCAGAACATCGCCCGCCGCCGGACCCAGCTCACGGCCCGGCGCACCGCTGTCGAGTCCGAAGCCGGCACCGCCCGCGCCCAGGCGAAGAAGCGCCTGGACGAGGGACGGGAACAACTCGCCAGGGAGAACACCGCCGCCGGAGACAGAGCCCGCCGACAACGTCAGGAATTCAGCCGCCGCACCGCCGAAATCCAGCGGAGCAGCGCCCTCCACGGGACCCTGACCACCGCCGTGGAGGCGGCCCGGAGCCGACGGAGCGGGCTGACCTACGTGTGTTACGTACGGTTTCTGTACAGCGGAGGGTGATGTGTGCGGCGCCTTCGGCTCTCGCCTCCTGGGGTGTTGCGAGGCGGGTGGCGTGTTCGGTCTCGGGTGGTCCGGCGAAGGACTGGCCGGCAAGAGCGGCCTTGCGGAAGATGCGTCACCAGGTGGCCGTCCGGCGACCAGCCCGGCGCCGGCGGGAACGTGCGGGGGATCACCGGTCCGAGCTCGTCGGCGCAGACGACCGTCGCACCCTCGGGCGGGCAGAGGCCCCGACCGGGGACGGGGGAGCACCCGGTCGGGGCGGTTCGGGGCGGGGCGCAATCGCCTCCGGGAGCCCCGGCCAGGGACGGGGGAACACCTGGCCGGGGCGGTTCGGGGGCCCGGGCGCTGGGGCCCGGGAGGGGCCGGACGAGCGGCCCGGGAGGGGGACGGGGTGTCGTGAGCGGTGGGGGGACGGGGGCGGGCTTGGGAGGGGACGGGAGGGGATGGGGGTGCTTCGGGGCGCGGGGAGGGGGCGGGGCGGACTTGGGGGCGGGGGTTATAGGTCGTTGAGGTTTACTGCTGAGGCGAGGGCTGCGTAGCCGGCGTCACTGGGGTGGAGGCCGTCTTCGGAGACGTAGCCGGGGGCGGTGCGGCCGGTGGTGGGGTCGGTGAGGATCTGGGCGGCGTCCAGGACGGTGTCGTAGGCGCCGCTGGTGCGGATCCAGGTGTTGAGTTCTTGGCGGACCTTGTCGCCGACGGCGTCGGTGAAGGGGAAGACGGCGCCGCGGACGGGGAGGATCGTCAGGCCGACGGCCTTGAGACCGTGGGCGTGGGCCTGGCGGATGAGGGTGCGGTGGGCGTCGATGAGCCGGCGGGCGGTCACCGGGGGGTGGGGCTGCATGCAGGGGTTGCCGGGGCCGGTCCTGGCCAGGTCGTTGGCGCCGATGTGGATGAAGACGGTGCGGAGGTCGGGGTGTTCGCGGAGGGTCTTCTCGAAGCGGGTGAGGGCCTTTTCGCCGTAGCAGGGGGAATCGCGGAGGAGGCTGTCGCCGGCCAGGCCCGCGTTGACGGCGCCTTGCGGGCGGCGGGCGGCGAGGAGGCGTTCGGCCAGCTTGTCGGAGAAGCGGTTGTCGGTGCCGGGGGTGGTGCCGACGCCGTCGATCAGGGAGTCGCCGAAGACGAGGAAGGACGGGGGAACGGGGCGGGCGAAGGGGGCGGGGGGCGCCTCGGCGGAGTCGGCGAGGAGGGCGGCGCGCTGGTCGGTGGGGGTGCGGGGGCGGCCGGTGACCTCGGCTGCGGTGAGGTAGTACCAGGCGTAGGACGTGTTCCGGTCGAAGGCGTCGGTGAAGACGGTGCGCAGGTGGTCGCCGGGGGCGCGGTAGGACGTGGCCGTGGTGAAACGGTGGACGGTGGCGGGGCCGGTGGGGCGGTCGAGGCGGAGGGAGACGGTCAGCTTCTCCAGGGCCGAGGTGGGGAACGGGAGGGCGTCGGTGACGAGGTCGCGGCCGACCGGGATGGTGGTGGCGCGTGCGCCGCGGAAGGTGAGTTCCTTGATGGTGCCGGGCCTGGCCTTCGGGCCGCCGTCGGAGCGGGCGAGGGTGGCGCCGGCGATGTGCAGGGGCTTGGTCCCGTAGGCGTTGGACAGGCGCAGGCGGAGCTCGGTGCCGCCGACACTGACCCGGAGGACCTGCCGCAGCGTCTGGTCGGCGAACCCCTCCTCGGACCAGTTGCGGTCGATGTCGGCCGGACCACTGGCCGCCTGCTGCACGGCCGCTCCCCAGGTGGTCGTCCACTGGGGAGCGGTGGCGGCGGGTGTCGCTCCTCCGGTCCGCAGCGCGGGGGAGGCGGGGGCACAGGCCCCGGCCACCGCCACCAGTGTGATCACGGTCAGCACGCTCCCGACTCCGTTCCGCAATCGCCACCGCATGTGCCAGTCCTCTCGGTCGTTCAGCCTCGCTGGGTCAGGTGATGCCCCCGTTCGCCGCCCTGTCGCCGTTCTGTGTCGCGGGCGGAGTGTCCGTCAGTGTTCGTCGTCGGGCCGGTGCGCCGGGCCGGGGCCGTTCTTCGCGAAGTACGTGGCCACCGAGACGAGGATCTCGTTGGCGCTGCGGAGTACGGCCAGTTCGGCTTCCAGTTCCGCTATCCGGCGGGCGGCTCTGCGGGCGGACGTGTCGCGGCGCCGCTCGCAGTCGTCCGTCAGCAGGCCGAACGGCCCGGTGGGGTCGAACGGCCCGGTCGGGTCGAGCGGTCCTGCCGGGGTGGACGGGCGCGTGAGGTCGCTCGTGTCGTCGAGGCCCTCGCTGCCTTCCTCGCGGCCGGACGGCCGGCCGTCCTCGCTCACGGACCGGAGTCCGGCCGCTCTTCTCGGGGCGGGTGCCTTCCTCAGGCTGTTCACCTCCCCCGCTTCCCGGGCGGTCGGTGCGCCGTGTGCGTGTGGCGGTTCGTCGTCCGCCTCTCCGACGTTCCACAGGCCGTTCGCACGGTGTACGTCGTTCGCGTCGCGCAGGTGGCGCGCGTTCTTCAGGTCGGTCGGGTCCTGTAAGGCGTGCACGTTCTCCGGCTCCTTCACCGCTTCCTCCCCTTCCCGTGACGAAGTGTCGAGCGTGGGTGTCAGTCCCGGCTGTAGCGCCGAAGGGTGCCGGTCACGAAGACGATGGCGAGCAGGACCGCGGCCACCGTCATGGTCACCGGCGGCTGGGCGGCGGCCAGTTCGCTGCTGTCGCGCAGGGCGCCCATGTAGTCGAAGACCGGCAGGCCGTTGGCGACCGTGTACCAGAGCGGGAGGTAGACCGCCTGGAAGAGCCGGTGCGTGCGGCTGAGGGTGCCGAGGGCCAGGGCCAGGGACGGGATGAACAGCACCCCGCCGATCCAGGAGGCGATGCCCGTCGTCTCGGACTCGATGATCATGCGGATGAGCGGGCCGATGCCGGCCAGGGCGGTGATGGTCAGTCCCGCCCCCCACTCGGCGAGCATCCGGCGGCGCACCGCGGGATAGGCGCCGAGGACGGTCTCGACGGCGTACTCGTGGCGCTGGGTGCCCAGGCGGGACCAGATGATGATGGGCCAGATCCAGGCCAGCGGCAGCATGACGCGGGAGGTGCCGTGCAGCGGGGCGGTGATGCCCAGCAGGACCAGGAACGCGGCACCCAGCCACCACCACCAGGGCACGCCCTTGAGCAGGATGCGGATCTCGCCGGCCCAGATGCGCGCGGTCACGCCGCCGGGTTCGGGGCGGGTGCGCAGGATGGCCGCGGGGCGGGTGGACGCCGGGGTCTGTCCCGCGACCTCGTCGATGAAGACGGGCTGGAACGCGCCGGCCGCGCTCTCCGGCTGCGGTGTGCGCTCGCGGCGCTGCCAGGTGCGGGCCGGGTCGAAGCGGCCGAACCACAGGGCGGGCAGGACGGCGACGGCCACGGCGAGGAGGAGCAGGGCGATGCGGCCCAGGAGGTAGGTCGCGGTGGGCGTGAAGCCGTCCCAGGTGAACGTGCCGAGCGGCTTGTCCAGGTAGGTCAGGCCGAGGCTGAACGAGCCCGTCATGTCGATCTTCTGGGCGACCATGTCGTCGTACATGGACCGGGCGACTTCGTAGACGCCGGTGCCGCCGAGCAGCTGGCCCGGGCCCTGGCCGACCGTCGCGATGACGAGCCAGACGCAGAACCAGACGATGTTGCCGAAGCCGGTGCGCAGGACCGGCAGGGTCTCGAAGAGCAGCGCGCACGCCGCGGTGAGGGCCGCGAGCGGCAGCGCCACCAGGAAGAACGGCTGCCAGAGGGCGTAGAGGTCGATGTCGTAGGACTCGCCGCGGGCCAACTGCATGACGAGCGCGGTGATCGCGAGCACGCCGAGCATGGACGACAGCAGCATGAGGTTGCTGAGGAACTTGCCCGCCAGGTACGCGGTGGTGCGCAGCGGAGTGGCGGCCACGAGCTGGCCGACGCGGGTGCTGCGGTCGCGTTCGACGGAGTTGCGGACGATGTAGAACCCGCCGAGCATGATCCACAGGCCGCTGGCCAGAGCGGTCACCATGCCGACGTACGCGCTGTTGTAGACGCCGCGGTGATCGCCGACCTGCATGATCATCCACTTGGCGTCCGAGTCGGGCACCGCGACGTAGCCGAGGGCCACCGCGGCGGCCAGGATGACGACGTACGCGGGCCGCCGGACACGGTCGCGGAAGTCGGCCACCGCCGGACCGGTGATGGTGCGGAGCATCGGGGTCACACCGCCCCGGCGCGGATCGGGCCGGCGCCGAAGCGCTGCGCGGACTCGCCGCCGGACGCGCCGCGGATGATGGCGAGGTAGGCGTCCTCCAGGTCGGGGGTCAGCCGCACCGCGCCGTCGTAGGGGGCCTCGGGGGCCAGCAGGCGGATGCGGACGCCCTCGGTGGTGCGCACCATGCGGCTGACGATGTACTGGGTCTGCACCGCCGGTACGGACGCGGGGTCGACCAGCACCTCCCAGACGTGTCCCTCCACCGAGCGCAGCAGTTCCTCGGGGGTGCCGCGGCGCTGCAGGCGTCCGTTGGCGACCACCGCGATGTCGGAGGCCACCGACTCGACGTCGGAGACGATGTGGGTGGAGAGCATCACGACCTTGTCCGCGGCCAGGTCGCTGAGCAGGTTGCGGAAGCGGACGCGTTCCTCGGGGTCCAGGCCCGCCGTGGGCTCGTCGACGATGATCACCTCGGGGTCGGCGAGCAGCACCTGGGCGATGCCCACCCGGCGCAGCATGCCGCCGGAGTACTTGCCCAGCGGGCGCTTGACCGCTTCGGTGAGGTTGACCAGCTCCAGCAGTTCGTCGATCCGGGCCTTGGCCGACCTGGCGGACACGCCCTTGGCCGCCGCGAGGTACATCAGGAACTCGCGGGAGGTCAGGTTCGGGTAGACGCCGAAGTCCTGCGGCAGGTAGCCGAGCTTGCGGCGCAGCACGTTGGGCTTGGCCACCGCGTCCTCGCCGTGGAAGCGGACGGTGCCGGAGGTGGGGCGGGTGACCGTGGCGGTGATCCGCATCAGGGACGACTTGCCGGCGCCGTTGGGGCCGAGCAGACCCAGCATCCCCGGCTGGAGGCTCATGGTCATGTCGTCGACGGCACGCTTGCCGCCCTTGTAGACCTTGGTGACGTTGACGAGGTCGAGCATGATCAGCTCTTGCCCTTCAGGTCGGCCTTCTTGCCGTCCTTGATGACGGTCAGGTCCTTGGGCACGTCCACCTGGAACTTGGCGTCGCAGACCGCGATGCCGCTGCAGCCGGCGTCGATGTCCAGGGTGTCGCCCTTGAGCTCCCACTTCAGGTGCTCGGTGCCGGCCGCCGAGTCGAACCAGCGGGTGACCTTGATGTCCTTGCGGTCGCCGGCGACCACCTTGGTGGCGACCTCGTGCGTCGTCAGCTTCAGGGTCTTGCCCTTGTACTGGAAGACCTTGGTGTCCGGCTTGACCTTCGACGCGTCCACGGAGCAGCCGGTCAGGCCGACGGTGGCGGCGAGCGCCGCGACCGCGACGAGGGTTGCGGACCGCTTCGAGGTGATGCCTGAGAACATCGGGGTTCCTCCATAGTGACGAGCTGGTGTCCGGTGCTCCGGACCTGCGTCCAGAGATTCGGACTGGCGCACGTCATAAGGATCGCCGGAGGGGGGACCGGGCACATCTGCCGAACGGCAGATATCCGGGAGGGGAGAGAGGGGCGGGTGCCGGAGGGGGCGTTCGTCCGGCGGGCCGACCGGTCATCACAGCGGCCCCGGCCCGCCCCCGGAACCTCACCCCTCTCCCCGCCCCTCAGCGCAATGCCGGTGCCGGCAGGACGCAGCGCACCCGCCAGCCCTTCTCGTGCGGGCCGGCCTCCAGGGTGCCGCCGAGGGCGCTGACGCGTTCGGCGAGGCCGGCCAGGCCGGTGCCGCCGCCGTGGCGGGTGGGGGCGGGAGCGCTCGGCCCGGCGTCGTCGGCGACGGCTATCTCGACGGCGCGGTCGGCGGTCCGGCCGGCGAAGACCTCGACCCGGGCGGCCTGCGGGGCGTGCCGCCGGATGTTGGTCAGGGCCTCCAGCACCACGCGGTAGGCGGTGTCCTCGGCCTCGCGGGCGAGGGTGCCGGCGATGTCGTCCTCCAGGGAGAGGTCCACCTCGGGGGCGGCCATGGAGGAGAAGCGGCCGACGAGTTCGGGGAGGTCAGCCATGCCGTAGAGGCGGGTCGGCGGGGGCTCGCCCCACTTGCGGCCGTCCGCCTCGCGCAGGGCTTGCACGGTCTGGTCCATGGAGTCCAGTGCCCGCAGTCCGGCCTGTTCGATGCGGACGAGGAGGGCGCGGTGCTCCTCCGGCCCGGACCCGTCCGCCTCCAGTTGTCCGGCCTGGGCCTCCAGGACGATGCCGGTCACCTCGTGGGCGACGAAGTCGTGCAGGTCGCGGGCCACTTCGAGGCGCTGTTCGCGCCGGGCCAGGGCGACCGCGCGGGCCCGGCGGTTGTCCAGGGACCGCAGGTACAGGCCGACGCCGGTGGCGGCGGCGGCCGGGAAGAGGGCCAGCGCGGCGACGAACACCGATTCCTTCAGGCCCGTCTGGGGCGCGTGGAGGGTGAAGCGCAGCGGCAGGGCGAGGAGGGCGGCGCAGGTCAGCGCGCCGGCCACGGCCGCGCGGGGCGGCGGGACATGGCGGACCACGCGGTACAGGAGGACGAGCAGCGCGGCGGCTTCGACGGGGAACCACAGGAGGACGAGTCCGGGCGGCCCGAAGTAGGCGGCGTCCGCCACGAGGGAGAGGGCCGCGATGCCGCCGGCCGCCCGGTCCAGGCGGCCGGCGGGCCAGGCCGGCATCGCGACGGCCAGTGCGAGCGCGGCCATGACCGCGACCGTCCAGGCGGAGGGGGGCGCGGCGACGGCGGGCGCGAGGACCAGCGCCACGGCCGCCGCGATCCAGCGGCGCCGGCGCCGGCCGGTCGCGCCGGAAGCGGGGTGTTCCTGGTTGTCCATGGGGCCGAGGCTACGCATTTTCCTCAGGGGCGGAGTGCCGGGCACGGACGGGAATTCCGGGCATCTGCCGAACGGCAGATATTCACCGCGCTTCAGCCAGGTGTCCGCCCGGTGGCGTATCCCATCTCCCAGGCGCGGACGGCCACTCCGACGCGATTGCGCACCTGGAGTTTCCGCTGGATGCTCGCGACGTGTGTCTTGACCGTGCCGGCCGAGATGAACAGTTCGTCGGCGATATCGGCGTTGGTCTTGCCCTCGGCCACCTTTCCGGCGATCTCCGCCTCGCGTTCGGTGAGGACGCTCTCGCGCGGGCGGCGCTTGGTGCCGGAGCCGGTGACGTGCTGAAGCAGCCGCACGGTGATGGACGGGCTGATCAGGCTGTCCCCGGCCATGGCGGCGCGGACGGCCTCCACCAGCAGCGTCGGGCCGGAGCGTTTGAGCAGGAACCCGGAGGCGCCGAAACGCAGCGCGGGATAGACGTATTCGTCCAGGTCGAAGGTGGTCACGACGACGACACGGACGGGATGCGCGGCGGCGGGGTCGGCCAGCAGCCGGGTGACTTCCAGGCCGTCCATGCGCGGCATGCGGATGTCCAAGAGCGCCACGTCCGGTTGCAGGGAGCGGGCCAGTTCGACCGCGTCCACGCCGTTGGTCGCCTCGCCGACCACTTCCATGTCCGGCTGGCTCTCCACGATGCGGCGCATTCCGCGGCGGACCATTTCCTGGTCGTCGGCGATCAGTAAGCGAATAGTCACAAGCGGATATTGTGCCGTACCGGGATCACGGGATGCCTTCTCGGTGGTGCGGTGTGGGCCGGGCTCCGGCGGGCCTCCGGGGAGGCCCGCCGCAGTTCCCCTTACGCGTCGCCCATCGCCGTCGCGAGGCTGCGCGGACGCATGTCGGTCCAGTGCGCGGTGATGTACTCCAGGGCGGTCCGGCGGTCGCTTTCGGTCAGGGCGACCGTCCAGCCCTGCGGTACGTCGGCGAACGCCGGCCACAGCGAGTGCTGGTGCTCGTCGTTGACCAGCACCAGGTAAGTGCCGTCCGGGTCGTCGAACGGATTCGTGCCCACAGTGTTCTCCTTCTTGCTCGTCCGTCGGGGGGGTCCGGCCGGGGCGGCCCGTGCCGGTCGCGGCGTCACGGGCAGCGGGGGCGGCGCGGGCGGTCTTCTCCGCCGGGATGCCTTGCGCCGGAGCGCCTTCCTCGGCGTCCGGTCCGCGGCGTCGGTGGTCGGCCGGTGGCCTCGTCACACCGCCTGGCGGGCGACGCCGGCCCCGACGCCGCCGAGCCGCAGGGGGCGTACGCGCTGCTGGGGCACGCCATTGGCTAAGGCCCGCGGGGCCGGGGCGACGAAGGGCTCGCACCTGCGCAGCAGTGCCTTGCCGAGGGGGGTCAGCGCGTGCAGCGCCGTGTTGCGGTTCCGCGAGGTGGTGACCAGGCCGGAGCGGCGCAGCACGGCCGCGTGCTTGCTCGCGCCGGCCAGCGATATCCCTAACCGGTCGGCGAGTTCCCCCGTGGAACATCCCTCGGCGAGCGCTTCCAGCGCCGCCGCCCTGGTGTGTCCGACCAGGGCACCCAGCGCCTGCTCGTCGTGCTCGGCGGGGCCCCAGAAGTCGCCCTGGGCGGCGGCCTTCACCGGGAAGACGAGGGCGGGCACGCCGTTCTCCCCCACCGCGTCCAGGAACGCGCAGGACTGCTCGGACAGGAAGAAGGACGGGCACAGCAGCAGTCCGCGTCCGTCCAGGTGGATGTCCCGCTTCTGACCGTGCCGGATCTCCAGGACCGGGGAGCGCCAGCGGACCTTGGGGTGGATGGAGCTGAGCAGCCGCTCCACGCCGTGCGCGATGGCGACCCGGCCCCATGCCTCCCGGGCACCGTCGAGGTTGCTGCGGATCATCGGCCAGTGCGGCAGGACGGCCACCTGGCACAGGTCGGCGAGCAGTTCGGTGCTGCGGCGGACGTCGGCGGACGCTTCGTGGGTGGGGTCGGTGCTCTGCGTGAAGGCGTCGGCGAACGCCACAGGCAGTTCGTACAGCGTTCTGAACTGCTGGGACAGGGCGGTGTAGCGGGCCGCGTCCTTGCCCAGCCCGGCGCGGACGCTGCGGCGCCACTGGTGGAAGGCGATGTCGCCGTTGCGTCCGAAGAGATACAGCGCGAACGCGGTCTCGGCCATCGGGCCGAGGGTCGCCAGCATCCGTGTGTTGGTGATGTCCTCAACAGTGAAGTGAATCCTCAGCAATGTGTTCCCCCGTGTTCATGACTGGTTCGGTCCAGTGCTTCGTGGCCGGCTCAGTCGGTAAGCAGGCGTCCGCCGTGGAGGGTCTCTCCGTACGCGAACACATGTCCATCTCCTACCTCCAACGGTACGAGTGAAGCGAAATCATCCCCAAGACCACCATCGAGGAAGGAGAGATTTCCGGATCCGGACCAGATCCGGGAAAACTCGACGTCACTGACCTCCGAGGCGACCAGCCGGGCGCGCGGGCCGTCGGCCGACGGGACCCACTCGGGGAAGGTCAGGGTGTGTGCGAGGGGGACGTCGTGCAGCGCCGGGGCCCGGTCGCCCGAGCGCTCCAGGGTCACCGATGCCTCCACGGCCCGCCGCCCGTGGACGGACAGCGCGCCGTCGAACCGGCCGCCGGGCTCCAGCCGGGAGCCCGCCCTGCCGACCGTCACCGGACGGCTCTGGTGGATCGTGCCGAACTGCTTGGGCATTCCCTGGACCCAGCCGCGCATCATGGGCACGGCCTGGTCGACCCAGGCGTACGGGCAGCGGGCCATGGGGCGGCCCTCGAACTCGCAGCTCAGCAGGATCAGGAACTCCCCGAACTGGCAGCGCCCGGGGTCGGCCAGCTCGGCGCCGTCCGCCGAGCACCACTGCCAGGTGGCGAACACCGCCGCCGCGGCGCCCGGGTCGGCACCCGGCGTCAGGCCCGGCGGCAGGAACCGGCGGGCGGCGTCCGGGTCGACCCGGTACTCGACCATGACGACCTCGCCGGAGAAGTGCCACGGCGGCGGGGTGAGCATCGACGACGCGCCCGTGGGCGAGAGCGGCAGGCTGTATCCGACGGGCCCGGCGCCCCCCGGCCCGGTGTGCGTGCGGGGGGTGCTGTGCCCGGTGGTGGTCGTCACGTGCTCTCTCCGATCTGAGGGGTCGGCGCGGTGCCGGTCCAGGCGGCGGCCAGCCGCCGCGCGGCCCGCTCCAGCGCCGCCGGGGGGTTGAAACTGAACGCCAGGCGCACACTGGGCCCCTGGGTGGTGCCGAAACGGGAGCCGGCGGCGACCCGCACGTGCGCCGCGGCGGCGCGGTCGAGCAGCGCCTCCTCGGTGGGTCCGGCCATGGACTCCAGCCAGAGGAAGAAGCCGCCTTCCGGGGTGCGCAACCGCACCCGGTCGCCCAGGGCGGCGCGCAGGGTGTCCACGAGCGCGTCCCGGCGCGCCCGCAGCCGGGTCCGGAACGCGTCGAGGTGCCGGTCGTAGGCGCCGGTGGCCAGCAGATGGCCCACGGCCAGCGAGGTGGTGTGGTTGAGGGAGCCGCCGCTGACGAACAGCCCGTGCCCGGAGAGCCGGGCCGCCACCTCGGCGTCGGCCAGCAGCCACCCCAGCCGCAGCCCGGGGCCCAGGGTCTTGGAGAAGCTGCACAGCCGCACCACGCCCCGGTAGCCGGCCAGGGCGGCGAGCGAGGGCGGCGGGGTCCAGCCGTCGGTCAGGGCGAGTTCCGCGTAGGCGTCGTCCTCCAGGATCAGCGTGTCGTGCCGGGCCGCCACCTCCACGAGCCGCCGCCGGCGCTCCGTCGGCACGGTGCGCCCGAGGGGGTTGTGGTGGGTGGGGGTGAGGTAGAGGAAGGCGGTCCGGCCGCCTTCCCGCCGTACGGCCGCCAGGGCGTGGTCCAGGGCGTCGGGCAGCATCCCGGACCCGTCCGTGGCGACCGTGCGCACCCGCAGGCCGCAGTCCCTGAAGATCCGCTGACCCAGGTCGTAACAGAGCTCCTCCGCCAGCACTGTGTCGCCGGGTGCCGCGAACGATGTCGCCAGCAGGTACAGGGCCTGGGACGTTCCCGAGGTGAGGACCACCTGGTCCGGCCCGCAGGGGTGCCCGCCGGCCGCCGCCGCGCGGGCGGCCAGCTCGGCGCGCAACGGGTCGGCGCCCGGGTCGTGGCCGTAGCCGAGCGCCGCGGCACCGTACTCCTCCAGCGCGCCCGCGTACGCGTCCCGCAAGAGGTCCACGGGCAGCAGGGCGGGCTCGATGTATCCGGGACCGAGGTCGAGGACCCCGGCCGGGGCGGCCTCCTGCACGACTCCCGCGTGCCACCGCCGCGTGTGCGACAGCGGGCCCGCGAAGCCGTGGGGTGGTGACGCCCCGTCCGCGACGGAGGCCGTCAACGCGAGGACAGGACGTGCCGGAGCGCGCGGACCGACCGGGTCAGCGGATCGGTCGAGCGGGCGAGCGCCAGCCGCAGGGTGTGGTCGCCCTGGGAGTGGTCGGCCCAGTGGAACGGCCGGCAGGGCAGCGCGTAGACGTTGTGCTCGCGCAGCAGCGCCCAGACCTGGGTGCCGGTGAGGTCGTCGATGCGTACCCGCTCGACGCTGGCGCGGCTGTCCGGGTCGGGGACGCTGACGCCCGGCAGGCCGGCCAGCTCGGCGCGGACCATGGCGCGGTGGCCGGCGATGAAGCGGTGCAGGTCCTCCAGGCCGCCGTTGGCGGCGTCCTCGGAGAACCGGCGGACCATGGCCAGGAGCAGCGGCGAGACGCCGAGCAGGATGTCGGAGTAGATCTTCTCGACCGGCAGGCCCAGGTTCTCGGCGTGCACGAGCATGCCGACCTTCAGGTCGAGGGTGGGCCACAGCTTGCCGGTGTCCTCGATGACGGCCCAGCGCACGCCGCTGGCGTTCAGCACCTCGTAGTGGTCGTACTGCGCGCGGGTGTCGAAGCCGCGGAAGCAGGTGTCCAGGGCGAGCACGACGCCGTACTCGGCGCACTGCTCGGCCAGCCGGGTCAGCCGCTCCTTGGAGACCACGCGGCCGGTGGGGTTGTTGGGCGTGGTGATGAAGACGCAGCCCACCGACTTGAGGAGGGCCGGGTCGAGGTCGGCACCGTGCAGCGGGTCCTCCTCCAGCGGGACCAGCTTGAGGCCGTTGCCGCGGAGCAGGTCCGCGATGTTGTCGAAGGTCGGGTGGACCAGCGCCACCGACTCGACGGTCTCGGCCAGCGCCCGGGAGAGGATCTCCATGGCGACCGAGGAGGAGTAGCAGCTCAGGACCCGGCCCGGGGTGGCGGGGTAGCTGTGCTGGCCCAGCGCGGTGAAGAAGGCGGCGTGCGCCTCGGTCTCCAGCTCCTCCACGGGGCGCTTCTCGCCCTCGGCGAAGAGCAGCGGCAGGTCTTCGACGATCTTGCTCTGGCCGGCCGTCAGCGCCTGCCGGGCGTGGCCGTCGGCGATGTTGAACTCGCTGTTGAGGGCGAGGAACTCCAGCTGGGTGAGGTTGCCGGAGTCGCCGCCGGGCGCCCGTACGTCAGTCTTGTCTCGCAGCATTCCGGACACAGGTGTACCTCGCAAAGAAGTTGGGTGGGCCCTCGTGTCGAGGGGAGAGTGGGCACGGCGACGCGCCGCTCGGCGGGCGCGTGCGGTCGTGCTGACCGCCCCGGGCGAGCCGCGGCCGGTCCCCGCGGTGACGCGTTCCGTCTCCGGGTGGCCGGTCGCGGCGGTGGGGTGTGAGCGGTGGTGGATGGCGGCGGGGCCGCCGGTCAGTAGATGACGCGGGTGTGCGCGGCCAGCCGGGCCTCGCGCGACTTGCGCAGGTCCCGGGCGACGTTCAGCCGCCGCAGCCAGCGGTCCGTGCCGTCGAACCGGGCCCGGAAGGGCTTGCGGCCGTGCACGACGCGGTAATTGTCCACGAAGACGATGTCTCCGGGCTGGAGCACGACGCCGGACATCGCCTTGTCGATGGCCGCGCCGATGGTGTCGAGTGCGCGCTGTTCTTCCTCGCCGTGAACACCGCGCATGTAGTGGGGGTCGATGCAGATGTACGGGTCGTCCGGGTCGCCGAAGAGCACGGCCGTCGGGTCGGGCGACTCCAGCGCGGCGGCCACGCGTTCCCGGCTGCGCCGGCGCAGCGCCGCGGTCCGCTCGTCCTCGTCCTCGGGCGCCTCGCCGTGGATGCGGTGGGCGTCGTCGGGGAGGATGCGGAAACGTTTCTGAGACAGGATCTCCCGTGTCTCGTCGTCGATCACCACGTCCGCGATGTCGCAGGTGGTGGTCTCCACGCCGTCCGGGTTCCGCAGGCACATCAGGCCCAGGTAGTCGGTGCGCAGCGGGTGGAAGGCGTCCTCCGTGTGCCAGGTCAGCGTCTCCTCGCTGCCCCAGCCGATCTGCTCGTGCTCGAAGCCCTGCACGGGGTAGATGTCGTGCATGATCCGGCCGTCCTGCTGGGTGGCCCATCCGATGGGATCACCCAGCAGGTTGGCTATCAGGTAGAAGGCGATGTCCTGGCGCAGCGACGTGGACTCCGGCTCGGTCCGGCGCTCCGCCGGGGTCCTGCCCAGCGTCGTGTCGTCCACCGGCAGGCCGCTGACGACCATGATCCCGGACTTCTCGGTGCTTCGGTATTCGTGGAGCGCCCGCCGCACCCGGCGTGGAAGCTCATCCGCGTAAAGGCGGCTCTCGGCCTGGAACTCCGTGGATTCCACGGAGTCGTGACGCCGGACGAGTTCGTCGACCACGGAATCAACCGCGGCGACGTCGTCATCCTGCAGGTGGAGCGTCAGCACGTACCCGTCCCTCCAGATGGGGCGCCGGATCGGTCTGGTCCGGCGCCGAATGCCTGGCCAGTCGGGATCATGTCGCGTTTCCGGACCCCGCTGTACCACCTTTACTCCTTGGCTAAGTTGCCCCCCGCTTCCCTTGCGGCCCGGGGATCGCGAGAGTCACGCGGGGCCGCCCAGGCCCTCAGGGCGCCAGTACCTCGCCGGCCGGAACGGCGTCGGCCGGGCGGGACGAGCCGCCCGCGGCAGCGGTCGTCCGGGCCTTGCGCGGCCGGGACCAGCGGCGCATGGCGGGCTTCTCCACGCCGTTGTGCAGCAGCCAGGCCAGCAGGACGGACACCAAGAAGCCGCCGGCGATCACGGCGACACCGCCCGGAACGTCCCAGGTACGGCCCACCTGCTCGCCGTCCACCTCGGTGTGGCCGAGCAGCAGGTGCCCGTACTTCAGGACGAGGTTGTGCAGCAGGTAGAACGCGAAGGACAGCTCGCCGAACCAGACCATGACCCGGTTCCCGAACGGGGTGCCCCGCCCCTCGGCGTCCGCCACCGCGACCGCGGCCGTCAGCAGCGCCACCGGGAGCACCGTCACCGCGCTCAGCCGGTACAGGTACGGCATCTGCTGCGCGGCCCAGTACGCGAGCACCACCAGGACGACGGCGGGCAGCACCGGCAGCCTGATCCACACACCGGTGAGCACGATCCGGGCCATCAGCATGCCGAGGAAGCACTCCAGCATCCGGAAGAGCGGGAGGAAGTACGCGAACCAGTACTGGCTCTCGGAGACCCCGCTCAGCGGCATCTCGGGGGTGTCCGGCAGCGCGGCGAGCCCCACCGCGGGCACGACGGCCGCCGCGACGGCGGTGCCGATCACCCAGTACCACAGCCGCTTCGGGGCGATCCGGTTCACCAGCGCCAGCAGCGCCGGGAACAGCCCGTAGAAGACCACGTCCACCGCGAGCGACCAGCTCACGCTGTTGCCGGTGTCGGTGTACGCGGGGTCGGGCACCCACGACTGGAGCAGGAAGAGCTGGGTGACCGACGGCAGCAGGCCGATGCCGGTGCCCACCGTCAGCACCAGCACCAGGGCCAGCGCCCAGGAGGTGACGTGGTTGGGGAAGACCCGGAAGAAGCGGCGCCGCCAGAAGGCGCGCGCGGTGTCGCCCGGCCGGACCGACCAGGTGATGACGAAGCCGCTCAGCACGAAGAAGAACGACACCGCCAGATATCCGCTGGTGCCCATCACGTTGAGGAATCCCCAGCTCGCGTCGGCGTCCGTGAAGACGCCCTCGAACGCCGCGTGGGTGAGGAAGACGGGCAGCATGGCCAAAAATCTCAGGCCGGTCAGGGACTTCAGGTTCGGTTTGGACGGTCTCGTCTGCATATGGACCTCTCGCCAGGTGCGCGACGAGCGGCGTGGCGTGCGGCACCCGCGTCCACGTCGTCGTCCGCGGTGGAAGCTTGTTTCCGGGCGCGGGCGCCCGCCCCCGATGTCCACCGCGCGCGCGGTCCCATGGCAGCGGCGGCCATGCGTCCCCCGTTGGGCGCGAGTCTGACCCGTGCACGCCACGCGGGCCAGATGTTTGACTTCGCAGCTAAGTTGCGGGGCCGGAGATGTAACTGGCGGCGCATCAGGGACCGGCGGCGTCGGCCGCGGCGGGGCGGTGCGCCGCCGACCGGGGCCCGGACAGCGTCCGTCAGCGGCGCGTGGCGCCGTTCACCGGCTGCCCCGGGACGCCGCCCGCCGGCGGTCCCCGCCGCCGTTCGCCGTCAGCGCGGGGCGCCGGGCCCGGCGCCCGGGGGAGCCCCGGGTGATGCCGGTCCGGCCCTCCGATCGCCCTACGGCGTACGGGAGCCGGGCGCCCGGGACTCCTCCGCCGCCCCGCCCCCCACCGGCGCCTTCTCCGCAGGCGCCTGCCCCGCAGGCGCCTGCCCCGCGGTCCCCTCCGGCGCCGGGAACCGCCGCAGGGTGCGGCCGGCCGTGGCCGCGACCGCCACCAGGGCCAGGCAGCCGGCGCAGAGCAGGACCGCCCGGGTGCCGCCGCCCGCCGCGCCGGTCAGCAGGCCGCCGAGAGAGGGCCCCAGGGCGCCGGCGCCGCCGGAGCAGAAGCCGGCCACGCCACTCATCCGGCCGCGCAGTTCGTCCGGGGTGACCGTCAACTGGTAGGTGAGCACCGTCGTATTGGCGAGCGGCGCGAAGAAGGCCATGAGACCCAGCAGCGCGCCCGTGGGCAGGCCGGTGGGCACCACCGCCATCAGGGCGGTGGCGAGGACCGCGGTCCAGCTGAACCCGATGATGATCACCGGTGGGCGGACCGCCGCGTGCATCCGGGCGGCGAACAGGCCGCCCAGCAGCCCGCCGGCGCCGAAGCAGGCCATCGTCAGGCCCAGTTCGCCGGCACCCACCTCGTCCTCGCCGGACATCGCGAGCAGGACGATGAGCAGGGCACCGAAGACCAGGTTCGTGATCATCATCCAGGCCATCGTCGTCCTGATCACCGCCTGTCCCAGCACCCAGCGGAACCCGGCCAGGAAGTCCCCCCACGTGGCGCGGCTCCCGCGCTCCGGCGGGTCGGCCCCGTCGTGCGCGCGCGGGGCGCTCCGGGGCAGCCGCAGAAAGCACAGCGCCACCGCGGACAGAGCGAACATCACCGCGTTGGTCAGGAACGGGCCCAGCGGGTACGCGGCGAAGAGGAAGCCGGCCACGCCCGGGCCCACGAGGGTGGCGACGTAGGGCCGGGCGGCGTTCCTGGCCACCGCCGTGGAGAGCTGTTCGGGCGGTACGACCTGAGGCAGCGCGGCGTGCTCGGCGGGGTCGAAGACCGAGCCGAGCACGCCTTCCAGCGCCACGACGAGCAGCAGGTGTGCGAAGGAGTACCGGTCCCAGAAGAGGGCGCCGGCCAGGCTCGCCACGGCCAGGACCCGCAGCACCTGGCACACCAGCATCAGGCGGCGGCGGTCCCAGCGGTCCGCCAGCACCCCGGCCGGCACCACCGCGGCCATGTGGGCCGCCGCCATCACCGACGAGGCCAGGCCCATCTCCAGCGGGGTACCGGACCGGGCCATGATCAGCAGGGGGACGGCCACCGCGCCGATCTCGATGGCCAGCTCGGACATGAGCTGGCCGGTCCACAGGATGGTGTAGTCGCGGTTGCGGGACAGCGGGACGGCCGGGCGGGCGGACGCCCGCCGCGGTCCGGCGCCGTGCCGCCCGGTCGCCTCCTCGTCGGCGGGCGCGGTGGTCATGCCGCCGGGCCGCCCTCGTCCTTGATCCGGGCGGCGAGCCGTCCGGTGATCTGGAGGTGGCCGATCCGGCCGGTGTCCTGGTCGGTGACGAAACGGCCGGGCGAGCGGGCGCCGCCGCCCAGTTCGCGCATGACGAAGCGCAGGTCCGGCCGGCACAGCAGCTCGGCGTGCGGCTGCCCGCCGAAGGACAGCAGCAGCCCGCCGTCCGCCCCGCGGACCACCGCGAACTCGGTGTCGCCGTTGGCGTAGTGGCCCAGGCACCCGTCCGGCGCGCGGAACTCCCCGGCGGCGGGCGGCCCGGGCTCCGGGCGGTCGCCGACCGGCAGCCCCAGCTCGCGCAGCCGGGGCCCCAGCGCCTGCCACAGCGCGGCTCCCGCGTTGCCGTTCGCGGTCAGCGCGACGGCGTTCCCGCAGACCGGGTCGAACCGCAGGTGGCAGGAGGTGCCGTCGCCGGTGCCGTCATGGCCGTACACGTCGGCCGGGCCGTCCTCGTACCGCGCCCAGCCCAGGCCCCAGCCGTCGGCCATGCCGTACGGCCCGATCCGGACGGCGGCGAGCTGGTCGAAGCACATGTCGTCGGCGGTGGCGCGGCCCAGCGGCCGGGGGTCACGGCACCCGGCGAAGTACAGCTCGGCGAACGCGGCCAGGTCCTCGGCGCTCAGGGCGAGGGAGCCGTTGGGCATCTCCACCTCGGGCAGGTCCTGTTCGGGGATCGGCACCACCCGGTCCCGGGCCGCCTGCACGGCGTGGCCCAGCGCCACGGTCCGTTCGCCGCGGTCCGGCCCGGTCACGTACCCGGGGCGGCGGCCGAAGGGGGCCAGCAGGACGGCCTCCAGCGCCTCCCGCCAGTCCATGCCGGTGACCGCCTCGACGAGCCGGCCGGCCACGAGGTAGCCGACGTTGGAGTACGAGAAGACCGTGCCGGGCCGGTGGGCCAGGTCGGCCTCACGGCCGTGGCGGGCCACCCACCGGGCGCGGTCCGTGGTCCGCTCACTGCCCTCGGGCAGGTCGGAGGGCAGCCCGGAGGTGTGGCTGAGGAGCTGGCGGAGGGTGACCAGGCGGCCGGCGCCGAACTCGGGGAGCTGGTCGCGCATCGGCTCGTCCAGGTCCACGTCCCCGTCGGCGACCAGCATCATCGCCAGCGCGGCGGTGAACGGCTTGGTCAGGGAGCCGACGGGGAAGGCCGTGTCCCGGGTGACGGGCGCGCCCGTGGCGGCGTCCCGCACCCCGTACGCGACCGAATGGCGCTCCCCTTCGAGGACGACCACGAGCTGCGCCCCGGGGACGCGGTGCTCGGCGGCCAACTGGGCCAGCGTGCGGCTGAGTCTGTCTTCCATGAATCACTGCTCCGTGATGTGCCGGGCGATGGCGCGCAGCGCGTCGGCGAACTCCTCCGCCACCTTCTGGACGGTGGACCGGTGATGGACGTCCTGCGCGAAGTACCAGGTGAAGCCGAGCCGTCCGGCGCGCGCCGCGCCGACCACCTCCACCAGGTGCCCGACCCGCTCGCGGGGGTCCTGCTCGCTGCCGACGGCGTCGTGGAACGCGTGGTACAGCGGGCTGTCCGCGTTCCGCTGCGCGTCGTCGGCCTGGCCGTGGTAGTTGAACACGACCTGCGCGGGGGCCCGTCCGGCGAGCGCCGCGCCCGGGGTGCCCCGGGGGGCGAGCCGGCGCAGCGCGCCGTAGCCGAATCCGTTGCCGGGCAGCTTGCGCATCTGCCGCCGGACGGCGCGGACGCGGCCGGCCCAGTCGTCCCCGCCCTGGTCCAGGTCGAGGGCGACGGGGTACTCGGTGGTGAACCAGCCGACGGTGCGGGAGAGGTCCACGTCGTCGAACAGGTCCTCGCGGCCGTGGCCCTCGGTGTCGAAGACGACCTGCCGTCGTCCGGTCCAGGTGCCCAGGGCGTCGGCGAGCGCGGCGAACAGCACGTCCTGGAAGCGGGTCCGGAACGCGCCGGCCGAGCGGCGCAGCAGGACCTCGCTGACGTCTTCGTCCAGCTCCACCACCACCGAGTCGACGGCTCCGACCAGGCCGGGCCCGTCGCCGTCCCGGGGGACCTCGGTGCCCGGCGGCAGCTCCTGCCAGTAGGCGGCCTCCTCGTCCAGCGCGCCGTCGGCGACGTGCCGGGCGAGCCGGGCGGCCCAGTCCCGGAAGGGGGTGGTGCGCTCGTCGAGGGACACCGGCTCGCCCGCCCGCGCCTGGGCGTAGGCGGCCTCCAGGTCCTCCAGGAGGACGCGCCAGGACACGCCGTCGACGACGAGGTGGTGGGCGGTGAGGAAGAGCCGGGCCCGTTCGCCGTCCCCGAAGGTGAACAGCAGGGCGGCCAGCAGCGGGCCGCGCTCCAGCGACAGGCCCGCGTCGGCGGCCCGGGCCAGCCGGTCCACGGCCTCCGCCCGCCCGGCGGCGGGGACCTCGGCGAGGTCGTGCCGGACCAGCACGTCGGCGGGCTCCGGCGGGAGCGCGTACTGCCGCCAGTGGCCGTCCTCGCCGCGCGTGAACCGGGTGCGCAGCGCGTCGTGGTGGCCGAGCAGCGCGGTCAGTGCCGTGTGCAGGGCCGCCTCGTCCAGGCTGCCGTCCAGTTCGAGGAAGACGGACTGGGTGAAGTGGTGCGGCGCCACCGGTTCGGCCGCGAACCAGTCGTGCTGGGCCGGGGTGAGCGGGACCTCGCCCCATCCGGCGGCGGGCTCGTCGGCGCCGTTCGCCGGGGTGTCGGTGGCCCGTCCGTCGGCGAGCGCAGCCAGCTCGCCGAGCGTCTGCCGGACGAACAGGTCCTTGGTGGTGACCGGCAGGCCCGCCCGGCGCATCCGCTGCACGGCCTGGATGCTGAGCAGCGAGTCGCCGCCGAGCGTGAAGAAGTTGTCGTCCGCGCCGACCCGCGGCACGGCCAGGACGGCGGCCCAGATGCCGGCCAGTGTCTCTTCGGTGGGGGTGCGCGGCGCGACGTAGGCCCGGGGTGCGTCCTCGTCCGGATCCTCGGCGTCCGGCGCCGGCTCCGACGCGACGGACCGCAGGGCGGCGAGCCGTCCGGCCTCGGCCGCGTCGGCGGGCGGGATGTCGGCCAGGGTGCGGGGGCCGTCCAGGACGGCGGCCAGCAGGTCCTGGAGGCGGGCCGCCAGCCGCTCGGCCGTCTCCGGGTCGAACAGGGCGGTGCTGTAGCCGACGGCGGCCCGCAGGGTGTCCCCGTGCTCGACGAAGTCGAAGCTGAGGTCGTGGCTGACCTCGCCGCTGACGTACGGGACCTCGGCGACGGTGAGGCCGGGCAGCTCCGGCGGCCCGGTCCGGTCGGTCTCCAGGCCGACGAACACCTCGACCAGCGCGTTGCGGCTGGGGTCGCGGCGCGGGCGCAGCACCTCGATCAGCCGGTCGAAGGGCACCTCGTCGTGCACGAACGCCTCCAGGACGGTGTCCCGGACGCGGCCGAGGAAGGCGTCGAAGGACAGCCCCTGGTCCACGGTGGTGCGCAGCGCGACCGTGTTGACGAACAGGCCGACGAGCCCTTCCAGTTCCTGCCGGCCGCGCCCGGCCGCCGGGGTGCCGACGACGATGTCGGCCTGCCCGGTGAAGCGGGCCAGCAGAAGCTGCACGGCGGCGGTGAGCACCATGAACAGCGTGGCGTCCTGACGCCGGGCCAAGTCTTTGAGCCCGGCGGTGACCTCCGGACCGAGATCGACGATCAGCATGGCCCCCGCGGACTCGCGGACCGCGGGCCGGGGCCGGTCGGTGGGCAGTTCCAGCGGCCGGACGCCGGCCAGCGTCTCCCGCCAGTAGGCGAGGTGGGCGTCCATGGCCGGGCCGTTCAGCTCGCGGTGCTGCCAGGCCGCGTAGTCGGCGTAGGCCACCGGCAGCGGGGGCAGCTCGGCACGTTCGCCCCGCAGGGCGGCGGCGTAGTGCGTGCCCAATTCGTCGAGCAGCACGCCCATCGAGACGCCGTCGGTGGCGATGTGGTGGATCACCAGCGCGAGCAGGTGGTCGCGGGGGCCGAGCCGGACGATCTCCGCGCGCCAGACCGGCCCCCCGGTGAGGTCGAACGGGCGGGCGGCGAGGGCGGCGACGTGCGCCCGCAGCGCCTCCTCCCGCGCGTCCTCCGGGACGCCGGACAGGTCGGTCTCCCCCAGGTCGGCACCGGCCGCCGGGTGCACGATCTGCTCGCCGCCGTCGTCGGTGGCGGCGTAGGTGGTGCGCAGCGGCTCGTGCCGGGCGACGACGGCGGTGAGCGCGGCGCGCAGCGCGGCGGTGTCCGGCTCGCCCTCCAGGCGCAGGCCGGTGACGATGTGGTACTCGCTGCTGTCCGGGTCGAAGTTGTGCAGGAACCACTGCCGTTGCTGGGCGTAGGACAGCGGCAGCGGCGCGCTCCGGTCGGCGGGCTCCAGCGGGGCCGCCGCCGGGGCTCCGGCGGTCACCGGCCCGAGGGCGGCGGCGAGCCCGGCGACGGTCGGGGTGTCGAAGAGCTGCCGCGGCGAGGGCGCCACCCCCAGGGCGGCGCGCGTCCGGGAGATGACCCGGATGCTGAGGATGGAGTCGCCGCCCAGGTCGAAGAAGTTGTCGTGCACGCCGACCTTGCCGACGCCCAGGACCTCCTGCCAGATGCCGGTCAGCGCCAGTTCCGTGGCATCGCGCGGCGCGGTGTGGGCGGGGGCGGCCTCGGCGGTGCCCGAGGGCGCCGGGAGGGCGCGCCGGGAGACGGTGCCGCTCGGGGTCATGGGCAGCGCGTCCAGGAGGACGTACGCGGTGGGGACGGCGGGCGCCGGCAGCCGCTCGGCCGCGAAGGCGCGCAGCTCGGACGGGTCCGGGGTGGCGCCGGGCGCGGGCACGACGTAGCCCACCAGGCGGGCCGGGCCGCCGTCGTCCCTGCGGACGGCCGCGGCGGCGGCCCCGACGGCGGGGTGCCGGGCCAGCGCCGCTTCGACCTCGCCGAGTTCGACGCGGAAACCGCGGATCTTGACCTGGTCGTCGACCCGGCCGAGGCATTCGAGGTTGCCGTCGGCGCGCCAGCGCACCAGGTCCCCGGTCCGGTACATCCGGGCGCCGGGTCCGGGGGCGAACGGGTCGTCCAGGAACCGTTCGGCGGTCAGCCCGGGCCGGTTGAGGTAGCCGCGCGAGACGCCGTCGCCGCCGATGTAGCACTCGCCGACGACGCCGGTGGGCACCGGGCGCCGCTCGGCGTCCAGCACGTAGATGCGGGTGTTGGCCAGCGGCCGTCCGACGGGGACGTAGGCGGCGTCGCCCAGCGGGTCGCCGCCGAGCTGGAAGGTGGTGGAGTCGACCGTGGTCTCGGTCGATCCGTACGCGTTGACCAGCACCGTGCCCGGGGCGAGCCCGGCCAGGATCTCGGCGGCGGCGTCCGCGGGCCAGCCCTCGGAGCCGACCATGAGCACGCGGAGGTCATCGGGCCGCACCCCGCGCCAGGACAGTTCGGCGACCATCGCGCGGGCCAGCGTCGGCACCGTGATCATGAGCTGGGCGCGGCTCTCCAGGAGGAGGTCGGCCAGCGCCACCTGGTCGGCCACCGCGTCCTGCGGGCAGATGACCATGGTGCCGCCGAACAGCGCGGACAGCAGGAAGTCGCTGAAGAACAGGTCGACGGAGAGGCTGGAGACCGACAGCACGCGGGGCTTCAACTCGGTGAGACCGTAGCGCTTGTTCCACGCGTGCACCATGTGGTGGACGTGCCGGTGCTCGACCATCACGCCCTTGGGGCGGCCGGTGGTGCCCGAGGTGTAGACGACGTACGCGAGGTCGTCCACGGCCACGGCGGTGACCGGCGGCGTGGCGGGCAGGGCGTCCAGCAGCGGCCGGTCCCGGTCCAGGCAGACCACCGCGGCGTCGTGCCCGGCCATCCGGTCCAGCAGCCGCTCCTCGGTGACGACCACGGAGACGGCGGCGTCCTCCAGCATCACCCGCAGCCGCTCGGCCGGGTACGCCGGGTCCAGCGGCACGAACGCGCCGCCCGCCCGCAGCACGCCCAGCAGCGCGACCACGGCGTCCACCCCGCGGTCGGCGCACACCCCGACCAGGGTTCCGGGGCCGGCGCCCAGGCCCACGAGGTGGTGGGCGAGCTGGTGGGACCGGGCCGCGAGTCCGGCGTAGGTCAGCGTCCGTCCGGCGTCGCGCACGGCGACCGCGTCCGGGGTGCGCGCGGCCTGCTCGGCGAACGCCTCGTGGATCAGCCGGGCCGGCGGGAAGCCGGTCGCGGTGGCGTTCCACGCGGTCAGCAGCCGGTGCCGCTCGTCCTCGGAGAGCAGCGGCAGCGCGTCCACCGGGGTCTCGGGCGCCGCGGCGAGCGCGTCGAGGAGGACGGTCAGGTGCCCGGTCATCCGCTCGACGGTCTGCGCGTCGAACAGCTCGGGGTCGTAGCCGAGGTTCAGGTGCAGTTCCCCGGCGGTGTACGCGGTAAGGGTGAGCGCGAAGTTCGTCACCTCGTCACCCTGGAAGGTGCCGATCCGCAGGCCGTGGCGGGCCGCGGCGTCCGGGTCGTAGGGGTAGTTCTCGAAGACGACGATGCTGTCGAACAGCGGGGAGCCGGCGGGCACCCCGCTCCAGCGCTGTATCTGCGCCAGCGAGACGTGCTCGTGCTGCCGGGCGTCGAGCTGATCGTTCTGGAGGTGCCGCAGCCACTGCACCGCGGGGGCCGCGCCGTCGATCCGGGCGCGCACCGGCACGGTGTTGATGAACAGCCCGACGATGGACTCCGCGCCCGGCAGCGAGTCGGGGCGCCCGGAGACCGTGGTGCCGAAGCACACCTCGTCCACGCCCGCGTACCGCGCGAGCAGCAGCGCCCAGGCGCCCTGCACCAGGGTGTTGACGGTCAGCCGGGCCGCGCGGGCGGCCTCGGTGAGGCGGGCGGAGCGCTCGGCGGACAGGTGGGTGCGCAGTTCGCGCGTGGAGCGGGTGGTGTGCGCCTTCACCGGCTGCCGGTCGTACGGCAGCGGCGTCGCCACGCTGAACCCGGCGACCACCGACCGCCAGTGCGCCTCGGCGGCCTCCTGGTCCCGCCCGGCGAGCCAGCGGACGTAGTCGCGGTACGGGCGGCGGGCCGCGGGCGGCTCCGCCGGGCCCCCGGTCAGGGTGGCGTACTCGGCGCACACGTCGGAGAGCACCCCGGCGAAGCTCCAGCCGTCCACCAGCAGGTGGTGCGAGGTCCAGAACATCTGCACGGCGGTGTCGGTGAGCCGCACCAGGGTCAGCCGCAGCGCGGGCGCCGCCGTCAGATCGATCGCGGTCTCCTCGCGGCGCTCCCATATCCGGTCCAGCTCCGCCTGCCGCGCCGTCTCCTCCAGCGCCCGCAGGTCCAGGTGGCGGACGGGGACGTCCGCGCCGGCGCGGACCACCTGCAACGGCTCGGGCACGTCCTGCCAGACCACGGCGGTGCGCAGGGCGGGCGTGCGGTCCACGACCCGCTGCCAGGCGCGGGCCAGCGCCTCCGGGTCGGTCACGCCGTCCAGCCGGACGCCGAAGTGCCCGGTGTACGGGTCGCGTCCGGACTCGCTCAGGGCGTGGAAGAGCATGCCGCTCTGCATGGGGGTGAGCGGGTAGACGTCCTCCACGTCCCGGCCGTCGCCGGCGATCCGGTCCACGGTGGCCTGGTCGAGGGCGGCGAGCGGGAAGTCGGACGGGGTGGCGCCGCCCGCGCCGGGCGCGGCGCAGTGCGCGACGATGCCCTCCAGCGCGGTCATGAACGCGCCGGCCAGCCGCTCGATGGTGGCGCGGTGATGGCGGTGGGTGGAGTAGGTCCAGTGGAACTCCAGCCTGCCGCCGGTGACCACGCCGTTGATCTCGATGAGCTGCGGCCGGGTCTGCGCGTCGCCGCGCTCGGCTCCCGCGCTGGGCAGCAGGCGGCCGGCCAGGCCGGTGCCCTCGCCCTGGACGTCCAACTGTCCGAGGTAGTTGAAGCCGACCTCGGGCTCCGGCCCGCGGCCCAGCGGCGTGCCGTCCGCGCGCAGGTGGCGCAGGGCACCGTAACCGATGCCGTTGCGCGGCACGGCCCGCACCTGTTCCTTGACGGACTTCAGGACGGTGCCCCAGTCGCCGCCGGTCGGGACGTCCAGGGCGACGGGGAACAGGGTGGTGAACCAGCCGACGGTGCCGGTGAGGTCCACGTCCGCGAACAGGTCCTCGCGGCCGTGCCCCTCCAGCGCGAGGAGCGCGCGGGTGCCGCCGGTCCAGTCGGTGAGCACCCGGCCGAGGGCGCTGAGCAGCACGTCGTTGATCTGGGTGCGGTAGGCCTCGGGGACCTTGCGCAGCAGCGCCTCGGTGGTGCCGGCCTCCAGCCGTACGGTGACGGTGCGCGCGGAGGCGACGGTGTCGGCGCCGCCCTCCGTGTCCACGGGCAGCCGGGCCGCCTCTCCGGCGGCCTCCTCGACACCCTGCCAGTACGGCAGTTCGGCGTCGAAGCCGCCCGCCGCGGTGTGCGCGGACAGCTTCCGCGACCAGTCGCGGAAAGACGTGCTCTTGGGCCCGAGGTCGATCGGCCGGCCCGCGGCAGCCTGCCGGTGGGCCGTCTCCAGGTCGGCCAGCAGCACGCGCCAGGACATGCCGTCCACGACTAGGTGGTGCGCGACGAGGTAGAGCCGGGGCGGCCGGGCGGCGCCGAGGGTGAACAGCCGGGCCCGCAGCAGCGGCCCGGCGGCCAGGACGAACCCGCGCTGCGCGGCGTCGATCGCCGCCGACATGGCGGCGTCCTGCTGGTCGGGGGCCAGGTCCGACAGGTCGTGGTGCTCCAGGAGCTCGCCGGTCTCCGCCGGGGCGTGCCGCAGCCGCCACGGGCCGTCCTCCTGGACGGCGCGCAGCCGCAGCGCGTCGTGCTGCGCCGTCAGGGCCGCCAGGGCGGCGCGCAGCGCCTCCGGGGCCGGGGCGCCGGTCAGCTCCAGGTACTGGTGCTGGTTGAAGCGGTCCAGGCTCTCCCCGAGGGTGCCGAAGAACCAGTGCTGGATAGGGGTGAGCGGCATCTCGCCGGTGACCGGCCCCTGGTCGGGAGCACTGGTGCCGTCCGTCTCCTGGACGGCCTCCGCCGCGAGGTCGGCGATGGTCTGCCGCAGGAACGTCTGCTTGGCCGTCAGCCGCAGGCCCGCCGCGCGCGCCCGCGCGACCACCTGGAGGCTGAGGATGGAGTCGCCGCCCAGGTCGAAGAAGTTGTCCTCGACGCCGATTCCGGCGACGCCCAGTACCTCCGACCAGATGTTGGCGAGTGTCTCCTCCGTGGCGTTACGGGGCGCCACCCGGTCGGTCCCGGCGTCGCGGCGCAGGTCGGGGTCGGGCAGCGCCCTGCGGTCGACCTTGCCGTTGGCGTTCAGCGGCAGCCGGTCCAGCACGACGAAGGCTGCGGGCACCATGTGCTCGGGCAGCATCTCGCGGGCGAGCGCGCGCAGCGCGGCCGGGTCGGCGCCCTCCGGGCCGGCGGGCACCACGTAGGCCGCCAGGCGGCGGGTGCCCCGGTCGTCGGCGCGGACGGCGGCGGCCACCGCGCCGACCGCCGCGTGGCGCGCCAGCACGGCCTCGACCTCGCCGAGTTCGATGCGGAAACCGCGCACCTTGACCTGGTCGTCGGTGCGGCCGAGGTAGTCCAGCGCGCCGTCCTCGCGCCAGCGGGCGCGGTCGCCGACGCGGTACATCCGGGTGCCGGGCGGGCCGTAGGGGTCGGCCACGAAACGTTCCGCGGTGAGCGCGGCGCGGCCGAGGTAGCCGCGGGCCAGCGCGGCGCCGGAGAGGTAGACCTCGCCGGGCACGCCGACCGGGACGGGGCGCAGCCGCTCGTCCAGGAGGCGGACGGTCACGCCGTCCAGCGGGCGGCCGACGGGCACCGGCTCGTCGCCGACGAAGTTCGGGGCGAGGACGTCGCTCATGCTGGCACAGACGGTGGACTCGGTGGGCCCGTACGCATTGATCATGCGGTGCCGGGCCGACCAGGTGCGGGCCGTGGCGGGCGGGCAGGCCTCGCCCGCCACGATCAGCGTCAGGCCCTCGGGCAGCGCGCCCGGGGTGAGCGCGGACAGCGCGGTGGGCGGCAGGGTGACGTGGGTGACCCGGTGCTCGGCCAGGACGGCGGTCAGCGGCTCGCCCGGCAGGATGCGGTCCTGGTCCACGACGACCAGCGCGCCGCCGGTCAGCAGGGCCGTGCCGATCTCGGAGAACGCCGCGTCGAAGCCGAGCGAGGCGAAGTGCAGCGTCCGGGAGCCGGGCCCGGTGCCGAAGTGCGCGGACTGCGCGGCGATCAGGCCGTGTACACCGCCGTGGGTGACCACCACGCCCTTGGGGCGGCCGGTGGAACCCGAGGTGTAGATGACGTACGCGGGATGAGCGGGCAGCAGGGGCGCGGCCGACTCGTCCGCTTCCAGGGGGCCGTCCGGCAGTTCCCGCACCGCCGTGAGGGTGCCGGGGTCGTCCGTCCGCAGCACGGGGACGTCCGCCGCCAGGTCCTGGCCGAAGGCGGCGGAGGTGAGGACCAGGAGCGGCCGGGCGTCCTGGAGCATCATCCGGTTGCGCTCGGCCGGGTTCCTGGCGTCCAGCGGGAGGTAGGCCGCGCCGGCCTTCTGGATCGCCAGGACGGCGACGACGGCCTCGGGCGAGCGGGGCAGCGCGAGGGCGACGGTGCGCTCCGGGCCGGCGCCGCGGGCGAGCAGGAGACGGGCCAACCGGTTGGTCTGCGCGTCCAGTTCGGCGTAGGTCAGCGTGCCGTTGTCCGAGACGAGCGCGTCCGCGCCGGGGGTACGGGCCACCTGCTCGGCGAACAGTTCGGGGGCGGTGCGCGGTGCGCGGCCGGGGCCGGTGGCCGGCCATTCCTCGGTGACCCGGCGGTGCTCGTCCGGCGGCAGGACGGGCAGCGCGGCGACCGGGTCCGCCGGGCGGCCGGCGATGCCCGCGAGCAGGGTGAGCAGGTGTGCCGTCAGCCGCTCGGCGGCCTCGGGCGCGAACAGGTCCGTGTTGTAGGTGAGCCGGCCGTCCAGCGCGCCGTCCGCCCGCCCGGTGAAGTCGAACGAGAGGTCCATGCTGGAGGTGAGCACCGGCACCGGGTGCTCCTCGACCCGCAGGCCCGGCGCCCGGGCCTCGCCGCCCGGGGTGTTGTGCAGGTTGACGGCGACCTCGGCCAGCGCGGGGCGGCTGGGGTCGCGCTCCGCCTTCAGGGCCTCCACGACGTGCTGGAACGGTGCCTCGTCGTGCGCGAAGGCGTCCAGCACGGTCGCGCGGACCGCGCGCAGCAGTTCGCCGAAGGTCCCGGACTCCTCGATCCGGGACCGCAGGATCAGCGTGTTGACGAAGAAACCGATCAGGTGCTCGGTCTCCACCCGGCCGCGGCCGGACGCGGCGGTGGCCACGGCCACGTCGCGTCCGCCGGACCAGCGGGCCAGCAGCAGTTGCACGGCGGCGGCCAGCGTCATGAACAGGGTGGCGCCGTGCTCCCGGCCCAGCTCCCGCAGCCGTCCGGCGAGCGGCGTGGGCACGGCGAAGGCGTGCGCGGCACCCGCGCCGCTGCGCACCGGCGGGCGCTGCCGGGTCGTGGGCAGGTCGAGCGGGGCCAGTCCGTCCAGGGCCCGGCGCCAGTACTCGACCTGGTCGCGCAGCCGCGGTGTGCCGAGCCGGTCGCGCTGCCAGGCGGCGACGTCCAGGTACCGCACCGGCAGCTTGGGCAGGGACGCGGGCACGCCGGCCCGCCGGGCCGCGTACAGGGCGGTGAGGTCGCCGGTCAGCACGCCCATGGACCAGCCGTCGGTGACGATGTGGTGCATGGCCAGTGTCAGCAGGTGCTCGTCCGGCGCCAGCCGGACCAGCCCGGCCCGCAGGACGGGTCCCCGGCGCAGGTCGAAGGGGCGCCGGGACTCGTCCAGCAGCAGGGCCCGGACGGCGGCGTCCTGCCCGGCCGTGTCCCGGTCCGACAGGTCGGTCAGCGGCAGCGGCACCGGGGCGGGCGGGCGCACGGACTGCTCGGCGCGGCCGTCGCGGGAGCCGAAGACGGTGCGCAGGGCGGTGTGCCGGGCGACCACGTCGTCCAGCGCGCCGCCGAGCGCGTCCCGGTCCAGTTCGCCGCGCAGCCGCAGCACGCGCAGGGTGTTGTACTCCACGCTGTCCGGGTCGACCTCGTGGAGGTACCACAGGCGTTCCTGGGCGGGCGAGAGGGGCACCGGGCCGTCGTGCGGCACGGCGGGGACGCCGTCCGCGCGCTCCGGCCCGGGGGCCCGCCCGGCCAGGCGGGCGCGCAGCGCCTCCTGGAGGTGCGCGGGGAGCGCGGCCCGGCGGGCGTCACGGGAGGGGGTGCCGGGGGCCTGGGCGCCGGGGGCGGCCCCGGCTCCGGACGGGCTCACGGCGCCGGGCGCGGGGGCCTGCCCCGATCCCGGGACGCCCTCCCCGGGCGGCTGCTGGTGGGGCGTCTGCGACTGGTCCGCTTCAAAGGTGCTCATACGGCGCCGCCTCCGACGGCTTCTTCCAACTGCGCGAGGATCAGGTCCTCAAGGCGTTCGGCGAGGGCGGCGACGGTCGGGGCGTCGAAGAAGTCCCGGGGGGACACGTCGACGCCGAAGGCCCCGCTCACCCGGGACATCAGCCGCAGGCTGGTGATGGAGTCGCCGCCCAGCGCGAAGAAGTCGTCCTCCACGCCGACGTTCTCCACCGCCAGCACCTCCGCCCAGATGGCGGCCAGCGCCTCTTCGGTGGGGTTGCGCGGGGCGACGGGCACGGCGGCGGTCCGGGAGGTGCGCGGCGGCTCGGGCAGCGCCCGCGGGTCGACCTTGCCGGTGGGGCTCAGCGGCAGGGCGGTCATCGGGACCACGGCCGTGGGCACCATGTAGCCGGGCAACTGCCCGGACAGGGCGCGCAGCAACTCCTCGGGGTCGGGGACGGGTTCACCCGCGGGCCCGACGACGTAGCCGACCAGCCGCTTGTGTCCGGTGCCGTCGTCCCGGGCGACGACCACGGCCTCGGCGACGCGGGGCTGCCGCAGCAGCGCGCTCTCCACCTCGGCGGGCTCGACCCGGTAGCCGCGGATCTTGACCTGTTTGTCCACCCGTCCGGCGAACTCCAGCCGGCCTTCCGGCGTCCAGCGCACCAGGTCCCCGGTGCAGTAGAGCCGCGACCCGGCCGGCCCGAACGGGTCGGCGACGAACCGCTCGGCCGTCAGGTCGGGCCGCTCCAGGTAGCCCCGGGCCAGGCCCGCGCCCCCCAGGTACAGTTCGCCGATGACGCCCACCGGGAGCAGCCGCAGCCGCTCGTCCAGCACGTGGAAGCGGGTGTTGGGGACGGGCGGGCCGAGCGGCACGCTGCGGCCTTCGGCGGCCTCCTCGACGCGGTGCAGCGCGACGGACAGGGCGGCCTCGCTGGGCCCGTAGATGTTGAACAGCCGCCGGCCGCGCGCCCAGGCGCGGGCGAGTTCGGGCGCGAGCACGTCGCCCGCCAGCCCCAGGCTCGTCACGCCGGGCAGCGATTCCGGGTCCAGCACGGCGGCCACCGCGGGCGGCAGGGTCAGCGCTGTGATGCCGTCCGCGCGCAGTTGCTCCGCGAGCCGGGACGGGCTCTGCCGGGCCTCCACGTCCGCGATGACGAGGGTGGCGCCCGAGGTCAGGGAGGTGAAGACCTCCCAGACGCCGCCGTCGAAGCTCATCGTGTAGAACTGCAGGATCCGGCTGTCCGGGCCCAGTGCGTACAGCCGCCGGGCCTCGGTGACGATGTTGAACAGCGAGCGGTGCGCCACCATCACGCCCTTGGGGCGGCCCGTGGAGCCCGAGGTGTAGGTGACGTACGCCAGGTCGCCGGGGCCGCCGGTCACCGGCGGGACGGTGTCGGGGCGGGCGTCGATCGCCGCGCGGTCCCGGTCCACGCACACGATCCGCGCGTCCGTCGCGGGCAGCCCGGCCAGCAGGTGTTCCTGGGTGAGCAGCACCGGCGGCCGGGACTCGGAGAGCATCGCGGCCAGCCGCTGCGCGGGGAACTCCGGGTCCAGCGGGACGTAGGCGGCACCGGCCTTGAGGGCACCGAGGATCGCGACGACGACCTCCGCGCTCCGTTCGACGGCGACGCCGACCAGGTCGTCCCGGCCGATGCCGAGGTCCCGGAGGTGGTGGGCGAGCCGGTTGGCGCGCCGGTCCAGTTCGCCGTAGGTCAGGCGCCGGTCGCCGTCGGCGACGGCCACCGCGTCCGGCCGGGCCGCCGCCTGCTCGGCGATCACGGCGTCCAGCCGCCGGTCGATCGGGTACGCGGAAGCGGTGTCGGTCCACTCGTGGGCGAGGGTGTGGCGCTCGGCCGCGGTGAGCATCGGCAGTTCCCCGACCCGGCGGTCCGGGTCGGCGGCCGTCTCCTCCAGCAGCGTCCGCAGGTGGCCGCGCAGCCGCTCGACGGTGCCGGCGTCGAACAGCGCGGAGTCGTAGCGCAGCAGGACGGACAGCCCGTCCTCGGTGGTCTGGACGATGGCGTTCAGCGGGTAGTTGGAGGTGTTGCTCGCCTTGATGGCGGACAGCCGCAGGCCGTAGTGGTCGGCCGGGCCGAAGTCCACCGGGTAGTTCTCGAAGGCGATGACGCTGTCGAAGAGGCCGGTGCCGGAACGTTCTGGCGCCCAGCCCTGCACCTCGGCCAGCGAGACCTGCTCGTGGGCGCGCGCCTCGGCCTGCTCGTCCTGGACCCGGCGCAGCCAGGCGGCCAGCGGCGCGTCCTCGTCCACCCGCACGCGGACCGGCAGGGTGTTGATGAACAGACCGATCACCGACTCGGCGGCGGGCAGTTCGTCCGGCCGCCCGGCGACCGTGGCACCGAACAGGACGTCGGACTCGCCGCTGTGGCGGGCGAGCAGCAGCGCCCACACGCCCTGCACCAGCGTGTTCAGGGTGACCCCGGCGCGCTTGGCGGCGTCGCCCAGCCGCGCGGTCACCGCGGCCGGCAGCCGCAGCTCCAGCCCGGCGTCCGGGGCGGCCTGGCGGGTGCCGGTGCGCGGCCGGTCGTACGGGAGCGGGGTGGGCGACTCGCGGCCGGTGAGCGCTGCGCGCCAGTACGTCTCGGCGGCGGCGCCGTCCTGGGCGCCGAGCCAGCGGACGAACTCCGCGTACCGGCGGCGCGGCGCGGGGGAGTGCGGCACGCCGTCGGCCAGCGCGGCGTACTCGGCGACCACCTCGGCCAGCACCTGCATGGCGCTCCAGCCGTCCAGCAGCAGGTGGTGGAAGGTCCACAGGACCCGGACCCGGCCGTCGCCGAGCCGGGCGAGGGTGACGCGCGTCAGGGGCGCGGTGCGCGGGTCCAGGCCGCGGGCCCGGTCCTCGGCCAGCAGGCGGTCCAGGGCGGCGCGCTGCCCGTCGGCGTCGTGCGCCGACCAGTCCAGGTGCGCGACGGGTATCTCCACGCCGGTGCGCACGACCTGGAGCGGTTCGGCCAGACCGTCCCAGCTCAGGGCGGTGCGCAGCTCGGGCGTCCGGTCGGCCACCCGCTGCCAGGCGGTGCCGAGCAGTTCCGGCCGGCGGATGTGCTCCAGTGCGAAGTGGAACTGCTCGACGTACACCCCGCCCTCGGCGTCCATGAGGGTGTGGAAGAGCAGGCCGCTCTGCATGGGCGTGAGCGGGTAGGCGTCCTCGGCCGGGCCGGTGGCGGCGGTCAGCCGGGCCACGCCGTCCGCGTCCAGGCCGCTGAGGGCGAACGCCGGGACGGCCCCTTCGCCGGCCGCGCTCTCCTCCGTCGTCACCACGGGGGCCAGCGCCGCGATGGTGCGCCGCTGGAAGAGGTCCTTGGAGGTGAGCCGCAGCCCGGCCCGGCGGGCGCGGACCACGGTCTGGAGGCTCAGGATGGAGTCGCCGCCCAGGGCGAAGAAGTTGTCCCGGACGCCGACCCGTTCGACGCCCAGCACCTCGGCCCAGATGTCGGCGAGCGCCTTCTCCACGGGCGTGCCGGGAGCGACATACTCCTCCCGGCCGCCGGCCGGGGCCGGGTCGGGCAGCGCCTGCCGGTCGATCTTGCCGTTCGGGGTGAGCGGCAGCCGGTCCAGCACGACGAAGGCGGCCGGGATCATGTAAGCGGGCAGCAGGCCCGCGACGTACGCGGCGAGGTCGCGCGGGTCGGGCGCGGCGCTCCCGTCGGGCACGAGGTAGGCCACGAGCTGTCTGCGGCCGGGGACCGGCTCACGGACGGTGACGAAGATCTGCGCGATGTCGTCCCGGCGCCCGAGGACGCTCTCGATCTCGCCCGGTTCGATGCGGTGGCCGCGCAGCTTGACCTGGTTGTCGACCCGGCCCAGGAAGTCCAGGGTGCCGTCCGGCAGCCGGCGCACGACGTCGCCGGTGCGGTACATCCGGGACCCGGGCGGCCCGAACGGGCAGGCCACGAACCGTTCGGCAGTGAGGTCGGGGCGGCCGTGGTAGCCGCGCGCCAGCCCGTCACCGGCGAGGTAGAGCTCGCCGGGCACGCCGACGGGGGCGGGATTGCACCGGTCGTCGAGCACGTAGGCGGCGGTGTTGTACAGGGGGGCGCCGATGCCCGGCAGTCCGGGCGGCGCGTCCGGGCCCTCGGGTTCCACGACCGCCTGGGTGGCGGCGACGGTGGCCTCGGCGGGTCCGTACGCGTTCACGAGCGTGAACGGCAGGCCGGGCTGCGGGCGGCGGCGCAGCGCGTCACCGATGACGAGCACGGTGCGCAGCCGCGTCCTGGTGATCGCCGGGACGTCGAGCAGCGACTCGATCCGGGGCGTGGGCAGGTAGGCGACCGTCGTCCCCGCCGCGGCGAACCACTCCACCAGGGCCGTCGGGTCGTCCAGCGTCTCCTGGTCGGGCTGGTCCACCCGCGCGCCCGCGCACAGGTACGGCCACACCTCGCCCACCGCGACGTCGAACGCCAGGCCCACCACGGAGGACGAGCGGTCCTCGGGGCCCACGCCGAGGGCGTCGTTGTGCCAGGCGCAGTAGTCGGTCAGGGCGCTGTGCGGGACGGCGACACCCTTGGGGACGCCGGTGGAGCCGGAGGTGTGGACGATGTACGCCAGGTCGTCCGGGCCCACCGGCACGCCGGGGTCGGTGGCGGGGTGCCGGGCGATCTCGTCCCGGGCGGCGGCCGGGACGAGCACGGTGACCCCGGCGTGCGGCAGCGCGGCGGCCCGCTCGCCGGTGGTGAGCAGCACGGGCGTGCCGGTCTCCGCCAGAAGCTGTCCCAGCCGCGCCGCGGGGATGCCGGCGGCCGTGGGCACGTACGCGCCGCCGGCCTTGAGCACCGCGAGCATCGCCACGACCAGGTCCGGCGTGCGGTCCAGGTTGAGGACGACGGGGGTACCCCGGGTGACGCCGAGGGTGCGCAGGTGGTGCGCCAACCGGTTGGCTCCGGCGTCGAGTTCGCCGTACGTGAGGGTGCCGGTGGAGTGGGTGACGGCGAGCGCGTCCGGGGTGCGGCGGGCCCGGTCGGCGAACTGCTCGTGCACCACCGCCGTCGTGGCGGGCTCCCGGAACGTGTCGTTCCAGCCGGTCACCAGCGCGTGCCGCTCCGCCTCGGGCAGCAGCGGCAGATCGCGCAGCTCCCGTCCGGGGTCGGCGGTCACCGCCGTCAGCAGTACCCGCAGGTGGTCCGCCAGCCGCTCGATGGTGGCGGTGTCGAACAGGTCCGTGCCGTACTCCGCCATCACCTCCACCTGCCCGGCGCGCTCGGTGAACTCCAGTGTGAGGTCGAAGACGGACGCGGGGCGCGGCAGCGCCACCCGCTCGGTGCGCAGCCCGGCGAACTCCTCCGCCCCGGCCGGGGCGTTCTGGAACAGCAGCATCGCCTGGATCAGCGGGGTGCGGCTCGGGTCGCGGGCCCCGTCCAGCGCCTCCGCCAGCCGCTCGAAGGGCACATCCTGGTGGGCGAACGCGTCCAGGACGGTTTCCCGCACCCGGCCGAGGAAGTCGGCGAAGGGCAGCGCGCCGTCCACGTCCGTGCGCAGCACGACGGTGTTGATGAACGGGCCCACCAGCCGCTCGGCCTGCGGGTGGGCACGGCCGGAGACGGCGGTGCCCAGGGCGATGTCGCGCCGGCCGGAGTAGCGGGCCAGCAGCGTCTGGGTGGCGGCGGTCAGCGTCATGAACAGGGTGCCGCCGTGCGCCGCGCTCAGCTCCTTCAGGGCGGTGACCAGACGGCGGTCGAGCGTGAAGCGGTGCGCGGCACCGTGCCAGCTCTTGACGGCGGGGCGCGGCCGGTCGGTGGGGAGCTGGAGCGGGGTCAGCCCGGCGAGCCGGTCGCGCCAGTGGGCGAGCTGACCCTCCAGCCGGGCCCGCTGCTCCTCGCCCCGCTGCCACACCGCGTAGTCGCCGTACCGGACGGGCAGCGGCTCCAGTTCCGCGGGCGTGCCCTCGCGCGCCGCCCGGTACAGGGCGCTCAGCTCGTCGGTGATCAGGCCGGTGGACCAGCCGTCGGTCGCGACGTGGTGCGCGCCCAGCGCCAGGACGTGGTCCCGGGCGGTGCGGCGCACCAGCAGGACCCGCAGCAGCGGGCCCGCGGCGAGGTCGAAGGGCCGGGCGGTCTCCTCGGCGAGCAGCCGCTCCTGCTCCCGTTCCAGCGCCTCGCCGGTCAGTGCCGTCAGGTCCCGCACGTCCAGCGGGACGGTGAACCCGTCGGCGGGCGCGACGCGCATGGCGGGCTCGCCGTCCCGGGTGACGACGGTGGCGCGCAGCGGCTCGTGCCGGGCGGCGAGCCCGGCCAGGGCGGTGCGCAGCGCGCCGGTGTCCAGGTCGCCGCGCAGCCGCAGCGCGGTGTGCACGTTGTACGCGGTCTCGGCCGGGTCCAGCTGGTGGAAGAGCCAGAACCGCCGCTGGGTGAAGGACAGCGGTACCGGCCCGGTGCGCGGGGCGACCGGGATCGGGGCCACGGCCGTACCCGTACCGCGCGCGGCCAGCGCCCGGACGGTCGGCGCGGCGAAGAAGTCCGCCACGCTCACCTCCGCACCCGACCCGGCGCGTATCCGGGACAGCACCCGGACCATGGAGAGCGAGTCGCCGCCCGACTCGAAGAAGTCGTCCAGCGCGCCGACCTGCTCGGTGCCCAGCACCTCGCGCCAGATGGCGGCGAGCGCTTCCTCGGCGGGGCCTTCGGGCGCGGCGTACTCGGCGTCCACGCTGTCCGCGCGGGTGGGCGCGGGCAGCGCCCGGCGGTCCAGCTTGCCGTTGGCGGTGAGCGGGAACGCGTCCATGACGTGGAACGCGCTCGGCACCATGTAGCCGGGCAGGTGCGCGGCCAGCGCGGCGCGCAGCCGGGACGGCGTGGGGCGGCCGGTGCCGGCCGGGACGACGTACCCGACCAGGCGGCGTTCGCCCTGGTCGTCGCGGACCACGACGGCGGCCTGGTCCACGGACGGGTCGCGGGTCAGGGCGTGCGTGATCTCGCCCAGTTCGATGCGGAAGCCGCGGATCTTGACCTGGTCGTCGGTGCGGCCCAGGTACTCCAGGCCGCCGTCCGGCAGCAGCCGTACCAGGTCGCCGGAGCGGTACATCCGGGCGCCGGGCGGGCCGAACGGGCAGGCCACGAAGCGTTCGGCGGTCAGGCCGGGCCGGTTGGCGTAGTTGCGGGCCACGCCGGGCCCGGCCACGTACAGCTCGCCCTCGGCGCCGGCCGGGACGGGCCGCAGGTTCTCGTCCAGGACGTGGAAGTCCAGGTCGGGGATGGCGACGCCGACGGCGCTGCCGGTGGCGCCGGCCGCCAGCTCCCGGCTCAGGGCCAGGTACGAGGAGTGCACCGTGGTCTCGGTGATGCCGTACATGTTGACCAGCGTGGGCGCGGTGTCCGGGTGCCGGTCGTACCAGTCGCCGAGTTTGCCCAGGTCCAGCGCCTCGCCCGCGAAGACGACGTACCGCAGGGCCAGTCGCGCGCCCAGCTCCGGGTCCTCCCGGTCAGCGGCCATGAGCTGGTAGAAGGCGGACGGCGTCTGGTTGAGGACGGTGACCCGCTCGGCCACCAGGAGCCGCAGGAAGTCGGCGGGGGCGCGGGTGACGGCGTGCGGGACGACCACGAGCCGGCCGCCGTGCAGCAGGGCGCCCCAGATCTCCCACACCGAGACGTCGAAGGCGAAGGAGTGGAACAGCGGCCACACGTCGTGCTCGTCGAAGCCGTACCAGTGGGCGGTGGAGGACAGCAGCCGGGCGACGTTGCCGTGCGGGACCACCACGCCCTTGGGGCGGCCGGTGGATCCGGAGGTGTAGATGACGTAGGCGGGGTTCTCCGGGGAGCGGCGGGCGCCGGCCCCCGCGGCGGTGGCCGGGGTCCCGTCGTCCTCCGGCGCGTCCAGGTCGAGCCAGGGCGCGTCGGTCTCCACGCCGGTCAGGCCGGCCCGGACGCCGGCCGTCGTGACGGTCACCACGGGACGGGCGTCGCCCAGCACGTAGGCGATGCGGTCGGCCGGGTACGCGGGGTCGATGGGGACGTACCCGGCCCCTGTCTTCAGGACGGCGAGGATCGCCACGATCAGGTCGGCCGAGCGGGGCAGCAGCAGCGCGACGAACCGCTCGGGGCCCGCGCCGCGCGCGGCCAGGACGCGGGCCAGCCGCTCCGCGCGGTCGTCGAGCGCGCGGTAACTGAGGTGCTCGTCCCCGTACGTCACCGCCGTGCGGTCCGGTGTCCGCGCGACCTGCTCGGCGAACAGTTCGTCCAGGCGACGATCGCGCCACTCACCCATCGAAATTCCCCTCAGCCTGCCTGCGTGGTCAACGTGCCCGTGAAAGTGGTTATTCGAGTTCGAAGACCACGGAACGGGAGAGCGAGTCGATGGCGTGCTTCTTCACACAGCGCCAGCCGCCCTCTTCGAATACGCCGTCCCATTCGTCCATGGTCGGCAGGTACACGCCCATCATGTCGTGCCCGAACTCGAATCCCAGCGTGAAGACGGGCAGTTCCCGGTCCGGAATGCCCACGGTGCGCGTGGCGTCACCGAGCAGGAAACGGCGGACGTTGGGGAAGGCCGCGCGGATGTCCCGCAGCGTCTTGACGGCATTCTCCCGGGGCCAGAAGTCGTGGCCCATCATGAAGCAGGTGAGCAGGTCCACATCGGCGAACCGCTCGCGCGCCTCGACCGCGTCGATGTCGCGGGCGTCCCCGCGGACGAAGGAGATGCGGTCACCGAATCCCTTGGTGGCCACCTCCTTCTCCGCCATGGTGATGGCGTCGGGCGCGATCTCCACGCCCAGGCCACGCACGCCGGGGAACCGCCGGGCTATCTGGATCAGCCGCTCGCCGCTGCCCGAGCCCAGGTCGGCGGCCATGGTGGGCTCGTAACCCAGGCCCTCCACGGCCGACCAGAAGGCCGGGTCGAAGTAGCGCTCGCTGATCTCCCGGCAGGCGAAACTGATGGCCGCCGCGTCCCGCTGGTAGAAGTCGCCGACGCGCTTCTCGTTGCGCAGCACGTCCGGTATCCGCCGGAACAGTTCGCCGCTGCCCTGGTTGAGCCAGTGGAACAGCGAGCGGGTGTGGTTGACCTCGTCGAAATACGGTCCGGTCAGGACGACGGTGCCCTCCCGGCGGACGATGCCGACGCTGGCCAGCGCGGTGAACATGCCGGTCACCGCCGGCTCGTGCAGATCGTTGCGCGCGGCGAACTCGGCCGCGTCCAGCTTGCCGTTCTCACCCAGTTCGTCCAGCGCGCCGAGCTCCCAAGCCGCGCCGATGGCGTGCGAGGCCACGGTCGCGTTGAAGATGTCGGCCACGGCACGCCGTGCCTGCGTGTCGGAAACCTCGGTACTCATTTCACGCCTCCACCCGCGGGGGGTTCATCCGGAATTCGGTCCGATTGACGTACACATTCAGCGGCCTCAGTCTCCAGGGGCCCCCACGGCTGATCCACGACTTTTACCGTGCAGCGAAGCAGGTCGGCCGGACCGCGCGCGGCCAACCCCTTACAGGTAGGCGTTGTAGTGGCGGTACTGCGGCCACAGCCGTGACCAGGGCTTCTTGGGGTCGTGGCAGACGGAGACGCGCACGCCCTGCTCGGGGTTGTCGATGTCCAGGCCGTTGTCGACGCGGTCGGCGAGCCGGCAGCGGGCGAAGTCCGCCGCGAGCCGCCGCTCGTCGACGCCCACCGCGATCACCACCCGGGCCCGCTCGGGCGGCGGGCCCCAGTGGTAGAGCTCGTTGTGGCCGCTGTGCACCTCGGGGAGCCCCTTGCCGTACCGGTCCAGGGCGCCTGCCTCGCCGAAGTTCTCGGTCAGGATCACGGCGCGGTCCCGGTCCCGCGGGGACAGCGCGCGGTAGACCGCCTCGGTCTGCTCGACCATGCGCGGCCAGCCCACCGTCTCCAGCGGCATGCTGGCGACCTGGAAGTCCTTCAGCGCGCTCTTGGGCACGACCGGCAGCGACAGCAGCATCTGGGCGACGGCGCTGACGGCCAGGGAGAGGGCCAGCACCGACAGCCGCAGGGCGCGCCGGCCGGCCCAGCGGTCGGCGGCCACGCACCCGGCTGCCAGCAGCGCGATCAGCAGGCCGCCGGTGTAGTCGGGACGGCCGCCCTCGATCAGGTACGCCGCCGCGGTCGCCGCGAGGTAGCCGACGCCGAGCGCCCGTACGGGTTTCCACTCGGGCACCCGGAACAGCTTGACCAGCCCGATCAGGCACAGCACGAACAGCGCCGGGCCGAACAGCAGGACCAGGTTGGTGGCGAACATGGCGCGGTTGGCCTCGCCGTCCGTGCCGGCCAGCCCCTCGGCCATCTGAAGCTGCGGGAAGTCGTGGGTGATCTGGTAGATCAGGTTGGGCGAGCCGATGACGAGGGCCAGCGCGATGCCCAGGTACAGCCGCCGGTCGCGGAAGACCCACCGCGGGCCCACCAGCGCCATGCCCACCAGGAGCGCCACCGGCAGCAGCAGCACGATGTACTTCGCGTACAGCGCCAGTCCGACGACCGCGCCCGCCCACAGCCACCACCTGCCCTCGCCGCGCAGCATCACCCGCAGCGCGAACAGCAGCACCGCCGCCCACGCCACGGTGTCGAAGCTGGTGGTGAGGATCCAGTGGCCGAAGCTGAGCACCATCGTGGAGGTGCCCACGCCGATCGCGGTGAGCGTCTGGGCCCGGCGCGAACCGCCCAGCTCCGCGGCGATCAGGGCGCCGAGTACCGTGACGGCCGCCGCGCACAGCACCGCCGGCACCCGGACGCCCACCATGGTGTCGCCGAAGAGCTCCTGGGCGACCCGGACCACCATCGGCAGCAGCGGCGGCTGGTCCACGTAGCCCCAGGCCGGCCCCCGCTCACCGAGCAGCCGGAAGTACAACTCGTCGGCGTGGTAGCCGTATTCACCCGCGAACGCGAACAGCAGCGCGGCGAGGCCGGCCACCACCACCGCGACCGGCCGCCACGCCACGGGGGCCGCGCGGTGCGCCCCCGTCGGCCGTCCGGCCCGTGTTCCGCGGTCGACCGACCTCGTCGTCGCCGTCATCGCACCTCTCCTCCGCCTCGGTTGAAGGATCACTCGCCGTGATCCGTTCTTGTCCGTGACGCGGGCGCGTCACGGATGAACGCGCACGCGCGTTCGGTCCGGCGGCCAGGTCAGCCGCTCAAGTAGTGATATGCGGGCCACAGTTCGTCCCAGGGCCGGGCACGACCCCGGCACACCGTGATCTCCGTGCCCTGCTCGGCGTTCTCGATGTCCAGCCCGTTGTCGACCCGCCCGGCGGTCACGCAGCTCCGGAAGTCCGCCTCCAGCCGGGAGCGCGGCACGCCCACCGCGACCACCACGTCGGCGTGCTCCGGCGGCGGACCCCAGGAGTGCAGCTCGTTGTGCCCGCTGTAGACCCGGGGCAGGTCCGCTCCGTAACGGTCCAGCGCGCCGCTCTCGCCGAGGTTGCCGGCCAGCACGGCCGCACGGTCCCGGTCCCGCCGCGACAGGCCGTCGTACACCCGGCTCACCTGGTCCGCGAGCCGGGGCCAGCCGACGCTCTCCAGGGAGATGTTGTTCAGCGTGGACAGCGGCGAGGCGGGCGGCAGCACCGGCAGGGCCATCAGCACCTGTGCCACCGCGCTCAGCGCCAGCCCGGCCGTCAGCAGGACCCGCCGCACCGTGCGGCCGGCCGACCACCGGTCGGCGGCCACCGCTCCCGCGGCCAGCAGCAGGACGAAGAACCCGCCGACGTAGTCCGGCCGCCCGCCCCCGTACAGCGTCAGGCCCACGGCCAGCGGGAACGCCAGGCCCAGCGCCCGCACCGGCCGCCACGCCGGATCCCGCCACAGCTTCACCAGCCCGGCCGGCCACAGCACCGTCAGCACCGGGCCGACCAGCAGCACCAGGCCCGGCAGGAAGACGATCCGGTTCATCGGGCCGTCCGTGGCGGCCAGTGCGTCGGCCATCTGGAGCTGCGGGAAGTCATGGGTGATCTGGTAGACCAGGTTGGGCGAGCCGATGACGAGGGCGAGCGCGGCCCCCGCGTACAGGTACCGGTCCCGGAAGGCCCGGCGCGGCCCGGCCACCGCCAGCCCGATCAGCAACGTCACCGGCAGCAGCGCCACGATGTACTTCGCGTACAGGGCGACGCCCAGCACCGCGCCCACCGCGAGCCACCACTTGCCCTGGCCGCGCAGCAGCGCGCGCAGCACGAACAGCAGCGCGGCGGACCAGGCCACCAGGTCCAGCGTGGTGGTGACCATGATGTGCCCGACGCTGAGCACCAGGAACGAGCTGCCCAGCATGAGGGCCGACAGCACCTGCGCCCGCCGGGTACCGCCCAACTCGGCGGTGATCAGAGCGCCGAGCAGGACGACGGCACCGCCGCACAGCGCCGCCGGCGCCCGGATCGCCCACACCTCGTCGCCCAGGAGCGCGGAGGCGGCGTGCACCACCGCGGGCACCAAGGGCGGCTGGTCGGTGTAGCCCCAGGCCCAGCCGCGTTCGCCGAGCAACCGGAAGTACAACTCGTCCACGTTGTAGCCGTACCGGCCGGACACCGCCAGCAGCAGTACGACCACCACGCCCGCGACTGCGGCGGTCGGCCTCCAGGCCGGACGGACCGCCGTACGCGGGCGCGTCACAAGATCATCCGGAACTGTGCGCACGTCTCCCTGCCTCTTTCCGTCCAGGAGGTCCGAGGTTCCGGGATCTCGGCGCGACGACCGCACCGTCCCCCGTGGTCGTCACGACCCTCGTGATCGTGTCGATCACACCGCGGAGTCTCCGGGACGGCCGTTCCGGGCCGCCACGAGTTTGCCTCGTCAGCTAAACAGCCTGGTCGGTTCGATCTGCCCCGCCACCTTGGGCGTTCGTGCGCTCACGGGCCGCGGCCCGGCCCCGGCGCCGGTAGACCAGCCCGTCCACGAGCAGGAAGCGCAGCACGAACACCACGACCAGACTGAGCGCGGTGGCGGACACCGGAGGCATCCCCGCCTGTTCGACGAAGAGCATCATCAACGGGATGCGCGCCACCAGATCGGCGTTGCTCAGGGCCGCGAACCCCAGAAGCCGGGCGCCCGGCCCGCCCGGCCGTCCGCTGCGGTAGACGACCGCCTCCAGCAGGACGAAGTTCCACAGCACGCCGAGCTGGTTGGCCAGCACCTCGGCCACCGCGTAGTTCAGCGAGGTGCCCGAGGTCAGCGCCCACAGCGCCAGCAGGTTCGGCACGAACCCGGTGACCCCGATCAGCCCGAAGACCACCATCCGGGCCCGCTTGTCGCTCGTCCGCAGCTCCGCCAGGTGCCGCAGGAAGCGCAGCCCCTCCCGGACCGTCGACTTGGACTCCCCGGCGAACCGCTCCCCGAACGCGTACGGCACCTCCACCACCGAGCGCGGCCGGCAGCGCACCGCCAGCTCCAGCAGGATCTTGTACCCGAGGGGCCGCAGACCGCCCCCCGCGTCCGTCTGCGCTTCGGCCGCTTCCGCCGCCCGGTCGACGGCCTCCCGGCGTATCGCGAAGAACCCGCTCATCGGGTCGGACACACCCCGCAGCAGCCGCGGGAACAGCGCCTTGGTCACCTTCGTGGACACCCCGGACACCGCCATCCGGTAGCCCCCGTCCAGCCCGCCCCGGCTGCCGCCGGCCGCGTACCGGCTGGCCACCACCAGCTCCGCGCCGGCGCTCTCGCCTGCGGCGACCAGCTCCGGCACCAGGTGGGGCGGGTGCTGGAGGTCCGCGTCCATGACCACGATCCAGGGCGCGCTGGTCCGCGCGATGCCTGCGACCACCGCACCGCCGAGTCCGCCTTCGGGCACCTCGCGGTGCAGGACGGAGACCGGCATCGCGTACCGCGCCGCCGCCTTCTCGATGACCTCGGGGGTGTTGTCGGTCGAGTCGTCGACGAACAGCACCTCGACGGCCAGCCCCTCGGGCAGGGCCGCGCTCACGGTGTCCAGCAGTTCGTCGATGTTCTCCGCTTCGTTGAACGTCGGCACGATCAGCGACACCGCGAGCGCCGTACCACCGGACGCTCCCGGTGACCCGTCATCGGCGGCCGGCACCGGCTGCCGCCGAGCCGAGGCTGCGGGCCGGGGGATCGAAGACGACGAGCCGGGTGCCACGGTTCCTCCTGAGGGATCAGCCAGTCACACGCCCACCGAGGGTCGGCGGGCCGCCCGCCGAGGGGACACCACCCCTCTCACGGACGCGCGTCCGCAGTCCGGCGCCGCACACCACCGGGCAGGACGAGGCCGGGCCCCTGGCCCGGACAGCACTGACCGGTCCGCCCGCGACGGACTGCCAAGAGATCACCACAGCCCAAGCGGCGCCCGAGCGCTGCCTCTTTGACGGAGAAGTCAATCTGCGGGCGGGGACGGGTGGCCGAGAGGGGCTCTGCGGGAGGGCGGGGAAGGCCCGTCCCGGGGACGCGTGGGGAGGGGGCGGACGGGAACGGGGGCCGCCGGCCGGAGGAGTCGGGGCACGTGAGGAGGGGGGCGGACGGGAACGGGGGCCGCTGCCCCGACGGGCCGGGCTCGCGAGCCGTATGGAACAGCGGGAGCGGTCCCGGCGTCGCGCTTCGGGACCGCTCCGTTCCTTGCGCTCCGGGACCGCTCCGTCCTTGCGCTCCAGAAGCGGCTCGCGACCCGGCGGGGTCTGAAGCCTGCATCCGGTATCCACGGGCATCTCGACCGGGCAGCTGGCAGGTTCGGGCTGGCACCGTCACATGACGCTGTCCATGGTTGCCCACGTCTGCCTGGCCGTTCTGTGGGGCCGCGAGCGGGACACGGAGAAACCAGAAACGGATCCTCCCAGCTCATCCACCCCAGCCTCGCCGAGACCCGGCGTCTGATCAACCGTTTCGCTCACCGGCGACCGGCGACCGGCGACCGGCGGCCGGCTTCGGCTGAGCACAACTTGCACTGGTCACACCGGCGACGACGGCGCCAGCACCAAGCCCGCGTCAGCACCAAGCGCACGTCAGCCACTACGAACAACGCGGGGCACAGCTCCTGAAACCGGCCAGCAGACACGGCAATCACCGTTGTACCAGGCGAGCGTCTGCCGACTCCGCCGTACGCCGCCCTACGCACACGGGGGTGCGCGGCGGCCGTACGGCGCGGCCTCACAGATGTCAGCGAGCTTCGTCCATCAGCAGGGAACGCCCGTGCTCGCCGAGACGGCCAAAATCGTCGGGTTCTGCGCTGCTCCGGGACAGGGCTCAGGCGATGGCGCCGATCGACGTGTAGCCCCAGCCGACCTTGACCGGATCACCGTCGGTGAAGCTGCCGGGGCGGGTCGGGTAGAAGAGCAGGTCGCCGCTGTCTCCGTCTGCAGTGGTCGCCCACAGGTCGGTGACCCCGTCGGCGTCGGCGTCGCCGGGCGCGATGATCATGGGTCGGCTGTTGTTCTGCCAGCTTCGGTTCCCGTACACGCCGGGTGTACCGGTCACCAGGCTCACCGGCAGCGTTCCGCCGGTGTCCTCGTCGGCCTCACCCCGGTAGAGGTACAGCTTGCCGTCTGCGTCGTCGCGTACCAGGAGATCGGCCCGGCCGTCGCCGGTCATGTCGCCGGGGGCGACGAGGGTGCGCCGGGCCCAGCCGCTGTCGGCGAGCGGGTACGCCTCGTCGATGTAGCCGAGGGGGCTGCCGACGAGCAGCCAGACGCTGTCGCCGACACGGGCGAGCAGGTCGGGGTGACCATCGCCGGTGATGTCACCGCCGGAGACGACCTGATCGATCGTCCGCGTCTCCAACGCGTCGTCGAACTGCGTCAGTTCCCAGCGATTCACCGTGTCGACCGCACCGAACCCGGTGTTGGGGTACACCCAGAGCACCGAGGTCACCGGCTACAACCACGCCTACCAGCCCACCGGGACACAGATCGTGATCCCCGACTCCGAGGGCGAACTCGCGGGCACCTACGCCTACGAACACGGCTACACCAAGGAAACCGGCCTGCCGTTCTGGACGAAGGCACCGCCGTCGGCCCGCTCAAGCAGGAACGCGTAGCCATCCGGTACAACAGCGACGACCTGCCGGTCGCTCTGGGCGGGCTGTCGGTCTACGCCTCCAACCTGCAGTACTCGCCTTCAGGTGAACTGCTGCGGAGCGAGGCGGGCGACCTCGGCAAGAAGGTGTACACCACCTCGTTCTACGACGAGCACACCCGCCGGCTGACCCGTACCGTCCACGACCGCGACGCCAAGGAGCAGACCGGCCACCGTATCGACGACACCGCCTACACCTACGACCCGACCGGCAACATCACCAGGATCGCCCGCACTCCGGGCGCCTCGATGCCCGACGCGGGACAGCCCGACACCCAGTGCTTCACCCACGACGCCCTGCGCCGGATGACCGGCGCCTGGACAGCGACTGACGGCTGCGCCGCGGCGCCGTCCAAGGCGACCGTCGGCGGCCCGCAGCCGTACTGGCACAGCTACCAGTACGACGCGGTGGGCAACCGCACCCAGCTCGTCGAGCACGACACCGGTGGCGACCCCGCCAAGGACGTCACGCGCAGCTACAGCTACCCGGGCCAGGGCAAGGACCAGCCCCGGACGCTGACCAAGGCCGAGACCAAGGGCCCCCAGGGCACCTCGGCCAGCACCTACGCCTACGACGCGGCCGGCAACATGACGCTGCGGCAGGTCGGCGGAAACATCCAGAAGCTGTCCTACGACACCGAGGGCAACCTCGCCAAGATCACCGAAGGGGACAAGTCCACCGAAAACCTCTACGACGCCGACGGCGAACGCCTCATCCACCGCGCCGCCGACGGCAGCACCACGCTCTACCTCGGCGACACCGAGCTGACCGCGGGCAAGGACGGCAAGCTCGCCACCACCCGCTACTACCAGCACCCCGACGGCGCCGTGACCGTGCGCACCGCCGAGGAGGGAGACGGAACCAACGGCAAGGGCACCCTCGACCTCCAGCTGACCGACCACCACGACAGCGGCACCACGCAGATCGGTGTCGGCAAGGAGGGCCTGCCGGTAGAGCGACGCCTGCTCACCCCCTTCGGCACTGACCGCGGCACCAAGCCAGGTGTCTGGGCGGGCAACCGGGGCTTCGTCGCCGGACGTGAGGACGGGAACACCGGGCTGACCCAGCTCGGCGCCCGCGAGTACGACCCGGCCACCGGACGCTTCCTCTCCGTGGACCCCGTCATCGACTTCGGCACCCCGCAGACGATGAACGCGTACGCCTACGCCAACAACGCGCCGGTCACCGAAGCCGACCCGGACGGGCTCTTCTGGGGCGTGCTCATCCGCGGCGCCGGCAAGGTCATCCCCAAGTTGTTCAAGGGCGGCAAGAAGGGCGCCGGCAAGGGCAGCAAGGGCAAGGCGGCCAAGCCGAACAAGGGGCCGTCCGCCGCTCAGAAGAGGGCCCGCGAGCTCCTGCGGCGGGAGGCCGACGCGCAACGTCGCATGGAAAGGGAGATGCGTCAGGCGCGGGACCGGGCCATGCGCGAGGCCGGCGCACGCGCCAAGCGCAACAAGGCCAACGCGCTGCGGCAGCGCGCGAAGGCCAAGCAGCGCACGGCCAACCGGGCAGCTCCCAAGCGCGCGGCGAAGTACCGGCACGTCGCCAAGCAGCGCCCCAAGCCGCGCGCGAAACCCACCTATCGCCCCAGGCCCAAGCCGGCTCCGAAGAAGGCCAGGCCGCAAGGCTCACGGCAGATCAAGCAGCAGGTCAAGCACGAGGTCAGGAACCAGGCCAAGGAACAGGTCAGGGAAGCCGTGCAGCCGCAGGGCTGCCCGACCCCCAACAGCTTCGTGCCCGGCACCACCGTCCTGATGGCCGACGGCACCCGCAAGCCGATCGAAGAGATCCGGACCGGTGACAAGGTCCTGGCCACCGACCCGGAGACAGGCAGCACCAAGGCCGAGGCCGTGGTCGCAACGATCATCGGCGACGGCAGCAAGGACCTCGTCAAGATCACCGTCCGGGCCGACGACGGCAAGGGCGGGGCACAGGCCGGAGACGGCGCCCTGATCGCCACCGCCGGCCACCCCTTCTGGGTCCCCGACCTCAAGAAATGGGTGGACGCGGGCGACCTGAAGCCCGGCATGTGGCTCCGGACCAGCTCCGGCACCTGGGTCCGGATCGATGCGGTCCAGGCGTGGACGCAGAACGCGACCGTCCACAACCTGACGGTCGAGAGCACGCATACCTTCTATGCGGGCACGGGGGCCGGACAAGCCCTCCTGACGCACAACTGCAATATTGACCTGAACTACAAGGAGGGGTGGACAAGCGCCCAGAAGGCAGCAGCTGATCACAAGGTCGCAGCTCTCAACAACGCGGACCTGGTGGTCACGCCGGTGAAGCGCAAGGGAACCCAGCGGAAGGTGTTCGTCAGGGGCGGTGGCAAAATCCACAAGGACGAGGATGCCGACCATCTGATTGATCTGCAGCTGGGCGGCAGGGACGAATTCTCCAATCTCTGGGCCCTCGACAAATCGGTCAACAGGAGTCTGGGGTCCCAGATCATGGCCCGCATCAGGCAGCACGGGCTGAAGCCTGGCGACAAGATCAAATCAGTGACCATCAAGTAGGAGGAGCAGACTCATGTCTCTCGCATCTCTCACCGCGGCATTTCCCATCACCGAGACCGTCACCTCCGATTCCGCGGACCGGAACGCCCCGGAACCGCTGGCGGACCTTTTCCGGCGGTTGGCCGGGACCACACTCGCGCATGGCTTCCTGCGATTTCACACCCCGGAGTCGGCGGCCGAGTCGGCGGCCTCCTGTGCACGCCTGATCGACGGCTTCGAGGGCAGTTTCCATCCCTTCGCCTTCGACTGGCTCGGCCGGGAAGTGGCACTGGACGTCCGGGCCGGCGAGACCCGGCGTCTGGTCATCGTCGTCGACCCCGGTGGCGGGGAATACCTGGGCACCGAGTGCGACCTCGACGAGTGGCACGAGGTCGTGGCGGGGGAAGACGATGCCCTGGCGTTCTCCTTCTACGAGGAGTGGCGTGCGGCCGACCCGTCCGCCGGGGCGTTGCGCCGCGACCAGGCAGTGGGGTACAAGGTTCCGCTGTTCCTCGGGGGCGAGGACGAGGTGGAAAATCTGCACCTCGTGGACCGCGAGGTCTACTTCGAGTTGTGCACGCAGGCGGCACTTCAGGTGCGCGACCTGCCGCCGGGCACTCCCATCAGTGAGGTCACCAGCGCCTTCGGTCAGTAGCCGGGACGCCGGTGCGGAGGTACTGAGACGGGCACCTCAGCGCTGGTACGGCCGTCGGCCGGTGTGGCGGAACGCGTGTCCGCCACACCGGCCGTCCGTCGTTGTCCCAGCTTTTCCCCTGCCGCGATCCACCATCTGCAGAGAAGAATATGAAACGCAAAAACGGCATCGCCCTGCTTGCGCTTGCCGCCGGGACGGCGCATGTATGGCTCACCGGTTGCGCCGGCGACAACACGAGTGCATTCGAGGAGCTGGACGCCAGCACATTCGAGGTCGTGTACGAGGTGACCGGAAGTGACGTGCGAACCGTCACCTATGAGGGCGGCGCCAAGAGGGGCACATCCTCGGCGTCGATCGACGACCCGGAGGTGCCATGGAAGAAGGAGGTTGCCCTGACCGGAATAGCGACCTCGCCGAATGTCAGTCTGATGCTGGGCGAAAAGGGCGGCCAGGCGGACTGTGTGATCTACATCAATGGCAAGGAGGTGAAGCGGGCCACGGCCAGGGGAGCCTTCGGTACGGCCAGTTGTGTGGCGGCCTCTCCGGGGGCGACGCGGTCGTGAGTGCGGAGGAAGCCTGCGGCATGCCGTATGCGCGAAGTGCGCGCAGCCGCGGGCGGATGTGCAGTCAAGCGACGGTGCTGAGGTCCGTCCGCAGGAACTTCCGGATGCCGCGTACGGCCGTGCGTACGACGGGGCCGGCGGAGGGGCCGTAGCCGACAAGATGGGCACGGGGGTCCCGGACGGCGCGGGTTCTGTCCAGGCGAATGCCGACGCCGGGTTCGCGAAGGCCGAGAGGAGTCAAGTGGTCGATGGCGGCGCGGAACCCGGTGGCGTACAGGACGGTGTCCGCCTCAACAGTGCAGCCGCCGGAACAGACCTTCTTCTGAAACAGGGGCTGGCGCAGGTCTGTGCGCCCAAGGGTCGCAAGGCCCGCGATGTACCCCTGCCCACAAGCGTGGCCAAGTCCCTGCGGCAGCACATGGGACTCTTTGCACCGGTGCCGGTCACGATGCCGTGGGACGACCCGAGCCCTCCGCAGACCTCGGTAGAGGCCAAGCACCATTGGCCAAGGGCGTACGACCTCCGGAGACCGGTCGCGAGCGCAAAACGGTCGACCGGAACCACTTCAACTCCTACGTGTGGAAACCCGCCCTGGCCGAGGCCGGCTGTGCCCTGCGCCACTTCTACGCCTGCGAGGAGTTGGAGGCGGGCGAGTCTGTCGTCTCCCTGGCCCGGTGGCTCGGCCACTCGGACCCTGGTTCCACGCTCCGGAAGTACGCGCACTTTCTGCCCCGCGCGGGCGCACGACGCAAAGCCGCCATCGACGCGGTCTTCGCGTAGCTGTAGCCCGGGCGGCCGGGAAAAGCCCGATCCCGGCCCAAAGTCCCAGAGGAGTCCCAGATGAGTCCCAGAGGTGCCGCCGCACTCCTTCCAGACTCGCTTTCGTGCAGGTCAGGAAGGGGGCGGCGGCATCGCGACATCAGATGTCCCGGAAGATCTCGATCTGCGCCCCGATCGAGTTCAACCGCTCCGCCAGGTCCTCGTAACCCCGGTTGATGACATAGACGTTGCGCAGGACGGATGTGCCTTCCGCCGCCATCATCGCCAGCAGGATGACGACCGCGGGGCGCAGCGCCGGCGGGCACATCATTTCGGCGGAGCGCCAGCGGGTGGGGCCGTCGACGAGGACGCGGTGCGGGTCGAGGAGTTTGACCTGGGCGCCGAGGCGGTTGAGGTCGGTGAGGTAGATGGCGCGGTTGTCGTAGACCCAGTCGTGGATCAGGGTCTGGCCCTGGGCGCTGGCCGCGATGGCCGCGAAGAACGGGACGTTGTCGATGTTCAGGCCGGGGAACGGCATGGGGTGGATCTTGTCCAGGGGGGCCTGGAGCTTGGAGGGGCGGACCGTCAGGTCGATGAGGCGGGTGCGGCCGTTGTCGGCGGCGTACTCCGCGCTGCGCTCGTGGTTGAGACCCATCTCCTCCAGGACGGCGAGTTCGATCTCCAGGAACTCGACCGGGACGCGGCGGATGGTCAGTTCGGACTCGGTGACGACGGCGGCCGCCAGCAGGCTCATCGCCTCGACGGGGTCCTCGGACGGCGCGTAGTCCACGTCGCGGTCGATGCGTGCGACGCCGTGCACGGTCAGTGTGGTGGTGCCGACGCCCTCGACCCGTACGCCCAGCTCCTCCAGGAAGAAGCACAGGTCCTGGACCATGTAGTTGGAGGAGGCGTTGCGGATGACGGTGACGCCGTCGTGGCGGGCCGCGGCCAGCAGCGCGTTCTCGGTGACGGTGTCCCCGCGCTCGGTCAGCACGATCGCGCGCTTGGGGGAGATGGAGCGGTCCACGTCGGCGTGGTAGGTGCCCTCGGTGGCGGTGATCTCCAGGCCGAAGTGGCGCAGTGCCGTCATGTGCGGGGTGATCGTCCGGGTGCCGAGGTCGCAGCCGCCCGCGTACGGGATCTTGAAGTTGTCCATGCGGTGCAGCAGCGGACCGAGGAACATGATGACGCTACGGGTGCGGCGCGCCGCCTCCGTGTCCATGGCGTCCAGGTCGAGTTCGGCCGGCGGCACGATCTCCAGGTCGTTGCCGTCGTTGATCCAGCGGGTGCGGACGCCGATGCTGCCCAGCACCTCCAGGATCCGGTAGACCTCCTCGATGCGGGCCACCCTGCGCAGGGTGGTGCGGCCCGCGTTGAGGAGCGTGGCGCACAGCAGCGCCACGCACGCGTTCTTGCTCGTCTTGACGTCGATGCTCCCGGACAGGCGCCGGCCACCGACGACGCGAAGGTGCATGGGTCCCGCGTACCCGAGCGAGACGATTTCACTGTCCAGGGCCTCGCCGATCCTCGCGATCATCTCAAGGCTGATGTTCTGGTTACCGCGTTCGATGCGGTTGACCGCGCTCTGGCTCGTGCCGAGCGCCTCCGCGAGCTGCGTCTGCGTCCAGCCCCGATGCTGCCGCGCGTCGCGGATGAGCCTGCCGATACGTACGAGGTAGTCGTCTGCCATGAGCAAGACGGTATCTCAGATATGAGATCGGCGAGTAGTCGGGTGCGGGGGTGGGGTGTGTTTTGCCCGTCCAGTCCGGTTCGGTTCGCGGTTCGGTGCAGTGCGGTCCGGCTCGCGGTTCGGTGCGGTCCGATCCGGTCCGCGGTTCGGGCCGGCGGGGTGGGTCGGTGGTGGTGTTCGGTTGTCTCCGGTTGTTCCCAGGTGTGGTGCGGTTGTTCTATGGTTGTTCTATTGCTATGCGAACAAGTTACTACGGGGGTGCTCATGAATGCCGTACCTGCCGGACCCGCCGTCGGGCCGCCCGACGCCCGTCGCCCCTGGCGGGCGCTGATCGCCGTACTGCCGTTCCTCCTCGCCTTCGCGGCCGTCGCCACGGTCTTCTGGACCTTGCGCGACCGGATGCCCGATCCGCTGGCCGTGCACTTCACCGCCGACGGCACCGGTGACGGTGTCGCCGCCGCCTCCGATTTCCTCATGACGTGGGCGGTGGTGCCACTCGTCTTCGGTGCCGTCATCGGCGTACTGGTGCTCCGCAACGAAGCGGCGGGCGCTCTGCGCTGGGCGATCGGGTCCGGCTACGGACTGGCCGGCCTGTTCGGCTGTCTGGGTGTGTCGAACCTGCTGGTGAACGCGGACGCCGACGACGCCTCGGCGGTCCGGTTCCCGATGACGTACCTGGTCATGGCCCTGGGGGTGGCAGTGCTCAGCGGGGCGGTGGGATGGCTGTGCGCCGGGCCTGACCGGGTGCGGGCGGACAAGGTGGCCGGGCCGTCGCGGAGCACACCGGCCCTCGCGCTCGGGCACGGCGAGCGGGCGAGCTGGTCGCGGACCGTCGGCTCGCCCGCTCTGCTCGTCCTCGGCCCCGGGCTCCTGGTCGCGGGTGTGTTCATCGGCGTCTCGGGGAGCTGGGCAGGGGCGGCCGTCTTCGCCGTCGTGTGTCTGCTCTGTGTCGCGTTCGCGGGGGTACGGGTCACCGTCGATCACCACGGTCTGACCGTCGCCTCGCCCGTGGTGGCGCGTCCCCGCCTGCGCATCCCCCTCGCCCGGGTGGCCGAAGCGGGAGTCCAGCGGGTCAGCCCGCTGGTCGACTTCGGCGGTTGGGGCTACCGGATACGGTCCGGGCGCAGCGGCATCGTGCTGCGCACCGGCGAGGCGCTGGCGCTGCGGCTGACGAACGGCCGGGTGTTCGTGGTGACGGTCGACGACGCGGCCACCGCGGCGGCGCTCCTGAACGCGCTCGCGGCCAGGACCCGCACGGCCGGCCCGGACTCCGGCTCCGGCCCGGACTCCGGCTTCGGCTTCGGCCCGGACTCCGGCCCCGGCCCCGGCTCCTCCGCCCCCGGCCAAGGAGGCTGACGTGCTCTTCCGTGTCGACCACAGCTCCCCGGTCCCGCTCGGCGACCAGATCGCCGCCTCGGTCCGTGGCGCGCTCGCCGAAGGCTCCGTACGGTCCGGCGAACGGCTGCCCGCGGCCCGTGCGGTCGCCGAGTCCCTGGGCGTCAACGTCCATACGGTGCTGCGCGGTTACCAGCGGCTGAAGGACGAGGGCCTGATCGAACTCCGGCGCGGCCGTGGCGCCGTGGTGACCGGCGACGCCTCTCCGGCCCGGGTGCGTCTGACCGAGCAGGTGGGCCGGCTGGTGGCCGAGGCCCGCACCCTCGGCCTCACGGACGATGAAGTCGTGACGTTGGTCCGGGCGAGGCTGTCGATGGGATAGGGGAGGGGCGAGGGAGGGGAACGGGCTGTGTGCCGGTGCCTGGTGATCTCGGGTGATGCAGTTCACTCGGGCCGCTTGTCACAGATGCGGGGCCCCGGGCTGTCTCGTGTGTGAAGTGACTACACAACGGGAGGCGCACATGAAGATCCTGGTGGCGGGAGCGGGCTACGCGGGGACGATCGCGGCGAACCGGCTGGCCAAGAAGGTGAAGTCAGCGCAGATCACGGTGCTCAACCCCCGTCCGGACTTCGTCGAGCGGGTGCGGCTGCACGAGCAGGTCGCGGGGACCGGAGCCGCGGCGGTGCCGCTGGCGTCCATGCTGAGCGAGGGGATCGCGACGCGGGTGGGCACCGTCGACAAGATCGGTGACGGTCAGGTCGCGCTCGACGACGGGGTGCGCCTCGACTTCGATCACCTGTTCCTCGCGGTGGGCAGCACGGCCGCACCGCTGCCCGGCACCGTCGCGACGGGGACCTGGGAGGGGGCGCGGGAGGCGGAGGCCGCGCTGGCAGCGCTGCCCGGCGGGGCGGCGGTCACCGTCGTCGGCGGCGGGCTGACGGGCATCGAGACGGCGGCCGAGATCGCCTTCGGGCGGCCCGGCCTCCGGGTGCGCCTCGTGGGGCAGACGATCGGCGCGAGTCTGTCGGCGTGCGCGCGGAAGCGGGTGCGTACGGGGCTGGAGCGGTTGGGCGTGGAGGTCGTGGAGGGCACCGTCGAACGGGTCGACGCCGGCGCCGGGGAAGGGGGCGGCGACGTGGTGCGTCTCCAGGCGGGGCGACGGTTCGCCTCCGGCCTCACGCTGTGGGCGGTCATCGGGAGCGTGCCCGATCTGGCCGCCCGCAGCGGACTTGTGGTGGACGGCGACGGGCGTGCGGTGGTCGACGGGTATCTGCGCAGCGTCACCGATCCGCGGATCTTCGTCGTGGGCGACTGCGCGGCGGTTCCCGGTGCGCGGGCGGCCTGCGCGACGGCCATGCCGCAGGGCGCACATGCGGCGGACACGCTGGCGCGGATGCTCCAGGGACGCGCGCCCAAGCCGTACGCCATGGGGTACACCGGGCAGGGGGTGTGCCTGGGCCGGCGCGACGGGCTGCTCCAGGCCGATCGCAGGGACGGTACCGCGCGGGGGGTCTACTTCGCCGGGCGCGCCGCGGCCGTGGCCAAGGAACGGGTCTGCCGTTACGCGAAGTTCGGTGCCCGCACCGCCGTCTACACCTGGCTGCGGCCCTGAAGTGTCCACTCCGGAACCCACGTCCCGCTCTCGGGGCGTCCGGGGTACGCGGACGTGAGGTGCTCGCGCAGCGCGGTGAGGGCGGGGTGCGGGTTGTCGGCGCGCCAGATCAGTGAGTGCGGGTAGACCGGGGTCGGGTCGTGCAGGGGGATGCTGCGCAGGTCGTGACCGGCCGGCCAGACCAGGGGAGTCTGCTCGCTGACGAAGGTCGCCAGGGTCGAGGAGGCCGCGATCGTGTCGAGGAGGTGCTCGATGCCGAAGTTGGGGCCGGTCGCCTCGACGGTGAAACCGAAGGCGGCGGCGAGTTCGTCGTAGTAGGCGGCCCACTCGGTGCCGGGCATGTTGCCGGGCATCCAGATCCGGCGCCCGGCGAGCTGGGCGGGCGTGATCGCGCGGGCGGTGGCGAACTCGTGCGCCGGTCCGGTGAACAACTGCAGCGGCTCGTCGAAGACGGGCGTGGCCCGCAGCTCGTCAGGGAGCCGCCGGCCCGGCATGGTCACGGCGCGGAAGGTCGCGTCGATGGTCCCGGACCGGACGGCGGCGACGGCCGTGTCAAAGTCGAACAGGGTCACCACGTCCAGCTCCGTTTCGGGATGCGCGCGGTGGAAGCCGCGCAGCAGCCCGGCCACCGAGACCCGGCGGCCGATCACGTCGACGCGCAGCGCCCGCCGCCCCGGCCGTACGGAAGCGGCGGCCCGCTCCTCGGCCTGCAGGAGGGCCCGGGCGTACGGCAGGAACGCCTGCCCGTCGATGGTGAGCCGGGCCCCGCGGGCCGTACGGCTGAACAGCGGCACGGCGAGGTCCTTCTCCAGCACGGCGATGCGCTTGGAGACGGCCTGCGGGGTGATCGACAGTTCGGCGGCGGCTTCCTGGAACTGTCCCGCGTCCACGGCGGCGACGAAGGTGCGTACGGCAGTGAGGTCCACGCCGACATCCTAGGCGGACAACCGATTGTTGATTACGGGCAGCCGCTCGGTTGCTTGATCCAGGCGTTCCGCGCTCGCTTGGATGTCTCCGGTCAACCTGCGGTTTGTCGGGGCCTCCGCCCTGGCTCCCCCTGGCCCCCTCCCGGAGGCGATGCACCCGTGCCGGAATCCTTCGTCCATCTGCACAACCACACCGAGTACTCGATGCTGGACGGCGCGCAGAAGCTGCGGCCGATGTTCGGCGAGGTGGCCCGGCAGGGCATGCCGGCGATCGCCATGAGCGATCACGGCAACATGTTCGGTGCCTATGAGTTCGCGCAGGTCGCCAAGGACTTCGAGGGCATCAGGCCGGTCATCGGCATCGAGGCGTACGTGGCACCGTCGTCCCGGTTCGCACGGAAGCAGGAGTTCTGGGGGCCGGGCGGCCGGCGCGCCGTCGGCGCGGACGGTGAGGGTTCGAAGGACGTCTCCGGCGGCGGCCGCTTCACCCACCTGACCATGTGGGCGCGGAACAGCCAGGGCCTGCGGAACCTGTTCCGGCTCAGTACGCAGGCCAGTTACGAGGGCCAGTTCCCCGCCGGCAAGCCGCGCATGGACCGTGACCTGATCGCCGGGCGGCCGGAGGGCATCATCGCCACCACCGGCTGCCCCTCCGGGGAGATCCAGACCCGGCTGCGGCTGGGCCAGTACGCCGAGGCCAGGGCCGCCGCCGCGGCCTACCAGGACATCTTCGGCCGCGAGCACTACTTCCTGGAGCTGATGGACCACGGCCTGGACATCGAGCGGGAGGTCCGGGCGGACCTGCTGCGCCTGGCCAAGGATCTGGACCTTCCCCTCCTGGCCACCAACGACGCGCACTACGTCACCGAGGACCAGGCCGACGCCCACGACAGCCTGCTGTGCATCGGCGTCGGCAAGAACAAGGACGACCCGAACCGCTTCCGCTTCAACGGCTCCGGCTACTACCTCAAGAGCGCCGCCGAGATGCGCCGCCTCTTCGCGGAGCTGCCGGCGGCCTGTGACAACACCCTGCTGGTCGCTGAGCGCGTCGAGTCCTACGACGAGGTCTTCGACCACGTCGACGAGATGCCGCGCTTCCCGGACGTGCCCGAAGGCGAGACACAGGAGTCGTGGCTGCGCAAGGAGGTCCTCGAAGGGCTCGCGATGCGTTACGGGAGTCCGGTGCCCCCGCACATCCTGGAGCGCTTCGAGACGGAGATGGCGGTCATCGGCCCGATGGGCTTCAGCTCCTACTTCCTCGTCGTGGCGGACATCTGCCGCCACGCCCGGCAGAACCGGATTCCGCTGGGTCCGGGCCGGGGCTCCGCCACCGGCTCCCTGGTCGCCTACGCCACCCGTATCACCGAGCTGTGCCCCCTGGAGCACGGCCTGCTGTTCGAACGGTTCCTGAATCCCGAGCGCATCAACCCGCCGGACGTGGACCTCGACTTCGACGACCGGCAGCGCGACAAGATGGTCCGGTACGTCACCGAGAAGTACGGCGACGAGTACACCGCCATGGTGAACACCTTCGGCCGGATCAAGGCCAAGAACGCGATCAAGGACTCCTCGCGCATCCTCGGCTACCCCTACGCCCACGGCGAGCGGATCACCAAGGCGCTCCCACCGGACCAGAACGGCAAACCGGCGCCGCTGGCCGCCGTCTTCGACCCCGCCCACGAGCGGTACGCGGAGGCCGCCGAGATCCGGCAGCTGTACGAGGGCGAGCGGGACGTGCGGCGGGTCGTCGACACCGCCCGCGGCGTGGAGGGCCTGACCCGCGGCACCGGTGTGCACGCCGCCGCGGTGATCCTGTCCAAGACGAAGCTCACCGACCGCATCCCGCTGCACATGCGCGCCGCGGACGGCGTCAAGATCACCGGTTTCGACTACCCGTCCTGCGAGGCCATGGGCCTGGTCAAGATGGACTTCCTGGGGCTGCGGAACCTGGGCGTGATCGACCAGGCCATCGAGAACGTCCGGGAGAACCGGGGCGTCAGCCTGGCCACCGTGGACCCTCTGGACGGCGACCCGGCCACCGTCGTGATCCCGCTGGACGACGCGAAGACGTACCGGCTGCTGGCCGAGGGCAACACGTTCGGTGTCTTCCAGCTCGACGGCGGCGGCATGCGCGTCCTGCTGAAGCAGATGGAACCCACCCGCTTCGAGGACATCGCCGCCGTCAACGCCCTCTACCGGCCGGGCCCCATGGCGGCCGACGCGCACACCAACTACGCGCACCGCAAGACCGGCCGCCAGGAGATCACCCCGATCCACCCCGAGCTGCGGGACGCCCTGGAGCCGATCCTCGGCAACACCTTCCACCTGCTGGTCTACCAGGAGCAGATCATGGCCATCGCCCGGGAGCTGGCCGGGTACACCCTCGGCGGCGCGGACCTGCTGCGCCGTGCGATGGGCAAGAAGAAACCGGAGGTACTGGCCGCCGAGTGGGACAAGTTCCACGACGGCATGCGGAGCAACGGGTTCAGCGAGGAGGCCGTCAAGGCCCTGTGGGACGTCATGCTGCCGTTCTCCGGCTACGCGTTCAACAAGTCCCACACCGCCGGGTACGGACTCGTCTCGTACTGGACCGCCTACCTCAAGGCCAACTACCCGGCCGAATACATGGCCGCGCTGCTCACCTCGGTCGGTGACGACAAGGACAAGGCCGCGGTCTACCTCGCCGACGCCCGCAAGAACGGTGTCCGCGTCCTCCAGCCGGACGTGAACGAGTCCGTCGCCGAGTTCACCGCCGTCGGCGACGACGTACGGTTCGGGCTGCGGTCCGTACGCAACGTCGGCGAGAACGTCATCGCGGCCGTCGTCGACGCGCGCCGCCGGGAAGGGAAGTTCACCTCCTTCGCCGACTTCCTCGGCAAGGCCGGACTGCCCGCACTGCACAAGAGGGCCGTGGAGTCCCTGATCAAGGCCGGTGCGTTCGACTCCCTGGGGCAGTCGCGCAAGGGCCTCACGGCCGTCCACGAGGAAGCCGTCGACGCGGTCGTCCCCGTGAAGAAAGCGGCGAGTTACGGGCAGGACGACCTCTTCGCCGGACTGGGCGGAGAGGGGGACGGAAGCGGGAGCGGCGGGCCGGCCTTCGGCCTCGACTTCCCCGTCGACGACGCGGAGTGGCCCCGCAGGCAACTTCTGGCGGCCGAACGCGACATGCTCGGCCTCTACGTCTCCGCCCACCCGCTGGACGGCGCCGAACACATCCTCGCCGGCGCCCGGGACTGCTCCATCGCCGAGTTGCTCGCCTCCGGCCGTACCACCGGAGAGGTGCGGCTGTCCGGGCTGATCACCGGCATCCAGCTCAAGATGACCCGGCAGGGCAACGCCTGGGCGATCGTGCAGCTCACGGACCGCGACGCCGCCGTCGAGGTGCTCTTCTTCCCCGCCGCCTACCAGCTCGTGCAGCCCGCGCTGGCCGAGGACAACGTCGTTACCGTCCAGGGCAGGATCGACGACCGGGACGGGACCGTGCACGTCTTCGGCCGGGAACTCGCGGTACTGGACGTGTCCTCCGCCGAGCACGGCGGACGCCCGCCCGTACGGCTCGCCCTCCCCGCCCACCGGATCACCGAAGCGTCCGTCCGGGAGCTGAAACGTATCCTCGCGGACCACCCGGGCGACAGCCCCGTCCACCTCAGCGTCCGCGGTCCGCACAAGACGACCGTGTACGCCCTCCAGGCCACGGTGGACGCCGCCACCGTCGCGTCCGACGTGAAGGGCGCGTTCGGAGCCGACGCGTGGACGGGCATCGCATGAGGTGCCCGTCCACCCGCCCCCTCACCCCCGCAGGAACTCCGACACGGCGTCCGTCTGCCCGAAGATCGCGTGCCCGACCCCGGGCAGCAGCCGCACCGTCGCGTCCGGGACGTTCTCCCGTACGCGACGGGCGGTGTCCGCCGAGTCGAAGAAGGCGTCCTTCGTACCGGCGATCAGCAGCACGGGTACGTCCAGGCCGCGCAGCGCCTCGTCCGAGAACCGCGGCAGTCGCTCCGTACGGGGCTTGAACTGGGTGAACGTCAGCACCACCTGGTCGAGGACCGGCCCGGCCTCCAGCGTGTCCAGCCCTGTGGCGCCGCGCACCGTCCGGCGCATCCCCCAGCGCCCGAACGGCCGCAGCAGCAGCGACTTGAGGAGCAGCCCCACCCGCTGCTTCCCCAGGCCGCCGGGGCACAGCAGGGCCAGGCGGGACACCCGGCCCGGTCGGCGGGTGGCGTAGTCCAGGGCCAGCCAGCCGCCCAGGGAGGTGGCGACGAAGGAGGCGGCCGGCACGTCCAGCCCGTCCAGTACCTCGTCCAGCCACCGCGCGTACGCGTCGGAGGCCAGCGGCGGGCGGGACGGCGCGCTCAGGCCCGGTTCGCCGATGACGTCGACGGCGTACGTACGGAAGTGCCGCGCCCAGGCGGCGGCATCGCCCTGCCACATGGTCGCGTTGGCCCCCGAGCCGTGCAGCAGGACCACCGCAGGCGCGTCCGGCGGCCCGGAGACGAGCACGAAGGTCTCGCCTTCGCGGGTCGGTATCCGTATCCGCTCGGCGGGAACGGGCCAGTTGTCCAGGGTTTCCCGGTAGCGCCGCCGGAGCTCGCGCTCCCCGGCCGCCGACTTGTAGATCCTGGCTGTGTGCGCGGCTGTGTTCGTGTTTGTGCTCGCGTTCGTGCTCACGAGTCGAGCACCCCCTCCATGTAGTCGAACAGCCGGGCCGTGTCCGCCAGACCGCCGAGAATGACGACCTTCATCCGGGCCCGCTCCGGGTCGTACACCGTCTCGATCCGCAGCGGCCGGTCGCCGGGTCCGCGATGGGCGGCCGCACTGGTCAGGAGGGTGGACAGCCGGTCGGCGGTCCGGCGGTCGACCGCGTCGATCTCCACGACGCTCGTCGCCTCGCTGTGCCGCCGCCCCCTGGCCGGCTCCTCGGGAGCCGCCGGTACCGGGCGGCCGGTGAAAGTCTCCAGGTCCTCGTGCGCGATGCGGTACTGCTTGCCGATCCGGACGGCGGGGAGCCGCCCGTCGCGTACGTAGGTGCGGACGGTACGGACGTGCAGGCCCAAGTGTTCGGCTACTTGGTCGACGGAGTAGAAGCGGTCGTTCACGAAAGTACCCTAACCTTCCCTATCGGAAGGAGCAATAGGGAAGGTTGGGGGATGGTCGGGTGTACAGGCTAGCGATCCCTGCGGGTGGAGAGCAGCATGAGGGCGCCCGGCACGGCGATCGCTGGCAGCGGATACAGCCAGGCTTCGGCGGCTGCCGCCCCGGACGTCGCGGCCGTCACTCCGATGAGGACGTACACGAGGCATCCGGCCAGGACGATGGCGAGCAGGGGGCGCGACCGTGTGCGGTCCTCGAAAGCCTCGATCTTGCGGCCGACACCTTTCACGGCACCTCATTCCTCCGGCCGGGAAGACGGCCGGACACAAGCGGGCGGGCGGGGTACGCGCCGCATCGTGCCGCGTACCCCGCCCGCCTCGTGGCCAGGCGTCGTCCCGCTACCGTGCCGAGGTCCGGGTCCGGATCAGCAGCCACAGGAAGTACGGCGTGCCGATGACCGCCGTGAGCAGGCCCGCGCCGAGCTGGGCCGGGGCGATCACCGTCCGGCCCACCATGTCCGCCGTACCCACCAGCACCGCACCCAGCAGCACCGCCACCGGCACCACCCGTACGTGCCGGCGGCCCACCAGGGCGCGCGCCGCGTGCGGGGCGACCAGGCCGACGAAGGCGATGGTGCCGGTCACGGCGACGGCCGCCGCGCTCAGCAGGACGCCCAGCGCCAGGAAGCCGAGGCGCGCCCCGGGGACGCCGAGTCCCAGCAGCCGCGGGGTGTCCCCGTCGAGCGAGACGAGGTCGAGTTCGGTGCGCCGGGCGAGCGCCACGGCGACGCCCACCGCGAGGACGACGGCGAGCGGCAGCAGGTCGGGCAGCGTGCGCCCGTACGTCGAACCGGACAGCCAGGTCAGCGCCTTGGTGGCGTTGAACGGGTCGGTGAGGACGATGAGCAGGCTGATCAGGGCGGCGCTCGCGGTGGCGACGCCCATACCGACCAGCACCAGGCGGTTCTGCCGGAAGCCGCCGCGCGCCGACAGCCCGAAGACGAGCGCGGAGGCGAGGGCGGCGCCCGCGAAAGCGGCGGCGGCCAGGCCCGTCGGCCCGGCCTCGGGCGCGGTCGTCACCAAAAGCACCGCGCCCAGCGCGGCGCCGCCGGAGACGCCCATGACGCCCGGTTCGGCCAGCGGATTGCGGGTCACCGCCTGGACCAGGGTGCCGGCCAGGGCGAGGGCGGCGCCCGCGAGGAGGGCGGCGAGCACCCGGGGCACCCGGGTGTCCAGGACGAAGGAGACGACCCGCCCGGCCCGGCCCTGCGTCCAGTTCAGGACGTCGCCGAGCAGCAGCTTGGAGTCGCCGAGCAGTACGGACGCGACGGTCACCGCGAGCAGCGCCGCCATCAGCGTCCCGGCCACCGTCAGGAAGACGGTCCGGCTGCGGATGTGCAGCCGGTCGGGCGGGGCGGCGGCGCCGGTGTCCCGGCCCCGGGTCGCCAGCACCACCAGGAAGACGGCGCCGACCAGGCTCGTGACCACGCCCGTCGGCACGGCCACCGCCACGTCGGACGGCACCAGCGCCCGCAGCGCGACATCCGAGCCGAGGACCAGGACCGCGCCGGTGAGCGCGGACCGCGTCACGCTCGCGCGCGTCCGGGAGAAGCCGCGGTAACGGCGGGCCAGCAGGCGGACGGCGGCCGGGGCGCTCAGCCCGACGAAGCCGATCGGTCCGGCGAGGGTGACGGCCGTGGCGGACAGCAGGGCGGCCAGGACGACGGTGATGACCCGGGTGGCGCGTACGGACACGCCCAGCCCGCGCGCGGCGTCGTCGCCGAGCGCCAGGGCGTCGACCCGGCGGGCGACGAGCAGCAGCCCGGCCAGCCCGGCGACGGCGAGCGGCAGCATCCACAGCACCCCGCCGAAACCGTTCTGCGCGATGCTGCCCTGGTTCCAGGCGTACAGCCCCTCGGTCTGCTCGGGGAACAGCAGCAGCAGTCCCTCCGTGACGGAGCTGAGGCCGAGGGTCAGTGCGCTGCCCGCCAGCACCAGCCGTACGGTCCCGGCGCCCAGACCGGACAGTCCGAGCACGACGGCCGCGGCCGCCAGGCCGCCGACGAACGCGACGCCGGAGGAGGCGAGCAGCGGCAGCGAGACACCGGTCGCGGCGACCAGCCCGAGCGAGAAGTACGAACCGGCGTTGACCGCGAGGGTGTCGGGCGCGGCGAGCACATTGCGGCTGACGGCCTGGAGGGCGGCGCCCGCCATGCCGAGCGCCGCGCCGACCAGGAGTCCGGCGGCCATCCGCGGCAGCCGGGAGGCGACGACGACGGAGGCGTCCGCCGCGTCGGCCTGCCCGGTGAGCGCCTTCCACACCTCCGCGGCGCCGACGCCGGAGGTGCCTTGCGCGATGTCGACGAGGGCGAGCGCGGCGATCAGCAGGACGAGCACGGCCGTCACCGCTGCCGCGCCGCCTTTCCGGGACGCCGCCGCGGCGGGGGCAGGGGGAGCGGTGGTGGTGACGGCCATGATGTCTACGCGCGCCTCGCCGTCACTTCTTCAGCGCGGCGACGACGGAGTCGACGTACGACTCCATCGACCCGGTGCCGCCGAACATCCACACACCGTCGGGCAGCCGGTGCACCTTGCCCGCCTTCACGAACGGGAGCGACTTCCAGACCGCGTTGTCGGCGAGCGCCCCGGTGAACGGGTTGCTGGTCTTGTCGTCGTCGCTGCCGATGTACGCGAACTGCACGTCACCGAGCTTGGTCAGCCCCTCGACATCGGTGGTGCCGAGGCCGTAGGCCGGGTCGCCCTTCATGGTCCAGGGGTTCTTCAGTCCGAGCTTCTCGTTCACCGCGCCGACCAGCGAGCCGCCGGTGTACGGCCGGATGGTGACCTGGCCGCCGTCCACGTAGCCGTCCGCGAAGGCGAACGCGGTGCCCTTGCGCCCGGCCTTCTCCAGCTCCTGCCGGCCCGCCGCGAGCTTCGCCTCGAAGCCCTTCTTCAGCTTGCCGGCCTGCTCCGTGGTGCCGGTGGCCCGGGCGATCAGGTCCAGATCCTTCGTCATCTGCCCGATCGGATCGGCGGCATCGGCGGACTTCAGGTCCAGCACTGGGGCGATCTTCCGCAGCTGGGTGAGGGCGGCCTTGGGCAGGTCGCTGGTGGCGACGATGAGGTCGGGCGCGAGCGAGGCGACGGTGTCCATGCTCGGCTCGCCGCGGGTGCCGATGTCCTTCGGTTCGTTCTTCAGCGGTACGGCCTTGTCCCAGGACTTGTATCCCTTGACGTCGGCGATGCCGACCGGCGCGACACCGAGCGCGACCAGGTGCTCGACGACGTTCCACTCGGTGCCGACGACCTTCTTGGCGGGCCCGTCCAGCTCCACCTTCGTACCGGAGGCGCCGGTGAGGGTGAGGTGGCCGGTGGACTTCTTCGCCTGGTCGGCGGCGGGCTCGGTGGTGCCGCAGGCGCCCAGGGTGAGCGCGGCGGCGGTGGCCGCGGCGACGGTGAGGAGGAGTCGTCTCATGAGGTGGCACCGAGCCTTTCGCTGTGCGCGTGGTGCGCGTCGTGCTTGCTGTGTTGCGGCGTGTCGCCGTGCGGCGGCCGCCGGGTGTGGTGCCGGCCGATCGCGCGGGTGCGCAGCCGTCCGGTCGACGGGTCGGTGGTGACCTCGATCCGGATGCCGTAGGTGTCCGTCAGCCGCTGCGGGGTGAGGACGTCCTCGGGCGGCCCGTCGGCGGTCACCCGGCCGGACCGGAGCAGTACGATCCGGTCGGCCACGGCGGCCGCCTGGTCCAGGTCGTGCAGCACCACACCGACGGCGATCCCGTGGTCGTCCGCCAAGTCCCGTATCAGGTCCAGGAGTTCCACCTGGTACCGCAGGTCGAGGTAGGTCGTCGGTTCGTCCAGCAGGAGGGCGCCGGTGTCCTGCGCGAGGCAGCCCGCGAGCCACACCCGTTGCAGCTGACCGCCGGAGAGGTGCTCGGCACCGCGCTCGGCCAGGTCGGCGACCCCGGTCAGGCGCAGCGCCCGCTCCACCGCCGCGGGCCCGTCCGGGTCGGCCCGGCCCCAGCGTCCCCGGTACGGATAGCGCCCGAACTCCACGACGTCCCGGACGGTCAGCCCGCTGGGTGTGGGCCGCCCTTGGGGCAGCAGCGCCACCTGCCGCGAGAACGCGCGGGGGGAGAGGGCGAAGCCGTCCGTCTCCTCGCCGAGGGTCAGCGCCGCGTGCCGTGCCCGCTGGAGCCGCGCCACGGTCCGCAGCAGCGTCGACTTCCCGCTGCCGTTGGGGCCGACCAGTACGGTCACCTGCCCCGGCGCGAGCCGCAGGGACGCGTCGTGCACGACGTCGACACCGTCGTACGCCACGGTGACATCCGTGGCGGAGAGGGTGTGGCCGCGGGGCTGCGCGGCCTGGGGGAGTTCTTCACCGGCCTTCACGCAGAGAAGGTTAGCCTAACCTAAATTTTGGCCGAATCCGGGTGGTGCGGGCCTTCTTGTCCGGATCGGTTCACGGGCGTGCGATAGCTTGCGCGCCATGACCGGACTCGGGCCCGTCGCCTGGCCACCTCTCCTCATACGGACCGAAAGGCTCGTGCTCCGTGAGTCCGGGCCCCGGGACCGTGCGGCGTTCATCGAACTGCTCGCCTCGCCGGAGGTGCACACCTACCTCGGCGGCCCCCGGCCGCGTGACGAGCTGGAGCGCGAGCTGCCCGGGGCGCCCGAGCGGTGGCCCGGGAGCTTCGTCGTTGCTCTCGACGGGTCGATGATCGGCCAGATCCTGCTGAGAAGAGCGACGGAGCACCGGCTCCCGGCCGCCAAGGGGAAGGTCGATCTCGGCTACCTGTTCCTGCCGCGGGCGTGGGGGTGCGGGTACGCCGCCGAGGCGTGTGCGGCGGCACTCGACTGGCTCGCCGACGCGCTCCCCGGCGAGCCAGTGGTGCTCACCACCCAGACCGCCAACCTCGGCTCGATGCGCCTCGCGGCGAAGCTGGGGTTCACCGAGGTGGAGCGGTTCGAGGCATGGGGCGCCGAGCAGTGGCTCGGCATGCGGCCCCCGGTCGCGGTCTCTGGTTGAGCCCGAGCCCGGACCGGGACCTGCCCGGCGGCTTGCGCGGGCGGACGAAAGGGCGAAGGGGGGCGTGAGGTGCGGAGGTTTCCCCGGCGCGCCGCCTCGTACGACCGGGTCCGCCGGAAAAGGAGCCAGAACGACCGGGTTCGCCGTCAGGTGCCTCGATGGGATGACGGCGGTCGGCGGCCGGGCGCGCATGACCGCGCGGCGGGGATGTACTAGAGTTATCTCGACATCGAGATATCTGCCGGGAGGCGTACCGCTGCCGCGCTAGTAAGGCTTGCCTAACTTAGCCTTACCTTAGCTGATCGGCAAGGATCTGTGACGGCAGGATTGCGGTGGTACGCGCGAATCATGCATTGAAGGAGACTGTCGTGTCGGCGAACAGCTTCGACGCCCGCAGCACGCTGCGCGTGGGCGACGAGTCGTACGAGATCTTCAGGCTGGACAAGGTCGAGGGCTCCGCCCGCCTTCCCTACAGCCTGAAGGTGCTGCTGGAGAACCTGCTCCGCACCGAGGACGGCGCGAACATCACCGCCGACCACATCCGTGCGCTGGGCGGCTGGGACTCCCAGGCGCAGCCCAGCCAGGAGATCCAGTTCACGCCGGCCCGCGTGATCATGCAGGACTTCACCGGCGTGCCGTGCGTCGTGGACCTCGCGACGATGCGCGAGGCCGTCAAGGAGCTCGGCGGTGATCCGGCCAAGATCAACCCGCTGGCCCCGGCCGAGCTGGTCATCGACCACTCCGTCATCGCCGACAAGTTCGGCACCGCCAACGCCTTCCAGCAGAACGTGGAGCTGGAGTACGGCCGCAACAAGGAGCGCTACCAGTTCCTGCGCTGGGGCCAGACCGCCTTCGACGAGTTCAAGGTCGTCCCGCCCGGCACCGGCATCGTCCACCAGGTCAACATCGAGCACCTGGCCCGTACGGTCATGACCCGTAACGGCCAGGCCTACCCCGACACCCTCGTCGGCACCGACTCGCACACCACCATGGTCAACGGCCTGGGCGTGCTGGGCTGGGGCGTCGGCGGCATCGAGGCCGAGGCCGCGATGCTGGGCCAGCCAGTCTCCATGCTCATCCCGCGCGTCGTCGGCTTCAAGCTGACCGGTGAGCTCAAGCCCGGCACCACCGCCACCGACCTGGTGCTGACCATCACCGAGATGCTGCGCAAGCACGGCGTCGTCGGCAAGTTCGTCGAGTTCTACGGCGAGGGCGTCGCCGCCACCTCGCTGGCCAACCGCGCCACCATCGGCAACATGTCGCCGGAGTTCGGCTCCACCGCCGCGATCTTCCCGATCGACGACGAGACGCTGAACTACCTGAAGCTGACCGGCCGCTCCGAGCAGCAGGTCGCCCTGGTCGAGGCGTACGCCAAGGAGCAGGGCCTGTGGCTCGACCCGGCCGCCGAGCCGGACTTCTCCGAGAAGCTGGAGCTGGACCTGTCGACGGTCGTCCCGTCGATCGCCGGCCCCAAGCGCCCGCAGGACCGCATCGTCCTGGCCGAGGCCTCCCGCCAGTTCGCGCAGGACGTGCGCAACTACGTCAGCGAGGCGGACCTGGACGAGGCGGGCAAGGAGTCCTTCCCGGCCTCCGACGCCCCCGCCGTCTCCAACGGCACGCCCAGCAAGCCGACCCAGGTCGTCGCGGCCGACGGTTCGGTGTTCGAGATCGACCACGGCGCCGTCACCGTCGCCGCGATCACCTCCTGCACCAACACCTCGAACCCCTACGTCATGGTCGCCGCGGCGCTGGTGGCCAAGAAGGCGGTCGAGAAGGGCCTGTCCCGCAAGCCCTGGGTCAAGACCACCCTCGCCCCCGGCTCGAAGGTCGTCACCGACTACTTCGACAAGGCGAACCTGACGCCCTACCTGGACAAGCTGGGCTTCAACCTGGTCGGCTACGGCTGCACCACCTGCATCGGCAACTCCGGTCCGCTGGACGAGGAGATCTCGAAGGCGATCAACGAGGCCGACCTGGCGGTCACCTCGGTGCTCTCCGGCAACCGCAACTTCGAGGGCCGGATCAACCCCGACGTCAAGATGAACTACCTGGCGTCCCCGCCGCTGGTCGTCGCATACGCCATCGCCGGCTCCATGAAGGTGGACATCACCACCGAGGCGCTCGGCACCGACCAGGACGGCAACCCGGTCTACCTCAAGGACATCTGGCCCTCCGAGGCCGAGGTCAACGACGTCGTGGCCAACGCCATCGGCGAGGACATGTTCTCCAAGTCGTACGAGGACGTCTTCGCGGGCGACGCCCAGTGGCAGGCGCTGCCGATCCCGACCGGCAACACCTTCGAGTGGGACAGCGAGTCCACCTACGTCCGCAAGCCCCCGTACTTCGAGGGCATGACCATGGAGACCAGCCCGGTCTCCGACGTCCAGGGTGCCCGCGTGCTGGCCAAGCTGGGCGACTCGGTCACCACCGACCACATCTCCCCGGCCGGTGCGATCAAGGCCGACACCCCGGCCGGCCAGTACCTCACGGAGCACGGCGTCGAGCGCCGCGACTTCAACAGCTACGGCTCGCGCCGCGGCAACCACGAGGTCATGATCCGCGGCACGTTCGCCAACATCCGCCTGCGCAACCAGATCGCGCCGGGCACCGAGGGCGGCTTCACGCGTGACTTCACGCAGGAGGACGGCCCGGTCTCCTTCATCTACGACGCGTCGCAGAACTACCAGGCCGCCGGCATCCCGCTGGTCATCCTGGCCGGCAAGGAGTACGGCTCCGGCTCGTCCCGCGACTGGGCGGCCAAGGGCACCGCGCTGCTCGGCGTCAAGGCCGTCATCGCCGAGTCCTACGAGCGCATCCACCGCTCGAACCTCATCGGCATGGGCGTGCTGCCGCTCCAGTTCCCGGAGGGCGCCTCGGCGCAGTCGCTGGGCCTGACCGGCGAGGAGACCTTCGACATCACCGGCGTCACCGCGCTGAACGACGGCGGCATCCCGGAGACGGTCAAGGTCAAGGCAGGCGACGTGGAGTTCGACGCCAAGGTGCGGATCGACACCCCCGGCGAGGCGGACTACTACCGCAACGGCGGCATCATGCAGTACGTGCTGCGCTCGCTGATCCGCAAGTGAGCCGCACGCCCGCCGCTTACGCGAGCGGGTGAGTGACACGGCCAGGGCCGCACCCTTCACCGGGGTGCGGCCCTCGTCGTATCTGTGCGGCGTCGTCCGGCTGCCGCCAAGCGCTGGATACAGCAGTGCGACGCGCCCCTTAGGGACGCGTCGCACCATCACCTCACCGGCGGGCCGGCCGGGTCGACAGGAGCCCCCCGGCCGCCGGTGTCCTTACGGACTAGAACATCCAGCTGTAGATGTTGTAGCCGAAGCCGAGCTGCTTGCGCGGCGCGAAGGGGGCCGACGCATTGCCGGTGCCCCTGTACAGCCACAGCTTGCCGTCGTTGCCACGGGCGATCAGGTCGGCGCGGCCGTCGATGTCCACGTCGCCGGTGGCCACCAGCATGTTGTACTCGTTCCAGCCCGCGCCGATCTTCACGCGCGGCGCGAAGGGCGCCTTGTAGTTGCCGGTGCCCTTGTAGAGCCACAGCACGCCGGAGCCGTCCCGGGCCACGATGTCGGCCTTGCCGTCGCCGGTCAGGTCGCCGGTGCCGGCGATCTGGGTGTAGCCGCCCCAGCCGGCGCCGATCTTGACGCGCGGGTCGACCTTGCCGTTGTCGTAGCCGAGGTAGAGCCAGAGCACGCCCGAGTTGTCGCGGGCGAGGATGTCGTACGCGCCGCCGCCGCCCAGGTTGCCGGGCGACAGCACCTTGTTGTAGATGTTCCAGCCGCCGCCGACCACCCGGTCCTCGGTGGCGGAGTTGAAGTACAGGTTGCCGGCGTAGTCCCAGGCCCACGAGCCGTCGGCTGCACCGTCGGCGTTGTTGTCGACCGGGGCCGCGGCCTTGAGCAGGTCCCAGTCGGCCGTGACGAACATGCGCTCGCCCAGACCGCCGGTGCCGTTCGGCGGGTACTCGTACAGGAAGCCGGAAGAGCGCTCGATGCCGCGGAGGCCGAAGATCGGCGCGTCCGCCTGGGCCCCGACGCGGGCCTTGGCGCGAGCCGCCGCTCCGGTCTTCGGGGCCTGTGCCACCGCGCCGATCTCGGCGTTCTTCACCGGGGCGGGGACCGGTGCGTCCGCCACCGCGGCTGAGGCACTGGTGCCGACCAGGGCGGCGGCGACCGCCGCGACAGCCAGACGCGACAGGGCGCGCCCGCGCTTACGGCCGGGAAGTTTGGCCACGTAATTCTCCATTTGACAGGTGATGAGACGCGACGCACCCCCATGGGGGCGCGTCGCGGGATCCTCAGGATCTTTGCACAAGCCCTTCACATGTCAACTGATTTGCGGGTGGTCCGACGAATTAGCCTGTTAAATCCGTTCTGGAGGGGCCGATGAGCTCAACTTCCGCGAGTGTGGCGCGGCTTGACGGAGTCAGACGGTAGTCGGTGTAGGTACCTGGTGTGCTGACCGCGAACACCCGGGTCTGCCGGTCCGCGGTGAAGGACTCGGCCGTCCGCCGGTCGACGGTCCGCCACTTGCCGTGGCGGTCCCGGCCCTCCAGCACCCAGGAGGCCGGCGCGTCCCCCTTCGCCGCCGAGGTGAGGGTGTACGAGGTCACCCGCGCCGCCGACGTGAGGGACACCGGGAGCGACGTGAAGGACGCCGCGGTGGCCGATGTGTCGTCCAGGAGCGGGCCGCTGCCCGGCACGGTCAGGTCGCCGTCCGGTGCGGGCACCCGGTCGTCGCGGGTGATGGACGAGGGTGCCGCGTTCTTGCCGGTGCCCCAGGAGGACGGGCGCGGGCCCATCGCGAATTCCAGGGTGCCGCCGCGGGCGAGCAGGGCGTGCGGCAGCGCGGTGGAATTCCACGGCTTCCCGTTGACCCGCAGGCCCTGTACGTACACATTGCGGTCACTGTTGCGCGGCGCCTTGATCACCAGGTCGCGGCCGTTCTCCAGATGGACGGTGGCTTTGGTGAACAGCGGCGAGCCGACCGCGTATTCGGGCGATCCCATCACCAGCGGATAGAACCCGAGCGCGCTGAAGACGTACCACGCGGACATCTCGCCGTTGTCCTCGTCGCCCGGATATCCCTGGCCGGTCTCGCTGCCCAGGTAGAGCCGGGAGAGGACGTCGCGGACCTTTTCCTGCGTCTTCCACGGCTGCCCGGCGGCGTCGTAGGCGTACGCGATGTGGTGCGACGGCTGGTTGCTGTGCCCGTACATGCCCATCCGGGTGTCCCGGGCCTCGGTCATCTCGTGGATGACGTTGTTGTACGAGCCGGCGAATTCCTTCGCCGCGGTTTCCGGGGTGGCGAAGTAGGTGTCCAGCTTCTTGGCCAGGCCCGCCCGGCCGCCGTACAGGTTGGCCAGGCCCCGGGTGTCCTGCGGTGCGGCGAAGGCGAAGGTCCAGGCGTTGGTCTCGGTGTAGTCGTGGCCCCAGACGCGCGGGTCGAACCGGTCGGGGGGAAGCCGCCAGTTCCCGGCCGCGTCCTTGCCCTGGAAGAAGCCGGCCTTGCTGTCGAAGTGCTTGACGTAGTCGCGTGCGCGGTTGAGGAAATAGGCGGACTCCTCCTTGTACCGCGGCTTCTTCGTCTTCTCGTACAGCGCCTGCCCCATGCGGGCGATGCCGTAGTCGTTGAGGTATCCCTCCAGCGCCCAGGACATGCCTTCCTTGGTGTCCGTGCTCGTGTAGCCGCGGAAGGGCGAGGTGGTCATGCCCTTGCGGCCGACGCCGGGGCTGGGCGGGGCGACGGTGGCGTTCTTCACCGCCGCGTCATAGGCGGCGACGGCGTCGAACCGCACGCCTTTCGCGTACGCGTCGGCGAAGGCCACGTCCGAACTGGTGCCGGTCATCAGATCCGCGTAACCGGGAGAGGACCAGCGGGAGATCCAGCCGCCGTCCTTGTACTGCTGGACGAATCCGTCGACCATTTTCCCCGCCTGTTCCGGAGTGAACAGGGAATAGGCGGGCCAAGTGGTGCGGTAGGTGTCCCAGAAACCGTTGTTGACGTACACCTCGCCGTCGACGATCTTCGCCCCGGTGCGCGTCGGGGTGTCCGGGCCGGTCCGCGGCGAGAAGGGGCTCGCGTACCGGGCGCGTGCGCCCACCTGCTCGTACCCGGAGTTGGGGTAGAGGTAGAGCCGGTAGAGGTTCGAGTAGAGGGTGACGAGGCGGTCCCGGCTCGCGCCCTCGACCTCGATGCGGCCGAGGATGCCGTCCCACCGGTCGCGGGCGCGGTCCCGGACCCGCTCGAAGGAGTCGCCCGCCGGGATCTCCCGTTCCAGGTTGGCGCGTGCCTGGTCGACGCCGATCAGCGAGGTGGCGATGCGCAGCGTGACCGTACGGTCCGCGCCGGGCCGCAGCTTCAGGTAGCCGGTGACGTCCGGGCCACCGCCGCCGCTCAGCTTGCCGCCCGCGGTGACCGGCGCGTCGAGCACGCCGTACACGAACAGCCGGGTGGCGCCGGTGGAGAGGTTGCTCCGGACGTCCGAGAAACCGGTGACGACGCCGCGCGCGGCGTCCAGGGTGAGTCCGCCGTTGTTGTTGACGTTGTCGAAGATCAGGTTCGCGTCGTCGCCGGGGAAGGTGAAGCGCATCAGCGCCGCGTGGTCCGTCGGGGCGATGTCCGCCTTGAGGCCGTTGTCGAAGGTGACGCCGTAGTGGTGCGGCTTCGCCGTCTCCTTGGCGTGGTGGAACGGCAGGGCGCGGGCGGCGCGTCCGGCGTCCGGGGTGCCGGCCGCGGTGGACGGCATGACCTGGAACGTCTGCCGGTCGCCCATCCAGGGGCTCGGCTCGTGGCTGGCGGCGAACGCCTGGAGGGTGGGGAGGTTGTCGGCGTTGTTCTTCCGCGCGTACTCGTACAGCCAGTCCGTGGAGCCCGCGTTGGTCACCGGCGTCCAGAAGTTGAAGCCGTGCGGGACGGCGGTGGCGGGGAAGGTGTTGCCGCGCGAGAAGCTGCCGCTGGAGTTCGTGCCGCGGGTGGTCGAGACGTAGTCGGAGAGATGGGCGGGCGGTGTCTGGCGGGCCTCGGGGCCGAGCGTGATGTCGTCCACCCAGCCGCGGAAGACCGGTGTGGTCCGGGGCGCGGTGGGCGCGTCGTACGCGATCAGGATGCGGTCGACGGTCTTGCCCGCCGCCACGTCGCCGATGCGCGACTGGCGGTGGTTCCACTGGTTGACGTAGAGCGTCTTGGCGTCGGCCTGGCCGCGCGGGGTCAGCGGTGCGCCGTTCTGGTCGGTGGCGCGCAGCTCGCTGAGGTACGTGCCGTCGGTGAAGGCCAGGTCGACCGCGACATGGGTGGCGGGATAGCCCAGGTCGGTGGCGGCCATCTCGGGGAAGACCTTGTACGAGAGGGAGGTCGCGCGGGCGACGGGCACGTCGACGTCGAAGACCTTGTTGTACGAGTGGCCGCGGCCGGCCGCGGTGTGCGTCCCCGCGTACCGCAGCGCCCGCAGCCCGCTGAAGCCCGCGTTCGTCCTGGCCGCGGGGGACGCGGTGGGGCCCGAGTCGGGGTGGCTGCTCATCCCCGCGCCGGGGCCGCTCTCCGGGCCCACCCCGGAGGTCTTCCCGGTGCCGTCCGGGCCGGTCTCGACGGTGTCCCGCCAGTCCGGCAGCGGATCACCGGTCTCGAAGGAGGAACTGAACGTCCGGGGCGCCGGGGGCTTTTGGGGAGGGGCCGCGACGGCGGGGGAGGGGGCCGTCAGGACGAGCAGGGCCGCGGCCGCGAGTGCGACAGGACGGGCCGTGCCGGGCAGGGGTCTGTGCCGGTGTCTGAGCCGCACGCGCGTACCTCTCGACGAAGGCGACATGAGGACGGCATTCCAACGATGCTGACATCGTTGTCAGCCGCATAATGCAGAGATAAGTAAGGTGTGTGGGGCCTTTGTTGTCAAGGGTGGCCCTGTGCCCGGCGGCCGGAAGTCCGTGGCCGAAGCGGTGCATACCGGCGAGGTCTCAACTCGGGAAAGATGGCGGCCCGAACTTGCTTACGATCTTGCCGAGTTGACGTGAAGTGGACTATACCTGTCGGCGTCCGAGCGTCTGTACGAACGGCGCCCCGGACCCGGGAGGACCTGCGGAGCAGCACAAGAAATCGGCCCCGCACATCCCTAGCGCGCCCGGTGCACATCCCGTACAACTCAGCTTCATCTGACCCGCGGTGCCGGGGTGGCTCCGGTACACCGCCTGAGTCCTGAAGAAGGCGAGGACTTGCGCATGGGGTTCACCTCAGATTTCAGCCGTCGCGACCTGATCAAGCGGGCCGCGGCGCTCGGAATCGTCACCGTACCGGCCATGAGCGCCCTGTCGGCGTGTGCCGGCAGTGGCGACGGGGGCGGCGAGAAGGTCGAAAAGGGGGAGAAGACCGCCAAGAATCCGCTGGCGGTCAATGACAGCGCCGCCCTCGACGTCGTCATCTTCGACGGCGGATTCGGCGACAAATACGCCAAGGACGCCCAGGCGGAATATGTCGCCGCCTTCCCGAAGACCAAGGGAAAGGTCAAGCTCACCTCCACCCAGAAGATCCAGTCCACACTGCAGCCGCGCTTCAACGGCGGCAACCCGCCGGACCTCGTGGACAACTCCGGCGCCGAGCAGATGGACTTCGGCACGCTGGTCTCCAAGAACCAGCTCACCGACCTCACTCCGCTGCTCGACGCCCCGTCGATGGACGACCCGGGCAAGAAGGTGCGCGACACCCTGCGCCCCGGCGTCGTCGAGATGGGCCAGTTCGGCGGCAAGGAAACCTGGATCATGTACTACGCGTACACGGTCTACGGCGTCTGGTACTCCAGGACCAACCTGCGGAAGGTGGCCGACGCCGAATATCCCGAGACCTGGGAAGAGATGCTCGCCGTGTGCGAGAAGGCGAAGAAGAAGGGCGTCGCCGGCTGGACCTACCCCGGCAAGTACCCGTACTACCTCCCCTTCAGCCTCTACCCCTTCATCGCCAAGATCGGCGGCGAGGAGGTGCTCCGCAAGATAGACAACCTGGAGCCGAACGCCTGGAAGGACCCGGCCGTCAAGGCCGCCTTCGACGCGTACTACGAGCTGTACAAGAAGGGGTACATCCTCAAGGGCTCGCCCGGCCTGGACCACCTCCAGTCGCAGAAGGCGTGGGCCGAGGGCAAGGCCCTGTTCATACCGAACGGATCGTGGGTGGAGAACGAGTCGGCCCAGCAGATCGAGAAGAATCCCGACTTCCAGCTCTCGGTCGGCGCGCCGTCCAGTCTCTCCGGCTCGGACAAGATGCCGTTCGGCACGATCTGGGCCTCCGGCGGCGAACCGTTCATCGTGCCCAGGCAGGCCAAGAACGCCCCCGGCGGCATGGAGATGCTGCGCATCATGCTCAGCAAGAAGTCCTCGCAGAACTTCATCAAGCAGGTCTCCTCGCTCACCTCGCTCAACGGCGGTACGGAGGGCCTGAAGCTGCCTCCGGGCCTGGACTCGGCGCAGCAGGCGCTGCAGAAGGCCGGAAAGAACATCGTCAACCCGCGGCTGCAGGACTGGTACGTGGCCCTGCAGAAGGAGAAGATCGGCGTCGGCGCGCTGGGCGAGATGATGGCGGGCCGGATGACTCCCGACGAGGCGATCAACAAGATCCAGAAGTACGCGGACGAGACGCGCGACGACAGCAGCGTCAAGAAGTACCAGCGCTGACCGGTGCAGCTCACGCGTCACCAGCGGTGGCCGTCACGGCAGTCGCGGGGAAAGAACGGGATCGGTAGTCATGCAGCACGGTAAATACCGCTTCATCGCAGGGTTCTTGGTCCTCCCGCTGGCGATATACGCGATCTTCGTGATATCGCCGTTCGTGCAGGCGATCTACTACTCCTTCACGGACTGGACCGGCCTGAGCTCGGACATGAAAATGGTCGGGTTCGACAACTACACGCGTCTCTTCAAGGACAGCGTCTTCTGGGCCTCGGTGGGAAACAGTGTGACGCTGTTGCTGCTGCTGCCGGTGGTGACGCTCTCGCTCGGGCTCTTCTTCGCCTTCATGCTCAACGTCGGTGGCCGCCGCAGGAAGAAGGCGGTCATCGGCGGCGTACGCGGCTCCGGCACGTACAAGATTCTGTACTTCTTCCCGCAGGTGCTGTCGATCCCGATCGTCGCCCTGCTCTTCCAGTTCGCGTACAACCCGGAGAGCGGCGCGCTGAACGCGTTCTTCGACGCGATCGGACTGGGCGGCGTGCAGCCCGACTGGCTGGGAGATCCGCAGCTCGCGCTCTGGTGCATCATGGGCGCGATGATCTGGGCCAATGTCGGCTTCTACGTCGTGCTCTTCTCGGCCGGCATGAGTTCCATACCGAAGGACTTCTACGAGGCCGCGCTGCTGGACGGCGCCAACCGTTTCAACACGTTCTTCAGAATCACCCTGCCGCTGCTCTGGGACACGGTGCAGACCGGCTGGATCTACATGGGCATCCTCGCCCTGGACGTGTCGGCCTTCGCCTTCGTGCAGATCATGAGCGTCGGGCCGGGCGGCCCCGACTATTCCACCGAGGTCCTGCCGCTGTACGTCTATCAGAAGACCTTCCGCGACGGTCAGGCCGGTTACGCCACCTCGATCGGCGTCTCCCTGCTGATAGTGACCCTGATCTTCTCGGCCATCGTCATGCGGCTGGGCCGGCGTGAGCGACTGGAGTTCTGATGAGCGTGCAGACCAAGCCCCCGGCCGTGACGGGCCGGGGCGGCGCGGGCGGCAAGGGCGGCAGGTCCGGCGAGAGCGGTGAAGGGCGGGTCCTGAACGTCTTCTCGCACGGCGTCCTGGTCATCTGGGGCCTGCTGGTGACCATGCCGCTGCTGTGGGCGGTGGTCAGCTCCTTCAAGGACGACGGGGAGATCTTCGGCTCGCCCTGGGGGCTGCCGTCGGCGCTGCACTTCGACAACTGGGCGCGCGCCTGGGACAAGGCCAACATGGGCCAGTACTTCTTCAACTCGCTGGTGGTGGTGGGTGGTTCACTGATCGGAACGATGCTGCTGGGCTCGATGGCGGCGTACGTCCTGGCCCGGTTCGACTTCCCGGGAAACCGCTTCATCTACTTCCTGTTCGTGGGCGGGATGGGCTTCCCGATCATCCTGGCGCTGGTCCCGCTGTTCTTCGTCATGAAGAACATGGCCCTGCTGGACACCTACCACGGTCTGATCCTGGTCTACATCGCGTACTCCCTGCCGTTCACCGTCTTCTTCCTCAGCGGGTTCTTCAAGACGCTGCCGTCGTCGGTGGCGGAGGCCGCGCTGATCGACGGCGCGTCCCACACGCGGACGTTCTTCCAGGTCATGCTGCCGATGGCGAAGCCGGGACTGATCAGCGTCGGCATCTTCAACTTCCTGGGGCAGTGGAACCAGTACCTGCTGCCGACGGTGCTGAACGTCGGCGACCCGGACAAGAAGGTGCTCACCCAGGGCCTGGTCGCGCTGGCGGTCAGCCAGGGGTACAAGGGCGACTGGTCCGGTCTGTTCGCGGGCCTGACCATCGCCATGCTGCCGGTGCTCGGCGCGTACATCATCTTCCAGCGGCAGGTGGTGGCGGGTCTGACAGCGGGCGCCCTGAAGTAGCTCCGCGAGCCGGTGCGCGCGCCGGTGCGCGAGCCGCGTACCGGCGCGGCGTGCACCTCCGTACGGTGCGACGGCCCCCGCCCCGCCGTCCCGCGGGCACGGGGGCCGCCGCGGTGCCGGCCGGGTCAGCGGACGGCCGGGTTTTGGCCACAGGTCCGGTGCACCCGGTCGAGGACTTGACGGAACCGGACCCGGGCACGTCAGCTTAGATTCACATGTTGGAGACAAGCCGGGTCCCGTCGACGTGGCCCGGCCGGCAGCCGGCCGTCGTGCCGGGTGCTACAGGCGGGAGTGGATGAGTCGATGGAGACTCCGGGTTCGCAGTCCTCGCTGCACCGGGCCAATCTGGAGCGGGTCGTACGCGCGGTGCGCATGGCGGGTTCGCTCACCCAGGCGGAGATCGCCCGGAGCACGGGCCTGTCGGCGGCCACCGTCTCCAACATCGTCCGGGAACTGAAGGACGCCGGGACCGTCGAGGTCACCCCGACCTCGGCCGGCGGCCGCCGGGCCCGCAGCGTCTCGCTCTCCGGCGACGCCGGGATCGTGGTGGGCGTCGACTTCGGCCACTCGCACCTGCGGGTCGCGGTCGGCAACCTCGCCCACCAGGTGCTCGCCGAGGAGACCGAGCCGATCGACGTGGACGCCTCCGCCGCGGAGGGCTTCGACCGGGCCGAGCGCCTGGTCAAGCGGCTGGTCGAGGCGACCGGTGTCGGTCCGGGCAAGGTCATCGGCGTCGGCCTGGGCGTCCCGGGCCCGATCGACGTGGAGTCCGGCACGCTCGGCTCGACGGCCATCCTGCCGGGCTGGAGCGGGACGAACCCGAGCGAGGAGCTGTCCGGCCGGCTGGGCGTCGGCGTGTACGTCGACAACGACGCCAACCTCGGCGCGCTCGGCGAGCTGGTCTGGGGCAGCGGGCGCGGCGCCGCCGACCTGGCGTACATCAAGGTCGCCAGCGGCGTCGGCGCGGGCCTGGTCATCAGCGGCCAGATCTACCGGGGTCCGGGCGGCACCGCGGGCGAGATCGGGCACATCACGCTGGACGAGTCCGGGCCGGTCTGCCGCTGCGGCAACCGCGGCTGCCTGGAGACCTTCACCGCCGCCCGGTACGTGCTCCCGCTGCTCCAGCCCAGCCACGGCCCCGACCTGACCATGGCGGAGGTGGTCCGGCTGGCCCGGGAGGGCGACCCGGGCTGCCGCCGGGTGATCGGGGACGTGGGGCGGCACATCGGCAGCGGCGTGGCCAATCTGTGCAACCTGCTCAACCCGAGCCGGGTGGTGCTCGGCGGCGACCTGGCGGAGGCCGGGGAGCTGGTGCTCGGGCCGATAAGGGAGTCGGTGTCGCGGTATGCGATCCCCAGCGCGGCGCGGCAGTTGGGGATCGTGCCGGGGACGCTCGGCGGCCGGGCCGAGGTGCTCGGCGCGCTGGCGCTGGTGCTGAGCGAGATGGGCGACTCGACGCTGCTGGACGGCACGCTGTCCGCCGAGGGGAGCGCGCAGCCGGGCGGCCGGCCGGCTCCTGGCATGCCCACCGTCGCCGGTGCCCGGCCCGCCGAAGGCACCGGTACCTCTGCCATTGCCTGACGCATCCGGGGCACGCTGCCGTGTACGGGGCACGCTGAGTTCACACAGCTAACGCATGGCACCGTTGTCATCTCGTTAAGTATTTACTCCTTGACGGTCTGCGAGCGGCCGAGTTGACTTCCAGCCACCTCGGCCGCAACGACGCGGCCTCGTCAGGGAGGTTTCACCGTGAACTCGCACCTGCGTCGTGCCGCCGTGGCCGCGGCCGCCGTCTCGATGGCCGCCGGACTCGCCGCCTGCGGCTCCGCCAAGGAGGCCGGCGGCGACTCGGACGCCAAGAAGGACAAGAAGGGGCCGCTGACCATCGGCCTCCTGCTGCCCGAGAACCAGACCGCGCGCTACGAGCGGTTCGACAAGCCGCTGATCGAGAAGAAGATCCGCGAGCTGGCGGGCCAGGACACCGAGATCCTCTACGACAACGCCAAGCAGGACCCCGCCGTCCAGCAGCAGCAGGTCGACACGATGATCACCAAGAAGGTCGACGCCCTGATCCTGGACGCGGTGGACGCCAAGTCCATCGCCGCCTCGGTCAAGAAGGCCAACGACAAGGGCATCCCCGTCGTCGCCTACGACCGGCTGGCCGAGGGCCCGATCAAGGCGTACACCTCCGTGGACAACGAGCGGGTCGGCAGGATCCAGGGCGAGTCGCTGCTCAAGGAGCTGGGCGACAAGGTCGGCCAGGGCGAGATCGTCATGATGAACGGGTCGATCACCGACCCGAACGCCAAGATGTACAAGGACGGCGCGCACTCCGTGCTCGACGGCAAGGTCAAGATCGGCAAGGAGTACGACACCAAGGAGTGGAAGCCGGAGAACGCCAACGAGAACATGAAGGGCGCCATCTCCTCGCTCGGCAAGGACAAGATCATCGGCGTCTACTCCGCCAACGACGGCATGGCGGGCGGCATCATCACCGCCCTCAAGAGCGCCGGCTTCACCAAGCTGCCGCCGGTCACCGGCCAGGACGCCGAACTCTCCGCCGTCCAGCGCATCCTCAGCGACGAACAGTTCATGAGCGTCTACAAGCCGTACAAGCCGGAGGCCGACGCCGCCGCCTCGATGGCCGTCGCACTCGCCCAGGGCAAGAAGCTGGACTCGGTCGCCAAGACCACCGTCGACAGCGCCACCGAGAAGAAGGTGCCGTCCGTCATCGTGACGCCCTTCGCGCTCACCAAGGCTGATATTTCAAAGTATGTCGGCCAGGAGGGCTTCTTCACCAAGGCCGAGATCTGCACCGTCAAGTTCCAGTCCGCCTGCGCCCAGGCCGGCCTGAAGTAAGCCTGCCGTCCGCCCGGCCCCGCCGCCCGCCGACCGGGTGCCGGGGGCCGGACGGCGCATCCCCGCCGGTCAGGCGGCGAAGGAGATGATTCACGTGTCCGCTACGCCCGTGCTGGCGTTGCGCGGGGTCTCCAAGCGGTTCGGTGCCGTTCAGGCGCTCACCGATGTCGAACTGGAGATCCACCCCGGCGAGGTCGTCGCCCTGGTCGGCGACAACGGCGCCGGCAAGTCCACCCTCGTCAAGGCGATCGCCGGCGTCGGACCCGCCGACGACGGCGTCATCGAGTGGGAGGGCCGGCCGGTCACCGTCGACCGGCCGCACACCGCCCAGGAACTGGGCATCGCGACCGTCTACCAGGACCTCGCGCTCTGCGACAACCTCGATGTCGTGGGCAACCTCTTCCTCGGCCGCGAGCTCGTGCGCGCCGGGGTGCTGGACGAGGTCGAGATGGAGCGCCGCGCCCGCGAGCTGCTCGCCACCCTCGCCATCCGCATCCCGAGCGTGCGCATCCCCATCGCCTCGCTCTCCGGCGGCCAGCGGCAGACCGTCGCCATCGCCCGCTCGCTGCTCGGCGAGCCCAAGGTCGTCATCCTCGACGAGCCCACCGCGGCGCTCGGCGTGGAGCAGACCGCCCAGGTCCTCGACCTCGTGGAACGGCTGCGGGAGCGCGGTCTCGGGACCATCCTCATCAGCCACAACATGGCCGACGTCAAGGCTGTCGCGGACCGGGTCGCGGTGCTGCGGCTGGGCCGGAACAACGGCACCTTCGACGTCCGCAGCACCAGTCAGGAAGAGATCATCTCAGCCATCACCGGCGCCACGGACAATGCCGTGACCCGGCGCAAGGCCCGCACCGCGGAGGCCAAGAAGTGACCACCGACCTGTCCAAGGCCGGCGACGAGCCGGTCGACGCGGCACCCGCGGCCGCGGGCGCCGTCACCGCCGTGGACCCGCGGCTGCTCGTCCGCCAGCAGGGCTTCAAGGGCTACCTCGACGAGTTCCGGCGCAAGACGCGCAGCGGTGAGCTGGGCTCGCTGCCGGTCGTCGTCGGCCTCATCGTCATCGGCATCGTCTTCCAGCTCCAGGACGCGGCCTTCCTCGGCGCCGAGAACCTCTCGAACCTGTTCGTGACGGCGGCCGGCACCGGACTGATCGCCGTCGGCATCGTCTTCGTGCTGATCCTCGGCGAGATCGACCTGTCCGTCGGCTCGGTCAGCGGCCTGGCCGCCGCGGTCTTCGCCGTCCTCAACATCAACAACGGCATGCCGGAATGGCTCGCCCTGATCCTGGCCGTCCTCACCGGCACCGTGGCCGGCGCCCTGCACGGCTTCTTCTTCGCCCGGATCGGGGTGCCCGCCTTCGTCGTCACCCTCGCCGGGCTGCTCGGCTGGAACGGCCTGATGCTCCAGGTGCTCGGCTCCAACGGCACCATCAACCTGGACGACAGCGGCCTCGTCGCGAAGCTGACCAACTTCTACTTCACCGACGTGGCCGCCGCGTACGGCCTGGCGACGGTCGCCGTCCTGGCCTTCCTCGGCCTCTCCCTCCTGGACTCGCGCCGCCGCGAGGCCGCGGGCGTGCCGAGCCGGCCGCTGAGCGAGACCGTGCTGCGTACGGTGGTCCTGGCCGTCCCCGCCTATCTGGTGGCGTGGCTGCTGAACCAGTACAAGGGCCTGCCGCTCGCCGTCGTGATCTTCCTCGGCGTCGTCGTCGCCCTCGACTTCGTGCTGCGGCGCACCCGGTACGGGCGGCAGGTCTTCGCCCTCGGCGGCAGCGTCGAGGCGGCCCGCCGCGCGGGCATCAACGTGGCGTTCATCCGGATCTCGGTCTTCTCCCTGGCCGGCACGATGGCCGCGGTCGGCGGAATGTTCCTGGCCTCCCAGATCAACGCCGCGAACCAGTCCTCGGGCGCGGGCAGCCTCCTGATGAACGCGATCGCCGCCGCCGTCATCGGCGGTACGAGCCTGTTCGGCGGCCGCGGCAAGACCTGGTCCGCCCTCCTGGGCGTCCTGGTCATCCAGTCCATCGCCTCCGGCATGGCGCTGCTGGGCATCGCCTCGGCCGTCCAGTTCATGATCACCGGAGCCGTCCTGCTGGCGGCCGTGGTCATCGACTCCGTCTCCCGCAAGACGCAGAAGACGGCCGGCCGGGCGTAGCCGTCGTTCCTGCTGCCAGCCGTATTGGGAAACAGGGGGCGGGCGCTCACGGAGCAGTCGAGCCGGGGCACGGACCGCAGGTCCGAGCCCCGGCAGGAACCAGACGGCATGCCGGGGACCGTAGCCGGGGCCGGCGTCCAGCAGGGTCCGCCCGGAACACCGCGTTCGCAGGGTAGCAAGGGCGGGCGCCCGGACCGCTCTTCCACGTTCGATGCATGCCCCTACAGGCCTCGGCGGCTCTACCGAACGGTGGCACCGCCGACGGAGCGCCGGCACCGGGCGGGACAGGGGAGGGCGGGACGGGGGCGGGAATCACTCGTCGCGCAGATACGCCAGGACCGCGAGCACCCGGCGGTTGCCGTCGTCGGGGGAGAGCCCCAGCTTGGCGAAGATGTTGCCGATGTGTTTGGCCACCGCCCCGTCGCTGATGTTCAGGGCGTTCCGCACCATCGCGTTGGAGTAGCCGCGGGCCATCAGCCCGAGCACTTCCTGTTCGCGGGCGGACAGCAGCTGGTACTGGTGGCGCCGGTCGCGCTCCATCAGTATGTGCTGGACAACCTGGGGGTCGATCACCATGGCTCCTGCGGCGACACGTTCGACGGCCTGGGCGAATTCGCTGAGTTCGCCGATCCGGTCCTTGAGCAGGTAGCCCAGGCCGGCCCGGCTCTGGCGGTGCGGGGTTCTGCTGGGGGTGAAGAGCTCCTTGGCGTACGCGTTCGCGACGTACTGGGACAGCACCAGGACCGGCAGGTCCGGGTAGTCCTTGCGCAGCTCGGTCGTGGCCCGTAGCCCGTCGTCCCCGTGCCCCGGCGGCATCCGTACGTCGGTGACGACGATGTCCGGAGAACACTCCCGTACCGCGGTGATCAGGGAGTCGGCGTCGCCGACCGCCCGGACCACCTGGTGGCCGAACTTGTGCAGCAGCTCGACGATCCCTTCACGGACGAGCGCCGAGTCCTCGGCCAGGACGATACGGAGTGACTGTGCCGGCACGGAATCTCCAGGCTGAGGGCGGTGGGGCCGCCAGAGGGGCTGGTCAGCACCAGTCTTCCATCGACCACCGCGACCCGGTCGGCCAAGCCCTCCAGCCCGCCGCCCGTGCGCAGTTCGGCACCGCCGGCGCCGTTGTCGGTGACCGTGACGGACAGCCCGTCCCGCGTCAGCCGGCCGCGCACCGTGGCGGAGGTGGCACCGCTGTGCTTGACGACGTTGGTGAGCGCCTCGCTGATGAAGAAGTAGGCGGTGGCCTCGACCTGCGTGGGCAGCCGCCCGGCCAGCTCCATGTCCACGTCCACCGGCACCCGGCAGCGTACCGCGACCTCGGACACCGCGGCGGCGATGCCGTGGTCGGTGAGGACCTGCGGATGGATGCCGCGGACCAGGTCGCGCAGTTCGTCCAGCGCCTGCTTCGCCTCCCCTCGGGCCCGGGACATCAGCTCGCCGGCCCGGCCGGCCTTCGGGTCCGCACCGCCGAACTCCAGCTCCGCCAGCCCCAGCGTCATGACCAGCGCCACCAGCCGCTGCTGCGCCCCGTCGTGCAGGTCCCGCTCGATCCGGCGCCGCTCGGCCTGGAAGGCGTCGGCCATCCGCGCCCGCGAACGGGTCAGCTCCACCACCCGGTCGGTCTGCCCGCTCTTCTTGGGAGCCAGCATCAGCCGGACGAACCAGCCCTGCGCGGCGGCCGCCGCCCCCAGGACATGAGCGGCGACCGGCAGGACGGCGATCCCGAGGCCGGTCAGCAGCAGTGCCTCCGGCTGCCCGGAGACGACCGCCACCTTCACCGGGAAGACGATCAGTACGACCAGCGAGCCGGCCAGCGTCAGCAGCGCCAGGTCCACGACGGAGAGCAGCACCGCGAACACCATGGCGAAGCCGAACTCCCGCCAGGTCGCGCTCTCCTGAAGCCGGGTGGTCAGCCACGGCCACAGCCCCGGCCGCGCGACGGCCCGGTGCGGACTGGCCGGCCGGTCGGCGTGCGGCCCCTCCAGCAGCCGCAGCCTGCGCCGCTCCAGCGCGGCCAGCGGGATACCGAGGAGGACCGAGCCCGCCAGGATCACCAGCCCGATGCCCGCCACCGACAGCAGCAGCCCGCACACCACCACACCTCCCAGCACGATCAGCGAGAGCAGCCCGAGCAGACCGGAGGTGGCGAGGTAACCGAGCGCCCGCCAGGGTGCGGCGGAGGTGAGGAAGCTGACCGGGTTCCGGGTCACGGCCCGCCAGATGGGAGAGGAGCTCATTCGGGCCACAGTAGTAAGGCTCCGACGGGGGCCGGTGGGCCCGAGACCGCGGGTTCACCGGCGGGACAGGACGGTGCGAGCGGGAGGTTGGCCCGCAGGTTCGCGGGGGGCGCGGGCTGCCGGACCGGCTGGTCCAGAGGGGACGGACGGCTCATTCCACGCCCGTCGGCACCGGTTCCCGCGTGCTGGGCGCCTCGTCCTCCTCGGTGGCAGGGCGGGAGGAGCGCAGCTGGAGCAGGGTCGGTACGAGGGTGGCGAGCAGGGCGACGAGCAGGCAGCCGGCCAGGACCGAGCCCATCTCCAGCCATGGCACCGGGAATTCGGCGCCCTCGCCGGACCCGGACAGCGCGCGGCTCATGCCGATCATCGTCACCCCGTCCGCGAGGACACCCAGGACCCCGCCGACGGCCACCACGGTCAGCGTCTCCCACACGACGGTGCGCAGCACCTGCCCGCGGGTCGCGCCGATCTTGCGCAGCAGGGTGATGCCCTCGGCCCGCTCACCGGCCGCCATGACCAGGGTGTTGGCGATGGCGATACCGCTGTAGAGCATCGCCGTGCCCAGCAGCACCAGGACCAGGATGCGGCCCTCCTGCTGCGTGGCGTCGGCGCGCTCCGCCAGCCAGTGGTCGCGTTCCTGCGCGGTCGCGCCGTACCCGTCCGCGACCTTCTGGGCGGCGGCCGTCGCGGCGGCGTGGTCGGCACCCGGCGCCAGGGACAGGTAGACGGCGTTCGTCATCGTGTCGGGCGCGTGCCGGGCCAGCGTGTCCTGCGGGAACAGCACCGGGGGCAGCCCCGCCGACGAGCTGAGCACCGCGGCGACCTTCACCCGTACCTTCGTGGCGTCGGCGAGATGGACGTCGACCTCTTCGCCGGTCCGCCAGCCCAGCTGCCCGGCGACCAGTTTCGTCACCGCCACCGTGTCGCCGCGCAGATCGCCCAGCGACCCCTTGACCGGGTCCAGCCGCAGCGCGCCGGACAGGTTCTCCGGGTCCACCGCGCCGATGCCGCTCGACATGACGTAACGGGAGCCGACGAGGAAACCGCTGGTCTCGGAGACCGGCGAGGCGGCCTGGACGCCGGGCGCCGAGGACAGTTCGCGCACCGCGGCGGAGGGCAGGCCCGCCCCGCCGCCGGCGGTGACCACCACATCGGCCTTCAGGTGCTTCTGGGCATCGGCGACGGTGGTCGCCGAACTCGCGTCGGTGACGCCGATGACGGACCCGGCGACGGCCACCGTGACGAGGACGGGGGCGGCGGCCGAGGCGGTCCTGCGCACCGCGGTACGGGCGTTGTCGCCGGCCAGCGAGCCGGTGATGCGGGTGACCGCGGCCAGCGGGAAGGTCGCCAGCCGGACCAGCGGCGGGACGAGCAGCGGCGAGAAGACCACCATCGTCACGACCAGGATCTCGGTCAGCACCAGCGAGATCACCACGGCGCCGTCGCTGCCCGCCTGCGGCAGCAGGACCAGCAGCAGGAGCGACATGCCCGCGAACACCGAGCCGGTGATCCAGCGGCCGGTCGTCATGACCCGGGTCTCCACCGCGGAGTCCCGCATGGTCTCGGCCGGACGGACCTTGGCGGCCCGGCGGGAGGCGGCGAACACCCCGAGCAGCGCCACGCCGAGCCCGACGAAGAAGCTGAGCAGCAGGATCGGCGGGGACGCGGGGACCTCGAAGTCCTCGGGCGCCATGCCGAAGGAGGACAGCACCGAGGCGAGCAGCCGGCCGCCGGCGATCCCGATGGCGCAGCCCGCGGCCGAGGCGACCACGCCCAGCACCGCCGACTCCGCCATGATCATGCGGCGTACCTGGGGCGGGGCGGCACCGACGGTGCGCAGCAGGGCCAGTTCCCGGCGCCGCTGGGCGATGGCGAAGGCGAAGGTGCCCGACACCACGAAGATCGACACGAAGCCGGCGATCACCGCCATGACGGCGAGCAAAGTGGCGACGTCGCCGAGCGCCGCGGCGCGTGAGGCGGCGGTCAGGTCACCGCCCTTGGCGGCGCCGGTCCCGGCCTTGAGGGACTTGTCCGGCAGTACGGCCTCGATCCGGCCGGCCAGCTCGGTGGCCGACGTGCCCGGCTCGGCGAGCACGGCCACCGCATCGGCGCGGTCCGGGTCGGCCGACAGCCGCTGCGCGGCGGCGTCGGAGAAGAAGACGGTGGCCTCACCGGGCACCCCGCCCTTTCCGGGCGGCGCCGCGATGCCTGCGACGGTCATCTCCCGGCGGCCCTGCGGGGTCACCACGGGAACCTTGTCGCCGACGGCCGCCCCGGCCCGCTTCGCCAGCGAGGCGGCGAGCACGACCTGGTCGTCACCGGCGGGCGCGCGGCCCTCGGTGAGACGGAACGGGGTGAGCTGGGCGCTGGACCAGCCGTGGCCGACCGGGCGGTCGGTGGTGTCACCGGCGTCCCCGGCCACCACCTGGGCGGGCAGCGAACGGTCTAGGACGGCCTGCCGCACCCCGGGCACTCCGCGGACCGCGTCGGCGGTCCGCTGGGCGTGGTCGAGGCGGTGCGGGGAGGTGGCGGTCCGGCGCTGGTCGTACGCACCGCCGCCGGAGCCGAAGTCGACCGTGAAGGACTGGCCGGCCCGGACCACGACGGCCGCGGCGTCGTAACGCCCGGGGCTGCTGGGCGTCGAGGAGCCCCGGGTGGCGTCGAGGACCTGACCGGTGCTGGCGATCAGCGCGACGCCCAGCGCCAGCGCGACGAAGGTGCCCGCGAACAGCGCCCATCTGGTGCGCAGGGCGGAGAGAGCGACGGACAGCATGCGTCAGCCGCCCAGCCGTGCCATGTGCTCGCTCACCGCGGCCACCGTCGGAGCCGTCAGTTCGCCGTGCACCGCACCGTCGGACAGGAAGAGCACCCGGTCCGCCCAGGAGGCGGCGACCGGATCGTGGGTGACCATGACCACCGTCTGCCCCGCGTGGTCCACCACGGACCGCAGCAGACCCAGCACCTCACGGCTGGTGTCGGTGTCCAGGGCGCCGGTCGGCTCGTCGGCGAACAGCACGTCGGGCCGGCTGATCAGGGCGCGGGCGATGGCCACCCGCTGCTGCTGGCCGCCGGACATCTCGGCCGGCCGGTGACCGCCCCGGTCGCCGAGGCCCACCTGCTGGAGCGCGGCGTCCACCTGGGTACGGGTCGGGCGCTGCCCGGCCAGCCGCATCGGCAGGGCCACGTTCTTGCGGGCGTTCAGCGACGGCATGAGGTTGAAGGACTGGAAGACGAAACCGATCCGCTCCCGGCGGAGCTTGGTCAGCTGCGTCTCGGACAGCGCGCTGATGTCGGTGTCGCCGATGAACACCCGGCCCGAGGTGGGGCGGTCCAGGCCCGCCGCGCACTGGAGCAAGGTGCTCTTGCCCGAACCCGAAGGGCCCATCACCGCGGTGAACGACCCGCGGCCGAAGGCACAGTGCACGCCGCGCAGGGCGGGAACCTTGCTGCTGCCGCGGCCGTACAGCCTGGCCACCGCGCTGAGTGTCACGGCCTGCTCGACGCCGACTCCGGTGACGGGCACTTCTTCTCCTCGGCCTTGGGGTCCGTGCACGGTCGTGTCCACGGCGTGCCGTCAGCCAACCGGTACGGGGGCGGGGTGCGCACGGGCGTCACGTCCCGTCTTCCGGGTGGAGAAAACTCCACCCCGCCGTACCGCGGACACGTTCCGCCCCGGTTTCCGCGGCCGGCCCGGAAGACCGCCGGACAGCCGCGCGCGGAGCGCCGGACGGACCAACCACGCCGTGACTCTGCTGCCCGAGCGGCCGGAGTTCCATCCTGACCATCCACTCATCTGCCCACTCATCTGCCACGCTGCCGGCCGAACTGCACGCCGGCAATGCGGAGTTCCGGCAGATCCGGGAGGAGCGTCCGGTCCACGCTCCCGGGTACCGCACCAAGCCCCTGGACCATCCGGAGGCCGGTGCGCTGCGGCTGCACCGCGACGTGCTGCTCGTGCCCGAGGACGACCAGGCGGTTGTCCTGATGACGGCCGGCCCCGGACCGCCTGCCGTGCGGGCCCTGCGCCGGCCGGCCACGCAGGCGGCCCGGCACGAAGGGTGCGCACAGATTCCGCTGATGGTCACAGAGCGTCGCGACTCATGGCATCTGCGATACCCGGCGGCGCTTCGGGCAGGTTACGCAGAGTGACCGGTGGGCATCGGAGTGGCGCCGAGGTGGCTGTTTTGTGAGCGACGGTTCGCGGGCCGTCCGGGCGGGCCCGGGAGTGCCGCCAGGGCGCCGGGCGCCCCGTCCGCGGGGTCGGATACGAGCCTGAGGGCATGTTTTCGGTCGAAGCTCGCGGCCGCCGGGGGAGCAGAGCCGCATAACGGCCATCCGCGTGACATACATCGCACGGCCCGTTCTCCGCCGTCGCAAGCGGAACATTAGACTCGGCGGATCGGCAAGCTCGACCAGCCAGAGCCAGCTACAAACAGGCGAATCTGCACCAAGCGGCACGAATCGCTCGAACCAGCTCGACAGCAAGGAGGCACGGGTGGCGCTGCTGACCCGTATCAAGGGACCGCGCGATCTGGACCGACTCGGACCGGAGCAGCTGGAACAGCTGGCGGGGGAGATCCGTACCTTCCTCGTCGACGCCGTCTCCAAGACCGGCGGGCACCTCGGACCCAACCTCGGCGTGGTCGAGCTGACCATCGCCCTGCACCGGGTCTTCGAGTCCCCGAAGGACAAGGTGCTCTGGGACACCGGACACCAGTCCTACGTCCACAAGCTGCTCACCGGCCGGCAGGACTTCTCGAAACTGAAGATGAAGGGCGGCCTGTCCGGCTACCCCTCGCAGGCCGAGTCCGAGCACGACGTCATCGAGAACAGCCACGCCTCCACCGTGCTGGGCTGGGCCGACGGCCTGGCCAAGGCCAACGAGGTGCTGCGCAAAAACGATCATGTCGTGGCCGTCATCGGCGACGGCGCGCTGACCGGCGGCATGGCCTGGGAGGCGCTCAACAACATCGCGACGGCCAAGGACCGCCCCCTGGTCATCGTCGTCAACGACAACGAGCGCTCCTACGCGCCCACCATCGGCGGCCTCGCCAACCACCTCGCCACCCTGCGCACCACCGACGGCTACGAGCGCTTCCTCGCCCGCGGCAAGGACCTGCTGGAACGCACCCCGGTTGTCGGCCGGCCGCTGTACGAGACGCTGCACGGCGCCAAGAAGGGCCTGAAGGACTTCATCGCGCCGCAGGGCATGTTCGAGGACCTGGGGCTGAAGTACGTCGGGCCGATCGACGGCCACGACATCGAGGCCCTGGAGTCGGCGCTGCAGCGCGCCAAGCGCTTCGGCGGCCCGGTCATCGTGCACTGCCTCACCGAGAAGGGCCGCGGCTACCAGCCCGCCCTCCAGGACGAGGCGGACCGCTTCCACGCCGTCGGCAAGATCCACCCCGACACGGGCCTGCCGATCGCCTCCTCCGGCGCCGACTGGACCTCCGTCTTCGGCGAGGAGATGGTCGAGCTCGGCCGCGAGCGTCCCGACATCGTCGCGATCACGGCCGCCATGCTGCAGCCGGTCGGCCTGGACAAGTTCGCCAAGGCCTTCCCGGACCGGGTCTACGACGTCGGCATCGCCGAGCAGCACGGCGCCGTGTCCGCCGCGGGCCTGGCCACCGGCGGCCTGCACCCGGTCTTCGCGGTCTACGCCACCTTCCTCAACCGCGCCTTCGACCAGGTCCTGATGGACGTGGCGCTGCACAAGTGCGGCGTCACCTTCGTCCTGGACCGGGCCGGTGTCACCGGCACCGACGGCGCGTCGCACAACGGCATGTGGGACATGTCGATCCTCCAGGTCGTGCCCGGCCTGCGGATCGCGGCCCCGCGCGACGCCGAGCAGGTCCGCGCCCAGCTGCGCGAGGCCGTCGACGTCCACGACGCCCCGACCGTGGTGCGCTACTCCAAGGGCGCGGTCGGCCCGGCCGTGCAGGCCGTGGGCCGGGTGGGCGGCATGGACGTGCTGCGTGAGCCCGGTGAGGGCGTCGGGCGGCCCGACGTGCTGCTGGTGTCGGTGGGCGCGCTGGCACCGATGTGCCTGGAGATCGCCGATCTGCTCGACAAGCAGGGCATCTCGACCACGGTGGTGGACCCGCGCTGGGTCAAGCCGGTCGACGCGGCGCTGCCGGGCCTCGCCGACGCGCACCGCGTCGTGGTCACGGTCGAGGACAACAGCCGCTCCGGCGGTGTCGGCTCCGCGGTCGCGCAGGCGCTGCGGGACGCGGGCGTGGACGTGCCGCTGCGGGACTTCGGTATCCCGGAGCGGTTCCTCGACCATGCCTCGCGCAAGGAGATCCTGGCCGAGATCGGGCTCACCGCGCCGGACATCGCCCGGCAGGTGACCGGCCTGGTCTCCAAGATCGACGGCCGTTACGAGGACACCGACCGGTCCGTGGACGCGGCGGAGTCGGTGGCCGCCGCGGACGGCGCCGGGCGCGCCGAGACCGCCCGCGACTGACGGCGGCCACCGCCGACGGCAGGAGGAACCGGCGCGGCCGGTTCCTCCTGTGGGGAATGTGCGCGCGTCCCGTGGACATGTCCGCACGAACGGCTGACCGCCCGGACCGGCCGTTCACCGGACGAACACACGACGCCCAAGGCGGCACAAACCCGGCGCGCAGCTCTGCACATACATCGCTGAACGGTCATACGATGGGCCGGTGGGCCACCCGAACGGGTGTAACCACCGGCCCGTCGGCATATCCACCCGTCCGTACCATCGGGTGAATTCCCGCCGCGTGCAGGCCCGCCGCACCGTACTCGTCCCGACCATTGCGCAGACTCGGTCAGTTCACGAGTCGCGACGGTCGTCCAGGCGGAGGTTGGCCCATGAGCGGTACCCATCGGGGCACGGGAAGCGGACCGGAGCGCGGCGGCGGCACGGACGCCGCCCGGGGGCGCCGCGACGGCCTGTTCCGGACCAAGACGGTCGAGGAGTCGATCCGGGACACCGAGGAGCCGGAGCACGCGCTCAAGAAGTCCCTCTCCGCCCTCGACCTGACGGTCTTCGGCGTCGGTGTGGTCATCGGCACCGGCATCTTCGTCCTCACCGGCAAGATCGCCAAGGAGACGGCGGGCCCGGCCGTCGCCCTCTCCTTCGTCGCCGCCGGCGTGGTCTGCGCGCTGGCCGCGCTCTGCTACGCGGAGTTCGCCTCGACCGTGCCGGTCGCCGGCTCCGCGTACACCTTCTCCTACGCCTCCCTCGGCGAGCTGCCCGCCTGGATCATCGGCTGGGACCTGGTGCTGGAGCTGGCGCTGGGCTGCGCGGTGGTCGCCGTCGGCTGGTCCGGCTACGTCCGCTCGCTGCTGGACACCGCCGGGGCCCACCTGCCGCAAGGACTGTCCGGCACGCACGAGGGCACCTTCGGCTTCGACCTGCTCGCCTGCGTCCTGGTCCTCGTCCTGACGGCGATCCTCGTCGTCGGCATGAAGCTGTCGTCCCGCGTGACCTCGGTGATCGTCGGTATCAAGGTCACCGTCGTGCTGCTCGTCATCATCGCGGGCGCCTTCTTCATCACCGGCGCCAACTACGAGCCGTTCATCCCGCCCAGCCGGGCCGGCGACGGCAGTGACGGCCTCGCGGCGCCGCTGTCCCAGCTCGTCTTCGGCTTCACCCCGGCCGACTTCGGCGTGATGGGCGTCTTCGCGGCCGCCGCGGTCGTCTTCTTCGCCTTCATCGGCTTCGACATCGTCGCCACCGCCGCCGAGGAGACGCGGCTGCCGCAGCGCGACGTACCGCGCGGCATCCTCGGTTCGCTCGCCATCTGCACGGTGCTGTACGTGGCCGTGTCGATCGTCGTCACCGGCATGCAGAAGTACAGCGAACTGTCCACGGACGCCCCGCTCGCCGACGCCTTCAAGGCCGTCGGGCACCCGTTCTGGGCCGGGCTGATCAGCTTCGGTGCCGCCGTCGGCCTGACCTCGGTCTGCATGATCCTGCTGCTCGGCCAGAGCCGGGTCTTCTTCGCGATGAGCCGCGACGGCCTGCTGCCGAAGCTGTTCTCGCAGGTCCACCCGCGCTTCGGCACCCCGTACCGCTCGACCGTCGCGCTGGGCGCCGTGGTCGCCGTCGTCGCCGGGTTCACCTCGATCGACGAACTCGCCGAACTGGTCAACATCGGCACCCTGTTCGCCTTCGTCGTGGTCGCCCTCGGCGTCGTCATCCTGCGCCGTTCCCGCCCCGACCTGCCCCGCTCATTCCGCACGCCGCTGGTGCCGTTCGTCCCGGCCCTGTCGGTCCTGGCCTCGCTGTGGCTGATGCTCAACCTGCCCGCGGAGACCTGGCTGCGGTTCGCGGTGTGGATGCTGCTCGGCTTCGTCGTGTACTTCGCGTACGGGCGCGGCCACAGCCGGATGGACGGGCGGACGAACGGGCGTACCGGGCGCGGATGAGACCGGGGGCGGGTGAGACCGGGCGCCGGCGTCACCCGCCGCGCCCGCGCCGGACGGTACGCGGCCCGGCCACCTGGGCACCCAGCGCCGCCACGCGCGCCCGCAGCCCGCGGTCGGCGGTGACGACCACGCAGTCCGGGCCCCGGCCCGCCTCCCGCACCAGTTCCACGATGCGGTCGTCCCCGCTGCCCTGCGCCGCGACCACCTCCACACCGGGTACGGATGCCACGCCCCGGGCCGCGCCCTCGACGACGAGGACCAGCTCGACGGACGATCCGTCGGGTACGAGCCCGGGGAGCCCGCGCCCGTCGGCCGCCCGGCCCGCCAGTGCGTCCCGCAGCCGTTCGGCCGCCGCGCGGCGGTCGCGCCACCAGCCGTCGGGCACCGAGCCGATCACGTTGGCCGCGTCCACGACCACCAGAGTGCTCATGGGGACAGCGTGGCACGGGGGTACGGGTAATTCCTCTGTCGCGTGACGTGGCCGCGCCCTACGCTGCCCGGATGCCCGAAACCACAACGCCGCCACCGGCCACCGCTCCCGTACGCCGTTCCGCCCGCGTTCTGCTCCTCGGGACGGACGACAGTCTGCTGCTCTTCCGCGGCCACCTCGACCCCGCCCGCCCCGACGCCGGGCACTGCTGGTTCACCCCCGGCGGCAGCGTGGCCGACGGGGAGTCGCTGCGCGAGGCGGCGGCGCGGGAACTGGCGGAGGAGACCGGGCTGCGGCTGGCGCCGGAGGAACTGGGGCCACTGGTCGCCCGTACCTCCGGGTACGCGGAACTGCCCTGGGCGAGCGGCCTGTTCGAGGACGTCTTCTTCCTGCACCGCGTCGCGCCGTACCCGGTCGACACCAGCGGCTTCAAGGAACACGAGAACGCCTCCGTCACGGGGCACCGCTGGTGGCCCGTGGACGACCTGGCGACGACGGCCGAGACCGTCTTCCCGTACGGGCTGCCGCCGCTGCTCGCGGACCTGCGCGACGGCCGGACACCGTCCGCGCCCGTACAACTGCCCTGGCACCACTGAGAACAGCGGTACCAGGGCAGCCGGTGAAACGGTCGTCCCGTCCTACGCGGGCACGCTCGCCACGCCCGGGGCCAGGAACTTCTTGCCGTTGACGCGCTCCGAGACGCCCTCGCGGTCCAGGTACGGCGTGATGCCGCCCAGGTGGAAGGGCCAGCCGGCGCCGGTGATCAGGCACAGGTCGATGTCCTGCGCCTCGGCGACGACACCCTCGTCCAGCATCAGGCCGATCTCCTGCGCCACGGCGTCCAGGACGCGGTCCCGCACCTGCTCCTCGGTCAGCACCGAGTCGCCCTGCTGGAGCAGCGCCTTGACCTCCGGGTCCAGCTCCGGCTTGCCGGAGTCGTACACGTAGAAGCCGCGCTTGCCGGCCTTGACCACGGCGGCCAGGTTCGGCGAGACGGTGAACCGCTCCGGGAAGGCGCCGTGCAGCGTCTCGGAGACGTGCAGGCCGATCGCCGGGCCGACCAGCTCCAGCAGCACCAGCGGCGACATCGGCAGACCGAGCGGCTCGACGGCCTTCTCGGCGGTCTCGACGGGGGTGCCCTCGTCGATGACGTTCTGGATCTCGCCCATGAAGCGGGTCAGGATGCGGTTGACCACGAACGCCGGGGCGTCCTTGACCAGCACGGCCGTCTTCTTCAGCGACTTGGCGACGGAGAACGCGGTGGCCAGCGACGCGTCGTCGGTCTGCTCGGCGCGCACGATCTCCAGCAGCGGCAGGATCGCGACCGGGTTGAAGAAGTGGAAGCCCACGACCCGCTCGGGGTGCTTGAGCTTCGACGCCATCTCGGTGACCGAGAGGGACGAGGTGTTCGTGGCGAGCACGGCGTGCTCCGGCACGACCGCCTCGACCTCGGCGAACACCTGCTGCTTGACGCCCATCTCCTCGAAGACGGCCTCGATGACGAAGTCCGCGTCGCCGAACGCGGCGGCCTTGTCGAGGTGTCCGCTGACCAGACCCTTGAGGCGGTTCGCCTTGTCCTGGTTGACGCGGCCCTTCAGGAGCAGCTTGTCGATCTCGCCGTGGACGTACTCCACGCCCTTGTCGATCCGCGCCTGGTCGATGTCGGTCAGCACGACCGGCACCTCCAGACGGCGGGCGAACAGCAGCGCCAGCTGCGAGGCCATCAGGCCCGCGCCGACCACGCCCACCTTGGTCACCGGGCGCGCCAGCGCCTTGTCCGGGGCACCGGCGGGGCGCTTGGCGCGCTTCTGCACCAGGTTGAACGAGTAGATGCCGCTGCGCAGCTCGCCACCCATGATCAGGTCCGCGAGGGCCTGGTCCTCGGCGTCGAAGCCCTGGCGCAGGTCGCCGTTCTTGGCGGCGGCGATGATGTCCAGCGCGCGGTACGCGGCCGGGGCGGCGCCGTGCACCTTGCTGTCCGCGATGCCCTTGCCGCGCTGCACGGCCTGGTCCCACGCCTCGCCGCGGTCGACGTCGGCCCGTACGACCTCGGTGTCGCCCTTGAGGACCGAGGCGGTCCACAGCAGCGACTGCTCCAGGAAGTCCGCGCCCTCGAAGATCGCGTCGGCGATGCCGAGGTCGTAGACCTGCTCGCCCTTGAGCTGCTTGTTCTGGTTGAGCGAGTTCTCGATGATGACCGAGACCGCGCGGTCGGCGCCGATCAGGTTCGGCAGCAGGACGCAGCCGCCCCAGCCGGGCACCAGGCCGAGGAAGACCTCGGGCAGCGAGAACGCGGGCAGCGCCTTGGAGACGGTGCGGTACGTGCAGTGCAGACCGACCTCGACGCCGCCGCCCATCGCGGCACCGTTGTAGTACGCGAAGGTCGGCACGGCCAGGCCGGACAGCCGCTTGAAGACGTCGTGGCCGCCCTTGCCGATGGCCAGCGCGTCCTCGTGCCGCTTCAGCAGCTCGACGCCCTTGAGGTCGGCGCCGACGGCGAAGATGAACGGCTTGCCGGTGACACCGACGCCGACGATCTTGCCGTCCGCGGCCTCCGCCTCGACCTGGTCGAGCGCCGCGTTCAGGTTCGCCAGTGACTGCGGGCCGAAGGTGGTCGGCTTGGTGTGGTCCAGGCCGTTGTCCAGCGTGATCAGCGCGAAGGCGCCGGCGCCCGGCAGCTCCAGGTGCCGTACGTGCGCCTGGGTGACGACCTCGTCCGGGAACAGCTCGGCCGCGCCCTTCAGCAGCTCGGTGGTGGTGGTCACTTGCCTGCTCCCTCGAAGTGCGGGTTCTCCCAGATGACCGTGCCGCCCATGCCGAAGCCGACGCACATGGTCGTGATGCCGTACCGGACCTGCGGCTGCTCCTCGAACTGCCGGGCCAGCTGCGTCATCAGACGCACGCCGGAGGAGGCGAGGGGGTGACCGTAGGCGATCGCGCCGCCGTACTGGTTGACGCGCGGGTCGTCGTCCGCGATGCCGTAGTGGTCCAGCAGCGACAGCACCTGGACGGCGAACGCCTCGTTGATCTCGAAGAGGCCGATGTCGTCGATGGTCAGGCCCGCCTTGGCGAGGGCCTTCTCGGTCGCCGGGACCGGGCCGATGCCCATGACCTCGGGCTCCACGCCCGCGAAGGCGTAGTCCACCAGGCGCATCTTGACCGGCAGGCCCAGCTCGCGGGCCACGTCCTCGGCGGCGATCAGCGAGGCGGTGGCGCCGTCGTTGAGACCGGCCGCGTTGCCCGCGGTGACCCGGCCGTGCGGGCGGAACGGCGTCTTGAGGCCCGCCAGGTTTTCGAGGGTGGTGCCCGGGCGCATCGGCTCGTCGGCGGTGACCAGGCCCCAGCCGGTCTCACCGGCCTCGGCGTTGGTGCGGCGCACCGAGATCGGCACCAGGTCGGCCTGGATCTTGCCGTCGGCGTACGCCTTGGCGGCCTTCTCCTGGCTGCGCACGGCGTACTCGTCGGCGCGCTGCTTGGTCAGGTGCGGCAGGCGGTCGTGCAGGTTCTCCGCCGTCATGCCCATGAAGAGGGCGGACTGGTCGACCAGCTTCTCGCTGACGAAGCGCGGGTTGGGGTCGACGCCCTCGCCCATGGGGTGGCGGCCCATGTGCTCGACGCCGCCGGCCACCGCGATGTCGTACGCACCGAAGGAGACGCCGCCGGCGATGCTCGTCACGGCGGTCATGGCACCGGCGCACATCCGGTCCACGGAGAAGCCGGGGACGGACTGCGGGAGGCCGGCCAGGATGCCGGCGGTACGGCCCAGGGTCAGGCCTTGGTCGCCGATCTGGGTCGTGGCGGCGAGGGCGACCTCGTCGATCCGGGCCGGGTCGAGATCCGGGTTGCGGCGCAGCAGCTCCCGGATGCACTTGACGACCAGGTCGTCGGCGCGGGTCTCGTGGTAGATGCCCTTCGGGCCCGCCTTGCCGAACGGGGTGCGGACGCCGTCGACGAAGACGACGTCCCTAGCGGTACGAGGCACGTTGGCTCTCCTCCAGGTGCGGGATGGCACTGCTGCGGGCGCGCCCGGAGGCGCGTCACGCCCCTCATGCTACTTGCGGGTAACCGGGCTGCCCAGCCCCTCCGGGGTAAGCGGTGAAGGTCACAATGTCGACTTCGCCGACGGGGGCCGGGCGCGGGCGGGGAGCGGGCGGGGCGCCCCCGGTGCGTGAGGGGACGGCGGCCGGGCACCCGGGGTGGTGAGGTGGGCCGGGTGCGCGGTGTCGGGGGGCAAGGAAGACATCACGGACCTATCGTGCCCGTATGGATACGGATGGGAGCGGTGGTATGACCAAGCGTGTTCGAGGTGCCGGGGTCGCTGCGTGCGCCGTCGTGGTGGCGGGGGTCCTGCTGGCCGGGTGCGGGGACGACGGCGGGGGAGGCGGGAAGGAGAACTCGGCCTCGCCCTCGGCGTCGGCCGCGGCGCCTTCGGCGTCGGCGTCGGGCGGGGAGTCTTCCGGGGGCTCGGGGCAGATGACCGAGGACCAGCGTTCCCGCAAGGCGCTCGTCCCCGAGGCCAAGATCTCGTACGACAAGGCGCTGAAGGCCGCGACGGAGGCCGTGGCGGACTCCAAGCCGGTGTCGGTGGAGTTGAAGCGCGGGGCGGGCGGCAAGCCCGAGTGGCACGCGAAGGTGGCGGCCTCGGACGGTACGGAGAGCACCGTACGGGTCGACGCCGTGACCGGTGAGGCGGACAAGCCGCAGACCAAGAGCGAGGACGGCGACGACAAGAAGGAACTGGCGGACCGGCTCGGCCGGGCGAGTGTCACGGCGCAGCAGGCGGCGGACACGGCGACCGGGAAGAAGAGCGGCACGGTCACGGCCGTGGAACTGGACACCAATGACCAGAAGAAGGAGATCTGGTCGGTGGACGTGGTGACCACGAACGACTGGAACAAGACCACGTACGACGTGGACGCGACGGACCGGAAGGTGCTGCGCGAGCACGTCGACCGGGACTGAGCCGGTGGGGCGCGACGGCCGGGACCGGGCCGGTGAGGTGCGACGGCCGGGACTGAGTGTGCGAGGCATGGCGGCCGGGGCCGGGCCGGTGGGGCGCGTCGGCCGGGACTGAGCCTGCGGGGCGCGTCGGCCGGGACTGAGCCGGCGGGGGCGGGCCGGGATTCCCGGTCCGCCCCCGGAGGATCAGGCTCCGGTGGTGTGCAGGGCCTCGGTGAGGATCGGGGCGACCTGTTCGATCTGCCAGGGGCGGGCACCGTGGCCGGCCAGTACGGCGGCCACCGTCTCCTGGGAGGGGTCGGCGGGCGGCTCCCAGCACAGGCGCCGCACCGTGTCAGGGGTGATCAGATTCTCCTGCGGGAGGTTCAGCTCCTCGGCCAGTGCGGTCACCGCGGTGCGGGCCGCGGAGAGCCGGGCCGCGGCGGCCGGGTCCTTGTCGGCCCACGAGCGGGGCGGCGGCGGACCGTTCAGCGGCTGGCCGGGCTGCGGCAGCTCGCTGTCCGGCAGGGCGCGGGCGCGGTCCACGGCGGCCTGCCACTGTTCCAGCTGGCGGCGGCCCATCCGGTGCCCGAAGCCGTTGAGCGCGGCGAGCGCGTGCGCGTTGGGCGGCAGGTTCAGCGCCGCCTCGATGATCGCGGCGTCGCCGAGCACCTTGCCCGGTGAGACGTCGCGCCGCTGGGCGACCTGGTCCCGGGCGGTCCACAGTTCCCGTACGACGGCCATCTGCCGGCGGCGGCGCACCTTGTGCATGCCGGACGTACGGCGCCAGGGGTCCTTGCGGGGCGGCGCCGGGGGAGCGGCGGCGATGGCCGCGAACTCCTGGTGCGCCCACTCCAGCTTGCCCTGCCGGTCCAGCTCCTCCTCCAGGGCGTCGCGGAGGTCCACCAGCAGTTCGACGTCGAGCGCGGCGTAGCGCAGCCAGGGCTCCGGCAGCGGGCGGGTGGACCAGTCCACCGCGGAGTGGCCCTTCTCCAGGGCGTAGCCCAGGACGTTCTCCACCATCGCGCCGAGGCCGACCCGGGCGAAGCCCGCGAGGCGCCCGGCCAGCTCGGTGTCGAAGAGCCGGGAGGGGATCATGCCTATGTCGCGCAGGCACGGCAGGTCCTGGGTGGCGGCGTGCAGGACCCACTCGGCGTCGGCGACGGCGTCGCCCAGTGCCGAGAGGTCGGGGCAGCCGACCGGGTCGATCAGTACGCTGCCCGCGCCTTCGCGGCGCAGTTGTACGAGGTAGGCGCGCTGGCCGTAGCGGTAGCCGGAAGCCCGCTCGGCGTCCACCGCCACCGGACCCGTGCCGGCCGCGAAGGCCGACACGACTTCGGCAAGTTCCTCGGCCGCTGCCGTCACGGCGGGGGTGCCCTCGCGCGGTTCCAGTAGAGGGACCGGCGCCGGGCGGGTGTCCGGAGGGGAGTCTCCGGTTGTTCGCAGTGTCGAGTCTTCTGCGGTCTTTTGGGCGTCGGTCACCAGTCAAGGGTATCTGTGTATGCACGGCGCCCGCCGAGGGAACGTTCCCTCGACGGGCGTGACGGCGGATTCGGCGGACGGGAATCAGTGGATGATGCCGGTGCGCAGGGCGACGGCGACCATGCCGGCCCGGTCACCGGTGCCCAGCTTGCGGGCGATACGGGCGAGGTGGCTCTTGACGGTCAGCGCCGACAGGCCCATCGAGACGCCGATGGCCTTGTTGGACTGGCCCTCCGCAACCAGCCGCAGCACCTCGACCTCCCGGCCGGACAGTTCGCGGTAGCCGCCCGGGTGGCCGGGGGCGCCCGGGGGGCGGCGGTGCATCCGGGCGGCGTTGGCGCCGATGGGTGCGGCGCCGGGGCGGCCCGGCAGACCGAGGTTGGTACGGGTGCCGGTGACGACGTATCCCTTGACGCCGCCGGCCAGGGCGTTGCGTACGGCGCCGATGTCGTCGGCGGCGGAGAGGGCGAGGCCGTTGGGCCACCCCGCGGCCCGGGTCTCGGACAGCAGGGTCAGGCCGGAGCCGTCGGGCAGGTGGACGTCGGCAACGCAGATGTCGCGCGGGCTGCCGACGCGGGGACGGGCCTCCGCGATGGACGACGCCTCGATCACGTCACGCACGCCGAGCGCCCACAGGTGGCGGGTGACGGTGGAGCGGACGCGAGGGTCGGCCACGACGACCATGGCCGTCGGCTTGTTCGGGCGGTAGGCGACCAGGCTCGAAGGTTGCTCGAGGAGAACTGACACCGGGCCTCCTGGGGGGAGTGGCGGGACGGATGCCGACATGTGGGGGCGAGTCGGAATGCTCCGTCTTTGAAGGGTCACTGACCTCTTCGGCACCAAACCGGGCCGACTTTAGAGTTTGATCTCAACTTAGTTGGTTCATTTCGGTCAAATCGGTCGCTTGATCGACTTTGGAGTGACCTGACGGCGGCAGGTTGCCGTGAAGGCGTTCGAGCGTCGCGGAGCAGGCCGGAACCTGCCGCCCGGTCAGGCCGTGCGGCGCGGGGGTGCGGACGGCCGAGCGCGCTCCCCGGCGCTTCGATGCGCCGGGCGGTCCACGTGCGGGGCGGGGGCGCGCGCCGGGTGAGCCACGCGCCGGCGCGTCAGCGCGCCTGCGGCCCGCGGCGCTGCGGCAGCGGTACGACTCCGCCGCGCGGTGACGGCTCGGGAGCCACCGGCGGCAGCCCCGCCACCTGGCACAGCAGGTCGCACCACGCGCTGAGGTGGGCCGCCAGGTCAGGCGCCCCGCCCGGCCCCTCCTCCGGGGTCCACGAGGCGCGGATCTCGATCTGGGTCGCCGGGGCCCGCTCCGCGAGCCCGCCGAAGTAGTGCGAACTGGCGCGGGTGACCGTGCCGCTGGGCTCCCCGTAGCGCACGCCGCGCGCGTCCAGCGCCCCGGTCAGCCAGGACCAGGACACCTCCGGCAGCAGCGGGTCGGAGCCCATCTCCGGCTCCAGCTCGGCGCGCGCCAGCGTCACCACCCGGAAGGTGCCCTGCCAGGCGTCGTGCCCGGCCGGGTCGTGCAGCAGCACCAGTCTGCCGTCGGCGAGGTCGGTGTCCTCCCCCTCGGGGCCGGTGCCCGGCTCGACGACCGCTGCCTCCAGCGCGTACGCGTAGGGCGCGAGGCGCTTGGGCGCGGGCGTCGGCTCGATCTCGATCTCGGGACGCAGCCGTGCCGCGCGGAGCGCCTCGATCGCCTGACGGAAGGGGATGGGGACATTGTCCGCGCTGTCCGTGAGGTGTTCGTGAGCCGCAGCCATGCCCGGAAGATTAGGCGGAAGGAGCCGCTCGGTGAGGGAGGACACCCGGTGCGCGCGTCGCCCATTCGGAGGCGCCCTCGCGCGCGTGCGAAGATTTGGTGCGTGAGCGCCAACGACCGCCCGACGGGCCAGCAGCAGACCGCTACGTACGACTCGGCCTTCCTCAAGGCCTGCCGGCGGGAGCCGGTGCCGCACACGCCGGTGTGGTTCATGCGCCAGGCCGGGCGGTCGCTGCCCGAGTACCGCAAGGTCCGCGAGGGCACCGCGATGCTGGAATCCTGCATGATGCCGGAGCTGGTCACCGAGATCACCCTCCAGCCGGTCCGCCGGCACGGCGTCGACGCGGCGATCTACTTCAGCGACATCGTCGTGCCCCTGAAGGCCATCGGCATCGACCTGGACATCAAGCCGGGCGTCGGCCCGGTCGTCGAGAAGCCGGTCCGCACCCGCGCCGACCTGGAGCGGCTGCGCCCGCTGGAGCCCGACGACGTCACGTACGTCACCGAGGCGGTGCGGATGCTGGTGGGCGAGCTGGGCGCCACCCCCCTCATCGGGTTCGCGGGCGCGCCCTTCACCCTCGCCAGCTACCTCGTCGAGGGCGGCCCGTCGCGCAACCACGAGCACACCAAGGCCATGATGTACGGCGACCCGCAGCTGTGGGCCGACCTGCTCGACCGCCTGGCGGGCATCACCTCCGCCTTCCTGAAGGTGCAGATCGAGGCGGGCGCGAGCGCCGTGCAGCTCTTCGACTCCTGGGTGGGCGCGCTGGCCCCGGCCGACTACCGCCGCTCCGTCATGCCCGCCTCCGCGAAGGTCTTCGAGGCGGTGTCCGGGTACGGCGTCCCGCGCATCCACTTCGGCGTCGGCACCGGAGAGCTGCTGGGCCTGATGGGCGAGGCGGGCGCGGACGTGGTGGGCGTCGACTGGCGGGTGCCGCTGGACGAGGCGGCCCGCCGGGTCGGCCCCGGCAAGGCGCTCCAGGGCAATATCGACCCGGCGGTGCTCTTCGCGCCGCGCGAGGCGGTGGAGACCAAGGCCCGCGAGGTGCTGGACGCGGCCGCCGGCCTGGAGGGGCACGTCTTCAACCTGGGCCACGGTGTGCTGCCGAACACCGATCCGGCCGCGCTGACCCGCCTCGTCGAGTACGTCCACGAGCAGACGGCGCGCTGACCTGACGGGCGGGCCGACGGCGCGTCGGCCCGCCGTACCGTCAGCCGGCCGCCTTGCGCACCGCCGCGGCCGCCTTGCGCGCCGCGACCAGGACCGGGTCCCACACGGGGGAGAACGGCGGCGCGTAGCCGAGGTCGAGCGCGGTCATCTCCTCGACCGTCAGCCGTGCCGTGAGCGCCACCGCCGCCACGTCCACGCGCTTGCCCGCGCCCTCCCGGCCGACGATCTGGACGCCGAGGAGACGGCCGGTGCGCCGTTCGGCCATCATCTTCACGCGCATCGGGCGGGCATTCGGGTAGTACCCGGCGCGGCTGGTCGAGTCGATGGTGACGGTCACGTACTGCAGGCCGACCGACTTCGCCTGCTCCTCCAGCAGCCCGGTGCGGGCGATCTCCAGGTCGCAGACCTTGGAGACGGCGGTGCCGACGACGCCGGGGAAGGTCGCGTAGTCACCGGCGACGTTGGAGCCGATGATCTGGCCGTGCTTGTTGGCATGGGTGCCCAGCGCGATGTGCCGGGTCCGGCCCAGGACCAGGTCCAGCACCTCCACGCAGTCCCCGCCGGCCCACACGGCGTCCTGGCCGCGCACCCGCATCGACAGGTCGGTGAGCAGCCCGCCCGCGTCGCCGAGCGGCAGCCCGGCCTGCTCGGCGAGGGTGGTCTCGGGCCGCACGCCCAGGCCCAGCACGACGATGTCGGCCGGGAACTCGCCGTCGTCCTCGGTGGTCACCGCGCAGGCCCGCCCGGAGTCGTCGGTGCGGACGCCGGTGACGGCCGCGCCGCGCACCGTCTCGATGCCCATCCCGCACATCGCCTCGTGGACCAGTTCGCCCATGTCGGGGTCGAGGGTGGACATCGGCTGCGCGCCGCGGTCCAGGACGGTGACGTCGTAGCCGCGGGTGACCAGCGCCTCCGCCATCTCGACGCCGATGTAACCCGCGCCGACGACGACCGCCTTGGTGCCCTCGGTGGCCCGGAGGGTGTCCAGCAGCGCCTGCCCGTCGTCCAGGGTCTGCACACCGTGCACGCCGGGCGCGTCGATGCCCGGCAGGGGCGGGCGCAGCGGCCGCGCGCCGGTGGCGATCACCAGTTTGTCGTAGCCGGTCCAGGTCTCGGTGCCGCCGCCGTCCAGGTCGCGGGTGCGGACCCGGCCGCGGTCCAGGTCCAGTTCGGTGACCTCGGTCCGCATCCGCAGGCCGATGTCGCGCTCGCGGTGCTGCTCCGGCGTCCGGGCGATCAGGTCGTCCGGTCCGTCGACCGTCCCGCCGACCCAGTACGGGATGCCGCAGGCGGAGTACGAGGCGAAGTGGCCCCGTTCGAACGCGACGATCTCCAGTTCGCCGGGCTTCTTCAGCCGCCGGGCCTGGGACGCGGCGGACATGCCCGTCGCGTCGCCGCCGATGACCACCAGCCGTTCCGCCATCGCGGATGCTCCCTTCGTCGTGTGCCGGTACCCGTCCGTACGTACGGTTGCCGCTACGGCGCAGATTACGGGTGAGGCAGGTCACGGGTCAGAACGGATATCCGGCCGGGGCGCCGCGGACCGTGGTCCAGCGGGTCTCGGTGAAGGCGTCGAGGTTGGCCGTGCCGCCGAAGTGCGCGCCGGTGCCGGAGTCGGCGAAGCCGCCCATCGGCGCGACCGGCTCGTCGTTGACCGTCTGGTCGTTGATGTGCAGCAGGCCGGTCGGGATGCGGTCGGCCAGCTCCAGGGCGCGCGCGGTGTCGCGGGTGACGACGCCGAGCGCCAGCCCGTACTGCGTGTCGTTCGCCAGCGCCACGGCCTCGTCGGCGGTGTGGAACTTGCGTACGGGCGCGACCGGCCCGAAGACCTCCTCGGCGTAGGCGGGCGCGCGGTCGTCCACGTCGGCCAGGACGGTGGGCCGGTAGAACAGGTCGCGGTGGGTGCCGCCGGCCGCGAGCCGGGCGCCCGCCGCCGTGCTCGCCTCGACCAGGCCGTGCACCCGGTCCCGCTGCCCGCCGTCGATGACCGGCCCGAGCTGGACCTCCTCGCGGAACGGGTCGCCGACGGCGAGCGCGTCCGCCTTCGCCGCCAGCCGCTCGACGTACTCGTCGTACAGGGAGGCGTGCACGAGGTGGCGGCCCGAGGACATGCAGATCTGGCCCTGGTGGAAGAAGGAGGCCCAGGCGGCGGCGGACATCGCGGCGTCCAGGTCCGCGTCCTCCAGGACCAGGAAGGCGCTGTTGCCGCCCAGCTCCAGGTGGGCCCGCTTGAGGTGCCGGGCGGCGAGCGCGCCGACGCTGCGGCCCGCGTTCGTGGAGCCGGTGAAGGAGATCACCCGGACGTGCCGGTCGCCGACCAGGGCCTGCCCGGCCTCGCTGCCGCCCGGCAGCACGTGCAGCAGCCCTTCGGGCAGCCCGGCCGCCGCGAAGAGCGCCGCCACGGCGTGGCCGCCGCACACCGCGGTGCGCGGGTCGGGCTTGAGGACCACCGCGTTGCCGAGGGCCAGGGCCGGGGCGACGGAGCGCATCGCGAGCACGAGCGGGACGTTGAACGGCGCGATCACGCCGACGACGCCGGCCGGCACCCGGGTGGTGTACGAGTGGCGGGGCGCGGCGGAGGGCAGCACCTGGCCCAGCGGGTGATGGGCGAGCGCGGCGGCCTCGTAGCACTCCTCGGCGGCGGTCCGTATCTCGAACCCGGCCTTGCCGGGAACGCTGCCGGCCTCCCGGACGATCCACTCGGACAGTTCCGCCGCGTGCCGGTCGATCAGGTCCCCGGCCCGGCGCAGCACCGCGGCGCGCTCCGTGTACGGCGTACGGGCCCAGGCGCGCTGGGCGGCCGCGGCCTCGGCGGCGGCGCTCGCCACGTCGGCGGGGGCGGCGAGGGTGAAGGCGGCCAGGGCCTCGCCGGTCGCCGGTTCGACCGCGGTGGTCTCGCCGCCGTGCAGCAGGGGCAGGTGTTCCAGGTCGAGCAGGGGCATCGCGCGCGGGCCTCCGGTCGGAACGGTTGAGGAATGAACCAGTTCGGTTCATCCTCCCGCATCGGTGATCAGGGTGGGCGGCGGGGGACGGCGGGGACGGCGGGGCGGGCCCGCGCCGCCCGCACTGGCCGCCCACGTCCGGACCGGTGTGCGTTCGGCCGGGCCCGTGCCCGGCCCGTCCCCGCTCGTCCCGGCTCGTCCCGTGTCCGGCCCGGTTCGCGTTCCCTGCCCGCGTCCTCTTACTCGCTCTCCAGTACGAGTTACTCGCGCTCCAGTACGAGCGCCAGGCCCTGCCCCACGCCGATGCACAGCGCCGCCAGGCCCGTACCGGAGCCGCGCGCGGCGAGCTGGTGGGCGACCGCGCCGGCCAGCCGGGCACCGGACGCGCCCAGCGGGTGTCCGATGGCGATGGCGCCGCCGCGCGGGTTGACCACGTCCGGGTCGAGTCCGGGCCACTGGGCGAGGCAGCCCAGCGCCTGGGCGGCGAACGCCTCGTTCAGCTCGAAGGAGGCCAGGGCGGCGATGTCGCGCCCCGCCTTGTCCAGGGCCCGCCGTACGGCCTCCACCGGGCCCAGCCCGAACAGCTGCGGCTCGATGCCGGTCACCGCGCTCGCGCCGATCCGGGCGAGCGGTTCCCGGCCGGTGGCCCGCAGCCCCTCCTCGTCGACGAGGAGGAGGGCCGCGGCGCCGTCGTTGAGCGGGGAGGCGTTGCCCGCCGTGACCGTGCCGCCCTCCTTGCGGAAGGCCGGGCGGAGCTTGGCCAGCGCTTCCACGGAGGTCGAGGCGCGGATCGATTCGTCCTGCGTCAGGTCCACGTCCGGCAGCGGTACGACTTCGGCGTCGTAGGCGCCCTCTTCCCAGGCGCGCGCTGCCTTACGGTGACTGTCGAGCGCGAAGGCGTCCTGCTGCTCGCGCCCGATGCCGTACTTGTCGGCGATCAGCTCGGCGCCCTCGCCCAGCGAGACCGTCCACTCGGGCGCCATGCGCGGATTGACCATCCGCCAGCCCAGCGTCGAGGAGAACATCTCCTGGTGCCCGGCGGGGAAGGCCCGCTCGGGCTTCTGGAACACGTACGGCGCACGGCTCATCGACTCCACGCCGCCCGCGAGCACGATGTGCGCGTCCCCCAGGGCGATGGAGCGGGCGGCCTGGATGACGGCTTCCAGACCGGAGCCGCACAGCCGGTTGACCGTCACGCCGGGTACGGAAGCGGGCAGCCCGGCCAGCAGCACGGCCATCCGCGCCACGTTGCGGTTGTCCTCGCCCGCCCCGTTGGCGTCACCGAACACGACGTCGTCGATCCGGGCCGGGTCGAGGGCGGGGGTGCGCTCCACGAGAGCCTTGACGACGTGGGCGGCGAGGTCGTCGGGGCGGGTGCGCGCGAGGGCGCCGCCGTACTTGCCGACCGGGGTCCGTACGGCGTCGACGATGTAGACGTCCCGGGCGCCCCACGCGCCTCGTGCGTCCCGTGCACCCTGCTCGGTCATCCGGCCCTGTCCTCGCTGTCCGCCCGAAGCTGTCGCCCGAAGCTGTCGCCCGAAGATCGGCGCTGTCGCCCCGAGTCTTTGCCCGCCGCCCCCGGCTGTCAACGGTCCCCCGGTTCGTCACCCTCCCGTGCGGTCTCTGCGGACTCCTTCCGTGCGGTCTCCGCGGAGTTCTCCCGCGTCGGCGCCGCGGCGGCCTCCGACGACCGCGTACGCCTCGGCACCCGCCCCCGGAACACCCGCCCCCGCAGCACCCGCCACAGCACGAACACCAGCGCCCCCGCCGCGAGGAACGGCAGCGACGCGCCGACCGCCACCAGCAGCCTCCGCACCCCCTCCGTGAAGGCGTCCCAGCCGCCGCTCAGCGCCTCCCCGAAGGAGGTCCCCTCGTCGTCGTCCGCCGCCGCGTCCGGTTCCTGGAGCACCAGCGTCACCGTCGCCATGCCGGTCTGCTCCTGGAGCGACTTCAGGCGCGCCTGGAGGGATTCCAGTTCCGACTGGCGGCGGCTGAGTTCGGATTCCAGCGTGACGATGTCGCCGATCGTGGTGGCCTTCTCCATGAGGGCCCGTACCCGCGCGACACTGGCCTGCTGCGACTTGATGCGGCTGCCGGTGTCCACCACCTGGTCGGTGACGTCCTTCGCCGAGACCTGGCGCTTCTTGAGCGTGCCCAGCCGGGAGAGCCGGTCCAGCAGACCGTCGTACGCCTCGGGCGGTACCCGCAGCTCCACCCGGGAGCGTTCCCGCCCTTCGGCGTCCCGGTCGGTGGTCTCGTCCCCGACGTAGCCGCCGACGCCCTTGGCCGCCGTACGGGCCTGGGCCAAGGCTCCCGGTACGTCCGCGGCCTCGACGGTCAGCGACGCCGTACGGATGATCTGCGCCGTCGCGACCGGCGCGGGCTTCCCGCTGCCGCTGCCGCTGCCCGTCCCGGCCTTCCCGTCGGCCGACTCCGCGGCGCCCGGCGCCTTGGGCCCGACCATGCCCTGCTCGCCCCGCGCCGACCCCGCGTCGCTCCGCCCGGCCCCCGAGTCGCTCCGCTCCGCGCTCGCCTGCTCGGTGTCACCCTGCCCGGCCGCCCCGCATCCGGCGACCCCGAGGGACGCCACGAGCAGCGCCGCCGCGGCCGCCCGCCGTGCCCCGTACGACCTGACCGCTGTGCCCATGTCCCGTACCCCCGAAGTGCTGTGCCGCTGTTGCCACTTCGACGTGGCGGGGGAGCCGTGGGTTGCCGTCCGTGCGTCGCGATGCGGTCACGGTCCGGACTCCGGACGGACTCTGAGAGAGTGGGGGGCATGAGCACAGCGCACACCAGTACGGGCCGCGCGCCCGGAAGTCACGTCGTCGTCATCGGTGGGGGCATCTCGGGGCTGGCCGCGGCCCACCGACTGCTGGACGGCGGGGCCCGGGTGACCGTGCTGGAAGCGTCCGGCCGGCTCGGCGGCAAGCTGCGCGCCGGGGAGATCGCGGGGGTGCCGGTCGACCTCGGCGCCGAGTCGATGCTGGCCAGGCGCCCGGAGGCGGTGGACCTGGCACGCGCCGTGGGCCTCGGCGACCGCCTCCAGCCGCCCACGACCGCCACCGCCGCCCTGTGGACGCGCGGCGCGCTGCGCCCGATGCCCAAGGGACACGTGATGGGCGTACCGGGCGACCTGGGCCTGCTGGCCGCCTCCGGGGTGGTCTCCCCCGAGGGCATGGCACGGATCGCCGAGGACGAGGCGCTGGAGCGCACGGAGGTCGGCGCGGACGTGGCGGTCGGCGAGTACGTCGCTGCCCGGCTGGGCCGCGAGGTCGTCGACCGGCTCGTCGAACCGCTGCTCGGCGGCGTGTACGCGGGCGACGCCTACCGCATCTCGATGCGCGCCGCCGTCCCCCAGCTCTTCGAGGCCGCGCGCGCCGAGCGCTCACTGATCGAAGGCGTAAGGGGCATCCAGGCGCGGACGGCAGCGCGCGCTGCGGAGCCGGGCCAGGCGCCGGCGCCGGTCTTCATGGGCATCGACGGTGGTGTGGGCACGCTGCCGGGCGCCGTCGCCGACGCGGTACGGGCCGCCGGCGGCGAGATCCGTACGAACACCCCGGTACGGGAGCTGCGGCGCACCGCCGACGGCTGGCGCGTCGTCCTGGACGGCGGCGAAGGACCGGCGGCGCTGGACGCGGACGCCGTGGTCCTGGCCGCACCGGCACCCGCCGCCGCCCGGCTGCTGGCCGCCGAGGCACCGGCCGCCGCCACCGAGCTGTCCGCCGTCGAGTACGCCTCCATGGCCCTGATGACCATGGCCTTCCGCCGCGTGGACGTCGAGGCGGCGCTGACCGGCAGCGGCTTCCTCGTGCCGCCGGTCGACGGCCGCAAGATCAAGGCGTCCACCTTCGCCAGCAACAAGTGGGGCTGGATCGCCGACGGCGACCCGGACCTGTTCGTGCTGCGCACCTCCGTCGGCCGGTACGGCGACGAGGCCGACCTGGCGCGGGACGACGCCGAGCTGGTGGAGCTGTCGCTGCGCGACCTCGGCGAGGCCGTCGGCCTGGCCGCCCGGCCCGTCGCGCAGCGGGTCACGCGCTGGGACGGCGGGCTGCCGCAGTACCCCGTCGGCCACCTGGAGCGCGTCGCCCGGATCCGGGCCGAGACCGGCAAGCTGCCCGGCCTGCGGGTGTGCGGCGCGCTCTACGACGGCGTGGGCATCCCGGCCTGCATCGCCTCCGCGCGCACGGCCGCGGACGACATCTTGGACACCCTGCCGCAAGCCGCCACGGCGGGCGAGTGAGAATGGGACCCATGACTGACGCTTCCGCCCCCGCCACCCCCACCGGGGCCGCTCCCGAGAAGACCTCGAACGCCGGCAAGAAGGCGAAGGACCTCAACGAGGTCATCCGCTACACGCTCTGGTCGGTGTTCAAGCTGCGCGACGCGCTGCCCGAGGACCGCGCCGGGTACGCCGACGAGGTCGAGACGCTGTTCGCGCAGCTCGCCGCCAAGGACGTCGTCGTGCGCGGCACGTACGACGTCTCCGGCCTGCGGGCCGACGCCGACGTGATGATCTGGTGGCACTCGGAGAGCTCCGACGCGCTCCAGGAGGCGTACAACCTCTTCCGCCGCACCGAGCTGGGGCGCGCGCTGGAGCCGGTCTGGTCGAACATGGCGCTGCACCGCCCGGCCGAGTTCAACAAGTCGCACATCCCGGCCTTCCTGGCCGACGAGGTCGCCCGCGACTACGTGAGCGTCTACCCGTTCGTGCGTTCCTACGACTGGTACCTCCTCCCCGACGAGGACCGCCGCCGGATGCTCGCCGACCACGGCAAGATGGCCCGCGGCTTCCCGGACGTGCGCGCCAACACCGTGCCGTCCTTCTCGCTGGGCGACTACGAGTGGATCCTCGCCTTCGAGGCCGACGAGCTGTACCGCATCGTCGACCTCATGCGGCACCTGCGCGGCTCCGAGGCGCGGATGCACGTCCGCGAGGAGGTGCCGTTCTACACCGGGCGCCGCAAGCCGGTCGCCGAGCTGGTCGCCGGCCTGGCCTGAGAGCCGGCTGCCGGGTCGGCCTGAGACGGCGCGACGGGCCGGGTGCGGCATCGCACCCGGCCCGCCGCCTGCTTGAGCGGACCGTCGCTTGCTCAGTGGCCCGTCGCGCGCGCCGCTGAGCGCGCCGCGCTACTTGCGCTTCTTGGCGGGCATGATCGGCTTGGGCTCCGCGCGCGGCCCGCAGAACGTGTCCCGCGCCGGGGTCCGCCCGGTCAGCAGGTACCGCTCCACATGCTGGTTGGCGCAGGCGTTCGTCCCGAACGAGACACCGTGCGTCCCGGCCCCGCGCTCGGTCACCAGCGACGCGCCGGGCAGCCGGCGCCGCAGCTCGACCGCTCCGGAGTGCGGCGTCGCGCCGTCCCGCTCGGCGGCCAGCAGCAGCACCGGCGGCAGCGCGCCCGGCGCGGTCCGTACGTCGACCGGGCGGTGCGGCGCGCCCGCCTGCGGCAGGGCCACGTCGGTCACGTCCTCCGCGTACCGGTTGGGGTCCTGGACGGCGCCCCTCGGCGAGTAGCGGGGCCAGAAGGCGCACGGCAGGTTCATCCAGGCGTTGTCCCACGTCTCGAACGGCGCGACGCGCGCGCTCGCGGTGTTGTCCCGGTCCCAGACCCGCAGGTCACGCGGCCACAGTCCGTCGTTGCACTCCACGGCCGTGTAGACCGCGTTGCCGTTCTCGTCCGCCTTCTCGCCGCCCGGCAGCGGCGCGGCCTGCTTGAGCAGCAGCCTGGGATCGCCCTTGACGTACGCGGCGAGGGCCGCGGCGCGCACCGGCCAGTAAGCGTCGTTGTAGCCCGTCTTGAGGAAGGCGGCCTGCAACTGCGCCGACCCCACCTTGCCGCCCAGGGGCCGCTTGTGCAGCCGCTCCCGCACGGTGTCGTACGCGCGCAGCACCGCCTGCGGTGTCGTACCCAGGTGGTACACCTTGTGGTGCTTGGCCACCCAGCGGCCCCAGTCCTGCCAGCGGCGCTCGAAGCCGATGTTCTGGTCGAGGTTGTTGCGGTACCAGACCTGCCGGGGATCGGGGTTGACCACGCTGTCGAAGATCATCCGGCGGACGTGACCGGGGAAGAGCGTCGCGTACACCGCCCCGAAGTAGGTCCCGTAGGAGGCGCCCATGTAGGTGAGCTTCTTCTCGCCGAGCCCGGCGCGCAGCATGTCCAGGTCGCGGGCGTTGTTGGCGGACGTGTAGTGGCGCAGCGCGGGCCCCGCGTTGCGTGCGCAGCCCTGCGCGTACGCCTTCGCCTCGGCGGCCTTCTTGCGCTTGAACGCCTCGGAGGGGCGCCGCGGGCTCTCGCTCGGGATCTTGGCGTACTCCGCCGGGTCCTGGCAGGACAGCGGCGCCGAGCGCCCGACGCCGCGCGGCGCGTAGCCGACGAAGTCGTACGCCCGCGCCGTCCTGCGCCAGCGGTCCACCTTCGCGTACAGCGGGAAGTTCATGCTGGACGCCCCGGGACCGCCCGGGTTGAAGACGAGCGCGCCCTGGCGCTCCTTGGGTGAGCCGGTGGCGCGGGCCCGGCTCACGGTCAAGGTGATCTTCTTGTCCTTGGGGCGGGCGTAGTCCAGCGGGACGGTGAGCCGGCCGCACTCCACACCGGCCGGCAGGTGCTCCTCGGGGGCGCAGCGGCCGAAGACGACGCGGGGCGGTGCGGGCGCCGGGGCCTCGGCGGGGGCGGACCGGGTGGTCCCGTCCGCGGGGACGGCGACGAGGGCGGACAGGACCAGCGACCCGAGGGTGCCGTACAGCGCTACTGCTTTCACAAGCCGTCCCTTCGTATGGAGGCGCCCGGTGGGCATACAAAAGGGATGGTTGGGGCGTGGGTTGGGCTTGTAAAGCACCGCGCTCCGGTGTCGGGAGCTATGCCCCCAACGAGTGGAGCGCGGTGCGGGCGTCACGGCCGTTCGGCTCGTACAGCCATGCGTGGACCCGGCCCCGTGTTCCTCACTGGCAGCGGCGGCCGGAGTTGATGCACTGCACCGCGCGCGCCATCAGGTCGCGCGGCATGAAGTTGGCGAAGTCGGCGTGGTCGGTCACCGGCTTGCGCAGCTGTTCGGGGAAGCTGTCGAGGGCGAAGGCGCGCGGCCGGGGCTGCACGGCGTAGGTCAGCCGCATCTGGAGCTGCGGCACGGCCTTCGTGCCGGCGGGGCAGCGGCCCGAGGCCCGGTCGGGGAAGACGAGGTGCGTGCGGTGGTTGGCACTGTCCTTGTTCGCCCCGTCCCAGCAGCTCGGGAAGTCCAGCAGCCGTACGGCCTGGCTGCCGCCGGGGCACAGCGGGTACTTGTCGGCCAGGCGCCGGTTCTCGAAGCCGGTGCAAGTCCACTGCGCCCGCGCGTTGGCGGTGCCGTTGGTGAACGCCTTGGCGTCGCCCGTGATGGCGCGGAGGCCCTCGGGCATGGCGGCGACCTTGCCCGCCGGGCTGCCGCGGAAGGTCAGCGCGACCGAGCGGGGGGTCAGCACCTGGCCCACGTTCCCGTCCGCCGGGTCCTGCCCGTTGCCGCTGCTCGGGCCGTCCTGGCCGCTCAGGCGGCGCAGTACGGGCCAGAAGTACGCCGACTTGTCGCCGCGGGCGCAGGTGGTGCCGGCCGCGCGCAGCGAGTCGTCGGTGGAGAAGGCGTCCGTGGAGCGGTTGCCCACGTAGTCGTGGAGGTGGTGGGCGCCGTTGGCGACACCGGGAGTGACGATGAAGTTGTCGGGATTCTGGTGCCGGTTCTCGTTGCGGCCGCAGTTGCTGGTGAAGGTGCCGGTGGAGGCGTCGCGTCCGCCGCGCGGGGGCTGCGGGCCGGGCCGTACGGAGCGGATGTCGGCGAAGTCGCCTGCTGCCGGGACGCTTTGGCCGGTGCCGGGCGAGCCGCCGGGGGTGGTCGGAGCGCCGGAGCCGGTGGGTCCCGCGGGCCCGTCGGGGGCGTCGGCGGGGGTGTCCGACGGTCCGGCGGAACCGGTGCGGGGGGCGGTCGCGGTGGCGTTGTCAGTGGGCTGTGTCACGCTGGGTGACGTTGGTGAGGACGACGTGCCGGCGGGTGGGGACCCGGACGGGGGAGTGGTGTTGTGAGCAGAGGCATTGCCGGTCACGGAGACGAAGGTGCCGGCCGAACCGAGCAGGGCGAGCAGGGCGATCAGCACGAGGTGCGTGGTGCCGAGCCGCCGCCGGTGCCGCGGGGGCCGGGGGGCGGGCGGCGACGGCCGCGGTGGCGGCGAAGGGCGGGGCGGCCGCGGAGGCTCGGGAGTTCCGGAATCCCGGTGGCCGGGCATGTGGTCGGGCATGGGAGATCACTTCTTCCCGTTCTCTCAGGGGTGTTGACGCTGCTCGCCGGAGCTCCCGGCGGGAGCCGGGGCCCGGGTGGTGCCGCCGGTGGCGGTGGCGGGTGGCGTCGCGGGCGGAGGCAGCGAATACGTCGGTGACGGTGTGACGGGCGTCGGCGACGGGGCGGGCACCGCGTCGAGGGACGGCGGCGGGGCCGAGGGGCTCGGGGGCGGCGAAGCGGTGGCCGCGTCCTCGGCGATCGCGTCGAAGTCGACGAATCCGGTGCGCTCCAGCATGGAGATGTGGTCCAGGACCGTCCGGTTGGCGTCGTCGGCCAGGGCGCGGACGAGCGAGTTGCGGGTGGTCGCGCGGACCTGCGCGACGACGGTGAAGACCTTGCCGTGCGCCAGCCGCAGAATGTTCGCGAACTTGCGGTCGTACGCGGCCCCACGCGCGCTGCTCAGCTCCCTCAGCCACTGCTGCTGCTGGGCGTTGGGCAGGTCGGGCAGCCCGAGGCCGAGCTGCGCGGCCACTTCGCGTACGTGCCGGTCGAGCGAGGCGTGGCCGTCGACGAGATGGTCACCCGCCTCCCGTACGGCCGGTACGGTCCCGCGCTGCTGGGCCTGCTGGCCCGCGGGCAGCTCCCACAGGCCCGCCAGCCGTACGCGGTTCACGAAGTCCCGGTCGAGCGCGGACAGCGGGCCGAACGAGGTGGCGACGGTCTGGGTGTTGACGTCCCCGCCCGCGCCCGGCCGGTCGGCGAACGACCAGATGGGGAAGAGCAGCGCGGCGAGGGTCGCGGCGAGCGCGGCGACGACGAGGCCGGTGCCGGTTACGGATCGCATGGTGCCTCCTGGTGCGGCACCGCACGCTAGTGCGCTCTGTGCTGCTCCCGTCCTCCGTTCGGGGAAGCCCCGTCAACGTGCCCTGACCGCTGGTACGTTGACCGGTTGCCCAGGGGCTCCAGGCGCATCAGGGGCTCCGGAGGCGCGGGGCGGCACGGGCGTCGGCGGTGCCGGCCACCGCCGACGCCACGCGGCTCAGCCGCCGCAGCCGCCACCGCCACCGCAGGACGAGGAGGAACTGCTGCAGCTCGATCCGGAGCTGCTGCCGCAACTCGACCCGGAACTGCTGCCGCACGACGATCCGCCGCTGCACGACGATCCCCCGCCACCGCTCGACGATCCGCCGCAGCCCGACCCCGACCCGCCGCCGCACGACGAACCGCACCAGGACGTGTGCGAGTCGTCGTCGGGCACATTCCAACCGCAGGCCGCGTTCGAGGAAGCCGTCGACGAGCTGCCGGAGGACCCGGAGTACGACCCGGCGGAGGCGCCCACCGCCGCGCGCTGCGCCTCGTCGAGCTGGTCCCGCAGCACGTCGTCCGCCAGCAGCGCGGTACTGCCGAGCGCCACGATCAGCGCGGCGGACTGGGTGGCTTCGCTCACCAGGTCCTTCTTGTGCACCGTACGGTACGTCCGTACCGCCGCGGTACCGGCCGGCGTGACCCGCCGCCCCAGCACCTTCCGGCACACCACGCCGGTCACGGTGCCGAGGATCGCCGCGGGCAGGATCTGGAGGACGAAGGGCACCCCTTCCCCGCCGATGACTCCCGTGAGGGTGAGAAGCAGGACGAGCACGAGGCCCGCCGCACAGATCCCGGTCTGCCAGGCGGCGAGGAGACGCCAGGGGCGGCCGGCGCGCGGGTGCCGCATCAGGCCGCGCTTCGCCAGCCGGTCGCCGATGGCCTGGACGGCCGGGGACCGCATGACATGGCGGCGCAGGGTGTCCAGCGAGCCGTCCGGGGTCCGCGCCAGCGAGTCCAGCACGGCCGTCTCGACCGGGTCGTACGCCACCGACTGCCGCACGGACACCACACCGGGCCCGCCCACGGCGAGCCGGCCGTCCTGGTGCATCCCGGCTATCGCGGCGTCCGTCACCCGGGGCGGGCCGCCGGCGAGGAAGGCGATCTCCCAGAGTTCGTACTGCGACGCCCGGCGGTACTTGGGCCGGGGCGCCGACCGGACGATACGGACGGTGCGGACGACGAGCAGCAGTGCGGAGGCGGTGACCGCCAGGGTGACGAGAAGAGCGGGCATGTCCTTCACCTCCGGTGGAGAGCGCGGCGTACGGCGTGGGCGATTCGGTGGGCGGGACCGCCGCGAGGCGGCTTGGGACCGGCGCGATCTCGCCACCACTGCGTCAGTCGGCGGTGGGCGTCCGGGTCTGCCAACCGTCCTTCGGCCAGCAGGTGGACGGCGAAGTCCATGGCGTCCTGGCGGTAGCCGTGGCGCATGGGCCGGTGACGTGCGTAGGCGAGGAAGCCGGGCCGGTAGTCCGTGCCGAGGATGTCCGGCAGTTCCGGCGCGATCTTGGCGACGACGGAGGCCCGCTTGGCGGCCAGGGCCCGGCTCTGGATCAGCAGCCGCCGCCGGTCGAAGCCCTCCGGTGCCGGTGTCCCGGCGACCAGCGCGGAGAGCAACGCGGTCTGCGCGACGGCCAGGCGCCGGCGGGCGGCGTCGGTGGTGGACATGGCTGCGGCGGAAGTCCCGGTCGTGCCGATGGCCGTGGCCGTGGCCGTGCCGCGCGGCACGGCCACCCCGGGCGTCCGGAGCGGTGGTGCCGGTGCCGGCAGGACGGCCGGGGCCGGGGCCTCCTTCAGCACGGTGCGGATCGTGTCGAGTTCGGCGGCGAGTTCACCGGTCGCCGGGAAGTCCTCGTCCCGCTCCAGCAGGACGCCGGGCGGGGTGACGCGGGCGCAGAGTGCGGCCAGGACGTCCAGGACGGGCCGGGTCACCGGGTGGGCGTGGGTGTCGTGCCAGACCCCGTCCCGCTCGATGCCGCCCGCCACGTGTACGTACGCGATGGCCTCGACCGGCAGCTCGTCCAGTGCCGTGGCCGGGTCCTCGTTCCGGTTCACCTGATTGGTGTGGAGGTTGGCGACGTCGATGAGCAGCCGTACGCCGGTGCGCTCGACCAGTTCGGCGAGGAACTGCCCCTCGGTCATCTCCTCGCCGGGCCAGTTGACCAGCGCCGCGATGTTCTCCACGGCGAGCGGCACGGGCAGCGCGTCCTGCGCGATCCGGACGTTCTCGCAGAGCACGTCCAGCGCGTCGCGGGTACGGGGCACCGGCAGCAGGTGCCCCGCCTCCAGCGCGGGGGAGGCGGTCAGCGGGCCTCCGGCCCGTACGAACGCGATGTGCTCGGTGACCAGCGGCGCGCCCAGTGCCTCGGCGCGTTCGGCGAGCGCGGCGAGCCGGGCCGCGTCCGGACGCCCGGCGCCGCCGAGCCCGAGGGAGACGCCGTGGGGCACCACGGTCGTGCCGCGGGCGCGCAGTGCCTGCAAGGCGGGTGGGAGATGACCTGGACAGATGTTCTCGGCGACGACTTCCACCCAGTCCACGCCGGGCAGCTCCGCGATGCCGTCGGCGATCTCGGGCCGCCAGCCGATGCCCGTACCGAGCCGGTCCATGGTGGTTCCCCCTCCCACTCGTGCACCCCCGTGGTGTCCGGTAGTCATCGCCGCGCCGGGGCCGGGCCAACCCCGGAGGGCGCGGGTTCAGAGCATGATTTGAGCTTGCGAGGTGCCGTGCCCGGCGGTTCAGCGCGCGGTCTCGACGCCGACCGCGGCGCCCAGCGCGAGCAGGACACCGCCGGTGGCCTGGTCCATGCGCCGGCGGACGCGGGGGCGCTGGAAGAAGGCGCGCGCCCGGTGCACCGCCAGGGCGATCCCGCCGAGCCAGACCAGGCCCAGTACGGCATGCACGGCGACCAGCAGCAGGGTCGTGGCCACGACCGGCGCGTCGTGCGGGATGAACTGCGGCAGCAGGGACATGTACACGACCCCGACCTTGGGATTCAGGACGTTCGTCAGCAGCCCGGTGCGGAACGCCTGGAGCGGCGACTGCCGGTCGGCCGGCCCGGCCTCCGGAACGGGAACGCCCGCCTCGGTGCCGCCCGCCTCGGCGCCACGCGCCGCTTTCGAGGCGCGGCGGGCGCTGCGCAGCGCCTGGAAGCCCAGCCACATCAAGTACAGCGCGCCGGCGACGCGCAGCGCGTCGTACGCCGCCTGCGACGCCGACAGCATGGCGGTCAGTCCGGCCGCTCCGGCCAGTCCCCACACGAAGCAGCCCGCGGCTATGCCGAGCGCGGCGCACAGCGCCGACCGCCGCCCCGAGCCGAGGGACGTCCGCAGCACCACGGCGAAGTCGGGGCCCGGCGAGACGGTGAGCAGGACGGCCACCGCGGTGAAACCAAGGAGAGAGGAGAACACAGGACGTAACCGTACGTCGTCCTCCGGCCAACGTTTCCCCGGCACCCCTCCGTCCGCGCGCACACCGCTGCGTACCTCTTGCCCGGGGGCCGGGCGCCTGCTCCCATGGCCATCGGGGGGTGATGGGTATGAGTGACTTCCGTCCCGGGCCCGGAGCACACGAGGGAAAGCAGGAGACGCGGTACGCGAGCGACCCGGACCGGCTGTTCCTGCCGCCGGACGACGACCTCGCACCGAACCGCCCGGGGGAGGCCCTGCGGGTCCGGCTCGCCGAGCAGCCGCGCGCCAGGGCGGCCCTGTGGTGCGCCCGCCTGCTCGGCCGGCGCCGGCCCCAGGACGCCTGGCACCGGCAGCTCCTCGGCGAACAGGCCGTCGGCACGGCCCTGGACCAGCTGGCGGCCGGCGGCTGGTACGTGATCCACTCCATCCCCCTGCCGCCCGCGGCGGTCATCGGGCACCTGCTCATCGGGCCCGGCGGCGTGCTGTGCGTCGGCACCCATCACGTACGCGGGGCCCGGGTGCGGGTGGGGGAGGACACCGTGGGCACCGGCCGCGGCCGCGAGCCGCAGCCGTACGTCCGCGATTGCCGGCAGCACGCCCGGCGCGCCGCGTACGTGCTGACCCGAGGCTGCCGGTTCCGCGTCGAGGCGCGGCCGGTGCTGGCCTTCGCCGGAGCGGCGGACGTGGAGCTGGACCCGGCGCTGCGCGACGTACGGGTGATACGCGACGAACGCGACATACCCCTGCTCGGACGGCTCGGCGGGGTGCTCGCCCCCGACCGCGTGGAACGCGTCTACACGGTCGCCCGCAACCGCCGCACCTGGCTACGGGCCTGAGCCGCACCTGGCTACGGGCCGGAGCCGTACGTGGCTACGGGCCTGAGCCGTACCTGGCTAGGGGCCTGAAAGCCGCCCGGAACCGGGCGGCCGCCAGGCCCGTAGCCTCCCGGCGGACCTTTACCTCAGCCTGTCGGGGGGCTCCCGGGCTCGCGCACGGCTCGGCGGACGGCATCGCGGAGCCAGTGGTGGGCTCCGTCGGCGGCGTGGCGGGGATGCCAGGCCATACCGATGGTCACCGGCGGCAGGGGCAGGGGGATGTCGAGGAGGCGCAGCCCGAGGGCGGTGGCGGTGTCGGTGACGGGCGAAGGCGCGGTGCCGGGCGCCGCGGTGGGCACGAGGCAGACGATGTCGCTGCGCGCGGCGAGGGTCATCGCGGCCACATGACTGGGCAGGACGGCGGCCACCCGGCGGTGCAGGTTCAGCTCGGCCAGAGCGGTGTCCAGGGGGCCGGTGAACCGGCCGCGGCGGCTGACCGAGACGTGTTCGGCGGCGGCGAGCCGGGCCGGGGTCAGCTCCCCTTCGGTGAGCGGGTGGCCGGGCCGGACGGCCGCCGTCATCCGGAGGGTGACCAGCTCTTCGACCCGGGTTTCCGGCGCGATGTGGTCGATGGCTCCGATCTCCAGGTCGATCCGGCCGTCGCGCAGAGCCGGACCGGCTTCCAGCTCCTCGGCCCGGAACCGCAACGAGACCTCCGGCGCCTCCTGCCGGACCAGCCGCAGCAGCCCGGGGGCCAGGGTCGCGCCGACCAGGTCGGCGGCCTGGAGGGTGAAGGTGGTGCGCAGGGTGGCGGGGTCGATACCGGCGCCGGGGGTGAGCAGGGTGCCGAGACGGCGTACCACCACGGCGGCTTCGTCGCGCAAAGCCTGGGCGCGGGGCGTGGGGACCATGGTCTGCCCGGCCCGGACCAGAAGAGGGTCCTGGAGGACGCGGCGCAGACGGGCCAGGGTGCGGCTCATGGCCGCGGGGGAGGTGTGCAGGCGCGCGGCGGCGCGGGTGACGCTCTGCTCGGCGAGCAGGGCGTCCAACGCGACGACGAGGTTGGCATCGATGACCGGGTCGGGACTGTTCACCGGCGTCATTCCATTTCAGGCAAAGATCCCTTGCTGACATTCCCATTGTGGCAACACCCGGCCGTCCGCAGGATGAAGACGTACCGATCCGGTCGCCCCACGAGGTCGTCGAAGCCCGCCGTCAGGCGGTCCGCTCGGCCGTCATCCGTGGTGTGCGCGACCGCCTTCACCTGCCCCTTCGGAGGAACCGTCATGTCCGCACAGGAAACCGCACCGGTGGTCACCGCCTTCATGCTCATCAAGACCACGCCCGAATGGCTCGCCATGACCCCGCACGAGCGGGTGGACGCCATGAACACCAAGGTCATGCCGGTGGTGAAGGCCAAGACCACCGGCGTCCGGTCGCGCTTCTACGACACGGAGTTCTACTCCACCCGCGTCACCGATGTCTGGGTCTGGGAGGCCGACGACCACGCCGCCTACCAGCTCCTGATCGACGCGCTGCGGGAAACCCCCTTCTGGGACCGCTACTTCGAGGTCGTCGACATCCTGGTCGGCGTCGAGAACGGCTACGCCCGCACGTACGACGTCGACCCCGTCACGACCGTCGCCACCTGAGGCACCGCCCCTCCCGGGGCACCGGCCCTCCCCCGTACCTAGACCCGCGCCCGCAGCGCCGGATGGTCGGCGACGACCGTGCACGAACCGGGCACCACCTCGGTGAATCCCGCGTCCCGCACCACGGGCAGGCCGCCGGCCGTCAGTTCGGTCCACCGGTGGGGCGGGCACGGGCGTACCGACAGGGGGAAGCCGGCCGCGCGCCAGGCGGCGCGGTCGGCCTCGGGCAGGGCCCACCAGGCCAGTTGCGCGCCGTGGCCCGTCTGGGCCATCGACTTGCCCGCCGACATGTCCAGTTCCGGGTTGAGCCACAGCACCGGGGTGCCGGTGGCGGGGGCGGCGGGCTCCCGCGGGTCGTCGAGGTGGGTGCCGGAGACCTGGAGGCGGGCCAGGTCCTTGGGCCAGCCGTCCAGCGGGACCGGCGGGAAGACCCGGACCTCGGCGCTCTCGCCGTGCACCGTGATGCCCGGCAGTGCCGCGGCGCGCCGCCACTCCGCGCCGCGGGCCCGGCGCACGACCTTGCGGATCCGGGCGTCCTCCCAGGCGTGTACGGCTGCCGCCCACTCGCCGTCGCCCGTCGCCCGCTCGTCCGAGAGCAGGGTCAGCACGGCCCGTGCCGAGGTCTCCAGCGCGTCCGTACGGGCGGGCGGATCGTCCCGCTCGATCCGGACGACGAGGGGGAGGACGTACTGCGGGGCGGCGTCGCGGCCGGTCTCCGCGGAGCGGGGCGCGTCGGCCGCGGCGTCGGTCGGATCGCCGGGTCCGGCGAGATCGGTGCTGGTCACACGGACCAGTGTGCCAGCCGCCCGGAACGGCACCGAGCGGGCCGGCGCCTTGGCGGAACGGATCGTTCCGGGTGATTATCCTCCTTATGCACAGCGACCTCTTCGCCTCCGAGAACGTGGTCACGCCGGCCTCCGCGCCCGGCATGACCCTGCAGAACGCCAAATCGGTCAAGTACGCCGTGGACGGCGAGTGTTTCGCGCGCCAGGGCTCGATGGTCGCCTACCGCGGCGACCTGCAGTTCGAGAAACAGGGGCAGGGCGTCGGCAAGTTCCTCAAGCGGGCCGTGACCGGCGAGGGCCTGGCCCTGATGGCCGTGCGCGGCCGCGGCGAGGTCTGGTTCGCGCACGAGGCCGCCAACTGCTTCATCGTCGACCTCGCCCCCGGCGACGGCCTCACCGTCAACGGCCGCAACGTGCTGTGCTTCGACCCGTCCCTGTCCTACGAGATCTCCACGGTCAAGGGCGCGGGCATGACCGGCGGCGGCCTGTTCAACTCCGTGTTCTCCGGCCACGGCAAGCTGGCCGTGATGTGTGAGGGCAACCCCCTCGTCATCCCCGTGTCGCCGCAGGCCCCGGTGTTCGTGGACACCGACGCGGTGGTCGGCTGGACCGCGTCGCTGAAGACCTCGCTGCACCGCTCGCAGAGCCTCGGCTCGATGCTGCGCGGCGGTTCCGGCGAGGCGGTGCAGCTCCGGCTGGACGGCGAGGGCTTCGTGATCGTACGGCCCAGCGAACTCCGCCCCGAGAAGGCGGCCGGGAACTGACGGCGGGGGCGGCGGGGCAGCGACGAGGTGCGAGGGCCGGGGGACCGATGAGGCTGGACGGGGTCGGGCGGCGTTACGGGGTACGTGGCCCGTGGGTGCTGCGCAACATCGACCTCGACCTGCCGCGCCGGTCGCTGGTGCGGCTCGAAGGCCACAACGGCAGCGGCAAGTCGACGCTGCTGCGGATCGTGGCCGGGATCGACGCGCCCAGCAGGGGCCGGGTCACCGGGCGCCCGCGCAGCGCGTACGTACCCGAACGCTTCCCCGCCGCCCTGCCGTTCACGGCCGTCGGCTACCTCACCCACCTCGGGCGGATCCACGGCCTGCGCGGCCCCGCCGCGGCCCGCCGCGCCACGGACTGGCTCGAACGTTTCGGCGCCGGCGGCCACGCCCGTACGCCGCTCGCCGAGCTGTCCAAGGGCACCAGCCAGAAGGTCGCGCTGACCCAGGCCCTGCTCGCCGACCCGGAACTCCTCGTCCTCGACGAAGCCTGGACGGGCCTGGACCCGGCGGCCCGCGACGTCCTCGACCGGACGGTGGCCGAGCGCGTCGCGGCGGGCGGCACGGTCGTCTTCGTCGACCACGACCCGCGGCGCCTGGCGGGCGCGGCCGACGCGCGGTACCGCGTCACGGGCGACGGCCTGGACCGGCTCCCGGACAGGGCGGGGACGGGGACGGACGTGCGCCCGGCGGTCGCGGGGACGGACGTGCGCCTGGCGGTCGCGGGAATGGACGTGCGCCCGGCGGACGCGGGGACCGACGCGCGACCGGCGGAGGACGGGGCGCGGCCGCCCGGCCTTCAGGTGATCATCGAGGCGGAGGGCCCCGGCGCGACCGGCCACCCCACCCCGCGCGACCTCGCCGACCTCGCCGAGCTGCCGGGCCGGCCGTACGTCACGCGGGGCCCGGACAGCGGTACGACGGTCCGGCTGGCCGTTGCCGCCGCCCACTCCGACGCGCTGCTGCGCGCCCTGCTCGCGGCGCACCCGCCCTGGCACATCCGCGCGGTCGCCCCGGCACCACCCGCGCCCCCTCCGGCCGCCCCGGTCCCCGACGAAACCCGGTACCCGTGATCCCGCTCCTCCGCTACCAGTTCGCCCTGCTCCTGCGGTCGCACCGCTGGCTGCCGCCGGTCCTCCTCCACGCCGCCCTCCTCGCGGTGGGCGTGCAGAGCGGCGGGCCGATCCTCGACTCGTACGGTGTCGCCGCGTTCGGGCTGCTGCCCCTCGCCGCCTGGCTGTGCCGGATCTGCGTCACGGGCGAGCCGCCGGCCGCCCGCTCCTGCACGGCGGCGGCAGCCGGGCCCGGCAAGGCGCACCTCGCCGCCGTCCTGACGGGAGGCCTGTCGGCGGCGGGCCTCGCCCTCGTCGGCGCGGCGTACGTCTCGCTCGTCGCCGACCCGCACGCCGCCGACCACCGGACCGCCGTCCCCGTGCTCGCCGCCGCCTGCGCCGGACTGCTCGCCGGGCTGGTCTGTGTGCTGCTCGGCACCGCCGTCGGGGCGCTCTGCAACTGGCCGGTGCTGCGCAGCACCGGCTGGTCGATCGTGTCCGGACTGCTCGCCGCGCTCCTGCTGCTGATCGGGAGCGCCTCGCCCGCGAACGCCGCCGTCTCCGGACTGGTCACCGGCTCCGCCCACGGGACGATCACCCTGCCCTGGCTGCCGCTCCTCACCGGCCTGCTGATCGCGGGCGCCGCCACGGCCCTGTCCTGCCGCCTCAGCTCCCGCCGCGGCTGACGAGCACCCTGCCACGACACGTACGCCCGCTCGTGGACCCGCCGCCACGCCCGCTCGCACGCCCGTCCGTACGCCCGCTCGCACGCCCGGCGCGTAGGATCGGACGTATGCCGGGCACCGAGGAAGAGCAGCCGAACCGTACGGACGAAGGGGCGGACAGCGGCCCGCCCCGCGCCGACTGTGTGCACTGCGGCGAGCCCACCGAGTACCCCGCCGACCGGCCCGGCGCGCTCCTGTGTCCGCACTGCGAATGGCTGGAAGCCCAGCGCTCGGCCTGCTCCGGTTAGTCCCCTTCCGCTCTCCTAGTCCTCCCAGGGCCCGGTGACCGCGAACGTCGTGCCCGGCGTGTAGCAGTTGACGTACATCGTGCGGTGGTCGGGGGAGAAGGTGACGCCCGCGAACTCGCCCCACTCGGGCTTCTCCGGCGTGCCGACGTTCTGCCGGCCGCGGGCCACCGGGTACACCGTGCCGCGCCGGGTCAGGCCGAAGACGTGCTGCGCCCCGTCGCCGTCCTCGCACACCATCAGCCCGCCGCCGGGTGCCAGGCAGATGTTGTCGGGGGACTCGCCGGGCAGCCGCACATCGGCGTCCGGGCCGAAGACGACCACCAGCGTGAGGCGGCGCGCGGCCGGGTCGTACCGCCACACCTGGCCCTGGTGGTCGGCGGCCGAACCGTCCTTGCTCCGCGCGAAGCTGGAGACGAAGTAGACGCTGGAGCCGCCCCAGTAGCAGCCCTCCAGCTTCTGTGCGTGGGTGATGCCGCGCGGCCCGAAGTCCTGGAAGCGGACGGGGGTCTGCCGGGCGAGCGGGTCCGGGACGTCCACCCACTCCACGTGGCGGAAGCTGGTGCCGGGCTCCTGGACGGCGGAGAGGTCCCCGACATCCGGTACGCGCAGGGCCTGGAGCCGTCCGCCGGCCCGCAGGGAGCCCCGGCCGCCCAGCGGTTCGGCGGGCCGGAACCGGTAGAAGAGGCCGAACGGCTTGTCGAAGGCGTCCTCGGTCTCGTAGACCGTGCCGGTCCCCGGGTCGACGGCTATGGCCTCGTGCTGGAAGCGGCCCATGGCGGTCAGCGGTACGGCGCCGGTGCGGCGCGGATCGTACGGGTCGACCTCGAAGATGAAGCCGTGGTCCTTGGTGTACCCGCCCTCGCCCGCCCGCAGCTCGGTCTCCTCGCAGGTGAGCCAGGTGTGCCACGGGGTGGGCCCGCCCGCGCAGTTGGTGGAGGTGCCGGCGATGGCGACGCGCTCGGACAGCACGCGGTGGTGCCGGTCCACCTCCAGCGCCGTACAGCCGCCCTCGCCCGCCGGGTCGTAGGTCAGCCCGCCGACGGCGGGGACGGGGACGCGGGACTTGCTGCGGTTCTCGTGGTTGCGTACGAGATGGACGCGGCCGTGGCGGCCCGGGAAGGCCGCCATGCCGTCGTGGTTGCTCGGTATGCGGCCCTCGCCGGAGGGCAGCGGGGCGCCCTCACGGGACAGCACCCGGTACCGGAACCCCTTCGGCAGGTCGAGCAGACCCGCCGGGTCGGGTATCAGGGGGCCGTAGCCGTGCCGGCCCGCGCCCCGCGCGGTGGCGGTGCCGGCGAAGACCTCGGGGACGCTCCCGGCGAAGGCGATCGATACGCCCAGCGCGCCGGTTCTTGCCAGGACCTGACGACGTGTCGCGGACATGGGCAACTCCCTGCTGGCGGACAGGTGAAGTGACCCGCATGTGTGTACCACGCACGCCGGCCGCCGGGAACCGGCCGCGCGCGGGCGCGGAACCCGCCGCACCGGCCGGGAGCCGCGGCTACGTCGCCGTCCTGACCGCTACCCCTCCACCAGCGGCTTGGCGTCGCGGGCCAGCGCCGTGAGCCGGGAGATGGCGCGGAAGTACTTCTTCCGGTAGCCGCCCTTGAGCATGTCCTCGCTGAACAGCGCGTCGAACGGCTTGCCCGCCGCCACCACCGGCACCTCCCGGTCGTACAGCCGGTCCGCGAGGACGACCAGGCGCAGCGCGGTGGACTGGTCCGGCACCGCCTGCACATCGGTCAGGCAGACGGCGGTGATGCCGTCGCACATCGCCCCGTACCGGCTGGGGTGCACCTTCGACAGGTGGTCCAGCAGCGACGGGAAGTCGTCGAGCGAGGCGCCAGGGGTGCGGTGGGCGGCACGGCTGACGCTCGCGTCGTCGAACGGGGGCGGGGCCTCGGGCAGACCGCGGTGACGGTAGTCCTCGCCGTCGATGCGCAGCGGCCGGAAGTGGGCGCTCAGGCCCTGGATCTCGCGCAGGAAGTCGGCCGCGGCGAAGCGGCCTTCGCCCAGTTTGCCGGGGAGCGTGTTGGAGGTGGCGGCGAGCGCGACGCCCGCCTCGACCAGCCGGCTCAGCAGGCTGGAGACGAGCACCGTGTCACCGGGGTCGTCCAGCTCGAACTCGTCGATGCACAGCAGGCGGTGGCCGCTGAGCGTCTGCACGGTCTGCTGGAATCCGAGTGCGCCGACCAGGTTCGTCAGCTCCACGAACGTGCCGAACGCCTTGAGCGCGGGCTCGGCGGGGGTCGCGTGCCAGAGGGAGGCCAGCAGGTGCGTCTTGCCGACGCCGTATCCGCCGTCCAGGTAGACGCCGCGCGGACCCGAGGGGGCCGCGGCCTTCTTGGCGCTCCGGCCGAACCAGCGCCGCTTGCCGCCGCCGGTCTCCGTACCGCCGCCGATGCCCGCGGCGAAGCCGCTCAGAACCTCTACGGCCGCGGCCTGGCTGGGCTGGTCAGGGTCCGGGATGTACGTCTCGAAGCGCGCGCTCTGGAACCGCGGCGGCGGGACCATCTCCGCCACCAGGCGGTCGGCCGGGACGTGCGGCGCGCGCGAGGTGAGCGCGGCGGGGGCCGCTCCGGCCCCGTCGGCCGGCGGCCCGGCTATGGGGGAGGACTGGGATGACGAGGGCTGGGAAGGCGACACAGCCGTCCAGCCTAGTCGCTGTGCGGGAGGACTCCGCCGGGTGAGCGAGGCATGTCACACTGCCGCCTATGCGACGCCTGTTTCCCCTTCCCGCCCCGCCCGTGCCGTCCGGTGATTTCCCGCACACCGCGGATACTCCGCAGGACGGGAATTCCGCCGCCGTCGCGTCCGCTCTCGCGGCGGAACCGGGCGCCATTGCCGGAACCGCGACGGGGACCGACGCCGGAGCCCTTTCCGGCGCCCCGGATTCCGGTACGACGGGCCCGGTCGATTCCGGTACGGCGGACGCGGCCGATTCCGCTACGGCGGACGCGGCCGATTCCGCTACGGCGGACGCGGCCGATTCCGCTACGGCCGGTGCCGCTGAATCCCGTACGGCGGCTCCGGCCGATTTCCGTACGGCCGGTGGTGCCGAATCCGCACCGGCCGGCGCCGCCGATTTCGCCGACCGCCGGTGGAGCCTGGACGAACTGGCCGACGCCTACGCGTACCCCCGGCTCGACGAGGGAGCGGGCTGGCTCCGCGCCAACATGGTCTCCTCGCTGGACGGCGCGGCCCACCACGAAGGCCGCTCGCAGCCGCTCTCCGGCGACGCGGACATGCGGATCTTCGGCGTGCTGCGCGGCCTCGCGGACGCGGTGGTCGTCGGCGCCGAGACCGTACGCAAGGAGGGCTACCGTCCGGCCCGCGCCCGCGAGGCGTTCGCGGCGCGCCGGGCCGCCGCCGGGCAGGCACCCGCCCCCGTCATCGCGGTGGTCACCGCGAGCCTGGACCTGGACTTCGCGCAGCCGCTGTTCACCGAGCCGCTGGTGCCGACGGTCGTGGTGACCGGCGCGGGGGCCGACGAGGACCGGGTACGGACCGCGCGCAAGGCCGGTGCCGAGGTCGTCTTCGCCGGTGAGGGGGCCGCCGTCGACCCGTCGCGGGTGGTCGGCGCGCTGGCCGGGCGGGGCCTGACCAGGCTGCTGACGGAGGGCGGGCCCCGGCTCCTGGGTCAGTTCGCCGGAAGCGGGGCACTCGACGAGTTGTGCCTCTCGCTGGCACCGCTGGTGGTCGCCGGCGACGCGTCGCGCATCATGAACGCGCCGGTGACGACCGTTCCGGAAACATTCGAACTCGCGTCCGTACTGGAGGAGGCCGGCTTCCTGTTCACCCGTTACCGCCGGTCCTGGACAAAAGGCGGAATTATTCGTTCCGCTTAGCTTCCGCTGGGCACACTAAAGGCCAACAGGTCCCGTGTGGCGACGGGGCAGGATGGTTTCTGTCGGTCCGCTCCCCGGACGGGCCGCGAGAGATGAGAAGAAGGGCGCCCGCCGTGTTCACGAGCGTATTGATGATCGAGAAGCCCCTGACGCCCGCCGACGTGGAGTTCGTCACCACGCTGCACGGCGACGACCAGGTCTCCTTCGTCGTCCTCATGCAGCCGCGCGGCAATCAGGACCGCCTGCTCAGGGCCATCGACGATGTCGCCCTGGGCGAGTTCGAGGACGCCGTACGGGAAGGCGACGAGCCGGAGGGCGCCCAGGCGGAGCCGCCCGCCGAGCGCGCCCTGTCCTACACCCTGCACGCCCTGCGGGAGGCGGGCGCCGAGGCGGTCGGGCAGGTCGTCGAGGACCACCCGCTGGACCTGCTGCGGTCGGTCGTCGACGAGACCGGCGCCGACGAGGTGATCGTGCTGACCGCCCCGCACTTCGTCGAGGAGTTCTTCCACCGGGACTGGGCCTCCCGCGCCCGGCACAAGGTCGGCGTGCCCGTGCTGAAACTCTTCTCGCACGCGGCCGACGACCCGGCCCAGGACGTGGCGCACAACCCGGCCAAGGGCCCGGCCGACGGCTCCGCCGGAAGCTGAGCCGCCCGTTCGGCGTCTAGCTGAGCCGCCCGTCCGGTACCTGACCGAGCCGCCCGTCCAGCATCTCCGCGACCGCGTCCACCGCTTCCAGGTGGGCGCGGTCGTGCGTGACCAGGACGGTCGCGGTGGCGCGCCGGCGGGTGAGCGTGGTGAGCAGGTCGAGGACCGCGGCGCCGCGCTCGTGGTCCAGCGCGCTGGTCGGCTCGTCGACCAGCAGGACGGCCGGCTCGTTCATCAGCGCCCTGGCGATGTTGACCCGCTGCCGCTGGCCGCCCGAGAGCTGGTGCGGTCGGCGCGCCGCCTGGTCGGCCAGACCGACCGCGTCGAGCAGTTCCAGGGCCCGCGGCCGGGCGGCGCGCGGCGCCCGGCCGTCCAGGTGCGCCATCACCTGCAACTGCTCCGCGGCCGTCAGGGAGGGCAGCAGGTTGGGCTGCTGGAAGACCATGCCGACGCGGGTGCGGCGCAGCGTGGTCAGCTCGGCCCGGCCCATTCCGGTGGTGTCCGTACCGTCGATCACCACCTGCCCGGCCTCCGGGGTGATCAGTGTGGCGGCCACCGCCAGCAGGCTGGACTTGCCGGAGCCGGAGGGTCCGACCACGGCGGTCACGGACCCCGGCGGCACGGTCAGCGTCACGTCGTCGAGGGCGGTGAGGCGGTCGGCGCCGTCCGGGTAGGTGAGAGTGACGCCGGTGAGGGCGAGACCGGCGGACGGGGTGGTTCCGGTTGTGTGGCTCGTGCGGGGCCGGGAGGTGGCGGAGTTCGTCTTCATGAGGTCCGTCGCTGCGTAGGGAATCGGGTGGGGTGCGGGTGGTGGGAGCGCGGTACGGCCCGGTCTTTCGCGTCAGCGGAATCCGTACGGAGTGGTACGGGATCGGGGACGGAACGGAACCGAACGGAGTTGTACGGGGCCGCGGACGAAACGGAACCGGGGCCAGAACCGGGATGGCGGACCCGCACCGGAATTCCCGGCACCGGTTCCCGGATGGTGCGGGCCGTACGCCCGGCGGCCCGGGAATTCACGTCCGGAGCGGTCCGCGAGAAGCGGACCGGGAACGGACACGCCTTCACGGGTACCGCTCGGGCGGGGAAGACCCGCCCGACTCACCGCGCGCTCCCCAGCGCCGTCAGCGGATCGACGGCGGTGATGCGGCGGATGGACAGCGCGGCGCCGACGGCCCCCAGCGCGATCATGACCAGGGCCGGGACCAGGACCGTGGCCGGGTCCAGGACGAACGGCACGGTGCCGCCGACGGCCGCGCCGGCCGTCGCCGCGAGCGCGGTGCCCACGCCCGTACCGATCACCAGCAGGACGACCGCCTGGCCGAGCGCGTCCCGCAGCAGACAGCGGGTGGGCGCGCCGAGCGCCTTGAGCACCGCGACGTCACCGCTGCGCTGGATCGTCCAGACCGTGAAGAACGCGCCGATGACCAGCGCCGAGATGGCGAAGAGGAAGCCGCGCATCAGCTGGAGCGAGCCGTTCTCCGCGGTGTACGAGCCGATGGCGTTCAGGGCTTCGCCGGTCGTGACGGTACGGGTACCGAGCTTCCGGTCGGCGGCGGACAGGTCGGCGTCCGGGGAGGTGGTGAGGGCGACCACGGTGGCTGAGCCGGCCCCGCCGTCGGAGGCCCGGGGAGTGCCACCGTGTCCGGAACCCCCGGCCACCCCTGACCAGTCGTCCAGCGACGTCCAGACCACCGGCGTGTGGCTGTACATGGCCTCGCCCGCCACCGCGGCGGCCGTCAGCGTCCGCCCGTTCAGCGTGAAGGTTCCGCCTGCCCGTACGCCCAGCTCGTGCGCGGCCTTCGCGGACAGCACCGCCGAGCCGTCCGCGATCCGTCCGGCCTCGGGTGCCAGGTGCGAGCCGGGCCGTATCCCGAAGGCGGACAGCGCGGCGGTCCGCCGGTCCGGGCCGTCGCCCGCCGTGGCCTTGGCCGTACCGATCCCCAGCGGCTCCGCCGAGCCGACCCCCGGCACCTTCGCCCAGGACTCCCAGGTCCGCTTGCCGACGTGCGAGTCGGTGAACGAGACGTCGGCACCGCCGTCCACGGGCGCGGCGAAGGCGAGGCGGTCGGCGGGCAGCGAGGTGAGGGCCGAGGTGTTCTCCCGGCCCAGGCCCGCCGTCAGGCCGGACAGCAGCCCCACCAGCACCGTGATCAGCACGATGACGGTGCCCATCAGGGCGAACCGGCCCTTGGCGAATCTCAGGTCTCTCCAGGCGACGAACACGGGGGCTTGGCCATCCTTCCGAGGGGCGCCGGGCCCGGTGCCCGGCGGCTGCCCCCACCGTCGCCGGGGGAGGGGGCGCCGGACATCGCGCCCCGGAGTGGTTCGCCCGCATCGAAAGGCCAGGTCTGTCCTCCACCTTTTGATTGATGCCGGTACGGTCCCGGGCGCCTAGCCTGGAAGAGCTGTGACTCCCCACTCCCTGACCCCCGCCCTGCGGGTGCTGCGCGGCTGCCTGCACCTGATGGTGACCGCCCTGCTGGCGCTCGCCGCCGTACGGGCCGTCGCCGACCACAGCCCGGACGCCCCGGCCGTCGTCGGCGCCGCCGTCCTGCTCCTCGCCGTGTACGCCGTCGGCCCCACGCTGCCGCCGGTCCGCACCTCGACGGCCGCCGCGGTGCTCTGGCTCGCCGCCGTCATGGCGGTGTGGGCCGTGCTGCTCGCCCTCACGCCCCTCGGCGTCTGGCTCGCCTTCCCGCTGTTCTTCGTCCAGCTGCACCTGCTCCCGCTGCGCTGGGCGCTGCCCGCCGTGCTGGTCACCACCCTGGTCGCGATCGGCGGGTTCGGCTGGCACACCCGTACGCTCACCGTCGGTACGGTCATCGGCCCCGCGCTGGGCGCGGCGGTCGCCGTCGCCGTCGTCCTCGGCTACCAGGCCCTCTACCGGGAGAGCGAGCAGCGCCGCCGCCTCATCGAGGAGCTGACCGCGGCCCGCAGCGACCTGGCGGCCGCCGAGCACGCCGCCGGGGTGCTCGCCGAGCGGGAACGGCTCGCCCGCGAGATCCACGACACCCTCGCGCAGGGCCTCTCCAGCATCCAGCTGCTGCTGCGGGCCGCGGAACGGGCGATGGAGCGGCGGACGGACACCGCCACCGCGCTCGGCCACGTCCAGCAGGCCCGGCAGGCCGCCGTCGACAACCTCGCCGAGGCCCGCCGCTTCGTCCGGGCGCTCAGCCCGCCCGACCTGGAGGCCGGGACGCTGCCCGCCGCCCTGGAACGGCTGTGCGCCACCACCGCACGCTCCTCCGGCCTGGCCGTGCACTGCCAGGTCTCCGGGGCGCCCGTCGAACTGCCCACCCCGCACGAGGTCGCGCTGCTGCGCATCGCGCAGTCCGCACTGGCCAACGCGGTCCAGCACGCGCACGCCGGCCGGGCCGAGCTGACCCTCTCCTACATGGACACCGAGGTCGCCCTCGACGTGGTGGACGACGGGGCGGGCTTCGCACCCGACGCGGTGCCGTCCCCCGGCTCCGGCGCCGCCGAAGGCACCGGCTTCGGGCTGGCCGCGATGCGGGCCCGCGCCCGCGCGCTGCGCGGCACGCTGGCCGTGGAGTCGGCGCCCGGCGAGGGCACGGCGGTCGCCGTCACCCTGCCGTACGCACAACCGGCCGTGCCCCGGACCCCGGCCGCGGCCCCCACCCCCGACACCCCTCCCGAACAGGCCACCGCGTGACCCACTGCCCCGAGACCGGCACCGGCACCGGCTCCCGCCCCGGAACCGGCCCCGGCCCAGGCCCCGAGACCGCCCCTGCCCCCGGCCCCGGGACCGCCCGTACCTCCGGCCCCGGGACCGCCCGTACCCCCGGCCCCGAAACCGTCTCCGACCCCCGCCCCACCGCCATCGGCCTCCTCCTCGCCGACGACCACCCGGTCGTACGGGCCGGGCTGCGCGCCGTCCTGGAGACCGAGCCGGACTTCGAGGTCGTCGCGGACGTCCCCACGGCCGAGGAGGCCGTCGAACGGGCCGCCCGGCCGGACGTCGACGTCGTCCTGATGGACCTCCAGTTCGGCGGGCGGATGCTCGGCTCGCAGGCCACCGCCGCCATCACCGCCCGCGAGGACGCCCCGCGCGTCCTCGTCCTGACCACGTTCGACACCGACGCGGACATCCTCGCCGCCATCGAGGCCGGAGCCACCGGCTACCTCCTCAAGGACGCGCCGCCCGAGGAGCTGGCCACGGCCGTCCGTACCGCGGCGGCCGGCAAGTCCGCCCTCGCGCCGACCGTCGCCCTGCGCCTGATGGACCGGATGCGGGCGCCCGCCACGGCCCTCTCCCGGCGCGAGACCGAGGTGCTGCAACTGGTCGCCGACGGCCTGTCCAACGCCCGGATCAGCAAGCAGCTCTTCCTCAGCCAGGCCACCGTCAAGTCCCACCTGGTGCACATCTACGCCAAGCTGGGCGTCGACTCCCGTACGTCGGCGGTCGCCGCGGCCACCGCGCGCGGGCTGATCCGCCGCTGAACCGGTACCCCGGCCCGCCCGGCACGGGCTGTCGGTGCCGGGTGCGAGAATCGTGCGCGTACGGACCGAAGAGATCGACGAGCAGGAGACTGACGCATGGCACCGTCCCCGGGCATCCCCGACGCGATGGACCGACCGCACTTCATCGGCATCGGCGGCGCCGGGATGTCCGGCATTGCGAAGATCCTCGCGCAGCGTGGCGCCCGGGTCGCGGGCAGCGACGCCAAGGAGTCGGCGACCGTCCGCGCGCTGCGCGACGCCGGCGCCACGGTCCACCTCGGCCACGCCGCCGCCCACCTGGCCGAGGACGCCACCAGCGTCGTCGTCTCCTCCGCGATCCGTGACGACAACCCGGAGCTGGCCGCCGCCCGCGAGCGCGGCATCCCCGTCGTGCACCGCTCCGACGCGCTCGCCGCCCTGATGGACGGCCTGCGCCCGATCGCCGTGGCCGGCACCCACGGCAAGACGACCACCACCTCCATGCTGGCCGTCTCCCTCGGCTCGCTGGGCCTGTCCCCGTCGTACGCGATCGGCGGCGACCTGGACGCCCCCGGCTCCAACGCCGAGCACGGCAGCGGCGAAATCTTCGTGGCCGAGGCGGACGAGAGCGACCGCAGCTTCCACAAGTACGCGCCCGAGGTCGCCATCGTCCTCAACGTGGAGCTGGACCACCACGCCAACTACGCCTCGATGGACGAGATCTACGAGTCCTTCGAGACCTTCGCCGCCCGCATCCGCCCCGGCGGCACCCTGGTGATCTCCGCCGACCACCCCGGCGCCCGCGAGCTGACCGCCCGCCTCACCGGCCGCCTGGACATCGACATCGTCACGTACGGCGAGGCCGAGGACGCCGACGTACGGGTCCTCAAGATCAACCAGCGCGGGCTGACCAGCGAGGTCACCGTCGTCCTCGCCAACGGCAAGGTCCTCACCTTCACCGTCTCCGTACCCGGCCGGCACTACGCCCTGAACGCCGTCGCGGCCCTCGCCGCCGGCACCGCGCTCGGCCTCCCGCCGCACAACCTGGCCTCCGCGCTCGGCACGTACACCGGCGTCAAGCGCCGCCTCCAGCTCCAGGGCGAGGCGGCCGGCGTGCAGGTCATCGACTCCTACGCGCACCACCCCACCGAGATGACCGCCGACCTGGAGGCCATCCGCGGCGCCGCCACCGGCTCCCGCGTCCTGGTCGTCTTCCAGCCGCACCTCTTCTCCCGGACCCAGGAGCTGGGCAAGGAGATGGGCGAGGCGCTCACCCTCGCCGACGCCTCCGTCGTGCTGGACATCTACCCGGCCCGCGAGGACCCGGTCCCGGGCGTCACCAGCGCCCTGATCATCGACGCGGCCCGGGCCAAGGGCGCCCGGGTGACCGCCGAGTCCGACATGTCCGCGATTCCGGAGGTGGTGGCAGGAATGGCGGAGCCCGGCGACCTTGTTCTCACCATGGGCGCGGGCGACGTGACCGAACTCGGCCCGCAGATCCTCGCGCGCCTGCAGAACCGATAGGAAGCAGAGGGACTCATGCCGTACGAGATCGACAAGCCGGACGAGCAGTGGCGCGCCGAGCTGACCCCGCAGGAGTACCAGGTCCTGCGCCAGGGCGGCACGGAGCCCGCGTTCGTCGGTGAGTACACCGACACCAAGACGGCGGGCGTCTACTCCTGCCGCGCCTGCGGTGCCGAACTCTTCCGTTCGGAGACCAAGTTCGAGAGCCACTGCGGCTGGCCGTCCTTCTACGACCCGAAGGACAGCGACGCCGTCGAGCTCCTCCAGGACCGTTCGCACGGCATGGTCCGCACGGAGGTCCGCTGCGCCCGCTGCGGCTCCCACCTCGGCCATGTCTTCGAGGGCGAGGGCTACCCGACCCCGACCGACCAGCGGTACTGCATCAACTCGATCTCGGTGCGGCTGGCGCCGGACGGGAGCTGACCACAGGGCCGCCGGGCCCGGCGCGGAGCCGGACCGGCGGCCGTACGGTGCGTATCCGCCCCTTCGCCCCGCGGCTTCTTCGCCCCGTCAGAACTGCGGCGCCCGCGCCACCGCGGGCAGGATCTGCACCTGCTGCCCCGGGACCGCCTTGCGGCGGCGCCATTCGCGCGGGTAGCCCAGGGACACCTCCACGTGCGGGATGCCGTCCACCTCGATGGTGCGCGGGATGTGCAGATGGCCGTAGACGACGCTGGCGGCGCGGAAGCGGCGCGGCCAGTCGGCGGTGGCCTCGGTGCCGCACCACAGGGCGAACTCCGGGTGCCACAGCGGCGCGGTGGGCTCGCGGACGATCGGCCAGTGGTTGACCAGCACCGTGGGCAGGTCCTCGGGAATCTCGGCGAGCCGCGCCTCGGTGGCCGCCACCCGGGCCCGGCACCACGCCTCCCGGGTCGGGTACGGGTCCGGGTGCAGGAAGAACTCGTCCGTGCAGACCACCCCGGCCTCCTCGGCGACCGCCAGCGCCGCCTCCTTGGTGTGGGTGCCGGGCGGGCGGAAGGTGTAGTCGTACAGCGTGAAGAGCGGGGCGATCACCGCCGGGCCGCCCTCGCCCTCCCAGACGGGGTAGGGGTCCTCGGGCGTCAGCACGCCCAGCTCCCGGCAGATCTCCACCAGGTGCTCGTAGCGCCGGACTCCGCGCAGCTGTACGGGGTCGTTGGACGGGGTCCACAGCTCGTGGTTGCCGGGCACCCAGATCACTTTGGCGAAACGGCTGCTGAGCACGGTCAGCGTCCAGCGGATGTCCGCGACGTACTCGCCGATGTCCCCGGCCACCAGCAGCCAGTCGGCGTCCGAGGCGGGCCGCAGCCGGTCGACGATCGCGCGGTTCTCCTCGTAGCGGATGTGCAGGTCGCTGATGGCCATCAGCCTGCCGGGCGCGGCCCCTTCCCGGTCGGCCTCGGCGGTGCGGTCTGCTTCGGAGCATGGGATCTGCATGACCTGACGGTAGGACAGGAAGCCGGGGCGTGGACATGCCGGGGGGTGGGCTGTTGGACACATCCGGTCCTGGGGGCGGTCGTCGGGGCCGCCCGCCCGGGTTGCCGAGCCGGTCTCGCCCTGGCTGTCGGGGCCGCCCGCCCGGGTTGCCGAGTCCGTCTCGCCTCGGCTGTCGGGGCTGCCCGCCCGGGTTGCCGAGCCCGTCTCGCTCCCGCCGTCAGGACCGCCCTCCACCGCCCTGCCGGATGTCGCCGCCGCTGCGGATGCGGGTGGCCAGCCACAGGTCGAAACGGTCGTCGGGGTCGTCGAGGCGGCGTCCGGTCAGGTCCATCGCCTTGTCGAGCCGGTTGCGTACGGTGTGCCGGTGCACGCCGAGGCGGCGGCTGGTCGCGTCCCACGCGCCGCCGGTCTCCAGCCAGGCCCCGAGCGTCGTCAGCAGTTCCTCGCCGTGGTCGGCCAGGTCGAGCGGGCCGAGTACGGCGTCGGCGTAACCGTGCAGCGTACGGCGGTCGCCGAGGTCCAGGAGCAGCCGGCTGGCGGCGCTCTGCCGGGCCTCCTCGGGCACCCCGCTCGCCCGGCTGACGCCGAGCAGCCCCGCCGCCTGCCGCAGCGAGACCCGTACCGCGTCCGGCGGGGCGAGCGGGCCGATGCCCGCGGGGCAGCGCGGCGCGAACCGGCCGAGTACGTCGCGCACGTCCAGCCCCGCGCCCACCACGGCCTCGACGAGCCCGCTCTCCGCCACCCGGACCAGGCCGCCGGGCACGGCCAGCGCCAGGTCGGCGGCGATGTCGTGCGGCCCGCTGTCCGCCGGACCGGCGGCCGGCGGCTCGACGACGACGCCGCGCACCCGGTCGTCGTGGAGCCCGGCGGCGGCCAGGATGTCGTGCGCCCGGCCGGCAGGCCCCTCCTCGTCGGACAGCAGCTCCGCGAGCAGGGCCGACCTGCGGCGCCGTTCCGGTTCGTCCATCAGGTGGCGGCGCTCCAGCTCCAGCGAGAGCAGCGAGACCAGGCCGGGGAGCACGGCGCGGGCCGCCGCGTCCGGGCTGCCGGTGAGCAGCAGCAGACCGCGCAGCCGCCGGGCGCCGAGCGGCTGCACCTCCAGCCGGCGGCCGTCGGCCGTGCTGGACGCGCTGCCGCGCAGACCGCGTGCGGCGACCCGTTCGACCAGGTCACGGGCGGCCGCCGGGGACGGGGGCCGCCGCCCGCCGCCCGTGGCGAGCAGCCGTCCGAGCGGATCGAGCACCGCGGCTCCGACGCCGGTGGCGGCCGTCCACTCCTCCAGCATCGGCCGCAGCCCGCTGTCCGTGGCCGCCGCGGTCAGCCGCCGCTGCGTCGCGAACGCCCGGTGCAGCACCGCTTGCTGCTCGTCGGCGCGCGCGTCGAACACGGCTTTGGTGACCGCGATGAACGGCACCTCGTCGGGGACCGTGAGCAGCGGCAGGCCCGCCTCGCGCGCCGCGTCGGTCAGCGGCGTGGGGGCTTCCTGGTACGGGAGCCCGGTGCCGAGGCCGAGGGCGAGGCAGGCGGCTCCGCCCTCGGTCACGTCGCGGACGTACGCCCGGCAGGCCGCCGGTTCCATCGGCAGCACCAGGCCGATCGTCATCAGCAGCTCGCCGCCCTGCAGCCACTTGCCCGGGTGCAGCAGGTCGGAGACGGTCGCGGCCTCGACGGTGCGGTCCAGCAGCGCGGCCGGGACGTCGTAGGTCACCGACAGGTTCAGCTCGGGGCGGGCGAGGAGGTCGGCGATACGGAGGGGCATGTACGCAGTGTCCACGAGATGAACCACCGGTGGACAGTCGGGCCAGCGGATCAGGCCATCCCGTTTGCGGAGCGACGCATCCCGGTACCCGCTTCCCGAGGAGGAATCACCTCCCATTTGGCACGTTTTTGCCCGGTTGCGACCGGGGATGCGAAAAGAAGACCGCAAAGGGAACACCCCTTCGCAACGCAGGACGAGCGCAAAGGATGAGCGGCCATGCAGGTGGCGTTTCTCGTAGCACCCGAAGGCATCGAGCAGGTCGAGCTGACCGAACCGTGGCAGGCCGTGATCGACGCCGGCGGCACCCCGAAGCTCGTCTCCACCGAGTCCGGCCGGGTCCAGGCGTTCCACCACCTGGACAAGGCGGACACCTTCCCCGTGGACCAGACCGTGGACCAGGCCCAGGTCGGCGACTTCGACGGACTGGTGCTGCCCGGCGGTGTCGCCAACCCGGACGCGCTGCGGATGAACGAGAAGGCCGTGGCGTTCGCCCGCGGCTTCTTCGACGCGGGCAAGCCGGTCGCGGCGATCTGCCACGCGCCGTGGACGCTGATCGAGGCGGACGTGGTGCGCGACCGTACGCTGACGTCCTGGCCGAGCCTGCGCACGGACGTCGAGAACGCCGGCGGCACCTGGGTGGACGAGCAGGTCAAGGTCTGCACCGGCGGCCCCAACAAGCTCATCACCAGCCGCAAGCCGGACGACCTGAAGGCGTTCTGCGACACGTTCGTCAAGGAGTTCAAGAGCTGACCCCGGTCCGGCCGGAGCAGGTCACCCCTCCTCCGACAGCACCACGGCCGACTCGGGCGGCAGCCTCAGGACGCCGCCCGGGCCGGCCGTGACGGTGTCCGGGGCGTCCGGCCACGCCGCGAGCACCCGCTCCCGCGCGCTCCCGCCCGGCACCTCCGCCGTGCCGTCCCCGCCCAGGTGCACCACCACCCGCACCGGCCCCCGCCGCAGGGCCAGCCAACGGGCCTCCTCGTCGTACGTCACCTCGGTGCGCGTCATGTCCGGGTCGGTGAGCGACGGCTGGGCGGCACGCACCGCCAGCAGGGTGCGGTACCAGGCCAGCAGCTCGGCGTGCGGCGCGCGCTCCGGCTCCGACCAGTCCAGGCACGAGCGGTCCCGTGTCGCCGGATCCTGCGGATCGGGGATGTCCGCCTCCCGCCAGCCGTGCGCGGCGAATTCGCGGCGGCGCCCGGTACGTACCGCCTCGGCCAGCTCCGGGTCCGTGTGGTCGGTGAAGAACTGCCACGGCGTACGGGCCGCCCACTCCTCGCCCATGAACAGCATCGGCGTGAACGGGGAGCACAGCACCAGCGCGGCCCCGCAGGCGACGAGCCCGGGGGAGAGGCCGGCGGCCTGCCGGTCCCCGAGCGCCCGGTTGCCGATCTGGTCGTGTGTCTGGGCGTAGGCCAGCAGACGGTGGGCGGCGGTGGCGCGCCGGTCCAGGGGGCTGCCGTGCCGGCGGCCGCGGAAGCTGGAGTACGTACCGTCGTGGAAGAAGCCGCCGGTCAGCGTCTTGGCGAGGGCGGCGAGCGGTGCGCGGGCGAAGTCGGCGTAGTAGCCCTGGGACTCGCCGGTCAGCGCGGTGTGCAGGCTGTGGTGGAAGTCGTCGTTCCACTGGGCGTGCAGGCCGTGGCCCCCGTGCGCGCGCGGCGCGGTGGTGCGCGGGTCGTTGAGGTCCGACTCGGCGATCAGGAAGAGCGGCCGCCGCAGGTGTGTGGAGAGGGCGTCGACGGCGGCGGACAGGTCGGCCAGGAAGTGACGGGCCCGGGTGTCGATCAGAGCGTGTACGGCGTCGAGGCGCAGACCGTCGATCCGGTAGTCCCGCAGCCAGGAGAGCGCGCTTTCGATGAAGTACGCGCGGACCTCGTCCGACCCGGGCGCGTCGAGATTGACCGCCGCGCCCCACGGCGTGTGATGGGTCTCTGTGAAGTACGGCCCGAAGGCGGGCAGATGGTTGCCGGACGGGCCCAGATGGTTGTGCACGACGTCGAGGACGACGCCCAGGCCGTGCCCGTGGGCCGCGTCGACCAGCCGCTTGAGCCCGTCCGGGCCCCCGTACGGCTCGTGCACGGCCCAGGGGGCGACCCCCTCGTACCCCCAGCCGTGCGTCCCGGGGAACGGGCACACGGGCATCAGGGCGAGGTGGGTGACGCCCAGGCGGGCGAGGTGCGGCAGGCGTTCGACGGCGGCGTCGAAGGTACCGGCGCCGGTGAACGTCCCCGTGTGCAGCTCGTACAGGACCGCACCCGGCAAGGGACGGCCGGGCCACGCGTGCCGCCAGGCGAACCGGCCGTGCTCGACCACCGCGCCCGGCCCGTCCGGCCCGTCGGGCAGCCGGGCCGAGCGCGGGTCGGGCAGGAGCGGCCCGTCGTCGAGGCGGAAGCCGTAACGGTCACCGTGGCGGGCCGGCACGTCGGCCCGCCACCACCCCGCACGGCCGGGGTCGCGCTCCATGAGGACGTGCTCGGCGGAGACTTGCCCCGTGCGGACGTACCCCGTCGCCGCGGCGTGCCCCGTCGTGAGGGTGAGGTCCTCGCCCTCCGCCCCCTCGGTGTCCCGGTCGCGGGGCGTCACGAAATGCAGCGCGACCCGTCCGGCGTTCGGTGCCCACACCTCGAACAGCACGGCTGTCCTCCCTCGCCCGGCCTACGGACGGAGAACCCTCCGCCCGCTCAACGGACGCACACCTTTCCGCCCGCTCTCAGACGAAGAATGCACGCTCCTGTGTCATCGGGTACCCCGCCTTGGCGAAAGCCGCCGCCATCTGGACGTTCGGCTGGTCCGTTTCGCCGATGATCCGTTCCGCGCCGTGCTCCGCGAGGTGGCGGGTGCAGTCGGCCAGCAGGTCGTAGCCGTACCCCCGGCCGCGGTGCTCCGGCACCACGCCGATGAACCCGATGACCGGCGACCGGAGGTTGCGGGCGGGCACATGCAGCCCCACGGGCTCACCACCCCGCCCGGGCCCGGCCGTCCAGGCGACCCGCCACCAGGCACGCGGCGACGGGCACCAGCGGAAGAAGGCCAGTTCCTCCTGGGCCGCCTGCTCGACACCGCCCTCGGCGATCGCCTGCCGGGCGTGGGCGTCCAGCGAACCGGTCTCGACGCGTCGCAGAATGTCCAGGAACACCCCGTCGTCGGGCTCCGGCCGGAACACCAGCCGCCCCGGCTGCTCCGGGAGCCCGCACTCGGGCGTCCAGGTGTAGCGGAAACGTTCGACCAGCGGTACGAGACCGGCCGCGGCCGCCACGTCCGTACGGGCGCGGGCGGCGTCCCGTACCGCGGGCTGGTCCCGCCAGCCGGGCGGCAGTTGCAGGACGTACTCGGCGTGCAGGGGAGCGGCGTGCAGCAGCCGGACGGCGGCGTCCGACTCGCCCGGCGCGAAGCCCAGCCAGTCCAGGGCGACGGGCCGGGTGTCTTCCGGCCCGCCCCACCAGGCGGCACGGGCCACCACCACACCGTCGCGCAGGGCGACCCATGTCCACTCGGGGCGGTACTGGCCACCCTGGGCGGCCGTCACGTAGCGGCGGCCGAACGGCAGGTGGCCGACGAGACCGGTGGTGGGGTCGTCCAGCGTGTCGAACAGATACGCGTCGCTCTCGGTCAGTGCGCGGATGACCAACTCGGTCATGAGATCCTCTCGGAAGGCAGCCGATGCGCCCCCGACAGGCTGGGATGAGCCCGGAATCAGCCCGGAATTCGCCCGGATCAGTCCGAAACGGCCTGAGACCGGTCCGGAACGGCCTGGAATCAGCCCGGAACGGCCCGGGACCAGTCCGGAACGGCCCGGAGCCAGTCCGGAACGGCCCGGCGGGCGGAGCGGGAGCGCGGAAACGGGTACTTCGGCACGGCGCTCGCCTCCTCTCCTCGTCCAGGGCCGGCGCAGAGCGTAGCCCGGACCACCGGCGCGCCGCCACGGTTTTCCGGCAGGTCCGTACGGCCACCCGCCAAGCCCCCGCCGCTGTCCGTCCGGCTGGACACCGGCGCGCGGGCACCGGACAATCTCCGGCATGACATCGCTGGAGTTCCCGGCCCGACCGGCGCGCCCGTCGGAAGCCGACCGGGAACGCGCCTTGGAACTGCTGCGCGAAGGCGCGGCGCAAGGCAGGCTGTCCCAGGACACCTTCCTGCGACGGCTGGAACTGGTGCTCACCGCCCGTCAGCACGCCGAACTCGCCGCCGCCACCGCCGACCTGGCCTCCCGGGGCAGGGTCGAGGGCGTCGTGCTGCGCGCGGTGGGCAAGGTGTCGTCGTTCAACATCATGGTCCGCAGGGCGTGGCGCCGCGAGCGGCTGCCGAAACTGCTGCTGCCCGCACCGGGACCGTTCCCCCTCCGCATAGGGCGCGCCCCCGGCTCGGGCCTGCGGCTGAACCACGACACCGTCTCGCGCGCCCACGCCGAACTGCGCAGCGCGGACGGCGGCTGGTTCCTGCGCGACCTCGGCTCCACCAACGGCACCTGCGTCAACGGCCGCCGGGTGGTGGGAGAGGTACTGGTCCGACCCGGTGACCACGTGGCGTTCGGCCGCGTCGACTACGTCCTCACCGAGGGCGAGCACCAGCCGTAGCCACCGGGGCCGCCGGGGCCGCCGGGGCTTGGATCACGACGGCGCCGAGCCGTACGGCTCCCCCTGCGCCCCCCGGGCCCCCGGTGCTCCCTGCGCCCCCGGTGCCCCCTGCGGCACCGGCCGGTCGCCCGCCGGGCCCGACGGCTGGGACCACCAGGTGCCCTCGCCGTGGGTGAGTCCCGGCAGCCGCCGCTCGGCGTCGGGGAGCCGGCGGGCCGGGAGGGTGCCGGTGAGGAGCCAGCGGCCGCCGGTTTCCGAGGTGTCGTCGAACTCCGCGCCCAAGGCCGCGAGATGCGCGGTGACCGGGGCGATGGTGTCGAGTGGTACCTCCGCCTCGAAGGAGTGGCACGGTTCGTACACCCGCGTACCGGCCCGGCGCAGCGCCCGCGCCAGGACGACCGGTGTGACCCCGCGGAAGTCACCGGCCGTACTGACCGGCCCCACGAAACCGGAACGGGTCAGTACGACCCGGCAGTCCGTGACCGCCCAGCCCTGCGGCCCGTCGCGCAGCGACGCGTACACCGTGTCCTCCACCGCCTGGTGGAAACCGTGCGGCAGCGCGCCCAGTTCGGTCTCGTACGCGAAGTGCGGGCCGGAGCCGCGGGGGCCGGGCTCGACGCGCAGGCCGACCGTCGCCCACCAGCCGACGTGGTCGCGTCCGGTGATCTCCTCGTACGCCTCGCCGGTGCCCAGGAGCCGTTCCACGCACACCACCCGGCTGGAGGTGAAGTCCGCCACGATGCCGTGCTCCTGGAGGAGCGTGGCCGCGATGATCTCCTTCTGCACCTCCCCGTAGAGGAGGACCGAGGTGGCGCCCGAGGAGGCCGGCCGGGCGTGGATGAGCGGGTCCTGCTCCGCCAGCCCCAGCAGCGCGGCGCGCAGCCGGGCGGCCTCCGCCGGGCGCCGGGCGCGCACCACGGTCTCCAGGGTCGGGCGGGAGAACAGCGCCTCGCCGTCCTCCCGGTGCGGGCCGGGCGGGCCGTCGCCCAGCCGGTCGCCGACCCGTACTCCGGGCAGGCCGCGCAGCACCGCGATGTTGCCGGCCGTCAGCGGCGCCTGGTCACCCGGCGGGCGGCCCACGACCTCCAGCGCGGTGATCCGTCCCTCGACGCGGGCGGCCGTGCCGTCCGGTTCCCGGCGGTGCAGAGTGACGGGCCGCCGCGTCCGCACCTCGCCCTCGTACAGCCGCAGGTAGGCACTCTTGCCGCCGCCGGGCTCACGCTGGACGGCGAAGACCGTGCCGCGCGGCGGCGCGCCCGCGGCACCGGGCGGGGGCAGCGGAATCAGCCGGGTCATGCCGTCGACGAGCGCGCCGATCCCCTGGCCGCCGATCGCCGACCCGAAGTACAGCGGGTGCACCGAGCCGTCCGCGGTACGGGCGGCCAGCGCGGCCAGCAGTTCGTCCGGGGTGGGCGGCGGGCCGTCCACCGCGCGGGCGAGGATGTCGTCGTCGGCGTCGGCGAGGAGTTCGGTCAGCCGGGCCCGTACGGCGGGTGTTTCCGGGCGAAGCGGCGTCGTCCGCGCGTCCGGGGTGCCCGCGTCGCGCACGGCGGCCATCGGGACGACGTGCGGCGCCAGAGTACGGCGGATGTCCGCCACGAGCGCGTCGGTCCGCGCGCCCGCCCGGTCGATCTTGTTGACGAACAGCAGGGTGGGCAGCCGCAGCCGCCGCAACGTCTTCATCAGGACACGCGTACGCGCCTGTACGCCTTCGACGGCGGACAGGAGCAGCACGGCACCGTCCAGGACGCCCAGGGCACGCTCGACCTCGGCGATGAAGTCGGAGTGCCCGGGAGTGTCGATCAGATTGACCTGGACGTCACCCGCGGTGAAGGAGGCGACCGCGGACCGGATCGTGATGCCGCGCGCACGCTCGATGGCACCGGTGTCGGTCCGGGTGTCCCCGGCGTCCACACTGCCGAGCCGCTCGATGGCGCCGGTCGCGTACAGGAGCCGCTCGGTCAGGCTGGTCTTACCCGCGTCGACGTGGGCCAGGATGCCGATGTTCAGGGTGTGCATGGGTGGTCGAGACCTCGAGAACTGTCGTCCGGCAAGGGCGCTGAGTAGTTCCGAGGTTCCGGCGCATTCCGTTGCTCCTGCCTGAGGTCCGGGGCACGCACGGGACGTCCGTGCGCGGGGCGCACGGGGCGGGCCGTACGCGGGCGTACGAGTCGTACGCAGCGGTGCGAGTCGTACGCGCCGATGGTGGACGGGCGGTGGGGGTGGCGCAACTTCTTTTCGGGAGGCGGGAGGCGGGAGGCGGGAGGCGGGCGCTGGGTGCCGGGGCCGCGAAGGCACCGTGACGGGCTGCCTGCCTGGTGGTCGGCCGATCACGTCTCGAGGAGGCCGCCCAGGCTCGTGCAGCGACGGTCTCTCCGTCCCGCCCCGTACGCACCTCACCGCCCTGACGAGGGGCGTTCACCGGGGCGGTTGATTACGTTCTGACACACTGGTCGGCCACCAAGCGCCGCGCCTCACCTAACCAGGCGGGCAGCCATCCGAGCACGCGGGGACGGAACCTTCGCGGGCCGAGGCGAGCCGGAACAGGAGCAACAAGCCGCATGAGCGAAACGCAATTCTGCCTCGTACGAGACGAGTTCGCGCAGCGATTCACCGCACTGCCCCAGCACGAGGCGTGGGGGGCCGTGCAAACGGGAAACGGGAGGTTCGCCGCCGAATCGCCGCTGGCCCGGGTACACCGTCACACCGGAAGCCGCGACGACGAGCCGACCTTCACCCTCACGACGGCGGAAGTCACTCACACCCTGTGCACCGTCGTCCCCCAGGGCGGCTGTGCCGGCCCGCGGACCGTGTACACGGTGCACGACGGCTCCGGCCACTTCATCGGCCGGATCGTGCACGAGCGCTCCACACTGGGAGTACGCCAGTCCTGGCGCATCGAGGACGCGGCCGGGCAGTGCAGTGCGGTCGCCAACAAGGGAAATATCCGCGGCTGGATCGCATATTGGGCGATTTCACCGATCTGGGCCGTCCTGGCGCTGATCCATCTCCTCAACGGCGATCTGCATCCGAGCGGTTCATTGTGGAGCAAGCCCTATCGCGCGCGCTGGCGCATGCGGACGGGTGGTGGGCCGAGGAAGACCGCCCTCGACTGCAACACCGGCCGATACCGCGCGGACACCGGACTGCTGGATGCGCACCTCATCTACGCACAGGCCGTGCTGTACGGCGTGTAGCACCAGGATGTACCGTCCGTATTTTATGAAACGTCACCAAATGTACGTTTGAAGTGGCGGTGCCGGTGCATCCCGTGCCGACTTTCTTATTTCTTTGCGGTGCGTTTGCCATGTTAATGCGCTACGCGCATCTGCCCTTTACCTCCCCGTTTTCGTTGTGCCGAGTGATCGCGATACGGTGAGCGGATGTGCCGATTAGGAATCGTCGCACTTGGAATAAGCTGAGCGATGGGGGTTAGCGCCGTGGCGGCAGATTTCGAAATCGATGTGGAACGCGTTCAGGCGTTGCTCAAGAAGCTCGCAGACGCGGACGATCGCATGCGGGATGCGCAGCGGCGACTCAACAAGGTAGGCCCGAAGGTTCTGGGAACCGACGGCCTCGATGATGCTTGCGACGAGTTCCAGGGCCAGTGGGGTGATGGCATCAAGCGGATTGCCAGTGCCGCCAAAGAAATTCACGAGAAGCTCAAGCTGACACTGGACGCCTATCAGGCAGGTGAAGAGGAAAACGCCAAGATGATGGGCAAGAAGTAATCAACGGTTCAGTTCGGTTCAGTTCAGCACGATGCCGAAGCAGAGATTGATCGCAGGGGGAGACGTATGTCCTGGCGCAGCATGTTCATCGATGACGACTCGGCCTGGCCAGGCGTCAAGTTCAATCCGGCCAAGGGGGACCTGGACCAGATCCAGGCGCTCGCTTCGGACGTGAAGTCCGTGGGGGACCAGCTGGATGAACTCGACCATATGCTCAAGTCGATCGGCAAGAGTGATGGCGCCTGGGAAGGTGATGCGGCGCAGGCTTTTGCCGGCAAACTCGGCGAACTTCCCAAGTACCTGCACCAGGGCAGCGAATCCATGCACGACTGCGCCAAGGCCTTGCGGGGCTGGCACACCCACTTGCAAGGTTTCCAGGACAAGGCCGGCAAGGTCGAGGCGGAGGCCGTGGCGGCCCGCAAAGACGTGGTGGCCAACCGAGAGCGCTATGACCAGCTGAAAAAGCAGTACGACTCGCTCAATCTGGCGACCGTGGATGCGGAAGACCCTGGATTCAAGCAGCTCCTCACCGATGTAGGCACGGCCACGGACAAGGTCAATGCCTCCCAGGACAAGCTGGAAGATCTGGTCCGCGAGGCTGAGCGTATCCATGCCCAATGGAAGGACCGCGCCGGTGAGGCCGAGCGTGCGATCCTCAAGGCGTCGGAGAATCACCCGCCGGACCTCCACTGGTGGAGCAAGGCCATCGACGGCCTGAAGGCCGGCTTTCGGGCATTCACGGACTGGCTGGTCGAACACGCCGACCTCCTGTCCACCATCTCGTCGGGACTGGCAGCGGCCGCGCTCGCTTGTGAGTTCATTCCGGTGGTCGGGACGGCGGCAGGTTTCGTGCTCGCCGGCGCTTCCGCAGTCTGCGCTGCCGGTGCCATGGCCGGCCATTGGATCGGCAATGCGCGGGGTAACGGCACTCCGGGGTGGAAGATCGCCCTCGACGGGCTCGGTGTGCTCCCCGGGGTGGGCGGCATAGCGAAGTCAGCGCTCGCGGGCGGCAAAATCGGCACACGCGCCGCGAGCATCGCGGGGGCCGGTGGGCTCGGGAAGGCGGCCGCCGGGGCGCAGGGCCTGGTAAGGGGGTACAAACTGGGTGAAAAAGTCTACGAGGGGGTGCGGTCCCCCCTCAGTCAGAAGGGCATCAACTGGCTTCTGAAGGGCAAATTCCCGAATGGAATGCCAGCTTCCATGGAGGCGGGTATGCAGCTGCCCATCAAGGCAGGGTCCTTCATTCATGGTGTCGAGAAGCAGCTCTCCGGCAGCTCGGGAGAAAAGTAGCCCCCTGGGGTGGCGCTGAATGCAGGATTGAACAACGCTCGTGCGGCCGTGCCGGTCTGCACGACACGAGTGTCGGGCCGAGCTCTTTTTCTGGGTCGGCCAAGCGGCATGCGACTCGGCCGCAGGAACAGTGAAAGGATCGGACCATGCCGAACGGTGCCGGAGACGCGACGGCTGATGCGCCGTCCCCGGAGCGGGAATCGTCCAGACTGCACATCGGCTGGATCATGCCGCCTTTCGTCCATGAGCTACCCGTGAACGCCGTGGATGACGAAGCGGCGGCTGACCAGTTGTATGCCCTGGCGACAGAACTCCTGCCACACCACCCTCCGGAGTACCAGTACCGCTTCGCCCTGGGCCTCTCGGCGCAGCTGGAACCGATGGCGGCGGCCAACGTCATCTATGCCGGTCTCTGTCCGCTCGAAGTGGAGGGGCGACCGAGCCTCTCGACCATCGTGGTCAGTCAGCTGGAGCATGACAGTACGGACGAAGCCGAGCTGCTGCGCCAGACGCGGGAACTTCTTGAGCGAAAGTATCCGGATGACGACTGCCAGGCCGTGGAGTTGACGTGTGGGCCCGCACTTACCCGCATCGGCACCTCGAGGTTTGTCGTCGATGCGGAGTGGTCGGCATCCGGTGAGGAGCTGCCGGCTGTTCTGACGCAGATGCAGGCGTACATTCCGCTGCCGGGTACCGCGGAAATGCTGGTGATGGAACTCAGTTCGCAAGCGGGCGAAACATGGGGGCTGCACGCCGAAGTTTTCAGTGCAATTCTCAATACCGTTGACTGGGGGACGGACCAGGAAGTCGAGGATTACCGCGCCATGCAGGGCGGGGGATCGGCCGACATGCTGGCCCTCGTCGAGCCGGACGAGTCCGTCAAGAAGAATCTGTACTGGCACTCCAGCAGGCTGGTGGACGCCGTTGCACTGCGCGGCAGAGTGGGCGGCGGAGAGGTCGCCTCTCTCACGTGTGCCGAGTGCTGGGCCAAGGGGCTGCGGTCCGCTTGCTCGGCCCGGCACACGTGGTACATCGGCGAGGTGAGGAGCAGCGACCTCACCTGCGCACTGCCGCGGGTGGTCGAAGCCTTCGCGTCACAGGGCTGGCGGACGGATGACGCGAGCACCGGAGAACGGGTCGAGCTCCGGGCCGGGAACGAGACGCCCGAGCGGTCGGTGGGCCATGCGTTCACCGCGGCGGTGGACGTCAAGGCCGGCAGGTTCACCGCGGCGGTGACCACGCCGTGTTCGCGTGCTTCTGCTCCTGGTGACTCCCTGTTCGGCTGAGAGCCTGCCGGGTCCGGGGGCGAGGTACGCGCATGCGTGCCCGTACGGCCGTACGGTCTTTCCACGAACGCCGAGCGCATCCTCGCAGCATGGTCGACAGGCTGCCGGGGGCGGACAGACACCGCTCAGTGCTGATGCAGCCCCCGCTCCGCCAGCGTCAGGAACGTTTCGCCGACCGCTTCCGACAAAGTGGGGTGGGCGTGGATGTGCTGGGCGACAAGGGGCGGTTCGGCGTCCCAGGCCACCAAGAGCTGGCTCTCGGCGATCATTTCCGAGACGTGTGGACCGACCAGATGGACGCCGAGCGCGGCCCCGGTGCCTGCATCCTCCGCTGTCGCGACGACCTCACCACCCTGCCCTGCCCGTGCACCATGCCCTTCGCCACCGCCGTCAGCGTCAGGGCGTTGACCCGGACGGCCATTCCCCGCGCCCGTGCCTCGGCCTCGGTCAGGCCGACGGAGGCGGTCTGGGGGCGAGGAGTACGTCACGCGCGGCACGGTCGCGTGATCCAGCGGGCGGGACGGGACGTCGGCCTGCGTCTCGGCGACCAGCAGTTCCTTGGCGAAGGAGGCGTGCGCCAGGCCGGGGGATGGGGTGGCAGCAGATCACCCACGACGTGGACGCCGGGGACAGTGGTCTCCAGCCGGGACCAGTCGGACGGCGGCCTCCACGAGAGTCACCCGGGCGCTCATCGACCGGTGGAAGGACGCGTACTCGACGCCGATCGCGCCACCGCCCAGCACCAGGACGGAGTCCGGCAGCCCCGTCGCGAACAGGGAGTCGTCGCTGGTGACGACCGTACGGCCGTCGGACACAAGGCCGGGCAGCAGCCGCGGGCGGGAGCCGGTGGCCAGGACGACGCCGCGCCGGGCGGCGAATTCCCCGCCGGCCGGGTCCTCGACGAAGACAGAGCGCGTGCCGGTCAGGCGCGCGCTGCCGTACACCACACGCACCCCGGCGCGCTTCAAGTGCCATTCGACGCCCTGGTGGTTACGTGTACACGATGTCGTCACGGGTGGCGGTCAGCGCCTCCCAGTCCACGGCGTCGAGCGTCGCCTTCACACCTCAGCGCTCGCGCGCCTCAGCGATGCCGTCCCCCAGTTCCGCCGCGTGCAGCATCGCCTTGCTGGGGATGCAGCCGCGGTGCAGGCAGGTACCGCCGACGAGAGCCCGCTCGGCAAGCACCACCCGTAGCCCGAGGGCGGCGGCCCGCAGAGCTGTGCTGTAGCCGCCGGTGCCGCCACCGATGACGATCACGTCGGTCTCGCCGCCGCCGCTGCTGTCGCTGCCGTGCTGCGTCTCTCTCATGCGGTCATCAGCCTCCGCCCACCTCCCGCCATGAGTCCAAGGCAAAGTTTCTGTGGAAGCGATGAGGAACGTTCATGGCGGGATGTGGGGGGAAGCCGGTTGTGAGTCTGCGGCAGATGGAATATCTGGTCACGGTTGTCGGGGAACGGTCCTTCACCCGGGCGGCCGAGCTGCTGCAGGTCACGCAGTCCGCGCTGTCCCACCAGATCAAGGCCCTGGAACGCGAGGTCGGCGGCCCGCTGCTGGAACGGATGCCGCGCGGCGCCGGGCTGACGCTCATGGGCCGCGCCTACTTTCCGCACGCCGAACTCGCCGTACGCAGCGCCGGCCAGGCCCGCCGGGCCGCGCTGGCGACGGCTGGGGACGAGAGCGGCGAGTTGCACCTCGCGACGGTGCACGCGCACGCCGTCGGCGTACTTCCGGAGATCTGCGCGCGCTGGGGCGCGAGTACAGCGGCGTGCGCCTCGTCCTGCACGGATATGCCACCGCCGAGGACCTGTTCGCCCACATGGAGCGCGGCGTCGCCGACCTGGCGGTCGGGCCGCGGGCCGAGAAGTGGCCGGGCCCGGTCTCGGTCGTGGGCGCGGAGGAGATGGTGGTGGTCCTGCCGCCCGGCGATCCGCTCGCCGGACGCGCCGCCGTCCGGATCGACGAAGTGGCCGACCAGCCGTGGGTACGCTGCGCGCTGGAACCGGTTCTCGCGGGCCGGCGGTGGCTGGACGTGGAGTGCGAACGGGCCGGCTTCACGCCCCGTACGACCGTTCGTGTGCAGCACACGTCCACGGCGTACGGATGGCCGCGGCGGGCGTGGGCGTCCTGATCACTGCCGCCCACGAGCTGACCGGCCTGGACTGCACCGTCGTCCGCACCGACCCACCGTGGCGCCGCGAGATCACGGCCTTCTCCCGGATGCCGGCGGCCGGGACGGCCGCGGGGTTCGTGACACTGCTCCGCGCTCAGCAGCAGGGCGCCCAGTACTGCTCAGCGGCCACCATCCACTCATCAACAAGCCGATACCGGCCGGTGAACGGCCCCGCGAACCCGCACGGCCAGAGCGGCCTTCGAGTGTGCGCGGCTGGAGTCCGACAGCAGGACTGTGGAGAAGGGGGCCACCTGCTCGGACAAGGCTCGTATTATGAGGGCGATATGACGAACCAGTCCTCGCGTCCTGCTGCCAGGACCGCACGGCAGGCGATCTCAAGGTGTTACGCGATTATTATGTCAGTGACCACTGGTCCGCTGACGATCCGGACTGGCTGAAGTCTCTCGTCTCGTCACTCGACCGCCACCACGGTGTCAGCGCCGTTCTGCCGCTGACCGTGATCGTAGAAGAGATTCTGGAGTGGCTGGAGCTCGCCAGTGGCGTCGACGCGTGGAAGAAGACCGCCAACCGAAAGGCGCTGCGGCTCGACCTCGACGAGTCCACCGGTGCGCTCGGCACCTCGCTACGAGCACACATCGCCGCACCACTCGCACAGTTCCAAGCCGCCTTCTCGCGACTCAGCAGTAGCCCCGCGGCGCTATTGGCGCAGCCACCGGGCACTCGTGTCGACACCATCTGGACCGATGTCACCGCGGCCGCGAAGGATCTCCTGGAAGCGCTCGGCGCGGACGAAGCCGTCCGCGCCGGCTGGGACGACCTCGTCGCCACAGCTCAGGACCGCACTCTGGAAGGCCGGGAGTACCGCCCGATCGCTGAACTGCTTTTCGATCAGATACGCAGGCGCGGTCTCAGTGCGGCCACGACATTCCGCGACATCGCCTCGGTAGTCGCGTTCGGTCGTGATCCCGGCGACGGTCCCATCGGCGAGAGAGACGTACCGCTGGAGGAGCGGATCGCGAGCGCCCGTGCCCTGGTCGGCACTGCGGCGAAAGTTGAGCCGATCGTGGTATGGCTCGGTTACCAGGGCCGGGCCTTCCCACGCCTCTCGGCTGGGCATGTGTCCTTCATGAGTGCCCACTGGGCAGTGCCCAATGCCAAGCCTGAGGGTCAGAACTTCGAGCACAAGGCAGAACTCTGGGAGCTGGTGCAGGACGGTCACCTCTTCCAGGTCGCCGAGCGGGTCGACGACGAGTCCGACGTCGACTTCCTGGTGCGAGTCGACCTCGGCACCACCACTGCAGCCGGTGCATCTGACCGTGCCGTTCGCATGGTGGACACTATTCTCAGCGTCTCGATTCACAACTCTGGCGGGGCCCGCCCACATCTTGTTCAGCATGGGGTCCTGTGCTCCGGCCAGGCCGGATCTGCCAGTTTCATGGCCTCCCGACGCGGGACGGGCATCCCCGACGATCACTACGGCGCAGGTATCACTGGAGAAGCGATCGAGAAGCACGGTCAGCGCATCGCCTCGGCGCTGGCTCGTGAAAAGCTTCCCCGATTCCTTGCGGCCGCGCTCGAAGTGCAGACCACCGCTGACCATCCTTTCAGCCGGGAGATGGCGTTGCGTCAACCTTCCGAAGCCGACATCAGCGGCGTGATTCCCCTCGCGGATCGCGTGGTGCAACACATCGCAGCGTATGCAGCCCTCGCCCCAGACACCTTGTTCGGCCTCCTCGGCGAGCGCTGGCCGCATGCCCGGTGGCTTACGGATGTGCGGCGAGCCGTTCATATGTGCTTGCTCCGCGGCGGAGACCAGCGCGAACTGCTCCACGAGCTGACGCGCGATTGGTTCGCGAAAAACCCGTCGCGCCCGTGGATTCTGTTCGTCGCCGAACGCTCTGGCGATCTGCTCTCGCTCTGCCGCATTGAGTCCGAGCGCGCCTGGATCAGGCGGATGTTCGCAAGCGTGAGCGACTATGCCGAGTACCGTTCTCTGATCGAGTACTACACCACCGAAGGTGTTGTGCTGGAGGCCCGCCGTCGGCGTCTTCGGAACGCTCTGGTGCACGGGAATCCAGCCAGCTTCGCGACTGTCGGGTCCGTGCGGGAGTACGCCGAGTTCCTGAGTGGCAGCGCGCTCAACCTTGGTCTTGAGTCCTATGTCAAAGGCACGCCACCCGCCACCGTGCTCACGCAGCGGACCGATGAGTTCACCGCCATGAACGCAGGACAGGATGCCGTCACTTACTGGCGAGCACAGCTCTCTTCCAGAGCTTCGATGAGTGTGGACTCGTCGCCGTAGGCAAAGGTTTCGGCGCACCGGCGCCGCCTGGTCGGCTGGGCGCTGACGGTGCGGAAGGCGGCGGTGTACCCGGCGGGGGACGGAGCCGATGGCGATCGCACCGGGGCAGCGCGGACCAAGGCCGTACAGCAAGGTCAGGAGGTGGCCGCACGGGAGACGGTTATCGCCGCATGTGGCCCACGGTCCGAAGTCGACTGCGCTGGTGCAGTCGATCACGGTCTTGCCCGCCAACGCCCCCGCGTCGGCTCCGGCAAGAGCGAGCACCGGGTCGAGCCCTTCCCACGCCACTGCCACGACCACGGCATCGCCTGCCCTGGCCACCTGCGCGGGACTCACTGCCTCGACCGCCTCGCCGAATCGCTCGGCGATCGCCCGGGCCTTGTCCGGTGAACGGCATCGGACGTGGACGCGGTGTCCACGGTGTGTCCGCGCCTCCGCCAGTGCCGAGGCCGGGACGCCGTTCGCCGCCGACTATGCGGTGCGCCTGGCCGCCGACCTGATCGCGCACACCTGGGATCCCGTGGCACTGATGGCGCTGCGAGTGGGCAGACGCCGCCGCATCGACCTTCTGAGCGGCATCGCGGGAGTCAGCTACAAGGTCCTGACCCAGACGCTTCGTCGGCTGTAGGCCAACGGCTTGATCATCCGGATCACCACGCCGGCCGACCGCTCCGTGGCGTACGGGCTGTCCGCGTTGGGCGGCAGCCTCGCCGACGGGCCGCTGACTGCCCTCGGCCGGTGGATGATCGATCACGCCGGGCAGGACCTTGCAGCTCAAGAGCACCACAGCACGGGCATCGGCAGCCGAGCGGCGGGCAGATAACAAGAGATCGTGCGGACCAATGTGCGGTTCGGTTCGGACGGCGGTTCGGGTGTCCGTTCCAGCGATGAGTCGTGGCCCTCCCTCAGCCCTCCGCAACCAGCAGCGCCACCGGATACCGCCCCAGCAGTTCCCGCAGGCACACCACGGGCCGGTGTACCTCCCGCCCGGTGAGCAGTTCGCGCCAGCGCGTACTCGTCGCCGTAGCCGTAGGGGTACCGGCGCTCGTGGCCGTGCCTGGGGACCTGCTCGGCAGCGTCAGTTCCGTGTCGCGCCAGCCGCCGTCCTCGGCCAGGCGGAGGGAGAGCCGGGTGGCCACCGTGACCACGCGTCCGGCTCGGGCGAAGGCCAGGCAGTGGCCGGCCGCGGTGCCGTCGGCGTGCAGGGGGGTGTAGGTTCCCTCGACGCCGAACCACTCCGGATGGGCCTTCCGCAGGCGCAGGGCCGTCGCGGTCAGCAGCAGTTTCTCGGCGGACAGGTCCTGCGGTTCCGTGCCGCCGTCGAGTTCGGTGAGCAGGTCGGCGCGGAGCCGGGGCGGGCGGCGGTTGTCGGGGTCGACCAGGGCGTTGTACTCGGTCTCGGTGCCCTGGTACAGGTCGGGTACGCCCGGCATGGTCAGGTGCAGCAGGGCCGCGCCGAGCACGTTGGCGCGGACGTACGGCGCGAGGTCGGCGGCCAGTTCGGTCAGTGAGGATGCCGCCGGGCCGCAGGGGCCGGCGCGCAGGAAGTCGCCCACCGCCTCCTCGTACCCGGCGTCCTGGTCCGTCCAGGACGTGTGCAGCCCCGCTTCGCGTACGGCCTTCAGCACCGACGGGATCAGCCGTTCGGCGGACGGCTTGCCGAGGCCGAAGGCGGTCTGCCAGGCCACCCACGCCAGGTGCTGGTCCGGCGGCTGCGGCCCCTCGCCCCCGGCCGGCCCGGCGGACACCCGGCGCAGCAGGTCCCGCCACCGGTCCGGGCATTCGGTCAGGACGGCGATCCGCGCCCGCACGTCGGCGCTGCGCTTGGTGTCGTGGGTGGAGAGCACCGTCGAGGTCAGCGGCCAGTCCCGCTGGACACGGGCGCAGTACGCGTGGAAGGTGTCCACGCCCACGGCCGGCGCTCCCGGGTCGGCGCCGACCTCGCAGGCCGACAGCAGCGGCACGTAACGGTAGAAGGCGGTGTCCTCCACGGACTTGGCGCGCAGCGCGGAGGAGGTCTGGGCGAACCGCGCGGCGAAGTCCGCGCAGTCCGGGCCGTTGCCGAGCAGACCCAGCGCCAGGTCACGCACCAGGTCCACCGCCAGCGCCTCCTCCGGCGCGCGGAAGACCGTGCGCGCCCGCGCGGCGGCCTCGGCCAGCATCGCCGCGTCCTGCTCGCCGCGCCGCGCGTCGCGCGCTCCGGCGCCGTCGGTGGCGTACGGGCGGTAGACGGGCAGCCGGACCAGCAGTTCACGGATGGCGGTGCGCAGCGCCCACGGCGCGTGGTCGCCCTGGTGGGACGCCCGGTCGCTGATCCGGCCCGCGGTGCGCACCAGCCGTTCGACCTCGGCCGCGAGGTCGTGGGTGACCACCTCGTAGGCGGCGCGGCGTACCGTTTCCTCCCAGTCGCCGCCCGCGTCCGCGAGCGGGGCGACGAAGTCGCGGTAGACGCTGAACAGGCGCCCGGAGCCGAGCGGGCAGACGAACAGGCCGTCGAGGTGGCGCAGCGCGTCGTAGCCGGTGGTGCCCGCGCACCGCCAGCCGCGCGGCAGTTGCTCCCGGCCGGTCAGGATCTTCTCGGTCACCGTCCAGCGGCCACCGGTGGCGGCGTGCAGCCGGGTGAGGTAGTCGCCGGGGGCGGCCAGGCCGTCCGGGTGGTCGATGCGCAGTCCGTCGACCACGCCTTCGCGCAGCAGCCGCAGGATCGTGGCGTGGGTCGCGTCGAAGACTTCCGGGTCCTCGACCCGTACGCCGATCAGTTCCGAGATGGTGAAGAACCGCCGGTAGTTGATCTCGCTGCGGGCCAGCCGCCACCAGGCGAGGCGGTACCACTGGGCGTCCAGCAGGCGGGGCAGCGGCAGCCGCTCGGTGCCGGGCCGGACGGGGAAGGCGTGGTCGTGATAGCGCAGTACGTCGCCGTCGACCCGGATGTTCCCCAGTTCGTCCCCCAGCCGTCCGCCCAGCACCGGCAGCAGCACCCGTCCGCCGTGCCCGCCGTCCCAGTCGATGTCGAACCAGCGGGCGTGCGGGGACGAGGGGCCGTCCCGCAGCACCGCCCACAGCGGCGCGTTGAGCGACTCCGGCGCCGGGACGGCCATGTGGTTGGGCACGGTGTCCACCACCAGCCGCAGTCCGTGCGCCGCGGCTGTCGCGGCCAGCGCGCGCAGGCCCTCCTCGCCGCCCAGCTCGGCCCGTACCACCGAGTGGTCCACCACGTCGTAGCCGTGCGTGGACCCGGGCACCGCTTCCAGCACGGGGGAGAGGTGGAGGTGGGAGACGCCCAGCGCGGCGAGGTACGGCACGGCCTTCTCGGCCGCGGCGAAGGGCAGGTCCGGCTGGAGCTGGAGCCGGTACGTGGCGGTGGGGGGCGCAGTGGCGGTGGCTGGCGCACTGGAATCGGCCGTCATGGGAACACCCGTACCCGCCGGACGGCTTGTTGTTTCACCGGTCCGGCCGCGAAGGGCGCGCCGGACGGGAGGCCGTCGGCCCCGGAACGGCCGGCACGGGGCGGGGTACCGCCGTACGGATGCATGCCCGGGACCTGCGCGACCTGACCGCCGCGGCACCGGGACACCCGTACTACGCCGTACGGCTGCCGGAACCGGTCGTACGGAACCGGCAGGATCCACTGCAATGGCGGAGCCGGGCGTACGGCCAGTGGCGTACCCGGACCGGACGCGGGTGCCGTGCGCCGTACACGCGCGGCCGCTCCGGCGGGGCCGGGGAGCCGTCGTACGCAGGCGGTCCCCCGGCCTCGCACGACCGGGCCGGGCCCCGGGACGCCTCAGGCAGGCCGCTGGAGCACCAGCATGCTGCGGCCGGGCAGCGTGAGCTGGTCGCCGGCCTGGGCCTTGAGGCCGCCGCCGTCGGCCACGACCTCCGGATGGGCGGTGTCCACGACCGCCTGCCACTGGCGGCCGTGGTCGACGGGCACGGTGAACTCCCGGTCGTCGCCGTGCGCATTGAACATCAGCAGGAAGGAGTCGTCGGTGATCCGCTCGCCGCGCGGTCCCGGCTCGGTGATCGCGCTGCCGTTGAGGAAGACCGTCAGCGACTTGGCGTGCGCGGCCTGCCAGTCGCGCTGCCGCATCTCCTCGCCCTCCGCGGTGAACCAGGCGATGTCGGACAGCTCGTCGTGGGTGCCCTCCATGGGCCGGCCGTGGAAGAAGCGGCGCCGGCGGAAGACCGGGTGGTCGCGCCGCAGCCACACCATCTGCCGGACGAAGGCCAGCATCTCCCGGTCCTCCTCGCGGACGGCGGCCTGCTCCTGCGGCTCTTGGATGTCCGTGTCGGAGATGTCGGCGGGGGCGTCGGCGGGGGCGTCGGCCGGGTTGCCGTCGGCCTCCGTGCCGGGGTCGGCGGTGGCGCCCGAGCCGTCCGCACTCGGTACGTTTTCAGCCGATCCCGATCCTGATCGCAATCCTGATCCTGATCCCAATCCTGATTCTGATGCCGATCCCGACCCCGTCTCCGACCCCGGCCACCGCACCCACGCCAGCTCATTGTCCTGGCAGTACGCGTTGTTGTTGCCGTCCTGGGTGCGCCCGAACTCGTCGCCGTGGCTGAGCATCGGCACGCCCTGCGACAGCAGCAGCGTGGCGATGAAGTTGCGCATCTGGCGGGCCCGCAGCTCCTGGACCACCGGGTCGTCGGTCGGTCCCTCGGTCCCGCAGTTCCAGGACCGGTTGAAGCTCTCGCCGTCCTGGTTGTCCTCGCCGTTGGCCTCGTTGTGCTTGTTGTCGTAGCTGACCAGGTCGCGCAGGGTGAAGCCGTCGTGGCAGGTGACGAAGTTGACGGAGGCCAGCGGGCGCCGCCCGTCACCCTGGTAGAGGTCGGAGGAGCCGGTCAGCCGGGAGCCGAATTCGGCGAGGGTGCGCGGTTCGCCGCGCCACAGGTCCCGTACGGTGTCGCGGAACTTGCCGTTCCACTCGGTCCACAGCGGCGGGAAGTTCCCCACCTGGTAGCCGCCCTCACCCACGTCCCACGGTTCGGCGATCAGCTTGACCTGACTGACCACCGGGTCCTGCTGCACCAGGTCGAAGAACGAGGACAGCCGGTCCACCTCGTGGAACTGCCGGGCCAGCGTTGCCGCCAGGTCGAAGCGGAACCCGTCCACCCGCATCTCCGTCACCCAGTAGCGCAGCGAGTCCATGATGAGCTGGAGGACGTGCGGGCTGCGCATCAGCAGCGAGTTGCCGGTACCGGTGGTGTCCATGTAGTAGCGGGGATCGTCGGCCAGCCGGTAGTAGGAGGCGTTGTCCAGGCCGCGGAAGGAGAGCGTCGGGCCGAGGTGGTTGCCCTCGGCGGTGTGGTTGTAGACGACGTCGAGGATGACTTCGATACCGGCCTCGTGCAGCGCCCGTACCGCCGACTTGAACTCCAGCACCTGCTGCCCGCGGTCGCCCCAGGACGCGTACGCGTTGTGCGGGGCGAAGAAGCCGATGGTGTTGTAGCCCCAGTAGTTCGCCAACCCGGCGTCCACCAGCCGGTGGTCGTGCACGAACTGGTGGACCGGCATCAGCTCCAGTGCCGTGACCCCCAGCTCGGTCAGATGCTCGATGACCGCGGGGTGCGCCAGCGCCGCGTAACTGCCGCGCAGGTCGTCCGGCAGGTCGGGGTGGAGCATGGTCAGGCCCTTGACGTGGGCCTCGTAGAGCACCGTCTCGTGGTAGTCGGTGCGGGGCGGGCGGTCGTCGCCCCAGTCGAAGTACGGGTTGATCACGACCGACGTCATCGTGTGCGGCGCCGAGTCGAGGTCGTTGCGGCTGTCCGGCTTGCCGAAGTGGTAGCCGTACACCGCCTCGTCCCAGTCGATGCTGCCGCTGACCGCCTTCGCGTACGGGTCCAGCAGCAGCTTGGCGGAGTTGTGCCGGTCACCGCGCTCCGGCTCGTACGGGCCGTGCACGCGGAAGCCGTACCGCTGCCCCGGCATGATCCCGGGGAGGTAGGCGTGCCGTACGAACGCGTCGGTCTCCCGCAGTTCGACGGCGGTCTCCGAGCCGTCGTCGTGCAGCAGTGACAGCTCGATGCGTTCCGCCGTCTCGGAGTACACCGCGAAGTTGGTGCCCGCACCGTCGTACGTGGCACCCAGGGGATACATCTGTCCCGGCCAGACCTGCATACGTCGACTCTTCCACTTCCTCGATGGGCGCCGCGAAGCCTTGAGGCATCACGGCGGTCATGCGTCGCCGTGTTCGTTTGCTGCGTACGGTGCTGCGATCGTCTCGTGTTCCAACCTGCCCAATACGGCTGGTTTTTCGCGCGATCTGCGCCGAAAGGCGGGCAACCCGCGGTGAAGTCGGATCGTCGTACAGGACGACCGATATGTGCTGAGCACCATGAGGCAGCAGGGGGGAACTGTGCGCAACTTGATGCACCGCCACCTGGGCAAGCTGGTGGCGGGCGCGGCCGCGGCGCTGGCGGGTACCGCCGTACTGGCCGCGGTGACCCTGCCAGGGGACGCGGGGGCGGCCGGCGGGGGGAGCCGGGCCGCGGCCGAAGGGCCGGGCGCAGGAACCGGCCAGGCGTCGCAGGTACGGCCGGGAGCGGTGGAACGCGCGCCGGAGGAGGGCAGCACGGGCGTCGGCCGGGACCCGCTCACGGACGACGAGGTCGCGCGGGCCCAGGCCCTCGCCACGCCCCGTACGTTCCGCGGCGCGACCGAGGACGTCAAGGGCCGAGCGGGCCCGGAGCGGCTGACCACCGGTCTGGCCGAGCTGGGCCCGGACGAGACCGGCCTCGCCGACCCGCCGCGCCGGGCGAACGTGTCGTTCTACGACTACCGGTCCGACGCGTACGTGACCAAGACCGTCAACCTGACGACCGGAAAGGTGGAGAAGACCGACAGCCGGCACGGGGTGCAGCCGCCGCCCAACCGGGCCGAGAGCGAGGCCGCGGCCGGGCTGCTGATCGCCGCGCCCGAGGGCGCGGGGCTGCGGGAGGACTACAAACACGCCACCGGCAAGGAGCTGACCGGTCCCGGCCAGCTGGCCGTGCGGGGCTTCGTCTACCGGGGAGAGGCGGAAGGACCGGCCCCGGCCGGGCTGCGCGCCTGTGGGGAGCACCGCTGCGTCCGGCTCTTCACCAAGGTGCGCGACGGCCAGTGGATCGACACCCGGCGCTATGTGGTCGACCTGAGCGCCCGCACGGTCGGCCGGCTCGGCTGAGCCGCCCGCGCGTGCCCCGGTACGGCGCCCCGGCCCGCCGCGGGCCGGCCGCCGGCCGGCGGCAACCGTGCAGCACCACGCACCCGCGTACTCCGAAGCTCGTGTCCCACTGCCGTACAGGAGCGTTTCCATGCACGCAAGACCCTTCCGCCGTGCCCGCGTCGGCCACGGCCGCGACCGTGTCCCTGCCCGTACCCACGTCCGTACCCACCGTGCACGGCTCCGGCGCGCCGCACTGCTCGCCGCGCCGCTGCTGCTCGGTACGGCCGCCCTGACGAGCGGACCGGCCGCCGCCCAGGCTGTTTCTCCGGCGTTCCCGGCGTCCCCGCCCGCGGCCACCGCCGCAGGGTGCAGTACCCCGTACAGCATCACGCAGACCCTCGAAGCCGGCACCACTTGGCGCATGTGCTGGCACTACGACGCCAACGCCGGGCTGGTTCTGGACAACGTCTCGTACCAGCCCAAGAGCGAGCCCCGCCCGATCCAGGTGCTGACCAGCGCGAACCTGGCGCAGATCCACGTCCCCTACGACGACGGCGGCAACGAGTACGACGACCTCACCGGCCAGAGCTTCGCCCAGGGGCTCCAGACGCTGGACCCGGGCGAGTGTCCCGGCGGCACCATCAAATCGGTCAAGGTGCCGGGCGCCTGGGACCCGGACCACCCCGACGTCAACGGACTGTGCGTCACCACCCGGGCCCGCGGGCACGCCTACCGCCTGGGCCGCTACCCCGGCGAGACCACCAAGATCCAGCAGCTCCAGGGCAAGGACCTGCTCGTCTACACGGTCAACAAGACCGGATGGTACGAGTACATCGTCGAGTGGCGCTTCTCCGCCGACGGCACGATCAACATGCAGGTCGGAGCGACCGGCACACTCTCACCCGCCGACTACGACGCGGGCGACGGGCGCGGCTGGCCGATCGGCAAGGGCGCCAAGGACTACGCCACCAGCCACAGCCACAACGTCTTCTGGCGGCTGAACTTCGGGCTGGACGGGTCGTCGGCCAACCGGGTCGAGCAGTTCGACTCGACGACCACCGCGCAGAGCGGCGCGCTGACCCCCAAGACGAAGACGGTCCGCACCCCGGTGGCCAAGGAACTGGCGGGGGACGCCGGGCCGACCCGCTGGTGGCGGGTGGTCAGCAACATCGGGCAGAACAAGGACGGTCATCCGCGGTCGTACGAGATCGTCCCCGGTCGGTCCAGCAAGTACACCGGACGCGCCTTCACCCGGCACGACGTGTACTTCACCGAGTACAACAAGTGTGAGCAGTTCGCCAGCAACAACCTGGCGAACTGCGGAGCCGGCGCGGGCACCAGCGTGGACCGGTGGGTCAACGGACAGCCGCTCCGCCACCCCGTCGCGTGGGTCAACATCGGGTACCACCACATCGCCCGGGACGAGGACCAGGAGCCCATGCCGGTGCACTGGCAGGGCTTCCAGCTCGCCCCCCGGGACGTCACCGCTATGAATCCGCTCACTCCGCCCGAGCTTTCCGGACACAACGGTCACGTCGAATAAGGGGAGTTGGCCGGGGACTCGATCCATCCTGCTGCACCGCCTCCCGGACCCGCAGTAGTCTGCCTTGATCGTTGGCACGGGGGTTCGGAAGGCGGTGCGCAGGTGAGCTCGGGCGGGCTGGAGTTGCCCCCTGGTGACGACGGCCAGGACGGCCAGGACAGTCACGAGGGACACGAGGGCGGCTCCGTCGACGCCCCGCCCGGGGCGGTGTCCCTGGCCCGGCCGATGGAGATCGGCGCGGAGCTGGACTGGGGCGCCGAGGCCTGGAGCGAGGTGCGCACCCGCGCCCGGCGGGCCGGGCGCGCCTACATCTGGCTGAACCTCGTCGAACAGCGGCTGCGGGCCGTCGTGGCGGCCGTGCTGCTGCCCGTCTACGAACCGGTGCACGGTGACGAATGGGTCATCGCCGCGGCCGGCCCCACCGGCCAGGAATGGGTCCAGCGGGCGGTCGCGGTCCGCGAGGTCAGCCGCCGCAAGGGTTATCTGCTCGACCCCGCCGACGACAACATCCTCAGCTTCCTGACCCTGCCGCAGCTGCGCGAGCTGATGGTCCAGCACTGGCCCTGCTTCGAGCCGTACTTCGACGACCGGCGGGAGGTGGAGCTGGCCCTCGACGAGCTGGAGGTGGCCCGCAACATCGTCTCCCGCAACCGCGCCCTGACCGGCACCGTCCTCGCCCAGGCGGAGAGGGCCTCCGCCCGGCTGCTGGAGATACTGGGCTCCGGTATCGGCACCCGCACCGCCGGGCGGCTGCCCATCGACGCCGTGGAGGACCTCGTCGGCGACCGGTACGCGGACGTCGTCGGCGTCCACACCGACCGGGTACGCCTCCAGCGGCAGCTGCCCGCCGAGGACCTCTTCGGCGGCGCCCGGCGCCTGGACGCCATCGGCATCGGCCTCAACCTCCTCGTGCAGAACTACTCCGGACGCCGCATGGTGCGCCTCGCGGAGTCCGGCTGCCGGGTCCGGCTCCTCTTCCTCAACCCCGCCAGCAGCGCGGTCCGCCGCCGCGAGCGGGAACTGGGTCTCAAGAAGGGCGAGATGAGCCGTTCCATCGAGATGAACATCCTGCACATGCGGCGGGTACGGGCCCGGCTGCACGACCCCGGCGCCTTCGAGATCCAGGTCTTCGACGAGACGCCCCGCTTCACCGCCTACCTGGTGGACGGCGACGGCCCGGACGGCGTGGCCGTCGTCCAGCCGTACCTCCGGCGCAGCCGGGGCATGGAGTCCCCGGTCCTCGTCCTGCGCGGCGGCGGCCGCGAGGTGCTGCGCCAGGACCCGGACCGGGACGACGACCACGGCCTCTTCGAGACGTACCGGGAAGAGTTCGAGAACGTGTGGGCGGACTCGCGGCCGGTGTCGTGAGGGCGGCCCGCCCGGGGCGTCCGGCCGCCGGGGAGCGGGCGGAGCCGAGGCGTTGTCAGTGTCGCGTGGGAGAGTAGGGGAACACGGGGGAAGCAACACCGAAGGAGGCCGTCATGGGCTGGCATCAAGGGCTGCTCGTCAGTTTCGACTTGGAGACCACCGGCACGGACGTGGAGCGGGACCGCATCGTCACCGCCGCGCTGATAAGGCTGGACGCGGACGGCCGGGAGGCCCTGCGGGACACCTGGCTGCTCGATCCCGGCGTGCCGGTGCCCGAGGAGGCGGCGGCCATACACGGGATGACGACCGCTCATGTGCGAGCGCACGGCCAGGCGGCGGCGGAGGGGGTCGAGCAGATAGCCACCGCGCTCGCCGCGGCGCTGGAGGCGGGTCTCCCGCTCGTGGTGATGAACGCGCGTTACGACCTCTCGCTGCTGGACCGCGAATGCCGGCGGTACGGCCTGCCGACCCTGGCCGAGCGGCTCGGCCGGCAGCCCGCCCCGGTCATCGACCCGTTGGTGCTGGACAAGCACGTGGACCGCTACCGCAAGGGCAAGCGGACCCTCCAGGCCCTCTGCCGGCACTACGGCGTCCCGCTGGAGTCGGCACACGAAGCGGGCGCGGACGCGGTGGCCGCGGCCGCTGTGGCGCGCCGGATCGGCGAGCGGCATCCGGAGGTGGCCGGGACGGCCCTCGCCGCGCTGCACGCCCTTCAGGAGGAGGCGGCTGCCGAGCAGGCAGCTTCGTTCCAGAAGTATCTGCGCCGCTCCGGTGACCCGGCGGCGATAGTCGAGGCGGCCTGGCCGCTCATTCCGTACCAGCGGACGCGGGAGCGCCCCGAGGAGCTGGAGCTCGATCTGTCCGGGCCGGGACAGGGGTAGGGGTAGGGGGCGGGGCCGGCCGTCAGAAGGGGTACCAGCGGACGGTGGTGTCGCCCTCGCGCAGGGAGGCGATGCGGCGGCGGAATTCGTTGAGGGCGGCGGGGTTGCCGGGAGCGTGCTGGGAGACCCAGGCACAGCTGGCCGTCTCCCGCGAGCCGCGCAGCACCGCGCAGCCCTCCCAGTCCCGGACGTCCCAGCCGTAGATCCGCACGAACGTGTCGTACGCCGCGGCGGGCAGGCCGTAGCGGTCCCGGCTGAGCGCCATCACCACGAGATCGTGTTCCCGCAGATCGGAGGAGAAGGTTTCGAGATCCACGAGCACCGGGCCCTCGGGGCCCACATGGACGTTACGGGTCAGCGCGTCACCGTGGACCGGGCCGCGCGGCAGATGCGGTTCCAGCGCGGTGGCGGCAGCGGCGAACGCGTCGCGGCGGCCCCGCAGGTAATCGGCGTCCCGCGCCGAGACCGCGTCGCCGGCCAGCCGCAGCCAGCGCTCCACACCGCCGAGCAGTTCCCGCCGGGGGAGGGCGAACGGCGGTTCCGGCAGCGTGTGCACCAGCCGCAGCAGGGCTGCCAGGTCGGCCGGTCCGGCGGGGCGTACGGGGTCGGGCAGCCGCTCCCAGAAGGTGACCGGGTGCCCGTTCACCAAGCGGGCCGCCGGCTCGGCCGCGCGCACGGCCGGTACGCCCTGATCCGCCAGCCACACGGCGACGCGCAGCTCCCGCTCGGCGCGCTCCAGCAGTTCGGCGCTGCGCCCGACCCGTACGACCGGGCCGTCGCCGCCGGTGGCGAAGACCGCGTTCTCGCCGAGCGAGAGCAGCCGGGCGTCGGCGGCGATGTCGGGCCGGCCTGCCGCGGCCAGGACGTCCCGGGCGTGCGCCTCCGTGAACGGAGTGGTGCTCGGTGCGGTCATCGGGGCGCCTCCTGCGGTGCGTGATCGGTATCAGTCTCGCAGGTCTGCGTGGACCCGGACTTCCGGTGGGGTGCTTGACTGCGTCGGGCGGCGTCACGACGATGACGGCGGCCGTCCGGCCCGTTCCGCCCGGGGACGCGCGGCCTGTTCGTGGTGGTCGCAGCCGTCCTGGGTGTACAGATGCGGGGAGTCGCGTTGGGTCGAGACGGTCCCGTACGGGGGCAGGCGCGTACGAGTACGAGAGGAGCGGGCGCGGGGCCGGTGCCGGGGGCTGGGGACCGGCCGGTGCCCAGGCGCGGTCATGGGCGCGGGCCCGGGAGCGAGCGCGGTCACGGGCACGGCACCTGGTTCCTGATCCTGCCCGCGCTGATCCCGATCCTGGTGCTGAGTGTGGGCCCGCTGCTGTACGGCATCGGGCTGGCGTTCACCGACGCGCAGTCGGGACGTACCCAGGCCACCCGGTGGGTCGGCCTGCTCAACTTCTCCGACCTGCTCCAGGACACCCTGTTCTGGGACTCGTTCCGGGTCGGGCTGGTGTGGGCGCTGGGCGTCACGGTCCCGCAGTTCTTCCTCGCCCTCGGGCTGGCGCTGCTGCTCGGCCAGGAGCTGCGGCTGCGCTGGCTGGCCCGCGCGCTGGCGATCATCCCGTGGGCGATGCCCGAGGTCGTGGTGGGCATCATGTGGCGGCTGGTCTACCACCCGGACGCGGGTGTGCTGAACGAGACGCTGCGCAGCTTCGGACTGGGCCCGGACGAGGGCCGGGACTGGCTGAGCGGCACGGCCACCGCCCTGCTCGCCGTGATCGTCGTGGGCGTCTGGGCGGGCATGCCGCAGACCACGGTGACCCTCCTCGCCGGGCTCCAGAACGTCCCCCGTGAACTGCACGAGGCCGCCGCGATGGACGGGGCCGGGGCCTGGCGCCGGTTCCGCACGGTCACCTGGCCCGCGATCAAGCCGGTCGCGCTGGCCGTCTCGGCGCTCAACTTCATCTGGAACTTCAACTCCTTCGCGCTGGTCTTCGTACTGACCGACGGCGGCCCGGGCGGCCGCACCCGGCTGCCGATGCTGTTCGCGTACGAGGAGGCGTTCCGGTACGGACAGTTCGGGTACGCCGCCGCGATGGGGCTGGCGATGGTCGCGCTGATCGCGGTCCTGCTGGCCGTCTACCTGTCACGGCGGCTGCGAGGCGAGGGGGAGGAGGAACAGTGACGGTGACCCGGAAGTCCTCGGCCGCAGGGTGCCGGCCGGCCACCCCGCGTGACCCGGCCACCCGGCGGAGCATCGGCCGGGCCGGGCAGTACCTCGCCCTCCTCTGCTACCTGGCCTTCCTCGCGTTCCCCTTCCTCTGGCTGGTCTCCACCGCCTTCAAGCCGCCCCGCGAACTGGGCAGCGTCCACCCCACCTGGATCCCCCGGGCGCCGACGCTGGACAACTTCCGTACCGCCTTCGACGAGCAGCCGCTGCTCCAGGCCGCCGGCAACAGCCTGCTCGCGGCCGCGGTCTCGGCGCTGGTGGCGATCGTCCTGGCGACGCCCATGGCGTACGTCCTCGCCCGCCGCCGCACCCGCTTCGCGCGGGCGGCGACCGGCTGGGTCGTGGTCAGCCAGGCGTTCCCGCTGGTCCTGGTGATCATCCCGCTCTTTCTCGTCCTGAAGGCCCTCCACCTGGTCGACGCCCGGGCCGGACTCGTCCTGGTGTACGTGGTGTGGTCGCTGCCGTTCGCGCTGTGGATGCTGACCGGCTACGTCCGGGCCGTACCGCCGGAGCTGGAGGAGGCCGCGGCGGTGGACGGCGCGGGCCGGCTGCGCATCCTGGTCTCGGTCACCGGACCGCTGCTGATGCCCGGCATCGTCGCCACCGGCCTGTTCGCCTTCATCACCGCATGGAACGAGTTCTTCTTCGCGCTCGTCCTGCTCAAATCACCGGAGAAGCAGACGATGCCGGTCGTCCTGACCCACTTCCTCGGGGCCGAGGGTGTCGCCGACCTCGGCCCGCTCGCCGCGGCGGCCCTGCTCGCCACGCTGCCCGGCCTGGTGCTCTTCGCCGTCATCCAGCGCCGGATCACCGGCGGCATGCTGGCCGGGGCGGTGAAGCACTGATGGCCGCTCCCGGCGGCCCGCGCCGCCGTACCGTGCTCGCCGCCGCCGCGGCGGTGCCCGCCGCTGCTCTGCTGTCCGGCTGTTCGGGCGGCGGAGGCCGTGGCGACGACCGGGGCGTGCTCCGCTTCCAGTCGCTGGCCTGGCAGAAGGAGTCCGTCGACGCCAACAAGCAACTGGTCGCGGAGTGGAACCGCCGGCATCCGGACATCCCCGTCCAGTACGTCCAGGGCGCCTGGCCCACCGTCCACGACCAGCTGCTCACCTCCTTCGAGGGCGGCGAGGCGCCGGACATCATCCACGACGCCTCCGACGACCTCGCCGACTTCGCCTACGGCGGCCACCTCGCCGACCTGACCGGCCTGCTGCCCCGGCGCCTCAAGGACGACATCCCGCGGCACAGCTGGGAGTCGGGCACCTTCGGCGGCCGGGTGTACGGCATCCCCTTCCTCCAGGAGCCCCGCGTCCTGATCGCCGACCGGGTGCGGCTGCGGCGTTCCGGCGTACGGGTGCCGACGGTGCGCGAGCCGTGGACGTGGGAGGAGTTCGGGGAGGTGGCGAAGGAGCTGACGGGCGGCGGGTACGGCGTCGCCTGGCCGCTGAAGGAGCCGGTGTCCGTCACCCTCAACCTGGCCCTGTCCACCGGCGGCCGGATCTTCCGGCGCCGCCCGGACGGCAAGGCCGAGGTACGGTTCGACGCCGCCGACCAGGTGGTGCCGCGCGCCGTCCACGACCAGGTTAACGTCGCCCGCAGCGCGGCCCGTACGACGCTGGGCATGGGCGGCGCCGACACGCTGCCCGGCTTCTTCGCCGGCCGGTACGCGATCCTGCCGCTCGGCTTCTCCTACCGCCAGCAGATCGTGCAGCAGGCCCCGAAGGAGTTCGAGTGGGTGGTGCTGCCCGCGCCCGGCGGCACCGGCGGCGGCGAACAGGGCGTCAGCCCGCAGACGCTGTCGATCGCGGCGGACTGTCCCCGTAAGGAGGAGGCGATGGCCTTCGTCGACTTCCTGCTGAGGCCGCCCAACATGGTGCGGCTCGCGCTCGGCGACTGGATGCTGCCGACCGGCCGGGAGGCGCTGAAGGCCCCGGAACTCCACACGGACCGCTACGGCTGGTCGACGGGGACCGCGCTGGCCGGTACCTTGCGCGCCGCCCCCGCGCAGTCGGTGCGGGGCTATCCGGAGTGGAAGGACAAGATCGCGACACCGGCCTTCCAGGAGTACTACAGCGGCGCCGTCGGCCTGGACGAACTGCGCGAGCGGCTGGTCCACGACGGCAATCTGGTGCTGGCGCGGTATCAGCGCTGAGGAGTCCGGCGGGCGTTCTGTGCCGGAATATCGGTGCATTGCCAACATTCCCAATAAGAGTGACGAGAAGTGGGCTTCGCGGGCGGGTGCCTTGTCGCCCGCTGTGCCGGGGGAATTGCGTTGCGTACAAGGCGGATTCGGCCGGGGGTCGGTCAGTGTTCGGCCGGGTATGTGGTCGCGAGTGAGTGATGCCACGCCTCGGAAGTGTTATGCCGAGGATTGCGGGAGCGTCGGCCGGGGATTGTTGATCTGTGAAGAAGTGCGGCGGTGGCGGGGGTGATCGCCCGACTGTTCCCCGTAGCGGCGGGTTTTTCCGCACTTCGCCACGCCACGCTCCGTACCGTCGGTAACTTCGATGCCCGTACCGCGCCTGACCTGCGTCATGTTGCCGCTTTGTGAACGGAGTTGACGTACCGTCGAGCAGCCCCGGCGTGTATTTGGCCCCTTCTGTGGCCGTTTGCAATTACGCAGGCTTGTTGCTTATCTCACAACGCCCGGTCGGCCTTGAATTGACCCCGTCAATCCGACAGGGTTTCGAGCCAGCCCGGCGGAGATCTTCTTGTCCGTCCGGGCTGTTGCGCAACGCTTTCCCCCCACACTTCCCGAACGAGGAGAACCCTCGAATGGCTCACGCTCACAAGCGTTCCAGCAAGAAGCGGCTCGTCACCGCGATAACCGCCGTGGTCGCCGCGACCGGTATCGCCACGGTCACCGCGGTCACCGCGGGCGCGTCGCCCGCCGAGGGCAAGATCTACGGCGCCGAGGCCAAGGGCGCCGTCAGCGGCAGCTACATCGTCATGCTGAAGAACCCTGAGAACACGGTGCGCAGCGCCGGGGTCCAGGCGGAGCAGAACAAGGATCTGGCCGGCAAGTACGGCGGCGAGGTCAAGCGGACCTACTCGGCCGCGCTGAACGGTTTCTCCGCCACCGGCCTCAGCGCCGAGGAGGCCCGTCGTCTGGCCGCCGACCCGGCCGTCGACAAGGTCGTGCAGAACAAGAAGTTCCACATCGACGGCACCCAGGAGAACCCGCCGTCGTGGGGCCTGGACCGCATCGACCAGGCCGACACCCAGGGCGACAAGAAGTACACCTACCCCGACAGCGCGGGTGAGGGCGTCACCGCGTACGTCATCGACACCGGTGTGCGCACCACGCACCAGGACTTCGAGGGCCGCGCCTCCTCCGGCTTCGACGCGGTCGACGGCGACAACGACGCCACCGACGGCAACGGCCACGGCACCCACGTCGCGGGCACCATCGCCGGCAAGGCGCACGGCGTCGCCAAGAAGGCCAAGATCGTGGCCGTCCGGGTGCTGGACGACCAGGGCTCCGGCTCCACCGAGCAGGTCGTCGCGGGCATCGACTGGGTGACCAAGAACCACAAGGGCCCCTCGGTGGCGAACATGTCGCTGGGCGGCGGCGCCGACGAGGCGCTGGACGCGGCGGTCCAGAAGGCGGTCGCCGCCGGCGTCACCTTCGCCGTGGCGGCGGGCAACGAGTCCACCGACGCGGGCCAGGGCTCCCCGGCGCGGGTCAAGGAGGCCATCACGGTCGCCTCCAGCACCGGCACCGACGAGCAGTCCGACTTCTCCAACTTCGGCAGCGCGGTGGACCTCTACGCGCCCGGTTCGGACATCACCTCGGCCTGGAACGACAGCGACCAGGGCACCAAGACCATCTCCGGTACGTCCATGGCCACCCCGCACGTCGCGGGTGCCGCCGCGGTCTACCTGAGCGGCCACCAGGACGCCAAGCCGGACGCGGTCGCCGCGGCGCTGACCGACGGCGCCACGCCCGACAAGATCAAGAACGCGAGCGAGGGCACGCCCAACAAGCTGCTGAAGGTCGGCGAGAAGTAACCGCACCGCCCGTTCGGCTCCGGACGCCGGCCGTCGCGCTCGCCCCCACGGGGCACGACGGCCGGCGTCGCGCTGTCCGGGGCCCCGGCAGGCGCACGGACCGGCTCAGCCGCAGTACCGCCGGGCCGTCGACTCCCGCTGCGGCGCCTCCAGCAGCCGCAGCCGGCTCTCCACCTCCCGCGGCAGCGGGCGCCGTTCCCGCAGCACCCACGGCAGACCGCCGGCGGCCTCGGCGAACGCCCTTACGGACACCGCGTCCCTGGGCACCGTCGAGGCGAGCACCCGCGTCCGGCGCACGGCGGCCGGCAGCGGCCTGCGCAGCCAGGTGAACCACAGGGTGTTGCGGATGCCCTGGCGCCGGCGCAGGGTCGCGTCGCGGTGCGGCGACGCCCGGTGGTGGACGGTGAGCCGGTCGGCGTACGCCAGCCACCAGCCGTCGGCCGCGAGGTCCGCGGCGAGCAGCTCCTCCTCGCCGCCCAGGACCAGCCGGGGCGAGAAGCCGCCCGCCGCCCGGAAGGCGTCGGCGCGCAGCACCGTGGCCGCCGCGAGGAACGAGCCGAGCGCCGGCCCCGGCAGCCACGAAGGGGCGGGCAGCGGGGAGTGCCGCAGCTCCTGGACGATCGGGTCCTCGACGGGCTCATCCGGGCCGGCGCCGGGCGCGGCGCCCGCCTCCGGGGCGTCCGGGTGCGGGTGGACCATGATGCGCGCGGTCACCGCGCCCAGCCGCCCGTACGCGTCCAGCAGGTCGGCCGCCCCGGCCAGGGCGCCGGGCTCCCACCACGAGTCGTCGTCGCAGAACGCGAGGTACGGCGTGGCCGCCACCCGCGCGGCCAGATTGCGGCCCACCGCCCCGGCGTTGTGCGCCAGCGGGATGAGCCGCGGCGCGAGGGGATGGCGGCGGACGGCGGACGCGGTGCCGTCCGTGGAACCGTTGTCCACCACGACGACGGGCGGCTTCTCCGGCAGTTCGGCGAGCCGGTCGAGGGTGTGCAGCAGATCGTCGCTGCGGTTGCGGGTGATGACGATGACGGTGGTGCGCGGATCGGTCACGGGAGGTTTCCTCGGGTCGGTGCGGTCATGCCTGGCACCGGGGTTCCGGCGCGGGGCGGCGGAGGGGGCGGCCGCGGGCCGGTGCGATGCGGATGCAACGGCGGGCCGGTGCGCTCGGGGTACTGCGTGGATCCCGCACACGGATCCCGCACACGGATCCCGCACGTGGATCCCGCACGTGGCCCCCGCACACGGATCCCGCACACGGATCCCGCACGTGGCCCCCTCGCGGCCCCCTCACGGCGTCATCTCCAGCGCCCGCACCCGGCGTTCCACCAGCCCCGGCAACGGCCGCCGGCGGGCCAGCGCGGCCGGCAGACGGCGTACCGCCTCGCTCAGGGCGAGGCGTGCCTCCGGGTCCGTACGGCCGTCCAGCGCCAGCCGCAGGGTGTGCGCGAAGGCGTGCCGGAGCGGGCGGCGCAGCCAGGCGGTGAGCAGGGCGTTGCGGCGTACGCGGGCGGTGCGGCCGGGGCGGGGGGCGCCGCCCGCGCCGTCGGGCACGTGCCGGGCGACGAGGGCGGGGCAGTAGGCGACGCCCCAGCCGCGTGCTTCGAGGTCCATGGCCAGCAGGGTCTCCTCGGCGCCGAAGTGGAGGACGGGGTGGTAGCCGCCGGCTTCCAGGAAGGCGTCCCGGCGGGCGACGGCGGCGCAGCCCAGGAAGCCGAGGACGGACGGTCCCGGCAGGTCGGGTTCACGGCCGAGCGGGGAGGCGGCGAGGACCGCGTTCAGCGGGTCGGCGTCGGCGTCGGCGTCCGTACCGACGAGGGTGCTGGCGGCGGCCAGTCCCAGCCGGGGGTGTGCCGCGAACACCTCGGCGGCGCGGGCCAGGGCGCCGGGTTCCCACCAGGAGTCGTCGTCGCTGAACGCGACGAGCGGTGTGTCGAGGGCGGCGGCACCGTACGTACGGCCGACCGCGCCGAGGTTGCGGCCGGGGGTGAGGACCCGTACGGCGGGGAAGCGCGCGCGGACGGCGTCCGCGGTGCCGTCCGACGAGCCGTTGTCCACGACCACGACGGGCGGTGCTTCGGGCAGCCGCGTCACCCGCTCCAGCGTGCCGAGCAGGCGCTCGCGGCGGTCCCGGGTGATCATGACGATGCCCACCAGGGGCGCCGGCCGGGCGCCCGGCGCGGCCACGGCGTCCGGCGCTTCCGCCGTCCGCGCAGTCACGGCCGGTACCCCGGGCCGGGCGCCGCCGCGCGGGCCGCCCGCCGGGCCAGCGCGGTCGTGGACCGGCCGTCCAGGTAGGGCAGGACGAGCGCCTGGCCGCCCCACTCGCGCAGGGTGGCCGCCTCTGGGAGCGCGTCCACGGAGTAGTCGCCGCCCTTGACCCACACGTCGGGCCGCAGCCGCCGCAGCAGTTCGACGGGGGAGTCCTCGTCGAAGACGGCGACGGCGTCGACGCTGCCCAGCCCGGCCAGGACGCGGGTGCGGTCCGCCGCCCGGGTGAGCGGCCGTCCCGGACCCTTGAGGCGGGTGACGGACGTGTCGGAGTTGACGCAGACGATGAGGCAGTCGCCGATCCGCCGGGCGCTCTCCAGCAGGCCCACGTGCCCGGCGTGCAGCAAATCGAAGCAGCCGCCGGTGGCGACCACCGTCCCGCCCCTGGCCTGCACGGACCGGGCCAGTTCGAACGGGTCGGCGGGCCGTTCCGGCGCCGGCCGGTCCGGTGGCGGAGCGGTGCGCCACAGGGCGCGGTTGCCCGCGCCGCCCGCCGCGACGAAGGCGGCGGCCTCGGCGACGGCCCGTTGTACGGCCTCCTCGGGCAGCGCGCCGTCGGCCAGCGCGGCGGCCGCCGTGGCGGCGAAGCAGTCGCCCGCACCGCACGGGTCGCCGTCGGCCCGGTACGGCGCGGGTACCAGCATCGGCGAGTCACTGCCCGCCCTGGCCAGCAGCGCGCCGCGCACGCCGAGCGTCACCGCGACGGCCGCCGCCCGCCATTCGGCGGCCAGTTGGGCACCCCGTACGGCGCAGGCGCGCAGCGACCGGTCCTCGCCGGAGGTCAGGGCACGGGCCTCGGACGCGTTGGGCGTGACCAGCCGCGCCCCCGGTACGGGCGTGCCGCCCTTGGGGTGCGGGTCCCACAGCAGCGGGACCCGGCGCGCCACCTCGGCGAGCAGGCCGTGGACCGCCGCCGCCGTACCGCGCCCGTAGTCGGCGACGAGGACGGCGCGGGCCCCGGCGAGCGTCTCGCGCACCGCGGGGCCGGGCTCGCCCGGCCGTCCGCCGCCGCGGTCGAACCGCACCAGGGGACGGCCGGAGGCCATCACCCGCGTCTTCTCGGGGAGCCGGCCTTCGAGGGGGATCTCCACCAGGCGTACGGTCCCGCGCAGCGCGCGCCGTACCGCCTCGCTCGCCGGGTCCGGGCCCAGCGCGGTCACCAGGACCACTTCGCGCCCGGACCGCGCGGCGAGCGCGGCGGCCAGACCGGCGCCGCCCGGCCGGCTGCGGTCGTCGGTGACGTCCACGACGGGGGCGGGCGCGTCCGGCGCCAGGCGCGAGGCGTCACCGTCGATGTCCCGGTCGAGGAGGACGTCACCCACGACCACCAGAGGCTGACGGTTCCTCATGACCGCCTCCCGGGCGCGTCGGCACGGCGGGCGTTCACAGCGCGCCGTCCCGGTCCGCCACCGCGACTTCCAACGGGACGCCCGCCGCGGCCTGTGCGGCCCGGGGCGCGCCGCTGACGGCGTCGAAGTGCTCGCACAGGATGTGCACCGCGATCAAGTGCGCCTCCTGGACGGTCGCGCTGCTCGGGGAGTCCACGCACACCGCTTCGTCGGCGGCGTCGGCCAGCGGGTTGGGCCGGGGGCCGGTCAGCGCCCAGACCCGCAGTTCGGCGTCCCGCGCGGTCTCGGCGGCGGCCAGCAGGTTGTCGCTGCGGCCGGAGGTGGACAGCAGCAGGAGCACGTCGCCGGGGCGGCCGTGTGCGGCGACCTGCCGGGCGAAGACCTGCCCGAAGCCGTAGTCGTTGCCGATGGCGGTGACGCTGGAGGTCTCGGCGTGCAGTGCGATGGCGGAGTAGGCGGGGCGGTCCTGCTGGTAGCGGCCGACCAGTTCGGCCGTCAGGTGCTGGGCCTGGGCGGCGCTGCCGCCGTTGCCGGCGGCGAGCAGCCGGCCGCCGACGGGCAGCACGGTGCCGAGGTGGGTGCCCCACTCGGCCAGCCGGCGCAGGCTGTTCCGGCGCAGGGTGCTTATCGCGTCCTGGAGCGACTGGCAGTGGCGGTGGGCGGCGTCAAGGGGTTGGCTCATGGTCGTCGGGCTCCCGGGGCGCCGGTGGCGCTGGGGCCCGCACCTCCTTCGTACGTCTGCGGCGGGGACAGGGCGTTGGACGGCGACGAGGGACAGTCGGGGAGGGCCGCGGTGCCGGACCGGCCGGGCAGCGGGCGCGCGGCCGGTGGTCACACCACCTCGGTGACGGCGGCGGGCCGCGGGCTCAGGACACCGAGGTAGACGGCTTCGGTGCCGGCCGCGACCTGTTCCCAGCCGTACCGGGCCAGCACCCGGCGGCGGCCCGCGGCGCCGCAGGCGGCCCGTACCGCGCCGTCCCGGAGCAGTTCGCCGACGGCGCGGGCCAGCGCCGCCGGGTCGCGGGGCGGCACCAGCCGCCCGCAGTCGGGGTCGGACACGGTGTCCAGCTGCCCGCCGACGGCGGTGGCCACGACCGGTGTGCCGCAGGCCATGGCCTCCAGCGGCACGATGCCGAACGGCTCGTAGTCCGCCGGGCACAGCACCACGTCGGCGGCGCGCAGCAACTGCGGTACGTCCTCGCACCGCACGCCGCCGGTGAAGCTCACCCGGTCCGCGACCCCGGCGGCGCGCGCCAGTCCGCGCAGCCGCCGTATCTCGGGGTCCTGGTCCGTCCGGTCGGCGGGCGGCCCGCCGGCGATGACGAGCTGGGCCTCGGGCAGCCGGGCCAGCGCGGCGATGGAGACCTCGGCGCCCTTGCGCGGGACGAGCCGGCCGAGCTGGAGGAGCAGCGGGCGCCGCGTTCCGTGGTCGGCGGCCGGCCCGTCGGGGGTGAAGCGCGCTGTGTCGACCCCGCACGGCACCACGTCTATCTTGCTCGCCGTGATGCCCATCCGGCCCAGTTCGGTGACCTCGTCCCGGCAGGTGGCGATCACCCGGTGGCAGCCCTCGCCGACCGCTGTCTCGTCGGTGACGCGGGAGCGCGGGCTGGTGTCGGAGTCCCGTTGGTGGCGCCGCTTGACGGTGCCCAGGGCGTGGTACGTGTGGGCCAGCGGCAGCCCCAGTTCGCGGGTGGCGCGCAGCGCGGCCAGGCCGGACATCCAGAAGTGCGAGTGGACCACGTCCGGCGCCCGGTCCCGCCACTGGGCGGCGAGGAAGTCGCCGAACGCCGGCATGTACGGCAGCAGCGCGTCCTTGGGGACGTGCCGCGGCGGTCCGGCGGGGACGTGCCGGACCCGTACGCCGGGCCGCAGCACGACCTCGTCCGGCGGTTCGGCGGAGTCCCGCCGGGTGTACACGGTCACCCGGTGCCCCCGGTCGGCCAGCGCGCCGGCCAGGCGCGCGACATGGACGTTCTGGCCGCCCGCGTCGACGCCGCCGAGGACCGCCAGCGGGCTGGCGTGCTCGGACACGAGCGCGACGGACAGGCGCGGGCAGGTGTCGGGCGAGGTCATGCGGACACCTCCGTGAGGACACGCTCCCAGTCGTGCAGGAAGCGCTTGAGCCCGTACCGCTCCAGCGCCGCCTGGCGGGCCCGCGCGCCGTCCTCGGCCGCCGCGTCGGGGTCCTCCAGGTACATGCGGGCGGCCCGGGCCAGGATTTCGGGCCGGTTGGAGAGGGTGCCGGTGCCGGGCAGCACGGCCTCGGCGGCCTCGGTGGTGGCCAGGGCCACCACCGGCATCCCCAGGTGCATGGCCTCCAGGAGCGACAGGCCGAGCGAGGTCCAGCGCACCGGGTGCAGGTAGAAGCGGCGCTGCGCCATCGCCTCGTGCAGTTCGGCCTGCGGGAGGTCGGCCGTGCGGCAGCGGTCCGGGGGCAGGCCTAGGTGTGCGGCGAGCCCGTCGGTGCGCATGCCGAAGACGTCCAGCGGGGCGGCTTCGGCCAGTGCGGGCAGCAGGTCGGTGCCGACCGTACGGCCGCGGCGGACCGGCTCGTTGGTGACGACGGCGGCCCGGGCGAGCCGGCCGGTGTACTGGTGGCCGGGGTCGACGATGCCGTGCTCGATCACTTCCGTACGGGTGCCGCCGCTGTCCCAGAACAGCCGGTTGAAGTGGGTGACGTGGACGAGAACCAGGTCGTCGCGGTCGGCGCACGGGTGACGGGTGTGCGGCACGTCGCCGTCCGGCGCGTTGTGCTCCAGGTAGACGGCGGGTACGTCCCGGCCGGGACGGCGCCCGCCCAGCCAGCGCTCCGCCAGGTCGGCCTCGTGCGGCCGTTGCAGCACGACGAGGTCGACGGGGGCGTGCCGCAGTTCCGCCGGGGTCTGCTCGACCACCGAGTCGGGCCAGGGGAAGGTACGGGCCCGGCCCAGCCCGTCGGGGCCGCGGTCCGGGGTGACCGGCACCAGGTAGGTGTGCGGTCCCTGGACGAACGCGGTCGTCCAGGAGCCGTGGACATGCCAGAGCAGGATGTTCATACGGTCGCACCTCTTTCGGTGTCGGTCGCGGACCGGGCGGATTCGGGAGCGGACCGGGCGGACCCGGTCGCGGGCCGGGTGCCGCTCTTCCGCGGGGGGTCGGCCGGGCGGGTGGTCCGGTGCGCGCCGCGTACGGTGCCGTCCGGCGGCCGGCCGGGGCCGGTCAGCCGGGACACGGCCGCGAGCAGCGCGGTGTCGCTGACCGTGTCGAGACAGGGGTGGCCGGGCACCGGGCACCGCCGGGCGCGGCTGCCCGCGCACGGCGCCTCCTGGTCGCCGAGCAGGACGTGCGGCACCCCGTACGGGGCCCACAGCCGCGCCGGGACCACCGGCGCGAACAGGCAGACGACGGGCGTCCCCACGGCCGCGGCCAGGTGTGCGGGACCGGTGTTGCCGACGACCACCGCCCGCGCGCGGGCCAGCACCCCGGCGAGCTGGTGGGCGTCGGTGCGCCCGCCGAGGTCCAGTGCGTGGCCGCCCGCGACGGCGGCGGTCAGGTCCCGTTCGCCGGGCCCGCCGGTGACGATCACCCGGTGGCCCGCCGCGCTCAGCGCGCCCGCCGCCCGCGTCGCCCGCGCCGCGCTCCACGCGCGGGCCGGCACGGCGGCGCCCGGGTGCAGCACGACGTACGGGTCGCCGCCGGTCAGCGGCGTGGTGTCGGGCGGCGGGAGGACACCCAGGGCGCCGTCGTCGTCCGGCGGCAGGGCGAAACCGGCGTCCCGCGCCAGGTCCAGCGCGGCCTCGGCCTCGTGCCGCTCCGGCCTGCGGTGGTGCCGCAGGTCCAGCAGGGCGCCCGGATAGTCCACGCTGTCCGCCGCGACCCAGCCGATCCCGGCGAGCTTGAGCAGCAGTGCCGCGGGCAGCGGGCTCTGGTGGTACGACACGAGCACCAGTGCCCGGTCGAACCGGCCCGCCGCGAGGGTGTCCACCAGCGCCTCCGTGACCTGCCGGTCCACCGGCGCGGGCCGCAGGCCCACCCACGGAGCGTCGTGCACGATCACCTCGTCCACCCCGGGCAGCAGCCGTGCCGCACGCTCGCCCAACGGCCCGCACAGCAGCGCCGTGTACGAGGAGCCCGCCGCCACGGCGCGTACCGCCGGACCGGCCAGCAGCACGTCGCCCGCGCTGTCCAGCCGCACGACGAGGGTGCGCGGGGCCGTGCTCATACGGCGCCCTCCCCGTCACCCGGGCCGTACAACAACAGCCGTACGGCGCCCGGCAGATCACAGGCGTACTCCGGCGCCGCCGTGACTTCCTCCGCGCGCGTCACCGGCGTCGGCACGAGCACCCCGCGCGCGCCGGCGGCCCGCGCCGCGTCCACGTCGGCGCCGATGTCGCCGACCACGGCGGTCCGCGCGGGGGAGACACCGAGGAACGCGCAGGCCGCGAGGACCAGACCGGGCGCGGGCTTGCGGCAGCCGCAGCCGTCACCGGGCCCGTGCGGGCACACCGCCCAGACGCCGAACGGTCCGAGCCGGTCCTCGACTTCCTGCCGTACGGCCGCGACTTGCGCGCCGCTCAGCAGACCGCGCGCAACGCCGGACTGGTTGCTCACCACGCCCACCGCCAGACCGCACGCCCGAACGGCGTCCAGGGCCGCGCGCGCTCCGGGCATCGGCTCCACCAGCGCCGGGTCACCGTTGTACGGCACGTCGGCCACCAGCGTCCCGTCCCGGTCGAAGAGCACCGCCTCCAGCGGGCCCGTGCCGCCGGACGGCCGCGCCCTCGCGGGCACCGGTACCGGCACCCGCGCCGGAGCACTCCGCCCCGGCGCGTACAGCCACAGACGCCCGGTCCCCTCGCGGCCCACCGCCGGAGCGGCGACCGCCGTGGCACCCTGATCCCTGTCCCTGCCCACGGGCTACACCCGCTCCGGAACCGGCTGCGGCTCGGCCAGCGGCGCGGCGGGCGCCGGCCGGACGCTCAGCGGCGCCACCCGGCGGTGCCGCACCAGCCCGCGCAGCCAGTGCCCGACGGCGGCCGACGGGATGAGCGCGCTGGTCACCGCCATCGTGACCACCTCGTCCCGGGTACGGGGCCCCGGCGCGATCCGCGCCCACGCGAACTCCGCCGTCCCGCCCAGCCAGGCCCCGGCGAGCGCCAGCGCCGCCCCGCGCCGCCCGGCCACGGCACAGGCCAGCGAGGCCCCGGCCGCCGCCGTCACCGCCAGGTGCCACGGCAGCCGGCCGCGCGGCGCGTCCGCGTGGTGCCACCAGGCCCGGCCGTGCTTACGGGTCATCAGGACGTCGTCGGCGTTGCCCGCCTGGAGCCGTACGGAGACCCAGCGGCCGGCCGGCCGCACCGGATGCGTGGTGCGGCGGGTGCCGGCCGCCAGCGTCCAGCCGGCCGCCAGGACCCGCAGCGCCAGGTCGGCGTCCTCCCGGAAGGCGCGCCGGAACCGCTCGTCGAAGCCGTCGACGGACTCCAGCGCGTCCCGCCGGTACGCCATGTCCGCGGTGATCCACTTGGCGGTGGCCAGCCCGGCCGTGTTGCGCTCCCAGTCCGTGGACCGGCGCTCCGGTGGCACCGGTACGGCGATGCGCGCGGTGATCCCGGCTGTCCGCGGTGACGCGGCGGCGAGATCGGCGGCCAGGTCCGTGCCCCAGGTGGGTCCGGGCACCACGTCGTCGTCGAGGAAGACCACCCACGGCGTCGCGTCCGCCGCCCGCCAGCCGGTGTTGCGGGCCGCCGCGGGCCCCCGCGCGCAGCCCGGCACGACCTTCGTACGGTCGCGCAGCGCCTCGGGGATCTCGGCCGGCAGCGGGGTGCAGTCGTCCAGCGGCCGGTCGTCCACCAGCACCACCTGGAGCGGTGGCGGGCCCTCGGCCTCTGCCAGTGCCCGCAGGCACGCCGTCAGGCTGGGCCGCCCGAGGGTGGGGATCACCACAGCGTGGTCGGCGGCGGTCGGCGAGGTCATCGGACCGCCCCCTCACCGCTGCCCGCGACCGGCGCCTGCACGGGCCGCGCCAACTGGTCGTACGAGGTGGGCGCGACCTCCTCCTCGGTCCCGGCCGGGATGGACAGCACCTCGGCGCGGTGCGCCGACCGGGTCCCGGCGGCGAAGAACGCGTCCCGCCGTACCGCGAACGGCCCGATGGCCAGCAGGTCGACGGGTGTGGAACCGAAGCACTCCAGCGCGTCCCTCGGGTCGTCCACCATCGGGCGGCCCGCGGTGTTCAGGCTCGTGTTGACGACGACGGGCAGCCCGGTCAGCCGCTCGAACTCCGCCAGCATCCGGGCCACCAGCGGCTCGTCGTCCCGGTCCACGGTCTGGATACGGGCGGTGCCGTCCACGTGCACCACGGCCGGGATGCGCTCCCGCCACTCCTTGGCCACGTCGTGCACGAAGAGCATGTACGGGCTGGGCAGCTGGCCGTCGAAGATCCGGCCGGCCCGGTCGGTGAGCACCATCGGCGCCACCGGCCGGAACTGCTCACGGCCCTTGACGTCGTTGAGCCGCTCCAGATTCGCGGAGTGACCGGGGTGCGCCATCAGGGAGCGGTGGCCGAGCGCCCGCGGACCGTACTCCGAACGCCCCTGGAACCACGCGACGACGGCGTTCTCCGCCAGCGCCTCGGCGACGGTCGCGGCGATGTCCGCCGGCCGCTCGAAGGGCACGGCGGCGGTCCGCAGCCACGCCTCCAGCTCCGTGTCGGACCAGCCGCGGCCGAGGTCGGCGCCGGGCATCGGCGCGGGCTCCTCGCCGCCCTGGGCGCTCAGCAGCAGCGCGCCGCCGAGCGCGGTCCCGGCGTCACCGGCCGCGGGCTGCACCCACACCCGGCCGAACGGCCCCTCGCGCGCGATCCGCGCGTTGGCGACGCAGTTCAGCGCCACCCCGCCGGCCAGCGTCAGCACGCTGTCGTGCGTGCGGCCGTGCAGCCAGCGGGCCAGGTCCAGCAGCGTCTCCTCCAGGACGAGCTGGGCACTGGCGGCGAGGTCGGCGTGCGCCTGGCTCCACGGCTCGTCCGGATGGCGCGGCACGCACAGGTCGCTCCACGGCACGTGCGCGGCGTGGAAGCCGCCGTCGCCGGTGGGATACACGTAGCGGCGCAGCTCGGGCAGCATCCGGGGGGTGCCGTACGAGGCGAGCGCCATCACCTTGAACTCGTCGCAGGAGCGCAGGAATCCGAGGTGCGCGGTCAGCTCCTCGTAGACCAGGCCGAGCGAGTGCGGCAGCTCCTGCCCGTGCAGCGGCTCCAGCTTGCCCTGGACACGCTGCGCGGCCAGGTGCGAGGTCGCCTCGCCGCGGCCGTCGAGCACGAGCACCGAGGAGCTGTCGGCGTCCGGCGCGCCGAACGCGGCGGACGCGGCGTGCGCCATGTGGTGCGGCACGTACCGGACCCGCTGCGGGTCGAGCCCCGGCAGCGCGGTCTGGAGGAATCCGGGGGCCTCGCGCGCGTACGTCAGGCGCAGGTGGTCCCAGGGGTCGTCCAGGCCCATCTGGTCGGCCGGCCGGGCGAGCCGGGGGTCGAAGGAGTACGCCACCGCGTCCAGGTCCTCGGGGCGCAGGCCGGCCGTGGCCAGGCACCAGGCGGCGGCCTGGTCGGGTGTCTCCCAGGCGGAGAAGGGCAGCGGCCGCTTGCCGTGTTTACGCCGGGAGAAGCGTTCCTCTTCGGCGGCGGCCACGGTCTGCCCGTCGACGACGAGGGCGGCGGCGGGGTCGTGGAAGAGCGCGTTGATGCCGAGAATGCGCATGGGGTTTCGCTGGCCTTTCGTCGGGGTGGACGGCGCCCGGCCCGCCGCCCGGTCTCGGCCGGGACGGCCGCACGCCGCGGGCTCCGGCCCCGGGACGGCCGGAACCGGAGGCGGTGTCAGGTCCCTTGCCGCTTGCGGAACCACGCGACGGTGCGCGCCAGGCCGTCCCGGTGCGCCACTTCGGGCTCCCACTGGAGCTTGCCGCGGGCCATCGTGATGTCGGGGCAGCGGACCGCGGGGTCGTCGGTGGGCCGCTCGATGTACCGGACCGGGGAGCGGGAGCCGGTCAGTTCGGTGATCAGGTGGGCGAGTTCGAGCATGGTGATCTCGACCGGGTTGCCCAGGTTGACCGGTCCGCGCAGGTCGGAGGCGGCCGCCGCGAGGATGCCCCTGACGGTGTCGTCCACGTGGCACAGGGACCGGGTCTGCAGCCCGTCCCCGGTGACGGTGAGCGGCTCCCCGGCCAGCGCCTGCCGGATGAACGTCGGCACGGCGCGGCCGTCGTGGCCCCGCATCCGCGGCCCGTAGGTGTTGAACAGCCGCACGATGCCGGTGTCGGTGCCGTGGGTGTTCGCCTCGGCCGTGGTCAACGCTTCCCCGAAACGTTTCGCCTCGTCGTACACGCTGCGCGGGCCGACCGGGTTGACGTTGCCCCAGTAGGTCTCGCTCTGCGGATGCTGCTGCGGGTCGCCGTAGACCTCGGAGGTCGACGCGAGGACGAAGCGCGCCCCGTGCGCCCGCGCCACGGCGAGCGCGTTGCGCGTGCCGAGGCTGCCGGTGTCCAGCGTGTGCAGGGGCAACCGCAGGTAGTCGGCGGGGGAGGCCGGGGAGGCGAAGTGCAGGACGAGGTCCACGTCGGGCCCGATCCGGAACGGCTCGGTGACGTCGGCCTCCACGAATGTGAACCCGGGTATCCCGCGCAGCGGGGCGATGTTCTCCGGCGCTCCGGTGCTCAGGTCGTCGACACAGGTGACGCAGGCGCCCTGGGCCAGCAGTGCGGTGCACAGGTGCGAGCCGACGAAACCCGCACCGCCGGTCACCACGGCGTGTTTCCAGTTCCGGGAAAGAGCGGCGTTCATGGGACTCCCTCGACTAGGGGTTTGCCCCGAATCGGGTGCCTCGCCTGCTTCAGGAAAAACGTGACGCTAGGCGAACCTGCGTCCCGTCATGACCTGTCTTATGGTGAAAAGTCGCCTTCCCGGAAACCGCCGACGCCCGTCCGGCCGCCCCCGGGCCGAACGCCCCCCGGCAACAGGCGGCATCGCGTACGCATCCGGGCACGCCCCCGGCGCGTCCCCGGGGACAACCGCCGCCCCACAGTCACCCGTACGGCTGGGCCAGGCACCGCAGCAGCCCGTCGAGCAGCCCGCCGCCGCCCGGCCGGACCGTGTGCCGCGCGGCCCGGGCCCGGCCCCGCTCCGACAGGCACCAGGCCAGCAGCCGGTCCAGCTCCGCCGCGCCCGCCTGCTCGCAGCGCAGCACCGCGGGCCAGCCCAGCGCCGCCGCCTGCGCGGCGACCTTCGCGCCGCCCGCGACGGGATCCACGGCGAGCGCCGGGGTGCCCGCCCGCAGTGCCAGGACCATGCCGTGCAGCCGGGTGGTCACCACCACGTCCAGCCGGGCCAGTACGGCGTGGAGTTCGTCCGGCGTCGCGGGCAGCCGCCAGTCGCGCGAGTCCAGGCGGGTGTCCATCGGCAGACGCGCCGCCTCGACCGTGCGCAGCCAGTCCGTCAGTACGTCGCCGACCTCGGTGTGCCGGCGGCGGGCACCGTACTCGTGCTGCCCGCCGGTCAGGACGACGCCGACGAGCGGCAGGCCCGACGCCGCCGGAGCCCGCAGGCTCAGATCCTGCGCCCCGGCCGGCTGCCCGGCGGTGTCGCGGGGCAGCACGTCGTCGAAGCGGGTCACCGCCGGATCGTCCGGATCGGGTACGGACACGCCGACGGCCACCCGGCGGCACCCCGCGAACCGGTCGTGCAGCGCGAGCAGCGGACTCGGCCCGCCGTCCGGCGGAGGACGGGAGTGCACCGGGCCGCAGGCGAAGACGAGATCGCTGTACCGGGCGGGATCGGCGCCGTCCAGGTGCAGCGCGCCCGGCCGGAACACCGGCGACCAGGCCGTGTCGTACGCGAACCCGGCACCGTCCAGCGCGTCCTGCACGGCCTCGGCCGCCAGCATGTCGCCGGCCGTCACCTCGCCGTGCAGAAAGCTGAACCACCCGGTCAGCAGGACCCGCGACGGGCGGCCTCCGGTCACGGCGCCGCCCGCACGGAAGCCCTGGCGGAGGCCCCGGCGGCGCGCCGTGCTCCCGGCGCCCTCACAGCACCGGCGCCGCGACCGGCCGCTCCGGAACCCGGACGGGCTCGGGCAGCCGCGCCACGGCCGTCAGCACCTCAGCCGCCGTGATCCGCAGCAGCCGCCGGTCCGGCTGGTCGCCGTGCGCGTCCCCGGGGCGGGCCCGGTCCAGGTGGCCCGGGTGCCACAGCACCTGGTGCCGGGGCACTTCGGGCGGGCCCCACAGCCGCGGCGCGACCGGGCCGAAGAGCACGACGGACGGCGTGCCGAGGGCGCTGGCCAGGTGCGCGAGCCCGGTGTCGCCCACGATCACCGCACGGGCCCCGGCGACCAGCGCCGCCAGCTCCCCGAACGGCACGTCCGCCGTACCGCCCAGCACCGCCGACGGCGGCAGCCCCGCCTGTGCGGCGACCTGCCGGGCGAGCGGCCCCTCACCGTCACCCGCCGTGACGACCACCCGGCGCCCCGCCCGGTGCAGCGCGTGCGCCACCGCGGCGAACCGTTCCGGCGGCCAGCGGCGCGCCCCGGCGTCCGCTCCGGGGTGCACCACGACCGCGCCCGGCGCGGGGGAGGGCTCCGCAGGCGCGCCGATTCGCAGATCCCCGGGGTCCGCCGGAATGCCGTACCAGGTCAGCAGCCGGCACCAGCGGCTGCGCTCGTGCTCGTCCTCGCGCCAGACCGGACCCGCGATCCGCGGGGTGGCCGGATGCGCGTACGCGAGCAGCCGGGCCGGGCGCAGCGCCTGCAGCGGCAGGTGGCTGGCGGGCCCGTTGCCGTGCAGATCCACGGCGACGGCGGGCGGCGGCCCGGTCCAGTCGATCACCCGCGGCACGCCGCGGGCGGGCGCCGACGCGGGCAGCAGCCGGTCGACCACGCCCGTGGCCGCCGCGGCCGCGCCGAGCCGCGAGGGCGCCGCCAGCACCAGCTCGTGCCGCGGATGGGCGGTGCGCAGGGCCCGCAGCGCGGGCACCGCCGTCAGCAGGTCCCCGAGCCCGAGCGCCCTGAGCACCAGGATGCGGGGCCGGTCGGGCAGGCGGAGCGGATCACGCGGGCGAGAGCTGCGGGCCGGGGCCATAGGGGTGCCTCCTCGGCATTCCAGCGAGCCCCGACGACGCCGGATCCCCGGGCGCGGGGCAGTACGGGACAGCGCGGGCCCGCCTCCAGGGCACGCCCCGCTGCACTCCAATGTGCGGGCGGTGGGGGCGGGGCGCGACCGGGGGGAGTCCTTCCGTCGTCACAGGTTCACCCGCAGCCGGTCGAGTGGGCTGCCGAAGGGGGACGGGCCCGGTACGTACCTGTGATCCGGGCCCGTGATCCGGGCCAGGAGAAGGGAGCGCGACGACGAGGCCTGACGCCACCGTCCGTCTGCCGGCCGAAGCCAAGGAGCGACTGGCCGCCGCGGCTGCCGCCGAAGGGTTGTCGTCGCGGGCACATCGTCCTCGACGACACGGCCATGTCCAAACGGTGACTGGGCCGCCCGGTCCGCGTACTCGATCTCGCGCCCTGATCCGGGCGCCGCTCCGGGCGCTCCGGTTTCGGCTGTTCGGGCCCGGCCCCGGCTCGGTTCGGTCCCGGCGCTCGGCCCCGGCTCGGTTCGGTCCCGGCTCTCGGCCCCGGCTCGGTCTGGGGGCGCGGGCTTCCGTGCGGCTGCGTTTGGGTAAGCCCCCGGTGGGGGGATGTGGGGGTGCGCCCCGTAAGGCGGGTGGCTCGCTCCCGCCCGGCCTGTTCCCGGCCGGGTCCTGGCGCGAGTGGGGGATGTGGGGGTGCGTCCCGTTAGGCGGGTGGCTCGCCCCCGCCCGGCCCGCTCCCGGCCCGGTCCTGGCGCGCAAGCTTTGGCCCGGCCCGGCCTGGCCCTGTTCGCCCCGGCCCGGCCCCAACGCCCTCTGCCCCGGCTTCGCCGCCTCCGGCTCCGGTCTCGCCGCCCCGTAGGCTCCCGGCCGCCCCGAGCCCCGGCCGCCCCGAACCACCTCTGTGAGCAACCCCACCCACCCCCGCCACCCCTTGCGGCACACGGGATCCACGGGCCTCGCACGCCTCCACGGCACGACCGGCTCCCGGCCAAGTGTTCCCCCGGCCGGGAGCCGTCTGTGAAGATGTGACATTGCTGTGCCTGAGAGGGTCCGTCGCCACGGACCGGGAGAGGCCGGCATTCCGACCGAATCGGTGCCCACGCCGCACGCAGACGTGCCCCGTGCCCGCCGAGCCGCGCTCCGAGCCTGCTGGGCTCTTCACGAAGTTTCTGCCGCTGTGTCTTCTTCCGTCCGTTCCGCTGCCCGGGTCCCGGCGCAGGCGGATTCTCACGCAACGATTCCCGCTCCGGAAACCCCCGAAACAGTCGAAACCGAAAAAAATGTCCGCCGACGCGCCGGCGGTTTCCGGTACCTCCTGGGCCGCAAGGCCAAGGGCGACGGCGGCGACCACGCGCCGTGGCGCTCCCTGCGGTACCGCAGCATGCGCTGGTGGTCGGTGGCGAACCTGGTGTCCAACGCCGGCACCTGGATGCAGCTCACCGTGCAGAACCTGCTGGTGCTGCAGCTCACCGGCTCCGCCGCGGCCACCGGTCTGTCGCTGTCCGTACAAGCCGGGCCCGGCCTGATCATGGGCCTGTTCGGCGGCGCCGCCGTGGACCGCTGGCCGCGCAAGCTCACCGCCGGGCTGAGCCAGGCCGTACTGGGCCTGGTCGCCTTCACGACCGCGGCCCTGGTCGCGACCGGCCAGCTCAACTACGGGCTGCTGATGGCGCTGGCCGCCGTCACCGGCCTGATCGCCACGATCGACGGGCCCGCCACCGCCCTGCTCGGCAACGACCTCGTACGGCGGGAGGACGTGCCGTCCGCCATCGCGGTCGGCTCGCTGGTGCACAGCGTCGGGCGCCTCGGCGGTACGGCCCTGGCGGGTGTCGCCGTCGGCTTCCTGGGCGCCGGTGCCGCCTATGCGGCCAACGGCGTGTCCTTCCTGTTCGTCGCGGCCGTCATCCCGTTCCTGCGGCCGGTCGGCGAGGCGTTGCGGGAGCCCGCGAAGTCCTCGCAGGCCACCGAGAAGGCCGTGGAGGCCGTGGGCGCGCCGGAGGAGGAGATCGGCGACCGGGCCAGGGACGGGCTGGCGTTCTTCCTGCGCCGCCCGCGCCTGGTGGCGCTGGCCGCCATCACCGGGCTGAGCGCGATCTTCGGCCGTAACTACCAGCTCACCCTGGCGGTCCTGGTCACCGGCCCGCTGGCGGCGGGCGCCGGAGCGTTCGGCACCGTCTCCTCGGTGCTGGCCGCGGGCGGCATCGTCGGCGCGATCCTCGCCGCCCGGCTGCGCAACCCGTCGGTCAAGCTGGTCGGCGCGCTGGCCGCCGCCGGTGCGCTGCTCCAGGTCTTCGCCGGGCTGTCGCCGTCGCTGATCGTCCTGCTCGTCCTGGTGCTGCCCATGTCGGTGGTCGAGTCGGTCTCCGACACGGCCGGTACGACGGTGCTCCAGACGGACCCGCCCGCGAACATGCGGGGCCGGGTGCTGGGCGTGTGGCGCAGCGCGAGCACGGTGTGGGGTCTGGTGGCGCCGCCGCTGCTCGGCCTCCTGATGGAGGTGGCCGGTGCCCGGGGCGCCCTGGTGGCCGGCGGTCTGATCATCGCCGTGGCGATCGGCGCGGGCGCCCTGCTGCGCTCCCGCCGGCAGATCACCTGGCTGGCACCGGCGCCCGCCCCCGCCGTGGCGGCGGACTACCGGTCGGTGGCCTGAGGGACGCTCCGGGGGCCGGGGGACGGATGTCCCGCCGGCCCCCGGAGGCTGTCACCGGCCCCGCGGGGCGCCGCTCACCGGTTGCCGGCTCATCGGTCGTCGGCTCGCCGGTGGCCGGCTCATCGGCTGTCGGCTCACCGGTTCCCGGCTCACCGGTTCTTGAAGACGGCCTTCTCCACCTCGGCGGGGTTCTCGTAGCTCTTGCCGGGGATGTGGGAGATCTTGTCCATCATCTGCCTGCCCGCGTGGTTGCCTTCCGCACAGGAGACCAGGTCGTCCTTGCTCGCCGGGTAGTGCGCGCCCTTGAGTGCCTTCTGGAGCTCGATCGGGTTGGTGTCGCTCATGGGTTCCTCCGACTGACGGGGGTGGGGTGCCGTCCGGCGGACTGCCGGGCGGCCGCCCCTCCGGTACCCGGGCAATAAGGGATTAATCGGACAGGTGTCCCGCGTGTGGAAACCCCTGCTTCCGCACCGCTCCGAGCCGCCCACCAGCCCTCCCGCCGCCGCGAGCGGACCGCTGCCCACAGTGGCCCCGGGGTTTGCCGCCCTTCCCGCGGGTACCCGCGTGCCTCGCCGGACAGTGAGCCCGAGGAGGAGCCCGGTGAGCGAGAAGAACATCTTCGTACTCGGCCTGGAAGAGGCCAATCTGCCCGCACTGCACGACGTTCCCGACGCGGACCGGTACCGCTTCCATCCGTTGCTCACCGTCAAGGAACTCCAGGTCGGCGAGGTCTCCGTACCCGACCTCCTGGACAAGGCCCAGCAGCTGCTGGACGCGTTCGACGGCAGCGTCGACGCCATCGTCGGCTACTGGGACTTCCCGGTCAGCACCCTCGTACCGATCCTGAGCGAGCGCTACGGCACCCGCAGCACCAGCCTCGAATCGGTCGTCAAGTGCGAGCACAAGTACTGGAGCCGGCTGGAGCAGGAGAAGGCCGTCGACACCCACCCGCGCTTCGGCCGCGTCGACCTGCACGCGGACCCGCCGCGTCCGCCCGAGGGTGTCGCATTCCCCATGTGGCTCAAGCCCGCCCTCGCGTACTCCTCGGAGCTGGCCTACGGCGTCAAGGACGAGACGGAGTTCGGCATGGCCGTCGAGAAGATCCGCAAGGGCATCGGCCGGGTCGGCCAGCCCTTCGAGGACATCCTCGACCGTCTCGACCTTCCCCCGGAGATGGCGGGCGTCGGCGGGCAGGTCTGCCTCGCGGAGGAGGCCCTGTCCGGCATCCAGGTCGCGGTCGAGGGCTACGTGCGCGACGGCGAGGTCACGGTCTACGGCGTCCTGGACTCCATCGACTACCCCGGCAGTTCGTCCTTCCTGCGCCACCAGTACCCCTCGACGCTCCCCGAGGCCGTGCTGCACCGGCTGCGCGACGCCTCCGCCCGCGTGATGCGGCAGATCGGGATGCAGGAGGCCACGTTCAGCATCGAGTACTTCTACGATCCGCACACCGACGTGATCAACGTGCTGGAGGTCAACCCCCGGCACTCCCAGTCGCACGCCGAACTCTTCCAGTACGTCGACGGCGCCCCCAACCACCACGCCATGCTGCGCCTCGCCCTCGGCGAGGACCCGTCGATGCCGCACCGCGAAGGCCGCTACCGGACGGCCGCCAAGTGGTACTACCGCTGGTTCGCCGACGGCGTCGCCCGCGCGGTGCCGTCCCGGGAGGAGATCGAGCGCATCGAGCGGGAGATCCCGGGCACGCGGATCCATGTGATCCCCGAGCCGGGCCAGCAGCTGTCGGACATGGAGCAGCAGGACTGCTACAGCTTCGAACTGGCCCATGTCTTCACCGGGGGCGACAGTGAAGAGGAGCTGCGCGAGAAGTACGACCACTGCGTGGCGGCCCTGCACCTGGCCTGCGAGAAGGCCGGAGCCGCCGGCCCGGAGAGCTGAACCGGCGCGGCCGGCCCGCCGGCCGCGCCGACCGCACGACAGCAAGGAGAAGGTCGCCCCATGCGCTTCGTGAGCAATCTGCCCTGCGCGACGACGGAGGAGGACCACGTCACCGTCCCCGTCTCCGACGGCACCCGCCTGTCGGCGCGCATCTGGCGCCCGAAGGCGTCCGACGAGGAACCGGTTCCGGCGGTGCTGGAGTACATCCCGTACCGCAAAGGGGACCTGACCGCCGTACGCGACTCGATCCACCACCCCTACATCGCCGGCCACGGTTACGCCTGCGTCCGCGTCGACCTGCGCGGCACCGGCGAGTCGGAGGGCGTCCTGGAGGACGAGTACCTGGAACAGGAACAGGCCGACGCCGAGGACATCCTCGCCTGGCTGGCCGGCCAGCCCTGGTGCGACGGGAACACCGGCATGATGGGCCTGTCCTGGGGCGCCTTCGCCGCCCTCCAGGTCGCCGCCCGGCAGCCCGAGAGCCTGCGCGCCATCGTCATCGCGTCCTTCACCGACGACCGGTACGCCGACGACATGCACTACATGGGCGGCCAGCTGCTCTCCGACAACCTCGCCGAGGCCGGCACCATGTTCGCCTACGCCACCTGCCCGCCCGACCCGGCCGTGGTCGGCGGCCGCTGGCGCGAGATGTGGCGCGAACGCCTGGAGCACACCGAGCCGTGGGCCCTGAACTGGCTGCGCCACCAGCGCCGCGACGACTACTGGCGGCACGCCTCGGTCTGCGAGGACTACAGCTCCGTACGCTGCCCGGTCCTCGCCTCCAGCGGCTGGGCCGACGGCTACTCCAACGCCGTGACGCGGCTGCTGGCCGGCCTCGACGTGCCGCGCAAGGGCCTGATCGGCCCCTGGTCGCACAAGTTCCCCCATCTGGGTGAACCCGGGCCCGCGATCGGCTACCTCCAGGAAGTCGTGCGCTGGTGGGACCACTGGCTCAAGGGCGCCGACAACGGCGTCATGGACGGGCCGATGCTCAGCGCCTGGATGCAGGACAGCGTGCCGCCGTCCACGTCCTACGAGACCCGGCCCGGCCGCTGGGTCGGCGAGCCGGACTGGCCCTCCCCGCACATCCGCTCCGTCGCCCGCCCGCTCTTCCGGCACCGCATCGGCGCCGACGGGGAGGAGTGCGGCGACCGCGAGTGCAAGGTGCTGACCGTGCAGTCGCCGCTGTCCGTCGGCCAGTTCGCCGGCAAGTGGGCCTCCTACAACGCCCCGCCGGACCTGCCGTACGACCAGCGCGAGGAGGACGGCGGCTCGCTGGTCTTCGACAGCGACCGGCTCACCGACCGGGTCGAGATCCTCGGCTCGCCCACCGTCGAACTCGACCTGTCGGTCAGCGAACCGGTCGCCATGGTCGCCGCCCGCCTCACCGACGTGGCCCCCGACGGCCGGGCCACCCGCGTCACCTACGGAGTGCTCAACCTCGCCCACCACGAGACGGTCGGCGAGCCGGAGCTCCTGGAACCCGGCCGGCGCTACCGGGCCACCGTCCAGCTCAACGGCGTCGCCCAGGCGTTCCCGCCCGGCCACCGCATCCGGCTGTCGCTGTCCACCTCGTACTGGCCGCTGGCCTGGCCGCCGCCCCGGCCCGCCATGCTCAGCGTCCACGAGGGCAGCAGCACCCTGACCCTGCCGGTACGGCCCACCACCGAACCGGACCGGCTGCCCCCGCGCCCGTTCGGCGAGCCGGAGGGCGCCCGGCCGCTCACCGTCACCCAGCTGACCCCGCCGGAGGAGCGCTGGGACGTCAAGCGCGACCTGGTCGGCTACACCTCCGAGCTGGAGATCGTCAAGGACCGCGGGCTGGCCCGGCTGGAGGACACCGGCATGGAGGTCGGGCGGCGCGCCTACGAGCGGTACGCCACCGTCGCCGACGACTTCACCTCCGCCACCGGCGAGACCCTGTGGACCATGCGTTTCCGGCGCGGCGACTGGGACGTCCGGGTGGTCACCCACCAGAAACTGCGGTGCTCGGAGAAGGAGTTCCACATCGACGCCACCCTGGACGGCTACGAGAACGACCGGCGCGTCTTCTCCCGCACCTGGAACGAGACACTGCCGCGCGACTGCCTGTGACGACACGGACGGCAGGAGGACGCGACTGCGCGACTGCCGGTGAGAGGAGCTACGGTCGGCCCGTGCGCCTGCTGCTGATGTCCGACACCCACCTGCCCAAGCGCGCAAAGGCCCTGCCGCCGGAACTGCTGGAGCAGGTGGCACGCGCCGACGTGGTCGTGCACGCCGGGGACTGGGTGGACACCGCCACCCTCGACCTGCTGGAAGAACGCTCCCGCAGGCTCGTCGGCGTGTACGGCAACAACGACGGCCCCGACCTGCGCGCCCGCCTGCCGGGGGTGGCGTACGCCGAACTCGGAGGGCTGAGCTGGGGTGTGGTCCACGAGACCGGCCAGAAACAAGGCCGCGAACGCCGCTGCGCCGAGCAGTACCCGGACCTCGACGTCCTCGTCTTCGGCCACAGCCACATCCCCTGGGACACCACTACCGAGGACGGCCGCCTGCGCCTGCTCAACCCCGGCTCCCCGACCGATCGCCGGCGGCAGCCGTACTGCACGTACATGACGGCGCGGGTGGCGTCGGGCCGGCTCACCGAGGTGGAGCTGCATCGGCTGCCGTTGCGTCGCGCGACGTCATTTTCCCAGGGAGACCCAGCACGCCGTTGATTCCTGGGACTGTAAAACCGTCATGAGTGTCTCCACGGTAGGAGAGCTCTTCGGCTCGAAGGCGCTGGTCATGATGAGCAGCAGGCCGCCGTGCCGCTGCACCAGCGTGACATGTTCCTTGAGGGCAGGAGCCCACCAGGCCTCGAATACAACCGATACCGCCACTTCGCCTTCTCTGACGAAAGCCCGTGCAGGGGAATCTGGTGTGCGAGCCGGAAAGCCGGCTTGAAGAGGTCGAAGGTGAAGAGGGGCGCACAGGGGTGACTGCGGGCCGTACCTGGCGGTCGGCGTCCAGACCTGATCCTCCAGGATCAGATGAGCCGCCTCCAAAGCGGGGTTCACAACTAGGGCTGGAACCAGCTGTCCATCCGCCGGTACCGCGGCGGTGAACGCCTCCCAGCTCATTCCTGCTTCCTTCGCGACGGTCACGAGGGCGGATTCATTCCACCGCGGGTACCTGCACAGACCGAAGTGAAACAGCCTTGCGTCTGCAGTTGTGTACTGGTCGTCCACGTACAGCGCGGGCACACCGTCCTGCAGGGGGTACCCGCAGTCCAGGCAGTCTCCGGCCCATAGGGTCCGCATTAGGTGCTGAATGCCCTCTTCGCCGAGCTTGTTTCGAGTATCCAGACTCACAGCGAGATGCCGCAGACCGGGGTGACCGTCCGGTGCGTCGACGACGTGCCAGTCCACCGAGCAGCCTTTGGAACGGGCCTGGTTCCACCACTCATCGCCTGCCTGGACGTCGCCGAAAGAGTAAGCGGTCACTCCGGCCATCAGATAGCCGACTGGCTCCCCCAGTCGGCCTTGTGTGACCGCCGCGTTGTACGCCTTGGACACGTAGGCATTCGCCGCTTCGTGGTCCTCCTTGCGCAAGAGAACGCCGGCGTACGACAATGCCGCGTAGGGAACCGCCGCGCCGTCGGCCGCGATACGCAAGGCCGCCACCGCTTCTTCCGACTGCCACTGCGAGGACAGCCAGTCGGAATACAGCAGTGCGCTCCCGGGGTCACCGGCCTCGGTCCCGCGTTTCCACAGATTCGTCGCTTCCTCTCGGTTCCCCAGCTTTTCATGGACCAAGCCGAGGGCGCCAATGGACGACAATTCACCGCGCTCGATGGCCAGTGTGTACCAGTCGTGTGCACTCGCCAGATCACCCCGCATGACACACAGCGCACCCATGTTGTGCGCACCAGTCGGATCACCGAGTTCCGAGGCGCGGCGGAAGTACGTCGCAGCTTTCTCGTGGTCGTTCTCCGCGGTCAGAAGAGCCCCGAGGTTGACCAGGGCCTCACGGTCGTCCACGGCCACGAGCGGACGCAGCACGTCTTTCGCGGTGTTCGGATGTCCGGCGACCCTGGCCACCGTCGACACCACTACGCGACGCGCGTCCTCCACGACGCGTAGCGCCTCGGCCCACACTTCCGCTGGTAGATCATTCGGCCGGGACCGGCGCGCGACATGGGACACCAGGTAGTCGCACGGCTTCCACGTCCCGCCCCGGCCAGGTACCAGCGGACTGGTCACGCCCAGCACGATCCGCCCCGCCCAGCGCCACGCCTCGTCCAGTCCTTCCGGCCGCAGCGCGGGACCGCCCGCCTGGTCGAGGTAGTGCTCATGCAGACGCTCCACGGCGTCGGGCGGCAGGGCGGAGTCCACGCCGGTGCGTACGAGGTCGATTGCGGCGGCGACGAGCGCGGCTCCTCGCGGGTTGCCTCTCACACGGGAAGCGGAGCGCCACAGCGTGAGCACCTGTGGGCCTGCCGCGAGATATTCGGCCACTCCGTAGGCCCTGTCAGACCTCAACGCCTCTACGATACGCGGATCAGTGCTGTGGGAAGCGCTCCGCCGTTCACTGTCGCACCAGATGCGCTCAAGGGGGAGGCGCTGTGCCCTGCGGAGTATCCGGGCCGGAGAAGAGGGAAGTCGGGGGTCGGTGCCCCGGGTCAGGAGCGGTGTGTCCTTGTCATCGGTGTAGTGCTCGTAGAACTCCGTGCGCAGTGTGGCGAGCACCAGGACCCGGCGGCGAACCAGCCCGTCGAGCAGTGACAGGGTCAGTCCGTCGGAGCGCAGGTAGTCCTGCAGGTCGTCGAGCCATACGACCCTGTCTTCGCCGCCGGTGAAGGAGGGGAGCGCGGACAAATCCGCATCGGGGTCGGGCATGCAGACCAGCCGGTCACCCAGCTTTCGGCGCATACTCTCGAAAAGGGAGCGGGTCTTCCCCGCCGCCGAATCGCCCGTCAGCAGGAGCATGCCGCCGGAGTCGGCCAGTGCGTCGAGGTGCGCGTCCAACTGGGCGTCGACGGCGCGGCCTACGTACTCGACCACTTGCGAATGGCCTGGAGCCTCTGGTGCAGGGTGAATTCCGAATCTCATCGGATCGGCTTCCCGGACCGGCTGCCAGATGAATTCGAAGGAGTCAGGAGGTGGTTGAGCAGCTTCCGCTACCGGACTGACGGCATCCACCAACTCCGGTCGCACCCCGGCCGCTTCCCACACCGCACGATCGAACGAGGGATCGCCGACCAGGATGGAGACCGGTACCGCTTCGACGCGGGCGTGTCCCCACTGCACAGGGTCACCGCACACCACGCCGATTAGGTACTCCCCGGCGAAGAGGCCGGCTCCCGACATCCCTTGCCACGGCGACGGAGACGAGCCATCTACGCTGGGCGGAGGGGAATGGGCGCTGTCCAAGACGTAACGACCACGCAAGAGCGAGGAGCCGGGCTTCAAAGTTCCGACGATCTGCTCGGTGTCCGGCCGCTTTCCCTCCCCGAGGGAAATCCGGGGGTAGCCGATCGCCTCGCAATTCTCCCAAGAAGCCAGGCTCGCGACCCTGCCCCACATGACGTCGGATATCGGGCATGTCGCCGGGGCAGCCACCAGGTCGTCGGCGGTTTCCAGTAACGCGGCGTCACACGACGCGTCCCGACGGCGCCACAAAAGCCGGCCGTGCTGGACGCCCGTACCGCCCGGAACGGCGACGCGGGCGCCCTCCGTCCCGTCGAAAAGATGGGCCGAGGTCAGAACCAGCCGCGAGGTGAGCAGGAATCCGCTGCCCTGCCGGGCCGCCTGCACCATGGCGACACGCTCGGCGGACCGGGCGCTCATGCACAGTGCCCTTCGAGCGGGGCGCCGAAAACCTCCATGCTCACGTCGTCCTGATGCCCGATCTCCACCGGCCTGCCGTCCCGGGAGTCCTTCGGTTTCAGCTTCACGGCCACCTTGTGGGTGGCGGTGCGGGCCGCTCCCGCCTGCACGTCACCGGACATGACCCAAGCCTTGAACCCGGCCTTGGCATGCGCGTCGCGGCGCAGTTCGACGGCGAACTCCAGGTTGATTTCCTCGACCTCGAACCTGATGGGCTGTCCGTCCGACGCATCCACGGCGGACATGAGCTGATCCCTCAGCCCCTGCACAGCCGCGGTGAGTTCCACGTTCTCCAGAGGGTCCTGCGTGCCCATACCTTCCCCCGCTCCGACAGCCCGGGCGGCCGTCGCCATCACAAATCCGTGGCAGCGAACGTAGCATTCGGAGCTGCCAGGCGCGGGCGGTACGGGAGGTCATGCTGCCAGTGCCCGCAACTCCCGTCCCACCACCTCGGCGTACCGCCGCACCAGCAGCCGGGCGAGTTCCGGCGCCGGGCCGAGAACATCGGCGAGGACATCGGCCCCGGCCTCCTCGGCGCCGCGGGCGATGCGGTCCGGGAGGCGGCCGGGGGCGATCACGTACGGGGCCACCGCCACCCGTTCGGCGCCCTCGGCCCGCAGGGCCCGTACGGCGTCGGCCGTGCGGGGGAGGGAGGCGGAGGCGAACGCAGGCCGCACGGCGTACCAACCGGTGGTACGCCGCCACTCCCGCGCGATTTCAGCGATCACTGCGATCGCCTCCGGGTCGGAGGAGCCCGCCGAGGCCAGCACGACCCCGGTCGAGCGCCGGTCGCCGGGCCGCAGCCCGGCCTCGGACAGCCGCCGGTCCAGCGCGGCGGTCAGCAGCGGGGACGGGCCGAGGACATCGGCCCGGTGGACGGTCAGGCGGGGCAGCCGCGCGCCGGCCTCCCGCAGCACCGCCGGAATGTCCGTCTTGGCGTGGAACGCCCGGGTGAGCAGCAGCGGCAGGGCCACCACGTCCCGTACGCCGTCCGCCGCCAGCCGCTCAAGGGCCCGGGGCACGCCCGGCGCGTTGAAGTCGAGAAAGGCGACCTCGGTACGCAGGCCGGGGCGCAGCGCCCGTACCCGCGCGCAGAGCGCGGTGACGGCAGCCGCGTGCCGCGGGTCGCGGCTGCCGTGGGCGATGACGAGAAGGGCGGGGCGGGCGGATCGGGTGTCCATCGGTCAGCTCTTCACCAGCAGGCCGCGGCTGCGCAGCACCCGTCGCTCGATCGGCGCGAAGATCAGCAGCTCGATGCCGATGCCGACGACGAGGATGAGGAGGATGGCGGAGAGCACCCAGGACATGTCCTGGAGTTCGCGGCCCTGTTCCAGGAGCTGGCCGAGGCCGGTGCCCAGGTCGGCGGCGTTGACGATGAGTTCGGCGGCCATCAGGGAGCGCCAGGAGAACGCCCAGCCCTGCTTGAGCCCGGCGAGGTAGCCGGGCAGCGCGGCGGGCAGCAGGATGTGCCGTACGCCGGTCAGGCCGCGCGCGCCGATGGTGCGGCCCGCGCGGAGGTAGAGCGGTGAGATCTGGTCGACGCCGGCGACCAGGCCGTTGGCGATGGAGGGGACCGCGCCGAGCAGCACCACCGCGTAGATGGTGGCGTCGCTCAGGCCGAACCAGATGATGGCGGCGGGCACCCAGGCCACCGAGGGCAGCGACTGGAGGCCGCTGAGGATGGGGCCGATCGCGGCCCGTACCGGCTTGACGCGGGCGACCAGCAGGCCGAGCGGCGTACCGATCGCCACCGAGGCCAGGAAGCCGAGGGCGCCGCGCGACACGCTCGTCCACACGTAGTCGAGCAGGGTGCCTTCGAGCCACTTGTCCTGGAGCGAGCGGGCCACGTCGACCGGGCTGGGCAGCAGGTAGTGGTCCTTCAGCTCGAAGTGGTAGGCGAGCTGCCACAGGCCGAGCACGAGGGCGATCGCGACGACCGGGGGGACGGCCTTGGCGGTCAGCGTGCGCAGCCAGGGCTGGCGGTCGGAGACCTTGGCGTCCAAGGCGTCCAGGCCGGCTTCCAGGCCGGCGAGGTCGCCGGAGCCGCTGTCCGGCTTCTTCGCGGCGACGGGGGCTTCCTCGGCGGCGGGCGCCCCCGTGCCCGCGCCGTCGGCGGGCCCGTCGGCGGTTCCGGCGGCCTCGGCGGCCGTTCCGGTCTCAGTGCTGGCCATGGCGGCGGATCTCCCCACGGAGCTGTTCGGTGATCTCTACGGAAAGGTCGGCGACCGCCGCGTCCTCGATGCGCCGCGGATGCGGGATGTCCACGGTCCACTCGCGGGCGATCCGGCCGGGCCGGGAGGACAGCAGCACCACCCGCTCGGCGAGCCGCACCGCCTCCCGGACGTTGTGGGTGACGAACAGGACGGACAGGCCGCTGCCGGCGGCGCCGTCGTTGGCGTCCCGCCAGATGCGGGTCAGCTCGTCGTGCAGCACGTCGCGCGTGATGGCGTCGAGGGCGGCGAACGGTTCGTCCATCAGCAGAAGTCGGCTGTCCTGGGCGAGCGCGCGGGCCATCGCGACCCGCTGCCGCATGCCGCCCGACAGCTCGTGCACCCGCTTGCCGTACGCGCCCTTGAGCCGTACGAGCTCCAGCAGCCGCTCGGCCTCGCCCCGGCGCTCCGCGCGCGGCACCCCGCGCAGCCGCAGCGCCAGTTCGATGTTGCGGCCCGCGGTGAGCCACGGGAACAGCGCGTGCTCCTGGAACATCAGGGCCGGCCGGCCGCCCGGCGTCTCGATGCTGCCCGCGGTGGGTCCGTCGAGTCCGGCGACGAGGTTGAGCAGCGTCGACTTGCCGCAGCCGGACGCCCCCAGCAGGCAGACGAACTCGCCCGGCGCGACATCGATGCTGATGTCGTCCAGCACGTGCTGCTGCGCGCCGGGGCGGCCGAAGGACTTCGAGACGTGGTCGATGCGAGCGGCGTACGAAGGGTCCGCGCCGCCCGCGTCCGCCGTGGCGGACGGCCGGCTGCCGGGCTTGCTGAGCGTGGTGGTCGTCATCGGTGTCACCTCCTGGATGCGTGCGCGGACTGTTCGCTGCCGAGACCGGCGTCGTCGACGGCCGGCTTGCCCTCGGCCTTGAGCACCTTGTTGAGCAGCGTGAGGTCGTAGATACCCTTGAGGGCGGGCTTCTTCAGCAGGCCGGCCCGGACCGCGTGGTCCGCCTCCAGCTGGAGGGTGGCGGCCAGCGGGTCGTCGGTGACGTCGGTGTTGCGGAACGCCGGGTCGATCACGGACGGCGGCAGCGCCTTGCCGGCCGCGGCGGCCAGCTTGTCGTTGAGCGCCTGCTTGGCCTCGGCCGGGTGCGTCCTGATGTAGGTGTTGGTCTTCACCGAGCCGCGCAGCACCGCCTCGACGGCCTTCGGGTGCTCCTTGAGGAACTTCTGCGAGACGATCACGTTCGTGATGACGAACTTGCCGTCCTTCCACAGCTTCTTCTCGTCCAGCAGCACCTTGCCGCCCTCGGCGACCAGCTTGGAGGCGGTCGGCTCGGGCACCCACGCTGCGTCGATGCTGCCCTGCCGGAAGGCGACCGGAGTGACCTTGTTCTCGGTGCGCTGGACGGTCACGTCGCCCTTGCCGGTGGTCGCGTCGACCTTGTAGCCCTTCTCGGCCAGGTAGTTGAGCAGCGCCACGTCCTGGGTGTTGCCCAGCTGCGGGGTGGCGATCGTCTTGCCCTTGAGGTCGTCCAGGCTCTTGATCTTCTTGGGATCGACGACCAGCGAGACACCACCGGACGCCGACCCCGAGATGATCTTCAGACTCTTTCCCTGGGAGGTGGTCCACCCGTTGATGGCGGGGGACGGGCCGATCCAGCCGATGTCGATGGCGCCGGAGTTCAGCGCCTCGATCTCCGCCGGGCCCGCGTTGAACACCGACGGCGCGAACTTCGTACCGCCCAGCTCCTTCTGGAAGAAGCCCTTCCGGTCGCCGACCAGCGCGGTCGCGTGCGTGGTGTTGGCGAAGTAGCCGACCTTGACCCGGTCCAGGCCGTCGATCTTCGGACCCTTCGCCGCGACCGCGCCCTGTTCGTCCTGCTTGGCCCGGGAGCCGTAGCCGCAGGCGCCGAGCGCGCCCAGCAGGAGGGGGACGGTGGCGGCGGCCGCCAGCAGGCGGAGGCGTCGTACGGCAGGCACGGGAGGGGGTCCTCTCGGAGGGCCGGGCGGCGAGCGCCTACGGCGGGCCCGGCAGAGCGGTGGAATGTCGGAACAGGGACAGGTGGCGGTACGTCATCGGCGCACACATCGCCCGACGCCGCCCTGCCCGCTGCCCAGCGCGCCGCTGCCGATCCGGCCGCCTTCCTTGGCGAAGGTCGCGAAGACGTCCCCGAACAGGGACGTGGGCAGATCCCGCAGCGTCATGTCAGAAGTCCCATTCCGCGTCGTCGTCCGCGGCGGCCGCCGCGGCCTCGGCCGCCTCGGCGAACGCGGACCCGGCCATGCCCGCGGTCAGCGTGGTGCCGTCCGCCGGGTCGATGAGCAGGAACGATCCGGTACGCCGGGAGTCGGCGTACGGGTCCAGCGCGAGCGGCTCGGCGGTGCGCAGCACGACCCGGCCGATGTCGTTGGCGGCCAGCTCGCCGGGTGCCGGGTGCTGGGAGAGGTCGGCCAGCGTCAGCCGGGACGGGATGTCCTTGACGATCGCCTTGACCGTGCGGGTGGTGTGCTTGAGCAGGACCCGCCGGCCGGCCTTCAGCGGCCGGTCGGCGACGTGGCAGACGGTCGCCTCGACGTCGCGGGTGACGGCGGGCGGCGCGGCGGCCGGGGCGATCAGGTCGCCGCGCGAGATGTCCAGGTCGTTGGCGAGCCGTACGGTCACCGACTGCGGCGCCCAGGCCACGTCCACCGCCTCGCCCAGCACGTCCAGCGCCGCGACGGTGCTGGACCGGCCCGACGGCAGCACCGTCACCGCGTCGCCGACGCGCAGCACGCCCGAGGCGATCTGCCCCGCGTAGCCGCGGTAGTCGGGCAGTTCGGGGGTCTGCGGGCGGATGACGTACTGCACCGGGAAGCGCGCCGGGTCCTCGGACGGGTCGGCCACCACCGGCACGGTCTCCAGGTGCTCCAGCACGGTCGGCCCGCCGTACCAGTCCATGTTCGTGGACGGGGTCACGACGTTGTCGCCGGCCAGCGCCGAGATCGGGATGGCGGTGATCTCCGGTACGCCCAGGGACGCGGCGTACGTGGTGAACTCCGCGGCGATCGCCGCGAAGACCGGCTCCGCGTAGTCCACCAGGTCCATCTTGTTGACGGCGAGGACGACGTGCGGGACGCGCAGCAGCGCGGCGACGGCGGCGTGCCGGCGGGTCTGCTCGACCACGCCGTTGCGGGCGTCGACCAGCACCACGGCCAGCTCGGCGGTGGACGCGCCGGTGACCATGTTGCGGGTGTACTGCACATGGCCCGGGGTGTCGGCGAGGATGAAGCGGCGCCGGGGCGTGGCGAAGTAGCGGTAGGCGACATCGATGGTGATGCCCTGCTCCCGCTCGGCCCGCAGCCCGTCGGTCAGAAGGGCCAGGTCCGGCGCCTCCTGGCCGCGGCCCAGCGAGGCCCGTTCGACCGCTTCGAGCTGGTCGGCCAGCACCGACTTCGAATCGTGCAGCAGCCGCCCCACCAGCGTCGACTTGCCGTCGTCCACCGAACCGGCGGTGGCGAAGCGCAGCAGCGAGGTGGCGGCCGTACCGGCTGCATCGACCGGGTCCACGGGATCGACAATCGTGCTCATGATTAGAAATACCCCTCGCGCTTGCGGTCCTCCATGGCGGCCTCGGACAGCTTGTCGTCGGCCCGCGTCGCGCCCCGCTCGGTGAGCCGGGAGGCGGCGATCTCCGCGATGACGGCCTCGATGGTGTCCGCGTCGGAGTCGACGGCGCCGGTGCAGGACATGTCACCGACGGTGCGGTAGCGCACCTGCCGCGTCTCGACCCGCTCGCCGTCCTTGGGGCCGCCCCACCCGCCGGGCGCCAGCCACATGCCGTTGCGGGCGAAGACCTCGCGCTCGTGGGCGTAGTAGATGGCGGGCAGCTCGATCTTCTCGCGGGCGATGTACTGCCACACGTCCAGCTCGGTCCAGTTGGACAGCGGGAAGACGCGGACGTGCTCGCCGGGGGAGTGCCGGCCGTTGTAGAGCTGCCACAGCTCGGGGCGCTGGCGGCGCGGGTCCCAGCCGCCGAACTCGTCGCGCAGCGAGAAGACCCGTTCCTTGGCGCGCGCCTTCTCCTCGTCCCGGCGCCCGCCGCCGAACACCGCGTCGAAGCGGTTCGACTCGATGGCGTGCAGCAGCGGCACGGTCTGGAGGGGGTTGCGGGTGCCGTCGGGGCGCTCGCGGAGTTCGCCGCGGTCGATGAAGTCCTGTACGGAGGCGACGTGCAGCCGCAGTCCGTGCCGGGCCACCGTGCGGTCGCGGTAGTCGAGCACCTCGGGGAAGTTGTGGCCGGTGTCCACGTGCAGCAGCGCGAAGGGCACCGGTGCCGGCGCGAACGCCTTCAGCGCCAGGTGCAGCATGAGGATCGAGTCCTTGCCGCCGGAGAAGAGGATCACCGGCCGTTCGAACTCGCCCGCCACCTCGCGGAAGATGTGCACCGCCTCGGACTCCAGCGCGTCCAGGTGACTCAGCGCGTACGGGGTGTCGGTGTCCCCGGCGCTTCCGGCGTCTTGGGTACCGCCGGAGTTCCCGGCGCCCGTGCTCACGGCAGCGGCGGTCGTCATGCCAGTCCCCTCTCGGTGAGCAGCGCGTACAGCGCCGCCGCGGACTCCTGCACCGTCTGGGTGTGCGACGCGAGGCGCAGATCGGGCGACTCGGGCTGCTCGTACGGGTCGTCGACGCCGGTCAGCCCGGATATCTCGCCCGCCGCCTGCTTCGCGTACAGGCCCTTCACGTCCCGCTCGGAGCACACCTCGACGGGCGTGGCCACGTGGATCTCCAGGTACGGCGTGCCCTCGCGCTGGTGGCGCTTGCGCACCGCTTCCCGCGAGTCCGCGTACGGAGCGATCACCGGCACCAGTGCCTTGACGCCGTTGCTCGCCAGCAGCTCGGCGACGAAGCCGATGCGCTGCACGTTGGTGTCCCGGTCCGCCCGGCTGAACCCGAGCCCCGCCGAGAGGAACTCGCGGATCTCGTCGCCGTCCAGCACCTCGACGCGGTGGCCCTCGCCCCGCAGCCGCTCCGCCAGCGCGTACGCGATCGTGGTCTTGCCGGCGCTGGGCAGTCCGGTCAGCCACACCGTGGCGCCCGTCATCTTTCGCTCCCGAGAATCCTGGATGTCCTGGTGGTCCGGCGCCTGATGGCCGGACTCCCCGGGGCCGCTCATCAGTGCAGCCCGCATTCGGTCTTGTTGCTGCCGGCCCAGCGGCCGGCCCGCGCGTCCTCGCCCGCCAGCACCCGGCGGGTGCAGGGCGCGCAGCCCACCGAGGCGTAGCCGTCCAGCAGCAGCGGGTTGGTGAGCACGCCGTGCTCGGCGACGTACGTGTCCACGTCCTGCTGCGTCCAGCGTGCGATCGGCGAGACCTTCACCTTGCGGCGCCGTGCGTCCCAGCCCACGACCGGGGTGCCGGCGCGGGTCGGCGACTCGTCGCGGCGCAGCCCGGTCGCCCAGGCGTCGTACCCGGCCAGACCCTCTTCGAGCGGCGCGACCTTGCGCAGCGCGCAGCACCGGTCCGGGTCGCGGTCGTGCAGCTTCGGCCCGTACTCGGCGTCCTGCTCGGCCACCGTCCGCCGCGGCGTCAGGGTGATGACGTTGACGTCCATCACCTCGGCCACCGCGTCCCGGGTGCCGATGGTCTCCGGGAAGTGGTAGCCGGTGTCGAGGAAGACCACGTCGACACCGGGGAAGGCGCGCGCGGCCAGGTGCGCGACGACCGCGTCCTCCATGGAGGAGGTGACGCAGAAGCGGTCGCCGAAAACCCCGGCGGCCCAGGTGAGGATCTCCAGCGGGGAGGCGTCCTCCAGGTCGCGGCCCGCCCGCTCGGCGAGCGCCGCCAGCTCGGCTTCCGTACGTTCCTGAGTTGCCGTCATGTACTGCTGCCCCCTTGGCGGTTGTCGTGCTGCCGGGCCGGGGCGGTGACGCCCTTGGCCAGCAGTCCGAGGAACGAGAGCCGGAACGCACGGGCGCACGCCCCGCATTCCCACGAGCCGTGTCCCTCCTCGGACGGACGCAGGTCCTCGTCCCCGCAGTACGGGCAGTAGAACGGCGTGGCACGCGCGCTCACTTCAGCGCACCCTCTTCCGCGCGGGCGGCCCAGGTGGCGAACCGTTCGCCCTCCTCGCGCTGCTCCTGGAAGTTGGTCAGCACCCGCTCCACGTAGTCGGGCAGCTCGTCGGCGGTGACCTTCAGACCGCGCACCTTGCGGCCGAAGCCCGCCTGGAGGCCGAGCGCGCCGCCCAGGTGCACCTGGTAGCCCTCGACCTGGTTGCCGTCGGCGTCCAGCACCAGCTGGCCCTTGAGGCCGATGTCCGCGGTCTGGATGCGGGCGCAGGCGTTCGGGCAGCCGTTGATGTTGATGCTGACCGGCTCCTCGAAGTCCGGCATCCGGCGCTCCAGTTCGTCGATGAGCGAGGCGCCGCGCGCCTTGGTCTCGACGATCGCCAGCTTGCAGAACTCGATGCCGGTGCAGGCCATCGTGCCGCGCCGGAAGGGCGAGGGCCGGACCTGGAAGTCCAGTGCCTCCAGCCCCGCGACCAGCGGCTCGACCTGGTCCTCGGTCACATCGAGGATGATCATCTTCTGTTCGACGGTGGTGTTCAGCCGGTCCGAGCCGTGCGCCGCGGCCAGTTCGGCGATCTTGACGAGGGTGGCGCCGTCCACCCGGCCCACGCGCGGCGCGAAGCCCACGTAGAACCGGCCGTCCTTCTGGCGGTGCACGCCCACGTGGTCGCGCCAGCGGCTGCTGGGCTCGGCGGGCGCCGGGCCGTCGCTGAGCTTGCGCTTCAGGTACTCGTTCTCCAGCACCTCACGGAACTTCTCCGGGCCCCAGTCCGCCATCAGGAACTTCAGCCGGGCGCGGTTGCGCAGCCGCCGGTAGCCGTAGTCACGGAAGATCCCCACGACTCCGGCCCACACCTCGGGTACGTCCTCCAACGCCACCCACGCGCCCAGCCGTTCGCCGAGCCGCGGGTTGGTGGACAGGCCGCCGCCCACCCACAGGTCGAAGCCGGGGCCGTGCTCGGGGTGCTCGACGCCCACGAACGCGATGTCGTTGATCTCGTGCACCACGTCCTGCACGGGCGAGCCGGAGATTGCCGATTTGAACTTGCGCGGCAGGTTGGAGAACTCCTTGCTGCCGATGAAGCGCCGCTCGATCTCCGCGATCGCCGGCGAGCCGTCGATGATCTCGTCGGCCGCGATGCCGGCGACCGGCGAGCCGATGATGACGCGGGGGCAGTCGCCGCACGCCTCGGTCGTCGACAGGCCGACGGACTCCAGCTTCTCCCAGATCGCCGGGACGTCCTCGATGCGGATCCAGTGCAACTGGATGTTCTGCCGGTCGGTGATGTCCGCGGTGCCGCGCGCGTACTCCTGGGAGACCTCGCCGATGGCCCGCAGCTGCGCGACGCTCAGCCGCCCGCCGTCGACCCGGACCCGCAGCATGAAGTGGGTGTCGTCCAGCTCCTCCGGCTCCAGAACGGCGGTCTTGCCGCCGTCGATGCCGGGCTTGCGCTGGGTGTACAGGCCCCACCAGCGCATCCGGCCGCGCAGGTCGCTCGGGTCGATCGAGTCGAAACCGCGCTTGGCGTAGATCGTCTCAATGCGTGTCCGCACATTGAGACCGTCGTCGTCCTTCTTGAACTGTTCGTTGCCGTTCAGCGGGGTGAAGTGACCTACGGCCCACTGGCCCTCACCGCGGTGGCGTCCGGCCTTGCGGCGGGTCGTGGCGGGACCGGTTCGTTCGGGGGTGGCGGCCATGGCGGTATGTCCTTCTGGGCGGCTCGGTGAGGGCGGGGGCGGGCAGCGGCAACCCCACCGTGACCTGCGAGGACGCGTCTCGCTGCGGGGTGGCGCGAGGTGCTGGGAACAGAGCTGTCCGGGGCAGGTCGGATCAGGGTGCCCGCGCGTCCGCGACGGTGGGGACGGCGAAAAGGCGACGATGCTGCGACGTTGCTGAGGCTGTCAGCCCGCCGGACAGATGGCGCTGGACAGGCGGCCGAGGTCGACGTGCCGCCGACTCACCAAGGCAATTCCAGCTGTAGACATGACGGAAGCGTGTCATGGCGTTCTTGAGCCAGTCCACCGTCTTCCAGAATATGGACAAGAGTGTCCCGCATGGCGAGATTCCGTGGCGCCGGTCACGCCACGGAAGGGCGGATTCCGCGTCTCCCGCCCTCCCGTTTTACGGCATACCGTCACAAACGTCCGCCCGTGCGCGGCCGTCCGTGATCAGGCGCCCGGCCACGGCCCCGGAGTGGGCACCTCCGCCTCCTCCGTCTCCTCGGTCGCGTACACCCGGAAACCGCGCCGCCGGTAGTTGTCCAGCGCGTACCGCCCGTCCTTGCTGCACGTGTGCACCCACACCCGGCGCGTCTTCTCCCGCTCCGGCCACCGCCCGTCCAGATCCCAGGCCCGCGCGGTCCCGTACGCCAGCAGATGCCCGCCGATCCGCCGCCCCCGGAACGCCGGCAGCAGCCCGAAGTAGCTGATCTCGACGGCCCCTTCGGCCTGCGCGTCCAGCTCCACGAACCCGGCCGGCGTGTCCCGTTCGTACGCCACCCACGTCTCCACACCGGGCCGCCCGAGGAACTCCTCCCACTGCCCGTACGACCACCCCAGCCGGTCGGTCCAGGTGATGTCCCCGCCGACCGACGTGTACAGGAACCGGCTGAACTCCGGCGAGGCCACCTCCGCCCGCGCGATCCGGACCCGCTGCTCCGCAGGGGGAGCGGCGGCGGGGACAAGGTCGTCGGGCGAGGTCTGTTCGAGGTACCAGGTGGTCACGGTGAGAGTCATGGGGGCAGCACATCACAGGCACCGCTCAGAGCCCCGATGTACCTGGCTGACCTGCGGACTTCTATGATCGGCGCCACGACCTGCGGGGGGTCGCGCTGCATGGGGGTTTCCTGTCCGTGTCCTCATCCTCGCCCGGGACCGGGCCGGGGTCACAGCACCGCGTCGGCGATGCGGTCCACCTGGTCCGGGTCGGTGGCCCAGCAGTAGAGCATCACCTCGTCGGCGCCGATGCCGCGGAAGGCGGTCACCGCGTCGCGGATGCCGCGTTCCGTGGTGAGCAGCCCGTTCACGACATGGTCGGTGTACTCGAACGGGCCGTAGTACGCGCGGGCCTCGCGTCGGGCCTCGTCGAGGACGGGGTCCGGGCCGAGCGCCACGTTCACCTGCGCCACCAGCCGCGGACGGCCGGGCCGGTCCGCCGCGTCCCAGGCCTTCTCCACATCGCGGAACAGCCCGTCCATCAGCGACGGGGGCAGGGCCGCGCCGAGGAAGCCGTCGCCCCAGCGGGCCACCCGCCGGACCACGGCCGGTACGAAGCCGCCGAAGAGTACTTCCGGGCCGCCGGGACGGGCCGGCGCGGGGCCGACCGGGCCGACACCCTCGCCGTACGGCTCACCGGCCCAGACGGAGCGCAGCCGGGACATCTGGCCGTCCAGCCGGCGGCCACGGGTGTGCTGGTCGACACCCGCCGCCGCGTAGTCGTCCTCGCGTCCGCCCAGCCCGATGCCGAGCGTGAACCGGGAGCCGGAGAGCACGTCGAGGGTGGCGGCCTGCTTGGCGAGCAGCGCGGTGCGGTGCAGCGGCGCGAGCAGCACCTCGGTCTGCAGCCGTACGCGGGAGGTGGCGCCGGCCAGGGCGGCCAGGGTGATCAGGGGTTCCGGGTTGCCGTACGCCAGCCGGTCGAGCAGCGCGATGCTGCGGAACGGGACGGCGTCGGCACGCCGCGCCCAGGTCAGCAGGGATACGGGGGCGCCGATGGGCAGGCCGAGGCCGATGGACATGACAGGTCCTCCAGGAGGGCAGGGTCGAGCGCGAAAGGTCGTGTCGCCCGCTCGCCTGGCCGCACGCGCGCTGTGGCGTGGGCTGCTCCCGTTCTGCGACGTCCTCCTGGGGAGCTGATGTTCGAAGCGCCGCCAGATTACCTGAGGGGCGCGTGCGGCCGCACCGCATTTGAGCGGGGGTACGGGGTGCGGGCCCGCCCCCTCACGCGCGCCGCGCCGCCAGCACCGCCGGTGCCGTCGAGTGCGGCAGCAGGTCCACCGGACTCGGCGGCAGCCGCAGTTCCACGTCCACCCCGTCGGCGAAGCGGTACGGGCGGTGTGCCAGGACGCTCGCGAGATGGCGGCGCAGCCGGGACAGCTCGGCCCGTACCGTCACCGTCCGGGCACGGTCCCCGAAGAGATCCTGCGCCAGGTCGGCGGCGCTGCGCCCCTCCGGCCGCCGCGCCAGCACGAACAGCACCTCCGCGTGGCGCGGACTCAGCTCGTGCGTCCAGCTGCCCGCCGGGCCGGTGACCGTGACCGCCGGCCGCGTGCGGCTGCCGAGGTCCAGCAGCACCCGGCTGGCCCGCGGCTCCCCGCCCTGCGGCGCGCCGACGCGGATCAGCCAGCCGCCGGGCAGCGGCTCCAGCGTGCACATCCCGTAGCGCGGCAGCCACAGCGGCCCGGCCTCCGGGGACTTGGGCAGGGCGACCCGGTCCGGCGGCGCCAGCCCGGTGACCGCCGCGGTCCAGCCGTCCTTGTCGACGGCCAGCGCCTGCCCGCCGAGCCGGGCCAGTACGGGCGCGGCGCTCGCCCGCAGCCGGTCCAGCGCGCCGTGGTGCCGTTCGCGCAGCTCGCTCTCCGCGAGCCGGGCCACCGCGGAGACCAGCGACAGGGTGCTGGGGTGGAAGGTGTACGCCGGGCCGCTCACGTCCACGATGCCCAGCAGCCGCCCGTCGCGCGGATCGTGCAGCGGCGCCGCGGCGCACGTCCACTGGTGGTGGGTACGGACGAAGTGCTCGGCGGAGTGCACCAGGACGGGGCGGCGGGCCACCAGCGCGGTCCCGATGGCGTTGGTGCCGACGATCTCCTCGGTCCAGTCCGCGCCCTTGTCGAAGCCGTGCCGGTCGGCCATCCGCCGGACCGGCGCGCAGCCCTCCCGCCACAGCACCCGGCCCTCGGCGTCCGTGACGACCATGATCTGCTGGGCGGCGTCCGCGGCCGGCAGCAGACCGCTGTTGAACAGCGGCAGCAGCGAGGCGAGCCGGGAGCTGTGCCGCCGGTGCTCCAGCTCCTCGACGGTCAGCGGCCGTTCGCGCCGGTCCCGGTCCGGGTCGACGCCGCGGTCCAGCGCCCGGCGCCAGGATTCGCAGATCACGGCACGGGGCGCGGTGGCCGTCCGGCCGCCGCAGAGCGCGGCCTCACGGAGCGAGGCGAGCCGCCGCGTCGTCTCGCGTACCTCCTGGGCCGACCAGATGCCCATGTCGCTCGGTCTGTCGCTCACGCTCTTCTCTCCGTCGTGCACTGTCCGTGGGGTTGCCGCCCATGGTGCCGTCACCGGGCCGCTCCGAACGCGGGATTGCGTCAATTGGTTGCAACCGGCTGCAACTGTTGTGGCCTATGACGGCGGCGAGGAAGGTGACCGGCAGGACGAGAGGGGGCGACGCCATGGTGAGCGGAATCCCTCGTGCCGTCCTGGCCGCCGGTTTCGGAACCCGTGCCGCCGGGAGCCGCCGCGCTCCGGCCGTACAGTACGGGCCGCCGCGGCGACGGGCGGCGACAGACCTCGCGGGCCGGTCCTGAGGACCGGTCCGAGACCGGGGAGCGGCGCCGGGTCGGCGCGGCACCGCTCCCCGCCCACACGGTGGCGGGCCCTGGACCCCGACCCCCCTCCTGAGGGAACCGGGCCCGCCACCGCGTACCTCCCCGCGTACCGCACCGCGTCGTCGTCGCGTACCGCACCGGGCCGTCACCGCGTACCGCACCGCTCCCGCCCTCGGTACGTCACCGCCGACGTCACCGCTCCGCCACCGGCCGTGCCCGCTCCACGATCGCGCGCAGCGCGAGGGTGGGCGGCAGAGTGCCGAAGGAGGCGCCGTGGTCGGTGCCCAGGCGCGAGGCGCAGAACGCGTCGGCGACCTCGGGCGGCGCGTACCGTACGAGCAGGGAACCCTGGAGGACCAGCGCCAGCCGCTCCGCCAGCCGCCGGGCGCGGGCCTCGATGCCCTCCAGGTCGGCCAGTTCGGTCAGCAGCCCCTTGATCGCGCCGTCCAGCCGGTGGTCGGCGCCCCGGGCCGTACCGATCTCCGTCAGGAACGCGTGCAGCGCCGCCGGTTCGCGGCGCAGCGCCCGCAGCAGGTCCAGGGCCTGGATGTTGCCCGATCCCTCCCAGACGGAGTTCAGCGGCGACTCGCGCAGCAGCCGCGGCATCCCGGACTCCTCCACGTAACCGTTGCCGCCCAGACATTCCAGCGCCTCGGCAGCCACCGGTGTGCAGCGCTTGGTCACCCAGAACTTGGCCGCGGGCACCGCCAGCCGCAGGAAGTGCCGCTCCTGGTCGGTGTCCGCGTCGTACGCCGCCGCCAGCCGCAGTGCCAGCGCCGTCGCCGCCTCCGACTCCAGCGCTAGGTCCGCGAGGACGTTGCGCATCAGCGGCTGCCCGGCGAGGGGCTTGCCGAACGCCTCCCGGTACGTGGCGTGGTGCAGCGCCTGGGCCACCGCCTGCCGCATCACCGCCGCCGAGCCCGTCACGCAGTCCAGCCGGGTCGCCGCCACCATCTCGATGATCGTCGCGATGCCGCGCCCCTCCTCGCCGACCCGCCGCGCCCAGGTCGTACCGTCGAACTCGACCTCGGCCGACGCGTTCGCGCGGTTGCCGAGCTTGTCCTTGAGCCGCTGGATGCGGAAGGAGTTGCGGCGGCCGTCCGGCAGCACCCGGGGCAGCAGGAAACAGGAGAGCCCGGCCCCTTCCGCCTCCCCGCCCTCCCGCCGCGAGACGTCCCCCGACGTCCGCGCCAGCACCAGGAACGCGTCCGACATCGGCGCCGAACAGAACCACTTGTGCCCCGTCAGTACGTACTCCCCGTCGGACGCCAGGGGCTCCGCGACCGTCGTGGTCGCCCGCACGTCACTCCCGCCCTGCTTCTCCGTCATCGCCATCCCGGCCAGCGCGCCCGGCTTCTCCGCCACCGGCCGCAGCCCCGGCTCGTACACCCGCGAGGTCAGCAGCGGCTCCCACTCCGCCGCCAGCGCGGGGTCGGCCCGCAGTGCGGGAACCGCCGCGTGCGTCATCGACAGCGGACAGCCGTGCCCCGCCTCGGCCTGCGTCCACACCAGGAACCCCGCGGCACGCCGGACGTGCCCGGCCGGCCGCGACCAGGCGTCGGTGAGCCCGGAGGAGACGGCGTGTCCCAGCAGCCGGTGCCACGCCGGGTGGAATTCCACCTCGTCCACCCGGTGGCCGTAACGGTCGTGGGTACGCAGGACGGGTGGATTACCGTCGGCCAGCGCCCCCCAGCGCTGCGCGTGGGCGGACCCCGCGGCCCGGCCCAGTTCGCCCAGCTCCGTCCGCGCCTCGTCCCGGAGAGCGGGCGGAACGTGCCGTTCGACGCCCTCGGTGAGCGCCGCGTCCGCCGCGAAGACGTCGTACCCGACCAGCGGCGGAGGCTGGTTCGTGACCGTATGAGTGGTGGGTGCCATGGCAGATACGGTAAGGACGTGCAGCCAGTGAAAGAAGCAGCGCAGCGGCCGGCCGGCCGTCTGCACAGGGCCCGGGTCCTGTACCGGAACGTCTCCAAACGCCGCCTCGCCTGGCTGCTGCTGAAGGACACCGTCAACTCCTGCATGGAGTACCGCGTCACCGGGCTCGCCGCCGAGGCCGCGTTCTTCTGCCTGCTGTCGCTGCCGCCGCTGCTCCTCGGCTTCATCGGCCTGCTCGGCTACATGGAGCCCTGGATCGGCCAGGAGACCATCGACCACATCCGGGAGAACATCCTCAGCGCGTCCGACACGCTGCTGTCCAGCAAGGGCGTCAACGAGATCGCCCGGCCGCTGCTGGACGACATCTTCACCGGCCGCCGCCCGGACGTCATCTCCCTCGGCTTCGCCATCGCCCTGTGGTCCGGCTCCCGCGCGGTCAACGTCTTCGTCGACACCATCACGATCATGTACGGGCTGGACGGGCGGCGCGGCATCGTCCGGACCCGGCTGCTGGCCTTCGTGCTCTACCTCGCCGCGCTGGTCGTCGGCGCGGTCGCGCTGCCGCTGATGGTGGTCGGTCCGGACACCGTCGTCAGCTGGCTGCCGGCGAGCGAGACCGCCATCCGCATCCTGTACTGGCCGGTCGTCCTCATCCTCTCCGTCGCCTTCCTCACCACCCTCTACCACGTGTCCGTCCCCGTCCGCTCACCCTGGCGCGAGGACATTCCCGGCGCGGTCGTCGCCCTCGCCATGTGGGTCCTGGGCAGCCTGCTGCTGCGCGTCTACCTCACCCAGACCGTGGAAGGCCCCACCATCTACGGCTCCCTGGCCGCACCCGTCGCCGTCCTTCTCTGGATCGGCGTCTCCGCCTTCGCGGTCCTGGTGGGCGCGGCCATGAACGCCGCCCTCGACCGTGTATGGCCCTCGGTCGCCACCGCGGCGGGCCGCGCCGAGAAGGAACGCCGGGCCCGCGAGGTGACCGCGGCCCAGCGCTCCGCCCTGGCCGCCGTCGGCCTCGGCGCCACGGCCGCCGCCGGGGAGGCCGCCCTCACCGGCGCCCCGGAGCCGGACGGCGAGGAGGACGACGGCGACGAGGACGACGACCCGGGCGCGCCGCCCCCGGCCGAATACCCCGAACGCTGGGCCCACTTCCTGCCACCGGCCGACGTGCGGGCACGACTGCTCACGCACCCGAAGCGCCACTGGCGGCTCTGAAGGCGCGCTCACCCGGCGGCGCTGCCGAAGGTTGCGTAGCTGGAGCCACCTTCCGGTACGTGCCGGATCGTGTTCGGCGCAAACCGGTAGACGGCGCGGGTGTTCACTGGTGGCCTACCGGGTGGCGTCGCAGGTAGACGTTGCAGTCCGTCACGGTGGTCAGGTCGCCGACGGCGCGGGCCCGATCCCGGACGCTGGCGAGTTCGGTGCAGCCCGCGCAGCCTTCGACGGGGGCAGGGGCCCTCTCCAGCGGCAGGGGCAGGATGATCGGGGCAGTGGGGTACGGCGTCGGATTGGTCATGCGAGCCAGGGTGAAGCACCCTCAAGGACGCATCTCTACCTGGTCGAGGACGGTTGGGCCGTCGAGGCGCTACGTTCGCGAGAAGGCCCAGACGTCCAGGGGAGGGGTCTTGAACACTGCTCTACGCTCGGCTATGGCGAGCGCCGGGCTCAGCCCCCGTCGCCTTGCCGTGCGCGTCGGCGTCACCGGCAAGACGGTCGAGAGACGGCTGGCCGACGCGGAACTGACACCCCATGCACGAAAGCGCGAGGACGCCTGTCGGGCGTTGGGAGTGGGTGAAGAGATGATCTGGCCGCAGTCGGTCAAGGACCGCGTCAAGACCGGGCACGACCGGGAAGTGGTGCACAGCTATCCGTACCGGTCTGCCTGCCCTTCCGACGTATGGGGCGAGCTGACCCGGGGCGCGAGCAGGGAGCTGTTCTTCGCGGGGTACACGAATTACTTCTTGTGGTCGCAGATTCCGGCGTTTTCCGAAACACTGCGGCGGAAGGCGGGCGCGGGATGCCGGGTGCGGTTCCTGGTCGGTGATCCGGAAGGGGCGGTCACTCGCGGGCGGGAGCGCGCGGAGAATGTGGCGCTGTCGGTCTCCACGCGGATTCGGACCACATTGGAGCAACTGGAGCGTATGGGGCCGGTGGACGGCCTGGAGGTCCGGTTCAGTGACCCTGAGGATGCCGTCTATCACGTGGGGCTTTCGGTGTTCCGGTTTGATGACGACGCGCTGGTGACGCCGCATCTGGCCCGCCTTGTAGGACACGATTCGCCGCTCCTGCACCTGCACCGGCAGGAGGACAGTGGAATGTTCGACCGTTTCACGGAGCACGCCGAGGAATTGTGGGAGCGGGGGAGTCGCGTTCCCGCGTAGGGCGGGCCGGCAGATCCGGTGTGCTGGATTCGGGTGATCGGCGGGCGCGGCGGCGGTGAATGGGTGACGGGGCGGGGGTGGGTGCCGCATGGTGCTTTTCAGTGTCCGGCACCCTCGCCGTTCTCGGGAGACCTGTGAATCCGATGCTGATCTCGCCGGCCGCGCTGGGAGCGGTGGTGTTTCTCGTGGGGGCGGTGCTGCTGGCCGTGCTGCGGGATCTGGCGCATGCCCGGCGGAGGCGGAGGCGAGGGAGGGGGAAGAGGAGACGGCGTGGTGAACACAGCTTGGTGATCATGGAACGGATTCCTCGGGGCAGGAGGTGAACGACCAGCCGTAATCGTTCACCCGAAGCGAAGGAGCACCGCCGGTGGCCGCATTCCCGGGAAATGACGGGCCGTCGGCCCGGCGTCGTGTCCGTACGTATCCGATGCGGCGGACGGTGTTCGTCCTCGGCGTCCTCGGTGCCCTGGTGACGGGTGGGTTCCTCGCCGCGCGCGGAATGTTCCGGTGGGCGGTGGGGCACCCGGGTACGGCCACCCTCGTGACCGTCCTCGTCCTCCCGTTCGTCCTGGCGTTGGTCGTCGTGGCGGTGCGGGGGATGCCGCGCCTGCGCGAGCTGCGGCGGGCGGCCCGGGTGGGCAAGGCCGAGGCGGAGGCGGAAGTGGCCAAGGCCGTCGCGGCGGAGGAGGCTGCACCGGCCGTGGTGGACGAGCCCGAGCCGACAGTCGTCATGTGGAGCGTCGAGGACTTCCTCGCCATGGACGCGTACGCCTTCGAGCAGGCGATAGCCCGCCTCTGTGAACGCGACGGCTGCCGGGATGTCCAGGTGGTCGGCGGTGCGGGGGACCTGGGCGCGGACGTCCTGGCCATCACGTCCGACGGCCGGCGGATCATCGTCCAGTGCAAGCGCTACTGCGCGACGAACAAGGTCGGCTCCCAGGACATGCAGCGCTTCGGCGGCACCTGCTACACGGTGCACGAGGCCGATGTCGCGGCCGTCGTCACCACCAGCGCCTTCACCGAACCGGCCACCGAATACGCCGACACCTGCGGCATCCGCTGTTTCGACGGCGACCGGCTGGTGGCCTGGTCGAACGGCACCGGGCCGACGCCCTGGGGGTGACGGCGCGCTGGGTGCTTTCGCCGCATCCCGTTCGATCGCGAGGACGACGGCGCTCCGGATGGAGCAACTGGCCGGGCCGGGCGGGCCGGCCGCGACCGTGTGCCCCTCACGTTGGCGCTGCGTAACAGTGGATGGTCACTGTCTGGTCCGGGCGCCACGCCTGCTCGACGGTGGCCAGAAGCTCCCAGCCGAGCCGCTCGTACAAGGCCGCCGCTGCACCATCGGTATGCGACCACCAATGATTGAGATCAATTCTCGCGAACAGACCCTGGACGGCCTATGCGGTTGTGGCGATGCCGCCGTCGACGGGGATCACGGCGCCTGTCAGGTATGCGCCTGCCCGGCTGGCGAGGAACACCGCGACACCCGCCATGTCGTCGTCGCGGCCGATCCGCCGTAGTGGGGCCGACGCCGCGATCGCCTCGCCGAACTCGTCAAGGGTCGCAGCCATCATCGTCGACGGGAACGGTCCCGGCGCCACGGCGTTCACGGTGACGTGCTGCGGTCCTAGTTCCTTGGCGAGCACTCTGGTGAGCTGATGCAGTGCGGCCTTGCTGCTGGAGTACGAGTAGTTGGGCCGCTGGGGGATGTGGATGGCGGCGATGCTGCCGATGTTGATGATCCGCGCGGGATCGTCGGCGGTGCCCGCCTTGCGAAGTGCGGGCAGCAGCGCCTGAATCAGCCAGAACGGCGACTTCAGGTTGAGGTCGACGACCGTGTCCCAGGCCGCGTCCGGGAATGTCGCCAGCGGCTCGTCCCACATGGCGCCCGCGTTGTTGACGAGGATGTCGAGGCGCTCGGAGTCGGCGGTGACGAGGTCGGACAGCCGCCGGCACTCGTCGTGGCGGGACAGGTCGGCGGGGATGGCCCGTACCTCACCGAATTGGGAGAGCTGTTCCTGCGCCTGAGCGCACGCTTCTGCGTTGCGTGAGCTGATGACCACGCCGGCGCCCGCCTGGAGAAGGCCACGCGCGATCATCATTCCGATGCCTCGGGTGCCACCGGTGACCAGCGCGCGTTTTCCGCACAGGTCGAAAAGTTGTGCATGCGTGGTGAATTGGTTGACTGCCACTTGACGCCTTTCCAGTTGGTCGTGCGGGATGATGCGTCGACGCGTTGGGGGTTCGGTTCAGCTGTCTCAACGCTATGGCCTTGGAGTGCGCTCCAAGCAAGCGGATCCCGGCCCCGACGGACCGCTTCCGCAACCGCCTCAAGCGCGGATGGCGGGCGACCGTGCCGGCGCCGCCGCCCCGCTCGGGCGAGCGGAACCCGCAGATACCGCCCCGCTCAGGCGAGCGGCACCCGCACATACCGCCCCGCCGTGCGCAGATCCGCCTCGATGCGGGCGGCGGCCGTGCGCAGGTGGGGCAGGAGGGTGTCGCGGTCCTCGGTGGGGGAGCGGTGGCCCGCGTGGGTGGACACGTTGATCGCGGCGACGACCCGGGCGTGCCGGTCGCGTACGGGGACGGCGATCGACCGCAGGCCCTCCTCCAGCTCCTCGTCCACCAGCGCGTACCCGTCCTTGTGTGTCTGCTCCAGGATGGTGGCCAGGCTGTCGGGGGAGGTGACGGTGTGGCGGGTGAGGGGGATGAGGCCGGTTTGGGCGAGGTGGGCGGTGCGTTCCGCCGGGGGGAGGCCCGCCAGCAGGACCCGGCCCATGGAGGTCGGGTACGCGGGGAAGCGGGTGCCCACGGTGATGTTGACGCTCATGATCCGCACGGTGGGGACCCGGGCCACGTACCGGATGTCCGTGCCGGACAGCACCGCCATCGACGCGGAGTCGTGCACCCGCTCCACCAGCGCGGCCAGGTGGGGCTGGGCGATGTCCGGGAGGGACAGGCCGGAGAGCGGGGCGAAGCCCAGTTCCAGCACCTTCGGCGTGGGGCGGAAGAGCCGGCCGTCCGAGGTGAGGTAGCCGAGGTGTTCGAGGGTGAGCAGGGCGCGGCGCGCGGTGGCGCGGGCCAGGCCGGTGGCCTCGGCTACGGCGGTCAGGGGGAGGGCGGCCCGGCCGGTGCCGAACGCGGTGAGCGTGAGCAGGCCGCGGGCCAGGGACTCGACGAACTCGGGGCCCAGTTCCTGCTTGGCGGCGTGGGTCCAGGAAGCGTGGCGGGCGGGAGGCGGTTCGGGCGGCGAGGCGGATGGGGGTGTGGATGGGGGTGTGGATGGGGGTGGGGCTGGGGCGGCCAGGGAGTTCTCCATCTCGGCCACCGTTTTGCGCAGTTGCGGGAGTACGGCGGCGGGGAGGTCCTCGGCGGTCAGCCGGCTGGTGTGGCTGACGACGCTCACCGCGCACACCGGGCGGCCCCGGGGATCGCGTACGGGCATGGCGACGGCGACCAGGCCCGGTTCGATCAGCTGGTCGTCCAGTGACCAGCCGGCGGTCCGGGCCGCCTCGACCCGGGAGGTGAACTCCGCGACGGACCCACGGTGTGCCGTACCGGCGTCCTCGCCCCGGCGCGGCGGTACGGCCGGGAACCCGGCGTCCGTGGGGTCCGCCGCGCGCCGCTGCCGCCAGCGCAGCCACGCGTCCTCGTCCCAGTCGGCGGCGAACAGCGCGCCGACCGCGCCCCGTTCGGCGGGCAGCAGGTCGCCGATGCGGAACGCGAGCGACATCGCCCGCCGCCGCGTCGCCTGGTGCACGAAACGCACCCCGTCGCCGTCCGGTACGGCGAGCGAGACCGACTCGTCGAGCGCGTCGGCGAGCCGGTCGGCGGCCGGGGCGAGCCGGTCGGGCAGCTCGGAGGCGGCCAGATAGGCGTTGCCGAGTTCCAGCAGGCCGGGGGCGAGCACCGCGTCCCGGCCCTCGACGCGTACGTGGCCCAGGCGGGCGAGGGTGCTCAAGACGCGGTCGACGGTGGAGCGCGCCAGTCCGGTCGCGCGGACGAGGTCGCCGACGGCCTGCCGTCCGCCGCTCGCGGAGAGCGCGCGCAGTACGGACAGGCTGCGCATCAGCGGGCCCACCGCCTCCCGGGGCGGCGGTGGCGGGTCGGTGGCGGGGTGCGTCATGGGGCTCTCCACGGTGCGGGCATCTCGTCGGAACCGTACCCGGCGCCCCGTTGACAGGGCTGGGAGCGGGGGTCAGACTCGGGACGCGGTCAAATTTGAACGTAAGTTCACTGGGCGAACAAGGCCGGTGCGGCGGGGCGGTGGCGAGGTCCGCCGGGCACCGGCACCCGGGACGACGCGAGGGTGAGGACATGGCCGACATCCGTTCCCTGCACGACGCCGTGCGGGACCTGGTCCACGACGGGGACACCGTCGCGCTGGAGGGCTTCACCCACCTGATCCCGTTCGCCGCGGCGCACGAGATCATCCGGCAGGGCGTCACCGGCCTGACCCTGGCCCGGATGACCCCGGACGTGGTCTACGACCAGCTGATCGGCGCGGGCGCCGCCCGCCGACTGGTCTTCTCCTGGGGCGGCAACCCCGGCGTCGGCTCGCTGCACCGCTTCCGCGACGCGGTCGAGAACGGCTGGCCGCACCCGCTGGAACTGGATGAACACAGCCACGCCGGCATGGCCAACCGGTATGTCGCCGGCGCCTCGAAACTGCCGTTCGCGGTGCTGCGCGGCTACCGCGGCAGCGGCCTGCCCGCCCGTACGGACACCATCTCCACCGTCACCTGCCCGTTCACCGGCGAGGAACTGGCCGCCGTGGCCGCTCTCAACCCGGACGTCACGATCGTCCACGCCCAGCAGGCCGACCGGCAGGGCAATGTGCAGCTCTGGGGCCTGACCGGGGTGCAGAAGGAAGCGGTGCTGGCCGCCGGGCGGGTGCTGGTCACCGTCGAGGAGATCGTCGAGGGTGCCCTGGAGCCCCGGCCCGGCTCGGTGGTCCTGCCCGGCTGGGTGATCGACGCCGTCGCGCTCGTGCCCGGCGGCGCCCACCCCTCGTACGCGGCCGGGTACTCGGTCCGGGACAACGAGTTCTACCAGCGGTGGGACGCCGTCTCCCGCGACCGGGACACGTTCTTGCGGTGGCTCGACGAGAACGTGCGGAATGTGCGCACCGTACGGAAGGGCTCCTGATGAGCGGTACGCACGACGCCGCGCGCTGCGGCCGCGACGAACTGATGGAGGTCAACGCGGCCCGCGCGCTGGCCGGCGCGCGGAGCTGCTTCGTCGGCATCGGACTGCCCAGCACGGCCGCCAACCTGGCGCGCCGCACCGTCAACCCGGACCTGGTCCTGGTGTACGAGTCCGGCACCATCGGCTCCCGGCCGACCCAGCTGCCGCTGTCCATCGGCGACGGCGAACTGGCCGACACCGCCGACGCGGTGGTGTCCGTACCGGAGATGTTCAACTACTGGCTGCAGGGCGGCCGGATCGACGTGGGCTTCCTCGGGGCCGCCCAGCTCGACCGGTTCGCCAACATCAACACCACCGTCGTGGACCGCGGCCCGGACCGGCCCGAAGGCCGGCTGCCCGGCGCGGGCGGCGCCCCCGAGATCGCCGCGAACTGCGGCGCGGTCCTCATCGTGCTGCGGCACACCCGCCGCAACCTGGTGCCCGTACTCGACTTCGTCACCACCGTCGGGCACGGCGCCGGGCCGGGCGACCGCGCCGCCCTCGGCATGCGCGGCGCCGGGCCCACCGCCGTCATCACCGACCTCGGCGTGCTGCGCCCGGACCCGGACACCGCCGAACTCGTGCTGAGCGCGCTGCACCCCGGCGTGACGCCGGCACAGGCCCGGGAGGCGACCGGCTGGGACCTGCGTGTCGCACCGGACCTGACGACCACCCAGGCGCCCACCGACGCCGAACTGGCCGCCCTGCGCGCCCTCAAAGCCGCCGGCGGGAAGGCACCATGAGCAGCCGGACGCCTCCGCAGCCGTCTCAGGCTCTACCCCTGGAGAACTTCCGATGACTCCACCTGGCGCATCCGCCGCCCCGGCAACCCCGGCCCAACCGGTCCCCGCGGGCCCGGCGACACCGCCCCCTCACCCCGTATCCGAACAGCAGTCCGCCATCGACCGCGAGATCGCCGCCCTGCACACGGCCGCCGCCGACGCCCGCACGGCGGGCGGCCCGGTACCGGCGCACCCCGGCCGCGACTTCGCCCCGTACCGCAGCACCCGGCTGCGCCACCCCGTCCAGCCCCTGGCCGCGATCGACGCGCTGCGCGACCCGGAGGCCGTCGAACTGGCCGGGCCCGCCTTCGGGGGCACCGATGTCACCGCCCTGGACGCCGACCTCACCCGGCAGCACGCCGGCGAGCCGCTCGGCGAGCGGATCACCGTCACCGGCCGGGTACGGGACCGGGCCGGACGCCCGGTGCGCGGCCAGCTCGTCGAGATCTGGCAGGCCAACGCCGCCGGCCGGTACGCGCACCGGCGCGACCAGCACCCGGCCCCGCTCGACCCGAACTTCACCGGCGTCGGCCGCTGCCTGACGGACGACGCGGGCCGGTACGCGTTCACCACCGTCCGGCCCGGCGCCTACCCGTGGCGCAACCACCACAACGCCTGGCGCCCGGCCCACATCCACTTCTCGCTCTTCGGCACCGCCTTCACCCAGCGGCTGGTGACGCAGATGTACTTCCCCGGCGACCCGCTGTTCCCGTACGACCCGATCCTCGCCTCGTGCACCGACCCGCAGGCCCGCGCCCGGCTGGTCTGCGCGTACGCCCCGGAACTCGCCCGCGCGGAATGGTCCCTGGGCTACCGCTGGGACATCGTGCTGGACGGCCCGTCCGCCACCTGGACCGAGGAGGACCGCTGATGTCCGCGACACCGGGCGAGGCCACACCGGGCGAGGCCGCGCCGCGGCACGAGGGCGTACCGCAGCAGCCCGGCTTCCCGGACGTGTCCGGGAAGCCGGCGGAGGAAGCGCACGATCAGCTCCTCGCCCCCACCCCCTCCCAGACCATCGGCCCCTTCTACGGCTACGCGCTGCCGTTCCCCGGCGGCGGCGACATGGCCCCCACCGGCCACCCGGACACCGTCACCCTGCACGGCCGGGTCGTGGACGGCGCGGGGGAGCCGGTGCCGGACGCGCTGCTGGAGTTCTGGCAGGCCGGTCCGGACGGGAGCCTGCGCGGCGCGCCCGGCTCGCTGCGCCGCGACCCGGCGACCGGCGCGGTCGTCGGCCGTGACGGCGTGGACTTCACCGGCTTCGGCCGGGTGCCCACCGACACGGACGGCCGTTACGTCCTGCGGACCCTGCCCGCCACGGCCCCGGCGGGGCGCCCGGACGCGGCGCCGTACATCGCGGTGTGCGTCTTCGCCCGCGGTCTGCTGCACCACCTGTTCACCCGGGTCTACTTCCCCGAGGACACGGCGGCCCACGCGGCCGACCCGCTGCTGTCCCGGCTGCCCGCGCGCCGGGCGCGCACGCTGGTCGCGCGGGCCGACGGCGAGCGCCGGTACCGCTTCGACATCCGCCTTCAGGCGGCCGACGCCGGGGACGGCGGCGAGGAGTGCGACGAGGAGACGGTTTTCCTTGAGTTCCGCTGAGTACGGTCTGCTGGCGCCGGGCCGGGCGGACTCCGCCGTCGAGGCCGCGACCGGCGACGCCGCGTACGTACGGGCCCTGCTGGACGCGGAAGCGGCCCTGACCCGGGCGCAGGCGACGGTCGGCCTGGCGCCCCCCACGGCGGCCGAGGCCGTCACCGCCGCGGCGGCCGACACCGGCCGTCACGATCCCCGTGACCTCGTGGTACGGGCTCGCTCCGGCGGCAACCCGGTCATCCCGCTCGTCGCCGCGCTCACCACCGCCGTGGCCGGGCGCGACGCCGGGGCCGCCGCGTACGTCCACCGCGGCGCCACCAGCCAGGACATCCTCGACACCGCCACGATGCTGGTCTGTTCGCGGGCGCTGGAAGCCGTCCTCGGCGACCTGGACGAGACCGCCGCGGCCCTGGGACGGCTGGCGGCCGAGCACCGCGACACCCCGATGGCGGGCCGTACGCTCACCCAGCACGCGGTACCGGTCACCTTCGGTCTCAAGGCGGCGGGCTGGCGCACGCTGGTCCTGGACGCCCGGGACCGGATCGCCGCCGTACGGGCCGCGCTGCCCGCGCAGTTGGGCGGCGCGGCGGGCACCCTCGCGGCGTTCCACGCCTTCGCGGAGGCCGACGGTTCGAGGCCGGATCCCGGGGCCGGCGCGGACCTCGGGCTGCGGCTGCTCGCTGCGTACGCGGTCGAGACCGGCCTCGCCGGGCCCGCCCTGCCCTGGCACACGCTGCGCACTCCCGTCGCCGACCTCGCGGGCGCGCTGGCCCACACCGCCGGTGCCCTCGGCAAGATCGCCGCCGATGTGCTGGCCCTGTCCCGTACGGAGACCGCGGAGCTGGCCGAAGGCAGCGGCGGCGGCTCGTCGGCCATGCCGCACAAGTCCAACCCGGTACGGGCCACCCTGATCGCCGCCGCTGCCCGGCAGGTCCCGGCCCTGGCCGGGGTGCTGTACGGGTCGCTGGCCGCCGAGGACGAACGGCCGGCCGGGGCCTGGCACGCGGAGTGGCAGCCCCTGCGCGACGCCCTGCGCCTGGTGGGCGGCGCGGTCCGGGACGCCGCCGAACTGACCGCGGGCCTACGGGTGCGCCCCGACCGGATGCGTGCGAACCTCGCCGCGACCGGCGGCGGGATCGTCGCCGAACGCCTCGCGGCCGTGCTCGGCGCCCCTCTCGGGCGGGACACGGCGCAACGGCTGCTCACCGACGTGGCGCGGCGGGCCGCCGAGGACGGCACCGGCCTGGCCGAGGAACTGGACCGCGCCCTGCGCACCCGGCATCCCGCGGTCGCCGACGCCTTCCCCGCGGCACGGCTGCGGGAACTGACCGACCCGGCCGCGTACACGGGCTCGGCGGGCGCGCTCGTGGACCGCGCCCTGCGCCGCCCCGGCACCCACCGCGCCGCACCGACCGCTCAGGAGAACGCATGACGTCCCCCGCTCTCCCGCACCATCGCGAGGACGGCCCGGCCGACGCGCCCCCGCTCGTCCTGGGGCCGTCGCTGGGCACCTCGCTCTCCGTCTGGGAACCCCAGGCGGAGGCGCTGGCGCACCGGTTCCGGGTCGTGCGCTGGGACCTGCCGGGGCACGGCGGGACACCGTACGACGTGCTCACGGGCACTGGCGCAGGCGCCGGCGCGGGCACTGGCGCAGGCACCGGCACGGGCTCAGGCACGGTCCCGGGCGGCGGCACGGACACAGGCTCACGCACGGACACAGGCTCGGACACCGGCCGTACGGACGGGCCCTGCACGGTCGCCGGCCTCGGCGGCCTCGTCCTCGCCCTCGCCGACTCCCTCGGCATCGACCGGTTCGCGTACGCGGGCATCTCTCTGGGCGGCGCGGTCGGCGCCTGGCTCGCCGTGCACCACCCCGAGCGGATCGCCTCCCTGGCCCTGGTGTGCTCCTCGGCCCGCTTCGGCGACCCGGAAGGGTGGTACGAACGGGCCGCGCTCGTACGGGACCAGGGCCTCGCGCCGGTCGCCGCCACGGCCGCCGACCGCTGGTTCACCCCGGCCTTCGCCGGATCACCGGCGGCGGACGAACTGCTGGCCGGGCTGCATACGGTGGCCCCCGAGGGATACGCCGCCTGCTGCGACGCGCTCGCCACCTACGACCTGCGCGGCGAACTGGGCCGGATCGCGGCGCCCACCCTCGTCGTCGCGGGCCGCGACGACCCCGCGACGCCGCCTGCCCACGCCCGCGAACTCGCGGACAACATCCCCGCCGCGAGCCTGACCGAGATCGCCGGGGCCGCCCACCTGGCCGGCACCGAGCGGCCCGTACCCGTCCTCGCCGCGCTCCTCGGCCACCTCACGGCCTCCCCGTCGCCGGAACGCCCCACCGACGACCGCACCCGGCACGCCGCCGGTACCGCGGTCCGCCGCGCCGTCCTGGGGGACGACCACGTCGACCGCGCGGCCGCCCGCACCACCGCCTTCACCGCCGTCTTCCAGGACTTCATCACCCGCTACGCCTGGGGCGAGATCTGGACCCGCCCCGGCCTGTCCCGGCGCACCCGCAGCTGCGTCACGATCACCGCCCTGGTGGCGCGCGGCCACCACGACGAACTGGCCCTGCACCTGCGCGCGGCCCTGCGCAACGGGCTGACCCCCGAAGACATCCGCGAAGTACTGCTCCAGTCGGCCGTCTACTGCGGCGTGCCGGCGGCGAACTCCGCGTTCGCGCTGGCCGACCGCGTCCTCGCCGAGCACCGCGAAGAGAGCTGATCCCGATGCGCCCCACGTCTCCCGCCCCTGCCACGACCACGGTCGGCATCGTCGGCGGCGGCCCGGCGGGACTGCTCCTGGCGCGGCTGCTGCACCGCTGCGGCATCGACAGCGTCGTCCTGGAGAGCCGCGACCGCGCCTACGTCGAACACCGTCAGCGCGCCGGAGTCCTGGAACAGGGCACCGTCGACACACTGCGTGCCTGTGGCGCGGGGGAGCGTCTGGACCGGTACGGACTCGTCCACCACGGCATCCGGCTGCGCTACGACGGCCGCTCGCACCGGATCGATCTCCCCGCCCTGACCGGCGGCCGCAGCGTGGTCGTCTACGCGCAGACCGAGGTGGTCAAGGACCTCATCGGCCTCCAGCTCGCCGGCGGCGGACCGCTGGTCTTCGGGGCGCGGGCGCTCGCCGTGACCGGCGCGGACACCGCACGGCCCGTGATCCACTATGCGCACGAGGGCCGCGAACACACCCTGACCTGCGACTACGTCATAGGCTGCGACGGGTTCCACGGCGTCACCCGGGACGCGGTGCCGACCGGGGCCCGCCGCCTGTACGAGCGCGCGTACCCGTACTCCTGGCTCGGCGTCCTCGCCGACGTGCCGCCGTCCTGCGACGAGCTGGTGTACGCCCACTCCGAGCGCGGCTTCGCCCTGTTCAGCATGCGCTCGCCCACCGTCAGCCGTCTCTATCTCCAAGTGCCCAACGGCACCGACCCGGCCGACTGGCCCGACGAGCGGATCTGGGAGGAACTCGACGCCCGTTCCGCCACCGACGGCCCCTGGGAACTGGCGCGCGGCCCGATCACCGCCAAGTCCGTCCTGCCGATGCGCAGCGTGGTCACCGAACCCCTGCGGTACGGGCGGGTGCTGCTCGCCGGGGACGCGGCGCACATCGTCCCGCCGGCCGGGGCGAAGGGGCTGAACCTCGCCGTGTCCGACGTCACCGAGCTGGCCCGCGCCTTCGCCCACCTGAAGGAGACCGGTTCCGGTGAGCTGCTGGACGGCTGGTCCGACGCCTGCCTGCGCCGTGTCTGGCGGGCCGAGCACTTCTCGTACTTCATGACGACGACGCTGCACACGGCCCCCGGCCAGAGCACGTTCGACACCCGTCTCCAGCTCGCCCAGCTCGACCGCATCGCCTCGTCCCCGCACGCGGCCGCCGAACTGGCCGAGAACTACACGGGCGTCCCGCAGGCGCCCGTGCCCGTCCCCGTCGCCTCGCCGTCCTAGCCGTCCCCGCCGGACTCCGCCGCCACGTCCTCGGCCACCTGCTTGAGCGTGTGCCCGCTCAGCGCGGAGCGCGCCCGGCGGGGGTCGGGCGTGCCGTGCCCGTCGGCGTGGGCGTCGTCCGCCTTCACCAGCAGCCACGACTCCCGCTCGTCACTGCCGGGGCCGCCGCGGAACCGGGTGAGGGCATAACCGCCGTGCAGTTTCTTCCCCTCCATCCAGAACGTCGCATGGCCCTTTTCCAGCGATTCGGCGAAAGGGACCGCGCGGCCTTTCTTGTCGTGCGACATCGGGCGGTACCGGCCCTGGTCCCACACGATGACCGTACCGCCGCCGTATTCGCCCTTCGGGATGACGCCTTCGAAATCGCGGTAGTCCAGCGGGTGGTCCTCGGTCGGCATCGCCAGCCGTTTGTCCTTCGGGTCCGTGGACGGCCCTTTCGGTACGGACCATGATTTGAGCACCCCGTCGACCTCCAGCCGGAAGTCGAAATGCATGGTGCTCGCGTCGTGGATCTGCACCACGAAGCGCGGCTTCCCGGCGGAATCCGAGGATTCCGATGCGTCCGGGGATTTCTCCGCATCGCCGCCCCGCGGTTCCGACGTCCGGTCGAAATGCCGTTTGGACTGATAGGTCCGCAGCGGTTCCTTGCCCATGGCCGGTCCGCCGGATCAGCGGCCGAGGGCCTTGGCCAGCTGGTCCTTGTTCATGTTCGACCGGCCTTCCACGCCGCGCTGCTTGGCCTCGTTGTAGAGCTGGTCCCGCGTCGGGCCCTTGGAGCCGGTGCGGTTGCCGGAGCGCTGGCCGCCGCGCTCGGGTGCCGACTTGCGGTCCTTGGTCGAGGACTTGCTGGCGGTCTTGGACTCGCCGGAGCGGGCGCGTTCCTTGTTGACCGTACGGGCCGCGATCTCCTTGGCCCGGCCCTTGGACGTACCGCGCTTCTCGGCGCCTTCCTTGATGTGCTCGTACTGGCGCTCACGCTTGGCGTTCGATCCTGCGGGCATGATATTTCCCTTCGTCTCGCACACACCGCGGACCCGTACGGCGTACCGGTCCGGGCCTGCCGTGCACCGTTTCTCGCAGCTACGGTTACCCGTGAATGAAAGGTCGTAACGAATGGCCGCCGCGATCACACGACGGACTTGCGGGCCCGTACGCACCGGATGAATTCCTCCGCGTACGGCAGGGCGACGCAGGTGCCCACCCCGGCCGCGATGCCGGCCAGGTACTTCTTGGGCAGCGGCCGCTCCTTGGGCAGCAGTTTCCAGGCGTCCGGCTGCTTTCCGCCGCGCGCGAGGTCCCGTACGGACTCCCAGTGCAGGCAGGACGTGATGACCACGGCGGCCAGCGGCAGTACCTCCAGGAAACTGTGGATGTGCTGCTCCACCGGGCGTACCTCGCGGTCCTCGGTGGCCACCGTCACGTCCCAGATGGCGGTCGCGCTGTGCAGGGCGGCGGCCCCGCCCATCATGGACAGCACCAGCGGGTTGATCCGCGCGACCAGTCCGGCCAGCACCGGCACCCCGGCCTCCGCCATCATCAGCGCGTGGATCGCCGACTCCTTGACGCCGGTGGTCCGCTCGATGTCCGTACGCCGGTGCATCACCCAGTCGGCGACGGCCGGCACGAACCACATGGGCAGTACCCCGTACATCAGGACGCGCTGCGTCGCGTTCTCCACGTCGTCCGCGCCGGGGGCGGGGCGCAGGGCCCGCCCCCGCCGCCAGTGCCGCCAGTCCTTGAGTGCCGTCAACCTGGCCACGGGTCCTCCTTGTGATGCGCGTCGTCCGGTTCTGGCCGCGGTCCGGGCCCGGCGGTGGCGCGCCGGGCCCGGACCGGCCGGTCACTTGTCGCTGTCCCCGTGGCTCTTGCCCGGCAGGAACTCCTGGATCTTCGCCTTGACGCCCTGCTTGAGCACCCCGGCCGTCTCCGGGTCGCCCTTGAGGATCGCGGTCGCCGCCGCCTCGATCTGGTCCAGCGTGGCGTGCGGCGGGATCGGCGGCACGTTGGGGTCGGTACGGAAGTCGATGACGAACGGCCGGTCCGCGGCGAGCGCCTGCCGCCACGCGCTCTCCACCTCCTCGGGCTTCTCGACCCGGACGCCGCCGAGGCCGATGGAGCGCGCGAAGTCGGCGTACGGCACGTCCGGGATGCGCTGCGACTCCTCGAACTGCGGCGCCCCGGACATGGCCCGCATCTCCCACGTCACCTGGTTGAGGTCCTCGTTGTTCAGGACCGCGACGATCATGCGCGGGTCGCTCCACTCCCGCCAGTACTTGGACGCGGTGATCAGCTCCGCCATACCGTTCATCTGCATCGCCCCGTCACCGACGATGGCCAGCGCGGGCCGCTCCGGGTGGGCGAACTTGGCGCCGATGACGTACGGCACGCCCGGCCCCATGGTGGCCAGCGTCCCGGACAGCGAGCCGCGCATCGATCCGCGCAGCCGCAGGTGGCGCGCGTACCAGTTGGCCGCCGAGCCGGAGTCCGCGGCCAGGATCACGTCGTCGGGCAGCAGCGCGTCGAGCGCGTGCACCACGTACTCCGGGTTGACCGGGTCGGCCTGCACGGCGGCGCGCCGCTCCATGACCTTCCACCAGCGCTCGACGTCGGACTCGATCCGCTCCCGCCACTTGCGCGCCTTCTTGTGCTTGAGCAGCGGCAGCAGCCGCTCCAGCGTCGCGGACGCGTCACCGACGAGGTTGACCTCGAAGGGGTAGCGCAGGCCGACCATGAACGGGTCGATGTCGATCTGTACGGCGCGGGCCTGCCCGTACTCGGGCAGGAACTGCGAGTACGGGAAGCTGGAGCCGATCACCAGCAGCGTGTCGCACTCCTGCATCAGCTCGTAACTGGGCCGGGTGCCCAGCAGCCCGACGGCGCCGGTCACGTACGGCAGCTCGTCGGACAGCGCGTCCTTGCCGAGCAGCGCCTTGGCCACGCCCGCCCCCAGCAGCTCGGCGATCTCCTCGACCCGCTCACGGGCGCCCCGGGCCCCCTGGCCGACCAGGATCGCCACCTTCTCGCCCGCGTTGAGCACCTCGGCGGCGCGCCGCAGGTCCTCGTCGGCCGGCACCGGCGCGTACTGCGAGACGCCCAGGCTGGACGGCACCATCTTGAACTCGTGGGTCGGCGCGCTGTACTCCAGCTCCTGCACGTCACCGGGGATGATGACCGCGGTGACGGTGCGCTTGGCGTACGCGGTCCGCATCGCCCGGTCGATGACGTTCGGCAGTTGCTCGGGGACGGTCACCATCTCGCAGAACTCGGACGCGACGTCCTTGTAGAGGCTCATCAGGTCGACTTCCTGCTGGTAGGAGCCGCCCATCGCGCTGCGCGCGGTCTGGCCCACGATGGCCACCACGGGGACGTGGTCCAGCTTCGCGTCGTAGAGCCCGTTCAGCAGGTGGATCGCACCGGGCCCGGACGTCGCCGCGCACACGCCCACCTTGCCGGAGAACTTGGCGTACCCGACGGCCTCGAACGCGGCCATCTCCTCGTGCCGGGCCTGCACGAACTTCGGCTGGTTGTCCGCCCGTCCCCAGGCCGCGAGGAGGCCGTTGATGCCGTCTCCCGCGTAGGAGAAGACATGGTCGACGTCCCATTCGCGCAGGCGCTGGAGGATGTGGTCGGAAACTTTGGTGGTCATGCGGTTCTTTCCTCTCACAAATCGCGACGGCAAGTGCCGGCCCGGCTTTCCGTGTGCCCGCCCCGGCGCCACGGATGCACGGCCGACCGGACCGTTCTCAAACGGGCGTACCCCTCTCAAACGGTTGCACGATTCCTGGCCCGGTGATCAGCGGCGCAGCCTGCGCACCAGCAAACGGGTGACGGCCGCCAGCGCGCCGCCGGTGGTCACGGCCGCGGCGACGGTCAGCAGACGGCCGGTGCCGGCCGGGGGCGGGGCCGGACGGTCGGCGGTCCGCTCCGGACGGTCGGCGGGCAGCCGCCGGTCGAGCGCCAGGGCCAGCGCCTCGGCCAGGTGCACGGGCTGCCGTCCGGTGCCGCCCTGCTCGATCTGCGTACGGCAGCTGAAGCCATCGGCCAGCACGAGGGAGCCGGGCGGCGTGTCCCGTACGGCCGGGAGCACGCCCTGCTCCGCGATGGCCTTCGAGAGCCCGTGGTGCCCCCGCTCGAAGCCGAAGTTCCCGGCGAGCCCGCAGCATCCGGCGTCCAGCACCTCGGCGGCCACCCCGGCCCGGCGCATCAGCTCCCGGTCGGCGTCGAACGCCAGCACCGCGTGCTGGTGGCAGTGGGTCTGCACGGTCGCCGACCGGCCCAGTGACGGTGGCCGCCAGCCCTCGGGGGCGTGATTGACCAACTGCTCGGAGAAGGTGCGGAACTGCCGCGCCAGCCGCTGCACGTCCTCGTCGTCCGGCATCAGCTCGGGCGCGTCGGCCCGGAACACGGCGGTGCAGGACGGCTCCAGCCCGATGACGGGCGTACCGGCCTCGATCCACGGCCGCAGCACGTCCAGGGTCCGCCGCAGCACCCGCCCGGCGGTGTCCAGCTGGCCGGTGGAGATCCACGTCAGCCCGCAGCACACCGCCCGCTCCGGCACGGCGACCCGGAACCCGGCGTCCTCCAGCACCCGCACCGCCGCCTTCGCGACGCCCGGATGGAAGTACGTACTGAACGTGTCGGGCCACAGCACGACCGTCCGCGGGTCCGCCGGGTCCGGCTCGGGGGTGCCGCGCGCCCGCCACCACTGCACAAACGATTCGGGCGCGAAGACCGGCGCGTCCCGCTCGGCGGCCACCCCGGCCAGGCGCTTGCCGAGCCGGGCCAGTCCCGGCGCGTTCAGCGCGGCGTTGACCAGCTCCGGAGCGAGCCGGGAGAGCCGGGCCCACAGCGGCAGCCAGCCCATCGAGTAGTGCGCAGCGGGCCGCAGCCGCCCCGCGTAGTGGTGGGACAGGAACTCCGCCTTGTACGTCGCCATGTCGACACCGACCGGGCAGTCCGACTTGCAGCCCTTGCACGCCAGACAGAGGTCCAGGGCGTCCCGTACCTCCGTGGAGCGCCAGCCGTCGGTGACCGGGGAGTCCGCGTGGCCGCCCAGCATCTCGAACAGCAGCCGGGCCCTGCCGCGCGTGGAGTGCTCCTCCTCGCCCGTGGCCCGGTACGAGGGGCACATCACGCCGCCCTCGTGCGTACGGCAGTTGCCGACGCCGACGCAGCGCATCACGGCCTGGGTGAAGCTGTGGTCGTCGTCGGAATAGGCGAAGTGGGTGTCCGGGCTCCGCGGCCGCCAGGCGGCGCCCAGGCGCAGGTGCTCGTCGACCGCGGCCGGGTGCACGACCTTGCCGGGGTTCATCCGGTCGTCCGGGTCGAACAGCCCCTTGAGCTCGGCGAACGCCGTCATCAGCCGCTCGCCGAACATCCGCGGCAGCAGTTCCCCGCGGGCCTGTCCGTCGCCGTGCTCGCCGGACAGCGACCCGCCGTACGAGGCGACCAGGTCGGCGGCGCGGAAGAGGAACGCGCGGAAGTCCGCGACGCCCTCGGCGCTCTTGAGGTCGAACGGGACACGGGTGTGCACACAGCCCTGTCCGAAGTGTCCGTACAGCGCCGCGTGGTCGTAGCCGAACTCGTGGAACAGATCGCCCAGGTCCCGCAGATAGTCCCCGAGCCGGTCCGGCGGCACCGCGGAGTCCTCCCAGCCCTCCCAGGTCTCCCGGTCGTCCGGCGGCCGGGCGGTCACGCCGAGCCCCGCCTCCCGCGCCTTGAGCATCTTCTGCTCACGCCCGGGATCGTCGGAGAAGGCCACCGACGCGTCCTCCTGGGACCGGCCGATCCCGTCGAGCAGCGCCTGGCACTGGGAATCCACCTCCTCCCGGCTGTCACCGCTGAACTGCAACAGCAGCCAGCTGTCGCCCTCAGGGAAGTTCTCCAGCGAGTCCAGATAGGCGCCTTCTTCCCGCATCAGCTGCGCCATCCGGCCGTCTATGGCCTCCAGCTGCGTCGGGTCGCCGTGCTGGAGGAGGTGCGGCACGTCGTCGGCGGCCGTGCAGATGTCCGGGTAGCCGAGGACCAGCATCGCCTCGTAAGGCAGTACGGGGACGAGCTCCAGCTCCGCGCGCAGGACGGTGACCAGCGTGCCTTCGCTGCCCACCAGCGCGCGGGCGAGGTTGAAGCCGTGCTCCGGCAGCAGCGCGTCCAGGTTGTAGCCGGAGACCCGCCGGGGAATGTCCGGGAAGTCGCGGCGGACATCGGCCATATAGCGCGTGGCGATGCTCCGCAGCCCCTCGTAGAGCTGCCCCTTGCGCCCACCCTCGGCGACCGCCGCCTCGTACGCGTCCTCGGACGTCGCGCCGACCCAGCAGCGCAGTCCGTCGTACGTCAGGACCTCCAGCCGCCGTACGTTGTCCGCCGTCTTGCCGTACGCCTGCGCGGACGCGCCGCACGAGTTGTTGCCGATCATGCCGCCCAGTGCGCAGTGGCTGTGCGTCGACGGCTTGGGCCCGAACTTCAGTCCGTGCGGCGCCAGCTGCCGGTTCAGCTCGTCCAGCACGATGCCGGGTTCCACCACACACGTACGGGCGTCGGGGTCCACGGTCAGCAGCGCGTTGCAGTACTTGGTCCAGTCGATGACCACGGCGGTGTTGGTGCACTGGCCGCCCAGGCTCGTCCCACCGCCCCGCGACAGCACCGGCGCGCCGAACTCCGCGCACACCGCGACGGCTTCCGCGCCCGCGTCGGTCGTCCGCGGCACCACCACGCCGATCGGCACCTGACGGTAGTTCGACCCGTCGGTGGCATACGCGCCCCGGCTGCCCGCGTCGAACCGCACCTCGCCGTCCACACGGGCACGCAGCGCGGCCTCCAGCGCCGCGGTGCGCGCCTCCGGCCACGGCGCGGGGCGGTGTCCGTCGGGGACCGGCCCCGCCGTCATCGCCTTCCCGGCGCCGCGAGCAGGCTGCTGTCCAGCCGCTCGGCCAGGTCCGCCGGGCCCTCGTACACCTCGTGCGCGCCCGCCTCCCGCAGGTCACGCTCCGGGAAGCCGCCGCTGAGCACCCCCAGGCACGGCACACCGGCACGGTGGCTGGCCCGTACGTCCCAGACGGTGTCACCGATGAAGACGGCGGAGTCCGCGGCGGCACCGCTCTGCTCCAGGGCGCTCTGCACCAGGTCGGGGGCCGGCTTGCTCGCCGACACGTCGTCGGAGCTGGTCACGGAGGTGATGGCGTCCTCCGCGTCCAGCGCGCGGCGCATCGCCTCCAGCTCGGGGCCGTGCGCCGAACTGGCCAGCACCACCGTCCAGCCGCGCTTCGCGCACGCCCGCAGCAGCTCGGCGGCGCCGTCGAGCGGGGCCAGCCGCTCCCAGTACTGGGCGAAGAGCGTGCCGTGCGCCGTCCGGATGGTCTCGTCCTCGTCCTCGGCGCGGTCCCGGCCCTCGCCCAGCAGATGGTCGATCAGGTGGTCCGACCCCATGCCGATGGTCCGGTGGATCTCCGCCATCGGCACCCGGTGCCCGGACTGCCGGAACGCCTCCCACCAGGTGACGGCGTGCAGGTAGGTGCTGTCGACCAGCGTTCCGTCGACGTCGAAGAGTGCGGCTCCGCGTGGGCTCACCCGTGTCCATCCTTCCGCGTGGGCCGGTCACGCACGGACCGGCCGTGTTGCCTTGTCGCCGGGGTCCGGCCCCGTGCACACCGGGCCGGACCACCGGTCAGCGGGTGGGCGGCGCTGCCCGCCCGTACTGGTTCAGGCGTCCGGCGGCCCGGTCGTTGAGCGCGCTGAACACCTTGCGCAGCCGTGAGGCGGGGGCCCGCCCGCCGTTCTCCACCGCGATGCCCTCGGTCACGCCCGGCTCGCCCACCGCGTCCCGCGGCAGGACCCGGGCCAGAACGGACGACAGGCGGGTGGTGGTCACGGGTGCCAGGCCGTGGGCCTTCGCGGCCAGGTGGGCGGCCGGCGTCAGGACGACACGGGGGCGGCGGCGCTGTACGCCGGAGACGATGCGCTCGGCGGCGCGCGCGGCGTTCATCGACAGCACGGGCGTGCCCGCCAGCGCCGAGAACCAGGCGTACTCCCGAGGGGCGTCCCCGCCGAACTGCGCGTGCAGATGGGAACCGGTCCGCATCAGCCCCGGATGCACCGCCGTCACCGACACCCCGTACCCGCTCTCCTCCGCGTGCAGCCCCTCGGCCAGCGCGGCGACCGCGAACTTGGCGCACGAGTACGGCAGCAGATGCGGCACGGCCAGCAGACCGCCGACCGAACCGATCAGCGCCAGCCGCCCGCCGGCCGGACTGCGCCGCAGATGGGGCAGGGCCGCCAGGGACGTGTTGAGCGCCCCGTCGAAGATCGTCCGCATGGCGTCGTGGAACGCCGCGTGCCCCACGGAGGCGGACGGCCCCACCTGGATGACCCCGGCGTTGCCGATGACGATGTCCAGCCCGCCCTCCCGCGCCGCGACCTCCTCGACGGCGGCCTCGACCGCCGCCCGGTCGCGGACGTCGCACACCGCCGTACCGACCGGCGGCCCGCCGGGACGGGACAGCGACCGGGCGGCCTCCGCCAGTTCCTTCCCGTCGCGCGCCAGGATCGTCACCCGGCAGCCGCGCCCCACGAGCTGACGTGCCATCAGCAGTCCCAGGCCGCGCGACCCGCCCGTCACCAGGGCCGTCAGCCCCGCGATCGGCGGTGCGGCAGCGAAATGCGGCATGACCGGTCCTTTCACCTCGCCCCGTGCGTACCCGGGCGCGCCATGTGCCGCCCCGTCACGGGGTGAACAGCACCTTGATCGCCCCGTCGGTCTTCTTCTGGAACATCTCGTACGCCTCGGGCGCCCGGTCCAGCGGCAGCCGGTGGGTGGCGAAGTCGTCCACGCCCAGCGGGTCCTCGTCGGTCAGCAGCGGAAGGATGTCGTCCGCCCAGTGCCGGACATTGGCCTGCCCCATCCGGAACGTGAGCTGCTTGTCGAACATCACCAGCATCGGCATCGGGTCGCTCATCCCGCCGTACACCCCGCTGATGGAGATCGTGCCGCCGCGCCGCGCCATCGAGATCGCCAGGTGCAGGGCGCTCAGCCGGTCCACCCCCGCCTTGCTCATCAGCTTCTCGGCCCAGCGCGACGGCATCAGCCCGGCCGCCTGCTGCGCCAGTTTTCCGGCGGGGCTGCCGTGTGCCTCCGTGCCCACCGCGTCGATGACGGCGTCCGGGCCGCGCCCGTCGGTGACGTCCTTGACGGCGTCCAGCAGCCCGTCCTCGTCGTCGAAGGCGTCCAGGTCGAAGACGGTCGCCCCGTCGCGGCGGGCCCGCGCCAGCCGCTCGGGCACATGATCGACGCCGATCACCTGCCCGGCTCCGAGATGCCGGGCGATCCGGCAGGCCATCGCGCCGATCGGCCCCAGTCCCAGGACGGCGACGCTGCTGCCCTTGGTGACACCCGCGTACCGCACGGCCTGCCAGGCGGTGGGCAGCACGTCCGACAGGTAGACGAAGCGGTCGTCGGCTGGCCCGTGCGGCACCTTGATCGGTCCGTACTGGGCCTGCGGCACCCGCAGGAACTCGGCCTGCGCACCCGGCACCGAGCCGTAGAGCTTGGTGTAGCCGAACAGCGCGGCGCCCGAGCCGTGCTCGCGCACCTGCGTGGTCTCGCACTGGGTCTGCAGGCCTTCGCCGCACATCCGGCAGGAGCCGCAGGCGATCTGGAAGGGGATCACCACCCGGTCGCCCGGCCTGAGGTTCGTCACCTCGGAGCCGACCTCCTCCACGATGCCCATCGGCTCGTGCCCCAGAATGTCGCCCGGCGTCATGAACGGCGTGAGGACCTCGTACAGATGCAGGTCCGACCCGCACAGGCCACTGGACGTGACCTTGATGACCGCGTCGGTCGGCTTCTCGATCTGCGGGTCGGGCACGTTCTCCACGCGGACGTCACGCTTGCCGTGCCAGACGTTCGCTCGCATCGCGGATCTCCTAGTTCTGGCGGCCGGTCCGGCGGCCGGCCCGGTGACCGGTCCGGCAGTCGGCCGGTCGGGATCACCACTCTCCAGCCACCCAAAAGCCGCTTTCGAGTCTAAAGCGGTGTTCTTTGTCGTGGCAGCTCCAGTACCCCGATCACCCGACCCGAATCGTTTCCGTACGGCAGCGGCACGCCGGTGGTCCGCCGGCGGTACGGCCCCGGCGTACGCCGCGCGGGTTTTCCCGGCCGCGAAAGGGTTACCCGGCGCAGCACCCACGGGGGCGAGCCACCAGCCACCCACCCCGGCCCTCCGCGGGCCGTCGAGACCGCACGGAGCCCCGATGACCGACTACGGATACTTCCTCTCCTGCGAGGAGCACAGCCCGGCGGACCTGGTCGAACAGGCCCGCATGGCGGAGCAGGCCGGCTTCACCAAGCTGTGGATCTCCGACCACTTCCACCCGTGGAACGACGCCCAGGGCCAGAGCCCCTTCGTCTGGTCGATGATCGGAGCGCTGTCCCAGGTCACCTCACTGCCCGTGGAGACCGCGGTGACCTGCCCGATCATGCGGCTGCACCCCGTGGTCACGGCGCAGGCGGCGGCCACCAGCGCGGTCCTCCTCGACGGCCGCTTCCGGCTCGGCGTGGGCAGCGGCGAGGCCCTCAACGAGCACATCCTCGGCGACCACTGGCCGCAGGCCTCGGTACGGCTGGAGATGCTGGAGGAGGCCGTCCAGGTGATGCGGCAGCTCTTCGAGGGCGGCGAGGTCAGCCACCACGGCAAGCACTACACCGTGGAGAACGCCCGGCTCTACACCGTTCCCGCGGAACCGGTGCCCATCGACGTCTCCGCGTTCGGCCCCAACGCCACCGAACTGGCCGCCCGCGTCGGCGACGGCTTCGTGACCATGACACCGGACGCGGACGCCGTCGAACGCTTCCGGCGCGGTGGCGGCGGCAACAAACCCGTGCTGGGCGGCGTGAAGGTCTGCTGGAACCCGGACCGCGACGAGGCCGTGCGCACCGCGCACCGCCTGTGGGCCAACGAACAGCTCCCCGGCGAACTGCCGCAGATCCTCCCCACGCCCCGCCACTTCGAGCAGGCGTCCCAACTGGTCACCCCCGAACGCGTCGCGGAGGCGGTCACCTGCGGCGACGACGTGGACGCGCACGTGTCCGCGCTCCAGGCGTACGCCGAGGCCGGTTTCGACACCGTCTACGTCAACCAGATCGGCCCGGAGCAGCGGGGATTCTTCGACTTCTACCGTACGAAGGTGCTGCCGCAACTGACGGACTGAGCACCGGCGCCGGTACCGCCCACCCGCCTACCCGTCCGTGCGCCGGGCGGCCCGATGCCGTTCCACCGCGGCCTGCAACTGCGTACGCACCGGTTCCGGCGCGGCGGTCCCGGTGGCACTCGCGACCACCTCGCCGGCGACCTCGTACACCTTGGTGTTCGTGTGCTGGGACGTCTGCCGCAGGATGTCCCAGGCCTGCTCGGCGGTGCAGGACTCGGTGGCCATCAGGATGCCGCGGGCCTGGTCGATCACCGGCCGGCTGTCGAGCGCCTGCCGCAACTGCGCGTTCTCCGCCCGCAGCTGGTCGACCACCGTCTCGTCACGGCTGCGCGCCGCCTCGTCCGGGCCGTCGGACGCCTCCGCCGTCTTCGCGCGCCGCGCACTCGGGACGGTGGCCAGCCGCAGGGCCGCCAGGGAACGCCGCCTCACTGCGGTTCCTGCGCGGTCGGCACCCCGGCCGGGGCCGCCGGGCCGGGAACCGCGCCCGGCCGCGGCGTGCCGGGCCACTTACGGGCCAGTTCCATCACCCGCTGGGGCTGCCGCCGCAGGTTGAGCGCCCGCACCGGAATGCGCCGCCGCTGCCCGTAGGCGTCCAGGCGCCGCAGGAAGTGCAGCCCGGCCGCGTCCATGAACGTGACCCCGGTCATCTCCACGACCACACTCCCCAGGCCGGACGGCAACGCTTCGACGGCCTCGTCCAGAACCGGCACGGTGCCGTAGTCGATCTCGCCCCGTACGGTCAGCACGGCACAGGAGCCGAACAGCCGGGTACGGACCCCCAGGGCATCCGGACCGGCCAGGGAAGACCGGTCTGTCTGTAGGGACATGGCCCCATCGTGGCAGGAGCCAAACCGGTCTGTCCACGCCCGCACCGGAGCCACCCCGACGACCGAGAGCACACCGCGGGCACACGCCCGGTACCGCACGCCGGGGCGGACCCGGGGGCCGCGGAACGGGCCCTGGGCGCCGCCTGGATGCCGCCCGGTCCTGCCCGCGCCCGGGAAAACGGCGGCCCTTCGCCGAGTATCAGGCCAACAGCTCCGCGAACGCGGCCATGTCGGCCTCCGGGTCCACCACGGGCTGGATCACCAGCTCGTCGACCCCCGACTTCTCCAGCCCGTCGATCCGCTCGATGACCTCGCTCCTGGTGCCGACCAGGCCGAATCTGTCCACCAGGGAGGGCACGATGAGCTCGCGGTCCCCGGGCGACAGCCGGCCCAGGTAGTTGCGGTAGAGCGCCTGGTGGCGCTCGGGATCGGTGGGGGTGGTGCCGCGCGACTGGAGCAGACGGCCGACGGCCGCGGCCTCTTCCGGAGGGAGGGCCGCGTGGAAGGCGGGGTTCTCCGCGGCGAGGATCAGTGCGCTCAGGGCGATGTGCCCCATCGAGTCCTTGACCCGGTCGCCGTAGCGGTCCTCGCCGTCGGCGAGGACGTGCAGGGAGGACATGAGATACGAACGGGACCGCACGGCGCTGCCCGCGTCCCGCGCCGCCGTCCGCCGGGCCTGGCCGAGGGCGGACCAGACCGCGGGGTCGTGCATCGCGAAGGAGATCACTCCCGCGCCGAGCCGGCCGGCGACCGCGGCGGCCTTCGGGCCGAACGCGGCCACCACGAACTCCACGGGGGCCTCGGTGTCGACGTACGGCCCGACGTGCAGGAAGCGCACCTTGCTGGACCGGTCACCCTCGCGGTAGTCCGCCTCGCGGCCCGCGGTGAGATTCTGCAGGGCGGCCGTGAACGACTCCAGCTCCGCCAACTTCGTGGGCCGCATGCCGAGCGTACGGCGCGCCGTGTTGCCGGTGCCGACCCCGCAGACGATGCGGCCGGGGGCGAGGGCGTTGAGGCTGCCGACGGCCGCCGCCGCGGCGGGCGCGGAGCGCAGTGCCGGTGAGGTGACACCGATGCCGAGCCTGATCCGGCGGGTGGCCTTGGCGCAGAGCGCGAGGCTCACGAACGGATCGCCGTGGAGCATCGGCGTGTCGAACACCCAGAAACTGTCGAAACCGAGGTCCTCCGCGCGGGCGGCCAGGTGTTCCACACCCGGCCCTGCTGTCATGACGATGCCGGTCCGCATGGCGACTCTCCTCGCCGTCCAGTGAGGTGGCTGATCCGTTCCCGGTGCAGTTCGCTGTCGTCCAGCTTCGTGCAGATCGGGTGCCCGTGGAGCGAAGCGGTGAAAAAAACCGTTGGCGTCACAGCGCGCGCACCTCTACGGTGATGGTGTTCGACGCGGCCGTGACCGGCCGTCATGTCCGGCTGGGTGAGGAAAGGGAGGTGTGACCGATGGCTGTCTCTGTGACGGGCCCTGCCCGCGACCAGAAGTTCATCCACTCCACCTCCGTGGTCTCCGGCTGACCCTTCCGCACTTTCTGCCGCGCGCCGTGCGCGTGGAGCCGGGGCCACCCTTGTGAAGGGTTTCCCTTGCAATCGTCTTCCGCTTCTTCCTCCGCTTCGCCGCGCCCGCTGACCGATTACGGCTGGGACGACGGCTTCGCGGAAAGTTTCGCCTCCTTCGCCGGGCAGGGGTACGTGCCCGGCCGAATCGTCCGCGTCGACCGCGGGCGGGTGGACGCCGTGGTACCCGACGGGGACGGCGTCCGGACCGTACTGGCGGACACCGCGCTGGTGGCGACCGGCGACCCCATGCGGGTGCCGTGCACCGGTGACTGGGCGGTGATCGACCTCGGCGAGATCGGCGCGGGCCGGGACGGTGCGGTGCGGGCGCTGCTGCCGCGGCGTACCGCGTTCGTGCGGTCCACCTCCTCCAAGCGGTCCGAGGGACAGGTACTGGCGGCGAACGTGGACCACGCCGTGGTCGCGGTCTCGCTCGCCGTAGAGCTGGACCTCGGACGCATCGAACGCTTCGTCTCCCTGGCCTGGGAGAGCGGGGCACAGCCGCTGGTCGTCCTGACCAAGGCCGACCTGGTCGGCGACCCGGCAGGGCTGGCACACCTGGTGGCTGACGCGGAGACCGCCGCGCCCGGGGTGCGGGTGCTGGCGGTCAGTTCGGCCGCCGGTGAAGGGCTGGACGTCCTCGCCTCGGTGGTCGCGGGCGGAACGTCCGTCCTGCTCGGACAGTCCGGCGCGGGCAAGTCCACGCTCGCCAACGCGCTGCTGGGCGAGGACGTCCAGGACGTACGGGCGGCCCGCGACCGGGACGGCAAGGGCCGGCACACCACGACCACCCGGGACCTGCTGGTGCTGCCCGGCGGCGGGGTGCTCATCGACACCCCGGGGCTGCGCGGCGTCGGCATGTGGGACGCCGACGCGGGCCTCGCGCGCGCCTTCTCGGACGTCGAGGAACTGGCCGCGCGCTGCCGCTTCCACGACTGCGCGCACGCTACGGAGCCGGGCTGCGCGGTGCTGTCGGCCGTCGACAGCGGCGCACTGCCGCAGCGACGGCTGGACAGTTACCGCAAGCTCCTGCGCGAGAACGAACGCCTCGTAGCCAAGACGGACGCCCGGCTGCGCGCGGAGATGCGCCGGGACTGGAAGCAGAAGCAGGCCCTGGGCCGCCACATGGTGGAGCGGAAGCGGGGTGGTTCCCGAAGGTGAGGTGACCCCACGGAATCGGTGAACTCGTCACCCAGCAGCGCCCCGTCACCAACCAGCGGATGACGGGGCGCTCGGGCCTGCACGTCCGGTGACACAAGAGGGCAGGCAGCGTCAGCCTGAGTGACTGGGTGCGGCGGTCCGGGTGGGAACAGCCGTACCCGCTTGGTGCGAGTCGGAATGTGCGGCTGACAGACAGGGCAACACCGCAAAACCGCGACACCTGGGGCAGTGAAGTATCGGCCCGACCCCGAGAACATCGACGTCCCGCACCGACGTCCCGCATCGGCGTAGGTGTCTCGGTCCCGACCGGAAGGGACGGATCGAGGCTGCCTACGCCACCGATCCCGCCCATGACAGGGACGGTAAGGACCGGTGGACCGCACCGTCATCATCGTCGTTCTCGCCATCGCTGGCGTGGCATCCGTGCGTCTCTTCGCTCTGAAGAGGCTTCTGGACCATAGCGGGCGCACCGGGCCGGGCTCTGCCCCAGCGCGATGTCCGTTTTCCGCCAGAAGCGGTGCGGCTGGTGGCGCACACTGGATCGTGTGATGGACGACGAGACCAGGTACGAGGCGGTGTCCAGCCGGGACGCGCGGTTCGACGGGGAGTTCTTCTTCGCTGTCGTGACGACCGGCATCTACTGCCGTCCGAGCTGCCCGGCCGTCACGCCCAAGCGCGCGAACGTGCGGTTCTACCTGTCCGCCGCGGCCGCGCAGGGGGCCGGGTTCCGGGCCTGTCGCCGGTGCCGGCCGGACGCCGTGCCGGGGTCGGCGGAGTGGAACGTCCGGGCCGACCTGGTCGGGCGTGCCATGCGCTTCATCGGTGACGGTGTGATCGACCGGGAGGGTGTCGGCGGGCTCGCGCGGCGGCTGGGGTACAGCGCGCGGCAGGTGCAGCGGCAGCTCACCGCCGAGCTGGGTGCCGGGCCCGTGGCCCTGGCGCGGGCCCGGCGTGCGCACACCGCCCGCCTGCTGCTCCAGACCACCGGCCTGCCGGTCACCGACCTGGCCTTCGCCGCCGGGTTCGCCAGCATCCGGCAGTTCAACGACACGATGCGGGAGATCTACGCCAGTACGCCGAGTGAGCTGCGGGCGGCGGCGGGGCCCCGGGCGGGTAAGGGAGCGCCGGGTGAGGCAGGGGCCGGTGCCGGGCGGCAGGCGGCACCTGCCGGGGTGCCGTTGCGGCTCGCTCATCGGGGCCCGTACGCGGCCGCCGAGATCTTCGACTTCCTCCAGGTGCGCGCGGTGCCCGGCGTGGAGGAGGTACGTGGCGGCCGGGGTTCCCGTACGTACCGCCGTACGCTGCGCCTAACCCACGGCAGCGGTGTCGCCGAGGTCGACGAGCACACCGGGGCCCGGCAGCCGCGCCGGCCACGCGCCGGGCTGGTGTGCCCGGCCGCCCGGGGCGCGGACGGCGGCTGGCTGGAGTGCCGTCTGCACCTGACCGATCTGCGGGACCTGTCCACCGCCGTCCAGCGGATGCGCCGCCTGTTCGACCTGGACGCCGATCCGTTCGCCGTCGCCGAGCGGCTGGGCGCCGATCCGCTGCTCGGCCCGCTCGTCGCGGCCCGCCCCGGGCTGCGCTCGCCGGGCGCGGCCGACCCGGAGGAGCTGGCCGTACGGACCGTGCTCGGCGGGCCGCCCGAGCGCGCCGCCGAGCTGGTACGGACGTACGGCAAGCCGCTGGACGCGGCGGACGGCGCGCTGACCCACCTCTTCCCCGAGCCCGCCGCGCTGACCGGGGACGGGGTGCCGGAGGCGGTGCGTACGCTGTGCGTCGCCCTCGCGGACGGCACGGTCACGCTGGACGCGGGCGCGGACCGGGAAGCCGCCGAACGGGCGCTGCGCGATCTGCCCGGGGTGAGCCCGGCGGCCGCCGCGTACATCAGGATGCGGGCGCTGGGCGATCCGGACGTGGGGCCGGTGGACGGAGGCGGCGACGGGGCGGCCCGGGACGCGTGGCGGCCGTGGCGGTCGTACGCCCTGCACCACCTGTGGCAGGAGGCGGGCACCGGCCCCCAGGCGGGTCAGCTCGCGATGACCGCACCCGTCCAGGCGCCCACCACCAGCAGGCAGGCGAGGAGTTCGGTCAGCACGGCGAGCCCGATGGACCGCATGGCCGTACGGGTGGCGGCCCACGCGTCGCCGTGACTGCCCAGCCGCTGCCGCTCCAGCAGGTACAGCACACCGACCGAGCCCAGCACGGCCCCCACCACGGGTACGAGGAAGAAGCCGGCGATCCCCGCGACGCCCGCCAAGAACAGCGTGCGGTACGGCGCGCCCGCGGCCCTCGGGTCGCGCGGCGGCAGCAGCCATTTCAGGACCTGGTCGATCAGCAGCACGGCGCTCGCGCCGAACAGGACGTACCAGGCCAGGGCGGTCTGCTCGGTCATCGCCCACCACAGCACGCCCGCCCAGACGATCGGCGGCCCCGGCACCCCGGGGACCAGCACGCCGAGCAGGCCGAGCAGGAAGACGAGACCGACCGCGAGCAACTGCCACACGCCCATGGCCCCAGCGTGCCGGAAGCGGGCCCGGCGCGCTTCCTGGCCGGGGCCGGGCGTTCGGGGGCAGGCGTACGGGGCCGGGCGTACGGGAGGCGGGCATCCGGGGCCGGGCGTACGGGAGGCGGGCATCCGGGGCCGGACCGCCGGTACCGCGCCGCCGGGGCCGGGGCGAGGTGGCCGCGGGTGGCCTGAACCGGCCGGGCACCCTCCGTGGCGCGTACCCGCCGGGCGGCCCGCCGGGAGCCCTCCGGGCCCCTGTCTCCGGGCCGCCGACCGGTGGACAATACGCCGCATGAACCCACAGGGGGATCGGCGCCACCACGAGAACTCCTGGTGGCGGGAGTTGTACGAGGACCACGGCGAAGCGGCGCGGGACACCGGCCCCGCGACGGCCCCGGACACGCTCGACGACCGTGTGGACTCCGCCTTCCGCGCGGTGAACCGGACACCAGGGACCGGCCCCGAGCCGATGGCCCTGCCCGCCGCGGACCCGGCCGCGCTCGACGACCTCGTACCCGACACGGAACTGGACGGCGCCGGATACGGCCCGCTCACCCTGCGCGCCGCCTCGCTGCGCGGCGAAGCGGCCCGCCGCCGGGCCGAGCCGCGCGGGGACGCCCTGCTCACCGCCCGGTTCGGCGCCGGGCAGCACGCCCTGATCCTGGTCGCCGTGGCCACCGCGGGCGGCGGCGACGGCGGGGCGTACGCGTACGCGGGCGCCCACCGCGCCGCCCGCGACGTCTGCCGCTGGATCGGCGGCGCCGTCGGCCGCAGCTACCCCCGGCTGGCCGAGGACGTCCGTACGGGCGACCGCTGCGCCCTCAAGTCCGGCCTGCACCGCCTCACCGACCGCAGCTACGGCAGGCTTCGCGCGTACGCGGGCGAGCACGGCTTGGAACCCGGGCAGTACACGGCGGCGCTGCGCTGTCTGTTGCTGCCCGCCGATCCGGCCTGCCGCACCCGGGTGTTCTTCGGCGTCGGCGCGGGCGGCTTCCTCCGGCTGCGCGACGGCGCCTGGCAGGACCTGGAGCCCGCGCCGACCCGGGACGGCGCGGCGGCCGCCGGAGACGGCCCGGACGCCGCCGGGCAGCCGGGCGACGGTCCGGCGGGCGGCGAGGCACGTGCGCAGGAGGCGCCGGGCGCCACGCCGCCCTGGCCGGTCCCCGACGACCCTGCCACGGACGCGCTCCGCGAGGGGGCCGGGCAACCACCCGGCCCCCGTCCCGATCTCCGGCTGCCGTCCGGCCCCCGCCCCGACCTCCGTACGCCGTCCGACACCCGCCCCGACCTCCGGCAACCGTCCGCCACCCGTTCCGACCTGCGGCTGCCCTCCGATGCCGGTCCCGGCCCCGGCCTTTTGCCGCCCGGCCCGGAACCGGGCGGCACCCTTCCCGGGCTGCCTCGCGCGCCGTCCGGCCAGCCGTGGCGTCCGCCGTACGACTCCGCGCCGCGGACGTGGCCGGAGCCGTTCCGCTTCCGGGCCTGTGTGACCCGGCCCGGTGACGCCCTGCTGCTGTGCAGCGCCGGGTTCGCCGGTCCGCTGAGCGAGGCGGCCGGTTTCGCGGGCCGGCTGGCGGCCCGCTGGTCCAGCACCGGGCCGCCGGACCTCGCGGCCTTCCTGGCCGATGTCCGGCTGCACGCGGAGGGGTACGGGCGGGACCGTACGGCCGTGGTGGTCTGGGAGGGGCGCGACGGCCCCGGTGCAGAGAAAGGGGAGTGACGCGGCAGGCGTAGTCCGGCCGGACACGGACCCGGGGGAGTGGTAGAACCGAAGGAATGCCGCAAAAGGGCCATTGTCGGGCATGCGTCCGCCCCTCGGTCCAGCACCGGAGGAGCGAGGCGACATGGCGAAACAGACCGTGGCCGGGCAGTTCGTCGACATTCTGGTGCGCGCCGGGGTGCAGCGGCTCTACGGGGTCGTCGGCGACAGCCTCAACCCCGTCGTCGACGCGATCCGCCGCAACGCCGCGATCGACTGGGTGCAGGTCCGCCACGAAGAGGTCGCCGCCTTCGCGGCGGGCGCCGAGGCGCAGATCACCGGCCGGCTGACGGCCTGCGCGGGCTCCTGCGGCCCCGGCAACCTGCACCTGATCAACGGCCTCTTCGACGCCCACCGCTCGATGGCCCCGGTGCTCGCGCTCGCCTCGCACATCCCCTCCAGCGAGATCGGCACCGGTTTCTTCCAGGAGACCCACCCGGACCGGCTGTTCACCGAGTGCAGTCACTACAGCGAGATGATCTCCACCCGCGACCAGATGCCGCGGGTGCTGCAGACCGCCGTGCAGAACGCCATCGGGCTCAGCGGTGTCGCGGTCGTCTCACTGCCCGGCGACATCGCCGACGAGGAGGCGCCCGAGCGCTCCATCGAGACCGCGCTGGTCACCTCGCGCCCCTCGGTACGCCCCGGCGACGCGGAGATCGACCGGCTGGTCCGCATGATCGAGGACGCCGGGAAGGTCACGCTGTTCTGCGGCAGCGGCACGGCGGGGGCGCACGCCGAGGTGATGGAGTTCGCCGAACGGCTCAAAGCCCCGGTGGGCCACGCGCTGCGCGGCAAGGAGTGGATCCAGTACGACAATCCGTACGACGTGGGCATGAGCGGCCTGCTCGGCTACGGCGCGGCCTACGAGGCCACGCACGAGTGCGATCTGCTGATCCTGCTGGGCACGGACTTCCCGTACAACGCCTTCCTGCCGGACGACGTGAAGATCGTGCAGGTCGACGTGCGTCCGGAGCGGCTGGGCCGGCGCTCCAAGCTGGACCTCGCGGTCTGGGGCGACGTACGCGAGACGCTGCGCTGCCTCAACCCGCGCGTCACGCCCAAGAAGAGCCGCAAGTTCCTCGACCGGATGCTCAAGAAGCACGCCGATGCCCTGGAAGGCGTCGTCAAGGCGTACACGCGCAAGGTCGACAAGCACACGCCGATCCACCCCGAGTACGTCGCGTCCGTGCTGGACGAGGAGGCGGCGGAGGACGCGGTCTTCACGGTCGACACGGGGATGTGCAATGTCTGGGCGGCGCGCTACATCAGTCCCAACGGCCGCCGCCGGGTGATCGGTTCCTTCACCCACGGATCGATGGCCAACGCCTTGCCGCAGGCGATCGGCGCGCAGTTCACCGACCGGCGCCGCCAGGTCGTCTCGATGTCCGGCGACGGCGGCTTCTCCATGCTGATGGGCGACTTCCTCACCCTCGTCCAGCACGACCTGCCGGTGAAGGTGATCCTCTTCAACAACTCCTCGCTCGGCATGGTCGAGCTGGAGATGATGGTCGCCGGCCTGCCCGCGTACGGGACCGACAACCACAACCCCGACTTCGCCGCCATCGCGCGGGCCGCCGGGGCGCACGGCGTACGGGTCGAGAAGCCCAAGGAACTGCGCGGCGCGTTGCGCGACGCCTTCAAGCACAAGGGACCGGCCCTGGTCGACATCGTCACCGACCCCAACGCGCTGTCCATGCCGCCGAAGATCAGCAAGGACATGGTCCAGGGCTTCGCGCTCTCGGCCGGCAAGATCGTGCTGGACGGCGGGGTCGGCCGGATGCTCCAGATGGCCCGCTCCAACCTCCGCAACATCCCGCGCCCCTGAAAACGGCGCCGGACCGGGCATTCCCCGAGGTGAGCCGCGGGCACATGCCTGCGGTCTGCTGTCGTGCCGAGTCGTGGGCCGAAGCATGGCGCCGGGTCGGGTGGGAATGCATGACCGTGAAGCTGTTCGAGACCACGGTACGGAAATGCGTACGGGGCGGGGAGGATGAAGCGTCAGTCTGTGCGGCGCGAGGACAGAACCGGACCGGTGGACGGACGCGCCGGCGTCCGCAACGGCACCCGGTTGCCGGGGAAGATGGAGCGCACACTGCGGCGTGCGGACCTGACGGCGGTGGCGGGCGTACGCGCCGAGCTGCGTCAGCTGCTGCGCCAGTGGGGGGAGTCCGGGGACGCCGACATAGCGGAACTGCTCATCAGCGAGCTGGTCACCAACGCTCTCGTGCACACCAACGGGGGTGCCGTGGTGACCGCCACGGTCACCGACCGGCTGCGCGTGGAGGTACGGGACTTCGTGGGGCGGCGGCCCAGGCTGCGCCCGCCGACGACGGACGGCACCTCGGGAAGGGGGCTGATGCTGGTGCACTCCCTCGCGGACGCGTGGGGGGTCAAGGCCCACGGCGTGGGCAAGTGCGTCTGGTTCGAGCTGGGCGGCGGACCGGCCTGACGGGCCGTGCCGAGCGGTGGAGCGGCCTGGCGAATGAGCTGGGCGGCGGACCGGCCTGACTGAGGCCCTGTCGGGCCGAGGCCGGGGGTGCGGGCTCGGCCCGCCGCGGGTCAGCCGAACTGCTTCTCGATCTGGGCCAGTTTCTTCTCCAGCGAGTCCAGCCGGGGCAGTGCCTGGGTGTCGTCCTCGGCGGTCAGGTCCACCGTTCGCCGGTACGGGCCCGCCGGGTCGGCGCCGGGGCCGTGCACGGCCTTCAGCGCCGGGCGGGAACCAGCCGGATGCAGTGGGTCGGACCCCGTGGACAGCGGTCCGGGCGGCAGGGATTCGGGGTCGCCGGCTATCGCAGGTTCCGCGCCGGCCTGCTGCGCGGCGGCGGGGGAGCCGTGGGACGTCGGGACGCCCGCCGTCAGCGGGACCTGCCGGCCGCCGCGGCCGCGGCTCCAGTGCCGGTGCTGGCGGTTGATCGCCTTGATGCGGGCACGGTCCAGCTTGTCCCGCTCCCGCCTGCGGTGACGGTTCTGCTCCTTCTGCCGCCGGTCCTCGCGTACCTCTTCGACTGCCTCGTCCAGGGTCCGTACGCCTTCCAGCAGCATCAGCGACCAGGCGCCGAACGTCTCCCGGGGGGCCCGCAGCCACCGTACGACGCGGATCTGCGGCAACGGGCGCGGCACCAGTCCCTGTTCGCGCAGCGCGGCCCGCCGGGTCTGCTTGAGTGCCCGGTCGAACAGGACCGCCGCCGACAGGGACATCCCGGCGAAGAACTGGGGCGCGCCGTCGTGGCCGAAGCCCCGGGGCGCGTGCACCCAGTTGAACCAGGCGGCGGCCCCGGCGAACAGCCAGACGAGCAGACGCGAGCCGAGCGCCGCGTCACCGTGGCTGGCCTCGCGCACGGCGAGCACGGAGCAGAACATCGCCGCGCCGTCGAGCCCGAACGGCACCAGGTACTCCCAGCCTCCGGAGAGGTTGAGGTTGGTGACGCCGAAGCCGACCAGTCCGTGGAAGGAGAGGGCCGCCGCCACCGCCGCGCAGCAGAACAGCAGCAGGTACGAGGCGGTGCCGTAGACGGCCTCCTTGCGGCGCCTGCGTTCCTCGCTGCGCTCCCAGGAGTCCTCGCTCCCGGCCGCCGCTTCGGACGAGCGCTTGCCGCGCAGGACCACGAACACGGCGGAGAGGATGCCGACGAGCAGCAGCACCCCCGGAGCCAGCCAATTCAGCGATATATCGGTCATTCTCATCCAGGGGCCCCTTGCCTCGGCGTACGCGGTTTCGCGCGACATCCTGGCGGAATCCGGCCGCGGCGCCGGGGGGTTTCGCAACAAGAGCACCGCAAGGGAGTGCGGGGGCCCACGGATGGGTGCGTTCGGTTCGAACTCCCCCGCAGCGGTGCAGGGTTGAGTTCGAATTCGACGACTCGTTCGGGTGGTGTGGGAGTCAGGTGGTTGCGGTGAGGCGGCTGATGCGATCCGCGTCGCACGTACGCGGGCAGGTCACACAGGTGTCCTCGGGGCGCAGCGTGTAGAACATGCAGCAGCTCGCCCGGTCCCGGGTGGGCAGCGCCGCGCCGTCCGGACCGGTCAGCTCCCGGAAGGCGGCGCCGCCCGGGTACGGGGCCGTGCCGCCCGGCAGCAGCCGCTTCAGCTCGGCCACCGCGCGCGGCTCCTCGCCCAGCAGGTGCCCCAGGTACCACAGGCCCTCGGCGATCTCGTCCGACACCATGCCCCACAGGGCCCGGGGCCCGCGCCGCATCCGGGGCCGGAAGGCGTCCAGGACCGGCCCGAGGTGCTCGGCGACCGCCTCCCGCACCTCGGCGCGCAGGGCCTCTTCGTCCGGGACGACCCGGGCCCCGGGCAGCCCGGCGGCCGGGTCGCCGGGCAGGCACGCGAACGAGCGCACCCGTACGGCCATCCGGCCCTGCTCGCGGTGGTGGGCGACGGCCTCGACGGGCAGCCGCGGCACCCGCCGGTGCAGGAACCAGGGGATGGTGATCAGCAGGCAGGCGGGCCAGGCGTAGCGGTGCAGCGCGAAGGTGGCGACGACGTCGGGGCGGGCCCGCTGTCCGTAGTCCGCCACCACCTGTGCGTCGTCCCAGGCCAGGAAGGCGTCCAGGGTCGCGGGGTCGGTGGCCAGCCCGGCGGCCGTCACCCAGCCCGCGCCGTGCGGTGCCGCCGTCTCCCAGTCGGTCACCTTCAGGGTGGGGAACACCTCGGTCAGCCGGGCGTACGCGCCGGCGAAGGGCTCGATGCGCGGCCGGGCGGCGAGCAGAGAGGCCATGCGGGGCACCACCGATATCACGTCCGTTGGCAGGTAAGGCTTACCTTACCCGATCTTCAGCGGTTTTGAGCCGGGTTTGCACTGTCACAGGGGGCGCCTATGGTGCTGGAGGACGTGAGGAGGAACCCGCATGGAGCAGGGCAGAGCGGAACCGGCGCCGCGGCTGCGCGCCCAGGTGCCCGCGCAGGGCGGCTCGCAGCCCGTGCGGGGCGAGCACACCGGGCGCGACGTGTCCGCGCGGCACCCCGCCGCGCACACCGGCCCCGGCGCGCCGGACGCCGCGTACGGGCACGACCCCGGCGTGCCCGACCCCGCCACGGCATACGTGCCCGTGCCGCTGTCCCCTCTTACGGCTCCCCCCGGGGCGATGCCCACCGGGATACGGGGAGGGACGGCGGCCGCGCCGGTCCCGGCTCCCGCCGCCGCGCCCCGCAAGCAGCCGATACGGCATTCCGTACGGGGCCAGGTGCTCGCCGCCCTCCGCGAAGCCCTGATATCCGGCGAACTGCGCCCCGGCGAGGTCTATTCGGCCCCCGCGCTCGCCGTCCGCTACGGCGTCTCCGCCACGCCCGTCCGGGAGGCCATGCAGACGCTCGCCGGGGAGGGCGCCGTCGAAGTCGCCCCGAACCGCGGCTTCCGTGTCGCCGAACGCACCCACCGCGACCTCGCCGAACTGGCCGAGGTACGCGCCATGCTGGAGATACCGGCGCTGCTGCGGCTGGCGCGGGCGCTGCCGGCCGAACGGTGGGAGGAACTGCGCCCGCTGGCCGCCGCCGGCGTCGCGGCCGCCGCCCACGGCGACCGCGCCGGTTACGCGGAGGCCGACCACGCCTTCCACCACGCGCTGCTCGCCCTCACCGGCAACCGCCAGCTCCTCCAGGTCGCCGACGACCTGCACCGCCGTACGCAGTGGCCGGCGCCCGGCGGCACCCCGCCCCGCACGGCCGACCTGCTCGCCGCCGCCTCCGAGCACACGGCGCTGCTGGACGCCCTGATGGCCCGGGAGTACGCGATCGTCGAGCGGATCGCCCGCGAACACCTGGCCTCGGCCCGCCGCCCGCACTGAGCGGCGGCGGACCTCAGGGGACCAGCCGCTCCAGCGGCAGCGCCGCCACGTCCGCCGCGGGCCGGGAGAGGTAGAGGTCCGCGTGGTAGAAGCCGTCCGACTCCTTGCCGGTGGTGTCCAGGTCCCGGTCCTGGAGCGCGCCGAAGGCGGCCCGGCGCTCCGCGAGGTCGGCGAACCGGCGCTGGCGGAAGGTGCGAGCGGGCAGCCGCTCGGTGACCAGGCCCGCGTCCGCGAGCAGCGCGGCGACCGGCGCGTACGACACGGTCCGCAGGACGAACGCGGCGACCCAGGGCGCGGTGGGCGTACAGGCGAGCAGCCGCCCGAAGGTGGTGGCGGTGATGTAGCCCACGCCGCCCGTCACGGTGATCAGGTCGGTGCCGGCCATCGCGTCGCGCAGCCGCGCGGAGGGGTCCGCGGCCTCCAGGTTCTCGGCGAACCCGGCGTCCAGCAGGCCCACGCGCTCGGCGTAGCCGACCGCGTGCCGGGCCGCGTCGATGCCGAGGATCCGTACCGCTTCCGGACGGCGCAGCTCGTCGAAGAACGTCCGGTCCTCGGCGGCCAGCCGGCCCGGCGGCAGGCCGCCGGTCTCCTGGGCGTCGGTGTACCGGTCGTACAGGTCGGCGAGGCTCAGCTTGTGGTTCAGCAGCGCGGCGTTGACGCCGTAGGAACAGCACAGGTCGACGACCTGGAGCGGCGGGCGGCCGGGGCGGCGCCGTTGCAGGGACTCGGCCAGGACGCGGAAGACGCCCTGGCCGTGGTGCGGGATCTGATAGTCGAGCGGGCGCAGCGTACGGAAGTACGTACGCGGGTCGGGACGGTCGTAGATGGCCTCGAAATCCGCCTTTCCCCAGTCCGGGCCGGCCGATGGGTGCGGTGCTCCTGCTGCCAAGGTGTGGCCTCCTGAAAGGCGCTGCCGAAGGTTGGGAGTCAACCGGACCAGCATCCAGTGCCAAGTCGCGCCCGGACAGTGCGACTTGAGGCCAAATTCGGGGTCGGTGGGGCGCGCGGAGTGACATATGCCCCGGCCGCGCGGCATGCCGTGCCCTACGATGGCGCGTCCTGGCGCGCGCCCTACGACGGCGCGGGCGCCACCGGTACGTCGGCGAGATGCTCGGCGAGCCAGGTCGGTACGCCGCCCATGAGCCGGAAGAGACGGGCGGCCTCGGCGCGCAGCCCGGCCGCCTCCTCCGGCGGGGCCGCGTCGGCGAGGGCGACCAGCGCCGGCGCCGTACCGACCAGGAAGCCCAGCTCCTCGCGGATGCGCAGCGACTCGGCGAAGCCGTGCCGGGCCTCGGCCAGTTCGCCGTCGCGCAGGGCGAGACCGGCGAGGTGGCGCCAGGTGAAGGACAGCAGCAGGGTGTCGCCGTGCGCGGTGGCGCCCGCGTGGGCGCGACGGTAGGCGGCGCGGGCGGAGTCCGGGCTGTCGGCGACGTGTTCGGCCATCAGACCGCGCCGGAAGTCCAGCATCGGGCGGCCGGGCGCCGCCGGCGCCAGCAGTGCCGCGGCGCGGCCGAGCGCGGAGCGGGCCTCGTCGGCGCGGTCGCGCACGCCGAGGACGGTGGCCGCGTACGCCAGCTGGCCGCGCTCGCAGGCCGCGGCGCCGCGCTCGTCGTTGTCACCCGCCAGTGCCTCGGCGGCGCGCAGCGCGTCCTCGGCCGCGGCCCAGCCGGTGGCGGTGAACATGCACCGTTCCACGAGGAGCGCGGCGCGGCGGATCGCGTACGGAGGGAAGCCCGCCGCGTGGGGTTCCAGCAGTGCCGCCGCGTCGTCCCAGCAGCCACGGGACCGCAGCCGCCACACGGCGCGGTCCAGGGCGTCCGCCCCGGCCGCCGACCTGGCTGCCGGAACCCCTGGCGCCGGTCCCGCGGTTCCCGCCGTTTCCGTGGATCCTGCGGCTCCTGACATGGCGGTGTCCGCCACATTGCCCTCCCCGAGCGCACCGTTGAGCTGGACCTGAGAAGCAGTGGGCGCATCTCAGCACGGATTCCGCCGCCCGGCCAAGGGGGAAGGTGAATGATTTCACAATCTCTTGGACGCGCTACGGGGTTGACGGCGTGCTCGGGGGCGGGCGGGGCGCGGCGCCCCAAGGGCCGGGGCGCTCAAGGCGCGCTGTCCGGCCGGGCTGCCGGGATACGCCCGAACGGGTGACGCCGCTCGCCGCTTCCGCGCCACTGCTGACACGGAGTCAACTGACTCCAGAGGGCGACCAGTTGCTTATCGGCCGCCGGAGTGGCGCATACGAGCCATTCCGTTATGGCCGGATGCGCGCCCTGCCGCCGGCGCCGACGAGCCGACGCAGGGGGCGCCGGAGGGATGACACACAGGCGCAGTTCCGGACGTCCGCGGCCGCGTCCCGTCCCGTCCCGCGTACGTGTACGCGTCAGCTCATCCGCAGCGCCAGGAAGAAGTCCAGCTTGTCCTCCAGGCGCGCCAGATCGCGTCCGGTCAGCTGCTCGATGCGGCCGACCCGGTAGCGGAGGGTGTTGACGTGCAGGTGGAGACGGGTGGCGCAGCGGGTCCAGGAGCCGTCGCAGTCGAGGAACGCCTCCAGGGTGGGGATCAGTTCGGCGCGGTGGCGGCGGTCGTAGTCGCGCAGCGGGTCCAGCAGGCGGGCCGTGAAGGCGCGGCGTACGTCGTCCGGGACGAAGGGCAGCAGCAGGACGTGGGAGGCCAGCTCCTCGTGGCCCGCCGCGCAGACCCGGCCGGGGCGGGCGGCGGCGACCCGGCGGGCGTGCCGGGCCTCCTCCAGGGCGCCGCGCAGGCCCTCCGCCGAGTGGACGGAGGCGCTGACGCCGAGGGTCAGCCGCCCGTCGTCGGCCAGCCCGCGGGTCAGCGGTTCCTGGACGACGGACAGCAGGGCGCCGGCCTGGAGCCCGGCGGCGGACGCGTCCCGGCCGTCCCGCGCGTCGTCGTCCGGTACGGCCGGCAGCGGCACCAGGGCCACCGCCTCGTCGCCGGTGTGCGCGACGGCGATCCGGTCGGACGGGTCGGGCCCGAACGTGCCGGGGTCGACCAGCACCTCTTCCAGGAGCGCCTGGGCGACCGGCCCGCCGGGGACGTCCCCGCCCGCCCACTCGACGCGGGCGACGACGACCTGCCAGTGCGGGGCGGTGCCCAGTCCGGGCAGCAGCACCGGGGCGGCCACCCGCAGCCGCGCGGCGATCTCGGCGGGCGCGGCGCCCGTCTGCACCAGTTCGAGGACCTCCTGGGCGAGGCGTCTGCGCACCGTACGGGCCGCGTCGCGGCGGTCGCGCTCGACGGCGATCAACTGGGTGACGCCGTGCAGCAGGTCCAGCCGCTCCTCGGCCCAGTCGCCCGCGTCCGCCTCGACGGCCAGCAGCCAGTCGGACAGCACGGTCTCGCGCAGGTCCCGGCCGGTGCTCCGGATGGGGAAGAGGGAGTACGTGGTGCCGCCGAGCGGGAGCCGGCAGGGGCCGCGGCGGCCGGTGCGGGACGCGGCCAGGTGCTCACCGGCCAGCCGGGCGCCCACCTCGGCGGGCAGCTCGGGGCCGGATCCGGCCAGCGTGGACCCGGCGATCTGCCGGCCGGTGGGGGACAGTACCCAGGCGCGCAGGTCCAGGTCGGAGCCGAGCAGGTCCAGGACGACCTCGGGGCCGCCGCCGGCCGGCCCGGACGTCATCAGGCGGCGGTGCCGGTCCACCACGGCGGCCAGGTCGCCCGCCCGCTCGCCGGAGACCTGCCGTACGACGTACTCGGTGATCGACGCGAACGAGACGGCCTCGACGACGGAGAACAGCGGCAGGCGGTGCCGGGCGCAGGCCGCGACCAGGTCGTCGGGGACCGAGCCCAGCTCGGCCTCGCCCGCGGCCAGTCCGGCGACCCCGGCCGCGGCCAGGATGCGGACGAACCGCTCGGAGTCGGCCGGCTCGCGGCGCCAGGCCAGTCCGGTGAGCACCAGTTCGCCGCCGGACAGGTAGCGGCTGGGGTCGCGCAGGTCGGTGGTCATCACGCCGCGCACGGTCCGGTCCAGTTCCTCCTCGCCGCCCAGCAGCCGCAGGCCGAGGGTGCCGGTGTCCAGGAGTGCGCGGAGCCGCATGGTCTCTCGCCCGCCGTTCTTTTCTGTCCGGTGTTGCCGGTGGAATGCCGCGAGGTTTCTGGGCCCCGCCTTTCGTTCGAATCTACAAGACATGCGCCGTGGCCAGCCAACCGCTTCATGGTTTCGGTGACTGCACCCGGCGGGTGCCCGGCGCGTTCACTGGGCCCGACCGAGTGAACACGACATGAACAGCCCGGCGGACGCGAGGGCCAAAGGTCCTCGGCCCGGACAGCGGACGACCTGATGTCGCGAGCGGAGCCGGTGCCCGGCCGGCCCGGCGTTCCGCCGCACCGAAGAATTCGTGGAAGAGAGCCTCGTATGGACTTCCTTCGCCCCGCCAGCTGGGAGGAGGCGCTCGCCGCCAAGGCCGAGCACCCCACCGCTGTGCCGATCGCGGGCGGCACCGACGTGATGGTCGAGATCAACTTCGACCACCGCCGTCCGGCGTACCTGCTCGACCTGAACCGCATCGACGACCTGCGGGAGTGGGAGGTGGGCGAGGAGACCGTACGGCTGGGCGCGTCCGTGCCGTACACGCAGATCATGGAGCACCTGCGCACCGAGCTGCCCGGCCTGGCACTCGCCTCGCACACCGTGGCCTCCCCGCAGATCCGCAACCGCGGCGGCGTCGGCGGCAACCTGGGCACCGCCTCCCCGGCCGGCGACGCGCACCCGGCGCTGCTCGCCTCCGGCGGAGAGGTCGAGGCCGAGTCGGTCCGCGGCCGCCGCATGATCCCGATCGACGCGTTCTACCTGGGCGTCAAGCGCAACGCGCTGGAGCCGGACGAGCTGATCCGCGCGGTGCACCTGCCGAAGGCGGACGGCCCGCAGCAGTTCTCCAAGGTCGGCACGCGCAACGCGATGGTCATCGCGGTGTGCGCCTTCGGCCTCGCGCTGCACCCGCGCACCCGGACGGTACGGACCGGTATCGGCTCGGCCGCGCCCACCCCCGTACGCGCCGCGGCCGCCGAGGAGTTCCTGGCGGCGGCGCTGGAGGAGGGCGGCTTCTGGGAGTCGGGGCGGCCCGTGCCGCCGTCCGTGGCGAAGCAGTTCGCCGAGCTGGCGGCGGGCGCCTGCAACCCGATCGACGACGTGCGCGGCAGCGCGAAGTACCGGCGCCACGCGGTGGGGATCATGGCGCGCCGCACCCTCGGCTGGACCTGGGAGTCCTACCGCGGCAACGAGAGGAGCGCCCAGTGCGCGTGAAGTTCACCGTCAACGGCCGCGAGCAGCAGGCCGACGACGTATGGGAGGGCGAGAGCCTGCTGTACGTGCTGCGCGAGCGGATGGGCCTGCCCGGCTCGAAGAACGCCTGTGAGCAGGGCGAATGCGGCTCCTGCACGGTCCGCCTGGACGGCGTGCCGGTGTGTTCCTGCCTGGTCGCGGCCGGTCAGGCCGAGGGCCGCGAGGTCGTCACCGTCGAGGGGCTGGCCGACTTCGCCGAGCAGCGCGCGCAGCGCGGCGGCTGCGCCACCGGCGCCTGCGGCACGGCCGCAGGCACGGCGGCAGCTACGGCGGCGTCCGGCAAGGCGGCCGGTACGAGCCTGGACGCGGCGCGGCGCTGGCAGGCCAAGCCGGCCGGTGCCGACGGCCGAGCGGGGGAGCAGGCCGGACTCGCGCCGATCCAGCAGGCGTTCATCGACGCGGGTGCCGTGCAGTGCGGCTTCTGCACCCCCGGCCTGCTGGTCGCCGCCGACGAGCTGCTGGAGCGCAACGCCCAGCCGTCCGACGCGGACATCCGCGAGGCGCTGTCCGGCAACCTGTGCCGCTGCACGGGCTACGAGAAGATCCTCGACGCGGTCCGGCTCGCCGCCGCCCGCGGCGACGCGCAGACCGCCGGAACGGGGGCCTGACCATGACCGGAGTCACCCGCACACCCACCCACCTCACCCAGGGCGGCACGACTGACGCGGGCATCGGCGCCTCGACGCTCCGCCCGGACGGCACCCTCAAGGTGACCGGCGAGTTCGCGTACTCCTCGGACCTGTGGCACGAGGACATGCTGTGGGGCTTCACCCTGCGCTCCACCGTCGCGCACGCCGAGATCGTCTCCATCGACACCTCCGAGGCGCTCGCCCAGTCCGGCGTGTACGCGGTCCTCACCTACGACGACCTGCCCACGGACGTGAAGAACTACGGGCTGGAGATCCAGGACACGCCCGTCCTGGCGCACGGCAAGGTCCGCCACCACGGCGAGCCGGTCGCGCTGGTCGCCGCCGACCACCCGGAGACCGCCCGCCGCGCCGCCGCCAAGATCAGAATCGAGTACGCCGAGCTGCCGCTGGTCACCGACGAGGCGTCCGCGCTGGCCGAGGACGCGCCGCTGGTCCACGAGCACCGCGACGATCACCACTTCGGCCACGTACCGCACCCGAACATCGTGCACCGCCAGCCCATCGTGCGCGGCGACGCGGAGGCGGCGGCCCGCCGCGCCGACGTGATCGTCACCGGCGAGTACGTCTTCGGCATGCAGGACCAGGCGTTCCTCGGCCCGGAGTCCGGCCTCGCGGTGCCCGGCGAGGACGGCGGTGTCGACCTGTACGTGGCCACCCAGTGGCTGCACTCCGACCTGCGCCAGATAGCCCCGGTCCTCGGCCTGCCCGAGGACAAGGTCCGGATGACGCTCTCCGGCGTCGGCGGCGCCTTCGGCGGCCGCGAGGACCTGTCGATGCAGATCCACGCCTGCCTGCTCGCGCTGCGCACCGGCAAGCCCGTCAAGATCGTCTACAACCGGTTCGAGTCGTTCTTCGGCCACGTCCACCGGCACCCCGCCAAGCTCCGGTACGAGCACGGCGCCACCAAGGACGGCAAGCTCACCCACCTGAAGTGCCGCATCGTGCTGGACGGCGGCGCCTACGCGTCCGCCTCCCCGGCCGTCGTCGGCAACGCCGCGTCCCTGTCCGTCGGCCCGTACGTGGTCGAGGACGTGGACATCGAGGCCATCGCCCTCTACTCGAACAACCCGCCCTGCGGCGCCATGCGCGGCTTCGGCGCCGTCCAGGCGTGCTTCGCCTACGAGGCGCAGATGGACAAGCTGGCGAAGAAGCTGGGTATGGACCCGGTCGAGTTCCGGCAGCTGAACGCCATGGAACAGGGGACCCGGCTGCCGACCGGGCAGGAGGTCGACTCCCCGGCGCCGGTCGCCGAACTGCTCCGCCGCGTCAAGGCGATGCCGCTGCCGCCGGAGCACCAGTGGGTGACCACCGAGGGCGCCGACGTCCGCGCGCTGCCCGGCGGACTGTCCAACACCACGCACGGCGAGGACGTCGTCCGCGGCATCGGTTACGCCGTCGGCATCAAGAACGTCGGCTTCTCCGAGGGCTTCGACGACTACTCCACCGCCCGCGTCCGGATGGAGGTGGTCGGCGGCGAACCGGTCGCGACCGTGCACACCGCGATGGCGGAGGTCGGCCAGGGCGGCGTCACCGTCCACGCGCAGATCGCCCGTACCGAACTGGGTGTCGAGCAGGTCACCATCCACCCGGCGGACACCCAGGTCGGCTCGGCGGGCTCCACCTCCGCCTCCCGGCAGACCTATGTCACCGGCGGTGCGGTGAAGAACACCTGCGAGCACGTCCGCGAGAAGGTGCTGGAGCTGGGCCGCCGCAAGTTCGGCACCCACCACCCGGCGTGGGCCACCGCCGAGCTCGTCCTGGAGGGCGGCAAGGTCGTCACCGACGGCGGGGAGGTGCTCGCCGACCTCGTGGACGTCCTGGAGGGCGCGGCCGTCGACCTGGAGCTGGAGTGGCGGCACCGGCCCACCGAGGCGTTCGACCTGCGCACCGGGCAGGGCAACGGCCACGTCCAGTACTCCTTCGCCGCGCACCGCGCGGTCGTCGAGGTGGACACCGGGCTCGGCCTGGTCAAGGTCATCGAACTGGCCTGCGCCCAGGACGTCGGCAAGGCGCTCAACCCGCTCTCCGTCGTCGGCCAGATCCAGGGCGGTACGACGCAGGGCCTCGGCGTCGCGGTGATGGAGGAGATCATCGTCGACCCGAAGACCGCGAAGGTCCGCAACCCCTCCTTCACGGACTACCTGATCCCCACCATCCTCGACACGCCGACCATCCCGGTCGACGTGCTCGAACTCGCCGACGAGCACGCCCCGTACGGGCTGCGCGGCATCGGCGAGGCCCCTACCCTGTCGTCCACCCCGGCCGTCCTCGCGGCGATCCGGAACGCGACCGGGCTCGAACTGAACAGGACTCCGGTCCGTCCGGAGCATCTCACCGGTACATAGCCGCTCCGGCCGGGCAGCCGTACGCGGTGCCGGTCACCGCCGTACGGCTGCCCGCCGCAGGCGCCTGGGCCGTCCCCCGGGTCGTGCAGCCGATGTTCCATCCCAAATCTCGCGGCGCGGTGCGCGCGTGACGCGAGGGCCCCTATGAACCTTGGGAGTAAGGCACCATGACCCAGCAGTTCCTGGAGCCGAAGACCACGGCGGACGACGCGGGCGCCGGCTCGCGGCAGCCCGCCGGCCGGTCCTGGCTCGACCGGTACTTCCACATATCCGACAGAGGGTCGACGGTCGCGCGCGAGGTGCGCGGTGGCATCACCACCTTCATGGCGATGTGTTACATCCTCCTGCTCAACCCCCTCATCCTGGCCACGCCGGACGTCGAGAAGCACACCCTGGCGAGCGCCGGGGTGGTGACGGCCACCGCGTTCGGCGCGGCGGTCTGCACCCTGCTGATGGGCTTCGTCGGCAAGGTGCCGCTGGCCCTGGCCGCCGGGCTGAACGTGTCCGCGGCGCTGACTTCGCAGGTCGTTCCGTACATGACGTGGCCGCAGGCGATGGGCATGTGTGTGCTGTACGGCGTCGTCATCATGCTCCTGGTGGTCACCGGCCTCCGTGAGATGATCATGAACGCCATTCCGCTGGCCCTCAAGCACGCCATCACCATGGGCATCGGAATGTTCGTCGCCCTGCTAGGCCTGGTGAAGGCCGGCTTCGTCGGCAAGGGCACCGGCGGCCCCGTACAGCTGGGCCTGACCGGCGAACTCTCCGGCTGGCCGGTCCTCTTCTTCGCCGTCACGCTGCTGCTGATCTTCATGCTCCAGGCCCGCGGCGTCCCCGGCGCCATTCTCGTCGGCATCGTCGTCGGCACGGTCCTGTCCGTCCTCGCCACCAGCCTCGGCGGCCTGACCGACAAGGACTGGGGCGGCACCTCGCCCGAGCTGCACGGCAGCGCGGTGGCCGCGCCCGACTTCGGGCTCTTCGGGCACGTCGAGTTCGGCGGCTGGGACCAGATCGGCGCGATCACCGTCGGCATGATCGTCTTCACCCTGGTGCTGGCCGGGTTCTTCGACGCGATGGCCACGATCATCGGCGTCGGTACGGAGGCCGGGCTCGCCGACGACAAGGGCCGGATGCCCGGCCTGTCCAAGGCGCTGTTCGTCGACGGCGCGGGCGGCGCGATCGGCGGTGTCGCGGGTGCGTCCGGACAGACCGTGTTCATCGAGTCGGCCAGCGGCGTCGGCGAAGGCGCCCGCACCGGCCTGTCCTCGGTCGTCACCGGCCTGTTCTTCGCGGCCTGCCTCTTCTTCACCCCGCTCACCCAGCTCGTGCCCGCCCAGGTCGCCGCGGCCGCCCTCGTCGTCATCGGCTCGATGATGATGGGCGCCGCCAAGCACGTGGACTGGAGCGACCGATCGGTGTCGATCCCGGTGTTCCTCACCGTGGCGCTGATGCCCTTCACGTACAACATCACCGCGGGCGTCGGTGCGGGCGTCATCGCCTACACCGCCATCAAGTCCGCCCAGGGAAAGTGGCGGGAGGTCGGCGCCTTCATGTGGGTACTCGCTGTGATCTTCCTCGTCTACTTCTCGCTGCACCCGATCGAGAACTGGCTGGGCGTCAAGTAACACCCGCCCCGCCACCACCCGTAAGGAGACCGACATGCTGGACATCGCCGACGAGCTGCACCGGTGGGCCCGGCAGGGACGACCCTTCGCGGTGGCCACCGTCGTGGCCACCTGCGGCAGCGCGCCCCGCCAGCCCGGCGCCGCCCTGGCCGTCGACCGTGACGGCACGGCGATCGGGTCGGTCTCCGGCGGATGTGTGGAGGGGGCGGTCTACGAACTGTGCCAGGAAGCGCTCCGCACCGGGGAAACCCTTCTCGAACGCTTCGGCTACAGCGACGAGGACGCCTTCGCGGTCGGCCTGACCTGCGGCGGCGTCATCGACATCCTCGTCACTCCGGTACGGCCGCACGACGCGGACGCATCTGACGCATCTGACACATCCGACGCACCGGACGCATCGGATGCACCGGGCGTACCGGACGCTCCTGAGGGCGGCGGCTCGACTCCTACGGAGGACGGCCGCGCGCCCCGTACGGAGCCCGCCACGGGCCGCGCCGCCACCCTCACCGCCGCCCTGTCCGCCGCGGCCTCGGGGGAAGCGGCGGCGGTGGCCAGGGTCGTCGGCGGCCCGGCCCGCCTCCTGGGCGGCGCCCTGCTCGTACGCGCCGACGGCAGCGTGACCGGTACCCTCGGCGGCCCCCCGGGTCTGGACCGCACCGCTGCCCACGAGACCCGCGCCCTGCTGGACGCCGGCCGCACCGCCACCGTCGAGATCGGCGCCGACGGCTCCCGCTGCGGCGAACCCGTCCGCCTCCTCGTCGAGACCTCCGTCCCCGCCCCGCGGATGATCATCTTCGGCGCCGTCGACTTCGCCGCCGCGCTGGTACGGGCCGGGAAGTTCCTCGGCTACCACGTCACCGTCTGCGACGCCCGCCCCGTCTTCGCCACCCGTGCCCGCTTTCCCGACGCGGACGAGATCGTCGTCGACTGGCCGCACCGCTACCTCGACACCCAGGAACCCGACGCCCGCACGGCCCTCTGCGTCCTCACCCACGACGCCAAGTTCGACGTCCCCCTCCTGGAACGCGCGCTGCGCCTCCCCGTCGCCTACGTCGGCGCCATGGGCTCCCGCCGCACCCACCTGGACCGCCTCGCCCGCCTCCGCGACATCGGCCTGACCGAACTCGAACTCAACCGCCTGCGGTCCCCCATCGGCCTCGATCTCGGCGCCCGCACCCCCGAGGAGACCGCCCTGTCCATCGCCGCCGAGATCATCGCCAACCGCCGCGGCGGCACCGGCGTCCCCCTGACCGGCGCCCACACCCCTATTCACCACGACCGTCCCGCGCCGCTGGACCGCATAGGGCCGGCTTCGGTGGCGTGAGGGTACGGAGCGGACGACGACGGCGGCGGCGTTCCCGAGGGCTGAGGAGGACGGCGAGCACGGCGGCCAGGAGGGGGACCAGGAGCGCGGTGCGGTAGGCGGTGAGGAGACCGCCGTCGCCGGGGGCCGTGGCGGCGCCCGCGACGGCCGTGGCGACGGCGGTGGCCGCCGACAGGCCGAGCGCGGCGCCGAACTGCAAAGACGTGTACAGGAGTCCGGCTGCCAGCCCCTGTTCGCGTTCGGCGACGCCGTCCGTGGCGGTCATCGTGAGCGGCCCGTGGACCAGCGCGAAGGCGACACCGATCAGCAGGACGCTCGGGAACATCGCCGCGTACGCGCGGTCCATGCCGAGTGGCAGGAAGGCGGCGTACGCGACGACCGCCAGCAGCAGACCGCCCAGGATCACCCGCGCGGTGCCGAACCGCCGGACGAGCCGGGGCGTCAGCAGCGGCGCGAGGACCACGTCGGCACCCATGGCCAGCATCGCGAAGCTCGTCTGCAATGTGGACCAGCCGCGTAGTTCGCGCAGGTAGAGCACGGCGATGAACTGGAACCCGAAGAAGCCGGCGGTGAACAGCAGCCCGGTGAGGTTGGCGCGCACCAGCGATCGCGTACGGAAGATGCCCGGCCGCACCAGCGGCGCCGGCGACCGGCGCTCGATCAGCACGAACGCGAGCAGGAGGACGAGGGAAGCGGCGAGGGTGGCCAGGGTCTGGACCGGCGGGGCGTGGCCGGCGCGCTCGACGGTCAGGACGAACAGGAGGATGGCGGCGGTGACGGTGACGGCGCCGGGGAGGTCCAGGCGGGGGCGTGCCGCTGCGGTTGTTCCGGCCGTACGCATCTTCTGCGCACCGTGCGTCTCCTCCGTACGCGGAATGAGCGGCAGCCCCGCGGCGAGGATCAGCGCGGCCAGGACGACCGGGGCGAAGAACACCCACCGCCAGTCGGCCGCCGTGAGCAGGCCCCCGACGACCAGGCCGACCGAGAAGCCGCCGCCCCCGGTGCCCGAGTAGACCAGCAGTGCCGTGGTGCGCTGCCGCCCCGCGGGAAAGCCGGTGGTGATGACGGACAGCCCGGCGGGCATCAGGAACGCGGCGCAGGTGCCGGTCACGAACCGGGCGAGGACGAGCGTCCAGCCGTCGCCCGCGAGTCCGCCGAGGCCGGAGAAGACGAGGAAGACCGCGAGCGGCAGCAGGAACATCCGGCGCCGTCCGAACAGGTCGGCCGCCCGCCCGCCGAGCAGCATGAAGCCGCCGTAGCCGAGCACGTACGCGCTCATCACCCACTGCAACTCACCGGTGGACAGGCCGAGTTCGGCCCGGATCGACGGCAGTGCCACGTTCAGCATGGCGACGTCGATGCCTTCCAGGAAGATCGCTCCGCACAGCACCAGCAGCACGCCCCGGCTGCGGCCGCTCATACGGTCGCCGTCCTCGGGCGGCAGGGTGGCGGTGATCGGGTCCATGATGCGGTTCCCCCGTGCCGGTCGGTTACCTCTTGTTACCGACCGCATCTTCCGGCACCGTGAACCACCATGGAAGAAGGCACTTCGAAGTCACCCGGGCACACCGGAGTAACCCGTCCGGCCGAGCCGTGCGGCGACGGCGCGCACGGCACGGTCCCCGGAGCCGAGTGCGACTACGACGCCCGGCAGTGGGACGTACGGGAGGGCTGCGAGGTCCGGCAGATCCTCGACCGGGTCGCCGACAAGTGGTCGTTGCTCGTCATCGCGCTGCTGGACCGCCGTACGCTGCGCTTCACCGAACTGCGCCGCGAGGTCGACGGCATCAGCCAGCGGATGCTGACGGTCACCCTGCGCCAGCTCGAACGTGACGGCCTCGTCCGCCGCACGGTGCACGCGGTCGTCCCGCCCCGGGTCGACTACGAGCTGACGCCGCTGGGCGCGACCCTGCACGACACCATTCAGGCACTGGTCACCTGGACCGAGGAGCACCAGGAGGAGATCGCCGAGGCGCGCGCGGTGTACGACCGCCGCGAACGGGACCAGGGGCAGCGGGAGAGCTGAGGAGGAGCGACACCTCAGCGCGCCGCGTGCAGCTCAAGGTCCACCAGCAGCGCCCGGTGGTCGGTGTCCGGCAGGTCCAGGAAGCGGGCCGCGCGGGGGCACAGGGCGTCGCTGACCAGGACGTGGTCGATCTGGGCGCCCAGTACGGGAGTGGTGCGGGCGGGCCAGGACGGGGTGCGGGGGCTGCCGGCCCGCCGGGCGCTGTCGTGCAGACCGGTGTCCAGGACGGCCCGGAAGGCGGCGTGGTCCTGGGAGGAGTTGAAGTCGCCCGCGACGATGAGGGGTTCGGGGCCGCGGGACGCGGCGAGGTCGCGGAGGCGGCCCAGTTCGGAGCGCCAGGTGTGCAGGGAAGCGGGCAGCGGGGGCATGGGGTGGGCCACCTGGAAGCGCAGGCGGTGGCCGGAGACGGTGACGGCCGCGCGGGGCATGGCGAGTTCGCCCGCCACCGCGCCGTCCGGTCGCAGCGGGAACCGGCTCAGTACGGCGGAGCCCTCGGACGCGCCGTACCCGGCGAGCAGGCGGAAAGGGTAGGCCGCGCGGACGGCGCGGGAGTCCAGGGCCGTGGTGCAGCGCTCCGGATCGCACTCCTGGACCGCTACGAGGTCGGGGCGCTCCCGCCGCAGCGCGGCCAGCAGCCCGTCCGTGGCACGGCCGAATTCGAGGTTCGCGGTGAGGACGCGGAGGCGGGTGAGGGGCGCACCGGGTGACGCGGGGGCGTCGTCGCCGTACGGCCGGACGAACGCGGCCAGGCCGATCAGCACGGCGGCGGCCCAGAACAGGCCCGGCCGCCAGCGCGCCGCGAAGGACAGCGCCAGGGCGAGCCCGGCGGGCACCAGCAGCCAGGGCAGGAAGGCGAGCAGCTGCGGTACGGGCGTCACGCCGTCCGCACCGGCGGCGCGGAAGACGAGGGGAACGGTGGCGAAGACGAGCAGTACGGCCGCCACGGCCAGGACCGCCCGCCGCTGCCGCCGTGGTGCCGTGCCGGTCGCAGCGGCCGTGGCATTTCCCGTCGCCATAGGACGATGATGCCGTACCGGAAGGCGGGTGCGAGGCGCATCACAGCGGCGCTTGGCGAATTCTTGGCCAAAAGGGGGAGGGGGTGGCGGGCCGGGTATGGCATTATTCGGTGGTGCGGGTGCCGGAACGCGCGGTGCCCGGGTTTGTGTCCGCGCGAGCAAGGAGGTGATCGGGATGAGTCCCGAAGGAAGTCCTTGCCGCAGCGTTGCAGTGTGCTGACTGCTGAATTCCCCGTGAGCTGACACCGGCGTCCCGTAAGGGCCCCGGTGTACCGCCGCGCTGTGTGCCACCACCGCTGAGAAGTACCGGGTGCCTGCTGCCGGAAACCGCCGAGCGCGGCGGTGACGGCGGCCGCCGGTGGGTGTCGCCCCCGGCTGCTTCTTCTCCGCGTTCCGTATATCCGTGCCCTTTTCCGTGCGTCGCGCACCACGCGCCGCGCACGGAAATGCGCACGGCTGCACCGTGGTGCTTTTCGGCGTGCGCGCGCTCTTTTCCCTTTCCCGTGATTTCCCATCACCGACAACCGCAATTCCCTGTGCCGGGACCCTGCGCCACCGGGCCGTGCCGTCATGCCTTCATGCCGTCATGCCCCGATGCCGCCGCGCCCCTGTACGGAGGGAGGTTCTGCCATGACCGACCTGCTCACCCCCGAGAAGCTCGCTCCGCCGGGCCGCCGCCCGCGCCGCCGGGAGCGGAAGGCCGCCGAACTGGAGGCCCGCACCCGCGCCGTCGGCGAGCACCTGGCCGCGATCAGCGCGCGCTCCGCGTCCCGGGTCCTCCAGGACCTGCGCACCGGACGCGACGGTCTGCTCCAGGAGAACGCCGAGGCCCGTCTGGAGCACGACGGCCCCAACGTCGTCGCGCACGAGCGTCCGCCGCGCTGGTACGTGCAGCTGGCGAAGGCGTTCTGGAACCCGTTCATCCTCGTGCTCATGGGCCTGGCCGCCGTCATGTCGGTGCAGTGGCTCCAGGCCGCCGACGAGGAGTCCTTCGACCCGAAGATCCCGATCCTCGGCGCGATGGTGCTGATCAGCGCCTTGCTGCGGTTCTGGCAGGAGTACCGCTCGGGCAGCTCGGCCGCCGCGCTGCGCGCCCTGGTCACCACGACCACCGCCGTACAGCGCCGGGCCGCCCGTACGGAGGCGCCGGCCACCGTGGAGATTCCGGTGGCGGACGTCGTACGCGGCGATCTCGTCGTGCTGGCCGCCGGTGACCTCGTACCGGCCGACCTGCGGCTGCTGACCGCCAAGGACCTCATGATCGCCCAGGCCGCGCTCACCGGCGAGTCGCTGCCCGTCGCCAAGGCCGACACCCGGACCGAGGACCACGGTCAGCACGCGACCGCCGATCCGGTGGAGGCGGACAACCTGGCGCTGGCGGGCACCTCCGTCACCTCCGGCACCGCGACCGGCGTGGCCGTCGCCACCGGGCGGGACACCTACTTCGGGTCGATGGCCGGTTCGCTGACCGGCGAGCGCCCGGAGACCAGCTTCGACGCCGGGGTGAAGAAGGTCAGCTTCCTGCTGATCCGTTTCATGCTGGTGATGGTGCCGCTGGTGTTCGCCGTCAACGGCCTCACCAAGGGCGACTGGGCCGAGGCGGTGACCTTCGCGGTGGCCGTCGCGGTGGGCCTGACGCCCGAGATGCTGCCGATGGTGGTCACCACCAACCTGGCGCGCGGCGCGGTCGCCATGGCGAAGCGCAAGGTCGTCGTCAAGCGCCTGAACGCCATCCAGAACCTCGGCGCGATGGACGTGCTGTGCACGGACAAGACCGGCACCCTGACCGAGGACCGCGTCGTCCTGGACCGCTGCCTCGACGTACGCGGCCACGAGGACGGCGAGGTACTGGAGTACGCCTACCTCAACAGCCACTTCCAGACGGGGCTGCGCAACCTCATGGACCAGGCCGTCGTCGAGCGGATGCACGAGGCCGAGGAGGTGGTCGTCGACGCGCGGTTCACGCTGGTCGACGAGGTCCCCTTCGACTTCGCGCGGCGCCGGATGTCGGTGGTGCTGCGGCGCGACGACCTCGAAGGACCGGCCGCCGAACACCTCCTCGTCACCAAGGGCGCGGTGGAGGAGGTCCTCGCGCTGTGCACCCACCTCACCGACGGCGGGCAGCGGGCGGAGCTGACCGACGCACTGCGCAAGCAGGTCGCCCTGACCGCCGAGAACCACAACCGGCAGGGCCTGCGGGTCCTGGCGGTGGCGACCCGTACGCTGCCCGCCACCCGCGAGACGTACGGCGTCGCCGACGAGGAGGGGCTGACCCTGCGCGGCTTCCTGGCCTTCCTCGACCCGCCGAAGCGGGATGCCGCCGAGGCCCTGCGGACGCTGGCCGGCAGCGGTGTCGCCGTCAAGGTCGTCACCGGCGACAACGAGCTGGTCGCGGCGCGGGTGTGCGCCGATGTCGGTATCGACGTGGGCACCGTCGTCACGGGCCCGTACCTCGACCTCCTCGACGAGTCGGAGCTGGCCGCCCTGGCCCGTACGACGACCGTGTTCGCCAAGGTCAACCCCGTACAGAAGGCCCGGATCGTCCGCGCCCTCCAGGGCGCCGGGCACACCGTCGGCTTCCTCGGCGACGGCATCAACGACGCCGCGGCGCTGCGCGAGGCGGACGTCGGTGTCTCGGTCGACACGGCCGTCGACATCGCCAAGGAGTCCGCCGACATCATCCTGCTGGAGAAGGACCTGACCGTCCTCGGACAGGGCGTCCTCCAGGGGCGCCGGACCTTCGGCAACACCGTCAAGTACATCAAGATGACGGCCTCCTCGAACTTCGGGAACGTCTTCTCGGTGCTGGCCGCCTCCGCCTTCCTGCCGTTCCAGCCGATGCTGGCCACCCAGCTGCTCGTGCAGAACCTCTGCTACGACATCTCGCAGCTCGCCACGCCCTGGGACCGGATGGACGAGGAGTACGTGCGCAAGCCGCGGACCTGGGACGCCCGGGGCATCGGACGCTTCATGCTCGTCCTGGGCCCGACCAGCTCGGTCTTCGACATCACCACCTTCCTGCTGATGTGGCACGTCTTCGGGGCGGACAGCGCGGCGCACCAGGCGCTGTTCCAGTCCGGCTGGTTCGTCGAGGGGCTGCTGACGCAGACGCTCGTGGTGCACATGCTGCGCACCCGCAAGATCCCGTTCGTCCGGTCCCGGGCCACCCGGCCGGTGCTGCTGATGACCGCCCTGGTCATGGCGTTCGGCATCGCCCTGCCGTTCTCGCCGCTGGCCCCGGCCCTCGGCCTGACGGCACTGCCGCCGAGCTACTTCCCGTGGCTGGCCGGGACGCTGCTGGCGTACTGCCTGCTGACCCAGGGGGTGAAGACCTGGTACATCCGCCGGTTCAACACCTGGCTGTGAACCGCCGATGCAGAAGGCCGACAGAGAAAGCCGGCAGCGCAAGGGGCCGCCTCCGGGCGGCCCCGCACCGGCGCACGGAGGAGGAGCGCGATCATGGTGAACGAGTGGCAGCTGGCCGGCAACATCGCCGCCGGCCTGGGATTCGGCGCGGTCATCGGCCTGGAACGGCAGTGGCGCGCCCGGATGGCGGGACTGCGCACCAACGCGCTGGTCGCCGCCGGTGCAGCGCTGTTCGTCCTGCTGTCCCAGTACGGCTTCGCGGCCGCGACCAGCACCACCGGCTACGACGGATCACGGGTCGCCGCGCAGATCGTCTCCGGCATCGGCTTCCTCGGCGCCGGCGTCATCATGCGCGACGGACTGAACGTCCGCGGCCTGAACACCGCCGCCACGCTGTGGTGCTCGGCCGCGGTCGGCGCCCTGGCGGGCACCGGGCTGTACGTGGTCGCGGCGCTCGGCACGGCCGGGGTGGTCGGCGCGAACCTGGTGCTGCGGCCGCTCGGCCGGCGGATGGACCGGGAGCCGGGCGGCGGCGCGGAGGTCTCCACGGACTACTACTTCGAGGCGGTGTGCCTCGAAACCGAGGAGGCGCACATCAGGACGCTGGTCGTGCAGGCCGTCACCCGGCCCGGCTTCCGGCTGCGGGCGGTGCACAGTCGTGACGAAGGCACCGCCCGGCCGGACGAGGGGACCCCGCCGAAGGTCACCGTCGCCGCCGAGCTGACCACCGAGCGGCGCGACGACAGCCTCCTCGAAGAGGCGGTCAGCCGGCTGTCGCTGGAGCCCGCGGTGTCCGCCGTGAGCTGGACCGTCCTGAACAACCCGGACGGCGGCGAGGGGGACTACGACGAGCCGTACGGCGCGGACTACGGCGACCGCGGGCGGAACGGGCGCCGCCACCGGGTGCGGGACTTCTTCTCGGGGCCGGGCGGGCCCGGCGGCCCGTCGCGCAAAAACGGGTGACGGCGTGCGGGGCCCGGCGTTACCGTCCCTCAGGTGACCACGGACATCCGGGACGTCCCCGAAGCCCACGTCGACCGGGCACTCGACCTCGCACACCTCGCGTTCCACGTGACGGCCGGCGACGCCACCCGCAAGCGCCGGCGCGAACTGCTGCTGAACGCCGAGCGGGTGGGCGCGTACGACGACGAGGAGATCGTCGGCTTCGCCGCGGCGCACCGCCTGGGCCTCTCCGTGCCGGGCGGCGAACTCCCCGCCGTAGAACTGGACTTCGTCTCGGTCGCGCCCACCCACCGGCGGCGCGGCGTGCTGACCGGCATGATGGGCGAACTCTGGCGCCGCTGCGCCGCCGACAACCGGCCGCTGGCCTGCCTGTGGGCGTCGGAGGAAGCGATTTACGGCCGCTTCGGCTTCGGTCCCGCCACCGAGGCGTACCACGTCGAGATCAACACCACCCGGCCCCTGGACCTGCGCATCACGCCCGACCGGCGTCCGCTGCGGCTGCTCGCCCCGGCGGACGCCGTCGCCGTACTCGCGCCGCTGTACGAGGCGGGCCGGGCGCGGCGCGGCGGGCGGCTCTCCCGCGACGAGGCGTGGTGGCGGCGCGCGCTGCGCCCCGGCGACGAGGACGGGGACGACGCGAAGGACGGACCGGCGCGCGTCGTCGTCCTCGGCGACAAGGACGCACCCGCCGCCGGATACGCCGTCTACCGGGTGGGGGAGAAGGGCACCGTCACCGTCGAGGAACTGGAGGCCGACGACGCGCCGGCCGCCGCCGCCCTCTGGTCCTACCTCGCCTCCATCGACCTGACGCGCAAGGTACAGGCCTGGGCGGTTGCCCCCGACGACCCGCTGCTGCTCTTCGCCGCCGACCGGGACCAGGTGCGCGTCACCGGCCAGTGGCCCGCGATGTGGCTCCGGCTGGTGGACGTGGCACGGGCCCTGACCGCCCGCTCCTGGGCCGCACCCGTCGACCTCGTACTGGAAGTGCGCGACGCCGCCCTGCCCGCCAACGCCGGCCGCTTCCGGCTGACCGCCGATCCGTCCGGCGCCGCCTACGCACCCACCGGCGACCGGGCCGACCTGGCCCTGGACGTACGGGACCTGTCGGCCTGCTATCTCGGCGGTGTCCGGCTGCGCCGGTCGGTCCACGCCGGCCTGGTCGAGGAACGCACGCCCGGCGCGGCCCGGCTGCTGGACGCCGCGCTGGAGACGGAGTACCTGCCGTTCGCCGGTGAAGGCTCCTGAGGATCGGGAACGGCCGGGGACCGCTGGGTGCGGTCCCGGTGGCCGGAAGCGGCGCGCCGTACCGCCCCCGCCGTTTGGGTGCGGTGCGGCCGGGCACCCGGCGCCGTGTTCCGAGTCCCGATCGTGCGAAGGAGCGTTCCATGACCGACATCTGGGGCTACCCGGCCGGCGCCGGCCACACCGCCGGCACGGACCTCGCGGGTTACAAGGTCGAGGCCACGGACGGCAGCATCGGCAAGGTCGACAAGCACTCCGACGAAGTGGGCTCCGCCTGGATCGTGGTCGACACCGGAGTCTGGATCTTCGGCAAGCACGTCCTGCTGCCGGCCGGCGTCATCGCGTCCGTGGACACCACCGAGCGCAAGATCCATGTCTCCCGCACCAAGGAAGAGATCAAGAACTCCCCGGAGTTCGACAAGGAGAAGCACCTCGGCAACCCGGACTACCACCAGCAACTCGGCTCGTACTACGAGCCGCACCACAAGTGACCGGCCCGGCCTGACCTGCCGTCGGCCGAGGACGGGGCCTCCGGGCCCGGTCCTCGGCCGTGCTGTGCCGTAACCCCGCCCTTGCCGTACCGAGGCGCGCTCAAGCGGCGGGCAGATGGGCCTCGGCGAAGGCGACGGCGTCCGCGACGGCCTGGTCGGCGGCGGGCAGGTGACCGGCGAGCAGATGCCACACGTGTCCCATCCGCGGTGCGACGTCCAGCCGGACGGGCACCGCGTCCTCGGCCAGCTTGGCGGCCAGCCGGACGGCGTCGCTGAGCATGACCTCGTGCCCGCCGACCTGGATCAGGACCGGCGGCAGCCCGCGGGTGTCGGCGAAGACGGGGGAGGCCAGCGGACTGTTTCGCGGGGCGCCGCCCAGGAAGGCGTCCGCGGCACGGCGCAGCCCCGCACGGCTGACGGACGGATCGACGCCGTCGAGGGTGCGCAGCGTCGCCCCCGTATGTTCGAGGTTCGCCCAGGGCGAGACGGCGATCGAGGCGGCCGGGCGGGGAAGCCCCTGGTCGCGGGCCGCGACCAGGACACTGACCGCCATGGCGCCGCCGGCCGAGTCGCCGGCGAACACCACGTTCTCGGGCGCGGCACCCTGCGTCAGCAGCCAGCGGTAGGCCGTTACGGCGTCGTCGACGGCGGCGGGGAAGACCGCCTCGGGAGCGAGCCGGTAGTCCGGCACCAGGACGCGGGCGCGCAGCCGCCGGGCGAGACCGCCGGTCAGGCCACGGTAGCCCTGCGGATCGCCGACGAGATAGGCACCGCCGTGCAGGTAGACCAGATGCCTGCCGGGGACGGCGTCCGCGGGGACCGCCGACTCGGCGGCCACCCCGTCGGCGTCCACCGGGATGAACGTCACTCCGTCCGGCGCCGGAAAGCAGTCCTGGAAGAACTGCCGGTAGGCGAGCCGGGCGTCTTCCAGGCCGTCGGGCCCCTGCCCGGCGGCGGCGTCGATGACGCCGCCACTGCGAGCCGCCCATTCCCGGTAGAAGGCGGGGACATCGATCGTGACCATGTCTGGTGCTCCTCTTGCGCGGACGTACCGCGGCCGCGTTCCGGCCGCCCCGCGAGTCTCTGACCTTCACACTGATGTGAAGGTCAAGCGGAGGGGCCGGAAGCGGAGCCGTACGCTCAAGCGCATGAGGATCGGAGAGTTGGCAGAGCGCACCGGTATTTCCCGGCGTCTGCTGCGCTACTACGAGGAACAGCGGCTGCTCACGCCCGGACGGTCCGGCAACGGCTACCGTGCGTACGAGGAAGCGCATGTGGGCCGCGTGCTGCAGATCAAGGGACTGCTCGACGCCGGACTGCCGACCCGGATCATCCGGCAGATCCTGCCCTGCCTGGGCGGCCTCCGGAGCATCCACTTCGACGATCTGACACCGGAGATGACGGACGTTCTGGAACATGAACACGAGCAGCTGAGCCGGCGCATCGACTGTCTGACCCGCAACCGGGAAGCGATCGCCGGCTATCTGGAGACGGTACGGGGCATGCGGGCCCGCCGGGCGGTGGCCGCGCAGGGCCGGGACTGAACGGCCCACCCCGCCCGGCCTGCGGCGACAGTCCCGCCCGGCTCACGGCGGCCCCGCCGGACTCACGGCAGCAGCCCCGCCCGGCTCACGGCAGCAGCCCCGCCCGCCGCGCCGCCACCACCGCCTGGAGCCGCGAGTGCACCCCCAGCTTGCGCATGGCGGACCGCAGGTAGCTCTTGACCGTCTCCGGGCGCAGGCCCAGCCGTTCCGCTGTCGCCGCGTTGGTCGCGCCGGAGGCCACGCACGCCAGGACGTCCACCTCGCGCGGCGCCAGCACCGGGCCGTCCGGCCGGCCGGGCCCGCCCTCCGTTCGGCGGTGGCCGTCCTCCGTACGGCCGCGCCCGGGAGCGGACGCCGCCGCCAGCCGTCCGCACGCCGCCAGCAGCTCGTGCCGCAGTACCGGGTCGGCGACGCGCTGCGCCAGGGCCCGCAGGTCGCCGTGCGCCTCCCGGACCTCCTCCCAGGCCGCCGGGTCGGCGGCCGCGGGCTGCCGGGCGACCGACAGCAGCCGCTGCGCCTCGTCCTGGAGCAGCAGGGCCTGCTCCAGTTCGCGGGCCGCCTCCATCGCGGCGGACAGCGGGCGGTCACCGAGCTGTACGGGATGGCGCAGCGCCCCGTACAGCACCCCGCGCACCCGCCGCCGTACGACGACCGGCACCGCGAGCACGGAACACAGGCCCTCGGCCGCCACGGCGGCGTCGTACTCGTGGCTGATGACGGCGGACGCGTGGTAGTCGGTCACCGCGAAGGGGCGGGTGAGCTCGGCCGCCTTGCCGCCCAGGCCGTTGCCGTGCCGGACGGCCAGGCCGTGCAGCGCGGCGGTTCTGGCGCCGGTCAGCTCGCTGATGCGGTAGCGGCCGGTGCCGTACCGCAGTCCGCCGAACGCCACCGGCAGCCCGCTCGTCCGCCGCAGCCGCGACAGCGCCGCCCGTACGTCGGCGGACCCGCCGCACTCCGATTCGACCCGCACGCCGAAACCTCCGCTTCCCCCCGTTCGGGGGTGGTGAGACCTGCGTCACTGATTACACGATGGCGGTAGGCGGTGCGGCAATGAGGAGGACACATGGCGGACACGGATACGACAGGTGCGACGGGTGGTACGGACGGTATGGGTGGTGTTAAGGGGGTTACGGAAGTGACGGGAGCGGCGACGGCTTCGGACCCGACCGCCGAGTTCCGCGCGGCGCGCGACTTCCTCCTCCGCCACCGCGAGGACTACGCCGCCGCCCGCGCGGGCTTCACCTGGCCCCGCCCCGCGTACTTCAACTGGGCGCTGGACTGGTTCGACCGCATCGCCGACGGCAACGGCCGCACCGCCCTGCACATCGTCGAGGAGGACGGCACCCACACCCGCCGCACCTTCGACGAACTGCGCCGCGTCTCGGACCGGGCCGCCAACTGGCTGGCCGCACAGGGCGTGCGGGCCGGCGACCGGATCGTGGTCATGCTCGGCAACCAGGCCGAGCTGTGGGAGACCGCCCTCGCGGCGATGAAGCTGCGGGCCGTCGTCATCCCCGCCACCCCGCTGCTCGGCCCGCTCGACCTGGCCGACCGCGTCGAGCGGGGCCGGGCCCGGCACGTGCTCGTACGGGCCGCGGACACCGGCAAGTTCGCCGGCGTGCCCGGCGAGTACACCCGGATCGCGGTCGGCGGGGACGCCGCGACGGCCGCCGCGGGCTGGCTCGCCTACGAGGACGCGTACACCGCCCCCGAGACGTACGAGCCCGCCGGCCCCACCCGGGCCGACGACCCCCTGATGCTCTACTTCACCTCCGGCACCACGGCCCGCCCCAAGCTCGTCGAGCACACCCACACCTCCTACCCCGTCGGCCACTTGGCGACGATGTACTGGATCGGCCTGAAACCCGGCGACGTCCACCTGAACATCTCCTCACCCGGTTGGGCCAAGCACGCCTGGTCCAATCTCTTCGCCCCCTGGAACGCCGAGGCCACCGTCTTCATCCACAACTACACCCGCTTCGACGCGGCCCGGCTGACGGCCGAGATGGACCGGGCCGGCGTCACCAGCTTCTGCGCCCCGCCCACCGTCTGGCGGATGCTCATCCAGGCCGACCTGACGGCCCTGAAGAACCCGCCGCGCGAGATCGTCGCGGCCGGCGAACCGCTCAACCCGGAGATCATCGAACGGGTACGGGAGGCGTGGGGCGTCACCATCCGCGACGGCTTCGGGCAGACCGAGACCGCCGTCCAGGTGGCCAACACCCCGGGCCAGCCCCTCAAACCGGGCTCCATGGGCCGCCCCACCCCCGGCTTCGAGGTCGTCCTGCTGGACCCGGTCACCGGCGAGCCCGCCGACGAGGGCGAGATCGCCCTCGACCTGTCGGCCCGGCCGGTGGGCCTGACCACCGGCTACCACGGCGACCCGGAGCGCACCGCAGAGGCGATGGCCGACGGCTACTACCGCACCGGTGACATCGGCTCGCGGGACGCCGACGGCTATGTCACGTACATCGGGCGCCGGGACGACGTCTTCAAAGCATCCGACTACAAGATCTCACCCTTCGAGCTGGAGAGCGCACTGCTGGAGCACGAAGCGGTCGCCGAGGCCGCCGTGGTGCCCGCGCCGGACCCCGTACGGCTGGCCGTACCCAAGGCGTACGTGGTGCTGGCGGCCGGCTGGGAGCCTGGCCCGGAGACCGCGGCGGAGCTCTTCGCGCACTCCCGCGCGGTGCTCGCCCCGTACAAGCGGGTGCGGCGGCTGGAGTTCGCCGACCTGCCCAAGACGGTCTCCGGCAAGATCCGCCGTGTGGAGCTGCGCGAGCGCACCGCCGAAGAGGGCGGCGGCGCCGCCGAGTACCGAGAGGAAGACCACCGATGACCGACATGAGCAGGCCGCCGAGCCACCCGCCGGGACCGCGGGAGAGCGGCGCGGAGCAGCGCCGGGAGGCGTACACACGGGGGGAGACCGGCCGGCCGCTGCTCGACCGGACCATCGGCGCCGACCTGGACCGCGCGATCGGCCGGTTCGGCGACCGCGAGGCGCTGGTGGACGTGGCGGGCGGGCGCCGCTGGACCTACACGGAGCTGGGACGCGCGGTGGACGAGGTCGCGCTCGGCCTGCTCGCCAAGGGCGTCCGCAAGGGCGACCGGGTCGGCATCTGGGCGCCCAACTGCCCCGAGTGGGTGCTGGTGCAGTACGCCACCGCCCGCATCGGCGCCATCATGGTCAACATCAATCCCGCCTACCGTGTGCACGAATTGGCGTATGTGCTCAAGCAGGCCGGGATGAGCGTGCTGGTCTCCGCCGTCGCGCACAGGAGCAGCGACTACCGGCGGATGATCGAGCAGGTACGGGCCGAGAGCCAGGCCCTGCGCGACGTGGTCTACATCGACGACCCGACCTGGGACGGCCTGCTGGCGGCCGGCGCCGGGGTGCCGCGGGAGAAGCTCGCCGCCTGCGCGACGGAGCTGTCGCCGCACGACCCGGTCAACATCCAGTACACCTCCGGCACCACCGGCTTCCCCAAGGGCGCCACCCTCTCCCACCACAACATCCTCAACAACGGCTTCTGGGTGGGCGAGACGGTCGGCTACACCGAGCACGACCGGGTCTGTCTGCCGGTGCCCTTCTACCACTGCTTCGGCATGGTCATGGGCAACCTCGGCGCCACCTCGCACGGCGCCTGCATCGTCATCCCGGCCCCCGCCTTCGACGCGGCGGACACCCTGCGGGCCGTCCAGGAGGAGCGCTGCACCTCCCTGTACGGCGTACCGACGATGTTCATCGCCGAACTGGACCATCCGGACTTCGCCTCGTACGACCTGTCGTCGCTGCGCACCGGCATCATGGCGGGCTCGCCCTGCCCCGAGGAGGTGATGCGGCGGGTCGTCTCCGAGATGCACATGGGCGAGGTCTCCATCTGCTACGGCATGACCGAGACCTCACCGGTCTCCACCCAGACCCGGCGCGACGACGACCTGGCGCACCGCACCGGCACGGTCGGCCGCGTCCTGCCGCACATCGAGGTCAAGGTGGTGGACCCGGTGACCGGCGCGACGGTACGGCGCGGCGAGCCGGGCGAGCTGTGCACCCGCGGCTACAGCGTGATGCTGGGCTACTGGGAGGAGCCGGAGCGCACCGACGAGGCGATCGACGCGGAGCGCTGGATGCACACCGGCGACCTCGCGGTGATGAACGACGACGGCTACCTGCGGATCGTCGGCCGCATCAAGGACATGATCATCCGGGGTGGTGAGAACGTCTACCCGCGCGAGATCGAGGAGTTCCTCTACACCCACCCCAAGATCGCGGACGTCCAGGTGGTCGGTGTCCCGGACGCCAAGTACGGCGAGGAGATCGCCGCCTGCGTCATCCTGCGCGACACCGCGGACGGACTCACCCGCGACGAGCTGGCCCGCTTCTGCCGCTCGCGCCTGGCGCACTACAAGGTGCCACGGTACGTCCACGTCCTCGACGCCTTCCCGATGACGGTCAGCGGCAAGGTCAGGAAGATCGAGCTGCGGCAGCGGCTGGCGGCGCGGCTGACGCAGGAGACGGAGGCCGCGGCCGGTCCGGCCGCCGCTCCGGAACCGTCCGGTCCCGTCGAAGCGGCGCAGACGTGACGGTCCGGCAGCACGGCCAGACGTAACGGCCAGACGTAACGGTCAGACGTAAGGACCAGACGTAACGGCAGGCACGGCCGGGCCGCGCGCCCTGGGATCAGGCGTGGCCCGGCCAGTCCAGCACGAGCTGCTGCGCACGCGGCAGCCGCGCGACGATCAGGTCGTACGAATCCTCGATCATGTCCAGCACCAGCCGGTCGTCCAGCGCCCCCGTCAGCGAGACGGTGTTCCAGTGCCGCTTGTTGAGGTGGTAGCCCGGCACGATCTCGGGGTGCGCGGCCCGCAGCCGCTCCGCCAGATCAGGGTCGCACTTCAGACTCACACTCAGCGGCCCGGCGTCCAGGCTGCTCAACGCGAAGATCTTCCCGCCGACCTTGAACGTGCACACCTCCTGGTGCCCGGGGAACGGAAACTCCTCGACCGCCCCGTTGAAGCCCAGGCAGACGGCCCGCAGCCGCTTCGCATCGAACATCCGGCCATTATCGCGCGCGAGGGCCGCGGCGGTGCCGGCGTACCGCTGACACGGGCCTCACGGCGCGGGCGGCAGCGGTACGGCGGTCAGAACGGCGGAAACCAGCACCACCGCGGCCAGCGCCGCCACCTCCGCACGGGCCGGTCCGGCCGCCGCCCCCGGCAGCGCCGCCTCCCGCCGCAACCGCCTGCGGGCGGCCAGCGCCAGCCCGCTCACGACCAGCACCAGCACCAGCTTGACCAGCAGGACACGCCCGTACGCCGTGCTGAACGTCTCCGCGAGCGGCAGCCGGCGCAGTGTGCTGCACACGCCGGTGACCGCGATCGCGGCGAACAGCAGCGCCGCCGGCCGGGCGTACCGCAGCAGCAACTCCCGCCCCGCTGCCGTCTCCTGCCGCCAGCACCACCGAGTCCGCAGTACGTACAGCAGGCCACCCGCCCAGAGCGCGGTCGACGTCAGATGGACGAGGGTGAGCGCGACGCCGACCTCCGGCGTGTCCGTCTCGGGGTGGGCCCGCAGTGCCTCGCCGAAGACGACGGCGGCGAGCGGAACACCGGCCCACCCCGGGCGGCGGGAAGCCGCGCACAGGGCGGCGAGCAGCAACGCGTTGGCCTCCAGGAGGGCCAGCAGACCGGTCCGGGTGGCGTACGCGTCGACCAGCGCCGGCCCCGACAGCCCCGCCAGCGGCGACCCGCTCCCCGCGACCAGCAGCAACTGCCCCACGGCCGCCGCCACTCCCACCCACGCGGCCCGCTTCGACCAGCCCCGCGGCAACCCGGCCGACGCGCCCCGCACGCCCCGCGCGAGCCGCACCCCGGCCAGCTCGCCGACCTGCACGCACAGCGCCGCCAGCAGCAGCGCCCGCAGCAGCGCGGTGGCCCCGTCCCCGGGTAATCGGATCTCGTACGACTCGTCGACCACGAGCCCCGTACCGAGCAGCGGCACGAGGACGGCGACGCAACCCGCCGCGGCGACGGCACAGACCCGTCGGGCGGGGGAGAGGCGCGCGGTCGTTTTGTCCGCCCTGCCCGTGCTGGAGGCATCGCCGCCGTCGTCGCCGCTCGTCGCGAGGGGCTTGGGGGTGGGCGGTGAGACCGGTTGACGTGGATTCATCCCGCGATGGTCCCCGTGGGGCGAAGTGCCGGGCAACCGGGGCGCACCCGCGGGTCACACAACCAGGCCACCGGCCCCCGGCCGCCCGCGTCAGCCATCCCCTGCTCGCGTCGGTCGACCCCGCCCGCGTCAGCCGTCCCGCCGCATGCAGACCCGCTCCCACCGGTCCAGCCCCAGCTCCGCCTCCCGGCGACGGATCGCGCGCAGGCCCTGCGTGAGGCCGGCCTCGTCCAGGACACGGAAGCCGAGCCGGGCGTAGTACGGGGCGTTCCACGGCACGTCCGCGAAGGTGGTCAGGGTGACCGACGGCAGTCTGCTGTCCCGCCAAGCGCGCTCGATGAGCGCCTGGCCGAGCCCGCGGCGCGCGCTGTCCGGATGGACGGACACCTGCTCGATGTGCGCGCAGCCGTCGACCGGCTCCCACAGCAGGTACGCGAGCGGCGCGCCGCCCGGTGCGGTGCAGACGACCAACGCCCGCCCCGCCTCCTGGTAGCGCGCCAACTCCGGCAGCGACGGCGGCTCGTCGTCAGCGATTGGCTCCATACCCACAGCACGGAACGCCTCCCCGGCCGCCCGCTCGATGTCACGCAGCAGGGGAAGGTCGTCGGGCACGGCCGGGCGGACGACGGGACAGGTCTCCATGACGTTCATGGACGTACCGTCGCAGGTGCCCCGGCGCACGGCAGCCGATTTTCGCTCAGCCGGTGGCCCGTGGAGCGCCCACGGACCGGGCGAAGTCGGCGAGCGTGCGGAAGTCGTCCTCCCGCAGACCGACCCGGGGGTTGACGTGGTGCAGCAGTCCTGGACCTCGGTGGTGCGCGGTCACATATGTCTGGTCCAGCTCGCTCTGTTCGTCGTCCACCCAGGCGAAAGGGCGGCTGTCGGCGTAGTTCACCAGCGGGCCGGTCTTCCAGTGGACGCCGTCCGGACGCTCCTGGAGCAAGACGTCGCCGAAGTCGACGAAGGGCAGTTCCGGAAGGCCGAGCACCGGTGCTATCCACCGATTGGCCTGGTCCATCCATGTGGTGGCCCAGCACAGCTGAAAACCGAGCCGGAGCAGGAATCGCCCGTGCTCCGGGTTGAGCCAGACCCGCAGGGGGCGCCGCCGGGACGCGAGGCCCGGGTCCCCCTCGTGGACGTCGTCGCGGGGCACCCTGAGCGTGGTGTAGCCGTCGGGACGCCGCTGCGGCTTGGCCGCATACGGGTTGAGCGGCCCGTCCACGTCGAGGAACAGCAGTGGTCGGTTCATGTGTCCCCCGGTTCTGCGCACTGTCGACTGCCCCGGTCAGCGTAGCGGCGAAGACCGTCCGGGCATGGGGCCGGAGGCGGTGCCGACCGAGGGCCCGGCGCCGCTGCGGAATTCCCTCAGGCAAGCCAGAGGGAATTCCGCCGATGACGCGCCGGCGGCACATCCACTGTCTCCGCGAGGTCGAGCATGCTGTCCTCGTCGGCGGAATGCACCCGCCGCAGCAGAATTCCGATCCGGGCCCGCAGGCGCTGGCGCGCCCGGCGTTCCTCCACGGCGGACCAGCGGGCCACGGAACGGTCCCGCTGGTGCCGGGGGAAGGAGCGGAAAGCCACCTGGCGGCGGACGGTACGCGGCCGTGGCCTCCTGGATTCGCGCGCCGCTTCGGCCGAGCTGCGGGCGCAGTACCTGAGATCGCGGACGACCACGGAACGCCAAGGGCCACTCGGCGGGCCGGCATCCGCATTCCGGCTGCGAGAAGGGGGAACATGATGCGCGGTGCGTGCCACGGGACTCCGTCGGTAGCGACCGCCAGGTATTTCCTGGCGGGCTACTTGAATCCCGTGGGCCCGGTCGCGCGGTGGTTGCTCACGTACGCGACTTTACCGCCCCCGTCAGCTTTGTCAGCGGCAAATCAGTGTTTGACGAGGCGGTCCGCCGAGCGCGTCACGAAGAACAGCAGGCCGGCCGTGAGCAGTGCCGCCACGACGGCCACGGAGGACACGGACCGGGCGTCGAGGCCGTGGCCGAGGGCCGTGTTCAGTGCGAGGACGAGGCCGGTGACCGACACCAGCGGGCCGGCGGCGTACCACGCGGCGAACACGAACGGTCCCGGGCCGCCCATCGGCGTGGCGCCACCGACGAACAGCAGGTCGGTACGGGCCGGTCCGCGGCACGCGCCGAAGACCGCCGCCGCCGCGAACGGCAGCGCGCACAGCGGCATGAGCAGGAGCGTCCACGCCGCGCCGGCCAGCGCGTACGGCACCGCCGCGAGCAGCCCCAGCAGCGCGCCGAGCACCGCGGGCACGAGCGTGTGATGCAGCATCAGCGTCCGCAGCCGGAACGGCGACCAGGCCGCCCGCCGTACGTTGTCGGTCTCCAGGCGGGCCGGTTCGGCGAGGGCACCGACCGCCGCGTATCCGCACAGCAGCCCCACGGCCAGGCCGAGGACCCGCTTCTCGCCCGCCGTCGCCGCGCCGAGTCCCGCCGCCGCGGCGGCAGCGGCCGTCCAGGCGACGGCGCGGCCCAGCCTTCCGGGCGCGCGCAGCAGGGCCAGCAGATCGCGCCAGACGACGACCAGGTGCCGGTTCCGCGGTGCCCGCAGGCGGAACCGGCGCTTCGGTTCGTCGCCGCCGGCCTCCAGGACAGCCAGTTTCGCGGCCCGCAGTTCCAGGGCGAACACCCCGGACGTGACGGCCGTGGCCGTCGCCGCGCGGCTGCGCAGCTGGGCGTTGGGTATGTGCGCGGCGTCCCGGTGCGCGTACAGGACGACCGCGGCGGTGACGGCCACGAGGAGGACGGTCGCGGCCGGCCACCCGGGCGCCGGTCCGCCCGTCACGGACACGACCGGCTGCGCCGCCCAGCCCCACGGGCCGGACCACAGCTCGGCCAGTTCCAGGGGCGCCCAGCGGTGGCCGGCGCCGGCCAGGGCGGCCTGGCCCGCGCCGAGAGCCAGCAGCAGGGCGGCCGGCGCGGTCGCACGCCGTACATACGGCGCAAGGTGCGGCCTGCGCTCCACCGCCATGCCGAGTGAGACGGCCAGCAGTGGCAGACAGACCGCTGCCGGGAGCAGGGCCAGGAGCCCGCCGCCGAAGGACGTCTGACCGGTGACCTGGAGGACCACGGCGGCGGCCACCGCCACCAGCAGCCCCGCGCCCACGGCCAGTCCGGCGGAGAGCCGGAAGCTGGGGCGCAGCACCGCTCCGCGCCGTACGGGCTGGGCGAGGAGCCAGCCGACGGAAGGCCCGGACACCACGACCGGCCCGCGCCACAGCGCGTCGCGCGCGGCGAGGACGGCCAGCCCGAGGGTGACGGCGACGAAGGCGGCGGGCAGAGCGCGCTGGAGGTCGGCGCCGAGGCTGCCGTGGTCCGCGCCGAGTTTCAGTTCGCGCAGGAAGCGGACGGCATAGCCGCTGCCGTACCCCAGGGCCGCGAGGACGACGCAGTAGACGAGGACGGCCCGGTCGCGGCGGCGCTGCCGGTGGTGGGCGCGGCGCTTGGCACGCAGCCAGTGCAGGGTCTCGGCGGTGCGGTCGTCGTCGGCCTCGTTCCAGACGGCCGGTTCCTCGGGCTGCCTCTCGACCTGTTCCTCGGCCTGCTCCGCCACCGCCCGCGCGTCCGTTTCCGTGGCGTGTCCCGTGTCACGTGCGGTCATGAGCGGACGCCCAGCTTCTCCAGCACCTCGGCCGGGCGGCCTTCTTCGACGACCTCGCCGTCCTCCAGCGCGACCATGCGGTCGGCGACCTCCAGGGCCAGCTCCGCCTGGTGCGTGGCGAGCAGGACGGCCACGCCGTCCGCCTTCTCGGCGACCAGCAGGGCGGCCAGGCGCGCGCGGGCGTCGGGGTCCAGCCGCTGCTCGGGCTCGTCGAGGACGAGCAGGTCGCGCGGCCGTACCAGCGCGGCGGCCAGCAGCAGTGACTGCAACTGGCCGGAGGAGAGCGAACCCGGCAGCGCATGGGCGTGACCGGCCAGCCGGCGGTCGGCGAGCACCTGGTCGATCCATCCCTGGGCGTCGTCCACGGCGTGCGCCACGGTGACGAGTTCCAAGTGCTCGCGGACGGTCAGATCCGGGTAGCAGGCGACGCTGTCGCCGACCACCGCGACCCGCGCCCGTACCTCCGGGTCGTCCTCGCTGACCTTGCGGCCCGCGAAACGGGCCGTGCCGGTGGTCGGCGCGTCCCGGCCGCACGCGATGCGCAGCAGGGTCGACTTGCCGGACCCGTTGTGGCCGAACAGGGCCGTGCAGCTGCCGGCGGCCAGGTCGAGGTCGATCGGGCGCAGTGCCTGCCGGTCGCCGTAGCGACGGCTGACGCCGCGCAGTTGCAGCAGCGCGTTCGCGCTGGTCCTGGCCTTCATGGGGGTGCTTTCCGTCGGCAGGATGGGGCGTACCCGACCTTAGAGCCCGGGTCCGGGCCGCCGCCGGGCGCCCGCCCGGGTGCGCGGCAGGCCCGGCAGCGTCCGGCCGGTGGAGCGGTGGCGTCAGTTGGTGGCGCCATGGCGCCATAACGGCGTTCCGGTGGTGCAGTGACGGTGATGCGACGGGGTGGACCTCCTCCGCCGAAGTGGTGTCGCACTGGCGTCATTGCGGCACTGTCGCGAGCCGTTCTGCGGTCAGTGCGACGCCATGGCGCGCGGATTCAGCGGTAAAGCTGCTGGTCAGTGCCGTGCCGAAAGGGAAAACGCCAATCTGGCTCGCGATGGCGCCATCGATGTGCCATGATGACGCCATGGACCTGACGCCCTACGTCGACACCCTCCGACAGGAGCTGGCAGTCGCCGCGGAAACCGGCGGCGAGGACGCCCGCGCCCTCGCCGAGCGGCTCGCCGCGCCCTTGGAATCCGCCGCCCGCCTGACCCTGCTCGACGCGCTGTCCGCCGCCATGGGCGAGGTCACGCGAGAACTGGCGCCGGGCTCGGTCGACGTACGGCTGCGCGGGGTCGACCCGGAGTTCGTGGTGACGGCGCCGCCCGCCCCCGAACCGTTCCGGGAGGCGCGGGAGCCGGTCACGGCATCCGGCGCGGCGATACCGCCACCGCCGCCCGCGGACACCGACGACGGCACCGTGGCGCGGATCAACTTCCGTCTCCCCGCCCAGCTCAAGGCCCGCGCCGAGGGCGCCGCGACCGTGGAGGGCCTGTCGGTCAACGCCTGGCTGGTACGGGCCGTGTCCACCGCCCTCGACGGCGGGGAGCGCGCCGGCCCGCCGGACCGCGCCCCGGACCCGGGCAGTCAGGGGCTCACCGGCTGGGCCCGCTAGAGCCGCCCACCGAGGCCCCACCCCACATCCACCGGCGGACCACCGACCCGCCGACCCCGCTCAGCACCCGCCTCACCGGCGGGAACAACCACCCACGCCAAGAGGACGGGACCACCATGCCTGAGTTCGAGACCCCCGGACCGATCATCGCCACCCTGGAGCTGTACTGCGGCTCCGCCCGCATCACCGCGGGCAAGCGCACCGACACGGTCGTCGAGGTGCTGCCGCGCAACGGAGCCGATGACGACGACGTACGCGCCGTGCAGCAGACCCAGGTCACCTGCTCGGGCGGCCGCCTCTCGGTCAAGACACCCAAGAAGCGGTCCCTGTTCGGCAAGCCGGGCACGGTCGAGGTGAGCGTCGAACTGCCCGCGGGATCGGAGATCCGCGGCTCCACGGGCCTGGGCCACTTCCACTGCGAAGGCCGCTTCGGGGACGTCACGCTCAAGACCTCGCTCGGCGACCTCCAGATCGGCGAGGTGACCGGCGGCGACCTCAAGACCGACCTCGGCGACATCCGCCTGGACCACTCGGCCGGGGACATCGAGATCACCGGCGCGGGCCGGATCGAGGTCGGCTCCGTCACCGGCACGGCGACCGTCAAGAACGGCAACGGCGCGACCAGGATCGCCGAGGCCGCCGGGGACCTGAAGGCCAATGCGGCCAACGGCGACATCTCCGTCGGCACCGCGCGCGGCAGCGTCGGCGCCAAGTGCGCCAACGGCCGCATCGACATCGACGTCGCCCTGGCCGGGGTCGACGCCTCCTCCGCCAACGGCGGCATCCGCGTCGGCGACGTCGTCCGCGGCCGTATCGACCTGCGCACCTCCGTCGGCGACCTCGTCGTGGGCATCCACGAGGGCACCGCGGCCTGGCTCGACCTGAACACCAAGTACGGCGTGGTACGCAACGAACTCGGCTCCGCCGCCGGCCCCGCGGAATCCGACGAGACCGTCGAGGTGCACGCCCGCACCGCGACCGGCGATGTCGTCGTCCGCCGCGCCTGACCGGGCGCATCCCCGACTCACCGCACCCGAGAGGACAGCGGCATGACCGTCACCCAGATCTCCGCGCCGACCGCCGTGGGCACCACGGCGCCGGCGATCACCGCCACCGGACTGCGCAAGTCCTACGGCGACAAGCTCGTGCTCGACGGCATCGACCTGGACATCGCCGAAGGCACCGTCTTCGCCCTGCTGGGGCCCAACGGCGCCGGCAAGACCACCACCGTGGAGATTCTCTCCACGCTCATCGACGCGGACGCGGGCGACGCCTGGGTCGCGGGCCGCCATCTGACCCGGGCCGCCGACGCGGTGCGCTCCGCGATCGGCGTCACCGGCCAGTTCTCGGCCGTCGACAACCTGCTGACCGCCGAGGAGAACCTCCTCCTCATGGCGGACCTGCACCACCTCGACCGGCGCGAGGGCAAGCGGCGGGCCAGGGACCTGCTGCGCCGCTTCGACCTGTCCGACGTGGCGGGCAAAACCGCCGCCACCTTCTCCGGCGGCATGCGGCGCAAGCTGGACCTGGCGATGACCCTGGTCGGCGAGCCGCGGATCATCTTCCTCGACGAGCCCACCACCGGGCTCGACCCACGCAGCCGCCGCACCATGTGGGAGATCATCCGCGACCTGGTCGCCGACGACGGCGTGACCATCTTCCTCACCACCCAGTACCTCGAAGAGGCCGACCAGCTCGCGGACCGCATCGCCGTGCTGGACCACGGCAAGCTGATCGCCGAGGGCACCGCCGACGAGCTGAAGCGGCGCATCCCCGGCGGCCACATCCGGGTGCGGTTCGCCGACGCCCTGGCCCTGGACACCGCCGCGGGCCTCTTCGGCCTCGCCACGCGCGACGAGGAAGCCCTCACCCTGCAGATCCCCGGCGACAGCTCCGTCACCACCCTGCGAGCCGTCCTGGACACCCTGGAGACCACCGCCGTACGGGCCGAGTCGCTCACCGTGCACACCCCCGACCTGGACGACGTCTTCCTGACCCTCACCGGTCAGCCCCGCCCCGCCGGCACCGCCGCCCCGACCGAGGAGAACGTCTGATGGCCACCCTGTCCTACGCGGTCCGGGACTCCAGGACGATGCTGCGCCGCAACCTCAAGAAGGCGCTGCGCTACCCGTCCCTGACGCTCACCGTCGTCATCATGCCCGTCATGATGCTGCTGCTGTTCAACTACGCCTTCGGCACCGCCCTGGGCAGCGGCATCGGGGCGTCGGCCGCCGGGGGCGGCGAGTACATCGACTACCTCGCGCCCGGCATCATCCTGATGGCCGCCACGTCCGGCGCCCTGACCACCGCGATCAGCGTCTGCATGGACAAGACCGAAGGCATCGTCAACCGCTTCCGTACGATGCCGGTCTCCCGCGCCTCCTTCCTGACCGGCCATGTCGTCGGCAGCCTGATCCAGACGATGATCAGCATCGGCCTCGTGACCGCCGTCGCGCTCCTGGTGGGCTTCCGCCCCGACGCCACGCCCGTCGAATGGCTCGCCGCCCTCGGCCTGCTCGCCCTGCTCACCCTGGGGCTGACCTGGCTCGCCGCCGGTATCGGCCTGGTCGCCAAGAACCCCGAGACGGCCAGCAACATCCCGATGCCGCTGACGTTCCTGCCGTTCCTCGGCAGCGCCATCGTGCCGACCGACTCGATGCCCACCGCCTTGCGCTGGTTCGCCGAGTACCAGCCCTTCACGCCAGTCATCGACACCCTGCGCGGTCTGTGGCTCGGCACGGAGATCGGCGGCAGCGCGGTCGCGGGCCTCGCCTGGTGCGCCGGCCTCACCCTGGTCGGCTACGTCTGGGCCCGCCGCACCTTCAAGACCGGGGCCAAGCGCTGACGCGGCCCCCGCACCACCGGCTCCGAGCGGTGACCCGCCCCAGCCGCCAGCACGTTCACCAGCACCGACGATTACTGGAGAACCCCATGCCGCACGACCCGACAGCCGCCGGAGCCCTCGCCGACGGCACCACCGAAGGCGCCACCGCCGCCGAAGAGCTGCCCGTCCTGCCCACCGACCGCCGCACCGGCTGCCCCTTCGACCCGCCCGCCGGACTCACCGCGCTGAGCGACGAGCCGATGCGCCGCCTGCGCTACGTCGACGGGCACACCGGCTGGCTGGCCACCGGGCACGCCGCGGCCCGCGCGGTCCTGTCCGACCCGCGGTTCAGCGCACGCTACGAACTCCTGCACCTGCCGATACCGATGCCGGGCATGGAAGAGGTGACGGAGATGCCGCCGGCCCCGGTCGGCGACTTCCTCGGCCTCGACGCCCCCGAGCACACCCGCTTCCGGCGGCTGCTCACCGGCAAGTTCACGGTCCGCCGGATGCGGCAGCTCGCCGACCGCGTCGCGCAGTTCACGGACGAGTGCCTGGACGCCATGGAGCAGGCCGGACCCACCGTCGACCTGGTGGAGGCGTTCGCACGGCCGATACCCGCGCTCATGATCTGCGAACTGCTCGGCGTGCCGTACGCCGACCGGGACCGCTTCCAGGAGCACGTGGCGACCCTCTTCGACCAGGCCGCCGACGTGACGGCGAAGGCCGCGGCGTTCGAGGCCGTCGGCCGGTTCATGGGGGAACTCGTGGCCGCCAAGCGCGCCGAGCCCACCGACGACCTGCTCAGTGATCTGACCACCTCCGACCTCACGGAGGAGGAGCTGATCGGAGTCGGCGGGGTGCTCCTGGCCGCCGGGCTCGACACCACCGCCAACATGCTCGGCCTCGGCACCTTCGCCCTGCTGAGCAACCCCGACCAGCTGACCGCCCTGAGCGCCGACCCGGGCCTCGTGGAGCAGACCGTCGAGGAACTGCTGCGCTACCTCAGCGTGGCCGACCCCATCCTGCGCTCCGCCCTCGAAGACGTCGAGGTCGAGGGCTGGCTGGTCAAGGCCGGCGAGACGGTGACCGTGTCCGTCCAGGCCGCCAACCGCGACCCGCGCAAGTTCCCCGGCCCCGACCGGCTCGACATCCACCGCAAGGCCACCGGGCACCTGGCCTTCGGCCACGGCGCCCACCAGTGCCTCGGCCAGCAGCTCGCCCGCGTCGAGATGGCCGTCGCGTTCCCGGCGCTCCTCGCCCGCTTCCCCACCCTGCGCCTCGCGGTGCCGCCGCACGAGGTGCCGCTGCGCGACCGCGCCAACATCTACGGCGTGCTCAGCCTGCCCGTCACCTGGGACAAGGAGTAGACCGTGAGCGACCCAAGCGCACCGCTGCGCCTGAGCGCCGACCGTGACCGCTGCGTAGGCGCCGGCATGTGCGCCCTGACGGCGCCCGGAGTCTTCGACCAGGACGACGAGGAGGGCCTGGTGGTCCTCCTGGACGCCGCGCCGGCCCCCGAAAACCGGGCCGCCGCCCGGATGGCCGCCGGCCTCTGTCCCGCCGGAGCCATCGCCCTCGTCTCCGTGGAGGCCACCGGATCGTAGCGACCGGGGCACGTCCGGACCGGGAACCCCGCACCGCGCGCCGGTGGGGGGCTCTCGGATGTCCGGCGGCCGTCACCACGGGCACCGGACCGGGCGGCCGCCCTACCGCCCCGTACCGTCCCTGATCAGCTCGTCCGCCGGGTCGTTGACCGGCTGCGGGGTCCCCGTGAGGTCCATGACGAACAGCGGCAGGTGCAGTGCGTCGGCGCGGGCGCGGGCGTCGCGGGAGTAGCCCGCCAGGGAGAAGCAGACGGCGACCGCGGAGTCGTTGAGCGCGTTGAGCCACAGGCACTCGACCTCCCGCAGCTTGGTCGCGCGGGTCGTCGGGTCGACCTGGGCCACCACCCCGGAGCCGCGCAGGTCCACGCCCGACGCCGTGCGCTCCGGCACCCGCGCGATGTCGGTGAAGCCCAGCCATTTCAGGTACTGGGCGGCGGCGGTGACGCAGTCGCCGGCCGTACGGATGGTGACCGGCCGGAAGGCGGGCCGCAGCACCGGCGGCCGGCGGGGCGGTCCGCCGGGTGGTGCCGGCGCGGGGCTGCCGGGGGCGGGCGGGCCGGGCGGCGGCGGGGCCGGTACCGGTACGACGGGGACGCGTACCACCGTCCCGCACGCGCAGCCGGACTCCGGCGCGGGCCACTCGTCGAGCCGGCCGCAGGTCTCGCAGCGCACCTCCACCCAGGAGCTCTGCCACGTGCGGTGCAGGATCTCCACGGGTATGCCGCCGCGCAGCACCGGCAGGGTCAGCGGCGCGCCGCAGGCGCACGGGAAGGTGGGCGGGGTGAACGCGTTCTCGCGGCGGCACGTGGGGCAGCGCACCGGCACGCTGTCGGCCATGGCGGCTCCTGGCGGGTAGATCGGCAGACAGGCTCAGCTGCTGCCGTCCATGGTCCTCCACCGGCTCGCGTCGGGGGAGTTACACGGTGAGAAGCCGACATTACCGCAGACATATGCGAACGGACCCTGGCTTTCCGCGATCGTGCGGAAAGCCGGGCCCACGGGCGATGATGCCGCCCGGCGGCACGGGAGATGGGCGCGACAGGACAACCGCACCGCCGGGCGGGACTTTTGGGGGAGGGACAGCGGGACGCGGGCTCCGAGGCGCTTTCGGGGAGACGGGCCGTCCTTCCTTCGGACGGGCTCGACCACCGCACCGGTGTCTCCCGGGAGACCGGGCCGTGCGGGCCGTCGCTCCCTGACCGTGCGCCGCGGAGCCCCGCGCCGCCTTCCCGCGCCGGCCGGCCACCCCTCAGCGGACCGGCCGGCACGGACGCGCGTGGGGCAGACCTCCCGTCGGCCCCCGCGCTGACCTGGGGTCAGTCCTCGCGCAGCTCGTGCACTGCGGCCTCGACGCGCTTGCCGTACTCCGGGTCGGCCGCGTGGAAGTGGGCGAGGTTCTTCTCGACCACGTCGTCCCGGGAGACCTGGGCCAGACCCCCGGCGATGTTCGCCACCAGGCGGTTCTTCTCGTCCTCGGACATCAGCCGGTACAGCTCGCCGGCCTGGAAGAAGTCGTCGTCCTTGGCGTGCGCCGGGGCCGCGTGGGTGCCGGTGTGGCCGGTGAGCGCGAGCGGCGCGGACAGCGGCTGGTCCGACTGCGCGGGACCGGAGTAGGAGTTGGGCTCGTAGTTCTTGGCGTGCCGGTCGTAGGCGTTGGACGCCATCAGGCCGTCCCGGCCGTAGTTGTCCGCCACGGTCGCCTTCGGCGCGTTGACCGGCAGCTGGGTGTGGTTGACGCCCAGCCGGTAGCGGTGCGCGTCGGCGTAGGCGAAGAGCCGGCCCTGGAGCATCTTGTCCGGGGACGGTCCGATGCCGGGCACGAAGTTGTTGGGCGAGAACGCGGACTGCTCGACCTCGGCGAAGACGTTGTCGGGGTTGCGGTCCAGGACGAGGCGGCCGACCCGCTGGAGCGGGTGGTCGGCGTGCGGCCACACCTTGGTCAGGTCGAACGGGTTGAAGCGGTAGTCCGCCGCCTCGGCCGCCGGCATGATCTGCACGTACAGCGTCCAGGACGGGTACACGCCGCGCTCGATGGACTGGAGCAGGTCGGTCTGGTGGCTGTTGGGGTCCTTGCCGGACAGCTCGGCGCCCTGGGCGGCGTCCAGGCAGCGGATGCCCTGGTTGGTCTTGAAGTGGTACTTGACGAAGAAGGCCTCGCCGGCGGCGTTCGTCCACTGGTAGGTGTGCGAGCCGTAACCGTTCATGTGCCGGTACGAGGCCGGGATGCCGCGGTCGCCCATCAGCCAGGTGATCTGGTGGGTGGCCTCGGGGGAGTGGGCCCAGAAGTCCCAGACGTTGTCCGGCTCCTGCTTGCCGGTGAACGGGTCGCGCTTCTGCGAGTGGATGAAGTCCGGGAATTTCAGCGGGTCCTTGATGAAGAAGACCGGGGTGTTGTTGCCGACGAGGTCGTAATTGCCCTCCTCGGTGTAGAACTTGACCGCGAAGCCGCGCGGGTCGCGGGCGGCGTCCGGGCCGCCGAGGTTGTCGGCCACGGTCGAGAAGCGGATGAACAGGTCGGTGCGCCGGCCGACCGCGCTCAGGAAGTCGGCGCGGGTGAACCCGGTGACGTCGTCGGTCACTTCGAAGTACCCGTACGCGCCGGAGCCACGGGCGTGCACGACGCGCTCCGGGATGCGCTCGCGGTTGAAGCGGGCGAGCTTCTCCAGGAGGTGCTGGTCCTGGAGGAGCAGCGGGCCACCGACGCCGGCGGTGGCGGAGTTCTGGTTGTCGGCGATCGGAGCGCCGGCCTCCGTGGTGAGACGGCGCGTCGTCGTGGGCTTCGGCATGGTGACCTTCCGTACGAGAGCGCGGAAGTCGGCTTCCGCATGTGGGAGCGTATGGAGCACCCCCACCTCCGTCAACACTTTGTTGAAAAGTTGCCGGGCGGTGCGCGGAGGGGGTGCGGGAGCGGCTCGGGGGCGCGCTCGTGGTGTTCCCGGCGGCGGCGCCTGGGCGCGACAGGACAGGTGTCGGCACCGCCGCCGGGAAGTCTTGGGGAGGCTTACGCTTCAGGTGGGACGCGTGGATGCGGGACGCGCGTGACGAGTGTCTGCGTGCCTGCTGCGGCGCGCACTTCGGCCGGGGTGCGCGCGGCGATCAGCAGCAGGACCGGGCGTGCGGTCGTCACGCACTCCTTGCGGGCCCAGGCGACCGCGGAGCGCAGGCTGCCGCGGCCGTCCACCCGGTGCCCCGAGCAGCCGTAGACCCGCATCAGCTCTCGTGCCCGTCCGCAGCCGTCCCGGCCGCCGGGGTCGAACACGGCCAGCACGAACGGCACTTCGTACCTCGCTGCCGCCCCCAAAGCGCCTACCGCGTACGGCAGTTGGCCCGCTCCGGCAAGCGCGACAACCGTGGTGTCCCGGTGGCCCGAAGCATCCAACGCCACCCGCACACCGACGGCGGTCGGTACCTGCCCGCCGGGCGGCCCGCCCCGCCCGCACACCACGAACCGGCGGGTGCGGTGCGGAGCCCGGTGCGGCCGTCCGTCGTCGCTCCGCGTGCAGTCCTGCTCGTCCAGTGCGCCGAGCAGGGCGTCGTGGTCGGCCGTTCCGTACGGCAGGTCGACCAGTACGGGCCCTGGGCGGTCCGCCCGCGCCGTCCGGAAGGCCGCGTGGAGGGCCTGCGGCACCCGGGCCGGGTCCTCGACCCGTACGGCGGCCTTGGTCACCGGACGGGCCGACCGGAGGAGGGCGGCGGCCGGTACCGCCGTGCCGTCCCGGCCGGGCGGTGCGGTCCGGCCGGTCACGCAGACCAGCGGAACCGCGTCCGCGTAAGCCGTGCGCAGCCCGGCGAGCAAGCCGTCGAGACCCGCGCCGGACCTGGCGCCGGTCCGCGCCGGCAACTCCGGGGCCGCGACGGCGAAACCGGTCCTTCCGCCCGTACGGGCCCAGCCGACCGCCATGTGCACCGCGTCCGACTCGTGATCGGCCGTCAGCTGTCTTTTCCCGTCGGCCCGTTCCAGCGATTCGTACCACGGGAGGGCTGCGGCGCCAGGGGAGCCGAAGACCTGGACGGGCACGGTGTCAGCCGCTGGTGTGGCCGGAGAGGCGCTCGACGCCGCGCAGGAGAGCGGAGTGGTCGAGGCCGCCGTCACCCTGGGCGCGCAGCGCGGCGACGAGGGAGGCGACGAGAGTGCCGGTGGGCAGCGCGGCGCCGACGGCGCGGGCGGCGTCGGTGACGATGCCCATGTCCTTGTGGTGCAGGTCGATGCGGAAACCGGGCGCGAAGTCGCGGTTCAGGAAGTTGTCCTTCTTACGGGTCAGCACGGTCGAGCCGGCCAGTCCGCCGTTGAGGACGTCGAGGGCGGCGGACAGGTCGACGCCGGACTTCTCCAGGAAGACGACGGCTTCGGCGCACGCCTGGATGTTGACCGCGACGATGAGCTGGTTGGCGGCCTTGACGGTCTGCCCGGAGCCGTGCGGACCGCAGCGCACGACGGTCTTGCCGAGCGCCTCGAACAGCGGGTACGCGGCGTCGAAGTCCTCCTGGGCCCCGCCGACCATGATGGACAGGACGGCCTCGACGGCGCCGGCCTCGCCGCCGGAGACCGGGGCGTCCAGCACCCTGATCCCCTTGCCGGCCGCGGCGGCGGCCAGGTCGACGGAGGTCTGCGGGGTGATCGAGGACATGTCGATCAGCAGCGCCCCGCGCCGGGCGTTGTCCAGGATGCCGTCGGGGCCGTAGGCGACGGCCTCGACCTGCGGGGAGGCGGGCACCATGGTGACGATGACGTCCGCCTCGCGGACCGCCTCGGCTATCGAGGCGGCGGGGGTGCCGCCGGCGGCGGCCAGCCGGTCGAGCTTGTCCTGTTCGAGGGTGTGGCCGGTGACCGGGTAGCCGGCCTTGATCAGGTTCTCGGCCATGGGCGCGCCCATGATGCCCAGCCCGATCCACGCGATCTTCGGAAGAGTGCTCATGTACGGGGTGCCTTTCGCGAAACGGGATTTCAGTGGGCGGCGGCGCGCAGCGGGCGGGGCAGCCAGGCGAACGCACCGGCGCTGGGGGTGTCGCCGGGCTTGTACTCCAGGCCGGTCCAGCCGGCGTAGCCGTTCTTGCGCAGCCGGTCCAGCAGCTCTTCGAAGGGGAGGGTGCCGGTGCCGGGGGCGCCGCGGCCGGGGTTGTCGGCGATCTGGACGTGGCCGGTCTTGCCGGTGTACCGGTCGATGACCTCCTCCACGTCCTCGCCGTTCATCGACAGGTGGTACAGATCCATCAGGAACCGGGCGTTGTCCAGGCCGGTGGCCGCGTTGACCGCGTCCACCACCTCGATGGCCTTGGGTGCCGAGACGATCGGGCAGTCGGGCGACTCCGGCGCGTTCAGCGCCTCGATCAGCAGCGTGGCGCCCACCCGGTGCGCGGCGCGGGCGGCCAGCGTCAGGTTCTCCAGCGCCAGGGCGTCCTGGACGGCCGGATCCACGCCCTGGACGCGGTTGCCGTACAGGGCGTTGAGCGCGGTGCAGCCCAGCGACTGCGCGAAGTCCGCGGCCACGTCCACATTGGCCCGGAAGCGCTCGGACTCCTCGCCGGGGACGGACAGGGCGCCGCGGTCGGGTCCTGGCAACCGCCCGGCGTAGAAGTTCAGCCCGACGAGCTGGGTGCCCGCGTCGCGCAGGGCGTCGCGCAGCGCGTCCAGCTCCCGCTGCTCGGGCACCGGGGCGTCCACCCACGGCCACCACAGCTCCACCGCGCCGAACCCGGCGGCCGCGGCGGCCGCCGGGCGTTCCAGCAGCGGCAGCTCGGTGAACAGGATCGACAGATTGACGTTGAAACGCGCGTCCGAGAAGCCCATGAGGGAGAAGCGCCCTTCCGTATTGCGGAACTTTGTTTCTGCTGATTGGAACATTGCCTGCGGATCTCGTGACCTGTCAAGAGGGTCCGCGCGAGCGGCGGGGCGCGGCGGCGGTTCGCCGCCCGCACGCGTGCGGGGGAGTTGCGGGGGCCCGGACAGGACGCCGTCCGGCGGCGCTAGTTTGGGGGCATGGTGCGATTGCGAGTGGAATTCACGACGGAACCGTTCGATCTGGACGAAGCGCCCGCCCACGCGGTCGTGGGGCGCGACATCGTCACGGGCGCCGGGCTGGACGCCGTCGACGTCGGCCCGTTCGGCAACACCGCCGAGGGGGAGGGCGAGAAGGTGCTCTCCGCGGTGGACGCGCTGCTGCGCAAGTCCCTGGAGGCCGGCGCCACCCGCGTCTCCCTCCAGGTCAACGTGATCGCGCCGGCCGGGGAGGACGCCACGTGACCGAGCCCGCCGACCACCCGTTCGTCCAGGCGGTGAAGCCGCTGGTGGACGCCATGGGCGCGGAGCTGGTCGCGCCGGAGCAGGCGCGGGGTGACGATGTCGTCCTGGCCTGGGAGGGGCAGGACCGGGTCGCGGTACGGCTGCCGCACCTGTCCGAGTCGCTGGATCACCTCCTCGCCGAGCTGGAGCGCCGGCACGGGGTACCGCTCAGTGATCTGGATCGCCGCACCAAGCAGTCGGTGGTACGCGTCCTGGAGGCGCGGGGCGCGTTCTCCGTACGCCACGGGGTCGAGACGGTCGCCGGCGCGCTCGGCGTCAGCCGCTTCACCGTCTACAACTACCTGAACAGGGACAACGCGGCGAAGGGTGCCGACTGACCCGGAAATGGTGCCCGTTGGGCACTTGTGTACGTGCCGCCGTCCGGATGAACCGGACGGCGGCTTTCTTGTTGCCGAGTTTTCAACAAAGTGTTGACGTGATGTTGCCGGAGGTCTTAGCTGTTTCCAGCCAAGCAGAGCCCGTACCGCACCAGGCCACGGAGGCTTCCCGTGTCTTCGAATCCGACGCCGGGTCTCGCCCGGTTCAACGCCGCCGCCGACCGTACGGCCCGTGCCGCACTGCGCGAGGCGTGCGCCAGCGAGGCGTGGGGGAGCCGGCTGCTCGACCGTCGCCCGTACCCCAGCACCGACGCCCTGTTCGCCGCCAGCGACGCCGCCATGGCCGAGCTGACCGCGGCGGACCTGGCCGAGGCGATGGCCGGGCACCCGCCCATCGGCCGGCCCACGCCGGGCGACGCGACCTCCTCCCGCGAACAGCGGGGGATGTCGGCGGCCGGGGACGACCTCAAGGCGGAGATGCTCGAACTGAACCTCGCCTATCAGGAGAAGTTCGGGCACGTCTTCCTGATCTGCGCCACCGGCCGGACCGGTGAGCAGCTGCGGGACGCCGCCCGTAACCGGCTCGACAACACGCCGGAACAAGAACGCGAGATCGTCCGTACCGAACTGGGCAAGATCAATCGCATCCGGCTGGGCCGCCTCGTCGAGGACGCGGCGGACCCGGCAGACGCCGCAGAAGGAGCACGACCATGAGCAGCGGAACGGCCCGGCACGAGACCTCGGTGTCCACGCACATCCTGGACACCAGCGCGGGCCGCCCCGCGGAGGGCATCGCCCTCACGCTCTCGGTGCGCTCCGGACCCGGCGGGGACTGGAACACGCACGGTGCCTCCAAGACCGACGCGGACGGGCGCTGCAAGGACCTGCCGGCGCTGCCGGAGGGCACCACCCACGTACGCCTCGGCTTCGACACCGAGACGTACCTCGCCAGCAAGGCCGCAACGGCCGACCAGCAAGCCGAGGAACAGCAGGACGCCCCCCGCGTAAGGGACAGCGGAGCTTTCTTCCCGGAAGTGGCGATCACCTTCGCCGTCCAGCCGGGTGAGCACTACCACGTACCGCTGCTGCTCAACCCGTTCGGCTACTCCGTATACCGAGGGAGCTAGCACCGATGGTCCACTCTTCCCGTCCCGCCCGCCCGGCGATGCTCGGCCAGAACCAGTACGGCAAGGCGGAGAACCGCGTCGTCCGCATCACCCGGGACGGCGACACCCACCACATCAAGGACCTCAACGTCTCGGTCGCGCTCTCCGGCGACCTCGAAGAGGTGCACCTCTCCGGCTCCAACGCCCACTGCCTGCCCACCGACACGACCAAGAACACCGTGTACGCCTTCGCCAAGGAACACGGCATCGAGTCGGCCGAGCAGTTCGGCATCCACCTGGCCCGGCACTTCGTCACCAGCCAGGAACCGATCCACCGGGCCCGCATCCGCATCGAGGAGTACGGCTGGGAGCGCATCGAGACCTCCGAGGCCAACGCCAAGTTCATCGGCGCCGACGAGGTCCGGCACTCCTTCGTCCGCAAGGGCCAGGAGACCCGGCTGACCCAGATCACCTACGACGGTGAGCGCTGGCAGGTGATCTCCGGCCTGAAGGACCTGGTCGTGATGAACTCCACCAACTCCGAGTTCTGGGGCTACATCAAGGACAAGTACACGACGCTCAAGGAGGCGTACGACCGCATCCTGGCCACCGAGGTCTCCGGCCGCTGGCGCTTCAACTGGACCGACGACGACCAGCGGATGCCCAACTGGGAACGCTCCTACGCCCAGGTCAAGAAGCACCTGCTGGACGCCTTCGCGGAGACCTACAGCCTCTCGCTCCAGCAGACCCTGTACCAGATGGGCTCGCGGATCATCAACAACCGCGCGGAGATCGACGAGGTGCGGTTCTCGCTGCCGAACAAGCACCACTTCCTGGTGGACCTGGAGCCCTTCGGCCTGAAGAACGACACCCCCGACAGCGCCGTCTACTACGCGGCGGACCGCCCGTACGGCCTGATAGAAGCCACTGTCCTGCGCGACGGTGTCGAAGCCGAGATCCCGATGGATCTGACCAACCTCTGACGGCTCCCGACGCAGCGCCGTGCCTCGCCGTCCCTCCCCGTCCCGCAGCGGGGAGGGGCCCGCGCCTCCTGAGGGGAACGCGAAACATGGCCGCACCACCACCGCACGTTGAGCACCACCCCGTCCCACCGGTCCACCCGGTGGACGAGAAGCCGGCTCCCAAGCGGCTCGTCCCCGCCGCTCTGCAGCACATCGCCGCCATGTACGCCGGCGTCGTCACCCCTCCGCTCATCATCGGCCAGGCCACCGGCCTGGACACCGCCGGCCGCACCCGGCTGATCGCCGCCAGCCTGCTGATCGCCGGGCTCGCGACGCTCCTGCAGACCCTCGGCGCCGGCCGGTTCGCCGGCAACCGGCTGCCGTTCGTCAACGCCGCCTCCTCGGCCGGCATCACCCCGATGCTGGCCATCGCCGAGACCACCGCCAAAGGACACCAACTGCCCGCCATCTACGGGGCGGTGATGGTCGCAGGCGCCTTCTGCCTCGCCGTCGGCCCGTTCTTCGGCAGACTGCTGCGCTACTTCCCGCCCCTGGTCACCGGCGTCGTCATCACCCTCATCGGCGTCACCCTGATGCCCGTACCGGTCGGCTGGGCGCAGGGCGGCGACAAGGAGGCCGCCGACTTCGGCTCCATGAAGTACCTGGCGCTGGCCGCCTTCACCCTCGTGGTCATCCTGCTGCTCCAGCGCTTCACCCGCGGCTTCGTCAAACAGATCGCCCTGCTGCTGGGCCTGGTCGCCGGCACCCTCGCCGCCGTCCCGTTCGGCATGGCGAGCTTCGACGCGCTGCGCGAGGCGCCCGTCGTCGCGCTGCCCACCCCCTTCGCCTTCGGCGCACCGGAGTTCCAGCCCGCCGCCGTACTGTCCCTGTGCATCGTGATGCTGGTCCTGATGACCGAGTCCGCGGCCGGGATGCTCGCCCTCGGCGAGATCTGCGAACGGCGTACGACGGGGCGGACCATCACCCGCGGCCTGCGCACCGACGGCCTCGCCACCCTCGTCGGACCGGTCTTCGGCGGCTTCCCCACCAGCGCCTTCGCGCAGAACGTCGGTGTGGTCTCGCTGACCCGGGTGCGCAGCCGCTACGTCGTCGCCGTCGCCGGAGCCGCCCTGCTGGTCCTCGGCGCCTTTCCCGTCCTCGGCGCGGTCGTCAACCTCGTGCCGATGCCCGTCCTCGGCGGCGCCGGGATCGTCCTGTTCGGCTCGATCGCGGTCAGCGGCATCCGTACGCTCGCCGAAGCCGGCCTCGACGACAGCTCCAACATCATCCTGGTGGCCGTCTCGCTGGGCGCGGGCATCATCCCGCTCGCCGCCCCGACGTTCTACGAGGACTTCCCCGCCTGGGCGCAGACCGTGCTCGGCTCCGGCATCAGCGCCGGCGCGCTCGTCGCGGTCCTGCTCAACCTGTTCTTCCACCATCTCGGCACCCGGAGCACCAAGGGGGCAGCGGTCCTGTCAGCCGCTTCGCCCGGCTCCGGCACTCAAATCCCGTAGGGCCATGCCGTGCCCTCCCTCGGGCTCCCGACGAGCAAGGGGGAAACCCATGCCGCATCTTCTAGGAGAACCACCATGGCAGCACCGGCATCCCCTGACAGCGCGGTGACGCGGCGCATCGTCATCGAGAACTGTGCCGTCGCGACCGTCGACGCCGACGGCACCGAGTACGCCTCGGGCCATGTCGTCGTCGCCGGCAACCTCATCGAGTCGGTGGGCGCGGGCCCGGCCCCCGAGGGCCTGGCGAACGTCGTCCGCCGTGTCGACGGCACCGGCCACCTCGTCACCCCCGGCCTGGTCAACACCCACCACCACTTCTACCAGTGGATGACCCGCGGCCTGGCCACCGACCACAACCTCTTCAACTGGCTGGTGGCCCTCTACCCGACCTGGGCCCGCATCGACGCGGCGATGCTCGCGGCCGCCACCCAGGGCTCGCTGGGCATGATGGTCAAGGGCGGTGTCACCACCGCCTCCGACCACCACTACGTCTTCCCGCGCGGCGCCGGCGACCTGGTAGGCGCCGAACTGGCCGCCGCCCGCGAGATCGGCGCGCGCATCACCCTGGCCCGCGGCTCGATGGACCGCGGCGCGAAGGACGGGGGACTGCCGCCGGACTTCGCGGTCGAGACCACCGAGGGCGCGCTGCTGGCCACCGAGGAGGCCGTCGACACCTACCACGACGCCTCGTTCGGCTCGATGGTGCACATCGCCGTCGCGCCCTGCTCCCCGTTCTCCATATCCACCGAACTCCTCCGGGAGGGCGCGGCGTTGGCCCGGCGCAAGGGCGTGCGGCTGCACACCCACGGCTCGGAGACGGTCGAGGAGGAGAAGTTCTGCCACGAGCTGTTCGGCATGGGCCCGACCGACTACTTCGAGTCCACCGGCTGGCTCGGCGAGGACGTGTGGATGGCGCACTGCGTCCACATGAACGACTCCGACATCGCCGCCTTCGCCCGGACGAGGACCGGCGTGGCGCACTGCCCGTCCTCCAACGCGCGGCTCGGCGCGGGCATCGCCCGTGTCCCCGACATGCTCGCGGCGGGCGTTCCGGTCGGCCTCGGCGTGGACGGCACCGCCTCCAACGAGAGCGGCGAACTCCACACCGAACTGCGCACCGCGCTGCTGATCAACCGGCTCGGCGCGCACAAGGAGGCGGCCCTCGACGCCCGCAAGGCGCTGCGCCTGGGCACCTACGGCGGCGCCCAGGTCCTGGGCCGGACGGCCGAGATCGGCTCCCTGGAGGCCGGCAAGCTGGCCGACCTGGTGCTGTGGAAGCTGGACGGCCTGGCCCACTCCACCATCGCCGACCCGGTGACCGCGCTGGTCTTCGGCGCCGCCGCGCCCGTCACGCTGTCGCTGGTCGACGGTGCGCCGGTGGTCGAGGACGGCCGGCTGACCAACGTCGACGAGGAGAGCGTCGCCCGGACCGCGCGGGCCGAGGCCCGGCGTCTGGCCCGTATCGCCGCCGAGGGCTGATCCCCGCCCGGCGGCCCGAGAACTCGGCCGGGGGGACGGCCCCGGCCGGGAGCTTGTGGATCCGAGCGGGGTCCACAAGCGCCGGAACCCGGGGGCACGGAGTCCTCTCTCCGTGTCCCCGGGCCGGTACCGCTGCACATCGTCGCCCCCCAACTGCTTTTCTATACAAGTTATGTGACTACTCGTCACCTCTTGTGGCGCGCCACGAGCGCCGACCGCTGCACCACCGCACCGACGCACGCCCTCCGTGACAGGCTCGCGCCGCCGCCCCCCTCGCGGCGCAGAAATCGAAGGAGGCCCGCAGTGGCCGCAACCTCAGGGCGGACGGCGCAGGGCGACCGGAAGCACCCGGTCGACGAGACCCTCCCGCCCTTCAAGATGTTCACCAGCGGCCTGCAGCACGTGGCCGCCATGTACGCGGGCGTGGTGGCCCCGCCGATGATCGTCGGCCCGGCCTGCGGGCTGAGCCCGGCCGAGACCGCGTTCCTGATGGGCGCCAGCCTCTTCACCGCCGGCATCGCCACCCTGCTGCAGACCCTCGGCTTCTGGAAGATCGGCGCCAGGCTGCCGTTCGTCAACGGCGTCTCGTTCGCCGGGGTGACCCCGATGGTCGCCATCGGCAAGGCACAGGGCCCCGGCGACGCGCTGCCCGTCATCTTCGGCGCGGTGATCGTCGCCGGTGTCCTCGGCTTCCTCCTCGCGCCCTACTTCTCCAAGCTGGTGCGGTTCTTCCCGCCGGTCGTCACCGGCACCGTCATCACCCTGATCGGTGTCTCCCTGCTGCCCGTCGCCTTCAACTGGTCGCAGGGCGGCAATGTCCAGGCGCACGACTACGGTTCGCTGACCAACATCGGCATGGCGGCGCTCACCTTCGTCGTCGTGCTGGTGCTGCGCCGGGTGCTGCGCGGCTTCCTCCAGCAGATCTCCATCCTGCTCGGCCTGATCGCCGGCACGCTGATCGCCGTACCCGTCGGCATCACCGACTTCGGGACGATCGCCGAGGCCGGCGTCGTCGGCTTCCCGACGCCGTTCCACTTCGGTGCGCCCCAGTTCGAGGTGGCCGCTGTGGTGAGCATGTGCATCGTCATGCTGGTCTGCATGACCGAGTCCACCGCCGACATGCTCGCCCTCGGCAAGATCGTGGACCGGCCCGCCGACGAGCGCACCATCGAGGGCGGCCTGCGCGCCGACACCCTCGGCACCGCCCTGAGCCCGCTCTTCAACGGCTTCGCCAACAGCGCCTTCGCGCAGAACATCGGCCTGGTCGCGATGACCAAGGTGCGCAGCCGGTTCGTCGTCGCCACCGGTGGCCTGATCCTGATCGTGCTGGGCCTGTGTCCGGTCGCCGCCTCGGTGATCTCACTCGTGCCGCTGCCGGTGCTGGGCGGCGCGGGCATCGTGCTGTTCGGCTCGGTCGCCGCCAGCGGCATCCAGACGCTGGCCACGGCCGCGATGGACAAGGGGGAGAACGCGCTGATCGTGGCGGCCTCGGTCGGCATCGGTCTGATCCCGATCGCGGCGCCGCACTTCTACCACGACTTCCCCAAGGACATGCTGGTCGTCCTGGACTCCGGCATCAGCACCGGCTGCCTCGTCGCCATCGTGCTCAACCTCGCCTTCAACCACCTCGGCAAGCGGCGCGGCCAACCGCCGCTGGAGGTGATCCCGCAGCAGCCGGAGCGGGGCGCGGCGGGTCAGGAAGCGGCTCCGGCCCACTGATCCGCACAGCCCGGCGGCCCGTACCGCACCGGATTTCCCGGAACGGTACGGGCCGCAGAGCTGCTCGGCCGACGTCTCGCTCAGCCGATGTGGTACGAGTCCCCGTACACCTTCCAGTCCAGCGGCGGGTTCAGGTTCAGGTTGCCCTTCTTCAGGAACACGCGCTGCGCGGTGTCCACGCGGCTGGTGTCGCTGTGCGCCTCCTCCTGCTGCATCGCCCAGACCCGGGCGTCCAGGAAGGCGTCGAGGTACGCCTTCTCGTCGCCGCCCTGGGCCGGGGTCTTGGCCTTGGCCAGGGCGCGCTTGCGGATGTTGGAGAAGCTGGTCTTGTCGCTGCCGTCACCGTGCATGACCAGCGCGTCGTAGTACGCGAACTGGCCCAGCACGCCGATCTTGTCGGCCTTGCCCTGCTTGACGGCCGGGTTGAAGTACACCCGGTCCCGCTCGTCGTTCTGCGCCTTCTGGAAGTCCTTGTCCTGGGCGGCCTTCTTCCAGTCCTTCTCGAAGGCGGAGCCCAGGCCCGCGTGCGAGTCGCTGCCGTTGACCTTGCGCAGCGCGGGCAGGTACTTCGCCAGGACGTTGCCGGGCTTGCGCTGGGTGTACAGCTCGACCAGGTCCAGCATGTCGCCGGTGCCGGAACAGAAGCCGATGATGCCGGCGGTGTAGCCGCGGCCGTCCTTGATGTCCTCGATGTAGGCGTACTGCTTCTTCCAGTCCAGCGAGGAGTTCTCGGCGCTGGAGACCAGCTGCATCGCGATCTCCTTCTTCGCCGGGTCGTCCAGTCCGGCCGCGGCCTTGGCGGCGACGTGGGCCGTGGCGGGCGCTTGGCCGGTGGCGGCGACCGCGGTACCCGCGACAGCGGTCGCCGGTACGGCGAGCAGGACCAGGCCGAGGGTCAGGCCGGTGGCGGGCTTGCGGAGCGACTTGGCTATGGATCGGGCACGCATGGTTGTCCTCCAGTGGGGAGCGGGCCGGTGAGGCCGTGGTGCGGTGAGGGATCCCAATCGTTAGGAAGCTTTCCTATCAGAACTTGGTCAGGGCCGTCACCGGTCAGATCACGCCAACCACCGGCGTGTCAGACACCCTTCGGCGCGTCGTCGGCCGGCGGCCGCCAGACGTACGGAACGGTCGTGGCGGCGCTGACCAGGCCCAGCCGGTTGAGGATGGGACGGCTGGTCTCCAGCGCGTCCACCTGCACGTACCGGAAGCCGCGCGCCACCGCGAGCGCCGCCCGGTGCGCCACCAGGGCGCGGTAGACGCCCTTGCCGCGCCAGTTGGGCAGCGTCGAGCCGCCCCACAGCGAGGTGAAGTCGGTGCCTTGGTGGAAGCGCATCCACGCCGCCGAGACCACCTCGCCGGCCAGCGACTCCGCCACGGTCACCGTGCAGGGGTCGCCGTCCCGCCCCGCCACCCACTCCTCCATGGCCGGCGCCAGCCAGCTCCGGTCGTCGGCCCAGACGGTGGCGGCCAGTTCCCCGATGCGGTCGAAGTCGGCCCGGCCGGTGACCTCGCGCAGCCGTACGCCTTCGGGGAGCGGTGCCCCGCCGGGCGGCCCGGCGATCTCCGCCGCCTCGCCGATGACGACCGTCTCCTGCTCCTCCGGCACGAATCCGGCCGCGGCCAGCCGGTCCGGCAGGTCGGCGGGCAGGTCGTGGCCGTGGTACTTCCACTCGGCCGGCAGTCCGCGGGCCGCGAAGTGGTCGCGCTGGGCGGCGATGAAGGCGTCCAGCTCCGCCCCGTCGAGTCCGCCCAGGTCGCGGTAGAGGATCAGCCCGCCGTGCGCGGGGAGGGTGCTGCGCAGTACGGGGCCGACCCGCTCGGTGCCCGGTGTGTCCGGCGCGAACCCGCGGTCCCGCATCTGCTCGTCGTACGCCGCGCGGTAGGCGGCGGCTCGCGCTGACTCGGTGTCTTGTGTGGTCACCGGCGTCACTCCACCACAGGCCGCGTCCGGCGGCCATCGAATTCGGCCGCGGCGTGGCGCACCGGCCTCAGGCCGTCGCGGCGGACTCCGGGGGCGTGCCGAGCAGCCTGGCCAGCAGTTCCCCGATGCCCGGCGCCGGATCGAAGTCGTCTGCCGGGAAGGAGAGTTGGCGGAAGGCGACACCGTCGAGGTAGTCCAGAAGGATCTCGCAGTGCCGCTGCGGCGTCGGCGACCCGAAGCGCCGCATCCACTCCGTGCCCCAGCCGACGACGGCCGCGCGCCCCCGCGTGAGCGCGGGCCGCAGCTCGGGGCGGGCCGAGGCCTCCAGGAAGAGGGCGTAGCGGGCGGCGGTCCTGGCGCGCTCGGGGCCGGTCGCGTACAGGAGGAACCGCGTCACGGCGTCGGCGAGTTCGGGCACGTCGGCCGGGACGGCCTGCCGGGCGAACTCCTCCCAGTCGTGGCGCTCCAGCGCCTCCAGATGGCCGACGATGCCGTCGACCAAGGCGCCGCGGTTGCGGAAGTAGTTGGAGGTGGTGCCCGGCGGTACCCCGGCTGCGGCGTCCACTGCCTGATAGGTGAGCCGGCGGGGCCCCTCGGCTCCCAGTACTCCGATCGCCGCGTCCAGTACCTGGTCCCGCCGTCGTGCCACCCTGCGCACCTCTCGTTACTATGCTTGTAGTGCCGATGCACTATAAACATAGTACCGTGAGCGGGCATGGAGCTGACACCACGCACGGCAGCCGTCGTCGGCGGCGGCATCGGCGGTCTCGCCGCCGCCCTCCACCTGCGCGCAGGCGGCTGGTCGGTCGACGTCTTCGAACGTGCCCGCCGTCTCCCCGCGGCCGGCACCGCCCTCGGGTTGTGGCCCGGCGCGCTGGCCGCCCTGGACACCCTCGGCCTCGGCGAACAGGTACGGGATCTGAGCCGGCCGCAGACCGCCGGCGCCTTCCTGCGCCCCGACGGCGGACGCATCGCCACCCTCGACGTCGCCGCCCTCCAGCGGCGCACCGGCGACGTCGTCCGCCTGATCTCCCGCCCCGAACTGCTCGCCCTCCTGTGCGAGGCGGCCGGCGGCGAAGGGTCGGTCACCTTCGGCCGCCCGGTCGACGACATCCGGGCACTGGACGGCGCGTACGACGTGGTGATCGCGGCCGACGGCCTCAACAGTGCCGCGCGCACGGCCCTGTTCGGTTCGCGGTACCGCGCCCGCTATGTCGGCGCGTCGTCCTGGCGTGGCACGGTCGACGGTGACACCGGCGCCGTCGTCGAGACCTGGGGCGAGGGGCTGCGGTTCGGCGTCACGCCCACCACGGGCGGGCGCACCAACTGGTTCGCCTGCGCGGTGGCGCCGGAAGGGCAGCGCGATCCGGGCCGCGAGGCCGACGCGCTGCGCTCCCGCTTCGGGCACTGGCACGCCGGCGTGCGGCACGTGCTGGAACGGCTGGACGAGCCCGGAGTGCTGCGTCTGGACCTGTACCACCTGGACCCGCCGCTGCCCTCCTACGTCCGCGGCCGCACCGCGCTCATCGGTGACGCCGCCCACGCCATGACGCCCGACCTGGGGCGCGGGGCCTGTGAAGCGCTGGTCGACGCCGTGGAGTTGACCCGGGCCCTGCGGGTGTCGCCCCACGTGCCGACGGCCCTGCGTACGTATGATCATGAACGGCGTTCCGTGACCCGGCGGCTGGCGCGCACGGCGCGGCTGATGAACCGGATGGCGCACGCGCGGCGGCTGACGGGCCTGCGGAACGCGGCGATGCGGGCCGCGCTGGCGCTCGGCGGACCGCCGGCCTGAGGGGTGGCGGGTGTCGAGGGTGCTGGCGTTTTGCCCGATACGCTGCATTCGTTCTGATCGTCAGTCAAGTGCGCGCCCGACGCCACGGAGAGGGGTTCCGCGGTGGACCCGAACGCCCAGCATCCGCACGACCGGCAGCCGGACACCGAGCCCTCGCGCAGAGCCGGCCCCGCCCCCGGGCCCGCATCCCCCGGCGCCGGCTCCGTGCCCCCGGCCGCGCGTTCCGTCCCCCCGGCCGCCGACGACCTGGAAGCCGCCGTCGACCACCTGATGCCCGGCATCCGCGACGACCTCAAGCGGCTCGCGGCGATCCCCTCGGTCGCCTTCCCCGGCCACCCGCCCGAGCCGGTCCTCGCGGCGCGCGACGAACTCCTCGCCCTGCTGCGCGCCGCCGGCGTCACCGACCTCGGACAGCTCGACCTCCCCGGCACCGCGCCGGTCGTCATGGGCACCATCCCGCCACCCTCCCCGGACGCTCCCACCGTGCTCCTGTACGGCCACTACGACGTCCAGCCCGCGGGCGACCTCCGGCTGTGGACCTCGCCGCCCTTCGAGCCCACCGACTTCGACGACCCGCACGGCGGCCCCGCCATCCGGGCCCGCGGCATCGCCGACTGCAAGGCGAACCTCCTCGTCCACCTCGGCGCGCTGCGCGCCCACGGCGGCCGGCCCCCGGTCGGCATCAAGATCGTCTTCGAGGGCCAGGAGGAGTACGGCAGCCCCTTCGACGACTACCCGCCCACCGACCCCGCGCGCTTCGCCTGCGACGCGATGGTCATCGCCGACGCGGGCAACCTCCGCGCCGGTACGCCCACCCTCGTCACCGGCCTGCGCGGCGCCGCCGAACTGACCGTGGAGGTCCGCACCCTCGACGAGGCCGTGCACAGCGGCGAGTACGGCGGCGCCGCCCCGGACGCGCTGCTCGTCCTCCTCAATGCCCTGGCCACCCTGCACGACGTACACGGCGACGTCGCCGTCGAGGGGCTGCGCCGCGAACCGTGGACCGGCACCGCCCCCACCGAGGCCGAGTTCCGCGAACTGGCCGGTGTACAGGAGGGACTGCCGCTCCTCGGCTCCGGCAGCCTCGGCGAACGCCTGTGGAGCGGCCCCGCCGTCACCGTCATGGGCCTGGACGCCCCCTCGGTCGACCAGGCCGCCTCGGCCGTCGTGCCGTACGCCCGCGCCAAGCTCAACCTGCGCTGCCACCCGCGCCAGGACCCGAAGGAAGCACTCGACGCGCTCGTACGGCATCTGGAGCGGCTGCGTCCGTTCGGTGTCCCGCTGACCGTGACACCCGGCGACGCGGGCGCCGGCTTCGAGGCCCGTACCGGCGGGCCCGCCTACCGCGCCGCCGAGGCCGCGATGCGCCGGGCCTGGGGCGCCGAACCCGTGCACACCGCGGGCGGCGGCTCCATCCCGCTGGTCAACGGCCTCGCGCGGGCCGTCCCCGAAGCCGAGGTGCTGATCTTCGGCGCCGAGGACAAGCAGTGCAACCTGCACGCGCCCGACGAACGGGTGCTGCTGTCGGAACTGCGCGCCGCCGTCCTGGCGGAGGCCGTCTTCCTGCGCGAGTACGCCGCCGCGTTCCGTACCGGAGCCGCCACGTGAGCGTCCCGATGCCCGACGAGAACCCCCGGCCCGCCGAAGAGTCCCCGGCCGCCGGGCAGTCCGCCACCACCGCCACGGCCGACCCCGCCCCCGACCACGGCGACGGACCGCGGCGCCCCCGGCGCAGGTTCACCTTCCCCAGCGCCCTGACCGTCCTGGTCGTCGTCACCCTCGCGGTCTGGCTCCTGGCCTTCTTCATCCCCTCCGGCACCTACGACCGCGGCGCCGACGGCACCCCGCAGCAGGGCACCTACCACCGCACCCCCTCCGGCCAGTCCTTCACCGACCGCCTCAACGACCTTTTCCTCTCGCCGGTCAACGGCCTCTACGGAGTGCAGGACACCAAGACCGGGCAGGTCGGCCCGACCCTGGCGGGCGAACTGTACGGCAGCGCGGGTGTGTTCCTGTTCGTGCTGGCCATCGGCGCGTTCATCACGGTCGTCTTCTCCACCGGGGCCCTGGACCGCGGCATCGGCCGGCTGGCCCACCACCTCCGCCACCGCGGCGCGCTGCTGATCGCCGGTGTGATGGCGGTCTTCTCGCTGCTCGGCACGGTCGAGGGGTTCGCCGAGGAGACACTCGGCTTCTACGGCCTGGTCGTACCGCTGATGCTGGCACTCGGGTACGACCGGATGGTGGCCACCGCGACGATCATCCTCGGCGCCGGCATCGGCGTCCTGTGCTCCACCGTCAACCCCTTCGCCACCGGCGTCGCCTCCTCCGCGGCGGACATCTCGCTCGGCGACGGCATCGCGCTGCGGGTGGTGATGTGGCTGGTGCTGACCGCCGTCACCATCGGCTACGTGGTGCGCTACGCGCGGCGCGTGCAGGCCGACCCGGACCGTTCCCTCGTCGGCTTCCTGCCCGGCGACCGGGACCGCGCGCGGGCCGCCGACGACGCGGCGGAACCGCCGCCGCTGACCGGGCTGCACAAGACGGTGCTGGTCACCGTGGCACTGGTGTTCGCCTTCATGATCTTCTCGGTGATCCCGTGGGCCGGGGCGCTCACCGGGGACGCCGACGCCGCGCCGTACTCCTTCGAACTGGGCTGGTCCTTCCCCCAGCTGGCCGCGCTGTTCGTCACGGCCTCGATCCTCGTCGGGATCATCGCGCGGATGGGGGAGCAGCAGCTCAGCTCGACGTTCGTGCAGGGCGTCGCCGAGTTCATCTCACCGGCCCTGGTGATCGTGCTGGCCCGCGGCGTCACGACCATCATGAACAACTCGCGCATCACGGACACCGTTCTGCACGCCGTCGAGGGTGCCGTTTCCGGCACCCCCTCGGCCCTGTTCGGCATCATGGTCTACGTCGTCAACCTGCCGCTGGCCTTCCTCATCCCCTCCACGTCGGGCCACGCCACCCTCGCCATGCCGATCCTGGCCCCGCTGGCCGACTTCGCGCACGTCTCGCGCGCGGTGGTCGTCACGGCCTGGCAGGCGGCCAGCGGGTGGATGAACCTGTGGGTGCCGACCACCGCCGTCATCATGGGCGGCGTCTCGCTGGCCAAGGTCGGCTACGACAAGTACCTGCGTTTCGTCTGGCCCCTGCTCGCCCTCCTGGCCGTCCTCATCTGCGGCTTCGTGGGGCTGGGAGCGGCGATGACCTGAGCCGGCCGGACGGCCGCGCGTCACAGGAGGGCGGTCGGCTCCGGTGACGCGGGCCGCGGCTTGCAGGTGAAGCCGAGCCGGCGCAGCGCCCGCACCATCTCCCCGGCGCTGAAGTCCCGCGGGTCCTGGCCGGTGACGATCCGGCCGACCTGCTTGACGGGGTAGGCGACGGAGCCGACGAGCACGGAGTCGCCGTGGATGGGCTCCGGTTCGACCGCGCTCATCTTCTGCTCCACCTCGATCGCCTGAAGGTAGAAGAAGACGCCGGCGATGGTGACACGCATACTGCCTCGACAAGGGTGAGCAGGAATGGAGCCGAGCCCCCACCCTCTCACGTGGCCCCTCCGTACGGTGGCCTGATCGCCGCCGGATTCCGGGTCACGGCGACTGCGGGGCCTCCGCTCCGCGCACCCGCAGCCCGGCGATCTCGGTGTGCGGCGGCCGGTCCCCGGCCAGCAGCAAGGTGGTGATGCGGTCGGCGGGTCCGGCGGCGAAGTGCACCCGGCCGCCTTCGAGCGGTACGACGGTGCCGCTCGCGTCCACCGGGATGCCGGTGAGCGCGCCGAGCCAGGCGGCGGCGCCGTGCGGGTCGGGCGTCTCGACGAGGAACCCGACGAGGTCGAAGGCGCCGCGGTCGACGCGGCCGGACGCCTCGTGCTCGCGGCGGAGCGCGGGGTCGGTACGGACGGTGATGAAGAACGGCGCCCAGGGCGGCACTCCGGAGCCGGTCAGCATCACTTCCTGGAAGGTGACCCGGCCCTCCAGGAAGGAGAAGTCGTGCACATCGGTGCCGTGGCCCGCGCGGCGCAGCCGCTCGGCCGTGGCGGCGGAATCCGTGACGTGCACCGCGAAGTTCAGCGGCCCGCCGCCGGCCGCCAGGAGCGCGTCGATACGGGACTGCCACTGGGCCGTCGCCCGGCCGAACGCGGAGAGCGCGTACGTCTGCGGGTCGACGACGGTGAGGATTTCGACGTACCGGTCGTCCAGCCGCCAGGCGCCGTTCTGGAAGCCCTCGTGCACCGGATTGGTGTGCGCGGGCAGCCCGGCCGCCGTGTACTCCCGTACGGCGGCGGCCACGTCCGGCACGCAGTGCAGCAGATGGTCGAAGCGCGGCGCTTCGACCGGGCGGAGATCCGGGGTGCGGATCGGCTGAGTGGTGGTCATGGACACCCTCCCCAAGTAGGTAAGGGCAGCCTAACCGAACCGGGCCGAGGGGTTCGTGCGGGTGGCACGGGCCCCTCGGCCCGGTGACTGCCGTTCAGGTCGGCGCCCCGCGCGGCGACCGGGGCGAGTCAGTCCAGCAGCTCGTACGCCGGCAGGGTCAGGAACGCGGCGTAGTCCGTGTCCAGAGCGACCTTCAGAAGGAGATCGTGGGCCTGCTGCCAGGTACCGGCGGCGAAGGCCTCGTCGCCGATCTCCGCGCGGACGGCGGCCAGTTCCTCGTCGGCGATCCTGCGGACCAGGTCCGCGGTGGCCTTCTCGCCGTTCTCGAACACGACCCCCGCGTCCACCCACTGCCAGATCTGCGACCGGGAGATCTCGGCGGTGGCCGCGTCCTCCATCAGGCCGAAGATGGCGACCGCGCCGAGGCCGCGCAGCCATGCCTCGATGTAGCGGGTGCCGACCCGGACCGCGTCCACCAGGCCCTGATAGGTGGGCCTGGCGTCCAGGGAGTCGACGGCGATGAGGTCGGCGGCCGAGACCGCGACGTCCTCGCGCAGCCGGTCCTTCTGGTGCGGCCGGTCGCCGAGCACCGCGTCGAAGGAGGCACGGGCGACCGGCACCAGGTCGGGGTGGGCGACCCAGGAGCCGTCGAAGCCGTCGCCGGCCTCCCGGTCCTTGTCGGCGCGGACCTTGGCCAGCGCGGTCTCGTTGGCCTCGGGGTCGCGGCGGTTGGGGATGAACGCCGCCATGCCGCCGATGGCGTGCGCGCCGCGCTTGTGGCAGGTGCGGACGAGGAGTTCGGTGTACGCGCGCATGAACGGCGCGGTCATGGTGACCGCGTTGCGGTCCGGCAGTACGAACTTCTCCCCGCCGTCGCGGAAGTTCTTCACGATGGAGAACAGGTAGTCCCAGCGGCCGGCGTTCAGGCCCGAGGCGTGGTCGCGCAGCTCGTAGAGGATCTCCTCCATCTCGTAGGCGGCGGTGATGGTCTCGATGAGGACCGTGGCGCGGACGGTGCCCTGCGCGATGCCGACGTAGTCCTGCGCGAAGACGAAGATCTCGTTCCAGAGGCGGGCCTCCAGGTGCGACTCGGTCTTCGGCAGGTAGAAGTACGGGCCCTTGCCGAGGTCCAGCAGGCGCTGGGCGTTGTGGAAGAAGTACAGGCCGAAGTCGACCAGCGCGCCCGGGACCGGTGTGCCGTCGAGCTGGAGGTGCCGCTCGTCGAGGTGCCAGCCGCGCGGGCGGACGACGACGGTCGCCAGCTCCCCGGCGGGCTTCAGGGCGTAGGACTTGCCGCTCCCCGGGTCGGTGAAGTCGATCCGGCGCTCGTAGGCGTCGATCAGGTTCACCTGGCCGCCGATGACGTTCGCCCAGGTGGGGGCCGAGGCGTCCTCGAAGTCGGCGAGCCAGACCTTCGCGCCGGAGTTGAGCGCGTTGATGGTCATCTTGCGGTCGGTCGGGCCGGTGATCTCCACCCGGCGGTCGTCCAGCGCGGCGGGCGCCGGGGCGACGCGCCAGCTCTCGTCGTCGCGGACGTGGGCGGTCTCCGGCAGGAAGTCCAGGCTGCTGGTGCGGGCGATCTCGGCACGGCGGGCGTCGCGGCGGGCGAGCAGTTCGTCGCGGCGCGGGGTGAACCGGCGGTGGAGTTCGGCGACGAAGGCCAGCGCGGCCTCCGTGAGGATCTCGTCCTGGCGGGCGGGGGCCTTGCCGGGGTCGACGTCGACGATGGCCAGCGGGGACGGCGCTGGTGCGGACATGAGCTGTCACTCCATTCAGCGGCGGTGCCCGGGCGGCCGCCGGGGCGGGTGCGCGGCACGGGGTGCCGCGGGCCGCGGCCGGCGGTGGCGGGCGCCGTTCGGGTGCAGGGCGCTTCTGACCAGTGGAGAGTAGTTTCCTTATCGCGGAACTTCAATGGTTTGTTGACGTCGAGATTCTCTCCGTCGACAGAAGCGGGGGCCGGATGACTCGGAGTGCCACCGCGGTCACTGCCCCTCGCCTGCCCGTGGGGCGCCCGGCGACGCCAGGCGGAACAGGTCCCGCGGCGTGTCGATGTCGTACGGCTCGGCCACGTCCGCGCACTCGACGAGGGTGAGGGCGGCCGCGTGCTCCTCCAGGTACGCACGGGCCCCTCGGTCGCCCGTGGCACCCGCCGCGACCGCCGCCCACCGGTCCGCCCCGAACAGCACCGGATGCCCGCGCTTCCCGCCGTACGCGGCCGCCACCAGCCCGGCCCCGCCCTCGTACGCGGCGATCACCCGCGCCACCGCCGCCGCGCCGATGCCCGGCTGGTCCACCAGTGAGACCAGCGCGGCGCCCGCCCCGGAGCCCGCCAGGGCGGCCAGTCCGACGCGCAGCGAGGACCCCATGCCCTGCGCCCAGTCCGGGTTCTCGGCCGTCTCGTACGCCGCGAGGTCGGCCCGCTCCCGTACCGCTCCGGCCGCCGCGCCCAGGACGATGTGCACCGGGTCGCAGCCGCCCTCCCGCAGGACCCGGGCCGCGTTCTCGACCAGCGGCCGCCCGCGGAAATCCAGCAGGGCCTTGGGCCGGCCGCCCAGCCGCCGCCCGCCGCCCGCGGCGAGCAGCAGCCCGGCGACCGGGCGGCGTACGGGTGGGGCGTCCGAGGCGGGGGATTGGATGTGTGCCATGGGGCCTGCTTACCTCATGGCCGGGGTCTGCGGGGCAGTACGGGGCCGGTCGTGGCGGCGGGGAGTGAGGCCGGCCGTGGCGGCGGGAAGCAGGGCGGGCCGAGAACGGTACCGCACGGCGGCCGCCGGTGCGCACCGGAATTCGGTGATCCTGATTTCGCTCTCCGTATGGCGCGGACCGCGCAGGGTGGCGTTAACTGGCCCGCGTCGCGGAGCGGGGCCAACGACCGTGGAGGGTACCGTCGTTGTGGAGCAGAGGCAGAAGCACAGGCGAGTCGCAGGAGCCGGGGACGACCCGCGGGACGTCGCCCTGTGCGGGGCGGTGGCCCGGCTACGCCGTGAACTGGCCCTCCACCCGGCGGAGTTGCCCGACCGCGCGGCCGCCGACGACGAACTGGCCGCGCTGCACGCCCTGGTGAGCGCCGGTGACCCCGAGGTGCCCCGGCTGCGCCGCTCCCTGCTGCTGATCGCGGGGGCGGTCGGCTCGGTCAGCGCGCTGGCGCCCGCCCTCGCGGACGTACGCGACCTGATCGGTATGTACGGGGAGGCGCCGCGCCGGTTCTGAGCCCCGGCCGGGGCGCGGGGGCGTACGGCCCGCACCGCGCCCCGGCCGGGGCTGTGGCATCACGCCGGGTTCTGGTTGGCCAGCGCCACGGAGAGTTCGGCCGCGATCTCCTGGAGCACCGGCACGATCTTGTCGATGGACGCCTCGGTCACCCGGCCGGTCGGACCGGAGATGGAGATGGCCGCCGCGGTGGGGGAGTCCGGCACCGGCACCGCGATGCAGCGGACGCCGATCTCCTGCTCGTTGTCGTCCATCGCGTACCCGAGCCGGCGGACCTCTTCGAGGGCGTCCAGGAAACGGTCCGGATCGGTGATGGTCTTCTCGGTCGCGGCCGGCATGCCCGTACGGCCGAGCAGCGCGCGCACCTCCTCCGGCGGGTGGCCCGCCAGCAGTGCCTTGCCCACGCCCGTGGAGTGCGGCAGCACCCGCCGGCCGACCTCGGTGAACATCCGCACCGCGTGCCGGGACGGCACCTGCGCCACGTACACGATCTCGTCGCCGTCCAGCAGTGCCATGTTGGCGGTCTCGCCGGTCTCCTCGACCGCGCGCGCCAGGTAGGGCCGGGCCCAGGTGCCGAGGAGGCGCGAGGCGCTCTCGCCGAGGCGGATCAGCCGGGGGCCGAGCGCGTACCGGCGGTTCGGCTGCTGGCGGACGTAGCCGCAGGCCACGAGGGTGCGCATGAGCCGGTGGATGGTGGGCAACGGCAGTCCGCTGCTCGTCGACAGCTCGCTCAGGCCGACCTCGCCACCGGCGTCGGCCATCCGCTCCAGCAGGTCGAAGGCGCGCTCAAGGGACTGGACGCCACCGCCGGCGGCTGCGGGTCTGGCGGCGGAAGTGCTGGCGCTGGACGGCGGCACGACGCGTTCCTTTCGGGGCAGGTGGTGGCGGACTCGGCGCAGGGCTGGGTGTACGGGTGCCGGGACCGACCCGGAGCAGCCTACCGGTCCCCTCCGGCGGACACACGGTCTGTCGCACACTCGTTCCCGCCGGTCAGAACCCGTCCCCGGTCCGCGCCCGGCCCCTGCTCGGGCGGCGCCCGGGTGCTACCCGCCCGCACCGGCCCGGACCAGTGGCTAAAAGAACATTCCGCTGCCCGATATCCCGTATCCATTCCATGGAATCCTCCAAGCGCCCGCTCTGGCGCCTGATCGCGCCAGGAACCCGCCCCCGCCGCTCCTCCCGTCCGGCGCGATCCGTACCACCGCCCCACCTCCGGCAGGGTCTTGACGGGCCACGGCGCCGGAGGAACACTCCTTCAACAGAAAGTTGAATTCCGTGGTGCGGAAGCCCACGGGGACCGCACGAGGAGGGGACCGGGTGTCCGAGATCGATCTGGTGCTGCGCTCCACGCGCGTCGTCACCCCGAGGGGGACACGCGCGGCGACCGTCACCGTCCGGGACGGGAAGATCGCGGAGCTGCTCCCGCACGACGCCCCCGCCCCGGCCGGGGCGCGGGTCGAGGACTTCGGCGGCGACGTGCTGCTGCCCGGCCTCGTCGACACCCACGTCCACGTGAACGACCCCGGCCGCACCGCGTGGGAGGGCTTCTGGACCGCCACCCGCGCGGCCGCGGCCGGCGGCATCACCACCCTCGTCGACATGCCCCTCAACAGCCTGCCGCCCACCACCACCGAGGCGAACCTGCACACCAAGCGCGAGGTCGCGCGCTCCAAGGCGCACATCGACGTCGGCTTCTGGGGCGGCGCCGTACCCGGCAACGTCAAGGATCTGCGGCCGCTGCACGACGCCGGCGTCTTCGGCTTCAAGTGCTTCCTGTCCCCGTCCGGTGTGGACGAGTTCCCGCAGCTGGACCAGGCACAACTGGCCGCCGCGCTCGGCGAGATCGCCGGCTTCGGCGGCCTGCTCGTCGTGCACGCCGAGGACCCGGTCCACCTGGAGGCCGCGCCGCAGCCGCACGGCCCCAAGTACGCCGACTTCCTCGCCTCCCGCCCCCGGGTCTCCGAGAACGACGCGATAGCCGGACTGATCGCGCTCGCCCGGCGGCTCCGCGCGCGGGTGCACATCCTGCACCTGTCCTCCTCGGACGCCCTGCCGCTGATCGCCGACGCCCGCGCCGAGGGCGTACGGATCACCGTCGAGACCTGCCCGCACTTCCTCACCCTGACCGCCGAGGAGATCCCGGACGGCGCCACCGAGTTCAAGTGCTGCCCGCCGATCCGCGAGGCCGCCAACCAGGACGCCCTCTGGCAGGGCCTCGCCGACGGCACGATCGACTGCGTCGTCTCCGACCACTCACCCTCCACCGCCGACCTGAAGACCCCCGACTTCGGCGACGCCTGGGGCGGCATCTCCTCCCTCCAGCTCGGCCTGCCCGCCGTCTGGACCGCCGCCCGCGAGCGCGGCCACACCCTCGACGACGTCGCCCGCTGGATGGCCACCGCCCCGGCCGCCCTGGTCGGCCTGCACCACAAGGGCGCCGTCGAGCCCGGCCGCGACGCGGACTTCGCGGTGCTCGCCCCGGACGCCACCTTCACCGTCGACCCGGCCGGCCTCCAGCACCGCAACAAGATCACGGCCTACGCAGGGCGCACGCTGCACGGCGTCGTACGGTCCACATGGCTGCGCGGCCGGCGGATCAACGACGGCGGCACACTGTCCGAGCCCGCGGGTGAGCTGCTGGAGCGGCCCTGAGGGCGTACGGTGCCGGTGCAGGCTCTGCGCCGCGAGTGACACGTCCTCACGTACCGCGTTCAGGACCGTGGACGACGTCGTACGAGGGCCGCTCCCGGCACGGCGACGGCCGTGCCGAAGGCGGTCCAGAACACCACCTTGCCGGCCGGCCCGTTGACCGTCCGCAATTCTCCGTCGTCGTGCAGGCAGAACGAGTCGGGCGGGAAGTACCGCGTGACGGGCATGCCGGTGCGGTGGCACGGAGACGTCTCCGGAAACAGAGCCCCGTGCGCCCGCTGCGCGAGAATCCCGCCGACGACCACCGCCAGCCACCCGGCCGGCAAGAACACCGCCCGCATCCAGACGGGAATCTTCGCCCGCCGCCCCAGCGACCAGACGCCGGCCGTGGGCACGACGAACACGATGAGCAGAACGGACAGGAGGAGCAGCGGCTTCACGGCCCGATTACAGCATCGGCTGACGGCAGGCCGCTGCTGGGGTCCCTGCTTCCGGCAACGCGGGGGCGCAGCCCTCAGGGGCTGATGGACCGCAACTTGTCGCGGATCCAGTCGCCGGCGCGCACCGTTTCGTACTGTCTGCGTCCGACGGGCGCGGGCAGCGAGATGATCGGGGTGTCGGGGGCGCAGGCGTGGAAGTACACCAGGGAGGTCAGTTCCTCGGCCGGGGCCTCGGGGGACGGTGGCAGGACGCGGTGGCGGCCGGAGTGCCAGCGGTCGCCGCTCCAGCGCTGCATCAGGTCGCCGATGTTGAGCGTCAGGGTGTCCGGCTGCCACGGTGCGTCCTGCCACCCGGCCGCGGCGTCGTAGACCTGTAGCCCGCCTCGGCCGTTCTGCCGGTCCAGCAGGGTCAGGAGCCCGAAGTCGGTGTGCGCTCCGATGCGGAACTGTCCGGGACGGGCCGGGCCGGTGCTGTGCCGGGCCGGGTACCAGTTGATCAGGACGTTGCCGTTCGGGCGGGTGGTGTGGCGGGTGAAGAAGTCCTCGGGCCGGCCCAGCGCGGTGGCCATGATCTGCAGCAGGGCGTCGGACAGCGTGCGCATACGGTCGGCGAACTCCGTCACGTACGGGCGCAGCAGCGGTACGTGTGACGGCCAGCGGTCGGGCAGCAGCTGGGTGCGGGCGGCGCGGGTCTCGAAGGCGGCCGCCCAGGACTCTTTGAGGTCGGGCGGGGCCGTGGTGCCGCCCTCGGATGCCGCCGTGGTCACCTGGTCGCGGCCGAACCACCCGCACCGGCCGTCCTGTCGGGCGTAGCGGGCCTTGACCTCGTCGGGCAGCGCGAAGAACGTCCGGGCCGCTGCCCGCAGCCGCTCGGGCAGCTGCGGGTCGAGGCCGTGACCGCGCACGAGAAGAAACCCGCCGGCCTGCAGGGAACGGTCGACGGCGGCCGCGAGCCGCTCCCGGGCATCCCGGTCCGCGCCGGACCGTCCGGAGAGATCGATGACGTCAATGGCCGTACGGTGCATGGCAAGGTGCTCCCTTCGCCGCACCGGAGTGCGGAGTCGAATGCCGGGCGTTCCGGCCGTTGCCAGTCACCTTTCCGCCGCCGGCTCCTGAGCCCGAAGCCGTACGCTCGGATACGGCAGGAACCGGCGACGGAACGGGGGACCGCGGTGGATTCCGGCAGTCCGGACGACCTCGACCAGCGCCTGCTGCACGCCCTCCAGCTCGACGGACGCGCCCCCTACCGCCGCCTCGCCCGCACCCTGGACATCTCCGAGCACACCGCCGCTCGCCGCTACCACCGCCTGCGCCGCCTCGGCCTGCGCATCACCGGCCGCCCCGACCCGCAACGGCTGGGACACACCCGCTGGCTGCTGCGCCTGCGCTGCACCCCCGACACGGTCCGCCCCCTCGCCGACAGCCTCGCCCGCCGCTCCGACACCAGCTGGGTCACCCTCACCACCAGCGGCACCGACCTCTACTGCGCCGTCGACGCCCCCACCGCTGACTCACACAACGCCCTGCTGCTGACCGCACTCCCTCGGACGCCGAACCTCGTGTCCGTCACCGCGCACTGCATGCTGCACATCTTCAAGGGCGCCACCACCACCTGGCACGCCACCCGCTACCTCACACCCGCCCCCGCATCCGCGGCAGCTTCCCCCGACCCCACCGCCCCCCTCCACCTCGACACCACCGACCACACCCTGCTCACCGAACTCGCCCGCGACGGCCGCGCCACCCTGCCCGCGCTGAGCAAGGCCGCCGCCCGCTCACCTTCCAGCATCCAGCGCCACCTCGACCGCCTGCGCCACCACGGCGCACTCGACTTCTACGTCGACTTCGCACCCCAGCTGCTCGGCCACCACATGAGCGCACAGTTGTGGTTGACGGTGGCCCCCGCCCACCTGAGCAGCGTCGGCGCGGCCCTGGCCACCCACCCCGCCATCGCCTTCGCCGCCGCCGTCACCGGCTCCGCCAACCTGGTCGCCAACGGCATCTTCCGTACCCCCGCCGACCTGTACACCTACATCGACCAGGACCTCGGCACCCTCCCAGGCATCCACAGCATCGACACCGCCCCCACCTTGTACGAAGTCAAACGCCTCGCCGCCCCCTTCACGCCAGTACGCGCCCGCGCCCGCACGTGACAGGAGGCGTACCGCGCCTTGGTCTACCACCTCACCGACGGCCACAGCCTCGTGGACCGGGAGGTCGTACGCGCCGAGGCCGTCATCCAGGTCGTACGCCGGATCGAGGCGGGCCACGTCATCGAGGACGTCGCGGGCTACCTGTACGTCACGATGCGCCACGCGGCCCGGGCCGCGGTGCGGAAGGCCGTGAAGTCCCGCGAGACGCCTCACGAGGCCAAGAGTCAAGCGGCTGCGGTGAGTGGGGTGGGGAAGGCGATGGTTTCGTCGAACAGTTGGCAGGTGTGCAGGCAGTGGCAGAGCTGGCCGAGGAGGCGGTTGAAGAGGTTGCGCTGGGCGGCGTGCCAGTCTCCGGCTTCGCGTCGTCGGCGGTCCCGGGGCCGAGGGCGGGGCGCGCCGCGGTGGTGTGTCAGGTGCACTTGTTGAGGTGGGAGTGGGTGAGGTTGGTGTCCCAACTGCCCACGTAGCCGGTCTTGCCGAGGCCGTTGTGCCGGGTCCAGTACATCCAGCCCTGGAAGAAGCCGCTCCAGCGCTTGCAGGTGGAGAGCCCCGTGCTGCCGCGAGAGCTGGTCCAGCCGAGCACCGTGTTCCCGTCGACGTCGCCGTACAGGGGCGCGTTCTTGGCGATGGCGATGTCGTGGCTGGACCTGATGCCGGCACTGCCGCTGTCGGTGGCCTGCGCGGCGGGAGCGAAGGCGAGGCCCACGCCCACGGTGACGGAGGCGGTGGCGAGTGCGAGCCGTCGGGTGACGGACATGGTGGTTCCCCCTCGTTCCAGTGGTGTCGTGGTCGGTCGGTGGCTCAGTCTGGGCGATCCGGGGACCCTTCGTGGCGCGGGTCGCCAACAGTTCACCGAGGGGTCACCGGAGGTCGTCACTCCTTCGCCTGGAGCGGCGCCACCGGGCCCGCGGGATCTGGTGGGGCTCTACTGCCCGCTCGGTTTCCACGGCACCTGGGCCTGCCTCGGCACGGCGGGAGACCTGCGCCGCGACGCGGGGCGTTGCTGGGTGCTCCGCAGATGCCGGAGACCGGCCGGACCGTATGGATACGGGAGACCGAGGCGCTCCCCGAGCACCGCCGAGGGGAGAGGGCCCGGCACCGGCGTACTCCGCCTGAGGTGATCGACGCGATCGCCTCCACGTTCCCGTCCGGTACCCCAGTGGGTGCACCTGGCGAGAAGTACGGCACCTGGCGCGGCGTCTGCAACCGGCTGCGGATGTGGGCCGTCGACGGCACGTGGGAGGGGGTGTTCACTGCCCTGGTGGCCCGGGCCGACGCGGACGAAGACGTCAGCTGGGCCGTGTCCGTGGACTCCACCCTCGTGCGCGCTCACCAGCATGCGGCCGGGGCCCGCAAAAAGGGGCCCCGGCCGACGAGCCGGACGACCATGCCGTCGGCCGGTCCCGCGGCGTACTGACCACGAAGATCCACCTCGCGGCCGACGGCCGGTGCCGGCCGCTGGTGTTCGCCCTCACCGCCGGTCAGGCCGCAGACGCACCCGCCGTCACGGAAGTCATGGCCCGTCTGCGCGTTCCCCGCCACGAGGACGGCCCCGCACCAGGCCGGACCCGGTCCCGGCTGACAAGGCGAACTCCTCCCGCGCGATCCGCGACCACCTGCGGCCACGCGGCATCCGCGCGGTGATCCCGGAACGGGCCGACCAGCAGGTCAACGGGCGACAGCGCGGACAGGCGGGCGGCAGACCACCGTCCTTCGACCGCGAGGCGTACAAGAAGCGCAACACCGTCGAGCGGTACAACAACCGCCTGAAGCAGTGGCGCGGCACTGCCACCCGCTACGAGAAGACCGCGGCCACCTACCTCGCCGGTCTTCACATCGCGGGCATCTTCCTCCGATCTGCCTGCTGATCCGAACGAGACCCCAGGGGTATGGGGTGACCACGGGGCGCGGCAGTTGATCAGCTGTGTCGTGCCGGCCTTCCGGTCACCTGCCCACCAAGCGCTGTCGGAGATCGCCTACATACGCGTCCGCCACTTCAACGGGTCGGTGCCTGGGGGGCCTTGATCGTAGATTCCCAGCCTTTCGGTGGGGACGGCTTCGCCTGGGAGCTCCACTTCTTGAAAGGTCCAGCGCTGGTTCTCGTCAGCGCGGTCTGCCAGGCCGACCCGGTGCTTGCGACCGTCCCAGAGCACGGTGACGAATTTGTCGCGGCGTGGCGCCGGCCAGATCCTTCCGTCGCCGGCCTCCCATTGGGTCTGACCCTTCTGGCCCCAGCCGATCAGGCCCAGATCGTCCGGACCGTACGTGATGGTGCTCTCGTTCCTGGGCCCGGCGTGGAGGGTGTACGCGGAGCGGATGTCCCTGTTGGCGTTGACCAGACACCAGGCTTCATCGAACGAGCGCCTCTCCCTGTCGTCGAAGAACCAGACCTCACCCCTCGTATTCTTGACGAGGCCGACGGCCAGGTGCTGGTCGTTGGTGTGGCTGTAGGAGCCTCCCCCTGCCATGTGACTGGCATCGACGTAGGTGGTGCCCCCGGACGCGGCGGACAGGCACACCCCGGTCTGCCTGTTGATGATGCGGAAGAACTTAGCGGTCGGAAATCCGTACCCCATGCCACTCCTGGTGATTTTCGAGTAGCCCTAAGTGACGGTTGGATCGTAGCAAGCATCCTCGCCGCCGCGCTCCGCATCCGGGCATCCCGCTCAGCGGCACCGCCAGAGGTGGCCAGGCGCACAATCCAGGAGACCTTCCGAAGGCCGTAGAACCTGGAAACTTTCCCCTGGTCCGTCAACCGGCGTCGGATCTCATGGGGCCGGAGCCTCCCCGAAGCCTCGGAACGCCCGGGTCCATGGGGCGCCCTCCGGACGTGTCGTCATTCGAACGTTTGACGACAGGCGGTAGGCCTTCTCGCTGGGATCACCGGGCGGACCAGAGGGAGATGCCTGACCAACGACCGGTTTATGCAAGCAAACCGGCCTAGGCTGCTCAACGGGCCTGCGCAGGAGCGCCGAGCTGTTCGGCCAGTCGCTTGAGTTCGGCCGTCGTGGCGGGCGAGGGGGCGTTGAGTCCGCTGTGCGCGGCCGTCGGGCTCTTCAGGAAGAGCCGGAGCGCGGCCACGAGAAGGCCTTGCGGCAGAACCCGCAACGCGGCGAACGCGCGGGGTACCGGCGGTGTCTCCAGCGCGGCGAGGTTGTGCCGCATGCGGTGGAGCATGCCCCGGACCGCGTCCGGGGCGTCGGCCAGCGCTGCCGGGCCGCCCGCCGCGTGTACCGCAAGCCCGAGCGGGACCTCGAACGCGGCGTGCGTCCGGAGCCAGGCATCCATCCGCGGCGCGGCCTTGGCGTTGATCCCGGCGCTACGGAACGTCGCCACGATCCGTTCCAGTCGCGGGGTGGTACGGCCGTCGGGCTCGCCGATCGGCATCGCGATCCGGCGGGTGACGAGGTCGCTCCTGCGGTAGCGGACGACGTCGCCGTCCATCGTGCCGCCCGTCGTGGGGAAGCCGAGCAGCACCCGCTCGTGTCCGATCACCGCGCCCAGCGTCCGCGGACCGGCGGCCCAGTTGAGCAGGAACAGTACGTCACCTCGGACACCGGCGAGTGATTCCAGCACCCCATCCACCTGGTGGGTGCGGACGAAGACGGTGATCAGGTCGTACTCGCCGTCCGGGTGCGCGACCACCGGTACCGGCACCCGCTCGACAACGGAGCCGTCCTCCTCGGCGAGCCGCACTCCGTGCCGGCGCAGGGCGGTCAGGCGCTCGCCCCGGGCGAGGAGCGAGACCTCGTGGCCGGCCTGGTGCATGCGGGCGGCGAACAGGCTGCCGCACACCCCGGCCCCGTACACGAGCAGTTTCAAGGCGGCCTTCTCTCATCGTTCGTCTCACTCATACGTTCGTTTCATTCAAACATATGTATAGTCTTTTGTGTGGCGCCATCAGACACTCGCACCCAGATCCTCGACGCGGCCGAGCACCTCTTCGCCGAGCACGGATACCGCGGCACCTCGGTCCGCGCGATCACCCGGCGCGCCGGGGCCAACCTGGCCGCCGTCGGCTACCACTTCGGCTCGAAGGCGGAGCTGATGGCCGCAGTCGCCCGCCGCGTGGTCGGGCCCGTCACCGCGGCCCAGTGCGCCGGGCTCGACGAACTGCTCGCCCGGACCCCCGAGCCACCGGTCGGCGAACTGGTGGCGGCCTTCGCGGGGCCGCTGTTCGACGAGATGCCGGCCGGTGACGAGGGCGGCGCCCGGACGTCCCGGCTGATCATGACGATCCTCAGCGACCCGGCCGAGGAGGCCCGCGGCTGGACCGGCCCGGCCGAGGAGTCGGTCCGCGAGCGTTACCTCACGGCCTTCGCGCGCGTGCTGCCCGGCCTTTCCCCGGAGGAGCTGTGGTTCCGGATGCGGGGGATCCTTGCCGTGACGGCCGTCGACCGCCTGGAGGCCCACCAGCAGCCGTCCCCCGGCTGCGTGCCCCCGGTGGCGGGCGAGGCGGCCCGGGGGTGGGCGATCACGTTCCTGACGGCGGCGATGAGTGCGCCACCGACTCGTACCTGACGGCCCGGGACAGACGCGGGCGGCGCGGGTGCGGCACTCGGCGCTAGCGGATGCCGCGCGCCAGCCAGGGCGTCAGGCCGGGGCCGGTGATCAGTTCCTTGTACGTCTCGTCACCGGGCAGCGGTAAGACCAGCCACTGACCCGGCGGAAACAGGCGGCTCTTGGTGAAGGCGAGCCCGCCGTAGACGGACCTGAGGAACGCGGGGACCACGTCACGGGGCAGGTCGTGGAACTCCACGCCGTCCACGGTGATCTTCGCGTCGTCCTCGGGGAAGAGCCGGACGCTGACCGACGGTGAGCCCGCCAGCTCCACGAACGCCTCGTGCGGCAGCGAGCCGTCGGGGTCGAACACGGTGAAAGGGGCCGCTGACGTGCGACGGGACGTACGGTCCGCGCCGATGTCGTCGGTGACCGACATCGCCAGGCCGAGTTCCCGCGCGATGTCTCGTATCGCGGTGACCGCGGCCTCGGTGGTCGGAAGGTGGGTGTGCGTCATGGATTCGATCATCCCTGACACCCGCCCAGCGGATCATCCCGGCTTGTGTACGCCTCGTGCGCCGAACCTGTCACCCCCCGCCACCGGCCCTGGCGCGTCCTGGCCGCGGCGGAGGAAAGTGTGCGCACGTTGTCCGTCCGGCACCGGGCGTCGGCCCGGCCGGGGGAGGAGTGCGGTATGGAACACGCAGAGTTGCGACGGCGGTTCGCGGCGCTGACCACGGCTAACCTGGCGGACGCGTGTCTGCGGGCCCGGACGCCGGTGCGCTGTGCGCCCCCGCCGCTGCGGGCGCTGGTGCCGGGTGCCCGGCTGGCCGGTCGGGTGCTGCCCGCCCGGCACGTGGGGAGTGTGGACGTCTTTCTCGAAGCGCTGGAGAGTGCCGCGCCCGGCGATGTGCTGGTGGCCGACAACGGCGGGCGGACCGACGAGAGTTGTGTCGGCGACCTGGTCGCGCTGGAGGCGCAGGCCGCCGGGCTGGACGGCATGGTCGTGTGGGGCCTGCACCGTGACACGGCCGACCTGCGGGAGATCGGCCTGCCGGTCTTCAGTCTGGGGGCGACACCGACCGGGCCGCGGCGCCTGGACGCCCGTCCGGACGGCGCCCTGGACAGTGCCACGGTGGGGGAGTGGTCCGTCGGCCGCGCGGATCTGGTGTTCGGCGACGAGGACGGTGTGCTCTTCCTGCCCGCCGCGGGCGCCGGTGAACTCCTCGCGATCGCGGAGTCGGTCCGCGACACCGAACGCCGGCAGGCCGACCGGATCCGGGGCGGCGAGCCGCTGCGCCGCCAGCTGGCGTTCGCCGCTTATCTCGCCGGGCGGCGGCGCGACCCCGCGCTGACCTTCCGCGCGCATCTGCGGGCCGTGGGCGGAGCCGTCGAGGAATGACGGCCCCGTGCCGCGTCACCCGTGATGTGTGCGGCGGAAAAGGCTCCCGCCGGTCAATTCTTCGGACACAGATGGGTGTGCACGGCCTGCAGAATCTTCTCCGCCTGCTCCGGGGTGAATTGGGTCGCCCCGGAGAAACGCTGCCGGGTCAGATCCACCTGCTTGGCGTGGTCCTTCGGGAAGGAATGGATCGCGCCGCAGGTGCTTCTGCCGCGGCTCACCGCGCGCTCCGGCTTCCCGTTCACGATGTCGCGGGATATCGCGTCGAGGGCGGCGGTGTAGCGCCGCTGGGTCGCGGTGTCGGGCTTCGGGGGGATGCCCAGCCGCGCCTCCGCGTCGGCGATCGCCTTGGACGGTGCCTGCTCCGACGGAGCGCCGGAAGCCGGCGGCGCGGCGGACGGCCGGCTCCCGCCCTTGGCGCCGCCCCCGCACGCGGTGAGCCCCGCGGCGGCGACGAGCGCGGCGGACCAGGCGACGGCGGTGCGGTGTTTCACGATTCTCCCCTGACCGATGAGCAATGACCCATGGCCGGTCACCGGTCATGGGTGACCGGTGACCGGTGGACATGAGCGGTCATTGTGACAGGGAAAATGGCTGGTGCTAAGGGGTGTTGGGGAAAAAATGAAGCTCGTTGTCTTCCGGTGTCGTGATGTGCCGCGTGGGGGGGCGGTCATTCCGCGAGCGCCGTCCAGAACATCAGCTCGTACTCCTGGAGCAGCCGGCCGTGCCGGTGCGCGAGGCGGGGTGTGACCCGCGAGGTGCCGAGACCGTGCCGTACCGCGTCGTGGGCCAGGGCGGCGAGTTCCGAGGCGGGTTCGGCGAAGAAGTCGAAGAAGGCGCACGCCGCTTCGGGAAAGGCGTAGCGGGTGCGCAGGGCGTGCGCGACGGTGGCGCAGTACCCGCCCCAGGCCGCGAAGTTGGCGGACAGCGCGATCACCACGTCGGCGGGCTCCGCCTCCAGCGCCAGCCGCGCCACGTACGACGGGTACGTCTGACACCCGGCCCGCGGCTCGTACTCCCGTAGCGCGTCGGCGTCGAGACCGCAGGCTTCCTCCAGCCCGCTCAGCGCGCCGAGCGCCATCGACTCGCCCTCGGCCAGCGCCTCGAAGAAGGCCGCCACCGGCGGGTCGCCGTCGGCGCGCCGCGCCAGGTGGCGGAAGCTGCCCCGGTCGGTGGTGATGATCTGGTGCTGTTCCAGGGCGAGCACGGTGAACACCTCGCGCGGCGCCTCGCCCGCGGCGATCCGCGCCACCAGCGGATTGTCCGCCGCGCCGGGCGCCAGTCCGCGCACCGCGGCGTCCAGGATGCCGTCGGCGGTGGGCGCTCCCGGCCGCTGCGGAGCGGCCGCGTCGTTCTCACCGGTCATGATCGTGCCTCCCCGCGTGCGGGCTGGTGGATGGACCTGCCGGGGCGCGTACGTACCGGAGAGTCTAGGGCGCCACGCGGCCCGCACCGGGGAGGCCCGCCGGTCAGCGGAGGGGCGCGCCGCCCTGCGTACGGCCCTGCCGGGTGGCTGTGCCGCGCTTGCCGCCGTCCTGTTCGGCGAGGGCGTCCGTGACGAAGGTGTCGATCACACCGTTGGCGACGAGGACGGGCACGCGCTTGCCGTTCATGTCGACATAGACGTACGACTTCGCGTCCGCGACCTGTGCCGCGAGCCGGGTCCGCAGCCGCTGGGCCGTCGCGTCGTCACCCGCGCGCGACGCCTGGACCATGCGCAGCGCCGTGCGGGCGGCGCCGCCCCACGCGGCGGTCGCGTCGAGCCAGGGCCCGCTGTCGGCGACGAAGCCGCGGTCGGGGAGGGAGTCGCGTAGCACTCCCGGTGCGCGCTGGAGCGTGCGCAGGGCCGCGTCCAGGGCCTTCGCGCTCCCGCCGGCCCAGAAACGGCGTACGGCGGCGGCCAGTTCGGGGGACTGCTGAGGGTTGAGGGCGGAGCCGTAGTGGGCGTCGGCGAAGGCGCGCAGGGCCCGTTCGGTGCGTGCGGAGCCGCCGGAGAGTTCCTTGAGCGCCGCAGCCCAGGAGGTGCGGGCGTCGTAGGCGCCGTCGTTCCACGCGTAGTCGGCGACCGTGAACAGGGCGATCTTGGAGGCGGCGGGCTGGATCATGGGGTTGGCGGTGATCCCCGCCAGCCGCCCGGGCAGCCCCTTCGCACGCCCGCTGAAGGGCCCGAGCAGCAGCCGATTCGTCACGTAGTCGTTGACGGGGTAGTTGTCCCAGGTCAGGATCGGGTGCCCGAAGACCTGCCGGGCCGCGTCTGCCTGGGCGACGGTCATCACCGGCGCGATGACCCCCACACCGGTCCACTCCACGAGCACGTCCGGGTCGAGCTGTTCCTTCATCGCCGCCTTGTAGGGCGTCGCCTTCACGTCGTAGTACTCGGTCGGCACCATCTGGAGCGGCTGCGCCCCCGCGTCCCGGTGGGCGGCGATGAACTCGCGGTTCACCCGGTTGAGGAGGTGTGCCTGGGCGCTTCCGGCGGCGCCTCCGCCGGTGCCGAACCGCTCTCTGTCGGCGGCGCAGTTCCAGTCCGTGTAGCTGATGTCGTCCAGCGGCACCGCGAAGGTCCGTACGCCGATGTCCCACAGCGTCTGGAACTTGCCGGTCAGCGCCTTGAGATCGGCGTCCGAGCTGTAGCAGACGGACAGGCCGGGGGAGAGCGCGTAGCTGAACTCGACGTGCCGGGCCCGCGCGCGGTCGACCAGTTCCTTGATCTGCGCGAGCTGCTCCGCCGGGTAGGGGGAGCGCCACTTCTCTCGCAGGTACGGGTCGTCCTTCGGCGAGTAGACGTACGTGTTCATCTTGTGCGCGCCGTAGAAGTCGAGCTGGTCCAGGCGCGCGGCGTGCGACCAGGGGGTGCCGTAGAAACCCTCGATGACGCCGCGCAGCGGGGTGGCGGGCCAGTCGCGTACGGCGGTGCCGCGTATGCGGGCGCCGGGGCGGTCGCGGTGCGGGAGGAGCTGGCGCAGTGACTGGGCGGCGTAGTACGTGCCGGTGGCGTCCGCGCCGGCCAAGGCGATCCGGCCGTCACCGACGGCGAGGGCGTACCCCTCGGCGGGCAGCCCGGCGGTGCCGCGCGCGCCGAGGTCCGCCAGGGTGCGGTCGGCGCCCGGGCCGTCCACGTACACGGTCAGGCCGTGGCCCGCCTTCCCGGCCCGTACGACCCGGTCGGCGCCGGCTCGCTTCAGTGACCGTTCGACGACCTCCAGCGCCGGTCCGTCGGCCTTCGGGCCGGCGACGACCGTGACGGTCGGGGTGATGGTGACCCGGCCGCCGAGGGCGCGGACGGACTGCGGTGCCGGGCTGATGGCAGGCCCGGCGGACGGCGGTCTGTCCCGTCCGCCGCCGTCCCGCTGACCGGCGGCCCCGGCGGGCGGGCCGGTCAGCGGGACGGCGGCCAGGGCCAGGGCGAGGGCGGCGGTGGCCACGGTGCGCGTACGGTGCATCCTTCGAGTCCTCCTCGGTGCCACGAGGTGCGCGGATCTGCCGTGGTGCGTGCGCTGCGAGCGACAGCAGGGTTCACCCGTGGCGGGCGGAGGACAATGGACTTTTGCGCCGGGTGGAGGGATGTTCCGATGGGGCCCCGGTGTGCACCGGGGGTGTGCCGGCAGGACGTCGGTGGCGTCCCGCCCGGTGGCCCGGGCGATGGCGTCCCGTTCGAAGATCCGGGCGGCGGCGCCTCAGCGGTTCTTCGCGATGATGAAGATGATGCTCATGAAGGCCAGCAGGACATGGGTGGCCACGACGTAGATGAAGACGCGCACGTAGACGCCGCGCGGCGGCTTGTTCTCCACGTACTTGCGCGCGGGGGCGGGGGCGGTTTCGGGGACGGCCTGGGGGGTCGGGTCGTCGGACATGGCAGAGGTTCCTTCCTCGGTCACAGGCCGCGGCGCGGAGCGGTGTCGCCGAGGCACAGCTCGGCCGCGCCGCTCTGCAGCAGCGTGTGGACGAACAGCAGCTCCGTGCCGCCTCGGGTGGCGGCGGCGATGCGGTGCGGGGTCAGCGAGTCGAAGTGGGCGGCGTCACCGGGGTCGAGGACGTGGGCCGTCTCGCCGAGCGTGAGCCGCAGCCGCCCCTTGAGGACGTAGAGCCACTCCTCGCCCGGGTGCACCCGCACCAGGTCGCCCTGCGCGCGCTGCGGCACATGCACCCGCAGCGCCTGCATGGCCCGTCCTGCGCCGCCCAGGGTCCAGTACGTCCAGCCGCCCGCCTCGGACGGCTCGGCGCGGCCGGCCCGGATGACCGGGTCCCGTTCCGGCGCCGTCTCGCCCAGCAGATCGGATACCGTTGTTCCGTACATACGTGCCAGGGCGAGCAGCATCGGCAGCGACGGCTGGCGCTGGTTGGTCTCCAGCCGCGACAGGTGCGCGGGCGACAGGCCTACCCGCCGGGCGGCGGTCTCCAGCGTGAGGCCGGTACGGCGCCGCAGCTCGCGCAGCCGGGGCGCGACGGAGGGCAGGTCCTCGGGCAGTTCGCCGGTGGCGGGCTCGGCAGCGGTGTCGCTCATGTACCCGGTATAGCCAGGTTTCGCCTCTCGGGCAAAAGTTTTGCCTCACAGGCAAGTGGATCATTTCCGGGCGTTCCGCTCGCTCGGCCGGGTGGTTTCCGGTGAACTCATGGGAAACATCCGCTCCTTGGCATTGACAGGTACCTGTCTACGCGCGTCATGCTGGGTCCATGAAGATCCCCCCACGCATCACCCGGTTAGGCGCCGTCGGCGCCCTCGCGTCGGCCCTCCTCGTCGGCGGGCCCGCCATCGCAGCCACACCCACCACGACGGCCGCCGCCCCCGTGGCGCACACGGCCACCGTCCGCCCGGCCGCGCACATCAACGCGGTCGGCGACATCTGCTACTCGAAGCTTCCCTCGCAGGCCCACGACACGCTGGGCCTGATCGCCAAGGGCGGCCCCTTCCCGTACCCGAAGGACGGCACGGTCTTCAGCAACCGGGAGGGCATCCTCCCCAAGCAGCAGAGCGGCTACTACCACGAGTACACCGTGAAGACGCCGGGCTCCCCGGACCGCGGAGCCCGGCGCATCGTGACCGGTGAGAAGAAGAACGAGGACTACTACACCGCCGACCACTACAAGTCGTTCGACCTGGTCGACCGGAGCTGCTGAAACGATCGGCCGGCAGGTGCCGACGTGATCGGTCAGTGGCTGCGGAAACGATCAGCCGACAGCTGCTGAAACGATCAGCCGGTCGGCGCGGCGGAGGCCGGGGCGGTGTCCCGGCCTCCGCCGTCGCCCGTTCAGCCGCCGCTGCCCTCGCCCCGGTCCCGGGCCCGGTGCTCCGCGATCAGCAACGGCGTGGGCGAACCGGCCGCCCAGGGGCTGGTGGAGGAGGCGGGCGTGGTCGGCTCGGACGACGGCGCTGTCGTGCACGGCCAGACCGTCGGCTGGGACGCCGTGCCGCTGCAAGCCATGCTGCGCGCCTGCGGCCCGCCCCTCACCGGCCTGCCGCTGTTCCTCGACAACGGCGCCAAGGCGCTGGGCCGCGCCGAGATGAGGTTCGGCGCCGGACGCGGCGCGGACAACGCCGTCATCACGCTCATTGGCCCCGACGTCATCACGCCTATCGGCCCCGGCGCCTGGTGGTGTCCGACGGCATGCCGTACCGCGGTGCCGCCAGCAGCGCGGGCGAGTGGGGGCACCTCGCGATGCGGGTCGGCGGGCGCCAGTGCCGCTGCGGGGCGCGCGGCTGCCTGGAGGCGTACGTCGGCGCCCAGGCGCTGCCGGAACGGTGGTGGGAGACGGGGCGGACGGGGCGCGAGCGGGCGGGGGCCGGACTGCTCCTGGCACCCGGCTGCTGCCCTCCGTACGGGCCGCCGCGGCAGCGTACGCGCTCCGCCGCCCCTTCACGCGCACCGTCATCGAACCGGGGCAGCTCGGCCCCGAAGCCGTCACCGTGGGTGCCGCGGCCCTGCCGCCGGGCCGGTTCCCGGCGTTCGGTGGGCACCGGGACGTACCCCCGCGAGAGGATTGTCAGTGGTCCCCGGTAGCGTTTCGGTAGAAACGACGAATGGGCGGGCAACGGTGGCAAAGGGACCGGGAGGTGTGGTCACCTGCGACGCTGCACGGCCCAGGAGACGCCGTGTGCCCGGCCGTTCCGCGGGCGTACCGCGACGGGTTTGGCGATGGAGACTAAGGAAGGCGGCGAACTGCCGTGTACCGCTGGGAGATCACCCGGGCCGCTCTGGCGCAGCGTGTTTTCGCCGTCGTGCGCAGCGAGACCTACGACGAGGCCAGCGCCACCGCTGACACCCTGCTGTCCGCCGGGATCACCAGCCTGGAGATATCGCTGACCACGCCGTTCGCGCTGGAGGCGGTCACCACCCTCAGCCGCGAGCTGGGCAACGACGCCGTCATCGGCGCCGGCACGGTCCTGGACGCCGTCTCGGCGCGGATGGCGGTGGACGCCGGCGCCCGCTTCCTGGTCTCGCCCAGCCTCGACGCCGAGGTCATCCGCACCGGCCACCGCTACGGCGTACCGGTCTTCCCGGGCGTCGCCACCCCCACCGAGATGGTGCGCGCCCTGGAGCTCGGCGCCGACGCGCTCAAGCTCTTCCCCGCCTCCGCGCACCGCCCGGACTGGCTCCGTGACGTACGCGCCGCCCTGCCGCAGGCGCCGGTGCTGCCCACCGGCGGGGTGACGGTCGAGACCGCGCCCGAGTGGATAGCCGCCGGCGCGGTGGCCGTGGGCATGGGCACGGCGCTCTCGGAAGGCGACCGCGAGACGGTCGCCAAGCGCGCCGCCGACCTGCTCGCCCGCCTCGCCGACGCCGCGCCGCAGCCGTCCGCCGGGCCGGGGACGCCGGGCCTCTACGAAGTCTGAGGCCCGCCCGCGGCAGTACCGCAGGCGAAGCACTCCGTACGGAGGATGCCGGGGCCCCCGGCTCCTCCGTGGGGCCGATGCCGCCCGTCCCCCGTGAACGTACGGTGACGAAAACGTCTACGAGGGGCGGACAGACCATGCCGGAAATCATCGACCTGAACGCATATGGCCCGGATTTCGTCGCCGACCCCCACCCGTACTACGCCAAGCTGCGCGCCCAGGGCCCGGTCCACCGGGTCCGCGTCGCCGAGGCCGACGCCATGGACGTATGGCTCGTGGTCGGTTACGAGGAGGTGCGGGCCGCACTGGCCGACCCCCGCCTCGCCAAGGACTGGACCCGCTCCGCCGCTCCCCTCCTGAGCCCCGACGAGGACGCCGAGTGGCGCCTGATGAACATGCTCGACGCCGACCAGCCGCAGCACACCCGCCTGCGCAAGCTGGTGGCCCGCGAGTTCACCACCCGCCGCGTCGAGGCGCTGCGCCCGCGCGTCCAGCAGATCACCGACGAACTCCTGGACACCATGCTGGCCGCCCCCGACGGCCGCGCCGACCTCGTCGAAGCGCTCGCCTTCCCGCTCCCGATGACCGTCATCTGCGAACTGCTCGGCGTACCCGACATCGAGCGGGAGACCTTCCGCGTCTGGTCCAACGAACTGGTCTCACCGACCAGCCACGAGGCGGCGATGGCCGCCGCCCGCGACATGGCCGCGTACCTGGACGGCCTGATCGAGGCCAAGCGGCGGTCGCCGGGCGAGGACCTGCTGAGCGCTCTGGTGCGCACGAGCGACGAGGACGGCGACCAGCTCTCCCAGCAGGAACTCCTCGGCATGGCCTTCCTGCTCCTGGTGGCCGGCCACGAGACCACCGTCAACCTGATCTCCAACGGCGTACGCGCGCTGCTCCGGCACCCCGCGCAACTGGCCGCCCTGCGCGACGGCTTCTCCCTCCTCGACAACGCGGTGGAGGAGATGCTGCGCTACGACGGCCCCGTGGAGAACGCCACCTGGCGGTTCGCCACCGAGCCCGTCGAGATCGGCGGCACGGTCGTCCCGGCCGGGGACATCGTGATCGTCGGCCTGGCGGCGGCCGGCCGCGACGCCGAACGCTTCGAGGCCCCCGACACCTTCGACATCACCCGCGAGACGCGGGGCCACGTCGCCTTCGGCCACGGCATCCACTTCTGCCTCGGCGCCCCACTGGCCCGTATGGAAGGCCGTATCGCGGTCCGCACCCTCCTGGAGCGCTGCCCCGGCCTGGCACTGGACGCCGGCCACGACGCGCTGACCTGGCGGCCGGGCATGACGATCCGCGGACCCCAGCAACTGCCGGTGCGCTGGCGCTAGAACGGTACGGCCGGCCGGCCGGTTGGAAGCGCGGCACGGCGAGGTGCGGGGCCCGCGCTGAGCCGCGGGCTCCGCACCGGCGTGACTACTCCGTCGTCTCGATCGGGCCCGGGTACTCCAGCGTCCAGGTCTCCTGGAACTCGGGCTCCGGCGTCACGAGTTCGGGCTGCGCGCCACGGTGCCCGGCACGCAGGGCGAGCCCCTTGTCCGACAGGATCTTGACGCCGCCGAGGACCGCCTCGAAGGTGAACCGCGCCCACTCGGGACGCGGCACGCTGTTGACGTAGACCTCGTCCTCGGGCACGACGATGCCCGCGGCAGGCTGGTAGGCGAGGTGGATCACGTACGGCGAGCCGGCCTGGGTCTCCTGCCCGGCCTCGGAGCGGTCGGTGATCCATTCCTGCTCGATCGGGAGCGGGTTGGAGCGGTCGGTGATGACGGGGGTGCCGTGCTTGACGGCGTACTTGGTGGCCGTCAGCAGACTGCTGGGGCCGATGACGTGCGCGTGGATCTTGTATGTGCCGGGCTGGACCGGGAGCGGAGCCATCAACGGACGTCCTCTCTCACGGAGCGCGTCGAGCGATGACCGTGCGCGACCGGCACAGGCTTCCCACCCTCGCCACGCGGCAGTCCGGCACACAGGGTGAAATGCGGCCAAGCCGACTACGGCGCGGACAGTTCGGTCACGGTTGCGAGCGTGAAGGCATGTCGCTGGGCGCATCGACCGGACGTGCCCGCCGCACCCGCCCGCCGGGCCGCAGGCGCGCACCACCCGGGACGAAGAGCGCGGTCAGCGCCGCGACGGCCGCGAACGCGCCGCCCGCGTCCGTACCGCCGACCTGGCCACGCGGACATTCCTGCTGATGAACCACACCTGCGCCCAGTGCGAGCTGATGGGCCGGGAGTTGCGGTCGGCGGGGCCCGGCCGGCCGTGACGGACTTACTGAGCGTGGAGGCCCTCAAGCGCTGCGCCGCTGCCGATCCCGGTGTGGCGCTGCTGCCCGCCGTCGCGGTGGCGGACGGGGCGGCGCGCGGCGAGGTGGCGCGCGGCGAGGTGGCCGTGCCGCCGTGGACCTGTCGGCCCGCGCTCGGCGTCCACCTCGTACGGCACAAGGACCGGAGCCCGGCCGCGGCGCTCACCGCCCACCCCGGCATCGCCCGTGAGCACTGGGCCGCCGAGGCGGGGTGAGGGCCGGGGAGTCGTCCCACCAGCCGGTCGCGCCCTTCACTCCCGTCCGGCCCTCTGCCACGCTGACGGCCCGTTCCGCCTGTTTCCGCCCGTCGCCCACGCCCCCGCCGCGTACAGGAGCCGCCCCATGCGCCGCGCTGTAATCCTCTCCGTCCTGACCTGCGTCCTCGCCCTCACCACGGCCGCACCGACGACCGCTCCGGTGGCCCGGACCACCCACCCGGACCGGCCGGCCACCGCCGCGCACCCCACGCAGCACCCCGCTCCCGTCCCCGCCTCCCTCCTCGACATCATTCCCCGTCGCGGTGTCCTCCGCGTCTGCACCACCGGCGACTACCGCCCCTTCACCCACCGCGACCCCGCGTCCGGGGCGTACCGCGGCGTGGACATCTCGATGGCCCGCGACCTGGCCCGGAGTCTGGACGCCGAGCCCAAGTACGTGCCCACGACCTGGGCGAAGCTGGTCGACGATCTGGCGGCGGGGCGCTGCGACATCGCCATGGGCGGCGTGTCGATCACTCTGCCGCGTGCCCGGAAGGCGGCCTTCAGTGAGCCTGTCCGCACGGACGGGAAGACCCCCATCGTCCGCTGCGCGGACCGGGACACGTACCGGACGCTGGACGAGATCGACCGCCCCGGCGTCACCGTCGTCGTCAACCCGGGCGGCACCAACGAACAGTTCGCCCGTTCCGTCATCAAGCGCGCGACCATCAAGCCGCACCCCGACAACACCACCATTTTCGACGAGATCATCGCGGGCCGGGCGGACGTGATGATGACCGACGCGAGCGAGACCCGCTACCAGTCCAAGATCCACCCTGAGCTGTGCGCGGTCCATCCCGACCGGCCCTTCACTTTCTCCGAGAAGGCATACGCCGTACCGCGCGCCGACTTCCCGTTCAAGGCGTACGTGGACCAGTGGGTCCACCTGGCGAAGCACGACGGCACGTACAGGAAGTACGAGGACGCCTGGATGGCGAAGTGAGGGGAAGACGGTGGTGGTGATGGTGACAGAGGTGGTGACAGAGGTGACAGGGGTGATAACAGTGGCTGAAAGTGCTGGTACGTACCAGCACCGGACGTGATTGTCCGGACAATGTGACCTCTGGACTTCCCGTCATCTTCGCGGCCGGATACGCTCCCGCCCGTGGGGAAACGCGATACAGACTCCAAGGGCGCCGAGAGCCCCGTCCGGTTCAGCGTGGACCGGAGCAGCCCGGTCCCGCTGTACTTCCAGCTGTCCCAGCAGCTGGAAGCGGCGATCGAGACCGGCAAGCTGGCCCCCGGCAGCCTGCTCGGCAACGAGATCGAGCTGGCCGGACGCCTCGGGCTGTCCCGGCCGACGGTCCGCCAGGCCATCCAGTCGCTGGTGGACAAGGGGCTGCTGGTACGGCGCCGCGGCATCGGTACGCAGGTCGTGCACAGCCAGGTCAAGCGCCCGCTGGAGCTGAGCAGCCTCTACGACGACCTGGAGGCCGCCGGGCAGAAGCCCGCCACCCGCGTGCTGCTGAACACCACGACCGAGGCCACGGCCGAGGTCGCCGCCGCGCTCGGGGTCGCGGAGGGCGCCGAGGTGGCGCTCGTCGAGCGGCTGCGGTTCACCCACGGTGAGCCCGTCGCCCACCTGCGCAACCATCTCCCCGCCGGGCTGATCGATCTCAGCACCGAGCGGTTGGAGGAGACCGGCCTGTACCGCCTGATGCGGGCGGCCGGCATCACCCTGCACAGCGCCCGTCAGTCCGTCGGCGCGCGCGCCGCGACGGCCGGGGAGGGGGAGCGCCTCGGCGAGCCCGAGGGCGCGCCCCTGCTGACGATGCAGCGTACGACCTTCGACGACACGGGCCGCGCGGTCGAATTCGGCTCACACGTCTACCGCGCCTCGCGGTACGCCTTCGAGTTCCAGCTGCTCGTACGGCCCTGAGTGCGCCGCGCGCCGGAGAGGCGGTATCTCGTACGGCCTTGAGCGCGCCGCGTGCCGGAGGTCCGATACCTCGTACGGCCCTGAGCTGCCGCTGTGCCGCACGCCGGAAAACCGGCCGCCCGGACCACGCCGGGTAAGAATGTTCTGACAAAGCATTGACGGGGCTCGGTGCGCGCCGCTAGAACTCCTCCAGCCGCCGTCGGGCGGCACGGGAGAGAGGGCGGCCCCATGAGGCGTACCGCGCGCACGGCCCGTACCACCGGCGAGCCCCGGACCGTCCGTGTCCGCCAGGCCCGGCTCCCGGTGATCCGGCGCTGACCGCCCCGGGCCGCCGGAGTACCCGGGGCGCGGGACCCGATGACCCCACGCGGAACAGGCGTAACGGATACTTGGGCGGCCGGGACCGATCATTTTCGGCCCAAACCCGGCACAGCGCCCCGGGCGCACAGTGACAGCAGCAGCAACAGCAACGAGAAGGGCTCGACCTCGTGGCAAGGGTTCGGACAGGGGTACGCGCGGTGACCGCGGTGCTGGCAGCGGTGCTCGCCGCGTCCCTGGCGGGGTGCAGCAGCACCGGCGGCAAGCGCGCCGAGGAAGCGCGCGCCGCCCAGACCGCGGGCGGCAAGGCGGCCGTCAACACCCCGAGGTGGACCTTTGCCATGGTCACCCACTCGGGCGACGGCGACACTTTCTGGGACATCGTGCAGAACGGCGCCCGGCAGGCCGCCGACAAGGACAACATCAAGTTCGTCTACGGGCACGACAAGGAGGCGCAGCGGCAGAGCCAGCTGGTGCAGTCCTACATCGACCAGAAGGTGGACGGGCTGATCGTCACGCTGGCCAAGCCCGACGCCATGAAGGACGTGGTCGCCCGGGCCGAGAAGGCCGGCATTCCGGTGATCACCGTGAATTCCGGCGCCGAGGCGTCCAAGGCCTACGGCGCCCTGACCCACATCGGCCAGGACGAGACGGTGGCCGGCGAGGCCGTCGGCGAGGAGCTGAACGAGCGGGGCCGCAAGAAGGCGCTGTGCGTCCTGCACGAGCAGGGCAACGTCGGCCACGAGCAGCGCTGCGACGGCGCGCGGAAGACGTTCAAGGGCGAGATGCAGAAGCTGTACGTGGAGGGCACCAACATGCCCGACGTCCAGTCCACCATCGAGGCCAAGCTCCAGTCGGACCGCGGCATCGACTCCGTGGTGACGCTGGGCGCGCCGTTCGCGCCGACCGCCGTCAAGGCCAAGGAGCAGGCCGGCAGCGACGCCGAGATCGACACCTTCGACCTGAACGCCAAGGTCGCCGACGGTCTGAAGGACGGCTCGCTCGGCTTCGCCGTCGACCAGCAGCCGTACCTCCAGGGCTACCAGGCCGTCGACCTGCTGTGGCTCTACAAGTACAACGCCGACGTCCTCGGTGGCGGCAAGCCGGTCTTCACCGGCCCCCAGGTGATCACCAAGAAGGACGCGGCGGCCCTGCAGGAGTACACGAAGCGGGGGACCCGATGAGCACCGCGGAGACCCCCGTGAAGGACAGCGGACCGCGGGGCGGCAAGGGGTCGGACGAGCGTCTGGTGCACCGTTCACCGGCGCGCCGCCTGATGAGCCGTCCCGAGCTGGGCGCGGTGGTCGGCGCCGCGGCCGTCTTCCTCTTCTTCTCCTTCGCCGCCGACACGTTCCTGCAGGCGTCCAGCCTCTCCACCGTGCTGTACGCGTCGTCCACGATCGGCATCATGGCCGTGCCGGTGGCGCTGCTGATGATCGGCGGTGAGTTCGACCTGTCGGCCGGTGTCATGGTCGTCAGCTCGGCGCTGGTCTCGTCGATGTTCAGCTATCAGATGACCGCGAACGTGTGGGTCGGCGTCGGGGTGTCCTTGCTGGTCACCCTGGCCATCGGAGTCTTCAACGGCTTCCTGCTGACCCGTACCAAGCTGCCCAGCTTCATCATCACGCTCGGTACGTTCTTCATGCTGACCGGCCTCAACCTCGGCTTCACCAAGCTGATCAGCGGCACCGTCTCGACGAAGTCCATCGCCGACATGGAGGGCTTCGACTCGGCCCGGGCGCTCTTCGCCTCCCATCTGAGCGTCGGCGGGGTGGACATCCAGGTCACCATCCTGTGGTGGATCGGCCTGGTCGCGCTCGCCACCTGGGTCCTGCTGCGCACCCGCGTCGGCAACTGGATCTTCGCGGTGGGCGGTGGCTCCGACGCCGCGCGGGCGGTCGGCGTCCCGGTCACCAAGACCAAGATCGGCCTGTACATGGGGGTCGCGCTGGCGGCCTGGATCTCCGGGCAGCACCTGCTGTTCTCGTACGACGCGATCCAGTCCGGCGACGGCGTCGGCAACGAGTTCCTCTACATCATCGCCGCCGCGGTCGGCGGCTGCCTGATGACCGGCGGCTACGGCTCGGCGATCGGCGCGGCCGTCGGCGCCTTCATCTTCGGCATGGCCAGCAAGGGCATCGTGTACGCCCAGTGGAACCCGGACTGGTACAAGTTCTTCCTCGGAGCGATGCTGCTGCTGGCCACGCTCCTGAACGCATGGGTCCGCAAGCGCGCGGAGGCGACGAAATGAGCAATCCGGACAAAGCTCCGGGCGGGATTCCGGGTGAGGCGCCGGACAGGGATCCGGGCGAAGCGCCGGACAGGGATCCGGACGAGGCGCGGGACAAGAATCCGGACGAGGCGCGGGACAGTGATCCGGGTGACAACCCGGGCGAACCCTTGAGCAGAACCCCGGACGAAGCCCCCGACAAGCCCGCGGCCGGCGCCTCGCCCGCCACGGACGCCTCACCCGCCATGGACGCCCCACCGGCCACCGACGCCCCGTCGGCCGCCGACACCGCCCCGCCCCTCGTGGAGCTGGCGGACGTCAGCAAGTTCTACGGCAACGTCAAGGCCCTGGAAGGTGTCTCGCTGGAGGTGCACGCGGGGGAGATCACCTGCGTGCTCGGTGACAACGGCGCGGGCAAGTCCACCCTCATCAAGATCATCGCGGGGCTGCACCAGCACGACGCGGGCCGCTTCGCGATCGAGGGCGAGGAGACCCGGCTGTCCTCCCCGCGCGAGGCGCTGGACCGCGGGATCGCCACCGTCTACCAGGACCTGGCCGTCGTCCCCCTGATGCCGGTCTGGCGCAACTTCTTCCTCGGCTCCGAGCCCACCAAGGGCGTCGGCCCCTTCAAGCGGCTCGACGTCCAGCTGATGCGCGAGACCACCCGCGCCGAGCTGCTGCGCATGGGCATCGACCTGCGCGACGTGGACCAGCCCATCGGCACCCTCTCCGGCGGCGAGCGGCAGTGCGTGGCCATCGCCCGCGCTGTCTACTTCGGCGCGAAGGTGCTGGTCCTGGACGAGCCCACGGCGGCGCTCGGCGTCAAGCAGTCCGGCGTCGTCCTGAAGTACGTCGCGGCCGCGCGGGACGCCGGGCTCGGCGTGGTGTTGATCACCCACAATCCGCACCACGCCTACCTCGTGGGCAACCGTTTCGTCCTCCTCAAGCGCGGGACGATGGCCGGCCGCCACACCAGGTCGGAGATCGCCCTGGACGAGCTGACGCGCCAGATGGCGGGCGGCAGCGAGCTGGAACAGCTCAGCCACGAGCTGGCCCGCGCGCCCGAGCCCAGCCACCTCGGCGGCCACCCCACGCACTGAGCGGGGCGGCCACGGGCGGTGGCGCGGGTTCCGAAGGGCCCGCGCCGCCATGCGCCGGGTACCGCTGTTAGGGCACAATCGCACCGGACCGTGCACGTCACCGCCGCCGGCACGGCCACCGCGCGCCCTCGGGGCCCGGCCCCGCGAGCGCCCGTATGCGTACGGCACCGTACGAGCGGGACCCGTATGCGTACGGCACCGTACGAGCGGGACCCGTACGCGTACGGCACCGCACGAGCACGACACCGGACCACGCACGCCCGAGGCCCCGGCCTCCCGACACCCGCAGGGACGAGACGACTCTTGCGAGCACGCAGCCGCCGCCACCGCAACGGCGAAGAGGTGGGTCGATGAGCACGTACCGGGACCGGGTGCACCGAGGATCCGCCAGAGCGACCGTGCTGCGCACGGTGGGCACCCGCGAGCGGCGCTCCCACCTGAGCGCGCCGCGCGTGCCGACCGTCGGCATCGACATCGGCGGGACGAAGGTGATGGCCGGCGTCGTCGACGCGGACGGCATGATCCTGGAGAAGGTCCGTACCGAGACGCCCGACAAGTCCAAGAGCCCCAAGGTCGTCGAGGACGTCATCACCGAACTGGTGCTGGACCTCTCCGACCGGCACGATGTGCACGCGGTGGGCATCGGCGCGGCCGGCTGGGTCGACGCCGAACGCAGCACCGTCCTCTTCGCACCCCACCTGAACTGGCGCAACGAGCCGCTGCGGGACCGCCTCGCGGGCCGCTTGGCGGTCCCCGTCATGGTCGACAACGACGCCAACACGGCCGCCTGGGCCGAGTGGCGTTTCGGCGCGGGCCGCGGCGAGGACCACCTCGTGATGATCACGCTCGGTACCGGCATCGGCGGCGCGATCCTGGAGGACGGCGCGGTCAAGCGCGGCAAGTACGGGGTGGCCGGCGAGTTCGGCCATATGCAGGTGGTGCCGGCCGGGCACCGCTGCCCGTGCGGCAACCGCGGCTGCTGGGAGCAGTACAGCTCCGGCAACGCCCTGGTCCGCGAGGCCCGCGAGCTGGCCGCCGCGGACTCCCCGGTCGCGTACAACATCATCGACCGGGTCGGCGGCCGCGTCACCGACATCACCGGCCCGCTGATCACCGAGCTGGCCCGCGAGGGCGACGCCATGTGCGTCGAACTCCTCCAGGACATCGGGCAGTGGCTGGGCGTCGGCATCGCCAATCTGGCCGCCGCGCTGGATCCTTCCTGCTTCGTGATCGGCGGCGGCGTCAGCGCCGCCGACGACCTGCTGATCGGCCCGGCCCGGGACGCCTTCCGGCGCACCCTGACCGGCCGCGGCTACCGCCCCGAGGCCCGTATCGCCAAGGCACAGCTGGGCCCCGAGGCCGGCATGGTCGGCGCCGCCGACCTGGCACGCCTGGTGGCCCGCCGCTTCCGGCGCGCCAACCGCCGGCGCGTGGAACGCTATGAGAGGTACGAACGATCGGGCCGGCGATGACGGAGCTGGACACCCCACCCATGACCGAGGAACACGATCCGGCCTCGCCCGGGGCGGGCCGGACGGCGCGCGAGACGCCTGAGCCTCCGGAGCCGCCGACCGGGCCGCCGGGCGGTCCCCCGTCGGGCCCCCCGCCCGCGCCCTCGGCCGGCGCGTCCGCCGCCCCCCGGCCGAGCCGGCGCCGCCGCTGGCTCACCGCGCTGGTGATCTTCCTGCTGATCGCCATTCCGGCGGGCTACATCGTCATCTCCGCCGAGCAGAGCCGGGACAGCGGCCAGAGCAAGGAGGAGGAAGCGGCCTCCACCGGCCTCTACAACGACTACCCCTCCAAGGTGCAGCAGCGCATCTACAACGTCCCGGTCCCGACCGGTGCCACACCGGTCTACTACTACGAGTCGAACGCCTGGCACCGCAGCTCCCTGTACGTCCAGTTCCGCACCAACGACTGGGGCCTGGACCACTACCTGAAGTGGATCGGCACCAGCCGCGACGCCCTCAAGGACGGCGAGATCACCATCACCGGCGCGCAGGCGGCGAAGGTCGGCTGGGACCTCAGCGGCGGCCAGTGGGCCGGCACCTCCCTCAAGGCCGAGGACCCCCACCCGAGCCAGAACATCACGGTCAACTTCGACGAACCGGGCCAGCCCGTGGTCTACGTCGTCTCGACGGTCCGCTTCGAACGCTGAGCGCCGTACGGGCGGGGCGGGCGGGGCGTTCGACGGCCGCCGCAGCGGCTCGGACCAGTGCGTCCGGTCACCGTCGATACAGAACGATCTCCAGACCGTGCACGCCGCGCCGGTAAGCCGGTGCCAGGCCGGCCCGGGCGGCGAACAGCGGCTCGGCGAGAGACGCGACCAGAAGAACCAGCGGAGGCACGACCAGCCACGGCACGCCGACGGCGAGGACCAGGGACGGAGTCATGCGTCGCCGGGCCGCAAGAAGAGCCACGGTGACGAGGGCCGTAGGAATGAGCAGCAGCTTCAGAGCGCCGGGCAGCGTGCCCTGGCCGGGCGTGAGCAGCCAGGTGAGGAAGTCGTACGGGGTTCCGCCGGTGACCGGCGCGGCCTCACCCACGGCGGAGCGCTGCGAGAACCCGAGGACCAGCAGCGGAACTACGGCGGTGGCACCCGCGGCCTGCGCTGACACCACACGTACGGCTACGAGGCGACCGGGACGCCGCAGAACCACCGTGACCGCGTGCGCGGCCACCAGCAGCAGCCCCAGCACGTTGAACCACCCGAGCAGCGCGATCAGCACGGCATAGGCACCCGACCACCGCCAGTCGCCCGACAGGACCTTCACCAAGGCACCCGTGGCCAGCACCGCCACCGCCATCACAAAGGCGAACGAGCGGGCCTCCTGTGCGTACCGTGACGCGGTCGGCAGAACGGCAAGCAGCAGCCCCGCGCACAGCCCGAGCCGCACCCCGCCGAGCAACTGCCCCAGCCAGGAGAGCCCTGCCGCGGCGACGGACACCGCCACCGCCGAGGGCAGCCGCATCGTGAACTCGTCGACTCCGGCACCCCGCCCGACCAGGTGCATCAGTGCGTAGTACAGCCCGTGCACCGCATCCACCCGCCCCAGCAGCTCCACCAACTGCGCCCCGGACCGCCGCGCCACATCCATGGTGACGATCTCGTCGGTCCACGCGGAGGGGCCCGTGATCCCCCACAGCCCGACACCGAGCCCGACAACCGCCGGCGCCCACAGGGCGGCACCCTCCGGGCTGCTGGGTAGCACCTGGCGAATGACCCGAAGGATGAGCGTTCTCCCAGCGGCTGGCGGCGAACGGGCTACAGGCACACGAAGCGGCCCCGGGCCGCGGCCCGGCCGGGTGCGATCACACGAGGGTACGCCGGATAGCGCCCGATATCGGGCAAATCGCCAGCCCCTCCGTCATGGGCGGGGCGTCGCCCCCGCCGCCAGAAGTCTCTGCGCCAGCACGTGACAGCGCCTGCCGAGCTCCGGAGGGTCGAGCACCTCGAACTCGTGCCCCAGCAGAAGTACGTGCAAGAGCATGGCGTCGAGGCTCGCGGCGCCACTGAGCACCTCGCACAGCCCGTCCCCGCGCCCGCGCACCACCGCCGCCGACGCCGGAATCTGTGCACGCACCGTGTCGGCCGGCGCGCGCACGAGGAAGCGCGCTTGGTGCGCGTAGACCCGGCTCGCCACGCCCTCCTGCACATACGTTGCCGCGTCAGGCGCCGCGCGCGGGCGAAAGCGCCAGGTCCGGGCGGACACGTCGGTCATCCGGTCGACGCGGAAGGTGCGCCAGTCGTCGCGGTCGAGGTCGTAGGCGAGGAGGTACCAGCGCCGGTCGGAGGCGACCAGGCGGTAGGGCTCGACCCGCCGCTGCCGCACATCGCCCTTGGACGCGTAGCCGAACCCGGCCTCGACCTCGTCACGGCAGGCCCTGGCCAGTGTCATCAGCACCCCGGGATCGACCGGCGTCCGGCCTCCGCCGAAGGACTCCACCGAGCCGGACAGCGCCCGTACCTCGTGCCGCAGCCGGGCAGGCAGCACCTGGTCGAGCTTGGTCAGCGCCCGGAGGGCGGCCTCCCCGGCGCCGGTCACCGCACCGTCCGCGCCGGCGAGCAGCGAGACCGCGGTGGCGATCGCCTCCTGATCGTCCAGCAGCAGCGGCGGCAGCTCCTGCCCCCGGCCGAGCCGGTAGCCGCCGCCCACCCCCTGCACGGCATGCACCGGATAGCCGAGCGCGCGCAGCCGCTCCACATCCCGCCGTACTGTGCGCGGGGTGACCCCGAGCCGGTCGGCGAGCTCGGGCCCGGTCCAGGTCTGACGCTGCTGCAACAGCCCGAGCAGGGTGAGCACCCGCTCCGTCGTCCCCCGCTCGCCACCGCTTTCCCCACCCACGCCGCCCGCCCTCCCGCAATAGCGGACCGATTCTGTCCGCCAGAGGTGTCACGGTATCTCCATGGGCAGCCGCCGAACTCGACGGAAACCGCCCACACACCCCGTAACGAACGGAGCAACCCGATGAGCCGCCACCTCCAACTCACCTTCGACGCCCACGACCCGCGCACCCTGTCGTCCTTCTGGCGCGACGCGCTGGGCTACGTCCACCCCGGCCCGCCCGGAGCCGACCTGCCCGAGGGCGCCGACCCCTTGGCCGCGTGGGACGACTTCCTGGCGCGGATCGGCGTACCGGAAGGCGAGCGCAACACCAGATCCGCCATCGAGGACCCGGACGGACACGGCCCCCGCCTGTTCTTCCAACAGGTGCCAGAGGGCAAGACGGCCAAGAACCGCGTCCACTTGGACGTCCGCGCGGCTCCTGGGCTGGAGGGCGAGGAGCGTATGGCGGCCTTGGAGGCCGAGTGCGACCGCCTCGTCGGCTTGGGAGCCACACGGGTACGCCGACATGAGCCGGCTCCTCCGATGAGCGCCGGATTCATCGTGATGGCCGACCCGGAGGGGAATGAGTTCTGTTTGGACTGAGGCGGTCCGGGGGGAGGGCGGCTGGGCTGGCCCCGCGCGCGGGGACCACAAGGGGCTGAACACCACCGACGTCCCGCTGGAGGGGCCACCCCCGCCCACGCGGGGACCACAGGACGCGACCAGCGGCGTTACCAGGAGGGCCGGTGTTTTTTCCTTGCTGTCGAGCATTCCGGCCCACCTGACACGTGGTCAACTACCTCTTCTGCGACAGCGGAAAGGCGGCTGTCGACTGCGCTGAACCTACTTCATCGGGGACCATCCACCCACAGAAGACACCAACGGTACGGAAGTGACGCCAACAACCGCCTGAGACTCCATTGACCGAGCGGCGGTCTTCCCTTTCCCCGTGGGGCGGCCACAATGGTCCGGAGTCTCGGACGCGGGGACGACATCCGTACGGGCGCGCCAACCATCGGCAACCATCACCGACCTGAGTGCGCGTGTGCGGACCCGCGGGCCGGGTGCGCCGACCGACAGACCTTCCCGGGATCTCCCGAAGGAGTGGTACATGGTCGCTCATCGTGACTACCCCGTCATCGACGCCGACAGCCACATCGTGCTGCCCGACTCCGACGACTGGTGGCGGGGGAGGTTACCCGAGAAGTATGCCGCCTGGATGCCGTCCTACCGGGACGATCGGCTGACTGCCGAGGGGCGGGTCATCGAACAGCCCTCGTCCACCTTTCACGGCCGGCCGACCCAGGCCGCCTGGTTCGGTGGTTCTCAAGGGGCCACCTACACCCCTGGCAGCTGGAAGTTCGACGATCCGGCCGCCGTGGACGTGCTCGACGCCCTGCGGCGCGGCGGTCTGGATCCGAAGGACCGGCTCGCCGCGATGGAGCGGGAGGGCATCAGCCGCGCCTACATCTTCCCGTCCAAGGTGCTCGGGCTGCTTCCGGCCCTGCGCAGTTCGGCGTTCGCGTACGAGGTCGCCAAGGCGTACAACGACTGGGTGCTGGCCTACTGCGCCGCGGACCGGGAGCGGCTGTTCCCGGTTGCCGCGCTGCCGCAGCACGACCTCGTGCTGGCGGTGGACGAGGCGCGCCGGGCCCTGGAGCAGGGGGTGCGCACCGTCATCCTGCGGCCCAACACCGTGGCCGGCACCAACGTCGACGACCAGGTGTACGACCTGCTGTGGGAGTTTTGTCAGGAACACGACGTGGCGGTCTGCTTCCACGAGGGGTTCGGGGTCGCCCGTATCCCCCGTATCGGCACCGAACGCACCCACGACACCATGCAGGGCCACCTCGTCAGCCACACCTTCGAGCACATGACGGCGGTCATGCTGCTCATCACCGGCGGTGTGCTGGAGCGCTTCCCCGGAGTGCGGTTCGCGTTCATGGAGAGCGGGGCGGGCTGGGCCCCGTTCTGGCTCAACCGGATGGACGATCACGCCGAGCAGTTCGCCAAGGACCGGCCGCCGCTTCCCGAGCGGCCCAGTACGTACTTCAAGCGGCAGTGTTACCTGGGGGTGGAACCGGAGGATCCGCTGCTGCCCATGCTGATCGAGCAGGGGCTGGCGGAGAACCTGCTGTTCGCGAGCGACTTTCCGCATTTTGACGCCAAGTTCCCCGGGGCTGTCACGGCTCTGGCGGACCGGGAGGACATCGACGAGGCGGCCAAGCGGCGGCTGCTGTGCGACAACGCCCGTCGTTTCTTCGGGATCGGCTGATGGGGCCGGTTCCGGCGGACCCGTACATCCGGTTCACGGCTGTCCTGGCGGGGCTGGAGGAACGGTCCCTCAAAGAGCAGCGGGAGCTGGACGCGCTGCGCGCGCAGGGCGGCACCGCCCTGCGCGACCGCGCCGGGGCCTTCATGCTCGATGTCGGTCCGGACGTTGGTCAGCTGCTGAACACGCTGGTCAGGGCGATGGCCGCCCGTACGGTCGTGGAGGTCGGCGGCTCGGTCGGCTACTCCACCCTCTGGCTCGCCGAGGCGGTACGGGCCACCGGCGGACGCCTGTACTCCATCGAGGTCGACCCCGCGAAACAGGCCGAGCAGCGGGACAACGTGGCGGAGGCGGGGCTCGCCGACGTCGTCGAACTGACCGCGCTGGAGGCGCCCGCCCTCGTCCCCACCCTGCCCGGCCCCGTCGACCTCGTCCTCCTCGACCACTGGAAGGAGCTGTACGTACGGGACTTCGACGCCTGCTGGCCGGCGCTGCGTCCCGGCGGGCTGGTGGTCGCCGACAACATCCTGGTCCCGAAGAAGAACGCCGAGGTCATCGCCGCCTACCGACGGCACGTAGGCGGTGTGCCGGACGCGCAGAGCCAGGTGCTGAAGATCGGGGACGGGGTCGAGTTCACCGTAAAGCGTGAAGCGCGGCCCGGCGTTCCGCGAAGGCCCGGCTCCGGGCCCTAGCGTGGCCCCGCCACCGACGCCCCCTCTTCCGACGGAGAGCCTGGAATATGAAGATCGGCATCGAGTCAGAGCTGCCCGTGGTCGACCGCCGGGGGGCCGCGGCCGACCGCCCGGCCGTCCGGTCCGTCTTCGAACGGCTCGCCGCCCGCCCGGACTTCGACCCGTACCACGACGCCACCACCGGCACGCTGGTCGGCGCCCGGTCGGCCCGCGACCACGGCACCCTGGACGTGGGCAACGACTACGGCGTCTGCACGGTCGAGGCGGCCCTGCCGCCGGAAGAGGGGTTCGCCGCCGCCAAGGCCGCCTGGCACCGCACGCTGGACGACGTGGTGTTCCCGGCCCTGGCGGCCGAGGGGCTGTCCGCCCTCGCACACGGCTGCCAGCCGCTCACCGAGACCCTCGGCGGCCCGTACCTGGCCGACAAGGCGCACTACAACCTGTGGCTGGCCCAGGCCGAGCGGTACCCGGGCCACTACGCCAGCGACGCCTGGCCCGGGTTCGCCGCCGTCCAGTTCAACGTCGACGTCCCGCTGCCGCGGGTGATCGACGCCTGCAACACGCTCGTCAAGATGACGCCGCTGATCTTCGCGTGGGGCGCCAACTCGGCGGTGTTCGGCGGCCGGGTGCAGCCCTGGCACTCCCTGCGACTGCGCGGCTACACGGAACTGTCCGAGACCAACCCGTTCTTCGCCCACCGCCTGCACTACCCCCGCCACCTGTACGGCAGCCTGGCGGACTACATGCGCGAGGCGTGGGCGCTGCCGATCTTCGAGGTCACCCGGCACGGCGTCCCGCACACCCCGCTGGTGCCCGAGCTGACGACGTGGCAGTTCGCCGAGACGGGCCACGCCGAGTTCGTGGACCCGGACGGCACCAAGCGCATCCTGCACTGCACCACCGCCGACCTGGCGTCCGGCCTGGTCTTCTGCTGGCCGGCGGTACGGGTACGGATGCGGCTGGACGAGTCGTGCACCGTCGCCGAGGCGCTGGAGGCGGTGGCGGCCGGCCGGGGCGAGGCGGTGCTCCGGGACGGCGGGCGCGGCACCTTCGTCGAGATCCGCCATCTGCCCACGATGAACCGGGAGGAGACGTTCGCGTGGCTGGCCGTCCTGTTGGGCTGGCTGGGCGACGTCGAGGGCTGCCGCGACCTGTTCGGCGGCTGGTCGCTCCAGGACGCCCGTACGGCCGCCGCCGAGGTCCAGACCCGCGGCTGGGCGGCCGAGGTCGCCGGGGTGCCGCTGCCGGAGTGGGGGCGGCGCGCCCTGGACCTGGCGGCCGAGTCGCTGCGCCGCGACCCGGTGGCGCCCGCCGAGGAGCTGGAACCGCTGGCCCGGCGGCTTCGGGACCGGACGAGCCCGGCGACGGACGCTGTGGCACAGGTCCGTTCCGAGGGCATCGAGGCGTTCGTGGAGGGGCTGCGGATGTGTTGAGGGAGTTGGCGGGGCGGCTGGCGCGCACGTGAGGACGTACGGACGACCGGGAGGGCGGCGGTATGGGCCGACGGCAGGCGGCAGGGAACCGGCGGGGCGCTTCCGGCACGCCGCCGGAGCCCCGGGGCGCCCGGGACGCGTACAACTTCTCCGCGGGGCCCGCGACGCTGCCCCGGCCGGTGGCCCGGCGGGTGCGCGAGGAGTTCGCGGCGCACGCCGGCGACGGTGCCTCGATCGTCGAGATCAGCCACAAGCACCCCCGCTTCACCGGGGTGCTCGACACCACCGTGGCGCTGTACCGGGAGCTGACCGGGCTCCCGGAGGACCACCATGTGCTCTTCGTGCACGGCGGCGCCCGGATGCAGTGCGCCGCCGTGCCGCTCAACCTCATCGGCCGGTCACCGACCCGCACCGCCGGGTACGTCGTGACCGGCCTGTTCGCCCAGCAGGCGCAGCGCGAGGGGGCCCGTTACGGCACCGCCGTGACCGTCGCCGGGAGCGAGGGCAGCGGCTTCGACCGGATACCGGAGGTGTCCGTACGGGACTGTCCGGCGGACGCCGCCTTCCTCCACCTCACCAGCAACAACACCGTCTACGGCACCCGCTGGAACGATTTTCCGCGGGACTGCCCCGCCCCGCTGGTGGCCGACGCCACCAGCGACATCCTCTCCCGGCGGCTGGACCACGGCCGGTTCGGCATCGTCTACGCCGGGTTCCAGAAGAACCTGGGACCCGCCGGCACGGCCCTGGTGACCGTCCGCGACGACCTGCTCGGCCACGCGCTGCCCGAGACACCCCGGCTGCTGGACTACGCCGTCCACGCGGCGTCCAAGTCCCTCGACAACACCCCGAACACCTTCGCCGTCTTCGTCCTCTCCCTCACGCTGGAATGGATACGTGACCAGGGCGGCCTCGCAGCGGTCGAGCGGACGAACCTGGCCAAGGCGCGGCTGCTGTACGAGGAACTGGACCGTACGGCGTTCTACCGCCCCACCGCCCACCCGGACCACCGCTCCGTCACCAACATCGTCTTCCGCCTCGCCGACGAGTCGCTGACCGCGGAGTTCCTGGAGCGCGCGCGGGAGGAGGGGCTCCTCGGGCTGGCCGGGCACCGTCTGGTGGGCGGGGTGCGGGCGTCGGTCTACAACGGGATGCCGCTGGAGGGCGTACGGGCGCTGGCGGACTTCCTCCGGGAGTTCGCGCGGGTACGGGGGTGAGGCGGGGCGGCAGCCGCCCCGCTCCACCCCCGTCCGGCTCAGTCTCCCGGCTTGACCACCGTGAACGCGTACCGCCCGAGGCTGAAGAAGTACTGCCCCGCCGCGTCCAGTTCGCGCAGCTCCCGGCCCCAGGCCTTGGTCTCCTCCGGGTCCGCGCGGGGGTGGCCGGCGAGGAACGCCTCGATGAAGCCGACCTGCCAGTAGCTGTAGGCGTCGCGGTGGCACCGCCGGTTGAGGAAGGTCAGCGTGGTCAGGCTCTCCTCGGCGAACCCGGCCTCTTGCAGCAGCGGGCCGAGCCGCCGGGGCAGCCGGGGGTCGGCGACATGGTCCTCCCACAGGGTGAGGATCCGCCGCATCCGGGGGCGGTCGGCGGAGTGCCACACCAGGGAGTCCCAGTCGGTGTCGAGGATCACCGCGCGGCCTCCCGGGCGCAGCACCCGGTACAGCTCGGCCAGCGCCCGTTCGATGTCGCCGACGTACTCGTACACCTGTGAGGAGACGGCGGCGTCGAACGACGCGTCAGGGAACGGGATCTCCTCGCAGCGCCCCGCCACCAGGTTCACCCGCGCTCCGGCCGGTGCGCACCGCGCCCGCGCCAGGTCCAGCATCGACGCGCTGATGTCGATGCCGCACACCGCGCCGTCCGGGCCGACCGGGTCCACCAGCTCCGAGATCAGGTAGCCGGGGCCGCAGCCGACGTCCAGCACCCGCTGCCCGGGCGTCACGGCGAGCTGCCGGAGCAGATGCTGCCGCTGCCCGCGCATCTCGGGGGTGTGCGCCTCGATGTCGGCCTCGCAGGCCCGTTCGCCGTCGAAGCGCAGGAGTGCGGTCATGAGGGCACCTCCTCCGCGCGGGCCGGCCGGGGGGCGTCGGGTGTCCCGAGCTCCCCGGGCGGCCGGAGCCGGGCACGGGCCACCGCCCGATCGGTCAGGGCGCCGGCCTCGCCCACGTAGCGGGCCGGGTCGAGCAGGTCGTCGAGCGCGGCGGCGGGGATCTGGGACGTGATGTCCACGCACTCGCGTACGCAGGCGCGCAGCGGGCGGCCGTCGCTCTGTGCCTGCTGGCTCACCGCGTAGACGAGGGTGTGCGCGCTCTGCTTGCCGATGCGTTCGCCCAGCGCCAGCATCAGCGCCTCCGTGCACAGGAACTCCGCCACCGAGGCCGCGTTCGCCGCCATCCGCTCGCGGTGCACCTGGAGCCCGGCGAGGACCTCGTTCAGGATCGCCAGCGCCGCCAGCGTGTAGTGCGACACGTCGGCGACGGTGACCCACTCCATCCGCAGGCCGCGCGCGTCGCGCTCGTGCTCCTGCACCATGCCCTCGACGCCGAGCGCGGCGGCGGAGCGGGCCAGCCGGGCCAGCAGGACGACCTGTTCGGAGCGTTCGGGATTGCGCTTGTGGGGCATGGTGCTGCTGCCCACCCGTCCGTACTCCCAGCCCTCGGACAGTTCGCCGACCTCGGCGCGCGAGAGAACCCGGATCTCCTCGGCGATCCGGGCCAGCGTCCCCGTCAGCAGGGCCAGGGTGGTGCCGTACTCCGCCACCCGGTCCCGCGCGACGTGCCAGCCGACGACGGGCTCGCCGAGCCCGAGGCGGGCGGCGAAGTCGGTGAGCAGTTCCTGTCCGCGCCCCTGGAACCCGGCCATGGTGCCGACACCGCCGTGCAACTGGGCCACCAGGGCCCGTTCGCGCAGCTGGGCCAGCCGCTCGCCGTGCCGCCCCAGTTCGTCGAGCCAGCTCGCCACCTTCAGGCCGAAGGTGATCGGCAGCGCGGGCTGGGCGTGGGTGCGGCCCACCATCAGGGAGTCGCGGTGGGCCCCGGCCAGCGCGATCAGACGCGCCGTCATGGCGGCGAGTTCCCGGTCCGCCTCGTCGAGCACGTCCCGCATCTCCAGGGACTGCGCGGTGTCCTGGATGTCCTGGGTGGTGGCTCCCAGGTGCACCGTTTCCCCCGAGCCCGCCTCGCACGCCGCCGCCAGGCCGCGCAGCAGCGGGACGAGGGAGTGGCCCGTACGGCGGAACTCGGGCGCCAGGGAGGCCAGGTCGATCCGTCCCGGCTCGCAGGCCTGGGCCACCTGCGCCGCCGTTCCGGGCGCGAGCATGCCGAGCCGTTCCTGACTGGCCGCCAAGGCCGCCTCCACCCGGAGCCATCGTTGCAGCCGACATCGGTCGCAGAAGATCCGGCGGCTGGTGGCCGTGGCGTACCCCTGCCCGTGGAAAAGGGAATCCAGTACGTGTCCCCGCTCGTGCCCGCACTCCGCCGCCGTGCGGCCGCCGTCACCCCCGAACGCCGGTGGCGGGGGCGCGGCGGGGCCGTGCGGGAGGCCGTCCCCGTACGGGGCGGGTGCCTGCTGGTGCCTGCGAGAAACAGCCATGAATCCTCGCATTCAGTGAGTCGCTTCTAGGTCACTTCGGTCATCCCGGCAGAACTCGCCTCATGGCACCACACGGGGGAGTCGGGGCCAATAGGGTGCGCGGGGGTGGTTCTGTGGGGTGTTCCGGGGCGGCCGCTGAGCCGTACCCGGCGGGAAGGTTCTCTTCACCCACAGCGGTAGGTGTCCCGTCCGCTGCCGTGCCCGTCGACGGTGATGTCGGGCAGGTCCAGGTCCAGGACACGGGGGACGAGGCCGAAGGCCCGGCGGTAGTCCGGGCTCCCGGTAGCCCGGACTACCGGGAGCCCGCCACGGGGCGCGACTTGTAGAAGGACTCCTCCAGGTAGACGGCCGCGTGTGGCTGGTAGGGCGCCTCCAGGTAGGCGGCCTCGTCTGCGTCGAGTTCGACGTCCACCGCGGCGACCGCGTCGGCCGGCTGGGCCGGCTTGGTGACCCCGACGATGGGTGAGGTCACCGCCGGGTTGCGCATGACCCAGGCCAGGGCGACCTGGGCCGGGGACAGACCCCGCTTGCCCGCGATCTCTTGGACGCGCTCGACCACTGCCTGGTCCCCGTCGCGGTAGAGGATCCTGCCGCCCTCGTCGGTCCCGGCACGCGCCGTGGCGGTGCCTCGGGCCCGCGTCAGCCTGCCCCGTACCAGGACCTGCTTGACGATGTCCCGGCTGGCGTCCGCGCCCAGCGACCAGGGCTCACCGCCCCGGCCCGGCTCGCCGAAGCTCATGCAGCCGAGGGTGATGGCGGAGACTTCCAGTCCGGTCGTTCCAAGTCTGATGTATCGCACACCGGCGAACCTGGGAGTGGGAGTGCGTTCTGACGCCATACGTCCCGGTCCGGAGTTCGCCGGGCTCGGGGGCGTACGCCCCGGAGCGCAGGAGGACGGCGTGCCCGTTTTCGCGACTTCAGCGGGGCACTGACGGCGAACCGGTATGCGTGATCGTGCTCCGGCAGTTCCCTCTGCCGGGTCGGTCAGGTGACGAGGAACGCCGCGGCGGTCACCGCGCCGCAGGACGCGCCGGCCACGGTCTGGGCGACGGTGTGGTACGTCAGCGCGACGCGGGACCAGCACACCGCGGCGGTGAGCAGACAGGCCGCCAACCACCAGGGCGAGTGCACGACAGCGAGCAGGGCGGGGACCGCGGAGGCCACGGCGGAGTCCACGGATATCTTCCAGACCGTGTTGACGGCCAGGAGGACGACGGTCATGGCCCACAGGGCGAGCATGGCGACGAGGATGCCGGACGGGGCGTGGCCGAGGACCATGACGAGCGCCCCGAGCCCGAGGGACGCCAGGATCACCAGGAAGATCGGGCCACGCTGCGTACGGTCCACGACGTGCCGGTCACCCCAGGTGCCGCGCTTGCGCTGCCACTCGATGTACCCGGCCGGGACGAGTCCGGCGCACAGCGCGCCGAGCAGGCCCCACGGCAGGCCGGTCCAGTCGCCCGCGGCCGCCAGGCCGATGCCCGACATGCCCACCACGAGGACGTTGCGGGGCTGGAACATGTTGGTCACGGCGCGCGCGGCCGTCGTGGTCGAGGCGGTGGTCGTCATACGGTTGTCTCCGGGGGTTGAGCAGGTCCTGCACCTGTGCCCGGCCATGGTGGCGGGCTGGTGTGCCGGTGCAGTCACCGGGGGGTGTTTGTTCACCCGGGGCGCTACTCCAGCGCAAGACATACGAGAACATCACGTGGCCGGCCCAGTGGCCCAGTGCCCCTGCGGGCCAGGGAGGCAGGACCCCGCGCCGCCGCTGCCGGATGGCGTCCGGATGGCCGTGGGCCGGCCGTACGGCCACAGGCGGACGGGGCCTTGCGCCGGGCCCGGCGCACGACGGCGCGGAAAACGTACGAGCGGCCGGCGTCCCTTGCCGAAGGCGTGGGGGCACCGGCCGCGTACGGTGCGTGCGCCGGTCAGGTGATGGACCTGATCGAGGTCCGCCAACCCCCGTTACCGACGAGCACCGGAGTGCCGTGCATGGTGCCCTTGGCGGGGTGGTACAGCAGTGTGCCGGTGTTCTCGTCGGTGGTGGCCCACAGGTCCGTGAGCTTGTCGCCGTTCGCGTCACCGGGCGTGGCCAGCAGCGGCCGCTTGGCCCGCCACCAGCCACTGGAGCCGTAGACGGTGGTGGTGCCGTTCACCAGGCTCACGGGGTCCGTGCCGCCCGTGGCCGCGTCCGCCGCTCCGTGATGCAGCAGGATCTGGCCGGTCGTGTCGTCGCGGACGAGCAGGTCCGGCCGGCCGTCACCGGTCAGGTCGCCGGGGGCCACGAGATCGCGGCGGCCCCAGCCGGAGTCCGCCAGCGGATAGGCGTCCTCGACGTAGCCCTTGGGGTGGCCGGCCAGGAACCACAGACCGTCGCCGACACGGGCGAGCAGGTCCGGGTAGTCGTCGCCGGTGATGTCTCCCAGGGAGGTGATCTGAGTGATCTTGGCCGGGTCCAGCTCGGGGGCGAACTGCGTGAATTCCTGGGCGTTGTCGGTGTCGATCTCACCGAATCCCGTGTTGGCGTACACCCAGAGTGTGCCGTCGGCGTGGCGGGCGACCAGGTCCTCGTAACCGTCGTTGGTGTAGTCGCCGCGACGGGTGATCAGGGTGTTCTCGAATCCGGACTCGGCGGCGGTCAACGGCGTGCCGAGATTCCCGCCGTCGCCGTTTGCGGTTTGGTCCAGTGTTTGACGCAAGCCCTGGATGCCGGGCTCGATCCGACCGGGGCAACCGCTGCCGCTACCGTGGGGCGCACCAGAACGAACAAGAACTTCAAGAAGCTCATCGGCCCGTGCGATAGTTGCAAGGTGTTGGTCGCGCACTTCAAGATCGATTTCAGGAGGGCGCCGTAGATGCCTCGGTTCTCCCGAGAAGTAGAGGATGTTCTGCGGCGTTCCGGCTGGCTACCGGGTCGGCGGGTTGACCTTGCTCGATGGAAGGTGTCGGCGGCAGAGTTCACCTGGCATTCCGCGGCCGAGGTGTTCCTTCAGGAGTTCGGTGGACTTCGAGTCGATATCGACGGGCCTGGAATCACCTGCGCGCGGGAGCCGTTCGAGTTCGATCCGGAGCTCGCCGTCGGAGAAGGGGAAAGGTTTGCGGAGCTCTCCGCGCTGTTCGGTCTTGGACTCTTCCCTTTGGGGGAAGTGGGGCAAGGGGAATTCTTCCTGGCGATCGATGAAGAGGGCGACATCTACCGCCTTGGGGCTGGGGCGTCCAGATACGGTGTAGGGGATCTGGCCTTGGGGCATCTCGTTACGGGAGTCGCGCCAGAAAGGCTCGGCCCGCCCAGCTGAAATATTTCGTCACCACGTCGCATCGCTGCGGTACGGAGGCCACGGTCGAAGTTCCGTACCAGGTGACGCTCGGAAATGCCGCAGCGGCCCCTCCGAATCTTTTTCGGTGGGGTCGCCGGGGTGTCTGAGGGCAGTGGTGACGGCAGTGTCAGCGGACGGCCAGTGTGCAGACAGCGGGTCGGCGCCGGTCTCTGGACCGTTGGTGGTCTCGGTGGGGTTGTGGAGCGGGTGACTGACGAGTGCCGGAGGGCGTAGTGCCCCCGGAACGGCAGTACGTGCAGCGGCACGACCCCATGAGTGACGGCGGAGGGAAGCTGTCCGGAGGCGGCACGGTGCAGCAGAATGACCAGCCGGTTGCACCAGGGCAACCAAGCGGGGCGGCGCGGGCAGGGAGAGCACATGGACCACGCGGGCGGAGACTCGAACCCGGATACTCGGACGGCTCGGGAGCGGCTGAAGGTCGAGCGTGCGCGGGATGCCGGTAGGAGGCGGGCGCGGTGGCGGTTCTCGGTTGTCGGGGCGGTTGTGGTGGTGGCCGCGGTGATCGGTGTGGTGTTCGCCCTTGGTGGTGGGGCGGAAGACGAGGCGGCGGGGAAGCCGCTCGTCGTGCCGGCCAACACGGTGGGGGAGCAGCGGACTTCCGTGCTGTACGGGAAGGCCGACGCGCGGCACACGTTGGCGGTTGTGGTGGACCCGCGGAGTGCGTCCTGCGCTCGTATGGAGGGCGCCTTGGGGCGGACCATGCGGGAGCTCGCCGGCAAGGGCGCGTACCGGATCGAGTATCGGCTCGCCACTGTCGAGGATGATGCCCGGGGTGGGCAAGGCTCGCGGAGGGCGGTCAACGCGTTGGGGGCGGCGGCCGATGAGGGGCCGGAGGAGTTCGTGCGGTATCTCGGTGCGGTTCTCGCGGGGCGGTCGGGCCGGGAGGAGTGGGACGGTGACGCGTTGGCATCGGCGGACACGTTGCTGGGGATCGCGGGCCGGGTGGACGGGCTGCGGACGTCGGCGTTCGACAAGGCCGTACGGGAACTGACCTATCTGCCCTGGGCGAAGAAGGTGGCCGCGGCCCACAACCAGGAAGGTGATGAGGACGCGTTGCCGGCCGTCACTCTCGATGGCTCGGCGGTCACCGTGCTGGGTGATGACGGTGCCCCGGTCTCTCCGCGGGAGTTCGTCCGGCAGGTGCGTGGGGAGAAGGGGTGAGGCGACTGCGGTGACGCGGGCGTCGGCTGCGTATCGCGTTCCCGGCCACCGCCGAGGCAGCGGGCAACGTCAATGAGCAGTGCGTGTCGGTGAGTGGCGTGTGCTGTTCGGGGGTATGGCGGGAAACAGCGATGACGGGGGAGCGGGTCTCTTCCGGGGGCGCGAGGGGCCGTACGGGCACTTCGTGCGTCTGTTGGTCACGCGGCTGACGTGAGGCGCGTCTGTGGGGCGCGTCGAAGAGAGAGGCGCCGATCGCCATGCAGAGGGTCCTGTTTCGTGGCTTCTTCCGTACCCGTACCTGTATCCGTACCCGTATCCCTTTCCGTGTCGGTCTGGCGTTGCCGGCCGCCGCGGTGGCGTCGGTCATGCTGGGTACCGCGGCGAGTGCGGCCGTGCCGGCGGACGTGTCGCACGGCGTTCCGGCCGGGGCTCGGACGCCTTCGGCGCGTGGCTGTGCCGTCGTCTACTTCGACCTGGGCGAGACTCTGGTGCACACGGCCGCGGACTCCGGCATCAGCTACCTGCCGGGTGCGGCCGCGTACCTGCGTACGTTGCGGGAGCGGCACATCAAGGTCGGGCTGATCACCAACGTGCCGTCCTCGTGGGGCAAGACGGACGCCGAGCGCGCCGCCGCCCTGAAGAAGGAGGTCGACGGCGCATGGAAGGGACCCGTCCCGTTCGCCTGGGAGGACTTCGGCGACCGGATTCTCACGCCGCGCACCGAGGCGGAGCGCAAGCCGGCGCCCGTCCTCTGGAAGCGTGCCAAGACCGCGGCGCACGGCTGCCGCCTCGTCTACGAGGGGGAGACCGCCGAGGAGACGTACGTGGCGGCTTCGCTCGGTTACGTGCCCTATCAGGTCGGACGGCCCTTCCGCCCCGCCTACCTCCCGGCCCGAGTGGTCGAGTGGCTGGCGTACGGCTCCCGGGGGCGCGCCTGAACCGTCGCGGGTGCGTCTGTGCCCGTGCGGGAGCCCGGCTCCTCTGCCGCCTCGGAACCCGGCCGCTCTGCCGCCTCTGCCGCCTCTGTCGCCTTTAGGGCCACAACCCCCTCCGCACCGCGCCGCGTCCGCATGCTCCGCAGCACCAGTTGGAAGGCGCCGAGCAGCACCGCGGTCGCCAGGGCGCTGTGCCAGAGCAGGGCGTCCAGGTGGCCCGCGGAGAGGTAGGCGCCCACGGCGACGGCCGCCAGCGCGCACACCGCGCGGTCCACGATCGACTCGACCGACAGCAGCGTCGCCCGTGGGGCGCCGGCAGGTACGGCGTCGTTGACCAGCTTGCGCTGGATCGGGTAGGCGAAGCCGGCCGCGGCGGCGAACACGCAGAGCAGGGCGACGGCCGTCCACGGTCCGCCGAGGGTGATGCCCGCCAAGGTGCCCGCGAGGACGAGACTGAGGATGGAGACCCAGGCCACCGGTGGCAGGCGGCGGCCCAGCCACTGGGGACGTGCCGAGCCCACGGCCTCGGCCACCGTCATGGCGGCGAGCACCCCGCCGTGTGCGGACTCGCCGATGCCGTGGTCGAGCAGGATCGGCTGGAAGAGGTTGACCTGGCAGATCCTGGACAGGGTGAACACGGCCACGCCTTGCACCATGACCAGCGCCAGCCACGGCGAGGAGACGACGCAGCGCAGCGCGGCCTTCGCGTCGCCCAGCGAGGTGCCGCGCCCGCCCCGTGCCGGTCGGGGCTTTCCGGCCCGGTCCGGCGAGGCCGTACCGCGAGCCTGCGTCGCCGTCCGGGGCAGGGCGATGACGCAAATCAGGGAGCCCGCCGCGCTCAGGGCGCTCAGCAGGTACGGGGCCGGGTGGACGAGGACCATCAGCGGCCCGACCAGGGGCCAGCACAGGATCTTCGCGGCGAGTCCGAGTGCCCGGGCGGTCCCCTCCGCCTTGAGGTAGTGCTCCTCGCACCGCTCGGCGCGCAGCCCGTCGTACAGGTAGGCGCTGGCCGCGCCCGAGGTGAGGGAGCGGCCGGCGGCGATGGCGAGGAAGTGGACGAGGAAACCGGAGTACGAGGAACTGACCACCGGGGCGAGGTTCGCGGCCGTCATCACGACGGCGCCGGCCCGCAGGCAGTTGCGGGTACCGATCCGGTCGGCGATCAGCCCGGTCGGGATCTCGAAGAGGCAGAAGGCCACGTAGTAGATGCTCTGGATACCGAAGATCTGCCCGTCGGAGAGACCTGCGTCCTTCTGGTAGGCGTAGAACACCGGCATCCACCACAGCAGGTTGAACAGCAGCTGGAAGCCGTAGTTGAGCCGGACGATACGCCGGGCGGTGCCGGTCAGGGGCGTGGCAGCGGGCCGCGCCGCGGAGCGCGGGAGGCGGGGGCTCACAGCGCGTAGGGGCGGATCTGGACCAGGCGGAAGTCGCCCTGGTCGGTCAGCAGCCACTCGATGTCCAGGGGGCCGTCCACCTCGGGGGCGCTGAAGTGGGACTGCAGCAGCCGGCCGGTCAGGGACAGGTCGGCGAGCCGGGCCCGGGTGGCGGCGGGCAGGCCCTCGCTCCAGGAACCGAGGGCGACGGTGCGCCCGCCGCCCTCGACGGTGTTGTAGAGGTACTGCTGCGGCAGCACCTCACCCTCGACGACCTGTTCGGGCGAGCCCGGCGAACAGTTGAGGTAGACGTTGCGGAAGTCCTCGCGCCGGGTGGGGTCGCAGGTCACCAGGACGCCGCCGAGCGCGGCGGGGACGTACTCCTGGATGATCACGCCCATGTAGGTGTCGTCCAGGGATATGCCCACCTGGTGGCGCAGCCGCACACTGCGCGGCGAGAGCAGGGAGGCCCATACCTGCCGTACGGCGTCGAGGAGTTCGCCGGTGCCGCGGACGGTGGTGACGGAGTCGTAGACCCCTGCCGCGGAGAAGCCCGGCAGGTCCTCGGCGTTGGAGGAGGAGCGCACCACGAGACGGCCGCCCGCGGCGAGCGGGCCGGGGAAGGACCGGGTGATCTCCCCGGCGACGGCGTCGGGCAGCGCGGTGTGCCGGATCAGGTGCTGGATCTGCAGGCAGAGCGGGTCGAGGACGTCCATGGCGTCGAGTTCGAGCGCCATCTTCAACTTGCCGATGCCCTGCTGGAGCGCGGGGGAGGAGGTGAGGAAGCGGTGCAGGAGGGAGAACGGCAGGGCCACACCCTCGGGGGCCGCGACGGTGCCGGCCACGAAGGAGGAAGCGGCCGCGCGGAGTTCGGCGGCGGAGGGCGCGTCCAGGCCGAGCCGGGCCGCGAGGTGCCCGTACAGGTTCTTACGGGGCGGGCGGGGGCGGCCGTAGAACGCGGTGAGATCGGCCGTGCGGCTGTCGAGCACGTGGTGCAGCTCTCCGAGGTTGGCCGCCTTGGTGCCGTAGCGGTCCCGGTCGGCGTTGCGCAGCCGGTGCAGGGAGAGTACGGGCGTGTCCTCCAGCAGCGGTGGTTCCAGGCGGATGCGCTGCTGGTGCCAGGCCGGGGCCCGCAGCTCGGGAGCCTCCTCCAGCCGCTCCAAAGTGATCTCGTCCGCGCGGACCCGGTAGCGGACCCAGGCCCCGTCCAGGCCGTCCTTCTCGACGAGCTGTTCCAGGTCGCGGACGATCGCGTTGGGGATGCCCCACCCGGAGGCGAGGACGTTGGTGTGGGACAGCGGGGTGATGGGCGCGGTGTTGATGAACCCGGCCACCCGCCGCACGCCGTCCGGCAGGCAGGGCATGGCGACGATGTCCGACCAGCCGAGCCCGCCGGCTGCCGCCTCGTACTCCGCCACGGTCTCGAAGCAGCGCAGCCGGCCGGTGGCTTCCCCGGTGTTGAGCGGCATGCGGACCCGGGAGCCGAAGAGTTCGTGACCGAGGATGCGCGGCACGCGCTGCTCGCTGACCGAGGCCAGTGCCTCTTCCTGGCCGTGGTTGGCGGGCTTGAGAAGGAGCGGCAGCCTGCCGTCGACCCGCTCCCGGACGAAGGTGTAGAAGAACTCCAGCAACTCCCCGTGCATGGTGTCGGCCTCGGTCGTCTCCAGCACGAGGAAGGTGCGCTCGCGGCCCTCCCGGTCCTCGTCGGTGTGCAGGGACAGCACCCCGAGCAGGAAACGGCGCCCGGGGTCCATGTAGACGGACGCGTTGAACTCGTCCAGGGCGGAGTCGAGTTCGTCGAGACTCATGCCGAGGACACGGGTGGCGATGTAGTTCACGTGGAACGGGTGGGCGGCCGTGTCGAGCAGGTGCCAGGTGGCCTCGGCGCGGTCCACGACGACCTTGAGGTACGGGTGGCCCGCAAGGGCCCCGGACAGCGTACGGAACAGCGGCAGGGAGAGGTTCTCACCGACGACCGTGCGGTCGGTCGCGGGATCCGCGACGCTGACGGGGAGCGAAGTGGTGGTCATACGGCGACTCCCTCGGACGGCACGGCCGGCCGGACGCGCGGGCGGGCGGGGGACACGGGTGCCGACGGTGCGGTCACGTTCCGGGGCCGGTCGGCCGGGGGCCCGGACCGCGGTGCGGCGGGTGCGACGGATTCCGACCGCGGCGCGGCGGGTACGGCGGGCGGCAGCACGTAGGGCAGCGCGTCCACCAGAGCCGTGAAGTCGCGCAGCACGGTGCGCGCGTCGGCTGCGGAGAGCAGGCACAGGGCCGCCATCGTGTTGGCGCCGCCGGCGGGGTCGTAGACCGGCACGGTGCTGCCGTCGGGCAGGGAACTCTCCGGTACCACCGAGAGCGTGCTGCCCTCGCTCAGCGCGACGGCCTCCCGCACCACGGGGAAGTCCCACAGCCTGCGGTCCCGCCAGGCCGCGCCGCCGCCGTCCACCGCGAGGACGACGAGGGAACCCGCGGCGCCCCGAGCCTGCTCCGGACCGAGGACCCGCTCGGGCCAGGCGACCGGACGGCCCAGCAGATGGTCCACGAGCATGCCGACGACATCGAGCCCGAACACCTCCTCGATCTGCGGGACAGTCATCGCCCCGCCGAACCGGGCGGCCGTCTCGATCAGCCACATGCGACCGTCGGCGCCGAGCTTGATCTCGGTGTGGGTACCGCAGTCGCGCAGGCCGAGAGCGTCGACGGCCTCCCGGGCGAGGGCGACGACGCGGTCCTGGAGGTCCGCGGGCAGCGACGCGGGCGTGATGCCGGCGCGCTCGGTGAACGGCTGCACCGTCGGCATCCGGCCGCTGACGCAGACCGGCCGGAAGACGCCGCCGGTCACCACGCCCTCGACGCTGACGTAGTCGCCCCAGCCGGGCTCGTCGAACCAGCCCGCGGTGTCTCCGGTCACGATCTCTTCGACCACGAAGTGTCCCGCTGCCTCGGCCACATGGAGTTCGGCGAAGCCCAGCCGGGCGGACTGGTCCATGGTCTCGCGAGAGCGCTGCCAAGCGGCGTCGGCCTCCTGCGGGGAAGCGATGATCTGGTGGGCGGTGGAGCCTGCGCTCCAGGCCGCCTTCAGCAGCAGGGGAGCGGTCAGGGCGGTGACGGCCTCGTGGAGGTCCGTCTCGGTGGCGACGGGGCGGAACGCGGGCTGCGGCAGGCCGTGCCGATGCCAGGTGTGCCGCATCATCCGCTTGTCGCGGGCGAGCGCGGCGGCCTCTCCCGCCCCGGCGAGATTGAGCGCCGCACACGCCTCGGCGACGGCCACGACCGCGTACTCGGAGAAGGTGAGAACCGCGTCCGCGCCGACGGCTTCGGCCCGCGCGACGATCAGCGCGACCAGGTCGGCCCGCTCCGCGTCGGTGGGCAGCACGACCGAGGCGCACAGCCGATCCGCGGACTCGGCGACCGACGGCGGAAGCGCGCTGAGCGCCAGCAGGTGCACGTCCGCTCGCGCGGCTGCCCGGGACAGGACGTGGCCGAGCGGCGGACCGCCCTTGGCGTGCACCAACAGCACCGTGCTCACGGAAATTCGTCTCCTGTCGCTTGTCGCTTGTCACTTGTCTGTTCGCTGGTCCGTCCGGGGCGTCGGGCGGTGGCCGGACCCCGCTGACCGGCCGGGACCCGGACACGGTGACGCAACCCGCGTAGAACACGGCGGGTAACCGGCGGCATACACAAGGGAATCAGAAGGCGGGTGCCGGAAATGCCGCCGGAGGCGGGCACCAATCAGGCAAATGCCAAAGTCGTGGACATCGTTGGAGTGCGCGCGAAGGGTGCGGATCGCCTATGGCGAGCAGCCCCGGCAGTGCGCTCACGTACCGCAGTCGGCCGATAACCGAGCATGGCCGGACCCCGCACGGGATAGGCATCGCCATGTCACTTCCCGCCGCCCGGTGGGGACATGGACGGAAAGGCCGTCGTGGACGATCCCGGTCTCAGAGCACTGCTGGAGCGCCTCCCCGTGTCCTGGTGGGAGGCCGACGAGCAGGGACGCGTCAAGGAGCGGGGCGGCGGGGCCTTCGCCGACCTGCCCACCGCGCAGCGCTTCCTGGACCGCGCGCGCCAAGAGCTGTCCGTTCCGGGGGACGCCCTCCGAGGCGGCCGGCCCCTGGTCCAGTTCGACGGCCGGGCCTTCAACGTGAGCTGGCCCCAGGACGGGAGCCGGGGCTGGACGCGCGGGTTCGCGATGGAGGCCGGTACGCAGCCCGCGAGCGGCCGGCCGTACGCCGCTTTCGCGGACTTCGCCGACTTCGCGCCGGCCGCGGCCTTCCTCCGCGACCGCGACGGCCGCTACTTATGGGCCAATCACGCCTACGCGCATCTCTACGGCACCACACCGGAGCGGGTCGTCGGCAGCCGTATCGAGGACTTCGACACCCCCTCCGACGCCGCCCAGTTCCGCGCGCTGGACCAGGAGATCCTCCGCCGCGGCAAGCCGGTCCGCCACCACCTGCGCTATCACCGTTCGGACGGCAGTGAGGGACAGGCGGCCGGCCACCGCTTCCCGGTCCAGGAGAACGGCCGGACCTGTGTGGCCGGGATCTACGTCGACATCACCGACCACGTCCGCGCGACGAGCCAGCGCCAGGAGGCCGAGGAGAACCTGCGCGCGCTGCGGGACTACAGCGGTCTGCCCTGCGCGCTGCTCTCGGTCGGCGGCCGTATCGAACAGGCGGGTACGGCCGCCGCCGAACTGTTCCGGACACGCCTGTCCGACCTCGTCGGCCGCCGTGCGCACACCCTGCTCGCCGCCACGCCCGACCTCCGCCCCCTGCGTCGCGCCTGGGATGGACTGATCACCCGCCGCATCAGGCGGGCGGAGACCTCCGCCGTCCTCCTGGACACCGAGGGGCGCCAGCGCCGCGCGCGGCTCCACCTGTCCACGGTGAGCGGGCCCGTCGGCCGTGTCGCGCACGTGTGGGCCGTCGTCACGGACCAGAGCATCGCCCACGAGGCCCACCCGCCGCTCACCGCCGCGCAGATCCGGATACTGTCCCTCCTCGCCGGCGGCAGCACCAACGCCGAGATCGCCGCCTCGCTGAAGCTCTCCCGGCAGGCGGTCGACTACCACCTCAGCCGGCTCCGGGACCTGCTGGGCGCCGAGACCAGGCCCGCCCTCGTCGCCCGTGCCTACGTCCTGGGCATCCTCGCCCCCCGCGCCTGGCCGCCGCGCCCGGCCGCGACCCGCGACCCGCTCGGCTCACGCTGAGACGCGCGGGCCGCGCCCGTGACCGGGGCCCGCCCGCCCCGAGAAGGGCCCTTCCGGAGGCAGCCGCAGCCGCGCTCCGGATCCGGTGCGTACGACCGCCCACATTTGAGGCGAGCGCGAACCTTGCGTAAACGGCGTGGGTGACATCGGGATACGCGTGAACCGCCTGCTGTAATGGCAATTTGACGGCCTGTCACGCTGTCGGTGACAGTCGCCGTCGTCCCGCGCCGGCGCGGTACTGTGCGGGCATGAGCCATTTCTTTCGTCCGGGGCACATCATCGAGCGCCGTGAGTTACTGGACGGCCGGGCATGGATCGTCTATCCCGTGCGGGTGGTCGAGGACGGTCCTGAGCTGCTGGCGGTTTTCCTCGCGCAGGGAACTCCGCTCACCTTCGGGACCGGTGATTTCCGTTGGGGGCTGCATCCGTGGATACATTTCGAGCATGCCTGGCAGTCCCCCGGGGTGTTGCAGCTCCAGCGTCCCGGCGACGGCTACTCCGTGTGGCTGTTCTGGAAGGGGCGGGAATTCTCCGGCTGGTACATCAACTTCCAGGAGCCCATGCGGCGCCACGCGGCGGGCTTCGACACCCTGGACCAGGAGCTCGACATATGGATCCCCGGCGACGGCGGTCCCTACCGGTGGAAGGACGTCGAGCAGTTCGAGGAGCGGGAGCGGACCGGCGGCTTCCGGCCGGGTGAGGCGGCTTCCGTACGGGCCGAGGCGCGGCAGGTGGTGAAAATGATCGAGACCGGTTCCGGGTGGTGGGACGAGAGGTGGGCCCACTGGTCGCCTCCGGCCGACTGGTCGGTCCCGGACGCCGTACCGCTGAGCACTCACTCCTGAAACGCATGGCGCCATGGCAGGCTCAGCCGGGGCTCGACGAGAACGAGGCCTCTGTGATCGTCGAGTACGAGCGCGGTGCTGACGCAGGCATGATCAACCAGGGTGTCCGCTGCATGGCCTGGCTGGTGAACCACAAAAGGACGCCTTCCGGAGTCGGGTCCGCACCGTCCGGAATCGGGGCCGGGTTCCGAGAGTTGTCCCCACCCGCGTCGCGCCGCTGGTGAGCTGGTGACGGCATGACACATCCAGCGGACTCCTGGCGCGCCCCGATCCGCTCCTGTTCGCTCGCACAAGGCCGGGGCCGGAGTTCTTCCAGGCATCCGAAAAGGCGCCTGACACGGGCTCTGCCCGTCAGGCGCCTGACTGCTCGATGAGCGGACTGACCTGCTCGCGGATGCCGCCCGGAGTCAACCCCAGTTGAGCCATGCCCACAGGGCGAACGCCACGACGAATCCGACGGACAGCTGAATCGTCAGCCGCTTGTTCGCCGGGCCCGCTTTGCTGGCCGGCGTGCCCAGCGGGTCCTCACCCTGCTTCACCGCTATCAGCATGTCCGCGCGCCGCCCTATGACACCGAGAATCAGCCCGACGGACACGGTGGAATAGATGGAGAGGAGTTTTGTGACATCGTGCCCCCGGAGCTTCCCGAGCACCGTCAGGAAGACAATACCGAAGAGGGGGATCATGGCGATCTGCGTCTTGGCCCGGGACGTCGGCATCATGGGCAGCCAGATCGCGAGGAAAAGGACCGTCATGCCGGCAGCGATGATCCACCAGACATTTACGGGGATGTTCGGGGCGTGCAAGGTTCTCTCCCTTACCACTGTGGGGCCCGCGAGCGGGCCCCACAGCTCAGCTCTACAAAAGGGTCGGTCAGCCGAACAAGCTGGTGACGCCCGAATAGATCGAACCGGCGGCGTCGCCGAACACTTCCTTGGCCTTCGTGCCTGCCGACTTTACTAGACCGGCACCCTTCGAGACGGCGCCCTTGAACTTGCCGCCGACGAAGCCGACGGTGGTACCGAGCGCGGACGCCCAGAATTCATCGCTGCCGAATCCGTAGGCGACACCGGTGAAGATGCTGCTGCCGACTCCTGAGAGGAGGGATATGCCTCCCGCGACAGCGCTGACGCCCTGCGCGACGCCCGGGGCCGGAATCAGGTTCGCGGCTGCAGCGGCCCAGCCGGTCCAGGTGCTGGTCTCACCCATGTAACCGGCCCAGTCGCACCAGGTCTGCTTCCCCGGCGGGCAACCGCCACTGCTGCCGCCGTCGCCGCCGCCACCGCCCTTGCTGCCGGGCAGCTCGGCCTTGTCGTTCTTGGCGTCGTCCTCGGGCCGCTGCTTCTGCTTCGCGGCCTCCTCGGCCCTCTTGCGTGCGGCTTCCGCGGCCGCGCGCTGCTCGGCCTGGTGCTTCTGCAAGGCGATCTGCTTGGCCTGGCTGGCCGCCACGCGCGCGGCCGCCGCGTCCTTGCCGGCTTCTATGGAGGCCGCCCTGGCACGGCTGGCCGACGCTTGGGCGCCGGCCGCGGCGGCAACCGCCTGCTGTGCGGAGTGGGTGGCCTGAGTGGCCGAGTAGTTGGCCTGGCGGGAGGCGACCTGCGCCTTGGCGGCCGCGGCCTTGGCCTTCTTGGCGGAGGCGGCCGCGGAGGCGGCCGACTTGTCGGCCTGGTTGGCGAACTCCTGCGCCCGGTTGGCGTGGCCCTGGGCCTCCTTCGCCTTGGCCTGGGCCTGAGCGGCGTACTTCTTGGCGTCGTCCGCCTTGCCCTGGGCGCGGGCCGCGGCCTCCATGGCGGTCTCGGCGTTCTCGTACGCCTGGGAGGTGGCCTTCGCCGCGACGCTGATCTGGGCCTGCATCGCCGCGGTGTGGGCCGCCGTGTCCTGGTCCGCCTGAGCGGCGCGGTACTGGGCACGCTCGACGAAGACACGGCGCATGGTGTCGGTGCCCTCAAGGGCGACCTGCGCGGCGGCCTTCATCATCGGGCCGCCCTGCTCCAGCTGCCGCAGCGCCTGGAAGCGGTCGTCCTCGGCCTGCGCCTTGGTGTAGCCCTCGGTGAGGAAGGAGTGCAGCGCCTCGGTGGAGCCGTCGTCGAGCGCCTTGGTCGCGGCGTCCTTCACCGCCTTGCCCGCCTCGTTGACGACCTTGAGGATCTGGAAGCGGTACTCCTCCTTCTGCCCCTCGAAGGCCCCCTTGGTCAGGAACTCCTGCACCGCCTCGGGCCCCTTGGCCAGCGCGTCCTCGGCAGCCGCTGCCGTGCGGGGCGTGCCGATCCGGCTGAAGAAGACGGTCTTCTCCCGGTCGTCCTGGTGCTCGGCGTCGATCCGGTCCTGCTTGACCCACGCCTTCATGTCCTCGTCGGAGCCCGACAGGGCGTCCTCGGCCGCCGCGCGGGTCCAGGTGCCCTGGCTCGACAGCAGGTTGACGGCAGCCTGGCGGGCCACCTGTACGGCCCCCTGGTCGTCCTTGCCCAGCTTCTCGCCGGCCTCGGAGATCAGCCGCTTGGTCTCCTCGCCCGTCTGGGCGGCCTGCGTCTCCCGCTTGGCGAGAACCGGCTTGAGTTCGTCCTCGAAGCGCTTGGCGTCGCGCGCCTGCTCCAGCGACGCGGCGAGGTCGGCCTCCAGCATCTTCTTCTCGGCGGCCCGGGCGACGTTGAAGACCTCGGTGGCCTGCTCGGTCGCCTCACCGGCCGTCTCGGCGGCCTTGAGCGCGGCGGCGGCGTGCGCCTTGGACTTGTTGGCCGCGTCCTGCGCCTTGCCCGCCTCGTCCGCGGCCTTGTCGGCAGCCTTGGCCGCCGCGTCCGCGTGCGCGGCCGCGTTCTCGGCCGCGATACGGGTCTGGCGGGCGGCCTTGGCCGCCTGATCGGCCAGGGAGACCGCGCTGTTGGCGGCGGTGGTCGCGCGGTTGGCCTCGGCACGGGCCGTGGCCGCCGCCCGCCTGGCGTGGGCCGCTTCGGCCTGCGCGGCTCCCGCGTTGGCACTCGACTGCGCGGCGGCCTCGGCCGCCGCGGCCGCGTTGCGGGCGGCGCTGGCCGCCGCGGCACCGGACCTGCCGGCCGCCGCGGAGGCGTTCGCCGCCTGGCCGGCCGCGGCTGCGGCGGTACGGGCACCCGCCGCCGCGTCGCGTGCCTGCTCGGCGGCCTGGCGGGCTGCCTTGGCCTGTCCGGCGTCCGACACCGCGGCGTTCGCCGCGCGGTAGGCGCGGGCCGCGGCCTGGCCCGCCGCGGCAGCGGCGGAGGCGGCGTTGGAGGCGGCGCGCGCTGCCGTACGGGCCGCGGCCACCGCGTTGTTGGAGGCGCGGATGGCGGTACGGGCCGCATCGGCGGCGCCCTCAGCGGCCTGCGCGGCCTTGGTGGCGAAGCGGCCGGCCTTGTCCGCGTCGGACTTGGCTTCCGCGGTCTGCCGCGCCGCCTCCTCGGCGGCTGCCTTGGCCTTCGCCGCGGCCTTGTCCGCGACCTCGGCAGCTTCCAGGGCCTCGTCGGTCTGGATCTTGGCCTTCTTGCCGGCCTCGGTGGCGACGTGGGCCAGCTGCGCGATCGTCATCGATTCCTGGTCGCGCGCCCGGGCCAGTTCCTGGCCGCGCTCCAGGAACTCGGCGATGTCCTGTGCGTCCCCGTTCAGCGCACGCTCGGCGGCCTGCTTGACGGCCGGTCCGCCGGAGTTCATCACCTGCAGGACTTCGAAGCGGTTGTCCTCGTTGGTGGCCTTCTCCAGGCCCTCCTGGAGGAACTTCTCCAGCACCTCGGGGGCGCCGTCGTCCAGGGCCCGCTGGCCCTCGCGGTTGACGGCCTTGCCGCCCGCGTTCATGGCGCGCAGGACCGCGAAGCGCCTGTCGTCCTGGAGCGGCTTCTCGTACCCGTCCTTGACGAAGGCGAGGACCTCTTCGTCGGAACCGGTCAGTGCCTTGTCCGACGCGGCGGACACGCCCTTGCCGGCGCTCGCCATCGTCTTGAGGATGGCGAACCGGGCGTCTTCCACCTCGGCCCGGTGCAGCGCACCGCCGAGGAACGCGTTCATGTCGGCGGCCGAGCCGGTCAGCGCCTTGACGGCCTCCCGCTTGGTCGCCGCGCCGCCGGCCTTCCACGCCTCCACGGCCCGCGCGCGGGCGTCCTGCGCGGGCGCCGCTTCGCCGGGCTGCGCCGGGAGCGCGTGCGCCGCGGTCGTACCGAATATCACCGCTGCCGTGGCCGCAGCGGCCACGGCGGTGAGTCTGCCGCGCAGCTGCCGAACTTGGCGCGACATGCTTGACGGTTTCATGTCAGGTGCTTCCCCATCCGGGATCTTTTGTTGAAGTCGAGAAGCGCGGCCACGCGTCCGGAAAGATGATCACACTTACAAAACCTTGACAATGGGGGCTTCTTGCGGGTGGCGGGCTCGTGGGCGGGAGTGCGGCGACAGGCGCGGCGCGTCAACTGCCCGCTGTTTCACGCCAGTTGAGGGCGAATGGGCACCCGGGTATCGATGGATACGTGAGCCGATAGGCGGACGGGTGACGCTTTGATAACAAAGCTCCAGAGTTTGATGGTGTGTGACGCCAAGTGATAATCCTTCCGCTGGGGGCGGTTTGCTCCCTTCAGCCTTCACCGAGCGAAAAGTGAGTCACCGATGCGGATACCCCTGCGCCCGCTGGCCGTCGGCCTGGCCGGAAGCACCCTCGTCGCCGGCGCCGTCCTGCTGACCGGAGCGGCCAGCGCCGCCGACCAGACCTCGGGCCCCCGCGCGGACCGGATCTCGGTCGCCGCCGGCTCGTCCGAGCAGCCCCCGCTCGCCATCGAGGACTTCTCCTACCCCGGTGCGGACCGCATCCTCAAGGAGAAGAACCTCAAGCTGAAGCACGGTGACGGCCACATCGTCCTGGCCGAATGCGACAGCAGCCCGAACCTGCTTCGGTTCATCGCCCGCGACCGCGCGGACTTCTGCTTCAAGGTCCTCGGGGACAGCGGCTACCTCGCGCTGGAGGTCCCCGCGGTCGGCGGCGTGCAGAGCCACGACTACAAGGCCAAGGTCAACATGACCGTCGGCACCGAGAAGAAGTCCTTCGACATCCCGAAGAACTCCTGGAAGGGAATCGGGGAGAACGCCGACCCCGCGGGCCGGGAGCACACGCTGGTCGAAATCATCGCGAGCAAGTAGTCCCGTCCGGGCCCGGGCCCCCGTCAGGCGCTGCCGTGCCGGCCCTCGCGAGCACCCCGCGCCTTTCCCGCCCCCTCCCAGCCATCTCCCTCCCAAGAATTGAGGAAGCAAGAGTGTTTGGCAGACGTCCGCGCGCCACATGGCTCACCGGACTGGCCGCGACCGCCGTCGCGGCCGGCGTCCTGACCGGCACCCCGGCCAACGCTGTCGTGGGTGACGCCGCCAAGGACGGGACGTACCCGTTCACGGCGAAGCTCGACATCGGCAGCGGCAAGCGCGCCTGCACCGGCGCCCTGGTCGACCCGCAGTGGCTGCTCACGGCCGCCAGCTGCTTCGCCGACAACCCCGGCCAGGACAAGGTCGCCGCCGGCAAGCCCAAGCTGGCCGCCTCGGCCACCATCGGCCGAACCGACCTGTCCGGCAAGGGCGGGCAGGTGCGCACCGTCACCGAACTCGTGCCGCGTACGGACCGTGACCTGGTGATGGCGAAGCTGTCCGCACCGGTCGACGACATCACCCCGGTCACCGTCGCCTCCGCCGCTCCGGCCCAGGGCGACACGCTGCGCGTGGCCGGTTACGGCCGCACCAAGGACGAGTGGGTCCCCGGACGCCTGCACAGCGGCGGCTTCTTCGTCGACGCGGTGGACAAGACCACGCTCGCCGTCACCGGCAAGGACGGCGCGAGCGTCTGCATGGGCGACACCGGCGGCCCAGCCCTGCGCGAGACGGAGGCCGGCGGCTACGAGCTGGCCGGGGTCAACCACGCCTCGTGGCAGGGCGGCTGCTTCGGCTCCGAGGAGACCCGTACGGGCGCCGTCGAGACCCGCGTCGACGACCTGCACGGCTGGGTCCAGCAGATCCGCCTGACGGCCCTGTACGAGCATGTCACCGACGTCGTCACCGCGGCCGACTTCAACGGCGACGGCCGTCCCGACGTCGCGGCCGTCCTGGACGACAAGAACCTGCACGTCTTCTACACCGGACCGGACAACAAGCTCGCATACGGCCGCGAGCTGTGGAACCACGACGGTTCCTGGGGCCGCAAGCGCGCGATCGCCGCCGGCGACTTCGACGGCGACGGCCTGACCGACATCGCCGCCCTCAACGTCGACGGCTTCCTCGACCTGTACCCGGGCACCAAGAGCGGCAAGCTGGGCTCGCCCCGCTCGATGGCCAAGGACGGCTCCTGGAAGACCGTCTCGAAGTTCGCCCGCTACAAGGCCGACGACTCCGGCCGCGACGGCCTGGTGGCCATCTGGAACGACGGCTCGCTGTACGCCTACACCACCGCCGCGGACGGTCGGCTGTCCGGCTTCAAGCGCCAGGTCTGGCACGACAAGACCTGGTCCAAGAAGCACCTGACCACCGCCGACTTCAACGGCGACCGCCGCGACGACATCGCCGCCGTCTCCCAGACCGGTGGCCTGGGCCTGTACACCGGCAACGCCAAGGGCACCTTCGACTACGACAAGGCGATGTGGCCCGACGAGAGCTGGGGCGGCTTCCGGGCCGTCATGGGCGGCGACTTCGACGGTGACGGCAAGGCCGACATCGCCGCCATCAACAGCTCGGGCGGCCTGTACCTCTACCCGGGCAACGGCAAGGGCACCCTCGGTTCACGCTCCCCGATGTGGCCCAGCGCGTCCTGACATCAGTACGGCACCACGTTGAGAGGGGCACCCGGCCGCCGCGGCTGGGTGCCCCTCTCCGTTTTTCCCTGGCCAGGCAGGCGCCCCGCGCGGTGCTCGCTCGTAACGCCGGTCACACTCGACGGTGGCTACCGGCCCGAAGCCGTGCGCGAAGTCAACCGGAGCAGGCTCGCGAGTGGGAGAAATGTTCGCCACCAGACGCAGCCGGGCCAGTGCGCCGGTGAACGCCCGAAAGCCACTGGCCGGGAGGCGGGTGGCAGCAAGTGCAGCGGGCGGCCCGGGGCGTTGGGCTGGTGAGCGGTGAAGCCTGGGCCGGTCAGGATGCGCTGGGCCGGGGGAGGTTAAGGAGAGGACGAAGGTGTGGCTGTCGTCGGTGAATCCGATGACGACGTCGTTCTCGTCGAGGAAGGCCATGGTCTCCGAAGGGGCAAAGCGGTGGGGGGAGCTGCCGCCGTTGGCGGCGTCAGCACCGCGATGTGGGCGCCGGGGGGGGAGGCGGCCGTGGTGAAGTCGGACCGTGCCGGGGGCGGCCTTGGCGACGGCGCGCTCGGTGGTGGCCTTCGAGGGGCGGGTGGTGGCGGACAGCTCCTGGCGCATCGGCACGGAGGTCGTCTTCCCGGACTCGGAGGGTGAGGCGGTGCTGGTGCTCTGCATGTCGTGGTTGCCGATCCTGCGGCTCAGCTCGGTCGCGAAGTCCGGATCGTCGGTCCCGCTGCCGATGACCTTCATGGTCGAGGCGGACCACGTGGCGTCCATGCCCGGGCCCCGAGGCTTTCTGGCCCTGCCGGTAGGACCGGAGGTGAGATGTGGGAGCGTGAGCGGGTGAGTGAGACGACGGTGAAGACCCTGCAATTCCGCTCCGACGGGCCGGAAGACGCGCCTTGTCTGGTTTTGGGTGCGGCGCTCGGGACGACCTGGCACAGGTAGGCATACCCGTCTCAGGGCGTCCAGCCAGTCCAATGCGAACACCTATGTCCAGTTCGGTACCTTGGAGTTGGAGGGTGTCCATGGGGTTGGTGACTTTTCGGTGACACGAAGGGGCCCCGCCGGTGATCCGGCGGGGCCCCTTCGTGTGACTGGTCAAGGGTGTCTGCAGCCTGCTTCTTAGGTACTCCGTTGTACTCGGGCTCGCCGCTATCGAGTACCCGGAGCAGGGACATGGAGACCACGCGCGTGCTGCGGCTGATGCGGAGTGTGCGGCACGGAAACTGCCCCTGGCAGAGCAGGTGGTAGCCCTTTGCTCGTGAGCATCCGAACTCCTTGGATGCTTCCGCCACGCAGCCGGTCGCGGGCGGATCGACTTGCCGGGGCTCGACGAGAACGGTGCCCCCGTGATCGTCGAGTACAAGTGCGGCACCTGCGCGGGCGTGATCAACCAGGGTCTCTACTCCATGGGGTTCCACCGCTACCCTGCTTCGCGCTTTAGCAAGGGGCGCCCGCCCTGTCGGTGGGGGAGAATACGATGCTGGGTGTTGAGGGTCGTGACGGCACCGATGTCTCGTCCGCTGCCGCCGGTATCGCGGCTGGTTCAGCCGCGCAGTTGGCTGTCTCGCGTTGGAACGCAGGCCGCCCGCGCATGTGCTCGCGCGGACGTGCGATTCATTGGGGCGCGTGATCCTGGGGCGTGAGCGCTGCCCAGCTTCGATGTATCCGTCACAGGGAGAGTTTTCTGTTACTGCGGGCCTGTGGCTGGGAAGGAAAACGGTGAACACCGCCGCAGCTCCGGGAGCTGACTCCTGACATCTCTGGACCGAAGGGTCCTGACCATCCTGCGTCGTTCATGGGGCCAGGCGGTGCGCTCAGACGTTGGTTCGGGCAGCGTGTCCAGAGCACTGTCCTGCGCGGCGTACGCGCACTGTCTCACTGATGACCGCTCGTCCGGACCAGCGGAATTGCGCACTGGATGACACCACCGACGGGGGTGAATAAACGATCAACTCACCAGAACCTGCCCGCTCTAGTACTCCAGTGGCACTTCACCATTTCCGCTGGTCAGAGGCGTTCTGTCGAGCCTAGCGGGCTGACGGCGGGTCAGGGGACCGTTCGAGGAAACCGTTTCAGGCGCGGGTGCGTCTGCGGTAGTGGCAGGCGCGGGCGATGGCCTGGTGGTGTCTGCGCCAGCGTGACCAGGTCAATGCGCCGACACCGTGGCGCGCGGGGTGGGGGCCGACAACTGCCAGCAGGCGCCGGACCTCCGCCACGGTGAGCGGGGCCAGGTCGGCTGGGTCGTTTCTGCCGCCCCCCTTTCGACCGCGTCCGCGGTCATGGCAGCGAGAAAGGCGTGCGCGAGCATGGCCAGGGTGATGTGCCGATACCAGCCCGGATAACGGCGCACCTCGTACTCGTCGAGACCACACTGGCCCTTGGCGGCCTGGAAGCACTCCTCGATCGCCCAGCGCGAGCCGGCGACGGCCACCAGCTTCTCGACCGTGGTGCCGACGGGCGCGTAGGCCAGGTAGTAGGCGATCTCGTCGGGACGCTTGAGGCTGCGGCGGGCCAGCACCCACCGCTCGTGCGTGGGCGGATCAGGGTCGAAGACGATGTTCACGGGCAGCCTCGCCGCGGCCCAGTCATAGACGCGCGGGCCCTTGGCACCGTCACCGGCCGACAGCTGCTGCCAGGCATCGGCGGGGGCATCATCGATGACCTGGTCGATGCGCCAGACCCCCAATAGCGACTTGAGCTGCTGGGACTTGGGTACCGCGAGCACATAGCCGACCTGGGCCTGCTCGAGCAGGTGGCGAAAGCGCCACTCCTGCCCGTAGAGACTGTCCGCGGTCACCCAGGCGATCGGCAGCGCCGAGGTCAAGGCCCGCAGGACAAGGGTGTGGGCGAGTTCTCCCTTGGTGGCGAAGCCGCGGTCGGCCGGGATGCGGGCGGCCCGGCAGCGGTCTTCGTCACTCGTCCAGGACTTGGGCAGATACAACTCCCGGTCTACCAGTGCCCGCCCCCGGCCGGAGGCATAGGCGGCGAAGACGCCGATCTGGCAGTTCTCGGTCCGCCCGGCGGTGCCGGAGTACTGCCGCTGCACCCCGGCGGAGACGACGCCCTTCTTGAGGAACCCGGTGTCGTCCACGATCAGAACGCCGTCCGGATCACCGAGTCGCTGGGCCACGTACTCCTGCACATCGTCCCGGACCTCGTCCGGGTCCCATCTGCTGCGCGAGAGCAGATGCTGCAGCCCGTAGGGCCCGTTGTGACCGGCGTACTCGGCCAGCTGCCAGCTGTTCTTGCGGCCGACCGGGCCCAACAGCCCCCGCACGTAATCCCGCATCCGGCGCCGCACCTCAACCCGGCCGAACCGTCCACTCACCCGCAAGAACAGGTCCTCGAGCTCGGCACTCCAACGCCCTGTGACGAAGTCCGCCATCATGCCCCGACCCTGCCCGACTCAGACCGCCGTCCACGTCGGCTTCCTCGAACGGGCCCCTGACCCGCCGTCAGCCCGCTAGGCTCGACAGAACGCCTCTGACCAGCGGAAATGGTGAAGTGCCACTGGAGTACTAGGGGTCCTTCCTTGGGCACTACGGAGGCAGTGCTCGGGGTGGATACACATCGCGACTTTCACGTTGCGGCTGTGCTGGCCATGACTGGAAGAACTCTGGGCATCGAGCGCTTTCCCGCCACTGCGAACGGGTATCGACAACTGTTCACGTGGGCGTGCCAGTGGGGCGACATCCGGTGCGCCGGAGTGGAATCATCTGGTACGTACGGCGCGGCTCTTTCGCGATATCTCCTGTCGCAGGGCATCGAGGTCGTTGAGGCTCCGGGCCCTGGGCGTTCGGCCCGCTGCCGACGGAGCAAGTCAGACCGAGCTGACGCGGAGGCCGCCGCGCGTGCCGTGCTCAGCGGTCGGGCGCACTCGCCAGTGAAGTCCGGAAGCGGGCCCGCTGAGACCGCGCGCATCTACATCGTGGCCAAAGACTCTGCAGTGAAGGCTCAACGGCAGGCAGCGAACCAGCTCAAAGCAATTTTGGTCACCGCCGATCCGGCCTTGCGCGAAGAGTTGGCTACGTTGTCCCGCCGCGCGCTTGTCCGCGCCTGCTTGGAACTGAGCGAGGGCGACTACAGAACGGATCCGGTGGTGCGGGCGACACGATTCACGTTACGTGCGCTGGCTGAGCGCATCGAGCAGCTGAGGGCACAGGCTAGAGCGCTGGAGTGTCGACTGACGGACCTGATCCAGTGCCATCACCCCAGGCTTGTTGACGCTGTGGGAATCGGACCGCATAGCGCTGCTGTGTTGCTGACCGTCATGGGTGATAACAGCGACCGCCTGCGGGGTGAGGCGTCGTTTGCCGCGTTGTGCGGGGCAAGTCCGGTTGAGTACTCGTCTGGGAACAGGCAGCATTGCCGGCTCAATCGCGGCGGGAATCGGCAGGCGAACGCAGCGCTGCATCGCATCGTGTTGAGCCGGCTGCGCTGGGATGCTCGTACTCGGGCATATTACGAGCGGCGCGTGACGGAGGGCAAGACGCGGCGAGAGGTCATCCGCTGTTTAAAGCGCTATGTAGCCCGCGAGGTCTACCGGCTGGTTCAGGAGGACCGCCGAAGCCTGAGTTGCACACCGGCTTTGACTTCCGCAGTGCCGCGCTGAACTTCAGCGCCGTCAACTGGACGGACGGGCCGCCGGCGAGGCAAATCCGACCAGGCCAGCAGAAGCTGCCATTCGTGCCGTGATTAGTGACCGTGCAACCTTCCGGGCGAAGTCCGGGACGGGCAGCTAAACGGTTCACGGTGTGCTTCGGGGGAGCGGAAATGCGCCTGCAAGGACACTCGTCGTACGCATCACGCGGCGGCATGGTTGGAGCGCTTTGAGTGGGACCTTGGCGGTTTTGGTGGTGCCCTCCGACATGTGGGTCGGCTGTGGCGGTGGTCATTAACGATGCGGAAGTTCGCTGGTTTGGCTAACCGGCGAACTCGCGCTATGTTGCTCCGCTCCGAATCGGCCTGCGCTCTATGCACCGACTCGCTTGCCCTGAATGAGATCTTGCAGGCAATCTCTGGCGCGGCATGCGCCCGGGGACCCCACTCGCGTTGAAACCACGCCCCGGAATGTGTACTCTCCAAATGCTCTCCTGGGAACAGCACTGCAAGGCGGGGGCCGTCGTTCGCCGTGAACGTCGCTGCGCTCGAAACGGCAAACAGTCCCGCATGCGCGGGGACCGCGCCAGCATCATGTCGTAGAAACCGTCCAGGGTGTCCAGTGGGTCCAGGGGGAGCGCGTAAGTCCAGGGCGGAGCGTTGTGACGTGAGGGTGTCCGTGGGGTTGGTGACTCGGTTGTGATCGCTCGTGACATGTGAGGGCCCTGTCGGCTTGCTTCGACGGGGGCCTGCGTAGACGGGACCTGATATGAGGACGCCCCGCCGGCTTGCTCCGGCGGGGCGTCCTCGTGCAGTTGGTCAAGACGCCTTGGTGCTTGCGCTGGAGGCTGTGTTGTACTCCGGCTCGCCGCTCTCGAGTACCCGGAGGAGCGAGGCGGTGACGACGCGGGTGGTACGGCCTATCGGCAGTACGCGGCAGGGGAATTCCCCGCGGCGAACAAGGTCGTAGCTCTTCGACCTCGACAAGCCGAACGCCTGGGCGGCGTCCTCGACGCTCGCGGTCCCGCTCCAGGTGGCGCGGATGTGCTCAGGGCTGAACGGGTCATGATGCGTCGTGCTGCTCTGGCTGGGCATTCCTATCCGCAGTGCCTTTCGGGTCTGGTTGCTTCCGTGAGTGGGGAAGCAGGAAGAAGCGGTGGACTACCAATAATCCGAGGAATCGCCGGTTTGGGAAACCGGTCGTTTGCGGATACCCTACATTGCTCAGTGTTCAGTGTTAGGGATGAGTTGGAACGGGTCTAGTCGGTGCCAGCATTGCCGGTTGGTGCCGTCGGCATTGCCTCCACGTGTTTCCGGTTACGCATCATGTGGAGTGCGTCGCCATCCTTGAACCGGCCGAGAAGGGCTCCTGACCTGCGGTTTCTCCCGTGCGCATTATGTGCGGTGTGGGCGTTACGGGCGATATCTTGACGCTGAAATGACGCTCGTGACGCTCAAATGACGCTCGTCCTGACGGGGCGTCATATGGTTAATCGTGCAGGTCACGTTGGCTGGGAGGCGCGCTCCCGTGGGCTGGTTTTGCGGGAGCTTGAAGAAGTTTCCGCCGGGTTACGGCGCCCGTCGCTGGTTGCGGTGGCAGGCGCGCTGCTGCCGTACTTCGGCGGGCCGGACGTGTGGCGGAGCGGGCGTCAGTAGGTGGGGCCGTAGGGGCTCCAGTGCCCGAGGAAGGGCTTCAGCTCGTCGGGGCGCGGCTCGGGAATGTCGGGCAGCCGGGGCGGTGTGTTCAGTGGGGCGAGGCGCTCCATGCGGGCTGCTGCCCAGTCGACCCAGGCGTCGGCTTCGGTCCGGGACTGGCCTGGGGGCATGGCCTCGACCCGGGTGCGTACAGCGCTCACGTACTCCGTCAGTCGGGTGGCGTGGCGCCATGTCGCTTCCTGTGCCTCGAAGTGCCTGACGCGGTACGCCTCGGCGTACCGGATTCGGGCTTCTTCCGTGGCGGCTTCCCAGCGGATGCGCTTCTGGCGTGCCACTTCGATCTCGTCCAGGCGTCTGCGTTCAGCGGCTTCGCCGCGGAGGGTGACCTCCTGGGCGATCTCGGCGAGCTGGTCTTCCAGGGGGTGGCCGGGGGTATCGGACCATTCGCTGGCCCGATGCGGTTGGCCGCCGCTGAGGACGAAGCGGAGACGCTCGGACGGGGTGTAGTCGAAGCGGGGGATCCTGACCCAGGAGTCCTTCTTGGCCGCGGTGAGTTCCTTCTCGGTGGCGACGTGCTCGGTCCGGTCTTGCTCCTGGAGGACAACGAGCCCCACAGTCTGGCCCTGTGCGGTGACGGTGAAGTGGGGAGATGCCCTACGACGGCGAGGAGACGGGGGCGCGAAGCCGGTCTGTCCTGCCGAACTGGAATGTCCTACGGCCTCGGCAGCGTTGATCAGCGCCTGGACGAGCCGGAGGGCGCGTCCTTGGACGGGCTTCGTGAGGCCCAGTGGCTGTTGTTCGTTTTGCATGGCCCGGACCACGGTGTGCGGCCGCGTGAGCCGGGAGGGAACGGGGACGGGTTCGAGGACGGCGAGGCGCCAGGCGGGGGTGTCGACGAGCTTGATTTCGTACCCTCCTGGGCACCAACACCCGTACAGTTCCTTCGTCTTCGGGACCTTTCCGGACCTGCGTGCCGCGGCGACGCGGGACGGCCACTTCTCCAAGTCCGGACCTGACGATTCTGCCGCCGGCCTCCGCGAGCTCTTGTAGCAACTGCTCCGTGAACGTCTCCCGAGGCTGTGATGGAGGGCTTGGCCTTCGCCCGGCGGCCGGAGTTTCCTGCGCTCGGGTGGACTGATCTCGTGGAGCGGCGGACTGGCTCTTCGGCGGCGCTGTGGGACAGGGGGCAGCATGCTGGCCAGTCTGGCGGCCGGGTGCCCCGAGTCCTGCGCGGTGGCCCGGGCCGGGACGGGACCCTGCTCGTTGGCCTCGGCCCTACGCCGGGCTCCACGGGGCCGCGCTGCTGCTTTCCGCGGCGCCTCAGATCGGAACCGGGAGCAGCGGTAGAGACTGTTCTCCGGCGGGTCCGTTGCCCGGTCGGCGTAATCGGTGATGCCCCTGTGCTGGCGGAGCCGTTGTCGGAGTATGACCGCATACAGAGCCATGACCGCGCTCGCCCTCACAGGCGCGATGGCGGGCGTAAGCGTGGCCGTCGCACCCGTCGCGTCAGCCGGCGGGATCGGTGTCCTTCTGTCACCGGCGTTCGGCACGCTGTGCGCCAACCGGCCGGGCGCGCACGCAAGCGGAGCCACGACAGGGGGCGGGCCCGTGAGCAACAACATCGCAAAGGTGCCGTTCACCACACCGCTGAACCACTGCGGCGGAGCTGACATGCCGGGAAACCGCCAGGGAAACGAAGCCCCGGATGACGATCCAGGCATTGAGTACATGGCTAACCAGTCCCCCGGCGACACCAGATATCCGGGGGGAGGCCAGACGGATTTCCTGAAATTGTTGAGGTAGAGTCTCGCGCAGCCGCCGAACTGGCCTCCTTGCCGACGGCCCTGCTCCGGCGCGCTGCGCCGAGGGTCTGAACCGCAACAGCCCCGTCATGGTCGTCGTCCCGCGCCTCAGATGCTGGCCCGTCCCCCGGCTGTCGTCATGGCGAACCGACGTACGAGACGGGCACGGCCGATCGGTGCGGGGCCTGTGACCGTCCGCTCCCGGGAAGGCCGCCCAAGACGCCGAGACCACCGCCTACGGTCGGCCAAAATAATGGGCGCGCTACGCGGGCAGTTGATGTTCCGCATGATGAGAGGCGAGTTGTGCACAGACGCCGTACGCACTCGCTCGCCAGCCCCGGGGGCCATGGACATGCCCGTGGAGCCCCGGTCTGCCGGATGGATGCCCGGCTGCGGTACGGGTACGTCGGCAGCTGCCGATGCAGCCGAACGGCGATCAACGCGCACGTTGCAGAACCGCCTGAGCGGCAAGGCATGCGAGCCGCTGGAGTACGTCTCCTGTCCCACCGGGCTGTCCCGGACACCGCTGCGCGACCGCCGGGCCCAAGACGGCTCCGGCAATACCGCAGAGGGCTCTCATCGCTGGCTGGTCCCCGCAGCACAAACCCGCGTGACCCCGGGGCACCTCGGAAGCCGGCCGCACGCCATCGCACTCAGCATGCGGGCACGAAAGGTTTTGACCCGAACGGTGAAGTCAACAGCGCATACACAAACGACGGCGCACCACGGCGCGCACCGGAGGGGCCGAGTGCCTCGACGGCAACCACTCCTTCACCCGGCGGGCTTGCCACGGCCTGACCCGACGGGTGGAGTGAATACAGGCGGCAGGCCGCATCCGTACCGCAATCACTGGCTGGGCCGGTCAGTACCGCATACGCGATGTCCGGTCTGCCGCGTACGGCACACGCGCACGGCGCCGTGCGACGTTCTCGGTGCGCGAGGAAGCCGTCGCACACGTCGATACCCGGCCCCGTAGGCGGCACACTCCTGGCCAGACGCTGCGCCCGATCGTCACAGCGGACCGGATCGCGCGCTTGCACCGGGGTGACGGGCCTGGCCCTGTCCGGTGTGGGAACGAGGCAACGCCCGTCAGGGAGGGTTCGCCGGCCCGGCGCGTCTTCGCGGTAGCCGCGGCGATGCGCGGTGCCGGACGGACCAAGGCGAGACAGCGCGGATTGCCCGCCCGCCGCCCGGCACGGGACATCTTGCACCGCTGACCCCGGCGCGCAGCAACGGCGCACAGCCACACCCCGCGCCCCGGACACACCACGCGGGCGCGCAGGCAGGCGGCACGCGCGTCCCGTCCGCGGTCGTGAAGGGGAAGCATCAGCCCGTCGGGGTACGTCAAATCCTGGTGCAGTCCTGCGGGCGCAGGAGGAGGACGCGTCCGGCGGGCCGGAAGCGGTGGTCGGTGCGGCTTCGACTCCTTTCGGGTGTGGCCCCGGCCCTCCCTGTGGCCGGCTCCCGTCCGTGTGGCAACCATGAGACGACCGCTTCGGGCCAAGCCGTCGCTGCCCGGCCCTGGGCCCGTCAGGAAAGGATCTCGCGTGACCGTCTGGGCCGCTACCACTGTCGTGACTGTCGCGGACCGCCACGACCTCGCCAGGGACCAGGCCGAGGCCCCCTTCGGAACCCGCTTCGGGTGCTGCCTTGCCCGGCACCTGGACGGCCTGGCGGAGCAAAATCACGGCGACCCGGTCGCCTTCGCCGTCTGGAGCTGGACCGTGGCCACCGCGCCGCTCATAAGGCCCGGCTACGTCCGTGTCCGGCCCGACCTGAGTGCCGTACGGCTCACCCGGTCGCGGGACGAGGGCCGCCTGCTGGTCGAGGTCGACATTCCCGTTCCGCACGGCCAGCTTGCCGCCAGCGCCCGCCCGCCGTATGAGGTACGCGACTGGGAACCCGAAGGGCCGCACTCCCGGTGCGCAGAGCCCCGGCGCCTGAAGGTGCCCGCGGACGAGTCGCGGCCCGCGCTGCTGCTGTCCGCCACCTTGCGCCTGCCCGCGAGCGATGGGGCCCTGCACCAGCCCGCCGGAGCCTGGGCCCGCGAGGAAGAGCTGGTTGAAGATGCTGAGCAGGCCGTCGCCGTCGCCGCGAAACACATCAACCGCGTCGCCGGCCGCCGGATCGCCGCCCTGCTCGGCGATAACGCAGGCCGCTGGTGACCAGCTGAACAAGAGTTCCGGGCCGCACCACACCTGCGTGCGGCCGGCCGAGTGGCCGCGTCGCTCGGTGGGCCAGCCAGAAGGTTCCTGACGACCACGGATGCCAGCCAGACGGGAAGCTGCGCGCCTGGCGCTGGCTTCCTCGTGCTGTGGTCAAGCTGATGTCGGCGAACGGCGCGGCGAGCCGTGACACGAACTCGTTCAGGATCTGGTCACCACGTGTGGCTGCAACAGCACCGCTCTCAGTTCACCCCCGCTGCGCAGGCGCCGTCGTCGTCCTTTGCCCCTCAGCGGTCCTTGCGCCAGGTGCGCCGCCGGTCGTCGTGCGCAACGGCGACGCCTGCCCGCCTATCGTGATCGCTTTCACGGCCCTGCTGGTCACGTGCTGCGCCTGGGCAGGCCCCACTGGGTGGCTGGACGGCGTTGAGGCAGCTGCGCCTGCGCCCGGTGCGGAGTGTCTCAGCGGCGGGTTTCGGGCCAGCTCACGCCGGCCGGACGAAACCCGGTGTGGCGGGCGCCGTGCAGGGCACTCGCCACCGGATGCCTACCACAGGCGTGGACACGGATCAAGGAGCGGTATGGGTACGGTCAAGGAATCGGTCGAGGTCGCCGTTGCACTTCGGGCGGCCTACAACCAGTGGACGCAGTTCGAGGAGTTCCCCTCGTTCATGGAGGGGGTGGAAAGGGTGGTTCAGCTCGATGAACGGCATACCCACTGGGTGACCAGGATCGGCGGTGTGCAGCGGGAGTTCGACGCCGAAATCTTCGATCAGCTTCCCGACCAGCGGGTGGCCTGGCGCACCACAGGCGGCGAGGTCCAGCAGCAGGGGGTGGTCACCTTCGACGCCGTGGCACCCGGTCGCACACGGGTGCATCTGACGCTGAAGATCCAGCCGGAGGGGGCAGCGGAGAAGGCGGCGGACCTGCTCGGCATCCTGAGCCGTCAGGCCAGGGGCGACCTGCAGCGGTTCAAGACGTTCATCGAAAAACGCGGCACCGAGACCGGCCAGTGGCGCGGCCGCATCACCCCCAACGACACCTGAACCGAAACCGCCAACGGCGGCGGCACAGGTACCCCGTGCCGTGCCCGCCGCCCTGTGTCCAGCAAGACCGCGGAGCAGATGACCGGGCGAACGGCGGCCGGGGCAGCCCCGCCCCGCGCCCCCGGAGCTGAGGTGCTGATAACACGTCAGGCGGGCCGATGAGCGACGATGTGGGCTCCTGGGACGGGGCCTGAGGCGGCCCGGGCGGTGCAGCAGGTGCCGGAGGCCAGAAGTGCTGCGCAGACCGCGGTGGCGGATGCGGCGTCGCGGGTGAGAAAGGCCGTCGTGGGGCCCGAGCCGCAGACCAGTGCGGCGAGCGCCCCGGCTGCCGTGCCGGCGGCCAGGGTGGCGGCCAGACAGGGGCGCAGGGACAAGGCCGCGGCCTGGAGGTCGTTGGACAGGGCGGGCGCGAGCGCGGCCGCGTCGCCGGTGCGCAGAGCACCGAGCAGAAGTGGCGAGGCTCGCGGGGCCGGCACGGCCTGACCTTCGCGGAGGCGGTCGAACTCGGCGTAGACGGCCGGGGTGGGCAGACCGCCGTCGGCCAGCGCGAAGACCCAGCACAGCGTGCCGCTCACCTCCAGCGGCGTCAGCAGTTCACCGCGGCCGCGGCCCAGTGCCGCCCCGCCGGCCAGGGGGAACGGTACGTCGCTGCCCAGTTCGGCGGCCAGCGACAGCAGACCGTCACGGGAGGCGCCGGTACCCCACAGCCCGTTGCAGGCCATCAGTGCGCCGGCCGCGTCCGCGCTGCCGCCGGCCATGCCGCCCGCGACGGGAATGCCCTTGGCCAGGTGCAGGTGCACGTCGGGCGCGATGCCGTGCCGGGCGGCGAGGAGCTGAGCGGCGCGAGCGGCCAGGTTCGTACGGCCAAGGGGGACGCGGTCGGTGTCCAGCCCGGTGGCGGTGATGCGCAGCGTGTCGGCCGGGGTGGCCGTGACCTCGTCGTACAGGCCGACGGCCAGGAAGACGCTGACCAGCTCATGAAAGCCGTCGGGGCGTACGCCGCCGACGGCGAGCTGCACGTTGACCTTCGCGGGCACCCGCACCGTGACGGGCTTCCTCATCGCCCGCTCCCGCAGCCGCTCTCCACCGGGCGGGCCGTGGCCGCTCGGGCGGCCAGCTCACGGGCGCGGGCGCGCGCCCAGGTTTCCGCCTGCAAGACGTCCGCGACCGTGAGGGAGGTTCCCCTGGCCGGCGTACCGTGCTCCGCGACCACCTCGGCGACCGTATCGACAATTCCTGTGAACGGCAGCCCGCCCTGCAAGAACGCGTCGACGCATTCCTCGTTGGCGGCGTTGAAGACGGCCGGCGCGGTGCCGCCCAGACCGCCGACGTGGCAGGCCAGCGGCACGGACGGGAACGCCTCGGTGTCCAGCGGCAGGAAGTCCCACCGGTGTGCCTCGGTCCAGTCGATGCCGGGGGCGGCGTCCGGCACCCGGTCCGGCCAGCCGATGCCCAGCGCGATCGGCATCCGCATATCGGGCGGGCTGGCCTGGGCCAGGGTGGAGCCGTCGGTGAACTCCACCATCGAGTGGATGTAGGACTGCGGATGGACGACGACCTCGATCCGGTCGAACGGCACGTCGAACAGCAGGTGCGCCTCGATGACCTCCAGCCCCTTGTTGACCAGGGTCGCGGAGTTGACCGTGATGACCGGGCCCATCGCCCAGGTGGGGTGGGCGAGCGCCTGCTCCGGCGTGACGGACGCCAGCTCCGCCTTCGTACGGCCCCGGAACGGCCCGCCGGAGGCGGTGACGACCAGCTTGCGCACCTCCTTGCGGGGCCCGCCCAGCAGGCCCTGGAAGAGGGCGGAGTGCTCGGAGTCGACGGGCACGATCTGGCCGGGACGGGCCGCGGCCCTCACCAGCGGGCCGCCGACGATCAGCGACTCCTTGTTGGCGAGCGCCAGCGCGCGGCCCGCCTCCAGGGCGGCGAGGGTGGGCGCGAGGCCGATGGAGCCGGTGATGCCGTTGAGGACGGTGTGGCAGGGGGACGCGGCCAGCTCGGTGGCCGCGCCGGGCCCGGCGACGATCTCCGGCAGCGGCTCACCCGCGCCGTACCGGGCGGACAGCGCCTCGCGCAGCGCCGGCACCACGTCCTCGCGCGACACCGCCACCGTACGGACCCGCAGCAGGTGCGCCTGCTCGGCCAGCAGCGCCACCCGGCCGCCGGCCGCGGACAGCGCGGTGACCCGGAACCGGTCGGGGTTGCGCAGCACCAGGTCGACGGCCTGGGTGCCGATCGACCCGGTCGAGCCGAGGATCACGATGTCGCGCGGCCCGTCGCCGCCGCCGGTGAGCGGGGCGGGGGTGAAGCGCAGATGCGGGTCAGCGAGGGTGTCCGTCATGATTCCTGCCTCGCTAGGTGAGTACCTCTGCCTGGTGCGCACCGCGGTGTGAGGTGCCCAAGTCGGCGAAGAAGTGCCGACCTGACGCGCTGTTCCTTCGACTCCGGTCCCGCGCTGCGCGTCAGGCTCCGTAAGGGGTGTCGCGCGGCGACGCCCGCGTATCCGCGGCCCTGCCACGGCAGATGCACCTCGGCAGGCCCTCAGCGTTGACAGTCGGTGTCAGCCGCACAGCGATTTCGATGTAGGCTCCGGCCTCGTGGGCAGGGCACGGCTAAAGGCCACTTCCGCTCGGACTGTTGTCGAGAGTTTCCCACCACCAGGCGACGGAGCTGTAGGGCAGGGGCTCAATGCTGGTGTCCGATGGGGTGTCGGTGTAGCGGATGCCGGTGTGCCCGTTTACGGCATAGCGGGGTGAGCGCCGTTGCATCTCGAGTGCGCCTGCGGGAAGGGCGGCCCAGTCGTCGAGACATCTGGCGGCGCTGGGAGATACCAGGGGGCGCACAAGCCGGTACTGGGCCAGAAATCGGGCCAGCATCCTGTCCCGCATCGCCATGGCCGCGCGCAGCGCCTCGGAAAGGGGCAGGTTCTGTTCCGCTGCGACAATGTCGACGAGATTGTGGCCTGTCTCATTGTCTTGCACTTCCTTGGCGCGGGAAACAATGTCGTTGTCGAAGTTGCCGACGGCATAAGCTATTTCCACGCAGGCCCAAAGGGGCGGCAGAGCCCACTCGTGCACCGCAATTTCGGAGCCGTTAACGATCTCATGTGTGTAGGCCACCAGGTGGGTGCCGCTGGCGACGGTGCGCAGTGCCAGGTATTCGTCGAGCGTCGGCCTGGTGTGGTTGACGTGGTGGGACAGCAACCACAGGTGTGCGGAGAAGTACGGGGCGAAAGCTTCACGCCATCGCTTGTGCTGGGCGGGGGTGGCAGCGCTGCGAAACCGTTCGCTGAGTTCCACCAGTGCGGCAACGAACGGATCGTCCACTCGGAGCGGTGTCCCCGGATTCTGCAGCGCACGGACCAGGGTTCCGGTGCGGCGCGCGAGGTCGGCCAGGCGCGATGGCTCCCACTGCGGATCGTCAACGTGGCAGTCGTCGAAGCAGTGCAGCCAGCAGATTAAGTCGGCGTACAGCTGCACCCGGTCGACGGGAGCGCCCGGTGTGAGGTAGGCAGCGAGTAAACCGCTGCGTGCGGCCGTCATGGTTTTGCGGCGGCCGGGTTCGCCGAAGAAGTCGAGCTGCGTCATCCATCGCAGGGAATGCTGTTCCAGCACGTCAGCGGCGGGGTGGAGGCACGCCGGGTGAGGGGTCCAGAACGGCGGGAGCTCATAGGAATTGCTGGTGTCCATCGAATCTCCTGAACGGCCCTGGTTCTTGCACCGAAGGCGGGGCGGAAGGGCTGCTGACGCTCGGGCGCTAGCGGACATGGCCCGGAGCTTGTCGTTCTCTCGGCTCTCGCGTCCGTACCGCACCTAGATGCGGCTGGCGCTGTCAGTCGCCGCCGTGCGTTTGGCTCCGGGGGCCCGCTTCGTTCGAGGGCCTTGGGCGGACGGTACGGGTCACCGTGAAGTTGAGGAGGTCTTCGAGGTCGGCGCGCACCGGTGCGGGCAGGGAAGGGGCGGCGAGTTGAGTCAGGGCCATCTCAAGGTGCTGCCGGCTGACCGCTTCGGCTCCCGCGCGCCCGCCGGCGTCTTCCAGCAGCCGGGCGGCCGCCTTCAGGGCATCGCGGGTGTGCGGTGGATCGCCGAGCAGTGCGGCGAGTTCAGGCACGACAGCCGGATCGTGCTGCGCGGCGAGGATGACCGGGAGGGTGTTCTTGCCCGCACGCAGATCCTGGTAGCAGGGCTTGCCGACCAAGGTCTCGTCGCCCCAGATGTTCTCCAGGTCGTTGACCGCCTGCCAGGCGGTGCCCGCGTGGTGCGCGGCGCGGCGCAGCAGGTGAGCGGTGTTCAGGTCGCCTTCGGTGAGCAGAGCGCTGAGGACGGCCGATACGCCCAGGAGGGCGCCTCCCTTGGCGCCGCAGACGGCCAGGTAGTCGGGGAGGGGGATCTCCTGGGCGGGGGTGCGGTCGAAGAGCGCCTCCCGGCCCGCGGTGTGGATGAGAGCCGACACCGTGGTGTTGAGTTCCGTCACCGCCTGGAGAACTGCTGGGCTGCCGCTGTGCAGCACAGCATCGAAGGCCGCCGCCCACAGGGCGTCCCCGGCCACCACCGAGGTGCCGGCCCCGAAGGCGGCCAGGGCGGTGGGCCGGCCGCGGCGGATGATGTCCTGGTCGACCACGTCGTCGTGCAGCAGCGATACGTTGTGCAGGAACTCGACCGCGACCGCGGCGGGCAGCGCGTCATGAGGGTCGGTACCGGTCGCTTCGGCGGTAAGGAGCACCATGGTCGCCTGCAGGCAGCGGCCGCCGCGGCCGGTGGTGGGGGATCCGTCGGCGTCGCACCAGCCGAAGTAGTAGCCGCATACGCGCGCCAGAGCGGCAGGAAGCGGGGCGACTGCTGCTTCCAAGGCCGGGCGTACGTAATCGCGGGCTCGTTGCGTAACCTGCGGCACGGCCGGGGCAGCGGCTGCCGAAGTGTTGCTCTGTGGGGATTGCGAGGTGCGAGGCATACCAACCACCTTTGAAGGAAGTGCTTCTGCAGTCGTCTGCTGGGCCAGCGCGGAACTGAGCGAAGAGCGGTGGCGTGGGCGTTACCTCCCCGGCCCGGCCGGTGGCGGGCTGCCGGACCGGCCAGGCACAGCAGCATTGACGGCGTCCGTCGCCGCGGCCGCCCGCGCGGCATGAAGGATTGCCACAGGCGGCCTGAAGCAGGAGCGGACAGCCTTCGACATCTCTCATCTCCACAGCGGGAACGGCTGCCCACAGACCTCCAGATTGAAAGCGACCCCTACGGGGCGACACCCGAAGGCTCAGTTACACAGGTGCGCCCCCTCTCTCTGAAATGGATCTTTCCGGTGCGCAGGAGTATCACGGCAATCAGGTAGGAAGCGGCAAGAATGGTCGAGACGGCTCCCATGTAGCCGAGCAGCCAGCGGTCCGTCAGACGGAACTCAGGAGGGGCAAGAAAGAAGGTATTAGGCGCTATGACGGTGAGGAGCAGCCACAGGCTGGCCACCGTCACCGACTGCCCCTGCACGCTTCCGCGGTTGTAGAGCATGACCGGGTAGCACACCGAGACGACGAGAATCGTTGCCACGGCCGCATAGACTCCGTGGGTGTCATGCAGGCTGTGGCTGAGCACAGGGGCGGCTCCGGCGCCGAGTGCCATCACAATGAGGAACACCCAGCGTAACGTCTTCGGTGAAATCCGAGGGAAATCCTTCGGGCCATACGCGAGCACTTGGCATATGAGGAGTGCGTCTGGAATGACGAACACGCTACCCAGCGCCCACATGGGCACAGAAGGAAACCAGCGCTCGTAACTCCCGGCGGTGACGGATACGTCTACGGAGAAGGTAAAGCAGATTGCGCTGGCAGGCATGGCGTAGGAGCGGTCTCGGAAGCCGGTTCGTACGGCGCAAACAAACCACGAGACAGCAATGGCTACGGCGGTGAGCAGCAGGATGCTGAACAAAATGCCCTCCTGTCGGTCGTGCGTGGCGAATTTGCCCTGGTCCGCGAAGACGCCTTGCCGATCACGTCCGACCAGCTGGCCACGGGCTGGCTGGGCCCGGGAGCCACGGCGGCTGAGCAAGGCTGGCTGGCGCCGCCTGGCCCGCCGGACAAGCCAGCGCGGGCGGCGGGCGTAGCGGCCCTAGTGCAGCGCCAGTTGCCCATCGTGCGACCAGGCACGGCATGGTCGGCCGGAGTATCCCAGCGCGGCGGCCCCCGTTGCGGCCGTGCGGCTTCGGGGCGGTGCCCAGCGCTCGGCCGGACCACGTAATGTCACGCGAGAGGACGGCAGCTCGGGCCTCGGGGCCTGCGAGGGGTCATGGCTGGGACGGGCTGAGGTAGCCGGGCTGGTCCGGAGCGGAGCAGGCGGCTTCTTCGGGACCGTATCGGGCGGTGGTGCACTGCCAGTCATAGGCTCCGCGAGCCCATGTGCGCAGGGCCTCTACGTGCCGCGTCACTGCTTGGCGTGTGGACTGCGGCAGGTGGAGGCGGTCACAGAAGTCGTTGACGGCGGCGCTGCGTGTGTGGAGCTGCTGGATGTGCCGGTCGGCGGCTTCTTTGAGCGATTGCAGGGCCTGTTCGCGTGTCTGGTGTCGTTCCCGCATGGCGAGGGAGACCAGGTTGGCGTCGGCGCGGGCGCTTTCTTTCTCCAGCGAGAAGATGTCGTTCGTCAAGATCATGTGGCGCGTCACGTGATGGCGCAGCGTGCTGAGGTAGGCGGCAGGCCAGATGCCCGCGGGGACTTCGTAGCCACCAGTGCGTTCGGCGGCGGCCGCTACCAACGTGGTGCCGATGCTCATGTCCCTGACGCGCAAGTGCTCGTGGTAGGACAAGGTCACGTCGAGTCGGCGGTTCACTGTCTCGGCGAGCATACCGGCGTAGACCTCCTGCCATGTCCAGGCCATGCGCAGGCGCCAGGATTCGGACATGCCCGTGCACAGGCGTCTCCACAGGTCGGCGAATGCGGACGTGAGGGGCGTGGACGGTGTGGAGGTCCGGTACAGCATGCTGGTCAGTTCGGCGGTTACGGTTTCAGCGTGGCCGGGGACGGAGCCCGTGGGGGCATCCATGAAGTCGTCGTAGAGGAAGAGCCATCCGCATACGTGGAACGACAGCCGCAGGTCCTCACTGTTGGGGTCGCCGTAGGCGGCGATGTCGGCGACTGCTGAGCGCAGATAGCGCTCGGTCGACTGCTCGGTCGGGAGCAGGCCGTGCCGGTGCAGCCACTCCACGTGGGCTTCGCGGACCTGTTCCAGGCCGCTGGGGAGCGGCTGGTGGGGCAGGGGCATGGCCAGTGGGATGTTCCGGGGCATGTCAGGCCCGCCTTCCGTGTGGGCTGGGGCGGCGGGTGACGGTGAATTGCAGCAGCTCGGCCAGGTCCTCGTGGACCGCCTTGGGCAGAGAGGCTTCGTCGAGGGTGGCCAGGGCCTGGGTGAGGTGGTGCTGGGCGACCCGTTCGGTAGCGGCCTTGCCGCCGAGCTCTTCCAGCAGATCGGCTGTGGTCTGCAAGGCGTTGTCGTCGGGGGCCGGCTGTGCCAGGAGCTGCCGCAGGTGTCGGGTGTGGGGATGCTGGGACTGCATGGCGGTGATGACGGGGAGGGTGTGCTTGCGCAGCCGCAGGTCCTGGAAGCCCGGTTTACCGACCAGGGCAGCGTTGCCCCAGATGTTTTCCAGGTCGTTGACGGCCTGCCAGGCGGTGCCGGCGTGGTGGGCGGCACGGCGGAGTAGGTCGCCGTCCTGGGCGGGTTTACCGCACAGCACGGTGCCCAGGACTGCCCCGGTGCCCAGCAGGGCGCCGCCTTTGCCGCGGCAGCATTCCAGGTAGGCGTCGAGGCTGATATCGAGGGGATCGGTACGGTCGAAGGCGGGTTCGCTGGCCCAGGCGTGGATCATGTGGGCGACGCCGTCGGTGAACACGCTGACCGCGGTAGTGGCCGCTTGGGTGGCAGCGAGGAGGCGCACGGCTTCGTTGAACAGCGCGTCGCCGGCGACGAGGGTAGGACCGGTGCCGAAGGCGACCCAGGCGGTGGGCCGGTCACGACGGATCTCGTCGCCGTCGGCGATGTCGTCGTGCAGCAGCGAGAAGTTGTGGGTCAGCTCGACCGCGGCAGCGCCGGGGGCGGCGGCTGCCTCGTCTTGCCCGGTGGCCCGGGCGGCGAGCATGACCATGGCGGCCTGGAGGGTGCGGCTGCCGCGACGGTTCGTGGCCGTCCCCTCGGCATCGTTCCACCCGAAGTAGTACCCGCAGATACGGGCGAGGTCGGGGTGGAGGCGGGCGAGGACCTCCTCCAGTCCTCGGCGGGCGAACTCGCGGGCGTGAAGGATGACATCGGGCAGGGGCGGAGGGGCGGCCGCGTCGGGTGTGGTCATGCTCGTCGATCCTTGCCTCGTGTGAAGGGACGTGTCGGGCCCGGGCGGGACGGTCTGGCTCAGTGGGCGGCGGCACCCGGGGTGGCGGGCGTGTCGGGAGGCGGTACGGCGCCGCGGCGAGAGGCGATGCGTATGTAGTTGACGCGGTCACTGCGGTAGCCGTCGAGGTAGTGCTGTTCGATCCCCGTGGCGTAGCGGGAGTAGGAGCGCAGCTCCCAGTAGGGAGTGGCGGGTTGGGTGAGGTCGTCGACCTGGTAGGGGATCAGGCCGCTTTCGATCAGGGCCTTGAGGTAGGTGGTGCGGCGGTGGGTGTGGCAGTGATAGTGCGCGTCGATCGCGGTCGCCTCGGGCGGATGGGGGGCGAGCACGTCGTTGTTGCACCAGGTCAGCAGGACGTAGCGCCCCGCAGGCTTGAGGAGACGGGCGAACTCGGCGAACGTCTCGTACGGGTCGACGTACATGGTGGTCTCGTTGGTGACCACGTAGTCGAAGGAGGCGTCGGGGAAGCCGGTGGCGGCCATGTTGCGGTCGTGGAAGTGCACTTTCTCCGCGCAGTTGTGCTCCTGGGCCTGCCGGCGGGCGAACTCGTTCTGGTAGGCGGAGATGTTGACCCCGTCCACGCGGCAGCCGAACGCCTGGTGGAGCAGGATGGCCGTGCCGCCACGGCCCGATCCGCCGTCCAGGATGCGTGCCTGGGGTGCTACCGGCCCCAGGGCCTCGCTCAGGGCGTCGACCTGCCGGGTTTCCATCCGGTGGAGTTCGGCGTTGATGGCCTGGGCGCGTTCTTCGCCGGAGGTGAGCAGGACCTTGCGGTCGAAGTCACCGACGGCGAAGTGGTGGTGGTAGAAGCCGTCGGTCTCGCCGAGTTTGAGGTTGATGGGGTCGTCGCGCTTGTTGTCGTAGTAGTCGAACGCGGCCTGCTCCAGCGGAGTGCGCAGGGCAGCAGTTGGCTCAGAGGACATGATGTCGCCTTCCGTGACTGGTGGGACCGTGCGGTGACGGGTGCTGCCCCGCGTTGTAGGGCAGCCGGGCATATGGCGCCTGCGGCGGATGTGCAGCTGTGACGGAGTCAGGTGAGTATCTGAGACGTTGTGGCAGCTCGGCCCGGCTCTTCGACGGCCGGCGAACCGGCGTCCGCACCGGGAGGTGTGCCGGTGACTGCTCCGCCTAATCATTGCGGCAGTTCACTTACGCTGGCAGCGCCCGATACGATAGCTTTCAACTAAGCGTCTGCTGCGGCGTTCGGCTCGGCAAAAGAACGGTGGGCCCGTGATGCCGTCGGGCGAGTGCGAGCCGGCGGCCGGTTTGACATGACATCTGCTGCCGCTGACTGCTGATCGGGCATATCTCGTCTGCCAACCCACGACGCTAGGACGGATGTGCGGCCCGCGCCAGACGCTGCGCGAAGTCACCGAGACGTCTAGGGCGTACGGCGGCATACGCCGGTTTTGGTGGAGCACGGGGTGGCGCAGGTCCGGTGGGCTGTGCGCCCCCGGGCGCGGTGCTGGCGGGCAGGACGTGGCCGACGAGGCGTGTTGGCCGGACCGCGGTGACCGCAGGGCGCGGGGTGAAGTGGCCGCGAGACGGCGGGATGCCTTGGCCTACGGGGCGGCGGGCGGATGGGGTGCGGCCGGGGCAGCGTACGCCGGGGCACTTTACGGGGCGGCGCATGGGCTGTGCGGCGGAGCGCGTGCGCGTCCCGGGCGGCGAGGAGGGATACGCCTGTGCGCCGCCTGGCGGTGGGTTGTCAGGTTCTCGGGTTTGCGGTGGGCTCGTAGGGCCTGCGGACCGCCTCGTTGGGGAGAACGGGACGGTGTCCGGGCGCCGCGGTACGGCGCACACCCGGGCAGGGGGCCTAGCCTGTCGATGCCGGATGATGTCCCCGCGCAGGCGCTCAGTGAGCGGGCCGTGAAGGCCCCACAGTTTCTCGGAGTCCTCTTTGCTGAGAGGAAGTCATGCGTCCTGGTGGATTGCCTTCGACCAACGAACACGTCAACGGCCACATGGCCAGCGAGCCGGGGCGGTGGTCGCCGCGGGTGCTGCAGGCGCTGCCGCTGGAGCAGTTGCCGGCGGTGGCCGCGCAGATCCGTGCGCTGCTGATCGAGCAGGTGTGCGCGGCCGGCGGGCACCTGGGGCCGAACCTGGGGGTGGTGGAGCTGACGATCGCGCTGCACCGGATCTTCCACTCACCCCACGACGCACTGGTGTTCGACACCGGGCATCAGGCGTATGTGCACAAGATGCTCACCGGCCGCGCTGCGGGCTTCGCCCGGCTGCGCAAGCGGGGCGGGCTGTCGGGCTACCCCTCGCGCAGTGAGTCGGTGCACGACTGGGTGGAAAACTCCCACGCCTCGACCTCACTGTCCTACGCCGATGGCCTGGCCAAGGCGTTCGCCGCGCGTGGACAGGACGGGCGCTGGGTGGTGCCGGTGGTCGGGGACGGGGCGCTGACCGGGGGGCTGGCCTTCGAAGCGCTGAACAATCTCGGCCGGGCCGGCCACCGCCGCCTGGTCGTGGTCCTCAACGACAACGGCCGCTCCTACGCCCCGACCCAAGGGGCACTCGCCCGCCACCTTCAGGTCCTGAGGCAAGCGGTGGCCGGCCCGGAACCGGGGCCCGGGCGCAACGTCTTCACCGATCTGGGCTTTGCCTATCTGGGCCCGGTTGACGGGCATGACCTGGCGGCCGTGGAGGAGGCGCTGCTTCGGGCGCGGACGGTGGGGGGACCGGTGGTGGTGCACGTGGTCACGGTCAAGGGCAAGGGGTACGCGCCGGCGGAAGGCGATGCTACCGACCGCATGCACACGGTCGGCGTGCTCGACCCGGCCACCGGTACCGCCGCTGCGGGCAGCGCCGCTGTGACGTGGACGAACGTCTTCGGCAGCGAGCTGGCGCGCTTAGCAGCGCAGCGCGAGGATGTGGTGGCGCTGACAGCCGCGATGCAGCAGCCCACCGGTCTTCAGCTGTTCGCCGAGCGGTTTCCGCAGCGGGTCTTCGATGTGGGCATCGCCGAGCAGCACGCGGTGTGCTCGGCCGCCGGGCTGTCCATGGGCGGCCTGCACCCGGTCGTCGCCGTCTATGCGACGTTCTTAAACCGGGCGTTCGACCAGCTGCTGATGGATGTCGCGCTGCACCGGCTGCCGGTGACGCTGGTGCTGGACCGCGCCGGGATCACCGGCCCGGACGGGGCCTCGCACCACGGCATGTGGGATCACACCCTGCTGTCGGTGGTGCCCGGCCTGCGCCTGGCCGCTCCGCGTGACGGCGCGACCCTGCGGGAACTGCTGGCCGAGGCGCTGTCCGACCAGGACGGCCCCACCGTCCTGCGCTTTCCCAAGGGAGCCGTCCCGGCAGACCTGCCGGCCGTGAGCCGGGCGGGGCAGGTGGATCTGCTCACCGAGACCGGTTCGGATGTGCTGCTGGTCGGCTTCGGGGCGATGGCCGGGGCCTGTCTGGCCGCCCGCGACCAGCTCGCCGAGCGCGGCCTGTCGGTGACGGTGGCAGCGCCCCGCTGGGCTCTGCCGGTGCCGCCCGAGCTGATCACCCTGGCCGCCGGGCACCGGCTGACGGTCACGGTCGAGGACAGCTCCCGCACCGGCGGCCTGGGCACCGTCTTGGCACAGACCTGTACCGACGCCGCCATCGGCGCCCCCGTCCACACCATGGGGCTGCCGCGCACGTTCCTGACCCACGGCTCACGCGCCGAACTGCTGGCCTCCACCGGGCTGCTGCCCGACGGCATCACCACCGCCGCCCTGGCGGTCTTGGAGGCCGCCCGCCGCGCCGCCTGATCCTTCTGCACTGTTCGGAGGCTGACGATGAGCACCACCGACCTGCCCCTGCCCGCCTTACGCCCGCCCGTAGCGCCGCGGCGCCGCACCCGCCAGCTGCACGTCGGTGCTGTGCCGGTCGGAGGCGGTGCCCCGGTCTCGGTGCAGTCCATGACCACGACGCTGACCGCGGACGTGGACGCCACCTTGCAGCAGATCGCGGAGCTGACCGCGGCCGGCTGCCAGATCGTGCGTGTGGCCGTCCCGTCCCAGGACGACGCCGACGCCCTGCCCGCCATCGCCAAGAAGTCGCAGATCCCGGTGATCGCCGACATCCACTTCCAGCCCAAGTACGTCTTCGCCGCCATCGACGCCGGATGCGCCGCCGTGCGCGTCAACCCCGGCAACATCAAGAAGTTCGACGACAAGGTCCACGAGATCGCCCGTGCCGCCGCCGACTCCCGCGTCCCGATCCGGATCGGCGTCAACGCCGGGTCACTGGACAAGCGGCTGCTGGCCAAGCACGGCAAGGCCACCCCCGAGGCCCTGGTGGAATCCGCTCTGTGGGAGTGCTCGCTGTTCGAGGAGCACGGCTTCACCGACATCAAGATCTCCGTCAAGCACCACGATCCGGTCACCATGGTCCGCGCCTATGAACTGCTCGCCGACGCCTGCGACTACCCCCTGCACCTGGGCGTGACCGAAGCCGGGCCGCTGCTGCAGGGCACCATCAAGTCCGCCGTCGCCTTCGGCACCCTCCTCAACCGCGGCATCGGCGACACCATCCGCGTGTCCTTGTCCGCCCCGCCGGTCGACGAGGTCAAGGCCGGCATCGGCATCCTGGAATCCTGCGGCCTGCGCCAGCGCCGCCTGGAGATCGTCTCCTGCCCGTCCTGCGGCCGCGCCCAGGTCGACGTGCACACCCTGGCCGAAAGGGTCACCGCCGCCCTGGACGGGCTGCCCTACCCCCTGCGGGTGGCGGTCATGGGATGCGTGGTCAACGGGCCCGGCGAGGCCCGCGAAGCCGACCTGGGTGTCTCCTGCGGCAACGGCAAAGGCCAGATCTTCCGCAAGGGCGAAGTCATCGCCACCGTCCCCGAATCCAAGATCGTCGAGGCACTGGTGGAAGAGGCCCTGCGCATCGGCGAAGCCCAGGCCGCCCCGGACGAGTCCGAGGCCGCTGACGGCGCGCAGGGACGGGAGGCAGCACCGTGAACACCCCGGTGCTCGCAGAGCATCTGGACCTCGACGGGCTGCGCCGACAGATCGACGCCGCGCTGGAGGACTACCTCCGCGGCAAAGCCCTGGCAGCCCGGACCGAGCGGCTGCCATCGGTGCCCGTGCAGGTGTTGCACGAGTTCGTCTTCGCCGGCGGCAAACGCATCCGGCCCCTGATGTGCATCCTGGGCTGGCACGCCGGCCACGGCCACGGCGAGACCGGCCCCATCGTGCGGGCGGCGGCCTCCCTGGAACTCTTCCACGCCTTCGCCCTGATTCATGACGACGTCATGGACCACAGCGCCACCCGCCGCGGCCGGCCCACCGTCCACCGGGAACTGGCCGCCTTCCGCCACAGCGCGGCCTTCGGCGAAAACGCCGCCATCCTCGTCGGCGATATGGCCCTGGTCTGCTCCCAGGAAATGCTCAACGACGCCGGTCTACGTCCCGGCCAGCTGATGGCCGCCCTGCCCGTCATCGACGCCATGCGGAGCGCGATCCTCTACGGGCAGTACATGGACCTGGACGCCGCAGCCCAGCCCGCCGATGACGTGTACCGGGCAATGGCCGTCATCCGCTACAAGACCGCCAAATACACCGTCGAGCACCCGCTGCACCTGGGCACCGCCCTCGCCGGCGCCCCACCTGATCTGCGGAGCGCCCTCAGCGCCTACGCCCTGCCACTGGGCGAGGCATTCCAGCTGCGCGATGACCTGCTCGGCGTCTTCGGCGACCCCAAGACCACCGGCAAGGCGACCCAGGACGACCTGAGCGAAGGAAAACGCACCGTCCTGCTCGCCCTGGCCCTCCGCCACGCCACCCCTGCCCAGAGATCCACCCTGCAGCGGCTGGTCGGCGACCCGCACCTGGACGAGGAACAGGCCGAGACCGTACGGGCCATCCTCACCGATACCGGAGCCCGGGACCGGATCGAGAACCTCATCGACACTCAACACCGCACCGCCCTGCGAGCCCTGGACGCCGCGCCCCTACCCGGCGCCGCCGCCGAGGCCCTGCGGGACGTGGCCCGCACCCTGACGGAGCGCACCCGATGACCGACACCGATGTGGCCGGACGCCGTGTTCTGCTGGCCGCCCCCCGCGGCTACTGTGCGGGCGTGGCCCGCGCTGTGAAGGTCGTGGAAAAGGCACTGGAGCTGTTCGGGGCGCCCGTCTACGTGCGCCGCGAGATCGTCCACAACAAATACGTCGTCAAGACGCTGGAGGCCCGGGGCGCCGTCTTCGTCGAGGAGACCGACCAGGTCCCCGAGGGCGCCACCGTCATCTTCTCCGCCCACGGCGTCGCCCCCACCGTGCATCAGGGCGCGGAGGCCCGGCGGCTGGAGACGATCGATGCGACCTGCCCCCTGGTGACCAAAGTTCACAAAGAAGCCGTGCGCTTCGCCCGCGACGACTACACCATCCTGCTCATCGGCCACCAGGGCCACGACGAGGTCATCGGCACCAGCGGCGAGGCCCCCGACCACGTCACCATCGTCGAAGGGCCCGAACAGGCCGCCACCGTCACGGTCCGCGACCCTGACAGAGTCGTCTGGCTGTCCCAGACGACTCTGTCGGTCGACGAGACCCAGGCCACCGTCGCGGTCCTCAAAAACCGCTTCCCGAATCTGAAGTCCCCGCCGAGTGACGACATCTGCTACGCCACCCAGAACCGGCAGGCCGCCGTCAAACAGCTCGGCACCGACGCCGACCTCGTCCTGGTCATCGGCTCCACCAACTCCTGCAACTCCCTGCGCCTCGTGGAAGTCGCCCTGGAGGCCGGCGCCCGCGATGCCCGCCTGATCGACCACGCCCGCGACATTGATGACACCTGGCTGGCCGATGTGCACACCATCGGGCTGACCTCCGGTGCCTCAGCCCCCGAGATCCTGGTCGACGAGGTGCTGGACTGGCTCGCCGAGCGCGGCTACGCACAAGTCGAGGTGGTACAGGCCGTCGAGGAGCACCAGCACTTCGCCCTGCCCCACAGCCTCACCTCCCGCAAGAGCCCCCCGCACGGCACCGAGACCTGAGCACGTTACGGCGCTGCCCGGTGGCATGTGCCGGCCGGCGCTGAAGACCGCTGACCCCTTACGCAAAGGAGCGCGACTTATGTCCCAGCAGCGCAGCGGCATCACCAAGTACGTCTCCAACGTCCTGGACGACACCAAAACCATGATCGACGATGTGATCGACAAAGTCCGTGACTTCGAGACCGACGCCCGCGACAGCATCAGCCGCAACCTGGGCACCAAGGACACCAAGACGGACATCGCTACTCCGCAGCAGCCCGGCACGCCGCCTGGCCAGGAGACGGAGACCGTCACACGGGCTGAGGCGGCAGCCTTGTACACCCGGCTGGGGCAGATCGAAGAACTCCTGCGCCAGCTGCAGCCCACCAGCGCCCCGGCACAGGGCACGGCGGGCAAGACGGCCGGCAAGTCCTCGACGTGAACGCCACCCCTAACGGCTTTAGCCGCCACGCGGACGGCAGCGACAGCGCTGCCGTCCGCACTCCCTCGGGGCCGCCGCCCGAGCGGCTCCTCAGCCGTCACTTCAGCGGCCAGCTCTACGATATCCGCCTGCAAGAGCCGGTCAGCGTCGGACAGTTGGCCCAGGAACTGCGCGCCGGGCGCACCTTCCGGGCCCACGACCACGCCACCGGCTGCGACTGCAGCTTCCAGGTCCTGGCCGAGGTCCTCACCTGCGCGGTAGGGGCCGCTGTCCTGGGGGCAGGTGACGGCCTGCTGCGTCCGGGCACGCTGCTGGCCCAGGCCGCGGGCCAGGCCACCACGGCCTCAGCCGACCCCGGCTGACCCTCCCCCCGCCGACCCCTGGGAGCCGTGCATGGGTGCTCACCGCACGCACTATGTCTGCTCCACCCTGGCCGGAGTGCTCGCCCACGAAACCCGGCGCACCCTGGCCCGCCGGGTCCGGCCCCGTCGCCCGGCCGACGGGGCCGGACCCACACATGCCGTGGCCCTGCGTGAGGCCCTGGAGAAGCTGGGGCCCTTCTACATCAAAATCGGCCAAATCCTCTCTACCCGCCCGGACCTGGTCTCCCCGGAGGTCATCGCGGAGCTGGAGATGCTCCACGACCGCGTCTCGGTGGCGCCGTTCACCGTCTTCGAGCCGGTGCTCACCCGGGACCTCGGGCCCCGCTGGCCGGCGTTCTTCCGTCACATCGACACCGAGCATCCGCTGGGCGCGGCCTCCCTGGCCCAGGTCTACCGGGCGACACTAACCGACGGCACCCCGGCAGCCCTGAAGATCCAGCGCCCGGGCATCCGGCCGGTCATCGAAGCCGACATGAAGCTGCTGAACAAAGCAGCGCGCTTTGTGGGCCGCCGCGCGCCGCGCTTCACCGCCGTCATCGACACCCACGCCATGCTCGGCGTCATCTTCGACGCCATGCGCCCCGAACTCGACTTCACCCTCGAAGCCCGCAACATGCACCACGCCCGCGAACACATCACCGGCTTCAAACACCTGGCCGTGCCCGCAGTCATCTCCGCCACCCCGAACGTGCTGGTGCAGACCCTGGCACCAGGCTGCTCCATCGCCGACGCCCGCCGAGCGGACTTCACCCTCGAAGAGCGCGAAGGCATCGGCCGGGACCTGATGGCGTTCATGTACCGCTCCTACTTCCTGACCCGCTCCTTCCACGCGGATCCCCACCCCGGCAACATCCTCGTCCACCCCGGAGAAAAAGCCCACCTCATCGACTGGGGCATGGTCGGCCGCATCGACCGGCCGCTGAGCACCAGCATCCTGCTGGTGCTGCTCAGCCTCGCCCAGAACGACGGCGCCGCGGTCGCCAAAGCATGGATCGAGATGGGCCACGCCACCCCCTGGGCGGAGGTCACCGACTTCATCGAGGACATGGCCGCCCTGGTCCCGCAGGTCGCCACCGCCACCCTCGAGGAGCTCAACTTCGGCGTCACCCTCACCAAGATTCTGGAGCAATCCACCCGCCGCGGTATCAAGACCAGCCCCATGATCTCCGTACTCGGCAAGTCCTTCGCCAACCTCGAAGGCTCCATCCGCAACCTGTGCCCGGAGCTGGCCATCATCGACGTCTTCGAGGACGAGTTCCGTCACATCGCCTTCAAACTCGCCACCGAAGCCCTCTCGGAGAAACAGGCCGCCCGCATCGCCCTCGACCTCATCATTGCCGGCAACACCGTCGCGCCCCAGGCGCGCGGCCTGCTGCGCGATCTGTCCAACCGGGAATTCACCGTCCAGGTCAACCAGCTCCCGCTCAAGCGGGCCCTGCAGAGCCTGCCGTTCGGCGGACGCCACACGGTCCGCGACGCCGCCCTGGCCCTCGGCGCCCTGGCCTGGTGGAAGAGACACCGCCACACGCCCGGCCGATGACGGCCGCCCACCCACAGCAGCAGGCCGGGCACCGGCCGGGAAGGGACCACCGTGCTGAGCACACCCCGCGGACTGCTCTTCTGGCTCGTCCTGATCATCCTGCTGTTCTGCATCGCCATCGCCCCCGTCCAGACCGCCCACACCGTCATCGGCCTCATCCACGCCATCGGCAAATTCTTCGCCGGCCTCAAAGCCTTCCTCGAAACCCTCAGCGACCCCTGACCCCCGGTGCCCGTCAGCTACAGCGGAAAGGAAAAGATCATGCGCATCGCGCTGCTCGCACTCCTGGCCTGCGCCGTCCTCGTGGCTGTGGGCTGCACCGCCATACCGCCGATGAGCGCCGAGGTCCGCGTCATCCCGACCATCCCCGCCCCCTCGTCCTCCCCGGCCCCCGCCCAGCCGGCCTCGGCTCCGGCAACTGCCCTGGCGCCCGTACCAGCACCTGCCAACACCATCACCCTGACACTCCGTCCCTCAGCCCCCCGCACAGCAACGCCAACCCCCCAGGACAGCCGCACACCGCCATCCGCCACCCCCACCGTCACCGTCACATCCTGCCCCACACCCTCTGCCACCTCCGCCCACCCCTCAACACCTCCTCCCACGTCTACCGGTGCTCCACCACCGCCCTGCGCCACCTCCTCCGCACCCACGCCGTGCATCTCACCTGACAGCTCCCAATCCTCAGCCCCCGCGACACCGGAAGAAAAAACCGCAGCGCAGCCTGCTGACGCGCCCCCACAGCCGACTGACTCAGCGCGCCCGCCGGAGGGAAACCGTCGATGACAACGCACGGCTTCTTCGAATGCCAGGCCACGGCTTTGCTGACCGAGGCCACCGCGGACGACCTCGGTCAGAGCACCCCCTCGGTCTACGAGAGCGGCCGCCTGGTCAGCGACGCCCCCTGGCTCGCCGGTCACGGGCAACGGCTCCAGGCGCTGTGCGCGAGCCAAAACGCCGACGGCAGCTGGGGCAGCGGCGAGCGCGGCCTGGTGGCGACCCTCAGCGCCGCCGAGGCCCTGCTGAGCGTGCTCACCCGCCGCAACAGCACCCACCCCCCACGCCACCAACTGGTCAACGCCACCGCACTGGCCGTCACCCGGCTCAGCCACTGGCTCGGCGACCACCTGCACCCCCCGACCCTGCCCGACACCATCGAAGCCGGCCTCATCACCCCCGCCCTGACCGAACGGATCCAGCAGCACCTGGGACGCTGCGGCCGCACCGAACCGCCCTTCCTGCCGCCCCGGGCCTCCTCCCTCTTGCTCGCCCACCCCAAAGGCTGCCGGCCCACGGCCCTGACCAGGCTGCGCGCCACCATCCGCGAGGGCCGGCCGCTGCCGGAACACCTCGCGTGCATCTGGGAGATCCTCGCCCCCGCCACTGACTGCCCGCACCGGTGCATCAGACCCCGCGCCGGGACCGTCGGCTGCTCCCCGGCAGCCACCGCCGCCTGGCTGGGCGCCCCGGGCACCAGCAGCGCACAGCAACGCGCCGGCCTCAGCTACCTGCACCGCGTCCAAGACCGCTACCAGGGACCGGTTCCCGCATCCGCCCCCACCACGACCGCCGAACGCGCCCGCCTAACCGCCCTCTTCGCCCGCCACCGCATCCCGCACACCCCACCACGCGCCCTCCTGGCCAGCCTGCGCGCCGCCCTGGACACGCAAGCCCCCTGCCCGCCGTCCAGCGCCGACGACATCGCCGCCGTCCTCTACGCCCTGCTGCACCATGGCGACCGCCTGCGCCCCGACCGCCTCATGCTCTACTACACCAGCGACCACTTCCGCTGCGCCCCCGGTGAAAGCGGCCCGTCCCCGGTCGCCAACGCCCACGCTCTGGAAACCCTGACCCTGTACACCGCACGCCGGGCCGACGACCGCGGCCGCTACCGCCCCGTGAGGCGCAAGACCCTCCAATGGCTGCTGACCCAGCAGCATCCCGACGGCTCATGGCGCGATCCCAGCCACACCTCTCCGTACTACGCCACCGCCTGCTGCACCCAGGCCCTGGCCACCTGCGCCGGCCCTGTTGCCCGCCCGGCCCTGGCCCGGGCCGCCGCCTGGGCCCTGGCCACCGGGCGGCCCAACGGCCGCTGGGGCCAAGCACCGCACGGCACCGACGAGGAAACCGCCTACGCCACATGGATCCTGCTAGCCGGTGCCCCGCAGTCGGCGGCGGCCCGCCACGCACTGACAGCCGCCGGGAAGATCCTGCACCACGCCCACATCAGCGACCGCACTCCAGCCCTGTGGCACGACAAAGACACCTACGCACCCTTGCGGGTCCTGCGAGCCACCCGCCTGGCCGCCCTGCACACCCTGCACCACCTGCCCGACCGGGCACCGACCCCCTGGTAGCCGCGCTCACGCCGCCCGCGCCTCAGCCCCGCGCCAGTTCCCCAATGCACCACCACGACGAACGAGGCCCACGGCTACAGTCCTCGCCCCAGAGACCCGGCACCGGCTTCAGAGTCTGAGGTACCAGTCCCCCCAGCGCGTTCCGGTACCCGGACACACCGCATCAGCGCCGAGGCGTCCATCAAGCCCGGCGTCCGGACAGCGACGTCCGCGATCGGAGTACAGGCCACGGGCAAGGAAGGCGGCAGCATGCGCATGCCCCGCGGATTGCTCTTCTGGTTCGTGCTGATCGTTCTGCTGTTCTGCATCGCCATCGCCCCCGTTCCCACCGCTCACACCCTCCTCGACATCATCCACGCCATCGGCAGACTCTTCACCGGCCTCAAAATCTTCCTCGAAACCCTCAGCCACCCCTGACCCAGCCGTGCCTCCACAGCAGGGGAACCCACGGAAGACTGAGGCCAGCCGGTGCTCAGTAAGAGGGGCTGCCCGTTTCCCAGGCTGCCGTTGATCACTTCCCAGGTGGCCGGACTGCCAACCGGTGGGTTCAACGCCCGGTAGGGAGGGGCCCGAAGGGCCGGTGCACCTCTTGGAGGAGTTTGGAGACCACTTCACCTCCACCATGGACGTCTGGGTGCCACCGAGCGGCAGTTTGCCGATAGAGCAGATGCAGGGCTCCTGTTGTGTCCGGATCGGCGTTGGGGAGCTCGGGCAGAAGGGTACAGGCGGTGGCGCGAACGAGGGCAGAGCGTGCTGATGCGCTCGAAGATCGCGTGATATCGCTTGGCCCCACCGGTGCGGCCGCTCGCTTCCGGCCCGTGGCTGTCGCCATCGCTGGTACGGGGAAACCGCGGTGGCCCGGCAGCTTCGTTCATCCGCTCACGGGTATCGCCCTGCTGACGACGTTTCACCTGAACCCCGGTAAGGCGCTGAGTGAGGGCAGAAACAGGCCGCGGCCAGGAAAGCGCGGAGGGGCGCACCGCTGCAGCCGATGCCGCAGCCTGCGGTTGACGACGGTGTCGATGAGACGGGCTCATCACCCTTGTGCCCGCTTGTGGAGCATCGAGCTTCTGGCGATGTTGTGCCGGAGCTGCCGTTGTCGGCGCCGGGTTCGTTTGGGGCGCCTGCTGCTTACCGGCCTCTGCGGGCCGAGTGCCCGGCGGTGCGGGTACGGCTTCCGGTCGACGCGCCCGGCTGGTTCGTCACCCGCTATGCCGACGGCCGTCTGATCCGCCCCTCCCGGTGGAGACCTGACGCCACCGTAACCGCCGTCGGCAGGGCCTCTCAGCTCATCACCATGATGGAACTGGACTGACCGCGCCATCACGCGCTGCGCGCCGCGGTCGCCGACGCCTTCAGCCTGCGCGCGGTCCGCGAGCGTCGGCCCGTCATCCGGCAGCAGGCCGACCGGTCACTGGGCGAGTTTGAGCGTGGTGGCCGGACCGGGGGCCTGGTCACCGGCTCGCGGAACTGTTCCCCCTGCCCGTGGTGGGCGAACTGACCGGTCCTCCCTACACGGACCGATACGCCTTCCTCCCTCACGCCGACGGCGAGCTGAGCAGCGACGACGTGATCGTCTTCGGCCTCTCCATTCTCGCCGTCGACTTCCGCATCAGCACGATGGTCCTGGCCAACGCCGCCCACCAGCTACTGCTGCGCCCGCCAACCTCGCCGCGCTCCGCGCCGACCGTAGCCTGCTGCTCGGCGCGGCCGAGGAACTGCTCCGCTTCTTGACGGTGATGAAAGGTGCCGAGATCCAGCTGGCCACCGACAAAATCGCGCTGCACGGCAAGACCACCCGGGCCGGTGAAGCCGTCGCCGCAGCCAACCACGAAAACAGGGTCTTCCCCAACGATGTCGAACTGAATCTCCACCGTATACAGAACCCGCATCTGGCCTTCGGACACGGTACCTACAATCACCTCGGTTCCCACCTGGCCCACGCCACACTGCAGATCGGACTGGAGGCATCGCTGAACCGGATGCTCCCGGCTGCGGCTCGCCAGCCGAGGAGACGCTTTCCTGGTGGTGACGGAACTCGTCGCGAACGTCATCCGGCACCATAAGAGTTCCAGCCGGCTGCGCCTGGCCATCTCAGGCTCGCCGCCTGATCGTAGAAGTCCATGACGCCTGCTCCGAGAATCCGCGGATGCGGCCGATGTCCGCGCAGAGGGAGAGCGGGCGGGGCCTGGCCAACGTCGACGCCCTCGCCGAACGCCTCGACTGCCTACTGCCCCCGATGCGCGGCTAGGGCGGTGAAGAAGGGCGGCAGCGCGGGTGGGGCGCCCGCGCGCTGTCGGTGGAGCCCTGGCCCAGCCTCACCGCTCTTCCGTTAGGTGCTGCCTGGTGTCGAAGGACGCCTGCGTAGCTTCGGTTGATCTCGGAGTCGCTGTCTCCTTGCCGCATGGCACTGGGAAGGAGCACGGGGTGGGCAGGAGTCGGTCGAGCCCAGCGGGGCCGTAGGAGATCCGGTAGCCGCACTGCGTGCACTCCTCAGTCATCACGAGGCCGTACTTGGTCTGCGAGCGGTGATGCTCCGGCGTGCACCCGTGCGTGGCCAGGGTGGGAAGCAAGGGCTCCTCCTCGCGCCGGGCACCGGACGGCGCGAGGTTCATGGTTCCAGAGACGGACGGTGGTCCCAAGGACATTACGGGACACCACGATCGGGGGTGCGCCGCAGCCTTTGCCGTGGCTGCTGCGGCGCACCTGGTGGCGAAGCCGCAGGGAGGCGGCTCTGCCCGGTCAACGGCACCCCCAGCGCTTGGTGTCGACCACGTGGCGGTGGTCGTTGCGCAAGGTGGCGGTATCGCGCCGGTTGTCCCAGGCGTAGTCGCGGCGGTCCTGGAAGACATCGCGCCAGGTGTCACGGCCGTGGCCGGTGTGGACCCGGACTTCCTGGCGGCCGCTGAGGCGCAGGTTGCGGAAACGGTAGGTCTTGTGGGTGCGCTCGCTGGTCAGGGTCCAGCCCTTGAGGTTGACCGGGCGGTGGCCGGTGTTCTTGACGGTGACCCACTCGGCGTTCAGGGACCGGTTGGAGCCGTCGTCGCGGCCGGGGGAGTCGGCCTGCACCGCGCCGATGACGACGGGGGAGCGGTGCGGGGCGGGCAGGGTGTGGGAGCCGGTGGCGGCGGTGGCGGGCAGGGCGGCGGCGGTGACCAGGGCGGCCGAGCCGAGGGCGACGGCCGCGAGACGGGCGGAACGGGACATGGCGGACCTCCTGCGCACAGCCCCGCCGCGGGGCGGGGCCGGTGGGACGAGTTGCCCGGACGGCTGCCGGGCGCACTCACTGTGCGCCCGTCGGCCAGGCCGTGGTTGAAGATGCGACGGTCCATTACAGAACACGGACATTTGCACAACCCCTCTCGAACCGCTGCGCACGCCCCGCGCGCGGCCGCCAGTCGCGCGCTCCCAGTGCGCCACATCCCTACCGGTGCTGAGCTGCGGCTTTGCCGAGACAGAGCTTGGTGAGGGTGGCCTTGCGCACAGACGTGCACGCAGGGCGTCGGCTGCTGGGAACGTATGTCCATGACCAGAAGGGCACACTCGGAAGGCGCGGGCGGGTGCAGAACCGTTCAGGTGCCGGGGCATCCCCAGTCCGGGGCGTTTCCTCCTGGCGTGACGATCGTTTGGTCGGATACGACGCGCTCAGCCCCCGGCCCGCCTCTGTCATGGCTGATTAACTGAGGCGGGTGTGAAGGGTGTTCGCCGCATGAGCGGTGATTCCCGGAGTCGGGGGCTGGGCGATATCCCGTACGGGATACGGGCGCCTAGTCAACATCAGGTGCCCGGTTCGTCATCTTCGAAAGATGAAGGACCACACGTGCACCAACTCGTGAAACACAGCGTGCTGGTCGCCGCGACGGCGACCGGGATGCTGGCCGGTGCGGCGGCGGGCGCGCACGCCGACTCCGGCGCCGCGGGGCGCACCGCGGCCTCCCCCGGAGTGCTCGCGGGCAACCTGCTCCAGGCCCCCGTCCATCTGCCGGTGAACCTGTGCGGCAACACCGTCAACGTCATCGGCCTGCTCAACCCCGCCTTCGGCAACCACTGCGCCAACCCCGGCACCCATCACCACCCACCCGGCCACAAGCCGCCCGGCCACAAGCCGCCCGGCCACAAGCCGCCCGGCCACAAGCCGCCCGGCCACAAGCCTCCGGGGAACCATCAGCCTCCCGGCCACAAGCCGCCTGGCCACAAGCCCCCCGGTCATAAGCCTCCTGGCCACAAGCCTCCGGGGCACCAGCCGCCTGGGAACCACCAGCCTCCCGGTCACAAACCACCAGGCCATCAGCCCCCCGGTCATCAGCCTCCGGGGCATCAGCCGCCCGGGAGCCACCAGCCGCCTGGCCACAGGCCGCCGGGGCACCGGCCGCCGTCCGATGTCGCCGGTGAGGTGGACTCCCGTACCCCGTCGGCCGCGTCCCCGGCCGGCGGCAAGGGCCGGGAGGCTGGGCAGGCCGTCCCGGGCCCGGCACTGGCACACACCGGCAGCGATCACCTGGGTGCCGCGGCTGCCGCGAGCGGTGCGCTGCTGCTCGGTGGTGTGGCGCTCGTACGCCGCAGCCGGAGCTTGCGCGCCTGACATGTGCGTCTTCGGCCCTGCGTGACCAGCCCTACTGGCGGCTCCCGGCCCGGGAGCCGCCAGTAGGCATTCCGGCCCGGACAGGCCGACGGGGCGCCTTTCGCCTCCGGGGCTCGACGGTGCTCACGCTTCATCGGCCGTCCCTTCGTGGCCCGGGTGGTCTTCTGGCCGGAGCAACGAACTGGCCCGCGGCCGGTCACGTACCGTTGCGATTCTTTCACCCGATGGTCACGGACGGTGGTGTCAGTGCTGCTCCTGTGCTGGCTCGGAGGAGTGCGTGCTCTCCCCTTCGGACAGCTCGACGCGCTGCCACGCCTGTCCGTCGTCGCTCAGGGCACGGAGCGCGGCCCTGCTGTCGCAGAAGGCGGGCAGCAGCGGTTCGGTACCTGTGCGTGCGATGATTTTGCGCAGGGCCGGTCCGGGGCCGGCGAGCAGCAGTTCACCGCCGGCCGAGCGCAGGCGCATGGCCTTGCGGACCAGGACGGCCAGGGCGTCGATGGTCAGCCGCTCCACCGTCGACACGTCGACGATCACGGTGGGGGTGGTGGCGCGGCACCGGATGGCCGACGCCAGGCAGCTGACCGTCTCCCACGATCCGTCCGGCAGTGACAGCAGGTGGTACTGAGCAGGTCGGGACAAGAGGAACGAGACCTTTCGCGTGCAGGGATGGACGCCTTGGACCCGGAGTGTCTCGGCTCCTCGGTTCGTCGCGCTCACCGTGCCGTTGGCATACCTCTGTGACCTTGCGGCATCTCGGATCGCCTGCGTGGGTTTTCGTACGCACGGGACGCATCGGGTGCCGTGCGGCACCTAGCGTACGGCGGGGGTTTATGGTCCCGAGGCAGGGTTACCCGGCCATGACCTTGGCCGGTTCGCAAGAGGGCAGGGCATGTTCATCGCAGTCGGCCGGCAGGCCACGGTGAGCGGTCGCTGCCGTCGGACAAACGGCGGCGGCGATAAGCCCGCCCCGCCCGGGCACGGCGCGAGCAGCGGGCCGGACGCGGTCTTCCCCCGGTCAGGCCGACGCGGTCCTTCCAGCATGCCGTCGGCGAACTGTTGTTGCCGGCGGGTGCCACAGTTGGCGAAGCCGAGAAGTTGTGGCGGCTACGGGGGTGGTGGGGCGTTGCGTTGTCTGGGGAGGGCGCCGTTGAGGACGGAGGAGTCCGGCGGTCCTGGCGTGTCTGCCTTCACTGCGGCGATCGCGTCCGTCAGGTGCCGTCGTGCGGTGTCGGGCAGGGTGGTGCCCTGGTGGCTGTCGAGGAGGTCCTGGGCGAGGCGGTGCAGTTTGGTATTGGTCTTCTGGGAGGTGGTGACCAGGACGGTCCAGGCCGCTTCGGGGGTCAGGTTGAACGTGGCCATCAGGATGCCGCGGGCCAGGTCGATGACCGGCCGGGTCTGCATGGCCCGGCGCAGCTGGGACACCTCGGCGCACAGTTCCTGGTCAGTGCCGTTCTGGGGGCTGTGACGTTCGCCTGGGGTGGGGGTGGGCGTGGTGTGCTGGCCGTTCGGGGGCGGGGTCTCGAACAGGTCCCGGGTGCCGCTGAGGTCCAGGATCCGCTCGACGGCGCGGCTGGTGGCGGTGATGGTGAGGGTCTTGTCCAGGGCGAGGGCGCGTCTGCGCAGGTCCAGCAGGAGGCCCAGGCCGGCGCAGTCGCAGAAGCGCACAGAGCTCAGACGCAGGTCGAGGCCGTGGACGCAGTGGGCGAGGGCGGCGTGCAGGCCCGGTTCGATGTGCTGGCCAGTGTTCCAGTCGAGTTCGCCCTTGATCGTCAGGCTGGTCCGGTCGCCGTCGGCGGTGACCTCGATCGCCACCAGGTGCGGCCCGAAAACCGCCGCTCCCGGCGGCGGCATGCCGGTGGCGGCGGGCCCGGGGGAGGGGGATGCGCTGGGGGCGGGCTCGGGCATGGCCGTCCTCTCCTTCGTCGGCTCGCCTGCTCGTGTCCAGGTTCGCCCACCCGGGACACACACGTCAACTAATACGTGAAGGATGGTACGTGCTTTGTGGTGCGTGAAGAGCTGTTCGCTATAGTCGGGGCATGTATGAGGTCCCCGAGCCCCACACCGGATGGACGTTTGTGACCAACCATGCCCGGGTGCTGGCGGCCATCGCCGACAACGATCACGCCCGCATCCGCGACATCGCCGCCCACTGCCGGCTGACCGAACGCGCCGTGCAGAAGATCATCGTCGACCTTGAAGACGGCGGGTACCTCTCCCGCACCCGCGAGGGGCGCTCCAACACCTACCGGATCGAACCCGGCAAAACGTTGCGGCACCCGGCCGAAGCGGACCTCGGCCTGACCGTCGCCGCCCTGCTCTCCCTGCTCGTGAAGGACGAACACCAGCGCACCGCACCCGCCGACGACCGCCACACTGACACCAGCTGACCGCCCGGTGGCCTGCCGGCCGCAACGGCACGCAGATCCGTTCGGCGTCAGCGCAGGACGCCGCCAACGCCGGCGCACCTGCGGGCAGTTCGCCGGCGAGCTCGCTCGCGCCGGGAGCCGCGGCCGGCGGTATCGGCCCATGGCTACGTCCCCTCCGCTGCGCTGACCAACTGTTGCAGGATGACCTGGGTCTGCCGAGGGGATGCGGCCTGGGCGCTGAGCTGGTCCGTCACGGCGAGGTAGTGGTCGACGCCCTTGCGTTTGTCCAGGTACAGGGCGCTGGTCAGCTGCTCCAGGTAGACGATGTCGGGCAGGTCCGGCTCCAGGAAGCGCAGGATGGTGATCGGGCCGCCGGCCGCCGCGTGCCCGCCGAGGCGGAACGGGGCCACCTGCACCGTGACATGGGGCAGGCGCGACACCTCCAGCAGGTGCCGCAACTGGCCGGTCATGGTCTCGGAGCCGCCGAGCGGGCGGCGCAGACACGCTTCGTCCAGCACCGCCCACAGCCGGGGCGCACCGGGCGTGCTGAGCAGGGCCTGTCGTCGCAGGCGCAGGTCAACCCGGCGCTCGATGTCCTCTCCGGCCGCCTGCGGGCTGCCGAGCCGGCACACCGCCCGGGCGTAGTCGGGCGTCTGCAGCAGCCCGGGCACGAACTGCACCTCGTAGGTGCGGATGACCGAGGCTGCCTCCTCCAGGCCGAGGAGGGTCTCGAACCAGGCGGGCAGGACGTCGTGGTACTGCTGCCACCATCCGGGCGTGCTGGTCCCGCGCGCCAGCGCCAGGAACTCGGCACGCTCGGCCTCGTCCGTGACCCCGTAGAGCGTCAGCAGATCGGCCACGTCACGTTCCTTGCAGCCGACACGGCCCAGTTCCAGACGGCACATCTTGGCGTGCGAGCAGCGGATGACCTCCCCGGCCGCCTCCCGGGTGATGCCCGCCGCCTCCCGCAGCCGGCGCAACTGCGTTCCCAGGACGATCCGCAGGACCGTCGGGCCGCCCCCGGGCCGCCCGATACGCGGGCGCGGGGACGGAGAGTGCTCGGGCTGCGCGGGCACGCTGACTCCCCTGAGGTCGGATGAACGTTCAGTCTTCCACGCCGGCTGTGGTGAGTATCCGGCCGACATATGCGTCAGCCGGCCGTGGTGAGATCGTCGAAGTCCCCGACCCTGGCCCCCTGGAGGAAAGCCGCGATCTCGGCGCGGGTGTAGACCAGGACCGGTCCGGCCGGGTGGCGGGAGTTGTGCACCGCCACCTGGCCATCAGCCAGCACGGCCAGCTCCACGCAGTTTCCGTTGGGGTTGCTGCGTGATCTCTTGCGCCACACTGCCCCGTCGAGCGCACCGGCAGACATGCCGTTGGAATATGACTCCACCGCGTTTTCTCCTCTTTCTGGGCCGGACGCCGGCCGTTGCGGGACCACCTGCGCATGGCGGGATCTGGGCCCCGCGCGGCCGTTCTTGCCGATGCAATTGCAGATGTACTTGCAGCGGAAGGCAACCGACGAGGATGCTAGCCGTTCCCAACCACGCGGCCCAGCCCCCGAAATGAACCCTGGCGGAGATCGCGATGACCACACCTTCGGCACCGATCAGGCGCGACGCCCTCCACGCGGCGCTGCCCCTCGACCGTGAGCCCTACCTGATGCTGGCCCAGGCCGTCCTGGCCTGGTCCGAACCGCACGACGTGCTCCGGCCCCGCGACTGCGAACAGATCGCTCGGCAACTGGCCGACCATGCCCGCGCCGTCGCCGACGACGTCCGGCACTGCTGCGCCGCGCTGCCGAAGAACAGCGCGATACGGGCCCTGACCGAGGTCGTGCTCGGCGAAGCCGAACGGCGTCTGGCAGCACCACCACGGCCCACGGTCACCGGTGTGCAAAACCTCGCCCGGCTCCTGCGCGCCCTCTACGAGCGCCACGGCCGCCTGCACCACGCACCACAGCTCAGCCGCGCCGCCCTCTCATCCTGACGGCCGACGCGAACTGGTCCAAGGCCGCGGCCGCACCGGCTCTCCCTCTTGCCACCGCAGGCCCAGTTTCCCTTCTGTGAGGCGTAAGCACGGGGCGGACTGCCTCCGCCTACGCTCCTCGCAGATCGACGAAGATGAACCCGTCACCGGCCTCTCGCACCTGACGCGCTCTCGGGATCGTGTCCGTGTTCCGAAGCCTCGATGCAGTGATATGGGGCCGCCAGGGGCGGAGGCGGCGTCAGCAACCGGCCCTCGTGGTGCTCAGCGGGGCTGCCGGGAAGGCGATCAGGAGCAGGGACACATCGTCGGCGGCGTCGGCCGCGGTGACATCGGGCAGCATGGCCTGCACGAGGCGGTCGGCAGCCCTCTCCAGGCCGCCGGCTGGCGAGCAGGCTCGCCCAAGCGCCGCCGTCAGGGCGGTGATGTGGGTGTCGATGTCGCTGTGCGGGGTCTCGACCAAACCGTCGGTGTACAGCGCCAGCGTGGTGCCGGCCCGCAGCGGCAGGCACACCTGCTGGTGCGCCACCCCGCCCACTCCCAGCGGCACGCCCGTCGGCACCTCCAGCGGACTTCGGCGTGGCCCACTGCCGGAGAACGGCCTGCTGCCCCGGCGGCCGCTGTCACAACCCACTCCGGGCCCAACTCATTTCAGCATCCGTCGCAGGCGTGTCACCTGTCACCCACGTCCCGCACAGAACATGTGGGGCTGGAGCGTTTGGCGTGCTACCGGTCGCGCCTTCGGGATGACAGTGATGGCCTCGAACTGGTGAGAGAACAGGGGAGAGGGGGCTGGAATTTCCGGGTCACCCGTCCGGGCGTTTCTGTGGCGGTGCTTGGGCGTAGGTTCCGGGTGCTGGTGTGGCTGCCGGATGGTGGTCGTTTCCGCATGGTCGTGCGGCAACGTGTGGTCCGGACCGGGGGGCCAGCCAGTGTGTCCACGCCGTCCACCAGGACTGGTTGTGGAGGCGGGCGGTGGCCTGCCAGTGCAGCGGGTTGGGCGGCAGGGGGCAGTCGGCGTGCCAGTAGCCGGCCTTGGGGCGCGGGGGGTTGATGACGGAGCCGACGTGGCCGGAGGGGATGAGGTGGAAGTCGGTGCGGCCGCCCAGGGCGCGGGCTCCGTGGTAGACGGTTGGCCAGGGCACGATGTGGTCCCGGACGCTGGCGACGGCGAAGACATCGGTGCTCACGTCCTTGAGGCGGAGCTGCCGGCCGACGAGCTGGAGCCTGCCTTCGGCGAGGAGGTTGTCGCCCATCAGGTGCATGGTGTCGTTGAAGAGGGGGCGGGGGACGGCGATGCCGTCCTGGCTCCAGGCGACGATGTCGAAGGGTGCGGGCCGTTTGCCGTGGAGCCAGCCCTGGGCGAGGGGTTCCCACAGGGTGTCGCCGGAGCGCAGCAGGTCGAAGAAGTCGCTGATGCGGTGGCTGTCGATGAGGGCTTTGCGGCCCATGAGTCCGTTGGACAGCAGCAGGAGCTGGGTGGCGCCCATCGGCTGGTCGGTGTCGGGGTCGGTGTAGTCCAGTCCGGCCATCAGCAGGGTCAAGGAGGCCGTGCGGTGTTCGTGTCCGGCGGCGAGCCAGGCGGCGAGGGCGCCGGCGAAGATGCCGCCGGCGCACAGGCCGACCAGGTGCGTGTGGTCCGTGGCGCAGATGTCTTCGACTACTTGGAGGGCCTGCAGGGGGACGTGGCGGAAGTAGTCCTCCAGTCCTGCGGTCGCCTGGGCGGGGCCGGGGTCGCGGAGGCTGGCGGCGAAGACGGTGAAGCCCTGGCGTACGGCCCATTGGACGAGGCTGCGGCCGGGGGCCAGGTCGTAGATGTAGTACTTGTTGACGAAGGCGGGCAACAGCAGCAGCGGCACGTGGTGGACCTGGGGGGTCTGCGGCTGGTATTGCAGGAGTTCCATGAGGTGGTTGCGGTAGACGACGCGTCCGGGGGTGGCGGCCAGGTCGCGGCCCAGGGTGAAGGCGCCGGAGGGCATCTTGGCCGGGTGTCCCCGGTTGTGCGCGAGATCGTCCAGCAGGTTGCCGGCTCCGCGGACGAGGCTTGCTCCGCGGCTGGTGACCGCGGCGCGTAGCGCGGTCGGGTGGGTGGGCAGGAAGTTGGCGGGCGAGAGGGCGTCGGTGAGGGTCCGGGCGAGGAATTCGGCGGGTCGGCGCCATCGGGGCGGCACCACCGGTGCGGATGCGGCCGCGAGCACGCCGCTGCGCCAGGTCAGGTACGTCTGCAGCAGGGTCCGGTGGTAGGCGCTGGAGTTCCAGGCCGGGTCGTGGTGACGGCGGTCGTCCGGCTCCGGCCGCACCGGTCGCGGCAGCGGCAGTCCGGTCTGGCCGGCCAGTTCGGCCAGGAGGGTGGACAGGCATCGGGCCGGTGCGGGCCACCGGGGACGGGGCACGCTCACGCCGTGCTGCTCGCCGTCTGCGAGGTGGTGTCGTGTTCGGCGCTGTTTGCGGTGTCCGGCAGCGGTTGTGCGGCGAGGAAGGGGGCCGCGACGGCCAGGAGGGCGTCGGGGGCCTCGATGGGCAGCAGATGGCCTGCCAGGGGGATCAGGGCGAGCTGTCCGTGGCCCAGGCGGGCGGCGGCCCGCCGGGCCTGGAAGGCGGGCAGGATGGTGTCCTGTTTGCCCCACACCACCAGGGCGGGCATGGTCAGTTCCGGCAGTCGGTCCGCGACGATGCATTCCTGGCCGCGCAGGCTGGTGGCCTGGCGTATGGTGCTCAGGGCTGCGGCCAGGACGCCGGTCGAGGAGGCGGCCTGGCGCATCTTGGTGGCCCAGGACGCCGGGATCCGCCAGGGGCGCGGGGAGCCCGCCAGGGCCAGCCACAGGACCAAGGACTCGGGGCCGCCGGGGAGCTTGGCGAGGTAGGGGAAGAGCGCGCCGAGCGGGGTGGTGCCCATCAGGATGAAGGCGGGGTGGATGGCCCGGCCCATGCCGGAGGCGCTGACCAGGACCAGGCGCGGCACCCGGGCGGGCCGGGCGAAGGCCATCTCGGCTGCCACGCCGCCGCCTTCGGAGTGGCCCATGAGAGCGGGGCGTTCGAGACCGAGGGCGTCTGCCACGTCCCACAGGAAGTTGGCGATGCCGGCGGGGCTGCTGTCGGGGATGGGGCCGCTGGAACCGTAGCCGGGCAGGTCCACGGCCACCGCCCGGTGACGGCCGGCCAGGTGCGCCAGCACGCTGTTCCAGTCTTCAGAGGTGCCGCCGAGGCCGTGCAGCAGCAGCACGGCCGGTCCGTCACCGGCCTCGGCGTAGGCGACGGGGGTGTCCCGGACGTAGATCGTCTGCTTCGCCGGTTCCGTGACAGTTTTCGTCGCGTTCATATGCCCTCCAGTTCAGTTGTGGAAGCAGAGCAGCCTGCGCACGCGGGGGCCGGTGCGTTGACATACAACAATGCGAAAGTTGAAAGTGCGGCCTATCGCGGGCGCGGCTAATCCGGCGACGTAAATTCGCCCCGCCAGGCAGCTTAGGCAGGATACGCAGGACGGCAAGAGTGCCTCACGAGGAAACGTATGGGCAGTTCCGGACGGCACATCGGTTCGTCATATGCCGCGATCTTTCCTGGCTGCGGAAGTTGTTCTTGACCGGTTTTCGCCACAGCAATGCGGCGCCATTGCGTGGACGAAAGGGGGTGTGCACAGTAAGGTCCAGGCCGGTTTCTTCCGGCAGTTCGGCGCGGCCCGCCGCTGTGCGGCCCGGGGCTCTCCTCGCTCTTCGCCCCGTTCGCCCGCGCCCCGGATGGGTGCCAGTGGCTCTTTCCCGCAGTGTGCAACGCCCAGGAGGACCGCCATGCACAGCACCATGCAGAATGTTCCGCTCAGCGCCGCGCGCCTGCTGCGTCACAGCACCAGCACCCACGGCGATTCGCTCGTCGCGACCTGGCGCGGCGACCACTTCGAGCGCACCACCTACGGACAGGTCGGCCGGCGGGCCGCGCAGCTGGCCCGGGCGCTGCGCGACGAACTGGGCGTGCACACCGGCACCCGCCCGGAGGCAGACCAGAGCGTCGTCGGCACCCTGATGTGGAACAACAGCCGCCACCTGGAATCGTTTCTCGGTGTGCCGTCGATGGGCGCGGTGCTGCACACGCTCAATGTGCGCATCACCACACAACAGCTTGCCTACATCATCAACCACGCAGGGGATGAGGTCGTCGTGGTCGACGGCGATCTCACCGGCCAGCTCGGTGCCGCGCTGCCGCACCTGTCCGGAAAACTGCGGCACATCATCGTCGCCGGGGCCGCAGACCCAGAGGCGCTGGCGCACTTCACCGGCTTTGTGCACGACTATGAAGACCTGCTCGCCCAGCATCCGGCCGACTACCCGTGGGCGGAGGACCTGGACGAGCGCACCGCCGCGGCGATGTGCTACACCTCAGGCACCACCGGGGAGCCCAAGGGCGTGGTCTACAGTCACCGGGCCCTGTATCTGCAGTCCCTGCACCTGGTCAGCCCGGACGGCTGGAACATGAGCGCCCGCGACACCGTCCTGCCCATCGTGCCGATGTTCCACGTCAACGGCTGGGGTCTGCCCCACTCGGCCGCGCACGTGGGCGCCGCCCTGCTGCTGCCCGACCGGCACCTGCAGCCGCGGCCGCTGGCGCAGATGATCGAACAGGGGCGCCCGACCTTCGCCGCGGGTGTGCCCACCGTCTGGACCGCCCTGCACCAGGAGCTTGGCACGGGCCGCTACGACACGAGCAGCCTCCAGCGGGTCGCGACCGGCGGATCGGCGTGCCCGCCGGCGCTGATGCGCTCCTACCACGACCGGTACGGCATCGACTTCGTGCACTCCTGGGGCATGACCGAAACCCTCGGCCTGGCCTCCGCCGCCATCGCCCCCAGCGGACTGCCCGCCGAGCAGCAGTGGTCCTACCGCAGCACCCAGGGCCGCTTCCCGGCCTACGTGCAGTACCGATTAACCGCGCCGGACGGCGAAACCGTCCCCCACGACGGCGTCTCGACCGGCGAACTGGAACTGCGCGGCCCCTCCATCACCGGCGCCTACCACGGAGGCACCGCCGGACAGCCGGCACGCCCCACCGACAGCTTCAGCCCGGACGGGTGGCTGCGCACCGGCGACGTCGCCCGCATCTCCCGTGACGGCTTCCTGACCCTGACCGACCGCGCCAAGGACGTCATCAAGTCCGGCGGCGAGTTCATCTCCAGCGTCGACCTGGAAAACCGCCTCACCGAGCACCCAGCGGTCTTCGAAGCCGCCGTGATCGCCGTCCCCGACCCCCACTGGGGGGAACGCCCGCTGGCCGCCCTCACCTACTGCGAGGGAGCCTGCGCACAGCTGCGCGAACTCAGCGACTTTTTGGCCCAGCACCTCAGTGCCTGGCAGGTCCCCGAACAGTGGGCGGTCCTGCCCGCCATCCCCAAGACCCCCGTGGGAAAGATCGACAAGAAACTCCTGCGGCAGCAGTACGCCGACGGCGCACTGCCCGTCGCCAGGCTTGAGCGCCGCTCCCGCGCCGAGCGCGGCCCAAGCCGCTGACGCAAGGCCGGCGACCCGCAGCGCAGGTACCTCTGATCCGCCAGTGCCGGCACCCCGGCGCACCAGGCCGCGGACGTCTGGATCGGCCGGCCGCTTACGACCAGGGCACGATTCCCACCAGGGCTTGGAGACTTTCGGTGACACAAGGACCCCGCGCGAAAGCCGCGCGGCCCACGCCGCCCCCGCGCAGCGGTCGAAGGCACGCACCCGCCCGCCAGCGGCGCGGACTTCACGCCGCGCTGAAGGCGGTCCGCAGCGGGGCGCAGATGCTGCGGGCCGGCCTGCGGCAGGTCACGGCCCGGCGCGGAGAGCGCCGTCGTTTCCCTGCGGTGCGCCGCACACCCCCGCCTGCGACTGCCCCCGCCGGGCCAAGCGTCCCGAAGCGAACCACGGGCGACGGCCGGGCCGACGGCCACACGCCGCAACCCACCCGGCCCGCACCAAAGGCCCCCGACGCACCCGCCACCAGTTCCCGCCGACAGGGGCTGTGCGGCTTCGACCCCTACTGGGCCGCCCCCGCAGACACCCCCCGTGACACCGACGACCAGAACCGCTCCTGATCCCCCGGCAAGCCCTCAGCGCACGCACGGCCCGCCACGCGGCCTACCCGTTCACCGAAGCTTCCGCCCCAGCTCCTCCGCCTTCCGCAGGAGACCCGCCATGGCCTCACAGCAGCAGACCACGCGATCCCGCCACAACACCAAAGCCGCCCTGCGCGAAGTGCTCTTCGTCGGCAACAACTGGGACGGCACCGTCGACATCCTGGACTCCTCCGCCAGCCTGGAACGCATCGGCCGCATCAACGCCATCCCCGACCGTGAGCAGCGTATGCGCGAAATCCGCGAAAGCCCTGTGAAACACGCCTACTTCCGCGGCGTACGCCAGATCTACGGCGAAGGCCACGACCAGTTCGTCGACGACGTCTTCTCCACCCCCGACGGGTCCGCCATCGCCGTCTCCCGCCCCAGCTTCGCCGACGTCGTCTGCATCGGCCTGGACACCGGCGAGATCCGCTGGCGCTTCCCGGTCGCCGGCCACCGCACCGACCACATGGCCGTCTCCCCCGACAGCACCCGCCTGGCGGTATCGGCCTTCACCGCCCGCACCGTCCACGTCCTCGACATCACCACCGGCCAGGAACACGGATCCTTCCCCGCCGGCGACAAACCCCACGAAAACATCTTCACCCAAGACGGCCGCTACATCTGGAACATGTCCGTCGGCCACGTCGGCACCGACCTGGACGCCCGCTGGCTCGACTGGACCAAAGGCGACCGGCACATCACCATCGCGGATGCCACCTCACTCGAGGTCGTCCGCACCATCAACATGCGCCACCGCCTCAACGCCTACGGCCGACGCGACCTCTCCCACTCCATCAGGCCCACCGTCTTCACCCCCGACGAGACCCTCCTGTACTTCCAGGTCTCCTACTTCAACGGCCTCATCGAATACGACATCAAACGCGACATCATCACACGCATCAAGACCCTGCCGGGAAACGTGGCCACCACCAGCGACAGAAAAGCCTGGGTCAACGACTCCCGCCACCACGGCATCGCCATCAGCCCGGACGGCACCAGACTCTGCATCGCCGGCGTCATGGACAACTACGCCACCATCATCGACCGCGAAACCCTGAACGAAGGCCCCCTGATCCCCGCCTCCAAGCCCTACTGGGCCACCGTCACCGGCGACGGCACCGCCGCCGTCATCTCCGAAAGCGCCGCCAACCGCGTCACCGCCATCAACTTCACCACCGGCCGGCGCGGCGCCTCCACCGACGTCGGAAAACACCCCCAGCGCATCCGCCTCGGACACATCCTCACCAGCTGGACCACCCAAGCGGCCAGATGAACGAACCTTTCAAGAAGTTGGTGACACCCGTCACGCTGTGGTCCGGCATGAGCAACCGTACTGGCGGGTCCGCGACCGCCGGCTCGCGCACAACCTCCCCGCATCCCGCATTCTCCTGCTCTTTCGGCCGGTGAGTGCCGGGTGCCCTGAAACGGTAGTGCCGCGTACCGGCCGGCGCAGGGACTGACGGGCGTATTCCGGTTTGGCCGAAGGGACACGTTGGCCACCGCAGGGAACGGGAACCCGGCACCGGTGTGTCGGCATAACGGAAACAGAAGAGGCAGGATGCCCGGGTTCGACGGGGTACGCCTGGTGCACGCGGCTGCCCGTAAGCGCGACCGAGCCCAGCTTCCGCAGAGATTGTGCGCGGCCTTATGCCGGGGCCTGCCGGTGGAAGAGGTGTCTTTGTGCCTGTCCACCGGACCGGCCACGCAGCAGATGCTGGGCACTTGCGGGCCGACGGCACTGTGCCTGGAAGAAGTACAGTTCGAAACCGGCGAAGGCCCCGGCACCGACGCGGTCACCACCGGCCTGCCCGTGCTCTACCCCGACCTGCGCACACAGCCGATGCCCTACCCCTTCTTCGCCCCTCGCCTGCACGAAGAAGCCGCCGATGTCGCCGCTGTCTACGCCTTCCCTCTCACCCTCGGCACGCACACCTTCGGCACCGCGCAGTGCCTGCGCTTCGCACCGCTGCGCCTGGACACGATGGACCTGGTCCACATCGCCGCAGCCGTGGACGCGACTGCCGGGCTGGTCGCTGACTTCTGCCTGCCCCACCTCGCTGCCGACAACGTGCTGCCGTGGGAGCCCGCCGAGACCCTGGAGGCGCACTGGGGGACCACCTACCGGGCCACTGGAATACTGGCCGGTCTCCTGGACACTTCCGTTACCGACGCCCTCGCACGCCTGCGTGCCACGGCCTTCGCCACCGGCCGCCCGCTGCCCGCCCTGGCCCATGACATCCTCCACCACCGGCGGCCGACGACCGACGACGGCGACCGAGCGGACTGACGACGGACGCCCGGCCGCGCCACTCTGGCTGACGTAGCGCGCTGAGCGTCAATCCATGAGGGGCGACTGGCCGCAAGCCCGACTCCCCAAGGCGGAACTCCGCCGTGCACGCACATACGTGCTCAGCCAGACGACTGTTTCCGGAAGCGCGGTAGGACGCGTGGAACCAGGAACCGCAGGACAGGTGCTTAGAAGGCACTCGATCCATCATCGAGTGCATGGCGCCTGACCTGGGCAAACGTGCTCTTCCCGAGCTGTCCCCCCGGGGCGTGGGGGACGCATGGGGAAATGGCAGACTTTCGATGTCTGGGGGACACGAGAGGTCTGAGTGCCCGCTGTCAGGCTCTCACATCATCTTCACCGATTCGCGGCCCTCCGCAGAAACAATCGTGGCCCTCGCAGGCGTTGCAGGTCGCGGAGTCGAAGAGGGGAAGGTGTCGGGACTGAAGCTGTTCCACACGATGAACGGCAACGTGGCCGAGGTCGCGCCGCGTCTGGCTGAGGTCGAGGCGGATGTGCAGCACCTCATCGAGGCGCACATGGAGACGATGCTGGGCGTGCGGTTCCTGGCGAGCGAGTACAGCACCGGGCCGGTGCACGGATCGACTCGCTGGGTCTGGACGAGAACGACGCGCCGGTGGTGGTCGAGTACAAGCGCGGCACGGATGCGGGCGTGATCAACCAGGGCTTGTTCTATCTGGCGTGGCTGATGGACCACCGGGCCGAGTTCGGTTACCTGGTCCGCGCGCGCCTGGGGGCGGCCGCCGCCTCGCGGGTGCGGTGGAGCGCGCCGCGGCTGATCTGTGTGGCGGGCGATTTCACCCGCTACGACGTGCACGCGGTGCGCGAGCACCGGCGCAGCATCGACTTGGTCCGCTACCGCTTCTACGGCGAGCAGCTCGTCGGCCTGGAGACGGTGGCCTCCGTCACCGGGCAGACGGCGGCTTCCGGGACGGCCCGTCGCGCCCGCGCGGCCGAGAAGACGCGCGGGCACCTGGCCCAGGGGGCGATGGCGGACCTGGCCGCCGCGGTCGACGAGACGCTGCTGGGCCTGGGGCAGGACATCACCACGACCGAGAACCGCCTCTACCGGGCGTACCGGCGGCTGCGGAACTTCGCCTGCGTGTGCCCGCCGCAGAAGAGCAAGCTGCTCGTCTACCTCAAGGCCGACCCGAAGGAGACCGGCCTGGTGCCCGGCTTCACCCGGGACGTGACGGGGCTGGGCCACCACGGCACCGGCGACCTGGAGGTCCGCCTGCGCTCGGAGCGGGACCTGGAGCGGGCCCGGGACCTGTTCCGTCTCAGCTACGCCGCGGCGTAGCGCGAGACGCTGCAGGGCGTCGTCCCGGCCGGGGATGGAGTTGTGGGCAGGTCTGGTGTCGGCTGCCTTTCGACGGCGGGGCAGAAGTGGCGGTGGATTTCCAGTGAAGCGGTGATTTCCCGGTTGGGCTGACCGGGGAGCCGCTGATACAAAGCGCCGGGTAGGCGCGCGGTGCATCGAGCGCCTACCCGGCTGTCGCCTATACGAAGGGAGTGTCACGGTAGGCGATCTGAACCCTCACCGCCTGGGTGGGATCGCCCCCTGTCGCAGGGGTCCGGGTAGCCGTCTTCGCCTGCATCATGGCCGTGCTGGCGCTGACGGGCGGCCTCCTGCTGATCGCCCTCACTGATCAGTGGCTCGCCTGGGTCCGATGGGGCCTGGAGACGGCCGGCGTCTTTGCGGTCCTCGGGCTCGCCTGCGCCCTGGTCATCCGCTGGGTGAGCAGGCCCGGTTAGCCCCGGTGTCGAAGGCGGGCCGGCCCGGCGGGCCCTCCGTCATGTCGCTGAATGGTCCCACTGGTTGCTGAAGGACAGCTGGGAACGGGCGGCGGGGGTGGCGATACCGGGCAGCAGGTAGCGCCACAGTGCGACCAGGCGTTGGTACAGGTCGGAGCGGCCGGTGGAGATCTGGGAAAGGAGCTGCGTGCCGGAATAGGAGCTGACCAGCGTCCAGGCCAGTTCGTGCACGTCGACGTCCGCCAGCAGTTCGCCCTTCTCCTGGGCGGCGAGCAGTTGCTCGGCGAACTGGGCGACCCAGTATTGGTACGGAGTATCGTCCGGAGCGCCGAATTCCCCCTGCTCGACGGCCAGCCGCACGCCGGCGCGCAGCAGCGAGTTGGTCTGCAGCTCGCCCGCGAGGTAGAGGTTGATGTCGATGAGGCGCTGCAGGCCGTCGTCTCCGGGGGGTGCTTCCAGCCCGTTGCCCTGCTCCACCATGACCGTGTGGGCCAGAGCCTGCTTGCCGGAAAAGTGGAAATACAGTGCGCCGGGGGTAATGCCGGCCCGGCTCATGATTTTGCTGACGCTTGCGCCGCTGTAGCCGTATTCATCGAACACTTCAGAAGCTGCTCGAATGATCCTCTCGCGCGTTGCGACTGCTCGCTCGTGCACTGACTGCACCGTCTCTTTCGTCATCCTTAGGCATGGTACGGAAGGTGCACAGAGGGAAGGCCGCGGGGGTTCAGGCGCAGCTCACGCTCTATGGATGTTGCTCCCCAAATGTGGTCAGAGCGCTGTCTGAGTGCGGCTCCTGGACTGGCTGAAGGCTCGCGACCGCATCCTCGGGGGCCAGGGCATGCGGCTCTCCCGGCAGCGCTTACCCGAGGTGGGCGGTACATCGTAAGGCTTGCTGCTCAGAGGGGAGCTGGTCCGGCGTGAGGGGGCCGGCGTGTAACAAGAGCGGTGAACTTGCCGAGGGGCCCGGCATGGGGTCCTGCATTCCCTGCCGGATAGTGATAGGCGTCCAAATGTGGCGATGCGTGACTTCGTTCCAATACTGGCCGAGCCCGTCACCGAGCTTCCACCGGTAGGCAAATATGGCTTCGAAGCAAAGTGGGACGGGTTCCGCTGCATTTTGGAGCGCGCGGCTGACGGAACGGTCCACCTGCAGTCACGCCAGGGCACTGCGCTGACCGTGGCGTTCAGTGACATCGCAGAGGCTGCGCAACGCGATTTTCCCGAGGAGGTGCTGCTTGATGGTGAAGTCGTCATCTGGCATGGAGGGCGACTGGACTTCGGCCGGCTGCAACGACGGCTGAACAGGAGGCTGGCAACGGTGCGCCGCGAAATCGCGCAGAGCCCGGCTCATTTTGTGGCCTTCGATCTTCTGCGTCGTGCCGGTGAAGACCTGACCGAACGCACCTATAGGCGGCGCCGAGACGGGCTGGAGGCTCTCTTCGAGGAATGGCACCTGACGCCACCGTGGACTCTGTGCCCTGTGACCTACGACCGGCAAGAGGCCAGGCGGTGGATGCAGGAGTGGGCTGCCGCGGGCATCGAAGGCATCGTCGCCAAAAACGTACGACAACCATATAGACCCGGCGTCCGAGGCTGGATAAAGGTCCGCACCCGGCACACGGCGGAAGCCATTACCGGCGCGATCACCGGGACGTTGGACTGTCCCGCCAGCGTTCTGCTCGCCCGGTTGGATGAGCGACAAAACTTGCGCTTCGTGGGCCGCAGCGTACCGCTTGCTCGTCAGCTCAGCCGGGAGATGGGAGCGCAGCTGTTGCCCGCTGCTTCTGGCCATCCCTGGCGCGGACGCGTCTTTTCTGCTGGCTGGGGCTCGCGTGAGACGTTGCGCGTCACGCTGGTCGCTCCGGAGCTGGTGGTGGAGGTCAGCGGGGATACGGCCGTTGACGCGGGCCGGTGGCGCCATCCGGTGCGGGTACAGCGTCTGCGGTCGGATATGACCACGTCGGACGTTGCGTTGTTCGGGTCGGGAAACGGACCTTCGGCCGGGTGAGCCCGGCCAGGTGGTGCTGGCTCGGACCCGGTCCGTCTGCCCGGCCTGACCCTCGGAGGGCTGGGATGTGAAGCGGCGCTCAGCGTGTCCGGGAGGCGCGGGTTGTGGGGGGCTGGGGCGGGAGGGTGGGGGCCGGTGCGGTGTGGTGGGCCCGTTGCGGTGAGCCGGTGGAGGGCAGCCGATGAGTGACCTGCCCGTGGGCGAGTTCGTGGGCTAGGTCCTCAAGGGCGGTGACGGGAGTCTGCGGGGAGAGTCGGAAGCGCCAGGTGGGCCGGTCGGTGCTGGTGCCGGCCCAGGCGGTCCAGCCCGGCAGGCTGTCGGCGGTCCGGGTGGTGCGGGCGTCGAAGCGCAGGCCGGCGCCGTCGCCGTTGGGCGGTGTCCACTGGATGCCCCAGGTGTAGCTCGTCTGCTGCCAGCCCGCTTCCAGCAAGGTGGAGGCTGCCGTGGCCAGGGCTGGTTCGGGGCCCGTGGCGCGGGCGTGTCCAGGCCCGCTTTCGGGCCTGGGGCGGTGCGCGTCCGGGGAGGTGAGGGTGTCGAGCAGGGTGCGGACGAGGGCCGCTGGGGTGCGGGCAGTGGCGGTGGCGTGCCAGAGGCGGTCGCCGACGGGGGAGTCGTAGGCGGCGAAGGCCCAGGCCGTTTCCTTGGGGGCGGCTTCGTGGGTGAACTGGGCGCGCCGGGTGAGGGATTTGTGGCTGGCGACGGTCGTCTCGTCGCTCCAGGTGCGATATTTTTCCCAGTCCCGGTGGTTGTCGAGGAAGTCGGCCAGCAGTGCTTCGTGGTCGCCGGCATCGGCGGCGTAGACGGGGACGGTGCGGGTCGCCGGCTCTTGCGTCTCGGTCTGTGACTGCGTCTCACGTGCGGGAGCCAGGGCCTGTGCGGCGGCTTGTTCCGCGTCGGTGGCGGGGGCGGGGCCGGGGCGCACGGCGGCGCCGTGCAGGCGCTCGAATTCCGTGAGGGCTTCGGTCGGCCCGGTGTAGACCGTGGCGATTTGCCGCAGGTGGTCTTCCCCGTGCAGGTGGACGCCGCGGCCGTCGCGGTAGGTGCCGACGGCGACGATGGTCCAGCCGTCATGGGCGTGCAGGTGGATGGTCAGGCGCCCGGCGACGATGTCGTCGTGGATCTGCTGGGCCTGGTTGGAGACGTCACGGATCTCGTCGCGGTCCAGCCAGTGCAGGGGATGGCCGGCCCAGTCCCACTCGGTGTCGATGTCTTCCTGGAGCGCGGGAGTGATGGCGACGGTGATGCCCGCCGCCCGCAGCGCCTGGGCGGCCTGCTGGGCGTAGTGGGGTTCTTCGTGGTCGATGCGGGCCAGGACCAGGCTCTGCTCGCCGGTGGGGCGGAAGCCGTGGACGCTCAGCAGGGCCCGGGCCGTGGTGGGGGAGGAGCCGGTGAGGGTGGCGGTGACGGCGGAGGTGTGGTGGGGGTGGCGGTCGAGGCGGACATGGGCGGCGGTGTCGGACTGGGGCAAGGCACTCGCTTCCGGGCCCGGCCGGATACGGCGGCTCGGCCGGGCAGGTGGGCTATCGGGAGACTCGGGTGGTCGGGGAGGCGGCGGTGGATCGCAGGCGCGGCCCGGCGCGGGGCACGGCTGGGGAGCGGGGCGTGGCGGGAGCGTGGGTGGCGTGCTGCCAGCGGGTGCGCAGGGCAGTCAGGTCGGCCAGGGCGCGGCGGCTGCCGGTGGCGAGCTGGTGCGGGGTGTTGGCCGCATCGTCGGTGAACGCCCGGATGCGCAGGGCGGTGGTGTGGGCCTGGGCGAGCAGGGCGCGCCGCAGGATCTTCTCGCCCCAGTGTTCGGGGGTTCCGACCGGGGTGGCGAGCAGATCGATCAGGTCGGCGGGGGTGAAGCCGGCGTGCAGCAGGTGCTGGTGCTGGGCTTCCCACAGCACGGTGACCGCGTCGACCGGTTCGCGGCGGTGCACCAGCGCGGTCAGGCACGTAAAGAGCTGCCCGTGCAGCGGCAGGGCGAAATCCTCGGGCTGCAGCCAGCGCATCTCCCGCAGCCTGGAGGGCCGTGCTGTTGCACACGCGAGCAGCGCCCGTTCCTCCTCCAGCGCCTCCTCGCCGGCAGTGCGTCGGGTGGGCGGGGGCTGTGGGGTGCGGGGCAGAGAGCCGGGGTGCGGGGCGAACTGGCCCGACAGCGCCTCCAAGGCGTCGGCCAGGGCGTCGCACTGGGCCAGTACGGTGGCGGTGGGGCCGGGCAGCGATGCATCGGTGGCGGCCTGGGCGAGGCGGTCGGCGTGCTCCCGCAGCATGCGGCGGGCGTGGTCGGCCTGGATCATGCGGGCGTAGGCGGCCGCGTGCCCGGGCCAGGGGCAGCGTTGGACGAGGGTGTGCAGGTAGGAGGCGGTCAGCCCGGGCGCCTGGGGCCGTGCCGCGTCCAGAACGCGCCGCAACCAGACCGGGGTCTTACGGTGCTCGGCGGCGGCAGGTACGGCAGCGGTACGCATCGCCGCGTACAGGGCGCCGTGGGCGTGGTCGCCGAAGTGCTCCGCGGCCAGGTGATTGAGTTTGTCCAGGCGTGCGGGTTCGAGGAGGAGGGCGCCGAGCAGGGCCTGCTCGGCGTAGAGCACCGGGGCCGGAGGATGTGCGTTCGCCAGTCCGGTGGCCTCGTCGGGTTCGGGTGCAGGGGGTTGGTGGCGCATCAGGCGGCCAGGGTGAGGTCGTCGGGGCCGAGGGGGCGGCCGAGGTGCGGGGCCAGCAGGTGGGCGGCGAGCCGGGGTGGGACGGCGTTGCCGATCTGGGAGAACTGCTGGCCCTTGTTGCCGGCCCACGGGTAGTCGGCGGGGAAGGTCTGCAGCACGCCCGCCTCCGGGGCGGTGATGCGAATTGCCTCCGGCGCGGGGGCGTCCTCGGCCGTTGTCGGGTGGGCGGGTTCGGCGACCCAGACGCACTCGTTGGCGCGGTGTCCGAAGAACAGCGTGCCGGCCGGCTCGTCGGCGCGGCGGATGGTGGCGTTGGTCTGGCTGTTGGTGCGCAGCGACCATGTCCGTGCCGGTGCGGTGCCGGCCGGGCCGCCGGTGCCACGGGTGCGGGGCGGGGGCTGCCAGGTGCCGCGGTCGCGGGCGTCGGCGAGGGTCTTGCGCGAGCCGGAGGGGAAGGGTTCGGGGCCTCCGCCGGGTCCGCCTCCGGCGCACACGGTGGGCACGGGCCGGTCGGTGGCGCCCCAGCCGAGGGCCTCGGCCATGGAGATCCAACGGTCCCGGCCGGGGCCGAAGAGCGTGGGAGGTTCCGGAACGCGGGCATGTGTGGGCTCCGGCGGTGCGGCGGGGTGGGTCCGGGAGGCGAGCAGGATGGCCCGCCGTCGCGTCTGCGGCACGCCGAAGTCGGCCGCGTTGAGGATCCCGGTCCAGACGGAGAAGCCCCACGAGCGCAGGATGGCCGCGTACTGCTTCCACAGCGGCAGGACGTCGGGCACTTCCTCAATGGCCACCCATCCCGGCTCGCCCGCCGTGTTCAGCGCGTGGAGGTAGCGCATGGGCTCGGCGGCCAGCAGCGACCGCTCATCCCGGCAGGCGCCGAGCAGCTTGTCGCGGGTGTCGCGTCCGGCGGCCAGGTCGGCGACGGCCTGGTGGACCAGCGGCTGGTCGAGCAGGCCGAGCCGCTTGCCGGCCATCGACCACGCCTGACACGGAGGCGAGGCGATCAGCCCCGTGCAGCGGCCGAGAAACGGTCCCACCGGGTAGCGGGCGACGTCGGTGCGCAGTGTCAACTGCCCGGCCGCGGCGCGGGTGCGGCAGGCCCACGCGTCCCACTCCAGCCCGATGTCCCGGACGCCGAGCAGCGACAGGGCGTAGGACCAGCCGCCGGGCCCGGCGAACAGGTCCAGGATCACGCGGCCAGCCCGAAGTCGTCCTGTTCCGGCTGCTCGCCGCGGCAGGCCCAGGGCGAGCAGCCGTCGGCCACGCCTTCTTCCAGCGCGACAAGAGTGTCGGGGTCCGGGGCCTGGTCGCCGAGTTCGGCCTGGCGGGCGGCCCATTCGGCGGCGGTGACGTGGTCGATGGGCGCCTGGTCGAGCGGGACGCGGGAGCGGTGCAAGAACGCCTGGCCGAGCAGCTGGTTGCCGGAAGTGTTTGCGCGGGCGTTGCCGCCGCGGATGGCCGCATCGAAGGCGACGACGTCGTCCCACTCGGCGGGGCTGTGGTCGCGGATGTGGCGCCACTGGGCGTTGCCGTGGAAGGGGCAGCCCAGGCAGCTCGACTTCGGGGTGTCGGCCAGGCCGCGCTGTTTGAGGTAGCGCAGGCAGTCGGCGCGCGACCAGCCCAGGTCGATGAGCGGGTGCCGGTTGCGCATGTAGGCGACGTCGGCGTCCTTGGCCCGGTGGAACTCGTCGGTGGAGATGCCGACCCACTGCTCGACGAACACACCCTTGGGGATACGCCGCGGATACGGGTAGCCGAGGAGGGCGCGGACCTGCTTCTTGATGGGTTTGATCTTGTATTCGCCGGTGCACTGGCGCCGGGTCATCCCGGCCTTGCCGTCCTGGTTGAGGACGTGCAGCGGCATGGACGCGAACCGGTGGTCCGGGTTGAGCGCGTCGTTGCGGATGTTGCCGGAGGAGACGCGCAGGACGGGGATGCCCGCCGGTTCGGCCACCTCCTTCTCCAGGCGGTCGAGATGGTCGTAAACGGCCTGCGGTTCCCACCCGGTGTCCGCGAAGATCGCGCAGTCGACGGGCGGCAGGGCCCCTTCGGCGGACAGGGCGAGCAGGGCACTGGACTGAACACCGGCGCCAAGGGAGAGGGAACGGAAGGCGGGGGTTGCGGGAATGGGGCGTCCTTGCGGTGTACGGGGTCGGCAGCCGAGGCGTGCGGTCAGCGCCGGACGGGGGCGGCGCGGGACGGGGCAGGCGCCGGCGGCGGGGGAAGCGGTGCGGCGGGGGCCTGCGGTGCGGCGAACGAGGGGCGCACGCTGTCGAGGCCGTCGGCCAGGTGGCGGGTGGTGTCGGTGGCATCGCGCAGCCATTCCCAGACAGGGGCGGGCAGTTGGCGCGCGTTGTCCCGGGCCCATTCGAGGATTTCGGCGGCGTTGCGCAGCTGGTCGGCGAGCTGCGTCAGCACTGCCTGCCGCTGGTCACCGTCGCGTGTCGTTCCGAGGGCCTGCAGGAGTTCGTCGAGCGCCGTGGGCAGCGGCGAAGGGGCGGCCGGCAGGCCGTACAGCCGGGCGTGCAGGGAGCGGGCCACGCCGTTGACCGGGCCGCCGGTGCCCCGGTAGCCGAAGCGGGGACCGGCCTGGCGGCGCACGCTGAAGCTGGCGATTACGTCGCGGGGCGCGGCGTCCGGGTGGATCTGGGCGGCGAGGGCGAGGGCGAGGGCGATGTCGTGCGGGGTCGGGGTGTCGTCGGTGGGCGTGGGATCTCCCGGGGACGGGTTAGAGAGAGCGGCTGGGGGTGGCTTGGGGCGCCGGGGCCGGGCGGGCGGCGGTGCGCCTGGGAGCCGGGGGCCGGCCGAAGGTGGCGATCAGGTCGCGACGGCCGTCGGCGCTCAGGTGCACCCGCTCGTCGTGCAGCCACAGCGGGCACTTCTCGCGGACGAGGAGGCCGCGGGCTTCCAGCGAGCGGAGAGTGGCGAGGGTGATGCTCCAGTCATCGCGGCGCAGGTACGGCTTGCCGTTGGCAACGGTCACTTCGCCGCGGGCCACCGCGCGCAGTGCGGCGTGCTGGGCGGGGGAGAAGCCGGGCGGCTGCTGTGGGGGCAGATCGCCCCGGCGGCGCCGTTCGGTGACGAGGACTTCCGCGGCCGTCAGAGTGTCCTGGGGGCCCAGGGCGGTCAGTTCCCGGACGAGGATGAGGCGGCTGTTGGCCGTCTGCAGGGCCTGCTGGTAGGTCAACAGGGGGCCGTCGCCTTTGACGGGCACGCAGGCGCGGGCGTCGTCGATGATGTCCTCGGCGTCCAGGAGGTGGCCGGCTGCGGCGGTGGCCAGGTGGGCGAGCTGCCGGACCCGCGCGTACACGGTGCGGATCTCCGGGCTGTGGTGCATCCGATGGGCGTCGAGGCCATCGACGATGTCCAGTGCCAGTCGGGCCAGGTCCTGGGTGGGGACGGCCTGCTGCGTCAGGGCGGTCGCGGGACTGAGACCGTCCAGCCGCAGGCGGGAAAGGTAGTCGTTCTGGCGGGCGAAGTCGCCCCCCAGGAGCAGGAGCTTTTCGGCTGGGGCGGTGGGTGCGGTCATCGGCGGCGGGACGGTTCCGTTCGGTGTGGGGGGCGGCGTACCGGGCCGCCGAGTGAGCGTTGGCGTGGCGGCGGGGGGCGTTCACAGACGACACCGGCGCCACACGGACGGCTCCGCGGGGCGGCGGCTCTGCTCGGCAAGGCGTCAGGGCTGTCAGCGGGTGCGGCGCGGCCGGTCCGGAGCCGGGGCTGCGGGCGGTGTGGGCGTGTGGCCGCGGGTGCGGGCGGGGGCGGCGGGGATGTCGGCGGGGGTGCGGAAGCCGAGGCCGATGCGGGCGCCCAGGTTCTCCATGAACAGAGCGATCTCCGCCTTGACGACCGCGCCGAGCTGCCGGGTCTCGTCCGTGCCGGCGGACAGGGCGTAACCGTCCGGGGTGGCAGTGAAGCCGTGGTTGGCCAGGACGCGGCGGGCGGCGTCGGTGCGGGCGGTGGCGGTGACGCGCTCGCCGGAGACATTGAAGTGGACATCCGGTTCGGGCAGCGGCACGTCCGGGTTCCAGCGCGTGGTCCAGCTCAGGTCGGACACGTCCCAGGTGTGCTGGAAGAGGAAATGCATGGCATCGCCGGTGCGGGTGTGGGCCTGCTCGCCGGCGTAGGCGGGCGGCAGCAGATACAGCGGGCGGCCCGGGCCGCTGGGCTGGCGGGCGGTGAAGCCGTGATCGGTCAAGATGCGCTGGGCCGGGGGGATGGCCCGGTTGAGCAGGACGAAGGTGTGGCCGTCGTCGGTGGACCCGATGACGACATCGTTGTGGTCGATAAAGGCCATGGTGCTCCGAAGGGGCAAAGCGGGGTTCGGGTAGGAAAGTTGCCGCCGGTGGCCGCGTGAGCGCCGGGGCTTCAGGCAGCGGCGGTGAAGCCGGACTGGGCCGGGGCAGCCTTGGCAACGGCGCGCTCGGTGATGGCCTTGGAGGCACGGGCGGAGGCGGCGGACAGCTCCGCGGCGCCGGGCTCGGCGTACCAGGGACGAAGGGTGAGCATGGCGGCGCGCATGCCGGTGGCGAAGCACAAGGCGGTGCCCTTGGCCAGGGCGCGAATCGCATCGGCGGGCAGAATCCGCTCCTGGCGCATCGACACGGAGGTCGACTTCCCGGACTCGGAGTGCGAGGTCGAGGTGGTCTCCACGTCGTGGTCACCGATCAGCCGGGAGAGTTTGTCGGCGAAGTCGGGGTCGTCGATGCCGGAGCCGATGACCTTGACGGTGGAGGCGGACCACATGGCGTCCATGCCCGCGTCCCCCCAGACTTTCTGGCCCTGCCGGTAGGACTGCAGGATCGTCAGCGGGATGATGCCGCGCGAGCCCAGGTGGGAGTACAGGTCGGGCAAGTCGCTGATCTTGCACACGTTGGCGGCCTCATCCAGGATCGCCAGCGCCGGGGGATCGAGGCGTCCGCCGGCGCGTTCGGCCTGGGCGGTCGCGGCCCGCATGACGGAGTCCGCGCACGCGGCGATCAGGGCGCTGGCTCCTCCTCCGCCGTCCTTGGAAAGCAAGTACAGCGTGTCGCGGCTGGTGACGAAGTCCGCCGGTCGGAACTCCTCAACGTCCTTCTGCGGAGTGACCCAGGCGGCGATCTCGGCGTTGAGCAGGGCCGCGGCGTACTGGCGGGCCGTCTCGAAGATGCCGTCCCTGGTCTCCGGCGGGCCCTCGACGGTGCCCTTGAGCTGGGCGGCGACGGCGGCGAAACCGTGATCGCGCAGGATGTCCAGCGGGGTGCGGTCGGCGGGGAAGGCGAGCCAGGCCATGATGTCGGTGATCGGCCGCTCGTCGAGGGCGGCGGCCAGCAGCAACTGCGACAAGATGTTGGAACCGGCCTTCGACCAGAAGTCGCCCTGCTGGGAGGCGTCCACGCTGGCGGCCAGGAAGTGCCCGGCCAGCCGGTTCGCGCCGTCGAGGGTGATGGCGTCGGCGAGCGGGTTCCACCACATCGTGCGTTCGGCGTGGGCAATCTGCTGCGGGTCCATCGACCACGTCCGTCCCACGCGCGAGCGCACGTCGATGCTGGCGGTGTAGGCGTCGTTGGCCGCTTTGTTGCTGGTCAGCAGGACCGGTCCGGGGGCGTTGAGGATGGCAGGGACGGCCAGGCAGGTTGTCTTGCCCGAGCGCGGCGCCATGATGGCCACGGCAACGTCCTCGTAGCCCATGCGGACCTCATGCCGGGTGCCGGCCAAATTGCCCAGCAGGATGCCGGTGTCCTGGGCCGCGATGGTCTTGGCGTCCTTGAGGCTGGGGCGCAGGCTGCGGGCCTTGGCGGTGATCTGCTTGGCGAGCAGCGGCTCGATGTCGGACCGCTTGGCCATGCCCGCGACGGCCTTCGTCTTGCCGGAGCCCTTTTTGTGGCGCGCCCACAGCACGGCGGCGAGCACGCCTAGGAGGAGCAGCAGGCTCAGCGGGGCGATGCGGGTTCCGACCAGCAGGGACGTTTCTGCGGTCTCGGGCCACAGGCGTTCGGGCTGCAGGAGCGCGCTGGTGGGTTCGTACGGGGCCCAGGGGCCGGTGTCGGTGAGAGAGGCGGTGAGATTGCCGCCGAGCCAGGCGAGGTTGGCCAGGGGCACCGCCGCGGCCATGACGCCGAGCAGGATCTTGAAGCCGATGTCGGTGCCCGCGCCGGAAGAGGAGGAGGAGTTGGGCAAGAGTGGATTCCAGGGGCATGCGGGGTATGCGGGTCAGCGCGTCCGGCGGGGCGATGTCTCGGGTGGCTGCGGCGCGGGACGTGGGGCGCCCGCTCGCCGGGCGGTGAGGTCCTTGACCCGGTGCTCCAGCGCGGACGCGACGGTGGCGGCCGGTACCTGGCACGGGGTGACATGTGTGTGCGGGGTGCCGTAGTAGGGGATGCGCGTGGGGTCGAGGCCGCGGCGAAGTGGGGTGTCGTCGGCCAGCGCGCGGGTGAAGCCGGCGACCAGGTGCGGCGGCGTCTCGCCGCTCAGGTGTGCCTGCCAGATCACCCCGTGGGCGACGGTCGGGAGCGCGGCCCTGGCGAACCAGAAACCGGAACTGTGGGTGAAGTGCTCGATGCGGACGTATCCGTCGGGGGAGACGAACGCCTTGCGGGCAGAGTCGGTGCGCCAGCCGGCGCGGTGCAGCGGCTCATACGGGTCGGAGGTTGGCGCGGTCTCCGCAACGGTGAGGGCGTCGGTGAGCCCGGCGATGATCTCGACGGGGGTGCGGGCGCCGAAGCTGGCCGACCAGGCCCGCTGCCCGTCGGTTGCGGTGTGCTCCAGCCGCCACCACGGGCCGTCGGCGTCGGGCTCCAGCCGCAGCAGCGCCTGCTGGTCGGGGCTGGAGAGCAGCACCCGCGGCATCAGCGGGTCGTGACCGTAACTCCAGCCGCCGGCCCGGTGCAGGGCAACGGTAATCCAGGACGGATCACCGCCGCCGGCTATGCAGCGCGGCTCGACCAGGGCGATGTCGATCTTGTCAGGCATCAGCGCTGCCTCCGGGGCGTAGGGGACGTGGCGGAGGAGGCCGCCGGTGCGGGCGCGGGGGCGCGGGGTGTAGCGCGCGGGGGTGTGTGCTGGGCGGTGGTGTTGATGTCGAGCAGCACCTGGCCGTGGTTGGACCACTCATAGAGGTAGTGCCAGGCTTCGGCGTCCCGCTCCGCCCGGGCGTCGTCGTACGCCTCGGTGCCCGGCCGCGCGGCGGCCGGCAGACTGTCGCGGTCATCGAGCCAGGTGCGCTGCACGGCATTGAGCTGGTCCAGGGCGACATCGAGGGCGGCGAGCTGCCACGTCCAGCGCGGCTGGATGGCTCGGGCGGGCAGTCGCCGTATCTGGCCCGCGGCGGTACTCAGCAGCTCCTTGGCGTGGCTGCGCACGCGGTTGAAGGCACGCCAGGCGTCGGCATCCCGGCGGCTGGCCCGCAGCCCGTAGGCATGTGGGTCGTGGGGCCAGCCGTCGAGATCAGTGTGCTCGTCGGAGTAGACGTCCCAGTCAGCGAGGATCTGTTCGCTCTCGCGCAAGAACGCGGCGAGCTGGTCCAGGCGCTGCTGGTGAACGGCATCGGAGGGTGAGGCGGTCACTGAATCTTCCGGGTGGGGTGGGTGCCGGGCGTTGCGAAACGAGCCGGTGGGGCGGCGCTGCGCGGTTGGGCCGAGCCTGTGTGGAGCTGGGTTTCGGGTGCGGTGGCCCGCCGGATCCGGCGGGCGGCGTTGCGCGCGTCGGCCAGACGTTGGCGGTGGGCCGCGATGAGCTGTTCGGCCTGGGGGCCGGTGCGTTCTTGCGTGACCAGGTGGGTGTGCGGGACGTCGCCCATGCCGCGTTGCAGGGGGCGGTCGGTGGCCAGGGCCGTGAGGAATCCGGTGGTCAGGTGCGGTGGCGTCGCCTGGTCGATGTAGGCCCGCCAGATGTGGCGGCCACCGAGGCCATGGGGGTTGGTGGCCTCGGCCTGCCAGGGACGGAGGTCGGTGTCCGCGTACCGCAGTACGCGGACGGTGCCGTCCGGGTGCACGCTCTGCTCGCTGCCTTGGTCGTCGCGCTCGTAGGTCCAGCCCGCTTGCGTCAGGAGCGTCCAGGTCTCGGGCGGCTCGGACGGTGCGGGGTGAAGGAGCGCGTCGGTGAAGCCCGCGAGGATTTCCACCGGCAGGTTGCCGTCGAACGCCGCACGCCACGATCTGCCGTCCGTGTGGCCCCGAAGGCGCCAGGCCAGCGCGTCGGAGCGGGCTCCGGGTTCCAGGACGAGGCTGGAGGCATAGTCGGGGCTGGCCAGGATGACGTGGGGGTAATCCGGCGCGGAGTGGTTCTTCCACCCGGCGGCGCGCAGGGCCTGAGTGATGTGGCGGAAGTCGCCGGCTCCGGCCAGATGGGGCGGGGTGGTGGCGAACTGAATGCGGTTGGCGGGCTCGTTGGCGCGGGTGAAGAAGTACTGGTGGTTCATCGCTGCCGACCGCCGTGGTGTGCTGCGGCGTACGCCGCTGGTGCGGGCATGTGGGGGCGGGGCTGGACGGTGCCCCAGGTGCGCCGGGCCGGGGTGCGGGCCGCGGCGACACGGTCTTGCTGCAGGGCGCGCAGCTGGGACGGCAGCACCATGTACGGGGTGACCGTGGCGTGCTGGGCGGCGGCAAAGGGGACGTGGCCGGGCGGGCGCAGCAGCGGTCTGGGATCGGCCAGGGTGGCGGCGAAGCCCTCGATGGCGTGCAGCGGGGTGTTCTCGCTGAAGACCGCCCGCCAGGCGACCACATGCTGGCCTGCCGCGGTGGTGGTCCTGGCCGCTGCCCACCACATGGTGTTGTCCTCTTCCTCCCGGAACTGCAGGCGGGCGGATCCGTCAGGACTGGTGACGGTGGGGTGCTGCCCCTCCCCGGCGCGCCAGCCCTGGGCGGTCATCGGGCGCCAGGCGTCCGGGGCATGAGGGGAGCGGGCCCGGGTAAGGGTGTCGGTGAATCCCGCGATGATCTCGACCGGCGTCGCGGCGTCGAAGGTGGCGTGCCAGCTCTGCCCGGGGGCGTTCTTCGGCCCGCCGGACATGGTCCACATCGGGGGGATGATGTGGTTGGCGTAACCGATACGGATGGTGCGGTCGCGGTTTTCGAAGGAGACGGGCGAACCGTGGCGGGGGGTGTGGTCCTTCCAGCCGGCTGCGCACAGGTATTCGGTGATGTGCCGCAGGTCTCCGGCGCCGGCCAAGTGCCGGGGCGCGACGAGGTAGTGCTGCTGGGGTACTTCGCCTGCGCCCGGTCCCCATCGGGCCTGCTGATGCTTTTTCATCGGCGTCTCCGCACGACCATGGCCGAGGCCACCGGCTTGGGCACCGGCCCGTGGGCAGCGGTCCGGGGCTGGGCGAGATGGTTGAGGTCCTCGGCGTGCACGTCGAAGTCGGCGGCTAGCTCGTGGAGGTCGTTGGCGGCGCGGCCCACCGCCAGGCAGACCTCGGGCCGCAGGGCACCGCTCTCGGCGTGATCGCGGGTGATGCGCGAGCCGGTGTCCAGCAGTGCGGCCATCCGGCCCAGAAGCCCCGTGTCGCAGTCCAGCACCCGGGCCAGGGCCTGGGCGGCCTCACGGGGCGGGGCCTGGGAGATCAGCTCGGAGAGCTGTCCGAGCTGGTGGGCGATGTCGTCAGCGACGCCTACGGAGAAGGGAGTCGGGTCGGTCATTTTCCTCCGTGAAACGGATATCGGTGCGACGGACGGACGCCAGGAAGGTTCAGGAGGGCGGCCTGCGGCGGGCTTCGTCGAGGGCGGCGTAGGGGCTGGTGGCCAGCGGGATGGGGCGCCGGTCGCTGCCGAGGGTGCAGGTGTGCAGGTAGCGGCGGATCAGGAAGGCCGCGAGCCGGGCCGGGCGCCGCGGGGACATCGGGGGCAGCGGGCGAGGACAGAGGGGAATCGTTTCTCCAGAGCGGGGCAACGTGTTCTGGTCAGTGCCTGCTCCGGGAGCCGGGAGCAGGGGCGCTGGGTGGCACGGGCCCTGCAGACCGGGGCGTGCCGGGACGCTGGCCCTGCACGTGGCGGGCGGCTTGCTGGTAGGCGGCCTCGTCGAAGATCTCTTTCGCGATGTTGACGCGGTATCCGGCGGCCAGCAGCCAGGGAACGGCGCTGCTGGCCACCCGGTGCTGCTGGGCCTCGGGGATGTGGTCAGGGACCTGGTGCCACAGGTAGATGGCTTGGCCATGGCGCTGCAGGCCGAGACTGTCCAGCAGGGCCAGAAGTGTCTCGGGTGCTGCGGTGCGGCTGTCGGCGTAGATGGTGCGGTCAAAGGCACGGCGGTAGATCTCGACATCGGTGCCGCATTCGTCGGCCAGGCTCACGGGGCGCTCCATTCTGCGAGGGCCACCGGCGCTTGGATGGCGGACTGCGCCCGGTCGGTGCGGGCGGGGCTGGGCCGGCCGGGGCCGGTATGGCGGGGGTGCGGGTGGGCGGTGCGCTGACGTGGTGCGGATCCGTTCGATCCGTCAGTGTCCGGGTGAGGTCGCGCGGGGGCTCATCGGCTGCGCGTCGCCGCACGGTTGGGCTGTATTACGGGCGTGGGCCGGGCGGCGTCCAGGGCGGGCTGCTTGGGCGGGTGGCGCAGGGTGACGCCGATGCCGTGCGCACCGAGCTGCTGGCCGGCGTTGCGTACGCAGCGGGCCTGATGGGCGGTGTCGTCTCCGGACAGGACGAAGGCGTGCTCGGCCGGGTCGTAGGCGAACCCGTTTTCGCACAGGGTTTTCGCCGCTTCCTGGCTGGTGGCCTTGGCGGCCAGCAGGCCGTCGCCGTACCAGGTCATGACGACCGTCTCGGGCTCCGGTGCCGGGGCGCCCGGGGGCGCAGGCGGGTGCGCGGCGTTGTGCTGGACCTGCGCGAGGGCGGTGGCGTAGCGCGGCAGCAGGTCGAAGTGGACGTCCTCGGCGGCCATATCGACGTCGGTGCTGACAGCGATGCCGTCGGGCTCGCGCACGCCGCGGAAGGCTTCGGGGTCGATGCCGGGTGGTGCGAGGACCCCGACGAGGTGCTCGTCGGGGTGGCCGGGACGGTCGATGAGGTACAGGCGGGTGCCGTCCTCGTGGGTCAGCACCGCGTGGTGGTGCAGCACATACTCGGCGATGGCGCCGGAGACCAGGTTCATGTCCCAGACCTGGTCGGCGGTGGGGAACTGGTCTTCATACTCGTCGTGCTGGTGGTACTCGCTGGTCCAGGAGCCGGGCAGTTGTTCGGCGAGGGCGGTGGCGAAGGCGGGCAGATCGCGGGTGTCGGGGTCGGGCATGCCTCTCCGGTAACAAGGTGGTGGGGTCAGCGGCGGCGGCCGGTTGGAACGGTCGTGGGGGGACGGGGCACTGGGGTCGGCGCGGGCGGGCAGGGGCACACCGCCGATGCTTCGCGTTCGGTGGGGGCGACTTCTTGAGGGCACGGGGTGCGGTGCGGGTGGGCAGCGTGCCGGTCGGCGAGGTCGTTGCGCGTGCCGCTCACCTCGAAGGTGATGGCCTCCAGGCGGCTGACGAGGTGGCGCAGCCGGTTGGCGTAGTGCGGGTCGGCGGGCTGGCCGAGGTCTTGGTGGAAGTCGGCGCCGGCGGTGAGAACTTCGCCCACAGCGGTGAGGATTCCGTCGTGGGTGGCGGTCAGCTCGGTCAGGACAGCGGCGACTTCGTCGCTGTCCTCGGCTTCACGGATACGGCGCGCCAGGTTGTTGATCTGTGCGCCGAGGGTGAGGTCGTGCGGTATCGGCGCGGTGGCGGCGAAACTGGGGTCGTGGTCGACGCGGTAGCCCACCGCGCTGAGCCGGGCGACGGCCCGGCTGGCGAGACGGACTTCCTCGTTCTTCTCCAGGCCCGTCGGCAGTCGGTGGTAGTGGTCGTGCAGGCGCACCACGGGGACGAAGCCGGAGCGCTGCAAGATGCTGTGCGCCTCGGGGTCTCCGCCCCGAGCGATGACCTCATCGCTGTGCGGGTCGACACGGATGCGCAGGATTCGGTCGGCGAGGGACAGCGGGGGCGCCAATCAACGGTGACGGAGGAAAGGGGCAGTCGGCGGGGGCGTGGCGGACGGCCCCGGGCGGGCAGGCGTCCCACCGTCCGGTGAGGCGCCGGTGGCCAGAACCCCGGTGGCTGCTTCGAGATCCTGCTGCAGGGCGTGCAGGCGCCGAGCGGCCCACTCCAGTCGGTGCCCGGCCTCCCGCAGCCAGGCGTCAGGGTGGTCCTCGGCCTGGTGCGCCGTATGTTCGACGCACCGCCGCACGGGCGCCAGCAGGCCGTGCTGCTCATCGACCAGGTTGGTGATCCGGCGTGCGAGCTGCTGCAGGTCGGTGGTCAGCCCGTACTCGGCGACCAGGGCGGCCAGCTCCGCGCTCGTCTCCAGGCGGTGCGGCGCTGGGGCGGGCCCGGGGACGTCGGAGGGCGCCGGTCCGTCGGTGGGCGTGTGCGCGGAGCGCTGGCGGTGCCGGCCCGGCTTGGTGATGGCTGGGGTGGCGCGCAGGGGGATGAGGCCGAAGTCGTCTTCGACCCGACGCGCCTCCTGCGCCAGCCGCTGGTGCAGCTGGTGCGGGAGGGTGACCCACTGGCCGTCCTGCCGGATGAGGCTGGCGATCAGATCCAGGCGGCCGGGACGGGTCTGCACGGCGACCCAGCGGCACGTGTGCGCGTCACCGGGGCGCGCGAAGCCGGCCGCTCGGGCGTACCGGTGAGCAATCTCGCTCCACTCGCCGGGCGTGAGCGTCCGGTCTTCGGGGTGCAGCCGCAGGCTCAGGTGCCAGATGGGGCGGTGATCGCTGTTGGGCGGTGCGGTCGCCGCCCCCTCGGTGGCCGGTGCGTCGAGGAGCCCGGCCCACAGCTCCGCGGACGGCTGCTGGTGTTCCGCTTCGGGCACCCGGCGGACGAGCCGGGGCCAGCCCGCGACGATCCTCGCCGGGGGGACGGAAGCGTCCGCCTGCGGCCCGAGGACGGCGTGCAGGAGCGGTGCGGCGCAGGGTTTGCGCGCGTGGAGGCGGGGGATCACCGGGCGTCTCGCAGGTCGCGGTTGTGCACGAGCTGGTCCAGGGCGGTCAGGGTGTACCAGCCGCCGTCGACGACCCGGTCGGCGGGCATCTGCGGCAGCAGCACCTCGCCCAGCGCCTTCAGGTACCCGGCGCAGTCGGGGCAGTAGCGCTGGACGTGGACCATGTAGCGGGGGTGGGCGGTGATGAAGGTCCGCTCGCCGCCGTGCGGGTTGCGCAGCCGCCAGCCGTCCTCGTCGGTGGGCGTGTGCCAGGACGGGGCGATCACCGTCATCTCCTCACCGCACAGGTCGCCGCCGAAGGCACCCTTGAGGATGACGACGCGGTCGCCGGACGTGAAGTGGGCGTGGGTGATGTCGCGCTCGGGGGTGACGGTGTCCGCCGGTATATACGGCGGCCGGAATGCGGCGTCGGGCAAGGCGGATCCTTCACAGGAACGGGCGGGGATGGTTTCCATGGTGCGGGCAAAGCCCGGTTTGGCTAACCGGGCTTTGCCCGCTATACACAGGCGCCGTCACCGGAAGGGGTTTTCGGTGCCGCCACGGTCGTCGTCGGTGGCCGCCTCCAGCAGTTCGGGCAGGTCTGTCCCCTCGGCGTCGCGCTGGTCGATCCACCAGCCGGCCCGGGTGACGGCGCGCGCCTGCTCCTCCACGCGCCCCCAGTCCGCCTCGTCCCAGTCTCCGTCGAGAACCAGGGCCGTGTGGGCGGCGGTGACCAGCTGGTGCCGGCAGCGCTCCCCCCAGTCCAGCGCCTTGACCGGTCCCTCCAGCGGCGGCATGTCGAACTTCCGGGCCCACTCGGTGGCGGCAGCGGCTTCCTCGGCCCGCTTGGTGGCGAGCCACTCTTCCTTGCTGGCCCGGTCACCGTCTCGGGCGGCCTTCCAGCAGTCGGTACAGTCCTTGGTGGCGAGCCAGCGGGCGAAGGAGGCCCGCTTGTCGGCGGGCCGATCGGACAAATCCCGTTCGCCGCTGTGCCCGCAGGCGTAATCGACGGTCCAGGTCGTACGGACGGTCAAGCTCTGTACTCCTTGATCAGGTTTTGGGGGTGGTGGGTCCGCCGGACGCGGTGGCCTTTACCGCCGCGGGCTGGCTGCGCGGCGTGGCGCAATGCCGGTAGACACCGTTGGGGGCCCTTGCTCGGCGGGCCGTTGAGCGCTCAGCGCGGGTGGCGGTGGGGCGGGCGGCAGGTGGCGGGGGCGGGCCGTGCGGTAGGGCGGCAGCACGCCAATGCTGGCGGCCATGTCCTCGCCAACGGCGCGCAGTTCGCCGGTGAGCTGGGAGACCTGGGCGGCAAGGTCGTGCAGCCGGGCAGCGAGGCGCTGGCCGTCGTGGGTGTCGAGAGCATCGCCGAACTCCGCGCAGGCGCTGACGAACTCACCCAGCCGGGGCATTACTCCTGCGGGCCCGGTGCCGTTGGTGACGCTCAGGAGGAGGTCGGCGACATCCCCGGTCTGGCGGGCTTCGAGGACGTCCTGGGTCAGGTCCTGCACCGGAACTTCCGGCGACAGGACGCGCTCGCTGTAGGGGCTGACGTCAGGACGCAAGACACCAGGCGGAACGGGCGGCGGCACTGAGCGGGCGGCGGTGTCTTGGTCCGGGTAGTGCCCAAGCACGTGCAGCTGGGGGCTGCCCAGGTCGCCGGCGAGCGCGAGGACGGTGGTGTCCTCGCCGTCCAGGTGGGCCAGGGTGATCTGCTGGCCGGTGGTGTCGTACCAGGTCTCGAAGGCGTCGAGCGTGCCGCGCCCCCGTGCCGCCTGTACCAGACCGCTCCAGTACCGCTGTTTCTGGACGGACAGTGAAGGAAGAACGGCGGGCCGATGATACTGGCCTATGAGGGCACGCACTACGGGGGTGTGCTCGGCCCAGGTGGTGATGTATGGCCAGAGGGCGGCGTGGCGGGCCGTGGGCACGGGCTGGGCGGCGAGGATGCGGTGGCTGTGGATGGTGGCGTGGTCCAGGTCGTCCAGCAGGAGCTTCCAGGCGCTGTGATGCCGGGCGGGCGGCAGGGCGGCCAGCGCGGTGCGGGCCTGGGTGAGGATGGACTCGGCGTGGGGCAGCAGGTGGTTGGTGAAGTCCTGGGCCGCGTGGCGGTTGCGCTCGGCTACTGCCTGCCGCGCCGCGGCGGTGTCGAAGAAGCCGCCGTACCGGTCGCGCAGGTCCGCGAGAGCCTGGGCGCTCCGCCGGTGGACGGCCGTATAGCAACGGTGCCATGCGTCCAGCTGCTCGATGGGGGCGGCGGAAGAGGGCGTGGGTTCGGAAATGTGCGGCTCCGGGGGCATCAACGGCGGGCGCTGTTCAGGCTGTTGGGCTGCGGTGGGCGGGTCGGGGTTGCCGTAGTGGAGCGGCATGCGCGGGAGGGGGGCTGGTCCGGGCGCAAGCCAGGGCCAAGGGTGACCGGGTAGCGGGCCGCGGTGAGCATCTCCGCCGCGAAGGCGGCGTGCTCGTTCTCCCACGCGGTGCCGAGATCGAACGGCAGCCTGTGCCAGGTGGCGTGCAGAACGGGTTGGGACAAGAATCCGGCGCGGTGCAGGATGCTGGCGGCGAAGGCGTCGATCGGGCCCTCGGCCTCGACTTCACCGCCGGGACCGCGCGTGATGCGGATCGGATCGTCGGCCATGCTCACCTGCCTCGCCCGCGCCTGGGGGCTGCAGCCCGCGGCGCCCGTGACGGAGGACTCGGGACCGCGGCGCCGAGGGGCGGCGACTCAAGAGACCGGTCGTACTGCGGCGAGCTGGCGGCGGCGGCGCGGGCGGCCTGGGAACGCTGTGCTGTCAGAGCAGAAGGTGCGGTGTGCGGAGCGGCATCGAGAACGTCGTCGGCGTGGACGGTCCACCGGCGGCGCAGGTCATGCACGGCCTGCCGGGTACGGCGCAGCCCATCCCGGTGCGGATGGGTGAGCCGGTACAGCCCCGGCGCCTCCAGCACCGGTACGAACTGTTCCCGGACCAGGTACCAGTGGGCGAGATGGTCCGGGAAGCGGTCGGTGGGGGCGGCGACGAAGCCGTACTGCGAGTCGATGGCGAAGCGGACGTGCGGTTGGTCCATAGGCGGGCCTTTCTCGGTGCTTCAGCGCCGCGGGGCGGCGTCGGGGGCCGCGGCGGGCCCGGGCAGCGATGGGACGGTGGCGGACAGCGCGGTTTCCTGGGCCCGGAGCGGGCGAGGTTGTCCTCCGTAGGAGGCGCGGGCCTGCTGCAGCAGGACATCGCCGTCCTTCAGCCATGTCTCGATCGCCGGCCACACCCGGCGGTCGCGCTGCGCCTCGGCCTCCACGAAGGGAATGACGCGCTGGGTGTCAGGAGACTGCCGCAGTCCGTCCTTGACGTCGTTCCACTCCGCCCGGGCGCGCTGGGCGCTGTGCAGCGCGGAACGCAGCCGCTCCAGAGCGTCGGCGTCTGCACGTCGGGGGGCCGCGTCGGAGGGACAGTGCTCCAGCAGAGCCGGGCCGTGGGTGAGGACGTCTCGGAACGCCGTCCAGGCGAGGTCGCGCAAGGTGGCGTTGGCCTGGTGGAGACTGTCCGGTCGGAGCGGGCTGGCGTCGCTGTCCCGGCCGGAGGCGACCATGGCCTGCCAGGTCTGGTACTCCTCGCGGATCCGGGCGAGGGCATCTTCGACCGTGGTGGTGCGGCGGGCGAGCAGGGCCTGGTGGTAGGCGGGCAGGAACCGATCGTTCACGATGCGGCCGGCCAGCCCGGCAGCGGCGGGCACGATGACGCTGCGCGGGGCGTGAGGTTCGTGGTAGTTGTCGGTGAAGCCGTTCGGGGCGAAGGCGCCCACCACGTAGCCGTGCTGATGACCGGGCCGCTCGATGAGCAGCAAGGTGATGTCCGCGTCGTTGCTGAGGACGGCCGCGTACGGCACCTGCAGGTTCTGGACGGCCTGCGACAACTCACCGCAATCCCACAGCCACGGCACGAGGTCCTCCTGCCACAGCGGGTGGGAGTAGACCTCCAGCTCGACTGTCCAGGTGCCGCGAAGCTGGGCGGCGAAGTCCTGGGCCACATCGCCGAGGAAGCGGCGGGAACTGGCCCTGACACTCGCCTGGTGGCGCTGCGCGGCACGCATGAGGTCGGCAACGGTCGTGCGGGCAGCCTGCGGATCACCGACCGGCAAGGCGAAGGTGCCATCATCGTGCCGCTGAAAGCCGGATGTGCTCAGCGCCGTCTTGGCCCACCGGTACTGCCTCCCGGTGGGGATAGCCACGATGCCGGCGTTGCGGCTGAACGCCAGGGTGATGGTGGCGAGGGAAGAAGCGGGCATACAGCTCCAGGCGGAAGATTCGACGACAGATGGGGGCCTGCGCGTGCTCGCAGTGCCGGGGAGCGCGGCGGACGCGTGGAACCCCCGGCCCAATCACCGGCGCTTCGGCGGCGACGGCAGGTCTTGGCGAGACACAAACAGAAATCCGACGGCAGCGCCCCCACCGCGCAAACTGCTCATGCTCGGGCGGCGGCACTCGTAACACGGCGGCGTTCGGCCAGGGCGGCGCGCAGCCGCTGGCCGTGGCGGAAGGCGAATTCGCGCGCCGGCCCCTCGAACGTGTCGAACTGCGGCCCGCGGGTCATCTGGTGGGGATGCTTGCGGTAGAAGTACACGACGTGGGGGAGCAGTTCGCCCGCGGCCAGGGTGGTGACGCCGTTGACCATGAGGAAGTCCTCGGCCTGCGGCAGGCCGCCGTGGCCTCCGGCGGCTCGGACCAGCTCGGTGTGCGCCAGCAGCATGGTCTGGCCCAACGGGATCTCGGCCGTGGGTGAGGCCCAGTACGTCCACACGTCCCCAGGCTCGTGGCGGCCGGGCGGGGTGGGACAGACCCAGGTGCGGGTGGTGCCGTCCGGCAGCAGGTCCGCCGACCAGCCGGCCACCCAGCCGAGTCCCGTCGTGATGAGGTGCCGGTGGCGCACGGCGAGGCTGTCGGCGGGCAGCAGATCGTCGTCGTCGGCGTAGGCGACGAACTTGGTGCGTACCTGGTTCAGAGCCAGGTTGCGGGCCGCGGCGGCGCCGACCGCACGCGGCAGCGCCAGGACACGGACGCGCGGGTCATCAGCGAGCGCCGACGGGACGCAACCGGGGTCGGCGCCGTCCACGGCCAGTACCGCCTCCCACGGAATGGTCTGCTGGGCGAGGCTGTGGTGCAGCTCGCACAGGTAGTCCAGGCGTTCGGGACGCAGCTGGGTGGCGATGATGATCGTGATGTCGGGGCTGGCAGGGTGGCGGGACAGCAGGTGCTCCAGGAACGGGGTGGTGGGCAGGTGTCAGCGGCGTGCGGGCGTGCGGGGCGCTGAGACGGTGGCGGGGGCGGTGGCCGGCTGGGTGCCAAGGCGGCTGGACGGCAAAAGCTCCGGCGGCGGGGACAGCGGCGGCGGGCACGATGGGCGCCACTGGCCCGGGTGGTCGCTGAAGCGGGCGCGGGGGTCGGTATCCCAGCTCACGACGGGACCGCGGAGGTCTTCGTGCAGGCTGATGACTTCGATGCCGTGCGGATGCAGGACATACCCCCATTGCAGGTCCTGCTCGCCCGCGCTTTCTTCGGTGACGGTCATGCGCTGGGGTGGGGAGCCGTCCGGGCAGATGAGGTCGTCCATCGTGCGGCTGGGCCAGCTCTCCCCGCCGGTCAACACGGTGCGCAGGGCGGCGGGGGCACCGTCGAGGAGGTCGGTGCCCAGCTCGTCCCAGGCGACAGCGACCTGGTCGACGAGGTGCCGGATCAGGGCGTCGGTATCACCGGCGAAGCGGTACCGGTGTGCGGTGAGCAGCAAGGGGAGGTGGTGGCTGGGTATGCCGTCAAGGTGGACGTAGATGCCGCTGTAGCCGGTCTCGGTGGGGCGGGCGAGGAAGGACCGCGTGGACAGAAGTGGATCCCTTCTACGGGCGGTTAACGGGAGGGGCGGCGCGGCGCAGTGGTGCCGGGAGGCGACGGTGCAACGACCGGGGCGGGGCGGGGCGGCTGCGGGGGGCGGTGGGCGCGGCGGTAGGCATCCAGGAGGTGGTCTTCGCCGAGGTCGGTGAGGGCCTCGCCAAGGTCGGCAAGGCGCCGGGCGTAGACGCGGTAGTGGTCGGCGACGCCGGGCTCGTGGTGGCGTCCGCACCATTCGGCGGCGGTCTCCAGGAACTGGTGCAGTGCGCCGAGCCCGCTGCGACCGTCACCGACGACCGCCTCGGCGACGGCCTGGAACTCCGCGGCGGTGCGGGCGCGGCGCAATTGGTCGGTCCAGGCGGTGATGCTCTGGCCGGCGTCTGCGACGGCGAGGCGGTCGGTGAACTCCCGAGCGCTGCGCTCGGCCCAGCGGTGCAGCGCGTCAGCGCTGACCTGGTTATTGCGTACGGCGTTGTCGGACGGTTCGAAGCCGGACTGGTGAGGGGGCAAGGCTTTCCTTGGGGCAGGCAGAGCGGTACCGGGCTAAAACCTCAGCGGCACCGTCGTAGGGCTTCAGATGCGCTGATGCCCTCGAAGGTTCCTGTCGGGTCGGGGCAACGGCGGTGCCCCTGCGGCAGAAGGCGGCTGTTTCACTTCGCTGCTTCCCACAGGATGCAGAGGGCGTACGGGGCATCGCGGGAGTTCCGCGGACGGGAAGGGGCTGCTCGGGGCCGGTGAGCCACCATTCGCCAGCTGACGCCGCGAGGGGCGGTTCAGGGGACTCCTTGAAGGGCGGGAATGGCCCGGGTCAGCGGTGGCGACCGCTCAGTCCAGGCGGTGGCGGCGCGGGGCTCTGCTGGCGGGAGGGCGCGGGGAACGAGCGATGGGAGTCGAGGTGGCCGTTGAGTTCCTTGAGCGCGTCGCGCATCGCTTCCGATGTGCGGCGCAGGTAGGCGCGGGCCGATGCGTGGTCGAGGACCATGCGGTTCTCCAGGTAGTGCTGGTCGGTTGGGCGGGAGACGACCGGCAGGTAGAGGGCGGCCTCCGCGGTGTCCGAGAAGTGCGATGCTGCGTGGGCCGACGTGGTGCTCGCCATCGCGAGATGGACCAGGGTGGCGCGCCCGGCGCGGGTGGTGCTGTGGGGGTTCGCGGCGAAGTCGCCGGTGAGCCGGAAGGCGTCGCGGGAGAGATTCTGTGTTTCGGTGGCGTGCTGGAACAGCTCGGTGAAGGACGGCGCGGCCGGCATGTGGCCGCTCTCGTCCAGCAGCTGCCACTTCTGGGCGCTCTCGGAGCACTTGGCCTCTATCGGGTTGAGCGCGCCGATAAGGCGAAGGACGTCTTCGCGCGGTATCAGGTGGTGTTGGATGTCGGGTTTCACGAGCCTCTCAGGGGTGTCTCTATCGCCGTGAGTTGGGGGTGCCAGCGAGGCACCGTTGGCCTGAAGTGGTGGGTGTCCGTGGGCTACTTCTGTGGCGCTGAGGGGTTCGGCACTGCCGTACAGCTCGGCATCGAACTGATCACAATGCACGGGCTTTCTCGGAATGTCTGTGCGGCGCAAGGGGCACCGCAGTGCCGCTGGTCCGCATCAACGGTGGGGTGCGGAAACGGGTTTTGCTATCCGAGGGGGCGGAGGAACGGTCGCTGCGCGCGGTGTGTGATGCAGCTTGACCTCGATGCCGAGGGGGGCGAGTTGACGGGCGACGTTGGATATCCGCTGCGTTTGCTCGGCAACGCCGTACGAGGCGGGCAGCATGAACAGACGCGTACTGGGGAAGTGCTGAAAACCTTGGGTGTACAGCACGGTACGGGCTGTAGGGCTCAGCGCATCGTCGGGCGTGGTCCAGCAACCGTCGCCGCCCAGCCTCAGTGCAACGGCCCCGGACTCCACAGCGGGCGCGGGCCGGGAATCGGGAGGCTGACCGGCGCGCTGGCGCAGGACATTCAGAGCGTCCCGGTAATGCGGCAGCAGTCGGCGGGCGACCGCGGCTGCGGCGCGTGCGCCATCGGCGGGGACAGCGATGCCGCTGGGTTCGTCCACCTCGTCGAAAGGGTCCGTGTCGAAACCAACCGCAGGGGCGAGGGGCGCAACGAGGAACTGATCGCGGCGCAGCGGCCGGTCGATAATGTACAGCCGCTGCCCACCGGGCCCGTCCATCACGACTTCGTGCTCCAGGACGAATTCGTGTATGGCCTTGAGGGCCGGGCCGCCGCCCCAGACCTGCTGGCCATGACAGAACTGCTCGTAGTACGCGGCATGCCGGCGGTACCCGTAATGCCAGTTACCGGGCAGGTGATGGGCGAGGTGGCAGGCGAAGGTGGCGAGATCGGTATGGGGCTGGGGCATGGGCTCCTGGGTGGTCTGGAACGGCGGCGTATGTGCGGCGGACGCGCTGGCCGGACGGTGAGGGGGCAGGGGGAGGTATGGCAGAGCGAGCCGGGTCGGCCGCTAGGCGTCAGTGGGTTCCGTGGACGCGGTGAAAGCTCGTGACCCGGTTCATGCCGGCGGCGAGCCCATCAGGCGCGTGACGCGGTCAGCCTTGCGGACTTCAGGCCGCTCAGAGGCATTCTTGCCGTCAGCGGCGACGACTGCTCTTGCGTGAGGCGGAGCCGGGCGAAAGCGGGGAGTTGTGGCGTGCGGGGCGAGGTTGCTGCGCCGTGCGGGCAGGCGAGGCGAAGTCGAATTCATAGTCGTCGTAGGTGTCGATCAGGCCCTGTTCGATCTGAGCCTCCCGGTCGGCGACCTGGTCCAGGAGGTCATCGTGTTCGGCTTGGCATTGCAGGTAATCGGCCCAGTCGGCGTCGCTGAAATGGGCGGGACGGTGCAAGAGGCTCCTTAAGGACATGAGGCCAGCCCGTCGGTATTCGTGAACTCGGCGCTTTTCAGTGCATACGGGCGTCGGTGTCGAAAAGCTGGCTCTCGTGGGAGTGCAGAAGGTGCTGGACGATGAAGGAGCGTCCGGCGACCTTCCACAGGCCGCGGCCCCGATTGAGGTGGGAGATGGCTTCGGTCTCCACCGAGGTGAGGCCGAGCAGGGTGGCTGCGGCGTGCAGTTGGTCGGTCTCCTGGCGGTAGACGATGCGGGTGGAGCAGTCGGCCAGGAGCCCTTCCGCCAGGGCGCGTCCGCGAGATCCGGCATCGCCGGCGGTGAGCAGGTCGGACAGCCGGTGGATGACCATGAGGTTGGCGATGCCCAGGCCGCGGGAGAGTTTCCACTGCGACTGCATGCGTTCCAGCAGTCCGGGGTGGCGCATCAGGCGCCAGGCTTCGTCGTAGACGACCCAGCGCCGCCCGCCGCCCGGGTCGGCGAGGGCGGATTCCATCCATGCCGAGGCGCAGGTCATGGCGAGGACGAGGGCGGTGTCGTCGCCGGAGCCGCCGAGCCGGGACAGGTCGATGGTCAGCATCGGCGAGGTCGGGTCGAAGGTGACGGTGGAGGGGGCGTCGAACATCCCGGCGAGATCGCCGTGGACCATGCGGCGCAGAGCGTGGGCCAGGTCCCGGGCGGCGTCGCCGAGACGCCCGGACATTGCTCCGGCGGCGGTGTCGAGCTGCTGGGGGTCGTTGAGGGTGGCGGCGATGTCCCCGAGTAGCGGGGTGCGCCGGACGGTGGCGGCCTGGGTGACGACGGCGTCCAGGGCGACGTCGAGGGCAGTGTGCTCCATGGGCAGCAGGTCCCGCCCCAGGACGGTGCGGGCCAGCGAGCCGAGCAGGAGCAGTCGGCGCTTGCGGATCTCGCCGGCCCAGTCGGCCTCGGAGACGCCCGGGGGGCGGGGGGCGGCGTCCAGCGGGTTGAGCTTGCCGGGCAGGCCGGGGCCCAGGGCGATGGAGGTGCCGCCGAGTGCGGTGGCGACCGGTGTCCACTCGCCCTTGGGGTCGCACGGTACGTAGATGCGGTAGCCGAAGGCGACCGAACGCAGCGCGAAGCTCTTGGCCAGCGCGGACTTGCCCTGCCCGATCACCCCGGCCAGCAGGACGTTGGGGTTGGTGAACCCCTCGATCTTTCCGTACAGGGCGAACGGGTCGAACACGAACGAGGCTTCGGCGTGTACGTCGCGGCCGATGTAGATGCCTTCGGCGCCGAGTCCGCCCTCGGCGAGAAAGGGGTAGGCGCCGGAGGCGGTGGCGGTGGTCATGCGGTGGGCGGGCAGTTTAAGTCGCGTGCCGCGTGCGGAGGCTGGCCCGGGACGCCCGCTGCCCGGATACAGGGGCAGTGGCATCTCCTGTTCGGCCGGTGCCTGGCCTGGTGGGTGCGCGGTGGAGGCGGCGCGGGCCTTGGCGTGGGCTTCGGCGAGCTGGCGGCGGGCGGCCTTGCGGGCGGCGCGGTCGGTGCCGTGCGGGGTGAACAGGGGGGACACCGAGGCGCGGCGGCGGGCGGGCCGGTGGGTCATCGGGCGGGCTCGATTCGGCGGTGCGTGCTCACTGGGCGCAGGTGGTGGTGTGGCCGTGCAACGGGGCGTGGAGGTCCGCGCGGGTGGTCTTACGGCGGACGGCGTGCCCGGAGGCGAGGTGGCGCTGGCAGATGGTCAGGACCGGGGGGCCGGTGGACAGATGCTCGGGGCGGCAGTGTGCGTCGGTGCCGGAGGAGTGCGGCAGGAGGTGGAAGGCGTCGTGGACGGCGTCGCTGGCCTGCCACAGCCGGGTGCGCGCGGTGGCCAGGTGCCGGCCTGCGGCGGGGCGCGGCGGCCGGGTCGTCTCGGCGAGCTGGTCGAGCAGCTGGTGCAACGCGGTGAGGTGGGCGTGCAGCAGGTCGGCCTGCAGCCGGTCGGTGGGACCGGCCTGGGCCTGGGTGCGGGCGTGGTGGCGCAACCCGGCGGAGGCGGCGCGCAGAAAGGGGTACGCGTCGCTGGGGGTGTTTGCAGAGATCAATGGGGGTCCTTCCTGCCGTGGGGCAGGCGGCGATGGCCGGAGCGAAGGTGGCGCAGGCCGTGTCAGCGGGAGCGGCGCGGTGCGGGAGTGGCCGGGGGTGCGGGAAGGCGGCCCGGCGCGGCGGACTCGGCCAGGCACCGCGTTTGCTCATCGCGCAGGTCGTTGTACAGGCCGTGGGGGCGGGTACCGGGGTGGCTCTCGCTGATCACCAGCCTTCCGACGCCGGGGGAGACGGTGGCGGCGTCCGTGGCGCGGTTGTCGCGCATCCACTGGCGGTAGGAGGGCAGACGCGTCAGCGTGCGGTACGCCGTATTGAGGTCGGTGGCGTTGACGACGAACAGCCAGGGTTCGGCGCCTTCCTCATGGCCGGGGCTGGTGAGGGCGACGCTGAAGGCCCGGTTGGCGGGTGCGGCGACGAGCTGTTCCAGGCGCTGGACGACGCTGTCGAGCCGGTCGCTGGCTTCGAGGGCCGTGCTGTCGCGCGCTTCCTCGTACGCGGCACGCTCTTCTTCGATGACTTCGCCGTCCGCGTCGCGGTGCGCGTCCAGTTGTTGTTGGTGGCGGTGCTGCAGCTCTTTGAGGTCGGCCAGCAGATCGCGGAGATCGTCAATCAGGTGCGGGGACGGTGTCAGGACGGCCTCCGGTTACAGGGCGGTGCGGGCGAGGGGCAGCGCGGCCAAGGAGAAGGCGTCGCCCTGCTGGTAGTTCAGGCGGCGAAGGTCGACCTGGGCGCTGACGGCGGCGGTCTCGATCTGTGCGCAAGCCGCATCCAGCAGGGCGTCGCTCTCGGCGCTGATCGTCAGCAGGCCGGTCAGGGCGACGTCGGCGTGCCCGGCGATCAGTTGCCGCTCGCGGTCCTTGACGTCGGCATATTCGACGTTGTCCTCTTCGGAGTCGACCATGCCCTTGCGGCGGCGTTCGGCGGCGTCCGCGATGATCGTGGCCTTGCGGCGCTGGACGTCGCGCAGTGCGGACTCCAGGGCCTGGGGCGCGTAGATCAGGGACAGGGCGCGGCGGACGCCGGCGCTGAACAGCAGACCGTGCAGAAAGCCCGCGGAGGTCTCGGTGCGGGGCCAGTTCTCGACCCAGTAGGTGGCGTGGCGGGCGGTGTCGGTGCCAATACGGTCGTACTCCTCGACCTGGACGACGGGCCCGGCCGCCGCTGGGTCGGCCTCCGCCCGCCCGGTCTCGGACCACTGCTGCAGGGCAGAGAGGGCGCTGGGGTCGTAGGCGGTGCGGACGACGGCGGCGATCTCGCGGGCGGTCAGCCAGCCGGTGACGGCCAGGCCCGCGTTGTGGGCGGCCTGGGCCACGGAGCTGGTGGTCTGCTGCATCACGGTGAAGGCACCGGTCAGGCCGCCGCCGGCCTGGCTGATCAGGCGCCGGGCGGCCTTGAGGTCCAGGGCGATGGCCAGGTACGCCTCGTGCGGGGCGGCGGCGGGCCCGGCGGAGGCGACGAGGTCGGCGTAGACCTGGCCCGCGACCTGTGTCTGCGGCTGGCCGTGGCGGTTCCAGTGGCGTGCGAGGGCGTCCCCGGAGTCGGGCACGGTGCGCTCCAGGACCTGCACGGTGGCGATGTGGCCGGTGCGGGCGATGCCGGCCAGGGCCCGGCCCCAGCCGCGCACGTTGGCGTTCTGCGTCGCCGGATCCAGCAAGGCGAAGGCGCGGCTGGAGACGCGGGCCACTGCCGTCAGGGTCTGGGCGTGCGGGTCGTGGACCGCGGCGGCCTGCGACTGGGAGTCGGACGGGGTGATCACCCGCAGTGAGGCGGCGGTGCCGGGCAGGTGCAGCAGGCCGTCGTGCCGGGGCCGGGAGGCGGGCCGGGCCAGCCACAGTGTCTGTCCGGTGCGCCGACGGTGGGCGTAGCGGGCGATGACCGGCGCCCAGTCGATCAGGGAACGCCCGTTGCGGCGGATCAGCACCAGCGCGCCGACTGCGACCCACAGCGGCAGCAGAAGGACGGCACCGAGGAGACCGGTGGTGACCACGATGACCAGGAGCAGCGCCAGGGCGGCGGATACCAGGAGGAGCTGGGGAAAGGACAGGCCGAGAAGGATGCCGCGGCGGCTGCGGTGAGGGAACTTCACCGTCATCGGCGCGACGGCGGAGGCGTCGGACATGGGGGAGAAGACCGTTCGAAGAGCGCGGGGCAGCGGAGCGGGAGCCCGTGGGACGTGCCGGGGTACGGCACGTCCCACGAATGGGAGGTCGTCAGCTACCGGCAGGCGGAGGGGGAGGAGAGGCCGGGCCGGTCGCCGCCCCGGACCCGGAGGACGGCGCGCCCTGCGGCGGAGGCACGGAGGCGCGGTCGGTGACGCCCCACTGGCTGTAGTCGGCGCCCTGGCTGGCGGGGCCGCCTCCAGCTGCTCCGGCAGGTGGGCCGCCGACGCGGCCACCAGCATCTTCGCCTGGGCGGGTGGGCGGAGGCTGGGCGCCCTTCTTGGCCAGGTCGAGGGCGGGCGATGCGGTGGTTTCGCTGCCCTGTCCTCCAGGACTTTCGCTGGACGGGTTGGCGGCGGTGATGCCGCCGGAGCCCTGTCCGGGAATGTCGGAGGGGCCTTGCGGTGCGGCGCCTGCTCCGGCGGCCGCGCCTCCGGCGCCGCCGCCCGCGGCCATCGAGGCGGCCTTGCGGCCGGCGCGCTCGGTGTGCTGCCGGGCCATCTGGGCTCCGGCGCCACCGGCGCGGTGCAGGGTCTCGCCGTCGGATCCTTCGGCTGCCCAGTGTACGAACTTGAACGTGGCGTACGGGCACAGCAGGACCAGCACCATGATGACGACGCCGGACAGGACGTCGGCGAGGGCGCCGAGGCCGTCCTTGGCTTCGGTCTTGCCCATGGCGGAGATGCCCAGCAGGAAGACGATGGTCATCAGCAGTTTGCTGACGATGAGGGTGGCGGTGGCTTCGATCCAGCCCTTGCGCCAGCGCTGGGCGACCTCCCAGCCGCCGCCGGCCCCGGCGAAGACCGCGAGGGTGACCAGGACCAGGATGCCGACCTTGCGGACCATCATCACGCACCAGTACAGCACCGCGCCGAAGGCGGCGCCGAGGGCGGCGAGGGTCGGCACCAGCCAGCCCAGGCCGGACAGGGAGCCGATCTGGGAGACCTTGACCATGCGCCGTACCGCGTCCTCGACGCTGCTGCCCGCCGCCTTGAACAGACCGTCGGACAGAGCGTCGACCACTTCGATGGCGACCGTGGTCAGCGCGATGGCGCCGAAGGCGAACAGCACGCCGATGGCGGTGCCGGTGAACGCCTGGGTGAGCGCCTGCCCATCGCGGCGGACGGAGGCGCGGATGAGCTGGGCGCTGAACGTTGCGACCAGGATGATCAGGCCGATGGGCAGCAGCGTTTCGTAGTTGTCGCGAAACCAGGCGGCGTTCAGGTCGACCTTGGTGGTGGTGTCGACGGCCTTGGCGGCCAGATCGGCTGCGGTGGCGGCGAGTTCGCCGGCACTCTTGGCGATCCAGTTGCCGATGCCCTCGGTGATGGCCTTGCCCGGGTCGGCCACGAAGTCGATCGCGTCAGCGGCGCTGCACAGCTTGCCGGCGACGGGTATGGAGCAGAAGTCCACGGAAGGGGCGCCTCCTTTCGGTCGGTCAGCGGCGCGTCAGGGGGCGACCTGCGGGGCGAGGGAGACCAGTGAGCAGTCGTGGGAGCGGCGGCACTGCACGGCGAGGGTGGCCGAGCGGTCCTCGGCGCCGCCTCCGCCGCCCTTCCAGGTGATCGTCTGCTTGCCGGTGACGGTGACGGCGTAGATGTACGCCTCGGTCAGCGCGGACGGATCGTCGGCCAGCGCCTGCTTGAATGCCGAGGGGTAATGGGCCTCGCCGACGCTGGCGCTGGCGTGCTGGGCGTTGTCGTGCATCCGCGACCACAGCACCGGGTCGGGAACCTGCGCGGTGATCGAGGACCAGTCGCTGTACTTGGTCTCCTTGGTCATCCACGCCTGCATGCCGGCGAGCTGCTGGTCGCGGCCGGTGGTGCGGGCGTCGTAGGACCACAGCATCTTCGCCGCCGCCTTGGCGTAGGCCACCGGGTCACTGATCTGCGGGGGGCGGGGAACCGAGCCGGTGCCCGCTGACGGCGAGGGGGAGGAAGCCGAAGCGGAGGGGCTGGCCGCAGGCGGCCGGGCGGAGACATGGTCCTCGCCGCGGCCGGTGAACCAGGCAGCCAGGCCGGCGACGGCGATCAGGACGGTGATGACGACGGCGACGGTGGCGACGCGCCGGTTGGCGGACCAGTCGGCGGTGCGGGCCGAGACGTAGGAGCCGAGACGTTTTTTCATCACTTCACCTGGGCGCCGAGGGTGGAGAAGAAGACCACGATGCCGTTGGCGGCGCCGAGGCCCAGGGCCGCTCCGGCGGAGATCTGCGCGCCCTTCTTGCCGTTGGCCTCGGCCTGGTGGCCTCCGGTGAAGTGGCCCCAGGCCCACACGGCCAGGGACACGGCGAGGGCACCGACGACAGCGATGATGGCGTACAAGTTGATGGAGGAGACGACGCTCTTGAGGACGGACAGGCCCGGCAGGCCCCCTTCCTTGGGGGAGATGCCGGGGTCGAAGGCGAGCTGGATCAGACGGTCGGACAGGGGCATGGGGCGGGAGGGACTCCTAGCGGGCGCAGGCCGTCGGGCCGTGCGGAAAGGGGAGACGACGAAGGCGTCGGCGACGCGGGAAGGGCCGGACCGGTCCGGCCCGCGGCGTCAGGTCACGACGCGGCGGGCGGCGAGGACCTGCCAGTTCTTGACCGGCTCGATGCGCACCGGCTTGCCGGTACGCGGCGCGTTGATCACCAGCCCCGCGCCCATGTACATCCCGACGTGCTCGGGCCGGGCCGCGCTGCCGCGGGCGAACAGCAGGTCACCGGGCTTAAGCGCCTGCGGGGAGACCGCTGTGCCCTCGCCGACCTGCGTGTACGTCACGCGGGAGAGCTTGATGCCGGCGGCGGCGTACGCCTGCTGCATCAGGCTGGAGCAGTCGCAGCGCCCCATCGGGTCGGGCCCGTGCGACTTGGTGCAGGTGCCGCCCCACTGGTACGGGGTGCCGAGCTGGTGCATCGCCCACTCCAGGGCGGTGCGGGCCTTTGCCGGAGTACCGGCAGGGATCCGGTAGCCGGAGGGGACGGCGCCTTCCGGGATCGGGCCGAAGGCGGAGCCGTCCGCGCCCGGCTCACAGCCGGCGCCGGAGGTGGGCGGCGCGCCGTTCGGGGGTTTGTCGGGCTTGCTGCCGGCGCCGCCGTTCGGCAGGGTCTTTGCGAGGGCCTGCTGCAGGGCGCGGGCGAGCTTCTCCCACGGGGCGTAAGCGTCTGGGAGACCGGACTTCTGCACGGCCTGGGCGGCTTGGGTGACGGTCATCTGCTGCCAGCCGTGCACGCCGAAGAGCGCCTTGTAAAAGCGGGTGCTGGCGTAAACGGGGTCACGGATCTGCTGCGCGGTGCCCCAGCCCTGGCTGGGACGCTGCTGGAACAGGCCGAGCGAATCCCGGTCACCGCCGCCGAGGTTACGCAGCCGCGACTCCTGCATGGCCGTGGCCAGCGCCACGACCTGGCCGCGGGCCGGAGCGTGCAGAGAGATACCCGTCGCGATGATCGTCTTGGCGTTGGGGATCTGCTGCTTGGGCAGGTCCAGGCCCTCGACGTGAACGTTCTTCTCGGCGCCCTTGCCATGCAGGAGGGCGGCGACCTGACGGGAGACGGCAGTGGTGTCGATGTCCGTGCCCGAGGCGCACGGATGCTGGGCAGCGGCTCCGCTGCCGGCCGCCGCCATCACGGCGGTGCCGGCCAGGAGAAGAGGGGAAAGGCAGAAGACGCCGGCGGTTGCGGCGGCTATGCCCTTCAACCCGGGCGGTCCTCGCAGACGGCAGACGCGGGCAGGGCGATGTCAAGCGGGAAAGGGCAGAGGTGGGCCACAGCGGTGTTCCTCGAAGTGACGTGCCGGCCGAGTGGTGACAGTGGAAAGGCGTCGGCCGGGGTGCGGTAGGTGATCGGGCGGGGCATCGTGGCGAGTTGCCGCTCGCGAGATGCCGCAGATGGTCAGCGGTGCCGGGACAAGGCGGTCTCCAAGGGTGACGAAAGGAGGGAAGGGACGCCTGCAGACGCGGTGCGCCGGGCGGTTCCAAAACAGTAAGCGCGCTTCCCCGGTTGACCAAAGAGTTTGGCTCGGCGCCGTGCGCACGGAAACGGTGACCGTGGCCAACCGGGAATCGTGGCCTACAGTTTTGGTCTCCTCCTGCCCCCTCGGCTACAGCCTCCGGCACCGCCTCCCGTGCCCAGCCGGACAGCGAATGAGGAGTTCCCGTCTTCTTGTCCCGACCCGAATTGGGGTACCTCTTTGCCGTTTTCTCTCCATCAGGGCGACGCGCTCCGTGTGCTCGCCGACCTGCCCGATGACTGCGTCGACTCGGTCATCACCGACCCGCCGTATAACTCCGGCGGCCGGACCGCGAAGGAGCGCACCAGCCGCACGGCGCGCCAGAAGTACACCTCTGCCGACGCCGGACACAGCCTGCCGGACTTCACCGGCGAGAACATGGACCAGAGGTCGTACGGCTTCTGGCTGACGCAGATCATGACCGAAGCCCAGCGTCTGACCAAGGTCGGCGGCACGGCGCTGTTGTTCACCGACTGGCGGCAGCTGGGCATCACGACAGACGCCATCCAGGCGGCCGGCTGGCTGTGGCGTGGCGTGCTGGCCTGGCACAAGCCGCAGGCGAGGCCGCAGCGCGGCAGGTTCACGCAGAACTGCGAGTTCATCATCTGGGCGTCCAACGGCCCCATCGACGCCTCCCGCAACCCGGTGTACCTGCCCGGCCTGTACAGCGCCTCCCAGCCCAGCGGGAAGAAGCGCCGGCACATCACGCAAAAGCCCGTCGAGGTGATGCGGGAGCTGGTGCAGATCTGCCCGCCGGACGGCACCGTCTTGGACTTCTGCGCCGGTTCCGGCTCCACGGGCGTCGCGGCCCTGCTGGAAGGCCGGGACTTTATCGGCGTGGAAAAGACCCGGCACTACACCGAAATCGCCGCCGACCGGCTCACCGAGACACTGCGTGACACCCTCGGCCAGGAGGACTGCACGCTGGCCGCGTAACCGCGTCGCCCTGGGGGCAGTTTCCCGGGCAACGGCCGACGGGCGTCTGGTTATAGCGGCCGATGCCCGGTTAGCCAAACCGGGATTTCTCCGGATCGTTGGAGCCGCATTCCCCGACCCGCCGCGAGCGGCTGCAAGGAGATACTCGTGCCCGAATCCATAGGCCCCCGCGACGAGGGCGACACGGAGCCCGTACGGCTGCCCGACGGCAACCTGGAACACCTCGACGCCACCGTCCGCCAGCTTCTCGATCAGTCGGCCGAACAAGCCCGGCAGCTGGACAACCTTGCCTCAGCACCCGCCGGTTCACCGTTCGCCGGTTTCCCGCCGGGGCCGGCGATGCCTGCCCCGGCTCCGGCGCCGCGGCCGATCCTGGAACTGGAGGGGGAGGAGTTCGAGTCGGAAGTCGACACCCTGACCGACTGGGTGGAAACGTTCCTCATGGACACCTACGGCGACGAGGTCTCCACGGCCGCCCCCTGGTGCCTGCAGTGGCAGGAGCACGAGGATGTCCTCGCCTGGCTGCACGCCCTGTGGCTGGCCTATCACCAGCACAAGGAACCAGACGCGGGTCTGGCCGGCATGGCCGTGTGGCACCGGGACTTCCTCACCCACACCATGGCGGCCGTACGGGCGCCGGGCGGGTCGCTGTCGGCCTGCATGACGGATCCCGACCGGCCCGCTCACCGCATCCTGCCCGGCCCGCAGCGCTCCGCGCGCCGCACCGGCGCCAGCACCCCAGACACCGGCGAGGCGCCGGCATGAGCGGTCGTCCGCGCCATGCCTTGAGCTTCGACCCCCGCGCCCTGACCGACCTGCTCGAAGCACCGACGGACGTCCGGGACCTGGCCCTGGAGCATCTGCAGGAGACGGTCAACGGCGACATGCAAGGCGGCAAGCTCACCGGGGACCTGAGCGGCCTGCGCAAGCTGTACCTCGACCAGCGCGCCGAGTGGCGGCTGGTGTACTGCCAGCGCCCGGCACCGGCCACCTCGCAGCACACCACCGAGATCCACGTCATTGCTGTCCGCCCTCGGGCCGACTTCGATGTCTACGACACCGTCGCCGCCCGGCTGGGCATGGAACGCCGACCGATGAGCGCGCTGGCCCACGCGGCCCGTGCCCGATCGCCGCAGTTGACCGCCTCCCGGCCGTCCGGAGTGCCCAAACCGGGCCCCGGCCCCCGTCCCGGCCCATTGCACATGCCCTCGTCCCCGGCGAACGGCCCCACCCGCTGAGACGTTTCCGGCCGCCGACCGTGTGGTTTCGACGAGCTGCTTCCGGTTTCACATCTGCTGACGTCCGCGTCGCCCAGCCTGCCGAGCGCCGGAGGCGGCAGGTGCCGGGCCGTGAGCTGTGTTGTGGATGCCTGCGGCCCTCGGCCCCACGACCAAGGGATTGTTTATGCCTTCATCCTCGACATCCTCCTCCGTTCACAAGGGCCTGACCTCGCTCGATCACCGTGTCGAGGCGGCCACCGGACACAGCATCGACCGTTTGCGGGAGCTGCATGATCGCGACCTGCTCGATGAGCCGGCCACCCGCGTGGCTGACGCGCACCGCAAGCTCAACGACGCTACGACCGTCCTGACTTTTCACCGCGTGTTGCTGGAACGGCTCGCCTCCGGGGAGTACGAGATCGAGCGGGCATTGTTTGCCCGCATCGACCGCGCCGTCGAGCGGATGAAGGAGGCCACCGCCACCCGGGACGCCCGCCGCGCCGAGGTTGCGGCGGCGCTGGAGCCTCTCGAACGCGCCGGGCGGCGGCACACAGGCTCCGGCTCGATGCCGGACTTGTCCGCTGCGGACCACGCGGCCCTGATGGCCATCAGCGAGGGCGCCCAGCTGCGCCAACACCTGCTCACGGGACGCGTGGCGGCGGTCACAGCGTCGGGCACCCGCGTTCCTGCTGCCACCTATCAACGCCTGGAGGCGGCCGGGTGCGTCACCCGGGATGAGTCCCACGCGCTGCACGCCGGGCAGCCCATCACCGTCACCGATGCCGGCCGCACCGTCTTGACCGGAGCCCGCGGAACCACCCGCCCCACCCCACCGCCTGCTCAGCGCGTGGGCGCCTGGCCTGCCACGCGTCCACGCCGCTGAGAACACGCCTGCGCGGCAGCCCCCACCTTCATCAACGACGAGGACCATGCCCGAAAACGACCTCGAAACCGTCCTTCGCGTCGAGGGACTCGATCTCGCGAACGACCACGAAGCCACCCTCTTCAACTGGCAGATCAGTCTGTCGGAGAACGAGCTGACCGTGGTGGCCAGCCACCACCAAGGCGACGACAGCTATGCCGTCCTGCATGACAGTTCGATGACGTGGGACCTGCCGGGCTCGCCGCAGTACCTGGCCGTCCACATCGACCGCAACGAAGCCACCGGCAGTTTCCGGTATGCCTCGGAGCGGCTGCCTCTGGTACCGCTCGCGCAGCAGTGGCTCGTCGCCCGTGGCTGCCCGGTGTCCGCGCTGCGCGCCCGCACCGACCTGGGGCCAGAGGCTGCCGACGCCAAGACGAGCGCCCTGGAGGCCAAGCTGGCCGCCTCGCCCGGCCGGTACGAGATCCTCGACCATTACACCGACGACACCATCGACTACGAGACGACCGTGCTGGTGCGGGATCTCCACCCCACCGCGGCGCAGCGACCGTTTCGCGTCCTGGTCGAGAAGTGGGACGTCGATGCCAACCGGTACACCCTGCGCGAGGGATGCTTCGCCGACGCCGCGCAGGCCGGCGAATGGCTGGAGGACCGCGACACCCCACTGCCCGAACCCACCGTGACCCCCTCCGTCCCAGCGCGGCAGCTACCGGGAATCGCGCCCCGCCCGAGCGGGCCCCGACGCTGACCCGCGGCTTCCCGCTGTAACTCGCTGCTGCTTACAGGGGAACTGGGACGCGGCTTTATAGCAGCTGATCTCCGGTTAGCCCAACCGGGAATTTTCCGGACTCTGGATACCAGCCCGAACGGCACCGCCTGTTCCAGGGTTTCACTTTTCCCCCCTTTTCGTATGCACTGGCTTGGAGACCTCTTCGTCATGCGTTCCTCACGCATCACCCTCACCGCAGCAGTGCTCGGGTCTCTTGCCCTTCCGCTGTTGTCCGCCCCCACCGCCAGCGCGGCAGTGCCCTCCGGCGCGACGGTGACCCGCCCGTGCGAACAGCCGGGGCCGTGGAACGTGCACGCCAGCGCGGTGACCATCCGCGCGAAGGCGTCAGCGAAGGCGACCGCCGTCGGCATCCTCTACCCCAGCCACGACTTCACCGCTCACCCGGCGGCCGGCAACTGGGTGGCCGTCACGGACCACTCAACCGGCGTCAGCGGATTTGTCTCCGGAACGTACGTCTACCGCGGCACCCGCATCTGCCTCGACTGACCTTTCCCACCGCGGCTCCTGCTGCGTCCCCCTATTCCTCGCACCACCATGGAGAGTTTCTCTTGCGCATTTCCCGCATAGCCGCCGCCGCTGCCGTAACCGCCGCTGTGGCCCTGCCCATTGCCACCGCCTCGACGGCCTCCGCCGCGGCCCCGGCCACCGCGGTGACCGCCTCCGACCCGTGCGGCAAGGTCGGCCCGTACAAGGTCCACGCCAGCGCGGTGACCATCCGCTCGAAGGCATCGGCCAAGTCCACGGCCCTCGGCCTGCTGTACAAGGGCCACAAGTTCACCGTGCACAAGGCCACCACCTATGGCGAATGGGTCTACATCACCGACAAGTCGACCGGCGTCACCGGCTGGGTGTCGGGGATCTACGTCTACCCCGACGTCTCCACCTGTCTGCACTGACCCAACGGGCCGGGGCGGGAGGCACCTCCCGCCCCGGCACCTGCTGCACCAGCTATCACCTGCGGGACCGTAAAGGAGAGTGCTGTGCCTGACGGCGCGGACGAAGTGCTGGAGGCCGTGGCCCAGCAGATCGAGGAACGTTTCCGGATGAGCCTGCCCGAGCTGCGCCGAGCCGCCGCAGCGGCGCCGGACGATCACCAGCAAGCCGCGGAGGTCCTGCGCTGGTACGGCCACCTCCAGCGCGACCAAGCGGCCCTGGAGCAGAGCGAGGACGCCCTGCTGGACGCCATCGGGCCAGCCCCCGGGGAACTGTCCGATGCCCAGATGGCGCTGGCCCACCGGGTGAATGTGGCCGTCGCCATGCGCGATGGCCGGGCCATGGTCGTGCGGCATCTGCTCGACCCGGAAGCGGCCCGCACGTCCTTCCCCGGCGCCTGGCGCTTCGCCGCCCGTTCGGCCGGCCGACCTTCCGCTTCGACCACGAGCCCTGCGGTACGTCCGGCCGCTGGCCCGCCGGGGGCGGCACGGGGGAGGGCACGGTGAGTGTGACCCGGAAGCCCACCAGCCAGGACACCGTGCTCGAGAAGGTCTTCGGAGCGCCGCTCGACGAGCTGTATGCCGCCGCGGTGGCGGGTACGGCCTCGCCAGCCCTCCACCGGATCATGGAGTTGCGCTCCTTCCTGGCGGTGGCCGAGGAACAGCTTGCCCGGGTGCGCGACCGCATACACGAGGCCACGGCCCCCGCCCGGCAGTACGAGCTGTCCGCCGAGGAACTGCAGTGGGATCTGCAGTGGCTGCAGGCGGCGCTCTCCGGCCGCCAGGAGTGCGTCGGCGCCCTGGAGGAGGTGCTGCGGACCATGCCCGCTCCCGGCGCCCGCCCCCAGCAGGGCCTGCCGCCCCCGAAGATCAGCGCCCGTGCTACCGCCGCGCACCCCCCGGCCGCACAGTCCTTGGCCCGGGCCCGCCGACCCTGAAAGTTTTCGTTGTCCCACACCACCGCGCTGGCCGTCGCCGAACACATCGAGGCGCTTTACGGCCGGCCGCTGGCGGAGCTGGAAGCCCATGTGGATGCCCAGCAGACCCAGAGCATGCTGGCCGCCCTGCTGGGCATCCACGCCGGGCTGCTGCAGGCCGAACGCAACATCGAGCACCAGCTCGGCCGCCTGCGGGAGCTGACACAGCCCGGACGCGAAGTCGGTGCTTCCACCGCGGGCGCCATCTTCGACTGCGCCCGCCGCCTGGCCACGTCCGTCGCCACCCGCGAGGCCCATACCCAGGCTGCCACCACCGTCCTGCACAGCCTGCGCCGGGCCGCCCCGCCGCAGGCCACCCAGCTTCCACCGGCCTCCGCAGCCGCACATCCGCTCGCGCCGACGCGCTGAACACCGCCCGCACCACCAGGAGTTCCCTTAATGGCCCCCACCGGTCTGTCCCGTGCCACCGCCACCGACCTGGCGCGCGTCACCGAGAGCCTCGACATGATCGCGCCCCGCTGGAGCGTGTGGGTGCTGATGACGCTGCACGAGCAGCCGCTGCGCTATCACGAGATCAAGCCCAAGCTCGCCTGGCTGGCCGACGGCCAGCTCAACCCCCGGCTGCACAAGCTCACCGACGCCGGGCTCGTCGAACGCGGCCAGCTCTCCCAGCGGCACGTCACCTACGGCCTCACCAACCGGGGTGCGGCCCTGATGCCGGTCCTGGACACCCTCGCCACCTGGGCCGGCACCCACCTGGAAAAGGAGCTGGTCCTCAACCCACAGACCGGCCAGCGCGAGCCCGAACGCATTCCCAAGGCCCAGGACATCGAGGACGCCCTCGGCCTGATCACCCCCCGGCACGCCACCCCCATCCTGTGGACACTGCGCGAGCGCGGCCCAGTCAGCGCCCGGGACCTGGCCGCCGCCGTCCTTCCCGGCTCCGGCCCCACCACCGTCTACCAGCCGCTGCGCCAGCTCACCGACGACGGCCTGGTCGAACGCACCGCCGGCCAGAGCACCTACCAGCTCACCGCGGCGGGCCGTTCCCTCAATCCCGTCCACGCCGCCTTCGCCGACTGGGCGGCGGGCCGGACGCCCGCACGCGCGGCCTCCGGACAGGCCCCCTCAGCACGAAAGCGCCACGGGCAGTGGGCCACGCACACAGCACGCCCGGCGATGCCGGCACGCCCTGCGGCAGCGTCGGCCCCGGCGACCTGGAAGAACAGCGACCTGTTCTCCCACGGCGGCCCCGTACGCCCGATGCCCACGGCAGCAGGGGGACGCCGCCGATGACCGGCACCGAGCACATAGCCCGCGCCGCCGAGCTGCTGAGCAGGCAGTGGACCACCCGGGTCATCAGCGAGATCGACCACAACGGGCCCCTGCCCCGCCGCATGGCCGCCCGCACCTTCACCGACCTGCCGCGCACCGGCATCCACTACGCACTGCCGACCCTGCGCCACCGGGGCCTGCTCACCGTCGCCGAGCACGACGGACGCACCTGCTACCTGCTGACCGAGGCCGGCGAAGGACTGGGAGACCTCTACGAAGCCCTGGCCCGCTGGAGCCGTACCCACCACCATCCCGGCACCGCGACCGACTTCGTCACCCGCGTCGAGGCCGGGCTGGAACTCCTCAAGGACCGCCGCGTCCTGACGGCCCTCACCGCAGACCAGCCCGCCGCCCCGCCGGATACGGCCGGCACAGAGCCGGACACGCTCACGCAGGCCAACCTCGCCGAACCCACCGGCGAACGGACCTGGCGCCTGACCCAGGCCGGCCAGGACCTTCGCGGGCCGTACGCCGAGCTGGCCGCGTGGACAGCGGCACACGCCCACCTCATCGACGCCGTACCGCCGCGACGCTCAGCCCTGGGCACACGGCTACCGCAACCGCCCCGCACCACCACGGCCTTCGCCCGGACGACCACCCGCAGGACCACCTGACAGGGACACCAACACGCGGCGGGCCGCATCAGCGGCCCGCCCCAGCCCCCGTTCCCAACATCCAGCCCTGCCACGAAAGCCCGATGACCACCTCCGTCCGACCCGCTGCCGCCCGGCGCCGAAAGGGCACTCCACCTGGCCTGCTGCGCGGTATCTACCTGCCCCGCAGCATGGACGCCGTCGCGTTCGCCATGACGACGTACGGCATTCCTCTGCTGGTGCTCGCGACCACCGGATCGGGCGCCCTGACCGGCCTGGCCTTCGCCGCGGAATGGGTGCCCCGTCTGATGGCCTTCGCCCTGGCCGGGACGCTGGTCGGCCGCTACGGCACCACCCGGGTCCTGCGCTGCGCCTCGACTGCCCGCGCCCTGGTCGTGCTGGCCGCCGCGCTCCTCCTGCCGGCCCAGTCCACCGGTCCGGGCGCTACCGCCACGGTCATGCTGCTCGCCGCCGGCACCGGCATCCTCACCGAGTTCAGCTACATCGCGGCCGAGACGGCGGGCGGCCTCGCCAGTCGCACCGCCGGGACCGACGCGCACCGGATCCAGTCCGCCCTGTTCGGCATCGACCAGACCGCTACCTTGGCCGGCCCTGCGCTGGCCGGACTGCTCCTCAACGTCAGTGGTCCGGCCGGAATGCTCAGCGTGATCGCCGCCTTCTCCCTCCTCGCCAGCGCCTTCGCCCCCAGCCAGCACCGAGGACAGCGCCGCGCCCGCCCGGCACCCGGACGCCAGGGGCTGCGCACCGGCTGGTCGACGCTACGGGCGCTACCCGCCCTGGCCTGGCTGGTGACCGGCCTGTGCGTCTCCAACCTCGCGATTGGACTCCTGCAGGCCGCCGCACCGGTGATCGTGATCAAGCAGTTCGGGTACACCAGCGCCGACGTGGGCCTGCTCTGGTCGACCGCCGCCGTCGCCTCCCTCGTCGCCATCACGCTCTGCCGCCGCGCCATCGACCGGTACGGCCTGTGGCCGGTCGGCGCCGCGTCGGCGGGCCTGGCGGCCTCGGCCTGCCTGGCGCTCTCGCTCACCCACACCTACGGCGCGTACCTGACGCTCACCGCCGTGCTGATGGCAGGCGAGGGCGGCCTGACCGTCGTCCTGCGCACCCTGCGCTCCCACCTGATCCCCGCCGACACCTTCGGCAGCACCCTGGCCCTGACGATCCTGCTACTCCTGCTGCCCTTCCCCCTCGCCGGGCTGCTCGTCGCCGCGATCCCGCCGGTGCTGCTCAGCCACGCCCTCACCGCCTGCGCCGTCCTACAGGCACTCGGCCTGGCCACCGCGTTCGCCCGGCTGCGCACCGCACCGGTCCTACGCGCCGCCACCTGACCCGTATCCCGTCATGCCGCCCAGCGCGCCGTCCGGAGAACCACTCGATGCCCACGTTGCCCGCCGCTCAGCAGGAACACCTGCCCGGCCTCGGCCCCGTCGCCGGCCCGGCAAAGAGACCCACGCTCACTGAGCAGTTCCTCACCTTCGACGCCGAGCACCCGCACGTCTACCGGGAACTGGAACGGCTGACCGCACAGCGGCTGGCCGACGGCGCCGAACGCATCGGCCTCAAGGCCCTCTTCGAATCCCTGCGCTGGCAACTGCCCCGGGGCGTACGCGGGCTCAACAACAACTACACGGCCCTGTACGCACGAAAACTGATCGCTGACCACCCCCATTGGGAGCGCGCCTTCGAGCTACGGCGCCGCCGTACGCCGTGAACCGCATCGTCGCCGCACCGAATGATTCCGCCCCCGCCCCATGGAGCGTTCCGCTGTCTTCTCGCCCCGTCGTCCTGGTTGTCACGGCTGCTGATGCCGAGGCATACCGCGGGTACTGCCTTGAGCACATGGCAGCCCACTACGACATCGCCTTGATCACCCCCGCCGAACCGACGTGGGAGCGCCCGTTCATCGTCGACTGGGAAGGCGCCGACCCTGCCGACCAAGCGGCCCTGGACGAGGCCGGCAGGGCCTTGGCCCGGCGCCACGAGCTGGCCGGCGTGGTCACCTGGACCGAGTGGTACCTCGTCCCGGTCGCCCACCTGGCACACCGGCTCGCTCTGCCCACCACCGCTCCAGAGGTGATGCGTGATTGCCGCAACAAGGGCGCCGCGCGGCACCTGTTCGCCCGGCACGGCGTGCCATCGGCCGCCTCGGTGAGCGTCAGCACTCTGGCCGGAGCCAGCGCCGCGGCCAGGCAGATCGGCTATCCCGTCGTCCTCAAGCCCGCCGGGCACGCGGCCAGCATCGGTGTGATGCGTGCTGACAACGCCGAGGAAGTGGTGCAGGCGTACGCCTTCGCGGCGCAAGCGGCCGGGTGCTCAGCAGAAAGCACGCAGGTGCTGGTCGAGGAGTACCTCGACGGCCCAGAGGTCAGCGTCGAATGCGTCACGCACCGCGGCCAGACCAGGGCGGTGGCCGTCACCCGGAAGACACTCGGCCCGGCACCCTACTTCCAGGAGATCGCCCACTCGGTCGACGCCCGCGACCCGCTGCTCGTCACGGTGGCCCCGGCCGCCACCGCTGCCGTCCAGGCACTGGGCCTCACCGACGGGATCCAGCACGTGGAGATCCGCCTGGTGCGGGGCCGGCCCCGGCTGGTCGAGGTCAACGCGCGCATCGGCGGCGACCTGATCGGCCACCTCGTCCACCGCGCCACCGGCATCGACCTGCCGCGTGCCGCCGCCGACCTGGCCTGCGGACGCACCCCCGACCTGGCCCCCACCCGGCAGCAGGCAGCCGGCATCCGGATGGTGTATCCCCCGGTCTCCGGCACGCTCACCGCCCGCCACCTCGACGACGAATTCCGTGCTGGTGCGCCGTGGCTCGAACGGGTCCACTGGCAGCGCGAGACCGGAGACGAGGTCGTGCTGCCGCCGCAAGGAGGCGACACGTTCACTTCCCGCATCGGCTTCCTGATCACCACGGCCCCTACCGCCGCCCTCGCCCAGCAACGCGCCGAGAAAGCCCTCTGCGCGGTCACCGTGCACATCGAGTCCTCGGGTCAGGCAACTTCCTGCTCGGAATCCGCTGCGTGACACGGCCGCGACCAGCAATCGGTGCACCTACCTGGTCGCTGCATCCCCTTCAGGCCCAGCGAGCAGCGGCGTGACGCCGCTGGAATGCCCAATGTGTCCACCTGGCTGGCGCCGGGCCGCGCGCAGTCTCCCCCGCACTCTTCACGGAAATGGTCCATGCCCGACCCTGACCTGCTCGACGGGGACGTCTATGTCTCCCCGCGCTACCTTGCCGGCAGTACGTTCACCGGCGACCCTGCCCTTGCTCCACTGCTGGAGCGGGGCTGGGACCTGCGATCCGAGGAGGACGGCAACGTCTACGTCAGCGCCCCCGACCGCAAGATCCACCTCGGATACCTGCCCGAAGGCGAGGACGACGGCTTGTGGCGGATCACCGCCTACGCCGACCTCTTCGCCCGGCCGAAGTGGGGTGTGTGCTTCAACGACGAGACGCCGACGGAGTTCGTCACCGCCTTCACCACCGCCTTGGCGGGGGCGTACGCCGCGGGCCCACCTGCCTACCTGGCCGACCCGCACCCAACAGATCCTGACCTCTCGGCATTCAGCGCGGTCACACCACTGATCCATTCCGGCTGGGCACTTCAGCACCCTAGCCGGGAGGTCATGGAACTTCAGGCCCCCGACGCCATGGCCGGCCTCCAGTACACCAACGGCCGCCTCGACCCGGAAAGGGAGCTGACCACGCTGAACGCACGCTGGTACCTCTGGGGCGGGCCCTCGGCCACGAGGCCCTACTGGTATGCCACCGCCTCGTCGAAGACCCCCACGCCCTTGGTCAAAGCAGTCACGGCCTGCGTCGCGGACCCAGCCCCCTTGCTCCGCTGGAAAGGCCAGATGCCGTTCCGGCTCCGGGGCAAGGCCCAGCTGACACCCCTCACGCCCCCGTCGCCTCCTCTCCCAACCCCACTCGACCTTCAGCGGGCCGCTTCCCGCCGCCCACCGTCGCTCGGAACCCGCAGCGTGCCGCGCTGGAGCACCACCACTACGGCCCCATCCGCTGTACCCACCGGGCGCGTCGGGCGCCGTCGCTGACCTTGTCCACCTACCGCCGAAAGGCCCCATGTCCCTGCAGGCCCCCGAGTTCTTCGCCGAACTGTGCCTCCCCTTCACCGACAGCACCGTCGTGGGCAATACCTACTACGCCACCCCCGCCACCGGTACGCCGCTGCGCCTGCGCATCGGCTTCACCAACGCCCTCCGCGCCGACACCTACGGCGGCCTGCGCCTGACAGTCCTCCACGCGCACCGGGGCGAGATCGACGCCGTGGCCCTCAACTTCGTCGACCACGGCACCTTCCACCGCCGCGACGAAGCCCGCCGCACCCCTGTCAACAGCTCGCGGTACGGCACGTTCGACACCCACCACCGCCCCGGCCAGCCGCCGTGGGAAGGCGCCGTCACCACCGGGCTGCGCGACGCGATCGAGCAGTACACCGCCGTCTGGTTCCCCGGCGCCTGGACCACGCCCACACCAAACCGCACCGCAAGCCGCACCGCGCACCAGACGCCCGCCCCGCTGACCATCCACAAGGGCGGCCGCGCCCGCTGACCCAGGCCGCACCGGCACGCCGAGCGCCGCGCATGGCCTTCCCGGCAGGAGCCTCATTTCGTGTTGCCCGACCCCTTCGACAACCTTGACCCCGTCCAGAGCGTGAAAGTACTTCCGCGGCATCTTGCCGGCCCCGGCCCGGTGGACCTCCGTACGGCCTGGCCTTTTCCGAGCGACCAGGGCTGGAGACAGCACCAGGCTGAAGAGGGCACGGCCTACGCGGTCAGCCCGTGCCTGCGGCTGTGGACCCGCTTCGTCTCTGAGCCTGAACTGCGGGGGCAGGGGACGTGGACCATCGGCGGCAATCGCGCCCCGTTCGAGCCGACGACCTGGCAGGTCACCTTCGATGCCACCACCCCCGTCGAGCTGCTGCACGCTGTTCACGCCGAACTGTTCGACCTCTTCATGGAAGACCTGCGCAGCGACCAGGACCGATTGTTCGGGGACGCCACGGCGCCGCAGGAGGGGTACGCGCCGTTGCTCGCCCGCGGCTGGAGCCACGACGTCAGAACCGACGGTACGCAGACCTTCCTCGCGCCGGAACGGCTCGGGGGCGTGCGACACCGCTACGACACGGGCGGTTTCGACGGGCCGATCTGGCGCGCCTGGGGCGGATACCCGAGCGAACCGCACTGGCGAGCACGCTTCTCGCCCGGGACGCCCACCACCCTCGTTGCCGCCTTCACCGCCTCCCTGATCTCCACGGAGCCGGTGCACCGCACCGTCAAGGACATCCCCTTTCACACCCGCGATCACCTGCATGTCGTGACAGCGGCAGCCCCGCAGCGGCCGGTGGCCCAACCACCGCCCAGCCCCAGGCCGGGCCGCACTCGCTGAACCCGCCGTGCCCCATCCGTTCACCACCCCCGGATCGCCGTCCCAGGAGTTCGTTCTTGCGCACCCAATCGCCCCGCCGTACCACGGCCGCAGCCGTCACCGTCGCTGCTGCCGTCGCCGGCTCCCTGGCCGGGGCCCCGGCCGCCGCGGCCCATGCTCCCGAGCCGACCCAGTCCACCTCCGCACCCGCCCTCCGGCACCTGCCCGAGACCGGCGGCGTGGAGATCCTCAAAAAGGACCCCGACGGGCGCCTGATGCCGGGGGCCGCGTTCACCCTGCTCGACGATGCCGGCAAGGAAGCCGCCAGCGGCCGTACGAATGCCGACGGGCGACTCGCCTTCGAAGACCTTTCCGTCGGCGTCTACCGGCTCAAGGAAGCCAGCAGCGGCAGCCCCCTGCACACCGTCGTTACCGACCAGGACGTCATCGTCACCCCCGGCACTGCCGTGCCGCTGACGATCACCGACCCGTTCAAGCCGGCGAACCTGATGGTGAAGAAGACCGACAAGGGCAGCGGCAAACCCCTTCCCGGCGCCGTCCTCAACGTCACTCCGGCCGACAGCAGCGGAAAGACTGTCACCGTGACCACGGGCGAGGACGGCACTGCCGCGATCCAGCTGCCCGTCGCCACCCGGACCGGCACCCCTTACAAGATCACCGAAGTCAAGGCCCCCGCGGGATACGAGCTGGACAGCGCCCCAGCCAAGATCACCGCTAAGGCCGGGGCGCCGGCAACGGTCACGCTCGCCGACACCCCGAAGCATCAGCCGACCCATACCCCCTCGCCGACCGAGACCGCCCCGACGCCGACCGCACCAGCCAAGCCCGCACCGGGCCGCACGCCCGGAAAGAAGAACCAGGACACGCCGCGCCCCGAGACGAGCGCTTCCGCCGCGGCAGCACCGACGCCCTCCTCCGTACCCCCCGCACCGCAACAGGCAACTGGATCACTCGCCCACACCGGAGCCGATTCCACCCCCTGGCTCCTAGGGGCGGCAGGGGTTCTGCTCGCCGGTGGCGGAGCCGTCGTCGTCGCAGCCCGACGACGGCGTTCACAGGACGCAGCCCCCACCGACGGCGGGTGAACCCCGAAGCCATCAGCGCCGCAGCTGGAAGCCGTGAACACCAGCGCACCGAGGCGCCGGAGAACTTCCATTCTCCGGCGCCTCGGTGCACTTCGAGGTGCCGCCCTCGCGCCATAAGCGCTGCGAGCGCATCTGTTCGGCCTGCGTGGGCCTCCTGCACGCAGAACTCAGGGCTGGGCGGCGCCGGAGTCTTGCGCCTGTCGGCAGGCCCGGCACACCGGCCGCGCCCCCGTCAGGTACCGGATTGTGTAACCCTGGCAACTCGCACAGTAGCCGACCTGTCGCTCCTCGCAGCCCAGCACGACTGCGGCTGAACCCCGGGTGATCTTCTCGGGGTCCAGCCGCTCAAAGGATTCGTTCACATGTTTGAATCTACAACGAGCTGCTGGTCGACGACGAGCGGCGCGTCCGTCGAGGAGGCTGCCAACTCGCGGTGCGGTGTCAGTGGGGCGCGAAAACTCAGGGTGCCGCGCGTGCGTCGGGAGCCGGCATCAGTTCGGACGACAGAACCGGCGGCGGCCCGCCCGCTTGATCGCTCCAGCCGCTTCCAGTCGTGCCAGGTGGTAGGCGACCGACGAGGTACTGGACAGGCCGACCTGCTGGCCGATCTCGCGGATCGACGGCGCCTCCCCGTGCTCGGCAATCCACTCGCCGATGCACCGGAGGATGCCCAGCTGCCGCTCGCTGAGGGGATCCCTCACGCCGCCTGCCGTGCCTGCCGGTTCCGGGCCTGTCGCCGCAGCTCCACACGGGCGGCCAGGGAACTGTCCGGGCAGGCGGACCAGAACGGGTGCCAGAGCACCACGGCCGACAGCCGAAGAAGATCGCGGCGCAGCGCCGTGACGTGCCGCGGGCGCGAGGCGGCGAGCGCCTCATAGGTACGGTGCAAGGCTCGCTGCGCTTCCACGAGATCGTTGGGGTAGGAGTTGAGCGCCATGGCGCGATTCAATCATGTGTTCGATTTTGAACGCATGTCGACGCCGAGCGACGCCTTCGCCTTCCAGTAGGAATCCGTTCCGACGGCTGCGTTCGGCGGCGATGACGCGCTCCGGCGTCAGGGCCTCAGCTCCGTGTGGGCGGCCTTGGTCGCACCGTCCGTCAACCTCCCGGTGTACTGGGAGCCGACCGACGCGGAGCCGTCAGGACAGGCTCATTGAGCGCCGACCTCGGTCTTCGGCGCATCGCTGAACCCGGTCGCCGGCCGGGCCATCATGCGCCGATGTGCGGCAGGTAGTGCCCCGCGAGAGCGGGGTGTGCCCACTCCGCGGCCGCGCCCATCAGTGTGCCGCCAGACCAGTCATCTGCGCCGGCCGGCTCGGGGCTAGTCGGGGGAAGGGCCAGCGCTGGCTGGTGCGTGGTGAGCTGCCGGACCAGCGAGGACAGCGGAGAGTCGTCGTCCAGGTCGTGCCGCCGCTCGATCAGGCCGACGCGGACGGTGTCCTTGAGCGGCGGGCCGGCCGGGTTGGCCAGGTGCGGCGTTAGCGCCGTCACGATGTCCGCCACCGGTACGAATTCCGGGTCGTCATCAAAGGGGCCCGCGTACAGAAGCAGAGCGACGGTCGGCAGGGCATGCATGAAAGGGCCGTCGCTGTAGGTCTTGGGCCAAACCGGTTCTAGCAGCGTGGCCGAGCGGCGCAAGGACTCAGTCCACCGCTGGTTACGCCACTCGTCGTTCTCCGCCACGCTGAAGGCCATGCGCCCTGCCGCCCACCACAGATCTCGTGTCTCAGCCATGCTGCCAAGTTACGGGTCGCGAGCTGCCGCGTCTGCCCCTCCCGGAAGTTCTCGGAGGTTGCTTGCATGAGCGATTGCCGGCGCCGGGCTCGACCTGAATCGGTGTGTGACCTCCTGCCGGGTGCTTCGGCCTCGCGGAGCGGGGCGCCCGAGATGAAGCAAGACCCCTGCTGCCGCAGTTCGCCGGGAGCAGACAGGAAGGATCACCAAAGGGCTGGTGGACGCCGGGCGGTCATGTCAACGTAGACAACCTCCCCGAAACCCCAGGTCAACGACCTCGGGTGCCCAGTTTTACGAGAGGACTGCATGTCCCGTCGCAAGCTCCGTAGTCCGGCGTCAGCCTCCGCCGCTGCAACGCGGTGGGCACGCACGGCTGGATGCGCATCCTTCGGCGCCAGCGGGCCCGACGTCCTTGTCGCGCGCTTCGCCTACGCTCTCAGCTCCACCGCAGTCGGGTGCTGCCCGAGACTCCGCGGTAGTGGCTCCCGCGCGCTCCGGCTGGCTGAGGCAGGGGCGGTACGGCGCCCCCGCGACTGAGTGCCCGCGTCGAGACCTCTCCGATGTGAGCCGGGGCAGCGCCTGCACCTGCGAAACGACGGAGTCGCCTCACAGTGCGATACCGGCCGTTCCCACGCTTCGGGTCGGCCGAGCCCGGATGTAGGCGGCGGGTCAATGTCGCCGTTACGAAGGAGTGACCGTGATCTCTGTCCGTGAGATCGAGATTCTTGCCGACAGGGCGCATGCCGGGCAGACCGACAAGATTGGAGTGCCGTACATCGAACATGTCCGGGCAGTGGCCGCCGGGCTCAGCCCGTTCGGTGACGACACCCTTGTCATGGCGGGCCTGTTGCACGACCTTCTGGAAGACACCGACTGGACTGCCCAGCGTCTGCGGGAGGCGGGCGTGCCGGGCCGGGTCGTCGAGATTGTCGAGGCGGTGACCAATCAGGCAGGGGTGCCTTACGACGAGAAGATCCGCCGTATCACCGCCGACCCCCAGGCAACACTCGTGAAGATCGCGGACAATGCGCACAATTCCCGCCCGGACAGGGCCGCACAGCTTCCCGCTGACAAGCGGGAGCGCCTCGCAGCGAAGTACCGCTCCGCGCGCGCCGAGCTGTGGCCGGCCGCGGCCCGGAATGACGTTGAGGCAATCGTCCGCATCGTCAATCCGTCGCTGCTCGCCGAGCTGGGCACCCACTACTGATCGCACTGCCTTGCAGGGCAAGGGCGATGCCGGGGGCGCCTTCGTATCCCAGGGTCTCGCGCAGCTTGCGTCATACCGATTGTCTTTCTGTCGCCGGAGGTAGGTAGTAGTTGTTCTTTGCGGGGTGTGACTGGTCGGACCGGTGGTTGGATGTCGCTGTTCTTGATCGGTCCGGAGCCGTTCTCGGTGAGACGCGGATCGTCTATGCCGATAGCCCGGACCCGGTCGCCCAATACCGGAAGTTCCTGGTGTCGCTGGGACGCAGGTGGCGAGCGACCATCACCGGGATTGAGGATGTGCGTATTCTCTTCGCCCGATCCTTGTCAGCCTCGGGCATGGAGGTCGTCCATGTGGACCCCACGCGTGCAGCCCGTCACCGCGCCGCGTTCGGAATCCCCAAGACGGATCGTGCTGATGCGCGGCTGATTGCCTCGATGACCCTTGCGGGGCAATGCCGCCCACTCGTCGTGAACTCCCCCTCAGTAGAGGCGCTTCGGGTTGTGGCGCACGCTCACCGGGCGGCCGTGGCCGACCGTGTCGAAGCCATACACGCTCTGCGGGCGGCGCTCGTACGATTTTGGCCGGCGGCCGTATCGGCGTGGCCAGCCAGTGTCGGCGGGCTGCGCAGTCCCCAGGCGCGAGCCGTCCTTGCCGCCGCCCCCGGCCCTCGGACCGCAGCCCGACTGGACCGCAAGCGCCTGGTGACACTGTTGACGGCGGCGGGCAGGAAACGGAAGGTAGAGGATGAGGCGGAGCGGCTCCGCATGATCTTCTACCGCCCGGTGATGCTGCTCGACCCCGGTGTGGAAGAAGCCGAGGCCATACGGACCAGGCATCTCCTCGCTGCCCTCGACCAGGCGGTCCAGCGCACCGACACCCTGCAGCGGGAGCTGGAGCAGCGTTATGCCGCCCACCCGTACCACCAACTCGTGTCCCGCATTCCGGGGATCGGCACGGCCCTCGGCGCCTACCTCCTGGCGGAGATCGGGGACCGGCCGGGCCAACGGTTCGGCAGCGGACGCTCCCTCGCCGCCTACGCAGGAGTGGCCCCGGTCACCTGGGCATCTGGCCGGACGGCTCGCGTCGCGTTCCGCCGCGCGTCGTCGACACACCTGCGAAGCACCCTTCATGCGGTGGCCTTCTCCATGGTCAGTCACTCGCCGGGTGCCCAGACGTACTATCGGCAGCGTCGCACCGCCGGCGATGCGCACGCCACGGCATTGAGAAAGCTGGGGCGCAAGATCATCCTGTGCCTCTACCACTGCATGGCCACCGGCGTGCCCTACGACGACGCCGTCGCGTTCGGCTACAACCCTGCTGTGGCCGATGCTCCCACTCTCCGACGGGAGAAGCCGCTCAACGAGGTCGAGATCGTGCGTGCCCGTGACATGCTCGCCGCCCCCGGCGCGACCGTCACTGCCACAGCGCAGGCCCTCGGCGTGAGCCAGCAGACGGTCTACCGCCACGTCCTCGGCCGCCCCCGAGGGCGGTGACCGGCCGTCAGGGCAGGCTCTGGGCGAGGGCGGAGGTGTTCACCGTACGGCGGTGAAGGCCCCCGCTCTCGGCCGGAGCGGGAGAGGCGGGCGGACCGTGGTACGCCCGAAGACAGCCCCGGGCCCCGAGCCCCAACGTGGGAATGGCGCCCACGGGCCCGCCCGCCTCGCCGACTACTGCAACACCACGGGTAGGGCGCACAACCGCGGGGACAGAGGGCAATCAGGTGTCGGCGGGAGCCCAACAGGCGCGTCCACCTGACTCTTTCGGCGCGTCACGCGCCCGGCTTGCCGAGTTCGCCGGCGGCAGACGGTGAAAGCGCCCAACCGACTGGTACAAGGCCGCAGGGGCATGTCAAGGTTGACGCTTCTTCGAAAGCTGCAGGCCAGAGGAGGGTTTGCCAAACGTGAGCATTGCACAGCCTGGTTTCTCGACCACCGTGGACGCGCTGGGTGTACGGACATGGCAACTGGGGCCGGGGCAACCCACCGACGTCATCGACCAGTTCCGCGAGGAGGGATTCAAGCTCGTCGTCGATGACCGGGCGGACGTCCATATCAATTCCCGCGACGGCCGGTTCTACCTCGGCTGGTTTCCGGGCGGACGGCCCGGAACACACAACGAGGGCTGGAAACTGGCGGTCACCGGCACGGCCAAGGCACCGGGCTACAGCGTCTCGTTCGACACCGAGACGCCCGCCGAAATCGTGGCCGCGGCCGTAGCCGTCGTCCTGGCGGCCGCCCACCCGAGTCGCTCCTCCTGACCAACGCCTCGGTGGACATCATTGCTTCCACCAGTTCTCCCCAACTGCCCGATGGACATCGCAGGGCGCCGTGCGATGGCCTTGTGACCGTCCGGCCCGGCCGACGCATAGACCTTGACGTCGACGCCCTTGAGCGGACTGGCTCGGTATCTCCGCCGAACACCTCAATGCCATCACTCCCGAGCAAGTAGGCCGGTGCCGCCGGCGGGTTTGGTCTCTACTCGCTACGCCTCGCCATCAACGCCAGTACCGCCACGATCACCGCGAACGGTTTCCCCCAGGCCACCGTCACCCACCACGCTGCGCCACGAGCACACCCGTGACCAGGCCCTTCTACGCATCCGCACCATGCCACCGGACCACCGCCCGTGCCCTACCTCGGACCGCCCGCTCAACCGGGCCTTTCCCGCCAAGGAGAACAGCGTGAGCCACAACCTCGACATCACCGTTGGCGACTTCATCGACCAGCTCTCCGCCCTGGACCAGGACGCCGTCATGCGGCTGGCCGTCAACCCCTTCTTCCCCATGTCCCACCACATCCGCGCCGTAGTCCCCGGCACAGACCAACGGGGCCGTCCCGTGGTCTACGTCGCCGACGGGCAGCAGGAGGGCCACCTGCCGCCTGCGGTCGCCCGCCGGCTCACGTGGCACCCGGACACCGAGGCGCCTCGGCGCACTCGCCGCGGCGCCCGCCCGGCCGATCTCGACCAGTAACCGTTCCCTCGACCGCCGGAGGCGCGCCTGAATCCGCACCACCCCTTCGACGACCCGTCCACCCCCGATTCCGACCCGGTCTATTGGGTCGTTCCCCGGCACCTGGCCGGAGATGACGGCGCACTGGCCCAGCAGGCCAGTGCCACCCTCACCGCGGCGGGCTGGTCGTGTTGGACCACAGCCCGGCGCACCCTGGTGTACGTCAGCCCGGATGCTCTGCGCGGCGCCGAATGGGTCCTGCCCGACGTACCGCTCCTGCTCGGCGGCCTGCCGGTGGCCTGGGAGGTCTCGGCCCGGGCCGAGCCGGACCAGGCGCTGGTGGCATGGACGGCCTACTTCACCACCGGCACCCCGCCCGAGGCGCTGAGCGCCTTCGCCCTGGCCCTCGACGCCCGCCCCGATCCGGCCCAGGACACCGGCAGCCCTGACACCGTGGTGGCCGCGCTGACGGCTCAGGGCTGGCAACCGGATGTGGATTACCCCGAGACCACTGCCTGGGATACCGGGCTGACGAGCTGCTTCACCTTGTGCACGCTGCCTGAGCTGATCGAGGACCAGGACCCGCGCGAGGGCCTGGCCGGCTGGCAGGCGTGGGCCGAGCCCATCGCCGGCCAGCCGCACTTGTGGTGCGCCACGTTCAGCCACTCCACGCCCCACGACCTCGTCAGTGCCTTCGCCGACGCCCTTGCCTCACCCGCTCCGGTGATGCGACGTGTCCTGCCGGAGGCAGCGGCCGGCCAGCTCACCCTTGTCTCACCGGATTGACCGCACCCCTACGGCCGATGCGCCGGTGCCCGCCAACCGAAAACGGTTGGCGGGCACCGGCGCATCGGCGTATCCGCGTCAGGTTGCCGCGCGTGCGGTGCTGACAGCCTTGTGCACATGAGCGTCGACCAGGCCCGGGGAACCGGAAACCACCACCAGCACGGTGCCGGTCCGTACGGCCGTCTGCTTGACGACACTGCTGCGCCCGCTCACCGTGAAGGTGAGCGTCTGGCTCCAATGCTCCTCGCCCAACCGGGGAGCGGGCACCTTCTCGGTCGCGACCTCGACGGGGGTGCTGCCGATCGTGACCCGGTAGGCCGGACACGACGCCATCGCGGCGAAGATGCGCCGGCTTGCGGCCGAGAGCTTAGGGGCGCTGTCGCTGTAGAGGTCCTCGCTCACCTCGGAGTCCGCTTCGCCGGTGTAGGCGAAGGACACGCTCGCGCGGCGCGGGAAGTCCAGCACCCCGCCGGCTGCGGCTTCCCCGCCGAGCTTCTCCAGCGCTGGACAGCCCACCACCGTCACTTTCTCGTGGCGGGCTTCCCGTACGGGTTTGACCGTGTAGCCCCGGCCGAGGTCGGCAGCCGTCAGCAGCCGCTCCTGCAACTGGCCAGCAGACAGCGGGGAGGCCGGCTTGTCACCGGTGGAGCGGGCAGGGGAGGCAGCCGCCTTATCCGCCGCGGCGGTCGAAGCGGTCGCGGAACAACTGGACATGGCGAGCACGGAGACCGCGGCGAGGCTGAACAGGGCAGTGGGACGCAGACGCACGGAAGAACCCCCAGGGATAGGCGACAGGGCTGACAGGCCGAGGCGGAAGCAGGCTTCCGCCCGGCGAGCGGGGGCTCGTGGTCAGCGTCCGAGGTGCTTCAGGCCGTCTTGAACCGTGTCGTGCAGACTGTTCAACGGGCCGCTGTTGCGGTTGTACCAGGCGGCATCGAGGCGCGGTTCGAGCGTCTCGTGGCCGGCGGGGCAGCGCAGCCAGATGCTCTCGCGCATCAGGAAGACGACCCAGTCCCGGTACGCTCCGCACTCGGGACAGGCGTGGACCTCACCCTCGACCACCAGCGGCCCGTCCCAGCGCATCATCAGCCCGGCCAGCTTGTCACGCGGGGGCACGCGCAGGTCCCGGGGCAGGAAGTCCTGCTCCGCGTCTTGGCCAGGGGCCGTTTCGGGAAAGTCCGGGATCTCGGCCAGGGCCGGCACCAGGTGCGCGGTCTGCGTCAGCTCCTCGTACTCCCGTTGAGCCGCCTGGTGATTACGGCGTTCACGTATGCGCCGGAACATGTCGCCTCCCTCTCCTCGTCCTGCGGGCCACGAAGATCCTCTCGCACGGGCCGGGCCGGGTTCTACTCACAAACCGGTGACGGTCATCGCGCGCGCCGCCGGGCCCGCTGGCGGCTGGGCTGGGCGGGCGAGGGCGTCGTCGACGCGGCGGTGGGCATCGCGGAGGTGTCCGCGGGCAGGTCCGCCGCTCGGCGCAACCGCCAGACCAGCACATCACTGACCGATTCTGCGCTGGCCAGCTCCCGGCGGGCAGCGGCCTCCGACAGCAAGCCGGCGGGCTCATGCCCTGCGGCCTCCGCGTCGGCAAGGGTGGCGGCCAGCGCGAACCAGCCCGGTTCTGCCAGGATCTGTCCGGCCAGCTCCGGTACGGCCTGCCGGACGAAGTCGGCCTGCCGCTGCTGCAGCGGCTGGGCGAGCTGGCGTCCGCGGCGGTAGAGCACCCCCATCGGCTGGCCGGCTGCGTTTTGGTAGGCGGTGCGCAGGTGTTCGGCGGCCCGTTGGGCGGCGGCGGCCTGCTGGGCGTGGTGGTGCTTGCCGTGCCAGCTCGCGGTCGCGACGGCAAGGAAGAACAGCATGTCGATCAGCATCGCCGTCGTGGCGCCGTCTTCCCCGCGCCCGAGTGCCGGGCCGCTGTGCACGAGGTCGCGAGCGGCTCGGCGCAGGGCACGGTCGTGTTGGCGTACAGCCCGTACGTGCGAGCGCGAGGCGCGTTCGAAAGCGAAGGCGGCGTCACGAAGCTCGCGACGGGTGTGGGCGGCGGACGTCTTGGCGAGCGCGTCGAGAATCTCTCCGCCGGCGGCGATCTGGGCAGCGGCGGCCCCGTCATCACCTCGGTCGATGACCAACACGGCCTGCCAGGTGGCCTGCGTCGCCGCACGGCGCGCGGCGGCCGGGGCCCCGCGCGAAGCCTTCCTTTCCTGTTTCCTGCCGTCCGCACCAGACTGCGTCGTCTCCCCGAAGCGTTCACGGATCCGGGGCAGCGACAGGTCCGGCGCCAGCTTGGAGCCGGAAAAGAACACAGGCTCGTCCTCCCGGTTGCAGTTGTCCGGCAGCGCCACGGTGTAGCCCAGCAGATCACCGGAAGGCGCCACCCGGCGTCGGACCAGCAGGCCCGAGGAGGCGAGCCGGTCGAAGAACTCCGTCTCGTCGGCGGCGCCGGCCACTGCCCGCCGCACGGTCTCCCGCAACTCCTCCCGGGCGGTCCGCTGCTGGCCCTGGCGCGCGGCCTTGTGACGTTCGGCGCTGGTGGGCCGTTGTGCGGCGGTCCGGTCGCCCTTGTTCAGGCGGCGCAGCCCCAGTTCCGTTTCCAGGGCACGGGCGGCGGCCTGGACGCGGGCGGCATCGCGGTCCAGGTCGGGCTTGTAGCCGTCTTCGCGAACCAGGGTGGCGACGATGTGGATGTGGTCGTCGGCATGCCGTACGGCCGCCCATCGGCAGCCCGCACCATCGTGATCGGGGTCGTCGATGCCGGCTGCGGCGACCATGCGGCGGGCGATGTCGCCCCACTCCTCGTCGGTGAGAGGGCGATCCTCGGCGGCGTTGCGGACGGACAAGTGCCAGACGTGTTTCCCCGGCCGCTCGGAGGCGTCGATGTTCTCCAGAGGCTGGTCGAGGAGCTGCTGGAGCTGCTTGAGGGAGGCAGCCTCGTCGAGGCCGGGGTCGGGTGCGTTGTCATCCCAGGATGCGACGAGCCGCGGATTGACGTGTTCTTCGTATTTTCCGGGTCCGTACAGGTAATAGAGGAGACCGAGAGTGCGCTGCCCGCGCTTGTGAATCCTGGGGACCATGCCGGTCGTGCGTTCCTAGTCTTGATCGAGTAGCTGGTCGGTGGCGTGCTGGACGCGCCGGACGGCCCGTTCGGTGGCCGCAAGCACGGCGTCGAGTTCGGGCGGATGGGCGCCGGCGTTGATGGCGCGGGTGAGCTGGTTGAGGTTGTTGCCGACGCGGCCGAGGTGACGGCGGGCGGCGAAGAACTCGGCGATGATCTCTCGTTCGCCGGCGAGCGTGCTGGCGGTCCGGCCGAGATCGCGAGCGGCGCTGAGGGCCGACCGCGCGAGGAAGCCGGCGAGCGTGAGGCCGGCTGCGTAGGCGCCTGCGGTTACGCGAGTGAGTTCGTCGTCACTGAAGCGGGTGTTGCGTACATGGGGGCGCTGGCGGCGTTGGTACTTGCGGCGGCGGGAGCGGTTCTTCGTCGAAGAGGCACACTCGGTGTGGTCTTGCTCGGTGTCCCTCTCCTGCATCTGTGGCTGCGATCCGCCCTCGGTCGCAGCCTCCTCGTCCGGCGTCCCCCGGCGCCGGACACCCCCTTGTCCCGACGGGGCGAGGGGGCCCTTGGATACTCCGCCTCGGGCGGAGTATCCAAGGGGATAACTTGCTCGCGTCACGGTCGAGTTGTCCTGCGTCCGCGCCTGGTCGGATGCTGGGGTGGTACGCGGGTTCGTCATCGGTTGGGGCGCTCCGGGGCGTAGATGCGACGTTGGATCGCGGCGACGAGTTCGAGGACGGCCTGTGGTCCGGCGAGCAAGCACGCGGACCGGGGTGTCGGGGTGGTGCTGGACGAACCACTGGCCGGTGGGCAGGGCAGTAGCCGTGTGCAGGAGGCCGAAGCGGACCAGGACGGTCGTCCAGGCGTCGGCTTCGGCGAAAATGCCAGGGTCGGCGGGTGGGCGAGGCTGCGGCATACGGTGGGATCCGTTACGGAAGTTGCAGGGTCGTGGCCCGGTGCGTGGCCACGGCCGTGAGGTGGGGGAAGACGGCGCGTGACGTGCGCCTATGTCGGTCTCAGCCGCATTCGCGGCAGTGTTGGAAGTGGCGGCTGAGGGCCTTGGCCATCCGCTGACGGGCTCCGAGGGCACTGGTCTGACTGACCTTGCCGGACGTCGAGCCCTGGTGGCGCTCGGCGTGATTGAGCATGAAGCGGATGTCCCGCTCGAACCCGGACTTGATGCGCTCGAAGCGCCGGCATGTTCTCACTGGGACTTCCTTTTCGGGCGGGGGAGATGCGCCAGAGCCTGGTCCGTGTAGAGACGTTCCTGCAGTTCTCGGAAGCGTTCGTTGCTGATCGGGATGTTGCGCTCGCGCAGGTAGGGGCGCAGCGCGGCCCGGGTCATGCGTCCTTCCTCCAGCGCGGCCTGACGCGCGATGGGCAGGAGCACGCTCAGCGGGACCGGATCGCCCGTACCGGTCTGGGCGGTGGGCTTGTCGTTCTGCTCGGACCGGTCCGGGTTCGGTCCGGTGGTCCGGTCTGCGGACAGTGCGGTGGTGCGGTCCGGACCCGGACCGGCCTGGCGGGCAGACTGACCGGAGGGCTGGTCCGGGGCCGGAGCGTCTGCCTGGGCTGCGGACCGGACGTTGGAGAGGTCCGGTGCCGGCCCGGTGGCGCGGTCCGCAGACCATCCGGCGCTCCGGTCCGGGGTTGAAGCACCTTGCCGGTCCGCAGACCGTGCGCTGGGTTGGTCCGCCCGCGATTCCTCGGCACTGTCCGGCCATGCGTGAGCCCGCGCTGCGAGGGCGCTTTCCGCCGGGTGGCCCGCAGTGTCGGACGATGCGGTGCTGTGTCGCGAAGCGGGCCTGGTCCGCCCGTCCGCTTGAACTGTTGGGGCCGGATGCTTGGTCTGCGCCGCCGTGCTGGTCCGCAGTCGGTTCCGTGAGGCGTGGCTGTCCGGGGCCGAGGCGGTCTGCCGGTCCGCCGAGTGGTCCGGCAGACCGGTCCGGCTTGGCTGGTCCGCTGGTGCGCAGACCATCCCAGTCTGCCGGACCGCCTGGTCCGCGGTCCGCGCGCCGCGTGGAGTTCCCCTCCGGGCCGCGGTTTCGGTCCGCCCGTCCGCGGTCCGGCTGGTCCGGGAGCTTTGGTCTGCGGGGTGATGGCGGGTGATGAGGATGTACAGGTGGACCGCGCCGGCCAGGGCGAGCGGGGCGAGGGTGGACAAGATGGCGACGACCATGTCACCGAGTCGCAGACCGGTCTGGTTGGTCTGCTGGTTGAGGCGGACCGCGTGCAGGGCGTTGGCCCAGATGCTGGCGAAGGTGGCGGTGCCGAAGAGCGTCCAGACATACAGCCGGGCCCGCAGGGGGGCTGCGGACAGCACCAGGAGGGCGCGTACGCCGTAGGCGATGAACCCGTCGATGACCAGCGGGAAGAGGTAGGTCAGGAATCCGCGCACGTGGATGGCGACAGCCATCTGCTGCAGGGCGTCGTAGCTCAGGGCGCATCCGGCGGCGCCCAGGGCGATGATGGCCAGCCGGTCCCAGGAACCGATGGGGGCGACGGCGAGTGCCGTGGGGGGCTGCGTCACGCGGCCTCCCGGAGTTCCTCGACCAGCTCGTGGGTGTGGCGCTGAGGCGGAACCTCCACGTTGGGAAGGTCCGTCAGGTCGATGCCGTCCTCCTCGGCCTGCTGGTGGACGGCCCAGCACAGGTCCCGGTACGTGATGTCCTGGCGGGCCTCGCGCAGCAGGTCGCTGGCCCACTCGGTGTTCACGCGCAGCAGGCGAGCCAGGCGTCGAGGGGACCAGTTCCGGCTCGCGGCGTGGCGGGCGACGGTGTTCCGCTCGGCGGCGCTCAGGCGGATGTCGCGGCCGTTGAGGACGGCGTGGATGCGGGCGTAGTCGAGGCGGTGCTCGGCCTTCTCGTGGAAGGGCCGGCGCTCAGCTTCGGTCAGGCCGCCCCAGATGCCTTCCTTGGTATCCGTGTCCAGCGCGGTGGTCAAGCAGAGCTGGCGTACCGGGCAGGTGCTACACATCTGCTTGGCCCGGGCGATGGCCGCTCGGTTGCGCGGCCCGGGGAAGAAGAGGCGGTCTGCGGTGGCAGGGGCCAGGCCGTGGCACCGGCCGCGCCGGTGCCAGCTGTGGTCGGCGAGCCCGCGCAGGCCGCTGAGCGGGTGGTCGCCGGGGGTGATGTTGCGCAAGGGGAGTGCTCCGATGTGCCGTGTGGCCGGCGCGCGGCGCCACGAGCGCCCGTGGCGGGCGAGACATGGCAGGCCGGGGTGCGGCGGGGAAGGCGCGGGGCGAAGGCCGCGCCGAGTGGGCTAGGGCAGGGAAGGGTCAGCCGCGGGGGGCGAAGCGCCGGTCGGGACCGTGGAATTCGACGGCGGTGCACATGCCGGACAGACGGGACAGGACGCGGTCGCCGACCTTGTCGCGCAGGACGGGCTGGCGCGGGTCCATGGCGGTGGTGCGCACCGGTGCCAGGTTGCTGGTGACCAGTGTCGGCAGGCGGTTCTCGTCGCGCCAGGCCAGGAGCCTGAAGGTCAGCTCCTCGGTCCACTCGCTGTTCTTGGCGGCGCCGAGGTCGTCCAGGAGCAGCAGGGGGATGCGCACGATGTCGCGCAGCATCCACTCGACGTCGACTCCCGGGCGCGGGCGCATCTGACCATAGAGGTCGGCGGCCTTGACGGCGTGCCAGCGCACCGCGCAGCCCATGGCGGTCAGCGAGCGGATCGCCCCGTACGCCTGGTGGGTCTTGCCGGTGCCGGTCGGGCCCCACAGCAGCAGGGAGGGCCCGCGGGCGACCACCCGGCGCCCCCCGCCGCCGTGGTGCGGGTGCAGGGAATCGGTGTGCGGGGCGACGGCCGCCGCGGCGATCATATGCACCCACGCGGCGACGTCGGGGTGGTCGGCGCCGGCCTCGCGGTAGGCGTACGGGATGCGGCGCTGGGCGGCCTCCAAGGCGGGCACCGGCTCCGGGGTGTCCGGCAGTTCGGGCCCGTCCGGTGCGATGCCGAGAGCGGCCAGTTTGGCCCGCATCCAGGTCACGCCGGGGCTCTCGGCGGCCGACTGGGGGTCCTGCAGACGTGCGCGGGTCACGGGCGGCCTCCGAAGGTCGTCGGGGCGGGGGCGGCGTTGAAGTACGGGACGTAGGAGGCGGAGTGGTGGCTGGCCCAGGGCCCCGCGCCGGAGGCGGAGGGCGGCACCCCGGCGTTGAGCACCTCGTCCACCAGGCTCGGCAGGACGCTCGGGTGCAGCCCCTTGACCCGCAGCCGCTCCAGGGCGGTACGGATCGGCTCCGGCCGGAAGCCCTCGTCCAGCAGCCGGCGCACCTGACGCCCGAGGTGGCCGAGCTTGTCCTTCGGCGGGCGGTGGGCACAGGCGCTGACGTACTCGGCGACCAGGTGGTTGGCCGTAACCGGCTCCGCAGCGGCATCGGGCGCGGGCGCGGGGCGCCCCGAAGGTACTGATCCAGGATCCGAGATCCTAGGTCCAGACGGCGAACCCTCGCGAGGGCTCGTCGAACCTTCGGCGACAACCTTCTGACCAGCAGGTTCGTCGGGCACTTCCGTGGCTCCTTCGCCAGGTGCCGCCGATTCGCGTGTTCCGCTCACATCGGCGGGCTGCTCGGCCTCGGTTGCGTCCGGTTCACCGGGCGAACCGGACGATACGTGGCGATCGAACCCTCGACGAATGGGACCAGGCGCTGTCGGTACCGCTGCCGGGCACGGCTCGCCGGCACACCCGCCGCACTTCTGCCGCGCCTGGTGCTCGGGGCAGCGGGGCACCCGCGAGGCCGACGGGCGGTCGATCTTCTGGTGCCGCTGCCACGTCACGATGTGCAGGTAGGTACGCCCGTCACAGCCGGTGTAGCGACAGATGAGGCCGGCGTCGGCGAGCTGTTCCAGGTCGGCGGCGACGTGGGCCGCGGTGTGCTCGGCGCGCAGTGCCCACAGCCGCCCGGCGATGATCGCCGGGTGGTCGCGAAAGCGCCCCGAGTCGTCGGCCAGCGTCAGCAGGCCGTAGAAGGTGCGCTCCGCGGTGACGCTGACCGAAGCCAGGTCCTCGGACTCGAAAGCCTCGGGCTTGATCGTTCGGATACGTGCCATCAGGCACCACCCCCACACAGCGGCCCCCACGGCTGCTGAGGAGATACCGACGCGGGGTCGGCAATCAAGGAAGGGGGGTGGACCGCTGCGGAGGCCGGGGCTTTCGGCCTTTTGCGCAGGGCAGTCAACATGCGACACTCTCCCGTGTGATAGCGCCGCTCCGGTTGGTCCTGTGGAAAGGCCCGGGCGGTGCTGGTAGGTGATCTCGCGCCCTTGCCTGGGCGCCACGGTCATCAGCGGTCGGCGTCTGAGAGTTGCCTCTCTCAGACGCCGACCGTGTCCCGTGCGTCAACGCTGCGGGTGTCGGGCTGCCGTAAGGGGACCTTCATGAAATCGCCTTTCTCTGCGTATCCAGCGGGCCTGTTGCCCGGAGGGGGACCAGCAACATACGCAGACAACTGCCCAAGATCCATACTTAGCTCTGCAGAAGCCGAATCGACGGCTAACCGCAGCCAGAACACGTCGACTTGACGAGCAGGGCAGGCCGAGATGCAAGGGAACGGTGGTGAAGCTCAGTGGCCCGCGCCGGCACCGCCGTCAACGGGCAGCACCGCGCCGGAGATATACGACGCTTCGGCGCTGGCGAGGAACTGTACGGCGGCGGCGACTTCGGCGCACAGGCCCGGGCGGCCCAGCGGGATGTCCATCCGGATTTCCTCCCAGAAGGCTGCCTTGCTCAGCTCGTTATGCGTCTTCGTCAGGTAGTCCAACCCGTCCTCGGTCAGGCCGGGGGAGACGACGTTGACGGTGATGGAGCGCTGGCCCAGTTCGCGCGTCAGGGAGCGGGCGAAGCCGATGAGGCCGGCCTTGGCGGCAGCGTAATCCGGCCGGCAGCCCCCGGTCAGGGCACCGGATGAGGCGATGAGAACGATGCGGCCCCGGTGCGCAGGCAGCATGCTGCGCACCGCCCGCTTGACCATTCGGAACGTGCCGGTCAACGCTGTGTCCACAGTTCCCGCGAAGTCGGCCTCGTCGATACGGTTGAGTACCTGGTCACCGTCTAGGTCCGCATGCGAGATCAGCACTTCCACAGGTCCGTGCGCAGCTTCCGCCTGCTTGAAGGCCAGTCCCACCTCTTCGGTGTCCGTGGTGCCGCAGCGGATGGGCAGGCATCCTAGCTGGAGGAGGTCGGCTGGGGGCTCGCCGACGGAGTACAGGATCGCGACCTTGTCCCCCGCCTGAGCGAACAAACGGGCCACGGCGTGCCCTACTCCCAAGTTGCCGTCGGTGACCAGAACCGAGCGCGACACGAGGCGCCTCCGATGAACATAAAGAACGATCGTTTTGCTGCCGACGACCCTAAAACGCGCTGGTCAGGAGAGGAACCGGACAGTAACCAGGATGGGAACTGGCCACTTCCCACGGCGGCGCCATCCGTTCGGGCTAACCGGACCTGGCGTGCCCCGACGCGCCCCTGACCAGCGAAAACGTTCCCCCGTGAGGGTTGTGCGGGCAGGGTCGTGTGTGGCGCACGTCTCCCGGCTGTGCTTTCTGTTCGAATATGGGACAAAGGCGACGCGAGCCAATGATTACGCCTGTACTCAGGAATGCCCGTAAGCGCCGACAACGGAGCGATATTCCCGTTTCCGGATCCCGCCCCGGCGGGCAGGGTGACCGCGGCGTATCCCAGGCAGAAGTGGCCATGCTCATCGGCAGCAAGAACCGACGCTGGTACGGCAATTTGGAGCGAGGGGAACCGGGGAACTATTCCGACGAAATGCTCGACCGTGTCAGGGAAGAGCTGGGGCTGACCAATGCCGAGTGGATCATCGTCTACAAGCAGACCCATCTGGGCCAGGCGCCACCTGAAGAGCGCTTCCCCACTTCCGCGGACACACCGCCGCCCGATGAGCTCTGTATGCTCGTCGAAAAGCTGCAACCATGGCCCGCTTGCCTGTGCGACCAGCGATGGGACGTCGTCCATTACAACGATGCCGCGCTGAACGGAATGCCATGGCTGCGATCCAGGAACAACCTCCTGGAATGGTCCCTGACTGCTCAGGAGGCGCGCCGCCAGCTCACTGGCTGGGAGGAGCACTGGGCGCTCTGGCTGATCAGTCAACTTCGCCAGCAGGCGGACCTGTGGCCGGAGGACTCCCGGCTGCAAGGTGTCGTCGATGTGGCGCTAGCTGACCCGACCGTGCGCCGATTGTGGGACTCCCCCGGCCTGGCGGCAGCAGCCCAGTCCGGTCAGTCCCAGACGCGACGCTTGCTCTTCCCTCGAAAGAAGGGCCAAGAGCCCGAAGGGGCATTCATGCGCCTGCAACTTGCCGATGTGTCACCGTACCGACTCTTTTTCGCCATGCCTATGTAGTCACCGGAGGTGGCCTCATCTCTGGAGGGGCGCAGGTTGCGCCTCATCGTCTGCGGCGAACTGGGCGCGCTGAATCTCGTACATGTCCCGAAATCTGCCGTACGGGGCGGTGGCCGGGTCCATGAGTTCGGTGAACGTGCCGGACTCGGCGACCCGGCCGTCTTCGAGGAGGTAGATGAGGTCGGCGGAGCGTACGGAGTGCAGGCGGTGGGTGATGAGCACGACGGTCTGCCCGCCGGCGGCGAGGGTGCGGATGTTGGCGAACGCCTGCTGCTCGGCCTTCGCGTCGAGGGCGGCGGTCGGCTCGTCCACCACGAGAACCTGTCCGTTGCGGTAGTGGGCCCGGGCGATTCCGAGTTTCTGCCACTGTCCGCCGGAGAGGCTGTGGCCGTCCTGGTAGCCGCGGGCCAGCAGTGTGTCCCAGCCGCGCGGCAGGTCTGCGATCAGGGCCTCGGCGTCCGCGTGCCGGACGGCCGCGGTCAGCCGTTCCTCGGTGACCTCGGCATCGGAGCGGCCGATCGCGACGTTCAGGCGGGCGGTCAGCGGCCAGTGATAGAAGTCCTGGGAGACGTTGGCGATGCGGGAGAACCAAGCTTGCCGGTCGATCTCGCTCGTCGGTACGTCCCCGACGAGGACCTGGCCGTCGTCGGGGACGTAGAGGCCGGCGAGGAGCTTGGCGGCGGTGGTCTTGCCGGAGCCGTTCTCCCCCACCAGCGCCACCGTCGCCCCGGCGGGGAAGTGCAGGTCGATACCGTCGAGGGCGGGCTTGTTGTCCTTGCCCGGGTAGGTGAAGGACACCTTCTCGAAGCGGATTCCGCCGATGTGCTCGGGTACGGGACGGCCGGTGGTGGGAATGGCGCGCCGGTCGGCCTCGTTCTGGATGTGCTCCAGGTCGCCCACGAAGAGCGATTCTTCGTTGAGGAAGTTGATCTGGCGGACGAGGCTGGTCAGGGAGCTGGTGGCGGTGCGGATGGCGATGATGGCGGTGCCGCCGACCGCCAGCGGCATGGCGCCCGTCCACAGCAGCAGACCGAGCACGCCGAAGGTCGCCGCGTACGCGACGCCGGTCAGGGCCGACGCGAGGATCCCCGTACGGGCGGCGAGGCGGGCGAGACGTGCTTGCTCGTCTTCGGCGGTCTCGGACATGCTGCGGAAGTGGTGCAACAGGAAGGCGGCGATGCCGTGCAACCGAATCTCGGCCGCGGCATGGGTGGAGGTCAGCAGTTCCGAGATCAGGCGCCCGGCGCGGGCATGCTGCGTCCACACCTTGAAGGACAGGTAGCGGCGCCGGGCGGTGACCAGGGCAGCCCACGCGCTGGGCAGCGTCATCGTCACGATCATCGGCAGCAGCGCGGGGTGCAGCACGGTCAGCACGCCGATGGAGGCGAGCAGCGACATCAGGGCAGTGATCACCGAGGTGCTGTACTGGATCATGCGGCGGGCCGAGGAGGCGCCGAAGCGGGCGGACTCCGCACGCCGGTGGTAGTCAGGGTCTTCGAAGGCGGCCATCTCCACCTTGGCGGAGGCGGTCAGGTAGATCTCGGTGGCCACGCGTTCCACCGCGGGCTCCAGCCGTCCGGTGGCGGCGGTGGACACCGCGCGCAGTCCGGCGCCGATCACGCTGCACACCGCGACCGCCACCAGCGCGGGCAGCGCGGCGCTCAGGCGCTGCGTCACCGGCCCGGCGGCCAGGAGCACGGCGAGAACGTGGTTGATCGCAATCAGGGTGGCGGCCTGCACCGCACCGCTTCCCACCTCGGCGCCGACGACCTGACCCAGGGCCCGGGCGTTGGCCTGGCGGGCCAGGCGGGCGCTCAGGGCCAGCAGGCGGGGCAGGCGTACGATCATGCTGCGCAGGTTCAGGTCGAGGAGGGCGTCCTCGTGCCGCAGCCAGGCCAGGTCCAGGCGCAGCCGGCAGCCGAACAGCAGCCGCTCGGACTCGGTGAGCGTGTCGGTGTCCGGGGCCGGCCCGGTCTTCGCCGGGCGTGGGCGCGGCCACTTCATGCGGTGCCCTCCTGCGGTTGAATCCTGCAGACATCGGATGCAGCGTCCGGGTGCGGATACACCAGCACCGGCACGGTCGTGCGGTCGGTGCGGTGTTCCTCGGCCCGGCCCCAGGCAGCGGCCGGCACGGTGACTTCGCGGTCGGCCAGGGCCCTGACACCGGGCGGGGCGGGCGGGTGGTCAGCGAGGAAGCAACCCTCCGGCTCGATCAGCGGACGCACGCCGCGGCCGTCGGCGAAGGGGCGGTCCCACTGGTCGCGGGTGGTGTGTTCCACGGTCATCCTTCTTGTCGGGGGCCGGGACAAGACGCGGTGCCGCGCCGCTCAGGCGGGCTTGCGGTGTCTGCCGGTGCCCGCGGTCCCGCCGGCCGGGTGGGCAGACGGCTCACCAGACGGCGGGCCATGAAGAAGCTGTTGCGCGGCGGCGTAGTTGGCCGCTGCCGCCAGGGGCGTCCACTGGTAGCCGTCATGGCGCAGGATCAGCCGCGGCGCCTGCGGATGCAGATGAGCGGCCCGCTGCGCGCCCGGCGCGAGCACCAGGACCCGTAACCGGCCCGCCAGCTTTCGGCGGGTCTCCGCTTGGCGCGCGGCGAGCTGTTCCAACGACTCGGCCGGGGGCTCGTCTTCGGCCCTCATCGGACGTGCCCCGGGGAGCGGAGATGCCGGAAGTCCGCGCGCAGCAGCGCCCCGGTGATCGTCTCGGCGTTGACCGGGCCGGCGGGGCAGGCCATGAGGTAGGCACGCTTCGTAGTGCGCTGCACTTCGCGGATCAGGCGGAAGCGCTGCGCCTGGTAGTAACGGACCAGCTCCGGGTGGAAGCAGCCGCGCCGGACCCACTGTTTTCCGTGCAGGGCGGCGCGGTGGACGGCCCACCAGGCGATGAGGGTGCCGGGCTTGTGGGCGCGGTAGGCCGGGTCCGTGCACGTGGTGTACAGGTAGTCGGCGGGCTCGGCCAGCTCCTGTTCCGTCCACCCCCAGGGCGGCGCGGCGGACTGAACGGTGGTGCAGCCGACCAGGTGCTGGCCGTCCTTTTCCAAGAGCCACATGTCCCCGTCACCGGCCTGGCCGGCGATGTTCTCGGCGGAGCCGCGCCAGCTCGGCAGGCCGCGGTCCTCCTGCCATCGGCAGCGGTTGAGGATCATGGTGGTGAGGGCGGGGGCGTCGGCGGCGGTGGCCGGGCGCATGGCGAACACGGGCTCTCCAGCGGGGTGGGGTCACAGGAAGGCTTCGGCGGCGAGGTGCAAGGTGGTCACTTCCAGCAGTTGCGCGTCGCCGTCCTCGCGGTAGTCGCCCGAGCTGAGCCGGTTGACGGCGCGGCGCAGACCATCGGGGTCAACGAGTTTGTCGTCGAACAGGGGGGAGCCGTCGCGCAGCATCCGGGCGAACAGCGGCCGGGCGTGGACGGTCAGGGCGTGCTGGACCACTTCGGCGAACGACTCCCGCAGCCTGGGCTGGGTGACGTCCTCGTCCAGTGCGAGGGCGGCCAGGCGGCGGCGCTGGAGTTGCTTGAGTTCGCGCCAGTCGATCGGCAGCCACTCGCCGAGCTGGACCATGACCGGGTCGGTGAACGGGTGCACCGGCCAGATGCCCTGCCGCAGCAGGAGCGGGGCGGTGGTCTCCAGGGACAGCAGCGTCATGCTGTTGACCACGGCCGGCGGGGCGATGCCGACGTCACCGAACTGGGCTGCGTTGCGGCCGTGCTCGCCGATCCACGGCAGGTGGGCGGTGTCCGCCGGCTCGCCCATGGGCCGGTGCGGATACTCGTCCTGGGACAGGGCCACCATCTCGTCGCCGCCCAGGCCGGTGACCACGGCGCGGGCGCCGTTCGCGGCCAGCCCTTCGGCCAGCCGCTGGAACGGGTGGTACAGCGGTTCCTCGTAGGGGCTGATCAGTTCCCCGTTGACGCGGGCGCAGTCGCGGTGCAGCGGCGCGGTGACCATCGCGTCCAGCAGGAGGTCGGGCTCGGCGAACCGTACGGCCTCGCGCATCTGCTGGCGGCGGCGCAGCTGCTGGGCGCGGCCGGGCCCGCCGATGAGCAGGGCCGCGGTGGCAAAGCGGTCCGGGAAGCGTTCGGCCACGCGGGTGGCCAGGACGCCGCTGTCGAAGCCGCCGGTCAGATGCAGGGCCGTGGTCACTGTGTCGAGGGGACGCAGGTCCCAGGCCCCGTCCATCGCCCCCACGAACGCCCCGAGCACGTCAGCGTCCTCGGCGAGCTGGCGGGGGCCGCTGTGCAGAGCGGGCTCGGGATAGCGCAGGAACAGGGCGCCGCCGAAATGTGCCGTGGCCCGCTCGGTCAGACGCTGGATGCCGGTGAAGACGGTGTCGCTGCTGTAGCGGGGACGGTAGAGCAGCAGCCGGGCTACCTCCTGAGCGTTCAGGCCACCCGCGAACGGTGCGAGGTCCCCCATCTCCCAGGAGCCGTGCAGCGTACTGCCGCCTGCGGCGAGATACAGCGGGGTGGTGCGGCACGGGCCCGCGGTGACTTGCACCGGCTCATCCGGCACCCACTCGACGAGCACCCAGTCCGCCGGCCACCGCTCGGCCGCCCGCCGGGCCTGGTCGTACTCGGCCCTCGGCACCTGCTGCACGTCAGTCCGTGACGCCGGGTGTCCCGCCACCCGCTCCCGGACCATGATCAGGGAGCGGCGCCCGTCACTGACGGCGGCCTGTTCCACCAGCGGGTGCGCGTAGGGCACCACCTGGTCGTGCCCGCCGCTGGAGGCGTAACGGGTGCCGTCCCACCGCCAGCCTCCGCTGCTGTACGGAGTCAACCGGAACTTGATCACGCAGCCTCCCGGCCACCACCAGAGGCCGGGGCACAGCCACAAGGGCCGCGCCCCGGCGAGAATCGAGGATCAGACGGCCGTCGTGTCGTAGGTTCTCGCCGCATCGGAGGAGCCGGCCACCTTCTTGTACTCGTGGCACTCCCACGGCGCCTGAACCCGGCGCACGACCTTGGTGGTGAACAACGCGTTCACCCGCGAGATGCGGTGCTTCGGCAAGGGCGCGATGAAGTCGTTCATGAGCCTCCCTGGGCAGGCGGGGTACACCGGCCGGACTCCGCGGCAGGCGGGGCCGGTGGGCGGTGCGGTTCGAGGAGGATCAGACACAACTGCGCCAACGCGCGGAGCCGGTGGCATGCCGTCGCGCCCTCGGTGCAGTCAGCAAGTCCCAGCAGCCGGGTGGCGTCCTGGGCGGCGTCCTGGGCCAGGGGCGTCAGCGCACCCGGGTCCTGCGCAAGGAGCAGCTTGAGGTGGCCGTGCAGTGCCTGCGCCGTCTCCGCCAGGCCGGCCTGCGTCAGCAGGCGCCGGGGACGAAGGGCGCGGGCGCAGGTCCCCTCGATCGAGGAGACATCGATGGGCAGCGCGTCGGCTTCCTCGGCCGGCAGTTCAGGGGCGAGCGACGCGGCGACCTCTTCCATGCCAACGAACCTAGAAGGCCACGGTGTTGGGTCTCAAGGAAGTTCTACGAAGTTGCACGCCTTCACTCGAAGGTGGCACGGGCGCCCAGCACCAGGCGCCGGGCCGCATCGCCGTACACCGCCATCTGCTGCAGCTGGTCGAACGCCCTGAGGTACACGCTGATCTCGCCGGGGGCGGTGATGTTGATCTCGGCGGAGAGAGTTTCCACCTGGACCCGCTCCTCGTCGAAGACCATGAACGTCTCCAGGGGCCACATCGAGCGCTGCGTGCTGACGGGGATCACGCCCAGGGAGACGGCGGGAAAGGCCATGGCTTCGAGCAGGAAGTCGAGCTGGGCGGTCATCGGCCCGGGCCCGGTAAGGCGGTAGCGCAGGACGGCTTCCTCGACCAGCAGCAGGAAGCGATGGCGGCCTTCGCGGATGACGTGCGAGCGGGACAGCCGCGCGTCAGCGGCCTCGCAGCCGTCATCGGGGGTGCCCTGGAACCGGTTGATCGCCGACAGTAGCGCGGCGGCGTAGGCGTGGGTCTGCAGCAGCCCGGGGATGACGTTGGAGCAGTACACCCGAAACAGCCGGGTGCGCTCGTAGAGGGGGACGGCCGCTTCCTGGTGGTGGCGGATGCCGCTGCGGTGCAGGCGGCGCCACTCGGCGTACATCGACTCCGCCGTACGCGCGGCCGCGAGCAGATCCTCTACCTGATCGAGCGCCCCGCACGCCGCGCACCAGGCCCGGATGTCCGAGTCCGAGGGCGGCGTGCGGGCGTTCTCCAGCCGCGAGGTCTTCGACTTGTGCCAGCCGCACCGCGCCGCCAGCTCGCTGGTGGTCAGGCCACTGGCGCGCCGCATCTCCCGCAGGCGCACCGCCAGGGCACGGCGGGCTTCTTGTACGGCCGAAGACGAAGATGCGGACACGCGCAGCGTTCCAGTGAAGGCGAGGTGGTCGGATCAGGTCAGCGTGTACTGGTCGTGTGGTACGGCACGCTCCCACACGGCGGTGAACGCCTGCGTGCACAGCCGGGCCACCGCCGCCTCCTCGGTGAACTGCGGGGTGACGGCCCGGCCGTCACCGGCGAAGATGTTGAAGCGCACGGCCCGCTCGTCGATGAGCCAGAAATCGTTACCCGGCAGCGCCAGGCCGGAGGCGTGCGCACGGGGCAGCCACCGCACCTGCTCGCCGGCCGCCACATTGACCGGAGTGATCGCGTGCTCGAAGCGGATGTACGGGCTCACGGGCTCCGAAACGATCCGTGCCCGGCGCATCGTGACCCCGCGAGCGGTGGTCCGCTTCACCAGCTCCACCCACGGCCGCCAGAACGCCGAGTCGGCTGCCGGCACTGTTCCCTCGCGCCGCCAGGCGTCCACCGTCGCCGTCTCCTCCTCGACGGCGTAGACATCGCGCATCTCCAAGTGCACGGCCGAGTGCCGCGCACCGTCGAGCAGTTCAGTGAAGTCCGGCACCGTCTGCGACATCACACGCCTTTCTGAGCTGGGCCGCCATACGGGCGGGGATACGGACCACAGCCTCCCCTTCGGGCCGGGGGCTGTTCACCGCGCACTCCTGGAGCGTCGCGCCGTCAGCGCACCAGCCCTGCACAATGATCTCCCCTCTGGCCTCGTCCACCCACACCGCGGGGCAATTCCCGCCGCCTGTCTCCGGATCGATACCGATGAACCGTAATGCCATTACTGCCTCCCTACCTCCGTGTACTGCTTGACGCGCCTTGGTCGCCATATCGGGGGACCTGGCGACTTCGATGCCGTGTGGGCTTGGTGACCGCCATGAAGCTGTGGGGCGCACATTGTGGTGTTCACGGCGTTTGCTCAGGAGGCGGGAGGCGATCCCGGCTGCGCCGGGCCTGCCGGCATCCGATCGAGGTCGTAGTCGGTGGTCACCAGCAAGTGGTCGCTGGCGGCTTTCGCCTTCGGCCCGTGATGGGTGGTGTGCGCGTAGGCGGTGCGGGCCAGGCGGAGGGTGGCGCGGGTGGTGTCGATACGACGAGGGCCGAAGGCGTCGGGGCGGCCCTGCCCGTCAAGCCAGTGGCCGCAGCTTGGCTCCCAGGCAACGTCGAGCAGCGGAGCCGGGTCGTGCAGACCGCCGGGCTCCTGGCTGAGGAATACGGCCGCGTCCCGGTTCGCCACCGGCGGCGCATCAGGGCGAGCCGGATCGAAGTCGACCTGGTACCGGAGTTTGCGGTGCTGCTGGCCGGCGTAGCGGTCCGCGTCGTAGTAGGAACCGTCGGCTCGCCGGGAGGCGTCCAGACTGTTCCAGTCGGCTCCGATCGCGCCCTGGTCGTCTTCGCCCTGGAAGGCGGACAGGACACGACGCGCCTCTTCGACCCGCCGCGTCGGAGAAAACGGATTCGCATGGTACGCGCCCCACTTGGTGGGGGTCGGGCCGCCAGCATCGAGCGTCACCGTGACCATGCCGTGCCAGAAGTCCACTCCGCCGTCGTAGCGGCGCAGCGAGTTGGGTACGGCTTCGACGTCGGGGGTCCACAGCAGGGCCACATGGAAGCGGACGCTGTCGCAGGTTCCCGGATGCTGGCTGGCCAGGGCGGGGACGATGCGACGCCCCTGCGGCCGGGAGGCTTGCGCCACCAGGCCGGTGTCGTCGGCGAGCATCCTCAGCACCCGGCTGGCGTCGGCCCGGCTGTCACCGGTGATCTCCTGGACCGCCAGTGCTCCCTGGCGGTTGCGGAACGCTTCGGTCACTGTCTCGACGAGATAGCCGTAGCGTTCCTTCTCCTGGGCCGAGCGGGGAAGGCCCAGGTTGAGGAGGTTGTAGGTGCCGAACCGGAACTCTTTTGTCATCGGGTCTCCTGGTGCAGGGGGTACGGGCATGGCGTTTGGGGAAGGCACATACGGTGTCACGGCTGCGCCGGCCAGCGCGGTGACGCGTTTGTGGCTGAGCTTGTTGGCCCGGAAGTTCCGGCGTTGTTTGGTGACGGTTGAAGAGGTGCGTGGCTTGGGCGATCGCGGACGTCCGGCCGATGGTGATCAGTCGCAGACCAGTGGAGCGGCCGTGCAGGTTCGCCCGTCCGTCCGCTCCGGCCACGGCCGGATGCATGCGATCACTGGTGCGGTCGAGGCCGCCCCGCCGGCCTGGTGCCGTTGCTGCCACCGTGGGCGCGCACCCGTGTGACTGGACCATCGGCGGTTCGGATCTGGGTGACGGTGGGTTTGCTCTGGTGGGGCTCTACGGCAACACGCCAGCGCAGCCGTAGAGGACCTTGATCATCGATCCAGTACGCGTCATGCCTCTGCGGCAGCGAATTCATGACAGGAGCAAGACGGTGGGCCCGCCCAGCGGCAGTGAGGTAGGTGCTGCCGAGGGTATGTGGAGCAAGGGGCCGGCCACTGGTCCGGGCTGCGAAGTCCTCAAGGGCTGGCCAGGTGATGCGCACCGGTGAGGTGGCGCTGGCGCGCAGGACGTGACGCCATCCGGACAGGTCAAGTCCTGGCGGCGGGAAGCCTTCCTGCTTTCGTGGCGCGGGCAGCCACAGCCGCGGTGCGCGGGCGGGAAGGGAGACGCCGCAGTCGTATTCTCCATGGTGAGTCCCGTAGGAGAAAATGGCTTTGGACAGGGGGTTGAACAGCACGCAGTGGCACTGCGCGCCCGGCGGGCCGGGCCACAGGCCCGCGTACATGCCGTCCCCGCTGATCTTCCAGAGGCCGATGCTGAGCAGCTCGGCCAGCATCGGCTGCACGAGCCGCTCGGCGAGCCACGGCTCAATCCGGTGTACCCCGATGATCCGCTTCAGCATGGCATCGGTGCACTTGGCCCTGCGGGCTTCCCTCGGCCAGAGGGGAGGCAGGCAGTCCTGCCAGTTGCCCTGGGCGATCGCGTGCAGGGGGGCTGGCTGAAAGGTCACGGCATGCTGATTACGGTTCGCGCCGGGCGGCTGGGGTTGATGCGACATGGACTTCAGTTCCTGAGTGACGCGGATCGATGGGGCGCGGTTCGGGCGGCCGAGTACCGCTCGCGCTGACATACCGGTGTCATCTCCCGAGGGTGCTGGCTGAGCAAGTCAGGTCGCCTGGTGCGGCTCCTGGCCCATGCGATCGGTGCAGCCCGGGCTTGAGGCTGCCGGTCACAGCGCTTGCAGCAGTCGTCGGATGCGGTCGGCCTCGGCGGGGCGGATTTGACGGTACAACTCCGCGCTGCGCCGGTAGTGAAGTCGTGCGCGCTCGCGGGCGCCGGTGGCCTGGTGGGCCTGGGCCAGCAGCTCCAGGGTGCGGGCCTGCCAGAGGGTGCTGCCGGCTTGGGTGACGGTCTCCAGAGCGGCTTCCATCTCGGTGATGCCGTCGGCGATGCGGCCGAGGAGGACGTGCGTGTGGCCGTGGAGAGCGAGTGCGCGGGCGGCTTCGTAGGGCTCCTGGGCGTCCAGGAGGAGCGTGCGGGCGCGGTCGAGCCGGGACAGGGCCTGGCACGGCGCGTCGGTGGCGAGCGCGGTCTCGCCCAACACGATGAGGGCGAGGCCGACCCCGCGGAGGTAGCCGCACTCTTCCCAGCGGGCGACGGCCTGGTCAAGGTGCTGCTCGGCGTCGTGCGGGCGTCCGGCGTGCAGGTGGCAGCTGCCGAGGCCGAGGTGGGCCTGCCCCTCGTCGCGGTCATCAGCGCTGTCGCGGGCGGCGTTCAGCATCCCGGTGTACCAGTCGATGGCGTCGTGGCTGCGGCCTGCCGCGGCCAGGCCGATGGCTCCGGAGGCGAGCATCTGGCGTTGGGCGGCAGGGTTGTTCGTGCTGCGGGCGGCGGCGAGCCCGATCTCGTGGGCGGCGGTCCACAGGGTGTAGGGGTGGCGGAGCTGGAAGAGGGGCCAGAAGGCGTCGACCATCTTCCAGGCAGTGTCGTACCAGGCGGCCGTCTCGGCGGCGCGCAGAAGGCCGAGGAGGTTGTGCTGGTGGGAGTCCAGCCAGTTCAGTGCTCCTGCGTCGTCGGTGAAGGGCAGGCGGGCCGGGGGCGGGGGGCCTTCGGTGGCGCGGCGCAGCGTGGCCTGGGCCGGGGTGAGCCGGGCTTGGGCGTGGGTGGCGATCAGGAGCATCCACTCGCACAGCCGGCGGCGGACGCCCGTGCGTTCCTGTTCCGAATCGTGCTCGGCGGCCAGGGTGCAGGCGTGTTCCCGGACTGCGGCGGGCATCCGGTAGCGCACGAGGCGGGCGGAATCGGCAGCGAGCGGTTCCAGCAGCTGCTCGTCGGCCAGGACTTCCAGGAGCCAGTCGGCGGTGGCCCATGTCAGTGCGCCGGCCGCGGCTGCGAGGTCCGGGTCGATGTCGTCGGTCGGCAGCAGGCCCAGGTACCGGTACAGGCGCTGGGCGTCCGCATCCAGGCTGGTGTACGTCGCGGTCAGAGCGGTGGTGATGGCCATCCGGACACGGTCCTCGGGGTGAGCAGGGGTATCAGCGGGGGCGGTGAGGGCGTCGGCGGCGCAGCGCAGGGGGCGCTCGGGGCGGGCCGCCAGCCGGGCGCCGGCCAGTACCAGGGGCAGGGGCAGGTGGGCGCAGGCGTCGGCGATCGCGGCGGCAGCCTCGGGGTCGGCAGCAAGGCGGGGGGTGCCCGCGACTCGGCCGAGCAGTTCGATCGATGCGGTGGGGGCCAGGGGCCCGACGCGGGTGAAGGCGGCGCCGTCCGCGGCGAGTTCGCCGAGCGTGGTGCGGCTGGTGACGACGGCAAGGCTCGACGCCCCGCCTGGCAGCAGCGGCCGGACCTCGGCGGCCGAGGTGGCGTTGTCGAGCAGGAGCGCCACGGCCAGGTCCGCGGTGGCCGAGCGCCACAGGCCGGCCAGTTCCTGGAGGTCATCGGACGGGACGGGCAGGCCGAGGGCGCGCAGCCACCGGGACAGGACCGCTTGCGGAGCGGTACTCGCGGCGTGGGTGCGCAGGTCGGCGTAGAGGTGTCCGTCGGTGTAGGCGCTCTGGTTGTGGAGCCAGTGGGTCGCAAGGCCGGTCTTGCCGGCCCCGGCCAGACCGGTGATCGCCACGATCGTTGCTCCGGCCGTGCGTGCCGTCTCCAGAGCGTGGAGCTGTTCGGTGCGGTTGGTGAAGTACGGCGGTGGCGGGGGCATCTGACGGGGCACCGGGTAGGGCGCAGCGGGGGCATGGTGGTGGATGCCGCCGAAGACGGCCTTGGCCTGCACGGCCAGGCCGTAGATCGCCGAGCCGTTGATCCCGTTCGTCGTCATCGCGCGGTCCCCTTCGCTGTCGCGGCGCCGGCGGCAAGGTGGGCGGGGATGCGCGGCGGTCCGTGCGTGGGGAATGCCGCTGCCGGGCCGGCCTGTGCCTGCGGTGGCCGCGAGGCCGCCAGCAAGGGGCGAAGAAGGCGAGCCGCCACAGGGGCTGTCGCCCGCAGGGCGGGTGCGGTCTTGGTCACTGAATATGCTCCTGAGTGCCGGTGCGTACGGGGCGGTGCAGGTCGACGGAGGATCTCGAAGGTTCAGACCGCGGCCTTGATCCGCGTCAGCCTCCGGACGAGCCGGTCGGCGACGACCCAGCGCCCTCGGGCCCGCTCGTAGGGCACAAGGACGGGGACGTCAACAGCCTCGAAGGCGGCGTCGGCGAACCGGTACCGCTGCCCGCTCACGCCGTACGGGACGGGATCGGCGGACCGGACCGCGGCGTAGCCGTGCCGCAGGTCGGGACGGGCGCACGCGTAGGCGCCGATGTGCGCCAGACACACCGGGGGCCACATGGTCAGCTGGCCTTCGGCGTAGCGCTGGGCCCGCGGCACCAGGAACAGCCAGCCGTCGTCCGCCCGGTGGGCAGGACAGGCGCAGATGGGACAGGTCAGGAGACTCATCGCCTCCCGGAGCCGGCCCGGGTGAACTCGCCCGGCCACCGGCTCGCCGGCCAGTCTGCCTGCGGCGTCGCGACGCTGGTGGTATCGGCGCCACAGCACACCGTGGCTGTCGCGGTCGGCGAAGGTCTCATCGGCGTAGGACAGGACACCGATTCCGTCATCGTCGCTGCGCAGTTCCAGTTCTGCGGTGGCGGGGCCTTCGCCGGTGCGCCGCGTGATGAAGGCGACAGGGGGTTGCCGCGGCGCCCGGGGCGTGTGGAGCTGGGCGCGGCGGGCGAACGTTACGACGTGGGATGGGGTGAGGGTGGGCATCGGCCTGCCTGGGAAAGGAGCTTCGGGAGGGTGGGTGCCCCGGCCGCAGGGCGGGTGGTTCTGTGGCCGGAGGCAACTCGGTGGTCGCCAGCGTCCGCTGGGGGCTGGGAGGCCGGCGCCCGGCAGTACTCGCACGAGGTTTCTTGAGGGGCGTCGGCGGCTGACCGGTTCACAATCGCCAGGTGCCGAGCGCCTGTGTGATTGCGGTGACCAGTCGTTCGATGGGAGTGGCGAGGTGGGTGTCGCGCAGGTAGAAGCCGAGCAGAATGGCGGCCACGGCGTGCCCGGCCTTCAGCCCGCACTTCTTGATCAAGAACCAGACGACGGCCAGCAGCGCGACGACGAGTGACACGTGCACCATGACGGGAGGCGTGGTCCTTGGCTGTCGTCGTTACCCGGCATGGCCGGCGAGGTAGCCGTTATGACCGCGGCCCAGGGCTTGCAGCGCGGCATCGATCCGCTCCACCAGGCTGTCGCGGGCGAAGGCGGTGAGTTGCTTGCGCGGCACGAACCGGTACTGGGTGACTTCATCGGTGGCGAGCTGGAGTTCGGTGTGCGAGCTGATCACACCGCCGTCCCACACGTAGTTGTGCCCCTCGACGGTGTCGTCCTTGGGGGGCTGCCAGTGCATGACCAGCAGCTTGCCGGGCTCTATGAGCAGGCCGGACTTTTCCTGGATCCGGCGTCGGCAGGCTGCCTGGGGGTCCTCGCCGCCCCTGGCGCAGCCGCCCGGCAGATTCCAGGTCAGTACGTCCCCGCGCTCCACTCGGCGGCGTGACTCGAAAAGCAAGATCGCGCCCTTCTCGTCACGGGTCAGGGCCTGGGAGCCGATGCGGCGCTGGGGTGCGGCGGTGAAGTGGTCGGTGTCGAGGTGGTTCGGGATGTTCACGGGTGCCTCCGTGTCCGGTGGTCGGGATGGGAGCTGGGGGTGCGTGGGTTTCAGGTGGCGGTCTCGGGGAGGGCGGGGGCGAGGAAGCCGCCGTGGGTTCGCAGTCGTCGCAGGGTGGCTTCGTAGTGGTCGTCGTAGGGGGAGATGTCGGTGCGGGAGGCGATCACGATTCCGTTGATCTCGCCGTGGGTGACGGCGTGGCAGGCGCGGGCCAGTTGCGGGCGGGTGGCCGGATCGGTGGGCCCGGTGCGGTCGAAGGTCCGAAAGGAGACCGCCCAGCCCTGGGCCGCGGCCAGGCCGTGGGCGGTGGCCAGCCGGGTCGCCGGGTCCTGGCCGTCGTCGACCAGTACGTACAGGCCCACGCACAGGGGCCGGGTGAGGTCGGCCGTGACCTCGGCGAAGTACGTCTCGCGCAGTCCGCGCAGCCAGTGCGCGCCCTGGAGACGGTCGCCGGGGCGGGGCACGGCAGGCACCGGCCGCCGGGGCACCGTGGTGGAGGCCAGGGATGTCATCGTGCGCCTCCGGCGGCCAGGGGACGGGCGCGGTGGGCGAGGGCGACGGCGCGGGCCAGGCGCAAGGCGCCCTCGCCGTCGGCGCCGGTGCGGCGGTGGTGCTCGTCCAGCAGGCCGGCCAGCACCAGCTCCGGGGCGGTGCCGGGCGCCGGGCCGAGCGCGGTGCGGTAAGCGGCGAGCGCCTGGTGGCGGGTCTCCCAGCGGTCGGCGAGGCCGTCGCCGCCGGGCAGGGTGCGCAGGACCGCCCACCGGCCGTCGGTGGTGATCAGGCGCAGTGCGCTCCGGTGCACGGAGCGCGGCAGCGGCGTGGGGGTGGCAGTGGATTTGGGCTGGGTGGCAAGCCAGCGCAGGCCGGCGTCGATGTCCCCGCAGAACCCGGCCGCGATGGCGACGGCGTTGGCCGCTGCCAGCACCCGGGAGTCGGCCCCGCGGACGCGCAGCAGTTGGTGGAGGACGGCGGCGGAGTCGGCCGTGAAGCAGCTCTCGGCGGCCTTGACCTGGCTTTCGCTGCCCCAGCGGCCGGGGTGCGGCCGGTAGGGGATGACCTCCATCGCGCCGAGGGCGCCGGACTTGACCAGGCGGGCGGCCCAGGCACCGACCATCTGTATGGCCGGGCCGACAGCCCGGTCTTGCGGGAAGCGGAAGACCAAGGTCATCGCTGCTGCTTGTTCGGGGAGGAACCACCGTGGGATTCCGGCGAAATCGGCCAGCAGGATGGGCAACTGGCGGAGCACCCCGTCGTGGCTGGGCCTGCGGGCTCCGGACAGCCGGACGCACAGGTACGGGCTGGCCCCCGGCACCTGGCCACCGGGATGGGGAGGCGGAGCGTCGGCGGGCACGGGCGGGCCGGGAGCTGGCGGTGTGGTGGAGCGCAGCAGCGTCACGATCTCGGTGGGACGGCCCTGGCACCAGCCCCAGGCACGCTCGTCCGGTGCCTCGGTGAGAGCGAGGGGGTGCTTGGCCCGGTGGAGGTGGTGGCGCAGCAGCGCGAGGTGTCCGATGTCGTCGAGGTGCAGGGGCAGGCGCTGGTCGAAGTCCTCCAGCAGCACGGCATCGGGCAGCCGCCGCCGGGTGCGCAGGTCGGCGAAGGCGTCCTCCCAGGCGGCGGGGGCGGCGTCGGGGCCGGGCAGGGCGGCGCGGTCGAGGGCCCAGGTGGCCGGGCTGAGCACGGTGCGTTTGTGCCGCAGCCGGGGCAGGACCGGCAGCGCGCCGGCGGCGCCCCAGTTGAAGGCCCGGACCAGCGCGGTCAGCACCGCGGTGTGCCCACGGGCGAGTTCCTCGCAGAAACGGCCCAGCCAGGGGGTGTGCCACTGCCGCTGCAGCGAATGCGGGATGGACGGATCGAGGATCTGGCCGCGCGAGCGGGAGACCAGGTGCAGGCGCTGGCCGTCGCACAGCACGGCGAGGTCGTCGGGGGTGAACGTGTTCTCCGGCTCCGGGGCCCGGTGCTCGGAGAAGCTGACGAGGTGCTGCTGGAGGCGGGGCAGGCGGGCGAGGTGGCTGGCGCCGGAGGCCAGGGAGGGGAAGGCGAGCTGGACCGGCAGCGCGCCCGCGGTACCGGCGGGCGGACGGGCCAGCGCGGTGAGCAGGGCGCTGGCCGGGTCGTGGGCGAGCAGGGCGGCGAACCGGCCTCCGCTGAGGTGACCGTAGCCGCGGGAGACGCCGCGCAGGATCAGCGCGAAGTCGCCGTGGTCGAGCGCGGCGGGGGAAGGGCTGTGCAGTTCGGCCAGCAGCTCGGTGTGCGGCGGGATCTGCATACGTGCCGGATCGCCGACCGCCAGCTGCTCGATCAGGCGGTCGTCCAGCTCGATGTCGCGGTCTTCGAGCACGGCCTGCTGGGCCAGGGCGAGCAGCCGGCGGTCGCGGGAGGACAGCGGGGGCCGCGGTGCGGGGGCGGCGCTGTGGAAGCCGGCCGGCAGGCCGATGCCGGTAACCGGATCGGTGCACTGAAGCAGCGGGACCAGCACGTGCGGCCCGTAACGCTCCAGGAAGCGGCCGCGGTAGGCGTGCCAGGCGGGGACGCCGTAGGGGGAGGGCGTGAGCCGGGCCAGGACGGCCGCGGCGGCCTCGGTCTCCCAGGCCACCGCGCGCGGCAGCTGCACCTCGGCATCCAGATGCAGGTCCACCGCCAGCGGCTCCGCGACGTCAGCGTGCTCGCGCATCCGTTGTGTCAGCGCCCTGCGGTGGTCGCGCCCCGCGGAGGCCGGGAGGCGGTTGTGCTCGGACATCAGGCCGTGGACCGCACGCAGGGCCGCGATGAGTTCGGCGGCCGGCGGCACCTGGTGCACGCCGATGCTCTCCAGGCGGCCCAGGAGGCAGCCGAGGGCGTCGGGCTCGGTGGCCGGCGGATGCAGGCAGCTGATCAGTACGTGGTGGGCGATCAGCTCGTCGAGCAGGGCGCAGACGGTGCGTGCATCGACGTCCGGGGAGTCCTCGGCGAGGCGGCGGGCCAGGTCCCGGTACGCAACGGAGGCGCTGGCCATCTCCAGGACGGCGCGCACGGCCGGGGTGTGGCGCACGGAGACCTCCCGGACCGCGGTGGTCCGGGCGCCGGGCCGCCGGGGACGCCAGGGGACCACGAGGCGGTCCCCGCGCACGACGGCGATGGTGTTGGCCACGACCGTCAGCAGGGGCCGGACCTCGGGCAGGGCCTCCAGGGTGGTGATCACGTGGGCCAGCCAGGTGCCGTCGGCCTGGGCCACGGCCCGGTGCTCGGTGCCCCAGCGCACCGTGGTCCGCGGCCCGAAGCGGGCCTCGCTCACCCCGGCGAACAAGCCGAACGGAGCGGCCCGGTGTTGCAGGCGCAGCAGGTATCCGGCCAGGGCGAGCAGCAGCTTGGAGACGGCGGCAGCGTCGCCGGGTGCCGGATCCGCGACCAGGGCGTCGAGTTCGCGGGCGAGGCCCGGGCTGGCGTGGCGTACGGCGTCGGCGATGACGGCGGTTCCCCACACCTGCCCAATCCAGCCCGCCCAGCGCTCGACGCCCGCGGGGGAGGTGTCGGCCAGGTCGGGCCAGGGCGGCACCGTGATGCCCGGGTGGTGCACGGACCGCACCAGAGCGGACTGCTCACACTGGTAGCGCAGCCGAGTACTCATGTCTGTTCTTGTCCCTTGTCTGGGCGTGCGTGTCAGGTGAAGGTGCGGGCTTCGGGGCCGTCGCCGCCGAAGAAGAAGGCGAAGGCGTTCGCGGTGCCCGGCACTTCGGCATCGCACAGGCCGAGCACGAAGTCGTCCTCGGTGTAGAGGCCCGCCGCGGGGACCTGAACACCGGCGCACTGGGGCTGGCGTGCGGCAGGTGCGTCCGTCGCCGGCAGGTGCCCTCGGTCCGGGCCCGGCTGGCGACCCTGCGGCCCGGCGGATCGGTGAGATGGCCCGTGGGGCAGGTGGTCCATGAATCCTTCTCGCTGCTCGGATGCTGACGAAGAGAGGGGCGAGGGTCAGGAGATGAGGAGACGGCGCCGCTGGTGAGCGGCCAGCTCGCCGCTCAAGGGCGGCAGCCCGACGGCGGAGCGCCGTGCCTCGACGCCCTCGGGGTCCTCGATCGGATAGGGCCGCAGCAGCCGGGGGTCGACCTGAGTGCCATAGCGCTGGCGTCGGCCCTGGCGGACGGCGGACAAGTCGTGAGCGTAGGCGCCGTAGGCCGTGTCGCAGGCGCCTTCGGCGACCGCCGCCTGGATCAGACCGCAGCAGGAGAGCACGAAGGCCCGGTCGCTCTCGGGCGCGTGCAGCAGGATCTTCAGGGCGGCCACGGAAGCCTCGCCGCCGACCAGGACGGCGGTCGGCCAGCCGTGATAGTTGACCAGGTGGCGCAGCTCGGCAGTGTGCAGGGCGCAGGCGCCGTACAGATGCTGGCGGCGGTGGGCGGCGCCGGGCAGGGCGTGCACCTCTCGCATCAGCCGGTCATCTTCTGCGGCCATGGCCGTCAGCTGACGGCGCACGGCATCGCGGACCTGGGGCGACATGCCGCGCGGGGCCTGCTGCGCGGGTGCCGGCTCGGCGGAGTGGGACATCGTGGACGCTCTCCAGAGGTGATGCAAGCAGTACGGGGGGTGGTGGTCGACGGAGGGCTCAGGGGGACCGGCCGTCTCGTGGAGCGATGGGGGCCGGGGATCTGTCCGGTGCGCCGTCCCGGCACCGGCGTTCGGCAGGGGCCGGGGGCGGCGGGGCGGCGCCCAGCAGGTTTTGCAGGCGCTGCGCCGACCGCAGGGCCTGCGGCGTGGGGTCCGGAAGCCGGGTGGTCATGCCGCTCGGCCCGCCTTCGCCGACAGGGGCGGGACGCTCAGGTCCTCCCGGCGGGGCAGCGCGCCGACCCGGTGGCCGCGGGCGACGGCGTGCTCGTCGGTGCGCGAGCGCAGCGAGGCCCGCAGCAGCACCCGCAGGTCTTGCGCCTCGGCCATGGACAGGGCGCAGGCGACCGCGAATTCCCTGAGCGTCCATCCCGCGGCCAGCGCCGTCAGCAGACGGCCCTGGGCGGGCGGGAGCGTGATGTCCATGGCCGGGGGGCCGGCGCACAGGCCCCGTACGACTGCCAGGTGGATCAGACGCGGGCGCGTGATGAGCTGCCCGCCGGACAGGGCCGCGCCCAGGGCGTCGACGGTGAACCGGGCGGCCCGGCGTTGTTGGTCGGCGGCCGGTGCTGCCCCCGGGCCGAACCGCCACGGGCTCAGCGTGCCCTCCGGAGTGGACTGGCAGGTCCGGGGCTCGGGCCGGAGCGCATCGCGCGGGTTCACCGTGGCGTTCCCTTTCGGCAGGAAGGCTGTGGGCGGCTGGGGCAGTGGGCGGTCAGGCGGCGTGCCGGCAGTGCGGTCAGGACGGCCCGTCGGATTGAGGTGTGCTGTGGTGATCCCGTGCGCCGGCCCGCTCCCTGAAGCCGTGGGGGTGCGGGCCGGCTGCTCCTTCGGGCCGGGCCCGGACGGATGTGACCCGCAAGGAGCCGCGCGGGCGCGATGACGGTGCTGTGCCGCCTCACCGCGTCTCCCGGACAGCGCGGCGCCGGTGGGCAGCGGCCGTCCGGGAAGCCGTACGGGTGTGTGGTGGGGGCCGTGGTGGCCCGCCAGGGTGATGAGCCCTGGCGGGCCGGCGGGCCGAGCGTGCCCCTCTCGGCCTGGCTGCAGCCCGGCCCTGATCAGGTGGCAGCCGCACGGTGCCGTCCCGGATCTTCCCGCCTCAGCGAAGGCGGGAGCGGCACGAACCGGGGGCGGCGGCGGGTACGGGCGGTCGGCCGGCCGTACCCGGCGCGGGTGCACGAGGCCCGCGCCCTTCCCGCGACGGCGCTCTCGCCCGCCCGGGAAACCGGGAAGGGCGCGCTGACCGGTGCCGGTGAGGCTGGTGATCACGTGGCCTGTCATCGCGCACTCCTCGTAGACGGAAAAGGAAGGGGAGGGCCGGCCCCGGCCAGGGGTGTCCCCTGCTGTCAGCCCTGCCGGGGCCGGCCCGTGTGCCGCAGCGCCGGACAGCCCCAACCCGGATTCCGGCGCCAACCCGGCCAGCCCGTCCCCACGGCGGAGCGGCCGGGTGCCGTCCCGGACGTCGTCGGCCGGGACGGCTGCGGCGCGGCCCCGCCCCGCCATCGCCACCAAGGGCGGGGCAGGGCCGCTGCCTCCCGAAGGGCACGCCCGACTCGGGGCAGGCGTGGTCTTCGGGAGGGCGGCAGCCGTCACGGGGAGACGGCCGCCAGGGCACGGACCTGCCGTGCCCGCCCGCGCGACGGTGGTTGCCCCCACCGCCTGCGGAAGTTCGTCACAGGCGTCTTCGTCTTCGCACGCATGGCGGAAGCTGGGCGTGGACGGTGCCGGTCAGCCGGGGCAGGCGCCGGGTGCGGCGGCGCAGCAGGAAGGCCGACGTGGGGGTGGGCAGGACTTCGAGGCCGTAGCGGTCGCCGAGATCCTCGGCCACCGCCTCATCGGCGGTGTCTGCGGCCAGCCACTGCACGTGCTTGTGCGCGCCGTAGTCGACGAGCCAGCCCACCAGATGCGGCCCGTACCCGTCGCGGTCCGGTCCGTCGCGGTCCTCGTACAGGTCGTCGATCCACAGCGCCCCGCCGGGCATGTCCCGACCGCGCTCATCGCGCATCGGATTCTTGAGCACCAGCGCGCAGCTGCGGATCGTGGTGCCGTCCAGCAGCAGCCAGGTCAGGGGATGGCCCCGGTCGACCGCGCCGAGCATCGACAGCAGCGGGCAGCCGCCGGGCGTGGCGGGCCGGGGCCGGTGGTCCATCCAGTGCGTCGACCGGGCGACGACCTGCTCCAGGGCGTGGCGGTCGGCGTACTCCGCCGGGCGGATGACGCAGCGCGGCCGCCGGGGCCCGTGGACCGTCGCCGCGATACCGGCCGGGGTGCGGGGCATCGTCACACCTCCGCGGGGGTGTCGGCCGTCGGCCGGTCGGCGGACGGTGTCAGGCGGACGGGGAGGCGGGGGTAGGAGTTCATGAGCACGCTGGGCGAGCGGGGCGGCGGGTCGGCCAGCGCGAGGCCGGGAAAGCGGGTGAACAACGCGCGCAGGGCGAGGGCGCCTTCGAGGCGGGCCAGGCGCTCTCCGGGGCACCGGTGCGTCCCGTACCCGAAGGAGAGGTGACTGCGGGGAACGCGGTTGATGTCGAACCGGCCGGCGTCCGGGCCGTAGCGCTCTTCGTCGCGGCCCATGGCGATGTAGGAGAGCATCACCATGTCCCCGGCGGCGATGTCCACGCCGTCCACGGTGACGTCGCGGGTGGCGAAGCGGGCGAGGAAATTCGCGGTGGGCGGCTGCCAGCGCAGGATCTCCTCGACCGCCGTCTCCCAGCTCACCTTGCCGCGCAGCAGCAACTCCAGCTGCTGCGGGTGGCCGCACAGGGCGCGGACGCCGTTGACCAGGAGGTGCACCGTGGTCTCGTGCCCGGCGATGACGAGGACCTGCGCCGTGGGGATCAGCTCCTCGTCGGTGAGCTGCTGGTCGTCGGGCAGGCTCAGCAGCGCGCTGATCAGGTCGTCCTGCGGGGCGCGGCGCCGCAGTGCGACCAGGCGGGTGAGGTAGTCGTGGAACGCCATGAGCGCGTCGGCCGGGTCCTGGGTGTCGTCGAAGATCACCTGGCACCACCGGCGCAGGTCTGCGTGGTCGCGCTGCGGTACGCCCAGCAGGTGGCTGATGACGGTCATCGGCAGCGGCCACGCCAGCGTCTTGCGGAAATCGACGACGCCGCCGCTCGCGTTTGCGGCGGTGGCCGCCAGCACGTTCAGCAGCCGGGCGGTGGTGGTCTCGATGTATGTCCGCAGCTCTTCGACGCGGCGCGCGGTGAAGGCGCTGGCGAGCGGCTTGCGCAGCCGGCGGTGGTCCAGGCCGTCGACGGTGACCAGGCTGCGGCGCGGGACGGCCAGCCCCCGCAGGGACCAGTCCTCGGGAACCTCGCCGTCCTTCAGGGCGCGCCAGTGGGCGCGGTCCGCGCTGAAGGTGCCGGGGTCACTCTGGATGATGCGAGCGCTCGCGTTGCGGGTGACGGCCCAGCACGCCACGTCGCCGGGCAGCGTGACGGGCACGACCGGCCCGGCGGCGCGCATCCGGGCGGCGTCGCGGTGCATGTCGGGGCTGGCCGGGTCGAGGACGAGCACGGGCCGCTTCAGGCTCAGTGGTTGGCCGGCCGTGGCGGGTATGGCGGGGGACAGGTCCATGGAGGTCTCCGAAGAAGGGCGGGGTTACGGGGCGGGGAAGAAGCACACGGGCAGGGCTTTCAGGCCCCGCATCCAGATCGAGGGATCCCAGCGCAGTTCCTCTGGACGGCAGGCCAGGCGCACGCCCGGCAGGGCGTCGAGGAGCACGTCGATGCCGGTGGTAGCCATCACCTGCGACAGGTCCCGGGCGGCGTGCGGGCAGCTGTGCTCACCGTGGGAGTAGGACAAATAGGCCCGGCTGCCGTCCAGGTCGGCGCTCACGTCCGGGCGGATGAACGGATCCCGATTGGCGGCGGCGAAGCCGAGCAGAACCAGGTCGCCCTCGGGCAGGGTGTAGCTGCCCAGGGAGACCGGACGGGCAGTGAACCGGCCGGCGTAGGTCTGGGTGGGAGTGTCGTCCCACAGCACCGCGTTGATCGCCTCCTGCACGGGCAGGTGGCTGCGCAGGAACGCATCGGTGTGACGCGCGTCGGTGAGCATCAGCCGCAGCGCGTTGCCGATGAGATAGGCCGTGGTCTGATGCCCGGCCGTCAGCGTCACCAGCAGATCCTCGACGAGCTGCTCACGGCTCAGGCCCGCGGCGTCGGCCGCCAGCCGCGCGGTGACGTGCCTGCCGGGCCGGCCACGGCTGTCGTCGACGAGACGGGCGACCATTTCGCGCGAGCGCTGATGCGCGGCGATCGCGTCCGGCCCCCCGGCGATCATGGTGACGAAGTCCTCGACCAGAACCGGGCCGTACTCGGCCGGCACCCCCAGAGCCCAGCTCATCGCCATGACCGGCAGCCGCATGGCGTAGTCGGCCATCAGCTCGGCACGGCCCACTGCGGAAAAGCGGCGCACCAGCTGCTCGCCGAACTCCTCACAGCGCGCCGCGAACTCCTTGCGGTCGATGCCGTCGAGGGCAGCGTTGAGCGCGCCGGCGCGCCGACGGTGCGCTTCCTTCTCGGCGTACATCAGTGAGTGGCCGGCCTGGCCGCCGCCCAGCAGCGGCCACAGCGGCCAGTCGGGCGGCAGTTGGTGGCCCAGCCGCCAGCGGGCCGAGTCGCGCGCGAAGGTGTCCGGATGGTCGGTCACCCACAGCAGCTCGCGGTAGCCCAGGACCAGCCAGGCCGGGACGCCACCGTGCAGCAGCACCGGGGCGAGCGGACCGTGGGCCTGGCGCAGCGTACGGAAGACGGCCGCGGAATCGCTCTGGTAGCGCGGATCTCCCAGGCACACCGCGCCACGGTGGGTGGCGGGCAGCTCAACCAGCGCAGGGCCCAAGGTGGGATCAGACACGGCTTGGCTCCTGACCGGCCGGGGCCGCGTAGAACTCGCCGGCGTGGGTGGCCCAGTTGATGAGGACTTGCCGGGCGGAGCCCGGCTCCCGGGCGTCGCAGCGCATCAGCGGTACCCCGCTGTCCAGGTCCAGCGCCTCCCGGATGTCCGCGAGGGAGTAGGTGTCGTCTTCGCCGGCCCACACGTTGTGCGCCACGACGAAGGGCACCTGATCGGCCTCGAACTGGTCGATGTGGACGAATGCGGCATCGAACCGGCGGGTATCGACCAGCACGACCGCTCCCAGCGCACCGGCGAACAGGCCGTCGAACAGAAAACTGAAGCGCTCCTGTCCCGGCGTGCCGAACAGGTAGAGCACGAGGCCGTCGTCCACGGTCTTGCGGCCGAAGTCGAACGCCACGGTGGTGGTCGTCTTGCCGGGAACGCCGGCGACATCGTCGACGCCGGTACTCGCTTCGGTGATCTCCGCTTCGGTGCTCAGCGGCGTGATCTCACTGACGGCGCCGATGAAGGTCGTCTTGCCGACGCCGAAGCCCCCGGCGACGATCACTTTGGCCGCCATGCTGGCGCTCGCCGGCAACAGGACGTCCGGGGCGGGATCAGAGCTTTTGAAGACCACGGAGGACCCTTTCGCACAGTCGGGCTTTGTCGTCGGAGGCGGCGGTGAGGGCCGGGGCCCGGGTATGGACCCGGTGCTCGTCGAGCAGGCGGGAGATGAGCACCTTGGTCACGCCCAGCGGCGCCTCCAGGCGGGCGGCGATCTCCGCGACGGCCAGCGGCCTGTGGCACAGGGCGATGATGCGGGCCTCTTCGCCCTGGAGCCCCGCGGTGTCCCCGCGTTCGGTGACGACGAGGGTGATCGCATCAAGGGCGTGGTCAGGGCGGGTGCGTCCGCCCGTGATCACGAACCATCGGTCGGGCACGTCCGGGCGGCTCATGACGAGGTGCGCTCCGGGGCCCGCGCCGCGGTGCCCAGGTGCTCCGCCAGCTTCTCCACCATCTGCATCATGGCCGTGCCGATCATCGCGGGATCCGCGTCGGCGTCGGCGACGACGGCCAGGATCGATCCGGCTCCGGCGTTGACCACGGCCAGCTGGTGGCGCTTCAGGTCGATGACCACCGTGCGCAGGGAGCGGCCTTCGTCGTAGAGCTTGCCGAAGGCCAGGCTGCTGGAGACCAGGCTGCTGCACAGTGCCGCCAACGTTTCCGCCTTACCCCTCTCGAAGTGCTCGTCCGATGCCCTCAGCAGCCCGTCGCTGCTGGTCAGCAGCACGTTGTGGCAGCCGGGCAGGTCGTTGCGCAGCTGGGTCATCAGCCAGGCCAGGTCGGGGGTGCTCATGCGGAGGTCTCCGGGGTGTCGGTGGAGGGGGAACAGGGCGGTGCGGGCCGCACGGCAGCGCGCCAGGCGCCCATGCGCCGGCCGGTGTCCGGCCGCAGCGGGACTTCGGCGTCGGCGGTGGTCTGCGGGCGTGGCGAAGGCAGCGTGGCGCCCCGCCTGCGGACGGGCAGCCGCAGGCCGGAACCGGACGGGGGCGGGGGTGACGCTGCAGGCGGGTGTTCGTCGGCGTGCGACAGCGCGAGGGGGTGGCTGGGGTGTTCCGAAGCGGGGGGAAGCTGCTGCGGCGGTGCGGCAGGCGGCGACGGACGGTCCGCGGGCACGGCCGTCACCCACTCCCAGGGGATGAGGACGCTGGCCTCGGTCCCGCCCAGCCGGTGCGAGATGCCGAAGGCGATCCTCATGCTGAAGCGTTCGGCTGCCTTGCGGGCGCTGGCCAGCCCGAGCTGGGCTCCCGACAGCTCGGCGAAGGTGCGCGGGCAGCGGTCCAGGTCCACCGTGCGCGCCACCCGCTCGTGTGTCTCGGGAGGCAGGCCCAGCCCGCTGTCCTCGACACGGATGGACAGCCCGGCGGCGAGAGGCATGACGCTCACACTGACCTGCGTGTTCGGGGGGCTGTACCGCAGCGCGTTGTCGATCAGCACAGACGTGGTGTGAATGGCCGCGTTGACCGCTCGGGCGTGCACCGCGTGCCGGGCGTCCTGGGGGATCGACCACCGCACCCGCTGATGGCCCTCGTTCTGCCCGACCGCGGCCCGCACGATCCGCTCCACCTCAATGGGACGGGGCCACCGGCGGCCGACGGTGCGGGCATCGGTCAAGGCGAGCAGAGCCTGGCTGTGGCGTCCCAGCCGCGACAGCCGGGCATCGAGCGCATTGAAATCCTCAAGAACATCCGCGCAGGTGATCACTTCGAGCCGGCCGTCCTGGTACGGCCGCGCCCGGTCAGAGAGCAGGGCGAGCAGAGCGGTCACGCCGGTCTGCACCCCGCTGGCACAGGTACGCAGCACATCCACCGCACCGTCCCGCTCACGCCGCTCCCGGCACACCGCCGTGACCACCGCCTCGACCAGATCCCGCACCTCCTGGTCCTCGGGCAGCGCACGCTCGGCATCGAGCCGCTCCATGATGGTCCGGGCGGATTCGCGCTGCTCCAGACGCCGGAGAACCTCGGGAAGCAGCCGGGCCCCGACCCAGCGGACCTCGTCCCGGACCCGGGCCACCTCTCCTTGCAGCCGAGCGGCCCGGGCATTCGCCTCCCGGCGCTCCCGGGATATCCGGGCCACACGGAGCTCCATCACGGTGACCAGCACAACGACCACAGCCCCCGCCACCGCGACGCACCAGGCCATGGCCTTCCAGACCGCCAACGGAGCGGACAGCCAGGTGGCGGTCCCGACGATCAGGACCAGGGCGAGGGCGGTGAGCGCCCGGAAGGTGACGGTGGTGTGCGGCGCCGCCCGATGGCGCGCGGCAGGCGCACCGGTAGCCGACGTCGGGACAAGGACAGGCATGACAACCTCACGGACGAGCTGAACTGAGATGTGCACGAGCGGGTGGACAGCGGTACTGCGGGCGTCACCAGGCAGGAGGTCTGCCTGGTGCGAGGGCCGGACGGCGCTCGAAGTGGCTCGCCGGGGGCCGGGGCCCTGCCTCGTGCCGCCCACGCCGGGCCAGGTAGGCGTCGTGCAACGCCCGGCTGTCGGTGGTGGTGCTGCTTCCTCGACCGGGGTCCAGCCACAGCCGGTGGCAGCGGGATCCGGCGGAAGCGGTCGCGCAGTGCATCAGGGGGCTGCACACCGATTGCGGCGCGTGCCACCGGTCGGCGGCCTGCGCCGGCACGGGCACCAGCACCTGGTGGTGGACCAGACAGCACAGCACAGGCCCGACACGGTGGTGGACCGCGAGCAAGTCCTCCACTGCCTGCAGCCCTATTCGCAAGCCGAGTTGGACCGTGGCCGGGGGGAACTCCGGCGTGCGGTGCGCTGCCGCAGCCCGATCGTCGAAGCGGACGAACCAAGGCAACGTGGTGGTGGCGGCTGACATGAAGATCTCTCCGGTACAGAGGCCGCGGTCCGGCCAGCCGGGCCGCGGACAAGATGAGTGGTGCCAGAAACAGAAGGGGTGCGGGTCAGGTGCCGGGCGGGCCGCCGCTGTGCGCACGGTGTTCGGTGGGAGCTGTCCGGCCGGCCCGCGCGCTGGCGGCCTCACCCGTCCCCGCGCCGTTCCCAGCCAGCTCCGCCAGAGCGTCCTCCAGCCGGTCGAACAGCGGGAAGATGCTGGTCATACCCGTCTGGCGCACCAGCTTGCGGAGGTGGCTGCCGGGATCGGCCTCCACGATGCGCACGCCGTGGCCCGTACGGCGCAGGCGCTTGCGGACGAAGACGAAGGCACCGAGGGCGGTCTCATCGACGTAGCCGATGTCCGCCAAGACGATGACCATGTCGCCGCAGCCGCCGGCCACCAGGTCCCGCAGCCGGTCCCGGAAGACGGGAGCGTTGTACAGATCCAGCCCCCCGCGTATCCCGGTGAAGGTGACCACCGTGCACTCCGGGCGGCAGGCGTACGACATCCGGACACCGTCGACGGCGATGGCCGGGTTGCCGTCGGCGTCAAGGAACTCCCTCGGCGCGGTCCGCTCCACGGCTTTCTCCTCGGTCCGTCGCTGACAGGCAGCAGAAACGCTCATCGGGGCAGGCGCGCGGCCACGGCCTCGGCGAGCCGCAGAGCCTGAGCAGGCTCCAGATCGCCGAGGTCCAGCCCGGCCGCCTGACCGCAATGCCCGCAGCTCGCGTCCACCGTCGCGGCGAGCCGCAGTAAGCGCTGGGGCAGGTCCCCGAGCTGGCCTTCGTGATCCGAAACGGCGTCGGTGGCGGCCTCCAGGAGCGCCAGCAGCCGGCCCGCTAGGTCTGCCCGGATGCGGCCCAGCACCACCCGGCTGGCCGGGACCTCCCAGGAGCCGTCGACCGTGACACGCTGCTCCAGTCCGGCGGCGCGCAGCGCGGTGCGCAGACGGTGCGCGGCGGCGTACACCGGCGGCAGCTGCTCCACGACGGCGTCGGCCAGACGGATGGCGTCCTGCACGCTGCTCGGGCGCACCACCGTGCGCCAGGCACCCTCCGGGCCGTCGAGGGCGATGATGTGCGCGACGACGCCGCGCCGCATCAGGGCCTGGCGCAGAATCTCGGCGGCCTGCGCCTTTCGGAGGGGCGCCAGATTCACGCTGGCCAAGGGCAGCGCCGAATACCTCAAGCGCGCCGTGACCTCCAAGGCCGGTGCCCCCGGAGCGGGGAATTCCACCGTGGCACCGGCAGCTTCCAGCGCCGCGACGACGGCCTGACGCGGGTCCTGCTGGTGTGCCGGGCTCGCCACACCGGGCGGCGCGGGGATGTCCGTGGTCATGTGGTCGGCTTCCTGGAGAGAAGGGGAAGAAGGGGCGCGGATCTCGAACGGGCATCGGCGCCCGCCAGTTCGCACCAAGTCGCGGCGCCGTTATCGCTGGTGCCCCACGAGCCGCCTCTCTCGTGGGCGATCGACTGCACGAGGAACAGACCGCGGCCGTGCTCGTCGGCGTCACCGGACGAAGCGGGAACCGGCTGGTATCCCGTAATTCCGTCACGCACGACGATCCGCAAGAAGCCATCGCGAAGGGCAAGGACCACGGTGATCTCGCAACCTCCGCTGTGCTGGATGGCGTTGCTGACCAATTCGGAGACGACCAGCTCGGCTGCGTCCACCAGGTGAGCCAAACCGTGACCAACCAGGCATACGCGGGTCCGGCGCCTCATCGCGCTGACCTGCGCGCTGTCCTGAGCGGGGGGCTCATCGTCTGGAGGCCGTTTCTCGATGGGGAATCGAGCATTCATCAGTTCGGCGTCACGACGAGGGGCGCGGCGGCGCCGTGCGGCAGTCGTTGTCATCACGTCCTCTGGGGGGCTCGGACGGCCGCCCGGGCTGCGGAATCCGTCCTGCTCGCGAAGGGTCCGCTCGCCGTCGGGGGAGAGGGAGCACACTTCGCCGAGGGACCGGTCGAAAGGGCCCGGGCTCGTGAGCAGAGCTTCGTCCGTCGCGGACTCAGCGCTCGGCACTTGGAGCCACGCGGTGTCAGCGCGCGCGGCGGTTTCCAGCCAGCACCGCGCGATGAAACCCTGCGCTCGGTGGCCGGCCACACCGACGTCGCCGACCGACAGCCCACAGAACGCCCTGGGCAGAGGGCATGTGGACCAGGACATATACGCGAGCGCCGGCATCGACGCGCCGCGCGCTGCGGCGTCGCGTTCTGACGACCGGCCCCGAGACGAGGATGTGCCGTCCCAAACGCGTATTTCCCCGCCGGCGTACTGCCGCGCCACGCGACTCGCTGCGTCAAGGCCCGACAACGCCGTCGCACCAGCGCAAGCCGGAGAAAGCTCTGGCGCCGATGAGCTGGTCATATGTGTCTCCGAGGGCCGGTGCGAACGGGTGAGCACGTGAGGCGAGTTCCATGACCGGCAGGTGCGAGGTCTGGGTGGCTGCCGATAGCGACGGAGTATACAGCGCTGACCGCTCTGCATGTAACGCTCACGGCGGAACTGTCCGCATGAGCGATCCGCGATGGGGTTGCGCAGAGCAGTCCTGTTCCGCCGTGTAACTTTCTTGTGGCTCCGGCGAGCCAGCACTGACACTGGTGGGATGCGGACGAGGGGGCTGAAGTGATGAAGAAGACGAGCGCCACCGCCGGTGCAGGCGGCCCGGCCCCGGCATCCGGGCCGACGACGCGGCGCCGCCAGGTCGGCTTCCGCTTGCAGGCGCTGCGCAAAGCTGCAGGTCTGTCAGCGGAAGAGGCCGGTGAACTGGCCGGGATATCGAAAGCAACGGTCAGCCGCTACGAGACCGCCAAGGGCAACGTCCGGTGGAACCAGGTCGATCACCTGTGCCGGGCCTACAACGCCTCGGACGATGAGCGCGCTGCACCTGTAGAGCTGGCGAAGAACTCCAAGGTCACGGACGCTTGGTGGGTGTCGCAGGTCAGCTCCATGCCGAGCGACCTGGGGATGCTGATCGCCCTCGAAAGCGAAGCTCAGCGCATCAGCCAGTTCGCATCGAGCGTCGTCCCCGGCCTCCTGCAGACGCACGACTATGCCCGAGGGATCACCGCGACCCCAGGCTATGAAGTGGCTCCGGATGACCTCGCGGCCCTTCTGAACACCCGTATGCAGCGTCAGACGCTCCTTCGACGGGACGCCCCTCCGCGCTACCGGGTCATCCTGGACGAGTCTGTGATCCGCCGGGCGGTGGGCGGGCCGACGGTGATGGCCGCTCAACTGGACCACCTGCTGGAACGCGCGGAGGACCCCGACATCACCATCCAGGTCCTGCCCTTCGCCCGAGGCGCCTATTCGGGGGCGCTGAGCGGCTTCATCACCATCGGAGGGCCGGACCCGAACCTCGATGTCGTCTACACCGAGACCATCAGCGGATCGCTCTACCTGGAGAAACCGGAAGAGCTCACCATGTGCGCCGCGGCCTTCGAGTACCTGCTCGGCGAGGCCCTGCCCCCGAACTCCTCGGCCGAGATGATCGCCGAGGTCCGCAAGCAGCACCTGAAGAGCGAGGAATGAAGTGAACCATCAGCTTGACCAGTTCAACTGGTTCAAGAGCAGTTACAGCGGTCAGCCGAGCACCGACTGCGTAGAGGCTGCCTTCACCGACCAGGCGGTCGCCGTACGCGACTCGAAGGACCCTGACGGCCCGTTCCGCCTTTTCCCGCAGGACGCCTGGGTGTCCTTCATCGGAGGGGTCAAAGCCGGCGCGTTCGGCTCCCGCTGAGCCATACAGCTCCTCAGCGTCGCGGCCCGGTACTCGGCAGTGCCGGGCCGCGACGCTGAGGACGGACCTCGCCCGGCAGATGGAAACCGAGCACAGCGAGCCCCCTTGCCCGTCGTCGGCCACATATCTTCGCGCGAACAGGCGGGTTGGCAGGCCCCGTTGGCGGGGGGTAGGAAACACCATGCGTAGACGAAACCGTCCCCGCGCGGGCCGGGGATGCGGACAGTCTGCCGCTGGCCCCGTTGTCCGCATCAAGATGCTGAGGTGGTAGCCGTGCCACAGAAACCGAAGGCGCTGGATGACACGCAGTCCATGGCCGCTTGGTTCGGGAAAGAGCTCCGGAACTGGCGCGGGGTCCGGGGCCTGTCCTCCAACGCACTCGGCTCGAAGGTGCACCTCAGCGGGGCGTCGATCGTGAGGATCGAGAAGGCCGAGCGATCGTGTACTGCCGAAGTCGTGGCCGAGATGGACAAGGTTCTTGGTGCCGGGGGCGCCCTATGCCGACTGTGGTGCCGCGTCGAAGAGGAGATTGCCGAGCGCCGCGATGCGGACAAGTCGAAGACTGCGGCTTCCGGGTCGGCCTCTGAGATGGATGGAATGGGCATCCTTGTGGCTGACCCGCAATCCATCCCGGATGGGAGCCTGTCAGCCGTGGAGCGCCGAGCCTTCTTCGCCGTAGGCGGCTTAGCCGCCGTCAGCCCCGCCACCTTCGCTCATTTGATCTCGCAGCGCGGGACCGTCCCGCTGCCCAAAACGATCCGTCCAGAAGAGATCGCCCAGCTCTGGACCGCGTCCCACCAGCTCGCCCAGTGGGACAACCTCTACGGCGGTGCGGGGATGGTCCGCCGGGCATCTACCGGCCTCTTCGCCTGGGCCACCGAGTTGCTGAGCGTGGACTGCCCCGACGACCGGGTGAAGAAGGACCTTTTCGCGGCCGTCGGCCGGCTGGCCATCGTCATGGGTGCCTCCGCCTTCGACGCCTACGAGCACCACAACGCTCAGGGCTACCTCCGAATCGGAACCGAGTGCGCGGAGCGCGCCAACAACTGGCACCTGCGGGCTGCGGCCCTGAACTGGAGAGCGCGGCAGGCCATCTGGCTGGGCGCCCCCGACGAAGGACTCACCTACGCTGAGAGCGGGCTTCTGCGCGCTGACCGGCTGACACCCCGGGAACGAGCGATGCTCCATAACGCATCTGCGCGAGCACTGGCGAAGATGGGCCGGATAAAGGAAACACTCGCGGCGATCGGCTACTCCGATGACGCGGTCGACAAGGCCCGGCCAGGCCAGGACGCGCCCTGGATGGCGTACTACGACGAGGCCCAGCACCACGGTGACACCGGGCACGCCTTATATGACCTCACACTCATCGGCGGCCACGCGCCGCAGCGGGCGTCAGAACGCCTGCAGACCGCCATCGACAAACACACCGATGCGTACGTACGCTCCCGAGCCCTGTCCGGCGCCAAGCTCGCGTCGCTGACCATGGCCACCGGCGACCCCAGGGAAGCTGCTGCGCTGGGCATGCGGGCCCTCGATGAGGTGGGGCGGCTGAACTCCCGGCGAGCGATCGACGACATACGGGCCCTGCGACGAATCTGCGCACAGCGGAGCCGGATCTCCGAGGTGGCCGAATTGCGGGACCGAATCCGTACTACCGTCGGCACATGACGCCCACGCGCACCGCAGAGTCCTTCGCCCTCCTCGAAGAGATCACCGCGACCGCTGGCTTGCCGTCGGCGGGCGCCTCGCCCATCCGACTGGCGGAGAACGATCTGTGGCGCCTGCCAGGCCAGATCGTCGTTCGCATAGCTCGGGCAGGGCAGGACGGCGCATCCGCGCGCGAGGTTGCCGTTGCCCGCTGGCTGCTGCAGCACCGCGTTCCGGCGGTCCGCCCCATCGCGATGGACCAGCCCATCGTGGTCGGGGGGCGCTCGGCGACATTCTGGGAGGAGCTGCCGCCTCACAAGGCCGGGCGCGAGTCGGACCTCGCGCCGCTCCTCCGCCAACTGCATGAGCTGCCGAAGCCTCCGTTCGCCATCGGAGAGATGGACCCCTTCATCCGGATCCGGTACCGCCTGATCGAGGCCCGTGTGATCGCTGAAACGGACCGATCCTGGCTGCTGGGGCAGCTCGATGAGTTGGGCGAAGCCTGGTCGAACCTTCCCGAGGGACGACCCTCATGTGTGATCCATGGCGACGCTTGGGGAGGCAATTGCGCCGTGACAGCCGAGGGCGCTGTTCTGCTGGACTTCGAGCGCGCCTCCCTGGGGCGCCCCGAGTGGGACCTGACGTCAACAGCGGTGGCCGTAGACACCTTCGGCAGCCTGTCACGCGAGTCATATAAGCGCTTCTGTGACGCCTACGGGTACGACGTGATGGCTTGGCCGGGATACCCCGTCCTTCGCGCGATCCGAGAACTGCGACTTGTCACCTTTGCCCTACAAGTGGCAAACGACACATCAGAAACGGCGGAACAGGCCCAGTACCGGCTGGCCTGCATTCGAGGCACTCGTGGCCCTCGGCCGTGGGGATGGACCGCGGTGGGCTAGCGCCAGCGGCGCGGAGGCGAACAGCCGCCAAGGTCAGGTCAGCGGAGGCGGGAGTCCGGGGAGCAACCCGGGCGCGGCCGTCGAATCGCGGCTTTCGCAAGTCGACGGGTCAGCCCCGGCCCTCCTGCAACTTCACCATTTCGAAGAAGCCTCTGGCCTGCGCCATCAGCTCTTCGTATGTGCCCATCTCGGAAACCCGGCCCTGGTCGAGGACGACGATCCGGTCGGCGAGGCGGGTGTTGGCCAGCCGGTGGGTGATGAAGACTGTGGCGCGGCCGGCGGCCAGGGCCTTGAGCCGGGTGTAGATCCGGTGCTCGGCGCGGGCGTCGAGTGCGGCGGTCGGTTCGTCCAGCACCAGCACGGGAGCATCGCGGTGGAAGGCGCGGGCGACCGCGATGCGTTGCCACTGTCCGCCGGAGAGGTCGTGTCCGCCCCACCACGAGCGTGCGAGGGAGGTGTCGAGGCCGTGGGGGAGGGTGGCGAGGACGGCGTCGGCGCCGGATGCTTCGGCAGCGGTGTGCACGGCGGTGTCGCCTTCGGGGCGGGGCTGGCCGAGGGTGATGTTCTCGCGGGCGGCCAGTGGCCAGCGGGTGTAGTCCTGGGGAACCAGCGCGACTTTGGACAGCACTGCGGCCGGGTCGGCGTCGGCCAGGTCCACGCCGTCCCACCGCACCGACCCCGTCGTGGGGAGGAAGAGGCCGGTCAGGACGCGGGCGAGGGTGGTCTTGCCGGCGCCGTTCTCGCCCACCAGAGCGATCACCTCACCCCGCTTGAAATCCAGGCTGACACCGTCGAGCGCGGGCCGCTCGGCGCCCGGGTAGGTGAAGGAGACACCGGTGGCGGTGATGACCTGCGGTCCGTCCTCGGCGATCTGAGCCGGTCCGCGGCGGGCCGCCCACGGCTTAGCCACCGCCAGGAAGCGGGCCCAGTCGTCCAGGGACAGTGACGTGCGAAACAGCCGGGCCCCGGCCCGGACCGTCGTGCTCAGCGCGGCGCCGGATGTCCGTACGGCCAGGGCTGCCGTCCCGGCCGCGGCCAGCTCCATGCGGCCGGTGGCCACGAGCAGCACGAGGACGCCCCAGGTCGCGGCGGTGCCGAGGGCGGTGAGCGCATCGCCGATGCCCTGCACCATCAGGGCCTGCCGGGTCGCTGTGAGCTGTTCGGCCTCCAGGCGGCCGGAGACGATGCGGTACTGGCGGATCAGGAAGCCGGCCATGGTGCCGGCGCGGACCTCGTCGGCGGTGGTGCGCTCGGTGGTGTAGGAGCGAAAGACGCTGCGCAGCCGGGAGTCGGCGAGGTTGCGGTGGTGTGCGGCGTGCTCGATCCGCGCCCCGCGCACGGCCCCCCACGCGCAGGGGATGACCGAGGCGACCAGCAGGGGCAGTGTCACGGGGTGCAGGACGGTGACGACGGTGGCCGCGGCGGCCATCTGGGCCGCGGCGGAGGTCAGCAGCTGGGCGTCGAGGATGAGGTCGCCGGTTTTCTGCGCGCCGTCCGAGGCGGCGGCGTGGGCGTCCTCGAAGCCGGGGTCTTCGTAGGCGGCGAGCTCGGCTGCGGTGGCGGCGGTGATGACCTCAAGGTCGGCCTCGCGTACGGCCTGCGGCGCGAGCCGGGCCGCTGCCGCGCGGGCGAAAGCATCCAACAGATAGCGGCCACAGGCGGCGAGGGCGAGGACCCCCACGGCGGTCAGGTTCCCGCGCAGCCCGGCGGCGATGCCGGGGCCGGTGAAGACGGCAGCCAGCACCCGGGTGGTGGCAGCAAGAGCGGTCGCGGTCAGGGCTGCAGCACCGATCTGGCAGATGAGCAGGACCAGGACGGCGCGGCGGTCGGTACGCCAGCCCAGCCGGGCGGCCTGGGCGAGAGTGGCCGGCAGGCGCCGCGCTATCGCGAGCGTGGACAGGCTGACGCTCGCCTCGAAGTGCCGGTCGCAGGCCAGGCGCATCACGGGCGGCTGCCCCGCCGGGGCCACCGGCGGCAAGGAGGGTGCAGAAGAGCTCACGCCCCCATGAAGAAGCCGCCGCCCACTGCCGGGCAACGGGTTTGTCGCCGCGCTCTGGGTGTTGTTCCTGGTCGCCCGTCGGTGCGCCGCCAGGAGGTTCATCCGATCGGGTGAGGCCGTGGTCCGGGCGGGGAGGCGCGGGGCCGGACCACGGCGGTCCGTGACGCTCTGCTGGGGCTACGGCACGGTCAGGACCGGTGTCCAGGGCCGGTCCACGGCGTCGCCGGTGTCCCGGCCGGCGGCGCCGTCAGGCACCTGGGCCCAGGCGTGGGCGGCGTTCGGCAGGAAGCGGGCGCCCAGGACCCAGTGGGCCTGGTGCCCGGTGAGGGCGGCCGCGATGACGGTGGCGAAACTGATCTCCATGCACGCGATGCGGCCGGGCCACCACGCGGGAATCACCGACAGGACCGCCATGTGGAGGGCCTGCAGCCGGTCCAGGCGGGCGTGCGGCAGGCCCCGCAGCGCCCGGACGGCGGCGATCTTCCAGCGCAGCGGCAGCAGGCCGACCGTCAGCGAGCAGGCCAGCGCGAGCGCGGCGATCAGGCGGTCACGCCAGGGGGCGGTGGGCCGGGCGGCCGGGACCATGACCGTCACCGGCGCCACCGCCCGCGCCATGCCCGCTGGGGCCGACTGGTGTCGATGAGTACGCCGGCGGCCACCAGCTCGTCGAGGAACGCTGTGATCCGGCCGCTGACCTGCTGGGGGTCTTGCCCGGTGGGGACGGCGATCTCGTCGGCGAGTCCGGCGGTGCCACCGCGGACGGTGACGGCGCGCCAGATGCGGGAGGCGTCGGCGTCGAGCATGAGCCACCGTCCGCGGCGAACATCGAGCACGGCCGTGCCCTGAGGGCCAGTGGCATGGTGGATGTGGTCGGCCGGGGTCAGCATGCCGCCTCCAGCGGGGTGCTGTGGCCGGTCAGCCACCAGCTCGTCACCAGCAGCTGGTGCAGGTCGGCGATCGCCGTGGCGCTCTGCCCCCGGGCCGCCTGCCCGAGCGCCGTGCGGACGGCGGCGGGGGCGATGAGCCCGCTGGTCACGAGCGGGCTGGCGGACACAAGGGCATCGAGCCGGTCGTGGTGGCGGGCCAGAGCTGCGATGCGCTGGGCGGTGAACGACCCTTTCGAGCGGCGGGCGGTGAGCCAGGCCGGCAGCTGCGGCAGTGCGGCCCGCAGCAGGGGTTTGTAGGCCACCAGGCCGCGCCGGGCGAGGGCCGGTACGGCGAACGCCGCGCGGACGACCTGGTTGTCCAGGTACGGATACACCGCTCGCACGCCCAGCGCACCGCCGTAGGGCGCCCAGCCGCGGGCCGAGGCGCCGACCGACCGCAAGGCAGCCCACTGATCGAAGTCGTCCGCCCGCTGCGGCTGCCAGTCGCCGGCGGCCTGCCGCAGCTGCAGGGCGACCTGGTGACGGCCGAAGCCGGTCAGCCAGGACGCCCCGGCCCCCATCCGGCACCAGGACCAGCCGGCTGCGGCGGACCGCGGTGTGAGCGGCCCGCGCTCCAGCACCTCGGCGGCGCGTTCGAGGGAGCCGGCCCGGCCCAGGGCGGCGGCGTCCTTCAGGGCCTTCCAGTACGGGCCCGGCGCGGTGTTGCGCAGCCTGGCGTACGCCACGGCCTGGCGGTGGGCCTCCCGCCTGCGGCCGTCCTGCAGGAGGCGGACCCAGCACGAGCCGGAGGCGTCCAGCACGATGTCGCCGCCGTGCCCCGTCAGGTGCAGCGGCAGCCCGCGTACCGGGCGCAGATACGCGGCGTCCATGGCATACATCGCCGCCTCCAGCACCGGCTCGCTCCCGGTGGGCTGCCCGGCCGGGAAGGAGAACGGCAACTGCTCCCCGGTGCCGGCGGCGACGGTGTGCTGGACTTGGGTGTGCTCGGCGACGCGGGCGGCGAAGGCCATGTCCTCGCCGCTGGTGTAGCCGTCGGTGTAGGTGACCGCGTGCACGGGCCCGGCAGCGGCCGCGAGCACGACGGCCGCCGAGGAGTCCAACCCGCCGGACAGGTCCGCCCCCACCGGCCCGTCGGCGGCGCCAACCCGGTGCTGGACCGCGTCGGTGAACGCCTGCCCGAACCGCTCGGCGCCTTCGCGCAGATCCTCCACAGGCTCCACGCAGGCGATGTCGAGAAGCTGCGGCGGCGCTCCGGGCGCGAGCAGCAGCCCGAAGCCGCCGGGTACCAGCCGGATCTCCTCGTACGGGGTGCGGTGGGGCCAGTGCTGCTCGCCCGCGGCCAGCCGGGCCGCCAGGTGCGGCAGGTCCGGCACGAGCGGGCGCCCCAGCAAGTCCGCCGTGGTTGCCCATGGTGTTTCCTGCCCGCCGCGGGTGTAGTAGACGGCCCGGGTGCCGGCCAGATCTCCGCACACGAACTGCTGGCGCCCGTTGTCCGCGACCACCCAGTACGAGCCCGCCCACCGGGTCAGTTCGGCCCAGTATCCCGCCCGGACAGCCGCAAGGGCGGCGTGCAGCTCGTGGTGTGTGGCCGGGCAGTCACCCATGATCGCGAGGGCGGCCGGCCCTTCGGCTGCCGCCCGCACCACTGTGCCGGGGGCGCTGCGGACGCCGCCGAGCCCGTCGACGGCCATGCCGTTGCCGTCACTGCCGCTGGTGATCCATTCATGTTCCATCGGTCCGCCTCCCAGGTCAGATCGTCATGGGCCGGGGCCAGCCGTACGGCTGGCCCCGGGTCCTGCGACGCGCGCTGGGCGTCAGGAGGATTCGAAGTAGTTCGACTTGTCCGAGTCGTTGGCGTTCTGGCGCCCCAGGGTGAAGGTACCCACCGGGTGGGTGTCGGCCTGCGGCGCGAAGCCGCCGGTGCGCGGCGCCGCGCCGGAGGTGTCCACGACGGCGGGCGGGGGGATGACGGTGGTCTGCTCGGTCATGACCGGCTCCCTGGAGATCGGGGGATGTGAAGGGGTGCTGACTCCATGTCACCGCGATCGCATTGCGTTTCCCAGAGACGGAGTTGGGCGCTTTCTGGGAGTGGATCTGGGAGAAAGCTGGGATGTCCCTGGGACGTCAGCCGCCGAGGAGGTCGAGCACCGCCTGCCGGTAGACGGTGTAGACCGCGGGGAGCGCGGCGAGGTGCGCGCGCTCGTCGATGCCGTGCAGTCCCTCGTACGGCACCCCGAAGCCGGCCGTGACACCCGTGATGCCCTCCCCGGCGAGCAGATTGCCGATGTTCGACGGGCCCGCCGTTTTCGACCCTACCGTCAGCCCCGCACGGGCGGCGGCGCCCAGCAGGGCAGCGGCGGGCTGCTCGTCCTCACCCAGCCGGAAGGGAGGCCAGGAGGCCACCAGGGAGATCACGGTCGGGCGCGGGGCGGGCAGCTCCGCGTCGAGTTCGGCGACGGCCTTGCGCAGGAGGGTCTCGGCGTCATGGGCGTCGAAGCCGGGCGTCGTGCGCACGTCGACGTTCAGCTCACACCGGTCGGGGGTGACCGAGAAGCCCTGGCCGCCGTGGATGGAGGTCACCGACAGCTTCGGCGGCAGCGGGAACTGCGAGCCGCCGTCGACGCCCGGCAGTTCGGCGGAGTCCAGCAGGCGTACCAGGCGGGCGGCCCGGGAGACGGCGCCGACCACGGTCTTGCTGGACCCGGAGTGCCCGGACGGGGCGTGCACGGCAACCGATACCCGCCACAGGCCCCGGCCGCCGACCACGACCTCGTCCAGCCCCGGGTAGCCGATCATCACGCCGGCCGGGCGGGCCGCGGCCTCATCGGCGAGGTAGGCGCGGGCGCCGCCGAAACCGCCGGTGTGCTCGTCCACGTCCAGGAGCACAGCCAGCCCGCCGTGCAGCTCCGGCGCGCGGGGCAGCAGGTCGGCGGCGATGTGGCAGAACATGGCCGCGGCGAGCTTGGAGTCCGCCGAGCCGCGGCCGAGCAGCCACTCTCCCCGGACGTCGCCGGACGCTGGCGGGAACGACCAGGCGCTCTCGTCGCCGTACGGGGCGGTGTCCACGCACGCGTCCAGCGTCCACCACTTCCCCGGCCGGCCGCCGGGGATCTCCACCAGCAGCCCCACCAGCTCGCCCGCTTCGCCGTGCAGGCGCCGGTGCGGCAGGCTGCGGACTGCGAGCCAGTTCTCCAGCACGGTAAGGACGGGCCCGTAGTCGTCGATCCCGCCGCGACTGGGCCGACGGATCAGCTCCTGGGCGAGCTCGACCACGGACGCGGTCCGGGCCTGGGCGGCCTGCGGCAAGTTCTCGCTCACGTCATCCCCTCAACAGGTCAGTTGTGCCGTACGGGCAGCGCACGGACAGCTTCGATCGTCTCCACCGGACGCGCGGACGCGCACGCCTCCCGGCCATGGTGGACCAGCCCGACGGCCGCCTCGCGACTGAGCAAAACACCGCAGTCGAACCCCTCGGCACCGTGGAAACTCGGCAGCGGCACGACGGCCTGCGTCTCGGAGGCAACGAAGAAGCGCTCCAGCGCCTGCGCGGGCTCGACGAGCCCGATGTGCAGCGTCTTGACGCCATTGCGACGCGCGGACGGGTCACGCAACTCCAGCAGCCGCACCAGATGGTCGCCGAGTGCCCGGTGCCGCGGCGGCCCGTACAGCACCCGGTAGTGGACCAGGTCGGGGCGCTGAGCCACGGCCGTCTCGATCGCCGCCAGATACGCCTTCTCCCGGCTCCTGGATCCGGTGACGACCAAGTGCTCACGCGCCCCGGTGGCCACGTCCACCATCGCCTCGACGAGTTCCGTCCAGCGGGTGAGTACCTTGACCACCACCGTGGTGCCGGAGCTTTCCAGCACACTGGTGGCCGCCCCGTCCTGATGAGCGAACAGCACCTCCGGACGCTCGCGGTACAGCTCGCACAACGCGGCCCGATTCCGCTTGCCGGTCCGACGGCGGCCGGACTCCCACGCGCTCATCAGACTCGCGTCCGAGGCACCCCCAGTGATCGCGTTCAGGGCGTCAGCTGTCTCCTCCAGCGTCATGTTCCGTGCCACCCGAGCCCGCTTGAGTGCCGAGTCCCAACTATCGCCCACGGACATCGCTCCCTCTCCGCTGTCGGCATGTGCTCCAAGGCTTCCCCACACGAGAGACGTTCAGGTGCTCATTGCTTGCCGCTTCCGCTTCATTCCGCTTTCCAAGTGCGGACTCGCACCGAAGTGTCCTGCGGCCGACCGCGACAATCTCGCCGATGCCTTGGCCGTACCAATCTGACCTTGGCTGTCGCTTGGACGTGGCGGATAACGACGTTGGCAGCCGGTGAACTGGCACTGGGGCGGCACGAATCTGTCCGCGCGGTGTTCTCGCCAGCCAGGCTCCGGCCCAGCTCGCCCTCCGCAAGTGCGGTCGTCGCCCCCGACACTCCGCCCGGCGAGGGCCTTCAGAGGCTGGCCTGTTCACCGAGGAAGACTGCGGCCCGGCCATGCCACCCGTGCTCCCGAGGGCGGCGCGGCCCGCGTGCTTTGGCGCGTGCTTGCAGCGTCAACTTCCGTGATCACGCCGCCCCATACGAGTCGGGAGCCAGATCGTCCAACTATCCCCGGAACGCGATCACGGATGTCTAGGGTGATGTCATGTCTACGGTCCGAGAAGCGGATGGCACGGCGGCCTCGCTCCGCGCGGCCATGGTGAGCGAGCTGCACGAGATGGGCGTCCTCCAGTCCGAGGCGGTGGCGAAGGCGGTCGCGACGGTGCCCCGGCACCTGTTCGCGACGGAGGAGTCGCTGGAGTCGGCGTATGCCGCGAACAAGGCTCTCGTGATCAAACGTGACGCCGACGGCCGTGCTCTGAGTTCGCTGTCGGCCACGCATATCCAGGCGGTGATGCTGGAGCAGGCCGAGATCGAGCCGGGGATGCGCGTTCTCGAAGTAGGCTCCGGCGGCTACAACGCGGCCCTGCTCGTCGAGCTGGTCGGGGACACCGGCACGGTGGTCACCGCCGACATCGACGCGGAGATCGTGGAGCGCGCCCGCGGCTGCCTGGACGCGGCTGGCTACGACCGGGTCCAGGTCGTATTGGCCGACGCCGGCTCCGGCGTGCCCGAGCACGCGCCGTTCGACCGGATCATGGTGACTGCGGCAGCATGGGACATCCCGCCGGCGTGGCGGGACCAGATCTCCGAGCGAGGCCGGATCGTCGTTCCCTTGCGCATGCGGGGGATCACCCGGTCGGTCGCGTTCGACCGCGACGGCACCGGGCTCGTCAGCGCCAGCTACCGGCTGTGCGGTTTCGTGCCGATGCAAGGGAACGGCGCTTACGCGGAGCGGGTGCTTCCGCTCGGGGAGGGAGCCACGCTTCAGCTCGATGACCAGCGTCAGACGGTCGACGCGGAGGCTCTGGCCGCTGCCGTGCACGGGCCGCGGCTGGAGGTCTGGTCCGGTGCCGCGTTCGACCTGCCGGACGAGCTGGAGCTGTTCTTGGTGAGCAGTACGCCTCAGATGGTGATGCTGCACGGGAGCAAGCACCTGGTCGACCAGGGGGTGCTCGGGCTGTCGGTGACGCGCGGTGTCCCCGCTCTGGTGGCCGGCGGCAGCTTCGCGTACCGGACCAAGCGGCCCAACGAGGAGACCGGCGGCTTCGAGAGCGGGGTGGTCGCCCACGGACCCGAGGCGCAGATGGTCGCCGCGCGGTACGTGGAGCTGTTGCGGCGGTGGGCGTCCGAGCACCGGCGGCGCGGCGCCGCCCGCATCCGGTACGTGCCGCTGGCCGAGGGAGCGGCCGAGCCGGCCGTAGGAGTCGTGGCGAAGCGGTTCGGGGGCGTGGAGATCACCTGGTCATAGGCTCCCCGGCCCGGGCGAGCCTCGGGGCGGGGCGGTGTGCAGCACTCAACTCTGAGGAGGTTGTTGTGTCCGTGCAGTCCGAGGAAGCGGTGGCTACGAGCCCCGCCGCAGCAGAGGGCCAAGAGCGAACCGTCGAGGACTGGGACTTGGACGTCTCTCCTCGACGGCCGACAGATCACCATCCTCGCCCGTACCCAGAACGGACGACACGACGAGGCGACCACCCTGGTCACTGACAGCCGACCCGCCGAGCCCTGGGAAGACGTGGTCCAGAGCCTGCTGCGTGTCCTGTGCCGACGTGCCACAGACCCCGTACCAGCGACGCACATCGACGACATGCTCACCAAAGCGCTCGCTCTGCAACCGAAACCCGGCACCACCGTCTTCCGGACCCGGCTCGGCATCACCGCGCTGATCCTGGCAGCACCCCACCCCAGCACCCAGGTACCCCCGCTGCATGCAGACGTCCTCGCCACGGCCCACACCGACGGCTATGCGGCACGGGACGCTCTCACCCAACCACAGCTTCGATACGCGATGACAATCAGTCAGCGCCGAACCCTGACCGACCTCGTCCGCACCGCAGGACTCGACGCCGGGACCGTACCGGAACCCTTGCGAAGTGACCTGCTGCGGGCGGCGACGATGGCCCAGAACCGGCTGCGCCTCTGCCTTCAGCGCAGTGCGGTCACCTCGTTGACCACACCTTCCCCCGTGCCTCCCTGAGAATGAAACGTTGCGAGGACCCGGCAGCGAGTCGCCGTACTACGGAGCGCAGTGCCTTGAGGCCCGACGAACGTGACCTGCTGCAGACGATCACCGAATCGTCCAAGCCGGTCTTGCTGTCCGGCGGCTCGGCCCCTACCCACCGCGGCTGCGCCCGGAACTCTTGAGGGCGCCTTCGCGGTCGCCGAGAGGCCAGACGCGCTCAGCGCGAGGTATCACGCTCCACGTTGTGCAAGCTGCAGTGCGAGTGGTCCGGCCGGCAAAAGTAAGCGCCCCGCGGCATTGAGGGCGTCGTCCATCGGCCACCAGCTCAACTTGAAGTCGACTTCGGACGGTGTGAGTTCCTGGGGCCCCAGGGTGAGCTCGCGTGCTGCGAACAGGTGGACCCGGGCGGGAGAGGGCAGGGTGATGGCGTAGGAGCCGAGGGGGCGCCAGACGCGGGCGGTAACGCCGGCCTCTTCCCGTAGTTCTCGGCGGGCGCACTCCTCGGGGCTCTCGCCGTCCTCGCGGCGACCACCCGGCAGGAAGAGGTATTCACCGCCGTGCATCGGGAAGTCGGCGCAGAGCAGGGCGACATGTCCGTCCGCGTCCTGGGCGACTACTACGGACGCATCGCGGGTGGGCCCACCAGGTGTCGTCATGGCGGGAGCGTAGCGGCTCCTTACCGCGCAATTGCGGCGAATGGCACATTCATCACGGCGGGGTGGGAGATGCCGCGTCCGTGGTAGCCGTCGTCGTCGCGGGCGGTGACGTCCACGCCGAGGTCTCCGGCGCCTCCCACCCGGCGCGTGCCGCGAAACCCTCTCCAAGGCCCTCAGCCACAGCGGTCAGCAGTCCACCGACGTGCACGTCTCGCTCGGGTTACCGGACATGTCCTTGGCGTCCTCGGGGCACGCCGCATGAATCCAGGCAGAGTCCTTGGAGGTTCGCACGATCACCTGACCTACGTCGATAGGGTGATCACATCGCTGGCAATGAGCCGCGAACCGTGCCGTGGTGGTCGGCAGGTGCTTGCTCCGCCGGCGCGGCGCCTGGGACGGAGCGGCGGTCGGCTCCGGGGCCGGCTCCATCCACTTCACGATCTCGTCGAGACCCTGCCTTCGCCTTCGCACCACGCCCTCCCCGTAAACGGATCCGGCGCCGCCCAGTTCCTCCTTCAGCGTGCTCAGGAAAGCAACGAGCCGGCTGAGGGCGTTCGCGGGCCGCGAGGCATGTGAGCCGCACCGGTCGCTGATATACGGCAGTCGGTACGCCGTGCACTCGCGGCCCTTTACGGTCAGCCCCATACAACGCGCGCTGGGACTACGCGAGGGCAGGTCGCCCAGAGGCAACTGATCCACGCTGAGTCCCGCTTCGTGACGGGCCCGTTCGAACAGCGTGACCGCTTCGCTGCGCAGTTCCTCCAGGGCGGACCGCGCGGCGTTGCTCAGACCGTCTTCCGGCCACGCCGAATTTTCCACCAGCACATGGGCTTCGTGGTTGCGTAGCAGCACCCGCTGTTCCGGGCAGCCGTACTCGCAAAGGATACGCAGGGCCAAGAGCGCACCGCGGTTGCGAGTCCCGTGCAGGGCCGCGAGTTCGTCGAAGGGAACGTCGAGGAGGCTGTCCTGCGCCGTGAGACCCTCGCGGCGCAGGTCGAAGGAGACGCTGTCCAGAGGCTCGTAGTCCTCGGTGAACACCAGATGCACCTCATCGAGGTGGACACGAGCCTCAAGGCACCTGGGGCAGACCAGAAAGCCGTACTTTCCATCACCGCGAGAATGCAGAAGCGGAATTTCGCGGTAGTACTCGCCCCGTGGATAGGGGATCGACTGGTCAACTGCGATTCCCGAGGCGGGCGCCCCGCCCGGTGTGCCAAGGGAAACGCTCACGTCCCAGACACCACCTGCCGCCTGAGAAACGGCCTCACGCACCGCACGCTCCCCAGCGGCGCTGCGCAGCATGCCGTGCAACTGGCCTTCTTGTACTGTCAGCTGCAGGATCGAGAGACCGTCACCCTGGAGCTGTGTCTGGTACAGCACAGTGGGGTCGACCGGGGCGTCATGAAGCATTTCCCAGAGTTGGGGATTCGCTTTGTTGAGCGCCCGCAGTGCTTCGGGCCACCACGCCGGCGGTTCTGGTGTAGTCATACCGCAACTCCTCAGGGTCAGGGTCGGCAGTGTCCCCTTCTCCGCTTCAACGGCATCCTCGGATGGCTGTGACACCTCGCGCCAGGACATCACCCGGTCGGCGCAGCGGTCGAGGGCCGCGCTGAGGTCACCTTCGTGGCTCCCGGGCGCCGCCGCTCTCGAACGGAAGGCAGCCGCACCGGCGCCGCGGCATCCGTATACCGAGGACGCGAGACGAGCTTGCTCCACCGGCTGTCCAGGACCATGGGCCACCTCGCGGCCCGACCCGCCCGGCACCCGCGCTCGGGCGGACCACGGAGGTCGCTGACACTGCACTCCGCCTGGGGTGGCGCGGCGGCCGGCCCTACGGCGTGACAGCTCGGTCGGAACCGAGAGACCTCACACAGCCCAGCGAGGAGCCGCGCACCTGCCGCATGGCGGGGACACGGTCCGGGACACGGTTAGGAGGCCGGCTCGGGGGCCGGGGCGAAGCGGAGATGAGCGAGGGCCTTGTCGTCGTGGCGCTTGTAGCGGGGCCAGCGCCGGCCGTAGGGATCTTCGGCTTCGGCTTCATGGATGGTCCGCACGACATGATCGGGCCCCTGGGTGCGGCAGGCGTCGGCCATCTCTTCCCAGGTGGAGTACAACCCGTAGTCCTCGACGCCGGAGTTGACGCCGTCCGTCATCACGAGGATGTCGGTGATGCCGGAGGCGGGCCAGCTGCTCGTTGCGGGCGGTCAGACTGCCGCCGGCGACGACGAGCGGCGGTTCGGCGAGTGCATACACGGCGTCGAGAAGCGTGACCATCAGGTTGTGCTGCCCGAACGTCGAGGAAACCCCGAGGATGTCGGGGGCCTCATCACCGACCTTCTTGATCAGGTCCGGAAGGGTGGTGCCGAGCTGCATATCGGCGAGCGTGACCTCGCCCATCAGCGTCGAGCGCGCGGCACGGGCGACATCGCTGATGCCGAGGGGAAAACGAGGCAGGGGAAAGTGCTCCGGGTGGTACAGGGCGGCCAGCAGGACACGCGGTCGCGACAGCCGGTAGAGGGCTTCCGGGGCAAGGCTGGCCACAGACAGCCACTCGGCCGGGGCATCGAGGGCGGTATGCCGCTCCGCCCAGGCGGGCCAGCCCCGTGTGTCATGCGGCTGGCCGGAAAGATCCGCAACGGCCCACCGGCCGTCGCGCCGCTCGACGAATACCAGCCGCCGATCCAGCCCTCCAGTGACATGAACTCGACCGGCATGCCGAGCGCAGTGTCCCATCAGCCACTGCCGCAGCCCGACCGGATCGACCAGCAGAGAGTCCAGGACCGCTACGGCATCGTCATCGGGGCCCAGGGGCTGTGCCACGAACCGTAACGCGTCAGCCAGGCGCTGCGCCTCGGAGGTGCCGGACAGTGCGCCGATCATGCGTCTCGCCCTCCGGAGAAGAAGCCCGGCCGCTGGCCAGGAAGGGGCGTAGGGACTCGGGAGAATGCTGCGGCAGCCGTTCACCCGGCCGCGTACATCGGGGCAGCGGCAGGTGACAGGTGCGGCAGAAGCCGTCGTGCGACCTCCCTGGAGAGCGCAGCTCGAAGAAAGAGGCCGCCTGGCGCAGTTGTTGCGTCGCACCACCGAGGCCGCTGGTTGTTCACCGAGCGTGTTCACGCGCAGACCAGCGAACACCCGGCCCAGCGCCATGGGAATGACTTCGGCATGACGTTGACCCGTCAGTACGTTTGTTGAGGGTGCCGCCGCAGTCGCCACTCCTGCCATGCTGGGCGGCATGGTGACTCTCGATGGAAACCCGGCAGCCGTAGACGACTTGCTTCCCTTGTCGCTCACTAACGTTGGGCACTTCACGTCCATGCGCGTCGACGCCGATGGCAGCATCCGGGGCCTGGACCTGCACATGGAACGCCTGGCACGGGACTGCAAGATCGTATGGGGCGCGGACCTGAACACCGACCGCGTCCGCGCGTACGTCCGCCAGGCCCTGGAGGCCCGGGCCCTTCCGTGCACCGTCCGCATCACGGTCTACGATCCGGCGATCGACCTGGGCCACCCCGCACGGGCCCATGAGCCGCACGTACTGGTGTCCGTGCGCGGGGCCGGCGCCCTGCCACCGCCCCCGCTGCGGGCAAAAAGCCTGGTCTACGAGCGCGACCTGCCCGAGGTCAAGCACTGCGGACTCTTCGGCTCCCTGCACGCCCGCGCGACGGCCCAGCGGGCGGGCTTCGACGATGCCTTGTTCGTCGGCCGCGAGGGGCTCGTCTCCGAAGGGGGCACCTGGAACGTCGCCTTCGTCGACCAGGAGGGCACCGTGGTGTGGCCCAACGCTCCTGTCCTGCCCGGTGTCACCATGGCCCTGCTGCAGCAGCACGCCGACCACCGAGTGGCCACCGTCACCCTGGAACAGGCCAAGGGCATGGCCGCAGCCTTCGCTACGAACACCTCGATCGGCGTCCGGCCCCTGACCGCGATCGACGACGCCCCGTTTCCCGCCACCCACCCCGTCGTGCAGCAACTCCAGGCGACGTACCTGTCCATTCCCGGTGAGAGTTTGTAGGCCGCGACCGTGCCCGGGGCGACCAGGTGGACCGGCCGCGAGGCCGAGCTGCTGCGCCAGGCCATGCGAAAAAAGGGCAAGGAGTTCGCTGAGCTGGTCGGCGTAAACCCGCGCCAAGTTCCCCGATGGAAGCGCCGTGGGGAGACCATCGTGCTCGAACTCGGCAATCAGGCCGGAAGTGCATTCACCTCCCCGTTCGCATGCGCCGCACCGTGCCTGCAGAACACGGCTTATGCGGCTATGAAGGACAATGACACGGGATTCCGCTGTGTCACTGCCGCATAGTGCTGTGGTCATGCGGCCTGCGGCGCATGACAGGGGGAAGTCGATGCCGACACCGTGCTAGGTTCCGCACACATCGGTCAGCCCCCGTCGGACGAGGACCGCGATGACGTACACCCCCTCCGTCTGGCCCGTCTCCGTAAAGGCCGTCGCTCTCGACGCCCGGCACCGGGTCCTGCTGCTGAAGAACGAGCGCGAGGAATGGGAACTGCCCGGAGGCCGGCTCGAACTCGGCAGCACCGGTGCCGCACCGGGCGACCGCACCCCCGAGGAAGCCGTCGGGCGGGAACTGCGCGAAGAGACCGGCTGGAAGATCACCGCTGGACCACTCATCGACGGCGGGGTATGGATCTACGAACCGGTCCCCGGACGCCGAGTCCTGATCGTCACCTACGGCTGCACGGTGCATACCCCCGACCAGACACCCGTCCTCAGCCACGAACACAAGCAGATCGGCCTGTTCACGGCCGACGAAGTGCCGGACCTGACCATGCCTGAAGGGTACAAGCGCTCCATCGCTGCGTGGTACCGGCAGCAGTAGCCCACCGCCCAGAAGGGCCCCGTGCACAGCGACAGGAACCCTCCGGCCCGAGCCAATGTGGCCGACCGAGATGCTCAAGCACTATTGGAACGATGCGGGCTTGCGGTAATCGCCTCTTGGCGTACGAGGTGGTGATTTCGATGAGCGAGCGTAGTCGGACGTACAGCCTGTTGACGCCCCAGTGGACAGGGTAGGAAAGAAGTCCAGACCTTTCGCTACAAGGTCAAGGCCCGTCTGAGCGCCAGGTACGGTTGCTCGGCCGTCCGGAGCAGGATTTCATGCGGTGCGCGAGCGCCTGGCCTCAACACCAAGGTGGTCCCACAGCTCTGGTGCCGTCAGGTCCGGGATGCGTAGGTGGGCCTCGAAGTGGAGATCGGGAGAGGACGGGACGGCGATCAGGTACAGGCCCGCTGCGAGGGCGGCTGCGGCTCCGGTGGGGGAGTCCTCGAAGGCGATCGTACGGTGCGGGTCGGTGCTGATGGCGGCGCAGGCGTCGAGGTAGAGGTCGGGGGCGGGTTTGGGGCGGGCAACGGTGTCGCTGCCGCGGATGGCGTCGAAGGCCGCAAGGTCGAAGTGTGCTTCCAGGTAGGCGCGGACGATCGGCGCGGGGGTGTTGGAGGCGACGGCCAGCGGCCGGGTGCCGGCGAGCGCGTACACGAGGTCGACGGCGCCGGGCATCGGGGCATGCCCGGCGCCGAGGTTGGTCTGAACGAGTTCGTACAGCTGCTGGCCGAGGATGTGCGGTTCGGCGGGGTGGCCGAGGAGGTCGGCGAGGCGGTGGCCGAGGGGGACGAGCTGGAGTCCGACGAGACCGTGCCGGTCGGCACGGGCCAGGCGGCGCCCGTAGTGGGCGAAGAGGGCTTCGTAGGCGCGGTCCCAGGCGCCTTGGGTGTTGACCAGGAGCCCGTCGCAGTCGAAGACGACGGCGGCGTGCGGGGCTGGCGGTTCCGGAAGGCTGATCATGCTCATGTGCTGGTGCCCTTCCTGGTGGTGGGCCGGTGGTTCAGCAGGGTGTGGTCGCGACGGCGCAGGCCAACAGGGGATATCCGGGGTCGTCGCGGTCGAGGGTCCTGGGGGTGAGTTCTTCGGCCGCGTACCCCAGGAGCATCGCCAGGCAGGCGGTGAGGTTGCCGGCCCCGGTGACGGTGACCTCGCCCTCCCAGGTGTTCAGCAGCCGTACCAGGCCGGGCGGGGTCAGGCGCCAGTAGTCGCTGCCAGGGGCACTCAGGGAGAGCCGACCGACAGTGGGGACGGTCAGCAGCAGGGCGCCGCCGGAGGCGAGCGCGCGGTAGCAGTTGTCCAGCGCGGTCTCGGGGGAGGCTAGGAGCTGAAGGGTGTGAGTGAGCACGATCGCGTCGAAGGTGCCGTCCGGCAGACAACCGGGGACGGTGAGGTCGGCGTGCAAAGTCGCGGACTCGTTGGCGGGGTCGATGTCGATGACCGTGGTCGTCGTTATGCCGGTGCCGAAGGCGCGCAGGTAGCCGTCGTCCTTCACTTCGGCGGCATGGCCGCGGATCAGGTGGGCGTGCTGGGCCAGGAACCGGGCGATGTAGTACCGGTCGACGGGGGTGCCGCGGTCGTAGCCGTAGAAGGTGCTGACGGGCGTGGCCGGCAGGGTGACCGCGTCGGTGGGGTGGGTCATCGGAGGCATCCTTCGGTGTCAAGGGTGTGGAGTTGGGTGAGGGCGTGGTCGAGGTCCGCGCGCAGGCGCGGGATGCGGCGCTGCCGGGCTGGGTCGGGGGCCCAGCGCTGGTGGGAGACGAGCTCGCGGCCGGCGTACAGGATCGCGGCGGTCCAGAACGCCGCACGGACGGCAGCCTGTTGGCCGATGGCGCTGAGGACGGTACGGCGGTTGGTCGGGTGGTCGCCGAGCAGGACCCACAGCACGGCGTGGTCATAGCCGGGCAGTCGGCGGGCGAGGAATTCCAGGTCCACCAGGGCCGGCGGGCCGCCGCCCGGCACGGTGAGGGCGTTGCCGGGGTGGCCGTCGCCGAATTCGAGGCGCAGGGGCAGCCGCTGCCGGGCGAGCGCGAAGGCGCGGGCGGCCGTGGCCAGGTGTGCGGGGGTCAGGAGGTGGAGTTCGGCGAGCTGGGCGGGGTAGTCGCTGTCGTTTGGCCACGCGCCGTCCGGCCGCCAGGCGTGCACTGCCTCCAGCGCGCTCAGCAGCGCAGCGAGCGAGGCCGCCGGCAGCGGGGTGCGGGGGTAGCGGTGGGCGGCGAGCGGCACGCCTGGCAGGCGGGAGATGACCAGCACGGGGGCGTCCGCGTCGGCGCCGAGCAGTTCCGGCATCGCCACGGGGGCCCGGCGGGTGCGCAGCCTCCGGTAGATGCCGATCTCGTGCCGGGCCCGCTCCACCCAGAACGGACGCCGGTCCGTCGGCACTTTCGCGAAGGCGGCACGGTGGTCGACGGCGCCGGGCACCAGCAGGGACGTCTCGGTCGCCAGCGGGGCGCCGGCGGGTGTGAAGCCGGGCGTACAGGCGCGGGCCTGCGCCACGGCGTGCGCGGCGGCGGACAGGGCCGGGGCGGTGGTCACAACGCCCTACCCGTGCTCTGTGGAGCGGGCAGCACCCAGCATCCGGCGGCCTGTGGGGCCAGGCGGTGCAGGAAGTCGAGCGCTTGGTCCAGGAGCTGCGGCAGCGGCCGGGTGGCGTCCAGGTGCCGTACCCGCCCGGGCAGGCGGGCGAGCGCCGCGGTGTAGTAGCCGGTCATGGCCGCCCGTACGGGCGGGGCGATCAGGTGCGGCGGCAGCGGCCCGCGGGCGAGCAGCCGCTCGCGGGCGACCGGCTCGGGCACCGTCAGGTGCAGCACGGCGTCCGGCATGGGCGTCGTGGCGAAGAGGCGGGCCGCGTGCGTCACGTCGGCGGGGACGCCCAGCACGCGCATGCCCGCCTCGTGGGCGGCCAGCGACAGCGGGCACCGGTCGAAGACCACTACACGGTATCGGCTGGCCGCACACTGCCGTTCCTGCTCAACGGCGGCGAGGAACTCCAGGGCCGTGCGAACGGCAGCCTCGTCGTTGGGCGGCCAGGCAGGCAGCGGCGCCCAGTCGGCGTATTCGGGCATAAGTTGCGCGCCCAGCCGCCCAGCGAGAGCGGCGGCCAGGGTGGACTTCCCGGCCAGACACAGCCCCTCGACCGCCACCCGCAGCACCTGGCCGCGGCCGGGTCGCACGATCCGGGGGCGCGCCGTGATCTCGCCCGGGCTCGGTACGCTCGGGCACTCCCGCGACCAAGCGGGACGAGCGGGACAGGCGAGGAGCTGGGGCATGGCGATGGCAGACCGCACGCACGAGCAGGTCTGCAGCGCGGTGCTGGCCGCCTTCGGCCTGCCCGCCCCGGATACGGTGCGGCTGATCCCCGAGGGGCTGATGAACCGCAACTGGGAGGTGGCCACGCCCGCCGGCCGGTTCGCGGTGAAGGAGGTCGTCGACGTCGGGCCCGACGTCGCACGCCGCCAGCACGCCGCCGCCCGCGCCCTGGCCGCAGCCGGGCTGCCCGTCCCGGCCCCGCAGGTCACTGCGGACGGAGATACGCTGGCCGCCGTCGGCGGCCACCTGTATGCGCTCACGCCTTGGGCGCCCGGACAGATGGTGCCCGCCCGGTCCTGGAGTCCCCAGCAGGCCGCCGCGGTCGGTGTGCTGCTCGCCGAGCTGCACATCGCACTCGCCGCCGCCCTGCCTCCCGCGCCGCAGACGGTGGCGGTGACCGTCACCTCCCCGGCCACGGCCCGCGCGCGCATCGGGGATTACCGCCGCCAGGCTGCGGCGGGGGGCACCGCCTTCGACGCCGAGACGCGGCGAGCGCTCGCCGAGCGCGACGTCCTGCTGGCCCGGTGGGCCGAGCACCGTCCGCACGGCGGTGAGCGCGGCCCGGCCGGATGGACCCATGGTGACTTCCATGATCTGAACCTCCTGTGGGAGGGGCCGTCGGTCAGTGCGGTGCTGGACTGGGACCGGGTGGGCGTGCGCCCGTACGCGGACGAGGTCGTACGGACCGCCACGCTGCCGCTGGTTTTCGGTGTGGGAGACAAGCACGGCCTCGACCTGGGGCTGGTGGCCGCGTTCGCCGGCGGCTACCGCAAGGCGTGCGGCCTACCCGCCGTGGCCTTGGCGGAGGCCGCCGAGCGGCAGCGCTGGGAGCGGATCTGCGACGTGTGGCAGCTGAAGGTCCACTACGACAAGGGCGATCCCTCGTGTGATCACCTGTTCTGGGGGGCCTCGGCGCTGATCGGCTGGTGGTGCCGCCACCGCAAGCTGGTCACCGACGCACTCACGGCCGACTGAGCGGACCTTCGCCGACAGCGGCCACCGCCTCCTCCGCGATCCGCCAGGCTCTTTCCCCGGCGACGGCCGCGCCGCGGGCCAGGCCCCGGCGCCACAGCACGCGCCGCTGGGCCGGGGCCGGGATGGTGGCCACCATGCGGGAGTGCACGATGCCGCGTACGACGAATTCGCCGTACGTGCGCAGCGCCCAGGCCCGGGCGCCGCGTGCGCTGCGGGAGGCGAAGAACGCGAACAGCGCCCCGGTCTCCTCCTCGAAGAAGGTCTCCGGGCCGGTGCGGCAGCCGGTGTCCGTACGGGGGACGGCGCAGAGGTCGACCAGGTCCCCCAGCAGCCGCCCGCAGCCGGGCACCGGCCGCTCGCGCTCGGCGACCGGGTAGCGGCCGGCGGCGCCGAATTTCAGATGTGCCGAGCCCAGCCGGACGTCCGGGGTGAAGTACACGGTGTACCCGGCTCCGGCCAGGTCGGCGGAGAGCGTCATCTGGTCCGCGTACGAGGTGGCCCAGGCGCTCTGGTCGGCCCACCCGCCGACATCGGTGAGCGCCTGCCGGTCGAGCAGGAGCATCCCGCCGACCAGCTCCACCCGCAGCGGCTCCAGCAGCCCGCCGGCGCCGGGCAGGCGACGCGGCGGCAGGTGGCTGGCGGGCCAGCAGTCGAAGCGCGTGGAGAACCGTGCGCGCTGTACGTCCAGCCGTCCGATGGTGGCCGTGGGGGCGGTCGCGGTGGGGGCGAGGGCGCGGTAGTAGACCGGCAGCATCAGGGCGGCGGCGCGCGCGTCGCGGCGCCGGGCGGCGGCCAGGGTGGCGTTCGCCCCGGCGGCCCACAGCGGCGGCATCACGCAGTCGTCGTCCGCGTACAGCAGCCACCGGCACCGGGCGGCCGCGGCGGCGGCCGTCCGCGCCGCCGCCGAGCCGCGGTGCCCGTCCAGCCGTACCGCCCGAACCGGCACCGGGCCGGGCAGACGCTCGTAACGGGCGAGCACCGCGCCGGTATGGTCGCTGGATCCGTCGTCGGCAACGACGATCTCCGCCAGTGCCGTACCGGTCTGGGCCCGCAGGGAGTCCAGCGCCCAGATGAGCGGGTTGTCCCCGCCGCAGGGGCCGTCGGGGTCGAAGGGGCACCGGTTGTAGGTGGCCAGCACCGCCGAGACGGGGCCGAGGGCGGGCGGTGCGTTCTCCAGCACCCGTGCCAGCAACGCCTCCTCCGTACGGAGCCTGCCCAGGACGCCCGCGAGGTCCGTCCTGTCTGAGGTGGTGTGCATCGTCGCCCGCCTCCCGTTCACCGTTCGGTCTTGGCGTGACGGGCGGTGCACCCGGTCAGGCGGCACCAGGCGGCGCGGGCCAGGCAGTGCCAGGGTCCGGCGGAGAACACCAGCGCGGCCGGTAGCATCCCCCACTGGCGCGTGCTGTTGGTGGCGGGCGCGCGGGCGGCCAGGGCCCGGGCGGGCAGCCCCAGGTAGGCGCCCAGCGCGAGCACCGCGCCGCACGCGGTGGCCACGGTCGAGAGAGGCGACCCGCCGGCGCGGCGATGCAGCAGCGGCAGCGCGAGGGTGGCGGCCACGGCCGGGGACTGGCCCAGCCACAGCGCTCCGCGCCCCAGGCCGGTCGCGGTTAGCCACCACCGCACGGCCGGGGTGCCCAGGCCGCGCGCGGCGGCCAGGCGGGACATGGCCGGGTACTGGGCATAGGACCAGAACCACTGCGACTGCTGCCGGATCAAGGCGAGCGGGCTGGTGGGGGCGTCGCCGATCTCCAGTACCGGCAGCGGGTCGATCGGCACGCCGGCGGCGCAGGCGAGAAAGCTCAGCGCCAGGTCCTCGTTCATCGTCTCGGTCGGCAGCCCGCCCCACGCCGTCCACACATCACCGCGTACGAACAGGCCGTGCCCGACGCAGTGCGCCAACGGCACCGGGCGCCCGGCGCTGCGGGCGGCAGCCGCCTGGCGGTGCAGCCGCGGGATCTCCCGCGCGAGCGTCCACCGCGACTGCAGCCACGCCGCGCCGGCCGCCGTCGCCCCCGCCAGCCCGCGCGGCATCTCCGCGAGGTTGCCGGTGAACAGGGCGGACTGCTGCACGATGCGGGTCCGCGGGTCGGCGGCGCGGGCCGCGACCGCGGCCAGAGTGTCCGGGTGCGGGCGGGAGTCGGCGTTGTACAGCCCGATCCACCACCGGCGGCGCTCCTCCGGCTCCAGCTCGGCCAGGACGCGGTCGGCGGCGTAGTTGACCTGGTGCGCCATCGCCCCGTGCGGGTGCGGGTAGTGCAGGTGCCGCACGTCCACGCCCCGGCCGCGGGCCTGCGCGCACAACGCTCCGGCCAGCTCGGCGGTCGTCGGAAGCGCGTCGAGCGCCTGGCGCGCCCGCTCGGCGCACTGGGCGTACGGACGGCCGGAGCACCGGTCGGCCAGCGCCAGGAGCTGATCGCGCGGCAGCAGGCCCGCGAACCGGGAGGCTACCCGTCCCGGCGAGGCGCCGGTGGCCACCGCGTGCGCGAGGTCCGGCAGGTGCTGCTCGTGCCCGGCGCGCTCGGCTTCCTCCCGCGCGGTGGTCACCACCAGCAGCACCGTGCCGGGCCGGGCCGCCGCCGTCTTCTCGAAGTGGTCCAGCGCCTCCCCGATGATTGTTTGTTCGCGCAGCAGCGGCAGCACCAGCACGCACCGAGTCCCGCTCGCGTCGGCTTGTGCCGTGATCCCCGCGGGGGCCACAGTGGTCAGCCAGGCCAGCGACTGCGCCGTACGAACCGCCCCGCCCACGCCCCGCACCGTCACCGCCGCCGCACCGGCCCACGCCAGCGCCGCGGCCGTGCGTGCAGCCGGGCCGCTCACCACGCCACCGCCCGCGCATCGAGGCGCAGCACCGCGAACGCCTCCCGATACCCGCCGGTGGTCGCCGCGCCCCGCCACCGGGCCATGGCTAGCGCTCCCGAGCTGGTGTGCTCGGCCTGGCCCGGGCCCTTGTGCTGCGAGCCGTAACAGGCCAGCGCCCGCTTCTTGCGCTCGGCCGCCGGGCCGAGGTCGACCAGCAGCGCCGGTAGCGCCACCGGCTCCCACACCTCGTACCCCAGCACGGTCGGCACCCAGTGTGCCTCCCCGCAGTCGGCGTAGTTCCGGCTCCCGGACATCTCCAGGGCCCGCCAGACCAGCAGAAACGCTTGCCGGTGGTCGAAAGAACCGTCGCCGGGGTGCGGCAGGAAGACCACCGTGGGCCGTACCCGGCGCACCAGCGCCAGCACTGCCCGGAACTGCCCGGCGTCCGCGGGGGCGAGGCCGCCATCGGGCAGGTGCAGGAAGTGCAGGTCCTGCTCGCGCACGCCCAGCACCCCGGCCGCCTGCCGCGCCTCGCCCTCCCGCAGCACCACGGCCTCCTGCTGACCGGCGCCAGGTACACCCTGCTCACCGGAGGTGAGGTACACGATCTGCGCCCGGCGGCCGTCTTCCGTGTGCCGCGCGATGCTCCCGCCGCACCCGAGCACCTCGTCGTCGGGGTGGGGCGCGAAGATGAGAGTGGACATGGACCCTCCGAACGTTCGGCGTCCGCCGTCCCGCTGAAGTCAGGACGGCTCTTGTCCTTGCCTGCACAGCGTGCGAGCCCGGCGGGGCACAGCACCATCCCGGCGGCCTATAGGACGCACCGATACGCCCCCGTACGCCCCCTGGCGGGGCGTCACCCCAGCTCTACGCTGGGCAAGCCTGCTCGTGACTCATCCCCGAAGGGGGACACCATGCGGCTCAGCGATGACGCAGCCCAGAACTTCGCGGTACCCGCGGGCCTGTGGGAGCGGGAGGACGCCCGCCGAGCACTGTGCGACCGCGACATCGGCACTGTGCTGAGATTCGTCCGGCGGCACACCGGAGCCAGCCAGACCCGGATCGGCTCCCTCGTCGGACTCGCCCAGTCCGACGTCTCCGACATCGAGCGGGGACTGCGCCAGGTCCAAAGCCTCAGCGTGCTCACCCGCATCGCCGAGGGCCTGCACATCCCGCTTGCCCTGCTCGGAATCACCGACTCACCCGCCACGGTGATGAGGGCGAGTTCGCCCCCCAAGACGCCGGACGAGGAGACTAGGCTGACGCTGGCAGCCCAGGCCCAGGAGGACGATGTGCGACGCCGCACCATGATGGCCAGCGCGGTGGGAATCGGCGCCTCGCTGATGACCGGAACAACTGCGGCCAGCGCCAGCCCTCGTGACCCGGCCGCCGCCCTCGAACAGGCGCTGCTGAACCCCCCGGCCGCGCAGCCCGTACCCTACGAGCAGCTGGCCACGGTGCTCGCCGCCGCCCGCGACGACTTCGCCGCGGCGCACTACGCCGCCCTGGGCCAGATGCTTCCCCAACTGATCGCTGCCGCCGAAGCCACCCGGGATGCGGCCACCGGCCACGCCCGCGAACGCGCCCAGGTCCTCGTCTCACGCTCGTACGTTCTGGCCACCGAGCTGGCCGTCAAGCAGCACGCCGACTCGGCCTGGGCCACCTCCGTCCTCGCCCTGCGCGCCGCCCGCGCCAGCGGCGACCCGGTCCCGATCGCCGAGGCCGCCCGGGTCACGGCCATCACCATGCGGCGGGCCGGCCGCAGCCCTGCCGCCGTCGACTTCCTGACCCGCACCGCGACCTCCCTCGGCGCCGAACGCGGCACCCCCGCCCCCGAGGCCCTGGCCGCCCGCACCTGCCTGATGCTCACCGCCGCCTACACCGCTGCCTCCACAAGCCAGCGCGGCACCGCCCTCGACCTCCTCCAGGAAGCCACCGAAACCTCCGCACGCATCCCCGCCGACGGAAAGCCGCTCGGCCTGTTCACCATCCAGGCCAGCCCTGCGGAGTGCGCGATGTACTCCATCAGCACCCACAACGCTTTGCACACCCCCGACGAAGGCGTACGCCACGTCACCAGCGTCATCCCCACACAACTACCCACCGCCGAACGCCGCGCCCGCTACTTCACCGACTCCGCCCGTATGTGGCACCAGATCGGCGACTCCCGCCGCGCCTACACCGCACTGCGCGCCGTCGAACGAGAAGCCCCCGAAGAAACCCGGCGTCCGGCGATCCAGGCCCTGACGGCGGATCTTCTGTACAGCCCTCGCGCTCTCCCCGGGCTCAAGGAGTTCGCACGGCGCACCGGAGCCGTTGCTTCTTAGGCAGTACCGCGGCGCACGCTACCGAAGTTCGAACAGTTCGATCGGTCTACTACCGCCGCCTCACCCCGTTCCCGAACCAGTTCGCGCACTTGCCTCCACAGCAGCGCGACTTCTCTGCGGCCGAGGCCCGGCACGGCCTCGGAGGACTCCTGTGATTTGGCGAGGTAGTCCGCAGGTGTGGTCAGGCCATTGATGCGAAGCGGGAGGACGAGCTGGCCGCCGCCCTTGGGCTGATCGACCAGGCGGGCGGGAACTCTCAAGAATCGACGGTCACCACGATCGCGTCGTACGGGGCGTGCTTGGGAAAGGCATCCTCGGAGTCTTCGCACGACGAAGCGAAATAGTCGTTGCAGACCCCGACGCGCGGATTGTGCCCGGACAGGCGGCTGAAGGCTCAGACTGGAGCCCGAGGCTGCCGGTCCGCAAGAGCGGCGCGTTGGTGGAGAGCTCATGCTGCGAGGCGGGCTTGAGCCAGCCGTGTTCTATCGAGGCGATGTCGCAGTGGCGGTCCGTGCCCAGTACATGGGGTCGATCGGTTGACGAAACGACAGCCGGGGCTTCGGAGTCCGGCATTCTCGCTTCCCGACCGCATCGCCGGTCGCCAGCTGGCTGATTCGCCCAGGGCGGACGAGAAGAAGCCGCAAAGGACTGGAACTTTTCCCGGGGCTAAGGGAACGTACAACACCCCCGGAAAACCAGGGCTCGCCAGCGGCCCACCGGGCGACATGAGGAGTCTGTTCTGTCGACTTGCGCTCTCCGAGCGGTTCGGGCGGTTGCCGTCGTTCACTTCGGAAGGCTGAACGCGTACCGGCTGCCGGAGAGAGGACGTGTCCCGGGGCGCAGGGAACGCAACATAGCCGACGATCACCGGTTAGCCAAACCGGTGATCACGCGGAGTATTGACGCTGTGCGCGCGGGCACTTGGCGATGGCTTCGGTGCGGACAGGTCAGTGTGCGGCGTTTTCTAACTGGTCCTGGCGGGTGCGGGAGCGTCGGCAAAGGCCAGGAGCGCTACCTGCTGGGTGATCCATAGCAGGTGACCCCCGGTTAGCGAAACCGGGGGCCGTCCGGATCATTGGTGCTGTTCGTTTTCGGCTGTGCTTGGCGGTGGAGTCGTAGCGGACGGTGTAGCCCATTCGCCTATCCCCTTATTGGCATAGGTGATGAAGTGCGATTGTTTCCGTTCATTCGAGGAGAGTGAGCCTTCTGTCCGATCCCATCAAGAAGCTTCCTCCGGACTCCAAAGGGAAGGTCAGGTATCGGTTTGTTGTCGACGTAGGAGTGGACCCTGAAACCGGGAAGCGTAAGCAGTTGAGGCGCACCTTCGATTCGTTGAAGGAGGCGAAGGCTGAGTATGCGAGCATTTCTAACCGGCGGAACGAGAGATCGTTCGTGCCGCCCAGCAAGATCACCGTGAACGAGTGGCTTGACCGATGGCTGGCCATGAAATCCGACGACCTCGAAGAGACCACCATCTATAACTACACAATTACCCTGGAGCGAGTTCGGGGGAAGCTTGGTGAAATCCGTCTTCAGGATCTTACTGAAGAGCACGTGGAAGAGTGGAGGGACTGGGCTCTGGCGCATGGTCGCGTGCGCGGCAAGAGGGCGGGTACGCCACTTGGTGTCACGAGTGTGGACATGAGCCTCGCTCGGCTGAAGGAAGCCCTGGGGAGAGCTGTTACCCGACGGCTGGTGTACGTGAATGTCGCTGCGCATGTCACCATTCCCCGCAGGGCGCGCAAAGAGGAGCGGAAGAACCGGGAGGAGGTGCAGCCTTGGAATGTCCAGGAGGTGCAGAAGTTCATCCACGGCATTATGGGAGAGCGTCTCTACGCTGCGCTTCTCCTTTCGCTGATGGGCCTTCGTCCAGCTGAAGTCTGCGGACTTCGGTGGGAAGACGTTGACCTGGAGAACGCCACGATCATCATCGCCAACACGCGCACGATGATGGGCAACCGCTACGTGGTGGAGAAGGACACCAAGTCTCTTGCAGGTGAGCGGGCTCTGCCGCTGCCGGCTCCGGTGCTAGCTGCCCTCAAGGCGTTCCGGGCTCTCCAGGCCGAGGAGAGGCTCGCCCTGGGGGAGGCGTACACGGCATCCGGCTACGTGCTGGTGCACGAGACGGGAGTTGCCTTCACGATCAAGCAGTTCCGTCGGCGCGCGTACCGGCTCATGCAGCTCCTCGGGCTCCGTCGCGTCAGGCTCTACCTGGCACGTGCGGCATGCTTCACCTACCTGGCCAACTGCGGTGTACCGGACCACATCCTCGCGCGATGGGCCGGGCACAAGAACATCAAGACGACCAAGCGGTGGTACGTCAAGCCGGACGTAGAGGATCTTCGCGGAGCCGCTACCACCTGGGAGGGTCTGCACGGGGGTGCGGCGGAGGGGCAAGCGTGAGCCACGCGGTTTTCCAGCTGGGAGACCCGCCGAGCCGTATGGCCGGCAGGGTTGAGGCGGACTCGGGGTCCGGCCACCGGTTGTGGTCCGGTAGCCATGATCAGGAGGACCAGTCCGGCTGCGGCCAAGTCTCCTACCAGGCGCGCGTTCCCGCTGCCGACGCGGTCACGAGTATGCCAGTGAACAGATACCTGGAGGCTACGGGATCCCGGCAGTGCTCCGGCCCGCCGGTGCAAGGTAGCCAAGAGCCGCTAGGTTCACCCTGGCGATGTGACATCTCGTGACAGATGAGAGGGTCAGGCGGGTGAGTGAGACGACGGTGAAGACCCTGCAATACCGCTCTGACGGGCCAGAAGATGCACCTTGCCTGGTGCTGGGGGCTGCGCTTGGTACCACATGGCACATGTGGGATCGGCAGATACCCGAGCTGACCCGGCAGTGGCGGGTCGTCCGGTTCGATCTGCCCGGGCACGGTGGGTCGCCCGCGTATCCGGCGGCCTCCATAGCCGAGCTGGCCGACCGGCTGGTGGCGACGCTCGATGTGCTCGGTGTGGAGCGGTTCGGGTATGCGGGGTGTTCCATCGGTGGGGCGATCGGTGCGCAGCTGGCGCTCACCCGGCCGCAGCGGGTGACCTCGCTCGCGCTGATCTCCTCGTCGCCGCGCTACGGCACCGCCGACTCGTGGCGGCAGCGCGGGGTGGTGATCCGTACGAACGGGCTGGACCCGATCGCCCGTACCTCGCCCGAGCGCTGGTTCACCCCCGGGTTCGCGGGGGCGCAGCCCGCCATCGTGGAGTGGGCCGTGCAGATGGTGCGCACCACGGATCCGGGCTGCTACATCGCGGCCTGTGAGGCGATGGCGTCCTTCGACGTCCGTTCCTCGCTCCAGCGGATCGGGGTGCCCACCCTCGTCGTCGCCGGTTCCGAGGACCAGGTCACCCCGACCACCGACGCCCGGACCCTGGTGGCGGGCATCCCGGACGCGAGTCTCGCGCTGGTTCCCGGTACGTCCCACCTGGCGCCCGTCGAGCAGCCCGCCGCCGTCACCGAGCTGCTCATCCGGCACTTCACGGCCGCGTGGCACGACAAGCCGGGCACCGCCACCGCACAGACGGCGATCGGGGCGGCCGCGCCCGAGCCGGTGCTCGGGCCGGCGCCGCCGCCCCCGCCGACGGCGCCCGCGGCCATCGAGTCCGGGCTCGCCCAGCCGGAGGCGGTCCGGGGCGGGGCGTACGAGCAGGGCGTCAAGGTCCGCCGTGAGGTGCTCGGCGATGCGCACGTGGACCGGGTGGAGGCCGACACGGACGACTTCACCGGGGACTTCCAGGAGTTCATCACCCGGTACGCGTGGGGCGAGATGTGGTCCCGCGGCGGGCTGGACCGGCGGACCCGCAGCATCATCACCCTCACCGCGCTGGTCGCCCGCGGCCACCAGGACGAACTGGTGCTGCACACCCGCGCCGCGCTGCGCAACGGGCTCACCCCCACGGAGATCAAGGAAGTCCTGCTGCACACCGCGGTGTACTGCGGCGTGCCGGCGGCCGATGCCGCTTTCGCCGTGGCGCAGCGCGTCATCCGGGAGGAGACGACGCCGGAGGGGTGAGGAGGGGAGGGGAGCGCGGGCGGTGGGGGCGTCCCCCTGAGGGCCCGCCGGGCACCCGCGCGGCAAGATGGGGGTATGGAACTCACGAAGAAGACGCATGCCTGTGTCCGGCTGGAGAAGGACGGGCAGGTGCTCGTCATCGATCCGGGTGTCTTCAGCGAGCGGGACGCGGCGGTCGGCGCCGACGCCATCCTGATCACCCACGAGCACATGGACCACTTCGACGAGGAGCGGCTGCGCGCGGGCATGGAGGCCAACCGGGGGGCCGAGATCTGGACCCTGGCCAGTGTGGCCGAGCAGATCTCCGCGGCGTTCCCGGGGCGGGTGCACACGGTCGGTGAGGGGGACGCCTTTACCGCCGCCGGTTTCGACGTCGAGGTGCACGGGCAGCTGCACGCCGTCATCCACCCGGACATTCCGCGGGTGACGAACGTCGGCTACCTGATCACCACCGAGGACGACGGCGCGACCGTCTTCCACCCGGGTGACGCGCTCACCGTCCCGCAGGGCCGTACGGTGGACACGCTGCTGCTGCCCGTGCACGCGCCGTGGAACAAGGTCGCCGAGGTGATCGACTACGTCCGCGAGGTCCGGCCGCGCCGCGCCATCGACGTGCACGACAGCTTGCTGCAGGACCACGCCCGCCCCGTGTACGACGGCCTGATCGACAAGCTCGGCGGTACCGATCACGCCCGCCTCACCCCCGGTGAGCACACCGGTTTGAACTGACTGTCGGACCCCCGCTGTAGGTTTACGGACATGCGCATCGCGACCTGGAACGTCAATTCGATCACCGCCCGCCTCCCGAGGCTGCTGGCCTGGCTGGAGAACACCGGCACGGACGTGCTGTGCGTCCAGGAGACCAAGTGCTCGGCCGAGCAGTTCCCGTACGACCAGCTGCGCGAGCTGGGCTACGAGGCCGCCGTCAACGCCACCGGCCGGTGGAACGGCGTCGCCCTGCTGTCGAAGGTGGGGCTGGAGGACGTGACCACCGGGCTGGCCGGCGGCCCGGAGTACGAAGGGGTGCAGGAGCCCCGTGCCGTCGCCGCGACCTGCGGCCCGGCCCGCGTCTGGTCGGTGTACGTGCCCAACGGCCGCGAGATCGACCATGCGCACTTCGCGTACAAGCTCCAGTGGTTCGAAGCCCTGAAGGCGGCGGTCGCCGAGGACGCTGCGGGCACCCGGCCCTTCGCGGTCCTCGGCGACTTCAACGTCGCGCCGACCGACGACGACGTCTGGGACACCACCGTCTTCGAGGGTATGACGCATGTGACGCCCGCGGAGCGCGCCGCCCTGGCCGCGCTGCGGGAGGCCGGCCTGTCGGACGTGGTGCCGCGCCCCCTGAAGTACGACAAGCCGTTCACCTACTGGGACTACCGTCAGCTCTGCTTCCCGAAGAACAAGGGCATGCGGATCGATCTGGTGTACGGCAACGAACCGTTCGCCAAGGCCGTCTCGGACGCCTATGTCGACCGTGAGGAGCGGAAGGGCAAGGGGGCGTCGGACCACGCGCCGGTGGTGGTGGATCTGGAGGTGTGAGCCGGAGACGCGCACGGACCGGAGCGGGTACCCGGGTGTCGCGGTATGCGGGTGTCCGGTGCCGGGTCACGGCGTGCCGGGCACGAGGGCCCGCAGGTCCACCGACTCCCCGAGCGCCCGCAGCCCCGCGTCGCCGGGGTGCAGGTGGTCGCCGCTGTCGTACGCGGGCAGCAGCCGCTGCGGGTGTGCCGGGTCCCGGAGCACCGCGTCGAAGTCCAGTACGGCGTCGAAGTCCGCGCCGCGTGCCCGGAGGACGGCGTTCACGGCGGTGCGCCGTGTCTCGACCGCCGCCGTGCAGTCCGGGAAGCCCGCGCACGGCGCGATGGTCGCGGCCACCACCCGCAGCCCGTGCTCGTGCGCGCGCCGGGCGAGGGCCCGCAGGCCCGCCACGACCTCGTGCGCCGGAGTGCCGGTGCGTAGGTCGTTGACGCCCTCGAAGAGCACGACCGTACGGACCGAGGGCCGCGCCAGCACGTCCCGTTCCAGCCGGTGCTGTGCGCTGACTCCGCTGACGTCGGTGCTGACGCCGTCACCCGGATAGCGGTCGGTGACGACCCGGTTCCCCGAGATGCCGCTGTTGAGCACGCCGTAGCGCGGGAGCGCGTGCTGGGTGCGGAAACGGCGGGCCAGTACGTCCGGCCAGCGCCGGTTGGCGCCCGCCGTCGAGCCCTGGCCGTCGGTGATGGAGTCCCCGAGCGCCACGACCGTGCCCGGACCGCCCGCGACCTCCACCCCGGTCAGGAACGGCCAGCCGGTCAGCGTGCCGGGGTACGCCGCGGCGCCGCGGTCACCCGTACGGTCGCCGCTGCCCGGCGCGCTCACGTACGAGATCTGCTCGGACCGGCCGTGCGTCGGCGCCGCGCTGACCGGGCCCGGCAGGTACAGGCTGACCAGCAGGTTTCGGCCCGCGGGCACGGTGTGGCGGAGCGGATCGCTGTACGCCTCGGCGCCGGCCGGGACCCGTACGCCGCGCTGTCCGCCGAACGTCAGCGGTACGGGGACGCCGACGGCTCCCGCGCCGCCGTCCGCGCCCTGTACGGCCAGGCTCGCCGCCCCGAAGGTGACCGGCGCCGCCGCGAAGGTGTTCGCCAGCCGGACCCGTACCCGCGGCCCGCCCGCGCCGCTGTGCACGACCAGCCGCAGCGTCCGGCCGCCCCACGGCCCGGCCTTCGCGTACCCGCCCGTGCTCGCTCCCCAACTGCCCGTCCACCCCGCGCCGTTGTCGCGCACCGCCATCGCGAACACGTGCAGGTCCGCAGCGGGACCCGGGTCCCGGGGCAGCGCGACGGCGGCCACCTCACGCCCGCGCGCCACCGGCACGCTCACCGCGTACAGCCGTGCCCGTTCGGCCCGTTGGCCGCCGGGCGTGTTGATGTGCGGCAGCGTCACCGCCTTGGTGGCCGACGGGCCCGTACGCCAGTCCGGGGCGCTCAGCCGGTATGTGCTGCGCGACCCGTCCCGGTAGTGGACCGTGCCGCTGCCGGTCGCCGTCCCGCCCGTCGCGGCCACCAGCAGCGACAGCGCGTCGCCGCGCCCGCGCAGCCGTACCGTCTGGCCGTCCGCCCGTACGTTGTCCGGGCGGCCCGCGGCGGTGCGCGGCCACCGCAGCCGGGCCGCGTCGAGGGTCAGCACCCGGCCCGGTGTCCAGCCCGCCGCGGCGAGGTCCCGCGCGGACAGGGAACGGCCCGCGCCGTCGAAGTCCGCCGAGGCGGGGGCGGACGGCTCGCTGACGGCCCTGTTGTCGAAGAGCCGCTCCAACGGCACCGGCTCGGCGGGCCGTTGGCGCGGTGCCGCCGGGGCGGCCGTGGTGCTCAGGGCGAGGGAGAGGGCCGGGGCGAGTGCCCCGCCCCACAGTCGTACGCGCATACGGGCATTCCTTCCGCGGGTACCGGCGACGAGCACGGGACCGGCCGGAACCGGTCGCCGGGCCGGCGATCCGGCCACCGGCCTGCCGCGCGCCTGTGGCCACCGTCCCGGCCCGGGTGGGACGCTACGCCCATGAACCTGTCTTTCCTGGACAAGTGGCGCAAGCGGCCGGAAGCGGGCCCTGCTGTCGTGGACGACCCCGAAGGCGCGGCGATGCTCCTGGCGGAGTGCGAGCTGCTGCGTGCCCAGGCCCAGACCGAGGGCGTGGAACTGGACGACTCGGTGCACTCGTTGGAGGCGCTGGACCAGCTGCGTCCCGCGTGGCGCGACGACCCCGAGGTGGTGACCTGGCTCGGCAACGACGCGGGCTGCTACCTGGGTACGGTGCTGGTACGGACGGTGCCGGGCGCGGCCTGGAAGGTGTGGCCCGGTGGTGAGCCGGTGGTACGGCTGGCCTCCGGCCGGGAGGTCGACGTGGTGACGGCGGGCCGGGACTGGGCGGCCAACGGCGCGCCCGAGCTGTGCCAGCTGTACGCGGAGGCCGCCGAGAGCTGACCGCCGCGTGCGGGGGCGGCGGTCCGGTCAGACGAATCCGATGTCGTACGCGAGGCGCCACCGGTCGGCCCGTACGACGATGTCCGAGGTCTCGACGGCCCGGCCGTCCGCGTCGTAGTGGGTGCGTTCCACGGCGGTCACACACTGCCCGGGGGAGCAGCCCAGCGCCTCCGCCTCGGCGCTGGAAGCGGGCCGCGAGCCCACGCGCTCCTCGGCGCGCACCACCCGGATCCCGATGGCGGCCATGCGCCCCCGTACCCCGCGCCGGGCGTAGGGCCCGCATTCCGGGAAGACGACGTCCGTGCCCTCGGTGATGGCGAGCGGCTCCCAGCTCGTGGCGAGTTGCACGGGCTGCCGGTTGGCCAGGTATTCGTACACCGACCGGACGACGCCGGTGCCCGGCACGATGCACAGCCGTCGCGCGACCCGGTCGGACGCGGCGTCCGTCGTCGAGGACACCTCCCAGGTCAGCGGCGTGCCCTCGGGTGAGCCCTCCAGGGCGATCCGGGCGGCGAACGGGGAGTCCACGGCGCCCGTGGAGCGCAGCAGCGTACCGATCGGCGCCCGGTCGGCGACGAACACGCCGCGCCCGAACTGGCCTTCCGCGTAGCCGGCGGCCTTCAGTACGCGGACCGCGCGGTCGACCGTCTGGTCACTGGCCTCGTACGCCCGCTTGAGCTCGGACCGGGACGGAATCCGCGCGCCGACGGGCAGGGCCCCGTCGTCGATCTGGCGGCGGAGGTCGTCGGCGATGCGCTGGAAGACGGGTCGGTTGTCACCCATGCCCCACAGGCTAGGTACGCAGGCGGGCACTGTGTACCTAGGGGAGAAGCGTCGGGCAGCCGCCCGCGGAGCGGGACGGGCCGGCGGCGCGACGCGGTCCGGCCGACTGGGCGGTGCCGGGCGCGCGTGGGCGCTTTTACCGGTAATCAGGGGTTATTGCGGTATTCGAGCGTGTCAGGGGGAAAGGGCTGCTTCCGGGCGGGTAGTTTGCGGGGTCTTGCGGTGTCCTGGCGGTACGGATGAGAGTGAGCGGGCTGCACATGGCCGGTGATGCGCTGATCGAGCTGCGCGGGGTCAACAAGCACTACGGAAAACTGCATGTCCTCCAGGACATCGACCTCACCGTCGGCCGCGGCGAGGTGGTGGTCGTCATCGGGCCCTCCGGGTCCGGCAAGTCCACCCTGTGCCGGACCATCAACCGCCTCGAACCGGTCGAGTCCGGCACCATCACCCTGGACGGCCGCCCGCTCCCCGAGGAGGGACGTGAACTGGCCGGACTGCGCGCCGAAGTCGGCATGGTCTTCCAGTCCTTCAACCTGTTCGCGCACAAGAGCGTGCTGGCCAACGTGATGCTCGCGCCGGTCAAGGTCCGCAAGCGCAAGAAGGACGAGGCCGAGCGGCGGGCCCGCCAACTCCTGGACCGGGTGGGCCTGGCCGCGCACGCCGACAAGTACCCGGCGCAGCTGTCCGGCGGCCAGCAGCAGCGCGTGGCGATCGCCCGCGCGCTGGCCATGGAGCCGCAGGCGCTGCTCTTCGACGAGCCGACCTCCGCCCTCGACCCGGAGATGATCAATGAGGTGCTGGAGGTCATGCAGCAGCTGGCGCAGGAGGGCATGACGATGGTCGTCGTCACCCATGAGATGGGTTTCGCGCGCTCCGCCGCCCATCGGGTGGTCTTCATGGCCGACGGCCGGATCGTCGAGGACCGCACGCCGGAGGAGTTCTTCACCGCGCCGGAGAGCGACCGCGCCAAGGACTTCCTGTCCAAGATCCTCAAGCACTGACCGGGGGCGCCGCCATGCACCAGACCCGCACCGCCCTCGTGGCGCTCGCGCTGACCGCGGCCGCGCTGCTGGCCGCCGGCTGCGGCCGGTCCGGCAGCCCGCCGGTCAAGGGCCCCAAGGGCAGCGAACTGCCCCGCTACGCGACCGCCGAGGGCTTCCGGCTGCCCGCCTCCGCGACCTGGCGCAAGGCCGAGAGCCGCGGCCGGCTGGTCGTCGGCGCCAAGGAGGACCAGCCGTACATGGGCGAGCGCGACCCGGCCTCCGGGACGTACACCGGATTCGACGTCGAGATCGCGAAGATGATGTCCGCCTCCCTCGGCTTCGACCCGAAGACGGTCGAGTTCCGCACCATCGCCTCCGCCAACCGCGAGACCGCCCTGCAGAACGGCCAGATCGACTACTACGTCGGCACCTACACCATCAACGCCAAGCGCAAGCAGCAGGTGGGCTTCGCCGGCCCGTACTACATGGCGGGCCAGGGCCTGCTGGTGCGCAAGGACCAGAAGGGCATCGACGGGCCGCGGGACCTGACGGGCAGGAAGGTCTGCTCGGCGGCCGGTTCCACGCCGTACCAGCGCATCAAGGCCGACTATCCCCGGGCCGACCTGGTCGCCTACGACACGTACTCGGTGTGTGTGGACAACCTGCTCACCTACCAGGTCGACGCCGTCACGACCGACGACGCGATCCTCATGGGCTACGCCGCGAAGGTGCCCGACGAGCTGAAGCTGGCCGGCAAGCCGTTCTCCGAGGAGCCGTACGGCATCGGCGTGCCGCGCGGGGACACCGCGCTGCGCCTCGCGCTGGACGACGCGCTCGCCGCCCACGAGAAGAACGGTGACTGGAAGAAGGCGTACGACGCGACGCTGGGCCTGTCCGGCGTCCCCGCTCCGCAGCCGCCCGCCATCGACCGCTACCCGGCGAGCTGAGGACGAGGACCGCCCATGAACGTGCTCACGGACAACTTCTCCCTCTACGGGGAGGGGCTGCTCGGCACCGTCGAACTGACCGTCTTCGCCTCGCTGCTCGCGCTGGTCGTCGGGGTGCTGATGGCGGCCTTCCGGGTGGCACCGGTCGGTTCGCTGCGGGTGTTCGGCACCGTGTGGGTGACGGTGCTGCGCAACACGCCGCTGACGCTGCTGTTCTTCGCGGTGCTGCTCGGCCTGCCGCGCTTCGGGGTCGTCCTGCCCTTCAAGATCTTCGCGATCCTCGCGCTGGGCTGCTACACCTCCGCCTTCATCTGCGAGGCGGTGCGCTCCGGCATCAACACCGTCCCGGTCGGGCAGGGGGAGGCCGCCCGAAGCCTCGGCATGACCTTCTCGCAGACCCTCGGCGACGTGGTGCTGCCGCAGGCGTTCCGTACCGTCATCCCGCCCGTCGGCTCCACGCTCATCGCGCTCGCGAAGAACTCCGCGATCGCCGGCTCCTTCAGCGTCGTCGAACTCCTCGGCACCTACAAGACGCTCAACGAGCTGGGCTACAGCATCATCTGGACCTTCGTCTGGATCGCCGTCGGCTATCTGATCGTGACCCTGACCATCAGCGCGCTGTTCAACGTGCTGGAAAAGCGCTGGGGGGTTCCCCGATGACCGCCACCACCGCCCTCTACGACGTCCCCGGACCGCGCACCAAGCGCCGGCACCTGCTGTACGGGGTGGTGGCGACGGTGGTGATCCTCGCCGTTCTCGCCTGGGCCGTGTACCTGCTGATCGACACCGGCCAGTTCAGTGCCCGCAAGTGGACGCCGTTCGCGTACGTGGGCATCCAGAAGCTGCTGCTCGAAGGGCTGGGCAACACGCTCAAAGCGTTCGCGTGCGCCGCCGTGCTGTCGCTCGCGCTGGGCGCGGTGCTCGCCGCGGGACGGCTGTCCGACCATGCGCCGGTCCGGTGGGTGAGCACGCTGCTGGTCGAGTTCTTCCGGGCGATGCCCGTGCTGGTCATGATCTTCTTCGTGTACGTGGCGCTGAAGGCCGAGCCGCTGTACGCGCTGATCGCGGGGCTGACGCTGTACAACGGCTCGGTGCTGGCCGAGGTGTTCCGCGCCGGGGTGCACTCCGTCGACCGGGGGCAGCGGGAGGCCGCGTACGCGCTCGGCATGCGCAAGACGCAGGTCATGACGTACGTCCTGGTGCCGCAGGCGGTCCGGGCCATGCTGCCCACGATCATCAGCCAGCTCGTCGTCGCCCTGAAGGACACCTCGCTCGGCTTCCTGATCACCTACGAGGAGTTCCTGCACGCCGGCAAGCTGATCGCCTCCAACCTCGACTACGACCTGCCGTTCATCCCGGTCGTCCTGATCATCTCGCCGATCTACATCGGCATGTGCATGCTGCTGTCGTGGTGCGCCTACCGGGTCGCGAAGCGGCAGCGCAGGAGTCTGAAGACGGAGGCGGTGGACGTCAACGCGCCGGAGCCGGGGACGCTGCTGCCGGGGGCGCAGCAGCAGCGGTAGGCCCGGCCGGCCCAGCACGAACGTCGGACCGAGGATCAGCGGCCCGAGCGCCTCGGGGACCAGTACCGCCACCAGGATGGGCACCGGCCGGGTGCCCATCGCGCGGGCCGCCTCGACGACGCCCGGTTCCACGGCGAGCAGGTTGCTCTCCACGATCCGGGCCACGCCGAAGGCGGCGATCACCGTCATCGGCAGGCCGACGGCGTCGTGTCCGCCTTGCCGCGCGCCAGTGTGGCCACGCCGTCGTTGATGACGGAGGTGTCCACGTCCTTGAGCAGCCGGGGCGTCTGCTGGGCGTGGACCGGGGTGAACTTCAGGTGCCGGGGGCTGCCGGCGATGTCGTCGGCGGTGGCGTACAGGCCGGTGCCGGGCTTCAGCGTGATCAGCCCGGCCTTCGAACAGCCGCACGTGCGGTCCTCGTTGGCCGGGTCGTCGGGGTGGGCGATCCGCGCGCCGTCCGGCAGATCGGTGAGCTTCTCGGCCTGCTGGGAGTAGCGGCCGAGCGGGACGACGTCGGTGGCGGCGAGCGGCGTGATGCCGGTGCCGTTCTCGGTGTCGGACCGGGCCAGGAACACCAGGTGCCGGAGACGATCGGCAGGCTGAAGCAGCCGGCGGCCGCGCCGGAGCGCCCCGCCCGCGGGCACTCAGTCGCGTACCGGCACCGACACCCAGGACGGATCGTCCGCCGGGGAGGAGAAGGCCAGCTTCGCGCCGGTCGGGTTGTGCTCGATGTAGAGCGGGTCGACGGAGTCCACGACCACCGCCAGCCGGTGCCCCGCCGGGACGTCGTACGCCGTCGAGAACAGCTCCAGGTCCACGCCGAACGGCTGGCCCGGCGCCTTGTCGTGGAAGGTGAACGGCGCGTGCGAGACCAGCTTGCCGACGCCGAGCGGCCCCACGTCGTACAGGTAGGCGATGCCGGTGCCGCTCCCGGCGGTGCTGGTGACGGTGGTGTGCAGCTTCGCCGTACCGCGGACGTGCTGCGCGGAGGTGTACCGCTCGGACTGCCACACGGCGGCGGCCGAGCGCGGCAGCAGCGGGATCGAGGCCATCGGCGGCAGCCGGAAGAACTGGTCCAGCAGGCTGGAGAGGAAGACCGTGCCGCCGTTGGCACCGGAGTCGCGGTCGGTGCGGATCTGCTGCGTGCCGTTCAGCGCGATCTTCCGGTTCCCGGAAGGCACGTCCTTCCAGCTCTTGTACCCCTCGTAGGCGCCGGTGGAGCGGGACTTCAGCTGTACGGGTGCCTCGCGGTCGACGCCGTTGTCGGCGCCCTTGAGGTAGTGGTCGAACCAGCGCTTGGTGTGGTCCCAGGTGTCGTTCGGCAGCCCGAGCAGACCCAGGCCCTCGGCGGTGGCGTGGTCGCCGGGCCGGAACTCCAGCCGCTTGGGCCCCTTCAGCTTCTCGTAGAAGTCGGCGTACTGGTTGGGCGGGAAGAGCGAGTCGCCCCAGGCGTTGCCCAGCATGATCGCCGCGCCGTTGGCGTTGATCCGGTCGAGGTAGGTGACCGGGGACCGCTTGGCGCCCCACTTGAGCATGTCGCCTTCCTTGGCCAGGTCGGAGGCCAGGAAGTCCTTGAGGATGGTCTTCAGCTCCGGGCTGGGGCGCCCGGTGAGCGCACCGGCGCCGCCCAGCAGGGCGGCCGCCTGCTGATGCTGGGTGCGGCCGCTGTAGATCGAGTCGATCAGGTCGGCCCAGCCGCTCAGCGCCGCGACCGCCTTGACGCGCTTGTCGAACGCGGAGGTCAGCAGGCTGATCCCGGCGCCGTACGACACCCCGCCCATGCCCACCTTCGCCGGGTCGGCCGCGGTGTGGGCCAGCGCCCAGTCGATGACCTTGGAGGCGTCGGCGATGTCCGGGGGACCGGCCGTCTCGATCTGCCCGCCGGACTGCCAGAAACCGCGCGAGTTGTAGCCCACCACCACGTACCCGGCGTCGGCGAGCTTCTTGGCCTGCACGACGTACTCGATCTGCGGCATGCCCCAGCTGGTGGGCAGCACGATCAGCGGATAGCGGCGGCCGGGCACGGCGTCGCCCGGGGTGAAGACGTTGGCCTTCAGGATGATGCCGCCGTCGCCCTCGATGTCGACGAACTTCACGTCGGGGAACTTCGCCGCGAGGTGCTGCTGCGTGGCGGCGACGGTCGTGGGAGAGGGCGCCGCGGAGTTCGCGGCCGGGGCGCCCGCGAGGGTGGAGGTGGCGAGCACGGCCGCGGAGACGGTACCGACGGCGGTGCGCAGCGTGGGGCGTGAGGGCGACATCTACTGCTCCAAGTGCTCCAGGAGGGGGACTGAAGTGACTGGAGAGTAAGGTGCGCTTCTTACCGTTGGTAACCCGTCGGTAGGTTACGGATGGGTAACGTGGGAGGTCCGGGTGCGCGGCGGTGCGCCCGGCCGGTGGGCCGGGCGCGCGCCGTGCTCAGAGGCCCAGGTCCGGCCCGAACACCTCGTAGTGGATGTCCGCCGCCGCTACGCCCGCCTCCAGGAGCTGGGTGCGGGCGTCCTTCATGAAGGGCACCGGGCCGCAGAGGTAGGCGACGGTGCCGGCCGGGACGTCCACCCGGCGCAGGTCGATCCGGCCCTCGTGGAAGGTGACCGGCGCGTCGCTGCCCTCGCCGTCCCCGCCGTCCTCCGGCTGCTCATACCAGACCTCCGCCGTGGCGTTGTCCAGCTTCTCCGTCAGCTGCCGCAGTTCGGCGCGGAAGGCGTGGGTGTACGGGGAGCGGTCGGCGTGCACCGAGACGACGCGCCGGGTGGAGCTTTCGGCGGCGAGCCGGGAGAGCATGCCGATCATGGGGGTGCAGCCGATGCCCGCCGAGGCGAACAGCAGCGGGCGGTCGCCCTCGTCGAGCACCACATCGCCGAACGGCGCGCTCAGGCGCAGGACCTCGCCGCCGTGCACCTGGTCGTGCAGGTGGTTGGAGACCTCGCCGGCGGGCGAGCCGGCCGCGTCGCCGGTGACCCGCTTCACGGAGAACTGGAGGGCGCCGTCCGGCTGTCCGGACAGGCTGTACTGCCGTATCTGGTGGGCGCCGTCGGGGAGTTCGACCTGTACGGAGACGTACTGGCCGGGCCGGGACGCCGGGAGCGGGCCGCCGTCCGCCGGCTGTACGGCGAAGGTGGCCACGTCGTCGGTCTCCTGGAACCGGCCGGTCACGCGGTACTCCCGCCAGACGTCCCCGTCCGGTGTGCCCGCCGCCTCGTACAGGCGCTTCTCGGCGGCGATGAGGGCGTTCGCCATCAGCCAGTACACCTCGTCCCAGGCCGCCGCGACCTCCTCGGTGACGGCCTCGCCCAGGACCTCCACGATGGCCGCGAACAGGTGCTCGTGCACGATCGGGTACTGGTCGGCGCGGACGCCGAGCGAGGCGTGCTTGTGCGCGATGCGCGCCAGCATCGCGTCGGGGCGCTCGTCCGGGTGCTCGACCAGGTACGTGGCGAAGGTGGCGATGGAGCCGGCGAGCGCCTGACGCTGGCTGCCGTTGGCCTGGTTGCCGCGGTTGAACAGGTCGCGCAGCAGCTCGGGGCGGGCCGCGAACATCTTGTCGTAGAAGAGCGGGGTGATCTCACCGATGGCCGCTCCGACCGCGGGAAGGGTGGCGCGGACGGTTGCGGCGGACGTGGACGACAGCATCGGGTGCTCCGGTTCTCGGGAAGTGCTGAGGGGTTGTGGTGGTCGGTGGGCGCGCTGCGACGCAAATAACTTGCATCTCAGATTCGTATTTCGCCGCCAGCGTAGGAGTCGGGGTGGTGGTGCGAGTAGGGCCGTTCAGCCCTCCGGCCGGGGCGTCAGGCTGAGCAGCAGAGGGCCGGTCGGGGTGCCCACCAGGTCCTCGATGGACAGCGGATCGAGCGCGGCGAAGAACGCTTCCTGCGCGGCCCGCAGGGCGCCGCGCAGGCGGCAGCCCCCGCGCAGCGGGCACGGCGGGTCGTCCTCGCACCCCACCACGTCGCCGACCCCCTCCAGTTCGCGCACCAGGCTCCCCAGGGAGCCGGTACGGCCCTTCCGGGTCAGGGACAGGCCCCCGTTGCGCCCGCGCCGGGCCTCCACGACGCCGAGATGCTGGAGTCTGCTCACCACCTTGGCGGCGTGGGTGTACGGGACCTGGACGGCGCCCGCCACCTCGCGGGTGGTCGGCGCGTCGCCCCGGTCGTCGAGGACCGCCAGCCGCATGGCGATGCGGAGCGCGATGTCGGTGCTCTTCGTCAGTCGCACGGTCCCACCGTACTGAATTGGAGTTTTGGATGCCAATTTGGGGCGTGGCGGACGGGGCGGGCGGGGCCGGACCCATCGCGCGTTACGGGGTGAGCCGGTCGGACCGGACAGACCGGGCGTACCGGGGGAGCGGCCGTCGGGACGGGCGGCCGAAGCGCCTGTCCCGCCGCGCCGGGCAGCGGTACGGTCGGCCCGAAGGGCATCCACGGGCCACCCTCCGGCCGCCGGGATGCGGCGCCGGGACCGGCCCGCAACCACCGCGCCTGGAGGCCGCCATGCTCCCGACCCGCACCCTCCTCGACAGCATCACCACCAAGGCCCGGCTCGGCACCGACGTGCTGGCCCCGGCCACCGACGCCCTCGCCGAGTGCGAGAAGGCCGTCCTCGTCTGCGCGACGGGCATGCTCGCCTCCGACGACGCCGACCGGATGCGCGAAGCGGCCCGTGCCGACCTGGACTGCCACGACGTCGTCGGAGCCACCCTGCGGCTGCTGCTCAGGGAAGGCGGCGGCGGGACCCGGCTGCTGGCCGCGCAGCTCGAAGCGTGCGCGATCGCCTGCGAGCGCAGCAACGAACTGTGCCGGGCGCACGCCGGACGTCACGAGCACTGCCGCCTGTGCACCCAGGCCACGACCCGCGCGATCGACGCCTGCCACGGCGTACGGGAGGCACTGCGGCCGTAGCCCAGCCGGCCGGGCCGGGGGCGGGGAAGGGCGCCGCGCCCCCGGTGCGGGCTGCTCCGGCCCGCTACTTCCCGCGCCGTTCGCGCCACTCCCGCACGACGCTCTCCACGTCGTACGGCTCCAGGTTGAGCGGCGGGCCGGGCGGCGGCTGCCGGACCGCCTCCTGGATCTTGGTGTTGATCTCGCCGACGATGCGTCGCACCGCCCGCTCGGAGGGGGCCCGCACCGCGGCCTCCCGGGCGTCCTCGGCCTCCTTGCGCAGGGCGAGGGTCGGCGGCAGGAAGGAGAGATTCTCCCGGCTCATCTTCTCCTTGACCCACCACATGGCGTCGTACGGCTCGTCGAGGCCGGTCAGCGGCTTGCCGAAGCCGGGCAGACCGGCGAACTCGCCGCGCTCGGCGGCCTCGCGGATCTGCCGGTCGGTCCAGGTCTCGAAGCTGACGCCGGGGGGCTTGCGCTCGGTCATCAAGGGCTCCCTGGGACGGGGAATGCGGCCGGTCACCCACGGCCCCGGGGTGCCGGGGCCGTCCGTACACAAGTACCACAGGGGAATGGTGCGGGCGGGGCCGACCGCCGGTGTCCGGGGCGGGCCACGGTGGCGTCGGGTACGCGGTCTGCCGTCGGTGGCGTAGAACGGTCTGTGGGCGGGGGCCGATGCGGAGGAAAGGGCGTGACCGATGGCCGCGGTTGGCGAGTGGTGGCGGGACGTGCGGACGGAGCGGGGGCGGGTGCGCGGCGTGCCGGAGCCGGTGGCGGAGGGCGGGGCTGCCCCGGGGCGGCGGACGGCGGGCGCCGGGACCGGCACTCCGGCGGACGTGCTGTCGGTGGCCGCCTTCCGCGGCATTCCGTACGCGGCGTCGCCGGCCGGCGCGCTGCGCTTCGCGCCGCCGTGCCCGCACGACGGCTGGACCGGCGTCCGGGACGCGGTACGTCCCGGGCCCGCCGTTCCGCAGGGCCCGTCCCGGCTGGAGCGGGTCATGGGGCCCCGTACGCCCGACTGGAGCGAGGACGGCTGTCTGACCCTCAACGTCTGGAGCCCCGCCGAGCCGTCGGACGCGGGACGGCCCGTGCTGGTGTGGTTCCACGGCGGCGGGTTCACCAGCGGGTCCGGCGGCTGGGACTGGTACGACGGCGCCCGGCTCGCGGCACTCGGTGACCTCGTGGTGGTCACGGCCAACTACCGCGTCGGGCCGCTCGGCTGGCTCTTCCTGCCCGAAGCGGGCGTGGCCAACACCGGTCTCCAGGACCAGGCCGCGGCGCTGCGCTGGGTGCACGAGAACATCGCGGCCTTCGGCGGCGACCCCGCCCGGATCACCGTCGGCGGTCAGTCGGCCGGCGCGTACACGGCCCTGTCCCTCGCGGTCGCCCCGGAGACCCGCGCACTGACGCACCGGGTCGTCGCGCAGAGCGGCCCGTGGGGTCTGGCGCCTCAGGACCCGGCCGGGGCGGCCGGAATCACGGCCGACTACCTGCGTCTGCTGGGGCTGCCGGACAAGGCGGCCGTACCTGGCAACGAGGCCGCGGCCCTGCGGGAGTTGCGCGCCCTGCCGGTGGAACGGCTGCTCACCGCGTACGCCCGGCTGGCGGCGGACCGCGCCCGCCCGGGCCGCCTCACCCCGCTCATGTACCCGGTGCTCGGCGGCCCCGGTCTGCCGGTCCCGCCCGTACAGGCCGTGGCGGAAGGCGGCCTGGGTGCCACCGGGTTGCTGATCGGTACGGTACGGGACGAGATGACCGCGTTCCTGGCCTTCGACGCCGAGGCCCGGGCGTTCACCCGGGACGACGTCCTGCGGCTCCTGCGCGAGGACGCCTGCGGCGACTCCGGCGCGGCGGCCGTCGCGTACGACGACCTGGCACGCCTGCGGCCGGACGCGTCCCCCGTGGACCTCCTGGCCGAGGCGGCCACCGGCTGGATGTTCCGGGACGGCGCGACCGGCATCGCCGAGCGGCGCGCCGCGCAGGGGACGCCCGCGTACGTCTACCGCTTCGACCGGGCCCCGGACGGCGACGACGGCACGCTCGGCGCCACCCACTGCGCGGAACTGCCGTTCCTCTTCGGGACGTTCGACGCCTACCCCGACAGCCCGATGCTGGGGCGCACCGGCGCGGAGGACCGCCGCCTGGCGCACGCGTTCGGCGGCGCGCTCGCCGCCTTCGCGGCCACCGGCACGCCCGACGGGCCGGGGCTCGCGGACTGGCGGCCGTACCTCGGCGGGCCGGCGCCCGAGGTGATGTACTTCGGCTGACGGCGCGGCCGCGTGCGGCACCGGGGTGGTCGCTACACCCCCGCCCGGTGCCCCTTCGGCTCGGCCGGTGCCAGCGCGGCCTTCGTCACGTCCGCGACCAGCTCCACCACGTCGGGGCCGTACGCCTGCGAGTTGACGACCTTGAGCAGCAGGCAGAACTGCCCGTCGGCGCCGTGCTTGCGGGCCAGCCGCGCCCGGTTGCGCACCAGGTGCCGTACGGCGGCCCGGTGGGTCACCGGGCGCTGCCCGGCCGCGAGGAAGACCGGACGGCCGCTCTCGACGGCGGTCAGCCGGGCCAGCAGCACGTACTCCACCGCGCCCGGCTCCATCCGGTACGTCGAACCGCCGACGGCGAAGGTGCCGCGCCCGATGCCGTGTTCGTCGCCGGGGTGGACGGCGACGCCCGGCAGCAGGTTCGCCAGGTGCGCCGCGAGCCGCCGGTGCGCGGTCGGGTCGCCCACGCAGAACTCGGTGCGCGCGCCGAAGCCCTGGAGCCCGGTGTCGTGCGGCGCGACCTCGGCGTGCGCGCCGCAGGCCTCCACCACCGAGGCCAGTCCGAGCAGCGCGAGCGCGTCGTGCCGCGGGATGCTCCAGTGGGCCGAGGTGCTGTCCCGGTGGGTGACCAGCACGCATTCCGATCCGTCGGGCAGTCCGAAGAAGCTCTGCTCGCGGTCCAGCCTGCGGCGCGCCACGGCGGCGTGCGCGGCCCAGCCGGCCGCGGCGCCCACGACGAGGGCGGCCGCCGCCACGGTCACGAGGAGCAGGGAGTCGTCCATGGCGGGGGAGCGTAGCGGCTGACCGGGAGTGTGTTCGAACGTGGGGCGGGCGGCTGGGCGGCCTTGCCCGGGTCTGTACGGGCATACGGGACACCGCCCGCTGTACGGCGCCCCGTACCGTTGCGCCCCGGCGGGCCGCTCGGCTGTTCGCACCCCTTTCGCGCCCCGCGCTCGCGCCCTCTGTCGCCCCCTTGATCACGCAGGTAGGCTCCGGCCCCTGCCGCCCGAACAGGCCAGGAGGGAACGCCGCATGACACCTGCCCGACGTCTTTCCGCGCTGGGGGTGGTCGCCGCGCTCGCCGGCTCGCTGACCGCCGTCCCGGCCTCGGCAGCGGTACCGGCCGCCACCGCGCCGGCGCCTGCCGCCCACCCGTCGAAGGCCGCCCCGGCCGCGACCCCGCCGAAGGTTCCGGTGGCGGTCGGCCACGGCGGCGCGGTCTCCAGCGTGGACGCCGACGCCTCCGCCGCCGGTATCGAGGTGCTGCGCAAGGGCGGCAACGCGGTGGACGCCGCGGTCGCCACCGCCGCGGCCCTCGGCGTCACCGAGCCCTATTCCGCCGGGGTCGGCGGTGGCGGCTACTTCGTCTCGTACGACGCCAAGTCCCGCACCGTACGGACCCTCGACGGCCGGGAGACCGCGCCGCTCAGCGCGGACCGCGGCCTCTTCCTGGAGAACGGCAAGCCGATCCCGTTCGACCAGGCGGTCACCAGCGGCCTGTCCGTCGGCACCCCCGGCACACCCGCGACCTGGGACACCGCGCTGGAGCGGTGGGGCACCCGCTCATTGGGCGAACTCCTCAAGCCCGCGGAGAAACTGGCCCGCGACGGCTTCACGGTCGACGAGACGTTCCGCTCGCAGACCGCCGCCAACGAGGCGCGCTTCCGCGACTTCCCCGCCACCGCCCGCCTCTTCCTCCCCGGCGGCAGGCTGCCGGTCGTCGGCTCCACCCTGAAGAACCCCGACCTGGCCCGTACGTACAAGGAACTGGGCGACAAGGGCGTCGGCACGCTGTACGACGGGCGGCTCGGCAAGGACGTCGTACGCACCGTCCGCAAGCCGCCGGTGCGTCCCGGCGCCGAACGCAAGGTGCGGCCGGGGGACCTGACCGCGAAGGACCTGCGGGAGTACGAGGTCCGCCGCCAGGCACCGACCAAGGCCCGCTACCGGGACCTGGACGTGTACGGCATGGCCCCCGGCTCCTCCGGCGGCACCACCGTCGCCGAGGCGCTCAACATCCTGGAGCACAGTGACCTCTCGGAACTGAGCGAGAAGGACTACCTGCACCGCTACATCGAGGCCAGTCGCATCGCCTTCGCCGACCGCGGGCGCTGGGTCGGCGACCCGGAGTTCGAGGACGTGCCGACGCGCGGGCTGACCTCGCAGCGCTTCGCCGACTCCCGGGCCTGCCTGATCAAGGACGACGCGGTGCTCACCAGCCCGCTGGCGCCCGGCGACCCGCGCCACCCGAAGCCCTGCGCGGCCGGCGGCCGGGCCGCCCCGACGCCGTACGAAGGGGAGAACACCACCCACCTGACCGTCGCCGACAAGTGGGGCAACGTCGTCGCCTACACCCTCACCATCGAGCAGACCGGCGGCAGCGGCATCGTCGTACCGGGCCGCGGCTTCCTGCTCAACAACGAGCTGACGGACTTCTCCTTCGCCCCGGCGAACCCGGCTGTGCACGACCCGAACCTGCCGGGCCCCGGCAAGCGCCCGCGGTCCTCGATGTCCCCGACGATCGTGCTGCGGGACGGCCGCCCGGTGGTGGCGCTGGGCTCGCCCGGCGGCGCGACGATCATCACGACCGTCCTGCAGAGCCTGCTGAACCACCTGGAGCGCGGCATGCCGCTGGTCGACGCCATCGCCGCGCCCCGCGCCAGCCAGCGCAACGCGGCCGCCACCGAGCTGGAACCCGGGCTGTGGGACAGCCCGGTCCGCGCACAGCTGGAGGCCATCGGCCACAGGTTCACCCGCAACCCGGAGATCGGCGCGGCGACCGGCGTGCAGCGGCTGCCGGACGGCCGCTGGCTGGCGGCGGCGGAGAAGCAGCGGCGCGGCGGCGGGTCGGCGATGGTGGTACGCCCCAAGGGGTGAGGCCGCTGCCGTGAGCGGCGGAGGGACCGGGTCCGGTGGGTGACGCGCGGCCGTGCGTCACCCACCGGACGCCTCAGGTCCGCCCGAATCGGCACACAGTGGGACCATAAGTGCATTACATAACCGTACGATATGTTTCACGGGTGAACGACGACCTGAACGACCACCCGCCCCCTGCCCCGGACGGCGACCTGGACGTGGACGCCTTCGCCACCGCGGTCGAGTACTTCAACCGCTTCTACGCCCGGCTGCCCACGCCGGAGAAACTGTCCCTGACGACCCTGTCGGTGCTGGACACCCTCGCGTTCGCCGACGGGCCCATGCGGCTCACCGAACTGACCAGGACCGAGCAGGTCAGCCAGCCCGGCATCACCCAGCTGGTCACCCGGCTGGAGCGCGACGGCCTGGTCGAACGCCGCCCCGACCCCAGCGACGGACGCGCCGTCCTGGTCCGCATCACCGAGGCCGGACGGCGGATCGGCCGCTCCCGCCACACGCACCGCACGCGCCACCTGGAACCGCTGGTGGCCCAGCTGACCTCCGGACAACGGCAGGCGCTCGCCGACGCGCTGCCCGCCCTGACCCGCCTCGCGGAACTCGGCCGGCACCGGCCGTGACACTGTGGGCGCGCCCTTGCCGCGGCGCGTCACGGAAGCGGGCGTGCCGTTGCAGCGGGCGCGCCGTTGCAGCGGGCGTGCCGTTGAAGCGCGCGCGGCCCCCGGTTACCGTCGAAGCTGTTCGTTCGAACGAACAGTGCCGCCGAGGGGGAGCCATGGGCATACGGGACACCGGCACCAGGGAGTACGAAGGGCTGGCCGAGCAGGCCGCGGCGCTGGCGGCGGGAGAGGTGTCCGCGGCCGAGCTGGTGCGGCGGTCGCTGGCCCGCATCGACGCCACCCAGGACACGGTCAACGCCTTCCGCCGGGTACGCGCCGAGGCCGCGCTCGCCGAGGCCGCCGCGGCCGACCGGCGGCTGGCCGCGGGCGAGCGGCTGCCGCTGCTCGGCGTGCCGGTCGCGGTCAAGGACGACACCGACGTGGCGGGCGAACCCACCGCGTTCGGCTGTGCCGGGGAGTTCCCGCCCAAGCGGGCGGACGCCGAGGCCGTACGGCGGCTCCGCGCGGCCGGCGCGGTCGTCGTCGGCAAGACCAACGCGTGCGAGCTGGGGCAGTGGCCGTTCACCGAAGGGCCCGCCTTCGGCGACACCCGCAACCCGTGGAACCCGGGCCACACGCCCGGCGGTTCGTCGGGCGGCTCGGCCGCCGCGGTCGCGGCCGGCCTGGTACCGGCCGCCCTCGGCACGGACGGCGCGGGCTCGGTCCGCATCCCCGCCGCCTGGACCCACCTCGTCGGCGTCAAACCCCAGCGCGGCCGCATCTCCACCTGGCCCGATCCGGAGTCCTTCCAGGGCATCACGGTGCTGGGCCCGTTGGCCCGTACGGTCCGGGACGCCGCACTGCTGCTCGACGCCGCCGCCGGTAACCACGACGGCGACCTGCACCGGCCCCGCCCGGTCGCGGCCCGCGCGGCGGCCGACCGCGACCCGGGACGGCTGCGGATCGCGCTCTCCTGGAAGCCGGCCTTCACCGGTACGCCCAAGCCCCTCAACCCGGAGGTCCGGTCCGCCGTCACCGCCCTCGCCCGCACCCTCGCAGGCCTCGGCCACCACGTCGAGGAAGCGGAACCGGACTACGGGCTGATCGGCCTCGCGTTCGTGCCGCGGGCGACGACGGGCGTACGGGAATGGGTGGCGCGGGCGCCCGACCGCGCGCTGCTGGACCGCCGGACGCGCGACGCGGCCCGGCTGGGGCGGCTGCTCGGCGGGCCCGTGCTGCGCCGGGCGCGGGTGGCGGAAAAGCGGCAACATGCGCGCGTGGGCGCCCTGTTCGGCCCGTACGACCTGATCCTGACGCCGACCACGGCCGCGCCGCCGCCGCGCATCGGCACGCTCGCGCGGATGAACGGCTGGCAGACGGACCGGGCCATGATCGCCGCGTGTCCGTACGCCTGGCCGTGGAACGTCCTCGGCTGGCCGGGCGTCAGCGTGCCCGCCGGGTTCACCGTCGGCGGCCTCCCCCTGGGTGCCCAACTCCTCGGGCCCGCCCACTCGGAGCCCCTGCTGATCTCGCTCGCGGCCCAGCTGGAGGCGGAGTTGCGCTGGTACGAACGGTGGCCGGAAGCGGCGGCGGAGAGCACGGTGCCGGTGCCCGCCGCGCAGGGCGGCCCGGGGGTGCGGGCGCGGATGCGCGGTCTGAAGGTGGTGGCCGGCCGGCTCCGGGCGACGGGCGGGTCCGGTGCAGCGGACACGGTGGGCGGGTCCGGTCCGGCGGGCACGGTGGGCCGGTGACGCCGCGCGGGGCCGGGCCAGGACGTACGGAGGCCGGGCCAGGACGTACGGAAGCCTGGCCGGTGCGCGAGCCGGACGGCCCCGCCGGTGCGCCGATCCGGACGGGGGACACCCGGCGTCGCATCATCGGCGCCGTCCTGCGCATCATCGGCCGCGACGGTGTCGCCGCCGTCACCAACCGGCGCATCGCCAAGGAGGCCGGTGTCTCGCCGGGTTCGGTGACGTACCACTTCGCGACCCAGCACGACCTGCTGCGGGAGAGCCTGCTGCGGTTCGTCGGCGAGGAGACCCGGCGTTTCACCGAACTGGCCGAGGACAGCCGCCTCGACCGGATCGGACTCCCCGAAGCCGCCGCGCTGGTCGGCCAGGTAGCGGGCGGTACGGAGTTCGACAGCGAGCACATCGCGCCGTTCGAACTGTACGTCCAGGCGGGCCGCGACGAGCGGCTGCGGGCCGCGGCCGCCGAGTGCTTCGCCGCGTACGACCGGCTCGCCGCCCGCATCCTGACGGCGCTGGGGGTCGCCGACGCCGAGCGGCTGGCGGGCACCGTGGTCGCCCTGGTCACGGGGCAGCAGCTGCGGCGCCTGGCCACCGGCTCGACCGCCGAGGACCTGGTCGACGCCTTGCTGCTGCTGGCCAGGGGCGCGGCACCGGCGGCCCCCGCTCCGGTCCCGGCGGCGCGGGAGCGCGGCGTCTGAGTAGGCGTACTCATGACCGGTACGGCGCATACGGGCACAATGTGCCCCTGTCCGCCATGCCCCGGCCGTATCGGAGTGCCCTGTGAAACGCCTGGCCGCAGCAGGAGCAGCCGTGGTCGCTGCCGCGCTGCTGACGCTGACCGGTTGCGGCACCGAGCATGCCACCGGCCCGGAGCATGCCACCGGCCCGGAACGTACGACCGGCCCGGAGTCTGCCACCGGCTCGGAGGGCGCCACCCGCTCCGGATCCACGGCCGGCTCCCGTCTCTTCCGGGACATCGCCGCCCGCTGCGCGGGCGCGTCCACGCGTCTCCCGAGCCCTCCGGCGAGTGATCCGCCGGACAACGCCGCGCTGAACCCCGAGAACTCGCGCTACGCGGAGAACCACGGCTACAAGCAGACGGCCCGGATCACACCGAACGCCCGCTGCCGGGGCACCGCGCATGCCGAACGCATCACCGCGGAGCTGCGGAAGGCCGGCCCGGCCGGAGTGCGGAACGAGGGGGATCTCGCGGCGTTGCTCGAACGGCTCGCCTACCCGAAGGACGTCACCGGGGTCCACCGCTCGGGCGGCTCCCTCGGCTTCACGCTGTCGCTCCCGGACGGCCCGTGCCTCACCGGCCGCCTGGGCCCGCCGCTCGACATCGAGACGCACGGCGCCTACATGGAGGGCGGCTGCGCGGAGCCCCGGGGCGGCCACTGAGCCCGCGCGTCCGGCGTGTCCGCCGCGCGGCCCGGGACGGGGGCCGGTCGCGGCCGGCCCTGCTGCGCCTGTGAGACGCCGGTGACCGGCGTCTCACAGGCTCCCCGCCGTCCCCCGGTGCGTGAGCGCCTGACCCCCGTCCAAGCACTCACGGCACCGCCCCTCGTGGGGACAGGTCTGTCCGCCCGCGCCGGGGAGGGCGCGGGGAGGTGGTGAAAGTGTGCGGCTGTGCGCGCGGGCCTCAGTGGCCCATGCCGGCGCCGCCGTCCACCGGGACGACGGCCCCGGTGATGTACGACGCCTCGTCACCGGCCAGCCAGCGCACCGCCGCGGCGATGTCCTCGGGGCGGGCCATTCTGCCCAGCGGGATCTGTTCGACCATGGCGTCCAGGCGTTCCTGGGGGAGCGCCGCGGCCATGTCGGTCCGGGTGAGGCCGGGGGCGACCACGTTGGCGGTGATGTTGCGCGAGCCCAGTTCGCGGGCGAGGGAGCGGGCCAGACCGACGAGTCCGGCCTTGGCCGCCGCGTAGTTGGCCTGGCCGGCCTCGCCGCGCAGGCCGACGGTCGAGCCGACGAAGACCATCCGGCCCTTGCGGGCCCGCAGCATGCCGCGGGTGGCGCGCTTGGCCACCCGGTACGCGGCCGTGAGGTTGGTCGCCACGACGGCGTCGAAGTCGTCCTCCGACATCCGCATCAGCAGCGCGTCGCGGGTGATGCCGGCGTTGGCCACCAGGACCTCGACCGGGCCGTGCGCCTCCTCGATCTGCCGGAAGGCCGCCTCGACCTGCTCCGGGTCGGTGATGTCGCAGGGGACGCCCAGGACGCCGGCCGGCGGCTCGCCCGAGCGGTACGTGACGGCGACCTTGTCCCCGTCGGCGGCCATGGCTTCCGCGATCGCCAGCCCGATACCCCGGTTGCCACCGGTGATGAAGACGCTGCGGCTCATGGATGCCTCTCGGTTGCTGCTGGGACGCCCGGCTCCCGCCGGCGGCGCGGTGGCGGCGCGGCCGCGGGGGTGCCGCGGCGCGGGTGCCTCGCGCGGTCAGTCACTCTGGCACAAACCGATTGATCGTTCTCGTCCGGCGCCGGTCACCTGCGGTGACCGGTACCAGGAGTTCCGGTAGGCGGTGTGCCGGTCCGGAGAGTGGGATGGAGTGATTTGATGCGTTTGCGGCGATTTGTGGGATCGAAGGCCCGGGTGGAGTCCGGGGGGAGACGGGTTCGGTACGTAGCGACGCCGGGTTAAAGTCGGCCGTAACTTTTCGATCCCTTTACCGAATCGCGCGGGGAGTTTGGCAACATATGTCCAGTAAGCACCTGCTCGGTGACTTCCTGCGCAACTGGCGCGGCCGCCGGGACCCCACCCAGGTACCCGGTTTCACCGCCACATTCGGCCACCGGGACCGGCGCGGTGTCACCCAGGCCGAGACGGCGGCGCTCACCGGTGTCACCGAGGGCTGGTACCGCCGGCTGGAGTCGGGCCGGATCGAGCGGCCGAAGGCCGAATGGCTGGAGCGCATCGTGCGCATCCTCGACCTCGACGAGGCCCAGCGGCACACCCTCTTCGTCTACGCGCGGGGCCAGGTGCCGCCGCCCCTGTACCGCCCCGACGGCACCGTGGACCCGTCCACGTCCGCGCTCATCCAGGTGCAGCCCTGGCCGGCGTACCTCTCCGACGCGGCCTGGGACGTGCTCCTGTACAACACGGCGTGCGAGCAGGACTGGCCGTGGATGAAGCACGGCGTCAACGTCATGATCTGGGCGCTGACCTACCCCGAGGCCCGCCTCCAGCTGATCGACTGGGAGGAGTCCTGGGCCAAGCCGATGGCGTCCCAGCTCCGGCTGGCCGCCGCCGAACAGCCGGACAACCGGAGGCTGGCGGAGGTCGTCGCCGAGATCAAGGAGCGCGACAAGGTCGCGGCCCGGCTGCTCACCGACGACCTCACGACCGTCACCCACCCCGACGGCGACCGGCGCTGGCTGTACCTGCCCGGCCACGGGGACGAGGAGTTCGAGGTCACCTTCCGCTGCTTCGCGCCGCTCAGCGACCGTACGCAGCGGTTCATGCTGGTGGTGCCGTGCGACTACCCGGCGGCGAGCTGAGCCATCCCCTCGACCAGCTCGAACGTGGTGGACGGGACGTTCTCCGCGCCCGCCTCCCGGTAGGCCGCGGCGACCGCGGTGAACAGCCGCTCGGGGTGCGCCAGATCACCGGCGTACTCCTTCACGACCAGCCGGGCCGCCTCGGCCAGCTCCGTACCCCTGCGGGCGTGGGCGGTGGCGGTGTCCATGATCCGGGACAGCCGGTCGCGGAAGACCGTGACGCCCGCCCGGTCGGTGATCCGGCCGTGGCCGGGCACGAAGGTGGTGGCGCCGGTGCCCAGGAGCGTGTCGCAGGCGGTGATGCAGGACGTGAGCGAGCCGGACCAGACGATCATGTGGCCGCCGTCGAACAGGGCGTCACCGGTGAACACCACCCCGTCCTCGGGGACGTGCAGCGCGACGTCGCCCGCGCTGTGCCCGGGGCCGAGGTCGAGCAGCCGTACCGCGGTGCGCCCGACGGTGAGGTCCAGGCTGCCGGTGAAGGTCCGCGTCGGCGGGGTGACGGTGATGCCGCCGAAGTCGAAGACGCCGAAGTGCTCGACGGCGTAGGCGGTGACCGCGGTGGTCGGCTCGCCGCGGCTGAGGGCCGCCAGCATGTCCGGGGTCATCTCCTGGCACAGGTGCGCCGCGGACGCCTCGGACGTGATGATCTCCGCGTCCGCGATCAGCTCGTTGCCCCAGGTGTGATCGCCGTTCTGATGGCTGTTGACCACGGTGGTCACCCGCGCGTCCGGTACGGCGACGGCGATCGCGTCCAGCAGCTCCCGGGTGGCCTGGAGCGTGAACTGCGTGTCCATCAGGAGCGCTTCGCCGTCGGACGCCACGAGCCCGCAGTTGCTGTACCCCCAGGCGGTGCTGTCGTGCGTCCACGCCCAGGTGGTCGGGGACAGCGGGACGAGGCGGGGCGTGCTCAAGGAAGGTCCATTCTCTCGTGGGCGGGCGGGCCGCCGGCGCGTGGGCGGGCGGCCCGCCGGCGACGCGGCGTACGGACCTGGCGGTGCACCCCGGCGGGAGGGGACACCCCGGCTCCGCAAGGGGCCAATGTACTCACCACCTGGGGGAAACACCCACTCAAGATGGCTGATTGCTCGCGTTGCGGCTGATAGTGCCGCACTGTGCCGGGCCCGGCCCGGCGGTACGGTGATCAGTCTCACCCGCGCGCCGCCCGGGAAGCAGCGTCAGATCACCCGGAACGTCAGATCACCCGGAACAGATCGGCGGCGGCGTGCACATCGGTGAAATCCTCGATGGAGCGGAGGTTGTCGCACAGGGCCTCCAGGACCGAGCCGGTCCCGGCGGCGCCCGGCGCGCCGATGGCCACGCCGAAGACCCGGAAGCCCAGCAGGCGCTTGGCGTCGTTCCAGCCGCGCTGCCACTCCTCGGTGACGTCGCACTCGTCGTCGGTGAGCAGCACGATGTCGCCGCGCTTGCGGGCGGCGTCGTCGAACTCCTCCTCCAGCAGCTCGCGGGCGGCCGACAGGGGCGTCTGGTAACTGGTGCCGCCGCCCAGGAAGGATTCCGCGAACGCGAGCACCCGGTCGATGCCGGGCGGCTCGCCGGCCGGGAAGCGGAAGACCCGGATCTTGCCGGCGGCGGAGAACAGGATGCCGACGAAGTCCCGCCCGGAGTGGCGGGCCTGGTCCAGCAGCGCCAGGGCACAGGCCTTGGCCCACGCCTCCCGGGTGCCGCCGCCGGGCCCTTCCGTGTACATGGAGTGCGAGGTGTCGACGCACGCGATGATCGCGCCCTGACCGGCGGTCTGCTCTCCCTGGCTGTCGTAGAGCATCAGCTCTCCGGCGGCGTAGCGCGCGGCGAACACCGCGCGCAGCGCGGGCAGGCCGAGGTTGGCCAGCTCGGAGGGGACGACGCGGGACAGGTCGTCGCCGAGGGTGACGCCGACCAGCTCCCCGGCGGTGTTCTCGACCTTACGGGCGCGCTCCCCGCTCGCCATCTGCCGGAAGCGGCCGATCAGGTCGGCCCACTGGGCGAGGCGGCTGGTGCGCAGCCGCGCGGCGAGCCGGGCGCGCTCGTCGAACGGCAGCCGTTCCAGTTCGCCGGCCCCGACGCCCCAGGCCCGCATCAGCGCGGCTTCCTCCCGTACGGTCTCGGCCGCCTGCGCCACCGCGTTCCCGGCGGCGGCACGGAGGCCGGGGGCCGCCGCCGTGCGGGCCTGCGCGGCATCCTGGGCGGCTCGCTGCCCGGCGGCCTCGGCGGCTTCCGCGGCCTCGACCGCCTGTTGTACGGCGTCGGCGGCCGGGCCCGGTACGGTGCCGTCCTCGGCGGCCCCTTCGGCGGCCTGCTGAAGTGCCTCGCCCACGGCGGCTGCCGCGCTGTCGGCGGCCTGCTGGGCCTGCTGCGCGCGCTCGGCCCGCGCCTGGGCGTCCCGGGAGTGCTCCAGCATCCGGCGCAGCGCGGCGGCCTGGGCGAGTACGGCCATGGCGGCGGCGTACGGGTCGCCGGCCGTCTCCCGGTGCAGCTCGGCGAATTCCGCCGATTCCACCAGCGCGCCGACGACCTGGTGGTTGACCAGCCGGGACGGGGCCATCTCCGCGAGCCCCCGCAGCCGCGGGCCGGCCTTGTAGGCGGCCAGGAACACATCGGCCAGCAGGTCGGCGGTGCCGTCGTGGCACGCGCCCAGCTCCTCGGCCAGCTCGCGCAGCCCGGCCGACTGCTCGTAGGTGTCGCGCCAGGTGAACCGGTCGAACCGGTCCGCGACCACGGCCGTGGTGCACTGCCCCGGACCCGCGCCGGACCGGCCCAGCCACCTCCCGGCCCGGCTCACCAGCTCGTCGAGCCTGCCCGGCGTCCCACCCATGATCCGTACTCCTCAGCGCCGGTCCTGCACCATGCTCGCGTCCACGCCGAGGGCCTCGGTCAGGACGCGGGCGCGGACCGCGCGTTGGCGCCCGGCCACCCGGTCGATCGCGGCGGTGGAGCGCCCGGCGCCCGCCGCCTCCTCGCGCAGCTTCTCCAGCCGCTGGCCCGCCCTGGCGAGCTTGTTGTGGGCGTTCTTGATGACCCACTCGCTCAGCGCCTCGCGGGACTGCCCGGCCATCGCGTCGAGCTGTGTCTCCAGCTCCTCGATGGTGTCGGCCAGGTCGAGCGCCTCCTTGGCGTCGGGATTGACCAGGTGCAGCACCTCCCGCTCGACGGTGGGGCGCTCGGCGGGGGAGTCCCACAGCACATGCGTCAGTACCGACAGATCGTTCTCGGCGACCGCCGCGCGGCCGTCGAGGTACGCGGACGCCTGGAGCAGGCCCACTGCCTGCCGCCAGCGCCGGTCGGAGGCGACGAGTTCCTTGCGGCGCAGGGCGGCCCGCAGCGTGCACACCGCGTCCACGATCGGGTCGGGCACGTCCACGGCCGGGACCGCCACGGTCACCGCGTGCTGCAACGCGGCCAGTTCGACGGTGGTCCGCCGCGGTGCCGCGGGGCGGCTGACGGCGGAGCGGACCAGCGCGGCGAAGTTCGCCGGGTCTTCCAGGTACCCGACCTCGATCCGCACCAGCAGCCGGTCGTAGATCGCTGCCGTGTCCTCGCCCGCCGGCAGCTCGTTGCTCGCCGTGATGGCGCCGATCAGGGGGCAGCGGATCGGTTCGCCGCCGCTCTCGGGGTGGTAGATCCGCTCGTTGAGGTAGCCCAGCGTCTCGTTCAGCGCCGCTGTGGAGCACTTGAAGATCTCGTCGATGAACGCGACGTGCGCGGTCGTGGCCCGCCCGTCGTACACCTGCCGGTACTCGCCCCGCGCCAGCGCGGCCACGTCGACGGGGCCGAACATCCGCGTCGGCGCGGTGAACTTCGACAGCAGGATCTCCCAGTAGGCCGCTCCCTCGATCCGACCCGTGAGCTCCCTGGCCAGCTCGGACTTGGCCGTACCGGGCGGCCCGAGCACCAGCGAGTGCTGCCCGGCCAGCAGCGCCACCACCAGCGTCCGCACCACGTCGGCCCGCTCGTAGAAGCGGTCGGACAGCTCCTCGCTGATCGCCCGAAGTTTCCCGGCCGTGGCCGGCGCGCCCTCCGCGCCCATCCTCAACTCCCTGCCTGCGACGCCCTGCCGGGCTGACGAGACGGCCCTTCGCCCCGGCGCCACGGCGAAGTGACGCGTGGCTGAGGGGACAGCGGCGACGCCGGGCTGCTCTCGGAAACGGACCTGTGCCCGAGCAAGATAACGCGGAGGCCGGAGGACCCTGCCGGGGCCTCGCTACGTGGGCACGACACCGACCGGCTCCTCCCGGAGACCGGACCGGCCCGGCGCCCCGTCCGCTCCCCGTTCCGCCTACTTCAGGTCCCGCGCCTCCAGCGCCTCGGTGGCCGGACCTTGCAGAACCGAGCCGTCCGGTGCGAAGCGGGAGCCGTGGCAGGGGCACTCCCACGCCTTCTCCGTCGCGTTGAAAGCGACCAGGCAGCCCAGGTGGGTGCAGCGCGCCGACACGGCGCGGGCCGTTCCGTTCTCGTCGCGGTAGACCGCGCAACGGCGGCCCCGCACCCGTACGACCGCCCCGGTGCCGGGGGCGATGTCCGCCGCCGAGTCGGCGTGCGTGGAGCGCAGCCGGTCGCCGACGAAGTGCCGGCCGGTCTCGGCCTGGTGCTTGAGGAAGGCGGGGGCCTCCCGTACGGCGCTCCACAGCCGCCGGGGATCGTACAGGCCGGCCCACGGCGGCGGGTCGCCGGTGATCAGTCCGGCCAGCAGGAGGCCGGCGGCCGCACCGCCGCTCAGGCCCCAGCCGCCGAACCCGGTGGCGACGTAGGTGTGCCGCGCGCCCGGGTGGAACGGGCCGATCAGCGGAACGGTGTCGGTGGCGTCGTTGTCCTGGGTGGCCCACCGGTACGCCACCTCGGTACCGGGGAAGTGCCGCTGCGTCCAGGCGGTCAGCGCCGCGTACTTCTCGCCGGCGTCGGCCGTGCCCGGCTTGAAGGTCTCGCCCGTGACGATGAGCAGCCGCTGCCCGTCCCCGTACGGCGCGGTACGGACGGACCGCTTGCCCTCCTCCTGTGTGATGTACATGCCGCCCGGGTCACGGCCGGCGTCGATCGGGGCGGCCACCACCACCTCCCGTCGCGGCGACAGCCGGGTGAACAGCAGGGCACGGTCGAAGACCGGGTAGTGGGTGGCGACCACGACATCGTGCGAGGTCACGGTGGCGCCGGTCTCCGTCGTCACCCGGCAGGGCGAACCCTCGTGCAGGCCGGTGGCGCGGGTGCGCTCGTGGACGACACCGCCCCGGGAGCGGAAGTCCTCCGCCAGCGCGAGCAGGTACTTGCGCGGATGGAACCGGGCCTGGTCCTCGACCCGCACCGCGCCCGCCACGGGGAACGGCAGCCCGGTTTCGGTGACGAAGGAGGCCGGCAGCCCGGCCGCGCGGGCGGCATCCGCCTCGGCGCGCAGTCCCGCGACGCTCTCCGGGTCCCGTACGTACGTGAAGGCGGGCCCGCGCTCCAGGTCGCAGTCGATGCCGAGGAGCCGGGCGGTCTCGGCGACGTGCTCGACCGCGCCCTGCTGGGACTGCGCGTAGTGGCGGGCGCCCTCGGGCCCGCGGGTGCGGCGCAGCCGGTCGTACACCAGGGTGTGGAGCGCGGAGAGCTTGGCGGTCGTGTAGCCCGTGACCCCGGCGGCGATCCGGTCCGCCTCCAGCAGGACGACACTGCGGCCGCGCCTGGCCAGCTCCCAGGCCGTGCTCAGCCCGGCGATCCCGGCGCCGAGCACCGTGACGTCGGCCTCGGTGTCCTCGGTGAGCGGCGGGTGGGAGGTGCCGGGTGTGGTGGCGATCCAGTACGACTCGTCCAGGCCGGACGGTCCACCATGGTCGGTCGTGCGACAGCCGTAGTCGGTCATGCGACAGCGGGTGCCCCGCGGGGCTCGCCCGAAGCGCGGCCGCGGCCCGGCTCCCCCGAACGGGCCCGCGGCCGGCGGCGGCGGACCGCAGCGTATCGGCCAGGTCGGCGGACCGGCCCCCACCACCGACGACGGCGAACCTCCGCGCCGTCCGCGCGGCAGGCCCGCGCACATCGCCCGCGGTCCGCCCGCAATCCAGGCCGAAACCCGGCTGGTGCCGTGTGCGGAGCGGGCGTGGGGTGGGGGCGGGCGGGTGCACGGGGCCGGGGGGAAGGGAGAGCGGAACGTGGCAGGGGAACAACCGGGGACGCCGGTGGAGGAGTTCGCGCGGTTCCTGCGCGGGCTGACCCGGCTGCTCGACGAGACGGCCGGGTGGTACCGGGTCTTCACGCTCCGCGACCCCGAAGGGCTACGGGCCTGTCTGGACGGGCGGGACGTACCGCCCTGGGACGTCGTGGAGTCGCTGCTGCACGACCTCGCGGAACGGCGTGGCGCACACACCGTACGTACCGCCGGGCCACGGGCGCGCAGGCTCCACCAGGAGGCGGTCGCGGCGTACGACGCGCGGCCGGACGCCTCCGCGCGGCTGGGGGACCAGTTGGACGTGATGCTGCGCGAACGGCAGTACGCGGCGCTCCGCGGCCGGGAACTGCTCGCCGCACTCCGGGCGGCGGCCGGGGGCCCCGAGACGGAGCGGCTCACCGGCGAACTGGCCTGGGCCCGTGACGACCACGCACGGTCGGGGGCCCGGGCTCGGGAACTCCAGGCCCGCATCGACGCGTTGACCGAACAGCCGGCCGCACCCCGCCCGGCCCCGCATCCCGCCCCGGCCTCTGCCCCCACCGCCTCTCGCACCTCCACCAGCGCCGCCCGGCTCGCCCGGCTGCGGGCGGCCGGGCGCGGCGGCGAGGCGCACGCCCTGCTGTGCGCCGCCGCGCACGCGCACGCCGCCGAGCTGCCCGTGCTCATCACGGAGCTGGAGCACGCCGGACTGGTGACAGAAGTGCCGACGCTGCTCTGGGAGGCGGCCTGCCTGCCGCCCGCCCGGCTCGCCGCTGCCGCCGACGCGCTCGCCGCCGCCGGGCGCACGGCCGAGAGCGCGCGCCTGCTGCGCCAGGGCGTCGCCCGCCCCGTCGAGGAAGTGGCGGACACAGCGCTGGCGCTGCTCGGCGCGGGCCGTCCGGCCCAGGCCAGGGAACTGTTCGCGGCGCTCGTGCGGGCCCGTACCCCCGAAGAGGCGGTGGAGGCGACCACGAGCGCGCCGGGCGAGCTGACCCCGCTGCTCCTGGACGCCGCCGCCGGAGTCTCGCCGAACCGGCACCGCGACATCAGCCACGCGCTGCGCGCAGGCGGCCCGAGAAGCTGACCCCGGCCCGGCGGCCGGTCCGGGGCCGCGTTCCGCCCCGCGTTCCGCCCCGCGTCCCGCCCTCGGGGGAGATGGTCTTGCCTCGCCGCTGCACGAGGCCTACGGTCGCCTCCACACGCGTAGATCCGCATGGCCCGTGGCCGACGGCTCGACGAAGGAGCAGCTCATGGCCGATGTTGTCCGTAACGTCGTACGCGCCGCACTGGTTCAGGCGTCCTGGACCGGCGACACCGAATCGATGATCGCGAAGCACGAGGAACACGCCAGGGCGGCGGCCGCGCAGGGCGCGCAGGTGATCGGCTTCCAAGAGGTCTTCAACGCCCCCTACTTCTGCCAGGTGCAGGAGCCGGAGCACTACCGCTGGGCCGAGCCGGTGCCGGACGGCCCCACCACCCGCCGGATGCGGGAGCTGGCCCGCGAGACCGGCATGGTGATCGTGGTGCCGGTCTTCGAGGTCGAGCAGTCCGGCTTCTACTACAACACCGCCGCCGTCATCGACGCCGACGGCACCGTGCTCGGCACCTACCGCAAGCACCACATTCCGCAGGTCAAGGGCTTCTGGGAGAAGTACTACTTCAAGCCGGGCAACCTCGGCTGGCCGGTCTTCGACACCGCCGTGGGCCGGATCGGCGTCTACATCTGCTACGACCGCCACTTCCCCGAGGGCTGGCGCCAGCTGGGCCTGAACGGCGCCCAGCTCGTCTACAACCCTTCCGCCACCTCCCGCGGCCTGTCCGCCTACCTCTGGCAGCTGGAGCAGCCCGCCGCCGCGGTGGCGAACGAGTACTTCGTCGCGGCGATCAACCGGGTCGGTGTGGAGGAGTACGGCGACAACGACTTCTACGGGACGAGCTACTTCGTCGACCCGCGCGGGCAGTTCGTCGGTGACGTCGCCAGCGACACCAAGGAGGAACTGGTCGTCCGCGACCTGGACTTCGGCCTGATCGACGAGGTGCGGCAGCAATGGGCCTTCTACCGGGACCGCCGCCCCGACGCGTACGAGGGCCTGGTCCGGCCGTGACGGCCCCGCACGCGCCCCGGGACGGCGCCGGGGCCCCGGCGCCGGCCGCCGACCTGCGCTCCCGGCACCGCGCCGTCCTGCCCGACTGGCTCACGCTGCTGTACGAGCGCCCCATCGAGCTGACACACGGCGAGGGCCGCCACGTCTGGGACGCGGACGGCAACCGCTACCTGGACTTCTTCGGCGGCATCCTCACCACCATGACCGCCCACGCGCTGCCCGAGGTGACCAAGGCGGTCGCCGACCAGGCGGGCCGCATCCTGCACACCTCGACGCTCTACCTCTCCCGCCCCATGGTGGAGCTGGCGGAGCGGATCGCCGCGCTCTCCGGCATCCCCGACGCCCGGGTCTTCTTCACCACCTCCGGTACGGAGGCGAACGACACCGCGCTCCTGCTGGCGACGGCGTACCGGGGCTCGAACCAGATCCTGGCGATGCGCAACAGCTACCACGGCCGGTCCTTCTCGACCGTCGGCATCACCGGCAACGCCAGTTGGTCACCGACCGGGCTCTCGCCGCTCCAGACGCTGTACGTGCACGGCGGCGTGCGCGGCCGGGGCCCGTACGCCGGGCTGTCCGACGCCGCGTACATCGACGCCTGCGTCGCCGACCTGGAGGACATGCTCGGCCAGACGGCGGGCGTCGCCGCGCTGATCGCCGAGCCGGTGCAGGGCGTCGGCGGCTTCACCTCGCCGCCCGACGGGCTCTACGCGGCCTTCCGGGAGGTACTGGACCGGCACGGCATCCTGTGGATCTCCGACGAGGTGCAGACCGGCTGGGGCCGGACCGGCGACCACTTCTGGGGCTGGCAGGCACACGCCGGGAACGGCCCGCCGGACCTGCTGACCTTCGCCAAGGGCATCGGCAACGGCATGTCCGTCGGCGGTGTCGTCGCCCGCGCGGAGGTGATGAACTGCCTCGGCGCGAACTCCGTCTCCACCTTCGGCGGCAGCCCGGTCACCATGGCGGCGGCCCTGGCCAACCTCGACCACCTCCTCGCCCACGATCTCCAGGGCAACGCCCGGCGCGTCGGCGGCCCGCTCGTCAAGCGGCTGCGGGCGGCCGGAGCGGAGCTCGGGATCGTACGGGAGGTGCGCGGGCGCGGCCTGATGATCGGTGTCGAGCTGGTGGCGCCGGACACCGGTCAACCGTCGCCGCGGGCGGCGAACCTCGTCCTGGAGGCCGCCAGGGAGCGCGGGCTGCTCATCGGCAAGGGCGGCCTGGCGGGCGCCGCGCTGCGCATCGCGCCCCCGCTGTCCCTGACCGCCGAGGAGGCGGCACAAGGCGCGGAAATCCTGACGGAGTCCTTGCGGGCGGCCGAACGGGGACTGTCGTCCGCCTGAAATGTTCCGGCCGGTTCCGAGCGGTTCCGGCTGGTCCCGGCTGGTTCCGGGCTGGGAAATGCCCGAGCCGTGCAAAAAGACGCGAGCCGGAAACTTACCCTTTCGGGTGAAGCTCCGGCTCGCGCCTACGCAGTCCTGCCGTCGCGGCGGCGGTCCGTCGGGACCGGCCGGCCTGCGGGTCGTCAGGCGAGAACGATGTTCTCCGCCTGCGGGCCCTTCTGGCCCTGCGTGACGTCGAAGGAGACCTTCTGGCCCTCGACGAGCTCACGGAAGCCCTGGGCCTGGATGTTCGAGTAGTGCGCGAAGACGTCGGCGCCGCCGCCGTCCTGCTCGATGAAGCCGAAGCCCTTTTCGGAGTTGAACCACTTCACGGTGCCGGTCGCCATGTCTTTATCCTTCGATCGAGGCAGTTGAGGAATCCGCACTGCGCGGTTTCCAGGGTCGCCGCAATTGAGCCCATCCGGATGTGACCGGCAGAAACAAAATGCGCCCGACGGTCACATACCGTCAGGCGCACATAACGTTTATGGGTACCAAAACTGCAACTGATTCGAAGGTAGCACGGAACCTGTCGCCGGGACAGTACCCACGGTGATCTCCGGGTGTCGCCCGGGTCGCGCCGACGGTGTCCCGGGGTGCCGCCGCGGCGGCACCCCGGGCAGCGGGGCCGGGCCCCGCGGCCGTCAGATCGTGGCGGTGTCGATCACGAAGCGGTAGCGGACGTCACTGGCGAGCACCCGCTCGTACGCCTCGTTGATCCGGTCCGCGGTGATCACCTCGATCTCCGAGGTGATGCCGTGCTCGCCGCAGAAGTCCAGCATCTCCTGGGTCTCCTGCAGGCCGCCGATCAGCGAGCCGGCGAAGGACCGGCGGTTGCCGATCAGGGCGAACGGCGCGACGGGCAGCGGGTGCTCCGGCGCGCCGAGCTGGACCAGGGTGCCGTCGGTGCGCAGCAGGCCCAGGTAGGCGTTGAGGTCGAGCTGCGCGGAGACGGTGTTGACGATCAGGTCGAAGGTGTTCGCCAGTTCCTCGAAGGTCTCCGGGTCGGACGTGGCGTAGTAGTGGTCGGCGCCGAGCCGCAGGCCGTCCTCCTGCTTGCGCAGCGACTGGCTCAGCACGGTGACCTCGGCACCCATCGCGTGGGCGATCTTGACGCCCATGTGGCCGAGGCCGCCCAGGCCCACGACGGCGACCTTCTTGCCGGGGCCGGCCTTCCAGTGCGCCAGCGGCGAGTACAGGGTGATGCCGGCGCACAGCAGCGGTGCGGCGGCGTCCAGCGGCAGGCTGTCCGGGATGCTCAGCGCGTAGTTCTCGTCGATGACGAGGTGGGTGGAGTAGCCGCCCTGGGTGGCCACGCCGTCCCGGCCGACGGCGTTGTACGTGCCGACCTGGCCCAGCTCGCCGGTGCAGTACTGCTGGAGGCCGGCCCGGCAGTTCTCGCACTCGCGGCAGGAGTCGACGAAGCAGCCGACGCCGACCCGGTCGCCGACCGCGTACCGGGTCACCTCGGAGCCGACCTCGCTGACCACACCCGCGATCTCGTGGCCGGGGACGATCGGGAAGTGCCCGCCGTCGCCCCACTCCGCCCGCACGGTGTGGATGTCGGAGTGGCAGATGCCCGCGAACTTGATGTCGATGACGATGTCGTGCGCGCCCGGCTCCCGGCGCTCGATGGTGGTGCGCTCCAGGGGAGCCTTCGGGGCGGGTGCTGCGTATGCGGGAACAGAGTTGCGGTTCATGTACTCCAGGGTGGGCTTGCGTGCCTGGGGCAACCAGTGCCCTGTTGAACCTACGCTCGGCGTTCCTACTACTGCGAGGACCACCCTGGCGGCACGGGGGCCGGGGCTCCTGACCGTACGGTGTCCGGCGCCCCGGCCGTGCGGCGGCCGCCCCCTGGCCGCCGCCGATGCCGCTCCCCGTACGACGCCCGGCGCCCGTCATAATTCAGGGATGGACCAGCGCACCGAACTGAGCGAATTCCTCCGCTCCCGCCGCGCCAGGCTCCGGCCGGAGGACGTCGGTCTGGCGCACCACGGCGGCCGCCGCAGGGTGCCCGGCCTGCGCCGGGAGGAGCTGGCGCAGCTGGCCGGGGTCAGCGTGGCGTACTACATACGGCTCGAACAGGGCCGGGGGCAGAACGTCTCCACGGCGGTGCTGGACTCGATCGCGGACGTGCTGCGGCTGACCCGGGCCGAGCGCTCCCATCTGACCCACCTGGTCAGACCGGCTTCCCGGCGCCTGCGCCCCGCCCTCCTGCCGCAGCGGATACGCCCCGCCTTCCAGGACCTGATCGACGCGATGGACGGCGTTCCCGCGTACGTGGTCGGCCGGCGGCTGGACATCCTCGGCTGGAACCGGCTCGCCCGTGCCCTCCTCGGTGACTTCGCCGCGATGCCGCCCGAGGAGCGCAACATGGCCTGGCAGCTCTTCCTCGCCCCCGCCACGCGCGAGCTGTACGCCGACTGGGCGGAGAAGGCGTCGCACGTCGTCGCCCACCTGCGGCGGGACGTCGGCCGGTTCCCGGAGGACCCGAAGCTGTGCGCGCTGATCGACGAGCTGTCCGCGCGGAGCGCCGACTTCCGGCGGATCTGGGCGGCCCACGACGTCCAGGACAAGGGCTTCGGCCGGAAGCGGCTGACGCACCCGGTGGTGGGGCCGCTGTCGCTCGCGTACGAGACGCTGGCCCTGCCGGCCGACCCGGACCAGCAACTGGTCACCTACCACGCCGAACCCGGGTCGCCGTCGGCGCGGGCGCTGCGCCGGCTGGCGGAAGAGGCGGCGGAGCCGGCCACCGGCCTTACGGGAGAGCCGGACGCACGCTTTATGGAAGAGCCGGACGCGCGCCCTGCGGAACAGCCGGGCCTCCGCCTCCCGGAGCGGGCGGCGGAGCGGGTGTCCTCGATGCCGTGAAAGCGGCGACGCGCCCTGTTGTGCGGGCGCCCGGCTGGGTACCGTACGACTGGGCCCCGCTGTGAGCATTCCGGCGGGGCCCGCCAAGCGCCGAACGCCCGGCGCCCGCCGTCCGTACCGGCTGTCGGGCGCCCGCTCCACCGTCGCGTCTTTACTTCTCCATTACCTCTACAGTGCTGTAGATTTTTGATCCCCGGCCGGTGGCGACGGCCGCCGCCTGCCCAAGGCACGCCATCCCGACGCAGGAGTGACAGCACATGACCGTGAACCTGGACAAGGGTCAGAAGATCAGTCTGAGCAAGTCCGGCGGAGGCGAGCTCAGCGTCGTACGGATGGGACTCGGCTGGCAGGCCGCCGCCCGCAAGGGCTTCCTCGCCAAGCTGATGGCCCGCGAGATCGACCTGGACGCCTCGGCCGTTCTCTTCGCCGGGCAGGAGCCCGTCGACGTCGTCTTCTTCCAGCACCTGATCAGCGACGACGGCTCCGTACGCCACACCGGCGACAACCTGGTGGGCGGCGCGGGGCAGGGCGGCGACGACGAGGCGATCCTGGTCGACCTCCAGCGGGTGCCCGCCCGGGTCGACCAGATCGTCTTCACGGTGAACTCCTTCACCGGCCAGACCTTCGCCGAGGTGCAGAACGCGTTCTGCCGCCTGGTGGACGAGACCAACGGCCAGGAGCTGGCCCGCTACACCCTGACCGGCGGCGGCCCGTACACCGCGCAGATCATGGCGAAGGTGCGCCGGGCCGGCGGCGGCTGGGAGATGGCCGCCATCGGCGAGCCCGCCAACGGCCGCACGTTCCAGGACCTGATGCCGGCCATCGCCTCGCACCTGTAAGCACGGCTGAAGGGCGCGCCCGGAGAAGGCGCGCCCTTTCGCGTACCGGGGTCAGCCGACGTTGACGCCGTAATCGGTGGCGATACCGGCCAGCCCCGACGCGTACCCCTGGCCGATGGCCCGGAACTTCCACTCGCCGCCGCGCCGGTAGAGGGCGCCGAAGACCATCGCGGTCTCGCCCGCGGCGTCGTACGACAGCTCGTAGCGGCACATCTCGCGGCCCGTCAGGTTGTCCACCACGCGGATGTACGCGTCCTCGACCTGGCCGAAGCTCTGGCCGCGCCGCTCGGCGTCGTGGATGGAGACGGTGAAGACGACCTGGCCGGTCTCCTCGCCGAGCCGGTCCAGGTCGATGAGGATCTGCTCGTCGTCGCCGTCGCCCGCGCCGGTGAGGTTGTCGCCGGTGTGCCGGACCGCGCCGTCCGGGCTGGTCAGGTTGTTGTAGAAGACGAAGTGCGCGTCGGACAGGACGCGTTGGTCGGTGCCGCAGACCACCGCCGAGGCGTCCAGGTCGAAGTCGGCGCCGGCGGTGGGCCGGGCGTCCCAGCCCAGGCCGACGGTGACGTCCGCGAGGGGAGTGCCGTCCTGGTTGAGGACGACGTTCTGGCCCTTGGTGAGGCTGACGCCCATGATGCTGTGTCTCCTGTTGCGTGTGGATCGGTCGTCGGGTGCGTGCGGTCGTCGGGTGTGCGTGCGGTCCGGTGTGTCGTGCTTTCCCTCATCGGGCAACGCGGCGGCCGAAGACAAGGTTCCCAAGTTGCGCAACCAATGAAATAAGTCCGTTCCGGCGCCCGCCGGCTCCCCTGAACTGCGGTCATGGTGTTGCCACGGTGGGTGACATGCTTCTACGGTCGGCTGCACGGCCGCGCTCTACGGGTGTAGACCGGTCATGACGCGGCGTCACCTGGGGCGGGCCGCCCGGACGGCAGAGCACGCCGGGCCGTGTCCCTTCCGGCGCCGCCGAGCACCACTGGTGTGTGGAAGGGAGAACCGGAAGCATGACCCGTACAGTCGTCCGCGGCGGCCTGGTCGTCACCGCCGCCGAAGAAGTGCACGCCGATGTGCTGGTCGAGAACGGCCGTGTCGAAGCACTGGCCACCCCGGGCAGTCAGCAGTGGGCCGCCGAGCGCGTCATCGACGCCACCGGGAAGTACGTCGTCCCCGGCGGCGTCGACGCCCACACCCACATGGAGTTCCCGTTCGGCGGAACCGCTTCCTGCGACACCTTCGAGACCGGCACGAAGGCGGCGGCGTGGGGCGGAACCACCACGATCATCGATTTCGCGGTGCAGTCGAAGGGCGCCGCGCTGCGCGAAGGGCTGGACGCCTGGCACGCGAAGGCGGACGGAAGATGCGCGATCGACTACGCCTTCCACATGATCGTGTCGGATGTGAACGAGTCCACGCTGAAAGAGATGGACGGGCTGGTCGGCGAAGGCGTGACCTCGTTCAAACTCTTCATGGCGTATCCGGGCGTCTTCTACTCCGACGACGGACAGATCCTGCGCGCCATGCAGCGGGCCGGTGACAACGGCGGCCTGATCATGATGCACGCCGAGAACGGCATCGCGATCGACGTCCTCGTCCAGCAGGCGCTGGAGCGCGGCCAGGCCGATCCGCGGTACCACGGCGAGGTCAGGAAGGCGCTCCTGGAGGCCGAGGCGACGCACCGCGCGATCAAGCTGGCCCAGGTTGCCGGAGCGCCGCTGTACGTCGTCCACGTGTCGGCGCGGGAGGCGGTCGCCGAACTGACGCGGGCGAGGAACGAGGGCCTGCCGGTCTTCGGCGAGACCTGTCCGCAGTACCTGTTCCTGTCGACGGACAACCTCGCCGAACCCGGCTTCGAAGGCGCGAAGTACGTGTGCAGCACCCCGCTGCGGCCGAAGGAGCACCAGGCGGCCCTCTGGCACGGCCTGCGTTCGAACGACCTCCAGGTGGTGTCCACGGACCACTGCCCGTTCTGCTTCTCCGGACAGAAGGACCTCGGCCGCGGCGACTTCTCCAAGATCCCGAACGGGATGCCGGGCGTCGAGAACCGGATGGACCTGCTGCACCAGGCCGTCGTCGACGGCCACCTCACCCGGCGGCGCTGGATCGAGATCGCCTGCGCGACCCCGGCCAGGATGTTCGGCCTCTACCCGAAGAAGGGCACCATCGCGCCGGGCAGCGACGCCGACCTCGTCGTCTACGACCCGCACGCCGAGCAGACCGTCTCGGCGGCCACCCACCACATGAACGTCGACTACTCGGCCTACGAGGGCAGGCGCCTGACCGGCCGGGTCGAGACGGTCCTGTCGCGCGGCGAACCCGTCATCACCGCGCGCGAGTTCACCGGCCGGGACGGGCACGGCGCGTACACCCCGCGCGGCACCTGCCAGTACCTGAACTGAACCGCGGAAGGACTGTCACCATGGACTTCGGACTCGTTCTGCAGACCGACCCGCCGGCCTCCCAGGTCGTCAGCCTCATGCGACGCGCGGAGGCGGCCGGCTTCACCCACGGCTGGACCTTCGACTCGTGCGTGCTGTGGCAGGAGCCGTTCGTCATCTACAGCCGCATCCTGGAGCACACCGAACGCCTGATCGTCGGCCCGATGGTCACCAACCCCTCCACCCGCACCCCCGAGGTCACCGCCTCCACCTTCGCCACCCTCAACGACATGTACGGCAACCGCACCGTCTGCGGCATCGGACGCGGCGACTCGGCGATGCGGGTGGCCGGCCGCGCCCCCAACACCCTCGCGCGGATCAGCGCGACCATGAAGACCGTCCGCGCTCTCGGCCGCGGCGACGAGGCCGATCTGGGCGGCGGCATGGTCGTGAAGTTCCCCTGGGTGCGCGAAGGGGCGCGGCTGCCCGTCTGGATGGCCGCGTACGGCCCCAAGGCGCTCAAGATGACCGGCGAGGAGGCCGACGGCTTCATCCTCCAGCTCGCCGACCCGTACCTCACGGAGTGGATGGTGAAGGCGGTACGCGCGGCCGCCTCGGCGGCCGGCCGCGACCCGTCCGACGTCACGATCTGTGTCGCGGCCCCCGCCTATGTCACGGAGGACGACTCGCCGGAGGCGCTCGCCCACGCCCGGGAACAGTGCCGGTGGTTCGGCGGCATGGTCGGCAACCACGTGGCCGACCTGGTCTCCAAGTACGGCACGGACTCGGGTGCGGTGCCGCAGGAGCTGACCGACTACATCAAGTCCCGCGAAGGCTACGACTACGCCCACCACGGCCGTTCGGGCAACCCTGACACAGCCTTCGTCCCCGACGAGATCGTCGACCGCTTCTGCGTCATCGGCACGGCGGACGCGCACGTCGAGAAGTTGCGCAGACTGCGGGAGCTGGGCGTCGACCAGTTCGCGCTGTACGCGATGCACGACGCGAAGGAGGAGGTGATCGACGCGTACGCGCGGGATGTCATCCCCCGGGTCAACGCCTGAGCGGGGCGCCGCCGGGCCGGTCCGCCGGTGAGACGAAGGGCCCGGGACACACCCGCCGGTGCTTGGGTTCGAGGGGGCGTCACAAACACCACTTGGTGCCAGGTGGTGAGTAGATCACGAAGACGCTCGGCCGGGGTGTCCCAGCCGAGCGTCTTGCGTGGGCGGCCGTTGAGTTCCTGGGCGACGTGTTCGACGTCTTCGGGACTGCGCGGGCTCAGATCGGTGCCTTTCGGCAAGTACTGCCGCAGTAGCCCGTTCGTGTTCTCGCACGTGCATCACTGCCGTCCGGGCAGCGGGCGGGAACTCCCTTGGTACAGCAACTGCGTTCTCGTGCGGTGGTGCTGAGGCGGCGGCACAGAGGTGCCCGAGACGCCCCGGCGTGACGTGGACCTCTTCCGTCAGGGGGCGCGATCACCCAAGATGAGGGACGGCTACGGCGGTTGCCGGGACGGACCGCGGAGCCAGGGAGTCGCGGAGTCGTCATGCGTACCGGACCGGCTCGCGGGGCCGGCCGCCCGCCGGGAGGAGAGGCAGATGCGCGTCGCCGTGGTCGGTTCGGGCATCGTCGGCGCGAGTGCCGCCTGGCACGCGGCCGGACTGGGGGCGGACGTGGTGCTCGCCGGGCGTGCTGCGCCCGGTGAGGCGACCGCGGCCGGTGCGGGCGTCATCTGTCCCTGGGGCTCCGAGAACGACGACCCGGACTGGTTCCGCGCCGCCGCGGAAGGCGCCCGGTACTACCCGGAGCTGATCGGCGGACTCACCGAGGCAGGCGAGCACGGCCTCGGCCACCGGGCCGTCGGCGCGCTCGCCCTGGCCGCCGACGACGCGGACCTGCACCGCATCCGCCGACGGGTGCTCGAACGGCGGCGCGACACCGCGGACACCGGCGAAGTGGACCTCCTCGGCGAGTCCGAGGTACGCGCGCTGTTCCCGCCCCTCGCGCCCGGCTACCGGGCCGTACGCATAGCCGCCGGTGCGCGGGTCGACGGCGGGCGGCTGCGGGACGCGCTGCTGCGGCAGGCACGGCACCGGGGCGTCGATGTGCGTACCGGCCGCGCGGCACTGCTGCGTACGGCGGACCGGGTCACCGGCGTCGAGGTGGACGGCGAGCGCATCGCCGCGGACGCCGTCGTCGTCGCGGCCGGGGCCTGGGCGCCGGAGCTGCTGGCGCCGGCGGGCGTCACCGTACGGGTCGCACCGCAGCGCGGCCAGATCGTCCACCTGTCGCTGCCCGGCACGGACACCGGGAACTGGCCCGTCGTCATGCCCCGAGGCACCGGGCACTATCTCGTCCCGTTCGACGGCTCGCGGATCGTGGCGGGCGCCACCCGGGAGACCGGTACCGGCTTCGACCACCGGGTGACGGCCGCCGGGCTGGCCGAGGTGCTGACCGAGGCCCTGGCCGTCGCGCCCGGACTGGCGGACGCCGGCCACCTGGAGACCCGCGTCGGCTTCCGCCCCGTAGGACCGGACACCCGACCGCTGCTCGGCCGGGTCCCGCAGCTGGCGGGCCTGGTCGTCGCCGACGGCCTCGGTCCGACCGGCCTGACCGTCGGCCCCTGGGCGGGACGTGTCGCCGCGCTGCTCGCGACGGGCGGGGACCCGGGGCTGGACCTGAGCCCGTACGACCCGGTGCGCTGACCGGCGCACGGACCCGGTGCCGACCGGCGCACGGTCCCGGTGGGGGCGCACAGAACGCGCGGAGGCGCGCGGGGGCGCGCACCGACTCAACCGTCCCTGCCAACTCTTTGCCCACTCCTGATGCTCCCCATACGGGGCGGCCTTGGAGCGGCACGGCCGATGCGGGGACCATGGACCGTATGAGGCGCCCTCCATCGGGAACACCCTTCGGTCCTGCTGCCCGGACGACGACCGCCGCGGCCGGCCGGCTCTCCCACGTGCGGTGGATCGCCGGCGGCACCGGAGCGGGCAAGAGCACGCTGGCGATAATCCTGGCCCGGCGCCACGGCGCCGTGATCTACCGCGGTGACCTGGCCCAGCACACCTGGCTGCCCCGCTGCACCCCACGGCAGCACCCGCACTTCCACGCGGCCCGCGACGAGCCGCCCGGCTCCCTGTGGGACAGCCGCAGCCCCGACGAGGCGTGCGGCTTCGCGCAGCGCGTGGTCGCCGAGACCTTCGCCTTCGAGGTCGAGGACCTGCTCGCGATGCCCGCCGACCGGCCCGTCCTGGTGGACTGGTTCGGCAACCTGCCGAGCCAGCTCGCACCGCTGCTCACCCGCCCCGACCAGGCGGTCTTCCTGCTGCCCACCCCCGAGTTCCGGATGGCCGCGCTGCGCGCCCGCCGCAATGTGCCGGTGCGGTCGCTGGTCAGCTGGGGCAGCCGGGCCCCGGAGTCCACCCTGGCCAAGCGGCTGGCCCGGGACGAACTGTGGGACGCCGAGGTGCGCCGCCAGGCCGCCGCCCACGGAAACACGGTGATCACCATGGACGGCGACCGCCCGGCCGGCGAACTCGCGGACGAGGTGGCGGCGCGCTTCCGGCTGGGCACGGCGGCGTAGGAGACGGGGGAGGCGGTGGCCGCCCGGCCGGTGCTGTGACGCCGCCTGCCGCGCACGGAACTCCCCTGCGGAACCCGCCTCGCCCGCGGAACCCGCCTACGGAACCCGCGCCGTCCACTCCGGCGAGCTGAACTTCCCGCCCGCCAGCTCCTGAGCGCGCGTCATCTCCTCCGGGGAGACCTTGCCGTCGCTGCCGCCGTACCGCGCGCGGAACGAGCCGATCATCCGGGCGATGACCTCCGCCCGCGGCAGCCCGGTCTGGCGGCGCAGCGGGTCCACCCGCTTCTTCGCGCTGCGGGTGCCCTTGTCCGACAGCTTCTCCTTGCCGATCCGCAGCACCTCGACCATCTTGTCCGCGTCGATGTCGTAGGACATGGTCACGTGGTGCAGGACCGCCCCGTCGCCCGCCACCATGCGCTTCTGCGCGGCGCCGGCGATCTTCCCGGCGTCGGTGGCGATGTCGTTGAGCGGCTTGTACCAGGCGTTGATGCCCATGTCGCCGAGGGCGGTCAGCACCCAGTCGTCCAGGTAGGCGTAGCTCTCGGCGAAGGTCAGGCCCTGGACGAGTGAGGCCGGTACGCACAGCGAGTACGTGATGGTGTTGCCCGGCTCGACGAACATCGCGCCGCCGCCGCTGATGCGCCGTACGACCGTCACGCCGTGCCGCGCGGCGCCCTGCGGGTCCACCTCGTTGGCCAGGGACTGGAAGCTGCCGATGATGACGGCGGGGCGGTCCCACTCCCACACCCGCAGCGTCGGCGGCCGCCGGCCGGCGGCCACTTCGGCGGTCAGCACCTCGTCCAGGGCCATGTGCAGCGCGGGCGGCTGCGGCGCCTCGTGGATGACCTGCCAGTCGAAGTCCGTCCAGTCGGTGGCCTGGGCGACGGCGCGCCGCACCGCGACGCCCACCGCCTCCGCCGTGAACCCGAACAGCACCGCGCCGGGCGGCAGCGCCGCCTCGATCCGGGCCGCCAGGCCGCGCGCGTCGGTGTCGGCGGGTGCGCCCTCCAGTGCCGCGTTGATGGCGCCGAGCGCCTCGTCCGGCTCCAGGAAGAAGTCTCCCGCGACCCGGACGTCGCGCAGCGTCCCGCCCGTCACGTCGAGATCGACGACCACGAGCTTGCCGCCCGGCACCTTGTACTCACCGTGGTGCTTGCCCTGCACGGCGCATCCTCCCGCTGTCCTGTTCCGGCGCACGGCCCGGGCGGCCGGCAGCCGGGTCAACCGTAGCGCCGCCGGTGGCATTCCCGGCAAAGGGGGCGGTTCGAAGGGCGGCCGCCCAGGGCTTGAGGGCTTCGAGGGCCGCCCAGGGGACGACAGCCACTCAGGGTGTGAGGGTGGCGAGGAGCTCAGGGAGGGCGGTGCCGATGGGGGTGCGAATCGTTTCGGCGGCCAGTTCGTCGTACGGGGTGGGCTCCGCGTTCATGATGACCAGCCGCGCGCCGTGCTCGGCGGCCAGCCCGGCGAGCGAGGCGGCGGGCTGGACCTGGAGGCTCGTGCCCACCGCGATGAACACGTCGGCCGCCTCGGCCACGCTCATCGCCGTACCGAGCACCTCCGGGTCGAGCCGCTCGCCGAACATCACCGTCGCCGACTTCAGGATGCCGCCGCACTCCGCGCACGCCGGGTCCGGGTCGCCCGCGGCCACCCGGGCGATGGCTTCGGACATCGGCGTCCGGGCGTGGCAGCGGGTGCAGACGACGAAACGGCCCGTGCCGTGCAGTTCCAGGACCTTGCGGTCGGGGACGCCGGCGAGCTGGTGCAGGCCGTCGACGTTCTGGGTGATGACACGGACGGGCACCCCGGACCGCTCCAGCCGGGCGATCGCCTCGTGGGCGGCGTTGGGCCGGGCGCGGAGGGCCGGGCTGTCCCGCCGCAGCTGCCAGGCGCGGCGCCGGATCTCCGGGTCGTTCATGTAGTACTCGTACGTGACGAGCTTCTCCGCCTCGGGGTCCTGCCGCCACAACCCCTGGGGCCCGCGGTAGTCCGGGATGCCGGAGTCGGTGGAGATGCCGGCTCCGCTGAGGATCGCCACCAAGGGGCGCCGGGCGCTGTCGGGGCTGGTGGGGCTGAGGGGTCCGGTACCGGTCATACCGGGAGCCTACGGAGCGGCGGCAGGTGGCGGCGAGTCCATTTCGCGGTGCCCGCCGCCCGGTGAATGTGATCAGGAAGGGGCGCGTGCGGGGCATTTCCGGGGGCCGCGCGGGGGAAGGGGCGGAAAGAGACCGCCCGTCCGTCCGTACGACGCGAGGAGAACCGAGAGCCGTGTTCACCACCCGCCCGACCCTCCAGGGAACCTTCGGCATGGCCGCGACCACGCACTGGCTGGCCTCCCAGTCCGCGATGGGCGTGCTGGAGGACGGCGGCAACGCCTTCGACGCGGCGGTGGCCGCCGGGTTCGTGCTGCAGGTCGTCGAGCCGCATCTGAACGGGCCGGCGGGCGAGGTGCCGGTCGTTCTGGCGCCCGCCGGCGGGCCGGTGCGGGTGCTGTGCGGCCAGGGGCCGGCGCCCGCCGGGGCGAGCGTGGCGCACTACACCTCGCTCGGGCTCGGGCTGGTGCCCGGTACCGGACCGCTCGCCGCGGCCGTGCCCGGCGCGTTCGACGCGTGGATGCTGCTGCTCCGGGACCACGGCACCAAGTCCCTCGGCGAGGTGCTCAAGTACGCCGTCGGGTACGCGGAGCACGGGCACCCGGCCGTCGAGCGGGTCGGCGAGACGGTGGCGACGGTCCGGGAGCTGTTCGAGACGGAGTGGATATCGTCCGCCGAGATCTACCTGCCGGAGGGGCGGCCGGTGGCGCCCGGCGGGCTGCTCAGGAACCGGCCGCTGGCGGCCACCTGGCGCCGCCTGATCGCCGAGGCGGAGGGCGCCGGACCCGGCCGGGAGACGCAGATCGACGCGGCCCGGCGGATCTGGCGCGAGGGCTTCATCGGCGAGGCGCTGGCCGGCTTCGCGGCCCGTCCCGCCATGGACACCTCCGGTGAGCGGCACGCCGGCACCCTCACGGGCGACGATCTGGCGGCCTTCTCCGCGACGTACGAGGACCCGGTCACCTACGACTGGAACGGCTGGACCGTGGCGAAGCCGGGCGGCTGGTCGCAGGGCCCGGTCCTGCTCCAGCAACTCGCCCTGCTGCCACCGGAACTGCCTGCCTACGGCAGTCCCGAGTACGTGCACCTGCTGATCGAGGGCTGCAAGCTGGCCATGGCCGACCGCGAGGCCTGGTACGGCGACGCGGCCGAGGTGCCGGTCGGCACGCTGCTGAGCGAGGAGTACAACGCGGCGCGGCGGGCGCTGATCGGGGAGCACGCCTCGTACGAGCTGCGGCCCGGCAGTCCGGACGGCCGTACGCCCCGGCTGAGCAAGCACGCCCTGGCCGTCGCGGCGGGGGAGGACGCCGCCGCGCCGGGCGCCGCCGGTGCCGGGGCGGGCGAGCCCACGGTGGCGACTCCCGGCACCCCCGGCGCCGCCCCCGCCATCGCCCCCGAGGTCGACCGGAGCGGCGCCACACGCGGCGACACCTGCCACATCGACATCGTGGACCGCTGGGGCAACATGGTCTCCGCGACGCCCTCCGGCGGCTGGCTCCAGTCCAGCCCGGTGGTCCCCGCGCTCGGCTTCCCGCTCGGTACGCGCCTCCAGATGGCCTGGCTGGAGGAGGGGCTGCCGAACTCGCTGACGCCCGGCCGCCGCCCGCGCACCACCCTCACCCCGTCCCTGGCGCTGCGCGACGGCGTGCCCGTGATGGCCTTCGGCACCCCTGGCGGCGACCAGCAGGACCAGTGGCAGCTGCACTTCCTCCTCGCCGCCGCCCTGCGTGCCCCCGTACGCGGCGGCCTCGACCTCCAGGGCGCCATCGACGCCCCCAACTGGCACAACGACTCCTTCCCGGGATCCTTCTTCCCGCGCGCCATGCGGCCGGGCAGCGTCACCGTCGAGTCCCGCCTCGGCACGGACGTGATCGGGGAGCTGCGGCGGCGCGGGCACGCGGTGACGGTCGGCGACGCGTGGTCGGAGGGGCGGCTGTCCGCGGTGGCGCGGGATCCGGAGACCGGGGTGCTGTCGGGGGCCGCGAACCCGCGGGGGATGCAGGGGTACGCGGTGGGGCGGTAGCCGGGGCCGGGCCGGGCGGGACGGGTGGGCCGGGACGGCCGGGGCGGGGCGGGTGGGCCGGGACGGCCGGGCCGGGACGGGGCGAGCACCTGCCCGGAACGTGGCCGGTACCCCGCCGGGCCCGGCCCCCGGCATCCGGAATTCACCTTCCGTCCAGCTGCTGTGTCAGTGGGGCGTGGTTCGATGGAGTCATGATCGAAGCGATTCGTACGGATACGGGAGACACGACGGACGTGACGGGCGCGGTGGGCGGTGCCGCGGCGCACACGGCGGACGAGGTGCTGCGCGCGGTGAACCCGGCCGCCGTCGAGGACGCCGTCCGCAAGGCCGCTGCGGCCGAGATCATGCCGCGGTTCCGGCAGCTCGCCGCTCACGAGGTGCTGGAGAAGAACGGCCCGCACGACCTCGTCACGGTCGCCGACCGGCTCGCCGAGGAGCACCTGACCGCCGCGCTGACGAGCCTGCTGCCCGGCTCGCTGGTGGTCGGCGAGGAGGCGGTGCACGCCGATCCGGCCGTACTGGCGGCGCTGGGCGGCGACGCGCCGGTGTGGATCGTCGACCCGGTCGACGGCACCCGCCAGTTCGTGCACGGCGACCCCGGCTTCGCCACCCTCGTCACCCTGGCGCTGCGCGGCGAGCTGCTCGCCTCCTGGACGTACGCCCCGGCCCTGGACCTGATGGCCACCGCCCGCCGCGGCGCCGGCGCCGAGCTGAACGGGCAGCCGCTGCGCCGGAGCGCCCCGGCAGCCGGTGCGGCGCTGGACGTGGCGATATCGCACTACGACTTCACCACCGACGAGCAGAAGCGGGTGCTGGCCGCCCTGGAGACGGACGGCGTCGTCCCGCGCCCCTGCGGCTCGGCGGGCCTGGAGTATCTGTACATAGCCACCGGCGAGCTGGACGGTGTCGCCTTCAGCTGGGAGAACGCCTGGGATCACGCGGCGGGGCTGCTGCTGGTCCACGAGACGGGCGGGGCGAGCGGCACGGTCGCCGGCGAGCCGTTCCGCATCACGGGCGGCAACGCGCTGCCGTTCACCGCGGCACGGGACGCGGAGACCGCCCGGCGTATCCTCGGACTGCTGGCGGCCGCCAACTGATCCTCGACGGCGAGGGTCGCTGACGAGGGGAGTGGCGCAGGTGCCGACGATGCTCGATGCCGTGGTGATCGGGGCGGGCCCCAACGGGCTGACCGCGGCCGTCGAACTGGCCCGCCGCGGCATGTCCGTGGAGGTCTTCGAGGCCCAGGACACCATCGGCGGCGGCGCCCGCACGGAGGAGCTGACCCTCCCCGGTTTCCGGCACGACCCCTGCTCGGCGGTGCATCCGCTCGCCGCGGGCTCGCCCGCCTTCGCGGCCATGGACCTGGAGCGGTACGGCCTTCAGTGGCTGCACCCCGACCTCCCGCTGGCGCACCCCTTTCCCGACGGTACGGCCGCGGTGCTGGCCCGCTCCGTCGGCGAGACGGCGATGTCCCTGGGCGTGCACGACGCCGGGACGTACCGCCGCCTGCTCGCGCCCTTCATCGGCAAGTGGGACACCCTCGCCGCGGACTTCCTGCGCACCCAGTGGCTCGGCCTGCCGCGCGACCCGGTGACGTACGCCCGGTTCGGCCTGGCCGCGGCCCAGCCGGCCGCGCTGCTCAACCGGCGCTTTCGGGACCAGAAGGCGCGCGGCCTGTTCGCCGGCCTCGCCGCCCACGTCATCGCGCCCCTCAGCAGTCCCGGCACCGGCGGCGCCGCGATCATGTTCGCGCTGGCCGCGCACGCGGGCGGCTGGCCGATCCCGCGCGGCGGCTCCCAGGCCATCCCCGACGCGCTGGCCGCGCTGCTGCGCCTGCACGGCGGCGCGGTGCACACGGGGTACGAGGTCAAGCGGCTGGACGACCTGCCCCCGGCCCGCGCGTACGTCTTCGACACCTCGCCGACCGCCCTGGCCCGGATCGCCGGGCTCGGCAACGCCTACCGCGGCGTGCGGTACGGCCCCGGCGTCTTCAAGATCGACTACGCGCTGTCCGGCCCGGTGCCGTGGACCTCCGCCGCGGCCCGCCGGGCGGGCACCGTGCACCTCGGCCCCACCAGCGGCGAGATCGGCACCGCGCTGCGCGCCGCCGCCGACGGCCGCGCCCCGTCCGTACCGTTCCTGATCACCTCGCAGCCCAGCCTGACCGACCCCACCCGGGCCCCCGAGGGCAAGCACACCTTCTGGGTGTACGGACACGTCCCGCACGGCTGGGAGGGCGACGCCACGGACGCGGTCGAACGCCAACTGGAGCGCTTCGCGCCCGGGTTCCGCGACCTGGTCCTGGCCCGCGCCGTCGCCGGGCCGCCCCAGCTGGCCGCCCGCAACGCGAACTACGTCGGCGGGGACATCTGCGCGGGCTCCGCCGCCGGCCTGGGCCTGGTGATCCGCCCCAAGCTCGCGCGCGTCCCGTACACCACCGCCCACCCGGCGGTCTTCCTGTGCTCCCAGTCCGCCCCGCCGGGCCCCGGTGTCCACGGAATGTCCGGCCACCACGCCGCCCGGGCGGTCTGGTCCCGGCTGCGGCCGACCCGCTGACGAAGAGCCCGCCGGGGCCGGACCGTGCCGCGGTCCGGCCCCGGCGGACCTGCGTCCGTCGTACGGCTCAGAGGTCCAGCACCAGCCGCGGGCCGAGCGCGCGGGAGACGCAGGCGAACATCCGGCCCTCGTCGGCGCCGACGTCGTCCCGGTGCTCGACCTCCCCTTCCAGGACGGTGATCTCGCAGCTCCCGCAGACGCCTTCGCGGCACCCCGACGACACCGGGACCCCGGCCTGCTGGAGGGCGTTCAGCAGCGAATCGTCGGCGTCCACCTGGACCGTCCGCCCCGACCGGGCGCACGCGACCTCGAACGCCTGGTCGGGAGCGAACACCTTGGGCGCCGGCTGGAAGCGCTCCGTGCGCAGCTGCTCGGCGGGGAAGGCGGCCTCCACCGCCGTGAGCATGGAGGCCGGCCCGCAGCAGTAGACCAGGGTGCCGGGTGCCGGCTCGGCCGCCAGCGCGGCGAAGTCCGGCCTGCCGTGCTGCTGTGTGGTGACGATGCGTACGGCGTCCCCGTAGGCCGCGCGCAGTTCCTCGGCGAAGGGCATGGTGGCGGCCGCCCGGCCCGCGTACACGAGGGAGGCGGGCAGCCCTGCCGCGGTCGCCGCCCGCAGCATCGGCAGGACGGGGGTGATGCCGATCCCGCCGGCGAGGAAGAGATAGCCCGGCGCGGGATCGAGGGGGAAGTTGTTGCGCGGCAGCGACACGTCGAGCGGACGGCCCCGGCGCAGGAAACGGTGGATGTACTCGGAGCCGCCGCGGCTGAGCGGGTCGTACCGTACGGCGACGCGGTAGGTCTCGCGGTCGGCGGGGTCGCCGCACAGGGAGTACTGCCGGGTCAGCCAGTTCGGCAGGGCCACGTCGACATGGGCGCCCGGCTCCCAGGGCGCCAGCGGGCCGTCGGCGCCGCGCAGGACGAGGGAGACGACGTCCTCGGCGACCGGGTCGATACGGTCGAGGAGGGTCCGCTGCATGGATGATTCCCTTTCCGGCACGGTCAGAAGAGCTTGCGGTAGGACGCTTCGAGGACGGCTTCGAACTGCTCCGGGGCGATGTCGCCCCCGAACTGGGCGGCGGCGATCTCACCGGCCGTCGGCAGTTCGTCGGCGAGGGCCTGGCTCGCCGGGTCCCACATCCGAGAGCGCAGGAGCGCGCGGCCGCAGTGGAAGTACGCCTCGGTCACCTCGACGACGATCGCCAGGGCCGGCGCCTTGGCCTCGGTACGCATCCGGACCAGCACGTCGGGCTCGTCGGTGGGGTAGGCCCGGCCGTTGACCCGCAGCGTCTCCCGCATCCCGGGAACCAGGAAGAGCATCCCCACCTCGGGGTTCTCCACGATGTTGCACAGCGAGTCGGCGATCCGGTTGCCCGGACGGTCGGGTATCGCGAGCAGGTTCTCGTCGAGGACCTTCACGAAGCCGGGGTAGTCGCCGCGCGGTGAGCAGTCGGCCCGTCCGGCCGCGTCCGCGGTGGCCAGCGACATGAAGGGGGAGTGCGCGATGAACATGCGGGCGAACCGGTCGATGTGGTCGATCTTCTTGTTCTCCAGCATCGGTTCGGGTTCACCGATCAGGGCGCGGACCTCGTCCAGGGACAGCCGCCGTGGGCGGGTGCGGACGTGCGTCGTCATGAGGGCTCCTTCCGGGAGGGCGGCACGGTGGACGGGCGCGGACGGCACCGGCGCTCCCGACCCCCTCGCGCTCCGCGGCAGCTCCGGCGGCAACCGCTCCGCCGCAGCTCATGGCACCATTGTGAGCAATTGCTCAGGTCTTTGCTACTCGCATTCGCAGGTGGCCCAGGAGGTGCCATGACCACGGACCGACGCGGCCTTCAGCCACGTAAACAGCCACGTCAGGCCCGCGCCGAAGCCACCCGGCAGCGCATCCTCACCGCCGCTGCTCACGTTTTCGCCGAGTACGGCTACGCCGCGGGGACCACCAACCGCATCGCCGCACGGGCGCGGGTGTCGATCGGCTCGCTGTACCAGTACTACCCGAACAAGGACGCGATCCTGGTGGAGCTGCTGACCCGGCACCTCGACGCCGGGATAGCCGCCGCCGGCCGCCACCAGGACGGCGAGGCTCCCGAGTCCCTCGAAGAGATCATCCGGCTCTTCGTGCGCACCTCGATCGGCAACCACCGCGACGACCCCCAGCTGCTGCGCGTCATGGCCGAGCAGGGGCCCCGGTCCCCGGAGCTGCTCGACAAGATCGCCCGGCACGGGCGGGAGCGGATCGCCTACGCCCACGCGCTGTTCGCCGGGCACCCGGAGGTCCGGGTCGCGGACACGTACACCGCCACCCGGCTCGCGGTGAGCACCATCGAACTCGTCGTCCACCAGCTCCTCGCCGCGCCGGACCCGGTCGACTCCGCCCGGCTGGAGGACGAGCTCGTCACCATGATCACCGGCTACCTCACGGCGGCCCGCTGACGGTACGGGCGGCCGCGGCTCCGACGGGCGGCCGCAGCTCCGACGGACGGCCGCAGCTCGGGCGGGCGGCCACGGGACCGGCGGGCGGCCACGGGACCGGCGGGCGACCGCCGGCTCCGACGGGCGGCCGGGCCGGAAATTCCCGTGCGCCCCGCTCACCGCGCGTGGTAACCCCCTGTCATGAGCGATCTTCAGACAGCGCGGCTGGTGCTCCACCCGCTGACCGCCGCCGAGGCGGAGCGGCTGGTGACGCGCGCCCCGGCGGCCGGGGAGCGGTGGGCGCCCGGCTATCCGACCGACGGGGACGTGGAGTCCGCCACCGATTTCCTGGGCCACTGCGCGGCCACCGGCGACCCGCAGCCGTTCGGGGACTACGAGATACGCCGCCGGGCGGACGGGCTGGCCATCGGCAGCCTCGGCTTCCACCGGCCGCCCGACGCGGACGGCACCGTGACGATCGGCTACGGACTGGTTCCCGCGGCGCGCGGCCGGGGCTACGCGGCCGAGGCGCTGCGCGGGCTGCTACGCCTCGCCAGGGAACGCGGCATCACCCGGGTCAAGGGCGACGCCGACCTCGGCAACGCCGCCTCCCAGCACGTCATGGCCGCCGCCGGGATGCGGCCGGTGGGGGAGGACGAGCGGGTGAGGTACTTCGAGATCACCTGGCCGCCCGGCGGGACCGCGGGCGCGTCCGCCGACGGCGGCAGCGGGCCGTGATGTGCGTACTGCGGGCCGCACGCCGGGCCATGATGGCCGTATGACCGCACTCTCACCTCACCCGCCCGCCCTCACGCTCGTCGCGGGCGACATCACCGAGCAGCGGGTCGACGCCGTCGTGAACGCCGCCAACTCCTCGCTGCTGGGCGGCGGGGGAGTGGACGGCGCGATCCACCGGCGCGGCGGCCCCGAGATCCTGGCCGAGTGCCGCGCCCTGCGCGCCTCGCACTACGGCAAGGGGCTGGCCACCGGGCAGGCCGTGGCGACCACGGCGGGCCGGCTGCCGGCCCGCTGGGTGATCCACACCGTCGGCCCTGTCTGGGCGAAGTCCGAGGACCGCTCGGACCTGCTCGCCTCCTGCTACCGCGAGTCCCTGCGGGTCGCGGACGAGCTGGGCGCCCGTACCGTCGCCTTCCCCGCGGTCTCCGCCGGAATCTACCGCTGGCCCCTGGACGACGCGGCCCGCATCGCCGTCGAGACGGTGCGGGCCACGGAGACGGCCGTCGAGGAGGTGCGCTTCGTGCTCTTCGACGAGCGGGCGTACGCGGCGTTCGCGGCGCGGGTGGGCTGACCCCGGCGCCCGCCGGGAACCGCTCGGGGCGGACCCGCCGGCCGGTGCCGTACGGCCCGCAGCCCAGGCCCTACGGAACCGCCCGCCGCCCGCCGCTCAGGCCGAGACGATCCGCGCGGACACGCAGGGGTCCTCGTTGCGGTAGCCGAGCCGGTCGTAGAGCCGTTCGGCGGGCGCGTTCTCGGCCAGCTGCCACAGTGTGCAGAACCCGTGCCGCCGTACGGTGTGCCGGGTCAGCCACGAGGTCAGCGCGGCGCCGAGGCCCTGGCCGCGCTGCGCGGCGTCGGTCGCGACGGACGCCATCAGCGGCGCGCCGCTGTCCCGCAGGCTGCTCATCGCGCCGCACGCCACCAGCCGCCCGTCCGCGCCGCGGATACCGGCCCAGAGGCTGACGTCCGTGGAGCCGGGGCCGGTGGAGTGGGCCGGACTGTGCTCGTTGAGGAAGGCGAGCAGCTCGTCGTGATGGCTCTCGTCGAGCGTGACCACCCGGTCCTCCGCCGGGTGGACGGCCGGTTCCTCCAGCGTCCAGCGGAAGATCCACTCGACCACGTCGGTCACCGCCAGATGGCGGGCGACCAGCGTCTCGGTGCCGCGCGGCCCGGTGAACTCCCGTACCTGGTCGGGAAAACCCTGCGCGGCACGCAGCACGAGACCGGCGGCGGCATCCGCCTCGCCGACGCTCCACACGTGCCCGCGAGGGGCGTCGAGCCAGGCGACAGCGCCGCTGTTGCACCAACTGCTCCGGTCGGCGGGCCGCTGCCGGGCGGCGCCGAAACGCAGGAGGGCGGCGCCCTCCTGGAGCTCCAGGCCCTGGGTGAACAGGTCCTCGGTCCGGGGGAGAAGAGTCGTTGCCTGCATCACTCTCTGAGAAGGACGTAGGGATGGGAACGACTCCGGACACGCTGGCGGCGCGGCCGGAACCGTTCGTCTGAAGTAGGGGGTCCCGGCAGCGGCTGCGCACCCGTGCGCGCCCGGCCGACCGGGTGGTCAACTCTCGCACACCGCCCCCGGCCCGGCGCAAATCGCCGGCGGGTGCCGTATGCCACCCGGCAGGTCGTCGGCGCCCGGACTGGTCACCGGACGCTGATGTCGGAAAACCGCCAGCCCAACCGGTACGGCTGCCGGATCCTGGAGGCATGCACACCGACTTCGAGCGCTGTCTGCGCGCCGTGCAGTCCAAGGACGCCAGGTTCGACGGCTGGTTCTACACGGCGGTGCGCACCACACGTATCTACTGCCGTCCCAGCTGCCCGGTGGTGCCGCCCAAGCCCGAGAACATGACCTTCTACCCGAGCGCCGCAGCCGCTCAGCAGGCCGGCTACCGCGCCTGCAAACGGTGCCGCCCGGACGCCAGCCCCGGCTCGCCCCAGTGGGACGAGCGCGCCGACCTCGTGGCGCGCGCCATGCGGCTGATCGCCGACGGTGTCGTCGACCGGGAGGGCGTACCCGGTCTGGCCGCCCGGCTCGGCTACAGCACCCGCCAGGTCGAACGGCAACTGCTCGCCGAGCTGGGCGCCGGGCCGCTCGCCCTGGCCCGCGCGCAGCGCGCCCAGACCGCGCGGCTGCTCGTGGAGACCACCGAACTGCCCATGGCCGACGTGGCGTTCGCCGCCGGGTTCGCCAGCATCCGCACCTTCAACGACACCGTACGGGAGGTGTTCGCGCTCGCCCCCACCGAGCTGCGGCGCCGTGCCCGCCCGGGCGCCGCTGCCGCGTTGCCCGGCGCGCTCGCCCTGCGGCTGCCCTTCCGGCAGCCGCTCTGCCCCGACAACCTCTTCGGCCACCTGGCCGCGACCGCCGTACCCGGCGTCGAGGAGTGGCGGGACGGCGCGTACCGGCGCACGCTCGCCCTCCCGTACGGGCACGGCATCGTCGCCCTGTCCCCGCGCCCTGACCACATCGACTGCCGACTGTCCCTCACCGACCTGCGCGACCTCGCCGGGGCCATCGCCCGCTGCCGCCGGATGCTCGACCTGGACGCCGACCCGGAGGCGGTCGACGGGCTGCTGGCCGAGGACCCCGTCCTGGCGCCGCTCGTCCGCAAGGCGCCGGGGCGGCGGGTGCCGCGCACCGCGGACGCGGACGAGTTCGCGGTACGGGCCGTCCTGGGCCAGCAGGTGTCCACCGCCGCGGCCCGTACGCACGCGGGCCGGCTGGTCACCGCGCACGGACAGAAGATCGACGACCCGGCGGGCGGCCTGACCCACCTGTTTCCCTCCGCCGCCGGGCTGGCCGGACTGGACCCCGAGACGCTCGCCATGCCGCGTACCCGGCGCGCCACCCTCACCGGCATGATCGCGGCCCTCGCCGACGGCGCCGTACAGCTCGGCGTCGGCAGTGACCGCGACCGGGCCCGCGCGCAGCTCGCGGCGCTGCCCGGCGTGGGCCCCTGGACCGTCGAGTGCATCGCCATGCGCGCCCTCGGCGACCCCGACGCCTTCACCCCCACCGACCTGGGCCTGCGCCGCGCCGCCGCCCACCTCGGGCTGCCGGCGACCCCGGCGGCGCTCGTACGGCACTCGGCGCGCTGGCGCCCGTGGCGCGCGTACGCGGTCCAGTATCTGTGGGCCACCGACGACCACCCCATCAACCACCTCCCCACCGACTGAGGCGACCATGTCCGATCCCGTGCCCGCCCGTACCGGCGGCGAGCGCTGCCACGCCGTCCTGACCGACACCCCGTACGGCCCGCTGACCCTGGTGGCCGAAGGCGCAGCCCTCGCCGGCCTCTACATGACCGACCAGCGCCACCGTCCGCCGCAGGAGTCCTTCGGCCCGCCGGAGGACCTGGAGTCCCCGCCGTTCGCGGCGGCCGTACGGCAGCTGCGCGCTTACTTCGACGGCGCGCTCACCGCCTTCGACCTGCCCCTCGCGCCCCGGGGGACACCGTTCCAGCGCCGCGTCTGGGCCGCTCTGTGCGACATTCCGTACGGCGGGACGCTCTCGTACGGGCAGCTCGCGGCGCGCCTCGGCCGGCCTTCCGCCGCTCGTGCGGTGGGCCTCGCCAACGGCAAGAACCCGATCGGCATCATCATTCCCTGCCACCGCGTGATCGGGGCGAGCGGCAGCCTCACGGGCTACGGCGGCGGGCTCGACCGCAAGCGCCGCCTGCTGGACTTCGAGCGGAGCGGGAACGGGGAGGAGCCGACGGCCGTGGACCCGGGCGGCCAACAGACTCTCTTCGGCTGAAGGCTGAAGGCTGAAGTGAGCGTGCGGCCCTCCCGGTGCGCGGGTGTTCAGGCGGCACCCTCCACCACGGCGCGCACCTCCGCGACCAGCGACTCCGCAGCCTCCAGTGACCTTCCCAACTCCGCTGCGCTACAGCCCAGTTCACCCAGTAGAGCACTCGCCCGCTCCGCGAACCCGGGCGGCGTGCCGGGCATCGCCGCCGCGGCGGCGAGCGCGCCTTTCTCGTTGATGCACCAGGTCCGGTGGTGGGCGTGCAGCGCCTGGGTCAGGTCGCCCACCGCCCGCGCCAGGCAGAGGGCCACGTGCAGGGTGTCCCCGGACGCCTGGGACTTGCGCGCGACGGTCACGGAGAACCCGGCGTCCCGGACCGCCGTACCGGTCAGCACGGCGCGCAGCGGCTCCGGGTACTCCCGCATCTCCTCCTTGAGGCGGCCCAGCTCGCCGGTGGGGTCGGCCAGTACCCGGGACAGCGCCAGTTCGCCCGCGTACGCGGGGGACCAGAAGCCCAGCGGGTGCCCCACCTGGGCGCCGATCTCGAACCGGCCCGCCCGGCACTCCCGCCACACCCGTTCCACCCGGTCGGTATCCCGCAGGAGCCAGTCCACGGGGGTGCCGTCCGGCATCACCAGCCACGCCCCGCCGTCGACCCACGCGCCCCACGCGCCCGGCGGGTGGATCTCCACCGGCGTCCCGGTGATCTCGGCGGCCAGGTCCGCCAGGCCGGCGAGGCCGACCTCACCGCGGTAGTAGACCCCCAAGTCCCAGTCGGAGTCCGGCCGGTGCGTCCCCCGGGCCCGGCTGCCGCCGAGCGTCACGCCCACGACGCCGGGCACCTCGGCCAGAGCGGCCGCGCCGCTCCTCGTCCAGTGGTCCTCGTGAGCCCCGGCAGCCGCTGCGTTCTCCATACCAGAAGCCTAGGACGCCCGCTTCCCCGCCTACGACAGGGGCGTCCGGGCGCCCGTCAGCGCAACAGGTCCCGTACGTCCGCCAACAGCTCCAACTGACGGCGCCAGTCGCCGCCCGCGATCTCCATCAGGACACGGCTGACTCCCGCGCCGCAGTATCGGTGCAGGCGCTCCGCCGCCTCCCGGGCGCCGCCCGTCACGGGGACGCCGGCGAAGCGTTCGAGCGGGACGCCGTGGGCCGAGGCGAGGTCCGTTGCGAGGTCCGCGCCGGTGGGCAGGCCCGGTTCCGTACCGAGTACGCCGGTGGTGCCGACGATGACGGCCGGGGCCGGGCGGCCGAGCGCGGCGGAGAGTTCGGCCAGGTGCACGGCGCCCTCGGCCACCTGGGCGGCCGATGCCAGGGAAGGAAACCAGCCGTCTCCCAGGAGGGCGGCCCGCCGCACCGCGGCGCGCGAGGTGCCACCGATCCAGACGGGCGGCATCGGCACGGCGGACTCCGGCTCCACCACCGGGTACCCGGGCCCGTACGGCGGCGGCACCCGCTCGCCCGCGAGCAGGCGGGGCAGCAGCCGCAGCACCGCGTCGGTCCGGCGCTCCCGCTCCTCGTACGGGACACCCGCGGCCGCCCACCGCTCCCGGCCGCCGCCCGTCCCCACCCCCAGCACCAGCCGCCCGTCCGCGACCTGCTGGAGGCTCGCGATCTGCTCGGCGGCCTGGGCCGGCGGCCGGAGCCCCGGCGTGTACAGGGCGCTGACGACTGTGATCCGCTCGGTCGCCGCGGCCACCGCCGCCAGCACCACCGCGGTGTCCAGGGCCGGTGCGCCGGCCGCCGGCCGGTCCCCGTACGCGACGAGGTCGAGCCCGGCCAGTTCCGCGTGCCGGGCCGCCTCGGTGAGGGGGAGCTTCTGCTCCCGCCGCACGGCGGGCGAGGGCAGCACCACGCCCACGGCCAGGCGGCCGGGCCGGACCGCGGAATCCGGGAGAAACGTCATACGGTGACGATGCAACTTTAAGTGGGCTTGAGGTCAAGGGGTGGCGGGCGCGATCCCGTCCTCCGGCTCCACCGGCGCGCAGCCCCGCGCCAGCGCGTCGAGCGCGGCCCGGACCCGCAGCGCCATCGACGGCGACAGCCGCGGTTCGGCCTCCTCCCACGTCAGCAGCGACCAGGACAGCAGCTCGGTCTCCTGGAGACGGGCGGCCGCCAACTGGTCCGTGTCCAGCACACCACCGTCGTAGAGGCACGACACCAGTGGTGGCCGGTGCCGCGTACCCAGTCGACGGCCGGCAGCCGGCCCGGCTCGATGTCCGGTCCGATCTCCTCGGCGGTCTCCCGCCGCGCGGCCTGGCGGGGTGTCGCGCCGGACCGCCGCGGTGCCTCAGGCGTCGTAGCGGTAGTACGGGGTGTGGTCGAGGAGGTCGGCGGGCGTCATCGTGTGCCAGGGGGACAGCGGGGTGTGCAGGCCGGGTACGTCCTCGGCGGGCTCCAGCGGGAGGTAGTGCGGGACGCCGGGATTCCGGCGCTGCCAGTCGGCCCAGACCTTGTCGACGAAGCAGTGGTGGAGGAAGAACACCGGGTCGTTGGGCGAGGCGAGGAATTCCATGTGGCCGCCGACGAAGACATGGGCGGAGCCGTGCAGTTTGCCCCAGTCCCGCTCCCACGGGAACTTCGCGTAGCCCTCCAGATGGTTGCGGAAGCTGGGGTACGGCGGCTCCTCGCCGCTCAGGTGGTTCCACGGAGGACAGTCGTAGACGGGCAGCGCGAGGGCCGCCTCCAGCTGACGGGCCGTGGAGAGGGCGCCGGACGGGCGCAGCGCGCGGGTGAGGAAGTCCCGGTCGTCCTGGGTGTAGTAGCCGTTGGCCCACTCCACGTCGTGGCCGGTGGGCCGGGCGTTGACCCGCAGCCGCCAGCCGTTGCGCCGGGCGAAGGGGCCCGAGGTCACCTGCCGGTCGCCGGGCCGCCCGTCGCCGCCCATGAAGTCGTCGGCCCACAGCGGCGAGTCCCGGCCGCGGTCGCTCGTCCAGTCCCAGTACGGCAGGGTGACGGCGGGGTCGATCGCGCGCAGCGCCCGTTCGAAGTACAGCAGGAACTGCCGGTGCCAGGGGAGCAGCGAAGGGGTCAGGTGCGCGGTGCGCAACCCGTGGTCCCGGTGGATGTAGTCGTGGGAATTCGCCCGGACGTGGACGGCGACCAGCGCGTCGTACACGCCGCTGCGCTTGGCCTCCAGGACGGCCCGCACGAAACGGCGCCTCTCCTGTGCGGTCAGGGCCAGGTGGTTCTTGCGGACGTGCGGGCGGCCCGGGACGACGGGGCCGGTCGGCACGACGGGCTCCGGCCACGAGCGAGGCGGCGGGGCCGGCAGCAACCGGGCGCCGCGCAGCCGCCGTACGGCGCGGCGCGCGGCCGCCAGCGGGGTCCGGTCGAACCCGTAGTGGCACAGCGGGGAGAGGTAGGCACCCTCGCCCATCCGCATCAGGTGCAGCTCACGGCCGTCGACCGTCACCCGGGTGCGGCCCTGCGAGGCATCGATGCGGATCGTCCGGCCGAGGTACCGCTCGGTGTACGGTCCCGGGCCGCGCGAGCCGGCCGCCGCGGGCAGCAGCGCCGCCGCACCGGCCGCCGTCGCGGTCACGATCACGTCGCGCCGTCGCACCAGACCCCCTCATCCGGGCCGCCTCACCCTTGTCCGGAGCATCACCCCGGCCCGGGCTCCGGACGCCTTCCCCGGCCGAATCCACTCGAACGGGTGAGCCCCCCCGCCCGTCCCCGTGCCCGGCCCTACGTCCCTGCCGGCCCCTGTCCCGGCGGCCCCGTGTCGTCCCCCGTCCGCTTGGAGTCCGCCGCCCGCCGCAGCCGTGGATGCCGGGTCGGACCCTGCTCGGTGATCGTCTCGCCGACGATGGCGCGCACCGCGTTGCGCAGCCCGTGCAGCGCGTGGTGCCGCGCCGGACCGGCGCCCGGGTCCTCCCGCAGCTCCTTCAGCAGCGCCCAGCACAGAGCCAGCATCACGAACACGAAGGGCAGCGCGACCAGGATCGTCGCCGTCTGGAGCGCGCCGAGCCCACCGGCCACCAGCAGCACCGCGGCGACCGCGGCCATCAGGATGCCCCAGGTGACCACCAGCCACGTCCGCGGGTGCAGCGCGCCCCGGCTGGTGAGCGAGCCCATCACCAGGGACGCGGAGTCGGCGCTGGTGATGAAGTACGTCATGACCAGGATCATCGCCACCCAGGAGGTGACGGTCCCGGCCGGCAGCGCGTCCAGCATCCCGAACAGCGACGCCTCCGCGTCCTTCGCGTTGCTCGCGAGGTCGGCCAGGCCGCTGGCGTCCAGCCGGATCGCGCTGCCGCCCATCACGCAGAACCAGATCATCGTCGCGCCGCTGGGCACCAGCAGGACGCCGATCAGGAACTCCCGGACGGTGCGCCCGTGCGAGATACGGGCGATGAACGTGCCGACGAACGGGGCCCAGGACAGCCACCACGCCCAGTAGAAGATCGTCCAGGTGCCGAGCCAGCTCGCGTCGGTGAAGGCGCCGGTGCGCGAGGCCATCGGCAGCAGGTCGTTGAGGTAACCGCCGACGCTCGCCGGGATGCTGTCCAGGACGTACACCGTCGGGCCGAGGACGAAGACGAACAGCATCAGCAGCGCGGCCAGCACGATGTTCAGGGTGGACAGCCACTTGACGCCCTTGTGCAGGCCGGAGAAGGCGGACGCCACGAAGGCGGCGGACAGCGCGACGATGATGATCAGCTGGACCGCCGTGCTGTCCGAGGTGCCCGTGGTGTGCTGGAGGCCCTTGCTGACCTGGAGGGCGCCGAGGCCCAGGCTGGTGGCCGTGCCGAAGACGGTCGCGAAGACGGCCAGCAGGTCGATCAGGTGCCCCAGCCGCCCGCCGGCCCGCCGCTCGCCGATCAGCGGGACGAAGGCGGAGCTGAGCCGGTTGCTGCGGCCCTTGCGGAAGCCCGCGTAGGCCAGCGCCAGGCCGACGATGCCGTAGATGGCCCACGGGGTCAGGGTCCAGTGGAAGAACGAGTACTCCAGCGCGGTACGGGCCGCGGCGCCGGTGTGCGGGGTGACGCCGCTGGAGGGCGGCGGGGTGACGTAGTGCTGGAGCGGTTCGCCCACGCCGTAGAACATCAGGCCGATCCCCATGCCGGCGCTGAACATCATCGCGATCCACGCGAGATTGCCGAATTCCGGCTCCGCGTCGTCCTTGCCGAGCCGGATACGGCCGAATCGGCTGAAGGCGATGAGGAAGCACAGGACGAGAAAGACGTCGGCGGCCACCACGAACAGCCAGCCGAAATTGCCCAGCACCCAATTCAGCGCGGAATCGGTGACCGATTCGAAATTCCTTTTGCCCAGCGCTGCCCAGGCCACCACCGCGAGCACCGCGGCGACCCCGGCACCGACCAGGACCAGATCGGGCGGCGGATCGTGCGCCGCGTCTCCCGGTACGGAATTCGGCGTCGGCTCCTCGGACGTCTGCACGCTCATGGCGTCCCACTATGGCCGGAAAAACGATGCTTCGCCGGGTTGGCGCGCCGACCGGGGCATCCGCTCCCTGTTCGCCGCGGCCCGTGCCGGATAAGGTCGCAGCGGCGCGACTGCCAGTTCGAAAGCAAGGGGAGACAGTGGCGGACGCAGCAAGGACACCGGCGGCAGACCAGGACCGGGCACCGCGGGTGCTGGTCGCCGCGGACAAATTCAAGGGCTCGCTCACGGCCACCGAGGTCGCCCGGCACGTCACCGCCGGACTGCGCCGGGCCGTCCCCGGCCTGGCGGTCGAGTCCGTCCCGGTCGCGGACGGCGGTGACGGCACGGTCGCGGCCGCCCTGGCGGCGGGCTTCGCCCGGCACGAGGTCCGGGTCACCGGCCCCGTCGGCGATCCGGTGACGGCCACCTTCGCACTCCACGAGGACGGCACGGCCGTGGTCGAGATGGCCGAGGCGTCCGGCCTCCAGCACCTCCCGGAAGGCCGCTTCGCGCCGCTCACGGCCACCACGTACGGCACCGGCGAGCTGCTGCGCGCGGCGCTGGACGCGGGCGCCTCCACCATCGTCTTCGGCGTCGGCGGCAGCGCCACGACCGACGGCGGCGCGGGCATGCTCGCCGCCCTCGGGGCCCGCTTCCTGGACGCCGCGGGCACACCGCTCGCACCGGGCGGCGGGCCGCTGCGCGACCTGGCCACCGCCGACCTCTCGGGCCTGGACCCACGGCTCGCCCGTACGGAGGTGGTCCTCGCCAGCGACGTGGACAACCCGCTCACCGGGCCCAAGGGCGCCCCCGCCGTCTACGGGCCGCAGAAGGGCGCGAGCGAGCAGGACGTCGCGGCGCTGGACGCGGCCCTGGCCCACTACGCGAAGGTCCTGGAGACCGCGGTGGGGCCGCGCGCCGCCGAGCACGCCGTCGCGCCCGGCGCGGGCGCGGCGGGCGGTATCGGTTACGGGGCCCTGGTCGGCCTGGGGGCCGCCTTCCGGCCGGGCATCGACGTCATGCTGGAGGTGCTGGGCTTCGGCCCGGCGCTGGCCCGCGCCACCTTCGTCGTCACCGGCGAGGGGTCGCTGGACGAGCAGACCCTGCACGGCAAGGCCCCGGCGGGCGTCGCGGCGGCGGCCCGTGCGGCGGGCCTGGAGGTGGCGGCGGTCTGCGGCCGCCTGGCCCTGCCGCCGGAGGCCCTGGGCCGGGCCGGCATCCGCCGCGCCTACCCGCTGACCGACCTGGAGCCGGACCCGGCCCGCTGCATGGCCGAGGCGGGCCCGCTTCTGGAGCGGGCCGCGGAGGCGCTGGGACGGGACTTCCTGCTGTGAGGCGCCGCCGTACGGTCTGAGGCCACGACCGTACGGCCGGGAGGCCACGACCGTACGGCCGGAGGCTCCGACGTACGGTTCTGGCCCGCTGACGTACGGCCGGAGGGCGTGCTGCCGTACGGGCCGGGGAGCACGCCGAGGGGCGCAGCGGCCGCACAGCGCGCCCCCTGCGCGCGCGTGCCCCCGGATACGACAAAAGGCCCCCGCCGAGCTGTCGCGCTCGGCGGGGGCCTGTCCGGTCCGGGGACCGGACACCGCTACTGAATCTGTGCGCTGCGCGCCTCGCGTCGGTTGTCGCGGAAGGTGTTGACGCGGCGGGCCGTCGCGAAGACCGGGATCATCGCGCCCAGCACGATCTGGAGCGAGCAGCCGGTCTGCAGCAGCATCTGGCCGCCGGGGGCGTCCAGCGCCCAGGCCGCCAGCATCCCCATGCTCAGCACGATCCAGCTGAGCATCGCCACCGCCAGCCGTCCCCGCGGCTTCGGGTACTCGACCCGGCTCACCATCAGCCAGGCCACCCCGATGATCGCCAGCAGCGTCGGCACGAAGGGCAGCTCCAGCAGGACGATCGCGACGACGGTCAGCGCGCCGAACGGGCTCGGCATCCCCTGGAAGATGCCGTCACGCAGCGTCACGCAGGAGAACCGGGCCAGCCGCAGGATCACCGCCAGCAGCACCACCACCGCCGCGACCACCGAGACCCGCTGGTGCGAGTCCGGGGCGACCATGCCCCAGGTGACGACGAAGTACGCCGGCGCCAGCCCGAAGCTGATCAGGTCGGAGAGGTTGTCGAGCTCGGCCCCCATCGCCGAGGCGCGCAGCTTGCGCGCGACGAGCCCGTCGAACAGGTCGAAGATGGAGGCCAGCAGCATCAGGATCACCGCCATGGCGGCGCTGTGCCGGGCCATCCCGCCGTCCTCGTTGCCCGTCAGGTGCGGGATCAGGACGCCGGTGGTGGTGAAGTAGACGGCCATGAAGCCGCAGATCGCGTTGCCGAGCGTGAGCGTGTCCGCTATCGACAACCGCGTCGACAGCGGCATGTCGTCGGCCGCGTCGTCCTCCTCGACCTCCGCGACCCAGCCGGGCTGTGTGTCGGGATCAATCACGGTCAAGGCGTGTCACCCCCGCGGTGGTGGCCTGGCCGACCTCGACCGCGGCCTCGACACCCGCCGGGAGGTAGACGTCGACACGGGACCCGAAGCGGATCAGACCGATGCGCTCGCCCTGCTCCACCTTCGAGCCCTGGGGCACGTAAGGGACGATACGGCGGGCCACGGCGCCGGCGATCTGCACCATCTCGATGTCGCCGAGCTCGGTGTCGAAGTGCCAGACGACCCGCTCGTTGTTCTCGCTCTCCTTGTTGAACGCCGGGACGTACCCGCCGGGGATGTGCTCCACGGACGTCACCGTGCCGGCCAGCGGCGCGCGGTTGACGTGGACGTTCAGCGGGCTCATGAAGATCGCGACGCGGGTGCGCCCGTCCTTCCACGGCATGATGCTCTGCACCACGCCGTCGGCCGGGGAGATGACCCGGCCCTGAGCGATCTCCCGCTCAGGGTCGCGGAAGAACCACAGCATGCCCGCCGCCAGGGCGGTGGCGGGCACGGCGGCGGCGGCCCAGCGTCCCGAGCGACGGGAACGGGCCAGGCTGACCGCTGCCGTCGCGACGGTCGGCAGAAGCCACGGCGACGCTCCGCGCGCGAGGCGGACACGACCGCGTTGTGCAGAGGATTGGCTGTGGGGCATGGATGACCTTCGTAGCGGAGGATGCCGCATATGCAATGGGGGACGGCGGCTTTCCCGGGATGGTATCGGTTGCGAGCGGCAACTGGCCAAGAGCCAGCGCCAATCCGTGGCCGAAGCGCGCGGGCGGGGTGTGATCTTCGTCCTGAATAAAACACCCCAAATCGGGCGTTCACCCCTGGATTCGGTACTCCTCCAGCAGTCGCCGGCCGATGATCATTTTCTGGATCTCGGCGGTACCTTCACCGATGAGGAGCATCGGTGCCTCCCGGTAGAGGCGCTCGATCTCGTACTCCTTGGAGAAGCCGTAGCCGCCGTGGATGCGGAACGCGTCCTCCACCACCTCCTTGCAGTACTCGGAGGCCAGGTACTTGGCCATGCCCGCTTCCAGGTCGTTGCGCTGACCGGAGTCCTTCTTGCGTGCGGCGTTGACCATCATCGCATGGGCCGCTTCCACCTTTGTGGCCATTTCGGCAAGTTTGAACTGGATCGCCTGGTGCTGGGCGATCGGCTTTCCGAAGGTGTGCCGCTGCTGCGCGTACGAAACGCCCAGCTCGAAGGCGCGCTGCGCGACGCCGCAGCCCCGCGCGGCCACGTTCACCCGGCCGACCTCGACGCCGTCCATCATGTGATAGAAGCCACGCCCGGTCTCCCCGCCGAGGACCCGGTCGGCGGGAACGCGCAGCCCGTCCATGATCAGCTCGGTGGTGTCGACCCCCTTGTAGCCCATCTTGTCGATCTTGCCGGGGATGGTCAGTCCCGGCCGGACCTCACCGAAGCCCGCCTCCTTCTCCACGAGGAAGGTGGTCATCGACTTGTGCGGCGCGGTGCCCTCCGGATGGCCCTCCTCCGTACGGCACAGCACCGCTACGAGAGTTGACGAACCGCCGTTGGTCAGCCACATCTTCTGACCGGTCAGTACATAATCTCCGCCGTCCGCCACGCCTTTGGACGTGATGGCCGAGACGTCCGAGCCGAGCGCCGGCTCCGACATCGAGAAGGCGCCACGGATGTCACCCGCCGCCATCTTCGGCAGGAAATGGTCCTTCTGCTCCTGCGTACCGTGCTGCTTGAGCATGTACGCCACGATGAAGTGCGTGTTGATGATGCCCGACACGCTCATCCAGCCGCGGGCGATCTCCTCCACCGTCAGCGCGTACGTCAGCAGCGACTCGCCGAGGCCGCCGTACTCCTCGGGAATCATCAGCCCGAAGACGCCGAGTTCCTTCAGCCCCTCGACTATCCGCGTCGGGTACTCGTCGCGGTGCTCCAGTTCGGTCGCGACCGGCAGAATCTCTTTGTCGACGAAGTCACGGACCGTCGAAAGGATTTCCCGCTGGATGTCCGTCAGGCCCTCGGTCTGCGCGAGGCGTCCGCTCATCTCACTTCTCCTTACGGGCCGGTTCCCGCAGCTCGGGGCGGCCCGGCTGCTCCCCGCCACGCTCCTTGACGTACGTGGCGGTCGGCACCATCACCTTGCGCCGGAAGACGCACACCAGAGTGCCGTCCTGCTTGTAGCCCTTGGTCTCCACGTACACGATCCCGCGGTCGCTCTTGGACCTCGACGGCGTCTTGTCGAGCACCGTCGTCTCGCCGTAGAGCGTGTCCCCGTGAAAAGTCGGCGCCACATGCTTCAGCGACTCGATTTCCAGATTCGCGATCGCCTTGCCCGACACGTCCGGCACCGACATCCCCAGCAACAGCGAGTAGATGTAGTTGCCGACCACGACATTCTTGCCGAAGTCGGTGGCCCGCTCCGCGTAGTTGCTGTCCATGTGCAGCGGGTGGTGATTCATCGTGAGCAGACAGAACAGGTGGTCGTCGTATTCCGTGACCGTCTTTCCCGGCCAGTGCTTGTAGACGTCCCCGACGGTGAATTCCTCATAGGTACGGCCGAACTGCATCGCGGTCACGCCTCCGGGGCTTCGAACTTCGAGGTACGGGTCATGCCGGCGGCGCGGCCCTTTCCGCTGACGACGAGCGCCATCTTGCGGCTGGCCTCGTCGATCATCTCGTCACCGAGCATCGCGGAGCCCTTCTTGCCGCCCGCCTCGGAGGTGTGCCACTCGTACGCGTCGAGGATCAGCTCGGCACGGTCGTAGTCCTCCTGCGACGGCGAGAAGACCTCGTTGGCCGCCTCGACCTGGCCGGGGTGCAGCACCCACTTGCCGTCGAAGCCCAGCGCGGCGGCGCGCCCGGCGACCTCCCTGTAGCCGTCCACGTTCTTGATCTGGAGGTAGGGGCCGTCGATCGCCTGGAGGTCGTTGGCGCGGGCCGCCATCAGGATGCGCATCAGGATGTAGTGGTACGCGTCCGCGCCGTAGCCGGGCGGCTGCTCGCCCACGACCAGCGTCTTCATGTTGATGGAGGCCATGAAGTCGGCCGGGCCGAAGATGATGGTCTCCAGGCGCGGCGACGCGGTGGCGATGGCGTCCACGTTCACCAGGCCCTTGGCGTTCTCGATCTGCGCCTCGATGCCGATCCGGCCCGCCTCGAAGCCCATCGTCGTCTCGATCTGGGTGAGCAGCAGGTCCAGCGCGACGATCTGCTGGGCGTCCTGGACCTTCGGCAGCATGATGCAGTCCAGGTTCTGCCCGGCGCCCTCGACGACGGTGATGACGTCCCGGTACGTCCAGTGCGTCGTCCAGTCGTTGACCCGCACGACACGGGTCTTGCCGGACCAGTCGCCGTTGTTCAGCGCGTCCACGATGGTGTGCCGGGCGCCTTCCTTGGCCAGCGGCGCGCAGGCGTCCTCCAGGTCCAGGAAGACCTGGTCGGCGGGGAGGCCCTGGGCCTTCTCCAGGAAGCGCGGGTTGCTGCCGGGGACGGCGAGGCAGGAACGGCGGGGGCGAAGGCGGTTGACAGTCACGCGGGGACCTCCAGAGGGTCGAGCTTGTTCGCGGTACGGATCTCGTCGACGATACGGCCGATGATCTCCGTGATACCGAAGTCCTTCGGGGTGAACACGGCCGCCACTCCGGCTTCCCGGAGGGCCGCCGCGTCGGCGTTGGGGATGATGCCGCCGACGATGACGGGAATGTCGTGGCCGTCGGTCTCGCGCAGCCGCCGCAGCACGTCCGGCACCAGCTCGGCGTGCGAGCCGGACAGGATCGACAGGCCCACGCAGTGCACGTCCTCGGCGACGGCCGCCGCGACGATCTGCTCGGGCGTCAGCCGGATGCCCTGGTAGACGACCTCGAAGCCGGCGTCCCTGGCCCGTACGGCGATCTGCTCCGCGCCGTTGCTGTGGCCGTCCAGCCCCGGCTTGCCGACCAGCAGCCGCAGCCGCCCGGTGCCCAGGTCGGCGGCGGTCCGCTCGACCTTGGCGCGGACCGCGGCGAGCGGCGTGCCCGCCTCCGCCGTGACCGCCAGCGGCGCGCCCGAGACGCCGGTCGGCGCCCGGAACTCGCCGAAGACGTCCCGCAGGGCCCAGGACCACTCGCCCGTGGTGACGCCCGCGCGGGCGCATTCGAGGGTCGCGGCGAACAGGTTGGTGTCCCCGGCCGCGGCCTTCTTCAGCGCCGACAGGGACTCCTGCGCCCGTGCCTCGTCGCGGTCGTCGCGCCACCGGTGCAGCGCCCGCACCACGCCCGCCTCGTTGTCCGGGTCGACGGTCATGATGGCGGTGTCCAGGTCGGCGGTGAGCGGGTTCGGCTCCGTCGACTCGTAGCAGTTGACGCCGACGATCTTCTCCTCGCCCGCCTCGATCCGGGCCCGCCGCTCGGCGTGCGAGGAGACCAGCTGCGACTTGAGGTAGCCGGACTCGACGGCGGCCATCGCCCCGCCCATCTCCTCGATCCGGGCCATCTCCGCCAGGCTTTCCTCGACCAGGGCCCCGACCTTGGCCTCGATGACGTGCGACCCGGCGAAGATGTCCTCGTACTCCAGCAGGTCCGACTCGTGGGCCAGCACCTGCTGGATGCGCAGCGACCACTGCTGGTCCCAGGGCCGCGGCAGACCCAGCGCCTCGTTCCAGGCCGGCAGCTGCACGGCGCGGGCGCGCGCGTCCTTGGAGAGGGTGACGGCCAGCATCTCCAGGACGATCCGCTGGACGTTGTTCTCCGGCTGCGCCTCGGTCAGACCCAGGGAGTTGACCTGCACGCCGTAGCGGAAACGGCGCTGCTTGGGGTTCTCCACGCCGTACCGCTCGCGGGTGACCTGCTCCCAGATGCGGCCGAAGGCGCGCATCTTGCACATCTCCTCGATGAACCGGACCCCGGCGTTCACGAAGAAGGAGATCCGCGCGACCACGTCACCGAACTTCTCCGGCGGCACCTGCCCCGAGTCCCGTACGGCGTCGAGCACGGCGATCGCGGTGCTCATCGCGTACGCGATCTCCTGCACCGGCGTGGCGCCCGCCTCCTGCAGGTGGTAGCTGCAGATGTTGATCGGGTTCCACTTCGGGATGTGCGCCACCGTGTACGTGATCATGTCGGTGGTCAGCCGCAGGCTCGGGCCCGGCGGGAAGACGTGCGTCCCGCGCGAGAGGTACTCCTTGACGATGTCGTTCTGCGTGGTGCCCGACAGCTTGGCGATGTCGGCGCCCTGCTCCTCGGCGACCACCTCGTACAACGCCAGCAGCCACATGGCCGTGGCGTTGATCGTCATCGAGGTGTTCATCTGCTCCAGCGGGATGTCCTGGAACAGCCGGCGCATGTCGCCGAGGTGCGAGACGGGGACCCCGACCCGGCCGACCTCGCCGCGGGCGAGGACGTGGTCCGGGTCGTAACCGGTCTGCGTCGGCAGGTCGAAGGCGACCGACAGGCCCGTCTGGCCCTTGGCGAGGTTGCGCCGGTAGAGCGCGTTGGACGCCTCAGCGGTCGAGTGCCCGGCGTAGGTCCGCATCAGCCACGGACGATCCTTGTGACGTTCGGTCATGTTGGTCCGTACTCTCGGGGTCCGTCCGTCCGGATCAGACGTTCCGGAACCGGTTGATGGCGTCGATGTGCTGCGCGCGCTTCTCCGCGTCCCGCACGCCCATGCCTTCCTCGGGGGCCAGCGCGAGGACACCGACCTTGCCCTGGTGGAGGTTGCGGTGCACGTCGTACGCCGCCTGCCCGGTCTCCTCCAGGGTGTACGTCTTCGACAGCGTCGGGTGGATCTTGCCCTTGGCGATCAGGCGGTTGGCCTCCCACGCCTCGCGGTAGTTGGCGAAGTGCGAGCCCACGATGCGCTTCAGCGACATCCACAGGTAGCGGTTGTCGTACTCGTGCATGTAGCCGGAGGTCGAGGCGCAGGTGGTGATGGTGCCGCCCTTGCGGGTGACGTACACGGAGGCGCCGAAGGTCTCGCGGCCGGGGTGCTCGAAGACGATGTCGATGTCCTCGCCGCCGGTGAGTTCACGGATGCGCTTGCCGAAGCGCTTCCACTCCTTCGGGTCCTGGGTCCGCTCGTCCTTCCAGAACTTGTACCCCTCGGCGTTGCGGTCGATGATCGCCTCGGCACCCATCTTCCGGCAGATCTCCGCCTTCTGGTCGCTGGAGACCACACAGACCGGATTGGCGCCGCCGGCCAGCGCGAACTGCGTGGCGTACGAGCCGAGTCCGCCGCTGGCGCCCCAGATCAGCACGTTGTCGCCCTGCTTCATCCCGGCGCCGTTGCGGGACACCAGCTGCCGGTACGCGGTGGAGTTGACCAGCCCGGGGGCGGCCGCCTCCTCCCAGCTCAGGTGGTCCGGCTTGGGCATCAGCTGGTTGGACTTGACGAGCGCGATCTCGGCCAGGCCGCCGAAGTTGGTCTCGAAGCCCCAGATGCGCTGCTCGGGGTCGAGCATCGTGTCGTTGTGCCCGTCGGCGGACTCCAGCTCGACGGACAGGCAGTGCGCGACGACCTCGTCGCCGGGCTTCCAGGAGTTCACGCCGGGGCCGGTGCGCAGCACGACGCCGGCCAGGTCGGAGCCGATGACGTGGTAGGGCAGGTCGTGGCGCTTGGTCAGCGGCGACAGCTTGCCGTAGCGCTCCAGGAAGGCGAACGTGGACACCGGCTCGAAGATCGAGGTCCAGACGCTGTTGTAGTTGACCGAGGAGGCCATGACGGCCACCAGGGCCTCGCCCGGGCCCAGTTCGGGCACCGGCACCTCTTCGACGTGCAGCGACTTTCGGGGGTCCTTCTCCTTGGTGGTGAGGCCGTCGAACATCTCGGCCTCGTCCTTGTGCACGGTCACCGCGCGGTAGGAGTCGGGCAGGGGCAGAGCGGCGAAGTCTTCGCGGGTGCTCTCTGGCGCGAGGATCGCGTCAAGTATCTGGTTCACGGTGTGCCTCCGGCGAAGCCAGTCGAGGGAAACGGCTTGAGGGAACGTCGGGGGTGGTGCAGAGGCGATGCCGTCGGTTCGGCTGAGGGTGTTCCGGCAGCGCTGGTGAGCGCGGTGAGGGTGCCTGTGACGCAGGCGTCCGGGCGGGCAGGCACGAATGGCTTGCTGGGACAGCCGGCGCACGGTGGTTCGCCGCGCGCCGGCCACCCGGACAACATCAACGTATGACACCGCGTGCCAGTCGACAAGACACTGAGTGCCAACAATTTCTCTCAGATGTCATCTGCGGGGCACGCATGAGCGGCTTGGGGGGGCGTCCGTAATGCTGATATGTCGCCTCATGGCGGGCGTGCGACGCCGGGCAGCCCTGGCGCCGGGCGTGGCGTATGCCATCCCAGTGCCAGGGCTGCCGAGCTCTTCGGAGACGCCTGTGCGTTTCCCGGGGGCACACCCGCACGCGCGGGGGCCGCTGCATCACTCGCGGGCCTGTGTAGAGCCTGGGGGGAGCGCCCCCGCACACGCGGGGACCACAGGAGCTGACCTGCCCGTTCACCGTGCCGGACGCGGGTTTTTACTCACTTTCGAGAAGACCGGCAAATCGGCTGATTCGGGGCGCCAAGGCGAATGCGCACGCCAATAGTCCTCCTCATCACCGCTGCTTGAGCGCCTTCTCGATCGTGCGCATGACCTCGTCCAGCGGCGCGTCCGTACGGGCCACCGTGACCAGCACCTCGCCCTGCCGCGCGGCCCGCGCCGGGGGCTCCTGCTGGTCCCCGCCCAGCCCGCGGCCCGCGCCGATCCCCGTGCCGAAGGTGGCGCGGACGATTCCGAAGGCGTGGTCGAGCTGGGCCTCCACGTCGCCCTCGGCGCCCGCCCGCAGCCAGCGCCGCAGTACGTGGTTGTGCGCGGTGACGACCGCGGAGGCGGCGACCTCGGCCAGCAGCGGGTCGTCGTCGCCCTCGTGGTGGGCGCCCTCGTCGAAGTGGCCGAGGAGGTAGCGGGTGAAGAGCCGCTCGTAGCGGGCCACCGAGGCGATCTCGGCCTCGCGCAGGGTGGGCACCTCCCGGGTCAGCCGGTAGCGCGCCACGGAGACGGCGGGGGACGCCGCGTACATCCGCATGACTTCCTTGATGCCGCGGCAGACCGTGTCGAGCGGGTTCTCGTGCGCCGGCGCGGCGTCCAGGACGGCCTCGGCCCGTACGAGGGTGTCGTCGTGGTCCGGGAAGATCGCCTCTTCCTTGGAGCGGAAGTGGCGGAAGAACGTGCGTCGGGCGACGCCGGCCGCGGCCGCGATCTCGTCCACCGTCGTCGCCTCGTAGCCCTTGGCGGCGAACAGTTCCATCGCGGCGGCCGCCAGTTCGCGGCGCATCTTCAGGCGTTGGGCGGCGGCCCTTCGGGTGCCGGGAGTGGTGGCTTCGGATCCGTCGGACGGCTGCGTACGGGCAGGCTGGGACATGTGGGGACGGTACTGCATATTCCCGCGGCCTGCGGCATCAGCCGTCGCACGGGCCCCTGCGCGCGGGCGCGGGCCGCCGGAGGGTTCCAGCAGCCCGCCCCATCCGCCGCCCGCGGGCCGGGCCGTCCGCCGCGCGTCAGCGCCGGGCGTACTCACGGAAGCCGCGGCCGGTCTTGCGGCCCAGGCAGCCCGCCGCGACGAGGTGCTCCAGCAGCGGCGCCGGCGCCAGTCCCGGGTCGCGGAACTCGGCGTGCAGCACCTTCTCGATGGCCAGCGACACGTCCAGGCCCACCACGTCGAGCAGTTCGAACGGGCCCATCGGGTAGCCGCCGCCCAGCTTCATCGCGGCGTCGATGGCGTCCGGGGTCGCGTAGTGCTCCTGGACCATCTTGACCGCGTTGTTCAGGTACGGGAACAGCAGCGCGTTGACGATGAACCCGGCGCGGTCCCCGCAGTCCACCGGGTGCTTGCGGACCTGGGCGCAGACCGCGCGCACGGTCGCGTGCACGTCGTCCGCCGTCAGGACCGTCCGCACGACCTCCACCAGCTTCATGGCCGGCGCCGGGTTGAAGAAGTGCATGCCGACGACGTCCTGCGGGCGGGAGGTGGCCCGCGCACAGGCCACCACGGGCAGCGAGGAGGTCGTCGTGGCCAGCACGGCGCCCGGCTTGCACACCTTGTCCAGGGTGGCGAACAGCTGCTGCTTGATGCCCAGGTCCTCGGCGACAGCCTCCACCGCCAGGTCCACCTCGCTGAAGGATTCCAGCGACCCGGCCGCGGTCACCGCCGCGAGGGCGGTGTCGCGCGCCTCGGCGGTCAGCCGCCCCTTGGCCACCGAGCGGTCCAGGGACTTGGCGATCCGCGCCTTGGCCGCCTCGGCCTTCTCCAGGCTGCGGGCCGCCAGCACCACCTGGAACCCGGCCTTGGCGAAGACCTCCGCGATGCCGCTCGCCATCGTCCCGGACCCGGCCACCCCGACGCTGCGCACCGTGCGCCCGGCGTCCAGGTCGTGGGTCGCGGTGGGCGTCCGGTCGTCCGGCACGGTCACCGCGCTGCCCGGCGCCTCGTACGTGTAGAAGCCGCGGCCCGCTTTGCGGCCGGTCAGCCCCGCCTCGGCGAGCTGGCCCAGGATCGGCGCGGGCGCGTGCAGCCGGTCGCGGGAGGCGGCGTACATGGCCTCCAGGACCGTACGGGCGGTGTCCACGCCGATCAGGTCCAGCAGCGCCAGCGGGCCCATGGGCAGGCCGCAGCCCAGCTTCATCGCGGCGTCGATGTCCTCGCGGGTCGCGTACCGGGACTCGTACATCGCGGCGGCCTGGTTCAGATAGCCGAACAGCAGCCCGTCGGCGACGAAGCCGGGCCGGTCGCCGACCGCGATCGGGTCCTTGCCCAGCTCCCGGGCCAGCTCGGTGACGGCCGTGACGGCGGTCGGCGCGGTCAGGACCGAGGAGACCACCTCGACCAGCTTCATGGCCGGCGCCGGGTTGAAGAAGTGCAGGCCCAGGACGCGTTCGGGGTGCGCCGAGTCGGCGGCCAGCCGGGTCACGGACAGGGCGTTGGTGCCGGTGGCGAGGATCGCGTCGGGCCGCACGATGCCGTCCAGCGCGGTGAAGACCTGCCGCTTGAGCTCGTACTCCTCCGGCACCACCTCGATGACGAGATCGGCCTCGGCGGCGGCCTGGAGATCGCGGAACGTACGGAAGCGCGCCAGCGCGTCCTGCCGCTCGCGCTCGGTGACGCGCTCCCGGCGCACGGCCCGCGCGGTGGACGCCTCCAGCGCCGCGACGGCCCGGCGGGCGGCGGCGTCGTCGATGTCGATGCCGATCACCTCGCGGCCCGCGCGGGTGAGGATCTCGGCGATGCCGGTGCCCATCGTGCCGAGGCCGACGACGGCCACGGTGGCAAGGGCCTGGGGCGCCCCGGCAGGCGGAGAACCGGTGGAGGAGGTGGAGACCTTGGGGTCGGTGGAGACATCGGTTGAGAGGTCAGGGGTGGACTTACGGTCCATCGCGAGACTCCAGAGAATGGATCCCGTGCGAAGGGGGTCCCGAGGAGCGGAGCCCGTCAGCGCAGGCGGGAAGTGACGACTGAGGAGGGGCCCGGCATCTGCGCAAGAGGCAGGTACGGGGCGGGTGTTGCGGCGGCGGGCCCTGTCCCGGGGCCGCGCCGTGAGCGTCGTGCTGGACGCCGAACCGACTGCACGCTGTGGCGGCTGCGTCACCAGGCCGCCCGGGCAGGGGTGCTGCCCGTGCCCAGCAGATTAACTCGCCGGTAACCAGGAGCGCCAGGGGTGGCGCGCGGATTTGGGCTGTGGCCCGGGCCACGTCGGACGTACCGTGAGAAATTCCGCGGGAGGGGAGTCGCACATGGAAGACGAATTCCACGAGTTGACGGACCGGGTGCGGGCCGAACTCCGCTCCCCGCAGGATCTCGTCGCCTATGAGCGGCTCCTCGGGCTGGCCCGCAAGAACACCACGGCGGGACGCGAGGAACTGGCCCAGGTGCTCACCGCCGTCGAGCGCCCGCTGTGGGCCCGCGAGATCGCCGCGTTCATCCTGGGGACCGCGGGCGACCGCCGCGCCTTCGAGACCCTCGTGCTGCTGCTCAACTACCGCGACCCGGTACGGTGCGCCACCGCCGCCCACGCCCTCGGCCGCCTCGGCGACCCGCGCACCGCCCGCGCCGCCGCCGCACTCGCCACCAACCCGCTGCGCACCGCCTACGCCCTGCACCCGGTCCGCCTCCTGGCCGAACTCCGAGCCCCCGAATCCGTACCGGCCCTGATCGCCACCCTGGAACGCCTCCTCACCCCCCACAACCCGTACTGGCGCGTGGCCCTCGCCTGCGTCGAAGGCCTGGGCGCCCTGGGCGACCGCCGCGCGGTCCCCGCCCTCACCGCGGCCCGCGACCATCCCCGCCTGGCCGCCGCGGCGGCCGCCTCCCTGGCCCGGCTGGGCGTTCAGGAGGAGCCCGGGGAGCGGGCGGGGCCCTGAGTTCTAGGACGCCTCGGCGGGCTGGAGGGGCCGCCAGTAGCGCACCTCCGGTACCGCCACCCCCGCGACCTCGTACGCCTCCTCGGCGCCGTCGGCCCGGAAACCGGCGCGCTCGTAGAAGCGCCGGGCGCGCGCGTTGCCCTTGAGCACCCACAGGCACAGCGCGCGGAAACCGTTCCGCCCGGCGCGCGCCAGGCAGGCGTCGATCAAGGCACGCCCGATGCCCGTACCGATGTGCTCCGGCGGCAGGTAAAGGGCGTACAACTCGCCCTCGGACGCCGGAGGTGGCGGTGTGCCGCCCTCGGCCCGGACCGGCCCGAAGACGGCCCAGCCGACCAGGCCGCCGTCCCGCTCCGCCACCAGGTTGACCACCTCCGGCGGCGCGGCGGCGAAGAACTCCCGGCGCCTGGCGGCATCCTCGGCGGCACTCAGCCCGTCCAGGTACGCCTGCGGCATCAGCCCCGCGTAGGCGGCCTGCCAGCCGCGCACCCGGATGGCCGCCACGGCGTCGATGTCGGCCTGTGTCATGTCCCGTATCCGCACCGGTTCCACCATGGCCGCCAGATTAGGCTCAACGGTTCCTCGCCCACCGGTCATTTACCGGTGGCGACCACCCACCCAATTCGGGTGCGCAGGGCTGAGGCGGTGGTGTGAGATGCGGGCATGGCGATGATGCTGGGCAAACCGGGAGCCGACGGGCTGGACGAGGTGGCGGCCGCCCTGCGGGAGTGGCAGGACGACCGGGCGCCGATACAGCTGCATCCGGGAGACCTCGGCTGGTACCGGCGGTTCGGCCCGGCGGCGACGGCCGCGGCGGTCCGGACCTGGAGCCGGGACGGACGGATGCTCGCCGTGGGGCTCCTGGACAGTCCCGGCCTGCTGCGGCTGGCGATCGCGCCGGACGCCCGGCGCGACGGGCAACTGGCGCGGCGGCTGGCCGACGACGCGACCGGCCCGGAGCGCGGCGTCCTGCCGGTGGGGAAGGCACGCGTCGACGCACCGGCGGACGCGCTGCTCCACGACCTGCTGGCCGAGGACGGCTGGGGCGCCGACGAGCCGTGGACGCCGCTGCGCCGCGACCTCACGGAACCGGTCGAGAATCCGGGCGTGCGGATCGAGGTGGCTGGGCCGCGGCAGGCGTCCGTACGGGCCGCCGTGCAGCGGGCGGCGTTCGACGGGTCGACGTTCACGGACGGGAACTGGCACGCGATGGCGGCCGGGACGGCGTACGCCGACGCCCGGTGCCTGATCGCGTACGGCGACCGGGGCGACGCGGTGGCGATGGTGACGGTGTGGTCGGCGGGCCCGGGGAGGCCGGGGCTGCTCGAACCGATGGGCGTGCACCGGGAACACCGCGGTCGCGGCTACGGCAAGGCGATCACCGTCGCCGCGGCGGCCGCACTCCGGCAACTCGGCTCGTCGAGCGCGCTCGTCTGCACCCCGAGCTCCAACACGGGCGCCGTCGCCACCTACGTGTCGGCCGGTTTCCGGCGGCTGCCGGAAGTTCGGGACCGGTACCGGGACGAGAACCGGTACCGGGACCGCTGAGATACGAGGGACGGAACGTGCTGGCAGCACGGCCCGCGTACGGGTTCAGGGCTGGTACTCGTATCCGATCGTGAACCGGGGCGGCAGGCACCATTCCCCGTACTCGATGACCCCTGCGTTGTCCGACCACCTGTGAGCGCCCGCCAGGATCGCAGACCCCACTGGGAGCCCGAGAGCGCCGGCCTCCCGCGCGTCGGCGGTACGGGCGTGCATGTCGTCCCTGGCGTGCGTGATGGTGCGCCCGGTGGCTTCCAGGACCCGCGCGGACAGCCCGTGGTTCCGTCCTGGAGCGGTGTTCAGCAAGTCGGGCACCAGCGCGGCGAACGGTGCCGGGTACCACGTCACGGCGAACACGGTCCGGGTCTTTCCCCGTCCGGCGAGCCACTCCCGACGCACGATCTGATCACCGGCGTCGAGGTCGAAGAGCTCGGCGACGTAGAGCGGCGGGACGACCAGTTCGGCTGCCGTGACCCGGCTCGTCTCGCCCTCTGCCAGGAACGACTTGACCCGTTGGACGCGGGCCAGCCGGTCACGTGCCGAAAGCGTCCACCTGGGGTCGTCGGCGACATAGGTGCCCCTGGGCGTGGTCCTGATGTAGTTCTCGACCTGCAGGGCCTGCAGGGCCCGCGAAACGGTGGCGGCCGCCACCTGCCACTGCCCGGCGATCTCCCGGTTGGTCGGTAGCTGTGCGCCGGGTTCGAGTTCCCCCGACAGGATGCGTTCCCGGAAGTGATCGGCGATCTTGGTGAACGTCTTCGGACTGGCCATGCGGCGGGCCTCTCGGTTGAGTTGACGCTCTGTCAGTATCGGCACACTAGTGCACCGGTAACCGTAGCAAGAGTGCTTCGGCCACTCCGATACTGAACTAGAGCACCGGCCCGAAGGGGGTCGGCCGCAAGACGTTTCGAGGCGACGTGTCATGAGCGAGCCGAAGACATACCCGTCCGCGCCGGTTGAGCTGCCGCTGCGCTTGGACGTGGAGCCGGCCCCGGTGGAGGGCTGCGCGGGGTGCGCCGAACTGGTCAGCGTGCGGGTCCGTGCGCGCGCTGTGGGCGACATAACGACCGTCACCGACTGCAACGTCTACTTGCGACGACACCCCGAGGGGCACTGATGGTCACGCCGGACGACATCGGCAAGCGGGTTCAGGACGACGCCGGGCGCGTCGGCATCCTGTGTGACGTGGTCTAGGAATCCCGAGATCCGGCCGTCCGCACGAGCGGGTGCTCTGCGCAGGGGGTTGCCTTAACGCGAGAATGCAACTTGCGTTCGCGTGAGTCTGCCACCCACCGGGGCCGCTGAACACCGGGACGGGCCCGCCGGGCAGGGCGGCGCCGGACGTGTGCGCCACGCACGCGATGGGCGTGCGTACGGGCTCGCGGTCGGCAGCGTCATCAGGACTGCTCCACCTCGGCCATCAGGAGCCGCAGCGTGAGCGAGTGCTTCTCCGGGGGCAGCGAGTCCAGCGCGTTCTGCGCGTAAGCCACTCCTCCGGAGACGTCTCCGGAACGGGCGAGCATAAGCCCTCGGTGCATCTCCAAGTGGGTCGCGAACCGAGGCAACTCCGCGGGCAATTCGCGCCGTGCCGCGTCCTGTGCCGCTACCGCCGTCGTCTCGTCTCCGAGGCGCGCGGCCAACAGCGAGACGAACACGTTCATGCGCCACCACGGCACCGCGTAGTCGCTGGTCTGCGCGTAGGACCCAGCCTTGTCGAACACGCGCCGCCCGTCGTCCATGAGCTGCTGCGCCGTGGCCACGTCACCCCGGACCGCTGCTGCGTGGGCCTTCCCGAAGATGGCGTTCAAGAGCCCGAGGGACGGCCGCTCGCTGATGGCCATCGCCTGATCGGCCAGCACGTCGGCCACGCCCAGCGACGCCCCCTCGTACCCGAGCGCGATGGCTGCCCGCCCCCGGACCCAGACCCGCGCGTCATCGTCCCCCGACTGGTCCGCCGCCTTCGCCGCCAGGCGATACCACTGCACCGCCTTGGACCCGTCGGAACCGGGAAAGGTCTTGGCGTACAGCGTCATCAGCCGAGCTGTCACGGACCACAGGCGAGGGTTGTCCAACTGCTGCTGCACCACGACCAGTTCCCCGGACACCCGTCGCTGGATGTCGGCAGCGCCCAGGCTCATGTACTCGGTGCCGTACGTGGCGAGCTTGGCCTCCCACGCGTCGGTGGAGGGCCCCCCTTGGAGCCGGGCGGCGAAACCCACGCTGAGGAGGTCCGCGGCGACCACGGGCGCTATCGCGGCTCCGGCCGCGTCGGTCAGGAACGTACGGCGCTTCACTTCACCCTCTAGAGCAGCTAGGGGCACGTCGAGGACGGCCGACAGGCATCGGAGGTAATAAGCCCCCGGAGTCACCTTGGAACGTTCCCAGCGGCTCACGTACTCCCGGTCGAGGTTCGTTCCGAAGGCGTCATTGATTGCTGACGCCAGCCGCCCCTGACTCCAGCCGCGAGCTTTACGTAGGTCCTTGATCAGTGCCCCGATGGCCATGTGCCCATCTTGCCTCCTTCGCTGCCACGAGACCGGGGTGGAGCGGTGACCGAACGCCACTTGCCCCTAGAGGTGCCCCTACCTCGCTCCGTCGGCCGGCGGGAGTATCCACGGGACCGAGACCCGAGGGAGTGGCGGACATGAGCCAGCCGACGCGGTACAGCAGTGCACCGATCGAACTGCCATTGCGTCTGGAGCCGGAACCGGCCCCGGTGGAGGGGTGCGCGGGGTGCGCCGAACTGGTCGACGTGCGGAGCCGTGCGCGCGCCGTAGGCGACATAACGGCCGTGACCGACTGCAACGTCTACTTGCGACGACACCCCGAGGGGCACTGATGGTCACGTCGGACGACATCGGCAAGCGGGTCCAGGACGACGCCGGGCGCGTCGGCATCCTGTGTGACGTGATCGAGGGATATCGGGATCCGACCGTCCGCCCGGACGGGCGTCCTGTGCAGGCGGTCGCCTTTCTGCGGCCGGTGGGCGGGGGGTGCGAGTGGCTGGTTCCGCCCGGCGCGGTGTGCCTCGCCTGAGTCGCTGAGGCTGTGGGCCCCGGCAGCTCGGCCTGAGCGCGATAATAGAACTTGCGTTCGCGCGAGTAGGTCGCTCCGCTCCCGGCGCGCCGCCGGGAGCGGAGCCCTCGGGTCCGGCCGCGGCATCCAGGACGCCGGGCCCCGCCTAAGGTGGTGGTCCTGCGGCACGGCGCGGCGCCGGTACGGCTCGCGGGCCGCGGGAACAGCAGACGAGCACCGGAGGAAGAGACACATGGGCCAGGTCGAGGCCAGTACGCAGCGCGAGATCGCGGCGGACCCGGAAGACGTGTTCGACGCGCTCGCCGACTACAGCGGTACGCGTCAGAAGCTGCTGCCCGGACACTTCAGCGAGTACGAGGTGCGCGAGGGCGGCGACGGCAAGGGCACCCTCGTCCACTGGAAGCTCCAGGCCACGAGCAAGCGGGTGCGGGACTTCCTGCTGGAGGTCGACGAGCCGACCGACGGCCAGCTGGTGGAGAAGGACCGCAACTCCTCCATGGTGACCACCTGGGTGGTCACTCCGGCGGGCCAGGGCCGCGCCAACGTCGTCGTCACCACCACCTGGCAGGGCGCGGGCGGCATCGGCGGCTTCTTCGAGCGGACCTTCGCGCCCAAGGGGCTGGGCCGCATCTACGACGAGCTGCTCGCCAACCTCGCCAAGGAGACGGAGAAGAAGTGACCCGGTGCCGCGCCCCGGGAGGGGCGCGGCACGCTCACCGGTTCGGGTGGTTTCCGTCGGCCCGCCGTCCGTGCCGGAACGTACCGCCACCTCCGGGAAACGCCTGATGGGCGACCGACGGGCGCGCCCGGCACCGCAGTTGGCCCCCCGTGTCGCCCCGTCCACCGCCGCTCGCCGCGCTTGAACGCCGTTGCCCCCGATGCGAGAAAGGGGCGGCGGCGCAGGCGTGACGAGGGGAGCATTACGTGGGCGGTACCACCCTGACCGAACAGGGGCGGTGGGCGGCGGCACCGGACATCCGGCCGGCCTGGGCGGAGGACGGCGGCCCGCCGGGCCCCCGCGGGGCACCGGCCCTCCTCTCCGGGCTGCTGGCGGCGCTGCTGCCCGGCGCCCTCGGCGCGACGGTCGCCGTCACCGCGCTGCCGCGGATCGCGGGCGACCTGGGCGGTCCGGGCACGGTGTCCTGGGTGGTGACCGCGTACCTGTTCGCCGCGGCGGCCGGTCTGCCGCTGCACGGCAAGCTCGGTGACGCCTTCGGCCGCAAGGCGGCCCTGGTCGTCGCCGCGGCCCTGTTCACCGCCGGCTCGGTGCTGGCCGGCCGGTCGCACTCGCTGGGGGAGCTGACCGCTTTCCGCGCTCTCCAGGGGGCCGGTGCGGGGGGCCTGCTGATCGGTGTGCAGGCGGTCGTCGCGAGCCTCGTACCGCCCGGCCTGCGCCGCCGGATCATGGCCGGTGCGGGCGCCCTCTGCGGGCTCGCCTGCGCGGCCGGACCGCTGCTCGGCGGCTTCCTCACGGACCACGCCTCCTGGCGCTGGTGCTTCTTCTCCGGTGTGCCGTTCGGCGTCCTGGCGCTGCTCGTGGCGGCGTTCGTGCCGAGGCTGCCCAAGCCTGCGGTACGAGGCCGACTCGACCTGGCGGGGGCCCTGTTGCTCGCCGTCTGTGCCACTTGCGTCGTGCTGCTGGTGAGTTGGGGAGGTACGGAGTACGCCTGGACCTCGCGGGTCGTCGTCGGCCTGGGGCTGGGCGCACTCGGCACCGCGCTGCTGTTCCTCGCCGTCGAGTACTTCGGCACCGACCCGCTGCTGCCGCTCCGCCCGGCCCGGGACACGGTGTTCGCCGTCCCGGGACTGGTCGGCGCGGCCCTGGGCGTCGCCCTCTTCGGCGCAACCGGGTACCTGCCGAGCTTTTTGCCGGTGGCCGACGGCGCGTCGCCGACCCGCTCGGGCCTGCTGATGCTGCCCGCGACGGCCGGCCTGGCGCTCGGCGCGGTCCTCTGCGCCCACCTCGGCCGCCGCACCGGCCGCCACCGCGTGTTCCCGGTCCTGGGCTGCGTGCTGGCGGGCGGGGCGGTGTGGCTGCTGTGCCGGGCGCCGCAGGACGCCGGGCAGCCCCTGCACGCCCTGGCGACGGGGGTGCTGGGCCTGGGCATCGGCTGCGTACTGCCGGGGCTCGTGCTGGCCGTACGCGACTCCGTACGACGCGCCGAGCCCGCCACCGCCGCTGGTACGGGTACGCACGCCACGCTCCGGCAGCTCGGCGGCTGCGTCGGTGCGGCGCTCTTCCTCACCTTTCTCGCCGACCGGCTCGCCGCGCACGCCGGTCCCGGCCCGCGGGGGGCCACGCTACGCGCCGCCGAGCCGGAGTCGCTCGTTCCGGGGCTGTTGGGCGCCCTGCCCGCCGTACTGCGCGACAGCCCGGCCGCGGCCTACGCGCACACCGTGCCGCGCGTCCTCCTCTACCTCCTCCCGGTGCTCCTTCTGGGCCTGCTGCTCGCCGTCCTCCTGAAAGAGAAACCCCTGGTGACCCACGCTTCACCCTTTCCGCACGTCCCGATCCCCCCGCCCGCCGGGCAGCGGGACGCGCTCTCCGTGCCGCAGGCCCGTACGGAGGCCGCGGTGCCCGGCCTGCCGGAGCGCCCGGAACCGGACCGCGCGCCGCGGGCCCCGGCTGTCGCCGACGACCCGTACGTGCCCGGCGTCCCGATGGGCGGCACGGTCCGGCACCGTGACGGCAGCGCGGTGCCGCACGCCGCGCTCACCCTCGTCGGCACCGACGGCCGACAGGTGGCGCGCGGCGCGACCGGGACGGACGGTCAGTACGCGCTGAGCGCGCCGGGCCCCGGCGCGTACGTGCTGATCGCTGCTGCCGGCGGACACCGGCCGCAGGCGGTCGCCGTCACGGTCGGCGAGCGGCCGGTCGGGCTCGACCTGCTGCTCGGCGGCGCCGGGCGGCTGTCCGGCGCGGTCACCACGGCGGACGGCACGCCCGTGCGCGACGCGGCGGTCACGCTCACCGACGTACGCGGTGAGGTCGTGGCCACCGGGCGCAGCGGGCGTGAGGGCGGCTACGTCCTGACGGAGCTGGTGGCCGGCGAGTACACCCTCGCCGTGAGTTCCCCGGCGCACCGCCCCGCCGCCCTGCCGGTCACCGTCGGGTCGGCGCGGGAGACCCGGCAGGACATCGAGCTGGCGGGCGGCGCGGTGCTGCGCGGCACCGTACGGTCCGGTGGCGGGCGCCCCGTCGAGGACGCCCGGGTCACGCTGCTGGACGCGGCCGGCAACGTGGTGGACTCCGCGACCACCGGACCGGACGGGCTGTTCCGGTTCGTCGACCTGTCGGCGGGCGAGTACACCGTCGTCGCGGCGGGCTACCCGCCGGTGGCGACGGTCCTCCAGGTCACGGGCGGCGGCCGTACCGAGCGCGATCTCCAGCTCGGGTACGGGGACTGACCGGCCGCCCGGCCGGTGCCGGCCCCACCACGGACCGGCACCGGCCTGCCCGGCCCGGGTACGCGGGCCGGACACCGGTGTCCCGGATCAGGTGCGGCGCCACAGCGCCGGGACGGACGGCGGCTCCCATCCGGCGCGCGCCGTGTGCGGCTGGAGGCACGCGTACGTGGCGCCGTCGTAGGTGACCTGGTCACCCGCGCGGTAGTCGGTCCCGGCGGACCAGGTGCCGCCGGGCGGCTCGGTCGGCTTGCCCGTCGGCGTCGGGGTGGTCCCGCCGCGCACCCGCAGGACGAAGTCGAACGACGCCTCCTTGGCCGACCCGTTCTGCCGTACGTTCATCAGCAGCGCGGGGTCGAAGATCGGGTCGGTGTTGTTGCGCGGCTCGCCGGGGAAGTAGAGCTGGGTGGTGAGGATCGGCTGGTTCGGCGCCTGGAGCTTCACGTGCAGGTGCCGGGTGCGGCCCGGGTAGAGGCCCGGCACGATCGTGGTGAGCTTGAACGCGCCGCGCTGGTCGGTGAACTGGTGCCCGCGGAAGCGGAACCCCACGTTGTCGTAGGCGCCGTTGACGTCCGCCTGCCACCAGTCCAGCAGCACGTTGGCCAGCGGCTGACAGGTCAGCCCGAAGACGAACCCGCTCACGGTGAGCCGGGTGCCCTGCGTACCGGGCTGTATCAGCGAGTCCCGCAGGGGCGAGTTCGGTTTGAAGTAGGGGCCTTCCATCTGCGGCGGGGTCGGGTCGTCGCCGTCGTCGCAGTACGGGGTGGGGGTGAGCGGGCCTTCGGAGGGCTTGGTGTCGCGGGCCAGGGCGACGCCGCCGAGCAGCATCGGCAGCGGCACGGCCGCGACGGCGGCCTTGAGCACGTTCTTGCGGCTGATCCGTCTGCGCGGTTCGCCGTCCTGCACCGGCTCGGTGCGGTCTGTGCGTTCGTCGTCCATCGGGCGCTCCTGTGAGCAGGGGGGAAGGGCGGGGCGGCCCCGGTCGCGGGGTGGCAGCAGGAGCCGGGACCGTCCTCGCTCAGGGGCTGGCTGACGGCGACAGACGCTATTCGGGCCGCCGCGGCGCAGCGATGGACTCGGCACCGGGGTCATGGTGAATTCCTCCGGTGCCGTCCGCGGCCCGGCGGAAGTCGCCGGGACTCAGGCCCGTCTCCCGGCGGAAGAAGCGGCAGAAGTACGCCGGGTCCCCGAACCCCACCCGGCGGGCCACCTGGGTCACCGTCAGGTCGGAACCGGACAGCAGCCGCTTGGCCTCCACGGTCTGCGCGTGCCGGATCAGCCGGCCCGGAGTCCGGCCGGTACCGCGCTTGACCAGTTCGGTCAGATGCCCTACGGAGACGCCCAGTTCGTCGGCGTAGGACCGTACGGAACGGCCCAGGGAGCCCGGCTGTGCCAGCAGCCGGGTGAACTCCCGGGCCACCAGGGCGGACCGGCCGGACACGAAGTCCGCACGCCCGGTGCCGGTGCCGCCGGAACCGGGTCCGCCGGCCGGGCCCGGCGCGTCGTGCGGTGCGGACATCCGCAGCGCGCGGGCGATCAGTATGTGCAGCTGCGCCTGGAGCACCGACGTGAACGACGGGGCCCGCTCGCCGTACTCCCGCAGCATCTCGCCGACCAGGCCGGACAGCCGCGCCGCGTCGTCGGGGCCGGGCCGCAGCCAGGGGCGTTCGCCCAGCCGGGCCAGCGCGTCCCGGTCACCGGGGTGGGCCAGCAGGAAGTCGTCGGTGAACAGGACCACCCAGCCGCGCAGGCCGTGCACGCCGTCCCAGTAGTGCACCTGGCCCGGCGTGATGAAGCACAGGTGGGGCGGGCACAGCGGGCGGCGGTCCTCGTCGAGGACGTGGGTGCCGGTGCCGCCCGTCACGTACACGATCTCGTGGAAGGAGTGCCGGTGGGGGAAGCCGGCCCGGGAGAGCGGGCCGATGGTGTCGAAGGAGCCGATGGCGAAGGGCAGCAGGTGGGGGGCGGGCACGTCGAGGCGGTGCAGGGGTACGGGGCCGTCGGCCTGGTCGTTTCCGCCGCGCGGGGCGAAGACGTCCGGTGCGGGGCCCGCCTGCCGCCCGGCCCGGCGGGCGGCGGTCCGGCGGGCCCCTGCGGTCACCTGTTCGGTCCGTCTGGGCACGTCCTCACCATACGGACGCCCGCAAGAGCGCGACCGGTACCGGCAAAAACGATTCGGCTCGGCCGGTGAGGGAAGCGACGGCTGCGGCGCCCGGGACGACCGATCGCCTCACGCCATGGTCGTTCGCGCGGGGCGCACCACCTATTCGGTGAATGCGGCCCGCGCTGTCACCCCACGGTCGTACCGTGGTAGCGGTGGTGCAAGATCGGTGTACGAAGGAGCAACCGCCCATGGAGCGTGGCCCGTCGCACGGCGACGACAGGGTGGGCGCGGCGCCTCAGGTGCCGGCGCCACGGGACCCCGTGCCCGGGCGGATACCGCTCGCCGTAGTGGTGGTGGACGGCGACGGACTGGTCTCCCACTGGAGCACGGGCGCGCGCAGGCTCTTCGGACCCTCCCGCGAGGAGGCGGTGGGGACGCCCGCCGTCGATCTGATGCCGGTCTCCGGCGCGCTCGGCGAGGAGGAGTGGACGGCGCGGAGCTGGGACGAGGAGCCGGCGGGCGGGCCGTGCGACGGGCCCGGCCTGGAGGTGTCGCTGGACGGCCGGGCCGGCTACCCCACCGCGGGGCGCGCCCGTATGGCGGACGAGGAGCGGGGCACGGTCGATCTCCTGTGGTGGGCGTACCCGCTGGTCGGCCCGGGTGCGGAGCGGCTGCTCGTACTGGCGGCGGACGCCGACCGGCTGCACGGCCGCGGCGGCGCGGGCGCGGCGTCCGGCACGGCCGGCGAGGATATCGCGGAGATCGAGCGTTTCGTCCCCGGCTTCGCGCTGCACACGGACTTCGAGGGCTCCGAGGTGCTGGCCGCCCAACTCCCGCAGATCCTGCCGAGCATGAGCCCCCAGGAGAGTGCCCGGATCGTCTCCCAGGTGCTGGCGCTGGGCTATCCGGTGCTGGAGGTCAGCCAGCAGGAGCGCTTTCCGGTCACCCCGGACTGGGGCGTGCCGCGCCGGGTGGAGCGGCGGGCCCGGCTGCAGCGGGCCGCCGGCGGCGACCGGGACGCGCGGGCCGCCGCCGAGGCCGCGGCGGAGCTGGAGGCCGACCTCGAATACGCCGCCGTACGGGAGCGGTTGGAGTTCCTGAACGAGGTCAGCGGCCGGATCGGCTCGTCCCTGGACCTGGCCCACACCATCCAGGAGGTCAGCGAGGCCGTCGTACCCCGCTTCACGGACGTCGCCGGCACCTACCTGCGCGAGCAGGTCATCGCGGGCGAGGGCTTCCCCGACGGCCCGCCGGACGCCACGACCATGTGGCACCGCGTCGCGGTGGAGCACAACGACGAGCCGGGCCGGTGGGACGACGTCGTCCCGGTCGGCGAGTCGATGCCCTTTCCGGTGCACACGCCGTTCTTCCAGTGCATGACCACCGGTGAGCCGGTGCTGATCCCGCGCATCAGCGAGGAGCTGGGCAACGCGATCGCCGCCCAGTTCGAGAAGCGCGACATCAGCCCGCTGATCAACCGGCGCTCGCTGCTGGTGGTCCCGCTCAAGGCGCGCAACGTGGTCCTGGGTTTCATGATCCTGCTGCGCCATCCGGAGCGGATGGAGTTCAACGACATGGACCGGGTCACCGGCGCCGAACTGGCCGCCCGGGCCGGCCTCGTCCTGGACAACGCCCGCATGTACACCTATCAGGAGAACGTCGCCGAGACGCTCCAGGACAGCATGCTGCCGCACATCGCGCCGCGGATGGCCGGCTGCGACACCGCCACCCGCTACCTGCCGGGCACCCGCCTCGGCCGGGTCGGCGGCGACTGGTTCGACACCATCAAACTGCCCGGGTCGCGCACCGCCTTCGTCGTGGGCGACGTGATGGGCCACGGCCTGAACTCCGCCGCGATGATGGGCCAGCTGCGTACGGCGGTGCAGACCATGGCCGCCATCGACATGCACCCGGCCCAGTTGCTGCGCAGCCTGGACGACCTCGCCCAGCGGCTCGGCGACAACTACCTCGCCACCTGCCTGTACGCGGTCTACGACCCGATCGGCCAACGGCTGGTGATGGCCAACGCCGGGCACATCCCGCCGGTCCTGGTGCGGGCCGTGGACGGCCGCAGCGAGCTGCTGGAGCTGCCGACGGGCGCGCCCATCGGCGTCGGCGGGGTGCCGTTCGAGGCGGTCACGGTCCCGGTGGCGCCGGGTGACCGGCTGGTGCTGTGCACGGACGGCCTGGTCGAGGTGCGGGGCGAGGACATAGGCGTGGGCCTGGCGGCGCTAGCCGAGTCCGCCGCCCACCCGGCCGCGTCCATGGACGCGGCCTGTGACGCCATCATCCGCGCGCTGAACGTGCGCGGCGGCCGCAAGGACGACGTGGCGCTGCTGATGGCGCGGCTCAACGGCATCGCCCCGCAGGACGTTGCCGAGTGGCGGCTGGCCATCGACGCGCGCGAGGCGGGCCGCGCCCGCCGTCTGGTCCGCCGCCGGCTGGCGCAGTGGGGGCTGGAAGCGGCCTCGGAGACCGCCGAGCTGCTGGTCAGCGAGGTCGTCACCAATGCCGTACGGCATGCGCACACCCAGCACGTGGTGCTGCGGCTGGTGCGGACGGACGCCCTGCTGTGCGAGGTGTCGGACGACGACCACGCGCTGCCGCAGCTGCTGAGCGCGGCGGACGACGACGAGTTCGGGCGCGGGCTGCGGGTGGTCAGCAGGCTCGCGCAGGAGTGGGGCACGAGCCGGACGGCGACCGGCAAGACGGTGTGGTTCGAGCAGAATCTGTCACGTACCGGAAGCACCTGGCCGCGCGACGGGCGTACGCCGGTCCGCGACAGCGCATGAAAGAACGGTCAACAGTCTTGCGGGGGTGTCGCGCGCCGCAGTAGCAATGGGCCATGAGCGCTTCGAGCCACTACCTGCGGGCCTGGGAAGGCTTCTGGCGGGACGCCCCGGCGGGTGCGGGCGAGGTCTTCTGGGACTCCGACCCCTCCCTGACGGCCGAGCTCCACCTGCCGCTCTTCGCCGGCCACTTCGACGCCGCGCTGCCGGTTGTCGACCTGGGCTGCGGGAACGGCACCCAGACCCGCTTCCTGGCGGGGCGCTGCCCGCGCGCGATCGGCGTCGACCTCTCGCAGGCGGCCGTCGCCCGCGCCCGCGCGGACGACCCGTCGGGCATGGCCGAATACCGCTGCCTGGACGCCGCCGACCCGGCGGCCGGGCGCGCTCTGCACGGCGAACTGGGTGACGTCAACGTGTACCTGCGCGGGGTCCTGCACCAGTGCGCCGCCGAGGACCGGCCCCGGATCGTGCGTAACGTGGCGACGCTGCTGGGCCGGCGTGGCCGGATCTTCGCCGTCGAACCGGCCGAGGCGTCCAGGGACGTCTTCGCCTCCCTGGCGCAGAGCCCCGGCGGCCCGCCGGGCAAGCTCCGCGCGGTCCTCGCGCACGGCATCGCGCCCGGCGAGATGGCCGACTCGGTCGTCCCCGAACTGCTCGCCGACCACGGGCTACGGGTGATCGCCACCGGTCGGCTCCCGCTGACGACGACCGAGTACCGGGCGGACGGCTCCCGCATCGAGATCCCGACCAACTGGCTGGTGGCGGGGGCGGCGGACTGACCGCAACGGCACCGGTCAGGGCTGCGGGGGGTGGAGTCCGGTGGCGCGGAGAGCCCGGTTGGTCGGATCGGGCCGGGCGGACCGGGGCGCGCGGGTTGTACGCCGTCAGGGCGGGGCCGTGGTGTGCTGGGCGGAGTGGTGCGCTGGGGGTCGTCGCGCTGGGCACCGTAGGGCCGGGCGCCGTGGCGCGTTGGGGTCGTTGTGCGCCGGAGGCGGTGTGCCGGGCGCCGTCCTGTTGGGCGCCGCAGTGCCGGGTGCAGTCCTGCCGGGCGCCGCAGGGCTGGGTGCCGTAGGGCCGGGCGCCGTCCTGCCGGGCGGGTCGGCGAGCCGCCCTACGGGGTAAATCGAACGCGGGCGTTCCCCCAGCGGGGGGATACCCGAGGGCGGCGAACGGGAACCGCGCGAGCCGTGTGCCGATAGGTGGGATTCCGTTCTGCCGGACACGTCGGCCCGCCCTACGCGCCGAATTCAGCGGCCCCGCCCTGCCGTGCCCGCTCCTACCGTGCCTGGCCCATCGCGCCCGTCCCATCGCGCCCGCCCTACGGGGCAAATCGAACGAGATCGTCCCCCCGGCGGGGGGATACCCGGAGGCGGTCGGCGTAATCCCGCAGCCGTCCGCCGACAACCGTCCCCCCACAGCCGTCCCCCCCGCAGTCGTCCACCCCACCCCCCGGCCCTCCCCACGCACCCTCCCGCATCCCCCTCCAGGCCCCCCGTCCTTCCCCCGCACGGCGGAGACGCCCCGCCCCGCAGTGGGATGCGGGGTGCGGGCGGCGGACGGCACGGTGGTGCACGGCCGGGAAGGCGGACGGCACGGTGGTGCACGGTCTGGAGTCCCGGCCGCCGACGGGGACGTCCCCGGGTGGCATGCCTGCCCGGGAGGGGCCCCGGCCGGGTGCCGGGCCCACACGGGGGTGGGGCCCGGTACGGCCCGTGGGGGCCGGGGCGCGGCGCCGCCCCGGCCGTACGGATGGAGTTGGGCCGAGGCCGGGAGTGCGGTGGCCGGTCCTGGTTATGGTGGGAAGCCTGCCCGGTGGCGCGTCCGACGGCGCGGTCGGCCGGGGCGGTGCCGGAGCGGTCCGCCTGCTAGCTGTGACGGGACGGTGCGTGGTGAAGATCCTCATTTCCGCGGACATGGAGGGCGTCACCGGAGTGACCTGGCCGGACGACGTGCTGCCGGGCCACGCCCAGTGGCAGCGGTTCCGGCCGGTGTTCACCGGTGACGTCAACGCGGCGATCGCCGGGTTCTTCGACGGCGGCGCGGACGAGGTGCTGGTCAACGAGGCCCACTGGTCCATGCGCAACCTGCTGCTGGAGCAGCTCGACGAGCGGGCCCGGCTGCTCACCGGCAAGCACAAGGCGCTGAGCATGGTCGAGGGCGTCCAGTACGGCGACGTGGACGGTGTCGCGTTCGTCGGGTACCACACGGGCGCCGGCACGGAAGGCGTGCTGGCCCACACGTACCTCGCCAACTCCCTGACGGGCGTGTGGGTGAACGGCACGCGCGCCAGCGAGGGATACCTCAACTCCCTGGTGGTGGCCGAATACGGTGTGCCCGTGGTGCTGGTGACCGGCGACGACCGGACCTGTGAGGACGCCGCCGGGTATGCGCCCGGGGCGCGCGCCGTGGCGGTCAAGGACTACGTCTCGCGGTACGCGGCCGTGTGCCGGCCCCCGGCCCGTACGGCGGCGGAGATCAGAGCCGCCGCGCGCGAGGCGGCGGCCCTCGCGGTGCGCACCGAGCCGGTGCACGGCGGTCCGTTCACCGTCGAGATCGAGTTCGACGCCGAGCACCTGGTGGTCCAGGCGGCCTGCGTCCCCGGCGTCGAGCCCGCCGGTGAGCGGCGCGTCGCGTACACCAGCGAGAACATGTACGAAGCGATCCGCTGCTTCAAGACGGTCACTACCGTCGTGTCGTCGGCGGTGGAGGAGCAATATGGCTGACAGCGCCGACGGCACGGCGGACCGCGACGGTGACGCGGTGGACGGACAGACCCTCGACGAGGTCGTGCGGTTCACGTCCGATCTGATCCGTATCGACACCACCAACCGCGGCGGCGGCGACTGCCGGGAGCGCCCGGCCGCCGAGTACGTCGCGGAGCGGCTCGCCGAAGCAGGTCTGGAGCCGGTGCTGCTGGAGCGCAGCCCGGGGCGCACGAACGTGGTCGCGCGCGTCGAGGGCGCCGACCCGGGCGCGGCGGCCCTGCTGGTGCACGGGCATCTGGACGTGGTGCCCGCCGAGCCCGCCGACTGGAGCAGGCACCCGTTCTCCGGCGAGGTCGAGGACGGCGTCGTCTGGGGCCGGGGCGCCGTGGACATGAAGAACATGGACGCGATGGTGCTCGCGGCCGTCCGGCAGTGGGCGCGTACCGGTGTCCGGCCGCGGCGCGACCTGGTGCTGGCGTTCACGGCCGACGAGGAGGCCAGCGCCATCGACGGCTCGGGATTCCTCGCCGACCACCACCCCGGCCTGTTCGAGGGCTGTACGGAGGGCGTCAGCGAGTCCGGCGCCTTCACCTTCCACGCGGGCGGCGGCATGCGGCTGTACCCGGTCGCGGCGGGGGAGCGGGGTACGGCCTGGCTGAAACTGACCGCCGAGGGCAAGGCCGGGCACGGCTCGAAGGTGAACCGCGCCAACGCGGTCAGCCGGCTCGCGGCGGCCGTGGCCCGTATCGGCGAGCACCGCTGGCCGGTACGCCTGACCGACACGGTGCGGGCGGCGCTCACCGAACTGGCCGCCCTGCACGGCATCGAGGCCCGCCTGGACGCCCCGGACTTCGACGTGGACACGCTGCTCAGCAAGCTCGGCCCGTCGGCCGCACTGGTCGAGCCGACGGTCCGCAACAGTGCCAACCCGACGATGCTGGAGGCCGGCTACAAGGTCAACGTCATCCCGGGCAACGCCGTCGGGTACGTGGACGGCCGGGTGGTGCCCGGCGGCGAGGCGGAGTTCCGCACCACCATGGACCGGCTGACCGGGCCCGAGGTGTCCTGGGCGTACGACCACGGCGAGGTGGCCCTCCGGGCGCCGGTGGACGCGCCGGTGTACACGGCGATGCGGGACGCGATCGAGCGCTTCGACCCGGACGGTCATGTGGTCCCGTACTGCATGTCGGGCGGCACGGACGCCAAGCAGTTCTCCCGGCTGGGCATCGCCGGATACGGCTTCTCGCCGCTCAAGCTGCCCGAAGGCTTCGACTACCAGGCGCTGTTCCACGGGGTCGACGAGCGCGTCCCGGTGGAGGCCCTGCACTTCGGCGTGCGGGTCCTCGACCACTTCCTGCGGGCGTCGACGGGGCGGCCGCGGCCCGGGGCGGGCGGCTGAAGGAAACGTCGGGGCCGCCGGACGGCCCGTGAACCGCCCGGCGGGCCCGCGAGCCGCCCGGCGGACCGGCGCCCCCTGGAGGCGCGCCGCCGCCCGCCGGTTCCCGCCCGGACCGGTCGAATTCGGCCAGGCCAGGACCTCCGTGCGGAAACCGTACGGGTTGATGCCCGGCCCCGCGTACGACAGGCTTGGCGGCTCCAACGCCTGAGGAGGAACGCCACCATGGTCACCACGGCCCCCTACGGAGCCTGGCCGTCCCCGATCGACGCCCGGCTGGTCGCCGAGCACGAGGGCCGGCCCGAGTACGTCGGCGTGGTCGGGGACGAGGTGTGGTGGACCGAGGGCCGCCCCGCGGAGGGCGGCCGGCGCGCGCTGGTCCGCCGACGTCCCGACGGCACGGAACAGACACTGCTGCCGGAGCCCTGGAACGTCCGCAGCCGGGTCATGGAGTACGGCGGCCAGCCGTGGGCCGGCGGCGTGGACGCGGACGGCCGCACGTTCCTGGTGTTCTGTCACTTCGCCGACCAGCGGCTGTACGCCTACGCGCCGGACGGCGACGCGGCTCCCCGCCCGCTCACCCCGGTCTCGGCCGTCGGCGGCGGACTGCGCTGGGCCGACCCGGTCCTGCGGCTGGACCGGGGCGAGGTGTGGTGCGTCCTGGAGGAGTTCACCGGCCCCCGCCCGACCGACGTGCGCCGGGTGATCGCCGCGGTGCCGCTGGACGGCTCGGCGGCCGGGGACCGCGCGGCCGTACGGGAACTGAGCGACGACCGCAACCGTTTCGTCACCGGGCCGCGGATCTCGCCGGACGGGCGGCGGGCCGCCTGGATCGCCTGGGACCATCCGCGGATGCCGTGGGACGGCACCACCGTCCTGCTCGCCGACATCACCGGCGACGGCGCCTTCACCGGCGTACGGCCGTTCGCCGGCGGCCCCGAGGAGTCCGTACCGCAGATCGAGTGGGACACGGACGGAACCCTGCTGTACGTCTCCGACGCGGACGGCTGGTGGGAGCTGCGCCGCGCCGACCCGGACGCCGGGACACCGGGCCGGCGCCTGTGCAGACCCCGCCAGGAGGAGTTCGGCGGCCCGCTGTGGCAGCTCGGGGTGCGCTGGTTCCTGCCGCTGGACGGCGGCACGATCGCGGTGCTGCACGGCCGCGGCGCCATGGCGCTCGGCATCCTCGACCCGGTCAGCGGCGAACTGGTGGACGCGGCCGGGCCGTGGACGGAGTGGGCGTCCACGCTGGCCGTGCACGGCAGCCGGGTGGTCGGCGTCGCCGCCAGCCCGCGCAGCGCGTTCGAGATCGTGGAACTGGACACCTGCACCGGCCGGGCCCGGGTGATCGCGGCCCGGCACGCCGACGCGGTGGACCCGGTGCACTACCCCGAGCCGCAGATCCGTACCTTCACCGGCCCGGACGGCCGCGACATCCACGCCCACATCTACCCGCCGCACAGCCCCGGCCACCGCGCCCCCGACGGCGAACTGCCGCCCTACGTGATCTGGGCACACGGCGGCCCCACCGGCCGTACCCCGCTCGTGCTCAACCTGACGATCGCCTACTTCACCTCCCGCGGCATCGGGGTCGCCGAGGTGAACTACGGCGGCTCCACCGGCTACGGACGTGCCTACCGCGAGCGGCTGCGCGAGCAGTGGGGCGTGGTGGACGTCGAGGACTGCGCGGCCGTCGCCGAGGCGCTGGCCGACGAGGGCACCGCCGACCGGCGCCGGCTGGCGATCCGCGGCGGCAGCGCGGGCGGCTGGACCGTCGCGGCCTCGCTCGTGACGACCGGCCTGTACGCCTGCGCCACGATCAGCTACCCGGTCCTCGACCTGGTGGGCTGGGTCCGGGACGGCACCCACGACTTCGAGTCGCAGTACCTGGCCAGCCTGATCGGCCCGTACGACGAGGTGCCCGACCGCTACCGCGACCGTTCCCCGCTGCGGCACGCGGACCGGATCACCGCGCCCTTCCTGCTCCTCCAGGGCCTCGACGACGCCGTCTGCCCGCCCGACCAGTGCGAGCCCTTCCTCGCGGAGGTCAGCCGGCACGGCACCGCCCACGCCTATCTGGCGTTCGAGGGCGAGGGCCACGGCTTCCGCCGCGCGGAGACCATCGTCCGCGCCGTGGAGGCGGAACTGTCGCTGTACGTCCAGGTCTTCGGCATCGCCCGGACGGACATCCCCGTGCTGGAACTGACGAAGTGACGGCCGGTCATCCCCGTACGCGGGCGGCGGAGCGCCCCCGGTGCCTGGCGCCCGGCGACCGGGTCGCCCTGGTCGCGCCGAGCGGCCCGATCGCCCCGGAGCGGCTGGACGCCGGGGCCGACCTGCTGCGCGGCTGGGACCTCGACCCGGTCGAGGCACCCCACGTACGCGGCCGGCACGCCACCCTGCCGTACCTGGCGGCCACGGACGGGGAACGCGCCCGCGACCTCCAGGAGGCGCTGTGCGACCCGGACATCGCGGCGGTCTTCGCGGCGCGCGGCGGTTACGGCGCACAGCGCATGGCCGACCTCGTGGACTGGACGGCCGTACGGGCCGCCTTCCGCGCGCACGGCCCCAAGCCGCTGGTCGGCTTCAGTGACGTCACCGCGCTGCACGAGGCGTTCGCGGTGCGCGCCCGAGTGGCCACACTGCACGGCCCGGCCGTCGCGGGTGAGGTGTTCCTCAAGGACGAGCCGACCCGCGAGCACCTGCGGCGCACGCTCTTCGAGCCCGCTTCGGTGCGGGCCGTCACCTCACCGACCGCCCGGCCGCTGGTGCCGGGGCGGGCGAGCGGCGTCACGCTGGGCGGCTGCCTGTCCCTGCTCGCCGCCGACCTCGGCACGCCGCACGCCCGCGCGGGCGCGGCCGGCGGCCTGCTGCTCCTGGAGGACGTGGGCGAGCCCGCGTACCGCGTCGACCGCGCGCTGACCCAGCTGCTGCGCGCCGGGTGGCTGTCCGGCGTCGCGGGCGTCGTCCTCGGCTCGTGGGCCCGCTGCGGCCCGTACGAGGAGATCCGCGCGGTGCTGCTGGACCGCCTCGGGCCCCTCGGCGTCCCGGTGGCGGAGGAGTTCGGCTTCGGGCACGGCGACTCGGCGCTCACCGTGCCGCTGGGTGTACGGGCGGAACTGGACGCGACGGCCGGCACCCTCACGTACGACGAACCGGCGCTGCGCGCACGCTCCTGAGGCTGAATCCACCCGGACGAGCGATACGGCCTGCCCGCCGCGCCCCGGTGCCGAACTCGTACGGGTGATCCGCCGGAGCCCGGCCCCGGTGTTCGTGCAGCCCAACGGGTGGTCCGGGCGGAGCCTTTCGGATGGACCTGGCGCGGCTCGGGAGACAATCCCCGGTGCGAGCGTCGACACCTTGTTACTCGTTACTCGTGGTTGCTCGTGTCACGACATGAGCCGGCCGTCACCGACCGCCAGGTGCGGCGTGCCTTTGTGGAGGAATGCGTGCCCAGCGTGTCCAGAGCCCTGCCCCGTGCCGCGGCCCGGCCCGTCCGGCGCGCGGCGCGGTCCCGGCACGTCCGGCTGCCGGTCTCCGCCTCGGTGTGCCTCGCGGCGTGCGCGGCGCTCATCGGGCCGGTGAGCGCCGCCGGGGCGGCCGGCGCGGCGGGGAACCGGCACCCCGGATACTCCGTCACCGCCTTCAAACTGCCGGTGCGGGCCGGCGGCCGCGACTGCGCCCTCGACGCCGACCTGTACCGCCCCACGGGAGTGGACGCCGCGCACCCGGCACCCGCCGTCCTGACCACCAACGGGTTCGGCGGCAGCAAGTCGGACGGCTCCACCGACGCCATCGCCCGCGCCTTCGCCGCCCGCGGTTATGTCGCGCTGGCCTACTCCGGCCTCGGCTTCGGCCGTACCGGCTGCCCGATCTCCCTCGACGACCCGCGCGTCGACGGGCGGGCGGCGAGCCGGCTCCTCGACTTCCTCGCCGGGAAGCGGACGGCGCGGGACGGGACGCGCGTCGACTACGTCACCCAGGACGGCCCAGGGGACCCGAGGGTGGGCATGTTCGGCGGCTCGTACGGCGGCGCCATCCAGTTGGCCACCGCGTCCGTCGACGGGCGGCTGGACGCCCTGGTCCCGCTGATCACCTGGCACGACCTCGGGTACGCCATGGCGCCGAACCACGCCGACCGCACCTCCGGCGTGACGGGCCCGGGACCGGGCGCGTACAAGTACCAGTGGACCAACGGCTTCTACCTCATCGGCGAGGCGCAGGGCCTGCTGCGGCCGCGCATGGATCCCTCGCGCGGCGGCGGCTCGGGCTGTGTGCACTTCGTCGCGCAGGCGTGCGAGACCAAGAAACTGCTGAACTCCGGCCGCTACCCGGCCGCCCGCACGGAGGCCGTGCTCCGCTACGCGCGCAGCGTCTCCCCGGTCTCCTACCTCGGCTCGGTCCGCACGCCGACCCTGCTCGTGCAGGGGCAGGCGGACACCCTCTTCACCCTCAACGAGGCGGCCGCGACGTTCGAGGCCCTGCGGGCACAGGGCACCGACACCGCCATGATCTGGCAGTCCTGGGGGCACAGCGGCGGCATGGCCGACCCCGCGCAAGGTGAACTCGACCTGTCGAAGGGCAACTTCGAGAGCAGCTACGTCGGTCGGCGGGTCCTCGCGTGGTTCGGCCGCTACCTGCGGCACGAGTGGGACGCCGACACCGGGCCGGCTTTCGCGTACTACCGGGACTGGGTGCGCCACGGCCCGGTGTACGGCACCTCGGAGGTCTTCCCCGGGGGCGTTCCGCACCGGCTGTACCTCTCCGGCGACGGCCGGCTGGTGGGCAGCCGCGCCGACGTGGTGCCCGGCAGCCGCTCGTACCGCAACTGGCGGGTCTCCTCCAGCCATTCGGAGAGTTCGCTGGCCGAACTGCTGAGGCTGCCCAACCCCAGGCCGTACGACACCCGGGGCACCTACCTGGACTGGACGTCCGACCCGGTCCGGGGGCGGCCCGTGGACGTGGTCGGCGCACCGCGGGCCACGCTGCGGGTGCACGCGCCCGCGGCCGAACGGGCGCAGCACTCCGGCGACGCGGCCGACAAGCTGGTCCTGTTCGCCAAGCTCTACGACGTGGCGCCGAACGGCGCCAAGACCCTCGTCCACCGCCTGGTGGCGCCGGTCCGGGTGCCGGACGTGACACGGGAGTTCACCGTCGACCTGCCCGCGATCGTGCACCGCTTCGAGCCGGGGCACCGGCTGCGGTTCGTGGTGGCCGCCAGCGACAACGCGTACTTCGGCAACCGCGGCACCAAGCAGGTGACCGTACGCAGCTCCCACGGGCACACCGGCACGCTCGAACTGCCGGTAGTCATGGAGCTGCCGGACGGGGCCGACGCGGCGGGGGAGCCGGACGGCTAGCGGCGCCCGGTCGCGGGCCGGTCAGCTCTCGGTGACCGAGATGGCCTGGACCGGGCAGGCGCGGGCGGCCTCCCGCACCAGCGGGTCGCCCGCGCCGTCCTCGCGGCCCGGCAGCAGGGCGCTGAACCCCTCGTCGTCCTGGGTGAACACCTCCGGCGCGGTCAGCGCGCACTGACCCGAGCCGATGCACACGGACGTATCGATGTCGATCTTCATGGCGGCTCTCTTCCGTTCGTCGGCGGACACGCGGGGTACGGCCGGCCGTCCGCTCACCAGGTGACGGGCAGTTCGACCAGACCCTGAAGAGTGTGGCCGGGCTTGTGGGGGACCTCGGCGGCGGGCACCGCCAGCCGCAGGCCGGGGAAACGGGCGAAGAGCGTCCCGAAGGCGATCTCCATCTCCGCGCGGGCCAAGTTCTGGCCCAGGCACTGGTGGACGCCGAAACCGAAGGCCACGTGGTGGCGGGCGGAGCGCTGCCAGTCCAGGGTGTCCGGCGCGTCGTAGGCGGCGCCGTCCCGGTTGACGACCGAGGTGGAGAAGATCACGCCGTCGTCCGCCCGGATCGTCTCGCCGCCCACCTCGATGTCCTCGGTCGCCACCCGTACCAGTCCGTCGGCGATGGACAGGAACCGCAGCAGCTCCTCCACCGCGTCCGGGACCAGCGACGTGTCGGCACGCAGCGCGGCGAACTGCTCCGGGTGTTCCAGCAGCGTGAAGGTGCCCAGCGAGAGCATGTTGGAGGTGGTCTCGTGGCCGGCCACCAGCAGCAGCAAGGCCATGCGCGCCAGCTCGTGGTGGCTCAGCTCGCCGGTTTCCAGACGCTCGGTGATCAGCTCGTCCAGCAGCCCGTCGCCCGGCTGTGCGCGCTTGCGGGCCACCAGGCCGGTGAAGTAGTCCTCCAGCCGGTCGCGGGCCTCGGTGACCTCTTGCGGATCGACGCTCTGCAGGAGGGTGCGGGACAGCTCTTCGAAGAGTTCGTGGTCGGCGTACGGGACGCCCAGCAGCGAGCAGATGACCATGGACGGCACGGGCAGCGCGAAGGCGGACACCAGTTCCGCCGGGGGGCCCTGCTCCTCCATGGTGTCCAGCAGCCGGTCGACGGTCTCCTGGATACGGGGGCGCAGCGCGGCGACGCGCTTGAGGCTGAAGCTCGGGATCAGCATCCGGCGCTGCGTGTTGTGCTCGGGGTCGTCGACCCCCAGCAGCGGGGTCCGCACGGTGCGCAGCGACTCGAAGCGGGGCGCGGGGGCGGGGAAGGCCGGATTCTGCCGGTCGGCGGACAGGCGCGGATCGGTGAGCAGCGCCCGGGTCTCGGCGTGGCCGGTCACCACCCAGGCGGTGCGGCCGTTGTAGAGCCGTACGCGGGACAGCGGCCGGGCGTCGCGCAACGGCTGGTAGCCGACGGGTGGTTGGTACGGACAGGTGCGGTCCTGCGGGAAGGGCAGCGCCTCGGTCATGGGACCTCCTGGCAGAAGGCTGCGGGGGCGACGGGGTCGACGGGCTCCTGTGACAAGGCTGGCGGACGGCGGGTCGGGGGGAGATAAGGGCGGGGAACGGACAGGACGGGGCCGGCCCGGAGGTGGTCCGGTCCGGACCACCCTCCACTCCATGCCCTATGCACGTAATACGTCCATGCGCAGACCGGCCAATTCCGGCCGGGCCGTGCCGTGCCGCACGATGCCGGTCGGCTCAGGCCGCTACCGGCGGCTTTCGGCCATGCCCGGCCATGCCCGGTTGCTCCCAGTCGTTGCCGGTCGCTCCCGGTCATTCCCGGCAGAGCAGGGTGTCGATCACCGAGTCCAGGTAGCGGTCGCGGTCCGCCCCGTCGGGCAGACTCTCCGGGACGGCGTGCCCCAGTTGGGTGTGGCCGAGATATGCCGTGTACGCGAGCAGGCCCCGGCGGCGCGCCTCGGCCGCCGGGAAGCCCAGCGCGGCGAACAGCTCCGCGACATAGCCGACCCGGCGGTCCGTCACCCGGCGCAGGACCGCCGTGACGCGTGGCTCCGCCGCCGTCGCCAGCAAGGAGACCTCCAGCGGGTCCGCGGCCGACGCGGCGGACGCGTACGCGAACAGGCCGCGCAGCCGCCGCTCCGGGTCGGGTTCCGCCTCGACGGTGGTGATGACGGCTTCGGTGTGCAGTTGCTCCCAGCGTTCCAGCGCGGCGTCGACCAGCGCGTCCCGGTTGGCGAAGTGCCAGTAGAAGCTGCCCTTCGTGGTGCCGAGCCGGGTGGCGAGCGGTTCGACGGCCACCGCCGCCAGGCCGCCTTCCCCGATGGCCGCGAGGGCGGCTGCGGCCCAGTCGTCGGCGGTCAGGCGGCGACGGCCGCCGCCGGTCTTCCGGTCGCGGCGGGGCCCGTCCGAAGGGGCGCCGTCCGAAGGGCCGCCGTCCAGGGATGTGCCGCCGGTGTCCTGAGGGTCGTCCGTGCTCCGTCGCGCCATGACCATACGCTACCGTACGGTCAAACATACGCCACCGTATGGAGGTGCCCGATGCGCCCGGTCCGCGATGTCCACACCCGCACCGTCCAGGCCCCTGCCGCCACGGTCGGAGCCCTGCTCGACCGGCTGGCCGGCGACGACGACCCGCTCTTCCCGGTGCCCGTCTGGCCCGCCATGCGCTTCGACCGCCCGCTGGGCGTCGGCGCGACCGGCGGCCACGGCTTCGTCCGCTACCGCGTCACCGCCTACGAGCCGGGCCGCCGCGTCCGGTTCGACTTCCCGGAGGGCGGCCACCACGCCGTCGAGGTGACCCCGCTCGACGCCGGTAGCTGCCGGGTGACCCACGTCCTGGAGGGCCGGCTCAGGGGTGCGAAGCGGGTGGCGTGGTCGCTCGCGGTGTACTGGATGCACGCCACCGTCGTCGAGGAGATACTCGACAACGTCGAACGCGCCGCCACCGGCACGGTCCGCGCCCCGGTCCGCCGCTCGCGGTGGGTGCGGCTGCTGCACCGGCTCCTGTGGGAACGCCCCGTCGCCGTACCCGTGCCGCCCGCCGCCCGGCTGGCCCGTACCGCCTTCGCGCGTACGGACTTCCAGGACGCCTGGCAACTGCCGCTGCCGCCCGGCATGCCGGGCGACCCGGCGGCCTGGAAGGGCGTACTGCGCGGCGCGTTCCCCGAGAAGGGCCGCACCACGACCGAGGACGGCGGGGAACTCCTGCTCGGGCAGGACGCCCGGCACCTGGACTTCCGGGCGTCGCTCCTGGTCGAGAGCCCGGCCGTGGGAGCGGACGGGCGGACCGTCGGCCACGGCGGCCGGGTGACGCTCAGCACGGTCGTGCGCACCCACCACACGGGCGGGCGGCTCTACTTCGCGGTCGTCCGGCGTGTTCACCCGGTCCTCGCCCGCGCGATGCTCCGCCGTACGCACCGCAGGCTGGCGCTGGCCGCACCGAGCGCGGGAGAGCGGGAGCCGGCGGCACGCTCTCCGCGCGCCGGGTACCGTCACCGGACACGGCCGTAACGGCTCCCGGCATCCGCACCGCGCCGGACCGCCCGCACGTGCCGCCGACGGACGGACGGACCGGATGACTCCGGGCGGCCGCGCAGGACGACGACGAGGGAGTGCGACCGATGACCACGGGCGATACCTGGACCCTGAGCGAGGAGAGCGGCGCCGTGCGGCCTGCCCTGACCCCCGAGGTGTACGACGCGTCCGCGCTGCCGGGCCCGCTGCCGGCGGACGGCGCCCGGGAGGTGGCGCTGTGGCTGGTCCGCAGCGTGCCCGAGGCCGGGCTGCACGACACGGCGGTGCTGGACGCGGCCGAACGCAAGCGGACCGCCGCGTTCGTCCGGCCCGGCGACCGCGACACCTACGCCACCTCGCACGGCGCGCTGCGCCGCCTGCTCGGCGCGTACCTGGACCGTGACCCGGCCGCCATACGGTTCGTCCGCGAGCCCTGCCCCTGCTGCGACGAGCCGCACGGCCGTCCGGCGCTGGCGGGGGCCGGGGTACCGCTGCACTTCTCGCTGTCCCACACCGGCGACATGGCGCTGATCGGCTTCGCCCGTACGCCCGTCGGCGTGGACATCGAGCGGCCGGCCTCGCCCCGGACCGTGGCGGAGGTGTCGGGCATGCTGCACCCGCAGGAGCGCGCGACGCTGGACGCCCTGCCCGAGCACAGGCGGCCGGCCGCGTTCGCCCGCTGCTGGACCCGCAAGGAGGCGTACCTGAAGGGCACGGGCAGCGGTCTGGCGGGCGATCTGATGACCACGACGCTGGTCGGCGCCGGGCCGGAGCCGGTCACGGTGCCGGGATGGGAGATGGTGGACGTGGCGGTGCCCGAGGGGTACGCGGCGGCCTGCGCGATCCGCGCGGCGGCTGCGACCGACTGACCGGCCCCGACCGGAGCGGCCCGGCCGCCGACCGCCGGAATCCCGACTTCCGCCGGAATGCTGAATTTCGGCGGAATCTCGGGTTCCGGCGGGCCGCCGAGACGTCGGCTCGCTCGCCCGATCGATATACCTGGCGGCCCGGCCCGTGGCTTCGTACGATCGGACGATGGCTGACGATCACTACCTCGCCACCGGCCCGCGGGTCGGGCTCCGGCACTTCACGGCGGAGGACCGGGCGGAGTTCACGGCGCGGGCCCGGGAGAGCGTACGGCTGCAGCGGCCGTGGCTCTCCTCGCCGACCACCGACGCGGCCTACGACAGCTACTTCGCCAAGCTCCAGGAACCGTCGCGCGAAGGGTTCCTGATCTGTGAGCTGGAGAGCGGCCGGATCGCCGGTTTCCTGACCGTCAACAACATCGTGCACGCCGCCTTCCGCTGCGGAGCGGTCGGGTACGGCGCCTTCGCGCACGCCGCCGGGCGGGGGCTGATGAGCGAAGGGCTGCGGCTCGCCATGGGCTACGCCTTCGGCGAGCTGGGGCTGCACCGCCTGGAGATCAACATCCAGCCGGCCAACGAACGCTCGATCGCCCTGGTCAAACGCGCGGGCTGCCGGCTGGAGGGCTACTCGCCCGACTTCCTGTTCATCGACGGCGCCTGGCGGGACCACGAACGCTGGGCCATCACCAGCGACATGTTCGAAAGGACCTGATGTCCGAGACCACTCCCGAGGCCACCTCCGGAATCACCTTCCGGCACCCCGTGCCGGTGCTGCGCGTCTTCGACGTGGCCAAGGCGCACGCGTTCTACCTGGGCTACCTGGGCTGCGCCGTCGACTGGGAGCACCGCTTCGCCCCGGACCTGCCGCTCTACACGCAGGTGTCCCGAGGGGGCCTGGTCCTGCACCTGTCCGAGCACCACGGGGACGGGACGCCGGGTTCGGTGGTGTACGCCGAGCTGAGCGGCGTCCGGGCGCTGCACGCCGAACTGACGGCGAAGGACTATCCGTTCCAGAAGCCCGGCCTGGAGGAGGACGCCGAGATCGGCCTGTCGCTGACCGTCAGCGACCCGTTCGGCAACCAGCTGCGGTTCAACGAGCCGCCGGCGGAATGAGCGGGCGCCTGGAGGCCGTCCTTCGTCCGTCCTGCGACCGGTTCAACGCCCCTTGCGGTTGACCTTCATGGTGTCCATGTCGGTGGCGGACGAACGCAGGTCCCGGTACCCGTACCCGGCCGCCGCCAGCGCCGCCTCCGCCTTCTCCTCGGCGAGGGCGGCCGCCAGCTCCTCCCCGTCCGCCGCGTCCGAGACGATCACGTACCGGTACGTGAACGACCGCAGCGCCGCGTCGTAGGCGAGCGAGCCCTCGGGCGTGAACCGCAGCCGGGTCAGCCCGTGCTCGTCCACTTCGGCCAGCAGCCGCGCCCTGGCCTCGTCCGTCAGTCCGTCCCACCGGCCCCGCACGATCACCCGGTAGGTGTGCTCCGTCGCCATCGCCTTCCCCGTCTCCGTCTCCGGTCCGGCGGCCCTCGCCGTACCGATGCGGTTGCAACGGTACGGCATGCCGGGGCGCGGCGCGGCAGCCGCCCGGCACCGCAAAAACCTGGTTGAACTCCGCGGGCCCGTGCGGTGGGATGGCCGGATGCGCCGCATCGTGCTCCTCGACGCCCCCTCCAACCTCGGGCTGCGTCCCCCCGCGCCGGGCACCGTGCCCGGCTGCTACAAGCTGGCGGGCGCCCTGCGCGAACAGGGGCTGCTGCGGCGGCTCGGCGCCCTGGAAGGCGGCGTCGTGACGCCGCCCCGCTACGACCTCGGCGGCTGGCGGGAAGGCGAGGGTGACTTCAACGCCGCCGCTATCGCGGACTACACCCGCCGGCTCGCCGCCCGTGTCGAAGCGCACGTGCGCGCGGGCGAGTTCCCGGTCCTGCTGGGCGGTGACTGCTCCATCCTGCTCGGGGCCGTCCTGGGGCTGCGCCGCGCCGGCCGGTACGGCGTCGCCTATCTGGACGGGCACGGCGACTTCCGCCACCCCGGCAACACCGACCGCACCGGCCCCGTCGGAGCGGCGGCCGGCGAGGGCACCGCGCAGATCACCGGCCGCGGACAGGCCGACCTCACCGGCATCGACGGCCTCGGACCGTACGTACGCGACAGTGACCTGCACATCCTCGGCATCCGCGACGACGACGAGGACCGCGCCGAGCTGACCTCGCTGGGCATCGCCCATCGCACGGCGGGCGAGATCCGGCGGCAGGGCCCGGCGGCCGTCGCCCGCACGACCCTGCGCGACCTCCAGGACACGGCGCCGGACGGTTTCTGGATCCATCTGGACGCGGACGTGCTCGATCCGAACGTGATGCCCGCCGTGGACAGCCCTGACCCCGGCGGTCTGTCCACCGGGGAACTGCGCGACCTGCTCGCCCCGTTGGCGGCCTCACCGCGCTGCGCGGGGCTCGACCTCACCATCTACGACCCGGACCTCGATCCGGAAGGAACCGGGGCGGCGCTGCTCGCCGGTCTCCTGGAAAGCGTCCTCGCGCAGTCCTGACTGACTTTCGGCAATACTGACCGTCTCTGGTCTATGTGCGGCCAGCACCTGACCGTATGCGACGGCACACATGGCCTCAACAGGCCCTTTTCAGGCACGCGCGGACAGGGTTCCATGGTCAACAGGCGGCCACCGCACCCGAGGTGGCCCGGTACAACCCTGCGAGGCAGCCGTGGCCACTGGCGTACGACGCACGACTCTGACCTTTCCCGCGGCGCCCGTCGGCCCGGCCAGTCCGCTGCCCGCCGTCCGCACGCCGGGCGACGTCCACCGCGTCGAGCTGCCCGAGGACCTGGAGCTGCCGCCCGACATGGCCCGTCAGCTCCGTTACGCACCGCTGGACTCGCTGCTGCCCGTAGCCGTGCGCGACGGTTACGGCCGTACGCGCGCCGAGACGACCCTCGACGCCCTCGTCATCGAGAACGACCGGCTGCGCGCCACCGTCCTGCCGGGCCTGGGCGGCCGCGTGCACTCCCTTCACCACAAGCCCACCGGCCGTGAACTTCTCTATCGCAACCCCGTCCTGCAACCCGCCAACTTCGCCCTCAACGGCGCCTGGTTCTCCGGCGGCATCGAGTGGAACACCGGCGCCACCGGACACACCGCCCTGTCCTGCGCCCCCGTGCACGCCGCGACCGTACCGGCACCCGACGGCGGCGAGATGCTGCGCCTGTGGGAGTGGGAGCGGCTGCGCGACCTGCCCTTCCAGGTGGACCTCTGGCTTCCGGACGGCTCCGACTTCCTCCTCGTCGGCGTCCGCATCCGCAACCCGCACCTGAACGCGGTGCCCGCCTACTGGTGGTCCAACATCGCTGTCCCCGAGGACGAGCACACCCGCGTCCTCGCCCCGGCGGACGGCGCCTGGCACTTCGGGTACGAGCACACGCTGCGCCACGTCCCCGTACCGGAGTCCGGCGGCGTTGACCGCACGTACCCGCTGCGCAGCGAACACCCCGCCGACTACTTCTACGAGATCCCGGACGGCGACCGCCGCTGGATCGCCTCGCTCGACGCCACCGGCCACGGCCTCGTCCACACCTCCACCGACACGCTGCGCGGCCGCAAGCTGTTCCTGTGGGGCGCCGGACGGGCCGGGCGCCGCTGGCAGCGGTGGCTCACCGAGCCCGGCACCGGCGGCTACGCGGAGATCCAGGCGGGGCTGGCCCGTACCCAGCTGGAGCACGTACGCCTCGAAGGCGGCGCGGAGTTCGCCTGGCTGGAGGCGTACGGGCCGCTCGCCGCCGATCCGGCCGGGGTGCACGGCGCCGACTGGGCCGCGGCCCGCCGTGCGGCCGGCGACCGGCTCGAAGCGGTACTGCCGCGCGAGCAGGTCGACGCGGCTTTCGCCGCCTGGCGCCCGTACGCCGACGCCGAGCCCAAGGAGACGCTGGCCACCGGCTCCGGCTGGGGCGCCCTGGAACGGGCCCGCACCGGCCACGACCTGCCCGGCACCCCCTTCGCCGAGTCGACGATCGGCCCCGACCAGCAGCCCTGGCTGACGCTGCTGCACACCGGCGACTTCCCGCGCGGCGGCGGTGTGCCCGCGGCGCCCCTGGTCGCGGCGCCGTGGCGCGACCTGCTGGAGTCCGCGCCGCCCGGCCCTGGTACCGACTACCACCTCGGCATCGCGCAGTGGCACGCGGGCGACCGGGCCCAGGCCGTCCGCAGCTGGGAACGGGCCCTGGCCCATGGCGCGGACTGCCGGCCGCTGTACTGCCTCGCTGTCGCCGAGGAGAGCGAGGGGGAGACGGCGCGCGCGGCGCAACGGTACGCGGAGGCGCTGGACTGCGTACCCGACGAGGAGCCCGCGGACGGTACGGAACACATCGGGCCGCTCCTCCCCGCCCTGGTACGCGCCGCGGTCCCCGCGCTGCTCGCCGCCGGCCGTGCCGACGAAGCCGCGGCCGCTCTCGGCCGGCTGCCCGAGGCGGCCCGCACCGACGGCCGCTTCGCCCTGCTGACCGCCCAGGTGGCCTTGGCGCAGGGGGACGCGGCCGCGGCCCGCGCCGTCTTCGACCGCGGCTTCGAAGTGCCTGACCTGCGGGAGGGCGACGAGTCCCTCAGCGACACCTGGTTCGCCGTCGCCGAAGCCCTGGTCGCGGGGGCCAGGCCCGTCACCCCCGACGTCCGGGCCCGGGCGCGTGCGGAGCATCCCCTTCCGGACCGCTACGCATTCCGGATGCGGGCGGTGTGAAGCGCCGGAAAGCCGTAGAAGGTGCATCGGGCGGCGCGCCCGCGCACGCCGACGGCGCGGCCGGTTCGGCCGAGGGCGCGGTGGCGGAGCTGGAGCGGCGGGTGGGGCGACGGTGGACGCGCTGGCGGAGATGATCTACGTCGAGCTCAGGGTCCGACGGCTGCTGCCGCCCCCGGCGGGCTCTGGCACTCTCGGCGCAGGCCGTCCCTTCGGCCTCGCGGGAGTCGAAGCCGAAGGTCATGTCCGTGAAGGACACGGCCCCGCTGCCGGCTTTCCTGGAGGTCAGGCCGCCGTCGGCCGGAACGGTTCCCGTACTGAGGTCCAGTGCGGACTCACCCCGGGGCATCGGCAGCCGCACACACCGGCGGCCGTCGACGTCGACCACCCGCCCCGGACTCCGCGCCTCCAGCATGGCAAGGACATGACGACTCCCGTCGACGACGCTCAGGGACCAGCGGTCCGCTCCGCCGCACCGGCCCGCCGCCCCGTAAGGCCACGGATTTCGCGATGTCGCACTGGGGCGGAACGAATCGAGGTCGTCACGCGTTGTAGCGATCATGAAGGCAATCATCACTCACAGCTATGGCGATCCCGGCCAGCTCACCTGGACCGACCGGCCCGACCCCAAGGTGGGGCCGGACTCGGTGCTGGTGCGGGTGAAGGCGGTCGGGGTCAATCCCGTCGACTGGAAGGTCCTGGCCGGTCATCTCGATCCGCTGATGAACGTGCACTTCCCGCTGATCCCCGGCTGGGACGTGGCCGGGGTGGTCGAGCGGACCGGCCTGGACGCGACCGAGTTCGCCGTCGGTGACGAGGTCGTCGGCTATGTGCGCAAGGACGAGGTCCAGCACGGCACCTTCGCCGAACTGGTCGCCGCTCCGGTGCGGACCCTCGCGCGCAAGCCCGCCGCCCTGAGCTGGCAGCAGGCCGCCGGGCTGCCGCTCGCCGGTCTCACCGCCCTCCAGGTGCTGGACCGGGTCGGCGTGACCAAGGGCGAGACGGTCCTGGTGCACGCCGCGTCGGGCGGCGTCGGGTCGCTCGGTGCGCAGATCGCGGTGGCCCGCGGCGCCCGCGTCATCGGCACGGCCAGCGAGCGCAACCACGACTTCCTGCGCTCCCTGGGCGCCGAGCCGGTGACGTACGGCGACGGCCTGGCCGGCCGGGTGCGCGAGCTGGCGCCCGACGGGGTGGACGCGGCCGTGGACTTCGTCGGCAACGGCGTCATCGACGTCTCGCAGGAGCTGCTGCGCGACACCTCGCGGGTCGCCTCGATCGCCGACAACGACGTGCTGGAGAAGGGCGGGCACATGGTGTGGGTGCGCCCGGACAGCGCCGGCCTGGCCGCGCTGGGCGACCTCGCCGACGCCGGAAAGCTCACCGTCCACGTCGACACGGTGCTGCCGCTGTCGCAGGCTGCCGAGGCGTTCCGCCGCAGTCAGGAGGGCCGTACCCGCGGGAAGATCGTGCTGGAGGTCTCCTGACGGACGGGCGGACGGGCGGACGGGCGGATGGGGGGATGGGCGGACGGGCGGATGGGCGGGGTGCGGAGCATGAGGGAGCAGGAGGGGTACGGCCGACTGGGCTCGGCAGGCCGTCCGGGCTCGGCCGGCCGGATTCCGGCTGGTCAGGCCGTGTCCGTCCGGTCTCCGTCCGTCCGGTCTCCGCCCGTCCGGTCTCCGTCCGGCCAGGCGGGGGAGCGGCCGAGGAGGGCCAGGATCTGGTCCAGGGCGGGCGCTGGGCCGGGGGCGGTGGCGGATGTCTCCCGTACGGGCCCGAAGGCGGCGTCCGGCTGCTCCCGTGCCGCCCCGCCGGGCACCGCGCGGGCGATCTCCAGGGCGGGCGTCAGGATCTCGGCGGGAAAGGTGACCGTCGTCCCGAGGGACCGGGCCACGTCCCAGGTGTGCACGACGGTGTCCACGAAGTGGAAGCCGATGCCCCGCTGGGCCCGGACCGTGACGTCCGGTCCCAGCTCGGGCAGCGCGAACCGGCGCGCCGGCACGCCCGGTTCGGCGAACGCGGCGGCCACCTCGCGTGCCGAGGCCGCGAACCCGGCGCCGGGCGCGTCACTCGCCGGGCGTGGCGCGAAGTCGGCGGCCGAGGTGACCTGTCCACGCGCGGCGGCGGCGAAGCCGAGGTTCTGGCCCGTCATGTGGGCGACCAGCTCGCCCAGGTCCCACGCGGCGCACGGCGTGGGCAGACCGAGGTGCTCGGGGCGCACCCGGCCCACCAGTTCGGTGGCGGTGTCCAGCACGGCGCGGTGCAGGGGGCGTAAGTCGGCCGCCGGGGCCGGAGTGCCGGACATCAGGCCGCTTTCCGGTCGACGTACTCGAAGACCGAGCCGTCCGGGTGGACGGCGACGAGGTTGCGGCCGATCGGCGTCGGCAGCGGGCCCGCGATGATCCGGGCGCCGACCGCCGTCAGGTCGGCCACCGCGTCGTCCACGTCCTGGACCGCGAGCGTCGCGGTGATCTTGCTGAGCACCTCCAGCTGTGCCTCCGGGCCGCTCATCAGGAAGAAGCAGCCGACGGCCGCGACCGAGACGCCGCCGTGCTCGAAGCGCATCGCCTGCGCGCCGGTCAGCCGTTCGTACACACCGATCGCCGCGTCGAGGTCGGTCACGCACACCCGCAATGAGGTCCCCAGAATGTCCATGGAACGAGCGTAGTTGGGGTGCCTCGCCGTACGCGATCAGTTGGATGATTCCGCGGGATCCCGATGCTTGCGTGGGCGGAATCGGGGCGCGGCCCGGTAGGCCCTCCCGGCCCGCCGGTCGGTCAACCGGACCGGCCGATCCGCCGGACGGTCAACCGGTCGTCGTCAGACCGTCGTCGGCGGCGCCACGGGAGAGCACCACCTCGCGTACGGCGTTCCTGGCCCGCGCGTGCGCCGAACCGCCGGGCGCGCTGCCGTCCAGCGGTACGACGCGGAACGCCTGGCCCACATCCGTGAGTTGCGGCGTGAACTCCGCCTTGGTTACGGTCCAGCGCCGGCCCGCCGCGTCCGGTGGCGCGAAGGTGAAGCGGGCCATCGAGCTCTGGTTGCCGCGGGAGTCGACCGCGCCCTGCGGGTTGTACATGTAGCCGGCGAGCTGGTCACCCATGCCGTACACGACCCAGGTGCCGTTGACCTTCTCGTACGCCTGCGGGACATGGGCGTGGGTGCCGAGCAGGAGGTCGATGTCCGGGCGGCCGCCGGTGCGGGCGGCGGTGAGGGCCTGGGCGAGGGTCTGCTGCTGCTCGTCGGGTTCCTGCTGCCACTCGGTGCCCCAGTGGAGGCTGACCACGACCACGTCGGCTCCCGCGCGCCGGGCGGCCCGCGCGTCGGCGAGGATCCGGTCCCGGTCGATGAGGTTGACCGACCAGGGCTGTCCTTCGGGTACGGCGATGCCGTTGGTGCCGTAGGTGTACGCGAGCTGGGCGACCTTCGCCCGTCCGGCCTTGAGGAGGGTGGGCCGGGCGGCCTCGTCGGCGGTACGGGCCGAGCCGGCGTGCCGTACGCCTGCCGCGTCCAGGGCGCCGAGGGTGCGGCGGATTCCGGCGGGGCCGTCGTCCAGGGTGTGGTTGGAAGCGGTGGAGCAGGAGTCGTAGCCGGTGGCCTTGAGCGCGGCGGCGACCTGGGGCGGCGACTTGAACGCGGGGTAGCCGGTGAACGGGCCGCCGTCCTCGCCGTACACCGTCTCCATGTGACAGATCGCGAGGTCGGCACCGGAGACCAGGGGCCGGACCCCGGCGAGCATCGGACCGAAGTCGTGGCCGCGGCCGTGCGCGTCCTTGCGGGCCTGCTCGATGATCTCGGTGTGCGGGAGCACGTCACCGGTGGCCAGGAGGGTGAAGCCGCCGGGCGCGGCGGCCCGTGCCGGCTGCCCGGTGGTCGCGCCGTGGCGTCCCGCGGCGGGCTGCTGGGGACCGCAGCCCGCCGCCAGGAGTGCCAGTACGGCCAAGGCGGCCGGTCCGTGCGTTCTCGTCACGCATTCTTCATACCGGGTGGGACGGGAGAGTTCGTGCCGGCTGTGGCGGTCGGGTCACGCCCCGTGCGGGGGTGTGCCCGGCGGGCGTCTCACACCCGGCAGAGGATCTCGCCGTTCAGCACGCTGAACCAGGCGTCCTCCTGCGCGCCCCACTCCCGCCACACGGCGGCGATCCGGTGCAGCCCGGCCTCCGTGGCGTGGCCGCCGTCCACCGCCCGCCGGGCGTACGTGGAGGCCACGGTCCGGTCCGCCCACAGGCCGCTCCACCAGGAACGTTCCTCCGGCGTCGCATAGCACCACGCGCTCGCCGTCGAGGTGATCGCGGCATCGGCGAAGCCGGCCTCCCGGGCCCAGGCGCGCAGGCGCCGTCCCGCGTCCGGCTCGCCGCCGTTGGCGCGGGCGACCTTGCGGTAGAGGTCCAGCCAGTCGTCCATGCCCTCGGTCTCCGGGTACCAGGTCATGGCGGCGTAGTCGGCGTCCCGTACGGCGACCAGGCCGCCCGGCTTGGTGACGCGCCGCATCTCGCGCAGCGCCCGGACCGGGTCGCCCACGTGCTGGAGGACCTGGTGGGCGTGGGTGACGCAGAAGGAACCGTCCGGGAAGTCCAGTGCGTGGACGTCGCCGGTCACGAAGCGGACGTTGCTCAGGCCGCGCCGCTCGGCGGTGGCCCGCGCCTGCTCCAGTACGTCCGGTGCGTGCTCCAGCCCGGTGACCCGGCCGTCCGGCACCAGCGCGGCCAGGTCGGCCGTGATGGTGCCGGGGCCGCAGCCGATGTCCAGGATCTCCATGTGCGGCTCGACCGCGTCCAGCAGGTACGCGGCCGAGTTGGCGGCGGTGCGCCAGGTGTGCGAGCGCAGGACGGATTCGTGGTGTCCGTGGGTGTACACGGCGGTCTCACGGTGGCCCGGGGTGCGGGCGGCGGATCCGCGGTGCTCCTGGATGTGGACGGCGGACTCGTGCGGCATGGCGGACGGCTCCTTCGCGCTCCCGGACGGCAGGTGTCAGCACCCTACGCCGGGCAACCGCATGATGAGAACGCCGTCTCGTCATTCGGGCAGCAGGCGGTAGACGGTCAGCGCCTCGTTCTCCTTGCAGATCGTCAACTCGCGCGGCGCGGGCGACACTTCACCGTCGTACGCGAGCACGCTGCCCTCCGTCAGGCCGCCCAGGCGCACCGAGCGCATCCGGGACTCGCTCAGCACGGGTGAGTGCCGCAGCGCGCCCGTCAGGGCCGCGGTCAGCAGCCGCGTACGGGCCAGCCGCCCGCCGTGCACCACCCGTACGTCCAGCACGCCGTCCGCCAGGTCGTGCCGGCGCACCGGCGCCAGCCCCAGCCCGCGGTACGCGCAGTTGCCCGCGAACAGCAGCCACACCTCCCGCCGCTTCCCGTTCACCTCCACCGTCACCGGATCGGCCGTCCGCAGCACCTTCCAGGCGGCCAGCACCCCGGCCGGCCAGGCACCGATCCGGCCCGCCCACTCCTCCCGTACGCGCACCAGCTCCGGGTACGCGCCGACGGAGAAGGTGTTGAGGAAATAGGTGGGGTCCTCGCCCGGCGCGGTACGGAACCCGGCCAGGTCCACCGCGACCGCCTCGCCGCTCTCCACCGCCCGTGCGGCGTCCGTCAGCGTCTCGATGCCCAGGTCGTACGCGAAGTGGTTGCGGGTGCCGCCGGGCAGCACCGCCAACGGCAGCCCGTGCCGTACGGCGACCGCCGCCGCGGCGCACACCGTGCCGTCGCCGCCCAGCACCCCCAGCGCGCCGCCCGCCTGCTTGGCCTGCTCCGCGGCCTGCTCCAGCGCCTTGTCCATCGGCGGGGACTCCGGGTCGCCGCACAGCACCACCTCGGCCTCCGGCAGCACGCCGCGCACCTCCTGCACCCGGTCCGGGCGCGGACCGGTGCGCTGCCCGGACGCGTGGTTGGCCACCACGAACAGCCCGCGGCCGCCCGGCAGCGAGGGCGCGTCGGCCGCCGGCCGCGCCGGGGGCGCCAGCTGCGCCCGGGTCGGCGCCAGCCCGCGCACCGCGAGGGCGGCACCCACACCGAGCGCGGCTCCCGCCAGGACGTCACCGGGGTAGTGGACGCCCGTGTAGACGCGGGAGAACGCGACGGAGGCGGCGACCGGCGCCAGCGCCAGGCCCCACCACTTGTTCTCGAACGCGACCCCCGTGGCGAAGGCCGCGGCGGACGCCGCGTGACCGGAGGGGAAGGAGGTGGTGAAGGGCTGCCGGTTCAGCTGCCGTATGACGGGCACCGCGTCCAGCAGCGGCCGGTTGCGCCGTACCGAGCGCTTGCCCAGGGTGTTGACCGTCGCCGACGCCGCGGCCAGCGACGCCACCCCGCGCAGCGCGGCCCTGCGCATCGGCCGCCCGCCGAGGGCGGCCGCGCCCGCCGCGATCCCCATCCACAGCAGCCCGTGGTCGGCGGTGCGCGTCAGCCGTGGCAGCACGCGCTGCGCGCCCGGCCAGTGCCGTGACGCGACGCTGTCGAAGATCTCGCGGTCCCAGGTACTCAGCAGCTTTCGCATGGGCCACCTGTACCCCGAAGAAGGAGGCACATACAGCAGCCCCACCGTTCCCCGTGTCGTCCGCTTCATCGGCAGCCGCTCCTGTCGGTCGGGTCGGTCGGGTCGGTCGCACGGGAGGCTCGGGTCCCCGTTCTACGGGGGACTCAGGTCTCCGTTCTACGGGGGACTCAGGTCTCCGTTCTCAGGCGATCCCCGGCCCCCCGTTCCCGATGTCCGGCCAGCTGTCCGGCGCGGCCCGGCTGATGTCCGCGAGCGCCGAGTCCGGTTCCTGCGCACGGGCCAGGTCACCGATGCTGATCACCCCCACCGGCGTCCCGTTCTCGACCACCGGAAGCCGCCGCACCGCGTTCGTACGCATCAGGACGACCGCCTCGCTGATGTGGTCGTCGGGGCCGACGCAGACCGGCTCGGGGGTGCACACCGAGCGGCAGGACACGGCGAGCGGGTCGACCCCGTCGGCCACCGCGCGCAGCGTGATGTCCCGGTCGGTCACCACCCCCAGCAGCACGCCGTCCTGCGTCACCAGGACGTCCCCGATGTCCTGGGCGCGCATCAGCTGTGCCGCCTCGACGAGCGAGGCGTCCGGCAGGACCGCCGCGACGTCCGGGGTCATGACGTCCCTTACGAACTGTGCCATGGCTGTTCGCCTTCTCTCGGTCGGGCCGGCGGGCGGCAGGAGGAGCCGGGGCCCGGGGCACGGGAGCGCCCCGGGGCCCGTCACCCCGGGGCATCGTGCGCCAGAGCGCCGACGGCGCCGTACAGCCTGTGGCGGTGCCGGTCGCCGCGCCGAGCCGCAGCGGTCCTCGTACGATCGAAGGAGGCGACCGGGCGGACCGGGTGGTCCGAGGTACCGGAACGGCCCGCGGGGCCGGGGCCCGGCCTGGTAGTGAGTGGGGTGAGGAATCCGAGTTCCATGCCTGCCTCCGGGGCTCGCTCCGAGCCTGCCGCCGGACGTGTCCGGGTGGTTGTGCCAGCGGGTACCCGAAGGGACGCACCCGACACGGAGGGAGAACCCCCGATGCCGTCCCACGACACGCCCACGGACTCCCCGCGGCCCACGGAGACGCCGACTGCCGCACCGGGCACCGCGACCCCGGGAGTCCCGCCCGCCCGGCTGGACGAACAGCAACTGCTGCGCGAGCTGGAGACCATCCACCGCACCCGCCACGACACCCTCCTGCACGGTTCCACCGACGCCCTGGCCACCCACAACGCACGCATGGCGGAGCTGGAGGGCGAGTACCTGCGCCGCCACCCGCGCCGCTGGGTCGCCTCCGGCCGCACCCGCTCCGGAGCCCGCGCCCGCACCGGCTGACCGCCCCTGGGCACCGCCCGGCGACATCGGGACGTTTGACCGGCCGCCGGGCAGGTACCCGGTGACCGGCCGAGCGGCCACGGAGAAGGCCCCGGAAACGCCAGGGCGGGCGACGGGGCAGTGGGGAGGAGCGCCCGGGCACGGAATGTGGGGTTCCGCGCCCGGGCCTCTGCCGTTCACGGGGCCACCCAAGCAGTGAGACTTGCACACGGGCCCTGCCCGGCGTCTCAGGGAGAGACGCCGGGACAGGGCCGGTTCGGGCGGTCAGTTTCCGTTGGGCGGGATGATGGAGCCCCGCGTAGGCCCACCGTCAGCGCGCCGGAGCGGTTCGGGGCCGGCTTCCCTGAACTGGGCGACAACAGCCGCCAGGATGTCAGCGGTGGTGTCCTTCCGCGTACTGGGAACGGGACTGTCGTACACGCGCCAAACCCCTGCCGCGTTGTCCGGATCCTCCGGAGCGACGATGCCAGGGATACCCAGGAGCCTCAACGTGGCGTCCACCTGCCGGGCCTCTTCCGCGTCCATGCCCCGTCCATGCCGGGGTTGTTGTCAATCACCGTTGTGACGGCACCCCCGAATGCAGCAAAGGTGAGTAGTGCGTGTGGCTCTCGCATGTGCGGTGCCTCCCTGTTGTGCGTCGGCCTGTCCGGCTGCTGGCCGTCCTCCAACGAGAGCAGCCGGACGGGCGTTCAGGCGGGGGCGCCGTTGTGAGTTCTTATCCCGTTACGGCGCCCCTGACCCGCCCAGGTGGGGTTTTCCGGACGGGGGTCTTGGCGGGTCATTTGCGGGTGAGAGCGGCCCGAACAGCGCTGCGGCAGCGACCACAAGCGAGCGGAAGGCAGTCACTACAATCCGCCGCTCTTTCACCTGACCCTCGCAGGCTCCGTGAAGGTGGTGACGTCTTCTTCCGCGTGCTTCTTGAACTTCGTGTGCCCCTCCACGTCGGAGTGGGCGCGAATCCACGCGTTCGCCGGCAGGGGGCTGTCCCAGTCGGAGGAGCGACCGCCGCACATCTCGCCGTCGTCCTGCTCGGTGACGCACTCGGCGAAGTGCTTCCGGATGCCGGTGATCTGAATTTCCATACGGGTCGGCACGGGGGCGGGGTTTGCCATGGTCGTACCTTCGGCCTGGGGGATGTTGAGGGCAGCGGCACTGCTGCCACTGGTGCGCATATGGAGCACGCCGTCTCGTCCGCACGAGTTCATGAGTCGGGTGAGGGCTTCCCTGGCGGGCGTGGGGTGGGGGTTGGTCACTTGTGGTCACCGTTCCTGGGGGCGTTGGTGCATGATCAGGCCGCGAAGTCCGCCAAGCGGGGTGTGGGGGAGCGCGCGAGCCGTAGCGTTTGCTCAACCAGTCAACTCCCCTACGGGCAGTGCGGGTACCGTTGGCCGGGAAGCACGTGTTTAAAGCCTTTAAACCGGGAGTTGAGCATGGCGCGGACAGCAAATACCGAGCTGCGCAGGCTGTTCACGGAGAGCGGTTGGACGTTCGATCAGTGCGCGCGAGCCGTGAATCGCGCGGGTACCGAGAGGGGAACGCCCCTGCGATACAACGGCAGTGCTGTGCATCATTGGCTCGGTGGCACGATGCCGCGCGAGTCGGTCCGTTCCCTCGTCGTCGAAGCATTCACCCGTCGGCTGAACCGCCGAATCACACGAAGTGAAGCGGGCTTTCCCGATCCAATCGATCAGGCGTCCGAGCCGACGGGTACGGTGGAAGGGCTGATCGAGCTGGGGAGGACGGACGTGGACCCGTCGCGGCGTGGTGTGCTCGGTGCTGGTCTCTTCTCCGTCGCGTTGACGATTCCTGGGTGGCCTGACGTTGTTGCCAGGGCCGAAGGTATACAGACTGGGAAAACGGCGCGGATCGGCATGGCTGACGTTCAGATGGTCGTTGCCATGACGGAGCGTGTATCAGACCTGGATGACGAGTTCGGGGGACGCTATGCGCGCCCCATGGCAGCGAGTTTCCTGATCAACACTGTGGCCCCTGCACTGAACGCAGCCGGAACGGAAGAAGTCCGGGCAGCGATGCGATCCGCCGCATCCGACCTGTGCTACCTGACTGGCTACATGGCCGTGGATGAAGGGGAACATCATCTCGCACAGCAGTACTACATTAAGGCGCTCGAACTTGCGGGAGCGGCAAACGATCACCTTACGTACTGCACCACCTTGCGCGGCATGAGCGTCCAAGCTGTTGACCTTGGGCACGGAGCGGAAGCGTTGCGGCTCGCCGATGCCGCGGCCGCCGCGTCCCCTCAGGCAGGACCGCGGATGCGGGCCTTCCTGGCGGGTCAACAAGCACATGCTTATGCGCAAACAGGCAATCGGCACGACGCGCTGTCGTACATGAAGGAAGCCGAGATTGCCATGGAGAAAGCGGAATCTCGCGCAACAACCTTCGCTTCCTACAACCCCTCGTCGCTGCTTTACCACGTTGGGCAAGTGAAGTACGAGCTGGGGGACGTGCGTGGTTCCATCGTGGCTCTCGGCGAGTCCGACGCGGTTCGGCATCGATCATTCCAGCGCAACCGCTCCCGTTTCTTGTCCATCATGGCCGAGCGACAGCTGGAGATCGGGCACCTGGAGGCAGCGTGCGAAACGTGGGGCAAGGTGCTGGACATCTACCCCCACGTGCGGTCAGGCCAGTGCGACCACCGAATCGCAGTGATGCGGACGAAGATCCGCCCGTACGTCAAGAACCGGCTGGCTCAAGCGCTTTACGAGAGGGCCAAGGTTGTGAAACCCCTAGCCATCTGAGTCCCGGGGTGGTTTGTGTGGCCAGCCCCGCCACCTTGGGAGAGCCCGAAGGCAACAAGTTCTGCGTCTTCGCGCCTCCGGATGCCACCACGGCGCCCACCGAGGGGAGTTGGTGGCCGCGCATCGGGCCGCCCGCCCGTGCGGCCCGCCCCCTCACAACACCCGATACGGCGTAGCCTCCTCATGACGGAACTGGAGTCCGTGGCCCGGTAGTTGTTTCGCGCCGGGATGGACCGTGCCGCCGGACGGGTCCAGGCCGCCGTCGAAGAACATCGACTCGATGCGTACGTGGTCGTGGAACCACTCGATGTGCCGCAGGTTCGGTACGCAGGCGGCCGGGTGGGCGTGGACGTGGGGTGCGCAGTGGGCGGAGACCTCCAGGCCGTGGGCTTCGGCGAGGGCCGCGGCGCGCAGCCAGACGGTGAGGCCGCCGCACCGGGTGGCGTCGATCTGGAGGCAGTCCACGACCGGGGCCATGCGCGCGAAGTACGGCAGGTCGTAGCCGTACTCGCCGGCTGTCACGTCGCACACCACCAGGTCACGGACGACCCGCAGGCCCTCCAGGTCGTCGGAGGAGACCGGCTCCTCGAACCAGCCGACGCCCTGGTCGGCCAGGGCCCGGCCGATCCGTACGGCCTGTTTGCGGGTGTACGCGCCGTTGGCGTCCACGTACAGCTCGGCGCGCGGTCCGATGGCCGCACGGGCGTTGCGGACGCGGGACAGGTCGCGCTCGACGGCCCGGCCCCACTCCTCGCCGATCTTGATCTTGACCCGTTCGATGCCCTGCCCGTGCACCCACCCGTTCAACTGCGTCGCCAGGTGCGTGTCGTGGTACGTGGTGAACCCGCCCGACCCGTAGACCGGCACCGCGCTGCGCACGGCGCCGATCAGATGCAGCAGCGGCAGTTCCAGCAGCCGGGCCTTGAGGTCCCACAGGGCGATGTCCACCGCGGACAGCGCGCAGGCGACCAGTCCGGGCCGGCCGGCGTTGCGCACCGCCCGGCTCATGGCCTCGTAGGCACCCTGGACGTCCAGTACGCAGCGGCCGAGGACCGGGCGGGCGAGCAGGTCGCGGACGACCGAGCCGGCGTCGGCGGCGGCGTAGGTCCAGCCCAGGCCGGTGGTCGTCCCGGAGCGGGCCTCGACGACGATGATGGTGGTGGTGTCCCAGGCAAGGGTGCCGTCGGCTTCCGGCGCGTCGGTGGGGACGGTGTAGGCGGTGACGTCCAGCCGCTCGACTTTCATGGTGACGGAGGGCTCCTCTTCGGTCTCGGCGTGGACCCGGGGCTCGTGCTCGTTCCTGCCGCTTCGCGCCGCTCGCAGGGGGTGCGCCGGTGTGCGTACACCGCCGGCCGGCCCGGCCGCCCGGCCGGTGACCGGGGGCAGCAGGCCGTCCCGCACGGGTTACCTGACCCGCGGGCCGGAAACCTCCCGTACCGGTGTGCGCCGCGGCCGATTCGGCCCGACAGGCGTTTACCGGCACCGGCTCCGGGCACGCGATCCGTGTGCTTCGGACCGGAGGCACGCCCGTGGGAGCGAACCTGCTCTCCGAGCGTGCACTCCGGCTGCGCTCCCGCGGAGGACCCCAGTCCACCGATCAGGGAGCCGAGACCATGCCCTCTGTACGCACACCTCATCTCGCGAGCACCCCGCGCGGCCGGCCCGCCGACCGCCCGCTGGGCCCGCGCCGCACCCAGAAGAAGCACCCGCACGACGACGCGCCGGACACCGGCGCCGACTTCCGCAAGCTGACGGCGCTGCCCGACGGGCCGGAGCGGGACGCGCTGCGCCAGAGCATCGTCTGTGCCTGGCTGCCGATGGCCGAACGTCTCGCGCGGCAGTTCCGCAACCGCGGGGAGACCACCGAGGATCTGACCCAGGTCGCCTCGCTCGGCCTGGTCAAGGCCGTGGACCGGTACGACCCGGACCGCGGCTGCGCCTTCGAGAGCTTCGCCGTGCCGACCATCGTCGGCGAGGTCAAGCGGCACTTCCGCGACCACATGTGGGGCCTGCACGTGCCCCGGCGCGTCCAGGAACTGCGCAACCGCGTCCGTACGGCCACGCTGGAGCTCACCCACGCGCCCGACGACCACCGCCCCGCCGCCCGGGACATCGCCCGCCACACCGGTATGACGCTGGAGGAGGTCCTGCTGGGCATGGAGGCACTGGAGAGCTACTCGACGCTCTCCCTGGACGCCGAACTGCCCGGCGCGGACGACGGATACGCCATCGTGGACACCCTCGGCGGCCCGGAGCCAGGCTTCGACCTCGTCGTGGACCGCGAGGCGGTCAGGCCCAAGCTGCAGATGCTTCCCGAGCGTGAACGGCAGATCCTCTACCTGCGGTTCTTCTGCGACATGACGCAGAGCCGCATCGCCGACCGGCTCGGCATCTCGCAGATGCACGTCTCCCGGCTCATCAACCGCACCTGCACCCGGCTGTGCGACCAGGTGGGCGAACGCGAAGCGGCCTGAGGCAAGAGCGGCAAGGGCTCAGGAGCCCGTAGAGGGTTCCGGGGCTCAGGGGTGCAGCGCGCGCCCCAGGTGGCGGGCCAGCCGGTCGACGGCCCCCGCCTCCGCCAGGCTGAACGCCCGCCGCCCGCCCGTGCGCAGCAGCGACAGGACACCGCGCACCGGCCCCGTCCTCGCCTGCAGCGGCACGCACAGCAGCGAGGTCACCTCGGCGCGGGCCAGGATCGGCGCTCCCGCGGCGTCGTGACCGAACGCACCGAGATCCTCCGGGCGGACCTGGAGGGTGGCGTTGCCCGCGCGGGCCGCCTCGACCACGACCGGGCAGTCCCCGGGCAACTGCGCGGCCAGGACGGCCGTGAGGGTGTCCTGAGGGTGCGGGCCGCCGGAGCCGCCCGGGTCCGCCGCCGGGCCGTACGCCTCGTCCCCGGCGTACGGCCCGGATCTCTCCGGCCCGTGCACCGCCACCCGCTTCAACGGTCCCCCGCCACGGGTCACCAGATCGGCCGTCACCCAGTCGGCGAAGCGCCCGCGCAGCACCCGGCAGGCCCGGTCGAGCACGGCGGTGGGCTCCCGCGGCGACTCCAGGAGCGCCATGGTCATGTCGTCGAGGAGGTCCATCAGTTCGGTGTTGCGGGTCACCTCGGAGAGGCCGGGCCGCGGCGTGTCCGTGCGGTCCGATTCCCGCGTCCGGCCCGATTCCCCCGCACGGTCCGCTTTCCCGGTACGGCCCGGATTCGCCGGGCGGTCCGTGTCACCCGTGCGGTCCGCTTCCGCCGCGCGGCCCGGGGCATCGACCTCCGTACGCTCCGTACGCTCCGCGCCTCCGGGCCGGTCCGCCGCCGGCGCCTCCGGGCCGGTGAGGAAGACGGTGAGGACGGAGGTGCCCGGCTCCCCCTGGGGCCGCAGCGCCGTCATGGTGGCCCGCAGCGACTCGTCCGCGCGCCGGACCCCGTCCGGCGGCGGCAGCAGCCGTACGACCAGGCTGCGGTCGCCCTCGTTGCGGGCGACCGCGGCCACCTGGGAGCGGAAGGCGGCCCGTTCCTCGGGGGCGAGCGAGGCGGTCAGCGGGCGGCCCGCGGCGTAGCCGGCGCGCATGCCGAACAGCCGGGTGCCGGCGAAGTTCAGCCGCCGGATCACCGCGTCCGGATCCAGCAGCACCACCGCGAACGGCAACCGCTGGAACAGCGCGCGCAGCAGCTGGTGTTCCTCGGCGGCCCGCCGGGCGCCGTTGTCCCGTTCCGCCGGCAGGCTCCGTTCGAGGCGGGGCAGCATCACGTCGACGACGTGCTGGAGTTCGAAGAGAGCGGCGTCCAGGACGGACAGCCGCTCGGTGGAGGGCAGGGCGCGTGCGGCGCGCAGCTCTTCGACCCGTCTGCGGAAGTCCGCGAGTTCCGCAGCGACGCGCTCGACCTCGGCCATGCCCTCAACCTAACCGGTGCGCCACCGGACCGTACCCCGCCTGCGGCAAGCCGACCGGCCGCCGGGCCCGGGCACCCGAACTCGACGGGAAACAGGTGTTTTTGTCCGCCCCCACCGGGCAGCCGACCCAGTGCAGGGTCCACGACTTCCCGTCTACGGACCCGAAGGGACTGACCACACAGTGGACGCGACAACGCCGACCCGTACCCCCTTCGAGACCGGGACGCCCGACCTCGCCGAGGGGTCCTCCGCCCGCAGCCTCGCCCACCTCGCCGAACAGGCCGCCTGGTGCACCCCGGACAGCTGCGGCGCCGCCGCGACGGTCAGCTCCGCCGACGGCTCCGCCGCAGGCCCGGCCGCGGTGACCCACCCCGACCTGTCCGCCCTGGTCAGCGTGCAGTGGGAGTCCGGTGAGGGACCCATTCCCGCCGCGCTGGACACCGGCCGGGCCACCGGCACCGACGACCTGCTGCACGAGAGCCGCTGGCCCGAGTACCGCGCCAAGGCGCTGGAGGCCGGAGTACGCTCCAGCGCCACCCTCCCGTACCGCCGGGACGGCATCACCCTCACCCTCACCGTCTACGGCTTCCGGCCGGGCCTGAAGGTCGAGAAGGGCTGTACGGCGACGGACGTGCTGGGTGAGCTGGCCGCGACCGGGCTGGCGCGGGAACGCCGCTACCGCGAGGCGCTCGTCGAGGTGGACCAGCTCGACACCGCCCTGCGCACCCGGCCGGTGGTCGACCAGGCATGCGGCATCCTCATGTACGTCCTGGGGTGCGACGCGGACACGGCCTTCGACACGCTGCGCCGGCTGTCCCAGCGCACCAACCGCAAACTGTCCGACCTCGCCGGCGCCCTGGTCCGTACCCGCGGGCACGGGCTGGAGGCCGAGCTGCGGTGCCTCGGCGAGAAGGGCCGGCGCCCCCACCGCCCGGCCGCCCGGGGCAAGCGCGCGGACGCCGCCGGCACCGACGCGCCGGACGCCGGCCACACACCGTAGCGGCGGCCTGGACCGATCCCTGCCAAGGCCTCACGTCCGGACACCCGGACGGACCGGTGCCGCGCGCCCGGGTCCCGCTGCGCCCTGCGCCCGGCATCTCTGACGGAACCGGTGTCCGCGTCCGGTTCCCGCCGCGCCCGGACACCCGCACTCGGCCGACCGGTGACGTGTCGCCCCGCCTCCCGGCCCCCGCGATCTGCAAAGGTGGTCGGGGCCCGCACTCATGTGATGGGCCCACGATCGACCTGCCGTGGAGTGTGGAGGTACGGATGCAGCGGACGGCCCTGGATCCGGAGCCGGCCCCGGAGCCGGATCCGCCGGCGGGGCTGCCGGTCCTCCCGGAACTCGCCGCGCACCTCGCCGCCGCCGCGGACCGCACGGAACCCGAGCCGCCCGGCGGCTCCCGGCCCCTGCGCGCCGCCGCCTGCGACTACTGGGCGCGCCGCGGCCTGGAGACCGCGCCGGAACGGGTACTCGCCGCACCGGGCGCGCCCGCCCTGCTCCTCGCGCTGCTCGCGGCCGCGGGCGGCGACGTGCTGCTGCCGCGGCCCTGCGCCCAGTGGTACGCGCCGCCCGCCGGCCTGCTCGGCCGGGCGGTGCACCGCGTTCCCGTACCGGCCGAATCCGGTGGCGTACCGGACGCGTTCGCGCTGCTCGAAGCCGTCCGCCGGGCCCGGCTGACCGGCGCGGGGCCACGGGTCCTGATCGTCTCCGTGGCCGACGACCCCAGCGGCACCTGCCCGCCGCCCGAGCTGGTGCACGAGGTGTGCGAGGCGGCAGCGGCGGACGGACTGTGGGTCGTCAGCGACGAGACCGGCCGCGACCTGCTGCACGACCCCCACGACACGGTCGTGCTGAGCCCGGCCGAGATGCTGCCGGACGACGTCGTCGTCCTGGCCGACCTGCGCGCCACCCTGGCACCGGCCTCCTGGCCCGCCGCACTGGCCCGCTTCCCGGACACCGGACGCGGCGCCGCACTGCGCGCCGCGACCCTGGAACGGCTGGAAGCGCTGCGCACCCCGATGGCCGGGCCGGTCGCCGCCGCCGTCACCCGCGCGCTCACCGAACCGGAGCCCGTACGGGCCCGCACCGCCGCCGCAGCCCGTGTGCACGGCACACTCGCCGGAGCGCTGCACCGCACCCTCACGGAAGCGGGCGCCGTCTGCCGTCCGCCGCACGCGGGCAGTCACCTGTACGCCGACTTCGACCCGCTGCGCCCGCGACTGGCCACCCGGGGCGTCACCGGACCGGCCCAACTGGAAGGCGTTCTCGCGCACTGGGCGGCGCGCGGCGGGCACCGCTTCGGCGACGATCCGCGCGCGCTGCGCGTACGGCTGAGCACCGAAGTGCTGCTCGGCCCCGACGCCGGCCACCGGAGACGGGTCCTCGAAGCTCCCGACCCAGCGAGCCTTCCCCATGTGACCGAGGCGCTGAGCGCCCTGTCCGCCACCCTTGCCGCGCTCACGGACACCGGCTCCTCGTAGCCCGCCGTCATGCCGCCGCCCGCGCGCCCTCTCCGGCCTTCGCCCCTCCGGCATCCCTCCCCGACCGCCCTCCGCCCCTCCACCCCGCGCCTCTCCGGCCTTCCTCCCCTCCGGCACTCCTCCCCTCCGGCCTTCGTCCCGGCCCCCGCCCGTACCCCGGTGGCCGTCCCGACCGGCAGCACGGCCGGTCATGCCCACCGAATGGAGCCCCTCGATGACCGAACAGACCGAACGTTCCCTCACCGAGCCTCTCCCGCCGCCCGCCGGCCCGCACCCGGCCGGCACCGCGCCCGCGCCGGTCCGCCCGACGGGCGAGGTCCGCACCTGGCCCCGCGACTTCACCGACCGGCTCACCGCCCCGCTGCCCGGCGTACGCGCCCTGGCCCGCATCGCCCGCGAGGGCAAGCTGCGGCCGTCCGCCCAGGCCCTCCTGGACATCCCCGAGCTGCCCTTCGAGCCCGGCCCCCTGCCGGAGCCCGGCCCCCTGGACATCGCCGTCACCTGGGCGGGCCACGCCAGCTGGGTGCTGCGCATCGGCGGCCTGACGGTGCTGACCGACCCCGTGTGGTCCCGCAAGATCCTGGGCACCCCGCCCCGCGTCACCCCGGTCGGCGTCCGCTGGCAGGACCTGCCGCCCGTCGACGCCGTCGTCATCAGCCACAACCACTACGACCACCTCGACGCCCCCACCCTCAAACGGCTGCCGCCGCACACCCCGCTCCTGGTGCCCGCCGGACTCGCCCGCTGGGCCCGCCGGCGCCGCTTCACCCACGTCACCGACCTGGACTGGTGGGAGGCGGTCGAACTGCCGGGCCCCGCCGGTCCGGTCCGCTTCGACTTCGTCCCGGCCCACCACTGGAGCAAGCGCACCCTGACCGACACCTGCCGCTCGCTGTGGGGCGGCTGGGTGCTGACGGCACCGGACGGGCGGCGGGTGTACTTCGCCGGCGACACCGGGTACGGCCACTGGTTCGAGGAGATCGGCGGCCGCTACCCGGGCATCGACCTGGCGCTGCTGCCCATCGGCGCCTACGACCCGCGCTGGATGCTGCGCCCGGTGCACACCGACCCTGAGGAGGCGGTCCGCGCCTGCCAGGACGTGGGAGCCCGCGCGATGGCCCCGATGCACTGGTCGACGTTCCTGCTGTCCGCCGAGGCGCCCCTGGAGCCACTGCACCGCGTACGCGCTGCCTGGGAGGCCGCGGGGCGTCCGCGTGCGGATCTGTGGGATCTGGCGGTGGGCGGGTCGCGGGTTCTGGAGGCCGGGGCCGAGGCCGGGGCTGGGGCCGGGGAGGGGGAGGCGGCCGGGTAGTCGGGTGCTCCGGGCGCGACCGGTGACGCCTACGCCCGCTCAGCCGCCCTTCCCGTGTCGCAGCCGCCGCCACACCGCGGGCGCCCCGCTGATCACCAGCGTCAGAGCGACCGCCGCCGCCACGCCCTGCCACGGCTCGCCGAACAGGGAGCCGCCCAGCAGGCCGATGAGCTGGTACGTCGCCGCCCAGGCCAGGCAGGCCGGCAGGTCGCCGCGGGCGAAGCGCCGCAGCGGCATCCGGGACAGCAGGCACGCCAGCATCACCGGGATCCGCCCGGCCGGCACCAGCCGGGACAGGACGAGCACCAGCACCCCGTGCTCGCGCAGCTTGGTCTGCGCCTGCGCCAGCCGTTCCGGTGCCGCGCGGTCGCGCAGCCGCTCCAGCCAGCGCGATCCGTTGCGCAACCGTACGCCGCGCTGCCCGAGCCAGTACAGCCCCAGGTCGCCGAGGAAGGCGGCGAGTGCGGACAGCCCGAAGACGATCAGCAGGGCCCACGGCGACCGCTGGTGGAAGGCGACCACGGCGGCGGAGCTGACCACCGCGCCGGTCGGCACCACCGGCACCAGCGACCCCAGCACCACCAGCAGGAACAGTGACGGATAGCCCACCACCTGCTGGGCCGACTCGGGGGGCACACCGCCCGCCGGCCCGCCGATCACCGCGCCGCCGCCAGCCGTACGGACTCGCCGTGCGCGAGCCGGTGCACCGCCACCCGGGGCGCCAGCAACCCGGTCTGCCGGGCGAACTCGTCACCGGGGGAGTGGAACTCGTGCGGGCGCACCGCGTCCAGGCCGATCGGCCAGTACGTGCCGTAGTGCACCGGCACCGCGCTGACCGGCGCCAGCCGGGCCGCCGCCTCGGCCGCCCGCCGGGCGTCCAGATGGCCGTGTCCGAGGAACGGCCCCCAGCCGCCCACCGGCAGCAGCGCCACGTCGACGGCGCCGACCTCCTCGGCCATGGTGTCGAAGAGCCCGGTGTCGCCCGCGAAGTACGTCGCCGCCGCGCCGTGCACCACATAGCCGAGCGCCGGCACCCGGTGCGGGCCGTACGGCAGCCGCCGCCCGTCGTGCGCCGCGCGCACCGCGCGGACGGTCACCTCACCGGCCCCGGGCCCGTCCCCGTTCGGGTGGGCGGCGCGGACCGTTGCCGTCTCGCCGGGCCGCAGCTCCGTGACCGGCAGCCCCCGCGCCGCCGCCACCCGCCGCAGCCCCGGTACGGCGGCGACGGCGCCGCGCGGCACCACCACCCGGGTGCCCGGCGCGAGGCGGGCGAGGGAGGCCGGGTGCAGGTGGTCGGCGTGCAGGTGGGAGACGAGTACGGCGTCGGCGCGGGCCGCGGCCGGCGGCGGCAGTTCGCCCCGGCGGCGCCGCAGATGCGCCAGCCGCCGTGTGAACAGCGGGTCGGTCAGTACCCGTACGCCCGAATCGGCGACCGTGACGGTGGCGTGTCCCCACCAGGTGACCTCCACCGCCACGATGACCTCCCGACCGGAAACGGAAACGGCGTGCCGTGCGCGGGCGCACGGTCTCCGTCCGCCGCACGCTCCACTCTCCGATCCTGCCTCATTCCGCTCCGGCACCGGTCAGGCCGGGCCGTGTCCGCCGGCCGGCCCGCCCGCCGGACGCTCCCCGGCCCGCCGGACGAAGATGGCGTGCAGATCCCGCGCGGCCCGTGGCACCGAGCCCGCCCGGCGGCGCTGGATCACCATGCGGACCTCGGTGGCGTCGTCCGCCAGCGGACGGCAGGTGATCGCGCCGCTGCGCTCCAGCGGGTCGCCGAGCACGCTGTAGTCGGGCAGCACGGTGGCGCCGAGCCCCTCGGCCACCATCAGCTTGCCCATCTCCGCGCCGTCGGCCGAGTACGAGAAGGACGGCGTACGGCCCCTGAGCAGCCGGTGGACGTAACGGTGCATGACGTACCCGGACCGCATCACGATCAGCGGCCCGGCCAGCAGATCGGCGACGGTGACCGCCTCCAGCGCGGCCAGCGGGCTGTCCGGGCGCACGCAGACGACCGGACGGCCGCGCAGCAGCTCGGTGGTGTGCAGGTCGGGCGGCAGGTCGTCGCCCCGCAGGTAGTTGACCAGCCCGAGGTCGAAGCCGCCCTCCGCGAGGCCCTGCTGGATGCCGTCCTGCTGGGCCGCGACCACCTCGACCTGCGTCAGCGGGTGGGCGGCGCGGAACTCGCGGACGGCCGGCACGAGCAGCGGCACCGTGGCCGCGTTGACCGTGCCCAGCCGCACCATCCGGCTGACCTGGTGCTGGTCGTCGGCCGCCCGGCGCAGCCGGTCGACGGCGTCCAGCACCCCGGTGATGTGCGGCAGCAACTCCCGGCCCTCGTCACTGATCTTCGCCCCGGACCGCTTGCGCTCCAGCAGCTCCACCCCCAGCTCCCGCTCCAGGTTGCGGACCGTCTCGCTCAGCGCGGGCTGCGACAGGTGCAGTTCCTCCGCCGCGCGGCGCAGCGACCCCAGCCGGGTGACCGCCGCCAGGTATTCCAGCTGTTCCATCCGCACGTGAGCCGCCTCCAACCGACAAGGGGAACCGGCGAATTCACCGGTCGACGGGGTGGTGGAAGGGGGACCCTATCACCACCTCGCGAATGCCTTGTCGACCTGCGGCGGCCGCCTGGGTAAACTCCGGGACAGGGCGGGAACGAACGGCCGGCCGCGGCCGTACCGCCGAATTGTTGCGGGGAGGTGACGTGTTGATGAAAAAGCCGGGACAGCTCACTCAACGGCGTCATGTGGACCTCGTACGCGTCTCCAGCGCTCTGTGTCGGCGCTCCGGCCGGTAGCGACGCGCCGGCGGGCCGGTCTCCCGGCAGCTGCCGGGCGGGCCGGTTGATCCGTTAGGTGATCCGTATTCGGAATCCCGCGCACTTCGCGCCGCATTTCCCCTTCCCCTTCTGGTGCCTCTCTGAGTGACCAGTCGCGGGCCCCGCTATCCGATTTCCGGGATTCCGGGGCCGGTGGGGCAGTGGAAATGATCGCGGGACGGTGCCGCATTGCCGCATTGCCGCATTTCCTCTTTTGTTCTTCAGGGCCGATCGCGCACCCGTGACCGCGCGCCGCCCCGCACGCTCTTCCAGACCTGCCGGGAGCCCCCCATGTCCGCACCACCCCTCTCCGAGCCGCTCCGCTTCGCCTACTGGGTGCCCAACGTCAGCGGCGGCCTGGTCACCAGCACCGTCGAGCAGCGCACCGACTGGGGCTACGACTACAACCGCGAACTCGCCGTCCTCGCCGAGCGGAACGGCTTCGACTACGCCCTGACCCAGGTCCGCTACATGGCCAGTTACGGCGCCGAACACCAGCACGAGTCCACCGCGTTCAGCCTTGCGCTGCTGCTCGCCACCGAACGCCTGAAGGTCATCGCCGCCGTGCACCCCGGTCTCTGGCACCCCGGCGTGCTGGCCAAGCTGGGTGCCACGGCGGACCGGCTCTCCGGCGGCCGGTTCGCGGTCAACGTCGTCAGCGGCTGGTTCAAGGGCGAGTTCACCGCGCTCGGCGAACCCTGGCTGGAGCACGACGAACGCTACCGGCGGGCCGAGGAGTTCATCACCGCGCTGCGCAGCATCTGGACCCAGGACCGCGCCCGGCTGGCCGGTGACTTCTACCGCATCCGCGACTTCTCGCTCAAGCCCAAACCGCTGAACACGCCGCAGCGCCCGCACCCGGAGATCTTCCAGGGTGGCAACTCCACCGCCGCCCGCGCCATGGCCGGACGCGTCTCCGACTGGTACTTCAGCAACGGCAAGGACTTCACCGGTGTCACCGAACAGCTCACCGACGTCCGCGCCGCGGCGGCAGCCGCCGGGCGGCCCGCGCCCCGCTTCGGGCTCAACGGCTTCCTGATCGCCCGGGACACCGAGGCGGAGGCCCGCGAGGTGCTGCGGGAGATCGTCGCCCACGCGGACACCGAGGCCGTGCACGGCTTCGCGGCCGCCGTCACCCAGGCGGGCCGGTCCACGGCGGACGGCAAGGGCATGTGGCAGGACTCGTCGTTCGAGGACCTCGTCCAGTACAACGACGGGTTCCGTACGGGGCTGATCGGCACCCCGGAACAGATCGCCGAGCGCATCGTCGCGTACAAGCGGCTCGGTGTGGACCTCTTCCTGCTCGGCTTCCTGCACTACCAGGAGGAGGTCGAGTACTTCGGCGAGCGCGTACTGCCGCTCGTACGCGAACGTGAGGCTCAGCTCACGGGTGAACCTGGGCATTCCGTCGCTGCCCCCGCCTGACAGGCCCGGTCCCGTACTCCGCACACATCGCGCCACCACCCACGCACGAAGGAGCGACCCATGAGCGCCGTAACCCCCGCCACCTGGCAGTCGCGGCCCGCCCCCGCCGAAGCCCGCGGATGGACCGACCGTGCCGCCGAGGTCGCCGCGATCCTCGCCACCGACGCCGCCGCCCGCGACCGCGCGGGCGTCACCCCCCACGCCGAGGTGCGGCTCCTGAAGGACGCGGGGCTGGTCACCCTGCTCGGCCCGGTCGCACACGGCGGCGGCGGACAGGACTGGACCACCGCCTACCAGGTCGTACGCGAGGTCGCCAAGGCGGACGGCTCGATCGCCCAACTGCTCGGCTACCACTACCTGTGGAACTGGGCGGCCCGGCTGGTCGGCACCCGCGAGCAGTGGGAACGCATCGAGGCGGAGGCGGCCCGCGGCCGGTGGTTCTTCGGCGGCGCGGTCAACCCGCGCGACGCCGACGTGGTCGTCCGGGACGAGGGCGACACGCTGGCCTTCAGCGGCCGCAAGTCCTTCTCCACCGGGAGCAAGGTCTCCGACGTCACCGTCCTCGAAGGCGTCCTGGAAGGCACCGACGATCATGTCTTCGCCCTCGTGCCCTCGGACAGCGATGGCCTGGCCTTCCACGACGACTGGGACAACATCGGCCAGCGGCTCACCGAGAGCGGCGGTGTCACCCTCGACCATGTCCGGGTCGGCTGGGACAGCGCGGCGGGCTACGTCGACAAGGTCTTCCAGCCGCGTGTCTACAACACCCTCAACGTCCCCACCATCCAACTGGTGTTCGTCAACCTCTATCTGGGCATCGCCGCGGGCGCCCTGGAGACCGCCGCGGGCTACACCCGCGACACCACCCGGCCCTGGCTGCACGGTGGCTACGACCGGGCCGTCGACGAGCCGTACGTCATCGACGTGTACGGCGGCCTGACCGCCCGCCTGTGGGCGGCCCAGGCGTTCGCCGACCGGGTGGCCGAGGAGGGACAGCGGCTGCACGACGACCCCGACGCGGTCACCGAGCGGGACCGCGGCGAGTTCGAGGTGCGGGTCGCCGCGGCCAAGGCACACGCGACCGACGTGGCCCTGGACACCGCCAACCGGATCTTCGAGGCCACCGGGGCCCGCTCCACCGCCACCGCCGAAGGGCTGGACCGTTTCTGGCGCAACGTACGGACCCACACCCTGCACGACCCCGTGGCCTACAAACGCCGCGAGGTCGGCCGCTACGTGCTCACCGGCGAACTGCCCACGCCTACTTGGTACTCCTGACCGGCCGCACCCGCTCCTCCTGATCGATCTCACCCGCTCCCGCTGACCGCTCCACCCGAGGTGACCGCCATGCCCACCGTCCTGTCCGTCTCCGGAAGCCCCTCCGCCACCTCCCGTACCGCCCGCCTGCTGCGCCACCTGGACACCAGGCTCACCGCCGAAGGCCACCGCGTCATCGAGCTCGACGTCCGTACGCTGTCCGCCGAAGCGCTGCTCGGTGCCGACTTCCAGCACCCGGACATCGTCACCGCCACCCGGCTGTTCGCGCAGGCCGACGGGGTGGTCATCGGCACGCCCGTCTACAAGGCCGCCTACTCCGGGCTCCTCAAGTCGCTCCTCGACCTGCTGCCCCAGTACGCGCTGGCGGGCAAGACCGTGCTGCCGCTGGCCACCGGCGGCAGCACCGCCCATGTCCTGGCCATCGACTACGCGCTGCGGCCGGTGCTCTCCTCGATGGGCGCCGCGCACATCGTCCAGGGCTGGTTCGTCCTGGACCGCCACCTCGACGTACGGGAGGACGGCACGCTGGGTATCGAGACCGGCACCGCTGAAGCCCTCCACCAGGTCCTCGGCCAGTTCTCCGGCGCCCTCGGCCGCGCACCGCTGCTCGCCGCCGCGAGCTGAACCGGCACCGGGAGAACGCACATGACCACCACCGCACCCGTCGAACCCACTGACCCCACCGCTCCCACTGACTCCACCTCACCCACCGCGCCACCGGGCGGCACGGCGCACGTCATCGCCGACGACGCCGAAGCGCTCACCGTCGCGGCCGGACTGGCCGACGCCTTCCGCCCCGGCGCGGCGGAGCGGGACGCCCGGCGACGGCTGCCGCGCGGCGAACTCGACCGGCTCTCGGCCAGCGGCCTCCTCGGCATCACCGTGCCGCGCGCCCACGGCGGCGCCGAGGTCTCGGCCGCGACCCTGACCGAGGTCTTCCGACTGCTCGCCACAGCCGACCCGAGCCTCGCACAGATCCCGCAGAGCCACTTCGTGTACATCAACGTGCTTCGTGCGCGGGGAAGTTCCCGGCAGCGGGAGTTCTTCTTCCGCGAGGTGCTGGCCGGACGCCGCTTCGGCAACGCGCAGTCCGAGGCGGGCACCCGGCACGTCCAGGACCTCCGGACCCGCTTGGAGCCCACCGGGGACGGTTACGTACTGACCGGGACCAAGCACTACTCCACGGGCGCCCTGTTCGCCGACTGGATTCCGGTACTGGCCCGCGGCGCCGGGGACAGGCTGCACGTCGCGTACGTACCGCGCGACGCGCCCGGCGTCACCGTCGTCGACGACTGGGACGGCATGGGGCAGCGCACCACCGCCAGCGGCACGGTCCAACTGGAGGCGGTCGCCGTACCGGCCGACCGTGTCGTTCCGCACCACCTCACCTTCGAGGGCCCGCAACTGCACGGTGCGGTCGCCCAGTTGCTGCACGCCGCCATCGACACCGGCATCGCCCGCGGAGCGCTGGCCGAAGCGGCGGAGTTCGTCCGTACGCAGAGCCGGCCGTGGTTCGAGAGCGGCTTCGACACGGCCGCCGAGGATCCGCTGCTCGTCCAGCGCTTCGGTGAACTGGAACTGCGGGTCCGGGCCGCGCACGCCCTTCTGGAGGCCGCGGCCCGCGCCGTGGACACCGCCACCACCCGCCTCACCGACGACACCGCTGCCGAGGCGTCGATCGCGGTCGCCGCGGCGAAGGCGCACGCGGGGGAGACGGCGGTGGAGACCGGCAGCGCGCTCTTCGAGGTGGCCGGCACCCGGGCCGCCCTGGACGGGCTCAACCTGCACCGGCACTGGCGCGACGCGCGCACCCACACGCTGCACGACCCGGCGCGCTGGAAGGTGCAGCACCTCGGCCGTCACGTCCTCAACGGCACCCGGCCGCCCCGGCACGGCCTCCTCTGACACCCCTTTTCCGCCGTTCCTCCTCTGCTCCCGGAGACCTCGTGACCCTCACCTTCCACTGGTTCCTGCCGACCTACGGCGACAGCCGGCACGTCGTCGGCGGCGGACACGGCGTGCCCGTCGGCGCCGCGGGCGGGCAGCGCGCCGCCACCCTCGGGTATCTCACCCAGATCGCCCGCGCCGCCGAACAGCTGGGCTTCGAGGGCGCGCTCACCCCCACCGGAGCCTGGTGCGAGGACGCCTGGCTGACCACGGCGATGCTGGCCCGGGAGACCGAGCGCCTGAAGTTCCTGGTCGCCTTCCGGCCCGGCGTCATCGCGCCCACCCTGGCCGCCCAGATGGCGGCCACTTTCCAGCGGCACGCGCCGGGCCGGCTGCTGCTCAACGTCGTCACCGGCGGTGAGAGCCACGAGCAGCGCGCGTACGGGGACTTCCTCGACAAGGAGGCCCGCTACGCCCGCACCGGCGAGTTCCTCGGCATCGTGCGGGACCTGTGGCAGGGGCGGACCGTCGACTTCGCCGGGGAGCACCTGCGGGTCGAGCAGGCGCGGCTGGCCCGCGTCCCCGACCCCGTACCGCCGGTCTACTTCGGGGGGTCCTCGGCGGCGGCCGGAGAGGTGGCCGCCCGGTTCAGCGACGTGTACCTGACCTGGGGCGAACCGCCCGAGCAGGTGGCGGAGAAGATCAGTTGGATACGGAAGCTGGCCGCCGATACCGGGCGTACGGTCCGCTTCGGCATCCGGCTGCACGTGATCACACGGGACACCGCGGACCAGGCGTGGGCCGAGGCGCGCCGCCTGCTGGACGGCTTCTCGCCGGAGGCGATCCGTGCCGTGCAGAAGGGGCTGGCCCGCAGCGAGTCCGAGGGGCAGCGGCGGATGCTGGCCCTGCACGGCGGCAGTACGGACGGGCTGGAGGTCGCGCCCAATCTCTGGGCGGGCATCGGGCTGGTACGCGGCGGCGCGGGCACCGCCCTGGTGGGGAGTCATGCCGAGGTGGCGGAGCGGATCACCGAGTACCACCGGCTCGGTGTCGAGGAATTCGTGCTGTCCGGGCATCCGCACGTCGAGGAGGCGTACTGGTTCGGGGAGGGCGTGCTGCCGCGCTTGGCGGACGCGGGGCTGTGGAGGCGTTCGGGGGCGGGTGCCGCGGGGGTGGCGGCCACGGCGTCGGGCGGGCCGGACGTGCCCGACGTGCCGGACGTACAGGTTCCGTTCGCCGGGAGAGCTTGAGGCGGGTGCCGGGGCCGACACCTCCCGGCGCCGTCGTCCGGCCGCGCTGTCAGTGGGCTGTGACACGCTGTATGCGTGACGCCCGGCGAGGGTGTCGGAGCGTGACGAGCGCGGGAGCGAGGTGAGCGCGCCATGCGGCGGCCCCGGTGGCGGACGGCGGGCGGAGCCCTGCTGCGGGTGACGGCGGTCTGGGTGGTGTCGTCGCTGACGCTCCTGGTGCTCGCCGCCCTGCTGCCCGACTTCCGTCTCCAGTCCGCGAGCGGTGACAGCCTCACCCGTACGTTCCTCACCGCCGCGCTGGGCGCCGGAGCCTTCGGCCTGCTCAGCGCCCTGGTCTGGCCCCTGCTCGTACGGGCCCTGCTGCTGGTGCCCGCTCTCGTCCTCGGACTGCTGGTCTTCTTCCTGAACGGTTCGCTGCTGCTGGTCGCCCTCGGACTGATCCCCGAGGGACGCGGCCAGGCCGCGCCCGAGACGGCCGTGATCGTCGCCGCCGTGATGTCCGCGACCTCGTCCGCCACCTCCACCTTCCTCGCCGTGCGGGACGACGAGGCGTACCGCCGCCGCCTGGTGCGGCTGGCCGGCCGCCGGCACGGCCGCCGCCGCGGCGCCCCCGGCGACCAGGGCCCCATAGCGCCCGGCACGGTCTTCCTCCAGCTCGACGGCCTCGGCCACGACCTGCTGCGGGAGGCGACGACCGGCGAGCGGCCCCTGATGGGGACGGTCGCGGACTGGCTCGGCGGCACCCACCGGCTGACCCCGTGGCGTACGGACTGGTCCAGCCAGACCGGCGCCAGTCAGCTCGGCATCCTGCACGGCACCAACCACGACCTGCCCGCCTTCCGGTGGTACGAGAAGGAGACCCGCCGGCTGATCGTGAGCAACCGGCCCAGCGGCGCGGTCGAGCTGCAGAAGCGCGCCGAGGCCCGTACGGGCGACGCCGGGCTGCTCGGTTTCGACGGCGCGAGCCGCGGCAACCTCTTCAGCGGCGGCGCCGACCAGCTCGCCCTGGTGATGTCGGTGGCCGCCCGCCGCGGCCGGCACAACCGCTCCCGCGCCGGCTATTTCGCGTACTTCTCCGACCCGGCCAACGCGACCCGTACGGCGGTGTCCTTCCTCGCCGAGATCTTCCGCGAGATCGGCCAGTCCCTGCGGTCCCGGTTCCGCCGGGAGACCCCGCGCGTCAAACGCGGCGGTCTCTACCCGTTCATCCGGGCCTTCGCGACCGTCGTCGAGCGCGACGTGGTGGTCGCCGCCGTCATCGGCGACCTGCTGGCCGGCCGGACCGCCGTCTACGCCGACCTGGTCGCCTACGACGAGGTGGCCCACCACTCCGGCCCCCGGCACCGCGACACCCACCAGGTGCTGCGCCGCCTGGACCGCGCCGTCGGGCTGATCGCCGACGCCGCGCAGTACGCCCCCCGCCGCTACCGGATCGTCCTGCTCTCCGACCACGGCCAGAGCCCCGGCGCGACCTTCCTGGACAGCTACGGCCTCGGCCTGGAGGACCTGGTGCGGGCCGGCTGCGGCCTGCCGGTCTCCCGGCGCGCCGGGCGGACCGCGAGCGGTGCCGAGGCGCGCGAGGCGGCCCGCGCCGCGCTGCACCGCCCGGAGGGGGAGGACGGCTGCGGCCCGTCCGACCCCGTCGTGCTGGCCTCGGGCAACCTGGGCCTGGTGTCCTTCCCCGACCTGCCCGGGCGGGTCACCCGCGAGGAGATCGAGCGCCGCCACCCCGCGCTGCTGGCCACCCTCGCCAACCACCCCGGCATCGGCTTCCTGCTGGTCCGCTCCGCCACGGACGGCGCCGTCGTGCTGGGACCCGGCGGCGCCGAGCACCACCTCGGCACCGGCCGGATCGTGGGCCACGACCCTCTGGCCGGCTTCGGCGCGGGCGCCGCGGACGCCGTACGGCGCACGGACGGCTTCCCGCACACCGCGGACATCATGGTCAATTCCTCCTGCGACCCGGCCACCGGCGCGGTGCACGCCTTCGAGGAGCAGATCGGCTCGCACGGCGGGCTGGGCGGCGAGCAGAGCAGACCCTTCCTGCTGTGGCCCGCCGAGCTGTCCCCGCCCTCCGCCGACGGCGCGGAGCCGACCGGTGCCGAGCAGATCCACGCCGTCCTGCGGCGCTGGCTGCGCGAGGTCGACGGACCGCAGATACCCCTCGGGGGTCCGGCGGACGAACTGCGGCCGGGAGGGCCCACGCCCGAAGTATTTTCACCGGCCGACGGTGCCGTGCGGGACAAAACCCGCTGATTTTGTGCAACGTTGCAGGTCGAAGACGATGAGCAGCCGCCCGGCACCTCCGGGCGCGCACAGCACGACGAGAGGCTCACCCCAGCCATGCACGACCGGCACACCCGCCGCTTCGGTCTAGGGACCGCCATCTGTCTGGTGATGGGCAACATCATCGGCGGCGGCATCTTCCTCCTGCCGGCCTCGGTAGCCCCCTACGGCACCGTGAGCCTGGTCGCCTTCGGCGTCCTGACCGTCGGCGCCATCGCGCTGGCCCTGGTCTTCGGACGGCTGGCCGCCCGCCACCCGGACACCGGCGGCCCCTACGTCTACGCCCGCGAGGCGTTCGGCGACTTCGCGGGCTTCCTGTCGGCCTGGTCCTACTGGACCATGACGTGGGTCAGCAACGCGGCCCTCGCGGTCGCCGCGGTCGGCTACGTCCACGTGCTCTTCCCCGGGCACGACTCCAAGGGCATGGACCTGCTGGTGGCGCTGGTCGCGCTCTGGCTCCCGGCGCTCTCCAACTTCGCCGGCACCCGCTACGTCGGCGCGGTCCAGCTGGTCTCCACCGTCCTGAAGTTCGTCCCGCTGCTCTTCATCGCGATCGTCGGACTGTTCTTCTTCGACCCGGACAACCTGGGCTCCTTCAACGAGGGCGGCGGCAGCGCGATCGGCGGCATGTCGGCGGCCGCGGCCATCCTGCTCTACAGCTACGTCGGCGTGGAGTCCGCGGCGATGAGCGCGGGCGAAGTGCGCGACCCCGAGCGCAACGTGGGCCGCGCCACCGTCCTCGGCACGATCGGCGCCGCCGTCGTCTACCTCCTCGGCACGGTCTCGGTCTTCGGCACGGTCGCCCACGACAAGCTGGTGGACTCCAAGGCGCCGTTCTCCGACGCGGTCAACGCCATGTTCGGCGGCCAGTGGGGCGGCACGGTCATCGCGATCGCGGCCGTCGTCTCCATCGTCGGCGCGCTCAACGGCTGGACGCTGATGAGCGCCCAGTCGCCGTACGCCGCCGCCAAGGACGGCCTGTTCCCGGCCGCCTTCCTGAAGAAGCAGCGCGGCGTGCCGACCTTCGGCGTACTGGCCGCCTCGGTGCTGGCCACCGCCCTGACCGTGCTCAACTACCTGATCGGCGCGGGCGGCGTCTTCGAGATCCTCGTCCTGATCACGACGTTCTCGGCGACCGTGCCCTACCTGCTCGCCGCGGGCGCCCAGATCTACTTCCTGCTGACCGGCGAGCGCGACAAGGTCCGCCCGGCCCGCTTCGTGCGGGACCTGGTGCTCGCGCTGGTCGCCTTCGGCTTCACCTTCTGGCTGGTGGCCGGCGCCGGGTACGCCGCGATCTACCAGGGCGTGCTGTTCCTGTTCGCCGGCATCCTCGTCTACGCCTGGATGGCGGCCCGCCGCACGGGCCGCCGCCGTCGCGCGGAGGAAGCGGCGGCCGGGGGAGCCGCGGCGGCCGAAGGGCCGGAAGCGGCCGAGGTGTCCACGGCGGCCGGGCAGCCCGCGGCCGTCGAGCAGCCCGCGGCCGGAGGGCCGGAAGAACCTAGGCGGTGACACCGCCGTCCACCACCAGCTCCGCGCCCACGGTGAACGCCGCCGCGTCGGACGCCAGGTGGAGCACCGCCGCCGCGATCTCGGCGGTGGCGGCCGAACGGCCCGCGGGCACCTCGCGCCGCATCCGCTCGGCCTTCTGATCCGCGGTCTCGCCCGGCAGCGTCGACATGGGAGTGTCGACCTTGCCGGGCGAGACCGCGTTGATGCGGATGCCGTCCTTGATGTGGTCGAGCGCGGCGTTGCGGGTCAGGGCGCTCACGGCGGCCTTGGCGGCGACGTACGCGCTGATCCCGGGGCGGCGCAGGGAGGCGCCCAGGTTGGAGGCGATGTTGACGATCGCGCCGCCGCCGTGCTCCCGCATGTGGCCGATCTCGTGCTTCATCGACAGGAACGTGCCGGTGAGATTGGTGTCCAGGGCGCGCCGCCAGTCCTCCTCGGGGATGTCGGCGGTCGGTGCCGGGGGCACGAACACCCCGACGTTGTTGACGGCCACGTCCAGCCCGCCGAAGCGGCGGACGGTCTCCTCGACCAGAGCGGCCACGTCCGCACCCCGGGTCACGTCGGCGGTGACGGCCGCCGCCCGGCCTCCCGCGGCCGCCACCAGGGCGACCGTCTCCTTCAGCGGCCCTTCGGTACGGCCGGCGACCACGACGTTCGCGCCCTCCCCGGCGAACGCCAGGGCGACCGCGCGGCCGATGCCGGTGCCGCCGCCGGTGACGAGCACGGTCTTTCCGGTGAAGCGTGCGGTGGTGTCCATGGTGGTGAGCCCTTCTCTGGTCGTGTGCGGTGAAGTCGCTATGAAGAACGATCGGTCTAGAATCGAGTCATGAGACGGCGGGGCCGGAAGTCGCTCCGGTCCCGTCAGGCCCTGCGTCAGACTGCCCCTGCCCCTGCCTCGCCCCTCAGTCCAGCAATGCCAGCGCCTGCTCCGCCGCGTCCCGGAGCCGGCCCGGCTCCTGGCCGGACTTGCCCATCAGGCGCAGCCCCTGCATCAGGACGAGCAGCATCCGGGCCAGCGCCCGCGGGTCACGGCCGGCGGGCAGCTCGCCCTGGGCCCGCGCCCGGGTGAGCGCCGAGGTGAGCGCCGTCTCCAGTACCGTCCAGCTCGCCTCGACCTGCCGGGCGGCGTGCCGGTCGTGCGCCGCCAGCTCGGCCGCCGTGTTCGTCACGAAGCAGCCGCGCCCCAGGTCGTCGCGGGCGGCCTCGTCCGCGAACCGGGTCACCAGCGCCCGTACGGCGGGCAGCGCGGGGCCCGGCTGGGACAGTTCCTCGATCAGGCCCGGGTCCGAGAGCCGGCTGTACCGCTCCAGGGCCTTGAGGTAGAGGTCGTGCTTGCTGCCGAAGGTCGCGTAGAGGCTGGCGCGGGCGATGCCGAGGTGGCTGACGAGGTCGGCCATCGACGTCGCCTCGTAGCCGCGCCGCCAGAACAGTTCGAGGGCTGCCTGGAGAGCGGCGTCCGGATCGAATTCCTTGGTCCGCGCCATGGGAAGGACTCTAGGCTTTCGAGACCGACCGGTCAATAATGATGAGTGCGGGCGATCAATAGTGATGAGTGCGGGCGACGTGCCGTCAGCGGCCCAGCGCCTGCGTGACGTTCCGGTCCAGTTCGGCGCGCAGCTGTGTGCACTCCCGTACCGGATCGTCCTTCGGGCAGGTCAGCAGGTGGGCGAGGCGCTGCTGCGCGGCCCGGAGATCCGCCGTCCGGTCCTCGATGAGCTGGATCGCACCGGTCAGCACCGCCCGCCCGGCAGGCCGCCGCACCCCGTCCGGCCCGCGTTCGCCGAGCGCGGCGGCGGTGTCCGCGAGGCTCAGCATGCCGCCGTGGTGCAGATGCTGTATCAGCGCGAGCCGTCGCAGCTCGCGGCGGCCGTAGTGCCGTACGTTGCCGCGGCGCCCGGCGGGCGGCAGCAGCCCCAGTTCGTCGTAGTACCGCAGCGTGGCGACCGACAGGCCGAAGCAGCGGGCCACTTCGCTGATCGCATGCAGTTCGTCGTCCTCGTCGCGGGGCGGCACGGTCCCATCTTGCGCTCAAGTCGGCTTGAGCGTCCAGGCTGGGCGGGCCGGGCCCGGCGACGGACCGGGCCGGGGACCGAGGACGGTGTGCTGTGCGCGGACGCGACACGAAGACGGAAGCGGAGCCCGTGGTGGCGGGCCCGGAGGCGACGGAAGGGCGACGGCCGACGGCGGGGCGGCCGCTCCCCGCGACCGTTCCGGTGCTGGTGGCCGGTGCCGGACCGGTCGGACTGACCACGGCGATGTTCCTGGCCCAGCGGGGCGTGCCCGTCCTCGTGGTGGACAAGCGGAATCCGTTCACGGGCCCGCCGCGGGCGCTGAGCAGCATCCGCACACTGGAACTGCTCCGGTCGGCGGGCCTCCAGAAGGCCGTCGAACGGACCGGCTGGTACGGCCCCGAGCCGTTCCAGGCCGTGTTCACGAACAGCGCGCTGGGCGGCGACCGGCAGCACGTGGCGCCTCCCGAGCCGTACGTACGGTGGCTGCGGAACTGCAGTCCGGTCGACAGCCGGCTGGTGCTCAACCACCTCCAGGTGCAGCGGCTGGCGTCGGACGAGCTGCTGCGGTGCGGCGGCGACGTGCGATTCGGGATCGCTGTGACCGGTCTCGAACAGGACCCGGACGCAGATGCCGATGCGGAGGCAGATGCATACCCGGACCCGGACCCGAACCCGAACCCGGAGAACCCGGACCCGAACCCGGACTCGGTCTTCGGCGGTGTACGGGTGCGGCTCGCCGACACCGCGACCGGCGAGGAGTACGGCATCACCGCGCGGTACGTGATCGGCGCCGACGGCGCGCACAGCACCGTACGGCGCCTCCTGGGCATCACCGTGCCCGACCGCGAGGTGGTCGCCCGGCTGCACACCGCCTTCTACCGGGCCGACCTGCCGACCGAGGCGGCCGGACTGCGCGACTGCGCGTGCTTCGTGCGGAACGCGGACGTCTACGCGACGGTCTTCTGCGTGAACGGCCGCGACCAGTGGGTCTCCCACCTCATGGACTACGCGGGCCGGCCGGACGACACGGACGGCATCGCGCCGCTCCCCACGGACCGCGCCCTGGTCCTGCTGCGGTCCGCCGTCGGTGACCCCGGCCTGCCCGTCGACCTGACGGCGGTGAACGCCTGGGAAGCGGCCGTGGGCGTGGCCTCGGCCTTCCGGCGCGGCCGGGTCTTCCTCGCGGGGGACTCCGCGCACGTACAGAGTTCGGCCGGCGGGCTCGGGATGAACACCGGCGTCCAGGACGGCCACAACCTCGCCTGGAAACTCGCCGCCGTGCTGCGCGGACAGGCCACCGAACGGCTGCTGGACACCTACGAGCCGGAACGCCGCGCCGCGGTACGGGCCTCCCTGGCGCTCTCCCGCACCCTGCACCACGGCTACCGGTCCCTCGGCGGCGGCGACCCGAACGCGCTGTACGAGCTGGCCGTACGGGACTACATCCGGGCGATGATGCGCTACGCGTACCCCGAGGGCGCGGTGGTCCCGCCCGACACCGCGCCCGCGCCCGCCCCCGGCCTCCTCGCCGACCACGCGGCCCCGGGCCACCGCCTGCCGCACCGCCTCCTGGAGCACCTGGAGTCCTTGGAGCACCTGGAGTCCCTGGAGCACCTGAAGCCCCCGAAGACCCCTGAGAACGGCCGGACCTCCACCCTCGACCTCGCCGGCGCCGACTGGGCCCTGTTCGCCGGGCCGCACGGCGCGCCCTGGCTGCCCGCCGCCACGGAGGCGGCCGCCGCCCTCGGCATCACCCTGAGCACGCACCGCGTCCCCGACGGCGCCCTCCCCGGACTGGCGCCCGACGGAGCCGTACTCGTCCGCCCCGACCACTTCGTGGCCTGGCGCGCCGACCGCCTCGCCACCGACCCGGGCACCGCCGTCAAGCGGACGCTGGCCGCGCTGCTCGGCCACGAGGTGAGCCGGACGCCGACGGACGTCCGGCCACGGCAGGACGCCACCCGGTCCGGCCCATTACCTGGCACGTAATCGACCCGCCCGCCGTGCCCCGGCATCTTTGAGTCACCGGTTCACGGGCCGGCGCACTCCGGCCCGCGAACCGGCCCACCAGGGTCGCGGCACACCCGCGGACCCGTACCGGACGACGAGACACGAGGAGAGTCGCCATGACGCAGACGGACACCCGGCAGGCGGGCACGGAGCGCTACCAGGACGCGGTCGAGCGGTACCTGGCGGCGTGGAACTCGGCCGGCCAGGACGCCGACGGCGCCGTCGAGGCCGTTGCCGCTGCCTTCACCGAGGACGCCACCTACACCGACCCGCTCGCCGACACCGTGGGGCACGACCAGCTCGCCGCCGTCATCGCCGGGGTCCACGCCCAGTTCCCCGGGTTCGTGTTCCGGCGGCTGGGGATGCCGGACGGGCACCACGACCTGGTCCGCTTCGGCTGGGAGCTGGTGGCGCCGGACGGCTCGGCGCCGGTCGCCGGGTTCGACGTCGCCACGCTCGCGGCGGACGACCGGATCCGTACCGTCTCCGGCTTTCTGGACCGCGTACCCGCCATGTGAGCCGGAGCCGGGGCCGGAGCCGCAGCCGCCCGCCGCGGGGGAGCGGGCGTCACGGCAGCCACGTCCGCAGATGTCCGGCCGTCTCCGGGTCCGCCGGGAGGAAGGTCTCCAGGGCGAGTTCGGAGACGGTCACGTCCGTCGGGGTGTTGAAGGTGGCGATCGTGGAGATGAACGACAGCACCCGGCCGTCGTGTTCGAGGAGCATCGGCAGCGCGTACGGCGCGTGCTCGCCGCCCGCGGCGGTCTCCCGCCCGCCCTCGGGCAGCGGATAGGCGCTGACCTCCTCGTAGACCGCCCGGAGCGGCGCGGACCGCAGGACCGCCAACTGCCGTTGCATCTGCGTCAGCAGGTGTTCCCGCCACTCCCGGAAGTTGCGGATGCGTGGGGCCATCCCGTCGGGGTGCAGGGTGACGCGCATGGCGTTCAGCGGCGGTTCCAGCAGCTTCGCGTCGACGCCCGCCAGCATCGCCTGGATGCCCCGGTTCGCGGCGACGACGTGGTAGGTGGCGTCGACGACCAGGGCAGGGAACGGCTCGTAGCCCGTCAGCAGCCGCTCCAGACCGCTGCGCAGCGCGTCCATCGACGGATCGTCCAAGGGGGTCTCCGGGAAGCCGGGGGCGTAACCGGCGGCGATCAGCAGCGCGTTGCGTTCCCGTACGGGGACGTCGAGATGCTCGGCCAGCCGCAGCACCATCTCCTGGCTGGGCCGGGCGCGGCCGGTCTCGATGAAGCTGATGTGCCGGGCGGAGGACTCGGCGCGCAGGGCCAGGTCGAGCTGGCTGACACGGCGCCGCACCCGCCACTCGCGCAGCAGCGCGCCCACCCCCGTCGTGTCGGACGCCTTCTTCGAGGAGACCGCAGCAGTCGTCATGGCCGAACCGTAACCGATTCCGTACGCGTGTACGGGTACCTGCCGGTGGGGTGCGTACGGGCCGGGTGCGGGCCTCACCGCCGTGGCGCGGCACCGCCCGAGAGAAACTCTGCGAAAAAATCCGGCGGACCTGTCGATCCGGCGCTCTCCCGTTCGACGCAGGGGTGAGAGGCGGGGAACGGCCCCGCCCGCACGACCGAGGAGTCACCGTGCCGCGCTTCCTGACGCTGATCCGCATCGACGAGAACGACGCCCCCGAGGGCGGTCCCAGCCCCGAACTCCAGAAGCGTATGGGCGTGCTGATGGCGGAGATGACCAAGGCCGGGGTCATGCTGGACAACGCCGGGCTCACCCCCACCTCCCAGGGCACCCGGGTCACCTGGTCCGGCGGGAAGCTGAGCTCCACCGACGGGCCCTTCACCGAGACCAAGGAGGTCGTCGGCGGCTATCTGCTCATCCAGGCCAAGGACAAGGCCGAGGCGCTGGAGTGGGCGAGCCGGTTCCTGCGCGTCCACGAGGAGCACTGGACCGTCTCCGTCGAGATCCGCGAGATCGCCGCGAACTGCTGACCCGGCCGTGCTTGTCGCTCCCGCGCACGGCTGATCTGATGGGGCCGTGACGGGAGCGGGCACGGCCGACGCGGTCGAGACGGTGTTCAGGATCGAGTCCGCGCGGATCATCGCCGGTGTCACCCGCATCGTGCGGGACGTGGGCATCGCCGAGGAACTCGCGCAGGACGCGCTGGTCGCCGCGTTGGAACAGTGGCCGCAGTCAGGTGTCCCGGACCGGCCGGGCGCCTGGCTCATGGCCACCGCCAAGCACCGCGCCGTCGACCTCGTCCGCCGCAAGGAGACGTACGCGCGCAAGCTGGCCGAGGTCGGGCGGGCGCTGGAGGACGTGCCGCCGCCCGAACCGGCGGACGTGGAGGACATCGACGACGACCTGCTGCGGCTGATCTTCACCGCCTGCCACCCCGTGCTGCCCGCCCCGGCCCGCATCGCGCTCACCCTGCGGCTGCTGGGCGGGCTGACCACGCCGGAGATCGCCCGCGCCTTCCTCGTCGCGGAGTCCACGGTGGCGCAGCGCGTGGTGCGCGCCAAACGGACGCTCGCCGAGGCCCGGGTGCCCTTCGAAGTCCCGTACGGCACCGAGCGGTCGGCCCGGCTCTCCTCCGTCCTGGAGGTCATCTACCTCGTCTTCAACGAGGGGTACGCCGCGACGGCCGGCGACGACCTGGTGCGCCCGGCCCTGTGCGAGGACGCGCTCCGCCTCGTCCGGGTCCTGGCGAACCTGATGCCGGACGAGCCCGAAGTGCACGGCCTGGCGGCGCTGCTGGAGTTCCAGGCGTCGCGCATCCCCGCCCGTACGGGGCCCGACGGCGAGCCGGTGCTGCTCGCCGACCAGAACCGCGCGAAGTGGCACCGGCTGCTCGTCCGCCGTGGCGTCGACGCCCTGCACCGCGCCGGGCACGGCCCGTACTCGCTCCAGGCCGCGATCGCCGCGCACCACGCGCTGGCCTTCCGGTACGAGGACACGGACTGGGCCGCCATCGCCGCCCTCTACGACCGGTTGCTGGCGCAGTGCCCGTCCCCGGTGGTCGAGTTGAACCGGGCGGTCGCCGTCTCGATGGCCGAAGGACCGGCCGCCGCCCTGAAACTGGTGGACGCGCTGGCCGACGACCCCGCCCTGAAGGGTTACCACTTGCTGCCGAGCGTCCGCGGTGACCTGCTGGAACGCCTGGGGCGGTGGCCCGAGGCGCGCGAGCAGTTCGAGCGGGCGGCGGCCCTGGCCCGTAACGCGCGGGAGCGGGAACTCCTCCTGGCCAGGGCGGCGCGCTCCGGCTGATCCGTTCGACGCCCCCGCGTCACCCCAGGTCGAAGACGTTGCGCAGCCCGAGCCGGTGCCGCGTCTCGTCGTGTCTTCTGAGCGGCGCGAACTCCGGTGCGCGGTACAGCGGAATGACGGCGCACCGTTCGGCGGCGGAACCGGAAGCGTCCAGCAGCGCGTTCACGGCCTGGCGTGCGGACGCGTTGGCGCCCTCCATCGTCGCCAGGTCGATGTCGACGGCCACATAGTCCCCGGCCAGGAAGAGGTTGGGGATCGCCGTACGGGAAGCGGGCCGGTTCAGCCAGGAGCCGGTGGGGTGGATGAGCAGTTGCTCGTCGTTGGCGGGGTGCGGGGTGCCGAGCCCGGACACCGCCGGGTCCAGGAACCAGGAGTGCAGCGTCGCGTCACGCAGCACGGTCTTGCCGGTGTCGTTGAGGCCGGCCTTCATCTGGGCCCAGACCTCCCGCGCGACCTCCTCGCGCGTGCACTGCTTGGCCGTCTTCCCGTACAGGATGCCCGGCTGGTCCCACTCCGAGATGTCCACCGACAGGCAGTCGGCGGCCTGCCCGTCGCCGTAGTCGGCCGGGAAGTCACGGTTCTTCCAGTACTGCGCCTGGCCGACCGCGGTCAGTGACCAGGGTGAGTCGATGTGGTTGACGTGCCCGTGGATGATGGGCGTGGGCTCGGTCAGATAGAACTGGATGCCCGTCATCCAGTCGGTGGCCAGCTTGTCGCAGCGCGCCAGCTGCGGGTCGGCGGCCCGTACGGCGGCGTTCCAGGTGGCGCGGGCGTGTTCGACCGGCATCGCCTGTACGAAGTGGTCGGCGACCGTCGTCTGCCGTACGCCCTGCGGGTCGGTGACGACCGCCTCCGCGATCCGGCCGCCCGCCAGCCGCAGGTCCCGTACGGCCCAGCCGACCTTGAACTCCACCCCGAGCGACCGCAGGTACGCCACCCACGGGTCGATCCACGCCTCGTTGGTGGGCAGGTTCAGCACCCGGTCCGGCTGTCCGTCCGCGCCCCGCCCCAGCAGGTTGAAGACGAAGGCCTCGGCGCAGGTCGCGACGGTGCGGGTGGAGGCGATCTCCGCCTTGGTCGCGACGATGTTGCGGGTCAGGCCGATGGCCAGCAGGCGCTGGTAGTCGGGGGACATCGACGCGGCGCGCAGGAAGCGCCACCAGGGTGTGTGCTCCCAGACGTCCAGCCGGCGCCGGTCGCAGCTGGTGAGGAAGACCAGCAGCCGGTTGGCGAAGTAGGCGATCTCGTGGGCGGGCAGGCGGGTGGCGGTGTCCAGCAGGCCGGTCAGCATGCGCAGGAACGCGTCGGGGGTGAGGACCGGCGGGGGAGTGCCGACGGCGGAGAACGGGATACGGATGTCCTCCCGGCCGCGGGTACGGGCGAACATCACCTCGGTGGAGGCCACCAGGTTGTCGTGACAGCCGTTGGCGTTGCCGGGGAACGGAATGCGGCGCAGGGTGTCCGGGAGGTTGTGGTAGATGCCCGGGATGAAGCGGAAGCCGTGCTCGCCGGGCAGCGGCTTGCGGCCGCCGCGCGCGCTGTCCGGCACGTCCATGCTGCGGGCCTTGCCGCCGAGGCCCTTGGGCTTGCGCTCGTACACGGTGACCTGGAAACCGCGTTCGGCCAGTTCGTGCGCGGCGGTCAGCCCGGCCACCCCGCCGCCGAGGACGGCCACGGTCCGGCCGGCGGCGCGGCGCCGGGCGGCGGCGGACGCGGGCGCGGCGGCCGCCGTACCGCCGGTTCCCAGGGCGAGCGCGCCGCCCACCGCCGCCGCCCCGCCCAGGAACGCCCGCCTGGGCTGCCCGCCGCCGGCTTCGCGCGTGTGCTCCGTACGGCCTTCGGTGTCCACGGCTGCTCCCTACTACCCCCGGTAACGGACGGCCCGTCAGGCGCAGGAGCTTAGAAGCGGCCCCTCGGCCCCGGAAGTCCGCGGCGTGGCCGTCCGCACATTGGCGGGAAAGCGTCCTCGGCGTGCCACGCTGGAACTGCTGCAATCGACAGTGCGCGGACGGCCCGGTGGTACGGGCGGTACGCGCGGCCATGCGCTGTGACGGAGAGGCGGAGCGAGATGGACGCTCAGGTGGACCTGCTGACGGACAAGGAGATCGAGGACCGCCTCGCGGAGTTGCCCGGCTGGTCGGTGACGGACGGCAGTCTGACCCGCACCTACACCTTCGAGCGGCACCTGCCGGCGGCCGCGATGGTGATCCACGTCGCCCAGATCCAGGAGGAGCTGAACCACCACTCCGAACTGACCCTCGGCTACAACACGCTGACCGTCGCCGTGAACACCCACAGCGCCGGCCACGCCGTCACCGCCCTCGACTTCACCCTGGCCCACCGGGTCGAGGAGATCGCCACCGGCCACGGGGCGAGCTGAGCGGCGGGCGGCGGGCCGGCCGGGGAGAGCTGGGCGGGCGCGCTCAGCTCTTCCCTTCCGTGCTGCCGCCGGACGCACCGGAACTCTCGCCCTCGGACGCACCGGAGTCCCCGCCCTCGGACGCACCGGAGCCCGCACCCTCGGACGCACCGGAGTCGCCGCCCTCAAGCGCATCGCTGTCCGCGTTCCCGACCGCATCGTCCGACGCATCGCCGTCCGCGCTCTCCATCCGGGCCAGCTCGGCGTTGAACTGGGCGCCGCTCAGCAGGGACAGGTGGGAGAACCACAGCCATATCAGGAAGACGACGGGCCCGGCGAGCGACCCGTACAGCCGGTTGAACGTGCCCACGTACGAGGCGTAGAACGTGAACCCCGCCGAGGACACCAGCCACATCAGCACCGCTACCACCCCGCCGGGCACCGCGCGCCGCCCGCGCGTCCGGGACGGGCCCGTACGGAAGAGGACCATCACCAGCACGACGGCCAGCAGCAACAGCAGCGGCCACTGCACCAGGTTCCACGTCTCCGCGCCTGCCTCGCCGAGCCCCAGCCCCCGCCCGGCCGCAGTCGCTATCGGCCCGCTGACCAGCAGCACGACCGCACTGCTGATCAGCAGCGCCAGCAGCAACAGCGCCGTCGCGAGAATGCGCGGCGCCTTGCGCCACGGCGGCCGGTCGTCCTTGACGCGGTACATCGCGTGCAGGGCCCGCCGGAACACCGCCAGGTAGCTGCACGACGACCACAGGGCGCTGACCAGCGCACCCCCGACCAGCATCCACACGGCGGTGCGCTGCTGCGCCATGGTGACCAGGGCCCGGCGGACGGTGCCGCCCGACCCGGCGGGGGCGAGGGCGCTGATGTGGTTGATCAGCTCCTCGGTGGAGGCGGGATTGGCCAGGCCGACCAGCGAAATGGTGACGATCACCGAGGGCAGCAGGGCCAGCACCGAGTAGTACGTCAGGCTGGCCGCCCAGTCGGACACGTCGTCGTTCCAGATCGAGACCGGGGTACGGCGGGCCGCGGTGCGGATCCGGGGCCAGCTGGGCAGCGCGGCGCGGCGTGCGCGTGACCTGCCGGCGCCGGCCGAGAGCGCCGTCGGATGCAGTCCGCGGTCCGTACCGCCACCGCCCATGGGTGTCCGTCCTCTCCTCGTGCCGCGCGCGCCGTGCGCCCGGTCCGTCTGCCCGTTCGCGCAGCGTACAAGCGTGCGGAGCGCGCTCCGTCCGGTGGTGCGCCGTGGTAGGCGTCTTCCCTGCGGCCGGCTCGGGTGACGGGGCGGAAACGCCGGTGATGCCCGTATAGCCGCAAAGCGGTGCATTGTGTCCGTCTCCGGTGAAGATGGTCAGGGAAGGAAGGAGCCGGTGAGTGCCCGAACCCAGCGACGCCCTGCTGGCCGTACGTGCCGCAGAAGGGGACGAGGGGGCCTTCGAGGTGCTCGTACGGCGGCACAGCGCTCAGCTCCTGCGCCTGGCGACCCGGCTGCTCGGCAGCCGCACCGACGCGGAGGACGCCGTGCAGGACGCCTTCGTGAGCGCCTGGCGCCGCATCCCGGAGTTCCGCGGCGACGCCGCGTTCGCGACCTGGATGTACCGCATCGTCACCAACCGGTGCCTGAACCTGCTGCGGGCCCGCAGGCCCACCCAGGACCTCGGCTCGGTGCCCGAGCCGAGCGCGCCCGAGCACGCGTCCTCGCCGGTGCGGGCGGCCGAGTCGACCGCCGCCGTCGAGGCGCTGATGCGGGCGATGGACGGACTCACCCCGGAGCAGCGAGCCTGCTGGGTGCTGCGCGAGCTGCACGCCCTGCCGTACGAGGAGATCGCCGCGGTGGTGGGCATCAGCCACCAGGCGGTCCGTGGCAGGGTCTTCCGGGCACGCCGCTATCTGACGGAGGCGATGGGCGCATGGCGCTAGGTGAGCACGACGACCCGATCCTGCCCTGCGGCCGCGCGCTGTCGTCCGTGTGGGAGGAGAGCGAGGCGGAGCGCACGGACGGTCCGGCCGGGGACGGCGCCCCGGACGCCGGTCCGCACGCAGACCGGTGTCCGTACTGCCAGGAGGCGCTCTCGGGCCTCGGCGTCCTCGACCGTTACGTACGCGAAGCCCGGCAGAGCGCGGGGACGGCGGGCCGCGACGAGGAGGAGCGGAGCGCCGAACGCTTCACGGCCCGGGTGATGGACCTGGTCAGAACCGAACTCCGGCCCGGCAGGACGCTGCCGCTGGGCGACCCGGAGGACGACGCCTGGATCACCGAGGCCGCGGCGGCCAAGTCCTTCCGCGCCGCCGCCGAGACCCTGCCGGACGTCCAGGCGGGCAGCTGCCGGGTCACCCTGCTCGCGCCGCGCGGGCCCATGAAGGTGGCGATCGAACTGGCGGCCGGGTACGCGTGGCCGCTGCCCGCACTGGCCGACCGGGTACGCGAACGGGTGCGCGCGGCCGCGCGGGACGGCATCGGCCTGGAGGTCGAGGAGGTGGACGTCACCGTCGTCGACCTGGTCGACGGGGAGGCGGAGGGCTCCGGCGGGCATCCGGAGGCCGGCGAGGGGGACAGGTCATGAGCCAGATCATGAGCGGTGACGCGCAACTGCACGCCGCGGTTCTCCGTGCCGCCGCAGGGGCCGCCAAGGACACCCCCGGTGTCGCCTTCCTCCGGCCCGGCCTGGGCGAACTGCTCCGGGGAACGGTGGCGCGGTCGACCGGAACCGGCTCCGGCGCCCGGCCCGGCCCGGGTACCGTCTCCCGGTCCGGCGCCGGTTCTCCCTCCCCGTCCGGGCGGGGCGGCCGGGTGCCCGGCGTACGGGCCGACCGCGGCCCCGGCTCCGGGCCGTGGCGGATCCGCGTCCACCTGGCCGTCCGGCGCGGTCACCGGGCCCTGGACGTGGTCCGCGCGGTCCGGCCACGCGTCATGTCGGCGGTCCAGGAGACGCTGCGGACGGCGGGCGAAGCCCCACCCGAGGTCGCCGTGACGGTGACCGTCACGGACATCACCTGAAGAGCACCACCTGAAGAGCACCACCTGAAGGACATCACCTCGGAGCACCCCGCCGCGTGTCCCGCCGGGTCAGGCGAAGGGTAGATTCGCCCACGGCGAGGCCGGGTCCTGGCCGAGCACTCGGTGCAGGTGCACCGCCTCCTGGTACGCCGTGCCGAACCAGCCGTTGTCGAAGGCCAGCGCCCGGCCCAGCGCGTACCCCGCCGAGAACTCCTGCCAGGAGCCGTACGCCGCGCGCGCCAGCTCACCGGCGCGCAGTACGGCCTGCTCGGCCTCCGGCGGCGCGCAGTAGCGGGCCCCGAGCCCCCAGCGGACGAGGGCGACGGCATGCGCGTAGTCCAGGGCGACGAGCGACTTCACCTGCCCGTCCGCGGGCAGCACCCCGTCCGCACGGAAACGCTCCTCGTACTTGTCCACCAGCTCCGGCACACTGCCGGCTCCGGTGTCTTCCCCACCGGCGCGGGCACGCAGCGCGGCTTCCGTCCCGGCCGGTACGAAGCCGGCGTCGAGCAACTGGCCGAGGCGCTGCTGCCAGGACGCCGGATCGGTGACCGACCACTGCTCGTGCAGCAGCTGGGCGTCGGCCGCGTAGTCGAGGAAGGCGGTGCCCAGTTCGTTCCACGGCACGCTGTGGTGCACGGCGACCGGGGCGCCGCAGGCGAGTCCCTGGGCGAGCGGACCGTGCAGCGGACCGCCGAGGTGGGTGGTGAGCAGCCCGCCGGGACGGACTCCGTACTGGGCGCGGATGCGCGTCCAGGCGCCGCGGTGCGCGGCGGTGGCCGGCAGGTACGCGGCACACGGCGTACCCGGGTTGACCGCCAGGTTCCACCGGTCGTTCGGCCAGTCCTGCGCCAGCTCCTCCACCGTGACCCGGTCGAAGAGCTGCTGGGGGTGCCAGGGCGGCAGCATGCCGCGGGTCGTCACGGGGATGCACGTACCGCCGCCGGCCGGGTCCTCGTAGACCGGCAGCGGGTCCTGGCCCTGCTGGGGCACCGCCAGATACAGGTCCTCGCCGGCCACGGCCGCGACTTGGCCTTCCCGGTCGCCCCGCGCACCGGCCTCGCACAACCGCCGTTCCGTCTCGGTCGGCGGTATCCATCCTGGAGTTCCCACGGAGCAGAACCTTACGGTGGGCGGTCCGGCGGCCCAGAAGGCGGGGTGTTTTGCCGGACCAGCAAGGATGTTTGCCTTATGGCCCGCCCTGCCGGACGCTCGCACCATGACGGACCACCACCACGGCACCACCACCCCGGCGCCCGAGCACGGCCACGACCATGGTCAGGGCAACGGCCACCACCACGACCACACGCACATGGACTGGGACGCGCTCGCCGCCTACCTCGAAGGCGAGGCGGAGTTCCTGACCCCGCTCCTCGAACAGGCCACCGCCTGGCTCCGGGACCTGCTGACGCAGTCGTCCGGCCCGGGGCCCGACGAGGTCCGCCGGGTGCTCGACGTCGGCAGCGGCCCCGGCGTCACCAGCTGCCTGCTCGCCCAGGCGTTCCCGCAGGCCGAGATCGTGGCGGTGGACCCGACCGAGGCGCTCCTCGGACGGGCCCGGGAACGCGCCGCCCGGCTGGGCCTCGGCGACCGGTTCCGTACCCAGGTGGCCGAGCTGCCCGACCACATCGACGCCGTCGGGGACGCGGACCTCATCTGGTCCAGCAAGGCCCTGCACCACGTCGGCGACCAGGCGGCCGCCGTGGCCGCGCTGGCCCGGCGGCTCCGTCCGGGCGGGCTGCTCGTCGCGTCCGAAGGCGGCCTCGCCCCCCGGTTCCTGCCCCGCGACTTCGGCATCGGCCGTCCCGGCTTCCAGGCGCGTCTCGACGCGGTGCAGGAGGACTGGTTCGCCCAGATGCGCGCCGCGCTGCCCGGCAGCCGGGCCGTCGTCGAGGACTGGCCCGCCCTCCTGACCGCCGCGGGCCTGCGCTCCCCGCACAGCCGCAGCTTCCTGCTCGACCTGCCCGCCCCGCTCGCCCCGGCCGGACGGGCCCAACTCACCCTGCTGCTCTCCCGCTTCGCCGAGAAGGCCGGCGACGACCTGGACGAGGAGGACCGTGCCACCCTCGCCCGCCTCCTCGACCCGGACGACCCGGCGGGCATCGCCCGGCGCCCGGACCTCTTCTGGCTCTCCGCCCAGACCTTCCACACGGCACGAGCGGCCTGACGGCCCGGCGGCCGGCCGCCGGGCGGGGCAGGACGGTAAATGACGATCGCTTCTGTTTCCGACCGGCGCGCGGGGGACACCCGCTGTCAGAGGTGATCACATTGTCCGGAGCGAACGCGCTGACTCTGCACCAGGTGGTGCTGGACAGCACCGACATCCGGGGGCTGGCGGAGTTCTACCGCTCGCTGCTCGGCCTGGTCTACAGGCCCGGGGACGAACCGCCCGAGGCGGGGCGACCCGACGAACGGGGGCAGGACTGGCTGGTACTGCACACCGCCGACGGCAGGCCGCGGCTGGCCTTCCAGCACGTCGGCCGGCTGACGCGGCCGACGTGGCCCGACGGGCCGGTGCCGCAGCAGCTGCACCTGGATCTGAGCGTGTCGTCGGTCGAGGAACTCACGGCGCAGCACGAACGGGTCCTGAGCCTCGGCGGCCGCCTGCTGTCCGACAACAAGCAGGGGCCGGAAGAACCCTTCCGGGTCTATGCCGATCCTGCGGGCCACCCCTTCTGCATCTTCGTCGACTGAGCGCCCCGCCCTGGGAGCGGGCGGGACGCGACGGCACCGCCCGGCCGCCGCCCCCCGTAGAGCCACGTCCATGGCCTGCCGCGCACGCCCCCGTCGGTGTGCTCTCGTGCGCGATGGGCAGGACGTGGCCGAACGGCGGCCGGCCGGTGCCGGGCGGGGTGGTGGCCCTCCCGGCCGGGAAGACCCCTCCACCACCCCGCCGTGTGATCAGCTCGCCGGCCCGGAGCGCGGGCCTGTGGCCGGGCCGGCGGGCCGGTCCTCAGCAGTCCAGGTAGGCGCGGTGGATCCACACCCCGGTGCGGCCGCCCCACAGGTCACCCATGACCCAGGAGCCTTCGGTGCCGCGCGCGTTCATCTTCTGGCCCCGGTTCACCTGGCCCAGCACCGGGTAGCCGGTGCCCGGGCCGCCGCGGTAGTTGACGCCGTTGTCGTTGACGGTGCAGACGACGGCCTGGACCGCGGGCGAGGTTGTCTGGCGGGCAGGGGCCGGACCGGCGGCGGTGGCCATGGTGCCGCCGCCGAGGGCGAAGACGGCCGCGGTGGCCGCGAGAGCGGCGGCGGCGCGGGGAATGCGGATCATCTGAAGCTCCTCCGTTGGGTGATCCTCGGTGCGCCGGGGCCGTCGGCTGCCCGGACCCGGCACCCTGACCTTCGTCCCGCGCCGGGCTGCGGGCCAAGGGGTTTCCCGTCCCCCGCGGGGCGTGGGAAACCGGGAAACCGGGTGTGAGCTGGGAGGGACGCGAGGAGGAGATGGAACGGACGGGACGGAAAAGGCGGCGCCGCCGTCCCGGGTGGGGCGGCGGCGCCGGAAGGTGCCGCACCGGACCGGAGTCCGGGCAGGCGTCTCAGCCGTTCATGGTGTCCGGGTCCGGGCCCAGGCGGGTGCCGGAGTCCAGGGCCGCGAGGGCGGACAGGTCGGCGTCGTCCAGCTCGAAGCCGAAGACGTCGATGTTCTCCTTGATCCGGGACGGGGTCACGGACTTCGGGATGACGACATTGCCGAGCTGGAGGTGCCAGCGGAGCACGATCTGCGCGGGGGTGCGCCCGTACTTCTCGGCGAGCCCGGTGACGGTCGTGTTCTTCAGGAGGTCCTTGCCCTGGCCCAGCGGCGACCAGGCCTCGGTCGCGATGCCGTGCCGGGCGTGGAAGGCGCGCAGCTCGGACTGCTGGAGCTGCGGGTGCAGCTCGACCTGGTTGACCGCGGGCACGACGGACGTCTCGCCCATCAGCCGCTCCAGGTGGGCGGGCTGGAAGTTGGAGACGCCGATGGCCTTGGCGCGGCCCTCTGCGTAGATCTTCTCGAACGCCCGGTACGTGTCCACGTACGTGTCCTTGGCGGGCATCGGCCAGTGGATCAGGTACAGATCCACGTACTCCAGGCCCAGCTTGCCGAGGGAGGTGTCGAAGGCGCGCAGGGTCGCGTCGTAGCCCTGCTCGTCGTTCCACAGCTTCGTCGTCACGAAGAGCTCGTCACGCGCGATGCCGGAGGCGGCGAGCGCCTTCCCCGTGCCCTCCTCGTTGCCGTAGATCGCGGCGGTGTCGATGCTGCGGTACCCGGCTTCCAGGGCGTGGCCGACGGCCGTGGCGGCCTCGTCGTCCGGCACCTGCCAGACGCCGTAGCCGAGCTGCGGCATGGCGACGTCGTTGTTGAGGGTGATGTGGGGGACCTTGCTCACGAGCGATTCGATCCTTAGGTCGTCGTACATGTTCTCCAACGTCAACGATCATCCCGTACGGAGCATTCCCGCGCACCTTCGGTACGTGCGGAAAAGTTCAGCCCGTGCCGACACCTTCCGGCGCGGGTGCGGACGAGGACGCCGTACGGGCCGTCTCGGCGGCCAGGGTGAGGGCGCCGAGGCAGAGCACGACCAGCCCCGTGACCAGCTCCAGGGCGCCCGCCAGGCCGGGCAGGCCGCGGGTGGGAGCCGGCCCGCCGCCGGTCAGGGCGTCGGCCACGGTCCACGAGAGCCACATCGTCCCGCCCCACGCGAACACCGTCGCGGAGCCCAGCCAGGCCAGCGCGAGCGGCACCCGCGTACGCAGCCGCCGCAGCCGCCCCCGGTGGGGAAAGAGGAGAGCGGCCAGCCCGGCCGCGCCGGCCAGCGCCAGCAGGCCCTGGACCACGCCGGACGTGGCCGTGACGACGCTCCGCGCGGGCAGGGCCGCCGCTCCGGGGCCCGTCGGCACCCCGAGGCCCCACAGCACGTCGACGATGCCGAGTACGGCGAGGAGCACCGCAGCGGGCACACCGAGCAACCGCCGTGCCGCCCGTACACCAGCGGCGGGAGCGGGTACGGACTCCAGCCGCCGCCGCAGCAGCGTGCCCCAGCGCCGGTGCGCGTAGAGCCAGAACGCGCTCAGCAGGGTGAGGCCCTCGACGATGAAGGCGCCGTAGACCAGCACGTAGACCCAGGGTTCGAGGAAGTCGCCGGATGCCATCGGATTCGCCGCGCCGGTCAGGGCGGCGACGGCGGAGCCGGTGGGCACGGTGATCATCAAGGGCGTGAGCAGCCCGGCCGCCATCCACAGGGGCAGTGCGAGCAGCCAGGCGGGGGCCCGCAGGCCGGACGGGCGGGTGAGGGTGTACGCGATGGCGGCGGCGACGGCGTCCATCAGGAACGTGACGGCGTTGGCCGCGATCCAGGTGCCCCGGCCGGCCCTGCCCACGTCCACGATGCCGAGGTCATGGCCCAGGATCCACAGCAGTTTGAGGAGGAGGTACGGGGCGCAGGCCGCGACGGCCACGCGCCCCAGGAGGACCTGGCGGCCCATGAGCTGTTCGGTGTTCATGACACGAGCCTCCCGGCGGCGCCCGGACGGCACCTCCGGCCGGGGGACGAACCGCCTCCGCCGCGCGGGGGAGGCGGGGGTACGACCGTGCGGCCCCTCGTGCCCCCTCACGCCCGGTACAGCGCCTCCACCTCCGTCGCGTACGCCGCCTCGATGGCCTTGCGCTTCAGCTTGAGCGACGGCGTCAGCAGACCGTGCTCCTCGCTGAACTGGTGCGCCAGTATCCGGAACGTACGGATCGACTCGGCCTGCGAGACCAGCGTGTTGGCGGCGACCACGGCCCGCCGGATCTCCGTCTCCAGGTCGGGGTCGTGCACCAGGTCGGTCGGCGGCAGCTCCGGCTTGCCGCGCATCCTGAGCCAGTGCCCGACCGCCTCCGGGTCCAGCGTCACCAGCGCGGCCACGTACGGGCGGTCGTTGCCGACGACGATGCACTGGGCGACCAGCGGGTGCGCCCGGACCCGCTCCTCCAGGACGACCGGGGAGAGAGTCTTGCCGCCGGAGGTCACCAGGATCTCCTTCTTCCGGCCGGTGATCGTCAGGTAGCCGTCCTCGTCGAGCGCGCCGAGATCGCCGGTGGCCAGCCAGCCGTCGCGCAGGACGGCGTCGGTGGCCCGCGCGTTGTTCAGGTAGCCCTGGAAGACCTGGCCGCCGTGCAGCCAGATCTCGCCGTCCTCGGCGATGTGCACGGTCGTCCCGGGGACGGGGGAGCCGACCGTGCCGAAGCGGGTGCGCTCGGGCGGGTTGGCGGTGGCGGCGGCGGTGGACTCCGTCAGGCCGTACCCCTCGTAGATGGTCACACCGGCGCCGGCGAAGAACAGCCCGAGCCGGCGCTCCATCGCCGAACCGCCCGACATGGCGTGCCGCACCCGGCCGCCCATCGCCTCCCGCACCTTGCTGTAGACCAGCTTGTCGAAGAGCTGGTGCTGCATGCGCAGCGGCGCGCCGGGTCCGGACGCGGTGCCGAACGCCTTGTGCTCCAGCGCCTCGGCGTAGCGGACCGCCACGTCGACGGCTTTCTCGAACGGGCCGAGCCGCCCCTCCGCCTCGGCCTTGCGCCGGGCCGCCGCGAAGACCTTCTCGAAGATGTACGGCACGGCGAGGATGAAGCTGGGCCGGAACGACTGGAGGTCCGGCAGCAGGGCGGCGGCGGACAGCTCGGGCTGGTGGCCGAGCTTGACCCGCCCGCGTACCGCCGCGACCTGCACCATCCGGCCGAAGACATGGGCGAGCGGCAGGAACAGCAGGGTGGACGCCTCGTCGCCGGGCCTGGAGTGGAACACCGTCTCGTAGCGCTGGACGACGTTGTCGGCCTCGGCCATGAAGTTCGCGTGGCTGATCACGCAGCCCTTCGGGCGGCCGGTGGTGCCGGAGGTGTAGATGACCGTGGCGGTCGCGTCCGGGGTGACCGCCATCCGGTGGCGGTGCACCACGTCGTCCTCCAGGTGCGCGCCCGCCGCCGTCAGCTCGGTGACCGGGTCGGCGTCCAGCTGCCACAGGCGGCGCAGCTGCGGCAGCCGGTCGATGACCGAGCCGACGGTCATCGCGTGGTCCTCGTGCTCCACCATGCAGGCCGACACCCCCGCGTCGTGCAGCATCCAGAAGACCTGCTCGGCGGACGAGGTGGGATACAGCGGTACGGGCTGGGCGCCCACGGACCACAGGGCGAAGTCGAACAGCGTCCACTCGTAGCGGGTACGGGACATGATCCCGACCCGGTCGCCGAACCGGACGCCCTGCGCGAGCAGCCCCTTGGCCAGGGCCAGCACCTCGTCACGGAACTGCGCCGCGGTCACGTCCTGCCACCGGCCGGCGTCGTCCTTGCGCGCCAGCGCGGTCCGGCCGGGATCCGAGCCGGCATGATCGAACACAGCGTCCGCCAACCCGCCGACGCGGGGCGCCGTCGCCAAAGGCGGGACGGAGAACTCGCGCAATGACCCAGCTCCTCGACGTGCTTCTCACCGGGCCGAGACCGTACCCCAACACCGCGGCCCGCGGGAGGGGCGGCCGGCCGGCCGGACCGGTGGCGTAGTCGCTGGTCATGAGGCGAAAACGGGCTACTCAGGAGAAGCCCGGACATCGTCGGGGGCGCCGTGCCCCCGACGATCACGACGCCGGGACCGGATCTGCACCAAATCTCTTCGTGGCCCGGCGCGTCTTTTCCGGGCGAGCGCGCCGGTACGGGCGGGGCGGCCGTCCGCCGTACTCCGCCGTACTCCGCCGTACTCCGGCGTTCTCCGGCGTTCTCCGTCGGTCGGAGGGACGGCGGCTCGCCGCGGCCGCGCCGTCACGGCAACTGCAGTCGGTCGCCGCCCGCCAGTATCGCGTCGGCCAGCGCGTCCGCCGGGCCCCTGGCCGCACCGTCCCGTTCCCCGTGCAGCAGGACGAAGTCCACCCCGCCGAGATCCGGCAACCCGGCCCGGGACGGCACCCGCCCCAGGCCGGGCGGGATCATGCCGAGGCTGTGGGCCATCACGCCCAGGCCCGCCCGGGTGGCCGCGATCAGGCCGTTGAGGCTGCCGCTCGTACAGGCGATGCGCCAGTCGCGGCCCTGTCGCTCCAGCGCCTCCAGCGCGCGGGCCCGGGTCACCGCCGGCGGCGGGAACACCACCAGCGGGACCGGCCGCCGCGCGTCCAGCCGCAGCCGGTCCGTGCCGACCCACACCAGCCGGTCCCGCCAGACGAGCCGGCCGGTGGGCGCCTCCGCCCGGCCGCGTGCCGGGCCGGGGCGCCGCTTGGCCAGTACGAGGTCGAGACGGCCGGCCGCCAGCAGTTCGTGCAGCGTCCCGGAGAGTTCGACCGTCAGCTCCAGGTCCACCTCGGGGTGGTCGCGCCGGAACTCCTCCAGCACCTCCGGCATCCGGGTCAGCACGAAGTCCTCCGAGGCCCCGAACCGCAGCCGGCCGCGCAGCCGCGTGCCCGTGAAGAAGCCCGCGGCCCGTTCGTTGGCCTCCAGGATGGTGCGGGCGAAGCCGAGCATCGCCTCACCGTCCTCGGTGAGGTCCACGGCATGGGTGTCCCGGGCGAACAGCCGCCGCCCGGCCGCGTCCTCCAGCTTGCGCACGTGCTGGCTCACGGTGGACTGCCGCAGGCCGAGCCGGTGCGCGGCCTGCGTGAAGCTCAGCGTCTGCGCCACCGCGAGGAACGTCCGCAGCTGTACGGGATCGAACATGGCCCCGGTCCGGTCACTCATCACGCGTCTCCGCGCATCATCACACCATCGTTCATCACACATCATGATGACAGTCACCACGGTGAGAGGGCTTCCCGATGGCTGTACCACCAGGCAGGCTGGAGAGGGCACCGTCCACACCACCTGCACCGTTCAACCCACCTGCACCGCTCGCCGCACCTGCATCGTCAGCCCCTCCCGCACTGTCCGCCCCTCGCCCCCTCGCCCCACCCGCCCCACCCGCGAAGAGAGAACATGCGCCGCCCTCAGCTCAGAATCCCCTCCTGGCTCCCCGTGGACGGATTCATCCTGGCCCTCGTCGGTACCGTCGGCCTCGCGGCCCTGCTCCCCGCCCGCGGTGCGGCCGCCACCGTCGCCGACGACGCGTCGACCGGTGCCGTGGCGCTGCTCTTCTTCCTCTACGGCGCCCGGCTCTCCACGCGGGAGGCGGTGGACGGGATGCGCCAGTGGCGACTGCATCTGACGGTGCTGGCGTGCACGTTCGTCCTCTTCCCCCTGCTGGGGCTGGCCGCCGGCGGCCTCGTCCCGTACCTCCTGACGCAGCCCCTCTACACCGGCCTGCTCTTCCTGTGCCTGGTGCCCTCCACCGTGCAGTCCTCGATCGCCTTCACCTCCATAGCGCGCGGCAACGTCGCGGCGGCGATCTGCGCGGGCTCCTTCTCCAGCCTCATCGGGATCGTCGTGACACCGCTGCTTGCGGCGCTCCTCCTGGGCAGTGACGGCGGCGGGTTCTCGGCGAGCTCACTGGTCTCGATCGTCTTCCAGCTCCTGGTGCCGTTCCTCGCCGGCCAGCTGCTGCGCCGCTGGATCACCGGCTTCATCACCCGCCACAAGAAGATCCTGGGCCTCGTCGACCGCGGCTCGATACTCCTCGTCGTCTACACCGCCTTCAGCACGGGCATGGTCCAGGGCATCTGGCACCAGGTCTCGCCGTGGCGCCTGCTGGGCCTGCTGGCCGTCGAGGCCGTCCTGCTGGCCCTGATGCTGACGATCACGTCCTACGGTTCCAGGAAGGCCGGGTTCGCCCGCGGCGACCGGATCGCCATCACGTTCGCAGGCTCGAAGAAGAGCCTGGCCGCCGGGCTCCCCATGGCCAGTGTCCTGTTCGGCGCGCAGGCCGGGCTGGCGGTGCTGCCGCTGATGCTGTTCCACCAGATGCAGCTGATGGTCTGCGCGGTCCTCGCGAAGCGGTACGCGGCACAGGCGCCCGATGATCGGGAGTCCGGGACCGGGGGCGGGCCCGGGGATCTGACCGAGCCCGGCGAGCGAGAGGCGGGGGTGCGGCCGCGGCTTGGTGTCGATCCAGGCGGCGCGGAGCAGGCCGGTGCGGTACGACCGGCCCACTCCGCTCCGTGACTACCGGCGCACACCCGTGATGTGACGGGTCGTCAGTCCTCCTCGTCCACCCGGTCCAGCGGCAGGTGCAGGACGACGGGACCGGGGACGCGGGCGTTGTCCCCGCGTACGCGTGCCAGCTCGTCGTCGTCCAGCGCGCGCCCGTAGACCCGCACCTCGTCCAGGTCGCCGGAGAGCTGGGAGCGGCTGTCCACCTTCTGGCCCGCGTGGACGCCGAAGACCGAGGTGCGGCTCACGGAGCCCGGCACGTCGGGGACCGTGCGGGTCTCGGCGCCGTCGACGGTGAGTGTCAGCCGTCCGCCGGTGCGCCGCAGCGCCAGGTGGTGCCACGCGCCGTCGTTGTACGCGGCGGTGGCGGCGACCTCGGCGGTGGCGGGCGGCCGGGCCCCGTCGAGCGCGGTGATGTGGGCGACGACCCGGTTACGCGCGGGGTCGCCGCGCAGCGCCACCTGCGGACTGCGGCTGCCCACCCCGCCCATCCACAGGAAGGGCTGCTCACCGGAGGCGGCGCGGTAGCGGAACCAGAGGCTGCACGTGAAGTCGCCGCTGCCGAGGGGCAGTGCGCGGCGGAAGGGCAGCCGTACGGCGTCGTCCCGGCCGTCGAAGGAGAGCCCGTCGCCGAAGCGGCCGGCGGCCGGCCGGGCGCCGCCCAGGGCGAGCGCCGGACGGGCGTGCCGCCCGTGGTCGGGCGTCGTCGGGTCGGGGGCGCGGCGCGGGCCGAGCCAGTCGTCGGTGAAGCGCGCGAAGCGGATCTCGTCCCGGGCGTCGGCCGCGCCGCCCTCGTACAGCAGACCGGTCGAGCCGGGCGCGACGGACACCAGGTCGGAGTAGCCGGACCAGTCGGTGGTGACCCGGGCGCCCCGGTCGACGCCTTCCCAGGTGCGGCCCTCGTCGTAGGAGGAGCGGACGGTCATGGTACGGCGGCGGTCCGGGTCGGCGGGCGCGGCGAGCAGCGTACGGCCTGCCTTGCCGGAGCCGGGTGCCGGCAGCCGTAGCACCGAGCCCTGCACCATCGGCGCGTACAGGTCGGGCAGGGTGCGGAAGGGCCGGGCGAAGGTCTCGCCGCCGTCGTGGCTGACGGCCGCCGTGCGGTGGCCGAGGTCGGTGCCGTCCTGCTCGCGCGCGTTGACGTACACCGAGCCGTCGGAACGTTCCAGCAGGCTCATCTCGGACGGCTTCTGACGGAACGTGCCGTCGGCGGCGATCGGGTAGCTGTCCACGGCGCCGACGCGCCAGTTGTCGCCGCCGTCGTCGCTGAGCACGAGTGCCGCGTGGTTGGCGGTTGTCCGGCCGCCCGCGTAGCTCTCCGCGTTGACGGTGAGGACCAGGCGTCCGGCGTGCCGTCCGCGGGCGAGCTGGACGCCGTGCACGGGGCCGGTGGCGTACCAGGAGTTCCAGCCGGCGGGCCGGAGTTCGGCGGTCAGGTCGCGGGGCGCGGACCAGGTGGCGCCGTCGTCGTCGCTGTACTGGAGGTGCGGGGTGCGGTCGCAGGGTACGCCGCAGTTCGCGGCGTCGGGGCGGCCCTTGTTGTAGGTCTCCGCGAGCAGGATGCGGCCGGTCTCGCGGTCGACGACGGGGGCGGGGTTGCCGTGGGTGTCCCCGCCGCCCTCGTTGACGACCTGGAGGGGGCCCCAGGTGCGGCCGCCGTCGGTGGAGCGTTTCAGTACGAGGTCTATGTCGCCGGCGTCTCCGCAGTCGCGCACCCGGCCCTCGGCGAAGGCCAGCAGGGTGCCGGCGGTGGACCGGACGATCGCCGGGATGCGGAAGCACGCGTAGCCGTGCTCCTGGGACGCCTTGAACAGTACCTGCTGCTCGAAGCCGGTGGCGGGGGAGGCGGTACGGGAGGTGGCGGCGGGGGGCGCCGGACGGGCCTGGGCGGTGGCCACCGGGACGAGGACGGCGGCCGCCGTGGCGAGCGCGGCCAGGGTGCGGACCCGGGGCCGGGTGCCGATCCGGGCCCGGGGGCCGCCGTGGGCGGGGGCGCCGGCCCCGGTGGCGGGTCTGCGGCGGTGGTTGTCGTGTGCGCGGAACGGTGACGTCATGATCCGACCTGCCCTTCGAGGCATCGGCGAGGCATCGGCGAGGCGTCGCGGAGGATGAGAGAGGAGACGTACGACCGGACGATGACCAGACGTATGACCGGTGCCGGACATCCGACGTAGGACGTCCCATGTCCGCTCTCCAGTGCGCAGGAAGCTACTGGGCCCCCGGCACCGCCACAAGCCACACGCGGCGGTTCTTCGCACCCGGCCGGATTTCCCCCGTCCGCACCACGGCGGGCACATCAGTACGGCTCTCGCCGTGAGGACTGCTCAGGGGATCAGTACGACCTTGCCGAGGTTGGCGCGGGTCTCGATGATCTCGTGCGCGCGGGCCGCCTCGGCCAGCGGAACCCGGGCGTGCACGGCGGCTCGCAGGCGCCCGGCGAAGAAGTGGTCCCACAGCTCGGCGCCGTGCCGCTCGTACCGCTCCGGGCGGGTGGCGGCGAACCGCGCCATGGTGAGGCCGGTGATCGTCTTGGCGCCCGCGAGGAGGTCGTAGGCCGGGACCGTACCGCCGCCCGAGTTGAAGAACACCAGCCGTCCGCCCGGCGCGAGGGCCGCCACCGCGCGCGGCAGCAGCTCCCCGCCGACGCCGTCGAGGACGATGTCGACGGGCTCGCCCCAGGACGCGTCCTCGTACGTCACGACCTCGTCGGCGCCGAGCCCGTACAGGAAGTCCGCCTTCGCGGCGGAGCTGACGGCCGCCACCACCCGCGACACGCCCCGCAGCTTGGCCAGTTGCACCGCCAGGTGCCCGGTGGCGCCGGCCGCGCCCGTGATCAGCACCGACTCCCCGTCGGCCGGGGCGGCGGTGGCCAGCGCTGCGAGCGCGACCTGTCCGCCGCGTACCAGGGCGACGGCGTCCACGGCGGCCGCGGCGTCCGGTATGCGGGCGGCCATCGCGGCGGGCACGGTGGCCGCCTCGGTGTACGAGCCGGTGAAGGAGAGCGAGGTGACACGGTCGCCGACCGCGAACCCGGTGACGTCCGGGCCCAGGCCGACGACCGCACCGGCCACCTCGCCGCCGAGCACGGCGGGGAGCGGCACGCCACCGCCGTTCCCGTCACCGCGCGTCCGGCGGACGGACGGCAGCGTCACGCCGATGGCCTCCGTACGGACGAGCAGTTCGCCGGGGCCCGGCACGGGGACCTCGGTCTCCTCGACGCGCAGGACTTCGGGTCCGCCGTAGGAATGGAAACGGACTCGCCGCACGGGCACCTCCGGGAGGGTGGGCGCGGCCGGACGCCACGCAGGGGCGGTCGCCCGGGATCGGATCGCCCGAGAACCATTGGGTGCCCCAACGGTAGCAGTGTTTGTTGGGGCACCCAATGGTTTTGCGGATAGGCTGGTCCCATGCCCGAGACTCCGTACGCCCCCTCCCGCATCCGCTCCCTCCCCAGCTGGCTGCTCGGCCGCGCGGCGGCCCGCGGCCACCGCCTCGTCGCGGAGGCGCTGGCCGAGGAGGGGATGCGGATGATGCACCACGCGGTGCTCTCGGCCGTCGGCGAACTGGGGCCCGTCTCCCAGGCCGAACTGGGCCGCAGTGTGGGCATCGACCCCAAGGACATGGTCGCCGTCGTCAACGACCTCCAGGCCGACGGGCTGGTGACGCGCACCCCCGACCCGAAGGACCGGCGCAAGAACGCCGTCGAGATCTCCGCGGCGGGGCGGCACCGGCTCCGGCGTACGGAGGAACTGGGCGACCGGGCCAACGACGAGCTGACCGCGGGCCTCACCCCGGCCGAGCGGGAGCAGCTGATGGCGCTGCTCGCGCGGGTGGTGGAGCCGGGGGCGGAACCGAAGGGGAAGTCGGGGGCGGGCTCGGAGGGGGAGCCGGGGGCGGGCTGACGTGCTGCCCGGTCCGAACCCCGCGCTCGGGCTCTGTCCGGTTGGCACCCCGTGCTCAGGCCCTGTCCGGCTCGTACCCCGCGCTCAGCCCTCCCCGGCTCGCCCCCCCGCGCTCGGGCTCTGTCCGGTCCGAGCCCCGCGCTCAGCCCTCCCCGGCTCGCACCCCGCTCTCAGGCCCTCCCCGCCGCCGCGCCCAGCGCGATCCGCTCCTCGCCCGCGTACACGTTCATCGACGTCCCCCGCAGGAACCCGACCAGCGTCAGACCGCTCTCGACGGCCAGGTCGACGGCGAGGGAGGACGGCGCGGAGACGGCGGCGAGGGCCGGGATGCCCGCCATGACCGCTTTCTGTACGAGTTCGAACGACGCCCGGCCCGAGACCATCAGGACGGTGTCGCGCAACGGCAGCCGGCCCTCCTGGAGGGCGCGGCCGACGACCTTGTCGACGGCGTTGTGGCGGCCCACGTCCTCGCGGACGTCGAGGAGTTCGCCGTCGGAGTCGAAGAGCGCGGCGGCGTGCAGCCCGCCGGTCCGGTCGAACACGCGCTGCGCGGCCCGCAGCCGGCCGGGGAGGGCGGTCAGGGTCGCGGGCGTGATGCGGGCCGCGGCGTCGGCGGGCGGGTCCAGGTGCCAGCGGGCGGACGTGCGGACCGCGTCCAGGCTCGCCTTGCCGCACAGGCCGCAGGACGACGACGTGTAGACGTTGCGTTCCAGGGAGATGTCGGGGACGGGCACGCCGGGCGCGAGCTGCACGTCCACCACGTTGTACGTGTTCGACCCGTCCTCGGTGGCGCCCGCGCAGTACACGATGTTCGCCAGCTCCCCGTCGCTCCCCAGCACGCCCTCGCTGACGAGGAAGCCCGCGGCCAGCGCGAAGTCGTCGCCCGGCGTGCGCATCGTGACGGCGAGCGGCCTGCCGCCGAGGCGGATCTCCAGCGGCTCCTCGCCGACGAGGGTGTCCGGGCGTGCGCTCACGGCTCCGTCGCGGATGCGGATGACGCGGCGTCGCTCGGTGACCCGTCCCATGTCTGATCAGTCCCGTCCGTCCTGGTGCGCCGGCCCGTGGCAGCGGGCCGGTCTCGGCGGTTCCATTGTCCGGTACGCGGTCGGCAGCTTGTACGAGGTCCGTCGCCCGCCGCCAGGGCCCACGAGGTCCGTCGCCCGCCGCCAGCGCCTACGAGATCCATCGCCCGCCGCCGGTGCGTACGCGCCCCGTCGCCCGCCGCCGGTGCCTACGCGCCCCGCAGCCCGCCGCCGGGAAGTACGCGCCCCGCTGCCCCTACCGCACCGTCCCGTGTGCTGCGCGCTGCCCGTCCGCTCCCCGCAGTACGCGCCCGCCGAACGCGGCCGCGCCCGCGCCTGCCCACAGCGCGTCCAGCTGCGCCTGGCCCACCGTCCGCCAGTCCGGGCTCCCCAGGACGAGGGCCTCGCCCAGCCGGCGGCCCAGCTCCATCATCGAGACTCCTACGGGACCGCGCGCGGCCCCGTACGCGGCGGACACCTCGGACCAGGTGCTCGCGGCGGTGATCGCCGTCTCCAGCACGGTGACGTCCTGAAGGGCCTTCACCGCGCCGCTGCCGGTGTGCGGGCGGGCGACCGTGGCCGCGTCCCCGGCGAGCAGCAGGCGACCCGCGGCGTACTGGGGCGCCGTGAAGTCGTACATCGGCTGGATGAACAGCTCCTCGGGCCGCGTGAGCTGGAGCAGGCCACCCCAGTAGGGCGGCAGGAGTTCCGCGGTGATCTGCGCGAAGCAGGCGTGCAGCGCCTCGCTGAGGGTGCCGGGCGGCAGGCTGGTGGGGGAGACCAGGCCGAGGGCGGTGTCCGGCGGCGGGACGGCGTACAGCACCCAGTTGGCGCGGTGGCCGCCGGTGCCGTCCGGGATGCGGTAGATGACGGCGTGACCGCCGGGGAAGACGGCGAAGACGCAGTCCTCGACCGGCCAGACGTCGTCCGGGTCCGGGCCGAGTGCGGCCAGCCGCTCGGCGGGGAACGCGCCGCGCCAGGCGAGGTACCCGGCGTACGCGGGCCGTACGTCGGGGAAGGCGGCGCCGCGGACCACGGAGCGGTAGCCGTCCGCGCCGACGACCAGGTCGGCGTGGTGGGCGCTGCCGTCCTCAAGGAGCACCGTCGCGCCGTCGGGTGAGGACTCGACCGTACGGACCAGGCTGTCGCCGCGGAACACGGCGGTCTCCGGCATCCGGGCGCGCAGCCCGTGCCAGAGCGGTCCCCAGTTGTACGTACGGAACGGAAAGGGCAGTTCCCCCACCGGCCGCCCGAGCGGCAGTTCGCCGTCGCGCGTGTACCAGCGGCGCCGCCAGAGCTGCAGCCACGGGATGCCGGTGTCCAGGTAGCCCGCCGACGCCAGCTCCGCGTAGCGGTCGTTGTGCACGGCCAGCCCGGCGCCGCGGTCCGCCAGCCGGCCGGCGGCCCGTTCGTACACCGTGACCTCCGCCGCGCCGCCCCGGTGTGCGGCGAGTGCGGCGGCGCAGCCGGCGATGCTGCCGCCCACGACGGCGACCGTTCCTCCGTGCATCGGCAACCCGCTTCTCTCGGCGGCTCCGAGTGGGGCGGAGCCGCGGTGGACCGAGGGTGTTCCAGCGGTCGTAGTTTCGCAGCACCTGCCGGTGTCCGGGGCGCAGGCGGCGGAAGGCGGCCGGTCGTGGTGGCCGGAAGGCGGCGGTTCTGCGAGTGGCCTGCGTCGGGGCGTCCGCGGTCGGTAGACTGTAGACGATAACCAATCGGCGTCCGCAGTACGGGCGTCCGCGCGGGAACACCGTCCCGGCCGCGTCACGGAGGGGTACTCGATGCTGTCCACAGGGCTGCCGCAGGGCGCCGTACCGAAACTGGAACGCCCCGGACCGCTGCGCGAGCGCGTCTACGAAGCGCTCCTCGAACTGATCACCACCCGCACGCTGCGCCCCGGCCAGCACCTGGTCGAGAGCGAGCTGGCGGGACATCTCGGGGTCTCCCGGCAGCCGGTCCGCGAGGCGCTCCAGCGGCTCAACACCGAGGGCTGGGTCGATCTGCGCCCCGCGCAGGGCGCGTTCGTGCACGAGCCCACCGAGGAGGAGGCCGACCAGCTGTTCACCGTACGGACGCTGCTGGAGGCGGAGGCCGCCCGGCTCGCCGCCGCCAACGCCGGGCCGGCCGGCATCGCGGAGCTGGCGGCGCTGTGCGACAAGGGTGAACAGGCGGTACGGGACGACGCGGTGGAGACCGCGGTCGCCACCAACGCGGAGTTCCACGCCAAGGTGATGGAGCTGGCCGGCAACGCCGTACTGGCCGGTCTGGCGGCGCAGGTCGGGCGACGGGTGCGCTGGTACTACACGCCCGTCGCCCGGCAGCGCGGAAAGCGGTCCTGGGCCGAGCACCGGGAGCTGATCGCGGCGATCACCGACCGGGACGAGGCACGGGCGTCCGCCGTCATGCGGGCGCACACCGAGCACACCCGGCGTACGTACCACGACCGCGACCGGGACTGACGGCGAAGCCGAGGTCGCTCGGCCCGCCGACCGGCCCGCCGTCGACCGGCCCGCCTCGGCCGCCTCAGCCGTTCGTTCCCGCCGCCTCGGCCGGCTCGGCCGGCTCGGCAGGCTCGTCGGCCGAGCCGGACCGCCCGCCGCCGAACACCTCCTCGACGAGCCGTTCCTGCGCCCGCAGGAACGGCAGTGTGAGAGACAGCGCGGCGTCGTCCACGTAGTTCAGCGAGGCGGTCAGGGTCCTGCTGCCGTCGAGCGTGCTGTACATCAACGCCGCGTGGCCGCCGGCGCCTCCGTTGTGGAAGAGGAGGGTGTCGCCGCCGGGGCCCGTGTCCTGCACGCGCAGCCCCAGGCCGAAGCCGCTCTTGGGGTGCGGCGCGCGCATCTCGGCCAGCAGCGGGGCCGGCAGGAGTCTGCCGCCCGCCAGCGCGGAGATGAACGTGTGGAGGTCCCGGGTGGTGGAGATCATGTCACCGCCGGCGGAGATCCAGGAGGGGTTGACCCGGGTGACGTCGACCGTCTCCGGCCGGCCGGCGTCCTCGTACCGGTAGTAGGCGTGGGCGTGCGGCTGGGGGATCTCCGGCGAGGCGCCCGGCACGATGGTGCCCGACAGGCCGAGCGGAACCAGGATCCGCTCCCGCGTCTCCTCGGCGCACGAGCGGCCGGTGACCTCCTCGACCAGCATCCTGGCCAGCACGTAGTTGGTGTTGGAGTAGCTCCAGTCGGTCCCCGGCTCGAACCGGGCCGGCTTGGACAGGGCCAGCCGTACCAGGTCGTCGGGCCGGTAGGTGTGGAACCGCTGGTCCACCCATTCCTTGCCCGAGATGGTGGAGGGGATCCCGGGCACCGTCGTCCCGTCCTCGTAGAACTCGCCGGTGAAGTTGAACACCCCGCTGGTGTGCTGCAGCAGCATCCGCACCGTGATCCGCCGGTCCAGCCCGAAGCCGGGCAGGTAGTCGTCCGCCGGGGCGTCCAGCGCGATCTTTCCCTCGGCCACCAGTTGCAGGACCAGGGTCGCGGTGAAGGTCTTGGTGTTGCTGCCGATCCGTACGTGCCCGTCGGCCGGCGGTTCGGCGGACCCGCCCAGCTCGGCCACTCCGGCGCTGCCGGTCCACTCGCCCCGCTCGTCGTGCACGCGCAGCGATATGCCGGTGATGCCGGAGTCGACGACCTCCTGGAGGACCTTTCGCAGCGCCGGGCGGTCCGGTCCGGCGGCGGAGTTCCCCGTGGTGCGGTTCTCCGTGGCCAGGTTCTGCATGGCGGGGTTCTCCGTGGTGGGGTTCTCCGTGGTGGGGTTGTGCGTGGCGGGGTTCTGCGTGGTGGGGTTCTGCGTGGTGCGGAGGGTCTTGGTCATGGTCATTCATTCCTCTTGGCGCGGTGGTGGGCGTCCGGCACGGCTCGGCAGCGCAACGGTGGCCCCGCGGCCACCGGCCCTTTCGAAGCGGTGCTGCGATGAGCGTCCACCCTGACCCAAGGTCAAGGTCAATCTCTGTCGGGGACATGCCCTGGGCGGTGACGGGCGCGCTACTCTCCCCCCTGTGATCGTCCGCAACTCGTACGCTCCGTACGCCCCGTACCTCTCCCGTCCCTCGCGCCTCTCCCGTCCCTCGCGCCCCTCTCGTCCCTCGCACCTCTCGCACCTCTCGTGCCGGAAGGCGGGCTGAGCCGATGGCGGACGGACTCACGATCGGCCAGGCGGCCGCCTTCGTCGGTGTCACGGTCAAGACGGTGCGGCACTATCACCGGCTCGGCCTGGTCGCCGAGCCGGAACGGGACAGCTCCGGCTACCGGCGTTACGGATCGGCCGACCTGCTCCGGCTGATCCAGGCACGCACCCTGGCCGGGGCCGGCGTGCCGCTGGCCGAGATAGCCGACCTGCTCGACGCCGGTCCCGAGCGGTTCGCCACCGCCCTGGACGACGTCCACCGCCGGCTCACCGAACGGATCGAGGACCTGACCGCGCGCCGCGACACGCTGCACCGGCTCACCCATGGCGACCGGGTCCTGCTGCCCGACCGGGCGTGCGCGGTCCTGGACCGGCTCGCCGGACTCGGTTTCCGGCCCGACTACGTGGCCGCTCAGCGGGAGGCGCTGGTGCTGGCCCGGGCGCTGGTCCCGGAGATCGTCGACAGCTTCCTGACCCGGCTCGAACTCCTCCTCGACGATCCCGAACACGTCGAGCTGACCCGGCGCGGCTGGGACGCGCGGTCCTGGGAGCCGGACGACCCGCGGATCGAGGAACTGGCGTCCGCGCTGACGGACAAACTGCTGGCCGACCGCGCGCGGCTGACGATGCCGGCCGGTTTCGGGAAGCAGACCGACGCCGCCGCGCGGTACCGGCTGGTCAACCGGCACGGGGAGGACCAGGCACCGTCCATCGCCCGGTTGAACACGCTGATCGAGGCGAACCTGCGCGCGGCCGGCGTCGACGTCCCGCGGCAGTGACGCCCGGTCAGGCCGCCACCGCCACGGGCAGCGGGGTCAGTCGGACGACACCTGGCGCAGCGGGTTCATGGCCACGTCGTTCACCGGGTCGACGGCCGGGTCGCTGAGCGGGCGGGGTGCGACGGCCGGTGGCTGGCCCTGCGGGGTACCGGGGGTCTGCTTCCGCGGGGTCCCCGAAGTTTGCGGAGTCCCGGAAGTCTGCGGGGTGCCGGGGGTCTGCTTCCGTGGGGTCCCCGAAGTCTGCGGGGTTCCGGAAATCTGCGGAGTTCCGGAGGTTTGCGGAGTTCCGGACGTCTGCGGGGCTGCGGGATTCTGCTTCCGCGCGGGGTCGGGCGTCTGCTTGCGCGCGGCGCCCGGCGCCTGCTCACCAGGGGCGGCCGGGGTGTGCTTCCGGGCGGTGCCGAGCCGGGCCGTACCGTCCCCGTCGAACATCCGCTGGCCCGCGGCGAGCGGCGAACGTCCCTGGAACGCGCCGCGGAAGGCGCCGACGCCTCGCTGGGTCAGGGTGAAGGGCAGCTGCGCCCGTACCTGTCCGCCACTCACCTTGACCCGGTTTCGGTCCACGCGGAACGCCAGGAAGTCGGTCCGGTGCGCCTTGGAGCCGCCCACGTTCGCGGTGACGCGCGAGGTGGCGAGGTCGGCCCGCAGGGAATCGATCTTCAGATGGCGCTTGTCCTTGCGTACGAAGTCGAAGCCGCCCCTGAAGGTGAGGTGCCCGGAGCCGGCGCGGAGGTCGAACGCGCCACCCGCGATGGGCGCGGACACGCACCGGCGTCCGGCCGGGCCGGTGAGCTTCGCCGGGGCGACCGCCGCGAGGCGGATTCCGGCTGATGCGAGCGCGCGGGTGGCAACGGGGGTGAGGCAGAAGTCGGCGGTGCCGGTCCCCACGCGCACTGACGTGCCCTGGGGGGCCTGCGGCGCGGCGTGTACGGGGGAGGCGGCGAGGGCGGTTCCGGCGCCCAGGGTGGCGGCGAGGGCCAGGATGCCCGCCGCGGTGAGGGAGTGCGGGCGGCGGCGGTCCGTGGGCAGGGGCATGGTGTGGTGTTCCGTTCTCGTGCGGGACGGCTGTCAGCAGACCTATTGACGGTGGAGAGCCCACCGTGACGGCCCTGGCGGCGAATCACCCGGATAGCTGGGCCGCGCGCGGCACGCGGGAGGCGGCTGCCCGTGCGGGCGCCCCTCGTACGTGCTGTACCTGGCCGTGCAGGTGAGCTGTAGGTGGCGTGTCGGTGGCGGCTGCGACGGTCGTGTCCCTGCCCCTGTCCCTGTCCCTGTCCTCGCCCCTGTCCCGCACAGGGCGCCACCGCCGCAGTGGGCCGGTGGCCCGCCCCTCCCCTCAGGAGAAGTGATGCAGCAGCAGACTCCCTCGCCGGAACCCCTCCCCGTCCGGTACATCGAGGTCACCGCGGTCCGGCGGCTCTCGCCGCACCTGGTCAGGATCACCTTCGGCGGCCCCGACCTCGCCGGATTCCGCCTGGACGCGCCGGACCAACAGGTGAAGCTCTACTTCCCCCGGCACGGTCAGCGCCTCCCGCGGCTCCCGGAAGCCTCGGCCGACGGCGACCTGATGCGGTGGTACCAGGCGTTCCGGACGATCCCCGAGGACGAACGGCCGTGGACGCGCAGCTACACCGTCCGCGCGCACCACCCCGAGACCGGCACGATCGACATCGACTTCGTGCTGCACGGTACGGGCCTGGTGAGTGGCGCGGGCAGTGGATCGGGCAGCGGACCGGTGAGCGGACCGGACGGCAGCCCGGTGAGCGGATCGGACGGCGGCCCGGACGGCGGCCCGGTGAGCGGATCGGAGAACGGATCGGCGAATGGCCCGGCGACCCGCTGGGCGCACCGCGCGGCGCCGGGTGACACGCTCGGCATGTTCGGCCCGTCGGCGTACTTCGCCCGGCCGGTCCCGCTCGGCACGGCCGACTGGATGCTGCTCGCCGGGGACGAGACCGCACTGCCGGCCATCGGCACGCTGGCCGAGTGGCTGCCCGAAGGCGCCCGCGCGGTGGCGTACATCGAGGTCACGGACGCGGCGGACGAGCAGACCTTCGACACTCGCGGGGACCTGACGGTGCACTGGCTGCACCGGGGCACGGGGCCGGCTGCGCCGGGGGAACCGCTGGTCGAGGCGGTGCGCGGGGCCCGGTTCCCGGCCGGGTCGGTGTTCGCCTGGCTCGCCGGGGAGGCGGGCGCGGTCCGCGCGCTGCGCAGGCACCTCGTCGAGGACCGCGGTCTGGACAAGCGGGACATCGATTTCACCGGCTACTGGCGGCGCGCGCTGACCCAGGACGACGCGCCGACGGAAGACGACCTGGCCGACGCGCGGGAACGGCTGGCCGACGCGCAATAGGGCGGACGGCGCCGCCCGTCAGACGAGGGCGACGGCTTCATGCACCGTGAGGCCGCCGCCCTCGGCGTGGGCACGCCGGTACGCGTCGGTGCCCAGCACGGCACGCAGCGCTGCTTCGGCGTGCTGCCGGACCCGGGCCTCGGCCTCGGGCGGCAGCGGCTGGAGACCGAAGCCGTCGGCGCCGGGCGCGTGACGGTCGTACGCACCCAGCAGGCGGGCGCCGTCCTCGGCCGCGTCCGAGTGGGCCATCGACCACCCGCCGCAGAGCAGCTGATGGGCCAGCAGGCGCGGAGCCACCAGGGGCGCGAGGCCGGCGAGCTGCCGTACGGCCCGGCGCACGTGCTCGCGCGCCCGGGTGAAGTCCCCGTCGAGACAGTCCAGCCAGCCGTGCAGCCCGGTCACCACCCCGGTGAAGAGGGCCGGAGTGCCGGTGGTGAACGCCTGCTCGGCCTCCCACAGCTGCTCCCGGGCGAGGCCGGTGCGCCCGGTCCGGCCGTAGTGCCGGGCCAGCAGCAGCCGCGCGGTGCTCAGCGTCTCGCCGGAGGAGGGCCGGGACTCGGCCACGGCTTCCAGCAGCAGCCGCTCGGCCTCCCGCACCCGCAGAGAGAGGGAAGCGCCGGCCCCCTCGGCACTGCCGCTCTCCTGGCCCGTCCCGTACGTGATGTCCTTCCCGTGCGTGATGTCCTTCCCGTACGTGATGTCCTTCCCGTACGTGATGTCCTTCCCGTACGTGATGTCCTTCCCGTACGTGTCGTCCTTCCCGTACGTGTCATCCCTCTCGTACGTGTCGCCCCTGTCGTACATGTCCCCCTTCCCGTACGTGCCCTCCAGCCGTACGGCCGCCAGCCTCGCCTTGAACTCCGGCACCTGCACGTCCGCCCCGACCCGGGCGGAAGCCTCCATGGCGCGCTCGAAGTCCGCGTCCGCCAGTGCGTACTGCCCGCGCCGCTCGTACATGTCGCCGCGCGCGGACAGGGACTCGGCGGTACCCCACAGGTCCCCGGCCGCCTCGAAGAGCGCCAGCGCTTCCTCCGCGTCGCGCGCCGACCGGTCCAGTTCACCCGGCCGGCCGCCGAGCAGTTTGGTGCGCAGCAGCAGCGCCAGGCCCAGGTCCCAGCCGTCCCCCAGGTCCCGGCAGTGGCGCACCACGGCGTCGACGGTCTCGTCGAGCCCCGCGAACCCGCCGGTCATCAGCCGGGCGAAGAACCACATGACGCCCGGCTGCCGCACGGTCTGCGGCAGCCCCGGCCGGTACGCGGCCACCACCGACTCCGGCCGCACCGGCCCGGAGGGCCCGGTCTGGTCGCTGTTGCTCGCCAGCACCAGCAGCCGGACGCCGCGCCGGGCCTCGCGCAGCCGCTCGCCCGACCACGGCGGAGGGACCGCCGTGCACCGTTCCGCCAGGGGCTCGGCGGGCCGTACGGGGTCGGCGAAGGGGTCGGAGCCGAGGGCCGCGACGGCGGCGGCCCAGTGCCGGGCGTCCGCCTGATGGTTGCGCAGCTGCCAGAACCAGCTCATGGACAGCGCCAGGCACAGTCCGTCCTGCTCCTCGGCCCGGGCGACCGCCGTGCGCAGCGCGGCCCGTACGTTGGCGTGCTCGGTCTCGAAGCGCTCCAGCCACGCCGCCTGGTGCGGCCCGCGCAGCTCGGGCTCGCCGGTCCGGGCCAGCTCCCGGTACGCCGTCAGGTGCCGCCGCTCCACGGCCGCCCGCTCCCCGGAGTCCGTCAGCCGCTCCCCGGCGTACTCGGCGACCGTTTCGAGCAGCCGGTAACGCATCCCGCGCGGACTCTCGGGGGCGGCGGTGACCAGGGACTTGTCGACGAGGGAGGTGAGTACGGCCAGGACGTCGGCGGGGGAGTGGGGGCCGTCGGCGGAGGACTGGGGGCCGTCGGCCGGGGCGGGGACGGCACACACGTACTCCGCCTCCGCCGCCTCGCAGCCGCCGGAGAAGACGGACAGGCGGCGCAGCACCGCGCGTTCGTCGGCCGTGAGCAGGTCCCAGGACCAGTCCACCACGGCGCGCAGCGTCTGCTGCCGGGGCAGGGATGTCCGGCTGCCGCCGGTCAGGAGCCGGAACCGGTCGTCCAGCCGTTCCGCGATCTGCCGCGGTGTCAGCGCGCGCAGCCGTGCCGCCGCCAGTTCGACGGCGAGCGGCAGGCCGTCCAGCCTGCGGCAGATCTCGGCGCACGCGGCCGGGTCGTCGTCGGTACGGAACCCGGGGCGCGCTGCGGCACCACGCTCGCCCAGCAGCCGGAGCGCGGCCTGCGGGGACAGCGGCTCGACGGGGCGTACCGATTCGCCGGGAACGCCGAGCGGTTCGCGGCTGGTGGCCAGTACCGTCACACCCGGGCAGCGGGCCAGTACGGTGTCCACCAGCTCGGCAGCCGCGTCGAGCACGTGCTCGCAGTTGTCGAGCACCAGCAGCATCCGCCGCTGCCCGCAGTGGTCCACCAGCTGGTCGAGAGGGGTCGCGGGGCTCCCGGGGGCGTGCAGGTCGTCGGCGCCCGGCGCCCGTACCTGTGTCGTCCGGCCGCCGAGCGCGGTCAGGACGGCCTCGAGCACGCTCTTCCCGTCCCGTACGGAGGCCAGCTCGGCGACCCGGGTGCCGTCGGTCCACCGTTCGCCCTGCGTGCAGGCGGCGTCGGCGGCCTCCAGGGCCAGACGGGTCTTTCCGACACCGCCCGCGCCCAGCAGGGTCACCAGTCGTTGTCCGGTCAACTCGCGGCTGAGCGAGGCCAGTTCGTCGGTGCGGCCCACGAAGGAGGTGAGTCGGGCGCGGAGGTGGCCAACCGGTGCGGGGGTGGCGGGGGCCGGTGTGGTGGGGGTGCCGGTGGAGGAGGCCGCTGACGGCGCGGTGAGTGGTTCCATGGTCCCGGCCAGCAAGTGTGCGTGGAGGGTGCGCAGTTCGGTGCCGGGGTCGGTGCCCAGCCGGTCCGCGAGTCCCGCCCGCACCTCCTCGTACGTCTGAAGTGCCTCGGCCTGCCGCCCCGCCGCCCACAGTGCCCGGATGCGCAGGGCCTGCAAGGGCTCGTCCAGGGGCTCCGCCGTGGCCAGCGACGCCAGTTCGGCCAGGGTGTCCGCTGCCCGGCCCAGCGCCACGTCGGCTGCCAACCGGGCGTGGCGGGCCTCGCCGTGCCGCCGTTCGGCCCGTACGGCGAGCGGATCACTGTCCCGCCCCGGCAGGTCCGCCAGCGCGGGGCCCTGCCACAGGGCCAGCGCCTCGTGCAGCAGCGCGGCCGCCCGCGCGGGGTCGCCGTCGCGCAGTGCGGCCGTGCCTTCCGCCGTCAGCCGTTCGAAGCGGAAGAGGTCGATGCTGTCCGGCCCGGCCGCCAGCCCGTACCCGCCGGGCGACGAGGTGACCGCCGGCCCGCCGAGAGCCCTGCGCAGCCGGCCGACCAAAGCCTGGAGCGCCGCCGGGGCGTCCACCGGCGGCTCCGCGTCCTCGCTCCACACCTGGGCGATCAGCCGGTCCGCCGGTACGGGCCGCCCGCCGCCCGCCGCGAGCGCGGCCAGCAGGGCACGCAGCCGCGCCCCCTTCACGGGCGCCTCGGTGCCGTCGGGGCGGCGCGCCTGGGTGGCGCCGAGCACGCGGTAGCGGTAGTTCACCGGCCCATTCTCCCCGGGCCGCCGCCGGACGCCGACCAGCGGCCACGGCGGCTTTGTCCGCAACTTTGTCCTCACGCAGGAGAAAGTCTGTGGCGATCCTGTCCGTACTTCTTCCCCGCCCGGACAAGCGCTGCTACGTTCCCCTCGAAAGCCCCGGCGCCGCTCGGTGCCGGACCGCGTACGGCCGACGACGGCTGGAGGGGTGGCGTGAGGCGCATGACGGCGAGGCCCGCCAACGCGCACCAGGCGCGGCTCCTGCGCCTGCTCCGCGACCACGGCCCCAACTCCCGTGCCCAGCTGGGCGACCAGGTCGACCTCTCACGCTCGAAACTGGCGGTGGAGGTGGACCGGCTGCTGGAGACCGGGCTGGTCGTCGCCGACGGCCTTGCCGCCTCCCGGGGCGGGCGCCGCTCGCACAACGTCCGGCTCGCACCCGCCCTGCGCTTTTTGGGCATCGACATCGGTGCCACCTCCGTCGACGTGGCCGTCACCAACGCGGAGCTGGAGGTGCTGGGCCACCTGACCCAGCCCATGGACGTGCGCGAGGGGCCGGTCGCCGTCTTCGAGCAGGCCCTCGCGCTGGCGGGCAAGCTGAAGGCGAGCGGGGTGGCCGAAGGGTTCGACGGCGCGGGCATCGGCGTGCCGGGGCCGGTCCGCTTCCCCGAAGGCGTACCGGTGGCGCCGCCCATCATGCCGGGCTGGGACGGCTTCCCCGTACGGGAGGCGCTCAGCCAGGAACTGGGCTGCCCGGTCATGGTCGACAACGACGTCAACCTGATGGCAGTGGGGGAGCAGCACGCGGGCGTCGCCCGCACCGTGCAGGACTTCCTCTTCGTCAAGATCGGTACGGGGATCGGCTGCGGCATCGTGGTGGGCGGCGAGGTCTACCGAGGGACGACGGGCAGCGCCGGCGACATCGGCCACATCCAGGTCGAACCGGACGGCCGCCCGTGCGCCTGCGGCAACCGGGGCTGCCTGGAGGCGTACTTCGGCGGCGCCTCCCTGGCCCGCGACGCGGAGGCCGCCGCGCGCGAGGGCACCTCACCGGAGCTGGCGGCGCGGCGGGCGGCGGCCGGCACGCTCGGCGCGCCCGAAGTGGCCGCCGCTGCCGCCGCCGGCGACCCCGTCGCACTGGACCTGATCCGGACCGGCGGCAGCCGCACCGGCCAGGTCATCGCCGGTCTCGTCAGCTTCTTCAACCCGGGGCTGGTGGTGATCGGGGGCGGCGTGACCGGCCTCGGCCACACCCTCCTCGCCGCGATCCGCACCCAGGTATACCGCCAGTCGCTGCCGCTGGCGACGAACAACCTGCCCATCGTGCTGGGGGAGCTGGGGCAGGCGGCCGGCGTCACCGGCGCCGCCCGCCTCATCAGCGACCACCTCTTCTCACCCGCCTGACGCACTACCCGCAGTACCACCCCAGTACCACCCCAGTACCACCCGCAGTACCACCCGACGCACGCACCACGTCGCGCGCTCGTTCCCGCACACCGCTGGAGCGGCGCCGAGCACGCCGCACGCCGTACGTCCGTACCGAAGCGACTCCGTACGCCAGTGATCGTCGTACCGCCCCTGTTCCGTCGTACCGTCTGCGTTCCGTCGTTCCGCTGCCGTTTCGTCGTACCGCCCTCGTCCCGTCGTTCCGCTGCCGTTTCGTCGTGCCGCCCCCGTCCCGTCGTACCGTCTGCGTTTCGTCGTTCCGCTCCCGTCCCGTCGTTCCGCTCCCGTCCCGTCGTACCGCCCCTGTCCCACCGCCGTACGTCCCGCACGTGTCCGTCCGCACCGCAGCGCGCCCGCACCGCCCGGCCTGCCCGCACTGCCCGGCCTGCCCGCACCGCCCGGCCCGCTCACCGACGTCGTCGAGGAGGCTGCACGCCATGGCACCAGAGCGCCACCCCGGACCGCCGGCCTCGTCCGGACCGCCGGGCCCCGGCGAACCCCTGCTCACCATGCACGGCATCAGCAAGTCCTTCCCCGGCGTACGGGCCCTGGACGGCGTCGACCTCGATGTGACGGCCGGTGAGACGCACTGCCTCCTCGGCCAGAACGGCGCCGGCAAGTCCACCCTGATCAAGGTGCTGGCCGGGGCCCACCAGCCCGACGCGGGCGAGATCCGCTGGCAGGGCACACCCGTCGTGCTGAAGTCGCCGGCCGCCGCCATGGGACTCGGCATCGCCACCATCTACCAGGAACTCGACCTGGTGGAGCACCTGTCGGTGGCCGAGAACGTCTTCCTCGGGCACGAGCGGGCCACCATGGGCTTCGTCCGCTCCCGCGAGGCCCGCACCGCCACCGCCGCGATCCTGGGCCGTCTAGGGCACCCCGAGATCGACCCGGGCGCGCCGGTCGGCTCGCTGTCCGCCGCCGGGCAGCAGATCGCCTCCATGGCCCGCGCCCTCTCCCACGACGTACGGCTGATCGTCATGGACGAGCCGTCCGCCGCCCTCGACCCGGACGAGGTCGGCAACCTTTTCCGGATCGTCGCGGGCCTGACCGGCGCGGGCGTCGCCGTCGTGTACATCTCGCACCGGCTGGAGGAGATCCGCCAGGTCGGCGACCGGGTCACCGTCCTCAAGGACGGCCGGGCGGCGGCCCGCGGGCTGGCCGCGCGGACGACCGCCACCCGGGACATCGTGACCCTGATGACGGGCCGCACCGTCGAGCACACCTTCCCCGTACGGCAGCACACGGCGCCCCCCGGGCCCTCCGCGACCACTGCGACCACCGAGGACAGAGCCCCCACCCCCACCCCGGCACCCGCTACCGCCCTCACCCCTACCCCTACCCCCACCTCCGTCCCCACCCCCGTCCCGACCCCCGCCCTCACCGCCCAAGGCCTCACCCGCCGCGGCGAGTTCGCGCCACTGGACTTCGACCTGTACCCGGGCGAGATCCTCGGGCTCGCCGGGCTCGTCGGGTCCGGGCGCTCGGAGATCCTGGAGACCGTCTTCGGGGCGCGCCGCCCCACCGCGGGCCGCGTCCTCGTGGACGGGCGTCCGCTGCGCCCCGGCAGCGTCCCCGCCGCCGTACGCGCCGGCCTCGGCCTCGCCCCGGAGGAGCGCAAGTCCCAGGCGCTGCTGCTTCTGGAGCCCGTCCACCGCAACGTCTCGGTCTCCTCGCTGCCGCGCTTCTCCCGCGCCGGATGGCTGGACCGCGCGGCGGAACGTTCCGCCGCCCGCACCGCCGCCCGGAACCTGTCGCTGCGGCCCGACGACCCGGACCGGCCGGTGCGGACCCTGTCCGGCGGCAATCAGCAGAAGGCCGTACTGGCCCGCTGGCTGCTGCGCGGCTGCCGGGTGCTGCTGCTCGACGAGCCGACCCGAGGGGTGGACGTCGGTGCGCGCGCCGAGCTGTACGCGCTGGTGCGGCGGCTCGCCGACGACGGGGTGGCGGTGCTGCTGGTGTCGAGCGAACTCCCCGAAGTCCTGGGCCTGGCCGACCGCGTGCTCGTCCTGCGCGAGGGCCGGGTCGTCCACGAGGGCAGCGCGGCGGCACTGGACGAACACCGGGTGCTCGACCTGGTCATGGCAGGCAGCGCCGACACAGCGCGAGGAGACCGACCGTGAACACCTCCGAAGAGAAAGTGCCCCGCCGGCCGGTGCCCGCCGGCGCCGGGCGCGCACCGGCGCACGCACCCGCGCCGGAGACACCAGGCCCGCCCCCGTCCCGTACCCCCGCCGTGCGCGGCCGGCTGCGCGCCCGCGCCGACGTCCGCAACCTCTCCCTGCTCGGCGTGCTCGCGGCACTCGTGGCCGTCGGTGCCCTCACCCGGCCGGAGCAGTTCCTGAGCGTGCAGAACCTGCAACTGGTGCTCACCCAGGCCTCGGTGATCGGCGTGGTGACCGTCGGCGTCACCTTCGTGATCATCGGGGGTGGGATCGACCTGTCCGTCGGCGCGACGGTCGCCCTCGCCACGGTCTGGGCGACGACGGTGGCCACACAGGAGTACCGGCTCGGCGGCATCCTGCTCTGCGCGCTGCTGGTAGGCCTCGGCTGCGGGCTGGTCAACGGACTGCTGGTCGCGTTCGGCGGCATGGTGCCGTTCATCGCCACGCTCGCCATGCTCGCCGCCGCCCGCGGGCTCGCCCTCCAGATCAGCCAGGGCGGCACGCAGATCGTCTCGGTACCGTCCGTACTGGATCTGGGCCGCCGTGACGCGTACGTCCTCGGCGTCCCGCCGATCGTGCTGGTCTTCGCCGCCGTCACCGTCACCGGCTGGCTGCTGTTGAACCGTACGACCTTCGGGCGGCGCACCGTGGCCGTCGGCGGCAACCCGGAGGCGGCGCGGCTGGCGGGCATCGACGTACGGCGGCAGCGGCTGCTGCTCTACCTGCTGTCCGGGCTGTGCTGCGGCATCGCCGCGTTCCTGCTGATCGTGCTGACCGGGTCGGGCCAGAACACCAACGGCAACCTCTACGAGCTGGACGCCATCGCCGCCGCGATCATCGGCGGCACCCTGCTCAGCGGCGGCCGCGGCACCGTCACCGGCTCGGTGCTCGGCGTCCTCGTCTTCACCACGATCACCAACCTGTTCGCCCTGAACAACCTGGAGACCGCCGTCCAGCAGATCGCCAAGGGCGCCATCATCGTCGTCGCCGTACTGGTCCAGAAGGGGCACAAGTCATGACCGACAGCACGCCGGGCCCGTACGGCACGCAGGCGGGTGCACCGGCCACCCGCGCCACCCGCCGGAACATGCTCTTCGGCGCGGCGGCCGTCTCGGCCGGCGCCCTGCTCAGCGCCTGTACGAGCAACCAGCGCGGCGACGTGTCTGCGGGCGCCACGCAGCAGCAGGCGGGCGGCGCGGACGACCGGCCCGGCAAGAAGGTCACCATCGGGTTCGCCGGGCCGCAGGCCGACCACGGCTGGCTCAACGCCATCAACCAGAACGCCAGGAACCGCGCGAAGCGCTACCGGGACGTCACCCTCGACATCACCGAGGGCTCCAACGACACCGCCCAGCAGATCGGGCAGATCGAGACCCTCATCAACAAGAAGGTCGACGTCCTGGTCGTCCTCCCCGCCGACGGCAAGGCGCTCACCCAGGTCGGACTGAAGGCCATGCGGGCCGGCATTCCCGTCGTCAACCTCGACCGGGTCTTCGCCTCCCCGCAGGCGTACCGCTGCTGGATCGGCGGCGACAACTACGGCATGGGCCTGAACGCCGGGCGCTACATCGGCGAGCAGCTCAAGGACAAGCCGGACGCGAAAGTCGTGGAACTGGCCGGCATCGACACCCTCGAACTGACCCGGGAGCGTACCAAGGGCTTCGACGACGCCCTGAAGAACTACCCCAACATCCGCAAGGTGGGGCGGCAGGCCGCCGAGTTCACCGTGGAGTCGGGACAGGCGAAGATGGCCGGGCTGCTCCAGGCGCACCCCTCCTTCGACGCGCTGTGGAACCACGACGACGACCAGGGCGTGGGCGCCGAGCGCGCCATCGAACAGGCCGGGCGGGACGGCTTCCTGATGGTCGGCGGCGCCGGTTCCCGGCGCGTCATGGAGACCATCAAGGCCGGCAACTCGGTACTGAAGGCCACCGTCCTGTACCCGCCGACCATGTCGGCCTCGGCCGTCGACCTGGCCCGCGCTCTCGCCCAGGGCCGGGGCATCTCCGGCACGGCCGAACTGGAGATCCCCGCCTCGGTGACCCTCTACTCCGCCGTCGTCACCGGGGACAACGTCGACGAATACCTCCCCACCGGCTTCAACTGACGGACTCTGCACCGCAGTTCCCGGAAGACCGCCGACCACGGCCGACCGACGAGGTGATGCATGAATGACCGCGAGGAGCACGACGGGCACGACGATCGTGATGACCGCGACGAGCACGACGAGCACGACGGGCACGACGGGCACGACGGGCACGACGGGCACGACGATCGTGATGACCGCGCAGAGCACGGTGGGTACGGCGGCCGGGGCGGCCACGTACGGCATCCGGCACCGCACGCCGCACGACCGGTTACGGAGGTGACCCCGCCGCCCCTGCGCCCCCAGCAGCCCCACCAGCCCCCACTCCCCGCCCCGCAGGCGGAACTGGGCATCGGCATGGTCGGCTACGCCTTCATGGGCGCCGCCCACTCCCAGGGCTGGCGCACCGTGGGCCGCGTCTTCGACCTGCCGCTGCGCCCCGCGATGAACGCGGTGTGCGGCCGGGACCGGGACGCCGTAGCGGCCGCCGCGGCCCGGCACGGCTGGGCCGCCGCCGAGACCGACTGGCGGCGCCTGCTCGACCGTGCCGACGTGCAGCTCGTCGACATCTGCACGCCGGGCGACAGCCATGCCGAGATCGCCGTCGCCGCGCTCGCGGCAGGCAAGCACGTCCTGTGCGAGAAGCCGCTGGCGAACTCCGTGGCGGAGGCGGAGGCGATGGCGGCCGCCGCCGAGACCGCCCGGGCCCGCGGCCAACGCGCCATGGTCGGCTTCAACTACCGTCGCACCCCGGCCGTCGCCCTCGCCCGCCGCATGATCCGTGACGGCCGGATCGGCACTCTCCGCCATGTACGCGCCACCTACCTCCAGGACTGGCTGGTCGACCCCGAAGCGCCCCTGACCTGGCGGCTGCGCCGGGAACAGGCGGGTTCCGGAGCACTCGGCGACCTCGGCGCGCACCTCGTCGATCTCGCCCAGTACCTGGCAGGGGAGCGGCTCGCGGGCGTCTCCGCGGTCACCGGCACCTTCGTACGGGAACGGCCGTCGCCCACGGGCGGGCTGGGTACCGTCACCGTCGACGACGCCGCGCTGTTCACCGGCCGCTTCGCCTCCGGCGCGCTCGCCTCCTTCGAGGCCAGCCGGGTCGCCGCGGGCCGCAAGAACGCACTGCGCATCGAACTGAACGGGGAACACGGCTCGCTCGCCTTCGACCTGGAACGGCTCAACGAGCTGTCCTTCCACGACCACACCGAACCGGCCGTCGCGGCCGGTTTCCGCCGCATCCTGGTCACCGATCCCGGTCATCCGTACCTGGAGGCGTGGTGGCCGCCCGGTCACGGCCTCGGTTACGAGCACACCTTCGTCCACCAGGCACGCGACCTCGTGCACGCCGTCGCGGCCGGCCGGGAGCCCGCGCCGTCCTTCGCGGACGGGCTGCAGGTGCAGCGGGTGCTGGCGGCCGTCGAGGACAGCGCGGCCAACAACTGCGCGTACACGCCCGTACCCGAATCCGCCCCCGCGCTCGTGGCCGACTTCCCCACCTGACGCACCCCTCCCTCTTGTCAGCCGCGGCCACCGGCCGGATCGTTTCCTCGCAACGGCCGCAGCACCGCACGTACCGCTCCGCACCGCACGTACCGCTCCGCACCGCCCGTACCACCCCGCGCCTCCCGTACCGCTCTACCGCCCCCGTACCGCCCAGCACCCCCGTACCGACCCACCCGTCCGTCCGCCCGCCCCGAGGAGTCACGTATGGCCAGACCGTTCACGCTCTTCACCGGACAGTGGGCCGACCTGCCCCTGGAGGAGGTCTGCCGGCTCGCCCGCGACTTCGGCTACGACGGTCTCGAACTCGCCTGCTGGGGCGACCACTTCGAAGTGGACCGGGCCCTCGCCGAGCCGGGCTATCTCGCCACCCGCGGCCGGCTCCTCGACAAGTACGGCTTGAAGTGCTGGGCCGTCTCCAACCACCTGGTGGGCCAGGCCGTCTGCGACGCGATCATCGACGAGCGGCACCACGCCATCCTGCCCGCCCGCGTCTGGGGCGACGGCGAACCGGAAGGCGTACGGCGCCGGGCCGCCGCCGAGATGGCGGACACCGCACGCGCCGCCGCGGCCTTCGGTGCACGGACCGTGGTCGGCTTCACCGGCTCCGCGATCTGGCATCTGGTCGCCATGTTCCCGCCCGTAGCGCCCTCGACGATCGAAGCCGGATACACGGACTTCGCCGAGCGGTGGGGGCCGGTCCTGGACGCCTTCGACGCGGAGGGCGTGCGCTTCGCCCACGAGGTGCACCCCGGCGAGATCGCGTACGACTACTGGACCACCCGCCGCGCCCTGGAGGCGGTCGGCGACCGGCCCGCCTTCGGCCTGAACTTCGACCCCAGCCACTTCGTCTGGCAGGACCTCGACCCGGTCGGCTTCCTGTACGACTTCCGGGACCGGATCTACCACGTGGACTGCAAGGAGGCGCGGCGGCGCCTGGACGGCCGCAACGGCCGCCTCGGCTCCCACCTGCCCTGGGGCGACCCGCGCCGCGGCTGGGACTTCGTCTCGGCCGGGCACGGCGAGGTGCCCTGGGAGGACGTCTTCCGGATGCTGCGTTCGATCGGTTACGAGGGGCCGGTGTCGGTCGAGTGGGAGGACCCGGGCATGGACCGCCTCCAGGGCGCGCCCGAAGCGCTGGCCCATCTCAAGGCGTACGACTACGAGCCGCCCGCCGCCGCGTTCGACGCGGCGTTCGGGGCGGACCCGTCCGGCGGCTGAGGACCAGGGCGCTTCCGACGGATCTCCGCGGGCATCGCGACTCCCCCGGCTACCGCTGGGAGGCGCCCCCAGGCACGCACCCCGGCCGGTCCGCATGGCCGAGCGACACCCCTTCGCCCACCTACCCGCAAGGGAGGCACCGTGCACCGAAGACCACGCCGAGGCACCCTGCGCCCGGCGCTCGCCCTGTTCGCGAGCGCGCTGCTGGCCGCCACGTCCCTGTCCCTGACCGGCACCCCGGCCGCCACCGCCGTACCGGCCAGGGGCACGCCGCAGGCCGCCCCGGCGCAGGCAGCCCCGGCCGCCGCCGAGGACTTCCAGCAGGTCACCCTCGCCAAGGGGGAGCCCGAGATGGGCGAGCCGATGTCGCTCGCCGTGCTGCCGGACCGGTCCGTGCTGCACACCTCGCGGGACGGAACGGTCCGCCTGACCGACGCGGGCGGCACCACGAAGGTCGCGGGCAAGCTGTCCGTCTACAGCCACGACGAAGAAGGCCTCCAGGGCGTCGGCATCGACCCCGGCTTCGCCGCCAACCGCTTCGTCTACCTCTACTACGCGCCCCCTCTCGGCACTCCCTCCGGCGACGCCCCCGACGAGGGCAGCGCGGCGGACTTCGCGAAGTTCGACGGCGTCAACCGCCTCTCCCGCTTCGTCCTGAAGGCCGACGGCACCCTGGATCCGGTCAGCGAGAAAAGGATCCTGGACGTGCCCGCCTCCCGCGGCATCTGCTGCCACGTGGGCGGCGACATCGACTTCGACGCCCAGGGCAACCTCTACCTCTCCACCGGCGACGACTCCAACCCGTTCGCCTCCGACGGTTACACGCCCGTCGACGAGCGCGCGATCCGCAACCCTGCCTACGACGCCCAGCGCAGTGCGGGGAACACCGATGACCTTCGCGGCAAGATCCTGCGTATAAAGGTCAACGCCGACGGCACGTATTCCGTTCCCGACGGCAACCTCTTTCCCGCCGGCACCGCGAAGACCCGGCCCGAGATCTACGCGATGGGCTTCCGCAACCCCTTCCGGATGAGCGTCGACAAGCCCACCGGCACCGTCTACGTGGGTGACTACGGGCCCGACGCCGGCACCACCGACCCGAAGCGCGGCCCGGCGGGACAGGTCGAGTTCGCGCGGGTCACCAAGCCCGGCAATTACGGGTGGCCGTACTGCACCGGCGACAACGACGCCTACGTGGACTACGACTTCGCCACCGAGACCTCCGGCGCCGCCTTCGACTGCGCCGCCCCGAAAAACACCTCGCCGCGCAACACCGGGCTGACCGACCTGCCGGCCGCCCAGCCCGCGTGGATCCCGTACGACGGCGGCTCGGTGCCCGAGTTCGGCACCGGCTCCGAGTCCCCGATGGCCGGGCCCGTCTACCGGTACGACGCCGCCTCCACCTCGCAGGTCAAGTTCCCGCAGGCGTACGACGGGAACTTCTTCGCCGGGGAGTTCGGGCGCCGCTGGATCAAGCGCATCGCACAGGCCGCCGACGGCACCGGACGCACCATCAACGCCTTCCCTTGGAAGGGCACCCAGGTCATGGACATGGCCTTCGGCCCGGACGGCGCGCTGTACGTCCTGGACTACGGGACCGGCTACTTCAACGGCGACGCGAACTCCGCCCTCTACCGCATCGAGAACGCCACCGGCGGCCACTCACCGGTCGCCGAGGCCAAGGCCGACCGCACCTCCGGACAGGCGCCGCTCCGCACGAAGTTCACCGCCTCGGCCACCGACGCGGACGGCGACACGCTGACGTACACCTGGGACTTCGGCGACGGCACCACCTCGAACCAGCAGAACCCGGCCCACACGTACCGCCGGAACGGCACCTTCACCGCGACCGTCACCGCCAAGGACCCCGGCGGCCGCACCGGCACGGCGAGCGTGTACCTGACCGTCGGCAACACCGCGCCCCAGGTCACCCTGGAACTCCCCGGAGACGGGCAGCTGTTCACCTTCGGTGACAAAGTCCCGTTCAAGGTCGAGGTCACCGATCCCGAGGACCGGGCCGTCGACTGCGCCAGGGTCAAGGTCACCCACATCCTCGGCCACGACAGCCACGGCCACCCCGTCACCTCCGCCACCGGCTGCTCCGGCACCATCCAGACCTCGGCGGACAACGAGCACGACCCCAACGCCAACATCTTCGGGGTCTTCGACGCCGAGTACACCGACCTGGGAGCCAACGGCCAGCCGCCGCTGACCAGCCACGACCAGGCCGTCACCCAGCCCCGGCACCGCCAGGCCGAGCACTTCGGCACCTCCCGCGGCGTCCAGATCGTCACCCACACACCGGCGCACGGCGGCCGGACCGTGGGCGACATCCATCACGGCGACTGGATCGCGTTCCAGCCGTACCTCGTCAAGAACGCGAAGAAGTTCACCGCCCGGGTGTCCTCCGCCGGGTCCGGCGGCACTCTGGAGATCCGTACGGGCCGGGCGGACGGACCGCTGCTCGGCAGCGTCAAGGTACCGGTGACCGGCGGCTGGGAGACCTTCACCGACGTCTCGGCCACCCTCGGCGGCAAACCCCCGGCCGGTACCACCACCCTCTACCTCGTCTTCAAGGGCAGCGGCACCGGCGCCCTCTACGACGTCGACGACTTCACCTTCACCACCGGCTGACCCCAGGTGGCCACCGGGGCGGGCGGACGGCGCGGACGACGCGGACGACGCGGACGGCGCCCGGGACGACCGGACGCGGAACCGCCGGCCGCCCGCCCCGTGGCCGGAGGAAGGAGACCCCGTATGTACCCCGTTGCCCGGCTGGCCACCACCGCGGCGGCCGCCGCCACCCTGCTGGCGACCATGGCCCTGCCCGGCGGCACCACCCGTGCCCCGGAACGCGACGAGCACCGGGTCCTGGTCTTCTCCAAGACCGCCGGATTCCGGCACGACTCGATCCCCGACGGCATCACCGCCGTCAAGGCACTCGGCCGGCAGCACGGATTCACCGTGGACGCCACCGAGGACGCCGCCGCCTTCAACGACAAGCGCCTGTCCCGCTACACCGCCGTCGTCTTCCTCTCCACCACCGGCGACGTGCTGGGGACGGCCCAACAGCAGGCGTTCGAACGCTACATCGCGCGCGGCGGCGGATACGTCGGTGTGCACGCCGCCGCCGACACCGAGTACGACTGGCCCTTCTACGGGGAACTGGCGGGCGCCTACTTCCAGTCCCACCCCGCCGTGCAGCCCGCCACCGTACGCGTCGAGGACCGCGCCCACCCGGCCTCCGCCCACCTCGCGGCGGCCTGGAGCCGTACGGACGAGTGGTACAACTACCGCAGCAACCCCCGCACCCGCGCCCACGTCCTCGCCGCCCTCGACGAGTCCACGTACAGCGGCGGGACGATGCGCGGCGACCACCCCATCGCCTGGTGCCAGGAGTCCCGCGGCGGCCGCGCCTTCTACACCGGCGGCGGCCACACCCGGCAGTCCTTCGCCGACCCCGCCTTCCGCACCCACCTGCTGGGCGGCATCCGCTGGGCCACCGGCGCCGCCCAAGCCGACTGCCGCCCGGAGAACGGCTACCGGCCTCTCTTCGACGGCACCTCCACCCGCGGCTGGCACCAGGCGGGCCCCGGCTCCTTCACCCTGGAGGACGGCACCCTCATCTCCTCCGGCGGCATGGGCATGCTCTGGTACGCGGCCCGGGAATTCGGGTCGTACTCCCTCAAACTGGACTGGAAGATGTCCGGCGCCGACGGCGACGACAACTCCGGAGTCTTCCTCGGCTTCCCGCCCTCCGACGACCCCTGGTCGGCGGTGAACAACGGCTACGAGATCCAGATCGACGCCACCGACGCCCCGGACCGCACCACTGGCTCCGTCTACGGATTCCAGGCCGCGGACATCGCGGCGCGCGACGCCGCGCTCAACCCGCCGGGGGAGTGGAACACCTGCGAACTCCGGGTCGAGGGCGAACGGCTGCGCGTGTACCTCAACGGACGGCAGATCAACGACTTCACGAACACGGACCCGGCGCGCAGCCTGCGCCAGGGCCACATCGGCATCCAGAACCACGGCGACGAGGACCGGATCTCCTTCCGCAACATCCGGGTGAAGGAGTACGAGACGGCGGCGAAGGGCGGCAGATGATGACGGGGTCGGAGCGGGTGGCGGGGCCGGGGCGTACGGCGGGGCCGGGGCGTACGGCGGGGGCGGGCAGGGGTGGGGAGGGGGCCGGGGCCGGTGGCGGGCTGAGGCCGGGCAGGAGGGCTGGGAGCGGTGGCGGGCCGGGGCCGGACAACGGGGCTGTGGGCGGTGGCGGGTCGGGGCCGGACAACGGGGCTGCGGGCGGTGGCGGGCCGGCTTCCGGTGGGGATGTCGGGGGCCCTGGCGGGCGTACGGGAGTGTGGCTGGTCGGGGCGCGGGGGTCGGTCGCGACGACCGTGATCGCCGGCTGCGCGGCCGTCGCCGCGGGGCTGCACCCGCCGACCGGCATGGTCACCGAGACCGCGCCGTTCGACGGGGTCCCGCTGCCGCCGCTGTCCGCCCTCGTCTTCGGCGGCCACGACACCACCTCGTACCCGCTGCCCAAACGGGCCGAGGAACTCGCGGCGGGCGGCGTACTCCCGTACGGCCTGCCGCACGCCGTACGGGCCGAACTGGCCGCGGCGGACGAAGCCGTACGGCCCGGCGGCCCGCTCCCCGGCGACGACCGCGAGGACCGGGAACTGGTCACCGCCTTCACCGCCGATCTGCGCGCGTTCCTGCGGACCCACGCGCTCGACCGTGCCGTCGTCGTCAACGTGGCCTCCACGGAACCGGCGGCCGGGGGCGAACGAGCTGCCGCTGACGACCGCTTTCCGCCCAGTTCGCTCTACGCGCACGCGGCGCTGCGCGCGGGCTGCCCGTACGTCAACTTCACGCCCTCCACGGGCATGCACCACCCGCTGCTCCAGCAGATGGCCGAGTGCAGCGGGCTGCCGTACGCGGGCCGCGACGGCAAGACCGGACAGACCCTGCTGCGCTCCGTACTCGCCCCGATGTTCGCCCAGCGGGCCCTCCCCGTCCGGGCCTGGTCCGGCACCAACCTGCTCGGCGGCGGTGACGGAGCCACCCTGACCGACCCGGCGGCCGCGGCCGCCAAGAACGCGGGCAAGGCACGCGTCCTCGCGGACAATCTCGGGGCCGCACCACCCGGTGAGGTGCACATCGACAACGTCCCCGCGCTCGGTGACTGGAAGACCGCCTGGGACCACGTCGCCTTCGAAGGGTTCCTCGGCAACCGCATGATCCTCCAGACCGTCTGGCAGGGCTGCGACTCGGCGCTCGCCGCGCCGCTGGTCCTCGACCTGGTGCGCCTGACGGCCGCCGCGCACGCGGCCGGCATCTCCGGGCCCCTCACCCCCCTCGGCTTCTACTTCAAGGACCCGGACGGCGGGCCCGCCGCCCTGGCCGACCAGTACGCCGAACTTCTCACCTTCGCCCACGACCTCCGGACCCGCCGATGAGCCTCCCGCCGATCCGCCTCTCCTCTCCCTGGTTGGAACTCTTCCGGGTGTCCGCCCTGTTCAGCGTGCCGGGGGACCTGCTGGCGGGGGCTGCGGCAGCCGGGGCCCGGCCCGGCCGCCGTACGCTCCTCGCCACCGGTTCCTCGCTCTGCCTCTACGAGGCGGGCATGGCGCTCAACGACTGGGCCGACCGCGACACCGACGCCGTCGAACGCCCGGGACGCCCCATCCCGTCCGGCCGCATCGCCCCGGCCGCCGCCCTCGGCGCGGCCGCCGGGCTGGCGGGGGCGGGCCTCGCCCTGGCGGCAGCGGCCGGACGGCCGACCCTCGTCACCGCCACCGCGCTCGCCGCCACCGTCTGGGCGTACGACCTCCACCTCAAGAACACCCCGGCGGGCCCGCTGGCCATGGCTTGCGCCCGCACCCTCGACGTACTGCAGGGCGCCGTTTCGGCGGCTCCGGTGCGGGCGGGGCGACCGGGGCGGGAGCGAGGCGAGGGGCTCGGGTGGGGGCGGGCGATGCGAAGGGCGCTGCCGTCGGCCGCGCTGCTGGGCACCCACACGCTCGCGGTCACCACCGTCTCGCGCCACGAAGCACAGGGCAGCTCGCCGGCTCTGCCACTGGCCGCGTTGGGGGTGGTGACTGTGGTGGGCGGGGTGGTTGGTGGGGTGGTTGATGGGGTGGGCCGGGTCCGTGGTTCGAATGGTTTCGATGGTACGAGTGGGCTCGGTAGCGCTAGTGGTGTCGATGGGATAGTTGCGGCTGGCGGGTCTGGCGGGTCTGGCGGGTCTGGCGGGTCTGGCGGGGCCGGCGGGGCTGGCGGGGCTGGCGGGGCTGGCGGGTCTGGCAGGTCTGGCGGGGCCGGCGGGGCTGGCGGGGCTGGCGGGGCTGGCGGGTCTGGCAGGTCAGGTGGGTCTGGCAGGTCTCGCAGGTCAGGCGGGAACGGGAGGAACGGCAGATCTGGCAAGGCTGGCAGGGCCAATGGCAGCACCCCGGCCACCGACCCCGCGGTGACCAGGCCCCTCGCCCCCGCACGCGCCAAACCCCATGCCAAACCCCATGCCAGGCCCCTCGCCAACGCCCGCGTTGAACTCCACGCCAGCCCCCTTCCCAAGCCTCACACCGGCCCCCTTCCCAAGCCCCACACCAGCCCCCTCCTCCCCAGGGCCACCGCGCTCCTCTACCTCGGGACCGCCGCGCGTCCCTTCTTCCACGCGGCGCTCAATCCCTCGCCCTACCTGCTCCAGCGTGCCGTCGGCAGCGGAATCCGCGCCATGATTCCGCTCCAGGCGGCCCTCGCCGCACGGGTCGGCGCCCCCGGAGCGGGGGCCGCGGTGCTGGCCCTGGTGCCCGCCGCTCGGCGGCTGTCCCGGAAGGTCAGTCCGACATGACCACGACGAATCCGCTGCGCCTGGCCTACGGCACCAACGGCCTGACCGACCTCCGGCTGACCGACGTCCTGGCCCTCCTCTCCGACCTCGGTTACGACGGCGTCGCCCTCACCCTCGACCACATGCACCTCGACCCCCTCGCCCCCGACCTCGCGTCACGCACCGCCCAACTGGCACGCTGCCTCGACGCCTTGGCCTTGTCCGTCGCCGTCGAAACCGGCGCCCGGTACGTCCTCGACCCCCGCCGCAAGCACCACCCCACTCTCCTCGACCCCGATCCGGACGCCCGTGCGGCCCGCACCGCCCTGCTCCGCACCGCGGTCCGCGTCGCCGCCGACCTCGGCGCCACTGCCGTGCACTGCTTCAGCGGGCCCCGCCCAGCCGGTACGCCGGAACCCGTCGCCTGGCAACGCCTCGCCGACGCGCTCACCCCCGTACTCGACACGGCCGCCACCGCCCGCATCCCCCTCGCCGTCGAACCCGAACCGGGCCACCTCCTCTCCGACCTCGCCGCATTCCACCACCTGCGCGCCACCCTCGGCGCCCCGCCCGCCGACGTCCTCGGCCTGACCCTGGACATCGGTCACTGCCAGTGCCTGGAACCCGCCCCGCCCGCCGCGTGCGTCCGCGCCGCCGCGCCTTGGCTGCGGCACGTCCAGATCGAGGACATGCGGCGCGGCGTGCACGAGCATCTGCCGTTCGGCGCGGGCGAGATCGACTTCCCGCCGGTCCTGGCAGCGCTCCGGGACACCGGCTACCAGGGCCTGGTCAGCGTCGAGCTGCCCCGCCACTCCCACGCGGGCCCCGACCTCGCCCGTACCTCCCTCTCCTTCCTGCGCGCCGCCGAAGCCGCACACACCGACACCGACACCGACACCGGACCACCGAGCCCCGCCCGCACCCCTGGGCCGGGAGGCGCCACCGCCCCGCCGCGCCCGTCGGTTCCGAGCGCAGGAGGCCCGCGATGCTGACGCCGGAGGCATGGATGGCCCAGCTCCAGACGGCCCTGCGCGACCGGCTCGGCGGCGCCGCCCGCGCCTGGCTCGACGAGGCACTGGACGAAGCCCACGCCGAGGCCCGAGCCACCGCACGAGCCGCAGCGGAAGCCGAAGTCGCAGTACGGACCGCAGGGGAAGCCGAAGCCGCAGTACGGACCGCAGCGGAAGCCGAGGCCGAGGCCGAGGCCGCAGGTCTCCGGGACCCGGCGAGCAGCAGCGTCTCCGCCCTCTCCTACACGGCATACGCCCCGCCCGTGTGGGAGATGCGCTTCGCCTCGGCGGGGCGGCACTGCACCCGTCGTGAGCCGCCGCACGCGCGGGACCGGGAAGCGGCCGAGGCCGCCCGCATCCTGCTCCTGCACACGGCCCGCGCCGACGCCCGGACCGTCACCCGGCTCTACGAGCACGGCACTGCCGCCGAACGCCGCGCCGTGCTCATGGCGCTGCCCCACCTGGACCTCGGCCCGAGCGCCCGGCCGCTCGTCGAGGACGCGCTGCGCACCGACGACACCCGGCTGGTCGCCGCCGCCGTGGGCCCGTACGCCGCCCGTCACCTCGACGCGCACACCTGGCGGCACGCCGTACTGAAGTGCCTGTTCACCGGCGTCCCGGTGACCGCCGTGGCCGGCCTGGCCGAACGTGCCCGCGGCGATACGGAGCTGGCCCACATGCTCACCGCGTACGCCCGGGAGCGCACCGCCGCGTACCGCCCCGTGCCCGCCGACCTTCAGCGCGTCCTGGACCTCACCGCACCATCCACATCCACCGCCCCACTCGCATCCCCCTTCCCGTCCGATTCCTCACCCGCACCCGCACCCGCACCCGCGCCTCCCTTCCAGCCTCCGCTCAGCCCGTGAGCCCCGCACTTGAGCCAAGCCCGTGAGCCTCGGGCTTGACCCCAGCCCCTGAGCCCCGGACTTGGCCCGGCACCTGAGCCCAGCACCTGAGCCCGCCACCTGAGCCCTGTCCCACAGCCCCGCCCACCGGCCCCGCTTCCCCCCGGCACGCGAGGAGACCCGATGCGCATCTTCGACCCGCACATCCACATGACCTCCCGCACCACGGACGACTACGAAGCCATGCACGCCGCGGGCGTCCGCGCCGTCGTCGAGCCCTCCTTCTGGCTGGGGCAGCCCCGCACCTCACCCGCCAGCTTCTTCGACTACTTCGACTCCCTCCTCGGCTGGGAACCCTTCCGTGCCGCCCAGTACGGCATCGCCCACCACTGCACACTCGCCCTCAACCCCAAGGAGGCGAACGACCCCCGCTGTACCCCCGTCCTCGAAGCCTTGCCCCGCTACCTCGTAAAAGACCCGGTCGTCGCCGTCGGTGAGATCGGCTACGACTCGATGACCCCCGCCGAAGACACTGCCCTCGCCGCCCAGCTCCAGCTCGCCGTGGACCACGGCCTGCCGGCCCTCGTCCACACCCCCCACCGCGACAAGGCGGCGGGTCTCAGGCGCACCCTCGACGTCCTGCGCGAATCCGATCTGCCCCCGATCACGTCGTCCTGGACCATCTCAATGAGACAACGGTAGAGGCAGCCACTGACAGTGGCTGCTGGCTGGGCTTTTCCCTCTACCCGGACACCAAGATGGACCCCGACCGCATGGTGCGCATCCTGCGTCTGCACGGCACCGGCCGGGTGCTGGTCAACTCCGCCGCCGACTGGGGCCGCAGCGATCCGCTGCAGACGCGGCGCGTCGGCGAGGCGATGCTGGCCGCCGGATTCACCGAGGACGACGTGGACCAGGTCCTGTGGCGCAACCCCGTCGAGTTCTACGGCCTCAGCGGCCGGCTGGACCTCAGTACGCCGTCCCCGGGCACCCTGCACGAAGGCAACTCCATTCTCCGCGGCGGGGAATGAGAGGGACGGGCGATGCGCTTCCGGCACCCCGACGGTTCGACCGTCCATCTCGCGTACTGCACCAACGTCCACCCGGCCGAGACCCTGGACGGGGTGCTCGCCCAACTCCGGGACCACTGCGAGCCCGTACGCAAGCGACTCGGCCGGGACCGTCTCGGCATCGGCCTGTGGCTCGCCCGCGACGCCGCCCGCGCGCTCGTCCACGACTCGGCCGCACTGCGCGGGCTGCGCCGTGAACTCGACATCCGCGGCCTCGAAGTCGTCACCCTCAACGGTTTCCCGTATCGCGGGTTCGGCGACAGCCACGTCAAGTACCGCGTCTACCGGCCCGACTGGACCGAGCCCGCGCGCCTGGACCACACCGCCGACCTCGCCCGGCTGCTGGCCGCCCTCCTCCCCGACGACCTGACCGAGGGCACGATCTCCACCCTGCCCCTCGCCTGGCGCACCGACTTCGACGCGGTACGCGACGCCGCCACCCGGCACGCCACCGCCCTCACCGCCCTGCACACCCTCGCCGGCCGGCTCGACGCCCTGGAAGAGCTCACCGGCCGCTCCATCCGTGTCGGCCTGGAGCCCGAACCCGGCTGCCTGGTCGAAACCACCGCCGACGCCGTCGAGGCGCTGGGACACGGGCGGAGCAAGCCGTCCGGGTCAGCCGCGTCCGCCGGGCCAGCCGCGTCCGCCGCATCTGCTGCGTCCGCAGGGCTCACCGCGTCCGCCGAGCCCGTCAAACCCACCGATCCCACCGATCCCACTGAACCCACTGAGCTCACCGGGCTCACCGAGCTCACCGAGTCCACCGAGCCCACCGCACCCCCGCCCCACCGCATCGGCGTCTGCGTCGACACCTGCCACCTCGCCACCTCCTTCGAGGACCCGCACACCGCTCTCGAAGTCCTCGGCCGGTCCGGCGTCCCCGTCGTCAAGGCCCAGCTGTCCGCCGCACTGCACGCCGAACACCCCGGCCGTCCGGACGTACGCGCCGCCCTGGGTGCCTTCGCCGAACCGCGGTTCCTCCACCAGACCCGCACCCGCACCCCCGACGGGCGGCTGCGCGCCACGGACGACCTCCACGAAGCCCTGGCCGGGGAAGACGCCGGCGGGCTGCCGGACACGGCGCCGTGGCGCGCCCACTTCCACGTGCCGCTGCACGCCCCGCCCGAGCCGCCCCTCACCTCCACCCTGCCCGTCCTCCGGGCCACGTTGGCCCTCCTCGTGGGCGGGCCCGTACCGCGCACCCGGCACCTCGAAGTCGAGACCTACACCTGGCAGGCCCTCCCACCCGGCCTGCGCCCCCGCAGCAGAAGCCGCCTCGCCGACGGCATCGCGGCCGAACTCGCCCTCGCCCGCGACCTGCTGGCCGACCTCGGACTCAAGGAACTCCCATGAGCGCAGCACCGAACCGCCTGCTCGTCCTCGACGTCGTCGGCCTCACCCCCCGCCTCCTCACCCACATGCCGCACCTCCAGGCATTCGCGGACACCGGCGCGTCCGTGCCGCTGGACACCGTGCTGCCCGCCGTGACCTGCACGGTGCAGTCCACGTTCCTCACTGGCGCACCACCCGCCCAGCACGGGGCCGTCGGCAACGGCTGGTACTTCCGGGACGTCGGCGAAGTCCACCTCTGGCGCCAGCACAACGCCCTCGTCGCAGGTGACAAGGTCTGGGACGCCGCCCGCCGCGAACACCCCGGCTACACGGTCGCCAACGTCTGCTGGTGGTACGCCATGGGTGCCGACACCGACTGGACCGTCACCCCGCGCCCCGTCTACTACGCCGACGGCCGCAAGGAACCCGACTGCTACACCCGGCCGCCGTCCCTCCACGACGAACTCACCAGCCGCTTCGGCACCTTCCCCCTCTTCACTTACTGGGGCCCCACCGCATCCCTCACCTCCTCGCAGTGGATCGCCGACGCGACCCGCCACCTGCTGCACACCCGCCGCCCCGACCTCACCCTCTGCTACCTCCCGCACCTCGACTACGACCTGCAGCGGTACGGCCCGGACGACCCCCGCGCCGCCGCGGCCGCCGCCGCACTCGACACCGTCATCGGCCCCCTCCTGGCCGACGCGCGCTCCGCGGACATCACGGTCGTCGCCCTGTCCGAATACGGCATCCGGCCCGTCCGCCGCCCCGTGGACGTCAACCGCGCCCTGCGCCGCGCCGGCCTGCTGGAGGTGCACACGCAGGACGGGATGGAATACCTGGACCCCACCGCTTCCCGGGCCTTCGCCGTCGCCGACCACCAGATCGCCCACGTCTACGTACGCCGTCCCGAAGACCTCGACGCGGCCCGCGCGGCCCTCACCGGACTGCCCGGCCTGGACCGGCTGCTCGACGACGAAGGCAAGAAGGCGTACGGCCTCGACCACCCCCGCTCCGGCGAACTCGTCGCCCTCGCCGAGCCCGACGCCTGGTTCACCTACTACTACTGGCTCGACGACGCCCGCGCCCCCGACTTCGCGCGCCTCGTCGACATCCACCGCAAACCCGGCTACGACCCGGCCGAACTCTTCATGGACCCCCGCGACCCGTACGTACGCCTGCGCGCGGCGACCGCCCTGGCCCGCAAGAAGGCCGGCCTGCGCTACCGCATGGCGGTCGTCCCGCTCGACCCCGAGCCCGTACGCGGCAGCCACGGCCTGCTCCCCGCGGCCGGAGCCGACCCCGCCGACGGCCCGGTCCTCATCTGCTCCGCACCTGACGCACCCCTGCACACCCCCTTCGCCGCCACCGACGTGAAGTCCCTGCTCCTTCATCTTGCCCGCACCCACTGACAACGGGCCCCGTCCACGCACCGACCACACGCCCAGCCCACGTACCGACCACGCGCCCCGCCCACCCACCGACAGCGCCCCCCATCCCTCTTACCGCCCTCCGCTCACCCGACCGAGGAGCCAACCCACCATGCCTTCCCACCGGCCCAACCCCGACGATCCGCAGCAAGCCGCCCTCAGACGGACCCTCCACCGCCGCGGATTCCTCGGCGTCGCCGCCGGCGCCTCGGCGGCCGCGCTCCTCGGCACCGGAGCAGCCCCCGCGTACGCCGCCCCGCACGGCACACAGCCCGCCGCCCCGGCGACCCCAGCCCGGCCCCCCGCCCGGCACCCCTTCCACCGCCCCGTCCTCCCGCCCGGCCGCCTCGGCATCCAGCTCTACACGCTCCGCGACCAGACCTCGTCCCTCGGTTTCGCCCGCGTCTTCGAGGAGCTCGCCCGTTACGGCTACGACGAGGTCGAGTTCGCCGGTTACACCCAGGGCTCCGCCGGCGCGATCACCCTGCGCCGGATCAAGCGGCTCCTCAGGGACAACGGCCTGCGCGGCATCGGCAGCCACGTGGGGTACGCCTCGGCCGACCCCACCGCGTACACGTTCGCCACCGCCCTGACCAAGGTCCTCGACGACGCCGAGTCCCTGGGGCTGCCGTACGTCGGCACCCCGTCCGTCCCCGACCGGTACGGCAACACCGTCGACGCCTGGAAACGCGCCGCCGCCGAATTCAACGCGTACGGCGCCGCCGCCCGGGCCCGCGGGATGCGCTTCTACCACCACAACCACGCCGAGGAATTCGCGTTCGCCACCGACGACCCGCGCGTCCGTCTCTATGACGTCCTGCTCGCGGAGACCGACCCGCGGCTCGTCTTCTTCGAGATGGACATCTTCTGGGCCTATGTGGCGCAGTACCGTTTTTCCCGGCGCCCGGACGGCACCCCCGCCCCCTTCGAACCCCTCGACTACGTCCTGGCCGCGCCCGCCCGCTACCCCCTCTTCCACGTCAAGGACGGCGAGCACGACACCGCCACCCAGGACGGCTACCGCATGGTCGACGTCGGCGACGGCGACATCGACTACCGCCGCTTCCTCTCCGCCGTGGAGCGCCGCCGCGGCCGCCGCTCCGCCCACTGGATCGTCGAACGGGACGACGCCGTGGACCCGGCCGCCAACCCGGCGGGCTCCCTGTCGACCGCCCGCCGCTCCGCCCGCCATCTGCGGAGCCTGCGCGCACCGCACGGTTAAGCCGTACGCCCGTGGCCGGGTAGTGTGCTCAGGATCAGCGCTACCCGACCGGGGCCACCGGTACGACCAGATTGGCGAGACGTACATGAGCGAGGGGACCGCACCACCGGCGGGCGACGCGACCTCCGTCGCCGACGAGCAGGCGCGGGAGCGCCTGCTCTACCTGCGGGGCAGCATCGACAACCTGGACGCCGCACTCGTGCACCTGCTCGCCGAGCGCTTCAAGTGCACCCAGCAGGTCGGCGAGCTGAAGGCCCGCCACAACCTCCCGCCGGCCGACCCGGCCCGCGAGGCCACCCAGATCGCCCGTCTGCGCAGACTGGCGGAGGACGCCAAACTGGACCCGGCTTTCGCCGAAAAGTTCCTGAACTTCATCATTGGCGAGGTCGTACGCCACCACAAAGCCATCGCGGACCAGGAAACAGGCCGGGAGGGCACCCCCGGCCGGCGCGATGTGACCATCGGCTGACGGTTCCGGCACGCTCCAGCGTGTTCCGGCGTGCTCCGGTCCGGCTTGGCGGGAGCGGGTGGCCGCCGGTCGCGGAGACCTCCGTTGTCAGTGGTCGGCGTTACCGTCCGTGACATGACCGCAAGAAATCTTCTGCTGGACCGGATCGAGCGCACCCCGGACGTCCGGGAACTGCTGCGCTCCTCCTTCGCCTTCGACGTGGGACGGCGCAACGGCCACGGCCTGCGGCTCGCCTCGGGCGCGTCGCTGGAGCCGATCGCCGGAGAGTTCGCTGGCGGGACGTACTTCCTGTGCCCGGAGGAAGACGGCCGTCGGCCGGTGGTCTACGCGAGCTCCGAGGGGGAGGGCGGACTGATGGCCGACGATCTGGCGGACGCCCTGGAGATCATCGTCGGCCTCGACTGGAGGGACTGCCTCGGCTTCTCCGGCGGCGGCGACGCAGCCGTCATGCAGGTGTCCGCCCAGCATCTGGAACGGCACCTGGCCAGGGACAACCCGGAGATAGCCGAGGAGCGTGCCCGGGTGGCCGAGGCTCTTTCGCTCCGTGTCGTGCCCGTCGCCGACCTCGTCGTCCGGCTGCACGCGGCCGCCGCGCGGACCGTGCCCGAGTACGTGGTGACCACCGAGGACGGGGAGGAGTACGGTCCGCTCTTCGGTGCGTACTCGGAACCGCGCCTGGGTGGCTGGGACTGAACCATCGGCCGCCCCGGCCCGGCGGCGTGCCCACCGGCCGCACCCGGCCTGACGAACAGGTTTTCCCCCGGTCCCGCGCACAACCCTTGCCGGCGGTCGGAGGTCTCCGTCACCGTCACAACCTGTCACGACGCCATCTCTGCACCGGCGCCCTTCCCGTACTGGGGGAACCATGCACCGCACCACCGTCACCGCCGCTGCCCTCGCGGTGCTCTGTCTCGGTCTCACCGCCTGTCAGCCCGCGGGGAGCGCCGACGGCGCTGCCGGCTCGCCCACGAAGGCGGCGGCGGAGCCCGGGGTGGCCGCGGAGACCACGCCGGGGCCCGCTCCGGCCCGGAAGGCCACGCTGCCCGACCTGGTGGGGAAGGGGTTGCAGAGCGCGCAGGACTCCGCCCAGGCGGCCGGGTTCCGCTTGCTGCGCAGTCACGACGCGCTCGGCCGCGGACGGATGCAGGCGCTCGACCGGAACTGGAAGGTCTGTACGCAGACCCCGGGGCCCGGCCAGGCCGACACCGGCCGGACGGTGGACTTCGGTGCGGTGAAGCTGACGGAGTCCTGCCCCGAGACCGACGCCGGGTCCGGGGCCGCGGCGGACGTGTCCGCCGGGGCCGGATCGGCCATGCCGGACTTCCGGGACAAGTCGGTGAAGGTGGCCCGGCGCGCTCTCGATGCCGGTACCAGCGTCACGGTGAAGGACGCGTCGGGCCGCGGGCGGATGGTGCTCGTGGAGTCCAACTGGAAGGTGTGCCGCCAGAGCCCGGCGGCGGGCACGAAGGTGGATGGGCAGCCGGTGACGCTGGAGGCGGTGAAGTTCCAGGAGGACTGTTGAGGAGGAGAGGGCCCGTTGAAGCCCCCTGAGCCCCTTGTACCCCCTGAACCCCTTGTGCCCCCTGACCCACTTGTGCCCCCTGAGCCCTCTGACCCCCTTGGGCCCTCTGCCCCCTGATCCCTCTGAACCTGCCGAACCCGCCGACATCCGACATCCGCTTCAGCGCGGTCGCCGGGCCCGCAGAACGGTGTCGTGGGTGTGCGAGGTGCCGGCGGGCGCGGGAACCGTCCGGGGGCGGGTCTCGTTGATCTGTACGGTCCAGTCGGGGTCGAGGAGCCGGGCGATGTCGGCGGGCCGGTAGTAGTCGGCCGGGTCGAAGTCGGGCTGCGCGGGCAGGCCGGTCATGTCGTGGCCGACGAAGAGCAGGGTGCCACCGGGCGCGACGGCGGCCAGCAGCCCGCGCAGCGCGGTGTGCTCCGGTTCGTGCGTGAGCGGGAAGTACTGGACGGACACCAGGTCGAACGCGTCGGCCGGGGGCGGCGTGACGGCCACGTCGGCCCGTGCCCAGGCGACGCGGTCGGCGACGTCGGTGGCCGCTTCGGCGGCGCGCCGCAGGGCGACCTCGGAGATGTCCACCCCGGTGACCTGCCAACCCTGTCGGGCGAGCCACCGGGCGTCGGCGCCTTCACCGCATCCCACGTCGAGTGCCTGCCCCGGCGGGAAGCCGGTGATCTCGGTGACGAGCACGCCGTTGGGTGATCCGCTGAAGAGCTGGTCGCGGCTGCTGTACCGGTCGTCCCAGAACTGGGCGTCCATGCGTTTCTCCTGGGGGAGCGAAAGGGGGAGGGGAGGGGAGGGAAGGGAAGGGGGTTACAGACCGTGACGCCGGTCGCCCGCCACCAGCTCGCAGACACGGGCTTCCGACGCGGCGGAGAACGGGTCCTTACGGGCCCGCACCGCGCGGCGGGTGTCCTCGGCGACGAGATCGGCGTTGATCGCCCCCGCCGCGGCCGAGCCGGAGGCGGCGGACCCGAGGACGTTCGCGGTGAGGTCGGCGGCGTTGCCCGCGGCCCACACGCCCGGCACGTCCGTCAGACCGGCCGGACCGGCGGCCAGGTGCGAGCCCATGCCGCTCGGGTGCTCGGTGGGGGCCAGCCCGAGGGAGTCCAGGAGCGCGGCCGTCGTGGCGCCCGGGACGGCGCGGGGCGCCACCGTCAGTGCCTGGAGCGGGAGCACCTCGCCGGTGCCCAGGCGGACTCCGGTGAGGCGGTCGTCGGTGATCTCCAGGCCGGTCACCTCGCCGGGTACGACCGCGATGCCGCGCGCCGCCAGCTGCTCGGACTCCTCGTCCGTAGGGTGGGGGCCGGTGTGCAGCAGGAGGGTGAGCCGGTCGGTCCACTGGCGGAACAGCAGGGCCTGGTGCACGCCCATCGGGCCGGTGGCCAGGACGCCGATCGGCGCGTCGCGTACCTCCCAGCCGTGGCAGTACGGGCAGTGCAGCACATCGCGCCCCCACCGCCGGGCGAGGCCGGGGACGTCGGGCAGTTCGTCGGTGAACCCGGTGGTCAGCAGCAGCCGTCGCGCCCGTACGGTGCGCCCCGCGTCGTCGGTGACCGCGAACAGGCCGCCGTCCCGTACCGCCGACCGCGCCCGGCCGGCGCGGACCTCGACCCCGTAAGCGGCCACTTCCCGCCGTCCCGCCGCCAGCAGGTCGCCGGGCGGCGCGCCGTCGCGGGAGAGGAAGCCGTGCATGTGGGCTGCCGGTGCGTTGCGGGGCTCACCGGCGTCGATCACCAGGACGGACCGCCGGGCGCGGCCCAGCATGAGCGCCGCGCTCAGGCCCGCCGGACCGCCTCCGACGATCACCACGTCGTACCGGTCGCTGTCGTACCGGTCGCTGTCATATCGGTCGCCGTCGTACCGGCCACCGTAGTCGGGCCGGCTTTCCCGGAGTTCCCGGAGTTCCCGGAGTTCTCGGTCTTCTCGGGTCATCGTGACCACCTCCGCCCACCAACCTGCGCCCTCTCCCACCGCTCTGACAAAGTTCTTTGCGGAAACCGCAAAACGTGGGCACAGTGGAGGGGTGAACGGCGAGCGGACGGGCGACGACTTCGAGGCTGTGCTGGCCGCGGTCGGGCCGCGGCTGCGCGAGGTGCGGCGCCGCCACGGAGCCACGCTGACAGCCGTGTCGGAGACCACCGGCATACCGGTCAGCACCCTGTCCCGGCTGGAGTCCGGGCACCGCAAGCCGGGGCTGGAGCTGCTGCTGCCGCTGGCCAAGGCTTATCGGATGCCGCTCGACGAGCTGGTCGGCGCCCCGGCCGCCCTCGACCCACGGGTACACCCGAAGCCGTTCACCCGTAACGGCATGACCGTCGTCCCGCTGAGCCGCAACCCCGGCGGCCTCCAGGCGTTCAAGCACATTCTTCCCGCGGGCCCGGCCGACCGGGAGCCCGACCCGCGTTCGCACGAGGGCTACCACTGGCTGTACGTCCTCAGCGGACGGCTGCGCGTCGTCCTCGGCGCGCAGGATCTCGTCCTGACCAGCGGCGAGGTCGCCGAGTTCGACACCCACCTCCCGCACTGGTTCGGCAACGCCGACGCGCGGCCGGTGGAATTCCTCAGCATCCTCGGCCCCCAGGGCGAGCGCTTCCACATCAAGGCCCGCTACCGGCCCACCGATTCCCGGTAGGCCGGAGCGGGCCCTCGTCCGGAGCGGGCCGGCCCGCCCCTCACCCCACCTCGACCGCCCCTCCCTTCCCCGCCGGCCGCCGCAGCAGCAGGGACAGGCCCGCTGCCAGCAGGCCCACGCACCCGGCGACCGCGTACGCGCCCTCGTACCCCCACGCCGCCACGACCGCCGCGCCGAGGCCGCCGCCCAGGAGGCCGGAGACCAGTTTGGAGCTGTAGACGAGGCCGTAGTTCGACGCGTTGTTGTTCTCGCCGAAGTAGTCGGGGACGAGGGCGGCGAAGAGCGGGAAGAACGCGCCGCCGCCGAAGCCGGACAGGAAGGCGAAGACGAGGAACAGGGGCTGGTTGGCGTGCTCCCCGGCCCACAGGACGCCGAACTGGGCGAGGCCCAGGACCAGGCACACGTACGTCAGGGTCACGCGCCGCCCCAGCCGGTCCGAGAGCCAGCCGACCACGCCCCGGCCCGTCCCGTTGACGACCGACATGATGCCCATGGAGGACGCCGCGACCAGCGGCCCGAACCCGGCGTCCTTGGCGTACGGCACCTGGAAGGAGATGCCGAAGATCGAGACGCCGGCGGTGCACAGCAGGCAGACCCACATCAGGGGCAGCATGCCCGTACGGACGGCCTCGCGCGGGGTGAACTGGGCCGCCGCGGGCGGGTTCTTGCGCAGCGCGGCGGAGGTACGGGCGTCGCGCGGTGCGGCCAGCGGGTCGACGTGGGCGGGCCACCAGTTCTTCGGCGGGTCCTTGAAGAACAGGCCAGCTACCGCGGTCAGCAGCAGCACGTACAGGCCGACCAGGTCGAGGACGGTCCGGTAGTTGCCGGCGTCGAAGCCGTAGGAGAACAGGAAGATGAACGGCACGGCGCCGTACGCGAAGCCGCCGTTGACGAAACCGGTCTTGCCGCCGCGCCGTTCCGGATACCACTTGCCGACCGTGTTGATGCAGGTCGCGTAGACCAGCCCGGCGCCGGTGCCGCCCAGCACGCCGAAGCCGGCGATCGCCCACCGGATGTCCGCGGCGTGGCTCAGGCTCAGAAAGCCCGCCAGGGACAGTACGGACCCGCAGAGCATCGCGGCACGGCTGGTGAGCAGGCCCTTCTCCCGCAGTCTGCCCGCGGGGAAGGCCACCGCCGCCTGGAAGAAGATCCAGACGCTCAGGACCCAGAAGGTGTCCGTGTGCGTCCAGTGGTGCGCCGCGGAGAGCGTGGTCTCGGCGGCTCCGAAGGCGTACTCGAAGATGCTGATACCGAGCATCGCCGCCCAGGGCAGCAGCACCATGGTCCACCGGGGGTGGCCGAGCAGCTGCCGGTCGGTCTCGCCCATGCGGTAGACCCGCCCGTGCGCGTCGCGGACCTCGGTGACCGTGGTGCGGTCCGCGCTCCTGACGTCCTGAGTGGTCACCTCACATCGCCTCCCGTCGCCTCGCCGTCCGGATCACAGCAGGCCGGCGGCGCGTGCCCACCGGTATTTCGCGCCGAGCGCCGCCACCGGCTTCTCGGTCGTGTACGGGTACGCCACCACGCCTCGCGCGAAGAGGTACGCGCCCGCCTCCGCCACCTCGGTGTCCCCGGCCAGCGACGCCACCACCGGCTTCTCGACCCCGGCCGCCCGGAACTCGGCGACCACGCGCGCCGTCAGCTCCGCGAAGACCATCGGCGGGGTGACGAGGGTGTGCCAGTAGCCGAGGACCAGGGCGTGGACCCGGGGGTCGCGCAGGGCGAGCCGGATGGCGGCCTCGTACGTGGCGGGCGGTTCGCCGCCCGTGATGTCCACCGGGTTGCCGGCGGCCCCGAAGGGCGGGATGAACTCCCGGAAGGCGGCGTCCAGGTCGTCCGGGACGGTCATCAGGCGCAGCCCGTGATCGACGGCCGCGTCCGAGAGCAGGACGCCCGAGCCGCCCGCCCCGGTGACGATGAGGACGTTCTCGCCCTTCGGCGTGGGCAGCACCGGCAGCGCCCGCGCGTACTCCAGCATCTCGTCGAGCCCCGGCGCCCGGATGACGCCGGCCTGCCGCAGGATGGCGTCATAGACCGCGTCGTCCCCGGCGAGCGCGCCGGTGTGCGACCCGGCGGCCTTGGCGCCGGCGCCGGTCCGCCCCGCCTTCAGCACCACGACGGGCTTCTCACGTACGGTCTTCCGCGCCGCCGCCACGAACGCACGGCCGTCCTTCAGGTCCTCCAAGTGCATCGCGATGCTCCGGGTGTGCGGGTCGTGGGCGAAGTACGTGAGCAGGTCGTCCTCGTCCACGTCCGCCTTGTTGCCGAGGCCGACGATCGCCGAGACGCCCGTCCCGGTGGCGCGCGCGAAACCCAGGACGGCCATGCCGATGCCGCCGGACTGCGAGGTCAGCGCGACCGGGCCGGTGACGTCGTACGGGGTGCAGAAGGTGGCGCACAGGTGGTGCCAGGGGGAGTAGTAACCGTAGATGTTCGGGCCGAGCAGCCTGGTCCCGTACTTCTCGGCGATGGCCACGAGCCGTTCCTGGAGGGCGTGTTCGCCGGTCTCGGCGAAGCCGGAGGGGATCAGTACGGCGTTCGGGATGCCCTTGCGCCCCACTTCCTCCAGGGCCGCGGGCACCAGCCGCGCCGGGACGGCGAAGACCGCCACGTCGGCGCCGTCCGGGACGTCCGCGACGGAGCGGTACGCCGTACGGCCGAGGATGGTCCCGCCCTTCGGGTTCACCGGGTGGACCGCGCCGTCGAAACCGCCGTCGAGCAGATTGCGCAGTACCGCGTGCCCGATCTTCCCCGGTTCGGCGGAGGCGCCGACGACGACCACCGAGCGCGGCCGCATCAGCCGCTCCATCGAGGCGAGGATCTCCTCCTCGGAGTAGCGGCGGCGCTGCGGGGGCGGCCCGTCGCCGAGCACGATCCGTACGTCGGCGGCCAGCACGCCGTCCGGGGAGGCGAACACCGGGTTCAGATCGATCTCCGCCACCTCGGGGAAGTCGGCGGCGAGCCGGGACACCCGGACGATCAGGTCCGCCAGGGCCGCTCGGTCCACGGCGGGCCCGCCGCGTACGCCGCGCAGCACCTCGGCCGCGCGGATGCCGTCCAGCATGGACTCGGCGTCCTCCGTGGAGGCCGGCGCGAGACGGAAGGTGACGTCCTTGAGCGTCTCCACCAGCACTCCGCCGAGCCCGAAGGCGACCACCTTCCCGAAGGTCGGGTCGGTGACCGCGCCGACCAGCACCTCCAGCCCGCCCTCCGGCGCCATCCGCTGCACCAGTACGCCCTCGACGCGGGCCTTCGGGGCGTACGCCGCGGCGTTCCGTACGAGCGCCGGGAACGCCTCGCGCACTTCGGCGGCCGAGGAGAGCCCCACCCGTACACCGCCCGCGTCCGTCTTGTGCGGGATGTCCGGCGAGACGATCTTCAGGGCGACCGGCCCGCCGATACGGGCGGCGAGCGCCACCGCCTCGTCCGCCGTTTCCGCCAGCCCCTCCGCCGGGGTGGGAATCCCGTACGCGTCCGCGAGCAACCTGCCCTCGGGAGCTGTCAGCGTCGTACGCCCGGCCGCCCGCGCGGCCCGCAGCACCGCTGCCACGTCCACCGTCGCCGCCGCCGCTGCCGCGTCCGCCGCTGCCGCGACCGCCTGTCGGTCCGCCATCAGATGACCCCGTCCGTCGCGAGGCGCCGCAATTCCTCGGCGCCGAGCCCCAGCTCGCCGCCGTACACCTCGTCGTTGTGCTCACCGAGCAGCGGTGAACACACGATCTCCACGGGGGAGTCGGACAGCTTCAGCGGCGATCCGACCGTGGTGAACGTGCCGCGCCGCGGATGCCGGACCCGGACGATCATCCCGTCGGCGGCCAGCGACGCGTCCCGCACGATCTCCTTCGTGGACAGCACCGGACCGCAGGGGATGCCGTGCGTGGTCAGCCGCTCCAGCACCTCCCACTTGGGCAGCGTGGCGCTCCACTCCTCGACGAGCTGGAAGACCTTCGCCAGCTTGGGCAGCCGGGCGGCCGGCGTCGACCACTCGGGGTCGTGGGCCAGCTCGGGCCGGCCGATGAGCCGGGAGAGCGGTTCCCAGCCGGCCGGCTGCACGATGACGTACACATAGTCGTTGGGGCCGCCCGGCGCGCACCTGACCGCCCAGCCGGGCTGCCCGCCGCCGCTCGCGTTGCCGCTGCGCGGCACCTCGTCCCCGCAGGTGTCGTCCGGGTACTCAGGCAGCGGACCGTGCTCCAGCCGCTGCTGGTCGCGGATCTTGACCCGGCACAGATTGAGCACCGCGTGCTGCATCGCGACCTGCACGCGCTGTCCGCGCCCGGTGCGTTCCCGCTGGTAGAGCGCGGCGAGGATGCCGGCGACGCAGTGCACCCCGGTGCCCGAGTCGCCGATCTGCGCGCCGGTCGCCAGCGGCGGCCCGTCCGCGAACCCGGTGGTCGCCATCGAGCCGCCCATGGCCTGCGCGACGACCTCGTAGGCCTTGAACCGGGTGTACGGACCCTCGCCGAAGCCCTTGATCGAGGCGTACACGAGCCGCGGATTGATCTCCTGGACACGCTCCCAGGGGAAGCCCATCCGGTCCACGGCACCCGGCCCGAAATTCTCCACCAGCACGTCGGACCGGCGGATCAGCTCGGTCAACAGCTCCTTGCCGCGGTCGGTCTTGGTGTTGAGGGTGATGCTGCGCTTGTTGCAGTTGAGCATCGTGAAGTACAGGGAATCCACGTCCGGTATGTCCCGCAGCTGCCCCCGGGTGACGTCCCCGGTGACCGCCTCCAGCTTGACGACGTCCGCGCCGAGCCAGGCGAGCAGCTGGGTGGCGGACGGGCCGGACTGCACATGCGTCATGTCCAGGACCCGCACGCCGCTGAGTGCCTTCCCGCCGGCCTCCTGAGCCGGGACCGTGCTCATCGAGTTCATCGCGCGCATCGCGTTCATCAGCGGCTCCTCACTTGTACATGGTCTGGTTGACGGTGCCGGGGGCGTACGCGTCCGGATCGATCCAGACGTTGACCAGCGACGGCTTGCCGGACTGCCGGGCGCGCTCCAGCGCCGGCCGGATCTGCGCGGGGTCGCGGACCTCCTCGCCGTGCCCGCCGAGCATCCGCGCGAACGCGTCGTACGGCACGTCGCCCAGCGTGTTGCCGAGCCGCTCGCGTGCCGCGCCGTACTTGGCGCGCTGGCCGTAACGGATCTGGTTCATCGAGGAGTTGTTGCCGACGATCCCCACGAACGGCAGGCCGAAGCGGACCAGCGTCTCGAAGTCCCAGCCGGTCAGCGAGAACGCGCCGTCCCCGAAGAGCGCCACCACCTCCGTCTCCGGCCGCGCCTTCTTCGCCGCCAGCACGAACGGCACGCCGACGCCGAGCGTCCCCAGCGGCCCCGGGTCCATCCAGCGGCCCGGCGCCTTCGGCTGCACCACCTGACCGGAGAAGGTGACGATGTCGCCGCCGTCCCCGATGTAGAGCGAGTCCTCGGTCAGGAAGTCGTTGATCTCGCTGACCAGGCGGTACGGGTGGATGGGCGCGGCGTCCGAGCGGAGCAACGGCAGCCGCTTGGCCAGCGCGGCCTCCTCGACGGCCCGCAGCTCCTCGATCCACTCCTTGCGCCGCCCGGCGCCCGCACTCGCGTCCACCCGGCCCGAAGCGGCCTGCGCGGCAGCGGCCAGCACCATCCCCGCGTCGCCCACGATCCCCAGGTCGACGTCCCGGTTCCGGCCGACCGTGCGGTAGTCCAGATCGATCTGCACGACGGTCGCGGCGGGGGACAGCCGCCGCCCGTATCCCATCCGGAAGTCGAAGGGGGTGCCGACGATCACGATCAGGTCGGCGCGGGCGAAGGCGTGGCGGCGGGAGAGCTGGAAGTGGTGCGGGTCGCCGGGCGGCAGGGTGCCGCGGCCCGCGCCGTTCAGGTACGCGGGGACGTTCAGGGCCCGTACGAGACCGGCCGCCGCGTCCGTACCGCGCGTCGTCCACACCTGGCTGCCGTACAGGATCGCCGGCCGCTCGGACCGTACGAGCAGGTCGGCCAGCTTCTCGACGGCCTCCGGATCGCCTGCCGAACGGGTCGAGGCACGGTAGTGCCCGGCCCGGGGCACCCGCGCCGTGTCCCGCGGCACCTTCGCGTCCAGCACGTCCCGGGGTATCTCCAGAAAGGCGGGTCCGGGCGCGCCGTGGAAGCACTCGCGGAACGCCATCGAGACCATGTCGGCCACCCGTGCCGTGTCCGGCACGGTGGCCGCGAACTTCGTGATCGGCGTCATCATCTCGACGTGCGGCAGATCCTGGAGCGACCCCATCTTGTGCTGGCCGCGCGCGCCCTGCCCGCCGATCAGCAGCATCGGTGACTCGGCACGCAAGGCGTTGGCCACACCGGTCACGGCGTCCGTCGTGCCGGGACCCGCGGTGACGACCGCGCACCCCGGCCGCCCGGTGATCCGGGCATGGGCGTCGGCCGCGTGCGCGGCGACCTGCTCGTGCCGGACGTCGACCACGTCGATGCCCTCGTCCGCGCAGCCGTCGTAGATGTCGATGATGTGGCCGCCACAGAGGGTGTAGACGACGTCCACTCCCTCCGCCTTGAGCGCTTTGGCGACGAGGTGGCCGCCGGAGACGAGGTCGTGGGGGGTGGTGTCCGGGGCGAGGTCAGGGGCTTCGTCGGGCATGGGGGCATCGCTTCCCTTCGAGGGCTGTGGCCGTGGCTGCGGCTTGCGGTAGATCGCATACAGTCGACGAATACTGTATGGAGCCTGTATCCCGCATCGGGCCGCCGCTGTCCAGGGCCGACCGCACCGTTCCGGCCACCGGATCGAACAGGGGATGCCCTGGTATGACCCATAACCCTCGGTTATGTCCCCACGCGCATACGCAGGTGAAACCCACTCCAAAACCTTGGTATTGTTGTCCATGTCGCCGCGGGGAACACCCCGCGAAGACCACACCTGGTCCGGGTGGCGGAATGGCAGACGCGCTAGCTTGAGGTGCTAGTGCCCTTTATCGGGCGTGGGGGTTCAAGTCCCCCCTCGGACACAAGAGCTTCGGCACGTTCACAAGAACGTCTCGAAGCGTGCACGAACTATCGGTCGAGTCATGTGACTCACCGGTATTTCGTCGTTTCTGGGGCCTTGAACCTTGCGACCGGCTCGATGAGGGGACGAGGCGGTGGCGGTCCAGGTGCTGTGCCTCTCGTCTTTTGGTCAGCCTCGTTCGAAGGTGCTGGTGGGTGTGCGGTGCGGCCGACCCCGCCATCGTCCAGCAGCCCTCGCGGCCGTCCCAGCGCAACGATCGATCGCTTCCGGCCCAGCCCGTGAGTTTCCGCTCGTGCTCCCACATCGTGTGCGCCGGGAGCCAGCAGCCGAACCATTTACCACCAGCGTGGCGAGCTGACCGGAGGCGTGGCAGGGGGGATGGCTCAGCGGCCTGTCATGGGTGATTACGAGGTCGCCCTGGTCGACCTTGATGAACCTGCGGCACTGCAAACACGTGCGGCTGAACCTACTGTCGTTCACGTCCCCCTCCGAATGCGCTGCTCGTCAGGCAGGCCACGACGTCGGAGGTGGGCCGAAGGCGCGACGGGCGGCCCGTACGGTCAGGGCGGCCAGGGCGGCATTGGCGCCACCGCCGATCGCGGCGCCGATACCGAACGGTGCCACTCGGCCGAGAACGATGATGCCCTGCTTGGTCCCGTACTTCGTGACGAAGTTCCTGCCCAGGATCTTGTTGATCTGCCGCAACGTCTCGACCGGCACTTTGGTGACGACGTGACGTCCCCAGTGCTGTCCCGTCCGCTCGGCGACCGCGGTGATGGTGGTGGAGCCGGTCCCGCCGAGCATGATGCCCAGCACGATCGTCCGGCGGCGCTCGATCATGTCGATGGGGACGCCGTGGACTTCGGCGATCGAGAGGGCGAAGAGGGCGGTCAGTTCGAGAGACGACAGGGCCTCGCCTGCCGACAGTGCCAGTGCGACTCCCGTACCGATGCCGGGGGCGGCCGCAGTTCCGCCGATCGCGGCACCGGTCCCGGTCAGGGCGCTGACGTACATCCGCTCCAGATTACGGATCACCTGCGCCGGTGTCGCTTCCGGGTTCCGTTGGCGGGCCCGGGCGACGTTCTTGCGCACCAGGGGGCTCTGGCCGCCGATTGCTTGATCCAGGAGGTCGAGGACTCGCTGCCCACGTAACTCTGCTGCCGGAACCGGTCTGTCGTGGGCGTCTGTTGTCATGCCTTGATCTCCTTAGGCCGTCAGAGATCAAGTCTGCCACTCAGGCTGCCAGTTCTGGGGTGTTTCGCGACAACTCCGATCTGTCCGGGCTCGGAGCCGCTGCGGTCCGCCTTGTCTGTCGCGGGGGATCGTCGCGTCACTCCGGAGGCCGGGCCCGCCGCGAGGTGACTGAGGCTGCGGAGGTGGTCGGCGCTGGTGGCGTGTCCGGGGACGGCGGGGTGAGAGGTGTGCTCGGGCAAGGAGGGTTTCGGGGTAGCTGCTGGGGTGGGGCCCGGAGAGCTTTCCGGGGCTTTTCGTTACGGGTAGTGAGGGTTTTGGGGGAGGTCGCGGGGAGGGCGCCGGAGGGGAATGGTGGACTCCTGAAATACTTTCCGGTGCGGCCTGGTCGGAGGGCCGGTCCGGGGTAATGTTGAGGTAATGCGGAACATGTTAGGCGGGGCGGTCGGCGCCGGGGTGCGGACGCGGGCGGTGACCGTTCCGGAGGCCGGGATAAGCGGCCGGTGTGGATTTCCTGTGACCGTGGGAGCCGAAGGGTCGGTTGCGGCTGGATATCCGTCCAACTGAACAACGCGAGTCCGGATACGGGGGTGAACCGGCTCATGAAGTTGGTGGAGCGGGACACGGAGCTCTCCGTCCTGGAGGGCCTGCTCGACGCCTGCGCGGCCGGGCGTGGCGGAGCGGTGGTGGTCGGTGGCGCGGTGGGCAGTGGCAAGACGGCCCTGCTGCGCGCCTTCCAGGAGCGGGCCGCGCCCACCGGGGCCCTGTGGCTGCAGGCCACGGCGGCCGCGGCGGAGAGGGAGGTGCCGCTGCGCGCGGCGGGGCAGCTGCTGCGTACCGCGGAGCTGGCCGGCGCGGGCGCGGAGCCGGTGGTGTGGCTGCCGCCGCCGGCCGGGGGCGGTGGCGCGCCGGTGCGGGCGGCCGCGGGGGCCATTCCCGCGGAAGTCGCCGTGAACGTCGTTCCCCGGGTGTGCGGCATTCTGTTCGCCCAGGCCAGGAAGCGGCCGGTCGTCGTGTGTATCGACGATGTCCATCAGGTCGACGCCTATTCGCTGGAATGTGTGCTGTATGTGGTGCGGCGGCTGGCCGTCAGCAGGATTCTGGTGGTTCTCGGGGAAAGCAGTGGCACGGCGTGGGAGGACAGTCCGGCGCGGCGGGAATTGCTGCGCGGTCCGGCGTGCCGATTCCTGCACGTCGGTCCGTTGCCGCGGGACGGTGTCGTCGCCATGCTGGCCGCCGGGCAGAAAGGGCGGCGTTCGGCGCCGCCCGTTCCGGAATTCCACCGGCTGAGCGGCGGCAGCCCGCTGCTGATGGAGGCGCTGCTGGACGACTACGCGGACGCGGAGCGGGCCGGGGGCGCCGGGCCGGTGCCCGGAGAGGCGTACGAGCGCGCCGTGGCGCAGTGCCTGAGTCGCAGCGACGACGTCACGCGGCGTACGGCGTGGCTGCTGGCGGTGCTCGGGGAGCGGGCCGCGCACGGCGGGCCCGCCGAACTGCTCGGGGTGTCCCGCCAGGCCGGCGAACGCGCCCTGCGCTCCCTGCACGACATGGGGCTGCTCGCCGACGGCCGGTTCCGGCACGAGGCGGGGCGGACGGCGGTGCTGCGGCGGGCGGAGCCGCCGCGCAGCGCGCGCCTGGAGGCCCGCGTCGCCCAGGTGCTGTACGAGCGCGGTGCGCCGGCGACCGCACTGGCCCGCCACCTCGTCGCCGCGGAGACCGTGGACGCGCCGTGGGCGCTGCCCGTGCTGCTGGAGGCGGCGGAGGCGGCGCTGGCCCGCGACGAGGTGGGCACCGCGCTGGACTGCCTGCGCGTGGCCAGGGACAGCTGTGCGGACGAGCAGCAGCTGCTGGAGGTCAGGCTCGCCCTGGTACGGGCCGGGTGGCGGGTCGACCCGTCCGCCGCCGTACGGCACTTGTCGGCGCTCACCGACGCGGCACCGGCCGGGCGGCTCACCACGCGCGCCATGAAGGAGCTGGTCGGCCATCTGCTGTGGTTCGGCAGGGCGGACGATGCTTTGGAGGTGTTGCGGATCGTGGAGGAGAAGGACGGGGAGGAGGAGGGCGGGGAGGAGGACGGTGCGGGGGTGGGGCTGGAGTCGGTGCGGTTCTGGTTCGCTTACGGGTATCCGGGGCTTGCGGGGAAGTACCGCGCCGAGGTGGCCGCGGGCCCGTACCGCGGTACGGCGGCGGGTGCCCGGACCCCCGGCCTGACGCCCGAGCAGGACACCCAGCAGCGCGCGCTCGCACTGATGGCCTCCGTACTGGACCAGCGGGTGACCGGCGACGTGACCGGGCGCGCGGAGCGGATTCTCCAGGAGACCCGGCCGGAGGACCGTACTCCGGCGGCGGGACTGGCGGCGCTGGTCGCGCTCATCGTCGCCGACGGGCTGCCGGAGGCGGCCCGCTGGTGCGAGATCCTGCTCGCGGAGGCGCGGGAGCACCGCACGCCCATGTGGCAGTCGCTGTTCGCCTCGGCCAAGGCGTTCATCGAGATCAGACTCGGCGAGCTGGCAGCGGCGGAGGAGTCGGCGCACACCGCGCTCACCGTCGTCCCGCCCGAAGGGTGGGGGGCGGCCGTGGCCGCCCCGGTCGCCGCGCTGCTGTACACGAAGGCCGCCACGGGCCGGCTGGACGAGGCGGTGGCCCACCTGAAGGTCCCGGTGCCCGACGCGGCGTTCCGGACGCCCGCCGGGCTGCTGTACCTCTGGGCCCGCGGCCACTACCAGCTCGCCGCCGGCCGGCCGTACGCCGCGCTGGAGGACTTCCACCGCTGCGGTGATCTGATGGCCCGGTGGCGGCTCGACCTGTCCGGGCTGGTGCCGTGGCGGACCGACGCCGCGCAGGTCCATGTCGCGCTGGGGGACGACCGCCGCGCGCGGGACCTGCTGGAGGAGGAGCTGGTCCGTACCGGGCACCGCCCGCTGTGGACGCGGGGCGTGGCGCTGCGGGTGCTGGCGTCGCTGGCCGAGCACGCGGACCGGCCGCGGCTCCTGGGGGAGGCGATGGACCTCCTCCAGCGTGGCGGGCACCGGCTGGAGCTGGCGTACGCGATGGCGGAACTGTCGTACAGCTACTGGGACGTGAACGACGACAGCCGGGCCCGGATCGCGGCGCGCAAGGCGCAGCAGCTGATGCGGGAGTGCGGCATCAAGGCGCCCGTCCTGAAGGCGTCGCCGGTCGGCGCGGCGAGCGCCTGCCCGCCCGAGCGGTCCGGGGCGGGCTGCGCCGGACGGCCGCCCGCCGAGCTGAGCGGCGCGGAGCTGCGGGTCGCGACGCTCGCCGCCCGTGGCTACACCAACCGGCAGATCGCCGCGGCGCTGTTCATCACGATCAGCACCGTGGAGCAGCACCTGACCCGGGCATACCGGAAGCTGGGCGTGCAGCGCCGTACCGACCTGGCGACGCGGCTGGAGCCGGACACCGTGGAGGACACCGGCCTCGACGGGTGCGGGGACGGCGCCCGGCGGGACTGCCTGCGTGCCGGGTAGGAGGAAGGGGGAGGGACGGGCGGGAGCGGGGCAGGCGGGAGCGGGAACAGGCCGGAGTGCGGGACGGGCGGGTGCGGGGACGGGCGGGAGCCAGGGGCAAGCCGGAGCGCGGGACGGGCGTGCGGTGCCGCGGTGGATGTTGCGCGGTTGGACAGTCCGGCGCGGGCGTGTGGAATGATTGACGGTGATACAAGAATCCGCGAACTCCGTTGAAAAGCAGGGGAGTTGATGCCGCCTGGCGGCTCGACCGGAGTTGGCGGGCGGGTGCGTACCGGGGCCGCTTCCGGAGGCGTCCGGGGCCGCGGCGCCGCGGCCGGACGGTCCGTACGGGCCCCGGCACCCGGTCCGGCGCGCGGCGGTGCGGGCGTGCGCCGGTGTCTCGTCCAACCACATCCGGCCGGCCGGTGCCGGCCACTCAACGGGAGGAACCCCTCATGGTGGTGGTGATGGCCCCCGGGGCCACGCAGGAGGATGTCGACGCCGTCGTCGGCCTGGTGCGCTCGGCGGGTGGTGACGCCTTCGTCAGCCGGGGGGTGACCCGGACGATCGTCGGACTCGTCGGGGACGTGGACGAGTTCGAGGCGCTCAACCTGCGCAGCCGCAGGGGCGTCCTCGACGTCGTACGGATCTCCGTGCCGCACAAGCTGGTCAGCCGGGAGCACCACCCCGCCCGCTCGGTGGTGCGGGTCGGCGGTGTGCCGATCGGGCCCGACACCCTGTCCGTCATCGCGGGACCGTGCGCGGTGGAGTCCGCCGAGCAGACGCTCGCCGCGGCGCGGATGGCACAGGCCGCCGGGGCCGCCCTGCTGCGCGGCGGCGCGTACAAGCCGCGCACCTCGCCGTACGCCTACCAGGGGCTGGGCGAGACCGGGCTGCGCATCCTCGCCGACGTGCGGGCCGAGACCGGGCTGCCGGTGGTCACCGAGGTCATCGACCCGGGCAGCGTCGAACTGGTCGCCTCCTACGCGGACATGCTCCAGGTCGGCACCCGCAACATGCAGAACTTCGCACTGCTCCAGGCGGTGGGCTCGGCGGGCAAACCCGTGCTGCTCAAGCGCGGGTTCGGCGCGACCATCGACGAGTGGCTGATGGCCGCCGAGTACATCGCGCAGCGCGGCAACCTGGACATCGTGCTGTGCGAGCGCGGCATCCGTACGTTCGAGACGCGGACCCGCAACACGCTGGACATCAGCGCGGTGCCGGTGGTCCAGCGGCTGTCGCACCTGCCGGTGATCGTGGACCCGTCGCACTCGGGCGGCCGCCGGGAACTGGTCCTGCCGCTGATGCGGGCGGCGCTGGCGGTCGGCGCGGACGGCGTCATGATCGATGTCCATCCGGCGCCGGAGACGGCGCGGTGCGACGGTGACCAGGCTCTGCTGGAGGCCGACATGCGGGAGATCGCCAGTACGGCCACGATCCTGTCGCCGCTGATGGGCCGGACCCTCACCCAGCCGGTGCCACAGGCCGCGGCCGCCGTCTCCTGAGATTCCAGGGACCCCGGCTCCTCCCGGCGGGGTGCGCACCGCCGGTAGGGGTACCCCGACGGGCGGCCGGACGAAAGCGCACACGACCCACCGTCCGGCCGCTTGGTACAGGCCAATTTCCGCGCCGGCGGACGGACGGGTGGGGCGTCCGGGGGCCGGTGTTCCCCGGTGCACGGCGCCGCCCGCGATAGGGGTACCGGTGCTGAACCCGTGATGTCGCCGGAGGCCGACGCGTCGCGCAGGGTGGGGTATGTCGGAGAGATGCGATACGCACAGGGCGGCGGACTGACCGCCGAGCGGCGGGAGTTCCGCGAGCGGCTGCGGCTGAAGGCGGTCGAGCGGTTCGCGCGGGGCGAGACCAACGCGGTGATCGCCCGGGAGCTGCGGGTGAGCGTGCGGTCGGTGCAGCGGTGGCGCCGGGCCTGGCAGCAGGCGGGGGAGCGGGCGCTGGACTCGAAGGGGCCGGCGTCCCGGCCGCGGCTGAGCCCGGCCCAGTTCCGCCGGCTGGAGGCAGAACTCGCCCGGGGGCCCGCGGCCTACGGCTGGTCCGGCGACCGCTGGACGCTGGAGCGCATCCAGGCCGTGATCGTGCGGCGCTTCCGGGTCACGTACACGGTGCAGGGCGTACGCAAGCTGATGCGCCGCCACGGGTGGACGTACGTGGCGCCGGTGGCCGGCGGGGCAGGGCGGGAGCCCGGCGGCTGGACGCGGGCGGAGGACGGGCGCGGCGGGCGCTCCCGGCGGGGGACGCGGACCGGCTGACCGGCGCCGCCGGGCGCCGGGGTCCCGGTGGCGGGGAGCGGGAGCCGCGGACGGTGGCCGGGAACGGGAGCCGAAAGGCCCGGTTCCGGTGCCCGGGGGAATGCGACATCGCGGGTTCAGGCACTTCAGGTAGGGGTGCCCCGTAGATAAAGGCACTGTTAGAGTATGTATCTGAATGGGGGAAGATGGTTTGTTTGCCTGTGCGTTCCGCTTTGCGTGGGACGTTTTCTGTGGTTCGGGAACCTTCCTCCCCCGCCGGGAGTTGTAACCGGTCGAGAAGCGGGGGTGGGTTCTACACACCTGAACGGCCCGGTGATGTCCTACTCAGGCCGGCATCACCGAAGCAAGGGCCTGCCGTACGACGTTAGGGTGCGTCGGCGCGAGCTTGCGCACGGGGGAATCACAACGCGAGGAGCCTGGAGTGGAACCTGGGCAGGCGCACCTGGATATGCAGACGGTCGTCGAGGTGGAGATCAATTCTCTCTCGGTGGCCGGTTCTCCGCGCATATCCGGGGAAGACATCGAACATGTGGAGATGCTGACGGTGGCACAGGCACCGCTGCCGCCCATCATCGCGCACCGCGCGACGATGCGGGTCATCGACGGCGTCCACCGACTGCGCGCCGCGGAGCGGCGCGGCGACGACAAGATCGCGGTGAGGTTTTTCGACGGTGACGAGGCGGACGCCTTCGTCCTCGCCGTCGAGTCGAACATCACGCACGGCCTTCCGCTGTCCATGGCAGACCGCAAGAACGCGGCCGAACGCATCATCCGTTCGCACCCGTTGTGGTCGGACCGGATGATCGCCTCGGTCACCGGCATCGCGCCGGGCACCGTCGCGGAGATCCGCCGGCGGGTGGCGGGCGCGGCCGCCGCGGGGCGCGGCAGGATCGGCCAGGACGGCCGCTTCCGGCCGCTCAACGGGGCCGAGGGCCGCCGGCTCGCCGGCAACCTCATCGCCGAGAATCCGGGTCTGTCGCTGCGGCAGATCGCGCGGGCGTCCGGGATCTCGCCCGAGACGGCGCGCGACGTCCGCAACCGGCTGCGCCGGGGCGAGGAACCGCTCCTGAAGGGGCGGGGCCGGCCGGCCAGGGCACCGCAGGAGCAGCTGCCCGCCGGGTCCGCCGACGCGGGGGACGGCGGCGACGGCGCGGTGCCGGTGCGGATGCCCGTCCAGGACCGGACGGTGGTGGTACGCCGCCTCAAGGTCGACCCGGCCCTGCGGTTCAGCGAGACCGGGCGGACGCTGCTGCGGCTGCTGAGCATTCACACGATCAGCGCGGAGGAGTGGGACGACATCATGGCAAACATTCCTCCGCACTGCAGCGGCATCATCGCGCAACTGGCCCGGGAATGCGCGGACATCTGGGCGGACTTCGCCCAGCGGGCCGAGCGCAATGTCGCCGAGGCCGTCTGACAGGCGGCCGCACCATGTCCAAGTGAGGAACGCGGCCGGTTGGACGGATATCGGGCCGGCCGCACCCGATGGAAATGCGCGATACGGTCGGTACCGGCGGGCGCCCGCGAAAACGCCGCCCGCCGGGCCGCCCGGCACCCGGCGCCGTGAATTATCCGGTGCACCGGTGTGCCGTGGACCGGTGCTGCACTTTCACCTTTTCCGTGGCCGGGCGAGAAAACCCCGGAGCCGCCCCGGGCCCATCGGCCTGGCCGGCGGAAGTTGACATGGGTATCGTCGAAATGGCGCACGGCGGCAGGGCAGTATTCCGGTCACCGCATCCGGTGAGCCGGCCTTCGTGAAAGCCCGCCGAACATGACGGATCAGGCACCCCTCGGGGCGCCGCCTTTTCCCTGCGGTCCGGCCGTACGACCAGGAACCAGGAATCAGGAAACAGGAATCCCGACCCAGGAGGTTTCCGCTGATATGTTTGCCGGACAAGGCTCGGGCATCATGCTGGCGACGTACGACGACCCGGGCAATTCCACGGCTTCGCAGCGGCTCCGGCCGGGAACGCTCCGCCGGATTCTCGCGTATGCGAAACCGCATTCCCGCGAGAGCGTCCTGCTGGTGCTGCTGACCGTGCTGGACTCGCTCATCATCGTCTCCACCCCGCTGCTCCTCAAGGAGATCATCGACGTCGGCATCCTGCAGAAGGACACCACGGTGCTGACGGTCATCTCGCTCGTCGTCGCGGGGCTCGCGCTCCTCGACGCGGGGCTGCAACTGGCGCAGAGCTGGTACTCGGGCCGGATCAGCCAGGGCGTCAGCTACGACCTGCGGGTGCAGGCGTTCACCCACGTACAGCGCCAGCCGCTGGCCTTCTTCACCCGGACCCAGACCGGGTCGCTGGTCAGCCGGCTCAACACGGACGTGGTGGGCGCGCAGCACGCGCTGGGCACCCTGCTGGGCTCGCTGTCCAGCGTGTTCACGCTGGTGCTGGTCCTCGGCAGCATGTTCTACCTGTCGTGGCTGGTCAGCCTGGTCGCGCTGGTGATCCTGCCGATCTTCATGATCCCCGGCGCGCTGGTCGGGCGGCGGCTGACCCGCTACTCCCGCGAACAGATGCAGATGAACGCCGAGATGGGCGCGACCATCGGCGAGCGCTTCAACGTGGCGGGCGCGATGCTCTCCAAGCTCTTCGGCCGCCCGAGCGAGGAGGCGCGGCTGTTCGCCGAGCGCGCGGAGAAGGTGCGCAAGGTCGGTATCACCTGGATGGTGCTGAGCCGGCTGACGGTCATCATCATGACGCTGCTGGCCGCCGTGGTCACCGCGCTCGTCTACGGCCTCGGCGGCGCCATGGTCGTCGACGGCACCTTCCAGGTCGGCACGCTGGTGGCACTGGCCGCCCTGCTGGCCCGCCTGTACGGCCCGATCACCCAGCTGTCCAGCATCCAGGGCGAGGCGCACACCGCGATGGTCAGCTTCGACCGGATCTTCGAACTGCTCGACCTGAAGCCGCTGATCACCGAGCGGGAGAACGCCACCGACCTGCCCGCGCCGGACGACGGCGCCGCCCCCGAGATCACCTTCGACGGGGTGTCCTTCCGCTACCCGAAGGCGAGCGAGGTCTCCCTGGCGTCCCTGGAGTCGAACGCGCTGCCCGCAGGCGAGCGGGCCCAGGAGTCGCCCGAGGTGCTGCGCGACATCAGCTTCACGGCGCCGTCCGGCAAGCTCACCGCGCTGGTGGGCCCGTCCGGCGTGGGCAAGACGACCGCCACGCACCTGGTGTCGCGGCTGTACGACCCGTCGGCGGGCAGCGTCCGCATCGCCGGGCAGGACCTGCGCGACGTCACCCTGGACTCGCTCCGCCGAACCGTCGGTGTGGTGTCCCAGGACGCCCACCTCTTCCACGACACCATCCGCAACAACCTGGAGTACGCCCGCCCCGGCGCCACCGAGGAGGAACTGATCGAGGCGTGCCGGGCCGCGCAGATCTGGGACACCATCAGCGCGCTGCCCAGCGGCCTGGACACGGTGGCGGGCGACCGCGGCTACCGGCTCTCCGGCGGCGAGAAGCAACGCCTGGCGCTGGCCCGGCTGCTGCTCAAGGCCCCCTCGATCGTGGTCCTCGACGAGGCGACCGCGCACCTGGACTCGGAGTCCGAGGCGGCCGTCCAGCGGGCCCTGAAGACGGCGCTGCACGGCCGTACCTCCGTCGTCATCGCGCACCGGCTGTCCACCATCCGGGAGGCCGACCAGATCCTGGTCTTCGACGAGGGCGGCATCCGCGAGCGGGGCACGCACGAGGAGCTGCTGGCGGCCGGCGGGCTCTACGCGGAGCTGTACCACACGCAGTTCGCCCGGCAGGCCGTCAACGGCAGCGGGCCCGCGCCGGACGGCCCCGCTGCCGAGGAGGAGCGCCGTCCGCAGGAGGCCGCACCGCAGATGATGCCGGGCGGCATGGTCTTCTTCGACGGCTCCGGGCCCGACGACGGCGGCGCCCCGGGTGGCGGCGCCCCGGGCGGCGGAGTGTGGCACACCAACGGGCCGGGCCCCGGCGGCCGCTGACCGAACGGCCGCCAGGCGGCCGCGTGCACGGGAACGACGCGCCACCGCGGCGGGCGACCGCCGCGGTGGCGCGGCAGGCAGAAGTGAGCAACGGGTTGTCCGTCAAAGGGGGAGACATGGAAGGCCAGGCACAGTTCACTGCGCCCCTGACCGCTTGCCAGGAGGGGACGTGGCTGGCCCAGCGCGCGGAGAACCCGCCCCGGCAGTACGACATCAGGCAGTACGCCGATGTCCTGGGTCCGCTCGACACGGACGTCTTCCGGCAGGCGCTGCGGCAGGCCGTAGCCGAGACCGAGGCGCTCCGGCTGCGGTTCACGCAGGACGGCGGGGGCCCGGTGCAGGTGATCCGGGCGGCAGGGGACAAGATTGCGCTGCGGCACGTCGACCTCACCGACGAGGACGAACCGTGGGAGGCGGCGCAGGCGCTGATGCACGCGGACGGCCGGCACCCGGCCGACCCCACCGAAGGGGACCTCGGCGCGCACATCCTCTTCCAGCTGGCCCCTGACCGGTACGTCTGGTACCAGCGCCACCACCAGCTCCTGGTCGACCACTTCGGAAGCACCCTGCTGGCCCGCCGTGTCGCCGCTCTCTACAGCGCGTCCCTGCGCGGTGAGCCGTACTGCCCGCCCGGACACGTCCCGCTGCGGGAGCTGTGGGAACAGGAGAACGCCTACCGCGAGTCGCCGCAGCACGAGGCCGACCGCCGGTACTGGCACGAGCACTTCGCGGACCGCCCGGAGCCGGCCACCGTGCCGGGCCACCGGTCGGTGAGCCGTGACGCCCACCCCCGCGCGTCCGGACGCCTCTCGGTCGCGGGCCGGGAAGCGCTGCGGACGGCCGCCGACCGTACGGGGGTGAGCCGCGGCGCGCTCGTCGTCGCCGCGGTCGCCACCTTCGTGTGCCGCACGACGGGGGCGGACGAGGCGCTGCTGAGCTTCCCGGTCGACGGACGTACGGGCCCCGAGGCCCGGCGGACGCCCTGCGCGACGGCCAACGTGCTGCCGCTGCGGCTGCCCGCCCGGCCCGGCGACAGCCTCGCCGGGCTGGCCCGTGCCGCGCAGCGGGAGATCGACGGGCTGCTGGAGCACCGGCGGTACCGCGGTGAGCGCCTGCACGCGGAACTGGGACGGCCGGGCGGCCGCCGCAACTTCGGCCCCTCGGTCGCCGTCCCGGCGAACGGCACGGGCCTGCGGTTCGGCGAGGCCCGGGGGACCCTGCACGACCTGCCGGGCGGGCCCGTCGAGGCGTTCTCCGTGGTGCTGCGCGAGCTGCCGGACGACGCCGGGACGAGCGTCGTCCTCGAAGCCGACCCGGCGCTGTACGACCAGGAGTGGGCCGGGGCGGGACACCGGGCCTTCGTCCGGCTGCTGGAACAGGCGGCCGCCGAACCGGACACGCCCGTCGGGCGGTTCGGGGTGCTGGGCGCGCCGGAGCACGGGCTCGTCGTGGAGGGCTGGAACGCCACGGGTGCCGAGCGGCCGGGCACCTCGGTGCCGGAGCTGGTCGCCCGCCAGGCAGCGCGCCTGCCCGGCTCCGTAGCTGTGTCCGACGACGCACGGTCCCTGACCTACGCGGAGTTGGACGCGGAAGCGGGCCGTCTGGCCACGTACTTGATCAGCCGGGGCGTGACGCGCGGCAGCAGGGTCGCCGTACTGATGGAACGGTCGGCCGGACTGCTGGCGGCGCTGCTCGGCGTCTGGAAGGCGGGCGCCGCGTACGTGCCGGTGGACGCCGCGTACCCGGCGGAGCGGGTGGCGGTGATGCTGGCCGACTCGGCACCGGCGGCCGTGCTGTGCACCGAGAGCACCCGGGCCGCGGTGCCGCCCGGCGGACCCGGCGACGTCGTGGTGCTGGACGATCCCCGGACCCGGGCGGCCGTGGCCGCGAGCCCGGCACAGGACCCCGCGGTCCGGGTGGGCCCCGAGGATCTGGCGTACGTGATGTACACCTCCGGCTCGACCGGGGTGCCCAAGGGCGTGTCGATGCCGCACGGCAGCGTCGCCGGGCTCGTCGGGCAGCGCGACTGGTCCGTCGGCCCGGGTGACGGCGTGCTGATGCACGCCCCGCACGCCTTCGACGCCTCGCTGTTCGAGGTGTGGGTGCCGCTGGTGTCCGGCGCGCGTGTGGTGGTGGACGGGCAGGGCGTGGTGGACGGCCCGCGGATCCGTGCGGCCGTGGCGGCGGGGGTCACGGCGGTCCATCTGACGGCGGGGTCGTTCCGGGTGGTGGCCGAGGAGTCACCGGAGTGCTTCGCCGGGTTGCGCGAGGTGCTGACCGGCGGTGACGTGGTGCCGCCCGCCGCCGTGGCGCGGGTGCGCGAAGCCTGCCCCGAGGTGGCCGTACGGCATCTGTACGGGCCGACCGAGGCCGCCCTGTGCGCCACCTGGCACCGGCTGCGGCCCGGCGACCCGGTGCCCTCCGTACTGCCGGTGGGCCGCCCGCTGGACAACCGCCAGGTGTACGTACTGGACGCGTTCCTCCAGCCCGTACCGCCGGGTGTGACAGGCGAACTGTGCATCGCCGGCACGGGACTGGCGCGCGGCTACCTCTCCCGCCCCGGCCTGACGGCGGAACGCTTCACCGCCAGCCCCTTCGTCCCCGGCGAGCGCATGTACCGCACCGGCGACATGGTGCGCTGGACCGACGACGGGGAACTGGTCTTCGTCGGGCGGGCGGACGCCCAGGTCAAGGTGCGTGGCTTCCGTATCGAGCCCGGGGAGATCGAGGCGGCGCTGGCGGCGCACCCGGCGGTCGGCGAGGCGGTGGTGGTGGCCCGCGAGGACCGGCCGGGAGAACGCCGGCTGGTGGCGTACGTCGTGGCGCAGCCCGCGTCCGACGGCGGCCCGCGGGACGGGCAGCCGCCGCGCGACGAGCAGCCGTTCCGCGCCGAGCCGGGCGGTGAGCGGGCCGCCGTGGGCAGCGCCCCGGAAGCCCTGCTCACCGGGGAGTCCGGCGGCAGCGCGGCGGCGGGCCGGGACACCGGCGCGCTGCTCGCGGCGCTGCGCGAGTTCGTGGGCGGGCGGCTGCCCGAGTACATGGTGCCGTCGGCGTTCGTCCCGCTGGACGGGCTCCCGCTGACCGTGAACGGCAAGGTCGACCACCAGGCGCTGCCCGCACCCGACTTCACCGGCAGCGGCTCGGCGCGGGAGCCGCGCGGCGCCGCCGAGGAGACCCTGTGCGCGCTGTTCGCGCAGGTGCTCGGCCGGGAACGGGTGGGGCCCGAGGACAGCTTCTTCGAGCTGGGCGGCGACTCGATCATGGCGGTGCAGCTCGCCTCGCGGGCGCGCCGCGCCGGACTGGTGCTGACCACCCGCCAGGTCTTCGACGAGCGCACCCCGGAGCGGCTGGCACAGATGGCCCCCGCCCCGCCCGCCGGGCAGCCGGACACGGACACGGAGACCGGCGAGGTGCCCTGGGCGCCCTTGAGTCCGGCGCGCGGCGGGAACTTCGCGCGCTGGGCGGTACTGGCGGCCCCGGACGGTCTGCGGACGGACACCCTGCGGGCCGCTGTCGCCGCCCTTCTGGACACCCACGCCGTGCTGCGCGCACGGGCCGCCACCGGGGACGCCGGGCCGTGCCTGGTGGTGCCCGGCCGCGGCACGGTGGACGCGGCGCCACTGGTCACCCGGGAAACCGTGGCCGCGGCGGACCTCGGCCCCGCCGCCGAACGCGCGGCCCGCGAAGCGGTGGCGCGGCTCGACCCCTCGGCCGGGGCCAACCTCCGGGTGACATGGCTGGACGCGGGTGCCGCGCAGCCCGGCCGCCTGGTGCTCGCGGTCCACCACACGGTGGCGGACGCGGCGTCCTGGCGCATCCTGGTCCCGGACTTCGTGGCCGCGTGCGAGGCCGCGGCCGCCGGCCGCACGCCGGAGCTCGGCCCGGTGGGCACGTCCTTCAGGCACTGGGCGACCCGGCCGGCCGCGCAGGCGAAGCAGGAGCACCGGGACGCGGAACCCGCCGGAACGGCGCGCCGCATGGTCTGGACCGTGCCGCCGCAGCAGACGGCGGCGCTGGTGGACCGGGCACCCGCCGTGTTCCACTGCACCGCCGACGAGGTACTGCTGACCGCGCTGGCCGCGGCCGTCGCCCACGGGCACGAAGGCCGTGCGGACGCCCGTACCGGTGTCCTGCTGGACATCGAGCGGGACGGGCGCCGCGACGGTCCGGACGGGCTGGACCTGTCCCGTACGGTGGGCCGGTTCACCCGCGTGCACCCCGTACGGCTAGACCTGTCCGCCACCGCCCTGAGCGAGGTTCTGCTGGGCGGCCCGGCGGCCGGGACGCTGCTCAAGTCGGTCAAGGAACAGGTGCGTTCGGCCCCCGACGGCGACGGGTCCGGCCCGCCAGGGCACCGCACCTCCGAGGCGACCGCCGCCCCCCGCATCGCCTTCGGCTGCTCGGGACGCCCGGAGCGAGGCGGCGCACAGGTCACCGCCGGAGCCGTCGCGACCGGCCGCGACGGACCGTCCCCGTACGACCTGGAGGCGGACGCGGCGATCGGTACGTCCGTCGCCGGGCCCACCCTGACCCTCACGCTCACCTGGCGGCACCGGGACGAGCCCGGCCGGACCGACGCGGCGGCGCAGCGGCTCGGCCGCCGCTGGGTGGAGATGCTGGGCGGGCTGGCCGCCCACGCCGCCCGGCCGGGAGCGGGCGGCCACACGCCCTCCGACTTCCCGCTGCTCGCCCTCACCCAGGAAGGCGTCGCGGAGCTGGAGGCCGCCGTGCCGCGGCCGGCGGACATCTGGCCCCTGTCGTCCCTCCAGGAAGGGCTGCTGTTCCAGTCCTCCTTCGAGGAGGAGGGCCCGGACGTCTACGAGACCCAGTGGATGCTGGAGCTGTCCGGACCGCTGGACGCCGTCCGGCTGCGCGCCTCCTGGGAGGCGCTGCTGGACCGGCACGCCGCGCTCCGCGCGAGCTTCCACCGGCGCGCGTCGGGCGAGGCCGTCCAGGTCGTGTCCCGTGAGGTGCGCCTGCCCTGGCGGGAGATCGACCTGTCCGGCCTGTCGGAGGCCGACGCGCTCTCCGGCATCGAGGAACTGGCCACACGGGAGCAGGAACGCCGCTTCGACACGGCGACGGCGCCCCTGCTGCGGCTGCTGCTGATCCGCCTCGGCCCGGACCGGCACCGGCTCGTCGTCATCAGCCACCACATCCTGATGGACGGCTGGTCCATGCCGGTCCTGCTGGCCGAACTGGCCGAGGTCTACGCTGCGGGCGGCGACGCGTCGGCCCTGGCCCCGGCCGCGTCCTACGGCGACTACCTCGCCTGGCGTGCCCGCCAGGACCGGGACGCCGCACGGGCCGCCTGGGCCGCCGAGTTCACCGGTGCCGACGAGCCGACGCTCGTCGCGCCGGGCGCGGCCGACCACGGCCCGGTGGACGCCGGGCACGTGATCACCGACATCCCCGAGCGGACCACCCGCGGCCTCGCCGCGCTGGCGCGCCGCCACGGCCTGACGGTGAACACGGTGATGCAGGGGGCCTGGGCCCTGGTGCTGGCCCGGCTGGCAGGGCGTACCGACGTGGTGTTCGGCGCCACCGTCGCGGGCCGGCCGCCGGAGCTGCCCGGCATGGAGTCCATGGTCGGCCTGCTGATCAACACCGTGCCGGTACGGGTACGCCTGGACGCCGCGCAGCCGGTGCTCGGGCTGCTGCGCGACCTCCAGGAACGCCAGTCCGCGCTGGTGGCCCACCAGCACCTGGGCCTGCCGGAGATCCAGCGGCTGGCCGGGCCCGGTGCCGTCTTCGACACGCTCGTCGTGCACGAGAACTATCCCCGCGCGATCGCCGCGCCCGGCTCCCCGGACGCGCTCTCCTTCGCCGTCCTGGGCACCCGGGAGGCCACCCACTACCCGCTGACCCTGGGCGTCATCCCGGGCGAGCGGCTGCGCGTGCACGTGGCGCACCGCCGCGACCAGGTGGCGGCGGACATCGCCGGGAAGCTGGTCGGACGGCTGGTACGGGTCTTCGAACAGCTCATGGCGGACTGCTCGGTGCCGGTGGGCCGGGTCGGTGTCCTGGACGCGGACGAGCGCGCGCTGGTCGTGGCGGACTGGAACCGTACGGACGCGCCGGTGGCCGTGGCGACGATGCCCGAGCTGTTCCGCGCCCAGGCCGCGCGCACACCCGGTGCCGTCGCGGTGCAGGACGGCCACGAGGCGCTCACCTACGCCGAACTGGAGCACCAGGCCGGGCAGCTGGCCCGGCACCTGACCGCGCACGGCGTGGGGCCCGAGTGCCGGGTGGCGGTCGTCGTCGAGCGGTCGGTGGCGATGGCCGTCGCCGTGCTGGCCGTGGCGATGGCGGGCGGCGTCTACGTACCGGTGGACCCCGAATACCCGGCCGAGCGCATCGCGTTCGTGCTGCGGGACGCCGAACCGGCCGTCGTGGTGTGCACGACGCGCACCCGGGCCGCCGTCCCGGACGGGGCGCACGGCGGCACGCTCGTCCTGGACGACCCCGCGGTGGCCGCGGCGGTGGCGCGCCGGGCGGGCGGCCCGCTGTCCGACGCCGAGCGGCCCGCGCCGCTGCACGCCGACCACGCGGCGTACGTGATCTACACCTCCGGATCGACCGGTACCCCCAAGGGGGTCCTGGTCCCGCACCGGGGCTTGGCCAACCTCGTCGCCGACCGCGTCGCGCGCTACCGCATCGGCCCGGACAGCCGAGTCGTCCAGCGCGTCTCGCCCAGCTTCGACGTGTCCATGGGGGACATCTGGCCGGTGCTGTGCGCGGGCGGACGGCTGGTGCTGGCCCCGGCCGGGCAGGAGTCCTTCGGCGAGGACCTGGCCGACCTGCTGCGCGAGCGCAAGGCCACCCACGTGGTGCTGCCCGCCGCGTTCCTGCCCCAGCTTCCGTCCGACGGCCTGTCCCGGCTGCGCGTCCTGGTCACCGGCGGCGAGCCGATGACCGACGAGGTACGCCGCCGCTGGTCCGCGGGGCGGGAACTGTTCAACGAGTACGGCGTCACCGAGGCGACCGTCACCTCCACCGTGACCGCGCCGCTGGACGCCGGCAGCACGCCCGCGATCGGCCGCCCGATCACCAACACCCGTACGTACGTCCTGGACGCCTTCCTCCAGCCGGTGCCGCCGGGCGTGGTCGGCGAGCTGTACGTGGCCGGGGTGAACCTGGCGCGCGGCTACCTGGGGCGCGCGGGGCTGAGCGCGGCCCGCTTCGTGGCGGACCCGTTCGCGCCCGGCATGGGCGCCCCGGCCGAAGGCTGGGGGAGGATGTACCGGACCGGGGACCTGGCCCGCTGGACCGGCGACGGTGAACTGGTCTTCGCCGGGCGGGCGGACGCCCAGGTCAAGGTGCGCGGCTTCCGTGTCGAACTCGGCGAGGTGGAGGCCGCGCTGGCCGCGCACCCCGCGGTGGCGGAGGCGGTCGCGGTGGTCCGGGAGGACCGCCCCGGCGAACGCCGGCTGATCGGCTACGCGGTCCCCGCCGGGCCCGGCCTCGACGAGCGGTCCGTCCGCACGCACGTCGCCGGCACACTGCCGGACTACATGGTGCCCGCGGCCGTGGTGGCCCTGGACGAGCTGCCGAGGACCCCGAACGGGAAGCTGGACCGCGCGGCGCTGCCCGCGCCCGACTTCGCCGGTCAGGTCACCGGACGGGAGCCGCGTACCCCCGCCGAGACGGTGCTGTGCGCCCTGTTCGCCGAACTCCTGGGCCTGGACCGGGCCGGCGCCGAGGACAGCTTCTTCGAGCTGGGCGGCGACTCGATCACCTCGCTCCAGCTGGTGGCGCGGGCCCGCCGGGCCGGACTGCTGCTGACCTCTCGTCAGGTCTTCGACGAGCAGACCCCCGAACGCCTGGCCGAGGTGGCGGAGCCGGTGGCGTCAGGACCCCGTGCCGACACCGCGGGCGCGGGCGTCGGCGAGGTGCCCTGGACCCCGGTGATGCGGCTGCTCGGGGAGCGGATCACCGGCGGCCGGTTCGCGCAGTGGATGACCGTGGGCGCCCCGGCCGGACTGGGCCGGGACGTGCTGGCCGCCGGGCTGGCCGCCGTACTGGACACCCACGCCATGCTGCGGGCCCGGGTGGTGCCGCGCCCGGACGGACCGGTGCTGGCCGTCGGCGGCCGGGGCTCGGTGGACGCCGACGCGCTGGTCACCCGGCTGGACGTGGCCGGAGCACCGGACACCGGCCTCGACGGCCTCGCCGAACGGGCCGCCAAAGAAGCGGTCGGACGGCTCGACCCGGCCGCGGGCGTCCTGGTCCAGGCGGTCTGGCTGGACGCGGGACCGCACCGCACCGGCCGGCTGGTGCTGGCCGTGCACCACCTCGCGGTGGACGGCGTGTCCTGGCGCATCCTGCTCCCGGACCTGCGGGCCGCCTGCGAAGCGGTGGCGGCCGGGCGCGCACCGGAACCCGACCGCGTCGGTACGGCGTTCCGGCAGTGGGCCGGACTGCTGGCCGCGCAGGCGACCCAGCCGTGGCGGGTGGCGGAACTGCCGCACTGGGCCGCCGTGCTCGACGGGCCCGACCCGGTGCTCGGTGCCCGCGCCCTCGACCCGGGCACGGACACCCAGGCGACCGTGCGCCACCGTGAGTGGCAGGTGCCCCGGGAACAGGCGGCGGTCCTCGCCACCCGGACGCCCGCGGTCTTCCACTGCGGTGTGCACGAGGTGCTGCTCGCGGCGCTGGCCGCGGCGGTCGCGTGCGCCCGGCCGGACGGGGAAGCGGCGGCCGGAATCCTGGTGGACATCGAGGGGCACGGCCGGGAACCGGTCGCCGGGGCGGACCTGTCCCGGACGGTGGGCTGGTTCACCAGCGTCCACCCCATACGCCTCGACCTGTCCGGTGTGGACCCGCACCAGGTCATGGCGGGCGGGCCCGCGGCCGGAGCGCTGCTCAAGGCCGTCAAGGAACAGACCCGCGCGGTGCCCGGCGACGGCCTCGGCCACGGGCTGCTGCGCCACCTGAACCCGGAGACCGGTCCCGTACTGGCCGCTCTCCCGGCCCCGCAGATCGGCTTCAACTACCTCGGCCGGTTCCCCGCGGGCGCCCCCACGGGCACCGTCCGGCCGTGGGAAGCGGCGGGCAGCACCGCACTGGGCGGCTCCGACGACCCGGACATGCCGGCGCCGCACGCCCTGGAGGCGGGCGCGGTCATCCGCGACACGCCCGAAGGGCCCGCACTGACCCTCACCGTCGGCGGACCGGCCGGCGTCCTCGACGACGCGGCCGTCGCCCGCCTGGGCGGCCTCTGGAAGGACCTGCTCGGCGGCCTGGCCGCCCACACGGCCGCGCCCGAGGCGGGCGGCCACACACCCTCCGACTTCCCGCTCCTGGACCTCGGCCAGGACGAGGTCGAGGAGTTCGAAGCGATCGCGGCACGGCTCGAAGGGGGACTGTCGCTGTGAAGACCTCAACACCCGCCACGGGACCGGCATCCGGCAAGGGCTCGGCACTCGCCGAGGTGTGGCCGCTGTCCCCGTTGCAGGAGGGGATGCTCTTCCACGCCGGGTTCGGCGACCAGGGGCCCGACGTCTACGTCATCCAGCGCACCCTGACCGTCGACGGCCCTCTGGACGCGGACCGCTGGCACGCGTCCTGGCAGGCGCTGCTCGGCCGGCACGCGGCGCTCCGCGCCAGCTTCCACCGCCGCAAGTCGGGGGAGGCGGTCCAGCTCGTCAGCCGGGAAGCCGTACTGCCCTGGCGCGAGACCGACCTGTCCGGCCTGCCCGAGGCCGACGCGCTCGCCGAGGTCGGGCGGCTGGCCGCCGCCGAGTGCGCGGAACGCTTCGACCTCGGGCGGGCGCCGCTGCTGCGCGTGCTGCTCGTACGCCTCGGCGCCGAACGGCACTGCATGGTCCTGACGGCCCATCACATCCTGCTCGACGGCTGGTCGATGCCCATCCTCTTCGACGAGGCGACCACGGTGTACGCGGCGGGCGGCGACGCCTCCGTGCTGCGGCGCACCGCTTCCTACCGCGACTACCTGGCGTGGCTGGGACGGCAGGACAAGGACGCCGCGCGGGCCGCGTGGCGCGCCGAACTGACCGGGGACGGCGAGCCGACGCTCGTCGCCCCAGCCGACCCGGCCCGCACCCCCGAGCTGCCCGACCAGACCAAGGCCGACCTGCCGGCGTCCCTCACCCGCGCCCTCACCGACATGGCCCGCCGCCACGGCCTGACCGTCAACACCGTGGTGCAGGGCGCCTGGGCGCTGCTCCTGGCCCGGCTGTCCGGGCGTGACGACGTGGTCTACGGCACGACCGTGGCGGGCCGCCCGCCGGAACTCCCCGGCGTCGAGTCGATGGTCGGCCTCTTCATCAACACGGTGCCGGTACGGGTGCGCCTGGACGCGGGGCAGCCCGTGGTGGACATGCTCAAGGACGTACAGTCCCGCCAGTCCGCGCTGCTCCCGCACCAGCACCTGGGCCTGGCCGACATCCAGAAGCACGCCGGTCCGGAAGCGGGCTTCGACACGCTGGTGGTGTACGAGAACTACCCCCGCCCGGCCGCCGAATCGGCCCCCGGCGCGCTCACCTTCACCACGCTCGGCCTGCGCCAGGCCACCCACTACCCGCTGACCCTCGGCATCCTCCCCGGCGACCGGCTGGAGGTGGAGGTCTCCTACCGGACCGACCTGGTCACCGCCGAGCTGGCCCGCGCGCTGGCCGGGCGGCTGGTGCGGGTGCTGGAGCAGCTGGTGGCGGACCCGTGGGTCCCGGTGGGCCGGGTCGGCGTTCTGGACGCGGCCGAGCGGCGCCGGGTCGTGACGGAGTGGAACGCCACGGCGGCTCAGGCGCCGGGCGCCACCGTGCCGGAGCTGTTCGCGGCGCGGGTGGCGGCCGCGCCGGATGCCGTGGCCGTGACGGACGGGCGTCAAAGTGTTCAATTCGGTGAGTTGGACACCGCGTCGGACCGCCTCGCCGCGTACCTGCGGGGCCTGGGGGTGGGCCGGGGCGACCGGGTCGCGGTGGTGCTGGAGCGGTCGGCCGGGCTGCTCACGACGCTGCTGGCGGTGTGGCAGGCGGGCGCCGCGTACGTGCCGGTGGACGCCGGATACCCGGCGGAGCGGGTCGCGTTCATGCTGGCCGACTCGGGGCCAGCGCTCGTGCTGTGCACCGAGGGCACCCGCGCGGCGGTCCCGGCGGACCTGGCCGGGCAGACGGTCGTGCTGGACGACCCGAAGGTGCGGACGGCGGTGGCGGAGGCACCCGCCGGGGAGCCCCGGCCGCCCCTGCGTCCGCAGGACTTGGCGTACGTGATGTACACCTCCGGCTCCACCGGCGTACCCAAGGGCGTCGGTGTGCCGCACGGCAGTGTGGCGGCGCTGGCCGGGGACCGCGGCTGGGCGCTCGGCCCGGACGACGCGGTGCTGATGCACGCCCCGCACGCCTTCGACGCCTCCCTGTTCGAGATCTGGGTGCCGCTGGTCTCCGGTGCCCGGGTGGCCGTGGCGGCGGCGGGTGCGGTGGACGCGCAGCGGGTGCGGGAGGCGGTGGCGGCGGGCGTCACGGCGGTGCACCTGACCGCCGGGTCCTTCCGGGTGGCCGCGCAGGAGGACCCGGAGTGCTTCGCCGGGCTGCGCGAGGTGCTGACCGGCGGCGACGTGGTCCCGGCGGCGTCGGTCGCGCGGGTGCGCGCGGCCTGCCCCGAGGTGTCCGTACGGCATCTGTACGGGCCCACCGAGACCACGCTGAGCGCCACCTGGCACCGGCTCCGGCCGGGCGGGCCCGCCCCCGACGTGCTGCCGATCGGGCGCCCGCTGGCCAACCGGCAGGCGTACGTGCTCGACGCGTTCCTCCAGCCCGTACCGCCCGGCGTGGCCGGCGAGCTGTACCTGGCCGGTACGGGCCTGGCCCGCGGCTACCTCGACCGCCCCGGCGCGACCGCCGAACGCTTCACGGCCGACCCCTTCGGGCGCGGCGGGAGGATGTACCGCACGGGCGACCTCGCGCGCTGGACGCCGGACGGCGAACTGCTCTTCGCCGGGCGCGCCGACGCGCAGGTCAAGGTGCGCGGCTACCGGATCGAACCGGGCGAGATCGAGACCGTGCTCGCGGCCGCGCCCGGGGTGGCGCAGGCCGCCGTCGTCGCCCGCGAGGACCGGCCGGGTGAACGCCGGCTGGTCGGCTACGTGGTGGCAGCCGCGGACGGCACGACCGGCACGGACGGCCCCGCGCCGGACGGCCAGGCCCTGCGCGAGCACCTCGCCCGCGCCCTGCCGGAGTACATGGTGCCCGCCGCCGTCCTCGTCCTGGACGCCCTGCCGGTCACGGCCAACGGCAAGGTGGACCGCAAGGCCCTGCCCGCCCCCGGCTTCGCCGGGAAGGCCGCCGGACGCGCACCGCGCACGGTGGCGGAGGACATCCTGTGCGGGCTCTTCGCCGAACTGCTCGGTCTGGAACGGGTCGGCGCGGAGGACGGCTTCTTCCAACTGGGCGGCGACTCGATCATGTCGATGCAGCTCGCCACCCGGGCCCGCCGGGAAGGCGTGGTCTTCAGTGCCCAGGACGTCTTCGAACAGGAGACGCCGGGCGCGCTGGCCGCCGTCGCCCGGCTCGCCGACGAGGTGCGCGCCGCCCCGGACGCGGGCGTGGGCGAGGTGGCCTGGACCCCGGCCATGGCGGCGCTCGGGGAGTACGCGCTGAGCGGCGGCTTCGCACAGTGGATGGTCGTCACCACCCCCGCGGGCCTGCGGCCGGACGCGCTGACCGGCGGGCTGGCCGCCGTACTGGACACCCACGACATGCTGCGGGCCCGTGTGGTGCGCGCGGAGGGCGGACCGCGCCTGGTGGTGCCGGGACGCGGCACGGTCGACGCCACCACCCTGCTCACCCGTATCGACGCGACGGACGCACCGGCCGACTCCTTGGACGACAGGGCCGACAGCGCGGCCCGTGAGGCGACCGGGCGGCTGGACACCGAGGGCGGTGTGCTGGTGCAGGCCGTCTGGCTGGACGCCGGGCCCGCGCAGCCCGGCCGGCTGGCGCTCGTGGTGCACCACCTGGTGATGGACGGCGTGTCCTGGCGCATCCTGCTCCCGGACCTGCGGGCCGCCTGCGAAGCGGTGGCGGACGGGCGCACACCGGAACTCGACCCCGTCCCCACCTCCTTCCGGCAGTGGGCGGGCGCCCTCGCGGCCCAGGCCACCACCGACGACCGAATATCGGAACTGCCGGACTGGGCGGCCCTCTTCAAGGACGTGGCGCCCCCGCTCGGCGGCCGGCCGCTCGACCCGGCCGAGGACACCTTGGCCGCCATGACCTGGCACACCTGGACGCTGCCGGGACCGACGGCGGCCACCCTCGTCGGCACGGCACCCGGCGTCTTCCACTGCGGCGTCCACGAAGTGCTGCTCGCGACGCTGGCGGGCGCGGTCGCGCACGAGCGGCCGGACGCCGCGCTCGTCGTGGACGTCGAAGGACACGGACGCGAACCGGCCGACGGCGCGGACCTGTCCCGGACGGTGGGCTGGTTCACCGGCGTCCACCCGGTCCGCCTGGACGTGTCGGGCATCGGCCTCGACGAGGCGCAGCACGGCGGTCCGGCCGCCGGTGACCTGCTCAAACGCGTCAAGGAGCAGGCGCGGGCGGTGCCCGGCGACGGCCTCGGCCACGCCCTGCTGCGCCACCTGAACCCGCTCACCGCACCGGAGTTGGACACCCTGCCGGACGCCCACATCGGGTTCAATTACCTGGGCAGGTTCGCGGGTGCGGGCCGGGCCGGAGCGCCGGGGGACGCCTGGCAGCCGGCCGGCACCTCGGTGGTCGGCAGTTCGGCCGATCCCCGCACACCCGCCCCGCACGCCCTGGAGGCGGGGGCGTACGTCCAGGACACCCCGGACGGGCCGGAACTGACCCTCAGGCTCGGCGGACCCGCCGGTCTGTGGCCGGAGGCGGCCGCCGAGCGGGTGGGCCGGCGCTGGCTGGACCTGCTGGACGGCCTGGCGGCGCACACCGCCGATCCGGCCGCCGGCGGACACACCGCCTCCGACTTCCCCCTGCTGGACCTCGGCCAGGACGAGGTCGAGGAGTTCGAAGCCGGTTTCGAGGACGGCGCCCCGTAGCCCGCCCCGCGAGCCGCCGGCCGCACCCGTTGCCCGATGAACGCACGTCGTTTTGAGGAGTAAGCGATGACCCGATCTCTTGTCGAGGACGTGTGGCCGCTCTCGCCGTTGCAGGAAGGGCTGCTGTTCCACGCCGCCTTCGACGAGGAGGGCCCGGACGTCTACCAGGGTCAGCGGACGCTGGCCCTGGACGGCCCGCTGGACGCGGACCGGCTGCGCGCCTCGTGGGAGGCGCTGGTCGCCCGGCACCCGGCGCTGCGGGCGGGCTTCCGGCGGCGCAGGTCGGGCGACGCGGTGCAGGTCGTCGCGCGCGAGGTGACGCTGCCGTGGCGGGAGGCCGACGTGTCGGGCCTGGACGAGGCGGCGGCCGTCGCCGAGGCCGAACGGCTGGCGGCGGAGGAACGGGCCGAGCGGTTCGACCCGGCGGTGCCGCCCCTGCTGCGCCTGCTGCTGATCCGCCTGGGCGCCGGTCGGCACCGGCTGGTCATCACCTCCCACCACGTCCTGATGGACGGTTGGTCGATGCCGGTCCTGCTCAACGAACTGACCACGGTGTACGCGGCAAACGGCGACGCGAGCGGCCTGCCCAGGGCGGCCCGCTACCGCGACTACCTGGCCTGGCTGAACCGCCAGGACAAGGACGCCGCCCGGCAGGCGTGGCGGGCCGAGCTGGCCGGCAACGACGAGCCGACCCTGGTGGCACCGGCCGACCCGGCCCGGCTGCCGGTGGTCCCCGAGAGCCTGATCAGCGAGATCCCCGAGGACCTGACACGCGGTCTGGTGGGGCTGGCCCGCGCCCGTGGGCTGACGGTGAACACCGTGGTGCAGGGCGCCTGGGCGCTGCTCCTGGCGCGGCTCGCCGGGCGCGACGACGTGGTGTTCGGCGCCACGGTGGCCGGCCGCCCCGACGCCCTGCCCGGCGTCGAGTCGATGGTGGGCCTGTTCATCAACACGCTGCCGGTCCGCGTCCGGCTGGACGGCGGACAGCCGCTGCACCGGCTCCTCGCGGGCATCCAGGAGCGGCAGACCGCACTCATGTCCCACCAGCACCTGGGGCTCGGGGAGATCCAGAAGCTGGCCGGGCCCGGAGCGGTCTTCGACACCCTGGTGGTGTTCGAGAACTATCCGGCGGCGCCCGCCGGGGCGACCGGCCCGGACGCCTTCACCCTGCGCTTCCTCGAAGGGCGGGAGACCTCCCACTACCCCTTCACGCTGGTCGTCGTGCCGGGCGAGCGGATGCTCTGCAAGCTCGACTTCCGCCCCGACCTGTTCGACCGCCGTACCGCCGAAGCCGTGTTCGCCCGGCTGGTGCGGGTGCTGGAGCAGGTGGTGGCGGACCCGTCGGCGCCGGTGGGCCGGATCGGCGTCCTGGGGGCGGACGAGCGGCACCTGGTGGTGGACGGCTGGAACGCGACGGCGGCGGAGGTGCCGGGGGCGTCGGTGCCGGAGCTGTTCGCCCGGCGCGTGGCGGCGGCGCCGGACGCCGTGGCCGTACGGGACGAGCGGCGCACGCTGACATACGGCGGGCTGGACGCCGAAGCGGGCCGGCTGGCCGCGTACTTGAACGGTGCGGGCGTGCGGCGCGGCGACCGGGTCGCGGTGGTACTGGAACGGTCCGCCGACCTGGTCGTGGCGCTGCTGGCGGTGTGGAAGGCCGGAGCGGCGTACGTGCCGGTGGACGCCGGGTACCCGGCGGAACGCATCGCCTTCATGCTGGCCGACGCGCGGCCGGCGGCCGTGCTGTGCGCGGCGGCGACGCGCTCGGCGGTCCCGGTCGACGCGGACGGCCGCCTGGTGGTGCTGGACGCGCCGGAGACCGCCGGACACGACGGCCCCGACCCCCGCACGCCGCTCACCGCGCACGACACGGCGTACGTGATGTACACCTCCGGCTCGACCGGGGTGCCGAAGGGCGTGTCCGTACCGCACGGCAGCGTGGCGGCGCTGACGGGCAGCCGCGGCTGGGCGCTCGGTCCGGACGACGCGGTGCTGATGCACGCCCCGCACGCCTTCGACGTGTCGCTGTTCGAAATCTGGGCGCCGCTCGTCTCCGGCGCGCGCGTCGAGGTGGCGCGGCCGGGCGCGGTGGACGCGGAGCGCATCCGCGAGGCCGTCGCGGACGGCGTGACGGCGGTGCACGTCACGGCCGGACTGTTCCGGGTGGTCGCGGAGGACGCCCCGGAGTGCTTCGCCGGGCTGCGCGAGGTGCTGACCGGCGGCGACGTGGTCCCGGCGGCGTCGGTCGCGCGGGTGCGCGCGGCCTGCCCCGAGGTGACCGTACGGCATCTGTACGGGCCCACCGAGGTCACGCTGTGCGCCACCTGGCACGTCCTGCGGCCCGGCGCCGACGCGGGCGCGGAACTGCCGGTGGGCCGCCCGCTGGACAACCGGCAGGTGTACGTCCTGGACGCGTTCCTCCAGCCCGTACCGCCGGAGGTCGTCGGCGAGCTGTACGTCGCGGGCACCGGCCTCGCCCAGGGCTACTGGCAGCACGCCGGGCTCAGCGCCGAACGCTTCGTGGCCTGCCCGTTCGCGCCCGGCACGGGGGTCCCCCCGGCCGAAGGCGGGGGGAGGATGTACCGCACCGGCGACCTGGTGCGCTGGACGGCCGAGGGCGATCTGGTCTTCGTCGGGCGGGCGGACGCGCAGGTCAAGGTGCGCGGGTTCCGCGTCGAGCTGGGCGAGGTGGAGGCGGCGCTGGCCGCGCACCCGGCCGTCGGCCAGGCCGTGGTCGTGGCCCGTACGGACGGCCCCGGCGAGCGGCGCCTGGTGGGTTACGTGGTGCCCGACGGGCAGGAGGCGGACGCGGCCGAGATCCGCGAGCACGTCGCCAAGGTGCTGCCGGACTACATGGTCCCGGCGGCCGTGCTGGTGCTGCCGTCCCTGCCGGTGACGGTCAACGGCAAGGTGGACCGGGTGGCGCTGCCCGCCCCCGACTTCGCCGGGCGGGTGTCCGGGCGGGCCCCGCGCACCCCGTCCGAGGAGCTGCTGTGCGGCCTGTTCGCCGAGGTGCTGGGCCTGGAGCGGGTGGGGGCCGACGACGGCTTCTTCGCGCTGGGCGGCGACTCGATCGGCTCGATGCAACTGGTGTCGCGGGCCCGGCGCGCCGGACTGGTGCTGACGCCGCGTCAGGTCTTCGACCTCAAGACTCCCGGGCGGCTGGCGGCGGTGGCGGCCCCGGCCGCCGCCGCGGCCAGCACCGGCTCCGACCCGGGCGACGGCGAGATCCCGTGGACGCCCGTGATGCGGGCGCTGGGGGAGCGCGCCGCCCGTCCCGGCTTCGCCCAGTGGATGGTCATGGGCGCGCCCGCCGGGCTGGGACTCGACGTGCTGACCGCCGGACTGGCCGCCGTACTGGACACCCATGCCGTGCTGCGGGCCCGTGCCGAGACCGGCGAACGGCCCACGCTGCACGTGCCCGGTCGCGGCGCGGTGGACGCCGCCGCGCTGGTCACCCGTACCGACGCCACGGAAGCACCGGACGACGCCCTGGACGGCATCGCCGAGGACGCGGCCCGCGAGGCCGCCGCCCGGCTGGACCCGGCCACGGGCGCGATGGTCCGGGCGGTGTGGGTGGACGCCGGTCCGCACCGGACCGGACGGCTGGCCCTGGTCGCCCACCATCTGGTCGTGGACGGCATGTCCTGGCGCATCCTCGCCCCCGACTTGCGAGCGGCCTGCGAAGCGGCGGCCGCGGGAGACATTCCCGAACTGGACCCCGTCGGCACGTCCTTCCGCCGGTGGGCCGACCTCCTCGCCACCCAGGCGACCGACGCGGCCCGCACCGCCGAACTCCCCGGCTGGACGGCCCTGCTCGACACCACGGCCTCCCAGCTCGGCACCCGCACGCCCGACCCGGACACCGACACCGCTGACACCCTGCGCCGCCGCTCCTGGACGCTGACCGGCGCGACGGCCGCGGCCGTGCTGAACCGCGCCCCGGCGGCGTTCCACTGCGGAGCGCACGACGTCCTGCTGGCCTCGCTGGCCGGCGCGGTCGCGCACCGGCGGCCCGGGACCGGCGCCGCGCTCCTGGTGGACGTCGAAGGACACGGCCGGGAACCGCTCGACGGCACCGATCTGACCCGTACGGTGGGCTGGTTCACCAGTGTCCACCCGGTCCGCCTGGACCTCTCCGGCCTCGATCTGGCCCAGGCCCTGGCGGGCGGGCCCGCGGCCGGGGCGCTGCTCAAGACCGTCAAGGAACAGGCACGCGCGGTGCCCGGCGACGGGCTCGGGTACGAGCTGCTGCGTCACCTCAACCCGGAGACCGGCCCCGCCCTGGCCGCCCTCCCGGCTCCGCAGGTCGGCTTCAACTACCTCGGCCGCTTCACCGCGGGCGCGGACGGCGGCGCGGTCGGCCCGTGGCAGACGGCCGGCGCCACCGCGATCGGTGGTACGGCCGCGCCGGACCTGCCCGTTCAGCACGCCCTGGAGGCGAGCGCCGTCGTCCGCGACACCCCGGACGGGCCGGAACTGGACCTCGCGCTGAGCTGGCCCGCCGCCCTCCTCGACGAGACCGCGGTGGACGGTCTCGGCCAGGCCTGGCTGGACGTCCTCGGCGGCCTGGCCGCCCACACCGGGAGCCCCGGTGCCGGCGGGCACACCCCCGGCGACTTCCCGCTCCTGGACCTCACCCAGGAGAGCGTGGCGGCGCTGGAGACCGCCGTGCCGTCCCTGACGGACATCTGGCCGCTGTCGCCCCTCCAGGAAGGGCTGCTGTTCCACGCCGCCTTCGACGAGGAAGGCCCGGACGTCTACGAGACCCAGCGGCTGCTGGAACTGTCCGGCCCGCTGGACGCGGCCCGGCTGCGCGCCTCCTGGCAGACGCTGCTCGCCCGGCACGACGCGCTGCGGGCGAGCTTCCACCAGCGGGAGTCCGGCGACACCGTGCAGGTCGTCGCCGGGAACGTCGAACTGCCCTGGGGCGAGGCGGACGTGTCGGCGCTGCCGGAACCCGAACGGCAGGCCGCACTGGACCGGCTCGCCGCCAACGAGCGGGCCCGGCGCTTCGACCTCGCGGCGGCCCCGCTGCTGCGGCTGCTCCTCGTCCGCCTGGCGGAGGACCGGCACTTCCTGGTCGTCACCAGCCACCACATCCTGCTGGACGGCTGGTCGATGCCGATCGTCCTCGACGAGCTGGGCGCGGCCTACGCCGCGGGCGGCGACGGCGCGGGCCTGAAGCGGACCGCCTCCTACCGCGACTACCTGGCCTGGCTGGACGAGCAGGACAAGGACGCCGCGCGGGCCGCCTGGCAGACGGAACTCGCCGGTGCCGAGGAATCCACCCTGGTGGCCCGCTCCGACCAGGGCCGGGCCCCGGCGGAGCCCGAGACCGGCGCCGCCGAACTCTCCGAGGACGGCACCCGCGCCCTGACCCGGCTGGCCCGGCAGTACGGCCTGACCGTCAACACCGTGGTGCAGGGCGCCTGGGCGATGGTGCTGGCGCGCCTGGCCGGGCGGACCGACGTGGTGTTCGGCGGCACCGTCTCCGGCCGCCCGCCGGAGCTGCCCGACGTCGAGTCGATGGTCGGCCTGTTCATCAACACCCAGCCCGTACGGGTACGGCTGGACGGCGCCGAACCGGTCCTGCGGATGCTCACCGGCCTCCAGGAGCGCCAGTCCGCGCTCCTGGCCCACCAGCACCTCGGCCTGCCGGAGGTGCAGGGCCTGGCCGGCCCCGGCGCGGTCTTCGACACCATGCTGATGTTCGAGAACTACCCGCGGACCACCGCCACCCTGTCCGCCTCCATGCGGGCGGGCGGCGAGGTGACGATCTCCCAGGCGAACCTGGTGGCGGGCACCCACTACCCGCTGGCCGTGGGCGTCGTCCCCGGCGACCGGCTGCGGATCTACGTGACGTACCGCCCGGACCTGTTCGACCGGCGCGAGGCCCGGCAGCTCGGCGAGCGCGTCGTCCGCGTACTGGAACAGGTCGTGGCGGACCCGCAGGCGCCCGTCGGCCGGATCGGCGTCCTGGGCGCACCGGAGCACCACCGCGCCGTGACGGAGTGGAACCCGGCTGCTGCCGGGGAGCCGTCCGCCGCCTCGGTGCCGGAGCTGTTCGCCCGCCAGGTGGCGCGCGCCCGCTCGGCGGCGGCCGTGGTGGACGGGGGGCGAACTGTTCAATATGGCGAGTTGGACACCGAGTCGGACCGTCTCGCCGCGTACCTGGGCGGCCTCGGCGTGGGCCGTGGCGACCGGGTCGCGGTGCTGATGGAGCGCTCGGCCCACCTGGTGACGGTGCTGCTGGGCATCTGGAAGGCCGGTGCGGCGTACGTGCCGGTCGACGCCGGATATCCGGCGGAGCGGGTCGCGTTCGTGCTGGCCGACTCGGGCCCGTCGGTCGTGCTGTGCACCGAGGCCACGCGGGCGGCGGTGCCGGCCGACGCGGCCGGACAAGTGGTCGTGCTGGACACGCCGGAGGTACGGGCGGCCGTGGCGGCGTGCCCGGCCGGTGATCTCCAACTGGTCCTGTCCGCACAGGACTTGGCGTACGTGATGTACACCTCCGGCTCCACCGGTGTGCCCAAGGGCGTCGGCGTGCCGCACGGCAGCGTGGCGGGACTGGCGGCGGACCCCGGCTGGGCGCTCGGCCCGGACGACGCGGTGCTGCTGCACGCCCCGCACGTCTTCGACGCCTCGCTGTACGAGATCTGGGCGCCGCTGGCCACCGGCGGCCGCGTGGTGGTGGCCGCGCCCGGCACGGTCGACGCCCGGCGCGTCCGTGAGGCGGTGGCGGCGGGCGTGACGGCCGTGCACCTCACGGCGGGCCTGTTCCGCGTGGTCGCCGAGGAGTCCCCGGACTGCTTCGCGGGCCTGCGCGAGGTGCTGACCGGCGGCGACGTGGTCCCGGCCGGGTCCGTCGCCCGCGTACGGGAAGCGTGCCCCGGCGTCGTGGTGCGGCACATGTACGGGCCGACCGAGACCACCCTGTGCGCCACCTGGCGGCCACTGCGGCCGGACGAGCCGGTGACGGACGACGTACTGCCCATCGGGCGCCCGCTGGACGGCCGCCGGGCGTATGTGCTCGACGCCTTCCTGCGGCCCGTGCCGCCGGGTGTGGACGGCGAGCTGTACCTGGCCGGCGCGGGACTGGCGCGCGGCTACCTCGACCGCCCCGGCGCGACCGCCGAGCGGTTCGTCGCCTGCCCGTTCCCGCCCGGCACGGGGGTCCCCCCGGCCGAAGACCGGGGGAGGATGTACCGCACGGGCGACCTGGCGCACTGGACGCACGACGGTGAACTGGTCTTCGCCGGGCGGACGGACACCCAGGTCAAGGTGCGCGGCTACCGGGTGGAACCGGGCGAGGTGGAAGCCGCGCTGGCCGGGCACCCGGCGGTCGCCCAGGCCGTGGTGGTGGCCCGCGAGGACCGGCCCGGCGAGCGGCGCCTGATCGGGTACGTCGTGCCGGACGGGACGGACGTGGACGCCGAGGCGGTCCGCGAGCACGTCGCCGGGCTGCTGCCCGACTACCTCGTCCCGGCCGCCGTGGTGGTCCTCGCCACCCTCCCGGTGACCGCGAACGGCAAGGTCGACCGGGCCGCGCTGCCCGCACCCGACTTCGCCGCGCGTGCCTCGCGGCGGGCGCCGCGCACCGGCACCGAGGAGACCCTGTGCGCGCTGTTCGCCGAGGTGCTGGGCCTGGACCAGGTCGGCGTCGAGGACAGCTTCTTCGAGCTGGGCGGCGACTCGATCATGTCGCTGCAACTGGTGTCGCGGGCCCGGCGCGCCGGGGTGGTCGTCACGCCCTGGCAGGTGTTCGAGGAGAAGACCCCGGAACGGCTGGCCGAGGTGGCCGAGACAGCCGGGGACGACACCGCGGCCGCGCCGGAACCGGCGGACACCGGGGCGGGCGAGGTCGCCTGGACCCCGGTCGTACGGGCCCTCGGCGTTCCGGCCGCGACGCGCGGCGAGTTCGCGCAGTGGGCCGTCGTGGGTGCCCCGGCCGGGCTCGGCCAGGACGTGCTGGCCGCCGGGCTGGCCGCCGTACTGGACACCCACGCCATGCTGCGGGCCAAGGTGAGCGACGGTTCCGAACCGGCGCTGCACGTCGCCCCGCGCGGCGCGGTGGACGCCGCCGCACTGGTCAGCCGTGTCGACGCCACGCAGGTGCCGGACGACGGCCTGGACGCGGCGGCGGACCGGGCCGCGCGGGAGGCGGTACGCCGCCTGGCGCCCGCCGACGGCGTCCTGGTGCAGGCGGTGTGGCTGGACGCCGGTTCCGCGCGGACCGGCCGGCTGGTGCTCGCCGTCCACCACCTGGTCGTCGACGGCGTCTCCTGGCGCATCCTCGTCCCGGACCTGCAAGCCGCCTGCGAAGCCGTCGCGGCGGGCCGCGAGCCGGACCTCGACCCGGTCGGCACGACCTTCGCCCAGTGGTCGGCCCTGCTCACCGAACAGGCCGCCGACCCCGTACGTACCGCCGAACTGGAGCACTGGACCGCCCTCCTGGACGGCCCCGACCCACTGGTGGGCGAGCGCGCGCTCGACCCGGAGCGGGACACCGCGGCCACCGTCCGCCGCCTCACCTGGACCGTGCCCGCCACCGCGGCCGCCGTCCTCGCGGCCCGGACACCGGCCGCCTTCCACTGCGGCGTCCGCGACGTACTACTGGCCACACTGGCCGCCGCCGTGACCCGGCGGCAGCGGGAGCGCGGCCAGGACACCGGCGCCGGAGTCCTGGTGGACATCGAAGGACACGGGCGCGAACCGGTCGCGGGTGCTGACCTGTCCCGTACGGTCGGCTGGTTCACCAGCACGCACCCGCTGCGGCTGCGCCTGGGCGGCCTCGATCTGGCCCAGGCCCTGGCGGGCGGGCCCGCGGCCGGGGCGCTGCTCAAGACCGTCAAGGAACAGGCACGTGCCGTGCCCGGCGACGGCCTCGGGTACGAGCTGCTGCGCCACCTCAACCCGGAGACCGGCCCCGCCCTGGCCGCCCTCCCCGCCCCGCAGATCGCGTTCAACTACCTCGGCCGGTTCACCGCCGGGGCCGCGCCGGAGACGGCCGCGCCCTGGCAGATGGCCGGGGAGGCGGCGCTCGGCGGCTCGGTGGACGCGACCATGCCCGCCCGGCACGCCCTGGAAGCGGGCGCGGTGGTCCAGGACGGCCCCGACGGGCCCGCCCTGACCCTGACCCTGAGCTGGCCCGGCGGACTCCTGGACGAGGACGCCGTACGGCGGCTCGGCCAGGACTGGCTCACGGCGCTCGGCGGCCTGGCCGCGCACACCGACGGGCCCGGCGCGGGCGGGCACACGCCCTCCGACTTCTCCCTCCTGGAGCTGACCCAGGACACCGTGGAGGAGCTGGAGGCCGCCGTGCCGTCCCTGGCCGACATCTGGCCGCTGTCGCCCCTCCAGGAGGGGCTGCTGTTCCACGCCGCGTTCGACGAGGACGGCCCCGACATCTACGAGGGCCAGCGGATGATGGAGCTGACCGGCCCGCTCGACGTCGCCCGGCTGCGCGCCACGTGGGAGACGCTGCTGGTCCGTCACCCGTCCCTGCGGGCCAGCTTCCACCCGCGCGCGTCCGGCGAGACCGTGCAGGTCATCGCCCGGGACGTGCCGTTGCCGTGGCGCGAGGCCGACCTGTCGGACGTGCCCGCCGACGCCGTACCGGCCGCCCTCCAGGAACTGGCCGACGGCGACCGCGAGCACCGGCTGGACCTGACGGTCGCGCCGCTGCTGCGGCTGCTGCTGGTCCGGCTCGGCGAGCGGCGGCACATGCTGGTGCTGACCAGCCACCACATCGTCAAGGACGGCTGGTCGCTGCCGGTGCTCATCAACGAGATGGCCGCGGTGTACGCGGCGGGCGGCCACGACCGCACGCTGCCGCCGGCCACCTCCTACCGGGAGTACCTGACCTGGCTGGACCGCCAGGACAAGGCGGCCGCCCGCGCCGCGTGGCGGGCGGAACTGGCCGGGGTGGACGAGCCGACCAGCGTGGTCCCGGCCGAACTGGTCCGGGCACCCGCCGTGCCGGAACGCATCCGCTTCGAGCTGTCCGACGACCTCACCCGGCGGCTGACGGAGCTGACCCGCGGCCTCGGCCTGACCACGAACACCGTGCTGCAGGGCATGTGGGCCCTGCTGCTGGCCCGGCTGACCGGCCGCGACGACGTGGTCTTCGGGACCACCGTGGCCGGCCGCCCGCCGGAGCTGCCGGGCGTCGAGTCGATGATCGGCCTGTTCATCAACACGCTGCCGGTCCGTGTGCACCTGGACGGCGGCCAGCCGGTCGTCGACATGCTCACCGACCTCCAGCGCCGCCGTACCGCGCTGATGGCCCACCAGCACGTCGGGCTGCCGGAGATCCAGCACCTCGCCGGGCCCGGCGCGACCTTCGACACGCTCGTGGTCTACGAGAACTACCCGCAGCCGCCCGAGCAGCCCGCCGACCCGGACTCCCTCGCGGTACGCCCGGCCGGCATCCCCGAGGACCGGGGCCACTACCCCCTCACCTGGATCGTGGCCCCCGGAGAGCGCGCCCAGGGCGACTTCATCTACCGCCCGGACGTCTTCCCGCGCGCCCGCGCCGAGCGGATGCAGGCCGCACTGGTCCGCGCCCTGGAACAGGTGGTCGCCGACCCGACGACGCCCGTGGGCCGTGTCCGGCTGCTGGGCGAGGACGAACGCGAGCTGGTCGAGACGCGGTGGAACAGCACCGCGGTGCCGTCCCCGGCCGCCACCCTGCCGGACCTGTTCGCCCGGCAGGCCGCCGCGTCCCCGGACGCCACGGCCCTGGTGACGGACGACCGCACACTGACCTACGGCGAACTGGCGCAGGAGGCCGGCCGCCTGGCCCGCTACCTGACCGGGCTCGGCGTCGGGCCGGAGCGGCGCGTCGCGGTGGCCGTGCAGCGGTCGGCGGCCATGGTGACCGCCGTACTGGCCGTGACGGCGGCGGGCGGCGCGTTCGTACCGGTGGACCCGGCACACCCGGCGGAGCGCGTGGCGTACGTCCTCGCCGACGCCGGACCGCCGGTCGTGCTGTGCACCACGCGGACCCGGCACGTCGTACCGGACGGGTACGCCGGACGCGTCGTGGTCCTGGACGACGCGGCGGTGGCGGCCGAGATCGCCGCCTTGCCGGGCGGCCCCCTGACCGACGCCGAGCGGACCGCGCCGCTGCGCCCGGCCCACGCGGCCTACGTCACCTACACCTCCGGCTCCACCGGACGGCCCAAGGGCGTCGTCGTCCCGCACACGGGCGTGGGGAATCTCGCCCGCGCCCAGATCGAACGGTTCGCGGTGACACCGCGCTCCCGGGTCCTGCAGATGGCGTCGCTGAGCTTCGACGCCGCGGTCTCCGAACTGTGCATGGCCCTGCTCTCCGGCGCGGCCTCGGTCGTCCCCGGCGCGGAGGGGCTGCCGCCCCACGTGGCACTGGGCGCCGCGCTGCGCCGCTGGGACATCACCCACGCCACGGTCCCGCCGAGCGTGCTGGCGGTGGCCGAGGAACTGCCCGCGACGCTGGAGACGCTGACCGTGGCGGGCGAGGCGTGCCCGCCGGGCCTGCCCGCCCGCTGGGCCGGGACCCGGCGCATGGTCAACGCGTACGGGCCCACCGAGACGACGGTGTGCGCGGCGATGAGCGCCCCGCTGGCACCGGACGCCGACGTGGTGCCGATCGGCCGGCCGATCGCCAACTCCGGTACGTACGTGCTGGACGCTTTCCTCCAGCCGGTCCCGCCGGACGTCGCCGGTGAGCTGTACGTCACCGGCGTCAACCTCGCCCGCGGCTACCTCGACCGGCCGGGCCTGACCGGCGAGCGCTTCGTGGCCTGCCCGTTCGCGCCCGGCGGGAGGATGTACCGCACCGGCGACGTGGCGCGCTGGACGCCGGACGGCGACCTGGTCTTCGTCGGCCGCGCCGACGCCCAGGTCAAGGTGCGCGGCCACCGCGTCGAGCCGGGGGAGATCGAGGCCGCGCTGGCCGCCCACCCGGCGGTGGCCCAGGCCGTGGTGGTGGCCCGCGAGGACCGGCCCGGCGAACGCCGCCTGGTCGGCTACGTCGTCGCGGACACGGCCACCGGCGACCGCGACGAACGGCTCGAACAGGAACACGTCGGCGAGTGGCAGGACCTGTACGACACGCTGCACGCCAACCCGGAGTCCGACGTCCTCGGCGAGAACTTCGCCGGCTGGAACAGCAGTTACGACGGGCAGCCCATCCCGTTGGAGCAGATGCGTGAATGGCGGGCCCGCACCGTCGAACGCATCCGCGCCCTGCGCCCCCGCCGGGTGCTGGAGCTCGGCGTCGGCACCGGCCTGCTCCTGTCGCAGCTCGCTCCCGACTGCGAGACGTACTGGGGCACCGACTTCTCCGCCTCGGCGATCGAGGAGCTGCGCCGGCACGTGACCGCGGACAAGGAGCTGGCCGAACGGGTCGAGCTGCGCACCCAGGCCGCGCACGAGGACGACGGCCTGCCCGCCGGGTACTTCGACACGATCGTGCTCAACTCGGTCGCGCAGTACTTCCCCAACGCCGGATACCTCCAGGAGGTCGTCGAGCGGGCCGTACGGCTGCTGGCACCGGGCGGCGCGCTGTTCGTCGGTGACGTACGCAACGTCCGTCTCCTGCGGGCACTGGCCACCGCCGTGCACACGGGCCGCGCGGCGCACGACGGCGACCCGGCCGCGCTGCGGCGGGCCGTGGAGCGCAGCGTCGTCCTGGAGAAGGAACTCCTGGTCGACCCGGAGTTCTTCACCGCGCTGCGGGACCGGCTGCCGGACGCCGCCGGGGTGGACATCCAGCTCAAACGCGGACACCACCACAACGAGCTGACCCGCTACCGCTACGACGTGACGCTGCACAAGCGGGGCGCCGCCGTGCTCTCCCTCGACGGCGCGCCCGAGCGGGACTGGGCCGGGCACCACGGCGGCCTCACCGCGCTGCGACGCCATCTGGAAGCCGAACGGCCGGACCGGCTGCGCGTCACGGGTGTGCCCAACACCCGGGTCGCGCACGAGGCCGCGCTCGCCCGCACCGTCCAGGACGGCGGGGACCCGGCACAGCCGGGAGCCGGTGCCGCTGCGGGGCACCGGCGCCCGAGCGCCGACACCCCCGACGTCGAGGCGTTCCACGAGCTGGGGGAGAGCCTGGGCTTCTGGGTGGGCGCCACCTGGTCCACCGGCACGCCGGAGACCCTGGACCTCACGTTCGTCCGCGCCGAACTGGCCGACGGCAGCGCACCGGTGGACACGTACCTGCCCGCCGCGGGCTCGGCGGACCCGGCGGCCCCGCTGACGGCGTGGACCAACGCGCCCGCCGCGGGCCGCGACACCGGAGCACTGCTGACCGCCCTGCGCGAACACGTCGCCGAGCGGCTGCCCGAGTACATGGTCCCCGCGGCCCTGGTGCCGCTGGACCGGCTGCCGCTCACCCCGAACGGCAAGACCGACCGCGCGGCGCTGCCCGCGCCGGACTTCGCCGGCCAGATCTCCGGGCGAGCGCCGCGCACCCCGGTGGAAGAGACCCTGTGCACCCTGTTCGCCGAGGTTCTCGGGCTCGAACGGGTGGGCATCGACGACAACTTCTTCCACGTGGGCGGCGACTCCGTCATGTCGATGCAGCTGGCCTCCCGGGCCCGCCGCGCCGGACTGACCCTGACACCGCGGCAGGTCTTCGAGCAGCCGACCCCCGAACGCCTCGCCGAGGCCGTGGAATCGGACCGGGCGGCGGACCGCGCACGGGCGGCCGGAAACGTGGGCACCGGCGAGATCGCACCGACCCCCGCCGTGCGGGAACTCGGCGCCCACGCCTTCGACCGGGGGCGCGCCGAGTGGATCGTGGTGACCGCACCGGCCGGTCTGCGGACGCACACCCTGACCGCGGGCCTCAGCGCCGTCCTGGACACGCACGACATGCTGCGGGCCCGGGTACGGCCGGACGACCACGGACAGCCGGTGCTGGTGGCCGGTGAACGCGGCACGGTGGACGCCGACTCGGCCGTCATCCGTATCGACGGCTCCCGCATCCCCGACGAGGAGCTGGACGCCGTCGCGGACCGGGCGGGCCGCGAGGCGGCGGAACAACTGGACCCCGCCACCGGCCCCGCGCTCCGCGCCGTGTGGCTCGACGCCGGGACCGGGCGTACCGGTCGGCTGGCCCTCGCGGCCCACCACCTCGTCGTGGACGAGCCGTCCTGGCACATCCTGCTCACCGACCTCGCGGCGGCCTGCGCCGCCGTGGCGGCCGACGCCGTACCGGAACTCGCGCCCGTCGGCACGTCGTTCCGGCGGTGGGCCGCGGAGCTGGACACGCCGCCGTCCGACGAGAGCGGGACCAGCACCGGGGAACGGCTCGCCGCCGCCCCCGTACAGCACCGGACGTGGACCGCACCGCGCGACACCGCGGCCACCCTGCTGCACCGGACCCTCGCCCTCTACCACTGCGAGACCGAAGAGGTGCTGCTCGCGGCCCTGGCGGGCGCGATCGCCCGCCAGGGGGACGGCGAACCCGTCCTGGTGGCCGTCGAGGCGGACGGCAGGCGCTCTGCCCCGGAACCGGACGACGGGGAACTGGCCCGTACGGTCGGCAGGTTCACCCGCACCCGCCCCGTACGGCTGGACCTGTCCGGCGCGGATTTGGACGGGGCTTGGGCAGGCGGACCGGCGGCCGGTACGTTGTTGAAGGCCGTCAAGGAACACCTGCGTGCCGACCCCGGGGCCGGCGCGGTCCCGGACGCCCTGCCGGAACCCCGCCTCTCCTTCACCCACCGGGACCGGACCCGCACCGGGCCCGCGGACACGCCCTGGCAGCCGGCCGGACCCGCGGCCGCCGGCGGCACCACCCGGCCGGGCCCGGCCGCCCCGTACGACCTGGAGGCGAGCACCGTCCTCCGGGGCACCCCGGACGAGCCGGAACTGACCCTCACGCTCGGCCGGACCGCCTCCACCGCGGACGACGCGGCGGCCGAGCGCGTCGGCCGGGCCTGGCTGGACCTGCTGGCCGCCCTGGCCGCGCACACCACCGATCCCACGGCGGGCGGTCACACCCCCTCCGACTTCGGCCTCCTCGATCTCGCCCAGCAGCAGATCGACGAGCTGGAAGCCGGATTCACCGACGACAAGCGCTAGCTACCGAGCACGACGAGGCGTTGTGAGGAGAAAGCGATGACCCGATCCATGGTCGAGGACGTGTGGCCGCTGTCACCACTGCAGGAGGGGCTGCTCTTCCACGCCACCTTTGACGAGGAGGGGCCGGACGTCTACACGGTGCAGTCCGCACACGCCGTCGACGGCCCCTTGGAAGCGGGCCGGCTGCGCGCGGCATGGGAGACCCTGGTCGCCCGGCACGCGGCTTTGCGCGCCTGCTTCCGCCGGGTCAGCGGGGCCCGGATGGTGCAGGTCATCGCCCGCGAGGTGGAACTGCCCTGGCAGGAGGCCGACCTGTCCGGCCTCGCCCCGGACGACGCCGAGGCCGAGGCCGCGCGGCTGGCCGACGCCGAACGCGCCCGCCGCTTCGACCTGGCCACCGCGCCCCTGCTGCGGATCCTGCTGATCCGCCTCGGCGCCGACCGGCACCGCATGGTCGTCACCAGCCACCACATCCTGATGGACGGCTGGTCGATGCCGATCGTCCTCACCGAGCTGTCGGCGGTGTACGCGGCGGGCGGCGACGGCACCGCCCTCCCGCCGACCGCCTCCTACCGCGACTACCTGGCCTGGCTCAACCGGCAGGACAAGGACGCCGCCCGCGAGGCGTGGCGCGCCGAGCTGGCCGGCGCCGACGAGCCCACCCTGGTGGTCCCGGCGGACCGCACCCGCGCCAGTGTGGTGCCCGAGGACGTCCTGATCGACATCCCCGAGGGGCCCTCCAGGGAGCTGACCGACCTGGCCCGCCGCTACGGACTGACCCTCAACACCCTGTTCCAGGGCGCCTGGGCGCTGGTCCTGGCCCGGCTGGCCGGCCGTACCGACGTGGTGTTCGGCGCCACCGTCGCGGGCCGCCCGCACGACCTGCCGCACGTCGAGTCGATGGTCGGCCTGTTCATCAACACCCTGCCGGTACGGGTACGGCTCGACGGCGGACAGCCCGCGATCGACATGCTCAGCACCCTCCAGGAACGCCAGTCGGCGCTCCTCCCGCACCAGCACCTGGGCCTGTCCGAGGTGCAGCAGCTCGCCGGACCCGGCGCGTCCTTCGACACCCTCGTGGTCTACGAGAGCTTCCCGCGCCCGCCCGCCGGACCGGACGACCCGCAGGCCCTGACCCTGGAGCCGGCCGGGCTGTCCCGCAACGCGGCGCACTACCCGATCACCCTCGGCGTGTTCCCCGGCGACCGCATCAGCCTGCGGCTGTCCTCCCGCCCCGACCTGTTCGGCGCGGAGGCGACCCGGCTGATCGGGCAGCGGGTGGTCCGGGTGCTCACCCAGCTCGCCGCCGACCCCACGATGCCGGTGGGCCGCATCGGCGTCCTGGAGGACCAGGAGCGCGACCTGGTGCTGGCGGGCTGGAACGCCACCGCCGCCAAGACCCCCGGCACCTCGGTGCCGGAACTGATCGCCGGACAGGCCGCGCAGGTACCGGGCGCCGTCGCGGTGAGCGACCCGCGCCGCTCCCTGTCCTACGCCGAACTGGCCCGGGAGTCGGACCGGCTCGCGGCGTACCTCGCGGACCGCGGCGTGGCGCGCGGCGACCGGGTCGCGGTGCTGATGGAACGCTCCGCCGACCTGCTCGTGGCGCTGCTCGCGGTGTGGAAGACGGGCGCCGGGTACGTCCCGGTGGACCCCGGGCACCCGGCGGAGCGGGTCGCGTTCCTGCTGGCCGACTCCGGCCCGTCGGCGGTCGTGTGCACACGGGCCACCCGCGACGCGGTGCCGGTCGACGCCGCCGCCGAACTGGTGGTGCTGGACGACGACCCGACCCTGGCCGCCCTCGCGGTGAGCCCGGCCGACGCCCTGGTGCCGGTACGCGTGGGAGCGGAGGACCTCGCGTACGTCATGTACACCTCGGGCTCGACCGGTGTGCCCAAGGGCGTGGCCGTACCGCACGGCAGCGTGGCCGGGCTGGTCGGCGACCTCGGCTGGTCGGTGGGCCCGCGGGACGCGGTGCTCATGCACGCGCCGCACGCCTTCGACGCCTCGCTGTTCGAGATCTGGGTGCCGCTGGCCTCCGGCGGCCGCGTGGTGGTCGCGGCGCCGGGCGCGGTGGACGCCCAGGACATCCGCGCGGCGGTCGCCGCCGGAGTGAGCGCGGTGCACCTGACGGCCGGCACGTTCCGCGTCGTGGCGGAGGAGTCACCGGAGTGCCTGAACGGCCTGCGCGAGGTGCTGACCGGCGGTGACGTGGTGCCCGCCGCGGCCGTCGACCGGGTACGCGCGGCCTGCCCCGGCACCGCCGTACGCCACCTGTACGGACCGACCGAGACCACGCTGTGCGCCACCTGGCAGCTGACCCGGCCGGACGACGGACCGGCCGGCGTGCTGCCGATCGGCCGCCCGCTGGCCAACCGGCAGGTCTACGTCCTGGACGCGTTCCTCCAGCCGGTGCCGGCGGGCACCGTGGGCGAACTGTACGTGGCCGGCACCGGACTGGCCCACGGCTACCTCGGCCGCGCCGGACTGACCGCGGAACGCTTCGTGGCCTGCCCGTTCGCCCCTGGCATGGGGGTCCCCCCGGCCGAAGGCGGGGGGAGGATGTACCGCACCGGCGACCTGGTGCGCTGGACGGAGGCGGGCGAGCTGCTGTTCGCCGGCCGCGCCGACGACCAGGTCAAGATCCGCGGCTTCCGGGTGGAGCTCGGCGAGGTCGAGGCGGCCCTGACCGCGCACCCGGCGGTCGGCCAGGCCGTGGTCGCGGCCCGCGAGGACCGGCCCGGTGAGCGGCTGCTGGTCGGCTACGTCGTCCCGGACGGCCAGGAGGTCGACTCCGACGAGGTCCGCGACCACGCCGCCAAGGTCCTGCCCGGCTACATGGTCCCCGCCGCGGTGATCGTGATGGGCTCGCTGCCCGTCACCGCCAACGGCAAGGTCGACCACAAGGCCCTGCCCGCCCCCGACTTCGCCGAACGGGTCTCCCGGCGGGCACCGCAGAACGAGACCGAGGAGATCCTCTGCGGCCTCTTCGCCGACGTCCTCAAACTCGAACAGGTCGGCGCCGACGACGACTTCTTCGAGCTGGGCGGCGAGTCCGGCCTGGCGATGCGCCTGATCGGACGCATTCGCGAGGAGTTCGACGCCGCACTGAACCTGCGGCAGTTCTTCAGCGCGCCCACCGCGGCGGGCGTGGCCCGCACCCTGGCCACGAAGGCCCGCCCGGTCCTGAACCCGGCCGGCCACGACGGCGAGGCACCCGCCACCGTCGCCCAGCTCCGAACCTGGCTGCTGACCCGGCTGCACGACAGCGGCCCGGCCCACCAGTTCTCGGCCGCGCTGCGCCTGACCGGCGAGCTGGACCGCACGGCGCTGGAAGCCGCGCTCGGCGACGTGGCGGCCCGCCACGAGATCCTGCGGACCACCTTCTCCGGCGCCCGCAACGAGCTGCGCCAGCACATCGTGCCCGCCACCGACGAGGCTGCCCGCCCGCGGCTGCCGGTGACCGCCGCCACCGAGGAGGACCTGCCGGAGCTGTTGGCCGACCGCGCCACCCGCTCCTTCGACCTGACCCGGGAAGCGCCCTGGGCGCCGCACCTGTTCACGCTGTCGGACACCGACCACGTCCTGCTGGTCACCGTCCACCGGATCGCCGCGGACGACCAGTCCCTCGACCCGCTCTTCCGCGACCTGTCGGCCGCGTACGGCGCACGCTGCGAAGGCCGGGCGCCCGAACGCGCTCCGCTGCCCCTGCAGTTCGCCGACTACGCCGTGTGGGAGCAGGAGCTGCTGCGCGGCGCCGACGAGCCGGAGAGCCTGGTCAGCGACCAGCTCACGTACTGGCAGGACGCCCTGGCCGGACTGGCCGGTGAACTGGAACTGCCCACCGACCGGCCGCGCCCCGCGCTGCCCTCGCGGCGCGTCGAGCGCGTACCGCTGCGCCTGGACGCGGCGGCCCACGCCCGGCTGATGGCGGCGGCCGAACCCCGCGAGGCCACCGGCTTCATGGTCGTCCAGGCCGCGCTGGCCCTGCTGCTCACCCGCCTCGGCGCGGGCACCGACATCGTCCTCGGCACCACCCGGGCCCGCCGGGACGAGGACGGCCTGGAAGGACTGGTGGGCCCCTTCGACGGCCCGCTGGCCCTGCGGACGGACACCTCCGGCGACCCCGGCTTCCTCGAACTGCTGCGCCGCGTCCAGCAGACCCACCGCGAGGCCGTCAACCACCAGGACGTGCCCTTCGAGCGCGTGGTGGACGCGCTGCCGCTGCCGCCCTCCGTGGACCGGCACCCCGTCTTCCAGATCGGCCTGGACGTCCACGAGGGCAGGACCGAGGTGTGGGACCCGTGGGAGCTGCCCGGCCTGCGCACCGGCCGCCTCGACGTGGACGGCGCGACCGGCGAGCTGGACCTGTCGGTCGGCCTGACCGAGCGGCAGCGCGCCGACGGTTCCCCGGACGGCATGGACGGCCACCTCACGTACGCCACCGACTTGTTCGACCACGACACCGCGCAGGCGTTCGCCGACCGGCTGGTGCGCGTACTGGAACAGCTCGCGGCCGACCCCGAACTGTCCCTGAGCCGGGTGGACGTCCTGCTGGACGAGGAGGAGTTCCGCCGTCTGGTGGCGGACTTCCACGGCACCGCGGCCGAGACCCCGGACCGTACCGTCGTCGAGCAGCTGGCCGCGCAGGCGGCCCGCACCCCGGACGCGGTGGCCGCCACCGGCCCCGACGGCGTGCTCACCTACGGGGCGCTGGACACCGCGAGCGGCGCGCTGGCCCGCCGGCTCACGGAGCTGGGCATCGGTGCCGAGGACGTCGTGGCCGTGGCGGAACCGGTCACCACCGCCTTCCTGGTCGCGCTCACCGGCGTCCTGAAGAGCGGTGCCGCCTGCCGCCCCGTGGACTCCCACCGGCCGGTCGGGGACATCGGGGCCGTCTTGGCCGCGAGCCGGCCCGCCGCCCTGGTCTGCGCCGCGGCCACGGCCGCGCGGCTGCCGGCGGACGGCCCGGTGCCGACCGTCGTTCTGGACGCCCCGCCGACCGACGCACCCGGCGCGGCCGCCGGCCCGGCGGAACCGGAATTCCGGCCGCCGCTGCCCGCCCAGCCCGCGCTGATGCTCGACGGCACGGCACCGGACGGCCCCGCGGCCGTCGTCGACCACCGGACGCTGGCCGGCCAGACGGCGTACCGCGCCCAGGCCACCCCGGCGGTCGCCGGCACGGCCCTGCTCGACACCCGGGCCCCCGTCGCGGCGCTCGTCATCCCGCTGCTCGCGGCCCTGTGCGGCGGCGGCAGCGTCCGGCTCGGCGCCCCGGAGGACGTCCGCACACCCGACGGGACCGGCACCGAACGGCTGCTGGTGACCACCCGGGACTTGGTGCCGACGCTCACCGAACTGCCGGACGGGCAGCGGCCCACGGAAGTCCTCGTGGTGTCGGCGGGCACGCCGGAGGCCGACGACGGCCTGCTGAAGTGGCGGGCGATGCACCCGGACGTCACCGTGGTCACCGGCCACGCCGCCGCCGGGACGGCAGGCCCCTGGCTCGAACACCGGGCGGCCCCGCACGAGTCCGTACCGTCGCCGCTGCCTACAGGCCGGCCGGTGCCCAACACCCGCGCCTACGTCCTCGACGACCTGCTGCGGCCGGTCCCGCCCGGCGTCACCGGCGACCTGTACGTCGCGGGCGCGGCGATGGCACGCGGTTACACGGGCGCCCGCGCGCGCACCGGTGAACGGTTCGTCGCGGACCCCTTCGGGCCGCCCGGCGAGCGGATGCTGCACACCGGCGACCGGGCGCGGCGCAGCACGGCCGGCCTGCTCACCGTGGCGGACGCGAGCAGCGCGCGCCAGGCCCGTACCGGCGCGGCCCGCGGCACCAGCCGCGGCGACCTCGGCGTCCTGCTGCCGCTGCGGACCCAGGGCAGCCTGCCGCCGCTGTTCTGCCTCCACCCCAGCCTCGGGCTGAGCTGGGGCTACCGGGGGCTGCTGCCGCACCTGCCCGCCGACCGGCCGGTCTACGGGCTCCAGGCCCGCGGCCTGGCCGGGCCCGAGCCGCTGCCGCTGACCATGGAGGAGATGGCCGCCGACTACGTCGACCAGATCCGCACGGTCCAGCCCAGCGGCCCGTACCACCTCCTCGGCTGGTCCTTCGGCGGTACCGTGGCCTACGCGGTCGCCACCGCCCTGGAGGCCCAGGGCGAGAAGGTCGCCCTGCTCGCCCTGCTCGACACCTATCACGGCGGAGACACCGGCGAGTTCTTCGGCGAGACGCCCGCCGCCCGCGAGGGCGAGGACGTCACGATGCGCCGCGAGCTGGGCGAGCAGGGGCCGCCGGACGGCGGCGGGGAGGCCGGCGGCGACGGTGGCGGCGTCGCCGGACTCGGACTGGACGAACAGCTCCTGACCGCCATCAGGGAAGTGACCGTCAACTCGGGCCGGCTCTCCTACGGCTACACCCCGAAGCGGTTCGGCGGCGACCTCGTGGTCTTCGTCGCCACCGTCAACCGGCCCGAGAACTCCCAGGCGTGGGACGCCGTCGCCAGCTGGCGGACCTTCGTCGCGGGCGACATCGACACCCACGACATCGCCGTCGACCACAACGACATGCTCCAGCCCGCGCCCTTGGCACAGATCGGGCGCGTCGTAGCGGAAAAGCTCCAGGCCGTGCGGCCGACAGGGGAAAGGAACCCGTCATGACCAATCCGTTCGACAACGAGAACGGCACCTTCCTGGTGCTCGTCAACGACGAGGGCCAGCACTCGCTCTGGCCCGCATTCGCGGAAATTCCGGAAGGCTGGACCTCGGTGCACGGGGAAGCCGGCCGGCAGGAATGCCTCGACTACATCGACGAGAACTGGACGGACATGCGTCCGAAGAGTCTCATCGCGGAAATGAGCGCGAGCGGCAACGCGTAACCGCGCACGCGGCACGGCCATGGAGGGGGCGGTCCGGACGCGGGCCGCCCCCGCGGGGACGTTCCGGCGTGCGGACCAAAACCGTGCCGGCCGTGTCCGGCGCCGCCCCGCCGGTCCCGGGCGCGGTAGGGCGTGGGCACGGTCCGGCGGGTACGTGATCGCCGCCGGGACCGGGGACGTGGCGGCGTGGTGGCAACGCCCGTTGCACCGCGTCGCCGCCGTCACCGACCGGCCGGCGCGTACCGCGGCCCGGTGTCAAATCGCCTTCCTTGACGACTTCTCAGGAAAAATTAACAATCGAATAGCAGGCGGACAGGATTCTGCGCGCAAACGCACAGAAACATTCCGCCCGAGAATGGGGGAGAGGGCCGTGGCGAATTCAGCGAACGCAGGGAACTCCGCTCGCTCGGAGACGTTCGACGTGGTGGTCGTCGGCGGCGGGCCGGCCGGCTCGACGCTGGCCGCGCTGGTGGCGCGGCAGGGACACCGGGTACTGGTGCTGGAGAAGGAGTTCTTCCCCCGCTACCAGATCGGCGAGTCGCTGCTGCCGTCGACGGTGCACGGGGTGTGCCGGCTGACCGGGGTCGCGGACGACCTGGCGGCGGCGGGCTTCACCCGCAAGCGGGGCGGCACCTTCCGCTGGGGGGCGACGCCCGAACCGTGGACGTTCTCCTTCTCCGTCTCGGAACGCATGGCCGGGCCGACCTCGTACGCGTACCAGGTGGAGCGCTCGAAGTTCGACGAGATCCTGCTGCGGCACGCCGGGCGGTCCGGTGCGGTGGTGCGCGAGGGCTGCGCCGTCGCGGACGTGATCGAGGACGCCGAGCGGGTCCGGGGCGTGCGCTACACCGACGCCGACGGGGCACGGCGTGAGGCGTACGGGACGTACGTGGTGGACGCCTCGGGCAACAAGAGCCGCCTCTTCCAACGGGTGGGCGGCGAACGGAAGTACTCGGAGTTCTTCCGCAGCCTCGCCCTGTTCGGCTACTTCGAGGGCGGCAAGCGGCTGCCCGAGCCGAACTCCGGCAACATCCTCTCCGTCGCCTTCGACAGCGGCTGGTTCTGGTACATCCCGCTCAGCCCCACCCTGACCAGCGTGGGCGCGGTGGTACGGCGCGACATGGCGGACAAGATCCAGGGCGACCGCGAGCGCGCGCTCGCGGCCCTGATAGCCGAGTGCCCCCTGATAGCGGAGTACCTCTCCGGCGCCACCCGGGTCACCGACGGCCAGTACGGCCAACTGCGCGTCCGCAAGGACTACTCGTACCACCAGACGACGTTCGCCCGCCCCGGCATGCTCCTGGTGGGCGACGCGGCGTGCTTCGTCGACCCGGTGTTCTCCTCCGGTGTCCACCTGGCGACCTACAGCGGCCTGCTGGCCGCCCGCAGCATCAACAGCGCGCTGGCCGGGCTGGTCGACGAGACGGTGGCGATCCGCGAGTTCGAGGCGCGCTACCGGCGCGAGTACAGCGTCTTCTACGAGTTCCTGCTCTCGTTCTACGAGATGCACCACAGTGAGCAGTCCTACTTCTGGCAGGCGAAGAAGGTCACCCACCACGACCGCACCGAGATGGAGGCGTTCGTCGACCTGGTCGGCGGCGTCTCGTCCGGGGAGGCGGCGCTCTCCGAAGCCGACGCGATGGTGGAACGGCTGCGGGCCGACTCGGCGGAGTTCGCGGGCGCCGTGGACCAGCTGGCGCACAGCGAGGACGGCAGCATGCTGCCGCTGTTCAAGTCCGCCGTGGTCAGCCAGGTGACCCGGGAGGGCTCGCAGGTGCAGATGCGGGCCCTGCTGGGCGCCGACGCCGAACCGGAGGCCCCCCTCGTCCCCGGCGGACTCGTCTCGTCCCCCGACGGCATGTTCTGGCTCCCCGCCAGCAGCGGCTGACCCCGACGCAGGAAAGGATCCGCGGATGCCCGAGACACCCGAGATTCCCGCCCACTACCGGCGGGACCGCTTCGACCCGGTGCCCGAACTCGTCGCGATGGCCAGGGAGACGCCCCTGGTCGAGACCGACGTGACCATCGGCCCGTCCCGCCAGCTCGGCTGGGTGGCCACCGGGCACGCCGAGGTACGGGCGGTGCTCTCCGACACCGAACGGTTCAGCACCCGGCCGCCCGCCGACAGCGAGGAGGACGCGCAGAACCTGGTCCAGGCGGGCAACCTCCTCCAGTACGACCCGCCCGACCACACCCGGCTGCGCAAGCTCCTCACGGCGGAGTACACGGTGCGACGGATGCGCCGGCTGGAGCCCCGCGTCGAGGAGGTCGTCGAGGACTGCCTCGACACCATGGAACGCATCGGGCGCCCCGCGGACCTCGTACGGTACTTCGCCTGGCCGATCCCGGGGCTCGTCAGCTGCGAGCTGCTCGGCGTGCCCCGGGACGACCAGACGGAACTGGCCCGCTACCTCGACATCACCCGCGACGTCGGCCGCACCCAGGAACAGCAGCTGGCGGCCGGCAAGGCGTACTGGGCGTACATGGGACAGCTCGCCGAGCGGCGGCGCCGCAACCCCGGCGAGGACATGATCGGGAACCTGGTCCGCGAGCAGGGCCCGGCGATCTCCGACGCGGAACTGGCCGGCATCGGCGCGACCGTGATGGCGGCCGGCTTCGAACAGGTCGCCAGCATCATCGGCCTGGGCACCCTGCTGCTGCTGGAGCACCCGGACCAGCTCGCCCTCTGGCGCGACAACCCCGAGCTGACCGACCGCGCCGTGGAGGAGATGGTCCGCTACCTCACGGTCATCCACACCGCCTCGCCCCGCACCGCCCTGGAAGACGTCACCATCGGCGGCCAGCAGATCAAGGCCGGGGAGAGCGTGGCCTGTTCCCTGCTGGCCGCCAACCGCGTACCGGCCGCCGGCGAACCCGAGGACCGCTTCGACATCACCCGCGAGCCGACCCCGCACATGGCCTTCGGGCACGGCATCCACCACTGCCTCGGTGCCCCGCTGGCCAGGATGGAACTGCGCATCGCCTTCCCGGCACTGCTGCGCCGCTTCCCCGGCCTGCGGCTGGCGGTACCGCCGGAGAAGGTCCGCTTCCGGCCCGCCCGGTCACGTCAGTACGCCCTGGAATCTCTGCCCGTCGAATGGTAGGAGGCGCAATGCCGGAGGAGACCCAGCACCAGTTCGACCATGCCCGCAGGGCCGGTTTCGGCCCGTCCGACGACATCCGTCAGCAGCGCGCCCAGGGCGCCCTCGTCAAGGAGGAGGTGGCCCCGGCGCCCGGCGCCGCGCCCGAGCCCATCTGGATGGCCCTGGGCTACGAAGCGGTCCGGCAGGTGATGGGCGACCACGTCCGCTTCAGCAACCAGCGCCGGTTCCGTGCCCAGGCCGTCCGCGGCGGGAGCAAGCACCGCCCGCAGGAGATGTCCGGCCACCTCATGGACTACGACCAGCCGGAGCACACCCGGCTCCGCAAGATGCTCACCCCGGAGTTCACGGTGCGCCGCATCCAGCGGCTCAAGCCGGTGACCGAACAGATCGCGGAACGCTGCCTGGACGCCATGGAGCGCAACGGGCAGCCCGCCGACCTCGTCGACCTCTACGCGAGCCCGATCTCCGGCGCCGTCCTGTGCGAACTGCTCGGCGTGCCCCGCGACGACCGGCGCGAGTTCCTGGTCAAGCACCAGTGGCAGCTGGAGCAGGACCGCAGCCGCAAGGACCGGGCCGCCGCCCAGGCGTACACCTCCGGCTACCTGCGCGCGCTGGTCAAACGGCAGCGCAAGGACCCCGACGAGGGGTTCATCGGCCAGCTCATCCGCGACCACGGCGACAACTTCGACGACGAGGAACTGCTCGGCATCTGCGGCCTGATGGTGCTCGCCGGGCTCGACAACGTCACCGGCATGATCAGCCTCGGCGTGCTGGCCCTTCTGGAACACCCGGACCAGCTCGCCATCCTGCTGGCGGACCCCGAGAAGAACGTGGACCGCGTGGTCGACGAACTGCTGCGCTTCCTGTCCGTCGCCCACGCGCCGACCCCGCGCACCGCCGTCGAGGACGTGGTCGTGGCCGGACAGCTGGTCAAGGCCGGGGAGGAGATCGTCTGCTCGATCCCGATGGCCAACCGCGACCCGGCGCTCGGCCCCGACGTCGACCGGTTCGACGTCGACCGCGACCCGCTGCCGCACATCGCCTTCGGGCACGGCATCCACCACTGCATCGGCGCCGCGCTCGGCAGGATGGAACTGCGCACCGCCTACCTGGCGCTGTGGCGGCGCTTCCCCGGCCTGCGGCTGGCCGTACCCGCCGCCGACGTGCCGCACAAGACGAACTCCATCGCCTACGGCCTGGAGCGCCTCCCGGTCGCCTGGTGACGGCCGGGAACCACCAGGGCGCCCGGCGCCCGGACACCCCGGAGATGAGGAGAGCACGATGGTCGAGGTACGGGTGGACCCGGAGATCTGCGCCGCTTCCGGCATGTGCAAGCTGCTGGTGCCCGCGGTCTTCGACCAGTCGGAGGAGGACGGCACGGTGCGGCTCACCGACCCGGTGCCGCCCGCGGCACTGGAGGCGAAGGTACGGACGGCGGCCCTGCGCTGCCCGGCGGGCGCCATCGCGGTGCACGAGATGGAGACGGACGCCTCGTAACGTCACCGGGTCCGGCGGCGCGCCGGGCCACCGGGAACACCACGACGAAGCTCCTGGGGGCCGGAGAACGGCCGCCAGGAGCTTTGTCGTGCGTCGTCGAGCGGGACGGGACACCGGCACGTCGGGGTTACGGCCCGCCGGCCTCCGGCCGGTCTAGGGCCCGCCGGTCTCCGACCGGGCGGCGCCGGCCCGGGCTCCGGAATCGTCCGGCCGGTCCGGTGCGGTCGCTCCGACGGGGCCAGTCGGTCCGGCAGACCTCACCGGCGCCCCGATCCGCACCGTACGCAGCCGCCGCGCGTCCGCCACCGTGGCGCAGCCCGCCAGCCCCAGCGCGTCGGACAGTTCCGCGGCCAGCAGACCCAGCACCCGGTGCACGCCCGCCTCCCCGGCCGCGGCCAGGCCCCACACCGGCGGACGCCCGACCAGTACTCCGGCCGCGCCCAGCGCCAGCGCCTTGAGCACGTCCGTACCCGAGCGGACGCCGCTGTCCAGCAGCACCTGGCAGCTCCCGCCGACCGCCTCCGCGATCTCCGGCAGCGCCTCGACGCTCGGCAGGGCACCGTCCAACTGTCGACCTCCATGGTTGGACACCACGACGGCATCCACCCCGAACTCCGCGGCACGCACCGCGTCCTCGGCCGCCAGCACCCCCTTGAGCAGCAGCGGAAGCCGGGTCCGCGCCCGCAGCTCCGCCACCTGCGACCAGGTCAGCGCCGACGAGAACTCCTGGCCGGTGTGCACGGCCACCGCCGAGGCACCGGCGGCGCGCCGGTGCGCGGCCGAGGGGCCGCCACCGTCCAGATGGACCGCCCGCACCCGCTCCGGCAGCGCGAACTCGTTGCGTACGTCGCGCAGCCGCCGCCCCATCCAGGGCACGTCCACGGTCAGCATCAGCGCCTCGCAGCCGGCGTCCTCCGCACGCCGCGCCAGCTCCAGGGCCCGGCCCGGCTCGCGCAGCCAGTACAGCTGGAACCAGACCCGGCCGCCGAGCGCTGTGATCTCCTCCACCGGCACGGTGCTCAGCGTGCTCACCGTGAACGGCACCCCCGCGGCCTTCGCCGCCCGCGCCGCCGCCAGTTCGCCGTCCGGATGCACCAGGGCCTGGTACGCGACCGGGGCCACCGCCACCGGCATCCGCGCCGGGCGGCCCAGCAGGTCGGCGCCGGTCGCGCACCGCGACACGTCCCGCAGCACCCGAGGCCGCACGAAGACCCGGTCGAAGGCCTCCCGGTTGGCGGCGAGCGTCCGCTCGCGTCCGCTGCCGCCCGCGACGAAGTCCCGTACCCCGGCGGGCAGCACCGCGGCGGCGGCACGCTCGACGTCCTCAAGGGTCAGGAGCGTGTCCGCCGCCGCGCCGCCGGGCGCCGGTTCCTCACAGGACACGCTGGCCCTTCTTCTCCAGCTCCACGGCCTCGTACAGCGCCTTGATGTTGGAGCTGCCGAACGTCTGCGCGCCCTGCCGCTCGATGATCTCGTAGAAGATCGTCCGCCGCGGGTGGGTGGAGGCGGTGAAGATCTGGAACAGCTGCCCGCCGTGGTCCTGGTCCGCCAGCAGACCGGTCGACCGCAGGTCGTCCAGGCTGTGGTCGCTGAGCGCGATCCGCTCGCCCAGCAGGTCGTAGTAGGCGGCGGGGGAGCTGAGGAACTCCACGCCGCGGCCGCCGAGGGTACGCACCGCGTGCACGGCGTCGTCACAGGAGAACGCGAGATGCTGCACCCCGGCCCCGTGGTGGCTCTTGAGGAAGTCGTCGATCTGCCCCGGGTCGGCGGTGGTGTCCGGCTCGATGAGGGTCAGGGTGACCCGGCCGGTGGGGCTCTGGACGACCTTGGAGTCCATCGCCTGCGCGCCCACGACGATGTGCTCCTCGAAGATCTCGCGGAAGCCGAGCGCCCGCTCGTAGTACGCGACGGTCGCGTCGAGGTCGCCGTGGTTCAGGCACACCGCGATGTGGTCCAGTTCGAGCAGCCCCACCTCGCTGGGCACCGGCTGCCGGGACTTGAGCGTCGGCACGAAGCCGACCGGCAGCCCGGGGCCCTCCTCCGGGGCGCGCTGCACCAGCGTGTGCACCACGTCGCCGAAGCCGCTGACGGTGGCCGTGACGCCGCCGCCGGGGCCGTGCCGGGCGGGCTCGCGCAGCGGCTGGGCGCCGTTGGCCACCGCGTGGGCGTACGCGCGCTCGACGTCGGCGGTGCGCAGCGCGATGTCCGCGACGCCCTCGCCGTGCGCCAGGACGTAGACCGACGCCGGGTGCCGGTCGGAGGTCGCCATGGTGAGCACCAGGGTGATCGTGCCGTGCCGCAGGGCGATGCTGCGGTGCTCGCTGGAGCCGCCGGTGCCGACGACGGTGAACGCGTACCGGTCGACCCAGGCGAACGCCGCCGCGTCCAGGTCTTCCACGTACAGCTCGACGTAGTCGATCGCGAGATCGCTGACCGGGCTGACAGCAGCCGTTGCCGCTGTGGTTTTCGAAACTGTCATGAGAGTCCCCGTTTGAAGGAATGATCTGGACGCGGCTCGTCGAGCCGGCTCGCCTACCGGAGTGGACGGATTACCTGCCGCACGACCGCGCCGATGACCGCCCGGCCCGGCCGAATCCGTGGACCTCTTCGCGGGTTCGCCACTGCCGCCGGACAGCGGAAGGCGAACCAATTCGGTGTTGCCCGACATTACACCGGCCCCCACCGCCGTCGCAGCTGTCAAGAAAAGCGTGGGCCGGCCGTCGGCGCGCTGTCACCTTGACCCCGTACGCGCGCGGGAGAACCATTGCCGTCGATCCGGCCCTGGGGGATGCTGAGGGCCCGGCACGGGCCGCGGACGCGCGCCGTAACCCTTCCTGACTGACAGAAGGCAGCCATGGAAATCACGCAACCGGAAATTGTCGCCGAGTTGAATGCCGCGACGCTGCACGCTTCGCTGGCCGACGCCTCGATGGAGTCCATGAATCTTCTGAATCAGATCGCCGACGAGTATCCGGAAGCGATCTCTTTCGCGGCGGGGCGGCCGTACGAAGGCTTTTATGACGCAGCTCAGGTGCATGAATACCTGCAGACCTTCTGCGATCATCTGCGGTCCGAGCGCCGGATGACGGAAACGGAAATCGCCCGGACCCTGTACCAGTACGGCGAGACGAAAGGGATCATCGCCGGACTGATCGCGCGGGGCCTGGCCGTGGACGAGGGCATCGAGGCCGTGGACGGGTCCGTGGTCGTCACGGTCGGCTGCCAGGAGGCGATGTTCCTCGTCCTGCGCGCGCTGCGGGCCGGCAGCCGCGACGCCGTGCTCGCGCCGCGGCCCGCCTACGTCGGCCTCACCGGCGCCGCGCTCCTCGCCGACCTGCCCGTGCTGCCGGTGCACACCGGGGAGCACGGCATCGATCTGGACGACCTGCTCACCCAGCTGCGCCGCGCGCGGGCCGCGGGCCGGCGGGTGCGCGCCTGCTACGTGACGCCCGACTTCTCCAACCCGGTGGGCGCCAGCATGGACGTGGCCGACCGGCACCGGCTGCTGGAGATCGCCGAGAACGAGAACCTCCTCCTGCTGGAGGACAACGCGTACGGCGTCTTCCACACGTCCGCCGAGCGGCCGCCGACGCTGAAGTCCCTGGACCGCAACCGCCGGGTCGTCTACCTGGGTTCGTTCGCCAAGACCGGGGTCCCCGGGGCGCGGGTCGGGTTCGTGGTCGCCGACCAGCGGGTGACCGGCGACGGCGGCGACCGGCTCCTCGCCGACGAACTGTCGAAGATCAAGAGCATGCTCACCGTCAACACTTCGCCGATCGCCCAGGCGGTCATCGGCGGCAAACTGCTCCGGCACGGGTGCAGCATGGTCGAGGCCAACCGCCGGGAGACGGACGTCTACCGGCGCAACCTCAACCAGGTGCTGGCCGGACTGGCCCGGCGCTTCGCCGACTGCCCCGGCGTCACCTGGAACGAACCGACCGGCGGCTTCTTCGTCGTCGTCAGCGTGCCGTTCGTCGTCACCGACGCCTTCCTCCAGCACGCGGCCCGCCGCTTCGGTGTGCTGTTCACCCCGATGCACCACTTCTACGGCGCGTCCGCGCAGTGCCGCCAGCTCCGGCTGTCCATCAGCACCCTCACCCCCGAACGCATCGAGCAGGGCCTCGACCGGCTCGCCGCGCTCATCACCGAACGGCTCCGCGCCAACGGTGGTACGGCGGCGCAGGAGGCCGGTGCGGCGAACGGGGCCGCCACCCCGCCCGCCGCGCCGGCCGGCCCGCCCCCGGACGGTGCCCGGTGATCCGCACCCTCGCCGTCGTCGGCACCGGACTGATCGGCACCTCACTGGCCCTCGCGGCGGCCCGCCAGGGTGTCCGGGTGCACCTCCTGGACAGCGACCCCTGCGCCGTACGGACCGCCGCCGCGCTGGGCGCCGGGCTGCCGGGGCCGCCGCCCGAACCGGTGGACCTCGCCGTGATCGCCGTCCCGCCCAGCCTCGTCGCCACCGTCCTCGCCCAGCAGCAGGCGCGCGGACTCGCCCGTACGTACACCGACGTGGCCAGCGTGAAGTACGAACCGGAACGGGCGGTCCTGGCCCGGGCACCCGACCCGACCCGCTACATCGGCGGCCACCCGCTGGCCGGCCGCGAACGCTCCGGCCCCCTCGCGGCCCGCGTCGACCTCTTCCAGGACCGCGTCTGGGTGCTCACCCCGTCCCGGCTCACCTCCCGCACCGCCCTCGACCGCGCGCTCTCCCTGATCGGGCTGTGCGGAGCCGTACCGCTGGTGATGCAGAGCAAGGCGCACGACGATGCGGTGGCGCTCACCTCCCACGTGCCGCACGTGGTGTCCAGCCTGATGGCGGCCCGGCTAGGCGCCGGACCTCCGCAGGCCGCGCGGCTCGCGGGCCAGGGGCTCCGGGACGTGACCCGGATCGCCGGCGGCGACTCCCGCCTCTGGAGCGACATCCTCCAGGCCAACGCCGGTGCCGTCGCCGGCGTCCTCACCGACCTCCAGGCCGACCTCGCCGACCTCCTCACCGCCCTGCGCGACCTGGCCGGACCGGCCGACCGGCGCAGCGCGCACAGCCTGGCGGCGGTCGTCGACCTCCTCGACCGGGGCATCTCCGGGCTCGGCGAGCTCTCCACGGCGCTCCCCGGCCGCCCGGCGCAGCTCGCGTCCGTACGCGTCCGGATCGCCGACCGCCCCGGCGAACTCTCCCGGCTGCTGGCCGCCACCGCCGAACTGGGCGTCGGTCCCGAGGACGCGCAGGTACGTCCGGCCGACGGCGTGCGCGGCGACCTGACGGTCCGGCTCGCCGTACCCGCCGCCGTTTCCGGCCCCCTGCTGGCCCGGGTCACGGCCGAGGGCTGGGAGGCCGGCACGGAGGCCGACGGGCACCCGGCGTGCGTCGCGTGAGCCGGCTCGGCGCGAGGGCGCTCACAGGGCGACGGGCAGGCCCAGGACGGCGAAGAGGCCGGGGCCGAAAACGGTGATCTCCGCGATCCGTCCGTTCTCGACGCGCAGCACGTCGAGGGCGTGGGCGCGGTGGGTGGTCCCGCCCGGTCCCCGGGCGTAGAGCGCGACAGCGGGCTGCCGGTTCATCCGGGTGGCTACGGTGCGCAGGTCCGGGGGCACGGTGAGCCGGGGCGCGCTTGCCGCCTCTCCCCATACGGCGGCAAGCGCGATGTCGTCCGCGTTCTCCAGCGCCGCCACGTAAAGCTGGAGCACCTCGGCGCCTTCGGAGCTCGCCGTTTCCGTGACCTCCCGGCCCCGCACCCTCGGGCGGGCCCGTTGCAGCGCACTGTTCACTGCCGCCACACTGACTCCCAGTGTCGCGGCGGTCTCGCGTGCCGACCAGCCCAGCACGTCCCGCAGGACGAGCACGGCGCGCTGGCGCGGCGGCAGGGACTGGAGCGCCTCTATGAAGGCCAGCCCGATCGTGTGCTCGGCCACCACCTCACCCGACGCCGGTTCCTGGGTGAGCACCTGGTCCAGCAGCGTGTCGGGGCACGGCTGCACGGTCGCAGGGGTGCGCGGCCGGGCGGCCAGGTGCTCCAGGCAGGTGTGGGTCGCGACGCGGTACAGCCAGGTACGGAACGTCGCGTGCCCGGCGAACGTCTCCCGCTCGCGCCAGGCCCGCAGCAGCGTTTCGGCCAGCAGCTCGCCGGATGCCTCGAACGATCCGAGCAGCCGGTAGCAGTGCACCTGTAACTCCGCCCGGTACCTGGCCCCCAACCGGGAGAACGCCGCCGCGTCCTCGCCTCCCGCCTCCCCGTCGCCCATCGAAGCCTCCTGTGCCCCATGCGTACCGCGCAGCATCACCTTTCTCGGGTGAGGGTACTGACGTCGGGTGAACGGGGGTGCTGCGTATGGAGGTTCGAGGTGCTGGTGAGCCGGGCCCGTACGGGCCCCGGGAGGCGGGGACGCGGCTTCGGCGCTCCGCTCAGCCCAGTTCCAAGCTCGTCACCGCGTAGGCCCGCTCCGCCTGCACCGGTGCCACCGGGCCCGTGTACATGCGCATCGTGTGGGAGTCCGGGGTCAGCCCCCGGGAGAGGGCCAGGGTGCGGGCGCTGTGGTGCGGGTCGGGGATGTCGACGTGGACCACGTCGTCCGGGGACACGTGCGCGGTGAGCGCGTCGAACAGGGCCTCGGCGCCGCGGGACGTGTCGGCGAAGAGGGGGCCCAGGCGGTATCCGTCGCGGGCCGGGCGGATCGCGCCGTACCCCGCGATCCTGCCGTCCCGCAGCTGCGCGTACGCGTGGTGGCCGTCGGCGGTGAGCCAGCGGGAGAGGAACGCCTGCCGGTCGGTCGGGAAGCACCGGCGGTCGTATGCGGCGATCTCGTCGAGGTGTCCGGGTGCGACGGGGACCACCGGTGCCGCGGGTGTGCCGGGACGTACGGGGCGTCCGCGGTAGCGCGTGGTGCGGTGGGCGGTGGTGAAGCCGGAGCGCCGGTACGTGGCTTCCTGTGCCGGGACCGCGTCCAGACCGATGGTCCGGTTCCCGGCGTGCGGCACCGCGGCCTGCCAGGTGGCCATGCCGAGTCCGCGGCCGCGGTGGTCCGGGTGCACCAGGTAGTAGCCGAGGAACGCGTACTGCGAGGAGTAGTTGACGACGGACACCGACGAGACGAGCTGTCCGTCGAGCAGGCCTATGAAGAAGCCGTCCGGGTCGGTGGCGTGGAAGCAGTCGGTGTCGCGGTGGCCCGGGTTCCAGCCTTCGTCGGCGGCCCACTGTGCCACGTCGCGCCATTCCTCAAGGGTGGCGGGGCGGACGGTGAACTCACCGGCCGGGGCGCCCGGGGCCGTGGCCAGCGTGGCGGTCGCGGTCGCGGTCCCGGGGGCGGTGGCCGCCGGGGTGCCGGTGGCGGCGTTCTGGTGCGGGATCTCGCCGGGGGAGGTCATACCTGGTGGGTGTCCTTGGCTGTCGGGCCCCGCTGCCGTGCGGGGCGGCGGGGCGGTGGCGGTGGGTCAGATGAGGTCCATGGCGGCGACTTCGTCGGGGCGACCGTAGCTGACCGGGCCCTGGAAGCGCCGCCGGGCGGTGGCGAACCACCACACGGTGGCGATGACGAGGACCACGCCGAGCGCGATCGGCGCGTAGTTGAACGATTCCGCAGTGATCGGCGAGGCCTGCGGCAGCATGAACAGCACACTGCTGATCACGATCCAGGTCACCGCGACGGCCGCGACCAGCTTGCCGTACCGCCCCAGGTTCCACGGACCGGGCTGGAAGGTGTCCAGCCGCAGCCGCAGGAAGATCGGCACCGCGTAGGCGAGGAAGAGCCCGACGACGTTGACGCTGACGACGGCGGTGAACGCGGTGTGCGACCACCAGCCCGGGATCACGAGGACCAGGGAGCAGGCCGCGGCCAGCCAGACCGCCTTGACGGGGGTACGGGTGCGCGCGGAGACCGAGTGCCACCAGCGGGACCCGGGCATCGCGCCGTCCCGTGAGAAGGCGAAGATCTGCCGGGTGTTGCTGGTCATGTTGGCCAGGCCGCAGAAGAGCATCGCGCCGATCACGATCAGCAGCAGGAACTTGGCGGTGCCGGTGCCGAGCGCGTCGATGAGGATCTGCACCGGCGGCGCCTCGGCGCTCGCCGCGCCCGCGTAGTCGCGGATCGCGAAGACCAGGGCGAGCATCAGGACCAGGCCGGCGACCGCGGAGTAGCCGATGGCCCGCATGATGCCCTTGGGGGCGTTGACGGTGGCCCGGACCGTCTCCTCGGACATGTGGAAACTGCCGTCGAACCCGGTGAACGTCCAGCTGGTGACGAGCAGGCCGAGCATCGCGCCGTACAGGCCGTTGGTGAACCCGGTGTTGTTCACGAAGTGCGTCACGAACGACGGGGACTGGTGGTGCGAGGGCAGCACGATCAGCGCGGTGACGATGGCGACCAGGCCGATCAGCAGCCACCACACGGAGATCCGGTTGAGCACCGCGACCAGCTGCACCGTAAAGGTGTTGGCGAGCGCCTGGACGAAGAGGATCGCCGCGGTGATCAGGACCGCCCGCTGCGGGGTGGCCTCGTAGGACGGCCACTGCATGGCGATGAACGCCTGGATGAAGGTGGCCGCCGCGTAGCCGGTGGCGGCCGTGCCGCCGACCTGGCCGACGAAGTTCAGCCAGCCCGTGTACCAGGACCAGGCGCCCCGGTGCCGCTTGGCCAGTTTCCCGGCCGAGAAGTACAGCGCGCCGCTGGTCGGGTACGCGGAGGCGATCTCGGCCATCGAGGCGCCGACGAACAGCACCATGGCGGCGACGGCCACCCAGCCGAAGACCAGGATCACCGGCCCGCCGGCGTTCATACCGAACCCGAAGGAGGAGAAGATCCCGGAAAGGATGTTGATGATGGTGAAAGAGATGGCGAAATTGTCGAACGCGCGGAACCGCCGGGTCAGTTTCCGCGGATAGCCCATGGCGTGCAGCGTCGCGTCGTCGTCGAACGTGACGGGATCCGCGGCGCGGTGGCTTCTCGTGCGGGCGGGGGACACGGAATCGGACACAACCGCAACCTTTCTGGTGGGGACAGGAAGACCTCGGCGCGGAGCGCCGATACGCGGTGTCGGCACCTGTCTTCGGGGCGAGCCGGAGCACGGGAGACCGTGTCCGGCAGGCCGGGAGGGATAGGGGAGCGGGGGACCGGGGGCGGGGAAGCGGAGCGATGGGTGCCGGGTCCCGGCCCGGTGGTCTCAGGAAACATGGGACGGCGGTTCCGGGGGCGGGCGCGCGGCGCCGCTCCCGGAACCGCCGTCCGGGACGTCAGGGAGCATCGGGCACCGGGAGACCGCACGCGCGTCTCGCCTTGTTCAGCTGCTCCTCGGGGTCGCCGAAGGCGCTCCACGGCATACGGGAGGCGTACGGGCCCATGGCCGTGAACACCGCACGTGCCTCGAAGGCGCACTGCGCCATGTGCAGCGCGTGCGCCAGGTAGGCCAGGTCCAGCACGGGAGTGAAGCGGTAACCGGCGACGTGCGGCAGCCAGTTGCGGTAGACGCTCAGGGCCGTGGCCTTCCACTGCGGCTGTTCCCAGGTGCGTTCCGCGAGGAGCGAATCGGCGTTGTAGCCGTCCACCAGGGCCACCAGCGGCAGCAGCCGCAGCGGTGAGGAGGCCGGGGCCCGCTGGCTGAGGAACGCCGCGACGTCCCAGGACGCGTTCGCCTCGCCCCCGTGGCGCGGGAAGAAGAACGACAGGAAGCGGTGGTGGCCCTCGCGGTTCCAGGGGTCGAGCCGCAGGATGTGGGAGAAGAGCCGCCAGGGGCCGGGCGGCGCGGTGAGCAGTCCCTGCGGGGCCGGGTCGCGGGGCTGTTGCAGGCGGGCCAGGGTCAGTTTGGCCGACCACGGGGTGGGGTCGTCGGGAGCCGCCTCGGCGGCGCGGTCGCAGGCGGCCACCGCGATCCGGCCGAGGGCTTCGGCCCGGCTGTCGCCGCCGTCGGCCGCCCGGACCGCCCGCAGGACCGCGACGCGCGCCCACAACAGGGCAGCTTCCCGGCCGGGTTCCTCGGCCAGCCAGCGCTCCGCCAGGTCCGAATCCGCCGCTTCGGAGGCCAGTACCAAGGAGCGGTGGGCGCGTACGCCGTGGTCCCCGCGCGCCTCCTGCAGGATTTCGCGCGCGCCGAAGTAGCGGCCCGCCCGGATGTCCACGCAGGCCCGCGCGAGCCGGAGGTCATCGGCTGCCGGATGCCACACGTACTGCCCCTCGAATAACCCAGCGGTCATGTCCCCTGCCGCTCCTGCCGTTCTGCCGGTGAGGTCGGACACCAGCGCATTTTCAGCCATGCCGAAATCAACCGGTACGCACTGTTCCCCCAGCTCCACCGGCAGTGCCACACCCTACTCAGCAGCAACTCGGTTCGAAACTGGTGATCGGAATTACCTGATTCCGCATCGGCGGCGGGCGCGACATTGGCGGCGAAATCGGTCGATCAGGCGGCGGCGGAAATTGCGCGGTATGCAATTGGCATATGCCAAGGCAGCAGAAGGGGGACGTCGGCACCGGTTCGGCCCGAGACGTCGCCACCTGTCCGCCTCGGGCCGGGCGGACCGGTATGGGCGGCGGGTCACCATATGCCCTGGGCGGAGGTGGCGCAGGACGGTCCGTCGCCTGTTCACGCCTCGTCCGGCGGCTCTTCACCCGGGTGTCACGGCGTCTTCCCACGGCCTCGTTCCTCTTGGAACACTCCAGTCGCGCCCGTACCCTCCCAGCCCAAGGGGGCATTTCAGCCATGCCAGAACTCGACCGGCGGCGGTTCCTGCAACTCACCGGCGGGGCCGCCGCCTTCTCCGCGCTGTCGCAGAGCATCGCCCGTGCCGCCGCGATCCCCGCCGACCGCCGCACCGGCTCCATCGAGGACGTCGAGCACATCGTCGTGCTGATGCAGGAAAATCGTTCCTTTGACCATTACTTCGGAACCCTGCGCGGGGTACGGGGTTTCGGCGACCCCCGGCCGGTGACGCTGCCCAGCGGCAAGCCGGTGTGGCACCAGTCCGACGGCAAGGGCAAGGAAGTGCTGCCGTTCCGGCCCCAGGTCAAGGACGACAACCTGGGGCTGACCTTCATCGAGGACCTCAACCACGACTGGAAGGGCAGCCACCGGGCCTTCAACGACGGCCGCTACGACCAGTGGGTCCCGGCCAAGACGTCCACCACGATGGCGCACCTCGCGCGAAAGGACATCCCGTTCCACTTCGCGCTGGCCGACACTTTCACCGTCTGCGACGCCTACCACTGCTCGTTCATCGGCTCCACCGACCCGAACCGCTACTACATGTGGACCGGATACACGGGCAACGACGGCAAGGGCGGCGGCGACCCCAGCGGCCCGGTCCTGGACAACGCCGAGAAGGGCTACAGCTGGACCACGTACCCGGAGCGGCTGGAGGCGAAGGGCGTCTCCTGGAAGATCTACCAGGACATCGGCGACGGCCTGGACGCGGCGGGCAGCTGGGGCTGGATCAAGGACCCGTACCGGGGCAACTACGGTGACAACTCCCTGCTGTACTTCAACAGCTTCCGCAACGCCAAGCCCGGCGACCCGCTCTACGAGAAGGCGCGGCGCGGCTCGAACGTGAAGGGCGGCGGAAAGCTCCTCGACGACCTGCGGGCGGACGTCAGGAACGGCCGGCTGCCGAAGATCTCCTGGATCGCCTGTCCCGAGGCGTACACGGAGCACCCGAGCTGGCCCGCCAACTACGGGGCCTGGTACATCTCCCAGGTGCTGGACGTGCTGACCTCCGACCCGAAGGTCTGGGCCAAGACGGCGCTGTTCATCACGTACGACGAGAACGACGGCTTCTTCGACCACGTCGTCCCGCCGTACCCGCCGGCCGGCGCCGCCCAGGGCCGGTCCACCGTCTCCACCGAACTGGAGCTCTACCCCGGCGGCGGTGGCCTCCCGGCCGGCCCGTACGGCCTCGGCCAGCGCGTGCCGATGCTCGTCGTCTCCCCCTGGAGCACCGGCGGATACGTCTGCTCCGAGACCTTCGACCACACCTCGATCATCCGCTTCATGGAGCGCCGCTTCGGGGTCGCCGAGCCGCACATCTCGAAGTGGCGGCGCGCCGTCTGCGGCGACCTGACCTCCGCCTTCGACTTCAGCCGTACGGGAAAGCCGGGCGCGCTGCCGGACACCGGCGGCTATACGCCCATCCATCCGAAGCCCGCCGACTTCCACCCCGAGCCGCCCACCGCCGGCAGCCTGCCGAAGCAGGAGCGCGGCACCCGTCCCACCCGGCCGCTGCCCTACGCTCCGTACGTGGACGGTGCGGCCGACACCACTGCCGGGAAGTACCGCCTGACCTTCAGCGGCGGGGACGCCGCCGGGGCGCACTTCTATGTGACGGCGCCGAACCGCGGCGACGGCCCGTGGACGTACACCACCGAGCGCGGCAAGGCGGACTCCGACAGCTGGAACACGGCCTACTCCAACGGCACGTACGACCTCTCGGTGTTCGGCCCGAACGGCTTCCTGCGGACGTTCCGGGGGCCGGGCAGGACGGCGGGCCCCGAGGTGACCGCGCGGCACAACAGGACCACCGGCAACCTCGACCTGGCCCTGACCAACGCGGCCGACGGTACCCGCACCCTGAAGGTCACCGACGCGTACGGCGGCACCTCCCGCACGTTCACCGTGCGCCCGGGACAGCGGGTGACCCACACCGTGGATCTGCGGGCGGGCAAGCGCTGGTACGACGTGAGCGTGGTCTGCGACGCGGACCGCACGTATCTGCGCCGGTTCGCGGGACATGTGGAGAACGGCGCGGCCGGGGTGAGCGATCCCGGCATCCACACGGTGTGAGCCGTACGGCCGCCCCCGCACGCCGGGGGCGGCCCCGCGCGCCGGCCGGATCATGGCGGCTTCCTCTTGGCATGTGCGCGATATCGTGCCGACGCCTGATCACCCGTTCGAGGGAGAGAGTCCATGGCCAGGAACTCGGCAGTCCGCAGGACGTGCGTGTGCGCGGGAGCGCTGTCCGTGGCCGCGCTGTTGGCGGTGGTGCCCGGCAGCAACGCGGTCTCCGCCGGTCAGCCGGAAGCGACCGAGCCCGTCGCGGCGCGCGCGGCGCAGACCGCCGAGGGGAAGCCGCGGCCGGACGCCCGCCATGTCGTCATCGCGGTGCACGGCGGCGCGGGCACCGCCCTGAAGCGCGAGGACACCACCCCCGCCCAGGAGAAGGCGTACCGCGACGGTCTGGCCGGGGCGTTGCGCGCCGGACAGAAGGTGCTGCGCGGGGGCGGCAGCAGTGTGGCGGCGGTCGAGGCCGCGGTACGCAGGCTGGAGGACAACCCCTTGTTCAACGCGGGCAAGGGCGCGGTGTTCAACGAGGACGCGGGCCACGAGCTGGACGCGTCGGTCATGCGCGGCTCCGACCTGGCGGCGGGGGCCGTGGCAGGGGTCCGCAACGTACGCAATCCCGTCTCCGCGGCCCGGCTGGTGATGGAGAAGACCAAGCACGTACTGCTGGCGGGCGAGGGCGCCGACGACTTCGCGGCCCGCAGCGGCCTGCCGACCGTCACCCAGGACTACTACTGGACCGAGAAGCGCTGGCAGGAGCTGATGAAGGCCAAGGGGCGGCTGAAGGGCTCAGGAGAGACGCTGGCCCAGGGCACGGTCGGCGCGGTGGCCGTGGACGGGAAACGGGACCTGGCGGCGGCGACCTCCACCGGTGGCATGACGAACAAGATGGCCGGCCGGGTCGGTGACTCGCCCGTCGTCGGCGCGGGCACGTACGCCAAGAACGGCACGGTCGCGGCCAGCGCCACGGGCGCGGGCGAGGTGTTCCTCCGGGGCGCCGCCACCGCCACGATCTCCGGCCTGATCGAGTTCGGCGGGCGGGACCTGGCCGGCGCCGCGTACGAGGTGCTGGTGCGTCGGCTGCCGCGGCTGGGCGGCACGGGCGGTGTGATCGCACTGAACGCCCGGGGCGTCTTCGACGCCCCGCACAGCAGCGAGGGGATGCTGCACGGCTATCTGACCGAGGACGGCCGCCTGGTCACCAAGATCTTCGCGGACGAGACCCCCGCGAACCGGTGAGCCCGGCCGTACCCGCCCGACGGCGCCCGGTGGCGTGATCCGCTCACTTTGCCCGCCGTCCTGACGATGGCTCAATAGGCCCTCTCCCTCCCGAACCGCAGCGGCACTACCGTCCCCCGACGCGGGGGGATCACTCTGGGGAGGGGATCAGTTACATGTTCTATCACTTGTTCAAATCCATCGTCCTGGTACCGCTGCTGCGGTGCCTGTTCCGCCCCCGCGTCGAGGGACTGGAGAACCTGCCCGCCTCGGGCGCCGCCATCATCGCCGGGAACCACCTCTCCTTCTGCGACAGCTTCCTGATGCCGGCGACGGTCAAGCGCCGGATCACCTTCCTGTGCAAGCAGGAGTACTTCACCGGACGCGGCGTCAAAGGGCGGCTGACGGCGGCCTTCTTCCGCGCCTGCGGGCAGATCCCGGTGGACCGCTCCGGCCGCAGTGCGGGCCAGGCCGCCGTGGAGGAAGGCGTACGGGTGCTGCGCGGCGGCGAGCTGCTCGGGATCTACCCGGAGGGCACGCGCTCGCACGACGGCCGGATGTACAAGGGCAAGACCGGCGTCGCGGAGATGGCGCTGCGCACCGGCGCGCCGGTGGTGCCGTGCGCGATGATCGGGACGTTCGAGGCCCAGCCGGCCGGCCGCCGGCTGCCGCGGGTCGTCCCGATCACCATCCGCTTCGGGGAGCCGCTGGACTTCTCCCGGTACGCCGGGATGGCCGGCCAGCGGCTGGTGCTGCGGGCCGTCACGGACGAGATCATGTACGCCCTGCTGAAGCTGTCCGAGCAGGAGTACGTCGACACGTACGCGGCGGAGGCCAAGGCCCGGGCCCCGCGGCCCGCCGTACCGGCCGGCCGCGCCGCCTGACGGTGGGCCACCGGCCGGCCTCCGTGCCGCTCACCCGGGGAGAGCGGCACGGCCCGTACGCCGGGTCAGCGGGCCGGCGTGCAGGTGGCCTGGACGGACTTGCGGGGGTCGCTCTCGGAGCGGGCCTTCAGCACGACCCGGCCGTGCCGGGCGGCGCCCGGCTGCGCGGTGACGGCGACCGGGACGCGCACCGTGCTGCCGGCCTTCGCGGTGGCGATCCGGTTCGGCAGCCAGGCGGACCAGCCGCGTCCGGTGGCGGCGGCCGAGAGCCGGTACACGTCGGAGTCCAGGTGCGCGCCCCCGCTGCCCGGGCGGCCGGTGTTGGTCAGCGGGAAGGCGCACACCGCCCGGCCCTTGGCGGCATGGCCGTACGCCGTGCCGTGCCGCAGCTTCGCACCGCGGCGCTGCGGGCCCGCGCCGTCCAGGGACCGGACGGCGACGGTGTAGCTCAGCACGCCCTTCTTGTCCCGCTGGATGTCCAGGACGTAGAAGTGCAGCCGGTTGGCCCGGTCGACGTACTCGTACGCGCTGCCGGAGTCCGCGCCCGCGTGGAACAGCGCGTCGCTGAGCTGCCGGTAGTCACCCATGGTGATCATCTGCGGGGTGCCGTCGGGGCGCCGGAAGTCGACCATGCCGATGTCCTCCGGGTGGGCGTCGATCACCCAGGCGAACGGGGCCCGGTCCTCGTTCTTGGTCTTGGACAGCAGCACCCCGTTGTCCGGGGTGAAGGAGTCCATGCCCATCCGGTCGACGACCTCGACGGTGTAGTTGTCGTAGCCGCCGCCGTCGCACAGCGGATCGGTCGTGGTGGAGCAGGCCGGTTCCAGGTCCCGGCCCAGCGTGATGTTGACGCCGGACAGGCCCTTGGCGCCGGGCGGCGCGGAGCGCGCGGTGACCTTGGCGACCGCGACGCCGGACGTCTTCAGCGCGTCCCGGTCCAGCCGCAGCACGTTCTTCTCGTCGACGATGCCGAGCTTGAGCTTGTCGCGCAGCACGTGCTGCGAGCCCATCGAGGCGCCGTTGGCGGCCGGTATCTGCCAGCGGGTGTGCGGGCCGCCGGGGCCGTTGAAGGAGCCGCGCGAGAGCATGCTCCAGATGCCGGTGTAGGCCCGGCGCTGCGGCGTGCCGTACGGGTTGTTGTAGTTGTCCGCGATGCCCAGGATGTGGCTGAACTCGTGGGCGTACACGGCCATGCCGGAGCTCTCGGCCTGGGTGGAGGAGCCCGGCTCGGCGTTGGGCCAGATGCGGGCGGCGGCCTTCCAGGAGGTCCACGGCACATAGCGGGTGCGGGCGGCGTTGCCGCCGCCCTGGACCGGGGAGGGCGGGCCCCAGGCGGCCGGGACGTCCTCGGGCGTGGCGAACTTCATCTGCCCGAACTCCTGCCAGGCCGCCGACTCGTCCTGGCCCGCGGTCAGGTAGAAGATGAAGTCGTACTTCTTGGTCTCCGCGTCGCCCACGTCGGCGGTCCAGGCGGCCTTGCCGTCGGTGCGGATGTTCTTGCCGCAGCTGTCGCCGACGGGGCAGGCGCCCGGGTTCATGCCGGGCTCGATGCCGTACTGGTACGACTTGAACGGCATCCGGTAGACGCCGAACGACGTCAGCTCGACGCCGAGCCGGCCGCCGGAATCCTCCATCCAGTACTCGTTGATGGTGTGGCCGCGGTTGAGCTTGCCCGGCTTGTTCAGGAAGTCCCGGTAGAACGCGGGAACTCGTGCGCGGGGGATGTCGTGGGCGCTGGGCTGCGGGTTGCCGAAGACGGACGAGCCGGCGGGCCTGCTGACGCTGAACTCCTCGTCCGGGTAGTCCAGCAGCACGAGCGCGCCCTTGAACATCCGCTTGGTGGGCTTCAGGGCGGGGTCGGCCCAGTTCGTGCCGGGGACCGCGCGGTATTCGGCCCACGTCATGTCGTCGGGATTGCGCCAGTTCTGCGGGTCGACGGGCTGGACGAGCGGGGGCTGGACCGCGGGCGCGGCCTCGGGGGCCGCGCGGGCGGGTCCGACGGCGACGGCGGCGGCCAGGACTCCGAGGAGCAGGGCCGGAATGCCCAGTCTGCGGGCGCCGCCGCGGTATGGGCGGGCCGGTCTGTGGGGAAGGAACAAGGCGCACCTCTTGTCTGTGATCTCAAGACCGGGACATGACAGGTGATCGAACAGAATTCCTACCCCCGACAAGGTAAGGCGGGGGCCCCAGTGACGCCAGAGTGCCGTGAGGAGCCGATGATGCCGCGAACGGTCCGTGACCGGCACGGTCACGTGATGTCGGAGACCAGCGCGGAAGCCCTGTCCCATTACGAGGACGCGCTGCGCGAACTGCTCTTCTTCCGCGGGGCGGTCGCCACCGCGTCCCAGGCGGTCCTCCAGGCCGCCCCGAAATCCGTCATGGGCAACGTCCTCGCCGCCTACCTCGGCCTGCTGGGCACGGAGGAGAAGGACGCCACCGCCGCCAAGGCGGTGTTCACCCGCTTCACCGACTGCGTACGCGCCGGGCGGCCGACGGACCGCGAACGGATGCACCTCGCCGCCGCCGCGTCCTGGCTCGACGGCGACATCCACCGCGCCGGGCACGTGCTCGGCGAGCTGACCGTCGCCTTTCCGCACGACGAACTCGCGCTCGCCGTCGGCCACCAGATCGACTTCCTCACCGGTGACGCCGCCCGCCTGCGCGACCGCGTCGGCGGCGCGCTCACCGCCTGGCCCGAGGACGACCCGCACTACGGCCACCTCCTCGGCATGTACGCCTTCGGACTGGAGGAATCCAGCCATTACACCCGCTCCGAGGAGGCCGGCCTGGCAGCCGTCCAGCACAACCCCCGCGACGTGTGGGGCATCCACGCGGTCGTGCACACCTACGAGATGCAGGGTCAGTTCGCGCAGGGCATCCGCTTCCTGGACGCCCGCATGGAGGACTGGGCCTCCGGCAACTACCTGAACGTGCACAACTGGTGGCACTACTGCCTCTACGCCCTCGAATCCGGCGACACGGACCGGGCACTGGAGATCTACGACGCCGTGCTGCACCACGAGGAGTCGCCGGGCCTGGCGATGGAACTCCTGGACGCCTCGGCCCTCCTGTGGCGGCTCCTGCTGGCCGACCGCGGCGCCGGCCCCCGCTGGGACCGCCTCGCCGACGCCTGGGCGGCCCGCCAGGACCCGCCGTACTACGCCTTCAACGACGTGCACGCCGTCATGGCGTACGTCGGCGCCGACCGCATCGCCGACGCCGAACGCCTCGTCGAGGAGCGGGCGGCGTGGCTCGTCCGCGCCCGGCCCCAACTCTCCAACGTCGCCATGACCGCCGGGGTCGGCCTACCCGTCTGCCGCGCCCTGATCGCCTACGGACAGGGCAGGTACGGGCAGGCCGTCGACCTCCTCACCCCCGTCCGCTACCGCCTGAACACCTTCGGCGGCAGCCACGCCCAGCGGGACGCCGTACAGAAGACGCTGCTGGAGGCCGCGCTCCGCGCCGGACGCGACGACACCGCCCGCACCCTGCTCAGCGAGCGCATCAGCCTGCGCCCGGTCTGCCCGTACAACTGGCTGGCCCAGGCGCGCCTCGCCGACCGGCTCGGGGAAGCGGCCAAGGCGGCCACGGCCCGGGCACGGGCCGCCGAACAGGCGGCGACGGGGGCCGCGGCGCTGGCGCGCTGAGGGGCGGAGCCGGCCCCCGGACGTTCTTGATCAATTTCACGCTGGCCCGATGCACCCCGTACCGGTCATCCTTGACCCGTACGGGTGCGGTCCCGCCGAACCGGCCGGACCGCACCCGTACGAGCAGCCCGACCATCGGCCCACCAGCACAGGAGCACGGACACATGACGGGGAAGAACGCCTGGATACGGGACGTCCGCCGGGGGCCGCGGCCCGCCGCCCACCTCATCTTCTTCCCGCACGCCGGGGGATCCGCCTCGTACTACCGCCCGTTCGCCGCCCACCTCGGCGAACGGTTCGACGTGTCGGCGATCCAGTACCCGGGGCGCCAGGACCGGTGGAACGACCCGTTCGGCACCTCCGTGGAGGGACTAGCCGAGGAGATCGTCGGCTGCCTGAGCCCGCAGGACACCACCCCGCTGGTGCTGTTCGGACACAGCATGGGGGCGTCCGTCGCCTTCGAGACCGCCCGGCGGCTCGCGGACCTCGGGCGGCCCGCGCCGCGCCGGCTCGTCGTCTCCGGCCGCCGCGCACCCTCGATGTTCCGGGAGGAGAAGCACTTCCACCTGGGCACCGACGCGGAACTCCTCGCCGAGGTGGGCCGCCTGGACGGCACCCACAGCCAGCTCCTCGACGACCCGGACATGGTGAACCTGATCCTCCCGGCGATCCGCAACGACTACCGCGTCATCGAGACGTACCGGCCCGCCGCCGACGCCGTGCTCGACATTCCGCTGCTGTGCCTCACCGGCGCCGCCGACCCCCGTGTGACCCGCGAGGAAGCGGCCGCCTGGAAGGCGCACACCGTCGCCGAGTACCGCGAGGAGACCTTCGACGGCGGCCACTTCTACCTGGCCGACCACCCGGCCGCCGTCTGCCGCGCGGTGGAGGCCTTCGTGCCGGAGGGGTGAGACCTCCGGCACGCCCGCCTCAGCCGAAGATGACCGACCGCACCTTCAGGCGCTCCGACGCCCCGCCGGTGCGCGGCCGGAGACGGAAGGAGTCGCCCTTGCAACCGGTGCCGGAGTAGACCGTCGCCCAAGCGTCGGTGCGGTTCTTCGGCGAGTGGCCGGGGCGGGGGTTCTCCTGGCCGACGCCGTGGAGATCGATGCAGCGGCCGCTGGGCGGGCTGTTGAGGAAGCCGCTCGCCTCGTCACCGTCGACGGTCACGTACGAGTAGCGGAACTGCCCCGACGCCGCGGAAGCGGAGCCAGGGGCAGCGGTCACGAGCAGGACGGCGCCGAGAGCGGCGGCGAAGGCGGAGCGAAGACGCATCAACGGGTCCTTCCGCAGGGGGAGAGTTGCCGCATCCACCTCTGCCCGCCCAGATGGGCGCATATCCCCACATCACACCTACGGATGACACGGAGCGGCCCCCGCGGGCGGGTCAGGCCGCGAACGTGACCGGCAGGTGCGCCAGACCGCGCATCAGGCGGGTGTGGCGCCAGGAGAGTTCCGCCGGGGGCACGGCCAGCCTCAGGTCCGGGAAGCGGGTGAGGAGGGCGTGGAAGGCGATCCGCGCCTCCAGACGGGCTAGCGGGGCTCCGAGGCAGTGGTGCGGGCCGTGACCGAAGGACAGATGGCCCGAGGCGCGGCCCGGGGTGACGGTGTCGGGGTCGGTGAAGCGGGCGGGGTCGCGGTTGGCGGCGCCCGGTGAGACCAGCACCACGTCGCCCGCCGCGATCTCGGCGCCGCCCAGGGTGAGCGGCTCGGCCGCGTACCGGAACGTGGCCGTGGTGATCGGGGAGTCGTGGCGCAGCAGCTCCTCCACGGCGTCCGGGATGAGCGCGGGCTCCTGGCGCAGACGGGTGCGGAGCGCGTCGTCCTGGAGCAGCGCGAGCGCGCCGTTGCCGATCAGGTTGGTGGTCGTCTCGTGACCGGCGACGACCAGGAGGACGGCCAGCGAGACCAGCTCGAACTCGCTGAGCCGCTCGCCCTCGTCCCGTGCGGCGATCAGGTCGGTCAGCAGGTCGCGGCCCTCGCCGGCGGCGTCCTCGGCCGCTCCGGCGGCCCGCTTCTTCGCGATCAGCTCCGTCATGTAGTCGCTGATCGCGTGCGAGGCGGTGTCGATGGTGTCCGGGGCGCCCGCCGCGAAGAGGTCGTTGGACCAGCCGCGCAGCGCGGCCCGGTCCTCGCGGGGCACCCCGAGCAGGTCGCCGATGACCTCGATGGGCAGCGGTACGGCGAAGTCCTCGATGAGATCGGCCGTACCGCCGCGCGCGGCCATCCGGTCCAGCAGGCCGTCCGCGGTCTCGGCCACCCGCGGCTCCAGCCGGGCCACCGCGGCCGGTGTGAACGCCTTGACGGCCAGCCTGCGCAGCCGGGTGTGGTCCGGCGGGTCGGTGGCCAGCATGGTGGCGCTGACGGCCGGGGCCAGATTGCGCTTGGACGGCTTGTCGGCGAAGTAGCGGGCGGTGTCCTTGGACAGCCGTGGCTCCGCCATCGCGGTACGGGCCTCGGCCCACCCGGTGACCAGCCAGGTCGCGCCGTGCGGCCCGGACCGTACCTGCTGGACGGGGCCGCGTGCGCGCAGCGCGGCGAGCAGCGGGTACGGGTCGCGGAAGAACTCCGGTGACTCCATGGGGTGGCTCACGTGTGACCTCAGATTCCTGCGGCGGGCCGGGACGGTTCGGACGGTGCGGGGCCGGTGCCGGACGCCACGAAGGCGTGCGAGACCCGGCGCAGCCAGCGGGCCTCGTCGAACAGATCGTTGAGTTCGGGGCGGGTCAGGGTGGCGTCCTCGGCGCTGACCGTGTGCGCGGGGGCGCCGCCGTCGCGCCGCGACTCCAGCGCCGCGGCCAGCACCGCCGCCTCCACCCCGGCGTCCAGTTCCCGCGCGTCGGCCCCGCCGGACCGCAGGCGTTCCTCGGCGGCCCGGCGCACCTCGTCGCTGCGGTGCGGGCGCAGCGCCAGCATCCCGTCCCGTATCTCGATCACCCGGCGGTAGAGGCGGAATTCGGGGTCGGGCGCCGCGTACCGGTTCTCGGTGGCGGTGAGCTGGATCTCCGGGACCGCCGCCGTCAGCGCGGCCCACAGCGGGTGCAGCCCGCGGTGGAGCTGCCACAACTGGAGCCGCCGCCAGGGCCAGGCCAGGGCCGGACCGACGGCGGGCAGCAGCACGCCGATGACCAGGAGCAGGCTGCAGATGGCGGGCAGGCCGACGCTGAAGGTGCAGGTCGCGGGCGTCACCAGGGAGCTGCACAGCTGCTCGGGCGGCAGCCACCCGGCGTCGGTCCACAGGCCGACGACATGGACGATCTTGTAGCCGATGTAGACCATGCCGAGCGCGCAGCCGGCGGCGATGACGCGCAGCCCGGCGCGGAGGCTGGTGCGCGGCGCGTGCCGGGAGTAGCGCAGCGCCTGGCGCAGCAGGTCGACGATGGCGGCGCCGAGGTGCGCGGTGAACACCAGGACGTAGATGTTGAGCAGCGGCTCGGTGCGCGGCAGCTCGCCGAAGGTGGGGGCACCGGGGGAGTCGTCCACCGGCGAGGCGAAGAACAGGACGGCCATCGCGACCAGGACGACGCCCAGCGAGACCAGCCGGTGGCGCGCCTTGCGGTCCGCGTCCGGCGGCTCCTCGTTGAAGCGCAGCAGCAGGATCGAGATGCAGGTGGCGGCGGCCAGCGTGCTGCAGTTGCCGAGCAGCCGGCCCAGCTTGGGCGTGACGACGCTGAGCGCGTCGCCGACGGCCGGCGTCAGGAACACCAGCGAGGCGCCCAGCCCGGTCAGGAACCCGCACAGGGCACCCAGGCCCCGCGGCCGCGGCCGGCGCAGCAGCGGCCGCGCCTTGTACGCGGCGGCCAGCAGCAGGACGGCGGCTATGGAGAGGAAGAGAACGTTGACCATCTGGGGTGTCTACCGTCGCTTCGGGGAGCCGAAGACGTCGTCCATCCGGCTGAGGACCTCGGCCTGCTGGGACGTCGCCGGGCGGCGGGCGGGGGTACGGTCGGCGCGCCGCAGGATCAGCGAGGCGATCATCTCGGCCTCCTGCTCGTCCTGGTCGCTGTAGTGGCTGCGGCCCAGGACGGATTCCACCGACGCGGGGTCGAGGTCGGGTACGAGGGCGTGCGCGACCTCGCCGGAGAGCAGGTTGGAGTGCCCGCTGAGCATGTGCCCGACCTCGTGCAGCACGATGTGGTCGCGGTGCAGCGCGGTGGTGGCCGCGTCGTAGAAGACGTAGTCGGCCCGCCGCGTGGCGATCCACAGGCCGCACGGCCCGGCGGGCGGCGTGACCTGCGGCTCCAGGTGGATCGGGCGGCCGCGCTGTTCGGCGAGCCGGTCCAGGAAGGCACCCAGCTCGAAGGGGCGGGGGAGGTGCAGCCCCCGCAGCCGGTCCGAACAGTCGGCAAGCACACGGTCCGGTCGCCGTGCGAACTTCATGGCGTGCTCTCCTTCGGCCTCAGCCATGAAAGGTACACGTGCCATTCTCATGCAGCGCCGGATGGCCCCTCCCGGGCGGGGTCGTGCACGGGCCCGCGGGCTGCCGAGGCCCCGGCCGCCCGGCCGTCCGGCCGGGAGAGGAACGGGGCGGTGTCCGGGGACGGCGTGGGGAGTACGTCGGTCAGGGTCATGGGTCAGCGGGCGGTACGCCAGGTTTCTCCCGTGTTGCCCATCGGATTTCCCGCTCCGTTGCCCGTGGAGCTGCCGACGTCCGGCAGTCCTTCCAGCTTCCGTACGCGGTCGATCATCTCCAGCACGGCCGTACGGGACTCGGCGGACATGTCCATGAAGCGCGCGGCCATCGCGATGACTCCCGCGTCCTGCATGGCCTCCAGCAGCTCCGGGGCCTGGTCGGCCCGGTCGGCCGCCGCGCCGCCGGAGCCCGCGTCCTGCTGGTCGTGGAAGTGCGCGGCGGGCACGCCGAAGTACTCCGCCAGCGCTTCGATGTGGCGTTTGGTCGGGTTGTCCCGCTTGCCCTTGCGCAGCTGCCAGATGTAGTTGCCGGAGATCACCTGCTCGCCGGCCCTGATGTTGATATCGGTGGCGACATCGTTCGCGGAGAGCGATTTGCCCCGCTCCCGACTTCGTTCCTGGAACAGCCGGTCCAGCTTTTCGGCCAGGCTGACCGGCCCGCGGTCCTCGTCCCCCATCGCGCCGCGCTCCTCTCAAGGCCAAACGTGAGACTTCCACTGTAGTGGTCCGGTCGCCGGGACGGATGGGCGCTCCCTCCCGTGCGGGCTGGCACGCTCCGCCCGGACCCTCTATTCTTCACACCTGAGTCAAAGACTCTGGTGTGACGCGGGGCGGACAGTTCGGACCGGCACGGGGGTGTGGTCCGAACCCGTCCGCAACCGCAGGCGGGGCCCGCCCCGCCTCCGGGGGAGCCCCACACGTACGCTCGCACACTCAGGCGCCGTCGCGCCCCGCCCGTGCCGCGGTCACTTCACCGCGCTGCGCTGCTTCCACTGGTCCCAGCTCTCCTGCCAGACCTCCAGACCGTTGCCGACATCGGTCTTCTTGGTGCTGGTGGTGTTCTTCACCTCGACCGTGGAACCGATCGTCAGGAAGTCGTAGGCCCGCTTGGCGTCCGAGGTGGTCATGCCGAAGCAGCCGTGGCTGTTGTTGACCACGCCGATCGACTTGTTCCAGGGCGCGGAGTGCAGGAAGGTGCCCGACGCGGTGAGATGCGTCACCCACTTGGAGTCCAGCATCCACTCGTTGCCGTGGCCGATGGTGGAGGAGTCCATCGTCTCGGCCGCGTTCTTGCTGCGTACGGTGTGCACGCCGCCGCGCGTCGGGTCCTGCGGCGAACCCGCGGAGCCGCGGATCGTGTCGACGGCCTTGCCGTTCTCGTACAGGGTCATGCTGTGCGCCGTGACGTCGATGACGGCCTTGTGGTCGGCGCCGATGGTGAACCCGAAGTCGTAGTCGCGCGCGAACCAGCCGCCCTTCTGGCCGGAATTGATGCCGCCCAGGCCGCCCTTGACGGACACCTTGGTGCCGGCCGGCCAGTAGGTCTTGGGCCGCCAGTCGAGACGGTCCTTGCCGCCCCAGTCCCTGACCCAGCCCCAGGCGCCCTCCACCTGCGGCTGCGTGGTGACCTTGAGGGCCTTCTGGACCTCGGCGCGCCGGTCCTTGGCGACCGGGTTGTCGAAGAGGATGGATATCGGCATGCCGGTGCCGACGGTCATCCCGTTCGACGGGGTGTTGGTGAGCTTGTTGACCTTCTCGGCCTGCGCGGTGGTGAAGGACGAGTCGGCGGCCGACTCCTTGCCGTCCCCCGACTTCGTCTTGGTGTGCACGGTGTACGTGGTGCCGGGCTTGACCTTGCCGTCCGACGTCCACGACGACCCGTCACCGGACAGCTTGCCCTCGACCTTGCCGCCCTTGTCGTCCTTGGCCTCGACGGCGGTCAGGCTGCCGCCGTCCACCTTCACGGATATCGGCGAGCCCAGCGCGGCGGACTTGCTGCCCGCGGCCGGGGTCACGGTCACCTTCGCGGCCGGCTTGTCCGACGTCGCTGAGCCGCCGTCCGCTCCGCACGCGGTCAGCAGCGCGGCTCCCGCCAGGGTGGCGGACAGCAGGACGGTGCGACGGGCTGATCTGACGTGCACGAGCGGTTCCCTCCAAAGCAACACAACAGGCTGTGGCGGGCGTCGCCCGGCCTCCGGCGCGGTCACGCCGCCCCCCGGAACCGGTCGCAGGCAACCGCCGTACATGCAGACGGGTGACACCGCATGATCGGTTGCCTGAAGAAACGGATATTTGTGTCACAGATCGGTACAGGTGTGCGCCGGGGCGCCGGACCCGGGCGATGGGGTCACCGCCGGACCGGGCCGAGGGCACGAAAAGCCCCGCCAGGCCGGGCTTGGCGGGGCTTCGACGGCGGAACCGCCGGGGACGGACTCTCAGCGCTCCGTGAGTTCGGGCCACGCACTGCTGAAGTGCACGACCCGCGTTGCGTCGGACAACGGGGAGCCGGTGAGTTTCATGACCGCACGGATGCAGTCCATCGGCGAGAACCCCTTGTCCCGGAGCCGGCCCAGTACGGAATCCATGTCCGCGCCACTCGCCAGCGCCTCAGCCGCCTCGGCTTCCGCGGGGGCGCGCTCGGGCTCGCTGATCATGCTGGTTCCTCATTCCTCGGGAATCTTGAACTTCAGGTCGGGCCGGTGGCCGACCGGCCCGGACACCCGGACGCCCGCGATCCGCAAGGTGCCCCCACCGTAGCCCTGCTTACGCAGAGACGGCAGAAGGTTCCGGCGGATCTCCTTCAGCATGAGTGCGGTGCCCTCCCTGCCGAGGGAGCCACGGCTCATTTTGCCCTGCCCGTACACGGCGATGTCCGACAGGGTGACCTCCAGGCCGGAAATACTCACCCCCGCCATCATTTCCATCGGGCCCTGCTCGGTTTCGATGACGTGGTAGAGGTAGGCGTTGTCGGCGAAATTGTTGATCCCGCACATTTCCTCGTTGTGCACCAGCACCGGGGCGGTGCCGACGAGGACGTAGTACGTGTGCAGACCGGCGACGGTGAGGTTGTAGGCAGGGGCCAGCCCGGTCCAGTGACGGATACCGGCGATCTGTGCGGTGCCGCCGTCAGGGGTGCGCAGGACATCGGCCGGGGTGAGCTCGGCCGCGTCCTTCCACTTCTTGCCGTTCTCGGTCCAGAAAGGGTGGCTGTCCGTCGTCGTGAGGGAGCCGCCGCCGCTGTTCCTGTCGAGAGTGATGTCGGTGAACTCGCGGTCGTCGGGGGTGTAGATCGTGGCGTCGACACGGCGTGCGCCGGTGACCCCGCTCCCGGGGTCGGTGGCCAGGACCGTGTCGCCGGTCCTGATGTCCTCGATCGGCCGGGTGGCCCCGTCGCCCGTCAGGACCCGGGTACCGGCCGGGAAGCTGTGCTTGCCCGGTTTCCTCAGACACGGGGGCACCGCCCGGCCGAACCGTGTTCCCTTGGCGACGTCTTCGACACCTTCGGCAGCCTTGCCGAGCAGCTTGACCTTGCCCACGGGAATCACGCCCGCGGCAGCCATGGCGCAGCCGCCCCAGCTGGGTTCCTTGATGCACCTCTCGATGTCGGCGGCGCCCGAGACCTCCCAGGCGACCTTGCCGATGAGCTTGACGAGTTCCGGGTCGGGCCGGGAGAAGATGACCTCGTACTTGTCGTGCTGCGTCACGCACGGCGGCACGGTGTCGCGGTTGTACGGGATGATGCAGGGCGTCTTCTTTTTCTTGGCCGCCTCGGCCTGCTCCTTCCGCAGAGCCTCGGCCAGCCGCTTGGCCTCGGCGATCTCCGCCTCACGCTTGCGCTTGACCTCGCTCCAGGCTTGGCTCGCGGCCTTGTCGGCCTCGTCCTTGCTCTTGCCGGCCGCGATCGCGGAGGCGCGGGCCTGTGTGGCGGCGTCGTCGGCCCTCCTGGCGGACTCGCGGGCGTACGTGGCGGAGAACTCGGCCTGCGCGGCGGACGCCTCGGCGTCGTCGGCGTCACGGTCGGCGGCGGTCGCCGCCTTGCGCGCCGTGACCGCGGAATCCCTCGCCCGGCCCGCACTGACGTCGGCCGCGTCGGCGGACCTCTTGGCGTCGGCTGCGTAGCCCTTGGCCGCGGCGGCGGACTTCTTGGCCTCGCCTGCCGCGGCGGCCGCTTCGTCCGACGCCTTACGTGCCACGGCGGCGGCTTCGGCGGCGCGCCAGCGGTTGGCCTGGGCCGTGGCAGCGATGATCTCACCTTCGGCCAGGAGCCGTTCGACCTGGGCGCGGTGGTGGCTGCCGAGGTCGTCCTTGCGGGCGGCCATGTACTGGCCGACCTGGATGAACTCGTGCAGTTCCTGCGGGGTGCCGGCCAGGGCCGTCTTGGCGGCGGCCTTGACTTCGTCGCCGGTGTCGGCGCTGCCGACGAGCTTGGAGGCGAGGACCTCTTCGTCGGAGCGGCGTGCGGAGTACTGGTGCACCTCCAGGAAGGTGGCCAGCGCCTTGCCGGACCCGTCGGCCAGGGCCGCCTTGGACGCCTCCTTGACGCCGGGGCCGCCGAAGTTGTTGACCTTGGAGACAGCGACGGTCAGGTCGGTCTTGCCGACGGCGTACTGACCGGTGGTGTAGAAATCGGCTGCTTGCTCAGGGGTGCCCTTGAGCGCCTCGGCGGCGCCCTGCCGGATCGAGGGGTACGGGCTCACCACGCTGAGCTGCAGAACCTTGTCACGGGCCTCTTCCAGGCTCGCCTTCTTCCAGCCGGTGCGGAGATATTCCAGCACGTCGGCGTCCGTACCTCCGAGCGCGGTGGCAGCGGCCTGCTGCTGCCAGGAACCGCGGAGCTTGAGGGCGTCCAGGGCCAGCCTGCGCCCCGCAGCGGCGGTGGCGGCGACGTCCACATCCGGCTCGGCCGCCTTGGCGGCCAGCGCCTCGGCGGTGGTATCGAGGGCGCGCGCGTCCCTGGCCACGGTCGCGGACGCGGAGGTCAGCTGGTTCGCCTGGTCCTTCTCGGCACGGGCACGCTCCAGGTCGGCCGCGCTGCGGGAGGCGAGTTCCTCGGCCTCGACGTCGAGGGCGACCTGGTGGACCTTCTTCGCCGTTTCGACGGCGGTGGTGGCGGTGTCGGCGGCCACCTTGGCGGCATCGGCCCACTTGCGGGCGTCGGCGGCGGCGTCCGCGCTCTGACCGGCGTACTTCGCGGCGAGGTCAGCGGCGGCAGCGGCCTTGTCGGCGTGCGCGGCCGCGGAATTCGCCGCGTCACGGGCCGCGAACGCCTGCTGCGCCGAACGCCGCGCCAGGGCTTCGGCGTTGTCGGCGGCGCGATTCGCGGCGTTGGCATGCCTGCGGGCCTCGGCCGCCGCGTTACGTGCCTCGGCGGAATGCACACCGGCGGCCTCGGCGTGCCGGTTGGCCTCCTCGGCCGAGGAGGCGGCGGCGTTCGCGTTCGCGCCGGCGCTGCGTGAGGCGCTCGCGGCGTTGCCGGCGGCCCGGGACGCCTCACCGGCCCGTCGAGCGGCCTCGGCAGAGGTCCGGGTGAGGGCTGCCGCGTCACGGGCGGTGATCGCCGCCTTCTTGGCGGCGTCCGCCTTGCTCGCGTCCCCTGCTGCGGCGATCGCCGCCTTGTAGGCGTCGTTGGCCGCGTTCGCTGCCGCCGCGGCGGCGTTCGCGGTCTGCGCCGCGGCGAGCGCGGCGGTGCGGGCAGCCCGGTTCGCGGCGTTGGCGGCTCCGATGGCCTGTCGGGCAGCGGCTGCCGCGGCTCGCGCGGAGGCGGCGGCCTGCTGTGCCTTGTAGGCGGCACGCTGGGAGTCCTTGCGGGCCGCTTCGGTCTCCTGGGCGGCCTTCGCGGCAGCTTCCTTCGCCAGTTCCGAGGCGGCGACCGCGCGCGCGGAGGCTGCTTCGGACTTCTTGGTGGCGGCTTCGGCCTGGAGACCGGCCTGCTTGGCCTGTTCGGTCAGCTGCGCGATCGTGGCGTGTTCTTGATCGCGATTGCGGGCGACGTACTGCCCGACCTCCAGGAACTCGGTGATGTCGTCCGCAGTGCCCTTCAGCGCGACCTTCCCGGCGGCCTTCATGTTCGTGCCGCCGGAGTTGATCAGCTGGGAGACCTCGACCTCGTTGTCGGTCTTCTTCGCTTCGTACTGGCCGGTCTCCAGGAACGCGGCGACGGCATCGGGCCCGGCCTTGAGTGCGGCCTTGCCTGCTTCCTTGACCCCTGGGCCACCGAAATTGATGACGCGGGAGGCTTCGACCTCGCGATCTTCCTCCAGCGGTTTCTGCCAGCCGCCGCGCAGATACTCGCGCAGTTCTCCAGGGGTGCCCCGCAACGCCGTCTTCGTCGCTTCGCGTACGGCCGGGCCACCGGTGTTGAAGATGCGGCTGGCATCGATGTAGTCGTCGTCGTACTGGATCGCGGGTGCTTCGTCGAGGAACTTGCGGATGTCGTCGTCCGTGCCCACGAGCGCCTGCTCGGCCGCCTGGCGGATGCCCGAACCGCCGAGTCTCCAAGCGGATACGGCCAGGGCCCTGTCGGGGGCGAGCGGAAAGTCCTCAGGGTCGTCCTGAGCGGACGCGGGCGCTGCCCCCAGCAGGCCCGCCGCCAGCGCGACGGACAGCACGACGCCGCTGAAGCTTCGTCGCGCCCTTCCCGCTGTGCGGACCGGTGCTTCGGAACCAGTGCTTTCGGATAAGAGTCTTCGCCTGTGCATGCGGTGCTTTCTCGCTCGATGAGGCGTGCCGCACGCATGAACCTCATGGAAAGTCGCAGCATTCAGTCGCAGACGCCGTGATGCGATGACGGGCCGGCTTCTTGAGGTGCTCCTTGAGTGCCACGCGGCGGCCGCAGAACGCGGTGAGCTTATCCGCCCCCCGAGTCATGGGCGGGGCAGGGGAAGATCTGCGTGACACTCCGGGAAGTCACCCGTGATCGCTGAACGTCCTGCCGGGCCGTCCGGCAGCGGCACCCCCGTCAGGACGACGACGTGGCGGCCGGGTCCTCGGGGTCGTCCGCTTCGTCGTCCGAGGTGGTCCGGTCCGCCGCCTCCTCCGGGGTCTCGGCGGCGTGGCCGGCCAGGACGCAGGTGCGTTTGCGCTGGACGAACCAGTAGTACGTGAAGCCGCCGACGGCGACGATGCCGACGAACAGGAACGCGCCCCAGCGCAGGTACCAGTGCTGCGGGCCGGTCGCGTTGTAGACCTCGGGGCGGGGCCAGGCGAGGTTGGTGGCCATCGCGGTGCCCCACAGGACGGCGAGGATGTTGACCGGCAGGCCGAACTTGCCCAGCGAGAACTTGCCCTCGGCCGGTTCCCACTGGCCGCGCAGTCGTCGTACCAGCAGCGGCACGGTCACCATCAGGTAGGCGACGTAGATCATGATGATCGCGATGCTGGTGATCACGGAGAAGATCTGCGGCTGGTTGATGTTGAGCAGCAGGATGCCGAGCGCGATGCACCCGATGATCACCGCGGGCGCCACCGGCGTCTGGAAGCGCGGGCTGACCCGGGCGAGCAGCGAGGCGGCCGGCAGGTTGGTGTCCCGGGCCATGGCGAACGCCAGCCGGATGCCGGCGGTGTGCACGGCCAGCGCGCACACCGTGATCGCGATGACCACGCACCACAGCATGATCTGGCCCATGGTCGAGCCGAGGGTGCTGAGCACGACGTACTGGAGCCCGTCCACGGACAGCTCCTTGGCGTGCAGGTCCGGGGTGGCCAGCAGGGCGAACAGCAGGATCAGCCCGCCGATGAGGAACGAGGCGAACAGGGCCCGCAGGATCGCGCGCGGCGCGTTGCGGCCGGGGTCCTTGGACTCCTCACCGAGGGACGACGCCGTGTCGAACCCGTACATGACGTAGGCGGAGGCGAGACACGCGGTGAGGAACGCGCCGAGGTAGCCCAGCGACTGGCCCTCCGCCAGCCCGTAGGTCTCGGTCAGCGCGCTCGGGGGGCGGGTGATGTGCGCGGCCAGCAGCACGATCAGGGCCAGCGCGGCGATCAGCTCGATGGCCACACCGGCGGAGTTGATCTGGGCCATCAGCTTGACGCCGAAGGCATTGACGAGCGTCGTGAACAGGACGAGGACGGCGCCGAGGAGCACCGCGTTGGCCGCGTGGTCGGTCTGTCCGCTGCCGTCGCCGACGAACTGGAAGAACGAGGAGATCTGCGGCAGCGTGACCTGGTAGGCGAGGGCCACGGCGGCCAGCGACACCATGGTCGCGGTCATCATCATCCAGCCGCCGAGCCAGCCCACGTGCGGACCGCCCAGCTGCTTGGACCAGTTGTAGACCGATCCGGCCACCGGGTAGCGGGCGGCCAGCTCGCAGAAGCACAGGGCCACCATCAGCTGGCCGCAGAAGACCATCGGCCAGGACCACCAGTAGGCGGGCCCGCCGTGGCTGACACCGAAGTAGAAGAGCTGGAAGGTACCGGTGAGGATGGAGATGTAGCTGATGCCGGCGGCGAAGGTGTGGAAGTTGCCGAGGGTGCGTTTCAGTTCGGGCTTGTAGCCGAGTTCGGCGAGCGATTCGTCGTCGTCGGGACTGCCGGTGGCGGCGTCGGTGTCGTCGGCCGGGGCGGTGCCGTTGGCGTCCGGCTGCTCGTCGGCCGGTCTTCCGGTGTGCGCGGCGCCTCCGTCCGCTGCGGGGCCGCTCACTCGAACCACCGCTGCGGCCGGGGCGCGGTGTTGCGCCAGACGTGCTTGGCCTCCTGGTACTCCCCGAGCCCGGCCGGGCCCAGCTCCCGCCCGACGCCGGACTGCTTCATGCCGCCCCACTCGGCCTGCGGTACGTACGGGTGGAAGTCGTTGATCCACACGGTGCCGGCCCGCAGCCGGGCGGCCACCCGGTGCGAACGCTCCACGCTCTGCGTCCACACGCCCGCGGCCAGCCCGTAGACGGTGTCGTTGGCCAGCGCCACGGCCTCGTCCTCGGTACGGAACCGCTCCACGGTCAGCACCGGGCCGAACGATTCGTCGCGGATCACCGACATGCCGGGGGAGCACTCGTCCAGCACCGTCGGCAGGTAGTAGAAGCCGTCCCGCAGCGCCGCGTCGTCGGGGCGCGCGCCGCCGCAGCGCAGTACCGCGCCTTCGGCCAGGCCCGCCGCCACGTACTTCTCCACCTTGTCGCGGTGCTGCGCGGAGATCAGCGGCCCGCTGCGGGCGTCCTCGTCGAACGGCCCGCCCAGCCGGATCGCACGCGCCCGGCGCACCAGCTCGTCCACGAAGTCGTCGTGCAGCCCGTCCTCGACCAGCAGCCGCGCACCGGCCGAGCAGACCTGCCCGGAGTGCAGGAACACCGCCATCAGCGCGTAGTCGACGGCGGTGTCGAACTCGGTGTCGGCGAAGACGAGGTTGGGGTTCTTGCCGCCCAGCTCCAGCGCGATCTTCTTCACGGTGGGCGCGACGGCGGCCATGATGCTCCGCCCGGTCATCAGGCCGCCGGTGAAGGACACCAGGTCCACCCGCTCGTCGGTGGTCAGCGGCGCGCCGACGGCGGCGCCGGCGCCCAGCACCAGATTGGCCACCCCGTCCGGCAGCCCGGCCTCGGCCAGCGTCCGCATCAGCAGGATCGCGGTGTGCGGGGTCAGCTCACTGGGCTTGAGGACGAAGGTGTCGCCCGCGCCGACGGCCGGGGCCACCTTCCAGGCGGTCTGCAGCAGCGGGTAGTTCCACGGCGTGATCAGGGAGCAGACGCCGACCGGCTCGTACACCACCCGGCTGTCGACCTCCGGCTGCCCGGTGTCCACCACCCGGCCGTCGTTGCCGGAGGCGACCAGGCTGCCGAAGTAGCGGAAGCAGTTCGCGATGTCGTCCATGTCGTACCGGCTCTCCACGAACCGCTTGCCGGTGTCCAGCGACTCGGCACGCGCGTACGTGTCCTTGTCGCGCTCCAGCAGACCGGCCACCCGCAGCAGCAGCGCCCCGCGCTCCGCGGCCGGGGTGTGCGGCCACGGCCCGTCGTCGAACGCCGCGCGGGCCGCGGTGACGGCGGCGGCCGCGTCCGCCGCGCCCGCCTCGTCGACGGTGGCGACCAGCGTGCCGTCCGCCGGGCAGCGGATCTCGCGCACCTCCCCGTCGGCCGCGGCGGTCCACTGACCCCCGATGAACAGCTCCGGCATGGGTGAGCCTCCGTGCCTGTGCTCGCGGTCGGGCGGCCCGGCCGGACAGCCCGTCGTGACGATCTGTGCGATCTGTGTACCGAGCGTAGGCGGGGGGTGGTGCGCCCGCACGGTGCGCTGCTCCGGGTGGCTGCCCCGGCAGGGCGCGCCGGACGGTCCCCGGGCGGGGCGGCGGACTCCGTACGCGGAGCCGGCCCCCGCCTCCGGAGAGACGGGGGCCGGTCGCGGCCGTGCGAGGGTCAGGCGGCCGTCGTGGCCAGCTCGCGCAGCTTCTTCTTGTCCGGCTTCCCGGCGTCGGTCAGCGGCAGCGAGCCGACGAACTCGATCCGGGCCGGCTCGTACATCGCGCCGCGCGCCTCGCGCACCAGCGTGCGCAGGCTGTCCTCGTCGACGCTCTCACCGGCGGCGGGCACCACGGCCGCGTACACCTGTTCCATCCGGTCCGCGTCGCGCACGCCGAAGACGGCGCTCTGCGCGACCTGCGGGTGGGTGTTGAGGAGGTCCTCCAGCTCGGTGGTGTACACATGGCCGCCCACCACGACGATCATGTCCTTGATCCGGTCGACGATGGTCAGGTAGTTCTCGTCGTCCAGGAAACCGATGTCGCCGGTGTGCAGCCAGCCGTCGCGGAGCACCTCGGCGGTCAGCTCCGGCTGCTTCCAGTAGCCCTGCATGATGCTGGACGAGCGGATGCATATCTCGCCGTGCTCGCCGCGCGGCAGGTCGCGGCCGTTCTCGTCGCGGACCGCCACCTCGACGTTGGGCAGGATGCGGCCGGCCGACCGCAGCCGCTCCAGGTTGTCCGGGTCGTGCTCCTCGGCGGGGAGCACGCTGATCCCGCCAGCCTCGTTCTGGCCGTAGAACTGCACCAGCACCGGGCCGAAGCGCCGGATCGCGTCGGCGATGCGGGCGGGCGAGGACTGGCAGCCGCCGTAGGTCAGGCAGCGCAGGCTGGAGGTGTCGGTGGTGGCCGCGGCCGGGTGGTCGGTGAGCTGGTAGAGCAGCGGCGGCAGCAGGAACAGGTGGGTGATGCGCTCCCGCTCGACGGCGGCGAGCACCTCACCGGGCTCGAAGTCCTCGTGGAGCACGACCAGGCCGCCCTCGCGCAGGGTGACGTCGGCCATCATGCCGCCCGCGTGCGCCAGGGTGGTGCACACCAGGAGGCGGGCCGCCTCCTCGTCGGAGGGGCGCTCCCAGATCACCTTGGCGTCGCCGGCGTCCTCGTCGTTGTCGGCGACGAAGGAACGGACCTGTCCGTAGGTGGTGCAGATGCCCTTGGGGTGGCCGGTGGTGCCGCCGGTGTGACGGATGGTGCAGATGTCGTCGGGCTGGGCGAGGCTCGGGAACGGCTCGTCGCTCTCGGCGGCGGCCAGTTCCAGCAGGTCGGTGCCCAACTTCGCGGGGCCCAGGGTCAGTACGGTCGCCACCGGCGCCAGCGCGGTCAGCTCGGCGGCGCGGTCGTCGAAGCGCGGGTCGACGATCAGGGCACCGGTCTCCACGTCCTTGACGATGGTGGCCTGCACGTCGGCGGAGAGCTTGTTGTAGAGGTGGTTGACCCGGCAGCCGATGAGGTTGGCGGCGTAGCGGGCGGCGATGGTCTCGGGCAGGTTGCCGCTGAGCAGCGTGACGGTCTGACCGCGGTCGATGCCCTGACCCCGCATCGCGCGGGCCGTGCGGTGGACGAGGGCGCGGAACTCACCCGCGGTGACGCGTCGCCCTTGGTGCACCAGCGCCACGCGCCCGGGGTCGGTCCCCAGGGCGTCGAGGTTCTCCTCCACGTAGGTGCGGAAGTCGTGCGCGGTGTCGGGCATAGGTGATTCCTCCTTGATTCCGGGGCACGACGGATAGTTAGTTGCCCCGGACAACCATTTCCATGCTAACGGTCGCCGATCAAGGGTTCCAAGTCGATGCGAACGCGCGTTGGCGGGCCTTTTACCGAGGCGCGGACATTCGGCCAACCGGTCGTTTCGTGCGGGGGTGTCCGCGGCGGTGGCGGCTCGCCCCCGGTTTCTTTTCGGCCGTACGAAGTGGCAGGTCAGGCCGGTGCCGCGGGAAGTCGGAGGGTGTCACGAGAATGGCCGGTCAACAGGGGGCGCGGCCGCTCGGGCGGTATGCGGGCGCGAGCGGCCGTGCACGCGGAGGCGACGGCCGCTCAGCGAAAAACATAACGTCCGAAATGACGGACTCCGTACTGACGGCAAATTGACGGAGTGTTTGCCTTCCTTTTACGGGGGGCGCTCCGTGCGATGTGCCTAAAGCGTGGATTTGCCCGGGTCGCCCATCGGGACGGCGTCCAGGACGGCGACGTCCATCGGCGCGGCGAGCAGGCCGCTCACCCCGGCGGCGATCCCGGCGAGCGCGGCACCCCGGGAGTGGGCGTCCAGCGCGGCACCGTCCGCCCAGTTCTCCACGACCACCACCCGGTCCTCTCCCGCGTGGACCGCGTACAGCAGACAGCCGTCCTCCTCATGGACGGCGGGCGCGTGCGAGCGGAAGACGTCGAGCGCCGTCTCCAGCTCGCCGGGCTTCGTCCTGACCGTGGCGACAACGACGGGCATACCTGCGACCTCCAGGGCGAACGGAATGTCGGACGAACCTATCCCACCGCGGGGCCGGAGCCGTAACGCCTGGTCAGGAAGCGGAACGCGTCGCGTCGGCCGGGTTCGGCGGGCCCGGCTCCCCGTCCGGCCCTGCCCGCCGGGACGCGGGAGTCGGGCCGCAGGTGTCAGGTGGCGGCGCGCGTGCGGGGGCGCAGCCCGGCCGGCCGCTCCCGGCCCGGGTGGACGGCGCCGCAGTGCGGGCAGCGGCGGTCACCGCCGTAGAACCGGACGCCCCGCGGCGGGCGGCCCTCCTCCTCCATGATCCGCAGCACCATGCTGCCGCGTATCTGGTGGAAGAACTCCTCGATCGGATCGTCATGGAAGTCGGTGCGCTGGTCGGGCCCGCCGACGACGGTGACCATCAGTCCGGACTCCTCCTGCAACTGGGCGTTTCCCACCGGCGGTTCCAGCAGGCCACGATGGCCGTCCAGCCACCGCTGGAAGTAGAAGGGACGGCCGTACATCGGTTCCGGCCGCTTCGCCACGATGTTCAGCCCTCTTCCTGTCGTCTTTCGGTCGTCTTCCTGGCGTCGTCACGGACCGGCCGGGCGCGCGGCCGCTCGTGGATGCCGACGGCGCCGGACGGAACAGTCTTGAGCATGGCGGCCCAAGACCGCTAGGAAGATCCCATGCGCATACGAGCAGCACTGGCCGAAACGCCCGGCGGCCCCTTCACCGTCCACGAAGCCGAACTGGAAGAGCCGAGGGCGGACGAGATCCTGGTACGGATGACGGCCGCCGGCATCTGCCACACCGACCTCGCCATGCGACAGGTCTGGCCTCCCGGGCGGCTGCCCATGGTCTTCGGGCACGAGGGCACCGGAGTCGTCGAGGCGGTGGGCGACGCGGTGTCCACCCTCGCCCCCGGTGACACCGTGTGCCTGACGTACCGGAGTTGCCGTGCCTGCGGGCAGTGCTCGGCGGGAGAGCCCGCCTACTGCGAGCACTCCGCGCTCCTCAACGCCGCCGGAACCCGCCCCGACGGCAGCACCCCGCTCTCCCGTACGGACGGTACCCCGGTCTACGGCAGTTTCTTCGGCCAGTCCGCCTTCGCCTCCCACTGCCTCACCACGGAGAGCAACACCGTCAAGGTGCCCGAGGACCTTCCCGCTGCCGTCGTCGCTCCGCTGGGATGCAGCGTCCAGACCGGCGTCGGTACGGTCCGCGCCGTGCTGCGTCCGGCGGCGGGCGCCACCCTGGCCGTCTTCGGCGCCGGCGGCGTCGGCCTGAGCGCGGTCATGGCGGCCGTCGCCGCGGACATCCCCGTCGTCGCCGTCGAACCCTTCGCCGCGCGCCGTGCCCTGGCCGAAGAACTCGGAGCCACAGCGGTCGTCGACCCCACCGCCGGGGACGAGGTGGTGCCCGCGCTCCGTGAACTGACCGGCGGCGGACCGCACTGCGCCATCGACACGACGGGGCGGCCGGGCGCGGTGTCGCAAGCGGTCCAGGCCCTGCGCAGGCGCGGCACGCTCGCCCTGGTCGGCATCGGCACGGCGGAGTTCGACACCATGCCGGTGCTGACCAAGGGCCTCACGATCCGGGGGGTGACCGAAGGCGACGCGGTACCGGCGGTGACCGTACCGGAACTGATCGGCCTCTACCGGCAGGGCAGGCTTCCGCTGGAAAAACTCGTCACCGAGTTCCGCTTCGCCGACATCGAGGCCGCTGCCGAGGCCGCGCTGACGGGGCGGGTCGTCAAGCCGGTCCTCAGGATGGACTGAGGGCGACGGGAAGGGGAGGGGGTGCGGGCTTCGGGAGTGACTGCCCCGAGTCGGAGTTCGGCCAGAACCACCGCCCTTTCATGACGGAATGCCGCGGCGGCGCGTGATACCGCTGGACGTGCCGCTGTCCGACCCCGGTGTCTCGCGGCCGGCCGGGCAGCTCACCGCCGCCGAGGACTACTGGCGGCTGTCCCGTTTCAGCCGGGTGGCCACTGCTCGGCGCCGGGCCGCTACTGCCCCGTGTCCGGCTCGATGTCGGTGATGCGCAGGGTGTTCAGGTCGGAGGTGACCAGCAGATGCGTATAGCGCGGCTGCTCCGGGCCGCCCCAGGTGAGGCGGACCCGGGTCCAGGCCCGGCCCATGGCGCTGTCGTTGTAGGTGACGCGCCAGGCCGTCGGGGTGTCCTGGCCGCGCAGCACGCCGTCCGCGTGCTCCCGCTGCTCCCAGTTCGCCAGCCGGGCCCGTAGTTCGGGGGTGAGGTAGTGGCCGCGCAGGGCCTGGGCCAGCGCGCTGCGTCCGTCGTCGGTCACGGCGTCCAGGTAGCTGCCGTAGAAGTGGGCGACCCGGTCGACGGCCGAGTCGGTGCGGCCGCTGCGGGCGGGTATCTCGGACCGGTCGCCGGCCGGCGCGGGGGCGGGCGCGGCGGTGGCGCTCGATCCGGCGGGCGCGGTGACGGCGAGGGCCGACAGGGCGGCGGCCAAGGCGGCGCGGCGGACGGTCCGGTTTCCGGGCATGGTGACGCTCCTCCTCAGGCATGTCCCCCCTCCCGCCGGTGCGCCGTGCGGGCGGCGGCCGCTGCCGGGTGTGCTGCGCGGGAGGAGAGGCGGGTACGCCGGGACGGCCGCCGCCGCGCGGTGGACGGGTATCCGGCGGGCGGGCCGCCAACCCTCCGACGGCCGGGTGTCCCCGGGAACGGCGTGAACCGTGGCCCCGGCGGCCGGATGTGGCCGGTGGGGGAGCCGGGACGCGCCGGGTACGGGCCCCGGCGGGCGCCGCGTGGTGCGGCGGGGGCACCATGCAGAGGGAGACATTCATGCGACGAGGAGAGTGCCGTGGCCCAAGACGTCAGGTCGCTGCTGGCCGAGCTCGACTTCGCGAGCGTCACGCCGGAGGAGTTCGCGCGGATCGTGAAGGGGCTGTCCGCCAAGGAGATCACCGCGCTGGTGCGGGGCGAGCTGCGGGACCGGGTGCTCGGTGAGGTCTTCGGCCGGATGGGGCGGCAGTTGCGTCCCGGCGCCGCGGCCGGGGTACGGGCGGTGATCCGCTGGCGGATCACCGGCGAGCGGGAGGCCGTCTGGGAGACCGTGCTCGCGGACGGCGAGTGCATGGTGCGCCAGGGCGCCGGTACGGACGCGCCTCGGCTGACCATGACCATGGGCGACGCGGAGTTCCTGCGGCTGGTGTCGGGGAACGGCAATCCGGTGACGATGGTCCTCACCCGCAAGATCAAGGTCGCCGGTGACCTGGGGCTGGCCGCGAACATGCACCGGTACTTCGACATCCCCAAGGTGTGAGGGACGGCGGGAGCCGGGGTGCGGCGGCATCCGCTGGTGGGGCGTGAGTGACGCCTGGGGCGGTACGAGTTGATGTCCGCCCCCTTGACCGGGGCCTGCCAATCAGTAAAGTCTAGACCAATTGGCGAGCGGGAATCCGGCCTTCCCCAGGTAGTCGGCACTGTACCCGGGACGGCCGCGGTCCTCGCGCGTCGGCACCACACCTTCGCGTCACCCCACCCCCACCAGCGGGGCCCGCACGGACCGGACGCACCGCGCGACAGCGCCGGTACGTGTCCGTCCCGCGCCGGGCCCCCACCGTGAAGGAGTCGACATGCACCAGAAGAGGAAGATCGCCACGGCCGTCGGCGCCGCGCTGGCCCCGCTCCTCGTCGTGACCCTGCCCGCGAGTTCGGCGAGCGCCCACGGCTATGTGAACGCCCCGGCCAGCCGGCAGGCGCAGTGCGCGGCGGGCACCGTCGCCTGTGGAGACATCAAGTGGGAGCCGCAGAGCGTCGAGGGCCCCAAGGGCCTGAAGAGCTGCAGCGGCGGCAACGCCCGGTTCCGGGACCTCGACGACGACAGCAAGGGCTGGAAGGCCACCTCGGTCGGCAGCTCCCAGGCGTTCACCTGGCGGCTGACGGCCCAGCACCGCACCAGCACCTGGCAGTACTTCATCGGCGGACGCAAGATCGCCGAGATCAACGACAACGGCGCCAAGCCGCCGGCCACCGTCACGCACAACGTGAACTTCCAGGGCATCAAGGGCAAGCAGAAGGTCCTCGCCGTCTGGAACGTCGCGGACACCTCCAACGCCTTCTACGCCTGCATCGACGTCAACATACGCTGACGCCAGGCCGGGGTGGCGGACCCGCGCCCGCCACCCCGGCCCACGGCCGCCCGGCGGCCTTACAGCTCCTTGATCCGGACGTCGCGGTACGAGATGACGTCGGCCGTCCCGTGCACCTGGAGGCCGAGGTAGCCGGCGGCGTACCGGCGCCCGTCGGTCCCCGGATCGTCCGCCCGCGGCGGGAAGAACTGCTGCCCGCCGGTGTTGTCGAACTCGTTGATCAGCACACCGTTGCGGAAGACCGAGTAGTGCTGGCCCACCACCCGGATCTCGTAGTCGTTCCAGGTGCCCTTCGGCGTGACGCCCGCGCCGCCGAGCCCGACCCGGTCGAACCCGTACACCGAGCCCGTCTTGTACAGGTCGCCGTCCGGCCGGTCCAGGATCTGGATCTCGTGCCCGTACTTGATCGCCACCCACTCCGGCCGGGGTTCCTCGGGGTGGTCGTCCACGGACGGGAAGCGGACGAAGACACCGCCGTTGGCGTTGCCGGTGCCCGGCGCGTCGTCGCGGAACCGCAGCCGCAGCGAGAAGTCGTCGTACGTCCGCCGCGGGAACCACAGCATCCCCATGCCCGGCACCGTGGAACTGCTGGTCATCGCGCCGTCGGCGGTCAGCCCGAAGGCGCCGCCGCCGACCTGTCGCCAGCGGTCGAAGGACGCCTTCGTCCCGTCGAACAGGTCGCGGTAGCCGGTGTGGTGGCCGGGCGTGCCGATCCCGGACGCGTCGGCGGCCGCGTTGACGGCCCGGCTCTCGCGCTCGTCGAGCACCCCGTCCGCGAGCAGCTCGGCGGTGACCGTCCTGACGTGCTTGAGGAACAGGGCGCGGGAGGACCAGTCCTTCTCGTCCTCGATCAGTTCGTTGACGGTGCAGCGGTTGCGGGTGACGCGGTTGGGCACGCCGGTGTCGACCGTGCCGACGACGACGGTGCGCCGCTCGTCCCACTCGGGGCAGCTCGGCGCGGGCACCCCGCCGCCCGGGGCGACGGTGAAGGACACCCGTACCGCCTCGGACGTGTTGCCCGCCCGGTCGGTGGCGCGGTGCGCGACGGTGTGCCGGCCGGTGCGGTCCACGACGACGGGCGCCGTGTACGCGAGGAACGGGCCGCCGTCGAGCGAGTACTCGATCGTCGCGACGCCGGACCCGTCGTCGGCGGCGGTGACCGTCACGGTGGCCCGCCCGAGATACTCGCCGTCCGAGTTGCGCTGCCCCTCGGTCGTCGCGGAGGTGCGCGGCGGTGTCGTGTCACCGGGCGGCGCCACGACCGTGAAGCCCGCCGACTTCTCGGCGGCGGTGTTGCCGGCCTTGTCGGTGGCGCGGTAGCGGACCTGGTACGTACCGGGCTCGCGGAACAGCACCGGCGCGGTGTACGGCTGGAACGCCCCGCCGCCCACCGCGTACTCGACGGTGGCGACGCCGGACCCGGTGTCGGAGGCGGCGACCGTGACGGTCGCCCCGCCGACGTACGCGCCGGCGTCGTTCCGTACGCCGTCCACCGTCGCCGAGGTCTCCGGCGGCGTGGTGTCGGGGCCGCCGCCGGCTGTGACGACCAGGACGCCCTGCATCTGCTCGTGGCCCGGGATGGTGCAGTGGTAGCGGTACGTGCCCGGGGTCAGGGTGACCTCGGTGGTGTACTTGCCGCCCTGCGCGTCGCCCGGGTTGGCCATGATGTTGAGCTGCACGTCGTTGTTGTACCGCGGGTCGGAGACGTCGAAGGTCAGGGTGTGCGGCATGCCCATGGTGTTGCCGGTGGCCGTGCTGTTCTCGAAGACGATGGTGGTCCGGCCGGCCACGGCGGTGGTGGGGGCGGTGGTGTACTTGGTGATGTCGTCGCCCGCGGTCCAGGTCAGGGTCTGCTGCGCCGCCGGGGGCTCGGGAGCCGTCGGCCTTGCGGGCGGACGGCCGTGTGCTGCCGTGACCGTCAGGCCGACGAGCATCAGCAGCGCGGTCAGCAGCACCGTCCAGCTGCGCCGTGGAGTCATCGTCCCGCCTCCCGTCCAGGGCGGGCCAGCTCCGTGGCACGCGGGGTGGGCTCGCCGCCCGTGTAGGTCACCCGCCACAGTGCGGACTTGGCGTCCGAGGTGAAGAAGCCGCGCCCGTAGTCCAGGACGTACAGCGCGCCGTCGGGGCCGAACGTCCAGCCCATGAGGTTGCGGATGCCGTTCACGCCGACCGGCACGATCTTGTCCAGGCTCTCCGCGTGCGCGGGCAGGCCGCCGGAACCCGCCGTCCGCGGGTCCATCACCAGGGCGTGCCGGGGCTGGTCGCCGTCGTAGAAGTCGCCGACGAACCACTTGCCGTCCCAGTAGGCGGGCCAGGCGCCCTGGCCGGTGGCGGCCGCGTCGTGGCGGTGGACCGGGCCGTCCATCGCGGCCTGGCCGCCGCCCTTGAGCCAGGGGAGCAGCAGCTTCTGCTCGGACAGCCTGTAGCTGGGGACGCCTTGGGCGTCACGCGGGAAGTCGGGGCCGCCGCCCTGCGGCGCGTACCAGACGTTGTTGGGTTCGGCGGGCGGGATGGATACCAGGCCGTCGTTGTGCGGCGACTCGTTCTTGAGGTGCTTGCAGTCGTACCAGCCCAGCGGCTTCGACGGGTCGGGCAGATTGCGGTCGCGGTAGGGCTGGTTGTTGCCCATGCAGTACGGCCAGCCGCGGTTGCCCGCGTGGGTGATCGCGGCGAACGTGTCGTACTTCGCCGGGCCCCAGGTGGTGCTGGGCTCGGTCGCGTCCGGTCCGACCCAGCCCGCGTACAGCGTGTCGGTCTTCTTGTCGACCGAGATGCGGGAGGGGTTGCGTACGCCCATCACGTAGATCTCGCCGCGGGTCTTGCCGCCGCCCTCGTCCGGCTCCTTGCCGGTGAAGAGATTGCCTTCCGGCAGGGTGTACGTGCCGTCCGGCTCGGGGTGGATGCGCAGGATCTTGCCGTTGAGGTTGTTGGTGTTGCCGGCGGTGCGCCGCGCGTCGGCGAAGGCGACGCCCTTGTAGACGGGCTGCGGGTTGTTGCCCGAGTAACCGTCACTGAAGCGCGAGGAGTTGTTGTCCCCCGTGGCGATGTACAGGTTGTTCTTGGAATCCCAGGCCATGCCGCCGCCCGCGTGGCAGCAGCTGTGCACCTGCACCGGCCACTTCAGCAGGACCTTCTCCGAGGCCGGGTTCAGCTTGTCCGTACGGGGATTCAGCGTGAAGCGGGAGACGCGGCGCTCGGCCATGCGTGTGGTCCGGTCCACGCCGGAGTGCGGGGTGTAGTGCACATAGACCCAGCCGTTGGTGAGGAAGGCCGGGTCCAGCTCGATGCCCAGCAGCCCTTCCTCGTTCTTGACGAGCTCGTCGCCGCCGCCCTTGTTGCCGAAGACGGACACCGTGCCGGCCAGGGCGGCCTTGCCGGTCTTCGGGTCCCAGACGTGGACGGTGCCCTCGCCCTTGCCGACATCCGGGTCGTTCCAGTCGGTGACGACCGGGGCGCTCGCGTCACCGCCGCCGCGGCCGATGTAGAAGACCCGGCCGTCCTTGGCGGTCACCAGGCCGTGCGGTTCGCCGATCTGGTCCGACGTGCCCGGCTGGTTGGGGGCGGTCAGGCGCTCGGCCTTGTAGTGCGAGGCGATGGTGGCCTGGCAGTCGGCGCGGGCCAGCCGGGTGGTCCACAGCAGCGCGCCGCGCAGATGCGTACGGAAGTCGGCCTCACGGAAGCTGTCCGGCGTGCCGCCCATACCGGTGTAGAACGACCTGCCGCCGTCGTAGTCGCGGCACCAGGAGATGGGGTGGTCCCAGCCGTTGGCGCCAGGTCCGGGCCGATAGGTGTTCTCCCGTACCCGGGCCACGGTGTGCACCGAACCACTGGGGCTGGTCGCCCAGTTGAGCCACTTGTCCGGGCGCTTCCACTCGACGGGAAGGTCGCGGGTGGCCGGATGGCGGCGGTCGCCGGTCTCCACGACGGCCCGCTGTGCCGTGCCCGGCACGGTGGCCGCGGGCCGGGCACCGATCAGGCCGGTGAACCAGTCCGAGTACGGCTCGGCGCGGGCCGCGTCATGGATGCCGACGAACCCGCCCCCGGCCTCCAGGTAACTCTCCAGGCCCGCCTCCTGCTCGGGGTCGAGCAGGTCACCGCCGCCGGTCAGGAAGACGACCGCGTTGTACGTCCCGAGGCGCGGGTCGGTGAAGACCGAAGCGTCGTCGGTCGCGTCGACCGCGAAGTGCTCGGCGGGCGGACCCTGGCGGCCGATGCGCTCGACGGCCTCGATCCCCGCGTCGACGGTGGGCGGTTCCGCGCCCGCCGAGGCGTGGAAGACCAGGACGCGGACGTTCTCACCGCCCGGCGGGGTGGGCAGCCGCAGCCCGGCACCCGGCCCGGAGGCGTTCGCCGGCGCGCCGCCGAGCAGGGCGGCCGTCACGGCCAGCACCAGCGCGGGGAGGTCGGCGGACCGCCCGGAACGCGGCCGCTTCTTCGGCGGTCGGTGGCGGCCGGTGCGCGGCATCGCGCGAAGCGGCCGTGGTAAGTGGTGCCGGAATCGTCGCACGGGTGCACCCACCCCTCTGTGGCCCTCTGTGGCCACGGACAGCAGCAGCCGATGAAGCTAGACCCCTTTCGGTGACTCGCCAAGAGCTATGACCGCGACCCGTCCAACTTTGTCCTGAGTGTGGATAAACAAGGCCCGTACGGCTACCGTCCCTGGCATTCCCTGCGCCCCGCTCCGCCGCCCCGCCCCGTCCCCTCCTGCCGTGGGAGCACGATGACCGAGGAACTCGACGTCCCCAGGCGCCGTTTCAACCGCCGTCTCCTGGCCGGAGGCGCCGCCGTCGCCGCGCTCGGCACGGCGGCGGCCCCGGCCGTGGCTCCGGCCGCGACCCGGGCCGCGGCCGCCGGGCGTCCGGCGCGAACCGGCCGCACCGCGGTCGCCGCGGGCGCGGTCAGGCACCTCAAGCTCTACATCGAGGAACTGCCGGGCGGACAGCTCGGCTACGGCCTGGAGAAGGGGAAGGCGACCATACCGGGCCCGGTGATCGAGCTGGTCGAGGGCGACACGCTGCACATCGAGTGCGAGAACACCCTGAAGACCGCGGCCAGTCTGCACGTCCACGGCCTGGACTACGACGTGGCCGGCGACGGCACCCGGATGAACCGCAGCCACCTGGAACCGGGCGCCACCCGTACGTACACCTGGCGCACCCACGCCCCCGGCCGGCGCGCGGACGGCACCTGGCGGCCGGGCAGCGCGGGCTACTGGCACTACCACGACCATGTCGTGGGCACCGAGCACGGGACGGGCGGCATCCGCCGGGGCCTGTACGGGCCGGTGGTCGTACGGCGCGTCGGCGACCCGCTGCCCGACCGGCAGTTCACCATCGTCTTCAACGACATGACGATCAACAACCTGCCGAAAGGGCCGGACTTCCGGGCCACGGTGGGGGAGCGCGTCGAGATCATCTCGATCACCCACGGCGAGTACTACCACACCTTCCACGTGCACGGTCACCGCTGGGCGGACAACCGCACCGGCATCCTGGAAGGCCCGGACGACCCCAGCCGGGTCGTCGACAACAAGATCACCGGCCCGGCCGACTCCTTCGGCTTCCAGTTCCTGGCGGGCGAGGGCGTGGGCGCCGGCGCGTGGATGTACCACTGCCACGTCCAGAGCCACTCCGACATGGGCATGGCCGGACTCCTCCTGATCGCCAAGCCGGACGGGACGGTTCCCGGCCACGACGGGCACGGTGGCCAGGCCGGGCACGGAGGCCACGGCGAGGCGCCGCCGTAGCCTCCTGCACAATGATCGACATGACGGAGACGACGGGCACGGGTGCGGGGACGGGGCCGGAACGCGGCGCGGCCGGCGGCGGACTGCTGGACGGCAAGGTCCTGCTGATCACCGGCGCGGGACGCGGCATCGGCGCCGCCGCGGCACGGCTGTTCGCGCGGGAGGGGGCCGCGGTCGTACTGACCGCGCGGACCGGGCCGGAGCTGGCCGCGGTGACCGAGGAGGTACGGGCCGCGGGCGGCACCGCCGACCACGTCGTCGCGGACCTGGCGGACCCGGCCGCCGTACAGCGGGCGGTGGACACGGCGGTGGAGCGCCACGGCCGCCTGGACGGCGCGTTCAACAACGCGGGCATGGGCATCGGACACGCCCCGCTCGCGGAGATCCCCGTCGAGGAGTTCGACCGGATCACCGCAGTCAACCACCGGGGTGTCTGGCTGGCGATGGCCGCCGAGATACGGGCGATCACCGCCACCGCGGGCGGCGGCGCCATCGTGAACAACAGCAGCGTCGGCAGCCTGAAGCCGTCCGCCGGGATGAGTCTGTACGGCGCCTCCAAACGGGCCGTCAACAGCCTCACCCAGACCGCCGCCGTCGAGTACGGTCCGCAGGGCATCCGCGTCAACGCCGTCGCCCCCGGCACCACCATGACCGCCATGATCGAGGACTGGGCCGCCCGCGAACCGGACGTCGTCGACCGGCTCACGGCCCGTACCCCGCTGCGCCGCGCGGCCGCCCCCGACGAGGTGGCACAGGCCGCCGCCTGGCTGCTCAGCGACCGGGCCTCGTACGTGACGGGCGCGATCCTGCCCGTCGACGGCGGCCTGACGATCTGAGCGGGAGAGCGGAGTGGACCTGCCGGCCCTGCGGACGTTCCAGGTGGTGGCCCGGCACGAGCACATCAGCCGGGCCGCCGCCGAACTGCGGGTCGCGCAGCCCGCGGTGAGCCGGACGATCGCCCGGCTGGAGGCCGGCCTCGGGGTGCTGCTCTTCGACCGGCAGGGGCGCTCGGTCCGCCTCAACCGGTACGGCGCGGCCTTCCTGCGCCGCGTCGAGCGGGCGCTCGGCGAACTGGACGACGCGCGGCGTGAGCTGGCCGATGCGGCGGGCCTGGACCAGGGGCGGGTCGCGGTCGCCGCCGAGACGCTGCTGACGCTCTCCTCGCTGCTCTCGGCCTTCCGGGCCGCGCACCCCGGTGTCGAGATACGTCTGCGCCAGTCGACCGCTGAGGTGATGCGGCGTCAGCTGGCGGCGCGTGAGGTCGACTTCTGCGTCGCCTCGCAGCCGTTACGCGGGGCCGGGCTGCGTTCGGTGGTGCTGATGGAGGAGGACGTGCTGCTGGCCGTCCCGGTCGGGCATCCGCTGGCCGGGCGGGGGCGGGTCCGGCTGGAGGACGTCATGGACGAGCCGTTCGTCACCACGCGCGCCGGACACTGGCAACGCGAGCTGCTGGACCGGCTGTTCGCCGCGGCCGGCCGTACCCCCGTCGTCACCTGCGAGGGTGACGAGCCGGCCGCGACGCAGTTCCTGATCGGCGCCGGGCTGGGCATCGGACTCATCCCGGCGCTCGCCCGCAACGAGACGGCCGAAGCGCCCGTCCACTGGCTGCGCCTGGACGCCCCGGACTGCCGCCGCACCCTCAGCCTGGTGCGGCGCGCGGACACCTATGTCTCCACGGCGGAAAGGCACTTCGCGGCGGCAGCCGTCGCACACTTCGCACGGCGGGGCCGGGCGGACCATTGACGGAGTGAGTACTCACTCCGTACGGTGGTCGCCTCGTCGACCCTCGGGGGAGCACCCGTGCCCGTCACTCTCAACCACACCATCGTGCCCGCCGCCGATCACCGCGCGGCGGCCCGGTTCTTCGCCTCGGTCATGGGGCTGGAGGAACTGCCGCCGGCCGGCCGCCACGGGCACTTCGCCCCCGTACGCGTCAACGACCAGCTGACGCTCGACTTCATGGCGGTGCCGGAGCCCGAGGGCCACCACCTCGCCTTCGACGTCGACCCGGACACCTTCGACGCGATCCTCGCCCGCATCCGGGCGGCCGGGGTGCCCTACGGCAGCGAGCCCGCCCACCCGGACAACGGCCGCACCGACCATCCGCTGTGCCCGCGCGGCCTGTTCTTCAAGGACGACGCCGGGAACCTGTACGAGGTGATGTCCCCGGCGTGAGCCCGGAAGCGGACGCTACAGTTCGCCGCCCGGCATCCCGAACGCCTGGAGAATCCGCTCCGCCGCGAGCGTCGCCGTCAGCGTGCCGGACCGTACCTCCCGCTCCACCTCCGGCGCCACGTCCCGGACGCCCGGGTGGTCCCGGAGCCGGTTCAGCAGCTGCTCGCGGACCATCGACCAGGTCCAGTCGACCTGCTGGTCACGCCGCTTCTCCGCGAGCGCACCGGTGGACTCCAGCAGCTTGCGGTGCTGTTCGACGCGGTCCCACACGGTGTCCAGGCCGGTGCCCTCGCGGGCGCTGCACGTCAGGACCGGCGGGGTCCAGGCGGCGTCCGGGGGCTGGAGCAGGCGCAGCGCGCCGGACAGTTCACGGGCCGCCGACTTCGCGTCGCGCTCGTGCGGCCCGTCCGCCTTGTTGACCGACACCAGGTCGGCCAGTTCCAGTACGCCCTTCTTGATGCCCTGGAGCTGGTCGCCGGTGCGGGCGAGGGTGAGCAGCAGGAACGTGTCGACCATGTTGGCGACGGCGGTCTCGGACTGGCCGACGCCCACCGTCTCGACGAGCACCACGTCGTAGCCGGCGGCCTCCATGACGACGACGGACTCCCGCGTCGCCCGCGCCACTCCGCCGAGCGTGCCCGAGGTGGGGGAGGGGCGCACGAACGCCGCCGGGTCGGCGGCCAGCCGCTCCATGCGTGTCTTGTCGCCCAGGATGGAGCCGCCGGTCCGGCTGGACGACGGGTCGACGGCCAGGACGGCGACCCGGTGCCCGGCCCCCGTCAGCTGGGTGCCCAGCGCGTCGATGAACGTCGACTTGCCGACTCCGGGCACCCCGCTGATGCCGACCCGCCGGGCCGTGCCGGAGTACGGCAGCAGCTCGACCAGCAGCCGCTGCGCCAGCGCCCGGTGGTCGGCCCGGGTGGACTCCACCAGTGTGATGGCGCGCGCGATCCAGGCCCGGGAGCCCTCGCGCACGCCCGCCGCGTACTGGTCGATGTCGATCGTCGGTCGCTTGCGGGCCGTGCGGGGCCGGGGTGTGTCAGGCGTCAACGTAGCGGCTCACAGGTCGTGGCCGAGGGCCTCGGCGAGGTCCTTGACCAGGTCGTACGCGGCATCCGGGATCACCGTACCGGGCGGGAAGACGGCCGCGGCGCCCGCCTCGTGCAGCGCCGGGATGTCGCCCGGCGGAATCACCCCGCCCACCACGATCATGATGTCCTCCCGGTCCTGCGCCGCCAGCTCCTCGCGCAGCGCGGGCACCAGCGTCAGATGTCCGGCGGCCAGCGAGGAGACGCCCACGACGTGCACGTCGGCCTCCACCGCCTGCCGGGCGACCTCGGCCGGCGTCTGGAACAGCGGGCCGACGTCCACGTCGAAGCCCAGGTCGGCGAAGGCCGTCGCGATCACCTTCTGGCCGCGGTCGTGGCCGTCCTGGCCCATCTTGGCGACCAGGATGCGCGGCCGGCGCCCCTCGGCCTGCTCGAACTCGGCCACCAGGTCCCGGGTCCGGTCCACGCCGGAGGACGGCCCCGCTTCGTCTCGGTACACACCGGAGATCGTACGGATCTGGCCCGAGTGGCGCCCGTAGACCTTCTCCAGTGCGTCGGAGATCTCACCGACGGTCGCCATGGCACGGGCCGCGTTCACGGCCAGCGCCAGCAGGTTGCCCTCCAGGCCCTGCCCGGGACCGGCCTCGGCGGCGGCGGTCAGCGCGCGCAACGCGTCCTGGCAGGCCGCCTCGTCGCGCTCCTCCCGCAGCCGCCGCAGCTTGTCGATCTGCTGGGCGCGCACGGCGGAGTTGTCGACCTTCAGCACGTCGATCTGCTCGTCGGTGTCCACCCGGTACTTGTTGACGCCGATCAGCGCCTGCCGCCCCGAGTCGATCCGTGCCTGCGTACGGGCCGCGGCCTCCTCCACGCGCAGCTTCGGGATGCCCGCGTCGATGGCCTTGGCCATGCCGCCGGCCGCCTCGACCTCCTCGATGTGCTGCCAGGCCCGGCGCGCCAGGTCGTGGGTCAGCTTCTCGACGTACGCGCTGCCGCCCCACGGGTCGATGACCCGGCAGGTGCCCGACTCCTGCTGGAGGAAGAGCTGGGTGTTGCGCGCGATACGGGCGGAGAAGTCGGTGGGCAGGGCGAGGGCCTCGTCCAGCGCGTTGGTGTGCAGGGACTGGGTGTGGCCCTGTGTCGCGGCCATCGCCTCCACACACGTCCGCGTGACGTTGTTGAACACGTCCTGCGCGGTCAGCGACCAGCCGGAGGTCTGCGAGTGGGTGCGCAGCGACAGCGACTTGGGGTTCTTCGGGTCGAACCGCTGGACCAGTTTGGCCCACAGCAGCCGGGCGGCCCGCAGCTTGGCGATCTCCATGAAGAAGTTCATGCCGATCGCCCAGAAGAAGGACAGCCGCGGCGCGAAGGCGTCCACGTCCATCCCCGCGTCGATGCCCGCCTTCAGGTACTCCACACCGTCCGCGAGCGTGTACGCCAGCTCCAGGTCGGCCGTCGCGCCCGCTTCCTGGATGTGGTAGCCGGAGATGGAGATGGAGTTGTAGCGCGGCATCTTCTGCGAGGTGTACGCGAAGATGTCGGAGATGATCCGCATCGAGGGGCGCGGCGGATAGATGTAGGTGTTGCGGACCATGAACTCCTTGAGGATGTCGTTCTGGATGGTCCCGGCCAGCTTCTCGGGCGGTACGCCCTGCTCCTCGGCGGCCACGATGTACAGGGCGAGGACGGGCAGCACCGCGCCGTTCATCGTCATCGAGACGGTCATCTTGTCCAGCGGGATGCCGGCGAAGAGCTGCCGCATGTCGTAGAGGGAGTCGATGGCCACGCCCGCCATGCCGACGTCACCGGTCACCCGGGGGTGGTCGCTGTCGTAGCCGCGGTGGGTCGGCAGGTCGAACGCGACCGACAGGCCCTTCTGACCGGCCGCCAGGTTGCGCCGGTAGAACGCGTTGGACTCCTCGGCCGTGGAGAAGCCCGCGTACTGGCGGATCGTCCAGGGCTGGTTGACGTACATCGTCGGGTACGGGCCGCGCAGGTAGGGCGTGATGCCCGGGTACGTCCGCAGGAAGTCCAGCCCGGCCAGGTCCTCACCGGTGTACAGCGGCTTGACCTCGATGCCCTCGGGCGTCTCCCACACCAGGTCCTCGACGCCCTTGCCGGTGGCCTCCTGGACGGCCGCCGACCACTGGGCGCCGTCGCCTTCGGGGGCCGGCTCGCCCAGTTCGACCGTGCTGAAGTCCGGGATGGCGCCCGCCTGCTCCGTCGCGCGCTCCATCACGCCACCTCCATGACATCCAGGGCCGAGGACAGCACCCCGACCGCGTCGCAGCCCGCGAAGACGAAGGCGTCCACTCCGGCTCGTTCATATGCTTCCCGCCGCTCGCCCGGTTTCCCGGCCAGCAGCACCTGCCGCGCGCCCGCGGCCTTGAGCGCCGCGGCGACCCCGGCGGCCTGCTCGGCGTACAGCGCGTCACTCGAACACAGACAGGCGATACCCGCGCCGCTCGCCGTGAACGCCTCCGCCACCGACTCCGCGTCCACCGAGACCGGGTCGTGCACCGGTTCGACGCCGCCCGCCTGGAGGAGGTTGGACGCGAAGGTGGCGCGCGCGGTGTGCACCGCGGCCGGGCCCAGCGCCGCGAGGAACGCCTTCGGGCGGCTGCCGGTGGCCGCCAGGTGCGCGTCCGAGCGGGCACGCAGCGCCTCGTACGCCTCGTCCCGGCGCACCCGCGGCAGCCCGCCGCCCACCGGTACGGGCGCGGGCTCGCGCTCGACCGGCGGCTCGGCGAGGAACGGGAACTCGCTGACGCCGGTGACCGGTTCGCGGCGGTGGGCCAGGGCCTCGGACCGCTTGCGCCAGGTCGACGCCAGCCGCTCGCCGACCATCCCGGAGCCGAGCGCCGCGGCCTGCCCGCCCACGGTCTCGATCTCCTGGAACCAGCCCCACGCGGCGCGGGCCAGCTCGTCGGTCAGCCGCTCCACGTACCAGGAGCCGCCCGCCGGGTCGATCACCTTCGACAGGTGCGACTCCTCCAGCAGGATCGACTGGGTGTTGCGCGCGATCCGGCGGGCGAACGCGTCCGGCAGGCCGAGCGCCGCGTCGAACGGCAGGACGGTGACGGCGTCCGCGCCGCCCACCCCGGCGGAGAGGCCCGCCACGGTGGTGCGCAGCATGTTCACCCACGGGTCCCGACGGGTCGTCATGACGGTCGAGGTGACCGCGTGCTGGCGCTGCGCCCGCGCGGCGGGGGAGGCCCCGCACACCTCGGCGACCCGCGACCACAGCCGCCGGGCGGCCCGCAGCTTGGCGATCGTCAGGAACTGGTCGGCGGTCGCCGCGTACCGGAACTCCAGCTGCGCGCAGGCGGCGTCCACGCCGAGGCCCGCCGCGGTCAGCTCCCGCAGGTAGGCCACGCCGGTCGCCAGCGAGCAGCCCAGCTCCTCGGCGGTCGAGCCGCCCGCCTCGTGGTACGGCAGCGCGTCCACGGCCAGCGCGCGCATGCGCGGCGCCTCGTCGGCGCACCGGCGAGCCAGCCCGGCCGCCGCCTCCAGCTGCCCGGCCAGGCCGTCCGCGCGGCCGGTCCTGGCCACCACGCCCAGCGGGTCGGCGCCCAGGGTGCCCGCCGTCTCGGACGGCGCCACGCCCTTGGCGGCGCAGAGCCGGAACCATGCCTCGGCCGCCGCCGCGAAGTCCGCGCCGGCGTCCAGGGCGACGGCCGCCAGATCGAGGTAGACCCCGTCGAGCGCGGCGGGCAGGTCCGCCGTGGGCACTCCGCCGTCCCCGACGGTCAGCCACAGCGAGGTGACGCCGTTCTCCAGGTCGGCGAGGACCGCCTCGTTGGCGCGCCGCGCATCGGTGTCCGTGTGGCGCTGCCGGACGTCCCAGCCCGCGACGGTGCTGCCGGTGGCGCGGCCGGCCCGTACGAACGGCGGGAATCCGGGGCGGCCGGCGGCATCGGCGGCGGGCGCGTCCTCGGCGGTGTAGAGCGGGCGGACCCGGATGCCGTCTTCGAGCGCGGTGGTGAGCGCGTCTTCGGCGGCGGCGCCGGTCGCCTCCGCGGCGCCCGACTTGCGCAGCACGCCTTCGACCAGGCGCTGCCACTGCTCACGGTCCGCGTCGGGGAACGCGGCGGCCAGAGGGAGTTCGGGGGACTGGGCGGTCATGGCAGCAGGCTAGGCGAACGGTCGTTAGCCGCAGCAGGGCATCGGGCTGTGACCTTGCACTCGTTGACCTGGGATTGCTCCATTGGGAAGCTCTACGATCGCCCTTCCGGGCAGGTTTGTACTCGCGGGTAGCCACTATGGAGCGGACGGATCGCCGCATTTTCGGCATGTCGGGGTGTTTCGCGATCGCCGCATGACCGGTTCTGTACGGTGGGCGGCCCGTCGTCGTGACGAGGAGGGACATGCGCGTGCCGGTGAGGCGAGGCGCCGCCGTGGCGGCGGTGCTCGCCCTGATCGCCGGCCTGGCCCTGCTGCTCGCCCGCCCCGGCGCAAAGGGCCCGGCGTGCACCGGACGGACGCTCGGCTCCTGGTCCGCCGAGTCCCGCTTCACCGGCGAGTTCACCCGGTACGGCAACGACAACCTCCGCGTGGACGACTGGACCGGCGGCGACGGCACCCACTCCGTACGGCTGCCCGACGGCCGAACCCTGTGGATCTTCTCCGACACCTTCCTCGACCGGGTGCAGCCCCCGCCGAACCCGCACGGACAGCCGTACCCCTGGCGCTCCGCCGACACCGGCCGCGAACCCGCCCTGACGCACAACTCCCTCGTCGTCATGGACCGCGCGGGCCGCCTGGAGCGGACCCTGACCGGCAGCACCGGCACCGGCCCCGGACCGTTCTTCCCCGACACCCCGGACGGCTGGCGCTGGCCGGTGCAGGCACACGTGGAACCGCGTACGCCCGGATCACCCGAACAGGTCGTCCGGGTGCTGCTCTGGAACCGCGCGCCGGGCCGGGGCCCGTGGGTCTTCGGCGTGCCCCGCGCGACCGAGATCGCCACCCTCTCCCTCCCGGACCTGCGGCTGGAGAGCATCACCCAGGCCGTCGACCAGACCTCCGTACGGAATCCGGGGGACCGGGTGCTGTACGGCACCGCGTCCGTGCGGGACGGCGCGTGGACGTACGTCTACGGCGGTGACGACGGGCCCGACCGGGCGGGCTCGAACGCCTACCTCGCCCGGGTGCCGACCGGACAGCTCGGGGAGGCCCGGACCTGGCAGTTCTGGGACGGGCAGGACTGGCAGCCGCACGCCGGCCGGGCGGTCCCCGTGATCCGCGAGGGCCGGGGGCGCGGCGTGGGCAGCGCCTTCACCGTCGTACGCGACGGCGGGACCTGGGTGCTGCTGACGATGGACGACCCCGGGCCGCCGGGTGACGGCCTGTCGGCCGTCACCGCGTACTGGGCGTGTTCGGCCGAGGGGCCGTGGCACGGGCCGGCCGGGCGGATCACCCCGCCCCGCCCGGCCGACCCCACCGGACAGCAGCGCGTCGCCGTGTACAACCCGCAGGCCCATCCGGAGTTCACGGCCGACGGCGCGCTGCTGGTCAGCTACGACGTCAACTGGCTGGGCCCGCCGGGCGCGCCTTCCGTCGCGCAGGTCAACCGCGACGTCGAGCTGTACCGGCCGCGCTTCCTGAGGCTGCGCCTGCACCGCGGATGAGACTCCGGCCGGGCCCGGCGGTCAGTCGGTCTTCGGCCCCGACCGGAGTGAGCAGCGCAGCGAGAACGGGTGCCCGGCCGGGTCGGAGTAGATCCGCACCTCGCGGGGCCCGGTGTCGTCCTTGGTGTCCAGCGGACGCGCGCCCAGGCCGACCGCCCTGCGCTCGGCCTCGTCCATGTCCCCTTCGTCGACCAGCAGGTCCAGGTGGGCCTGGAGCGAGCTGTCCGGACGCGGCCAGGTCGGCGGCGTCATGTTCAGGTCGCGGCGGAAGGACATGACGGTGCCGTTGACAGCGACCTCCACCCGGTCCGGCAGGTGTTCCCTGCGGACCTCGCCCTCCAGCAAGTCGGCGTAGAAGTCCGCCAGCTTCTCCGGGTCCGCGCAGTCGAGCACGATCACGGCGGCTTTGACCAGTCCCATGGCATCTCCTCGGCCCCGTGGGCCCTCCTCGGCAGGGCACCGTCCGCGGTGCCGGCCCCGCGGCGCGCGGGCCGGGACGACGAGTACCGCGGTCAGGCCGGTTCACTCCCGCCGCGGGGGACCGGCGCGGTCATCAGCGGCAGCACCACGGCGGACGGGCGGCCCGGCTCGTGGAAGACCTCGAACCGGACCGGCCGGCAGGCGACGGCCGACGCGGCCGGTTCACCCGTCCCGTGGTGGCGCGCGAACCGCGGGAACGCCCCGCCCGCCACCTGCACCCGCAGGCGGTGCCCGCGCAGGAACCGGTAGCCGGTCGGGTGCATCTCCACCCGGGCCGCCACCACCCCTTCGGCGTCCGCCGCCGGCGAGCCCGGGCGCAGCCGCAGGATGCCGTCGGTGACGTTGCGCGAGACGCCCGCCCGGTCCACGTCACAGAGCCGTACGAAGACATCGCCGTACCCGGAGTCCGTACGGACGTGCACCACCGCCGAGACCGGGCCGATCAGATCGAGGTCGCGGGGCAGCGGCGGGCCGGTGAAGACCAGCACGTCGGGCCGCCGTTCGACGGCCGTGTTGTCCTGCTGCCGTATCTCGCCGGGCAGCAGCAGCGGGCCGCCGGTCGACGGGGTCGGATCGGCGCCGTCGTAGGTGAACCGGTCCGGGGAGCTGCCGGGCGGCTCCGCCCAGTCGAGTCCGCCGGACGGCTGGAGCCGCAGCGGCGTCGGGACGGACTGCGGCGGCGGCCACCGGTCGAAGTCCAGCCAGCGGCCCGCCCGCTGGAGGTAGAGCCGGACCGGCGACTGGTGCAGCTGGGTGGTGTCCCCGGCCAGCTGGGCGCTCAGCCACGACACATGGTCGGTGAGCGTCGCCTTCAGCGCGCCGCGGTCGTGGGCCCACGGCCCGATCGTGATCCGCGAGCGGTGCCCGGCGGCGGTCAGCTCGGTGAAGTCCCGCAGCTGGTACGGCAGGAACAGGTCCCACCAGCCGGTCACCATGCTGGTCGGCGTGGTCATCCGCAGCGCCGCGGAACTGTGGTCGATCGGCGCCCAGAAACCGTCCCCCGGCTCCGCGTGCGCACTGACCTCGCGCAGGAAACGCTCGGGCCGCCCGATGGCCGCGAGGTCGGACTCGCCGACGGGCAGCGTCCGCATCGCGCGCTGCACCCTGCGGGTCTGGAGCGGATTGGGCAGCAGCCCGCCGAGCGGCGCCTCCTCCTGCGTGCCCGTCGCGGAGGACCACACCAGCATGTTGTGCAGCGCCAGCACACCGCCCGGATAGAAGGCGGCGGGGAAGTCGGACGTGGTGATGCCCAGGCACATCGCCTCCAGCGGCGGGTCGAGGTACGGGCCGATCGCCCACTCCGCGTGCCCGAGGTAGCTGGCACCTGCGGTGGCCAGCCGGCCGTCGCACCAGGCCCGCTCGCGCAGCCAGGCCGCGGTCGCCAGTCCGTCGTCCTTCTCGTGCACGAAGGCGTGGAACTCGCCGCCCGAGCCGAAGACGCCGCGTACGTTCTGCGCCACCACCTGGAAGCCCCGGCGCACCAGCACGCCCGCGAACAGCTTGATGTCGGGCTTGTGCTTGCCGTACGGCGTACGCAGCAGCACCACCGGCAGCGGCCCGGCGCCGCGCGGCCGGTAGCGGTCGGCGAGCAGTACGGTGCCGTCCCGCATCGGGATACGCAGATCCCGTACGCACTCGACGTCGGGTGTGACCGGCTCGGGCATGTCCAGGTACCGGTCGACCAGGCGGCCGAACGCCCGCCCGGTCCGGTCCCGCAGCATGGATTCCGCCATCGGTGCCTCCCATCGTCCGTCCCGGCCGGCGTCCCGGACGAAGAACGCTACGGAGCGTCACCGGCGTCACGCTCCGTGCGACTCCGGAGGCCGCCCCGGGTGCTCCAGTGTCCGGCTTTCGACCGGATCGCGCATGTACGCGCCCAAGCTCCACGGCACCGGCCGGGCGTCCGGGCCCGCCCTCCCGGTACCTGCCGCAACGTCCCGCCCGGCGACCCTACTTGCCGGTAGCGATCGTAGGGCAAGCAGCCGGAACGGCGTCAGTCCGGCTGCGCGCTGGACGGGCTGGGCTGGATGAACGGGAAGGCGTTGGTGCCGCCGCACACCATCGGGCCGACCCGTACAGTGCTGCCCACCAGGGTCACCAGGACCTCCGAGGGACTGCGGGCGCCGGGTACGGCGGCGTTGGCGGCGGTGCACACCAGCTGGCTCACGGACGGGGTGTCGAGCCGTTTGGCGTTCATGGGCACGTGGACGGTGACCCGGCCGTCCTCCGCCTCCGCGGTGACCGGCCCCGGGAGCACGGGCAGCACGTTGGTGAGGCCGCGCTGCCGCTCGGCGTCGTTGGGGCCCTTCAGCAGCAGGTTGATCGCCTCCTCGGGGCCGACCGGCGCGGTCGCCGGGCGGCTCGCGGGACGCAGGCCGGTCGGGCCGAGGAAGTACAGCTGGACGTCGGGCGCGGGCTTGCCCGGCGCCTTGAGGCCGTGGGCCGGCTCGCCCGCGTCGATCACCCCGGTCGGCGCGATGCCGCAGCCGGTGAGGGCGCCCGCCGACAGGGCCCCCAGCACGCCCGCCAGCAGGCCGCCCAGCATGATCCGCCGGGTCGGCCGGGTCCGCGCGGAGTTCGGCACGCTCACGTCTGGTCCGCCTTCCCGGCCGGTGCGGCCGCCTGGCTCTTCGCCGGGTGGTCACCGCCGCCCGCCGTGTCCTGATCGCCGTCCGTACCGGCGGGGCCGTTCTCCGCACCGTCCGCGGGCACCCGGCCGGTGCCGTCGGCTGTCTCCGGAGCGTCGGCGGCGGTGCCCGTCTCCTGCTCGGGCAGCGGCAGTTCCACGGTGAACACCGCGCCGCCGTCGGGACAGTTGGCGGCCTGCATGGTCCCGCCGTGCAGCCGTACGTTCTCCATGGCGATCGCCAGGCCCAGCCCGCTGCCCTCGGAACGGGCGCGCGCCGAGTCCGCCTTGTAGAAGCGGTCGAAGACGTGCGGGAGCACCTCGGGGTCGATGCCGGGGCCGCTGTCCACGATCCGGATCACCAGCCGGCCGTCGCCCGGCTCCGGCGCCCGCAGCAGCACCCGTACCGGCTCCCCGCCGTGGTGCAGCGCGTTGCCGACCAGGTTGGCCACGACGACGTCCAGCCGCCGCGGGTCCAGGCGCGCCCGTACGCCGTCCGGCAGTTCGGTACCCACCCGGCCCTGCCAGGCCCTGGCCTGGAGCGTCTTGCGGATCGTCTCGGCGACGTCCACCTCGTCCAGGTGCAGCGCGGCGGCCCCGGCGTCGAACCGCGAGACCTCCATGAGGTCCTCCACCATCCGGGCCAGCTTTCCGGTCTCCTGGCTGATCAGCCGGACGGCGGAGGCGGTGTCGGGGTCGAGGGCGTCGGCGTCCTCGTCGAGCACGTCGGTGACGGCGGTCATCGCGGCGAGCGGCGTGCGCAGCTCGTGCGAGACGTCGGCCGCGAACCGCCGCGCGTTGGCCTCCATCCGGCGCAGGTCGGCGACGCTCTCCTCCAGCTTGGCGGCCATGTCGTTGAACGTACGGGACAGGTCGGCCAGCTCGTCGGCGCCCTTGACCTCCAGCCGGGTCTCCAGCTTGCCCTCGGCGATCCGCCCGGCGGCCTGCCGCAGCCCGCGCACCGGCCGCAGCACACCGCGGGCCGCGAGCAGCGCCGGGACCACGGCCAGTCCGAGCACCGGCAGGGCGCCCCGCTGCGCGGCGCTCACCAGCGCCTCGACGTTGGCCTCTTCCGCGCGCAGCGGGAGCTGGGCGTAGACGGACAGCGGGGACGCCGTACGGGCCTCGGTCTGCGACTGCATCACCGGCATGCCGATCAGCAGCCAGGGGTCGCCGTCCCGTTCCACCCGCTGGAACGCCGTCACGTGCCGGGTCTCGACGGACTCGCGCAGCTCGGCGGGGACGACGACGGGGTTGCGCAGCTGGCTCCGGTCGTTCTCCGCGAGGCCCTTGTACTGGACGTAGACGTCCCAGTCCCGGGCCTTGCCGGAGCGGTCGAGCTGCCGGCTGAACTCGTCGACGTCCGCACGGGTCGGCGGTACGGCGAGGTCGGGCGCCAGCGAGTTGACCTGCCCCCGCAGGTCCTTGATCGCGGTGTCCTGCGAGCGCTGGAGGATGGCGTTGCGGGCCTCGCGGTAGGTCAGTGCCGCGGTGGTGAGCGCGCTGACCGCGGCGACCAGCAAGAACGCGACGACGAGCCGGGCCCGCAGGCCGCGCGGCAGGGAGCGGGTCAGCGCGGTGCGGCGCGGGCGGCCGGCGGACCAGGGACGCTTCACAGGGGGCCGAAACGGTAGCCGAAGCCGCGGACGGTCTGGACGTACCGGGGGGAGCGCGGGGTGTCCTCGATCTTCGTACGCAGCCGCATCACGCACGCGTCCACCAGGCGCGCGTCCCCGTGATAGCTGTGCTCCCAGACGTGTTCCAGCAACTGCTGGCGGCTGAAGACCTGGCCGGGGGTCGCGGACAGGAACAGCAGCAGTTTCATCTCGGACGGGGCCAGCGGGAGGTCGGTGCCGCCCTTGGAGACGACGAGTCCGGCCCGGTCGACGGCCAGTTCGCCGTAGGTCTCCACGGGGGCCGGGCCGGGCTCGGCGGGCCCCGCGGCGCTCCCGTCGGCGGGCAGCGCGGTGCGCCGCAGCACCGCGCGGATCCGGGCCTCCAGTACTTCGCCGCGCGCGGGCTTGACGATGTAGTCGTCGGCGCCCGCCTCCAGGCCGAGGACCACGTCGAGGTCGTCGCCGCGGGCGGTGAGCATGATGATCGGCAGCTGGCGGTCGGCGCGGATGCGCCGGCAGACCTCGAAGCCGTCCTTGCCCGGGAGCATCAGGTCCAGCAGCACGATGTCGGGGCGGAAGGCGGGCAGGAGGTCCAGGCCGTCCTCGCCGCTGGCCGCGGCCGCCACCTCGTGGCCGCGCCGGCGGAGCGCGAGGGTGACTCCGTCGCGCACGGCGGCGTCGTCCTCGATCAGAAGTACTCGGGGCATGGCACCAGTATCAATAAGTTTCATGATGGATCGGTAACAGGCGGATCCTGACCGCAATTCTTCGCATCTGTCGTATTGCAAGGCAGTAATCGCGCGAGCGCACCGCAGGGGGAAGCGTACGGCGCCGGCAACGGCTTCCGTACCCGGGTCCGCGGTGGCCCGCGCACGGCAGTGAGGGACGGGATTCGCAATGGCACGGCACGTCAGGCGGAGCGGCATCATCGGGGGAGCCGCGGTGGCGGTGGCGTCGCTCGGGGTGGCCGGCTATCTGACCTTCGGGCAGTCCGGCGCCACCTCCGAGGCGCACGCGGGCACCACCGAACAGGCCAAGCCCGCTCCGGTCGACCCGAGCATCGTGCACGCCTCCGACCGGCCCGGCAAGAGCCTCAACATCACCATCGACGACGGCCCGGACCCGGCCTGGACCCCCAAGGTGCTGGCCACGCTCAAGAAGTACGACGTCAAGGCCACCTTCTGCATGATCGGCCCGCAGGCCGCGGCCCACCCGGACCTGGTCGAGCAGGTGGCGGCGGCCGGCCACAAGCTCTGCGACCACACCATCAGCCACAACACCGGCATGGACCACCGGCCCGAGGCGTACCAGTCGAAGCAGATACTCGACGCGCAGCAGATGATCGAGAAGGCGGCCGGCGGCCCGCGGGTCGACTACTACCGGGCGCCGGGCGGCGCGTTCACCCCGTACAGCAGGAAGCTGGCGGCGGAGCGGGGGATGCGCCCGCTCGGCTGGAACGTGGACAGCAAGGACTTCGAGCGGCCGGGCACCGACGCGATCGTGCGCACGGTGCGCAAGGAACTGCGCAACGGGCCGACCGTCCTCTTCCACGACGGCGGCGGCGACCGCAGCCAGACGGTCGCGGCGCTGGACCGGCTGCTGCCGTGGATGAAGCAGCAGGGCTACGGATTCGGGTTCCCGAAGCGCTGACGGGTGACGGGGAGCGGCGTCGGGGCCCCGGACACGGGGCCGGGGTCCGGGCGCCGGACAGGCCGGGGGCCGGGGTGCGGGCACCGGGCGGGCCGGAGGCCGGGCGCCGCTCCTCAGACGTCGCCGAGCAGTTCCGCGAGGCCCCGGTCCACGTCGAGGAGCTCCCGGCCCGCGGGCACGGCCTGGTACGTACGGTCCAGGAAGCGGCGCAGGTCGGCGGTGTCGACCTGCACCATCGCGACGCCGTCCTCGACGTGGAACTCCAGCACCGTGCGGCCCCGGCCCACCGGACGCACCCGTACGTCACCGGTGCCCGCCGGGGCCTGCAGACCCTCGGCGAGGAGTTCGCGGGCGAAGGCCCAGTCGACCGCGGCGCCGTCCAGCGAGATCTCCGGCGGGAAGGTGATCCGCACCGCGAGCGGGTCGGCCGGGTGGTAGTGCAGCACCGCGGGCACGGTCCGGGAGCCGGGCGCGGTCGCGATGAGACGTACCTGGACGGCTTGGTCGATGACACTCTGCACCGCGGCTGCTCCCTTGCGGATGTCGGGTCGGGACGTGGCTTTCACCGTGTAGGACGGTGTGCCCGCCCGAGCCGTGCACGTGACAGGGGTGTGATTTATGTCATGTCCAGGTCGTCATGGTTGGTGGGTAACGCGTGGGTTGACAAGGGTTTGTGATCAGCTCCGGTGCCGGCCGGTGCGCGACTCCGCGGGGCCGTGGGTCAAGAACTCCTCCAGGATCCCGGGTGCCGCGGCCGCCGCCAGGGCCGGAGCGTCGGCCGCCGGAATGTCGCGTAGGTGATAACCGTCCTCGCCCGCGGCGACCGCGGCGGTGAGAGTGACCAGACCGGCCCGCCGGCTGAACGGCGTACTGGAGAACGTCCAGGCCGCGACCGCCTCGCGCTGGAGCACCACGGTGTCCCGGCTGAACGTGCCGGAACGCGCGATCAGGTACCGCCCGTCGAGCCCGTGCCCCAGGTTGCGGTACGCGTCCCGGGCCAGCCACAGCACCACCGGCACCGACACCAGCGCGAACACCCAGGCGCAGTGCAGCAGTACGGGAGTCAGGAGAGCGCCCAGGACCGCGAGGGTGAGGGTGCCCGGGAGCGTCACCAGGAGCAGCCCGCGCGTCCGGCGGCGGCGCAGGGCCGCTCGCGGATGCCCGCGGAGACCGGCGTCCGGGAATCCGGCGCGGAGCGTCCCCGACGCGGTGCGCACTGCCTCGGCCCGCGGTGCGGGCGGCAGGATCACGCTGCGCTTGCGGTTCTCCTCCTTGTTGCCAAGACCGCCCGCGACCGCTCGGACGGTGGCCCCGCCCCCTGCCCGCAGCAGCAGCGGCTCGCGCAGGACCACGCCACGCAGCCGGGCCCGCTCGATGGTCACCGACCGGGTGGTGAGCAGGCCGTGATGCACCCGCAGCGTGCGCGCGTCGGTCCATTCGAGGCGGAACTTCCACCAGTCCTCGACGTAGAGAACGAGCGCGCCGATCGTGCCGAGAGCGACGACGGCCAGCAGCGCGAGCGGAATCGTCACCCAGAGCGCGCGGGCGCCGAACTCGTCGAACGCGCCGCGCACGATGCTCAGCTTCCACGGCTCGATACCGGCGCCGTCCAGGACGCGGTAGACGCCGCCGGCCGCGGCGAAGACCCCGCCGATCACCCAGAAGGTGAGCGGCGCGTAGCGCAGCCAGCGCCAGTTGATACGGGAGACGACCGGGTCCTCGTCCGTCGCCCGGACACCGGCGCGGGCGAGCAGTACGGTCCGCAGCCGCTCCGCGTCGGCCGCCGTCAGCGCCTCCAGCGAAAGTTCGCCGCCGCCGTCCGCCGAGCCCGCGGTACCGGCCCGCAGGACGGTGACGCCGAGCAGCCGGTGCAGCGGTGAGGCCGTCAGATCCACCGTACGGATGCGGTGCAGCGGCACGGACTTCAGCCGCCGGGTCAGCACCCCGCTGCGTACCTCGAAGGAGTCGTGGGTGACGCGGTAGTCCGTACGCGCCCAGCGGACCGACCCGATCGCGGTCAGGACCGCGAAGCTCGCCGCGATCGCGGCCAGCGTGATCCAGGCACCGGCCCCGATCCGGCCGCCGGTGGCCAGCGCGGTCAGCGCGAACGAGCCCAGCGGGGCGGCCAGCCAGCCGCAGTGCACCAGGAGGGTGCGCCGGTCCAGCCGGTGCCACCGGGGCGGCGCGCCGGTGACGGCAGGCGTGGTGGTGGTCATGCGGCATCACCCGGCACGGCCTGCGCGGCCTCGCCGATGCGCCGCGACAGCTCCTCGGCGTCCGCGTCGGACAGCCCGGCTATCTTCACGTCGCCCGCGGTGGAGGCGGTGGTGACGGTGACCGTCGCGAGCCCGAACCGCTGCTGTACCGGGCCGCGCACGGTGTCCACGGTCTGCACCCGCGACAGCGGCGCGATCCGCCGCGTCTGCCGGAACCAGCCGCTCGCCGCGTACACCGCGCGGCCGCCCAGCTCCCAGGCGTGCACGGAGTACCGCCACCGCGGCATGACCAGCGCGTAGCCGAGCGCCGGCAGGACCAGCGCGACCAGCAGGAGCGGCGCGAGCCAGGGCAGGGCGCCGGGGAAGAACAGCACCGAGCAGATTGCCAGGGCGAGCGCGGTGAGCAGCGCCGGACCGCTGACCGTCAGCAGCGCCTGGACGGTCCACCAGCGGCGGGCGCGGGGATCGACCCGGTTGCGGGGCGGCCGCAGCAGGGGAGTGGCGGGTGCGGACATGAGGGTTCCCCGTTCTTCGGCTTTGGCAAGTCACGTGTATTGAGTAGCGGTACGTTATAACGGTACGAGCGACTTGTAAAAAGAAGGCGAGGCCACGGTCACGTGCCGAAGAAGGTGGACCACGAAGCGCGGCGCCGGGAGATCTCCCAGGCGCTGTGGCGGATCGCGAGCACCCGGGGCCTGGAGGGCGCGAGCCTGCGGGACGTCGCCGCCGAGGCGGGCATCTCCCTCGGGCGGCTCCAGCACTACTTCCGCACCAAGGACGAGATGCTCGTCTTCGCGCTCCGCCACATCGAGACCCTGGCCCAGCAGCGCATCCGCGCCCGCATCGAAGCGCTGGACGGCGAGCCCACCCCGCGCGACATCCTGCGCGCCTGCCTGACGGGGATGCTGCCCCTGGACGAGCAGAGCCGCATCGGCTTCCTGGTGGGCGTGGCCCACTTCCACCGGGCCGTCCACGACCCCGCCCTGCGCACCGACATCCGCGACGGCATCCCCCAGCTGCGGGGCTTCTTCGCCGATCAGCTGCGGCAGGCGACGGAACGCGGCGAGGTGCGCCCCGGCCGGGACGCCGACGACGAGGCGATGGTGCTGATCAGCCTGGTCGACGGACTCTCGACGTACATCCTGCTGGACGTCCACACCCCCGAGAAGGCCGTCCAGCTTTTGGACATGCAGCTGGACCAGCTGTTCGACGGGCCGGGGCGGAGCGACGCCCGTACCTGCGAGTAGCGATGCGGTACGGCGCCGATGTGCATCCCCGTCAGGTGTGCATCCCCGTCAGGTGGAAGGCGCCCCGGCCGGTTCACCAGGGGGCGCGGGCGCCGGGCTGTGTCGGCGGGAGAAGCGCTGGGCCAACGGCCGTTCGACGAACCGGTGTGCCAGCAGGGCCGTGCCCTGCGCCAGGAGGGCACAGGCCGTGACAAGAACCAGCCCGGCGGGAACGCCGAAGGCGCGGTCCTCCCCCAGCAGCTGCCGGACGGTCAGCAGCAGGGGCCAGTGGAGGATGTACAGGGCGTACGAGGCTTCGCCCAGCCTGATCAGGGCCGGGCGGGCCGCCAGGCCGGACCGGCCCTCGGCGTCGGCACGCGCCAAGTGGGCGATCAGCAGGGTCAGGGGCACGGCTCCGAGGGCCCCGAAGCGGAACGGCGCCGGAAGGAACGGGGTCAGAGCGGCGGCCGCAGCGCAGGACAGCAGGAGCACGGTGCGCGGCACCCGCGGCCACCGGCCGGCGCGGAGCAGGCGTGCGGTGACGATGCCGAGCGCGAATTCCGCCAGCCGCGCCGGAGGGAAGAAGTAGCACAGCCAGACGCTCTCGGCCGACAAGGGGATGTCCCTGCCGAGAACGGGGCCGCCGACCGCCAGGGCGGGCAGGGGCAGTGACAGGACGGCGACCGCCAGGACCGTCCAGACCGCTCCGAGACGCCTGGCAGGGAGACGGCGCGCCGCGGCGATCAGCAAGGGGAACAGCGCGTAGAAGAACACCTCGCAGGAGATGGACCACGAGGGAGAGTTGAAGCACGCGTTCAGTGCCAGGTGCGGGGCCCAGCCCTGGAGGAGAAGGAGGCTGACCGCGCTGAATCCCGGTCCGCAGTGCAGCGGCAGGCCGTTCGGGAGCGCGGAGTCCGCGGCCAGGACGGCGAATGCCACCGCCCCCAGCCAGCCCAGCGCATGTGCGGGGCCGATGCGCCACAGGCGGCGGCGCCAGAACGCACCGGCCGGTTCGCCCGGCCGGTGCGTCCAGGCCAGCACGAACCCGGACAGGACGAAAAAGCCGCTGACCGCGCAGGCCGCGAGGGGATCCAGCGGAAGCACCGCCGTACGCAGACCGGGGTCGGCGAAGAACGCCGCGTCGATGAAGAGGTGGGTCGCCAGCACCGAGGCGGCCAGGAAGAACCGCAGGCCCGTCAACGACGGCAGCCGTTGCCCCGTCTCCACCATGTCCCTCCCCGGCCCCTCCGCCACCGTCCCTGCCGGGAACATGCCCACGTCGGTGCCGCCCGGGCACCGACGGAGCGGTGGTGCGACCCGAACGAGTGAACGCGTCCGCGGCGCCGGAGGGCGGCCTCAGTAACGGGTGCCCTCGGCCGCAGGCAGGGCGTCCAGCTCCGCCAGGGCGGCGGGCGGCAGGACGAGGTCCGCCGCGCCGACGTTGTCCGCCAGGTACTTCGGGGTCTTGGTGCCGGGGATCGGGACGACGTACCGCCCCTGGGCGAGCACCCACGCGAGGGCGACCTGCGCGGGGGAGGCGCCGTGCTGCCCGGCGATGGCGCGGACCTTGCCCACCAGCTCCAGGTTGGCCTTGAGCGCGTCCTGCTGGAAGCGCGGCAGGCGGCGGCGGAAGTCGTTACGCGGCAGCTCGTCGAAGGAGGTGATGCCGCCGGTCAGGAAGCCGCGGCCGAGCGGCGAGAACGGCAGGAAGGCGATGCCCTGCGCCTCGCAGTACGGCACGACCTCGTCCAGCGCCTCACGGGTCCACAGCGACAGTTCGGACTGCACGGAGGCGACCGGGTGCACGGCCTGCGCGCGCCGGATCTCCTCGACGGTCGTCTCCGACAGACCGATGTGCCGGGCCTTGCCCGCCTGGACGGCCTCGGCCAGCGCGCCCCAGCTCTCCTCGACCGGCACGTCCGGGTCCACCCGGTGCAGCTGGTAGAGGTCCACGTGATCGGTGCCGAGGCGGCGCAGGCTCGCGTCGATGGAGCGGCGGATGTGCTCGGGGCGGCCGTTGCGCACCAGCGCGGTGTGATCGCCCGGCTTGTCCGGCGAGCTCTCCAGCCCGACCTTCGTGGCCAGCACCACCCGCTCCCGGTACCCGCCCGCCAGCGCCCGGCCCACCAGTTCCTCGTTGGTGTACGGGCCGTAGACGTCGGCGGTGTCGATGAGCGTCGACCCGAGGTCGACCGCCTGCCGGAGCACGTCGACGGAGGTCGCCTCGTCGCGGCCGTCCGGGTCGTAGGCATGAGTCATGCCCATGCAGCCGAGGCCGACGACGCCGATCTCCGGTCCGGTGCTGCCGAGCGTGGTGGTGCGCATGACGGGGCTCCTCGGGACGAGTGCTGGATCGTTTCGCCGATCACTCTTCCTGTTGAAGCGCACTTGAAGTCAAGCGGGACGCTGGAGCGGGCGTCCGTCCGTGGGGAGGCAGGAGCGGACGGCGTCTTCGTGCCAGGGGTCGTGGACCCCCGCGACCGTACGGGAACCGGCCGCGGGCATTGCCCTCCCGTCGAACGTGATGGCGGGCCCCGGCGCGCCGACCGTCGCCGAACTCGGCGCGCCGGGCGCCGCCCGGGTCAGTGCCGGCTCGGGCATCGCGCAGGCTGCGCACGCCCTGGTGCGCGCCGCGGCCCGCGGACTGCTGACCACCGGCACGTACGGCACGCTGGCGGACGGTCTGGCACACGGCGAGCTGAACACCCTGCTCGGGCGTGACTGAGGCAGGACGGCCGCTCCCGGCGGTCTACGCCTCGCGCAGCAGGGCCGCGAGGTCGCCCTCGACGTCGAGGTGGCGGGCCTCGGCGCCCAGGGGCACCACGCCGTACGACCGCATCAGGAACCGGCGCAGGTCACGGGCCGGGAACTGCACCATGGCCAGGCCGTCGGCGGTGTGGAACTCCAGCATCGTGTGGTCCGGGCCGCACGGCCAGATGTGCACGTCACCCTGGCCGGACGGCTCCCGCAGGCCGTCCGCCAGCAGGTCGCGCGCGAAGGTCCACCCGACCTCCGCCCCGTCCAGCGACGCCACCGGCGGGAAGACGACGTGCACCGCCAGCGGGTCCTGGCTGTCGTAGCGCAGCCGGGCGGGGACCTTCCGCGACCGGGGCACGGTCGCGATCAGTCGGGCGTGTACGGCTTGGTCGATGACGTGGGGCATCGCCGGCTCCCTGGGTGCTCGTGCGGACGGGTCTCTGCCTCTACGACCCGTAGGACGCGCCGCGTATTACGCCAGTGCACCGAATCGCCGCGTGAGGTGCGTCACGAACTTTGATCGTGGCGATATGTGCTCCTTACGCTTGCGCAATCCAAGCAAGGCCGTCAGAACCGGAATGGGTCTGCCCGCGATTGAGAGCCTGTGACCGGACCAGGGCGCCCGGCCAGAGGCGCGGCGCAAGCTCCGGCGCTGGGGGGTGACACGTCAGGGGTTGGCCGTTCATGTCCGAAGCATCCTCAGGGTCCCCGGCGTCGGCTGCGGACGACTACACCCGGCTCTACGAGCGTGAGCACCCGCGCCTGGTCGCCTACGCACGGTCGCTGACGACCAGCGCCTGGCTCGCCGAGGACCTCGTCGCGGAAGCGCACTTCCGGGTCTGGCGCCGCATCCGGTCCGGGCACCGCATCGACAACGTCCCGGCCTACCTCCGCACCACCGTCCGCCACCTCGCCTCGGCCGTCGGCGCGGCCAACGCCCGGGAGATACCGCAGGACCCCGAGGACGGCCAGGTGTGGCCCGGCACCGGTCCGGCGGCCGAGCACGCCGACCCGGCGCAGCGCGTCGCCTACGTCGATCTGCTCGCCCGCGTCATGGGACGGCTCCCGCAGCGCTGGGTGACGGCGCTGTGGCTGGCGGAGGCCGAGGACCAGCCGCTGGAGGCGGTCGGCAAGGCGATCGGGGCGGGCAAGGGCGCGACGGCCGTGCTGCTGCACCGGGCCAGGGAGGGCATGCGGCAGGCGTTCCTCGGCTCGGTGCCCGGCGCCCCGGACGACCCGGCGTGCGAGGTGCACTGGCAGCGGATGCCCGCGTACGTACGGGGCGAGGCCACCGTGAAACAGGCCGACGGGGTCACGGGCCACCTCGCGGACTGCCCCGACTGCCGGGCCCGGATGGCGCTGCTCACCCGGGCCAACGACCGGCTGCCCGCGCTCACCGGCCCCGCGCTGCTGGTGCTGCTGGCGGGCGGTTCGGCGAAGTTCCTGCTGCCGCTCGCGGGGGCCGGGGCCGCCGCGGCCGGAGGCGCCCACGCGGCCGGGAGCGGCGCGGCCGCGTCCGTGCAGAATGCGCTCACCGCGGTTCAGAGATCCGTACGGCATCTGCTGCGCGGCCAGGTCGGGCAGGCCGGGCCGGTGGCCGCCACCGCCGCGGGCGTCGGCGTCGCAGTGGTCGCCGGGGTGGCGGTCGCCGCGGGCATCGCGCTGACCGGCGGCGAAGCGGCGCCGACGGCCGAGCGGACGGCGGCGGCGCCGGACGGGGCCGGGGGCGGCGCGCAGCCGGGCGACGCCGCGGGCCGGACGATGCCCGGTGCCACCGCGGAGCGGTCGGCGACCTCCGTACCCACCGGCGTTCCGGCCGCTCCGACGGCACCGGCGGAGCGCGGCACGGCGGGCGCGTCCCCGGCGCCCCGGGCGGGCGGGCCGGCCGCCTCGCCGGCTCCCGCGCCGTCGGGGCCGCCCGCACCCACGCCGACCCGCACGGGACCGGCGACGGGCCCCGCTCCGGACCCGACGGCGTCCGGACCGACCGCCACCCCCACGCCCGGACCGACCGCCACCCCCACGCCCGGACCGACCGGCAGCCCCACGCCCGGACCGACCGCCACCCCCACGGCACGGCCCACCCCCGTACCCACCCCCACCCGCACACCGCTTCCGACGGTCACGCCCACTCCGACGGTCACGCCCACTCCGACGTTCACGCCCACCCCCACTCCCGGCCCGACCCCGCCCGAGCACTGCCACTGGATCTGGCGCTGGGGCCCGGTCCGGGTCTGCCGTGTCGGCTGACGCCGCCGCGGCTTCAGTCCGTGACCGTGCTGCGGTTCTCGTAGGCGAGGTCGCCGTACTCGGGGTGCCGCGCCATCCAGCCCGCGACGAACGGGCACACGGCCAGCACCCGCAGCCCGTCCGCCCGCGCCGCGTCCAGCGCGTGCCGGGTCAGCGCCGAACCGACGCCGTTGCCCTCGTACACCGGGTCCACCTCGGTGTGCACGAGCGCGATGAGCCCTTCGGCGCGCAGATAGGCCGCCACGCCCGCCACTTCGCCGCCGAGCCTGGCCTCGTAGCGGTTCGCGGCGCGGTCGTCGGTCACCGTCACCGGGGCCGGCGCGTTCATGAGCGGATCTCCTGCCGGTCCATCGCCGTCTCCTCCCGCTTCGCCCCCCGGACGCTTGCGCACCCCCTGTTCAGCACAGTAGGAGCGGTGCCGGGCCGGCGCGAGGCGAGACGCGTACGCAGGCTCGTACGGGAATGTCTGGACGGGGCGTCCCGGCTGGGCTAGCTTCCAGCGTCATGAGGGTCATGGGGAAGCCGGGACAGCCAGGACAGCCGGGGCGCGGGAGACGTGGGCGCGGAGTGTGGGCGGTGGCCTGCGCCGCGGTGATCGGCGTCGCGGGCGCGGCTCCCGTATCGGCACAGCCGTCCGCCGCCGCACGGACCGCCACGGGGGCGCTGACGGTGTCCGGGGTGCTGGGCGGCGGCTGGGACGAGAAGGACAGCGACAGCGACGCGCGCTTCCGCGGCCTGGCCGCCGTCAGCCGCAGTACCGCCTGGGTCGCGGGCACGAACGGGACCGTGCTGCGCACCCGCGACGGCGGCGACCACTGGCGGGACGTCTCGCCGCCGGGCGCCGGGAAGCTGGAATTCCGCGACATCGAGGCGTTCGACGCGCGGCACGCCGTGGTGCTGTCGGCCGGCGAGGGCGCGGCGTCCCGGGTCTTCCGTACGGACGACGGCGGCGCCACCTGGACGGAGAGCTTCCGCAACACCGACCCGCGCGCCTTTTACGACTGCATGACGTTCTTCGACAGCAGCCACGGCATCGCGCTCGCCGACCCCGTCGACGGCACGTACCGCATCCTGTCCACCGCCGACGGCGGCCGGAACTGGCGGGTGCTGCCCACCCGCGGCATGCCGCCCGCCCAGCCCGGCGAGGCGTCCTTCGCGGCCAGCGGCCAGTGCCTGGTCAGCTCCGGCGCGTACGACGCGTGGTTCGCCACCGGCGGCGCGGCGAAGAGCCGCGTCCTGTACTCCCCGGACCGCGGCCGCAGCTGGACCGTCTCCGAGACGCCGGTCCCGGCGGGCGACCCGGCGCGCGGCGTCTTCGGCCTGGCCTTCCGCGACCGTACGCACGGGCTCGCGGTCGGCGGCGACCACCGCAGCGGCAGGCCCTCGCCCAAGGCCGCCGCGGTGAGCGCGGACGGCGGCGCGTCCTGGCAGGCGGCCGCCCGGCCGCCGAAGCGCTACCGGTCCGGTGTGGCCTGGTTCCCCCGCACCACGCGCGTCGCCCTGGCCGTCGGGCCGACGGGCAGCGACGTCACGCTCGACGGCGGCCGGTCCTGGCACACCTTCGACGACGAGTCGTACGACACCGTCGACTGCTCCGCCGACGTCGGCTGCTGGGCGGCGGGGGAGGACGGGCGCATCGCCCGCCTGGAGCCGTGACGTACCGGCGGACGGGTGCCCTGAGGCCGTCGTTCCCGGCCTCAGGGCACCCGCGCCGACACCGCCACGACGTGCGGCGCCGCCAGGTAGCGCGTGAACAGTGACGCGCTGCCCTCGGCGGCGGTGCGCGGCAGCTGCCAGGCGATGCCGGTGAAACCGGCCTCCGTCAGGGCCCGTTCGTGCGCTTCGCGGGACCAGTAGTAGGCAGTCACCTGGAACGTCTCCTCCTGGGCCCGGCCGTGCAGCCCGACGGGGTCGCCGTCCCGCAGGTGGGCGTCGGCCACGGTGAGGTCGAAGCCGTAGGGCCGGTAGTAGTGCGGGACCGTCGCGAGGTCCGGGTTGAGCGTGGCGGCCACGAAGCGGCCGCCCGGGACGAGTGTGTCGCGGGCGGCGGCGCACAGCCGGGTGAGCGCCGCCGGAGTGGCGGCGTGGGACAGCGCGTAGACGGCCACGGTCACGTCGAACGCCCCGTCGAGGGCGTCGGTGGTCGCCGTGTCGAGAACGCGGTACGACACGCCGAGGGGCTCCACCTCCTCCCGGTGCCGGGCGTGCGCGATCAGTCCGGGCGACCGGTCGACACCGAGCACCCGGCCCGCCCCGTTCCGGGCGAAGAAGCGGGTGTAGTGCCCCGTGCCGCAGCCGAGGTCCAGGACCCGCCGCCCCTCGACGCCGTCCGCCGCGGCGAGGACGGAGGGCATTTCGATGTGCCGTCGGAAGGGCAGCTCGTCGATGCTGCGCTCGTGCAGCGCGGCCATACCGTCGAAGGGGGAAGTCATGACACTGCCTCAGGGCTGCGGGTCGCCGGGCGACGGGGCGGGCGGTGGACGGGCGGGCCCGGGAGGCCCGCGGCCTGCGGAACGCATCATTCCGCAGTCGGCGGGCGTTCCCGGGGAGGCACCGGGCGAACGGCCGGTGCGCCACTCGCCCTGCCCAGACGGCGTACGGGGCCCGTGAGGCGCAGGGCGTGCGGAGGCCCGGGGTGCGCAGGGCGTACGGGTGGCGTCCTCGGGCGTACGGACAGCGCGCGGCCGGTGTGCCGCTCGGCGTCCCCCTCGCTTCTCCGCCCCTCGCCCCTGCGCCCTCTCGCGGCCGTCAGTCCAGCAGGCTCCCGAGCCGCCCCTCCAGCAGGACCAGCAACTCGGCCAGCCCCTCGGACAGTTCGGTCCGCCGTCTGCCGTCGATGCCCTCCAGCAGACCGGCCTCGTAGCGCAGTTGTTCGGGCAGCAGCCGGTCGATGACCGCCCGGCCCTCGTCGGTGAGCGAGAGGTGCGAGACCCGCCGGTCCCGCTCGTCGGGCCGTCGCGCGAGCAGCCCGCGGGTCTCCAACTGCCGTACCCGCTTGGTGACCGCGGCCCCGGAGGCGAACGTCTCGCGCGCGATCCGGCCCGGCGTCAGCTCGCGGTCCATCCGCCGCAGCGTCCCGAGGATGTCGAACTCCGGGCGGGTCAGGCCCTCCCGGCGCAGCGGCGCGTCGGCGGCCTGCTGGAGCAGCGCGGAGCAGCGGTTGAGCCGTCCGATCACCGCCATCGGGCCGGTGTCCAGCCCCGGGTGGACCTGCTGCCACTGCCGCAGCACCCCCGCGACGATGTCCTCGGTCACGCGCACCTCTACTTCCCGGGCTCTCCCGGCCCCCGTCGGCGTCCTGATTCGCGCACGGCGTGCCGCGGACCGCCGTACGGGCCCCGCGCCGCGCCGCGCCCGGCCAATTCTGCCTGGTGCCGCTTCCGGCGGCAGGGCGGGGCGGCACGGGTACGGGGACGGGCCGGACCAGGTACGGGCCGGACGGCGGGGGAGCGGCACGCGGCTGCGTGGGGGCACGGGGACGTGGGGTGCACGGCTACGCGGCCAGCGCCGGAGCGGACAGCCGGCGGACGAGCCGGGCCAGCGTGCGGTGCCCCTGCCGCTCGGCCAGGGCGACGCGCTCCTCGGGGACGGCGCGCTGCCACCACTCGCCGGCCGACACCTCCACCGCTTCCCGCAGCTCGACCAGGCCCGCGGCCAGGCGGTCGCGCGCCCAGCCCGTCTCGCGCGCGTCGTCGCCCCGGAGCCCCTCCGCCCGTACCCGTTCCGCCTCCGGATCGCCGTCGCCGTCCAGCAGCCGGAGCGCGGCGGCCTCGGCGGCCGCCACCCGGTCCAGTGCCGCTTCGATGCGGTCGGCGGCGCGGCGGTTGGTGACCAGGACGCAGCAGGCCAGGCCCACGGCCGCGCCCACGACGGTGTCGGTCCAGCGGTCGGTGACCAGCGTCCGGGCGGGCAGGTGGCTGCCGAACTCGGTCAGCAGCAGGGCCATCGGGGTGACCCAGACCGACCCGAGCCAGTAGTTGCGGGTGATGCTCGCCTCCGCGCAGAACTGGAAGGTGAGCGCCAGCAGGATCATCGCGAGGTGGCCGGTGTGGATGACCGGCAGCAGCGCGGTGAAGAGCAGCAGCCCGAGGAGGTTGCCGATGGTGCGTTGCAAGGCCCGCTGCCACGAGAGGGTGGTGTTGGCCTGGTAGATGGAGGCCGCGGTGACCACGGCCCAGTACGGGTGGCCGACACCGACTGCCATCGAGCCCCAGCCCGCCAGCGCGCAGCCGGCGGCCACCCGGGCGCCGATGGGCAGCAGCGGCGAGCCGGGCGCCAGACGGTGGAGCACGGCGCGGAAGCCGTGCGGGTGGCCGGGCGCGGGGCGGCGCGGCTCCAGGCCCGCGGCCCGTGCGTGGTGAACGCTCCCTTCACGGTCCGCGTGTTCCGCGGCGACCCCGGCCAGCTCACCGGCCTGTGCTCCGGTGAGCGCGACCTCCGGCAGCGCCCGGCCCCGCCGCAGATCGCGCGCCCACGCCGTGCAGCGCTCCGCCTCCTCCTCGTCGGCCTTCTTCGCGGCGAGGGCCGACTCGGCCCGTACTAGCAGCCGCTCCAGCCCCGAACGGTCGGCGGCCGCGGCAGGGGTGCGGCCCGGGACCTGGAAGAGCGTGTGCCAGGCGGCGTTCACGGCGGCGGCGGTGGCGTGCCGCGCGCGGTCCGGTGCGGCGGGGGAGCCGCCGGGCTCCGGGCCGGTGCGCAGCAGTGCGGCGGCGGCCTCCAGGGCCCGCGCCGTGGCGATGCGCTCCGGCCCGCGCGGCCGGAGCAGCGCGGGGGCCATGCACACCAGCCAGGCGAGCGCGCCGGCGCCCAGGGCCAAGGACAGATGAAAGGGCACCTGGCCGATCCGCTGCGGCACGAAGAAGGCGGACGCCGAGATGAAGGTGAAGATCAGGTTTCCCGGCGGCCCGACCCGTGTCGCGTCGCAGACCGTCTTGTGTACGGCTGCGACCAGTGAGGCGAGCAGGACGAGCAGCGGGACCGACGTGGTGAGTGAGGCGGCGGTCAGGGCGGCACCGAGGCTGGCGACCATGCCGAGCACCACCCATGCCAGCGTGCGCGCGCGGGCCGCGTACGGCAGGCCGTGCGCGTACAGGGCGCACATCGCGCCGGCCGAGGTGTACAGGACCAGGTCCAGACGGCCCAGCGCGAACAGGACGAACTCGGGGATGCCGAGGGCGACGACCGCGCTGAGCGCGGGCTTGTGCCAGATGTCCACAGGGCGGCGCAGCAGGACCGTGCTCCTGAGGGGCAGCGGGCGCGCGCGGACCGCGCCGGCGCTCCCGGAGAGGGCCGTTGCCTGCTTTCCCGTCGGTCTGGCGTGTTTCCCCATACCAAAAGCTTAACAGGTGTTTTACTCGTAAAGGATTCGCGTTCGTGTGCTCGGTGCGCTCACCGGCCCGGTGCGGGGGAGGCGAGCACCCGGGCCCGGCACTCCGCGGGCGTGCCCCAGGCGCCGCGCAGTGCCCGCGCCTTGCGTATCCACAGGGAGAGGTCCAGCTCGTCGGTGTAGCCCAGGGCGCCGTGCAGCTGAAGCGCGGCCCGCGCCGCGGCATGGGCGGCCTCGCTCGCGGCCACCTTTGCCATCGCGATGCCGGTGCCCGCCCCGGCCGGGCCCTCGCCGCCGTCCGCCGTCCCGCCCGCGAGTTCCACCGCGGCCCCGAGGACGAGCGGCCCGGCGAACTCCAGCGCCACCAGCACATCCGCCAGCCGGTGCTTCACCGCCTGGAACGAGCCGATCGCGACACCGAACTGGGTGCGCTGCCCGACGTACGCCACGGTGTCGTCCAGCAGCCGCCGGCCGACGCCGAGCGCCTGCGCCGCGGTGAGCAGCCGCGCGGTGTCCGCCGCGTACGCGGCAGCATCTCGCACGGCCGGCCCGCTCGCCAGGACGTCCCCGCCGTCCACCGTGCACCGGGACAGCAGCCGGGCCGGATCGACCGACGGCTGGGCCGCTCCGCCCCTGCCGGGCCTCCACAGCGTGTCGCCGCTCACGGCGAAGGCGGCGTCGGCGGCCGCCGCGTCGAGGGCGTACGGCCCGCGCGCCAGATCCGCGTACGACACCATCGCGTCCCCGGCCGCGACGGCGGGCAGCCAGTCCTCGGCCGTGACGGCGGGCAGCCGGCCCCCGGTCGCGCCCGCGTCGCCGAGCCGGTCGAGCAGTACGGCCGCGGCGGCCGTTTCCACCAGCGGCCCCGGGACGGCGTGCCGCCCCGCCTCGACGTACGCCACGACCAGTTCGACCGGCAAGAACCCCGAGCCCCCGTACTTCTCCGGTACGGCCAGCCCGAACACCCCGGCCTCTCCGAGCCGCCGCCACACCGTGCGCCCCGGACCCCGGTTCCCGGCGCCCCAGGCCCGTACGGCGGCCGGGGTGTCCGCCGTCGCCAGCATCCGGCCGAGCGTCCGGCCGAACTCCCGCTGCTCGTCGTCCAGAAGGAACCGCATCCCTCAACTCCCTCGCCACGCCCCTCACCGAACGCGCTCGCCGGTACGGGTCAGCGCCGCCCCTTCGGGAGGCCCAGCAGCCGTTCGGCGATGATGTCGCGCTGGATCTCGTTCGTACCGGCGTAGACCGGACCGGCCAGCGCGAAGATCCAGCCGTCGGCCCAGCTCCCGTGGTCCGGAGCCTCGGCGGCGTCAGCGGCCAGCTCGCCGTACGGGCCGAGGAGGTCGAGCGCCGTCTCGTGCAGGGCGATGTCCAGCTCGGACCAGAAGACCTTGGTGAGACTGGCCTCGGCGCCGGGGGTGCCGCCCGCCGCCCCCGACGCGCCGCCCGCCGCGAGCCGTGCGGCGTCGGCGTAGGCGGCCAGCTGGTAGGCGCGGGCGCCGATGACCGCGTCGGCCACCCGGTCGCGCAGCGCGGTGTCGGCCGGGTCGGCGGTGTCCCGCCACAGGGCGGCGAGGCGGGCGGCGGCGGCCGTGAAGCGCCCCGGACTGCGCAGCGTCAGCCCCCGTTCGTTGCCCGCCGTGCTCATCGCGACCCGCCAGCCCCGGCCCGGTTCGCCGATCACGTCCGCGTCCGGCACGAACACGTCGTCCAGGAACAGCTCGGCGAAGGCCGGCTTCCCGTCGAGACGGCCGATCGGCCGCACCGTCACGCCCGGCGCGGCCAGGTCGAACATCAGGTACGTGAGTCCGTGGTGCGGCCGGTCCGCGCCGGGATGGCTGCGGAACAGTCCGAAGGCCCGGTCCGCGAAGGCCGCCCGGGAGGACCACGTCTTGTGCCCGCGCAGCAGCCAGCCGCCCTCGGTCCGTACGGCGGCCGACCGCAGCGCGGCGAGATCGGAACCGGCGCCGGGCTCGGACCACGCCTGCGCCCAGACGGTCGCGCCGCTCGCCATCGCGGGCAGCACGCGCGCCAGCTGCTCGCCCGTACCGTGCTCGAAGAGGGTGGGGGCCAGCAGGCTGATGCCGTTCTGGGAGACCCGGCCGGGCGCCCGTGCCGCGTGGTACTCCTCCTCGAAGAGCAGCCGGCGGACCAGGGAGGCGCCGCGCCCGCCGTACTCCTCGGGCCAGGACACCACCGACCAGCGCCCTGAGTGCAGTTCGCGTTCCCACGCGCGGTGGGCGGCGAAACCCTCCGCCGTCTCCAGGGAGGGCAGGGGTACGGCGGGTACGTGGGCGGTCAGCCAGTCCCGTGCCGCGCGCCGGAACTCCTCGTCGTCCGCGCTGAGTTCGAGATCCATCGACGAGCGGCCTCCCCGGTGGCGGCGGGCTCCTGCGGGACCGTTCCCTAACAAGTGTTTGGTAGGTTAGCGTACCGCCATGACGCCCGAGAAGCCTCCGACGGCGCACCCGGCACCCCCGTACGTCCCCGGACACGGCCTGCTCGCCGGCCGCACGGCCGTCGTCACCGCCGCGGCGGGCACCGGCATCGGCGGCGCCACCGCGCGCAGGCTCCTGGAGGAAGGCGCGGACGTCCTCCTCTCCGACGCGCACGCCCGGCGCCTGAAGGAGTACGGGGCCGCGCTCGCCGCCGAGTTTGGCGCCGGGCGGGTCGCCGCGCAGCCCTGTGACGTCACCGACGAGGCGCAGGTCACCGCCCTCTTCGAGCACGCCGAGCGGCTGCACGGGCGGCTGGACGTCGTCGTCAACAACGCCGGACTCGGCGGCAGCGCCGACCTGGTGGCGATGACCGACGACCAGTGGACCGCCGTCCTCGACGTCACCCTCAACGGCACCTTCCGCTGCACCCGCGCCGCACTGCGCCGGATGCGCGCGGCCGGCCGGGGCGGCGTCGTCGTCAACAACGCCTCGGTGGTGGGCTGGCGCGCCCAGCGCGGCCAGGCGCACTACGCCGCAGCCAAGGCCGGGGTGATGGCACTGACCCGCTGCGCCGCCGTGGAGGCCGCCGCGTACGGGGTCCGGGTCAACGCCGTCTCGCCCAGCCTCGCCGTCCATCCGCACCTGGCGAAGGTCACCGGCGAGGAACTGCTGACCGAACTGACCGGCCGGGAGGCGTTCGGGCGCTCCGCCGAGCCGTGGGAGGTCGCCAACGTCATCGTCTTCCTCGCCAGCGACTACGCCTCGTACATGACCGGCGAGACGGTCCCGGTCAGCAGTCAGCGCGCGTGACCGGGGAGGGACAATGAGCCCGTGTCCACCGCAAAGAAGACCGCGAAACCGGCCGCCGTGACCCCGCCGCCACCCGCCCGCCGCCGTGCCCTGCTCGCCACCGCGGCCGAGGTGTTCGCCGCCCACGGCTACGACGCGACGACCGTACGCCGGATCGCCGACGAGGCCGGGCTGCTCGCGGGCAGCCTCTACTACCACTTCGACTCCAAGGAATCGATGCTGGACGAGATCCTCAGCACCTTCCTGGGCGAGCTGTGGGCCGGGTACGACGCGGTGCTCGCCGCCGGGCTCGGCCCACGGGAGACCATCGAGGCCCTGGTCACCGAGTCCTTCCGGGAGATCGACCGGCACCGGCCCGCGGTGGCCATCTACCAGAAGGAGTCCCAGCAGCTCGCCGGACGGCCCCGCTTCGGCTATCTCGCCGACTCGCAGCAGAAGTTCGAGAAGGCCTGGCTCGGCACGCTGGAACGCGGCGTCGCCGACGGCGTCTTCCGCCCCGACCTCGACGTCCGGCTCACCTACCGGTTCGTCCGCGACACCGTCTGGGTGGCCGCGAGCTGGTACCGGCCGGGCGGCCACCACGGCCCGGAGGAGATCGCCCGCCAGTACCTGTCGATGGTGCTGGACGGCATCGCGGTACGGGACTGACGCACCGCCGCGCCCCCGCACCGCCGTACCGAGCGCCGCCCCAGTACCGCGCACCGCACCCCGCACGCTCCGCCCGTCCCGACGACCCAGGAGCCGGCATGGCCGAGGCATACATCATCGACGCGCTGCGCACTCCGGTCGGCAGGCGCGGCGGCGGGCTCGCCGCCGCGCACCCGGCCGACCTCGGCGCGCACGTCCTCAAAGCGCTGATGGCGCGTACGGGCGTGGACCCGGCGGCCGTGGACGACGTGGTCTTCGGCTGCCTGGACGCCGTCGGCCCGCAGGCCGGGGACATCGCCCGTACCAGCTGGCTGGCGGCCGGACTCCCCGAGGAGGTGCCGGGCGTCACCGTCGACCGGCAGTGCGGCTCCTCCCAGCAAGCCGTCCACTTCGCCGCGCAGGCCGTGCTCTCCGGCACCCAGGACCTGGTCGTCGCGGGCGGCACCCAGAACATGTCGATGATCCCCATCGCCTTCGCGAGCCGCCGGGCCGCCGAGCCGCTCGGGCTGACCGAGGGGCCGTTCGCGGGGAGCGAGGGCTGGCGCGCCCGGTACGGCGACCAGCCGGTGGACCAGTTCCACGGCGCCGAACTGATCGCGGACAAGTGGGGCATCTCCCGTACGGACATGGAGGAGTACGCGCTGCGCTCGCACCGGCGGGCCGTCCGCGCCGCCGACGAGGGGCGCTTCGCGCGCGAGCTGGTCCCGTACGGGGACATGACGGCCGACGAGGGCCCGCGCCGTGACACCTCGGCGGCGAAGTTGGCCGCCCTCGCGCCGGTGGTGCCCGGCGGCCGGCTCACGGCCGCCGTCTCCTCCCAGGTGTCCGACGGCGCCGCGGCCCTGCTGCTGGCGGGCGAGCGAGCCGTACGGGACCACGGGCTGACGCCGCGCGCCCGCGTCCACCACCTGTCCGTACGCGGCGAGGACCCGGTCCGGATGCTGTCCGCGCCGATCCCGGCCACCGCCCACGCGCTGAAGAAGACCGGGCTCGGCATCGACGCCGTCGACCTGGTGGAGATCAACGAGGCGTTCGCGCCGGTGGTCCTCGCCTGGCTGGAGGAGACCGGCGCCGATCCCGCCCGGGTCAACGTCAACGGCGGCGCCATCGCCCTCGGCCACCCGCTCGGCGCGACCGGTTGCAGGCTCATGACCACGCTGCTGCACGAGCTGGAGCGCACCGGCGGACGCTACGGGCTCCAGACGATGTGCGAGGGCGGCGGCCAGGCCAATGTGACCGTGATCGAACGGCTGTGAGGCGGGCCGGGTGCCGGGCCCCCGGGACCGGCACCCGGCCCGGTGTCAGCAGGCCCGGTTCTTCACGTACAGGGCGCGCGGGCCCCGGTCCGTGCCGTACCGGACGTCCTTGGTCGTGCCCTTGGCGAGCCGGCCGTTCACCGCGGGCCGGGCCGGCACGACGATCGTGTAGCAGGCGGTGCGCTGCGCGCAGAGGTTCTTCAGGCGGACGAACCGCTTGTGGTCCTTGGTGAAGTACTTCATCACCTTGGCGCACTGCGGCGCCCGCGGGGCCGCCGCGGCCTGCGAGGCCGTGGCCAGGCCCAGTGTCGTGCTGAGCGCCGTCGCCGCGACGGCCGTGGCGAGGAACTTACGCATGTGATCTCCCCCGACGGAAACCTCCGCCCGCGGCGGGAGCCGGGGCGGCCTACAGTGTTCGGCCTCCACCGTAGTGGACGACATCCGGACCGGTGTTCGGGTCCTGCTCCGGTCCGGCCCGCTCACCCGGTGCCGCCCCGCTCCAGCCGGTCCAGCGTCGCCGCCGCCTCGGCCATGATCCGGCCGACCAGTTCCGCGCACGTCGGCAGGTCCTCGATGACCCCGGCCACCTGCCCGGACGCCATCACCCCGGCGTCCGTACGGCCCTCCACCAGCGCGGCCCGCAGCATCATCGGCGTGTTCGCGGCCAGCAGCACCTGGCTCCAGGTCAGCCCGGTGCCCCGTCTCATGGCCAGCCCGTCGCGCACCATACGGGCCCAGCCCGCCCCCGCCTCCTTCCGGAACGCGGCGGCGTGCCGAACGGCCCGCAGCAGCGCCGCCGGGCGCCCGGACCGCTCCAGGGCGGCCACCAGATCCGTCCGCAGCATCCGGTGCGGCAGCCCGTCCACCGCGCGCGTCACGGTGACATCCCCGACCGAGGCCGCCAGGTAACGCGCCTTGACCGCCTCCGGGACGGTGCTGTCGGACGTGAGCAGGAAGCGCGTCCCCATGGCCACGCCGGCCGCCCCGAAGGCCAGGGCGGCCACCAGCCCGCGCCCGTCGTGGAAGCCGCCGGCCGCCACGACCGGGATGTCCACCGCGTCCACGACCTGCGGCAGCAGCACGCTGGTCGCCACCTCGCCGGTGTGCCCGCCGCCTTCCGCCCCCTGGACGATCACCGCGTCGGCACCCCACGCGGCGACCTTCTCCGCGTGCCGCCGAGCCCCCACTGTCGGGATGACGACGACCCCCGCGTCCTTGAGGCGGGCGATCAGCTCCCGCGAGGGCGCCAGGGCGAACGAGGCGACCCGTACGCCCTCCTCCACGATGATGCGCACCCGCTCGGCCGCGTCCCCGGCGTCCGCCCGCAGATTGACGCCGAAGGGCCGGTCCGTACGGGAGGCGACCTCGCGGACCGCGGCCCGCAGCCGCTCGGCCGGCAGGGTGGCGGACGCCAGGATGCCGAGCGCCCCCGCCTCGGCGGTGGCGGAGACCAGGCGCGGCCCGGCGACCCACCCCATGCCGGTCTGCACGACGGGGTGGCGGACGCCCGTCAGCGCGGTGAGCGCGGTGGTCAGGGGCCGCACGGCGGCACCTCGCGGTCGCGCAGCCCGCCCGGGTCGACGACTTCGCGGAGCAGCCGCAGCTCGTCGGCGGCCGGTTCACGGGTGTACGGAACATCTCCGTCCGGCAGGCGCAGTGCGAACCCCGTCGCCGCGCGGACGTCCGCGAGCCGTACGCCAGGATGCAGCGACCGGACGCGCAGGGTGCGATCGGGCGTCTCGAAGTCGAACACGCCGAGGTCGCTGACGACCTCCGCGACGCGGTGGTAGCGGGTGGCGGACGGCCCGGCCGCCGCGGCCCGGTCGTACCCGACGCCGCACACCATGTCGACCCGCTCGACGAAGGTCCGAGGCGAGTGCTTCGGCACCCAGTAGCTGGTCGGGTTGTTGAGGGTGTTGACCGGAGCGCCCCGCACCCCGAGCAACTGGCGGGACGGGCGGGCCCAGTCCCCGATGCAGGAGATGTTCTGGTTGCCGTACCGGTCGATCTGGCTCGCGCCCATCATGACGTGGCGGCGGCCGGTGGCGACCAGTGCCAGGTGCCGGCGGTACGGGAGCCAGCCCTCGGGCAAGGCCGGCGGCGCCCCTGCCGTCGGTTCGCCGCCGACGAGCATCGCCTCGCCGTCCGTCAGCAGGAGGTCGGGGGAGAAGGTCAGCTTCGCCAGCCGCGCGCCGAGGGCGGGGACCGTGCCCATGGGGGAGGCGAGCACCTCGCCCGCGCCGCGCCACACCTCGGCGCAGGCGATCACGCAGTATTCGGCGCGGGTGACGGTCGTGGGCCCGGGGCGGACGGTCATCGGCGCTCCTCAGTGGCCGCAGTGGTCGCAGTGGTCGCTGCGGACTCTCTGCCCTCTCTGCTTCCGGCCTCTTCGGTGAAGGCCGCCACCGCCGCCCGGTAGTCGTCCTCGTCGCCCGACAGGAAGCGCTCGACGAACGCCGCCCAGGCGTCCGGGTCCGCCGCCGCCCGGACGTACGCCCGCTGGAACGCCTCGTCCCGCCCGTAGTCCGGCGCACAGGACGTGAAGTGGGCACCGAGCGGCGCCTCCACGACACCGCTGACGAACATCCGGCTGACCAGCAGCGTCTGCGGGCAGCCCACCCGTGCCAGCTCTTCGCCGTCCACGACGCGTTCGCACGAGACGTACGCCGTGTCCGCCGCCTCGCAGAAGAGGTCGTCGAAGTACGGGTCGGGCCCCAGATACTGGGCGTTGCCCCGGGCGTCCGCCCGGTTGAGGTGCACCAGCGCCGCGTCCAGCCGCAGCGCCGGGGCGGCGGCCAGCACCTCACCGTCGTCGTACGGCGAAGTGACCGTACGCAGCTGGGGGTTGACCCGCAGTACGTCGGAGCCGAGTCCGGCCCGTACCGGCATGAACGGCAGCCGCTGGCCCGCCGCGGTCAGCCCCCACAGGAACATCGCCTCGTCCAGCTCGGTCAGTTCCAGGGTGCCGCGCTCGCGGGCGGCGCGGAAGTGCGGTTCCAGGGGGACCGAGTCCAGCGTGACGAAGGGCGTGACCAGCCGGCGGATCTTCCCGGCGGCCGCCAGCAGGCCGACGTCGGGGCCGCCGCAGGAGACGACGGTCAGATCCGTCAGGCCGGACCGCAGCAGGGCGCGGACCAGCGCCATCGGCTTGCGGCGCGATCCCCAGCCGCCGATGCCGAGCGTCATTCCGCTCTCCAGCCGCGCCACCACGCCGTCGGCGGTCATCCTCTTGTCGCTCAACTCGGCTTCCCTCCGGGGGCGTCGGTTCCGGGCGTGTCGGCTCGGGGTGGGTGGGCTCCGGGTGTGCCGGCTCCGGTTGTGCTGGTCCCGGGCGTGTCGGCACTGCGTCCGCGCTCCGGTCCGTCCGCCGGCGTGCTGTTCCGCCGGTTCCCCCTGTTCCGCGCGAAGGCGTCCCGGTGCCGGTCGGCGACGCCGCTGAGGTTGGCCTCGAACGTGAAGCCCTGTTCGAAGCGGTAGCTGCGGTGCACGTCGACCGGGTCGATGCCGTTGATGGCGGCCTTGGCCAGCCGCAGCAGGTAGCCGTCCTTCGCGGCGATCTCCCCGGCCAGCGCCAGCGCCGTGGTCAGCACCTCGTCGCGCGGCACCACGGCCCAGACGGAGCCGTGCCGGTGGAGTTCGGCGGCGGTCACGGTGCGCGAGGTGTAGTAGAGGGTGCGCATCAGGTGCGGCGGGACGAGCCGGGCGAGGTGGGTGGCCGCGCCGAGCGCGCCGCGGTCCAGTTCGGGCAGGCCGAACGTCGCGTCGTCACTCGCCACGATTGCGTCCGCGTTGCCCACCAGCCCGATGCCGCCGCCCAGGCAGTGACCCTGTACAGCGGCGACGACCGGCACCTCGCAGTCGTAGACGGCCGCAAACGCCTCGTAGCAGCCCCGGTTGGCGCCCAGTAGCGCGGCGTGCCCCGGCGTCCGCCGCATCTCCTTGATGTCCACGCCCGCGTTGAAGCCGCGGCCCGCCGCGGCGAGCACCACACAGCGGACGCCGGGGTCGCGGCCGGCCGCGCGGACCGCGTCGGCCAGGTCGAACCAGTCCTGTACGGGCAGGGCGTTGACCGGCGGCCGGTCGACGGTGACCAGCGCGGTGCCGTCCTCGGGGCGGGACACGGTGACGGTGGTGGAGACACCCATGGGCGGATCAGCTACCTTTCCACCAAACGTTTGTTAGGTGCAGGCTGTTTGCGAAGGTAGCAGCGCGCGGCCCGCAACGGGAGGGCGGAGGTGGCCTTTTGGCACTCGACATCGACCTGTCCGGGCGCGTCGCGGTCGTCACGGGCGGCACCCGGGGCGTCGGCGCCGGTGTCGTCCGGGCCCTGCTCGCGGCCGGAGCCGAGGTCGTCGCCTGCGCCCGCCGCCCGCCGGAACGGCCGGTCACGGCGGCGGACGGGCGCGCAGCCGCCTTCGTACCGGTGGACGTGCGCGACCCCGAAGCGGTCGCCGCCTGCTTCGACCGGGTACGGGCCCGCCACGGACGCCTCGACATCCTCGTCAACAACGCGGGCGGCACCCCGTACCGGCTCCTCGACGACTCCTCGCCGCAGCAGGCCGCCCGGGTCGTCGAACTGAACCTCGTCGCGCCGCTGACCGCCTCCCTCGCCGCGCGGGCCGTCATGGCGCGGCAGCCGGGCGGCGGCTCGATCATCATGATCGGCAGCGTCAGCGGCACCCGGCCGTCCCCCGGTTCCGCCGCCTACGGGGCAGCGAAGGCCGGCCTGGAGAACCTCGCCCGCACCATGGCCGTCGAATGGGCGCCGCACATCCGCGTCAACACCCTCGTCGTCGGCATGGTCCGTACCGAACTCTCCCACCTGCACTACGGCGACGAGGCGGGCGTCGCCGCCGTCGGCCGTACCGTCCCGCTCGGCAGGCTCGCGACCCCCGACGAGATCGGCGAACTCTGCGCCTTTCTCGCCTGCGACCGGTGCGCCTACGTGAGCGGGGCGAGCCTGGCCGTCCACGGCGGGGGCGAACGGCCGGCCTTCCTGGAGGCGTCCGGACAACCGCCCGTCGCACCGGACCCGTCCCCGTCCCCACTCCCGTCTTCGGCGGCCGGTACGGCCGCCACCGCCGACCCGGAGGGCAGCGATGACCGATGACCACCCGACCGGAAGCGCCGATGCCCGCCCGACCGGGAGCACCGCCGCCGGTCTCTGCGCCGGCCGTGTGGTGGCCGTCACCGGCGCGGGCCGCGGTCTCGGCCGTGCCCACGCCTTGGCGTTCGCCGCCGAAGGCGCCCGGGTCGTCGTCAACGACCTGGGGGTACGGCCGGACGGCAGCCCGGCCGAGGACGCCGAAGGCCCCGCCGACGCGGTGGCCGCGGAGATCCGCGCGGCGGGCGGCGAAGCGGTCGCCCTCGGCGGTGACGTCGCCACGCCCGCCGGGGCCGCCTCGCTCGTCGCCACCGCGCTGGGCACGTACGGGCGCCTGGACACCCTGGTCAACAACGCGGGCTTCGTACGCGACCGGATGCTGGTGAACCTGACGGAGGACGAGTGGGACACCGTCCTGCGCGTCCACCTCAAAGGCCACTTCCTGCCGCTCCAGCACGCGGCGGCGCACTGGCGCGCGCAGGCCAAGGCGGGCACTCCGCCGCGGGCCCGCGTCATCAACACCAGCTCGGGGGCGGGGCTGCTGGGCAGCGTCGGCCAGGCCAACTACTCCGCCGCGAAGGCAGGTGTCCTGGGCCTCACCCTCGTGGCCGCCGCCGAACTGGGCCGGTACGGCGTACAGGTCAACGCCGTCGCCCCGGCCGCCCGTACCAGGATGACCGAACGGACCTTCGCCGAGACCATGGCGGCACCGGCGGACGGCGCCTTCGACGCGATGGCCCCCGAGAACGTCTCCCCGCTCGTCGTCTGGCTCGGCTCCGCCGCCTCCGAAGGCGTCACCGGCCGGGTCTTCGCGGCCGAAGGCGGGCGCATCACGGTCATGGAGGGCTGGCGCCCGGGCCCCACCGCCGACCGGCAGGCCCGCTTCACCCCGGCCGAGGCGGGCGACGCGGCGCGCGGACTGCTCGAAGAGGCGACCGCGCCGGAACCGGTGTACGGGGCACCGAGGTAGGTTGGCGACGCACCACCCACTGATCGCCACGCCCGGCGCATCGGTACGCCCGGCGCATCGTCAGGCCCGCCGAACCGTCAGCCTGGCGCATCGTCGGGTCCGGCGCATCGACTGGATGGGCGTATCGCTTGGCTTGGCGCGTCGTCTGGCTCGGCGTCTGGCGCGTCGTCTGGCTCGGCGCGTCGGCCGGATTGGCGTATCGCCTGGCGCGGCGCGTCGACTGGCTCGGCGCGTCGTCGGCCCGGCGACCCGTCATGTCCGTCGCGTCGTCGGCCTTGCGGTCCGTCACGTCCGTCGCGTCGTCAGGCCCGGTGATCGCCATGCTCGCGATCCGCGAGGCCCGCCGAGTCGTCGTGCCTGCCGCATCGCCCTGCCCGCCGAGGAGCACTCCATGTCGTCGTCGTCCCGTACCTGCCTCGTCACCGGAGCGGCCTCCGGCATAGGCAAGGCCACTGCCGCCCGCCTCCGCGCGCAGGGCTGCACCGTGATCGGAGCCGACCTCGACGGCGCCGACATCCGCGCGGACCTGGCCACTCCCGAAGGCCGTTCGGAACTGGTGGAGCGGGCCCGGGAACTGACCGGCGGCCGGCTCGACGCGGTGATCGCCTGTGCCGGAGTCGCCGGCTTCGACCCGCTGACCGTGAAGGTGAACTACTTCGGGGCAGTGGCCACCCTGGAGGGCCTGCGCCCGCTGCTCGCCGCGGGCACCGACCCGCGCGCGGTCGTCGTCTCCTCGGTGGCGTCCGTGCACCCCTGCGACACCGCCGTCGTCGACGCCGCGCTGGCCGGTGACGAGCCCGCCGCGGTCGCCGCCGCTCAGGCGGCCGTCGACCGCGGCGAGGGCTACCTCCTGTACGGGTCCTCGAAGGCCGCCGTCGCGCGCTGGGTCCGCAGCAACGCCACGACCGCCGACTGGGCGGGCGCCGGCATCCCGCTCAACGCCGTCGCACCGGGCACCGTCGTCACCCCCATGACCGCGCCCATGCTCGCCGACCCGGAGACGCGCCGGGTCGTGGACACGAGCGTGCCGATGCCGCTGCACGGCCACGCCCGCCCGGAACAGGTTGCCCCGCTCCTCACCTGGCTGACGTCACCCGAGAACACGCACGTCACCGGCCAGGTCGTCTTCCTCGACGGCGGCGCCGACGCCGTACTGCGCGGTGACCGTACCTGGTGAGGCGGCGTCAGCCCGCCACCGGAGCGGCCCGGCGCGGCCGGGTCCGGTAAGTGCCGCCGGGCCGGGCGCCGTCGGGCCGGGGGCGGCCGGCCCGGGTGCCGTCGGACCGCGCGCCGTCGGACCGCGCGCCGTCGGACCGCGCGCCGCCGGGCCGGGTGCCGCCGGGCCGGGTGCCGTCGGGCCGCGCGCCACCGGACCGGGCGCGGCCGGACCGGGGGTGCCGCCTGACCGCGCGCCGCCGGACCGGGGCCGTTACGGTTCGGGGCCGTTACGGTTCGGGGGACTCGGCGGGCTCCCACACCGAACCGTCGTGGGCGAACATCACCCGCCGCGGCTCGAACGCGCTGAGCCGCTCCAGCCACGGCGGGTGACCGGGCAGCGGGGCGGCGACCCCTTCGAGGGCGGCGTGCCGGGCCAGCTGGTTCGATGCGAAGTCCGAGGCGAAGTCACAGGCCTGGCCCGCCAGGACCACCGTGCCGTCCGGCTGCTCCACCACCAGGGACTGGTGCCCCGCGGTGTGCCCCGGCGTGGGGACGATGTGGACGCCGGGCCACACCTCGGCCTCGCCGCGCAGCTCCTCGTACACGACGCCCGGGAAGTCGACCAGGGCGTCCACCGTGTACCCGCCCGCGCGGGCTTCGGCCAGCTCCGTCTCCTGGACCAGGACGGGCCGCCCCGCGAGCAGCGGATTGCCGCCGCAGTGGTCGAAGTGCAGATGACAGTTGACCACCACGGACACGTCGTCGAGCCGGTGCCCAGCGGCGGCCAGCGCGGCTTCCAAGGGCCGGCGCCGGGGACGGTAGTGCGCCTCGGTCTCCGGATCGGCGTCCCCTATCCCCGTGTCGAACAGCAGTAACCCGGCGTCGTGCCGCACCAGGTACGCGAGCACCGGCTCCACCCGCGGCTCCGGCCCACCGGTCTCCGACGTGGGACGCACGAAGTAGCCGAGATCGATCCTGCGCACGCTCCGCACGGGAGAGTGGTGCGCCGTACGCCTGTTGACCTTCACCTTCTGATCCAGAGCATCCATCGGGCCATCGTGACAGTGGCCGCCGGACGCCGCCAGGTGCCGATCACGCCGGGGTGCGCGCGACGGCGTGCCGGACGGCGCGCCAACGCGGGGTCCGGAGCACGGCGCGCCAGGTGCAGGGCCGGATGGGGTCGGGGGATGGGGTCGGGGGTGGGTGTGCCTGATGTGTGGCTCGGCGTGCGGGGGCGCGACCTGCCGTGCGGGAGGCGTCGGGTGCGACCCGCCGGACGGGAGGCGCGAGGCGCGGCTTCGGACGCGCGGCTTCGCACACGCGGCTTCGCACACGCGGCTTCGGACGCGCTGCTCCGCACACGCGGCTTCGCACACGCGGCTTCGGACGCGCGCCGGAGGATCTTCGCGTGGCTGCCGGTCAGTCGTCGGCGGCGGGCCGGGCGGCCACCACGCGCAGGCCCCGCTCGCCGAACTCCCGCCGGACGGCCTCCCGCGCGCCACTGTCCGTGATGAGGGTGTCGAAGACGTCCGCGCCGCCGACCCGGGCGAAGCAGCGCGCGCCGATCTTCGAGGAGTCCGCGACGACCACGGCGCGCCGCGCCCGTTCGGCCATCAGCCGGTTGATCCGGGCCTCCGCCTCGTCGTGCACGGTCGCCCCCATCACCGGTTCTATGCCGTTGGCGCCGATGAAGGCGATGTCCACGGAGATCTGCTGGAGGACCAGCTCACTGAACGGACCGACCAGTTCGAACGACCTGGAGTGCGCCACACCGCCGGTCAGCACGATCTTGATCTGCGGCCGTACGGCCAGTTCGTTGGCGATGTTCAGTGAGTTGGTGACGATGGTCAGATGCGGCTGCGGTCCCGCCTCGGCGAACTCCGGCCGGGTGGCCAGCACCCGGGCGATCTCCGTGGTCGTGGTGCCGCCGCTGAGGCCGACCACGTCACCGCGCTCGACCAGCTTCGCCGCGGCCTGGGCCACCGCTTCCTTCTCCGCGGCGTGGTGCGCCCGCTTGTAACGGATGGGCAGGTCGTACGCCACCGAACTGAGCACCGCGCCGCCCCGGGTGCGGGTCAGCAGCTGCTGGTCGGCCAGGGCGTCCATGTCGCGCCGCATCGTCGCGGCCGACACCTCCAGCTGGGACGCGGCCTCCTCGACCTCCACCCGGCCGCGTTCGCCGAGCAGCTCAAGGAGGGCGTTCATCCGTTCATGGCGGTTCATGGCGCGAGCCTAAGTCCTCTCCGGCGGCCTGCGTGATATCGGGAAGCCCTTCGGCGGCCGGGGGCGAGGGAGCCAGGCGCCACGTACACCCCCTGGTGGGAGGGTACGCAAGCGTTTTCGCGACCGTCGCCGAGGGGACCCCGCCCGGCGCCGCCCACCCACCGGAGCACACACCGCATCGGAGCACACACTCCGTCGGCACTCCGCCGGAGCCGCGCGCCCCCGACGCACGCGTCTCACTGCTGCACGGGTCACTTCTGACACGGATCACTTCTGCACGGGCGCCTCCGCGGCTGCCGACTGGCCCGGTACCGCGGCCGGAGCGCCGAGCAGTGCCAGGAGCCGGGCGGCCTCCTGGGCCACGGCCTCGCGTGCCGGTTTCACGTACTTGCGCGAGTCGACGAGGGTGAGGTCGGCGTCCAGGGTGTCCCGGATGCTGCGGGTGAAGACGGAGACCAGATGGGTGGAGATGTTGATCTTCGTCATGCCGGCCGCGACGGCCCGGCGCAGTTCGTCGTCGGGCACGCCGGAGGAGCCGTGCAGCACCAGCGGCACCGGCAGCTTCCCGGCCAGCGCCCCGATCAGCTCCTTGTCCAGGACAGCGGTGCGTTCGTGCATCGCGTGGGAGGAGCCGACGGCGACGGCCAGCGCGTCCACCCCGGTCGACCGGACGAACGCCAGCGCCTCGTCGGGGTCTGTACGGGCACCGGGCGCGTGCACACCGTCCTTGCCCCCGACCTCGCCCAGCTCGGCCTCGACATAGGCGCCGCGCTGGTGACACCAGGCGGTCAGCTCCGCCGTGGCGGCGACGTTCTCCTCGTACGGCAGGGCCGAGGCGTCCACCATCACCGACCGCACCCCGGCCTCGACCCCCGCCCGCACCAGGTCCGGTTCGGTGATGTGGTCCAGGTGCACGGCGACCCGGGCGGGGGACGCCTCGGCCAGCGCGAGGGTGGCGCGGACGATGGGCAGCAGGCTGCCGTGGTAGCGGATGCAGTTCTCGCTGATGCCGAGGATGACCGGGAAGCCGCTGCGCTCGGCGGCCGTGACGAGCGCCTCGGCGGTCTCCAGGTGGATGACGTTGAACGCCGCGGCGCCGGCCCGCGCCTCACGGGCGGCGGTGACGATCGACGAGGTGGGGACGAGGGGCATGGGGTCCTGACTCCCTTGCGGAACACGGAACACGGAACACGGAACACGGAACACGGAAGGCGGAACACGGAAGGCGGAACACGGAAGGCGGAACGGAACGCGGGGCACGGCCGTTTCCGGCGGTTCGTGGACGGGACGGGTGCGGGCGTGCACGGTGCGGGGTGGCGAAGGCGGAGGGCAGGGGAGCGGGTGGGCGGGCCCCGGACTCCCGGGCGGAACCCGCACGGTGCATCCGGCCCGTACAGCCACCCGCCCCGCTGTCCGGCCTCCTGCCCCGCAACCTGGCCTCCCGCCCCGCTACCTGGCCTCCCGCCCCGCAACCTGGCCTCCCGCCCCGCTACCTGGCCACCTGCCCCGCTACCCGGCCGCCGGTTCCGGCGCCGTGAGCATCACCGACCGGGTCAGGCTGCGCGGGTTGTCGGGGTCCAGGCCGCGGGCGCGGGCCCGCTCCAGGGCGATCCGCTGCACCAGCACCAGATCGGCCAGCGGGTCGCGCCCGTGCCGCACGAACCCGGCGCCGGTCCGGGCGACCTCCGCCTCCAGGCCTTCCGGCACCGGGCCGAACACCCAGGTCACGCGGCCCGGTGCCGCTATGGAGATGGGGCCGTGGCGGTACTCCATCGCGGGGTAGGACTCCGTCCAGCTCTGCGAGGCCTCCCGCATCTTCAGCGCCGCCTCGTTGGCCAGCCCGTACGTCCAGCCCGTGCCGAGGAAGGAGAACTGCTCGGCGTCCAGCCACTCCTTCTCCACGGGCGCGGTCAGCGCCTCCTCCGCGTCGCGCACCGCGCCGGACAGGTCCTCGCCGAGGTGGGCCCGCAGCAGCGCGAGCGCGGTCGTCGCGAACCGGGTCTGCACCACGGACTGCTCGTCGGCGAACGGCAGGGTGACCGTCGCGTCCGACAGCGCGGTCGCCGGGGTGTCGGGGTCACCGAGCACGGTCACCGTCGGGATGCGCCCCTTCACCTGTTCCAGCAGGCGCAGCACCTCGGTCGTGGTCCCGGAGCGGGTGATCGCCACGACGGCGTCGTAGCCCCGGTCGGCGCCGAGGAACGCCTCCGAGGCGGCGAAGGCGTCCGTCACTCCCAGCCCGGCATCCTCCCGCAGGGCGGCGTACGCCTGCGCCATGAACCAGGAGGTGCCGCAGCCCACCACCGCGACCCGCTCGCCGGCGCCGGGCAGCGGGGTGTCCGCGCCGCCGATCCGTGCCGCCTCCCGCCAGGTGTCCGGCTGGCTGCGCAGCTCCTGCTCCATGTACGAGGTCCCGCTCACGACGCCCTCCAGTTGTCTGCGTGAACTTGCAACATCATGCTCGATTGCAAGCAACTCTACGCACGCACTGCGGCGTAATCCATCCCTCGAAAGGGTGGGCGTGCCCGTATGGCGGGAAGGGATAGGCAGTGAACTGGCGCTCCGTACAGGAGGTATGCGAGGGACCCGGCCGCCCCCGGTGACTGTTGACACATGACTGAAGGGAGTCGAATACTCGCAAGATCACTCATGCAGCCGCAGTGGAGCGGCGGCCGTCGGACAGTGCTGCCGGCGCCGGCTCCGGGCGGTACGCCCGCTCACCGGCCGTCCACCGGCAGCTGCCGCGGTGATCGTCACGCAGCAAGGCCGTTCCGCCGACAGTCGTCACAAAGGACTCCCCATGTCCGTTGCAACGCGCTCCACGCAGTCACCGTCCTCGCCGCCGGGCCCCGAGGGCCCGCCACCCCGGCGCACCGGCCGGCTCTTCGCCCTCACCGGAGCCGTCGTCGGCGTCATCTACGGCTACGACACCGGCAGCATCTCCGGTGCCCTGGTGTTCCTGAGCGAGGACTTCCACCTCAGCGACACCGAGAAGGGCCTGGTCAACAGCATCCTGGTGCTGGGGTCGATCCTGGGCGCGCTGATCGGCGGCAAGCTGGCCGACGCGCTGGGCCGCAAGGCCGCCATGCTGATCGTCGCCGGGTCCTACACGGTCTTCGTGGCGCTCTCCGCGCTCGCCCCGAACGTCGTCGTCCTGGACACGGTACGGTTCCTGCTCGGCGTCGCCATCGGCATCTCGATCGTGGCCGCACCGCTGTACATCGCCGAGTCGTCACCGGCGCGCACCCGCGGTGCCTCGGTGGCCGCGTACCAGGTCGCCACGGTCGCCGGCATCTGCCTCACGTACTTCGTGAACTGGGGACTGTCCGACGGCGGCCACTGGCGGCTGATGCTGGGCCTGTCCGCGGTCCCCGCCGCCCTCGTGCTGATCCCGCTGTTCCGGCTCCCCGACACGCCCCGCTGGTACGTCCTCAAGGGCCGGACCGACAAGGCCGTCGAGGTCATGACGCTGACCGACCCCGACGTCGACCCGCACGCCGAGACCGAGGCGGTCCGGGCCGCCCTGGCCGAGGAGAGCGGCGGGTCGCTGCGCTCGCTGCTGCGCAAGCCGTACGCGCGCGCCGCGCTCTTCGTCCTCGGGCTCGGCTTCTTCTGCCAGATCACCGGCATCAACGCGGTGACGTACTACAGCCCGCAGATCTTCGAGGAGATGGGCTTCACCGGCGACGGCCAGAACTTCCTGCTGCCCTCCTTCGTACAGCTGGCCTCCCTGGCCGCGACGGTCCTCGCCATCCTCATCATCGACCGGCTCGGCCGCCGCGTCGTCCTGCTCTCCGGCATCGCCACGATGACGGCCATGCTCGGCGTCCTGACCGCCGTGTTCGGCTTCGGGGACCTCAAGGGCTCCGGCACGTGGATCGGCTTCGGCGCCATCCTGCTCTTCACCGCCGCCTTCAACTTCGGCTTCGGCTCGCTGATCTGGGTGTACGCCAGCGAGGCGTTCCCCGCCCAGCTGCGCTCCACCGGCGCGTCGGCGATGCTGACCGCCGACCTCGTCGCGAACCTCCTCATCGCGCAGTTCTTCCCGTCCCTGATGTCCTGGGCGGGAGCCGCGACGACCTTCGCGGGCCTCGGCGTCCTCGCGCTCGGCGCGCTGGTCTTCGCCGCGTGCACCGCCCCCGAGACCAAGGGGCGGCAACTGGAGGAGATCCAGGGATTCTGGCTCAACGGGGGCCGCTGGCCCACCCCGGCCCCGTAGGACCGGGGGCCGGCCGCGCGACACCGCGGAAAACCGCTGGCCCCGCTCCGGTCACGGCCGTACGATCCGGCCCATGGGCATTTTCATCTGAGCAGACGGACGTGAGTCCAGGACCACCGGTCCGGCGGGTGCCGCCGGACCGGTGGTGTCCGTCCGTATGCCCGTACACCTGCTCAGGAGACACCACCCATGCCGCACACCCCCGTTTCGCCCTGCCCTGAACTCGACCGCCGCATCGCGCGCCTGCGCGAGCTGGCCGCGGCCGAGCCCCGGCTGGAGGGCGTCCTGCTCTACGGCTCGTGGACCCTCGGTGAGGCCGACGCCCACTCCGACATCGAGGCGTACCTGTACGTCCGTGACGCGCACGCCGGCACCTTCGACGGCCGGGAGTTCGTGGGGCGCATCGCCCCGCTGAAGCTGGCCTGCACCAACATGTACGGCATCCTGGCCGTCGTCTTCGACGACCTGATGCGCGGCGAGTTCCACCTCGTGGCCGCCGGTCCGGGCATCGACGAGGTGCCCACCTGGCGTGGCATGGTCCACCTGCCGGACCCCGGCGCCGCCGTCCTGCTGGACCGGGACGGACGGCTGACCGCCGCGGCCCGCCACCTCGCCGACCCCTGCCCGCCCGAGCCGGCCCCGACCGCTCAGCAGCTCACCGACGAGCTCACCAACTGGACGCTGATGCTCGCCCACGTCCTGGAACGCGGCGAGACGGCCCGCGCACACGCCCTGATGCACACGGTCGTCGCCCCGCAGCAGCTCCAGCTGTGCCGCCTGCTGCGCGGGTCCACCACACACTGGCTCACCCCCAGCCGCGCCCTGGAACAGGACCTGCCGGCCGCCGACCGCGACCGTTACACGGCGACCACCGCTCCCGCCGTGCTCCCGGCCGTAAGGACGGCGGCGCGGGCCGGCTGGCAGTGGAGCCGGGAGCTGGCAGGCGAGGCGGCGGCGCGCTGGGGGACCGAGGTGCCGACCGCGCTGCATGAGGAGATCAGCGCGCTGCTCGCTCAGGACGGCGGCAGCTGTTCCCGGTAAGGCTCCAGCTCCGGCGCCGTCGTGGTGGCCACGAACTCGGTGATCCGGTAGTCGCAGACGCCCGCGATCGTGAAGGGGTCCTCCGCCACGATCCGCTCGGCCGTCGCCCGGTCGGCGACGGAGGCGAGGATGACGCCGCCGTCGCGCGGCACCTTGCGCCCGGCGGCCAGGAAGTGCCCGGCCGCGTAGTGCTTCTTCAGCCATGCCACGTGGTCGGGCAGGGCGGCGTCGACGCGCTCCAGCGGCGCGGTGTAGGTCAGCTCCAGTACGAACATGAGTGCCATCGTATGCGGCGGTGATCACCATGCGGCCCGGACTGCGCCGGAAGCCCGCAGCTTGCGGCCCGCAGCCCGTGCCCGGCTACCGCCGCGTGCCCCGGTACTGCCGAGTGCCCCGGTACTGCCGCGTGCCCCGGTATGGCCGCCGCCCCCGTCCGGCACATGCCCGGGCCGCTGTGCCCCGCCGGGCCGGGAGGTGGGGACCCGGCACGGGCACAGCGGCCCCAGCGCCGTGGAACAAATGGAACCGGTGGAGCGGGCCGTCAGGACTGGTGGTTCTGGCGGCGGCGCAGGAAGTAGGTGCCACCGACCGCCGCGGTGGCCAGGACCGCGGCACCGGCGACGATCTCCGTGGTGTTGGAGTCCTTGCTGGTGCTGCCGACGCCCGTGTGCACCTTGCCGTGCGGCAGCCTGGCGTCCGTCTTGAAGGTGGTCATCCACTGCTTGCCGTCCGGGCAGTTCCCGTTCACGCCCCAGGTCGAGTAGCGGCCCAGGTGGTTCGGTCCGCCGGTCAGCTGGGACGCCACCCGGGCGGTCCCCCGGTACGTCTTGCCGTGCTTGTGGGTGCGGTGGAGCCAGATCGTGCCGCTGCGGAAGCCCTGCGAGGAGGCGGCGATGCGCTGGGCCTTGCCCGTGTCGCAGGTGACGGTGACGGTGACGGCTCCGCCGGGGCCGACGAGCTTCGGGCTGGTGGAGGCCACCGGCTTGGCGAGCGCGGCGCCGGTCGACAGGCCCAGCGCGGCGATGGTCAGGCCGGAAGCGGCGATGATGCGGGTGGGACGCATGGTTGATCCTCCGGCAGCGCGGAGGCGGCACGGGTGCGCCGCGGTGGATCGGATGGATCCGCGCTGACGCATTCGAGATAAGCCTCGGCGCGCCGTCCCCGCCCGGTGAGGCTTCGTCAGGTATGGTGCCGCCCTCCGGCGTGTCGGTCCGTGCCGGGTGGCGTTGCGGCAGGTCACTGCGCCGACACGCGGTCGGCGATTTGCCCGCGCCGGGCGGGGACAGACGGGTGAGGGGCGGCCGTACCGGCATAGGCCGTTCGGGGGCGACCCGCCGGCCACGCATCCGCCCCGCCTCACCCGCACCTCACGCCCGCCCCGGCACGCCGAGCCCGTCACGCCGAGCCCGTCACGGCCGCGGCCCCACCACCGTGTCACCGTCCTGGATCAGGATCGCCATGGCCGGACAGGAGTCGGCCGCGTCCAGCGCGTCCTCGTCCTCGGGAATCTCCTCCTTCAGCGGCCGGGCGTGCGGCCCGTCCAGGACGAAGATGCCGGGGGCGATGCCGGCGCACATCCCCGACGCCATGCACTGCTGCCCGTCGATCGAGGCCTTCCAGGTCATCCGGCTCACCACCCCACCGGCATCTCGCGCGGCCCGCGGACCAGCATCTGGTCCTTCCACACCACGTCCCCCGCGAGATGCAGCCCGGGGAAGCGGGTGAGCAGGGCGACCAGCGCCTCCTGGAGCTCCAGCCGGGCCAGCGGCGCGCCGAGGCAGTGGTGCACCCCGTGCCCGAAGCCGAGGTGCTGGTTGCCGTCGCGGGCGATGTTGAGGGTGCCCGGCTCGTCGAAGCGCAGCGCGTCCCGGTTGGCCGCGCCCACGGCGACCAGGACCGGTTCACCCGCCCGGACGAGCGTGCCGCCCACCTCGATGTCCTCGGTGGCGTAGCGGGGGAAGCCCGCGCCGCTGCCCAGCGGTACAAAGCGCAGCAGCTCCTCGACGGCGCTCTTGACGAGCGCGGGCTCCGCGCGCAGCCGCGCCAGCTCGCCGGGGTGGTCCAGGAGCGAGAGCACGAAGTTGGGGATCTGGGTGGCGGTGGTCTCGTGTCCGGCGACCAGGATGCCGACGCACAGGTCGATCAGTTCCAGCTCGCTGAGCCGGTCGCCGACGTCCCGGGCCTCGATCAGCCGCGTCATGATGTCGTCCCGCGGCGTGACGCGGTGATCCTCGATCAACTTCGCCATGTAGGCGCGCAGTTCCTCCCGGTTGGCCTCGAACTCCTCGGCCGTCAGGGAGCTGGTGGACAGCGCCGCGTCGCTCCACGCACGGAACTTGGGCCGGTCCTCCTCGGGTACGCCGAGCATCCGGCAGATGACCGCGACCGGGATGGGCAGGGCGTAGCGGTCCACGAGGTCGACGGGCGGTCCCGCGGCCTCCAGCTCGTCGATCAGCTGGTGCGTCAGCTCCCGTACCCACGGCCGCAGCTTCTCCACCTGGTGGACGGTGAACGCCTTGGCGACGAGGGTGCGCAGCCGGGTGTGGTCGGGCGGGTCCATGCTCAGGATCCCGCTGTTGCGCTGGCCTTCGGCCTGCCGCGGTTCGTCGTGGTTGAGCCCTTCCGCGCGGCTGAAGCGCCGGTCGCCGAGGACCAGCCGCGCGTCGGCGTAGCGGGTGGCGAGCCAGGCGGGTTCGCCGTACGCCATCTGCACCCGCAGCAGTCCGGGTTGGTCGCGGATCTGTTCGTAGGTGTCGGACAGGGCCAGTCCGTCGGGTTCGTTGAACGGGTAGGCAAGGGGCATCGTGTCGGCTGTGGTCACCGGGGGCCTCCCTCGTGTAAGCAACTGCTTACAAAGTAGAGGGGTGTTCTTGGTACGGTCAACGGCCTTGCGCGATCTTCGGCTTGGCGGGGCGTCGGGCCCCGCGGACGCGGAAAGGGACGAGAGGAGTACGCCGATGGACGGGAGCGAGCCGGTGGCCGGGCCGGTACCCGGTACGGACCGCGCGCCGCACGTGCCCGGTACGGAACCGGCGGCCGACGCGCCCGGTACGGACCGCGTATCGGACGAGCCGGGTACGGACCGCGCGCCGGGCGAGCCCGCCCCGGCGCCGGGCACGGGCGGCGCCACCCGGCGCCGTGGGGCCCAGGGCACCCGTCTGCTGCTTCTGGAGGCGGCGGCCGCGCTGTTCGCCGAGCGGGGCTACGAGCGGGCGACCGTACGCGACATCGCGGAACGGGCCGGGGTCAACCAGGCCCTGCTCTTCCGCTACTTCGGGTCGAAGAAGGCCCTGTTCGGCGAGGTGGTGGCGCTCGGCGGCCAGGAGCAGCTGCACAGCACCCCACCCGGCGAACTGTTCGAGGCGGCGCTGCGCGGAATGCTCGGCCACCGGGGTGCGGACGCGGGTGACCGTGCCCTGGAGACGTTCCTGCGCTCCATCGGGGACAGTGACGAGATCACCACCGCCGTACGGGAGATGGGGGACGACTACGCGCGGGTGCTCGCCACGCTCAGCGCGGCCGACGACCGCGGGCTGCGCGCCGACCTCGCCCTGTCGTGGATGCTCGGCATCGGCCTGATGCGGGTGGTCGTCGGCAAGCAGCCGCTGGCCGACGCCGACCCGGACGCCGTCTGCGCGCTGGTCACCGGCGCGCTCGGCACCCTGCTGGAGGACCTGCCGAGGTCGGCGCCGCCCCCATGACCGCTCCCGGTACGGCGCGCCCGGCGGGCGCGCCCCAGGTCACCGTTCGGCCGCCCGCAGCTTGCGCCACTCCGGGGCCAGCACCGACCAGACCTCCATGTCGTGGCGTACGCCGCGCAGCGGGTAGCTCTCCCGCAGGACTCCTTCGCGTACCAGCCCGAGCCGCTCGGCCAGCTTGCTGCTCGCCGTGTTCCCTGCGGCCGCCCGCCACTCCACACGGTGGATAGCGCGGTCCTCGACCGCCCAGTCGAGGATCACCCGCATCGCCCGCGTCACGAGCCCGCGCCCGACGGCCGTCTCCTCCAGCCAGCAGCCGACCTCGCAGATCCCGGCGGCGGTGTCGAACGAGCTGAACAGGACGCCGCCGACGAGCGTGCCGTCCACCCAGATCCCGTACAGCCGCCCCCGGTCGGCGGCCGCCCGGTCCGCATACGACTGGAGGAACGCACGGGCCGAGGAGAGATCGGTGCTGGCATCGGCCAGGAGGATCCAGCGGCCGATGTACTCCCGGCCGCGCTCGATGTGCGCCAGGTACTCCTCCGCGTGGTACGGCTCCAGGGGCCGCAGTTCGGCACCGTCGTCGCCCAGCGATATCGCGAACATTCCCGCTCCACAGCACTTGTGCTTCCGCGCTCCTGTGCGCCTGCACGGACCGGGCTCCGTCGCGCGGGCCACCGGTCGCGACCGGCCGCGCGCCGCGCGCATCATCACACACGGCCGCCGCCGCCCACAGCGAATTTCCCGTCCACCCTTTCGATACCGTTGCCCCACCATGACGAACGACGCCACGCTCTCCCTCGAAGACGAACTGGCCCACTGGCCCACCGACGAGGCCGCGGCGCTCGCGACCCAGGACCGGTTGCGCGCCCGGGTACGGACCGCGCAGTCCGGGCCCGAGCCGGGGTTCGCCGGAACGGTCGTCGGCGTGGACGTCGCCTACGACGACGAACGCGACCTGGTGGCCGCGGCGGCCGTCGCCCTGGACGGCGTCACCCTCGCGGTCGTGGAGGAGGCCACCGCCGTGGGCCGGGTCGCCTTCCCGTACGTGCCGGGACTGCTGGCCTTCCGGGAGATCCCCACCGTGGTCGACGCCCTCCGCCGCCTCGGCCGCACACCGGACCTGGTGGTCTGCGACGGCTACGGGCTCGCCCACCCGCGCCGCTTCGGCCTCGCCAGCCACCTGGGCGTGCTCACCGGCCTGCCCACCATCGGCGTCGCCAAGAACCCCTTCACCTCGCGCTACGAACTGCCGGGCGAGGAACGCGGCGCGTCCTCACCCCTGCTCGACGGCACCGCCGACGGCCGCGACGAGGTGGTCGGACGGGCACTGCGTACGCAGAAGGGCGTCAAGCCGGTCTTCGTGTCCGTGGGCCACCGCATCGACCTCGACCGGGCCTGCGCGCACACCCTCCATCTGTCGCCCCGGTACCGCATCCCCGAGACGACCCGGGCCGCCGACGCGCTGTGCCGGCGCGCCCTGTCGGAGGCGCGCGCCGGCTGAGGGCGCGCCGGGCGGCCGGAGAGCAGAAGCGGCCACGGGCCACTCGGCTGCCCGCCGCCCGTCAGAGCACCCCGCTCGCCCCCGACATGGACTCGGCGACCACCCGGAACGTGATGCCCGCCCGCCGCAGCCGCCCGGTCAGCGCGTCACCCATCGCGACCGCCGTGGTCACCTGCCCGGCCGTCGCGGGCAGATCGTCGAAGGCCAGGCTCAGCGCCGACTCCGCGAGGATCTTCGCCGTCTCGTCGTACCCCGGGTCGCCGCCCGAGACCTCCGTCAGGACGCGCCGTCCACCGCCCTCACCGACGAACCGCACGGAGAACGTACTGCGCGCCCGGCGCTCCTCGTCCGGCCCCGCGCCCGGCGCCAGCCGCCCCGACAGCCAGCGGCGCGCGGGCGGCACCTGCGCGACCGCGCACGCGGCGCCCGCGCCCAGCACACCGCCCACGGCGACCGGCAGCCACTTGACGGCGGCGAAGTGGCGGTAGGTGAAGTCGGGCCCGTACCGCTCCAGTCCGGCCGCCGAGCGCGCGACCACCTGGGGGTCGAGCGTCGGCAGCGGCAGGGCCCAGGCCCGTACGACGCCGTTGCGGTACGGCCGTCCGAGCGGCGCCCGTACGGTGCGGTCCGCGGGCCGCCCTTCCAGACGCTGCCGATCGCGGGCGGCGCGCACCATGCCGAGCGGGCGCGAGGCCGCCGTCAGGGCGGAGGCCAGTGTTCCTCCGGAGATGGCGCCGTTGCTCCGTACGAAGCCGTCGACGCGCAGCGGGACGCCGGCCGGCAACTGGCCGACCGTGAAGTGCACGCCGAGGTCGGGCGGTACGCAGTCGAAACCGCAGGCGTGCACCAGTCGCGCGCCCGACGCACGCGCCGCCGCGTCGTAGCGCACATACGTCCGGTCGACGAACTCCGCCTCACCGGTCAGGTCGGCGTAGTCCGTACCCGCCTCCGCGCAGGCGGCGACCAGCGCGTCCCCGTAACTGAGGTACGGGCCGACGGTCGTGGCGAGCACGCGGGTGCTCGCGGCGAGCGTGCGCAGCGAGCCGGGGTCCTCGGTGTCGGCGCACAGCAGGGGCAGGTCCGCGCAGGCCGGATCGGTCCGCGCCAGCTCGTCCCGCAGCCGGGCGAGCTTTCCGCGGTCGCGGCCGGCCAGCGCCCAGCGGCAGCCCTCGGGGGCGTGCCGGGCCAGGTACGCGGCGGTCAGCCGCCCCACGAATCCGGTGGCGCCGAACAGCACCAGGTCGTGGGGTCGTGCTGCGGTGTCCTGCCGTGCGCTCACGCCTGCCTCCGCATCGGTTTCCCGGCCGTGGCGCCGGCCGGTGCGGCGCCACGCTAGGCAGCGGCCGGCCGGCCGTCAACGAGGGGGCCTGCGCAGGCGGTCTTGACACGCCTGGGCGGCTGGTCCACATTCACCCGCACGTCCGCCAACATGGGACGTCCGACGTCCGGAATGTTCCTGGCCGGGCGGCCGGCCGCGACGCCCCCGGCCGACCGGGCCGCACCCGGTCCCCCCGCCCGGCACGCGGCACGAGCAGAAAGCTGGTCACCGATGCTCCCGTCCGCGCCGCACTCCGGACCCCGCTCCGTACGGCTCCCCGCGCCGCTCACCGGCGTCGTCCCGCCGCTGTGCACCCCGCTGACCCCGGACGGCCGGGTCGACACCCGCTCGCTGGCCGCGCTCACCACCCGCCTGGCCGGCGCCGGGGTGAGCGGGCTGTTCGTCCTCGGCTCCAGCGGCGAGGCCGCCTACCTGACCGACGCGCAGCGCCGCACCGTCGTCGAGACGGTGATCGAGGCGGCCGGAGGGCGGCTGCCCGTACTGGCCGGAGCCATCGACATGACGACCGCCCGGGTCCTGGAACACGCCCGCACCGCCCGGAGCCTGGGCGCCGACGCGATCGTGGCCACCGCGCCCTTCTACACCCGCACCCACCCCGCCGAGATCGCCGACCACTTCACCCGGGTACGGGACGGCGCGGACCTGCCGCTGTTCGCGTACGACATCCCGATGGCCGTGCACACCAAACTCCCGCTCGACACGGTGCTCACGCTCGCCCGCGACGGCGTGCTGGCCGGTCTGAAGGACAGCAGCGGCGAGGACGGGGCGCTGCGGCGCCTGCTGGTGCGCGTCCGCGCCCAGGCGCCGGTCTTCTCCGTGCTCACGGGGTCGGAACTGACTGTGGACGGCGCCCTGCTGGCGGGCGCCCACGGAGTCGTCCCCGGCCTCGGCAACGTCGATCCGCACGGTTACGTACGCCTCTACGAGCACGCCGCGGCGGGCCGCTGGCGCGAGGCCGCCGCCGAACAGGGCCGGCTCGCCGCCCTCTTCGCCCTCACCGACGCGGGCGACCCGGCGGTGATGGGCCGCAACTCCTCCGCCCTGGGCGCCTTCAAGGCGGCCCTGCATCTCCAGGGTGTGATCGACTGCCCGGCCACCGCGCCGCCGCAGCTCCCGCTGGACGAAGCCGCCGTCGGCACGGTCCGGCGGTGCCTGGAAGAAGCCGGACTGCTGTGAGGGCGCGCCGCGCGAAGGGCCCCCGGGACCGGTATCCGCCCTGGTACCGGCAGGTGACGCCCCGCCAGTGGAAGTCGATGTTCGCGGCCTGGGTGGGCTACCTCCTGGACGGCTTCGACTTCGTCCTGATCACCCTCGTGCTGACCGAGATCGCCGGCACGTTCGGACTGAGCACGGCCGGTGCGGCCTCCCTGGTGTCCGGCGCGTTCATCACCCGCTGGCTCGGCGGAGCGCTCCTGGGCGCGGCGGGCGACCGGTACGGGCGCAAGGCCGCGATGATCGCCAGCATCCTGCTGTACTCCCTCGGCACCTTCGCCTGCGGCTTCGCCTGGGACTACACCAGCCTGTTCGCCGCCCGGCTGGTGATCGGCATGGGCATGGCGGGGGAGTACAGCGCCAGCGCCACGTACGTCCTGGAGAGCTGGCCCGCCCCCGTGCGCAACCGGGCCTCCGGCTTCCTCATATCCGGCTACGCGGGCGGCACGGTGCTCGCCGCCCAGCTGTACCAGTGGGTCGTGCCCCACTGGGGCTGGCGCTGGATGTTCTGGATCGGGGTGCTGCCGGTACTGGTGGCGCTCTGGGTCCGCAGATCGCTCCCGGAGGCGGGCGACTGGAGCGCGGAGGTCGAAGCGGCCGGAGCGCGTCCCCGCCCCTTCGGCCCGCTGTTCGCCGGACGTGCCAGGCGGCGGCTCAACGTCCTGCTCGCGGCGGTCGCGTCCGCCGCCCTCTTCTGCGTCTTCACTCCGGCCGGTGCGGGACACACACCCTGGCTCGCGGCGCTCGCCGCGCTCTGCCTGACCGCCTTCGCCGTCCAGCTCGGCGGGCGGCGCGGCTGGGTGCTGTACGTGTCCCTGACGCTCACCGTGTTCTGCGCGTTCCTCTACAGCTGGCCCGTCCAGGCCCTGTTGCCCACCTATCTCAAGACCGAACTGGGGTACGCGCCCGCCCAGGTCGCGGACGTGATGTACTACGCCGGATTCGGCACGATGGCGGGCTGCTGGCTGGCCGGTTTCGTGGGGGACCGGTTCGGCACCCGCCGCGCGTACGCCGGGACGCTGCTGCTCTCCCTCGTGTTCGTCTTCCCGGTGTTCGCCGTCCAGGACAGCCTGGTCGCCCTGGGCGTCCTGCTCTTCGGGCTGCTCGCCCTCGGCCAGGGCATCTCGGGCATCCTGCCCAAGTACATCGCCGGGCACTTCCCGACCGCGGTCCGCGCGGCGTCACTCGGCTTCGTCTACAACGTCGGCGCGCTCGGCGGGGCGGTCGCCCCGGTGCTCGGCGCCCGGCTCGCCGAGGGCATGACACTGGGCCGGGCGCTGGCCCTCCTCACCTTCGGGCTGACGCTGGTCGTCATCGTCCTGGTGGGCGGCGACGTACCGGTGCGGCTCGCGCGCCTGCTGAACCGCGAGGCGGTGGGGGACCACCTGGTGCCCGCCGAGGCCGGGGGCGAAGCCGGGGCCGGGGCGGGCACGGCGGGCGAGTCCGGCCGTCAGCGCCCGAAGTGACGGACGTAGCGCCGCTGCCAGGGCGTCTCGACGGCGCGGTGGTCGTAGGCGCCGCGGACGAAGTCCACCGCCTGCCCGGCCGGTACCCCGTCCAGGACGGCGATACAGGCCAGCGCCGTACCCGTACGGCCGCGGCCGCCACCGCAGGCGACCTCGACCCGTTCCGTCTTCGCGCGTTCCCAGACCTCGCCGAAGAGTTCCCGGGCCCGGGCGCGGTCGCTCGGCAGGCGGAAGTCCGGCCAGCGCAGCCAGCGGGCCTCCCAGGGCACCTCGGGCGGCTCCTTGCCGAGCAGGTACACGGCGAAGTCAGGTGCCGGACCCGGCGGCAGCGGGCGGCGCAGGCCGCGGCCCCGGACCGTGCGTCCGGAGGGCAGCCGCAGCACCCCCGCGTCGGTGTCCTGCCAGACCGTGCTCACCACGCCGCCTCCCCTGCTCTCCTGCTTCCTGATTTCCTGCCCCGGACCGTCACTCCGTACGGGCCGACGCCCTGTTCCCGTCCGTCACTCCGTACGGGCCGACGCCCTGTTCCCGTCCGTCACTCCGTACGGTCCGACTCCCGCCCCAGGGACACCCCGCGCACGCCGTCCAGCTCCGTCAGCTGTTCCACGAGCGCGTGCGCCGAGCCCGGACCCTCCAGCCGGAGCAGCACCTCGGCCGGCACCTGGTCGTCCGAGCCCGTCTCCACCTGGACGTCGGTCACCTGGAAGCCGCTGCTGGTGCACATCTCCAGCATCCGGCCCAGCAGACCGTGCTGAGCACGGTAGCTCAGGCGCAGTTCGACGCGCTCGACGAACGGCGCACGCCGCCGCTCCGAGAACAGCTTCGGGAACCCGCGGACCACGAGGAAGTGGACGAGCGTCGCGCCCAGGGCCAGCAGGGGCAGGCCGCCGCCGCAGGCCATACCGATGGCGCAGGTCAGCCAGATCGTCGCGGCGGTCGTCAGGCCCCGTACCGCGTCCTTCTTCACGAAGATCAGGCCGCCGCCGATGAAGCCGATGCCCGAGACGATCTGCGCGGCCACCCGGGACGGGTCCAGCGCGACGCCGTCCGCGCCCAGCAGCGCGTAGAAGCCGTGGACCGACACCTCCATGAAGAGCGCGCTGCCCACGCCGACGAGGGTGTGGGTCCGCAGTCCCGCGCTCTTCTGCTGGACCTGCCGCTCCAGCCCGATGAGGGAGGACAGGACCAGCGCCAGGGCCAGTTCGGCGAACTGGCGGAGGCCCTGACCGTGGCTGATGTCGAACAACGGGGATGCGAGGTGCGTGTGAGGCATTCGGCCATTGTCCCTCCATGATCGGCTTGCGGGCCGTTGTCAGTGGTCGCCGCTAGCGTGGTTCTCGTGGCGATCGACGGACGGTCGCCCGGTGACCGGCGGACGGCCGGTCCGGCGCGGGAGGGGTGATGGCGATGGTGTGGCGGTCCATATCCGTGTGCGGGGCCATCGCCGGTTCCGACGGGGGAGCGCGCCACTGGTGAGGTGGCGCGTGAAGGCCCGTGGCGGCGGTGGGAGTTGACCACCGCCGCCACGGGCTTTTTCCGTACCGGTCCGGTGTCGTGGGGGCTTGTGGAAAGTGGAACACGTTCTTAACATCGCGAGTGTTACATCAGAAGTGTCACAGTGCTGCGGAGCTCAGGGGGCCCGATGGCAGGGACAGGGAACGGCCCGATGAGCGGGGTGCGCGTGGTGGAGCTGGCCGGCATCGGGCCCGGTCCGTTCGCCGCGATGCTCCTGGCCGACCTCGGCGCCGATGTGGTGCGCGTCGACCGGCCCGGCGGCTCCGGCCTCGGCGTCGACCCGGCGTACGACCTCACCAACCGCAACAAACGCTCCGTGCTGGTGGATCTGAAGTCCGCCGAAGGGCCCGGCCAGGTGCTCGACCTCGCCGAGCGCGCCGACGTCCTGATCGAGGGGTACCGCCCCGGCGTCGCCGAGCGCCTGGGCATCGGCCCGGACGCCTGCCTGGAGCGCAACCCGCGGCTGGTGTACGGCCGGATGACCGGCTGGGGCCAGCAAGGGCCGCTGGCCGCGACCGCCGGACACGACATCGGCTACATCGCCGTCACCGGCGCGCTCGGCATGATCGGCCCGCCCGGAGGCCCGCCCGCCGTCCCCGCCAACCTGCTCGGCGACTACGCGGGCGGCTCCCTCTACCTGGTCGTCGGTGTATTGGCCGCGCTCCGGCACGCCCAGGCCGAGGGCGGCCGCGGCCAGGTCGTGGACGCGGCCGTCGTCGACGGCACCGCCCACCTCACCGCGATGATTCACGCCATGCTCGCGGCAGGCGGCTGGCAGGACCGCCGCGGTGCCAACCTCCTCGACGGCGCGGCACCCTTCTACGGCACGTACGAGACCGCCGACGGCGGCCACATGGCGGTCGGCGCCCTGGAACAGCGCTTCTACGACGAGTTCGTCCGGCTGCTCGGCATCGAGGACGAGGCGCCCGCCCGCGACGACCTGGCCGCCTGGGAAGACCTGCGGGCCGCCATCGCCGCCCGCTTCAAGACCCGTACGCGCGCGCAGTGGACGGCCGTCTTCGAGGCGTCCGACGCCTGCGTGGCGCCGGTGCTCTCGCTGCGGGAGGCCCCCGGCCACCCGCATCTCGCCGCCCGCGGCACCTTCGCCGACCACGGCGGTATCACCCAGCCCGCACCGGCCCCACGCTTCTCCGCCACTCCCGGCACGATCCGCCGGCCGCCCGCCCAGCCCGGCGCCGACACCGTCGACGTGGCCCGCGACTGGGAGGTCCCGGCGCTCACCGACCGCCGCGATCCGGCTTCCGGAGCGGGTCGCGGGACGGCCTGGCCGGACGGCACCCGGGCAGCGGACGCCCGCCCCCGGCCCCCGGGACCGGACCGCTGATGGGCACCCCCGACCCCGCACCCGACCCCCACCGGCCTTCCGGCCGGACCCTGCCGGACCCGAGGAGGCACCCCGCGATGACCGCGCAGCTGGAGCGCCGGATCTTCACCGAGGACCACGAGGCTTTCCGCCGCACCGTACGGACCTTCCTCGACCGGGAGGTCCTGCCGCACTACGACCGGTGGGAGAAGGACGGCATCGTCAGCCGCGACGCCTGGCGCGCGGCGGGCAAGCAGGGCCTGCTGGGCCTGGCCGTTGCCGAGGAGTACGGAGGCGGCGGCAGCCCCGACTTCCGCTACGCCGCCGTTTTGGCCGAGGAGTTCACCCGGGCCGGCGCCGCCGGGCTCGCCGTCGGCCTGCACAACGACATCGTCGGCCCGTACCTGACCCAGCTCGCCACCGAGGAGCAGAAGCGGCGCTGGCTGCCCGGCTTCTGCAGCGGCGAGACGATCACCGCCATCGCCATGACCGAGCCGGGCGCCGGCTCCGACCTCCAGGGCATCCGCACCACCGCCGAGGACCGCGGCGACCACTGGCTGCTGAACGGCTCCAAGACCTTCATCTCCAACGGCATCCTCGCCGACCTGGTCGTCGTCGTCGCCAAAACCACGCCCGAGGGTGGCGCGCACGGACTGAGCCTGCTGGTCGTCGAGCGCGGCGCGGAGGGCTTCGAGCGTGGCCGCAACCTGGACAAGATCGGCCAGAAGTCGCAGGACACCGCCGAGCTGTTCTTCACCGATGTACGGGTGCCCAAGGAGAACCTCCTCGGCGAGCTGAACGGCGCGTTCGTCCACCTGATGACCAACCTCGCCCAGGAGCGGATGGGCATCGCGGTGGCCGGGATCGCCGCCGCCGAACACCTGCTGGAGATCACCACCCGGTACGTGAAGGAGCGGGAGGCGTTCGGCCGGCCGCTCGCCAAGCTCCAGCACATCCGGTTCGAGATCGCCGAGATGGCCACCGAGTGCGCCGTCACCCGCGAGTTCCTGGACCGCTGCATCGTGGACCACTCCGACGGGACCCTCTCCGCCGTGCACGCCTCGATGGCCAAGTGGTGGGCCACCGAACTCCAGAAGCGCGTCGCCGACCGCTGTCTGCAACTGCACGGCGGCTACGGCTACATGAGCGAGTACCCGGTCGCCAGGGCCTTCACCGACGGCCGCATCCAGACCATCTACGGAGGCACCACCGAGATCATGAAGGAGATCATCGGCCGCTCGATACTCGGCTGACCGGACCGGACCGGACCGGACCGGCTAGGCCCGGCCAGGCCCGGCCATGCCCGACCCGGCCCGACCCGGCCATGCCCGGACCGGACCCCGGAGCCCGGCCCGCGCCCGCCCGCCCCCGAACCCGCCCCGGACCCCACCCTCACCCCCACCCCCGCCGCACCCGAAACGCCAGCTGGAAAGGCTGCTCACCGTGACTTCCGAAGCGTACGTGTACGACGCGATCCGCACCCCGCGCGGCCGCGGCAAGGCCAACGGCGCGCTGCACGGCACCAAGCCGATCGACCTCGTCGTCGGCCTCATCCACGAGGTGCGCAGCCGCTTCCCGGACCTCGACCCGGCCGCCGTCGACGACATCGTGCTCGGCGTCGTCGGACCGGTCGGCGACCAGGGCTCGGACATCGCCCGGATCGCGGCCATCGCCGCCGGGCTGCCCGACACCGTCGCGGGCGTCCAGGAGAACCGCTTCTGTGCCTCCGGCCTCGAAGCGGTCAACATGGCCGCCGCCAAGGTCCGCTCCGGCTGGGAGGACCTGGTGCTCGCGGGCGGCGTCGAGTCGATGTCGCGGGTCCCGATGGCCTCCGACGGAGGCGCCTGGTTCGCCGACCCGATGACCAACTTCGACACCGGCTTCGTCCCGCAGGGCATCGGCGCCGACCTCATCGCCACCATCGAGGGCTACTCCCGCCGCGACGTCGACGAGTACGCCGCCCTCTCCCAGGAGCGTGCCGCCGCGGCCTGGAAGGACGGCCGCTTCGCGCGCTCCGTCGTGCCCGTCACCGACCGCAACGGCCTGGTCGTCCTCGACCACGACGAGCACCTGCGGCCCGGCACCACCGCCGACTCGCTGGCCGGCCTCAAGCCGTCCTTCGCCACCATCGGTGACATGGGCGGCTTTGACGCGGTGGCCCTGCAGAAGTACCACTGGATCGAGAAGATCGACCACGTCCACCACGCGGGCAACGCCTCCGGCATCGTGGACGGTGCCGCGCTGGTCGCCATCGGCTCCCGCGAGGTCGGCGAGCGCTACGGACTCACCCCGCGCGCCCGCATCGTCTCCGCCGCGGTCTCCGGCTCCGAGCCCACGATCATGCTCACCGGCCCCGCGCCCGCCTCCCGCAAGGCGCTGGCCAAGGCCGGACTGACCATCGACGACATCGACCTGGTCGAGATCAACGAGGCGTTCGCCGCGGTGGTGCTGCGCTTCGTGGCGGACATGGGCCTGAGCCTGGACAAGGTCAACGTCAACGGCGGCGCCATCGCCCTGGGCCACCCCCTCGGCGCCACCGGCGCGATGATCCTGGGCACCCTCGTCGACGAACTGGAGCGCCAGGACAAGCGGTACGGCCTGGCCACCCTCTGCGTCGGCGGCGGCATGGGCATCGCCACCGTCGTCGAGCGCGTCTGACTCTCGTCCGCACCCACTACGGAGTACACACCCCATGAGTGAATCCACCACCATCCGCTGGGAACAGGACGAGACCGGCGTCGTCACCCTCGTCCTCGACGACCCGGACCAGTCGGCCAACACGATGAACGCGGCCTTCAAGGCGTCGCTGACCGCCGTCGCCGACCGCCTGGAGGCCGAGCGGGACACCGTACGCGGCGTCATCTTCACCTCCGCCAAGAAGACCTTCTTCGCCGGCGGCGACCTGCGCGACCTGATCGCCGTCACGCCCGAGCACGCCCAGCAGGCGTTCGAGACGGGGCAGGGCATCAAGCGCGACCTGCGCCGTATCGAAACCCTCGGCAAGCCCGTCGTCGCGGCCATCAACGGCGCGGCCCTGGGCGGTGGTTACGAGCTGGCACTCGCCTGCCACCACCGCGTCGCGCTCGACACCCGCGCCACCAGGATCGGTCTGCCCGAGGTGACCCTCGGCCTGCTCCCGGCGGCCGGCGGCGTGGTCCGTACGGTCCGGCTGCTGGGCATCGCCGACGCGCTGCTGAAGGTGCTGCTCCAGGGCACTCGGTACAACGCCGCGCGAGCCCTGGAGAACGGCCTGATCCACGAGGTCGCGGCCACCCCCGAGGAGCTGACCGAGAAGGCGCGCGCGTTCATCGACGCCCACCCCGAGGCCCAGCAGCCCTGGGACGTCAAGGGGTACAGGATCCCCGGCGGCACCCCGGCGCACCCGAAGTTCGCCGCCAATCTCCCCGCCTTCCCGGCCAACCTGAAGAAGCAGCTGAACGGCGCCCCCTACCCGGCCCCGCGCAACATCCTCGCGGCGGCCGTCGAGGGCTCCCAGGTCGACTTCGAGACCGCGCAGACCATCGAGGCGCGGTACTTCGTCGAGCTGGTCACCGGCCAGGTCTCCAAGAACATGATCCAGGCGTTCTTCTTCGACCTCCAGGCCGTCAACTCCGGGGCCAGCCGCCCCAAGGACATCGCGCCGCGCACGGTGGAGAAGGTCGCCGTCCTCGGCGCCGGCATGATGGGCGCCGGTATCGCGTACTCCTGCGCCAGGGCCGGGATCGAGGTCGTCCTCAAGGACGTGTCCCTGACGGCGGCCGAGAAGGGCAAGGCGTACTCGGAAGGGCTGCTCGCCAAGGCGCTCAGCCGCGGCCGGACCACCGAGGCCGAGCGGGACGAACTCCTCGCCCGCATCACCCCCACCGCCGACCCGCAGGACCTGGCCGGCTGCGACGCCGTCATCGAGGCGGTCTTCGAGGACACGGCCCTCAAGCACAAGGTGTTCCAGGAGATCCAGCACATCGTCGCCCCCGACGCGCTGCTGTGTTCCAACACCTCCACCCTGCCCATCACCGGCCTCGCCACAGGCGTCGAGCGGGCGGCCGACTTCATCGGCCTGCACTTCTTCTCGCCCGTCGACAAGATGCCGCTGGTCGAGATCATCAAGGGCGGGAAGACCGGCGACGAGGCGCTGGCCCGCGCCTTCGACCTGGTACGCCAGATCCGCAAGACCCCCATCGTCGTCAACGACTCGCGCGGCTTCTTCACCTCCCGCGTCATCGGCCACTTCATCAACGAGGGCGTGGCGATGGTCGGTGAGGGCATCGAACCGGCCTCCGTGGAACAGGCCGCGGCCCAGGCGGGCTACCCGGCCAAGGTGCTGTCCCTGATGGACGAGCTGACCCTCACCCTCCCGCGCAAGATCCGCGACGAGACCCGGCGGGCCGTCGAGGCGGCCGGCGGCACCTGGCCGGAGCACCCGGCCGACGCCGTCATCGACCGCATGGTGGACGAGTTCGGGCGGCCGGGCCGCAGCGGCGGCGGGGGCTTCTACGAGTACGGCGACGACGGGAAGCGGGGCGGCCTGTGGCCGGGCCTGCGCGAGCACTTCACGAAGGCCGGCGCCGCGATCCCCTTCCGGGACATGCAGGAGCGGATGCTGTTCGCCGAGGCGCTGGACACCGTCCGCTGCTTCGAGGAAGGCGTACTGACCTCCGTCGCGGACGCTAACATCGGCTCCATCCTGGGCATCGGCTTCCCCGGCTGGACCGGCGGCGTCATCCAGTACATCAACGGCTACGAGGGCGGGCTGCCCGGATTCGTCGCCCGAGCCCGCGAGCTCCAGGCGGCGTACGGGGAGCGGTTCGCGCCGTCCGCGCTGCTGGTGGAGAAGGCGGAGAGGGGGGAGAAGTTCAGCGACGCGTAAGACGCGTGAGACGCGCGGTGGTGCGGCCCGGCCGGAACCGGTCCGCGCCACCACCGACCCGGCCGGTCCCGCCCGGCCGGTCAGCGCCCGGCCGGGGCGACGACACCGGCTCTCAGTCCCGCTTGAGCCGCCACGCCGCACGGGACCCGGCCCGGTCCGGCACCGGCTCGATCTGCCCGGCGTCCCGCAGCCGGTGGAAGACCCGCTTCATCCGGTTCTCGGAGGCGATGCCGGTGATCCGGCGCGCGATCCGGTTGGGGATCTCCGGGTTGGACCGCAGGTACTGCAGCACCAGTTCCTCGGGCCGGGCCAGCGGCGTGTGCTCCAGCACCACGACGAACGCGTTGTCCTCCACGAAGAACCGCGGCTCCCTGAGCTTGGCCGCCTTCATCGTGCTCAGTACGGTGTCCAGCCCTTCGCCGATGTCCTTGTTCGGCGGGTCCGGGTACTTGTTCAGTAACCGCACGATCGTCGGGTTGCGCGCGAAGCGGTCCGTGAACAGGGTGTCCGGCGTCATGTGGCCGGGCAGCCGGCCCGGACTGCGGACCTCCACCCGGTTGTCGAAGACCGAGATCAGGATGTCGTCGGAGAGGTTGTAGTCCCGGTGGATCACCGCGTTGACGATGATCTCCTTCAGCGCCTCCGGCGGGTAGGCCATCGGCGACAGGGCGCCGTCCGGGCCCAGTACCGGCACCGACTGGATGATCCGGGTGACCGCCGCCAGCGTCCGGTCGATCAGCAGCCGGGCCGGCCCGTCCACCGTCGTCGGCGCCGACTTCAGGTGCCGGCGGTCCGGGACCTGCTCCCCGGTCTCGTACCGGGCGATCTTCACCGAGCACTTCTTCGGTACGACGACGGGCGGCTCGGCGGCGAACAGGACGGCGCCCGCCACGGTCGCCGGCGACCCGCCGCGGTCCACCAGGCGCTGGCGGCGCAGGAACCGTTCGGCGGAGGTGCTCGGGCTGTACCGGCCGAGGAAGACGTGCAGCTCGTCCTCGTCCCGCAGCTCCTCCAGGGTGTAGTCGCGCAGCAGCTGGTCCTCGTAGGAGCGGGCGCCCTTGGACAGCGACAGATCGGTGATCTGCGTCCCCTTCAGGCGCCGTGACTGGGCACCCCGGCGCTGCGGCACCTCGCCGCGCGCCGTCCGGTGCACGTCCGGGCTCTTGTGGACCGTGACCAGGCAGGCCCACCCCAGCTCCGGGTGCCCGTCCACCCGCAGGAACTCGATGTCGTACGGAACCGGCGGCTCCACCTGGTCGACCATGGCCTGCTGGACGAAGTTGGCGTCCTCCAGCGCGGCGAAGCCGCGCCACCGCGTCAGCCCGTGCCCGCTGCGCGGGTCCTCGATGCCGACGATGAACTCCCCGCCCTCGGCGTTGGCCAGCGCGGCCGCGATGACCTGCACGACCGCCCCGCCGCTGCGGCCGCTCTTGAACTCCCAGAAGTGGCTCTCCTGCCGGGCGAGGATGTCCGCCGCCTCGGCCCGGGAAATGCTGCGCCCCTCCACCCACGGCCTCGTCTCGCTCGTCAGGTCACCAGCCGCACCACCGGCCGCACCCCGCGGACCGGTAACCACGTCATGCCCGCCGGGCGCGGGATCACTCCTCGGCGTAGGTCGCCCGCAGCTCCTCGCGCATCGACCGCTGGAAGGCCGTGACCAGCGCCTGCACCACCATCGGCTGCATGTGCGCGGAGAGCGACTTCATCGACTCCACCTGTTCGGGGTCCGACTCGCGTTCGCGGTACGGGCCCCACACCTCGTCATGGAAGAGCCGGGTCAGCTCGCGCGCCGCCGAGCGGGTGTGCTCCTGCACGACGGTACGGGCGGCGAGCAGCGTCTCCAGTGCGACCGGTACGTCCAGCAGCCGGATGCCCAGGTGGAGGACGGCCGGGTCGACCCGGAACGCGTCGGGGTCCCCGGTGCGCTCCAGGACGTCCATCGCCGCCAGCCGGTCGATGTCGTCCTCGCTCAGCGCCCGGCCCGCGCGGCGCTCCAGATGGGCCCGGGTCGCCTCCTCGGCGGAGTCCGGCGACCAGGAGGCGACCAGCGCGCGGTGGATGGCGAGGTCGTGGGCGCTGAGGTCGTCGGGCAGCCGGGCGAGGTAGCGCTCGATGGCGGCCAGCGTCATGCCGTGGTGCTGGAGTTCCTCGATCAGGGCGAGCCGGGACAGGTGGGCGGCGCCGTACCGGCCGACGCGGCGCGGGCCGATCGCGGGCGGGGGCAGCAGCCCCCGGGTGCTGTAGAAACGGACGGTGCGCACGGTCACGCCCGCACGGGCGGCCAACTCGTCGACGGTGAGTGTCGGTTCTTCCCCGGCCCCGTTGGCCATGCCGCGCCTCACTTCCCTCGCTGCGTCCGCGCGGGTGCCCGCGCCCCCTGCGCCCGCCGCGTCCGTGCCGCGGGGACTGTGTTCAACAGTATTGCTGTCTCACCAATCCTGTGAAACCTTCCGGGACCGGTGGGTGCGAGGTGAAGGCGAGGCGGGCGCCGGCCGGTCCCGCGCCCGCTGTCGCGGTGCGACGCGACGTGGCGACGGTTTCCAGCCAGTGAAGACCGGAACTCGACGGCGTGCGCCGTTCTTCTGGGTGAGGGGTGATGACCGGAGCGTGGCGGAATACTGGGCTCATCGACATGACCCCGACAAGCTATTCCGGGCATAACCGGACGGATTATTGATGGCTCATACATGCTGTGATCCAGCACACAGACGAGGGGGCGGCTCTGGGGGAAGGTGTGCCGTCGGCCGGACTCGCGTGACCCGTGGGACCGGCGACGGCTCCATCGCCTGCCCGAAAGCGAGATGAACCAGCTGTGAGCACGGAAACCGTCCAGGAAGACGCCCACAGGCCACCGGACGGGGGGAAGGCGTCGGCCGCCCAGGACGCGGGGGACGCCGGATACAGCAAGGGCCTCAAGGGCCGGCACATCAACATGATCGCGATCGGCGGGGCGATCGGCACCGGCCTGTTCCTGGGCGCCGGCGGCCGGCTCGCCTCCGCCGGACCCGCGCTCGCCGTCGCGTACGCGGTCTGCGGCCTGTTCGCGTTCTTCGTCGTACGGGCCCTGGGCGAACTGGTGCTGCACCGCCCGTCCTCGGGCTCCTTCGTCTCGTACGCGCGGGAGTTCCTGGGGGAGAAGGGCGCCTACGTCGCGGGCTGGATGTACGTCGTCAACTGGTCCACGACCGGCATCGCCGACATCACCGCGATCGCCCTCTACACCCACTACTGGAGCCTGTTCACCGCCGTACCGCAGTGGGCCATGGCGCTGATCGCGCTCGCGGTGGTGCTGGCGATCAACCTCATCTCGGTGAAGATCTTCGGCGAGATGGAGTTCTGGTTCGCGATCATCAAGGTCGCGGCCCTGGTCGTCTTCATGTTCATCGGGATCTTCCTGCTCACCACCCAGCACCCGGTGGGCGGCGAGACCCCCGGCCTGAATCTGATCACCGACCACGGCGGCTTCTTCCCGAGCGGCTTGCTGCCCGTGGTGGTCGTGCTGCAGGGCGTGGTCTTCGCCTACTCCGCCGTCGAACTGGTCGGCGTCACCGCGGGCGAGACCAGCGAGCCGGAGAAGGTCGTGCCCAAGGCCGTGAATTCGATCATGTGGCGGGTCGGTGTCTTCTACGTCGGTTCGGTCATCCTGCTCGCGCTGCTGCTGCCGTGGAACAAGTACACCGGCTCCGAGAGCCCCTTCGTGACCGTACTGTCCAACGTGGGCGTGCCGGCCGCGGGCGACGTGATGAACCTCGTGGTGCTCACTGCCGCCATGTCCAGCCTGAACTCCGGCCTCTACTCGACCGGCCGCATCCTGCGCTCGATGTCGATGGCCGGCTCGGCGCCGAAGTTCGCCGCCCTGATGAACCGCAACCAGGTGCCGTACGGCGGCATCATGCTCACCTCCGCGGTGTGCGTCCTGGGCGTCGGCCTCAACTACCTGGTGCCGGGCAAGGCGTTCGAGATCGTGCTGAACATCGCGGCGCTCGGCATCATCAGCACCTGGTGCACCATCATGCTCTGCCACATGGTCTTCGTCCGGCGCTCCCGCGCGGGCCTGGTCGACCGGCCCCGCTTCCAGCTGCCGGGCACCCCGGTCACCGACATCGCGACCATCGTCTTCCTGCTCGGCGTCGTCGTCCTGATGGCCTTCGACAGCGAGGGCGTGGGGCAGCAGACCGTGATGCTGGTGCCGGTCATCGGCGCCGCGCTGTTCGGCGGCTGGTTCGTGGTCCGCGGCCGGGTGAGCCGGATCGCGGCCGAACGCGAGGCGGCGGCCGGCCGGGCGACGCTCGACAAGGGCTGACCCCGAGGCCGCGAGGGACGGCCCCGAGGTCGTAGGACACGGCGAAGGGCGGTCGTGCGCGCGCCGCGCGACCGCCCTTCGCCGTGCGGACGGCTCAGCCGTCCGTCACCTTCGTCTCCTTCGCCGCCTTCGCGGCCCGTTCGACTTCCGCCCGCGCCGTACGGTCCGCCGCGCGCCGGATGACCGTCGTCAGCACCGTGACCACACAGGTCAGGGCGACCGACACGACGGTCGTCCACATGGCGGCCCGGGCGTACCCGGAGGCGCTCGGCACGCCGCCGGCCAGGGCGAAGAACGCCGCGCCGATCACCGCCACACCGGCCGCGCCGCCGAACTGCTGCGCGGTGGTGAGCACTCCGGCGCCGATCCCGGCCCGCCGCGCCGGCACCCGTACCAGCGACGCGCCGATCAGCTGCGGGAAGGTGAGCCCGTTGCCCACCCCGGCCACCGCCATCGTGACGACGACCCAGGGCAGCGCCCCGCGGTCCGGCTGGAAGCGGAGCACCAGGACGAGCGCCGTCAGACCGGTCACCGTGACGACGCTGCCCAGTTGCAGGATGCGCAGGCCGAAGCGCTGCACCAGCGGGCGGCTGAGCAGCGAGCTGGCCGCGAAGCACACACCGGTCGGCGCGAAAGCCAGCCCCGCCTCGAACGGGCCCAGCCCGAAACCGCCCTGGAGCAGCAGCGTCAGGGTGAACATCACGCTCGCCCAGTACGCCATGAAGGCCGCCCCCGTCACCACACCGGCGAGGTAGGAACCCTCGCGGAACAGCGTGAGGTCGAGGACGGGATCGCCGCCCCGCGCGGCCAGGCGCCGCTGCCAGAACACCGTGGCCGCGCCCACCGGGACGGTGGCGCCCAGGCAGATCCAGGTCCAGGCGGGCCAGCCGGCGGTACGGCCCATGGCGAGCGGTACGAGCACCAGCCCCAGCGTCAGGGCCACGCCGCCCGCGCCGGCCAGGTCCAGCCGGGCCCGGCGCGCGGAGCGCACCGAGGGCAGGAAGCGCAGGGCCAGCAGGGCCGCGACCGCGCCGATCGGCACATTGATCAGGAACAGCATCCGCCAGCCGAGTCCGAGGATGTCGGCGTCCAGCATCAGCCCGCCGAGCACCTGCCCGGCGACCGAGGCCGTCCCGCCGGCGACGCCGTACCAGGCCATCGCCCGGCCCCGGGCGTGCACCGGGAACGTGGCGGTGATCGTGGCGAGCACCTGCGGCACCATCACGGCCCCGGCGAAACCCTGGAGCAGCCGGGCGCCGACCAGTTGGGCCGGGTTCACCGCGATGCCGCACAGCAGGGAGGTGACGGCGAAGGCGACCAGCCCGGCGACGAACGTCCGCCGGTGCCCGAAGAGGTCACCGAGCCGGCCGCCGGTGATCATGCCGCTGGCGTACGCGAAGGCGTAGCCGCCGACGATCAGTTCGAGGGCGGCGGGCCCGGCGTGCAGGTCCTTCTCGAACGAGGGGGCGGCGACGTTGACGACGAAGAAGTCGAACTGTGCCATGAACCACGCGGACAGCAGGACGGCGAGCAGCGGCCCCGGGCGCGGGGCGGCGGTGGCGGGGGAGGGGCGCGCGGACGTGGCCCGTGGATCGGCTGATAACTCGGTCACTCCTGCATCCTGGACTTACTGTGTCCAGGAAGGCAAGTGGCGCCAAGGTTCTTTGCCCCTTACATAAGGTCCGCACGCCGGCCCGCGAAGGGCCGCCCCGGCCGGGGCCCCGGCCTACCGCAAGCGCTGCCCGGCCACCACGGGGTAGTGGTCCGAGAAGTTGGTGTACGTGTAGTCCTTGCCCCAGCTCGACACCGTCCAAGGGGCGGACCGCTCCGCGACGACGTCGTTGGACCAGCCGGCGGGCCGGGCGTGGCCGCGGCGGTGCAGGACGTGGTCCAGGTCCTCGCGCGGGTCGTCCGGGTAGCGGTAGGCCGCGACGGAGTTCTGCCGGGTGTCGAAGGAGTACGGGTGTCCGGTGCGCGCGTCGGCCGCCACGAGTCCGGCATGGGTGAGCAGGGAGGCGAATTCGGGGCTGCGGGTGTCCACGTTCATGTCTCCGGCGACCATGACCTGTTCGTCCGCCGGAATGTTCTTCGCGTCCAGGAAGGCGTCGATCTCCTCGAACTGCTTCGCCCGGACCGCTGCGGCTTCTCCTGCCTTGCACCCGGGGTCGGTCGACTGGGCATGCGTACCGACCACGTGCACCGTGGTGCCGCGGACATTCAGCGCGGTATAGGCGAAGCCCTTGTTGGACCAGTAGTCGGCACCGCAGGCGTCCTTGAACACGTACTGCTCCTTGCGGAGCACCGGCCATTTGCTCAGGACGGTGACCCCGCCGTCCTCGGGAGTGGCCGCGGAATAGGCGCCGCCCGTGGCGTCCCAGCCGCCCTTTCCGCGGCCGACCACCGGCGTCTGGTACGGATACTGCGCCGCGGCGGCCGACTTGAGCGCGTCGGACGCTTCATTGTCGAATGCTTCCTGAAGTACGACGACGTCCTGGCCCTGGAAGAAGCCCGCCGCGGGAATGGCCTTGGCCCGGTGCTGCTGGCCCCAGTTGGGATACAGGTTCCGGCTCATGAGGAAGACGTTGTACGAGAGCACGTTCACCGCGGGCACGGCGGCGGGCGCCGCAGCGGCCGACGCCGCGGGAGCCGTGGCGAGCAGCGCCGACGCGGCCAGTACGGCGGCGGTCAGCGACGCGCCGGTCACGGCTGCGGAGGAGCGGCGGGGGCTGCGGTGCGGCATGAAATCTCCCGGTCGGGTGGGGCGGGGCTGGAGCCGCCGCACAGTCGAACCCGGCACGGTGGCTCGCGAGTGGCCGCCACGTGATGACGGGATGCACACGCCGTGACACCTGAGGCGCGAGGCGACCGCCGGGAATTTCAGACGTCTTCGGCAGCATTTTCGGACGCTTTGCGCCGGGGCGTTCCGGCCGTCGGAACCCTGCGGAAGCCACCGGGCAGCCGGTTGATTCCGCACGGCCCGGAAGAACCCGGGCCGAAAAAAGCCGCCCGGCGACAGCCGGTACCGACGGAGGCATGGACAGCGCTCCGTGACGGTCGTAAGCAGGAAAGCGTCGGCCGAACCAAGGGAGCTGCCGCGCCCGCCGCGGCAGGGAAAGGGGGCCGCCATGGCGGTCGACATCTCCCCCGAGAGCGGCTACCACTTGATCATCAACGATGGCAGCGGCCGGGGAATCAGCCGGGAACCCTACATGAACTGGGACTACTGCTTGCTGGCGAACGATTACGGCAACAAGGGCTACCCGGTGGTCTTCCACACCAAGGGCTCGGGTTTCAGCATCGAGATGACGTCGAGCAACTGGGGTGGATACCGCTATCTGCAGGCCGTCACGACCGGCGTGAAGCTGGTTCAGGAAGGCGACGCGCACGTCTGGGAGGCGGAATCCCGCGACAAGGGAGCCGTGTTCAAGACCTTCGGTGCCTACATGGTGTACGGCTCGGAGACCGGAAAGTCGTGGATCGCGGTCGCCGCCAGTATTCTCCCCAACCTGGGCAGGGATTTCGCCTTCTGGAAGCTGGAGAAGGCGTGACCGTCGCGTACGGAAAGCGGGGCCCGGTGCAGCCGCACCGGGCCCCGCTTCATGGCACCGCCCTACGGATCAGTGGCCGTGGCCGTGGTCGTGCACGGTGTTCGTGGCCTGGATCGACTTCCAGGACTTCGGCTGTGCCGGTGCCTTGGCCGGGGCGGCCGACCGGGCGCCGAACGCCTTCTTCAGCGCCGGGGCCGACGGCTTGGACGGCTGGAACAGCCAGGTGTCGAACAGTGCCGCGAGCGGCTTGCCGGTCTTGCGCTCGGCGTACGTCACGAAGTCCTGCACCGAGGCGTTGCCGTACTTCTTGTCGGTGGGCCAGGACTTCAGGAGCCCGAAGAACGCCCGGTCGCCGACCTCGTTGCGCAGGGCCTGCAGCGTGAGCGCGCCCCGGTCGTACACGGCGCCGCTGAACTGGTTGTCCGGGCCCGGGTCGCCCGGCTTGACCTTCCAGAACGGGTCGTCGGCCGGGTGCTGGGCGTAGACGTAGTCGGCCAGCTCCTGACCGGTGCCCTCACCCTCCTTCTCGGACCACAGCCACTGGCTGTAGCGGGCGAAGCCCTCGTTGACCCAGATGTCCTTCCAGTCCTTGACCGAGACGCTGTCGCCGTACCACTGGTGCGCGATCTCGTGGACCACCACGGAGACGTTGGTGCCGTTGGCGAACGCCTCCTTGCCGTAGAACGGGCGGGTCTGCGTCTCCAGCGCGTACCCGGCCTTCACGTTGGGGACGTAGCCGCCGACCGAGTTGAACGGGTACGGGCCGAAGACCGACTCCAGCCACTCCGTGACCTCGGTGGTGCGCTCGATGCTCGCGCGCGCCGAGCCCTCGTAGGAGCCGAGGTCCTTGCTGACGGCGTTGATCACCGGCAGGCCGCTGGCCGTGGTGTCCTTGGTGACGTCGAACTTGCCGACCGCGAGTGTGGTCAGGTACGGCGCCTGCGGCTTGTCCGAACGCCAGTTGAAGCGCGTCCAGCCGAGCTTGGAGGTCTGGGACAGCAGGACGCCGTTGCTGAGCGCCTGGTTGCCGTCCGGCACCGAGACCGAGATGTCGTACGTCGCCTTGTCGGTCGGGTGGTCGTTGCTCGGGAACCACCACACGGCGGAGTCCGGCTCCTGCGCGATCACCCCGCCGTCGGGCGTGCGGTGCCAGGCGGAGTAGCCGTCGATCTTCAGCTCGGACGGCTTGCCCGCGTAGCGCACGACGACGCTGATGTCCTTGCCCTTGGGCAGCGGCGTGGCCGGCGTGATCTCCAGCTCGTGCTTGCCGGAGGTGGCGAAGGTCGCCTTCTTGCCGTTGACGCGTATCTCGCTGACCTTCAGGCCGAAGTCGAGGTTGAAGCGGTTCAGGTCCTGCGTGGTCTTGGCGAGCAGTGTCGCCGTGCCCTCCAGCAGGTCCGTCTTCGGCTGGTACTTCAGCCGCAGGTCGTAATGGGAGACGTCATACCCGCCGTTGCCGCTCTCGGGGTAGTAGGAGTCGCCCGCGCCCGGAGCGCCGGGTGCGTAACTGGCCGCGGAAGCCGGGATCGCCAGCAGCAGGCTGAGGGCGGCCGCACCCGGAACGATGAGTCTGTGACGCACGAAATCCTCCAGCATGTAGGGGAGGTGAGCCCGGTAGGCCCATCAGATCCTCAGTTGTTCAGACCTTATGTACCCGGGGCCCTCCCGTCATGTCCATGGCCGCATCTGACACATGACCGACATCAGGACGTCACAGGTCACCCCCGCACCCCGTGCGTCACGGCACCCCGCGGGCCCGCTCCGCTCGCGTCCGCCACCCCGCGCACTCTTACGCACAGGAGTTCCCCCGCGCTACCGTCCGCCCGTGACTCCTAGCGCGCGGTTGCCCCGCATCCCCTGGAAAGCGCTCGTGGCGGCGGTGGCCGTCGCCCTGTTGACCACGCTCACCGGACCGGCGTCCGCCGCCCAGGCATCCTCCGGCGAGTCCAGACCCGTGTACTCCTACGACCGCGCGATACGCGAATCGGTCTGGGTGGACACCAGGATCGACGGTGACTCGGACGGACGCACCGACCGGGTCGCCGTCGACATCGTGCGGCCGCGCGAACCCGCGCAGCAGGGCCGACGGGTACCCGTGATCATGGACGCCAGTCCCTACTACTCCTGCTGCGGACGCGGCAACGAGAGCCAGAAGAAGACCTACGACAGCGCCGGACGGCCCGTGCAGTTCCCGCTGTTCTACGACAACTTCTTCGTGCCACGCGGCTACGCGACGGTCCTGGTCGACCTGGCGGGCACCAACCGCTCGGACGGCTGCGTGGACGTCGGCGGACGCTCCGACATCCAGTCCGCGCGGGCCGTCGTCGACTGGCTCAACGGCCGCGGCCGCGCCTACGACTCCCGTACGGGCGGCAAACGCGTCACCGCCGGCTGGTCGAACGGCAACACCGGCATGATCGGCAAGAGCTGGGACGGCACCATCGCCAACGGCGTCGCCGCCACCGGCGTCGAGGGCCTGAAGACCATCGTGCCCATCGCCGCCATCTCCTCCTGGTACGACTACTACTTCGCCAAGGGCGCCCCGCTGTACGGCTCCGGCCCGGACCGGCTGGCCGACTACGTCGACAGCCCCGAAGCACGCCTGCGCTGCGCCGCCGTGCAGAAGAAGCTCGCCGAGGGCGCCCCGCGCACCGGCGACTGGACCCGGCTGTGGACCGAACGCGACTACGTCAAGGACGCGGAGAACGTCACCGCCAGCGTCTTCGCCATCCACGGGATGCAGGACCTCAACGTCCGTACCAAGCACTTCGGCCAGTGGTGGGACGCGCTCGCCGACAACGGCGTCGAGCGCAAGGTCTGGCTCTCCCAGACCGGCCACGTCGACCCGTTCGACTTCCGCCGGTCCGCCTGGGTGCCCACCCTGCACCGCTGGTTCGACCACTACCTGATGGGCTACGACAACGGCATCGACGACGAGCCGATGGCCGACGTCGAACGCGCCCCCGACCGGTGGACCACCGACCGCGTCTGGCCCGCCGCCGGCACCTCGGCCACCACCGTACGGCCGCGCAACGGCAGCGCCCCCGGCGTCGGCGAACTCGGTACCCGGCGCGCGCCGCACGGCGCCACCGAGTCCTTCACCGACGACCCGCGCCTGAACGAGGAGGACTGGGCCGCGCAGATCGACACGTCCACCCCCGCCAAGGCCGGGTTCACCACCAAGCCCCTCGCCAAGCCGCTGCGCCTGTCCGGCTCCGGCAAGGTGACCGTCACCGCCACCCCCGGCACCGCCACCGCCCACCTCTCCGCCGTCCTGGTGGACCTCGGGCCCGACACCATCCGCAACTACGGCGCGGCGGGGGAGGGCATCACCACCCTCGCCGACCGCACCTGCTGGGGCGCGAGCACCACCGGTGACAGCGCCTGCTACAAGGAGACGAAGGCCGACACGCTGAACGTCGGCCACACCGTCTTCAGCCGCGGCTGGGCCGACCTGGGCAACTGGGCCGACCCGGGCAAGGGCCGCCCGCTGACCCCCGGCAGGCCCTACACGATCACCCTCGACCTGGCCGCGAGCGACCACGTCGTCCCCGCCGGGCACCGGCTCGCGCTCATCATCGCCGGGACGGACGCCGGCCTGATCGACCCGCCGTCCACCACCCCGCGCCTGACCCTCGACCTCGCCCGCACCGCCGCCCGCCTGCCCGTGGTCGGCGGCGGCAAGGCGCTGGCCGCGGCCACGGCGGGGACCGGCGGGGCGCGGATCGCACCGGCGCCGACGACCGGCGTGGAGCCCTCGGTTCCGAGCCGCGTACCGCAAGCGCGCTGACCGTACGGAGGGGCCGGACCGCCGCGGCCCGGCCCCTCCGTACCCGTACCTCCCGTATCCGCGTCCCCCGCGCCCGTACCCGGCAGTCCCCCTCCACCGTTCGCCCCACCGTCCGACACCGGAGGCACCCCCTCGTGACATCCCTCTCCCGCGGCCTCGCCTTCGGGGCGCTGGCCGCCGCGCTCACCGCGACCCTGCTGGCCGCGCCGCCCGCCGGGGCGTCCGGCCCGGACCTGCCCCGTACCGGCTTCGAGACCAGCAACGGCGCCCGCTGGACCAGCCGGCCGGAGGAGCGGGACTTCCTCGCCGCCGTGGACCGGGCGAGCGACCGGGTCCGTACGGACCGGATCGGCACCACCGCACAGGGCCGCCCGCTCCAGCTCGTACGCATCGGCGCGCCGGCCCCGAAGAGCGCGGCCGAGGTACGGCGCGGCAACGCGGTGCTGCTGATCTGCTCGCAGCACGGCGACGAGCCGTCCGGGCGCGAGGCGTGCCTGTCCACCGTCCGGGACCTCGCCTTCGCCGGGGACCGGGCCACCCGGCGCTTCCTGGAACGCACGAGTGTGCTGGTCGTGCCGACCGCCAACCCGGACGGCCGGGCCGCCGGCACCCGGGGCAACTCCGACGGCGTGGACATCAACCGCGACCACCTCGCCCTGAAGACCGCCGAGGCGCGGGCGCTGGCCGCCGTACAGCGCGACTACCGTCCGGACATCGTCTACGACCTGCACGAATACGGGCCCACCGTGCCCTACTACATGAAGGACCTGCTCTCCCTGTGGCCCCGCAACCTCAACACCGCCCGCGCGGTGCACCGGGAGTCCACCGCCCTGTCCGAGAAGTACGTCCGCCCCGCAGCCGCCGACGCCGGTTTCAGCACCGGCATCTACGGTATCTGGACCGACCCGGTGACCGGCGACCCGGTCAAGCAGGTGGCCGGTGACGGGCAGGAGCGCATCCTGCGCAACACCGCCGGGGTGAAGAACTCCGTCGGGCTGCTCGTGGAAACCCGGGTCGACGCGCTGACCGACGCCGAGAAGGCCGACCCGGCGCTGAACAACCGCCGCCGGGTCACCTCCCAACACGCCGCGCTGAACGGACTGTTCGATTTCGTGGGTGAACGACGGGCCCGGATCGAGGCCGCCACGGCCCGCGCCCGGCTGGCCGGTTACGCCGACCTGGGGCCGGTCTATCTCGGCGGCGCGGACAACGAACCGCCGGCTGCCGGGAGAGTCCTGGCCGACCCGCCGTGCGCGTACCGCCTCGACGCGTGGCAGTACGCCCAGGTCAAGGACGAACTCGCCCTGCACGGCGTGTCGTCGCACCGGGCCGGCAAGGGCGGCGCCGTGGTGCCGCTCCGCCAGTCGATGCGCGCCCTCGTCCCGCTGCTGCTGGACGGCCGGGCCGATTATCACCTTACGGCCGCGACTCCGCTCAAGGGCTGCTGAACGGGTTCCACCGCGTGGTAGGGGGTAACGGGTAGGGAAAAACTGGCCAATTGAAAGGTCGACACGTGTCGGAATCAGACAAGGACACGGGCGGCGGGGGAGGTGCGCCGGCCATGGCGGACCTCCCCGGCGAGCCGCAGCGCACCGGCCCTCCGCAGACCGACCGCGTGGTCTTCGGCGTCACGGCGCTGCTCACCCTCGCCTTCATCGTCTGGGGCGCCACCTCCACCGAGTCGCTCAAGAGCGCCTCGTCGACGATGCTGGACTGGGTCATCGCGAACGGCGGCTGGGCCTTCGTGCTCTCCGCCTCCGGCTTCGTGGTCTTCGCGATCTGGCTGGCGGTGAGCAAGTACGGCCGGATCACGCTCGGGAAGGAGGGCGAGGAGCCCGAGTTCCGCACGGTGTCCTGGGTCGCGATGATGTTCAGCGCGGGCATGGGCATCGGCCTGATGTTCTACGGAGTCAGCGAGCCGCTGGGGCACTTCGCCACCCCGCCCCCGGGCACCGACCCGAAGGACGCCGCCCAGGCCATGGACACCGCGCTGGCCACCACGCTCTTCCACTGGACGCTGCACCCCTGGGCCATCTACGCGGTCGTGGGGCTGGCCATCGCGTACAGCTGCTTCCGGCGGGGGAGGCGGCAGACCATGAGCGCGGTGTTCACCCCGCTGATCGGCAAGCGGCGGGCCAACGGCTGGGGCGGGCAGGTCATCGACATCCTGGCCATCTTCGCCACGCTCTTCGGCTCCGCCGCCTCGCTGGGGCTCGGCGCGCTCCAGATCGGCAGCGGCATCAAGGTGCTCGGCTGGATGGACAAGGTCAGCACCACCCTGCTCGTCGCCGTCATCGCCGTACTGACCGTCGCCTTCATCCTGTCGGCGGTCTCCGGCATCGCCCGGGGCGTCCAGATGCTGTCCAACATCAACATGGTGCTGGCACTGATCCTGGCCGTCTTCGTCTTCGTCGTCGGACCGACCGTCCTCATCCTGAACATGCTGCCGACCTCCATCGGCACCTTCATCGGCGAACTGCCGCAGCTGGCCGGCCGGACGGAGGCCAGCAGCGGGGACAAGGTCGGTGACTGGCTGCGCGGCTGGACGGTCTTCTACTGGGCGTGGTGGATCTCCTGGACGCCGTTCGTCGGCATGTTCATCGCCCGGATCAGCCGCGGGCGCACGATCCGGCAGTTCATCGGCGGGGTGATCCTGGTGCCGAGTGTGGTGAGCCTGCTGTGGTTCGCGGTGTTCGGCAGCTCCGCGATGCACCTCCAGGACACGAAGCGGCTCTCCGGCGAGACCACGCCCGAGGGACAGCTCTTCGACGTGCTGCACCAGTACCCGGCGGCCACCCTCACCAGCATCCTGGTCATGATCCTCGTCGGGATCTTCTTCGTCTCCGGCGCGGACGCCGCGTCCATCGTGATGGGCACCCTCTCGCAGAAGGGCTCCTTCGAACCGACCCGGCTCGTGGTCGTCTTCTGGGGCGTGGTCACCGGCGCGGTCGCCGCGATCATGCTGCTGATCGGCGGCGGTTCGGGCGACGCCCTCACCGGACTGCAGAATCTGACGATCCTGGTCGCGGTGCCCTTCACCCTGGTGATGATCGCGATGTGCTGGGCGCTGATGAAGGACCTGCGCCACGACCCGCTGATCGTCCGCGGGCAGAAGGGCGAAGAGGTCGTCGAACTGGCCGTCATCGCGGGCCACGAGCGCTACGACGGCGACTTCGAGATCCGTATCGGACCGGGCAACGGCGCGGGCGACACCGGCGCAGGGACGGCCGGTGCGTCCGCCCCGGCCGCCGAGGAGGGCAAGCCGTAGCACCGGCCCCGCGGAAGTGACCACCAGGGGAGGGCCGGCGGGAGACCGGCCCTCCCCTCACCCCGTCCCGTCGCCCGTCAGCCGCACCACCTCGTCCGCACATCCCCACGCCACCGTCACACCCGCCCCGCCGTGCCCGTAGTTGTGCACGCACAGCGCGCCGTCCGGCAGCCGTTCCGCCTCCAGCCGTACGGCGGTACGCCCCGGGCGCAGACCGACCCGGTGTGCCAGGACACGGGCGTGCGCGAGCTTCGGGTGCACCCGCGCGCAGCGCTCCACGATCGCGCGGGCGGTCGCCGGGTCCGGCTCCCGCGACCAGGCGCCCTCGCGCGCCGTGCCGCCGAGGACCACCCCGTACGGCTGCGGCAGGATGTACGTCGTGCTCTCGGCGTGCGCGTCGGCCGACCCGAACCACTCCTCGACACCGGGGTTCTCCACGATCACCAGCTGTCCCTGCACGGGCTGCACCGCCACGTCCGGCACCAGCTCGCGGGCGCCCAGCCCGGAGCAGTTGACGACCGTGCCGGCCTCCCGCCCCGCCTCCGCGAGCGAGGTGAACGGCCGCCGCTGCACCGTGCCGCCCGCCTGCGCCAACCGCCGCTCCAGGTACCGCAGGTGGGACGGCATGTCCACCAGCGGCATCGCGGCGCGCCAGCCCGCGCCGCAGCCCGGCGGCAGCTCGTCCGGCGTGGCCCGCCGCAGCCCCGGCACCGCCGCGTGCCAGCCGTCCGGCTCCGCGTCCCCGGCGTCGGCCATCGTGCCGGTCACCAGCCGTACGCCGGTCTCCGCCGGCCGCGCCGCCAGTTCGGTGAGCAGGTGGAGGGAGCGCAGCGACCAGGCGACCGCGCGTTCCTCCGGCCGCACCCGGTAGGGCCAGCACAGGCCGCCGGCGACCGCGGAAGTGGTGTCCCGGGCCGGGTCGCGGCTGACGACCCGCACCTCGCGCCCGCGCTCCGCCAGCCTGACGGCGGCCGTCAGGCCGGTCACCCCGCCGCCGATCACGATCACATCGCTCGTCGTCATGCCTGGACGCTATCCGCTGCGCCCGCCGCGGGCGACGGGTGTGACGGGGGCGGCCGCGCGGCGGCACCGGACCGCCGCCCGGCCGCCCGGCGGGACACGGCACGCGGCCGCGGTATCCGGAACGTCCCCCTCCCCGCGAATTGCCCGGCGCCGGGCTCATATCGGCGGTTCCGTGGGGATACTCAGGACATGGCTGCGCACTACGCGACCTTCGGACTGGCGCCCGCGACGCGCGCCGGAGCGGTACTGTCCAACGGCGCGTACGAGGCCCACCGCGACTTCTGGGACTTCATCGTCGACGGCAGACCGCTCCTGCTGCGCCTGGCCGACCTCGACGCGGTCTCCCCGCTCGCCGCGGACCTCGGCCCGTCCCTGTTCACCGCGCACGTGCGGCGGCTGCTCCTGGAGGAGGACGCCCCGCTCGCCGACGGGCGCTACGTCCTCTACGGCTGCCCGGAGTGCGAGGGGCTGGAGTGCGGCGCGGTCACCGCCGTCATCGAGCGGGACGGCCCGGACGTCGTCTGGCGCGACTTCGCCTGGCAGACCGGGCAGGCCGCGGACCTGCGGCGCGACGGTTATCCGGGCATCGGCCCGTTCCGCTTCCACGGCGCGCAGTACCGGGCCGCGCTGGAGAACCTGCTGTCCGAGGCCGGCCCGGAGCGGGGCGCGGCGGCCTCCCGGCGGGTCCTGCTGGTCGGCCAGCGGGTCGCGCTGCCGGCCCGGCTGGCCGCCGCCCTGCGCGGCATCGGCATCGGCGCGGAGATCACCCGGGACGCGGCGGGTGCCTCGCCGGACGAGTTGCGTTCGTACGGAGCGGTGGCCTTCGGCAGCGCGGTGGGGGAGGCGGAGCGGACCGCGGTGCGCGCCGCGTTCGCGGCGGCGGGCTCCTCGGCGGTCTTCGTGGACCTGCCGGTGCCGGTCGTCCCGCTGCTCGTCGCCCGTGTCGAGCAGGCGCTGGACCGGTGCCCGCAGGACCAGCGGCGCCTGCTGCGGCTGGCCGCGGTCCGCGGCGAGGTCACGGTCGAGACCGCGGCGCCGTGCCGGATCGGCATCACCGCGTACCGCGTGGACCGGCTGTCGCGGACGCGGACCGCGGAGCTGTTCGCCGGGCAGATCGAGGCGGGCACGCACCGGCTGGCGGTGGACGCGCGGGCGACGCGGGGGACGGCGTACGTGGTCGCCCGGACGAGCGGGAGCGTGCTGGTCGCGCCGGTGGCGGGGGAGTAGGCGGGGCGGACGGCGGGGCCGGTGCGGACCCGCGTCCGGTACGGCTGAATGTGATCTTGACATTCCGGTAACCCGCACGTCCCGGTGCGTACGAACAGGACCTTAAGCTGGATGTCAGCACCGTCGGCCGATGACGCCCCTCGGACACCCCGCCCACCCCGCACCCGTCCTGGGTACTCCGGGTGCCCTCCCTGTGTCAGGCAGTACGTCCAGCTTGGTACGGGTACGTACCCCTATGTCCGTCGCTTCCATCCTCGTCATCCGCCGTACAAGGAGGCCCATGCCCCGCGCCCCGCGCGCCGTGCCCACCTGGCTCGCCCACCCTCTGCGCTGGCAGCGGCTGCCCGTGCCCTGGGCCGCCGTGGTCCGCGGAGCCCTGTGCGCGGGCCCGCTGCTCGCGGCGGGCGTGGCCACCGGCCACCCGGCCGCCGGAGTGCTGGCCGGCCTCGGCTCCATGCTCGCGGGCGTCAACGACCGCCCCGGCACCCGCCGCCGCGGCGTCGTGCACATCGGCCTGCCCGCCCTCGCGTCGTCCCTCGGCATGCTGATGGGCGCCACGCTCCAGACCGTCGGCGCGGGCTGGTGGGTGGTCCCCGCACTGTTCGCCGTGGGCTTCGTCTCGGGCGCGGGCAGCGTCGCCGGACCGGTCCGCTCCAACGCGGGCATGCAGATGCTGGCCAGCACCATCCTCGGCGCGGGCATGCCGCTGTCCGGCGCGCCGTGGCTCAAGGCCCTCTACCTCCTCGCCGGCTGCCTGTGGCTGCTCCTGCTGCGCCTGGTCTTCCACCCGCCCCGCCCGGTCGGCGGGCCGCTCAGCGGTGAGCGGGCGGCCGTCGCCACCGTCTTCGACGCGCTCGCGGACGCGCTGGAAGCCGTCGGCAGGCCGGGCGCCGAGGCGGCCCGCCGCCGTCTCACCGCCGCCCTCGACCGGGCCGACGAGGCGCTGCGGCTGCGCCGCCTGCTGCGCCGCCGCCCCCGCGCGGACGAACGGCTGCTCGCCGAGCGGCTGGCCGCCGGTACCGCGCTGTGCGAGGCCAGCGTCGCGCTGCTGTGGGAGGCCCAGCCGCTGCCGGACCGGGTCGCCGAGGGCCCGCGCCGCTTCGCCGAAGCGCTGCGCACCGGCCGGCCGCCGGGCCGGCTCGCCGCGCCGGAGACCAGCTCCCCGGCGCGCGGCGCCTTCGACCGCGCCCTCCTGGACGCCGCGGTGGTCTTCGCCCGTACGGAACCGCTGGACGCCGCCGGGGCCGACGGCGGGCCCGCGGCGATCTCCGGGGCCGTACCCGTGCGTACGGAGACGTCGGCGGAGACGGCGACGGTAACGGGGACGGCGACGGATGGGCAGCAGGCCGGGACGCGGCCGGGGGACGGGGAGCGCGGGACGCCCGCCGCGGAACGGTCCGCGCCCGGCCGCCGCCCCACCCTGCGCAACCGGGCGATCGCGCTGGTCGCCCCCCGCACCCGGCGCGGCCGGAGTCTCCTCGGGCCGGCCGGCCGCGACTACGGCCTGCGGGTCGGCCTGTGCATCGCCGTGAGCGCCGCGGTGGCCCTCGCGCTGCGCGCCGAGCACTGGTACTGGCTGCCCGCCACCGTCACCTTCCTGGTCAAGCCCGACCTGGGCCCGCTCTTCTCCCGTACGGTCAACCGTTTCGCCGGAACCGTCGCCGGCGTGCTGGTCTTCGCGGCGGCCGGGGCGCTGCTGGACGGCTGGTGGTGGCCCGCGCTCATCGCCGGAGCGGGCGGCGCGCTGCTGCCGTTCGCCACCCGCCACTTCGCGCTGCAGACCGTCGCGATCACCTTGATGGTGCTGTCGTTCGTGCACGTCAGCGGCGACCCGCAGGCCGCGCTGGAGCGGATCGTGGACACCTCGGCCGCCTGCGGCATCGTGCTCGTCGTCGGCCACCTGCCACGGCTCGCCGACCCGCGCCGCCGCGTCGGCCACCGGGTCACCGCCGCGCTGCGTGCCACCGGCGCGTACCTGGGCGAGGTGCTCAGGACCGAACCGGGGCACGACCGGGGCGAGCGGCTGGTCCTGCGCCGGGAGGCCTACCGGGCGCTGGGCGAGGCCCGCGCGGCGGCCGAGACCGCGGCCGCCGAACTGGTCGCGGCGCGCGGCCGCAACCCCGACTGGCTCACGGTCGTCACCGCCGCCGAACGCATCGTCGACGCGGCGACCGCCTGCGCCGTACGCCTCGACCACGGCGCCCGCCGCCCGACCCGGCAGGAGGCCCACCGGCTGTCCGAGGCGCTCACCGCGATGGCGGACGCGCTGGAGGACCCGGGCCGCCCCGGCCCGCCCGCGCTCGCGGCGCAGATCCCGCCCGTACCGGGCTGCGCGACGCTCACGGACGTGGCCGCCGAGCTGGAGCGGATGCGCGGCTTCGCGGGCGCGGCCTGAAGCGGTTCGCAGGTTCGCGCGCGTCCGGTCTGAACCCACCTGCATCGGGTAGGCGTGCCGCCGACGGGCGCCGGTACGGCTTCCGCCACCCGCTTGGCACGCCGGGCATGCCGACGCCGCCGGGCCGGTGCGCTACTGGAGGAGCCGGTCGGCACCGTCGCGGCGCCACCGAACCGTCGATTCCAGCGTGAAGCCGGGAGCCAGCATGGGTGACATGTCGAAGAACCGCCCCGAACGGGAACGCAGGGCACAGCGCGCGGCACAGGAGAACGCCCCCGCCGCCCCGGACCGCAGCGCCGGGGAGGCCGCCGGCGTCGGGGAGAGCTACGTGTCGCAGGAGGACGGCCGCTGGGTCAGTCACGTGGGGAAGCCGGAGGCCGGGAAGCACCGCAAGGGTCCCGGTCCGGTACCGCGTACGGACACGCCCGAGTGATCTGAACGGGCGGCCGGGACCGGCTCGAACCGGTCCCGGCCGCACCGTGCTCAGCGTCCGCCGCGCTCCTTGCCCAGGAGGCCCGCCCGGCGCAGGGCGTCGGCCATGGCACCGTTCGCCGGGGCCGCGTCCCGCGAGCCGCCGCGGCGCTCGTTGTTGCCCTGGCGCTGTCGCGGGGTGCTGCCGCGCCGCTGCTGGCCCTCCCGGTCACCGCGCCGGCCCTCGCGCGGGGCGCCCTGGCGCTGCCCGCCACCGTCCGCGCCGCCGCCCTTGCCGGGCTCGTCGTCCAGGCGCAGCGTCAGCGAGATCCGCTTGCGCGGGATGTCCACGTCCAGCACCTTGACGCGCACGATGTCACCCGGCTTGACCACGTCGCGCGGGTCCTTGACGAACGTCTTGGACATCGCGGAGACGTGCACCAGACCGTCCTGGTGGACACCGATGTCCACGAACGCCCCGAAGGCGGCGACATTGGTCACCACACCCTCCAGGAGCATCCCGGCCGCCAGGTCGCCGATCTTCTCCACGCCCTCCTTGAAGGTGGCCGTCTTGAAGACCGGGCGCGGGTCGCGACCCGGCTTCTCCAGCTCCTGGAGGATGTCGGTGACGGTCGGCAGCCCGAAGGAGTCGTCCACGAAGTCGGCGGGCTTCAGCGAGCGCAGCACCGCCGTGTTGCCGATCAGCGAGGACACCTCGCCGCCCGCCGTCTTCACCATCCGGCGCACCACCGGGTACGCCTCCGGGTGCACGCTGGACGCGTCGAGCGGGTCCTCGCCGTCGCGGATGCGCAGGAAGCCCGCGCACTGCTCGTACGCCTTCGGGCCGAGCCGCGCCACGTCCTTGAGGGTCTTGCGGGCGCGGAACGGGCCGTTGGCGTCGCGGTGCGCGACGATGTTCTCGGCCAGCCCGGAGCTGATGCCGGACACCCGCGACAGCAGCGGCGCCGACGCGGTGTTGACGTCCACACCGACACCGTTCACACAGTCCTCGACCACCGCGTCCAGCGAACGCGACAGCTTCACCTCGGACAGGTCGTGCTGGTACTGACCTACACCGATCGACTTCGGGTCGATCTTGACCAGTTCGGCCAGCGGGTCCTGGAGGCGGCGCGCGATCGAGACGGCGCCGCGCAGCGACACGTCCAGCTCCGGCAGCTCCTGCGAGGCGAAGGCGGAGGCGGAGTACACCGAGGCGCCCGCCTCGGAGACCATCACCTTGGTCAGCTTCAGCTCGGGCTGCGCCGCGATCAGGTCGGCGGCCAGCTTGTCCGTCTCGCGGGACGCGGTGCCGTTGCCGATGGCGATCAGCTCGACGTCGTGCTCCCGGGCCAGCCGCGCCAGCGTGGCCAGCGACTGGTCCCACTTCTGCTGCGGGACGTGCGGGTAGACCGTCTCCGTCGCCGCCACCTTGCCGGTCGCGTCCACGACGGCGACCTTCACGCCCGTACGGAAGCCGGGGTCCAGGCCCATCGTGGCGCGGGTCCCGGCGGGCGCCGCCAGCAGCAGGTCGCGCAGGTTGGACGCGAAGACCCGTACCGCCTCGTCCTCGGCGGCCTGCCGCAGCCGCAGCCGCAGGTCGATGCCGAGGTGGACCAGGACGCGGGTGCGCCAGGCCCAGCGCACGGTGTCCTTGAGCCACTTGTCGGCCGGGCGGCCGCGGTCGGTGATGCCGAACTTGTGGGCGATGGCCTGCTCGTACGACGTGATGCCCTCGACCGGCTCGGTCTCCGGCTCCAGCGCCAGGTCGAGGATCTCCTCCTTCTCGCCGCGCAGCATCGCCAGCACGCGGTGCGACGGCAGCGCGGTGAACGGCTCGGCGAAGTCGAAGTAGTCGGCGAACTTCGCGCCCGCCTCCTCCTTGCCCTCGCGGACCTTCGCGGCCACCTGACCCCGCGACCACATGCGTTCCCGCAGCTCGCCGATCAGGTCGGCGTCCTCGCTGAACCGCTCGGTGAGGATGGCCCGCGCGCCCTCCAGGGCCGCGCCCGGGTCGGCGACGCCCTTGTCCGCGTCCACGAACGCGGCAGCGGCGGCCGTGGGTTCCACCGACGGGTCGCTCAGCAGGCCGTCCGCCAGCGGCTCCAGGCCCGCCTCGCGCGCGATCTGCGCCTTGGTGCGCCGCTTGGGCTTGTACGGCAGGTAGATGTCCTCCAGCCGGGCCTTGGACTCCGCGCCACGGATCCGCGCCTCCAGCGCGGCGTCCAGCTTGCCCTGCGACCGGACGGACTCCAGGACCGCGGTACGCCGCTCCTCCAGCTCCCGCAGGTAGCGCAGCCGTTCCTCCAACGCGCGCAGCTGCGCGTCGTCGAGCATCTCGGTCGCTTCCTTGCGGTACCGGGCGATGAAGGGCACGGTCGAGCCGCCGTCGAGCAGTTCGACCGCGGCCTTCACCTGCCGCTCCCTGACGCCGAGCTCGTCGGCGATCCTCGCTTCGATGGATCCGATGGTCCCGGACGCCCCGTTGGCCTCGGTGGATGCCGTCACGTTGTTTCCTGCCCCGCCTTCCAGCGTTTGCTTGAGCCTGCATTGTGCAGGTTGGCGGGCTTCACTGTCGCGCGACCCGGGCCGCCGCGGCGAGGTGTGAGAAGCCGCACGCACGGGGGAGCGGTCCGTACGGGACGTGGGGATACGCACGGGTCGGGAGGGGCGGGACATACCGCGCACCGGGGGCCGGCGGGCGGCCGGGACGGGCTCGGTGTCCGGGCGTGTCAGCGCGTGCGCCGGCGGCCCCCGGCCGTCGGTCAGCCGGCGGTGCGGCGCAGCACCGGACCGACGAAGCGTCGTCGTCGAGCGGCGCCGCGATCGGATGGCCGGTGTGGGCGATCCGGGAGATCCGCTGACGGCCCATCGGCGCAGCCTGGCAGCGGCCGCCCGTCCCGCGCACCTGAATTTGCGTGCGCGGGACGCCGTACGGGCCCATGGCCGGGCGGGCCGGCTGCCGTACGGTTCCCGCGCGTCGGGCCGGGCGGCTCCGGACAGGGCTCGGGCTCTCAGCGCTTGCCGAGGAGCTCCTTCGGGAACGCGCCCGCCGCCACCGCGGCCTGCGTGAAGCCGCCGGCCAGCTCGGTGAGCCGGGCCACGTCCGCCGCGCCCAGGTGCTCGTACGGTGCCAGGTCCAGCCGGTCCGTGGTGTCCTCCAGGTCCGCGCGCAGCTTGGTGCCCGCCTCGGTCAGCGCGCCCGCCGCGTCCAGGATGCCGCGCTCGCGCAGCCCTTCCTCGGCGGCCTGCCACTGCTCCAGTGACCAGCCGCGGGTCGCCAGGAGCCACGAGCGGTCCGCGCCGCGGTCGGTGGCGGTGTGGGTGACCAGTGCCTCCAGGCCGTTCAGCCCGGCGTCCAGCAGCGCCACCAGGTGGCCGTCGCCGCGGTGCTCGCGCAGCAGCGTCGCCGCGTGCCAGTAGGCGAGGTGCGGGGCCTCGGGGACCGGAAGGTCGGCGTGCGCGGCGTACAGCGGCCGGGCGTGCCGGGTGCAGGCCTCGGTGGCACGCAGCGCCAGCCGGGCCGCCTCGGCCATCTCCGGCGACTCCACCACGGCGTCGCCGAGCAGCCGCCGCAGCGTGCTGTCGACCGCCCGCAGCCGCGCGGCCAGCACCTCGGCGGGCGGCACGACCGCCCACACCTGCGGTATGTGCCGGGCGACCAGGTCGTACGCGAAGTTGTAGAAGGTCGCGGTGACGGTGCCGGGGCCCACCGCGCCCATGGCCGCGGCCCGGCTCGCGAAGTAGGCGGTGGCGCGGTCCTCGACGCCGACGGCCGCGAGTTCGGCCGGCAGGTCCGGCGAGAAGTAGACGGTCGAGTGCAGCGGGTTGACGACGTGGTGACAGCGCCGGCCGGCGCGCTCGGGGAGCGAGGTCGTGGAGGTCATGCCCGCAGGTTACCGACCCGTTGGTATGGAGGGGAGGGCAGGCCCGAGGCACGCCGGTCCGGGGCCGCGCCCGGTGGCCGCCGACGGCTGTGCGGCGGGCCGGGCGTGATGGCCGTAAAGGTGGGTTGTTCGTCATTGCCGCCACCACCGCATCCGCCCAGGATGGACGCCATGGAGCAGCGCGACGTGCTGGTCGTCCTCTTCGAGGGCGTACAGAGCCTCGATGTCACCGGCCCCCTGGAGGTCTTCACGGGAGCCGCTTCGCGGGCGCCCGGCGCGTACCCGGTCCGTACCGCCTCGCTCGACGGCAGCCCGGTCCGTACGTCCAGCGGACTGACCGTGACCTCCGACCTCCGGCTGTCCGACGCCGCACCGCCGCACACCCTCCTCGTGCCCGGCGGCCGGGGCACCCGGGCGCCCGACCCCCGGCTCGTCGACTGGCTGCGCGCGAACGCCCCGCAGGCGCGGCGCAAGGTGGCGGTGTGCACCGGGGCGTTCCTGCTCGCCGCGGCCGGGCTGCTCGACGGGCGCCGGGCGACCACCCACTGGACCCGCTGCGACGCGCTCGCCGCGGGCTTCCCGGCCGTACGGGTCGACCCGGAGCCGATCTACGTACGGGACGGCGACGTGGCCACCTCGGCGGGCGTCACGGCCGGCATCGACCTCGCGCTGGCGCTGGTGGAGGAGGACCACGGCCGCGACCTCGCCCTGGATGTGGCCCGCCACCTGGTCGTCTTCCTGCGCAGGCCCGGCAACCAGACCCAGTTCAGCGCCCAGCTCGCCGCCCAGACGGCGGACCGGCGCCCGCTGCGCGACGTGCAGCAGTGGATCACCGAGAACCCGGCGGCCGACCTGTCCGTCGACACGCTCGCCGACCGCGCGGGCCTGTCGCCCCGGCACTTCGCCCGCGCCTTCCGCGCCGAGGTCGGCATGACGCCCGGCCGCTACGTCGACCGGGTACGGCTGGAGGCCGCCCGGCGCCTCCTGGAGGACACCGCCGACGGCGTCGAGGGCATCTCCCGCCGCTGCGGCTACGGCACTCCGGAGGCGATGCGCCGCGCGTTCACCCGCACGCTGGGCGCCGCTCCCGCCGAATACCGCCGCCGCTTCCGGCCCGCCTCGCCGCCGCCGTTCGGCTGACCGGCCCGGTCGCTGCCCGCCGCGGCCCGCGCCCCGCACCGGAGGGCTCTCCTCCCCGCACCGAAAGGCCCCTCCCGCACCGAAAGGCCCCGCATGCAGATCGCCATCCTCCTCTACGACCGCTTCACCGCCCTGGACGCCGTCGGCCCGTACGACACCCTCAGCCGCATCCCGGGCGCCGAGACCGTCCTCGTCGCCGAGCGCACCGGAGAGCACCGCAACGACACCGGCACCCTCGCCCTGACCGCCGACGCGGCCCTGTCCGACGTCACCGCCCCGGACGTGCTCGTCGTGCCCGGCGGCCCCGGCCAGGCAGCGCTGATGGACGACGGTCCGCTGCACGACTGGATCCGCGCCGTGGACACCCGCACCACCTGGACCACCTCCGTCTGCACCGGATCGCTGATCCTCGCCGCCACCGGGCTCCTCAAGGGCCGCCGCGCCACCTCCCACTGGCTCGCGCTGGACCGACTGCCGTCCCACGGCGCCGAACCGACCGGCGAGCGCGTCGTCTTCGACGGCAAGTACGTGACCGCCGCCGGTGTGTCCTCGGGCATCGACATGGGCCTCGCACTGGCGGGCCGGATCGCCGGCGACACCCTCGCCCAGACCGTCCAGCTCGGCATCGAGTACGACCCGCGGCCGCCGTACGACGCGGGCTCGCCGGAGAAGGCCCCGGCCGGGATCACGGCGGCGATGCGGGCCCGGAGCCGGTTCGTCCTGGAGGGCTGACGGCCGGGCCGTACCCCTCAGGGAGTCTCCGGCCCGCCGCCCTCCAGCTCCTCCTGCCACAGCAGTTCCGTCAGCCGGCCGATCCCCGCCGCCAGATGACGCCGGTACGTCGTCATCGGCAGCCGCAGCAGCTCCGCGGCGCGCGCCTGGGTACCGGCCGGGCGCAGATACGTGTGGTGCAGCGCCCGGAACGCCCGGCGGTCCGGGGGCGACTCCTCCAGCGCTGCCGCCGCCGCGCGGATCGCTTCCCGCAGGGCCGCCACCCGCTCCCGCGCGCCCGTCCCGTCCACCGTGTCCGCCGCGCACCGCCCGGCCACCAGCCGTGTCTCCAGCAGCGGTGAGTCCCGCAGCCCGTCCGCCCGCGCGAACTCACGCAGCGCGTCCCGTACGGCCGCCGCGAACACCTCCCGGTCCAGCACCCGCAAGGGGCCGGACGGTACGGGCGGGGCCACCGCGAACGGGTCCTCGGCCCGCTCCCGCTCGGTCAGCATCGCCAGCCACGCCAGCCCCGGCACCCGCCGCCAGTCGTGCACGAACATCCCGAACCGGTGCCCGCCGGACGTGAAGTCCGCCGCGGGCAGCCGGGCGAAGTCCACGTACGCGCAGCCCGGCTCCCAGAACTCCGGGTCGGCGAACGGCAGCAGCGTCACGGCGGGCTGGCGGCCGGTGAGGTAGTGGTGGGTCAGCCGCAGCGTGATCAGGGTCTGCACGGGGGAGACGGCCTGGTACTCGTCGCGGCTCATCCAGAACCGGACCAGCAACGCCGTCTCGTCGCCACGCAGTTCACCGTACGCGTCCAGCCAGCCGCAGGCGGCCCGTACCGCCGGGTCGTCCGGCCCGCCCGGAGGGGGCGCGCCGCCCAGCTCGATCAGCGTGTAGAAACCCGCCGCGACCCCGTCCGGACCGCGCACGGTGTACGTCTCGGCCTCCGGACGCCGCGACCACTCGTGCACCAGCCGCGCCGCCTCGATCCCCTCGTGGATCGCCGCGACCGTGCACGCCTCCACCAGCTCACCCCCGGTGACCGGCCCCGGCGAGACGGTCAGCCGGTCCAGCCGGGCCGCGCCCGCCGCCCCGCGCGCCACCGGCTCCAGCAGCGGCCCGACGACCGGGCTGTCCCGGTGCAGGTACGCGAAGTCCGCGAGCACCGCCCGCTGCCGCCCCCGGTCGTCCTCCCGCGTGAACAGCCGCTGGTAGTACGCGCTGGCCCGGCGGTGCAGCGTCGCCCTGCGCTCCGGGTCGCGCCAGCGCAGCTCCGCGTCCAGCGCGTCCCGCACGAGGTCGTGCGGATGCACCCCGCGGGCCCCGCTCTCCACGGCGGACAGCCCGCACAGCCAGTCGAAGTACGGCCGGGCGTCGGGCACGTCCAGCAGCGCGGCCAGCAACGGCTCGGTCGTCGAGAGCACCTGCGAGGACGCCTCCAGCGCCGTCCGGTGCAGCGGCGTGGGCACCGCTTCCAGCAGGCTGGCCAGCAGCGCCCGGACGACCTGCGGCGACGGCTCGGGCCCGGCCGCCTCGCCGCCGAGCGCGGCGACGTCCGCCACCAGCGCGAGCGCCAGCGGGTGCCCGCGGGTGAAGGCCAGCCCCTGCTCCTGCACGGCGGGCGGCACGCCGCGCCGGGTGAGCAGCTCCCGGCTGTCCGCCTCGTCCAGCGGACCGAGCGGCAGCAGCCGCAGCAGCCCCTGCCAGGCCGGGTCCAGACGCCACGACAGCGGCGGCGCCGTCCGGCAGGCCAGCGCGACCAGCGCGTCGGCGGGCAGCCGGGGCAGCAGCTCACGGTGCACGGTCTCGCCCGCGGCCCGCGCGTCGTCCAGGCCGTCGATCAGCAGCACCAGGTCAGGCCGGTCCGGGATGCGCTCCGCCAGCTCCTCCTCGTAGGAGCGCACCCCGGACGCCTCCAGTTGGACGACGGCCCGCCCGGCGCGCCGGGCGGTCTGCGCGAAGTGGTGCAGCAGCGTGGTCTTCCCGATGCCGCCGGGGCCGTGCACGTACACCACCGCGCCGCGTCCGGCGGCCAGCAGCTCGCGGAAGGCCGTGGTCTCACCACGGCGGCCGACGAAGCCCTCTTCGCGCGCCGTCGCGAGCCGGTCGCCCAACCGGTCGGTCACCCGACAAGTATGTCGCCGAGGTGGCCGGAACGGACCCGTATCGGACAGGAAACGGACAGCCGCCGGGCTGCCATCCGGTCGGTTCCCGCCCGTAGCTTCCTGGTGTCGGTCCATCCGGCGACTCAGGGGGGCGAAGGCAGATGAACCGCAGGATCACCGCTGTCATCGGAACGGTGTTCGCCGGCGGCGCGGCCGCGGGGCTGGCCCTGTCGGCCGCCGGTCCGGCCGTCGCCGCGCAGTTCTACGGCGGCACGCTGCACCCGGGGGAGCAGCGTTGCGTCCAGCAGTCCGCCCAGCACACGGTACGGGCGGACGGCAAGGCCACCGGCCAGGGCGCGAAGTTCAAGCTCCAGTACCAGGGCGCGACCGTACCGGGCACCGGCTCGCCCGGCCTGGTCACCGCCTACGGCGCGGAACTGCGCGACACCTGGGCCGGCTGGCCGGGCGCGGGCGACTACACCGCCTGCGTCACCAACCACGGCACGGCCGACACGAACGTGCGTCTGACGCTCACGACGGACGGCGAGGTGGGATGACCCGTCTCCCCGTGGCCCGTATCACCGCGCCGTCCAGGTGAAACGCGGCGTCCGGCGTTCGAGGAAAGCGGCGACACCCTCCGCGGTGTCGCCGCTTTCACCTGCCTGCGCCTCCCAGTGGGCCACCCGCTCCGCGTCGGCGGGGCCGTCCGCGAACTCCTTCGCCGCGGCCTGCGTCAGCTGCGACCGGCTCGCCAGTACGGCGGTGAAGTCCGCCACCCGCTTGTCCAGCTCGCCCTCGGGCAGCACCTCGTCCAGCAGCCCGGTCCGCAGCGCCCGCGCACAGTCGATCAACTCGCCCGAGAACAGCAGGTACTTGGCGGCCGACGGGCCCACCAGGCGCACCAGCCGCCGGGTCGCGGACGCCGGGTAGACGATCCCCAGCTTCGCGGGCGTCACCCCGAACAGGGCGCCCTCCTCCGCGAACCGCAGGTCGCACGCGGCCGCCAGCTGACAGCCGCCGCCCACGCAGTACCCGCGTATCGCCGCCAGTGTCGGCTTCGGGAACGCCGCGAGCGCCTCCTCGGCGGCCGTCGCCAGTCCCTTCTCCGCCCCCGCCGACCCGCGCAGCGACCCGATGTCCGCACCGGCGCAGAACGTGCCGCCCGCCCCGGTCAGCACCAGCACCCGTACGGCACGGTCCGCCGCCAGCCGCTCCAGCAGCGGCGGCAGCTCCCGCCACATCGCCGTCGTCATGGCATTGCGCTTGGCGGGATGGCTGAGGGTGACGGTCGCTGTGCCACCGCTGACGTTCGTGACGATGCCCGGTTCCATGCCCCGGATATTAGAGCGACGGCCTGCTGACGGGCCCGATACGATCAGCGGTCTGATGTCTGCCACCGCCGCCACCCTCATCGCCAAGTCCCTCGCCGCCGGCCACGGCGAGCGCGTCCTGTTCTCCGGTCTCGACCTGGTGGTCGCGCCCGGGGACGTGATCGGCCTGGTCGGCGCCAACGGCGCCGGCAAGTCCACCCTGCTGCGCCTGCTGGCCGGGCTGGACACCCCGGAGGAGGGCGGGCTGAGCCTCAGCCCGCCCAGCGCCACCGTCGGCCACCTCCCGCAGGAGCCGGACCGCCGCCCGGGGGAGTCCGTGCGCGCCTTCCTCGGCCGCCGCACCGGCGTCACGGCCGCCCAGGCCGCCCTGGACGCCGCCACCGAGGCACTGGTCGAGGAACGGCCGGGCGCCGACGACGCGTACGCCACCGCCCTGGAGCGCTGGCTCTCGCTCGGCGCCGCCGACCTCGACGAACGCGCCGCCGAGACGGCCGGACAGCTCGGTCTCGCCGTCGGCCTCGACCAGCCGATGACCTCCCTGTCCGGCGGCCAGGCCGCCCGCGCCTCCCTCGCCTCGCTGCTGCTCTCCCGCTACGACGTCTTCCTGCTGGACGAGCCCACCAACGATCTCGACCTGGACGGCCTGGCCCGGCTGGAGGAGTTCGTCACCGGCCTGCGCGCGGGCACGGTCCTGGTCAGCCACGACCGCGAGTTCCTGACCCGCACGGTCAGCCGCGTCGTCGAACTGGACCTCGCACAGCAGCAGGTCAACACCTACGGCGGTGGCTACGCCGCGTACCTGGAGGAGCGCGAACGGGCCCGGCGCCACGCCCGCGAGGAGTACGAGGAGTACGCGGACACCAGGGCGTCCCTCGAAGCGCGCGCCCACACCCAGCGCAGCTGGATGGAGAAGGGCGTCAAGAACGCCCGGCGCAAGGCCACCGACAACGACAAGATCGGCCGCAAGTTCCGCACCGAGTCCACCGAGAAGCAGGCCGCCAAGGCCAAGCAGACCCAGCGCATGATCGAGCGCCTGGAGGTGGTCGAGGAGCCGCGCAAGGAGTGGGAACTGCGCATGGAGATCGCCGCCGCGCCCCGCGCGGGCGCGGTCGTGGCCACCCTGCGCGGCGCCGAGGTGCGGCGCGGGGACTTCCGCTTCGGCCCGGTCGACCTCCAGATCGACTGGGCCGACCGGGTCGCCGTCACCGGCCCCAACGGCTCCGGCAAGTCCACCCTGCTCGCCGCCCTGCTGGGCCGGCTGCCGCTGGACGCCGGGCACGCCGCCCTCGGCCCCGGCGTCGTCGTCGGCGAGGTCGACCAGGCCCGCGGCGCCTTCCTCGGCGACGAGCCGCTGGCGGAGGCGTTCCGTACGGCCGTACCGGACCTGTCCCCGGCCGACGTACGGACCCTGCTCGCCAAGTTCGGGCTCAAGGCGGCCCACGTACTGCGCCCCGCCTCGACGCTCTCCCCGGGCGAGCGGACCCGCGCCGCCCTCGCCCTCCTCCAGGGCCGCGGCGTCAACCTGCTGGTCCTGGACGAGCCGACCAACCACCTCGACCTGCCGGCGATCGAACAGCTGGAGTCCGCGCTCGCCTCCTACCGGGGCACGCTGCTGCTGGTCACCCACGACCGCCGGATGCTGGAGGCGGTGGACACCGGCCGGCGCATCGAGGTCGCGGCCGGGCGGATCACGGAGCGCGTACGCTGAGCGGCCTCGCCGGGCAGGGCCGCCCCGCCCGGCGATTTGGCGTACGGCCCCGGGGCCCCGTAGGGTGGTGTTCACCGACGCGGGGTGGAGCAGCTCGGTAGCTCGCTGGGCTCATAACCCAGAGGTCGCAGGTTCAAATCCTGTCCCCGCTACTTCCGCAGCAGGCCCGGTGCTTTCCGTAAGCACCGGGCCTGCTGTCGTGCGTGCGCTGTGCCCGGGCCTGCTGTCGCGTGTGCGCTGTGCCCGGGCCTCGTGTCGCGTGTGCGCTGCCATCCGGTCCCGAAAGAGGTATACCGGGACAAAGGTGTCCGTGAGGAGGGCCGTGATGCTCGGCAGAAGCAGATCCTCGAAGACCTCGAAGACCTCGAAGACCTCGGCGGCCACGGCGCCGCCGGGGACGCAGGCGGCGGGCGAGCTGAAGCGCAGCTTCGGCCTGCTGGCGGTGCTCGGGGCGATCCTGGTGGTCGCCGGCCTGGTGGGCCTCGCGTACGTCGGTTTCGCGACGCTCACCTCGATGCTGCTCTTCGGGTGGCTGCTGCTGATCGGCGGCGTGGTCGGGCTGCTGCACGCGATCCAGTCGCGCGGCACCAGCTTCTTCTGGCTCGCGGTGATCGTGGCGGCCCTGAACATCGCCGCGGGGGTGGTCGTCGTCCGGCAGCCGGAGGTGGCCGCGGCGGGGCTGACGATGTTCGCGGCGCTGCTGTTCCTCACCGGTGGCGTCTTCCGGCTGGCCGGCGGCGTGGTCGTACGGGGGCCGCAGTTCGGCTGGACGCTGGTGCAGGGGGCCTTCGGCATCCTGCTGGGCGTGCTGGTGCTCGGCGACTGGCCGCACAGCAGCCGGTACGTGATCGGCTGTTTCTTCTCCCTCGCGCTGCTCTTCGACGGGCTGGGGCTGATCGCGATGGGCGTCGGGGGGCGGCGGATCGTCGGTATGGTGGCGGGCGGCCGCGGCCCGCGGACGGGGTCACCGGACGCCACCGGGCGCCCACCGGCCTCGTCCGGCAATCCTTGAACAGGAAACAAAGAGGGCAGGATCAGTCACAGGTCTGATCACCGAGCACGGATTCGGTCAGAAGGCGTCGATAGAAGCTGACTTGTGTTCAGCGGGCCGGTCCTGACCTGCTCACAACCAACACTCGGAGGGTGAGGACGCCTTCCGGCCCCCCGGCCGAACCCCCCGAGGAGCTGACCGCCGCGCGCGCGTACGAAGGAGTCTGGCGCTTCACCGCACCGGCACTGGAGCCGTCGGTGCCCCAGGCGCGCCACGCGGTCCGGGACCTGCTCGCCCGGCAGTGCGTGCCCGCGGCCGGGGAGATCATGGACGCCCTGCTGCTGATCGTCTCCGAACTGGTCACCAACGCCGTGCAGCACGCCGCGCTGCTCTCTCCCGAGATCACCGTCGAGATCACGGTCGGCGCCGACTGGATCCGGGCCGCCGTGGAGGACGACCACCCGTACCGCCCCAAGGCCCTGGAGGCGGACGAGGGCGACGTCGGCGGGCGCGGCCTGTGGCTCGTCAAGATGCTCACCGCCGAGGCGGGCGGCAAGTGCGACGTCGAGCACACGGCGAGCGGCGGCAAGGCGGTCTGGGCCGAACTGCCGCTCGCCCCGCAGGCAGGCGGGCCTACCAGCCCGCCGCCGGCCCGGTGAGCTCCCGCACGGCGGGCCTGGCCGCGTCCAGCACGGTCATGAACCACGCCGAGAACGGCGCCTGCCGGTGCCGCTCGGCCAGCTCCTGAGCCGTCACGAACGCGATCTCGCCGACCTCCTCGGGGTCCGGCTCCGGCGCGGCCTGCACCAGTCCCACGAACAGGTGGTTGTACTCCTGCTCCACCAGCCCGGACTCCGGGTCCGGATGGTTGTAGCGGACCGTACCGGCCTCGCCGAGCAGCGCCGGGGCGACCCCCAGCTCCTCGGCGGTGCGCCGGGCCGCCGCGGCGAACGGCGTCTCACCGGGATACGGGTGGCCGCAGCAGGTGTTGGACCAGACACCGGGGGAGTGGTACTTGCCCAGGGCCCGGCGCTGGAGCAGCAGCCGCCCCCGGTCGTCGAAGAGGAAGACCGAGAACGCCCGGTGCAGCAGGCCGGGCGGCTGGTGGGCGGCGAGCTTCTCCTCGGTGCCGATCGTCGTGCCGTCCTCGTCGACCAGTTCCAGCAAGATCGGTTCGGCGGTGCCGTCCGGCGGGTTCACCGCCGTGGTCCCGGCGGTCTGTCCGTTGGCAGGTGTGATCGGCATGCCCATCCTTGTCGTCGGTCTCCTCGCCGCTCAAGTCTGCCCTAGCCGCGCCCGCATCATGGGCACAGTTGCGCCTCGTGCGCCGCCAGGCCGCCCGGCTCCAGCTGGAACGTGCAGTGCCCGACGTCGAAGTGCCCGCCCAGGCAGCCGCGCAGTGCGTGCAGCATCTTCTCCTGACCCGCGGTGTCCAGCACGTCCGGGGCGACGACCACGTGCGCCGAGAGCACCGGCATCCCGGACGTGATCGTCCAGGCGTGCAGATCGTGGACGTCCTCGACGCCCGGCAGCGCCAGCAGATGTGCCCGCACCTCGGTCATGTCCACTCCCCTGGGCGCGGACTCCAGCAGCACGTCCAGGGACTCGCGGAAGAGCTTCCAGGTACGCGGCACGATCATCAGCCCGATCACGATGGACGCGATCGGGTCGGCCGCCGCCCAGCCCGTCAGGGTGACCAGCAGGGCCGCCACGACGACCGCCACCGACCCCAGCGCGTCCGCCGCCACCTCCAGGAAGGCGCCGCGCACATTGAGGCTGTCGCGCTGCCCGCGCATCAGCAGGGCCAGCGACACCAGGTTCGCCACCAGGCCGACGGCGCCGAAGACCATGGTCGTACCGCCCTCGATCCCGACCGGCTCGAAGAACCGCGGCACCGCCGTGACCAGCACGTACCCGCCCACGCCGAACAGCAGCAGGGCATTGGCCACCGCCGCGAGGATTTCGGCGCGGGCCAGGCCGAAGGTGCGCTGCGGGGACGGCGGCCGGTTCGCGAAGCGGATCGCGATCAGTGCCATCGTCAGGCCGACCACGTCCGTGGCCATGTGCCCCGCGTCGGCGAGCAGCGCCAGCGAGCCGGTGACCACACTGCCGATGATCTCCGCGACCATGACGGCGGAGGTCAGTGCCAGCGCTCCGCGCAGCCGGCCGCGATACGCCGCGGCCGCCGTACCGGCCCCGGCGCCGCCCGTCGCCGGCCCGCCGAACCCGTGGTCATGTCCTGCGCCCATCCGTACGCCTCCGTCCGAGCTGCCGCCACACCGCCCGGCCCAAGCCGTCGGCTCTAGCAGTGAACTACGGGTGGGGGGTATGTGGCAACGCGACGCTGAACACCGTTGTCATGCGCTGACCTGCGGGTATGCGGGGGAGGCTGGCGGGGAGGCTGGCGGGGGAGGCGGGGCACGGACGCCCCACCCGTCCGGCGCGCGCTTCCCGGCGTCCTCCGCTGGGTAAGCCCCCGGTGGGGGTACGTGGTGCTCCGCCTGTAGGCGCTTCGCCCGGCGCCGAAACCTGTCCCGCCGGGACGCGCCGCGCCTCGCCCAAACCCGTCCCGCCGGAACGCGCCTCGCCTCGCCCGGGCCCGTCCCGCTGCGCCTCGCCCGGGCCCGCCGGGACGCGCCCGGACCCACCCCACCCCACCCGCCCAGCATTCCCCCCACATATGGCCAGACGTGTCATAACCGGCACGATGTCCGGGGCGCGGCCGGGCGTCAGTTGTTCCTGGGTGCGTTGATCCACCATGATGATCGCGGCAGGCGCAGCCTGCGGTCACTCGATCGTGCGGTGAATGCGCGGTGAACGGCCGCATCCGGCGATCCGATAGCCTCTGCCGACGTGCCCACCCACCCCTTCGGGGCCCAGGTGTGCCACGCCCGCTGCCCGGGTAGCCCGTATCGAATGCGGACCGACCGGCGCGGCCTCGCCAGCTTCCAAGGAGTGAGTTCGTCTGTCGACCGCCATCCTCACCGGTCCGCCGGTCGCCGGGTCGCCGCTCGAAGCCGCCCTGCGCTCGCTGGGTTTCGACGTCCGTACGGCGGACGGTGCCGCGGCCGTGGCCGACGCGCTCGCCGCGGTTCCGGCCGATGAACGCGTCGCCGTGGTCGACCCCCGGTTCGTGGGCCACCTGCACAGTCTCCGGCTGGCGCTGACCGACCCGCGTTTCCCGGCCGCCGCGGTGCCGGGTGCCGTCACCGCGCAGCCCGAGGCGCGCGCCGCGCTCCAGCAGGCCGCCGCCGCGGTGCCCGCCGGACCCGGCACCCGTTACCGCGTGGACGTCCTGCCGGACGCGCTCGCCGAGACCATGGAGGCCGGGGACGCCGCGTTGCAGCGCGTCGAGCTGGGCAGCCTGGTGGCCGCCGTCCCGCTGACGCCCGCGGAGCGCGCCACGGCCGAGGAGGCCGTCGCCGCCGTCGACGACGAGGCCGTACGGCTGCGTACCGCCGTCAAGGCCCGTGACGGGTTCTTCACCACCTTCTGCATCAGCCCGTACTCCCGCTACATCGCCCGCTGGTGCGCGCGCCGCGGTCTGACCCCCAACCAGGTCACCACGGCGTCGCTGCTCACCGCGGTGATCGCGGCGGGCTGCGCGGCCACCGGCAGCCGCGGCGGGTTCATCGCCGCCGGTCTGCTCCTGATCTTCTCCTTCGTCCTGGACTGCACCGACGGGCAGCTCGCCCGCTACTCGCTGCAGTACTCGACGATGGGCGCCTGGCTCGACGCGACCTTCGACCGGGCGAAGGAGTACGCGTACTACGCGGGTCTCGCGCTCGGGGCGGCGCGTGGCGGCGACGACGTGTGGGCGCTGGCTCTGGGAGCCATGGTTCTGCAGACCTGCCGGCACGTCGTCGACTTCTCCTTCAACGAGGCGAACCACGACGCCACCGGCAACACCAGTCCCACCGCGGCCCTGTCCGACCGGCTCGACAGCGTCGGCTGGACGGTCTGGGTACGCCGGATGATCGTGCTGCCCATCGGCGAACGCTGGGCCATGATCGCCGTACTGACCGCCTGCACCACCCCGCGCATCGTCTTCTACGCGCTGCTCATCGGCTGCGCCCTGGCCGCCTGCTACACCACGGCGGGCCGGGTGCTGCGCTCGCTGACGCGGCGCGCCCGCCGCACCGACCGGGCAGCGGCCGCACTCGCCGACCTCGCGGACTCCGGTCCGCTCGCCGAGCTGGTGGCCAAGGGCCCGGCGGCGGGCGGCTCGGTGACCGCTCCGGTCATGGCGTTCGCGGGCGTGGCCTTTCTCATGGCGCAGCTGACGTGGAGCGACGCCGGCAGCTGGTGGGCGGTGCTCGGCGCCGCCGTGTACGCGGCCTTCGCCGGTGCCGCCGTCGCCCGCCCCCTCAAGGGCCCGCTCGACTGGCTCGTACCGCCGCTGTTCCGGGCGGGCGAGTACGTCGCCATCCTGGTCGTGGCGGCCCGCTCGGACGCCGACCAGGCGCTGCCCGCGGCGTTCGGCCTGGTCGCGGCGGTCGCCTACCATCACTACGACACCGTCTACCGCATCCGCGTCGGCACGGGGGCCCCGCCGCGACGGCTGGTGCGGGCGGCCGGCGGGCACGAGGGGCGCACGTTGCTCGTTGTCCTCCTGGCGGCCCTGCTGCACGGCTCAGGTTTCACAATCGCGCTGACGGTCCTGGCACTGGTCCTGGCGCTGCTGGTGCTCGTGGAGAGCATCCGCTTCTGGGTGTCCTCCGGAGCACCCGCCGTACACGATGAAGGAGAACCCGCATGATCGGCCTCGTGCTGGCCGCCGGCGCCGGACGGCGTCTGCGTCCCTACACCGACACCCTGCCCAAGGCTCTGGTGCCGGTCGATGGCGACACGACCATCCTGGACCTGACCCTCGGCAACTTCGCCGAGATCGGCCTGACCGAGGTCGCGATCATCGTCGGCTACCGCAAGGAGGCCGTGTACGAGCGCAAGGCGGCGCTGGAGGCCAAGTACGGCCTCAAGCTCACCCTCATCGACAACGACAAGGCCGAGGAGTGGAACAACGCCTACTCCCTGTGGTGCGGCCGGGACGCGGTCAAGCACGACGTGATCCTCGCCAACGGTGACACCGTGCACCCGGTCTCCGTCGAGCGCACCCTGCTCGCCGCCCGCGGCGACGGCAAGAAGATCATCCTGGCGCTGGACACGGTCAAGCAGCTCGCCGACGAGGAGATGAAGGTCGTCGTCGACCCCGACCAGGGCGTCCAGAAGATCACGAAGCTGATGGACCCCGCCGAGGCCACCGGTGAGTACATCGGTGTCACCCTCATCGAGGGCTCGGCCGCCGAGGAACTCGCGGACGCGCTGAAGACCACCTTCGAGCGCGACCCCGACCTGTACTACGAGGACGGTTACCAGGAGCTGGTCAACCGCGGCTTCAAGGTCGACGTGGCACCGATCGGCGAGGTCAAGTGGGTCGAGATCGACAACCACGACGACCTCGCGAAGGGCCGTGAGATCGCATGCCGGTACTGACCCGCCTGATTCCGTCCCCGGTCGTCGTCGACATCAGCGCCGGCGCACTGGACGACCTGGCGGGCCTGCTGGCCGATCAGCGCATCTCCGCGTCCGGGAAGCTGGCCGTCGCGATCAGCGGCGGCTCCGGGGCCAGGCTGCGGGAGCGGCTGGCCCCGGCGCTGCCCGGCGCCGACTGGTACGAGGTCGGCGGCGGCACGCTGGACGAGGCGATCAAGCTCGGCGACGCCATGAAGAAGGGCCACTACGACGCGGTCGTGGGCCTCGGCGGTGGCAAGATCATCGACTGTGCGAAGTACGCGGCGGCCCGCATCGGCCTGCCGCTGGTCGCCGTAGCGACGAACCTGTCGCACGACGGCCTGTGCTCGCCGGTGGCCACCCTCGACAACGACGCGGGCCGCGGCTCGTACGGCGTGCCCAACCCGATCGCCGTGGTGATCGACCTCGACGTCATCCGGGAGGCCCCGGTCCGCTTCGTCCGGTCCGGTATCGGCGACGCCATCTCCAACATCTCCGCCGTCGCGGACTGGGAGCTGTCGCACCGCGAGACCGGCGAGGACATCGACGGGCTGGCCGCCGCCATGGCGCGCCAGGCCGGCGAGGCCGTGCTGCGCCACCCCGGCGGCGTCGGCGACGACGGCTTCCTCCAGGTGCTGGCCGAGGGCCTGGTCCTCACCGGCATCTCGATGTCGGTGGCCGGCGACAGCCGCCCGGCCTCCGGCGCCTGCCACGAGATCAACCACGCCTTCGACCTCCTCCACCCCAAGCGGGCGGCGAGCCACGGCGAGCAGTGCGGCCTCGGCGCCGCCTTCGCCACGCACCTGCGCGGGGACAAGGAGACCTGCGGGCTGATGATCGAGGTGCTGCGGCGGCACGGCCTGCCGGTGACGCCCGGCGAGATCGGCTTCAGCGACGAAGAGTTCGTCGAGGCCGTCGCCTACGCGCCGCGGACCCGCCCCGGCCGCTACACGATCCTCGAACACCTCGACCTGTCCACCGACCAGATCAGGGACGCATACGCCGACTATGCACAAGCCGTCCGTAGCTGAACTCCGCCCGGTCGTGCACCCCGCGGGTGTCAAGGACCGGCGCAGCGGTGAGCACTGGGCCGGTCGCCTGTACATGCGGGAGATCTCGCTGCGCTGCGACCGGTACCTGGTGAACACCAGGATCACGCCGAACCAGCTGACCTATGTGATGACCCTCTGCGGTGTCCTCGCCGCCCCGGCCCTGCTGGTGCCGGGCATCTGGGGGGCCGTGCTCGGGGTGGTGATGGTCCAGCTCTACCTGCTGCTCGACTGTGTCGACGGCGAGGTGGCCCGCTGGAAGAAGCAGTTCTCGCTCGGCGGGGTCTACCTGGACCGGGTCGGCGCCTACCTCACCGACGCCGCCGTACTGGTCGGCTTCGGGCTGCGCGCCGCCGACCTGTGGGGCTCCGGGCGGATCGACTGGCTGTGGGCCTTCCTGGGCACCCTGGCCGCCCTCGGCGCGATCCTGATCAAGGCCGAGACCGACCTGGTCGGCGTCGCCCGCCACCAGGGCGGACTGCCGCCGGTCAAGGAGGCGGCGTCCGAGCCGCGCTCCTCCGGCATGGCACTGGCCCGCAAGGCCGCCGCCGCGCTCAAGTTCCACCGGCTGATCCTCGGCATCGAGGCGTCGCTGGTGATCCTGCTGCTGGCGATCGTGGACGCGGTCCGGGACGACCTGTTCTTCTCGCGGCTCGGCGTCGCGGTGATGGCCGGTATCGCGCTCCTCCAGACGCTGCTCCACCTGGTGTCCATCCTCGCCTCCAGCAGGCTCAAGTGACGGGGGCGCGCGAGATGAAGGTCGGCGCCGTCGTCCTGACCATGGGCAACCGCCCCGAGGAGCTGCGCGCCCTGCTCGACTCGGTCGCCAAGCAGCACGGCGACCCGGTCGAGGTCGTGGTCGTCGGCAACGGCTCGCCGCTGCCGGCGCTGCCCGAGGGCGTACGGACCGTGGAACTGCCGGAGAACGTCGGCATCCCCGCCGGGCGCAACGTCGGCATCGAGGCGTTCGGACCGGGCGGCAGCGAGGTGGACGTGCTGCTGTTCCTGGACGACGACGGGCTGCTGGAGCGGGCGGACACGGCCGAACAGTGCCGCGAGGCGTTCGCCCGCGACAAGAAGCTGGGCATCATCAGCTTCCGTATCGCGGACCCGGAGACGGGGGAGACCCAGCGTCGGCACGTGCCGCGGCTGCGGGCCTCCGACCCGCTGCGGTCCTCCCGGGTCACCACCTTCCTGGGCGGCGCCAACGCGGTCCGTACGAAGGTCTTCGAGGAGGTCGGCGGGCTGCCCGACGACTTCTTCTACGCCCATGAGGAGACCGACCTGGCCTGGCGGGCCCTGGACGCGGGCTGGATGATCGACTACCGCGCCGACATGGTGCTGCTGCACCCCACCCACGCCCCCAGCCGGCACGCGGTCTACCACCGTATGGTGGCCCGCAACCGGGTCTGGCTGGCCCGCCGTAACCTTCCGGCTCCGCTGGTTCCGGTCTATCTCGGTGTCTGGTTCCTGCTCACCCTGGCCCGGCGGCCCTCGCGGCCCGCGCTGCGTGCCTGGCTGGGCGGCTTCAAGGAGGGCTGGGCCACGTCCGGTGGTCCCCGGCGCCCCATGAAGTGGCGTACCGTGTGGCGACTGACCCGGCTGGGCCGCCCTCCCGTCATCTGACAAGCTCGGATCTGAGAGCATCAGGCGCGAACCCGGGGCACGGCCCCGGCAGCGCACCTTGAGGACGAAAGTGTCAACAGTGAGCGAGACTACGCACGACAGTGCGGTCGCCATGAGTGCCCCGCCATCATCCGACGACGGGCTGTCCCGTGCCGAGCTGGCCCGCAAGTACGGGCTCACGCAGAGCGGGGCGCGGCCCAGCCTGCCGGAGTACGTGCGGCAGCTGTGGGACCGGCGGCACTTCATCCGCGCCTTCTCCAGCGCGAAGCTGACCGCGCAGTACAGCCAGGCGAAGCTGGGCCAGGTGTGGCAGGTGGTGACGCCCCTGCTGAACGCGCTCGTCTACTACCTCATCTTCGGCCTGCTGATCGGCACCAGCCGCGGTGTCGAGGACTATGTGCCCTTCCTGGTCACCGGCGTCTTCATCTTCACCTTCACGCAGAGCTCGGTGATGGCCGGCACCCGCGCGGTCTCCGGCAACCTGGGCCTGGTGCGCGCCCTGCACTTCCCGCGCGCCTGCCTGCCCATCTCGTTCTGCCTGATGCAGCTCCAGCAGCTGCTGTTCTCGATGGGCGTGCTGGTCCTCATCCTGCTGGGCTACGGGCAGGTGCCCACCTGGTCCTGGCTGCTGGCGGTCCCGGCGCTGGTGCTCCAGTTCGTCTTCAACACCGGGCTGTCCATGGTCATGGCCCGGCTGGGCAGCAAGACGCCGGACCTGGCGCAGCTGATGCCGTTCATCATGCGGACGTGGATGTACGCGTCCGGCGTGATGTTCAGCATCGACCAGATCCTCAAGGAGAAGGCGGTCCCGGCCTTCGTGCACGTCCTGCTGGACTGCAACCCGGCCGTGATCTTCATCGACCTGATGCGTTTCGCGCTGATCGACAGCTTCACGTCGGACAAGCTGCCCCCGCACGTGTGGCCGCTGGCCGTCGGCTGGGCGCTGGTGATGGGCGTCGTCGGCTTCGTGTACTTCTGGAAGGCTGAGGAGCGGTACGGCCGTGGCTGAGCAAGAGGACGCCGTACAGACGGCGGACGGGAACCGCGTCCCCACCGTGATCGCGGACGACCTGCACATCGTGTACCGGGTGTACGGCACCGGAGCGGGCAAGGGCAGCGCCACCGCGGCCCTGAACCGCATCATCCGCCGCAAGCCCTCCGGCGGGGTGCGCGAGGTGCACGCGGTCAAGGGTGTCAGCTTCACCGCCTACCGCGGCGAGTCGATCGGCCTGATCGGCTCGAACGGCTCCGGCAAGTCGACGCTGCTCAAGGCCGTCGCCGGCCTGCTGCCCGCGGAGCGCGGCCGGGTCTACTCGCACGGCCAGCCGTCGCTGCTGGGCGTGAACGCGGCCCTGATGAACGACCTGACCGGCGAGAAGAACGTGGTGCTCGGCGGCCTGGCGATGGGCATGTCCCGCGAGCAGGTGCGCGAGCGCTACCAGGGGATCGTCGACTTCTCCGGCATCAACGAGAAGGGCGACTTCATCTCGCTGCCGATGCGGACGTACTCGTCCGGCATGGCGGCCCGGCTGCGCTTCTCCATCGCGGCGGCCAAGGACCACGACGTCCTGATGATCGACGAGGCGCTGGCGACGGGTGACCGGGCGTTCCAGAAGCGCTCCGAGGCCCGCATCCGCGAGCTGCGCAAGGAGGCCGGTACGGTCTTCCTGGTCAGCCACAACAACAAGTCGATCAGGGACACCTGCGACCGGGTGCTGTGGCTGGAGCGGGGCGAGCTGTTGATGGACGGCCCGACCGACGAGGTGATCAAGGCGTACGAGAAGGAGTCGGGCAAGTAGCCCGCCCGGCGTCGTACGGCCCCCGCGAGTCCGGCTCGCGGGGGCCGTTGATCGTCGCGGGCCGGCCGCGGAAGGTCGTGCGCCGGTCTTGAGATCATCAACAGCTGGTCAACTCGGCCGGATACAGGAACAGTTCATGGCCTATGGATGTTGACCGGATCGTTGCTTCGAGGTTCGGTACCCCCTCGGACGCCAAGGAGATGTACGGCGTAAGCTGTACGGGTACTGAACAGCACAAGTGGCACAAGTCGGGCAATGCGTACCCGTCCTGGCGACCGGGAGTCCGATCGGGCGGGTCGCGTCATGCGGCGTGTCCGAAATGGGATGTTTTGGCTTGGCGGTGTAGAACGGGAGGCGTGACGGCAATGGCTACTGGAACTCTCCGGCTCCGAAACGCGCCGGGCAGCCTCCGGTGAGCCGAGGGATGGCACGGGCACGCGACGTCCTGGTCCGGCCCCGGACGCCGGGCGGCGGCCGGGACGACGCGCAGTCGCGCACCGTCACGGACCAGGCCGCGCACGAGAACTTCCCGGTGGCGCCGTTCTTCCTGCCGCGCGCCTGGCGCCGGGACCTGATGGCCGTCTACGGCTTCGCCCGCCTCGTGGACGACATCGGCGACGGCGACCTGGCCCCCGGCGGCGGTGACGCCGCCCGGCTCGGACTGGACCCCGAGCGGGACGGCGCGGACACGCTCGCCCTGCTCGACGCGCTGGAAGCGGACCTCCACCGCGTCTTCAGCGACCGCGCCCCCGGACCGCTGCACCCCCTGATGCGCCGCCTCGGCCCCACCGTGCGCCGCTGCGGCCTGACCCCCGAGCCCTTCCTCGGCCTGATCGAGGCCAACCGGCAGGACCAGCGGGTCGGCCGCTACGCGACCTACGGCGACCTGCTCGCCTACTGCGAGCTGTCCGCCAACCCCGTCGGCAGGCTCGTCCTGGGCATCACCGGCACCGCCAGTCCGGAGCGGGTCCGGCGCTCGGACGCGGTCTGCACCGCGCTGCAGATCGTCGAGCACCTCCAGGACGTCACCGAGGACCTGGGCCGGGACCGCGTCTACCTCCCCGGCGAGGACATGAAACACTTCGGCGTCACCGAGGCGGACCTGGCCGCCCCGACAGGGGGCGCGCCGGTGCGCGCGCTGATCGCGTACGAGGCGGAACGCGCCCGTGAACTGCTGAATGAAGGCACCCCGCTGGTGGGTAGCGTCCACGGCAGGCTCAAGCTGCTGCTCGCCGGCTTCGTCGGCGGCGGACGCGCCGCACTCCGGGCGGTCGCGGCCGCCGACCACGACGTACTCCCTGGACCGCCCAAGCCGACCAAGCTCAGCCTGCTGCGCGAGGTGGGGGCGACATTGCGAAGAGAGGGGTGAGTCGGACCGTGGAGGACATCGCACACGCGTCCGCGCCGGTGCTCGCTGCATACCGTTACTGCGAGGCCGTGACCGGGCAGCAGGCACGTAACTTCGCCTACGGCATCCGGCTGTTGCCGGCCGACAAGCGGCAGGCCATGTCGGCGCTCTACGCCTTCTCGCGCCGGGTCGACGACATCGGCGACGGCCCGCTGGAGGACGGGGCCAAGCAGCAGCGGCTGGCGGAGACCCGGGCCCTGCTCGCCCGCATCAAGGACGGCGCGGTCGACGAGGACGACACCGACCCGGTGGCGGTCGCGCTGTCCGACGCCGCCCGGCGCTTCCCGATCCCGCTCGACGGGCTCGACGAGCTGATCGACGGCGTCCTGATGGACGTGCGCGGCGAGACGTACGAGACCTGGGACGACCTGAAGGTCTACTGCCGCTGTGTCGCCGGGGCCATCGGCCGGCTCTCCCTGGGAGTGTTCGGCACCGTACCCGGCGCGCCGGACACCGCACGCGCCGCCGAGTACGCCGATACGCTCGGGCTGGCACTGCAACTGACCAATATCCTGAGAGACGTTCGCGAGGACGCCGGAAACGGCCGTACGTATCTCCCCTCCGACGACCTCGCCAAGTTCGGCTGCGCGGTGGGCTTCCACAGTCCGGTACCTCCGCCCGGCGCGGACTTCACCGGACTGGTCCACTTCGAAGTCAGGCGTGCCCGCGCCCTGTTCGACCAGGGCTTCCGGCTGCTGCCGATGCTCGACCGGCGCAGCGGGGCCTGCGTCGCCGCCATGGCCGGCATCTACCACCGTCTCCTGTCGCGGATCGCGGCGGACCCGGAGGCCGTGCTGCGCGGCCGGGTCTCGCTGCCCGGCCGGGAGAAGGCGTTCGTGGCGGTGCGCGGCCTGTCGGGATTCGACGCGCGGGCGATCGGCCGCCGGCAGGCGGCCCGGGCGGCGGGCCGGCCGCCCGTGAGGAGGCGCGGATGACGGTCCGGGAGCCAGGTGAGGGCGACGAGTCCTGCTCAGGGCCACTGCGGCGGTCCGAGCGGCGGGCAACCCTCCGCCGGGCCGCTGCGTCCCTGACGGCAGTAATCAGGGAGGGCGAATGACATCGGAACCGATGGGGCCCGACCGGCACGATGCACAGCAGGCAGGCCGCCCCGACGGGGCGGCTGCGGTGGTCATTGGGGGCGGTCTGGCCGGCATCACGGCGGCGCTGGCGCTGGCCGACGCCGGACTGCCGGTCACCCTCGTCGAGGGCCGGCCCCGGCTGGGCGGCCTGGTCTTCTCCTTCCGCCGCGAGTCCGCGGCGGGGGAGCTGACCGTCGACAACGGGCAGCACGTCTATCTGCGCTGCTGCACCGCGTACGACTGGTTCCTCGACCGGGTGGGGGGACGCGCGCTGGTACCCCTCCAGGACCGGATGGACGTCCCGGTGCTGGACGCCGACGGCCTGCGACTGGGGCGGCTGCGGCGTACGGCCCTGCCCGTACCGCTGCACCTGGCGAAGAGCCTGGCCATGTACCCGCACCTGTCGCTCGCCGAGCGGGCGAACGTCGGGCGGGCGGCGCTGGCCCTGAAGAAGCTCGACCCGGAGGACCCCGCGCTGGACGGCGTCGACTTCGCCTCCTGGCTGGCCCGGCACGGCCAGTCGCCGCGCGCGGTCGAGGCGCTGTGGGACCTGGTCGGCGTCGCGACGCTCAACGCGCGGGCCGGTGACGCGTCGCTCGGCCTGGCCGCCAAGGTCTTCAAGACCGGGCTGCTCTCCGACAACGGCGCCGCCGACATCGGCTGGTCCCGGGTGCCGCTCGGCGAGGTGCACGACACGCTCGCGCGCGAGGCCCTGGAGAAGGCGGGCGTCCGCATCGAGCTGCGCACCCGCGCGAGCGCCCTGGCCCGCGCCGAGGACGGCACCTGGCAGGTGACGGTGGAGAACGGGCCGCACGGCCGCGAGCAGCTGACTGCCAAAACGGTCGTGCTGGCGCTGCCGCAGCGCGAGACGCACGGCTTGCTGCCCGAAGGCAGCCTCGACGGCCAGGACCGGCTGCTGGACATCGGCACGGCGCCGATCCTGAATCTGCATGTCATCTATGACCGGCCGGTGCTGAAGCAGGCATTTTTCGCTGCGCTCGGCTCGCCGGTGCAGTGGGTCTTCGACCGTACGGAAGCCTCCGGTCTCGCCGCGCTGCCCGGCGGCGCCCGCAGTCAGTACCTGGCCGTGTCGCAGTCCGCCGCGCAGGACGACATCGACCGGCCGGTGGCCGAGCTGCGCGCACGCTATCTGCCGGAACTGGAGCGGCTGTTGCCCGCCGCGCGCGGCGCCGGCGTCCGCGACTTCTTCGTCACCCGCGAACGTACCGCGACGTTCGCCCCGGCCCCGGGCGTCGGCGGGCTGCGGCCCGGCGCCCGTACCCAGACCCCCGGCCTGTACCTGGCCGGCGCGTGGACCGCCACCGGGTGGCCCGCGACCATGGAAAGCGCTGTTCGCAGCGGCCTCGGCGCCGTTCGCGAGGCACTCACCGAACTCGGCTTCCCCCAGGGCCAGTTGCCCCAGGAGGCGGCATGACCACGAGTACGAGCGCTCGCACGAGCACGAGCACCGGAAACAGAGGAGAAACCGTGAATCCGGCTTCCCCAGCTATCGACACCGAGAGCGTCACCGCGCTGCTGGAGCGCGGGCGGCAGCTCGCCACTCCCGTGCTGCGTGCCGCCGTGGACCGGCTCGCGCCTCCCATGGACACCGTCGCCGCGTACCACTTCGGCTGGATCGACGCCGCCGGCCGGCCCGCGTCGGGGGACGGCGGCAAGGCCGTACGCCCCGCGCTCGCGCTGCTGTCGGCGCAGGCCGCCGGACAGCCGCCGGAGGTCGGCGTGCCCGGCGCCGTCGCCGTCGAACTGGTCCACAACTTCTCGCTGCTGCACGACGACCTGATGGACGGCGACGAGCAGCGCCGCCACCGCGACACGGTGTGGAAGGTGCACGGCCCGGCGCAGGCGATCCTCGTCGGCGACGCGCTGTTCGCTCTCGCCAACGAAATACTGCTGGAACTGGGCACGGTCGAGGCCGGCCGCGCCACCCGCCGCCTCACGGTCGCCACCCGCAAGCTCATCGACGGCCAGGCCCAGGACATCTCCTACGAGCACCGCGAGCGGGTCACCGTCGAGGAGTGCCTGGAGATGGAGGGCAACAAGACGGGCGCGCTGCTCGCCTGCGCCGTCTCCATCGGTGCCGTCCTCGGCGGCGCCGACGACCGGACCGCCGACATCCTGGAGCGGTACGGCTACCACCTCGGCCTCGCCTTCCAGGCCGTCGACGACCTGCTCGGCATCTGGGGCGACCCGGATGCCACCGGCAAGCAGACCTGGAGCGACCTGCGGCAGCGCAAGAAGTCGCTGCCGGTCGTCGCGGCCCTGGCGGCCGACAACCCGGCCGCCGAGCGGCTCGCCGGCATCCTCGCCGCGGACGCGAAGAAGAGCGAGGACGAGATCGCCGACTTCACCGAGGAGGAGTTCGCCTCCCGCGCGGCCCTCATCGAGGAGGCCGGCGGCCGCGAGTGGACCTCCCAGGAGGCCCGCCGCCAGCACGCCACCGCCATCGCCGCACTGGACGAGGTGGACATGCCCGCACCGGTCCGCGCGCAGCTCGTCGCGCTCGCGGACTTCGTCGTCGTACGAGAGAGATGATCACTATCGAACCGATCTAGATCGCAGTCGCCGGCCGGTGCCTTCCCCGCTGTCGAGGCGGGGTCCGGGCACCGGCTGACGGAATCCCTGAGCACGCTTCACAGAGTTCACTGCAGAAGGGGAAACCATGACAGCGACGACCGACGGAAGCACCGGGGCGCTGCCGCCCCGTGCCCCCTCGGCCGGCGACGCCACCGCCGAGAACACCGAGACCGGCCCGTCCGCCACGGACGCGGCCGGCGCCGCCCGCCGCGCCACGGCCCGCGCCACCGCCTACCTGCTGTCCGTGCAGGACGACGCGGGCTGGTGGAAGGGCGACCTGGAAACCAATGTGACCATGGACGCCGAGGACCTGCTGCTGCGGCAGTTCCTGGGTATCGGCGACCGGGACACCACCGAGGCCGCCGCCCGCCACCTCCGCGCCGAGCAGCGCGCCGACGGCACCTGGGCCACCTTCTACGACGGGCCCGGCGAACTGTCGGCCACCATCGAGGCGTACGTCGCCCTGCGGCTGGCCGGCGACGCGCCGGACGCCGCCCACATGGCCCGCGCCGCCACCTGGATCCGCGAGCACGGCGGCATCGCCGCCTCCCGCGTCTTCACCCGGATCTGGCTGGCGCTGTTCGGCTGGTGGAAGTGGTCGGACCTGCCCGAGCTGCCGCCGGAGCTGATCTACTTCCCGAAGTGGTTCCCGCTCAACATCTACGACTTCGCGTGCTGGGCGCGGCAGACGATCGTGGCACTGACGATCGTCTCGGCCGTGCGCCCGGTACGGCCCGCACCGTTCGCCCTGGACGAGCTGCACACCGACCCGGCCCGCCCGAACCCGCCGCGGCCGCTCGCCCCCGCCACGAGCTGGGACGGCATCTTCCAGCGGCTGGACAAGGCGCTGCACGGCTACCGCAAGGTGGCCGTCCGCGGGCTGCGCCGCTCGGCGATGAGGGCCGCGGCGAGCTGGATCGTCGAGCGCCAGGAGAACGACGGCTGCTGGGGCGGCATCCAGCCGCCGGCCGTCTACTCGGTCATCGCGCTGCACCTGCTGGGGTACGACCTCAAGCACCCGGTGCTGCGCGAGGGCCTGAAGTCGCTGGACCGGTTCGCGGTGTGGCGCAAGGACGCGGACGGCGCGCCCGTCCGCATGATCGAGGCGTGCCAGTCCCCGGTCTGGGACACCTGCCTCGCCGCCATCGCGCTCGCCGACGCAGGCCTGCCCGCCGACCATCCGCAACTGGTCAAGGCGGCCGAATGGATGCTCGCCGAGCAGATCCGCCGGCCGGGTGACTGGAGCGTCCGCAAGCCGCAACTCCCGTCCGGAGGGTGGGCGTTCGAGTTCGAGAACGACAACTACCCGGACATCGACGACACCGCCGAAGTCGTCCTCGCGCTGCGCCGCATCCAGTACCCGGACCCGGAGCAGGTCGATACCGCCGTCCGGCGCGCCGTGCGCTGGACCCTGGGCATGCAGTCCAAGAACGGGGCCTGGGGTGCCTTCGACGCCGACAACACCAGCCTGTTCCCCAACCGGCTGCCGTTCTGCGACTTCGGCGAGGTCATCGACCCGCCGTCGTCCGACGTCACCGCGCACGTCGTGGAGATGGCCGCAGACCTCGGCATGACGCACGACGCGCGGGTCCGGCGCGGTATCCGCTGGCTGCTGGCCGAACAGGAGCCGGACGGCTCGTGGTTCGGGCGCTGGGGCACCAACTACGTCTACGGCACCGGTTCGGTGCTCCCCGCGCTGGCCGCCGCCGGCATCCCCGCCTCGCACCCCGCGGTCCGCCGCGCCGTGCGCTGGCTGGAACGCGTCCAGAACGAGGACGGCGGCTGGGGCGAGGACCAGCGTTCCTATCGGGACAAGGCGTGGGCGGGTCGCGGTGAGTCGACCGCCTCGCAGACCGCGTGGGCGCTGATGGCGCTGCTCGCGGCGGGCGAGCGGGAGAGCGCGGCGGTCACGCGCGGGGTGCACTGGCTGGCCGGCACCCAGCGCGCCGACGGGTCCTGGGACGAGCCGTACTTCACCGGTACGGGCTTCCCCTGGGACTTCTCGATCAACTACCACCTGTACCGGCAGGTCTTCCCGCTGACGGCCCTCGGCCGTTATCTCGACGGCGGACCGGCCGACGCGTCCCAGGGGGCCTGATGCGCACGTCGCGCAGCGCGGCCGCCGCCCGCGGCGGCCTGGAGGCCCGGCCGCAGGGGCCGCCGCCGCTGCTGGTCGCCTGTGCGCTCGGCATCGAGCGGCTCGCGCTGCGCGGCGGCGACCGCAGTGGCGCGAGCGCGCCCGCCGTCGTACTCCGTACGGGTATGGGCCCGCGGGCGGCGTCGGACGCCGTCACCCACGCGCTGCGCGACGGCTCCGTCACGGCCCGGGCGCCGGTCGTCGCCACCGGCTTCTGCGCCGGCCTGGTCCCCGGGATGCTGCCGGGGGACGTGGTCGTCGCGGAGTCGGCCCGCGGCCATCTGCCCGGCGCGCCGGACGTGGCCTGCTCCGACAACGGTCCGCTGCTGCGGGCCCTGAAGGAGCGTGGCGTGACGGTGCACACCGGCCTGCTGCGCGGCTCCGACCACGTCGTACGCGGCGCGGAGCGGGCCGGGCTGCGGGCCGCGGGCGCCGTCGCGGTGGACATGGAGTCCGCCGCGACGCTGGCGGCCGCGACACGGGACGGCGGACGTCCGGTTGCGGCCGTCCGGGTGATCGTGGACGCTCCAGAACATGAACTTGTCCGAATCGGCACTTTACGCGGTGGAATGTCGGCCTTTCGTGTGCTGCGCTCCATCCTTCCTGTGTTCTTCGAATGGCACCGTTCTTTGCAGCTCCCCAGGAGGTGAGCCAGATGGCCATGCCGCTCCGTCAGTCCATCCGGGTCGGTACGTATCTCTTTGAACAGAAAGTCCGCAAGCGGGAGAAATTCCCGCTCATCGTGGAACTGGAGCCCCTCTTCGCCTGCAACCTCAAGTGCGAGGGCTGCGGCAAGATCCAGCACCCGGCCGGTGTGCTCAAACAGCGGATGCCGGTCGCGCAGGCGGTCGGCGCGGTGCTGGAGTCCGGCGCGCCGATGGTCTCCATCGCGGGCGGCGAGCCCCTGATGCACCCGCAGATCGACGAGATCGTGCGGCAGTTGGTGGCCAAGCGGAAGTACGTCTTCCTGTGCACCAACGCCATGCTGCTGCGCAAGAAGATGGACCAGTTCACCCCCTCCCGGTACTTCGCCTTCGCGGTGCACATCGACGGGATGCGCGAGCGGCACGACGAGTCGGTGGCCAAGGAGGGCGTCTTCGACGAGGCGGTGGAGGCGATCAAGGAAGCCAAGCGGCGCGGCTTCCGGGTCACCACCAACTCCACCTTCTTCAACACCGACACCCCGCAGACCATCATCGAGGTGCTCGACTTCCTCAACGACGACCTCCAGGTCGACGAGATGATGCTCTCGCCCGCCTACGCCTACGAGAAGGCCCCCGACCAGGAGCACTTCCTCGGCGTCGAGCAGACCAGGGAACTGTTCAAGAAGGCCTTCGCGGGCGGCAACCGGCGCCGCTGGCGGCTCAACCACAGCCCGCTGTTCCTGGACTTCCTGGAAGGCAAGGCGGACTTCCCCTGCACGGCCTGGGCGATCCCCAACTACTCGCTCTTCGGCTGGCAGCGGCCCTGCTACCTGATGAGCGACGGGTACGTCCCCACGTACCGGCAGCTGATCGAGGAGACCGACTGGGACAAGTACGGCCGCGGCAAGGACCCGCGCTGCGCCAACTGCATGGCGCACTGCGGCTACGAGCCCACCGCCGTCCTCGCGACGATGGGCTCCCTCAAGGAGTCCCTGCGCGCCGCCCGTGAGACCGTCGCGGGAAACCGCGGGTGACGTGATGGGCACCGGAGAGCCTCCCGGAGGCAGCGCTTCCGGGACCGCCGTCGCCCTGGGCCTGCCCGAGGTGCCGGCCCGGCCGCTCGCGGAGCGGCGCGTCTCGCGCCGTATCCAGGTCGGGCCGGTGCCGGTGGGCGGCGGCGCCCCCGTATCGGTGCAGTCGATGACCACGACGAACACGGCTGACATCGGCGCGACGCTCCAGCAGATCGCCGAGCTGACCGCGTCCGGCTGCCAGATCGTCCGGGTCGCCTGCCCCTCGCAGGACGACGCCGACGCGCTGCCGGTCATCGCGAAGAAGTCGCAGATTCCGGTGATCGCGGACATCCACTTCCAGCCGAAGTACGTGTTCGCCGCGATCGACGCGGGCTGCGCCGCGGTCCGGGTCAATCCGGGCAACATCCGGCAGTTCGACAACCGGGTGAAGGAGATCGCCAAGGCGGCGGCCGACGCCGGGGTGCCGATCCGGATCGGGGTCAACGCCGGTTCGCTGGACAAGCGGCTGCTGGAGAAGTACGGCAAGGCGACGCCCGAGGCGCTGGTGGAGTCGGCGCTGTGGGAGTGCTCGCTGTTCGAGGAGCACGGTTTCCGGGACATCAAGATCTCGGTGAAGCACAACGACCCGGTGGTGATGGTCAACGCGTACCGGCAGCTGGCCGCGCAGTGCGACTACCCGCTGCACCTGGGGGTGACCGAGGCCGGCCCGGCGTTCCAGGGCACCATCAAGTCCGCCGTCGCCTTCGGCGCGCTGCTGTCCGAGGGCATCGGCGACACGATCCGGGTCTCGCTGTCGGCGCCGCCGGCCGAGGAGGTCAAGGTCGGGCTGCAGATCCTGGAGTCGCTGAACCTGCGTCCGCGCCGTCTGGAGATCGTCTCCTGCCCGTCGTGCGGCCGGGCCCAGGTGGACGTCTACAAGCTGGCCGACGAGGTGACCGCGGGCCTGGAGGGCATGGAGGTGCCGCTGCGCGTCGCGGTCATGGGCTGCGTCGTCAACGGCCCCGGCGAGGCCCGTGAGGCCGACCTGGGAGTGGCCTCCGGCAACGGCAAGGGCCAGATCTTCGTCAAGGGCGAAGTGATCGCCACCGTACCCGAGTCGAAGATCGTCGAGACCCTGATCGAAGAGGCCATGAAGATCGCCGCAGCCATGGCGGCCGAAGGAGTGGTGCCCGGCACCCCCGACGTCACCGTCAGCTGAACCCGCAGAGCTGTACCCATGGAGGGGGACCGAGCATGTCGATGCTGGAACAGATCCGCGACCCGCACGACCTCAAGGAGATTCCCGGGGAAGCCCTCGGCGCACTCGCCGAGGAGATCAGGCAGTTCCTCGTGCACGCGGTGGCGCGGACCGGCGGCCACCTCGGGCCCAACCTGGGCGTGGTGGAACTGACCATCGCCCTGCACCGGGTCTTCGACTCGCCCGCCGACCGCATCCTGTGGGACACCGGACACCAGTCGTACGTGCACAAGCTCCTGACCGGCCGCCAGGACTTCTCCAAGCTGCGCGGCAAGGGCGGACTGTCCGGCTACCCGTCCCGCGAGGAGTCCGAGCACGACGTCATCGAGAACAGCCACGCCTCCACCGTGCTGGGCTGGGCCGACGGCCTGGCCAAGGCCAACGAGGTGCTGCGCAAAAACGATCACGTCGTGGCCGTCATCGGCGACGGCGCGCTGACCGGCGGCATGGCCTGGGAGGCGCTCAACAACATCGCCGCCGCCAGGGACCGCCCCCTCATCATCGTCGTCAACGACAACGAGCGCTCCTACGCGCCCACCATCGGCGGCCTCGCCAACCACCTCGCCACCCTGCGCACCACCGACGGCTACGAGCGCTTCCTCGCCTGGGGCAAGGAGGTCGTACAACGCGCCCCCGTCGTGGGGCGCCCGCTGTACGAATCGCTGCACGGCGCCAAGAAGGGTTTCAAGGACGCCTTCGCGCCGCAGGGCATGTTCGAGGACCTGGGCCTGAAGTACGTCGGCCCGATCGACGGCCACGACATCGCCGCCGTCGAGTCCGCGCTGCGCCGCGCCGCCCGCTTCCACGGGCCCGTCCTGGTGCACTGCCGCACCGAGAAGGGCCGCGGCTACCGGCCCGCGCTGGAGGACGAGGCGGACCGGTTCCACACCGTCGGCGCGATGGACCCGCTGACCTGCGCCCCCGTCGCGCCGCCCGGCCCGCCGTCGTGGACCTCCGTCTTCGGCGACGAGCTGGTCAAGATCGGCGAGGAGCGCCCGGACGTCGTCGCGATCACCGCGGCGATGCTGCAGCCCGTCGGGCTCGGCAAGTTCGCGGCCGCCTTCCCCGACCGTACGTGGGACGTGGGCATCGCCGAACAGCACGCGGCGACCTCGGCGGCGGGCCTGGCCACCGGCGGCCTGCACCCGGTCTTCGCGGTGTACGCGACCTTTCTCAACCGGGCCTTCGACCAGGTCCTGATGGACGTCGCCCTGCACAAGTGCGGCGTCACCTTCGTCCTGGACCGGGCCGGGGTGACCGGTACCGACGGGCCGAGCCACAACGGCATGTGGGACATGTCCGTCCTCGGCGTCGTCCCGGGCCTGCGGATCGCCGCGCCGCGCGACGCCGACCAGCTCCGCGCCGAGCTGCGGGAAGCCGTCGACGTGGACGACGCGCCGACCGTACTGCGCTTTCCGAAGGAGTCGGTGGGCGCGCCGGTGCCGGCGCTGGAGCGGATCGGCGGGGTGGACGTCCTCAGCCGTGGCGAACGGGAGGACGTGCTGCTGGTCTCGGTGGGCGTGCTGGCCCCGGTCTGCCTGGAGGCGGCGGGCCTGCTGGCGGAGCGCGGCATCGGCATCACCGTCGTCGACCCGCGCTGGGTCAAGCCCGTGGACCCCGCACTCGTCCGGCTCGCCGCGACGCACGCCTCGGTGGCCGTCGTGGAGGACAACAGCCGCAACGGGGGAGTGGGGGCGGCGGTCGGCCAGGCGCTGCGCGACGCGGACGTGGACGTACCGCTGCGGACCTTCGGCATCCCGGAGCAGTTCCTGGCGCACGCCAAGCGCGGCGAGGTGCTCGCCGACATCGGGCTCACCCCGGCCGAGATCGCCGGCCGGATCAGCGCCTCCCTGGCCCGTAAGGAGAACGACGCGTGACGGAGAACGGATCGTGACCGGATTCGACCTGACCAAGCTGCTCGCCGAACGCGGTGCCGAGCGCTACGACCTGCACTCCAGGTACGTCAACCACCAACTGCCGCGGATGCTGCACACCATCGGCTTCGACAAGGTCTACGAGCGGGCCGAGGGCGCCTACTTCTGGGACGCGGACGGCCGGGACTACCTCGACATGCTGGCCGGCTTCGGCGTGATGGGCCTCGGCCGGCACCACCCGGTCGTCCGGCAGGCCCTGCACGACGTCCTCGACGCCCAGCTCGCCGACCTCACCCGCTTCGACTGCCAGCCGCTGCCCGGCCTGCTCGCCGAGAAACTGCTGTCCCACACACCCCACCTGGACCGCGTCTTCTTCGGCAACAGCGGCACGGAAGCCGTCGAGACGGCCCTGAAGTTCGCCCGCTACGCCACCGGGAAACCCCGCGTCCTGTACTGCGCCCACGCCTTCCACGGCCTGACCACCGGCTCCCTCTCGGTCAACGGCGAGGACGGCTTCCGCGACGGCTTCGCACCGCTGCTGCCGGACACCGGCATCGAGATGGGCGACCTGGACGCGCTCGAACGGGAGCTGCGGCGCGGCGACGTGGCGGCCTTCATCGTCGAACCGGTCCAGGGCAAGGGCGTCCACCCCACGCCCCCCGGCTTCCTGCGGGCCGCCCAGGAACTGCTGCGCCGCCACAAGGCGCTGCTCATCGCCGACGAGGTGCAGACCGGCCTGGGCCGCACCGGCGACTTCTTCGCCTACCAGCACGAGGACGGCGTGGAGCCGGATCTGGTGTGCGTGGCCAAGGCACTCTCCGGCGGCTACGTCCCGGTCGGCGCGACCCTCGGCAAGGACTGGATCTTCAAGAAGGTCTACTCCTCCATGGACCGCGTCCTCGTCCACTCCGCCAGCTTCGGTGCCAACGCCCAGGCGATGGCCGCCGGCCTGGCGGTCCTGACGGTCATGGAGGACGAACAGACCGTCGCCAACGCCCGCCACACCGGCGACCTGCTCCGTACGCGGCTGGCCGCGCTCGTCGACCGGTACGAGCTGCTGCACGACGTCCGCGGCCGGGGCCTGATGATCGGTATCGAGTTCGGCCGCCCCAAGTCCCTGAAACTGCGCGGCCACTGGACCATGCTCCAGGCAGCCCGCAAAGGCCTGTTCGCCCAGATGGTCGTGGTCCCCCTCCTCCAGCGCCACCGCATCCTCACCCAGGTCTCCGGCGACCACCTGGAGGTCATCAAGCTCATCCCGCCCCTGACGATCGGGGAGCGGGAGGTCGACCGCTTCGTGACGGCGTTCACGGAGGTGATGGACGACGCGCACCAAGGCGGGGGCCTGATGTGGGACTTCGGCCGGACCCTGATGAAGCAGGCGCTCCAGACACGCTGACGCCGGCGCCGGGGGTCCGTCCGGTGGTACGCGTCGCCCCCGGCCCCACGTAGGGTGATCGGCCGACAGTGTGCGAGACGCGGCCGTGGTCCTCAAAGCCGGGCGCGTCCTGGGCGGAAGGACTTCACGGGGTGATATCGGCGCGTACTCTCCGCGCGGTGGGCGGCACGGTGCTGGCGGGAGCCTTGCTCTACGGGGCGGCCCCCGCCGCGTCGGCGGATGCGACCAGGGACGCGCAGTGGCCGCTGCAGTCCTTCGAGGCGGAGAGGGTCTGGCAGCAGTCGACGGGGAAGGGGGTGACGGTCGCGGTCATCGACAGCCCGGTCAAGGCGGACCACCCCGATCTGGTGGGCAATGTGCTGCCGGGCAAGAGCTTCTTCGACGGTGACGACGACAAGGACGACGGCGATCACGGCACGAGCATGGCCGCCCTGATCGCCGGGCACGGGCACGGCCCGGGGCACGCGGACGGGGTGAAGGGGCTGGCGCCCGATGCCAAGATCCTCCCGGTGAACGTGCCGGAGCAGGGCGGCCCGCCCATCGGCAAGGCGATCCGCTACGCCGTCGACCACGGCGCCGAGGTCGTCAACATCTCGCTCGGCGTCGACTGGCTGACGGTCATCGACGAGCAGGACATCGCATACGCCTACCAGAAAGACGTGGTGGTCGTCGCGGGCACCGGCAACGAGAGTTCGAAGGCGACCAAGCTGTCCACGTACCCCGGCGTCGTCGGGGTGGGGGCCGTGGGGCAGGACGGCAAGGTGTGGCAGTACTCCAACTCCGGGCCCGGCGTCCTGCTGACCGCCCCCGGCGTGCACATCCGGTCCGCCGGCGCGACCGAGCCGTACCAGCAGGCCTCCGGCACCTCGGACGCCACGGCGTACGTCTCAGCGGCCGCCGCTCTCCTGCGCGCCAAGTTCCCCGACCTGACCGCGGGTCAGATCGTCAACCGGCTGGTGAAGACCGCGGGCATGGCACCGGCCAACCAGAACCTGTCGCTGCCCGACCCGCACTACGGCCACGGCTTCATCCGGCCGCTGCGGGCCCTGACCGCCGACCTTCCGGCCGGACCGCCGAACGGCCCGCTGAAGGTCCCCGAGGACCCGTACGCGGACGTACGGGCCGACGCGGCGAAGAAGGCCGCCGAGCCGAAGGCCAAGGGAACCGACCCCCTGCTGGTCATCGGTATCGCGACGGTCGGCGGGCTGGGCGTCATGGGGGTACTGGGCGCCGTACTCGCCGCCAGGAAGCGCAAGCGCCGACAGCAGGCGGCGCAGTCCGCGGTGCCGGGCGGGTTCGGCGGGCCGGGCGGGCCGGGTGGCTGGACGCCGCAGCAGGGTGTGCCGCAGCAGTACGGAGCGCCACAGCCACCACCCGGCGCCCCGGGACCGTACCCGCCGCAGCAGCCACCGGTCCCGCACCAGCCGCAGACCCAGCACCCGTATCCGCCGCAAGCGATGTATCCGCCGCAGCAGCCGCCCGCCGGGCCTCCTGGGACGTGAAAACTCAGTCCGCCGGCGGACCGACCTCCCGATGTCGTGTCGCGTTCCCGGGCAGAACGTCCTCGGGCGGCAGCGGAGTCAGCCTGGTGACCGCGGCGACGGGCACCGTGCCCGCCGGGCGTGCACCGGGCCGCCGCTCCCGTTCGGCGTAGGGGGTCAGCAGCGCGCGGATGGCGGCGGCGAGTCCGGCCAGCTCCGCCGGGGTCACATGGACCACGGTGCGGTGGGACACGTCGCCCTCCGCCGGTGCGTACGGGCCGGATGGTGCGTCCGGCCCGGACGGTGCGTCCGGGCGGACGGACACGGAGCCCCAGCGCAGCCGCCACGGCCGGGCCCGCCCGCCGGTGTGCGGCACCTCCTCGATGAGGCCGTGCCGGGCGAGCTGGCGCAGGTGGAAGGAGCAGAGGCCGGAGCTGTGGCCGAGGCGGGCGGCGGCCTGCGTGGACGTGACGGTGCCGGCCTCGGCGAGCAGGTCCAGCAGGGCGATGCGTACGGGGTGGTCCGGGAGCGGCCGCCGGGCGCGGTGCGACGGCGGGCCGGTGGACGCTGCTGGGGATTCTTCGTCGCTCACTTTGCAAAGGGTGCTACTTTGCAAAGCATTCGGTCAAGCTGACCTGCCGCCGGCCGGGGATTTCGCCCGGCCGTCCCAGGCATGCGCGGAAGGCGTTGATACTCCATGGCGGTCGGTTTCGGTGACACCCCGCAGGACCGCCGGGTCCGGGTGCAGGGCGAGCCCGTGGACACGTACCCGCGGCTCGCGCCGGAAGTGGAGCGCGGGGCGGTGCGCCGTATCACCGTGGTCGGGGAGGAGGTGCTGCACCGCCCGTGCCGGGAGGTCACGCGGTTCGGCACGCCGGAACTCTCCCGGCTGATCGACGACATGCTCGCCACCAACCAGGTGGCGGAGGGGGCGGGGCTCGCCGCCAACCAGGTCGACGTGGACCTGCAGGTGTTCGTGTGGGACATGACGGACGACTGGGGCGTGCGGCACGTCGGGCACATCGTCAACCCGGTCCTGGACGAGGTGCCGGCCGCGGACCGCAGGCTGGTCGAGGAGTCCGAAGGATGTCTGTCCGTCCCCGGCCCCTACCGGGTGGTGCCCCGTCCGGACCGGGCCGTCGTACGCGGCCGGGACAAGGACGGCAACCCCGTGGTGATCGAGGGCCGGGGCTACTTCGCCCGGTGCCTCCAGCACGAGACGGATCACCTGCGCGGCCACCTCTACCTGGACCGGCTCGCCGCCCGGGAGCGCAAGACGGCGCTGCGGGAGATGGCGGCGGCCAAGGAGGAGAAGTTCGCCCGGCGCGCCGAACTGGCGGCGAAGCTGGGCAAGTGACCAAGGGAGACGGCCGTACGGACGCGACGAGCCGCCCCCCCCGGGCTGCCGGCTCAGTCCTCCAGGAGCTGGGCGCGCAGCCGCTCGCGGGTCTCGGGGGACAGTCCCAGACCCTCGCTGAAGTAGGCCTCCGTCGAGCCCCAGGTCGTCTCGATGGCGTCGAGAGCCGCGGACAGGTACTCGGCGCGGGCGTCGAAGAGCGGCGCGAGCAGCTCCATGACCTCGGGGGACATGCCGACCGCCGAGGTGTCGGAGCGGCGCACCTTGTACCGGCGGTGCGCGGCGTTGGACTCCAGGTAGTCGGCCTCGACGGCTTCCGGCTCGACGCCGACCGCGAGCAGGGTGACGGCGACGGACAGGCCCGCCCGGTCCTTGCCGGCCGCGCAGTGCATGAGCGCGGGAACGCTGTCCTCGGCGAGCGCGTGCAGGACACGGCTGTGGTCGGCGGTGCGGGTGGTGATGATGTGGCGGTACGTCTGTGCCATCCGGCCCGCCGCCTTGCCGTCGCCCAGCGTCGTCCGCAGGAGGCCCAGCTCGCCGTCGCGCACCATCTCCCAGAACTCGGCGCCGTCGGCCGGGTCGGTCAGCGGGATGTTGACGTTCCGTACGCCGGGCAGCGTGACGTCGGGGCCCTCCAGCTTGATGTCGGCGGCGTTGCGGAAGTCGAAGACCGTGTGCAGCCCGAGACCCGCGAGGAAGGCCGCGTCCGCCTCGGTGGCCGCCGCCAGATGACCGCTGCGGAACAGCCGGCCCTTGCGCACCCGGCGCCCGTCCACGGTCGGCAGCCCGCCCACGTCACGGAAGTTGCGCACCTCCGCGAGCTCGGAGTCGGTCGACGGGACCTCCGGGATCTGCTGGGGCACGGGCGCTCCTCGGGACAGGTCGCCGACGCTGCTCGTCGACGAGGCGGGCCGCTTTGACGATACGACATCGGTGCAGCCCGCAATCAGGCCGGTGACGGCCGGTTCCGCGGCGGCACGGGAGCGGCGCGCGCGACGCGGTCGCGGGGCGGGTACCCGCCTTCCGTACCTCGTCGCCCAGCCACTCCCACACCCCGACAAACGACCGAAAAGAGCCGTTTATCGGCCTCGTTTTCTATTCCGACTTGATCAGAATTTGACCGGGTGGCATTAATCACCCCACGTCAACCCCTGGTTACGGTGGCGTAAGTCACTTCCCGGGGTGAAGTATGTCCTGACGTGGCAGACGATTCGAAGAAGATGAGCAGTGGCGCGGACGGCGCCATCGGGTCGTACGCAGCCGTCGGGGACAGCTTCACCGAGGGAGTCGGGGATCCCGGTCGTGACGGGGCGTACATCGGCTGGGCGGACCGGCTGGCGGTCCTGCTGTCGGACCGGCGCGCGGAGGGCGAGTTCCGCTACGCCAACCTCGCGGTCCGCGGACGCCTGCTGGACCAGATCGTGGAGGAACAGGTGCCGCGGGCCAAGGAGCTGGCCCCCGACCTGGTGACGTTCTGTGCCGGCGGCAACGACATCCTGCGGCCGGGCTCGGACCCGGACGCGGTGGCCGAGCGGTACGAGGCGGCCGTCGCCGACCTGCGGGAGAAGGTCGGGACGGTGCTGCTGTGCACGGGGTTCGACACCCGGGGCATGCCGGTGCTGCGGCATCTGCGCGGCAAGATCGCGACGTACACCGCACACGTCCGGGCGATCGCCGACCGGCACGACTGCCCGGTCCTGGACCTGTGGTCGCTGAAGTCCGTGCAGGACCGGCGGGCCTGGGGCGACGACCGGCTGCACCTGTCGCCCGACGGGCACACCCGGGTGGCGCTGCGCGCCGCACAGGTGCTGGGACTCGACGTCCCGGCCGACCCGGACCAGGCGTGGCCGCCGGAGGCCGGGCGCACCGCGGCCGAGGCGCGCCGCGACAACATCCACTGGGCGCGGGAGCACTTGGTGCCGTGGATCGGCCGCCGGCTGCGCGGCGAGTCCTCCGGTGATCACGTGGAGCCGAAGCGGCCGGATCTGCTCCCGCTGTAGCGGCGGCGGGAGCCGCGGAACGAGAAGCGGCGATGCCGCACCGCCGCCCGCCGTTCAGGCGCGGGCGGCGGTTTCAGTGTGCGGCGGGCGGCCCGTAGGGCAGGTCGGCCCAGACGGTGCGGCCGCGGCCGGACGGGTCGGGGCGCACCCCCCAGCTCTCGGAGAGGGCGCCCACCAGGAACAGGCCCCGGCCGCACTCCTTGTCCACGCTGCCGGGCTGGACGTGCGGTGCCGAGTCGCCCCGGCCCTGATCGGTGATCTCCAGGCGCAGGAAGGCGCCGACGACCGTCAGTTCGCAGTCGACCTTTTCGCTGTCGGTGTGCCGTACGGCGTTGGTGAACAACTCCGACACCACCAACTCGGCGTCGTCACAGACCTGTTCTGCCGCGCCCCACTCGTGCAGCACGGCGATCACGCGTCTGCGCGCCTCCGGTACGGAGGTGCGGCGGGCCGGCAAGTGGAACGCGTCCCGGAGACGCTCGGCGACGAAGCCGCCACAGCGCCCTAACGAAGGAGCGTTGTTGGAGGAAGCCACTCCGCAACTATGTGCGATGTTGGTCACCGATGGCAAGGATCAATGTGTAATTTGCAGAATCGCAAGCGCAGTCTGTTCGCTCTGCTGACGGCATGACACACTGCGATCACTCAGGTCGGTGGGAGGGGATCAGAAGTGGCGGAAGCACGGTCGGGTGGCGCTCCGACCGTCCTGCGGGTGGTGCTCGGCAAGAGGCTGCAGGACCTGCGCGAGAAGGCGGGGCTGTCCTACGAGCAGGCGGCCGCCGCCCTCGATGTCACGCACGCCACCGTACGGCGTATGGAGAAGGCCGAGGTCGGCCTCAAGATCCCGTACGTGGAGAAGCTGCTGGCGACCTACGGCGTGACCGACAGGGAAGAGATCGACGGCTTCCTCAAGCTCGCGCGCGAGGCCAACCGGCCCGGCTGGTGGCACAACTACCGCGACGTGCTGCCCGAGTGGTTCAGCGCCTATGTGAGCCTGGAGAGCGAAGCCAACCTCATCCGCGGTTACCAGCCCCACTACGTACCGGGGCTGCTGCAGACCGAGGAGTACGCCCACGCCGTCCTGCGCGCCGGTATGCCGCACGCGGCACGGGAGGAGATCGACCGCGCGGTCGCGCTGCGCCTGGAACGGCAGTCGCTGCTCACCCGCCCCGACGCGCCCATGCTCTGGGTGGTCATGGACGAGACGGTCTTCCGGCGCCCGATCGGCGGCCCGCGGGTGATGCGCGAGCAGATCGCGCACCTCGCCGAGGCCACCACCCGGCCCAACGTCCGGCTGCAGATCATCCCGTTCGCCGCCGGACCGCACCCCTCGATGTACGGGCCGTTCCACATCTTCCGCTTCCCGATCCCGGAACTGCCCGACATCGCGTACGCGGAGAACCTGGTGGGCGCCGTCTATTTCGACCAGCGCGACGACGTCTCGCAGTACCTGGAGGCACTGGACCGGATGTGCGCGCAAGCCGCGCCGGCCCAGACCACCGAGGCCCTTCTGGGCGGCTTTCGCAAGGAGATCTGAACCATGGATCGCATACGCATCTACAACGGCATGCCCGCCACCGAGCTGGGCAGCGACGGCTGGCACAAGCCGTGGAGCGGCGGCAACGGCGGCGAGTGCGTCGAGGCGCTGCGCCTGGGCGACGGACGGGTGGCGCTGCGCCAGTCCACCGACCCGGGCGGCCCGGCCCTGATCTACACCCATGGTGAGATCAAGAGCTTCATCGAGGGCGCGAAGGCCGGCGCCGCCGACTTCCTGCTCACCGCCGCGCCGTGCGGCTGCGGCTGCGGAACCGACCGGAGGACGGCGTGACGGACACGGAATTCTCCCGGGCCGTGATCGGCTCGTGGGACGAGGACGGCTCGCAGGGTCTGCAGGACGCGGCGGCCTTCAAGGCCGAGGAGATCGACACCGGCAAGCCGCACCCCGCCCGGATGTACGACTACTACCTGGACGGCCGGGACAACTACGAGGTCGACCGGGAGGCCGCGCAGCGCGTCATCGAGGCGCACCCGCAGGTGCGGCTGAGCGCCCGCGCCAACCGGGCGTTCCTGCACCGCGCGGTGCGCGAGGTGGTCGCCGGCGGCATCCGGCAGATCATCGACATCGGCACGGGCATCCCCACCTCGCCCAACACCCACGAGGTGGCCCGGGAGACGGCGCCCGGCGTACGGGTCGTCTACGTGGACAACGACCCCATCGTCGCCACGCACGCGGGGGCGCGGCTGACGACCACCGAGGACTCCGGTTTCGTGCTGGCCGACGTGCGCGACCCGCAGGCGATTCTCGACCACCCGACGGTGCGCGGACTGATCGACTTCGACCAGCCGGTGGCTCTGCTGCTGGTGGCCGTCCTGCACTTCGTCCGCGACGACGAGGACCCGGCCGGGATCGTCGCCACCCTGGCCCGCGCGCTGCCCGCCGGCAGCGTCCTCGTGCTGTCCCACGCCACGGGCGAACCGTACGAGGCGTACGAGCAGGGGCGTACGGACGAACGGGCGCGGGACGGCGTGCTGGACGTCTACAAGAACGCGACGGCCACCCTGAACCTGCGGACCAGGAGCGAGATCGAGCCGCTTTTCGGGCCGTTCGAGCTGCTGGAGCCGGGCGTGGTACGGGTGCCGCTGTGGCGCCCGGACGGGCCGCTCCCGGGTCCGGAGGAGCTGAACAACATCATCTTCTACGGCGGGGTGGGCCGGAAGTAGGGGCGTGTCCCGCCGCCACCACCGCCGGGGCGCGTCCAAGTGCGCAGGCGCTGATTGACAGCGTCCCCCGGCGGTCCGAGGGTGAAAGTCCGTGCGAGACCGGTGGTGCGAGGGCCGCTCACCGGACCTGAAGGGCCGCCCCGGCGGCAGGACGGGGGCAGCGGTGGAAGAGACTGCCGAAACGGCGGGGGAGCGGCGCGCGGTCGTCATCGGCGGCGGGCTCGCCGGGATGCTCGCGGTCACCGCCCTGCTCGGGCACGTGGACACCGTCACCGTCGTCGAACGCGACCGGTATCCCGAGGGACACGCCTTCCGTAAGGGCGTGCCGCAGGCCCGTCATCTGCACGTCTTCCTCAGCGGCGGCCTGCGTGCGCTGGAGGAGCTGCTGCCCGGCACGGGCCGGGCGTTCACCGACGCCGGGGCCCGCACCCTCTACCCGCCGAGCGACCTGGTCACCCGTACCGCCGTGGGCTGGCAGCACCGCTTCGAAGAGCGCCGCCACGGCTGCCTGTCGGTCACCCGCCCGGTGATCGACGGCGTCGTACGGGCCCGCGTGCTGCGGGCGGCCGCCGCGTCGGCGACCCGCCTGGAGGTGCTGGAGGCGACCGAGGCGGTCGGCCTGACCGGCGACGCGGGGCGGGTCACGGGCGTACGGGTACGGGCCCGGGCGGGCGGTGACCGCACCGGCGGGGCGGGCCCGGCCGCCGCGCAGACCGTTCCCGCCGCGCTCGTCGTCGACGCCTCCGGTCGCAGTTCCAAGGCCCCGCAGTGGTTCGCCGAACTGGGCCGCCCCGCGCCGCGCCAGGAGACCGTGGACGCCGGCATCGCCTACGCGACCCGGATGTTCCGCCCCACCGGCCCGGCCGGTGCCCCGGACATGGGCATCAACATCCCCGGCTGGCCCGGGAGTCCGCGCGGCGCGGTGTACGTACCGGTCGAGGGCGGTATCTGGCTGCTGACCGCCGCGGGGGTGCGCGGCCACCACCCGCCCACCGACGACCAGGGCTTCGCCGACTTCACCGCCACGATCGGCGACCCGTACATCCACGGCCTGCTGCCGCACGCCGAACCGGTCTCGCCCGTCTACGGCTTCCGTGACACCGCCAACCGCCGCCGGCACTACGAACGGCCCGGCACCGTCCCCGAAGGCTTCGTCGTGGTCGGCGACGCCAACTGCACCTTCAACCCGATCTACGGGCAGGGCATGTCGATCGCCGCGCTGGACGCCTTGGCGCTGCGCCGCACCCTGGAATCCGGGGGCGGTCTGCGGCCGGGGCTCGCACGGCGGGCGCAGCGCGCGGTGGCCCGCGCCACCGAGCCCGCCTGGATGATCGCCATCGGCGCCGACCGTCCGTACGCGAGCGGCGCGGACGCCCGCTCGGGCCTGGGCGAGCGGCTGATGTCCTGGTACGTGCAGCGGCTCATCCTCCGCTCCGTCGTCGACCCCGTCCTCGGCGCCGCGTTCCGCGACGTCTCCTGCCTGACCGTGCCGCCGTCCCGCCTGATGGCCCCGCGCACGGTGCTGCGGACCGTACTGCTGCCGCTGCGGCCCGGCGCCGGCGCCCCGCCGGCGGCCGTCGTACCGCTGCGGCGGGCTGCCTGACGGCCCGTCAGGCGAGCGCCGGGCGGCGGGTCACCTTCCCCCGCCCGGCAGGAACAGACTGACCGCGCCGGTGGCCAGGGGCGCGAGGATGCCGAACGCCGGGGCCAGCACCTTCGGCAGCGAGACGTCCAGACGCAGGAAGGCCACCAGCCGAGCCCGGCGCTCGATCCAGTCCTCGGTCAGCTCGTCGGCCTCCGGAATGCGGACCGTCGCCTCGACCAGCCGCCCGGCGACCGACCGCCACAGCACCACGACCGGCAGGAAGACCAGCGCGAACATCACGCTGAAGAAGGCGCCGTAGAGCAGTACGGAGGACGCCGGGAAGGTCTCCTCGGGCACGCCGTACGCCAGCAGGGCGTTGCGCAGCGCGCCCGCGTCGACGACCGCGGTCGAGATGATCAGGCTGCCGCCGGTCAGGAAGCGCACCGCGTCCCGCCACCCCCGGTGCAGCTCCCGCAGGGCCCCCACCGGTGCCAGGATGTCCGGTTCGGTGGGCAGCCGGCGGCTCAGCCGCAGCAGCCGGACCTGGACGTCCCACAGCCCCACCGCGCCCGGCGCCGCCGCCAGCATCCCGAGGACGAGCAGCAGCGGTATCCGCCACGCCAGCCCGTCGAGCGGCACGGGCACGCTGCCGGGCGGGGTGAAGAAACGCAGGATGCCGAAGACGGCGCCGAGCAGCACGGCGGCCCCTGCCACCAGCACCGCCACGGCCCGGGGCGCCGGCCGGTCGATCGGCTGCCGCCAGCGCCGGTGCACCGCGTACGACATGGCGTACGCCACCGCCACGTACAGCGCGATCGAGGCGCCGACCAGGGCGCTCCACAGGTCGAACTCCAGCAGCGAGGTGAAGGCACGTGCCTCCGGCGACTCGGCGGCCCCGAACCGCCCGACGAAACCCGTGCCGAGCGCGGCGACGGTCAGCAGGCCGAGCGTCACCGCCAGGGGTACGGCCACCAGGCGGACGCCCGGCCGGGACAGGTGCGGGGCGGCGCGTGCCACGGGCGGGGGGAGGTCGTCGGCTGCCGGGGCGGTGCCCTTCGCCTGCGTATCCGTACGGGGGCGATCCGCGGCCGCCGGCTGTCCCGCCGCCCCCTGCGGCGGTAACGGCGCCATTCCGTCCAGCGGCGCCATTCCGTCCGCCGGTGCCGTCCCGTCCAAGGGGGCCGTTCCGCCTCCGGAGGGCGTACCTCCCGGGACGTCCTCGCGTTCCGGTGGCCGCCCGGGCGGCAGCGTCTGGCTCATGCCACGACGGTAGGGCCGTACGGCCCGCCGCGGAATGCCCGGAACGGCCGAGTGGTTCGGTGTGTGCAGGGAACACGGGTCGTGTCCGGGTGCCAAGGGGTCCGCGGCGGACACCGGGAACCCGGACGCCGGCGTGCCGGAACCCGTCAGCGTGGCGGTCCGTTCACCGCACGGCGACTCGTTGACAGCGCTACCGCTCCGATCCATGGAGGTGCCGTGCCCGGCTCCCGACCCCGCAGTGAGTCCTCGTCCGCCCCGCGTACCGCAGCGCGGTTCGGGCTGCGCCGCCCCGCCGTCTTCGGCGCGTGGCCCACCGGGGAGCGGCTGGCGCGGATACAGAGATCACCGCAGTTCGCCGACGGCCAGTTCCGCAATCCTGTACCGACCCGGCAGCTGGCGCAGGGCAGCGCGATGGCCGTGGCCCGTCAGCAGCTGAGCCGCGAGGGCCGGCTGCGCCGGGCGCCGGTCGGCCGCATCCCCGTGCACCGCCCCACCGCGGCGGACTGGGGCGAGCCGCCCGCCTCCGGGCTGCGGCTGACGTGGCTGGGGCATTCGAGTGTGCTCACCGAGATCGACGGGCACCGGGTGCTGTTCGACCCGGTGTGGGGCGAGCGCTGCTCGCCGTTCACCTGGGCGGGGCCGCGGCGCCTGCACCCCGTACCGCTGCCGCTGCGGGACCTGGACCCGGTCGACGCCGTGGTGATCTCGCACGACCACTACGACCACCTGGACATGCCGACGGTCAAGGCCCTGATCCGTACGGGCACGCGTTTCGTCGTACCGCTCGGCATCGGCGCCGACCTCGAACTGTGGGGCGTGCCCGAGGAGCGGATCACCGAGCTGGACTGGCACGAGTCGGCGTCCGTCGGCGGCCTGACGCTCACCGCGACGCCGGCGCAGCACTTCTGCGGCCGCGGGCTGCGCGGTCCCCAGCACACCCTGTGGGCGTCCTGGGTGGTGGCCGGCCCCACGCACCGCGTCTTCCACAGCGGTGACACCGGCTACTTCCCCGGCTTCGCCGAGATCGGCGCCGAGCACGGCCCGTTCGACGCGACCATGATCCAGATAGGCGCGTACAGCGAGTTCTGGCCGGATGTGCACATGACGCCGGAAGAGGGCCTGCGCGCCCACCTCGACCTGTCCGGAGGCACCCCGTCCGGCACCCTGCTCCCCATCCACTGGGGCACCTTCAACCTCGCCCCGCATCCCTGGTCCGAGCCGGTGGAACGGACCGTCACGGCAGCCCGCGCGGCAGACGTGAAGGTGGCGGCGCCCCTGCCCGGCAAGCCCTTCGAACCGGCCGACGAGCTGGTCGTGGACCCGTGGTGGCGGGCCGTGGCGCTGCCGCCGGTGCACGGGTGGCCGTCATGGCCTGCCGGGGCGTCGGCGGCTGATGAGTTCGAGGTGGTGAAGTAAGGGGGCGGTAGGGCTTCCCGGACAATCTCGCGTCGGCGGCGATCGCCGCCGACGCACCGGCGAATTCTCTGGCTCCGGCAGTGCGATTCCTCCTGCACCGGGAGTGTTTCAATGGACCTTCGCAGATTCGTTCAGCCGTTCGCGGTGCAGGAGGAAATATGCAGGTTGAGGACGGCCGCCGGAGCTGGGACCGCGGATTGCCGTTGCGGTATCTTCTGGTGGCCGCCGACGGCGAACAGGTATGGGCCCGGTGTGCCGACGCCGAAGGGCTGTTCGCCGACCCGGTACCTGCCCCGAGGGAGCGTCTGACCTTTCTCGGATGCGACCCGGCCGGACCGCTGCGGACCGCTGTCGAGCAGCCCGCCGGGGCGGCTGCCCGGCTGGGCGAGCTGTGCCTCGAAGTCGGGGACGGGAAGCGCCCGGTGGAGTGGTGGGGACTGACCGACGCCGAAGTCGTCGACCGGCGCCCCAGCAGCATCGGCCCCGCCCTGGTCGACGTCGTCGTCGAGGCCGGTGTGGAGGAGCCGGAGGAGGGCCGTGCCGAGCTGACCGGACAGCGGCGGTTCGAGCTGTTCGCGAAGGACTCCCTCGGCACCTGTGAGGGAGTCGAGGGTCTGTACGTCGAACGGTCCGGGCCTCCGGAAGAGCCGATGAAGTTGATCGGCTGCGAGCCCACCGAGGAGCTGCGGGCCGTGCTGGACGCGCCGGAATCAGGGGCAGCCGCCGAGCTGTGGGCGCTGGACCGCACCGGCCGCCCGATGACGTCCCGGAACCTCGCGCTGGACGTCGTCGAGGTGCGCCCGTCCGCCCTCGGCGGCGACCTGCTCGACATCACGCTCGCCGACGGTGTCGACGACCCGCCCCCGCTCCTGGCCGAACCGGTCTGGGAAGCCTGGTACGAAGGGGTGCCGGACACGCTCAACGAGTGGGCACGGTTCACGCCCGAGGGCAGGCACGAATGGCTCAAGGTCGCCTTCCGGAACCGGGCCAGCGGGCGCGCCGACGTGTCGGGCGCCACCTACCACGTCGACGGCACCCACGTGACAGACGTCTACGGGCTGCACTGCGCCCTGGGCGAGGCGCTCCACGGTCCCGGCGGGTACTACGGCATGGACTGGCAGTCGTTCAACGACTGCCTCGGTGGCGGGGCCGGTGTGGTGCCGCCCTTCACGCTGGTCTGGCACGACGCGGAGACCGCCCGCCGCGCACTGGCCGGTGTCGTGGAAGACGCTGAAGAAGGGCTCACCTACTTCGAGGAGATCGTGCGACGCCTCGAACGATACGGCGTGGTGGTCGAGCTCCAGTAGAACGACGGAGGGCCTTGCCGAGTGGGAACTCGGCAAGGCCCTCCGTTTCAGCTGTGCGGGGTGCGGACCGCGTCAGCGGCTCTCATGAGATCCGATGTCCGGCGCGCCCCGTATCCGGCTCGAACGATCAGCTGTGCGGATCGTAGATCTTGACGCTGTCGTAATTGTGTCCCTTGATCCAGCCGATGTCCCCGTACTTGTTCACCAGGACCCGGTAATTGTTGGTGTCGCCTTCTCCCATGTCGTAGATTTTCGAGCCCTTCCACTTGCGCAGAACACTGGGGGGCGTGGTGTTGCGCCCTTCGTAATAGTCCGGAGATCCGTCGGGGTTGAGGCGCTGCGGCCGCTCCCCCTTCATCACCTTCTCGACGGAATCGTGGACGACCTTCGGGGTGGTCCCGTTTCCGCCGCCGCCCTTGCTGCCGGACCGCTTGCTCCGGGCCTCGCGGAGCGCCGTCCCGAGACCCTCGTCGATACGGCCGACGCCGTCAGCGGTGGCGTACGCGCCGCCGATGATCACGCCGGTGCTCGCGACGATCGCCGGAGCTCCCGCCACGCACAAAACTCCGGTGGCGCACAGGAAGCCGCCCCCGATGTCGCCCGAGGCGCCGAGCCCGATCCCGCCGAGGCCGAGGAGCGTCTCGAAACTTCCCGCCCAGATGTCGCCGTTGCCGAGAATGGACGTGGCATAGTCGGCGAAGGTTTCCGCACCGTCCTTGACCGCGCCGGCGCCCTTCTTGAGCCAGCCCGGTGCCCAGTCCGGCCAGCCGTCGTCGTCCTCCTTCGACTCATTGGCCTCGGCGAACTTCTTTTTCCAGGCCTCCTGGAGCTTCCGCCACTCGGCAGCTTCCTTGCGCTGCTTGTCGACGACGATCTGCTTGGCCTCGTCGGCGGCCTTGTTCGCCGCCTGGGCGTCCTTGCCCGCCGCGGTGGCCGAGGCGCGTGCCTCGCCGGCGGCGGTCCATGCCTGGTCGGCCGAGCCGCGGGCATAGTTGGCCCAGGACTGCGCCTGGGTGGCGGACCGGACGGCCCGGGTGGCCGCGTTGTTGGCGTCGGCCTCGGCGGCGCGGGCCTGCCGGGCGGACTCGGCGGCCTGGGCGGCGGACGCTTCGGCCTGCCGGGCGGATTCCTGGGCCTTCTTCGCGTAGTCGTCGGCCTCGGCGGACGACTTCTGGGCGGCGTTGGCGGCCTTGCGTGCCTCGTCGGCGGCCTTCTCGGCACGCAGGGCGTGCTCGTTGGCGAGATGGGCGTTCTGCTGCGCGGTGGCCGCTACCCCGGCCGCCTCGGCGATCAGCTGCTGCACCCCGGCGACGTGCGTGGCAGTGAGCCGGTCCTGACGGGCCGCCTTGTACTGGCCGGTCTGGACGAACGCCCGGATCACCTGCGGCGGCCCCACCAGGGCGACCTTCGCCGCGGCCTGGACCTCCGGGCTGCCGCTGCTGGACAGCTGGACGGCGCGGGTGCGCTCGTCGGCTTCCCTGGCGGCGAACTGGCCCTCGTCGAGGAAGTCCACCAGGGCCTGGGTGGTGCCCGCCTTGATCGCTTCTTTGGCGGCCGCCCGCGTCTGGGTGCTGCCCGTGCTCGACAGCTGCACCGCCTTGGTGCGGTACGCGGCGGCGGCCGCCTCGTGCCGGCCGGTGGTCAGGAACTGGTGGATCTGCTCCGCGTTGCCCGCCAGGGACTTCTCGGCGGCTTCCCGGACCGGGGCGGACAGGCCCTCCTCGGCCAGGCGCTCGACCTGGGTCCGCTCGTCCTTCCCGGCGGCCTGCTGCCGGTCGACGAGCACGTACTTGCGTACGTCCTCGTCCGAACCGGCGAGGGCGGCCCCGGCCGCGGCCTGGCTCCAGGCCTCCCGGGTCTTCAGCGCGGCCAGCGCCACCTTGCGGCCCTCGACCGCCGTCTGCCGGGGGTCGGCGCCGGGCTCGGCGGCCTTGGCGGCCAGCCGGTCGGCCTCGGCGTCGAGCTCCTTGGCCTGCTTGGCGGCGCGCTCGGCCCGTGCCTTGCCGTCCTCGTACTCCGTCTTGAGGTCGCGGGACAGGTCCATCGCGGTCGCCGTACGGGTCTTGAGGTCCTCGGCCTCGGTCTCGCGCGCCAGGTCGAAGATCTCACGCGCCTTCTTCACCGCGGCGGACGCTTCGTCGGCGGCCTTCTGTGCCTCGGTGGCGTGCCGCCGGGACTCGCCCGCGGCCTTCTCCGATTCACCGGCGTGCTCGGCGGCCTTCTCGGCCTCGTCGGCCGCCTTCTTGGCGTGTACGGCGGCCCTGTTGGCCGCGTCGCGCGCCTGGTAGGCCGCGGCCGCGGAGCGCTTCGCCAGGCTGGTGGCCGTCTGGGCGGCCCGGGACGCCTCGCGGGCGTGCCGCTTGGCCTGGGCGGCGGCTGCCTGCGCCTCGGCCGAGTGCGCCCCGGCCGCGTCCGCGTAACCACTGGCCTGCAGCGCCGCGTCGGCGGCCGCGTCGGCGTTCGCGCTGGCGCTGGTGGCCGCGCCCGCCGCCTCGCCGGCCCGGTCCGACGCCTTGCCGGCCTCGTCGGCGGCCTGGGCCGCCCACGTCGCGTTCTTGGCGGCATTCCGGGCCACCTCGGCCGCCTTGCGGGCGTCGGCTGCCTTGCCGGCGTCCGACGCGGCCGCGGCGGCCGCGTTGCGGGCCCGGGAGGCGGCGTCGGAGGCACCGGCCGCAGCGGCTGCCGCCTGCGAAGCGGCGTTGGCCGCGTGCCGTGCCGCGGCGTTGGCCGCGTTCGCCGCGCCGATCGCCTGCTGCGCAGCGCGTGCCGCGCCGCGTGCCAGTTCGGCGGCCTGCGCGGCCGCACCGGCGGCCTGCTGGGAGCCCTTGCGGGCCTCCTTGGCCTCTTCGGCAGCCCGCTGCGCGGCCTCCTTGGCCAGCCTCGAAGCCTCCACCGCACGGTCGGACGCTTCCTTGGCGGCTTCGGTCTTCCGCTTGGCCAGTTCCCCGGCCTCCTTGGCCCGCTGGGCCAGCTCCTCGACGGAGGTCCGCTCCTCGTCCCGGGCGCGGGCCACGTACTGGCCCACCTCCAGGAACTCCCGGATGTCCGACGGACCCGACCTCAGCGCGACCTTCGCCGCCTCACGCGTGGCCTTGCCGCCGCCGCTCATGATCTGGATGAGCCGGGTGCGTTCGTCCGCCTCGCGAGCCGAGTACTGGTCCGTGTCCAGGAACGCGCTGATGTCCTCGGCGGACCCCTTCAGGGCTTCCTTGCCGGCTTCCCGCACATTCGTGTCGCCGGCGCTGATGACCTGGACGGCGCGGGTCCGCTGGTCCGCCTCCAGCGGCGTCTTCCAGCCGTCCTTCAGGAAGCTGCTCAGCGCCTCCGGAGAGCCGGCCTGCGCCTTTTTCAGTGCTTCTTTGGCAGCTTCCTGCAGATTGCGGCCGCCTGCCGAATGGATCTGGATCGTCGCGAGGCGCTCGTCGCCCAGCTGAGCCAGCGCCTCGTCGTTGTCCAGGAATTGGCGGACGTCCGCATCGGTGCCCAGCAGCGCGGCTTCCGCCGCCGCCTTGACTCCCGGCCCGCCGTTCTTCCAGAACTGAACGACGCGGCCGCGATCGGTCAGCTGAGGCTGACCGGCGTTCCCGTCGTTCTGGTCTCCCGCCGCGTAGGCCGGGCTCGTCCCGATGACGCCCGCGACCAACGCCAGCGGCAGTACGCCTGCGCACACGGCACGTATGCTGCGCGGCGGCTTTCCTCTCGCTCTCACTACTGTACAAACCCTTCCGGTTTGCTATGTGCTGCCGACTTTCGGCGTCGCGAGCATATCCGCAGCAATCGCGGTGTCCGGTACGATCCTGAGGCACCAAGTCATCGGCTAAAAGCGGGCGTCGGTTCTGTTGCCGCACCGGCTTCGGACGAACGAAGAGCCGGCAGGTTGTGCACCCGATGAGCTTCGTTTTGCATTCGTTACCCACGAGGACCAGGTGCCTCGCTGAACCATCAGGGTGCTAGGTTTACGGCTCCCCTTTGGGCTGGTTTCCCTGCGATCGCAGGGTGTTGCCGCCTCGTATGTGAAAGGAACCCTGGTGATACATCGCCTCCGCAAGTTTCTGATTGCCGGTGTTGTCGGCGCGTCCGCGGCGGTCGCGGGCGGGGCTGCCTTCGCCGTGGCGCAGGCGAGTCCGCAGACCGCGCCCGCCGTGCGGCAGGCGGCTGACGACACCCCGCCCTCCGCGGTGGAGGACTTCAACTACCCGAACGCGGACAAGATTTTGAAGGAGGTGGGCCTCAAGCTCCGCAAGGGTGACGGGCACATCATTCTCGCCGACTGCAACGGCGCCGCGGACCTTGAGGTCATGGCCAACAAGGACAAGCGGCCCGTCAGTTACTGCTTCAAGGTCACCGGAAAGAGCGGGTACCTCACCCTGGAGGTGCCGCAGCTCGTCGGCATCTGGGAGAACGAGGGCCGCGCCGCCAAGGCCACGCTCACCACCGAAGGCAAGACGAAGACCGTCGCGCTGAAGAAGAACGACCTCACGGAACTCGGTGAGGGCGACATCACCACGGGCGCCAAGGAAGCGACGCTGCTCGAACTGCGCGTCACCGGCTGACGCGGCACCTGACGCACGGAAGGCGTCCGGCGTCTCGCGCCGCCGGCGTCGGCCGCACGGAATCCCGGTCCGTACGGACCGGGCCGCCGGACGGGTACAATCCGACGGCTCCTCAACAGGCATGGCAAACGGTGTGGACAGGCTGACGGAAAGTCGGCCTGTCCCTGGTTCTGCCTACCTTCGCCGGTATCCCGAATGAGGCGGACCGTGCATCGCGGCCTGGCCGCCCTTCCCCGGGCTCCGAAACTCCGAGTCCGCACAGGCTCCCGTAGGTATATCCATGGGGATCAATGCCTGGCTGCCTGAATGCTCGGAAACATCGGTCGCTTTCCGCCTTCTCGCCCTCCCCGCAACATCAGAAACGGAATAGAGAAGCAACATGTACAGCAAGCCTCCGCGCACCTCGTGGATGACCGGGCTTGTGGCTGCGTCCGTCGTAGCCGGCTCCCTCGTCGCCGCCTCTCCCGCGCTCGCCGTAAGCGGCGGCACCACCGCGGACGCGAACCACGCGTTCACGGCGAAGCTCGACATCGGCAACGGACAGCGTTCCTGCTCGGGGGCGTTGGTCGACAAGCAGTGGGTGCTGACCGCCGCCAGCTGCTTCACGGCCGAGGCCGGCAAGAACGACGCGCTCACCGACGGGCCGCCCAAGCTCAAGACGACCGTCACGGTCGGCAGCACCGACGTGTCGGGCTCGGCCGGACACCGGGAGGACGTCGTCGAGCTCGCGCCGTACCCGGGGCGCGACCTGGTCATGGCCAAGCTCGCCAAGCCGGTCGCCGGCGTCACCCCGGTGGCCGTCGGCACGACCGCCCCCACCGAGGGTGAGCAGCTCACGGTGACGGGATTCGGCCGGACGAAGACCGAGTGGGTGCCGGACAAGCTGCACGCCGCCGCGTTCACGGTGGATTCCGTACGGGACGGTGCGCTCGGGCTGACCGGCAAGAACGCCTCGGTGTGCAAGGGCGACACCGGCGGACCGGCGCTGCGGGAGAAGGACGGCCAGGTCGAGCTGGTCGCCGTCAACAGCACCTCCTGGCAGGGCGGTTGCCTGGGCACGGACCCGGCGGAGACCCGCACGGGCGCCGTGGACGCCCGGGTGGACGACCTGAACGACTGGGTCAGCAAGGTCCGTTACCGCGGCGTCTTCCCCAACGCGCCGTGGGGCAAGGCCACCCACGTCGCGTCCGGCTACTTCACCGGCGGTTCGGCCGGCGGCACCCGGCACATGGACCTGATCGTGCGCTGGACCGACGCCGAGATGACCCTCTACCAGGGCGGTGACGACAAGGACGCCAAGCACCCCTTCGTCGCCGAATACCGGCTGGCGGCCCCGAACACGCCCAAGAAGAAGAGCACCTGGGACTACGCCCGGCAGATCACCGGCGCGAGCTTCGGCAACGGCTCGGACGGGCTGGTGGTGCGCTGGGTCGACGGTGAGGTGACGCAGTACACCCACGTGGACAAGGACGGTTTCCACGGGGAGAAGATGCTGGCCAAGAGCGCGGACTGGACGAAGGCCACGCAGATCACCGCGGGCCGCTACACCGGCAACGCGCAGCGCGACGACCTGCTGGTCGTCTGGAACGACGGCCGGGTCACCCTGCATCCCGACCTGGACACCAACGGTGTGAAGCCGGCTTCCCAGAAGGTTCTGACCAAGGCGAACACGACGTGGCAGCACGCCACGCAGATCACCTCGGGCGAGTTCACCGGCAAGAAGACCGCGGACCTGCTGGTGCGCTGGTCCGACGGTGAGGCCACCATCTACCCGGGTGTGGACACCGCCGGCTTCCACGGCGAGATCCAGCTCCGCCCGGCCAAGTCGCCGTGGTCGGGCGCGACCGTGGTCGGCGCGGGTGCCTTCGTGGCCAACGAGCGTCCCAACGACGTGATCGTGCGCTGGGCCGACCAGTCGCTCGGCATCTACCCGGGCGTGGACGCCCAGGGGACGCACGGCGAGATCAAGCTCGTCGGCTGAGGCACGCGCCGCACCGAAGCCCGGCCGGCCGTCGTACCCGAGGGCCGGCCGGAGCGCTGCCAGGGCCGCGGTCGGACCGATCGTCCGACCCTGAACCTCGCACCGGTGGGGCGACTTGCTCCCACCGGTGCTCTTCCACGAGCCGATGTCCACGACATCGCGCCCCTTGCACTTCTCCGCACGCCGAGGACCTGCCCGCCCGTGAACCCCTTCCCCACCCTGCCCACTCTGGTCGCGCGCCGGGTGCGTCAGAGCCTGTGTGCCTGCGCGCTGGCCGCCAGCCTGAGCGCCGCGGCAACGCTCAGCCCTCTGGAAGCCGCCGGCCCCTCGCGCGCCGACGCCCGCCAGGCCGCCGCCGGCCCTGACAGCCCGCAGTCCCGGCACCGCGGCGACCCCGCGCTCGACCTGCCCAATCTCCTGCGGGACGGGCAGGGGAAGGAGCCCGACGCGGTCGCCGCCGGCCAGGCGTCGCCGGGCACTGCGGGCATTCCTGCCACGGCTCTGGCCGCGTATCGGAAGGCGGAGGGGGTGTTGCGGGGGAGTCAGCCGTCGTGTCGTCTGCCGTGGGAGTTGGTCGCGGGGATCGGACGGGTGGAGTCCGTGCATGCCTCCGGTTACGGGCTGCGGGGTGACGGTTCGACGGCGCGGCCCATTCGGGGCCCACGGCTGGACGGGGTGCAGTTCGCGCTGATCCGGGACACCGACGGGGGCCGGTGGGACGGGGACGCGGTGTTCGACCGTGCGGTGGGGCCGATGCAGTTCATTCCGTCGACGTGGGGGAGCTGGGGCGCTGACGGCAACGGTGACGGGGTCAAGGACCCGAACAATATCTTCGACGCGGCGTTGGGTACGGCGCGATATCTGTGTGCGGGCGACCGTGACCTGAGCCGGGACGCCGATCTCGACCGGGCCGTGTTGAGTTACAACAATTCCCGTGCGTATGTGAATGCCGTACGGAAGTGGATGGACACCTATCGGGGCTCCGGGGTTACTGAGACGCCGGATGACGCTCCCGCTACGCCACACCGGCCCGACCCCGCGGACAGGGCCCTCGACGCAGGCCGGGTACACCCAACACCGCTTCTGCGGCCGGAGCCGGAGCCGGAGCCGGCACCGGGGCGCAGGGGCAAGGGCGGGGCCGGGAGCGGTGGTGGCGTGCGGCACCCTGCCGTACCGACACCGCAGCGTCCGGCGGACAAGCCTGCCCCCGAGCCTGTCGAGAAGCCGAAGCCGGTCGCGGATCACCACACCGTCGTACGGCTGGAGAGCCTGGGCGACCGGCACCTGGAGGCCGAAGCCGGTACGGCCTTCGGCCGACAGCCGCAGGTCCGGGCCCTCGACGCGCACGGCCACCCCGTACCCGGCGCCCGGGTCACGTTCCGCGGCAACGGTGTGCGGCTGACGGGGGAGGCCGACGCCGTGACGGTGACGGCCGACCGGGGCGGCGTCGCCACCGCCCCCGCCCTCCAGCCCGGAGATCACCCCGGACGTTTCACGCTCACCGCGACGGCCTCCGGCGGACGCGGCCCGGCTGTCGACTTCACGGTCTCCGTCCGGCCCGTCCTCTACCGTCTGGAGCTGTGGGACCGGGACCACCATGACCACCAGGACCCGCAGCGTCCGCCTCTGTCGCTGCCGCTGGAGGCGGGTTCGGACAGCCTTCTCTCCGAGCTGCCGTCCGTGCGGGTCACCCGGAACGGCCGGCCCGCCGCCGGTCTGCGCATCGCCGTGACCGTGCTGACCGCCGTCAAGGGCGAGAAGCCGGCGCCCGCTCTCGACGGGCCGTCCTTCCTGGACGAGTACGAGCGCGACCGGCCGGTGCGTTCCCTGCTCCTGCCGCCTACGGCCGCCGACGGCCGCATCACCCTGCCGCCCCTGCACACCGGACCGCGCCCAGGCTCCTACCTTCTGCGCCTGGCCGTCCCGTCCGAAAGCGGCTCGGCAGCCCCGTCCGGAAACGTCCTGGACATTCCGCTGACGGTCACCTCGTCACCGTCCACCGGGCCGCGCATTCCCTGACAGCCACCTGAATTTCCTGTCCGCATTCTGCCCGGCCGGTTCGCCGGCCGAGCCGCTTCACCGCAAAGAGCACTTCATGAGACGCACATACTGGCTGCGCGCCACCACCCTCGGCGTGGCCTCCCTGACTCTGGCCGGCACCGGAATCTCCACCGCGGCCGTCGTCGGCGCCGCCCCGCTGCCCACGGACCGCTCGCCCGCCGCCTCCGCGGCGGCGCCGGACACGCCGCAGATGACTGCGGGCACACCGGACCCTTCCTCCCCTGAGCAGGTGCGTAAGGCCAAGGAGACCGAGCGGTACTGGACGCCGGAGCGCATCCGCAGTGCCGTGCCGGTGGAGACCGCCGAGGCGGGTGCCAAGAGCGAGGGCGGACAGCCTGCCCCGAGCGTGCGGCGCAAGCGGTCGGCGGAGCCGACCCACCAGGTGGCCGAAGGCATCCCCACCGTCGGGGTGTTCCTGCTGCGCGGCAAGGACGGCAACGCGACCCACAACCAGTTCTGCACCGCCAGCACCGTCACCTCCGCCTCGAAGAGCCTGGTCGTCACGGCCGCGCACTGCCTCAAGGGCAACACCTCGCTGCGTGACGCCGCCTTCGTACCCGGCTACCGCGCCGGGACGACCAAGGCGGGCCAGGCCGGTGAAACGCCGTACGGCATCTTCCCCGTCCTGGACGGCAAGGTCTGGATCGACCACCGCTACCAGCAGAGCCCGGCCGACGACGACGTGGACTTCGCCTTCCTGCGGGTCGGGGCCAACGCCCAGGGGCAGCTGCTGGAGGACGCCGCGGGCGCTGGCAACACCCTCACGTCCGTCGATTCCGCGCACCTGGCCCGGGAGAGCGTCACGGCCGTCGGTTATCCGGGTGGGCAGAAGACGCCGCTGTCGTGCACGAACGACACCCGGGCCTTCCAGGGCCGTTTCATGGAGATCCAGTGCGACGGTTACCGGTCCGGTGTCAGCGGCGGTCCGTTCATCGAGGACTTCGACGGACAGCGCGGCAATCTCGTCGGTGTCATCGGCGGTTACAAGACCGGCGGGCAGTACGACCACACCTCGTACACCTCGCAGTTCGACGACGACGCGGTGTGGCTGTACCGGCAGGCTGTCGCCGACCTTCCCCTGGACGGCAAGTTCACCATGGGCGGGGCGGGCACCTGGCAGCACGCCCGCCTCATGACCGCAGGCAGCTTCCATTCCGCATCGGTGCGCAACAACATCAGTGACCTGATCGTGCGCTGGTCGGACGGGGAGGTCTCCCTCTACCCGGGTAATGGCGCCTACGGTTTCGGCAAGGACGTACAGCTGGCCAAGGACCCGGAGTGGAAGAACGCGGCGGTGATGACCGCGGGTGACTTCACCGGGGACGGCACGAGCGATCTTCTGGTGCGCTGGACGAACGGCAAGGTCACCCTCTACAAGGACGTCAACGAGACCAACAAGCTCAAGAACGCCGTCCAGCTCAAGGCACCGAACGGTACCTGGACGCAGGCGGTGGGGATGGCCGCCGGCCGCTTCGGCGGCGGAAACACGCGCGGTGATGACGTGGTGGTGCAGTGGGCCAATGGTCGCGTCACCTTCTTCACCGACGTGGACGCCAACGGTTTCCACGCCGAGTCGCGGCTGGCCGCCCCCAACGGCACCTGGCCGCACGCACGCGACCTGGCGGCCGGCGACTTCAACCCGTCCACCGGCGACCAGGACCTCTTCGTGCGCTGGTCCGACGGCGAAGTCACCGTTTATGACAACGTCGGCGCCAACCAGCTGAAGTCGGAGCATCAGTTGAGCCCAGCGAAGTCGGGCTTCCGCACCAGTGTCCTGGCCGCTGTCGGTGCCTTCGGCGGTGACACCGCCCGTAACGACGTCGTCGTCGCGTGGCCCAACGGCCGCCTCACCCTGAACGGTGACACCACCACGCGATCACTGGCCCGCGAACGCACCCTGGTGCCCGCCGCCTGACGCACGCACCGCAGAGCCGGGCACCTACAGGTGCCCGGCTCTTGTCTGTGGACACGACACCGGGCGCTTCCGCCGCCGAGCCCCCCGGCACCGCTGGCCGGGACGCGCCCACGTATACGTAGAATCCGCTTTTCTGTGTCCGAATCTCCATGCGACGCAGACCGAACCATGAGAAGGAGAACGTGTGCGTCGGCTCATATCGTCGTTCGCCGCGCTGTGCGGGCTGCTCGCCGTCGCGGCAGCCCTGCCCGCCACGGCGGCGCAGGCTGCCGGGGGCGCGGACACCGGCCGGTCAGCGGGGCAGCGGTGGGCGCTGAAGTCGCAGGCGAACGGCAGGTACGTCACCGTCGAGGCCGGCGGCAGCGGGAATCAGCAGGGCAAGGTGCGGGCCCACGGCGACCAGGCCGGGACCTGGCAGCAGTTCACGCTGCACACCGGCGACAAGGGCGGCACCGTGAGCCTGCGCTCCGACGCGACCGGGCTGTTCGTCAGCGCCGAGATCAAGGACGCGGGAAGCCACAGCGGGATGCTGCGCAACCGTGGGACGAAGATCGGCGCGTGGGAGAAGTTCCAGCTGGTGCCGCAGCCTGACGGAACGTTTGCGCTGAGGTCGCAGGCAAACGGCAAGTACGTCAGCACCGAGGTCAACGGGACCGGCGGCGACCAGGACCTGCTGCGCGCCCGTTCCGACCGGGTCGGCGCCTGGGAGCGCTTCGCCTTCGAGCGGGTGGACCGGGACAGTCCGGCCCCGGCCCCGGCCGCTCCTCGCGCGGCCCGGCTCAACGTCATGACCTGGAACGTCTGCGGCAACAACAACACCCGGTGCGGCAACGCGCACACGGGCGCCGACAAGCTGGCGACCGAGATCGCGTCGCGGCTGCGTCCCTCCGCCGACGGCCCGCTGCCGGACGCGGTGTTCCTGCAGGAGTTCTGCGAGAAGCACGCCGAACCGGTGGAGGAGAAGCTTGAGCAGGCGACCGGCCGCGGCTGGAACGTCTTCTTCGCGCCCATCCACTACAACGCGGGCGCTCTGAAGGCCCAGAAGCAGTGCGACAACGCCGCCGCCGGAGACGTGGACCGTGGCGCCTACGGCATCGGGCTCGCCGTGCCGGACGAGAGCTCCTGGTTCCAGCGGTACGACCTGACCTCCCCGGACACCGACATCCGGGGCGGCAAGACGGAGCAGCGTACCGCCCTGTGCGCCGCGCTGCCGAGCCGCGCGCTGCTGCTGTGCACCACGCACTTCAGTGCGGGCGGCCCGGCCTACGACGACGCGGACGGCAGCTTCCGCCGCGCTCAGGCCGGTGAACTGCTGCGCATCGTCGACCAGCCGGGCTACCGCACCGTGTTCGGCGGGGACTTCAACGTGGTGCCGCCGGACGCCGCCAAGGGCGAGTCCCGCGATGTGCTGGAGCCCGTGTACGCGCGGTACCAGGAGTGCGCCCAGCTCGGGAATTCCGGTGCGCCGCGCGACGGCCGGCCGACCATCCGCGACATGAAGATCGACTACCTCTTCGCCCCGAAGGACGCCCCCTTCACGTCCTGCGCCCTCTCCCCGCAGGCCGAACCCTCCGACCACCACACGCTGTACGGCACCATCGCCCTGCCCGCAGCCTGAACGACGCAGACCGACACCGACCTGACGACGAATCGAGAGACGAACCGTGCACCGCAGAATTCCCCGCCCGGCGTGGCTGGCCACCGTCACCGCTGCCGTGGTCGCCGCCGGCGCGCTCACCACCGCCCCGGCCCAGGCCGTCGCCGGCGACCCCGCCGCGGACCAGGCCTACCCGTTCACCGCGAAGCTCGACATCGGCGACGGCGAGCGCAGCTGCTCCGGCGCCCTGGTCGACGCCCACTGGATCCTCACCGCGGCCGGCTGCTTCGCCGACGACCCCGCCCAGGCGTCCGGGGTCCCCGCGGGCAAGCCCACCCGTAAGGCCACCGCCACCATCGGCCGCACCGATCTGAGCACCCAGGCGGGCCAGGTGCGGGAGATCGTCGAACTCGTCCCGCGCGCCGACCGCGACCTGGCCCTCGCCAGGCTCGACAAGCCGGTCACCGGCATCACCCCGGTCGCCCTCGGTACCTCGGCCCCCACGGCGGGCGAGGAACTGCGGGCCACCGGCTACGGCCGCACCAGGACCGAGTGGGTGCCCGACCGGCTGCACAGCGGCGCCTTCACCGTGGACTCGGCCGAAGCCGGCCGGATAGGCATCACCGGCAAGGACGGCGCCGCCCTCTGCAAGGGCGACACCGGCAGCCCGGTTTTCCGCGAGCAGGGCGGCCGGTACCAGCTCGTCGCCGTCAGCAGCCGGTCCTGGCAGGGCGGGTGCTTCGGCACCGACGAGGCCGAGACCCGCACCAGCGCCGTAGCGACCCGCGTCGACGACGTCAACGAGTGGGCCAGGACCGTCGTCCGCAGGCTGGTGCTGAAGTCCGTCGCGAACGGCAAGTACGTCACCGCCGAGATCAACGACACCGGCAACCAGCAGGGCAAGCTGCGGGCCCGCGCCGACAAGATCGGGTCCTGGCAGCGGTTCACCCTGACCGACAACACCGCGGACGGCACGGTGAGCCTGCGGTCCGAGGCGAACGACCTGTTCGTCAGCGCCGAGATCAAGGACGCGGGCGACCACAGCGGCATGCTGCGCACCCGCGGCGCCACCATCGGCTCCTGGGAGAAGTTCCTGCTGGTGCCGCAGCCCGACGGCACCTTCGCGCTGAAGTCGAAGGCGAACGACAAGTTCGTCAGCACCGAGGTCAACGCCACCGACGGCGACTACGGCCTGCTGCGCGCCCGTTCCGACCGCGCCGGCGGCTGGGAGCGCTTCACCGTCGAGCGGGTGGACGCGATGCGTACGGCCCCGTCCGCCTCGTAGGAACGCTCAGGACAGCCCGCCCGGACTGCCGCGCCGGTCACACCGGCCGTACGGGCCGGGGCGGGCTGTCGGCGGAGACCGGCGAGCCGGTCGAGGAGCTGAGCCCCAGCACCGGAACGCTCCGCCGGTGGAGGCAAAGACGGCCAGCCGGTCCTCGCCGTCCGGCAGGCAGACGGCCGGGCTGGTGCGCGGCGGACCGGTTTTCGCCCCGGCGGCCGTCAGCAGGAGCAGCGGCTGCCCTTCGAAGGCGCCGCCCGCGCGGCCCTGGCGGGCGCGGAACCCCTCGGTGACGCGCTGGTCGACGGAGTTCACGCGGTCCGTGGTTTCCATGGTGACACCCTCGGCCTTGACATCGGCGTGAAGGTCAAGCCGGACCGAGCCGCGGAGCTCCGGTGCCGTCCAGCGACGGAGTCGAACCTTCCGCTTTTCGGTGGTGTGGTTGTCGCCCCGGGCCGCATCCACACCCGCGAAGCTGGGCAGCCTCTCCTGGAGGTGGAGCGGACGGCCCCGGCGGTCGCGTCCGCAGTCCGGCCGAGCGCCCCTGGTGCCCTCAACTGCGTTCGTGAGAACGCGAGTTCGGAAAGAAGCGCACTGGTATACGAGTCTCCCCCTCGGGGGGAGGTGGCGCGGGGTGGCGAAACGCCGAAGTGTGTCGGTACCCCGCCCCCGCAACAACTAGCGTGCGTGCTCCGTGAACTGCCGACGGCCGATCCGGAGGGCGCCGATGCCTGCCGCATTCCCCCAGGGGACCCCCGCCACCCAGGAGGCTCCTGGATCGTCGGGGTCCCTGGGCTCCCATGGCCCCCAGGGAGCGGACCCCGCGCCGGCGGCCGCCCGGCGCCGGGAGCGGGAGGGCGGGCGGCACGGCCGGGCCGCGTTCCCGGAGACGGCCGCCGATGCGGCCATACGGACCCGCCTGGTACGGCTCGCCGCCGTGCCCTGCCTCCTCGTCGCCGCCGTCTGCTCGGCCGCCACCGCGTTCGTCGTACGGGTCGGCGGCACCGGGCTGAACGGCCGCGAGTGGGCCGTACTCCTCGGCGCCTGCGTCCTGGTCTGCGTCATCGTGACGGCCGCCGGCACCGCGGCCAACAACGAGGCGCGCGCCGCCGTCGCCCGCCACGCCCGGCTGCGCGAGGTGTGCGCCCGCAGCCGGCACGACCTCGACGACCTGCTGGACCGGGTCCGCCAGGGGGAATGGCTCCAACCGCGGGAGGGCGAGCCGGCCACGCCGCCCCCTGGGGACAGCCTCGATCTGCTCGCCCACGAGGTGGCCGCGGTGGGCCGGGCGGCCGAGACGGCCGTCGTGGACGCGGTGACCGTCGCCCGCAGCCATGCCAGCGGCAACGAACAGAAGGTCGAGGTGTTCGTCAACCTCGCCCGGCGCCTGCAGTCCCTGGTGCACCGCGAGATCGAGCTGCTGGACGAACTGGAGAACCAGGTCGAGGACCCCGACCTGCTCAAGGGACTCTTCCACGTCGACCACCTGGCCACCCGCATCCGCCGGCACGCCGAGAACCTCGCCGTCCTCGGCGGCGCCATCTCCCGCCGCCAGTGGAGCCGCCCGGTCACCCTGACCGAGGTGCTGCGCTCCTCCATCGCCGAGGTCGAGCAGTACCCGCGCATCAAGCTGGTGCCGCCCATCGAGGGCACCCTGCGCGGCCACGCCGTCGCCGACGTCATCCACCTGCTCGCCGAACTCGTCGAGAACGCCTCCGTCTACTCCGCCCCGCACACCCATGTCCTGCTGCGCGCCCAGCTGGTCACGGCCGGTCTCGCCGTCGAGGTGGAGGACCGGGGCCTGGGCATGTCGACGGCCGAGCAGACCCGGATGAACGGACTGCTCGCCGACCCCGACCACGTCGACGTGGCCGAGCTGCTGAGCGACGGGCGCATCGGGCTCTTCGTGGTGTCCTCGCTCGCCCGGCGGCACGGCATCGTGGTCCGGCTCCAGAGCAACATCTACGGCGGCGTGCAGGCCGTCCTCGTCGTGCCGAAGGGGCTGCTGGGGCCGGTGTCCGAGCAGCCGCAGGAGGGGCAGTACGTGGACTCCGGAGAGATCACCCTGACGGTGTCCGAGCCGCCCGCCCTCGCCGATACCGATGCCGATACCGATGCCGGGTACGGGAGCCCGTACGACGACTCCGGACCGGCCGGGGCCTCGCCGCGCGGGCCGCGCCGCAAGCTCGTACACGCCGCGCACGGAGCGCCGGCCACCGGGGCAGCGGCCGGCGCGTACCCGGACGTCGCGTACGGCGCAGGGGCGTGGCCGAGCGCGCCCGAGGCGCCGCACGCCGGCCCGCGCGCCCCCGCCGTCGGCCCGCCACCCGCCGGCGCCCACCGGGCCCCCGCCCCCCAAGAGGGCGACGGCCTGCCCGGCGCCGCCGGCCCCGGCCCGGTGCTCCTGCCGCCCGCCCCGCCCACCGCGGCGGACGACGGCACCCGGCCCCGCCTGCCGCGCCGCCGCAAGCAGGAGCACCTGGTGCCGCAGCTGCGCGGCGAGCCGATCCTGCCGTCGGCCGGCCGCCGCGACGGCCGGCCCGAACCCGAGCACGACCCCGGCCTGATGGCCGCGTTCAAGCGCGGCGTCAGCCTCGCCGACGAGAGTTACGGCAGCCCCGCCGACCACGACGGTTACGACAGTTACCGGGCCGGCGCCGACGCCGGCCACGACAGGCCCGAACCCCGCCGAGGAGACGACCGCGACCATGGTGAGTGACGTGCACGCGCAGGCACATGCGCACCTGCAGGGAAGCCGGCACACCGACCTTTCCTGGCTGCTGACCGGACTCGTGAACCGCGTACCGCACGCGACCAGCGCCCTTCTGCTGTCCTCCGACGGCCTGGTCAAGGCGGCCCACGGCTTCGACCCGGACAGCGCCGACCACCTGGCCGCCCTCTCCTCCGGTTTGTACTCACTGGCCCGCAGTGCCGGGGTGCGCTTCGGCAACGGCGACGACGTGCTCCAGGTCGTGGTCGAGCTGGAGTCCACGTTCCTGTTCGTCTCCACGGCCGGGGCGGGCGCCTGCCTCGCCGTGCTGGCCGGCCGGGAGGCCGATGTGGCCGTCCTCGGCTACGAGATGGGGATGCTGGTCAAGAGCGTACGGCCCTACCTGGCGACGCCGGTGCGGCAGCAGGCCCCGGCGGGTGGTCGCTGACCATGGGCGTACGGCGCCGCCGCAGAGCGGGCCGGGAGATCCCGTGGCTGGACGACGAGGCCGGCCGCCTGGTCCGTCCGTACACGGTCAGCAACGGCCGTACCCGGCCGACCGCGCACTTCGACCTGCTGACCATGGTGATGGCCACCGGCAAGCGGCCCGTCACCTGCCAGGGCCCGGACTACACCCAGGTACTGGGGCTCTGCGGCGGGCCGGTGTCGGTCGCCGAGATCGCCGCGCACATACGCCTGCCCGCCGTGGTCACCAAGGTCCTGCTGGCCGATCTGGTCGACTGCGGGGCACTGGCGGCCCGCGCGCCGGTGCCGGTGTCCGCCTGCGGGGCAGGCCCCCCGAACCGTACCGACCGAGCCCTGCTGGAGGCGGTGCTGCATGGACTTCGCAAACGGCTCTGACGCCTTGTCCGCCGACGCCCGGCTGCCGGCCGCCGCGGGCTCGTCCCCCGCGGCGCCCGCCGCCGACCCGTTCCCGCTGGCGCTGAAGATCCTGGTGGCCGGCGGCTTCGGCGTCGGCAAGACGACCTTCGTCGGCGCGGTCAGCGAGATCGAGCCGCTCAGCACGGAGGAGCTGCTCACCCAGATCAGCGTGGGCACCGACGACCTGGCGGGTGTCGAGGACAAGAACACCACCACCGTCGCCATGGACTTCGGCCGGATCACCCTCAGCCGCGAGCACATCCTCTACCTCTTCGGCACGCCGGGGCAGGAACGCTTCTGGTTCATGTGGGACGAGCTGTCCAACGGGGTCCTCGGCGCCGTCGTGCTCGCCGACACCCGCCGCCTGGACCAGTGCTTCGCCGCCGTCGACTTCTTCGAGCGGCGCGGCATCGCGTTCGTCGTCGCGGTCAACGAGTTCGACGGCGCGTACCACTACAACCCGGACGAGGTGCGCTCCGCCATGGACCTCGCCTCCGCCACCCCGGTCGTGCTCTGCGACGCCCGCCAGTGCAGCTCGTCCACCCAGGTCCTGGTCTCGCTCGTCCAGCACCTGCTGACCCCCGCCACCGCCGCCACCCCGGAGCTCCCGTGACCCGTCCCGTCCCGCGCGTGTCGTACGCCTCCTACGACCCCACGCGTCATCTGCTGCTCACCCCGGAGGACCACGAGGCGCCGGCCCGCGTCGCCCGGCTGCGTGCGCTGGGCATCGGCGACGCGCCGCTGCCCGCCTTCGACGCGTTCGCGCGCAAGCTGGCCCGTACGACCCGGGCGCCCTACGCCATGGTCAACTTCATCGACGAGCACCGGCAGTACTTCGCCGGTCTGTACACGCCCGACAGCGAGCAGGCGCCCGTCGAACTGGGCCCCGCGCCGCCGAGCGCCCAGCCCGGCCGGGTGATGGCCCGCGACCACGGCTACTGCCCGCACGTCATCGTCCGCCGCAAGGCCCTCGTCCTGGAGGACGTGTGCGACTACCCGCGCTTCGCGGGCAACCCGGTCGTGGACGAGATCGGCATCCGCTCGTACCTGGGCGCACCGCTCATCGACCGTACGGGGATGGCGCTGGGCACCGTCTGCGTGGTGGACCTGGAGCGCCGCCCGTGGGGGCGCGAGGGGCTGGAGACCATCAAGGCGATGGCGGCCGAACTCGTCGAGCAGATCCACCGCATGGAGCAGGGGCGCGGCGAGGAGGGCTGACGGCGGCCCGGGCTCCGGGCGGGCGGTAGGAGCACCTGGCTCGGGCACCGGGCTCGGGCTGCGCTGTTCCGACGTGTACGGCAGGGGCCCCGGGCCGGGAGGGCGCGGCTCCCGGGAAGAAGATCCGCGCCGCCCCGGCCCCTATCCGGTCGGCTGCAACGCTGCCCGCTCCCGCAGGAGAGAGATGCGGCGCCCGGCGACCGCGGGTTCGGCGGCCCGGTCGTCCTCCGCGGGGTCCGACGGTTCCCGGCGGACCAGGCTCGCCAGCCGGCTGGACCAGTCGCCCTTGGCCGTGCCGAGGGCCAGCTCACCCAAGCGCAGCAGCTGGACGTCGGCGGTCCCGGCCGGGGCGGAGATGTGGTGGGCGTCGCGCAGGAAACGTTCCACCGGGCGGTCCGTGAACAGCCCGCAGGCGGCGTGGATGTCCATCGCGTCGCGCGCCGACTCCAGGGCGGTCTCCACGTTGACCAGCTTGGCGTTCATCAGCTCGGCGTCGCAGGGCAGGCCCTGGTCGAGCAGGTGGACGGCGTGGTAGGCGGCCAGCCGGGCGGTCAGCAGCCGGGACTGGACACGGCCCAGCTTGATCTTGATGTTGGTGAGGTTCGCCAGCGGCTTGCCGTAGCGTTCCCGCTCCGCGCAGAAGCGCGCGGTCTCGTCCAGCACCGCCTGGTGGATGCCGAGCGACACCGCGGTCAGGTTCGGCCGCCCGTACAGCACGCTGGAGGAGTAGGCGACGGCCAGCCCGTCGCCCTCGCTGCCGAGCAGATTCGCCGCCGGCACCCGGCAGTTGTCGAAGAACAGCTCGCCGAAGCTGAAGCCGTGCAGCCCCATGGCCTGCTGCTGCGCGCCGACCCGCAGGCCCGGCCGGTCCGCCTCCACCAGGAACGCCGACAGGCCCCCGGAGCCCTCACCGGTCCGTACGACGACGCCGTGCAGGTCGCCGACATGGCTGTTGCCGACGTAGATCTTGCGGCCGTCGAGGACGTAGTCGTCGCCGTCGCGGACCGCCCGGCTGGTCATGCCGAGCACATGGCCGCCCGACTGCGGCTCGGTGACGGCGATGGTCGGCAGGCACTCGCCCGCGGCGACGGCCGGCAGCCAGGTCTTCTTCTGCTCCTCGCTGCCGAAGTGGATGATCTTCGCGGCGCCGAGCTGGGACGCCTGCACCATGGCGCCCATGGCGCCGCTCACCCGGGACAGTTCTTCGATGATCAAGGTCTTGGCCAGGTGCCCGGCGCCCATGCCGCCGTAGGCCCGGGGGACGGTCGCGCCGATCCACCCCTGGCGGGCGATCCGGCGCGACAGATCGTGGCAGACGGTACGGGACGCCTCCATCCCGGCTATCCGGGGCCGGACCTCGCTCTCGGCGAAATCCCTGACCCGGTGCCGGAGCGCTTCATGCCGCTGGTCGGTGAAGTAGCGATGCAAGACGAGCCTCCTCCGTCGTACGCCCCCGCGCTGTGCTCTCTCCGCCTGCCTGCCGGGCGGCGCACCCGGAAAGTGCGCCGCCGGTCGCCCTGACCCCCGGCCATGCCGTTCCGGACCGTCATGGGGCGGTCACCTCGTGCAATACCCGTTGGCATACCTGCTGCACGGCGCACAAAACATCAACACCGTGCATTTATGCGAGCAATGGGAGCGCGCGAAACCCGTTCACCACCCCTGTGGTCTACGGTGCGTGCAGCACGTCCGGCGGTGTTCCCGTGGGTGTTCTCGTGGGGTGGCGAAGGGAGGCGCGAGACCGCTGGCCCCCGGCCCCCGCCGCCCCTCGTTCCTTGGTCCGGCACCCCGCCGACCATGGAGTCCGGCAGCCTCTGGAGGCACCTCATGACCGACGATCTGCGCCTGGGCGTCATCGGCTTCGGGCTGCGCGGTGATCTCGCGCGCACCGCCCACCGGCCGGGATACGGCGCCCGGGTCACCGCCGTGGCCGACCCCGACCCGGACGCGCTGGCGTATGCCGGCCGGCGCTTCCCCGGCGCCGAGACCTTCGCCGACCACCGGGCGCTGCTGCACCACCCCGGCCTCGACGCGCTCCTGCTCCTCACCCCCGACCACACCCACGCGGACCTGGCGTGCCAGGCGCTGCACGCCGGCCGCCCCGTCTTCGTGGAGAAGCCTCTCGCCATCTCCATCGAGGACTGCGACGCGATCCTGCGCACCGCCCACGAGACCGGTACGCGCCTGTACGTCGGCCACAACATGCGCCACATGCCCGTCATCCGCCTGATGCGCGAACTGATCACGCGCGGCGACATCGGTCGCGTCCGGACCGTATGGGTACGGCACTTCGTCGGGCACGGCGGCGACTACTACTTCAAGGACTGGCACGCCGAGCGCCGGCACACCAACGGGCTGCTGCTCCAGAAGGGCGCGCACGACCTGGACGCGCTGCACTGGCTCGCGAACGGCTACACGCGGCAGGTGCAGGCGCTGGGCGACCTGACGGTCTACGGCGATCCCGGCATGCGGCGGGCGCCGGGGGAGCCCCGGCCGGAGGACTGGCTGGCGCACGACGCGCACTGGCCGCCCGGCAGCCAGCGCGGCCTGAACCCGCGGATCGACGTCGAGGACGTCTCCCTGGTCAACATGCGCCTGGACAACGGGGTGCTGGCCGCCTACCAGCAGTGTCATTTCAGTCCTGACTACTGGCGGAACTACACCGTCATCGGTGACGCGGGCCGCCTGGAGAACTTCGGCGACGGGCCGGGCGGTTCGGTACGGGTGTGGAACTCCCGCCAGTCCGGCTACCGCACCGACGCCGACGCCGTGTACGAACTTCCGGCCAGTGAGGCGGACGACGAGGCGGGGCACGGCGGCGCCGACCCGCTGCTGGTGGACGAGTTCCTGCGATTCGTCCGGCACGGCGGGCCGACCGACACCTCACCGGTCGCCGCCCGGATGGCGGTGGCGGCCGGCGACCGGGCCACCGCCTCGCTCCGCGACGGCGGCACCCCGCACGAGGTGCCGCCCCTGGACCCGGAACTGGTGGACTACTTCGAGCGCGGCCAGCCCAAGGAGGGGAAGGGCTGAGGACGCGCGGGAGGGCGGCGGGCCGGCCTCAGTCGGCCGCCCCGCAGCAGGAGTCGCGCCGATGCTGCCGCCCGACCTCCAGCCAGTCCACCGCGCCCGCCCCGGCCGCCCTGACCGCGCGGCTGTCCGGCGCGGGGAAGGACGCCACCAGGTCCTCCTGCTCGTACAGCCGCCCGCCCCGCAGCACCGCCGCCGTGCGCACCAGCGTGTCGAAGTCGGTGAACGGGTCGCCGTCCACGATCACCAGGTCGGCCAGCTTGCCTTCCTCCAGCGTGCCGAGGTCCCGGTCGGCGCCGAAGACGCGGGCGGGCAGGGCGGTGGCGGTGCGCAGGGCCTGCGCGGCGGTGAGCCCGTAGCGGTGCAGGGCGCGCAGCGCCAGGTGCAGATGCAGGCCGACCGGTGTCAGCGGCTGGTCGGTGCCCAGGGCGACGAGGCCGCCGCCGCGCAGCACCCGCCGGTAGACGCCGATCTCGGTCCGGAGGTCGCCCAGCTGTTTCGGGGTGGGCCGCCGGCCCGCGTTCTCCCGGGCCAGCGCGGCGTCCCACGGCGGCATGAGGGTCGTGACCCGCTCGTCGTCGGCGAGACCGGGGTCCTCACCCAGCAGCACGGAGGCGGTGAACGGGGTGGCGATGAGGTGGAAGTCCGTGCCGGTGTAGATCTCCTCCACGTCCTGGTAGGCATGGCCGGTGGCGGTGACGGCGTGCCCGAACTCCAGGCGCTGAGTGGCCTGGAGATGGGTCGTCAGGTCCTGGCCGAGCATCACGCCGGGCGACAGCAGATGGCTGCCGGACCGTACCCCCAGGCGCTGGTGCGCGAAGCGCGCGGCCTCCTCCATGATCCAGCCGGGGGCGCGTACGTACGTCTTGACGAAGTCCCAGTCGAGCGCGGCGCCCCGCTCCAGCGACCGGCGCAAACCCTCCCGCGTGGCGTGGGCGCGGCCCATGCTGTAGGCGACCCGGCTGCCGTCCAGCAGTTCGCCGCAGGCCAGCAGCCGCGGTCCGGCGAGCGTGCCGGCGGCGACGGACTCCCGGACGCGGGCCTGTTCGTAGGAGAAGCCGCCGAAGGAGACGGCGGTGGTGATGCCGTAGGCGAGCTGGAGGGCGGTCTGGCGGCCGCCGTACGTGGTCTGCCAGGGGTGGGTGTGCGAGTCCCACAGGCCGGGGATCACGGTGCGCGCCGAGGCGTCGACGCGGCGCGCCGCCCGGCGGCCGGCGGCCCGGCCGTGCGGCTCGACGCCGGTGATCCGGCCGTCGCGCACCACCACGTCGACGTCCTCGCGCACCTCTTCGCCGGTGCCGTCCCAGAAGCGGCCCGCGTGCACGACCGTGTCCCGGGCGCGCGAACCGCGGTGGTCCAGGGCCACCCGGACGGTCCGCGCGGGGCCGCCGTCCAGGCCGGTCAGCCGCAGCCGGCCGGCCGACAGGTACAGCAGGGTGCGGGAGTCGCCGGACCAGGACGGGTGGTCGGCGCTCTCGTCGGTCAGCCGGCGCGGCGCGCCGTCGGGGGTGCCGTCCGGGCGTACGGGCAGCACCCACAGCGCGGATTCGGCGATCAGCGCCATCCACCGGCCGTCCGGGGACCAGACGGGGCCCGAGTCGTAGCGGTCGGCGATCGAGCGCACGGTGTGCCCCGGGTCCGGGGCGTGCAGCCGGACCTCGCCGGTGCGGGTGTCGACGACCCGGATGAGGTTGTAGCCCTCGCGGAAGCGCCGGTTGAGGCGGTTGCGGTCGCAGAAGGCCACGTAGCGGCCGTCCGGGGACCAGCTGGGGCGGCCGGGCACACCGCCGCCGCCCAGCGGGGCGGTCGCTGTCTCCTTGCCGTCGGCCAGATTCCGTACGACGACATTCCCGGACATGTCGATTGCGGCGAGCCGCCCGCCGTCCGGGGACAGCGCGGGCTGCACCCGGCCCCCGCCGGCCAGCACCGTCTCCTCGCCGGTCGCCAGGTCGTGCCGGCGGACCGCGAACAGCCCGTCGCGGTCGTCCGCGTACACCAGGGAGCGTCCGTCACGGGCCCAGCTCGGCCCCAGGACGTACCGGGTGGCGCCCGCCCGGACGAGCCGCCGCGGGCGGCCGCCCGAAGCGGACACCAGCCACAGCGAGTCGAGGGCGGCGAAGGCCACCTGGCGTCCGTCGGGGGAGAGCGCGGGCAGGTGGACGCCGCGCACCGGCCGGACGCCGGTGCGCTCGAAACCGTAGTCCTTGATCTCGTAACGCGGCCGCCGGACCGGCAGGCCGGCAGTGAAGGTGATGGTTTCCGCATCGTCCGGCGCGGCGGGCCGCAGCACCGTGAACTGCCCGCCCACGGTGAGCAGCAGCTCCTCGCGCGAGATCCAGCGCGGCGGTACGGGTTCCACGTCACCGTCCACCGCCACCTCCGCGCCGTCCACGACGAGGGCGCAGGTGGCGCCGGGGCGCTCGGTGATGCGCAGGTAGGCGAGCCGGGGCGCGCCGCCCTTCGCGGCGGGTGCCAGGGCCGGGACCATGGCCTGGGTGCCGGCGGCTGCCGTGTGCTCGGTGACGACCGGACCGCTGCCGTCGGCCGGTACGGACGCGACGGTCCGGCTGTCCAGGGAGGTGCCGGACACCGCGCCGCGCACGAACCACAGCCGTTCGCCGTCCGGTGACCAGGTGGGGTCGAAGTCCTCCCACGCGCCGCCCTGATGGGGCCCCTGCTGTCCGGCCAGCCCGGTCACCCGGGTCAGTTTCCGCGTCCGTACGTCCAGGACCCAGATCCGGTACGGGCTGCCCGCCACCGGATCGCCGTCCCGCTCGGAGGCGAAGGCGATCCGGGTGCCGTCCGGCGACCAGGCGGGTCCTCGGTCGTCCCACGGGCCGTCGGTGAGCTGCCGCAGGTCCGAGCCGTCGGGGCGCAGCGTCCACAGGTGGAAGCCGCCACCGCGGTAGGCGCAGACGGCCAGGCGGCTGCCGTCGGGGGAGAAGACCGGCCGGGTGGGTTCCAGATCCGGCGGGGTGAGCGCGCGCGCCTCGCCGCCCTCGCGCGGCACGGACCACAGGACGTTCTGGACTTCGGCGATCAGCCGGTCACCGGCGGGGGAGAGGGTGGCGGCGCCGTTCGTGGCGGCGGTGAACGAAAGGGTCGGCAGACGGGTGGCTTCGGCGGCGTGAGCGGTGGGGACGAGCTGTCCCGGCAGCCCGGCCAGGCCGGTGACCGCCGCGGCGGAGGCCGTGCCTTGCAGGAAGGTGCGCCGGGAGAGGGGCCGCGGAAGGCGCGCGGCCCGGGAAGCGTCCTCGGATCTGTCCGTGGTGTCCAACGGTCCTCCAGCCATGGGGGGTTACGTGGTCGGTGGCCTGGGGCGAGCCGACCGATCGTGTCACGCACCGATGGTCAGAGGTCAACACCCCGCGGCGCGCGCCTTGGCGAGTCGCGGGGTGGCGGGGGCGGAGATCCGTGGCCGGCGCGGGCCGCCGGCCGACCGGCGTCACCGGGCGAGGAAGCCGGTGATCCGCTCGCGCAGCGACCGCGCGTCCAGTCCCTGGCCCGCCAGGTGCTCGTCGAGCTGTCCGTAGCGGCGCAGCTCCCGGCGGCCGACGCCGAGACCGAGGACGCGGTGCGGCACGTGCTCCAGCGCGTCGTTCGCGTGCCGGGTCGAGGTGCCCTCGTGGTACGGCTCGACGATCACCACGTCCGCCGCCGTCGCCCCGGCCACCGCGGCCCGCAGCGCCGCGTCGTCGAAGGGCCGGACGGTCGTTGCGTACAGCACGGTCACGTCCAGGCCCTCGGTCGCCGCCAGCACGTTGTCCAGCATCGGCCCGACCGCCAGCACGACACCGCCGGTCCCTTCGCGCACCGTCAGGAAGCGCGCCCCGTCGACCGGCCGCGGCGTCCCGTTGGTCTGTACGGACAGCCGTACGTAGACCTTGTCGTCACCGGCCGCGGCGGCCCGCCGCAGCAGCGTGTCGGCCTCGTCCGGGTGGCCGGGGACGTGCACGGTCCAGCCGTCCAGGCTGTCGAGCAGGGCGACGTCGCCCGGAGCCATGTGGGTGAAACCGCCGGCCGGCCAGTCGTACGAACCCCCGGCGCTGACCAGGACCCCGCCCACGTCCTGGTGCCCGAAGTCCAGCTTCACCTGCTCGAAGGGGCGCTCCACCAGGAAGCTGGCGAAGGTGTGCACGACGGGCCGCATCCCGGCCAGGGCGAGCCCGCCGCCGACCCCGACGAGCAGCTGCTCTCTGATGCCGACGTTCACCACCCTCCCGGGGTGGCGTTCCTGGGCGGAGCGGAAGCCGTCGACGCCGATGTCGGCGAGGACGACCGCCAGCCGCGGGTCCTCGTCCAGCAGCTGGGTGGTGACCGAGGCGAAACGTTCGCGCATGGTGTCCATCAGAGTGATCCTTCTCGAAGTCGGTGCGGTGCGGGACGTGCGGATACGGGCAGGGCTGCGGCTGCGGTCATGGCTGTGGTGACGGCTACGGTCGTGGCGGTGCGTACGGACCGGGCCGCGCGCCTCAGGCCGCCGCGGCCTTCGGCTTGGGCTCGCCCGAGTACTCCTTGGCCTCCACCCGGGCCACGACCGCGTGCGGCCGGTCCGGATGCGGTGCGGTGAACGCCGCGTACAGGGCTTCGTGGTCACGCCCGTCCACGGTCACCGCCGACCACCCGGCGGCCTCGAAACGCGAGGCGATCCCGCCGCGCCAGCCGTGGCTCGCCGAGGTGTTGTCGACGACCAGCGTGTGCAGCCGGGACAGGCCGGCGGCGCCCGCGTACGCGATGGCCTCGTGGTTGCTGCCCTCGTCCAGCTCGGCGTCGCCGATCAGGACCCACACCGCCGGGTCGGTGAGACCCCGGGCCCGCAGCCCCAGCGCCGTGCCCACGGCCAGCGGCAGCCCGTGCCCCAGCGAACCGCTGCCGATCTCCGCGCCCGGCACCAGCACCCGGTCCGGGTGGTGGCCGAGCGGCGAGTCGTACGAGCCGAAGCCCGGCAGCAACGCGGTGGGGAAGAAGCCCTTGGCGGCCAGCACCGCGTAGTAGGCCATCGGGCCGTGGCCCTTGGAGAGGAGGAAGCGGTCCCGGGCCGGGTCCTGGGCGGTGGCGGGGGAGACCCGCAGCACCCGGTCGTAGAGCACCCACAGGGCGTCGAGGGTGGAGGTGGCGGCCGGTCCGTGCTTCTCGTCGCCGGTCATCAGGCTCATCAGGTGCGGGAGTTCGCCGAATCCGGTGTCGTGCGCGGCGGTCCCGTCCAGGGTCGTGTGCGTCATGGAAGAGATCCTGCAACTTCAAGTCCACTTGAAGTCAACCGCTAACCTGACGGGTATGACCTCACCCCACGACCGGCTCCCGATCGGCGAGCTCGCCGGGCGCAGCGGACTGGCCGCCTCCGCCCTGCGCTACTACGAGCAACTGGGCCTGATCCACTCCGAACGCACCGGCGGCGGACAGCGCCGCTTCACCCGCGCCACCCTGCGCCGCATCGCCTTCATCCGGGCGGCCCAGGCGGTCGGGCTGTCCCTGGAGGAGACCAGCGCGGCGCTGGCCAGGCTGCCGCGGGACCGTGCGCCCAACGCCACCGAGTGGAACAAGGTGGCCCGCACCTGGACCCGCCGCATCGACCAGCAGATCGCCGAACTCCAGAAGCTGCGCGGCCAGTTGTCCAGCTGCATCGGCTGCGGCTGCCTGAGCCTGCGCAAGTGCGGCCTGTACAACCCGGGCGACGCGGCGGCCGTGAGCGGGGCGGGCGCCCGCTACCTGCTGGGCGACCGCCCCGAAACGGTCGGTGTCGAGCGGCCGGGCGTCAGACCTGACCCGGCTTGAAGACGTCCTGCTCGATCAGGAGCTTGTCGATCCTCGCCTTGTCCACCCGGTTGGTGACCTCCTCGACCTCCTGCCGGTCCCGTACGCACTTGGCCAGTGTGAACGCCGACGAGACCACGAAGACCAGGCCGAGCCCGAGGAAGCCGCGCTCCCAGGCGCCCACGGGCAGCTTGGCGATCCCGGCCATCAGGGCGACCAGGGAGAGCCCGAACGAGATCGCGGACTGCACGAAGAAGGCGGTGGTCGTCGGTCGCTGTATCGATGGAGTGGTCATGCGCGTAGCGTCCCGCCGTGGTGCCGGGGGCGCATGAGTACGCGTACTCATGCGCCCCCGGCACCACGGCGGCCGGTCCGGCGCGGCCGGCCTGGCCCGCCGTGCCGGAACCTGGCGGCGGACACCCCCTGACATGCGGTATTGTTCTCTTGCACGGCCAGCCGGGAGAAACACCTGGCCGGACGGGCATCGGGACGTGGCGCAGCTTGGTAGCGCACTTGACTGGGGGTCAAGGGGTCGCAGGTTCAAATCCTGTCGTCCCGACGGGTGAAACAGCTCCCGGTCTGAGGGAAATCTCAGGCCGGGGGCTGTTTTCCGTGTTTTTACGCCCCAATGTTCCGGATTGCCGGATCGCTGAGCTGCCGGGCCGCCGGGCGGACGGTGCTCCGGCGCGCCGCCGCTGCCGTCCGTCCAAGCTGGACAACCGCCGCCACCTGGCCTTCGGACCGGCCCCCCACTACTTTTGCCTCGGCGCGGGGTCGGCACCCACGGACAGCGGAGCCGTCCCGCACCGCCGGCGGCACACCGGCCCGCCCCGCAGCCCGCGCCGCCCCGCCCGATCACCCCACTCACCTCCCGGAGTGACCGTGCCAGATGCCTTCAAGACCAGGAACCAGCGGTGCTGACCCGCGACCGGACCCTGCACGGCGCGTTCGGCGCGCAGGCCCGGAGCCGGCCGGACGCGGTGGCGCTGATCCAGGGCGGGACGGTCCTGACCTATGCCGAGCTGGCCCGGGCGGCGGACGACTACGCCGCGGAGCTGGCCGGGCGCGGAGTCCGGGCAGGTGACCTCGTACCGGTGCTCCTGCCGCGCTCGCCGGAACTCGTGGCGACCCTGCTGGCGCTGCTCAAACTGGGCGCCGCGTACTCCGTCCTGGACGCGCGGTGGCCGCGGGAGCGCCGCGACGAGCTCGTCCGGCAGCTCGGATCGCCGGTCATCGTCACCGAGGCGCGGCCCGTGGCGGCGGCGATCCGCGGCGGGCGCCGGGTGCGCGACGCCGTGACCGGCGCCGGCACGCCGTCGACCGTCTTCTTCACCTCCGGCACCACCGGCACGCCCAAAGGCGTGGTGTCCACGCACGGCGCCGTCACCCGGCTGTTCACCGCCGGGAGCTTCGCCGACTTCGGGCCGGGCCGCATCACCTCCGCCGCCGCCGCGCTGCCGTGGGACGCGTTCTCGCTGGAGCTCTGGGGTCCGCTGGTCAGCGGAGGCACCTGCGTCCTCGCCGAGGGCGAGTACTTCCTCCCGGACACCCTCGCGGGGATGATCCGCGAGCACGGGGTGAACACGACGTGGCTCACCGCCTCGCTGTTCAACCTGTTCCTGGACGAACAGCCCGACTGCTTCCGCGGACTGTCGGTACTGATCATCGGCGGGGAACGGCTCTCGCACGCCCATGTGCGCCGCTTCCTCACCGCGCACCCCGGCAGCACGCTGCTCAACGGCTACGGGCCCGTGGAGAGCTGCGTCTTCGCGACGACGCACCCGATCACGCTCGCCGACACCGGACGGACGCACGGCATCCCGCTGGGGCGGCCGGTGCCGTGCACACAGATCGCCGTGTTGCGGGAAGGGGAGCCGGCGGCACCTGGACAGCCGGGCGAGATATGGCTCGGCGGTGCGGGCCTGGCCGTCGGCTACCTCGCCGATCCCGGGGAGACCGCGCGGCGCTTCACGACCGTGCGGGCGGCGGACGGCCCGGTGCGTATGTACCGTACGGGTGACCTGGGACTGCTCGACGACGACGGTGTACTGCACTACCTCGGCCGTGCCGACCGGCAGGTCAAGATCCAGGGGCACCGGATCGAGCCGGCCGGGATCGAGAGTGCCTGTGAGGCACTGCCGGAGGTGGAACGGGCCGTCGTCGTGCCCGTCGAAGGAACCGATCTGGCCTTCACGCGCCTCGCGCTGTTCTACACGGCTGCGCCCGGGGGACAGGACCCCGCGGCGCTGCCCCTGGCCGACCGGCTCCGGGACGTGCTTCCGTCCTACTGCGTACCGGAGTTGATCGAAGAAGTACCCGCCTTTCCGCTGACGGCGCAGGGCAAGACCGACCACCGGGCGCTCCTGGCCCGGCTCGGGCAGTCCGGGGCCGGGAACGGGGGTACAACCGGGCCGGACCTCGACGCGCTCTTCGACGAACTCGTCCGGTCCCCTGACGGACCTCCCGGCACCTGGCCGCCCGGCACCGGCTGGGCCGCGCTCGGGGGCACCTCGCTCGACGCGATGCGGCTGTGCGCCCGGATACAACGCCAGCTGCACGTCCGGGTGTCGGTGTCGGACTTCCTGAAGGAACCGGACCTCGACGGGCTGCGGCGCCTGGTCGGACAGGCCGTGGCGCTGCCCGCGGAAGACCGTGCCGCGGCGTCCGGCAGCACGGTGATTCCGCTCGTGGGCATGCCGGCGCACTTCTGCATGCGGTACGAGCTGTTGCCGGACGACACCTCGACGCTGTGCCGCAGAGCCTGGCGGATCGACGGTCCCGTCGACCTGGAGGCGCTGGGACAGGCCCTGAACGACCTGCACGAACGGCACGAGGCACTGCGCGCCTCCTACCTCCTGGAGGACGGGCCGGTCGCCCGCCTGAGCGGCACGGGTGGCCGTGTCGCGCTCACCGACCTCGGCCCGTGCGACGACGGCGAGCCGGCACAGAACCGGCTGGAGAAGGCGCTGCTGCGTCCGCTGTCGATCCAGACGGGTGAGGTCTGGCGCTGTGCCGTGGCGCGCGAGGAGAGCGGCAGTACGCTGCTCGGGCTGACGGTGCATCACATCGCGTTCGACGGCTGGTCGGAAACGCTGCTCGTCGCCGAGCTGTCGGCCGCGTACCGCAGCCGCCTCGCCGGAACCCGCGAACCCTTCGACGGCCCGGCACCGACTCTGGCGCAACTCGCCCTGGAAGAGCTGACCGTCCGCCGGCACGAGGACCGCGGGCGCCAGCTGGACTACTGGAAGTCGGCGCTGCTCGGGGCCCAGGACGTGGTGTGGCCCGAGCCGGAGTCGGCGGACGACGATCCGGTGGGCGTGTGCTGCTTCACGCTCGGTACGCCCGCCGTCGAGCGCCTGGCGCGGGAGGCGCGCCAGTACGGGAACACGCTGTTCCTGGCCCTCTTCACGGGGTTCGACGCGGCACTGCGCGAGGTGCTCGGGCAGCAGGACTTCTGTGTCGGTGTCCCCGTGGCGCGCCGCGGGGGCGCGCACGCGATCCGCGCCATCGGCTGTGTGGTGGACATGGTGTGCCTCCGCATGCCGGCCGCGGACCCGCCCGGCCCCCTCAGGAGCCGGATGGCACGGACCCACCCGGTGATCAAGGAAGCGATGGCGTGCCAGGACGTCGCCTTCGACGAGGTGGTGGCGGCCCTGACGCCGCCGCGGACGACACGCAACCCGCTGTACCAGACGGTGTTCGCCTACCAGAACAACGTCACCGGGGCCTTGGCGCTCGACGGGTGCGCCGTCCGCGCCCTGCCGCAGCCGCTGGTCGCGCCGTCGGCGGAGCTGGCCTGCGAGGTGTGGCCGCGGCCGGGCGGCGGGCTACGGGTGGAGCTGACCTTTCAGTCCCGGCTGATCCGCCGGGACGTGGTGCGGCGCATCGCCGACACCTACCAGGCCCTGCTCACCGAGGACGCCGACCCGCGCTGAGCCGCGGCGGTGGGCCGTGCCGGCAGTACGGTACGGCCCACTGGCGGCGCCTGCTCCCGCCCCGGCGGCTTTCCGCCCCTACCGCAGCGGACGGAAGAACTGGCGGATGTCGTCGACGAGCAGGCCGGGCGCTTCCAGCGCGGCGAAATGCCCGCCGGTGTCGAACTCGGACCAGGACGTGATGTGCGGATTGGCACGCTCGGCGAACCGCCGGACCGGCGGCGCCTGTTCGCCGGGGAACACCGCTATTCCGAGCGGGACCTGCAGTTGCCGGGGCAGCCCGAAGCCCGTCGCCGAATCCTTGTACAGGCGGGCGGCGGACGCCGCGGTGTTGGTGAGCCAATAGAGCATCACATTGGTGAGGATGCGGTCACGGCTCACCGCGTCCTCCGGAACGTCGGCCCGGTAGGTCCATTCCTTGAACTTCTCCACGATCCAGGCGAGCTGGCCGACCGGAGAGTCCGCGAGGGCGTGCGAGACCGTGTGCGGGCGCTGCGTCTGCACCTGGGCGTAGCCGGACCATTCCGTGTTGAACGTTTCGAGGCGGCCGACGCGTTCGAGGTCGGCGGGGGAGAGCGCGGCCATCTCCGCCGGATCGCCGGACGGGAAGGTGAGCAGGAAGTTCAGGTGCACACCCACCACGTTCCCGGGCGCGTGAACCCCCAGTTGGCGCGAGATCAGCGAACCGAAATCGCCGCCCTGCGCACCGTAGCGGCGATGCCCGAGCCGGTTCATCAGCTCGGCCCAGGCGGCGGCGACCCGCTCGACCCCCCACCCGTTGTCGGGGGTGGGACCGGACAGGCCGAAGCCGGGGATCGAGGGAATCACCAGGTCGAAGGCGTCCGCGCGGTCGCCGCCGTGCGCCGCGGGGTCGGTGAGCGGACCGATGACGTCGAGGAACTCGACGACCGAGCCCGGCCAGCCGTGCGTGAGGACGAGCGGCAGCGCGTCCGGCTCGGCGGAGCGGACGTGCAGGAAATGCACGGTGGTTCCGTCGATTTCCGTGGTGAACTGCGGGAACGCGTTCAGCTGCGCCTCCGCCCGCCGCCAGTCGTACGATGTGCGCCAGTAGGCGCTGAGGTCCCGCAGGTAATCCACCGGGACGCCGTACTCCCACCCGGAATCCGCCGCCTGCGCGGACCAGCGGGTGCGGTCCAGCCTTTCCGCCAGGTCGTCCAGATCCTCCTGCGGAATGTCCACGCGAAACGGCCGTATGCGGTCGTCGGAGACCATCGATTCTCCTTGTCGGTCCGAGTCAGCCGAATTGCAGCACCGTCACTCCACCCCGTTCCGTACGGACGAGCATAGACAGCACCCGCCGACAAAACACCCGTCCATTGACGGGCCGTGCCCGCTGACCGGACGATGGCCCGGAGTACGCGACGCGGCCCGAACGGCAAGTCACCACGGAAGGGACACGTGGATGTCTTTGGATGCGCAGCACGTCGAGCGGAAACTTCCCGACCTGTCCGATCCGTTGTGGTATTCCGGAGACCGGGCGGAGGAACTCTGGGCGTCCCTGCGTGAACGCACCCCGCTCTTCCGTACCGAACGGGAGACGGGGGACAGCTTCTGGTCCGTGCTCGGGCACCCGCTCGCGAACGCCGTCCTCCGGGACAGCGAGACCTTCGTCTCCTCCCGCGGCATGCGCCTCGACTCGCCGCCCGCGCCGACCGCCCAGGCGGCCGGCCGGGTGCTCATCGTCAGCGACCCGCCACGGCACGGCAGCATCCGGCGCATCATCAGCTCCGCCTTCACCCCGCGCACGGTCCGGCGGCTGGAGTCGACGATCCGCCGGACGGCCTCGGACATCGTGGACGCGGCGGTCGCCGAGGGGGACTGCGACGCGGTCCAGATGGCCGCCAGGCTCCCGGTCTCGGTGATCTGCGACATGCTGGGCGTGCCGCGCGAGGACTGGGAGCACCTCCTGCACCAGTCCATGACGGCGATGAACTCCGGCGGCGACCGGGAGATCGAGATCGAGGCGAACAGCGAGATCCTGGCGTACTACGAACACCTGGTGCGGCTGCGCAGGAAGGACCCGGGGGACGACGTCGTCAGCGCACTGATCCACGGTGCGGTGGACGGGGTGCCGTTCACCGACGAGGAGATCATCCTCAACTGCAACGCCCTGCTGTCGGCCGGCAACGAGACCACCCGGCACTCCATGGTCGGCGGCCTGCTCGCCTTCATCAGGTTCCCCGGCGAGTGGGACCGCCTGCGCGACGACCCCGGCCTGATGCCCACCGCGGTGCAGGAGATCCTCCGGTACGCGAGCCCGGTCCTGCACGTGCTGCGTACGGCCGTCAAGGACACCCGGATCGGCGACGAGGCCGTCGCGGACGGCGACAAGGTGGCGGTCTGGCTCCCGGCCGTCAACCGGGACGCCACCGTCTTCGACGACCCGGACCGCTTCGACGCCGGCCGGGAGCCGAACCGGCACCTCGCGCTGTCCGCGGGACCGCACTTCTGCCTCGGGTCCTCGCTCGCCGTCATGGAGATCACCGTGCTGTTCGAGGAACTCCTCAAGCGCGTGGACCGCGCCGAACTCACCGGCGAGCCGCGCCGGGTGCGTTCCAACTTCATCCAGGGGTACGAGACGGCGCCGGTGGCGCTGCGGCGTCGTACGGCATGAGGCGTGGCCGGCGGATCATGCGTGTTCCGGCTCCGGCGGCCGTGCAGACATGATCCACCCGTGGTGCTCGAACACCCCACCATCGTGACGAGACGACCGGCCGCACCGTTCGGGTCGCAGCATGGTCCGCCGGACACGCCAGGGCCTGCCTCACGCCTGGAACGTCACCGAGCCCAGGTGGTCGAACTCCGCGGTGAACGTGTCGCCGTGCTCCACGGTGACCGCGGCGTGCAGCGCGCCGGTCAAGATCAGGTGGCCGGGCTCCAGGGCGACGCCGTGTGCGCCGAGTGTGTTGGCCAGCCAGGCCACGACCTCGACCGGATCACCGAAGGCGGCCGCCCCGGCGCCGGTGGCGACCAGCTCGCCGTTGCGGCTGAACACCATGCCGATCAGGCGGGGGTCGACGCTCTTGAGCGGCACCGCCCGGCCGCCGAGCACCACGGCGCCGTTGGAGGCCAGGTCGGCGACGGTGTCGGCCAGCTTGATACGCCAGTCCTCGATACGGGAGTCGACCACCTCCAGTCCGGCCATGACGTCCGCGACGGCGGCGCGGGCCGCCTCCACCGTCACGCCGGGGCCGGCCAGGCGGCTGCCGAGCCGGAAGACGATCTCGGCCTCGACCTTCGGCGCGATGAAATCCTCGCGGGGCACCCGGTCGCCGTCGCGGTACAGCGTCGACGCGAACACCGGGCCGTGGTCCGGGGTGTCCACGCCGAACTGACGCCGCATCGGCTCCGAGGTCAGCCCCGCCTTGTACCCGACGGTCCGCTCGCCGTCGCCGGCCAGCATCGCGACCAGCTCCCGCTGGATCGCATAGCCGTCCGCCAGGCCCAGCGACGGGTCGTCGTCGGTCAGCGGGGCGATGGGCGTGCGGGTGGCCCGCGCCTTGTAGAGGGCCTGCGCCCGCTCCCGGTGGTCGCGGGATACGCGTCCGGACATATCGGTGACCTGCTTTCGTTCGGGGGACCGGTCGGGGTGACGGCACAGGCTCCTACGGGCGCGGGCCGCGCTCCTCCATCAGCCGCGCGATGTCGGCGACGGTCTCGACCTCCAGCATCTCGTCGTCGCTGATCTCGATGGCGAACTTCTTGCTCAGGATCATGGACAGTTCGACCAGGGCGAGCGAGTCCAGACCGGCTCCCTCGCGGTCGACGTCCGGCCGCACGTCCGCCTCCGTCAGCTGAAGGTCCTCCACCAGGATCGACCTGAGCAGTTCGTACACGCCGTCTCCTCGTCTATGCCGCGGTCTTCAGTTCCGGCCACACCACGGTGGTCGCGCCCCATGTCAGGCCACCGCCGAAAGCGGTGATCAGCACCCGGTCGCCGGGCGTCAGCGTGCCTTCCGCCGTGGCCTGCCCCAGCAGGACCGGGATCGAGGCGGCCGCGGTGTTGCCCACGTCCCGGATGTTCTGCGCCTGCCGCTCCGCCGGGATCTCCAGTTCGGACGCGACCGCGGCCGACAGCCGGGCGTTGGCCTGGTGGGCGACCAGCCGGTCCACCTCCTCCGTCCGCCAGCCGGCCGACCGGGCCGCGGCCCGCGCGGCCTCGGCCATGCGCTCCACGGCCTGCCGGAACACCGCGCGGCCCTGCATCCGGAAGTAGCCGTCGGCGACGCAGATGAGGTCCTGCTGCTCGCCGTCGCTGCCCAGTACGACCCGGCCGACCGCGCCCGGTTCGGCGGCGGTGCCGCGCCGGAGGACGACCGCGCCCGCGCCGTCGCCGAAGATCGGCACCGTGGTGCGGTCGGCGGGGTCGAGCAGGGTGGTGAACCGTTCGGCGGCGACCACCAGGACGCGGTCGGCGTGCCCGGCGGCGATCAGGCCGGTGGCCGAGGCCAGCGCGTAGAGGAAGCCCGTGCACACCGCCGCCACGTCGAAGGCGGCCACCCCGCTCAGGCCGAGCCGGGCGGCGACCTCGGGAGCGGTCGCCGGGCAGGTGCGGTCCGGTGTGGTGGTGGCCAGCACCACCGCCTGCACCTCCTGGTCGCCGGCCGACTTCAGCGCCCGCGCACCGGCCTCCGTCGCCAGGTCCGCCGTGGACAGGCCGGGCCCGGCGACGTGCCGGGACCGGATGCCCGTACGGCGAATGATCCACTCCTCGGTGGTGTCGAGACGGGCGCACAGCTCCGCGTTGGTCACGGCGAGCGGCGGCAGCCAGTGTCCGATGCCGCAGATCACCGAGGCGTCCGGCGGCCCGTCGGCCGGCGGTGTCCGTCCGGCTGTCGTTGCGGCCGTCATCCGCGTGCCCCGCGCAGTTCCAGGGCGACGTCGACGATGAGGTCCTCCTGCCCGGCCACCGCCTGCCGCCGGCCGAGTTCGAAGAAGATGTCGCGGGGGTCCACCCCTTCACGGCCGGCGATGTCCAGTACGCGCGTCTTGAAGCCGGAGAAGACGCCCACGAGCCCGCTGACCAGGCTGACCGAGTCGATGGTGGGCGGCGCCGGCATCAGCTCCCGTTCGGCGAGGTCGGCCGCGTCCAGCACCTTGTAGAGGTCGATGCCCGTCGCGAAGCCGGTCCGTTCGAGGACCGGCACCAGGACTTCGAGCTGGGTGTTGCCGGCGCCCGCGCCGAAGCCCCGGGCACAGGCGTCGATGACGGTGGCGCCGGCCTGCGCCGCGGCCACCGAGTTGGCGACGGCCATGCCGAGGTTGTTGTGGCCGTGGAAGATGACCGGGACGCGGACCGCGTCGACGAGCGTCGAGATCCGCTCCGTGACGTCCGGGGGCAGATAGTGGCCCGAGGAGTCGAAGATCCCGACCGCCGTCGCGCCGAAGTCCTCCAGCCGGCGGCACTCCTTGGCCAGCCGCGCGGCGTCGGCCATGTGGCTCATCAGCAGCAGGCACTGCGCGTCGGCGCCCGCGTCCCGCAGGAACCCGAGGTGACGCTCCGTCAGGTCGCTCTCGGTGCAGTGGGTGCCCAGCCGCACCACGTCGGCGCCGTGGTCCAACGCCCGGCGCAGATCATCGGCCGTCCCCCAGCCGGGCAGCATGAAGACGCCCATCTTGCTGTTCGGCAGCGCCTCGCGGACCGTCGAGAGCATCTCGTCGTCGCTCAGCGCGGCCCGGCCGACCTGGAGGGAGGAGGCGCCGAGGCCGTTGCCGTGGCCGACCTCCACCACGGGGACACCGGCGGCGTCGGCGGCCGCCGCGTACCGGCTCAGCTGCTCACGGCTGAGGGTGTGCCGTACCGCGTGGTGGCCGTCGCGCAGCGTCGGGTCGTGGATCACGACCCGGCGTCGTCCGTCGGGCTGGCTCATGACACCCCCAGGGTGGTGGCCGGCGCACTGTCCCGTGCGCACCGCTCGGCGATCAGTACGGCGGCCGAGTTGATGATGTCCAGGTTCCCGACGTGGCGCGGGATGCGGTCGCCGGCGGCGGCGACCTCGACGGCGACGAACACCCGGTCGTCGGCCGCCGTGCACGCCTTGACCGCGAAGCCGGGGGCGAAGGCACTGACCTTCGCGGCGGCCTCCGACACGACGTGGCGCACCGCGTCGGCGTCGAACCCGGTGCCGAGGACGGACAGCGCCACCCGGAACGTCGTCGGCGGGGACGCGGGGCTCAGGTTGACCATGACCTTGACGTCCGGGACGCCGGTGAACGTGCGGACGGCGTCCTGCGTGGTGCCGATGTACTCGTCGAGGTTCAGCCGGGTCGCCCGGCCCACGCTCGAACTGGCCGCCGTGGTGACCACCTCGATGTAGCTGGTCGGGAAGTGCCGGGTCAGGGCGTGCAGGATCGGTACCGCCGCCTGCCCGGTGCAGCTGATCAGGTTGATGTTGCGGTGTGCCGCCGCGTCCGCCCCGTTCACCGTCGGCGCGACCATGTGCCCGACCATGCTCGGGGTCAGGTCGACGAGCCGGGTGCCCAGCGGTTCGAGGCACTTCCAGTGCTCGACGTGGGAGACCGCGTTACTGGCGTCGAAGACGATGTCGAACGGGCGGTCGGCCGCGACCAGCGACCGGATGCCGTCCCCGGCGGTGGCGCAGCCCAGGTCGGCCGCCCGGCGCAGCCCGAGGCCGCCGTCCTGCCGTCCGACCACCAGCCGGCAGTCGAGCAGGGGGGAACGCCGGATCTTCAGCAGGAGATCGATGCCGATGAGCCCGGCACCGAGAATGGCGACACGCAGGGGTTCGTTCCGGTCAGGTGGCACTCTTTTCTCCCTTCAGTTGCTGGTGGACCTGTTCCGACTCGTAACTCAGGGGCAGGTCGCGGACGTGGCGCAGCGGACTCAGGGCGAGGACGAGCCAGCAGGGTGCGGTCACGCCCGCCATGATCCACAAGGTCGGCCGGTGGCCGACCGCGTCGCCCGGCACGCCGCCGAGCAGGGAACCGAGCGGAATGGTGCTGTGGTTGAGCGTCATGGCCGTCGCCACGACCCGGCCGAGCACGCGCGGCGGGCAGCAGGTCTGCCGGAAACTGCCGACCACGACGTTGGCGACGGCGACGCCGACCCCGAGGGCGAACGAGCCGCCGGCGAACGGCAGCAGCCCCGGCCCGGCGGACGTCAACGGCATGAGCAGCGCGAACGGCGCGGTGACCACCTGGAGCAGCAGCAGTCCGCGTCCGGTGCCGATCCGCCGCGTGATCCGGGTGGTCAGCAGCGCCCCGACGATGCCGCCGACGCTGCTGCCGGTGAGCAGGAGCCCGACCATGGCCGGGTTCAGACCGAGGGTACGGACCAGGAACACGACCTGCACCGCCTGGGAGCCCACCAGCGCCATGTTGAGCACGGCGCCCCAGGTGACCATCCACCGCAGGTACCGGTCGCGGCCGAGGAAGCGCAGCCCTTCGGCGATCTGCCGCCGCAGCGGGACGCGCTCCTCGTCGTGGGCGGGCGCCGGCTCGACCACGTCGATCCGGCAGGCAGAACGCGGAGACCAGGAACGTCACCGCGTCGGCCACTAGCCCGCCGACCGCGCCGACCGTCTGGGCGAGCAGCCCCGCCGCGCCCGGCCCGGCGACCTGGGTGGCGGCCTCGCTGGTCTCGCCCAGCCAGAGCCGGCGGAAGCCGGGGCGGGCGAATACTCCCCAGCGGGTACGGTGCCGGTCCGGAATGTCATTCATCGCGTCCACCCGCGGCAGCATGCCGTTGCTTACGGCCGGTTCACAGCGGCGGGAAAGTCCAGCGGCTCGTTCAGCCGTGACAGCACCGGGATGTCCCGGATGTCGTCGTGTTGCAGCACCCACATGAGGAAGCGTTCGACTCCCATGCCGAATCCGGACGTGCGCATCGGGAATTCCTCCCGCATGCGCACGTACCACGCGTAGTCCTGTTCGTTGACGTCGTGTGCCGCCATGGATTTGCGCAAGGTCTGCGCGTCCGCGTGCCGTTCGCCGGAGCCGATGATTTCGCCGAGGCCGAAGTACATGTCCGCGTTCCGCGCGGTCGTGCCGCTGTCGTCCGCGAACGCCTGGTAGAACGGCACGCTCAGCGCGTCGAAGTGCCGCACCCACAAGAATTCGCCGACCCTCCGCATCAGCAGCCGCTCTCCCTTGCGGGTCAGCACCCGCCAGCTGCCCTCGTCCCGTACGCAGCCGTCCACGTCGGCCACCACGCGCACCGCCTCGTCGAACGTGAGCTGTTCGAACCCGGTGGCGCACGCCATCCGTTCCAGGTGGGAGACGTCGCCCCGGGTGGCCGCCAGCCGGTCGCCGAGCCGGTCGAGGAGGGCGGCGGACAGCGCGCTGACGTATCCGCTCGTGTAGCCGATCAGGTCGTCGAGGTCGCCCGGGATCTCCGCCTCGCTGTGCGTGTACTCGTTCAGATGGGTCGCGTCGGGGGTCTCGCCGCGGAACGACGGGGTGACGGCGAACGTGCCGCCCGGCGCCAGGCGGCAGCCGTACTCCAGCGCGAACTGCAGCGAGTCGGGAAGGTAGGTGTGCACGCCCAGCACGGTCACCGGCACCGGCTCGGAATCGCTGCCCAGGGCGGTGGGGCAGGTCACCGACCGGGTGGTCAGCGGCAGCGGGAAGCTGCGCAGGCCACGGGAGCGGGCGTAGTCGCCGGTGGCCGTCAGGACGACGTCGTACAGCTCGGCGACGAGGGTGTACCAGGGGGAGCGCAGCGCCGTCACGAAGGCGTCCGGCTCGTTGCTGTCGAACACGGACGGCGGCCGCACGGAGTTCTGGGCCATGGTGCTCCGGGTCATTCGTGCATCCCTTCGAACGCCTGGGTCGGTGGCCGCACGGCTGCCATGGGCTGGGCACCGCGCAGGATGTGTCCGGGGTCGTAGGTCTCCTTCACGGCGGCCAGCCGCCGCGCTCGTTCGGTTCCATGGCTGTCCTCCGGCGCCCCTTCCGTGTCCTGGGCGTAGTTCAGGTAGACACCGGGCAAGCGGTACGCCTCCAGACGCCGGGCACAGCTCCGGGCCCAGGCGGCGTTCTCCTCGTCGTCCGCGGGATCGGTCCACTGGGCCGAGGCGGTGACGATGTACGGCGCGTCGCGGTGCGGGAAGGCGCTGTCGTGCCCGGGGTCTTCGGCGATGGCGCCCCGCAGGAACTCGAAGTCGATGCTGGACAGGTGCGAAGGCATCTCGCCGGCGCCGGCCAGCAGCGACTGGACGGCTCGCGCCGACAGGCCGGGCAGGTAGCAGGACTTGGTGTAGTAGCGGTGGCCCGGCGGTTCGCTGTGGTCGCCGAGCGCCTGGAGCTCCAGGTAGGGGAGCACGCGGCTGGTGGACGTCTGCGGCGGCGCGGCGTCCAGCAGCGGGGCGAGCTTCCGTGGTCCGTCCTGCGGGTCGCCGAAGTAGGCGGCACTCAGCCGGAGTACGACATCGCCGCCCCCGCCGCCGTCCGCCGGTGCGGACAGCCGCTTGAGCGCGCCCACCGTGTGCAGGGTCGAGGGCTGCTGCTCGGCGAAGTCGCGGTACGCCGCGAGAGCCTGCGCCGCCGTGTCCAGCGAGTACTGGGCCACGTGGTGGTGGACCGGGCCCACCGGCCGCAGCCGGAGGGTGAACCGGGTGACGACACCGACGCTCCCGCCACCGCCTCCGCGCAGCGCCCACAGGAGCTCCGGGTGCCGGGTCTCGTCGGCCTCCACGATCGAGCCGTCCGTGAGCACCACTTCCGCCGCCAGGATGTGGTCGCAGGTCAGCCCCCAGGTACGGGCGAGCCAGCCGTAGCCGCCACCGAGGGCGAGACCGCCCAGCCCGGTGTGCGACACCACGCCCGCCGGGCAGGCCAGGCCGTAGCGGGTGGTGGCGGCGTCCACGTCGCGCAGCAGACAGCCGCCGTCGGCGTACGCCACCCCGGCCCGCGCGTCGACGAGCACGCCGCGCATCGGCGAGAGGTCGATCAGCACCGCGCCGTCCGCGACGGCCGCGCCGGCCACGTTGTGGCCACCGCCCCGTACCGTCACGGGATGTCCCTCGGCCGCGGCGTAGCGCAGCGCCTCGCTCACGTCCGCCGCCGTCCGGCACCGTACGACGCACACCGGGCGCCGGTCGTGCATGGCGTTCCACACCGCCCGGGACTCGTCGTAACCGGGCTCCCCGGGGAACAGGAAGACCGCCCGCGACGCCCGCGCGTCACCGTTCCGCAGCGCGCTCATCGCGTCAGAGCTCCCTCGCCGGTGCCGAGTGCGGCCGCGACCGCGTCGACGATCAGCTTCCGTGGCATGTCGGTCAGGACCTCCTCGTGACGGCACGGCAGCGGTGTCTCCGCCAGGCCGTCCACGTACGGCCGCCAGGCCGCCGGTTCCGGCCAGTCCGGCCCCCGGCCGTGGGTCGCGGTGAAGAACAGGGCCGTCCCGCGGAACTTCGCCGGGCGCCACGCGGCGGCCAGCCGGCCGGCGTTCACCCCTACGTCCACGAGCCGCTGCAACGTGGCTTCGTCGAGGGCCAGCCGGTCGAGCGCCGTCCGGCGGAGGCCGGCCAGCGCGTGCCGCAGCCGGCCGGCGGACGTGATCTCCTCGGGCACCGCCTGGCCCAGCGTGGCCAGCAGGGAGAACTCGTCCCACTGGCTCTGGGTGGCGAAGGCCGGGTAACGCCACGTCTCACCCGGGTACGCGTCGATCAGCGCCAGCAGCTCGACCTCGGCGCCCTCCTCCTGGAGCCGGGTCGCCAGCATGTGCGCGATGTTGCCGCCCAGCGACCAGCCGAGCAGCCGGTACGGGCCGGACGGGCACTCCCGCCGGATCTCGGCGGTCATCCGGTCCACCATGTCCGCGACGGACTCCGGAACGGGTGCGCCGTCCCGCAGACCCGGCGCCTGGATCCCGGTCACCGGTGCGTCGACGGCCAGTTGCCGGGCCAGCTCCCGGTAGCCCCAGGCCAGCCCGGAGGCCGGGTGCACGCAGAACAGCGGCGGCCGGTCCGCCCCGGTCCGCAGCGGCAGGACGATGTCGAAGTCCTGCCGTGCGCTGCCGTCCGGCTCGGCCGCGAGGATCGCCGCGGGGGTGGAGTCACGGAACAGCGTGCGCACCGACACGGACAGGCCCAGTTCCTCCCGTATGCCGACGATCAGCCGCATGGCCAGCATCGAGTGTCCGCCGAGTGCGAAGAAGTCCTCGTCCACGCCGACCCTGGGCCGGCCGAGCAGCCTGGCGAACAGCGCGCACAGGGCCTCCTCCCGGGGATTGCGCGGCGCGGTGCGGGCCCGGTCCGGGGCCGGCTCGGGCGCGGGCAGCGCGGCCCGGTCCAGCTTGCCGTTGCCGGTGCGCGGCAGCGCGTCGAGCGCGACGAAGGCCGACGGCACCATGTACGCGGGTACCAGGTCGGCGAGGCGTCGGCGCAGCCGGCCGGCCGTGACGTCCCCGCCGGGCTCCGCCGGCGTGACGTAGGCGACCAGTTCGCCCGCCGCTGAGACCACGACCGCGGCCTGCCCGACGCCGGGACCGCTCTCCAGCGCGGCCTGGATCTCGCCCGGTTCGACCCGGTGGCCGCGGATCTTCACCTGGTGGTCGGCGCGGGAGACGAACTCCAGCTCGCCGTCGCGGTTCCACCGGACCAGGTCACCGGTGCGGTACATCCGGGTACCGGCGGGGCCGAACGGGTCGGCGGTGAAACGTTCGGCGGTCAGCGACGGCCGCCGGACATAACCCCGGGCGACGCCGGCGCCCGCCACGTACAGCTCCCCGACGACGCCGGGCGGCACCGGCCGCAGCCGGTCGTCCAGTACGTAGCACCGGGTGTTGGGCAGCGGCGGACCGATCGGCGGCCGCCCCGACGCGGCCGTCACCTCGCGGCGCAGCACCGCGATGGAGACGTCGTCGGTGCACTCGGCGGGGCCGTACACGTTCGCCAGCGGGATGCCGGGGAACCGTTCGTACCAGCGCCGGACCAGTCCGGCCGGCAGCTCCTCGCCGTGCACCAGCAGCCACCGCAGGCCACCGGCCTTGGCGGCAGCGGCGGGGTCGGCGGCACAGGCGTTCAGGACGGCGTCCAGCACGCCGGGCACGATCTGGAGCACCGTCACGCCGTGCTCCGCGACGGCGTCCAGCAGGGCGAACGGGTCACGTGCCGTGTCGTCGTCCATGGCGTGCACCCGTCCGCCGACGGTCAGCGCGGTCAGGGCCTGCCAGACCGCGACGTCGAAGGTCAGGGGAGCGTTGAAGGCGATCGTGTCGCGCTCGTCGAGTCCGTAGGTGTCGACGACCACGGCGAGGTGGTGGGCCAGGCCCCGGCGGGTGACCAGGACGCCCTTGGGGGTGCCGGTGGACCCGGAGGTGAAGACGCAGTAGGCGAGCGCGTCGCGGGCCACGGCCGCTACGGGCGCCTCCGGTTCCGCCGGTCCGGTGGCCTCGGGCGTGAGCACCGTCAGCGGGTGGCCGGGACAGGCGGCCGCGACGGCGGCGGCCCGGTCCCGGAGACTGCCCGCCGCCAGCAGGACGTGTACGCCGGCCTCCCGCAGCAGCTGGGCCGCGCGGGCCACCGGCACCCCCGGATCGATCGCCAGATAGCCGCCGCCGCTGTCGAGCACCCCGAGTGCGGCGGCCACGAACCACGGGCCGCGTTCGGACAGCACCGCGGTCACGGTGTCGGGCCCGGCCCCGGCGGCGTCCAGTTCGCGGCGTACGGCACCGGCTGCCCGGACGAGTCCGGCGTAGGTCAGCTCCTGGCCGGCGGCGGACACCGCGACCGCGTCCGGCCGCCGGGCCGCCGTCGCGCGTATCCGGACCGGTGTGTCGTGCACGGGCTCCGGCTGCTCCGCGCCGTTCCAGTCGGTGAGCAGGAGCCGGTGTTCCCGAGGGGCGAGCAGGTCGATGTCGCCGATCCGCCGCTCCGGGTCCGCGGCCACCGCCGTGAGCAGCCGGACGATACGGTCGCCGACGGCCACCACCGTGTCCCGGTCGAACAGGTCGGTCGCGTACTCCAGGAAGATCCCCAGCCCGGCCGGGGCGCCCTGCTCGTCCAGTCGCTGGGCGAAGTCCACCGACAGGTCGAACTTCGCCGTCTCGGTGGGCAGCGCGGACAGTGTGGCCTCGGCGCCGAACAGCCGCTCGCGCTGGTTCATGAACCCGTGGTCCAAGGCCACCAGGACCTGGAACAGCGGGTGTCTGCCGAGCGACCGCTGCGGATTGCACCGCTCGACGACGAGGTCGAACGGCACGTCCTGGTGGGCGAAGGCGCCCAGGTCGACGTCCCTGGTCCGGCGGAGCAGCTCGGCGAACGTCGGGTCGCCCGAGGTGTCGGCGCGCACCACCAGGGTGTTGACGAAGAACCCGACCAGGTCGTCCAGTTCGGCGTCGGCCCGGCCGGTGACCACCGTGCCCAGGGGGATGTCGTGGCCGCCGCCGAGACGGCTGAGCAGAGCGGCCACCCCGGCCTGGAGCACCATGAACAGCGTGCAGTTGTGCTGCCGGGCGAGTTCCGCCAACGCCTGGTGCAGTGCCGGGTCCGTGGCGGTCTCGATGGTCTCGCCGTGGTGGCTGGCCGCGGCCGGTCGCGGCCGGTCGTAGGGCAGGTCCAGTTGCGCGGGCATCCCGTCCAGCGTGGTGGCCCAGTAGTCGAGCTGCCGGGCCAGCACGCTGGACTCGTCCTGCTCGTCGCCGAGCGACGCGCGCTGCCACACGGCGAAGTCCGCGTACTGCACGGCCAGGGGATCGATGTCCGGACGTACCCCGGCCGCACGTGCGCGGTAGCAGTGGTCCAGGTCCGTCAGCAGCGGACGCAGCGACACGCCGTCGCACGCGATGTGATGCACCAGGACGAGCAGAACGTACTCGGGCTCCGGGCCCGGCGGGTCGGTGAGCTCGAACAGCCGACAGCGCAGCGGCAGATCCGCCGTGACGTCGAAGACGTGCCGCACGGTCCGCCGCAGCTCCGCGTCCACCGCGTCGCGCGTGACCTCGACGACGGGCAGCTCCAGGGACACCTGGTCCGCGGGCACGATCCGCTGGCAGGGGGCGCCGTCCACCGTCGGGAACAGGGTGCGCAGCGCCTCGTGGCGGGCGACCAGGTCGTGCGCGGCCGAGCGGAGCGCGGGGACGTCCACCGCGCCGCGCAGCCGGACCACCACCGGGACGTTGTAGGTGGCGCTGGGCCCTTCCATCTGGTCGATGAACCAGAGCCGTTGCTGGGCGAAGGACAGTGGTACCGGCTCGGTACGCGGCTCCAGCCGGGTCAGCGGTACGGGATTGCGGTCCCGCGCCGCGCCCTGGCCGACCACCCGCGCCACCCCGGCGGGCGTGGGCTCCTGGAAGAGCTGGGCGAGGGCGAAGTGCACGCCCAGTGTGGACCGGATCCGGGACACCAGCCGCATGGCGATCATCGAGTGGCCGCCCAGCTCGAAGAAGCTGTCCCGGGGGCCGACCCGCTCCATGCCGAGCGCGTCGGCGAACAGCCCGCAGAGGATCTCCTCCACCGCGCCGCGCGGCGCGTCGGCCGTCCGCAGTGCCGAGGACGGCCCGGGGACGCGCTCGGGCTCCGGCAGCGCTGCCCGGTCCAGCTTTCCGTTGGCGGTCAGCGGGAGCGTGTCGAGCGGTACGAAGGCCGCGGGCACCATGTATCCGGGCAGCTTGGCGGCCACCCGCTCGCGCAGGCCCGCGAGGCCGGCACCCGCCGTCGCGTCGGCGGGCACCACGTAGGCGACCAGGCTCCGGTCACCGTCGGCGTCCTGATGGACGACGACCCCCGCCAGCCGGACCGCCGCGTCGGCCTGGACGACCGTCTGCACCTCGCCCGGCTCGATCCGGAAACCGCGGATCTTGACCTGGTCGTCGGCCCGGCCGGCGAACTCCAGGTCGCCGGTGCCGGTGCGGCGTACCAGATCCCCGGTGCGGTACATCCGTTCCCCCGCCCCGGCGAACGGGTCGGCGACGAACCGCTGCGCGGTGAATCCGGGCCGGTTGACGTACCCCCGGGACAGCCCGGCGCCGCCCACGTACAGCTCGCCCAGCTGCCCCGGCCCGACCGGCCGCAGCCGCTCGTCGAGCACATGGGTCCGTACGCCGTCGAGCGCGCCGCCGATCGGCACGTTGTCCGGGATCTCGCCCTCGGCCGGCACCCTGAAGCCGGTCGAGAAGGTGGTGGCCTCCGTCGGCCCGTACCCGTTGACCACCCGGGTGCCGGGGTGGCCGGCGCGCAGCGAGCGGATCGACCTGGCCGACACGGCCTCGCCGCCGGTCCAGATCTCGCGCAGCACACCGAGTGCCTCCGGGGCCTCCTCCACCATCAGGTTGAACAGGGACGTGGTCATCGCGGCCGCTGTCGGCCGGTGCTCCGTGAGGGTCCGCGCCATCGTCGCGACATCGAGGTCGCCGGGCGGGGCGATCACACAGCAGCCCCCGTTGAGCAGCGGCACCCACATCTCGTACGTCGACGCGTCGAACGCGTAGGACGAGTGCACCAGGACCCGGCGGTGGGCCGTGCCGGCGAACGCGCTGTCGCACGCCAGCGCGACGACGTCGCCGTGGGTCACGCCGACACCCTTCGGCACACCGGTCGACCCGGAGGTGAACATGACGTACGCGAGCTGGTCGGGGTGGACGGCCGGACGCGGGACCGGGGCGTCGGGGGCGGAGGTCCCGCCCGGCCCGACGACGAGGGTGGCGGCCTGGTGCTCGAACCGCGTGCTCAGCGACGCGGAGTCGACCAGCAGCACCGCGGCCCGGGACTCGGCCATCACCACACGGTGCCGCTCAGCCGGGTTGCGCCGTTCCAGCGGCACGTACGCGCCACCGGCCTTCAGTACGGCGAGCAGCGAAACGATCAGTTCGACCGAGCGGTCGACCAGTACGGCCACCGGCGTCTCGGGGCCCACGCCGGAGGCGATCAGCCGGTGGGCCAGCGCGTCGGACCGCCGGTCGGCCTCCTGGTAGGTCACTTCCTCCGGCCCGCAGACCAGCGCCGTCGCGTCGGGGCGTCGCCGTACCTGTTCGGCGAACCGGTCCAGCACGGTCTCGGCCGCCGGGGCGTCGGTCACCGCGGTCGCCTCCTTGTCGTCTGGGAGATCCACCGGCTCACCCCGCCGACCGCGGACCGGACGGGTCCAGGGAGCGCGCCAGGCGGGCCGGCCGCAGGTCCGTCCAGCGGCGGTCGACGTAGTCGAGGCAGTCGGCCCGCGGCCCTTCGTGCACCACGTCCCAGCCGTCGGGGACGGTGAGCGGCGCCGGCCAGAGGGAGTGCTGGAACTCCTGGTTCACGAGGACGAAGAACGTGGCATCGGGTTGGTCGAAGGGGTTTTCCGGCACAGTGATCCCCTTTGGCAGGAAAGACCGTCGGTGAGGAGGTGAGAAGCCGCGTCGGTGAGGAGGAGAAAGCCGCGATGGAACGTTTCTTCAGCGGCGGGCCGGGAAAAGGTCAGCCGCTCGCCACGAACATGCGCCCGGTCGGCATACGGTGCGCGGTGCACCGGACATCGGTGTATCCCGCCCGGCGGAAAAGGTCCGTCCACTCTTCCTCGGCGGGCAGCCGGATATCCATCGAACTCGCGTGGAGATAGGTGAAGAGCGAGCTGAAGGCCCGCTCCCGCGCGGTGGCCGCATACGGCACCGCGTCGGTGACGATCAGGCGGCAGCCCTCGGCCGTCACCTCCCGGCAGGTGCGCAGCACCGCGAGGAACGTGCCGGGATCGCTCACCACGTCGTGCATCACGAACCCCGCGTGCACGACGTCGGCGTCCCGCAGCGGCGCGGGGTCGGCCACCAGCGACTCGATGCTGCGGTTCACCACGTCGAGCCGGTCCGCCACACCGGCGCGTTCCGCCGCCCGCCTGGCCTCCGCACAGGCCGCGGCGCTCATGTCGATCGCGGTCCCCGTAGCGTCCGGGAGGGTACGCAGCAGGTGGACGAGGAGCCCTCCGGCGCCCGCGCCCAGGTCGGCCACCTTGGCCGGCCGGGCGTCCACGATCTGCGAGAAGGCGTGCGGGTAGAAGCCCTGCGAGCCGACCCAGCGCGAGGACACGGCCACCCAGCGGCCGTCGCGGTCGTACTTCTCACCCGCCGCCTCCGGGTCGCGGAGGAATTCCAGCGCGTGCTCGATGTAGGGCCGGTTCGCGTTCATGGCCCACGACAGATACCCCGACTCGTACCTGCGGTCCGCCATGCCGGCACACGGACGGAACCGCGGCGAGTCGTCGATACGGTCGACCAGGCCCGCGGCCTCCAGGGCGCGCACGAACTCGGCGCAGTTCCGCTGAGGTGCCGCGGTCGCTTCGGCCACGTCCTCGACCGTGAAAGGCTCCGGACGGTCCAGCAGCGGGGATATTCCGAGTTCCTCGGCTACTTCGAGCAGGGCGGCCACCGCGGCCAGATCAGCGGCTGTCTCGCCGACACGGGTGGAATCATTGACGCTCATTCGCGGCTCCGAATTCGAGGGCGATGTCCACGGGAAGAGGGGCGGCACGTGCGTACTCGGCGAACGCCATTGTCGGGTCACCGTCTTTGTCCAATCAAGTAATCACCACCGTGCCGGGAACGGGGCGGCCGGCGAAGTGTCCGCCTTCTGTCCAACGCGCCGAACCCTGTCCACCGGGCGTGTTTTCCGGTAGTTCCCGGGCAGTTGACGGGCTGCCGGCGGGTGGTTGAACGGATGGTTGAACGGAACGGGCTCCGTACGCGGATGCCGGGGGCTCTCCGCGCTCTCTGCGGTGCACACCGGAAATGGCCCGTCGGTCCTGTTGTCCTTCCGGCTTCCTGGCTACCGTCGAATCCCTTCACCCGCGGATCCCGGAGGTGCCATGCGAAGGCCGCGTATCCGGCCGGTGTTCGACGGCCTGCCCGCCTATCTCCCGTCGCGGCCCGTGCGGTCCGCGACGGGGGAATTCCATCCGCTCGCGGCGAACGAGTCACCGCGCGAGCCGCTGTCCGGCATCCTCGCCGCGGTCAACGGGGCGGCGGGCACGGTGAACCGCTACCCCGACTTCCACGGGACGGAGCTGACGGCGCGGCTGGCGCGGCTCCACGGCGTCGCCGAGGACCAGGTGGCGCTGGGGGCCGGCTCCATCGCGCTGGTCCAGATGCTCTTCCAGGCCGTCGCCGAGCCGCAGGCCGAAGTCCTCCACGCCTGGCGGACGTTCGAGCTGTACCCGGTCCTCGCCGACCTCGCCGGCGTGCGCAGCGTCCGGGTGCCGCTGGTCGCCGAGCGGCACGATCTGCCCGCGATGGCGCGGCAGGCCGGCGACCGCACCCGCCTGGTCCTGCTGTGCAACCCGAACAACCCGACGGGCACCCTGCTCGACGCCGATGAGCTGCGCGCCTTCGTGGACCGCATACCCGAGGACTGTCTCGTCGCGGTGGACGAGGCGTACTTCGAGTACGTGCGCCACCCGGCGGCGCGGAGCGCGATCGCCCTGCTGGCGGACCGCCCCAACCTCGTCGTGCTGCGCACGTTCTCCAAGGCGTACGGGCTCGCGGGGCTGCGGATCGGCTATCTCATCGGCTCGCCGTACCTCGTCGCCCAGTTGCGCAAGGCGTGCCTCCCGTACTCGCTGAGCAGCGTCGCGCAGGCCGCCGCGTCGGCCGCGCTGCACCACCGGGAGGAACTGTTCGCCAGGGCCGACGACCTCGTCGCCGAACGGACCCGGGTGCGCCGGGTGCTGATCGCCGACGGGTGGGAGGTGCCGCCCAGCGAAGCCAACTTCGTGTGGCTGCGCCTGGGCGCCGCCAGCACCGCCTTCGGCGCGTGGTGCGCCGACCGGGGGGTCGCGGTGCGCACCTTCCCGGAAGAGGGCCTGCGGGTCTCGCTGGGATCACCGGAGGACAACGACGCCTTCCTGGCCGCGGCCGCGGCCTGGCGGCGGAAGGCACGGGCGCCCGTCGGCGATCTCCCCCGGCCGGTACCGGTCCCGGGCCGGCCGGCGGCGCCGGGTGATCCGGCGCCCTGACGGTGACCGGGCCGGACTGGAACGGATCGGACCGAACTGGATCGGAACGCAGCGGACCGGAACGCACCGGACCGGCCGGCCGCGCGGGCGGACATCGCGTCACGTCGCGGGCGGTCATCCGAGGCCGACGTCCGTCTCCGCCGACGGGGGGTGTCCAACTGCTGATTTACGCAGTTGGACACCCCCCGAGTCGAGCGGCGTCACAGCAGTCGACTCTGGTGTCGTGCGCTCTGGTGTCGTCCGGGCCGGTGCCGCCGCCTGATCCGGTTTCGCCTGATCCGGTGTCGTCCGACTGCCGACCTGGTCGGCCAGCCGGCCCCAGTCCTCGGCGAAGGACTTGGCGAGATCGGCCATCTGCTGCGTCCGGTGGCTGGGGACGGCGTCCAGAATGCGCTCCCATTCCCTGGCGGCCGACAAGGAGACCTCCAGCCAGCGCAGCAGCAGCCGGCCCGATTCCGACAGCCGCAGTGACGGGTCGCGCCGCAGGGCCTGGACGACGGCCGCTTGGTGGTCGTGGGACGCCGGCCGGTTCGGGATCCGTTCGACGACCCGGCCCGGCCGCGCGCGCTCGTAGCTGACGTCCCGCCGGGTCCGGGCGGACTTGCCGCGGCGGTTCTGCGGCACCGGGTCCTCACCGCGGGCCAGCCGCTGCCGTACGTCCCGCACGGTCTCCGGCGAGATCCCCGCGTCCTTGGCGATCTCCCGCAGCGACGCCTCGGGCCGTGCGGCGATGAGACGGCCGGCGAGCCGGCGCCCGTGGGCGGCTTCGAGGGGCCGGGTACGGCCGTCGCGCCCCAGCCGCGCCTCGTCCGCCTCCCGGACGGAGTCGCTCGACGACCGTATTTCGGCCACGGTCCTGGCGGACAGTCCGGCGACGGCGGCGATCCGCCGGTCGGACCAGTCCAGATGGGAGGACATGATGCGGACGGCGGCGGCCCGGCGCTCGGCCACGGACAGCGGCAGCCCGTGCCGGACGTTCGCCTCGACCGCCCGGACGAAGGCGCCGGCCTCGCTCCCGTCGAAGAACACCACACGGACGCTGTCCCGGCCGGCCAGGTGCATGGCCCGCAGGCGGTGCACACCGTCGATCACCTGCATGGTGCTCCGGTGCACGACGATGGGGGGCAGCTCGTCGACCACTTCCGACAGCAGCCGGATGTGGGCGACGTCCTCACCCGTGAAGCGCGGGCCGTCGCCCACCGCCAGCGCGCCGATCGGCACCCGCTGGGCGGAGTTCGCCTCCGCTCTTCCGTGTGAGCCGATCGTGTCCGGCGCCGTCTCCTCGGTCAGTGCAGTGAGCTCGTCCTGGTCGGCCTCGGCAAGCGTGCTGGAGTACTGATGACCGGTCATTACCTCACCTTTCGGACCTCTTCGCAGCGAGAATCAAGCGGTGCAGACCGAAAGAACGTAGCCACCTCCAGGCGGGGCGTATCGACTCCGGTTCACGCTGCCGGGCGGCGTCTTCGCGCCGTGGACCGGGGAACCGCGCGTCGCGGACGCGTCGTGGCCGGGGCGGTGCCGGGCATGCTTCGCCGCGCCGACGGGCCCGGGGCCCGGCAGCACGGGAGGATCGGTGCACGTTCCATGTGACCCCCGTCGGCGATTCCCGTCACTGCAGCACAGACTTCTGCGGAGGACTACCGGGACTTCACGAAGAGGCGACCGGTACGGCATCGCCGAGCTGGACGGTGTCCTCGCGCGGGCAGCTCACGCGTCACCGTGCGGGCCCGGTCCGGCCGGGCCGGTCCACGGGACGGGCCGCTCCGGTGCGCATGGTTTCCCCCTTCTCCGGCCCGATCACCGGTCTGGCGCGGCGGCGCGGACTCCCCGTGGACGGAGCTGAGCGGGACGGGGCGGGCGCCTGAAGCACGCTGGCAACTCGCGCCACACTACGATCGTGTCTCGGCGGGATCAATCGCCGTACACCGTCCAACGGGCTGTTCCGTGCGGGGAACCCGTGGCGCCGGGCGAACGCCGCGGAGGTGCTGTCGCCGCCCGCCGCCGGCCTTGCTCCGCACGTACCTGAACAGGCGTCATGCTCCGCGGGAACCGTTCCGACGTACCGGCGGCCCGTCCTTCACCGGCCGCTCGACGCTTCTGTCAGCGCCCGGGCACGCCACCGCCGGGCCGACGCCGGGCGAAATGGCCGGTAAGGGTCTAGGCAGGGACCCTGGTGCCGCTGTTGAACGGTGTGCGCGCACCAGATGCCGGCCAAAGACCGGCGGCCCGGCCACGTGTCCACGGAAACGGCGCGACCGCGCGCACCGGGCGGGCGTTCGGGCCAGAGCTCGAACCGGTCATGACGCGGCCCGGCCGGTGCGGACGACAGCCGTCCGGCCCCCGGCCGTTCGCGCGGGCCACGGCTGGGAATCCTTGGTCATGGGCCGCGGTTTCCGCGCTTTTCACTGACCGTAAGTGCACTGGTGCGCGATATCGCGTGCGTGACAGGATGCGGGCTGCGGTTTCGGCGGTGGCAACTGCGTGCGGGGCGCGGGGCGGCCGGAATCCGGGGGAACGCAGCCGGGGGGCGGATGCTGATGGGGGGCGCGCGGACCGGGAACGGGGCGCGGAGCGTGCGTACGAAACGGTGGGGCCGCCTGCGCGCGGGCGCACGGGCCCGGCGCGCACGGTACCGGTGCCGACGGCTGATCACGGAACTCGACCTGCCCACGCCGACGGTCCTGGCGGACGTGTGCGACGCCGTCGCGGCGCGCCTGGGAGAGCCCGTACGGATCGTGCCGATGACACTGGGCGGCACCACGTCCGGCCTGACGGCCCGTACCGCCGACGGTTACTGGATCTTCTGCGAACTCCGGACCACACCCTGGCACCAGACGCACATCGTGCTGCACGAACTCGGCCGCCTTCTGCTGGAGTCCGGGACGGCCGGCCCGCCCGGCGACGGCCCGCCCGTACGGCACGGCTCCGGCGCCCGGGATGCGGAGGTGCTGGGCGGGCTGCTCATGGAGCGGGTGGTGCCGCAAGCGGCCGACCACGGGCCCGGGCCGACGGGGCGGGCCGCCGACCTCGCCGCGGCCCTGGAACCCGCGCTGCGGCACCGGCGCGCGGGGCGGATCGGCACGGGACGCGCGGGCGGCGTGGACGGGAAGGACGACGCCGCGAGCGGCGCCGGCACAGCTGACACGGACGGGGGATCGGGTGTTTGACGTGCTGTACCTGTGTTCCGGCGGGGCGGCCTGGGCCGTCGTCGCCTTCAAGACGCGTGCCTGGCTCGGCGATCGAGGCAATACGGACCTGGGCCTGACGTGTGTGATGAGCGCCTGCGTCGCGACCGGGTTCCTCTTCTCCGCCCCCGGCGTGTACCGGTGGTTCGACAGGCTGGCCGGCGTGCCGAACCTGTCCATGGTCGTTCTCTACTCCACGGTCGTGGTCTTCGCCGCCGGCGCGTTCGTCCTGATGCTGCGCTGGAACAGCGGCCCGGGGGCGGAAGACCGCGCGCGGGCCCGGAAACGGTCCCGTGCGGCCGTGGCGGCCGTGGCCGTCACCTGGGCGGTCGCGGTCCTGTGCTTCGCCGTCGGACGGCCGGACGACGTGGAACATCCCCGCGACTTCAGTACGGCGTACACCGGCTCGCCAGGGGTGATGACGTTCCTGGTGCTGTATCTGGCCATTTTCGGCGCGAGCCTCACAGGGCTCGGCACCCTCTGCCCGCGCTACGCCCGCCAGGTCGGTCCGTCCTGGCTCGCCCGCGGCCTGCGGGTGCTGGCCACGGGCTGCTGGCTCGGCCTGGTGTACTGCGCCTGCAAGCTGGCCGGCTTCGTGCTGTCCTGGGCCGGGCACGAGGCGCCGTGGCTCTCCAACGAGGTGGCGCCGCTGAGCGCGTCGGCCGCCGCCGTCCTGGTGCTGACCGGGCTCGCGCTGCCGGCCGTCGGCACCCGGGCGTACGCCTGGCGCCGGCTGCGCCGGCTGCACCCGCTGTGGAAGGACGTCGCCGCGCTGGCTCCCGAGGTGGCCGCGCGGCGTCCGGCCGGGGCCGGCCGGTGGCGGCTCACCGGCCTCCAGCGGCGCGCCGACCGGCAGATGGCGGAGATCCGGGACGTCCAGCGCGGCATCCGGCGGTACGTGGAGTCGGACACCATCGACATCGCGCGCGAGCGGGGGCGCGCGGTCGTGGCGGACGAACGGCAGCTGGCGGCCGTCGCGGAGGCCGCCGCGCTGCGCCGCGGACTGGAGAACCGGGCGATCGGCCTCGTACCCGTCCTCGGCTCCGACAGCGTCGTGGTGATGGCTGAGGAGCGGGCGGGAGAGCACGCGCCCCGGGGTGCGGCCCGGGGCCGGGAGCAGCTTCCGGGCGACCGGCCCGGGTGCACCTGTACCGGGGGCGTGGCCGAACTCGCGGCGGAGTTCGAACACTTGGCGCGGGTCGCTGATGTCTACCACTCGCCGCTGACGGACACGGTGCTCACCGAACTCCGGCAGCGCAGCGCCATGCAGCGGCACTGAGGCACGGAACGGGGTGGCGCGGTGGCCGCCGACGGCATCGGCGGCCGCCCGGCCGGCCGGTGGCCGCCGTGTCTAGAGTCGTGCACCATGCAGAAGACCGCCGAGACCGGCCCCGACGACCTCATCGACGTGACGCACCTCCTCGACGACCCGTACACCGGCTACGCGGCGCTGCGGGACGCCGGACCCGTACACCGCGTCGCCGGCCCCGACGGACAGCCCGCGTGGCTGGTGACACGGTACGAGGACGTGCGCCGCGGACTGTCCGACCCCCGGCTCTCGCTCGACAAACGCCATGCCGCAGGCGGCTACCGCGGGTTCTCGCTGCCGCCCGCGCTGGACGCCAACCTGCTCAACATGGACCCGCCCGACCACACGCGGGTGCGCCGCCTGGTGGCGAAGGCGTTCACCCCCGCCCGGGTCGAGAAGCTCCGGGAGCCCGTGCGACGGCTCGCGGACGGCCTGCTGGACGCGGTGGCGGAGAGCGGCCGGACCGACCTGATCGCGAGGTACGCCGGTCCGCTGCCCATCATCGTCATCTGCGACCTGCTCGGCGTACCGGAGCGGGACCGCCCGGACTTCCGGAGCTGGACGGACACGCTGATCACGCCCGACCCGGCCCGGCCTGAGCAGACGAAGCAGGCCGTCGGGGCGATGCTGCGCTACTACACCGCTCTGATCGCGGCCAAGCGGACCGCGCCGGGGGACGACCTGCTGTCCGACCTGATCATGGTCAGGGACGGCGGTACGGACGGTCGCGCGGGCCCGGACGCGGAGACGGACGGGGACCGGCTGACCGAGGACGAGCTGACCTCGCTCGCCTTCCTCCTGCTCTTCGCCGGCTACGAGAACACCGTCCACCTCATCGGCAATTCCGTACTCGCCCTGCTGGACCACCCCGAACGCCTCACGGCGTTGCGTGCGGATCCAGCCGAACTCGCGAAGGCCGTGGAGGAGTTCGCCCGCTACGACGGACCGGTCTCGCTGGCCATCCGCCGGTTCCCCGTCGAGGACGTGGAAATCGGTGGCGTGCGGGTGCCGCGGGGGGAGACTGTGCTGCTCTCCCTGGCCTCCGCCAACCGGGACCCGCACCGCTTCCCCGACGCCGGCACGCTGGATCCGGGCCGGGACGCCAGGGGCCACCTCATGTTCGGGCACGGCATCCACCACTGCCTCGGCGCGGCCCTCGCGCGCCTGGAGACGGAGACCGCGCTGGCCGCTCTCATCAGCCGTTTTCCCGGGCTGCGGCTGGATGTTCCGCGGACCGGGCTGCGCCACCGCCGGACACTGCGCGCACGTGGCCTGATCTCGCTCCCCGTCGCCTGGTAATCGCGGGACGAACAAGTTTTTGAGGCATAACCGTTCCTTCATGCGGTAGAAAGGTCGTGAGGCCCGCCCGGTGTGCATCCCCCGTCGCACCGGGCGGGTCCTCGTGCGTACGGGGCTGATGTGCTTTGTCCCGCCGTACCGGGGCCGGCCGGACCGCGCTCGGCCGCTGTAGCCGTCCGTGAGTCTTTGGCCTGTGATGTGCGGGGATTTTCGGCGCTTCGGCCGTCTGGCGTAGGTCCCTCTGCGGGTGAAGCGCGTGCTTCCTAGCGTGAAGGCATGGCACTTCAGACGCTTCTGTCCCGGAATGCCGGTGTGCTGGCCGTCATCGCCGCCACCGGGCTGACGCTCACCTCCATACCGGCGGTGGCCCGCGCCGAGCAGGTGGCGGTGGGGCGGGCCGTGGACCCGGGGGCGGGGGCGGCCAAGGGGCAGGTGGCGGACCGGCTGGGGGACCGTACGGGGCGCACGGTGGCGGATGCCGGGGCTCCCGCGCTGCCCGACGGCGTGTCGGCTCGCGCCTGGACGGTGACGGACGTCCGTACGGGCGACGTGCTGGCGGCCAGGAACGCGCACCAGCGGCTCGCGCCGGCCAGCACCCTCAAGACCCTGTTCGCGGTCACCGTGCTGCCGAAGTTCCGCGCGGGCGCCGTGCACAAGGTCACCCCGGCGGAACTGGCGGGCATCGGCCAGGGCAGCAGCCTCGTCGGCATCAAGGAGGGCCGCAGCTACCAGGTCGCCGACCTGTGGCGCGGGGTCTTCCTGCGCTCCGGCAACGACGCCGTACGGGTGCTCGCCGCGATGAACGGCGGCTGGACGGCCACCGCCCGCGAAATGCAGGCCAGGGCGGGGCAACTGGGCGCCCGCGACACCTCGGTGAAGTCCCCGGACGGGTACGACAGCCCGGGGCAGGTGTCCTCGGCGTACGACCTGAGCGTCTTCGGCCGCGCGGGGCTCGCCGACGCCGACTTCGCCAGGTACTGCGCCACGACGACGGCCCGCTTCCCCAGCAAGGGCAGCCCCTCGTTCGAGATCCAGAACACCAACCGGCTGCTGTCCGGCGCGAACGGGCTGCGGCGCTATCCGGGCATCGTCGGCGTCAAGAACGGCTACACCAGCAACGCCGGCAACACGCTGATCGCCGCGGCCCGACGGGGCGGCCGGACGCTGCTGGTGACCGTGCTGAATCCGCAGTCCGGCGCGTCCAACGCCGTCTACCACGAGGCGGGTTCGCTGCTGGACTGGGGGTTCCGTGCGGCGGGCAAGGCCCGCCCGGTCGGCTCCCTCGTGGCCGCCGCGCCGGGCGGCCGGGCCACCCCCTCGGCCGACGGAGCGCGGAGCGGCGCCGAGCGCCCCTCCGCCTCCGCGCGGCCGGTCGCCGCGCAGGTGTCCCGGGAACCCGGCCGGTGGTCGCACACCACGGGGTGGGCGGTCGCCGGCGGCTTCGCCGTGGCCCTCGCGGTGGGCGCGGTGTTCGGCTGGCGGATGTACGTCCGCGGACGGCGCACGCCCGGGGGCGGCTCCTGACCGGTGGCGCGCCACCCGTCGCAGGCGGGCGCACGGCACCGTCGAAATCCGGCCAATGACGCGACCGGGCCGGGCCGTCTCGCGCCGGGCGCCGCCGCCCCGGGCACCCACCGCACCCGGTGCACGCTGCACAATCGAACCGTGAACGTGACACGACGCGACGAGGGCGGCGACCCGGCCTGCTGGCTGGACCAGGTGTGCCAGGAGTGCGGCCGGATCACGGACCGCCCGGCGGAGCCCGGCTGCGAGCACTGCGGAGCGGGGAGTGCCGCTGCCGGGGCGGACGCCCCCGAACCGGAAGGACGGACCATGGCTGCCCGCGCCCGGAACGAAGGCCCGAGGGAAGATCTGGATGAAGCGCTAAGTGCAGGCCTGAATTCAGGTCTGAATTCAGGTCTGAATGGAGATCTGAACGGGGGATCGGACGAAGGCTCGGGCGGGGGCCTGAACGGGGGATCGGACGAAGCCCCGGGTGAAGACCTGAACGGAAGCCCGGACGAAGTCCCGGGCGACATCCTGGACGAAGCCCCGGCCGCCACCCGTGACCGCGACCCCGAAGGCCGGGCCCGCAACGCCCGGCCGCGGGACGGACTCGGGCGCCCGCTGCCGTACGGCACACCGGGCGTGGACCGCCAGCCCGAAGGTGTCGAACGCAGCCCCCGGGAGGCGCTCACCGAAGCGCAGGACCTCCTGGACCGCGGGCTGCCCTTCCACGCCCATGAGGTGCTGGAGGACGCCTGGAAGATGTCGCCCGGGCCGGAGCGGCAGCTGTGGCGCGGCCTCGCCCAGCTCGCCGTCGGCCTGACCCACGCCGCCCGGGGCAACGCCAAGGGCGGCGCGGCACTGCTGCTCCGGGGCGCCGGCGCGATCGCCCCGTACGCGGACACCGTCCCGTACGACATCGACGTCCCCGGCCTCACCGACTGGGCGCAGGATCTGGCGGACCGGCTCGACGGGCCGGTGGCGGCGGCCGCGAACGCGCCGCGCCTGTGCACCGCCGGGGGCGCCAGGACGGCGGAGTAGCCGACCGGTGCCGGTCAGCGCACCAGCGCCGGTGACGACGCCCCGGCCACCCGCAGCGCCGGGGCGCCGGTGCCGTCCGCCGGTACGGTCCAGATGTCGCTGCCCTTCCCGCCGCTGCCCGGCAGCGCGTAGCCGAGCGTGTGCTCGTCCAGCCAGGCCGCCTGGTCGTCCACGCTGCGCTGCTCCGCGAGCGGGTGCTCGCGCATCGTGCGCAGGTCGAGCACGTACAGCTGCCAGGGGTCGCGGGCCCCTTCGCGTACCCGCTTCTTGAAGGCGAGGCGGGTGTTGTCGGGGGAGAGGGAGGGGCACTCCAAGTTCTCGCGCAGGGTGCGGGCTGTCCAGCGGCGCATGTCGCCCTCGACCAGGTAGGTGCGGCCCTTGGTGGAGACGGTGGCGTAGAAGCGGTTGTCGTCGCGGGCGAAGGTGACGCCCCAGTAGTTGACGTCGGGGGAGTGGTAGCGGCGGCCGTCGAGGGTGAGCGGGATGTCCTCCATGTTCTTGATCAGGTAGCCGGTGCGGGTGTCGAGGATCGAGGTGCGGGTGGAGAAGGACGTGGTGGCGTAGGAGTCACCGGTGGCGAACATGGTCCAGGACAGCATTCGTCCGGAGGCGGAGACCCGGGCCCGGTTGGGGATGCCGGTCAGGGCGATCCGGCGCTTCTCGCGCAGTTGCCCGTCCAGGACGACGGCGTACGAGGCCGGGGGGATGCCGGAGCGGCGCTGGAGGCACAGGGCGGTGCCGCCGGCCGCGTAGAAGCGCTCGCAGGCGGGGCCGCCGGTGGTGCGGTGGTCCGGAACCGGGGCCGCGTCGGCGCTCATCGCCGCGACGCCGGAAGCATCGGAGACACCGGAGACACCGGAAGCATCGGAGACACCGGAAGCACCGGAAGCACCGGAGGCATCGGAAGCGCCGGCCGGCGCGGCCACGCGCGCGACGCGGCCCTCGCCGTCTCCGCCCCGTGTGCTGCGGAAGTACAACTGCCCGCGGTCCAATCCGAACGCCGAGGGGGCGTCGGCGGAATCGGCGCGCCGCACCGCCGTCACCGTGTAGACCACGGCGACCGTGGTGAGGACGGCCGTCGCCACCACGACCGCGATGACGCGGGCGCGCATCGGGAACCCGGCCCGGCTCTCCCGGGCTTCACCTGCCACGTCCCCCGTCTCCGGTGGACCTGCCCTGTCCGTCATGACCACGAGGAACGCCTTTCCGTACGGGGGAGCAGCGCGGCGGCACCCGCGAGGGCGGCCGCGAGGACGACGACGGCGATGACCAGCGCTGCCCGGCTGCCCCACAGCGTCCAGGCGGCACCGAACCCGGCGGCGGCGAGCAGTCGGCTCAGTGCCTGGCCCGTTTGCAGCAGGGCCATGCCGCTCGCCTGCCGTGCCGCGGGCAGGGCCGGCCCTGCCAGGGCCATGAGTACGCCGTCAGTGGCGGCGTAGAACACGCCGACCAGTACCAGCACACCGGCCAGCAGGACGGTGCCGTCACCGACGGCCAGCAGCAGCACGTACGCGGCGAGCAGCGCGGCGTGGCCGAAGAGGAAGGGCACCCGGCGCCCGATGCGGTCCCCGAGCCGCCCCGCGGGCACCGCCAGCAGCAGATAGACCGCGGCGGTGCCGAGCGGCAGCAGGGGGAACCAGCGCACCGCGAAGTCCAGTTGCTTCTGAAGCAGCAGGTAGACGAACGAGTCGCCGATGGTGGCGGCACCCAGCAGGGCGGCGGCCGCCATGATGCGCCGGAAGGCGGCGTCGCGCAGCGGCTCGGCGATCCTGCTGCGCAGCGGGACCCGCGGCCCGGCGGCTGGTGCGGCCACCGGCCCCAGGGCGGCGCGCCCGGGTACGAACGCGACCAGCAGCAGAACGCCGAGCAGCCCGACGCAGAAGCTGACGACGAACACCGCGTCGTAGGCGTCCGCGGTCGCCCACAGCAGGGCGAACGCGGCCAGCGGCCCGAGCAGCGCGCCCGTGGTGTCCATCGCGCGGTGCACGCCGAACGCCCGGCCCAGCGCGTCGGGCGGGCTGCTGAGCGAGATCAGCGCGTCGCGCGGGGCGGTCCGTACGCCCTTGCCGATGCGGTCGGCGGCGATGGCCGCGCTGATCCCGGCCGTACCGCCGCCCGCGAGCAGCAGGCCCAGCCGGGACAGCGCGGACAGCGCGTAGCCGGTGCCGGCCACCAGTTTGTGCCGCCCGCCCCGGTCGGCGGCATGTCCGCCGGCCAGCCGCACGAGCGCGGTGACACCGTTGTAGAGCCCGTCCAGGAACCCGAACTGGAGCGGGGAGAGGCCGAGCTGGAGGACGAAGTAGAGCGGCAGCACCGCGGTGACCATCTCGGAGGAGATGTCGGTGACCAGGCTGACCGTGCCGAGCGCGAGGACCGGGCCGGCGACGCGGCCGCGCGTCAGCTTCGTGGTGGCGGCGGCCGCGTCCGTGGTGGCGAGATACATGGCGGGTGGTTCCCGGGCCGGTCAGTGGCACTGGTAGGACGGGCTGCTGTCCTTCGTCTTCCCGTCCGTGCCGACCAGGTCCCAGGAGAACCCGTCGTCGTGGAAGTTCAGCTTGACCACGCCGAAGGTCTTGGTCAGCCGCTTCTCGCTGTTCGGCTGGACCTCCTCGATCTTGTACGGGTTGGCGCCGCCCATGCCGGCGAGCAGCTCGACCGGGCCCTTCGGGTCGGCCTTGCCGTCCGGGTTCTGCGGCGCGAAGCGCTCGTAGTGGTGGTCGTGCCCGTTGAGCACCAGCTCCGCCTTGGCGTCGTACAGCGCCTTCCACACCGAGCGGCTGACCGGCTGGTTGCCGTGCTCGCCGGAGGAGAACAGCGGGTGGTGCCAGTAGGCGGCCACGCACTTCTTGGAGTTGGCGGCGAGGTCGTCCTTGAGCCACTTGGTCTGGGTGGAGTCCAGGCTGTTGGAGTCCAGCGCGACGAAGTGCCAGTTGCCGTGGTCGAAGCTGTAGTAGCTCTTTCCCTTGGGGTAGGCGACGGAGCCGAAGTAGGACTTGTACCCGGCCAGTTTGCCGTCCGGGTCGTACGTCTCGTGGTTGCCGGCCACCGGGTGGGTCTTGGCCTTGAAGGCGCCCCAGGAGGTGTCGTAGTACTTCTTGAAGTCCTTCAGCCGGGCGTCGTCGTACTGGTTGTCGCCCATGGTCAGGACGAACTCCGGGTCGATCTTCTTGACCTGGGCCGCGGTCTTCGGGTGCACGCAGCTGCTGCTGCTCGCGGTGCACCGCTCGGCGATGTCCCCGGCGGCGACCACGGTGAAGGCACCGGCCTTGGCGGCCGTCCGCTCGGGCGCGGCGTCCGCGCGCCCGGCCGGCGACCACAGCACCGCACCGCCGACGAGCGCGAGGACCACGCCCGCGGCGGTGGGTATGCCGGTGCGGGGGTTGGTGAGGAAGAGCCTGGCCGGGCGGGTGCTGCGGGACTTCGCGGCGCGGGGGGTGGGCGTCATGTCCGTCTCCTCGGTCGGCGGAGGTGCCGTTCGAGGGAATCTTGACGACGGCACATGTACGCGTCAATGAGTCCGACGGAGAATAGTTAGGAAACTTTCCTACTCACTGCCGCGCCGCGCCGCTCACACCAACTCCGCCGCGTAGAAGCACAGATGGTCCTTGATCTGCTCGACCGCGGACTTCGGCGCAGGGTAGGCCCACGCGATGTCCTCCGGGCCACCGGAAAGTGACCAGTAGGAGGCGTCTCCCTTGAACGGGCAGTGGGTACGGGTTCCGGACGGGACCAGCAGATCCGTCCGGACGTCCTCCGGCGGCAGGTAGTAGCGCACCGGACAGCCGGTCTCGTGGAGCAGCAGCGGACGGCGGCTGTCGGCGACCACCTGGCCGTCGTGGACGACCCGGACGTGCTCGGTGCCCTGCTCGACGGTGATGCGGTGACCTGGTACGGACGGCATGACGGTTCCTCTCCGGACGGGTGCGACGACAGGACCCAGCGTGGCACCGCGCGGCGGTCGGACGGCCGACCCGACGACGGCGCGCCCCCGGACGACCGGGGACACGCCGTGCAACGCCGCCGTACGCCGTCCGGATTCCCGGCCGCCGCACCTTCGCTACACCTCCCGGATGCCTCGTCCGGCCCATTCCGGAGCGGGTCCGGCCGCTTCGGCCAGCCCCGCCAGCCGTTCGTGCGCCTCCTCGGGCAGCGGCGCGGCCCGCCCCTCAGCCTGGTGGACGTGCAGGGCGAAGATCTCCTCGGTGGCCACCGGATCGCCGGCCGTGTCCCCCACGTACATCTCGTGGACGAAGCGCGCCTTCTTCGCGCTCACGCCCAGGACCGTGGTCCGTACGAGGAGTTCGGCGCCCCGCGGCACCTCCGCGAGGTAGCGCACATGCGCCTCGACCGTGTAGAGCGAATGGCCGGTACGGGCGCGGTAGGCCGCGTCGAGACCGGCCGCGTCCATGAGGGCGTCCGTGGCGAAGCCGAAGACCAGGACGTAGTACGCCTCGGAGAGATGGCCGTTGTAGTCGATCCAGTCGTCCTGGACCGTCCGCCGGAACAGCGGCAGCCGCGCCGTCACCGGGCGGGCCCGTCCAGCCGGCCGGTCGCCCGCAGCACGTCGATGACGCCCTGGTCGCGCTCGGCGACGAGCTGCGCGTACGTACGGCCGTCGGCGGCCCGGTCGCAGCCGTCGACCACCGCGTCCCGCAGCGCCCGGTCCAGCTCCGGGGCCTCCAGCCGGGTCCACGGGGACTTCAGCGACGGGCCGAAGTGGTCGAGCATGTGGGCCATCCCGCCCTCGCCGCCGGCCAGCGCGAACGTCAGCATCGGGCCCATGAACGCCCAGCGCAGCCCCGGCCCTTCGGTGATCGAGGTGTCGATGTCCTCGACCGTGGCCTCACCGTTGGCGACCATGTGCAGCGCCTCGCGCCACAGGGCCTCCTGGAGGCGGTTGGCGATGAAGCCGGGCAGCTCCCGGTCCATGGTGATCACGGACTTGCCCGCCGCCTCGTAGAACTCCGCGGCCCACTCGACCGCCGTACGGTCGGTCCGCTCCCCGCCGGCCACCTCGACCAGCGGGATCAGGTAGGGCGGGTTGAACGGGTGCCCGACGACCAGACGGCCGGGCGTGGCGGCCGCCGTCTGCATGTCGGTCATCGGATAGCCGGAGGTGGAGGAGGCGATGACCACGCCGGGCGGGGTGGCGGCGTCGAGCTGGGCGAGCAGGTCGCGCTTGAGCTCCAGCTTCTCGGGGGCGCTCTCCTGCACGAACTCGGCGTCGGCGACGGCTTCGTCGAGGGTCGGCGCCATGGTCAGGCGGCTGGGCGAGGCGCCCTCGGCCAGGCCGAGCTGCTCCAGGGCCGGCCAGGCGGCCGTGACCAGGCGGCGCAGCTTGTCCTCGGCGTCCGGCGCGGGGTCCCAGGCGGTCACGTCGTAGCCGCGGGCGAGGAAGTGGGCGACCCAGCCGCCGCCTATGACACCGGCGCCGATGCACGCCACACGGCGTACGGAGGGGGGAGGGGTGGGGGACATGAGGACTCCTGGGGGCGAGGGGGCGAAAGGGCGAGGGGGGCTTCAGCCGCGCGGCTTCAGGCCGAGGCGGGCGCGGGCCTGGTCCGGGGTGGCGACCGTCGCACCCAGCAACTCCGTGATCTGCACGGCCCGTTCGACCAACTGGCCGTTGGTCGCCTTGACGCCCTTGCTCAGGTAGAGGTTGTCCTCCAGACCCACCCGGACGTTGCCGCCGAGCAGGATGGACTGGGCGACCCACGGCATCTGCATCCGGCCGAGCGCGAAGCTGGCCCACTGCGCGCCCTCGGGGAGCATCGCGACCATCGACTGGAGCACGCCCGGGTCGGCCGGCGCGCCCCACGGGACGCCCATGCACAGCTGGAAGACGGTCGGGTCGTCGAGCAGCCCTTCGGCGAGCAGTTGCTTGGCGAACCACAGCTGCCCGGTGTCGAAGATCTCCAGCTCCGGCCGTACGCCCAGTTCCTGGATGCGCGCGGCGCCCGCGCGCAGCATGTCGGGCGTCGAGACGTAGAGGTTGGAGCCCTCGCCGAAGTTCAGCGAGCCGCAGTCCAGGGTGCAGATGTCGGGCAGCAGTTCCTCGACGTGCGGCAGCCGCTCCAGGCCGCCGACCAGGTCCGTACCGGGCAGGTGCCGCAGCGGCTCGTCCGGGTCGATGACGAGGTCGCCGCCCATCCCGGCGGTCAGGTTGATGACGACGTCGGTGCCGGTCTCCTTGACGCGTTCGACGACCTCGGCGTACAGGCGCGGGTCGCGGGACGGGGCGCCGGTCTCCGGGTCGCGTACGTGGATGTGGACGACGGCGGCGCCGGCCGAGGCCGCCTCGACGGCGGACTCGGCTATCTGCTCGGGGGTGACGGGCACGTGCGGCGAGCGGCGCACGGTGTCACCGGCTCCGGTCAGCGCACAGGTGATGATGACCTCGTTGTTCACGGCGGGTCCTTCGGTCGGTGGGGGCAAAACGGCAGGGGAGCCGCCTGCTCAGGGGGCCAGTTCGTGGTCGATGAAGGTGAGCAGCGCGGCGTGCATGGTGTCGGGGCCGGTGCTGTCGGGCGCGGTGGCCAGCACCTGGGTGGCCAGGCCGTCGATGAGCGCGGTCAGCCGCAGCGCGGTGGGCTCGGGGTCCACGGAGCGGAAGACGCCCTGGTCGACGCCCCGTCGCAGGACTTCGGCGACGGTGGTGCGCCACTGCCGGTAGTAGTGCTCGTGCAGCTGTCCCACGGCGGTGGAGCGCGCGGCCTGTGCCCACAGGTCGAGCCAGACCAGCCACTGCCGCCGCTGCTGTGCGGTGCGCGGCGTCTGCAGCGCGATCAGGTGCAGCAGTTCGGCGCGGGCGTCCGGCGCGTCGGCCAGGCCCGCGGCGCGCCGCGCGGTGTCCTCGTCCATGCACCAGCGCACGGCCGCCTCCAACAGCTCGTCACGGCCGGGGAAGTGGTAGTGCACGGCGGCCGTGCTGGTGCCGCACGCGGCGGCGATGTCGGCGACCCGGACGCCGTGGAAACCGTGCTCGGCGATCAGCCGGACCGTCTCCCGGACGATCTGCAGCGGCCGGCCGCCCTCGGGCACCGCGGCCGGCTCCCGGCCCCGGGCCGGCGCCGGGGAGCCGCCCCGGGAGCCGAGTAGCCACGCCACGCCCACGCCGCCGATGTCCGCGACGCGCACGATCTCGGCGAGGGTGAATCGCCGGGTGCCGCCCAGCGACCTGGACAGCTTCGAGGGGTCCATCACGATGCGCCGGGCGAACTCGCGGCGGCTGCAGCCGAGGCGGTCGACCACCTGCCGGACGCGGTCGCGCACGTCGCTGTCGTCGGGGACCCGGGTGCCGGGGTCTTCGTCCATGGGCATGGTCAGGGACCGTAACAGTGTGTTGAGATCATCGCAACGACCGCAACAGTGACGAGTGAGGTTTTACCCGTGGCAACAGCGGTGCCTGACGAGTGTTGAGAACTGACTGATGCGTAAGTCAGCCAAGCGGGCGCCGCCGGTTCCGGCCTCGCGGCCGGCTCCGTACCGGACACCGATGGACCGGCCACGTATGGGGCAAATGTGGCAAAGTTGCGCACATGGCTGACCGGGGAGCGAAGCGGCCGACCGTGTCGGTGCCGGACGACTGGCCCGCTCATCCGGACCTGACGCTGGCCCTCAACGGCATGGGCGGCTTCGACTGGGACCTCGACAGCGGCCGTATGCACATGGACGGCTCCGCTCTGGAGGTCTTCGACCTGCCGCCGGAGGAGTACGACTCCGACCCGGCCACCCTGGGCTGCCGTCTGCCGCCGGACGAGGCGGCCCGCCTGGACGGCGTCGTCGCCCAGGCGCTGAAGGACGGCAGCGACTCCTACGGTGCCTACTTCCGCGTCCGGCTGCGGGACGGCACCGTGCGCTGGACCCACACCCAGGCCAGCATCCGCCGGGACGGGGCCGGCACGCCGCACCGCATCATCGGCGTCGTCCGGGACGCCAGTCAGGAGTACGCCCAGGCGGCGGAACGGGCCCAGGCGCACGCACGCAGGCTGCGCAACACCGGCCTCGTCGAGCGCACCACGGCGGCCCTCGCGCACGCCAGGACCGTCCGCGACGTCATCGGCGTGCTCGGCGACGACCAGGCGCTGACCCGGCTGGGCGCGCGGAACGTCATCGTCGGCCTGGTCGAGGCGGGCCGCATCCGGGTGGTCCACGAAGGGCAGCCGGGCAGCTTCGTACCGCAGCACGAGGTGGTGCGGGTCGAGGAGGAGTTCCCGATGAGCGAGGCGGTGCGCACCCTCCAGCCGTGCTTCATCCGCTCCCGCACCGAGTTCGCCGAACGCTACCCGGCACTCTGGCCGCACCTCGAAAGGATGGACTTCGGCTCCGCCGCGTACCTGCCGCTCATCGCGCAGGCCCGGCCGATCGGGGTGGTGGGCCTGTTCTACCGCTCGGAGAACCCGTTCGGCGTACAGGAGCGCAACCTGCTGGTGGCGCTCGGCTCCAGCGTCGCGCAGAGCCTGGCCCGCGCCATGCTCTACGACCAGGAGCACGACCTCGCCGAGGGCCTCCAGCAGGCCATGCTGCCGCGCCGCATCCCCGGCATCCCCGGCGCGCAGATCGCCGTACGCTACCGGGCCGCCCGGGCCGGCCGGGACATCGGCGGCGACTGGTACGACGTGATCCCGCTGCCCGAAGGCCGGGTCGCCGCGGTCATCGGCGACGTCCAGGGGCACGACACCCACGCCGCGACCGTGATGGGCCAGCTGCGGATCGTGCTGCGCGCCTACGCCGCCGAGGGGCACCCGCCCGCCACCGTCATGGCCCGCGCCTCCGCCTTCCTCGGCGAACTGGACACCGACCGCTTCGCCACCTGCACGTACGCGGACGCCGACCTGGCCACCGGGACGGTGCGGCTGGTGCGCGCCGGGCACGTGGACCCGCTGCTGCGGCATGCCGAAGGGCTGTGCCGCCGCCTGGAGGTGGCCGGCGGCCTGCCGCTGGGCATAGCGACCGGTTTCCGCGACCTGGACTACCCCGTCACCACCGTCCACCTGGGCATCGGGGAGACCCTGGTGCTGTACACCGACGGGCTGGTGGAACAGCCGGGCATCGACATCGAGGACGGTGTACGGCATCTGGCCAGAGTGGTCCGCGACGGCCCCCAGGATGTCCAGCAACTGGCCGACCGGCTCTGCGACCTGGCGGCCGAGCAGACCGGCGACGACGACATGGCGATGCTGATCCTGCGGCGCGGTGGTGAGCCCGCCGCGCCGGCCGCCGGACGGCTCCAGCAGCACGTCGCACCCGACGACGCCCAGGGGCTGTCCGCCGCCCGCCACATGATCCGCGCCGCGGTACGGGCCTGGGGCGCACGGGAGCGCGCGGACGAGGTCGAACTGGCCGCCGACGAGCTGATCACCAACGCGCTGCTGCACACCGACGGCGCGGCGGTGGTGACGGTACGGATGCCGCACGGCACCGACCGGCGGCTGCGTCTGGAGGTGGCCGACCGCTCCAGCGCCCTGCCGCGCCGCCACGACAGCGACGAGTCCGCGATGTCCGGCCGCGGACTGCTGCTGGTGGAGCGGCTGTCGGATGTCTGGGGTGTGGAGCCGCGCGGCAACGGAAAGTGCGTATGGTGCGAGTTCGACTGTCCGTGACGGCCGGTACGGTCCCCGGGAGCGGGACGGCCGCGCCGGCCGTACGGCAGGACACCCGCGGCAGCCGCCCCTGAACGGGGGCGCCGTGGCGGACAGCGGACAGGGCACAGTTCGAACGGCCGCCGAGTGAGCGGCATGGCGGAATGGGGACACGCGCTATGGAACCGGGGCCTGCGCAGCAGTGGGGCGACGCCCGCCGGACGGCGGCACGGCTGGACGCGGAGCACGTCCGCGCCGTCGCCCTCACCTGGGTCGACAACGCGGGCATCGCCCGTACCAAGACCGTGCCGACGGCCCGGCTGGCACCCGCCGTGCAGCGCGGCGTCGGCATGTCACCGGTCTTCGACGTCTTCACCTCCGACGACGCGATCACCGCGTCCGCGCACCTCGGCGGGCCCGACGGCGACCTGCGGCTCTTCCCCGACCTGGAGCGGGTCACGGTGCTGGCGGCGCAGCCCGGCTGGGCCTGGGCGCCGGTCGACCGCTACGACCAGCTCGGCACGCCGCACCCCGGCTGCCAGCGGCAGTTCGCCCGCCGCATGGTGGACCGGGCAGCCGACGCGGGGCTGGTCCTCCAGATGGGGTTCGAGACGGAGTGGGTGGTCACCCGCGCGCCGGAGGCCGGCGGCGGCCGCCCCGACGGTGCCGCGGGCGCCGGCGAAACCCTGGACTATCCCTGCGCAGGCCCCGCCTACGGCATGACCCGCGTCGTCGAACTCTCCGACTACCTCCGCGACGTGGCCGAGGCGCTGGCCCTCCAGGACATCGACGTCCTCCAGCTCCACCCCGAGTACGCCCCGGGCCAGTTCGAGGTGTCCACCGCGTCCGCCGACCCGCTGCGCGCCGCCGACGAACTGGTCCTCGTCCGGGAGACCGTACGGGCCGTCTCGCTCCGGCACGGCCTGCGGGCCAGCTTCGCGCCCTCGGTCGTGGCCGGCCAGGTCGGCAACGGCTGCCACCTCCACCTCAGCCTGCACCGCGGCGAGCGCAGCCTGCACCGGGACCGGGACGCCGAATGGAGCCTGGACCCGGACGCCGTACGGTTCCTCGGCGGCGTCCTGGAGGCGATGCCCGCCCTGCTCGCCGTCGGCTGCCCCTCACCCGCGAGCTACCTGCGGCTGGGCCCGTCCGTGTGGGCCGGCGCCTACCAGTGCTGGGGCGTGGAGAACCGGGAGGCCGCGCTGCGCCTGGTCACCGGCGCCCCCGGCGACCCGGACGGCGGCCACGCCGAGATCAAGCCGTTCGACGCCGCCGCCAACCCCTACCTGGCGGTCGGCGCGGTCATCGCCGCCGGGCTGCACGGCCTGTCCACGGGCGCCGCGCTGCCCCCGCCGGTCACCGGCGACCCGGGCGTCCTGGGCGTCCGCGAGCGCGCCCGGCGCGGCATCGTCCGGCTGCCCTCGTCGCTGACCGAGTCCACCGACCGGCTGGCGGAGTCGGCGGTGCTGCGGGAGGCGATGGGCGAGGTGCTGTACGGCGCCGTGATCGCCGTACGCCGTGCGGAGGCGGCGCACTTCGCGGACAGCGAGCCCGAAGAGATCGCCGCGGCGACGCGCTGGAGGTACTGATGGCTGCGCCCGCCCTCGTGTCCGCTCCCGGTCCCGCCCACGGACGGGGGGACCGATGACCGCACAGGCCCCCGACGGCGCCCCCGACAGCGTTCCGGACCCCTTCCCGGGCCTGCCGCCACTGATCGACCAGCACTGCCACGGCGTGCTGCGCGGCGACCTCTCGGCCGCCGAGTTCGAGTCGTACCTGACCGAGTCGGACCGGCCCGCCGCCGCGGGCACGACCTTCTTCGACACCCAGGCGGGCTTCGCCGTCCGCCGCTGGTGCCCGCCGCTGCTCGGTCTCGCGCCGCACTGCGCGCCCGGCGCCTACCTCGCCCGGCGGCGCGAACTGGGCCCGGCCGAGACCCGCCGCCTGCTGCTGGGCGGCACCGGCATCGGCACGTACCTGGTGGACACCGGCCTGCCCGGCGACCTCACCGGGGCGCACGAGACGGCCGAGGCGGGCGGCGGCACCGGGCACGAGATCGTCCGCCTGGAGACGCTGGCGGAACGGGTCGCGGCAGGCGTACGGGCGGCCCGGACGGCGGGGGAGGAGACCGCGGACGCGGCAGCCGAGGTGTTCGCCGCCGGACTCGCCGACGCCGTACGGGACGCGGCCCGCACCGCCGCGGGCTTCAAGTCCGTCGCCGCCTACCGGCACGGGCTCGCCCTGGCCCCCGAACCGCCCACCGCCGCCGACGTCGTGACCGCCGCCCGCGTCTGGCTCGCCGCCGGCTCCCACCGCCTGGCCGACCCGGTCCTGCTGCGCCACCTGATGTGGCTCGCCGTCGGCACCGGCCGCCCCCTGCAACTGCACACCGGCTTCGGCGACCCCGACCTGCGCCTGCACCACGCCGACCCGGCGCTGCTCACCGACTTCGCCCACGCCACCGCGGGCACCGGCACCGACCTGATCCTGCTGCACTGCTACCCGTACCACCGCCAGGCCGCCTACCTGGCCCACGCCTTCCCGCACGTGTACGCCGACGTGGGCCTGGCCCTCGGGCACACCGGCCCGCGCGCGGCGGCCGTGCTCGCCGGATTCCTGGAACTGGCCCCCTTCGGCAAGCTGCTCTTCTCCACCGACGCCTACGGCCTGCCGGAGCTGTACACCGTCGGCAGCGCCGCCTTCCGTACGGCGCTGGCGGAGGTGCTGACCGGCTGGGTGCGCGCGGGCGCCTGGTCGGCGGCGGACGCCGACCGTGTCGCGGCGCTGGTCGCGGCCGGTAACGCCCGCCGCGTGTACGGCCTTTCGGAGGGCCGGTAGCCCTGCGTCCGATGTCATGATCAGGACACCCAGGTAAGTGGCATCACCACGGACCGTGCTTTACTGCCCCGTGCCTCCTGCCATATCCACCCCCAGGTCCCGACCTCCACTGCACACCCGCCTCTTCGCCGACCTCACCCCGCTGCGCACCTCCGCCGACTACCGGCGCCTGTGGTTCGGCAACACCGTCTCCTGGGTCGGCCAGCAGATGACCGCCCTGGCCGTCTCCCTCCAGGTGTACGCCCTCACCGGCTCCACCTTCGCCGTCGGCGCGGTCGGCCTGTGCTCCCTGGTTCCGCTGGTCGTCTTCGGGCTGTACGGCGGCGTCATCGCCGACACCGTCGACCGCCGCAAACTCGGCCTGTACAGCGCGGTGGGCGCCACCGTGCTCTCCGTCGCGCTGGCCGCCGCCGCGCTCGCGGACGTACGCCAGGTCTGGGTGCTTTACACGGTCGTCGCCCTCCAGGCCGTCTGCTTCGCGATGAACGCGCCCGCCCGCTCGTCGATGATCCCGCGCCTGCTGCCGCCCGAGCAGCTGCCTGCCGCGAACGCCCTCAGCTCGCTCACCAGCAACCTCGGGATGATGGGCGGCCCGATGCTCGGCGGTGTCTTCGTCGGCCTGTGGGGCTACCAGGCCGCCTACCTGATCGACGTCGGCTGCTTCTCGGCCGCGCTGTACGCCATGTGGCGCCTGCCCGCCATGCGCCCCGACCACGGCGGTGGCGACGAGGCGCCGCGCCGCCCTTCCGTCCTGGAGGGACTGCGCTTCCTCGCCACCCGGCCCAATCTGCGCATGACCTTCTTCGCCGACCTCGCGGCCATGGTGCTGGCCCAGCCCCGCGCCCTGTTCCCCGCCGTCGCCGTCCTCTGGTTCGGCGGCGACGCCAAGACGGTGGGCCTGCTCGTCGCGGCGCCCGCCGTCGGCGCGGTGCTCGGCGCGCTGTTCTCCGGATGGCTCGGCGCCGTCCGCCGGCACGGCCTGGCGATCCTCGTCTCGGTCGCCGCCTGGGGAGCGGCCGTCGCCTGCTTCGGCCTGACCCGGCACCTGTGGCTCGGCCTGTTCTTCCTCGCCGTCGCCGGGTGCGCGGACACCGTGTCGATGGTCTTCCGCGGCACCATGCTCCAGGCCGCCGCGCCGGACCGGATGCGCGGCCGGCTGCAAGGTGTGTTCATCGTCGTGGTGGCGGGCGGCCCCCGGCTCGGCGACTTCCTGGCCGGATCGGCGGCCGACCTCGCCTCACCGGCCGTGGCGGTCGTCGGCGGGGGACTCGCCTGCGTCGTGACGGTGCTGCTGCTGGCCCTGTGGCGGCGCGACTTCGCCCGCTACGACGCCCGCGACCCGCAGCCCTGACGGGTGGGTCCTGGGGGCCGGCCCCCAGGACCCACCGCCGTCACCGCCCGTCGCCGGGCCAGCTCCACTCCTCGACCTCCGGCAGGTCCGTGCCGTGCTCGCGGATCCAGGCATGGTGGCGCTGCCGCACGTCCGCCATCTCCTGCCGCACGCCGGCGGCCCGTACGGCCAGCCCCGGCACCCGGTCGATCACGTCCATCACCAGCCGGTAGCGGTCCATGTCGTTGGTGACCACCATGTCGAACGGCGTGGTCGTGGTGCCCATCTCCTTGTAGCCCCGCACGTGCAGGTTGGGGTGGACGGCCCGGCGGTAGGTGAGCCGGTGCACCAGCCACGGGTAGCCGTGGTAGGCGAAGATCACCGGCACGTCGTGCGGCAGCAGCGCCTCGAACTCCCGCTCCGTCATGCCGTGCGGATGCTCCTCGTCGGGCTGCAGGCGCGTCATGTCGACGACGTTGACGACCCGTACCGACAACTGCGGCAGGTGGGTACGCAGCAGGGACGCGGCCGCCAGCGTCTCCTGCGTCGGCACGTCACCGGCGCAGGCGAGCACCACCTCGGGCCGGCTGCCGGGCCGCTCGGTGCCCGCCCACTCCCAGATGCCCGCACCGCGCGCGCAGTGCGCCCGCGCCTGCCCGATGTCCAGCCAGTCGAAGCACGGCTGCTTCCCGGCGACCACCACGTTGACCACGTCCTTGGTCCGCAGTACATGGTCGGCCACGCACAGCAGACTGTTGGCGTCCGGCGGCAGATAGACCCGTACGGTGTGCGGGTCCTTGTTGAGGACGTGGTCGACGAAGCCCGGGTCCTGGTGCGAGAAGCCGTTGTGGTCCTGGCGCCAGACGTGCGAGGTCAGCAGGTAGTTCAGGCCCGCCACGGGCACCCGCCAGGGGATGTCGCGGGCCGACTGGAGCCATTTGACGTGCTGCGAGGCCATGCTCGACACGATGTGCGCGAACGCCTCGTACGAGGAGAACAGGCCGTGCCGCCCGGAGAGCACGTACCCCTCCAGCCACCCCTGGCACAGATGCTCCGAAAGCACCTCCATCACCCGCCCGTGCCGCCCCAGATGCTCGTCGGTGGGCTCGGTGGCGGCCTGCCACGCCTTGTCGGTGGCGTCGTACACGTCCTGGAGCCGGTTGGAGGCCGTCTCGTCCGGGCCGAACAGCCGGAAGTCGCGGCGGTCGGCGGTCCGCTCCATCAGGTCGCGCAGCAGGCCGCCGAGGACGCGGGTCGGTTCGTGCATCCGGGTGCCGGGCTTGTCGACGGGCACCGCGTACTTCTCGGGGTCGGGCAGCGGCAGCGTACGGACCAGGCGGCCGCCGTTGGCGTGCGGGGAGGAGCCGAGCCGCCGGTCGCCGCGCGGCACACAGGCCAGCACCCGGTCCACCGGCCGCCCCTCGCCGTCGAACAGTTCGCCCGGCGCGTAGGACCGCAGCCAGCCCTCCAGCTGGCGCAGATGGTCCGGGTTGTCCCGGACGCCGGACAGCGGCACCTGGTGGGCGCGCCAGGTGCCCTCGACGGGCGCGCCGTCCACCTCGTCGGGCCCGGTCCAGCCCTTGGGGGTGCGCAGCACGATCATCGGCCAACGGGGCCGGGCCCGCTCCTCGCCCTCGCGCGCGGCGCGCTGGGCCTCGTGGATGCGCAGCAGCGCGGTGTCCATGGCGGCGGCCATGTCCCGGTGCACCTGGGCCGGGTCGGAACCGGTGACGTACAGCGGCTCGTGCCCGTAGCCGCGCAGCAGCGCGTCCAGCTCGTCCTCGTCCAGCCGGGCGAGCACCGTCGGGTTGGCGATCTTGTAGCCGTTCAGGTGCAGGATCGGCAGCACGGCGCCGTCGTGCGCCGGGTCCAGGAACTTGTTCGCGTGCCAGGACGCGGCCAGCGGCCCGGTCTCCGCCTCGCCGTCCCCGATCACGCACGCCACCAGCAGGTCCGGATTGTCCAGCGCGGCACCGTACGCGTGCGCGAGGGAGTAGCCCAGCTCGCCGCCCTCGTGGAAGGAGCCCGGCACGTTCGGCGCCGCGTGGCTCGGCACCCCGCCGGGAAAGGAGAACTGCCGGAACAGCCGGCCCATCCCGGCCGCGTCCCGCCCGACGTCCGGATTCAGCTCCCCGTACGTCCCCTCCAGCCAGGCCCCGGCGAACACCGACGGCCCGCCGTGCCCCGGCCCCCACACGCACACCGCTTCCTGCCCGTGGGTGCTGATGACCCGGTTGACGTGCGTGTAGACGAGGTTCAGACCGGGACAGGTGCCCCAGTGGCCGAGCAGACGCGGCTTGATGTGCTCGGGGCGCAGTTCCTCGGTGAGCAGCGGGTTGCCGGTCAGATAGATCTGCCCGGCCGCGAGGTAGTTCAGCGCCCGCCAGTGGGCGTCGAGATCGAGCAGATCGCTCTCGGTGAGCGGGGTCGGCGACTCCATCGGGGCCCTCCGTCGGGGGAAAGGTGATCAGGGAGCGCCTCTCCACCGTACGGGCCGTCATGCATGGGCGCCGCACGTGACGGGCCGACCGGAGGGGCCGAGCGGACGCGCCGGGCCTGGAAGCCGCTGTCTCAGAGCAGCACCGCCGTCAGATCCGGATCCTCGAAGCCCGCGTCGTCGAACGGGTAGAGCGGGCGGACCACCCGGTGGTGGCCCAGGCGTGGCAGGTCCTGGTCCACGCCGCCGGGGGTGAGGGCGAGCAGCCAGTCGGCGGCCAGCGCGTACAGCTCCGGCTCCAGGTAGCCGATCTTCACCACGACGACGTCGTACGCCGTCGGGTCGAGGGTGCCGAAGTCGGCGCGGGTGTGGAAGGGCTTGCGTCGCTCGGTGAGGACGGCTGTCACGCCGCCCCGGGTGACGGCGGCGGTGCGGCCGCCGCCGTCGTACGCCGGATTGCCGCGCGGGGCGCCGGCGGCGGGGGCGGCCGGGTCTTCGAGGGCGGTCACCGTGCCGGTCAGCTCGTACGGCTCGGCGTGCGGGCCGGTGCCGGCGCTGACGTGGCCGCCGACCTTCAGGGTCACGCGGGCGCCCACCCCGGCGTCGAAGCAGGCGGCCACCGCGGCCGGGTCGGTGATGCCCGGGTGCAGCGCGGTGACCCGGCCGCTCGCCAGGTCCTCGTCGGCCAGCAGGCGCCGCAGCATGTACGCGAGGTCGCCCGCGCCGCCCGCGGTGGGGTTGTCGCCGGAGTCGCTGATCAGGAACGGGCGGGCGCGGGACGCGACGGCGTGCGCGATGCACGCGTCGGCGTCGCCGGTCGGGCCGACGAAGACGAAGTCGCGGCGCACGTCCCAGTACTCCTGGGCCAGGCCGCGGGCCTGCTCCAGCGCCAGGCCCGGGTCGTCGCCGGTCACCACGACCGCGGCCCGGCAGCGCGCCTCGTCGGCCCAGGCGTAACCCACCCAGACCGCCGCGTCCACGATGCCGTCCAGCGCCTCGACCGAAGCGAGCCTGCCGTACAGGGACTTGGCCGGTTCCAGGCGGGTGCTGGTCTTCTCGCCGGGGAGCAGGACCGGCACCTGCACCCAGGCGCGGTACGGACGGCCCTTGCCGGACGCCAGCCGTTCGACCAGTTTGCGGGCGGCGCGCTCGCGTGTCTCCCAGGCGTCCTCGTGCGGGGCGAGGCGGTGCGCGGTGAGCAGGTCGAGGCGGTCGGCGAAGCGGCGCGAGACGTTGCCGTGCAGGTCCATGGCGGCGGAGAGCAGGACGTCCGGGCCGAGCGCGTCCCGTACGGCGTCGGTGAGGTCCGCCTCGGCGTCGTCCAGGCCGACGACGCTCATGGCGCCGTGGATGTCGTAGACCATGCCGTCCAGCGGCCCGGCCTCGCGTATCCGGGCGATCAGTTCGGACTTGATCCGGTCGTACGTCTCCCGCTCGACGGGCCCGCCGGGCAGCGCCACCGCGTGCACCAGCGGCACCCACTCCACCTGGTCCGCGAGGCCGCTGTCCGGCCGGGTCCAGGTGTAGCGGTCCAGCAGCGCGGCGCCGCGGGTCACGCGGAAATCGTCGTACGTCGAGCGGTGCGGGCAGAACTGGCTGGACTCGATGGCCATGCCGCCGATGGCGATACGCATGTCGGTGGTTGCACCTTTCGTGGGGACGGTGGGGATCCGCGTACGGGCGGGAGCTACGTACGGACGACGGGCAGGGCCGGCAGTCCGCCGTCGGCGGCCAGTTCGCGCAGCGCGGCGTGGCCGGCGCCGAGCAGCCCCGCGTCGGGGCCGCAGCTCGCCGCGACGATCGACAGTTCACTGGTCGCCATCGGCAGGCACCGCTCGTACAGCACCCCGCGCACCGCCGCGACCAGCGGTTCCGCCGCGGCGAGCGCGCCGCCCAGCACCACGGCCTGCGGGTTGAAGAAGTTCACCACGACGCCCAGCACCGCGCCGATGTGCCGCCCGGCCTGCCGCACCAGGGTCGTCGCGTGCGGTTCGCCGTCCTCGACGAGCCGCAGGATGTCGGTGGTGGAGTCGGCCGCGATGCCCTGGCCGCGCAGCGCGGCGGCGATCGCGGCGCCGCTGGCCACCGACTCCAGACAGCCGATGTTCCCGCAGGAGCAGGGGCGTTCGGCGGCGGCGTCCACCCGTACGTGGCTGATGTCCCCGGCGCAGCCGCGGGCGCCCCGGTAGAGCCGGCCGTGGCTGATCACCCCGGAACCGATGCCGCGGCCCGCCTTGACCACCACCAGATGGCGCAGGGCGGAGTGGGCGGCCCGGTGTTCGCCCAGGGCCAGGACGTTGGCGTCGTTGTCGACCAGCACGGGCATGCCGAGCCGGTCGGCGAGCCGGTCGCGCAGCTCGTACAGATGCCAGCCGGGCATCCGGGACGGCGCGACGACCCGGCCCGACGCGGGGTCCACGGGCCCGGGGAAGCCGATGCCCGCGCCGCACACGGTGCGTCCGGCCGCGCGCTGGCGCTCGGCCAGCGCGGTCAGCCGTTCGGCGAGCAGGCCGACGGCCGGTTCCGGGCCGGTCGTCAGGTCGAGGGCGCACTCGTCGATGTCGAAGCCGGTGCCGGTCAGGCCCACCGCCCCGGTACGGATGTGACGGCTGCCCAGGTCGGCGGCGAGCGCGACGGTGCCGCCGTCCGGGACGCGCAGCAGCCGCGGGCGGCGCCCGCCGCGCGAGGCGCCCTCGCCGGACTCGGTCAGCAGCCCGGCGTCGACCAGTTCCTGGACGCGGGCGGAGACGGTGGAGGCGGCGAGTCCCAGTTCCCGTACGAGGTCGGCGCGCGAGCGGGCGGTGCCGGTCGCGACGAGTTCTAGGACGTGCGCGGCGGAGCCGGGCTCGGCGTCGGTCATGTGGGGGCCTCGGCGGCGGTCAGGACGACGGTCAGGACGGCGGTCATGGCGTGCCTTTCGGCCGTGAGCGACGGGGGAGGGGGAGGGGGAGGGGGGTGGGAAGAGGGGGGAATGCTGCGGGCGGTCAATCTGCGACGCTTCCCCTTCTTTATTCGATCGCCGAAGAAAGAAGGGAGGCAAGTGGCCCTCAGTACACCCCAATTGCCGATGTTCCGCCAGACCCTTGACTTCTTTTCGCGGCCGTCCGTACTTTTCTCGCACTCTTCGACCGGCCGACCCTTTCCGGAGGCAGCATGGGCCCGCGCAGAACCCGCCGACGCGGGCCCGTCCACGTCCTGCTCCGCGCGGTCACGGCGCTGCTGCTCGGCCTGACGACGCTCACCGGCTGCGGCCCGGCGGACGGCGCCGTCACCGACGTCGGTGCCACCGGCGGCACCCGCGTCGAAGGCGGCACGGCCACCATGGCGCTGCCGCCCGCCGCGACGCCCAACTGGATCTTCCCGATCGGCACGGCCGGTTACCTGGCCTCGTACAACAACGCCGTACAGGACCTGCTCTACCCGCCGCTCTACACGGCCGAGAAGAAGGGCGCGGGCCTGACCATGGACAGCCCGCGCAACCTCGCCGGACAGCCCCGCTACAGCGACGGCAACACCACCGTCACCATCACGCTCAAGCAGGGCTACCGCTGGTCCGACGGCACGCCCGTGACCAGCCGTGACGTGGAGTTCTGGTACGACCTGATCAAGCACGACAAGGAGGAGTGGGCGGGCTACTCGCCGGGGCTGCTGCCGGACAACGTCAAGGCGTTCGAGGTGCTGGACGACCACTCCTTCCGGCTGCGCCTGGACCGCCCGTACAACCCCGCCTGGTTCACCGGCAACCAGCTCGACAACTTCACCCCGCTGCCCAAGCATGCCTGGGACCCGCGCGACGAGGCCCCGAAGAAGGTCTTCGCGCGGCTGCTCCAGCACGCCGAACAGCTTTCCAAGTTCGCCACCGACCCGCTCTGGAAGACCGTCAGCGGGCCCTGGCAGATCGAGAGGTGGACCACCTCAGGGCAGGTGTCCCTGATCCCCAACAAACAGTACGGCGGCCCCGACAAGCCCCACCTCGACCGCGTCGTCCTCAAGCCCTTCACCACCGCCGACTCCGAATTCAACGTGCTGCGCGCCGGCGGCGTGGACTACGGCTACATCCCGCCCTCGGTGATGGCCCAGTCCACGCGGTTCAAGAAGATGGGCTATCGCATCGACCCGTGGGAAGGCTGGGCGATCACCTACATCGTCCTGAACTTCAACCACCCCACCGCCGGGCCGATGCTCCGCCAGACCTACCTCCGCCGCGCCCTCCAGCACCTCGTCGACCAGAAGACGATCTCCGACGTCGTCTGGCACGGCAGCGCGGCCCCCACCCGCGGCCCGGTGCCCGCCGGACAGATGGACCGCGACCCGTTCCCGTACGACCCGAAGAAGGCCGAAGCCCTGCTCACCGCGCACGGCTGGCAGCGCGCCGACGGCAGGCTGCGCTGCGCCCGCCCCGGCACCGGCCCCGGACAGTGCGGCAAGGACATCCCCGGCGGGCAGCAACTGCGCCTGGAACTCCTCTCCCAGTCCGGCTCCACCGAGACGTCCAACACCATGCAGGAGATCAAGTCCGCCATGGACCGGGCCGGCATCACCCTGGACATCCGGCAGCAGCCGCTGAACACCGTCCTCGGCACCACCGTCCCCTGCAAGCGGGCCGAACCGGTGTGCTCCGCCTGGCAGACGGGCTTCTTCGGCACCCAGGGCAGCTGGTACTTCCCGACCGTGGCCAGCGGCGAGTCGCTCTTCGCCACCGGGGCGCCCTCCAACATGGGCAACTGGTCCGACCCGAAGGCCGACGAGCTGATCAAGAAGACCGAGTACTCCGACGACCCGGGCGCCCTGCGCGACTACGCCCGCTACACGGCCGGCCAGGTGCCCGTCCTGTGGACGCCCAACCCGGCCTACCAGGTCTCCGTCATCCGCAACGACCTGCGGGGCATCGACCAGAACCCCACGCTCGGGCTCGCGCCGCAGGACTGGTACTTCGTCAAGAAGGGCGGTGCGGGCCGGTGATCCGCTTCCTGGTCAAGCGCGTCGCGCAGGCCGTCGTCGTCCTGCTGCTGGTCTCCGTCATCGTCTTCGTCCTGCTGCACCTGCTGCCCGGCGGGCCGGCCCGCGCCATCCTCGGCGTCAAGGCCACCCCCGAAGCCATCGCGCACTTCAACCACCAGCAAGGCTACGACCGTTCGCTGCCGCAGCAGTACGTGATGTACCTCGGTCGGCTGCTCACCGGGGACCTCGGCGAGTCGTACAAGCTCAACCAGACCGTCGCCTCGCTGCTCGGCGAACGCCTCCCGAAGACCGCGCTGCTGGCGGGCCTGTCCATCGCGCTCGCCGCCGTACTGGCCGTCCCGCTCGGCATCCTCCAGGCCGTACGCCGCGGCAAGGCCGCCGACCACCTGCTCACCGGCGCCGCCTTCCTCGCCTACGCCACCCCGGTCTTCTTCCTCGGTCTGGTCCTCGTCCTGGTCTTCAGCCAGCAGCTCCAGCTCTTCCCGGCCGAGGCACCGCAGGCCGACACGGTCGGCGGCCTGCTCGCCGAGGCCCCGGCCCTGATCCTGCCCGTGGTGACCACCGCCCTCGGCATCATCGCCGCGTTCAGCCGCTACATGCGCTCGGCCGTACTGGACAACCTCCAGGAGGACTACGTCCGCACCGCGCACGCCAAGGGGCAGTCGGGCACCCGCGTCATGGTCCGGCACGTGCTCCGCAACGCGCTGATCCCGCTCGCCACCCTCCTCGGGCTGTACCTGCCGACCCTCTTCAGCGGCACCCTCGTCGTCGAGTCGATGTTCAACTACCCCGGCATGGGACTGCTGTTCTGGAACGCCGCGCAGGGTTCGGACTTCCCCGTCCTGCTCGGCGTCACCCTGATCGTCGGCGTGGCCACCGTGCTCGGCTCGCTGATCACCGACATCGCCTACGCCGTCCTCGACCCCCGGATCAGGAGCGTCTCGTGACCGCACCCGCCATGGACGCGCCGAGTGACGCCGGGGCCGCCCGACGAGGGGACGGCGACCTGTCCGCTGCTGTGCCCGCCGCTCCCGGGCCGCTGCGCCGCACCCTCGCCGTCTTCGCCCGCAGCAAACTCGCCGTCACCGGCGCGGTCCTCCTCCTCGGCCTGCTGCTGCTCTGCTACCTCGGCCCGCTGCTGCACCCCACCGACCAGACGCACACCGACCTGTCGCAGGCCAGCCTGCCGCCCGGCAGCCCCGGCCACCTCCTCGGCACCACCGACCTCGGCTACGACATGCTCGGCAGGCTGATGTACGGCGGCCAGACCTCACTCGAAGTCGGCCTCGCCGCCGGGTTGCTGGCCACCCTCTTCGGCACCGTGTACGGCGCGGTCGCGGGCTACTTCGGCGGCTGGGTGGACGCCGCCATGATGCGCGTCACCGACGCCGCGCTCGCCATCCCCGCGCTGTTCCTGCTGGTCGTGGTCGCCGCCATCGTCACCCCCGGCAAACCCGTGCTGATCCTCATCATCGCCTTGGTCGCCTGGCTGTCCCCGGCCCGCCTCATCCGAGGCGAGGCCCTCGCCCTGCGCAGCCGCGACTACGTGCACGCCATGCGCCTGATGGGCGGCGGCGGGGGCCGGGCCGTCTTCCGGCACATCCTGCCCGGCGCCGTCGGCACCGTCGTCGTCAACGCCACCTTCCAGATCGCCGACGCCATCCTCTACGTCGCCTACCTCTCCTTCCTGGGACTGTCCGTCCCGCCCCCGGCCGCCGACTGGGGCTCCATGCTCTCCGCCGGCATCACCTACACCCAGGTCGGCCACTGGTGGCTGATCTTCCCGCCCGGCCTCGCCGTCGTCCTCGTCGTCGCCGCGTTCACCTTCGTCGGGGACGGCCTGCGGGACGCCTTCGACGTGCGCCTCCAGAAGAGCTGAGGAAGGCCCATGACCGCCGACCCCCTGTCCGCGACCTTCCGCCCGCCGTCCGGGACCGCCGCACCGCTGCTCAGTGTCGAGGATCTGCACGTCGAGATCACCGGCCGCGGCCGCACCGTGCACGCGCTGGACGGTGTGCACCTCGACCTCGCCCCCGGGGAAGCCCTCGGTCTCGTGGGCGAATCCGGCTGCGGCAAGACCATGACCGCGCTGTCCGTCCTCGGCCTGCTGCCGCAGGGCGGCCGGATCACCGGTGGACGCATTCTCTTCCGAGGCACCGGCGGTGTCGACGGCGCCGGCGACGGCAGCGACGACCGTACGGCCGACGGCGACGGCGACGGCGACGGCACGACCGACCTGGCCGCCGCGCCCGCCCACGTCCTGCGGGACATCCGCGGCAACACCATCGGCATGGTCTTCCAGGACCCGCTGACCTCCCTCAACCCGACCATGACCATCGGCGCCCAGGTCGCCGAACCCCTGCTGCTGCACAAGCAGATCACCCGGCGGCAGGCTTGGACGAAGGCAGAAGAGACCCTGCGGCTGGTCGGCCTGCCGCAGCCCGCCGAACGGATGCGGAACTACCCCCACCAGCTCAGCGGCGGCATGCGGCAGCGCGTCGCCATCGCCATGGCCCTGGTGTGCGAACCCAGACTGCTGATCGCCGACGAACCGACCACCGCCCTCGACGTCACCACCCAGCACCAGATCCTCGAACTCGTCGACGACCTGCGCACCCGCCTCGGCATGGCCCTGATCCTGGTGACCCACGACCTCGGCGTCATCGCCAAGCGGGTGGACCGGGTCGCGGTCATGTACGGCGGCAAGGTCGCCGAACGCGCCGGCGTGCACCGCCTCTTCACCACCCCGCGGCACCGCTACACCCAGGCCCTCCTCGCCGCCCTCCCCGAACGCGCCACGGCCGGGCGGACCACCCTCGCCACCATCCCGGGCCTGCCGCCCGCCCTCGTCACCCGGCCCGCGGGCTGCCGCTTCGCACCGCGCTGCGCCTTCGCGACCGACCGGTGCCGTACGGAGGAGCCGGCCCTGGACGGGGAGGCCGGCCACGCGTACGCGTGCTTCCACCCGGTACGGGACGAAGCCGACGGCCGGGCGGGCAACAGCGCCCCCGTGCCGGCGGTGTCCGTACCCGGGCCCGAGGGGAACGGACTCGCCGCCACGGCGCCCGCCGACCACCCACCCCTCCTCACCCTCACCGACGTCACCAAGCACTACGCCCTCCACGCCGGCCCCTTCGCCCGGCGCAAGGGAGCCAGGGAGGTCGGCGCCGTGGCCGGGGTCAGCCTCACCGTCACCCGCGGTGAGACCTTCGGCATCGTCGGCGAGTCGGGCTGCGGCAAGTCCACCCTCGGGCGGATGGTCGTCGGCCTGGAACCCCCGACCGACGGCACGATCCGCTTCGCGGGCCGCGACATCGGCACTCTGACCCGCCGTGAACTGCGCGCCCACCGCCGCGACGTCCAGCTGATGTTCCAGGACTCCTACGCGTCCATGGACCCCCGGATGCGCGTCGACACGGTCCTGCGGGAGCCGCTGGTCATCCAGGGCATCGGCGACCGCGCCGCGCAACAGCGGCGGGTCGCCGCCCTGCTGGACGACGTGGGCCTGCCGCGCGCTGCCGTGGAGCGCTACCCGCACGAGTTCTCCGGAGGCCAGCGCCAGCGCCTCGGGCTGGCCCGCGCGCTCGCCCTCGCGCCGTCCCTCGTGGTCGCCGACGAACCGGTCTCCGCGCTCGACGTCTCCGTGCAGGCCCAGATCCTCAACCTCATGCGTGACCTGCAACGCGACAAGGGACTGACGTACCTCTTCATCTCCCACGACCTGGCGGTGGTTCGGCACCTCGCGGACACCGTCGGCGTGATGTACCTGGGCAAACTGGTGGAGACCGGCCCGGCCCGGGACGTCTTCGCACGCCCCCTGCACCCGTACACCCGCGGACTCCTCGACACCGTCAACGCGCCCGACCCGGCGGCCCCCGCCACAGGCAGCCCGCTCACCGGCGAGACGCCCTCGGCCGCCGCGCCGCCCTCCGGCTGCCGCTTCCGCACCCGCTGCCCGGCGGCCCGCCCGCGCTGCGCGGAGAGCGAACCCGAGTCCACCGCACCCGCCGGCCCCGGGCACCGGGTGGCCTGCCACTTCCCCCTCGTGGCGGCCCCCGGGCCCGGCCCCGTCAGTAGCGGGTGAGGCCCGTACGGCCGGAGTCCGTGCCGATCGCGATGTGCGGACGGGCGGCCGGCCGCACCCACGCCACGATGCGGGCCATCGCCCGCGCCGGTACGGACACACAGCCCGCCGTCGCCCCACGCCCGTCGACGTGCAGGAAGATGCCCGCGCCCCGGCCGCGTACCGGGCGGTGGTAGTTGAAGCCGACGACCAGGGCCCGGCCGTACTGCACCGGGTAGTCGGCCAGCCGCTCGGCCTCCTGCGCCGCGCAGTCCCGGGGGCGCGGGTCCACCCAGCGGTTGTAGGCGGCCGAGCCGTTGTCCTGGCACCACCAGGAAGTGGCGCGCACCGGCCGGTACGGGATGGCCGTACCGGCCGGTGCCGCCTTGAGGCCGAAGGCGAACGGCAGGTCGTACAGGCCGGTAGGGGTCGTCGAGGTGCCCTGCTCACGTGAGCTGCCCTCGGCCAGCCCGTTCGCCCCGAAGCGGGCGGGCGCCGTACCGACCCGGTGCCAGCGGCTCCCGTACCGCTGCCACCAGCTCAGCGTGCCGGTCGTGGAGCGCAGGCTCGCGGCGCGGGCCGTGATGAGCTGGCTGCCGCCGCCGGTGTCGGCCATTCGGGTGGGCAGCGGCTGCCCGGCAGCCGGGGACGCGGCGGGGGAGCGGGGTACGGCGACGGCGGAGGCGGGCACGGTCAGGGCGAGCACGGCCGCGCAGGCCGCGGCCGCCAGGGTCCTCGCGGAGGTCATGACCGCAATGTAGGGGGCCGGGTACCGCGCGTCGCCGAACGAACCGGACAAGCCACCCGAAGGAACGGGGCGGGCGGCCGGGGCGCAATCCGTCGCGCGTCAGTGCGATAGACCGGCGAAACCCGGGTACCGGGGCCGGAGAACCACGTGCCGTCCGACCCAGGAGGTCTGCTGTGGAGCGGCAACCGACACCGCACCGTACGCGCGAGCCCGGGCAGGAGACCGAGCCCGTGCCGCCGACACCCACGCCGTCGCCGGGGCCCGGCGGGCCCGAACCGGGTCCGGGGCCCGGCCCCGTACCGGGGCCGACACCGGGACCGCCGGTGCCCGGACCGCCCGACCCGACACCGCCGGCGCCCACACCGCAGCCGCCGACACCCAGCCCCGACCCCGTACCGCGCCCGCCGGGCCCCGACCCCGTACCGGAACCGTCCCCGGCCCCCGGACCGCTCACGTAGTCCGCGGCCGGCCCCGGTCACCGGCTCCGCGGCGGCCGCCGGGCCGCCGCGGCCCCCCAGCCCACCCACCACCCCACGGGAGGTGCATCCACATGGCCATCGCCACGGTCGACCCGGCCACCGGCGAGACGCTCAAGACCTTCGACGCGCTCGACGCCGACGCGATCGAGGCCCGGCTCGCCCGCGCGGAAGAAGCCTTTCGCAGCTACCGGACGACGACCTTCGCCGAACGCGGCGAACTGCTGCGCAACGCCGCCGGTCTGCTGGAGGCGGGCCAGGACGGCATCGCCCGGACCATGACCACCGAGATGGGCAAGCCGCTGGCGGCGGCCCGCGCGGAAGCCGCCAAGTGCGCGAAGACGATGCGCTGGTACGCCGACCACGCCGCGGAACTCCTCGCCGACGAGGTACCGGACGCCGGTGACGCCAAGGACGCCGGAGCGTCCCGCGCCTGTGTCCGCTACCGGCCCCTCGGCACCGTCCTGGCCGTCATGCCGTGGAACTTCCCCCTCTGGCAGGTCGTCCGCTTCGCCGCGCCCGCGCTGATGGCCGGCAACACCTGCCTGCTCAAACACGCCTCCAACGTGCCGCAGACCGCGCTGTACATCGAGGACCTGCTGCGCAGGGCGGGCTTCCCCGAAGGCTGTTTCCAGACGCTGCTGGTCGGCTCCGGCGCGATCGAGGACATCCTGCGCGACCGCCGGGTCGCCGCCGCGACCCTCACCGGCAGCGAACCGGCCGGCCGCTCGGTCGCCTCCGTCGCCGGTGACGAGATCAAGAAGACGGTGCTGGAACTGGGCGGCAGCGACCCGTACATCGTGCTGCCGTCCGCCGACCTCGACGCGGCCGTACGCACCGCCGTCACCGCCCGGGTGCAGAACAACGGACAGTCCTGCATCGCCGCCAAACGCTTCATCGTGCACACCGACGTCTACGACGAGTTCGCGGTCCGCTTCACCGAGCGGATGGCCGCCCTGACCGTCGGCGACCCGATGGAGGAGAGCACCGACGTCGGCCCGCTGGCCAGCGAACAGGGCCGCTTTGACCTGGAGGAACTGGTCGACGACGCGGTGAACCGGGGCGCGGCCGCGCTGTGCGGCGGCAAACGCCCGGAGAAGCTGACGGCCGGCTGGTTCTACGAGCCGACCGTACTGGCCGGCATCACGCCCGAGATGCGCATCCACCAGGAGGAGGCGTTCGGCCCGGTCGCCACGCTCTACCGGGTCAACAGCCTCGACGAGGCGATCGACACCGCCAACGACACCCCGTTCGGCCTCAGCTCCAACGCCTGGACCCGTGACGAGGACGAACAGGAGCGTCTCGTCCGCGACATCGAAGCCGGCGGCCTCTTCTTCAACGGCATGACCGCCTCCCACCCCGCCCTCCCCTTCGGCGGCGTCAAACGCTCCGGCTACGGCCGCGAACTGGCCGGCCACGGCATCCGCGAGTTCTGCAACGCGACGACGGTGTGGTACGGCGCGTAGAACCCCGCTGCTACCGGCCCGCCCCCTGTCCCGGCAGACCGAACTCGCACCACAGCGCCTTGCCGCTGCCCCGCGGCTCCGCGCCCCAGGCGTCGGAGAGGGCTTCGACCATCATCAGGCCGCGGCCCGAGGTGGCGGTCTCGCCGGGGGTGCGGCGGCGGGGCCAGCGGCTGGAGCGGTCCTCGACCTCCAGGCGGACGCGGCGCCGGGGGCTGCCCGGGGGGCCGGCCGGCAGGAGTTCCACCGTCACCAGGGCGCCGCTGTCCGTGTGGGTCAGCGCGTTGGTGATGAGCTCGGTGGCGGCCACCTCGACGTCGTACGCGATCGAGCCCGCCCGCCACTGGTCCATCGTGCGCCGCAGCATCGCCCGTACCTCCGAGGCTCCGGACGGGTCCGCCTGGTGGACGTGGAGCCGCAGGCGCGGGGTGACGGTGGTGGTGCCGGCCGCCGGGGACCGGTGCAGCAGGACGAGGGCCATGTCGTCGTCGGAGCCTGACCGGGCCCACAACCGGTCGGAGAGCTGATCGGCCAGTGCTTCCAGTTCGGCGGGACCGTCCCGTACCGCGGCGGTCAGTGCGTCGATGCCGGCGGTGATGTCCTGGCCGGGCTGTTCGACGAGGCCGTCGGTGCACAGGAGGAGGGTGGAGTCGGGTTCCAGGAACAGCTGGGTCTCGGGAAAGTGGTCCTGGCCGAAGGCGGTGGCCAGCCCCAGCGGCAGTCCGCCGCGTACCGGATGCCAGTCCGTGTGCCGGGCCGCGTCCCAGACGAGCGGGCCCAGGTGCCCGGCGCGTGCCACGTGCAGCGCGCCGGATTCCAGATCGGCCTGCACGTAGGTGCAGGTCGCGAAGCGTTCGGTCTCCAGCTCGGCGAGGAAGCGGGAGGCACGCACGAGCACCGTCTCCGGGGAGTGGCCCTCGGTGGCGTAGGCGCGCAGGGCGATGCGGAGCTGGCCCATGACGGCCGCGGCGTGCGTGTCGTGGCCCTGGACATCGCCCACGACCAGCCCGGTCCGCCCCTGGGGCAGCGGGATGACGTCGTACCAGTCGCCGCCGATGTCCCGCCCGGTGCTCGCCGCGTGGTAGCGGACGGTGACCTCGCCACCGGCGATCTCGGGGACCCGGCGCGGCAGCATCGTGGCCTGGAGCCCGGTCGCGAACTCGCGTTCCTGGTCGAAGAGCATGGCCCGCTGGAGGGACTGGGCCACGACACCGGCCAGGGCCAGCGCCAGGTTCCGGTCCTCCGCCGAGTGCTGTTTGGGCTCGGTGTTGAACAGGCCGAGCGCCGCGATGACTCGGTCCTGCGCGACCAGCGGCAGGAAGACGGCGCTGCCGGAGGGGACCCGGTCGAGGTAGGGCCGCAGCCGCGGGTAGCGGGCCACCAGTTCGCCGCGCGAGGACAGGAACGCGGCCCGCCGCGACAGCGCGGCGTCCGACAGCGGCAACGTGTCGTCGAGGCGGGAGGCCATCATGCCCTCGGGGGTGGCGCCCGGCAGGCCCGTGACGGCGATGACCTCGAAGCGGTCGTTGTCGACCAGCCCGAGGATCAGCGCGTCGGCGCCGAAGCGCCGGGCGCCGCCCGTCCCGGTCAGGACCCGGGTCACGTCCGCGACCGACAGGGCCCGGGAGAGCGCCGCCGTGGTCTGCTGCACCATCGCGGTCTGCCGCTGCCGGTTCTCCTGGAGCGACCGCAGCAGCACGGAGTCGGCCATCTCCGTACCGGCTTCCCGGACGAGCCCGGCGATCCGGTACGGGCGGCCGTCCGCGTCCCGCAGGATGTGGCCCTGGGTGTGGGTCCACCGGGGCGCGCCGTCGCGGCAGTGGATGCGGAAGTACGCGCCGTACGAGGGCGTCCCGTCCTGGACGGCCTGGGAGATGGCCGCGTCCAGCCGGTACCCCTCTTCGGGCGGTACACGGGCGGCAAGGGCCGAGGGCTGTCCGTCGTACTCGTCCGGCCGCAGGTCGAAGACGTCCAGCGCGCAGGCGTCCAGTTCCAGCGTCCCGCGGTCCAGGTCCCAGTCGAAGGTGCCCGTGCGGTTGAGGGCGAGCCGTTCGCGCAGGTCCAGGGGGTCGGGTGGCGGGGCGGAGGGGGTGCCGTCCGGATCGGTCCCCGGCTCGGGAGCCCGGGGCGGTACGCCGCGGCGCGGGTCGTAGCGGCCGGGCGGAGTGGTGTTCCGTCCGGTCATGTCCTGCGACGCTCCTGTCCCGCGGCCGGTGTGGTCCTACGGCTGCCGGACGTGTCCCCCGCCCGGGAGCGGGGGCCGCACACCGGAGGCGCGCCGGTCCCGGCTGCCCGCCAGGCAGTCGGGACCGGCGACGCCGGGGCCACCACGCCCGCCGCTTCCCTGCGCGGCCCGCCGAAGGGGGACCATCGCAACCGGGAAGCGGCCATGCGCCCACGGTAGGACAGCGGTCCGAGATGCGCACTTTGAATGGAACGCGGGGGTATGCCGGTGACGCGGTGACGCAGCGACCGGTCAGGCCGGGGCGGGCTGCGGCCGGCGGTCCGGTGCCAGGTGTCCGCCGCGGGCCAGGGCGGCGAGGGCCGTCGCGCAGGCCAGGCCGGTCGCCGCCAGGGCGCTCCAGGTCAGCCAGCGGGCGTCGTGGCGGGCGGCGAAGTCCCACAGCGCGCCGGTGACGAGGTTGCCCACGGTGACGCCCAGACCGGAGACGGTGTTGTAGAGGCCGTAGTGGGTGGCCACCAGGCGGCCCTCGGACAGCGTGACGACGGTGTCCATCTCGAAGGGATAGACCACCGCGCTGCCCGCGGCGAGCAGCACCACGGCGGCGACGAGTGCGGCGAGGACCGCCACGGGCAGGCCGGACGAGGCGAAGGCCAGGGGGAGGAAGGCGAGCCCCATGGCGGCCAGGCCGCGCACCAGGGCCTGGCTGGGACTCCACCGGGCCTTGGCCCAGCCCGTCAGCCGGAGTTGGCCGACGACGGTGACGGCCGCCGAGACGACGAACAGGCCGCTGGTGACCAGGGTGCCCCTGGCACCGAGGGCGTCGGAGGCGGCCAGCGGCAGGGCGAGGTAGACCTGGAAGGTCAGCACGTAGGAGCCGATCATCGCCAGCGAGAACAGCAGGAAGGGCCGGTTCGAGGCGACCGCGCGCCACTGCGTGAGCACCCGCTCCCGGGTGGCCGGGGCGGTGCCGCTGCGCCGGGGAAGAGCGCGCCACTGCAACAGGGTGAGCGCGGCGAAGACGGTGGCGGCGACCGTGCACACCAGGCGGAAGTCGGCGGTCAGCAGGGCCAGGCCGACGAGCGGGCCCGCGAGCATCCCGGCCTGGTAGTAGACGTTGAAGGTGGCGAAGGCGTCCACCCGCCGCGGGCCGGCCTCGACGGCGAGGTAGGCGCGGACCGCGGGGTTGAACAGGGCGCCCGCGAAGCCGGTCGCCGCGGAGGCGGCGATCAGGGCGGGCAGGTCGTCGACCCAGCCGAGCAGGCCGAAGCCGACCGTGCGCAGCAGGCAGCCGGCCATGATGGGGATCTTGTAGCCGACCCGGTCGGCGAGGGTGCCGCCGATCAGGAACATGCCCTGCTGCGAGAAGTTGCGTACGCCCAGGACGAGGCCGACGGCCCAGGCGGCCAGGCCCAGGGTGCCGGCCAGGTGGGCGGCGAGGTACGGCATGAGCATGTAGAAGGCGAGGTTGATGGCGAACTGGTTGGCCATCAGCAGGCGGGCCGCGGGCGGAAAGGAACGGGTCTGCTGCCACAGGTGCTTCATCGGGCGACTCCCGCGGGGCTCAGGTCGTCGCGGGCGGCGGGGCGGGTCGGGTCGATGACGCGGGTGCAGCGGGTCCAGCGGGTGACGACCGGCCGGCCGGGGTCGTCGATCTCGTCGGGATCTTCGGCGGGCAACCGGTCCAGCAGCTGGTGCTCGCGGCCGTAGGCGTCGTCGAAGACGGTTCCCACGTAGCGTTGCGGGCCGTCCGGGAAGACGGCGACGATCCGTTCCTCGGCGGGCAGGGTACGGGCCAGCCAGCGGGCGACCAGGGCGACGGCGCCCACGCTCCACCCGCCGGTGGCGTAGTGGTCGCGGGCCAGGCGCCGGGCGGCCCACACGGCTTCGGGCGCGGCGACCCAGTGCACCTCGTCGAAGAGCTGGTAGGCCACGTTGCGCGGGTAGATGCTGGAGCCCAGGCCGCGCATCAGGCGGGGCGCGGCGGGCTGGCCGAAGATCGTGGAACCGGTGGTGTCGACACCGACGACCCGCAGGCGCGGGAAGAAGCCGCGCAGTACGGACGCGACACCGGCCGAGTGGCCGCCGGTCCCCACCGAGACCACCAGGGTGTCGATCCGCCCGAGCTGGGCGGTCAGTTCGTGGGCGAGCGGCGCGTAGGCGGCCACATTGTCGGGGTTGTTGTACTGGTCGGGGCACCAGGCCTCGGGATGCGCGGCCAGGAGTTCCTCGACACGGTGGCGGCGGGCCTGCTGCCAGCCACCGACCGGGTGCGGGCGGTGCACGAGGTCGACCTCGGCACCGTACGCGGTGAGCAGCCCCGTCATCAGGGGCTCCATGCCCGGGTCGGTGACGACCGTGACCGGGTGGCCGAAGGTGGCGCCGGCCAGCGCCAGGCCGAGGCCCAGGGTGCCGGAGGTGGATTCGACGATACGGGCGCCGGGCAGCAACTGCCCGCGCGCCCGCGCCTCGTGGACCATGTGCAAGGCGGTGCGGTCCTTGATGCCGCCGGGGTTGTGGCCTTCGAGCTTGGCCCAGAATCCCCGCCCGGGAGCGGTGAAGGGCTCGCCGATCCACAGGACAGGAGTGTCTCCGACGAGCCCGGCGGGGGTGTGCATCGGGCGCCGGGCACCGGCCAGCAGCTGGGCCGGGGAGACGGGCACGGGAGTGCGGGTGAGCTGGTTCATGGCGTGTTCCTCCTGCGACCGGTGCCGTGCGGCGGCGACCGGCCGTGCGTCGGGGAAAGGCGGATCTGCTCACTGGCCGCGCCGGGACACCGGCGCGGCCTCCGGAGCGGTCAGGTCCGCCACACGCCGAGGCGGGCCCGCTCCTGCCCGGCCGCCGTGCGGCCGGGGTACGCGGGCGGCGACCGGTCGGCCGGCACGCCGTCCGGCTCGGCTTCGGCGAAGCCGGCCGGCACCGGGCCGGGAACCGACGGCGGGGGAGAAGCGATCTGCCGTGTCGGCTGCAGCGTCGGGCTGTCCGGCCCCGAGCAGAGCTCGGCGCTGTCGTGCCCGTGCAGCGCGTGGGAAGCGGCGGCGTCCGTGAGCTGTACGGGCGCGCCCGCGCAGTCGAAGGCGGCTGCCGCGACGGGAGTGTCGACCTGCCCGCCACCCGCCGGACCCGGCCCGTGCGCGCAGATCAGCACATGCGCCAGGGCAGCGAGCAGTACCAGGATCACCGCTCCGGTCCGGGACACGGAGCAGTCGGGCGGTACCGCACGGTCGGGCGTCATCGGCGGCAACAGTAATCGTTCATGGGCGGGAAAGGTGCGGCAGGCGCGAGATATGGCCGATGCCGGCGGTGCCGCTACCCGGTTGCGCCGGAGACGGTGACCACCGGGCATGCGGGGCGAAAGGGGCGTTTCGTCAGGAACTCCCGCCATGACTCCCGGACGCGGCCCGATGACGTGCCGAGACCCCTCACTTCACCCCGACCCCCGCCCCGGCTCCGGCCCCGGCCCCCGCCGCCACCGGCCGGGCGGTCCGGGTCCGGTGGGCGAGCCGGGCCTTCTTCGTGGCGATGTCGACCGTGTACGCGTCGATCGTCATCGCGCCGCCCCCCGCCTTCAGCACCATGAACCCGTGCCGGGAGAAGTCCTGCCAGGCGGCGGGGTGGGTGAAGTGCGCCTTGCCGTCGCCCGTCTTGGCGGCGGCGCCGCAGACGAGCTGCCGGGTGCCGCGGGTGCGGTCGGTGGGCTCCAGGATCTGCAGGGTGTGGTCGTGCCCGGACATGATCAGGTCGGCGCGGCCGCACACCACCTCCTCGTACAGCTTCTTGAGGTGGATGCCGCTGGTGTAGTTGCCGATCATGAAGCCGTCGTACGAACCGGCGCTGCCGTGCTTGCCGTTGTTCAGGTACGGGTGGTGGCCCAGCACCACCTTCCAGCGCGCGCGGGAGGCGGTCAGCGCGGCGTCCAGCCAGCGGCGCTGCTCGCGCATGTACGGGCCGTTCCAGTAGTAGTGCGGGTCGGTCTGCGCGACGTAGGAGGCGACCGGGTTGGTGTCGAGCGCGAAGAACTCGACGAGCGGCTCTCCTCGGGAGCCGTCTGCCGGGAGGGCGACGTTGTAGTAGCGGGCCGGCATGTACCAGCGGCGGGACGTGGCGGCGTACGCGACCTCGCGGTCACCGCGGGACGGGTCGCCGCCGCTGCCCGGAATCAGCCCCGAACAGTCGTGGTTGCCCAGCACCATCAGCCAAGGCACGTCGATACCGGTGTTGGGCCGCTCGAACTTCTCCGCGAACTCCGAGTCGTCGTCGGACTCCGGGCCGTTCTCGTAGATGTTGTCCCCGAGGCCGACCGCCAGCCCGACGTGTTCGGCGCGGCAGACCTCCGCGGCCGCCGCCGTGACCGCGTACTGCTCCGCCGCGCCCGTCCCGGCGTCACCGGTGATCAGGACGGCGTACTCGCCGGCGGGACCCGGCGCGGACGGGAGCGGGAACCGCCCCGGTGCGCCTGCCCGCGGCGCGGCGACCGCGGCCTGCTGCGCCCCGAACGGCAGCGCGGCCAGCGCCGCTCCCGCCATCGCCCCGCCCAGCAGCGTCCGCCGGTGCACACCGCGCGCCGGGGCCGGCGCGTCCGGCGGGCCGGCCGGTACGGCGGCGTCGGCGGGGCCGGGGCCGGCCGTCCGCGCCCACTGGTCCTCGGTCAGGTCCGCCCGCGGCGGTATCAGCTCGTCGTCGCACATGGCTGGTTTCTCTCACGGGCCGCGGGGCAACTGGTGACGGAGCCATGAACGCCGTGTGGACGTATGGGGAGTAGGGCGTGGCGTGGCTCCGGCGACTCCGGAGCCGGGGGGTGGGGACGCGCCCCCACCGGCACTCCGGTCAGCGGTCGCGGCGGGCCAGCCGGCGCAGCGTCCGGCCGCAGTGCCGGGCGTACAGGCGCTGGAACACCGGCACCACCGGTCCCGCCAGCCGGGTGTACCAGCGGCCCGGCACGCTGAAGGCCGTCATCGTGAACCACACCGCGCCGTCCTCCCGCATCTCGACCACGAACGACTCCTCGCCGCGCTGCGGGTGGCCGGCCAGCGTGCCGTACGCGAAGCCGATGCGCTCGCTCTCGTACTCGCTCCACACCACCCGGCACGGTGCCCACAGCCGTGCGGGGCCGAGCCCCAGCGCGCACTCCACCCGGACGCCGGGTGCGGCCTCCGGCGCCGAGGCCCGTACCCGTACGCCCGCCGCGCGGTGCATCCGGAAGGACGTGACCGCGTGGCCCGCGGCTTCGAGGACCGCGCGGCCGTGGCCGAGGTAGGTGGCCTCGTGCAGATGGCGGTATCCGCCGGGCAGCGGACGGCGGCGGGTGGCGCCTTCCTCGGCGTAGTTGAAGGGGCTGGGGGCGGCGGTGCTGCCGGTGGTCATGGGGGCCTGCTTCCTCGGGTGGCGACGGGTGCGGGTGGTGGTGGATGTGCCGGGCGGGGCGGTCGGTGGAGCGGTCACGCGGGTACGGGGGCGGCCGGAGCCGACGCGGCGGGCGCGTTCCTGAGGCGGCGCCAGGCGAGCAGCGCGCACAGGGCGAAGCCGAGCGCGTTGCCCAGGCCGTGGGTGGCCGCCATCCATGCCAGTGTGGGGTGCGGGATGCCGGTTGCCTCGCCGAGCGCCCAGCTCAGGGCGAGCAGCATGGTCGCGACGAGGACGGCGGCCGAGACGCCGAGCAGGGCCCGGGTGGTCCGGTCCGGCGCGGTGGTACGGACGTCCCGCCAGGTGACCAGGGCGACCAGCCACATGCCGGTGGTGAGGATCACCGCGCCGGCCAGTTCGGCCCAGTCGTCGACGAAGTAGCCCGCCAGGACGAACAGCGTCCCCACGGGCACGCTGAGCGCGGCGAGCGGCCCGGTCCGGCCGGGGCGTGCGGCGCGGCAGACGAGCCCGGCCACCAGGGCGGCGGCGAATCCGGCGAAGTGGAAGTGCGGCACGGTCAGCGACAGGATCTCCAGGTCGAAGCCGAACAGCCGGTGGCCCGAGCGCTCGGCGACCAGGGCGGTAGCGGCGACGGCCGGGGTGACCAGGGCCGTCAGTACGGCGATCTCGCCCGGCGCGAGGCTGCGGGTGCGGGCCAGCCGGCGCGGCGCGTACAGGGCGAGAGCGAGGGTGGCCAGTGCGTAGGCCGCGGCCAGTGCCGTGGCGGCCGGGCCGCGCGGCAGCCACAGGGCCACCGCGCCCGCCGAGGCGGCGATGGGCCAGCGGCGCCGCAGCCACCGGGTGCCCGGTTCGCCGATCAGGGCGAGGCCGGCCGGCACCACGACGAACATGCCGAGCATGACGATGAGGTCGACCAGTGCGGTCATGAGTCCCCCCAACCCGGCAGGAAGCCGGTTTGAACGCGTTCAATCCGTCACGTAGACAGTACGGGACGGGTTGAACGCGTTCAATTCCGCCCCCTCGGGGGGCGGCGGGACGTCAGCGCACCGAGCCGTCCCACTGCCACTCCGCGCGCCGCGGCAGTCCGGGGAGAGCGGCCCGGCCCGTGCGCTGGAGCAGGGTGTCGGAGGGCTCGTATCCAGGGGGAGTGGCCGGGGCGCCGGGGAAGAGGCGGGACAGGACGGCGGTGCACAGATCGCCGTCCGGAGCCCAGGTCACGCCGAGCGCCCGGGTGATGTCGTACGTGTGGAGGAGCAGTTCCGTCACGCCCATGGCGGCGAAACCGGCGGCGTCCGCATGCCCCCAGGGGTGCCAGGCGCGGACGTCGGACGGGGTGTCGCGGACCGTGGCCCCGAGCAGGCGGGACGCGATGCGCAGCCCCTCCAGACAGGCCGGGACCGGGGCCTGGGGATCGAGTGAGGCGAAGAGGGTGATGTAGCGGTCGGCGGGGCGGGCGATCAGCAGGCCCGCGTAGCCGGTCAGGCCGAGGGCGAGATGGTCGAGGGTCTCGCGGCAGGTCCAGGTGAGGCCGTCGGCGGAGCGTGACCAGTCCTGGTCAGCGCCTTCGAGGAGGGCGTCCAGGCAGGTGTCGGTGGCGGCGGCCAGCAGGCCGGGCCACGCGGCGGCGGGCGGTACCGGTGTACGGGGCGGGGCGGGCGAGGCGGTCGTGGTCACCGGGCGTCCGCCGCGCTCTTGAGGACCTCGACGACGCTCGCGTAGCTGCTGGAGCCGTGGCCCGCGGCGCGGGTCCGTTCCATGGTGGCCTTCAGCAGTCCGGGCAGCGCGGTGTCGATGCCGCGGGCCGCCGCGGCGTGCAGGAGGTGGTCGATCGCGGCGATCTGGACGTCCACGGTGGCGTCGTCACCCGGGTAGCGGCCGGCGTCCACCTGCGGTGCGTACGTGGTGAGGAAGCCGCTCACCGCGCCCAGCCAGCGGATCGCGACCGGAGTGAAGTCGGCGGCCCGGGTGCCCTCCGCGCCGACCAGCGCGGCACCGTGCAGCCAGCCGGTCAGGGCGGCCCACATCAGGCCGAGCAGCGCGGCGTCGTACAGGGACGCCAGCCCCGGGTCGGTGCCCAGGTGCAGCGGGTCGCCCAGGGCCGCGAGGGTGGTGCGGTGGGTGTCGAACACCGTGCGCCGGCCGCTGTAGAGGAACATCATCTCGGGGCTGCCGACGCCCGGGGGAGTCGTCATGACGGCGCCGTCGAGGTAGTCCGCGCCGTGCCTCCGCGCCCACGCGGCGGCCTCGGCGGCCTGCTCCGGCGAGCCGGAGGTGAGATTGACCAGCGTCTTGCCCGCCAGTGCGTCCGCCACCGGGTCGAGCACGGTGTGCAGCGCCGGATAATCCAGTACGCAGGCGATGACGAGCGGGCTCGCCGCGACGGCCTCGGCCGGCGTCGCCGCCACCACGGCCCCGTGCTCCGTCAGTGCTTCGGCCTTGTGCGGCGAACGGTTCCACACCGTCGTGGCAAGGCCCTTCGCCAGCAGCGCGGTAGCCAGCGCCGATCCCATCGATCCCAGCCCGAGCACCGTCACGGCCGCGCCTTCGGTCTGCATGTGCGTCTCCTCGTAGAGCCGTCGGCGGAACGTGCGGGCCGGCGGCGGTCGATCACGTACGGGCCACGCTCGCAGCGCCCGGCGGCCGGAACCAGTGGCAGGGCTGACGGCCGCCACCAAATTCCTGCCATGACCGGGCCGCGCCATGGGCCCGTTCCAGGTGTCTGGTGCGGCCCATATCCTTCGGGCATGAGCGCAGGAACCGTCGCGGTGGTCGTGACCGAGGAGATCGGCGTCCCGTCCTGGGACCTGTACGAACTGAGCATCCCCTGCACGGTCTTCGGCAAGCCGCAGCCCGATCTCGCCGAACCCTGGTACGACCTGCGGCTGTGCGGCACGGGCGAGCGGGACGGCGGCTCCGCGGGCGGGACCGGGCTGGCGCTGCGCACCCCGTACGGCCTGGACGACCTCGTCGGCGCGGACACGGTCGTCGTCCCCTCCGTGCCCGACCCCTGCGTGGAGGAGGGCAGGCCGCTGCCGCCGGACCTGATCGACGCCTTGCGCCGCGCCCACGACGCCGGGGCCCGCATGGTGTCCCTGTGCACCGGCGCCTTCGCGCTCGCCGAGGCAGGTCTGCTCGACGGCCGCCGCGCCACCGCCCACTGGATGCACACCGCCCAGCTCGCCGCGCGCTACCCGAAGGTGCGGGTCGACGACTCGGTGCTGTACGTGGACGACGGTGACGTGCTCACCAGCGCCGGACTGACGGCGGGCCTGGACCTCTGCCTGCACCTGGTACGGCGTGACCTGGGCGCGCACGTCGCCAACCAGCTGGCCCGCCGGATGGTCGTGCCTGCCCACCGGCCCGGCGGGCAGGCGCAGTTCGTCGACCTGTCCGTGCCCGCCACCGACGACGAGGGGCTGGCCCCCGTCCTGGCCTGGGCGCGCGCCCGCCTCGACCAGCCGCTGACGGTGGAAGACCTCGCGGAGCGCGCCGCGCTGAGTCCACGGACGTTCTACCGGCGCCTCCAGGCGGCCACCGGCACGACCCCGCTGCAATGGCTCCTCGACCAGCGTCTGGCGCGCGCCCAGAGTCTGCTGGAGTCGACGGACCTGCCGGTCGAGAAGATCGGCGAACTGAGCGGCCTCGGCACGGCGAACAACCTGCGCCACCATTTCCTCAAGCGCGTCGGGGTGTCGCCGTCCGACTACCGCCGCGCGTTTCCCCGTACGGCGCCGGAGGTGTCGCTCGCCGGCTGAGGTGCCGCTGGTCCGCTACGGGGACAACGCGCGGCGACTGAGACGCCATCGGCCCGCCGCACGTACCTACACGTCCATCGCCCCATGCCTCCCCGCCCCCGAAGCGAAGCGCTCCGCGCCCTTCATCGCGTCCGCCAGGACACTTCCTCCGTAACGGAGTTCCGCGGCCATGGCGGCCTGCTCCGGCAGGCCCTCCTGGGCCAGGAGGGAAGCGCGGTCGCTGCGCAGGCACGCCTGGGGGAAGCGGGCGATGGCGGCGGCCAGTTCCTCGGCCGCCGCGCGCGCCTGTCCGGGCGGCACAACCCGGTTGACCAGGCCCGTCCCCAGCGCCTCGGCCGCGCCGACCGGCCGCCCGGTCAGCACCATGTCCAGGGCCCGGCCGGTGCCGACGATCCGGGGCAGCCGTACCGTACCGCCGTCGATCAGCGGCACGCCCCAGCGGCGGCAGAACACCCCGAAGACCGCGTCCTCCTCGGCGACCCGCAGGTCGCACCAGAGGGCCAGCTCCAGGCCGCCCGCCACCGCGTGCCCGCCGACCGCCGCGATCACCGGCTTGTCCAGCCGCATCCGGGTGGGACCCATCGGCCCGTCGCCGTCCGCCGCGACCCGGTTGCCGCGCCCGGTGCCGATCGCCTTGAGGTCGGCGCCCGCACAGAACGTGCCGCCCTCGCCCCACAGGACCGCGACACGCGCGTCGTCGTCCGCCGCGAAGGCGCGGAACGCGTCGGCCAGTTGGCGTGCCGTGGGGCCGTCCACGGCGTTGCGCGCCTCCGGCCGGGAGAGGACGACCGTCGTCACGGGGCCGCAATGCTCGACCCGTACCGTGCGGGCCGGGCCGCCATCCGGTGCGCTGTCCGGGCCCTTGTCCGGCCCGCCGCCCGGGCCCCCGCCGGTCATCCGGCGGCCTCCGTCAGAGACTCGGGGGAAGACACGGGCCGGGCCCGCTCCAGAATCGCCGTCAGGTCAGCCGTGGTGGGCAGCGTCCCGAAGGCGTTCCCCCACTCCCCGTCGAGCCGTGAGGCGCAGAACGCGTCGGCCACCGCCGGGGCGCTGTACCGGACGAGCAGCGCGCCCTGGAAGGCGAGCGCCATCCGTTCCGCCAGCGTCCGGGCGGCGCGCTGCGCCCGCTCCGGATCGTCGAGCGTGCCGAGCATCTTGCGGATGCCCGCGACAGCGGCGTCCAGTCGCCGGTCGGCGCCCGCGGCCGCGTCCACCTCCGCGAAATACGCGTCCAGCGCGGCCGGTTCCTTGCCGAGGGCGCGCAGCACGTCCAGCGCGGCGACATTGCCGGAGCCCTCCCAGATCGACAGCAGCGGGGCCTCCCGGTAGAGCCGCGGCATGCCCGACTCCTCCACGTACCCGTTGCCGCCGAGGCACTCCAGGGCCTCCGCCGCGTGCGCGCTGCCCCGCTTGCACACCCAGTACTTGCCGACGGCCAGCCCCAGGCGGCGCAGCGCGGCCTCGCCCGCGTCCCCTGCCTGGGCCCGGTCCACGGCGGTCGCCAGCCGCAGCGCCAGCGTCGTAGCCGCCTCCGACTCGATCGCCAGATCGGCCAGGACTGCCCGCATGAGCGGCTGTTCGGACAGTGCGCGGCCGAACGCGTGGCGGTACGTGGTGTGGTGCAGGGCCTGCCGCAGCCCGGCGCGCATCCCGGCCGCCGTGCCGATCACGCAGTCCAGCCGCGTCATGTTCACCATCTCGACGATGGTCCGCACACCCCGCCCCGGCTCGCCCACCGGCCAGGCCACCGCCGCGTCGTACTCGATCTCGGAGGACGCGTTGGAGCGGTTGCCCAGTTTGTCCTTCAGACGCATCAGCCGCAGCCCGTTGCGCGTGCCGTCCGGCAGGACGCGCGGCAGCAGGAAGCAGCTCACCCCCTCGGCGGTCTGCGCCAGCGTCAGGAACACATCGCTCATCGGCGCCGAGGTGAACCACTTGTGCCCGGTGATCCGGTACGTGCCGTCGCCGGCCGGCACCGCCCGGGTGGTGTTGGCCCGGACGTCGGAGCCGCCCTGCTTCTCCGTCATCGACATGCCCGCGATCAGGCCCGCCTTGGACAGCGGGGGCCGCAGTCCGTAGTCGTACGTACGGGCCGCCAGCAGCGGTTCGTACCGCTCCGCCAGTTCCGGCGCGGAGCGCAGGGCGGGGACGGCGGCGTACGTCATGGAGACCGGGCAGCCGTGTCCCGGCTCGGCCTGCGACCAGACGTAGAACTTGGCCGCGCGCACGAGGTGGGCGCCGGGCCGGGCCTCGGCCCACGGCGCGGCGTGCAGCCCGTGCTCCACCGCCACGGTCATCAGCCGGTGCCAGGCGGGGTGGAACTCCACCTCGTCGATCCGGTGGCCGAAGCGGTCGTGGGTGCGCAGCCGGGGCGGCTGCTCCTCGGCGGCCCGGGACTGCTCCTGCACCGCTTCGGTCCCGGCGAGCGCGCCCAGCTCCCGCACCTCCGGCTCGCCCCACCCGGCGTCCGCCCGGTGCAGCGCCTCCAGCAGGGCCGGGTCGTCCGCCGTGCTGAACCCGGTGAGCGGCGGCGCCTGATTCACGACTTCGTGGGTGACGGTCATACCGTGGACGTTACAGATTTCCGACAGGCGTGGGAAGGGTGTAATGGGGTGGGGGCGGTGATCACAGGGTCGGCCGCGGCCCGCTTAAGGTGGAGGCCGACCGACGGACTGCGAGGGGACTGAACGTGACGACACCGGGCCGGGCCACCGGGGAGAGCGGTGCGGACCGTACGGAACGGGCGGGCGGCAGGCGGCGGGTGCCGCTGCTCCTCGCGGTGGCGGGCGCCGCCTACCTGCTCGACCTGGGCAGCAAGGTGGCCGTGGTCGCCGAGCTGGAGCACCGCGCCCCCGTCAAGGTGTTCGGCGACTGGCTGGAGCTGCGGGTGCTGCGCAACTCCGGCGCGGCGTTCGGCATCGGCGAGGCGACCACCATCCTGTTCACGCTCATCGCCGTGGCCGTCACCCTGGTGATCGTCCGCCTGGCGCGCAAGCTCTACAGCGCCCCCTGGGCGGTCGCGCTGGGCCTGCTGCTGGGCGGCGGGCTCGGCAACCTCACCGACCGCCTCTTCCGTACCCCCGGCGACTTGCAGGGCGCGGTGGTCGACTTCCTCCACATACGCGGCTTCAGCGTCATGAACTTCGCCGACTGCGCGATCGTCTGCGGCGGCGTGTTGATCGTGCTGTTCTCCTTCCTGGGATGGGAGCTGGACCACAAGGACAAGCCGGCGGAGAAGGCGGACGAGACGGCCGTCGCCGCTCCGCCGGGCGCAACACCGTGAACGACGACGCGCGGCACCTCGGCCTGCGGCCGCTCACCGCCCGCTCCATCGTGCTCAGCACCCTCCTCGGCCACCATCCGCCCCGCCTCCCGGCACGCGCCCTGGTGCGCGTCGGCGAACTCTTCGGCACCGCCGAGGGCACCGTGCGTGTCGCGCTGTCCCGGATGGTCGCCGCCGGCGACCTCCGGCAGGACGACGGCACGTACGGACTCACCGCACGGCTGCTGGAGCGCCAGGCGCGGCAGGACGAGAGCCGTACGCCCCGCACCCGGCACTGGGCCGGAGCGTGGGAGATCGCCGTGGTCACCGCCGAAGCCCGCCCGGCCGCCGAACGCACCGCGCTGCGCCAGGCCATGGCGGAACTGCGCCTCGCCGAACTGCGTGAAGGCACCTGGCTGCGCCCCCGCAACCTGGAACGCACCCTCCCGCCCGTGATCACCCGGCAGTGCACCCTGCTCACCGGCGCCCCGGACGGCGGCCCGGCGGAGCTGGCGCGTGGGCTGTGGGACCTGGACGGCTGGGCGACGCGGGCCCGCGCGCTGCTGGCCGCCCTGTCCGACGCCACGTCACCGGCCGCGCGCTTCACGGTCTCGGCCGCCGTACTGCGGCACCTCCTCGCGGACCCGCTGCTGCCGGACGCCCTCCTCCCGGCCTCCTGGCCGGGCACCGAACTGCGCCGCCGCTACGACTCCTTCGAGGCCGAGCTGCGCGGCCTGCTGCGGCAGTACGTGACGCCGGGCAGCGCGGCCTGAGGGCAGGCGGCCGCCGAAGAGCGCTTCTCGGGCCGCGCCCCCGGAGGGCTCCAGCGGTCCCGGAGGGCCGGTCAGCGGTCCCGGAGCGCTCCAGCGCCCCCGGAAAACCTCGGCCGGACCCGGAAAACCTCAGCGGCCCTCGAAGAGGAAGTCCAGGAAGAGCGCCGCCGACAGCAGCGCCGCACTGCCGCCCGCCGTGAGGCCGTTACGGGTCATCCGCGCGTCCAGCCGGACGAACGCCTTGCGTCCGCGCGCGGTGCCGAAACCGCCCGACGACAGCACGTCACGCGCGTCCATCTGCACCGACAGCAGGCCCTGCGAACCGCCGCGCTGGAGCAGCGTCGTGTCGTCGAGCGTGGACAGCAGCGCGAGCAGCGCGTCCATCCGGGCCGTCACCTCCGAGGCACCGGCCGCACGGGACTGGCGCAGCGCGGGCAGGGCCACGCCCAGCACGTTCGGGAAGCCGGAACGGGCCTGGCCGACGGCGCCGGGCACGCCGTAGTACTGCCGGGCCCGGCCGCCGGGCGACCGGCTGGCCGCCGGGGCGCCGCCGTCCGGCAGGCGGGCCAGGGTGGCGGCCGCCTCACAGGTCTCCACGTCCGAGCGGCAGTTCGTGGCGACGGCGCCGGCCACCAGCAGGCCCACGGACCACAGCGCGCCCCGCTTGCCGGGCGCGCCCGTACCCGCCTCCAGGGCCCGCTGCTCACCCGCCCGGCCCAGACGCCCGAGCTGTTCGCGCAGCCGCCGGTCCAGCGGCCGGCCCATGGCGGCCTCGGCCATGGACGCGAAGGGGGCGTGCAGCAGCTCGGCGGCGTGCAGCGCGAGCGGGTCCGGCTTCGGGGCCAGCACCGTCTGCGCCGTGCAGGCGGCGACGGCGAGGTCGGCGAGCCGCAGGGGAAGGGGGCGGTCGGGGGAGGAGTGCGGAACGGTGTGCAGGACGGGGCGTTCGTACGAGGTCGGCACGGTGCCGCGCGCGGCGTCCGGCCGCAGCCTCTTCATGATCGACCGGCCGCGGACCGCGGAACGGGCTGAAGAAGTAGGAGTACCCATCGGTTCGCGCTCCCTCCGTGTTACGCCACGCCCACCGAATCCCTCCCAGAAGAGTACGGCTTCGCTCACCCGGCCGATGCTCCGCCCCCTGGTATGTCCGGTCTGCGCCCCCGCCCCGCCCGTCCGGAGCGCCGCACCGCCGGTCACCCGCGCCACGGACGATCTTGTCGCTTCCTCCAACGGGGCTCGCACCTGCCAGGTGCTTTCCCACCGAGTAATTGCAGATGAGAGACGATCTGCCATACGGTTCCGCACATGCAGTCCTACACGATCGGCCAGGCCGCCCGCCTGCTCGGCGTCAGCCCCGACACGGCCCGCCGCTGGGCCGACGCCGGCAAGGTCCCCACCCACCGGGACGAATCCGGCCGCCGGCTGATCGACGGCCGCGACCTGGCCGCGTTCTCCACCGAACTCGCCAAGAACGGCAGCACGGAGGACGACACCTCCCGCACCTCGGTCCGTAACGCCTTCCCCGGCATCGTCACAGCGATCAAGCTGGGCGACGTCGCGGCACAGGTGGAGATCCAGGCCGGTCCGCACCGGCTGGTCTCCCTCCTCACACGGGAAGCGGTGGAGGAACTCGGACTGGAGGTCGGTATGCGGGCCACCGCCCGTGTGAAGTCGACCAATGTCCATGTCGACCGCGCCTGACGCGCGTCCGCCCCGCCCCGTCCCCAAGGAGCCGAACCCGATGTCCCGCACCTTCGGCATCACCCGTCGCCGCGCCGTCGCCGCGGCACTGGCCGTCGCCGTCCTCGCCCCGCTCACCGCCGCCTGCGACAGCGGTGACGACGCGTCCGGGGGCGAGGGCCGGACCACGCTCAAGGTTCTCGCCGCCGCGTCCCTGACCGATGTCTTCGCCAAGGCCGCCGACGCGTACCACAAGGAACACCCCGACGTCACGGTGAAGTTCTCCTTCGCCGGCTCCCAGCAGCTCGCCGCCCAGGTCAACCAGGACTTCCCGGCCGACGCCCTGGTCACGGCGGACACCCGGACCATGGACGGGCTGCACGGCAAGACCGGCGCGCCGCAGATCATCGCCAAGAACCGCCTGGTCATCGCCACGGCCGAGGGAAACCCCCAGCACATCACCGGCCTGAAGGACCTGGCCTCCACCAACAAGCTCAAGGTCGTGCTCGCCGCGCCCGCCGTACCCGTCGGCCGCTACAGCAAGAAGGTCCTGGACCGGCAGGACATCACGGTGCAGCCGGTCTCCCAGGAGCAGGACGTACGCGGCGTGCTGAGCAAGGTCGAGCTGGGTGAGGCGGACGCGGGCATCGTCTACGCCACCGACGCGATGACCGCGCCCGACAAGGTGGACGCCGTCCAGGTGCCGGACGAGCAGAACGCGATCGCCGAGTACCCGGCGGCCACGCTGAAGGTCTCGCAGCACCAGAAGGAGGCCGACGCGTTCGTGAAGTGGCTCGGGGGCGCACAGGCGCAGAAGCTCCTGCGCGACGCCGGCTTCCAGAAGCCGTGACACGGGCCGCCGTCGTCTCATGAAGCGCCACCACCGCGACCGGGGGCGGGCAGCCGCCTCCGGTCTGCGCGCGCCCGTCGCCCTCGCGCTGCCCGCCGTCCTGGCGGTCGCGTTCCTGCTGGTGCCCATGGCGGGCATCCTCGCCCGGACGTCCTGGGCCGACCTCGGCACCCATCTGACCTCCGCCGAGGTCACCGAGGCCCTGCGGATCTCCCTGGTGGTGTCCTTCTGGTCGCTGGGCCTGTCCCTGCTGCTCGGCGTGCCGCTGGCCTGGCTGCTGGCGCGCGTCGACTTCCCCGGCAAGGCCGTGGTGCGCTCCCTGGTGCTGCTGCCCATGGTGCTGCCGCCGACCGTCGGCGGGGTGGCACTGCTCCTCGGCTTCGGGCGGCGGGGCCTGCTGGGCGGCCTGCTGGAGAGCTGGTTCGGCGTACAGCTGCCGTTCCACACGGCGGGCGCGGTGGTCGCCGCGACCTTCGTGTCGATGCCGTTCCTGGTCATCAGCCTGGAAGGCGCACTGGCCGGGCTGCATGTGCGCTACGAGGAGACGGCGGCCTCGCTCGGCGCCGGCCCGCTGCGCGTCTTCCGTACGGTCACCCTCCCCATGATCGCCCCCGGGCTCGCCGCCGGAGCGGCCCTGACCTGGGCGCGGGCGCTCGGCGAGTTCGGCGCCACCATCACCTTCGCGGGCAACCTGCCGGGCGTCACCCAGACCCTGCCCCTCCAGGTCTACCTGCTCCTCCAGGACAGCACCGAGGCCGCCACCTCCGTCTCCCTCCTGCTCCTCGTCATCGCGACCGCCGTCCTGGTCGCCCTGCGCGGCAGATGGGCGGGCGGGGGCGGCACGGTCCGGGGGCGCACGAGCGGCGCGGTGACGCGTACGGACGCGGACGGCGACGGGACCCCGGATGCCGGCGGCACGTGGCCGGACCACATGACCGGCGCATCCGCCGCCCCCGGCACGCCCGCCTCCCCGGGCCCGCCCACCGCCACCACCGCGCACGCCGAGGGCGCCTGCGCGGCCCCCACCGCCCCCGACGGCCCCGGCGACGGCTCCGGCACCGGGCGATGGCCGCTGCACGCGGACGTCACCGGCTTCAACCGGCTCACCCTCGACGCCGCCCCGGGCACCACCATCGCCGTCGTGGGCCCCAACGGCGCGGGCAAGACCACGCTGTTGCGCGCCCTGCTCGGCCTCACGCCGAGGGCGCACGCCGTACTGACGCTCGGCGCGCGGGACGTCACCACCCTGCCGCCGCACCGCCGCGGCGTCGCCTGGGTACCGCAGGACGGCGCGCTCTTCCCCCATCTGACGGCCCTCGGCAACACGGCGTACGGGCTGCGCGCCCACGGCACCGGCCGTGCCGAGGCCCGCCGCGAGGCCCAGCTGTGGCTGGACCGGCTCGGCGTCGGCCACCTCGCGCACCGCAAGCCCGCCCAGCTCTCCGGCGGCCAGGCCGGACGCGTCGCGCTGGCCCGCGCGCTGGCCGCCCGCCCCCGCCTGCTGCTGCTCGACGAGCCGCTGGCCGCCCTCGACCAGAGCACCCGCGCGCACGTCCGGCACACCCTGCGCCGGCACCTGGCCGGCTTCGGCGGCGTCTGCCTGATGGTCACCCACGACCCCGTCGAAGCGGTCTCGCTCGCCGACCGCGTCCTGGTCCTGGAGGACGGGCGCACGATCCAGGACGCCGTCCCCGCCGAGGTCACCCGGCATCCGCGCTCGCCGTGGGTGGCGCGGATGCTCGGCCGCAACGCGTGGCCGGGCACCGCCACCGGCGACGGACTGCGGATGACGGGCGCCGGGCGGCTGGTCGCCGCCGACCCGCTGCCCGAGGGCACCGGCGCGCTGGCGGTCATCGGCCCCGAAGCGGTCTCCGTGCACCGGGCGCGCCCGTCCGGCAGCCCGCGCAACGTCTGGCCGGGCCGGGTACGGGAGATCACCGCGCTCGGCAGCCGGCTGCGGGTCCTCGTCGGGTCGCCGGAGGTGCCCGACCTGGTCGGCGAGATCACCCCGCAGGCCGCGGCGGAGCTCGGGCTGGCCGAGGACACCGAGGTCTGGGTGAGCGTGAAGGCGACCGAGGTGACGCTCGTACCGGTCTGAGCGGCCGCGCCCGTACCGGAACCAAACCCTCCGCAGGGACCGTCGCGTCGCGTCGACCCGGGGGCCCGTGCGCGGTGCGTGCGGACGCCCGCCGCGCGTGCCCCGAGCCCCCGAACGCGCTCCTGCGGCACCCCCGGCTCGGACAAGCGCTCGATACGCCCGGGCAGACCATGCGCTCCGTCTCCGGGGGTGCGCCCCTACCCGGCAGAAGGGGGCGCCATGCGGAGCCGTCGGCCCCCACTCCGGCGGTGCGGAGGCAGGGCGTACCGCCGAGGCGCTACCGCGCGCTCTGCCGGTGCCGTCCGTGACCGTGGTTGTGTCGTACTCGTCGAATTCATGACGGCTCGGGAAACACACCGCGGGAACTCGGTGACGCCACGGGGAAAGCCCGCGGAAAAGCTGGGAGAACACGGGAATTCACGGGACGTCATGCATCCCCAAGGCCGCCGGGAAACCGAGCGGTGAGCGACGGGAGCACAGGTCGATGGAATTTCCTCAGGGAACGGAAACGAGCGGACGCGGTGAGGTCCGGGGGCGTGGGGCCCGAGGAGCGACGGCGGCAGCGGTCCTGCTGGCGGCCGGCGCGTTGAACGTGGCGGCCGACGGGCCGGCCGAAGCCCGCAGCGGTGCCACCTGGGACCGGCTGGCCGGGTGCGAGAGCGGGGGCAACTGGCGGGCCGACACCGGCAACGGCTTCTCCGGCGGACTGCAGTTCGCCCACTCCACCTGGCGTTCCTTCGGCGGCGGCAGGTACGGGTCCCGGGCCGCGCGGGCGTCCCGGGCCCAGCAGATCAGGATCGCCGAACGGGTGCTGGCCCGTCAGGGCTGGGGCGCCTGGCCGGCCTGCTCGGCCCGGCTCGGCCTGCGCTCGTCCGGCGCGCGGCACAGCGCTCCGCAGACCGCCCGGCGGTCGGCGCCGCGCGCCGGCACCCAGGCCCGCACGAACAGTTCGAGCCGGTACCGCGAGCGGTTGCGCAGCCCCCGGCACCGGGACGCGTCCGGCAGCCGGTACGGCCACGCCAAGCCGTACAAGCAGCGCGCGGACCGGCCCCGGCGGTCCACCGGCGGCCATGTCGTCAATCCCGGGGAGACGGTGAGCAGCATCGCGTACGCCTACGGCTGGGGCTGGCAGGAATTCTACCGCCTCAACCGCCAGGTGATCGGGGCGAATCCCAACCTCATCTATCCGGGGACGCGTCTCGCCGTCCGCCGCTCCGGCACCGGCTGACAGCAATCCGACAAACGGTAAATCGGCCGGCCGGAATCCGGCCGGCCCCGAGGAACCGCTGCACGTAATCCCTTCCCACCCTCCCGGGAATTCCCCGTGACGAATTCCCCTGGAACGGCGGTCCGGCTGGGGGCGGGCGGACCGCCGTGGGAAGCGGTGGGCACCGGCAGGCCGTCCGTGGCGCCGCGGACGGCCTGCGACAGCACCGGCTCCGGCGGCCGGGCACCCGGGTCGTCCGGTCGGTCCGGCCCGCCCGTTTCGTTCGGTTCATCCAGTGGCACGCCGCCGCCGTACCTCGTAAGCCGCCAGGACCAGGCCCACCGTGAGCAGGCTCAGCCAGAACTGCGCCCGGCTGTCCGGCAGGAAGGCCATCGCCACGACCACCGCGGCCATCAGGGCGACGGTGGCCCGGCTGAGCCAGGGGAACAGCCACATCCGCAGCGTCAGCCGCTGCGGTTCCTCGCGTTCCAGCTTGCGGCGCAGGCGGAGCTGGGCGACCGCGATCGCCAGGTAGACGAACAGGGCGATGGCCCCGTAGGAGTTGATCAGGAACCGGAAGACGACGTCGGGGGAGGCCCACGCCGCGATCACCGACAGATAGCCGGCCGACGTCCCGGCGAGCAGCGCCCGGCGCGGCACCCCGCCGCGGCTGAGCCGGGTGAAGCCGCGCGGCGCGTCCCCGTTGCGGGTCAGCGCGAACAGCATCCGCGACGAGGTGTACAGCGCGGAGTTGAGGCAGGAGAGCACGGCGATCAGGACGACGGCGTTCATGACCGTGGCGGCGGCGGGCACGTCCAGCCGGTCCAGGACCGCCGCGTACGGACTGACCTCGACGGCCGGTGACGTCCACGGCACGACCGCCACGACGACGAGGACCGACAGCACGTAGAACCCCACCACGCGCAGCACGATCGAGCGGATCGCCGCCGCCACGGCGCGCTCAGGTTCCACCGACTCGGCCGCCGCGATGGTCACGATCTCCGCGCCGGTGAAGAAGCCGACACAGGGCACGACCGCCGCCAGGACCGCGCCGACGCCCGCGGGCGCGAAACCACCGGAGTCGGTGAGGTGCGCCAGGCCGCCGTCGGCCTGCGGCCACAGTCCGGTCAGGTACAGCGCGCCGAGGAAGAGGAACACCACGATCGCGATGACCTTGACCGACGAGAACCAGTACTCGAACTCGCCGAAGGACCGGGCCGAGACCATGTTGGTCGCGGTCAGCAGCGCCATCAGCGCCAGGCTGACGGCCCACAGCGGCACGCCGGGCAGCCACAGCCGGACGATCCGGCCGCCCGCCACCGCCTCGACGGCCACCACGATCACGAAGAAGTACCAGTACAGCCAGCCGACCGTGAAACCGGCGCGGTGTCCCAGGGTCTCCCGCACATGGGCGTAGAACGAGCCGAGGGCGGGCCGGGCCACCGTCATCTCCGCCAGCATCCGCATGATCAGGACGGTGAGGAGACCGGCCGCGAGGAAGGACAGCACGGCGGCCGGACCGGTGGCCCGGATGACCACGCCGCTGCCCACGAAGAGGCCCGCGCCGATGACGCCGCCCAGCGCGATCAGGCTCATGTGGCGCCGGCGGAGACCCTTGCGCAGCTCTCCGCCGGCCTGACCGCCGTCCTGACCGCCGGCCTGTCCGCCGTCCGGCCCGGTGGCCGGTGCCGTCTCCCGTGATGTTCCCGTACTCATGCGGGCCGACGCTATCGGCGGATTCCTGCGGGGCTGTTGCCGCAGTGTTTCGGCTGCCGGGACGCGGGCTCGCGGGCGGCGGGGTCGGCCGAAGGCCGGGTGTCCCGTACGTCCCGATGATGACCAGGTCCCTCTCGCGTAGGACCGGAGGCATACGGCACGACCCATCCGTGGAGTGATTCGCCGGACCCTCTCCCTTCCGTAGCTTCGTGATCAAGCACATGCACGACCAGGAGGCCACGGATACATGTACGGCAAGGCATTCGCCCCGGAGTACCAAGGCGAGCTGGGCACCGCCCTCAGCGTGAACTCGTCCTACGAGGACGTGCTCGCCACGGCCCGCCGCGCGCGGCACGACGCCGGTACGGACCTGGAGCGCGCCCGTGCCTCCCTCGCCGTCGCCGAGGCCAACCGGCGCCTGGGACGGGTCGACGACGCCCGCACGGCCTGGCGCGACAGCTACCGCAGCGCCCGCCGGGCCGGTGACCGCGGCGCGATGTCCTGGGCCCTGTGGAGCGGCGGCACGCTCGCCCGCCAGTGCGGCTCCCTCGCGCTCGCCCGCAGGCTGCTGGCCCTGGCCGTCACCCTCGCCGACGAGGGCGGCGACCGCCTCGCGCACGGCTACTCCCTCGCCGGACTCGCCGAGACCGGCCGCATACAGGGCGACTACGCCGCCGTCGCCGACCTGCACGAGCAACTGCTCGAACAGGCAAGGGCGCACGGCGAGGCCCGGCACATGGTGTGGGCGATGTCCGGCATCGCGCAGATGCACCGCAACACCGGCGACTACGCCAAGGCCCTGGAGCTGTTCGAGGAGTCCACGCGCATAGCCGCCGACGGCGACGACGCACGGGGCCGCGCCTGGTCCCTGCGCGGCGTGGCCGACGTACTGTCCGTACAGGGCCACACGGAACAGGCCCTGTCCCTGCTCAGCGAGGCCGAGACCATCTGCCGCACCATGGACCTCGCGAGCGCCCTCGCCTACAACCACAAGATGCGCGGCAACGTCCTGTTCCGGGCCGGGCGTTACGCCGAGGCCGGCGCGGTCTACGACGGCGCGCTGCGCGAGTTCGAGGACATGCGCGAGCCGCGCGGCACCGCCCTCTCCCGCCTCGGACTGGTCAAGTCCCGGTCCCGGATGGGCGGCTCGAAGGACCGGACGCTCACCGAACTGGACGAGCTGGAGCGCGACTTCGGGCGGATCGGGCTGCGGCATGCCCGGGACATGGTCATCGCGTTCCGCGCGGAACTGCTTTCGTCGGTGGGAGAAAGTCCCGCAGCTCCGTACGGTGCCACCACGCTCCGGTCTCCCGCAGTTCCCGCCACGTCGTGAAGCGGTACTGGAACAGCCGGGCCCGCACCAGCGCGGGCGGCGCGTCCGGGAACGGGTTGTGGCGCAGCAGCCGCAGCGTGTCGGGGTCGTTCTCCAGCAGCCGTTCCACGAACGGCCCGAACCAGCTGCGCGCATAGCCGGGCGACAGCGCCGCGAACCACATAAGCCAGTCCAGCCGCAGGTGGTACGGCGCGAACTGGCGCGGCAGCCGCCGTACCCCGCCCGGCTTGCCCCGGAACTCGTACTCCCGCCACACCGTGTCCGGCGTGGCCACCGCCGAGTCCGTGCCCTCGATGACGATCTCCCGGCGTACGCGGGTGACGCTGCCGAACGCACCGTAGGAGTTGACCAGGTGCAGCGGGTCGAAGGAGGTGTTCATCAGCTGCTGCCGGGACAGCAGATTGCGTACCGGGCGGTAGCTGCGGTAGGCGACGAAGGCGGTGACGGCCACGGTCGGCACCGCGAACCAGACCGGGGGAGCGGCGGCCGCGGAAGCGGGCGTGCCGGTGAGCCACGAGACGTCCACGGCGGACAGGGCCAGGGCGACGGTCAGCCAGTTCAGCCAGGCGAAGTTGCCGGACAGCACCAGCCACAGCTGCGTCACGGCGATCCCCAGCGCCGCCCAGGTGGCCACCGGCTGCGGCGTGAACAGCAGCACCGGCAGTACCAGTTGCGCGAAGTGGTTGGCAGCCGTCTCCACCCGGTGCAGCGGCTTGGGCAGCCGGTGGAAGAACCAGCTGAGCGGGCCCGGCATCGGCTGCGTCTCGTGGTGGTAGTAGAGGCAGGTCAGATCGCGCCAGCAGCGGTCCCCCCGCATCTTGATCAGCCCGGCCCCGAACTCCACCCGGAACAGCAGCCAGCGCAGCAGCCACATCACGAGCACCGGCGGCCCCGTGTCGTCGTTGCCGAGGAAGACGGCGAGGAAGCCGGTCTCCAGCAGCAGCGACTCCCAGCCGAAGCTGTACCAGGTCTGCCCGACGTTGACGATCGAGAGGTACATCGCCCACAGCACCGCCCACATCGCCATCGCCACGCCCAGTGGCACGGCGTCGGCCGCCCCGGCGGCCATGGCGGCGGCCAGCAGGGCGCCCGCCCAGGACCACAGGGCGAAGAACCGGTCCGAGTAGCGCCAGTGGAACACCGAGGGCGCCTTGCGGAACGGTGCCCGGCGCAGGAAGTCCGGCACCGGCGTCATGCCGCGCTCGCCCATCAGCGCCCGGAACTGCCGCGCCGCCGCCACGAACGCCACCAGATACAGCACGGCCAGCATCCGCTGGAACACCAGCCGCCCCAGCCATACGTCGCTCTCCGTGAACCAGTCCACAGGACCATCCCTAACATCGCCGGGCACCGCGCCGCCCGTCCGGCGCGCGGCGCGCACGAGATGTACCGTCCCGCCGCACCGTGCAGGCTGGAGCCATGCCCGAACTGCCGGAAGTCGAAGCCCTGCGGGAATTCCTGGACGGGCACGCCGTCGGCCGTGTCCTGGTCCGCGCCCAGCCGGCCGCCGTCAACGTGCTCAAGACGTACGACCCGCCGCTGACCGCCCTCGAAGGCGGCACCGTCACGGCGGTGGCGCGGCACGGGAAGTTCCTGGACCTCACCGTCGGCGGCCTGCACCTGGTGATCCACCTGGCCCGCGCCGGCTGGCTGCGCTGGCAGGACGCCCTGCCCGACGCCCCGCCGCGCCCCGGGAAGGGCCCGCTGGCTCTCCGCGTCCGCCTGAGCACCGAAGGAACCGGCCCGGCGCCCGGCTTCGACCTCACCGAGGCCGGTACGCAGAAGCGGCTGGCGGTGTACTGCGTGACCGCCCCGGCGCAGGTCCCCGGCGTCGCCCGGCTCGGCCCCGACCCGCTCGCGGCGGACTTCACGGAGGAGTCCCTGGCCGCCCTGCTCAGGGGCGAGCGGCGGCAGATCAAGGGCGTACTGCGGGACCAGAGCGTGCTGGCCGGCATCGGCAACGCCTACTCCGACGAGATCCTGCACGCGGCCCGGATGTCCCCCTTCAAACCCGCCGCCCGCCTCGGCCCCGAGGACACGGCCCGGCTGTACGCCGCCGTACGGGACACGCTCCTGACGGCGGTGGAACGGTCCAGAGGGGTGGCGGCCGGGCAGCTGAAGAAGGAGAAGAAGAGCGGGCTGCGGGTGCACGGCCGTACCGGCGAGGCGTGCCCGGTCTGCGGCGACACCGTCCGCGAGGTCTCCTTCAGCGACTCCTCGCTCCAGTACTGCCCCACCTGCCAGACCGGCGGCAAGCTGCTGGCCGACCGGCGGATGTCCCGGCTCCTGAAGTAGGGCCCGGTACGGTGGCGGGTACGGCAACCGGGTGAACGCCGGGCGGCAACCGGAAGGACGCCGGGCGCTGGGCGGGCGGAGCCGCGGAGCCCGCCGGACACGGTGCGGTGACCGGCGTGCGGGGCGAGGCGGAATCTCTGCTTTGTCCCCGACGTGACCTCATATCCGGTAAATGTCGAGCGCTCACCGGTCGCGGTCGCTAATCTGGTGGACGACGGACGGCCTGTCCGGTAGATGCCAACACCCTTGGCCCGTCGCGGGAAGTGCCGCAAACCCTGGCCGACATCCCGGTTTGTGCGAAGGCGCCACCGCGTCGGAAGTGTTCCCTCGATGAAGGAGTGCGTGGTGGCATTGGAAAACGCGCAACGCAAGCAGCCGCGGCCCAAGCCGGGCGAGCGGCCGGGTCGGATCAAGGAAGTCCGCAATCTGGAGGTCTGGGGCCGCTGTGTCCCGGTCAGAGTCGCCGGCTGCGACGACGACCCCACCGAGACCCACATCTTCCGCGGCATCGACTGACCGGGGGCGCCGTACCGGACGGCCGGTCCGCAGGCCGCGCACGGCCCGCGGGTTCCGGCCGGCCGGCGCCGCGGCCGGCGTCGGCGGTCGTCACGGCCGGCGGCCCAGCAGACACAGCAGCCGGGTGAGGTCGTCGGCACCGGGCGGCGGCGTGACGGGATCGGCGAACATCGACGTACCGGCGAGCTCGTCCGCGTACGGCTCGACCTCGCGCAGGGCGGCGGCCGCCAGGTCCTGCGGCAGGTGCTCGTCGGCGCGGATCGCCCGGGACAGGTCCCAGGAGTGGACCACCGCGTCCATCATCATCTGCGAGCAGTACCCGGCGGCCGTACCGGTCCCGGACGACAGATGCACCATACGGTCCAGCGCACCGGGCTCGGAGAACGCCGCGACCGCGGCCACCGCCGCCCGGTCCCAGGCACCGGCCGGATCGTCACCGAGCTGGTCGCCCTCGTAGGCATCTCCCACTTCTTCGATCGTGGCGCCGTCCCGCACCAGCCGCGGCACCCACAGCTGCTCCACGGTCAGATGGCCGACCAGGTCGCGTACCGACCACTCGGCGCACGGGGTCGGGGCGTCCCACTGGTCCTCGCGCACCCGGTGGACCCGGCTGCCGAACAGGGCGATGGCCTCACCGTGCCGCCGCAGAATCTCGGCATGCTCTCCGGTCCCTTCCGTATCGGGACCGTTCTTGTCCTCTTCGTGTCGTTCGTGTTGGCTCATGTTCACCGAGGATAGGAGCGGGCACGGCGGCCACCGCGGCGCGACGCACGGACACGATCAGGACGGATACAGCGCGTCTTCGATCGGTGACCGGCCGGTCATGTCCATGCCTGTGATGCAGGCCGTCCCGCATGGTGCCGCCCCCGGCTTCCCGCCGGAAGCGCCCCAGCGCGACAGACATCGGAACACCGGCCCCGAATCCGTGGCGCAATGGGCACGACGGGCAGCCCTGTGGGAGTCGGACCTCGGCCTTCACCGGCATCCGGTCGCCCGCCGCCCCTCTCCAGCGCCACAGGCGCCCCTTCCGTACCACTGCCGAGACCGCCCCGCCGTCCGGCCCCCAACAGTTTGCTGACAAGGCGTCAGCACTCTGGCGGGCCGCCGGAAGCGCTTGTTCAATGGGCGCCAGCCGCAACTGTCTGGAGGCTACATGGACGTCGCCGTCACGCCCCCCGCCATCCGCTGTGCCGGAGTGGAGCACACCTACCCCACGTTCCAGGAACGGTCCGCCCGCATCGCTGCCGGGCTGCGCGCCCTGGGTGTCGAACCCGGGGAGCGGATCGCGATCGTGATGCGCAACGAGCCCGCGCACCTGGAGATAGCCGCCGGAGCGGCCCGGCTGGGAGCCTCGGCCGTCCCCGTCAACTGGCACTTCCGCCACGACGAGCTGCGGCACGTGCTCGGCGACAGCGACAGCAAGGTCGTCTTCGCCCACACCGACCTGGTGCCGGGCGTCGCCGCGGCCCTCCCGGAGCGGGCCCGCCTCATCGAAGTGCCGGTACCCGACGGCACGGCCGCCGCCTGCGGTTTCCCGCCGCCCCCGGTGACCGGCGACCACCCCCTCCTGGACTCCTGGCTGTACGGCCACCCGCCGCTCGCCGAGGAAGCCGCCCGCCGGCCGTCCACCGTCATCTACAGCTCCGGCACCACCGGCCGGCCCAAGGGAGTGCTGCGCGACCCGGTCGGCGCGGAGCAACTGGCCGACGCCGTGGCCAAGTTCCACGAATTCTTCGCCGTGGAACCCGGCGGCCGCACCCTGATCCCCGCCCCGCTCTACCACGCCTCACCCAGCCAGCACGCCGTCCTCGCCCTCGCCGGCGGCCTGGACATCACCCTGATGCCGCGCTTCGACGCCGAGGAGTTCCTGCGGCTGGTCGAGCACCACCGCATCCAGCAGGCGCAGGTGGTGCCGACCATGTTCGTACGGCTGCTGCGGCTGCCCAAGGACGTCCGCGAGCGCTACGACCTGTCCTCGCTCACCTCGGTCGTGCACGCCGCGGCACCCTGCCCGCCGCACATCAAACACGCCATGATCGACTGGTTGGGCCCGATCCTCCGCGAGTACTACGGCGGCAGCGAGACCGGCGCCGTGACCTGGTGCGACAGCCAGGAGTGGCTGGCACACCCCGGTACGGTCGGCAGAGCCGAAGGGACCTGCTCGGTGGTGGTCCTGGGCCCCGACGGCGTGGCACTGCCCACCGGCCGGACCGGCGAGGTCTACATCAAGCCGTCCGACACCTGGCCGCAGTTCACCTACCTCGGCGACCCCGCCAAGCGCGCGGCGATGGAGGCCGACCGGCTGCCCGGCTACGTCACGATCGGCGACATCGGCCACCTCGACACCGACGGCTACCTCTACCTCAGCGACCGCCGCAACGACCTGGTCATATCCGGCGGCGTCAACATCTACCCGGCCGAGATCGAAGGCTGCCTGCTCGCGCTCGACGGACTGCGCGACGCAGCCGTCTTCGGCATCCCCGACGAGGAGTTCGGCGAAGCCCTCGCCGCCCACGTGGAACCCGAACCGGGCGCCGCCCTCACCACCGAGGACGTACGGGCCCACGTCGCCGACCGCCTCGCCTCGTACAAGGTGCCCAGAACCGTCGTCTTCGAGGAGCGCCTGCCGCGCGACGAATCCGGCAAACTCTTCAAACGACGGCTGCGGGAGCCGTATTGGGCCGGGCGGGACCGTACGATCTGAGGATCCGGCGGACCGCAGCGGCATCGTGTACGTCAGCCGCATTCGGGCAGGTGAGCGCCGTCTCGCCCCATGGCGACCCGGACGACGGTGTGCTGTCCGGCCACGTGCTTCCGTGCACCCCCTCGTGCCCGCGCCGGTCTGCTCTCGTCTTCACCACTGAGCCGAGCCCTCCCCTACTGTGACGAACAGGACTTCAGGAGTCATGAAGGAGGTAATCCGTGCGCGAACTTCGCGTGGCGCCCCTGGCCGACGACGGCAAGCACGCCGGTCCGCCGAGCGACAAGCCGTGGACACCACCGCCGAGCCCGCCGTCCCCGGACGGCAACGGCAGGGTGCTCATGGACGAAGACCTGAAGTGGTGACGACCGTTCCACCGCACGTCCACGAAGGGCAGGCCGCGCTGGTCGGCAAGCTGGCCGAGCGTGGTCTGCTCGCGCCGCCGTGGCGGGAGATCTGGGAACGCATCCCCCGCGAGCACTGGCTGCCGGAACAGATCTGGGTCCAGCGGCCGGACCGGTGCGAGCCCGTACCCGTGACCGACGCGGACGCGCGGTACCGGCTGACCTACAGCGACTCGCCCGTGGTGACCCAGGTGGACGACGGCCGGACCGGCGGGCCGGGCGTGGCGACCTCCGCCAATTCGATGCCGTCCATGGTCGCCAGGATGCTCGGGCTCCTCGGCCTCCAGGACGGGATGACGGTCCTGGAGATCGGTACGGCGACCGGGGACGTGGCGTCCAAGCTCTGCCTGCGGGCCGGTGACGGCAAGGTCACCTCCGTGGAGATCGACGCGGGCCTGGCGACGCAGGCCCGGGCCAACCTCGCGCGGGCCGGCCTGGCGCCTGCCGTCCACGTCACGGACGGCGCGGGCGGGTGGGCGCCGGGAGCGCCGTACGACCGGGTCGTCGCGACGTGCGCGCTGCGCACCGTTCCGGCCGCGCTCCTGCGCCAGCTGCGGCCGGGTGGCGTCCTGGTCGCCCCGCTGGTGCGCGACTTCGCCTCCGGCCTCCTGGCCCGGTTCGTCAAGGACGCCACGACCGGGACCGTCACGGGCTCCTTCCACGGTGGCGCCTCGTACATGCCGCTGCGGGCCCACCGGTCCACGGTGTCGTCAGCCGTGGACGGAACCACGCCGCGTCACTGTCACGCACTGCTCGACGGGCAGCCGGACGACTTCACGGACCCGGCCTTCGGCCTGTACGCCGGTACGCGCCTGCCCGGGGTCCACATGACCGGATCGCCCGGCCGGCTCTTCCTGTGGGACGGGGCCGGGGCCGGAGTCCTGGCCGAGGAGGGCTGGGCCGCGGTCTACGGCCGCGGCCGCGACCTGTGGCAGGAACTTCTGCGGGTATGGCAGGAGTACGTCACGGGCGGCCGGCCACCGCTCGGCGACTTCGGGGTGACCCTCACCGAGGACGGCGAGCTCCGGACCTGGCTGCGCACACCCGACGCCGTGGTCGGGCCCGCCCACACCGTTCCGACGCCCCGGCCCTGAAGCGAGACGGCTTTCCGGCTCTCCGGTCCGGGCCGGAGAGCTCTCAGTCGATGCAGAACTCGTTGCCCTCGATGTCCAGCATCGGAATGCACGCATCATTGCCGTCGTACAGCGTTCGCACGTGGACGGCGCCCAGCGGGATCAGCCGTGCGCACTCGGCTTCGAGGGCGGCGAGGCGCTCTTCCCCCACGAGTCCGGTGCCGACCCGTACATCGAGATGCACCCGGTTCTTGGCGGCCTTCCCTTCGGGGACGCGCTGGAAGTACAACCGCGGGCCCACACCGGAGGGATCACTGCAGGCGAACCACGCGTCCCGCTCCTCGGGCGCCTGCGCGTCCTTGAACGCGTCCCACGAGGCGAATCCCTCCGGTGGCGGCGGTACGACGTACCCCAGCACCTCGCACCAGAAACGAGCGAGACGCTCGGGTTCCGCGCAGTCGAAGGTGACCTGGAACTTCTTGATCGCAGACATCGGCGCACCCTAGCAAGGGCAGCCGCGGCTGGTCCCCGGTATTTCCACCTGCGCGGCCTCAGGCGGGGACGGGCCCGGTGAGACAGGCACGGGCCGCCTCGCGGAACGCCGTGACCAGGCGGCCGCGGTCGCCCGCGCGGGTCGCCAGCAGGACGTGGCTCGGTTCGACGCCGTGCAAGGGAACACCGGTGACGTCCGGACGCATCGTGGCCGCGTGCAGGCCGGCCGCGACGGCCACGGCCTCGCCGGCGGCGATGAGTTCGAACTTTTCCTCCAGCGCGTCGATGAAGGGTCCGTCGGGTGCCGGGCGCCCGTCGGGCCGGGGATCGAAGCGCCAGTAGGCGTTCCAGGCCGGGTCGGCCTGCCGCAGGCGGGGGAGGGGCTCGTCGGCGATGTCGGCGAGGGTGACGGACTCCTTGTCCGCGAGGCGGTGGCCGAGTGGTACGAGCAGTACCCGCGGCTCGTCGTACAGCACCGTCACCCGCAACCGGTCGGCGGGGAACGGTGACCGGGCGACCATCGCGTCCACCTGGTGGTCGAGCAGCGCCGTACGGATCGCGTCGCAGCCCACGAACTGGGTGTGCACCTCGGCGTCCGGATGCCGTCGGCGCAACTCGCGTACCGCCGGGGTGACGATGACGCCCGTGCTGTACCCGATGCTGATCCGGGACGGGTCGGCGGCGGCGCGGGCGCGGGTCACGGCCTGCGCGGCGGACCGCAGCAGCGCTTCGGCGCGGGGCCGGAAGATCTCCCCGGCCTCGGTGAGGCGGCTGCCCCGCGGGGTACGGTCCAGCAGCCGGGCGCCCACCTGCTGTTCGAGGCGGCGTATCTGGCGGCTCAGGGAGGGCTGGGTGATACGGAGGGCCTCGGCGGCGCGGCCGAAGTGCCGGTGCTCGGCGACGGCCGTGAAGTAGCGGACGAGGCGCAGGTCGAGGTCGGGCGTGGAAGCTGGGTCGGGCATGTCCGCAGCGTAGCCCGGGGTGGTCCGGGCAGGCCGGGAGCTTTCAGTGAGGTCTGCCGGGCCGGTCCACGCCGGTGCCGAGGACGGGTCCGCGAGGCAGCGTCAGCATCCGGGGCCGATCGGCGCCGACGACGTCAGGGCGAGGGCGGCGTTCCGCAACTGCGCCTCCCAGGTCTGCCGGTCGAACCCCGTGGTGTACTCGATGCAGCAGTCACATTGCGGGATCAGCGCCATGAACGATTGCTCCGCCGCGGTCTCGACCTCGGTCTCCCACCAGTGCTCCGTCACCAGGTCAGCGAGAGTTGTCCCGCCCGCGACGAGCCTCGCCGCCATCCGGCGCAGCGCGTGGCGCCGTGCCAGGCCCCTGTCCGGCAACTCGATCGCGGACTCGGCAAGTGCTTGCTCGAACGCGTCGCGAATGTCGCGGACCTCCGCGTTGCGGGACAGACCGGCGAGCTCGCACCATGCCGGGGTGTCCAGCCCGGCTGCGAGCGCCTCGGCAGCGATCATCGGCAGTTTCTCCGGGGGTACCTCGTCCGCCTGATAACGGCACGCCACCTCACCCAGGGACGTGAGCGCACGCTGCGCAGGGTTTTCCGGTTCTGCTGTCGTTTCTTCTGTTCTCATGATCCCTACGGTGTCAGCACCGTTTCCGGGGAGGAGATGCAGGGTGCGCGCACGCCCGGCAGCCACCTCGCGGTTCCGCCCTCGCCCGGGGGCGCACCACCAGGGCACGGCCGTCCATCGACCTCCCACTTCCTCCGACCACTTCGGATCACCTGGAGAACACATGCGTTCACGCACCCCTTGGCGCGGCAGATTACTCGCCGTGCTCATGGCGGCGGTCGCCGCCGTCACGGCCGGATCGGTACCGGGCACGGCCTGGGCGTCCGCTGCGCCCCGAGCCGCCCGCACACCCGCCGTGGACCGCGAGATCCACTTCACCGCGGACGGTGTCACCGCGTACGGCACCCTGCACATACCCGCCCACCGCGCGGGTCGCAAGCTCGCCGCGGCGCTGCTGCTCCCCGGCAGCGGCCCGACCGACCGCAACGGCGACGAGCCGCCAGGACTCACTCCCCACACCCTGTCCCTCATGGCCGGTGTCCTCGGCGGTGACGGTGTGATGAGCCTGCGGTTCGACAAGTACGGCACCGGACGCACGGGTCTGGGCGGGCGCGACCGCGCTCCCGACATGGCCGCCTACACCCGGCAGGCCGTGGCGGCGTACAACACCCTGCGCGCCCAGCCCGAAGCCGACCCGCACGCGCTGCTCGTGGTCGGGCACAGTGAGGGCGGCCTGCAAGCACTGCTCGTCGACCGCGCCGTGCAGCAGAAGCCGGCCGGGCTCGCGCTCATCGCCCCGCAGAGCATGCGGCTGCTGGACCTCGTCCGCCTCCAACTGGCGGACGCGCTGAACCAGGCGGTTGCCGCAGGGCACCTCACCGCACGGCAGGCGTGGTCGAACAACCGGGGCGTGGCCAGGGCCGTCGCGGACTTCCGCGCCCGGCGCCCGGTGGACACCTCGGCGCTGCTGCCGTCCCTCGGCGCCCTCCTCCAGGGCATGTTCGGGCCGGTCAACGCGGATTTCGTCCGCAGCGACGACGCTCTCTTCCCGCCGGCCGTCGCCCGAGGTGTCGCGCCCGGCACACGGACGCTCGTCACCTGCGGCACCGAGGACGCCAATGTGCCCTGCCGGACGGTGCCCGCTCTGCTGACGGGCCTCGCCGCCGCAGGCACCACCGGCCCGGGACTGCGGGTCCTTCCCGGGATCGATCATCTGCTCCACCCGGCCGGCACTCCCGTCAACGATCCGGTGCTCGCCCCGGCCGCACAGCAGGCCCTCCACGACTTCGTGGGTCCTTGGCGGCACCCCGCACAGGGCTGAAAACCCCACCGCGGGGCACGGCCGTGCGGCCGTGCCCCGCTTCCCGCGCCGGGCCCACCGCGCCGCACACGGCGCCGTCGACCGCTGCCGGGTGGTCGGGCCGCCGTGGTCAGGCGGCCAGGCGAACCGCGTGGCCGCGGCCGGAGCCGGCGCGGCGGAGATCCCGGGCCGCCAGGGCGATCATGACGGCGGGGATGAGGATGTCGTTGGCCAGGATGCCGCCCGTGTTTCCGGCGGCGTGGTCGCCGTGGGCGAACCACTGGTAGACGTGGCCGATCGCGGCTCCCCACAGGAACGCGGCCGCCGCCAGCCCGCTCGTGAGGCGCTCGCGGGGCGACGCGGACGCGCCACGGAAGCCCAGCAGGGCGAGGCCGAGGTTGGCGAAGGCGATCTCGAACTGGAACGGCGAGGGGGTGAAGCCGATGGCGTCGGCCATGGCCTCCGGGATCGCCAGGAACGAGAGCGTGATCCACAGGCTGCCGATGCCGAGGGCGCCTACGGACCACCAGCGCTGCCAGATCTCCGCCGCCGGACGGTCCGGGCTGCGGCGGCGGCAGCTCAGCAGCGCCCCGAGGGCCGGGATCAGCATGAAGAGCAGGGGAAATGTGGTCTGAACGGCGTACGGGAGAGTGTCCATGCCTTGAGTGTTGCATGGTTAATATTAACGGCGCAAGTGTCCGGTAGGGTGGACCCATGGACGAAGGACTGGCAGAGCTTCTGTACCGCGTGGTCATGCTGATGGGCGAGGCGGCCCGGCGCCGCTCCGGCCCGGACCAGCGCCTCACCCCCAGCCAACTGCGGCTGCTGGGCACCCTTGAGGAGATCCAGCCCGCCACCCAGCACCAGCTCGCCGAAGCCCTGACCGTGTCCGACCCCGCCATCAGCCGCGCCCTGCGCCCGCTGGAGGCGGAGGGGTACGTGACGGTCAGCGTCGACCCCGCCCACCGGCGCCGACGCCTGGTCGCCCTCACCCCGGCGGGCCAAGCCGCCTTCCTGGCCGAGGGCAAGCCCTTGGAGGAGGAATTCCGTACCGCCCTCCTGGAGGCCGGCTTCCCCTACGACCGCTATCTCGCGGACACCCACCGGCTCGCCGCGCTGCTGACACCCGCGGAGTCACGGCGCGGAGTCGAGTCGCGGCGCGGAGCCGCGGCCCGGCAAGCGGACGGCACACCGGATCGGGACGGAGCGGAGCCGGCGTGAGCGGACCGGGGCCGCATCCGCGTACAGCCGGTCCTGCCTGCGGTGATGCCTGAGGCGCATGACCCCATGCGGAAGAGGCCTTGGACGCGTGGCAGTCCGCACCCGGACGATGGAGCGGTACCCGGCCGGGGGCGGAGCAGCACCGGCCGGGGCGCCCTGTCGTCCCTCCGGCGGCCGGGCTCACCCTCCCTTTCGTTCGAGCACCAAAGGAACTCACCCATGCGCGTATTCGTCACCGGAGCGACCGGATTCATCGGGACCGCGGTGGTCCAGGACCTCCTGGAAGCCGGGCACACGGTCGTCGGCCTGGCCCGCTCGGAGGCGGCTGCCGCGACGCTGCGGGCGGCCGGTGCCGAAGCCCACCGGGGCTCCCTGGACGACCCCGGCAGTCTGTACGACGGGGCCGCCGCGGCGGACGGCGTCATCCACCTCGCCTACCGCCACGACTTCTCGGACCACGCGGCCTTCGTGGAGGCCGGCGAGCTGGACCTGCGCGCCGTCGAGGCGATCGGGAAGGCGCTCGACGGAACCGGCGACCCGTTCCTCGCCACCTCGGGAACGCTGCCGCTCGCGGCGATGGCGCCGGGCCGCGTCGGCACCGAGGACGTCCGGGCCGAGCCCGGGACGGACCGGCCCCGGCTCGCGACGGAGAACGCGGTCGTGGCGCTGGCCGGACGCGGCGTGCGTGCCTCGGTCGTACGGCTCGCGCCGTCCGTGCACGGTGAAGGCGACCGGGCTTTCGTGCCGTTGCTGATCGACACCGCCCGCGCGACGGGCGCCGCGGCCTACGTCGGTGACGGCGCCAACCGCTGGCCCGCGGTGCACCGGCGCGACGCGGCCCGCCTGTTCCGGCTCGCGCTGGAAGCCGCGCCGGCCGGCTCGGTCCTGCACGGAACGGCCGAGGAAGGCGTGCCGTTCCGTGACATCGCCGAAGCGATCGGTGCCGGGCTGGGCGTGCCCGCCGTCGGCATCACCCCCGAGGAGGCGGGCGGGCGGTTCGGCTTCCTCTCCGGCATGGTGCCGGTCGACAATCCCACGTCGAGCGCCCTGACCCGCGAGCTGGTGGGCTGGAACCCGGAGCGTCCGTCCCTCCTGGAGGACCTTGGAGCGGGGCACTACTTCTCGGGGCGGACGAGCATTTTCTGAGGGGTGAGGACAGTGGTGGCCGTCAGTCGGTCTTCTGCGGGGTCCGTTTCGCGGACCGGCGTTCCCGCCGCCAGTCCGAGACGGTGAGCACCACGGTCCAGCCGAACCAGGCGCTCAGCCCGCGTACCAGCATGTCGCTCCACGGCCGCCCGTCCCACCACACCGTCAACCATACGAAGACCAGTGCGGGCGGTACGGCCCAGACCAGATTCTGTGCCACTCGTCGCCACATGGCCGGCGCCTACCCGACGAGCCCCTCAGTCCACCGGCCCGTTCGGAACGATCTGCAGTTTCCGCCCGGTGCCCAGTTCGAAGGTCCGCAGGGCCTCCGCGTACTGGTCCAGCCCGAAGCGGTGCGTGATCATGGTTTCGCAGTCGATCACGCCCTTGCCCAGCATCTCGACCGCCCGGCCGTACGTGTGCAGGATCGCCATGCTGCCGACGATGCGGATCTCGTCGTTGTAGACCCGGAACGGTGAGAACCGCGCCATCTCCTGGTCGGGCGCGCAGCCGAACTGCTGGAACGTGCCGCCGCGGATCGGCCGGGTCAGGCCGTCCTCGATGGCCCGTACGTTGCCGGTGCAGTCGGTGACCACCTGCCAGCCGAGCGGATGCCCGGCGGTGAGGTGGTCGGCGCTGGTGGCGACGGCGTCCGCGCCCAGCTGCCGGGCGACCGCCAGCCGGTCCTCGTTGATGTCGACCACCGAGACCGACGCGGCGCCCGCGCGCTGGGCGACTTGGAGGTAGAGCAGGCCCATGGTGCCCGCGCCGTAGATCAGGAAGTGGTCGCCGAGCTTGGGGCCGACGATGTCGAAGCCGCGCAGGATGGTGGAGAGCGGCTCGATCAGCGGGGCGTGCCGGAGCGCGACGGTCTCCGGGAGGCGGTAGCAGTTGCCGGCCGGGACCTTGACGTACTCGGCGGCGGCCCCGTCCACCGTGATGCCGATGGTGCCCCACTTCTCGCAGAGATTGCCGTGGCCGATGGCGCAGAAGTGACACGTACCGCAGTAGACCGCCGGGTCGGCGGCCACGGCGTCGCCCTCGGCGAGACCGGTCACCGCCGAGCCCACCGCCACGATCTCGCCGGAGAACTCGTGTCCGGGGATCACCGGGTACCGCGTCGGCCCGAACTCGCCCGCCAGCATGTGCACGTCGGTGCCGCACAGCCCGGCGGCGGTCACCTTGACGACCACGTCGTCCGGGCCGGGCACCGGGTCGGGGACCTGGCTGACGGACAGCTTGTGCGGTTCCTCGATGACAACTGCACGCATGGTCGTGACCGCCTTTCGAAGGGGGAGGGGAGGGCGGGGCAGGGGGCGGGGCTCAGGCCGCGGGCAGGCCCGGGGAGGTCAGGTTGCGCGACTCGACCTGCTTGATCTTCTCCACCTTGGGCGCCGAACCGCCCCCGGCGAAGTCGGAGACCAGCCAGTGTTCCAGGCAGACCAGGGCGGCCTCCACGCCCATGGTGCGGCTGCCGAAGCAGGCGATCTGCGCGTCGTTGGACTTGCGGGCGCGCTCCGCGCTGTAGCTGTCCGGTATCTGGGCGGCCCGGATGCCCGGCACCTTGTTGGCGGCGATGGCCATGCCGATGCCGGTGCCGCAGACCAGGACGGCGCGCTCGTGCTCACCGCGTGCGACGCTGCGCGCGACCCGCTCCGCGACGTCGGGGTAGTCCTCGCCGTCCGCGGCGCTCAGGTCGGTGACCCGGTGGCCGCGTTCGGTGAGGTACGCGGCCATGGTGTCCTTCATGGCGGTCGCGGCGTCGTCGGCGCCGAGGGCGATGCGGTACGTGTCCTGCACGGTGAACTCCCTAGGGGCGGAGGGGAAGCGGGGCGGGCACGGTGGCCGCGGCGACTTCTTCGAGGACGTGACGCAGGTTGGCGGTGTCGTGGGCGAGCCGGCCGAGGAACAGGCCGTCGACACTGCCGGCCAGCCGGCCGAAGGTGCCCGGCCCGGCGGTGCCGCCGTAGACGACCCGGCCACGCACGCCGTGGTCGCGCAGGCAGGTGCGGACGGCCGAGGCCACCGTCCGTACGTGCCGGGCGGGCGCCGGTTCGCGGGCGCCGATGGCCCAGACCGGTTCGTAGGCGACGATCACCTCGCTGTCCGGTCCCGCGCCGCCGAGGGCGGCCCGTACCTGGATCAGCGTCTCCTCGACGGCCTGCGCGAGGCCGTTGTCGTGCCGCTCGCCCGCGCAGATGACGGGTACCAGCCCGGCCCGTACGGCGGCGCCGGTCTTGGCGGCCACGGTCGCGTCCGTCTCGCCGAAGTGGCGGCGCCGCTCCGCGTGGCCGACTTCGACGTACCGGGCGCCCGCCTCGGCGAGCATGCCCGCGGACACCTCGCCGGTCCACGCGCCGGACTCGGCCCAGTGCACGTCCTGGGCGCCGTACGCGACGCCGGTGCCGGCCAGCAGTTCCCGGGCGTCGGCCAGGGCGGGGAAGGACGGCAGGACGAACAGGTCGACGGGGCGGGGGAGTTCCGCGAGGGCGCCCTTCAGGGCGGCGACGTCCGCGAGCCACGTGCGCGTCGCGGCCAGACCGAAGTAGAGCTTCAGCGATACGCCGACGACCGGGCGGCGGCCCGCTTCCGGGGGCCCGGAGGCCCCGGAGAGCCGGACCGCCGCCGACGTCGCGTTCTCAGGGATCACGTCGTTCATGATGCTTCAAACAAAAGCACATGTGAAGTTCTCAGATCAAGACGTTACGTTTCCCAGTCTGGAGAGATTTTTATGGGGGAGAGGTGGAGGTGTGCCGGGTACGGCCGTACGTGGACCTCAGGCCAGCGGCTTGGAAAGGACGGCCTTGCGGTGGCTGAACGTCTCGATCGAGTACCGGCCGTGGTAGCGGCCCATCCCGCTCTCCCCGACCCCGCCGAACGGCAGGTCGGACACGGTCAGATGGGCGACCGGCAGACCGAAGCCGAGACCGCCCGACGAGGTCTCCCCGGTCAGCCGCCGCCGGGTCTCCTCGGACTCCGTGAAGGCGTACAGGGCCAGCGGCTTGTCCCGGTCGTTGACGAAATCGATGGCCGCGTCCAGGTCCGCCACCTCGACGACGGGCAAAATCGGCCCGAAGATCTCCTCCCGCATCACCGGGGCGTCGGGCGCCACGCCGCCGAGCACGGTCGGCGCGATGTACTTGCGGTCCCGGTCGTGGGTGCCGCCCGTGACCGTGCGGCCGGAGTCGAGCAGGCCGGTCAGCCGGTCGAAGTGCCGCTCGTTGACGATGCGGCTGTAGTTCGGCGCGGCGGCGGGGTCGTCGCCGTAGAGGGCGGTGACCGCGCGGGCGAGGGCGGACTCCAGGCGGGCTGCCGTCTCCGGGTCGGTCAGGACGTAGTCCGGCGCCACGCAGGTCTGGCCCGCGTTGAGGAACTTGCCGGCCACCAGCCGCGCGGCGACCGCGTCGGCGTCCGTGCCGCGGTCCACGAAGGCGGGTGACTTGCCGCCCAGCTCCAGGGTGACCGGGGTCAGGTGCTCGGCCGCCGCGCGCATCACGATGCGGCCGACGGTGCCGTTGCCCGTGTAGAAGATGTGGTCGAAGTGCTGCTCCAGCAGGGCCGTCGTCTCCGGGACGGCGCCCTCGACCACCGCGACCGCGTCCGCGTCCAGGAAGCGGGGCAGCAGGCGGGCCACGGCGGCGGAGGTGGCGGGCGCCATCTCGCTGGGCTTGGCGACCACGCAGTTGCCGGACGCCAGGGCGCCGACGATCGGCGCGAGCAGCAGTTGCAGGGGGTAGTTCCAGGGGGCGATGACCAGGACGACGCCCAGCGGGTCGTACACCGTCCACGCTTCCGCGCCGCTCAGGTGGGGCGGCACCGGCGCGGGCTCGGGCCGCAGCCACTCCTCCAGGTGGTCGAGGGTGTGGTCGATCTCGCGCAGCGTGAAGTCGATCTCGGTGCGGTACGCCTCGGTCTCGCCCTTGCCCAGGTCCGCGTGGAGGGCGGCGGCGAAGTCCGTGCCGTGCTCGGTGAGCAGGGCACGCAGCCGTCGCAGCTGGTCGGTGCGCCATTCCAGAGGGGCGGTGCGGCCGGTGCGGAAGGTGGCGCGCAGCCGCGCGACCACGGCGTCCGGCTGCTCGGGGGTGCTGCTGGTCATGGTGTCTCCGATGCGTACGGGGTGGAGCGGGGCCGGGTGGCGAGGGCGGGGTGCGGTCCCGCCACCCGGTCGGTTCGCTTGACAAGGTCAAGCACTCGTTCCATGTAAATACCAACGATTGCCGAAGTCAAGTAACCCGCTACCCTGGCCGCGTGTCCGACACCATCCGGCCCGCCCCCGACGACCTCCTCCCGCCGTTCGCCCGTACGGTCCGCGGCTACTACGACGACCTCGCCGCGGCCGCCCTGCGGCACGGCCTGAGCACCGCACAGGCCCGCGCGCTCATCGCCCTGGAGGAGCCGCTCTCGATGAGCGCGCTCGCCGGCCATCTGGTCTGCGACGCCTCGAACGCGACCCGGCTCATCGCGCGGATGCAGGAGCGCGGACTCGTACGGCGGGAGGCCGCGCCCCGGGACCGCCGGAGCAAGGTGGTCACCGCCACCGAAGAGGGCCGGGCGCTCGCCCTCCGGGTGCGCGCCGACATGCACGCCGTGCGCGGCGCGCTCGAAGCGCTCACGCCCGAGGAACGCACCGCGCTGCTGCCCCTGCTGGAACGCCTGGGCGCGCTCCTGGGGCGCTGAAGTCCCGCCTCCGGGGCGCCGCCGGACGTCCGCCTCCGGTCACTGACCGCCCTCCTCCGGGTCGCTGCGGCCCTGACCCGGCCGTCCCCGCCGGATCAGGTCCGACCCGGCGGGGGACGACCCGTCGGGATCCCGCTAAAGTCGGATGAATACCCGCTGGTGGACGGGCCTGCGCGGGCTGTTTCGGGGCGGGCTGCCCCAGGGGAGGACGTAGATCCACATGAGTCGCCGCTCCAACGGATTAGTGGCCGTCTGGGCCGAGGCGCAGCGTCAGCAGCAGCGCCGCCAGGAGGCTCAGCGGCGAGCCGGGGAACAGGCCCGCCGCGACCAGGAGCGGCAACAGCGCGACACCGAACGCGCCATGGCCCGCATGCAGCGCGAACGCCGGGACGCGTACCGGCAGCAGCGCGAGGCCGACGCCCGCCGCCGCACCGAGGAACTGGACGCGCGCATGGCGGAGTTGTCCGGCCTGCTGGCCGACGGCTGCCGGGCCCCGGCGTTCACCGCCGACGCGCTGCGCCGCCCCGAGTACGTCGAGGCGTTCGCACCCGGCCGGCTCGCCGTTCCCGTACCGATGCCCGACCCGTCCGCGTACCAGCCGCAGGCCACCGGCTGGAGCCTCGGCGGGGCCCGCCGCGCGCAGGCGCAGGAAGAGGCGCGGGTCCGTTACGAGCACGACTGGCACGCCGCGCAGGCGGCGGAGGCGCAGCGCCTGCGTCAACTGGAGGACTACCGGCGGCAGTACGACCAGTGGGCCGCCGGTCAGCTGGCGGAGATCAGGAGTTACAACGCCGCGGTCGAGGAGCTGCTGACGGGTCTGCGCGGCGGCGACCCCGACGCGGTGGTGGAGTACTTCTCCGCCGCGCTGTACGCCGCCACGGGCTGGCCGCAGGGCTTCCCGCGTCGGGTCCACGCCGCTTTCGACCCGGCGGCCCGTCAGCTCGTACTGGACTGGGAACTGCCCGGCTACGACATTGTGCCCGCGGCCAAGTCGGTGCGCTACATGTACGCGGCCGACCAGGACAAGGACGTCGCCCGGCCGGTGACCCAGCGGCGGGCGGCCTACCGCGACGTGCTGGCCCAGTCCGTCCTGCTGGTGGTGCACGACCTGTTCGCGGCGGACCCGTCCCGCACGCTCGGCTCCGTGGTGGTCAACGGCTTCGTCGACGACGTGGACCCGGCCACCGGGCGCCCCGCGCAGCTGTGCCTGGCCACCGTCACGGCCCTCAGGGACTCCTTCGAGGAGCTGCACCTGTCGCAGGTCAGCGCGGTGGACTGCCTCACCGGCGGACTGCGCGGCCAGTTGTCCGCGCGCCCCGACCAGCGGGCCACCGTCCGGCCGGCGCGGCAGCCGGGGGACGTCGGCGGCGGCGTGGTGACGCACGGCGGCGAAGCCGAGCCGGACCTGTTCACCATGGACCCGATCGCCTTCGAGGGGCTGGTCGCCGAGCTGTTCCGCGCGATGGGGATGCAGGCCGTGACGACCCAGCGGTCCGGGGACGGCGGGGTGGACGTGGACGCGCTGGACTCCGACCCCATCCGGGGCGGCAAGATCATCTTGCAGGTGAAGCGCTACCGCAACACCGTGCCGCCGACCGCCGTGCGCGACCTGTTCGGCACCGTCCAGTCCGAGGGCGCCAACAAGGGCGTACTGGTGACCACCTCCCGCTTCGGCCCCGGCGCCCACGCCTTCGCCAACGGCAAGCCGCTCACCCTCGTCAGCGGCCCCGAACTGGTCGACCTGCTGGCCCGCCACGGCCTGCGCGGACGCCTCGGCGCCGCCCCGGCCCCGGACCGGCGGCAGGCGCCCGCCGAAGCCGACGAGGAGGAGACGGCACAGGACCCGGCCCCGGAGGCGCAGCGGGACGCGAGCAGCATCCTCGGCATGAACTGGTCGGGCAGCGTCTCCCTCGACGTCTGCGCGCTGGTCTGCCAGGGCGACCGCGTACTGAGCGACGACCACTTCGTCTTCTACAACAACCCGCGCACCCCGGACGGCACCGTACGGATGCTGTCCGGCTTCGCCCCCGACCGTGCCGCCGTACAGGTGGACTTCGACGCCCTGCCCGCTGCCGCCGACCGGTTCGTCCTCGTCGCGGCCGTCGACCCGGAGACCGACCCGCACGCGGACCTGTCCGGCTTCACCGACGCGTGCATCCGCCTGGTCGACGCGTCCGGCACCGAACTCGGGCAGTTGGAGGTCTCCGACGGGCGCAGCGGCGAAACGGCGCTGGTCCTCGGCTCCTTCCGCCGCCGCGCCAACGGCGACTGGGACTTCGTCCTCGGCGGCAAGGGCTACGAGGGCGGCCTGGAGGCGCTGGTGCAGGAGTACGGAATCGAGGTGGCCTGAGCCGGGACCGGCGCTCTACGTTGTGGCCATGGTGACGAGTGGGAACATGGATGTCTCGGCAGCCGGCTGCGACGACCGCGGGTGGGAGGACACGCGCGCCTGGGTGGAGCAGCAGACCGGCGGCGGCTGCCGGGTCGAGGCCGCCGAACGGCTGCGCGGCGGCTGGACGTCGCAGATGCGGCGGCTGCGGATCGGCGGGTGTGGTGAGCCCCGGTGGCTGGTGCTCAGATCCTTCGTCCGGCCGTTCTTCGCGCGGCACGCGGAGGGTCTGCTGACGCGCGAGGCGGACGTCCTGCGTCTGCTCGGCGGGACGGACGTACCCGTGGCGGAGTTCCGTGCGGTGGACGCGACGGCGGCGCACTGCGACCACCCGTCGCTGCTGATGTCGCTGCTGCCCGGCAGCGTGCGCGTGGACGAGGAAGAGGCGGCCCCGCGGACGCCGTTGCTGGCTCGTCAGCTCGTCGGCATCCACCGGGTACGGGTCCCGGCCGAGGCCCGCCCGCGCGAGTACGAGGCGTGGGCAGCGCCGGACCGGGTGCGGCTGCCCGACCGCACCGGCCGCCCCGAGCTGTGGCAGCGGGCCGTGGACGTCATCCGCCGCGATCCCCCCGCGTACCGGCCGTGTCTCCTGCACCGGGACTTCCATCCCGGCAATGTGCTTTTCACCGGTCGGGGCAGTGGCCTGCGGATCACGGGCGTCGTCGACTGGGTGGAGACGTCCTGGGGGCCGGCCGACCTGGACGTGGCGCACTGCTCGACGGCCCTGGCCCTCCTGCACGGGGTCCCGGCGGGGATGCGGCTGGCCGACGAGTACCTGGCGGCCGGCGGAACGCTGAGCGAGGCACCCGCGGATCATCTGTACTGGCGCGTCCTGGACGCCCTCGCGTTCGCCCCGGACGCCGAGAAGGTCGGGATGCCCTGGCGGGAGCTGGGGCGCGACGATCTGACCCCGGCCCTGCTGGCGAGCAGGCTGGAGGACTGTCTCCAGGAGCTGTTCCGCCGCTACGGCTGAGCCTCACAGGCCCGCCAGCGCGGCCAGCGTCGCCGCCACCTCCAGCTCCTCCTCGCCGTCCTGGACGTCCCCCTGATCGGCGCACCACAGGGCGTTCTCCACCGTGCGGGCCGTCGCCCAGGCCAGCAGGCGGGCCGGGGGCTCGTCGAGGGCGTCGGCCACCAGGGCGAAGCGTTCGCGCAGGACCGGGCGCGGATCGTCGTACTCGAAGGGGTCGTCGATCTGTTCCAGCAGCGGCCAGGGGTCGTAACCCGGGTCGCCGACCATGGACTTGGGGTCGATGGCCAGCCACGGACGGCGCCGCGCGGAGAGGATGTTGCCGGGGTTGAAGTCGCCGTGCACCACGACCTCGCGGGTGGCGGTGGCGGGCAGTTCGCGCAGCAGCCGGGCGCCGAGCCGGACGAGCCCGGGGTCGTAGCCGGGCCGGATCCGGGCCATCCGGTCCTCGATCGTGCCGGCCCATTCGGCGCACACGTCGGCGACCCGCTCCAGTTCGCCGTCGGGCGGTGCGGGCGCGGCCCACAGCTCGCGCAGGACGCCGGCGGCGAGCAGCAGCCGTGCGTCGGCGGGCAGCGGACTGCCGTCCAGTTCGCCGCCCGGTGCGCAGCGCTCGACCAGCAACGCGTACCGCTCCCGGTCGTGGCGCAGCAGCCGTACGGCGCCGCTGCCGTCCCAGGCGCGCAGGGCCGGTGCCTCCCCGGCGGCCTCGCGGTGCGGCCAGGTCACCTTGAGCACCGCGTCGCCGCCGTCCGGAAGGTGCACGGGGGCGACCCACGAGCAGCTGCCGCCGTGCAGCGGCGCGCCCAGCCGCAGGTCCCACTCCTCCTGGACGGACCGGACGGTGGCGGGCAGCCGGTCCAGCCACGCGCGCCCGTCCGGGGTGCTGCCCACGGTGGCGTATACGGGGAGATCGGTGGGGAACAGGTCGTCGCTCGGTGGGACTCGTACCATCCGGGCACAGTAGCCGCGCGGCGTGCTCCGGTGCGCAGGAATTATGCGCGGGCGCCGCCGGTCCGCGCGAGCCGATGCGCCCCGGACGGGCGGTGGCGCTGGACAGTGGCGCAAAGAGGTGATTAATCGGTTTATTGCACCTTTTGGGCTGTTATGCGTGAGGGCATGAACCAGTACCGACCGTACGGCGCCGCCCTGCTCCTGATATCCCTGGCCATGGGCTGCGCGGCCCAGCAGGGCTCCGGACGGCCCGCGCGCCCCGCCGCCGAGCCGGGCGACCGCGCTTCCGCCGCCGCGACCGCCGCGCCGCAGCACTCTGGACACCGGGCCTCCCGGGGCTTCACCCTCGCCGCGTCCGGGGACGTCATCGCCTCGTACCCGTCCGTACTGGAGACGGCGCGCCAGGACGCCGGAGGCGGCGGGTACGACTACCGGCCCATCCTCGCCGGGGTGAAACCGGTGATCGAGGGCGCCGACCTGGCGATCTGCCACCTGGAGACGCCCTTCGGGCCCGACGGCGGCCCGTTCACCGGATATCCGGCCTTCAAGGCGCCGCCCCAGGTGGCCGACGCACTCAAGGCCACCGGCTACGACTCCTGTTCCACCGCGTCCAACCACACCCTCGACGACGGCGCCGAAGGCGTCCGGCGCACCCTCGACCGGCTGGACCGGGCCGGGATCAAGCACACCGGATCGGCCCGCGACGCGGCCGAGGCCCGCCGGCCCGCGCTGCTGAAGGCGCCCGGCGGGGCGCGGGTGGCCCAGCTCTCGTACACGTACGGCACGAACGGCGTCCCGCAGCCGCAGGGCAAGCCGTGGACCGTCGGCGTCATCGACGCCGGGAAGGTCGTCGCGGACGCGCGGGCCGCCCGCCGGGCCGGTGCCGACGTCGTCGTGGTCAGCCCGCACTGGGGCACCGAGTACCAGACGGAGCCGGACGAGCAGCAGCTCAAGGTGGCCAAGGCGCTCACGGAGTCGAAGACCGGCGGCCGGCCCGACATCGACCTCGTCGTCGGGACGCACGCGCACACCCCGCAGCCGTACGAGAAGCTGAACGGCACCTGGGTCGTCTACGGCATGGGCGACCAGATCGCCGGGATCATGGAGAGGCCGCGCGGCAACTGGGGCAGCATCGCCCGCTTCCGCTTCGAGCCGCCCGCGAAGGACGGGGAGCGCTGGCGGGTCACCAAGGCCGAGTACATCCCCCAGCTCTCCGCCCACGGGCCCCCGCTGCGCATGGTCAACCTCGCCGCCACCGGGGACCGTCCCGACGTCCGGGAGGGCATCCGCGAGGCCGTCCTCAGCCGGGGAGCGGAGGGCGCCGGACTGACCATGGGCCGCTGACGGGTGCGCGGCCGGCGGTGTCGCGCCGGATGGCCCGGTGAGGGAGCGTTCCGCGATGTGAAACCCTGAGGACCGGCCCGGACCGGTCGTGGACATCACGGCCACGGGCCTGCCGGGCGGCCGCTCCGCCCGGTGGACGGCGAACGGTGGACAGCGGCGCGGTGCGCGGAAAGGGCGTGACGGCGGTGGGTGAGAGTGCGGCCGTGCGGTCCCGTAATCCGCGCGGGCAGGGCGAGCGCCTGCGGGAGGAGCTCCTGCGCGCCACCGAGCGCCTCCTCGAAGAGGTCGGCAGTGAGGACGCCCTGTCGCTGCGCGCCGTGGCCCGCGAGGCGGGCGTCGCCGCTCCCAGCATCTACCGGCACTTCGCCGACAAGACCGAGCTGGTGTGGGCCGCGCTGGAGGTCAGCTACGAGCGGCTGCGGGCGGCGATGGCGCAGGCATCGGCGGCGGCGGACACCGACGACCCGGTGGACCTGCTCCGCGCCCAGCTGCGCGCGTACTGCCGGTACGCCGTCGAGCACCCCGCCAAGTACCGCCTCCTGTACGAGACCCGCCAGACGCCGGTCGAACCGGAGCGGCTGGCCGGGCACCCGGCGGGCCGCCTGGTGCGGGGTCTGCACGATGCCCTCACCGCCTGCGAGGCCGCCGGGTGGCGGGTGCGCGGGACGCGCGAAGAGGCGCCGTACGTGCTGTGGGCGGCGGTGCACGGCCGGGTCATGCTGTGGCAGGTCATGCCCAGCCGCAAGGACGCCGAGCGGCTGTACCGCTATGTGGACGAGATCCTGCGTCTGCTGATGGAGCGGGCGGACTGAGCTCCTGAACCGGGGGCTTTCGTTCCCGAACCAGCACTCCTGAACCGGGTGTTACTTCCCGAGCCGGGCTCTCCGGGAGCGATCCGGCCATTTCCGGCGCCCCGCCGACGCGGTGTGCCGCTCATCGATCACCACCCCCCACCCCCGCCGTCACACCCCTGCATTACGCATGTAAGTTTACGGGCGTTAGGTGAACGTCCGACACAGGGCGCACGCCCCTGCCCGCGTGCTCCCAAGGAGCGACATGACTCCCTCTCCCGCTTCCCCCGCTTCTCCCGCCCCCGCGCCGGCCGCCGCGCCCGCGCTGCCCGTGCAGCCGCCGCAGGGCTGCCCGTTCGACCCGCCCGCCGAGTTCGCCCGGCTGCGCACCGAGGCGCCGCTGTCGAAGATCTCGCTGCCGGACGGCACCGAAGCCTGGCTGGCCACCCGGTACGCCGACATCCGCGCCATCCTGGGCGACACCCGCTTCAGCTCCGACACCACCCGCCCCGGCTACCCGCTCAGCGGCATGACCGGCGGCGCCACCACCGAACACCGCGGCTTCATCCGCATGGACCCGCCCGAGCACACCCGGCTGCGCCGCATGGTCACCCGGGAGTTCATGGTCAAGCGGGTCGAGGCGATGCGCCCCGAGATCCAGCGCCTGACCGACGAACTGTGCGACGCCATGGAGCAGCGTGCGGGCCAGGACGTGGACCTCGTCGAGGCGCTGGCCCTGCCGGTGCCCTCGCTCGTCATCAGCCTGCTGCTCGGCGTCCCCTACGACGACCACGAGGTGTTCCAGCGGCTCACCGGCACCCTGCTCTCCCGCACGGTCAGCCACGAGGAGCGGGAGAGCGCGCGAACCGAACTGCGCTCCTACCTGCATCAGCTGGTGAGCGCCAAGGAGGCGGCGCCCGGCGACGACATCCTGGGCCGTCTGATCACCGAGCAGCAGGTGCCGGGCGAGATCACCCACGACGACGTGGTGGCCTTCGCCGCGCTGCTGCTCATCGCGGGTCACGAGACCACCGCCAACATGATCGGCCTGAGCGCGCTCACCCTGATGCGCGACCGGGAGGCCGCGGACCGGCTGCGTGCCGAGCCGAACCTGATCCGCGGCGCCGTCGAGGAACTGCTGCGCTTCCACAGCATCATCCGCAACGGCCCGCGCCGCGCCGCCACGGAGGACATCGAGATCGGCGGTCAGTTCATCCGGGCCGGCGAGGGCGTCGTGGTGGCCGTACCGTCCGCCAACCGCGACCCGGAGGTCTTCGCGGACCCCGACGCGCTCGACGTGTGCCGCCCCAACGCCCAGCACCACGTCGCCTTCGGCTACGGCATCCACCAGTGCCTCGGCCAGGCGCTGGCCCGCGTCGAGCTCCAGGTCGTCATCGGCACGCTGCTGCGCCGCTTCCCGGAGATGCGGCCCGCGGTCCCCGTGGACGAGATCCCGTACCGCAGCGACATGGCGATCTACGGCTGCCACAGCCTGCCCGTCACCTGGTGACACCCCTCCTTTCCGTCCCGTCTGCCTTCAGGAGCCACCTGCCATGAACATCACCCTCGACGCCGACAAGTGCTGCGCCGCCGGCCAGTGCGTGCTGATCGCGCCCGACGTCTTCGACCAGCGTGACGAGGACGGCGTGGTCGTCCTCCTCGACGCCGCGCCGCCCGCCGACCAGCACGACATGGTCCGCGAGGCCGCCGCCATCTGCCCGGCCGCCGTGATCCAGGTGCACGAGTGACCCCCCGCCGCATCGCCGTCGTGGGCGCCTCGGCGGCGGGACTCGCCGCCGCCGAGGCCCTGCGCCGCTTCGGCTGGACCGGCACGCTGACCCTCGTCGGCGACGAGCCGCACCCGCCGTACGACCGGCCGCCGCTGTCCAAGCAGCTCCTCCAGGGCGCCTGGCAGCCCGACAAGCTGCACCTGCGCGCCGCCGACCAGCTCGACACCCTCGCCCTCGACCTGCGCCTCGGCACCCGGGCGACCGGCCTGGACACCGCGACCCGCACCCTCACCCTGGACGGCGGCGAACGGCTGACCTGCGACGGTGTGATCGTCGCGACAGGCGTCGCGGCCCGCACCCTGCCGGACGCGGCCGGTCTGGACGGGGTGCTCACCCTGCGCACCCTGGAGGACGCGCTCGCCCTCAAGGAGCGCCTGTCCGGCACGGACCGGCGCCTCGTGGTCGTCGGCAACGGCGTCCTGGGCTGCGAGGCCGCGGCCGTGGCGCGCGAGCTGGGCCACCAGGTCACGCTCGTCGGCCGGGAAGCGCTGCCGATGGCCCGTACGGTCGGACCGCAGATCGGCGAGCTGCTGGCGGCCGAGCACCAGGAGCACGGCGTGCGGCTGCGCACCGCGGCCGTCGACGGCTTCGAGGCGGACGGCGACGGGCCGGCGCGGCACGTGACCGCCGTACGGCTGGCCGACGGCACCCGGCTGCCCGCCGACACCGTCCTCGTCGCCGTCGGCTCGGAGCCCGCCGTCGGCTGGCTGCGCGGCGACCCGGCCCTGGACACCGCCGACGGGCTGCGCTGCGACGCGTACTGCGCCGCCGCGCCCGGCATCTACGCGGCCGGTGACGTGGCCCGCTGGCAACACCCCGTGCACGGACGCCACCTGCGCGTCGAGCACCGGATGAACGCCACCGAGCAGGGCATGGCCGCCGCCCGCAACCTCCTCGCCGAACTGGAGGAGACCCTGCCGGACGACGGGGACGGGGCACTGGCCCCCGCCGCCGGACGGGAACGGCGCCCCTTCACGCCCGTCCCGTACTTCTGGTCCGACCAGTACGGTCTGAAGATCCAGGCGTACGGCGTGCTCAACGGCGCCGACCGGTCCGAGGCCACCGTCCTGGACCCGGACGCCCGGAAGGCCGTCGCCCTCTACGGGCGCGACGGGCAGGCCACCGGCATCCTGGCGATCGGCGTGCCGCCCCGCCAGGTCAGGGGCCTGCGGGCGCTGATCGCCACGCCCGCTCCCTGGGAAGAGGCCCGCGAAGGCGTACGCAACGCCCTCGCGTGACGGCCGCCGCGGGCCCGCCCCCACCCCGACCACGGGGGCGGGCCCGCGCGCTGCCGACCCGGCGGTGACCGATCATGGAAGGCATGACCGACTCGTACGTACGGGTGCGCGGCGCCCGGGAACACAACCTCCGCAGTGTCGACGTGGACATCCCGAGGGACACCGTCACGGTGTTCACCGGCGTGTCCGGCAGCGGCAAGTCCTCGCTCGCCTTCGGCACCGTCTACGCCGAGGCGCAGCGCCGCTACTTCGAGTCGGTGGCCCCCTACGCACGCCGCCTGATCCACCAGGTCGGCGCCCCGAAGGTCGAGGACATCACCGGGCTGCCGCCCGCCGTCGCCCTGGAACAGCGGCGCTCGGCCCCCACCTCCCGCTCCTCCGTCGGCACCGTCACCACCCTCTCGAACTCGCTGCGGATGCTGTTCTCGCGCGCCGGCACGTACCCGGACGACGCTTCGGAGCGGCTCGACTCCGACGCCTTCTCCCCGAACACCGCGGCCGGTGCCTGCCCGGAGTGCCACGGCCTGGGCCGCGTCCACCGGGTCACCGAGGAATCGCTCGTGCCGGACCCGTCGCTGTCCGTCCGGGAAGGCGCCATCGCCGCCTGGCCCGGCGCCTGGCAGGGCAAGAACCTGCGGGACGTACTGGCCGCGCTCGGATACGACATCGACAAGCCGTGGCGCGACCTCCCGGCCGCCGACCGGGACTGGATCCTGTTCACCGACGAGCAGCCCGTCGTCACCGTGCACCCCGTACGGGAAGCGGGCCGCATCCACCGGCCCTACCAAGGCCAGTACATGAGCGCCAAGCGCTACGTACTGCACACCTTCGCCGACTCCAAGAGCGAGACCCTGCGCAAACGCGTCCAGCGCTACCTGGTCTCCGCACCCTGCCCCGCATGCGGCGGGCGGCGGCTGCGGCCGGAAGCACTGGCCGTCACCTTCGCGGGCCGCGACATCGCGGAGCTTTCCGGCCTGCCGCTCAGCGGCCTCGCCGAGCTGCTGCGCCCGACGGCCGTGTCCGGCGGCGACGGGGTGGCGCCGACCTTGGCCCGCGACCTCGTCGCCCGTACAGACGTCCTCACCGAGCTGGGGCTGGGCTACCTCAGCATGGACCGGGCCGCCCCCACCCTGTCCTCCGGCGAACTCCAGCGGCTGCGGCTGGCCACCCAGCTCCGGTCCGGCCTCTTCGGCGTCGTCTACGTACTGGACGAGCCCTCGGCGGGCCTGCACCCGGCGGACACCGAAGCCCTGCTCACCGTCCTCGGCCGCCTGAAGGAAGCGGGCAACACCCTGTTCGTCGTCGAGCACGACATGGACGTCGTGCGGCACGCGGACTGGATCGTGGACGTCGGGCCCGAGGCAGGCGTGCACGGCGGGCGGGTCCTGCACAGCGGGCCCGTCGCGGACCTCGCGCAGGTCACCGAGTCCGCCACCCGCCGCTTCCTCTTCGACGCCGCGCCGCCCGCCGCGCGCCCGCCCCGCGAGCCCACCGGGCAGCTGTCCCTGCACGGCGTCACCCTGCACAACCTGCGCGGGGTGGACGCCGCCTTCCCGCTCGGCGTCTTCACGGCCGTCACCGGCGTCTCCGGGTCGGGCAAGTCCACGCTGGTCACCCGGGTCCTCGCGGACGCCGTGGCGGACCACCTCGGTGCCGGTCCGGAGGAGGACGAGGAGAGCGCCGCGCGGGCACAGCTCGCCGAGGCCGAGGGCCTGGAGGCGGTGGACCGCCTCGTCCGCGTCGACCAGAAGCCCATCGGCCGCACCCCGCGCTCCAATCTCGCCACCTACACGGGCCTTTTCGACGCCGTACGCAAGGTCTTCGCCGCCACCGACGAAGCGCGCGCCCGCGGCTACACGGCGGGCCGCTTCTCCTTCAACGTCGCGAGCGGCCGCTGCGAGACCTGCCAGGGCGAGGGCTTCATCGCCGTCGAGCTGCTCTTCCTGCCCGGTACGTACGCGCCCTGCACGACCTGCCACGGCGCCCGCTACAACGCCGAGACGCTGGAGATCACCTACCGCGGCCGTACCGTCGCGGACGTGCTCGGCATGACGGTGGACACCGCGGCGGACTTCCTCGCCGACGTACCGGCCGCCGCCCGCAGCCTGCGCACCCTCCAGGACGTCGGCCTCGGCTACCTGCGCCTGGGTCAGCCCGCGACCGAGCTGTCCGGCGGCGAGGCCCAGCGCATCAAACTCGCCACGGAACTCCAGCGCGCCCACCGGGGCCACACCCTCTACCTCCTGGACGAACCCACCACCGGCCTGCACCCGGCCGACACCGAGGTGCTGCTGCGGCAGTTGCACGGGCTGGTGGACGCGGGCAACACCGTGGTGGTCGTCGAGCACGACATGGGGGTGGTCGCGGGCGCGGACCACGTCGTCGACCTGGGGCCGGGCGGCGGCGCGGCCGGCGGACGCATCGTGGCCACCGGGACCCCGGCCGAGGTGGCGGCGTCGCCGGACAGCCGTACGGCGGTCTACCTGGCGCGCCGGACCGGCGGCTGAGCCGGGGAGGCCGGGCCGGCGGCTGCCCCGGGCGCCGGGGCCGGGAGAACGGGCCGGGGCGGGGGCGGGGGTGTGGTGACAGTCGGTTAATGTACCCAGGTCAATTCAGTGGCACAGCGACTTCAAGGGGGCACTCCCATGGCAGACATCGAGGCGGCCAAGGCGGCGTTCGACCGGTTCGACGCGGACGGCGACGGCCTGATCACCGCGGACGAGTACAAGCGGGCGATGGCGGAGATGGGGGACCCCTACGTCACCGGGCCGGTCGCCGAGGCCGTCATCGCGGCCAAGGACGCGAACGCGGACGGCAAGCTGTCCTTCGAGGAGTTCTGGAAGTCGCTTCAGGGCTGAGGGCCTGTTCCGGGGCGGCGGACTGTGGCTTCGTCCCGGCCCGCTCCGGGTAGGCCCCCGGTGGGGGGATGCGGGCGCGCGCCCCGTATGGCGGGCGGCCTGGCCGCGGTTCGAGACCGGCTCGGCTCGGCCCCGGTTCGGCCCCGGTTCGGTCTGGACGCGTGAGCTTCGGCCCCGGTTCGGTCTGGACGCGTGAGCTTCGGCTCCGGTTCGGTTCGGCCGCGCGGCGTGGGCTTCGGCGGGGCTACGCCCGGGTAGGCCCCCGGTGGGGGGATGTGCGCGTGCGTCCCGTGTGGCGGACGGGTCGGCTGGCCCCGGCTCGGTTCGCGTGCGGCTCGGACGGGCCGCGTGAGCTTCGGCCCTGGTCCGGTTCGGCCGCGTGAGCTTTGGCCCTGGTCCGGTTCGGCCGCGCGAGCTTCGGCCCCGGCTCGGTTCGGCCGCGCGGCGTGGGCTTCGGCGGGGCTACGCCCGGGTAGGCCCCCGGTGGGGGTACGTGTGCGATCGCCCCGTGTGGCGGACAGGTCGGCTGGCCCCGGCTCGGTTCGCCGCCCACCCGCCCCGCCCCGCCGCCCGGCCGCGCCCCGCCGTCCGGCCGCACCCTCCACCGCACCACCCCCACCGCACCACCCCCACCGCACTGCCCCGCACTGCCCCGCACCCCCGCCCCCACAGGCCGCCCCCGCGGCCGGCCGACCGGTCGGCCGTGTTTTTGTTTCCCGAACGCCTATTGCGCTCATAGATTCCCCCGATCAATCCCTTTTCCAGGTGACCGGCACCACTTACCGGTGCAGCCCCACGTCAAACGGTGACGCGGGCCACAAGGTTTTCCGTAGGTGGCTCGAAAACCGGGTTCCGAGGCCATTTCAAGGGGTTTCCGGTGGACGGCGTGCCCGGCCCCGAACGTGACGCGCAGCACGGGACTTCAGTCCCGTACGGCCTTACTTAGTAAACCGCCGTGGGCGCGTTACGGCCCGCGCTCATGGACTGAGACGCGCCGAAAGGCCCTTTCTACGTAAAGGGGCCGTAGCCGGGGCCCGATGAGCGGCTATTGCTTTCCAATTTGGCCGTCGCTAATCATTGCTGAGGCGCCGGGTTGATGCGTCGCGTAAATGCCCTCGGGGCGGACGCGGACAAGAACTCGGTTCTCGTGCCGCCAGTGGCTTCCTGCTCGTACCTCCCGCCAATGGCTGCCGCCCGCTCATTTCAGTGATTGGAAGAGGAATCCCCCGCATGACCGCTCACACCCTGCTCCGCTCCGTCCGCGTGACCAAGACCCACAAGCTCTCCGTCGCCGTGCTGGCCGCCGCCGGTGCCACCGCGGCCCTGACGGTCCCCGCCGCGACCGGTGACGCGCACGCCGCCGCCTCCGCCGCGGTCAAGCCGGTCTCCGCGAACGGCCAGCCCACGGGTGCGAACACCAAGGCCGCCGACGCGCCCAAGGCCGGCGACGCGAAGGACGCGGCGGACACCAAGACCCTCGCCGACTCGGTGAAGGTCACCGCCGTGGCCGGCCAGGGCCACACCGCCAAGGAGGCCGCCAGCCGTGCCGCCGACCGCAAGCCGGTCGAGTCCAAGCCGCACTACGCGAACAACCTGGACGGCTGGATCAAGGAATCGCTGGACATCATGAAGAAGAAGGGCATCCCCGGCAGCTACGAGGGCCTGCACCGCAACATCATGCGCGAGTCCAGCGGTAACCCGAACGTCGTCAACGACTGGGACATCAACGCCAAGAACGGCATCCCGTCCAAGGGTCTGCTCCAGGTCATCCAGCCCACCTTCGACCGCTACCACGTCGAGGGCACGGCCAACGACCTGACCGACCCGGTCGCCAACATCACGGCCGCCGCCAACTACGCCGCCGATCGCTACGGCTCGATGGACAACGTCAACTCGGCGTACTGAGCCCGGTGAGCAGGCAGCCGCAGCCGCAGCCGCAGCGGCACACGGACCGCACCGCCCGGGGCCACCCTCCCGGGCCGGGCCGGCCACCGCCGCACACGGAAACGTGAGCGCCCCAGGACCACGGTCCAGGGGCGCTCCGTCGTGTTCCGGAAAGGCCGTAGTGTCCGGGGCCCGGCGGGTCGGCTCCGGCCGTCACAGCCGCCCGTCGCGGCCCTCCGGGCCGGTGTTCTCCCGCTCCGCCTTACCCAGCTCGGAGTGCCGGCGGGAGTACGCGAAGTAGATGACCAGGCCGATCAAAAACCACACCGCGAAGCGCACCCAGGTCTGCCACTCCAGGAACGTGATCAGCCAGAGCGAGAAGACCACCCCGATCGCGGGCACCACCGGCATTCCGGGGGTACGGAACGTGCGCGGCAGGTCGGGCCGCTTGTACCGCAGCACGATCACCGCGACGCACACCACCACGAACGCCAGCAGAATGCCGATGTTGGTCAGCTCGGCGGCCTCCCCGATGGGCAGGAAACCCGCGATGGCGGCCGAGGCGATGCCCACGGTCCACGTCACCCGGGTCGGCACGTGCCGCCGCGGATGGGTCTTGGCGAACCATTTCGGCAGCAGTCCGTCCCGGCTCATGCTGAACCAGACACGGGTGACTCCCAGCATGAACGTGAACATCACCGTGAGAATGCCGATGATCGCGCCCACCGCGATCACATCGGCCAGACTGCTCAGCCCCACCGATTTGAACGCCGAGGAGAAGCCGCTCTCCGGGTCGATGTCCGTGTAGTTCTGCATACCGGTGAGCACCAGGCAGGCCAGCACGTACAGCACCATCGAGATCATCAGCGAATACAGGATCGCCTTCGGCATGTGCCGCTGGGCGTCCTTGGACTCCTCCGCCGCGGTGCTCATGGCGTCGTAACCGAACACGGCGAAGAAAACCGTGGCAGCACCCGTGAAGGCACCGCTGACGCCGAAGGGGAAGAACGGTGTGTAATTGCCGGTCCGGATGTGGAAGAAACCGACACCGATGACCAGCAGGACGACCAGGACCTTCAGGCCCACGACGATGGTCTCGAAGCGGGCCGCGTTCTTGATGCCGAGGTTCAGCAGATACGCGATGAACAGGCACAGCGCCGCAGCGAACAGGTCCACCCGGTGCCCCTCGCCGGTCCCCGGCGCCCCCAGCATCCAGGTGGGCAGCTCCACCCCCATCTCGCCGAGCAGGAAGCTGAAGTAGCCGGAGATGCCGATCGCGACCACCGCCACGATCGCCGTGTACTCCAGCAGCAGGTCCCAGCCGATGAACCAGCCCGCCAGCTCGCCCAGCACCGCGTAACCGTACGTGTACGCCGAGCCCGCCTTCGGGATGAGGCCCGCGAACTCGGCGTACGAGAACGCGGCCGCCGCGCTGGCCACGCCCGCGACGAGGAACGACAGCAGCACCGCCGGTCCGGCCTTGCCGTTCGCGACGGTCCCGGCGAGCGTGAAGATGCCCGCGCCGATGAGGCCGCCGACCCCGATGGCGGTCAGCTGCCACAGGCCCAGCACCCGGTTGAGCTGTTCGCCCGAGCCGCCTTCCGTCTCCTGGACGACTTCGATCGGTTTACGCCGCCACACTCCTTGTCCCCCGCGCATCCCCGTGCCCCTCCCTCTCGATGACGGCCGATGGCCGGTCATCATGGCCCTTCGGGGGCGGCAGGGGAAGGCGACTGCCCGGCGGGGCGGAGTGGAACCGGTGAATCCGGGCACCCGGGGCGTGCGGCGGTCCGTACGAGGCCGCGTACGGACGGCCGGCACGGACACCGGCAGGACGAAGGAGCGGACATGTCGAATCACACGTACCGGGTGACGGAGATCGTGGGGACGTCCCCGGAGGGCGTGGACGCCGCGATCCGCAACGGCGTCAAGCGGGCGGCGCGGACGCTGCGGGGCCTCGACTGGTTCGAGGTGACCCAGGTGCGCGGGCACATCGTCGACGGGGACATCGAGCATTACCAGGTCGGGCTGAAGGTCGGGTTCCGGCTGGAGGACGCCGACGAGGGGTGACGGGGCCAGGCACCAGGTAGCGGCTGAGGGGCGCGCCGGGAGTCCGGCGCGCCCCTCTGCCCTCACGAGTACCGGGTCACCAGCCCGCGGCGCCGGAAGGAGGCCACCATGCGGCCCAGGAAGAACAGGGCCAGAAGGAGCAGCGTGACGGTGCCCAGCGTGGCCACCGCCAGTTCGCGCCACGGTGTCGGCCCGCCGCCGGCCAGGGCCCGCCCGGCCGCGAAGACATGCGTCGTGGGCAGCGCCTGGGCGACCGGCTGGAGCGCCCCCGGCAGCGTCGAGACGGGATAGAAGACGCCGGACAGCGGCATCACCACCGACAGCCCGCCCCAGACGAGGGCCTCCGCGCCGCTGCCGTAGCGCAGCACCAGTCCCACCACCGCCAGGGCCACCGCCCAGCCGCACAGCAGGAGCAGCGCGGCGACCGGGATCAGCCCCAGGCCCAGGGACGTCACGTCGAAGGCGTACGCGCTGAAGGCCAGCGTGGCCACCGCGAGCGTGCTCAGCGCCGTCCGCACCAGGGCGAAGAGGCCCACCCCGGCCAGGTACTCCCAGCCGCGCAGCGGCGTGGTGAGCAGTCCGATCACATTGCGTGACCAGGTCTCCTCCAGGAAGCCGGTGGCCAGCGAGATCTGCGTCTGGTGGACCAGATGCCACAGGACGGTGCCGCTGAGCAGAAAGACCGCGAACGCGGTCCCGGTGCCCAGCTCCGTGCCGGAACCCGGCTCCGTCCCGCCGCCCGCCGCCCCCGTCGCCTTCGCGGCGAACAGGCCGATGGAGCCGTACAGCAGCGTGTCGACGACCGGCCACACGAGGACGTCGAAGATCCGGTGCGGGCTGCGGCGCAGCACCAGCCAGTGACGACGGGCGACGGCGCGCACCCGGTGCGCGCTGGCGGCGGCGGGCCCGCGCAGCTCCGGGACCTCTACGGCGCTCATACGGCACCGGCCCCTTCCCGGTCGGCGGCGCCGGTACGGGCGTCGGCCCCAGTACCAGCACCCGTCCCAGTACCGGCATCCGCCCCAGTACCAGCACCCGTCCCAGTACCGGCATCCGCCCCAGTACCGGCATCCGCTCCCGCCCCGGCACCGCCCCGCGCCCGCTCGCGGTCCCGGGCCTCCGCGAGGTGCAGGAAGACCCCTTCCAGGTCACGCTGCTCGAACTGCCGCGCCACCTCCTGCGGCGTACCGTCCGCGGTCACCCGCCCGGCCGCCAGGAAGACCACCCGCTCGCACAGCCGCTCCACCTCGACCATGTCGTGGCTCGTCACCAGGAGCGCGGTGCCGTGCCGCGCGCACAGGTCCAGCAGCCCGGTGCGCACCCGCAGGGCGATGTCCGGGTCCAGCGCCGCGGTGGGCTCGTCCAGGACCAGCAGCCGGGGCGTGTGCAGGGACGCCTTGGCGATGCTGACCAGGGTCCGCTGACCGCTGGACAGCTCGGTGCCGATCGCGTCGGCGAGGTGGCCGATGCCGAAGTGGTCGAGGGCGCCCTCCACCGCCGCGCGCGGGGCGCGCAGCCCGTACAGGTCCGCGTACAGCCGCAGGTACTCGCGCACCCGCAGCCGGTCGGGGAGCGGCAGGTAGCCGGCCGCGAAGCCGACGCCGCGCATGGCGGCCGGGCGCCCGGCGGGCAGCCGGTGGCCGAGGACGTGCACACGGCCGGCGTCCGGCGCGACCGCGCCCAGGCACATCAGCAGGGTGGTGGTCTTGCCCGCGCCGTTGGGACCGAGCAGCCCGACCCGCTCGCCCTCGCGCACGGTCAGCCGTACGCCGTCCACGACGCGGCCGCGGCGGTACTCCTTCACCAGGTCGTGGGCTTCCAGGACGGGCGGCGGCGCGGCGCCGTGCGCGGTCATGCGTCCGCCCCGGCCGGCTGCGGGCGGCGTACCGGCGACCAGACGCGCTCGGCGCGCAGCGGGCCGCTCCGGGCCAGCAGCCTGCCGTGGTCGGCGGCGAGCGGGGCGAGCTGCGAGCTGTAGCAGTGCACCGCCTCCCGCTTGCGGGCCCACTCCTCGTCGGTCAGCACGAGGTCGTGCGCGAGGTCCATGCGGTAGCGGGTCGCCAGGTCCTGGTAGGAGAGCCCGAAGGTCTGGTCGCCGCCGAGGGCGAGGTCGGTGTCCGGGGTGCCCCACTCGGGCAGGTGGCCGGTGTACGGGAGGTCGGCGTACAGGTGGGGCAGTGGTGCGCCCAGTTCGTCGAGGACGTGCAGGGCCCGGTCGCGTACCCGCCGGTGGTCGGCCTGGTTGGTGCCGATGGGCAGGAGGACGAGTGGGAGCGGCGTCGGCAAGGAGCGCAAGTAGGCGTCTATGTCCGTCAGTTCGTCCCCTTCGTCGTACGGCCCGTCGGGGTGGCTCAGTACGGTCCGGTCCACGCCGAGCAGGGCGGTGGCCCGCGCGTCCTCGGCGAGCCGGGCGCGGTGTGCCTCGGCGGCGCTGGAGAAGCCGCAGGTGCTGTCCCACCAGGAGACGGCGTGGTGGCCGACGGGGGCGCCGCCGAACACGGTCACCACGGTCACCGGGGCCGGGAGCCGGGGGATCAGACCGGCGAGTGAGAGGACGGCGTCGTCGAAGTGCGGGGAGAGGATGACGGTGCGCGGCGGGGGAGGCGTCATGCGGTTCCTTAGTGCTGCGAGTGCTGGGACTGCTGGGGCGGTTGCGAGTCGTGGGGAGGGGCGAGTACGGGGGTGAGGGCGGCGTCCCAGGCGTCGTCGTCGCCCTCCCAGCGGCCGGGGGCGGCGGCGACGGTTCCCCAGGTGATGCCGGGGCCCGTCGCGTCGGCGTCGGGCGGCGCGGTGCGGCGCAGCCAGTGCAGGTCGAAGCGGTGGCCCGGATGCTGGGCCGCGATCACCGCGCGCAGCCGGCGCAGGTCGGCGGCGGTCAGCTCGTCCCAGGCGTCGTGGTGGACGTAGAGCACCCGGGCGGCGGAGCCGGCGAGGGTCCGCCAGCGCCCGGCCAGTGCGGCGAACTTGGCCCGCACGCGCGGGAGTTGGGCGTCGATGTCCGCCTGGGTCAGGGGCGTACCGGCGCCGGCGGCGGGGTGGAACTCGTGGTAGAAGCGGATGTCGGAGCCGCGGTCCAGGGCGCACCGGCCCTCGTCGAACGGCTCGACCAGGCCGGGGCGCAGCACGGTACGGAAGTCCTCCGCCACGGCCTCGACGACCGACTCGAAGTCGAGGTCCAGCCAGTCGAAGAAGTGGGCGCGGGTGACCCCGGTGACGCGCCGGATCTGGTACGTCGACTCGCAGTGGTAGCCGAGGCCGACGCAGTGGTCGTAGCCACGTCCTCGGGGAGACCCGGCGGCCACCCCTTGCCCGTACCCGGCCGCCGACCCCCCTCCAGCGGGACGGGCCGGGAGCAGGTCCACCGCCCGTGCACGGGCCTGCCGGGCGCTCACGGCCGCAGCGGGCCGTGCCAGGCCCGGCCGGTCAGGTACTCCGCCGCCGCGGTGGCGTTGGCCAGACCGGCGCCGCGGGTGAACAGGGTCGCGGGGGCGTCCGAGGGCAGCGGACGGGCCGGTGCCAGGCCCATCTCCACGGTGACCACGTCCGGGCGCCGGGCCCGCAGTTCCCGCAGGACCGCGCGCTGCCAGGGGTCGCGCTCCGCATCCCGTACGACGACCGCGAGCAGGTCACCGTCGTCCGGGGGCGGGACGACCGCGGCCGGGTCGGTGCCCGGTTCCACCTCGGTGGCGGAGGCCAGTGCGCCGAGGCGCCGGAGCGGGGCCTCCAGGCCCCACGGGGCGTCACCCACCGCCAGGTTGGCCGCGGTGGCCAGTCGTACGGTGTGCAGGCGGCGGCTGTCGGCGGCCCGGGGCACGCCGTGCGCGAGCAGGGCCCGGCGGGCGGCGGTCAGGCCGACGGGCTCGCGGTGCCGGTCGGGCGCGGGCCCGCCGGGGCCCGGTGCGCCGTTGCGCCGGGCCGGGTCGGCCCAGGCGCGCAGCGACGCGACCCGGCAGGCCGCCTCCGCCACCCGCTCCAAGGTCAGCGTGCCCCGGTCCAGCGCCTCCTGCACGGCGTCGTGGACTTCGGGCAGCAGCTTCTCCCCGTCGGTCGCGCCGAGCACCACCAGGTCCGCTCCGGCGGCCAGCGCGGCGACCGCCGCCCCGCCGTACCCCCAGCGCCGTACGATCGGCGCCATTTCCAGCGCGTCGGTCATCACCACGCCCCGGTAGCCGAGCTGTTCGCGCAGCAGGCCGGTGACGATCCGCCGGCTCAGCGTCGCGGGCAGGCCGTCCAGCCGGGAGAGCCGGATGTGACCGGTCATCACGGCCCGGGCGCCGGCCGCGATCCCGGCGCGGAACGGCGGCAGGTCCACCGCGTCGAGGGACGCCGCGTCGCGGTCGATGTCCGGCAGTTCGGCGTGCGAGTCGGTCCGGGTGTCGCCGTGCCCGGGGAAGTGCTTGAGGGTGGCGGCGACCCCGGCGTCCTGGACGCCCCGGACGTACGCCGCGGTGTGCCGCGCCACCAGGTCCGGCCGGTCGCCGAAGGAGCGGACGCCGATGATGGGGTTGTCCGGGCGGGAGTTGACGTCCGCGCACGGGGCCAGGCACAGGTTGATGCCCTCGGCCCGCAGGTCGCGGGCGATGGCCGCGCCCACCTCCCGGGTGAGCCCGGTGTCGTCGACGGCGCCGAGGGCGTGACTGCCCGGGTAGACGCTGCCGCGCAGGTAGTCGAGCCGGGTGACGTCACCGCCCTCCTCGTCCAGCGCGATCAGCAGGTCGGGGCGTACGGCGCGGAGCGGGCCGGTGACCTCCTCGCGCAGCGAGCCGGAACCGGCGGGGAAGTTCGTCCCGAACAGGCCGACGCCCGCCAGACCCTGGTCCGCCGCGCGCAGGATCCAGTCGGCGGGCGAGCGGCCCGCGTAGGCGGGGAGCAGGCAGGCGTTGACCAGGGAGACGTCGGCACGCATGGAGACCTTCCGGTACGGGGCGGCGGGGGCGGCGGCAGCCCGGCGGGAACGGCCGGGCCGCGGCCGGTGGCGGCGCGGCGGAAAGGGGCGGTGGGCGGGCACGCCCATCGGTGGCGGGACGGCGGGCGGGGAGGTCCGCCGGTGCCGGTGGGAGGGCCGGCGGGCGGAGTGCTCACCGCTCACCGGTGACGGAACGGCGGGCGGGAGGCCCACCGGAAAGGGCGCGGTGGAGTCAGCCGCCGGTCCGGCGCAGTACGAGCCCGACACTGCCGCGCTTGCTCAGATACGCGCGGCCGCCGCAGACCGGCTCCACCCGGGGCGCGACGAGCCGGGTCTCCTCCACCACGTGCCACACCGCGGAGGCGGCGAGCCACGGCCGCAGCCGCGCCTCCAGCGCCTCGGGTTCCAGCGCGAGGAAGAGCAGGCCGGTGGGCAGGTCGTCGAGGAGTGCGAGGTCCTGGCCGTAGTAGAGCATCTCGACCAGCAGGTACGCGGCGCCTTCCGGCCCGTCCTTGGCCAGTTCGGCGAGGTCTTCGGTGCCGATCTGTACGGCGCCGGTGTCCCGCTGTGCTGCGTCGAGGCGGTCCCGGAAGTGCGGGTTGGGTTCGGTGGCGTACACGGAGAAGCCGTCCGCCGCGAGCCGGGCCGTCAACGCGCCCTCGCAGGCGCCGACTTCCACCAGCGGTTTCCCGCCGGGCGGACAGTGCCGCCGTACCCAGGCGGCGGTCGCGTCCAGGCGCCGGGCCTCGTACGGGGAGGTGGCGAACTCCCACGGATCGGTGACGGCGGCGGCCTCGTCGCCCAGACTGGCGAGCAGGGCGAAGAGCCGTTCGCGTTCGGTGGGGTCGGCGCCGAAGAACCGCTCGGCGGCCGGGATGCGGGGCGTCTGCACCATGAACTCGGGCGACGGGGTGTCGAGCAGTCCGGGCGCGGCATCGTTGACGAAGTCCAGCTTGGCCGCGATCTGCGCGCGGTCGAGCGGGCGGTCGAGGTCGCTGACGAACTGGAGGAACGGGGAGTACCCGACGGCGTGCCGGACGGTCAGCACCGGCACGGCGGCGTCCCTGGCGGCGTCCGTCAGACGGGCGCAGGCCAGGGCGGTGTCCCGGCCCACGCGGCCCCGGCTGCGCCGGTTGTCGGCGGGGGAGTGGGTCCATACGCGGGCGGAGTGGCCGTCGGCGGCCCGGCGTATCAGGCCGGCGAGGGCGTCCGGGCCGGGCGAGACGGCGTCCTCCTCGGCGGACCGTACGTACGGGGCGAGCAGGGCGAGCCGTTCGGCCGGTGGCGTACCGGCCGGCAGGGGGAGGACGTCTCCCCGGTCGGCGAGGACCACGGCGGCCGGGCCGGCGCCGGGGTCGGGGTCGGTGAGGACGGAGAGGAAGTCGAGGACGGCGTCCTCGACCCGGAGTACGACCACGATTTCGATCATGGACCGGTCCCAGGTGCGGAGCTGGCGGGGGCGGCGAAGCGGGGTGCCGGCGACAGCGCGGTCCGCGTCAGGTCCTGTCGTCGCGGTCGCGGCAGGCGACAGGTGACGACAGAGCCCGGGCGCGCCGGACCGGACCGGCGGGGCGGTGCTGTGAGCAGGGCGGTGCGGGGTCGGTACGGCCGGTGCGCCGTACGTGGAAGGACCCTAACCGCCCCCACCTTCGTGGTCCAGACCAATCTGGTTGACCCCTGCATTCCGGCCAACGCGGTGGCCGGAAATCGCCGGTGGACGTGCCTCGCGCCCGTACCCCCGCCTCGTACCCGTCCCCCGTCCTCGGCCGGCTACGGCACGACCGTCACCGGCCACCGCCCCGCCTTGACCAGCCGGACCGCCACCGACCCCATGATCCGGTGCCCCGCGGACTCCGACGCCCCCACCACCACGGCGTCCGCCGTCAGCTCGTCGGCCATCTGCACCATGCCCGAGTACGGGTCGCCCCGCAGCGTGTGGAACTCCCAGCGCAGGTCGTAGGTCCCCTGCGCGCGCTCCGTCGCCGCCCGGATCTCCGCCATCAGCTCGTCGGCTACCTCGTTCGTCGCGTCCACGACCGGCGCCCCCATGGCCGCGCCGGCCGGAAGTACCGGCTGGACGTACACCAGGGCCAGCATGGACCCCTGCCTCCGGGCCAGCCCCGCCGCGTAGGCGGCGGCGCGCCACGACGAGTCCGACCCGTCGACGCCGACGACGATGACCTTCGGGCCGTCCGTACCGCGCTCGAAGGGCGCGGGCGTGTTCTCCTCCACACGAGGAGGTTATCGGGCGCCTTGTACGCGTTTTACGCAGGGCCGTGCGTGCCGTGCGCGCCCCGTGCACAGGGCTGCGCGGGACCCGTGACAGGCCCCGCGCCCCAGCCCCACCGGAACCGCGGCCCGGCCGCGCCCCTCACGAACCCGCGCCGCCGCGCCCCGGGAGCACCGGCCGCCACGGCGCGAAGGCGGTCGCGCCGCGCGGCAGCATCGCGGCCAGCTCCGGGCAGTGCCGCAGGATGACGGAGTTCATCCCGCCGCGGGCGATCCAGTCCATGCCGAGCGGCGTGTACAGCTCCGGCCGGAAATCGACGGTCAGGAACCGGTCCGACTGGATACGGCGGGTGGCCATCAGGATGAAGATCCGGAAGGCGGTGTCGCTGAAGCCGAAGCCCTCCGGCGGGTTCTCGGCGAACAGCCCCACCATGGTGTCGACCTCGTCGACGTTCCGGTAGACCTCTTTGAGCTGCGCGACCGTCTCCGGGTCGGAGCTGATGTCCTCGAAGCGGCGCACCCGCGACTTGTGCAGCCCGGCGCGGAAGTCGTTGTAGCGCGGCACGCCACGCCGCCGGGTCCGTACGAGGTCGACCACCGACAGGTCGATGATCTCCCCGTCCCGCTCGAAGCGGGTCAGCGCCTCCGGGTAGTTGTGCAGGGTGATGGCGCCCGGGTGGGCGATGCCGAGCGAGTACAGCGTGTCGGTCAGCCCGGTCTTGCGGGCCACCGCCTCGGCCGCCGTGCCCTGGACGTCGTCGAACGTGACGGTCTCCACGCGCTGCCCGAAGCGGTGCTCGCGCAGCTCGTAGTCGTCCGGGATCAGCGGGTGCATCCGGTAGACCGTGACGAAGTCCTCGGTCAGGGAGTACGGCACCTTGTGGTGGTCCGGCAGGGTCTCCGGGATGCCGCGCAGCGCGTGCGACTCGACCAGCCACAGCCCCAGCTTGCTCAGCCACTCGTCCGGCGGACCCTGCCAGTTCGTCTTCAGGCCGACATCGATGGCCTCGGTGGCCAGGATCGCCGGCGTCCACTCCACGGTATGGATCTTCGCGATGAGAGCGGAGACGATCAGCCGGGCGGTGTGGTGAATCCGGTCCTGGCTCATCGTGGGGTACTCGGCGTGCAGCGCGTCGCACAGCGCGTTGTGCTCCCGTGCGAAGAGCGTGTGCATCACACTCAGACCCAGCCACCAGTTCTCGTTGAAGCCGGTCAGCGGGATGCCGCCCGCGCCGACCGGCAGATGCCCGTCCTCCAGTCGCAGCTTGGCGCCGTCCGGCTCGCGCAGCGACCGCGCGGTGGCCTCGTCGCCGCCGTACACCTCCGAGCCGTCCCACCACGGCGAGGTGGTGTTGGTGAACAGCAGCGGCGGCTCGCCGGGCCGCTCGACCCCGATGTTCTCGGCGAACCGCATCACGTCCTCGGGCTGCCCGCCGGGCGTGTTCGTCCAGGCGCTGCCCGGCGGCATCGGGATCTCCACCGACCGTTCGCCCGGCTTGTACCGCCGGTGGTTGACCCAGTCGTGCACCTGGAACTGGATCCACGCCGCGGCCAGGATGTTCAGCGAGGGCGCCGGCCGGAACGCCGTACGGTGCAGCAACTGGCGCGCCGTCGTGACCGGGTTCGGGACGAGGTCCAGGTCCGGCCGGTACACCGGCTTGAGATTGCGTCCGAAGGCCGAACCGATCGCGCCCATCCGCGGCTCCGACAGGTCGGTGGACGAACCGTCGTACGTACGGGCAGTCCGCGCGCCCTCGTCCACCGTCTCCGGCACCGGCACGGCCTGCGGCGGCGCCTCCGGGACCTCGGTGTCGATGAGGTTGAAGCGGCGCAGCGCCTGCCGCAGCGCCACCAGGTTGAGCAGACTCAGGTTCAGCGGCAGCCGGTGCCACGGAACGTACCGGTTGACGGCCCGGAAGGCGGCCCGCACCGGCACCCCGAGGACGGTGTTGCGCAGCGGCTCCTCCGTACGGAACCGGGTGCCGAGCCGGTGCCCGGCGCTCGCCCGGTACGCGGCCTTGCGCGCCCGGTTCAGATTGCCCAGCGGACGGAACTCGTCCGTGGTGTGCCACGGGTTGAACGCCAGCGCCTCCACCCGGCGGGCCGCGGAGCGCGCCTCGGCGGTGGTCACGTCCTGCCGCGGGATGGTCAGCCGCCCGACCGGCACGACCGGCGCGTCCGTCTCCCGCCACTGCGCCGCCCCGTCCTCGACGGGCGTGCGCTCCTCGCTCACGTACCGCTGCACGCACAGCTCGAACTCGACGTCCCCCAGCGCCAGCCGCCCCGCCAGCTCGTGGCGCAGGTGGTCGGGGTCGTGCCGGTCCGGCCGCGGCGCGGGGGCGCCGCCCGGCGCGGGCCGCAGCTGGTAGCGGACCGGCCCCGCGTCGCCCCACATGACCGCGCCCCGGCTCCAGTACGTCTCGCGCGCCAGCGAACCGACCACGTGCCGGGTGGCGGCCTGCACGTTGCGGCGCATCCGCGCCGCCGTGCCCCAGCCCACCGCCAGCGGCAGCTTCACCAGCAGCCCGAACGCCTTCTGCAGGGTGCTCTCGGCGCCCGCCATCGCCCGGGCGAACGCCACGAACTCCCGCGCGTCACGCGCGTGCGACACCGGGAAGTTGGTCGCCAGCAGATCGTGCGTCTCCTCCGCCGACACCTCCACCCGAACGGCGATACCGCGCAGATCGGGCGAGATGTCCGCCTGCGCCGTACCGCTCGCGTTCGACAGCCGCACCACGGCCGGATACTGCGCCCCCGCCCGCACGAAACCGGACGCCAGCGCGGCGGGCAGCCCCTCGTCGAACCGCAGCCGGGCGTTCTCCACCCCCAGCACCGCCTTGGCGTGGAAGGCCCGCTCGACACCCTGCGCCCCACCGCTCTTCCGGTTCGCGAGCTGCACCCGCATCAGCTGCCGCGCCAGCTCCTCGAAGACCACCCGCTCGGCCTCCGGGCTGCCGCCCTCGTACCTCTCGTACTGCGTGTGACTCACGGTGTCGGCCATGGCAGGACACCCTCCGTACGGAAGAAGGGCGCCCGACGCTACTCGCCTCCTCCGCGGCCCGACAGGGTTCGTTTCGGGCTGATTCGTGGATCTTTGCGGAGGGGCGGGGCGAGGGCTGCCGGGAGGCGTTCGGCGGCCGGGCCGGTGAGCAGGCCGCCCGGGCGGTCCGGGCCGTGGTCCGGCCAGTCAAGGGCTCATTTCGGGCCGGCTGGGCACTTCGCGGTTCCCGGGCTGCCGGTCGGGGGAGTGTTTTCGGCAGTTCTGTGTGGGCCGTGTTTCTGGGGAGGGAGGGCTGCTGGAGCGGGCGCGTCGGTCAAGTCGCCGACGACGGCGCCTGTTTGCATCCCGCGAACCGTGAGGGGCGGCCCATGGGCCCATCGGTGACCGCGGGCTGTTTCCAGCGCTTGCGGCGTTCCCTGCGAGCCCGGTGCCGCACCGGCCCGGCACCCGCCGGTGCCGGGTCCGCACGCACGCCATCCGTCCGAATGGTGTGAAATGCCGAGACAGGGAGTCTCCTCATGTCGTTGCTGCACTACGACGTCGTCACCGATGCGTCATCGCTGCAGGCGTCCCAGCCCGGGATGCCGTCCGTGGGGGCGGTGTACGTGATCGCCTCCAATGCCGGCACGGACCTGGTGCACGTGAGGTCCGTCGAAGTGGAGGTGCCTGTCGGCGACGGCGCCGGCCATCTGACTCCCCACCCCGAGAAGGTCAGAAGCGGCTTCGAATTCCGCCCCGCCGCCACCATTCCGGTGAATTTCGCGTGGGACGGGGCGAACCGTGTCTTCCGCCTGGCGTTCTCCTCGCCGAAGATGTCGCTCAACCTGGATCCCGGTGACTGTGTGGTCCTGAAGCTGGAAGACATGACCGTTTCCGCTGCCGGCGGACCGGCGTTACTGAAGGTGATCGAGCGTGCTCACGGCCCCGGGAAAGGGGCCACTTTCGAGTCCCGCAGAGTGACGCTCGGCCTGGTCAAGGACACCCCGAAGGCTCCGCGCAACTTCCGCCCGGACAAGGACAGGGTGGACGTGGACGACGCGAACGAGAAACTCACCCTGTTGTGGGACGGACCCGACAACATCGACTACTGGGTCATGGCTCCGGACGCGCAGCCGGTGAGAATTCCCGCGGCAGCCGCGGGAACTCCGGTGGCCCAGAAGCCTTACCGCTTCGAGGTGCAGCCCGTCCCGAAGCGCGGCACCACCTACACGCTCATGGCCGGAACCGGCCCCGGGCAGCCGAACGGACAGGGCTGCATCTTCACCACCACGGTCCATGCGCGCATTCCGGCATTCGAGAAAGGAGTGCGCACTCCCACGGTCGAAGGGACCCCGGCCAAGGGGCTTATCACCTTCACCGGGCAAGGCGTCGACATCGGCAACGAGAGCGGCGGGCCGGGAACCGTCACGGCCGGCCAGGTCAGCGCGACCGGCGTCAACACCGAGTGGGTGCAGGGCCGCAGCACCGGTGACGGATGGATCTCGTTCCCGCCGTCCGGCGTGCACGTCTACAAGGACGGCAAGCGGGAGTGGGGAACCGTCGAGGCCGACCGGGTGGACCTGAACGGCGTGATCACCAAGTGGGTGCAGGGCCGGGGCGACAGCGCCGGGTGGATCGAGTTCCCGTCCGCCGGGCTGAACGTGTTCCAGGGCGCCGGGAACCGGCAGTGGGGAACCGTCGCGGCCGACAAGGCGGACCTCGACAACGTGGTCACCGGCCAGGCCCTGGTGAAGGGCCGGCTGGACGCCGAGGGCGACCTGCACGTCGGCGGGAACACCGTCGCCGGTGGCGACCTCACCGTCAACGGTGATCTGCGGCCGATGCGGAACCTGGACGTCGGGGGATCGGTCACCGCGAGCGACCTGACGGCCAGGGGCAAGCTGACGACCGACGACGCGAAGTTCAACCTGGTCGTCCACGGCGCGTCGCAGTTCACGGGGGAGGTGAACGCCGACGGGCACCTGTCGGTCCGTGACGCGAACGGCTGGATCCTGCACTCCAGGGACGGTCTGGTGCGGATCCAAGGGGACCTGCGCGTCCACGGGGAGTCGGTGTTCAAGGGGAAGGTCAACGCCAACGCGCTCCTGTCGGTCCGGGACGAGAACGACTGGATCGTGCATGCCAACGACGGCCAGGTGTCGATCCAGGGTGACCTGCGCGTCCACGGCGCACTCCGCTCGGACAACTGACGGCCGAAGGCGGAGCGGGGCAGCGGAAGTCATGCCCGAGGCGCAAGGCCGGGACCGTCACGGGGCCCACGGATGCACGTCCGTGGGCCCCTGGCCGCCGGCTGTCGGACGCCACGGCTGACACGACGGCTGTTCCGGTCGCGGGCCGGTCGCGGGCCGGCCCCTGACGGGCGCTCACTCGAAGGGCTCCGCCGGAGCCGGCGGCCACACCCCCTGCGCCAGCACGCCCAGCACGTACGCCTTGGCGACCAGGGCGGTACGGCCCTGCACGCGCCAGCGGCGGGAGAGGCGGGTGAGGTGGTAGTTGACGCCGTCGACGGTGAGGCCGAGGTGGCCACCGATGCTGGCCGTGGTCGCGCCGGCGGCGGCCAGGGCGAGAATGCGGGTTTCGACGGGGCTGGCCGTCTCGCGCCCAGGGGGCGGGGCGGGCGGTGTGTCCTCGTGGACCCGGAGCAGGGCCAGCAGGACGGGCAGGTCCTCCGACGGGGCGCCGACCGGGTCCACCGTCAACTCGCCCGCCCGGTCGCCGCCGTTCGCGCCGGCCCGCCAGAGCACCTCGACCGGGTACCGGGACCTGCGGCCCAGGCGCAGCGCGTCGATCAGCCGGTCCACCTGCGCCTGGGAGCGGGGCCGGAAGAGGTCCAGCAGGTTGCGGCCGCGCAGTTGCCCGGGGGCCGCGCCCCACTCGGCGGCCATCGCGGGGTTGGCGATCAGCACCTCGCCGTGCGCCGTGCACACGGCGGTCGGTACCGGGATGCGGTCCAGCAGGATCAGGAAGTAGTTGCGCCACGGGCCCGCCGCGCCGTCCGCCGTCGCCTCGTCCATTGCCCCTTCTCCGGTCCGGCCGCAAGAGCGGACAGCGAAAAACCACTGCACAATCATGCAGTTACCCGGCGTCGCACGGTACACCGGGCGGGTCACGCTGGAGACATGACCGAGACGATCCCGTTCGAAGCAGCCGACGGCGCGGTGCGCCCGTACGAGGAGGTGCCGGTCGTCGACCTGTCGGCCACCGGCCTCACCTCCACCCCGCTCCAGCAGGCCATGGACCTGGTCCGCGAACACGGCCCGATCTACCGGCGACGGCTGCACGGTCACGAAGCGACGTTCGTCTCCTCACTGGAACTGGTCACCGAGCTGGCCGACGAGGAGCGCTTCGCCAAGGGCATCGCGGTCGCCCTGGAGAACGTCCGCGAGTTCGCCGGGGACGGCCTGTTCACCGCGTACAACGACGAACCGAACTGGGCCAAGGCGCACGACATCCTGATGCCGGCCTTCGCGCTCGGCTCGATGCGCACCTACCACCCGGCGATGCTGAAGGTCGCCCGCCGGGTCCTCGGCAGCTGGGACCGGCGCGCCGCCGACGGGACCCCCGTGGACGTCGCCGACGACATGACCCGCATGACCCTGGACACCATCGGCCTGTCGGGTTTCGGCTTCGACTTCGAGTCGTTCTCGCGCGACACCCCGCACCCCTTCGTCGAGGCGATGGTCCGCTGCCTGGAGTGGAGCATGACCCGCCTCGGCCGGGAGCCGGGCGGCGACTACACCGAGCAGGACGCCGCCTTCCGGGCCGACGCCGACTACCTCGCCTCGGTCGTGGACGAGGTCATCGCCACCCGTACGGGCGGGAGCGGCGACGCGGCCGGGACCCCCGGCGCCCGCGACGCCTCCGAGGCCGCCGACGACCTGCTCGGGCTGATGCTCGGCGCCACCCACCCCGCCGACGGCACCACCCTCGACCTGGCCAACATCCGCAACCAGGTCATCACCTTCCTCATCGCCGGCCACGAGACCACCTCCGGCGCCCTCTCCTTCGCCCTGCACCACCTGCTCAAGGACCCGGCCGCGCTGCGCCTGGCCCAGCGCGAGGCGGACGAACTGTGGGGCGACGCGGCCGACCCCGACCCGTCCTTCGAGGACATCGGACGGCTGCCCTTCACCCGGCAGGTCCTCAACGAGGCACTGCGGCTGTGGCCCACCGCCGCCGCCTTCAGCCGCCAGGCCCGTGAGGACACCCTGCTCGGCGGCCGCTACCCGGTGAAGGCGGGCCAGCTGGTCACCGTCCTCACCCCGATGCTGCACCGCGACCCGGTGTGGGGCGACAACCCCGAGCTGTTCGACCCCACCCGGTTCGCGCCGGAGGCCGAGGCGGCCCGCTCCCCGCACGCGTACAAGCCCTTCGGTACGGGCGAACGCGCCTGCATCGGGCGGCAGTTCGCGCTGCACGAGGCGACGATGCTGCTCGCCATGCTGGTGCACCGCTACCGCCTCATCGACCACGCGGACTACCGGCTGCGCATCAAGGAGACCCTGACCCTCAAGCCGGACGGCTTCACGATGACCCTCCGCAGGCGCACGCCCGCCGACCGCGCGGCCCTGCGCGCCGCGCTGGCGGTCCTGCCCGGCGGGACGGCGGAACCGGACGACGCGCAGCCCGGTACGGACGACGGGCTGCCCACCCGGGTCCGCCAGGACACCGGACTGCTGCTCCTCCACGGCACCAATTACGGCACCTGCCGCGACTTCGCCGAACGCCTCGCCGACCAGGCCGCCGGCCTCGGCTTCACCACCGAGGTGGCCCCGCTGGACGCCGCGGCCGGCGCCCTCCCCACCGACCGGCCGGTCGTCATCGTCACCGCCTCCTACAACGGCCGGCCGACCGACGACGCGGCGCAGTTCATGGAGTGGCTGGAGAGCGCGCAGGCGCAGGGCGAAGGCGTGCCGTACGCCGTCCTCGGCGTCGGCGACCGCAACTGGGCCGCCACCTACCAGCGCGTACCGACCCTGCTCGACGAGCGGCTGGCCGCGCTGGGCGCCGAGCGGCTGCTGCCGCGCGGCGAGGCCGACGCGTCCGGCGATCTGAACGGCGCCGTCAAGGCGTTCACGGCCGCGCTCCGCACCGAACTGCTCGTACGTTACGGCGACCCGGCCACGATCGGCGCGAGCGCGGCAGCCGACGCCACGGACACGTCCTACACCGTCCGCGAGGTCACCGGCGGCCCCCTGGACGCCCTCGCCGACCGCCACGGCCTCCAGCCGATGACCGTCACCGAGGCCCACGACCTCACCGCCCCCGGCCACCCCCGCGTCAAGCGCTTCCTGCGCCTCGCCCTGCCCGAAGGCGTCACCTACCGCACCGCCGACCACCTGGCCGTGCTCCCCGCCAACGGAACGGCGGCCGTGGAGCGCGCGGCACGGGTGCTGGGCGTGGACCTCGACACCGTCCTCGACATCCGCGCGGGTGCGGGCCGGGCGAGCCGGGACGCGCTGCCCGTCGACCGCCCGCTGACCGTACGGAGTCTCCTCACCCACCACGTGGAACTGGGCGCCCGCCCCACACCGGACCAGCGCGCCGCCCTCGCCGCCCACAACCCCTGCCCGCCCGAGCGCGCCGCCCTCGAAGCGCTCCCCGCCGACGACCCGCGCAGCGTCCTGGATCTGATCGAGTCCTACCCGGCCCTGCGCGGCGAGCTGACCTGGCCGGTCCTCCTCGACCTCCTGCCGGCGATGCGCATCCGCCACTACTCCCTCTCCTCCTCACCGGCCACCGACCCGCGCCACGCCGACCTGATGGTCTCGCTGCTCCCCGGCGGCACCGGCTCCGGACACCTGCACACCCTCCGGCCCGGCGACACCGTCCTGGCCCGCGTGCAGCCCTGCCGGGAAGCCTTCCGTCTCGACCCGGCCGACCCGACCCCGGTCATCCTGGTCGCCGCCGGAACCGGCCTGGCCCCCTTCCGGGGCGCCGTCGCGGACCGCGCGGCCGCCGCCGACGGTCAACTCCCCCCGGCCCTCCTCTACTTCGGCTGCGACGCCCCCGACGCCGACTACCTGCACGCCGACGAACTGCGGACCGCCGAGGCCGCGGGCGCGGTGTCCCTCCGCCCGGCCTTCAGCACGCGGCCCGTCGACGACTGCCGCTACGTCCAGCACCGCATCGCCGCCGAAGCCGACGAGGTCGGAGCCCTGCTGGACGCCGGAGCACGGGTGTACGTCTGCGGCGACGGCAGCCGGATGGCCCCGGGCGTACGGGCTGCCTTCCGCGAGCTGTATGCCGCTCGCACGGGCGCCACGGAGGAGCAGGCGGAGACCTGGCTGCGGGAACTGACGGACGCCGGGCGGTATGTGGAGGACGTGTACGCGGCGGGGTGACACCCGGCGCCACGGCGCTCCCGGCGGGAGCCGGCCCCACGCACGGGGTCTGGCCCCCGCCGCCCGCCAACGGCAAGGTGGACGATGGCGGAGCGGACCTCCGCTCCGCGGCCGACTCACCTGGGGGCGCGCCATGACCAAGGCTCTGATCATCGGTGGGGGCATCGCGGGAGCGGTGACCGCGATGGCTCTGCGGCAGGCGGACATCGACGCGGAGGTCTTCGAGGCGTACGAGGAAGGGGCCGACGACGTCGGGGCGTTCCTCGTCGTGTTCGCCAACGGGCTGGAGGCGCTGCGCGTCCTCGGCGCCCACGGTCCGGTCCTGGCCAACTCCTTCCCGGCGGAGCGGGTGGAGTTCCTCAGCGGGTCGGGGAAGCGGCTCGGTGAGCGTGCCATCGCCGGCTCCTCCGACGAGACCGGCATGGGGCCCCGTACGCTCACCCGGGCCACCCTCTACCGCGTACTGCACGACGAGGCCCGCCGCCGCGGGATCTCCGTCCGGCACGGCAAGCGGCTGGTCGCCGCCGAGACCGTCGGCGACCGCCGGGTGGTGGCGTCCTTCGCGGACGGCAGCCGGGCCGAGGGGGACCTGCTGATCGGTGCGGACGGCATCCATTCGGTGGTCCGCAAGATGATCGATCCGGCGGCGCCCCGGCCTCGTCACACCGGCCAGACCACCGTCTGCGGCTACACCCGCGACGTCAAGCCGGCGTCCGCGCCCGACACGTACACCATGATCTACGGCAGGCGGGCCTTCTTCGGGTGCACGGCGGCGCCGGACGGGGAGGTGTGGTGGTTCTCCAACGTGCCGGGGCCGGAGCGGTCCCGGCAGGACCTGGCCGCGGTCACGGCCGGCCAGTGGCGGCAGCGGGTCGTGACGCTGCTCGACGGTGACCGCACCCCGGCCGCGGCCGTCGTCCGGGCCACCGGGGAGCACATCGTCGCCTCGCCCGCCTACGACCTCGCCACCACCCCGCGGTGGTTCTCCGACACCATGGTGATCATCGGTGACGCGGCACACGCCGCCGCGCCGAACGCCGCCCAGGGCGCCTCGATGGCGATCGAGGACAGCGTCGTGCTCGCCAAGTGCCTGCGCGACCAGCACGAGCCCCGGCGGGCCTTCGCCGCGTACGAGGAACTGCGCCGGGCGCGCGTGGAACGGGTGGTGGCGCACAGCGCGCGGATGGCCCGCCGGTCGGCGCCGGGACTGGTACGGAGGCTGGTCCGCGACGTGATGCTGCCGCGCGGCGTCGAGCGTGGGGGCGACGGGGCCGACGCCTGGCTGACCGGTTACCGTATCGACTGGTGAGCGTCGGAGGCCGACAAGATCGGGTCGGCCCGCGCTCTTGAGTGAGGAGCATGTTTCGTGACGGGTCTCGCAGGGCTTCTGCGGACAGGAGTACTGGGTGTGGCCGCCCCCGGAGTCCAGTACAGCGACGTGGTGGCCAGCTGGGGCGAGCCCGAGGCGTTCGCCGCGCAGCCTCCCGACCCGGTGTACTGCCTGTACGGCGATCTGGAGCTGGGATTCACCACCAAGGGACGGCTCTGGCATCTGCAGATCGAGCCCGGTGGCAGCGTCGTCTCCCTGCCCAGCGCCCCGGGGCAGTACGTCCGGGAACCCGTTCCGGACATCCCCCAACTGCTCGCCGAGCTGACCGCGGACGGCTTCCGGACCACTCGGCACACGCCGTTCGACCCGGAGGACGACCCCTGGCACCGCGTCGACCGGTCCGGCGTGCTGTTCCGCCGGGACGCACCGGACGGCCCGACGAGGATTCACAGCACGGCCAAAGACATCTGCGACGCGGACCACAAGGACCTGCCGCGCTGGGACTGAGCGCCCTGGAGCGAGCGTCCGGGCCCCCGTGTCCGGTCACCGCTCGTCGGCCGTCCGCAGCTGAACGACCACCAACGCCACCCCCGCCACCACGAAGTTGCGCGTGGCCGCCTCCAGGCCGTTCCAGGTCTTGGACTGCCACATGGAGAACCACTCGCCGCCGATCGCGATGAAGCCCGCGCCGAAGAGCAGCAGCACCATCAGCAGCCCGGCGGTGGCGGCGCGGCGCGCCCCGGCGTGACCGGATCCCCGGCGCAGTTCGCGCGCCCACAGCACCGTAGCGGCGACGAGGACCAGTGCCGCGACCGTCTCCCACGCGATGATCAGCACGTACGCGATGTTCTGGAGCGTGCGGGACTCGACGGCCCGCCACATCAGGTCCGGGTCCTTGAAGGTGGTGTCCATGGCCAGGACGTGCTGGACGAACGCCTGGTTGGTGCCGAAGTCGGTGATGTTGCCGAACGCGACCAGCGCCATGTAGAGCGCGACCGTGCCGGTGAGCACGGTCGCGGCGAGCGGTAGGGACGGGAGTGGTCTGGCGGTGCGTATCGGCATTCCGGTTCTCCCTGGCCTGCGGTGGACGTGCGTGCTGTCCAGGGCACTTTACGGGCGTCGTCAACCGCCGGGCAGCGCGGCCGTCGCCACCCACACCGTGCGGGCCGGGACGGTGCAGACGTCGCCCGTCTTCAGGGTGGCCGAGGCCGCCGGGGCGCCGTCCGGTGCGGTGGTGTCCAGTACCACTTCGTACACCGCGCCGGGCCGTCCCGGGACCGGGAAGTCCACCGCGTCGGCACCCGAGTTGAGGAGGGCGAGGAGGTCGGTGTCCGGTGCTGCCGCGCGGTCTCCGGCGAGGAGGAAGGCCAGGAAGCGGGTGGCCGGGTCGTCCCAGCGGGCCGGGGTCATCGGGCGGCCTTCGCGGTCGTACCAGGCGATGTCCGGAGGGGTGCCGGAACCTGTCAGGAAGGCGGTGCGTCGGAGTACCGGGTGGTCGCGTTGCAGGGCGACGGCCCGCCGCACGAAGTCGGTGAGGGGGGTGGGTGCCGACCAGTCGTACCAGCTCGTGGGGTTGTCCTGGCAGTACGCGTTGTTGTTGCCGCCTTGCGTACGGCCGATCTCGTCGCCGCCGTGGAGCATCGTGCAGCCCTGGGAGAGGAGCAGGGTGGCGAGCATGTTGCGGCGCTGGCGTTCGCGGACGGAGACGATCGCGGGGTCGCGCGTCGGGCCCTCCACGCCGTAGTTGGCGGAGCGGTTGTCGTCCGTGCCGTCGCGGTTGTGCTCGCCGTTGGCCTCGTTGTGCTTCAGCGCGTAGCTGACCAGGTCGGTCAGGGTCATGCCGTCGTGGCAGGTGAGGAAGTTGACGGAGGCGTCGGGGCCGCGCCGTTCGGGGGCGTACAGGTCGGCGGAGCCGGCGATCCGGCTCGCCAGGTCGCCGACGGCCGGGCGGCCCCGCCAGAAGTCGCGCACGGTGTTGCGGTAGCGGTCGTTCCATTCGTTCCAGCCGGGCGGGAAGCGGCCCACCTGGTAGCTGTCGGGCGCGCCGACGTCCCAGGGTTCGGCGATGAGTTTGACACGGCCGACGACCGGGTCCTGGTAGAGCAGGCCGAAGAAGGCGGCCAGCCGGTCGACGTAGCCGTACTGGCGGGCCAGGGTCGCGGCCAGGTCGAAGCGGAAGCCGTCCACGTGCATCTCGGTGATCCAGTACCGCAGCGAGTCCATGATCAGGCGCAGTACTTCGGGGCGGCCCGCGTTCAGTGTGTTGCGGGTGCCGGTGGTGTCGACGTAGCGGGCCGGGTCGGCCGGGTCCAGGCGGTAGTAGATCTCGTTGGCCAGGCCGCGGAAACTCAGGGTCGGGTCGTCCGGCGGGCCTTCGGCGGTGTGGTTGTAGACGACGTCGAGGATCACTTCGACGCCCGCCGCGTGCAGGGCCTTGACCATCGCCTTGAACTCGGTGACCTGGCCTCCTTCGTGGCCCGTCGAGCTGTAGGCGGCGTGCGGCGCGAAGAAGCCGACGGTCGAGTAGCCCCAGTAGTTGGTCAGATCGCGGTCGAGGAGGAACAGCTCGGGGAGGAACTGGTGCACCGGCATCAGCTCCACGGCCGTCACGCCGAGGCGGTTCAGGTGCCCGATGACGGCGGGGTGGGCCAGCCCGGCGTACGTGCCGCGCAGGGGCGCGGGCACCTCGGGGTGCTGCGCGGTCAGGCCCTTGACGTGCGTCTCGTACAGGAACGTCCGGGACCACGGGTGGCGTGGCGCCCGGTCGTCGCCCCAGTCGAACGCCGGGTCGGCGACCAGCGGGAGCAGCGTGCGCTTCCCGGTCGGCTTCAGGACGCGCGCGTACGGGTCGAGCAGCAGCCTGGACGGGTCGAAGCGCAGGCCGCGTGCGGGCGCGAACGGGCCGTGTGCGCGGTATCCGTAGCCCTGGCCAGGTCCCGCTCCCTGGACGTACGTGTGCCAGATGTCGTGGTCCACCGCCATCGGGAGCCGCCGCTCGCCGTCTTCGCCGAGCAGGCACAGTTCGACGGAGCCGCCGTACGCGCCCGCCGAGGAGTACACGGCGAAGGAGGTGCCGGAGCCGTCCCAGTGGGCGCCGAGCCGGTACGGGTCGCCGGGGGCGGGGGAGGCCGGGGGGACAGTCATCAGTCGTAACCGCCGAACATGAAGAGGGACGCCCGCTGGTCGGCGGGGTTCATCAGCCCGTGCAGGTTGCCGCCCTTGAGGAGGGCGAGGTGTCCGGCGGGCAGCCGGCGCACCTCGAAGGAGCGCACCCGGCTGCCGGAGTCGGCCCAGTCGCCGATCACCATCAGCCCGTCGCCCTCCAGCATCAGGAAGACCTCCTGGTTGTCGCGGTGCCGGTGCAGACCGATGCCGCAGGCCGGGTCGAGGACGTGCAGGTCCATGTAGGTGACGGCGAGGAAGGGTTCGACGTCGCCGCTCGCGTGCCCCTTGGTGCCGTACGCGTCGAGGTTGTACGGCTCCAGGGTGCGCCGCAGGTCGTCGGTGCCCGCCCAGCGGCCGTACTCGCTGAACAGGGTGCGGTATTCGAGGAAGCCCACACCGCCGTGCGGGTTGGGGCTGGTGCCGACGCCGAGGTAGTTGTCCCAGCCGCGGACCTTCATCTCGAAGCCGAGACGTACCGAACCGGAGGGCGGGTCGGCCGAGCCCGCGCCGTCGGGGCTCGCGGTCCAGCGCACGTCGAGGTAGCAGGGGAGCACAGGATGCATGGCGTGCCGCGGGGCGACCAGCCGCAGGTCCTGGTTGGTCATCTGGTCGCGGAGGAAGTCCTGGCCCAGGCCGGTGACGAGGTCGGGGCGGGGCTGGAGGAGTCCGGAGTCCAGTGCCGTCCGGCCGCGCGGGCCGAGCAGGTCGCGGAGGCCGTCGCCGACCCGGCCCCACAGCTCGACGGTGTAGAAGTCGGTCTCCTCGTCGTACGGCACCCGGACCGGCAGCGGGCGGCTGCCCTGGACGGAGAGGACGCAGCCGATGGCGTCACCGAGCTGACCGGCCTCGCGCCACAGCGCGGAGTCCGGGCCGCCCCGGTAGGACAGCTGGAGGAACGGGCCGCGCCAGTCGCCGATCTCGGCCCAGCCGCGTACCGCGCGGGTGTCGGCGAGGGTGAAGTCGCGGACGTTCTGCTTCTGGAAGTCGGTCTTGTCGTCCTGCTGTGCCGGGTCGAGCTGGTCCTGGTCGGGGGAGGCGGGCCCGTACAGCTGGAGCGTGCGCAGCGGGAACAGGTGCTGGAGCGAGTCCGGCTCGTACAGTTCGCGTTCGGCGGCGAACCGGGTGCGCTCGACCAGGCCCAGCAGTTTCAGCAGCGGGTTGGCCTCCGCGTAGTCCGGGGGCTTGACCGGGTCGACGCGGAAGACCGAGTCGGTGTGCACGATCTTGGGCATCGCGGGACCGCCTCAGGTGGTGTGGTAGAGGAACGCGACGAACTTCAGCGGCTCGGTGCCCGGGTTGCGGATGCCGTGCACGCCGCCGCTCTTGGTGTAGAGCACGCTGCCCGGTTTGACCGGCAGTTCACGGCACTTGACCGGGCCGATGCCGAAGACGGGCCGCTCGACCAGCGGGTAGTTCGCGGTCGTCGGGTCGTCGCCGTCGCTCAGGTACGCGGTGCCGGTGCCGGAGACGACGTAGTACAGCTCCTCCGAGCCGATGTGCCGGTGCGTGCCCTCCACCGCGCCCGGCGGCACCGTCACCTCGTGGAAGAACACCAGGTCGCTGCCGAGTTCACGCTGGAACAGCCAGCGCATCTGCACGATGTTGTCGTCCCGGCGCTCCGGATTGCCCTCGTCGGTCATGGCGTTGCGGTAATTGACGGGCGCGATCTGCGAGGCGTCCGGGATGAAGAAGCCGCGCTGGAAGTCGAGCAGGTAGTTGCTGTCGGCGACGGTGTTGCGGGGGTCGCTGGGCTCCTGGGTGCGGGGTTCCTGGTGGGAGCGGAGGTAGGCGTTGTCCCACTGCGGGTTGCCCAGCCGCTGGCCCGTCGGGTAGAGCACGCCGTCCTCGCGGAAGGCCATCGCCACCTCGGAGACCGAGCCGAGCAGCGGGGACAGCTGCGGTACGCGGGTGATGGGCGCGTTACGGCCCATCAGCGGCAGCACGCGGTGGTCGTGCGCGGTGCCGTCCGGCGGCTCCAGCGTCTCCCAGATCTCCGCCGCGTACGCGCCGATCGCCGGGTCCCAGTGCAGGGTGACGATGGCCTCGGCGGAGTCCGCCGGGTCCTCGCCGGTGACTTTCAACCAAGCCTTCGTACGGGGCCCCAGGCGCCGGTTGAACTCCCTGGCCTGCTCCACGAGCCGGATGCCGGAGTACTCGATGCGCAGCATCGGGCACAGCTTGGTGCCGCCGAGGAAGACGTCGCCCTTGATGGCGGTGCCGTCCGCCGAGCCGCGCACCTCGGCGACGTAGTAGCGGTAGCGGGAGGAGCGGGTCGCGTTCAGATAGCGGGCGTGGTAGATCCGGTCCGGGTAGAAGACGACGCGGAAGATCTCGTTCTCGGGGTGGGTGTAGACCTCGTCGAAGCGGCTGTCCATGTCACGGCCTCCCGACCCTGTCCAGCAGCGCGTCGCCGACGCGGAAGGAGTTCGCCTCGATGGTCAGCGTCGGGTTGGCGCTGCCCGAGGTCGGCATGAACGCCCCGTCGGTGACGTAGAGGTTGTCGAAGTTCCAGGCCCGGCAGTCGGGGTCGAGGACGGAGTCCGCGGCGTCCGCGCCGAACCGGGCCCCGCCCAGTACGTGGTTGGCGATCCGTACCACCGAACCGCCCACCGACCCCGAACTGACGTCGCGCACGTCACCACCGCGCACCAGGATCTGCCGGCACTGCTCGGCGAGCGCGTCCATCAGTGCCCGGTCGTGCGGGTGCCAGGTCTTGACGATGTACGCGACCGGGCGGCCCCACTTGTCCTTGACGCTCGGGTGCAGCTCGATGCGGTTCTCCCGCTGCGGCACCTGGTTGGCCATGAACGCCACGGACAGGCGCCGCCCGAAGCTCTCCTCCAGGTAGTCCTCGAAGCCGTTGCCGACGATGCCCGTGTCGTAGAGGTAGCCCTTCCACATGTTGTCCATGTCCATCGCGTGCCAGGTGCGGGCGAGGGAGATGGGCAGGGCGCCGTCGGAGGTGTTGTTGTAGATCACGCCGCCCGCCCACAGGCCCTGGGCGCGGAACCACCCGGGGCGCGCGCAGTGGTCGGTGGCCCAGTCCGAGTCCAGCGTCTTGGACTTGTCCGAGCGGTCCGGCACGATGCACTGCGCGCCGCCGAAGCAGTGCGTCAGGAAGTAGCGGCCCAGCAGGCCGTTGGCGTTGACGCGCTTGTCGAAGGCCGGGTCGAGCAGCCCGGAGAGCTGGAGCAGCCGTACGGACTCGATCGCCGAGCAGGCCACGACGACGGTGCCGGCGGTGAGCGTGCGCGGGCGGCCGCCCGGGTCGCGGTAGTGCACCTTCGTCACGCGCGGGCCGTCCGCCTCCAGGTGCGTGACGGTGCAGTTGGCCCGCAGGTCCAGGGCGCCGCCGCCGTTCACGTCGCGCAGCGGCGCCAGCAGCGACACCCAGGCGTTGGACTTCAGGCCCAGCGGGTCGCCGTAGCGGTTGACGAACGCCGTCTTGATGGTGTCGGTGTCGGCGGGCACGGTACGGCCGCTGGGCGCGTGGTCGCGGGTGATGACCGCGAGCGGGGTGCGGTAGCGGCGCATCCCGAGCGCGTCCATGCCGGCGGCCGCGTACGCGCTGATCGGGTTGGGCTCCAGCGGCGGCTGGTAGCGGTCCTGGGACGGGACCTTGGCCTGGCCCTCCCAGGTTCCGTTGATCCCGACCAGCTCCTCGGCCTTGGTGTAGTACGGCTCCAGCGCGGCGTAGTCCAGCGGCCAGTCCCGGGCCTCCCTGCGCACGTCGCCGCCCGGGTCGTCGCGCAGGTCGCCGCGCGACGCGTTGAGGGTGGCCAGCCGCAGGTCCTCCGGGGTGAAGCGGGGAGAGACACCGCCGTACAACTGGGTTCCGCCGCCCACGACTTGGGCGGTGTAGCCCTCGATGGTGACCCGGTCCCGGCCGTCGCTGTCGCGGTAGACGTGCGGCTCGTCGTTCAGGTCCGGTTCCACATGGCTGGAGTAGTACGACTCGCCGGTGTTGGCCACGCCCTGCACGGTGATGCGCTTCTCCGACCCGGTGGCGAAGCACTCGTCGCGCTTGAAGTCCGACAGGCCGGTGGGGCTCTGCGCCTGGGTGCGCAGCAGCGGCCCCTTCTCCAGGACGACCACCCGGTGGCCGGCCCGTACGAGCGTATGGGTGAGCGGTGCGCCGCCCGCGCCGCTGCCGATGACGACGACTTCGGCGCTCTCCCCGTCCATGCCGTCCCCCTCAGCCGCGGTAGTCGGTGTTGTGGCCCAGCGGCGACTCCAGCGCCCGCCGCCAGTCGAAGAGCGTGCCGTCCCGCGCGTCCCGGAACCGGCTCTCCAGATACATCCAGCCCGCCGCGCCGGAATTACCGCCGTGTTTCGGGTGCGCGAAGGCACCGGTCATCGCATGCCGCCGCAGGAGCAGCAGGAAGAACCGCGGACTTCCGTACCGGGAGTAGTCCCAGCCGTCCACCTTTTCGGTTTCCATCTGCCGGTAGAGATCCGCGTACAGATCCGCGGGCGCGGCCGCCGGGTCGAGTCCGCCGAAACGGGACCGGATGATTTCCCCGATGATTTTGAGGCAGGTGTGGTAATCATCGGCGTGGTGCTGTTCCTGGCGGGCGATCAGTTTGTCGATGTAGTTGACCGTGCCCACCTCGTCGTCCAGGAGATAGGACAGCGGGAATTCCTCGTCCCGGCGCGCACGGTCCAGCGACTCGTACACCCCGCGGATCAGACGCCGGTTCTCGTCGAGCCGGAAGGGCAGCAGATGGCACACCAGCCGGCCCAGCAGATCGCGCTCGGTACGGCTGAGCGACAGCGGCACGGTGCAGGCGTCGGTGAAGAAGCGGGACCACGGCTCGCCGTTGTCCAGGACGGTGCGCTGCGGGTTGACCGGGTCGAGCGGGTACGCCCCGTCCACCGCGAACTTGTACGTGTGGACCTGCCCCTTCGGGACGCGCACGGTGGTCGCCCAGAAGCCGGTCGGCTCGCCCGCGAACACCAGCGGACGCAGCGGCACCGGCGAGTGCAGCGGCCCGAAGGTGCCCAGTACGGCCACCGAGGCAGGGGCGGTGCGGCGGCCGTCGTAGACGAACGTCACGTCGTTGTACGGGTAGGAACCGGCCGCCGACACCCCGTCCCAGTGCGCGTCGACGACCGGGAAACGCCACGCCTCGCAGATCGCCGCACGCTCGTCGCCCGGCGCGTACTGGCCGAAATCATGGCGCGCGTCCCGGCTTTCCCTGGCGAGGTATTTGGTGCAGTGATTGAGAATGTACTGATCGTCCTTCTCGATGACCTCGATCTTCACCGCGCACCTCCGGGACGGCTTGAGGTGCCATTGAAAGTATTGCGCGCGACGGGGGTTGTCCACGCCGTCGGCAGACGCCGTATCGTGCCGGTATGCGCGCCGCTTGGTACGAGAACAGGGGCCCGGCCCGAAAGGTGTTCCAGGTGGGGGAGCTGCCCACACCCGAGCCGGGCCCCGGGGAACTGCGCATCCGGCTGGCGTTCTCCGGGATCAATCCCGGGGACGTGAAGAAGCGGCAGGTGTGGCTCGGGTCCGCCGCGCCCGCCTTCCCGCGTACCGTGCCGCACAGCGACGGGGCGGGGGTGGTGGACGCGGTCGGTGACGGGGTGCCGGCCGCCTGGATCGGCCGCCGCGCCTGGTGCTCGTACGCCCAGAGCTACCGCCCGTACGGGACCGCCGCGCAGTACACGGTCGTCCCCGAGGGCTGCGTCGGCGCGCTGCCCGAAACCGTCTCCGCCGAACAGGGCGCCTGCCTGGGCATTCCCGGCATCACCGCGCACCGCGCGGTGTTCGTGGACGGCCCGGTGACCGGACGGACGGTGGTGGTGGCGGGCGCGCTGGGCAGCGTCGGCCGCGCGGTGGCCGTCCTGGCGCGGCGGGCGGGCGCGCAGGTCATCGGCACGGTCAGCCGTCCCGGCCAGCTCGCCGCGCTGCGGGAGCTGGGCGTGGACCGCGCGGTGTGCGCCGGGGACGACGTGGTGGACGCGGTGCTCGCGCTGACCGGGGGACGCGGCGCCGACCGGGTCGTCGAGGTCGCCTTCGACGCCAACGCCGCCCTCGACGCGCGGCTGCTCGCCCCGGGCGGCACCATCGCCGCCTACGCCACCCACGAGCCCGCCCCCACGCTGCCCTTCTGGCCGCTGGCCTTCAAGAACGCGACCGTGCGGCTGCTCGGGTACGACGACTTCCCCCGGGAAGCGGTACGGCTGGCCCTGCCCGACATCACCGCGGCGGCCGCCGCTTCCGCGCTGAGCTATCCGGTCGCGGCCGTGCACCCCCTCGACGAGATCGCCGCCGCGCACGAAGCCGTCGAACGCCCGGGGACGCCGGGGCGGGTGCTGCTCGCGCTGCCGGACTGAGCGGCCCCGGCCTCCGCCGCCCGGGCCCCGCACCGGCGCCCGTGGCCGAACGGCGTCCGGTACGGCCGGACTGGGCCGTACGGCGTACATACCCGCGCGGAATGCGGGCACCCGGGCCGATCAGGGCAGGACCCCGAGGTGAGAGGAGACGCAGATGGTGGCGGAGGCCCGTAACGGGAGGCGGCCGCGCGTGGTGATCGTGGGGGCGGGCTTCGCCGGGTACGAATGCGCCCGCACGCTCGCCAAGAAGTCCCGCGGCGCCGCGGAGATCGTGCTGATCAACCCCAACGACTACTTCCTCTATCTGCCGTTGCTGCCCGAGGTGTCCGCCGGGATCCTGGAGCCGCGCCGGGTCTCGGTGTCGCTGACCGGCACCCTTCCGGACGTCCGGCTGGTGCTCGGCCAGGTCGGCGGCGTCGACCTGGACCGCCGCCGGGTGGAGTACACCGACCCGGAGGGCCGCACCGGCTCGCTCGGCTACGACCGGCTCGTGCTGACCGTCGGCAGCGTCAACAAGCTGCTGCCCATCCCGGGCGTCGCCGAGCACGCGCACGGCTTCCGCGGCATGCCCGAGGCGCTGTACCTGCGCGACCACATGACCCGCCAGATCGAGCTGGCGGGCGCCGCCGAGGACCCGGCCGAGCGGGCCGCCCGGATGACGTTCGTGGTGGTCGGCGCGGGCTACACCGGGACCGAAGTCGCCGCGCACGGCGTGACGTTCACCCGGTCGCTGGCCCGCCGCAACGCCGGGCTGCGCGGCGAGCCGCAGCCCCGCTGGATCCTGCTGGACCTAGCCGACCGGGTCCTGCCCGAACTGGACCACCGGCTGTCACGCACCGCGCACCGGGTGCTCAGCAAACGCGGCGTCGAGATCCGCACCAAGACCTCCGTCAAGGAGGCCACCTCCGAGGGGGTCCTCCTGGACGACGGCACGACCGTCGACACCCGGTCGCTGATCTGGTGCGTCGGCGTCCGCCCGGACCCGCTGGTCGAGTCGCTGGGGCTGCCCACCGAACGCGGCCGGCTGTGCGTGGACGAGTTCCTCGCCGTACCCGGCCACCCGGAGGTGCTCGCCTGCGGCGACGCCGCCGCCGTACCGGACCTGACCCGGCCGGGCGAGACGACGCCGATGACCGCCCAGCACGCGCAGCGCCAGGGCAAGGTCGCGGCCCACAACGTCGCCGCCTCCTACGGGCAGGGCGAGCCGCGCGCCTACAAGCACCACGACCTGGGCTTCATGGTCGACCTCGGCGGGGTGCAGGCTGCCGCCAACCCGCTGCACGTCCCGCTGTCCGGCCCCGTCGCCAACGCCGTGACCCGCGGCTACCACCTCATGGCGATGCCCGGCAACCGGGTCAGGGTCGCCGCCGACTGGCTGCTGGACGCGGCCCTGCCGCGCCAGGGCGTCCAGCTCGGCCTGGTGCGCTCCTGGTCGGTGCCGCTGGACACGGCGGCGCCGGAGCTGGCCCGCATACCGGCGGACGAGCAGACAGCGGCGGGTGAATCCGGCACAACGGGGGAACCGGGGGGATCGCAGGGACCGGGGGAGAGCACCGGCCCGAAGGACCGGCCCGAGGCGGCCGGACAGCGGCCCGACGGGCCCCGAAAAGCGGAAGGAACCTGATGACCACGCAGAACACCCCGGACGCCGACGCCCGGTACGACCGGCTGCGCGAGCTGGGACAGCAGCTGCGCGTCGACTCCGTACGCGCCGCCGACGCCGCCGGCTCCGGCCACCCGACCTCCTCGATGTCCGCGGCCGACCTGGCCGCCGTCCTGCTCGACACGCATCTGCGCTACGACTTCGACGACCCCGAGAACCCCGGCAACGACCACCTGATCTTCTCCAAGGGACACGCCTCGCCCCTGGTGTACGCCATGGGCAAGGCGGCCGGGGCCCTCACCGACGAGCAGCTGCTGACCTTCCGCAAGAACGGCAGCCTGCTGGAGGGGCACCCCACCCCGCGGATCCCCTGGGTGGACGTGGCCACCGGCTCGCTCGGCCAGGGCCTGCCCTTCGGCGTCGGTGTCGCGCTGGCGGGCCGCGACCTGGACCGCGTCCCGTACCGCGTGTGGGTGGTGTGCGGCGACAGCGAGATGGCCGAGGGCTCGATGTGGGAGGCGTTCGAGCACGCCGGGTACGAGAAGCTGGCCAACCTCACCGCGATCATCGATGTGAACCGGCTCGGCCAGCGCGGCGCCACCCGGCACGGCTGGGACCTGGACGCCTACGCCCGCCGCATCCGGTCCTTCGACTGGCACACGATCGAGGTGGACGGCCACGACGTGGCCGCCGTGGACCGCGCGTACGCCGAGGCGGCCGCGACCACGGACCGGCCCACCGCGATCATCGCGAAGACCCGCAAGGGCCAGGGCGTGCGCGAGGTGGCCGACCAGGAAGGCAAGCACGGCAAGCCGCTCAAGGACGCCGCGGAGGCGATCGAGGAACTGGGCGGCGCCCGTGACCTGCACGTGACGGTGCAGCCGCCGCGCGAGGCCGCGCCACGCCTGCGGACCGGCGGCGGCACGCCCGAACTGCCGGACTACAAGGTCGGTGACTCCGTCGCCACCCGCAACGCCTTCGGCGAGGCGCTCGCCGCGCTCGGCGCGGCCCGCGAGGACGTGGTGGCGCTGGACGGCGAGGTCGGCGACTCCACCCGCGCCCAGAAGTTCGGCGACGCCCACCCCGACCGGTACTTCCAGTGCTACATCGCCGAGCAGCAGATGGTGGCCGCCGCGGTCGGCATGCAGGTACGCGGCTGGGTACCGTACGCCACCACCTTCGCCGCCTTCCTCAGCCGCGCCTACGACTTCGTCCGGATGGCCGCCGTCAGCCGGGCCGACCTCAACCTCGTCGGGTCGCACGCGGGCGTCGCCATCGGCGAGGACGGCCCCTCGCAGATGGGTCTGGAGGATTTGGCCGCGTTCCGCGCCGTGCACGGCAGCACCGTGCTGTACCCGTGCGACGCCAACCAGGCGGCCCGCCTGACCGCCGCCATGGCCGACGCGAGCGGCATCCGCTACCTGCGCACGTCCCGCGGCGAGAGCCCCGTCATCTACGGGCCGGGGGAGGACTTCCCGATCGGCGGCAGCAAGACGCTGCGGGCCACCCCCGAGGACCGGGTCACCCTGGTGGCCGCCGGGGTCACCGTCCACGAGGCGCTGGCCGCCGCCGACACGCTGGCCGAGGAGGGCGTGGCCGCCCGCGTCATCGACCTGTACTCCCTCAAGCCGGTGGACCTGCCGACGCTGCGGGAGGCCGCCGACGTCACCGGGCGGATCATCACGGTGGAGGACCACCACCCCGAGGGCGGCCTCGGCGACGCGGTGCTGGACGCCTTCACCGACGGCCGCCCCGTACCGCGCCTGGCCCGGCTCGCGGTCCGCACCATGCCCGGGTCGGCGTCCCCGGAGGAGCAGCTGCGCGCGGCGGGCATCGACGCCCAGGCGATCGCGGCGACGGCCAGGGGGCTGCTCACCTCGACACCGTGACCCCTGCGATCCGGCAGCCCCACCCCGTGCGGGGCTGCCGGACGCGGTCCCTCACTTCGCCTTACGGATCTCCTCCGCGCCCTTCTTGTCCAGCGCCGCACGCACCAGCGCCGCCGCCAGCACGGCGGGCTCGGTCTTCTTCCCGGCGGCCTTGAGCAGCGCGTCGGGTGTGGTCGGCAGCCCTACGCGCTCCGCCCCCTGCAACGCCTTGGCGTCCAGGTGCGGCGCCAGCTCGGGCCACACGGCCTGTGCCTCCCGCAGGAAGATGTCGACACCGGCCGGCCCGAGACCGGGGACCACGCGCAGCAGCTTGCGCAGCCGGTCCGTGTCGCCGTCCGCCGCGTCCCGTATCCGCCGCAGGTCGCCGCCGTACGAGCCGAGCAACAGCTCCGCGCCGTCGCCCAGTTGGGTCGCGGTGCGTTCGTCGTAGCGCCGGTATCCGCCCTCGCCGAGGGCGTCCACCCGCTGCTGCCAGGTCGCGTCCTTCATCCGCCGCGCGGTCCGCAGCCCCGCGTCGGACAGCGCGCGGCTCGCCGCCACCGCGATGTTCGCCTGGATGCGGGCGCTGAGCAGGCAGGAGAGCACCAGCAGCTGGTACAGCGGCTGCGGCGTGTCCTTCAGGCGGATACCGGCCTCGTCGGCGTAGGTCCGGCCGTAGGTGTCCAGCAGGGCGCGGACCCGGGCGCGCTCGCCGCTCATGACCGCCTCCCGTACGTCGTGTCGTGCAGAGGTGTGTCCACGGTGTCCACGATGCCGTACATCTTCCTCACGTCCTGGTTTGCTCGGCCGTCACGGCGTTTCCCGGCCCGCGTACCCACCCGGTGGCCGGACCACCCGTCAACTCCCGTACGCTGCTCCTTCGACCGGAGGGGCTGGTGATTCCGGAGCCACAGGGGGCTGCCGGGGCCAGTGGAGTGAAAGCGGGGGCCCATGAGCAGGACACGGTGTGCGGGAGCGGCGGCGGTCGCCACGGCGGTGGTGTTGGCGGCCGGGAGCCCGGCCGGCGCGGCGCAGCCCGCCGGATCGTACGGCGCCACCACGTCCGTCGGCGTCCACAACGCCTACGAGAAGGCCAAGTACCCGTACTTCGCCGACGCGTTGGACTCCGGCGCGAGCCTCGTCGAACTGGACGTGTGGACCAACGCGCTCGGCAAGTCCTGGCGGGTCTCGCACAGCAACCCGTTGGGCAACAACAGCAACTGCGTCAACGCCGCCAAAGCGGGCGAGCTGCGCACCAAGAAGCGCGACCAGGACCTCGGCGGCTGCCTCGCCGACATGAAGGCGTGGCACGACGCCAACCCCGGCCACCGGCCCGTCATGGTCAAGGTCGAGATGAAGGACGGCTTCAACGACAAGGGCGGCCGGGGCCCGGCCGCCTTCGACGCGCTGGTCCGCGCCAAGCTCGGCGACGCGGTGTACGGACCCGGCGACCTAGCCGCCGGCCACCGCGACCTGGACGAGGCCGTACGCGCGGACGGCTGGCCCGCCCGCTCCGCGCTGAACGGCAAGTTCCTCTTCGAGCTCATACCGGGCACGGTCGAGGAGAAGAACCCCCTCGACAAACTGTGGACCGACCGCGAGTACGCCATCCACCTGAAGAACCTCGCCGCCCAGGGCAAACTCGCGCGGTCCACCGCCTTCCCCGCCGTGCACGGCGCCGCCAAGGGCGACCCGCGCACCCGCTACGCCGACGCGGCGCTGCGCCCCTGGTTCGTGGTCTTCGACGGCGACGCCGCGACGTACCTGAAGGACGGCGTCGACACCGCCTGGTACGACAGCCGCCACTACCTCCTGATCATGACGGACGCGCACCAGGTGCCCCCGGTCATCGACGGCACCAGGCCGACCGAGGCCCAGGCACTCGCCCGGCTGAACCAGCTCGCCGCCGCCCACGGCAGCATCGCGACCGCCGACTGGTACCCGCTGCCGAAGGTCCTCAAGACCGTGGTGCCGCGCGGCAAGTAGCGCGTACGGGCGCGCCGCCTCAGACCCGTTCCGCGGTGGCGCGCCGGTACAGCTCGGCGATGTCCGGGCCGAACCAGCTGCTGTACGAGGTCGCGTCGTCGCCGCCCCCGTCCAGGCCGCCGATGACGCCGGTCACCGTACCCAGACCGGTGTCCGGGTCGATGCCGGTGAGCAGCGGGCCGCCGCTGGTCCCGTTGGGGAAGCCGGCGCAGTCGAAACGCAGCTGGCCGGGGAGCGCGGTGGTGGTGTTCTGGCAGCCGACGGGCGTCTCCCGGTCGTCGGGATAGCCGACGGTCCGGGTCGGCAGGCCGGCGGGCGGGGCGAAGCGGATGCGCTCGGCGCCGGTCAGCTCCTCGATCCGCTGCGCGCCGGACCCGCTGCCGTGCGGGCGGCGCACCCGCACGAACGCCACGTCGTGCGCGTCGTCGTGGCCGTCCGCCCAGCGCGGATCGACGTCGATACGGGTCGGCACCCACACGCCGTACGGCAGGACGCCGTCGTGGTACCCGGGCGCGAAGACGAGGTTCGTACGGAAGCCCCGGTCGTAGACGCAGTGCGCCGCGGTGACGAGCAGGTCGCCTGCCGGGGAGTGCACCACGCTCGCGGTGCAGTGGTGGTCGGCGTCACCGTCGCCGCCCGGCGAGAAGAGCGGGCCGACGGCGGGGGAGACAGCGGCCGGGGTGGCTTCGAGGGGGCGGGAGACCGGCAGGTCGGCCGTCTTGGCAGGCGGGGTGGCAGGGGCGGCATCTCCGACGGACTCCGCTTCCCCACCCGCCGCCGTACGGGTGGTTACGCGAGGCGGAGCGGGGCGTTCCGTGTACGGGCCGGAGAGCAGCGCGCCGGCCGCCGCGTCCCCGTCGGCCGCTTCCTCGGTGTACGAGCCCGTGGCCGGGTCGCCGGAGGCCAGGTAGCCGCCGTGGGTGAAGGAGCGTACGGCCAGGACCGTGCCCGCGCAGGTCAAGGTCAGCGCGGCGCACAGACCGAGGGCGGCGGCGGTCCGGCGGCGTCTGCGCGGCCCGCCGAGGGACGGGGACCACGGGACGCGGTCACGCTCGGTCGTACTCACCAGCCGATCATACGGTCCCCGGGCGCTGTTCCCGCCGCCCGGCCGGGGCCCCGCCGCCGCAGCCTTCCCGCAGCTCAGGCGCCGAGCGCGCGCATCAGCATCGGGAACGACGCCACCAGCTCACGCTCCCAGTACGGCCAGGTGTGCCCGCCCTGGGAAGCGCACACGGTCGCCGGGATACCCAGTTGGGCCAGCCTGCCGCGCAGCTCCTGATTCATCCCGTACACCGTCCGCTCGACCGGATCCTGGGTGCCGTGCACGGGCGGGTCGGTGCAGCGGGCGGGAGACGGCGCGGGCGGGCGGTCGCCGTCGCCCCACGACCAGCCCGGCCCGCCGTCGGTCGTGCCGTCCCCGTACGAGAGGTACAGCGGGGTCCCGCGCAGCGAGGCCGCTTGCTCCAGCGGGCTGTTGCGCTTCCACAGCCACTGCTGGCGCAGGTCGGCCGGGTCGTCCGTGTCGAACGGGTAACCCGGCTCGCCCCAGAGACGCTTCCAGTCGACGAGGCAGGTCAACGCGCCCAGCTTGACGGCGTCCGGCCCGGAGAAGCCGCCGTCGGGCGACCGGTACAGCGGATGGACGGCGCCGCTGTACGAGGCGGCGGCACGGAACATGCCGGGGCGCGCCGCGGTGAACTTCAGCGCGCCGAGCCCGCCCATCGACAGACCGGCGACGGCCCGTGCCGTACCGGCCCGGTAGTCACGTTCCAGCAGCGGGCGCAGCTCGTCGAGGAGGTAGGTCTCCCAGGCCGGGGAGCCCCACGTCCCGCCGTTGTACCAGTTGCTGTAACTGCTGCAGCCGCTGGTCTCCGGCATGACGACCAGGACGTCGCGGCCGGCGGCCAGCTGCTCGACATGGGTGTTGGCGGTCCAGTCCTTGTGGTTGCCGCCTCCGCCGTGCAGCAGCCACAGCACCGGCCACGTACGGGACGCGTTCTTCGACCATCCCTTCGGCAGCAGCAGCCGTACCCACTTCACCGGTGCGTCGGTCGTGGGGGACGAGATACCGAGGTCGAGCATCCGGTCGCCGACCGGCACCTCGGCGACGACGCGGGCCGGGTTGCGGGTCTGGCTGCGCGCCGGACCGCTCGCGCGGCCGTCCGCCGCGTACGCGGGCTGCTCTGCCGCCGGAACCGCGAGGAACGGCAGCAGCAGAGCCAGCGCCAGGCCCGCCCAGCCCGCGCGCCGCGGCCCGCGTCCCCAGGGGAGTCGTCGCAGCCGCATGATCACACTCCCGTGTTGTGCCGGATCAGCGTCTCGGCCAGGCCCGCTTCGTTGGGGAAGTCCATCGGGACGATGCCCAGCCCCGTCCACCCGCGCGCCTCCGCGCCGTTCAGGAAGTTCTTCACCTGCGGGTTGAGCCGGTCCGCGTTGGAACGCGGGGGCAGCAGCGCGGCAGTGCTCACGTAGTTCATGAACAGCTTGCCGGGTTCCCTGACGGCCTTACGGAACTGCCCCTCGATCAGCGGGTACTTGCGCAGCGGCTCGGCCATGTAGTCGTCCTGGATGTCGAAGACGCGCGGATCGGCGTACCGCACGCCCGGCAGCCCGTCGGAGTCGCCCAGCAGCACGACCTTGCCGCGGGCCTGCCCGAGGGAGGGCAGCGTGCCGTCCAGCCGGAACAGCGACCGCCAGCCCTTGCCGTCCAGGTAGATGTCGAAGATCCGCCGGAACTCCGCCGCGCTCTCCTCGGAGTACTCCTGCTTGACGCGCATCAGCACGGTCTCCGACGGATGCGCCTGGAGGAACGCCCGGCACGCCACCAGTACGTCGCCGAACATCAGGTTCTGGTAGAACGCGCCGTGATGGATCGCGAAGACCGAGTCGATCGCCCGGCAGCGTACGTCCAGGAACCGGATGCCGCTGTCCAACTGCTGCGCGATGGTGGTGTTCTGGCAGACGACCCAGGGGCCGCCGTACCGGGCTCCGGAGTCGTGCGTGCCCGGTATGGAGAGCCGCTGCACCGCCGTACCGTCCGGAAGGGCGGACATCCAGTCCTGCACGGATGCGGCGCGCCGGGGCCGCCCGGCCGCCCGCCCGGCGGCCGGCGCCGCGACGGACTGCCCGCTCCCGGCTCCCGCCAGCACGCCCGCGGCCGACACCGCCGCCATCCCCTTCAGGATTCCCCGCCGGTCCATCCGTCCACCCCGGTCTCTCCGCCGCTCTGCCGCCCCTGCGCGAACAGATGATCGGCAGCATCGAAGCACAGGAACGCAACGCTGAACAGGCGGCGGCACGAACGTACGGAGAAGGCTGCGACGCCCGCTCCCCGTAAGGCCGTCAGTCGTCCTCGGGGCGCTTGCGGGGCGGGGCCGTGAGGGCGGGCCAGCGGCCGAGCATCCGCTCGCGCAGTGCACCGGCGAGGCGGCCGAGGCCGTGCAGGTCGTCGCGGTCGGCGGTGAGCCGGGCGACGACACCGAGCCGGTACGCGAGCCGCTGCCGCGCTGTGACGGTGCCCCACTCCCAGTCTTCCTCCGGGAGCCGGGCGAGATGGTCGGCGGTACCACGGTGGGCGCGCTGGACCAGCGCGTCGCCCCGGATCAGCCAGCCCGCGCACGCGTCGACGAGATCCCCGGGCGGCGCGCCGCCGGCCGCCGCCTCCCAGGCCGCCCCGTACGCGGCTTCCGCCTCGCGCAGCAGCGGCCCGGGCGTGTCCGTGACGCACCAGCAGGTCGGGAATCCCATGCGCAGGTACGCGAGTTCGGTGAGGCCGTTGCCCAGGGAGGACTGTTCGAAGTCGATGAACCGGATGCCGTCCGGGGTGTGCAGGTCGTTGCCGGGGCACGGGTCGCCGTGCAGCAGCGCGCCGCCGGGCGCGGTGCGAAGCCGTCCCAGCAGCGCCTTGAGTTCGGCGTCCGCCCCGTCCGGCACCGGTACCGCGAGCCGGTCGGCGAGAGCCAGGAAGGAGTCGATGTCCGCGCGGACCGGCCCCGGCCAGGCGGGCAGGGCCATCTGGTCCTGGTCCGCCGGTTCGGACACGGTGGCCGCGTGCAGGCGGGCCAGGGCCGCCGCGTAGCCGACCACCCAGTCGGGCGACGGCCGCCGGTGCTCGACGCGCTCCAGGACCAGGACCCGCTCGTCCGGGTCGGTGCCGAGCAGCCGCGGCACCACGGGCGGCGTCACCCGTGAGGCCAGCCGCAGCGCGGCCACCTCACGGGTGTACCGCTGGTCGGCGTCCGCGCTCTCCACGGCCTGTTTGACCACCGCTGGTACGCCGTTCAGCTCGACCCGCCACACCCGGGACCGCGGGCTGCTGCCCAGCCGCACCGCGTGGCGGGCCGGTCCGAGCCGGGCCCGCAGAGCTGCTGTGAACGGCAGTTCCTTCGCCATGCGCGCATGGTCGCACGGGGTGATCGCCTCCGTCGCCGCAATTACCCGGGCCCCCGGCGCCCGTACGGGGCCCTGCGAGCGCCTCACAACTCCGGGAAGAGGTCCGTGAACGGATCGGCGGAGGTCGTGATGCCCCGGCTGAACGGTGCGTCGAAGTCCCAGACCAGGAAGAGCAGGAAGGCGATCAGCGCGCTGAAGAGAGCGGCCATCAGCAACTCGCGTGCCGACCGGCGGATCTGGAGGGTGAAGATCAGCCCGATGGTGATCACGGCACCGGTGATCAGACCGAACCAGACCACCGGCGGCAGGGTCGGATCGATGCTGTCCGCCCGCGCGTTGCGGGCGTCGTCCGCCGCCGCGACCTGGTCGAGCAGCGGCTGGTAGGACTGCGACTCGTAATCGTCGCGCGGCCGGTAGTCGGTCACATCGGCCCGCACCTTGTCCAGCAGCTCATTGCCCCGCTCCGTGACCTCCCCCCGATCGGCCATGGCCGGCCACTCCTTGTGGACGACGTGCGAGACATAGGCGTCGACGTCCGCCCGGATGCGGTCCCGGGTGGCCTCCGGGTAGGCCCGTACCCGTTCGCTGACCTCGTGCAGGGCCTGCGCCTCGGTGCGTACGGTGTCCCCGGCGGCGCCGCGGGCCTCCCAGACCCCGGCGATGGCGAGGCCGAGGACGATCGCGTAGACCACCCCCACCATCATCGTCATGTACTCGATGACGTCGGGCGTCTCGGACGGGTCGTCGTCCTCCCCGATACGGCGCTGCCTGAGGACCGTGATGGTCAGCACGACGGCGCAGACGGCGGCGATCGCGATGGCCAGGACCAGCCATTCCGACAAGGTGGCCTCCTACGAGGAACGGCGCCCGGACGCACCGGACGAGCTGGACGAACGGGGACGCAGCGCGGCGGCGGCCAGCACGGCGGGCGCGGTGAGCAGCAGCATGGTCGTGACGGTCGACCGGCTGTTGTGCTGCTTACGGGCGGACGGGACGTACGTGCGGGGCAGCGCCACCGACGGCGTCGTGGTCGGTGTGGGATCCGGCGACGTGGGCCGGGCGGCCGGCGGCGCCGGGGGAGCCGCGGATTCGCCGGGTGCGGAACGGGACGGTGCGGGCGTCTGCCCGGGAACGGAAGGAGCAGGTGACTGGCGCTGCGGGCGCGACGGGGAGGGGGAGGGTGTGGGGCGGTTGGACGGCGGACGGGACTGTGTGGGCGTGGGGGAAGTCTGCGTGGGCGTGGGGGACGGCGTAGGAGTGACGGTGGGCGGCTTGGTCGGCGTCGGCGTAGGCGTAGGTGTCGGCGTCGGTGTCGGGCAGGACCAGAACAGGTCCCAGCGCCAGCCCGGTGGCATCGGCCAGCCGGTCGGGAGCTCGCAGACCCACTCCCAGCCCGGTGGCGCCGGCCGGCCGGGGTGCGCGCGCACCGACCCGTCCGCATCCGTACAGGTGTTCGTGCAGGCGTCGATGGGCCGACCGGGCGCCGCGCGCGCCCCGGCCGGCGTCGACAGCACGGCGAGTGCGACCAACAGCGGTAAGAGAAGCACCGCAGGTTGGAGGCTGCGGAAACGTTGCGATCCCTTCACGCCGTGATGTTGCACAAGGCGAGCCGCCGTCAGCCGCTGGTCGGGGCCGATTCCCCCGAACGATGGAATACCGGCCGGTTGCTTGCGGGAGGGCGGAGGATGTGTGCACGTCGCGGACGTACGCTGCTCCGGCGCCGCCGTCCACCCTCTACAACCATCCGGTCTCCCAGTACGTCTGACCGCGCATGAAAAGATCTATGGCACGTACACGGGGGCAGCGCCTGGCCGGGGCGGGGGCGGCAGTCCTCCTGACGGCACTCGGCACGGTGGTGACGTTCGGTGGCGCGACGCCGGTGGCCGCGGCCGGCGGTCCGCAGGCCGCGGGGGCGCAGCTGAAGGCCGAGCACCTCATGAACACGTACTACATACCGAAGTACCGGGCGTCGGCGCCCGACGCGGGGCCGACCGAGTACCAGATCAGCCTGAGGGCGACCGGACGCGCCGCCAGCGGGGAGCCGCTGACGGTCAAGAACGTCAAGGTGAACATCGACCTGGCCGCCCTCAAGAGCAAGGTGCGCGTGGCCTGGGAGAACACGGGCTACCACTGCAAGCGCTCGGGCTCCGTCATGACCTGCGCGCTGGGCGACATCCAGCAGGGCGCGCTGTTCACTCCGTTCCGCCTGCTGCCCGAGCCAGGTGCGGCGCTGGGCCCTGCCGGGGACATGAACATCACCGTGACCAGCACCAACGCCCCCACCGTCCGGCACACCACCCACGTCGTCATGGGGGCGCCGGTCCTGACCGCCCGGCAGAGCAAGGCGCTCACCGAGGTGCGGCCCGGTTCCGAACTGCGGGTGACGCCCGCCTTCGGCAACAAGGGCGACACCGCGCTCGACGACAGTTTCCTCGTCCTGCTGACGGCCGAGGAAGCGACGCTGCGCAAGCAGTACGACAACTGCCGCTACGACAAGGCCGAAGCCCCCACCAAGGCACTGTGCGAGCTGCCCGGCCCGCTGCCCGCCGGGGCGGCCGTCGAGACCGATGGCCCGCTGACGGCCGTGGTCGACAAGACCGCGATGTACGGCAAGGTCCACTACACCGTGCTCCGGGCGCACGACCCCCTCAACAACACCCTCCTGCCCGCCTCGTCGCCGCGCGGAACCGGCGGACCGCTGGGCGTGCGTCCCGTCGACGGCAGCGGGGACGACTTCACCCCGTCCGCGTACTGGAAGGCCGAGATGGCCGGCAGCACCCTGGACTTCAGCACGAACCAGATCAACGACCTCCAGGCCGTCGGATTCACCATCAAGGGCAAGATCGGCCAGGTGGTCGACACGCAGGTGCCCTACCCGCGGAACTTCAAGGGCGGCCTGATACGGGTGAAGCTGCCGGCCGGCGTCAGCCTGGTGCCGATCAAGGAGGGGAGCCACCCGAGCGAAGACTCCTACTGCGGCTACGCCCCGCAGGGCAACGGCCTGGTGGACTGCTACGGAATCCTCGACCGCAACACCTACCTGCGGGCCCGCATCGACAAGCGCGTCCCGGGCGCGCAGGGCAGCGTCTCCGCCGACTCGGACCCGGCGATCGACCCGAACCAGGAGAACAACACCGCGCCGGTGCAGGTCGAATACGTCCGCTGAACCGAAGGCCTGAGGGCGCAAGCCGGAAGCCGGAAGCCGGAGCCCTGAGAGCGGTAGCCGGATGCCGAACGCCGGATGCCGCGGCCACGTGCGTGCACAACTCCTGAACGGACATTGCCCGGCCGGCAGGCGTGCAGTAGGCAGTCTCCATGACTGATCTATGGCCGGCCGGGCCGGAACCGGAGGACCAGGCGTTCTACCGGAGCCTCGGTGGCGGCCGCTACGAAAGCGGCCCCGCCACTGTGGGCCCGTGGAGCGTCAAGTCCCAGCACGCCGGACCGCCCTCGGCGTTGCTGGGCCGGGCGATGGAGGAACACGAGGCCCGCGCGGGATTCCGTGTCGCACGTATCACCGTCGACCTGCCACGCCCGGTACCTGTCGCGGAACTGCACGTCCAGGTACGCACCCTGCGCTCCGGCGGGCGTACGGAACTGGTCGAAGGCGAACTGACTTCGCACGGCGAGACGGTGATGCTGGCCCGAGCATGGCGCATTGCCGCCGCCCCGGCCGACACCCCGCAGCTGCGGCCGGAGAGCGAACCGCCGCCCCTGCCCGGCCCGCAGGCGCCGCAGACCATGGCCGGAGCGCAGCCGTACGGCTACATCGCCGCCATGGAATGGCGCTTCGAGCCGGGCAAGGGATTCGACACCCCCGGGCCGGGCACGGTCTGGGCGCGCCAGCGCATCCCCCTGGTGGCGGGAAAGCCGGACACACCGCTGACCCGCGCGCTCACCCTGGCCGACAGCAACTGGGCGGTCGCCTTCCACCTCGACCACGTCCGCCAGTTCGTCATCAACACCGACATCACCCTGGCGCTGCACCGGGAGCCGGTCGGCGCATGGCTCTGCCTGCGGTCGGCTACGGCCGCGAGTCCTGGGGGATCGGGGCTGGCGGCTGGTCAGCTCTTCGACGGGGCGGGGGACTGTGGGCGCGTCCTGCAGACGTTGATGGTGGCTGGGCGGTGATGCGGCCACAGTGCGTGTGAGGAGGCCCGGACGGGTGTGAGGAGGCCCGGTCGGGTGCGAAGGAGGCCTGAAAACGTAGCGCGTCTCGCGGAACCGGCGAAAGCGGACAACTTTGGAAAGTCTGATTTGACTCCTTTTAAGAGAACATTAAGACTTCCCTGGCGTTCGTCGTGTACACATCCAGGTCGCCCGTACGAGGGGCTAGAGGGGTTCCTGAGGACAAAAATGGATAAGACGGTGTCCTATGTGGTGAGGCGTTGGAGGCGCTTGTAGCAGATCAGGGCTGCGGCGAGGCCGAGGAAGGCCAGGTAGTTGCGGGATTCTCGCTCGTAGCGGGGACTGAGTCTGCGGTAGCCGGACAGCCAGGCCAGGGTGTGTTCGATGACCCAGCGGCGTCGTCCCAGTCGCCGGCTGGACTCGATGCCCTTGCGGGCGATGCGCACTCCGATGTGCTTGCCCCACAGCCATTTCCGTAGGTGGGGGATGTCGTATGCCGTGTCGGCGTGCAGGCGCCGGGGTTTGCACCACCGGCCGCGGTGCGGGTCGTGCCGCGTCCGGAGGCCCAGGACCATCGGTTTCAGTGCCTGGACGTCGTGGGTGTCGGCGGCCGATACGCCGACGGCCAGGGGCAGTCCGTTCGCGTCCGACAGGAGGTGCCTCTTGGAACCCGGCTTGCCCCGGTCCACGGGGCTCGGACCGGTGAGGTCGCCCCCTTTTTTTCGCGCGCACGTGCGCGGAGTCGAGGACCACGCGGGAGACGTCAACCAGGCCCGCGTCGTCGAGCTGATGCAGGACTGCCTCGTGCAGCCGGCCCCAGACACCGGCCCTCGACCAGATCAGGAACCGGCGATGGGCAGTGGATTTCGAGATGCCGAAACACGGGGCAGAGCCCGTCAGGCACAACCGCTGACCAGCACATGGACGATGGCCGCGAACAGTGTCTCATCAGGCGTGTTCGGCGTCCCACCGCCCTGCGGCCGCGCCCGGCCCGGCGGGATCAGCGGCCTGGCCCCGGGCCGAACGGTCACGCATGGGCGTGACCGGAACCATGAGCAAAGCCGTTTCCGCGGTGGTTGCCATGGCGGTGCTGGGCACGACGGCGACCGAAGCCGTCGCCGCCATGCCCGCCAAGCCCGTCCAGGCATCGTCGTTCGCCCAGGCGATGGCGACGCTCGACGCGGCCGCCGCGTCGCTGCCCAAGCCCGGTGCCACGACGAAGGCGCCCGCCCAGTCCACGCTGGAACGGCTCAGCGCGGACCGTGACCGGATGCTGGTCGAGGACTACGCGGACGGTGACCCTGAAGAAGAAGTCCGCGAGGCCGCCAAGAAGGCCTTGGAGAGCGACGACCCGAACGCCATCCGGGAGTTCCTGGAACATGGCGAGGCCGAGGCCCGCAAGCGGGCCAAGGAAAAGAAGGAAAACAACGACGACGAGAACCGCAAAAAGATCGAGGCGATGCGCGGCACCGGCGGGCCGCACTTCAACGCCGAGGTCGAGCGTGTTCTGGGGTCCAAGGCCACTGCCAAGGACCGCGCGGATTTCCTGGCTTTCGGCGCGCAGATCGCACGGGACCAGGACGCCAAGGACGAGAAGACCGCCAAGGAGCGCGCGGCCGAACTCCGCAAGCGTGTGGAGATGCTCGCCACGGTTGGCGGTCCGCAGGTGAAGGCAGCGGCCAAGGCCGCACTCGCCTCCAACGACGACGCGGTCATCGCGGAGTTCCTGGAAAAGGGATACTTGGTCGCCGCACGCAAGGACGCCGATGACCAGGCGGCCCACGAGAAGGCCCTGAAGGACGCTCAGGAAGCCGCCGAGAAGCTCCGGGACCTGGCCCGCAAGGCCGCTCGCGCGGCCGAGGCCCGTACCAAGCTGATCGGTCACCACGGGGAAGCCGTCAAGGCCCTCAAGGACGCGTCCAACGCCATGACGTCGGCCGCCGCGGCCGCCCGTGAGGCAGACCGGATGCTCTCGGCCGACCGTGTCGGCAAGCGCCTGTCCTCGTACGACAACGTCAAGGCCGACGTGGCCCGCCAGGTGGAGTACGCGTCCCACGCGGCCAAGGCCGCCCAGATCGCGGCCGCCCAGGCCAAGATCCAGGCCGACGAGCTGGTGGACACCGGGCTGACCCACGGCGTCCAGTGGTCCGAGGTCGCCTCCGGCATGGCGGCCGCCGCCGACGCGGCGGTCAAGGCCAGCGAGACCGCCCAGCACGCCGTGGACGCCGACGCCGCGGCGCTCAACTCCAAGAACGCGGCCGAGGCGCACGAGCAGCAGGCCAAGCAGTGGCGCGCCAACGCCGAGCAGCACGCCAAGGCGGCGGCCACGATGGCCGCGGCCGCCGAGAAGCAGGCCAAGACCGCGGCCGACGCGGCAGCCCGGGCCAAGACGGCCCGTATCGAGGCGGAGAAGGCTGAAGCGGAGGCGTGGGAGCACGCCAAGAAGACCCGTGCGGCCCGCCTCGAAGCTGAGCGGCAGGCGAAGATCGCTGCCGAGCAGCGCCAGATCGCCGAGCGCGAGCGCAAGCTGGCCGCCGAGGCCCGCGCCCGTGCCGAGAGCGAGCGCGACGCCGCGGCTGCGGCACGGGCGCGCGCAGAAGCCGAGGCCCGTACCGCCTCCGCCCTGAGGGCCCAGGCCCAGTCCGCCGCCACCGCCGCCTCGGCGCGCGCGAGCGCCGAGGAGAAGGAAGGCATCGCGGCCAAGGCCGACGAGCGGGCTCGCGGTGACGAGCGGGCGGCTCACGAGGCCCGCGACAAGGCCTTCCAGGCCGAACAGAACCACCGGGCCGCGGAGGCCAAGGCCAAGGCCACCGAGGCGATCGCCGCCTCCGGCCGCGGTACCCTCAACGCTGCCGAAGCCCGGGCCGCAGCGGACGGCGCCCGTCAGGACGCCACCGCCGCCGGAGCGGCGGCCGGTCAGGCACGCAGCGCCGCCGACGGCGCCAGCGGTGCGGCCGTACGCTCCCGCGCCGCCGCTACCGAAGCCGCTGGGCACGCCGCCCGGGCCCGCGCCGCTGCGGCCGAGGCCACCGCGCACGCCGCCAAGGCCGACGCCGCGGCCAACAAGGCCGAAGCCGCTGCCGCTGCCGCCAACGCCGCGGCCAACAAGGCCGAATCCGAGGCAGCCGCCACGCACGCCGCGGCGCAGCGCGCCAACGCCCAGGCCGCCGAGGCCACCGCCCAGGAGGCCCGCGCGGGCATCGCCGCCCACGAGTCCGCCCGCCTGGCGGACCTGGCCATGCGGGAGGCCAAGAACGCCCTCAACGCGGCCAACCGCACCAAGGAAGAAGCCGAAGGCGCGGTCCGCGAGGCCGCGATGGCCCGACTCCAGGCCACCACCGCGGTACAGGCCTCTGTGGCAGCCCGCGGCACCGCCGCCGGCATCGCCGACCCGGCCAACACCGCCATCGAGATGACCGCGCCCTTCACCGGCTCGGACGTCGACGCGGACTTCGCCACGCAGGTGGCCAAGGCCGCCCTGGAGACCGGCAAGGAGCAGGTCGAATCCGCCGAGGCCAAGGCCGCCGAGGCGCTCAAGGCCGCCAAGGCCGCCGAGGACGCCGCCAAGCGCGCCAACGCCCAGGTGGCACCGGCCTTCAAGGCCGCCGCCGACGCGGCGACCTCCGCCGCGAACGCCGCACGCTCGGCCGCCAACGCCATGAAGTCCGCCGCCCAGGCGGCCGACGAAGGCGCCAAGGCCCGTGCCGCGGCAGCCAGTGCCAACAAGGCCGACGCCCAGGCCCAGGCCGACGCCAAGGCCGCCCGCCAGGCAGCCAACCAGGCCTACGCCGACGCCAAGGCGGCCCGCCAGGCCGCCAACGCGGCCGAGGCCGAAGCCTCCCGCGCCCGTGGCGCCGCCGCCGAGGCCACCCAGCACGCCAACGCCGCTGCCGCCGCCGCTTCCAAGGCCGAACACGAGGCCGCGGTCGCCCAGAGCGCCGCCACCCAGGCCGAGAACGACGCAGCCGCCGCAAGCAAGCTCGCCGACTCCGCCGAACAGCACGCCAAGTCGGCAGAGGAAACCGCGAAGAAGGCCAACCAGTACGCCCAGGAGGCGAAGGAAGCCGCCGAGAAGGCGGAGGCTTACGAGCGTGAGCAGGAGCGGAAGCGGCGCGAGGAGTCGCTGAAGGAGGAGAGCGGCAAGGGGGACTCCGAGGAACTCACTGCGGGCCAAGAGGCAGCTCTCAAGGCCGCCGGCATCACGCCTGAAGAGTACAAGGCAGCTCTCGAACTCGACGACAAGGGATTCCTCGGCTTCCTCAAGGAACACGGCGCCGAAATCCTGGTCTCCCTTCTTGGCCTTGACGACGTCAAGGCGTGTTTCACCAAGGGGGACATCGAGGCTTGCGTCTGGACTCTCATCGGCGCGCTCCCTTGGGGCAAGGCCTTCCAGGCCATCAAGGAAGCCCCGGCGATCGCCAAGGCCATCTACCGGACAGTCACGGGCATCGGCAAGTTCATCGAGGAGTCCGACAAAGCGAAGAAGCTGATCCGCAAGAGCAAGGAGATCATCGACAAGGTCCGCAAGGTTCCTTGTTTCACCGAGGAAAAGAAGAACAGCTTCACGCCGGAAACCCCGGTGTTGATGGCTGACGGCACGCATAAGCTGATCGAAGCGATTCAGGTCGGCCAGCTGGTTCTGGCAACCGACCCGGAATCCGGACGGACCGAGGCGCGACCGGTTACGGATGTGATCGTCGGTGAGGGGCAGAAGCACCTGGTTGAGGTCACCATCGACACCGATGGCGCGGCCGGGAACGCCACCGGAACACTGAAGGCCACTGGAGGGCACCCCTTCTGGGTCGTGAACCGGGCCCGATGGCTGGACGCCAAGGATCTCAAGGCAGGCGATCAGCTCCGCACCGCTGGCGGGGACCTGCGCGACGTCGTCGGCATCCGTGCCTGGACCGAGGTACGTAAGGTCTACAACCTCACTGTGGCGGGTATCCACACGTATTATGTGCTGGCAAGCGGAACTCCGATCCTCGTTCACAACAGTGATCCCTGTGACGTCGTTCCCAGCGTGGATGTTCTCGATGGGACGTGGAAGCGGATGGGATTTTCGGACCGGAACGCGTTCGGTAACGTAGCGTGGGGCGGTCGGAGTCTGGCTGATGCGAGCAAGCTGAAGACCCCGGAGCAATTGGCGAAGATGAGGGAAATAGGCTTGACCAAGGAGGATGCCCAGTACTGGCGCAACTTCTACGCGAATATCCACAAGAAGTCTGCGGAGAAATTCCCGGACAACCCGGAAAAGGTCAACCCTAGTGCCAAGTCGCGGGCGGATCTCTTCCAGTACTACATGGATAACCTCTGAGGGTGAGTATGCGCTTTGTGATCCGCACAGATAGGCCAGTGGTGGTGGCTTTCGAGCCGACTGCGGCCGAATACTTTCTGGAGCCAGGAGAGGACATCGTCGTTGAATGGTTCGGAGAGGGGGGAGATGGAATGGTTTCCTTGGAGTCGGCGAACTTCGTTGTGTCTGCCCCGAGTGGCGGGTACAGCAGGGCGTGGGACTCGAACGGTGTGGAAATCTACATAGGTCCTGAGTCTGGGCCGGAGGCGCGCTAACCTGAACGGTATGGCGAAATGGTGCGATTTTGCGATGACGCCCTTTCGTTGTACCGCTCGCAAAGTTGTGGTGCAGTCGCAGTGGTGTGACTGGCGCATTTGTGAGTTTCGTGCTCATTTTCGCCGGGCGCTGCGTGCAAAGAATGGGGCCCCGTCGAAAAGTTATTTCGGCGGGGCCTCTTGACGTCAATTAACGACATCAATGGACGATGCTCGGTTGGTTGGGGGCTTTGGGTGATTCGACCGAGCAACTCTGGCTTGCAGTCCGTGTCAGCGCCCTGAAGCCCTGAGTGCTTGAGGTAGGGCGCCTTGCGCCAAGTGACACTTGTTACGCGAGTGGGCTACCGACAGTCACCCCCGCACGGCCAACGAAACCCCGAACCTCCCCTCCCCATCAGTCCACCACCGGCTCAGCTCGAACCCGGCGGCCTTCAGTTCGTCCCGCACCCCCTCCTTCCGGAATTTTGCCGAGATCTCTGTCCGGATTTCTTCGCCTTCCGCGAAGGGGACCGCCAGGTCCAGCGCCGGGACCTTGACCGTCAGTTCCTTCTTCGCGCGCAGGCGCATCTCGATCCATTCGCGCTCGGCGTTCCACAGCGCTACGTGCTGGAAGTCGGACGGGTCGAAGTCGGCCTCCAGTTCTCGGTTGATGACGTGGAGGACGTTTTTGTTGAACTCGGCGGTGATGCCGGTCGGGTCGTCGTAGGCGGCGATGAGGGTGGGTTCGGGCTTTACCAGGTCGGTGCCCAGGAGGAGAGCGTCGCCGGGGGAGAGGAGGGCGTGGGTGGCGCGGAGGAAGGTGGTGCGTTCTTCCGGGAGGAGGTTGCCGATGGTGCCGCCCAGGAAGGCGAGGAGGCGGGGGCCGGGGGTGCCGGGGAGGGCGAAGCCCTGTTGGAAGTCGGCTACGAGGGCGTGGACGGTGAGGGAGGGGTGGAGGCCGAGGAGGGTTTCGGCGGCGGTGGTCAGGGCGGATTCGCTGACGTCGACCGGGACGTAGGTGTGGAGATCGGTCAGGGCCGCGATGAGGTGGCGGGTCTTGTCGGAGGAGCCGGAGCCGAGTTCGACGAGGGTGCGGGCGCCGGTGGCCGCTGCGATGTCGGCGGAGTGGTTGATCAGGATTTCGCGTTCGGCGCGGGTGGGGTAGTAGTCCGGCAGGGTGGTGATCTCGTCGAAGAGTTCGCTGCCTCGGGCGTCGTAGAACCATTTGGGCGGGAGCTGTTTGGGGGTGCGGGTGAGGCCGTGGGCGACGTCGGCGCGGAGCGCGGCGGTGGTGGCGTCGGCGGGCAGGGTGCGGGTGACGGTGAGTGAACTCACGCGGCGGGCTCCTTGAGCGGGGTGAGGAGGACGTCGGTGGGCGTGGCCGCGAGCAGGGTGTACGCGGGGACCTCGGTCCAGTGGGGGGAGGCGTCGTACGGCTCGGAGGCGACGGTGGTGCTGCGTCCGGGCTCGGCGAGGTAGAAGAGGGAGTCGCCCCAGGTGGTCGCGGCGATGGTGGCGCCGTCGGTGAGGAGCAGGTTCAGCCGGGCGCCGGGCGCGGCGGCGGACACCGCCGTGACGGTGTCGGCCAGTGCCTCGGCGGGGTCCAGGCCGGCGCTGAGCCGGTGGTGCACCAGTGCCCAGAGGAAGGCCGAGTCGCAGCGGGCCTGGAGGGAGAGGAGTCGGTGCGGGGGGAGTTCGGCGGCCAGGTCGGCCAGGGAGCCGGGCCAGCCCGGTACGGCGCCGTTGTGGCTGAAAAGCCACGGTCCGTCGGCGAACGGCGCGGCGGCCGCCTCGGCGTCCGCGCCGGCGAAGGTGGCGTCCCGGACGGCGGCGAGCAGAGCGGTGGTGCGCACCACCCGGAGCAGGTCGAGGACCCCGGTGTCGGCCCAGATGGGCCCGCCTTTGCGGTACCGGGCGGGAACCGGGTCGCCGGGCGCGTACCAGCCGACGCCGAAGCCGTCCGCGTTGACGGTGCCGTGGATCTGGTGGCGTGGCTGCCACGACTGGCGGTACAGGCCGTGGGAGGGCGCGGTGATCAGGGAGCCCAGGGGGACCTCTGGCCCCAGGTAGGCGATGTGGCGGCACATCAGTTTCGCCTCCGGGGGGTGGTGGGTGGTGTTGCGCCTCCGGGGGTGGCGTGCGGCGGGGTGGCGTGCGGTGAGGTGGCGTGCGGCGGGGCGGTGTGCGGTGAGGTGGCGTGCGGTGAGCTGGCGTGCGTTTGCGCCGGGGTGCGTCCCGGCCGGGCCGGGGCCCTCATGCGCCCTCCGGGTCGGCGTCGCGGGCGGTGCGGAAGCCGGCGAAGATCTGGCGCCGTACCGGGAGGTCCCAGTTGCGGAAGGTGCCCCGGCAGGCCACCGGGTCGACGGCGAAGGAGCCGCCGCGCAGCACCTTGTACGGGCCGCCGAAGAACACCTCCGAGTACTCCCGGTAGGGGAACGCGGCGAAGCCGGGGTAGGGGAGGAAGTCGCTGGCGGTCCATTCCCAGACGTCGCCGATGAGCTGGCGTATGCCGAGGGGGGACTCGCCGTCCGGGTAGCTGCCGACGGGGGCGGGGCGCAGGTGCCGTTGGCCCAGGTTGGCGTGGGTGGGGCCGGGGGTCTCGTCGCCCCACGGGTAGCGGCGGGAGCGGCCACTGACCGGGTCGTGCCGGGCGGCCTTCTCCCACTCCTCTTCGGTGGGCAGCCGTCGGCCCGCCCACCGCGCGTACGCGTCGGCCTCGTACCAGCTCACGTGCAGGACCGGTTCGTCCGGTGGTACCGGTTCGGTGACGCCGAAGCGTCGCCGTAGCCACTGGCCGCCTTCCTGGCGCCAGAACAGCGGGGCGTGCAGGCGGTGTTCGCGTATGTGGTCCCAGCCTTCGGCGGTCCACCAGCGCGGTTCGCTGTAGCCGCCGTCCTTGATGAAGTCGAGGTAGGCGCCGTTGCTCACCGGTGTGGTGTCGATCAGGAAGGACGGCAGGAGACGACGGTGCGCGGGGCGTTCGTTGTCCAGGGCCCACGGTTCGGTGGAGGTGCCCATCGTGAACGGGCCGGCGGGCACCAGTACTTCGGCGGGCAGGGGGCCGTCGGTGGTGCGCGGCGGCTCGGGGGCCGTCAGCGCGGCCGGGCCGCGCCGCAGCTGGTGGGTGATGAGCATGGTCTCGTCGTGCTGCTGCTCGTGCTGCGCGATCATGCCGAAGGCGAAGCCGGAGTCGAGCAGGGGTGCGCCGTGCAGCGGGCTGCTCTCCAGCACGTCCAGGACCCGGCTGCGGACGTCCGCCACGTAGCCGTGTGCTTCGGCGGGCGGCAGCAGGGGCAGGGACGGACGTTCGGCCCTCGGGTGCTCGAAGGCGTCGTACACGGAATCGATGTCCGGGCGCAGTGCGTCCCGCTTGCCGACCGCGCGCAGCAGCCACTGCTCCTCCTGGTTGCCGATGTGCGCCAGGTCCCAGACCAGGGGCGACATCAGCGGGGAGTGCTGGGCGGTGAGGTCGTGGTCGTCGACGCAGGTGGTCAGCGCGCGGGTGCGGTCACGCGCGGCGAGCAGGGCGCGCGCCGCGCGTTCCCGGAGTGCTTCGGGGTCGTGAGACTCGGGGTCGTGGGGCACGGAGGTCACAGGCTGTCCTTCCCGCGGGTGAGCTGGTCCTCGTACGCGGCGTCCTCCGCCGAGCCCGTGAGGGGCGCAGGTGCCGGTCCGGGTGGCGCGGCGGCCGGCTCCGGCGCCGCGGCGGCCGTCCCGGGCGATCCGGCGGCCGCCCCGGGCGACCCGGCGGCGGGGACCGGCGATCCGGCGGCGGGGACCGGCGATCCGGCGGCAGGGTCCGGCGATCCGGCCGCGACCGGGCCGGGTGGCACCGCGACCGGGCCGGGTGGCGCCGGACCAGGTGGCACCGCGTCCGCCACCGCCCTCTCCGCCGCCACCATCTCCTCCTCCCCGTACGCCCCGTCCAGCAGATCGTCCGCCGGGCAGCGGCCCCGCGCCACGTAGCGCTCGGTGAAGCCGGCGACCGCTTCGCTCACCTCGGTCGGGGCCCCCAGCCGGGGCAGCGCCTCCTGGGCGATGGTGAAGCAGGCCAGGGCGGCGGCCCGCAGCTCGGGGTCGGTCAGCGCGCCCCGGGTGGCGTGCCGCCACAGCGGGTTGCGCGGCGCGGGACGGGAGCCGGCCGTCTCGGCGAGGGGTTTGACCACGCGGTACGCGCTCTCGGCGGCCTCCGGGTCGTCGAACAGCGCGGCCGTGACGGCCAGCGGCACGATCCAGCCGCCGTCCCCCGGCTGCGCGTCGATCATGCGCAGCTCCAGGTGTCCGCGCGGCCGTACGGGCGGGAAGAGCGTGGTGACGTGGTAGTCGAGGTCCTCCTCGGTCGGCGGGCGCGGCGCACCCGTGCGGACCCAGTCGCGGAACGTCAGCCCCTCGGGCGCGTCCCATGGACCGTCGTCGCTGCGGACGCACATCACGGGCGCGTCCAGGACGTAACCGGCCCAGGCGGCACGCGGGTCGGGGCCGTCGGCCGGGGCGAGGGTGCGGGCCGGGTCCATCTGGGACCACACCACCTGGCGGGTGGAGCGGTAGCCGGTCGGGCAGCCCTCGCTGACGGGAGAGTTGGCGAAGGCGGCGAGCAGGACCGCGCCCAGCAGGTGGGCCAGCCGCCAGCGGCGGCCGAGCCCGAGCGGGCCCGGCTCCTCGTGGCCGGCGTCCAGGCAGACCTGTACGGAGGCGGTGCCGCACATCATGGATCTGCCCGCGTCGCCCCAGCGGTCGAAGTACGCCTCCATGGCGTTGTAGCGGGGTTCGGTGAGCACCCGCCGCGGGGGGTGCCAGGGATTGTGGCCGTGGCCCGCCATACCGAGGCCCAGCTCCCGCATCGCGGGGCGGACCAGGGCCAGGTCGGCCGAGACGGCTTCGATGCACGCGGTGAGGGACGTGGCGGGCAGCGAGCTGAGCTCCAGCTGTCCGCCGGGTTCGAAGGTGAGGGCCGACCGCAGGGGGAGGGCCCGCAGTGCGGTGGCCGCTTCGCGGTGTCGTACGGGGTCGACGGGACATCGGGGGTTGTGAGCGTCGTGGACCAGCCACTCGATCTCGACACCCAGGCGGCGGGGTGGTCCGGTCTTGAAGCAGATGCCACGCAGGTGGGCCTCCAGCTCCGCCTCCGTGACCGCCGGCCGTGCGGGCATGGGCTCCAACTCCCTCGGATCGGGACGACGGCTGTCGTCCGACGGCGGAATTGCCGCCCTCCACCTAAGCGGGTGCGGGCGGTGCGCTCAAGGGCACATTCTCGTCGCGGCGGTGCCGGTGCGCGAGGGCACCGGCCCGGAACGGTGTGGTCCCGGGGCCGGTGCACCCGCTCCTGCCTGGGGTTTTCCGGCAGTGACGCGCGATGCGGAGGGTTCGTTTCTTTGTGCGAATTTGGGGGAAGGGGAGAGGTGCGGGACGCCGAGGCACGCCGGAGGTGCACCGGGTGTCGGGCGCCGCGTCAGGCTGCCCAGGCCCGCCGTTCCGGGGCGCGCGGGTCGTCGGTCAGGGTCCACTCGGCGTCGATGCGCATGGTGGTCCGGCGCCCGGTGTCGTACGGGGCCCAGCCGGGGCTGCCGGTCGCGGCGAACCGGACCCAGCTCCCGTGCATCCGGGTGGCCAGGTCCGCGGGCGGCGCACCAGGGCCGAGCAGTGCGCCGGGCCCGCGCAGTCCGGGCAGGTCCGTGCGGTCGAAGACGAAGGGGAGCTCCACGGCGTGGGCGGCGCCCAGCGTCCCGTCCAGTGCCTGGGAGCGCCACGCGAACTCGTACCCGAAGGTGGCTGCCCCCGGGTGGGCGGCATGCGCGGAGGCCAGGGCCCAGGTGCCCGCGCCGAACAGCGCGTCGCCCATGACGGCGGACCGCAGCGCCCCGGCGGACGCCCCGGGACGCGTCGTCCGGTACGTCCCGACGAGCCGCGCCGGGTCCGGGTGCGCCTGAGCCGCCGCCGCGTCGACGTCCGCTTCGGCCGAGGTGGTGTACCGGCCCACCGGAGCCAGGTAGAGATTCCCTTCCTCGGCGTTGGTTCCGATGAGCAGGTCCACGTCGGAAGCGGCCCCCGCGGCGACGGACGCGGCCGGCTGGGTGTCCAGGACCAGGCTGAACGGGCTGAGGCCGAGCAGCGGGTCGCGGTGGGCGGCGGTCCGCAGGCAGATGCCCGCCAGCCGGGCAGCGGTCTCGACCAGCCGGGCATCGTCGAGGTCCGCGAAGGCGTCGGCGTGCGGCCGGACGCCCAGGTCCGCGGCGGCCGCCCGGGTGACGCGGGCGGCCTGCTCGGTGCTGAAGGTCCCCAGCCCGCTGCCGCTCTGGACGATCGCCCGGCGGACGAGGCCCGCGGCCTCCGGGGAGGCGAGCACACCCCCGACGACGGTGGCCCCGGCGGACTGGCCGAAGAGGGTGACACGGTCGGGGTCACCACCGAAGGCGGCGATGTTCTCCCGTACCCAGCGCAGCGCGGCGACGACGTCGAGGAGACCGCGGTTGGCGGGGGCTCCGGGGAGGTCCAGGAAGCCCGCGATGCCGAGCCGGTAGTTCAGGGTGACCAGGACGACGCCGTCGCGGGCGAAGCCGGCGCCGTCGTACAAGGCGGACCGCGTCGATCCGGCGACGAACCCGCCGCCGTGGACGAACACCATGACGGGCAGGCCGCCGCTCGCGTCCCGCGGCGTCCGGACGGTGACGGTCAGGTAGTCCTCGCCGCGGCTCCAGCCGGCGCCGAAGTAGGGCGTCATGTCCAGGCTGCCCAGGTCACGCGCGGACTGCGGCGCGTTGGGGCCCGGTGTGGTGGCGTCCCGTACGCCGTCCCAGGGCGCGTGCGGGCGCGGCGGCGCGAACCGGCCGGGACCCACCGGAGGGGCGGCGTAGGGGATGTTCCGGAAGACGGCGCTGCCGTCCTGGCGCAGGCCGCGGACCGCTCCCTGGGCGGTGGTCACGACGGGGGCCGGGTGGTGGTTGTGATGTACAGGCATGTGTCTCGGGTCTCTTCGGTCGCTGTTCTCTCAGGCCTCTTCGGCCTCTGTGGATCCTCTGGTCCCTCCCGGCGCTCAGTCCCGCTCGGTGTACGGCGTGAACGGGGCCCACCCCTTGATGGCGAAGGTGTTCCCGTCGCGCACCACCTCCGCGGCGCCGTGCCCGCCCAGATGCGCGGGAATGACGAGTGCGTTGGTGTCGGCCGCCCGGCCCAGCACCTTGCGCCGGGTGGCGCGGGCGCCCGCCGGGTCCTCGCAGAAGCAGCTGTTGGCGTCCGGCGCGAGGATCTGCGCGGGACTGTGCAGCAGGTCACCGACGAACACCGCGCGGTCGGTGCCGGACGCGAGGGTCAGTACGGACGAGCCGGGGGTGTGCCCGGGAGCCGCGTCCAGACGCAGATTCGCGTCGATACGGTGGCTGTCCTCCCACAAGTGCGTCAGCCCCGCCTCGTGCACGGAAGCCACGCTGTCCTCGAACACGTTCTGATTTCCGCGGCCGAGTTTCGGCTGGTGGCCGTTGGCGGGGTTCCAGAAGTCGAAGTCGTCCTTCGGCATCAGATACGTGGCATTCGGGAAGGTGGGAATCCAGTTCCGGCCGTCCAGATACGTGTTCCAGCCGACGTGGTCGACATGCAGATGCGTGTTGATGACGACGTCGACGTCCTCGGGCGCGACACCGGCCCGGGCCAGAGCGGCCAGGAAACCGGTGTCCAGACGGCTCCAGACCGGGGAGTACGGGCGCTCCTTGTGATTGCCCACGCCCGTGTCGACCAGGATCGTCCTGCCTTCGCTGCGCAGCAGCCAGGTCTGGATCGCGGAGTTGACGACGCGGGTTTCGGGGTCCAGGAAATCCGGGGACACCCAGGAGGAGTTCTTCTCCCACACCTCCTCCGGGACGTCGGGGAAGAAGGTGTCCGGCGTCATGTGGACCGGGCCGAAATATTCCCGGACGCGGGTGACGGTGACATTTCCGAGTTCGATGGTTTCCGTGCGCTTTTCCATGGGGTGCCTTCGCGAATCCGTGGGTTTTCCCGGAACCGTACGAGCGGGACCGACGCGCGAGGTATCCGTCAGGTGACTGCATCCGCACCTGCACCCGCACCCCGCGCCCCCGCACGCCGGTTCCGCCGCTTGTAGCCTGGGTGGCACGAGGCACGACGGCTCCGGTCCAGGAGCCCGCATTCCTGGAGACGGCGTGGACGAGTACCGAGCGGCCCCCGGCACGGTCACGGGACCGGCGCCGGTACCGGCCCCGGAGGACCTCCTCGTCGGCCGGGACGCGGAACTCGCCCGCCTCTTCCGCACGGTGGACTCCCGTACGGCGGACCCGGCAGCCGAGGCCGGCCCGGTACTGCTACTCACCGGCGACGCGGGCACGGGCAAGAGCGCGCTGCTGGACTCCGCGGCACGCCGGGCAGCGGCCCGGGACACCCGCGTCCTGCGCGCCTGCGGGAGCGAGTCGGAGGCGGACCTCGCCTTCTCGGCGCTGCACCAGCTGCTGCGGCCGGTACGGGCCGAGGCGGACGTGCTGCCGACGGGGCAGCGCGCGGCGCTCCACGACGCGTTCGGTACCGGGCAGGCCGGAGCGTCCCCCGGCCCCCTGCTGACCGGGCTCGCCGTCCTGGGCCTGCTGTCGGCACTGGGGGAGCGGGGCCCCGTACTCGCCGTACTGGACGACGCCCAGTGGTGCGACCGCGCCTCTCTGGACGCCCTGGCGTTCGCCGCCCGACGGCTGGCGGAAGAACCGGTCACGGTGCTGGTCGGCGCCCGTACCGGCGACCGCCTGCCGGGCTTCGACCGCCAGGTGCCGGTACTCACCCTCGGCCCCCTCGACGACGCGGCGGCGCACCGCCTGCTGGATCTTCAGCCGTGGCGTCCCACCGGCCGGACCAGGGCCCGCATCCTCGACCAGGCCGGCGGCAACCCCTTGGCGCTGACCGAACTGACGAGGGCCGCCGCCGACCCGGAGAGCGGCCTCGCGGCCGGGGAGCCGCCGTCCGCCGGTCCGCTCCCGCTCACCGACCGCCTGGAACGGCTCTTCGCCGCCCGCCTGCCCGGCCTCCCGGCCCGTACGTCGCGGGCGCTGCTGCTCCTGGCCGCCATGGACACCGCCGACCACGCCGCCGTAGCAGCCGGGCTGTCGCACGTCGAGGACGACGCCTGGCTGCCCGCCGAGCATGCCGGGCTTGTCCGCCGTAGCGGCCGGGACACCCGCTTCCGCCATCCGCTGGTCCGGTCCGCCGTCTACCACGCCGCGCCTTTCGACGCGCGGCGCGACGCCCACCGCGCGCTCGCCGGGATGCTGCCGGACGCACCGGACCGCCGCGCCTGGCATCTGGCCGCCGCCTCCGTACGTCCGGACGCGGCCGTGTCGGCCGAGCTGGAGCGGACCGCCGACCGGGCCCGGCGCCGGGGCGGCCACGCGGCAGCGGCCAAAGCGCTGCAGCGTGCCGCGGAGCTGGCCCCGCGGCGCGCGGACGGCGCCCGGCTGCTGGTCGAGGCCGCCGGCGCGGCCGTGTACACCGGTGACCTCGTCTGGGTCGAGGAACTGGCCGCAGCGGCTCGCGCCCGGACCGACGATCCGGCGCTGCTGGCCTCCGCCGCGGCGCACGCCGGCCGGCTGGCGACGCTGACCGTACGCCACAGCGTGGTCTTCTCCCGCCTGGCCGGTGCCGCCGAGGAACTGGCGGCCGCGCAGCCCGCCGTCGCCTTGGATCTGCTGGCGGGGGCCGCGGTGGTCCGTTTCTATTCGGGCGAGGAACTCCAGCGCCGCCGCATCGAGGGCATCCTGCGGCGCGTTCCCGAGCACGCGCCCGCGTCACACGACTGGCTGCGCGCCTGGGTACGGGCCGTGTCGGCCCCTGACGACGGGCGTCCGCAGCTCGTCCGTGCCCTCACCGCCTCGATGGCCGGGGCGGAACACCAGCCGGGCAGACTCACCGCTCTCGCGGTCATGGCATGGGTCCTGGACGAGACTCCGCAGGCCGCGCGGGCCTTCGACGCGGCCTTCGACCGCTGGGAGTCGCACGAGCCGCTGCCGGAGGGCCTGGGGGGCGCCGCCGCCTGGACCTACGTGGAACTGGGCAGGTGGGGGCAGGCCCGCGAAGTCTGCGCACGGATGGCCGCGGTCGGTGCCACGGCGGGCCTCGACCACGCCGTGGCGTGTGCGGCGGCGGTGGACGCCGTCGTACTGGCCCACCAGGGCGACGCGGCAGCAGCGCGCGCCCGCGCCGCCGACGCGCTCGCCCTGATAGACCCGCTGGAGAGCCGCTCCGTCACCGTCTACGCCCGTCGCGCACTCGGCGCAGCGGCAGCCGCGGAAGGCGCGTACGACACCGCGTACGACCAACTCCGCGCGGCCTTCACGGCGGACGGCGCGCCGCTCCACTACCACGCGTCCTGCCCGGCCCTTGCGGACCTGGCCGCGGCTGCCGTGCGCAGCGGCCGACGCGAGGAGGCCAGCGCGGTCGTCGAGCGCTGTGCGCGCACACTCGGGGGGCACGCCTCACCCCGGCTGCGCGCGCTGCTCAGCCGCGCACGTGCTTTGCTGGCGGCGCCCGAGGACGCCGAGCCGCACTTCCGGGCGGCCCTGGCGGAACCGGTGCTCGCCCACTGGCCTTTCGAGCGTGCCCAGGCCCTGCTGGACCTCGCCGAATGGCTGCGGCGCCGACGGCGTATCGCCGAGGCGCGGCCGCTGCTCGCCGAGGCACTGGAGACGTTCCGGCGTCTGGGGGCCCGCCCGTGGGTCGACCGCGCCCGGACCGAATCGCGTGCCGCAGGCCTCGACGTCACCGCACCGGCCCCTGACGCGCTCGCCGAACTGTCCCCCCAACAACAACAGATCGTCGGACTCGCGGCCCGTGGACTGACCAACCGCGAAATCGGCGAGAAGCTCTTCCTCTCCCCGCGCACCGTCGGCTCGCACCTCTACCGCAGCTTCCCCAAGCTGGGCATCACCGCCCGCTCCCAGCTGCGCGATCTCGTCGAGGGGGCGCTGCACGGGGCCGGCTGACGTCGGCGGCCGACGAGCGCGCCGTGGCCCGCCGGTCCGCCCGCGCGCGGACCGGCGGGCCGATCGCGGCTCACGTACGCTGCTTCCGGCCGCCGTCGCGAGCACGGGTTCCGGCGGCCTCACGGACAGCGCCGTACGCACGGGCGGTGTCCGGGCGCCGCACGGGACGAGGGGACGCGATGGCGAGAACGACGAGAACGACGGGTGGCGGCCGCGGCAAGGCCGCGCGGCCCCTGGCGGTCTTCGACCTGGACGGCACCCTCGCCGATACCGGGCACCGCCAACACTTCCTGGAGCGCCGGCCGCGCGACTGGAAGGGCTTCTTCGCCGCGGCCCCGGACGACCCGCCGCTCGCGGCGGGTGTGGAACTGGCCCGGCAGAGCGCCCAGGAGTGCGAGGTCGTCTACCTGACCGGCCGCCCCGAGCGCTGCCGCCGGGACACCCTGGCCTGGCTCGGACAGCACGGCCTGCCCGAAGGGCGGCTGTACATGCGCCCGGACGAGGACCGGCGTCCCGCCCGGTACACCAAGCTGGAACTCCTGCGCCGCCTGGCGGGCGGTCGCGACGTACGCCATGTCGTGGACGACGACGAACTGGTCTGCGACGCCTGCGAGCAGGCCGGCTACCCGGTCGTACGGGCCCGCTGGGCCGTACCCTCCGCCGACCTGAAGGACGCGCAGGAACGCGAGGGGCGCACCTGACCTCCGCGCCGCCCCAGGTGCCGGTGAGCGTCACCGTGCGTGATCTACTGCTGGTCGTGCAACCGATCGAAGAAACATCGAGGTCATGACCGACCACTGCTGCGACATGATGCGGGACCAGGTGGAAGCCGTCTGCGACCGGCACGACGATCCTTTCGCCTGCCCGGACGCGCTGATCCGTTTCAGCGCCGAATTCCGCGAGTACGGCCTGATCATCCACGACGGCGGTACGTCGAGCGTCACCATCACGTTCTGTCCCTGGTGCGGCCGGCGGCTCCCCGAGTCGCAGCGGGACCGGTGGTTCGACGAGATGGAACGCCGGGGGATCGACCCGTGGGAGGACGAGGTCCCCGCGGAGTTCGAGGACGGACGCTGGCTGGCCTCGCTTACCCAGGAACAGCGCGGCTGAGGCAGCACGGCGCAACGCCGCACCGGCCCGCCGTCCCGCACCACCATCCCCTCGCCTTCCGTCCCTCACCCCTGCACCCGGCCTCACATGCTTGCGATGGCGGTAACCCCCTGAGAGGGTGAGCCGCGCCGGCTGGTGGTGGTGCACACGCGCCCGGCCGAGGTACGGCGGCTGCGCCCGGCGATGGTTCGAACAGCCTGGAGGGGAACGGACGGTGGACGGTACGACCACAGGCGTGGCCCAGGTGGACGGTGTCCGGCTGCACTACACCCGGGCGGGTTCCGGCCCGCTGGTGGTGCTGCTGCACGGCTGGCCGCAGACCTCCCGGTGCTGGTGGCCGGTCCTCGGCGAACTGGCCGGGGACTACACCGTCGTCGCGCCCGACCTGCGCGGCTACGGCCGCAGCGACAAGCCCACGACCGGTTACGACAAGCGGCGGATGGCCGCCGACATGGCGGGTCTCGTCGAGTCGCTGGGGTTTGAGCGGGCCGCCGTCGTCGGGCACGACCGGGGCGCCAGGGTGGCCCACCGCTGGGCACTGGACCGGCCCGAACAGGTGGAACGGATCGCGCTGCTGGACATCGTGCCGACGCGTGAGATGGCGCGCCGCACGGACGCCACGATCGCCGCCGGGTACTGGCACTGGTTCTTCCACCTCCAGCCCGACCTGCCCGAGCGGCTGGCCGGCGCGGACGTCCGCGGCTACCTGGAGTACTTCTTCGAGCGCTGGACCTACAACCGGCACGCGCTGACCGACGAGGCCGTGGACGCGTACGTGGCGGCGTTCTCCCGCCCCGGCGCGTTGCGCGCGGGCTTCGACGACTACCGGGCCGTGGAGGCGGACGTCGCCCTGGACGACGCGGACTTCGCCGAGGGGCGGCTGCTGACCGTACCGGTCCTGGCCCTGTGGGGCGCGGCCGGCCTGCCCGCGCGGCTGCCGACGCTGGACATCTGGCGGGACCATTCCGCGCAGCCGGAGCTGGTGACCGGCGCGGAGATCGCCGAATGCGGGCACTTCGTCGCGGAGGAGGCCCCGGAAGCGCTGCTCGCGCATCTGCGTGCCTTTCTGCCGAAGTCCGCTTGACGGCCGCAGTCCGTTCGACGGCTGAAGACCACCTGTCGGCCGGAGCCCACCTGACGGCCGGAGCCCGCCCGACGTCTCGCCCGACGGCCCGTCAGGGCAGCGGTGGCAGGCCGCTGTCGGTCGGGCGCCGCGGCTTCCGCCGGCGGGCTGCGCCCGGATGGCCGGACGTCGCCGAAGAAAACGGACGATCTCCCTCCGAGATTTGTCATAGACACGAGGACGCTATTGGATCAGGGGCACTGGATGCGTACTATGCGCCATAGTTGATCAATCAAAGACCGACATGTCTGTTTCCAAATCCGGCCGAATGTGCCATGACGCTGCTGAGAGGTGGTCAGGCGTGGGACCCGAGCTGACCGTTCCGCCGACCTACTCGCCCATCCCGCCCGCCGTGCACCCCCGGCACGTGGAGATCGAGGCCCGGACGACCGCATGGGCGAATCGATTCTCCATAGGCTCGGACGAACTGCGCGGGCGGCTGGTCACCCATGGGATCGGCGGCTTCTCGGCCCGCATCCTGCCCGACGGCCGCGAGGAGGTCGTCTCCCTCCTCGCCGACTTCGTCCTGTGGCTCTTCGGCGTCGACGACGGGTACTGCGAGGAGAGCGATCTCGGCCACGATCCGGGCGCGCTCACCGGCGTACTGCACCGGCTGCTGCGCGTCGCGCAGAACCCCGAGGCCCCCGTCCTGCCGGGCGACAGCCTCGCCGAGGGCCTGCGCGACCTGCGGTGCCGCATCGCCCGCCACGGCACGGTGGGCCAGGCCGCGCGCTGGATCGACGCCCTGCGCGAATACTTCTTCTCCGTGGTGTGGGAGGCGTCCTACCGGCGCTCGGGCGCCGTGCCGAGCCTGCCCGACTACACCCTGATGCGCCTGTACGACGGGGCGACCTCGGTCGTCCTGCCCATGCTGGAAATGGGGCACGGCTACGAACTCCAGCCGCACGAGCGCGACCACAAGTCCGTGCGCGCCGCGGCCGAGATGGCCTCCTTCATCATCACCTGGGACAACGACATCTTCTCCCACCACAAGGAGAGCCGGGGCTCCGGCTACTACCTCAATGTGCTGCGCGTCCTCCAGAACGAGTACGGCATATCCCAGGAGGAGGCCCTGACCACGGCGATAGCCCAGCGGGACCGTGTGATGACGCTGTTCATGCGCCTGAGCGCGCACCTGCGGCAGCAGGCCAGCCCGCAGCTGCGCCAGTATCTGCACAACCTGGGTACGTTCATCCGCGGCTCCCAGGACTGGGGTATCACCTCCCTGCGCTACACCACCCCGGACGACCCGGCCCGGCTGCCCTCGACGTTGCGCTCCACACCCACCGACGACAGCCGCGCGCCGCTGGACATCCCCGTCATCTCCTGGTGGTGGGGGCTGGTCCCGGCCACTCACGCCCAGGCGGGACATGGCGCGGTGGACGACGGTGCACGCGCGCACGCGTGGGCGGCGCAGCCCGCCGGCTGACGGACCTGGCGGGGTGACTCGCCGTCCGGCCCCTGCCCGGCGGGTCACTCCGCCGGGTCGTCCGGACGGTCACCGAGCCGGTTACGGCCGGTCAGCGACCGCTGGAGACGGGTGAGCGCGCTGCTCGGCGACCGTTTGCGCAGGGCGGCGCGCGCCGCGTTGGCGCCGGGCGCGCCGTGCACACCACCGCCCGGATGGGCCCCGGCCGATGCCAGGAAGAGGCCCTTGACCGGGGTCTCCGGCCGCCCGGTACCCGGCACCGGGCGGAAGACGAGCTGCTGGTGCATGGCGGTCGTGCCCCCGTTGATGGCGCCTCCGTGCAGGTTGGCGTCCAGCGCCTGCAACGTGGGCGGCGCCAGGACGCGGCGGGCCCGGATACGGGCGCGGAAGCCCGGCGCGTACCGCTCCACCTGCTCCTCCACCCGGTCCGCCATCGCCTCCTGCTCACCGCTGCTCCAGGAACCGGTGATCCCGGCGCCCCCGGCGTCCGCACGGACGTCGTGCGGTACGTGGGTGTACGCCCACGCCGACTCGGTCCCGGCCGGCGACCGGGTGGCGTCGGCGGTGGTCATCTGCCCGAAGAGGGCGAACGGCCGGTCGGGGACCCGGCCCGCCGCGAGCTGCGCGGCGAACCGCGTCAGTTCGTCCACGCCCTCGGCCAGGTGCACGGTGCCCGCGGTCGCCGCTTCCCGGCAGGTCCACGGCACCGCGCCGTCCAGCGCCCAGTCGACCTTGAACGTCGCGAAGTCCCACTGGAAACGGCGCAGGTCCGCCGTCAGCCGTGTGGGCAGATGCCGGCTGTCGACCAGTTCGCCGTAGAGGGACGGTACGGACACGTCGGCCAGTACGGCCCGGCCCGCGGGCACCGACTCGCCGCCCGCGGTACGCACCGCCACAGCGCGGCCCGCCCGTACGACGACCTCGGTCACCCGCTCGCCGCACCGCAGGACACCGCCGCGCGCCTCCAGCCGCCGTACCAGAGCCTCCGTCAGCGCGCCCGCGCCGCCGACCGGTACGGGAAAGCCGTACGACTGCCCGAGCATGGACATCAGCCATCCGAAGCCCCCGCTGCCCGCGGCCTCCGGCGCCAGGTCGGCGTGGAGTGCGTTGCCCGCGAGCAGCAGCCGGCCGCCCTCGCCGCCGAACTCCTCCTCGCCCAGCCGCCGTACGGGCAGCACCAGCGTGCGGGCCAGCCGCAGACCGCCCGCGCTGTGCAGGCGGGCGGCGAGCCGGGCCGTGGCCCGCACCGGCGGGAACGGTGTGAACAGCGCGCCCAGGATGTCCGGCCCCACCCGGTCCCAGATCTCGCAGAGCCGCTGCCAGGCGTCGCCGTCGCCGGCGGCGAAGCGGTCCAGCCCGTCGGCGGTGGCCGGCCGCCGCCGTTCCAGCACCGCGCACCGGCCGTCGGCCAGCGGATGCGCGAGGACGCTGGGCGCGTGGCTCCACCGCAGCCCGTGCTCGTCGAGGCGGAGCGCGTCGAGCACCGGGGAGGCGGCGGCCAGCGGGTAGAAGGAGCTGCACAGGTCGTTGACGAAGTCGGGGTGGACGCCGCGGTCGCTGCGGACCGCGCCGCCCGCCTCGGGCTGCGCCTCCAGGACTTCCACGCTCCAGCCCGCGTCGGCCAGCAGATTCGCGGCCACCAGCCCGTTCGGGCCGGCGCCGATCACCACCGCGTCGGGCATCGCGGCCTCCTTCCCGCCGGACTCGCCAGGCCCGCCGGACTCGCCAGGCCCGCCGGACTCGCCAGGCCCGCCGGACCCGCCAGGCCCGCCGGACCCGCCGGGCCCGTCACGCCGTCTCGCTCGGCTGTCGCGGGCAGCTCTCGACGACCTTGGCCAGCCGGCTCAGCATGCGGCGGTGCCGGAGCTGGAACAGGGCGTCCAGGACGGTGTTGTGCACCAGTCCGCCGGGCCCTTGCAGGGGGTGTTCGTCCATGATGACCAGGCTGTGGTCGCCCCAAGGACGGATCTCGACGGCGATCCGGGCGGTGCCGAGCGCGCCGCTGTCGACCTCCAGCTCCAGTTCCCAGGGAGGCTCGCAGCGCCGGACGACGGTCCGGCCGGTCAGCGTCCACGGGCCCAGGTGCACGCTGTAGGAGAGCGTGGATCCCAGCTCCGGCCAGTCGCCCTCGCACGGCCGCGACCGGTACGGCCCGACCACCCACTCCTGGTACCGCCGGCCGTCGGCGAGCACCGCCCACACCGCGTCGGGATGTCTCTTGATCAGCTGATGCCTTACCGCCATGCGGTCTCCAACGTCGGAAGGAACCGGTCGCCGGCGTCGCCTGCCAGCCTAGGCCGGGGCTCTCGATCCGGCCTCCGGGACCTCACCCGTGTGCCCGCGAGGCCGCGGGCCACACACGGGCCGGACGACCGTGTCCCGGGCCGCGCCGCTGTCACGGCGTCACGTTGCAAAAGCCCGTTCCCGGGTACTGGTCCCCGATCGCCGCCCTGCCCCGCCCCGCCACCCATACCGCTACCGCCCGCAGCCCGTGGAGGCCCGACCATGAGCCACGACCTTCCCCTGCGCGGACGCACCGCCGTGGTCACCGGCGCCGCGCGCGGCCTGGGCGCGCACATGGCGCGTTCACTCGTACGGCGGGGAGCCGACGTGGCCCTGCTCGGGCTGGAGGAAGACGCGTTGGAGCGGGTCGCGGCCGGCTTGCCGGGACACGCCGAGCACTGGCCGGTGGACGTCACCGACGAGGACGCCATGGACCGCGCCGCCGCCCTCGTGGAGCGCCGCTTCGGCCCGCCCTCCGTCGTCGTCGCCAACGCCGGGGTGGTGGCGGGCGGCCCCTTCCTCGACACCGACCCGGCCGTCTGGCGCCGCGTCGTCGAGGTCAACCTGATCGGCAGCGCGGTGACCGCACGTGCCTTCCTGCCCGCCCTCCTGCGCACCCGCGGCTACTTCCTCCAGGTCGCCTCCCTCGCGGCCGTCGGCCCGGCGCCGATGCTGTCCGCGTACTGCGCCTCCAAGTCGGGGGTGGAGACGTTCGCACAGGTCCTGCGCGCCGAGCTGGCCCACCGCGGGGTGGGCGTGGGGACCGCGTACCTCAGCTGGGCGGACACCGAGATGGTCCGGGCCTCCGACCGCCGGACGGCGATGCGGGAGCTGCGCGCCCACCTGCCGTGGCCCGCGTCGAAGACCTACGACGCCGGGCCGGTGGCCGACCGTATGGTCCGGGGCATCGAACGGCGGGCCGCGGCGGTCTACGCACAGCCGTGGCTGCGGGCCGGCCAGGCGGTGCGCGCCGTCCTGCCGGGGATCGTGGCGGAGGGCTCGCGCCGCGCGTTCCTGCGCCTGGCGGGCCGCACCGACCTCACGGCGACCGGTCTGCTCGGAGCGGGCGGCCGGGCGGCCGAGGCGTCCGGCGAGACCCGCTGCTGACCGCGCGGAGTACGGGGGAGGGCGCGGCCGTTCGGCGCAACCGGTGCGGCGGGCCCACCGCACCCGGGACAAGCTCGGCACATGGATCAAGCATCGGCTCCCCGGGTGCGGCCCGGGCTCGTCTTCCTGCTGACGGCGGCCGGGGTCGCTGCCGCCCTGACCCCCGGCGCCGCGGCCCAGGAGCGTACGGACGCCCCGGCGCCCGCCGCCGCGGAGTCCGTCCGTACGGCCTCCGCCTGGCTGCCCTACTGGGACGACACCAAAGCCGCCTACCGCGACGCCCTCCAGCACGCCGCGCAACTGCACACCGTCAGCCCCTTCTGGTACCGGGCCACCTCCACCACCACCATCAAGAGCCAGCCCGGCGCGGGCGACAAGCAGGTCATCGCGGGCCTGCACAAGGCCGGTATCAAGGTCGTGCCGACCGTCAACGAGTCCATGGACGCCACCGCGATGGCCGCGCTGCTGCACGACCGGTCCCGCCGCCACGCGCACATCGCGGCGCTGCTGCGGCTGGTGGCCTCCCGTGCGTACGACGGCGTCGACCTCGACTACGAGACGATGGCGACCACCGGCAGCGCCCGGATGCGCGAGCGTGTGCGCACCGGGTACGCGCTGTTCGCCGACGAGCTGTGCGCCCGGCTGCACGCCAAGGGCAAGAGCTGCGTCATCACCGTCATGGCCCGTACCGGCACCTCCGGCAAGGCGTACGACTACGCGCGCCTCGGCAAGGCCGCCGACCGCGTCCGGATCATGGGCTACGACCTGCACTGGGCCGAGGGCTCCCCGGGCCCGCTGTCCTCGCTCGCCTGGTACGAGGAGTTCCTGCGGTACGCCACCCGCACCGTGCCGCGCGACAAGCTCGAAGTGGCCTTCCCCGGTTACGGCTGGGACTGGACCCAGGGCGTCAAGGCCCGCGCCAAGCACCTGACCTGGAAGGAGGCGGAGGCGCTGCGCCGCCGCAAGGGCGCCGCCTACCGGTTCGACGCGAAGTCCGGCACGCCCCACTTCACGTACAAGGCGGGCCGGGCCGTGCACCACGTCTGGTACCAGGACGCCCGAGGGGTCGCCGCGCACCTGCCGCTGCTGAAGAAGTACGGCGTACGGAACACCGGGCTATGGGCGCTCGGGTTCGAGGACCCGCGGTTCTGGAAGGCGCTGGGCGGCGAGTAGCCGCAGCGCCGCCTCGGACGGCGAACCGGCCCGCGCGGTGAACATCAGCAGGCTCTGTCCGGAGGCGTCCGGCGTCTGAAGCATCTCGAAGTCCAGCTCCATGGCGCCCACCAGCGGGTGGTGGAAACTCTTCACGCCGAAGCTGCAGTTGCTGACCGCGTGCCGCGTCCAGAGCGCGCTGAACTCGGCGCTCTTCATGGACAGCTCGCCGATCAGCCCGGCCAGCTGCTGGTCGTCCGGATGCTGCCCCGCCGCCATGCGCAGCGCGGCGACGGCCCGCCGGGTCTCCGCCTCGCGGTCCGGATACAGCTCGCGGGTGTGCGGGTCCAGGAACAGCAGCCGCTGGGTGTTGGGCCGGTCCAGCGGCCGTCCGGGGCTGTCGAAGTCCAGGTGGCCGGCCAGCAGCGCGTGCCCGGCGGGGTTCCACGCCAGCACCTCGAAGCGCCGGTCGAGTGCCACGGCCGGCACCTCACCGAGCGCGGCGAGCAGTTGGAGCGTGCCGGGGCGCGCCTTGTCGGGCCGTACGGCCGGGCGGCGGCGGGCCCGGGCCGGGCGGGCGAGGTCGCGCAGGTGGGCGCGTTCGTCCGGGGACAGCCGCAGGGCGCGGGCGAGCGCGTCGAGGACGCCGTCCGAGGCGTTGTGGCTCTGGCCCTGTTCGAGCCGGGTGTAGTACGCCACGCTCACCCCGGCCAGTTGCGCCAGCTCCTCACGGCGCAGGCCCGGTACGCGGCGCCGGGCGCCGTAGGAGACCAGGCCGACGTCCTCCGGCTGGAGGCGGGCGCGGCGGGTCCGGAGGAAGTTGCCCAACTCGGCGGTGGTGTCCATAGGGGCCAGTGTCGTCCACCGGGCGGCGCGGTGCCTGACCCTGCCGGTACCAGGCTCCGGGCGGCCTCGGTGCGAGGCATCCCGCGATCGGCTGTTCCCTCCGGGATACCGACCGCTTAGTATGCCGAGGGTCGCGGGACCCGGCGGGGTCCGGCTCCCCGCGCTCCCCGCGTACCCGAGGTCTGTGGAGGCACCTGTGAAGGCATGGCGCGTACACGAGAACGGCGAGCCTCGCGAGGTGATGCGGCTGGAAGAAGTGCCGGACCCGCAGCCCGGGCCGGGGCAACTGCTGCTGCGGGTGCGGGCGGCCGACGTCAACTTCCCCGACGCGCTGCTGTGCCGCGGCCAGTACCAGGTCCGCCCGCCGCTGCCCTTCACCCCGGGCGTGGAGATCTGCGGCGAGGTGCTCGCCGCGGGCGAGGGCGCGTCCGCCGAGGTGGGCGCCCGGGTCCTGGCCCAGCCTCCGCTGCCGGACGGCGGCTTCGCCGAACTGGCCCTCGCGGACGCGGCGTCGGTGCGTCCCGCCCCCGACGCCTTGGACGACGCGGAGGCCGCCGCACTGCACATCGGCTACCAGACCGGCTGGTTCGGCCTGCACCGCCGGGCCCGCCTCCAGCCCGGCGAGACGCTGCTCGTGCACGCCGCGGCGGGCGGGGTCGGCAGCGCCGCCGTCCAGCTCGGCAAGGCCGCCGGGGCGCGGGTCATCGGGGTGGTGGGCGGCTCCGACAAGGCGGCCGTCGCCCGCGAACTGGGCTGCGACCTGGTGCTGGACCGCCGCACCGACGACCTCGTGGCCGCCGTCAAGGAGGCGACCGGCGGCCGGGGCGCGGACGTGGTCTACGACCCGGTGGGCGGCGACGCGTACGCCAAGTCCGCCAAGTGCGTCGCCTTCGAGGGCCGGATCGTGGTCGTCGGCTTCGCCAGCGGCGCCGTACCGGCCCCCGGCCTCAACCACGCCCTCGTGAAGAACTACACGATCCTCGGCCTGCACTGGGGCCTGTACAACACCAAGGACCCGGCGGCGGTCGACGCCTGCCACGAGGAACTGACCAAGCTGGCCGCCCAGGGCGTCATCAAACCGCTGATCGGCGGCCGGGTGCCGCTGTCCGGCGCGGCCGAAGCCGTACAGCGGGTCTTCGACGGCACGACCACCGGCCGCCTCGTCGTCGTCCCCGGTCTGGAGGACGTGCGATGACGGCCGGGGAGACCACCGAGGCCGGGCGCCTCGACGCCGACGGGCTGCGCCGCCGCACCGCCGAACTGCTCGCAGCCCACCCGCCGGCCACCACCGCCCCGCTCGACTTCCTGCGCGCGCGCTTCGACGCCGGACTGGCCTGGGTGCACTTCCCCCGGGGCCTCGGTGGACTCGACGCGCCGCGCGCGCTCCAGGCCGTCGTGGACGCCGAGCTGGAGGCGGCGGGCGCGCCGGACAACAATCCGCGCCGTATCGGCATCGGCCTGGGCATGGCCGCCCCCACCGTCCTCCGCTTCGGCACGGACGAGCAGAAGAAGCGCTTCCTGCGGCCGCTGTGGACCGGCGAAGAGGTGTGGTGCCAGCTGTTCAGCGAGCCCGGCGCCGGCTCGGACCTGGCCGCGCTCGCCACCCGCGCCGTACGGGACGCGGACGGCACCGGCTGGGTCGTGGACGGCCAGAAGGTCTGGACGTCCGGCGCCCACCAGGCCCGCTGGGCGATCCTCATCGCCCGTACGGACCCGGAGCTGCCCAAGCACCGGGGCATCACCTACTTCGTGTGCGACATGACCGATCCCGGCGTCGAGGTGCGGCCGCTGCGGCAGATCACCGGCGAGGCCGAGTTCAACGAGGTCTTCCTGACGGGTGTGCGGATTCCCGACGCGCACCGCCTCGGCGAGGTGGGGGAGGGCTGGAAGGTCGCGCAGACCACGCTGATGAACGAGCGGGTGGCGATCGGCGGCGCCCGGCTGCCGCGCGAGGGCGGCATGATCGGCGTCGCCGCGCAGGCGTGGCGCGAGCGCCCCGGATTCCGCACCCACGACCTCCACCAGCGGCTGCTGCGCCACTGGGTGGACGCCGAGGTCGCCCGCCTCACGGGGGAGCGGCTGCGCCAGCAGCTCGCGAAGGGGCAGCCGGGCCCGGAAGGCAGCGGCATGAAGCTGGCGTTCGCCCGGCTGGCCCAGCAGATCAGCGGCTGGGAGGTGGAGTTCCTGGCCGACGAGGGGCTGTTGTACGACGACTGGACGCTGCGCCGCCCCGAGGGCGTGGACTTCACCGGACGCGAGGCCGGCTACCGCTACCTGCGCGCCAAGGGCAACTCCATCGAGGGCGGCACCTCCGAGGTGCTGCTGAACATCGTCGCCGAACGCGTCCTGGGCCTGCCGCCCGAGCCGCGCACCGACAAGGACGTCGCCTGGAAGGACCTCCCCCGATGACCGCTCCGAACGGGGCCCAGGCCGCACCGGCCCCCGCACAGCCCGAGGCCGCCCCCGACCTCCTCTACTCGGAGGCCGAGGACGACCTGCGGGCCGCCGTCCGCTCGCTGCTCACCGACCGCGGCGGCCCGGCCGCCGTCCTCGCGGACCTGGAGAGCGGCCGGACGCACGACACCGGGCTGTGGCGCTCGCTGGCCGCCGACATGGGCACGGCCGGACTGCTGGTCCCGGAGAAGCTCGGCGGGCAGGGCGCGAGCGCCCGGGAGGCCGCCGTGGTCCTGGAGGAACTGGGCCGCTCGGTGGCCCCCGTTCCGTACCTGACCAGCGCGGTGGTGGCCGTGACAGCGCTGCTCGGCTGCGAGACGGACCGCCCGGAAGTGGCCGGACCACTCGCCGCACTTGCCGAGGGGCGCAGCGTCGGCGTGCTCGCCGTGCCCCTGCCGACGGCCCCGGGCACCCTGCCGGAACCGGCCGTACGGGCCGACGCGGACGGCGCGCTGAGCGGCGAGGTGACCGGCGTCGCGGACGTCGCCGCCGCGGACGTGCTGCTCGTACCGGCCGACGGCCCGTACGGATACGCGCTGTACGCCGTGGACATGACGGCCGACGGCGTGCGCACCGAACCCGCCACCGCGCTCGACCTGACCCGCGTCCCGGCACGCGTCACCCTCGACCGCGCCGCCGGACGGCTGCTGGCCGGGCAGGACACGGCCCGCGCGGCGGTGACCGGGGCCCTGCTCACGGGTGCGGGACTGCTCGCCTCCGAACAGCTCGGCATCGCGGAATGGTGCCTGGCCGAAACCGTGCGGCACACCGGCCGGCGCACCCAGTTCGGGCGCCCCGTGGGCTCGTTCCAGGCGCTCAAGCACCGGATGGCCGCACTCTGGCTGGAGGTCGCCTCGGCCCGCGCGGCAGCCCGCAACGCCGCCGACGCGCTGGCCACCGGCAGCCCGGACGCGCGGGTGGCGGTGGCGGTCGCGCAGGCGTACTGCGCGCCCGTAGCGGTACGGGCGGCCGAGGAATGCATCCAGCTGCACGGCGGCATCGGCATGACGTGGGAGCACCCCGCCCACCTGTTCCTCAAGCGCGCCAAGGCCGACGAGATCGCCCTGGGGACCCCGGGCCGGCATCGCGAGGCGCTGGCGGAGCTGGTGGAACTCCCGGCTCCGTAGGCGCTTCCGGTGGGCTCGAACGCCCCGCACGGCCGGTTCCGCAGCGGTTCGTGCGGGGCGTCGGGCGCCGGCCCCCGCCGAGGAGGCCGCGGTATTCGAACGTGGAAGTCCTGGACCTTTCGCCGACGAGGGCCTACCCGATCAGTCTCAACGGCCCGCTGACATCGCTCTCCTCGCCGTCCTGGGTCGTCACCTCGACCGTGTAGGAGGTGCCCGGCGGCACGGCGGGCAGGGTGGCCAGCGCCTCGCCGGCCTTCCTGGTGCCCGCCTTGGGTGCGACCAGCGACAGCCGGTCGTGTGCGCCGGACGGCGTGCGGGCGCTCAGCCAGACGTCCACCTCCTTCCCGGTGGTGTTCGACCACTGGACGAGGAGACTGCCCTCCACCTTCGCGCTGGAGCCGGCGGCCGGTGCCGTGACCTTCAGGGCCGGGCCGGCGGCGGACGGGGCGGCGGCCGGTCCGACCGCGAGGGCGGCTGCCGCGGCGGTGGTGGCGGCTCCGACGGCCATGCCTTTGGCCTTCGCCGTACGCATGATGACCTCCGTGTCGTCGGGGGCGGTCGGGCCAAGCTTCCCCGCGCGGTGAGATCATCACCGGTGCCGGGGCGACGGTCACCGCACCGGAGGCCCCTGAGCGGCCGGGGCGCCGCGGCTGTACGACACTGTGTCCCCGCGGCGGTGCCGCCCCCGGTGTCCGGGGCCGCGCAGTGCGACTCCGCCCGTTACGCAACCGTTATGTCTAAAAAGTGCAGTTCGGGTAGCGTCGTAGTCATGAAGATCGCAACCCGTCGCCCCACGGCCTCCGGGACGGCGCTCCGCCGGTACCCGCAGGCCGGGCCGGCGTCCCTGCTGGCCGCCGTCCTCCTGGCGGTGCTCACCGCCGTGGCACCCGGCGCGCGGGCCGCCGGCGGGCTCGACGAGGCGGCGGACGCCCTGAAGAAGGGCCCGGTGTACGTGGACCCGCGGGCGTCCGGCGAGCTGTCGTCCGCCGACGCGGACGCCCTCGCCAAGAAGATCAAGGACTCCGGGAAGCCGGTCTTCGTCGCGGTACTGCCCAAGGCCGCCGAGTACCGGCCCGAGACCCTGCTGCGGGACCTGCGGACCAAGACCGGCGTCAGCGGCGTCTACGCCGTCGAACTCGGCGACCGGTTCAACGCCGCCGCCGACGCCCGGGTGCTGTCGCACAACTCCGTACGCAACCTCGTCGGCGCGGTCCAGCGCTCCGGCTACGGCACCACCGAGGAACGCCTGAACAGCTTCGTGGACACCGCCACCCAGCAGGCGTCCGGCCACGAGCCGGCCTCCTGGGGCGGCGACGGCGCCGGTGTCAGCACCGGCGCGCTCGTCGGCCTGGGCGCGCTGGCGGCCGTCGGCGGTGGCGGTGCCTACGCGCTGCACCGCCGCAGCAAGAAGCGGCGGGCCGAGGAGGAGCGGGCCGCGCTGGAACAGCTGCGCGTCGTGGTGGACGAGGACATCACCGCCTTCGGCGAGGAGCTGGACCGGCTCGACTTCACCCCCGGCGAGCCCGGCGCCGACGACGCGATGCGGGCCGACTACAGCCATGCGCTGGACGCGTACGAGAACGCCAAGACGGCGATGGCCCGCGCCGAACGCCCCGGCGACGTCGAGCAGGTCACCAAGGCCCTGGAGGACGGCCGGTTCGCGCTGGCCACCCTGGCCGCGCGGCGCGAGGGCAAGCCGCTGCCCGAACGCCGGGTGCCGTGCTTCTTCGACCCGCGGCACGGGCCGTCCGTCGCGGACGCGGAGTGGGCGCCGGACGGCGCGGCGCCGCGTACGGTCCCGGTCTGCGCCGCCGACCAGGCGCGCCTGGCGGACGGGCAGGAGCCGATGGCCCGCACGGTGCAGACCGAGTACGGGCAGCGTCCTTACTGGGACGCGGGCCCGGCCTACGGCCCCTGGGCGGGCGGCTACTTCGGCGGCGGCATGCTGCCGGGCCTCCTCATGGGCACCATGCTCGGCAGCGTCATGATGGGCCCGTCCGCCTACGCCTCCGACTTCGGCGGCGGCCAGCAGGGCGCGGAGGGCGGCGACGTCTCCGGATCGGACTTCAATCCGGACGACTTCTCGGGCGGCTTCGGCGGCGGCGGTGACTTCGGCGGCTTCGGTGGCGGCGACAGTGGCGGCGGCTTCGGCGGCGGGGACTGGTGACGCGCGCCGCCCGGCCGGCGGCTGTCGGCTGACCGGAGTTGCCGGGTCGGTGACGGTCACCGTCCGACCGGCGCCGCCCGGACCCGCTTCGCGCCCAGGAACCGCGCGTAGCGGGCCCGCCGGGCGAAGTCCGCGTACGTCCACACGGCGGGCCGTCCGACTTCCTTGCAGAGGTGGAGCACCTGGTCGGGTCCCAGGTGCACGCCGACGTGTGCGCCGTACCCGGCGGGCCGTTCCGGCGCCTCCCCGGCGTCGAAGAGCACGAGGTCCAGCGGGCCCGGCGGCTCGGCCCGTACGGTCGCCGCGGTGTCCGCCCACAGCTCGGCGGACCGCAGCGGCGGCACCTGGCGTCCGAAGCGGCGCAGCACGGCGTAGGCGTAGAGCTGGCAGTTGGCGCCCGCCGTCACGTCGTACAGGTGGTGGCCCGGCGCCGGGGGAGCGCCGGGGTGCCGGGCGCCGTCGTACGGGACGTCCCGCAGGGCGGCGGGCAGGCGGGGGAGCGGATCGGCGGGCATGTGCTCATGATGACGGGTCCCGCGAGGGGGTGGCGGAGCTTCCGTTTCTCACATGTTGTTTAATTGCCTGCACTTTGCAACAACATACGGTCTTCAGTAGGGAGTGGGCATGAGGTCCCGGTCGATACGCTCAGCGACCGCCGCGGCACTGGCGGGGACGGTGGCGCTCACAGCGGCGGCCTGCTCGACGCCCTCCAGCGGCAAGGGCGGCGCGTCCGGAGCCCAGGACTCCGCCGTGGTCGGCATCGCCTACGAACCGGAGTCGCTCAGCCCGCTGCTGGGCTACGGCAAGGACGGCAACTCCAAGATCTTCGACGGGCTGCTCACCCACGACGCGGACATGAAGCTCAAGCCCGCGCTGGCCGCGAAGCTGCCCGAGGTCTCCGACGACGGCAGGACGTACACGTACACCCTGCGCGACGGCGTGACCTTCAGCGACGGCAAGCCCTTCACCGCCGACGACGTGGTCTTCACCTACGAGACCATCCTCGACGCGAAGACCAACAACGCCTCCAAGGCCGAACTGGACGCCCTGGAGAAGGTCGAGAAGAAGGACGCCCGTACCGTCGTCTTCCATCTCAAGTACCCCTACGCGCCGTTCGCCGAGCGCACCGTCCTGCCGATCGCCCCGCAGCACGTCGCGGGCAAGCAGGACATCAACCACGGCTCCTTCACCACCGCGCCGATCGGCACCGGCCCCTACATCCTCACCAAGTGGTCCAAGGGCGAGAAGCTCGTCTTCAAGGCCAACCCGCACTACTGGGGCGGCGCCCCCAAGGTGAAGAACTTCACCATGGCGATCATCAAGGACGACGACGTGCGCGCCACCCGGCTGCGCTCCGGCGACCTCGACGGCGCGATCCTGCCGCCCAACCTCGCCGCCACCTTCAAGTCCGACCAGGACAAGAAGTCCCTGGCCGCCAAGACGTTCGACTACCGCACCGTCACCCTGCCCACCGCCAACAAGGTCACCGGCGACCAGGCGGTCCGCCGGGCCCTGGACATCGCGGTGGACCGCAAGGCCATGGTCGACGGCATCCTCGACGGCGCCGGCAAGCCCGCCTACGGACCGGTGCCGACCGACAGCCCCTGGTTCGCCAAGGGCACCGAGCGCGCCCACGACCTGAAGAAGGCCGAGCAGATCCTCGACGACGCCGGCTGGAAGAAGGGCGAGAACGGCATCCGCGCCAAGGACGGACAGCCCGCCTCCTTCAAGCTCTGGTACCTGGCCGGCGACAAGCTCCGCCAGGAGCACGCGCTCGCCTTCGCCTCCGACGCCAAGAAGGCCGGTGTCGAGGTGAAGGTCGAGTCCGGCCCCTGGGAAGCGATCATGCCGAACATGAAGACCGACGCGGTCCTCGCGGGCGGCGGCAGCCCCGCCGACCCGGACTTCGACCAGTATCTGCTGCTGCACTCCTCGCTGGCGGGCGACGGCTTCAACAACATGTCGCGCTACGACAACCCCAAGGTCGACAAGGCGCTGGTGGACGCCCGGCGCACCGACGACAAGGCCGCACGCAAGGCCGGGTACGACACGATCCAGCGCGAGCTCGTCGACGACCCGGCGTACGTCTTCCTCACCCACATCGACCACCTGTACGTGGTCAAGGACCGGTGGAAGAACCTCACCACCCAGGTCGAGCCGCACGACCACGGCCTGGCCTCCGGCCCGTGGTGGAACGTGGAGGACTGGCAGCCCGCCGCGTGAGCCGCCTCGCACAGCTGCCCTGGGCTCCCATGGCGCGGATGACCGGACGGCGCGCCCTGTTCGCCGTACCCGTCCTCCTCGCCGTCACCCTCGGCGTGTTCGCCGTCGCGGCCGCCGCGCCCTTCGACCCGGTCAGGGCGTACGCCGGGACCGCCGGGCTCACCGCCTCCCAGGCGAACCTCGACCAGATCCGGCACAACCTCGGCGTCGACCAGCCGCTGCTGGGCCGCTGGTGGCACTGGCTGACCGGCGCGCTCACCGGCGACCTCGGCGACTCCGCGACGCTGCGCGCCCCCGTCTCGCAGGTCATCGGCGAACGCATCGGCTGGTCGGTGCTGCTGTGCGCCCTGGCGTTCGTGCTCGCGATCCTGGTGGGCACGCTGCTGGGTGTCCTGGCGGCCCGCCGGCCCGGCTCGATGCTGGACCGCGCCGTCACCTCCGCCGCGTACACCCTGGAGGCCGCCCCGCCGTTCTGGCTCGGTCTGCTGGCCGTCTGGCTGTTCGCGCTCAAGCTCGGCGTCCTGCCGGCCGGCGGCCTGACCGACACCGGCAGTGAGATCGCCACGGCCGGGCAGGTCGCGCGGCACGTCGTGCTCCCGGCGCTGGTCCTCGCCGTCTCCCAGCTCCCGTGGTTCGTGCTGTACGTACGGCAGGGGGTCGGCGACGCACTGGAGGAGGACCCGGTGCGCGGCGCGCGGGCCCGCGGCCTGAGCGAGCGCACCGTGCTGTTCCAGCACGCTCTGCGCTCCGGGCTGCTGCCGGTCCTCACCCTGGTCGGCTCCCGCGTACCGGAACTGATCACCGGGGCGCTGCTGGTGGAGTCCGTCTTCAGCTGGCCGGGCATCGCCGCCGCCACCGTGGACGCGGCGACGAGCGTGGACTTCCCGCTGCTGGCCGCGCTGACGGTGCTCGCCACGATCGCCGTGCTGATCGGCAACCTGCTCTCCGACCTGTTGTACGGACTCGCCGATCCGAGGGTGGGATTCGATGGCTGAGACGGTGAACGCACCCGGCGGCACGGCCGGCACGTCCGCCGGCACCGACTGGCACCGGCGCTCCGCGCGGCCCGGCGGACACGGCGCCCGTACCCGTACCCGGGCCCTGCGCGTCCGCACCTCCGCCGTCCTGGTGGCGGCCGTCCTCCTGGCCGTGATCGTCGTCCCCCTGCTGTTCCCCCTGGACCAGCAGGCCGTGGACCTCGCCGCCAAACTCCGGGCGCCCTCCCCCGCCCACCCCTTCGGCACCGACGAGGTGGGCCGCGACCTGCTGCTGCGCTGCGTCTACGGGCTGCGCGTCTCGCTGCTCGTCGGTGTGGTCGCGGCGCTCGTCGCCACCGTCATCGGCACCGCGGTCGGTGCGCTGGCCGGAGCGCTCGGCGGCTGGGCGGACCGGGGCGTGATGCGCGTCGTGGACCTGTTCTCCTCCGTGCCGCACCTGCTGCTCGGCATCTTCATCGTGGCGATGTTCCGGCCCGGCGTCTGGCCCGTGATCATCTCGGTGGCGCTGACCCACTGGCTGTCCACCGCGCGGATCGTCCGGGCCGAGGTGCTCTCGCTGCGCTCCCGCCCGTACATCGACGCGGCCGTCTCCGGCGGGGCCTCCCGCCTGCGGGTCGCCGTCCGCCACCTGCTGCCGGGCGTCCTGCCGCAGGCCGGGCTCGCCGCCGTCCTGATGGTCCCGCACGCCATCTGGCACGAGTCCGCGCTGTCCTTCCTGGGGCTCGGGCTGCCCGCGCACGAGGCGAGTCTCGGCAACATGGTCAACAGCGCGCGCAGCTCGCTGCTCGCGGGCGACTGGTGGCCGACGCTCTTCCCGGGCCTGTTCATCATCGTTCCCACGCTCGCCGTCGCGGGCCTGGCCGGTGTCTGGCGCGAACGCATCAACCCGCGCCGCCGATCGGAGCTGATGCTGTGACCGAGCCGTCCGAATCCGCCGCCCCTCCTGAGCCGTCGGCCCCCGCGGCCCGGCCCGTGCTGTCCGTACGCGACCTCTCCGTACGCTTCCGGATGCGCGGCGGGCGGCACGTCGCCGCCGTCACCGGCGCCTCCTTCGACCTCGCGCCCGGCCAGTGCCTCGCGCTCGTCGGCGAGAGCGGCTGCGGCAAGTCCGTGCTGGCCTCCGCGCTGCTCGGGCTCCTCCCGGGCAACGCGCAGACCGCGGGCACCGCGTATCTGGACGGCACGGAACTGCTCACCGCCTCCGAACGCGAGCTGTCCCGCTCCGTGCGCGGCCGCCGCATCGGCCTGGTGCCCCAGAGCCCCGCCGCCCACCTCACCCCCGTACGCACCGTACGGGCGCAGCTGGAGGAGACCGTCCGGGAGCTGACCGGCACCCCCAAGCACGCGCTGCGGGCCGCCGCCGAGCAGGCCGCGGCGCGGGCCGCCTTCCCCGCCGACCACCTCGACCGCCATCCGCACGAACTCTCCGGCGGCCTCGCGCAGCGCGCCGCCACCGCCCTCGCGCTGGTCGGCGACGCCCCGCTGCTGCTCGCCGACGAACCGACCACCGGTCTGGACCGTGACCTGGTGGACCGTACGGTCGACGAACTGCGCCGCCACATCGACGCACCCGGCGACACCGCCGGGGCCGGGCGGGCCCTCCTCATGATCACCCACGACCTGGCGGCGGCCGAGCGGATCGCCGACCGGGTGGCCGTCATGTACGCGGGCCGGATCGTCGAACTCGCCGGAGCGGCGGACTTCTTCGGCACCCCGGGCCCCCGTCACCCGTACGCGCGCGGCCTGCTCGACGCCCTCCCGGACCGAGCCTTCACCCCCATCCCCGGAATGCCGCCGGAACTGGGCGACCTTCCGCCGGGCTGTGCCTTCGCCGCCCGCTGCGACCGGGCCACGGACCGCTGCACGACCGCCGTGCCCGCGCTGACCGACGGCACCGCCTGTCACCACCCGGCGGCGCCGCCCGAGACCCCCGCACACCAGGTCGCACCCGAGGGGGCAGGCCGTGCTTGAACTCCGCTCGATCACCGCGGGCTACGACCGCAGCCGCCCGGTCGTCCGTGACGTGACCCTGCGCATCGCGGGCGGTGAGGCCGTCGGCCTGCTCGGACCCAGCGGCTGCGGCAAGTCGACGCTGGCCCGGGTGGCCGCGCTGCTGCACCGCCCGGACGCCGGCACCGTCGTCCTCGACGGCGCACCCGTCAGCGGCTACCGCCACCGCGCCACCCCCGCCCAGCGCACCGCGTACGGCGTGGTCTTCCAGCAGCCCCGCCTGTCCGCCGACCCCCGCCTGCGCCTCGCCGACCTGATCACCGAACCCCTGCGCGCCACCGGCCGCCGCGCCGAGATCCCCGGCCGCCTCGCCGAACTGGCCCCCACGGTGGGCCTCTCCGGTGACCTCCTGTCCCGTCGTCCCCACGAGGTGAGCGACGGCCAGCTCCAGCGCGCCTGCCTGGCCCGTGCCCTGGTCCTGCGCCCGCGCTGGCTGATCTGCGACGAGATGACCGCGATGCTCGACGCGTCGACGACGGCCGCGCTGGTGGCGGTCGTGGAGGAGTACCGGCGCGAGTCGGGGGCGGGACTGCTGGCGGTCGGGCACGATCGTGTCCTGCTGGAGCGGTGGTGCGACCGGACGGTGGGCTGGGCGGAGCTGGGCTCCTCCGGGGCGGGCGGCTGAGCGGGCGCGGGCGGCAGGCCTTCGGGGTTCCCGGTCACACGTCCCAGGTGACCGGAAGGCGCTTCACCCCGTAGATGTCCGCGATCTCCGGGCGCAGCTCGACCTCCTCGGCCGGTACGGCCAGGCGCAGCGTGGGGAAGCGGTTGACCAGCGCGGGGAACGCGACTCCCAGCTCGACGCGGGCCAGCTGCTGGCCCAGGCACTGGTGGATGCCGTGGCCGAAGGCCAGGTGGCCGCCGCCCTGCCGCCGGAGGTCGAGCGCGTGCGGGTCGGCGAAGCGCTCGGGGTCACGGTTGGCGGTGTTGATCGACAGGATCACCGGCGAGCCGGCCTCGATGGTGTGGCCGGCGAGCTCGACGTCCTCCAGCGGCATCCTCATGAACGTCTTGGCAACGCTCAGATACCGCAGCAGCTCCTCCACGGCCCGGTCGGCGAGCGCGGGTTCGGCGCGCAGCGCGGCCAGCTGGTCCGGGTTCTGCAACAGCGCGAAGGTGCCCAGTGCCAGCATGTTCGCGGTGGTGTCGAGCCCGGCCGCCAGCAGGATCAGGCTGATCCCGCGCAGCTCCTCGTCGGTCAGGTCGCTGTCGGTGAGTTCGCTGAGCACGTCGTCGGTGGGGTTCGCGCGCTTCGCGGCCACCAGCTCGGCGAGGTAGTTCTGCACCGCCGTGTAGGCCGCTGTCAGTTCCTCGTCGGTCGTCTCTCCGCTCATGAACGACTCGACCTGTGTCTGGAAGGAGCCCCGGTCCTCGTACGGCACCCCCAGCAGCTCGCAGATCATGACGGCGGGAATGGGCTTGGCGAACGCGGTCACCAGATCCGTCGGCGGTCCGGTCTTCTCCATGGCGTCCAGGCAGCCGGCGGTGACCTGCTCGACGCGCTCGGTGAGCAGCCGCATCCGCCGGACGGTGAACTTGCCGGCCAGGGGCTTGCGGTAGCGCCGGTGCTCCGGGTCGTCCATGAGCAGGAACTCGCCGGGCGGCGCCGGGGGGACCTCGATGTCGCCGTAGTCGATGGTCGGGTGGTGGCGCATCAGCTCCTTGCGTGAACTGAACCGCTGGTCGGCCAGGACCGCGCGGACCAGGTCGTAGCCGGTGATCAGCCAGCCGGGTTTTCCGCCGGGGAAGGTGTAGCGGCTGACCGGGCCGTGCCGGCGGGCGTCGGTCAGCTCGGCCGGCGGGGCGAACGGGCAGCCGGACCTGCGGGCTGTCGGCAGCGTGCGGACGGTGTGGAGGGACTCGCTCATGACCGCTCTCCTCATATCGCGATAGTACGCGTTTTGACGCATCCCGAAAGCTACGTTGCATTCGATATCGCGTCAATCGCTCGAAATGCATTGCCGCAGGTGAGAGGCGGAATTTTGGTGCAATGACGCTGCCCTCGAATGCAACATCGCGTTGCAATGAGAGTAGGCGAAGGCAATACTGCCGCCATGCCAGGAGGACGACTGACCCAGCAGGACCGCCAGCGTGTCGCGGCCGGACTCGCCGACGGACTCACCTATGCCGAGATCGCCAGGCGGCTCGGCCGGCCGACGTCGACGGTCAGCCGGGAGGTCGCACGCAACGGCGGCCCCGGCAGCTACCGGCCCCAGCAGGCGCACCGGGCGACGGTTCAGCGGGCGCGGCGCGGCACACCGGCACCACCCCGTGCGCCCGGAGGGCCGGACGGCGCGGTGGAACAGGAGGTGATCGAGCTGGCGGTCAGGGCGGGACTGCCGAGGATCACGGCGCGCGTCCACGTCGACCTGCTGCTGTCCGAGGACGGCAGGCGCACCGCGGCCGAGCTGACGCGCAGGCTCGGTGTCAGTCCGGCCTCCGTGTCCGTGGCCGTGAACTACCTGGTCCGGCACGGCTATGTCCGGCGCGAGCGCGATGCGCACCGGCGCCGCGACGTCTACGTGGTCGACGACGACGCCTGGTACCACTCGGTCGTGCTCAGCGCGCGGCGGACGCTGGAGTCGGCGCGGGCCGCGCTGGCGGCGGCGGAGGCGTTCGGGCCCGGCAGCCCCGTGGGGGAGCGGCTGGCCAGGTCGGGAACGTTCCTGGAGCGGGTCGTCCTGGACATGACGGAGTCGGCCGACCGCTGGCGCTCCCTCCTGTCGTGACAGGGGGGCCGGTTCAGGGGGCGCCGTACCGGTCCTTGAGCTGCCGGCGTACGGCCTTGCCCGTGGCCGTGCGGGGCAGGTCCGGTGCCACGACGGCGGTACGGGGGATCTTGTAGCCGGCCAGGCGGCCGGAGAGGGAGGCGAGGACCTCGTCCGGGTCGAGGAGCACGCCCGGCGCCGCCACGAGGACCGCGCGGCCGACCTCGCCCCACTCCGTGTCGGGTACGGGGATCACGGCGCAGTCGGCGACGCCCGGGTGGGCCAGGAGCGCGTGCTCGACCTCGGCCGGGTAGATGTTCTCGCCGCCCGAGATGATCATTTCCTTGATGCGGTCCACGACGGTCACCCCGCCGTCGGCGTCCACCCGGGCCGCGTCGCCGGTGTGCAGCCAGCCGTCCGTGAAGACGGCCGTGCTCTCCTGGGGGCGGTTCCAGTAACCGGCCATCACGTTGGGGCCGCGGACGAGCAGTTCCCCCGTCTCGCCGACGGCGGCATCGACGGCCCTGTCGCCCCCGTCGCCCCCGTCGCCCCCGTCGCCCCCTTCGGCCCCGGCGTCGCCCTCGTCGGCCCGGACGGCCCCGGAGCCGGCCGGGCCGTCCGGGCCGGCGACCACGACGCGTACGTCGGTGAACAGGTGCGGCACGCCCGCCGGCCCCGGCGCGACACCGGCCGGTCCGGGGGGAGCCAGCAGGACACCGGGCGCCGCCTCGGTCATGCCGTACCCCTGGCGCAGTACGAGCCCGCGCCGCGCGTAGGTGACGGCCAGCGCCTCGGGCACCTGGGCGCCGCCGCACACCAGGGTGCGCAGGGACGACAGGTCGGCGTCCGGCCAGCGCGGGTGCGCGGCGATGCGGCGGAACATCGTGGGGACGCCGAACAGGGACGTGACGCGGTGCCGTTCGACGGCTCCGAGCGCCGCGCCCGCGTCGAAGGACTCCATGAGCACACAGGTGCCGCCCTTGAGCAGCACCGGCAGGGCCTGCATGCCCAGTGCGGCGGCGTGGTAGAGCGGTGCGGCGATCAGGGCCGTCTCGTCGGCCGTCAGGTCCATGTCGATCAGCACGTTGACGGCGTTCCAGGTGAGGTTGGCGTGGGTGAGGACGGCGCCTTTGGGGTGACCGGTGGTGCCGGAGGTGTAGAGGATTACGTACGGGTCGCCCGGTGCCACGGATTCTTCGACCGGTGGCGCGGGGGCGGCCTCTCCCGTCGCGTCCACCTCGACGACCGGTACGCCGGTGCCCGCCGGAGCGCCGGGGGAGCGGCCGGTGCGCAGCAGCACCCGGGCGCCGCAGTCCGTCAGCTGGTAGGCCAGTTCCGGCGGGCCGAGCCGTACGTTGAAGGGGACGAACACGGCGCCGAGCAGGCCGGTGGCGAAGAGGCACGCGAGGAACTCGGGCCGGTTGGGGCCGAGGAAGCCGACCCGGTCGCCCTTGCGCACGCCGTGGTGCCGCAGGGTGTGGGCGATGCGGGTGGCATGGGCGTACAGCCCGGCGTAGCTCATGCGCCGTCCGTCGCCGTGGACCACCGCCGTGCGGTGCGGGGTGCGCCGCGCCCGCCGCTCGGCCCAGGCACCGATGCCTTCGTCGTGCATGTGCCCGCTCTCTCCGGTCGCTCGGGATGCCCGCCTGTCGCGTCACCCGTTCGAGGGGCACGCGTAGTGACATGATATTACCGATGGTAATTTACCAGTGACTCTGGGTGTCCAACGTGTGGGGAGGCTGCGGTGATCGCTGGCCCAGGTACGGCGCTGCTGATGGACGCGCGGGTCCGCCACAGCCCCGAGGCCGAGCGCATCGACACCCGGGGTGAGCCCCCGGTGTGGCGCGCGGAGCTGCCCGACGGCTCCGCCGTCTGGGTCGCGAGCGGGTACGACGCGGCGCGCCGGGCGATGACGGACACCGGCTTCGCCAAACCGGCCGTGCGGGGCGGTGAGCGGTGGACGCGCTATCTGGACTTCACCGCGCCGCAGGTCACCGACAGCATCGTCCGCAGCATGGGCAACACCGACGGTGACCTGCACCGTAGCCTGCGGGACCTGGGCGCCTCGGCGCTCACGCCGGAGCGCGTACGAGCCGCCGTCGACCGGGCCGACGGGGTGGCGGAGGAGCTGCTCGACGCCGTCGCCGAGCGCGGCCGCGCCGACCTCGTCGGCGAGTTCGCCCACCCGTTCGGCGTCCGGGCGATCACCGAACTCCTGGGATGTCCGGAGGACTTCGTCCGGCGCGCCCTGGAGCTGCGGCGCTGGGGTCCGGCACCGCTGTTCGATCCCCCCGGGTCCCCCGACCGCGAGCGGTACGCGGCCGAACGGGAGGCCATGAGCGAGCTGCTGCACGACCTCGTGGCCTTCCGGCGGCGCAGCCCCGGCTCCGACGCCGTCAGCGGGATGATCGCGCACGCCGACGCCGCCGGCCTCGACGAAGGGCAGCTGACCTCCACCCTCTTCCTGCTGCTCGTCGCCACCTACGAGCCGGTCGCCGACTTCCTCACGTCGAGCCTGTACACGCTCTGGCACCACCCCGACCTCCTCGCCGAGCCCGCCCGGATCACCGAAGGGCTCGACGAACTGCTGCGCTACACCTCACCGCTGGCGGCCACCATGCCGCGCTTCGCCGTCCGGCCCACCGAGCTGTACGGCGCGGAGCTGGAGCCGGGCGACGCGGTCGTCGTGCACCTCGCCCTCGCCAACCGGGACCCGCGGCGCTTCACCGCCCCCAACCGCCTCGACCTGACGCGAGATCAGGGCCAGGACCTCGTCTTCTCGCACGGCCCGCACTTCTGCCTCGGCAGCGGCCTCGCCGTCGGGCTGTGCCGTACCGCGCTCGGCGCCGTGCTCCGCCGCCTGCCCGGCCTCGCCGCCGCCCGGCCGCTCGACACACTGCCCTGGCAGCGCGGCTCGACCGGCGACATCACCCACCTGCACATCACCGCGGGGCTGACGGAGCTGCCCGTGACCTGCCGGCCCCGGCCCGCGGTGGTCTCCTGATGGCCCGCGTCACCGGCCTGTCGGTCCTCACCGCGTACGGCCACGGTCCGGACGCCCTCTGGGCAGGACTGTCCTCCCGTGAACCCGCCACCTCCCCGGTCACCCGCTTCGCCACGGAACGCCACCGGGCCCACCACGCCGCCACCGTCCCCGGTGCGCCCGATCCGTACGAAGAGCTGGAACGTCTCGTCGGTGAAGCCTGTGACCAGGCCGAACTGTCCCCGGCGGACCGCGCAGGGACGCCGCTCGTCCTCGCCCTGCACGCCGGCCCGGACACGGCCGCGCTGGCCGTCGAACTGGCGGGCGCCTGCGGCCTGCGCGAGGTCCTCACCGTCCACACCGCCGCCTGCGCCGCCTCCAACACCGCCGTCGCCGAGGCGGCCCACCTCATCGGCACCACCGCCGAACGGCGGGCCGTCGTCGCCGGGGCCAGCTTCGTCGACGCCAGTATGTTCGCCGCCTTCGACAGCGCCGGAATCCTCGCACCCGACGGAGTCTGCCGTCCGTTCAGCGCCGGCCGCGAGGGCCCCGTGCTGGGCGACGGCGCCGCCGCCGTGGTCCTCGAACACACCGGCACCGCACCGCCGTGGGCCGCCGTCCGCGGCTGGGGCAACGCCGCCGAGGCCCACCACGTCTGCCGCCCCCACCCCGACGGCCGGGGCCCCGCGGCGGCCGTCACCACCGCACTGCGCCGCGCCGGGATCACCGGCGACCGGATCGGCTACCTGAATGCCCATGCGACCGCCACCCCCGCCTTCGACGCGGGTGAGGCCGCCGCCATCGTGAGCGCGCTCTCCCCGCACGGCGTACGGGTCCCGGTCAGCTCCACCAAGGCCTTGCACGGACACTGCCTGGAAGCTTCCGGCCTGGTCGAACTGGCCGTCTGCGCCCTCGCCTTCCGGCACGGGGAACTGCCCGTCAACGCCAACCACCTGGCCCCGGACGAGGACTGCCCCCTCGACCTGGTGCTCGAACCGGGCCGCGCCCCGCAGTCCCGCTACGCGCTCAGCCTCAACAGCGGCTTCGGCGGCGTCTGCACGGCCCTCCTCCTGGCGATGCCGTAACCCGGCCGGTGCCGCCATGACCCCGACCACCCCGTGCCGTACGACGACACCAGTGCGGGAAGAGCCCGATGAGGACGCCATGGAACTGATCGTCGAGACCCTCGCCCAGTGGCCGCCGCCGGACGATCCGGCGGCGCGCCTCCCGGAAGTCCCGCGCTTCGACACGTCCGCCTTCGCGCCCCTGCTGGTGGCCGTCGGCGAACGCTGCCTCGCCGACCGGTACGGCACACCCCCGCTGCCTCCGGCGCTCGGCGCGCGCACCGCGCTCGTCCTCGCGGCCACGCGTGGTGACGTGGTCACCCAGACCGCCATCGACGACGCGGTGGCCGGGCAGCGGCAGGTGCCCAAGCCCCTGCTGTTCCAGAACGTGCCCTCCACGGCGCTCGGCCATCTGAGCGCCGTATGGGGCCTGACGGGCCCGCTCGTCGCCACCCTCGCCGTCGGCGACCCGCTGGCCGCGGCCCGCACCACCGCCGCGCGTCTCATCGCCACGGGCGACGCCGACCAGGCCCTGGCCATCGCCGCCGACCCCGGCGACAGCCCGCGGTCGCCCGGCACGGCATGGGCCCACCTGTTCACCACCGGCCGGACCTGACACCCGTACCCGGCCGCCCCGCCCTCGTCCGCCACCGTGGCCGCGCCCCACCGCGCCCACGCCGCCATCCCCTCAAGGAAAGCGATGCCCACCACCATGCGGCCCCCCACGACCGAGCTGCGGTTCCCCTCGGTCCTGACCCCCGAGACACTCGAATCCGCCGCCGGACCCGTCACCGTACGGCTCGACGACGCCTCCCGCGCGGCCGTCGCCCGCTGCCACGCCTACCTCGGCACCTGCCTCGACAAGGGCCGCGAGATCTACGGCACCACCACCGGCTTCGGCCCCCTCGTCGTCTACGCGGGCCAGGACGAGGGCGTGGACCAGTGCGAGAACGTGCTCACCCACCTCGAAGTCGGCCAGGGCCCCGACCTGGAACCGCCGGTCGCCAGGGCCACCCTGCTCACCCGTCTGTGGAGCTTGGCCAAGGGCCGCTCCGGCGTGGCGCCCCCCGCCGTGGACGCCCTCGTGGCGATGCTCGGCACGTCCTTCGCGCCGGTGATGCCCGAGTACGGATCGGTCGGCGCCAGCGGTGACCTCGCGCCCCTGGCGCACGCCATCCGGTCCCTCCAGGGACGCGGCGACGCCTACCTCGGCACCACCCGGATGCCCGCCGCCCGAGCCCTCGCCGAAGCCGGGCTGCGTCCCGTCGAACTGACCGGCCGGGACGCGCTCGGCCTGGTCAACGGCACCTCCGTGACCGCGGCCGGCGCCGGCCTGGCGCTGGCCCAGCTGCACCGCTCGGTGGCCGCCGGCACCGCGCTGACCGCCCTGCTCGCCGGAGTCCTCGGCTGCCGCCCCGACTTCACGGCCCCCGAGATCTTCGAGGCACTGGGCCACGAGGACACCGCCGAACGCGCCGACGACCTGCGCAAACAACTCGTCGGCCACGAGCCGAGCGGCACCCGCGCCCTCCAGGAGCCCTACACGCTGCGCTGCGCGCCGCACATCCTCGGTGCCGCGGCGACCAGCCTGCGCCACGCCCGCCAGGTCGTCACCGACGACCTCAACGGCATCAGCGACAATCCGCTCTTCTTCCCCGAGCGCGACGTCGTCGCCCACGGCGGCAACTTCTTCGGCCAGCAGGTCGCCTTCGCCGCCGACCTGATGTCCATCACCGCCGCCCAGCTCGCCAACCTCGCCGAACGCCAGCTCGACCTGCTGATCGACCCGCGCCGCAACGGCGGCCTCAACCCGATGCTCGCCGAGGACCCCGGACGCGACCACGGCGTCCAGGGCATCCAGCTCGCCGCGACCTCCCTGGTCGTCGCGATGCGCCGGGCCACCACTCCCGCCGCCATGCAGAGCGTCCCCACCAACTGGCACAACCAGGACATCGTCCCGTTCGGCACCCAGGCCGCGTTCACCGCGCTCCGGCAGGCCAGGACGCTGCGCCTGCTGCACGGTTCGCTCGCCGTCGCCCTGCGTCAGGCCGTCCACGTCGGCACCCGGCGCCCCACCGCCGACGCCTGCGTCCGCCTCCTGGACGCCCTGGAGCCGACCGTGGGGCCGGACCGGCCGTGGGCGGTGTCCGTACGCGAGGCCGCCGACGTGCTCGACCGCACGTGCTGACCCGGAGGCGGTACCTGCCGGCCCGGGAGCCGCTCACCCGTGCCCTCAGGGCCGCGGCACCACCATCACCTCGGTGCCCCCGGCCCGTACGGCCCGGATCTCGGCGGCGGGCAGCCCGTCGTCCACGATCAGCAGGTCGAAGTCGGTCAGCGGCGCCAGCGCGTACAGCCCGCCCTTGGTGAACTTGGTGTGGTCGGCGACCAGCACCCGCCGTGCCGCGCTCTCCATCATCGCCCGCTTGACCTGCACCGTCTCCGGCGAGGTGTGGTAGCAGCGGCCGTTGGTGACGGCGGTGGTCGACAGGAACAGCACATCGGCGCGGAAGGCCCGTACCGAGTCCGCCGTGTGCGGGCCCATGAACGCGTCGTACGCCGGGAAGTAGGCGCCGCCCAGCGTGATCAGCGAGATGCCGGGTTCCTTGGCGAGCGTGGTGACGGCCGGCAGCGAGTTGGTGACGACGGTCAGCGGCGTGTGCTCCGCGAACCGGTGCGCCAGCAGGAGGCAGGTGGTGCTGTCGTCGAGCATGACGGTCTGGCCGGGCACGAGCAGGGTCGCCGCGGCCCGCGCCAGAGCCTGCTTGGCCGGTGCCATCACCGCCGTCCGGTCGGCCACGCTCCCGTGGAACTGTGCCGACGGCAGGCCGGTCGCCCCGCCGCGCACCTTGCGCAGCCAGCCCTGCGCCTGGAGGGCGTCCAGGTCGCGGTGGGCGGTCATCAGGCTGATGCCGTACTCCTCGGCCAGGTCCGCGGTGCGGACGAAGCCGCGGGCGATGACGGTCTCCCGCAGGCGGCGGCGCCGCTCCTCCTGGGCTTCGAGCCGGTCCATGGTGCCTGCCTTCCGCGCCGTGCCGGGGCCGCCCGGCGGCCGGGGCACGGCATACGCCGTGTGAATTCGCCGCGTTATGTTCGCACGGATCTAACGTGGCGTGCGCGCGGGGCGCGGCCCCCACCGGCGATGCCGGTAGGACACAACACGGCAGGCCACCGGCCCGGTGCGAAGATTTCCGGCCACCATTGACGCCTGTTTCGGCCGGACTGTTGCATCGGCTCGTCCGCTCCGCAGGCCTCCTGCCGCCGCCTGCCGCCGTAGAAAGGGGAGATTCGATGACGAACCCTCCTCCGCGTTCGCCGATCACACGCCTGGGCATCCCGCCGACGCTCGCCTGGGGCTACCTGGGCCTGCTCCTGTTCATGATCGGCGACGGTGTCGAGTCCGGTTACCTCTCGCCGTACCTGATCGACCAGGGAATCCCCGAGCCCCGGGTGGCGCTGCTGTTCACCGTCTACGGCATCGCGGCCGGCGTCGCCGCCTGGCTCTCCGGCGTGCTGTCCGAGCTGTGGGGCCCGCGCCGCGTCATGTGGACGGGCCTGGCCGTCTGGGGCGCCTTCCAGGTCGTCTTCCTCGCCGCGGCCGTCCCGCTGGGCAGCTACCCCCTGATGATGCTGGGCTACGGCCTGCGCGGCCTGGGCTACCCGCTGTTCGCCTACGGGTTCCTCGTCTGGATCGCCGGGGTCGCGCCGCGGGCGCGGCTCAGCACCGCCATGGGCTGGTTCTGGTTCGCCTTCACCGGCGGCCTGCCCACCCTCGGTTCGCTGGTCGCCAGCGGCCTGATCCCGCACATCGGCGCGTACGCCACCCTGTGGGCGGCCCTCGTGCTGGTCGCTGTCGGCGGCCTGATCGCGCTGCTGCTGGTCCGCGACGACCGCGGCGGCCCCCGGCCGCGCTCCGAAGGGGACGGCCCGCTGGCCACCCTGATCGGCAGCGTCACGATCCTGTGGCGCAACCCCCGGGTCGGCACCGGCGCGCTCGTACGGACCGTCAACACGGCCTCGCAGTTCGGGTTCTTCGTCATCCTGCCGGTGCACTTCACCAGGACCGTCGGCTTCAGCCTCACCCAGTGGCTGCACCTGCTCAGCGCCATGTTCGCGACCAACATCGTCGCGAATCTGCTGTGCGGGATGATCGGCGACCGGTTCGGCTGGCGCCGGACCATCGCCTGGTGCGGCGGCGCGGGCTGCACCGTCAGCACCCTGCTGCTGTTCTACGTACCGCAGGCGGCGGGCGCCAACTTCGGCCTCGCCCTGGTGGTCGCCGCGTTCTACGGCGCTACGCTGGCGGGATACGTCCCGATTTCGGCACTGATGCCCTCGCTGGAGCCGCACCACAAGGGCCAGGCACTGGCGGCGCTCAACCTGGGCGCGGGCGCCAGCACCTTCGTCGGACCGGCCGTCGTCGCGGTCTTCGCCGGGCCGTTCGGCGTCGAAGGGGTGGTCTGGATCTTCGCGGGGATGTACGCGGTCAGTACCGTGCTCACCGTCTTCCTGAAACTGCCGGACGGGCCGGGCACGGCGCCGGACCGGGCGGCCGCCCCCGCCACCGCGCCCGCCGCGCCGTCCGCCTCCGCACCGGCGTGAGAGGACGCACCTGATGTCCGTACTGACCGTCGACGTCGGCACCACGATGATCAAGTCCGTGGTCTTCGACGACCGGGGCCGCGAGATCGCGGTCTCCCGCCTCGCCACCGAAGTGCTCCGCCCCCTCCCGGGCCGCGCCGAGCAGGACATGGACGCCGTCTGGAACGCCGTCGTCTGCACCGTCCGCAACGCCCTGTCCGAACTCGCCGGCCGCCCCGGCCCGGCCGACCCCGTATGGCTGGTCTCCTTCACCGCCCAGGGCGACGGTGCCTGGCTCGTCGACGAGCGCGGCCGCCCCACCGGACCCGCGATCCTGTGGTCCGACGGCCGGGCGGGCGACCTCGTCGGCCAGTGGCAGCGGGACGGCGTCCTGGCGGCCGCCTTCCGCCGCAACGGCTCGCTGACCTGCGCCGGAATGCCCAACGCGATCTTCGCGTGGCTGGCCGGGAACGACCCGGACCGGCTCGCCCGCTCGCACGCCTCGCTCACCGCGGCGGGCTGGCTCTTCCTGCGGCTGACCGGAGTCGTGGCCGTCGACGAGTCGGACGCCTCGGCGCCCTTCCTCGACCACGCCACCGGCGCGTACGACCCGTACCTGATCGACCTCTTCGGCCTGGCCCCGTACGAGCGGCTGCTGCCGAAGGTGCTCGGCGAGCACGAGCGGATCGCCGAGATGACGTCCGACGCGGCCGGTCAGCTCGGGCTGCCCGCCGGCCTCCCGGTCGTCATGGCCCCGTACGACATCGCCGCCACCGCGCGCGGCGTCGGCGTGGTCAACCCGGGCCAGGCGTGCAGCATCCTGGGCACCACCCTGTGCACCGAGATCGTCCGGACGACCGTGGACACCACCGGCGAACCGTCCGGCATCACCATCGCCTACCGAGGCCGGGAACGCGTCCTGCGCGCCTTCCCGACCCTCAACGGCGCGGAGGTGCTCGGCTGGGCCGCCCGTACGCTGCACCTGTCCGGACCGCCGGAACTGTCGCGGCTGGCCTTCGAGTCCGAGCCGGGCGCGAACGGCCTGATGTTCCTGCCGTACCTCTCCCCGGCGGGCGAACGGGCCCCGTTCCTCGACGGGCACGCCCGCGGCGGATTCTGGGGCCTGTCCCTGGAGCACACCCGCGCCGACCTGGCCCGCGCGGTCTTCGACGGCCTGTCGCTCGTCCTCCGCGACTCGCTGACCGCCTCCCGCACCCACGTCACCGAACTGCGCCTGTGCGGCGGCGGCGCCAACAGCGACGCGTGGTGCGCGCTCATCGCGGACGCTACGGGCGTACCGACCGCCCGCTCCGGCGACACCGAACTCGGCGCCAAGGGCGCCTTCCTCACCGGCCTGGTGCTGTCCGGAGCCGAGTCCAGCATGCACAGCGCCGCCACCAAGTACGTACGGATGCGGTCCAGCTGGGAGCCCGACCCGGAGCGCACCGCCCGGTACGCGGAGCTGTACGAGGACTTCCTGCGCTGGCGCGGCCTCGCCCGCGAGGCGGGCTGGCGCCCCGGGGCCGGCCGCAAGAGCGTCCCCGAAGTCCCCGGCCGGCCACCGGCCCCGCCGCACCCGACACCCGCATCACCCGGAAACCCCGACCGAGGAGCCCCCCACCGTGTCTGACGCCCTGACCGCCGACGCCGTCTGGCTCGGCCTCGACCTCGGTACGCAGAGCGCCCGCTGCGTCGCCGTCGACGGGACCGGGCAACTGCTCGCCGCCGCTTCCCGGCCGCTGACGAGCCACCGGGACGGCAGGCGCCACGAGCAGGACCCCGGGCAGTGGTGGAGCGCCCTGTCCGCCGCCTGCCGCGCGGCCCTCGCCGGGACGGACCCGGCCCGGGTACGCGGCCTGGCGCTCGACGCCACCTCCGGTACGGTTCTCCTCGCCGCCGCCGACGGCACTCCGCTCACCCCCGGGCTCATGTACGACGACGGGCGCGCCGCCGACCAGGCGGAGGCCGTCAACGAGGCCGGGGGAGCGGTGTGGCAGGACCTCGGCTACCGCACCATGCAGCCCTCCTGGGCCCTGCCCAAACTGCTCTGGCTGCTGCGCCAGGACCCCGGCCTCGGCGAGCGGGCCCGGCTGCTGCACCAGCCCGACCTGATCACCTGGCGGCTGACCGGCCACCAGGTCCCCTCCGACGCCAGCCACGCCCTCAAGACCGGCTACCACCTCACGGAGGAGCGCTGGCCGTCCGCCGAACTCACCCGGCTCGGCGTGCCAGAGCGCGTGCTGCCGCAGGTCGTACGGCCCGGAACCGTCCTCGGCACGGTCTGCGCTGCCGCCGCTGCCGCCACCGGCATCCCCGAAGGCACCACCGTCGTCGCCGGGATGACCGACGGCTGCGCCGCCCAGATCGGTGCCGGCGCCCTCGCCCCCGGCGCCTGGAACGCCGTACTCGGCACCACCCTCGTCCTCAAGGGCACCAGCCCGCACCTGATCCGCGACCCGCACGGCGTCGTCTACTGCCACCGCGGACCGGACGGGAACTGGCTGCCCGGCGGCGCCTCCAGTTCCGGCGCGGGCGTCCTCGCCCGGCATTTCGGCCCCGAGAACGGCGACGACCTCGACGCGCTCACCGCCGAGGCCGCACGCGACGGCCGGGACTGGGACGCGGTCACCTATCCCCTCGTGTCGGCGGGCGGCGAGCGCTTCCCCTTCCGCGCGCCGGACGCCGAACCGTTCACCCTCGGCGACGCGCCCACCCGAGCCCAGGAGTTCCACGCCTGCCTGCTCGGCGTCGCCTGCGTCGAACGCCTCTGCTTCGACTACCTCGACCACCTCGGTGCCCCCGTCGAGGGGCCGCTCACCTTCACCGGCGGCGGCGCCCGCAACGCCTACTGGTCGCAGCTCCGCGCCGACCTGCTCGGCCGCCCCGTCCACCTGCCCGAACAGGCCGAAGGCGCCCTCGGCATGGCCGTGCTCGCCGCCACCTCCGGCGGCGTCACCCTCCAGGAGGCCGCCGCCGCCATGGTCCGCACCGGCACGCCCGTCACGCCCGACCCGGCCCGCACCGCCCGCCTGCTCCCCGTCTACCTCCGCTTCCTCGACGAACTGACCCGCCGTGGCTGGCTCGACCAGACCGTGGCCGACCACGCCCGCAGGAGGGCCGCACCGTGACCGACTTCATCCTCGTACGCCACGGCGAGACCGAATGGCACGCCGAGAACCGCTACGCCGGACTCACCGACGTGGCACTGACCGGACGCGGTGAGGAACAGGCGGCGGCCCTCGCCGACTGGGCCGCCACCGCCCGTCTGGACGCCGTCTGGTGCTCCCCGCTGTCCCGCGCCCGGCGCACCGCCGCGCCCGCCGCCGCGGCCTGCGGCCTGACCCCGCACGTCGACCCACGCCTCTACGAGGTGGACTTCGGCCGCGGCGAGGGCCTGACCAGGGACGAGATGCGCCGGCGCTTCCCGGACGAGCTGGACGCGTTCCTGGCCGACCCGGTCGGCCACCACCTGCCCGGGGGCGAGGACCCCCGTGCCGCCGCCCTGCGCGCCGCCGACTGCCTCGCCGGCATCGCCCGCACCCACCCGGACGGCCGAATCCTGATCGTCGCCCACTCCACCCTCGTCCGCGTCCTCCTCTGCCACCTGCTGGGCATCCCGCTCGCCGACTACCGGCGCGTCTTCCCGCAGCTCCTCAACGGCGCACTGACCGAACTGCGCCTCCGGGACGGCCAGGCCGCGCTGCTGCGCCTCAACGCCCCCGCCACGCCCGCACCGCTCTCCGCACCCCTGCGCTGAACCGCACCGACCCCGTACACCGACCCCGTACACCGACCCCGTACACCCCGGTCCACCCCAGGAGAAAGACCCTCATGAGCAGCCCCACCGTCCTCGCCGCCGGCAACCACTTCATCCTCCCGAGCCTGCTCACCGAGGCGGTCACCGAGGCCACCGGCGGCACGGTGTCCGCCGGGCAGATCCGGGAGCTGCAACTGCCCTGGCCGCACACCCCGCTCGGCAAGGTCGCCGAGGTCGACGAGGCTTCGGGTACGGAGGACCAGCTCATCGAGGCGCTCCAGGGCGTCCGGATCTGCGTCACCGAACACGCCGCGCTCACCGAGCGCATCCTCGCCCACTGCCCGGACCTGGAACTGTTCTGCGTCGGCCGCGGCGGGCCGGTCAACGCCAACCTGGACGCCGCCACCCGGCACGGCGTCGCCGTCTGCTACGCCCCCGGCCGCAACGCCACCGCCACCGCCGAGCACACCCTCACCCTGCTCCTCGCGGCCGCCCGCGGCGTCGGCGACACCCACACCGACCTGCGGCAGGGCGTCTGGCGCGGCGACTACTACGACTACGACAAGTGCGGCATCGAGATCGAGGGCACCACCGTCGGCCTGATCGGGTACGGGGCGATCGGCAGCCGCGTCGCCAAGGTACTGGCCGCCATGGGCGCGCACGTCCTCGTCCACGACCCGTACGCCGCCCCCGAGGCACTGGCCGGCGTCGCCGAACAGGTCGGCCTGGACGAGCTGCTGAGCCGCTCGCGCATCGTCTCCCTGCACGCCCGCCTCACCGACGAGACCCGCGGCATGATCGGCGGCGCGCAGCTCGCCGCCATGCCGCACGGCTCCGTCCTGGTCAACTGCGCGCGCGGCGCCCTCGTGGACTACGACGCGGTCTGCGACGCGCTGGAGTCCGGGCAGCTCAGGGGCGCCGGATTCGACGTCTTCCCCGAGGAGCCGGTCCCGGCGGACTACCGCCTGCTGGCCGCGCCCGGCGTCGTGCTGACCCCGCACATCGCGGGCGGCAGCCGCCAGGTCGCGCACAAGGCGGCCCGTATCGTCGCCGCCGAGGCCGCCCGCTTCCTGCGCGGCGAGCCGCTCGCGCACTGCGCCAACCCGGCGGTGCTGGGCAACTGACCGGTAGTACGACGAAGGGCCGCCCCCGGCCGGGGGCGGCCCTTCTGTTCCGGGTGCCTACCGGCGCCGTACCAGCGGGAACGGCAGCGTCTCGCGGATCGACAGGCCGGTGAGGAACATGACCAGCCGGTCCACGCCGATGCCCAGACCGCCGGTCGGCGGCATGGCGTATTCGAGGGCCTGGAGGAAGTCCTCGTCCAGCTCCATCGCCTCCGGGTCGCCGCCCGCCGCCAGCAGCGACTGGGCGGTCAGCCGGCGCCGCTGCTCGACCGGGTCGGTCAGCTCGGAGTAGGCGGTGCCCAGCTCCGTGCCGAAGGCGACCAGGTCCCAGCGCTCGGCGAGGCGCGGGTCCTTGCGGTGCTGGCGGGTCAGCGGCGAGACGTCGGTGGGGAAGTCCTTGTAGAAGGTGGGCAGCGTGGTCTTCTCCTCGACCAGCCGCTCGTACATCTCCAGGACGATGTCACCGCGGCCCATCTCCGGCTTCACCGGCACCCCGGACCGCTGGCACAGCCGGCGCAGCGCGTCCGGCTCGGTGTCCGCGTCGACCTCTTCGCCCAGGGCCTCCGAGATCGCGCCGTACACCGTCTTGACCGGCCAGATGCCCGAGATGTCGTGCTCGACGAGCTTGCCGTTCGCATCCGCCTTGCGGGCGGTGGCGCTGCCGAACGCGGAGATCGCGGCGCCCTGGATCAGCTCGCGGGTCAGGTCGAGCATCACGTCGTAGTCGGCGAACGCCTGGTACGCCTCCAGCATCGTGAACTCGGGGTTGTGCTTGTAGGAGATGCCCTCGTTGCGGAACGTGCGTCCCATCTCGAAGACCTTCTCCATACCGCCCACGCACAGCCGCTTCAGGTACAGCTCCGGCGCGATGCGCAGGTACAGGTCGAGGTCGTAGGCGTTGATGTGGGTCTGGAAGGGACGCGCGTTGGCGCCGCCGTGGATCTGCTGGAGCATCGGCGTCTCGACTTCGAGATAGCCACGCTCGATCAGCCCCTGGCGCAGCGCCTGCACCGCGGTGCTGCGGGCCCGCAGGTTGTCCCGCGAGTCCGGCGAGACGACCAGGTCCACATAGCGCTGGCGGACCTTGGCCTCCGGGTCGGTCAGACCGCGCCGCTTGTCGGGCAGCGGACGCAGACACTTCGCCGTGAGCCGCCAGTGGGTGACGAAGACCGTCAGCTCACCGCGGTCGCTCGTACCGACCTCGCCCTCGGCCTCGATGTGGTCGCCCAGGTCGATGTCGGCGGCGAACCGCGCCAGCTCCTCGGCGCCGGTGCCCTCGCGGGTCAGCGCGATCTGGAGATCGCCCGACCAGTCGCGCAGCACGGCGAACAGCACACCGCCGTGGTCGCGGGTGAGCAGCACCCGGCCGGCGATCCGGACGACCTTGCCGGTGTGCGTACCGGCCTCCAGGTCCGGGTGCTCGTCGCGGACGTTGCCCAGCGTGTGGGTGCGCTGTACACCGACCGGGTACGGGTCGGTGCCCTCCGTACGCAGCCGCTCCAGCTTGCGGTGCCGGATGCGGACCTGCTCCGGCAGCGCCGCCAGCTCCCGCTCGCGCAGCTCCTCCTCGGTCGCCGGCGGCTGTTCGACCAGGCCCAGCTCGTCCAGCGACGGCAGGTGGGCGGTGGTCGCCGGGGTCAGCACCCGCTTCTTGTGGCCCTTGCCCCACAGCTTGCCCAGGCTCGGTACGGCCACGAAGCCCTCGGCGATGCCGGAGGCCATGCCGATACGGGCCAGGGCACCGGTGTCCGCGTAGCACAGGAAGCGCGGGTACCACTCGGGCGCGTACTTGGCGTTGGAGCGGTACAGCGCCTCCAGCTGCCACCACTTGGAGAAGAACAGCAGCAGCTTGCGCCACACCTTCAGCACCGGACCGGCGCCGATCCGGGCGCCCTCCTCGAAGGCGGACCGGAAGACCGCGAAGTTCAGCGAGATCCGGCGCACACCGATCTGCCCGGCCTGCGCGCACAGCTGGGCGACCATGTACTCCATCACGCCGTTGGGCGCGCTGCGGTCGCGGCGCATCACGTCCAGCGAGATGCCGTCCTTGCCCCACGGCACGAACGACAGCAGGGCCATCATGTTGCCGTCGCCGTCGAACGCCTCGGCCAGCAGGCAGTCGCCGTCCTCGGGGTCGCCGAGCCGGTCCAGCGCCATCGAGAAGCCGCGCTCGGTCTCGGTGTCGCGCCAGGCGTCCGCCCGGTGGATGACCTCCTGCATCTCCGCGTCGGACAGCTCGGAGTGCCGGCGGACCCGGAAGGTGGCACCGGTGCGCTCGACCCGGTTGACGGCCTGGCGGGTCACCCGCATCTCACGGCCGTCCAGGTCGAAGTCCTTGACGTGCAGGATCGCCTCGTCGCCGAGCTGCAGCGCGCTCAGACCGCTGCGCGCGAACGCCTTGGCGCCGTCCTCGCTGGCGCCCATGACGGCGGGCTGCCAGCCGTAGCGCCCGGCGACCTTGAGCCACTCCTCGATGGCCGGGCCCCACGCCTCGCGGTCACCGACCGGGTCACCGCTGGCCAGGCAGACGCCGGCCTCCACCCGGTAGGTGACGGCGGCCTTGCCGCTGGGGGAGAAGACCACGGCCTTGTCCCGGCGGGTGGCGAAGTAGCCGAGCGAGTCCCGGCCGCCGTAACGGGCCAGCAGCGCCCGGATACGGGTCTCCTCGTCACCGTGGAGCGCGGCCTCCATGCGCTGCGACCGGAAGAGCACCCGGGCCGCGTTCAGCAGCGCCAGCGCGCCGAACAGGCCGAGCAGGAAGATGATCCAGTGCGGCGGGTGGCCGTGGAACTGGTGGTTGCTCAGCAGACCGCCGCAGACCCGGTCGGCCGCCCACAGCAGCCGGCTGTCGGCGCCGCGCTCCAGGTTGCCCGGGAACAGCGACACCAGGCCCCAGCCGACGAGGATCGAGACCACCAGGCCCGCGACCAGCACCCCGGCGGCGCGCCAGAAGGCGCCGCGGCGGGTGATCGCGTAGAACTCGCGGTGCGCGACCAGCAGCAGGACCAGCGCGGCCGTGCACAGCACCAGGGAGAAGTAGTACTCCCGGTAGCCGTCGATCACGAGGGCCGCGTCGGTCAGGGTCACCAGCACCATGTAGACGACGGCGAACCACAGGGCGACCCGTTTGCGCGCGGTCAGGGCCGCGGCCAGCAAGGAGAGGAACACCGCGTACGCGAGGTTCGGTTCGACCACGATGGTCAGGGTGTCCAGCCATTGGATGACCGGTTTCAGGGCGCGTCGCAGCGGCCCGATCAGCGCCGTGACGGCGCAGAACAGCCCCAGAAGGCTGAAGAAGATGGCGAAGCCGTTGGGCACGCGGCGGCGAAAGCGCGCCCACGCCGTTATTTGGTCCTGGTCCTGCACGGTGCTCATTCCGTCACACTAGGCTCTGTAAGGGGTCAGCTGCTCGATGGAAGGGCGCTCTTCTTCTGCCACTGGGGCCAGTCGACCATCCAGTCCCCGAGTCCGTTGTTCTCGGCCGCTCTCCCCCGTTCGGAGGAACCGATGACCTCGAACGGGTCACCGACGCGGACCTTGGAGTAAAGCCAGTCGGCGTCGGCGTCGGTCAGGCCGATGCCGCCGGAACCGTCGTTCACCCGGCCCGCCTTGCCGGCGTCCCACGGCGCCGCGTGCGCGTAGGTGCCGGAGCTGGTGAGCTTCATGGCGTCGCGGACCGTCCTTTTGTCCGCGTCGCCCGGTCCCGCGGTCCCGGAGTCCATGATGATCGTGCCCTCCTTCGCCATCAGCGGGAAGATGCCTGTCCAGGTGGAGTGCCGCGGATCCGGCCGGCCGGCGGAGAAGGGGATGTTCTTCACCTCCTTTCCGTTCTCGGTGAACGTCAGCTGCTTGCTGTCCAGGTCGACCGTGATCACGTGGCGGTCGCCGATGGTGAAGTTCAGGTCGTAGTCCTTGGCGAAGTACCGGCCGCCGCCGGAGTCCACGCCGTTCAGATCGGCGCGCAGCCCGACCTTGGTGCCCGGCCGCCAGTACTCCTTCGGCCGCCAGTCCACCCGGTCCTTGCCGGAGAAGTCCTTGACCCAGCCCCACGCGCCGGCCGTGCCGTTGTCGGTGGTGACCCTCAGGTGCTTCTCCACGGCGGCCTTGTCGGTCACGGGGAAGTCGAAGGTGACCGAGACGGGCTGCGCCACGCCGACGGTGGCGCCCTGCGAGCCGGGGTTCAGCACGAGCTTGTTCAGCTGGCCGGCCTGGGCGGTGGTCAGCGACTCCTTGACCGTGTTCGTGCCGCCCTGCGCGTTCCGGGCCTCGGCCGCGACCGAGTACCTGGTGTCCGGGACGGTCGGCTCGTGGGAGGTCCACACCCGGCCGCCGTCGCCCAGCCCGCCGGGCAGCCGACGGCCCTTCGGGTCGGTCACGACGACCTTGACCAGACGGCCGCCCTCCGCGCTGACCTGCAGCTTGTCCCCGGCCTGCACCGTCTTCACACCGTTCGCCGCGCTCAGCGACACCCGTACCGGAGCGCCTTTCGACGCGGACGCCGCGGGGCCTCCGCAGGCGGTCAGCGCACCGATGCCGAGCAGCGGCACCAGGGCCAGCACGGCCCGCGCACGGCGTGGCGTGCGACGGTGGTGCGGGACGGGGGCAGGGGTCATCTAAGGGCTTTCCGTGCAGCGGTCCGGCGGATGTCGGCCGCTAAGACGCGAACCACCTGCATTTCGTTGCGGTGCGTGACGTGATACACGACACACCGCGCCACCGGCGGGCGTAGCGCCCGCGCGCCGGCGTGATCCGTGTTCCGTGTCTCCGTTGTGCCGCCCCGCCGGTTACCTCCCGTCCCGTCGGCCCTGCACCGTTGACGACGGCACCGCCCGCCCCTACGGTTCCCGCGTGTATCGCTTACGGGCCGCCGCGGCGGCAGCAGCAGCACTTCTCCTCACCCTCACCGCGTGCGGGAACGACGGGTCCGGGCCGGGCGGCGACGGCCGGGACAGCATCGAGATCGGCGCGCTCTCCATCGTCGACACCGCACCGGTCCACCTTGCCCGGTCGCTCGGCTTCTTCGCCAAGCAGGGCATCGACGCGAAGATCACGACGGTCCAGGGCGGCGCGTACAGCTCCTCCGGCGTCGTCAGCGGCCAGTTCGACTTCGGCTTCAGCAACACCACCACCCTGCTCACCGCCCGTGAACAGGGACTGCCCCTGAAGGCCGTGGCCAACGGGGTGGCCTCCACCGGGCAGACCGGGCGCGGCAAGGACTACAGCGCCGTCCTCGTGCCCGAGGGCAGCGCCATCAAGTCGGCCAAGGACCTGCCCGGCCACAAGATCGCCGTCAACCAGCTGAAGAACATCGGCGACACCACGATCCGCGCCGCCGTGCGCCGGGCCGGCGGCGACCCCGAGAAGCTGGAGTTCACCGAGATCCCGCTCCCCGACATGCCCGCCGCCCTGGCCGCCGGGCGGGTGGACGCCATCTGGACCGTGGAGCCCTTCCAGACGCAGGCCATCGACCAGGGCGCCCACGAGGTGTGCTGGCCCTTCGCCGAGGCCACCGACGACCTCACCGTCGCCATGTACTTCACCAGCGAGAAACTGCTCCGCGAGAAACCGGATCTGGTCAAACGCTTCACCGCGGCCATCAATCAGGCGCTGGCGCACGCCCGGACGCACCCCGAGGCGGTACGCGCGGAACTCGGCAAGTACACGAAGATCCCGCCCGCGGTCATCCGGCGCATCGTGCTGCCGAAGTGGCCCACCGAGATCAACCGCCCGTCCGTGCAGGCCATCGCCGACTTCGCCCGCAAGGACGGGGTCCTCGCACGGCCCGCCGACGTCGGCGCGCTGCTGCCGTGACCCGCCGAGGGGCGCGCGCCGGGGAGCCGATGAGCGCGCCGCGCGCCGCCGGTCTCGGCCTCCTGGGCCTGGCCTGCCTCTTCGCCGTCGCCGAGGCGGTGCCCCGGCTCGGCCTCGTCGACCCCCGCCACCTGCCGCCCGCCACCGCGATCCTGCGCCGACTCGCCACCGAGCTGGGCGACGCGTCCCTGTGGACCGCGCTCGGCGAGACCCTGCGCTCCTGGGCGCTCGGCCTCGCCATCGCCTGCTGCCTGGCCGTCGCCCTCGGCGTCCTCATCGACGCCGTACCGGGGCTGCGCGCCGCCACCGCCTCGACCATCGAGTTCCTGCGGCCCATCCCGTCCGTGGCGCTGATCCCGCTGGCCACCCTCCTCTTCGGCGCCGAGACCGGCTCCACCCTCCTCCTCGTCGTCTACGCCGCCTTCTGGCAGGTGCTCATCCAGGTGCTGTACGGCGTCGCCGACGTGGACCCGGTCGCCCGCGAGACCGCCCGCAGCTACCGCCTCGGCCGCTGGGCCCACCTGCGCCACCTCGTGTGGCCGACGGCCCTGCCGTACGTGCTGACCGGCGTGCGGCTGGCCGCCGCGGTGGCCTTCATCCTCGCCGTCACCGCCGAACTGGTCATCGGCAGCCCCGGGCTGGGCCTGCGCATCCAGCTCGCCCAGTCCGGCGGCGCGGTCACCGAGGTCTACGCGCTGATCGTGCTGACCGGGCTGGTCGGGGTCACCGTGAACACGGCGGTACGGGCCGTGGAGCGCCGGGTGCTCGCCTGGCACCCGTCCGTACGCGGCGAGGCGGCGCGATGAGCACGGCACGTAAAGGGTGGGACGGCGCGGCACGCGAGCGTCCTGCCGGGCCGCTGCGGCGCGCGGGCCTGCGCCTGCTGCGCGTCCTGGGCCTGCCGGTCCTGCTGATCCTCGGCTGGTGGGCCTACAGCTCCGCCAGTCCCACCTTCTACCTGCCGACACCCGGACGGGTCGCCACCGCCTTCGCGAAGGTGTGGTTCTCGGCGCGGTTCACCGAGGACGTCCTGCCCAGCGTGGGCCGGCTGCTCACCGGCTACGTCCTCGCGGGCCTGCTGGGCGTCGGCCTCGGCGTCGCCATAGGCTCCTCGCGCACCCTGCGGGCCGCCGCCGAACCCGTACTGGAGTTCTTCCGCGCCGTGCCGCCACCCGTCCTCGTCCCGCTCATCATGCTGCTCGCCGGGCTGGACACCGCGATGAAGGTCCTGGTCATCGTCTCCGGCTGTGTGTGGCCCGTGCTGCTCAACACCGTCGAGGGCGTCCGCGCCGTGGACGAGGTGCTGGACGACACCGGCCGCTGCTTCGGGCTGCGCGGAGCCGCCCGGCTGCGCCATCTCGTACTGCCCGCCGCGAGCCCGCAGATCATGGCGGGGCTGCGGCAGGCCCTGTCGATCGGCATCATCCTCATGGTCATCGGGGAGATGTTCGCCAGCACCTCCGGCCTCGGCCACACCGTCGTCCTCTTCCAGCGCGGCTTCGCCATACCGGAGATGTGGAGCGGCATCGTCGTCCTCGGACTGCTCGGATTCGGCCTCTCGGTCGCCTTCCGGGCCGTCGAACGCCGCATACTGGCGTGGCACTTGGCGCGCGGCGAGGAGCGGGGGCGGCATGCTTGAGATCACCGGGCTGGGCAAGGTCTACGAGGGGCGGGGCGGCGTCGAGGCGCTACGGAAGATCGACTTCCGGGTGGCCGACGGCGACCTGGTGTGCGTCGTGGGGCCCTCGGGCTGCGGCAAGACGACCCTGCTCAAGTGCCTCGCCGGGCTGCTGACACCGACCACCGGCGAGGTGCGGGTCGCGGGCCGCCGCGTCACCGGCCCGCCGCCCGGCATGGCCGTCGTCTTCCAGGAGTACGGGCGCAGCCTCTTCCCCTGGATGACCGTGCGCAAGAATGTCGAACTCCCGCTGCGCGAGAAGAAGGTGCCCGCGCCACGCCGCCGCGAACTGGTCGAGGAGGCCCTGTCCGCCGTCGGCCTCGCGGGCGCGGCGGCGGCCCACCCGTGGCAGCTCTCGGGCGGCATGCAGCAGCGCGTCGCCATCGCCCGCGCCATCGCGTACGAGCCGCAGGTCCTCCTGATGGACGAACCGTTCGCCGCCGTCGACGCGCAGACCCGGGCGGAGCTGGAGGATCTGCTGCTCACCCTGTGGCGGCGGCTGGGAGTGACGACCCTGCTGGTCACCCACGACATCGACGAGGCGGTGTACCTGGGACGGCGGGTGATCGTCCTGTCCTCGGCGCCCACCGTCGTCCAGGAAGACCTCCCGGTCGACCTGCCGGCCGCCCGCGACCAGATCACCACCCGCTCCGCCCCGCGCTTCGCCGAGCTGCGCGCCCACGTCTACGCCGAGATCAAGCAGGCGAAGACCGGTGTGGCGGGAGCGGCGGCGCCGGCCCGGGAGGCGGAGCAGTCCGGACCGTAGGGTCTCGGCGGGGAGCCCGGCCCGTGCGCCCTCAGCCGGGAAGCAGACCGCCGCACACGAGGAAGGCCAGCAGCAGCACCGAGCACAGCACCTCCACGGCACCGACCACCGCGACCCGTACCCGGCGCGCGGGCAGCGCCATCGCCCGTACGAAGAACAGCACGAAGGGCACCGCCAGCCACGGGTCCAGCGAGACGGCGGCCACCACCGCGAGCCCGTGATAAACGGCCGACGCCACCCGGAAGGCCTCGCTCCCGCGCTCGCGGATCATTGTTTTCACGTAGAGCACGGTCCCGGTGAAATACAGCAGACAGGCCGCGGCGGCCTGCCAGGCACCCGAATCGACGGTTCCGCTGCCCAGCCGGTACGAGACGAGCAGCATTCCGCAGGCGGGCACCACGGCCGCGATTCCGTTGACCGTGGCGCGTTCCTTGTTGCGGTACGCGTAGCCGATGTTCAGCGCGAAGAACGGCGCCGCGCACAAGGCGGCGATCAGCAGCCAGGGATGCGCCACCGCGAGCGGTACGGCGCATACGGCGAATGCCGCGCCGAATCCGGTGAGCGGCGCGAGATGGCGGCGCGGCGCCCGCGGATTACGCGACAGGCGGCGCAGCCGGACGAACTGCTGGGCGTGGAACGCCGCGCAGTAGGCCAGCAGCCACGCGGGCAGCAGGACGGCGTGCCACCCGTCGAACCCGACCGGCAGCGCCCCCGCCAGGAAGGGCACGACGAGCATGGCCCAGGCGCCGTGCTGGTTCGGTATCCAGCGGCGAAGGGCGCGCCGCCCCGGCGATGTGCTCATCCCACGAATATAGGCGGTGGGCAAGCCGGTTCGGGCCGCCGAAGGTCCGGGACCAAGGTCCCGCGCGGATTTCCCGCCCGGCCCGGACCGGGAAATCCGGCACGCTTTCCGGTGACCCGTAGTGATCACCTGTATGGCGCACCCGCGAAGACACGGGAAAAGGGACGCAATGAGCCACACTGGCGGCCGTTGTCGTCCGTTCGGGCGGCGGGGTGAGGAGGTTCTGTCGTGGCTGTCTCGATCTCGGTCGTCGTGCTGCTCGTCGTACTGACCGTCGTCTTCCTGCGCAGCGGACGGCTGAAATTCACGCACGCCCTCGTCTGTATGCTGCTCGGTTTCTATTTGGCGGGCAGCAACCTGGCGCCCGACATTCACAACGGGCTGTCCGGCGCGGCGGACGTGGTCAGCAGCGTCCGCCCCTGAAAGCCGGCGCCAAGCCCGGCCGGGCGCCGCCGTGCGGCCCTGAGCCGCCGGCTCTCACCCCCGCGCGAACACGCCGATGCCGTTCGGGACCGGCCGTTCCGCGCCCGCCGACGGGTGGTTGCGCACGGTCGACCCGGGACTGCCCGGCTCGCGCGTGACGAGCGTGGAGGAGCCGCCGCCGTCCAGGTTGACCGCGTCCCGGGCGCCCAGCCGGACCATCAGGCCGGCCAGTTCGCGTACCGTCGCCCCGGCCCGCCCCGGCGCGCCGTCCAGGGCCAGCAGCAACAGCCGGCGCCCGCCCGCGCCGACGCCGGCGGCGGTCCGTACGGCCGGGGTGACGGTGTCCAGACCGGCCAGCGGCTCGTCGCCGCGGACGATCGGGAAGCCGCCGACGGCGAAGCGCAGCGGTGCGGGCCGCTTCCCGGTCAGCGCGTGGCCGACCCGGACCCGGTCGCCGACATGCAGCTTGCGCAGTTGCCGGGCGCCCTCCTCCCGGCCGACCAGCGTCGTCGTCCCGCGGGGGATGCCGCCCCGGCCGGGCACCTGCGTCGCTTGCGTCACCCGGCCCTGCCGGACCGTGAGCTCGTACGTCTCCGTGCTGCACGGCGCGGCCCGGTCGGTGTCCGTGCCGCAGGTCGCCCGGACCCGCGAGGTGGGCCCCCACCGGGACGTGAACGCGCCGATGCCGTTCACCGGCAGCGCGTACTGGTTCAGGCCCTTCAGGGGGAGCGCGCCCGCCGGGGTCAGGACGGCGCCGCGCAGGGACAGCCGGTCCAGGCGCGCGCGGCGGTCGAAGCCCACGCCGATGACGTCCTCGGTGTTCGTACCGGGGGGCAGGGCGGGGCCGAAGCGCTGGCCGTCGGGCACCGCCGCTTTCAGATGCCGCCCCGAGGCGATGGCCGGGCCCACGGGGGCGCCGGTCGCCTCCACCCCGGGGTGCTGGGTCTCGGTGATGTTGAAGAAGTCCGCGTTGACGGCGGCCACCGCGGACCGCGCGTCGGCCAGCCGGGAGACCGGGGCCCGCGCGCCGACCACGCCGGGGTACAGCAGGTCCACCGCGACCCGCCGGTCGGTCAGATCCACCGTCAGAAGGTGGGCGTGCGCGGTGCCGCGTCCCACCGCGAGGTCGAAGGCGCGGTACGTCACGCCCGGCGCGACGCGGACCGCGTGCCCTGCCCGGGCGGTGCCGTCCTGCGCGGTGGCCCCGGAGGCCACTCCGCTCCCGGCCAGTACGCCCCAGGCCGTGAGCGCCGTCAGCACCGCCCGTGCACGAACGAATCGATTCTTCACGATCCCCCCAGACGTCGCGGTAACGGTCTCACGGGTACGAGGAGCCCACTATGGCCCGGAGGTGTCGGAAAACCGTACAACCGCCGTACGGCCGTCGTGTCGCCTCCGCCACCCGGGGCTGTGGGCTTCGCCCCCGCCACCCGGGCCCCGCGTGTCGCCTCCGTCCCCCGGACGCGGGAACCGCTCCACCGCTCCAGGGGCGTGGCCACGGCCCTGGACCGGCGGAGCGGGAAGCCGACGGGGACGAAAGGGGACGGAAGGGGGTGGAAGGGGACGGAACGCGTGCGCGGGGCCGCGCCGGTGGGGGCCGGCGGTCCTGCCGTGCGGAACGCGCGGGTGGTGCGGCCCGGGTCAGGCCTGCGCGCCCGCCGGGGGAGTGGTCGGGCAGATCACGCGGGTGGCGGGGGTGAAGTAGGTGCCGTCCTTGGCGGGCTGGCCGCCGGCGAACTCGGTGTAGATGTACGAGTAGAAGGCGACGTCCGGGTAGCCGCAGGAGGAGTCGGCGCCGATGGTGTAGGTCATGGTGACCTTGCGGGTGGCGCCGGGGGCGATCGGCACGGCGTACGTGGCGCCCTGGCCGGCGGTGCAGGTTACGCCGGGGTCGGCAGTACAGGTCTTCCAGGCGTACTTCAGACCGCTCGCGGAAGAGGTCTCCCACGTGGGCTGGAACGACTGCCACACGAACCGCACGTCGGCGGTGCCGGTGTTGGTGAACGTCATGGTCACGGTGACGTCCGAGCCGGGGGTGGCCTGCGTCTTGTCCACGGTGAAGGCGAGCGCGGGGGCGTCGGCGGCGGACGCCGGGGAGGCGCCGGCCAGACCGAGGAGGGAGACGACGAGGGCGAGGAGGGCGGCGAGACCGGCCCTGCTGGAGCTGCTCATTGTTCTGCGCATGACCAGGGAGCGTAAGGCGTGATCCGCCCTTCGGGGTGGTTCCGGGAGAACCTGTTCTTTCGACCGAAAAGGTCGGGCCACCCCTCAAATGGCCTTCTCGCGGCCGGAAATGCGCGAAGCGGCCGGATTCGGGTGCCGGGGCCCGCCCGGTTCTGTACGGTCGCCACGAGGGCGGTGAGCGCCCCGACGGAGCCCGTCGGACAGTGCGCGGCGGCGGCTACGAACGGCTGCCGGATGCCGATTCCGGCCAGGCCGTGTCCGCGTACCGGTACGCGCCCGGCGTCGCCCGGCCTGGCGTGAAGCAGCCGCCCCGGAACGGCGGAAGACGCGGCTCAGTGCCCCGCAGGCCCCGCAGCCACTGCCGGCACAAGCTCAACGGCCCGCCGTACGGCATGGTTCCCGCCCCGGCCCACGCACTCCGCCCGCTGCCCCGGCGCCGTGGACCACGGGCGCGGGAACAGCGGGCGGTGGCCGGCCGGAGCTGCGGTCCGGCCGGCCCGGGGCGGGGGCCGGTGCCGGCGGGAGGCGTGGCCTTCCGCCGGTCTGAGGCGCTGCCTAGTGCCCGATCTCCACGTCCTCCAGGACGCCCAGCGCGTCCGGCACCAGTACGGCCGCCGAATAGTAGGCGCTGACCAGGTAGTTGATGACCGCCTGCTCGTTGATGCCCATGAAACGGACCGACAGGCCGGGCTGGTACTCGTCGGGAATGCCCGTCTGGTGCAGCCCCACCACGCCCTGGTTCTCCTCGCCCACCCGCATGGCGATGACCGAGCTGGTCTGGTCGGGGTTGATCGGGATCTTGTTGCACGGCAGCAGCGGGATGCCGCGCCAGGCCCGGACGGGCGTGCCGCCGATCTCCGCGCCGGTCGGGTAGATGCCGCGGGCGTTCCACTCCCGGCCGATCGCCGCGATGGTGCGCGGGTGCGCCAGCAGGTACTGGGTCTTGCGGCGCCGCGAGATCAGCTCGTCCAGGTCGTCGGGGGTGGGCGGGCCGCTGCGGGTGTGGATGCGCTGCTTGAGGTCGGCGTTGTGCAGCAGGCCGAACTCGCGGTTGTTGACCATCTCGTGCTCCTGGCGCTCGCGCAGCGCCTCGATGGTCAGCCGCAGCTGCTGGTCCAGCTGGTTCATCGGGTCGTTGTACAGGTCGGCGACCCGGGTGTGGATCTTCAGTACGGTCTGCGCGACGCTCAGCTCGTACTCCCGGGGCGCCAGCTCGTAGTCGACGAAGGTGCCCGGCAGCGCGGGCTCGCCGACATGGCCCGAGGTGACGTCGATGGCCGCCTCGCCGTGCTTGTTCTGCGGCGGGACCTGGGCGGTGCGGAAGCGCTCCAGGTGTTCGCGCAGCGCGGGGGAGCGGTCCGCGAGCTGTTCGTACTCGGCGCGCGGCAGCGTCAGTACGGTCACCCGGGTCACGGCCCGTACGGAGTGCTCCCAGGTCGCGTCCGGCGACAGCAGCGCCGCCTCGCCCAGGTGGTCGCCGTCCGCGAGCACGCCGAGGACCGTTTCGTCACCGTACTTGCCGGCCCCGATCCGGTTCAGCTTGCCGTGCGCGATCAGCACGACCCGGTCGGCCGGCGCGCCCCGCTCGGCCAGTACGTCGCCGGGCGCGTGCTCCTCCTGGACGAACCGGCCGGCCAGCGCCTCCAGCACCGACGGGTCGTCGAAGTCGCGCAGCGGCGGCAGCTCCCGCAGCTCCGCGGGGATGACCCGGACGTCGGAACCGGTGCTGGTGAACTCGACCCGGCCGTCCCCGAGGGTGTGGGTCAGCCGCCGGTTGACGCGGTACGTACCGCCGGAGACCTGGGTCCAGGGCAGCACGCGCAGCAGCCAGCGGGAGGAGATCCCCTGCATCTGCGGCACGGTCTTGGTCGTGGTGGCCAGATTGCGTGCCGCGGCTGTCGCCAGGCTGGTGCGCGCCTGCTCGGTGTCCGGGGTGGTGCCGGGTCCGGACGTCGGGTCCGCCGGTGTGGTCATGGGGGGGTTCACCTGTTCCTGTCGCTCGTTCGGCGTCGTGCGTCATTTCCCGGCAAACGGTTCTTCAATGGTTTGCCATGGCTGAAATGAGGTGGTTCATTGACCGGTCTGTACGTCTTCGAGAATTCCCAGGGCGTCGGGTACGAGGACCGCGGCGGAGTAGTAGGTGCTCACCAGGTAGTTGGCGATCGCCTGGTCGCTGACGCCCATGAAGCGGACCGAGAGACCCGGTTCGTATTCATCGGGAATTCCCGTCTGGTGCAGGCCGACGACGCCCTGCTTCTCCTCGCCGGTGCGCATCACCAGAAAGGAACTGGTGCCGTCGGCGGAGACCGGAATCTTGTTGCACGGGAAGATGGGTACGCCGCGCCAGGAGGGCAGCGAGTGCCCCATGAAGTCGACCGCCGTCGGGTACAGGCCGCGGGCGCTGCACTGCCGTCCGAAGGCGGAGATGGCCTTCGGGTGGGCGAGCAGGAAGGCCGGGTCCTTCCAGACCGTCGCGAGCAGTTCGTCCAGGTCGTCGGGGGTGGGCGGGCCGCTGCGGGTACGGACGCGCTGGGTGAGGTCGGCGTTGTGCAGCAGGCCGAACTCGCGGTTGTTGACCATCTCGTGCTCCTGGCGCTCGCGCAGCGCCTGGATGGTCAGCCGCAGTTGCTCCTCGACCTGGTTCATCGGGTCGCTGTACAGGTCGCCGACCCGCGTGTGGGCCCGCAGCACCGTCTGCGCGACGCTCAGCTCGTACTCGCGCGGCGAGAGTTCGTAGTCGGCGAAGGTGCCGGGGACCCGGGGTTCGCCGTGGTGGCCGGAGGCGACCTCGATGGCCGACTCGCCGCTGGCGTTGCGTGGCGGCGCGGTGTCCGTCCCGGCCGCCGCGAGGTGGTCGCGCAGCTGCGGGGAGCGGTCCGTGACCTCCTGCGCGGCCTCCCGGGGCAGTGCCATGACGGTCACCCGGGTCACCGCCCGGTAGGTGTACCGCCAGGACGCGGCGGGGTCGGTGAGCAGGTCGTCGCCGAGGTGGTCGCCCCCGGCCAGGGCCCCCAGAACCGTTTCGTCGCCGTACTTTCCGGCGCCGATCCGGTCGACCCGGCCGTGCGCGACGAGCACCAGGCGGTCGGCCGGCGTGCCCGCCGCGGCGATCACGTCGCCGGGCGCGTACTCGTGCTGGACGAAGCGCTCGCCGAGCGCGCCGAGCACCTCGCGGTCGGTGAAGTCGCGCAGCGCGGGCAGTTCGCGCAGTTCGTCGGGGATGATCGATACTTCGGTGCCCGAGACGGCGAAGTCGACGCGCCCGTCGCCGACGGTGTAGGTCAGCCGCCGGTTGACGCGGTACGTGCCGCCCGAGACCTGCACCCAGGGCAGCAGCCGCAGCAGCCAGCGCGAGGTGACGCCCTGCATCTGCGGGACGGTCTTGGTGGTGGTGGCCAGGTTGCGTGCCGCGCCCGTCGTCAGACTGGAATTCTGCGTCTCGCCCCCGGGGCCGGGAATTGTCTCGTCGGTAACCGTCACGGCTTCGCCACCAATCTTGGGAAGTTGACAATCGGACGGCGGCCGGAGCCAGGGCCGTTCCGTGCGGCGAGGTCCGAGCCGCTCGCCGCACTGAACATAGACGTGTTGTTTTAATCTGGGCAATCACTCAAAAGAGTGGCATGAAAAATAATGGAGCTGGACAGGTTTAGTGGAATCCTTCGGTGGAAAGTGTGCCGGGGTGATTCCGTCGGGCCGGCAGCGGAAGACGCGGTGCCGGCGGAAAGCCGACGAGGCGACGCAGCGGTTCGTTCCCCGGCGGGAAACCGGTCCGTGGCGGCTGTGCGGTACCGGCCGAGCGGGTCGTCCGGCACCGTACGCACCACGGCGTGCGTGACCGGGACGGCCCCTCGGGCAGTCCGGTCAGCGGGGCGGCCGGGATCTCAGCCGGCGACGTCCGTCCGGCCGCCCCCGAGCGGCCCGTACATCTCGGCGAACGCCATGTCGGCGCACCGGCCCAGGCTCGTCAGCAGCCCGGCGGCGTGCTCCTGGGATGCCGGGGGCGCCGCCGGGTCGGCGTACTCCTCCAGCACCAGGTAGGCGCCGGGCTCGGGGAGGGTGAACCAGCGATAGGTCGGGCCGCACGGCTCCGGACCGGCCGCCTCGTGGAGAGCGGTGGCACTCCGCTCGGTGCCGTCCTGCCGGCGGTCGCTGACGTCGAACCGGGCACGAACAAAGATGCTCATGCCCGGCACCCCATCACAAGATCCGCGCTCGCGGTACGGCGCCGTCCGAATCCGTTTTCCGGATGCGGAGTTCCGGCCGCCGTTTGCCCGGGAGGAATATGCCCCGGTCAGGCCCCCAGCAGCGGCCCGCCCGCCGCCAGCGTCTGCGCCAGCCGCTCCCGCGCCGCCGTGTCGCACGGCACCGCCGGGTACTCGGCACCGCGCGCCGTCCCCCACCGCCGTGCCACCGCCGCCGGGTCCTCACCCAGCAGCAGCCCCGCCGCCTGCGCCGCCGCGCCCAGTGCGACCAGTTCGCGGGCCTCCGGCACCACCACCGGCCGCCCCGAGAGGCGCCGTACGGTGTCCCGCCACGCGTTCCCGCGCGCGCCGCCGCCGATCAGCAGCAGCGGCGCATCGGCCGGTACGTCCTCGTCCACGATCCGCTCCAGCGCCTGGAGCAGCGCGAACACCGCACCGTCATAGGCCGCCTGCAGCAACTGACCGCGTGTCGTGTCGTGCCGCAGGCCGTGCAGCAGCCCGGACGCCTGCGGCAGGTCGGGCGTGCGCTCACCATCGAGGAAGGGCAGCATCACCGCCGACCCGCCGGGCTCGACGTCCTCCCGGCCCAGACCGAGCAGGGCCGCGACCCGGTCCACGGCCAGCGTGCAGTTCAGGGTGCAGGCCAGGGGCAGCCAGTCGCCGCGCGCGTCGGCGAACCCGGCTACCGTCCCCGTCGGATCGCCGGCCGGACGCCGGGCGGACACCGCGTAGACCGTGCCCGACGTCCCCAGGCTCAGTACGGGCTGCCCGGGGCGCAGCCCGAGCCCGAGCGCCGCCGCCATGTTGTCGCCGGTGCCCGCGGCGACCAGCGCGCCCTGGGGCAGCGGCAGTTCACCGGCCTGTACGGTGCCCGCCGCCTCACCCGGCAGCGCGACCCGCGGCAGCGCCTTCGGGTCCAGGCCGATGTGCCCGAGGATCTCCTCGTCGTACGCCTCGTCGGCCGGCGACCACCAGCCGGTCCCGGAGGCGTCGCCGCGGTCGGTGACCGCCTCGCCGCTGAGGCGCTCGGTGAGGTAGTCGTGCGGCAGCCGCACCGCGGCCGTCGCGGCGGCCGCCGCCGGCTCGTGCTCGCGCAGCCAGGCCCACTTCGTCACGGTGAACGCCGGCAGCGGCACGCTGCCCACCCGCCGCGCCCACGCCGCCGGCCCGCCGTGCTCCGCCAGCAGGCGCCGGTGCTGGGGCGCCGACCGTACGTCGTTCCAGAGCAGCGCCGGACGTACCGGCCGCCCCGACGCGTCGAGGGTGACCAGGCCGTGCTGCTGGCCCCCGACGGACACGGCCGCCGCCTCCCGTGCGGCGTCACCGCACTGGTCCAGCGCCTCGCCGAGCGCGCGCCACCACTGTTCGGGGTCGCTCTCCTTGCCCGCGCCGCCGAGGTCCGCTCCGTCGGCGGCCGTACCACCGGTGACCACGTGCGGAGCCTGGCCGCGGGCCACGACCTCGCCGGTCGCGGCGTCCACCACGAGCGCCTTCGTGGACTGGGTGGAGCTGTCCACGCCGATGACGAGCGGCCCCGCTGCCTGTGTACCCATCGCGTACTCCCTCTCCGCACCGCGGGGAAGGCCCCGCCGGACACCGGGCGCCTCGCCCGCCCCGGGGCTTCCCCGGCGTGCTGCCGCATATTAGTTTGGCCCCGGCTTGATGTGCGCAGTGCCGTGTCGAAGGGGCCGAGGAGCCGCGATGACCTGTCAGCCCGTGCCCGAGGACAAGTTCAGCTTCGGCCTGTGGACGGTCGGCTGGCAGGGCCGCGACCCCTTCGGGGACGCCACCCGCCGCTCCCTCGACCCGGTCGAGTCCGTCCACCGGCTGGCGGAGCTGGGCGCGTACGGCATCACCTTTCACGACGACGACCTGATCCCCTTCGGCTCCGGCGACATCGCGCGCGAGGCGGCGGTCAAGCGCTTCCGCCAGGCACTGGACGCCACCGGCCTGACCGTGCCGATGGCCACGACCAATCTCTTCACCCATCCCGTGTTCAAGGACGGCGCGTTCACCGCCAACGACCGCGACGTCCGGCGTTACGCCCTGCGCAAGACCCTGCGGAACATCGACCTCGCGGCCGAGCTGGGCGCCCGTACGTATGTGGCGTGGGGCGGGCGCGAGGGCGCGGAGTCCGGCGCGGCCAAGGACGTGCGCGCGGCGCTGGACCGGATGCGGGAGGCGTTCGACCTGCTCGGCCAGTACGTCGTCGAGCAGGGCTACGACCTGCGGTTCGCCATCGAACCGAAGCCCAACGAGCCGCGGGGCGACATCCTGCTGCCCACCGTCGGCCACGCCCTCGCCTTCATCGAACGGCTGGAGCGGCCCGAGCTGTACGGCGTCAACCCGGAGGTCGGGCACGAGCAGATGGCCGGGCTCAACGTCCCGCACGGCATCGCCCAGGCCCTGTGGGCCGGCAAGCTCTTCCACATCGACCTTAACGGGCAGTCCGGCGTCAAGTACGACCAGGACCTGCGCTTCGGCGCCGGGGACCTGCGTGCCGCCTTCTGGCTGGTGGACCTGCTGGAGACGGCGGGCTACGAGGGGCCCAGGCACTTCGACTTCAAGCCGCCGCGCACCGAAGACCTGGACGGGGTGTGGGCCTCGGCGGCCGGCTGCATGCGCACTTACCTGATCCTCAAGGAGCGCGCGGCGGCCTTCCGCGCCGACCCGGCCGTCCAGGAGGCGCTGTGCGCCTCCCGACTGGACGAGCTGGCCCGGCCCACCGCCCCGGACGGACTCGCCGGTCTGCTCGCGGACCGTACGGCCTACGAGTCCTTCGACGTGGAGGCGGCCGCCGCGCGCGGCATGGCGTTCGAACAACTCGACCAGCTCGCCATGGACCACCTGCTGCGGGCGCGCTGACCCGTCTCCAAAGGATGGGAGCCCGGTCAGCCGAGCAGCGCGCGCGGAGCCCGGTCAGCCGAACAGCTTGCGCAGGAAGCGGATCTCCTCCGTCCGCTGGTGCCCGCCCCCGCTCTCGTGCCCGTTGAACCGCCACAGCCGCAGCTCCTTGGCGCCCGCGTAGTGGTGGTACGCGGCGAAGCCGGTGGAGGCGGGCGTGATCGGGTCGCGCAGCGCGGTACCGAAGAGCGCGGGGGCGCTCGCGCGGGCCGCGAAGTTCAGGCCGTCGAAGTGGTCGAGGGTGTGCAGGGCGGCTTCCACCTCGGTCCGGGCCCCCGCGAGGTAGCGGGAGAGTTCGCCGTACGGGCCTTCGTCGGTGATCTCGACGGCGCGCCGGACATGCGTCAGGAACGGTACGTCGATCAGCGCGCCCGCGAGCCCGGGCACCAGCCCGGCGACGGCCAGCGCGATGGCGCCGCCCTGGCTGCCGCCCGCCACCACCACCCGCCCGGCGTCCACCGCCGCGTGGCCGCGCGCTGCCGCCACGGCCCGTACGCCGTCGGTGTAGACCCGGCGGTAGTAGTAGTCGTCCGGGTCGAGCAGCCCCTGCGTCATCTTGCCGGGCACACCCGGATGGGGGGAGCCGACCGGGTCGGGGGTGTCGCCGGGCCGGTTGGGGCCGCTCTGCCCCCGGGTGTCCATGACCAGCGTGGCGTAGCCCGAGACCGGCCACAGCAGCCAGTCCTGCGGATGCAGCCGACCGCCGCCGTACCCGATGTACTGCACGACGCAGGGCAGCGGACCGCTCGCCTCCCGGGGCAGCAGGAACCAGCCCCGGATGCGGTGTCCGCCGAAGCCCGAGAACTCCACGTCGTACGTGTGCAGCAGCGACAGGCCCGCGTCGGTCTCCTCGAAGCGCGCGTCGAGGTCGTACGTACCGGCCTCGTCCAGCGTGCGCCGCCAGAACGCGTCGAAACCGTCGGGTTCGGGCAGCGGCGGACGGTAGCTGCGCAGCTGGTCGAGGGGCAGGTCGACGAACAAGCGGTGCCTCCAGGTCGGGAGCGGGCGGCGGGCCCGCGGCAGCTCCGGTGCCCGCCGGGTACCGGGCGCGCAACGTACCAGGCGCCGCCGGCGGGCCGCTCGGTCACGGCTCGGGCCGCTCCTCCTCCGGCCCCCGCGCACCGGCTTGCGGCACCTCGCTGAGCCCGGCGGCCGCCGGATCGAGCACCCGGGCCAGGAACGTCCGGGTCCGCTCGTGCTGCGGATCGGCCACCACCCGCTCCGGCGGCCCCTCCTCGACGATGACTCCGCCGTCCATGAACACCACCCGGTCGGCGACCTCCCGCGCGAAGCTCATCTCGTGGGTGACGACGAGCATCGTCATACCGTCCTGGGCGAGGGAGCGCATCACCGCCAGCACGTCGCCCACCAGCTCCGGGTCGAGCGCCGAGGTCGGTTCGTCGAAGAGCATCAGCTCCGGCTCCATGGACAGCGCGCGGGCGATGGCCACCCGCTGCTGCTGGCCGCCCGAGAGCTGCGCCGGATACGCGGTCTCTTTGTCGCTCAGACCGACCCGCGCGAGATTGGCGCGCGCGGTCCGTTCCGCCGCGGCCCGGTCGCGACGCAGCACCCGGCGCTGGGCGATCGTGAGATTCTCCAGCACGGTCAGGTGCGGGAAGAGGTTGAAGGACTGGAAGACCATCCCGATCCGGCGCCGGACCCGGTCGATGTCCACGTCCGGGTCGGTGACCTCGGTGCCCGCCACGGTGACCCGGCCCGCGGTCGGCTCCTCCAGCAGGTTCACACAGCGCAGCAGCGTCGACTTGCCCGACCCCGAGGGGCCGATGACGCACACCACCTCGCCCCGCTCCACCGAGAAGTCGATGCCCTTGAGCACCTCCAGCGCGCCGAAGGACTTGTGCAGCCCCTCGACCTGGATCGCCCGTCCTGCCGTCGCCGGCTCGCGGTCGGTGCGCACCGCCGTCACCTCGCCTTCGCCGTACGGGCCTCCAGCCGCCGGACCAGCTGGCCCAGGGGGAGGGTGATGACGAGATAGAGCAGGCCGGCCACGAGGATCGGCGTCAGGCTCTTGTGCTCGTTGAGGGCGTCCCGCCCGAAGTTCGCCAGCTCGAACTGGCCGAGCGACAGGCCGAGCAGATAGACCAGCGAGGAGTCCTTGGTGAGCAGGATCAGCTCGTTGGTCAGCGGCGGCAGGACGATCCGGAACGCCTGCGGTATGACGATCGAACGCATCGCGCGGCCCGGCGACATCCCCAGCGAACGCGCCGCCTCGGTCTGCCCCTTGGGCACGGCCTGGATGCCGGCCCGGATGGTCTCCGCCATGTACGCGGCGCCGACCAGGCCCAGCGAGAGCATCACGGTGATGTTCATGTCCAGCGCGACCTCGAAGGCCAGCGGCACACCGAAACCGAGCGCGATGAACACCAGCAGCGCCGGCACCCCGCGGAAGAACTCGATGTACGTGACGGCGAGCCAGCGGTACGGCGGGACCTGCGACAGCCGCATCAGCGCCAGCACCAGCCCGAGCCCCAGCCCGAACCCGAAGCCGAGCAGGGTGTACAGGACGGTGTTGACCAGCGCGGTGGTGATGATGTCGGGGAACAGTGCCTTGGCGACTTCGACGTCGAAGAACGCGTGGCGCAGCGTCCCCCAGTCGGCGACCAGGGCGAGGACGAGCACGGCGGCGGCCAGGACGGCGTACTGGCCGCCGCGCAGGAGACGGGCCCTCCGGCGTCGGGACAGGGGCATCAGTGTCGGCTCCTCATGCTGGCTGCGGTATCAGCCCTGCTGGGGTGCGGTGCCGAACCACTTCTTGTAGATCCGGTCGTAACTGCCGTCGGCCCGGGCCTTCTTCAGCACCTCGTTGATCTTCTCGCGCAGCGCGTCGTTGCCGGTGCGCACACCGATCCCGTAGTGCTCGCCGGTGTCGAACTCCGCCGTCACCGCCGTGTCCGGGTTCTGCTTGACGTAGTCGAACAGCACCCCGTTGTCGTTGATCCCCGCGTCCACCTGCCCGGACTTCACGGCGGTGAGCAGCAGCCCCAGGTCCTCGAACTCGACCAGCTCGACGCCCGCGCCGTGCTTCTTGGCGTACTCGGCGCCGGTGGTGGCCTTCTGGTAGCCGAGCTTCTTGCCCTTGAGATCCTCGATCTTCTTGTAGGCGCCGCCCTTCTTGGTGATGAGCGCCTGGGTGGCGTCGAAGTACGGGTCGGAGAAGTCCATGACCTTGTCGCGCTTGGCGTTGATGGTCATACCCGCCGCGGCCAGGTCGCATTTGCGGATGTTGAAGTCCTGGCCGGTTTCGATGCCCTCGAAGGGGGTGTTGACGATCTCCTGCGGCACGTTCAGCGCCTTGGCGACCAGATCGACCAGGTCCACGTCGAACCCGACGATCTTGCCTTCCTTCTTCACCTGGAAGGGCGCGTACGGCAGATGGGTGCAGGTCTTGAGCGTGCCGGGGGAGACGAGCTGGACGCCCGAGGCCGACTTCTCGCCGGCCGCCCCGCCCGACTTGGTGCTGGTGCAGCCCGTGGCGAGGAGGGCGGCGGCCGCGACGAGGGCGGCCGTGGCGGACATCGAGGAGCGAACGGACACAGGTCCTCCGGATCAGGATGCGGCCCCACACTCACCGGTCGGAGGTGAGTTGGCTGCATCCTGCCACCGGCCAGGGCCGATGTCGCCGTCGGCGGTGTTGCGACCGGGTAACGACCGGTGCCGGTCCGTGCCGTCCCTGGTGCTGTGCACGGCGGGAGTCCCGAGCCCGTGTTCGCCTCCCGGCCCGGGGGCCGGACACCTGCTTTCAGCCGGTCAGCTGCCGCGCCAGCGCCGCCACCGCCGCCGGCCCCACCCGGCAGCAGCCGCCGACGAGCCGGGCCCCCGCGGCGGTCCAGGCCGTGACCCGGTCCGCGCTGAAGGCGGGCGTACCGCACCAGGCGCGGGCCCGCGCGTCCCAGCTCTCGCCGCTGTTCGGGTAGACGACCACCGGCTTGCCGGCCGCGCGGGCCGCCACCGCCACCGCCCGGTCGGCATCCTCGGGGGTGCAGCAGTTCACGCCCACCGCCACCACCTCGGGGACGTCCGCCGCGAGCGCGCACGCGTCCGCCAGCGGCTGCCCGGCCCGCGTGCGGTCCCCGGCCGCGCTGAACGACAGCCAGGCCGGCACGCCGAGACCCCGCACCGCCCGCAGCAGGGCCCGCGCCTCGTCCGCGTCCGGCACGGTCTCCAGCGCCAGTACGTCGGGACCGGCCGCGGCCAGCACCTCCAGCCGCGGACGGTGGAACCGTTCGAGCTCGGCCACCGACAGTCCGTAGGCGCCCCGGTATTCGGAGCCGTCCGCCAGCATCGCGCCGTACGGACCGGCCGACGCGGCGACGTACAGCGGCCCTGCCACGCCGCCCGCCGCCGCCTGCCGCGCGGCCTCGCGCGCCAGCTCCACACTGCGCCGCAGCAGCCCGGCGGCCTCCGTCGCACCGATGCCCCGCGCGGCAAACCCCTCGAAGGTCGCCTGATAGCTGGACGTGATCGCCACCTGGGCGCCCGCCTCGTAGTACGCGCGGTGCGCCGCGACCACGGCGTCCGGTTCCTCGGCGAGCAGCCGCGCCGACCACAGCGCGTCGCCGAGGTCGTGCCCGGCGGACTCCAGCTGGTTGGACAGCCCGCCGTCCAGGACGAGCGGGCCCGCGGCGAGGGCGGCGGCGAACGGGGGCGCGGCAGTGGTGCTCATGCCGTCCAGCCTCTCACCCGGCGCCGGCAGGACGCCTGCCCCGTACCCGGTCCCGTCCCGATGCCCGCTCCGCACCCGGACGCCCCGGTCACTCCGCCTGGACGGCCTGGATGTCCATCTCCACGCGGATCGTCGCCCCGATGGCCGCGATGCCCCGGGCGAGCATCTTGCGCCAGTCGAGCGTGAAGTCCTCCCGGTGCAGCTCGGTCACCGCGGTGCACGCCGTACGCGTCTCGCCGCCCATGCCGGTGCCGAGGCCCAGGTACCGGGTGTCCAGCTGCACCGACCGGCTGACGCCGTGCAGGTGCAGCACCCCCTGCACGGCCCAGCGGGCCCCGCCCTTGTGCACGAACCGCTCCCCGGCGAACTGCAGGTACGGGTAGCGCGCCACGTCCAGGAACTCCGCCGAGCGCAGGTGGTCGTCGCGCATCTTCACCCCCGAGTCGATGCTCGCCGCGTCGATCGTCACCTCCACCCGCGAGTCCCGCATGTCCGGTGCGATCCACAGGCCGCCCTCGAAGTGGTTGAACCGGCCGTGGATCTCGGCCAGTCCGATGTGCCGGGCGGTGAAGCGGATGGACGAGTGGTCGGGGTCCAGCCGCCACTGCCCCGGCGTGGGCATCGGCGGCGCCGGGGCCGGCTCCAGCTGCAGCGTCCGCGGCGCGGTCCGTGTCCCCTCGGTCACCAGGCTGTCGAACCGCTCCGGGCGGAAGCCGTCGCAGGTGACCACCACGTGGTACGCGGCGGGGGCCAGCGTCGCGGTGAACATGCCGTTGGGATCCGTCTGGCCGCGTGTGACCTCGGTGCCCTCGGTGTCGCGCACCGACACCCCGGCCCGCGCCATCGGCAGCCCCACGGGGTCGTGGACGCTGAGGTCCAGCGCACCGGCACCGCGCGGGATCGGGGCCGGTGCGGGTGCACTGCGGGCGGAGCGGTCACGAAGGCGGGTGAGGATGGCGAGCGCCATGGCAGGACGGGGCCTCTCGGTCAGTTGTGTCGAAAAAGGTGCATCTCCATCCTGTCATTGGTTTAGACCGCTGGGGACGACAGCTGTCAATACCCGATGAAACGTGAAATTCATCGCACCGGGGAGAAGGTGATGGCGAACCGGGCGGGAGCCACCGTCAGCTCGTGTTCCGGCAGCACCCCGGGCCCGCAGGAAGCGCTGCCGATGCCGTGCTGGGCGTGGTCGAGGTGGATCCAGATCCAGTCGCCCGGAGTGAGGTCGGTGGTGTGCCGGGCGGCGTCCAGCTGCTCGCTCGTCCAGCGGCGCGCACTGAACCAGAACGACGGCTCACCCTCGGCACGCAGCGCCGAGCCGTCGCTGCGGGACAGCTCCACCCAGCGCACGTCCGCCCGCGCCCCGTTCTCCTGCGGACGCACGTACGGCGTCTGCAACGCGTCCACCGGCATGCGCCACAGCCCGGTCCGCGACGCCTCCCGTGTGTCCGGATACGCCTCGCCCGGGCCGCCGCCGTACCACCGCGCCGTCGAGAGGTTGCCGCACACGCCCAGCCGCACACCCAGCCTGGGCAGTGGACAGGGCCAGTCGCCGTACGGCCGGACCGACACCTCCAGCCGCAGCCGCTCGCTGTCGGCGGTCCAGCGGTATTCCGCGTCGAGGGCGAGGTCCGTACCGGCCGGCGCGACCCGGGTGCGTACCACCACCGCGTGCCGGTCGCACTCCACGGACGCCACCCGGTGCCGCATCCGGTGCAGACCGATACGGCGCCACTCTGCCGCGCGGCGCGGGCCCGGCTGCCAGGGCGCGCCCTCGTCGTTGTCGGTCGGTGCCCGCCACACGTCCAGCCGGGGCCCCTGCAGATGGCAGCCGTCGAGATACCGGAGCACACCGGTGGTGGCGTCGAAGGCGCCCGGGCCGAGGAGGATGAGGTTGCCCTCGCCGTGCCGGGGCGACGCGCCCGTGGCGGCCGGACGGGGCGTGGGGCGTGGCGGGGTGGCGGGCAGCTGGCCCCAGGCGACCTCGTGACCGGCCGCGGCCCAGGCGGTGTCCCCGGCCAGGGTCGCCCGTACCGTCCACAGGGCCTCGCGGCCGCGCCGTCCGGCGGGCTCCGGTGGCAGTGCCACCTCGGCGTGGGTGCCGGGGGCGAGCGGCGGCACGGTCAGCGGTCCTTCGGCGAGCACCTCGCCCTCGGCCTCGTAGGACCAGCGGAACGCCAGGTGCGCCAGGTCGCTGAAGTCGTGCAGGTTGGTGATCCGGACGGTGCCGGGCCCGGCGCCCTCCGGGCCGCCGCCCTCGCCCGTACCGTCGATCCGTACCGGTTCGACGACCTTCTTGAACTCCGCCAGCCCCGGCGACGGCGTCCGGTCGGGGAAGACCAGGCCGTCGCAGACGAAGTTGCCGTCGTGCAGCTCCTCGCCGAAGTCGCCCCCGTACGCGTGGAACACCTCGCCGTGCGGGGTGCGCTGCCGCAGCCCGTGGTCGATCCACTCCCACACGAAGCCGCCCTGGCAGCGCTCGTACGTCTCGAAGAGCCGCTGGTACTCGCGCAGTCCGCCGGGCCCGTTGCCCATCGCGTGCGCGTACTCGCACAGGAGGAACGGCAGGGCGCGGCGCCGGGCGTCCGCGGCCGGGTCGGCGAGCGGCTCCTCCTCCCGCCGGCCGATCCGTTCGACCTCGGCGTGCTCCGCGTACATCCGGGAGTACACGTCGGTGTCGGCGCACGACGGGTCGCCCTCGTAGTGCAGCGGCCGGGAGGGGTCGCGGTCGCGGGCCCAGGCGGCCATGGCGGACAGACCGCGGCCGGTGCCGCACTCGTTGCCCAGCGACCACATGATCACGCTGGGGTGGTTCTTGTCGCGCTCGACCGTCCGGCGCATGCGGTCCAGCAGTGCCGGGGTCCACGCGTCGTCGTCCACCGGATTGTCCCGCCAGCCCTGCTGCGCGAAGCCGTGCGTCTCCAGGTCGCACTCCTCGACGACCCACAGGCCCAGCTCGTCGCAGAGGTCGAGGAAGGCGGGGTGCGGCGGATAGTGGCTGGTGCGGACGGCGTTGACGTTGTGCTGCTTCATCAGCAGCAGGTCGCGGCGCATCGCGTCGGGGCCCAGCGCGCGGCCGTACCGCGGGTCGAACTCGTGGCGGTTGACGCCGCGGAACAGGACGCGGCGCCCGTTGACCTTCAGCAGACCGTCCTCGACGCACACGGTACGGAAACCGATGCGCAGGGGGACGCACTCGCCCGGCGTGCGCAGTTCGGCGTCGTACAGCCGCGGGGTCTCGGCCGTCCACGGTATGACCGGCACCGTCGCGCTCTCCCCGGTCGCCAGGTCCAGGCCGAGCGCGGGAACGGTGACCCGGCCGGCCGGCGCGCAGTCCACGCGGAGGGTGCCGAGGCCGGTGCGGTGGTCGTAGGAGGCGTGCACGAAGTGGTCCAGGACGGCGCCCGCGGGCCGGTGGTGCAGCGTGACGTCCCGGAAGACGCCCGGCAGCCACCACTGGTCCTGGTCCTCCAGGTAACTGCCCGAGGACCACTGGTGGACGCGGACCGCGAGCACGTTACGGCGTGCCCGCAGCAGATGGCCCACCTCGAACTCGTGCGGCAGCCTGCTGCCCTTGAAGTGCCCCAGCTCCTTTCCGTTGAGCCACACCCGTGCACAGGACTCGACACCTTCGAAACGCAGCAGGGCGGGTCCGGGTTCCCACGGGTCCGGAAGGTCGAAGGTGTGCCGGTGGTCGCCCGTCGGGTTCTCGTCGGGCAGCAGCGGCGGATCGACGGGGAACGGGTAGCGGGTGTTGGTGTAGGCGGGTGCGCCGTGACCGGCGAGCACCCAGTGGCCCGGCACCCGCAGCCCCGGCCAGTCCGTGTCGTCGAAGTCCGGCCGGGCGAAGGAGACGTCCGCGGAGCGGGCGGTCGCAAGGAGACGGAACCGCCACATCCCGTGCAGCGACATCCGCCGCGCGTCCGAGCGGGCGAACCAGGCGCGCGGCGGGCGGCAGCCCTGGCCGGGGGACACGTCCTCGTAGTACGGGAGGTGCTGTGGGGGGCGGGGGACGGGCGGGACGGCGGTGGACCGCCCGGCGGGAGCGGGGTGTCTTTCGGGGGCGGTGTGGGCTCCGGGGGTGCGTGGTGCGGGTGCGGTGCGTTCGGCGTCGGGTGCGGTGCGGGGGCCGACGTGTTCGGCGTCGGGCAGGGGCAAGGGTCCTCCTAGCTGCGGGGACACGGCAGGGCGTGGGGGATCACGTCAGCGAACCACGCGCGACGGCGCGCCGCGACCACATACGAATGATTGACCGCTGAAGCATTCGCTCCGTTTCGTACTGGTCCCGAGCGCCTCTGTTCGTGCCGAGGGAGCCGGGTACTCCGGGCCGTACGCACCCCATTTTGGATCAGCGGGTGACAACCGGCCGTACCCGGGCACCCGGGCAGCATGAACGATGCACCGAAGAACCCGGACCCGGTACCGGAGCGCACCGCCGGACTGGAGCCGGGCGGCGGGGTCCCGCCGGGCGAGACACCGCCCGCCGAGGGCAGCACCCCGGACGCCGGGCCCCTGGAGACCCACAACCCGACCCGCGGCTGGTCCAAGGGGCCGGTGCTGGCGCTCGCCGTCGTGGTCGTCCTGGTAGCTGCCTTCTTCATCGCCCGTATCTGGGGGGCGTAGGTACGCGGGCCGGCCACGGGCGAGGGTCAGGAAGGCTTGCGCAACGGCCCGGTGTAGTCGCGGAACAGCAGGATCCTGCCGTCCCGGATGCGGAACAGCTGCACCGAGCGGCCCTCGAACGCGTCGCCGCGCCCGACGCCCTTGGCGAGCGTCTCCGCGACGACGACCTCCGGGTCCTCGGTGCGGTGGACGGCGAGCGTCCGGAGCACGTCGACGCGCAGGGCGGACATCGCCGCCCGGGCGAACACGCGGATCGCCTCCCGGCCCTCGATGCGGTCGGGGACGTCCGGGCCCGCGAACGGCAGCTCGATCACGCCGTCCGGCGCGAACAGGTCCGCGAAGGCGTCCGCGTCCTGCGCCGTGACCGCGGCGCACCGCTGTTCGAGAACGTCCAGGGGGCTCACCGCAGGCATGGTCCCTCCGATCCCGCACCGCCGGGCCGGCGGTCGGCGCACCGGCCTCTGACGCCGAGCAGGGTAGCGCCGTGCCGCACGGGCAGTCAGCCCGCCCGGCACACGTGGCCGCTCGACGCCGCCCCGTCGGCTACCCGGCCTCCTCCTCGCCACCGCGCACCGCGGCGAGAGCGGCCGCGGGGTCCTCGGCCGCCGGGCCGGCGGGTGCCCACTGCCCGCGCTCCTTCAGGTACGGCCACCAACGCCCGTCACGCCCGAACCTGAGCTGCGCGCCGCCGCCGGCCATGGTCCAGCGGTTGCGGTCGTGGCGCAGCTGTGGTTGCGGTTCGTCCGCCTCCCAGGCGTCGGCGAGCTGAGCCGTCGCGCGGGCCAGGGCCGCCGGGTCCGGTGTCCATTCCTCCTCCAGTACGGCGAGCGCCGATACGCCGCCGTACTCCCACGCCCGTACGGCCAGGGAGAGCGCTCTGGCCGTACGCCCGGAGCCGGACGCCAGTCGCGCGACGATCCGGGCGTCGGGTTCGCGCGCTGCCAGACGTACGGCGTCCTGCGCGCGGGTCAGCGCTGTTTGCGGCGGTGTATCGGCATGGCCGGGGGCCAGGGCATCGGCCAGCAGCCGCTGGGCGCGCGCCGCCGTGTCACCCGCCAGGAACTCCAGCGCTGTCACGTCCACTCCGGGTGCCGGGTCCGTCCCTCCTCCGAGGACCGGAGCGGTGCCCGGCTCGTCCACGGCGGGCGGGGGTGCGGGCAGCGGCGGCAGGATGTCGCGCGCGGCGTACGCCTCCGCCGCCGGTATGCCCTCGGCCGCCGCCGGTTCCACCGCACCCGCACCGGCGGAGAGTTGCTCATTGACTTCCCGCGCGCGCATGGCGGTGCGGGCCTGAAGGTCTGCCAGCAGCTCCTGCTCGCTCCGTCCGCGCATCAGCAGCAGCACGAAGGGGTCTTCGTCCAGCAGGCGGGCCGTCTGGTGGCAGAGCGCGGCAGTGTGGGAACAGTGGTCCCACGCCCCGCAATCGCACTCCGCCTCCAGGTCACCGATGCCCGGGAGCAGTTCGATGCCGGCGGCGGCCGCGTCCTCCACCAGGTGCGGCGGCATGTCGTGGTCCAGCAGCGCCGCGATGTGCCCGGCACGGTCGGCGACCAGGTCCAGGAAGCGGTCCCAGTCCGCCTCGCTCAACTCCTGGAGCAGCACGTCGCAACGGCACGGCGTACCGTCACGGTCCTTGACGACCGCCGTGATCCGGCCCGGCCGCACGGACACCGCGCCCACCGCCCCCGCCCGCGCGTGCCGGCGGCCCTGCTTGACCTGCTGGCCGTCCAACGCGCTGTCCGCCAGCGCCTGCAGCCAGGCCAGGCCCCACCAGGTCTGCGCGAAGCCACGGCCGTGCGCCGGGGGCATGGCCGCGAAGGTCCGCTCCCTGTGCGGCCCCGGAAGGCGCGCGTCCCCGGAAGGTTCCGGGCGAGCTTCCCCGGCGTCGTCGTACAGGTTTCCCATCACTCGCTCCCTCGCAGTGCCACCAGGTCCGCCAGCTCGTCGTCGGTGAGTTCGGTCAGCGCGGCCTCACCGGAACCGAGCACCGCGTCCGCCAGCCGCTGTTTGCGCGCGAGCAGCCCGGCGATCCGGTCCTCGACCGTGCCCTCGGTGATCATCCGGTGCACCTGCACCGGCCGGGTCTGGCCGATGCGGTACGCACGGTCGGTGGCCTGCGCCTCGACCGCCGGATTCCACCAGCGGTCGTAGTGCACGACATGCGCGGCCCTGGTCAGGTTCAGCCCCGTGCCCGCCGCCTTCAACGACAGCAGGAACACCGGCACGGCACCCTCCTGGAAGCGGCGCACCATCTCCTCGCGCCGCGCGACCGGCGTGCCGCCGTGCAGCAGCTGCGTGGGCACGCCGCGCCCCGCCAGGTGCGTTTCGAGCAGCCGCGCCATCCGCACGTACTGCGTGAACACCAGCACCCCCGCGTCCTCGGCGAGAATCGTCTCCAGCAGCTCGTCCAGGAGCTCCAGCTTCCCGGAACGGCCCGCGATCAGCGGCCGCTCCTCCTTGAGGAACTGCGCAGGGTGGTTGCAGATCTGCTTGAGCGAGGTCAGCAGCTTGACGACCAGGCCGCGCCGCGCGAGGCCGTCCGCCGCCGCGATCTCGCCGAGCCCTTCGCGCACCACCGCCTCGTACAGCCCGGCCTGTTCCCCGGTCAGCGCCACCGCCCGGTCGGTCTCCGTCTTCGGCGGCAACTCGGGCGCGATGCCCGGGTCGGACTTGCGGCGGCGCAGCATGAAGGGGCGCACGAGCCGGGCCAGCCGCTCGGCGGCAGCCGGGTCGGTGCCGCCCTCGACAGCCGTGGCGTAACGCTCGCGGAAACGGCCCAGCGGGCCCAGCAGACCTGGCGTGGTCCAGTCCAGTACGGCCCACAGCTCGGACAGGTTGTTCTCGACCGGCGTGCCGGTGAGCGCCACCCGGGCGCCCGAGGGAAGACGCCGCAGCGCCTTGGCCGTCGCCGAGAAGGGATTCTTCACGTGCTGCGCCTCGTCGGCGACGATCAGCCCCCAGCGGGTCGTGGCGAGCTTCGCCGCGTCCAGCCGCATCGTGCCGTACGTGGTGAGCACGAACGCGCCGTCCTCCAGGCCGGCGAGACTGCGCCGGTCCGCGTGGAAGCGGCGCACCGGAGTGCCGGGCGCGAACTTCTCGATCTCGCGCTGCCAGTTGCCCATCAGGGACGCCGGGCAGACGACGAGCGTGGGCCCGGCGGAAGCGGAGTCGCTCTGCCGGTGCAGATGCAGGGCGATGAGGGTGACGGTCTTCCCCAGTCCCATGTCGTCGGCGAGGCAGCCGCCGAGGCCGAGGGAGGTCATGCGGTGCAGCCAGTCGAGGCCGCGCAGTTGGTAGTCGCGGAGGGTGGCGGTCAGGGCCGCAGGCTGGGCTGTGGGTGGGTCGAAGTCGGTGTTCGGGGTGGCGGGGGTGCCTGAAGCGGTGAGGTCCGGAGTGACGGCTTCCGGTGCGGACGTACCTGGGGCGGACGTACCTGATGCGGACGTACCTGATGCGGACGTACCTGATACAGAGGTACCCGGCACGGTGGTGTCCGGTGCCGTGAGCCGGTCGCGGAGGCGGGCCAGCCAGCCGGAGGCCTGCACCTCCACCCGTTCGCCGTCTCCGGACTCCGCGGTGCCGGTGAGCGCCGCACCGAGTGCGTCGATGGGCGTCACCTTGCGGTCCTGGCGGTCGCGGGCCGCCCGCAGCGCCTCGGGGTCGACGAGGACCCATTGGTCACGCAGCCGTACGAGCGGTCGCCCCGCCTCGGCCAGCCGGTCCAGCTCCGCCCTGCTGATCTCCTGGTCACCGACGGCGAAGCGCCAGCTGAACGAGAGCAGCGCGTCGGCCGAGAGGAAGGACGGCACGCCGGACGCGGCGCGGTCCTGGCCGGGAGCGTCGTCGTCCTGACCCGCTTGTGTGTACCGCGGCGCGCCGTCCTGGCCGGGCGGCCCCACCACGGCCCGGGTGGTGAGCCCGCGTACCAGGTCCCGTGGCCAGTGCACCTGCACGCCGGCGGCGGCCAGCGCACGCGAGGCCGGGCCGAGCAGCTCGGCGATCTCCTCGTCCGCGAGGTCCACCGCGTCCGGCACGGCGGCGGACAGCAGGGGCGTGAGCGGCGCCCAGGCAGCGGCGGCACGGCGCAGCGTGAGCAGGGTGTCCATCCGGGCCCGCGGGCCGAACGCCTGCTCGGTGGGGGAGGCGCCCGCCCACACCTCGGCGGCGTCGGCGACCAGCGCCGGGTCGGCGGGGTCGTGCAGTTGGAGGACGGCGGTGAAGCCGGCGCGGCCGGTGCCGGCGGACCCGGTCCGGTCCGTGCCCGGTCCGGGCAGCCCGGCGACCTCGACACGCAGGGAGAGCCGTACGCCGGCGTCGTGCCCGGCCGCCACGTCGGCGGCCCAGTCGCGCTGCTCGGGGATGTGCTGCGGCTCGGGCGCGGCGAACGCCGGGCCGCCGGTGACCAGGGCGGCGGCGGGGGAGCGGGGCAGGCTGTCCGCCACCGCGTCCAGGAAGTCGCGCACCAGGCGCTCCGGATCCGGCAGCAGTACGGGGCCGGAGCCGGGGCCGGCGGTGCCGGGGAGCGGGACGGCGTGTGCCTGCGGCGGCAGGGCCGCCGCCAGTTCGCGCAGCCGCTCGACATCGGCGGGGTCGAGCGGGCCCACGCGCCACGCGTCGTGACCGGAACGGCTCACTCCGGGCAGCAGGCGGCCGCGGGCCACGAGTTGCAGCGCCAGTACGGCGGCAGCGCCCCAGAAGGCCGCGGCCGGGTCGGACGTACGGGACGTACGGGCGCGGGTCAGGACGGGGAGGGCGTCGGCGACGGGCAGCACGACGGCCGGGACGTCGATGAGCTGGATGCCGTCACCGTGCCCGTGCCCGGCCGTGTCCCAGGCGACGGTCAGTGATTGCGTCGGCCACCCGGCCCCTTCGTCGCCTGCCGTGCCGTCCGCACGCCAGAAAGCGACCCGCCCCGTACGGGCCGGGTCGGCGGGCAGGAAGACCGCCGCGCGGCGCGCGAGGGCGGACGGTGGTGCGGCGGGTGCCGGAGGAAGAGCAGGGGGACAGGCCGGGGGAAGAAGTGCCACGTGCAGCAAGCTCCTCAAGTTTGACTACTGGCGACCGGAGCGCCCGAGGGTACAGCACGAACGGGGGTGGTGCCGACCCTTGCCCGCGGCGGCCCGGCCGGCCGTCGGCGCGGAGGGAACCCGTGGGGCCGAAAAGGCGTTCAACGGGGTACAGCGAGCGCGGCAACCGCCGCGGAAGGGACGTGAAGGATGTCCACGAACGCAAAGGTCGCCATCGGTGGCGTGGCGGCGGGAGTGATCCTGCTGTGGCTGCTGCCGTTCTGGGCGGCGGTGCTGGTCATGGTCGGTGTGCCGGCCGTGGCGTATCTGACGCTGGACCCCTCGCAGCGGCGCAGGCTGCGCAGCGTGACCCGCAAGGAGATAGGGCGCTGACCGGGTAGCCTGTGCCCGGACGTCCGGCGGTGTGAGCCGGGCGGGCGGCCGGGCCGCGACGACGTCCCCGTCAGCGGACCCGTGGGCGGACGGCTCACGGGTGGGGCGCCGCCACGGCTCAGACCGGACCGTCGGCAGGCCGGACCGGCGAGGCGAACGGAGCCTCAAGCCGGCCGGAACTCGAACCGGCCGAATCATCGAGCCGACCGGGCCCCTGAAGGCGGTCGGACCGCCGAGCCGACCGGACCCCTCACACCGGTCGGACCGCCGCGCCGACCGAACCGTCAAGCCGGCCGGACCGCCAGCGCTTCCAGCGCCTGCAGCAGTCCCGGCAGCTCGGGCCCACGTCCCACCGGCAGTATCTCGCCGGGCTGCTCGTCCAGGAGGACGAACGCGATGTCGTCGGTGCGGGCCACCATGCTCCAGCCCGGTCCGTCCACGCGGAGCGTACGGGACGCGTCGGCGGCGAAGGACGAGCGGACGCGCCCCGGCGGAGGCGGATCGGCCACATAGCCACGCGCCTCGGCCAGCGCCCGCTGCACCCCGGTGTGCGGCCGGGCCCCCGGATCGACGAACGTGACCTCACCCTCGACCTGTTCCCGCCAGGCCGCCCACTGGAGCGCGATCTCGTCCGCGCCCATCCGGCGCTGCGCGGGTCCCCACTGGGCGGCGTCCGGCGGTCTGAGTACGGCCGGACCGCCCTCCTCCGGTTCCGGGTCGTGCGGCGCGGGGACCCCCGGTGCCGCGACGGCGAGCGCGATCGGCCAGCCGGGCAGCGCTTCGACCATGCTGTCCTCGCCGGGGGAGAGGTCGTACTCCATCCCGCAGTCCCAGGCCGCCACGGCGCACGCGACGAGCGAGACGTCGTCGGTCACCACCGTCCAGCGGGCACCCGTCCCGTCCTGCCCGAGGACCAGGCCGTACCCCTGCTCGTACGGCGCGAGGCCGAGCCCGGCGCACACCTCCGGATAGTCGTTGCCGAGCACGCTCGGGAACTGCGCGGGCGTCAGCAGCATGGCCGTCAGGACGAGCAACTGGTCCTCGTCGGCGCTCTCGGGCGTGGCTCCGCCGGCGTTCTCGGCCGTGGACGTACCGGTGCTCTCGGTCGACACCCGGGCCTCCCCATCCGATGCGCTCCGACCCGCCCGGTCCCGGCCGGCCGCCTCCGGCCCGGTCCCCGGGCCCGCCCGCACCGGACCCGAACCGGCCCGATCGTTCCGATCAGTCGTCGGCGCACCCTAGTTGGCCGGGCAGCGGATTGTCACCAGTCGTACGCCACCGCCCCGGATGTTTCCGGCCCCGTGTCCCGGGCCCCGGGCGCTCCGGTCCACGCCACCGGCGTCCGCACCGGGCCACCGCACCCGCACCTGCAACCGGGGCGTCCGGAGCTCGGACCCGGCTCCGACCCGGACCCGGCTCCGTCCCGGCCCCTCAAGCCACCGGCAGATTGAGCAGATCACGGGCCACCGTCTGCGGTGACTCCCTGCGCTCCCGGGCGAGCGCGATCACCGCCCGGCAGGCCAGTTCGTTGATGCCGAAGGCGAGCGCCTCGGGGGAGACCCATTCCGCCGTCTCGGCGCTGCGCTCGTCGTCGTCCTCGGCGCACGCCGCCACATGGGCCGCCGCGGCCTCGAAGATGTTGTGCCGCCGCTTCGCCCCGGGGGCCCGGGGCTCCTCACTGCCCCGCATGCGCAGCGCGGTGCCAAGACGGGTGAAGAAGCCTCGAAGGTCGCGGAACAATTCGGAGATTTCGCGCAAGAACCCGGTCATCGTGTCCCCCATTCCCGGTTCCCGTTCCGGTCGTTCCAGTGTGCCCGTCATGCTTACGATGGGAACTTCGACGACGAAAGGGCGGGTACTCGGTGCGGCGGTATGACTGGCTCAAGGAGATCCAGCGGCTGGATCCGGAACGGGACTTTCTGCGTATCCACCGCATCACCACGACGTACGAATTCCCGTGGGACGTCGCGCGCGCCCTGGAGCTGGCGCTCTACCGCACCTACGCCGTTCCCAGCATCGGCCGGCTGCTGGCCGAGACCGCCGAGCTGACGGACCGTACGCAAAAGCGCTACGACGACACCGCGCTCCTCCTGGACGCGGTGCTGGAGCACGGCTTCGACAGCGAGGACGGCCGGACCGCGATCCGCCGCATCAACCAGATGCACCGCAGTTACGACATCAGCAACGACGACATGCGGTACGTGCTGTGCACGTTCGTGGTGGTTCCCAAGCGCTGGCTCGACCAGTTCGGCTGGCGGCGGATGAGCGAGCACGAAAAGCACGCCGCGGCCGTCTACTACCGCACCCTCGGGCGCCATATGGGCATCAACGGCATCCCGCGGGACTTCCAGGAGTTCGAACGCTGCCTGGACGATTACGAGCACGCGCATTTCGGCTGGGACGAAGGCGGGCGCCGGGTCTCGGACGCCACGCTCGGCCTGATGGCGGGCTGGTACGGCCCACTGGCCCCGGTGGTGCGCGGTGCGAGCATGGCGCTGCTGGACGACGCCCTGCTGAACGCCTTCCGCTACGAGCGTCCCAGGCCGGCCGTCCGTGCCGCGGTGCGCGGCGCGCTGCGGCTGCGCGCCAAGTCCGTACGGCTGCTGCCGCCGCGCCGGCGCCCGCACTACGCCCGTCAGAACCCGGAGATCAAGGGTTACCCGAACGGCTTCACCATCGCCGACCTCGGCACCTTCCCCCAAGGCCGCCCCGCGGGCGGCTGCCCCGTACCGCACTGAGACGCCCGACGGCCGGGATGGTCTTCATCGTGATCGTCTCTGTTCGTTCCGGTGTCATACTTGAGCGGTGACCGAGGAAGACCGTGAGTACGCCCAACAGTGGCTCGCCGAGCGCGGTGTCACCCGGACGGCGGAAACGTGGCGCGACCGGCGGTCGCCGGGCGAGGCGCTGACACCGCAGCAGGTGGCGCACGCGTGGGCGGACGAGGCGCTGTCCGACAGCGGCCTGGACGCGCCCGCCCGTCTGCGGCTCGCGTTCGGCCTCCTGGACCTGCTGGGCGATTACTGGGTCACCTGCGAACTCCGCTTCGCCGTACGCGACGAGCGGCACCCGTTGCGGGCGGACCTGTTCTGGGACGCCTGCCGCCGGCGGCTGGAAGCGCCGGAAGAGCCCAAAACCCTTGTCTATTCGCTCTGGGTGGACTGGTTCGAGGACCGGGCCACCGCGGCGGAGGCGTTCACCGAGGTGCTGGTCGACGCCGTGGAGGGCGCGCCGGACGGTACGGCACGGGACGCCCTGCTCCGTCGCGCCACCCGGGTCCTCGGCGTCTCGGGGCCCGTGCCCTGGCCGGTGAAGCACGCCACGTACCGGTCCGCCGCGACGGTCCCGCAGCTCCACCCCGCGCTGTTCCGCGGCCTCCTCGGCAGCTACCACGACCTGTACGGCGACCTGGAACCCCGCGCCGCGCTCGCCCTCTTGGACCAGCTGGACCTGCCGGCCGCCACCGAGCACCTGGCCCCACTGCGCGCCGTCCTCACGGCGGGCCACCAGAACCACTACCGTGCCCCGGACGCCTGGCCCAGGGCCCTGGACGCGTCTCAGGTGCCCTGACGCACGGCCAGCGCCAGGTAGCGGGCGTCCTCGTCCACGTACCGCATCAGGTCCCAGCCGGTGCGCGCCAGCAGCGGCCGCAGATTGGGTTCGGCCCGTACGTCGCCCGGTGTGAGCGGGCGGCCCTTCCGCGCGGCCAGCGCGGCCCGCCCGACCGGGTGGAACAGGGCGAGCCGGCCTCCGGGTCGTACGACCCTGGCGAGTTCCGCGAGCCCCGCCCGGGGGTCGGCCAGATGGGACAGCAGCCCGGCGGCGAAAACCGCGTCGAGCGCGGCATCCGGCAGGGGGAGCCGCTGCACGTCGGCGAGCAGCAGGGGCGCCAGGCGCGCGCGTCCGGCCCGTACGGCCGCCGCGAGCATCTCGGGCGTCAGGTCGGCGCCCAGCACCGTACCGTCCGCCCCGACGGCGGCCCGCAGGGCAGGCAGCGCCCGCCCCGTACCGCAGCCCGCGTCCAGCACCCGGTCTCCCGTGCGCAGCTCCATCGCCGCGACCCCCGCCTGGTAGGCGGGACCGTCGTCGGGGAACCGCGCGTCCCAGTCGCGGGCCCGGGAGCCGAAGAACTCCCGCACGTCGTGCGCCTGAACGGTGTCCTCGGGAGCCTTGGTGGCGTCGTCGTCCATACGGCAACTCTAGGTGCCACTGATCGCCCGGGGGCCGCGGTGGCCGGGGTGGCCAGGGTGGCCGGGGCCACAACTGTTGCCCTTCGATGTCTTACGTTCCCGGCCGCCCGGCGTAATCATGCAGGCATGACGGACACGGGGAAGTGGAATTTCGTCGACCATTTCGGTGCCGATCCGCAGGGCCTCGTCGACGCGGCGGCTCTCCTGCAGCACGCGGTGACCACCATCTGTGACGCCGGCGGCGGAACGCTGGTGATTCCCCCCGGGCGGTACCGGATGCACAGCACGGGAACAGTGGTACCGGATTCGGGGAATCTGACCGTGATCGCCCACGGTGCCCACATCTTCCGCAGCGACACCTCCACCATCGACACGCTCTGGGGCGGTGGTTTCTCCCACGACGGCTACAACGGCGCGTCCGACATCAGCATTTACGGCGGTCTGTGGGACGGCGGTGCGGGCAATCCGCGGCCGCTGGACATGTTCGCCTTCTGCTCCGCGGAAAACATCCTGTACGCGGACCTGGTGGTCGAGAACATTCCGGACTGGCACGCGATCGAGTTCCACGGCATCCGCAACGGCACGGCGCGCAACTGCGTCTTCCGGCGCTTCAAGGCCACCACACCGACCCGGTTCTTCTCCGAGGCGATCGAGGTCCAGGAGGCCCCGGACGGTACGCACAGCAGCGGCATCGTCGTGGACGGCTGCACGGCCGACGGGTACGGAGCCCTGGTGGGCACGCACACGGCCACCTTCCCCGGCCGGTTCCACGACGGTCTGCGGGTGGTGAACAACAGGATCACCAACGCCAAGAACTACGCCGTACGCGCGCACAACTGGCGCCATGCGGTCATCGCGAACAACATCGTCGAGGACTGCAACAGCGGAATTCAGGTGCAGGTGGATCCCGCCGCGCAGTACCGGTCGTGGTTCTGGTCGCAGACCGAGGACATCATCATCGCGCACAATGTCCTGACGCACACCGGGCTGGAACAGCAGCCGGGCCAGGGGCCGCGTTACGCCACCATCGGCGTCTACGGAATGGCGGACACGCCGATGGAGAACGTCGTCGTCACGGGGAACATCATCCGTGACTGGGCGAGTTCGAACGGCATAGCGTTGCAGTACGTCCACGAAGGTGTGGTCACCGGAAACGTCGTGAAATACAGCCAGGGCGGCGACGGCACCGCGATACTGTTCGCCTCCTGTTCCGGCGGAACGGCCACGGGAAACAATGTCCGCTACGCCGGTTCGGGCGTGGTCGGCGCCGAAGTCTCCGCCGGGAACAGGATCAGCCTTCGGTGAGTGGGGTGCGCCGGGGTGAGGCGGTGCGTCGTGGCGCGCGGTGCGTACGGTGGACGTCGTCAGGCGGCCGTGGGGCCGTAGCGGCGGTTGGTCAGCCGTTCACCCGGGCCAGGGAGAACCCGTCGTACCCCTTGCTGCCCACGGTCTGTACCGCGGTGGCGGTCAGCTTCGGGTTCTCCGCGATCAGTTCCAGGAACCGGCGGATGCCGCGGATCGAGGGGTCCGTACTCCCGCCGTCGGCGATGTCCCCGCCCCGCACGACATTGTCGCCGATGATCAGGCTGCCGGGGCGGGTGAGTTCGAGGGCCCGCTCCAGGTAGTGCGGGTTGTTCGGCTTGTCCGCGTCGATGAAGACCAGGTCGAACGGTTCGGCATGCTCGGCGACGAGCTGCGCGAGGCTGTCGAGCGCCGGGGCGACGCGCACCTCGGTGCGCTCCGCGAGCCCGGCGCGCGCGAGGTTCGCGCGGGCGACCGCGGCGTGCGTGGGATTCGCCTCCAGGGATATCAGACGGCCGTCGGCGGGCAGGGCGCGGCCGAGCCAGATGGTGCTGTAGCCGCCGAGTGTGCCGATCTCCAGGATGCGCCGGGCGCCCTGCGTCCGGGCCAGGAGGTGGAGCAGTTTGCCCTGGGTGGCGGTGACGCTGATGTGGGGGAGGCCGGCGGCTTCGCTGTCGCGCAACGCGGCGTGCAGCACCTCGTCGTCCGGGGCGAGCAAGGAGTTGAAGTAGTCGTCGACAGTGTTCCACTGCTGCTGAGACATGTGGTCCCTTCGCCTACCTAGTTAGGTTTGCTAACCAAGCTAGCAGGAGCGGGTGCCCCTGTTCGCGTGCTCGGCGGACCGGAACCGATGCCGCTCCGGCCGTGCGGCACCGTCCCCCTGCCTCTCAGGTCCGGTGGCCCCGCTCGTGCAGCGGCGTGAGGTAGTCGCACAGTTCGCACCGTGGCGCGTCCCGGGCGGCCCGGATGCCGAGCAGCGGCTCACCGCAGATGGCGACCAGCGGCCGTACGGGCGACTCCCGCGGATGGCAGATGCGGCAGACGTTGTGCCAGGGGCCGGCCTCGTTGTCGCCCGCGGCGGGAACGGCCGCGATGTCCGTGCCGGTACCGGTGGCCTCATGGGTGGACATCATCAGCCTTCTTTCTCGCGTCCCGCCGGCGCGTCGGCCGGTCGGCGGCGCGGGCTCCCCGTTGGTGGCATCCGGCCGGACCGCGGCCGGGACCTTCTTCCGAAGCGTACGAACTTGTCAACTCCGTGCCACGCTGTGTAGCGAAAGGAGTACGGTCCTCGCCATGGTTTTCGAGGCGCACGACGAATCCCACGACGTATCCGTAGCGCCTGCCGCCGGGCCCGCGGACACCCCGGACGACAGCGTGGACGACGGTCCGCTGGCTCTGAAGATCCTGGTGGCGGGCGGGTTCGGGGTCGGCAAGACGACACTGGTCGGTGCCGTGAGCGAGATCCGGCCGCTGCGTACGGAGGAACAGCTCAGCGAGGCGGGCGCGGCGCTGGACGATGCCCGGAACATGGTGCGCAAGCCCACGACCACCGTGGCGATGGACTTCGGCCGCATCACCATCCGGGCCGGACTGTCGCTGTACCTCTTCGGCACGCCGGGGCAGGACCGGTTCTGGTTCCTGTGGGACGACCTGGCGCAGGGCGCGCTGGGCGCCGTCGTGCTGGCCGACACCCGCAGGCTGGAGGACTGCTTCTCCGCCGTGGACTACTTCGAGAATCGCGGGATTCCCTTCCTGGTGGCCGTCAACTGCTTCGCCGAAGCGCGCGCTTACGGGGCAGGCGAAGTGGCGCGGGCACTCGACCTGGACCGGGGCACCCCGGTGGTGCTGTGCGACGCGCGCGACCGCGACTCGGGAAAGGAAGTGCTGATACGGCTGATCGAGCACGCCGGGCGGGTGCACGCCGCCCGGCTGCTCGACTCGGTGGGATGAGCGCGCGCCCACGGCGGTCATGCTCCGGCGGGCCTCGGCGCCGGAGCGCGGCCCGGCGGCATCAGCCGGCCAGGTCGGCGACCGCGACGACCTTGCTGATCCGGACCCGTACGAGCAGTTCCCCGGGTACGCCGTTGCGTGCCCCGTACTCCTCGGCCCGGTCCTCGCCCATGTAGCGGGCCGCGATACGGGTGGCCCAGGCGCGCACTTCGGGGAGTGCGTCGCTGGTCTCGGCCAGGCCCTCCACGATCGCGAAGCTGAACGGCGGGCGGTCGTCGTCCACACAGAGCGCGATCCGGCCGTCCCGGGCGAGGTTGCGCCCCTTGACCGTGTCGGCGCCGGTGTTGAAGACGAGATCGTCGCCGTCCAGTCAGGAACCACACGGGCGCGATGTGCGGGCTGCCGTCGGCCCGTACGGTCGACAGCTTGCCGGTGCGGGTGCCCTCGGACAGGAGGCTCTGCCACTCGTCCTTGCTCATTTTGCGTGCCATACCGCCATCCTGCGCCATACGGCGCGAACGGGCCGCACGGCCGCACCGAGCGCGTCGGCCCGGCCCGGTCGCTTGCCCGGACGGCACGGGTGGTCCAGGCTTGCACGGCAGTTGCCCACGGGGACACGGGGAGGATGCGGTATGGCACTGAGCAGCGGACTCGACTGGCTGCTGGACGACCTGACCGAACGGATCGACCAGGTGCGGCACGCCCTGGTCCTGTCCGACGACGGACTCGTCACGAGCGCGAGCGAGCGGCTGGCGCGGGAGGACGCCGAGCATCTGGCGGCGGTCGCGTCGGGGCTGCACAGCCTCGCCAAGGGCTCCGGGCGGTACTTCGAGGCCGGGCGGGTGCGGCAGACGATGGTCGAGTTCGACGACGGCGTGCTGTTCGTGACGGCGGCGGGGGACGGCAGCTGCCTGTGCGTACTGGCGGGGCCCGAGGCGGACATGGGACAAATCGCCTACGAAATGGCGCTGTTGGTCAACCGTGTGGGGGAACACCTGGGGGTTGCGGCCCGGCGATCGGAAAGTTGTCCACAGGGCTGAAGGCAGGGGTTGACCGACTGTCGTACCTCACCGCTATCGTCGTCACTGTCGGTAACGAACCGGCGGGGATCCGCGGCGGATCCCGTGATGCGAACGATGACGGGGGAGTGCGACATGACGGTGATGTGCGACGGGCGGCCGGCGTCGACGGTGCTCACGGCGGAGGAGCCGCCCATCGTGGGGGAGCTGCTCACGCCGGGGCGGGCGGCACGCGAACTGGGCCTGCGGAGCGGCGAGTTCGAGCTGGCGGCCCAGCTGGGTGAGATCCTGACGCTGCCGCCGGATCCGGAAGCGCGGCCCGGCCCGGCCGGTCCGTGGAGGCGGCGCCGGGTGCCGGTGGAAGAGGTACGGCGGCTGCGCGCCGAAGAGGGCTTCCCCGGCACGCTGCGTGAGCGTCTTCGGACGGTCGGCGCGGCCGAGGCCGCCGAACTCCTGGGCATCGGCGCGGGCCGCTTCCTCCGGCTGGCCCGTGCGGGCTGCTTCGCCCCGGTCCGCTTCTATGTGAACCGCTACGGCGCCGTGGTCTGGATCTACCTCGCGACGGAGCTGACGGAATGCGCCGCCCGCGAGCCGGAGCTGCTGCGGGGTGACCTCCCCGCGGTGCTCCGGGTCATGCTCGACGGCGGACAGGACTGGCGCGGCCGGAAGTGGCGCAGCCGCCGGGTCGCCCGGCTGATGGGCGAGGCGGCGGACGGCTGGGCGTCGGCGGCGGTGATCGCGGCGGTACTGCCACCGGAGGAGCTGGCCTCGGTCGCCGAAGACCCACTGGAACGTTCCGTGCTGCGGCGTCTGCGCCCGACCCTGGCCCTGCCGGGGGCGAGCCCGGCGGCCAGGGAGGCGGTCGAGCGGGCGACGACGGCGGAGGAGTTCGACGAGGTGCTCTGGTACCGCGTCAACCTCTCCCGCTCCCTCGACCGTGCCCGCCACCGACAACCGGCGGCCGACCGCCTGCGCCACCCCACCCGACCGGGCGACACCTCACCGGCCGGACCGGGAGACGCCCCCTTCCGTATCCCTGCGAGCCCCACAGCTCCCACGGGTCCCACGATGCGTACGGGGTCTGCGGCCCCTACGGCCGTCTCGGCCTCCGCGACCGCCACCGTTCCCGCCCCCTCACTGCCGCCGCCCCGTCCACCCGTCCTGGCGCACACTCCGCGGCCGGCCCCTCGCGATTCCTGACCCGCGAGAGACGAGGCGACCTGCGAGAGACGGGGCGACCTGCGAGAGACGGAGCGACCCGCGAAAGGCGACCGGAAACGTCTACGCTCCCGTCCCCTCCGCGTACGGCTGTTCCAGGCTGTGCTCCTTGCTGTGGGGGCGCAGGAGACCTTCCTGGACGACGGAGACGAGGAGGTTGCCCGCGCGGTCGTAGATGCGGCCGCGGGCCAGGCCCCGGCCGCCGGTGGCGATGGGGGACTCCTGGTCGTAGAGGAACCACTCGTCCGCGCGGAAGGGGCGGTGGAACCACATCGCGTGGTCGAGGGAGGCCATGTCGAAGCCGCGCGGGCCCCAGAGCGGTTCGATCGGGATGCGGACGGCGTCCAGCAGGGTCATGTCACTGGCGTAGGTCAGCGCGCAGGTGTGGACCAGCGGGTCCTCGCCCAGCGGCCCGACCGCGCGCATCCAGACCGCGCTGCGCGGCTCCGCCCCCTCGATCTCCTCCGGCTTCCAGCGGAGCCGGTCGACGTAGCGGATGTCGAAGGGCTGCCGGCGGGCCATCCGCTCCAGCCCCTCGGGCAGCCCGCCCAGGTGCTCACGCACCTCGTCCGCGACGGTCGGCAGCTCCTCGGGGGCGGGCACCACACGGCGCATCGGCAGTTGATGTTCGAAGCCCGGTTCGGGCTGATGGAAGGAGGCGGTCAGGTTGAAGATCGTACGTCCCTGCTGGACGGCGACCACCCGGCGCGTGGTGAAGGAGCGCCCGTCCCGTACCCGCTCCACCTGGTACACGATCGGCACGCCCGGACGCCCCGGGCGCAGGAAGTACGCGTGCAGCGAGTGCACGGGACGGTCACCCTCGGTGGTCCGCCCGGCCGCGACCAGCGCCTGTCCGGCCACCTGCCCGCCGAAGACGCGCTGGAGGCTTTCCTGCGGGCTGCGGCCGCGGAAGATGTTCACCTCGATCTGCTCCAGATCCAGCAGATCCACCAGGCGCTCGGCGGGATTGGTCATGGCCGTACGTCCTCCGTCGGGTGTGTCGACGCCCTTGCTGAGCGGTGCGCCCCGTGCGGGGCGCACCGACCGGTCACAGCTGGCCCACGGCGGTGACGCGCACGACCGCGCGCCCCTCCTCGTCGGAGGCCGTCAGGTCCACCTCGGCGGAGATGCCCCAGTCGTGATCGCCGTTGGGGTCGGCGAAAGTCTGCCGTACCTTCCACAGCCCGTGCTCGGGTTCCTCCTGAATCTGCAACAGCTTGGGCCCGCGCGCATCCGGACCGGTGCCCAGCTCGTCGTACTCGTCCCAGTACGCGTCCATCGCCTCGCCCCAGGCGTCCGCGTCCCACCCGGACTCCGCGTCCATCTCGCCGAGCTCCTCGACCTTGTCCAGCGCCGCCAGCTCGACCCGCCGGAAGAGGGCGTTGCGTACCAGCACCCGGAACGCCCGCGCGTTCGCGGTGACCGGCTTGACCTGGTCCGCCCGCTCGGCGGCCTCCTCGGCCGTCTCCTCCTCCGGGTTGGCCAGCTGCTCCCACTCGTCCAGCAGGCTGGAGTCCACCTGGCGGACCATCTCGCCCAGCCAGGCGATGATGTCCTCGAAGTCCTCGGACTTCAGGTCGTCCGGCACGGTGTGGTCGAGCGCCTTGTACGCGCTCGCCAGGTAGCGCAGCACGATGCCCTCGGTGCGGGCGAGCTCGTAGAACGAGGTGAACTCGGTGAAGGTCATCGCCCGCTCGTACATGTCGCGGATGACCGACTTCGGCGACAGCGGGTGGTCGCCGACCCACGGGTGGCTCTTGCGGTAGAGGTTGTACGCGTGCGAGAGCAGCTCCTCCAGCGGCTTGGGGTACTCGACGTCCATGAGGCGCTCCATGCGGTCCTCGTACTCGACGCCGTCGGCCTTCATCTGGGCCACCGCCTCGCCCTTGGCCTTGTTCTGCTGGGCCGCGAGGATCTGCCGCGGATCGTCCAGGGTGGACTCCACGACCGAGACCATGTCCAGCGCGTAGGAGGGCGACTCCGGGTCCAGCAGGTCGAACGCCGCCAGCGCGAAGGTGGACAGCGGCTGGTTGAGCGCGAAGTCCTGCTGGAGGTCGACGGTCAGGCGGACGATCCGTCCCTCCGCGTCCGGCTCGGCCAGGCGCTCGACGATGCCGCCGTCCAGCAGCGAGCGGTAGATGGCGATGGCGCGGCGGATGTGCCGCAGCTGGTTGCGGCGCGGCTCGTGGTTGTCCTCCAGCAGCTTGCGCATCGCCTCGAAGGCGTTGCCGGGCCGCGCGATCACGGACAGCAGCATCGCGTGAGTGACCCGGAAGCGGGAGGTCAGCGGCTCCGGCTCGGAGGCGATCAGCTTCTCGAAGGTGTTCTGGCCCCAGTTGACGAAGCCCTCCGGCGCCTTCTTGCGGACGACCTTGCGGCGCTTCTTGGGGTCGTCGCCGGCCTTGGCGAGCGCCTTCTCGTTCTCCACGACGTGCTCGGGCGCCTGGGCGACGACGAAACCGGCGGTGTCGAAACCGGCCCGTCCCGCGCGCCCCGCGATCTGGTGGAACTCCCGGGCCCGCAGAGTGCGCACGCGCGTGCCGTCGTACTTGGTCAGCGCGGTGAACAGCACGGTCCGGATGGGGACGTTGACGCCGACGCCGAGAGTGTCCGTACCGCAGATGACCTTGAGCAGGCCAGCCTGGGCGAGCTTCTCGACCAGGCGGCGGTACTTGGGCAGCATGCCGGCGTGGTGCACACCAATACCATGCCGGACATAACGGGACAGATTGCGTCCGAACTTCGTCGTGAAGCGGAAGTTGCCGATGAGCGCCGCGATCTCGTCCTTCTCGGCGCGGGTGCACATGTTGATGCTCATCAGCGCCTGCGCCCGCTCCACCGCCGCGGCCTGGGTGAAGTGCACGATGTAGACGGGGGCCTGCCGTGTCTCCAGCAGCTCGGTCAGGGTCTCCGTCATCGGGGTCGCCCGGTATTCGTACGACAGCGGAACCGGCCGGGTCGCGGAGCGCACGACCGCCGTTGGCCTGCCGGTGCGCCGGGTCAGGTCCTCCTCGAACCGCGACATGTCGCCGAGCGTCGCCGACATCAGCACGAACTGCGCCTGCGGCAGTTCCAGCAGCGGGATCTGCCAGGCCCAGCCGCGGTCCGGCTCGGCGTAGAAGTGGAACTCGTCCATGACGACCTGGCCGATGTCGGCGTCCTTGCCGTCCCGCAGCGCTATGGAGGCGAGCACCTCGGCGGTGCAGCAGATGACCGGCGCGTCCGCGTTGACGGAGGCGTCGCCGGTGAGCATCCCGACGTTCTCGGTGCCGAAGAGCTTGCACAGGTCGAAGAACTTCTCCGACACCAGTGCCTTGATCGGCGCGGTGTAAAAGGTCACCTCGTCCCGGGCCAGCGCGCTGAAGTGGGCGCCCGCCGCGACCAGGCTCTTCCCCGAGCCGGTGGGGGTGGACACCACGACGTTCGCCCCCGAGACCACTTCGATCAGCGCCTCCTCCTGGGCAGGGTAGAGCGCGATGCCCTGCTGTTCGGCCCAGCTCGAAAAGGCTTCGAAGAGGGCATCGGGGTCGGCGTCGTTCGGGAGATGATCGATGAGGGTCACGCCCCCCATACTGCCTTCCCGTGGTCCGGATCGGACAACCGGCGGGTCAGACCTAGATCATCTGACGCTACGCTGTGTCGCCGACCCGGCGTCAGAAACCCGGGATCCGAGCAAGACGTCCAGATCGATCCGGGATGGGGAACGACCATGATGGGACCGGCGCACTCGCTGTCCGGCGCCGCGGCCTGGCTGGGGGTGGGTGCGGCGACGGCGGCCGCGGGATACCCGATGCCCTGGCCGGTGCTCGTCGTCGGCGCACTGATCAGCGCCGGCGCGGCACTCGCCCCCGATCTGGACCACAAGTCGGCCACGATATCCCGTGCCTTCGGACCGCTCTCGCGAACGGTGTGCGGCGTCGTCGACACCATCTCGCACGCGGTCTACAAAGCCACGAAGATGCGCGGCGACTCCAACCGCAACGGCGGGCACCGCACCCTCACCCATACGTGGGTGTGGGCGGTCCTGGTCGGCGCCGGGATGTCCCTCCTGGCGGTCCAGGGCGGCCGCTGGGCGGTGCTCGGCATCCTCTTCGTCCACATGGTGCTGGCCATCGAAGGGCTGCTGTGGCGGGCGGCCCGGGTCTCCAGCGACGTCCTGGTGTGGCTGCTGGGCGCCGCGACGGCCTGGATCCTCGCCGGAGTCCTCGACGAGCCGGGCAACGGGGCGGGCTGGCTGTTCACCGAGCCCGGCCAGGAGTACCTGTGGCTGGGTCTGCCGATCGTGCTCGGCGCGCTGGTCCACGACATCGGTGACGCACTGACCGTCTCCGGCTGCCCGATCCTGTGGCCCATACCGATCGGCCGCAAGCGCTGGTACCCCCTCGGCCCGCCGAAGGCCATGCGGTTCCGCGCCGGAAGCTGGGTGGAGCTGAAGGTGCTGATGCCCGCGTTCATGCTGCTGGGCGGGATCGGAGCGCTGGGGGCGCTGGGTTACATCTGACGGATGGCGGATGGCGGATGGCGGATGGCGGACGGGGGACGGCGGGCGGCGGGGCTGCACGGACGGGGTGGAGGCAGACAGCACGGCAGGTGGTCGGCTCCTCCCGGTGGCCCGGTGGCCCGGTGGCCCGGTGGCCCGGTGGCCCGGTGGCCCGGTGGCCCGGTGGCCCGGTGGCCCGGTGGCCCGGTGGCCCGGTGGCCGCCCGCCGGTGTTGCGTCCGGCTCCTGGTCGTTGCCCCTTCCGCGAGGACAGGCCCGGTCTGCCGGTTCGCTGTAGCTCCTGTGATGTGAGGGCAAGCGCGGTGACGGCCTGGGCCGTGATGTCCCGGAGCGGCCACCATGACGAGGAACAAGATCAACTTCTCCGCCGCCGCATACACCGTGGCTGCGGCGGTCACCCTGCCTCCCGCCCACGCCGAGGGCCTGACCGTCCCGGTCACGGGAGACAGCCGTATGTGTCTGACGGGTCCCGCCGTCCACCGGTTCACCGAGGCCGGGAGCGCTCTGCGAGCCGGGAGACCGGCCCGGCTCACCGGCTCCGACCGTCTGCGTGGACCTGCCGGTCACCGGGGAGCCGTCTCCCTGGACCTGGCGGCGGGCGGGACCGCCATGGGCGGCTCGATCACCTTCGAGGACCGGCGGCGGAGCCTGACGCTGTCCGACCTCTACAGTCACCTGGGTGGGGCCCGTACCTCCGCCGAGGTGACCGTCGGTACCTCCGCCGAGGTGACCGTCGGCTGCGACCGGGCCCGACCCATCGAGCGAGCAGCTCTTCTCCGGCGAGGCCACCGTCCCACCGCCGATCTGATCCGCAGCGCCACGGGCGCTCCCGGTTCCCGATAGCCACGCTGCCCCGGGCTGCCCGTCGCGCTGCTGTATCCCTTGCTCTACCGAGCCGCCCCCGACCCGAGCCGCCCCCGACCCGCGTCCTACCCGACCCGCGCCCCACCGGACCCGCGTCCACCCGACCCGCGTCCTACCCGTGCCAGGACCGCCACAGCGCCGCATACGCCCCGTCCGCCGCGACCAGGTCGTCGTGGCTGCCGAGTTCGCTGATCCGGCCCTCCTCGACCACCGCGATCACGTCCGCGTCGTGCGCGGTGTGCAGCCGGTGCGCGATCGCCACGACCGTACGGCCGTCCAGGACCCGGCCCAGAGAGCGCTCCAGATGCCGGGCCGCGCGCGGGTCCAGCAGTGAGGTCGCCTCGTCGAGGACGAGGGTGTGCGGGTCGGCGAGCACCAGCCGGGCCAGGGCGATCTGCTGGGCCTGGGCCGGTGTCAGGGTGTGGCCGCCCGAGCCGACCTCGGTGTCCAGGCCCGCCTTCAGGGCCCGGGCCCAGTCGTCCGCGTCGACCGCGCCGAGCGCGGCCCACAGTTCGGCGTCCTCGGCGTCCGTACGGGCCAGCAGCAGGTTGTCGCGCAGCGAGCCCACGAAGACATGGTGCTCCTGGTTGACCAGCGCGACGTGCGCACGCACCCGCTCCGCCGGCATCCGGGACAGCTCGGCGCCGCCGAGCGTGATCGTGCCGGTGCGCGGCGCGTAGATCCCGGCGAGCAGCCGCCCGAGGGTCGACTTGCCCGCGCCGGACGGCCCGACCAGCGCCACCCGTGTCCCCGGCCGGACCCGCAGGGAGATCTCGTGCAGGACGTCCACGCCGGTGCGGTAGCCGAACCGCACGTCGTCGGCCCGTACGTCCCGCCCCGACGGCTGCGTCCGCTCGTCGGCGGCGTCCGGTTCGATCTCCCGTACGCCCACCAGCCGCGCGATGGAGACCTGGGCGACCTGGAGCTCGTCGTACCAGCGCAGGATCATCGACACGGGCTCGCTCATCATCTGCGCGAGCAGCGCGCCCGTCGTCAGCTGGCCGGGCGTGATCCAGCCGCGCAGCACGAACAGGCCGCCGAGCAGCAGCACCGCGGCCAGGATCAGTACGTGCGTGACGTTGACGACCGGGAAGAGCACCGAGCGGAGGTAGAGGGTGTAGCGCTCCCACTGGGTCCATTCGCGGACCCGGCGTTCGGACAGCTTGATGCGCCGTTCGCCGAGCCGGTGCGCCTCGATGGTGCGGCCCGCGTCCACCGACTCGGTCAGCGCCGCCGAGACCGCGGCGTACCCGGCCGCCTCGGACCGGTAGGCGTGCGGGGCCCGCTTGAAGTACCAGCGGCAGCCGACGAGCAGGACCGGCAGGGCGACGAGGACGGACAGCGCCAGCGGGGGCGCGGTGACGGTCATGCCGCCGAGCAGCAGCACGATCCAGACCACGCCGATGGACAGCTGCGGCACCGCCTCGCGCATCGCCTCGGACAGCCGGTCGATGTCCGTCGTGATGCGGGACAGCAGGTCGCCGGTCCCGGCCCGCTCCAGCACGCCCGGCGGCAGGGCCACGGACCGTACGAGGAAGTCCTCGCGCAGGTCGGCCAGCATCTCCTCGCCGAGCATCGCGCCGCGCAGCCGTACCAGGCGAACGAACACGGTCTGGACGGCCAGCGCGAGGACGAACAGGGCGACGACGCCCGTCAGACGGAGGTCGCGGGCTCCGGCGCCCAGATCCTCGACCAGCCCGCCGAGCAGGTAAGGGCCGACCATGGAGGCGATCACGGCGACCGCGTTCACGCTCACCAGCAGGACGAAGGCGCGCCGGTGCCGACGGATCAGCCCGCCCACGTAGGCGCGTACGGTCGCGGGCGAGCCGACCGGCAGGGTCGTGGCCGTCCGCGGGGCGTCCGGATCATGCTCCGGTGGCGCCAGGCCGATCATGCGCTCTCCTCGATCTGGTCGATCCGACGGGTCTTGTCGATCCGGTCGGTACGGGTGAAACGTCCGTCGGACGCCGTTGGAGCGCCCACCGAGGCGCCCGGAGCAGCCACCGACGCACCCACCGGCCCGGCGTCCTCCTCGGTCTCCCGGGTCACCACGGCCCGGTACGCCGGGACGGTGTGCAGGAGTTCGCGGTGCGTGCCGACGCCCGCGACCTGGTCGGCGCAGAGGAAGACCACCCGTTCGGCGCGGTCCAGCAGCAGCGGGCTGGAGGTGAGGACCACGGTCGTGCGGCCCGTGCGCAGCGCGCGCAGCCCGTCCGCGATCCGGGCCTCGGTGTGCGAGTCGACGGCGCTGGTGGGCTCGTCCAGTACCAGCACCTCCGGGTCGGTGACCAGCGACCTGGCCAGTGCCAGCCGCTGCCGCTGCCCGCCCGACAAGGACCGGCCACGCTCGGTGATGTGGGTGCGCATCGGGTCGCCGGAGTCGTCGGCCGAGCCCTGCGCCAGCGCGGTCAGTACGTCGCCGCACTGCGCCGCCGCCAGCGCCTCCTCGGCCCGTACGGATCCGGAGGACGGGATGTCCAGCAGCTCACCGAGCGTCCCGGAGAGCAGGACGGGGTCCTTGTCCTGGACGAGTACGGCGGTACGGGCGGCGTCGCGTGGCACGTCGTCCAGGGCGGTGCCGCCCAGCAGCACCGACGGGGTGCCGTCCGGGGCGTCGGCGGGGTGGCCGCCGAGCCGGTCGGCGAGCCGCCCCGCCGCGTCCGGATCGCCGCACACCACGGCGGTCAGCCGACCGCTCGGCGCGCACAGTCCGGTGACCGGGTCGTACAGGTCGCCGCCGAGCGCTCCGGCCCCGGCGGCGATGCGCCCTTCGGCGGGACGGCTCAACGCCAGGACGCGCGCGGCGCGTTTGGCGGACGGCTTGGAGAAGGAGTAGGCCATCGCGATCTCTTCGAAGTGCCGCAAGGGATAGAGCAGGAACGTCACGGCGCTGTAGACGGTGACCAGTTCGCCGACCCCGACCCGGCCGTCGAGCGCGAGCCCGGCCCCGTACCAGACCACCGCGATCAGCAGCAGCCCTGGCAGGACGACCTGGACGGCGGAGATCATGGACCACATGCGGGCACTGCGCACAGCGGCCCGGCGGACGTCCTGGGACGCGCTCCGGTAGCGGCCGAGGAAGAGTTCCTCGCCGCCGATGCCGCGCAGGACCCGCAGGCCCGCGACGGTGTCGGAGGCCAGTTCGGTGGCCCGGCCCGCCTTGTCCCGCTGTTCGTCGGCGCGGCGGGTCGCGGGCGGCAGCAGCGGCAGTACGGCGAGGGCCAGTACGGGTACGCCGACGGCCACCACCACGCCCAGCACGGGCTGGTAGACCACCAGGGCCGCACAGACGCCGACGGAGGTGAGCGCCGCGGCGCCGAACCGGGAGACGGCCTCGACGAACCAGCCGATCTTCTCCAGGTCACCGGTGCTCACGGCGACGACCTCACCGGCGGCGACCCGCCGGGTCATGGTGGACCCCAGCTCCGTGGTCTTACGGGCCAGCAGCTGCTGGAGGCGGGCCACCGACGTGATCCAGTTGGTGATCGCGGCACGGTGCAGCATCACGTCGCCGACCGCCACCAGGACGCCGAGCAGCAGCAACAGTCCGCCCGCGAGCAGCAGCCGGGAGCCGGAACGGTCCACGACGGCCTGCACCGCGATACCCACCGGGACGGGGAAGGAAGCCACACCGCCGGTGTGCACCAGCCCCCAGCACAGCGCCTTGGTCTGTCCGCCGAGCTGCTTCCGGTAGAGCCACCGGAGCAGGCGGCCCCCGGAGCGGACGTCCGGAACTCCTGGATCGGCATGAGGTAGATCGCGAATGTGCATGATGTCCAAAGTTCGGTTCGGATGGCGACGTTCCGGGTCTGAACGTGGCCGGGTGTCGAACGGGAGGCCCGGTGACCGGCCCCGTGGCGTGATGGGGAGTGCCGGGCGCCGTACAGGCGCACGGGCAGGAAGAAGGACGCTGCTTCGGGGGAGCCATGGAAGACTGGCGTGCCACCGTGCTCCGGTTCAACCGGTTTTCCGCGCGGGGCGCACGCAACGGGCCGGCGTCGTACGGCCCGTACGCGCCGTCCGGGTGCGACCATGGGAGCCATGCGAACTGCGTGCTGCATGGTACGAAGGGCGACACTGGCCACGATGGGTCTGGTCCTGCTGGCGGGTTGCGGCGCCGGCGGCGGATCGGCGAAGGACGACGGCAAGGACCGCGGCGGTCGCGCCGCGGAGGCCGCCGGACACACGAAGAACATCCCCGGCGTGGGCGCGAAGCTGCGCTCCCGCATCCCGGGGGACGCACGGCAGGTCGTGGCCGTGTACGGAAAGGGCGCCGATGCGCCCGACGCGACGCTGGTCCTGTACACCAAGGCCCCGAAGGGGTGGGAACGCACCGCGGCCTGGCCCGCGCACAACGGCAGGAAGGGCTGGACCACCGATCACCACGAGGACGACCTGCGCAGCCCGGTCGGCGTCTTCGGCCTCTCCGACGCGGGCGGCGTGCTGCCCGACCCGGGCGCGAAGCTGCCGTACACCCACTCCTCGGCCTTCACCCCGCCCGCGTACTGGGAGAAGAAGACCCGGCACGACTTCGACCACGTCATCGCGATCGACTACAACCGCGTCAAGGGCACCACACCCCTGGACCCGACCCGGCCGCAGGGGAAGAAGAAGGGCGGCGGCATCTGGCTCCACCTGGACCACGGTGACGGCACGTCCGGCTGTGTGAGCATCTCGAAGGCGGGGATGGTCGCGCTGCTGCGCACGCTCGATCCGCGCCGGCATCCCGTCGTGGTCATGGGGGACACCGCGCACCTCGCCGCCTGAGCCGGCTGGACGGCCGCCTGGGCCGGACGGGGCGTCGGTCCCGCCCGGCCCCGCCCCTCACTCCGTCGGCTTCGGCGAGTCCACGCCCTGCCGCGGCTTGCGCCACAGCCCCCGGGTGAAGTCCGGGATCTCCTGCGGCGCGCCGTTCGCCTTGATCGAGGCGTGGCTCAGCGGCACCGGCGCGCTCCAGGTCGCCGCGTCGTACACGTCGAAGTCCGGTACGAGCCCCAGGTGGAAGCACTGCATGAGCCGGTACAGCATGATGTAGTCCATGCCGCCGTGGCCGCCGGGCGGGTTGGCGTGCTCCTTCCACAGCCAGTGGTCCCACTCCGCGTACTTGCTGAAGTCGCCCCACTCGTCGTTGGTGTGGTCGGGCTCGATGTAGATCCGCTCCGGGTAGTCCTCGAAGACGCCCTTGGTGCCGCCGAGGCTGTTGATGCGGCTGTACGGGTGCGGCGTGGACACGTCGTGCTCCAGCCGCAGCACCCTGCCCTTGGCGGTCTGTATGAGGCTGAAGGTGCGGTCGCTCTCGATGTACGTCTCCCGCCAGCTCGGGTCGCCCGGCGGCATGTGCGCCTCGCGGTACTCGGCGAGGCCCAGCGCGGGCGTGCCGAAGCTGGATATCCGGACCACCCGGTCGCCGCGGTTGACGTCCATGTAGTTGGCGATCGGGCCGAAGCCGTGGGTGGGGTAGAGGTCGCCGCGCAGCCGGGTGTGCCACAGCCGCCGCCACGGGCCCTCGTAGTACGCCGGGTCGAACATCAGCTGGCGCAGGTCGTGGTTGTACGCGCCCGCGGCGTGCAGCAGGCTGCCGAAGCGGCCCGCGTGCGCCATGCGCAGGACGCGCATCTCGTTGCGGCCGTAGCAGCAGTTCTCCACCTGCATACAGTGGCGGCGGGTGCGTTCGGAGAGGTCGACGAGGTCCCAGAGCTCGTCCATGCGCATGGCCACCGGGCATTCCACACCGGCGTGCTTGCCGTTCAGCAGCGCGGACTTGGCCATCGCGAAGTGCCGGTCCCACGGGGTGGCGATGTACACGAAGTCGAGGTCGCCGCGCTTGCACAGGTTTTCGTAGTCGTGGTCGCCCTTGGTGTAGGCGGTCGGTGCGGGCTGTCCGGCGGCGGTGACCAGCCGCACCGCCTTGGCCGCCTTGTCCTTGACCGGGTCGCAGACCGCCACCACCCGCACCCCCGGGATGGCGAGGTAGAGGGGCAGCATCCCCATGCCGCGGTTGCCCAGGCCGATCAGGCCGATCCGTACCGTGCCGCGTCTTTCGAACGGTACGCCGATCATGGTCTTGTGCCGGCCCTTGGAAGCCGCTGCGGCCCCGGTGGCAGCCGCCGCCGCTGCCTGGTCCGCGCCGGCCGCGGCGGCGCTGCCCGTGCCCAGCCCGCCGATGCCGAGACCGGCTCCCGCCGCGCCGGCGGTCCACAGAACGGAGCGCCTGGTGGGACCGGTGCCGTCGGGCCGGTGGCCCGTCTCGTGGCCGTCGTTCTCGTGGGGCTCGTGGTTCTGCGATGGTGCCTCGTTCATCGGTCCTCCATAGGAACGGATGGTGCGTGGCGGAAGCGTGAACCTCGCTGAGGACCTTGACGCTTGTGCGGCTCGCTGCACAAGAGGGCCGCCAGGACTGATCTTTTGTGCGGAGGTCCGGGGCCTGCCTGGTACGGACCGCGGCAGGGCGCGATCCGTTTCTTGCACAACTCCCTGGAATCTCTTGCAGAAGCCCTTGGCGGGTCAACCGGCGGAACGGCAGGCTCCCTCGGACATTCCCCCTACGGCGGCCCGGTACGCGGTTGCCCGCGCGAAGACGGCCCGAGGCGCCCCCCGTCACCGCGACCGGCCCGCGATGCGTGTCACGGCTGTGCCGAGGTGTCACCGGCTGCCGAGCGCGTCCAGGGCTGGCCGTTGTGGATCTCCTGCCGGCACGTCAGCTACGAGATCGCCGGGCGGACGGCTCGACGACCGTACGGCCTTCAAGAAGACGGCCGACGCGTGCCACGCGGCCGGCATGCGGGTGATCGCCGAGGAACTGCGCGTCACGACCATGGGCCGGGAGCACCGTGTCCTGGGCGAACCGCCCCTGCCCGGGCCACCTCACCCCTCGCCCCGCGTGGCCCGCTCCAAGGCGAGCAGTGCCGAGTGGTACCCCCGGCCGCCGGTCGCGTGGTCCATCCCCACCTCGCACATCCGGTTCGCCGAAAGGTGCGCGTCGAAGTGCCGGGACATCACCTCCGCCGCCTCCTTGGCGGTCGCCGCCTCCGTCAGCTCCTTGTGCAGCATGCCGCGGTCGCCCGCGAAGGCGCAGCAGCCCGCGTCGTCCGGGACGACCACCTCCGTCGCGCACGCCTCGGCGACCGCGCGCAGTTGCGCCTCGTCGCCCAGGTGCCGCATGGAGCACGTCGGGTGGAGCACGGCGGAGCCGACCGTGCGCCGGATCTCCAGGTGCGGGAGCAGTTCCTCCGCCGCCCACACGACCGAGTCCACGACGGTCAGTTCGGCGTGCAGCTCCCGGTTGTCCGGGGTGAGGTACGGGACGACCTCGTGGGCGATGCCCAGCGTGCACGAGGAGGCGTCCACGACCAGCGGCAGCCGCCCGCCCGCCGTCCAGCCCCACGCGGCCTCGACGATGCGGTTGGCCATCACCGCGTTGCCCTCGTCGTACCCCTTGGAGTGCCAGATGGTGGCGCAGCAGGTGCCGGCCACGTCGTCGGGGATCCACACCGGCTTGCCCGCACGCGCGGACACCGCCACGACGGCCTCGGGCAGCGACGGGCCGTCGAAGCCGTCCGGTTCGCCGAAGATACGGTTCACGCAGGCCGGGTAGTAGACCGCGGCGGCGCCCACGCGCCGGGTCGCGGGCAGTGCGCGTGCCGCCGCGCCGGGGAGCTGCGGCAGCCACTCCGGTACGAGGTCGGGACGTACGGCCTTGCGTGCCGCGCCGGTCAGGGACTGCAGCAGCCGGTCGGCGCGCCCGTCACCGATCCGGTCGCCGATCTTCGCGGCGGCGGCCACCGCGAGCCGCGCCGCACGTTCGACCGTCTTGAAGTGCCGGGCGGTCAGGGCCGCGGCGCGTTCCTCCCTGGGGGAGTGGCGCCGGTGCCGGAAGTCCTTCATCATCGCGCCGGTGTCGATGCCGACCGGGCAGGCCAGCTTGCAGGTGGAGTCGCCCGCGCAGGTGTCCACCGCGTCGTACCCGTAGGAGTCCAGCAGCGCGCCGGTGACCGGCGAGACCGGGGCCTGGCGCATCATCTCGCGGCGCAGCACGATGCGCTGGCGCGGCGTCGTGGTGAGATCCTGGCTGGGGCAGGTCGGCTCGCAGAAGCCGCACTCGATGCAGGGGTCGGCGACCGCCTCGACCTGCGGAATGGTCTTCAGGCCGCGCAGATGCGCCTTCGGGTCGCGGTCGAGCAGGACGCGCGGGGCCAGGATGCCGTGCGGGTCCACGGTCTGCTTGATGCGCCACATCAGCTCCGTCGCGCGCGGGCCCCATTCGAGCTCCAGGAACGGGGCGATGTTGCGGCCGGTGGCGTGCTCGGCCTTCAGGGAGCCGTCGAAGCGCTCGACAACCAGTGTGCAGAACGCGTCCATGAAGGCGGCGTAGCGCTCCACGTCCGCGGGCCGGGCGGCGTCGAAGGCGAGCAGGAAGTGCAGGTTGCCGTGGGCCGCGTGGCCCGCCACCGCCGCGTCGAAGCCGTGCCGGTCCTGGAGTTCGAGCAGCGCCGTGCAGGCTTCGGCGAGCCGGGACGGCGGTACGGCGAAGTCCTCGGTGATCAACGTCGTACCGGACGGGCGGGAGCCGCCGACCGCGGTGACGAACGCCTTGCGGGCCTTCCAGTACCCGGCGATGGCCTTGGCGTCCCGGGTGAACTCGTTGGTGACGGACGCGACCGGGGCGACCAGCTCCAGCCCCGCCAGCACCTCGCGCGCGGCCTCCTCCTGCGCCTCCCGCGCCGCCTCGTCGGGCGCGCGGAACTCGACCAGCAGCGCGGTGGTCGTCTTCGGCAGCTCCGCCCAGTCGGCCGGCACACCGGACACGCTCACCGAGGCGCGCAGCGTGTTGCCGTCCATCAGCTCGACGGCGATCGCGCCCGCCTCGTTGAACAGCGGCACGGCGGCGGCCGCGGCGCTCAGGGCCGGGAAGAACAGCAGGGCGGTGGAGGTGTACCGGTTCAGGGGCAGCGTCTCGAAGACGGTCTCGGCGATGAAGCCGAGGGTGCCCTCGGAGCCGACGGTCAGTCCGCGCAGGATCTCGACGGGGGTGGCGCCGTCCAGGAAGGCGTCGAGCCGGTAGCCGTTGGTGTTCTTGATCTCGTACTTGGCGCGGACGCGGGCCACCAGCTCCGGGTCCGCCTCGATCTCCGCCTTCAGTGCCAGCAGTCCCCGGCACAGTTCCGGTTCGGCGTGCGCCAGCTCCTCGTCGGCCGCCGGGTCGCCGGTGTCCACGATCGTGCCGGAGGGTAGGACGAGCGTGACCGAGGCCAGCGTCCGGTAGGAGTTGCGGGTGGTGCCCGCCGTCATCCCGGACGCGTTGTTGGCGACCACGCCGCCGAGCGTGCAGGCGATGGCGCTGGCCGGGTCCGGGCCGAGCAGCCTGCCGTACCGGGCGAGCGCGGCGTTGGCCCGTACGACCGTGGTGCCGGGCCGGATACGGGCCCGGGCGCCGTCGTCCAGCACCTCCACGCCCGCCCAGTGCCGGCGGACGTCGACGAGGATGTCCTCGCCCTGCGCCTGCCCGTTGAGCGAGGTGCCGGCGGCCCGGAACACGACGTCGCGGCCCTTGCCGTGCGCGTAGGAGAACACCGCGGAGATGTCGTCGACGTCCTCGGCCAGGACGACGACCTGCGGGACGAAGCGGTACGGGCTCGCGTCGGAGGCGTACCGCACCAGGTCGGAGATCTTGTGCAGCACCTTGTCCGGGCCGAGCAGCGCCGTCAGCTCGTCGCGCAGCCGCTCCGGTGTGCCGGCCGCCTGCCGGTCGCTCACCCGATCGGGGTACGGGCCTTCGGTGGCGGCCGGCCGCAGGGTCCCGGGCTTCGGTTCCAGCAAGGGCATGACGACTCTCCTCCGGTCCGGATCCGGCGGCGCTCCGGCGCCCGGTGCGGCCGCCCGGTCCAGTGTTTCAGCAGCGTGCGGCCGCTCCGTCCACCAGGGTGGACAGCAGGCCGCCGAGCACGTCCCGCTGTTCGGCGGTCAGTGGCGCCAGGATTTCGCGCGCGGCGTCCCGGCGCGCGCCGCGCAACGCGTGCAGCGTCGAACGGCCGGTGTCGGTCAGCTCGATCCGTATCACGCGGCGGTTGGCGGGGTCCGGCACCCGGCGGACCGCGTCCTTCGCCTCCAGGGCGTCGACCAGCGTCGTCACGGCCCGCGGTACGACCTCCAGGCGCGCGGCCAGGTCGGCCATCCGGGGCGGCGTCCCGTCGCGGTAGTGGTCCACGATGCGCAGCAGCCGGGTCTGCGCGGGGGTCAGCGCGATGTCGAGCGACTCCATGTGCCGCTTCTGCGCGCGGTGCATCCGGCGGGTGAGCCGCACCAGCTGCTCCGCCAGGTCGGGGTCGGTGGTGGCCGGGTCGGGGGAGGACATGGCCGGAGGATAGCAGGACCACGCTCATTGTGAGTATAGGTAACAATTGGTTATGCTCGGCGGGACCCGTATCCGTACCCCTGCGAAGGAGCCCATGCGCCCCGACGGACCCGAGTGGACCCCGCCGCCCAGAGACCCGGCCCAGCCGGCCCAGGTGCGGCGTATCCTCGCCCTCTTCCGCCCCTACCGCGGCCGGCTGGCCACGGTGGGCCTGCTGGTGGCCGCCTCCTCCCTGGTCTCGGTCGCCTCCCCCTTCCTGCTCCGCGCCGTCCTGGACGTGGCGATCCCCCAGGGCCGTACCGGCCTGCTCACCCTGCTCGCCGCCGGCATGATCGTCACCGCGGTCCTGACCAGCGTCTTCGGCGTCCTGCAGACCCTGATCTCGACCACCGTCGGCCAGCGCGTCATGCACGACCTGCGCACCGCCGTCTACGCCAAGCTCCAGCGGATGCCACTGGCGTTCTTCACCCGCACCCGCACCGGCGAGGTGCAGTCCCGCATCGCCAACGACATCGGCGGCATGCAGGCCACCGTCACCTCCACCGCGACCTCCCTGGTCTCCAACCTCACCTCCGTCGTCGCCACCGTCGTCGCCATGCTCGCCCTCGACTGGCGGCTGACCCTGGTCTCCCTCCTGCTGCTCCCGCTCTTCGTCTGGATCAGCCGCCGGGTCGGCAACGAACGCAAGCGGATCACCACCGCACGCCAGAAGCAGATGGCCGCGATGTCCGCGATGGTCACCGAGTCGCTGTCGGTCAGCGGCATCCTGCTCGGGCGCACCATGGGCCGCGCCGACTCCCTCACGGCGAACTTCGCCACCGAGTCCGAGCGGCTGGTCGGCCTGGAGGTCCGCGCCAACATGGCCGGCCGCTGGCGGATGGCCACCATCGGCATCGTCATGGCCGCCATGCCCGCCGTCATCTACTGGTCGGCCGGGTTTGTCCTCCAGTTCGGCGGCCCCGCCTTCTCCATCGGCACCCTCGTCGCCTTCGTCACCCTCCAGCAGGGCCTGCTGCGCCCCACCGTCTCGCTGCTGTCCACCGGCGTGCAGATGCAGACCTCGGTCGCGCTCTTCCAGCGCATCTTCGAATACCTCGACCTGCCGGTGGCCATCACCGAACCGGCGCACCCGGTACGTCTGGCCGAGCCGCGCGGCGAGATCCGCTTCGAGCACGTCACGTTCGCGTACGACAGCCCCGAGACCGAGACCGAGACGGAGACCGAGACCGGGGCCGTCGCCGCGCCCGCCCCGGCGACCCTGCGCGACATCGACCTGACCGTCCCGGCCGGCACCAGCCTCGCCGTCGTCGGCGCGACCGGCAGCGGCAAGAGCACCCTCAGCTACCTGGTGCCGCGGCTGTACGACGTGACGGACGGCCGGGTCGCCCTGGACGGCACCGACGTCCGCGACCTGGACTTCGACTCCCTCGCCCGCGCCGTCGGCGTGGTCTCCCAGGAGACCTACCTCTTCCACGCCTCCGTCGCCGACAACCTCCGCTTCGCCAAGCCGGACGCCACCGACGAGGAGATCGAACGCGCCGCCCGCGCGGCCCAGATACACGACCACATCGCGGGCCTCCCGGAGGGCTACGACACCCTTGTGGGCGAACGCGGCCACCGCTTCTCCGGCGGCGAGAAGCAGCGCCTGGCCATCGCCCGGACGATTCTGCGCGACCCGCCCGTCCTCGTCCTCGACGAGGCCACCAGCGCGCTGGACACCCGTACCGAACTCGCGGTGCAGCAGGCCATCGACGCGCTCTCCAAGGGCCGCACCACGATCACCATCGCGCACCGTCTGTCCACCGTCCGCGACGCCGACCAGATCGTCGTCCTCGACGCGGGCCGGATCGCCGAACGCGGCACCCACGGCGAACTCCTCGCCCTCGGCGGCCGCTACGCGGCCCTGGTCAAGCGTGACGCACACCTCGCCCCCAACGGCGATCACCCCCTGTCCGCCGACCTGACTCACGGGTAAGGTCGCCCCCGACCGCACCGGACCGACCTCAGGAGCGCCCGTGGCAGCCACCGACCGCACCACCGACCGTTCCGCGGCACGATCCGCCGACCGCTCCGCCCTGACGATGGCCCGGATGCTCGGCGGCATGGGAGCGCTCCACTTCCTCGCCCCCAAGCCGTTCGACGCGATCGTGCCCCGCGCCCTGCCGGGTTCCCCACGCACCTGGACCTACGTCAGCGGCGCCGCCGAACTCGCCGTCGCCGCCGCGGTCGCCCTGCCGCGCACCCGCCGGGCCGGCGCGCTGGCCGCCGCCGGCCTGTTCGCCGCCGTCTTCCCCGCCAACATCAAGATGGCCCGCGACTGGCGCCACCGCCCGGCACCCCTCAAGGCCGTCGCCTACGGCCGCCTGCCGCTCCAACTGCCCATGGTGGCCTGGGCCCTGCACACGGCCCGTGCCGCCGGCGTGCGGGACGCCCGCCCCTGAAATACGCGGGCGCGCCGCACCACCACCCCTCTAAGGTGAGCCGCATGCCAGCTCACGAAGCCCTGCCATCCCTCGAATTCGCCTTCCCCGGCCCCCTGCGGGACCGGCTCGTCGCCGCCGTCCTCTCCGGCGCCAAGACCACCACGTCGGGCCTGCTGGCGGACTACGAGCGCGAGAACGACCCACTGCCGCGGACCGGCGACCGCTTCCAGGTCCCCGACTCCGACGGCCGCCCCGTGGCCGTCATCGAGGTGACGGAGGTACGGGTGCTGCGCCTGGCCGACGTGGACCTGCGACACGCCGTGGACGAGGGCGAGGGCAACGAGACGGTGGCCGACTGGCGGGCCGACCACGAGAGCTTCTGGCACAGCCCCGAGATGCGCGCGGCCATCGGCGACCCGGAGTTCCGGGTGGACGACGACACCCAGATCGTGGCCGAACGGTTCCGGGTGGTCGAGCGGTTGTGAGGGCAGCGGGGCGGGGGAGCCGAGGCGCGTTCAGAGGGACGCCGGATCGATCACCGACGCCATCGCCCGGTACCCGGCGTCCCCAGGATGCTTGCGGTCGCCGCTGTCGTAGGCGGGCAGCAGTGCCAGCGGGGTCGACGGGTCGGCCAGGGCCGTCGCGAAGTCGGCTACCGCGTCGAAGGCGCCGGAGGTGCGGATCCAGGTGTTGATCTCCTGGCGCTTGGCCTCGGCGCGCGGGGTGTGGTACTCGGAGCCCTGGAACGGGGTGATCGTGCCGCCGATGGCGCGCACCCCGGCCGCGTGGGCCGCCGCGATCAGGCCGCGGTAGCCCTCGATGAGCTGTGCCGCGGACAGGTCCGGGTTCGGCCGGTACGTCGGGAAGTCCGTCTCGTCCGCCTCGCTGAAGCCGATGTCGTTGAGGCCGGCGAGCACGATCACCGTCCGTACCCCGGGCTTGTCCAGGACGTCCCGCCGGAAGCGGGCGCCGGCCCGTTCGCCGTACCAGGGCGCGTCGTTGAGCAGCAGGTTTCCGCCGATGCCGGCGTTGAGCACCGGGCGGCCCAGGCCTGCGGCGGCCAGCCGTTCGGCGAGGGCGTCGGAGTAGCGGTGGTCGGCGTCGGTGGCCGAGGCGAAGCCGTCGGTGATCGAGTCGCCGAACGTCACCACGGTGTCCCGCCGGGCCGGGCCGCCGTCCGCCAGCTCGATGTCGGCGAGGACGTACCAGGACACGGATGTCCCGGTGAAGACGGCCGGGTCCGTGGCGGTCAACTGGTCGCCCTCGGCGCGGTAGGCGGTCGTGAACGCCTGGGCGTGGAAGGTGGTGGGGCCGGTCGGGCGGGGGAAGTACAGGCTCACCGTGAGCCGGTCGAAGGGGGCCACGGGGAGTTCGGCCGCGTCGCTCCAGACCTCGCCGCCCGCCGGGATGCGGACGGAGCCGGCGCCTGAGAAGGTCAGCGGGCGCGTCGTGCCGTCCTGGACGGCCGCGCCCTGGTCCGTACGGGCGAGGGCGGCACCGCCGACCTCCAGGGGAGCGCCGCCGAAACGGTTGGAGAGGCGGACGCGGGCCGCCGTGCCGGAGCCGGTGACCCGGACGACCTGACGTACCGTCTGGTCCGCGAAGCCCTCCTCGGACCAGTTCTTGTCGAAGCCGGTGCTGGGGCGCTGTACGGCGGTGCTCCAGCCGGCGTGCCACGCGGTGGTGTCGTTCATGGTGATCACTCGCTCTCTCGTCGTTGCGGTGATCACGAGTCTGGCGAGCGGGCGGAGAGACACCCAGACCTCCGAGGTGCGTACGCATCCGGTGCCTACCAGCGGGAGGGACACCCTGCGGGGGCGGCCCGCCCCGCCCGGCGGTCGAAGTTGGCGCAATCTTGATCGTGAGAGATCAGGAAGCGTGGCGAGTGGTGTTTCAGCCGATCAGGCCCGGCAAGGCGAACGGCACACAGCCCACCGGGCACCACCCTGATTCCCCGAAATCCCGACGGACACCAACGGACACAAGGAGGCGACGTGCTCGACAGCACAGCCGAGCCGGGCCGCCGGAGCGCCCTGGCCGTCACCGCCGCGGCGGGCCTCAGCCTTCTCACCGCCTGCGCCGGTACGGCGGACAGCGACGCGTCACCACGCGGCGCGCCGCCGCCCCGGGCGTCGGGAACTCCCGGCAGCCGGACCGGCAGCCCCACTCCCAGGCCCACGAAGAAGCGGCCCGAGCTGCCGCGCGGCGGCCGCGAACTGTTCCCCCGTCACCGGCTCGCCGGCTACTGCGGCCTGCCCGGAGCCGCCGCACTCGGCCGCCTCGGCACCGGTGACCTGGACCAGCGCGCCCGCGAGATCGAAAAGCTCGCGCAGACCTACGCCGACGGCCGCGAACCGCTGCCCGTCCTGGAACTCCTCGCCGTGGTCGCCAACTCCGGCGCGGGCCCCGACGGGACCTACCGCACCCGCACCTCCGCCGACACCGTCCGCCGCTTCCACAAGGCGGCGCAGAAGCACCGCGCGCTGCTGCTCCTGAACATCCAGCCGGGCCGCGCCTCGGCGCTCGCCGAGGTCAAGGCGCTGCGCGAATGGCTGGTCCACCCGGACGTGGGGGTCGCGCTGGACCCCGAGTGGGAGATGGGGCCGGGGGAGAAGCCGGGCGACTCCTACGGGAGCACCGACGGCGGCGAACTCACCGAGATCGCCCGCTACCTCTCCGGCCTGGTCCGCGAGCACGACCTGCCGGAGAAGGCGTTCGTCTTCCACCAGGTGGCGACCTCGGTGGTCGAGGACCAGCACGCGTTCCGGCCGCAGCCCGGCGTCGCCGCGATCAAGTGCGCCGACGGCATCGGCTCGCCGGGACTGAAGCGCGGCACCTGGAACGACCTGGTCAGGAACCTGCCCAGCGGGATGCACACCGGCTTCAAGCTCTTCTACGACGAGGACACCGAGGGCAGCCGCCTGATGACCCACAAGGAGGTCCTGGCGCTGCGGCCGCAGCCCGAGTACGTCATGTACGAGTGACGGCCCGCCGGTCCGGGTGCCTGCGCTCCGTGTGGAGCGCAGGCACCGCTGTCACGCCGGCCGCAGCCGGTACGCGTAGCTGTACGCCCGGTCGGCGTGCAACAGGTACTTCGCCAGCGGCGGCGCGCCCCACGAATCGTTTCCGCCGACGCCCGTCTGCCGGTGGTTGACCCCGAGGACCGTCTCGGGGCGCCGCCTCAGCTCGTACGGATGCTCGTGCCGCTCGCTCTCCAGGTCGGACGGCGCGTGGTGCAGGGCGCTCAGTTCCAGCAGCGGCGCGCCGTCGCCGGGTTCCGCGCGTACGGTCAGCCCCGTGCCGTCGCGTCCGGTGAGCGAGGCGCTGCGTACGTCGGTCACATTGCCGGTCTGCTGCGGCCGGACGTAGTTGCCGAGCTGGGCGTCGACGCTGTCGCGGTAGCGGCCGACGAAGGCCGCGGTGCGCCGGTCCCAGTAGTTCTCGTGCGGCCCGCGACCGTACCAGGTGAAGGTCTCCAGCCCGGCCGGTACGGTCAGCAGCGCGCCCACCAGAGGCAGGTCGGGCAGTCCGGCGCCGGGCGTCAGGGTGTGCCGGATCCGTACCTCGCCGTCGCCGCGCACGGTGAAGACGGTGTCCCACCGGGAGGCGGCGGGAGTGGTGGGCAGGGTGGCCGAGACCTCGATGGTCACTTCGGAGGCGGACGGCTGGGCGGCCCGCACCCGTGTCACCGTGCGCTTGGTGCCTGCCTCGCGCCAGGTGCGCAGCGTGTTCTGCGCGCCCCGGCCGATGTCGTTGTCCGTGGGGCCGCGCCAGAAGTTGGGCACCGGCCCGGCGGTCAGCAGGGCCCGCCCGCGGTGGCGGTAGGCCGACAGGGTGCCGCTCGCCTTGTCGAGGACGAGTTCGAGGTCGCGTCCGCTCACGGTCAACGCGCGGTCCGACTCGATGAGGTGCAGGGGCGGCAGCCCGGCGGGGGAGGGTTCGGCGGGTGCGGGGGCGCGCCAGGGCAGCGCGAGCTGTTCGGCGGCGACGCTGTGGCCAGCGTCCGCCCAGATGGTGGCGTGCCGCAGTACGAAGGAGAGGTTCAGCCAGTATTCGGCGCCGGGGGCGGGCCGTTCGGGACGGCTGAAGGGAATGCGTACGGTCGTGTCCTGGCCCGGTGCGGTTTTCGGTGCGGGCAGGGTGCCGTGCTGGATGCGTTCGCCGTCCTGGGTGACTTCCCAGCGCAGCTCGTAGGCGCCCAGACCGAGGAACGACTGCCGGTTGGTGATCCGTACGGTGCCCGTGGCGAGGTCGGCGGCGGCCATTCGGACGGCCTGGTAGACCTTTTTGACCTCGTGGACGGCGGGGTGCGGCGCGCGGTCGGCGGCGACGATGCCGTTGCAGCTGAAGTTCCAGTCGGTGGGGTAACCGGGGTGCCAGTCGCCGCCGTAGGACAGATACGTGTGCTTCGGGTCCCCGGGGACGGGCAGGCGGATGGCCTGGTCGACGAAGTCCCAGATGAAGCCGCCGTGCAGGTTGGGATAGCGCTCAAACACGTCCCAGTACTCCTGCAAGTTGCCTGTGCTGTTGCCCATGGAGTGCGCGTACTCGCACAGGATGAACGGCTTCGGGTTGCCGGACTTCCCGTACCGTTCCACCTCGTCCGGCGTGCTGTACATGCGGCTCTCGATGTCGGCGACCGCGTTCATGCCCTCGTAGTGCACGGGCCGGGACGGGTCGCGGCGGCGCGTCCAGTCGGCCATCGCCGCGAAGTTGAGCCCCTGGCCCGCCTCGTTGCCCAGCGACCACACCACGACGGACGGGTGGTTCTTGTCCCGCTCGACCATCGACCGCATCCGGTCCAGGCACGCCCCGGTCCACGCCGGGAGGCTGCCGGGCAGCCGGTCGCGGACGCCGTGCGACTCCAGGTTGGCCTCGCCGATGACGTACAGGCCGTACGCGTCGCACAGCTCCAGCCAGCGCGGATCGGCGGGGTAGTGGGAGGTGCGGACGGCGTTGATGTTGTGCTGCTTCATGATGCGGATGTCCTGGAGCATGCGCTCCTCGGGGACGGCCTGCCCGTGGTCGGGGTCGGTCTCGTGGCGGTTGACGCCGCGGAAGACGACGGGCCGGCCGTTGACGGTGAGCGTGCCGGGCCCGTACGCGACGGAACGGAAGCCGATCCGGGTGCTCTGTACGTCGACGGTGCGGCCCGCCGGGTCGGTGAGGGTCAGGACGAGCGTGTAGAGGTGCGGGGTCTCGGCGGACCACAGGTCGGGGGCGCGGACGGTGGCCGTCGGGGCGACCGTGGCGTCCGGTCCGCCGGTGAAGCGGACCGACGCGGTCAGCGGGGACGGCAGCGCCGGCCGCCCGCGCCCGTCGTACAGCTCCGCTCTGAGCCGGTGTTCGCCCGCCGCTGCCGCGCCCCGGTTGCGTACCGTCGCGGCCACGGTCAGTTCCGCGTCGCGGTGGGCGGCGTCCAGGGCGGTGCGGACATGCAGGTCCTGGAGGTGCACGGGTGCGATGGAGTACAGGTACACGTCGCGGAAGATCCCGGACAGGTCGATCATGTCCTGGTCCTCCAGCCAGCTGCCGTCCGACCACCGGTAGACCTCCACGGCCAGCACGTTCGTGCCGGGGCGCAGCCGCTCGGTGATGTCGAACTCGGCCGGGGTGTAGCTGTCCTCGCTGTAGCCGGCCCGCTCGCCGTTGACCCACACGAAGAACGCCGACTTCACGCCCTGGAAGGAGATCAGGGTGCGGCGGCCGTCCCAGGAGCCGGGCACGGTGAAGGTGCGCCGGTAGGAGCCGACGGGGTTGAAGCCGTGCGGGACGTGCGGCGGCCGCGGGTCCTCGTAGCCGACCCACGGGTACTTGACGTTGAGGTAGATCGGCTCCGGGTAGCCCTCGATCTCCCAGTTGGAGGGCACGGTGATGTGGTCCCAGCCGCTGTCGTCGTAGCGCGGCGCGAAGAAGTCGCGGGGCCGCTCGTCGGGGTTCTTCGACCAGTGGAAGCGCCAGCTGCCGTTGAGCGAGCGGTAGTACGGGGAGGAGCGGTACGTCCCGGTACGTGCTGCCCGGGGGTTCCCGTACGGGACGAGGCGGGCGCGGGCCGGTTCGCGGCCGACCTGGAAGATCCGCGGGGCGGCGTCCCACTCGGCGGTGGCGGCGGTGGCGGCGAAGGAGCGTTTCTGCGCGGCGAACGCGGCCCAGCCGGCCAGGGCGGCGCCGGTGGCGAGGAACGACCGGCGGCCGATGCGGCGTACGTTCATGAGAGGGCTCCGAACGTAAGGCAACAGGAAGCGTCAGGGTCGAACACTGGCGGCGTGCATGACAAGGCGTCCGCACGCCACTTCCCGGCGCTCCACCCGGGCCACGCCCCTCACTGCGACAGCAGCACGACCTCCAGCTTCCGCGGCCCGTGCACCCCTTCGACCCGGTCCAGCTCGATGTCGCTGGTCGCCGACGGGCCGGAGATCCACGTCAACGGCCGGGACGGATCGAGGCGTTCCAGTGCCTCCGGAACCGAGTCGACGACCTGGTCCGGCACGCGGACCACACAGATGTGATGGTCGGGAACGAGCGAGATCCGGCGACGGCCCTGGTCGGGCGAGCCGTCCAGCACGATGGTGCCGGTCTCGGCGACCGCCACCGCGCAGCCGGTCACGACACTGTCCACCGCGTCCAGCTCACGCGCGGTGCTCGCCGCGCGGTCGTGGATGCGGACGGGGTCGGCGGCAGCGATCCACCTGGGGTCCAGCCCCGGCGGTACGAGCACGTGCTGCGTGCCGTGCTCGGCCAGCAGACGCATGACCAGCAGGTGCACCTCGTCCCCGGCACAGTGGTGCACCAGCGCCCGGTACTCCGCCAGGCGCTCGGCCAGCAGCGTCACCCGCTCCTCCGGCGTACGGCGACCATGGACGCGCAGATAGTCGCGGGGGACCGGCACATCCTCGTACCCCTCACCGCGCGGTACGTCCGCCAGCGCCCGTCGCACCCGCGCCAGCACCACATCCCGGCTGCTCATTTCGTCCGCTCCTCTCCACGCGTACGCCGCCACCAGTCCCGGAAGGACTCGGCCGGCACCGGCGGCAGGTCCCGGGTGTCCGTCCAGGCGCGCCCCGGGCCCGGTAGCCGGCGCGGATGCAGCCGCCGGGTACGGGCCGCCAGCCGCTGCCCCGCGCGCAGCGCCCCGGGGTGGTCGAACGCGAAGCCCGCCGCGCGCATCGCCGCCCGCTCCGCGGCGTGCCCCTTGGCCGGTTTGAGGACGGTCTTCACACCGCGCCGCGTCACCCGGCCGCCCTGCACCACCCGCTCCCGCAGATGCACCAGCACCTCGGGGATGTCGATGGCGACCGGACACACCTCGTAACAGGCGCCGCACAGCGACGACGCGTACGGCAGCGAGGCGTCCAGCTCGCTCGCCGTACCGCGCAGCTGCGGCGTGAGGATCGCGCCGATCGGCCCCGGGTACGCCGAGCCGTACGCGTGCCCGCCGGCCCGCTCGTACACCGGGCACACGTTCAGACAGGCCGAGCAGCGGATGCAGCGCAGCGCCTGGCGGCCCACCGTGTCGGCGAGGGTGTCGGTGCGCCCGTTGTCGAGCAGCACGAGGTGGAAGGTGCGCGGCCCGTCGCCGTCCGTCGTGCCGGTCCACATCGAGGTGTACGGGTTCATCCGCTCGGCGGTCGAGGAGCGCGGCAGCAGCTGGAGGAAGATCTCCAGGTCCTGCCAGGTCGGCACCACCTTCTCGATGCCGACGACCGAGATCAGCGTCTCCGGCAGGGTCAGGCACATCCGGCCGTTGCCCTCGGACTCCACGACCACCAGCGTCCCGGTGTCGGCCACCATGAAGTTGGCACCCGAGACGGCGACCTTCGCGGTCAGGAACTTCTCGCGCAGGTGCAGCCGCGCCGCCTCCGCCAGCTCGGCCGGCGCGTCCGACAGGTTCTCCGGCGCCGGACGGCCCCAACGGGCCATCTGCTCCCGGAAGATGTCCCGGATCTCGCCCCGGTTGCGGTGGATCGCGGGCACCAGGATGTGCGACGGCAGATCGTCGCCGAGCTGCACGATCAGCTCCGCCAGGTCCGTCTCGTACGCGCTGATGCCCGCCTCGGCCAGCGCCCGGTTCAGCCCGGTCTCCTGCGTCGCCATCGACTTGACCTTGACGACCTCGCGCTCGCCGGTCTCCCGCACCAGCCGGGCGACGATGGCGTTGGCCTCGGCGGCGTCCGCCGCCCAGTGCACCTGCCCGCCGGCGGCCGTCACCGACTCCTCCAGCTGCTCCAGGTAGTGGTCGAGATGGCGCAGCGTACGGTCCTTGACGGCGGCGCCCGCGGCCCGCAGCCGCGCCCAGTCGTCCAGCTCCGCCACCGCCTTGGCCCGCTTGTCGCGGATGGTGTGGGTGGCGTGGCGCAGGTTGCCGCGCAGCCGGGCGTCCTGGGTGGAGGACGCGGCGGCAGCGGGGAACGCGGGCATGCCGAGATACGTACCGCTCACCGCTGGCTCCCTTCCGTGGCGCGGGCGCGGGACGGTTCCCGCGCGTCGGCCTCCGTGGCGGCCAGGATCTCCGCGATGTGCACGGGCCGGGCCGCCGCGCCCTGCCGCCGGAGTGTGCCGCCGATGTGCATCAGGCAGGAGTTGTCGACCGTGCAGACCGCCTCCGCGCCCGTCTCCCGGACCGCCCGCGCCTTGTCGGCGCCCATCGCCGCCGACACCGCCGGATTCTTCACCGCGAAGGTGCCGCCGAACCCGCAGCACTCCTCGGCGCCCGGCAGCTCCCGCAACTCCAGCCCCCGTACCCGCTCCAGCAGCCGGCGCGGCCGGTCGCCCAGGCCCAGCATCCGCAGGCCGTGGCAGGTGGGGTGGTAGGTGACGGTGTGCGGGTAGTACGCGCCCACGTCCGTCACCTCCAGCACGTCGGTCAGGAACTCGGTCAGCTCGTACGTCTTGGGCACGGCGCTCGCCGCGGCCCGCGCCAGCTCCCGCCCGGCACGCCCCTCCGCCTCGGCCTTCGCCGCGATCCGCGGATAGTTGTCCCGCACCATCGCCGCGCACGACCCGGAGGGGGTGACCACGTAGTCGTAGTCGGCGAAGGCACGGTCGAAGCGGTGCACCAGCGGCTCCGTCAGATGCCGGTAGCCGGTGTTGAACTGGGGCTGGCCGCAGCAACTCTGCTCAGCCGGGAATCCCACCTCGACCCCGAGGCGTTCCAGCAGCGTGATCACTGCCCGGCCGGTGTCCGGGTAGAGCGTGTCGTTGATGCAGGTGACGAACAGTGCTACGCGCACGTTGCCATCTCCTTTCGGCTGCCGTCGACCGCTGGCGGCGGGCCGTCTCACCGGTACATGATCACCTGTCGGCTCATCCTGCCCCAGCGGCGGGCGAAGGAGAAGGACCCGGAGCGGAGGACCATGACACGTGCGGAGCAGGCCGAGGCCGGAACGGCGGAAGGGGCGCCGGACGGCGCGCCGCGGCAGGTGTCGCAGCTGCGGCAGCTGGCCGCGGCGTCGGTCGGCAACGCCGTGGAATGGTACGACTGGTACGCGTACTCCTTCCTGGCCGTCTACATCGCCGACCGGGTCTTCCCCCAGGACACCGGCAACCCGCTGGTGCCGCTGCTGTCCACCTTCGCGGTGTTCGCGGTGGGCTTCTTCATGCGGCCGGTCGGCGGGCTGCTGATGGGCGCGGTCGCCGACCGCCGGGGCCGCCGGGCCGCGCTGACCCTGACGATCCTGCTGATGGGCGGCGGCAGTCTGCTCGTCGCCGTCATCCCCACCTACGCGGCCGCCGGCGTGCTCGCGCCGATCGTGCTGGTCGTGGCCCGGCTGGTGCAGGGGCTCTCCGTGGGCGGCGAGTTCGCCGCCTCCACGACCTTCCTCGTCGAGTCGGCCGGACCCGGCCGGCGCGGGTTGTTCTCCAGCTTCCAGTACGTCTCCACCACCGCAGGGCAGCTCCTGGCGTCCGGCACCGCCGCCCTGCTGGCGGGCGTACTGACCGACGGCCAGATGGGACAGTGGGGCTGGCGCCTGGTGTTCCTGATCGGCGCGGTGTTCAGCCTGCTCGGCCTGTGGATCCGCAGCGGGGCGCGCGAGACGCGCAGCGAGGAGCAGCAGGCCGCCGCCCGCCCCGGCATCTTCGAGGCGCTGCGCCGCTACCCGCGCCAGTCGCTGCTGATCTGCGGCATCACCGCCGGCGGCACCCTCGCGTACTACACCTGGACCACCTACCTGCCCACGTACGCGCAGGTCAACGCAGGTTTCGACAAGAGCGAGGCGCTCACCGCCGGCACCCTGTCGCTGCTGTTCTTCGCCCTGCTCCAGCCGCTCGGCGGCCTGCTCTCGGACCGCGTCGGCCGCAAGCCGCTGCTGCTCGGCTTCGCACTGGGCTTCGCGGTGCTCGCCGTACCGCTGCTGCACCTGGTGACCGACGCGTTCTGGTCGCTGCTGCTCGTGCAGTGCGCGGGCATGGTGCTGCTGACCGGGTACACCGCGGTCGCCGCCGCCGTGAACGCCGAGGTCTTCCCGGCCCGGGTACGGGCCGCGGGCATCGGCTTCCCGTACTCGCTGACCGTGGCGCTCTTCGGCGGCACCGCGCCGTACGTGGGCACCTGGTTCAAGCAGGCCGGGAACGCGGATCTCTTTCCCTGGTACGTGTCCGCCCTCTGCCTGGTCTCCTTCGTCGTGTACCTGACCCTGCCGGAGACCGCCAAGCAGAAGCTGGACACCTGAGAGGGCCGTGCGTGCGGGCCATCCGCGGTCCGTACGCACACCGCGGACGGCCCGCACACCGCGTGTACCGGGCATGTCACATCGCGCGCGTCAGGCGGCGTGCGTCACTTGCGGGCGACGATCGCCGCGTTGGCGCCGGGCGCCTCGAACGGCACCTTGCGTACCTCCGAGAATCCGGCGTCGGCCAGCCAGGAGCCGTACTCCGCCGCCGTGTAGTTACGCCCGCCCTCGGTCTCGACCAGCATGTTCAGGCTCATCAGGGCGGCCGGGGCGGGCCCGGTCAGATCGTCGTCGACCATCAGCTCGCTGATCACCAGCGTGCCGCCGGGCGGCAGCGCCGCACAGCACTTGTCCAGCAGCATGCGGTTGGTGGCCTCGTCCCAGTCGTGCAGGATCATCGACAGGACGATGATGTCGTGCCCGCCGGGCAGCTCCGGCTCGGCGAGGAAGTCGCCGGGGTGGGTGCCGATCCGGTCGTCCAGCCCGGCCTCGGCGACGTTGCGTTCCGCGACCGGACACACCTTCGGCAGGTCGTAGACCGTGGCCTTCAGCCCCGGGTGCCGCCGGCACAGCTCGATGGCGTACGCGCCGGAGCCGCCGCCCACGTCCAGCAGCCGCGCCCCGGCGGTCAGGTCCACGACCTCACCGAGCCGCTGCGCGGTCCACGACGACAGCGCGTGCATCGCCTCCCAGAAGACGGACAGCAGACCCGGGTCCTCGGTGTCGAACAGATGCGGCTGCTTGTCGGGGTCCCAGGTGGTGGGCCGGTTGGTGCGGACGGCCTCGCCGAGTCGGCCCCAGCCGGGATACAGCCGCTGGTCCAGCATCCGCAGCCAGCCGCTGAAGTGGTACGGGCGGCCCGGCACCAGATAGGCGTCGGTCAGCGCCGAGTTGACGAAGCGGCCGTCCCTCCGGCGCTCCAGCAGGTCCAGCGCCGCGCAGCCGGTCAGCAGCATCCCCGCCGGCCGCACACCGATCTCCAGCTCCTCGGCGCACTCCTCGACCGTGCCGCCGCCCAGCCGGTCGAGCACCCCGAACAGGCCCAGCTCGTCGGCGGTGGCCAGCGTCTTGAACGCCCAGAACCCGGTGGCTAACTGCATCAGCGGCAGCGGGGACGCAGTCGGCGCGACGGGGTGCGGGGATGCCATGGAATGCCTCCAGCAAGCGATACGGGGGTGATAGGTGATATGGGGACGTACGGGGATCGCACGGAAGTTCACGGACGCGAACATACGTCCGTGTCCGTGATCACTACCACCGCCGGGAGGCTGTCACACACGGAAAAAGGGCACCGAAGGCGGTGCCCGGGAAGCGGAGCGAACGGCGCCGTTCCGCCCTGGCGCGGGCGGGACGGCACTGTTCCGGTACTGGACGGACCGGACGGGGCGGGGCGGCGCGTCAGGGGGAGTGGCCGTGGCCGGCGCCCGACTCGACGGTGCCGCCCAGGCTGCCCCGCAGCGGCAGCAGCGCGTTCCGGGAAGGTCCGGTGACCGACCAGCGGGTGCCGACGAGATAGCTGCCCCCGTACGCCTGGGCCTCGGTGAGCCAGGCGCGCTTCTTGGCGTCGCTGCTGAAGGTCAGGATACGGAAGACACCGGCGCGGGTGGTGCAGCCGCCTTCCCGCAGCTCCTGGGCTTCGATGATGATGTCGGCGCGGCAGCCGAGGGCGGCGGCGATGTGTGCCATGGAGGCGGGCGGGCCGGCCGGGGAGGTGTGCCCCGTGTGCCGGGCGGGCGGGGGAGCCGGGGCGGGGGCGCTGTTCGCGTAGCCCGCCACGACGATCGCACAGGACAGGCCGCCCGCCGCCAGGAGAGGGAGCGCGGGGCCGGACGGGAACCTCATGGGAATCCGTTCCTTTCGGCGGCAGTCGCGTCAGCGGCAGTCGCGGCCGGAATTGATGCAGTCCACGGCCGTACGCATCAGCCGCTGCGGCATCAGGTTGATGAAGTCACCGTGATCCGTCACCGGGTTGTGCAACTGGTCGGGAAAGCTGTCCACCGCGTACAGCGTGTTCGGCGGAATGGCGTAGGTCAGCCGCTGCACCAGCCGGGGAACGGGCCGGAATCCGCTGCGGCACTGCCCGTTCCGGCCCGGAAACACCACGTGCGTACGGTGATTGGCGCTGTCGACGGTGCGCCCGTCCCAGCAGCTGGGAAACGCCAGTGACCGTACGACACTGCTGCCCCGGGGACAGACCGGGTACTTGTTCCTGAGCTGCCGGTCCTCGAAACCGGTGCAGCTCCACGAGGCGTTGGCGTCGGCCGGGCCGTTCGTCAGCGCTTTCGCGTCACCGGTGAGAATGCGCAGGAAAGGCGGCATGGCGGTGACCTTTTCCGTCGCGCTCCCGTCGAAGGTCAGCGAGACTTCGGCGGGCCGTACGATCGTGCCCACATTGCCGTCCCGGCCGCCGCCAGGCGCATTCGCGTCCCTTTCCCGCCCGTTGTCCCGCAGCCGCAGCACCGGCCAGTAATAGGTGGACCTGTCGCCGTTGCCGCACGTCGTGCCGGCCGTGGCCAGTTCGTCGTCGGAGGAGAACGCGTCCGTCGCCAGATTTCCGACGTAGTCGTGCAGGTGGTGGGCGCCGTTGCTGACGCCCGGCGCCACGATCAGGTTGTCCGGGTTGCGGTGACCGTTCTCGTTGCGCCCGCATTCCGAGCGGAAGGAACCGCCCCGCCCGCCCCGGTCTCCGCCGCCTCCGGTGTCCGGCCGTACGGTGGTGATGTCGACGAAGTCGTTGCGGAACGGGCCGTTGTCCGCGCTGTTCCCGTCCCGCGCGCCCCGCGGAGCGCTCTGCGCGGCGGCGGTCTTCCCGGTCGTCCGGCACGCGCTCAGCCGGTCGAGGGCGCCGGGCTGCCCGCCGGCCCGGCGCAGCGCCTCCGCGATGCGCCCGATGGTGGCGCCGCGGTCCCGCTCCAGCTCGTCCAGCACGCGCTCCTGCGCGCCCGGGGCGGCCGCCCAGCGCTGGAACGCCCTGGCGACCTGGCCCTCCAACTGCCCGAGGTTCCGGTTCACCTCGGGCGCCGCCTGCGCCGGAAGGCTGCGCAGCCGCCGGCCCACGTCCGGACAGCTGATCGTCCGCCCGGCCACCGAAGCCCCGTCCCCGGCCGCTCCCGTTCCGCCTGCTCCGGTGCCCGCCGGCGCCTGGGCGGCGATCACCGCCGTGCCTCCGCAGGCCGCCAGCGCCGTGACGATCAGCGCTCCGCTCCGCTTCGACAGACGTGTCCTCTTGTGCGGACGCACCGTCCGCGCCGATATCCGCTGCCGTCGTTTCATACCATCACTTCCCTTCTGTTCACGTCATTCGGCTTCACTTCGCGGGTGGCGGCGCCACCGTAGCCGTGCCGGACCCGCCGGATACCGGTCCGCCGTCGAGTGCCCCGAAGTCGACCAGTCCGGTCTGTTCCAGGGCCGTGATGTGATCGAGGACGACGGAATTGGCCCGGGTGGCCAGGTCCCGGATCACCGCATTACGGGTGTTCGCCCTCACTTGGGCGACGAGGGAGAACACCTTTCCGTGCGCGCGGCGCGCCAGGTTCACGAAGAGCCGCTCGTACGTATCGCCTTCGGCCGCGTCGAGTTGTGCGATCCAGCCCCGCTGCTCGGGAGTCGGCTGCCCGGGGAGCGGGACGGCCAGCGCGCGGGCCGCGTCGGCGGCCCGCCGATTGAGATCGGTGTGCCCCTCCGTCAAATGCCGGCCGGCGTGCCGCACGGCCTGCCGCTTGCCGCGTTGCAGTGCCTGACGGCCGGCGGGAAGTTCCCACAGTCCGGCCTGCCGTACCTTTCCGACGAATTCCCGGTCGAGCGGTGTCAGCGGGCCCGACGGTGTGTTCCACACCCCGAGCCCGTCGTCCTGTGCGGCGGGAGCCGAACTGCCCGCGGCGCTGCCGCTGCTCGCGAACAATTGCACCGGCAGCAGAATGGCCACGGCCGTAAGGGAAAGTCCCGCGACGACCAGCCCGGTGCCCACCGAGAACCGCGGCCGTACACCGCCGGTCACCGAACGCCGCCGTCCGACACTTCGCACCATGCCCTCCTTCTCCGGGTGACGGGAAAAGGACGCTAATGCGGAGCCGGGCCGCCTCCGCCGTGTTGGCGCCAACCCGACAAAGAACGGCCACGGCGCTCTCGCTTTGCTAGGGTGCCGGGCCGCGCCGGACGGCGCCGGGATGCCGACCCGTACCCCTTTACGCCCTCACGGCCGGTGAAGCCCACGACGACACACCGGTCGTTGTCGGGCAATCGGGTGATTTGATGCCTTGAGCGTCACCAACGGCAGCACAGCGTCAATACCTTCAGCAAACACAGCAACGCTGCCGGTCAGCCGCGGCCGACCGCAGCCGTACATGAAGGAGACGTCCCCATGTCCGCACCGCGCCGCCTGCTGACCACGGCCTGTGTGACCGCGCTCGCCCTCACCGCGCCACTCGGTGGCGGTCTCTCCGCGGCCGCCACCCCGGAAGGCCCGCGCCCGGTGCCCGCACCTCAGGGGGACCTCACCCGGGTAGGCACGGGCAGCGGTGCGTTCTGCCTGGCACCGGAAGCCGGCCGCGCGCTCGCCATGGCACATGTACGGCTGAACGCCGTCCGCCCGGCCCGGCTGACCGGCACCCATGAGCGGCGGTGCGTCACCGTGCCGATCACCGGCGGTACGTTCGACCGCAGCCTGTCCAAGGGCGAACTGCGCTTCGACGGAGGCTTCGAGTTCACCCGCGGCGGCCGCTACCTGCGGGTCAACCACCTGAAGGCGGACTTCGCCACCGGCCGGATCTCCGGGGACGTCCGGGGCGCCCGGCCCGCCCGGGCGGCGTTCCTGGCGTTCACCCTGGACCGGAAGAACGTCCGGGTCTCCTCCGGCAAGGTCACGGCACGCATCACCTTCACCCTGACCAGCCAGGGCGCCGCCTCCTTCAAGAGCGCCTTCGGCACCACCCCGGTCAAGGCGGGCGACCGGCTCTTCGAGGGCACCGGCACAGCCGACGTCCACCTGCCCCACCCGCCCAACGCCCTCCGCCCGGCCCGGACGACGCTCGACGTGCAGCAGTGACGGAAGGGGGCTGCTGATCACCGGGCGGGCCCCGCGCCTGTGAGTGGCGCGCACGGCCCGCCTCGGGCCGGTGCGTGCCGTGGGGCCCGGTGCCCGGATCAGAGGTCCGAATCAGATGTCCGGATCAGTGCGGCCCCGGTCGTGGCCCCGGACTGGTCCGGCGGCAGTACGGCGCAGCTACGGGTCCCCGCCACCCGGGTGCGGCAGAATCCCCGTATGCGTGTTGTGATCTTGAGCGGTGGAGAGAGTTCGGAACGAGATGTCTCCCTGGCCTCGGGCTGGTCGGTCGCCCGGGCCCTGCTGGAACGCGGACACGAGGTGACGCTGGTCGACCCGGCGGCCGCGGATCCGGTCCTGGCCGGGCCGCTGCGTCCCGGGGACACGGTCGGGGGAGCCGCGGTCGGCAAGGAGCCGCCGTCGCGCGCGGAGCGCCACCGGCTGCGGTCGCGCCTGCACGCCGCCCTGACCGGCGGCCCGGTCCTGGAACTGCTGCGCGGCGCCGACCTGGTGTTCCTGGCCCTGCACGGTGGTTGGGGCGAGGACGGGCACGTACAGGCCGTGCTGGAGATGGCGGGCGTACCGTTCACCGGCGCGGACAGCGCGACCTGCGCGGCGGCGTGGCACAAGGGGCGGACGCAGGCGGTGCTGGGCGCGGCGGGGCTGCGGGTGGCCGAGCGGGCGCTGTGGCGTCCCGCGGCGACCGACGTGCCGCCGGACGTCGAGCGGCTGGTGACGGCCGGACCGGTGGTGGCCAAGCCGGTCGCGGACGGTTCGAGTGTGTCGGTCCACCGCGTCGACTCGCTGTCGCAGCTGGTACAGATCGCCGCCGAGCTGCGCTCCGAGGAGGTGGAACTGATGGTGGAACCGTTCCTGCCCGGGCGGGAGTTCACCGTGGCCGTGGTCGGCGACCAGGTGCTCCCCGTGATCGAGATCGAGCTGACGACGCCGGTGTTCGACTACACGGCCAAGTACCAGCCCGGGGCGGCCGTCGAGGTCTGCCCGGCGCGCGTCCCGGACGCCCTGGCGTCCCGGCTCCAGGAGTCGGCCCTGCGGGCGCACCGGGCCCTGGGCTTCGGCAGCGGTACGTACTCGCGTGCCGACTTCCGCTGCGACGCGGCCGGCGAGCCGATGTGCCTCGAAGTGAACGCGCTCCCCGGCCTGACGGCGACGAGCCTGGTGCCGCTCGCGGCCACCGGAGCCGGCTGGACCTACCCCGACCTGATCCAGCGCATCGTGGACCTCGCGACGCGCTGATCCGGTGGCCCGCCGGGCACCGTGCGTGCCGGGCGCCGTGCCCGCCGAGCCGGTGCCCCGCCGGGCCGACGCCGCATCCGGGTCAGGCGGCTGCGCGCCGAAGATGCAGATGGCCGTCGAGCGGGTAGAGCGGCGGCGATGCCGGCAGGATCCGGTCGAACGCGTAGCCGCACTTCTCCGCGACCCGGCAGGACGCCACGTTGTCCGCCTGGTGCAGCAGTTCGAGGCACTCCAGGCCATCGGCCCGGAACGTGTCGAAGGACCAGGCGGTGAGGGCCTCAAGGGCCCGGGGTGCCACACCTCGTCCCCGGGCCCATGCCGCGGTCCAGTAGCCGACCTCGGCGACGGGCTTGCCGGGCACGGCGTTCTTGAGCACCACATTGCCCGCCAGCCGCGGTGGCGCATCGGGGGCCGCTTCCAGTACGGCGAAAGCGAGCCGGTCGCCCGCGGCCCAGCCCTGCCGCTCGACCTCGATCCAGCGCAGCCCGTCGGCCTCGCTCTCCATCGGAGCGCTTGCCCAGCGGCGCAGTTGCGGATCCCGGTACGCCTCGATCAGCGCGGCGACGTCGTTCTCGGTCCAGGGGCGCAGGGTGAGAGCGGGGGCGGCCGGCGTCGCGGCGGCCCTGAGTAAGACGGTGGTATGCACCGGCTGATCATAGGCGGTAGTGCTCACGTTCGGGACGGACAGGACCGCACGGGCGAGAACGGCACGGACGAGGACCGCACGGGCGAGAACCGCACGGATGAGGACCGCTGACGTTACGGTTCAGCGCCTCCCCGTACGTACCGCCGCGGGTCTCCCCGTACGTACCGCTCCGGCACCCGCCCGCCAGGTCGTCGCCACGGGGGAAGCGGCGAGGCCGCGAGGGTGTGAGAACGTGAGGACGTAGGCGTACCGGGGCGATGCACGGCGCCGTTGCGGAGCTCCTCGCCCGCCCTTCACCACCGCCGCCGAGGGCCGAGATGACCGAAGCGCTTCTGACCGGACTGCTCGCCGGTTACGGCATCGCCATGCCGGTCGGCGCCATGTCGGTGCTCATCGTCACGCTGTCCGCGCAGGTCTCGTGGCGCCACGGTACGGCGGCCGCACTCGGGGTGGCCACTGCCGACGGGCTGTACGCGCTCGTCGCCGTCGTCGGCGGGGCGGCGTTCGCGGGGGTGATCGCCGCAGTCGCCCGGCCTCTGCGACTCGTCAGCGCTGCCGTGCTCGTACTCATCGCCCTGCGCGGCCTGGTGACCGCTGTACGCGCTCACCAGGCCCCGGCGGACCGGCCGTCGGCCTCCGGCGCGCCGCTGTCACGTACGTACACCAGCATGGTCGGCCTGACGCTTCTCAACCCGGTCACCATCGTCTACTTCGGCGCCCTGGTCGTCGGCCGCCAGGCTGCTGCCTCCACGACCGCCGCCAGTGCGGTCTTCGTGGCCGCCGCCTTCGCCGCCTCGGTGAGCTGGCAGGTCCTGCTGGCCTCGGGCGGCGCCCTGCTCGGCCGCCTGCTCACCGGTGACCGGGGCCGGCTGGCCATGGCCGTCCTCGGCAACAGCGTGATCTTGCTGCTCGCTGTACGTCTCGCCTGGACGGCCATGGCCTGAAGGAGCCGCCGGGACGGCCTACTTGACGCAGGTTTCGTCGGCCGACGGCAGTTTTCCGGTGGCCAGGTACCGGTTGACCTTGGCGTCCACGCAGGCGTTGCCGTACTCACCGTAGAGGGCGTGGCGGTTGGCGCCCTTGAGCGTGAGGAGCTTGGAGCTCGGCAGCAGCTCGTGCAGCGCCACACTGCTCCGGTACGTGGTGCGCGGGTCTCCGGTGGCCGCCACGATCAGCGCCGGGGCGTCGTGCCGTACCTGGGTGGGCTTTTCGCGCGGCCGGTCCCAGAAGGCGCACGGGCTGATGTTGTCGGCCATCGCGCCGAGCAGCGGATGCTCGGCGCGGCCGCGCTGGATGTCCCGCCAGTAGACCTCCGGGTCGCGCGGAGCGGGCTTGTCCCCGCAGAGGATCGCGGCCTGTGCGCCACTGGCCGGCCCGCCGGTCTGGAGGAACCGCAGTACGCCGGTGAACTCCGGTGACAGCCGGGTCGGTTGACCGGCCGCGGCCTTGACGAGGACGGTGAGCTGTTCGGCGAGCCCGGCCCGCGCCCGGTCGGTGTCGTCGGCGATGCCCGCGAAGAGCAGGAAGGGAAGCTGCGTGTCGTCGATACGGTAGCGTTCCGGCGCGGTGCCGATGGTCAGCGGCTGCCGCGCGGACGCTTCGAGTACCCGGCCGATGGTGGCGAGCACCTGGGCGCGCGTGCGGCCGAGGTGGTACGTGGAGTCGCGGCGGGCCGCCCAGTCGGCCCAGGCGGCGAGGGCCTGGTCGTTCTCCTTGATGGCGTATTGCAGCTGCCGGGGAGTGTAGTCGTCGGGGGCGAGCGCCCCGTCCAGCACCACCCGGTCGTAGCGGCCGGGGAACATCTGGGTGTAGACGGTGCCCAGGTAGGTGCCGTACGAGTAGCCCAGGTAGGAGATCTTCCGTTCGCCGAGCGCGCCTCGGATGACGTCCATGTCGCGGGCCGTGTTGCGGGTGCTGATGTGCGGCAGCACCGTCGGTGCGGCGGCCCGGCACTTGTCGGCCAGGCTCTTCTGGAAGGCGACCTGACGCTCGAAGCTCGCGCGGCTCAGTCCGGCCGAGAGGAAGTGGGTGCCCACCGGCCAGCCGCAGTTCAGCGGAGTGCTGCGGCCGACGAAGCGCGGGTCGAAGCCGATGATGTCGTAGCGCGGCCCGGCCTTCTTCATCGCTTTGCGGATGTCCGGAGGGGACTCGACGGCGGTGCCGCCGGGTCCGCCGTTGTTGAGCAGGATCGCGCCGATGCGGTGGCGGGTGTCGGTGGCCTTGAGCCGGGAGACGGCGATGGTGATCGTACGGCCCTGAGGGACGGTGTAGTCGAGCGGTACGGTCACGTCCGCGCACTGCACGCCGGCCCGGTCCAGGTCGCGGCCCGCCGCGTCGTCGGGGCCCTTGGCGCAGCTGCCCCAGGTGAGGTGCTGCTGGTAGTAGCGGCTGAGGCCGGGGGCGGGGCGGGGGCCGGCCTGGCGATCGGCCGCACCTGTCGCGGCTGTCGCGGCGTCGCGGTCCCCGGCGGGGGCCGGGGCGGCGGCATGGGCCAGCCCGGGGGAGGCGGTGAGGCAGGCCGCCAGGGCCAAACCGGCTGCCGCGGCGCGGCGCACGGCAGGGCGGGAGACGGCCTCCGAGCCTGCCGCGGACACCGACTTGGTGGTGGTCACCGGGCCGGTCATGAGGCCTCCTTGAGCTGCTGTTCACCGGTGGGAGCGCAGAAGGCGGTCTCCGCGGTCGCCCGGTAGGCGGATTCGGCCTGTTCGGTGCTCGGCACCGCCGTCAGGGCAAGCGCGACGCTCCGGCCGCCGGGGCCGACAGCGCCCAGCGCGCGGTGCCCGCCGGGCACCGTCCCGCCGTGACCCCACCACCAGCCGCCGCACTCCAGCGGCGAGGCGATCAGCCCCAGTCCGTACCGGGCGCCGGGCCACAGCCGGTCCGGGTCGGCGGGCACGGTGCGCTTCATCTCGGCGAGCCAGCGCGCGGGCAGCAGCTTTCCGCCGAACAGGCCACGGAAGAACCGGTTCACGTCGGCGGGTGTGGAGACCAACGCGCCGCCGACGCCGCCGAAGGTCATGTTCCACTCGGTGCCGTCGGCCAGTGGCGCGTCCGGGTCGTCGGTGGCGGAGAAGTAACTGCGTGAGTGCGCACCACGGATGCGCGTACTGTCACCGGGCCAGTAGGTGTCGCGCAGGCCGAGCGGGCGCAGAATCCGGCGGGACACTTCCGCCTCGGCGCCGCGCCCGGTGATCTTCTCGACGACGAGGCCCGCGAGGAGGTAGTTGGTGGTCGAGTAGTGCCACTTCTTCTCGGGAGGCGGCATCTTCAGCGCGGTGGCGATCAGTTCGCGGGGTTCGAAGTGGCGGAACCGCCACTGGTCCAACGGCAGTTGGACGAGTGCCGTGGTGTAGTCGGGAAGGCCGCTGGTGTGCTGGAGCAGCTGCCGTACGGTGATCCTGCGGCCGTCGTAGCCGTGGCCGTTGCCGCCGCGGATCAGTCCGGGCAGGTAGCGCTCGACCGGCGCGTCCAGCTCGATGCGGCCCTCCGCGGCGAGCTGCAGGACGACCGTCGCGGTGAACGTCTTGGTCACGCTGCCGATCCTGAACCGGTCCTCGGCACGCATCGGGCGCCCGGTCTTCCGGTCGGCCACACCACGAGCGGCGTCCCACCGGCCGCAGCGCGGGTCGGTCACTCCGGCGGCGACGCCCGGTATCCCGTGCCGGGTGACGAGTGTGTCCAGGGAGGCGGCGAGCGAGCTGCGCGCTGCCGCGCAGGCGTCGGACCCGGACGGGCGTCCGGCGGTGCCCGCCGCGCCCGCGCCCGTCCCGGCCGCCTCCGCGACCGGCGCGACGAGGGCCAGTACGACCGACGCCGTCGCCAACACCGCCGCACACCGGCCCGGTCGGCGTGTCCCGGTGGATGGTCTCTTCGTAAGGTTCTGTGTGTGTCTCACGCCGACAGACGCTAGAGCCACAGCCGTCCGGACACACTGCGGAATTCCCCCGAGCAATGGTGTACCCAACCCCCCCCTGATTCCGGCCGGAAAGCGCTGCGTCGGCCCCCGCCCCGGCACCGGGACGGCCGCCGCGGAGCCAGGCCCTTGCGCCGCCAGCGCCTCGTGTAGTCGGCTGTCCCTCATGGTGAAGCGGAGAATTGCCACACTGATCGCCTTCCTGGTCACCGGCTCTCTGGCCACGGGCGTACCGGGCCCCCGCGCCGAAGCCGCCGGGCCCGGCGCGGGCGGAGCGCCGCCGTCCGCAGGGGCGCCCGACGGGTCGTCCGCGCTACCGGGCATCGACCTCGACACCGTGACCATCCCGGAGTTGCAGACGCGGATGGCGGACGGCGCGCTGACCTCCTCGGCACTGACCCGGGCCTACCTGAGGCGGATCAAGACCGTCGACCCCAGGATCAACGCGGTCCTGCGCACCGACTCCACCGCCCTGCGCCAGGCAGCCGCCAGCGACGCCAGACACCGGCGCGGCGCCACCCTGGGACCGCTGGACGGCATCCCCGTCCTCCTAAAGGACAACATCGACACCCGCGACATGCCCACCACGGCCGGATCGCTGGCCCTGGCCGGCAGCCCGCCGGACACCGACGCCGCCCTCGTGACGCGGCTCCGCAAGGCGGGCGCGGTGATCCTCGGCAAGACGAACCTGTCGGAATGGGCGAACTTCCGCGCGACGAAGCCGACGTCGGGCTGGTCGGCGGTCGGCGGGCAGACCCACAACCCGTACGTACTGGACCGCAACCCGTGCGGCTCGTCCGCCGGATCGGCCGCCGCCCTCGCCGCGTCGTTGGCGCAGGTGGCGATCGGCACCGAGACGGACGGCTCCATCGTGTGCCCGGCGGGGATGACCGGTGTGGTCGGCCACAAACCCAGTCTCGGCCTGGTCAGCGGCTCCGGCGTCGTACCGATCTCCGCCGAGCAGGACACCGCGGGACCCATGGCACGCAACGTCACCGACGCGGCGCTCACCCTCTCGGTGCTCAGCGGTGGGGCCACCGGGAGCCGGCAGGACGCCGCCCGCGCTCTCGCGGAGGCGGCGGAGCGGCACCCCGGTTCGCTGCGCGGCAAACGGATCGGACTGTGGCGGCTGCCGTCGCTCGGCGCCGAGGTGGATGCCGTGATGTCCCGTACGGCGGCACAGCTGCGCAAGGCCGGGGCGCAGGTGGTCGAGGTGACGCCGCCGTACCAGAAGCGGCTCGCCGAGCTGGGGTTCCCCGCCCTGCTGAGCGAGTTCCACCGGGACATCGACGCCTACCTCGCCACCCGCAAGGGTCCGCGCGACCTCGCCGGACTGATCGAGTTCAACCGCGCCCACCCGGCCGAACGCACCTGCTTCGCCGGGCAGGAACTGTTCGAGCAGGCCCTCGTCGCACCTCCCACCACCGATCCGGGATACCGGGCGATGCGCGCCGAACTGAAGGACCTCTCCCAGCGGTCCATCGACGAGACCCTGGCCGCCCACCGCCTGGACGCCATCGCCGCGCCGACGAACCCGCCCGCCTGGACGACCGACTGCGCGCGGGGCGACAACGACGTGATCCCGTCGTCCACCCCCGCGGCCGTGGCCGGCTACCCCTCACTGTCCGTCCCCGCCGGCTTCGTGGGCGAACTGCCCGTCGGCGTGCTCCTGACGGCCGGAAACCACCAGGACGCCAAGCTGCTGGCCCTGGGAGCGGCGGTGGAGCACCGCCTGGACGCCTGGCGGGCGCCGCGCTACCTGCCGACACTGGGCGACGGCGGCTCCCGGTGACATCGCGCTCCCGCTGCCCACGCCTCCCGGACGCGACCGCCGCGACCGTGGGGTCTCTGTGGACCGTGGAGACGTACAGGTAGCCCCGCACCTCTCGCCGGGACGCCTCGCCTCGCCTCGTCTGCTCGGCGACGGAAGCGAACCGCGAACCGCGAACCGGCGAGAGGACGGCGTACGCGCGTACTGACGTGAAACACCTGGCGGCGATACGGCCCGTGACGGGAACGGCGCGAGGTCGTCCGCATCTCAGACCTCCGGGAACGGCGGCACCTCGTCCGTCGCCCGCAGCAGCCTGCCCGCCGGTTCGGCCTTCTCCGGCCGTACGGACGAGGCGAGGCCCGCGACGACCGGCCGCCCCGCACGTACGGCCGCTCGCGAGGCCGACTCCCAGTCGGGCTGCTCCCCAAGGCTCGTGCAGCGCTTGTCGCGCACCGACGAGGCCGCGCGGTGCCATTGCTCGGCCCGGCAGATGTTCTCCAGCAGCTCCAGCAACTCGGCCCTGCACGGTACGTGCGGAGCGCCGACGAGCTCAAGGAGTAACGGAACCGTCGGCGCGGTGGCTTCACCGACGAGGAATTCCGATCAGCAGACACAGTCGGCGAGCTCCTCGACCGCGAGGCGGACGATGTCCTCGTCCCCGTACGCGATACGGGACAACAGAGCCGGAATTCCCGCCGCAGGCACGTGCTGCGCACCGCGCAGCGCGTCCCAGCGGACCCGCGACACACCCCGCAACAGACTTCCCACGCACTGCCTCCTCCCGGGCTCCCGCGTCTCGGCCCTGGCCTGATGTCGACCTAACGGACAGCTAACGCTCAGCTGGCGGTGGCCGGAAGAGCGGGACAGGACACTCCGGACGTCACGTGGTGCCGGAACGGTACGGTAAGCACGTGGCGTCAACACACAGCAGGTCAGCAAGGGGTGGGGCGGCGGGAGCCATCACCTATCGGGCGGCGGAGAGCGAGAGTGACCGGTCCGCCGTCATCAAGGGCGAGTTCACCTCCGACACCGTTTTCGAAGTGGTCTGCTCCGAGAACGGGTTCACTCTTCGGCCAGTGCCGCTGGACCCGCCGGTGCACAAGGTGTTTCCCGACGACGAGCCGGACAAGGACGAGGTCTCGGACAGCGAGCTCCGGTTCGTCGCGCTGGACGGTGATCGCGTGTGCGGCTATGTGGACACCGCGTACGAGCCCTGGAACCGTCGGCTGACCATCGCCGACATCGAGGTGGCCGGGCCGTACCAGGGCCGGGGAATCGGCCGCACGCTGATGGAGCACGCCGTAGAACGGGCCCGGGAGTGCGGCGCAGGACACGTATGGCTGGAAGTCACGAACATCAACGGCCCGGCCGTCCGCGCCTACCAGCGGATGGGATTCGGCTTCTGCGGCCTGGACACGACGCTGTACAGCGGCACCGCGTCCGAGGGGGAGACGGCGCTGTACATGAGTCTCCCTCTCGGACGGCCCTAGCACGGGCCATGTCCAGTGCGTGCACACCGGAGTTCTGATCGACCAGACACTGGCGAGCCCGGCACGCGCGGCCGACCATGGCACGCATGAGTGACCAACCCGCACGATGGAGCCGGGCAACCACCTACCCCGACATGTGGGTCGACCCGGCCGACGATCCCCGCGACACCGAGGGCGCCGGCCCGGAGGGCGAGCTCGCGACGTTGCTGGACTTCCTGACGAACTACCGCATCACCCTCCGCATGAAGTGCGAGGGCTTGGACGCGGAGCAACTGGCCCGCCGGTCGGTACCACCGTCGACGATGTCCCTGCTCGGCCTGGTCCGGCACCTCGCCGAGGTGGAACGGGACTGGCGCAACTGGATCAGCGACGGCGACCCGCTGCCGAAGCTGTACGGCGAGCGGGACGCGGACTTCGTCAACGCCGTCGCCGAGCAGGCCGAGGTCGATGCCGCTTACCGCGACCTGGAGCGTGAACAGGCCGCGACCGACGCCGCGCTGGCCGGTCACCCGGACCTGGGCGAGCGGCTGGGCAAGGACCGCATCCCGGTCCGGGAACTGCTGGTGCACCGGATCGAGGAGTACGCCCGTCACTGTGGGCACGCCGACCTGTTGCGCGAGCGCATCGACGGGAGGGTGGGCCAGTAGCGTCCGGGTCCCGCCGGGAAACCGTTTCTCCCGAGCCGCGTGATCGCTTCTGACAGCTGCCAGTTCCCGTCACGCGCCCCAAGGGCAGAGCCGCCTCCACCGGGAGGCAGCCGGACCCGGGGAGCCCTCATGGCACCGACCGCACCCGACTTCGGTCCCCGCATCGACCCGTACGCACCGTACGACCCGCAGCGTGACTGCGATCCGACGGCCAAACCCGGCGCCACCGGCTTCCGCGATCTCATCCTGGCCGCCTACGCGGGCACCCGGGACCTGGGCATCAGCCGGTCCTGCGGCAGTGGCGGACAGAGTGAACACAAGGAAGGCCGGGCCTGGGACTGGGGCGTCGAGGCCAACGGCCAGGCCCACCTCGCCGACGACTTGATCAACTGGCTGCACGCCACCGACCGGCACGGCAACCCGCACGCACTGGCCCGCCGTTTCGGCATCATGTACATGATCTGGAACCGCCGCATCTGGATGGCGAACCGCCCCGACGCCGGCTGGCAGCCGTACCGGGGCAGCAACCCCCACACCAACCACATCCACTTCAGCTTCTCCTGGCCCGGCGCCCGCAAGGAGACGACGTGGTGGACGGGCGCGGCTCCCCGGGCGACCGGCCGGGTGAGCGTGGGAATCCCGTCGGTGGTGGACACGGGGTCGGGGATGGTGATCTTCGGGGTGGACGCGTCGGGTGGGGTCACGCATCGGTGGCAGAGCGTTCCTGGGGGTGCGTGGTCGGGTTGGACGGGGTTGGGGCGTCCGGGGAGCGGGGCGGTGGGGCGTCCGTGGGCTGTGGTGGGCCGTTACGGCAAGTTGGTGGTGTTTGTGCGGGGGAACGATGGCGCGTTGTGGCATACGTGGCAGTCGGAGGCGGGGGAGTGGGCGTCTGACTGGGTGTCGTTGGGCGGGCGGTTGGCGGGTGATCCGGCGGTGGTTCTGAGTCCGAACGGTGCGTTGTCGGTGTTCGCTCGGGACTCCGCTGGGCGTATCACTCATACCTGGCAGCGGGGCGCTGAGCAGGGGTATGCGTGGAATGACGGGTGGGTGGACATGGAGGGTTCGGCCCGCGGGCGGCCTGCCGTTGTCGTCGGGCGGGACGGTGGGATGGCGCTGTTCGCGCGTGGTGCGGACGATGGGTTGCATCATCGCTGGCAGACGGGTACGGGCGGGCCGTGGTCGGCGTGGTCGCCGTTGCACGGTCGCCTGACGGGTGATCCGGCGGTGGTGCTGAGTCCCAACGGTGCGCTGTCCGTGTTCGCTCGTGATCAGGGGGGCCGGGTTACGCATACGTGGCAGCGGGGCGCTGAGCAGGGGTATGCGTGGAATGACGAGTGGGTGGACATGGAGGGGTCGGTGCGTGGGCGTCCTGTGGTGCTGGTGGGGCGGGACGGTGGGATGGTGCTGTTCGCGCGTGGTGCGGACGATGGGTTGCATCATCGCTGGCAGACGGGTACGGGCGGGCCGTGGTCGGCGTGGTCGCCGCTCCACGGCCATCTGGCCAACGATCCGGCCGTCGTGCTCAATCCGCACGGTTCGCTTTCCGTCTTCGGACGCGGTCCGGACGGCCGTGTCACCCACACCTGGCAACGCGGACCCGAGCAGGGCCACGCCTGGAACGACACCTGGGTCGACATGGAAGGCGACCTCGCCGACGACCCACCGGAAGCAGGCGCTGCCCACCGGTCCAGCACGCAGGCCCCGGCCGGGGCACCCGCGTAGCGGGGAGAGGAGAACCGTCATGACACCTTGCCCCGTTCCAGCAGACCGTGACCTCGAAGTCACCAAGGCCGTCTACCTCGTAGGGCGCGACCTCGGTGTCTCCGGCAAAGTGATGCTCGCCGGTTTCGAAGCCGGCTGGGTCGAATCGCACATGAACAACCTCCCGTGCGGCGACCGCGATTCGCTCGGGGTCTTCCAGCAGCGCCCGAGCCAGGGCTGGGGAACACCGCAACAGATCATGCAGGTGCCCTACGCGGCCACCCAGTTCTTCACCAGGGCCGTCCGCGTCGAGCAGCAGGACCCGCACCTGTCCGCCGGGCAGACGGCTCAGCGAGTACAGCGCTCCGCGTTTCCCGATCGTTACGACCAGGCCGAGCCCAAGGCGCGGGCGCTGCTCGACGAGGCGCGGAACGCGGTGGGCCAGGTCCCGCAGACGGCCGGCCGGGTGAGCGTGGGAATCCCGTCGGTGGTGGACACGGGGTCGGGGATGGTGATCTTCGGGGTGGACGCGTCGGGTGGGGTCACGCATCGGTGGCAGAGCGTTCCTGGGGGCGCGTGGTCGGGGTGGACAGGGCTGGGGCGCCCGGGGAGCCGGGCGGTGGGGCGTCCGTGGGCTCTGGTGGGGCGTTACGGGAAGTTGGTTGTCTTCGTGCGGGGGGAGGACGGCGTGCTGTGGCATACGTGGCAGTCGGAGGCGGGGGAGTGGGCGCCCGATTGGGTGGCACTGGGTGGGCGGTTGGCGAGCGACCCGGCGGTGGTTCTGAGCCCGAACGGTGCGTTGTCGGTGTTCGCCCGGGACGCTGGTGGGCGTGTCACTCATACCTGGCAGCGGGGCCCGGAGCAGGGGTTTGCGTGGAATGACCGGTGGGTGGACATGGAGGGGTCGGTCCGCGGGCGGCCTGTGGCTCTGGTGGGGCGGGACGGTGGGATGGTGCTGTTCGCGCGCGGTGCCGATGACGGGCTGCATCATCGTTGGCAGACGGGTGTCGGGGGCCCGTGGTCGGCGTGGGTGCCGTTGCACGGTCGTCTGGCGGGGGACCCGGCGGTGGTTCTCAGTCCGAACGGTGCGTTGTCGGTGTTCGCCCGGGACGCTGGTGGGCGTGTCACTCATACCTGGCAGCGGGGCCCGGAGCAGGAGTTTGCGTGGAATGACCGGTGGGTGGACATGGAGGGGTCCGTGCGCGGGCGTCCTACGGTTCTGGTGGGGCGGGACGGTGGGATGGTGCTGTTCGCGCGTGGCGCGGACGACGGGCTGCATCACCGCTGGCAGACGGGTACGGGCGGACCATGGTCGGCGTGGTCGCCGCTCCACGGCCATCTGAGCAACGACCCCGCCGTCGTCCTCAATCCGCACGGTTCTCTCTCCGTCTTCGGGCGGGGCCCGGACGGCCGTGTCACCCACACCTGGCAACGCGGACCCGAGCAAGGGCATGCCTGGAACGACACCTGGGTCGACATGGAAGGCAACCTGTCCGACGATCCACCGGAGGCCGGCGCCAAGGCCGACGCCAAGGCCGGCCCCCATTCCGGTACCGTCCCCGCCCCGGCAACGGCCTAGGCATCCGCCGGCTCCGCCGTACGGCCGTCCCGCGCACACGGGGGTGCGGGGCGGCCGTACGGCGGCTTCACAGGCGCCAGCGGGTCTCGTCGGCCGGTGCGTAGCGGCAGAGCGCGCCGGTCGACACGGATGCCTGGAGGTGGGCGGCGAGTTCGGGGTGGTGTGGTGTCAGGCGGCGCAGGCTGTCGCGGATGCGGGCGGTCACGTTCTTGCGGGCGCGGTCGGTCTCGTCGCCGAGGCGGCGGGGGCGTCCGGCGAGTCCGGCGGCAGCGCGGAGTTCGGTGAGGAGGGCTTCCCGCTCGCGGTCGTATGCCGCGGCCGTGTTGTCGTCGCCGCTGGCGGCTGCCCTGTCGATCTCGTCGTCGAGCACTTCCAGGCGCCGCCGGTAACGGGACTTCGCCTCGTCGTCCAGGACCGCGTCGCTTCCGAGGGCGGCCGCCGCCGCGGCCATGGGTGCGCTGTCCGGGTACAACAGGCGCGTGGCCGGGACGTCCTGGCCGGGGCGGCCGAGCAGGGTGTGCAGGTCTGCCAGTCCTTTGGCGTCGGGCACGTGGACGGTGCGGCCCGCGTAGCGAAGACGCCATACGGTGCCATGGCGGACGAACTCCCTCTCCACTGCCACGGGTCGAGCGGACGAGGTGAGGGAACGGAGGAGGTTGTGGGACTGGTCGGCGATGTGGGGCATGCCCAGTTCGCGGGCCTCGGTTTCGGTGTCGCGCAGCAGCGCGGTGGCCCGGGTTTCGTCGTCGGAACCCGCGCGGGCGAGCAGGGCGCGGGCCAGTTCCGTACGGGCGCGTACCGACCAGGGGCGGCCGTGGAGCCGGTCGGCGGACTGCCGGGCAGCGGTGAAATCCCGTACCGCTGCATCCCATTGCTCCTCGGCGGCGTGCAGCAGGCCCGACCACAGTGCTGCGGGGCCGCTGATGTCCCAGCCGAACAGGGAGACCAGCCACTGCCCCCGGTACGGCTCCAACGCGGCGTGCGCCTGTCGGCAGCGCGCCGGATCCCGGGACGCCGCCGCGCTCTGCGCGAGCAGCCGGACCCGCAGCGGGGCGATGCCGCGTTCCAGGACGCTGTCGCCCGGCGGGCCGTCCCCGGGCCACGGCATCGCTCCGGTCGAGGCGGTGCCCTGCTCCAGTGCGGTGATGCCCGCCAGTACGTGGGTGTACAGAGGGTCCTGCCCCGGGCTCGCGCGGTGGGCCCGTTCCGCTTCCGGGAAGCCGCCTTGGAGGAGGGACAGTGCCCAGCGGTGATGGCCGATGAAGAACTGGTAGTAGTTGGCGTGCGTGCCGCTCAGGGCCAGAGTCCGGGCGAGCAGGCCGTCGGCCTCGGGGAAGCGGCCCATGAACGCGTACACGACGCTGCGGTCGATGACCGAGATCATGCGGGTCCGGGGCAGTCCGCAGGCGTCCGCGCCGGCCACCATGGCGTAGAACTGCCGGAGGAACGCCGGGTCGTCCAGTTCGAGCAGGGCGACCCAGCGCATGGAGGCAGCCAGGTGCTCCATCCAGACATCGGCCCGGCGGCGGGACACCTCCATCAACTCCGCGGCGACGTCGACCCGCTGTGCCGCCGTGCGCGGCTCCCACACGGCGTGCAGGCGTGCCCACAGCCCCAGGTGCAGGGCATCGTCGTCCCCGGCGGCGCGGGCGGCCGCCACGACACGGCGGGCCACCTCCTCGACCGGTCCGGCGCCGCCGGGAGCCGCGGAAGCACCAGGAGCGCCGGGCCCGCCGTCCGCGGGGCGAGGGCCGGGAACCAGTACGCGGTGTGCCTCGCGCAGCGCCCTGGACTTCAGTCCGGTGCCGTCGCCCCGCCCGTCCGCGCTGTGCAGCGTCAGGGCCACGCGGCCCACGAGCCCGGCGTCGCCCGTGCCGGACGCCAGCGTGGCGGCGTCCTCGTACACCAGCCAGGAACGCTCGTGCTCGCCGAGGAGCTGGAGTTCGGCACCGAGATCGAGGGCGAGCAGCACATGGCGGTGCGGATCGCCGGTCCCGAGCCGTTCCAGCGCGCGCCGGTAGTGCCCCACCGCCTCCTCGCTCGCCAGCCTGCTCACCGCGTGCCGGGCCGCGGCCGTCAGGATGTCCACCGCCTCGACGGCGTCGAGATCCGGGCCGGCGAAGTAGGCGTGCCGGGCGAGGTCGGTCGGCCGTGCCCGGTCCCCGGCACCGGCCGTGTCCCGCAGCGTACGTACGGCGGCGGCGTGCAGGTGGCGGCGCCGCTCCTCCGCCAGCCCGTCGTACAAGGACTCCCGTACCAGGTCGTGGGTGAAGACGTACGCATCGCCCGCCGACGGCTCCAGCAGCCCGGCCGCGACCGTCTCCCCGAGCAGTCCGGCGGCGACCGGTTCCGGCGTCCCGGCCGTACGGGCCAGCGTTCCCCGCGCGAAGCGGCGGCCCAGCACGGCGGCGGCACCCAGCAGCCGTACGGTGGGCGTGCCGAGCAGCGCCAGCCGCCGGTGCACCACGGCACGGACCCCGGGCGCCACGGCGGCCACGGGCTGGCCGGCGGACCACAGGCGGGCCGTCTCCTCCACGAAGTACGGATTGCCGCCGGTGCGTGCGCACACCTCGGCGGCCGTGGCCGCGTCGGGCCGGCTGCCCGCCGTACGGGCCACCAGCTCCTCGACCTGCGGCGGGGCCAGTCCCGTCAACGCGACGGTGGTGGCTCTCGCCGCCAGCCGGGGCAGCAGCGGCCGCAGGGGATGATCGGGCCGCTGCACCTCCATTTCGCGGTACGTGCCGATCACGAGCAGCCGCTCGAACCAGGCGTGCTGTGCGGTGAACTCCAGCAGGTGCAGCGACGCGGCGTCCGCCCAGTGCAGATCCTCCAGCACCACGGTCACCGGTCGGCTCCGCGACATGACGGTCAGCAGGGTGGTCACCGCGTCGAACAGCTCGAAGCGCAGTGCGTCCCCGGCGCCCGTGCCCTCGCCCAGCAGTACGGAGAGCGCCCCTCCCGCGGCCGTCGCCGCCGCCTCCCACTCCCCGGCGGCCGAGCCGCGCCGCAAGCTCCGCACTGCCTGTGTCCACGGCCAGAAGCCGGGGGTGCCGTCGGAGTCCCAGCAGGATCCGTGCACCACCAGCATGTCGCCGTGCTCCCGTGCCTCGGCCACCGCGCTGCGCACCAAGGACGTCTTGCCGATGCCGGCCTCGCCCGTGACCAGCACCAGCCCGCCGTGACTGGCCCGTGCCCGCTCCAGACGGGATCGCAGCATCCGTAGGCTGTGTTCCCGCCCGATCAGCGCGGTCTCCATGGGGCCGTCCTTCCGGGCGCGGGCTCGCGGACCATGGGCTGCGGCTCCTGGCTCGGGGTACGTCCGTGTCCGGGCGGCCGGGTGCCGTGCCGTCGCTGCCTTGATAGCCGCAGGCCGGGACGGCGCGCGGCGTTACGGACCGAAGTCACCTTCCCGAGTGCACGGGCTCAGGCCTCCAGGTTCGGAGGGTCCGGCGGGCCGCGCGACGTCGGTCGCCTGTCGGGGGACTGTCGGCCCGATGTCCACGCCCTGTCAGCGGGGCCCGGCACCCTTCCAGTGATCCCGCCGGACGCCCGTCCGGCAGGCGCGCCCCACGCAAGGAATCACCATGCCCCCGCACGTCACGATCATCGGCGCCGGCCTCGGCGGCCTCACCCTGGCCCGCGTCCTGCACATCCACGGCATCCCGGCCACGGTCTACGAGGCGGAATCCGCACCGACGGCCCGCGCCCAGGGCGGAATGCTCGACATCCACGACTACAACGGCCAACCGGCCCTCCAGGCCGCGGGCCTGATCGAAGAATTCCGTGCTCTCGTCCTGGAAGGCCGCCAGGCGATACGGATTCTCGACCGGGACGGGAGCACCCTGTTCGACAAGGCCGACGACGGCACGGGCGGGCGCCCCGAAGTCCAGCGCGGTGAGCTGCGGCAGATCCTGCTCGACTCACTGCCGGCCGGCACCGTCCGGTGGGGCCACAAGGCCAGCAGTGCCCGTCCCCTCGGCGGGGGCCGCCACGAGGTGACCTTCGCCGACGGCTCCACCGTCGCCACGAGCCTGCTGGTCGGCGCGGACGGCGCCTGGTCACGCGTCCGGCCGCTGCTCTCCGACGCCACCCCCGAGTACACCGGACGGGCCTTCGTCGAGACCTGCCTGTTCGACAGCGACAGCCGGCACCCGGCCACCGCGAAGGCGGTCGGCGGCGGCTCGCTGTTCGTGCTCGCGCCGGGCAAGGGAATCCAGGCGCACCGGGAGCGGGGCGCCACCCTGCACACCTATGTCGTGCTCACCGAACCGCTGGACTGGTTCGCCGCCGTCGACTTCACCGACGCCGCCGCGGCCGCCGCGCGGATCGCGCGGGAATTCGACGGCTGGGCCCCGGAACTCACCGCGCTGATCACCGACGGCGACACCGCACCGACCCTGCGCCCGGTCTACGCCCTGCCGGCCGGCCACCGGTGGGACCGGGTGCCGGGAGTGACCCTGCTCGGCGACGCCGCCCACCTCTCGGCTCCGAACGGCGAGGGCGCCAACCTGGCCATGCAGGACGCCGCCGAACTCGGCACGGCCCTCGCCGCGCACCCCGACGACATCGAGACCGCTCTCACCACGTACGAGCAGGCCATGTTCCCCCGCGCCACCGAAGCCGCCGGCGAAGGCACCCAGCTTCACGAACTCCTTTACGGCGACGACGCGCCCCACAGCCTCGTCACCGCGTTCATCGAGGACGAGCGGGACGAGCGGGACGACCGGGACGAGCGGCGGAACTCATGAGCCGCCGGGCGTACGAGGCGCGGCCGACCACGGCCGGCCCTCCAGCCCCTGGCCATCCTCCTTCAGGCAGTCTCCGCCGGACTGCTGTTGACCTCGCCCTTCGGAGAGACGCTGCACCGTGCCGGAGCCCGTGTGATGTAAGGGCGTCGATGCTCCGCGCCCTCGCGGTGCTGCTCGCGCCGGCCCGGCGGTGAGACGCGCTGGTTGTGGTCCGGCCGCAGGAGCTGCCGGATGTCGCGTACGGCGGCGCGGCCGGCGCGGTTGGCGCCGATGGTGCTGGCGGAGGGGCCGTAGCCGACGAGGTGGACCCGGGGGTCGCGGACGGCGCGGGTTCCGTCCAGGCGGATGCCGCCGCCGGGCTCGCGCAGCCGGAGGGGCGCCAGGTGGTCGACGGCGGCACGGAACCCCGTGGCGTACAGGACGGTGTCCGCCTCGACGGCACGGCCGTCGGACCAGACGGCGCCGGTCTCGGTGAGACGGTCGAACAGCGGCAGCCGCTCCAGCACGCCGCGTTCGCGCGCCTGCCGCACGGCCTCGGTCATCGGCAGTCCCGTCACGGACACCACGCTCTGCGGCGGCAGGCCTGCCCGGACCCGTTCCTCGACCCGTGCGACGGCCGCCCGGCCCTGCTCTTCGTCGAACGGGCCCGTGCGGAAGACGGGTGGACGACGGGTCACCCAGGCGGTCGCCTCGGCGACCTCGGCGATCTCCAGCAACTGCTGGACGGCCGAGGTGCCGCCGCCGACGACGATCACGCGCCGTCCCGCGAAGTCCTGCGGCCCGCGGTACGCGGAGCTGTGCAGCTGTCGGCCGCGGAAGACGTCTTGGCCGGGAAAGCGTGGCCAGAAGGGCCGGTCCCAGGTGCCGGTCGCGTTGACCAGGGCCCGGGTGGCGTACGTCCCTTCCGAGGTCTCCAGCAGGAGCCGGCCGTCCGCGCCGTCGCGTACCGTGCGGACGTCCACGGGCCGGTGCACCCGCAGCCCGAAGGTCCGCTCGTACGTGTCGAAGTACGCGCCGATCACCTCGGAGGAGGGCCGGTCCGGGTCGGCGCCGGTCAGCTCCATACCGGGCAGCGCGTGCATCCCGTGGACCTTCCCGTACGTCAGGGTCGGCCAGCGGAACTGCCACGCGCCGCCCGGCCGCGGCGCGTGGTCCAGCACGACGAAGTCCCGGTCCGGCTCGTACCCCACCCGCCGCAGGTGGAAGGCGGCGGCCAGGCCGGCCTGGCCGGCTCCGGCCACGACGACCTCGGTCTCCCGCACCCCGATGTTGTTCATGTTTCTACCAACCAGGACGGGGGCGGAAATCTTCCGCCGGCCCGCAGGCGTGCCGACCCGCAGCCGCTCAGCGGCCTCCCGCCACCAGCAACGGCGCCGCACCCGGGGCGGAGACCGGGCGCCCGCCGGACGCCGCAACGCCGGACGCCGCAACGCCGGACGCCGCAACGCCGGACGCCGGAGCGCCGGACCGGCCAGGGATACCGGAGGGCAGCAGCCCCCGGGCGGCCAGCTCCGGACGTACCCCCTCCCCGAACCAGTACGCCTCCTCCAGATGCGGGTAACCGGACAGCACGAAGTGCTCGATGCCGAGGGCGTGATACTCCTCGATCCGGTCGGCCACCTCCGTATGGCTGCCCACCAGCGCCGTTCCCGCTCCGCCGCGCACCAGGCCCACCCCGGCCCAGAGGTTCGGGGAGATCTCCAGCTTGTCGCGCGAGCCGCCGTGCAGGGCCAGCATCCGCTGCTGGCCCACCGACTCGCTCTTGCCCAGCGCCTGCTGCGCGGCGGCCACGGTGTCCGGGTCCAGATCGCCCAGCAGCCGGTCCGCCGTGGTCCACGCCTCCTTCGCCGAGTCGCGCGAGATGGTGTGCAGCCGGATGCCGAAACGGACCGTACGGCCCTCCCGCGCGGCGAGCCCCGAGATCCAGTCGATCTTCTGCTTGACCTGCTCGGGCGGCTCGCCCCAGGTGAGATACACATCGACGTTGCGGGCGGCGACCGGCCCGGCGGCCGCCGACGAACCGCCGAAGAAGATTTCCGGGAGCGGGTCCGGCGGCAGGGCCGTCAGACCGCCCTCCACCTGGTAGTGCGCCCCGTGGAAGTCGAACGGGACGCCACCCCACACACCCCGTACGACCTGCAGGAACTCATCCGTACGGGCATAGCGCCGGTCGTGGTCCAGCGCGTCACCGAAGCGCCGCTGCTCGGTGGAGTCCCCGCCGGTCACCACGTTCAGCAGCAGCCGGCCGCCGGAGATCCGCTGGTACGTGGCGGCCATCTGCGCCGCCAGCACCGGCGAGATCACCCCGGGCCGGAACGCCACCAGGAACTTCAGCCGGTCGGTGACCTGGGTGAGCGCGGTGGTGGTCAGCCAGGCGTCCTCGCACCACGTGCCGGTCGGGGTGAGGACCGCCTCGAAGCCCAGCTGCTCGGCGGCCTTGGCGATCTGCGCCAGGTAGCCGATGTCGGGGGCCCGTACGCCGCTGACCGGGGTGATGCGGTCGCGCCGGACGCCGCCGTCGGTGTACGCGTGCCGGTCGACGAGGGTGCGTCCGTCGCCGCCGGTCGGCAGGAACCAATGAAGATGCACGGTCACGGAGTTCAGCCGGCCTTTCCTTGAGAGCTGTGAGAGCTGTGAGAGCTGTGAGCACCAGGAGTGCTGTGAGAGCTGTGAGAGCTGTGCGAGCCACGAGAGCTGTGAGCGCCACGAGAGCTGTGAGCGCCAGAAGTGCTGTCGGGGCCGTACGTACGCGGCGCCGTGCTCGAAGGCGGCAGGCTGCCGTTGAAGCGGGTGTCGACGAAAGAGGAGAAGTCGACGCGGCCGGGGATCAGCCGGAGCGCGGCGAAGGTGTCGGCGATCTGCTGCTCGGACGCGACGGCCGGCCGGTCCAGGGCCACCGTCACCGCCGTACCCCGCGTCCGTTCGACCGCCGCCAGCGCCACGTCCCGGGGCAGTCCGGTCTCCGCGGCCCACGTCTCGGCCCAGGCGTCCGGGTGCCGGTGGACCCAGTCCTGCGCACGCCGCAGCCGTTCGACGTAGTCCTTGAGCGCCGCCGACTTCTGCGGGTCGTCCAGGGCGGCGGGTGCGGCGACCTGGAAGCTGAGACCGTTGACGACGCCTTCGCCGGTGGTCAGGATCCGCGCGTCGGCCCGGTCGAGGGCCTGCGAGGTGTACGGGTCCCAGACCGCCCAGGCATCCACCCGGCCGCGGCTGAACGCGGCCAGCGCGTCGGCCGGCTGGAGGTGGTTCAGCGTCACGTCCTGCGGCGTCAGCCCGGCCTTCTTCAGGGAGGCCACGAGCTGGTAGTGCGCGGAGCTGCCCTGCGCCACCGCGATGGACTTCCCCTTCAGCTGAGCGGGACGGGTGAGCGGTGAGTCCTTCTTCACCAGCACCGCCTCGCCCGCGGACGAGCCGTGCGTCGCCGCGATCACCTTGAACTTCGAGTTCGCCGCCGCGGCGAAGACGGGTGGCGTGTTGCCGACCCCGCCGACGTCCACCGCCCCGGCGTTGACCGCCTCCAGCAGGGGCGGCCCGGAGGTGAAGGTCGACCACTGGATGCGGTAGGGAAGGTCCTTGAGTTCCCCGGCCGCCCGCAGTAGGGCCTCCGAACCGCCCTTCTGGTCACCGACATCGAGGGTCACCGACCCCTTGCCGTCCGTCCCGCCACGGGCCCCGCCGCTCCCCGAACCGTTTGCCCGGGACGCCCCGCCGCACGCGGTGAGCGTCAGGAGGAGGGGGAGCAGGAGGGCGGGGAGCAGGAGGGCGGCCCGGGCCCGTGGCTGCATGCCCTCCGTCACCCGTGTACGGTCACTGACCGTCCGCACTGTGCACCCCCTCCACGCCCAGGCGGTCCAGCAACCGTGCGCGCAGGTCGGCGAACCGGGGATCGGCGATGTCGCGCGGGCGGGGCAGGTCGATCTCGTTCTCGTACGCGATCACACCGTTCTCCATCACCAGCGCGCGGTCGGCCAGCAGCAGCGCCTCGTCGACGTCATGCGTGACGAGCAGCACCGCGCAGCCGCGCTCCTGCCACAGTTCGGCCACCAGCTTCTGCGCCTTGATGCGCGTCAGGGCGTCCAGCGCGCCGAACGGCTCGTCCAGCAGCAGCAGATCGGGTTCGCGTACCAGAGCGCGGGCCAGTGACGCCCGCTGAGCCTCACCGCCGGACAACGTCTTGGGCCAGGCATCCGCCCGGTGCCCGAGCCCCACCTCGGCCAAAGCCCGTTCGGCCGACGCGCGTTCAGGGCTGCCCGGCAGGCCGAGCAGCACATTGCGCCACACCCGCTTCCACGGCATCAGCCGCGGCGCCTGGAAAGCGACCGCTTTGCGTCGCGGCACCAGCACCTGGCCGTCGACCTCGCGGTCCAGCCCGGCCAGTACCCGCAGCAGTGTCGACTTGCCGCAGCCACTGCGCCCGAGCAGCGCGACGAACTCACCCGGCGCCACGTCCAGCCGCAGCCCGTCGATGACATTCCGGCCGCCGAACGCCCGGTCGAGCCCCCGCACCCGTACGGCAGCGCCTTCCGCCGCCTCACCCGGCACGGCCTGCGGGCCCTCCGTCTCACCCTCACCCCGCACGGCCTTCCGGTCCTCCCCGTCCGGTTCTTCCGGCGCGGGCCCTGCGACTGTCTCCGTGACTGTCTGGGTCACTGGCCGGTGAACGTCGGTCGCCATTGCAGCAGCAGCCTTTCGAGAGTGCGGACGATGAAGTCGGCGAGCAGTCCGAGGACCGCGTACACCACCAGGCAGACCACGATCACGTCGGTACGGAAGAACTCCCTGGCCTGGTTCATCAGGAACCCGAGGCCGTCGTCGGCGTTGACCTGCTCGCCGAACACGAGCGCCAGCCAGGCGGTGGCGAGCGAATAGCGCAGCCCCGTCATGGCGCCCGGCAGCGCCCCCGGGAGTACGACGTGCCGGATCAGCCCCCAGCGCCCGAGCCCCAGCGAGGTGCCGGCCTCCACCAACTGCGCGTCGACGCCGCGGATTCCGGCGTAGACGTTCAGATACAGATGGAACGCGACGCCGAGCGAGATCAGCGCGATCTTCGGCGCCTCGCCGATGCCCAGCCAGATGATGAACAGGGGGATCACCCCCACCCACGGCACGGACCGCAGCATCTGCACCACGGGATCCACCAGGTCCTCACCCAGCCGCGACAGCCCGGACGCCAGCGCCAGCAGCACCCCGGCGAGCACGCCGACCGCGAGCCCGACGGCGACGCGTTGCAGCGACACGAGCATCGCCGACGGCAGCGTCCCGTCGGACACCAGCGTCCAGGCCGTACGGGCGATGGTCCCCGGCGAGGCGAGGATGTCGCTCTCCAGCGCTCCGCTCGCGCTCAGCACCTGCCACAGCGTGAGCAGGAACACCGGCACCACGGCCCGGCGCAGCCAGCGCGGCGCGCTCCGACGACCGGCCGACACCGGTACGACGGGGAACAGCTCCGGACCGGTACGCGGCCCGGCCGCCGGCGTCACCCGCGTCACCGGACGCTCGTCGCGCGGCGGCGCGGCGCCGGGCGGCGCGGCCTGATCAACAGTCATGGACACTCCAAGTCGAGGGCGGCAGCTCACCCCTTCCGTGCCGTACCGCGGGAGCGCGGCACCGGGTACGCGGCACGGCTGCACCGAACCGGAGGCAGGAAGGAAAGGGGATGCGCCGAGAACACGCCGGAACATGCGGCTCAGGCGTCGAAAACCGTCAGAAAACGCCGCCCTGATCAGCGGCATGAGTGGCGACGGCGATCCGAGACGCGCCGATGGGGCGCCGGGTCGTCAGCGACGCGAAGACATCAACAGCCGCGACGACACGCGGAGGACGCCACCCGCAGCAGGTCGATGTGACCGCGCGTGGTGAGCCGGGCTGACGTAGACATGTCGCTGAACGTAGCGGCGCGTCTGAAGAAGGGTCAAACACCGTCTCGCCAGCTGGACCATTGTTGCGCGGGCGTTGCGCGCGGCGCGGGAACCGAGGCCGGCGTGCCGGGATTCGGCTGTCCGATCTGAGAGGATCGGTGCATGGCTGCTAGTTTCACGACGCGCGAGATCGACGTCAGGACCGGCTCGCAAGAGGTGGTCCACGACCTGACCCGGGAGTGCGCGTCCTTCCTGCGGGAGGTCGCCGACGGCCGGGACGGTCTGCTCAATGTTTTTGTACCGCACGCCACCATGGGCGTGGCCCTGATCGAGACGGGTGCGGGCAGCGACGACGACCTGCTGGCCGCGCTGCAGGACCTGCTGCCGGCGGACGACCGGTGGCGCCACCAGCACGGAAGCCGTGGCCACGGCCGTGACCACGTCCTGCCCGCACTGGTACCGCCGCACGCCACGCTTCCCGTCGTCAGCGGCGAGCTGGCGCTGGGCACCTGGCAGTCCGTCTGTCTGGTGGACACGAACGGCGACAATCCCAACCGTATGGTCCGGCTGAGTTTCCTCGGATAGGCCGCGGTCCGCTCAGCCCTTGTCCAAGGCGGCGACCAGGCTGGCCACGATGACGGTGTTGAAGACGAAGGCGACGACCGCGTTGGCCGCGACCGTCCGTCGCATTTCCCGTGAGGTGACGTTCACGTCGGTCGTGCCGAAGGTCGTCATGACCGACAGGGCGAAATAGACGTAATCGGCCCAGACCACGGTTTCCGCGCCGGGGAATTCCAGCCCGCGCTGGTTCTCCACCAGATCGTCGGCGTGAAAGGCGACCGCGAAGGACGCCATCACACAGACCCAGGCGTCGGCGACGAGGACGAGCGCCACCGCGACACGGGGAGCCAGCGGCAGTGACGACGCGACGTACCCGGGGCGCCACACCACCGACACCGCGAGGGCGGCGGCCGCGATGGAGATGGACACCCCGGGCCCGGGCGCGGTCCCGAGCACGTACCGCTGGAAGACCGTGCCGCGGGACGTGCGCCGCGCCCAGAGGCGGATTCGCTCCGGGCCGGCCGTCGTAAAGGCGGTCAACGTGGCGACGAGATAACTGGAGAGATAGGCGAACAGTGCGAACACGCCGACATCTGCCGCCGAAATCTGCGTGATGCGGTCGTCGACCGCGAAAATCAGAACAGCTGCCGCGCAGCCAGCTACGGCGAAACTCAACGTTGACCGACGGCGTTCGGAGAGCCAGGAATGCGCCAACAGGCTCCTCCATACATGTGAGTGTCCGCCCTCCCGGAGCAGCAGAAGTGTAAATGCCGCGGTGCCGTTTGCCGGGCAGGCGCCCGGGAGTCGCGGAGGCTTCTCGGCGGCGGACCACCGCGGCTTCCTGACCGAGCCGGGCGGAGTCGCGTGCGTGGCGGACATCGGCATCGCCGAACACCGGCTGGACCGCCGGCCGCACGGCACGGGACCGCACGCGCGGCCGGTGGTGCGGCGCGCGACCGTACCGGTGTACCGGGGGAGACGCCGACGCTAGTGTGCACATCCGGCCCCTCACAGCGCGGGTGCCGTGGCGGGCCGGCCGGATGCAGGTGCAGCGCAGGGACGGCGGTGGGGCAGGCGTGGGGCGGCGGTTATTCATCGCACTGGGGAGCGGGCGTTACTGCAACTTGCCCGAGGAGGACCAACTACCGGTCGTCGCCACGGACATCGTGGCGATGACGGAACTGCTGGAAGACTTCGGATACCGACGGGTCCTCGCCGGGCTGGGGGAGTACGACGGTGCCGAACAGATCCGCCGGAAACTGAGCCACTGGTCCAGGGACTGCGAGCTGACGGCGGACGATGTCGTCGTCCTGTACTTCGCCGGCCACGGAGTGGTGGAGGACCGGGGGCGTCACTACCTGCTGTGCTGGGACTCCCGCGACGACGATCTGGCCGCGACGGCACTGGCCACCGAGGACGTGGTGCGCATTCTGTGTCAGGGGCCGCTCCGCAGACTCCTGGTCGTTCTGGACACCTGCGCGGGCGGGGCCGGAGCGGCGGAGGGCGCCGGGGTCGCGCTGCAGACCATCGCCTACCGGCAGAGCGGCGGCGACGCCTCGACCGGGCTGTGGTTCCTGGCGTCCGCCCGCCGTAAGGACGTCGCCCATGAGGGGACGTTCGTATCGGCGTTCCGGGCCGCCGTGGACACCACGACCGGTCGTACGGGGCAGCGGCAGCAGTACCTGGACCTCACCGAGCTGGTCAAGGCGGTCAACGAGCGCCTCGACGCCGACGGCCGGGGGCAGCGCGCGGAGCTGGCGAGCGGGCTGGTCACCGGGCTGGCACCGTTTCTTCCGAACAGCGGCTTCCGTGAGGACCTGCCGCCGGTCGGCACGGACCTGGAGGTCCAGCGCCGCGTGGCCAGCCACGACCTCACGGAACACTTCGGCCCTCGCTCACGGGGCGTCGAGTTCGAGTCGGAGCAGGGGATCTACTTCAGTGGCCGGGTACGCGTCCTGGCGCACCTGGTGCGGTGGCTCACCGCGGCCGACGGAGACGGGCGGGGGCGGGTCGTCACGGGAAGCCCGGGGTGCGGGAAATCCGCAGTGCTGGGCAGGGTGGTCGCCCTGTCCGACAGCCTCTACCGCGACCGGCTCGACCTCTCGGGCGTCGACCTGACGACGGTCGTCCCCGAAGGGTGCGTCACGGCCGCCGTGCACGCGCGCCACAAGCGGCTGGAAGAGGTGGTCGAGAGGATCGCCCGGACTCTGGGGGCGGAACCCGGCGGAACGGCGGCCCTGCTCCAGGAGCTCACCCGGCGGGGACGGCAGGGCGCGCCGGTCGTCATCGTGGTCGACGCCGTGGACGAGGCCGGCTCGGACACCGCGGCGGACGCCGGAGGGCACGGCGAACCGCGCAGGATCACCCGGGAGCTGCTGCGTCCCATGTCCGACATCCCCGGCGTACGGCTGCTGGTCGGCACCCGCCACGAACTGGTCACCAGCCTCGGCCCCACCTTCACGGTGCTCGACCTCGACGACCCCGCCTACCGGGCCGACGAGAACGACGTGACCGGCTATGTGACGAAGGTGCTGCTGGCCGCCGAGGAACCCGGGGTGCCGACGCCGTACCGCGAGCGGCAGGAGCTGGCCCGTACGGTCGCCCGTGAGGTGGCGGGCCGGGCCGCCGGTGTGTACCTGTACGCGAGGACCACCGCCCGTACCCTGCGTTCGGACGGTGCCGCGGTGGATGTGTCGAAACCGGGCTGGGCCGATGAACTGCCCAGCGAGATCGGGGAGGCTTTCGACGACTACCTCGCACGCTTCGGCCCCGACGAACCCCGGGTCCGGCGGATGCTGCTGTCGTTGGCCTTCTCCGAAGGGAAGGGGCTGCCTCGCGGACACATCTGGACGACACTGACCTCCGTCATCTCGGGCGCGCCCTGCACCGAGGAGGACATCGCGTGGGTGCTCGACGTGGCCGAGGCGTACATCGCGGAGGTGACGGACGACGACCGGCGCTCGGCCTACCGCCTCTACCACAAGGCGCTGGCCGAGCATTTGAGGAGGACTGCCGACCGGTCTCCGGAGGAGATTCAGCGAGCGGTCGTCGATGCTTTGATCGCCACGGTGCCCCGCTCGCCCGGCGGGGCCTCACCGGACTGGTTCGCGGCCCCGCCGTACGTCAGGCAGCATCTGGCCACGCATGCGGAGGCCGCCGGACGACTCGTCGCGCTGATCAAGGATCCCGGTTTTCTGCTCGCAGGCGAGTCGCTGGCGTTGCTGCGCGCCCTGGCGTCGGTATCGGTGGACGAGGCGGCGGACGGTCCGCGTCGTATCCGCAGTGCGTACGAGCAGATCGCGCACAGGATGGCGCCCGACCGCGCTCTGAGCCACCGTGCCGCGGAGCTCCAGCTGTCGGCACGGCGCTGCGGTGCGGACGGACTCGCCGACCGTATCGACGGCCTCGGTCTGGCACTGCCCTGGTCAGCGCGGTGGGCATGGTGGTCGACCAGCGGGACGCACCGGCTGCTCAACGGCCATACAGGCTGGGTCGACTGCGTGGCTGTCGGCGCTCTCGACGGACGCCCCATCGCGGTGACGGGCGGACGTGGCAACGACCGGACGGCTCGTGTGTGGGACCTGACCACTCAGCAGCAGATCGGCGAGCCGCTCGACGTCGGCATCGGCGTCAGCGCGGTCGCGATCGGTGACATCGGCGACTACACCGTCGCTCTGACCGGAGGGTTGGACGGCAGCGTACGGGTCTGGGATCTCTCGGCGGGGCAGGAGTACGGACAAAGGCTGGCGGGCCACACCAATTCCATCATGGACATCGCGATCCACAGCATCGACGGACGTCCGGTCGCCCTCACAGCGAGTGCGGACGGTACCGCACGCCTGTGGGACCTGGCGAGCAGACGGCAACTGGGACGAGATCTGACGGCGCACAAGCGCACGGTGCATTCCGCCGCGCTGGGGGAGGTCGACGGCCGCCCCGTCGCTCTCACCGGAGGCGCGGACAAGCGGGCGCACGTCTGGGACCTCACGGCATTGCTGAATGGTGGCGAGCCGGAGACGGACGGTGGTTGGCTCACCGGCCACACCGACGAAATCACAGCCGTGGCGATGGGCGAGCGGGACGGGCGTGCGGTGGCGCTGCTCGGTGACGACAGCGGGATGGTGTCGCTCTGGGATCTGGCGGAGCGTCGGCAGATCGGGGAGCCGGTGGCGGCCCACGTGCACTTCGTGCGGGGCGGCGTCAACGCGGTCGCGGCCGGAGTGCTGAACGGCACTCCGGTGGCGCTCACGAGCGGCAAGGACGAGGCGAAGCTCTGGGACCTGTGCACCCTGCGGCAGCTCGCCCACCCCCTGCGGGGACACGTCGACCAGATCCGGAGCAGTGCTTTGTCCGACCGCCCTGACGGTCCGATGGCGGTGACGGTAGGCACCGACCGTACGGCTCGCATCTGGGACCTGACGGCCGACCAGCCGGCCGGCAACCACACACACCGGGTGCTCACGTCGGCCTTCACAGAATGGTGCGGTCGGCCGTTGGCGATGACCGGCAGTGAGGACGGCACGGCCAGGGTGTGGGACCTGCGCACACGTGATCAGGTGGGCAGGCCCATGGAAGGCCATGCGGGCACGGTGGAATCGGCGGCCCTGGGAACGGTGAACGGCCGCGTGCTCGCGGTGACGGGCGGATCCGACTGCACCGTACGGCTGTGGGACGTGCTGAGCGGCGAACAGCTGGGCCCGCCGCTCGAAGGCCATACCAATAGTGTGAACTGTCTGGGCCTGACCACCGTGGCGGGCCGGACCGTCCTGGTCAGCGGCAGCGGCGACGGAACTCTGCGCGTCTGGGACACCATGACGCACCGGCCGCTGCTCGGACCGCTCAGTGGGCACATCGGGTCCGTGACCCATCTGGCGATACGGCAGTGTGGCCGCGGGACCGAGATTGCCGTCGCCACGTCTCTCGACCACGCCTACGTGTGGGGCATCACCGACCACGGCGGGGAACTGTCCGCGACCATGCGGCACCACAGCAGTGCCGGGGACAGGAAGGGCACGGTGCTCACCATCGGCGCGGCCTTCCTCGGAGCCCGGCCGGTGGTGATGTCCACGAATGTGGCGAACACCGTTCGCCTGCACGACATCAGCACGGGCACCCTGGTCGGCACTCCCTTCGCAGGTCATGTCAGCACGGTGTGGTCGGCTGTCCTGGGGCGCATCGGTACGCGCGACGTCGTGGCTTCGATGAGCTCCGACGACACCGTCCGCATGTGGGACCCGGAAACCGGTGACGCGCTGGGGGCACCGATCGTCGGCCAAGTGGCCGGCATCCGGAACCGGACGGTCCCCGGGCTCGTCTTCGGCCGGGACGGTGGCAGACCGCTGGGCATCACCGCGTTCTTCCGCGAGGTGCGGGTGTGGGACCTGAACACCATGCAGCCTGTGGACGAGCCGCTGTGCGGCGGACAGATGAGGCTGAAGGCGGTTGCCATCAGCAATACCACACGAGGACAGACCGTCGTCACTGGTGCTGGCGACGGGACGCTACGCACACATGCCTTGGAGGACGGCCGTGCCGCGGCTTCGCACCTGACCTCCGCCCGTCTGCTCTCCTCCTTGGCGACTGCCGACGTGGACGGCGCGTGCCTCATGGTCAGGTGTGACTTCATGGCCATGGAGGTCTGGAACGTGAGCAGCCGCGAGCTGCTGTGGGAGCAACCGGGCCGCTGGAACCTGGCACGTATCCACCCGTCTGCCGACCGCACGCTGATCGTGGCCGCTTCCCACGACCGGTCCGTCCACATCTGGGACCTGACGACCAAGGCGCCCGTCTGCGTTCCCATGAGCGGCCACAGTGCGCAGGTACAAGACATGCGGACGGCCGCACTCTCCGGACACGAGCTTGCCGCCAGTGCCTCGCTGGACGGCACGGTCCGGCTGTGGAACCTCCGTACAGGGGAGCCGTTCGGAGCGGTCCTGGGCGGTCACACGTCGGGAGCGCAGGCCGTGGAGATCGGCCACGTCGACGGGCGTGACGTGGTGCTGACCGGCGCGGGTGACGGACGACTGCGGATGTGGGAACTCGCCACCGGGCACGAGCTGCCGGTGGGTGTGGAGCGGTCTCCTGGCGCACTCACCACCGTACGCCTGTCCACCTTCCACGACCGGCCCACCGCCCTCGTGGCCGACAGCTACGGGCTGGTGCGGGTCTGGGACCTGAACACCTCCCTCTGCTTCGCCGAAGCCGACCTGGGAGGCGGCATCAACGACCTCGCCATGACCGACGACGGACAGGTCTGCTTCGCCACCGACATGGGCCTGGTCGCTTTGTCCTTCCGCGGCACGGCGAACGGCCGGGCAGAGGAGCACACATGAGCCGCATAGTCCTGATCCACGGCATAGGCCAACAGCTGAGCGGCGGCCACTCGCTGGCCGAGACCTGGTACCCCTGCCTGGCCGACGGCCTCGCCCTCAACGGCGCCCAGGTGGACCGGACGGAAGTCACCATGGCGTTCTACGGGGACCTCTTCCGCCCCGCCGGGCACCGCGGCGTCGGCGTGCCGGACCTGGACGCCTCCGACGTCACCGACGACCTGGAGCGCGCGATGCTGCTGGCGTGGTGGGAACAGGCCGCCCGCCAGGAAGCAGGTGTCGACGGGCCGGGCGACCGCACGCGGCTGAGAACCCCGTACATCGTCCAGCGGGCCCTGAACGCCCTCAGCCACTCGGCCTTCTTCGCCGGACTGAGCGAACGGATGATGATCTTCAGCGTCCGTCAGGTGCGGAGCTACCTCACGGATCCGGCGGTACGGCGGCAGGTGCAGAGCCGGATGAGCGCGGCGGTGACCGACCGGACCCGGGTGATCGTGGCCCATTCGCTCGGCTCGGTGGTGGCCTACGAATGGCTGTGCGCCCATCCTGAGCGGCGTGACCTCACCCTCGTGACCTTGGGCTCTCCGCTCGCCGTCCGGAACATCGTCTTCGACCGGCTGCGGCCCGCTCCGGCGGAGGGACGCGCCGCCTGGCCGGCGGGCGTGCGTACCTGGTGCAACATCGCCGACCGCGGTGACGTCGTCGCCCTGGTGAAGACCCTGGCACCGGCCTTCGGCGACCGGATCGAGGACCGGCTGGTCCACAACGGCGCCAAGGCGCACGACGTCAGGCCGTACCTGACGGCGCGGGAAACCGGCAAGGCCGTCGCCTACGGCCTGGAGGGCGGGGCCGACGGCCTGCCGGGGGCCTCCGGGCACCGCTGACCCGGCAGACCGCCCCGTAGCTCGTACCTTCAGATCCGCGCAGCCTCGGACCCCCGGCGCTCGCCGCTCCTGCCCTTCGGCTCCGGACGGCCCGCCACCGGTACGCCCAGGGGGCGGGCGAGGCCGGAGACGCCCTCGTCGAGGCGTTGGAGGTGGCGCAGGACGCGGTAGGTCACGGTGCCGGGGTTCGGGGCGCCGGAGCCGTCGGATTCGAGGAGGGAGATGATGGTGGCGCCGGAGCTGACCTTGGCGTCGGTCTTGTCGCCGCGTACGTGGGCGGTGATGGTCTCGATGTTGTGGGCGATGCGCCGGCCGACGCGTTCCAGGCGGGGGTCGGCGGCGATGGTCTTGCTGTAGGGGAGGAGTTCGGCGGTGGCCGCCAGGGACCGGGCGTGGTAGGCGCTGGTCTCCAGCAGGGCGACGAGGTAGCGGACGGTCTGGCGGCGTACGCGGAGCGGGCTGATCGGGTGGGTCAGCGGGCGGGTGGAGGCGCGCAGTTCGTCCAGGGCGGTGTCCAGGTCGCGGGAGAGGCCCAGCAGGTCGGTGGCGGGGCCGCCGCTGAGCTGGTCGACGGAGGCGGAGACGACCTCGTCGAGCTTGGTCAGGACGGTGCCCAGGAGGTCGTCGGTGCGCCGGTCGGTGTGGACCGGCAGGACCACGGCGGCGGCGATGATGCCGCAGGCGGCACCGAGGGCGGTCTCCTCGATGCGCAGGATGAGGACGTCGAGGCTGTAGGTGTTCAGGAGGGTGTAGAGCAGGCCGAGCATCGCCGTGACGAAGAAGGACATCAGGGCGTACGAGAGGGGGGCCGTGAAGAACATGGCGAAGACGAAGAGGAGGATGAGCGCGAACGCCGTCCAGGTGTGGTTGCCGACCAGGCCCGCGAGCCCGACCCCGGCGACCACGCCGAGGACCGTACCGAGCAGCCGCCGGTAGCCCTTGATGATGATCTCGCCCGTCGAGGCGGTGTTGAGGAAGACGACCCAGCAGGTCAGCACGGCCCAGTACCAGCGCTGGGCGGACAGGAACTCGCCGCCGACGATGGCGAGCGTGGAACCCACCGCGATCTGGAACGCGGCCCGGGTGGTGGGACGCTGGAGGCCCCCGCGGTCGTCCTCCCCGGGCTCCTCCGTGCTGCCGGCCAGCGCGACGTCCTCGGCGTCGAACTCCTCACGGGAACGGGTCGTGGCGGGGGTGTCGTCGGATTCGTCCTGGGGGCCGTCCAGCGCGAGCCGGAGGCCCAGGACGGAGCGGGCGGCCTCACCGATGCCGCGGAAGACGTCCTGGACGGCGATCGAGGCGCGCGGCAGGTTGTCCTCGTCGCGGTAGCCGAGCAGCCGGTTGCGTACGTGGGCGACGGCCGTGCCCGGCTGGTCGGACGCGCCCCGGGACACCAGCATGTGCAGGGCGTTCAGGTCGCGGCGCAGGGTGACGGTCGCGGCGTCCTCGGCCGGCATCTCGTTCTTCGCCGTGGGCAGCGGTGCCTGCGGCAGGTGGAGGGTGAGGGTGTCCGCGCGCTCGGCGGTGCGCGCGTTGAGCAGCAGGACGCCCAGCCGTTCGGTGGCGATCTCGGCGTCCGCGATGCGGCGTTGCAGCAGCGCGGCACCGGCCGCGTCCCGCGTGCCGTCCTCCAGCCGGCCCTGGATCATCAGCGCCGACTCGTGCAGTCGCGCGGTGTGCCGCCGCAGGTCGTCGAGCACCTTGTCGAGCTGGTCGGGGCGGGCGTCCAGCAGCTCGATGTGGGTGGCGACCAGTTGGGCGACCCGGGCCCGGAAGGCGCCGCGCAGCCACCGCAGGATGCGCTGCGGCGTCTCCGGTACGACGGTGAAACGGACGACGGCGCTGCACGCGAAGGCGACGGCCAGGGTGAGCGCCAGGACGGGCAGGGCGGACACGGTGGCGCCGACGAACAGGGAGACGAAGTAGGTCTGGAAACCGATCAGGCCCAGGGCGGTCCCGCGGTCGCCGAAGCGGCGGCAGTAGACAGCGCCGAAGATGAGGGCGACGAAGAAGATGTCGCCCGCGATCACCTGGCTGTGCAGCAGCGCGCCGAGGGAGACCGCGGCGAGCGCCGTCGGCAGGCCGAGCGCGAGGGTGAGCGCCTGGCCGCGTACCTGCTTCTCCTTGATGGCGAAGGTGGCGACCATCGCCGTCATGGCGCCCGCGACCAGATGGGTGACGTCGGTGCCGGCCACGGCGAGGACGACGAGGGTGAGCGCGATCGCCGCCACCGTCCGCAGTCCCGCCATCAGCCGCAGCAGCCCTGGGTCGGACGCCGCGAATCGGTCCCACCCGCCGGTCAGGCTCCGTCGTATCACTGCCCCCACGCTGCCGTACTCTCCCGTCTCTGCCGTGAACTGCCGACGCTTCAGCATCCCATGGCCGGGAATTGTCCGGTGGCGGTTGCGGGTGGGGGACCGGGGTTTGTGGCGGGGTTGTGACGATCACGATCCTGGAAATGGTGTGGTCGCGCGCTATTTCACGGTCGGCGGGAGCGGTGGCGGCGATGGGGCTGGGACCAGGGCGTATGGCTGTGGCGGTGGTGGAGAAGGTTTGCTGGGACTCTGATAACTATGCTGGCGTCCTTGCCGTCGCCCATGGCGAATCCGCCGTAACGGCAGCGGGCAATGTCCGTGTTTATGCGGTGGTCGGAGTCTGTGCTTATGCGGTGCTCAATGATTACGCAGAGGAGCAGCCGGCGGAGTTCGCGGAGTATTGCGTGGAGCTCAACACCGTTGCTGCTGGACGGTCGTTCGGCGACGTCCGCGGTGGCGGACGGAAGGGCGGAACGGGCACGGTGCCGGGTGTCACGCCCCGAGGACCTCGGAGAGGTTGTAGCGGACCGGCTCCTCCAGCTGTGCGTACGTGCACGACGCCGGTTCGCGGTCGGGGCGCCAGCGCCGGAACTGGGCGGTGTGCCGGAACCGGTCACCCTGTATGTGGTCGTAGGCGACCTCCAGCACGCGTTCGGGACGCAGCGGCACCCAGGACAGGTCCTTCTTGCCCGTCCACCGGCTGGGGCCGCCGGGCAGCCGGCCCGCCGCCTGCGCCTCCTGGCTGGTCCACTCCTCCCACGGATGGCCCGCGACGGACTCCATCCGCAGCGGCGCCAGCTCCTCCATCAGCGCCTGGCGCCGGTGCATAGGGAAGGAGGCGCACACGCCGACGTGCTGGAGGCGGCCCTCCGCGTCGTACAGGCCCAGCAGCAGGGACCCCACGACCGGGCCGCTCTTGTGCGGTCGCAGGCCCGCCACGACGCAGTCGGCGGTCCGTTCGTGCTTCGTCTTGACCATCACCCGCCGGCCCGGCAGGTACGGCATTCCGGGCGGCTTCGCGACGATTCCGTCCAGTCCGGCCCCCTCGTACTGCTCGAACCAGGCGCGGGCCACGTCGAGGTCGTCGGTGACGGGCGCGGTGAACACCGGGTCGGCGGCCTTGCGCAGGGCCGTTTCCAGGGCGTCCCTGCGGTCCCGCTGCGGTACGGACATCAGCGACTCGTCGCCCAGCGCCAGCAGGTCGAAGGCGACGAAGGACGCCGGAGTCACCTCGGCCAGGTGGCGTACCCGGGAGTCGGCGGGGTGGATGCGCTCCAGCAGGGCGTCGAAGTCCAGCTGTCCTTCCCGGGCGATGACGATCTCCCCGTCCAGCACGCAGCGCGGCGGCAGCTCGGTACGCAGGGCCTCCACCAGTTCGGGGAAGTAGCGGGTGAGGGGCTTGCCCGAACGGCTGCCCAGCTCGATCTCGGCACCGTCGCGGAAGACGACGGCACGGAAGCCGTCCCACTTGGCCTCGTACTGTATGCCGGGCGGGATGTCCGGGGCGGCCTTGGCCAGCATCGGCTCCACCGGGGGCATCACGGGAAGATCCATGCGGCGATTGTGCGGCGGGGCGCGCGGCCGGGCGGCGGTACGCGCCCGCCGAGGGGCGGTGGGTGCCCGTACGGCCTAGTTTGGGTGCATGGCAGAGTCGCTGGAGCTGGACGTGGGGGGACGGACGGTCCGGGTGTCGCACCCGGACAAGGTCTACTTCCCGCAGCGCGGCTTCACCAAGGCGGATGTGGTCCGCTACTACCGGAGCGTCGGTGACGGCATCCTGCGCGCCCTCAAGGACCGGCCCACCACGTTGCAGCGCTACCCCGACGGGGTGGAAGGCGAATCGTTTTTTCAGAAGCGCGCGCCGAAGAACCTCCCCGACTGGATCCCCACCGGCCGGATCTCCTTCCCCAGCGGCCGGTACGCCGACGAGATCTGCCCCACCGAGCCCGCCGCCGTCCTGTGGGCGGCCAACCTGGGCTGTCTGACCTTCCACCCCTGGCCGGTCCGCCGGAGCGACACCGACCACCCGGACGAGCTGCGCATCGACCTCGATCCGCAGCCGGGCACCGGCTACGCGGACGCGGTACGGGCCGCCCTCGCCCTGCGCGACGTCCTCGACGGCCTCGGCCTGACCGGCTGGCCCAAGACCTCCGGCGGCCGCGGCCTGCACGTCTTCGCGCCCATCGCGCCCGACTGGACCTTCACCCAGGTCCGGCGCTCGGCGATCGCGGTGGCCCGGGAACTGGAGCGGCGCGATCCCGGGCGGATCACCACCTCCTGGTGGAAGGAGGAGCGCGGCGCCAAGATCTTCGTGGACTACAACCAGACCGCACGGGACCGCACCATCGCCAGCGCCTACTCCGTACGGCCCTTCCCGCACGCGCCGGTCTCCGCGCCCTTGCGCTGGGACGAGCTGGCCGACGCCGTACCGGAGGACTTCGACCTCGTCACCATGCCGGAGCGTTTCGCCGAACTGGGTGACCTGCACGCCGCCATGGACCGGCACCCCTGCCGCCTGGAGGCCGCGCTCGAACTCGCCGACCGCGACGAGCGCGAGCACGGGCTCGGAGACCTTCCGTACCCGCCGGAGCACCCGAAGGTGAAGGGCGAACCGAAGCGGGTGCAGCCGAGCCGCGCGAAGAAGTGACCTGCGGCCCGGCGGTGACCCGGTCCCTCAGAAGGCCCCCCGTACGCGCAGCCCACCGCCCGGCGCCTGGGCCGTCGCCGTGTACGAGTCGTCCTTCGCGTCTCGGCCGCCCGCCGCGTGGTTGTACTGGCCCGCGAAGACATGCCGCCCGGCGGGCACGGTCCGGCCGGGCTTCAGCTTCCAGCGGTAGACCAGCGCGCCGTCGTGCTCCTCAACGGACACCGCGAAGTCGTTCGGAGGCAGCGTGCTCCAGTGGCCGGTGTCCGCCACGCCGCCGGTCTGGGCGATCCGCAGCTCCACGGTGAGCGCGGTCAGCGGCTGCTCGGTCTGGAGCGTGACATTGCTCTGCGCCCAGTAAATGTTGCTGTGCGGGTCCACGGAGCCGTCCGACCACAGCGTGCCGTCCTCGGTACGCGGCGCGTCACCCGTACCCCCGGACGGCGGGCGCGCACCGGAGGAGGCGCCGGGTGCCGGGGGCGTTGACGGGCCGCCCGTACGGCCGCCGCTCCTGGTTCCGCCGGTCGGTCCGCCGGGCCGCGCCGTCCTCCCAGGATTGCCGGAAGGCGGCTCGGCCGGGGTCGCCGACGGGCCGGGTGGGGGAGTGGGCGAGGCGGGCCGCTCCTCGCCCGGCCCGGCGGGAGCGACCGGGCGCGTCGTCACCCTGCCCGGCCCGGCGTCGGGTGACTGCACGGCCGTCGCCACCGCGTACCCACCGGCGACCAGCGCCCCCACCGTCGCCGCCGCGAGGGCGACCCGGGGCCACGAGCCGCCCGGCGCCGCCCTGCGACGCGGCTCCGCGCCGGCTTGGGTGGCGCCCGCCATGCCGCGCTCCAGCCGCGCCAGCATCCGGGCGCGGTCCGGACCGTGGTCCTGCGCCGCCTCGCGCAACCGCCTGCGCACGTCGTCGTCCGCCATCACTTCCCCCTCCCCGCGAGGTCGTCCACGGCCCCCGCGCCCAGGTGCCGCTGAAGTTCCGCCATGCCCCGGGAGGTCTGGCTCTTGACCGTACCGACGGATATGCCCAGCGCCAGGGCGGTGTCCCGCTCCGACAGGTCGAACGCGTGCCGCAGCACGACGCACGCGCGCTTGCGGAACGGCAGCCGCTCCAGCGCCTGCCGGACATCCACCACGGCGGCCACGTCGGGGCCGTCCGCCCCCTCGGACCGCTGCGACCAGAACAGGGCGATACGGCGCCGCTCGCGCACGGTGCTGCGGATGCGGCTGCGGGCCATGTTGGCGACCACGCCACGGGCGTAGGCCACCGGGTGTTCCGCGTCGCGCACGCGGTCCCATCGGTGCCACAGGGCGAGCAGCGCGTCCGCGGCGAGATCGTCGGCGGCGTCCGTCTCCCCCGTGAGCAGGTGGGCCAGGCGGGCCAGTTCGGCGTGATGGTGCTCGAAGAAGGCGTGGAACTCCGCCGACGCGTCAGCGGTGCCGGGGGACGGAGCGGCGGCTGGGGAGGGACCGGCGCCGGGGCTGCTGCCTGAGGTGCTCATGCTCATCGGTGGGGCGGTAGACGAGGTCATGCCAACCATTCGGGGTGCGGCGGCTGCAGCCGGTGACCGGTACGGAAGAAAAGGCTGACCACGGGCGGGCTCTCTCGGTCGGGGACACTCTGTCAGCCCCTCAGTTGCCGCCGCCGCCCCGAAGGTTGCCGTCACCTGCCGACGTTTCCCGCCGGGAGCCAGGGAGCCAGGGAGCCAGGGAGCCAGGGAACCAGGGAGGCCGGAGACCGGACCCGAACCTGGCCCGAGGCGAGCAACCAATGCGCCCGCGGCGGCAACCAGAAGGCACTGACCCCGCATCGAAAGGCCGTCTCATGTCCGCATCTGGCCGCCACCGCTCATCCCGCAAGCGCTTCCTCGTCGCGCTGCTCGCCGCCGCCACACTCGGCGGCGGCACCTTCTTCGCCCTAGACACGACCGCAGGCTCCGCACAGGCCGCCGACGGCTGCGCGCCGAACACCTCCACCCCCATGGGCAAATACTGGCTCAACAACAACGCCTGGGGAGCGGGCAGCGGTTCCGGGTGGAGCTGTACGTGGGCCACGTACCAGTCCGGCGACACCATCGGCTGGGGTACCCATCACGACTGGTCAGGCGCTCCCGAATCGGTGAAGTCGTACGCGAGCAGCGTCCTCGGCTGGCACTGGGGCTGGAAGTCCGACGCCACCGGCCTGCCGGTACGGGTCTCCGCGAAGACACCGGTCCGCGCGAAGTGGTCCTACAAAGTGAAGGAGACCAGGCCGGGCGCGTACAACGTCGCCTACGACCTGTGGCTGCACGACCGGCCCGACACCGACTGGCAGAGCCGCCCCAAGCACGAGGTCATGGTGTGGCTCAGCAAGGGCGGCGCCGCCGCTCCGCTGGGCACCCGGCAGCAGCGGGTGAAGGTCGCCGGCGCGTACTGGGACCTGTACGCCGGCAGGACCGACTGGAACGTGTACTCCTTCGTCCGCGTCGGCAACACCACCACGTCCGACCTCGACCTGAACGACTTCCTCCAGGCCCTCGTCCGCCGGGGTGCGGTGGCGCCGACCGACTGCCTGAGCGGGGTGGAGGCCGGCACAGAAGCCTTCACCGGCAAGGCGCAGCTGGACACCGGCGCGTACTCCGTCGACGTCGGCTGAGACGGGCAGGCCTGCGCCGTACGGGTGCGCGGTCCCGGCTTTCGGTTCCGCCGGGTGCTAGCTTCGGCCGGTCGTGATCCACCGGTGAGCGGCCTCCGCCGTGAATTCCCGCTGCCCGCCCGGGAGAAACAGCCCGGCGCTGCCGAAGGCCGGATCCGTCGCCGTCTCCGGTACGTACGGGACCGCCACGCACCGCATTCCCGCCCGCCGTGCCGCCTCCGCGCCGGGCGGCGCGTCCTCCAGCACCACGCAGGTCTCCGGCGCGGCACCCAGCCGACGCGCCGCCTCCAGGAAGACGTCGGGCGCGGGCTTGCCCTGCGGCACCTCTTCGGCGGAGACGAGGACCGTCAGCCACGCGTCCAGGCCGGTGGCCGCGAGCACCGTCTCGATCGCGGACCGCGAGGAGCCGGAGGCCACCGCCAGCGGGTGCCCGGCCGTGTGCAGCCGCTCCACGAACGTCCGCATCTCGGGGAAGACCTCGGTGTGCGCCCGTGCCAGTTCGAGGTAGGCGCGGTTCTTGCCGGCCAGCAGCTCGTCGACGGGCGCGTCGATGCCGTACTCCCGCTTGAGCGTCTCCAGGGTTTCGCGGGTGCCGATGCCGATGAAGCGGGTGTGGTGTTCCCAGGTGAAGCCGGTGACGCCGTACTGGGCGAGGACCTTGCGGCCCGCCTCGTAGTAGTTCGGCTCACTGTCCACGAGCGTGCCGTCCAGGTCGAAGATGACGGGCGCCGGGGAAGCGGCGGGAAGGGTGGCACCGGCGGAAAGGCTCATGGAGCCAGCATGCCAAGGCGGGTGTCAGCGTGGTCCGGTGGCCCCGCCCACCGCTTCGACCAGCGGCAGCATCCGGTGCGCCACGCGTTCCCGCAGGGCCACCTCGGTCCGCGTACGGACCACGCCCGACATCTTGATCAGCCGCTGGATCACGTCCTCCAGGTGTGCCGCGTCCCGGGCGACCACCCGGGTGATCAGGTCCCCGCCGCCGGTCGTGGAGAACGCCTCGATGATCTCCGGCACCTCGGCCAGCTCTTCGGCGACGTCTTCCAGGTGTCCCTGGGTGACCTCGATGTGCACGAAGGCGAGTACGGGATGGCCGAGCGCGGCGGGCGAGAGGCGGGGCCCGTACGCGGTGATCACCCCGTCCCGCTCCAGCCGGTCCAGCCGCGCCTGGACGGTGCCCCGGGCGATGCCGAGGATACGGGCGTACTCCCGCACGCTGGTGCGCGGCTGCTCCAGCAGCAGCCGCAGGATCTTCGCGTCGAGCGTGTCCACGGCCATGGGCCAACGGCCTCCTCGGGAGCGGTGCGGGGCCCGATGACTGTACCAACGGCCCACTCGGCGGTGCGTACGGTGGTCAGTGGTCAGTGGTCAGTGGTCAGTGGCCAGTGGTCAGTCCTGTCACCTGTCAGCTGTCAGCAGACACCGTCACCGGGCTTCGGGTTGGCCAGTCGGAAGACGGGCCGCAGTTTCAGGCCCGCCCAGGTGCCGAGCAGCGCCGTCGCACCCCAGATCCAGCCGTGCAGGCTGCCGGAGGCGATGCCGGCGAGGTAGGCGCCGATGTTGCAGCCGCCGGCCAGCCGGGCGCCGATGCCCATCAGGACACCGCCCGCGACCGCCGCGACCGCGGTGCGCCACGGGGTGCCCCGGTGCAGGGCCCAGGTGCCGCCCAGCGCGGCCGCGACCGCCGCGCCGATCATGATGCCGATGTCGGTGAGGCTGGTCTTGTCGGCCAGTACGGGGCCGGACAGCGCGTGCGCGTTCGCGGGCTTCTGCCAGTACGACCAGGTCTCCGGATGCCCGCCGAACGCACTCACCAGCTTTGCGCCCCACAGACTGAACGCGCTGGTCACACCCCACGCACCACCGGACACCAGGAGCACGCCGGCGCCCAGCACCGCCAGCACCACCGCGCCGGCGGCCAGCGGCCACGAGCCGCGCAGCACACGGGCGGCCCGGGTCCTCGCCGACGGCACCGGGCCGGTCGGCGGCGGGTTGCGGCGCGCCTGGACCGCCCGGCTGACGGCCACGACGACGGCCAGCGCCAGGATCGTGACGGCCCACGAGCCGAACCAGCCGATGTGGTCGGCGAACACGACGGGTTCAAAAGCGGGCAGGTTTCGCCACAGGTCGAACTGCCAGGCGGCCAGAGTCGAACCCGCGACGAAACCACCCAGCGTCAGCACGATGGAGGTCTGTCCCGACCCCACCGCGAACAGCGTGCCGGAGGCGCAGGCGCCGCCCAGCTGCATACCGACGGCGAACACGAACGAGCCGAGGAGCAGTCCGACGCCGAGCGGTCCCCCGGAAGGCGTGGGCGCTGCCCCGAACAGTCCGGTGCTGGTGCCGATGACCAGGGCGAACAGGGTGGCTGTCGTACCCAGCAGGAGTGCGTGGGCGCGCAGCCCGGCCCCGTTGCCCACGGCGACCAGCTGCCGCCACGCCGAGGTGAACCCGAACCGTGAGTGGAACAGGGCCACCCCCAGCCCGAGCCCGAGCAGCAGCAGGGCGCCGGGCTTCGCGCCGTACGAGGCGAAGACGTAGCCCGACAGCGCCACGGCGATCAGCAGACCGACGGCGAGCGGCAGACGGCGGACGGGCGGGGCCGGAGGAGCGGCGGGGCGCGGGTGAGACGTGGGGGAAGGGGTGAGCAGAGCCGCGGCGGGGCGGGGGGTTCCGACGAGCGGATCAGGGGGTGCTGTGGTCACAGCGGGCTCCGTGAGGTGAGCGGTGAGCAGTGAGCGGCGGGGCCGAGCGGGGCAAGGGGGACGGCGCGGGGCAGCGCAGGGCGGTGCTCCAGGTGCCAAAGGCGCACGTCACCCCGGAAAGGCCGGGGGCGGGGAAGCGGTGATCACGGACGACGGCGCCTGGGATGCGGCGCCGGCGGCAGGCTTCAGCGGGGACAGAGCCCGTCGTCGACGCACCAGGCCGAGTTCGCGAAGAGCGCGAGACAGAGGAGGCGTGCGGGTGCGGACATGACGATGAGGGTAATGCGTGGACGATGCACGCGGTCGCGGCGTTCCGCCATCTGGACGGTGAGGTGAGACGGAGGGCGAGGCGGGGAGCGAGACGGGGGCGAGATGCTGTGGAGGAGCGGGGGCGTCAAGGAGATGCGGCCGCGTCGCGAACGGCACGTGGGCCCGGAAACGGGCGAATCGAGCCGTCGGGCGATCTTTCGCGCCATTGGCCACCTGCTGGCCCAGGAGTCGCCGTCGAAGCTGTGCCAATGGCACAGGGTTTTCCGGCTCTGTTGAGCCAACAGTAGTGTTGATGTTGTCATAGTCGAGTCGATGGCGCTGCGGATCTCCGCGGCGCCTTTTTGATGCGAAGACGCGGAGCCGCGCCCACGGAGCGGCGCGCCGGCGGCCGCGTCACCGGGCCGAGGCGGCGGAGCCGAAGCGCCGGACCGAACGACAACAGAGCTGAACGACAACAGAGCTGTACGACACAGAGCTGTACGACACAGAGCTGACGTGACACCGAGCTGATCGACACAGGGTCGAACAGCACCGAACCGATCGCCAAGGGGTGGGAAACCGTGTTGAAGAGGGTGTTCGTGGCGCCGGACCCGGGGCGGCTGCGGCTGCGCAGCGCCGCGCGGGCCGTCGTGGGGGTCGGACTGGCGGTGGCCGTGTGCGCCGCCGCCGGCCACTCGCTGGTCGGTGCCGTGGTGGGCGGGGTCGCCGCGCTGCTCGCCCTCTTCACCGTCGCGGACACGACGGTGCGCGGGCAGCTGGTCTCCACCGCTCTGCTGCCGGTGGTCGGCTTCCCGGTGCTCGCCGCCGCCGCGCTGCTGCACGACCACCCGCTGATCCGCGACGCCGCCCTCCTCGTCACGGTCGGTGTGGGCGTCTACGCCCGCCGGTGGGGCCCGCGCGGCAACGCCCTCGGCATCTTCGCGTTCATGTCCTTCTTCGAGGCCCAGTTCCTGCGCACGGTGCCCGAGCAGCTGCCGGAGCTGTACGCCGCCACCGCGCTCGCGCTGCTCGCCTGCTCGGTCGTCCGCTTCGGCCTCTGGTGCTACGAACGCCGTACGCCGCCGCCCGCCCTCCCCGTCCTCCCGGGCGGCAAGGGACTCGCCCGTGCGACGACCCGCCAGGCGCTCCAGGCGACCGTCGGCGGGGCCATCGCCCTGGCCGCGGGCCAGCTGCTCTCCCACGAACGCTGGTACTGGGCGGTCGGCGCCATGTGGTGGATCTTCGTCAACACCGCTTCGCGCGGCGAGACCGTGGTGCGCGGCTTCCGCCGGATGCTCGGCACCCTGCTCGGTGTCCCCGTCGGCCTGCTGATCGCCGTACCCCTGCACGGGGCCCTGGCCCCCACGGCCGTCCTGCTCGCCGTCTGCGTCTTCTCGATCTTCTACGCGTCGCCGGTCTCCTACACCTGGAACATGCTCGCGGTCACCCTGATGGTCGGCCTGCTGTACGGGCTGCTGGGCGTCCTCGACCCCGGGCTGCTCGCGTTGCGCCTGGCGGAGACCGGCGTCGGCGCGCTCAGCGCGCTGCTGGCCGTCCTGGTCGTCCTGCCTGTCACCACGCACGCCACGACGGACGCCTGGGTCCAGCGCGCTCTGCGCTGCGTGCACCACTGCACCGCCGAGGCCGCGGCGCGCATCGCGGGCACGGAGAGCGCCGACCCGGCCCCGCTGGTCGCGGAGCTGGAGGTGCTGCTCCGCAAGGTACGGATGTCCCTCGCTCCGCTGGTGCATCCGCTGGCGCCGATGCGCGCCCGCCGGGAACGGGCCCGGCAGATACTGGCGCTGCTGGACGACTGCGCCCGTGAGGTCCGCGGCCTGGCGTCCATCGCCGCCGACCCGGTGGCGTCGCACGACGCCCGGCTGACCGCCGCCTGCCAGCGCGTGGAGGCCGCCGTCGAGGCACTCACCGCTCCGCGGCAGCCCCGCGAGGCCGCGGCAGCCACTGCGGCCGCCGCACCGCACGCGCCCGCACTGGAACCGGCGCTCGCCCATCTGCACGGCCTGGAACGCGCCCTGGCCGAACTGGCCGCCCCGCTGCGCAGCTCCCCGCGCCCGCCGCTGGCCGACGCCTGAGGGGGGCGGCCGCCGGACCGGTCGGTGTGCCGCCGGGTGAGACCCGATGGCCGGTGTCCGGCGGCACGCACCCGTGAGCAGGCCCCGTCGGCCTGTTAGCGTCAGCCCGTACAACTCCGTACGACACGCAGGGCGGACGAAGGGCAGGCGTGACGCCGATGGGGACGACAGGCAGCGGACGGCGGGCGTACATCGGATCGTTCACGTCGGCAGGCGGGCGCGGCATCAGCACCGCGGCGGTCGACCCGGAGACGGGCGCCCTGACTCCGCTGCACGCCACGGACGAGGTGCCCGACCCGAGCTACCTCGCTGTCACACCCGACGGCCGCCACCTCTACGCGGTGAGCGAGACGTCCGACGGCGCTGCCGCCGCTTTCACCCTCACCGGGAACGGCCCGGTGCCGCTCGGCGCCCCCGTACCCGTGCGGGGCGCCGCCCCCACTCACCTCGCCCTCTGGGGCGGACACCTGCTGACCGCCAACTACACCTCCGGCAGCGTCAGCGCGCTGCGCGTCGCGGCCGACGGCAGCCTCGCGGGGCCGGCCGCCGTGCTCCGGCACGAGGGCAGCGGCCCGAATCCCGAGCGCCAGGAGGGCCCGCACGCGCACGCCGTGTCGCCCGACCCCTCCGGCCGCTGGCTGCTCAGTGTCGACCTGGGCACCGATTCCGTACGCAGCTGCGAACTCCACCCGGCCGGCGGGGAGCCCGTGGTGCGTCACGAGGTACGGCTGCGGGCGGGCAGCGGGCCCCGGCATCTCGCCTTCCACCCGCGCGGCGGCCACGCGTACGTCGTCAACGAACTGTCCTCCACGGTCACGCCGTGCCGCTGGGACGCCGCCACCGGCACCCTCACCCCGCTGACCGAGACGGCGGTCCTGCCCCCGGACGCGGGCGACAACTACCCCTCCGAACTGGTCGTCTCGCCCGACGGCCGGTTCGCCTGGGTGGCGAACCGGGGCCACGACAGCATCTCGGTCCTGGCCGTCGACCCGTCGGGAGACGGCCTCGCCCTGGTCACTACCGTGCCGTGCGGCGGGCACTGGCCGCGCGACCTGGCACTGCACCCGGGAGGGCGGCACCTCTACGCCGCCAACGAGCGCTCCGGTGACGTGACCTGGTTCGCCCTCGACCCCGCGACCGGGACACCGGAAGCCGGCGGCTCGATCGCGGTCCCGGCCGCTTCCTGCGTGGTCTTCGCCTGAGACGCCGCACGGCCGGCCCGTACGGAAGTCGTACGGACCGGCCGCGCGGCCACATGGCTACCGGAGCACGCAATCACCGCACCGGCGCGTGCTGCCCCGCCGCCTGCAGCGTGATGCCCAGCGCCGACGCGTAGTTCGACAGCACCAGGCGGCCCACCGTCCCGTACGCGCCCAGGGGCTCCGCCGCCGCGCAGCCCGCCTCCGCGGCCGCCGCCCCCACCAGGCCGTCGGCGATCTCGGGGCCGATCAGGTACGGGGCCAGGGCCAGCTGCTGCGAGCCCGAGGAACGCAGCTCTTCCGCCGTACGGGAGATGGCGCCCTCCTCGTCCAGCGCGGCGGCCAGCACCGGCACGGCCAGGCGGGCGGAGAGCAGCATGCCGGTGATCCCGGCGGCCTGTACCGCCTCCTCGCCGCCGACGGTGGCGAGGACGATGCCGTCGGCAGCCGTCGCGACCGTGAACAGGCGCGCCCGGTCGGCGCGGGCCAGACCGGCTTCGGAGAGGCGCACGTGCAGCGCCTCGGCGAGCAGCGGGTGCGGGCCGAGCACGTCGGTCAGTTCGGCGGCCGAGCCACTGTTCATGACGGCCTGGCGTATCCGGCGGAGCAGGGCGCTGTCCGGCCCGGCCAGCAGCGGCACGACCACCGCGGGCGGGCCCTGCCGCTCGGGCTGCGCGCCGTCGCCGGTACGGGCCTTGTGCTCACCGGCGGCCTGCGCGAGCACGGCCTCCAGCGCCGGGTACTCCGCGTCGCCGCCGTCCACGAAGCCGATCCGGGCGTCGAGACCGGGCAGCTCGGAGCGGGCGATGCTGGTCACCTCCGCCGCCAGGCCGCGCGCGGCGGGGGTGGGGGTGCCGGGAACGGCGAGCACCAGGGAGGGCGCGCCCTCGGGCGCGGCGACGGGTTCCGGTCGGCGGTGGCGACCGGACTGCCGGGGACGCGGCATTCGTACAGGCAGGCCAGGTGCGGCGCCCGAGCTCGGAGAAACTTCGTCAAAAGGGGGCGAGCCGGGTGCGGGCCCAGTGGGGGAACTCATGGCGTCGCATGTTAACGCCTCGGGGGTCCTCCGCGCGGCGGGAGGGCTCGGTCGGGAGGTATCCGTCCCGAATTGTCCCGCGCGCCGTATGGGCAGGTCAGAGCCCGAATCGAGCGTCGGTGCGAGTCTGTCGGAGCGTCGGGGGCGAGGGGCGGGCCGCAGTCCGGCGGGCAGTGTCCCGCGCGCCGTCCGGGTCCTTCTCCGCCGGAACGATTCGCCGGACATCCGCGACAACTTCCGGAATTCGTCAACTTCCGGAATTCACGGCTTTACTGCCGTCCCGGCGCGCCCGCCCGCGACGCCGCGCTCCCGGCCGGGACGGATTACTGCTCCGCTTACCGCTCCGTTCGCCGTTCCGCTTACTGCTCCGTTCCGCTTACCGTGTGACCCGCAGCAGCTTCTCGTCCGTGGGCAGCAGCAGCCGGCCGGTGGCCAGCGCCGCGGCGACGCGCAGCGCCCCGCCCAGCGGATCGCCCTCCGCCTCGACCCGCCGGGCGTGCGGCAGCAGCTCGTCGAACGCCCGGCGCAGCGGCGCCAGCAGCGGCTCGCCCAGATGCAGAAGGCCTCCGGTGAAGGCCACCACGCTGCCGTCCGCCGTGGGGCAGACGGCCGCTGCCGCCTCCACCAGGTGCCGCGCGGCCCTGTTCAGGATGTCCGCCGCCACGGGGTCGTGCCCGGCGCAGACGGCGACCTCGGGCGCGAACGACGCCAGGAGGGCCGTCCGGTCGGCGCGCGGATACAGCATGCCGGGCAGTTCGGCCGCAGGTCCCCACAGCGCCTCCATACGAGCCAGCAGCGCGGCCGAACCGCCTGTACGCCCGTCATGCGCGCGCAGCGCCGCCTCCAGTCCGGCCCGGCCGATCCAGGCGCCGCTGCCGCAGTCGCCCAGCAGGTGCCCCCAGCCGTCGGCGCGGCGCCAGCCGCCGGCCGCGGTGAGGTCCGTGCCCGTCGCGATGACGCCGGTGCCGACGGCGACGACGGCGCCCGGCGTCTGGCCGAGCGCCCCGGCGTACGCGGTCACGGCGTCGGCGGCCAGCGCGAGCCGCCGTACGCCGAACGCCTCCGCCAGCGCCCCGGGCAGCTCGGCGCGCAGCTCCGTGCCGAGCGACGCCATGCCCGCGGCGCCGACGCACACGGCGGCGAGCTGCCGGGCACCCGTGTCCCGCATCAGGTCCTGCGCGGCCGGCACCAGCTGCTTGAGCAACTGGTGGGCGTCCATGCCGTTCGGACCGGTGCCGATCGGCTCCTGGGAGGTGTGCGAGGCGAGCGGCCGGGCGTCCCCCTCGTCCGCGCGGGCGACGGCGATCCGCAGCCCGGAGCCGCCCGAGTCCACGCCGAGGACGTGGCCGGGCGCCGGGCCTGCCGCACCGCTCCAGGACTCAGCCAAATCCGCGCGCGTCCTGCTTGAGGGCGGTGTCCACGGTCAGCGCCGTGGCGACGACCAGGCTCCGCAGCGGTTCGGGAAGCTGGACGTGCACCTGCAGGACATAGTTGTCCGCGGTGGTGAACATCGTCTTGGCCAGGCCCTCCCAGGTCTTGGTGATCCGGGCGACCTCGGTGTCGGTGTGGTCGACGATGGCGAAGTTCCAGGCGCGCCAGTTCTCCGCCTTGATGGCGCCGATCTGCTGTCCGCCCGCCATCATCGCGAAGTTGATCTTGCCGATGGCGTTCTGCTGCACGATCTCGCCGACCGGCTGCCCGTCGGGCCGCTCCACCAGCACCTTGGACTTGATGAACTTCGCGGGGCGGGTCAGCACCAGCTGGGGCTGACCGTACGTATCCCGGATCTCCAGCCGGTGGGTCATGTACTGGTCGAGGCTGGAGACGAACCGCAGCACCTTCTTCGCGGTGCTCTGGCCGACCTGGACGACCGTGCCGAGGGTGTTGCCGTGCTGGTCGAAGACGCTGTACTCGTTCGTCACCTCGATCAGCTTGGCCTTCTGGTTCACCACCAGGACCGGTTCGGTGAACAGCGTTCCGCCGCCCTGGGCGGTGGGGGCGACACCGGCCTGCTGCTGGACCTGGTACTGCACCTGTCCGTTGTGCACCGGCCGGCCGGCTCCGGCCTGCTGCCCGGCCGGTACCTGCTGCCCGGCCTGCGGCGCGTACTGCTGCGGCATCGGCTGCCCGGCACCCTGCTGCTGGGGCGCGTATCCCTGTCCGGGGCCCTGCTGGCCGTACGGCTGCCCGCCCTGCTGCTGAGGGGCGCTCTGCTGCCCGGCCTTCACGTACGACGGCTGCTGCGCTTGCTGCTGCTGGGCCGCCTGCTGCGGGGCCGATGTCTGCGCCTGGGCCGGCCGGCCCTCGTGCGTGTGCTCGGTCCACCGGGACCCGTCCCACCAGCGCAGCCGGTCGGGCGTGCCCTGCGGGTCGGCGTACCAGCCCGCAGGGATGTTCGCGTTCGTCATGCGGGCACACTATCCCGCAGGGTCAGGGCAGTCTCCAGTCCACCGGCTGCGCGCCCTGGCGCACCAGCAGGTCGTTGGTCCGGCTGAACGGGCGCGAGCCGAAGAAGCCCCGGTCGGCCGACATGGGGGAGGGGTGCGCCGACTCCACCGAGGGCAGGTCGCCGAGGAGCGGCCGCAGGTTGCGCGCGTCGCGGCCCCACAGCACCGACACCATCGGACGGCCCCGCGCGACCAGGGCCCGGATGGCCTGCTCGGTGACCTCCTCCCAGCCCTTGCCGCGGTGCGCCGCCGGTTTGCGCGGCGCCGTCGTCAGCGCCCTGTTGAGCAGCAGGACGCCCTGCCGTGTCCACGGCGTCAGATCGCCGTTGGACGGCCGCGGCAGCCCGAGGTCGGAGGCCATCTCACGGTAGATGTTCTCCAGACTCCCGGGCAGCGGGCGGACGTCCGGCGCGACGGAGAAACTCAGGCCCACCGCGTGTCCGGGCGTCGGATACGGGTCCTGCCCGACGATGAGCACCCGGACGTCGTCGAAGGGCTGTTGGAAGGCGCGCAGCACATTGCTGCCCGCCGGGAGGTACGTACGTCCCGCGGCGATCTCCGCCCGCAGGAACTCGCCCATCCTGGCGATCTGTCCGGCGACCGGCTCAAGTGCCTTGGCCCAGCCGGGTTCGACGATTTCATGAAGAGGTCGTGCAGCCACGACCGTCACCCTACTGGCCGCAGGGTGATCCTCTTCAACCGACGGCCGGATCCGCCGCCCCGCTCAGCCGACGGCGGCTGCCCGTACGCACAGCACGTCCGGGAGGTGGGCGGCGAGCTGCTGCCAGCTGTCGCCGTCGTCCGCGCTGGCGAAGACCTCCCCGTTGCGGTTGCCGAAGTACACCCCGGCGGGGTCGGCGTCGTCGACGCACAGCGCGTCCCTGAGCACCGTGCCGTAGTGATCCTCCTGGGGCAGGCCGTCGCTGAGCGCCTGCCAGCTCCCACCGGCGTCCTCGGTGCGGTACACCCGGCAGCGGTGGTCCGCCGGGACACGGTCGATGTCCGCGGTGATGGGGAAGACGTACGCCACGTCGGCCCGGCGCGGATGGGCGGCCGTCGCGAAGCCGAAGTCGGAGGGCAGTCCGCCGCCGATGTCCGTCCACTTCGCGCCCGCGTCGTCGCTGCGGTAGACGCCCCAGTGGTTCTGCAGATAGAGCCGGTCCCGGTCCACCGGGTCCTGCGCGATCTTGTGTACGCACTGCCCGAACTCCGGGTCCGGATCGGGCAGGAACACCGCTTTCACCCCGCTGTTCGACGGCGCCCAGCTCCGGCCGCCGTCCTTCGTGCGGAACACGCCGGCGGCGGAGACCGCGACCGTCACCGCGTCCGCGTCCCGCGGGTCGGTGATCACCGTGTGCACCGCCAGCCCGCCTCCGCCGGGCTCCCACCGCTCCCGGGACGGGTGGTCCCACAGGGGGCGTACCAGCTCGAACGTCTCGCCCCCGTCCGCCGACCGGAACAGCCCGCCGGGCTCCGTGCCGGCGTACACCACGTCGGGGGCGGCCGGGCCCGCCGGATGGAGCTGCCACACCCGTTCCAGCGAAGTCTGCGTGTCGGGTGGGTACTTGACGGGCGGGCGGGGTGGTTCCCGCCAGGTCTCGCCGAGGTCGTCGGAGTGGAAGACCGAGGGGCCCCAGTGGGCGCTGTCCGCGCCGGCCAGAACCCGGGGTGTCGGACGGCGGGTGTCGATGCCGATCGAATACACCGCCTGTGCGGCGAAGTGCGGCCCGCTCAGCTCCCAGTCGCCGCGCCGCCGCCGGCCGATGAACAGTCCTTTGCGCGTGCCCACCGCGAGGAGGACGTCTGTCGTGTGCGAGATCTTGGATGTCTTGGATGTCTTGCCGGATGTCATGCCGAACACCTCCGGGACGCCGTTGTCTCAGATAACGCTCAGTCTGCACCCGACCACTGACAACGGCCCTCCGTCGCCTCATCCACGCAGGTCAGAACGTATGTGCCCGCCGTTCTCGGCCGGCTTGGGGCGGCCGGCCCGCGCACGCGAAGAGCCGGTCCCCCGCCAGCGGGGGACCGGCTCTTCGCGCCGTTCGGTGGTGCCGCGTCAGTGCCCTTGCTTACGGCCGATGGTCACGCGGTAGATCGCCAGGACGATCACCGAGCCGATGATGGCCGCGATCCACGTCGAGAGGTGGAAGAAGCCGTTGATCGACTCCACCCCGAAGATCACCTTGCCGAGCCAGCCGCCCAGCAGCCCACCGACGATGCCGATCAGCATGGTGACGAGGCACCCACCCGGGTCCTTACCCGGCATCAGTGCCTTCGCGATCGCACCCGCCAGCAACCCGATCAGAATCCACGCGATGATTCCCATGGCAGCTCACCTCGTTCACAAATAAGATCAAAACGCTTCGACTCTGGTGTTTCCCGCTTTTGCGGATCGAAACACTGCAAGTGCATCGGTTCTCCGTGCGACCCCTCCGATCCGCCCTTGCGCTCCCTCGGCCCCTCCGGCGCCGCCGTGCGGCTGTGGTGCTCAGGGGCGCCACCGGCGTCGGCGGGCCGTCCGCTCGTACGGCTGCGGGTCCGGGTAGGTCAGCAGTTCCAGCGTGCTGCCCCAAGGGGTGCGCAGATACGCGAACCGGTTGCGCGCCCCCTCCTCCGGCCCGGGCAGGGGCCGCGGCGGCCCGAGAGCCACGGCGCCCGCCTCCTCGGCCCGCACCACCGCGGCATCCAGGTCGTCCACGTAGCAGGCCAGGTGCTGCCATCCCAGGTCGCAGGGGATGGCCGGAGACCGCTGCCGCGGACCGGTGAACTCGAACAATTCGATGCCGGGCCCGTTCGGCAGGGCCAGCATCCGTATGGCCGTCTGCGCGGTGTCCCGCGGCACCCCGAGGCGCCGCTCGACGTCTTCGCCCCCGTTGGGGCCCTCCTCCCGGGGCAGCGTGTCGTAGAGGACTTCCGCGTCCAGCGCGGCCGCGAAGAAGGCGGTCGCCGCGTCGATGTCGGGGACCGTGACGCCGATGTGGTCGATGCCGCGCGTGGCCATGGGCGCGTCCTCCTCGGGGTGCCGCGATGCGGAGCGGCGGTACGGGACGGGGTGCACCCCTGCGGGTGTCCGGTGCGGCCGTACCTGAACAGTCGCGCGGTCCGCGAGCCGCGCGCTGCCCGGTTCCCACGCTGTGGCATCCCGTGGAGGTGCGCGCCGCGAAGCTCACCCGGGGGCGTCAAAAATCGCTCGAACGAGTCGTCCGGGGGCCCTTATCGTGAGCCGGTCGGCCCAGGGCGGTGCTTTGGGCCGGACGGCCGGTCGCGACGGTACGGGGGTACGCCGCGAGCCGGACGGTACAGCGGCGTGGAACGACGTGCGGGGCCGGACCCATCGAGGGCCGGCCCCGTTCGCGTGCGCCGGCGCGTCCCCCCGCCGCACCCCGCCGCGGGCCACCGCAAGTACGAGAACCTTCGTAGTTTGACAGACCCCGTACTACGAGGGCTATCGTACGAGCATCAAGCCGAAGCCCCACCGAACGCGGGAGTCCGTCGTGAGCGCACTGTTCGAGCCCCTCACCCTCCGGTCGCTGACCATCCCCAACCGCATATGGATGGCTCCCATGTGCATGTACTCGGCGGCGCCGGACGGTCCGGAGCAGGGCGTGCCCAACGACTGGCACTTCCAGCACCTGGCCTCGCGTGCCGCCGGCGGCACGGGGCTGATCCTGACCGAGGCGACGGCGGTGAGCCCCGAGGGGCGCATCAGCCCGTACGACCTGGGGCTCTGGAACGACCGGCAGACCGGCGCGTTCCGCCGCATCACCGACTTCCTGAAGGCGCACGGCTCCGTCCCCGGCATCCAGATCGCCCACGCGGGACGCAAGGCCTCCACCGAGCGTACGTGGGTGGACCGCGGCGCCGCGATCGCTCCCGGTGAGGGGCACGGATGGCGGCCGGTGGGCCCGAGCCCGCTGGCGTTCGACGAGGCGTCCACCGAGCCGGCGGAGCTGTCGGCCGAGGAGATCCAGGAGATCGTCGGGCAGTTCGCGGCGACCGCGCGGCGGGCCCTGGAGGCGGGCTTCGAGGTCGCGGAGATCCACGGCGCGCACGGCTACCTGATCAACGAGTTCCTCTCGCCGTACACCAACCGGCGCACCGACGAGTACGGCGGCTCGTACGAGAACCGCACCCGGTTCGCGCTGGAGGTCGTGGACGCGGTGCGGGCCGTGTGGCCCGAGGAGCTGCCGGTGTTCTTCCGGATCTCGGCGACGGACTGGCTGTCGGAGAACGCGGACGACGAGCGCGAGGGCTGGACCGCCGAGGACACCGTGCGCTTCGCCGCCGACCTGAAGGCGCACGGCGTGGACCTGCTGGACACCTCCACCGGTGGCAACGCCCCCGGCGCGAAGATCGTGGCGGGCCCGGACTACCAGGTGCCCTTCGCCGAGCGGGTCAAGAAGGAGACCGGGCTGCCGGTCGGCGCGGTCGGTCTGATCACCGAGGCCCAGCAGGCCGAGAAGATCGTCGTGGACGGCCGGGCGGACGCCGTCCTCATCGGCCGTGAGCTGCTGCGTGACCCGTACTTCGCCCGTAACGCGGCCCGCGAGCTCGGCGCCGACGTCCACATCCCCAACCCGTACCACCGCTCCTGAGATGCGCGGCGCGCCCTGCCGGACCGGATGCCCGTACGACGGGCGCCCGGCCCGGCGGGGCGCGCTGCTTTCCGCCGCGTGGGCTTCGGCGCGGCTACGTCTGGGTAGGCCCCCGGTGGGGGAATGTGTGTACGGGTCCCGTGTGGCGCGCGGCAGGGCGGCCGGGTACCCGCCGCGTGAGCTTCGGCGCGGCTACGCCTGGGTAGGCCCCCGGTGGGGGAATGTGTGCGCGCGCCCCGTATGGCGCGCAGCCGATATCGGGCTCGAAGAGCATCAAGCTCGAAGAGCATCAGGCTCGGGGGACATCGGTCTCAAGGGACATCGGTCTCGGGGAACGGTACAGGTTCGGCGCAGAGGATGATCGTGGTCACGGCGCGCGGCTGCCGACTCGGCTCTCGTTCGCGCGGCGGATAGTGCGCCTTGGTTGTCATGAGCGCGTCAATCAAGGCGGACGTGTCGCCGGTCACCACGGCACCCCGTGCACAACGAAAGAGCGGTGGGGTTAGCATCTGAGCACCGCCTAGCTCGAAAGATGGACCTGTGACTGTCAACGAGGACTCGTTCACAAACTGGAAGAACCGCGAGGAGATCGCGGAGTCGATGATCCCGATCATCGGGAAGCTGCACCGGGAACGGGACGTCACGGTCCTGCTCCACAGCCGCTCCCTGGTGAACAAGTCGGTGGTCAGCATCCTGAAGACGCACCGATTCGCGCGCCAGATAGCGGGCGAGGAGCTCTCGATCACCGAGACGTTCCCGTTCCTGCAGGCCCTCACCGCTCTCGACCTCGGTCCTTCCCAGATCGACATCGGCCGGCTCGCCGAGACCTACAAGGCCGACGACCGCGGCCTGTCGGTGGCGGAGTTCACCGCCGAGGCCGTCGCGGGCGCCCTGGGCGCCGACAAGATCGAGCGCCGGGAGGGGCGCGACGTCGTCCTCTACGGCTTCGGCCGCATCGGCCGGCTCGTCGCCCGGCTGCTCATCGAGAAGGCCGGCTCCGGCAACGGCCTGCGGCTGCGCGCCGTCGTCGTCCGCAGGGGCGGCGAGCAGGACATCATCAAGCGCGCCTCGCTGCTGCGCCGCGACTCCATCCACGGTCAGTTCCAGGGCACCATCACCGTCGACGAGGCGAACAGCACCATCGTCGCCAACGGCAACGTGATCAAGGTGATCTACGCCGACGACCCGTCGGAGGTGGACTACACGGCGTACGGCATCAAGGACGCCATCCTCATCGACAACACGGGCAAGTGGCGCGACCGCGAGGGGCTGTCGAAGCACCTGCGCCCCGGCGTCGACAAGGTCGTCCTGACCGCGCCGGGCAAGGGCGACGTCCCCAACATCGTGCACGGCGTCAACCACGACACGATCAAGCCGGACGAGCAGATCCTGTCCTGCGCGTCCTGCACCACCAACGCCATCGTCCCGCCGCTGAAGGCGATGGACGACGAGTACGGTGTGCTGCGCGGCCACGTCGAGACCGTCCACTCGTTCACCAACGACCAGAACCTGCTGGACAATTACCACAAGGCCGACCGCCGCGGCCGCTCGGCGCCGCTCAACATGGTCATCACCGAGACCGGTGCCGCCTCCGCCGTCGCCAAGGCGCTGCCCGGCCTCCAGGCGAAGATCACCGGCAGCTCGATCCGGGTGCCGGTGCCGGACGTCTCGATCGCGATCCTCAACCTCCAGCTGGCCCGCGAGACCAGCCGGGACGAGGTCCTCGAACACCTCCGCGACGTGTCGCTGACCTCGCCGCTGCGGCGTCAGATCGACTTCACCAGCGCCCCCGACGCGGTCTCGAACGACTTCATCGGCTCGCGGCACGCCTCGATCGTCGACGCCGGCGCCACCAAGGTCGACGGCGACAACGCGATCCTCTACCTCTGGTACGACAACGAGTTCGGCTACTCCTGCCAGGTCATCCGCGTCGTCCAGTACGTCTCCGGGGTGGAGTACCCGACCTACCCGGCGCCGGTGACGGGCTGACCCGGACACCCGGCTGAACCGGCCCGGACCGTCGGCCGGCCCGGCTACCCGGCCACCAGGCGGCAGCAGGAAGGCGACCGGCCCTGAAAGGCGCTCAGATCACCCTCCCGCTGCCGCCGTCGGCCGTCACTGGCGGCCGCTACCACCGGCCGTCACCGTAACGCCGGCGCAACTCGCTGATCTCCTGGTCGTCACGGGCGGCCATGGACCGCGTGCGCCGTACGCCGGCTTCTATGACGAAGAGCACGAGCCCGCCGACGAGCACCGAGCCGAGCAGTAACACCACCACAAATTCCACATACCCCTCCTACCCGGCGCCCGCCGTGTTGCAACGGGAATTCCCGCCGCGCCCCGGAACCGGTCCGCCGGTCCCGGCGCTGCGTGGACGTCACGGCGCCACGTGGAAGGAGTACGCATGGCCGCAGGCATCGCAGGCGAAGCGGCCGTTCAGTCCGTCGTTGGCCGTCTGGCAGCGTGGACACGGTGCGGTGGTGAAGTACTCCGGCCACCGCCCGGCCGCCTCCCCGGTGCCCACGCCACCCGGCCTTGGTTCACCCTCTGTCATCCGGACGCTCCACAGTTGCACGACCACCCGCCATCCGGTCCTTGAATCACCTGAGCACCACACCGGCTGCAATACATAACTGCTCCTCGACCCGCACCACAGCACCCCGCGCTCAGACCGAGTACACCCATCTCAACATCGCCACGCCGTTATTCAGAGAATGTCCGGAAACGACATGGCGTTCCGGTTACGGAACGCCGCAGGGGCCTCTGGAGCACATCGCGGCGCCGACTGTCCCACCAGGAGGTCGGCCGAGGAACCCGTTCCCCGGCCGGACGGCGTCTTTCAGCCAGGTGCGCCGCCGTCCCACCCGATCCGGGTGGCGGGATCCGGCGCATACGAGCAGTACGCACCCGTCCGGACGCTGCGCTCCAGATGCTGTCCGAGGACGGGGTCGTGCACGGAGATGCGTTTCACCGCCGCCTTCAGGGCCTTGGTGACGCTCAGCCGGGCCCGTTCGCTGTCGGACGCGGCCCGGCGGTCGCGGCCGCCGAGGCCGACGGCGCCGGCCAGCTGCTCGGTCACGGCGTCGAGTTCGACCCGGGCCCGTTCGGCCCGCCCGCTGTCGTGGAAACGTTCCGCCTCGTCCAACTCCTCGGCCAGCTCGCGCAGCCGCCTGCGATAGGCGTCCTTCGCCCGTGCGTCGAGGACCGGCCCGGCGTCGCCGGTCCCCGGGGACACCGGAGCGTCCGGCGCCGACGGGCCGCCGCGTGCCGTACCGCGGTCGGCCGCGGCCAGTTCGCGGGCCGGGAACTCCCGGCCGGGCGCGGCGAGCAGCCGGGCCAGGTAGCCCAGGCCCACCGTGTGCTTGAGGTGGACGGTGCGGCCGTCGTGGGCGAGCGCCCAGTAGTCCCCCCGCCTGTGCAGCGAAGCCTGGTGCGGCGGTGCCGCAGGCGGGTCGTCGGTCCCGCGCGGTTCCGCCGGAGCGGGGGACGGGAGCGGCGGGTCCGTACCGAGTTCCGCCGCGGTGGCCAGTACGGCGGTCGCCGGCGGCCACTGCCGGCCGTGGTCGCGGGCCTCCTCGAAGCGCCCGTCGCCCAGCTCCCTGCGGGCCTTGGCGATGCCGGCCGCCCGCCAGCCTTTGAGGAACGACAGCAGCGCGGCGCCGGACTTCTTCCGGGCCGTGTCCGACGCGCCGAACAGCGCGGCGGCCTGCTCGTAGTGGTGGTGGGAGACGGCCAGCATGGCGGTGACCTGGAAGACTTCGGCCAGGCCCCACGGAGCGTCGAGCCGGTGGAACAGGCGCAGCGCCTCTCCCGTACGGGCACGGGCGTCCCGCACGTCACCCAGGCCCCACGAAGCGGTGGCGAGGGTGAGTTCGGCCCAGGCGATGCTCTTCGGTTCCCCGGACTCGCACAGCAGCCGGAACGCCGTCCGGCCGTGGTGTTCCGCCTGGGTGAAGTCGCTCCGGGTGACCTCCACCATGGCCAGGAACAGGTACGACCAGCCCACCAGCCACGGATCGTCGGTCTTCAGCGCGGCCGTCAGCGACTCGCCCAGCGTCTCCACCGCGGCGTCCGGGTTCCCGAGCAGCAGCGCGCCGAACCCTAGGTACTGCAGGGCGCACACCAGCCCCGGCAGGTCCCCGTCGCGCCGCGACAGGCGCTCGGCCTCGGAGCAGGAGAGCCAGGCACGCTCCGGGTCCCCCTGGATCACCGCGAGCAGTCCCAGCCCGTTCAGGGCCCGTACGCGGCCTTTGGCGGCGGCGTTCCGGTCGGCTCCCAGCGCCCGTTCGAGCCAGACGCGTCCCTCGGCGTAGCGCCCCTGGATGTCCCAGAAGGACGCGAGGGCCCCGGCCAGGCGGACCGCGCCGTCGACGTCGCGGGAGACCATCAGCCATTCGAGGGCGGCACGCAGATCGTCGTGCTCGGCCTTGAGCCGGTCCACCCACACCGCCTGGTGCGGGCTGCGGAACCGTTCCCACGCCTGCTCGGCGAGGTCGTGGAAGTACGCGGCGTGCTGCGCGGACAGCGGGCCCAGTTCGCCCCGCCGCCGCAGCCGGGCGAGCCCGTAGGCGCGCAGCGTCTTCAGCAGCCGGTAGCGGGCGGGGGAGTGCCGGGGGACGACCGTCACCAGCGACTTGTCGACGAGCCGCAGGAGCAGCTCGCCCGGGCGGGCGGGGCCGGCCTCCTCCGTGGCGACGGCCTCCACGGCGTCCAGGGTGAAGGCGCCGGCGAACACCGACAGCCGCTCGAACAGCTTCCGTTCGGGCTCGCTGAGCAGGTCGTAGCTCCACTCGACGACGCTGTCCAGGGTCCGGTGGCGGCGCAGCGGGGCCCGGGTCTCCCAGGCCAGGAGCCGGAACCGGTCGTCGAGCCAGCTGCTGAGCTGCTCGGCGTCGAGCGCGTTCGTCCGTGCCGCGGCCAGTTCGATGGCCAGCGGCAGACCGTCCAGCTTCCGGCAGATCTCGGCCACCGCCGCCGCGTTCGCCTCGGTGACCGCGAAGCCCGGCTCGACCGCCGTGGCCCGGTCCACGAACAGCCGGACCGCGTCGTACTCCAGGACATCGGCCCCGGCGGCCTGGGCGGGCGGCGTGGCGAGCCCCGTGACCGGCCAGAGGGCCTCACCGGGAATGCCGAGCCGCTCCCGGCTGGTCGCCATGACACGCAGGTTCCGGCAGGCGGAGAGCAGCGGCAGAACGAGCTGCGCGACCGCTTCCACGAGATGTTCGCAGCAGTCCAGCACCAGCAGCATGGCCTTGTCGCGGAGCCGCTCCACCAGGATGTCCGGCAGCGTTCTCCCCGCCTGTTCCTGGACCTCCAGCCCCGCCGCGACGGCGTGGGCGACCAGCAACGGCTCGCTCAGTCCGGCCAGTTCCACGAAGCGTGCCCCGTCCCGGTAGCGGGACGTGAGACTCGTGGCCACCTCGACGGCGAGCCGGCTCTTGCCCGCCCCGCCGGCCCCGGTCAGGGTGACCAGCCGGTTCCGTTCCAGGCGCGCACAGACTCCGGCGGCTTCGCGGCGCCGGCCGACAAAGGTCGTCAGCGGCGCGGGCAGTTCCCTCGGTCCTCCGGCCGACACCATCTTCGACGCTCCAACCCAGCGGCGCATCGAAGCGCCACCCCCCGCTCGCGAGAATAGGTTCACGCCGGGCGGCGAAACAACCGAAACCGGTTTCCTCTTCTGCCGGTAACGGGTCTGACCTGCGGGTTGTGCAGGGCGCCGACGGGCCGTCGGGGGATCGGTGAGCTGCGCGGCGCCAGCGGTGGGCCAGGGGCGGGAGCGGCGGTACGGCGGCCGCGGGCGTACCGCCCCTACGGCGTACGGCCTCCGTCACACGGCCCGGACCGTGGTGCTTTTCCCGGGTGTTACGTGAATTTTCACGGTGTTCCCCAGCCGTTCACGCCTCCAACGGCGAGGGGTCCGATCCGCCGGGCCCCGTGACTCCGCCCTCCGAGGAGGTCACGTGGTGGGGAAATCCGTCGAGGCGCCACCAGCGGCACCGTCCGAATCAGCGGCACCGTCCGAACCAGCAGCACCTTCCGAATCGGCCACATCGTCCGGATCAGCCACCGCGTCCGTAGCAGCCGGACCGTCCGGAGCGGCAGCACCTTCCGCACCGGCCGGACCAGCCGCCCCCGCCGCCGTCCTCGCCGCGGTACTGGCGGACGTCCTCCACGTCGGCCATGTCGCGCCCGACGCCCACTTCTTCACCGACCTGGGTGCCGACTCACTGGTCATGGCCCACTTCTGTGCCCGGGTCAGGAAACGCGCCGGTCTTCCGTCGGTGTCGATGCGGGACGTCTACCGGTACCCGACGATCACCGCTCTGGCGGCGGCCCTCATCGACACCGCAGACACCGCACCAGGACAGCCACCGGCCCCGGCTCCGGCCTCCACCGCACCCCCGCCCGCTGACCCGGCCCCGGCCGCCTCCGGGCCGCCGCCCCCGCGCCCCGTCGGCACACCCGCGTACATCCTCTGCGGCACCCTGCAACTCCTGACGTTCCTCGGCTACTCCTGCCTCGCCGCCGTCGTCACCGCCCGCGGCTGGGACTGGATGTCCGGCGCGTCCGGCGCGGGCGGCGTCTACGTGCGCGCGGTCCTCTTCGGAGCAGCGGTGTTCCTCGGACTGTGCGCCTTCCCGGTCCTCGCCAAGTGGGTGCTCGTCGGGCGGTGGACGCAGCGGGAGTTACGCGTCTGGAGTCTGGCGTACTTCCGGTTCTGGGCCGTCAGGACACTCGTGCAGACGAATCCGCTGGTCCTCTTCACCGGCTCACCGCTCTACACCGGCTACCTCAGGGCACTGGGCGCGAAGATCGGCCGGGACGTCACGATCCTGTCCAAGCACGTGCCCGTCTGCACCGACCTGCTGACCGTCGGCGCTGGCACGGTCGTCCGCAAGGACGCGTACCTCACCTGCTACCGGGCCGACGCGGGAGTGATCCGGACCGGCCCGGTCGTCCTCGGCAGGGACGTGCTGGTCAGCGAGGCGACGGTGCTGGACATCGGCACGTCGCTGGGCGACGGGGCCCGGCTCGGCCACGCCTCCTCCCTGCACACGGGCCAGGCCGTGCCCGCCGGGGAGCACTGGCACGGCTCGCCCGCGCAGCGTACGGAGGCCGGTCACCGGACGCCCGACGCGGCCTTCCGCAGCACTCCGCGCATGGCCTACGGAACCCTGCAACTGCTGAGCGTCCTGCTCGTGTACCTGCCGCTGGCCATCGGCGGCGTCAGCATGCTGCTGGCCGCGGTGCCGCGCCTCGCGTCGCTGCTGGATTCGGGGCCGCTGGCCTTCACGGGGTGGCCGTTCTACGGCGAGGCACTGGCGGCCTCGGCCGCGCTCTTCTTCGGCACGCTGATCACCGGACTTCTCGTGGTGATCACGGTGCCCCGGCTGCTCCACCTCGCCATCGAGCCGGGCCGGGACTACCGGATGTACGGCCTGCACTACTCGCTGCACCGCACGATCGCGCGGATGACCAACGTCAAGTTCTTCACGACGCTCTTCGGCGACAGCTCCTACGTCGTCGCCTACCTCGGCCGCCTCGGCTACGACCTGTCCCGCGTCGAGCAGACGGGCTCCAACTTCGGCACCGAGGTGAAGCACGAGTCCCCGTACCTCAGCTCGGTCGGCAGCGGCACGATGGTCGCCGACGGCCTGTCCCTCATGAACGCGGAGTACTCCCGGACCTCCTTCCGCCTCTCCCGTGTCACGATCGGGCCCCACAACTTCCTCGGCAACGACGTCTGCTACCCGCCCGGGGGCCGGACCGGCGACAACTGCCTCCTCGCGACGAAGGTCGCGGTCCCCCTCGACGGGCCCGTACGGGAAGGCGTGGGCCTCCTCGGCTCGCCCTGCTTCGAGATCCCGCGTTCCGTCGAGCGCGACGCCGCCTTCGACCACCTGCGGGAAGGTGATGCGCTCCGGCGCCACCTGGCCGCCAAGAACGCCTACAACCTCCGGACGATGGGCCTGTACCTGCTGGTCCGCTGGGCGCAGGTGTACGTCCTGACCCTGCTCGCCTGGGCCGCCGCAGACCTGTACCACACGCTCGGCGCCGTGGCGGTCGCGGCGGCCTCCGTGCTGGCGCTGCTCTTCTCCGTCACGTACTCGGTGTGCGTCGAGCGGGCCGTCACCGGGTTCCGGCGCCTGACGCCGCGGTACTGCTCGATCTACGCCCCGTACTTCTGGCGGCACGAACGTTTCTGGAAGCTGCACGCCATGCCGTCGCGCTTCCTGAACGGCACCCCGTTCAAGAGCCTGGTCTGGCGGGCGCTCGGCGTACGGCTCGGACGGCGGCTGTACGACGACGGCTGCGGCATGCCCGAACGTTCCCTCGTCACGATCGGGGACCACTGCACCCTCAACGCGGGCAGCGTCATCCAGTGCCACTCGCAGGAGGACGGCACCTTCAAGTCCGACCGCATCGTCATCGGCAGCGGCTGCACTCTCGGCACCGGGGCCCTGGTCCACTACGGGGTCACGGTGGGCGACGGCGCGACGCTCGCGCCCGACTCCTTCCTGATGAAGGGAGAGGAGGTGCCCCGGCACGCGCGGTGGGGCGGAAACCCCGCTCGGGAGATGCCCGCTCGGGAGATGCCCGCAAGGGAGTTGCCGGCCAGGGAGACACCTGCCGGGGAGCCGCCCGCCCCCACCCCGCGGAGCGGTTCGCAGGCACCGCACCACCCCGAGCGTACGGACTGAGAGCGGAGGAAAACCGATGGCGAAGTCAGCGGAGGAAGCCGGCCGCGCGTACTGGCGCGACGTGTTCGACGGCGGCGGCTTCACCGCCGTTCCGCGGTGGACACACCGGCCCGTACCCGGACTGGCCGAGTACCGGGCCGCCGTCCCGGCCGGTCTCGTCACGGATCTGGGGCGCGTCGCGGACGAACTGGCGGTGCCGCTGCGGACCGTACTGCTGGCGGCACACGCCAAGGTGCTCGCCGCGCTGACCGGCGATCAGGAGGTCACGACCGGGTACGCCGCGACGGCGGGCGGCCGGCCGCTGCCCTGCCGGCTGACGGCCGCCCCCGGCTCGTGGCGGGCCCTGGTGCTGCACACCCGCCGCGCCGAGTCCCGGCTCCTGGCGCACCAGGACGTGCGGCCCGGCGAGCCGGCGCGCCGGCCGGACCGGGAGCAGCTGCTGTCCGAGGCGGTCTTCGATCCGCACGACGCCGGTGACCGGCTTCCCGAGGGCGTCGTCCTGTCGGTCGGCGTCGTCCGGTGCCACGGCCGCCTCACCTTGCGGCTGCGCCATCGCACCGACGCGCTCGACACGGAGTGCGCCGCCAGGATCGCCGGTTACCACCTCACCGCCCTCGCGCTGATCGCCGCCGACCCGCACGCCGACCACACCCGGCAGAGCCTGCTCTCCGCCGACGAACTCCACCACCAGCTCGAAGGGCTCGCGGGCCCCCGCAGGGACCTGCCCGGTCACCGTGCGCACGAGCTCTTCGAACAGCGGGCGGCCGGCCACCCCGACGCCGTCGCGGCCGTCCAGGGCGACCGCAGCTGGACGTACGCGCAGCTCAACGCCCGCGCCAATCGGCTCGGCCGGGCCCTGCTGGCCCGCGGGCTGCGCCGCGAAGGAGTCGTCGCGGTGGTCACCGAGCGGAACCTCGACTGGACGGCCGCCGTCCTCGCCGTCCTCAAAGCCGGCGGCGTCTACCTGCCGATCGAGCCGCACTTCCCCGCCGACCGCATCGCCACCGTCCTCGCCCGGGCGGGCTGCGCCCTCGTGCTGACCGAACACGGCAGCACCGGCACCCTCGACCAGGCCCTGAAGGACCTGCCCGAGGTGCGGTGCCTGACCGTCGGCACGGCGTACGCGGAAGAGCACGCCGACGGCGACCTGGGCACCGCGGTGACCGCCGGACAGCTCGCCTACATCTACTTCACCTCCGGCTCCACCGGCGAGCCCAAGGGCGCGATGTGCGAGCACGCCGGCCTGCTCAACCACCTCTTCGCGAAGATCGACGACCTGGGGATCGGCCCGGGGCGGACGGTCGCCCAGACCGCGCCCCAGTGTTTCGACATCTCGCTGTGGCAGCTGATCGCGGCGCTCCTCGTCGGCGGCCGGACGTTCCTGGTCGAACAGGACGCGATCCTGGACGTCCCCCGGTTCGTCGACCGGATCACCGAGGGCCGGGTGAACGTCCTCCAGGTCGTACCGTCCTACCTGGAAGCCGTCCTGTCCTACCTGGAGCAGCACCCCCGCGCCCTGCCCGACCTGCGGTACGTGTCCGCGACCGGTGAGGCGCTGAAGCCGGAGCTGGCCCAGCGCTGGTTCGCCGTCCGGCCCGGCACCGCCCTGGTCAACGCGTACGGGCTGACCGAGACCTCGGACGACACCAACCACGAGGTGATGCGCGGCGCACCCGGCGGGGCACGGGTCCCGCTCGGTCCGCCCGTCGCCAACGTACGGGTGTACGTCGTCGACGAGCACCTCGCACCGGTGCCGCTCGGCGCCCCCGGCGCGATCGTCTTCTCCGGCGTCTGCGTCGGCCGCGGCTACGTCAACGACCCCGAACGCACCCGCGCCTGCTTCGGCACCGACCCCCACCGGCCCGGACAACGCCTCTACCAGGGAGGAGACTTCGGGCGCTGGCGGCCCGACGGGAAACTGGAATTCCTCGGGCGCCGCGACGCCCAGGTCAAGGTCCGCGGCTTCCGTGTCGAGACCGGCGAGGTGGAGAACGCCCTGCTGCGCGTGCCCGGCGTCCGTGACGGCGCCGTGATCGTCACCGAACGCGCGGGCCAGGGCGCCCGCCTGGTGGCCTTCTACCGCGGCCCGCGCCTCCTCGCGACCGGCCTGCTGCGCAGCCGGCTGGAGCAGTCGCTGCCCGCGTACATGGTGCCGTCGGTCTTCCACCGGCACGACGGCCCGCTGCCGCTGACCGCCAACAGCAAGACCGACCGCAAGGCCCTCGCGGCCCTCGCCGCCGCACTCGACGACGCGGACGGCGGGCACCTCGCGCCCCGGACACCGGCCGAGCGGCGGCTCGCCACCGCGTGGGCCACGGTGCTCGGCGTCCCGCAGAGCCGCGTCGGCCGCCGGGACCACTTCTTCGACCGGGGCGGCACCTCGCTGGCCGCGGTGAAACTGGCGATCCTCCTGGACCGCGCGGTCTCCCTCAAGGACGTCACCCGGCACCCGGTCCTCGCCGACCTGGCGGACGTGCTCGACGGCAGGTCCCGGCAGCCGGGCGCGGCGCTGCTGCGGCCGCTGACGGCACCGGACGGCGCGCACGACGGCGCCCTGGTGTGCTTCCCCTGGGCGGGCGCCGACGCGGCGGCCTTCCAGCCGCTGGCCGACGCGCTGCGCGACAGCGGGCGGGCGGTCTACGCGGTGGAGCTGCCCGGAACCGACGCGTCCGCACCGACCGGAACGTCCGCACCGACCGGAACGTCCGCACCGACCGGAACGTCCGCACCGGCCCACCCGCCCGCGGCATCCGCACGGCACGTCCAGGAGACCGTCGCGGAGATCGTCGCCGGCATCGTCCGCCTCGGCCTGACCGGGCCGCTGCTGTGGGGGCACGCCTCGGGAGCCGCGTACGCCGTGGAGGCGGCCAGGCAACTGGAGGAACGCGGTACGGCGGCCCGGCGGCTGTTCATCGGCGCGCAGTTGCCCGGTGACGGCCACGACCAGCACGCCGCCGCTGACGAACCGGCTCACCGCTACCTCGCCCACGCGCTGGCCGCCCCGCCCACCGCGCGGCTGTCCACACCGGTCACCGCGGTCGTCGCCGCCGACGACCCGCGGACCGCGCGCTTCCGGCATCGCCACCGGGACTGGGGACCGCTGGCCGAACACGTCGAGCTGTACGTCCTGACGACCGGCGGCCACCACTTCCCGCGCACCCGGCCGGCCGACACGGCACGCGCGGTACTGCGCGCCGCCGAACTCCACACGTCCTCCTGAAGGTCCCGGATCTCTCCTGGGGACCGCCACCCACGACCGAAAGGGCCTCCGATGCCCCACCCGCCCGCCACTCCGCCACTCGACCTGAACCTGCTCCCCGGCACGCCCCCGGTCCTCCTCGCCGAACCCACCGGCGACGCGGCGAGCTGGGCCGCCGGATACCGGGACACCCTGCGCACCCTCGCCGTCGAGCACGGCGCGGTCCTGGTACGCGGCCTCGGGCTGCACGACGCCGACCAGGCCGGCGCCGTCTTCCGGCACCTGGCCACCGGCCTGCTCACGGAACGCGAGGCGTTCGCCCCGCGACGGGAGTACGCCGACGGCGTGTACTCCTCCGCGAAGTGGCCGCCCTACCAGCCGATGTGCATGCACCACGAACTCAGCTACACCCTCGACGCCCCCGGCCTGCTGCTCTTCGCCTGCCTGACCGCACCGGGCAGCGGCGGCGCCACCGCGGTCGCCGACGCCTGCGCCGTCCTCGACGCGCTGCCCGCCGAGCTGACCGGACGCTTCGAACGGGAGGGCTGGCTGCTCACCAGGAGCTACAACGACGAGGTCGGAGCCTCCCTGACCGAGGCGTTCGGCACCGACGACCGCCGGGCCGTCGAACGCTACTGCCGCGGCCACGCCATCGACTTCGCCTGGCAGCCGGACGGCGGCCTGCGCACCCGGCAGCGGCGCGGCGCCGTGCTGCGCCACCCCGTGACCGGCCACCGCTGCTGGTTCAACCAGATCGCCTTCCTCAACGCCTGGACGATGGACCCCGAGGTGCGCGAGTACCTGACCGACATGTACGGCGCCGACGCGCTGCCCTTCGACACGCGTTACGGCGGCGGCGACCCGATCGGTGAGGACGTCGTGCAGGTGCTCAACACCGTCTACGAGGACCACACGGCGCGCGAGCCGTGGCAGCCCGGCGACCTGATGGTCGTCGACAACGTCCGTACGGCCCACAGCAGGGAGCCCTACGAAGGGCCGCGCGAAGTGCTCGTGGCGATGACCGACGCGGTGCACCTGACCGCCCGCGCGCCCGGAGCGGAGGCGATCGCGTCATGACGCTCGTCCGCCCCGCCGGGACGGAGCCCGTACCGCGGGCGCCGCGCACCGCGCCGTCCTTCGCGGTGATCTCAGGCGCCCAGGTGCAGCACGCCCTGCGCGGCCGCGAACGGGAGATCGTCGAGCTGGTCGAAGCCACCTACCGGCTGCACGGCGCCGGTGACACGGTCGACCCGCCGTCGTACTTCCTGCGCTTCCCCGACCGCCCGGACTCCCGCATCATCGCGCTGCCCGCCTCGCTCGGCGGGCCCACGCCGGTGGACGGCCTCAAGTGGATCTCCAGCTTCCCGCAGAACGTGGCCGCCGGCCTGCCCAGGGCCTCGGCCGTGCTGATCCTCAACGACCATGTCACCGGGTACCCGTACGCCTGCCTGGAAAGCTCGATCATCAGCGCCACCAGGACGGCGGCGTCCGCGGCGGCGGCGGCCGACCGGCTCAGCCGCGGCCGCCCGCGACCGCGCCGCGTCGGCTTCGTCGGCACCGGCCTGATCGCCCGCTACATCCACACCTTCCTGGCCGCCACCGGCTGGCAGTTCGACGCGATCGGCGTGTACGACGTGTCCGCCGACAGCGCGGCGGGCTTCCGCGCGTACCTGGAATCGTCGGCCGGAACGGAACGCGAAGAGTCCCCGGCCGGAACCGCCGCCCAGGTCACCCTGCACACCGACCCCGGGGAGCTGATCCGTACCAGCGATCTCGTCGTCTTCGCCACCGTCGCCGCCCGGCCGCACGTCAGCGACCTCTCGTGGTTCGCGCACCACCCGCTGGTGCTGCACGTGTCGCTGCGCGACCTGGCCCCCGGGATCCTGCTCGCCGCGGCCAACATCGTCGACGACGCCGACCACTGCCTGCGCGCCGGCACCTCACCCCACCTGGCCGAACAGCTCAGCGGCGGCCGCGACTTCGTCACCGGGACGCTGGCGGACGTGCTGGCCGGCCGGGTGCGGGTGCCCGCGGACCGGACGGTGGTCTTCTCGCCCTTCGGCCTGGGCGTGCTCGACCTGGCCGTCGGCGCCTTCGTCCACGACGCGGTGGCCCGCACCGGGGACCTGCACCTCATCGACGACTTCTTCCACGAATTACGCCGGTACGGATGAACGCGGTGCCGGTACAGAAGTACCGGCCGCGCCGGTCCGGACGAACGACTGCGTGCACTGCAGAACGAGGGGGGACAAAGTGCCAGTCATATCCTTGCCGCTGGACTTCAACGAGGAGGACCTCTACGTCGACCTGCGGGCGACGTTCGGGCACCCGCTCTACCTGAAGTGCGAAGGCTTCAACTTCGCTGGTTCGATCAAACTGAAGGCCGCCACGGAGATGGTGGCGGCCGCCGAACGCGACGGGGTGCTCACACCGGGGGCCACCCTGGTCGAGTCCTCGTCCGGAAATCTGGGCGTGGCGCTGAGCATCATTGCGGCGAGCAAAGGCTACGGGTTCCTGTGCGTGACGGACGCCCGCTGCAACCTCTCGGCCCTGCGGATGATGGAGGCACTGGGCAGTCAGGTGCATGTCATCACCGAGCCGGACGCCGGCCAGGGCTTCCTCGGCGCGCGCATCGACTACGTACGCAACCTGACCGCCTCCGACGACCGCTACGTCTGGCTCAACCAGTTCACCAGCCCCGACAACTGGAAGGCGCACTACCGCAGCACGGCACCGGCCATCGCCCGCCAGTTCCCGCGCCTGGACGTCCTGTTCGTCGGGGCCGGCACCACCGGGACACTCATGGGCTGCGCCCGCTACTTCCGTACGTGGCACCGGCCGGTGCGCGTCGTCGCGGTGGACAGCGTCGGCTCGGTGTCCTTCGGGGGCGCCCCGGGCCGCCGGATGATCCCCGGCCTGGGCACCAGCGTCCCGCCGCAGCTGCTCGACACGTCCTTCGTCGACGAGGTGGTCCGGGTGGAGGAGACGGACACCGTCCGTGCCTGCCACCGGCTGGCCGGCCGCGGCTTCCTCTTCGGCGGTTCCACCGGCACCGTCGTCAGCGGCGCCACCGCCTGGCTCAGCCGCCACCGTCCGCACCGCTTCACCGCCGTCGCCATCGCCCCGGACCTCGGTGAGCGCTACCTCGACACCGTCTACCGGACCACCTGGCTGCGGGACGCCTACGGCGAGGAACTGCTCGCCACCGACGGTCTGGCGGCCGCACGGTCCGCCTGATCTGCGAACGCCGTCGCCGAAGGGCCCCGGCCGGTTCACCGCGGCCCGGGAAGTCACCGGGCGTGAGCGGCCGGGGCCGGGGTACGCGAGCGGTTCCGGAAGCGGAGAAAGGGTGGACGACGTGCGCAGTGTGGGTGTGGAGGAGGAACTGCTGCTGGTGGACGCGCGGACCGGCGAGCCGCGGGCGCTCTCGGCGGCGGTCCTCGCGGCGGCGTCGCGTGACCCGCTGGGCAACGAGGAGGTCTTCGAGAGCGAGCTGCACCGGCAGCAACTGGAGTTCGCCACCCGGCCGCAGACGGACATGGGCGATCTGGCCAAGGAGATCCGGCGCTGGCGTGCGGAGGCGGCACGCCACGCCGAGGGCGTACGGGCGTCGGTGGCCGCCCTGGCCACCTCGCCGCTGAAGGTGAGCCCGGCCATCGGCAGCGGCGAACGCCACCAGTGGCTCGCCGAGAACTTCGGCCTCACCGTCCAGGAACAGCTGACGTGCGGCTGCCACATCCACGTCTCGGTGGACTCCGACGAGGAGGGCGTGGCCGTACTGGACCGGATGCGGCCCTGGCTGTCCGTACTGCTGGCGATGAGCGCGAACTCGCCGTTCTGGCAGGGCGAGGACAGCGGGTACGGCAGTTACCGCAACCGGGTGTGGGGACGCTGGCCGTCGGCAGGCCCGGTGGAGGTGTTCGGCACCGCCGACCGCTACCACGAGCAGGTCGGCGACATGACCGCCAGCGGCGTGCTGAAGGACGCGGGCATGGTCTACTTCGACGCGCGCCTGTCCCACTCGTACCCCACCGTGGAGACCCGGGTCGCCGACGTGTGCCTGGACCCGTCCACCACCGTGCTGCTGGCCACCTTGATCCGTGGCCTGGTGGAGACGTCGGTACGCCAGTGGCACGACGGCGTCCCGCCCGGCCGCCACACCGTCGCGCTGCTGCGCCTGGCCACGTGGCGCGCCGCCCGGTCGGGCCTGGAAGGCGAACTCATCCACCCCGTGACGATGCGTCCGGCCCCGGCCGAAGCCGTCGTGCGGGCCCTGTTCGACCACGTACGCGACGCCCTGGAGGACAGCGGCGACCTCATGCCCGCCCAGGAGGCGCTGGCGGACCTGCTGAAGACGGGCAACGGCGCCCGCGTGCAGCGGGAGTTGCTGCGCAGCACGGGCAGCCTGCGGGACGTGGTCACCGAGTGCGTACGGCGCACGCTCGACTGAGACGGGCACACTGCCGGTACGGGCAGGGGAGCGGGCACTCCCAGCGCAACCGGCCGGCCCGCTACTCCGACGCGGGCCCGGTCCCGGCCAACCGGTCGGCCGAAGCGGCCCGGAAAGCCTTCGAGGACTTCGGCGTTCCCCCGCGCACCATCGGTGACGCGGTGGTACGGGCCGTCCGCGAGGAGCGTTTCCACGTCCTGACCCACCCGGAGTGCAGGAATCACGTCAAACATCGGGCCCAGCGGATACTCGACGGTCAGAACCCGACGCTGCCGCCTCCGCCGGAGAAGTGAACGGGGATGTGCGGGGCGTCGATGTGACCGTCCGCCGTTAGGCTCGCCGTATGGCAGCGTCACGGTGCATCGACGAGAGCTGCGCCATGGTGGCCATCGCCGCCTCGGCCGGAGGAGTGTTCGCGCTGTTGGAGCTGTTCGGCTCTTTCACCGTGGGGCCGCCGGTGCCCATCCTGGTCGTACAGCACCTCAGTCCGCGTCACCGCACGCTGCTCGCCACGGTCCTCCAGCGGCGTACGCGGGTGCCGATCGCCATGGCCCGGGACGGTGAGCGCGCCGTGGCCGGACGGGTCCACCTGGCGCCGCCCGACCGGCATCTGCTCGTCGGGCCGTGCGGCGTCCTCACCCTGTCCGGCACGGAACGGGTGAACCGGGTCAGGCCCGCCGCGGACCGGCTGTTCACCTCGGTCGCCGAGCACTACGGAAACCGGGCCTGGGCCTTCGTGCTCAGCGGGACCGGGCGCGACGGCGCGGCGGGGGCCCGGGCCGTCAAGGAGAGCGGCGGCACCGTCGTGGTCCAGGACCCGCACACCGCCGACTATCCCGGCATGCCCCGGGCCACGCTGGAGGCCGGCGAGGTGGACCATGTGCTGGGCCTGCACGACATCGAGGAGATGATCCGCGCGTTCGCCGCCTCGGGTCAGAAGAACTGACGGCAGGGCACCGGGCGGTCGGGAGGGGTGCCCGGCCGCTCACTTGTGGTCGCGGAGGAAGGCCGGGATGCCGGCCCGGGTCGGGTGGTCGGGCAGCGGGGCGGGCTCGTCCCGCAGGAATGCGGTGATGACGGCTGCCGCTCGCCGGTCGTTGTCGTCCAGGCCGTTCCACATGTGGTGGCCGACGCCGGGCATGTACTGGGTGCGCCGGGCGGCGGGGTCGGCCGCGAGGACGGCGGTCTCCCACTGCCGGACCTGGGAGGAGCACTCGGCGATCATCAGCATCGCGGGTGTCCGCGAGTGCTTCAGCCGAGGGGCGAGGGAAGGGGAGTCCTCGACCGTTTCCTGGACGCGGAGGCTGGCGGCGGCGCTGAAGGAGAAGTTCCGCGCCGTGTCCTCCACCGGGATGCGGTGGGCGTCCCGCGCGCAGTAGGCGGACGCGGTGTCGCTGCCGAGATCGGCGGCGGTGAAGGCGTTGACGCCCTCCGCCTGGCTCACCAGCCCGTTGCCGGGGCTCAGCAGTCCGAGCCGCAGCAGGCCGAACGCGACCGCGTACCGCGGGACGCGGGTGGAGCGCGGCCCGGTCATGGCCGGTGCGATGTCGCGGGCCGACGGCCGGCCCCGCTGCCCCGCGATCCGGGCGGTGGGGCCGTCCATCGGGCCCGGCTCGGCGATGACCGCCCGGCGCAGGCGGGCGGCGACGGCCGGTTCGGCCAGCGCGCGGGTGAGCACGACCGCGCCCGAGGAGAAGCCCAGCACGTCGGCGCGGCCCTTGCCGCGTTCGCCCAGCCTGCCGACGAAGGCGCCGAGGTCATGGACGGACCGGGTGATCGAGTACTGGTCCATGGGCAGCAGGTCGCTGCGTCCGCCGCCGGCCTGCTCGTAGGCGTACACGTCGTGGCCCTGCCGCGCGAGCCGCTGCAGGAAGCGGTGGTCGAGCAGCGAAATGCCGCGTACCGGACCGCCGTTGAGGTAGACGAGCGGCGCGCGGTGCCGGGGGCGGTCGCCGGTGGGCGGGTAGTGGTAGACCGCGACCCGGCTGCCGGTGGCCAGGCTCCAGTGTTCGGTGGTCACGAACGGCAGGGCGGGCGGTTGGCGGCGCGCCGTGGGGACGGTGGGGACGCACACCGACAGCGTCAGGGCTGCTGCGACGAGTGCCGGCAGGAAGGGGACCAGCCGTCCCCGCCAGGGCCGGCGGCGGCCCCGCCGCAGCGCGACGAGGACCGCGACACCGGCCGACGCGGACCAGGCGAGGAACCCCGCCCCCGCGCCGTCGGTGGCGACGACGAGCACGAGGAAGAAGGCAACGGGGCCCACCACCGCGGCGGTGGCCGTCAGCAGAGGGCCGACGAAGCGTAAGGGGCGGCGGACGGACGGTGGCACGGTGATCTCCTCCTGCTTTTAAAACGCTGTTTTGAAACGATGTTAGCAGGACGGGTAGGGTGTTCCTCATGGGAAGGCCGAGAACGAACGACGCCGCTGTCGCAGAGCGGTTGGTGGCATGCGCGACCGAGTTGTTCGCCACTCGCCCGCAGGAGTCGGTCACGGTCCGCGCGCTGGCCGCCGCCGCCGGCACCTCGACGGCGGCGGTGTACACGTTGTTCCAGGGGAAGGACGGGTTGATCCGAGAGGTGCGCGACCAGGCAGTCGCCGGCCTGTTCCGGGAACTGTCGGCGGTCCCCGGCTCGGCGGCCGCCCTGGACGATCTGTACGCGCTGGCCGTGGCCTATCGCCATTGGGGGCGCGAACACCGCCACCTGTACGCCGTGTTGTTCGGCGGCGCGCAGTCCTTCGTCCCGTCGGACCGGGTCGGTGACCACGATCCGGTGCGGCCGCTGGTCGCGGCGATCGACCGGGCCGTGGCGGACGGTGTCCTCGCGGGCGACACCACACGGATCGCCGTCTCGTTGTGGGTCGCCCTGCACGGGCTCGTGACCCTCGAACTCGCCGGCGCGCTCGAAGGCGCCGTGGCCGAAACCGCTTTCCGGTCGACGGTCGACGCCGTACTGCGCGGCTGGGCAGCTCCCGACGTGGCCCCCGGCTTTCGGCGCGCGGACACGGCGCTGTGAGACCGCGTTCGGCGCACCCGTCGCCCCGGAGCTGCAATACATTGGCGTGACAGCGGCAGGCGGCGGGTCCGGGGCGGCCCGCTGCGGTGGGTGGGGGAAACATGTCGGGACAGACCGTCGCCAGCCTGATCGAGAAGCTGCAGCCCGGTGGACCGGGGCCCTCCTGTCGGTGGTGTGCCCAGTGCGCCGTGCTGCTGGACGTGGACGGCACGGCCGTCTCGCTGCACTTCGACGGCTCGCAACTGCTGTGGCACAGCGACCCGGACGGGGCACGCCTGGACGATCTCCAGTTCACCCTGGGCGAGGGACCCGGCCTGGACGCGGCCCGCGACGGCGCCCTGTGCCTGGTCGCCGACCTGTCCCACCCCCACGGCTCCCGGTGGCCGATGTTCGCCGCGCAAGCACGGGAGCTGGGCATCCGGGCGGTGTTCGCCTTCCCCCTGCGGCTCGGTGCGCTGCGCGTCGGCGCTCTGACCTGTCACCGCCGCACCCCCCATCGGCTCGCGCCGGAGATCGTCACCGACGCGCTGACGCTCGCGGACGCGCTGACCCTGTTCCTGCTCGGCGGCCGCCACACCCGTACGCGGGTCCTGAGCCCTGCGGATCTGCACCGTACGGAAGTCCACCAGGCCACCGGAATTCTCAGCGTCCACCTCCGGGTGCCGCTGGCCAGCGCCCTGGCGCGGCTGCGCGCCCACGCCTTCGCCACCGACCGTCCCATCACCGACGTGGCCCGAGACGTGGTGGCCGGGCGCCTGCGGCTGCCGCGCGATGCCACCAGCGCTTGACCGTACGGGGCCGCGGGCGCACACGACGAAAGTGCGGGACGGCCGTACAGCCGTCCCGCACCGGGCATCGCACGCCGTCCCGCCCGGGGGCGGTGGCGCGTCAGGTGGTCAACGTCAGTCGTTGACGCAGGTGTTGCCGAAGGTCGGGTTGAGCAGACCGACGACGTTGATGCTGTTGCCGCAGACGTTGACCGGCACGTGGACCGGAACCTGCACGGTGTTGCCGGAGATCACGCCCGGCGAGTTCAGCGCCGCGCCCTGGGCCCCGGAGTCGGCAGTCGCGAGGCTCGCGCCGCCCAGGATGATGGCGCAGGTTCCCGCGGCGGCGACGGCAGTCTTGATGGCACGCGACATGGAATGTTGCTCCTCGTACATTGAGAAAAAAGGACAGGCGGCCTGGCGGGGACACCCGGTGCCCGCCACCACGGCTGGTGGGCCGCCGACGACCAATCAACCCGATGCGGCGCCGTTTGTCGCGAAGAACGGAGGGTGTTCACTCTATTTAGGGTGGAGATCGAATCAGCGTATTATTTATCCAGGTCAGGGCGGGATTGACCGTCACCCTGCCGGGGGGACGGGCTGCCGTCGCCCGGCCGCCCGCCCCGCTCTGCGGCGTCAGTCGCAGCGCCCGGCCGGACGGGTCCGGGTGACCAGGTCGGTGTAGCCGGCCGTACCGTCCACCCACACCACCTGCCGCCCGCCCGGCACGGCGGGCCACGCCTGTTCGCCGCGGTTGCAGGACACCCGGTCCCGCCGGCCGCCGTCGGCCGGGAACTGCCACAGCTTGGGCAGCGTCTCGTTGCGGTACACGGTGTCGGGCGTCGCCGCGGCGACGGTGACCGCCTCGTCGGTGGCGACGAGTCCGGAGGCGCGCAGGGCGTCCGGGCCCTCGCCGGGGCTGAGGTCCGCCACCCCCGTACCGTCCAGGCCGGCGCGGCGCAGTGCCGTCAGGCCCGCTTCGTCGTCCGTGGGCACCAGCCAGAACACGTGCTTGCCGGTGATCGCGGTCTGGCCGATGCGGGCCGGGGTCCCCAGCTGCCCCATCGTCGTGCGCTTGCCCGTCTTCAGGTCCAGCGTCTCCACGCCGTAGGTGCGGGTGGGGCCGTCGCGGCGGACGGTGCCGTACGCGATCCGGCCGTCGGCGATGGACGGGTACGCCGTCCGCAGGCCGGGCTCGTCGTTCACCTTCACCGCGGTCGGGTTGCTCAGCCGCACGTACCGTACGCTCTCCCCGGCCGGCCGGGGCCGGGTCTCGAACACCACCACGTCGCCCTCGACCCGCAGGCCGGAGGCGCCGCGCCGGCCCGACCACAGTTTCTTGACGGGCCCGCCCGCGATCGGCCGCGCGAGGACGTCCATGGACCTGCGGTTGATCGCCAGCCACACCACCGTCCGGCCGTCGGTGGCCGGATGCACGTGGTAGCGGCCGTCGTTGGGGCTCATCAGCTTCTGCGCGCCGGTGCCGTCGGCCCGCCCGGCCCAGATCGAGTACGGCTCGGTGCCGTCGTCGTTGGACTTGGCCGCGGCCCACCAGCCGCCGCCCGCGCCGGACGCCGAGCCGTCCGTGTTGACCCGCCCGAGGAGCTGGTCGGAGTCGACGCCCATGGCCAGTTCCCAGCCGGGAACGATGCCGTGGGCGCTGAAGGCCCTTTCGGCCGCGCGCAGTTGTGCTTCGGTGACGTTCAGGCTGCGCGCGGCGGCCAGTACGGCGGCGCGGCCCTCGGTGAAGCCGTCCAGCGGCGTCAGGTACTCGGTCAGCGCCTTGTAGACGATCCGGTCGGCGAGGGTTTTGCCGAGGTCCTCGCGCAGGTCCCACAGAGCGCCCGAGAAGATCGTGGAGTTGAGGTGGACGCCGCCGTTGTCGACGGCGAAGGACACGCCGAGGAAGGACTTCGAGGTGGTCCGCCCGTCGTTGAGGTCACGCGTGGCGCACTCGCGCGCGGGCTTGTTCCGGCACAGTGTCTCGCCCAGCAGCCCGGAGTCGGGACTGTCCATGGGGATGCCGTAGGTGTCCGTCTCGACGGCGTTGCCGAAGTAGTCGGCGACGGCCTCGTTCAGGGCGCCCGACTGGCCCGCGTAGACCAGGTCGGCGGAGTGCTCCACGACGCCGTGGGTCATCTCGTGCCCGACGACGTCCAGACCGGCGGAGAGCGTGCGGTACTCCGCGTCGCCGCCGCCGTAGACCATCTTGGTGCCGTCCCAGAAGGCGTTGATGTACGGCTGTCCGAGCTGCGTCACGCCCACCAGCGAGTTGACGGTCATGCCCCGGCCGTCCAGGCTGTCGCGCCCGTGCCGCTCGCGGTAGTAGTCGTAGACCTTGCCGGCCGACCAGTGCGCGTCGACCGCGCCCGCCTCGGTGGCGTCCGGCCCGAAGGCCGGGGCCGGCGAGCCGAATTCCAGGATGTCGTACGGCCAGGTCCCGGCGACGTCGCTGACGTCCTTGCCGCGCGCGTCCCAGGTGGACAGCGTGTTCTTGGTGCTGTCCGCCATACGGGTGTGGTCCCGCATCACGTACGCCTTACGGGACTCCTCGTACGCCAGGGGCAGTTCGACGGTCTTCCCGTCGTACTTGACCCCGGACCCTTTGACGCCCGGCTCCTCGGCCGCCGCGCGGCCTGCGCCCGACCGGGTACGTCCGCTCTCCGGCGCGCGGGCCGCCGTGCCGTTCCCCGGCGTGCGGAACGTCTTGATGCCGCTGTACTGGAGCACCGGGTAACCGGCGCGGGCGTCGACGTAGACCTCGTGCAGCACCGGCACGCCGGTGACCGGGTGGGTGCCCCGTACGGTCACGTGCCGGGTGAGCAGGCCCGCGCCCCTCGGGATGACGACCAGCCCGCGGTCGGTGCCGGTCAGCGGCTGCGCATCCTCCCGGGGCAGCCGGTCGGCCAGCAGCTGGTCGGTGGCCGCGTCGACGGCCCGCTCGACCGCCGGCGCCTCGTCCACCTCGGGTTCGACGCCGGTCGTCAGCCCCGTGAAGTACTTGCCGGAGGTGCCGGTGACGATCCGCTCGCCGCCCTGGCGTTCCATCCGTACCACGTACTGCCCGCCCAGGACGTCCACGCCCCGGTGCTTCTGCTGGAGCCGTACCGTCTCGTGGCCGCCGGCGGCCACGGTCCCCACCGGCCGCAGGTCACGCCCCGGATCGCCGATGTGGTACCGGCTCTCCTTCGCCGCGAGGTGCCCGCGCGCCGCGTCGGCCGCGCTGTCCGTACCCTTCGCCGCTTCCCGGACGCCCTCCACCAGCGCCGGCGTGGCGGTGCGCTGCCCCGGCACCACCTCACCGGGGCCGGGCGGCGCCGCCGCGGGCGCGGCTCCGGCGGGCACCGCCGAAACCACCAGTGCGGCGGCGCCCAGCAGCGCCGCCGCACTGGTGAAACCTTTCCGCACACCGGCCGCCGCACGCGGCCCGCGTAACCCGCCCGGGCCGTCCGGGCCGTCCGGGCCGTCCGGACCGATCGAACTGTCCGGTCTCTCCCGTCCCGCTCTCCCGTCGTACGCTCCGCGCTCGCGCAAGGCGGCTCCTTCCGTTCCGTGCCACACGCCTGGCACCTGTCACCGGGGTGAACGGGGACATGCAAGCGGCCGCCTGTCCACCCCGACAACGGACCCGGCAAGTCGGTGGACGACTTCCGGACGCGGGGTGGGCGGAGCGGGACGGGCGTGGCCGTGCGGGGAGGGGTCCGGTCCCCGGGAGGAAGGACGCGTCAGTCGACGGTGATCTTGAATGTGGAGGTGGTGTTGCGGATGTTCTGCGCGTTGTCGCGGAGCGTCAGGCGGTGGAAGACGGCCTGGCCCACGGCCGGCCCGCCGGCCGCTTCGTTGGCCCAGATGCCGAAGCCGGACCGGTCGTTGTACTCGTCGCCGCTCTTCCTCGCGCCGGAGACGGTCACGTCGGACAGTTCGGTGTCCTGCACCGGGTTCTGCGGCTGCTGTCCCACGTGGTTCGTCTGGAACATGATGCCGTGGTACGTCGGGTCGGTGATCGTGGCGCCCTTCACCCGGATCGCCCGGAAGGGCTTCGACGCCGAGTAGAGCCAGATGCCGGGGAAGGTCTGGCCGTTCCAGAAGTGGCCGCCCGCGCGCTCGATGCCGAGGTTCTCGAACGTGGACTGTCCGGGCCCGAAGCCGTTCATCGGGATGCCGAAGTCCAGGGAGGAGATGGTCACCCCGGAGTAGACCAGGGTGTCCACGACGCGGATGTTGCGGAAGGTGTTGAGCTGCCCGCCGTACACGGCCAGGCCGGCGGCCCGCCAGGTGAGCTTGGCGGTGAGGTTCTCGTAGACGTTGTGCGTCTGTTCGCCGCCGCCCGAGTCGAGCGCGGAGAACAGCGCGAAGGAGTCGTCACCGGTGGCCCGCGCCTCGTTGTTGCTGACCAGGTTGTCGCTGGAGCCGTTGGTCATGTTCAGGCCGTCGGCGAAGGTGTTGCGGACACGGTTGTTCCGGATCGTCGTGCGGTCGGTGTTGGCGCCCCAGTAGAGGCAGACCATGTGCTCGGCCCAGATGTTCTCGATGGTGATGCCGGAAATGTTCTGGAAGTCGAAGACCTTGCCGGGGCCGTCGATGCGCGAGGTGTAGTTGCCGAAGTACGCGAACCCGGCGAACGTCGAGCCGCCGGCGCCGTCGGCGGCGCGGAAGCCCACGTCGGTGTTCTGCTGGCCGGCCGGGGCGTGGAAGCGGGTGAACCACGGCCCGGCGCCGATCACCTTCACCGGCTTCAGGTAGACCTGGAACTTGCTGGACGTCCGGTAGTCGCCCGGCGGCAGATAGACGCCCTTGATCTTTCCGGTGGTGTCCATCCGGGCCCGGTCCAGCGCGTTCTGCACATCCTGGTGGCCGAAACCGGCCGGCTCCACGAACGCCTGCCGGTCCGGGTTGGGCGCCGCGGCCGTCTTCTCGAAGTCGACGAAGTCGATGGCGTACGTGGAGGGGTTGTCGGCGTCCTTCTGGAGCCGGATCTTGCTGCCCGCCGGAACGGTGCGGCCGAGGTCGAGCTGCGCCTCGTCGTAGATGTGCCGGGCCGGGCCCGCGCCCGGGTCGTTCACCGGGGCCGCCTCCGGGCCGTACAGCCAGGCGTACTTCGACGTGAGGTCGAAGGGCTTCGTCTTCTGGCCGTTCACATAGACGTCGAGTTTCGCGTTCGTCCCGCCGCCACCCGGTGCGTCCGGAATGGAGAAGCGGGTGACCAGGGTGTTGGTCTCCACCGGGGTGGTGAACTCCACGTACTGCCCGGTCTGCTTCAGGGTCACGGCCTTGCGCCCCGACGCCTCGCCCGCCAGGTCGCCGATCCTGCGGTTCGGGCCGACCACCTGCGCGCCGCCGCCGGTGGCCCCGGACTCCGCCTCGACGGTGGTGTACGGCATGGTCGCGCCCGTCGTGGCCCTGGCCCCGGCGCGCCGGGGCTGCGGTGCGGGCTTCGCGGGCGACGGGGTGAAGGCCGCGCGGGACGAGCCCTGGCCCGCCGCGAGGGTCCGGGTGGCCGTACGCCCGTCGGGGGACTGGTTGCCCGCCGCGTCCCGGGCCCGCACGGTGTAGGTGGTCCGGTGCGTGGTGCCGCCGGGCGCGGTGGTGTCCTCCCAGTGCGTCGCCGTCGTGGGCAGTCCGGTACGCAGCCGGCCGTCGGCGTAGACGTCGTACCCGGACGCGCCCGGTACCTGCTCCCAGCGCAGCGTCGCGCCGTCCAGCCGGACGTTCCGTGGCGCCTCGGGAGGCGCCGTGTCGCCCGATGCCGCGGGGAACAGGGAGAGTTCGCCGACCCGCTGTGCTCCGGCCACCCGGACGTACCGTACCGGCGCGCCGTCCAGGCGCAGGGTGACGTTGCCCTGGCGGGCCCGGAAGTCGGACAGTTCGACGAAGTCGCCGCCGTTGACCGAGCCCTGGAGCTGGACCTGTTGGGCCTTGCCGGGCAGCGCGAGCTCGACCCGGTCCAGGCGGCGGGTCGCGCCGAGGTCGGCCTGCACCCAGTGGGCGGCGCTGCCCTTCGCGTAGGTGTCCGGGTCGCCGTCGTGGGCGCGGGCTGCCCCGTCGCCGCTGAGACGCGCCGTGAGAGGGCCGGTGCCGGAACCGGCCGGTCCGGTGGCGGCTTCGGCGGAGAACGCCTGCCAGCTGGTCGCCAGCAGGCCGCTGCTGAGCACGGCGGCCAGTACGGGCCGCCAGGCCCTTCTGCGTACGGGGGTGGTGGGTTGCGTGGTGCCCATGACGTTCCCTTCTGTGGAGAGAGGGCGGCGGCCGGGCCCGGGTCAGGCCCGCAGCCGGACCGCCGTGTCCTGCGGCAGCGTGCCCAGTGGTGTCAGCGGGCCGTAAGCCGGCAGGAGTTCGGCGTGCGGAGGGAGCGTGATGCCGGCCGTACCTAGGCTGACCAGGCACGGCACGCTGCCGCCGGCCGGCAGCACCGGGGTCGGAAGGGCGCGATATCGCGTCCGTGCTCTGCGAATTGTCGACAGTGCTTTGACCGGCTCGTTACTCACGCTGCCGACGCTTCCGGCGGTCGCCCGGCGGTCGTCCGGGCTACCGTGCGGCGCGCGGCCCCGTCGATCCCCGTACGATCAGCTCCGGTTCGAGCAGGATCTCGTCACGGACCACCTCCCGGCCGTCGATCTGCGCCGTCAGCAGCTGGACCGCGGTACGGCCCAGCGCGTCGATCGGCTGCTGCCGCACCGTCGACAGCGGCGGCTCCGTCAGGGTCATCAGCGGCGAGTCGTCGTACCTCACCACCGATACGTCCTGCGGCACCCGCAGCCCGCGCCGGCGCGCGGCCCGCACCGCGCCCAGCGCGATGATGCCGGTCACCCCGGTGCCCAGCAGGCGGGAGGCCGCCGCGTGGCCGCCCTCCATCGAGTACATGCCGCGCACCACGTGCTCCGGCGGCGGCCCGGGGCCGCCTGCGGCCCGTGCCACCGCCTGCCCGGCGGCGGGCTTGCGCCGCGAGGGCACGTGGTCGGGCGGGCCGAGCGCCAGGCCGATCCGTTCGTGCCCGAGCGAGGTGAGGTGGCGCCACGCCTGCTCCACCGCGACCGCGTCGTCGGTGGAGACGCAGGGGAAGCCGAGGGCCGGGATCGGCGCGTTGACCAGCACCGCGGGCAAATGCCCGGCGTGCAGCAGCCGGTAGTGGTCGTGCGGCGCGTCCGCCTGCGCGTACAGCCCGCCCGCGAACACCACGCCGGAGACCTGCTGCTGGAGCAGGAGGTCGACGTGGTCCGTCTCCTGGATGCCGCCCGGTGTCTGGGCGCAGAGGACGGGGGTCAGCCCGCGCCGGGCGAGCGCGCGCGAGGACGAGCGGGCCCGAGGGCAGGCGCGGCGGCGCGAGAGCGCACCGGTGCCCGTCGGACCCGCCCCGCCGCGGCCGTCGCCGTCACGTCAGGACGGCCGGCCGCGGCCGGTTCAGCGGACGAACTTCCAGCTGACGTTCGGGACCATGTCGGTGCCCGCGGGCACCAGCTTGCGGAAGGCGGCCTGGCTGAGGTCGATGTGGGTCGGGGCGCAGGACGGGCACTTGTCCTTGACCGGCACGGTGATGGTCCTGCCGTTGTACGACACCTGCACCTTGATGCCGGCACAGAGCGGGTCGTTGTTCGGGTTGGGCGAGGTCCAGTAGGAGGCCGAGACCGCGACCAGGTCCTGCGAGGTGGCGTCGATGGGCGTGCCGCAGGCGCCGTAGCCCCTGTCGTTGTAGTAGGTCATCTTGCCGTTCATGGTCTGGCCGATCGGCACGGCGTGGGCCGTGCCCGTGCCGAGGGCGATGCCGGTGACGGCTATCACACCGCAGACCGTGGTCTTCCAGCGTCTGGATGCGCGCATGATGTCTCCTCATCCGAGTGGGACCGGGTAGGTGCCGGGAGAGGTCCCGGGCAGCTGCCGTTGCCGGGCGGCGGTGCGCCCGGCGCTGCGCAACGGCAGGGAGCGGCCGACGCGTTGCCGTCGTCGGCGCGCGCTCGGTGCACCGGCGCTCGGGCTTCAGGGGCGGCGGCTCACGGAGCACTCCCGAGCACATGAGTGTCACGGACCGCGGCTGCCTCACAACCCCCAATGGACTCAGATGTCCTGAAGTCGCGCAAAATGTACGCCGTGTTGGCCCGGAACGGACGGTTGGCATCCGCTGCCGGGGCCGGGCGCGCGGGTCTGGTCCCCGGGTGGAGAAGGGGTCGGGGGTAAGTGGCTCAGGCCGGGTGCGCGTGTGACTCGTACGATGATGCCGGATCTGATCGTGAATTTTCGGGAGGGACCGGATCGTGCCGAGTGGGACCGGTGGAGGACGCGGGCGGCTGCGGGGAGCGTACGGCGTCGACGCCCCGTACGCGCTGTTCGGCCTCGGCTGCGGAGCGGTGGGGGCGGTGCTGGCGGGGCTCGGCACGCTCTCGGGGCCCGGAATCGGGGTGGCCTGGCTGCCGTTCCTGTGTGCGCTCGTGATGGCGGTCGCCTTCGTGCTGTACGCGCATGCCACCCGGCGGGGCAAGTTCACCGTCTGGGAGGGGCTGCTGGACGGGTTGGAGCTGCGCGGGAACGAGCGGCTGCTGGACCTCGGTTGCGGGCGTGGCGCCGTGCTGCTGGCGGGCGCCCGCCGGGTGCCGGAGGGCCGGGCGGTCGGGGTGGACCTGTGGCGTGGCGTCGATCAGACGGGCAACGCGGCGAGCGCCACGGAACGCAACGCGCGGGCCGAGAACGTCCAGGGCCGGGTGGAGCTGCGCACCGGCGACCTGCGGGACCTGCCCTTCGGCGACGGCGAGTTCGACGTGGTGCTGTCCAGCCTGGCCATCCACAACGTCAAGGACGCCGAAGGACGGCGCCGGGCGGTGGCCGAGGCGGTCCGCGTCCTGCGCCCCGGCGGCCGGCTGGTGATCGCCGACATCGGCGGCTCCGTGCCCTTCTACCGCGACGTCCTGGACGGGCTGCCGGTCAGCGGGGTCGGCGTCCGCTCGGCGGGCTGGCGTATGTGGTGGGGCGGGCCGTGGATGCGCACGCGCGTGGTCACCGCGACCGGCTGACCGGCCACGCGTCCCTGAGGAAGCGGGCCGGCCGGCCGGGCCGTGCGGCACCGGCTCTCAGCCCGAGAGGGCGACGTCGGTCACATGCCGGCCCAGGAGGTCGTGCAGCAGGGCGGTGGCGGGCAGGGCGTGGTGCAGGTAGACGTGCTCACGGCGGTGTTCGATGACGGCGAGCATCTTGCGGAGGGTGGCCGTGGCGTCGTCGCGGTGGCCGGCGTGATGCTGGGCCTGGGCGAGCAGGCCGAGGTGCAGGGGGAGCCGCAAATGGGAGCGTGAGGGACGGAGTTCGGCGAGGCTGGCCTGCATCTGGGCGACGCCCTCGTCGTCGTGGCCCAGGTGGGTCAGGGACCAGCCCTCGGTCAGGCGCAGCATCGCCTTCCAGTACAGCAGCCCGTGTTCCCCGGCCAGCCGCGCCCCTTCGGCCGAGGAGGCCCGCGCGGTCTCGGCGTCGCCTTCCCAGGCGGCGAGGACCGCGTCCACGTACAGCGCGAAGGACCGGTCGGACGGCCTGCTCTCGTACGCCGTCAGGCCCTGCAGCTGGCTCCGGCGGGCGCGGGCCGTGTCCCGGTCGCCCAGGATCCAGTGGGTGAAGGCGTCGTAGGACCGGCAGGAGACGCGCGGGTCGTGCTGGAACGTACGGGCCAGGGTGCGGCCCTCCCGGGCGCACCGGTCCGCCAGTCCGACGCTCCGCTCCAGTTCCGCGAGCGCCTCCGGCAGCCGGCCGCGTACGTGCAGCGCGACGCCCTTGCCGTACGCCGCGCCCAGCAGGGCCACCGGGTGGCGCGTACGGCTGCCGATGTCCCGCAGCAGCCGGGAGAACCGCCGCGACTCGTCGTACCGGCCGGTGACCAGGAACGCCGAGCACAGCGCCCACAGCACCGAGGGGTCCTCGGGGGCCCGGGTGACCGTCCCGAGGGCGCGGCCCCGGGTCAGCGCCGCTTCCGCCTCGGCGTCACCGTACCCGCGGACGATGGCGAGCGACTGCCCGAGCTGGATGTACAGCCGCTGCTCCAGCGCGCGGGCGGACGCGTCGTCGCGGGGCAGCAGGCCCGCGAGGTGCACGGCCCGGCGCAGCCACGTCTCGACCTTCTCGTACGCCAGGTGCTGCTCGGCCTGCTCGGCGGCGCGTAACAGCCGGGGGAGGGCCTGCCGGGCGGGCAGCGCGTCCTGCGCGTGCCAGGTGTGGTGGGCCAGGCGCTCGAACTCCTCGTCGCCCACCTGGGCACCGCCGCGCGTGCACAGCGATTCGGCCACCCGGGCGTGCAGCCGGTGGCGTTCGTCGCGCGCGAGCACGTCGATCAGCGTCTCGCGGACCAGCGCGTGCACGAAGTGCAGCCGCCCGGGATGGTGCGGGTCCTCGCCGAGCAGCCCCGCCCGGATCGCCTCCGCCAGGGAGGATGCCACCGGCTCGTCCTCGGTGGCGGTGCAGTGCAGCAGGTCCGTGTCGATCTCGGTGCCGATGACGGCACACAGCCGCAGCACCCGCAGGGCGGGCTCCGGCAGGGTGGCGAACCGCTGGCGCAGCGCCTCCCGTACTCCGGTCGGCACCTGCGCCCGCAGGACGTCGGTGGCGTCCGCGTCGTGCAGGCGCCGCGCGTCGCCGAGCAGCGACAGCAACTGCATGACGAAGTACGGGTTGCCCTTGCTGCGCTCGTGCAGCGCGTCCACGACGTCCGCGCCGACCCCGCGCCCGGCCTGCGCCTCCACCAGGGACGCGACGGCACCGCGGGACAGCCCGCCGAGCCGCAGCGTCTCGGTCCTGGGGCCCCGCAGGATGTCGGCCAGCACCCGGCGGATCGTGGCGTCGGAGTCGGCCTCGAAGTCCCGGGCGGTGAGCACGATGCTGATCCGGTGCCCGTGGCGGCGGGTGCCGAGCAGCCGCAGCAGGTCGAGGGAGGCGGCGTCGGCCCAGTGCAGATCCTCCAGGAGCAGGACCAGCGGCCGCTCGGCGGCCAGCGCGAGCAGTACCTCGCACACCGCGTCGTGGGTCAGGAACCGGGCCTGTGCCCAGTCGTCCTCGTGCGCCTGCCCGCCGGACCCGGCCGACCGCTCGGGCATCACCGGGGCGAGCAGTGTGTCGAAGGGCGCGGTGGCGGTGCGGAAGGCGTCCGGCCGGGTGGCCGACAGGTGGCGCAGCACCTGGGTCCACAGCCAGTACGGCGGTACGCCCTCACCGGGGAAGCAGTGGCTCCAGACCACGTCGAGCGCTTCTCCGGCGGTTTCCAGCGCCGGCGCCAGCTCCATCAGCAGCCGGGTCTTGCCGACCCCGGCGGCGCCGAGTACGCAGGCCAGGTACCCGTGGCCGGTGATCGCGCCGGCTGACGACGTGGTCAGGCGGTGCAGCTCCTGGTCCCGGCCGGTGAACGGCCAGGGCGGCCCCGCCCCTTCCGGCCCGGCGCCCGGGTGCTCCGGGGCGGTTGCCGGGCGGGCGGGCAGCCGGCCGACGCCGTGCAGGCGCCGCGGCCCGGTCGCCCGTGCGCCTCTCGCCGGTCCCTGCACCGGCAGACCCCGGTCCGCGTTCCGCGCGGACCGGCGGTTCCTCACGGCACGGGCGGGCGCGGCGGCTTCCTGCGGATGCGCGGCCGCGTCCGGCGCGGGGTGCTGCGCCGGAAAGTCCGCTCCCCGTGGCGGGCCGCCCTGCTTCGCGGTGGAGGCGGCCGGGCCTTCGGGGGCCGGCGCGGCCGCGAGGCGGGCCGCCGGACCGCCGTCGTCCAGCTCCTGCCGGAGGATGGCGGTGTGCACCCGCTGGAGTTCGGCGGCGGTGTCCACGCCGAACTCCTCCACCAGGTGGCAGCGCGTCCGCTCGTACACCTCCAGCGCCTCGGCCTGCCGTCCCAGCCGGGACAGCGCCGTCATCAGATGCCCGACGAGGCGTTCGCGGGCCGGGTTGCGGCGTACCTCCAGGCCCAGTTCGGCCGCCACCTCCTCGGCGGCGCCGAGCGCGAGCCGGGCCTCCGCGCAGGACTCCAGGGCGGTGAGCCGGACCTGCTCCAGGCGGGCGGTCTCGTCGGAGAGCGGCGGCTGGGCGCCGAACTCCGTGTAGGGCGCGCCGCGCCACAACTCCAGGGCTTCTGTGAGCCGGTCGCGGGCACCGCGCGGGTCGCGCCGGTCCAGGAGCTGCCGGCCGTCGGCGACCATCCGCTCGAAGCGGAACGCGTCGACCTGCTCCGGGTCGAGCTGGAGCACGTATCCGGGCGCCTGGTAGCGCAGGACGGACGAGGTGCCCTGGCCTGCTGCCGGGGCGAGCACCCGGCGCAGGTGGGAGAGGTGGCTCTGGAGGGTGGCGACGGGGTGCCGCGGCGGCCCTTCGCACCAGAGCTCCTCGACGAGCAGTTCGGTGGGGACGACTCTGCCGAGGCGGACGAGGAGCAGGGCGAGCAGGGCCCGCCGCCGTGGCGGGCCGAGGGGGAGGTCGGCACCGCCGAGCCGGGCCGACATCGGGCCCAGGACGCGCAGTACGGGCTCGGGGGCGGGCCGGGGCGCGGCGGTGCCCGGGGGCTCCGGCAGGGGGGTGGGGGGCGGGGTGTGGGGTGTGCACATGTCGGTCCCAATCGTTCTCACGCCGGCGGCTGTGCAGGGGACGTGCCGGACCGTAACCGGATCCATCCGGAAAGTGATCATGGCATATGTGGCGAGGCGTTCAAAGATCGGCAACCAGCCATAGGCAATCGTCCGGCAAGCGGAACGACAAGAAAGCGGAAAGCCACTGCGGGGTGGCCGGCAGGCGTCCGCCAGCGGCCGGACCAGGGGGTCGCAAGGGGAGTGGCACACGATGGCGCCGGCCGCCCGCCGGTCCGGCCGGCGACCGTCGCCGGACCCGGGAGGGCGCGTCGCACCGGACCGAAGCAACCACCTCGCGAACAGGGACGACATGCTCACAGAAGGCCACGACAGCAGCGCCGGGCGCCGTCCGGCGCACCGCGGTACGGACCGCACCGGCTCCCCGGCCGCCCGCCGGCCCGCGACCGCCTGAGGGGTGCCGTGCGCTCAGCGATCCTCTTCCCCGGCCAGGGGGCGCAGTTCCGCGGTATGGGTGCGGACGTCTTCGGACGGTATCCCGGTCTCACCCGGTTCGCCTGCGACCTCCTGGAATACGACCTCGTCGCACTGTGCCGCGACGACCCGGACGGACTGCTTTCGCAGACGCGGTACACCCAGCCCGCCCTGTACACCGTCAACGCGCTGCACACCTTCGAACGCACCCGGCGCGAGGACCGGCCGGCCGACTGCTGTCTCGGGCACAGTCTCGGTGAATACAACGCCCTTCTGGCGGCGGGCGTATTCGATTTCGAGACGGGTCTCAGGCTCGTCAAGAAGCGTGGCGAACTCATGGCCGCGGCGAGCGGCGGCGGAATGACCGCCGTTCTGCACACGACCGCCTCCCGGCTGGCCGAGATCATGGCGCAGGACGGCATCGACGGCGTCGACGTGGCGGGGTACAACACCGACGAGCAGATCGTCGTGGCCGGTCCCGCCGGACCGCTGAGCTCCCTCCATGCCGCGCTGCAACGCAGGAAGGTCCGCTTCGCGCCGCTCCGGGTCAGCGCGCCCTTCCATTCCCGTTACATGGCGTCCGCCCGCGCCGAATTCGAGGAGTACCTCCGGAAATTCACCTTCGCCGACCCGGACGTGGACGTCATCGCCAACGTCACCGGAAGGCCGTACGAAAAGGGCGCCGTCGTTTCCACGCTCAGCGCGCAACTGGTCGAACCGGTGCGCTGGACGGACAGTGTCCGCCACCTCCTTTCCGCCGACCCCGAAACGGTCTGCGAAGAGGTGGGCGGAAAGTCACTGCTGCGCATGGTGGAAAAGATCCGGACCGCCGCCACCCCGCCCTCTCTCCCCGACCCCAGGACCTGAGTCATGAACAGAACGCAGAAGATCCAGCAATTCATCGAAGAGCGCTTCCTCGTCGAGTTCGGCGGTGAGGTGACGGCCGAGACGGACCTCTTCAAGGCGGGAGTCATCGACTCCTTCGGCTACATCCAGCTCATGTCCTTCATCGAGGACGAGTTCGCGCTGCGGATCTCCGACGACGACCTGCTCGCGAACGTCTTCGTCTCGCTCGCGGACCTCGACGCCTTCGTCGCGGGGGTGGCCGAAAAGAGCGCCCGGGCGGGCGCCGGACAAGGAGGCGTACCGTGTGCGGACTAGCCGGCTTCATCGCCCCGGCGCTCCCGGCCGACGACGTGCCCGGGGTCATCACCGCGATGCTGGGACACATCCGGCACCGCGGCCCGGACGAGGCCGGGTACTACCTCGACGACGGCGTCACGATGGGAGCCGTACGCCTGTCGATCGTCGGGCTCGCCACCGGCGCGCAGCCCATGGCGGATCCCGACGAGCGGTACTGGATCTGCTTCAACGGTGAACTGTACAACCACATCGAACTGCGGGAGGAGCTGCGCCGGCTCGGCCGGCCGTTTCGCACCGACTCCGACACCGAAGTGGCGCTCCAGGCCTGGATCCAGTGGGGCGAGGCGTGCCTGCCGCGCTTCAACGGGGCCTTCGCCCTCGCGATCCGGGACGCGCACTCGGGCGACCTCGTCCTCGCGCGTGACCGGTACGGCAAGCGCCCGCTGTTCTACACCGACCACGGTGGCGCCTTCCTCTTCGCGTCCGAGATGAAGGCGTTCCGCGCGTTCCCCGGCTTCGGTTTCGCCCTCGACCCGCGCGAGCTGGCCTCCGTCTACGCCCTGTGGACCCCGCTGCCCGACCGCACCCCGTTCCGGGGCATCCGCCAGCTCCCGGTCGGCGGCGTGCTGACCGTCCGCGGGGACCGCCGCAGCCTGCGCACGTACGAGGAACTGCGGGTCGACGCCCCGGCGTTCACCGGCACGGAGGCCGAGGCCGCCGCCCACGTCCGGGAGGCGCTGCGCACCAGCGTCGGACTGCGCCTGCGCAGCGACGTCGAGGTCGGCGTCTACCTCAGCGGCGGCCTCGACTCGTCCATCGTCACCAAGCTGGCCACCGACCTCTCGCCGCACCAGGTGCGCACCTTCTCCGTCCAGTTCGAGGAGGCGTCGTTCGACGAGTCGGACAGCCAGCGGGTGGTGGCCGATCACCTCGGGACACGGCACTCCGCCATCTCCGTCACCGGCGCGGACATCGCCGAGGGGTTCGAGGCGGCGGTGTACCACGCCGAAGTCCCTGCCTTCCGCACCGCCTTCGTGCCGATGTATCTGCTGTCGCGCCACGTACGGGACGCCGGGATCAAGACGGTCCTCAGCGGCGAGGGGGCGGACGAGGCGTTCCTCGGCTATTCGCTCTTCCGCGAGACGCTGCTGCGCGCCTCCTGGGACGACCTGGACGAGGACGAGCGGCAGCGCCGGCTCGCGGGCCTCTACCCGGAGCTGGAGCATTTCGGCCCCGCGCACCGCAAACACCTCACCGGCCTGTTCCGCCAGTTCTCCACCGAAAGCCTGCCGGGCCTCTTCTCCCACGAACTCCGTTACCAGAACGGCCGTTTCGCCGTACGGCTCCTGAAGGAACGCGACGAACCGTTCGCGGACCTCCTCGCCATGGTGCGCTCGGACCCCCGGTACGCGGCCCTGTCGCCGGTGCAGAAGGCGCAGTGGCTCGAATACAAGACGCTGCTGGCCGGCTACCTCCTGTCGACGCAGGGGGAACGCATGAGCCTGGCCCACAGTGTCGAGAACCGCTGCCCGTTCCTCGACCCGGCCGTCGTCCGCGCGGCCGCCTCGGTGAATCTGCGCTTCGACGACGGATTCGAGGAGAAGGCGATCCTCAAGAAGGCGTTCCGCGGCGAACTGCCGGAATCGAGCCTGACCCGGCCCAAACAGCCCTATCGCGCGCCGGGGGCCGCCGTCTTCAAGAAGCAGCGCCCCGACTATCTCGACCTGCTGCTCTCCGACGCGGAGCTGGACAGGCTCGACTGCGTCGATCCCGTCTTCGCGAGAAAACTCGTCAACAAGATCATGACCACCCCTGACGAGCAGATCAGCACCAAAGAGGACCAGGCGTTCGTCTACCTGCTCTCGACCGCCGTCCTCAACCAGCAGTTCGTCCTCGACCGGGAAAGGTATATGGGAACCCCATCCGAAGCCGCGCTCAACCTGCGTACGACCGTGGACCACCGCCGGGCGCGGCTGAGCGCCGGAGGAACCCGATGAGCGACCCGCAGTCCCCGCACCCGGACGACGTGGCGGTCATCGGCCTCGCCCTCCGCTTTCCCGGCGCCGAGAACCTTCCGGAGCTGTTCGGCCATCTCGTCGAGGGACGGTCACTGATATCCGAGGTACCGCCCGAACGCTGGTCCAAGGAGCGCTATTTCGGCGAGCCGAAGAGCGGCACCGACCGCACGAGCAGCGTCTGGGGCGGCTTCATCGAGCACGCCGACCGCTTCGACGCGTCGTTCTTCGGCATCTCGCCGCGGGAAGCCGAGAGCATGGACCCGCAGCAGCGGTTCGCGCTGGAACTCTCCTGGCAGGCGATCGAGGACGCCGGATACCGGGCGAGTGCCTTCGCGGGCACCCGGACCGGTGTCTTCATGGGCGTCTGCCACGCCGACTACGCGGAACTCATGGAGCGCGAGAAGGCGCCCACCGACGTGTACTTCCCCACCGGTACCGCGTATTCCGTCATCGCCAACCGCGTCTCGTACTTCTTCGACTTCCAGGGCCCGAGCATCACCAACGACACCGCGTGCTCCAGCTCGCTGGTCTCGGTCTACGAAGCGGTCTCCGCGCTGCGCAACGGTGAGTGCGGCCTCGCCCTGGCCGGCGGCGTCAACCTGGTCTGGTCGCCGAAGCACTTCGTCGCCTTCAGCCAGGCCGGCATGCTCTCGCGCACCGGCCGTTCGCGCGCCTTCGACCAGGACGCCGACGGGTACGTACGGGGCGAGGGCGGCGCGGTCCTCGTGCTGAAGCCGCTCGCCCGGGCGCTGGCGGACGGCGACCAGGTGCACGCCGTGATCAAGGGCATCGCCACCAACCACGGCGGGCGCACCAGCTCCCTGACCGTCACCAACCCGGCCGCGCAGGCGGACCTCGTCGAAGGGCTCTACACGAGCGCCGGCATCCGCCCCGACTCGGTGACGTACATCGAGGCCCACGGGCCGGGCACCCCGGTCGGCGACCCGATCGAAGTGGTCGCGCTCAAGCGGGCGTTCCGCGCCCTGCATGCCGCGCACGGCACCGAGCCGCGGCCGGAGAGCTGCGGCATCGGGTCGGTCAAGACCAACATCGGGCACCTCGAAGGGGCCGCGGGCGTCGCCGGGATGGTCAAGGTGATCGGCGCCCTCGCCTGCCGGACGCTGCCCGCGACGGTCAACTTCACCCGGCAGAACAAGCTGGTCAAGCTCGACGGCAGCCCGTTCCGCATCGTGCGCGGCACCCAGCCCTGGGACGCGCCGCCGCCCGCGCCCGACGGCGGCGCGGCGCCGCGCCGCGCGGGTGTCAGCTCCTTCGGCTTCGGGGGCACCAACGCGCACGTGGTGCTGGAGGAACACCTGCCCGCGGCCGACGACGCGCCGGACGCCGAACCCGGCGGCCCGCACCTCGTACCGCTCTCCGCGAAGACCCCCGACCGGCTGCGCGCCGTCGCCCGCGCCCTCCTCGGCCACCTGCGCGCGCAGGAGGAGGAAGACGAGGACGGCCCCACCGCCGGGCTGCGCCCCGCACAGCGGCTCGCCGACATCGCGTACACCCTGCAGACCGGCCGCGAACCGATGGCCGCACGCGTCGCGTTCCTGGTGAGCGACCGCGCCGAACTGGCCGCGTCCCTCGACGCCTTCCTGGACGGCACGCTCGCCGACTCCGCCGTGCACACCGGCGCCGGGACGGCGGCCGACGAGGCGACCGCGCTCCTGGAGACCGCGACGCGCTGGGCCGAAGGCGGCCCGGACGAGGACTGGGCGGCGGAGTACGCCACGCGGGACGAGAACGCCCGCCCGCGACGCGTACGGCTGCCCGTCTACCCGTTCGCCCGCGAACGCCACTGGTTCCGCGTCCCCACGGAGGACGGCGCGCCGGACACGGGGGCAGGCCCGGCGCTGCACCCGCTCCTCCACCGCAACACCTCCAGCCTCTTCGAGCAGCGCTACACCTCCGCCTTCACCGGCGACGAGCCCTTCCTCGCCTCCCACCAGGTACGCGGCGCCCGCGTGCTGCCCGCCGCCGCGTACCTGGAGATGCTCCGGGCCGGGGTGGCGGCGGCCGTCGGACACGGCGCCGGCCCGGGTCCGGCGGTCCGCCTGCGCGACATCGCGTGGCTGCGCCCGCTGGTCGTGGCCGACGCCCCCGCCGAGGTGCAGGTGGGACTCTTCCCCGGGGAGGACGCCGACGGCACCGTCTCGCTCACCGTGTACACGGGCCCCTCGGCACACGACCCGTCGGCCGTCGTCCACTGCTGGGGCACCGCCGAGACGGACGCCCCCGAGGAGCCGCCGGCCCTCGACCTCGACGCGCTGCGCGCGGCCTGCCCCACCCCGCACGACCCCGCGGACGCGTACGCCGCACTGCGCGCACAGGGCCTCCAGTACGGCCCCGCGATGCGCGGCATGACCGAACTCCGGCTGGGTGACACGGAACTGCTCGTCCGGATCGAACAGCCGCGCCCCGGCGACGAGGGCACCGGACACGTCCTGCCGCCCAGCGTGCTGGACGCGGCCCTCCAGGCCACCCTGGTCCTGATGGCGCACACCGCGCCCGGCCCGGCCGCAGGCCCGGCGCTGCCCTTCACGCTGGACCAGGTGGACATCCACCGGCCCTGCGCTTCCGGCACCTGGGCCTGGATACGGCGCAGCGGCGACAGCGGCTCCGACACCTTCGACATCGACCTGTGCGACGCCGAGGGCGTCGTCGGCGCCCGCCTGCGGGGACTGGTGCAGCGCACCGCGCCGGCCGACGACGTGTCCGCCCGGCCCGGCGCCCCCACCGCCGACGGCTCGGCGCCGCGTGTCGTCGCGGGCACCTGCCGCTGGGCGGACGCGCCGCCCGCCACGGACGGGCCCGGCACCACCACGGACGGGCCCGGCACCACCACGGTGCACGGCTTCCTCGCGGGGCGGGCCGCCGGCCACGCCGCAGCGGTCGCGACCGCCGCCGGAAGCCCCGTGACCGCACTGCCCGCCGTCACCGCCGACCGGGTCGCCGACGGCGTGGACGCCGTACTCGGCCTCCTCGTCGAACAGCTGCGGGACGTACTCGGCGCCCGTCCGGACCGGCCGCACCGCTTCGTCGTCCTCGTGGACGACCGGGTGCCCCGGCACTTCCACGCGCCGCTCACCGGCCTCTTCCGGACCGCCGCCCTGGAGAACCCGCTCGTCGGCGGGCGCCTGGTACGCGTCGCCGGACTCGACACCGCCACACCCGAGCGCATCGCCCGCCTCCTCGCCGAAGAAGGCGCCGACCCGTACGGCGCCTGCGAACTCCGGCGCACCGAGGAGGGCACCCGCCAGGAATGGCGGCCCGAGGACGTCGCGCTCGGCGAGGGGCCGCGCGTGCCGCCGCTGAAGGAAGGCGGCGTCTATTGGGTGACCGGCGGCCTCGGCGGGCTCGGGCAGCACCTGGCGCGGTACTTCGCGCGCCGCCCCGGCGTCACCGTCGTACTGAGCGGCAGGACGGAACTCCCGGAGACGGACGACACCACCCTCGCCGCACTCCGCGAAGCCGGTGTCGACGCGCACTACGTGGCCGCCGACATCGCCCGCAAGGACGACGTGGAGCGCGCCGTCCGCACCATCACCGGCGAGCACGGCCGGCTCGACGGCGTCGTGCACGCCGCGGGCGTCCTGCGCGACGCGTACCTGCTGCACAAGGACGCCGCCGACGTTCCCCTGGTGACGGCGCCCAAGGTGCGCGGCGCGCTGCACCTCGACGCCGCGACCCGCGACCTCGCGCTCGACTTCTTCGTCGTCTTCTCCTCCGTGGCGGGCGTGTACGGGAACTCCGGACAGGCCGACTACGCCGCGGCCAACGCCTTCCTGGACGCCTTCGCGCAGCACCGGCAGGCCCTCGTCGGCGTCGGGGAACGCTCCGGCCGCACCGCCGCCGTGAGCTGGCCCCTGTGGGCCGACGGCGGCATGACGGCCGACGCCGTGACGCGCGCGACGATGCGGGCGGAACGCGGCTGGGAACCCCTGCCGACCGAGGACGGGCTGCGTGTCCTGGGACGTGTCCTGGACGACGACGCCCCGAGTCACGTCGTCGTCGCCTTCGGTGCGGACGCCACCGTCGGCCTTGAGCGCCGCCTGCCCGCGGCCGAGGCGGCACCGGTCACGTCCGGTGAGCCCGTGACCGGCCCGGAGCTGGACGAGGGCGTACTTCTGGAGCGCACGGCCGACCTGCTCAGGCACCACCTGAGCGAGGTGCTCCACCACGACCCCGCCGCGATGGACCCGGCGGTCAACCTCGTCGAGTACGGGATCGACTCGCTCAGCATCCTGGAGATGACCGCGCGCCTCGAAGCGCTCTTCGGACAGCTGCCGAAAACGATCTTCTTCGAGTACCTCACGATCGAAGGCGTCGCCGGGTACTTCGCCGGGACGCACCGCGACAAGCTGCTGGCCGTACTGAAAGCGGCGGACGGCCCGGAGGCCGGAGACGGCACGCAGGCGACAGCGGCCGCCGCACCGCCCGCCCCGCGCGCCCGCTTCACGCGCCCCGCACCGGCCCGGCCCGCCGCGCCCGCCCGCGACGGTCGCGACGGTCGCGACGGCGGTGCGGCCCGCGACGACCGCCACGACATCGCCGTCATCGGCATCTCGGGCACCTACCCGGGCGCGGACTCGCTCGACGAGCTGTGGACGCTCCTCGAAGAAGGCCGCCACACCTTCGAAGAAGTCCCGCGCGACCGCTGGGACCACGACGCGATCTACAGCCCCGACCGCGAGGTCCCCGGCAAGAGCGCCATCCGCACCGGCACGTTCCTGCGCGACATCGACCGGTTCGACCCGCGCTACTTCCGCATCTCCAAGCGCGACGCGGAACTGATGTCCCCGGAGGTGCGCCTCTTTCTCCAGACCGGCGTGGAAGCCCTGGAGGACGCGGGGTACTCCCGTGAGACCCTCCAGCGGCAGTACGACGGTGACGTGGGCGTGCTCGTCGGCGCCATGAGCAACCACTACGGGCTGCACGGCTTCCAGAACAGCCTGCTGCGCGGCTCGCCCGCCAGCGGCAGCTACACCGGGACGCTGCCCAACATGCTGTCGTACTTCTACGGGTTCACCGGCCCGTCGATCTTCCTCGACACGATGTGCTCCGGCTCGTCCACCTGTGTGCACCAGGCCGTCCAGATGCTGCGCGCCGGCGAGTGCCGGATGGCCGTGGCCGGCGGCGTCAACCTGCTGCTGCACCCCTACAACCTCGTCACCTCCTCGCACGAGCACTTCACCACCGCCACCTCCGACGTGATCCGCAGCTTCGGGCTCGGCGCGGACGGCACGATCCTCGGCGAGGGCGTCGGCGCCGTCGTCCTCAAACCGCTCACCGAGGCCGAACGCGACGGCGACCACGTGTACGGCGTCATCAAGGGCACCGCCCTGTCCAACGCGGGCGCCCGCAACGGCTTCACCGTCCCCAGCCCGCACGCCCAGGCCCGCGCGATCGACAAGGCGGTCCAGGACGCGGGGATCGACGCCCGCACGGTCAGCTATGTCGAAGGGCACGGCTCGGGGACGTCGCTCGGCGACCCCATCGAGGTCAAGGCGCTGACCACCGCCTTCCGCAAGCACACGGAGGACTCCGGGTTCTGCGCCCTCGGCTCGGTGAAGTCCAACATGGGGCACCTGCTGCACGCGGCCGGCATGGTCGGCCTGGCGAAGGTGCTCCTCCAACTGGACAAGCGCACCCTCGTCCCGTCGCTGCACAGCGCGGAACTCAACCCCGACATCGACTTCTCCGGCACGCCCTTCCGCGTGCAGCGCGAACTCGCGCCCTGGGAACCGGCCGTCACCGAGGACGGCGGACGCACCGTCGTGCACCCGCGGCGCGCCGGACTCACCTCCATCGGCGCGGGCGGCATGAACTCGCACATCATCATCGAGGAGCACGTCCCGGACCCCGCCGCGCGCCCGTACGACACCACCGACGGCCGCGACGAACTCCTCGTCTTCTCCGCGATGACCGACAGCGCGCTGGAGTCGTCCCTCGTCCGCTTCCGTACGTATCTGGAGCAGGCCGACCCGGCCGATCTGCCGTCGATCGCCCACACCCTGCGCGTCGGCAAGAACGAACTGCCGCGCCGCTGGGCCTTCTTCGCCAAGGACGTCCAAGGAGCGCTGCGGGCCGTCGAACGCCGGCTCGCGGGGGACGACGACCTCGACGCGGCCCTGGCGAGCGACGACCCGCGCGCCGCGGAGGCCCGCGAACTGGCCGTGACCTGGACCGGCGGCAAGAGCGTCGACTGGGCCCGGCTGACCGGGACGCGCAGGCTGCGGCGCGTCCCGCTGCCCGCCTACCCGTTCGAGCGGGTGCGGTGCTGGGTGCCGCAGGAGGACGGCGCGCCGTCCGTCCTCGCGCCGCTCGCCCTGCGCGACAAGCTCCACCCGTTCCTCGGCCGCAACGAGTCCGATCTCGACGGCCTGCGGTACGGCCTCGACGTGCACCTGGACGACCTCGGCGACTACGGCTACCAGCGGGACAAGGAACCCCGCGTCGTCCCCACCTTCGCCCTCGACCTGGCGCTCGCCGCGGCGAAGGTCTCCGGCTTCGCGGCCGACCCCGTGGTACGCGGCCTGCGGATGCCCGCCCCGGTCGCCTGGGACACCACCGAGCGGCTGGTCACGACGGTGATCGAACCCCCGGGCGAAGGCGCGGCGACCGGCGCGGTGTTCGCGCAGGACGCCTCCGGCGCCCGTACGCTCGTCGCGGCCTTCGAGGCGTACGACGCACAGGAGGCGGGCCCGCCCGAGCGCGGCGCGTCCCCCGCCGGCCTGCGCGGCAGCGCGGTCCGTGTGCTCGACGCGGACGAGGTCCGGGCGGAGTTCGCCGACGGCGGGCTCGTCCACCCGGCGCTGCTCTCCGGGGTCACGGGCGCGTACTGGCTGCCCGACGGACGGCTCGTCCTGGACGTCACCGCGCCGGAACTGCGGCGCGACACCGTACGGCGCAACGTCACCCTCGCCCCGCACGTCCTCACGGCCGTCACCCAGGGCCTGCGGCTGGACGCGAAGCACCGCGGCCTGCCGGACTGGCGGGAGACACGGCCGCACCGGATCGCGGAAGTGCGCGTCCTCGGCGCGGCGGGCGACGGCGAGGCGGCGCACGTCGTCCTCGTACCGGACCCCGCTCCGGCCGGCGACGGGCCGTTCGAGGGAACGATCCGGCTGCTGGACGGCAGCGGCGCGGTGCTGGCGGAGTGCGGGGGCGTCAGCTGCGCGGACGACGGCGGCGCACGTGACGACGTACCGCACGCACCGCGCGAGCGGCAGCGTGTTCCACGCGCGAACCCCGGGGCTCCCGGCGACGGCCTCACCGCCTTCGTCGTCGCCGGGCTGCGGACCCTGGCGTCCGGCATCCTCAAGTACGAGCCGGCCGAACTCGACGCCCACACCGGCTTCGACGCCTTCGGCTTCGACTCGATCTCCTTCGTCACCTTCGCCCGGCTCATCGGCGAACGGTTCGGCGCCGAGGTGACGCCCGCCGCGTTCTTCGACGTGAACACCTTCGACGCGCTGGCCCGCCACCTCGTCGCGGAGTACGGGGAGCCCGTGCGGGCCGCGTACGAGCGGTCGGGGAGCACGGCGGAGAGGACCGCCCCGGCGGCCACCGTCACCCCTGAGCCGACGGCTTCGGTACGGACCGCACCGGCTCCCGCCCCCGCGTCGCCCGCGGACTTCCCGCAGCCCGTCGCCGTCATCGGCGCCGCGGGCCGCTTCCCCGGCGCGCCCGACCTCGACACCTACTGGGCCAACCTCGTCGCGGGCCGGGACTCGGTCACCGCCTTCCCCCTGGACCGCTACGACGCCACGTACCGGCGCATCGCCGAGGCCGCCGACTTCCCCCGGCACGCCGGCGTCCTGGACGACGTGGACGCCTTTGACGCGGAGTTCTTCCGCGTCTACCCGCGCGAGGCGGAGCTGATGGACCCGCAGCACCGCCTCGCCCTCGAAACGGTCTGGAGCGCACTGGAGGACAGCGCGTACACACCCTCCGACCTGCCACGGAACACCGGCCTGTTCCTCGGCGTCTCGGGCACCGACTACGCGACGCTGCTCACGACGTACGGGGTGGAGCCGGACGCGTTCACCTCGACGGGCAACGCCCACTCGATGCTCGCCAACCGCATCTCGTACGTGCTGGACCTGCGCGGGCCCAGCGAGCCGGTCGACACCGCCTGCTCCAGCTCGCTGGTCGCCGTCCACCGGGCCGTCGAGGCCATCCGGTCGGGCGCCTGCGAGGCGGCCGTGGCCGGCGGGGTCAACCTGCTGCTCAGCGTGGACACCTTCGTCAGCGCGCACCGCGCCGGGATGCTGAGCCCGGACGGCCGGTGCAAGACCTTCGCGAGCGACGCGGACGGGTACGTGCGCGGCGAAGGCGTCGGCGCCGTGGTGCTCAAGCCGCTGGCCGCGGCCGAACGGGACGGGGACGCGATCCTCGCGGTGCTGCGCGGCAGCGCGGAGAACCACGGCGGCCGGGCCAACTCGCTGACCGCCCCGAACGCCGACGCCCAGGCCGAACTGGTCACCACGGCGCTGCGCGGCACCGACCCCGACACCGTCGGCTACATCGAGGCGCACGGCACGGGCACCGCACTGGGCGACCCCGTCGAGGTACGGGCCCTGCAGACCGCGTTCCGCAGGCTCGGCGCCACCGGCCGGGCCGCCTGCGGACTCGGATCGGTCAAGACGAACATCGGACACCTGGAGGCGGCCGCCGGTATCGCGGGGCTCCTGAAGACCGTCCTCGCGATGCGGCACGGCGTGCTCCCGGCGACGCTGCACTGCCGCGAGATCAACCCGTACATCGAACTCGACGGCGGCCCGTTCCGGATCGTGCGCGAGAACGAGCCGTGGCCGCGCCCGCGCACGGCGGACGGCCGGCCCGCGCCCCGGCGCGCGGGCGTGAGCAGCTTCGGCTTCGGCGGCGCCAACTGCCATGTCGTGGTGGAGGAATACGTGCAGGACGATGCCGGTACCGAGGCCCCGGAGGCCAGCGAGACAGTGGACGCCACCGACACCACCGACACCACCGACGTGATCGTGCCCCTCTCGGCACGGACGCCGCAGCAGCTGACCGAGGCGGCGGGAAACCTCCTCGCGTACCTCGAAGGCCCCGACCCGGCCGGCCTCCGCTCGGTCGCCTGGACCCTCCAGGCGGGACGCCAGGCGATGGCCGAGCGGGTGGGCTGGGTGGTCCGCTCGCGCGGCGAACTCATCGGCAAGCTGCGCACCTTCGTCAGCAGCGGGGAACGGCCGGAGGGCGAGGCGGCGCGCAGTCAGGTGCTGGCGCGCTGGACCGAAGGTGCGGCCGTCGACTGGCGCGCGCTGTACGGGCCGCGCGTACCGAAGCGGGCCCACCTGCCCACGTATCCGTTCGCCCGCGGGCGCTACTGGATACCCGGAACCCGTTCCGAGGCAGCTGCTGAGGTGGCTGCCCCTGAGGTGGCGTCCTCTGAGGTGGCACCCGACGACAGCCCCGTGATCGGTACGACACTGCTGACGCCGCGGTGGACCCCACGTCCGGCCCCGTCGAGCACCGACGCCGGCGGTGCCGCCGACCACCGCGTCGTGATCCTGTGCGGCGCGCTCACCTCCGCGCGCGGTGCGGTCGAGCGGAGCGTGCCCGGTGTGCGCTGCTTGACCGTCGAGTCGGCCAAGCAGCGCTTGGACAGCCGCTTCAGGGACGTGTCACAGCAGGTCTTCGCGATGGTCCGGGACATCGCCGCCGACGCGCCCGGAGGCCGCACCACCCTCGTCCAGGTCGTGACACCGGCGGACGGCGACGAGGCGGTCAACCTGGCGCTCGCCGGGCTGCTCCGTACTGCCTCCCTCGAAATCCCGGCTCTGAGAGGCCAGTTGATCGCCTTCCGTGGCGTCCGTACGGATGACGCCGTGGCCGCCGCCGTCGTCGCGGACGCCCGGGAAACGGACGCCGGCCTGGTCCGCCACGAGGGCGCCGAGCGCTCCGTACGGACCTGGCACCCGGCAGCGCCCCCGGCGGACGCAGCGGACCTGCCGTGGCGCGCGGGCGGCGGATACCTGATCACCGGCGGCGCGGGCGGTATCGGCGCGGCCGTGGCCCGCCGCATCGCGCGGGACGTCGAACACCCGGTGCTCGTCCTCGTCGGCAGGTCGCCGCAGGACGACCGCATCGAAGCGCTCCTGGGCGAACTGCGCGCCGCCGGTGCCGCCGCCCGCTACGAGAGCGCGGACGTCTCGCGCTGGGAGGAGGTACGCCACCTCCTCACCCGGGTCCGGGAGCACGCCGGAGAACTGTCCGGGGTCGTGCACGCCGCCGGCGTCCTGCGCGACGCCTCGCTCACCGGCAAGACGGCCGAGGACTGGGAGGAGGTGCTCGCACCGAAGACCGACGGTCTGGTCCACCTCGACCGGGCCACCCGGCACGACCCGCTCGACTTCTTCCTCACCTTCTCCTCGGGCGCCGCGGTCACCGGCAACCCGGGCCAGGCGGACTACGCCACGGCCAACGCCTTCCTCGACGCGTTCGCCGCGCTCCGCGACGCGCGGGTCGCGGTGGGGGAGCGGGCGGGCCGCACCCTGTCGGTCGCCTGGCCGCTGTGGAAGGACGGCGGGATGACCGTCGACGCGGGCACGCTCGCCCACCTGTGGCGCAGCCGCGGCCTGGCGCCCATGGAGACGGCCGACGGACTCGCGGCGCTCACCCGCGCCTGGCGCCTGGGCGCGGAGCAGGTGTGGGTGTACCACGGTGACGCGGCACGGGTGCCGGAGACTTCGGGCCGTACCGCCGCCGCGCAGGCGCCGGCACGGGCCGGAGCAGCGGCAACGGCCCCGGTGGACGGGCGCCTCGCGCGCGAGACCCTGCGCCTGCTGGTCGCGCTCTTCGCCCGGGTCACCAAACTCCCCGCGCGGGCCGTGGACGCCGACGGGGAACTGGGCGCGATGGGCCTCGACTCGATCCTGATCGTCCAGTTGAACAAGGAGCTGGCCGCCGTGTTCGCGGACGTACCGACGACGCTCTTCTACGAGTTCCCGACCCTGCGGGCGATCGCCGGACACCTGGCGGCCGAGCACCCGGAGACGGCCCGCGCCTGGGCCGGTGCGCCGGCGACGGCCGGCCCGGAGCCGTCCGGTGAGGCGGTGACGGACCGTACTCCCGCGCCGTACGCCGCCCCTGCGCCCAGCTCCGCCGCCCCCGCGCCCAGCTCCGCCACCCCCGCGTCCCGCTCCGCCGCCCCCGCGGACCGCGAACCCATCGCGATCATCGGTATGAGCGGCCGCTACCCGCAGGCCGCCGACCTCGCCGCCTTCTGGGAGAACCTGAAGGCCGGGCGGGACTGCGTCGGGGAGATCCCCGCCGACCGCTGGGCGCTGGACGGTTTCTTCGAGCCGGACCGCGAGAAGGCGGTCGCCACCGGACGCAGCTACAGCAAGTGGGGCGGCTTCCTGGACGACTTCGCCGCGTTCGACCCGCTGCACTTCCGGATCGCACCGCGGGACGCCTACGCCATGGACCCGCAGGAGCGGCTGTTCCTCCAGGCGGCGTGGCAGGTGTTCGAGGACGCCGGGTACTCCCGCGAGGAGATCGCGCGCCGGCACGGCAGGCGCGTCGGCGTGTTCGCCGGGGTCACCAAGACCGGCCACGGGCGGCACGGCGCGGGACGCCTCCCCTCGGGGGAGACCGTCGTCCCCGCGCTGTCCTTCGCCTCGCTCAGCGCCCGCACGTCGTACGTCCTGGACCTGTGCGGGCCGAGCCTGACCATCGACACCATGTGCTCGGCGTCGCTCACCGCGATCCACGAGGCGTGCGAACACCTCCACCAGGGGGCCTGCGAGATGGCCGTCGCCGGTGGCGTGAACCTGTACCTCCACCCGCTCGACTACGTCGAACTGTGCCGTTCCACGATGCTGTCCACCGACGCCCGCTGCCGGAGCTTCGGCAGCGGCGGCGACGGCTTCGTCCCCGGCGAAGGCGTCGGCTGCGTCCTGCTCAAGCCGCTCTCGCGCGCCCTCGCCGACGGTGACCACATCCGCGCGGTCGTCCGGGGCACCAGCATCAACCACGGCGGCCGGTCCAACGGCTACACGGTGCCCAGCCCCCGCGCCCAGGCGGAACTGCTGCGCGACGCCCTGGAGCGCGCCGGTGTCACGGCGCGGGACGTGAGCTGCGTCGAGGCGCACGGCACCGGTACGGAACTGGGCGACCCGATCGAGATCAAGGGCCTGACCAGCGCCTTCGAACAGGACACGGCGGACCGGCAGTTCTGCGCGATCGGCTCGGTGAAGTCGGCGATCGGCCACCTGGAGGCCGCGGCGGGCATCGCCGGGCTCACCAAGGCCGTGCTCCAGCTCCAGCACCGGCAGCTCGTGCCGAGCCTGCACGCCGAGGAGCCCAACCCGAACATCGCCTTCGAGAAGACGCCGTTCTTCGTACAGCGCGAGCTGACACCGTGGGAGACGGCCGGAGGGCCGCGGATCGCGGCGGTCTCCTCGTTCGGCGCGGGCGGCTCGAACGCCCACGTCGTCGTGGAGGAGTTCGGCGAGCGGTACGGCGCCGGGCCCGCACCGGCCACGGCCGCCGGCCGCGACCAGCTCTTCGTCCTGTCGGCCCGCACCCCCGAGCACCTGCGCCGCTCCGCCGAACGCCTGGTGGCCCACCTCGGCAGCGACAGTGCTACGGACACCGACCCGGCCGCCCTCGCCTTCACCCTCCAGACGGGGCGCGAGGCCATGACCGAACGCCTCGCGGTGGTCGCGTCCTCGGTACGGGACCTGCGCGGCGCCCTGCTGGCCCACCTCGACGGCGCGGACACGGTGCCGGGCGTCCACCGGGGCACCGCCGGGAGCGCCCAAGGCGCCTTCGCGGAGCTGGCCGCCGACGACGACCTCCAGGAACTGCTGATCGAACGCTGGGTACGGGCCGGGAAGCTGGACCGGCTGGCCGCGCTCTGGACCGGCGGGGTACCGCTCGACTGGCGCGTACTGCACGGGCCGGACACACCCCGGCGGGTCGCGTTGCCGACGTACCCGTTCACGCGGGACCGCTACTGGATCGCGGATCTCGACCCGGTGCGCGAGGAGGCCGCACCGGGCGGCCTGCCCGCCGTGCCGCCGCCGGCCTCCGAGCCGGTGATCGCTGAGCCGTCGGGATCCGCAGCATCCCTGGAGCCCTCGGCATCGCTGGAGCCCTCGGAATCCCCGGTGCCTTCGGAGCCCTTGGACGAGCGGGTCGCCCGCGTGGTGCGGGACAAGCTGGCGCGGGCCCTCGCCATGGGCGAGGACGAGATCGACGGCGCGCTCGCCTTCGCCGACTACGGCGTCGACTCCATCCTCGGCGTCCGCCTCGTCCACGAACTCAACGAAGCACTCGCCCTCGACCTGTCGACCAGCGTCATCTACGACCACAGCTCGGCCGACCGCCTCACCGCCCACCTGCTGACCGACCACCGGGACGCCATCACGTTCACCGACACGCCGGTACCGGCCGCCGCCACCCCGGTACCCGCCCCCGCTCCCACACCCGCCCCCGCATCCACAACCGTCCCCGCACCCGCCACCATGACCCGCCCCCGGCCCGGCCGCTCCGGACCCGCCGACTCCCGGCCCCCCGTCGCCGTCGTGGGCATGAGCGGACGCTTCGCCGGCTCCGACACGCTGGACGAGCTCTGGCAGCACCTGGTCGACGGCGACGAGCTCGTCACCGAGGCCACCCGCTGGGACCTGGCCGGCCCCGACCCGGCCGACGCGGCGCGCCGCTGCACCCGGGGCGGCTTCCTCGACCGTATCGACGCGTTCGACCCGCTGTTCTTCAACATCTCGGGCGTCGAGGCCGCCACCATGGACCCGCAGCAGCGGCTCCTGCTGGAGGAGTCGTGGAAGGCCCTGGAGGACGCCGGTTACGCCGGCCGGCAGCTCAGCGAGCGCCGCTGCGGTGTCTACGTCGGCTGCTGGAACGGCGATTACGCCGAACTGATCGGCGCGGACGCCCCCGCCCAGGCGTTCTGGGGCAACACCGCCTCCTTCATCCCGAGCCGGGTCTCGTACTTCCTCAACCTCAAGGGCCCGGCCGTCGCCGTCGACACGTCGTGCTCCAGCTCGCTCGTCGCTCTCGACCTCGCGTGCAAGGACCTCTGGTCGGGCGAGACCGAGTTGGCCCTGGCGGGCGGTGTCTTCGTCCAGTCCACACCGCGTCTGTACGAGCTGGCCGGGCGCGCCAACATGCTCTCGCCGACCGGGCGCTGCCACACCTTCGACCACCGCGCCGACGGCTTCGTGCCGGGCGAGGGCGTCGGTGTGCTGGTCCTCAAGCGGCTCGACGACGCGCTGGCCGACGGTGACCACGTGCACGGGGTGATCCGCGGCTGCGGCACCAACCACGACGGCGCGACCAACGGCATCACCGCCCCGAGTTCCGTCTCGCAGGAGAGCCTGCTGCGCGAGGTGTACGAAGGCTTCGGCGTCGACGCCGGGCACATCCAGCTCGTGGAGGCGCACGGCACCGGCACCAAGCTCGGCGACCCCATCGAGTTCGGCGCGCTGACCCGGGCGTTCCGGGCGAGCACCGACAAGACCGGCTACTGCGCGCTCGGTTCGCTCAAGACCAACCTCGGGCACACCCAGTTCGCGGCGGGCGTGGCCGGAGTACTGAAGATCCTGCTCGCGCTGCGGCACCGGCAGATCCCCGCCTCGCTGCACTTCGAGAAGGCGAACGAGGCCGTACCGCTGGACGGCAGCCCCTTCTACCTCAGCACCCGCACCCACGCGTGGCAGGCGCTGCCCGGCGTCCCGCGCCTCGGCGCCGTCAGCTCCTTCGGGGCCAGCGGCACCAACGCCCATGTCCTCGTCGAGGAGGCACCGCCGGTACCGCGCTCCCGGCCGCGTCCGCGGACCCCGGGCCACCTCGTGGTGCTGTCCGCACACTCCCGCGACCAGCTGGCCGAGCAGCTGACGCGCCTGGCGGCGCACTGCCGTCGCGAGCCGTCGCCGGACCTCGGCGACCTCGCCCACACGCTCGTCGTCGGCCGGGAGCACTTCGCGCACCGCTTCGCCTGCGTGGTACGGGACCGTGCCGAACTGCTGCGGGTCCTGGACGAAGGACTCGACGGGCCGCACGCGTTCACGGGAGGCCCCGGCGCTTCCGGTAACGGCGCGGTGCGTCTCAGCAGCAGCACCGAGGGTGCGCCGGGCCGTACGGACGAGGAGATTCTGGCCGGTCTGAAGTCCCTCGCCGAGCACTACGTACGGGGCCAGGACCTCGACCCCGGCGCGCTGTTCACGCCCGGCGCCTACCTGCGCGTGCCCCTGCCGACGTATCCGTTCGCCAAGGAGAGCCACTGGGCGACGGACACCCCGCCCGCCCGGGCCGAAGCGTTCCGGCCCGCGCCGGCGCGGCCTGCCGTTGCACAGCCCGCCGAGCCCGCGCCGGGCTCCCTCACGGCGGGCACGCCGTCGCCCGTGCCCGGCACGGCCGGCGCGGTGCGCACCGTGACCGTCCTGACCGGCGAGGAACCCCTCCTCCGCGACCACTCGGTGGGCGGCCGGCGGGTCCTGCCCGGCGTCGCCCACCTGGAGATGGCCCGCGAGACGGCCCGGCACGCACTCGGCGCCGACGCCGCGACACCGCTGTGCATACGGGACATCACCTGGGTCCAGCCGCTCGTCGCCGACGGCACGCCCACCGAGGCCGAAGTCCTCGTCACCCCGGTGGACGAGCACACCGTCTCCTTCCGCGTCACCTCCGGGACCGCCGGCCCCGCCGTCTGCTCCGAAGGACGCGTCAGCCGCTCCGACACACCGCGCCCGCCCCGTACCGACCTCGCGGCGCTCCGCGCGCTGTGCCCGACCCCGGTGACCCCCGAGCGCATCAGCGCGGCGCTGGTGGCGATGGGCATCACCCACGGCCCGTCGCTGCGCGCGGTCCGCGCGGCCTACGCGGGCGACGGCGTGGTCCTCGCCGAACTGCGCATGCCCGACGCCGCCGACCGGCCCGCCACGCCGTACGTCCTGCACCCGGCATTGATGGACTCGGCCGTGCAGGCGTCGATCGCCCTGCAACTGGCCGGGGGAGAGGCGTCCCGCGAAACGGTGGTGCCGTTCGCGCTGGAGCGGTTGGAACTCTTCGCGCCCTGCGCGGACTCCATGTGGGCCGTCGTCCGCGTCGCCGACGACGGCGCGGCGAGCGCCCTCAGCAAGCTCGACATCGACCTGCTCGACGCCGACGGGGCGGTGTGCGTCCGGATGACCGGCTACACCTCGCGCCGGGTGAAGGAGCCGCTGCCGTCCCTGTTCGCGCCCGTGTGGGAGCCGCTGCCGGGTACGGAGACGGACGGCGGCGAGGAGACGGCCGTCCCGTCCCGCACCGACCGGGTCCTGGTCGTCGGCGGTACGGCCGCCGAGCGCGCCGCGGTGGCCGTCCGGCACCCGCGTGCCACGGCCTGGCCCCTGGCCCCGTCCGCGCCGCTCGACGAGGTCACCTCGTTCCTCGCCGCCGCCGGGCCCGTCGGCCACCTCCTGTGGCTCGCCCCCGGCACCGCGCCCGCACTCACCGACGCGCCCGCCGTCGTGGCCGCCCAGGAGGACGGCGTCGTCGCGGCCTTCCGCATGATCAAGGCCCTGCTCCGTACCGACCACGACGCCCGGCCGCTCGGCATCACCCTCGTCACCCGGCGCGGCCTGGCCACCCACGCGGCCGAGGACATCCGCCCGGCCCACGCGGGCCTGCACGGCCTGTTCGGCTCGCTCGGCCGCGAGTACACCAACTGGACGGTCCGGCGCGTCGACCTGGACGAACCCGACGGCACCCCGGAGGAGCCGGACGCCTGGCTCGCCTCCGTCGCCGCGCTCCCGGCCCACTCCGGAGGCGACACCTGGGCACGGCGCGCGGGTCAGTGGCTCGTCCGCCGCTGGGCCCCGTGCGACGCCGGCCCCGCGCCGGCCGCCCCGTACCGCGAAGGCGGCGTGTACGTCGTGATCGGCGGCGCCGGGGGCGTGGGCACCGCGTGGACCCAGCACCTGGTCGAACGGTACGGCGCCCACGTCATCTGGATCGGCCGCAGCCCGCACGACGCGTCGGTGGACGCCAAACTGCGGACCGTCAGCGGCCGTGGCGACGTGCGCTACATCTCCGCCGACGCCGCCGACCCCGTGGCGCTGCGCCGCGCCCACGCCGAGATCAAGGCCCGCCACCCGCACATCCACGGCGTCGTGCAGGCGGCCCTCGTCCTGCGCGACCAGAGCTTCGCCAAGATGGACGAGGCCGCCCTGCGGACGAGCCTGGCCGCCAAGGTCGGCGTGAGCGCGGCCATGGCCGAGGTGTTCCACGGCGAGCCCCTGGACTTCGCGGTGTTCTTCTCCTCGGTCCAGTCCTTCACGACCGCGGCGGGACAGGGCAACTACGCGGCCGGCTGCACCTTCGCCGACGCGTACGCCCACCAGCTCTCCCGGCAGTGGACCTGCCCGGTCAAGGTGCTGAACTGGGGCTGGTGGGGCAGCCTGGGCAGCGCGTCCTCCGACTACCACCGGCGGCGCATGACCGGCTGGGGTTTCGCCTCGATCGAGCCGCCCGAGGCCATGGACGCGCTCGGCACCCTCCTCGGCGGCCCGCAGCCGCAGCTCAGCTTCACCAAGCTGACCCGGTCCGACGCCCTGGAGGCCGTCGACCCCACCCTCCGCACCACGGTCTACGGACGGTCCCCGGCGGCCCGCGTGACCGTCGGCGCGGCGGACGACCTGGCGGGTGACGCCGCGAACCTGCGCGCGGTGGCCGACTGGCGGCGCACCGCACGCGACCCGCTGCTCGGCCGCATGCTCCGCGGTCACCTCGAAGCGCTCGGCGCCGTCGGCCCGGACACCCCGCCCCCCGGCGGCGTCACCCGCGACGACGCCCGCCGGATCGCCCGGCAGGCCGGCCTCCTCGACCGCTACACGACCTGGCTCGAACACGCCCTGCGCGTCCTGCCCGACACCGCCCCGCCGCTCACCACGCTCTTCCGCGAGTGGGACGACCGTCGCGCCGCCTGGTCCGCCGACCCCGACAAGAAGGCCGAACTGGAACTGGTCGACGCCACCCTGCGGGCCCTGCCCGACATCCTGACCGGCCGCACCCGCCCCACCGACATCCTCTTCCCGCGCGGCTCCGTCGAACTGGTCGAGGGCTGCTACCGGGACAACCGGGTCGCCGACACCTACAACCGCGCACTGGCCGGCGCCGCCGTGGACATCGTCGCCCAACGGCTGCGCCAGAACCCGGACGCGCGCCTGCGCATCCTGGAGATCGGCGCGGGCACCGGCGGTACGAGCGTCGGCCTGTTCGCCGCGCTGCGCCCGTACCGGGACCACATCGAGACGTACACCTACACCGACCTGTCCAAGGCGTTCCTCAACCACGCACGGACCGCCTACGGACCCGACGCGCCCTACCTCTCCTGCACCCGCTTCGACGCCGAACAGCCCCTGTCCGGACAGGGCATCGAAGCCGGCAGCTACGACCTGGTCGTCGCCGCCAACGTGCTGCACGCCACCCGCGACACCCGCAACACCCTGCGCAACGCCAAGGCCGCCCTGCGCGACGGCGGCTGGCTCCTGCTGAACGAACTGGTGGCGTTCGACGTCTTCAGCCACCTCACCTTCGGCCTGCTGGAAGGCTGGTGGCTGTTCGAGGACGCCCCGCTGCGCATCCCCGGATCGCCCGCCCTGTCGCCCGAGAGCTGGCGCGACGTGCTGCACAGCGAAGGCTTCCCGGAGGTCGTCTTCGTCCTGCCGCAGGCCCGGGAGCTGGGGCAGCAGATCATCGCCGCGGAGAGCGACGGGATCGCCCGGCAGCGGGTGGTGGGGGCGGAGCGCCGTTCGGCGGCGCCGGTGGCTGCCGTGACACCGGCGGCATCCGTGACGGAGACGGCTCGTACGGTGGACCGGGCAGCGCCCGAGACCGCGCCCCAGCCCGAGCTCGTCCGTACGGAGTCCGTCCGTGAGGAGCCGGCCCGTACGGAACCCGTCCGTGAGGAGCCGGCCCGTACGGAACCGGCCCTCCCCGCCGCGGCAGCTCCCGCCCCCACCGGGGCCGACCGCGCCGCGGTCCTGGCCGCCTACCTCCGCGACAAGGCCGCCGAGACCCTCGGCGTTCCCGCCGAGCGCATCGACGCCGCCCAGCCGCTCAGCACGTACGGCATGGACTCGATCCTCGTCCTGCAACTGACCAACGCGCTCCGCGAGGACCTCGGCGAGGTCTCCTCCACGCTGCTGTTCGACGCCGAGTCCGTGGACCAGCTGTGCGCCCACTTCCTGACCGCCTCGGCCGACCGCGTGGACGCGCTGGTCGCCGGGCTGCGGCCGGAACCGGCGGCGGAGGAGACGACCACCGGGCCCGCGCCCTCCGCCACCGCGCCCGCCCCCGCCGCCCGGGAAGCGGCCCACGCCACCCCGGAAGCGGCCCCCGCCGCGCATTCCGTCAGCGCCCTCTTCCAGGCGGCCTCGCGGGACGGCAGCCTCAAGCAGGGCAGCGAACTGCTGACCGCGGCGGCCCGGCTCCGGCCTCGGTTCACCTCCGCCGAGGCCGGCCACGAGCCGGAGATCCTGCGGCTGGCGGACGGCGTGGAGCGGCCCGCGCTGGTCTGCCTGCCGTCCCTCATCGCCCCCACGGGCCCGTACCAGTACGTCAAGTTCGCCGCCGCGCTCCGCGGCCGGCGTGCGGTGTGGACCGCCGGGCAGCCCGGCTACGGGACCGGTGACGCGCTGCCGCAGACCCTGGCGGACGCGGCGGCGGCACAGGCCGACGCCCTGCTGCGGCGGTTCGCGGGACAGCCGTTCGCCCTCGCGGCGTACTCCTCCGGCGCCTGGCCGGCCCATGAGGTCGTACGGCGCCTGGAGGCGGCGGGCGCCCCGCCGGCCGCACTGGTCCTGCTCGACTCGCCCGGCTCGACCGGCGGAGCGGACCTGACCGGCGAGTCCCTGTGCCACCGGATGGCCGGGATCTCGCGCCTGCTGCTCGACCGGTTCCCCCAACTGCCGCTGGACGGCGACCAGCTCACCGCGATGGCCTGGTACGCGGAGCTGCTGGACGGCTGGCGGCCGGGCCCGGTGACCACACCGACCCTCTTCGTGGCCGCGCGGACCCCCGTGGACCAGCTGCTCGGAGACGGCCGCAGGCCCGCCTGGCTGCTGGAGCACGCCCGCGTGGAGGTGGCCGGCGACCACTTCTCGATGCTCGACGAGCACGCGGAGACGACCGCGCTCGCCGTCCACCAGTGGCTCACCGCGCACCTGTGACGCCACCGCACGGCACGCCGGGACGGCCCTGCCCGCAGGGCCGTCCCCGGCACCCGCACGACGCACCACCCGTACCCGGACGTGAGGCACACATGGCAGACATGGCAGACACCGCAGACAGCGCAGGCACGCTCGGCGGCGGCAGCGCCGCCCCGGCGCGGCTCGTGGTCGGCATCACGGGAGCGACCGGCGCCGTGCTCGGCGTACGGCTGCTGGAGCGGCTGCGCGCGCACGGCGGCGTGGAGACCCACCTGGTGATCAGCCGATGGGCGCGCAGCACCATCGAGTGGGAGACCGCGATGAGCGTGCGCGAGGTCGGCGCGCTCGCCGATGTGGTGCACAGCCCGGAGGACCAGGGCGCGGCGATCTCCTCCGGTTCGTTCCGTGTGGACGGCATGGTGATCGCCCCGTGCAGCATGAAGTCGCTGGCCGCGATCCGCATGGGCTACGCCGACGGCCTGATCGCCCGCGCCGCCGACGTCACCCTCAAGGAGCGCCGCAAGCTGGTGCTGGTGCCGCGGGAGGCACCGCTGAGCGAGATCCATCTGGACAACATGCTCACGCTGGCCCGGATGGGCGCGGTGATGCTGCCGCCGGTGCCCGCCTTCTACCAGCACCCGGCCACGGTCGAGGACATCGTGGACCACACCGTGACCCGGGTGCTCGACCAGTTCGGCATCGACACGCCCAAGGCGTACCGCTGGAACGGGATGTACGCGGCGCGGCGGCAGGCCCGCGACGCGGAGGAGCACCGCGCGGCCGCGGTGCCCGCCCCCGGCCTCACCTGACCACCGTCACCACTGCTGTCCTCCCCGCCCCGCCGTGCACGGTTCCGTCCCGCCCCGCCTCCACCCCACCGACAAAGGATGAGCACCCGCCCATGAAGCACCTCACCAGCCTCCGCGCCTACCTGGAAGCCCTGGCCGAACTCGACGACCTGCGCGTGATCGACGACGAGGTGGACCCCGTACTGGAGATCGGCGCGATCGCCCGCTACGCCACCGAGCACCGGGCCCCGGCCCAGCTGCTCTCCCGCATCCGCGGCTGCCGGCCCGGCTTCCGGGTCCTCACCGCGCCCGCCGCTCTGAGCAGCCGCCCGGGAGCGCCCTACGCACGGCTCGCGCTGGCCCTGGGCCTCGACCCGGACACGTCACCGCGGAAGCTGATGGACGGTCTGGTCGCCACGCAGTCGGCACCTCCCGTACCGCCCGTCGTACGGGACTCCGGCCCGTGCCAGGAGAACGTCCTGCTCGGCTCCGACATCGACCTGACCCGGCTGCCGTTCCCGCTGCTCCACCAGGGCGACGGCGGCCGGTACGCCAACACCGTCGGCACGTTCGTGCTGCGCAGTCCGGACCGCAAGTGGACCAACTGGGGCATCGCGCGCGCCATGCTGCACGACGCGCGCCGCATCGTCGCCTTCACCGGCTCGCCGCAGCACATCGGCGTCATCGACGACATGTGGCGGGCGCGCGGCGAGCGGACGCCCTTCGCGCTGGTCCTGGGCGCCGAGCCGGCCGTCCCGCTGGTGTCGACCATGTCCCTGCCCGAGCACGTCGACGAAGTCGCCTACCTGGGCGCCTACTTCGGCGAGCCGATCGAGGTCGTACGGTGCAAGACCGTCGACCTCGAAGTGCCCGCCACCGCCGAGATCGTCATCGAGGGATACATCGACCACGACGAACTCCTGCCGGAGGGCCCGATGGGGGAGTTCGCGGGCTACGTCCCCGAGGGGAGCTGGTCACTGCCCGCCTACCACGTCACCGCGGTCACCCACCGCGACGACCCCGTCATGCCGGTGGTGTGCGCGGGCAAGCCGGTGGACGAGGACCACACCCTGATCGGTCTGACCCACTCGGCCCGCTGGACCCACTACCTGCGCGAGGCCGGCATCCCGGTGGCCGCCGCCTGGATGATCCCGGAGACCGCCGTGCACGTGCTGGCCGTCACCGTCGACCCGGACTGGCGCGAGCGGACGTCGTTCACGTCGTCGCAGGAGCTGTGCCGGGCGGTCGGCGAGGCCGTCGACGCCTTCCCGCACGGCGGCTGGTGGGTCACCCGGATCATGGTCCTGGACAGCGACATCGACCCGACGGACGTCCGTGACGTGCTGTGGGGCTTCGCGACCCGCTCGCACCCCACCGACGGCATCCACGTACTGCCGGACACCGCGATCATGCACCTGATGGTCTGCTACCACGAGAAGGAACGGGCCACCGGCACCGGCCCGACCGTCGTCTTCGACTGCGTCCGCGAGGACGAACTGAACAGCACGGCCTTCGCCGACAACTACCCGGCCGACGTGCAGCGCCGCACCTTCGAACTCCTGGCGGGCGCCCGGCCGCTGTGAGCCCCCGGCGGGCGGACACCGGCCGGCCGCCCGCGCCACCGCGCGCCCGGGGCGCCTACCGCTCCCCGGGCGCCGGGCCCGGCCGCTCCGTACCGCTGCCGGTTCCGGCGTCGCCCGCCCCGCCACCGCGGCACCACCCTTCGAGCACGGTCAGCATCCCGTCCGCGGCGAAGAACGCCCCGGGCAGGGCCACCCGCCGCACGACCGAGCAGGACACGTCGCCTTCGTGCCACTGCTCACCGGTCACCCCCGCCGCCATGGCGGTGTATCCGCGCAGCAGTACGGCCAGTTCACCGGCCCGGTTCCACGGCCGGGCGCGCGGGTCCCCGCCCAGCGCGGCCGCCGCGGAGAGGCCGGACAGGGCCGTCAGCACCTCGTGGTCCAGGGAGCGCGGGTAGACCTGCCCGACGCAGCGGGCGACACGCGAGAAGCCGAGGTGCCGCGCGATACGCCGTTCGACACGGTCCAGCGCGGCGCGGTCGCCGCCGAGCAGGTCGAGCATGTCCTGGGCGGTGCCGACCGGGCCCTTGACGCCCCGCAGCGGATACCCCGCGGCCAGTGTCCGCAGCCCCAGGGCAGCCCGGCGCAGGCCGTGCGCGACGGGCGCGGCGCGGCCCCGGCGGTGCAGCAGTTCCGCGACGGCCGTGGCCCGGCCGGACAGGTGCTCCAGCGACAGCCGTATCCGTACCTGCGTGATGTTGTCGGTGATGTCGCAGGACGTCAGGCCCTTGTGGATGTGCTGATGACCGGCGAGCGCGTTGAACTCCTCCACCCGGGCCTTGAGGTCGTGCCGCGTCCGGCGCTCCCGCTCCGTGATGGAGGCCAGATCCACCCGGTCCACCACCCGCGCGTACGCGGCGGTCACACCGGGCGGTACGGACACCCCCTCCGCCGCCTGCGCCCGCAGCACCGCCAGCCACAACTGCCGCTCCAGCACCACCTTGCGTTCGGCCGACCAGAGGTCCACCAGCGCCGGGGAAGCCCAGTCGCGGGCCAGGACGTCGTCCGGCAGGCACCCGCCGAGACCGCCGGCCGGCTCAGCCGCCGGCGCGGGGGAGCGGCGGGGGCAGGAAGCCGCTGGAGCGGAAGAAGGCGAGGTAGCGGTCGAGGAGGGCGGCGTCGGTGGGCGGGCAGCGCAGTCCGCTGTCCCGCAGGCCCCGGTCGGTGTTGGCGCGTCCGAGCCGTGGGAAGACGTCATCGAGGTACATCTCCTTCACGCTGATGTCGGACTTGTTGCTGCGGTCCACACAGAGCGAGACGAACGGGGCCGTGGGGCTGCCGGGGTTTTCCGCGACGTGCCGTACCAGCTCCGCCACCCAGGCGTCGTACGGCAGCGCGCGGATGCCGTAGCCCGCCGCCCGCATCCGGTCCACCATGTCGGCGAGGCGGGCCGGCCGCGGGTTGGTGAGGTGGTAGGCGCGGCCGTCGGCCGGTTCGTGGGTCGCCAGGTGCACCACGGCGGCGGCCACATGGTCGACCGGCACGAAGTCCAGCGGCAGCGGCACGTCCGGCGCCACGCCCGTCTCCGCGATGACGCGGAACAGCGAGCTGATGGCCGTCTCGGTGTTGCAGATCCCGGTGTGCTCCTCGCCGGTGACCTCGTACGGGCGGTGCACCGCCACCGGCAGCCCCGCCTCCGCGGCCTCCGCGAGCAGCCGCTCGGCCACCCACTTGCTCTCCGCGTACCCCATCGACAGATGGTCGGCGTGGGCCGGCCGGGTGTCCTCGTCCACCTCCCGCACCCCGGCGGTGCCGAAGCCCGCCAGCACCGCGACGGTGGACAGGAAGTGCAGCGGGACGCGCCGCCCGGCGGCCAGCCGGACCAGTTCCCGGGTGCCGCCGACGTTGGCAGCGCGCAGCGCGGCGTACGGGTGCAGGAAGCTGACGTGCGCCCCGGCGTGCAGGATCAGGTCGGCGGTCTCGCCCAGCCGCCCGAACCGCTCTTCCGACAGCCCCAGGCGCGGGACGGTCAGATCGGCCGGGAAGCAGGTCAGACGCTGCTCGTACGGGGACAGGTCCAGGCCGTACCGGGCGGCGTTGGAACACACCCGGCGCCGCGCGTGCGCCGCGTCCCGGGCCCGTACGGGGCACAGCAGCTCGGCACCGGTGACCCGGGCGAGCCGGTCGAGCAGGAACGCGCCTATGTAGCCGGTGGCGCCGGTGACCAGGACGCGCGCCGGGTCACGCGGGCGGGGGACGGGGCCCTGCACCGGCGGAAACCGCAGCCCGAGACGCGCCTCCCGCAGGAAGTCCGCCTCCGAAGCGGGCGCGGAGCCGGTCCGGCGGCCGGCCCGGCTGTCCCGCAGCGCCCGGTCCACCGCCGTCGCGTACGCGCCGAGTGTCGGTGCCCGCAGCAGGCTGCGTACGAGACAGGTGCCGTGTGCCGCGTCCATGTGCAGCGCGGTCATGGTCCTGGTGGTCACCTCGGCGACGAGCAGCGAGTCGCCGCCGAGGGCGAAGAAGTCGTCGTCGGGGGCGGGCCGGACGCGCAGGACGTGCTCCCAGACGCCGGCGAGCACGGTCAGCAGGCCGGAGCCGCCCCCGGCCGTGTCGCCTCCGGCAGCCTCGGAAGCCGGCTCGCCGAGGGGAAGTTGCCCGTTTGCGTTCGTGTCGCCGTTCCCTGTTGCACCCGTTTGCCCGGCAGGCTCCGTCGCCGGGGCGAGCAGGGCGCGCCGGTCGACCTTGCCCGCGCCGGTCACCGGGAAGCGGTCCAGGACGTGGACGAGTGCCGGTACGGCGGGCGCGGGCAGCCAGGAACCCAGGTAGGCACGCACCTGGTCGGCCGGGACCGCCGCGCCGGGGCGGGCCGGCGTCACGAAGGCCACCGGCTGGGCCTGCGCCCCCTCCCCGTCGAGTTCCACGACGGCCTCCCCGACCGCCTCGTGCGCGCGCAGCCGCGCCTCGACCTCGTCCAGTTCCACGCGGAAACCGCGCAGTTTGACCTGCCGGTCACGGCGTCCCCGGTACTCCAGCGTGCCGTCAGGACGCCACCGGGCGCGGTCCCCCGTGCGGTACAGGCGCCCGCCGGGACGGGCACCGAACGGGTCGTCGAGGAAGCGTTCGGCGGTCAGCGCCGGGTCGTTGAGGTACCCGATGGCGATGCCGTCGCCCCCGACCAGCAGCTCGCCCTCCTCGCCCGGGCCGGCGGGAGTGCCGTCGTCGCGGAGCACATGACAGGTCGAGTTGGGAAAGGGACGCCCGATGGGCACGGCGGCCGCGTCGGCGGGCAGGTCCCGTACGACGTACGCGCTGGAAACGACGCTGTTCTCGGTGGGGCCGTAGAAGTTGACCAGGGTGATCCCGGGACAGGCGGACAGCACGCGGCGGCACAGCCGCGGATCGAGCGCCTCGCCGCCCGCCGAGACGAACCGCAGGCTCCGCAGCGCCTCCGGCCGGGTGCGCGCCACATGGTGCAGCACCCCCGCGGTCAGAAAGGCCACCGCCACGTCCTCTTCTTGCAGCAGCCGCTCCAGCGCGCCCACGGACAGCAGTTGCTCCCGCTCGGCGACGACGAGGCAGGCGCCGGACAGCAGCGCCGTCCAGATCTCGATCGTCGAGGCGTCCGAGGAGCAGCTGTACGCGTGCAGCACCCGCTCGCCGGGCGCCGGCGGCGACAGCCAGGGGCCGGAGGCGGCCAGCCGCACGACGCCGCGGTGCGGGACGGCCACCGGCTTCGGGCGGCCGGTCGAGCCGGAGGTGAACATGACGTAGGCGCAGTCCTCCGGGGCGACGGTCACGCCTGGCGGCGCGGGGGCACCGGCCCGCGGGGCGGGGATTCCGGCCGGGACGTCCGCTTCCGGGTCCAGGGCGGCGAGGCGGCCGTCCACACAGGCCCGCAGCCTGCGCACCCGGCTCGTGCTGCCCGGCAGCGCGACGGCCACCCGTACGTCCGCCTCCTCGGCCATGGCACGCAACCGCGCGGGTGGATAGGCGTCGTCCAACGGCACGTACGCCGCACCGCACTTGACGACGGAGAGGAACGCCACCAGCGCCTCGGGGCACCGGCCGCCGAGCACACCGACCGTGCTGCCGGGACGCACCCCGGCGGACAGCAGCCGCCGGGCGAGGGCGTCGGAGTACCGGCTCAGCTCGCCGAAGGTCAGGGTGCGGTCGCCGTGCCGGACGGCGGGCGCCCCGGGGGCGGCCAGCGCCCGCTCCTCGAACAGCTCGTGCAGGCAGCGGTCGCGGGGGTACGGCGTGGCCGTGTCGTTCCAGGTCGCGTGCCGGTCCGGCCGGCCGGGCACCTGGGAGGGTCGCAGCATGGTCAATACCTCGGAACGGTCGGAGTGCCACGGGCGGAGCGTCCGGACGGCCGGGGCGCGCGGTTCCGGGCGGAACCGGGTGGCCCAGGGTCGGCTGACGGGAGTGGGAGAGGGGGCGGAGGCGGCGGTGCGGCACCGCGCGGGCCGCACCCGGACGGTCACGCCGCCGGTGGACCGGTCGGCCTCGTGGCCGGTCCGCACCGGGCCGGACGCCCGGGTCGGCGTGTCCCCGTGCACCCGAAAAAGCGGGTGCACTAGGCAGTTACCCAGCAATCCGCCGCCGCTGTTCACTCTTGCGGATGACGTGGAACGTTCCGGTGAGCAAAGATGAGCCGCGTCGTGAGCGGTGTACCACCCCTCGTACCGCGATGCGCCCCACGGCGGGGGAGGCGCGACCCGGACGAGGGGTTTGCGAACGGTCCCGGATGCGAAGAAATCGTGGCGAACGTGTTCATGTACGGGAGGACGGACCGGCGTCGGCCCCTCGGGAACCGGCCGGCGGCCCCCGGCCCGCCCGCGCTCAGCCGGGCACCGGCACCGCTACGGCAACCGGCTTCGGAACACGCCACGGAACGGGACCCGCACCGATACCGCGGCCGGTCCCGCCGAACCCGCCGCGGCCCCGCACGCCGCCCCCCGCCCCTCGTACCGCTGCCCCTCGTACCGCTCCGTGGAGGCCCCGTATGCCTGATGAGGAGACACCGGCGTCGCCGTGCCCCGGCCCGCCGTCCGTCGGCCGTCCTTCCCGGCCGCCCGACGACACGGACGGGCGGGCACCGTCCCGTGACCCGCGGGCCTTGTGGCCCGCACTCGGCGCGGCACGGGAGGCGCGCCGCTGCGCACTGCTCGCCCCGCTGGCGCGCACGGCAGGACCGCCACCGCACCGGCAGCACATCACCTGGGTGGGAGACCTCCAGCAGGGCGACGGCGGCAAGGGCGCCATGACGGACCGGCTGGCCCCGGCCCACCAGCTCGTCGTCCGGGTGCAGGGCGGGGACAACGCCGGACACACCACGGTCTTCACGAGCGCCGCGAACGAGGTGCGCACCCTCAAGAACCATCTGCTGCCGTCCGGTGTGCGCCATCCCGGCGTGCTCGCCGTCATCGCCAACGGGGTCCTGGTCAACCCGCAGACCCTGGCCGGCGAGATCGCGTCGTCCGCCGCGTACGCACCGGCGCTGCGCCGACGGCTGGTGGTCAGCGACCGGGCCCATCTCGTCCTGCCGCTGCACCGGCTCGTCGACGGCCGGCAGGAGAGCGGCGGCGGACGCTGCTCGGACGTGATCGGCACGACCCGGCGCGGCATCGGCCCGGCCAACGTCAGCAAGGCCAACCGCATCGGCATCCGGGTGCGCGACCTGCGGGACCCGGACCTGCTGCGGCGCCGGATCGAGCAGAACGTGCGCTTCTTCGGCCTGCCGTCCGGCCATGCCGACGCCGACCTGGCCTGGCTGGAGACGTATCGGGATCCGCTGCTGTCCGCGGCGGCGGACACCGTCGCGCTGCTCGGCGAGGCGGCCGAAGCGGGCTACTCGGTCCTGCTGGAAGGGGCGCAGGGACCGGTCCTCGACGTGGAGCACGGCACGTACCCGTACGTGACGACCTCGCCCACCGCCTTCTACTCCGTCACCAGCGGCACCGGCCTGGACGGCTCGCTCGTCGGCCACCGGGTCGGCGTGCTGAAGGCGTACCAGACCATGGTCGGCAACGGCCCGTTCGTCACCGAGGACGCCGGCGGACTCGGTGACCGGCTGCGCCGGACCGGGGAGGAGTTCGGCACCACCACGGGCCGCTCCCGGCGCTGCGGCTGGCTGGACCTCGCGCACGCGCGGTGGGCGGCCGGCCTCAACCGCTACACGAGCGTGGTGGTGACCAAGCTCGACATCCTGGACGGCTTCGACCGTATCGGCGTCTGCGTGGGGTACGTCCTGCCGGACGGCGGGTACGGCGAGTTCGTCCCCGACAACGCCTACCTGGAGCGGTGCCGCCCGCTGTACTGCTGGCTGCCCGGCTGGCGCCGCAGCACGCGCGGCCTGACGCGCCACGACCAGCTCCCGCCCGAAGCCCGCGGCTTCCTGCGGTACGTCGCCGACTTCCTGGGCGTCGAAGTGGCCGCGGCCGGTACCGGACCGGCCGAGCGGGACCTGCTCGTCGACCCCGCCGCCCGCCTGGCCGGCCTGCTGCCGTCGCACGCGGCGGCCGGGCCGCCGCGGGCGGCCCGTGCCGAAGGAGAGACGAGGGCCACTTCATGACACCGGACACCGAACACGGCCATGAGCCCACCGCACGGCCGGACACGCCTCGGCGAGCCGAAGCCGAACCGGCCGGCCACGCGCTGAGGAGCCTGTGCGTGTTCTGCGGCGCGAGCGCGGGTGTGCGTCCCACCCACGTCCAACTCGCCGCGCGACTGGGGCAGACGTGCGCCCGGCGCGGGATCCGCGTCGTCTACGGCGCCGGGGGCGTCGGCGTGATGGGCGCGCTGTCCGACGCGGTCCTCGCGGCGGGCGGCCGCATCACCGGGGTGATCCCGCAGGCCCTGATGGACCGGGAGTACGGGCGGCGCGACCTGACCGAGCTGCGGATCGTCGGCTCGATGCATGAACGCAAGGCCCTGATGCACTCCCTGAGCGACGCCTTCCTCGCCCTCCCCGGCGGCTACGGCACGCTGGAGGAACTCTTCGAGATCACCGCGTGGGCCCAGCTGCGCCTGCACCACAAACGCATCGTGCTGCTGGACGACGGCGGCTTCTTCGACCCTCTCACCAGCATGCTGGACCACGCCCGCGACGAAGGCTTCCTCTCCGACACCGACCGGCAGCTCGTCCGGCACGCCAAGTCCGTGGACGACGCGCTGCGCCTGGCCGCCCTGCCGCCCGGCCCGCCGTCGGAGCCCCCCGCGATCGGCCCCGGACAGACCTGACACACCGTGTGGCGCCCCCTGGACGGGACGACCGGCTCCCGCCGCTCCCGCCAGGCCGAGACAAGGAGCAGCCCATGGCTGACGACGGAAGACTCCCTCGCTACCCCTTCTCCTTCCGGGGCGACCGACTCGCCCCCGAACTGGCCGAGTCGGTGGCCCACCGGCCGATCCTGCGTGTCCGCACCAACACCGGCACCGACGCCTGGCTGGTCACCGGCCACGCGCAGGTGCGCTCGGTGCTGCGGGACCGCCGCTTCAGCCTCACCCTGACCTCCGACCCCTGGATGCCCCGGCAGGACCCCCTCATCCCGCCGCTCACCGTCACCGACATCCGCACCCACTGCGAGAACGCCGGGCTCCTCCACGACCTCTTCCGGGGCGTGGGCCCCTGTCAGCAGTACCTGACACCGGTGCGCGTGCGAGAGATCGCCACCGGCCTGCTCGGCACCTTCCTGGCCGGAGCGCAGCCGGGTGACCTGGTCGGCGGGTTCATCATGCCGCTCTCCCGCGCGCTCACCATGGAGCTGCTGGGCCTGGACCCCGAGGGCTGCCCGGACGACGCCACCCTCTTCACCATCTTCCGCACCGGCCCGGAGAGCCACCCCGCGGTGCCGGACAGCTGGGCGCTGGCCCAGGAGTGGATGCGGGGGCGGCTGCCCGGTCTGCGCGCGGACGGCGGCGGTCTGCTGGGCCGGCTCCTGGCCCTCAGCGACGCGTCCGGCGTGCTCGGCGAGGAGGAGGTCGCCGACCTCTTCGTCTTCCTCCTCATCTCCCAGTTCGGCAACCCCGCCACCTTCCTCGGCGCCGCGAGCGTGGGGCTGATGAGCCACCCGGAGGTGCTGGCCCGGCTGCGGGCGGACCCCGCGCTGCTGCCGCGGGCGGTCGACGAACTGCTGCGCTGGACGGTCTTCCTGGGCGACGCGCTGCCCCGCATCGCCCGCGAGGACGTGCGGCTCGACGACGTCCTCGTACGGGAAGGCGACCTCGTCCTGGTGTCCACCGACGCGGCCAACCACGACCCGCGGGTCTTTCCCGACCCGCACCGCCTGGACATCGACCGGCCGCCCGGACCCCACCTGCGGTTCAGCGACGGACGGCACCGCTGCCCGGGCGGGCCGGTCGCCCGGATGCAGGCCACGGAGACCCTGCGCGTGCTGCTGGAGCTGACCTCGGACCTGCGCCTGGCGGTACCCGCCGACGCGATCGCCTGGCACCGCTACTACGCCGTCACGCTGCCGGTGACGGTGCCGGTCCGCTGGACGGCCCGTGGCGCGGCGGCGGAGCGCGGGCCCGGCCGCGGCGCAGGGTGAGGACGGGGGCACCGGCACGGTGAGCCGGCGCCCCGCAGGGGCCGCTCAGCCCGTGAAGCCCTGCTCCCGCAGGATCTTGTCGATACGGTCCCGATGGGCCGCTTCCCACTGGTCGAGAGTCTCGGCGGCCTCCTTGGCCAGCTTCTTCTCCGCGTCGCGGAGCACCTCGTCCCGGCGGCCCCCGGGCGTGACCACGACGCCCTCCTCGTCGGCCACCACGATGTCACCGGCCCGTACGGTCACGCCGCCGCAGCGCACCGGGCCGTTGAGCGGCGCGACGGCCGCCTTGGTGCCCGGGACGGGGATCACGCCGCGCGCGAACACGGGGAAGCCGGCCTCCCGTACCTCGGTGAGGTCACGGATCACTCCGTCGGCCACGAGCGCCGCGACACCACGGCGCTGCGCCACCGCACACACGTTTCCGCCCGCCAGCGCGTAGTCCAGGTCGCCCGACTCGACCACGACGACCGAGCCCGGCTCGGCGCGGTGGACGGCCGCGTGCAGCATGAGGTTGTCCCCCGGAGGGCACCGCACGGTGAACGCCGGCCCGGCGACGCGCGGGAGCGGGGACCACAGCGGGCGGATACCGGCGTCCATGACCTGCCCGCGCCCCAAGAGGTCGGCGAGGGTCGTCGAAGGGACGTCGCTGAAACCTGAGATGTCGTTCATGCACTCCTTCTCTCGGTCCCGGAGCCCGTGCCGTCGGTTCCGGCCGGGCCCGTCACACACGGAGGACGGGCCGCGCCGGGCCGTCGGGGCCGTACGGGGCCGCACCGGCTCCCGTCGTCCGTCGGCGACCCCCGTTCACAAGCGCTCGCGCCCACCGTAATGTGATCATCCTGCCGCGTGCTCCCCGGGGCGCACCACCGTGTACCGCCTACGGAGACGACTGCCATGCACCTGCGCTGTGCCGTGCTCGACGACTTCCAGGACATCGCCACGACGGCCGCCGACTGGGGCCCCGTCCAGGACCGCGTGGACGTCGTCCCCTTCACCCGGCACTTCGCCACCGAGGACGAACTGGCGGCCGCGCTGGCGGACTTCGACATCGTCGTCACGCTGCGCGAACGGGTTCCCTTCCCGGCCTCCTTGTTCGCCCGGCTGCCCCGGCTCCGGCTCCTGGTCGCCTCCGGCATGCGCAACTCGGTGATCGACTTCGCCGCGGCGAAGGAGCGCGGGGTGACCGTGTGCGGCACACAGAGCGCCTCCACCCCGCCCGTCGAGCTGACCTGGGCACTGCTCCTGGGCCTCGCCCGCGGCACGGTGGCCGAGAGCAACGCGCTGCGCCAGGGCGGTCCGTGGCAGTCCACGGTCGGTGCCGACCTGCACGGCCGGCGTCTCGGACTGCTCGGACTGGGCAAGATCGGCAGCCGGGTGGCCCGGATCGGTACGGCCTTCGGCATGGACGTGGTGGCCTGGAGCCAGAACCTCACCGAGGAACGGGCCGCCGAGGCCGGAGCCGGCCTCGCGGCGAGCAAGGAGGAGCTCCTCGCCACCAGCGACTTCGTCTCGGTCCACCTGGCACTGGGCGACCGCACCCGGGGCCTGCTCGGCGCGCCCGAACTGGCGCTGCTCAAGCCGACCGCGTACCTGGTGAACACGTCCCGGGCGGCCATCGTCGACCAGGACGCCCTGCTCGCCGCCCTGCACGAGGGCCGGTTCGCCGGCGCGGGCATCGACGTCTTCGACACCGAGCCGCTGCCCGCCGACCACCCGATGCGCACCGCACCGCGGCTGCTGGCCACGCCCCACCTCGGCTATGTGTCCTGGGACAACTACCGCACGTACTACGGCCAGGCGGTCGAGGACATCCAGGCGTACCTGGCGGGCGCACCGGTCCGGGTGCTCGGCTGAGGCACCGGGCCGGACCGGCACAGCCGACCGACGGTCCGAGCGATCAGACGATCGAGCGGTGCGCCCGGCAGGCGCACCGCTCGACGGCTTCAGCCGCGACTCGACCCGTGGCTCAGCTCCCGGTCCGATCCGCAGCTCGGCTCAGACCCGCGGCCGGGCCCCCGGGCCCGCAGCCCCTAGACCCCGTCGGCGAACCGCTTGAACGCGGCCTTGGTCTTCGCCCCGGCCTTGCCGTCGATCCGGCCGGTGTAACCCCAGATGTCCTTGAGCAGGCGTTGCAGCGCCTTCACCGTGTTGACCCCGGGCTTTCCGTCGATCTGCCCGGTGTAGCCCCAGTACTTCTTGAGGCAGCGCTGGAACGCCTTCCAGCTCTCGGTACCGAGCGCCCCGTCGATCGCACCGTGGTATCCCCAGTACGTCTTCAGCCAGCGCTGCACCTTCTTGGCCTGCGCGGCGCTCAGGCCGAAGTTCTGCACCGCGAGCGGCGCGACGGCCTCGGCCGCCACCGCGGGCTGGGCGGCCGGCGCGGACGCGGCGAAGCTCGCGCCCGCTCCCGCCAGGCCGCCGGCGAAGATCGCCGCAGCGGCGGTGACACTGACGAGGGTCCTCGTCACAGCATTGGGTCGCATTCCTTTTCCCCCTTCGAGTTCCGGGGTACCGCCTGACACGCCCGGCGCGTACGTCGCCGGACGCCTCGGCGTTACCCCTCATGGCCGTACGGCGCGGGGGTGGCTCCGGTGGTGGTGCTCTCCGTTCGCCCCGGCGCGGTACGGGAAGAAGCTAGCCGCCGGAGGGACGCCCGGCGTCAGCCCACGAGTTGAGACCGGTGCAACCACGAGCTGACATCCGCGCTCCACCGTGCGCCGTAACGGCGGTCAATGTACAACCCTCGCGGTACTGTCCAACTGGTTACGGCCGCCACGGCCCGCCCGGCCGGCGGTCACCGGCCCTCGGCCCACTCCTTGCTCAGCCGGGACCACTCGGGGGTCGCCTCGGCGGGGGAGGCGGCGACGACATGGCGTCGGAAGGCGTCTTCCGCGGTGACGCCGTGCACCGTTTCGACCGTGCTTGCCGCGAGGTGGCACAGCAGGCCGCGGTCCACGGGCTTCAGCCCGAGGCGGTTGAGGTGGACGTAGAGGTAGTTGACCACCAGCCGGAAGGAGGCGAACCAGTGGTCGTCGCGGAGGAAGCCGTCGTGGCCGTGGTCGGTCTGCAGGAGCCGGTGGAAGTCGCTGAGCTGCCGGGTCGGCAGCCGGGGGGCCCGGCCGGCGCCGCTGAGCGTCAGCTCGCCGGACTCCAGCAGCGGATACGCGGCGCGCTGGCACCGGCGTACGGCCTCGGCCCACTCCCGGACGAACGGCACGGTGGCGTCCGCGCCCGTGGCCTCGGGGGAGCCGGGCCGCGCGGACAGGACGGACTCCACCGTACGCAGCCGGGTGGTCAGCGCGTCGGCCTGCCGCCGGTACCGCTCGTCGAAAGCGGCCCGGTAGGCGGCCGGGTCGTGGGTGCGGGACAAGAACGCGTCGGCGTGCGACCGCAGGGACAGGAACCCGCGCGCGATCGGCGCGCTGCCCTCGTCGAACGGGACGGCGGCCACCGACGCGGTGGTCCACATCAGGTCCAGCGCCAGCACGGGCAGGGCGCCGCCGCCCCGCAGGTGCTCGTACATCGCGAACGCCAGGTCGTTCGTGTCGCTCAGGAAATCGGCCAGCACCTCGCTGCCCCGCATCGACCCCAGCACCGGGAGCCGGTGGTCATAGGGCTGTTCGAGGACGGTGTTGTCCGGTACCCAGGGGTGCCGGGGGCCGGTCTCCATCTCCAGTTCCGCCAACTGCTCGTGCACCGGCGCGAGCGCGGCCTCGTCCAGCCGGGCCGTGGAGGGGCGGTCGCGGACGTAGGTCTCCAGCGCGGCGACGACCTGCGGGCGTACCGTCGCGGCCCACTCCTCGTCCGTGGTGCGGAAGTTCAGGCGCAGGTGCGGGCCGCGCAGCCAGTGCCGGCCGAACCAGGCGCCGACGACCGACGCCCGGACGGCCTCGAACGCCGGGCGGACGGCGTCCAGTACGAGCGCGGGCTCGGTGCTCTCGTCGTGGTGGTGGACGTGGATGCTGTGCCACGTGGCGGCCGCCCCGCTCATGAGGCGGTCAGCGCCTCGGGCAGTTCGGCGAGGACCCGGCCGACGAGGAACCGCACCTGGCTCTCCTGCCACAGGGTCAGCCCGAGCCGGTTGTTGACCAGGTGACCGCTGCGCAGCAGCACCAGGCTCGTGGCGGGGTGCGCGGTCTCGGCCAGTTCGAGCGGCCCGACGAGCGGCGAGTCCGTCCACTCGTTGGTGAAGGTCCCCGCGTCCTCCAGCACGTGCAGCGCGTCCCGCAGCCGGCGCAGGGACGCCGTCCAGTACGCGCGGGGGTCCGCGCCCGCGCCGGTGAGCGCCTCCTCGGGCGCGGCCGCCAGCCGCCAGACGCGCCGGGCCCGCTCCTGTAGCTGCGCCTGCTGGGCGCGGTACCGCGGCTCGACGTCCTCGGCCTCGGGGCCGCTGCCGAACGGCAGCGGCGGGCCGCCGTTGCGGGACCACCGGTCGCGGACCTCGTCGAGGAGCGCGAACACCCCCACGACCAGGTCGAACGCCAGCATCGCGCGCTGTTCGACGGTCGCGCCGGTGCCGACGACGGACAGCGCCAGCTCGCTGGACTCGTGGAAGTGCCGCTCCACGGCGGCGATGGCGGCGTCGTACCCGAAGTCGGAGTTCTCCCGCTCGTACGGCCGGAGTTCCAGGAAGTTGTTGGGCCGCACCTCCTCCTGCTGCTCCTGGCCGGACCGGCCCTCCAGGCCGGCCAGCCCCTCGGAGACCTGGGCGAAGCGCGTACGGTCCACGACGTCCGGGGACGGTTCGGCCTCCAGGTACGCGCGCAGGTGCTCGCCGGCCAGCCGCTCGATGCCGGCGCGGTCGGCGGTACGGGCCGGGAGGAAGCGCAGCCGGACGTGCGGGCCGCCCTCCCAGTACCGCAGGAAGAACCACCGCTGGACGAGACCGTCGGCCGTCAGCCGGGCGACCAGCGGGCGGACACCGTCGGTCAGCAGCGCGTCCTGGCCGGTGTCGTAGAAGATGTGCGCGCCCACCCAGTCCGCGCCCTGCGCGGTACCGGGGTCCAGCCGGTCGCTACCGGTCAGCATCTCGCCTCCGTCGATCGATGGTCGCCGGTCCCGGCGGGGCAGGAACCGGCCACCCCGATTCTCGGGCGGCGGCCGGGCGGCGGTCTTCACGGTGCGACCACGGGGTGACCGAAGAACGGACCGCAGTCCACCGAAGAGGCACCGCAGACCACCGCAGAGACACCGCAGGGCAGCACCGAGGCGCCGGAGCCGGCCGCGGGCCGGGCCCGGCCCGCGGCCACGCGGCCGTTACAGCGTCGTCAGCCGCACACACTCCTCGACGACCGCCCGCAGGCTGCCCGTCCGGCGCAGCCGCTCCCGCTGGACGTGCGCCCCGTTGCCGCGGCCCATCAGGGTGTCCAGGCGCTCCTTGGCGAGCCCCAGGTCCCCGTAGTCCTCCAGCGCCTCGCCGACGTGGTCGAGCAGGGCGTGCACCACGGCCTCGGCGGGGGCCGGGGTCCAGGTGAGCGGGTGGACGAGGCGGCCGGACAGCCCGGACCGGCCGGCCCGCCAGGACGCCAGCCGCAACAGGCCGATCCCGGCCGGGTCCGGCGGCTCGCCCGCGCGCCACGCACGGGCGGCGGTCTCCACCAGCCCGCGGGCCAGGGCGGCGATCAGCACCGTGTCGTCGGACCGCAGACAGACGTCGGCCACCCTGATCTCGACGGTGGGGTAGTGCCGCGACAGCCGGGCGTCGAAGTAGATCATGCCCTCGTCGAGCAGGGTCGCCGTCGCGAGCATCTCCCGCACCCGCCGGTGGTAGTTCTCCGCACAGCCGAACAGCTCCACCGGTCCGGACGACGGCCAGCGGCCCCACACCCGGCTCCGGTAGCTGCTGTACCGGGTGTCCCTGCCCTGCCAGAAGGGCGAGTTGGCGCTCAGCGCGAGCAGCGTCGGCAGCCACGGGCGGATACGGTCCAGCACGGCCACGCCCTCGTCGTCCGACTCGACGGACACATGGATGTGGCAGCCGCAGGCGAGCTGTTCCTGCGCGGTGCGGCCGAACTCCTCCGCCAGCCGCTGGTAACGCTCGTCGACGTTGAGGGACGGTACGACGGGCAGCGGCGAGGTGGCCAGGGCCACCAGTTCCGTACCGGCCCGGCGGGCCTGGCGCGCCGCCTCGCCGCGCCAGCGGGTGACCTCCGCGGCCAGGTCCTCCATCAGCAGCCGGGGCCGGGTCGCGATCTCCAGTTGCTCGCGGTGCAGTTCCTTGTCCAGGGTGGAATCGTCCGGGGTCGCGGCCAGTACGGTCCCGGAGGCGGCTCGTGGCTTTCCTGAGTGCGGGTCCACCAGGAGAAGCTCTTCTTCCACTCCCACACTCCGCATACGACAGCCTCTCTCGACCGGCGACGGTCAGCAGGACGGCTTTTTCGTGTCTGCTGACATGGGAAACGCTCGCGCGGCACGGCACAAGGGGTCGGGCGGCCACGGAGTGGCGCGATGCGGGCGGGCGCGGGCGGCCGCGCCCACGGGCCGGTGCGCGGTCGGTCGGACACCCGTACAAGCCGGGCCGGACCTGCTCTGATGGAGGGGCACGACATGAGGGGACGTCGTACGGCGGACGAAGGGGGCGGGCTCATGCCGGTGGTGCGGACCAACGGGATCAGTCTCGGGTACGAGGAGTACGGCGCCGGGGAGCCGGTCGTGATGGTCACCGGGACCGGTGCGCCGGGACGGGTGTGGCGTGCGCATCAGGTGCCCGCCCTGACGGCGGCCGGGTACCGGGTGATCACGTTCGACCACCGGGGGTTTTCGCCGGAGGGCGCGTCCGGGCAGCCCTTCACCCTCGACGACATGGCGGCCGACCTCGCCGGTCTCCTCACCCACGTCAGCCCGGGGCCCTGCCGCGTGGTGGGCTTCTCGCTGGGCTCGGTCGTCGTGCAGGAACTGCTCGTTGCCCGGCCGGAGCTGGTCCGCAGGGCGGTGCTGATGGCGACCATCGGCCGGGCGGACATGCTGGTCCGCGCCATGGCGGCGGCGGAGATCGACCTGTGCGACAGCGGGGTCGCGCTCCCGCCCCGGTACGCGGCGTACGTCCAGGCGTTGCAGTACCTGTCGGCGGAGACGCTCGGCGATCCGGACGGGCTGCGCGGCTGGCTGGACGTGTTCGAGCTGACGGCGACGGGGAGTTCCGCCGGAATGCGCGGGCAGCTCGGGCTTCAGGTGATCGAGGACCGGCGGGCCGCGTACCGGAACATCCAATGTCCGTGTCTGGTCGTCGGATTCGCGGACGACCGGGTCGTCCGCCCGCGGCTGGCCGAGGAAGTGGCCGCGTGCATTCCCGGCTGCCGGTACACCGAGATATCCGGGTGCGGCCATTTCGGCTATCTGGAGAAACCAGGCCCGGTGAATTCCGCGATCATTGATTTTCTCGGCGAACCGGACCGCTGAGGGGCGGTCGGCCGACAGAGCCGTCATACTCGGCCCCGGCCTTCCGGTTGACGGCGGCCGGGACCGAAGCGGGCCCGCGCACGGCCCGTTCACGCGCCGAGTGCGGCCCGGATGCGCTTCTTGTCGGGCTTGCCGACCGGCGTCAGCGGGATCTCGGTCACCAGGTGCAGCCCGGTGGGCGCGTACATCGCGCCCTTGTGGCGGGTGACGAAGTCCCGCAGCCGCTCCAGGTCCAGCGGACGGTCCGGTGCGGGGACGACCGCGACGTGCACCTCCTCGCCGGCGTCCGCGCGGCGCACGCCGAACGCCGCGCAGTGGGCGACGGCCGGGTGGGTGAGCAGCAGATCCTCCAGCTCACCGGTGTACACGTGACCGCCCACCACGATGATCATGTCCTTGAGCCGGTCGACGATGTACAGATAGCCCTGGTGGTCGAGGTAGCCCAGGTCACCGGTGTGCACCCACCCGTCGCGCAGCACCTCGGCGGTGCGGCCGGGCTGCTTCCAGTAGCCGGTCATGGCCTGGCCGGACCGCACCCGGATCTCGCCCACCGCCCCGACGGGGACGGGTGCGCCCTGCTCGTCGTGGAGGGCGACCTCGACGCCCGGGATCACCCGGCCGACCGTGGCCTGCCCCTCCGGGGGCAGGTCCCGGTGCTCGTCCGGTCCGATGACGGTGACATGGCCCGCCTCGGACTGACCGTAGCCGCCGAACAGGACCGGGCCGAAGGTCTCGTGCGCCTGCCGCAGCCGCGCCGGCGACGCGGCGCAGCCGCCGTAGGTGATCCGCCGGATGCTGGACAGATCGGTGCCGGCCAGGCCGGGGTGGTCGAGCAGGCGGTAGATCAGCGGGGGCAGCAGCCACAGGTGGGTGATGCGCTCGCGCTCGACGGCGGCGAGCACCTCACCGGGGTCGAAGGAGTGCTGGAGCACCACGGAGCCGCCGGCCAGGAGGGTGGCGTCGGCGATGTTGCCGGCCACGTGCGCGAGGGTGGTGCAGGCCAGGAAGCGCGGCGGCTCGCCCGCGCCGACGGAGCCGAAGGCGAGCATGTCCCGGTAGGGGCCGTGCGGCATGCGCACCCCCTTGGGGACGCCGGTGGTGCCGCCGGTGTGGCGTATGCACCAGTCGTCCTCGGGACGTGCCGCGCTCCGCACCGGGACCGGCTCGTGCCGTGCCGCGCGTGCCAGCAGGTCCTGGCCGTGCGGGCCGGGGCCGAAGGAGAGCACGTACGGGGGCCGGGCGAGGGCCGGCAGGCTGTCGGCGACGTCCGGCAGGTCCGGGTCGATCAGCAGCAGCGCGGTGTCCACGCTCTCCGTGATGCGGGCGAGCGTCCCGGGGGCCATGCCCTGGTAGAGGAAGACGGCCCGGGCGCCGAGCAGGTTGGCGGCGTAGCGCGCGGTGAGGGCCTCCGGCCGGTTCCCGGAGAGCAGCGACACGGTGCTGCCGCGCCCGACGCCCCAGCCGGCCAGTTCCCGGGCGATCCGGTACACGCTGTCGCGGAATTCCCCGGCGGAGATCTCTTGGCCGTCCGCCGTGGTGACCACGGGGCGGTCCGGAGTTTCCGCCAGGACGGCGAGGACGGATTCCACGTAGGAGCAGAAGTCGTTCGTCGGGGAATTCACCTCTGCGGCGAAGGATTCAAGGGATTCGGTGGTCATGAAGTATGTCTCCCTACTGATGTAGGCGATTACTACTTCTCGGTAAGCTAACAATTGGTTGCCGTATGAAGGTGTCCTGCCGATGAACAGCGTGTGATGTCTGAAAAGTGCCTGGCGCGGCGCGCCCGCGTATGTATGGAGGGCCTGGGGCGCGGTACGGCGTGGTGCGCGCCACCCGGGCCGGGGCCTCCCCTCGGTGGGACGGCGGGGGAGGCCCCGGCCCGGGTGCCGGCGGGGCGGGTCAGCGGGGCGAGAGCCGGTCGCGGAGTGCCTTGAGCTGGGCCACCTGCGCCGACTGGCTCCGCACGACGGAGTCGGCGAGCTGCTTCGCGCCCGTGTCCCGGCCCAGTGTGCGTTCGGTGCGTGCCATCTGGATCGCGCCCTCGTGGTGGCTGATCATCAGCTGGGTGAACTTCCGGTCGAAGGCGGCGCCCTCGGCGTCCATCAGGGCGGTCATGTCCTGGTCGGACACCATCCCGTCCATGTCCGACTCGTCCCGCCCGACCTGCCCGTGGTCCATGCCGTGCGGGCTGTGCTCGGCGGAGGGCGACCCGGGGTCGCCGGAGCCGGTCGCGGCCGCCTCCGGCTCGCCCCAGGACCGCAGCCACCCGCGCATGGTGGCGATCTCGGCGGTCTGTTCCTTGGAGATCGCCGCGGCCAAACTCTTGACCTCCTGGTCGGAGGCGCGGGCACCCGCCGGTTCCGTCATCTCCACGGCCTGCCGGTGGTGCGGGATCATCCGCTGCATGAACCGTACGTCCGCGTCGTTGTGCGCGGCCTCCGACGCGGAGGCGGTCGGGGACGCCGCGGCGGAGCCGCTCGCCGTCCGTGGCCCGCCACCGTCGTCGCTCCCGCAGGCCGCGAGGGCCAGCGCCCCGGCGGCAAGGGCACCGGCCAGTGCGGTACGGCGACAGGGCAGTCGCTCGCCTGGATGCATGATTCGCCCACCTCGATCTCTCTGCGCGCGGAGCGGACCCCCGCGTGCGCGTCGGCCTACGCCCGCATTACCGACACGCGGGGAGAAGCGAAGCGCACGACGGCGCGGCACGCCGCGAAGTGATGAGGGGAGGGGGCGCGTGGTTGACCGGCACGGGGCAGTCGGACATGGCCGCCCGTCCGCCCCGCGCCTCAGGCGCCGCTGTCGCCCCTGAGCTGCATGTCGACGTCGACCACCCCTTCGACGGCGCGGGCGAGGCGCGCCGCCACCGGTATGAGCGAGGTGTCGGTGATGGTCCCGGCGAGGGTGACGATCCCCTGGGACACCTCGACGCTCAACTGCTGCCACCGGGACGCGAAGAGCTGCCCGACGACCGTCCGCCGCACCTCCTCGGCGATGTCCTCGTCCTCGCGGAGGAAGACCTTGAGGAGGTCGCTGCGGCTCACCACCCCTTCGAGCCGGCCGAGGGCGTCCACCACCGGCATCCGTTTGATCCGGTACCAGGCCATGGTGCGGGCCGCCTGCGCGAGGCTGGCGTCCGCGTGCACGGTGACGGCGGGGGCCGTCATCAGCTCGTCGGCCGTGACGCCGCCGGACTTGATCAAGGCGTCCAGGACGCGCATCTGCTCGATGCGCGAGGGGGTGTGGTCGCGGAACTCCTCCTTGGGCAGCAGATCGGCCTCGGACACCACACCGACCACCCGGCCCTCCCCTTCGACGACGGGCAGGGCGCTGACCTTCCACTGCTCCATCGTGCGGACGATCTCCTTGAAGGGGGCGGTACGGCCGATACTGATCACGGTGTGGGTCATCACGTCGCCGACGGTGCGGGGGCTGTTGTTCCCTGGCGTCACGGGCTCCTGCATCACGGACTCCTTCAGCGCGGGCTCCTTCCCCCAGGGTTGTGCATCACGGGCCCGTGCACCACACACCCGTCCACCGTGCCCGGAGCCGGAGCCGGGGCCGGCGGCGTGAGGAGGATCCGCCGGCCCCGACGGCCGCAAACCTGTGCCCGGGCCCCGGGCGCCCGGCCAGGGCCCGGACACAGGTGGTCAGTGCACGCCGCTCCCGTACGGTCCGAAGAGGTCGAGCAGCCGGGTCCGCGCGCACCGCAGCCGGTCCCCGATCACCTGGGAGTACCGGAGCACCAGCGCGTGCCCGAGCGCGGGGTCCTGCGCGCACAGCGCCCGGATCTCCCGCGCGTCGAACTCCCAGGCCCGGACGGGGCTCAGCGTCTCCGCGCCCAGGTGCCAGGTGTACGGCGGGAACAGCCACGACCAGCCCAGCAGGTCGCCCGGGTGCAGGGTCTCGACGACGGCGGCCCGGCGGCCCGGCACCCGGATGTCGAGCTGGACCGTGCCGGTGCGCAGGATCCAGAAGCGGTCGGCCTTCCGGTCCTCCTCGAAGATCCGAGTCCCGGCGGGGAAGGAGACCTCCTGCGCCCGTGCCATCAGCCGCTCACGGTGTTCCGCGGGCAGTGCACCGAGCCGTGCGTTCGTCGTCCTCACCGCGCCACCTCCCCTTCCTGCGCGGCACCGCAGCCCCCGGCCGTACCGGGCGGGCTTTGGAACCGGCGGTTCCCATGTCTTGAGCATCCGCCGTCGGCGGGCGCTCCGGGACGGGCCGAACAGCCCCTGCACCGGGCCGAACAGCCCTTCTTGGCCGGCAGCTCAGGCCGAGGCGGCGCCTTCGCGGCGGGTGGCGGGCCGGACGACGCGCCCGGCCCGCAGGAGGTGGACGGTGTCGGCGCAGTCGGCCACGAGGTCCAGTTGGTGGCTGACGAGGACGAGCGTCAGCCGGCGCTCGGCACGCAGCCGGGTGAGCAGGTCCAGGACCGCGGTGGCGGTCGCCGGATCGAGGGCGGAGGTGACCTCGTCGCACAGGAGGAGGTCGGGTTCGGTGGCGAGGGCGCGCGCTATGGAGGCGCGTTGGCGCTGTCCGCCGGAGAGTTCGTGGGGGTAGCGGCGGGCGACGTCGCGGGGGAGGCCGACGGCTTCGAGGAGGCTGCCGACCCGTTCGGGCCGGTCCGGGGCGGCGACGACACGGTGCAGCCGGAGCGGGCGGGAGAGCGTGGCACCGATGGTGCGGGAGGGGTTGAGGGCGCCCAGGGGGTTCTGCGGGACGAACTGGATGCGCCGTTGCTGGTCCCGGCTGCGCTTGCGGGCGTTCGCGGGCAGCGGGCGGCCGTTCCAGGTCAGGGTGCCGGTCTGCGGGACCTGGAGGCCGGCGAGCGTCCGCAGGAGGGTCGTCTTGCCGCACCCGGAGGGGCCGGTGATGCCGATGGCGGAGCCGGTGGGGAGGTGGAGGCCGACGCCCGCCAGGGCGTGGTGGGTGTGGCCGCGGTGGGTGAAGGCGACGTGCAGGTTGTCGGCGCGCAGGCCCTCGGAGGCGGTCGTGGCCCCCTCGGCCGGAGCCGGCGGCGAAGTCGTGGCCGAAGCGTGCACTGATGGGGAAGTCGCCGGAACCCTCGTGGCGGTGGCTCCGTACGGAACGGCCCCGGCACCCAAGGTGACGACCGAGTCGGCGCAGGCCGCGACGGCGTGTGGATCGTGGCTGGCCATGATGACGGCGAGGCCGTGCCGGTCGGCGAGCCGGCGCAGGAGCGCGGTGATGTCGTCGCGCAGGTCCGCGTCGAGTCCGGCGGTGGGCTCGTCCAGCAGCAGCACTTCGGGACGCCGGGCGAGCGCGCGGGCCAGTGCGAGCCGTCGCTGCTGCCCGCCCGAGAGGGCACCGGGGCGGTGATGGGCGAGCGGGGCCGGCAGACGGCACTCGGCCATGGCCCGTTCGACGGCCTCGGGCGAGCGGTCGGCGGCCAGTTCGGTGATCAGACGGCGGGCCGTCATCCGCGGGTCGAGGGCGGAACCCGGGTCCTGGCCCACATAGGCGACGTGCCGGCGGCGCAGGGTGCGCAGCGCCCCGGGCGCGAGCGTCAGCACGTCCTGCCCCAGCACCTCGATGCTGCCGGAGATGACGCGGGCGCCCCGCGGAAGTTCGCCGAGCACGGCACGCAGCAGTGTCGTCTTGCCGGAGCCGGACGGCCCGGTGAGGGCGGTGATCCGGCCGCCGCACAGGCGGAGGCCGGCGCGGCGCAGGAGTACGGGCCCGTCGGCGAGGCCGATTTCGAGGCCGGTGACGGTGACGGGCGGCGGGGAGTCGGTCACGGCGGAGTCCTGGGGAGCGGGCGCGCGAGCGCGGGTGGCCGGGGGGTCAGCGCAGGACGGCCCTGCGGGCGGTGGCGGGTGCCAGGGCGTTGGCGGCGAGGTTGACGCTGATGGCGAGCGCGCCGATGGCGAGGCCGGGGGCGACCACCGCCCACGGGTTGAGGAGGATGCCGGGGCCGTTCTCCCGGACCATCAGGGCCCAGTCGGCCTCCGGCGGCCGGGGCCCGAGCTGGAGGAAGCCGGCCATGGAGATGACGTACACCGCGTCGACGAAGCGCAGGCCGAACAGGGCGAGGACGGTGGCGCGCAGGTTGGGCAGGATCTCCCGCAGGGCCAGGTGCCCGGGGCGTTCGCCGCTCGCGACGGCGGCCTCGACGAACCCGGTGGCGGCGACCGGCGCCGCCGCGCCCGCGACGATCCGTACCGCGTACGGGATTCCCAGGAGGACGGCGGCCACGGTGATCGCGAGGCGGCCGCCGCCCGGCCAGGCCAGCGCGAGCAGCATGATGCCCAGCACCGGCGGAAGCAGGATCGCGGTGTCCGCCGCACGTTCGACCAGCCGCCCCAGTCGCGGGCTGAGGACGGCGAAACAGCCGAGCAGGGTGGCCAGGAAGGTGACCGCCACGGCCACCACGAGCGCGCTGCCGATCAGCGCGCTGCCGCCGTTCAGCAGGCGGCTGAGCACGTCCCGGCCGAGCTGGTCCCCGCCCAGTACCGCGCCGTTCGCGCCCGCCTCGCCGTACGGGGCGGTGACCGGCTTGTCGACCGGGTGCGCGGCGAGCAGCGGGCCCGCCAGGGCCACCAGGACGAGCAGCGCGGCGGGGACGACGGGGGTCAGGACGCGGGGCTCCAACCGGCCCGTCCGGCGCGGGCGGGGCGGCGCGTGCGCTTCGGTGGCGGTCATGGGCGGGCTCCCAGGGTGCGGGCGCGTACCAGGTCGGCCAGCAGGAGGACGACGGTGATCAGCGCGGCCGAGCAGGCGACGACGGCCGCGATGACCGGGGTGTCGCGGTCGGCGACGGCCCCGGCCAGCACCGTGCCGATGCCGGGGTAGTTGAAGAGCGTCTCGACGACGACGGTGCCGCCGAGCAGCATGCCGGTGGAGGTGGCGACGCCGGTGGCGATGGCGGGCCAGGCGCCGGGCAGCGCGTGCCGGAGCAGTACCTGCCGGGTGGTCAGTCCGTCCAGGCGGGCCGCTTCGACGTGCGGGGTGGCGGCCTGGTCGGCGAGGGCGCCGCGGACGATACGGGTGTTCCAGCCGGTCTGCGGCACGGTCAGCGCCAGCACCGGCATCACCAGCATCGTCCAGGTGGCGGGGGCACCGTCGGCGCCGGTGACGGTGGCGGCGGGCAGCCATCCGGTCCAGAGCGACAGGACGAGCAACAGGCCGACGGCGACCACGAATTCGGGCAGCGCGAAGGCGGCGGTCGAGGTGAGGTCCACGGCCCGGTCGACGAGGCCCTTCGGGCGTGCGGCGGCCCAGATCCCCAGGGCCAGCGCGCCGAGCACGGTCAGGACGAAGGCGGTGCTGCCCAGCAGGACGGTGTTGGGCAGCGGTGCCGCGAGCAGGTCGCCGACGCGTTCGCCGCGGGCCGAGGTGCCCAGGTCACCGGTGGGCAGCGCGGTGATCCAGTCCCAGAAGCGCTCCCACACCGGCCGGTCCAGGCCGAGCAGGCGGCGGCGCGCGGCGACACCCGCCGCGCCCTCACCGCGCTCCGCCGTGGCCGTGGCCGCGTCGCCCGGCAGCAGCTCGATTGCGGCGAAGACGAGCGCGAGCAGTACCACCAGCATCAGGACGCGCTTGGCCAGGACGGCCGCCGCCCGTGCGGCCAGGGCGCCGGCGCGGCGCGCCGCAAGTTTCGGTACGGGTCGGACGGGGGCCTCGGCGGGCCGGGTGCCGGTCTCCGTCACGGGGCGAGCCAGACGTTTTCGAGCTGGACGCGTCCGTAGCCGGGCAGCTTCGGGAGGCCGTGCACCTTCGGCGCGGCCAGGTCGATGCCGTCCGCCATGCCCCACAGCAGATAGCCGGACCGCTCGTGTTCGATGCGCTGGAGGCCGCGCAGGGCGGCGGTGCGGGCCGTGCGGTCGGCGGTGGCCATGACCTTGCGGTACGCGGCGTCGAACGCCCGGTCGGACCAGTCCGCCTCGTTCTGGCCGGCCCCGGTGGTCAGGGTCTTGGACGCGAAGAACACCACCGAGTCGTTGGTGCCCCAGTAGTTGGTGTAGAAGTCGCCCTTGAGCCAGGTCTTCTGGTAAAAGGCGCCGGACTCCTGCTTGACGACCTCGACCTTGACGCCGGCCTCGCGGGCCTGGGAGGCGAAGAGGGTGGCCGACTCGGCGAGCCCGGCGACGTCCTCGGTGGTGACGAGGCGGTACGTACGGGAGAAGTCGAAGCCCGCGTCGGTCAGCAGCTTCTTCGCCGTGGTCAGGTCGCGCCCGCGCTGCGGGACGTCCTTGGCGTACGCGGGGTCGCCGGTGCCGAGGATGTCGTTGGCGACCGTCCCGTACCCGGACAGCACCTGGGCGACCATCGCCTCGCGGTCCACCAGCAGCTTCATCGCCTCGCGTACCTTCGGGTCGGCGAACGGACCGCTGGAGGTACGCATCACGATGGGCATGGCCATGTCGTCCGGGCGCCGGACGATCCGGATGTCCTGGCGCGCCCTGGCCGTACGGGCGGCGACGGCACCGGCGTTGGACGCCACGTCGATCTGGCCGGACAGCATCGCGTTGGCCATCGCCTGCGGGCTCTGGAACATGGTGACCTCGACGGCGTCGAGGTGGACCGCGCCGCCGTGCCAGTCCGCGTTGCGCAGCAGCCGCGCGTTGCCGTCGCGGTACCAGTCCAGCTTGAAGGGGCCGGTCCCCGGGGCCTCGGGTACGGCCTTGTCGGCGGTGCCCTTCTTGAGGACGAAGGTCGTCAGCCGGGTGAGCAGGGGGAGTTCGGCGTTGGCGTAGTCGGAGACGAGGACGACGGTGCGCCTGCCGTCGGCGGTGATGCGGTCCGCCCTGACGCCGGGCAGCCGGGCCGCCCCGGACGGGGTGCCGCGCAGCCGGCGCAGCGACCAGACCACGTCGTCGGCGGTGACGGGGGTCCCGTCGTGGAAGGCGGCGCCCTCGGCGACGGTGAAGCGCCAGGTCTTCAGGTCCTTCGAGGGGGTGAAGGCGGAGGCGAGGCGGCCGACGGTGTTGTCCTTGTCGCCCGGCGCCGTCAGCGTGTCGTGCACGAGGGCGATGACGAGGTAGTCGCTCTCGTTGCCCTGGGTGCCGTGCGGGTCGCGGGTGATCGCCGAGGGGCGGCCCAGGGCGCCGATGCGCAGGGTGCCGCCCTGCCGCGGTGAGCCGCCGGCGGCGGGTGCCGCGCCGTCGCCGCCGCACGCCGGGAGCAGCGCGGCCGCGCCCAAAGCCCCGCCGGTTGCGAGCAGTTGCCTTCTGGTGAAGTCCACGCCGCCTCGCTCTGTTCGTTTTGGTTACTTAGGGTTGCCTACCCTAATGAGATCCGGGTCCGCAAGGGCGCTCGCCGCCGAGTGCGCCTATTGGTGGTCGTCAACTGGGCGTTAACGGGCGGGAGTTGCCGGAAGGTGGACAGGTGCGACAAATAAAGTGAGGTTTGCCTAACCTAAGTTGGGTGGGTAGCGTCGTTACTGTCCGCTGGACCCCGGACACGGAACGGCAGCCATGGCCGCCCCTGCCCGGCCCGTCGAGCGCGCCGCGCCCTGCCCGCGCGGCGCCGCACCGGACCCGATTCCCACCCTCAACGGAAACGGACTGCCTCGACATGACCACGGGAGCCGCACCCGTCCGCCAGCTCGACCCCGCCGACGTCTCGGAACTGCGCCGCACCGCCGAGAAGATCCTCGCCGCGGCCGGTACCACCGCCGCCTCCCCGTATCTCCTCGCCCGGGTCGCGGAGTCCGCCGCCGCCCTGCCCGGCACGGTCCGTCACCAGCTGCGGCCGGTCGACACCGACGACGGTCTGTTCGTGCTCCGCGGTCTGCACGTCGACGACTCCGCGCTCGGCCCCACCCCCGTCGGCTGGGCCGCCGCCGGCGACAGCGGCGCCGTGCACGACGTCGTCCTGCTGCTGCTCGCCACCGTCATGGGCAACCCCATCGCCTGGGAAGGCCAGCAGGACGGCCGGTTCGTGCACAACATCGTCCCGGCCCCCGGCCGCGAGACCGAGCAGACCGGCGCCGGCAGCACCGTGCTGCTCAGCCCGCACACCGAGGACGCCTTCCACCCCGGCCGCGCCCATCTGCTCATGCTCAGCTGCATGCGCAACCCCGACCGCATCGCCACCACGGCGGCCGGCATCCGCCACGTACGGCTGGACGAGGCCGACATCGAGCTGCTGAGCCGCCCGTTGCTGCCGATCCTGCCCGACGACGCGTACCCCGAGGCCAGGAACTTCGACGGCGGCCCGCCGCCTCCGATCCCCACCCTCTTCCGGTCGGACGACGGCCTGACCCTGCGCTTCGACCCCGCCTACACCCCCCTCGACGACGCGGGCCCCGCCCACCGCGCCGCCTACGAGCGCCTGGAGCACGAACTCGCCCGCGTCTCGGGCGCCGTGCGCCTCGCACCGGGCGAGGTGCTCGTCGTCGACAACGACCTGGTCGTACACGGCCGGGTGCCCTTCCGGGCCCGCTACGACGGCACCGACCGCTGGCTCAAGCGTGCCTCCGTCCGTGTCCCCGCGCGCCGTACACGCTCCCTGGCCGAGGCGTCGGAGCACGGTTACGGTCAGGCCGCCGTCGAAGCCCACACCGGATGACAGTCCACACCGCACGACAGCCCGCAGCTCCCCGAGGACGGACATGACCGACAGCACCCTGGCCGCCGACCCCCGCTCCATACCCGCCGGCGACCGTACCCTGCGCATCCTGACCACCAGCGACCTGGCCGGCCTCGGCATCGCGCTCGCCGATGTCGTGGCCACCGTCGAAGGCGCCTGCCGCACCCTCGCCGCGGGCGGCTCCGACAACCCGCGCAAGCTCACCGTCAAACCCGCCGACGGGCACTCCGTCGCCTACGCGATGCTCGGCCGGGACGGTTCCCGCGACGTCGTCGCCGTCAAGACCTCGTACAAGCACGGCCTGGACAAGGACCGCGGCAGCCAGCACTACTACACGACGCTGACGCTCTACGACGACGTCACCGGCCTGCCCGTCGCCATGATGGACTGCGGCCGCATCGGCTCGCTGCGCACCCCGGCCGTCTCCGCCCTGCTGGCCCGCGAGTGCGCCCCGCCCGGCGCCCGCAGCGCCCTGGTCATCGGCACCGGCACGCAAGGGCGCCTGGCCCTGCCGTTCCTGCTGACGACGCTTCCGGACCTGGAGCGCCTGATGCTGTCCGGCACCCACCCCGAGGGCATCGCGGCGGTACGTGCAGAGCTGCGCGCCCACTTCCCGGACCGGGACGTGGAGCTGGTCACCGACCTGCGGGCCGCGGCGGCCGACGCCGACGTCCTGGTGGCGACCGCGGGCGGCCACACCACGGCGGCCGTCGGAGCCGACTGGCTCCGGCCCGGCGCGCTGTCCGTCCTCGTGGGGCACGGCCTGGCGCCGTCCACGCTGCACCGCGCCGACCGGGTCGTGGCGACCAGTGAGGCGCAGATGAAGGTCACCGGCACCGACATGGCCGACGCGGCGGGCGGCTTCCCCGCCGTGGACGCCGAGTTCCCGGCCGTTCTGGCCGGTACCGCCACCGGCCGCGGCACGGCGCGGGAACGTGTCTTCGCCTACAACAGCGGACTGGTCGTCACCGACATCGCCCTCGGCCACCGCTTCGCCCGACTCGCCCTCGACCAGCGGCTGGGAACGCAGGTGGCGCTGTGGCGGTGACCGGCCTGCGCTCCGCCGACGTACCGACGCTGCCCGCCCACCCCGATCCCGGCACCGACCGGATCATGGACAGCGGCCTGCTGCACGAACTGTCCTACGCCTTCGACGGCCCCTTCCACTTCCTGCTCCCGCACCGCTTCGACGCCAACCTCACCGCCTTCCGCGCCGCCCTCGACGACGCCGGGGTGGCCGGGCGCGTGTACTACGCGAAGAAGGCCAACAAGGCCGCCGTCTGGGCGGAACGCTGCGCCGCCCACGGCGCGGGCGTGGACGTGGCGAGCGTCCCGGAACTGCGCGAAGCCCTCGGCCACGGCGTACGCGGCGAGCACCTCGTCGTCACCGGACCGGCCAAGAGCGACACCCTGCTGCGCCTGGCCGCGCTCCAGGGCTGCCTGGTCGCCGTCGACGCCCTGGACGAACTCGACCTGCTCGTCACCCTCGCCCTGACCGGCACCGCCCGCCCGGCCCGCCTGCTGCTGCGCTGCCTGCCGTCCGCGCAGCGGCACAGCCGCTTCGGGATGACGGCCGCCGAGCTGACCACCGCACTCGACCGCTGCGTACGCGCCGGGGACGCCGTACGGATGGAAGGCTTCAGCTTCCACCTGTCCGGCTACGCCGTCCGGCCGCGCGCCGACCTCGCCGGGGAACTTCTCGACCACTGCCTGCGGGCGCGGGGACTGGGCCTGCGGGCCGACCGGATCAGCATCGGCGGCGGCTTCGCCGTCGACTACAGCAGCGCCCGCCACTGGCGGACGTTCCTCGCCGCGCAGCGCCCCGCGCACTACCACGCGCACAAGACCTTCGAGGCCGACGGCTTCTATCCGTACCACTCGCCCGTCGCCGGGGCCGACGCCCTGCGCGCCGTCCTCGACACCGTCCCCGCAGGCGGCCGTACGAGCCTGGGCGACCGGCTCAAGGAGACCGGCACGCTGCTGATGACGGAGCCCGGCCGGGCCCTGCTCGACGGCGCCGGCGCGTCCGTCTTCCGCGTCCAGGGCGTCAAGGAACGCGACGGCTACCGCATCCTCACGGTCGACGGCACCAGCCTCAGCCTCTCCGAGCAGTGGTTCAACAGCGAATACCTGCCCGACCCGTACCTGGTCACCCCGGACGGACGGGCCCGCGGCGACGCGGTGCATCCCGCGTGCGTCGGCGGCGCGACCTGCCTGGAGTCGGACCTGCTCACCTGGCGCAAGGTCCCGTTCCCCGCCCGGCCCCGCGTCGGCGACCTGCTGGTCTACCCGAACACCGCCGGATACCAGATGGATTCGAACGAGTCCCCGTTCCACGATCTCCCGCTGCCGCCCAAGGTCGTCGTGGACCGCCCGGGCCCCCGGCCGCGCTGGCGTCTCGACCGGCGCCCCGCCCGCTGACCCCTTGCGACCGGCCATTTCCTGGATCAGGAGTGCACCCATGTACGAGGCCCTCGGGCGCCCCGCCGTGGTCTCCCGCGTGTCCGACCTCATCGGCGCCACCCCGCTGTTCGAGCTCGGCCGCACCGGGGCCGGCAGCAGGCTGCTGCTCAAGCTGGAGATGTTCAATCCCACCGGCAGCGCCAAGATCCGGATGGCCCGGCAGATGATCCTGGACGCCGAGGAACGCGGCGACCTGCGGCCGGGCGGGCACATCGTGGAGTCCACGTCCGGCAACACCGGGCTGGGGCTGGCGGTCCTCGCGGCCGAACGGGGCTATACGTTCACCGCGGTGGTGGACCGTCATGCGGCTGCCGACAAACTCCGTGCCATGAAAGCCCTGGGCGCCGAACTCGTCCACGTGGCCGCCGACGGGAGCGAGGAGCTGGCCACCGCCGCGCGCGAGGAACTGGCCGCGCGGATGGCCCGCGGCCGGGCCGACACCTTCTTCACCGAACAGCACAACAACCCCAGCAACGGCGTCGGTTACTTCCCCGTCGCCCACGAACTCCACCAGGCACTCGACGGAGAGATCGATGTCCTGATCGGCGCGGTGGGCACCGGCGGCGGGCTCTGCGGCACCGCCCGCGCACTGCGCGCCCTCGTCCCCGGCTGTACGACGGTCGGCGTCGAGCCCAAGGGCTCCATCGCCTTCGGCGGCCCGGCCCACGACTACTACCAGTCCGGCACCGGCACACCCGAAGGCGCCGAGATCGGCGCGCTGGTCGACTTCGACCTGATCGGCGAGGGCGTGAAGGTCGGTGACGTGGAAGCCTTCGCCACCGCCCGCGCCGTCGCCCGCGCCACCGGGCTCCTCATCGGCGGCTCGGCGGGCGGCGTCGTCCACGAGGCACTGGCCAGACTCCCTGCCCTCGCACCGGGGTCCACTATGGTCGCGCTGGTCAACGACGGCGGTGAGAAGTACCTGGACACCGTCTTCGACGACGACTGGATGCACGCCCGCGACCTCGTCGACCGCGGCCTGGAACGGGAGATCGACGAGACGCTTACCAAGCTCCGCAGGAGGTGAGCCCCGCCATGCAGCCCGCCGTGCTCCTCCGCGACAGCCGCGCGCTGGCCGCCCTCGCCGTCCCCCTCGTCCTCACCCAGCTCGCCCAGGTCGCCCTGACGACCACCGACACCGTCATGATGGGGATGCTCGGCACGGCCGACCTGGCGGCGGGCGGACTCGCCATCGTCATCTTCAACCAACTGCGCACCATGGGCGTCGGACTCGTCACCTCCATCGGCAACCGCACGGCCGCCGCGTCCGCACGGGCGGAGGGAACGGGCTCCGACGCGCACGAGGGCAGCGAGGAGATCCGTACGACCGTCCGCGCCGGACTGGCCGTGGCGACCCTCGCCGGGCTGGCGGGCGCCGTCCTCATGCTGCTCATCGGCCAGACGCTGACCTGGCTCGGCCAGGACGCGGACGTCGTCGGCCGGGCGCGGACGATGCTGCTCGCCCTCGCGCCGGGGCTGCTGCCGTGCCTGTGGTTCCAGGCCGTCCGCCAGTTCACCGTGGGAATGCGGCGGCCACAGGCGCTGCTGCGCATCACCGTCGTCTCCGTCGCCGTCAACGCCGCGCTCGACTGGGGGCTGATCCACGGCACCTGGGGGCTGCCCGAACTGGGCCTGCCCGGCGTGGGGGTGGCCACCACGCTCGTGTACTTCCTCTCCTTCCTGGCGCTGTACGCCGCCGCGCGGCGCGATCCGGTGCTCGGCCCCCACCTCAGCCTGAACATCGCCAGGGCCGACCGCGCTGCCGTCGTCCGCATCGTCCGGCTCGGGGTGCCCATCGCCGCGACCTACGGGTCCGAGGCCGGGTTCTTCTCCGTCACGGCCCTGATGGCCGGCTCCTTCGGCAGCGCCGCACTGGCCGCGCACACCGCCGTCAACCAGCTCGTCTACATCGTCTTCCAGGTCGCCGTCGGCCTCTCGCACGCCGCGTCCGTCAACGTCAGCCGCGAACTCGCCCTCGGCCGCGCCGACACCGCGCTGCGCATCAAGAACACCGCACTGGCCTGCGCGGGCGCCGTCATGGCCGTCGTCGCGGTCGTCTACGTCACACTGCCCGGACTCGTCCTCGCCCCGTTCTTCGACACCCGCGGCGCCCGGGACGCCGAAGCCGTCTCCATCGCCACCCACCTGCTGCTGGTCGTCATGGTCCTGCAGTTCTTCGACTGCGCCCAGAACATCGGCGTCGGTCTCCTGCGCGGGCTGGACGACACCAGGAGCGGCTTCCGCATCACCCTCGTCGGCTACTGGGCCGTGGGCCTGCCCGCCGCCTGGCTCCTGGGCTTCGCCGCCGGACTGCACACCCTCGGCATCTGGCTCGGCCTGCTCACCGGCCTCGCCACCACCGCCGTCCTGCTCCTGCGCCGCTACGGCACGAGCCTGCGCGCCGAGGCAGGCGCACCGCAGGCCGCACGAGCCGCGTGAACACCCCCTTACGGCCACACCACCTTCAGGAAGTCGTACGAGCCGTCCGGCTCCAGCTCCACCAGCGCCAGCGGCTTGCCCACCGGATCGCCGCGGTCGTCGAAGCGGATCGGCCCGCTCACGCCGTACACCGGCTTGCTGCCGCTGATCTGGAGCAGCATCTGGCGGGTGCTGCCGGTGGTGACCGGGTTGTTGCCCTGCCGCCCGGCGCCGTCGCGGATCGCCACCCCCAGGGTGAGCACGGTGTCGTGGCCCATCATCGCCTGTCCGTCCGCCAGTTCGGTGTCCAGCCGGCGGATGTCCTGCCGGTAGGCGTCGCGGAACTGCGGCAGTGGGTTGACGGAGCCGGGATACGGGCCCGTCCACTGGTCGGGGTGGGCCAGCACGGTGTTGTGCACGGTGACCCGGCTCAGCTCCCACACCTTCCGGAACGCCTGGCGCGACTCGTAGCTCTCCGGCACGTCGAAGACGCCCACCACGTCGTCCGCGGTGACCACGGTGGTCGGGCAGCGCCGCCCGGCGGCGGCCATCGCCTCGATGAAGACGCGCAGCGCCCGCCCCCGGCCCGCGAAGTACACGGCGTCCGGCCGGTCGGCGCACACCCGGTCGGCCAACGAGGAGAAGGCGTTGGCGGTGGCCGGGTCGGCCGAGCTGTAGGCCAGGCCCAGGTCGGTGACCTTCAGCCCGTGGCGTGCGGCGGCCGCGCTGAAACTCCGGTACAGGGAGGTGCTGTAGGTGTCCTGCTCGCTGCGGTCCCTGATGGTCGTCACGCGGTACGGGCGCTGCTGCCCGGGGCGGTTCTGGAGGGTCCGCAGGTAGCGGACCGCGGCCGACGCCTGGTCGGAGTTGGTCGCCGCCACCCGCCAGAAGCCGGTCTGCCCCGGCCGGTTCATGGCGTCGGCGGTCACGGTCGAGCCCATCATGGGAATCCTGGCCTCCCGCAGGGCGTCCACCGCCTGCTGGGTGGTGCGGCGGCTCTGCCCGAGGCCCGCCACGGCGACCAGGTGCTGGTCCCCGTCCTTCATCTCCTTGAGCTGGTCCACCAGCGGCTCCCACTGCGCCGACCCGGCGCCGCTGTTCGCCAGCAGCAGCTTGATCTGCGGCGAGTCGCCGCGCCCGCCGCGCCGTTGGTCGTTCAGCTCGCGCTGGGCCAGGTAGGCCCCCTCCAGCTCCCGGCGTATGCTGTCGCGCCCCCGGTCCCCGGTGCCCGTGGTCATCGGCTGGAGGTAGGCCACCGAGACCCAGGGTTTGCCGGACGCCGCCACCCGCCGGTTCTCGGCGAGGATCTGCCGGGAGATGTCCCGCAGCGAGGCGTCGAACACGTACGAGCCGTCGGTGACGCCCACGCACTCGTTCCGCGGCCCCTGCTCCCGCACCCCGTCCGCACATTGCTCGAACACCTGGTCGTACACCCAGTACCCGCCCACGCCCAGGGCGCCCGCGACGGCCACGGCGACGGCGGCCCGCAGCCACTTGCGGGGCCGCGGCCGCGGAGGCCTGAGCTGGTCCTCGTCACTCATCCGACGGTCACCAGGGTTTCCTCTCGTAGGCGGCCGCCCGCTGCCACAGCACGTCGTGGTCCGTCTCGTCGCCCAGCCGGCCGCTCAGGGTCTGCAGTGCATCGGCAATCTTCGGGTACAGCTCGGCCACCGGGTCGCCCAGCGGGTCGGACCACAGCGACGCACAGGGGTCGGACGCCGGGTGGGTGGTGATCCACCCGGCGACCAGCAGGCGGGTGACCATCAGCTGGTCGGGCGGGCTCTGCGCCCGGGCGAGCCGGTGCTGGAACTCCGCGCCCGGTGTGCGTTCCAGCGTGTCCGCCTCCCAGCGGCGCGGCGCGCGCTGGATGAAGGACAGTTCCGCGCACCACGCCTGCGCCGAACCTCCGCCTCCGCACACGTCGAGGAAGCGCTCGTGCAGATAGGCCGCGGCGCCCTGGACGTCACCGGCCGCCAGCCGGTGGTAGGCCCCGGCGCGCCCCGACTCGGCCGCGTCCCGCAGGATCTCGTGCGTACGGACCCACGGCACCCGGGCGTCGGCGGGCGCCGTGGCCAGCGACAGGCGGCCCAGCAGCAGGGTGCGGACCATGGCCGGGAGCGCGCTGTGCGGCTGTCCGTCGAAGGTGATGCGTTCGGCGTGCCGGTCGTCGTGGGCCAGCCCGCGCAGGAGCCGCGGCGGGGCGTCGGCCTGCCGCCACAGGTCGGCGGCGCTCGCGGCCTGCCCGAGGGTGACGGCGGCGGCCGCGTGGGGCAGCGCGCCCTCGGCCAGCTCCCGCGGCAGGTCCTGGAGCAGCAGTTCCAGCAGCTCGTCCGCGACGGAGTGCGGCCCTTCGGGCGCCAGTACCCGGCGCAGCCGGTGCCCGCAGGGCACGTCCGGTGCGAAGTCCTCCAGCGCGGCCAGCACCGCGCTGGTCGCGGCCGGATGACCACGCGTCAGCTCGTGGACCGTACGGCCCAGCCAGGCCACCGGATGCGTGATGCCCGCCAGCGCCGCCTGCGGCATCCGCTTCACGTACGGACCGGCCTGCTCCTGCACCTCGGCCCGGTCCAGCGGCCGCAACTGCGCCACCTCCAGCCGGGCGCCGCCGCCGGGCCGGGCGACGGTCCGCGGCACGAACGACTCCGGCCCGTCCTCCTGCTCCGGCGGCTGCCAGCACGACAGGTAGCTGCCGAGCGGCCGGGGTCCTTGCTCCAGTTGCCGCAGCACCTCCGGCGCGCGGCGCGCGCTCGCCACGATCACCAGCGGGTCCTGATGCTCCGGCCCCGCGGCGGCCCGCGCCTCGACCAGCGCCTGGAGGAACGCGTCGCCCAGCTCGCTGTCGGCGTTGTCCAGCAGCACCAGGCAGCGCAGCGTGCGGGTGCGGTCGCCGCTGTGCCGGGTGTACGCGCCCTGGAGATCGGCGAGGAAGGCCTGGAGCAGCACCGACTCGGCGCGCTCCCGCTGGGCCGCCGTGCCGTGCCGGAAGTGCTGGTTCAGCTCGACGAGGGCGTCCGCCGGGACCTGGGGCCGGGAGCCGCCGCGCGGTACCCGGCCGGCCCGCCGGTGCACGCCCCACCACACCCGGGCCCGCTGCCACCCCTGTATCAGCGGCACGACCGCCGCCGACCAGCCGGGCAGCCCCATCGGCACACCGACCGACGTCACCAGGTCCCGTAACACCGCCAGCGAATGGTCCTCCGCGCGGCCCGTCCGCAGCGCCTCGCGCATCTGGCCGAGCGCGGCGTCCCGGCTCTCCGGGTCGGCCTCGGCGGACAGCGCCATCAGCAGGACGGCGAAGGACGGCAGGGCCAGCGGCGGGAAGTCCGGCCGGCGGGCGTTGAGCTGGAAGGCGATACGGGCCAGCACGTCGACGGGGTGGTGCACCCCGTCGTCGAGCGCCGAGAGGTCCAGCGCGGCCGTCGGCGCCCGGCGGCCCCAGGCCTCCAGCCGCCCCGCCAGCGTGGTCTTGCCGCTGCCGCGGGGCCCGAGCAGCAGCAGGGCCGGGTGCCGGGTGTGTTCACCGCGCGCCCGGACGAGCCGCCGACCGACGAACTCCCGGATCATCAGATCACGTCGGGACTGCACCCCGCCCCCTCGTGGCCACCGTCGTGAGTGACCAGGATGCAGCAATCGGGGCGCTGCGCAAGGTGGTTCGCGAGCAGCGGTGACCACTGAGCCGTATGAGGCCGCTGAGACATGACGGGACGAGCCGTCCCGCGCCGCACGGGAGAGGAACGTGCGACGCGGGCAACTCAGTAGCGGCTCCCGGGAACACCGGCGTCCCGCGGGCCGTACGGGGCGGAGTCCAGCCAGCGCCCGGCGCGGCGGGACCGGGGCGCCGCCGCGGCCGCCAGCCGCTGTGCGGCGCGTTGCCAGGGAGCGGGCGCGGTGAGGTGACTCAGGGCGCGCCCGGCCGCCCGGCGGTTGAGCAGGGCGGCCCGGTGGCGGGCGGCCGCGAAGCCGGGCACGTCACCGGTGGCGATCGCGCCGGCGGCCGCTGCCGCGTCGGCGATGCCCGAGTTCAGGCCCCGCGCCCCGAAGGGCGCGAAGAGGTGTCCCGCCTCCCCGGCGAGCAGCACCCGGCCGTACATGTCGGTGAGATCGTCGGCGACCGCCTGCTGGAAGCGGTAGTGCGAGGACCAGGTGACCGCGCAGGCGTGCCCGTCCGGCAGCAGGCCGGGCAGCCAGCCCGCCGCGGCCTCGGACAGCGCCTCCGGATCGTCGTCCGGACGGCACTGGACGTCCACGCGCAGCCCGCCGCGGAACGGCACGGTCAGCACATTGCGCCCGGCCATCCGCGGATCGCGGTAGTGGAACGCCCGCTCGTGCGGCATCGGACGAGCGGGGTCGTCGGCCACGTCGACCACCAGGAACGCGTGCGGGGACCGGGGGCCGCGCAGCCGTACGCCGACGGCCCGGCGCACGGCCGATCTGGCCCCGTCGCAGCCGACCGCGTACGGAACACGGTGCTCGGACTCCGGCGTGCGCACCACCACGCCGTCGGGGGAGGAGGCGAGCCGGGTGACCGGGCTCTCCCAGTGGATGTCCGCACCGGCGCGGCGGCAGGCCGCGCGCAGCAGTTCCTCCATGACCGGCTGCGGAAGGCTGGAGAACGGCGCGCGGTCCGCCGGGGGCGGGGTGTACGTACGGCGATGGACCTCGCGGCCCTCGAACGTCGTGCATCTCGCGCCCCATACGAGCCCGTTGCCGACCAGCGCGGCGCCGAGCGCCGGATCGGCGGCGGCGAGCGTGGCCAGCGACTGCCGGTGCAGGAAGATCGCCCGGCTGCCGGGCCGCGGCGCGTCCTCCGCCGCCGCCTCCAGGACGGTGACGGCCGCACCGCGCGCCCGCAGCAGCAGGGCCGTGGCCAGCCCGACCGGGCCCGCGCCCACGACGAGGACGTGCGGTGTCACAGTGGTGTTCATGACGGCCTCCTAACGGGGCAGCCGGCCGCGGGCGACCTTGCCGCCCGCGGTGGTGGGGAGTTCGGGCAGGAACGTCGTACGGCGGGGGATCTTGTACGGGGCCAGCCGGGCCCGGCAGTGGGCGAGGATCGCGGCCTCGTCGGCGGCTCCGCCCCCGGCGGTCGCGATCCAGGCCTGCGGGGCCTCGCCGCGTACCGCGTCCGGCATGGCGGTGACGGCGACCGCGGCCACCGACGGATGGGTGGAGATCACCCGTTCCACCTCGGCCGGGTAGACCGTGTAACCGCCGCACAGGATCACGTCCTTGAGACGGTCCAGTACGGTCACGCCGCTGTCGTCCGTCACCCGTCCGACGTCCCCGGTGCGCAGTTCGCCGCCGGGCGTCAGGATCTGCGCCGTGGCCTCGGGGGCGCCGAGGTAGCCAGGAGTGACGAACGGCCCGCGTACCAGCAGCTCGCCGCCCTCGCCGGTACGGACCCCGGCGCCCGGCACGGGCGGGCCCGCGGTACCCGGGTGGCCGGGGTCGTCGGCGGGGGTGAGCGAGGCCAGGCCGGCCAGTTCGGTCATGCCCCAGCCCTCGGCGAAGACGGCACCGGACCGCTCCTGCCAGGCGCGGGCGAGCGGTTCGCCGGCGGGCTGGCCGGCGGAGAGCGAACAGCGCAGCGACTCCAGCGGCAGCTCCGGGTGGGCCAGCAGCCGCCGGTACATTGTCGGCACTCCGGCCAGTACGGTCGGCCGGTGCCGGCGCAGCGCCTCGGCCACCGCCTCCTCGGTGAAGCGGGTGAGGAGGACGAGGGCGGCCCCGGCGGACAGCGCGGCGTTCAGGACGTTGGTGCCGTACGTGTGGGCGAGCGGCAGCGGACTGAGCACCGTGTCGCCGGGCCCCAGCGCGAGCCGCCGGGCGATGTTCTCCCCGCCCAGCCGCACCGCGTGCCGGGTCTGGAGCGCTCCTTTGGGGCGTCCGGTGGTGCCGGAGGTGTAGGCGATGGTCGCGATGTCGGTGAGGTCGGCGACAGGGGAGCGGGGCGGGGCCCCGGAATCCGGCGGCGGTGGGCCGGGCCCTTCGGCGGTCAGGACGAGCGTGGCGCCGCTGTCGGCGGCCGCGTGCCGGATCTCGTCCGGCGCCGAGGCGGCGTTCAGCGGAACGCCCACGGCGCCCAGTTCGGCCAGCGCGAGGTGGTCCGTGATCCACCGGCGGCCGTTGGGGCGGCAGAGCACCGCCCGGCCGCCGGGGCGCAGCCCCAGCGCGGCCAGTTCGGCGGCCCGGTCGGTGACCGCGGCGCGCAGCGTGCGGCGGGGGAGAGGGCCCTGTTCGTCGATGAGGGCGATGTCGGTGTGGCGTCGGCTGGACATGAGAGGCTCGCTTTCCTTGCAGAAGGGGTGGGGGGACGGGCCGGGCCGGTCAGGGCACCGGCTGCCAGGCGGCAGCGGCGGCGTGCACCGTCCGCAGCACCTCGGCAGGCGTACGGCCGTTCTCGTCGAGCAGCAGACCGCCGGGCCGGCTGCCCACCGAGTAGTGGGTGTCGAAGAACGTGTCGACCTCGGCCGCCGCCGTGGCCCCGCCGGGCCGGGGCGCGCAGACCCACGTCACCGGGGTGCCGGTGGAGGCCACGGCCTCGATCAGTGCGGGCAGTTCGGCCACGATCCGGTCCGGCGCGAGCCGTACCGCCAGCAGCAGCCGCCCGGGCACCCGGCCCGGATTGAGCGCCGCACACCGCGCGGCGACCGCACGGGGATGGCAGCCCGGCCGGGGGCGCAGGCCGGCCACGGCGCCGGGCGGCGGCACCCGGTCACCGTCGGCCGTCCACCGGACCTGCCCGGCGATGGCCGGCGGGCAGGCGTCCAGGAACGACATCAGCTGCGGGAAGTCGTCCAGCCAGGGGTGGGAGCGGGCCGTCGCGCGGTACTCCTCGGCGACCCGGCGCGCCTCGCGCGGCAGCACGGCCGGAGGCGGGTGCCCGCCGGTGACGACGGTGACGGGCACACCGGCCACATAGTGGGCCAGCCCCGAGGCCGCCGTGGTCAGCGCCCCGGTCGCATGGCGCCCGAGGTGCAGCAGGAACGCCTCGCCGCCCGCCGTCGGGGCCAGCGCCGGATGCGGGTCCGGTACGGGTGCTCCGGCGCGCCCGACCTCCTCGGTGAGCGGCCGGGGGCGGCCCGCCAGCCGTTGCCGCGCGGGCGGCGACGGGACCACGACCGGGTGCGGCCGGACCGGCGCCGGGCCGCTGCCCGGCGCCGGGGCCCCGGGCCCGGCGTACTCCGTCCCGGCGGGCACCAGCCGCGGGTTGAACAGTTCGCGGATGAACAGCCAGGGCCGGTCACCGTCGAGGACCACGTACGCCTTGAACACGGCGGGCCGGACCCGGCCGTCCTGTTCCCACCCGGCCACGCCGACCTCCACCAGCCGCCGGGCGCGCATCGCGCCGGCGGCCCGCAGGCCGTAACCGATCGGCGTACGGCCGCTGGTCAGGCACGCGGCCAGGGCCGGGTCGTCGGGAACCAGTCCGACGACGGTGTTGAGCGAGACGGGCGTCAGCGCGGCGTCGGCCAGCGCGGAGCGGCGTACCAGGACCTGTTCGTCCCGGCCGAGGCTCAGGCAGCGGCGGGCCAGCGCGTCCTGCGCGGCGGCGGGCGCGGTGCCCTGGTGCAGGACGCGCAGCCGCAGGGGGGTGGCGAGCGCGGACTCCAGCAGGGTGGTGGTCAGTCCGTCGCTGGCGAGCAGCATCCGGGTCAGCGGGCTGCTGAAGCGGGCGACGTCACCGAGGTCGAAGGGCCGCGGGGCCGGCCGGCCGGAGGACCGGCCGCCGGCGCAGCCGTCCGGCGGGCGGCGGTCGGTACTGGGGTAGCGGAGCGGGGTGTACACGGTCAGGTCCTCTCCAGGAAGGGGGTGGTGCCGAGGACGGCGGAACCGGGGTCCGCCGTCCGGCGGTGGCGGGGACGGGAGGCGCGGCGGGCGCGTGCCGCGCCGGCCAGTTCCCGCAGCAGCTGGGCGGTGCCGCTCCAGCCGATGCACGCGTCGGTGACGCTTTGTCCGAAGACCAGCTGACGGCCGGCTCCGGCGTCCTGGCGGCCGGGTACGAGGAAGCTCTCCAGGAGCAGGCCGCGCACGGTGGTGTCACCGTCGGCGATCCGCATCGCGAGGTCGTCGGCGACCACCCGCTGCCGCTCGTGCTGCTTGCCGCTGTTGCCGTGGCTGGCGTCCACCACGACGCGGACCGGCAGTCCGGCGCCGGCCAGCAGTTCCGCGGCCCGGTGGACGTGCGCCGCACCGTAGTTGGGGCCGTCCGTGCCGCCGCGCAGGACGACGTGGCAGTCCGGATTGCCGCTGGTGCGCAGCACCGACACCGGACCGGCGCCGGACGCGCCGAGGAAGGTGTGCGGTGCGGCCGCGGCCCGTACGGCGTCGACCGCCACCTGCACCGAGCCGTCCGTGCCGTTCTTGACGCCGACCGGCATCGGCAGGCCGCTGGCCATGTCCCGGTGCACCTGGCTCGATGCCGTACGGGCCCCGACGGAGCCCCAGGCGACGACGTCGGACAGATACGCCGGGGTGGCCGGGTTGACCCATTCGCAGCCCACCGGCAGTCCGGACTCGGCGATGTCGAGCATCAGGGACCGGGCCTCGGCCAGGCCGCGGCCGAGGTCGGCGCCGCCGTCCAGGCCGGGGTCGCCGACCAGGCCGGGCCAGCCGAGGCAGGTGCGCGGCTTCTCGACGTAGACCCGCATCACGACGAGCAGGTCGTCCGCCAGCGCGGCCGCCGCGTCCCGCAGCCGGGACGCGTAGTCGAGGGCGGCCGCCCGGTCGTGCACGGAGCACGGTCCGACGATGACGAGCAGCCGGTCGTCCCGGCCGTCCAGGACCCGCACGGCGTCGTGCCGGGCCGTCCTGACGGTGTGCGCCGCGTGGTAGGTGAGCGGCAGCCGTTCACACAGCTGCGCGGGGCTCTCCACCGGCAGGACGCGGGTCTGGCCGCCGGTGGGGCGGACCCGGCGTCCGTCGGGGTGCCGGATGTGCGGGGTGCCGGGGGTGCCGGGGGTGCCGGTCGAGGTGGTCATGGTGGTGCGCTCCTTCGGTACGGCGCGGGCGGGGTCCTGTGGGGTGGAAAGCGGGTACGTCATGACGTGTGACCTCCGTGGCCCCCCGAGCCCCCGTGTCCTCCTGAGCCCCCGTGGCCGCCGCCTCCGTGCATGCCGGGGTGCATGTCCATCACCGGACCGGGCATCACCGTGAACGGCCGCATCATCGACTCGTCCTCGTGTTCGAGGATGTGGCAGTGGTACATGTAGCGCCCCGAGCCGCCGTCGAACTGGCCCAGTACGGAGACCAGCTGGCCGGACCCGGCGGGCGCCGGCCGGGTGTCGCCGACCCGCACGGTGTCCTTCCAGCCGAGGTCGGCGCCCGTGACGGGCAGGTCCCCGGTGAAGGTGACGGGGGTGACGGTGCCGTGACCGCGTACCGTGCCGTCGCCGTCGACCAGCCGCTGGAAGCCGCGGCCGTCGTAGTTCTGCCGCCGGGTCTCCTGGAAGCGGATCAGATGGATGTGGAAGGGGTGCACGGGACCACCCAGGTTCAGCACGTTCCACTGCTCCCAGCCGCCTTCGCGCGCCATGATCGTGGTGGTGTCGTTGAACAGCTCGGCGACCCGGCGCAGCGTCAGCAGCGGCTGTCCCGGCCGCTGCACCTGGACGATGCCGTCACTGGGGATCTCCACCGACGAGGCGTCCTCGACGGTCTCCATCTCCCACATCATCGGCATCCCGGTCACGGCGGGCGGGGTCAGCACGATCCACCGGTGCTCGTGGTCGGGGGCCGTGGCGTGGCTCAGCCGTACGTAGGACGGGCTGACGCGGCCCGGCAGGGTGAACGGGTCGTCCGCCGTCTCGTCCGCGACCCGGAACTGCAGCACCTCGGGCGAGGGCCCCGGGCCGGGCGGGTTGGTGGCGGTGTCGGTCCAGTGGACGCGCATCCCCCGCAGGACGGAGAAGTCGGCCAGTACGTCGGCGCGTTCGCCGGGTGCCAGGGTCAGGCCCTGTTCCGGCAGCGGCTCCGGCTCGGGCAGCAGCCCGCTGTCCGTACCGATCTGGTGGAAGGCGCGGGCGACCAGTTCCGGATCGACCGGCGTGCCGTCCTCGTGGCACAGGCGCAGGGTGAAGAACCGCGCGTTGGAGCCGTTGACCATCCGGAAGCGGTACCAGCGCGCGGCCACGTCCAGGTGCGGCTGCACGACGCCGTTGACGACGTTGTAGGGGCCGTAGAACGGCCGCGGCACGTCCTGGGCGTCCCGCAGGACCTTGTGCATCAGCACACCGGTCGGGCGGCCCTTCCAGTCGGTGTCAACATTGCGGTCGCACAGGACGAGGGGGATCTCGCGGGCGCCGTCCGGCAGGCCGAGCGCCGTCTCCTCGTCGTCCCGTATCCAGTACATGCCGGCCAGGCCCGTCATCACGTTCAGCGCGGTGATGTTCATGGCGTGGTCGTGGTACCAGAGGGTGCAGGACGCCTGGTCGTTGACGTACTCGGAGAGCTGGGTCTCGCCCGGCGGTACGGCGTTGTCGGTCCAGCCGTCGTTGACGCCGCTGGTCCGCGCGCCGTGCAGATGCACCACGGTCCAGGGCGGCAGCGCGGCGACCTTGCGGTCGAAGGTGTCGGCCGCCGGGTCGTAACCGGGGCGCGCGATGTTCGCCGGCACCCGTGTCTCGACCTTGATCAGGGGGTACGGGCCGCTGAGCCCGTTGGCCCAGGACACCCGCAGCCGGGTACCGCGCCGCACCTCGACGGTCGGCCCGGGGACCTGCCCCTCGTAGGCCCACATCAGTGACGGGGGAAGTTGCGAATGCAACTGGATGCGGACAGGTCGGGTCGTGACGGTCAGCTCGGCGCGGCCGGTCTCCGGGTCCGCCTCCGGCCGCAGGACCGGCGGAATCCGCAACGGGTCCAGGAACGGTTCCAGCGGCGGAACCTCGGGGACGGCCGGGGCCTGCGGTACCTCCAGGGCCTCCGGGACCGGAGCGGTCTCCGGGGCCACCGGGGCCTCCGGGGCCGTCAGGGTGGCGGCGGCCGGGGGAGCCGGTTCGGTCAGGACGGCCGGCTCGGCGGCGGGGGCCGCCGGGGTGGGGGTTTCGATCAGCTCGGGCATTTCGGTGCCTCGTTTCCGAACGGTGGAAAGGTTGACTCCCTCACCGTGCGCCCCGGGGCCCCCTCCCCACATCGGGGAAAACACGTGCCCGACTACTGAACCGGTACGGAGCCGGAAAGCCCCGCTACTGAGCCCCGGCGCCCCGCCCCGTCGCCCCGCCCCGGTCCCTGACCCCCAGCCCCCGCCCCGGCCCGCCCCCAGCCCCCGGCCCGCCCCCAGCCCCCGGCCCCCTCAGACCCCGCCCCCCCTCAGCCCCCTCGGCTCCGCCCCCTCAGCCCTCCGGTCCCCGAACCCCCGCCAGCTTCCCCGCCACCGCCGCCCGCGACGACACCCCGAGCTTCGCGAAGACATGGGCCACGTGCGTCTCGACCGTCCGGGGGCTCAGGAACAGCCGCTCCGCGATCCGCTGGTTGCTGAAGCCCTGCCGGACCAGCTCGGCCACCTCCGCCTCCCGCCGCGAGAGCCGCCCGTCGGCCTGCGCCGCCGCCCGGCCGGCCCGTACGCCCAGCCGCCGCTGCTCCCGTACGGTCCTGGCGTGCAGGCCGAGCGCTCCGCACGCGCCGAACACCTCCGCCGCCCGCGCCAGCTCCGTACGCGCCGCGGACTTCTCCCCGCAGCCGGCGTGCGCGGTACCGGCCCGCAGCCAGGCCCGCGCCGCGGACAGCCGCTCGCCCGTCCCCTCGAACAGCTCCGCCGCCCGCACCGCCCCACGGGCCGCCGCGGCCGGGTCGCCCTCCTGCTCCGCGTGGGCCCGCGCCAGCACCGCGTGCCCCGATCCCGCGCCGCCGCCCGGCACCGCCGCGGCCCGGTCCGCCCAGCTCGCCGCCGCGCCGGGCCGGCCGCGCTCGGCCTCCGCGTCGGCCATCGCCTCGCAGCACACCAGCAGGCAGCTGCGCTCCAGCAGCGGCGTGACGAACTCGTCGCACGCGGCCAGCACCTGTGCCGCGCCCGCGTCCACCTCCTGCAGTCCCACCAGCGCCAGCCCGCGGCCGACGACGCCGAGCCGCGCCCACCACTCCCGGCGGCCGTCCGCGTGCCGGATCGCCTCGTCGGCGAGGGCCAGTGCGGCGGTGGCGTCGCCCGTCCAGCGGACCATCAGAGACTTGACGGCCAGTGCCAGGGCCACGCACTCGTCGGAACCGAGCAGCCGTGCGGCGTCCACCGCGTCCTCGGCCCGGTCGACGGCCTCCGCGAGGCGTCCCGTCCGGCCGTACGTGAACGCCTGCGCGGTCAGGATCCACGGTGAGAGGTAGCTCTGCCCGGTGGCGTTGGCGACGGCCAGACTCCGTTCGACCGTACGGGCGGCCTGCGGCAGCCGGCCCATCATCGCGTCGACCCAGCACAGGAAGGCCAGCGACTCCAGCCAGGGGGCCAGCTCGGCGTCGGTGGCCTCCTCCGTCAGCCGCTCGGCCTTGGCGGCGAGGGCGTGCGCGGCGTCCAGGTCGCCCGCGCCGTAGGCGCAGCCGAGCCGGAGCGTCACCAGCGGCATCCAGTCGTCGGGCGGGTCACCGGCCGTCCCGGCGCCGCCGCCGGGCCGGGACAGTACGGCGGTCAGCCGGTCCAGCTGCTCGGCGGCGCCCGTGAAGTCGGCGCGGATGAGGCTGTCGCCGATCAGCTGGAGGTGCAGGGGGACGGCGTCCACCGCGTGCTCCGGCGGCACCCGGCCCAGCTCGGAACGGAGCAGGGCGCGGCCCTCCGCCTGCCGGTTGAGCAGCCGTTCCAGGATGGCGCAGAACCGGGCGGCGCGGGCCCGCTGCGCCCAGGCGTCCGGCGGCAGCAGCCGCAGTACCTCCAGCGCGGTGTCGCGGCCTTGCACGAGCCGCCCGCCGACGCCTTGGAGCCGGGCCAGTTCGACGAGCAGGGAGAGCCGGTCGGGCGCGGGTCCGGCCGCCGTGCCGCCGGGTTTCTCGGGGAGCAGGTCCAGGGCGGTCCGCAGCCACTGGGCGGCGGTCGCGGGGGACTGGTACGCGGTCGCACGGGCCGCCTCGACGAGCACGCCGACGGACAGCAGGTCCCCGAAGCGCGCCGAGCGGGCGATGTGGCGGGCGCGGGTGACGGTGGGCGCGTCGCGCTCGTCCAGGGCGGCGGCGACGCGCGCGTGCGCGGCGACCCGCCAGCCCGCGCCGGAGGAGGCGTAGGCGAGGTGCCGGACGACGGGGTGGCGGAAGCGGAACCGCCCGGGGGCGGGCGCACAGCGGACCACGTCCCGCACGGCCAGCTCGTCGAGGGCAGCCAAGGCCTCCGCCTCGGTCGTCGGCGCGGCGACGGCCACCATGCCCGGCTCGAACTCGTCGCCGAGCGTGGCGGCGGCCTGGGCGGCCAGCCGCGCGTCGTCGGGGAGCGCGGCCAGTTCGGCGGCCAGCGCCTCGCGTACCGCGCTCGGCAGCAGGCCGTCGTCGTCCGGGGCGGCACCGCCCGCGGGGGCGGCGGGGGCCGGTGCGGAGCGGGCCAGCGCTTCCAGGTACAGCGGATTGCCGCCGCTGGCCTCGTACAGTGCGCGGCGGCGCTGTGCCCCCACGGAAGGGCCGAGGAATTCACCGGCCTCCCGCAAGGTGAGCGGCGCGACCTCGATCCGGGTGCGCAGGCCCGGTGCGGCGTCGGCGAGAGCGGCGGTGAGCCGGGGCCCCGCCTGGCGGGTGCGGTAGGTGACGGCCAGCAGGAGAGGGCCGCGCGGCGGGTGCCGGGCGAGGTGGGAGAGGAGTTCCACCGAGCCCTCGTCGGCCCAGTGCACGTCGTCCAGCAGGACCGCGAGGCCGCCGGGGGCCGCGAGGGCCTCCAGCAGGAGACGTACGGCGCGGTGCACGCGGTAGCGGTTGAGGCCGGTGCTCGGAGCCGCGGCGGGGTCCGGTCCCGGCCGGTCCGCCGACAGAGCGGGGAAGACGTCGGCGAGCAGCCGCGCGCTCTCCGGGTCCAGGGCCGCGCGTACCTGCTCGGCCCGGGATTCCACCTCGTCGTCCAGGGCGTCCACGGCCAGCGACAGGGGGACGTCGTTCTCGTACTCGGTGCCGCGGCCGCGCAGCACGGTCAGCCCGTGCCGGAGCGCGGCGCCGGCGGTCTCGCCGAGGAGCCTGGTCTTGCCCGCCCCCGGGTCCCCGGTCAGCTCGACCAGCCGGAACTCGCCCGCGGCGGCCCGCTCCGCCTCCGTGCCGAGGAGCCGTACGACCTCCGTGCGGCCGACGAGTGCGCGGTTGCCGTGGAGCGGTACGGAACTGTCGGGCATCGGGCGGGCCGGTTTCGTTCGGGTGGGTGGACAGGTGCACGGCGGAGGTCGCCCCAATGGAATATTTTGGTCTATGGGGACTATCCGGGCAATTCGTAACGGGATGCCGGGACCGGACGACGGGGGCCGAGGAGGGCCAGTGCCGTATGCAGCGCCGCCGTATCCCCCTGTTCACCAGTGAAGGCGTCCGGGACGCCGAGGTCACCGTCCACCCGTTCGCCGCGGGCGACGGGCTGGGCCTGACCCTGACCCGCTACCGCCGCCCGTCCGCCGCCGGTACCGCACCGGCCGACGCGGTCCTGCTCGTGCACGGCCTGACCACGTCGAGCGACATGTTCGTCATGCCCGAGCACGAGGACCTCACCAGCTACCTGCTCGACCACGGCTACCCGGACGTCTGGGCCCTCGACCACCGGATGAGCAACCGCTTCCCGTACGACCTGGCCGCGCACCGCTTCACCCTCGACGACGTCGCCCTGCACGACTTCCCCACCGCGTTCGCCGAGATCCGGGCACACATCGGCCCGGCGGCCCGGCTGCACGTGATCGCGCACTGCCTGGGCGGCGTCACCTTCGCCATGAGCCTGGCCGCCGGCCTCGTCACCGGCGTGACCAGCGCGGTCGTCAACAGCTCCGCGCTCGTCCTGCGGCCGCCCCGGTGGTCCCGCTGCAAGCTCCGCGTCGTCCCCGGCCTGACCGAGTACGTGCTCGGCCTGCCCTACCTCAACCCCGCCTGGCCGCAGGACGCCCGGTTCACCCGCGGCCGGATGATCGCCCGCCTGGTGTCGCTCTGCCACCCCGAATGCCGGGAACCCGCCTGCCACATGGTGAGCGCGATGTGGGGCTCCGGGCGGCCCGCGCTGTACGACCACGCCCTGATGTCACCGGTCACCCACGAGCGCGTCGCGGACCTGTTCGGCGCCACGGGGGTGCACTACTACCGGCACATCCGGGCGATCGTCCGGGCCGGCCGGGCCGTCAAGTACCGGCCCGGCGACCCGGCGTACCGCGACCTGCCCGACGACTACCTGGAGGCGGCGGCCGGCCTGACCACCCCGCTCCTGCTGACCACCGGCGAACACAACCACGTCATGGCCGACTCCAACCCCGCCTGCCAGCGCGAACTCGCCACCCGCGCCCCCGGCCTGTCCCGGCTCCACGTCTTCCCGGGCTACGGCCACCAGGACGTGTTCATGGGCAAGGACAGCGCCCGCGACATCTTCCCCCACCTGACCGCCTTTTTGGACGAGCACGCGGGGTGAGGGCCGGTACAACGTCCTGAGGGCTCCGACGGCCGCCCCAGGCAGGGTCAGAAGTAGGTTCCCAGCGCCAAGGTGTAGTGGTAGCGCCGGGTGTACTCCTCCAGGCTGCGGTAGTCCGTGCCGTTGAGGTGCATGACGGCAAGGCTCGTGCCCGGTACGGGATTGAGGGCGGAGTGGAGCCACTGCGAGATGCCGCTCCAGCGGTTCTCCAGGTTCACTTGGCCAAGGGACAGCCGTGTGTTCTCCCCCGACACGCCACGGCGGATGTTGCTGCCGACCGTTACGGCGATGTCCTGGAACCGGGCTGCTTCGGAGACAGCCTGAATCAGGATGATCAGGCTGGCCTGGAAGCCGGCCCGCGCGGTACCGGTCATGTTGTGGCTGTATCCGCTCACCGCGCGGACGGCGTTCCCGATCGTGTAGCCGTTCATTCCCACAGTGGCGCGCATGTTGCTGCCCAGCGCGTCGTAGTTCGAGTCGAAGCCGAAGTCGGCGACGGTGTCCGGAGTGCCGTTGCGCTGCAGGATGGCCTGCATTTCGGCGCGCTGGTCACGGAAGCCGACCAGACCGGTCGCGGAACCGCTCAGCGAGCTGGGTGTCCACACACCCATCAGGTAGAGGTTGTCGGAGCGCACATAGAGGGCGGCGACGCCCCGGTTGCCGTCCATGAGGCGGATCTCGACGGCGCGCGCCCCGTCCGCTCGCAGGCGCTCAGTGGCGCCGACGCCGTTCCCGACGTTGTGGCCGGCGGCGTTCCGCAAGGCGCCGATCATGGCCCAGTAGCTGGACTGGGCACCCTCCATGTCTCCCTGCAGAAGACTGTGGACGTTCCAGATGATCTGCTCACGCGCACGCGTGGTGTCAGCATGGGCGGAGGGGGCGGTCAGACCGGCCAAGGTCAGAACGGCGAACGAAGCTGCCAGCAAGCGCGCGAGCGCGGCGCGCAGAGTTGACGTCATGGTTGAGCCCTTCGAGGAGGGGTGCGTTGCGCGAGCGGCCGTGCCTCCAGCGGAGGCACGGCCCGTGATCCAGGCAAGAGTCCGACTCGGCAGACGGCCTGTCGGGGCCGTGCCGAGCAGACACCACGATGGAGACGAGCGAGGACCGAAAAAGGGGGATCGCTGGATGAAGGACCGATCCCCCCTGCGGACACCCTTGACGCTGCCGTACCCACCTAACGCATATCTAACGTCGGCACCAAACGCCCCCGTCCCGGCTTTACCCGGCCGCACGGCCCGCCTTCGGCGCCTTCCGGGTAGCACCCGCGCTGCTGACAAGAGTTCGTGACGCGGGCAACGCCGCGCAGGCTGTGACAACTGCTGGCTTTCGCGCCGGTTCCGCGGGCAAGGTGCGGTAGGAGCGGAAGGGGTCAGTGCGGGGGTGGGATTCTTTCGTCGTCCCTCGGGCCCGTCTGAAGTCGTGATCAACGGGTGAGACACCACCTGGCACGATGCCCTCATGGGTGCTGATGAATCGCAGGAATCCGTGCCAACTGTCAACGTGCGGCTGTGGCGCGCCGATGCCGTCGTGCTGTTCGACCGGCTGATGAGCACCGACCTGAACGCCGTACCGATCACGCACCCGGCTCAGAAGCAGGCGCTCGCAGACCTGCTGTCGCGGTTCGAGTGGGCATGCGATGTAGACATCACGGATTCCACCGCGACAGAGATCGCCGCGGCCCAGGAGGAGGTGGCCAAGGACATGGGCTGGTAGACGTCGGGGATGGCGCGTGGAGAACTCACGGACGTTGAAGGCCGCCGAGGCGTCAAAGGGGACCGAGGGAAAGAACGAAAGCCGCAGGCCGAAGGCGAGCGGGGCACATCCGACCCGGGTCGGGAGGAACGGAGGCGCATCCGGCGACGACGCCGGGCCCGCCTGAAGGCGGCCCTGCGGGAACCCTCCCCGCGTATGGAAGGCCATCCGCCCAGACAATGATGGCTGTTGTCCTGCAGACAGAGGCTGCAGGTCAACTGCCCGTCGGCGTCGCCGCGAGGTTGTGTACGCGGCCTTTCCGGCCTTGGAGACTGTTCCCGCTCCTCCCGGGTCGCCGCGGTTGACGGGATGGCTTGCGGCGTAGAGGTGGGGGTTCTTCTCCTGGTCGAAGAGGGCGGGCCGGGTGCGACAGCCGACGCTGGGGGCGTGGTAGCGGGCGCCGAGGTGGTAGAGGCCGGTCGGGCCTTGGCAGCCACCGGTGAAGCGGTCGGCCGCAGACCCCTGGCGGGCGCACGATCGCCGGCCCGCCTGAGTGGCAGGCCGGAAACGACAGGCGGCGCGGCTACGGCCGCTCTGCTTTCGTCATTCTCAGGAACAGTGCGGCGGTTCCCCAGATCAGTGCGACGAGGATGCACAGGAGCCACCCGCCGGTGTTGCCGTTGATGCCGAGGACGATACCCAGCACGACACCGATGAGGGCCAGGATGGAGCTGAACAGGAAAAGGCGTTTGACGTACGCCTGCTGCTCCATGGACATTCCAAGGCGAGGCATGTCGTTTCCCTCTTTCCTGGGCACAGGCGGCGACGGTGATCACCGTCCCGGTGAACTGATCAGCGGGGCGCGGGGGCTCAGCCCGCCGTACGGTGCTCCGCCTTCGGCTGCCGGCATCGCCACCCTTTCGGGGACCGTGTGCCCGCTGCCGCGAGGAGACGGTCATAGCTCCTCGCCGTGCCTGCCTGGCTCGGGACGAGATCGAGGCGACCGTTCCTGTGGCCCAGGCAGCTGCGTGGCAGTCGGCTTGGGGCTCCCAGTGAGGCACCGAGGGGCCCGGTGACCCACGGTTCATGGAGTTCAGTGTGCCCCGCGGTTCGCGGACGAATCCGGTGTCCGTACCGTCGGTGGTCTGTCCGCCGCGGGCCGGGGGCAAAGGAGGAAAGGCCCTGGGAATGCCGGTTCCCCCCTGGTGGTTGGAGCGGAGGTGACGACCCGCGCAGTGGACACGACACAGGAGCTCACCGAGTTTCTGCGGACTCGGCGCGAGTGCCTGGACCCGCACGAGTTCGGTCTGCCGTCGCGTCGACAGTCCCGGGGCCCGGGATAACGCCGCGAAGAGGTCGCCGAACTGGCCGGGATCAGCATCGACTACGTCGTGCCACTGGAACAGGGCAGCGGGCTGCGGCCTTCGGCGAACGTGGTGGAAGCGCTGCCGCAAGCGCTGCGCCTGGTCCCCGACGAACGCACCTGCCTCTTCGACCCGGCCCAGCAGCGCCAGCGCAATGTGCCGCAGTCGCAGCGCAACGCGATGTGGCTGCACCTGACGCATCCGAGGATGTGCGTTTTCTACGTCGACCGCGAACGCGTCGTACGGGAAGGGCCGCCCACCTGCGCGCTGCCTGGACTGCGCATCCCGAGGACCAGGAGCTGGCTGACCGTGTTACCGACTTCGCTGTTTGCAACGAGGAGTTCGCGCGCTTCTGGGATGAGTGGGACGTCAAGGCCAACGGTCGCGGGCCCAAGGTGCTGTGGCCTCCTGACGTCGGCGTGATCGTCGTACATGTCGAAGTGCTCATGCCACTTCAAGTTCCGTACCGGCGGTCGGTGATCTTCCGGGCCGTGGACGACGAGAGCCGGTCGGAACCTGGAGTGAGGCCCTGCTGACGGTGAGGCTGGTGTTGTTGCCGGGCAATTCGGTGTCGGCGGCGTGGACGTGGGCGACAGGTCATCACGGCGGCAGAGGTAGGCGCGGTCGACTCCGGTCAGCAGTCGCTCGCGGGTGCATGCCGTTTCTGCTGAGACGGACGGCGCGGCCCGGTCCGCTCCGCCGGCCGTCGCTCGGGTATCGGATTGCATCCCCTGGACTTGGGAGCGCAAGCCACGATTTCCACCCTGCGGTGGGAAACCCCCACCGGGCTCCCGCTGAGGCGCCGACCGCCCCGCGGACGGCGTGACCGTCACCGCCCCGGCCCGTACACCCCCCACAGCTCCCCGGCGAAGAACTCCCCGAACCGGGCGAGTGCGGCGAGCGGAGCGGGGCCCGTCGCGCGCATGGAGGCCAGTTGGCGGACGAAGTCCAGGCGGCCCACGCGCACCACGCCGGAACAGAGCGGGGCCGCGCCGGGCTCCTCGCCCGGTGTGTGCCGGCCGGGGTGGACCTCGACGGCCAGGGTGGTCGTGTCCGCCCACAGGTCGGGCCCGGGGGCGTCGCCCATCTCCTTGCGGCCGGTGAGGGTCAGCGGGCGGCCCTGCGGCCCGTCCAGGTGGAGGTGGTAGAGCATCCGCCGGTGCCGTGGCAGCCCGCCCGGTACGAACAGGTTGAACCAGCCCTCCCGTACGGACAGTCTGCCGCCCAGCGGATCGCAGTCCACCGCCCCGCGCACGGCGGCCCGGTGGTCCGGCGAGTCGATGAAGGCGTCCACGTCGTCGACGGTGACGGTCAGACGCAGCACCAGCCCTGGCCCGTCGGCCAGCGCGCCGCGCATCACCTCGGCGAAGGTCAGGGCCGTGGCCGGTGCCGGGGCCGGGCGGTGCGCCCGCCGGGGCGGCCGGTCCGCCAGGAGCCGGGTGCTCATCCGGTCCGCCAGCGCCGCGATGGTCAGCGACGGGTTCACCCCGACCGGCCCCGGCAGCGCCGCGGCGTCCGCCACGTACAGGCGCGGGTGCCCGAACACCTCGCCGTACGGGTCGCAGACGGCCTCCTCCGGGCGGTCGCCGATGGGCGCGCCGCCCACCGGGTGGACGGTGACGACCCGCCGCCACCACCAGACGGGGTTGTCCAGGAACCCCGTTCCCATCGCGTCGGCGAGCCGTCGCATCGTGGTGCGGACGCCCTCGTAGTACGCCCGGCTCGTGGCGGTCGTCCACCGGACGTCCAGCCGGCCGTCGCGCAGCCCCATCACCCCGTCGGGCACGTCCCGGCCCACGCCCAGCAGCGGCAGCACCCCGGGGAAGCCGCCGCCGGGGCCGAGCAGGGCGGCGATCTCGCCGGAGAGGTTGCTGTCGGCCGAACCGAGGACATGGTCCCGCGCCAGACCGGCGGCGAACGCGGCCAGCCGCCCGGCGCCGCCGACCAGCCGCACGCCCTCCGCGAGCCAGTTCAGGAAGCCCGGGTAGCCGCCGTCCTGGACGATGTGCCCGCGCCCCGGACCGCCGTCCGCCTCGCCCACCACGCCGGTGATCACCGGCCCCCGGTCCGGGGGCGGCACCGGTGTGCCCCGCCTGCCGTACAGGAAGGTCAGCAGGTCGCCGTTGCCGCAGAACCGGGTGCCCAGCGCCGGGCCCAGGCCGGGCAGCCGTGCCCGGTTGGCCAGCAGGAGGTGGACCGTGCCGTACGTGCCCGCCGCCAGTACGAGGCGGTCGCAGTCGATGAGCCGCCGCGGCAGGTCGGCGGTGCGTACCGGCGGTCCGGTGCCGTCCGTGTCGTGCACGACGTACCCCACGCGGTAACCGCCGTCCTCCAGCGGCTCCACCGTCACCGCCTGGTGCCCGGTCCGCAGGTCGGCGCCGTGGTGCCGCGCGGCGGACAGGTACGTGTGGTCGAGGGTGTTCTTCGCGCCGTTGTTGCAGCCCAGGTCGCACTCGCCGGTGAGCCGGCAGGTGCCGCGCGGCACGCCGTGGAGGTTGCCGTACGGCTCGTCCGTGAGCGGCAGGCCGGGGCCGGGCGGCGCGCCGGGGTGCGGTGCGAAGCTGACCGCGAGCGGCGCCGGGGACCACGGCAGCCCCGCCCGTCCGGCCGCTTCCCGCAGCGCCCGCGTCTTCGGCGTACGGGCGTACGGCTCGGTGTCCACCGGGTACGGGACCGGGCGCAGCACCGACTCGACCGCGTCGTAGTGCGGGTCGAGGTCCGCGCGCGTCAGCGGCCAGCGCTCGTGGCCGCCGCCGGGCAGTTCCTCCCGCCGCACGAACCAGTGCGGCTCCTTGCGGAGCAGCACATTGGCGTAGATCAGCGAACCGCCGCCCAGCCCGCTGGCGACGAGGGAGTCGCAGCCCCCGAACCGCCAGACGTCGAACAGGCCGTACAGCCCCTCGCTCGGATCCCACAGGGCCCGCCCCAGCTCCGCCGGGGTCCGGGGGAAACTTCCCGGCGGATACGCCCGGCCGCGCTCCAGGACGACGACCGACCGGCCCGCCTCCGCCAGCCGGTACGCCGCCACCGAACCGCCGAAGCCGGAACCGACGACGAGCGCGCCGACCCGCTCGGGACGCCCCGAACCGCTTCCCGGCGACACCTCGGCCACGGTCCGTCCCTCCGGTCCGGCGGCGGCCGCGCGGACCGCGGCGGCCTGGCCTCCCAGTAGAGCAACGGTCCGCCGCCCGCACATCCGGAACCCGGGGCGGCCGGACGGTGCGCACCGCGAAGTCCGTACGTCAGGAGGCGGGGGCGCCACCGCCTGGACAGGCGCACAGCATCAGCGCTTCGGCATCAGTGCTTCGAAAGCGCAGGCACCCGCGAGGGGCCGCACGTCCGTCGATTTCCACTCGGTGCCCTCCGCGAGCCACCCGAACGCACCACAGCGTTCGAAGGAGGGCCGCCATGGCCACCACCGCACCCGCACGCCGCACGCGCCGCCGCGCCCCCGCCTGCCGGAACGCGAACGCCGCATTCTGTACCTGCGGTTCTCCGGCGACCTGACCCCGGCGCAGGACGGCATCCGGGCCAATCCCCTGAATTCGACGTTAGCGATCCGAACCGAGGGGAACGCGTGTGCTGGCGGCCGGAACAGGGCGTTCACCCCGCCCCACGAGCGGTTTTCCGGCCGCGGCAACGCACCGGCACGACTCACTAAGAAAGGCGGAACCATGCCTGCTGCACGCGACATCATGACTCCCGGAGCCGAGTGCGTCGGCGCCGAGGAGAGCGTCCTCGACGCGGCCCGCAAGCTCACCGGCCTCGGCGTCGGAGCGGTCCCGATCTGCGGTACGGACGACCGGCTCAAGGGCGTCCTGACGGACCGGGACATCGTCGTCAAGGTCCTGGGCCAGGGCAAGGACCCCGCGCAGACCAAGGCCGGCGAACTGGCCCAGGGCGAGGCCGTGACGATCGGCGCCGACGACGGCGCGGAGGAGATCCTCGCGACCATGTCCCGGCACAAGGTCCGGCGCCTGCCGGTGATCGACGGCCACCGCCTGGTCGGCATGGTCGCGCTGGCCGACGTCGCCCGCGCCCTGCCCGACTCGAAGGCGGGCGACCTCCTCGAAGCCCTCTCCACCGACTGAGGGCACCGCACGCGGGGACGGGGTGCGGCCGCGCCGGACCGTAGGCACGATGGTGTACGCGGCGTGGGCGCACCTCCGTAAATCACCGTGCACTCCGGTTCGAACACCGGTTTGGTTATGGCGTGGCTTCCGCCGTACGGGTATACACGAGCCCACACGACGGGAGGCACTCCATGGCGATCGACGGTTTCACGACCTGTCTGTGGTTCGACGGCCAGGCCGAGGAAGCGGCCCACCACTACCTGTCCATCTTCAAGAACTCCCAGCTCGGCCATATCGTCCGTTACAACGAGGCCGGGCCGGGGACGCCCGGCGCGGTGATGGCGGTCGAGTTCGTCCTCGACGGCCAGAAGTTCATGGGCCTCAACGGCGGCCCGCAGTTCACGTTCAGCGAAGCCGTGTCGTTCCAGGTCCGCTGCGCGGACCAGGAGGAGGTGGACTACTACTGGGACCGGCTCACCGACGGCGGCGAAGAAGGCCAGTGCGGGTGGCTCAAGGACAAGTACGGCGTGTCCTGGCAGGTCTTCCCCACGGAACTCCTGAAGCTGGTGACCGACGCCGACCCGGCGAAGGCGAAGCGGGTCACCGAGGCGATGTACCCGATGCACAAGATCGACCTCGCGGCTCTCCGCAAGGCGCACGCCGGAGAGCGGTAGGGCGCGGACGGCGGGTACGGGCAGGCCGCCCGTGCCCGCCGACGCCCCACTCGTTCGGGGGCGCTTTTGATGGCAAACCGGGGCCGACGGGGTAAGCAGCCCCCATGTCTCCCGATGCTCTCCTGACGGCCGCGCCCCTGCCGGTCGAAGCGCCGACGGCCGCCTCCCACCTGGCCATCGGCATCGGCCCCCTCGTCGCGGGCATCGTCGTCGTGCTCCTGCTTATCGGCGCCGTGGTGTACGGCTACCGGCGCCGCGCGCGCAACAAGGACCGCCCGCCGCGCGCCCACGCACGGCCCCGGCACGCGAGGACGGCGGCCCGGAACGGCCGGCCGGCACGGGAGACCGACGGGGTGTCCCGGGAGAGCCATGACGCGGCACCGGCTGCCGGGGTCAAGGACATGGGCCAGTACGGGACGCGCCCCGGCGACTCCGACGAACCGCCGCCGTGGAACGAGGGGAAGAGCGGCTCGTTCGGCAACGGCTGAGGCCGCGCCCCATGGTCTTCCCCCGGCGGAAGCCACCCGCACCGTCCCGCACCGCTGAACCGGCACGCACCGCTTTCGAGGCGCTCGACCGCCGCCTGCCGCTGGCCGAAGGCGCCAGGGCGCTGCTGCGCAAGGCGTTCCCCGACCACTGGTCGTTCCTGCTCGGCGAACTCGCGCTCTACGGCTTCCTCGTCCTCGTCCTCACCGGTACGTACCTGACCCTGTTCTTCGACCCGGTGACCGCGCAGACCGTCTACCACGGCCGGCACACCCCGCTGTCCGGACTGCCCATGTCACAGGCGTACTCCTCCACGCTGCGCATCAGCTTCGACGTGCGGGGCGGACTGCTGATCCGGCAGATCCACCACTGGGCCGCGCTGGTCTTCGTCAGCGCCATCGGCGTCCACCTGCTCCGCGTCTTCTTCACCGGCGCCTTCCGCCGCCCCAGGGAAGTCAACTGGATCATCGGCGTGACGCTGTTCATGCTGGCGATGCTGGAGGGCTTCGCCGGCTACTCGCTGCCCGACGACTCGCTGTCCGGCACCGGCCTGCGCACCGCGCACACCATCGTGATGTCGGTCCCGCTCGCCGGCACGTATCTGAGCTTCTTCCTGTGGGGCGGCCCGTTCCCGGGCACGGACCTCGTCAACCGGCTGTACGGGCTGCACATCCTGCTCGTCCCGGGCATCCTGGTCGCGCTGATCACGGCACATCTGATCCTGGTCGTCCACCTCAAGCACACCCAGTGGAGCGAGCGCAGCCGGACCAACCGCAACGTCGTCGGCCGTCCGATGTACCCGCACTTCACCGCGAAGTCCGCGGGCCTGTTCTTCATGACGGCGGGCGTGCTGACGCTCCTCGGGGCACTGGCGCAGATCAACCCCGTATGGGAGTACGGGCCGTACCGCGCGGACCAGGTCGCCACCGACGCGCAGCCCGACTGGTACGTCGGCTTCCTGGAGGGCGCGCTGCGGCTCATGCCGCCGTGGGAGAGCGACCTCGGGGGCCACACGGTCCTGTGGAACGTCCTGATCCCGGCGGTGATCCTGCCCGGTCTGCTCTTCCTCGTCCTGTACCTCTATCCGTTCTGCGAAGCCTGGCTGACCCGGGACGGCCGGGAACACCACCTGTGCGACCGGCCGCGGAACCGGCCCACCCGCACGGGCCTCGGCGTCGCCGGCCTCGTCTGCTACGCCGTGCTCCTCGCCGCCGGCGGCAACGACGTGACCGCCTTCGGCTTCCGCGTCTCGGTGAACGCTTTGACCTGGTTCTTCCGTATCGCCCTCGTGGTCGCCCCGGTCCTCGCCTTCTGGCTCACCAAGCGGATCTGCCTCGCCCTCCAGAGCGAGGACCGCGACGCGCTGACGGAAGGGGAGGAGACGGGCGAGGTGACGCAGGACGTGTGCGGCGGACTCGGCGAGGGACGCCGCCGCCTGTCCGCCGACCGCCGGTACCGGCTGCTCGTGCGCGACCTCCCCGCACCGCTCCCGCCGCCCGCGGACACGGCCCGTCCCGCGCGCCGGGAGCGGATCCGGCTGATGCTGAGCAACTGGTACCACCGTGACCGGGTCGAACTGCCGGTCACTGCCGAACAGCGGGCCCGTATCGCCGAGCGGGCGGCCGCGCCGGGGCGGAGACCGGACGAGGACTGACAGGGGCTCCGTACGCTGTTCCTCACGACCTCTCGGCGAACTCCATCACCATGCCGACCACCCCCGCCACCAGCAGGCCCACCCCGATGACGAACAGCCACAGGCCGAAGACGACCCCCAGCGCTGTCAGCGCTGCCGCCAGACCGGTCAGCGGCGGGTAGCCGCTGCGTGGCGGGAAGAACCCGAGCCCGCCGGTCCGCTCACGTACCTCCGCCTCCTTGCGGTCCTCCGGCCGAGGCCCGCGCTTGCGGTGGTTGACCGTACAGAACCCGCACACGACCAGCGCCATCAGACACGAGACGGCCAGCGCCGCCGTACCGGCGGGTTCCCGCGACCACAGCGCGTACCCGAGCCCGGCCACGAAGAAGAACCCCGCCACACCGGCGAACAGCGACGCCTCGGCCTTCACGGGTGACGCTCCCGGTGCGGGTCGGGGGTCGGTTCGTCCTCGCCGCGCTGCGGAGCGGGCAGCCGCAGCACCTCGGGATGGTGCAGGTCGAAGGCGGGGGAGTCGGACCGCACCCGGGGCAGCGCGTGGAAGTTGTGCCGGGGCGGCGGGCAGGACGTCGCCCACTCCAGCGACCTGCCCCACCCCCAGGGATCGTCCACCAGCACCTTCGGCGCGCACCGCGCCGTCCGCCACACGTTGTACAGGAAGGGCAGCGTGGAGATCCCCAGCAGGAAAGCACCGGCCGAGGAGACCGAATTCAGTACGGTGAATCCGTCGGCGGCCAGGTAGTCGGCGTAACGCCGGGGCATTCCGCTCGACCCCAGCCAGTGCTGCACCAGGAACGTCAGCTGGAAACCGGTGAACAGCGACCAGAAGTGGATTTTCCCCAGCCGCTCGTCGAGCATCCGGCCCGTCAGCTTCGGCCACCAGAAGTAGAAGCCGCCGAACATCGCGAAGACCACCGTCCCGAACAGCACGTAATGCAGATGAGCGACGATGAAGTACGAGTCGGTGACGTGGAAGTCCAGCGGCGGTGACGCGATCAGCACACCGCTCAGCCCGCCGAGCAGAAAGGTCACCAGAAAACCGCCCGCCCACAGCATCGGCGTCTCGAACGAGACACTGCCCCGCCACATGGTGCCGATCCAGTTGAAGAACTTCACCCCCGTCGGCGCCGCGATCAGAAAGGACAGCAGGGAGAAGAACGGCAGCAGCACCGCACCCGTGGCGAACATGTGGTGCGCCCACACGGTCGCCGAGAGCATGGTGATGGCGATGGTCGCGCCCACCATGCCGATGTACCCGAACACCGGTTTACGGCTGAAGACCGGGACGATCTCCGTGACCACGCCGAAGAACGGCAGGGCGACGATGTAGACCTCCGGATGCCCGAAGAACCAGAACAGGTGCTGCCACAGGACCGCGCCGCCGAAGGCGGGGTCGTAGAGGTGCGCACCGAACTTCCGGTCCGCCTCCAGGGCGAGCAGCGCGGCGGTCAGCACGGGGAAGGCCAGCAGCGCCAGGATCGAGGTGAACAGCACGTTCCAGGTGAAGATCGGCATCCGGAACATGGTCATCCCCGGGGCGCGCAGGCACATGATGGTGGCGATGAAGTTCACCGCGCCCAGCGTGGTGCTGAGCCCCGACACCACCAGGTCCATGGTCCACAGATCGCCGCCCGCGCCCGGACTGCGGACGGCGCCGTTGAGCGGCGCGTAGGCGAACCACCCGAACGACGCGGCACCCCCCGGCGTGAGGAACCCCGAGACCACCGTCAGGCCGCCGAAGAGGAACAGCCAGTACGTCAGGGCGTTCAGGCGCGGGAAGGCCACGTCGGGGGCGCCGATCTGGAGCGGCATCACCGCGTTCGCGAAACCGGCGAACATGGGCGTCGCGAACAGCAGCATCATGATCGTGCCGTGCACGGTGAAGAGCTGGTTGTACTGCTCGTTGCTGACGATCTGCAGCCCGGGCCGGGCCAGTTCGGCGCGCATCACCATCGCCAGTGCGCCCGCCAGCAGAAAGAAGCCGAAGGCGGTCACGAGGTAGAGGTTTCCGATCACCTTGTGATCGGTGGTGGTCAGCCAGCGGCGCACCGCGTGACCCACCGTGTTGCGGGGCGCCACGTCGTCGCGGAACGCCGCGCCGCCCTCCGTACGCGCTTCCTGCCCGACCTCGATGACCATGAACCTCCGCCCGGCCCACGCCGGAGACCGACGCGGGCACACCGACCCGTACCGCGCGGCACGCGCACACCGGGCCGGCGCGCGGCCGCCGGCCGGTCACCCGACAGCCTGGCACCGGCGGCGGCCGGATCGCCGGTGCCCACGGTGCGGGGGCGGCCGCCGCCACCCGGAAGGGCGAACCGGCCGCCCCCCACGGAGAGAAGCCCGGTGGGCGGGGCGGCGGGCGGGGCGGCCGGTGGGCTGCGGCTCGGCCGCGGGCACCACCGTGACTCAACCGCGGACACCGCCGTGGCTCAGGCCCGGCGCGTCTCCTCGGTGGTCGCCGAGGCGCGGCGCAGGGAGAGCAGCCGCAGCCGCCACAGAAGACCCGGCCCGGCCGCGGGCGCCGGCTCCGCCGCGGGAGCGGGGACGGGCGCCTTGCGCGGAGCGGGCTCGGAGGCGGACTCGGACTCGGAGGCGGGGACGGGGGCGGTGGAGTACTGGTCCGGCTCGGACTTCGCCCCGGATTGCGGCTCGGACTTCGACTCGGACTTCGTCCCGGACTTCGACTCGGATTTCGTCCCGGGATTCGTCCCGGATTGCGGCTCGGGCTTCGACTCGGCTTCGTGCGGGTCGTAGCTCAGGGCACGCAGATAGCCTTCCAGCGCGCGCTGGGGGTCGATGGGCATGATGGACGCACCTCTCCTGCTGATCGCTGCTGTGCTGGTGCGGAGCGCTCCGTGCGCGTACGGGGAGCGCGGGCCCGGTCAGCAGCGCAGGACGGTGTGGTGCGCGCGGTCACCGGCGGCGTCGCGTACGTCCGACCGCAGGTCGGCCCAGCGGGCGAGAAGCCTGGCGAGACGTCCGGTGTGGCACGGCAGGGACGGCGCGAGGGCCCGCGCCTCGGGGGCGCGGCCGGTACGTCCGGCCCGGGGCACCCGGGACGCGGCAGCCTGCGGGAAGTTGTCGTCGGCCGCCGGCTCGGCCGACATGGCGGCGGCCTCGGCAGGCCCGGCCCCCGGTTCGAGGGCCGCGGGCGCCGCACCGCACAGGGCGAGCAGTACGGCGATCAGCACCAGGGCACCGGTCCGTCCCACGGACCGGTGGCCCCGGCAGCCCCCTCGGTTCATGTGCAAAGGGTAGTCATTCGGCTACTGTCTGCGCATGTCGTCGAACGGGTGAGATTACCGCCGCGAAAGCCGGTCGCCGCCCGCGGAAAGGAGCTGCCGTGACAGCCGGCAAACGCATTCTCGTCACCGGCGCGGGCTCCGGCTTCGGCCGTGCCGCCGCCCTGCGCCTCGCCGAACGCGGACATCACGTCATCGCGGCGGCCGAGAACCGCCCGCAGATGACCGGGCTGATCCAGGAGGCGGACCGGCGCGGCATCACTCTCCAGGTGGAGAACCTGGACGTCACCAGCGCCCTTCATCGCCGCCAGGCGCACACCTGGGACGTGGACGTGCTGTTCAACAACGCCGCCGTCGGCGAAATGGGCCCGCTCTCCGAGATTCCGCTGGAACTGTTCCGGCGGGTCTTCGAGGTGAATGTGTTCGGACACCTCGCGCTGACCCAGGGATTCGCCCGGCAGATGGTGGAACGCGGCAGCGGCCGCATCGTCTGGCTGTCGTCCATCGCCGGTCTGACGGCCAATCCGTATCTCGGTCCGTACTGTGCGTCCAAATACGCTGTCGAGGCGATCGCCCAGGCGATGCACGATGAACTCAAACCGCTGGGCGTGCAGGTGTGCACCATCAATCCGGGCCCGTACCAGACCGGTTTCAACGACCGGATGGGTGACGCGCTGCGCGTCTGGTTCGACCGGGCGCGCTCCTTCAGTGCCGAGCACTTCACCACGGATCTCGGCGTCGAGGTCCACCTCGCCGACGATTACGGCAGGATGACCGGGGAGAGCCAGAAGGACCCCGAGGAGATCGTCGAACTCTTCGTGCGGGTCGCCGAGGAGGACTCCGGACTCTTCCGCAATTTCCTCCCGGCGGACCGTATCGACGAGGTGAAGCGGCAGCAGGCCGCGATCTGGGACCTTGGACAGTGAGACCGGACACCGGGCTGCCCCGGCGGCGGGAGGCCGCCGGGGCAGCCGCCGCACCCCGCTTGGAGGAGCCGTGCCCGCGCAGACCGTTCCGCTCCGTCCCGTCCCCGGCCCGCGCGGCCTGCCGTGGGCCGGGAACCTGCCCGCCTTCGGCAAGGACCCGCTCGCCTTCATGACCCGGCTGCGGGACGAGTACGGGGACGCCGTGACGTGGTCCCTGGGCCCGTGGCGCAGCCTGTTCCTCTCCCATCCGCAGCACATCGCCGAGTTCCTCGCCTCCCGGGAGCACAGCTACGGCCTCCTGGAGGTCGGCTGGTCGTTCCAGCGGATCACCGGCAAGAGCGTCATGCGCAGTACGGGTGCCGACTGGCGCCGCAAGCGCGGTCTGGTCCAGCCGGCCGTCCGCCCGCGGCAAGTGCGCCACCACGCCCGGACCATGGTCGACAGTGCCCTCGCGGCGGCCGACCGATGGCAGGAGGGCGGACACGTCGACGTGCACCGGGAGATGGTGGTCCTCGGCCAGCGCGTCGTCATCCGTACGCTGTTCGGCAACGACCTCGGCGACCGGGCCCGGGCGCTCGGCGCGGCGATGGCGGTGGCCGAGCGGGAGATGGCCCGCGAACTGCGCGGCGTCGGACTCTTCCTGCCGGACCGGGTCCGTACGCCCTCCCGGAGGCGCCTGCTCCGCGCCCTCGCCGTCATCGACGCCGAGGTGCACCGGCTGATCAGCGCGCGGCAGAACGGACCGGCCGCCGACGGCGACGGAGGCGGCGAGGGCGGCGGCGACCTGCTGGACCGGCTCCTCGAAGCCCGGGACGAGGAAGGCCGCCCGCTCACCGCCCAGGAGGTCCGCGACGAAGCGGTGACGCTCTGGGCGGCCGGCCACGAGACCACCTCCACCGCGCTGACCTGGATCTGGTACCTGCTGTCGCGGTCTCCGCAAGCGCGGGCCCGGCTGGACGACGAGCTGGACCGGGTGCTCGACGGGCGCCCGCCCACCGTCGACGACTACGACCGGCTCACCTGGACCCGGCAGATCGTCAAGGAGGGCCTGCGGATCTATCCGCCGTCCTGGGTGATCCCCGCCGTGGCCCGGGAGGGCGCCGTGCTGGGCGGCACCGCCGTCCCGGCCGGTACGGCGGTGTGGTGCAGCCAGTGGACGGTCCACCGCGACCCGCGCTGGTTCCCCGCCCCGACCGCCTTCCGCCCCGAACGCTGGGACGCCGACGCCCCCGACGTCGTCCCCGACCACGCCTGGTTCCCCTTCGGCGGCGGTCCGCGCGGCTGCATCGGCACCCGGTTCGCGCAGGTGGAGGTGGCGCTGCTGCTGGCCACGCTGGCGCAGCGCTTCCACCTGGACGTCACACCGGGGGAAGTGCCCCACCGGGTCGGCATACTCATCCAGCCGGCCGTGCCCGTGATCGCCACCTTGCGGGCACGCCGGAGGCGGTGACGAGTGGCCGGACACCGCCCGCCGCCGCGGCCCCCCCGCCACCCCTCGGCCTCAGCCGAGCATCCCCAGCTCGGTGTCCGGACGGCAGCCGTAACACGCCTCGACGCCCCGCCCGAGAGCCTCGACCGCCTGCTCGCGGCTGATGGCCCGGCCGCGGGCCTGACCGCACCCGCCGGCATGGACGCGGACCGGCCGCCCGTCGCGGCCCCCGAGCCGCTCGGTCTCCAGCAGCCAGTCGGGCCGGGGCGGCCGGACCGGTACGGGGCGGTCGCGCTCCGCCTGTTCGAGGTGCTGGATACGGGCCCGGACGGCGGCGAGCTGCAGGCGCAGCCAGGTCTCCAGGGTGCGGAGGCGCGGCAGGTCAGGGGGCAATTCGCTCACGCGTTCGAGTCTAGCTGCCTCCGCTACGGTCGCCGGATGGGGAACTGGCGCGAGGACGGCGTCCGCGCACGGATACAGGAGATGGCCGCACGGGATCCGGACCGGGAGCGTTTCGGGGCGGGCACGCACCGCTACGCGCTGGCGCCACGGCTCCCGGAGGCGGAGATCCGGGCGTTCGAAGAATCCCACGGCATCGCGCTGCCGGCGGAGTACCGGTCCTTCGTCGCGGTGGTGGGCAACGGCCCCGCCGGCCCCGGCCACGGCCTGCTGCCGTTGACCGTCCCCCGCCCGGAGGCCGACGAGGAGTGGGCCGTGGACGACGCATGGGCGGAAGACCGGCTGCCGGGCCGGCTCGCCGAACCGTTCCCGCTCACCGCGCCCCTGCCCGGCCGGATCGGGGCACCGGACGATGCGCTGACCCGGGGCACCCTCGTGCTGGCCGAACAGGGCTGCGGCAGCTTCGACCGGCTCGTCCTGAACGGCCCGTACACGGGCGAGATCTGGCGGATCGACCCGGACCGGGGCGGCTTCGTACCGGTGAGTCCCGGGTTCCGCGCCTGGTGCACCGACTGGCTGGCGGGCCCGTGAACGCGCGGTCACGCCGACCCGCTGACCTCTCCCCGGGCCGCGTACAGGGGCCGCGTACGGGCCGGACGACGGCCGGACTCACCCCACCGCGTCCTGCCCGGCGGTGACGGGTGCGGCAGGCAGGGGAGCGGCGCGGGCCGGAGGCCGGCAGGCCACCGCGGCGCACAGCAGGGCGGCCGCGATGCCGCCCAGGTGGGCGCGGCTGGAGAGGGTGACGGTCAGCACGCACTCCAGCGAGAAGGTCACCACCGTACCCATGCTCAGCACGGGAGCCCGGCAGGCCCGTCCGGTGCAGATCAGCAGCCCGAGTACGGCCGCGGACGGACCGGTGTCGGCCAGCATCGCCTCGGCCGGCGGGACCGCCAGGACATGGCCCGGGCCGAGGGTGAGCAGGAAGCGCGCGAAGAACGTCGCCGCGGCCGTGACGACCAGGGACACGGTCAGGGTGCGCAGTGTCCCGAGGACGCACTCGGCCACCCCGAAGATCACGGCCACTTGCAGGAGCGCTCCCCACCACGGGAGCCCCGGCGCGGGCGCGAACAGCGACAGCGGCAGTCGCAGCAGCACGAGCCACACCGGGACGTCCGCCCGCACACCGCCGGCCGACCAGACCAGCCGTTCTCCGGCATCCGTCAGCGCGAGGACGTGAAAGACGATCACAAGGACCACGGAGGCCGCCGTCAGCGGTACCGCGGCCAGCCGGCGACGGCACAGCGCCGTCCAGGTCGGCCCGGCGACCCGGTGCCACTGCGCCAGGAGGGCCCGGCCGGTGCGCGCCGGCAGGCCGGACGCGCGCTCCGGCGCCCCGTCGCCCGTACGCCCGGTGCTCGCCGGACGCCGCCCCGGCCCCGAGGGGCCCCGCTCCGGCGAGGGCGGCCGCCGCCCGGCGCGGGAAAGACGCCGCTTCGTATCGGCAACGTCCCGCCCGCGGCGCGGCAGCCCGTGCTCCCGGCGCGGCAGGCCCACCTCCCGGGGCGGCAGCCCCCGTTCCCGGCGTGGCGAGTCATCTCCCCGTCGCGGCAGGCCTCGCTCCCGGCGCGCAAGGGGGCGCCATGTACGGGTCACGAGCCGGTCCTGTTCGTCATCGCCCCTCCGGCGCGAACCGGCGACCGGGTCGCGGTCCGGCAATCGTGGTCAGCCGTCGTTCAACGCGTACGCCACTCGTGCCTCACGCGTACCTCACAGGTACAGGTACCTCACTCGTTCCCGGCGGGACTCGCACGGCCCGCCGGACTACGGCGGTTCACTCTTTCGCCACGGGTGCCCCGGCGGGCCGCATGCATGTCGGCCACCGGCGGCTGAAACCACGTCAGCGTGCCCCGTACCGGCGGAACCGGCCGGTCACACACCGGCTGTCCACCCCGCGCGTCCTGCGAGGATGTCAAAATACGACGTTCCTCGTACAATGATGATCCCCGGCAGGAACCGACCGCCCGGAGCCGACTTCCAGGAGCCGCCATGACGACCACCACGACGACATCCGCCGACCGGCCCGGTGCCCGCGTCCTGGACCACCCGGACCGTTCGGCGATCCGCCTCGAAGACGTACTGCACGCACTCGCCGACCCGATGCGGCTGCGCATCGTACGCCGCCTGGCCGCCGCCGAGGGCGAACTGTCCTGCACGGTCATCGAGCTGCCCGTCAGCAAGTCCACCTGTACGCACCACTACCGCGTACTGCGCGAGCACGGCGTCATCAGCCAGATCTACCGCGGCACCGCCAAGATGAACGTGCTGCGCCGCGCCGACCTGGACGAACTCTTCCCCGGCCTGATCGAACGCGTCCTGAAGGCGGCGGAACTCCAGGACGAACGCCTCGACGCCCAGCCCGGCGGGGCTTAGCGGCACCCGGGCGCGCCAGCCCCTTTCCGCCGCTCCGGCTCAGCGCCCCCCACCCGCGCTTTCACCCCCGTCACTGCCCCCGTCCCCGCCCCCGTCGCCGGTTCCGTCTCCCCGGCCGGCTGCCGCCAGCAGTCCGGGCCAGTCGGCGATCTTCACGGTGGTCCGTCCCAGCCCCCGGCCGAGCGCTGTTTCCGCTGCCTCGATGCCCAGCCAGCCCGGCCAGCGGACCGGCCGCTGCCCGATGCGCAGCAACGCGGTCACCGGATCGTCCGGCAACGGCTCGCGCGCCAGCTCGTCCGCGTCCGCCAGCAGTGCGGCCGCGGTCTGCTTCGCACACGGCCGGTTCGTGCCGATCACCCCGGTCGGCCCCCGCTTGATCCACCCCGCCACGTACTCGCCGGGACGCGGCACACCCTCCCGCAGCACCCGGCCCTCCCGGTGCGGCACGGTCCCGGTGGCCGCGTCGAACGGCAGCCCCGGCTGCGGCGTCCCCTTGTACCCGACCGAGCGCAGGACCAGCTGCGCCGCGATCTCCTCGTACTGCCCGGTCCCCGTGACCCCGCCCAGCCCGTCCGGAACCGTCCGCTCGAACCGCACACCCCGCACTCCCGAATCCGCGTCACCGACCACCTCGACCGGCCGCAGAAAGAACCGCAACCGGACCCGCCGCCGCCCCCCGCCCGCTCCTTCCCCGTCCCTTTCCTTCTCCGCTCCCTTCCCCTCGGCCCAGCCGCGCAGCACCTCCACATTGCGGCGGTTCACCGCGGGCAGCCCGGAAGGGTCGCCGTACGCCGGGTCCAGCGCCAGTTCCCCGGGCTCCACGAGCACGTCGGCGCCCGGCAGCGCACCCAGTTCGCGCAGTTCCTTGGTGGTGAACTTGGCCTGCGACGGCCCCCGCCGCCCCACCATCCACACGTCCTCCACCCGGCTCTCCGCGAGCGCCCCGAGCGCCGCCTGCGGCACGTCCGTACGCGCCAGCTCGTCGGCCCCGCGGGCGAGGATCCGCGCCACGTCCACCGCGACATTGCCGACGCCGATCACCACCGCCGACCGCGCGGTCAGCGGGAAGCGGCCGTCCGCCGCGTCCGGGTGCGCGCTGTACCAGGAGACGAAGGCGGTGGCGGAGTGGCTGCCCGGCAGCTCCTCACCCGGAACACCCAGGCGGCGGTCGGTGGCGGCTCCCACGCAGTACACCACCGCGTGGAACATGCGCCGCAGCTCCTGCGGCTTGAGACCGTCGGCCCCCACGTCGACATTGCCGAGGAAGTGCACACGGGGGTGCTCCAGCACCGTACGGAGGTTGTGCTGCAGCGATTTGATCTTCTCGTGGTCGGGTGCGACCCCGTAGCGGACCAGCCCGTACGGGCACGGCAGCCGGTCGAGCACGTACACCTCGACATCCGGTACGGCCTCCTGCCCGACCAGCGCCTGAGCGGTGTAGACGCCACTGGGTCCCGAACCGATCACTGCGACACGAAGCACGGAAGGCCCCTTCCCGCGGAGTACTTCCAGAGTCGCACCGGTGCGGGGCGCGCGGGAGGTGTGCCGCCGGGGTTGCCCGGCGGAACGGCGACGGGAGCCCGTACCCCCGCGGGGTGAACCGCGCGCCCACATCGGCATTCACCCGGTCGAGCGATCTTCGCGGCACCCTGGAGCCGTGCCCCTACCCCTCGGCAGCGGCACCTTCCCGCCCCAGCACCGGCGACTCCTGCGCCGGCGACTCCAGCACCGGTGACTCCAGCGCCGGTGACTCCTGCACTGGCGACTCCTGCGCCGACGACGGCTCCTGCACCGGTGACGGGTCCTGCGCCGACGACGGGACCCGCGGATCCAGCGCCGGCGGCGGATCCTGCAGCGGCGGCGGGCCCTCCAACGGCGGCTCCGGCCCTTCGCTGGGCGGGGTCCCCAGCTCCCAGTCCAGGCCGTACCGCTGGAACAGTTCCGCCCGAAGCCGCGCGGCCGGCATCGGGGCCCCTGGCAACAACACCGCTACCACCGACCCCATCAACAACGCCCGCAACAGCCGGTAGTCCGTGTCCGCGTCCTCGGAGCCGTACCGCTCCACCGTGTCACGCAGCAGAAACGCCAGCCGCTGCTGTTCGGGGCACTGGATGAAACCTTCCGCCGTCAGAATCCCGGCCATGTGCGTACGCATCAGCAGCGGACGCTCCTGCGCCAGCCCCAGAATCGCGTCGATCGCCCGCGCCAGCCGCTCACGGCCCGCGTCCTCGCCCGCCGGCAACGGCTCACGGTCGAGCGCCGCCTGCAACGAGTGGTGCATCAGCCGGTGCACGGCCGACTGCAGCAGCTGCCGTTTGCCCGGGAAGTAGTACGAGATCAGCCCGCGCGCCGACCCGGCACGGCAGGCGATGTCCCCGAGCGTCGTCGCCTCGTACCCGCGCTCGTCCACCAGCTCGACGGTCGCCTGCAACAAACGCTCCCGGGAACGCCGCCGCAACTCTTCATTGACCGAGGGGCTGCGGGGGGACATTCTGTTAACTCCTGCGTTGACTGGCTGAGAGCCAATATACTCAGCAGACCTCCGGATGTCCGCCCCGACGCGGCCAGGACACCGGATCGGCCGCCTGGGTCGGGCGACGCGGGGGATCGTCCGACCCAGGCGCGCGCGATGTCGTCCACGCCCCCTGTGACCTGGATTTTTGCAGGTCACAGGGGGCGTGGTGGGTTGGGGGCGGGGGTGCAAGTCCGATCAGCTTCGGCCTTCTCTGGCCGTACGGGCTCCGTGTCAGTCGGGAGTGGTTCGGGGTGGCTTCCTTGGAGGAGAACGGGGCCATCCGCTGAGCGGAAGCGGCTCGCAAGCGTGAGCGGCGGCATGCCTCTGGGATTGAGGCGATCGCCAACTGCTCCCTATGCAGTTGATTCTCCCCAGCCGCTCCCCAGCGGCCTCCGTACTTCTTGCGCGCAGTCGCTGCCAGGTTGAGGTGGATGAGCTGCACGGGTCCGTTTCCGAGTTCCAGCGTTTCGGTCGCAGGCCGCAGGATGGTCAGTCAGGCGTAAGCGGGCATGGTCAATGTCCTACGGCGGCGCCAGGCCAGGTGGCGGTGAACCTGATGTCGGCTCAGGTGCGGGCCCGCCCACTTCGCCCGGACGGAAGCGTTCCTCGATGCGCACTGGCTGCCGCGATGCGGATCAGTTCGAGGGTGGCGCCGGCAGAACAGCGTGTCGTAGTAGGAGATCTACGCACATGACGTAGGCGGCAGCCGCGGTCACCCAGGGGAAGAGAACGCTGTCCTTGATTCCGCAGCGGTCCGTCGCCTTGGTCATGGTCGCCTTCGTATCGGCGGCGAACTCGCCGACGTCATCGTCCGGCAGCAGTACGCATGGGGTCGGCGCCGGAGCAGTGTGTAGAGGGCGTTCGGGATGAACGATGCCGTCGGGTCTCGGGATGGAGTTGCGTAGGGCGAACAGTTGTTGGCGTCTTTTCGCTTCCAGGGGTGGTTTCCGGGGAAGCTGTGCTGGTCGGCGCCCCCGCACTGCGTTCCTGCTCGTAAGCATGGGAGCTCTCGCCCGCGTTCGGTTCGGCGTGGGGAGGACACCGCCTCGGACTCGTGAGTCCGGTATGCATCCGGGAGATGCCGTGCAGCGAACACTTCTCTTCCGACGGGCCGCCGCTCTGGCGGCCGCCACCCTGGCCGTCCTGACGGCCGCGAACTTTTCCCCGTTCAGCGCCGGCGCCGTCGCGCGAGCCCCTTCCGCGACGGGTACTGCATCCCAGGCCGTACGGGCCCCCGACCCACTGATGGTGGCCATGGCGACGCTGGACCGCAGCGCCCTGATCCCCGGCACGGCCTGGGGGATCGACCCCCAGCTCAAGCGGGTGGTGGTCTCGGCCGACCCCACGGTCAAGGGCGCTCGGCTGGCCAGGCTCACCACGCTTCTCAAGCCCATGGGCAAAGCGGTGGAGCTACGGAGAACCTCCGCCAAGCTCACCACGCTCATCGAGGGTGGTGATGCCATTCACGGCCGGGACCACTCCGCCATGTGCTCGCTCGGCTTCAACGTCAGGCGAGCCGGCGTGCCAGACGCCTTTCTCACGGCCGGACACTGCGGCAACCTGGTCAGGAGCTGGGCCATGAGCCGGCGCGGGCCGCAGTTCGCGCGCACCGTCCGCTCCAGCTTTCCCGGCAACGACTACGCCCTGGCACGGTACACCGCGGCGGTGCCGCACTGGAGCGCCGTGGACCTCCACAACGGCGGGTGGCTTCCTGTCACCGGCGTGCGCGACGCGGTCGTGGGCGACCGGGTCGCGCGCAGTGGAGCCACGACCGGGACGCACCTCGGCTCCGTCACCGCGCTGAACCAGACCGTGACCTATCAGGAGGGCCGCGTATACGGTCTGATCAGGACCAACGTGTGCGCCGAGCCCGGCGACAGCGGCGGGCCCTTGTTCACGTACGACCGGGGCGGCGCAGCTGCGGTGACCACCGGCCTCGGACTCCTGTCGGGCGGCAGCGGCGACTGTTCGCGAGGCGGCACCACGTACTACCAGCCGGTGACGGAGGCCCTTACCGCGTACGGGGCGGACATTCCCTGAGCCGGTTCCGGCCGACCGTGACAAGTGGCCTGCGTTCCCGTGGGGGGAGCGCAGGCCACTTCGCGTCGCCCGATGAGTCTGCGGCGGCAACGGGGCACTTCCTGGGCATGAAGGTGCACTTCGCGGCACTCAGGGGCCGGTTGGAGCCCTCGTCGTGACCGGGGCTGTCAGTCTGCACCGCACCGACGATGGCAGGGGAGCGGTGCGGGGCAGCAGCGTGTGCACGTCGGCGGCGGGCAGGGCCGCGGTGGTGACCAGGGCGGCCGAGCCGAGGGCGTTGGAGACCCATCGGCGGGGGCCGTGAGCCAGGGCAGACTGGAGGCAGGGGACACGGGCGGCGGGAGTACAACCGTGGACACGTAGCCCAGTACTGCAAACTTATCGGGCAAGCAAACCGCCGTCTTTCTCCTCGCCTTCATGACCACGCTCGTTCTCGTGTCCTTCGCCATCTCACCTTCCGGCCCCCGACACAGAACACGACCCGACACGCAGCATGAGTCGGGCCCGTCCCCTCGCGTGCTGCCCCGACGGCGCACGTTCCGCATGCCCTGCGCCCGCCGCGCACCAGTACGGCGCGGCACTCCGCAGCAGCACATCGTGCGGTTCGCCGAGATATGCACCGGCACCTCACTTCGTGCAGGCCGGACGGACTGGCCCTGCTGCGGCGCATCGGGCATCCGCCGGTCCCCGGCGACCGGTTCCCCGTACCGTGTGTCCGGAACGCTCGAAGTCTTCACGGCGGCCTCGGTGCTTTCGACGGTCAGCCGAACTCGCCGTTGCGTACGCCTTCTCGGCAAGCGGCCCGTTTCGGCCAGGCGAACCGCAGGTCGCCCGGGTCCGGGTTCCTGGAGTCCCGCAGTGCCACTCCGTGCTCTTCGGAGGTCCGCCGGTGCGTTCGAGGTCGTCGACGTCACCGCCCACGCGCCCCTGAACCCGTACCCGGTGGTTCTCGACCGTGGTCTACCGCACACCTGCCTCACTGATCGTGAGCGTCGGACATTCGCCGCGACGATGGCCCGGATGCGCCGCTCGGCGACCGGATGCCAGGGTCTTACGGGGTGCACGGCCGCACGGGCGCATCGGGGACTGTGCGATTCCGTCGCGGAGGTAGGAAAGGGCTCCGTGAACACCCGACAAAGGTGGTGCGGAAAGTGTCGGGCGGCCGGGACCGGTGTCGCCGCAGGATGGGGTCATGGATGACACGACCTTGGTATCCCGATTCCTGCGCGACGGCTTCGTGAAGCTGGAGGGTGCCGTCGCGCCGCGTGTGGCCGCGGACTGCGCGCGGCTGCTGTGGCGGGAGACGGGCTGCGACCCGGACGACCCGACGACGTGGACGCAGCCCGTGCACTGGGTGCCGGGTCTGGGACAAGGGCCGTTCGCCGCCGCACCCAACTCCCCGGCCCTGCACCACGCGTACGACCTGCTCGTCGGCGCGGGGCGCTGGGAGCCGCGCTATTCGCTGGGCACCTTCCCGCTGCGCTTCCCGCACGAGCAGGAGCCGGACGACGCGGGCTGGCACATCGAGGGGAGCTATCTGCCGGAGGGCGAGAGCTGGTACTTCACCAACCTGCGCTCCCGGGGCCGGGCGCTGCTGATGCTGTTCCTGTTCAGCGAGGTCGGTGACCAGGACGCCCCGACCCGCATCAGGGTCGGCTCACACCTCGACGTGCCGAAGGTACTGGAGGAGTACGGGGAGGACGGTGCCAGCGGGCTGGCCCTGGCACCCGGTCTGGTGGCGGCGTCCGACCACCGGCCGCTCACCCTGGCCACGGGGTCCCCGGGCGATGTCTTCCTGTGCCACCCGTTCCTGGTGCACGCGGCACAGCCGCACCACGGGAGGCGGCCGCGTTTCATGGCCCAGCCGCCGCTGATGCCGGCCGCGCCGTACGAACTGGAGCGGGCCGACGGCGCGTACTCACCCGTGGAGATCGCGATCCGCCGGGGCTTGGGGCGGGACAGGTGAGGTACAGGTGCGGCCGAGGCGCGTTCCTGGTCAGCAGCCGGTCGTACAACTCCTCACTCGTTGCCTCGAACGGCGCGGGGTCAGTGAGGCCCCGGCCGCGGCGTGCTCACGACTTCGCCGTGGACGTGCCGTCCGGCCTGCAGCGTCATGGCTGCGCGCATCTGCTCGATCGGGAGGACAGCGGCGATCGGTACCGTGATCGCACCGGCGAGGATCGCGTCGCCGATCCGCTCCATGACGTCCGGGCTCGCATCGAGACCGCCGGTCGCGCGTGCAGACGCTCGCTCCACTGCCGGCAGAGGGCAGCGGAGTGGTGCTCACCACCTCGGCCGTCGACGTACCGGGCCGGCCGATGCTCAGCGCGTCCGCGACCAGCAAGCGGCACTGCGCTCGACGACCCGCGGTCCGGCCCGTGCACTTCTCCCAGGATCACGGATCAGCCGATGCCTCAGCCGTCGGCCGAGGAGGCGCAGGTACTTGTCGCACAGATCACCATGCCACCGTACGGCTGATGCCCGCCCCGCCCTTCAGACCGACAGGCGCAGCAGCGCCTCGTGGTCCGGTGTTCCCGGCGGCGCCTGGTAGACGATCAGCCGCTGGCCTTCGCTGCGGGCCACGTCGTACGCCTCGTACGTCAACGTCAGCCGGCCCGCCTCCGGGTGGTGGTACACCTTGCGCCCGTTGGTGCGCGCCCGGACGTCGTAGCGCTGCCACAGGGAAGCGAACGCGGTGCTGCGGGCGGAGAGTTCGTCCACGACTTCGCGGATGTCCGGCGCACCCGGGTGCACCACCACGGCGGCGCGCAGATGGGCCACGACGCCGCGGGCCACGTCCTCCCAGTCGGCGTACAGCTCCCGGGCGCAGGGATGGACGAAGGCGTAGCGCGCGGTGTTGCGCTCCGGCTCGGGCCAGTCCTCGATGCCGGGAAAGAGGCGCAGCGCACCCCGGTTGGCGGCCAGCAGGTCACTGGACCGGCTCAGCACACAGGCCGGGTACGGGTGCGCGATCTCCAGCATCCGGCGGACCTCCTCCCGTACCGCCCGCGAGGCCTCGCCCGTCCGCGCGCCCGAGACCGGCGCAGGCGGCCGGCCGCGGCTCAGCTCCGCGAGGTGGCGGCGCTCGTCGTCGGTCAGCTTGAGCACCTGCCCGATCGCCTCCAGCACCGCGGGACTCGGCCGTCGCTGTTTGCCCTGCTCCAGGCGTCGGTAGTACTCGATGCTGACACCGGCCAGGATCGCGACCTCCTCACGCCGCAGCCCGGCCGTACGCCGGCGGCCCGCCGACGGCGGCAGACCGGCCTCCTGCGGTGCGACGCGGCCCCGTCGGCTGCGCAGGAAGTCACCCAGCTCCGTTTTGTTCCTCACCGGCACGTTGCTCACAGCCGCAGTATGCATTCACCGGGTCGGCGGATGAGGGCCCTGCCAGGGCCCCCTTCGACAGGGTCTCCCTGCGGGCGCGCCTCCGGAGCACGCTGAGCCCACCGCCGCGATCTGCGCGCGGCGGGCGGGGAAGGTGACAGGGGCGGCGCGGAGGCCCACGAAGGAAGGACGGTGGGCCCGGCTGTGTCCACTCAAGCCGAACCGACCCGCCGGGGACGTCGTCTCGTCCTGGCGGTCTGCTGCACGAGTGTCTTCCTCGGCAGCCTCAACAACACGGTGCTCAACGTGGCACTGCCGGCGATGCAGCGTGATCTGCGCAGCCCGCTCTCCGGACTGCAGTGGACCACCGACGCCTACCTGATCGTGCTGGCCGCGCTGCTGATGCTCGCCGGGTCCGCCGGGGACCGGCTCGGCCGCCGCCGCGTCTTCCGGACCGGTCTGGCCCTGTTCACCCTCGGCTCGCTCCTGTGCGGATTCGCCCCCGGCCTGGGCTGGCTCATCGCCTTCCGTACGGTCCAGGCGGCCGGGGCCTCGATGCTCAACCCGGTGGCCATGTCCATCCTCACCAACACCTTCACCGCACCCCGTGAACGCGCCCGGGCGATCGGTGTCTGGGGCGCTGTGATGGGTGTGGCGATGGCGGGGGGCCCGTTGGTGGGCGGGGCGCTCGTCCAGGGTCTGGGCTGGCGGTCGATCTTCTGGCTCAACCTGCCGGTCGGGGCGGCCGCGTTCGTCTGCGCCGCGCGCTTCGTACCGGAATCCCGTGCGCCCCGGCCGCGCCGGGTGGACCCGGTCGGACAGGCCCTGGTCGTCGTGCTGCTGGGCTGCCTGACGTACGCGATCATCGAGGGCCCAGGCGCCGGCTGGACCGCCCCGCGCACCCTCGCCTGCGCCCTGGCCGCACCGGCCGCGCTCCTCGCACTCGTCCTCTACGAGCGGCGGCGCACCGAACCACTGGTGGACCTGCGGGTCTTCCGCAGCGCCGCATTCAGCGGAGCCAGTGCCATGGCGGTCCTCTCGTTCTTCGTACTCGGCGGCTTCCTCTTCCTCAACACGCTGTACCTGCAGAACGTACGCGGCCTGTCGGCCCTGGCCGCGGGCCTGTACCTGCTGCCCATGGCGGTCATGAACATCGTCACCTCGCCACTCTCCGGACGGCTGACCGCGACCCGAGGCCCCCGACTGCCGCTGCTCCTGGCCGGCGCCGCCACCGCCACGGGCGGTGTCCTGCTCGCCACCGGCTGTGCTGTCACGACGGACGCGCTGCTCTTCACCACGTACGTCCTGATCGGCGTCGGCGCCGGACTGGCCAACACGCCGGTCACCGACGCGGCCATGTCCGGCATGCCGCGGGAACAGGCGGGCGTGGCCGCGGCGATCGTCGCCACCAGCCGCCAGTTCGGACAGGCGCTGGGGGTCGCGGTGCTCGGCGCGGTGCTCACCGCCGGCCTGCACCGCTCCGGTACGCCGTTCACCCGGGCGGTGCTCCCGGGGTACTGGATCGTCACCGCCTGCGGCCTGGCCATCGTCGTCCTCGCCCTGGCCACCACACGCCGTGTCGCGCCTGCCGCAGCACCGACCAGGCAACCTCGTCGGCCGGCGGCCGGCGCGCGCCTGGGCTAGCGCGCGTCCGGCTCGCCGGAGGCCTGTGCCGGGACCAGGGCCTCCAGCCCGCGGTTCAGGGCGAGTACCAGGTCGTCGTGGGCATGCGGTGTGTAGAGCAGACGCAGTGCCAGTCCGTCGGAGAGTGCGATCACCGCGTCGGCGATCGCCAGGCAGTCCGTGGCCGGGTCGGGGCCGTGACCGTACCCGGCGGAGGTGAGCCAGTGCGCGAGTGCCTCCCGGATTTCCCGGTCGACCCGGCGGCGCACTTCGGCGAGCGGCTCGTGGTGCGCGGCGCGGACGGCGAAGGCCAGTTGGGCCGCTGCCTCGGCCCGGCGTTCGGCGTCCACGGGCAAGGTGGCCAGTACCAGGGCCCGCAGGGCCGCGCGCGGCGGCAGCCCGGGGTCGACGGCGGCCATCCGTGCCTCGATGCGCTCGCCCGCCATCTCGGCGGCGAAGGCGAGCATCTCGTCCTTGGAACGGAAGTACTTCTGCACCGCTCCGGGAGAGCGGCCGCAGTACGTGGCCACCGTACGGACGCTCACCTCGTCCAGGCCGCGTTCGGACGCCAGGGACAGCAGGGCGGCGCCGATCTGCCGGCGCTGTTCGTCCCGGTCCACCGTCTTGGGCATGAGGCTCCGCTCCCATTTCTCGTTCCGGCTCCGCTGTCGCCGAGGCTTTTGCCGACCGCACCGGCGTCTTTAAGATACGGTCGTATTCTGAAGTTGTCGCCCGGGGCGTCCTCGGTGCCGGGCCGACCGTACGAAGGGGGACGGACACATGGACGACCGGCTCGATCCTGTCACGCGCACCTCGGACCAGGACCGGGAGAAGGCGCTCGCCCGGGAACGCGACCGCAAGGACCTGCGGGAGTGGCTGGCCGAATGGCGCTACTGGCTCGGCGGCGGGGTGATCATGTCGGCGGTCTGGGGTGTGCAGTGCCTGCGGAAGGACGAACTGGGCTTCTACTGGCCCGTGACGCCGTTGGGGGTCTGGGCCGCCGTGCTGGTCGCCATCGCCCTGTGGCCGCGGAGTGGGGGTGGGGGCGGGGAGGGGTGAGCGTGGGGAAGGGCGGGAGTGGGGAGTGGGGTGGTGAATTGCTTAGGGGAGGGGTGGGTTGGGGGCAGCGGGGCGGCTTTGGGGTGCGGCCGAAAAGTTGTTTCTGCGGCATTAACTTTTGCGCTTTCGGGGGGCGTCGAGGTTTGAGCGGGGCGTTGTGGGCTGCCATGGGGTGCTTCGTGGGCTGACGTTCCGAGGGGCGGTTCGGCGGTGCGGGCGGTGGGGCGCCTCCGCGTGTACCGGGGGTGCCCTTCCTGTCCGCCGCGACTGCCCTCCGCGTACGTCGGAACTGCCCTTCCTGCCCGCCGTAATTGCCCTTTGAGTACGGCGAATTGCCCTTCCCGTCGCGGGCCCGTCGGCGCCGCCGGGTGATTCCGTTTCCGCGCTGCTCCGCCGTGTTCCGTGGCGACCAAAATGGCGCGTGCCGGGTGCGTCGGCGCAATGACTGAAATCGCATGGGACGGACGGTCGGTTCGCGTCATGATCGTTCGATTCGTGCCGTGGGCAACCAGGTAACCGGTTTCACGTTCGTCACCCTGACCAGCGAAGGCTCCTCGCGGCGCGGTAACGGGTGGCGTCAAACGTGACGTGAGGCACGTGGTGTTCGAATGTTGAACTTCTGTATCGTCCTTCGCGTCGGGCAGGTTATGCCCCTCCGACCCGAAATCCGCTCATTCGAACATCACCTTGCCGCTCTCCCGGGGCGGCCCGCAGGGCGCACCGTTTCGCCGGTGTCCCGTACCGGCACCCCGAGCCCGCACGAGTCGCCACGGCATGCGGAATTCCGCGTGCCCACGGGTCGGCCGAGCCGGGGCGGCGGCGCGATGTCCACCTGCTCCGCCGCCCGGCGGGCACCGGAAGAAGATGGGAAGGGTAGTGCCCGGTACTCCGCACCACAGCCGGCCCCTGTCGTCGGCGCAGCGTGGCATCTGGTTCGCGCAGCAGCTCGACCCGGACAGCCCCAGCTATCACACCGCCGAGTACGTGGAGATCGAAGGCCCCCTCGATCTGTCGGCGTTCGAAACCGCGGTGCGGCGGGCGGTGACGGAGACCGACTCGCTCAACGTCCGCTTCACCGACGACGGCCGGGGGCCCTGCCAGACGATCGAGCGCGGGGGCACCTGGTCGTTCCGCGTGCTCGACGTCGGCGCGGAGCCGGACCCGGGGGCGGCGGCCGAGGCCTGGATGCGGGCGGAGACGGGCCGGCCGGGAGGCCTGGAGGCGGGCCGGACGGTCACTCTGGCGCTGCTGCGGGCCGGGGCCGGCCGTGCCTTCTTCTACCTGCGTGCCCATCACCTCGTCACCGACGGCTACATGTGCGCGCTGTTCACGCACCGGGTGGCGGAGATCTACACGGCCCTGGTCACCGGGGCTCCGCAGCGCGCGGACGGCAGCGGTTCGCTGGATCTGCTGCTGGCCGACGACGCCGAGTACCGGGAGTCGGAGCGCTTCGCGCGGGACCGGGCCCACTGGCTGGACCGGCTGGCGGGCCGTCCCGAGCCGGTGAACCTCGCGGGCCGGACGGCCCGGGTCTCGCGGAGCTTCCTGCGGTACGGCACCCGCGTACCGGACGCGACCGCCGACGGCTTGCGCGCGCTGGCGCGCCGGGCGGGCGTCGGCCTGCCGGTCCCCGTGATCGCGGCCGCGGCGCTCTACCTCGGCCGGATGACCGGCGCCGACGAGGTGGCCCTCGGCATTCCGGTGACCGCGCGCAGCGGCGGCGGCCGGCACATCCGCGGGCCGATGTCCAACGAACTGCCGTTGTGGGTGGAGGTCCGGCCCGGCATGAGCGGCCGGGATCTGTTACGCCAAGTCTCCGCCGAAGCCCGGAAGTTGCTCAGGCACCAGCGGTACCGGTACGAGGACATCGTCCGCGATGTGCGGACGGTCGGCGGCGAGCGCCGCCTCTTCGGCCCGACCGTCAACATCATGTCCTTCGCCACCGAACTGACCTTCGGCGAGGCCCGGGCGACCGCCCACAACCTGTCCGTCGGGCCCGTCACTGATCTCTCCTTCCGTCTCGACGACCGCCTGGGCGGCGGCGCGCTGCACCTCGACGCCGACACCAACCCCGCCCTGTACGACGCGGCGGAGACCGCCGCGCATCAGCGGCGCTTCCTGCGCGTACTGGAGAGCTTCGCCACGGCCGACCCGGCACGTCCCGTCGGCCGTATCGACTTCCTGCTGCCCGGCGAGCGCGCCGAGGTGCTGCCCGTACGGTCGGCGGCGGACGGTCCCGAGGCCGGCATCCCCGTGACCGGTACTCCCGAGGCCGGTACACCCGGACCGACGCTGCCGACGCTGTTCGAAGCGCAGGCAGCGCGCACCCCCGGGGCCGTCGCCGTCGTCACCGAAGACGGCGAGCTGACCTATGCCGAACTCAACCGCCGCGCCAACCGCCTGGCGCGCCTGCTGCTGAAGCGGGGAGCGGGCCCGGAGCGGCTGGTGGCCGTGGCGCTGTCGCGCTCCGCCGACCTCGTGGTGACGCTGCTCGCGGTGGTGAAGACGGGCGCCGCGTACCTGCCGGTCGACCCCGGCCACCCGGCGGAGCGGATCGCGCTCATGCTCCGTGACGCCGACCCGGTGTGCCTGGTCACCACGGGCGAACCGGCCGACGGGGCTCCGTACGGAGCGGACGTCGTACGGCTGGACGACGCCGCCACCGTACGCGCCCTCGCCGCCGGGCCCGGAGACGGCCTGACCGGCATCGGCCTGACCGACGCCGGCCTGACCGACGCCGGCCTGGCCGACACCGAGCGCGCCGGGCGGCTCGACCCCGCGCACCCGGCGTACGTCATCTACACCTCCGGGTCGACCGGCACCCCCAAGGGCGTGGCGGTCCCGCACCGCAACGTCGTGCGGCTGTTCCGGCAGACCGAGGCGTGGTTCGGCTTCGGCCCCGACGACGTGTGGACGCTGTTCCACTCCTACGCCTTCGACTTCTCCGTGTGGGAACTGTGGGGGGCGCTCCTGCACGGCGGCCGGCTGGTCGTCGTCCCGCAGGACGTCAGCCGTTCCCCCGAGCGCTTCCTCGACCTGCTCGTACGCCACCGGGTGACGGTGCTCAACCAGACGCCGTCCGCCTTCTACCCGTTGACACGGGCCGACCGCGACCACCCGGAGCTCTCGGCGCGGCTGGCGCTGCGCACGGTCGTCTTCGGGGGTGAGGCGCTGGACCCCGGCAGGCTGCGCGAGTGGTACGAGCGCCATCCGGCCGACGCGCCGCGCCTGGTGAACATGTACGGCATCACCGAGACCACCGTGCATGTCACCCACGCCCCGCTGGACGAGCGGGACGCCACCGCCGAACCGCCCCGCAGCGTGATCGGCGAGCCGATACCCGACCTGCGGGCCCATGTGCTCGACAACGCCCTGCGGCCGGTGCCGCCGGGCGTCACCGGCGAGCTGTACGTGGCGGGCCCCGGCCTCGCCCGCGGCTACCTCGGGCGGCCGGGCCTGAGCGCGCAGCGTTTCGTGGCCGACCCGTTCGGCCGCCCCGGGGAGCGGATGTACCGCACCGGGGACCGGGTGCGCAGGCACCCGGACGGCAGGCTCGACCACGCCGGACGGGCGGACGACCAGGTCAAGCTGCGCGGGTTCCGTATCGAGCCGGGAGAGGTCGAGGCCGTACTGGCCCGGCACGAGGCGGTGGCGCAGGCTGTGGTGCTGCTGCGCGAGGACCGGCCCGGCGACCGGCGGCTGGTGGCCTACGCGGTGCCCGCTGACGGCCCCCGCCCTGAGCCCGCCGCACTGCGCGAGTTCGCCGGACGGCACCTGCCGGGACACATGGTCCCGGCGGCCGTCGTCGTCCTGGGCCGACTGCCCCTGACGGCCAACGGCAAGCTGGACCGGGCCGCTCTGCCGGCCCCGGAATACACCCCGGGGGCGGCACACCGCCCGGCGCGCGACACGGCCGAGCGGGTGCTGTGCGACCTGTTCACCGAAGTCCTCGGCGTGCAGCAGGTGGGCGTCGACGACGGGTTCTTCGACCTCGGCGGGGATTCCCTGCTGGCGACCCGGCTGCTGAGCCGGATACGGACCGCCCTCGGTGCCGAACTGCCGATCCGCGTCCTGTTCGACACGCCGACCGTGGCGGGACTGGCCGCGGCGGTACGGGAGTCGGGCGGGGAAGCCCGGCCGGTGGTGCTGCGCACGGAACGGCCCGAGGCACTGCCGCTGTCGTTCGCCCAGCGGCGGCTGTGGTTCCTCAACCGGCTGGAGGGCCGCGAGGCCGGGGCCGACTACAACATCCCGTTCGTCCTGCGGCTGGAGGGCGCACTCGACCGGGCCGCGCTGGAAGCGGCGCTCACCGATGTCGTGGCGCGGCACGAGAGTCTGCGTACGGTCTTCCCCGAGGTCGACGGCGTGCCGCGGCAGGTGGTGCGGAGCCCCGGCGCCGCCGCCGTCACCCTGCCGGCGCGCGGCATCGACGCGGCCGGGCTGACGGAGGTCCTGGCGCGGAGCGCCGCCACCGGCTTCGACCTGACCAGCGAACTGCCCCTGCGCGCGGCGCTGTTCGCGCTCGCCCCGGACCGGCACGTGCTGTCGCTGGTGGTGCACCACATCGCGGGCGACGCCTGGTCCATGGTGCCCCTGGGCCGTGACCTGTCCACCGCCTACGCGGCCCGCCTGCGCGGCGAGGAGCCCTCCTGGGCCCCGCTGCCGGTGTCCTACGCGGACTACACGCTGTGGCAGCTGGACCTGCTGGGGGAGGAGCGCGACGAGGACAGCCTCATCGCGCGGCAGGTGGCGTACTGGGCCCGCACGCTGACCGGGCTCCCCGACGAACTCGCCTTGCCCGTCGACCGCCCTCGCCCCGGCGTGGCGAGCCACCGTGGCGGGACCGTGCCGCTGCGCCTGGACGCCACCCTGCACGCGCGGCTCGCGGCGCTGGCCGAGGCCCACGGGGTGACCCTGTTCATGGTCCTCCAGGCCGGGCTGGCCGCGCTGCTGACCCGGCACGGCGCGGGCACCGACATCCCGCTCGGCTCGCCCGTCGCGGGACGTACCGACGACGCCCTGGACGACCTGATCGGCTGCTTCGTCAACACCCTGGTCCTGCGCACCGACACCTCCGGCGATCCGAACTTCGGCGAACTGCTCGCCCGTGTACGGGAGACGGACCTGGCGGCCTACGCCCACCAGGACGTGCCCTTCGAACACCTCGTGGAGGTGCTCAACCCTGCCAGGTCGCTGAGCCGGCACCCGCTGTTCCAGGTGCTGCTGACGCTCACCGGCCGGACGGCGGCGCCGGACGCGCTGCCCGGGCTGCGCGCCGAGGCCGAGCGGGTGGAGTCGGGTACCGCCAAGTTCGACCTGACGTTCAACCTGACCGAGGCCGCGGATGCCGGGAGCGGTCCCGGTGGTGTCGAGGGGTACGTCGGCTACAGCGCAGACCTGTTCGAGCGGGGAACCGTCGAGGCGCTGGCGGCCCGTTTCGTACGGTTGCTGGAGGCAGCGGCGGCCGACCCGGACCTGCCGCTGGGCGCCCTGGAGATCCTCGGCGAGGCCGAGCGGCACCGACTGCTGACCGAGTGGAGCGGCAGCGGCAGCGGTACTGGCAGCCGCACCGGTAACGGAGCCGCCGCTGAGGACGTCCGGCCCACCGCGTCGCTGCCGGAGCTGTTCGAGCGGCAGGCCGCAGCCACCCCGCAGGCCCGTGCGATCGCCGCGCCCGACGCCGAGTTGTCGTACGCGCAGGCCGACGCCCGGGCCAACCGCCTGGCCCGCCTGCTGATCTCCCGGGGCATCGGTCCGGAGCGGGTGGTCGCCGTCGCGCTGCCCGGCTCCGCCGAACTGGTCGTCGCGCTGCTCGCGGTGCTCAAGACCGGCGCCGCCTACCTGCCGCTCGACCTGGCGCAGCCGGGTGCCCGTATCGCCGGGCTGCTCGCTGACGCCGCCCCCGCCCTGCTGCTGACGGACGGCGCCTCGGCGGCCGCGCTCTCCGACGACACCGGCACCGCCCGTCTGCTGCTGGACGACCCGGACACCGCGCGGGCGCTGGAGCGGCAGTCCGCGACCCGCCCCACCGACGCCGACCGGAGTGCTCCGATGCTGCCGGAACACCCCGCGTACGTGATCTACACCTCCGGCTCCACGGGCCGCCCCAAGGGCGTGGTGGTCACCCACCGCGGCCTCGCGCACTACGTGGCCCGCGCCCGGCGCGTGTACACGGGCTTGGACGGGACGGTCCTCGTCCCGACCTCCCTGGCCTACGATCTGGCCGTCACCGGCCTGTACGGGGCGCTGACCTCCGGCGGCTGCGCGGTCGTGGCCGGGCTGGACGACGACCCCTGGCTGACGGCGCTGCTGGCCCGTACCCCGGCGACGTTCATGAAGGCGACCCCGAGCCACCTGGGCCTGCTGGCCGCGCTGCCCGCCGAACTCGCGCCGGTGCGGCAGATCGTGCTCGGCGGCGAGGCGCTGCCGGCAGCCCCCCTCGAAGAGTGGCGGGCACGCCACCCCGAGGTGGCCGTCGTCAACCACTACGGACCGACGGAGGCGACCGTCGGGTGCCTGGACCTCCATCTGGCTCCCGGCGAGACGGCGGACGGCACCACCGTTCCCGTCGGCCGGCCGATGACCGGTATGCGGGCGTACGTTCTCGACGCCGGGCTGCGTCCGGTGCCGCCGGGCGTGGCGGGGGAGCTGTACGTCGCCGGGCCGCAGCTCGCGCGCGGCTATCTCGGCCGTCCCGGCCTGACGGCGGAGCGCTTCACGGCCTGCCCGTTCGGTGCGCCGGGGGAGAGGATGTACCGGACCGGCGACCTCGCCCGGTGGACCGCGGACGGGGTGCTGGTCTTCGCGGGCCGCGCCGACGAGCAGGTCAAGATCCGGGGCCACCGGGTCGAGCCGGGGGAGGTCGAGGCCGCGCTGGCCGGTCATCCCTCGGTGGCGCGGGCGGCGGTGGTGGTACGGGAGGACCGGCCCGGCGACCAGCGGCTCGCGGCGTACGTCGTACCGTCCGACGACGCCGGTGCGGAACCGGTGGACCCGGCGGAGCTGCGCGCGTACCTGGCGCGGCGGCTGCCCGAGCCCATGGTCCCGGCGCTGTTCACCACCCTGGGCGCGCTGCCGCTGACCCGTAACGGCAAGGTGGACCGGCAGGCCCTGCCCGCCCCCGCACTGGCGCCGGCGAGCACCGGGCGCCCGCCGCGCAGCCCGGAGGAGGACATCCTCTGCGGCCTGTTCGCCGAGGTGCTCGGCGTCCCCCGGGCCGGTGTCGACGACGGGTTCTTCGACCTCGGCGGCCACTCCCTGCTCGCCACCCGCCTCGTCAGCCGGGTGCGGACCGTGCTCGGCGCCGAACTGCCCGTACGGGCCGTGTTCGAGACGCCCACGGTGGCCGGGCTCGCGGCCCGGCTGAAGGACGGGTCCGGCCGCAGGCGCCCCCCGCTCCGTCCCTTCCCCCGGCGCCCGGAGACGGTGCCGCTGTCGTTCGCGCAGCGCCGGCTGTGGTTCCTGCACCAGCTCGAAGGGGCTCCCAACTACAACCTGCCCTTCGTCGTACGGCTGGAAGGCCCGCTCGACCGCGCCGCGCTCACCGCCGCGCTCGGCGACGTGGTGGCCCGGCACGAGAGCCTGCGCACGGTCTTCCCGGACAGCGGCGGCACACCGCGGCAGGCCGTGCTGGACGCCGGTCCTGCCGCCGCATCCGTCGAGCTGCCGGTACGGCACGTCGAAGACGAGGACGAACTCGCCGCGACCGTCGTCGCGGCGGCGGCCCACCGCTTCGAGCTGACCCGAGGGCTGCCGCTGCGCGCGGAGCTGTGCGCGCTCGGCCCGGACCTGCACGTCCTGATCGTGGTCGTCCACCACATCGCGGGCGACGGCTGGTCGAACGGTCCGCTGGCCAGGGACCTGTCCGAGGCGTACGCGGCCCGCCGGGCCGGGCAGGCGCCGCGCTGGGAGCCGCTGCCGGTCCAGTACGCGGACTACACCCTGTGGCAGCAGGAGTTGCTGGGCAGTGAGGACGACCCGGGCAGTCTGGCCGCCCGGCAGGTCGCCTACTGGTCCCGTACGCTCGACGGGCTGCCCGAGGAGCTGGACCTGCCCGCCGACCGGCTCCGCCCGGCGGTGCCCGGCTACACCGGCGGCGTGGTGACCGTCTCCGTCGACGCCGGTCTGCACGCCCGCCTGGAGGAGCTGGCCCGTACCTCGGGCGCGAGCCTGTTCATGGTGCTCCAGGCAGGCCTCGCCGCCCTGTTCACCCGCCTCGGCGCGGGCACCGACATTCCGCTCGGCAGCGCCATCGCCGGGCGCACCGACGACGCGCTCGACGACCTCGTCGGATTCTTCCTCAACACCCTCGTGCTGCGCCTGGACACCTCCGGCGACCCGGCCTTCGAGGAGCTGCTGGGCCGGGTGCGGGAGACCGCGCTGGCCGCCTACGCCCACCAGGACGTGCCCTTCGAGCACCTGGTGGAGGTGCTGAACCCGGCCCGCTCGGCCGCCCGGCACCCGCTGTTCCAGACCATGCTGACCCTGCACAACAACGCCCGGCCCCGGCTCGACCTGCCCGGACTGCGGGTGAGCCCGGACATGGCCGAGGTCGGCACCGCCAAGTTCGACCTGTCCTTCGGGCTGGTCGAGGAGCGCGGCCCGGCCGGCGAGCCCGCAGGCCTCGGCGGCATCCTGGAGTACAGCACCGACCTCTTCGACCACGCCACCGCCGAGGAACTGGTGGCCCGCTTCGTCCGGCTGCTCGGCGCCGCGGCCGACGGCCCCGGACGGCGCATCGGGGAACTGGACATCCTCTCCCCGGCGGAGCGGGCACGGATTCTGGGTGACTGGGCCGGCACCCCGCGGGACGCGCCCGCCCTCACCGTCCCCGAGCTGTTCGAACGGCAGGCGGCGCTGACCCCCGACGCGCCCGCCGTCGTCGCGGCCGGCACGACGCTGACGTTCGACGAACTACGGGCCCGGGCAGACGGGTTGGCCCGTGGGCTGGCGGAACGCGGTGTCGGCCCCGACACGCTGGTCGGGCTGTGCGTGTCCCGGTCGGCGTGGATGGTCCCGGCGATGCTCGGGATCTGGAAGGCCGGCGGGGCGTGCGTGCCCCTGGACCCGGACTACCCGGCCGAGCGGCTGGCGTTCATGGTCGCCGACTCCGGGGTGCGGGTGCTCGTCGCGGAGCCCGGCCTGGCCGGCGTGCTGGAGGGCCAGGCCGCGGACACCGTCCTCCTCGGTACGGGGGAACGGCCGGACGCGGACGGCGAGCCGTTCCCGGTGCCCGCCGTCCGGGCCGATCACGCCGCGTTCATCGTCTACACCTCCGGCTCGACCGGCGTGCCCAAGGGCGTGGCCGTACGGCACGGCGGCATCGCGAACCTGTTCGCCAACCACCGCGAGCGCGTCTTCGCCCCGGCGGCGCGGGCGGCGGGCGGCCGGCTGCGGGCGGCGCACACCGCGTCGCTCTCGTTCGACCTGTGCGTCGGGCAGCTCCTCGCCCTCCTCGCGGGCCACGAACTGCACCTCGTCGACGAGGACACCCGCCGCGACGCCGTCGCGCTGGGCGCGTACGTGCGGGACCACGGCATCGGCTACCTGTCCATCACCCCGACCCTCACCCAGGAACTGCTCGGCCTCGGCCTGCTCGGCGCGGAGGGGCACCAGCCCGCCGCGATCCTGCACGGCGCCGAGGCCACCGGCCCAGGGTTGTGGCAGCGGCTGCGGGACCTGTCCGCCACCGAGGTGCACAACTACTACGCGCCCAGCGAGTGCACGGTCGACGCGATCGGTGCCACCGTGTCCGGCAGCGAACGGCCCCGCATCGGGCGTCCGGTCGCCGGCATGGCGGCGTACGTGCTCGACGCCGGGCTGCGTCCAGTGCCGCCGGGGGTACGGGGCGAGCTGTACCTGGCGGGCGCGCAGCTCGCCCGGGGCTACCTGAACCGGCCGGTCCTGACCGCCGAACGGTTCGTGGCCAACCCTTTCAGCGGCGTGCCGGGCGCCCGGATGTACCGGACCGGGGACCTCGCGCGGTGGACCGCCGACGGCGAGCTGGAGTACGCCGGGCGGGCCGACGACCAGGTCAAGCTCCGCGGGTTCCGTATCGAACTCGGTGAGGTCGAGGCGGTGCTGGCGCGGCACCCGGACGTGGCCCACGCCGTGGCCGTCGTCCGCGAGGACCGGCCCGGCGACCGCAGGCTGGTCGCCTACACGGTCGCGGCGCGCGGCGCCGTGCCGGACCCGGCCGGGCTGCGCGCCCACACCGCCCGGACGCTGCCGGAGTTCATGGTCCCCTCCGCCGTGGTGCCGCTGGACGCCCTGCCGCTCACCCCGAGCGGCAAGGTGGCCCGCCGCTCCCTGCCCGTCCCGGGCCCCGCCGTACCCCAGGGCGGCCGGGCACCGCGCACGGCCCGCGAAGAGATCCTGTGCGGGCTGTTCGCCGAGGTGCTGGGCTGCAGACGGCCCGGTGTCGACGAAGGGTTCTTCGACCTCGGCGGGCACTCCCTGCTGGCGACCCGGCTGCTGTCGCGCGTCCGCGCCGTACTGGACGTGGAACTGTCCGTACGGGACGTGTTCGAGGCGCCCACGGTGGCCGCCCTCGCCGCGCGGCTCGACGCCGGAGGCGCGGCGCGGCCCGCTCTGCGCCTTGTCGAACGCCCCGGCACACTCCCGCTGTCGTTCGCGCAACGACGCCTGTGGTTCCTCAACCGGCTGGACGGCGCCGGCGCCGCGTACGCCATGCCGCTCGCGCTGCGCCTGCGGGGCGATCTCGACCGTGCCGCGCTCGCCGCCGCCCTCGCCGACGTCGTCACCCGGCACGAAGTCCTGCGCACGGTCTACCCCGAGACCGCCGGCACCCCCGAGCAGGTCGTGCTCGCCCCGGAGCGGGCCGCGCCCGCACTGCCGTGCCGCGCCGTGGACGAGACCGGCCTGGCGGCGGCGGTGGCCGCCGCGGCAGCGCACCCGTTCGACCTGGCCGCCGAACCCCCGCTGCACACGGAACTGCTCGCCCTCGGCCCCGACGACCACGTCCTGGTGCTCGTGCTGCACCACATCGCGGGCGACGGCTGGTCCAACCTGCCGCTCACCCGGGACGTCACCGCCGCCTACGCCGCCCGCCGAGCGGGCGAGGCCCCGCCCTGGACGCCGCTGCCGGTCCAGTACGCCGACTACACCCTCTGGCAGCACCGGCTCCTCGGCGACCCCACCGACCCGGACAGCCTGATCGCCCGGCAGACGGCGTACTGGACCGAGACGCTGGCAGGACTCCCCGAGGAACTGCCGCTCCCCACCGACCGGCCCCGCCCTGCCGTGGCCCGCCACCGGGGCGGCCGGGTGCCGTTCACCCTGGACGCCGCCGCGCACGCCGGGCTCGCCGCCCTCGCCGGCGCCTGCGACGCGAGCCTGTTCATGGTCGTCCAGGCCGCACTCGCCGCCCTGCTCAGCAGGCTCGGGGCGGGCGACGACATCCCCCTCGGCACACCGGTGGCCGGACGCACCGACGACGCGCTGGACGATGCGGTCGGCTGCTTCGTCAACACCCTCGTGCTGCGCACCGCGACCGGCGGCGACCCCGCCTTCACCGACCTGGTGGCGCGGGCCCGCGAAACCGCGCTGGCCGCCTACGACCACCAGGACGTGCCCTTCGAGCACCTGGTGGAGCACCTGGAACCGGTCAGGTCACTGGCCCGGCACCCGCTCTTCCAGGTGATGCTGGCGCTGCGGAACGCCGGTGAGGCGCCGCTGGGCCTGCCGGGGCTGGCGGTGAGCGCGGTGCCGGTGGAGACCACGGCGGTGAAGTTCGACCTGGCGTTCACGGTGAGCGAGCGGACCGGTCCGCAGGGCGAGGCAGGCGGGCTCACCGGCGAACTCGACTACGCGAGCGACCTGTTCGACGCGGAGACGGCGCACCGCATCGCCGCCCGCTTCGTGCGGGTGCTGGAGGCGGTGGCGGCCGACCCGGCACGGACGCTGGAAGACCTGCCGGTACTGGACGAGGCCGAGCGGGAGCTGGTGCTGGCGGGGTGGAACGCCACCGAGCGGCCGTTGCCACCGGTCACGCTGCCGGAGCTGTTCGCGGCGCAGGTGGCCCGTACACCTGACGCGGTGGCCGTGGCCGGCGAGGGCGGCACCCTGGCGTACGCGGAGCTGGACGCGTGGACGGACCGGCTGGCCCGGGCCCTCGTCCAGCAAGGCGCGGGGCCGGAGCAGGTGGTGGCCGTAGCCCTGCCGCGTTCCGTGGAGCTGGTGGTGGCGCTGTTGGCGGTGCTCAAGAGCGGCGCGGCCTATCTGCCCGTCGACCCTGAAAACCCTGCCGAGCGCACCCGGGCGATGCTGGACGAGGCGCATCCGGTGTGTGTTCTGGATGACGTGGACGGCGTGCGCAACCCCCGGCTTGAGACGGCGGGCACCGGGCGTACCGCGCCGTTCTCCCCGTCGCACCCGGCCTATGTGCTCTACACCTCGGGCTCCACCGGCACGCCCAAGGGCGTCGTCGTGCCGCACGCGGGCGTCGTCAACCGGCTGCTGTGGGCGCAGGCCGAGTACGGGCTGGACGCCTCCGACGCCGTGCTGCAGAAGACCCCGTACGGATTCGACGTGTCCGTCTGGGAGTTCTTCTGGCCGCTGATCACCGGCGCCCGGCTGGTCGTCGCCCGGCCGGACGGCCACCGGGACCCGGCGTACCTGGCCGCGCTGATCCGCGAAGAAGGCGTGACGACCGTGCACTTCGTGCCGTCGATGCTGCGGGCCTTCCTGGACGAGCCCGCCGCCGCGCAGTGCACGAGCCTGCGGCGGGTGCTGTGCAGCGGTGAGGCGCTGTCCGCACAACTGGCCGCACACGGCCGGGACATCTTGGGCGGCTCGAAGCTGCACAACCTTTACGGTCCGACCGAGGCGTCCGTCGACGTCACCTCCTGGGCCTGCGCGGACCGGCCGGGCCCGGTGCCGATCGGCCGTCCGGTCCACAACACCCGGGCGTACGTGCTGGACGCCGCCCTGCGGCCGGTCCCGCCGGGCGTGACCGGGGAGCTGTACCTGGCCGGGGTGCAGCTCGCCCGGGGCTATCTCGCGCGACCGGGCTTGACGGCGGAACGGTTCGTCGCCTGCCCGTTCGCGCCGGGCACGGGGGTCCCCCCGGCCGAAGGCGGGGGCAGGATGTACCGTACCGGCGACCTCGCGCGGTGGGCCGCGGACGGAGTGCTGGAGTTCGCCGGGCGCGCCGACGACCAGGTCAAACTGCGCGGCTTCCGGATCGAACTCGGCGAGATCGAGACCGCCCTGTCCCGGCACGGCGACGTCGCTCAGGCCGCCGTCGTCCTCCGCGAGGACCGGCCCGGCGACCAGCGGCTGGTGGCGTACGTGGCACCCGCGCCGGGAACCGGTCCGGAGCCGGACGGGCTGCGCGAGTCCGTCGCCCGCACGCTGCCCGCCTACATGGTGCCGGCCGAGATCGTCGTCCTCGAAGCGCTGCCGCTGACGCCGAACGGAAAGCTGGACCGCCGCGCCCTGCCCGCCCCGGACACCACCGCCCAGGCCCCCGGACGCGCTCCGCGCACCCTCCACGAAGAGATCCTGTGCGGCATCTTCGCCGACGTGCTGGGCCGTCCCCTGCCCGGCATCGACGACGGGTTCTTCGATCTGGGCGGACACTCGCTGCTCGCCACCCGGCTCGTCTCCCGCGTCCGGGCCGCTCTCGGCGCGGAACTGTCCGTACGGGACGTGTTCGAGGCGCCCACGGTGGCCGGCCTGGCCGCCCGCATCGGCACCGGGGGCAGCCGACGGCCCGCCCTCCGGCCCGCCACGCACCGCCCGGACGCCGTACCGCTGTCCTTCGCGCAGCGCCGGCTGTGGTTCCTGCACCGGCTGGAGGGCCCCAGCCCGACCTACAACATGCCCTTCGCACTGCGGCTGTCCGGCCCGCTGGACACCGCAGCCCTGCGCGCCGCCCTGGACGACGTGGTCGCCCGGCACGAGACCCTGCGCACCGTCTTCCCCGAGATCAAGGGCGCTCCCGGCCAGGTCGTACTCGGCCCGGACGAGGCCGCCGTGGAGCTGCGCACCCACCGCACCGACGAGGCCGGACTCACCGGGGCGCTGGCCGAAGCGGCCGGGTACCGCTTCGACCTGACCGCCGAACCGCCCCTGCGGGCCGACCTGTTCGCCGTCGGCACCGACGATCACGTCCTGCTCCTGGTCCTCCACCACATCGCCGGGGACGGCTGGTCGAACGTCCCGTTCGCCCGGGACCTGTCGACCGCCTACACGGCCCGGTGCGCGGGCCACGCCCCGGCGTGGGCGCCGCTGCCCGTCCAGTACGCCGACTACGCGCTGTGGCAGCACGGCCTGCTCGGCAGTGAGAACGACCCCGACAGCCTGATCTCCGCCCAGGTCGCCCACTGGACCGAGGCGCTGGCGGGCCTGCCCGAGGAGCTGGCGCTCCCCGCCGACCGCCCCCGCCCGGCGGTCGCCGCCCACCGAGGCGGACGGGTGGTCTTCGCGCTGGACGCGGAGCTGCACACCCGGCTCGCCGGGCTGGCCCGCGAGCACGGCGCGACCCTGTTCATGGTCGTGCAGGCCGGTCTCGCCGCCCTGCTGACCCGGCTCGGCGCGGGCACCGACATCCCCCTCGGCTCCGCCGTCGCCGGCCGGACGGACGCGGCCCTGGACGACCTCGTCGGCTTCTTCGTCAACACCCTCGTGCTGCGCCTGGACACCTCCGGCGACCCTGATTTCAGCACCCTGCTGGACCGGGCCCGCGAGACCGACCTGGCCGCCTATGCCCACCAGGACGTGCCCTTCGACCACCTCGTGGAACTGCTCAACCCGGCCCGCTCGGCGGCCCGGCACCCGCTCTTCCAGGTGATGCTGACGCTCCAGAACAACGCCACGCCCGAGTTCGCCATGTCCGGCTTGCGGGTGACGCCCGACGTCGCCGAGCTGGCCGCGGCCAAGTTCGACCTGCTGTTCAGCCTCACCGACCACTACACCGAGGACGGCGCCCCCGACCGGGTCGACGGCGTGCTGGAGTACAGCGCCGACCTCTTCGACCACGGCACCGCCGAAGCCCTCACGGCACGCTTCGTCCGGCTGCTGCGCGCCGTGGCGGCGGCACCGGACCGGCCGATCGGCACCGTCGACCTCACCGACGCCGCCGAGCGTGAGCGACTGCTGGAGACGTGGAACGGCGCCGCCCTCAGCACGCCGCCGGTGACGCTGCCCGAGGCGTTCGAGGCGCAGACGCGGCGCACGCCGGTCGCGGTGGCCGTCACCGACGGCGCCACGCACCTCACCTACGCCGCACTGAACGCGCGGGCCAATCAACTGGCGCGGCTGCTCATCGGGCGCGGCATCGGCCCGGAGCAGCTCGTCGCGGTCGCCCTGCCGCGCTCGGCCGGGCTGGTGGTGGCGCTGCTGGCCGTCCTCAAGACCGGCGCCGCCTACCTGCCTCTCGACCCGGCACACCCGGCCGAACGGCTGCGCTTCCTGCTCGGCGACGCCCGGGCCGCGTACGGGATCACCGGCTCGGCTTTGGCCGGGGACCTGCCGGAGACGGACACCCGCTGGCTCACGCCCGACAGCGACGAGGCACGGCGGGAGGCCGGGGCACAGCCGGAACACGACGTGACGGACGCCGAGCGCACCGCGCCGCTGCGCCCGGAGCACCCCGCGTACGTCATCCACACCTCCGGCTCCACCGGCACACCGAAGGGCGTGCTCGTCGAACACCGCGCGCTCGCCGCCTACCTGGCGTTCGCCCGCGAGGCGTACCCCGGCACCGCGGGCACCGCCCTGCTGCACTCGCCCGTCTCCTTCGACCTCACCGTCACCGCGCTGTACGCGCCGCTCACGGCGGGCGGCCGGGTACTGATCGCGGAACTCGCCGCCGACGCGCCGGCCCCGGGCCCGTACACCTTCCTCAAGGTGACACCCAGCCACCTCGCGCTGCTCGGCGCCACCCCGCCCGGCCCCGGGACGGCGGTCGCGGACCTCGTCGCGGGCGGCGAACAGCTCACCGGTGAACAGCTCGCGCCCTGGCGGCGGGCCCAGTCGCAGGCCGCCGTGGTCAACGAGTACGGGCCGACCGAGGCGACCGTGGGCTGCGTCGCCCTGCGGATGCCGCCGGGCGCCACGGCCGGGGACGGCCCGCTGCCGATCGGGCGGCCGGTGCCCGGCACCCGGGCGTACGTGCTGGACGAGCGGCTGCGGCCGGTACCGCCCGGCGTGCCGGGCGAGCTGTACCTGGCGGGCGCGCAGCTCGCGCGCGGGTACCTGAACCGGCCCGCGCTGACCGCGGAGCGGTTCACGGCCGACCCGTTCGGCGCGCCGGGCGGGAGGATGTACCGCACCGGCGACCTGGCCCGGTGGTCCGCCGCGGGCGAACTGCACTTCGCCGGCCGCGCCGACGAGCAGGTCAAGGTGCGGGGCCACCGCATCGAGCCGGGCGAGATCGAGACGGCGCTGCTGCGCCACCCGGCCGTCGCCCGGGCCGCCGTCGTCGCACGGGAGGACCGGACGTCCGGCACCCAGCTGGTGGCCTACGTCGTCCCGTCGGACGGCGGGCGCGGCGGCGACGCTGCGGCACGGGCCCAGCTCGACGAGTGGCAGCAGGTCTACGACTCCCTGTACGGGGACGCCGGGCACCAGGACGCGGAACCCGCTCCGTTCGGCGCCGACTTCAGGGGCTGGACCAGCAGTTACGACGGGCGGCTCCTGCCCGTCGAGCAGATGCGCCGGTGGCGGGACGCCACGGTCGCCCGGATCCGCGAGCTGCGCCCGCGCCGGGTGCTGGAGATCGGCGTGGGCAGCGGACTGCTGCTCTCCCGGCTCGCCCCGGACTGCGAGACCTACTGGGGCACCGACATCGCCGCCGGCGCCGTCGACCGGCTGCGGACCCAGGTGGCCGGACGGCCGGACCTGGCCGGACGGGTGGAGCTGCGGGTACAGGCCGCCGCCGACGCGGACGGCCTGCCGGCCGGCTCCTTCGACACCGTCGTGATCAACTCGGTCGCCCAGTACTTCCCGGACGCCGGCTACCTCACCGACGTGCTCGACACGGCGCTGGGCCTGCTCGCACCCGGAGGCGCTGTCTTCCTCGGCGACGTGCGCGACCTGCGGCTGCTGCGGTGCCTGCACACGGCGGTGCAACTGCGCCGCGCCACGCCGTCCGCCGACCCCGCCGCCGTACGCCGTGCCGTGGAGCAGGCCGTCCTGCTGGAGAAGGAACTCCTGCTAGACCCCGCGTTCTTCACCGCGCTGGCGGCGGAGAACCCGGACATCGCGGGTGTCGACCTGCGGGTCAAGCGCGGCGCGTACGTCAACGAGCTGAACCGCTACCGGTACGACGTCGTCCTCCACAAGCGGTCCGCCGCCGATCCGACGGAACTGACGGCCGCGCCGGAACTGCGCTGGGGCCACGACGTGACCGGCCCCGACGATGTCGCCCGGCGCCTCGCCGCCGAGCGCCTGCCCGCGCTGCGGGTGACCGGCGTGCCCGACGAACGGCTGGCGGGTGAGGCCGGTGCCACGCGCGGACTGGACGAGGGACGGCCGCCGGCCGACGTCCTCGCCCTCCTCGGCCCCGCCGAGCAGCCGACAGCGCCGGACCTCGGCCCGGACACCTTCCACGAGCTGGGTGAACGCGTCGGCTACCGGGTCGCGGTCACCCGCTCGGGCGACGACGCCGAACTGCTTGACGTGCTCTTCGCCGACCCGGCGGCGACCGCCCTCAGCGGTGTCCACCGCCCGGCGGCGAACGCGGCGGCCGAGCCGTCGCACCCGCTCGCCAACGACCCGGCGGCCTCCCGGCAGCGCGGCGAACTGGTCGCCTCGCTCACCGCGTCGCTGCGCGCGGAACTGCCCGCGTACATGGTGCCTGCCGCCGTACTGGTCCTCACCGAACTCCCGCTGACCGGCAACGGAAAGCTCGACCGGGCGGCGCTGCCCGCCCCCTACCTCGGGTCCGTCGAGGGTTCGCGCGGGCCCTCGACCCCGCGCGAGCGGGTGCTGTGCGCCCTGTTCGCGCAGGTACTGGGCCTGGCGGCGGCCGGCGTCGACGACAACTTCTTCCACCTCGGCGGACACTCGCTGCTGGCGACCCGGCTCATCAGCCGCGTCCGTACCGCCCTCGGCGTCGAACTGCCCGTCCGCGCCCTGTTCGAGGCCCCCACGGTCGCCGGACTGGCCGCGCGCCTGGACGACGAGGAGAGCCGGGAAGCGACCCGGCCCGCACTGCGGCCGATGCCCCGGCCCGAAACCCTGCCGCTGTCGTTCGCCCAGCAGCGGCTGTGGTTCCTGCACCGGCTGGAGGGCCCGAACGCCACCTACAACATGCCGATCGCCCTGCGTATGCGCGGCGCCGTGGACCGTACGGCACTGCGCGCAGCGCTGGCCGACGTGACGGCCCGGCACGAGAGTCTGCGCACCGTCTTCCCGGTGACAGATGGAGTGCCCCGCCAGCTCGTCCTCGACACGGACGGCGCGCGCCCCGAACTGCTCGTACGGCACACCGACGAGGCCGGGCTGCGCGAGGCCGTCCAGGCGGCGGCGCGCTACCCCTTCGACCTCGCGGCCGACCTGCCGCTACGGGCCGAACTGTTCGTTCTGGGCGAGCGGGAGCACCTGCTGGTGCTGGTGGTGCACCACATCGCAGGCGACGGCTGGTCGATGGCCCCCCTGGCGAGGGACCTGGCCACCGCCTACGCCGCGCGGACCCGGGGGCGGGCGCCGTCGTGGACGCCACTGCCCGTCCAGTACGCCGACTACACGCTGTGGCAGCGCGCGCTCCTCGGGGACGAGACCGACCCGGACAGCCCGTTCGCCCGGCAGATCGCCTACTGGAGCGAGACCCTGGCGGATCTGCCCCAGGAACTCGCGCTCCCGACGGACCGTCCCCGGCCCGCCGTGTCCACCTACCGCGGCGAGATGCTCGGCTTTGATCTGAATCCCGAGCTGCACCGCCGTCTGACAGAGCTCGCCCGGGACACCGGAACCAGCCTGCACATGGTGCTGCACGCCGGCCTCGCCGCCCTGCTGACCCGGCTCGGCGCGGGAACCGACCTGCCGATCGGCAGCGGCGTCGCCGGGCGCCACGACGAGGCGCTCGACGACGCGGTCGGACTCTTCGTCAACACGCTCGTGATGCGTACCGACACCTCCGGCGACCCGTCGTTCGGCGAACTGCTGCGGCGCGTACGGGAGACGGCCCTGAACGCCTACGCCCACCAGGACGTGCCCTTCGAGCACCTGGTGGAGGCGCTCAACCCGGTCCGCTCCCCGAACCGGCACCCGCTGTTCCAGGTGGCGATGGTGCTGCAGAACACCCCGGAGGCCGGGCTGGCGCTGCCCGGCGTCGAGGTGACGCCCGAACCGGCCGCCTCCGGGACCTCCCGGTTCGACCTGTTCTTCAGCGTCACCGAACGCGGCTCTTCAGGGGGCGTGCGCGGGACGCTGGAGTACAGCACCGACCTGTTCGACCGGCGGACGGCCGAGACGTTGGTGGAGCGGTGGGCACGGCTGCTGGAGGCGGTCACCGCCGACCCGGCGCGGCCCATCGGCGAGGCCGATGTCCTCACCCCCGTCGAACACGCCCGTACGGCCCGTACGCTCCGTACATCGGGCGCCGACGGTCCGCAGGTGCCGCCCGCCACCGTGCCCGAGCTGTTCGCACGCCAGGTGGCCCGGCACCCCGCAGCCCCGGCGGTGCTGTCCGGTTCCGGCACGCTGACCTACCAGGAGCTGAACGTCCGGGCCAACCGCCTGGCGCACCTGCTGCGGTCGCGCGGCATCGGCCCCGGGCACGTCGTCGCCCTGGCATTCCCGCGCGGCGCCGACCTGATCGTGGCGCTCCTCGCGACGCTCAAGGCGGGCGCGGCCTACCTCCCCCTCGACACCGGCTACCCGGCCGAACGTCTGTCCTTCATGCTCGACGACGCCCGCCCGTCGCTGCTGCTGACGGGCGTCGCGGGCCAGGAGATACCCGGCTCCGGCCGCCTGCCCCGGCTCGATCTGGAGAAGGGCGACGGACGCCTGGCCGGTCAGCCGGCCACCGACCCCGGCGCCGAGCAGGCCGGACGGCCCGCCCCCGCACACCCGGCCTACGTGATCTACACCTCCGGCTCGACCGGCGTGCCCAAGGGAGTGGCCGTCACCCACGCGGGCGCGGCCGCCCTGGCGGCGACGCAGACGGACGCCTTCGGCGCCGGGCCGGGCTGCCGGGTCCTCCAGTTCGCCTCGCCGAGCTTCGACGCGGCGTTCTGGGAGCTGTGCATGGCGCTGCTGACCGGCGCGGCCCTGGTGGTGGTCCCGGCCGAACGGCTCCTGCCGGGCCCCGACCTCGCCGCCGTGCTGGCCGAGCACGAGGTGACCCACCTGACCGTCCCGCCCGTGGCGCTGGGTGTCATGACGCCCCACCAGCTCGCACCGGTGTCCTGCCTGGTGGTCGCGGGAGAGAGCTGCCCGCCGCGGACGGCGGCGGCCTTCGCCCCGGGCCGCCGGATGGTCAACGCCTACGGGCCGACCGAGTCGACGGTCTGCGGCACGATGAGCCGGCCGCTGACCGGCGACGGCGCCGTCGCGCCCATCGGCACGCCCATCACCGACACTCGCGCGTACGTGCTGGACGCGGCGCTGCGCCCGGTGCCCACCGGAGTGGCGGGCGAGCTGTACCTGGCGGGCGCGGGCCTGGCCCAGGGCTACCTGGGACGGCCGGGAGCGACCGCCGAGCGGTTCACCGCCGACCCGTTCGGCGCGCCGGGCGCCCGGATGTACCGCACCGGGGACCTCGCGCGGTGGAACGCCGAAGGCGAGCTGGAGTTCGCCGGGCGGACCGACGACCAGGTCAAGGTCCGTGGCCACCGGGTCGAGCTCGGCGAGGTCGAGGCCGCGATGGCCGCCCACCCCGAGGTGGCGCAGGCCGTCGCGACGGTCCGCGAGGACGGTCCGGGCGGCACCCGTCTGCTCGGGTACGTGGTCCCGGCGGCGGACGGACCGCAGCCCGGCGAGGCCACCGGCGGACCCGAGTCCGCGCAGGCCGCCGACGGCGCGCCGGAGCGGGTCCTCGGCGAGTGGCGGCAGCTCTACGACACCCTGTACGGCACGTCGCAGACCGCCCCGTTCGGCGAGGACTTCACCGGATGGAACAGCACCTACGACGGGGAACCCCTGCCCGCCGACGAGATGCGGCAGTGGCGGGACGCCACCGTCGCGCGCATCCGGGACCTGCGGCCCCGGCGGGTGCTGGAGATCGGCGTCGGCCGCGGCCTGCTCCTGTCGCGGCTCGCCGGGGAGTGCGAGGCGTACTGGGGTACGGACCTGTCGGCGGCCGTGATCGAGTCGCTGACGGCACAGGTCGCCGAACGGCCCGCGCTCGCCGGCCGGGTGGAGCTCCGCGCGCAGCCGGCGGACGACCTCACCGGACTGCCGGAAGGTTTCTTCGACACCGTCGTCCTCAACTCGGTCGCCCAGTACTTCCCGGACGCCGCCTACCTGACCGACGTGATCGGCGCCGCGCTGCGGCTGCTGGCGCCGGGCGGCGCCCTGTTCCTCGGCGACCTCCGCAACCTGCGGCTGCTGCCGAGCCTGCGGGCGGCCACCGGCGCCACCGCACCCGAGCGGGAACTGCTGGTCGACCCGGACTTCTTCCCGGCCCTGCCCGCCACCGTCCCCGAAATCGGCGCCGTCGACCTGCGCCTCAAGCGCGGGGCGTACCACAACGAACTGTCCCGGTACCGCTACGACGTCGTCCTGCACCGCGCGCCGCTGACCGCACCGGCCCGGCCGTTCGCCGACGCGCCCACCCTGCCCTGGCACCCGGGCCTGGGCGGGACGGCGGAGATCGCCGCGCTGCTGACGGAGCGGCGGCCGGACCGGCTGCGCCTCACCGGCATCCCCAACGCGCGGCTGGCGGGCGAGGCAGCCGCCGGACCCCCGGTGACCGTGGACCCCGAGACGCTGTGCGCGACGGGGGAGCGGCTGGGATTCTGGACGGCCGTCACCTGGTCGGGCACGGCCGGTGACGACTGCTTCGACGCCTTGTTCGCCGCTCAGGACGCCGCCACACCGGACGGCTCCGCTCCGTACGGCAGCGCCCCGGTCACCGGGGTCTACGTACCGGCGGTCGACCGCACCCCGCCGCCGTCCTTCACCAACGACCCGGCGGCGGGTGCCGCGCCGTCGGCGGCCCTGGGCTCCTCGGTACGCGCCTGGCTGCGCCGACGGCTGCCGGAGTACCTGGTGCCCTCGGTGGTCGTTCCGCTCGACGCCCTGCCGCTGACTCCGAACGGCAAGGCCGACCGCACGGCGCTGCCCGCGCCGCAGACGTCGGCCGGGGCCACGGCGGGCCGCCCCCCGGCGACCGCCCGGGAACGGCTGTTGTGCGACATCTTCGCGGACGTGCTCGGCCTTCCGTCCGTCGGCGCCGACGACGACTTCTTCGAACTCGGCGGCGACAGCATCGTCTCCATCCAGGTGGTCAGCCGGGCCCGGGCCGCCGGTATGGCGATCGGCCCGCAGGACGTGTTCCGGCACAAGACCGTGGCGGCCCTGGCCGTCGCCGCCGGAACGCCGGACGCGGCGCCCGCCACCACGGAGGCACCGCAGGCCGGCATCGGCGCGGTGCCGCTGACACCGGACCTGCACGCCCTGCGGGAGCGCGACGCCGGCCCCGGCACCGGATACGAGGCGATGACCGTACCCGTCCCGGCCGGGCTCGACGGCGAAGCACTGGAGACGGCCCTCCAGGCGGTTCTCGACCACCACGACATGCTGCGGGCGCGCCTGACCTCCGGCGGGCCCGTGGCAGCGGACGGGCCGGGGTGGCTGCTCGAAGTGCTGCCGCCCGGCACTGTCCGGGCCGCGGACCAGGTGCGCCGCACCGGCACCGCACCGCACGAGCCCGCCGTGGCCGAAGAGGAACGGGCCGCCGCGCACCGCCTGGCGCCGGAGTCCGGAGTGCTGGTCCAAGCCGTCCACTTCGACGCCCCACCCGGGCGCCCCGGCCTGCTGCTGCTCGTCCTGCACCGCCTCGTCACCGACCCGCAGACCTGGCGCATCATGCTGCGGGACGTCACGGACGCCTGCGAGGCGGTCGCCGAGGGCCGGCAGCCCCGGCTCGCTCCGGTCGGCACGTCCTTCCGGCGCTGGGCCCAGCATCTGCGCACCCAGGCACGGGACCCCCGGCGAACGGGGGAACTGTCCCGGTGGGCCGGCATGCTCGCCGCGCCCGGCCGACCGCCCGAGGACGCGGACGCCCGCCCGGCACAGGCGGCCGGGGACGGCACGCTGACGACCCTCCTGTCCGCCGAACGCACCGGGCAGGTGCTCACCGACGTACCGGCGGCCTTCCACGCCGACGCCGAGGACGTGCTGCTCACCGCGTTCGCGCTGGCGGTCGCCGACTGGCAGCGCCGCAGCGGGGCCGCCGACGGCACCGTGCTCGCCGACGTACGGCGCCCAGGCCGCGCACCCCTCGGCGAGGGCATCGACCTGACCCGCACCGTGGGCCGCTGCACGACCACCCACCCGGTCCGCCTGGACCTGGGCGACCCGGGCGGGGAAGCGCTGCGGGAGGACGGCGGGCACGCCGCCGCGACGGCTCTCAAACGCGTCAAGGAGGAGCTGCGGTCCCTGCCGGACGGCGGTCAGGGGTACGGCCTTCTGCGCCACCTCAACCCCGGCACCGCCCCCGAACTGGCGGCCCTGCCCGCGCCCCGGTTCGCCTTCCACTACCTCGGACAACTGCCGCGGGTGCCGTCCGGCCCGGACCCGGCCGGCGAACCGGCGCGCTACTGGGCCGAGGTGAACGTCACCGCCGTGGACGGCCCCGGCGGGCCCCGGCTGGCCGCGACCTGGCGCCGGGCCCACGCGCCGCTGACCGGCCGCGACCTGAACGACCTGGCCACCGCCTGGACCCGCGCGCTCGAAACGCTGGCCGCCCAGGCCGCCCGCCCCGACGCCGGTGGCCGCACCCCGTCCGACGTACCGCTGGTCCGGCTCAGCCAGGACAAGCTCGAACAGCTCGAAGCCGCATGGAGGCGATCACAATGACGCAGGCCGGGCCGCAGGCGGAACTGGAGGACATCCTCCCCCTGGCACCACTCCAGGAGGGGCTGCTGTTCCACGCGCTGTACGACACGGCAGCGCTCGACCTCTACACCTTGCAGAGCGCCTACGACCTGGACGGGGACCTCGACGCGACGGCGCTGCGCGAGGCCGCGCGCACGCTGCTGCGGCGCCACGCCGCCCTGCGCGCCGGCTTCTGGCACGAGGGGCTGGACGAGCCGGTGCAGATCGTTCCGCGCGACGTCGCCCTGGCATGGCATCAGGCCGACCTCTCCGGGACCGCCCCCGAGGAGCGGGAGGCGGAGGCGGAGCGCGTCGCGGCCGAGGACCGGCTCCGCCGCTTCGACCCGGCCCGCCCGCCCCTGCTGCGCTTCACGCTGCTGCGGTTCGGCCCGGCACGGCACCGGTTCGTCATCACCGCGCACCATCTGGTGCTCGACGGCTGGTCCGTACAACTGCTGCTCGACGAGTTGTTCCAGCTGTACGTCCGGGGCGGCCGGGAGGACGGGATGCCGCCGGTGGCCCGCTACCGCGACTACCTGGCCTGGCTGGCCGGACAGGACCGGGCCGCCGCCGAGGACGTGTGGCGCCGGGTGCTCAAGGGCGTCGAGGAGCCCACCCGCGTGGCGCCCGCCGACCCGTCCCGGGTACCGGCCCTGCCCGGCCAGGTCCTGCACGACCTGCCGGACGGCCTCGCCGCCGCGCTGGACGCCCTGGCCCGCCGCGAACGGCTGACCCTGAGCACGGTCTTCCTGGGCGCCTGGGCCGTCGTCCTCGGCCGGCTGACCGGCAAGGACGACGTGGTCTTCGGCACCACCGTCTCCGGCCGCCCGCCCCAGGTGCCCGGCGTCGAGCGGATGATCGGCCTGTTCGCCAACACCCTGCCGGTACGGGTCCGCCTCGACCTCGACCAGCCGCTGACCGGGATGCTGGCCAGGCTCCAGGAGGCACAGACACACCTGCTGGCCTGCCAGCACGTCAGTCTCTCCGGCATCCAGCGCACGCTCGGTTCGGGTGAACTGTTCGACACGGTGACCGTGTTCGAGAACCTGCCCGCCGGGGAGAGCGGCCTCGCCGCCACCGCGCACGGCAAGGGACCACGGGTGACGGCGAGCCGGAGCCAGGGCGTCACCCACTACCCGCTCAACTTCATGGTGATGCCCGGCCGGCCGCTGCGGCTGCGGCTGGACCACCAGACCGGCCTGTTCGACCGGGACGCCGCCGAGGCGATCATGGCGCGGGTGGTCCGGGTCCTGGAGAACCTGGTCGCGGACCCCGGCCGGCACCTCGGCGAGCTGGAGATCCTGACACCGGCCGAACGGGCCCGGGTGCTGGGGGAATGGAGCGGTACGGCCGGCGAGCCGCCGGCCGAGCTGATGCCGCAGGCGTTCGCGGCCCGGGTGGCGGCGACCCCGGACGCGGTGGCCCTGGTCTGCGGTGCGGCGTCCTGGACGTTCGCCGAACTGGACGCGCGCGCGGACCGCCTCGCGCGACGCCTGGCCGCCCGGGGTGCCGGGCCCGACGTCCTGGTGGGGCTGTGTGTGCGCCGGTCGGCGGACATGATCGCCGCCGTGCTGGCGATCTGGAAGGCCGGCGGGGTGTGCGTACCGCTGGACCCCGGCTACCCGGCGGAGCGCCTGGCGTTCATGCTGGCCGACGCGGCTGTACCCCTGGTGCTGACCGAACGGGAGCTGGCCGGGCGCCTCGGGGAGGACCGGGCGGCGTCCTTGGTGCTGCTGGACGAGGACGCCCCGCCCGAAACCGGTGTGGCCCTCCGTACCCCGCCCCTGCACGGCGACCACGCCGCATACATCGTCTACACCTCCGGCTCCACGGGCGTGCCGAAGGGCGTCGTCGTCACGCACCTGGGCCTGGCGAACCTGTACGCCGACCACCGCGACCGGGTGTTCGCCCCGGCGGCCGGCGCCGTGGCCGCGACGGCCGGACGGCGGCTGCGCGTGGCCCACACGGCGTCGGTGTCGTTCGACGCCTCCATGGGGCAGCTGACCGGCCTCGTCGCCGGCCACGAACTGCACCTCGTCGACGAGGAGACCCGCCGCGACGCCACCGCGCTGCTGGCCTACGTACGCGAGCGGAGCGTCGACTACCTGGGCGTCGCCCCCTCGCTGATGCGGGAACTGACCGCGCTCGGGCTGCTGGACGGCCCCGGACACCGCCCGGCGGTGATCCTCCTCGGCGCGGAGGCCGTCGACGCGGCGCTGTGGGAGACGCTGCGGGCCCACCCGGAGACCGAGGTGCACAACTACTACGGGCCGAGCGAGTGCACGGTGGACGTCGTCGGCGCCCGGGTACGCGACAGCGCGCGGCCCGTGATCGGCCGGCCGGTCGCCAACACCCGGGCCTACGTGCTCGACGCACGGCTGCGCCCCGTGCCGCCCGGCGTGGTGGGCGAGGTCTACCTGTCCGGCATCCAGCTCGCCCGCGGCTACCTGGCCCGGCCCGGCCTGACCGCCGCACGCTTCGTCGCCGACCCGTTCGGCACGCCGGGAACCCGGATGTACCGCACCGGCGACCTCGCCCGCTGGACGCCCGACGGACAGCTGGCCTTCGCCGGACGGGCGGACAACCAGGTCAAACTGCGCGGCTACCGGGTCGAACCCGGCGAGATCGAGACGGTGCTGGCCCGGCACGCCACCGTCGCGCACGCGGCCGCCGCCGTACGTGAGGACCGGCCCGGCGATCAGCGCCTGACCGCCTACGTGGTGCCCGTGCCCGGCGCCCGGGCGCACGCGGGGGAGCTGCGCGAGTTCTGCGCCGGGTCGCTGCCCGAGTTCATGGTGCCCGCGCAGATCGTCGTGCTCGACGCCCTGCCGATGACCCCCAGCGGCAAGCTGGACCGCCGCGCGCTGCCCGCCCCCGGCGCGCGCACCACCGGCGGCCGGGAGCCGCGCGACCCGTTCGAGGACATCCTGTGCGGCCTGTTCGCCGAGGTCCTCGGCGTGGACCGGGTCGGCGTCGACGACGGCTTCTTCACCCTCGGCGGCCACTCCCTGCTCGCGACCCGGCTGGTCTCGCGCGTCCGTGCCGCCCTCGGCGCGGAACTCGCCGTACGGGACGTCTTCGAGGCCCCGACCGTCGCCGGGCTCGCGGCCCGGCTCGGCACCCCGCGCGAGGACGCCCGGCAACGGCCGCGGCTGCGGCCCGCCGCCGAACGCCCCGCCGAACTGCCGCTGTCCTTCGCCCAGCGGCGCCTGTGGTTCCTGCACCAGATGGAAGGCCCCGCACCGACCTACCACATGCCGTTCGCGCTGCGCCTGACCGGCGAACTCGACGTCGCGGCCCTGCGCGCCGCCCTGAACGACGTGGTGGCCCGGCACGAGGTACTGCGCACCGTGTACCCGGACGCCGTGGGCACCCCGCGCCAGCACGTACTGGAACCTGCCGAAGCCCCCGCGCCGCTGCCCGTACGGACGGTCGCCGAGGACGCCCTCACGGCGGCCCTCGCGGACGCGTACGCGCGCCCCTTCGACCTCGCCTGCGAACCACCCCTGCACGCCGAACTGTTCGCGCTCGGCCCCGACGACCACGTCCTGCTGCTCGTACTGCACCACATCGCGGGCGACGCCTGGTCCAACCTCCCGCTCGCCCGCGACCTGTCCGCCGCGTACGCGGCCCGCCGTACGGGCGAGGCCCCGGCCTGGGCGCCGCTGCCGGTCCAATACGCCGACTACACCCTGTGGCAGCGCGGCTTCCTCGGTGAGGAGAACGACCCGGACAGTGCGCTCTCCCGCCAGGTGGCGTACTGGCGGACGGCGCTCGACGGACTGCCCGCCGAACTGGAGCTGCGGCACGACCGGCCCCGGCCGGAGGTGTCCGACCACCGTGGCGGGACGGTGCCGCTGCACGTCGGCCCCGCCACCCACGCCCGGCTCGCCGGGCTGGCGCGCGCGCACGGCGCGAGCCTGTTCATGGTCGTCCAGGCGGCCCTCGCGGCACTCCTGACCCGCGAGGGCGCGGGCACCGACATCCCGATCGGCACACCGGTCGCGGGGCGCACCGACGAGGGCCTGGACGATCTCGTCGGCTGCTTCGTCAACACCCTGGTGCTCCGCACCGACACCGGGGGCGATCCCTCCTTCACGGACCTGCTCGACCGGGTCCGCCGGGCCGGCCTGGCCGCGTACAGCCACCAGGACGTGCCCTTCGAGCACCTGGTGGAGGTGCTCAACCCGGCTCGCTCGGCGGCCCGGCACCCGCTGTTCCAGGTGCTGCTCTCCCTCCAGCACGCCGCGGACCTGCCGGTGGAGCTGCCCGGACTGCGCGTCCGGGCCGAGGAGACCCGGTCCCGGTCGGCCAAGTTCGACCTGACGTTCCGGCTGGCCGAGCGGAAGGGCCCGGACGGTGGGCCCGGCGGTCTCGAAGGCGGCGTCGAGTACCGCACCGACCTGTTCGACCGGAGCACGGCGGAGGGCCTGGCCGCCCGCTTCGCGCGGCTGCTCGACGCCGTTGCCGCCGATCCCGGCCGGCGGATCTGGCGGCTCGACGTCCTGTCCCCGGCCGAGCGGGAGCTGGTGCTGGCGGGGTGGAACGCCACCGAGCGGCCGTTGCCTCCGCTCACGCTGCCGGAGCTGTTCGCGGCGCAGGTGGCCCGTACGCCTGACGCGGTGGCCGTGGCCGGGGAGGGCGGTACCCTGTCGTACGCGGAACTCGACGCGTGGGCGGAGCGGTTGGCGCGCTCTCTGGCCGGTCGGGGTGCGGGGCCTGAGCGGGTGGTGGCCGTGGTGCTGCCGCGTTCGGTGGAGCTGGTGGTGGCGCTGCTGGCGGTGCTCAAGAGCGGCGCGGCCTATCTGCCTGTCGACCCCGCCCTGCCCGCCGGACGCGTCCGCCTCCTGCTCGACGAGGCGCGTCCCGTGTGCGTCCTGGACGATGCGGACGGCGTGCGGAACCCCCGGCCGGAGTCGGCGGGCACCGTGCGTCCCGTACCGCTCTCCCCGTCGCACCCGGCCTACGTGCTCTACACCTCGGGCTCGACCGGCGCCCCCAAGGGCGTCGTCGTCCCGCACGCGGCTGTCGTCAACCGGCTCCTCGGCATACAGGAGGAGTTCGGCCTCGACCCCTCCGACGTCTGCCTGTACAAGGCGCCCGCCGCCTTCGACGCATCAGTGTGGGAGTTGTTCTGGCCGCTCACCACAGGCGCACGCATCGTCGTGGCCGCCCCCGAGGGGCACCGGGACCCGGCGTACCTGGCCGCGCTGATCCGCGAACGTGCCGTGACCACGGTGCACTTCGTGCCGTCGATGCTGCGGGCCTTCCTGGACGAACCGGCCGCCGCCCGCTGCACGAGTCTGCGACGCGTCCAGACCGGCGGCGAATCGCTGCCCGCCGAGCTGCGTGACCGTGCCGCACACCTCCTCGGCGCGCCCCTGAACCACCTGTACGGACCGACGGAAACCACCATCCACGCGACGACCTGGTCCGGCGGCCGGCCCCCGGCCGCCGCACCGGACACCACCGACACCGCCCGTCCGGTGCCCATCGGCCGGCCCGTCCGCAACACCCGGGCGTACGTGCTGGACGCGGCGCTGGGGCCGGTGCCGCCGGGTGCGACAGGGGAGCTGTACCTGGCGGGTGTGCAGCTGGCCCGTGGTTATCTGGCGCGGCCGGGCTTGACGGCGGAACGGTTCATCGCCTGCCCGTTCGGCGCGCCGGGGGAGCGGATGTACCGCACCGGTGACCTCGCGCGGTGGACCGCGGACGGAGTGCTGGAGTTCGCCGGGCGCGCCGACGACCAGGTCAAACTGCGCGGCTTCCGCGTCGAGCCCGGTGAGATCGAGGCCGTCCTGGCCCGGCACGAGGACGTCGCTCAGGCGGCCGTGGTCGTCCGCGAGGACCGGCCCGGCGAGCAGCGGCTGGTGGCGTACGTGGTCCCCGCGCCGGAAACCGGGCCGCACCCCGCCGACTTGCGGCGCCACGCCGCGCGGCACCTGCCGGAGTTCATGCTGCCGGCCGCCGTGGTGATCCTGGCCGCCCTGCCCCTGACCTCCAGCGGCAAGCTCGACCGGCGCGCCCTGCCGGAGCCGGGCGGCCCGCTCTCCGTGACCGCCGGGCGGCCCGCCCGCACCCCGGAGGAGGAGGTGCTCTGCGGCCTGTTCGCCGAAGTCCTCGGCCTGACCGGAACCGGGATCGACGACGACTTCTTCGTCCTCGGCGGGGACTCGCTGGCGGCCATCCGGCTGGTCCGCCGCATCCGGGAGGCGGCGGACGTGGAGCTGTCGGTCAGCGACCTGTTCGCGGCGCCCACGGTCAGCCGTCTGACGGACCGGCTGCGCCTCGGCGTCCGGGGCGACGCTTTCGACGTGCTGCTCCCGCTGCGCGACTCCGGGGGGCTGCCGCCGCTGTTCTGCGTCCACCCCGCCGGCGGCCTCAGCTGGGCCTACACAGGACTGTTGCGGCACCTGGGCCCCGACCGGCCCGTGTACGGACTCCAGGCCCGCGGCCTTGCCCGTCCCGAGGCGTACCCGACCGGTATGGACGAGCTGGTCACCGACTACGTCCGGCAACTCCGCTCGGTCCGGCCCTCCGGCCCTTACCACCTGCTGGGCTGGTCCTTCGGCGGCCTCGCCGCCCACGCGATCGCCGTCCGCCTTCAGGCCGAGGGTGAGAGGGTCGCCTGCCTCGCCCTGCTCGACTCCTATCCCCGCGACCCCGAAGCCGCGGTGCCGCCCGTGGCGGAGCGGGACGTCCTGGCGACGCTGCTCGACTTCGCGGGCCACGGCGACGAGGTCACCGACGCCGAACGGCTGCGCGTCGAGGACGTCATGGAGATCCTGCGCCGCGGCGGCGGCCCCCTGGCGGACATCGAGGAACGCCGCGTGGGGGCCCTGGCCGACGTCTTCGTCAACAGCGCGGAACTCGCGTCGGCGTACGCGCCCCGCCGGTTCGACGGCGATCTCCTGCACTTCACCGCGACCGCCGGCCGCCCGGACGGAGCGCCCACGGCGGCTGCCTGGGAGCCCTTCGTCACCGGACGCGTACGCCGGTACGCCGTGGACTGCACCCACCACGACATGTGCCGTCCCGGGCCGCTGGCCGAGATCGGCCGGGTGGTTGCCGAGTGCCTGGACGGCACGGACGACGGCCCCGACCGGTAGGCCGCCCGGAGCCACCCGCCTTCCGTACCTCACGCCCCCGAACTCCTGCTCCCCTCCCCGAAGCCCCGAAACCCCGAAGCCCCGAAGCCCCGAGACCCCGAAGCTCCGAGACCCCGAAGCCCCGAAGAAGAAGGACCGCGCCATGACCAATCCTTTCGAGAACGCCGACAGCACCTACCTGGTACTGGTCAACGACGAGGGCCAGCACTCACTGTGGCCGTCGTTCGCCGAAGTCCCCGCCGGCTGGACGGTCGCGCACGGCGAGGACACGAGGGACGCCTGCCTCGCCCATGTCGAGGAGAACTGGACCGACATGCGCCCGAAGAGCCTCGTCCGCGTCATGGACGAAGCCGGGTCGCCGTCCGCCCGTTGACCGCCGCGGACCGCGAGGAGGAAGACACCGCTGTGCTGACGTACCAGGAATCCCCCGGCGGCAGCGCCGGGGCCGAGACGGTGGAGCTGACGCCGCAGGAAGCCGGGCAGTTCCGCAAGGTCGCCGACGAGATCACCGGCATGCTGCCGTACGGGAAGCCGGCCGGGCCCGAACAGCTCGACGACCCCGGGCTGCTCGCGGAGATCGAGGTGGCGGCGCGCTGGCTCCCGCCGCGACTGGCCCACGCGCTCAGCCGCTTCCGCAGGCAGGGCAACCCGCACGGCGTCCTGCTCGTACGCAACGTACCGCTCGACGACGGCCTGCCCCCGACCCCCGCCGACGGCGCCGCGCCCGCCTGGTCACGGCTCGGGACCGCGACTGTCGGCCAGCTCGCCGTGGTCTCCTGGCTCGGCGACGTCATCGCCTACGCCGACGAGAAGGCCGGCCGGCTGGTCCAGGACATCGTCCCGGTCAGCGGCGCCGAGGAGTGCCAGGAGAACAGCGGCAGCGTGCTGCTCGAACTGCACACCGAGGACGGCTTCCACCCGTACAAACCGGACTTCGTGACGCTGCTGTGCCTGCGCGCCGACCACGAGCGCCGGGCCCGCACCACCTACGGCGCGATCACCCGGGCGCTGCCCCGCCTGTCCGCCGAGTGCGTCCGTGTCCTGCGCCGCCCGCTGTTCCGGATCCGCTTCAGCAGTTCCTTCGGGGGGCCGGGCGCCGGGGCGAAGGGGAGCGGTGCGGGTACTGGTACCGGCGTGGTCTCGCCGCCGCTGCCCGTGCTGTCCGGGCCGGACGGCGACCCGGAGATCGTCGCGGACTTCCACGCCATGGAACCTCTGGACGAGACCGCGGCGCGCGCGTTCGACGAACTGCGCGAAGCCATGCTCGCCGTACTCGACGGCGCGGTCCTCGAAGCCGGCGACCTGATCGTCGTGGACAACCGCACCGCCGTGCACGGCCGCACCGCCTTCCGGCCCCGCTACGACGGGCGGGACCGGTGGCTGCGGCGCTGCTTCGCGGTCGCCGACCTGCGCCCGTCCCGCGTCGTCCGGCCCCCGGGCTCCCAGGTGTGCGCGCCGCTGAAGCCGGTGGGCGGGCCGTGACGGCGAACCGCCGCGCCGTCGCCCCGGCGGCCGCGGCCCCGACGGCTGGGGACTCGGCCACGGACCCTCGGCGGGCACACCGACGCCCAGTGGTCCGACGCCCGGCAGACCGACCAGCACTTCGGAGGCAGCAGTGATCGGCACGGGCTGGTCAGCCGGGTCGCGGCGCTGACGGGCCGCACGGACACCGTGGCGGCCACCTGCGGCGCCTCGCCCTTCATGGTGGAACAGGCTTGGGCGCACGGCATTCCGGTGGCGCGGCAGCGCGCCGAGTCGCTGCTGTTCCGCGACGCGCCGGTGGCGGCGTGCTGCTCGCCCACGGCAGCCACCACAAACCGGCCGCCCAGCGGGGCACGGTGACCCGGTAGGAGATACGAGTCCGTCAGCCCGGCGGGGGGTCCGTGCTCCGGCGGCGGACGCCGCGCGGTGGAGACGTCCCGGTCCGCGGGCAGGGGCGGGGCGGGGGGCGGGTGGTCGGTGACGATGCCTAGGCAGGCGCTCGTGGTCTGCGGACGCAGGCCGGTGCGGCCGGCCTGAAAGGCGGATTCCCGGCACGCGGCCCCGCCTCCCGGCTTCCGGCTTCCGCCTCCCGCCTCTCAGCTCTCGTCGTCGGAGAACTGCCGCGCGAGGTCGCGGAGCCGGTCGGCGGCCAGTCTGCCCTGGGCGGGAGTGAAGACCGAGCCCACCATGCGGCACATGCGTTCGACCTCCGCCGCGAAGCGCAGGTGCTCCCGCCGTGCGTGCTCACGGCAGGCGAGGCAGGTGACACGGTCCGGACGCCGTGAGGTCATCACGTACGGAACCCGCAGCCCGCATCCCGTGACGATGACGCTCGGCAGGTCACTGACCAGACCGAACGTGGATGCCATCAGGTTGCGGGCAGCGGCGTCGTCGTGGAGCGTTTTCACCGGAACGTGGATGTGCGGATCGTCCCCGCCCCTGGGCTCCCTGGGGTCCATGGGCCCTCCCCTGTCGCGGTGACCGGGCCGGACCGGAGCGCTCCCGCCCGGTCGCCTCCTTCGGAACGAGTCTGCCAGGAAGGAGTCTGCCAGGCGCCCCGGGATTCGCCGCGCCGGAAGGGGAGCAGGGGGCGCACGCAGGTTCCGCACATCGTCGGGTGGGGAGCGCGGTGCGCGGCGCGTGCGCCGGGTGTGTCGGTGGGTGTGTGAGCCTGTGCGCCGTCCGGTGGTGGTTGATAAGCGCACGGCTTTGCGGTCCCCTCATAAGGCCCGCCTGATTGCCCGCTGGAGAGGGGTCGATGTCGGCGACTGTCCGCAGTGCAGAAACCTTCGCGCACGGAAGACCGCCCCGGCTGCCGCACGCACGCGCCCGGCCTTCCGACTTCCGGGCGGATCATTTCTCGCCGCAGTAAGAGAACTGTGCAGAAATCTTCGAACGAAAGCGCCACCAGGACTGTGATTGCGCAGTGACCGGAATTCCGTCATGCCCGCATGTGCAACTGCTCCCCGCTCGACCGGTACCGGGCCCGAAAGTAATGATTGCGGCCTGTGTACCGCGGAGCTACCTTCTTCGGTAAGGCGCATTCGCCCGTCGGGCAGCTGAATTGTGGCGCTGCCGGACGGCGTCGAGCGGCGCCCGTGGCAATTCCATGGCGACCGCCGCTGGTTCGGCCCTGTCGCACACTTCTTCGGCATCAGCCGCACTCATCTCGTTGGGAAGTGATGCTCCGCATGCAATCTCACACCCTGGCCGATGGGCGCGGTGCGTGCGCACGCGAGGTGATGGTGGCCGGAATCCGTACCGGATATCTGGAGTCCGGCGAGGGGCCGCCGCTCCTGCTGCTGCACGGAAACGAGGGAACGGCTCACGACTGGGACGCGATCGCCCCGGCCATGGCGCCCGGGCACCGCGTGATCGCTCTCCATCTGCCCGGTTTCGGCATCACGGATCCGCTGCCGGACGCCCGGCCGGAGCGTGTGGCCGGCTTCGTCTGGGACTTCGCCGACACGGTGGGGCTCGGCCGCCCGGCCGTGGTGGGGCATTCGGCCGGCGGGCTGGTCGCGCTCCATGCCGCCTTGCAGCAGCCCGCCCGGGTGCCGCGCCTGGTCTTGATCGCGAGCGCCGGTCTCGGGCGGCTGATCGACGTGGCGCTCGTCCTCAAGGCGCGTACCGTCCTGGGGGACGCCGATGCCCTGGTGCGCCGGCTGCCGGGCATCTCCGAGGTGTCTTCCCTGGTGCTGTCCGCGTGGTACTTCCGGCAGCCGTGGCGCGTTCCGCTGTCCGCCTGGGCCTACCGGTTCTCCCTGGGGCACTCGCGGCAGTTCATGGAGATGTCCCTCCAGGCGCTGCGAGGGTCCGTGGGCTGGACGGGACAGAAGTCCACGGTCCTGCCGAGACTGCGTGAGCTTTCGATGCCCGTGCTCGTCGTCTGGGGGGCGCTGGACAATGTCATTCCCGCCTGGCAGGGATGTCACGCGCTCCGTCATCTGCCGGACGGCCGTCTCCAGCTGATTCCGGTGGCCGGCCACATGCCCCACCTGGAAGCCTCGGCCGAAGTTCTGGAAGCGCTGCGCCCGTTCGTCAATGCCGGGTCCGGCGGAAAAGAAGCGGGGTGGGCACGCGGAATTCCTTCCCGGGCCGGTTAGCGCGCGAGGGTCGGCCGCCGTGGCCGTGCCCGGAAGAAGTGCCCGGGGTGTACGTCATGACCATCCACAGGAGGGGCAATTCATGAGTGACCCGCACATCTTTGCGGAATTCGTCGAGCTGCTGGGCGCGACGGTGGAGGACTTCTCGCCCGAGGGCGTCGTCCTCGACGACGCGTTGAAGGACGACCTCGGCTTCGACTCCCTGATCATGCTGGAAGTGGTCGTGGCGATCGAGGAACGGTGGGGGATCAGCGTTCCGGAGAAGGAGGCGGAGAAGCTCACCACGGTGCGCGCGGCCGTCGACTACGTGGCGGCCAAGGTGAACGGCGTATCCAGGACGGCATGAGCAGATGCCGGACGGAAGGGCGGTGCTCGTGGGGACACGAGAAAAGCAACGCACTGTCGTCGTCACCGGTCTCGGTGCCACGACACCGCTGGGCGGCGACACGGCCACCAGCTGGCAGGGGCTGCTCGACGGCAAGTCCGGTGTGCGCCGACTGGATCTGAGTACGGACGGACACCCGCTGCCGGTGACGCTCGCGGCCCCCGTGGCGGTCGACCCGGCGGCGTCGTTCAGTGCGGTCCGCTCCCAACACCTCGACCGCTGCGCTCAGTTGGGGCTGGTCGCGGCGCGCGAGGCGTGGCTGGACTCCGGCAGGGAACTGCCCGACAGGCAGGAACGACTCCGCGGCGAGAGCGCGCGGACCGCCGTGGTCGTGGGGGCCGGGCTGGGCAGTCTCCTCAGCCTCACCCGGCAGTACGACCAGCTCACCCGGTACGGTCCGCAGCGGGTCGCCCCACGCTGCATACCGATGATCCTGCCCAACCACCCCGCCGTCGAGATCGGCCTTCTTCTCGGGGCGCGGGCCGGGGTCCACACGTCGGTCAGCGCCTGCTCCTCCGGGGCGGAAGCCCTGGCCCAGGCGCTGCGGCTGATCCGCTCCGGGCCGGCGACCTGCGTGCTCGCCGGAGGCACGGAAGCCGGCCTCCACCCGCTGATCGTCGCGGGTTTCGACAAGATGCAGGCCCTGTCCCGGCGCAACGACAGCCCCGAGGACGCCTCCCGTCCCTTCGACACCGCGCGGGACGGCTTCGTCCTGGCGGAGGGTGCGGCCATGCTCGTACTGGAGGACGCCGAGCGCGCCGCCGCCCGGGGCGCCCGGATCTACTGCGAGCTGGCCGGCGCGGGCGTCAGCAACGACAGCCACCACGTGGCGCGCCCGCACCCGACAGGAGAGGGATACGTGCGGGCCGTTCTCTCCGCCCTGGCCGACGGCGGGCTCGCCCCGGAAGCCCTCGACCACGTCAGCGCCCACGCCACCTCGACACCGGTGGGGGACCTCAGCGAAGCCATCGCGCTCAGCAGGGCCCTGGGGCCGGCGGCGCAGCACATCACCGTCTCCGCGGTGAAGGCCGCCACGGGCCACAGCCTCGGCGCGGCCGGCGCGATCGAGGCCATGTTCACCGTACTGGCGCTGCGGCACCGCATCGCCCCGCCCCACCGCAACCTCGGCGACCTGGACCCCGCGGTCCACCTCGATGTGGTGGGCCCCGAGCCGCGTCCGCTGCCGGACGGCGACCTGGCGGCCCTGAACGCCGCCCTCGGCTTCGGCGGCCACAACGTCGCCCTCGTCTTCCGCCGGAACGCCACCGATCCACCCGCGCCGCCGGCTCCGCTCCCCAAGACCCAGCACACCGCCCCGCGACAGGACCTCTCATGACGGCGCCCAGCGTCCTGCTCTGCCCCGGCCAGGGCGCGTACGTGCCCGGTGCCCTGGCCGAGGTGCGCCACCTGTTCCATGTCCGCGACACCCTGCGCGCGGTGGACGCCTTCTCGCCCGGCGGCCCCTACACCGCCACCCGGCTCCTGACCGATCTCTCCGCCCCTCCGCCGGAACAGCTGATCCGCGCGTCACCCCTCGCCTTCGACCTGGCCACCTACGCCGGTACGGTCGCGGCTGCCCGCGCACTGCGCTTCCACTTCGGGCACCGGCCCGACGCCGTGGTCGGCCACAGCGTCGGCGATCTCGCGGCCCTGGCCGCCGCCGAGGCGATCGCGCCCGTCACCGGGGCGGCCGTCCTCGCCGCCCGCCACCGGTTGCTCGTCGGTACGCCCACGCCGCCCGGCGGACTCGTCGCGTTGGCGGCGTCCGCGGAGGCCACCGAGGAGCTGCTGAGTCTGGCGGACGGGCACGGGGTGCGGGTCGCCGCGGACAACGCGCCGCGGCAGACCGTCGTCTCCGGACCCGAGCCGGGCCTCACCGCCGTCGAGGCCGTCGCCCGCGGCAAAGGGGTGCGGACCACCCGGCTCACCGGACGCACGCTGTACCACCATCCGCTGCTCACACCGGTGGCCGGCCGGCTGTCCGCTCTGCTGCGCCGGACGACGGTCCGCCCGCCCACGGTGCCGCTCTACTCCTCGGTGCGCGCGGCGCCGCTCGTCACGCTGGAGGACATTCGCCGCTCGGCTCTCGCGCACCTGATCCATCCGGTGCGCTTCCGGCAGGCGCTGCTCGCCCTGCAACGTTCCGGCATCAGGCTGTTCATCGACGCGGGTCCTGGTGCGCTCCTCGGCGCACTGGCCAGGGCCACCGTGCCGGCGGCCCGCGTCCTCGCGCCTTTGCACCGGCGGAACACCCTCGAACGCGTCGAAGAGCGGCTTCGGCCGGCCCTCGGCCGAAGCCGGCCCTCGGCTGAACCCGTGCGGGGCCGACCGTGAGAATGCGTCTGGTTCGTCTGGCTGAGGTGGCGTCCGTGGACAGGAAATACGTTCCTTCGCGACAGTTCCTGAACAGTCTCGAAACCCTGATGTGGCGTGCGGAAACGGATGTCTGCCGCTTCGACGCGGTACTGATCGGCGTGCTGGACCGGGCTCCGGAGTGGGAGCATCTGACGTCCTTCTGCGGGCACCTGGCGCGCCACCTGCCCCGGATGCGCCAGCGGGTCGGCGCGGCGCCCGCCGCCGGTCAGCGGCCGGCGTGGACCCCGGACCCCGCCTTCGCCGTCACCCGCCACATGAGGCGGATACGGGCCCCGGGGACCGGCGGGCCGCGGGAGTTGCTCGACCTCGCGGGCAGGATCGCCCAGTCGCCCCTGGACCGCGCGAAACCGCTGTGGAGCCTGGCACTCGTGGAAGGGCTGCGCGGTGGCGAAGCGGCCGTCGTGCTGCGCATCCACCATGCGGTCACCGACGGTATGGGGCTGTGGTGGGCCCTGCAGGCCAGACTGCCCCGCAGTCGCGAAGCGTCGCTGGCGCCCGTACCCGCAGCGTCGTGCGGCTTCGCCACAAGGACGCACGCCCCGTCGCCGCGGCCCTCCGGAGTCACCCCGTACCTGCTGGAGAAGCCCGCCTACGCGGCCACGTACGCCGAGCGGCTCGCCCAGTCCCTGCGCCTCCTCGTGCCGCCGCCCGCCAGCCCCTCGCCCCTGCTCGGCGGCCGCAGCCGCGCGGGACGGTTCGAGGCCGAGGAACTGCCCATGGCGAGACTGCGGGCGGTGGGCAGGGCGCTCGACGCCTCGCTCGGCGCGCTGTGCACGGCCGGACTGCTGGGAGCGCTGCAGGACTACCACAGCCACTTCGGTGTGCGGGTGCACACGATCCCCATGGCCGTCCCGGTCAGTCTGCGGTCCCTGGCGGACCGAGGCCCGCAGAACTCGTTCGGAGCGGTGCGCCTGCCGGTGCCGATGAGCGCCGCCGGCATGGCCGATCGCGTGCGCACACTGGAGAGACTGCTCAGCCGCCGGACCGGTGGTGCCACGGACCTGGCGGTTCCCGCCGCGGCCGAAGTCCTGTGCCCGCTCCCCGGTTTCCTCTCCGCACGGATCGCCTGGCCGCTGCTCAGATCCAGCGACCTGCACACCAGTACGGTCCCCGGGTTCTCGCGGCCGGTCTACCTCTCCGGCGCGCGTGTGACCGCCATGCTGCCGTTCGGTCCGCGCGGCGGCAGCGCCGCGATGGCCGCCTTCATGCCGCACGGTGACCGGTGCGCCGTCGGCGTGCACCTGGATCCGGCGGCGATCACCGATCCGGACCTCTTCTCCCGTCTACTGCACCAGAATTACGACTCCCTCCTCGCCAGCGCGGACGGTGCCCCACGGAGGATTCGAAAGAGCCACGGCCGCGGCGTGGCGGAAGTCCGGAACCAGACCTTTGAGAGAGATGAACAACTCCGTGAGTGAATCGCGGTCGTTACGGGGTGGTGTGCGTCAGCCGTGCCTCCATTACGGTTTCGATTGCCGTGGTGTACGTCAACTCCGCAGTTCTGAGATGGCATTCGACGGTCGCGCCGCCGGTACTCGGTACACAGGTAAGTATTGGCAAACCGACTGCCGCGCCCGTAGCGTCGATTACGGTGCCGGCACTACCTTGCCGGAATCTCACGTATAGCCTGGGAGGCTCATATGGGCATCGCTGTGCCGTTTCTCGGCTCCCGCTCCCTTTCCCTTTCGTCGCTGCTGGGTTCTCTCACGTCGGCGTGGAATGCCGACAGCGGCGTGGAAAGGGACACTTACCGGGTGGCGGGCGTCGGCGGTACACCACTGGAGGCCGTCGTGTACCGGCCCGCGCACCCCGCCAAGGCCACACCGCATTCGCACCCGGTCGTCGTGCTGCCGACCAGTTGGGCGTCCCCGCCGAGCGAGTACACCCTGCTCCTGGAATGGCTGGCCGACTCCGGATATCTGGCCGTCGCCTACATGCCGCGCGGTTTCCTGGGGTCCGGCGGGCGGATCGAAGTCGCCTCACCCACCGACGTCGGTGATTTCGGCGCCGTACTCGACTGGATCCTGGCGGAGTTCCCGATCGCCGACCCCGACCGCGTCGCCGCGGTGGGCCTCTCCTACGGCGCCGGGATCAGTCTGCTGGCGGCGGCCGCGGACCGGCGCCTGAAGACCGTCGTCGCCGTGGACGGCTGGGCGGACCTTTTCGCGGCGGTGAACCCCGGGGAGACGCCCCGGCTGTCCACCGCGCTGCTGGCCGACGGGGGCCTGCTGGGAGGAAGGCCCTCGCCGTCGTTGGTCGAGGCGGTGATCGACTACTACAGTGGCCGTCACCGGCAGCGGTTCCGGCGCTGGACAGCGGAACGTTCCGCCGCATCGGTCGTCGAGGAGATCAACGACCGCCCGGTCACTCTCCTGCTGGCCGCCGGCTGGAACGACACCGTGCTGCGCCCCGAACAGACCGTCGCCTTCCACCACGAGCTGACCGGCCGCGCCGTCCTGCTGCTCCACCCCGGTGATCACCCCGTCGTCCCGTTCGCCTCGTTCCTCGGCCGGGCCGCGGACGTCTGGACGTACGTACGCCGCTGGCTCGACCACGAACTGCTGGGGCTGCCGACGGGCGTGGAGGACGACGGCCCGGTCATCATCCTGCGCCCCGACGGGACGGACCAGCACGAGGAGACCTCCTGCACCCCGCCCGGCGAGCTGACGCGCCACCACCTCGGCCCACCGCCCACGGCCGGCAACGGCAAGCTGTCGGACCGCCCGGCGGCCTGGGAGAAACGCCTCGTGGGCGGCCTGCCGTCCGGCGCGGTCGACCGCGTCCCCGTGGTCTCCCAGTGGGCGGAGACGCTGGGGCTCTCGCCGATGGTGTTCTTCCCGCTGCTGCCGGGGCTCGTCGCGGGAAGCTGGCTGACCGAACCCTTCCACGAGGTGATGCAGGTGCGCGGCTCCCCGCACCTGCGCCTGTCCGTCAGCTCGCCGAAGTCCGCCACGACGCTCACCGCGCACCTCTACGAGGTGGACCGGACCGGCCTGGGACGGCTGCTGACGCAGGCGACGGCGACCGTGCGCACCGGGAACGGGGCGGTCCCGGTCGACCTCCGGTTCCGCACCACGGTGGCCGAGGTGCACGAGGGCCGGCGCATCGGGCTGGTCGTGGGGACCGTCGACCCGACGTGTGTGAGCCGTACCCTTCCCTTCAGCAAAGTCGTCCTCCACTCCCGCGGCGAGGCCCCGGCCCTTCTCTCCCTCCGTCTGCGGCGGCCTTGAGGGGAGGCCGGGAGCGCGTACCCTGCCGGTCGGCCGGCAGGGGCGTCGCACGGTCGGCAATTCGCACATGAAGCCGCAAGTGACTCGTTGGAGTGACATGGGTCGCCGCCCTCTTACCAGGGGGCGCCGCGTCAGCCGAGAATCATTTCAGAAGATTTCATGACATCACCAAGCCCGGACGGCGCGGCTGCGCCTGAGTCCCGGCAGCAACTCTCCGACGCGCAAAGGCACTGCTCCCACGCCACAGGGAAGGTGATCAGTGACGTCCCCGGACTTCGCCCCAGAAGACAGCGGTGCACCCGGACCAGGCCCCGGACCCGGACCAGGCCCCGGACCCGGACCCGGAGCAGGGCCGGCCGGCGCGGCAGAATCCTTGGCCGCGCAGTTGGGTAGGGCCTCCCGCCTTCTCGACACCGTGGCCTTTCTCTGTTCACGGGTTTGCCTGCTGCTCGAAGAAACACCCGGCGGACCGGGACACCGCCCGACGGCAACAACGGCAACAGGGGAGCCCGGCCGTCCGGACGCGATCGCGCACCCGCCCGTCGCGGTGCCGAAGAAGTCCCTCAGCTGTCAGGAAGAGCGCGTGGTGGTGCTGATGAGCGGCGGCATGTCGAACCGGGAGATAGCCCGCGCCATGGGCCTGTCGGAGCAGACGGTCAAGAATTATCTGTCGACCGCTTTCCGGAAACTGGGGGCGAAGAACCGCACCGAGGCCGCAGCGCGTCTTCTGCACCGGGCCCCCGGTTCGCCGCGCGGCAGTTCCGGCGCCCGGCCGCGCTCCGACTGCCCCGGAACCGGCCGCGCGCTCCCCGCCGAGGAGACGCAGTGACCCTCTCCCTGAGCCGCCGCAAACGCACGGTCGACACGGTCTTGTCACTGCCGTCCGCAGCCGAGGAAATCAGCCGACTCGCACACCGCCTGCGCTGCGACATCCCGTCCGCACGGCGGAAGGTGCGGCGCTGCCTCACCGAACTGGCGGCCGGTGACGGCACGTACACCGAACGGTTCGGGGACCGGCTCGGCAGGCTGCTCGTCCGCGGGTGGGAGGTGGACAGCGACGACGGCGCCCGGGACCTGATCCGCCGGCTGGTGACGACCGGCACCGTCGCCTTCCTCCCCAACCACCGGGCGTACGCCGACCCGCTCTACCTGAGCCGTGTCCTGCGCCGGTGGGACCTGCCCCGCAACATCTGGTTCGCCGGCGACAACCTCAGCCGGCTGCCGCTGGTCTCCGCGCTCGCCCGCAGGGCGGGAGTGGTGTTCCTGCGCCGCGCGGTGTCCGGTTACGACCATGCCTACCGCGTGGGGCTGCACCTCTACCTGACCCACCTGATCTCCACCGGGCGCCCGCTGGAGTGGTATCTGGAGGGGAGCCGGTCACGGAGCGGGCTGATGCGCCCGCCGAAGTACGGGCTGTTGGAGTGCTTGCTGGAAGCCGCGAGTCGCGCCTCCGGGAGGCCGGTGTGGGTGGTGCCGGTGTCCTTGACCCACGCGCCCCTGCCGGGGGCGGCCGCGCTGGCGGACGAGGCGGAAGGAGTCCGCAAGCGCGGGGAGGGCGTGCGGTGGGCCCGGGGCTACGTGCGCGAGCAACGCAGGACGCGGGGGACCGTCCATGTGCGATTCGGCACGCCCGTCCGGGCCGGGGACTACCTGGCGTCCTCGCACGGCAGGCCCTCGGCGGTACACGCCCTGGGGCGTGATGTGCGGCAGGCCATCGGCCATGCGACTCCGCTGACTCCGTTGCCCCTTCTCTCCTTCGTGCTCCTCCACGGCGCGGGCAGCCACACCGCGACCGGCATCCAGCGGGCACTGACCCCGCTGCTGGACGCGGTGGAGCGGTGGGACCTGCCACGCACCGCGCTGGACACATTGCGTACGCGGGAAGGCGTCCGGACGCAGCTGCACTCGCTCTGTGCCGCCGGGGGCGCCACAGAGGTGCCCGGCGCCGAGGAGCCGGTCGAGCCGGTCTTCCGCGGGCGGCGACACCTCACCGCGATGTACCAGAACCAGTGTCTGCACTGGTTCTGGCCGCGCGCAGCGGCGGAAGTCGTCGCCGTCCGGGCCTCGCGCTCACCCGCCGCGACGACATGGCGCAGCATGGTCCGTGACCTGCGGGGCGTCCTGCGCCTGGTCTCCTGCGGGTCCGGCATCGAGGCGGACCCGCTGCTGCTGCACCTGGCTGTCGCCGAGCTGCGCCACCTGGTGGGGCCGGCCCTCCGCGACGGCCGGGCCCGGGACGTCCGCAAGGCGATCGCGTCCAGCGGTCTCGTCCTCGCTCCGCAGGCACTGGGCACCGCGGCCCTCTCCCTGCTGGCCGTCCTGCTGAAGATCCAGCCGAACTCGTCCGGCCCCGGCATCGTCCTGGACCTCATGCCCGCCATCGCGGTACGGCCAGTCGAAGTGCCGCCTCAGGCTCGGGCCGACATTCTGCTCGACATGCGGCGCCAAGGGCTCCGCAACCCGGCGGCCGTCCGCGCGGAGATACGGTGCGCCCTCGCCCTCATGACCGATCTGGAGGAGCTCCAGCACCTGCGGGACTTGCCGTGCACGGAAGGCGGCACGGGAGGAGGTGCCCATGTCTCCGCCTCCTGACTCCGCCCCCTGGCGGACGCACCGGCCCGGCAGCGTACTGGAGGACCTGCTCGCCGACGTGGCCGCGTCCCCCGACGGCCCCCGGACAGCTGCCTACTTCGACCTCGACGGCACCCTTCTCCAGGGCCACTCGGCCCTCGCCTTCTGCGCCAACCGCCTGCGGCACGGCGAATGGCCCGCCGAGGTGTGGCACGGCTTGACCACGGTTTCTCCGCACCGGATGATCCGCGGCCTGCTCCAGGCACTGTCCGGCACGGAGGAACCTCTCGCCACCAGCATGTCGGCCGCCGCCTCCGCCTACTGGCACGGGCGCCGCACGGCGGAGTTGGCGGCCCTGGGCGAGCGTGTCTTCCAGGAGGAGACCGCGTCGCTCCTGTCCCGCCCGGCCTGGACCCTGGTCCGCGCCCACCAGGCGCGCGGCCACACCGTGGCCATCGCGACCGCCGCAAGCCGCGCCCAGGCGCTGCCCGTCGCCGAGACGCTGGGCATCGGGCACCTGATCTGCACCGAAGTGCCGGCCGCCGACGGCCGGGTGCACGCCAGCCCGCCCCCGCCGCTGTGCATCGGTCCCCGCAAACTGGCCCGGGTACGGCAGCACGCGCGGCGCAAGGACATCCGGCTCGACCAGAGCTTCGCCTACTGCGACGGCACCGACGACCTGCCGCTGCTGGAGAGCGTGGGACACCCCCGGGTCGTGGACCCGCGCGCCGCGCTGCGCGCCGAAGCGTTCCGCCGCGGTTGGCCGGTCGTCCGCTCCGGCTCCGGTACCCGGGCGTCCCTGGCCCCCCTCGTGTCGACCGCGGCGGGGTCCGCGGCAGCCGTGGCGGCCACCGCACTCATGACCGTACTGACCGACGGACCGGCAGAACCGGGACTCCGGCAGTCCGCCACGGCAGCGGTCGGGCTCGGCTGCGACCTCGTGCTGCGGGCGGCGGGGGTGCGGGTCGCCGTGACCGGTGAGGAACACCTCTGGTCGCACCGCCCGGCGGTGTTCGTGGCTAACCACACCAGTCCGATGGACGCGGTGCTCACCGGACATCTGCTGCGCGACGGCTGGTTCCCCCTGGCCAAGAAGGAACTCGCCGGCACCCCGGTCATCGGGCGGTTCCTCGCCGCGACCGGCGCCGTCTTCGTCGACCGGGACCGTCCCGGGCAGAGCGCCGCCGCACTCGCCACCGCCCTCGGGCGGCTGCGCCGAGGACTGTCCCTCGCCGCGGGCCCCGAAGGCACCAGGGCACGGACACCCGACCTCGGTCCGTTCCGGCCCGGCCTCTTCGTGGTCGCCCGTAAGGCCGGTGTACCGGTGGTGCCGATCGTCATCCACAACGCCACCGACGTGATGGCCAGGGACGGCCGGCTGCTCCGGCCCGGGACCGTGCGCGTCACCGTGCTGCCCCCGGTGGACACGAGTGACTGGCACAGAACCGACATCGACCGGCACACGGAACGGATACGCGACCTCTTCCTGACGACACTCGGGATGCCCCGCTGAGTCGTCACGATGCCGCGGTAGCTACGCGCTGTGCATGATCTGGATCAGATTGCCGCAGGTGTCGTCCAGGACCGCGGTGGTGACCGTGCCCATCTCCAGGGGCTCCTGGGTGAAGGTCACGCCGAGCCCGCGCAGCCGCTCGAACTCCGCCCGCACGTCGTCCACGGCGAAGGAGGCGGCCGGGATGCCGTCCTGGACCAGCGCCGTCTTGTACGGCTGCACTGCCGGGTGGCCGGAGGGCTCCAGCAGCAGTTCGGTGCCGTCCGGGTCCTCGGCGGAGACCACGGTCAGCCACCGGGCCTCCCCGCCCAGCGGGACGTCGTGCTTCTTCACGAAGCCCAGCTTGTCGGTGTAGAAGGTCAGCGCCTTGGCCTGGTCGTCGACGAAGACGCTGGTCACGTGGATTCTCATGGGGTGCTCTCCGGCGTGTCGGTGCTGAGCCATCGGGTCATGACGTGCTCAAGGGGTCCGGTGTCCAGGTCGTGGAACTTGTAGCGGCCCTGGCGTCGGGTGCGGACCAGGCCGGCGGATTCGAGTACGGCCAGGTGCTGGCTGACGGCCTGCCGGGACAGTCCCAGGCCGTGCTTGGTCACCAGCCGGGCGCATATCTCGAACAGCGTCTGGCCGTTCCGCTCCGCCAGCTCGTCGAGGATGCGCCGGCGGGTGGGATCGGCCAGCGCCTTGAAAACATCCTCTGCCATGACCCCACCATAGGCAAGTGGAGACTTGCCTGACGATGCGGGGGCTCCGGTGGTGGCCGGGGAGGGGTGCTGCCGGATCGTGCCGGACGGTCGGTGGTCCGCTGTTGCCGTCCCGGCGTGTCGGGCGTCAACTGGCAGCAAGGGTAAGCGGGTTGGCGACGTTTGGTGTGCGCACCCTTCCGTGCGGAGCCATGCCCGGATGGAAGATCGAATAGCCCCGGCCCCCTGCTTGGCGTCCGCGGTGCGGCCCGCTGCGCCGTGGCCGCCTCGTCCTCGCCGGTGCCGCCTGGGCGGCCCGCGCCCTGTGGCAGATCCGGCTCGCCACCGCCGGGATGCCGGCTTCCGGACCGCCGGACCAAGGCGAAGGAAAGCGCCGCCCGCTGACCGCGCTGGAGGACGGCTACCACATCGTCACCACCCTGGGCAGCGCGGCCACGGTGCTCTGCGCGACCGCCTTCCCGATCTGGCTGTCGCGTGTCCGGGACAATGCCCGCGCCCTCTCCGGACAGTCGCCCCGCTACGCCAGGCCGTGGCTCTACGCGGGCTGGATCGTGCCCGTCGCGAACCTGTGGGTGCCCCGCGGCATCGTGGCCGACATCCACCGCGCGAGCGCCCCGGGAGAACGGCTGCCGCACGCCGTGAACTGGTGGTGGGGCCTGTGGCTCGCCGGGATGCCGAGCGGGACGGGCCTGATGTACGCCGTCCCCACGGACCACGTCATCGAACGCGCCTACCGGCAGGTGTACCCGCTCCTGGCCGCCGACGCGGCCGTCGTCGCGGCGGTGGTGGCCGGCGTCTTCGTCGTCCGCGCCCTCACCGCGGCGCAGCGGCGACGCGGCGTCGATTCCGTACGGGCCCGACCGACCGCCGAGGCCACCGGGCGCGCGTGACCGGGCAGCCGGACGGGAGCTAACCTGCGGAGTTGTGACCAGGGTGCATCAGCTCACCGGCGCGGCCGGTTCGGCCGTGTCGGAGGCGACGTCCGCGGCGTACTACGCGTCGATCGCGCAGGCCGAGGAGAGCGGCGACGGCACGGTGCGGCACCGGCTGCGTCCGGAGGTCGGCGACGGCACCATCGAGGTGACGTCGCTGCGCAGCGGGTTCGACATCGTCCGCTACGACGTCGCGTTCGCCGGCGGACACCGGGTCGGATTCCGGTTCCCGGGGGACCACTTCGAGCTGGAGCACTGTGTCGACGGGCGCATGCACATCAGCGAGACCGGCGCCGGCGCCGGTGACCTGCGCGCCCGCTCGGTGGCGCTCAGCCCCCGCGGCGCCCTCGACGGTGTGGTGGCGCACGGCGACGGCGAGCGGTACCGCGCGGTGTCGGTCACCGGTACCTGGTCCGGGCTGGAGTCCTACCTCGGCGGCCTCGGCGCGGGCGCCCTGCCGCCCACCGGACCGGAGAGCGTCGCCCGCGAGCGGTATCTGGGCCGGTCCGCCGCGCTGCGCCCGGCCGCGGGACCGCTGGAGGAGATCTTCCTGCACCGGCGCTCCTCACCGGGGCGCCTGCTGTTCATGGAGTCGCGGCTGGTGGCGGCGCTCGCCGCGCTGATCGACGGGCTCTCGGCCGGCGCGTCGCCCGCGGACGCCCGGGACCGCGCCGCGCCGGCTCTGGCCGGGCACGAGACGGCCGCGCTGCGCCGGGTGCCCGAACTGCTGTGGCGGGAGCGCCACGCACCGCCGACACTCGCCGAGCTGGCCCGGGTGTCCTCGATGTCGGTACGGCGCCTCACCACCGGGTTCCGCGCGCTGTACGGGACGTCGGTGATGGAGTACCACCGGCGGCACTGCCTGGACCGGGCCGCTGTGCTGCTGGTCGAGACCGACTGGCCGGTCTCCCGGATCGCGCACGAGATCGGTTATGCCTCGGCCGGCAACTTCGGCTATGCCTTCCGGCGCGACCGGGGGACATCCCCTGCCCGGTTCAGGCGGGCGCACTCCTGAGACCGTCCGTACGGGCCGCGAGTCCTGCCGGCCCGGATCGCGGGCGAGTTCCCCCCGAGGCCGTCCGCCCAGGTGCCCCGCGCTGCTGGACGGACGTACCTCCGACGCCACCCGCCGAGTCAGCCCCGTGCTCCACATCCCCGGGCCCGGCGCTCCACACCGCGGCGCGTCCTCGGTGCCGACGATGGTCGCGCAGGCACCCCCGGAGGGAGACCGATGACCGTCCGCACCACTTCCGTACGCCCACGGAACGCCGCACCCCCACGGACCGGAACAGGACTACTGATCATGGTCCTTGGCGGGCTGTCGGCGGTCTCACCGTTCGCCATCGACATGTACGCGCCCGGCTTCCCGGAGATCGTCACGTCCTTCGGGACCTCGAAGACGGCTGTCCAGCTCTCCCTGACGGCGTGCCTCGTCGGGCTCGCCGTCGGACAGGTCGTCCTCGGCCCGGTCAGCGACGCGACGGGGCGGCGGCGCCTGCTCCTGGCCGGTTCCGGCCTGTTCAGCGTGCTGTCCCTGGTGTGCGCGGTGGCCCCGTCCATCGCCGTGTTCGACGCGGCCCGGCTGTTGCAGGGGGTCGCGGGCGGCGCGGGCATCGTCATCGGGCGGGCGGTCGTCAGCGACCTGTTCACCGGCGCCTCCGCGGCCCGCCGGCTCACCACGCTGAGCGTCATCGGGTCGACCGCGCCGGTGCTGGCCCCGGTGGCCGGCGGCCTCGTCCTGGGCGTCGGCTCGTGGCGGCTGGTGTTCGTGGCGCTGGCCGTGACCGGGCTGCTGTTGCTGACCGCGATCTGGGCGTGGGTCCCCGAATCGCTGCCCGCCGAGCGGCGCGGGACCGGCGGCCTGCCGGCCGTACTCCGCGCGACGGGCGCACTGCTCCGGCGCCGGGAGACGGCTGGCCACCTCTTGGTCATGGGATGCGGGCTGGCCGCCCTGTTCGCCTACATCACCGGCTCGCCCTTCGTCTTCGAGAACGTCTACGGCCTGTCGCCCACCCAGTACAGCCTGGTCTTCGCCACCAACGCCGTCGGCACGGTGCTGGCCGGCGCGGTCTTCGGACGGCTGGCCGGGCGGGTACGTCTCAACCTCCTGCTCACCGTCGGTGTGGCCGTCACCGTGGTCGCCCTGGTCACGCTGGTGACCCTGCTCACCGTCGGCATCAGCACGTTCCTCACCACATGGGCCTGCCTGTTCGGCCTGACGTCCGGGTTCGGACTGCTGCTGCCCGCCTCGACCACCATCATCCTCGCGATCGGCAGCGACGCGCCCGGAGCCGCTTCCGGGATGCTCGGCGGCGCTCAGTTCATTCTCGGGGCCGCGGCCGCGCCCCTGCCCGGAGTGCTGGGGGACACCACCGCCATGTCGACGGCGGTCGTCGTCCTGGGCTGCGTACTGCTGTCCGCGACCGCCCTGCTCACGCTCGCCCGGCCGTGGGAGGGCCATGGCGAGCCGGCCGGCTCACCCGAGTGAGCCGCGTGCAGCACCTGAGCCGCGCCCGTGCCGTCACGGTCTCCACTCCTCCCGCCACTGCCGGTGCAGTTCGTACGGCAGCGCGAGCACCTTCAACCGCAGCAGGGCGGCCAGTTCGTTGTGCGGCCAGTCGCGCGCGTCGTGATCGGGGTCGCGGAGCGCCTCCTCGCAGTCACGGGCGAGGCCGTGGCGGATGGTGACGTCATGGCGTACCCGCTCCGGGACGGGACAATGGCACGCCGACGTCCCGGCGTCGGGGCAGCCGGTTTCGTGGAACAGGTCCGCGGTGTTGCCCTCCTCGTCCAGACGGGCGTGCACGAAGGCGGTCAGCAGGGCGAGCTGGGCCGCCCGGGAGGTGGCGCCGCAGCGGATTTCCGTGGCCGGAAACCGTCGGAAGCCGGAGACGGCGTCGGGAGGGCGCCCGGACTTCATCCGTTCCATGTTCTGGCGCATCCGTACGGCCCGGAGCCTGGCTTCCGCCGCCTCGGCCCGCATGCGGCGGGCCCGGTCGGCCGCCTCCCGGGCCGAGCGGCGTAACTGCGCACATGTCTCGAACGTGTTGGCGGTGTGATGAAGGTCGATGGACCGGTGCATGACGCCTCCGAGACGACCTACGGACAGCAGTCTGGGTGAGGATGAATGTGCCCGAGGAAGGGGGAACCGGACAGGCGGCTTTCAGCCACTCGACGTCGGCGCGCCACTGTGGCAGCCCCCGGCGTCAACACTGGGTCCATGGACCAGAAACGGGAGATCAAGGCACTGATCGGCGACGCCCTCGGCCCCGCGGCCGTCGGCAGCTACCTGCACGGCTCCGCCGTGCTCGGCGGCCTCCGGCCGGCCAGTGACCTGGACGTCCTAGTCGTCTCCCGGCGGCGCACGACCGCACCGCAACGGCGTGCCCTCCTGGACGGGCTGCTCGGCATCTCCGGCTTCACGGGCGGCGCCCGCCCGGTCGAACTCACCGTCGTCGTCCACGACCAGGTACGCCCCTGGCGCTACCCTCCGACCTGCGACTTCCTCTACGGCGAGTGGCTGCGCGACGCGTACGCCACCGGTGTGGTCCCCGAGCCGGAACCGATGCCGGACCTGGCCCTGCTCGTCACCATGGCGCTGGCCGGTGACCACCCCCTCACGGGCCCGCCCCCGGCACAGGTCCTCGACCCCGTCCCGTGGGCGGACGTGGCACGGGCGAGCGTGCACGGCATCCCCGGCCTGCTGGACGAGGTGGACAGCGACACCCGCAACGTCGTCCTCACCCTCGCGCGCATCTGGAGCACCCTCGCCACCGGCGAGATCAGAACGAAGGACGCCGCCGCCGACTGGGCCCTCGACCGCCTCCCGCCCCGGCACCGCCCGGTCCTGCGCCACGCCAGGGACCTGTACCTCACCCGCCGGTACTCCGAGGAGAGCTGGAGCGACGGCCTCAGGTCGCGGGTGCGCCCCCACGTGGACCACGTGCTCACCGAGATCGGCGAACTGCCGTACGCGTGACGGTGGTTCACGGACGCACCGGCTCGGCCGGCGCCCCTCGTACCTCCTTCTGAAGCCGCTCGCCGATGTGACGGATCAGATGCTCCAGATCCGCGCAGTACACCGAAGGGTGATCGAAGCCCGAGCCGTGCAGGTAACGGTCGGTGTACCGGCCGCCCCCGCAGACGCCGACGACGGGACAGCGGCGGCAGCTTCCGCAGAGCGAGTCCAGCCCCCGGGCCTGCGCGGCCACGGTGTGCGGGTGGTCCAGGGCGTCCTCGAAGTCGTGCCGGAAGACGTCCATCCCCAGGTCGGGCGCGCCCGCGTAGGCGGTCTTGAGGGAGTCGAGCCGCTGGAGGGAACCGTCGGTGTCGATCACCACCACGGCCAGCGGGGACAGCCCCACCGCCTCGGACTGGCTCGCCGCCCCGAGCAGCAGCGCCACGATCTCACCGAACAGGCGTACCGGCACGGCCCGTCGGCCCCGCGGCGTGTCCCACCACAGGTCGAAGACCCGGGCGAGCCACGCACCGTACGGGACAGGGCGCGCTGCCCGGCCGACGGGCCCGGCGAACGGGCCGATGCCGGGCGGCGGCTCGCTCCAGTTCCCGTACGGGAGCAGGAAGTCCAGACTGGTGGGCTCCAGCGCGATCAGCGACCGGTAGACCTCGGCAGGGTCGGTCTCCACGTCGACGGTGCAGAGGATGCCCCCGTATGCGGCAGGTGCAGCGGCCAGCAGGCCGGCGGCCCGCCGTACCGCGGGCCAGGAGGAGCGGCCCGCGTGGTCGACACGCCGGTGGTTGAGCCGGGCGCTGCCGCCGTCGAGGCTCAGACCGACGCTGATGCCGGCCGCGCCGAACCGCCGCAAGGCGTCCGAGGTGAGCAGCGTGCCGTTGGTCTGCACCGAGACGGCGACGGCGCATTCTGAGGGCAGGGCGTCCCGGACGGCGCGCGCGTGGTCGATCAGTGCGCTGGGGCCGAGGAGAAGGGGCTCCCCGCCGTGCAGATCGACCCGTATCGAACGCAGCCCGTGTGTGGTGACGTGCTGGGCGATCCGTTCCGCGGTGCGGCGTACGGTCTCCTCGGCCACCCGGGCAGGGCGCTCGCGCCAGCTCTGGTCGGGCCCCTCGTACACGTAGCAGTAGGTACAGGCGAGGTTGCACCTGCTGTGCACCTTGAGCACGAACTGCCGGAACGGCACGCGCCGCCGGGACGGAGCGCTCCGGTCCGTTTGCCTCATTCAGGGGGCGCGTCGTCGTAGAACGCGACGACGTCCGAGCTGTCCATGCGGTCGCGCACGCCGGGCAGCAGCGTGCTCAGCACCGGGTGCCCGGTACGGGCGGACAGCTCGCCGAGCGGCAGGCCGGTGAGGTCGGGTAGCCGCGCGTCACTCGGTTTCGCGGGCGGCGGCTCCACGGGCGGCGGTTCGACGGACAGCGGCTCTACGGGCAGGCGGGTCTCGGTCATGCCAGGGCCTCTCTCGCTCGTCGGTCTCCCAAGGTTTCCACGGCGCGGTGGCGAATCCAGCGCACCATTCCGGCCAACGCCCGCAGCCGCCCGGGGGAGGGGCGGCGTCGGGCTGATGGGATCATGAGGCGTGATGAACGCGGAGACGGAAGCGCGGGGGCAGGCGGCGGCGGAGGCGCGGGCCGAGTCACCGATACCGGCGCAGGCAGCGGCAGCGGCAGACCTCATCGGGAGCGAGCCCGCAGCGACCGGCTGGGGGGACGTACCGGGCGACACCGCCCTCACGATCAAGGTCCCGGAAGCCGATCCGGTGGTCCGCGCGGGCTTCCCCGCCCATGTGACCGTGCTCTACCCGTTCGTGCACGAGAGCCGCATCGACGCCGCGACGCGGCACGACCTCACCCGCCTCTTCGCCGGGCACGACGCCTTCACCCTGACCCTCGACTCGTTCGGCCGCTACCCCGGCGTGCTCTACCTCGACCCGTGGCCCCACGCCCCCGTGACCGCGCTGACCGAGGACCTCACCCGGCGCTGGCCGGAAGCCGTGCCCTACCGCGGGGTGTTCGGCGCCGGACTCGCCCCGCACCTGACGGTCGCGAACCACGAGGGCCCCGCCACTCAGGAGGCCGCGTACGACGCGTTGCAGGCCGAGCTGGCCCCTTCGCTGCCGCTGAGCTGTTCCGTACGGGAGGTCCACCTCATCGTCTGGGACGGGCGGCGCTGGCGGGACCGGGCGGCATACCGGCTGGGCGCGCCGTACCGTGTCGCTTGACCTTGTCGCAGCGACAACGTTTCTACTGAAGCCATGCGAATCGGAGAGCTCGCCGGCATCGTCGGCGTCACCACCCGTGCCGTACGGCACTACCACCGCACTGGGCTGCTGCCCGAGCCGCCGCGGCAGCCCAACGGCTACCGTGAGTACTCGCTGCGCGACGCCGTCGAGCTGGCCCGGATCCGGCGGCTGGTCGAGCTCGGCCTGAGCCTGGACGAGGTCAAGGACGTGCTGGCGGACGACGCGGGCAAGGACCTCGTCGAGATCCTCACCGAGCTGGACGCCGACCTGGCACGCCAGGAGGAGGCCATCCGGCAGCGCCGCGCCCGGCTGGCCCGGCTGTTCGAACAGGCCGAGCGGACCGGCCGGCTGCCGGCGGAGGCTCCCGTCTCCCCCGAGCTCGCGGCCGTCTTCGACGACATGGCCCGCGCCTCGGCGCAGGTACCCGGACCGGAGCCGGCGATGGCGGCCAAGGAACGGCAGCTCCTGGCCCTGCTGGAGACCGGCTCGCCGGGCGGCGACCGCGGCTGGTTCAACGGTCTGATGCACGCCTTCCGGGCCGATCCGGCGGCGATGCGGCGGGCGTACGACGTCTATGCCCGGATGGACGAGCTGGCCGAGGCCGCCGAGGACGACCCACGGGTGGAGCGGACCGCCCGGGCCATCGTCGACAGCATCCCGGACGAGGCGCTGCGGGCGATGCGTCTGCCGGCCGCCGGTGCCGAGGAAGCGGGCGACGGGTTCTCCGACGCCTTCTTCTCCGACTTCGCCCCCGCCCAGGCCGCCGCCGTGCACCGCGCCATCGAACTGCTCACGGAGCGTGCCGGGTGAAGACGCTGAGGAAGGCCGTGCGGTGGTCCTGCGCGGCACTGGTGCCGGGCGAGCTGGTGCTCGTCCTGTGCGTGGCCGGCGGGGTCCGCATCGCCCCGGCCGTCCGGTCGGCCACGGAGCCGGCCATGATCACGCTCGCGGCCGCGGCGGCGGCTCTGATCGCCCTCGACCACCGCCGCCACCGCCGCGCCGGGCTCGGCCGCCGCGCCGCCTTCGTCGCCGCGATCGCCGACACCGTCCCGGCGCCGGTGCGCAAGCTGACCGCCCACGAGGTGTTCCTCTCTACCAGCTTCCTGCGCTGGGTGACCCGCCGTGGCCCGCACGGGGTGCGCGACGGTGACCTGCCCGTCCCGTACGCGCCGGGACAGACGGCGACCATGTACGGCTTCCTGTTCGTCTGCGTCGTCGAGACCGTGGGGTTCGCCTTCCTGATCCCGTGGCCGGTGGTGCACGCCGTGACGCTCGTCCTCGACATCTGGGGCTGCTACTTCGTCATCGCCCTGCACGCCTCGTGCGTGGTGCGCCCGCACGTGGTCGGCGCCGACGGTTCGCTGCGCCTGCGCTACGGCGCCCTGCTGGACATCCGGATACCCGCCGACCGGGTGGCCTCCGTCCGCCGGGAGCAGAAGTTCCCCGACGGCAAGCTGGCCGTCGTGGACAAGAACGGTGTCGCCGACATGGCCGTGGCCGGCCGGACGACGGTCCTTGTCGAACTCACCGAACCGGTGCGCTTCGTACGCGCCCTGGGCAAGACCGCCGAGGCCCGCGCCTTCCGCTTCTACGCCGAGGACCCCGCGGCCGTCGTCACCGCGCTGAAAGCCGGTGCTCCGTCCGCCTGCTTGGCCTCGACCCGTCCGACTGCGTCCGGGCCGGACGCCAGTGCCTCGCACGCCGCCTCCCAGGCGGAGTCCCCGGGGTAGAGCCGCGACCGCAGGTAGGCCCAGGTGAGCCGCTGCACCGCCGACACCCGTTCGGGGCTCTCGTCGGTGGTCTCGGCGACGTCGTACCCGGAGATTCCGCCGAGCCCGTGCTCCGCGCCGAACAGGGTGAGCAGGGACTTGGGGCCGGGGGAGAGGACGTACGGGTCGGTGTGCCAGCCGGGGCCCCGGACCGTCAGGTGGGCGGAGTCGTCCTTGTCCCCGGCGACCACGAGCGTGGGCGTCGCCATCCGCGAGAAGTCCGTGGTCGCCAGGAACGGGAACGCTTCGGCCACGGACGCGGTGAGGGCGGCACCGCCCCTGCCGGGGGCGGCGAGCAGGACACCCGCCTTGATCCGGGGATCGGTCAGGTCCACCACCGCCCCGTCGTCCGGGTCGGTGAGCCGGGCGCCGAGCAGCAGGCTCGCGGTGTGTCCGCCCATCGAGTGCCCGGCCACGGCGACCCGCTCGCGGTCCAGGCGCCCCGGAAGCTGCGGGACCGCCGCTTCGATCACGTCGAGCCGGTCGAGGACGTGCCGCATGTCCTCGGCCCGCGAGCGCCAGTGCAGGGGTGCGCCGGGGGTGGCGGGGTCCAGGTCGAGGGTCCGCGAACTGAGGTGGGTGGGCTGGATGACGGCGAAGCCGTGCGCCGCCCAGAAGTTGGCGAGGGGCGCGTAGCCGTTCAGCGAGGAGAGGTGGTGGGAGTAGCCCTGGCCGTGCGAGAGGAGGACGACCGGCAGGTCGCTCCCGGTGACCGGCGCGGAGATCCGTAGCTGGAGGTCCACGGCCCGGCCGGGCACGGTCAGCACCACCGGGCCGACCGAGAGGACGGGGGCGGGCGGGCCGAAGGTGCCGGCCGGGGAAGTCGATGCATTCATGAGGCACACGTCCCTTCAAGGGCCGCTGCCGGTGGCCGCGTTCGGCGGGCACGGGAAACGGCGGTCAAGGGCGTCCGGCTACGGCGCAAGCCAAAGCGGAACGCTGTTCCGGTTACGATATGGAACAGCGTTCCGCTTTGTCAACGGAGGTGGGGCGCCTACAGGCCGAGATCCAGGGCCAGGCACGAGAAGTGGTTCCAGGAGCCTTCGGGGGTGTACGCGTTCGGCGTGCGGCTCTCCGGCGAGGGCCGCTCCGTGACCATGTCCTCGAACGGGATGCGCTCGGGCAGCTTGCCGAACTTGGCCTGCCGGGCGGCTGTCGGGGTGTCCGTCGTGTTGCCGGTGTTCATCGTGGGCCTCCGTGCGGGGCGGGTGTGGAACGACTCTGACAGGCGGCGCGTCACCGGTCAAGGGGGTGACGCTGGAGGGATGTGACGGATCCGGCGGTGTCGGGCGGGGCGGGGCGGCGGCGGAGGTGTGTCCCACAACTCGGGCGCCTGGTGAGGCCGGTGCGCCGTGCGCCGGAGGCGGTGCTCAGCGGCGGCGCGCCCGCTGCGCACCTACGAATCGAGGTGGTCGAGGCTGAGCAGGCCGGAACGGCGGGTGAGTGCCGAGGGCGGGCGGCCGCCCAGTGCGGCGACGACGGTTCCCACATCGATTCCGTGCTGCTCCAGCACCGGCCGGACCGGAGCGGCCCGCAGGTGTTCCCGTGACCTTGCGGCGATGAGCTGTGCGAGCTGGGCGTGCTGTGAATCTGGTTGGCTGCCCATCGGGGCACCGCGCGACCTGTGGGACAGCGGGCGGCCGGTGCGGTCAGCGTGCGGCCGCGGCGGGTGCGCCCCTCTTGCGCGCGCGGTAAGCGGCGGCCTTGATCTTGTTGCCGCAGGACTCCATGCCGCACCACTGCCGCCGCGCGCCCCGCGACCGGTCGATGTAGACCCGCGTGCACTCGGGATTCCCGCACTCCTTCAGCAGCGGCACGTCCGGCCCGCTCAGCAACTCCACCGCCTGGCGGGCCACGGCGGACAGCGCTTCCTCCGGGGTGGCGTCGGTGCGGCGGCCGGCGCTCGTCAGCTGCGGCGCCGCGGAGGGTTTCCGCGCGGCCTTGTTGAGTACGTCCAAGGCCCGGTCGCCGAACGGCTCGCCGAGGCGACGCGCGGTGATCAGCTCGTAGACCGCCTCCCGCACCGACTTCGCGCGCTCCACCTCGGACGGCCGGACAGGCGTCACGGAATCCACCAGCCCGGCCTCCACGTACCACGCCTCCAGCCGCTCCGGCGTCGCGAACATCTCGAAGCGGACGGTGCGCCGGGCGCGGAGCGTCGCGGCGAAGTCGAGGGCGGGATGCCCGCAGACGAAGACATGGTCGGTGTTCACGATCACCATGCTGACGGGTGACGAGGGGCGCGGCAAGGCGCGTCGCGTCACCGGGCGGAGGCGCCGGGCCGGAGCCTGCCTTTCATGTCGTCAGTGCGGTCCGTGTTCTTCGTGCTGTCCGTGCCTACGCGCTGCCCGTGCCCTGCGTGCTCTCCGCGCCGTCCGAGGGCACCGGGCCGCCGGAGCGCAGTCGCAGCCGGCGGCCGGCCCAGCGCCCGCGCAGCCACCGGTCGTGACTGGCCACGACGATCGCGCCCGGCCCGGCGTCAAGGGCGTCCTCCAGTTCGTCGCACAGGCGCGGGGAGAGGTGGTTCGTCGGCTCGTCGAGCAGCAGGAGGTGCGGCGGGTGCGCCACCAGGAGGGCCAGCGCGAGCCTGCGGCGCTGGCCGACCGACAACTGCCCCACCGGCTTGTCGAGATCCCTGACGCCCAGCAGCCCCAACGATCCCAGCGGTACCGCCTCCGCCCGCTCGGCCCCCAGCTCGTGGGTGTACGTGTCGCGTGCCGAGCGGTCCGGGCGCTCGAACACGGTGTCCTGCGCCAGCAGGCCCACGGTCAGGCCGGGCCGTCTGCGTACCGCGCCCTCGCGCTCGGCATCGAGCCGCCCGGCCAGCAGGGACAGCAGGGTCGACTTCCCGGCCCCGTTGTCTCCCGTCACCAGGAGTCGGTCCCCGGCAGGGATGTCCAGGCGCGCGATGTCCAGCCGACCGGGCACGCGTACGTCACGCAGCGCGACGAGTGGGCTGTCCACGGGAGCGCTGGCCGCCGCAGTGCCGTGTACCGGACCGCTGTCCGCCGGAACACCGTCCACCAGCGCGCCCGTCAGCGCCCCGACGTGCAGGCGCAGCGGTTTCGGAGGTCTGCCGACCTGGGTCCGTTCCAGTTCGTCCAGCCGGCGGGCGGCGTTGCGTACCCGCCGGGAGACCTGTTGCTGCACCCGGCCGGCCCGGTGGCCGTACCCCATCTTCTCGTTGTCCCGGGGCCCGCGGTCCGGGGCGACGCGGCGCGCGGTCACCCCGGCCGAGCGGCGCAGCGCCTCCAACTCCTCCTGCTCCGCGGCGTACCGCTGGTCCCAGCGCTCGCGTTCCGCCTGTTTCTCGGCACGGTAGGCGCTGTAGTTGCCGCCGAAGCGAACCGGACCGTGCACCGCCGGGTCGAGATCGATCAGGTCGGTGCAGACCGCGTCGAGGAACGCCCGGTCGTGGCTGGCCGCCACGACGACGCCGGGCAGTGCGCGGAGCTGCTCCTCCACGAAGGCGGCCGCTTCGTCGTCGAGGTGGTTGGTCGGCTCGTCCAGCAGGAGGGCGGCGGGCCGGCGGACGAGGAGCGCGGCCAGCGCCAGCCGGCCGCGCTGCCCGCCGGACAGCGAATCGAGCGTCCGGTCCTGTCCGAACCCGCCGAGGCCGAGTCCGTCCAGGACGATCGCGGCCCGCCGGTCGGCGTCCCAGGCCTCGCTCTCCTGGGCGTGTTCGAGCTGCCTCCCGTACGCGTCCAGCAGTCCGGCGTGGCCGGGGCGGTCGTCCGGGGTATCGGCGAGCAGCCGGGTCAGCCGGTCGAGTTCGGCCAGGACGGCGCGGGCCTCCCGCAGGGCGTCGGCCAGCACCCGCGCGATCGTCGTGGCACCGTCGAACGGCATCTCCTGGTGCAGGAAGCCCAGGTCGGCCGGGCGGGTGACCTGGCCGGTGTCGGGTTCGTCCACGCCCGCGAGCAGGCGCAGCAAAGTCGATTTGCCGATCCCGTTCTCGCCGACGAGACCGACGCGCCGACCGGGGGAGACGGTGAGCGAGACGCCGTCCAGGACCCGTCGGGTCCCCAGCGTACGGACGAGATCATGGGCGAGCAGGGCGGGTCGGGGCATGGTGATCCTCCTGGAGCGGTGGAGCGGTGGAGCGGTGGGCGGCCCGCCGGGTGGACACCTCGGACGCGGGCCGGGCCGTGTTCCGCTCCCTCACACCTCGGGGGCCGCCGTCTCCCGCAGCTCGCCGCCGGCCAGCCGCAGCCACCGGTCGATCCCGATCCGGGCGAGGAACCGTTCGTCATGGCTGACCACGACGAACGCGCCCTGGTAGGACGCCAGCGCGCTCTCCAGCTGCCCGGCGCTGACCAGGTCGAGGTTGTTCGTCGGCTCGTCCAGGAGCAGCAGCTGCGGGGCCGGTTCGGCGCACAGCACACAGGCCAGGGTGGCGCGCAGCCGCTCGCCGCCGGACAGCACGTGGACCGGGAGGTGCGCCCGGGAGCCCCGGAAGAGGAAGCGCGCGAGCAGGTTCATCCGTTCCGCCGCCGTACGCTGCGGCGCGAACGCGGCGAAGTTCTCGGCCACGGTCCGGGACAGATCCAGCACGTCGAGGCGCTGCGAGAGGTACGCGATCCGGCTGTCGGCCCGCTTGATCTGCCCCGCGTCGGGTGCGAGGCCGCCCTCCAGCAGGCGCAGCAGCGTGGTCTTGCCGGCGCCGTTGGGGCCGGTCAGCGCGATGCGCTCGGGGCCCCGGATCGTCAGGTCGACCCCGCCGCCGGCGAACAGCGGCCGCTCGCCGTGGCTGACGCGCAGGCCCTCGCCGAGGAACAGGTTGCGCCCCGCGGGCACGTTGGTGTCGGGCAGGTCCAGCGTGATGCGCTGCTCGTCGCGCACGGCACGGCCCGCCTCGTCCAGCCGGGCCTTTGCCTCGCTGACCCGGGAGGCGTGCATCTGGCCCGCCCGGCCCGCCGACTCCTGGGCCCCGCGCTTCATGTTCCCGGCGAAGATGCGGGGCAGCCCCGCGTTCTTGAGGTTGCGCGAGGCGTTGCTCGCCCGGCGGTCGGCGCGCTCGCGGGCCTGCTGCAACTCCCGCTTCTCCCGCTTGAGTTCCTGCTCGGCGTTGCGGACGTTCTTCTCGGCGACCTCCTGTTCGGCCTGGACGGCTTCCTCGTACGCGGTGAAGTTGCCGCCGTACAGCCGCAGGGCGCCCGGCTCCAGCTCGGCGATGCGGTCCATGCGGTCGAGCAGGGCCCGGTCGTGGCTCACCAGGAGCAGGCAGCCGTTCCAGTCCTCCAGCACGTCGTAGAGCTTGTGCCGCGCGTCGAGGTCCAGGTTGTTCGTCGGCTCGTCGAGCAACAGCACGTCGGGCCGCTTGAGCAACTGCGCGGCCAGGCCGAGCGAGACGATCTGACCGCCGCTGAGGGTGCTCAGGCCGCGGTCCAGGGTCAGTTCGGTGAGGCCGAGCCGGTCGAGCTGCGCGCGGGTGCGCTCCTCGATGTCCCAGTCGTCGCCGATGGTCGCGAAGTGTTTCTCGTCCACGTCGCCGGACTCCACGGCGTCCAGGGCGCGGATCACCTCGGCGACGCCCAGCACCTCGGCCACGGTGAGGCCGGCGGCGAGCGGGAGGCTCTGCGGGAGGTGGCCGAGGGTGCCGGAGACGGTGACGGTCCCGGCGGCGGGGCGCAGTTCACCGGCGATCAGCTTGAGCAGGGTGCTCTTGCCGGAACCGTTGGGTGCCACCAGACCCGTACGGCCGGTGCCCACGGTGAAGGACAGGTCCTGGAAGACGGGGGTGTCGTCGGGCCAGGAAAAGGACAGGCTGGAGCAGACGACGAAAGCGTCGGACATGGGGATACCTCGGAAAACACGACGGGCCCGGCAGACACCGGTGCCCGGAGAGCGGGCAGGAGGGTACGACAAGGCAGCCACCACGGCGGTGCTCCGCGCACCGGCCGGCGGCCGTCAGGTCCGGGTATCACCCGGAGATGTCGTCGTCGCCCGCCACAGCTGCGTCTCCTCGATCCGAGATCAGTTCCTCGCCAGGCTAACACCCGTGCATGCCTGCCGCGTACTGCCGACGCCGTAAAAACTGGACTTGTGGGTCCATTTTTGCCGTCCTACGCTGCGCCGCAGTTGACGGTCGGCGGTGCGACGAGCCCGCCGGGGAAAGGACATGCGCATGCACGCGATCCGTATGGACCGGCACGGTGGCCCCGAGGTCATGAACTGGACCGCGATACCGGACCCGGTGCCTGGAAAAGGCGAGGTGCTGGTGCGGCTCTCCGTCGCTGGAGTGAACTTCATGGACATCGGGGCCCGGACGGCCGGCGGTCCCGGCTGGGCCGCTCCCGCGATCCTCGGAGCCGAGGGCACGGGCCGGGTGACAGCCCTCGGAGCGGGCGTCGAGGGCTTCGCCCCGGGCGACCGCGTCGCCTGGTTCTACCACCCCGGCAGCTATGCCGAACTGCTCTGCATTCCACAGGAATCGCTGGTCAAGGTGCCCGACGAGGTGTCCGACGAGACGGCGGCCGCGGTCATGATGCAGGGCCTGACGGCCAATCACCTCACCACCGAGACCTACCCCGTCGGGCCGGGGGACACCGCCGTCGTGCACGCCGCGGCGGGCGGCGTCGGACTGCTGCTGACCCAGATGATCAAAGCGCGCGGCGGCCGGTGATCGGGCTGGTGTCCCGGGAGGAGAAGAAGGCGGCGGCGCGGGAAGCCGGCGCGGACCATGTCCTGGTTCCCTGCGGGGAGGGCTTCGAAGGCCAGGTCAGAGAGTTGACGGAAGGCGTGGGCGCGCATGTGGTGTACGACGGGGGCGGCAGCGCGACGTTCCGCTCCTCGCAACGGGCGCTGCGCCCGCACGGAGTCCATGCCTACTACGGGCCGTTCATGGGCGTCCCGACCCTCGCTCCGACCGATCTCCCCGACAGCATCTTCCTGACGTACCCCGTGGTGCACCACCATGTGCCCACGCGTGCGGCCCTGGTCCAGCGCACGGGAGAGGTCTTCGGCCTGATCCGGGGCGGACGGCTGACCCCGCGCATCGGGGGGCGTTACGCCCTGTCGGACGCCGCGCGGGCGCACGCCGACCTGGAATCCCGCCGGACCACGGGCAAGCTCCTGCTCGTACCCTGACTGCCGTGCCTCCGCCGGGCCTCCGGCCCCGGACTTCGGCCCCGGACTTCGGTCTCCGGCCTTCGACGACAGGGAGAACCGTCATGCCGCTGACCCGCAAGGGCGCCGCCACCCGGCAGCGCATCGTCGAGGGCGCGGCCTCCGAGATGCGCCGGCTGGGCATCTTCGCCCTGACGCTGGACGACGTCATGCGGCACACCGCGACCAGCAAGAGCCAGCTGTTCCACTACTTCCCCGGCGGGAAGGACGAGCTGTTGCTGGCCGTGGCCCGCCACGAGGCGTCCGGTGTGATCAGCGATCAGCAGCCGGAACTGGCCTCGCTGAATTCCTGGAGCGCCTGGCGGAGTTGGCGCGACAAGGTCGTCGAGCGCTACCGCGAGCAGGGCCCCAACTGTCCGCTCAACGCGGTCATGGGGCAGCTCGGCCCGACGACGGAGGGGGCCCAGGCCGTGGTGCGGGAACTGTACGCCCGGTGGGAGGGCGAACTGGCCGCCGGCATCCGCGGTATGCAGAGCCAGGGCGAGATCGACGCCGCCCTGGACGCCGGGCGTGGCGCACGTGCCCTCCTGGCCGGCATCCAGGGGGGCGTGCTGATCCACCTCACGACCGGGAGCCTGGAACACCTGGAAGCGGCCCTGGACCAGGGGATCGAGTTCCTCCGCCGGTCGGCGGCGAAGGCGTAGCGCCGCACGCGGGCCTCGCCGCGACCGCTGCCGGACCGCCGCTCCTCGGTGCGGCGTCCCTCAGGCCGTACTGGGGTGCCGGCGGCTGTCGGGAAGCGCGGTGCGGTCGCGGTCCTGCTCGTCCTGGACGAGCAGGGACAGCAGGGACGCCACGGTCAGGCCCGCTTCGGCCGGGTGGCGCAGCACCTTGCTGGGGTCGATCCGGTAGGTGTTGCTGCGGCCCTCGCGGGTGTGCGAGAGGTAACCGTCGCGCTCCAGGTCCGAGATGATCTTCTGGACGGCGCGCTCGGTCAGCCGGCAGTGCGCCGCGATGTCACGGATGCGGGCATGGTGATCGTCGGCGATAGCGGCCAGCACCCGGGCATGATTGGTCACAAATGTCCAGCCGCTGTGCGGTTCGGGTACCCCGTTGTTCGACTCGGTCAGTCCGTCCATGCTCCAACTCTACCGACCGAACATTCACGCGTCTCGATACACGCAACGATTTTCGTGTATTAGTTGACGGGTGTCCGTCGATGGGCGAGCCTGAGATGGACGGCGGACGAGCCGATGACGACGGGAGAGGAAGGTCATGCCGGAAGCTGCGCACTGGGCGCGCCTCCCCGACGATCCGGCTGCGGGCAACGGGAACGGCGGCCCGCCGGCCGCGTATGCACCGAGCCTGGCGCGGACCGGGACCTCGCGAAATGGCGACCGTACGGCGGTGTCGGTGCACGGAGAGCTGGATCTGAACGCCTGCGGGACGATCGAGAGTGGTCTGCACGAAGCCGTGAACCGTTCGTCCCGGGGTGTCGACCTCCACCTCGGCTCGGTGACGTTCTGCGACTGCTCCGGCCTCAACATGCTGCTGCGACTGCGGCAGCGGGCCGGCGCGCAGGGCAAGTCCGTCGTCATCGTCTCCAGCAGCCGTGCGGTCGAGCGGCTGCTGGAGCTGACGGAGGCGCGCGAACTCTTCGTCCCGCCGGAGCCGGACCCCGACCCGGCCCCGGATCCGAACCCGGCCCCCGGCCCGGCCTTTGTCCCGGCTCCCCACTCGGACCACGGCGCGCACCACGCCCCGAACGGCGCTCCGGACAGCGCCCCGCGTCATGCCCCGGACGGCGGACGTCCGGCGTTCTCCGCGATCGACGACCCGGCCCGGTACGAGGACGCTTCCCGGGATCTGCCCACGGAGATCGCACAGCTGCGCCGTGCCATGCGGACCCGCCCGGCCATCGACCTGGCCCGCGGCATCCTGATGGCCACCTTCACCCTGAGCCCGGAGGCCGCCTGGTCCGTCCTGGTCAGTGCTTCCCAGAACACCAACATGAAACTGCATGTTCTCGCTCAAGAGCTGGTCGACAGCGTTCAGGGAGCGGCGCTGCCCGAAGCGGTGCAGGGGCAGCTGGGGGCCGCGGTCGCCAGGGCGAGGGCGGCTCCGGCGGTCCCGGCGCAGTCGGGTACGGCCGCCGTACGGAACACCGGGCCCGAGCCGTGGCGCGCGGCGCCCGGCGAGTAACCACGGAGCCTCGGGACTACGGAGCCCGGCCCGGCGAAACCGGCGGGCGGCCCCGTACTCCCTCACCCAGTCGACGGATTCCGGCGCGCACGTTGACGAGATACCTCCGCAGCGCGGCGCTGCGGAGAGTCGCGTACCGCACACTGACAAGCATGGACCACATCAGTCAGCCGGGGGCGGTGTCCTCGCGGCGGTTCCCGCCGCGGCCGGAGAGTGCGGGCCAGGCCCGGCGCTTTGTGCGGGCCGCTCTGGCCGACTGCGCGCCGGACGCGGTGGAGACCGCCGAGCTGCTGGTCAGCGAGCTGATGACCAACGTAGTGCTGCACGCGCGTACGGAGGCCGAGGTGTCGGCCCGGGTGCTCGGCCACGTGGTACGGGTCGGAGTCGGCGACAGCCGGCCGTGCCGCCGGCCGGTGCCGAGGGAGTCCGCCCCGTACGCCGGTCCGGGACAGGGACTGGCGGTCGTCGGGCATCTGGCCTCCCGGTACGGCGTCGACACCGGGGGCGGGCGCAAGACGGTGTGGTTCGAACTGTGGCTCGACGGGCGGCCACCCCCGCCCTCCACCTGGGCGACCGTCGCGCCGCCCTGCGGCCCTACCCGTACGGTGACGCTCGTCGATCTGCCCGGCACGCTGTACCTGGCGTCCCAGCACCACCGGCACGCACTGCTGCGGGAGCTGACGCTGGCCGCGTCCACCGGTGCGGACACCGGAGTGGACCCGGACGACCTGGCCGCCGCGCACGACGCGAACCATGCGATCAGCGCGGGCGTGTCGGCGGCGCTGGACGGCCGGCCGACGGTGAGCCATGTCCACTCCCTGAGCGTCTCCCTCCCGGCGGGCGTCGCACGGGCGGTACGCATCCTGGGCCGGGTGCTCGACGCGGCCGAGGAGGCGGCCCGGGACGAACGCCTCCTCACCTGGCCGTCGCTGCCCCAGAACCGTGTCTTCCGCCGCTGGCTGCTCGACCAGATCACCGGCCAGCTCACCGGCGGACCGCCCACCGCGTGGACCATGGTGCCCCGCGAGCCGAGCGCCAGCCCCTCGGAACTGGTGGCCTGGGACGCCAGTCAGGTGTGGGCGAGCAGGGTGCCCACCATCGCGGCCGACGACGACAACCGGATCGTCGTGGCGAACGGCCCGGCCGCCGACATGCTCGGCTGGCAGGAGGACGAACTGGTCGGCCAACGTCTCACCGTACTGATCCCGGAACACCTCAGGGACCGTCACGTGACGGCCTTCACCCGCCTGCTGCTCACCGGTCAGCCGCACATCCTGGGCCGCTCGGTACCGCTTCCGGCGCTCCACCGGGACGGCAGGCTGGTCCCCGTCCGGCTGTTCATCCAGACCCAGGTGACGGCTGACGGCCGTACCGTCTACGTCGCCCAGCTCGCCCCCAGGACCGCCCCGCCCGTTCCCGCGCCCCTCACCTCCGGGGAGAGCCAGGCCATCTCCCCGCAGCCGCCCGGCGGACCGGAACTGCCGGACGATCCGGAGCGCGTCACGGAAACGGAAAGTGACGAGCCGGACGGGCCGGCCCGGGAACGCCGGCTGCTGGCCGACATCGGGGAATCGCTGAGCAGCACCCCCAACCTGGACGAGGGGCTCCAGCGGGTCTGCAAGATCCTCACGCAGCGGCTGGCCGACTGGTGCGTGGTGGACCTGCTCGACGACGGCGAACTGCTGGAGCGGTTCTGCGTGGCGCACCACAGCTCCACGGAGCTGCCCGCCGAGGCGTACGCGGGCCGGCTCCCACCGGTGACCGGCGCGGCACGGGGGCCGCTGGCCCGGGTGCTGCGCGGCGCCGGACCGCTGCTGCTCACCGAGGGCCCGGAGCCGAGCCAGGTCAAGAGCCCGCTCGATGTCCACGACCGCGAACTGTTCGAACGGGTGGGGGCCAACAGCGCGGTCATCGCCCCGCTGCGGACCCGCGGGGCCGTCTTCGGCGCCCTCACCCTGATCCGCACCGACGGGGAACGGCCGTTCACCGAGGAGTCGCTGCCCCTCATCGGCGACCTGGTCCGCAGCCTCGCCCTGGGCGTGGAACACGCCCGCCTCTACCAGGAGACCCGGCACATCGCCGAGCGCCTCCAGCGCTCCCTGCTGCCCGAACTGCCCGAGATCGCACACCTGCGGATGGCCGCCCGCTACGCGCCGTCCTCCACGACCGCGCAGATCGGCGGCGACTGGTACGACAGCTTCGTCGTCCCCGGCGGCCGGACCGCCGTGGTCATCGGCGACGTCACCGGCCACGACCTGGAGGCCGCCGTCGCCATGAGCCAACTGCGCAGCATGCTGCGCGGCATCGCCATCGACCGCCAGGAACCGCCCGAGGAGGTGCTGCGCCGCCTGGACGTCGCGAACCACAGCCTGTCCGAGGAGGCCACCGCCACCTGCATCTACGGCCTGGTCACCGGCTCCGCCGACGGGCCCTGGCAGCTCAACCACTCCTCCGCCGGGCACCTGCCGCCGCTGCTGACGACCCGGGAGGGCGACACCCGGTACCTCGACGCGGGCTCCGGACTGCTGCTGGGCATGGAACCGGACATGCCCCGCCCGGGCGCCACCGACCCGATCCCGGCGCACGCGACCGTCCTGCTCTACACCGACGGCCTCATCGAACGCCGCGACGAGTCCCTCGACCACGCCATGGACCGGCTCCGCCGGCACGCCGCCGCCCTGGCGGCCGAACCCCTCGACGTCTTCTGCGACGAACTCCTCATCGCGCTGAGCGCCGACAGCGCCGACGACATCGCCCTGCTCGCCTTCCGCCCGGTACCGTGCGCCTGAAGTCCACCGCCCGTCCGCGAGAAGCCGCCGGCCCACGCCGATGAGCCGTCCGCTGCACGGCGAGAAGCCGCCTGTCCGACGGCGGGGAGCCGCCCGTCGCACGGTGCGGAACCGCCCGCCTCACGGCGAGAAATAGGTCCCGGGCGGCACCCCGACCACACGCCGGAACGCCGCCACGAACGCGCTCGGTGACGCGTAACCGACCCGACACGCCACCGCCGCCACCGTCGCACCGCCCGCCAGCAGCGGCATCGCGCTCTGCAGCCGGGTCCGGGTACGCCACTGGCCGAACGGCATCCCCGTCTCCGCGGCGAACGCGCGAGCCAGCGTCCGCGCGCTGGCCCCGACCTCCGCGCCCCACTCGGCCAGGGTCCGGTCGTCCGCCGGACATCTGCGCAGGGCGTGCGCGACGCGGCGCGCCCGGTCGTCGCGGGGCAGCGGCGCCAGCACCGTCGCCACCGACACCGGCCGTAGCTGATCGAGAACGACCGCTTCCGCATGTTCCCGGGCGCATGCCGACAAGCTGTCGTCCGCCAGGTACCCGATCAACTCGCGCAGCAGGGGCGAGACGCCGACGACGGTCGGGGCCGTCCAGCGCACCGGGCACCGGTCCGGCACGTAGTACAGGCTGTGGCCCTCGACCGGGCCGGTCGCCCCCGTCGCGTGCTCGACGCCGGCCGGGATCCACAAGGCCATCGTCGGCGGCAGGACCCAGGTGCTGCCCCGGGCGCGTACGGCGATGACTCCCTTCTCCGCCCAGGCCAGTTGGTGCGTCGTGTGCCAGTGCCGCCCGTACCACTGGCCGTCGGCCACCACGAAAGTGCCGACCACCACCGCCGCTTCCGGCGTCCCGTTCCCCGGGACGAGGTGTCCGTATCGCGACAGGACGTGTCCCCCTACCTCGTGGTGGACGTCCTCCGCGCTTCCTAGCATCGCCACATGGCCTCCATGAATCGCTTGCACCAGTGGATCTGCAGTTCCGGCAGGTGGGCCCGGGGGGTCGAGCAGAAACTGCTGCCCTGGGCCCTCGACGGAGTCGAACTCGGCACCGGGACCCTGGAGATCGGTCCCGGTTACGGTGCCACGACGCGCGTCCTCGCGCGCCGCGCACCGGGTCGCCTCAGTGTCCTCGAAGTCGACGCGGAGTTCGCCGGGAAACTTCAGGACGTCTACGGGGGACGGGTCGAAGTCGTGCACGGCGACGGGACGTCGATGCCGTTCCCCGACGGCGGATTCGACACCGTCGTGTGCTTCACCATGCTGCACCATGTGCCGTCCCCGGAACAGCAGGACCGGCTCTTCGCCGAGGCCCGGCGGGTGCTGCGCCCCGGGGGCGTCTTCGCCGGCTGTGACGGCCGCGCGAGTACGGCGTTCCGTCTGCTGCACCTGGGCGACACCTATGTGCCCGTCCCGCCGGAGACCCTGCCGCGGCGGTTGCGTGCCGCCGGGTTCGGCCCGGCCGAAGTGACCCTGGGGAAGGGGAGATTCCGATTCCGCGCCGTACGGGAGTGAGCCACTTCGGGCACGCGTACGGCGGTCCGGGAGAAGGAGGCCCGGGGAGCGGGGGAGCACGGTCGTACGGTCCCCGATCGGCGAACGGGGGTGGGGACCGTACGGCCAGGCGGTACCGAAAGTCAGACAGGCAGGCCGTCCGCGCTGGGAACGACGAGCCCGAACAGGTCGGTGACCGTGGTCAGGGCCGCGGTTTGGAGGGCGGCGGCGGACAGTACGGAGCCGTCCGGCGCGGCGAGGGCACGGGTGGCGGTGGTGTCGGCGACGACGGTGGGCCGGTACCCCAGGTTGAAGGCGCCCTGTGCGGTGAAGGCGACGCACATGTGCGTCATGAAGCCGGCCAGCACCAGATCCTTGCCGCTGCCCGGCCCGAAGCCCAGGCCGGACAGGGTCTTCTCCAGCTCGGTGGCGTGGAAGGCGTTCGGGAACTGCTTGACGACGACCGGTTCTCCCGTGACGGGGGCGACCTGGTCGCTGATGGCGCCGATGTGGGCGCGGATGTCGTACGGAGTGCCCTCGCCGCCGTCGTTGACGATGTGGACGACCGGGGTGCCCGCGGCACGGGCACGCTCCAGCAGGCGGGCGGCCGCCCCGAGGGCCTCGTCGGCGCCCGCCAGGGCCATGACGCCGGTGCGGTAGGTGTTCTGGAAGTCGATCATGAGCAGGACGGAATCGCTCAGCCGTGGCGGCCGGCCGTCCAGCCCGATCACGTCGCGCAGGGGTGTGGCGGGGGAGTCGGCGTTCATCGGGAACCTTTCGTCAGGGAAGGGCAGGCGGGAAAAGGGCACGGCGGGGCAGGGGCTACCGCCTCGCTGTGCCAGGGGAGGAAAACGGATGGGCGTGACGCTGGTGCGGCGGGTCAGCCGGCCCGGGTACGGAAGCGGCGTCGGTAAGCCGCCGGAGTGGTGGCGAGCTGCCGTCTGAACGCCCGGTGCAAGGTCTCCGCCGAGCCGAGCCCGGCAGCGGCGGCGACCTGGTCGAGCGGGCAGTCGGTGGTCTCCAGCAGACGCCGGGCCAGTTCGACACGGGCCGCCTCGACATAGGCGGCGGGGCTGCTGCCGGTCTCCTGTTTGAAGACGCGGGCGAAGTGCCGTTCGCTGAGGCACATCCGGGCGGCCAGGGCCGGTGCGGACAGATCCTCGTCGAGGTGGTCGGAGATCCACAGCCGTAGCTCGTCGATGTCCCGGCGCTCGGCGGCGGGGCGGCTGAGCGGTACGGAGAACTGGCTCTGGCCGCCCTGCCGTTTGAGGTACATCACGAGGTGCCGGGCGACCGCCAGGGCCGTCTGCTCGCCCAGGTCCTCGGCCACCAGGGCCAGCGCGAGGTCCAGGCAGGCGCTGATCCCGGCCCCGGTCCACAGCCGGCCGCAGTCGGAGCGGACGAAGATCGGGTCCGGGTCGACCGTGACGTCCGGATGGTCGGCGGCGAGCTGGGCGGAGGTCGACCAGTGGGTGGTCGCCGTCTTCCCGCCCAGCAGCCCGGCCGCGGCCAGCAGATGCGCGCCCACACACACCGACGCGACCCGCCGTGCGTACGGGGCCGTCTCCCGCACCCACGCCACCACAGCGGGATCGGTACGGGCCACCGGGCCGTCGTCGGTCATGTCGACCGCGCCCGGTACGAGCAGCGTGTCCACCTGTTCCCCCACATCCGCGAAGGCCACGTCGGCGAACAGCCGCACACCCGCCGACGTACGGACCGCGCCCGCGGCCGGCCCGGCGAGGCGCACCCGGTAGCCGGCGCGGCCGCCGGTCTCCCGGTTGGCCAGCGCGAAGACCTCGGCCGGGCCGGTGACGTCGAGGAGGTCGACATCGGGGAAGACCGCGATGACGACACGGTGTGCAGTGGGCATGAAGCGATCCTCACCGCTGCCGTCGGTGACCGCAATGACGATTACCTGTCACATCCGGACATCGCCGTCACCGTGCGGGCGCTGCCGCCAGACGAGCGTGTACCGCCAGAACAGCCGACGGCGCAGGCGGGCACCGGGCAGGATGCGGCGGGCCTCGCGGACGAGGGTGGGGAATCCGGTGTCCGCGGGGCGGGTCACGGCGGTCATCGCGAGCGGCCGGGGAGCGGGCGACGTACGGCCGCGGTTCTTCAGCCATCCGGTGGCGGCGTTGAGCGGGGCGGACACGGCGGCGAGCAGGTGGTCCACGGGCGTCTGCTGACGGGCCAGACCGACGACGACCAGGGTGCCGCCGGGAGCCAGGTGGTCGCGGAAGGCGGCGAGCGCGTCGGCGAGCGGCAGGTGGTGGAGGACGGCGACGCAGGTGATGACGTCGTAGGAGCCGCCCGGGATCCCGGAGGGCGCGTCGGCGACCGTGAAGGTCACGCCGGTCGTGTTCGCGGCCGGCGTCAGCTCCCGTGCCAGGGCGACGATCGCCGGGTCGGCGTCGACGCCGTGCACCGTGACGGCACGGGTGGCCAGCAGCCTGACCAGGTCACCGCTGCCGGATCCGACGTCCAGGGCGCTGCCGAAGCGCCGGGGGAGCTGCCGCAGGATCCACGGGTGGAAGTGGGCGTTGTGATCCCAGGGATGCGCGGCGTTGAACCGGTCGAGTGCTGGGAGGAGGCGGGGCAGCAGCGACGTCATGCCGTCAGTTCATCAGACCGGGCCTGTCGACCGCGCCGATCGTCGCTGCTGGCCGCCGACCGCCGCCGGACACGGGCAGGAGCGGTGGTCATGCCGCACCGGTGTCCCGGACCGGTGGGGCCGCCGCCTCAGGCTCGTGCGCGCAAGGAGGGCACGGCCGCGGCCCGGGAGGCACCGGTCCGCCACAGCGGGGCGTAGGAGAGCAGGAGCAGTACGGCGCCGAGCGGGATCAGATCCTTGAAGGCGGAGGTGAGCAGGGAGGTGGCGAGGACGAGGACCGGCGCCCAGGGTGCGAGGGCACGCAGGGCGGCCAGCCGGCCGGTGAGCAGCAACTGGCCCACGGAGAACAGCAGCGGGCCGACGAGGTAGAAGGCGAATGTGACGCCCGGTACGGACTGGAAGTCGCCCGTCAGCTCGGCCATCTCCGTATGGCTGTCCGCCATCAGGCCCGTCGTGATGTCGACGCTGAACTGGACCGCGAGGGCGACGACTCCGGCGCCGCCGGTCCAGAACCCCGCCGAGGACCACAGATCGCTTCCCGCCGCCTTCCGCATGGCGGCGAATCCCTGGGCGAAGAAGACGAGACCGACGAGAAAGCACAGGTGCCCTGCCGTCCAGGCGAGCCCCGGCCCCTTGACGCCGTCGAGCCCGTCGAGGAGCCGGATCACTCCGTAGGCGCCGAACAGGAGAGGACCGTAGAGAAGCGAGCGCTGTGCTGTTGTCGTCATGCCCCAAGGGTCGTGATGCCGGACCGCAACGTCATCCGGGACAACCCTGGTTGTACCCCGTCGTACCCCAAGGGCGGACTGGGGGTCGGACGGGGACGGGTCGGGGCGGGGGCGACGACGTCCGCGTTGCCCCCCGCCCGGTACCGGAGCGGCTCAGCTCCACGTCATCTTGATCTCACGCTCGAAGTTGCGGTAACCGGCGCGCCGGAAGGCGTTCGCCATCGGGACGTTGCCGAGGTCGGTGGACGCCCGGATACGGGGGACGTGCTGCTCGGCGAGTACGCGGGTGCCCTCGGCGAGGATGTCGTCGATGTAGCCGTTGCCGCGGTGCGCGGGCAGGACCGCGATATAGGCGATGACCGGGTTGTAGGCATTGCGGGCCGGGACGACGAAGCCCACCGGCTCACCCGCGGGCAGGGTCGCGACGCGCCACCAGTCCCTGGGACTCGTGTAGCGCGCCAGCTCGTCCTCGTAATGCTCGACGGCCGCCTCGCGCACGGACATCCGGGCCAGGTCGGCACGGCTGTGGGCGTCCAGCGTCCCGTCCAGGACCGACGTCATCAGGGCCACGAGCTCCTCGCCGTCGTGGACCGGCCGGAAACCGAGGCGCTTCCCGGGCTCGGGGAGCGGCGATTCCGGGCGCCACTCCAGGCGCAGCCTTTCGACGAAGAGCCGGGCGCCGGTCCGTTCCAGTACGGCCATGCGGTCTTCGACGGCCTGCCTGGTCGCCGGATGCCCACGCCAGTGCGGCGGGACGAAACGGCTGTATCCGACGGGGCCACCGGCAGCGGGACGTGGCCCGCCCGGGAGGGTGGCGGCCATCGCGGTCCGCAGCAGCCGCACGCCGATGTCCACGAGGTCGTCGCGTTCCGCGGAACCGTCTTCGACGTCGACGATGTCCAGGAGCTGCGGTGTGTCGCCGGCCGACCGGCCCCACCAGGCCACTCTGGCCAGCAGGCGGTCACCGCGCAGAGCGACCCACATCCATTCCGGGCGTCGGCGGCCGGCGGCGAGGTCGTCCGCCAATTCGTCGTTGAGGACGTACGGCAGGCGGCAGAAGAGGTCGAGTTCGGCGCGCCCGGTGATCGGGCGCATGGTCAGGTCGTTCGCAGGCACGGTCGAGACACGCTCCGGTGAAGGCTGAAGGCGCCCGTCCGCTCCGGGGTCAGACGCGGTCCGTACCCCGGAAGGACGCAAGCGCGACGATCTTGCGGATCATGGACATGTCCCTCCTTTCGGTGTCGTGTCCCCGCACCCTGCACGGCGAGGTCCAGCGGTACTGTCTATCCGGCCGAAGCCCTGCCCGCAAGCGCTTTTGATCACGCTGTCGGCAGGCAGAGGCGGCTTGTCCCGGTCGCCGCGGTACGCACCAGAGCACCCTCGACGCCCGAGGACGAGGAGCATGCATGCGCTTCACCGACCGCCGGCACGCAGGCCGGGCTCTCGCCCAGTGGCTGCGCGCCCCGACCGGCACCGAGACCGGCCCGCCGGACCCGGCCGGCCCGACCGATACCGAGACCGGTCCGTCAGACCCGGCCGGCCCGGCCGGCCCGTCAGCCGCCTACGGCCCGTCCGGCATGTCCGACGTACCCGACACCGCGCCATGGCCGTACGGCGCCGCCGACCCGCTCGTCCTGGCCCTGCCGCGCGGCGGTGTGCCCGTGGCCGCCGAGGTCGCCCAGGAGTTCCGGGCGCCGCTCGACGTGCTGGTGGCCCGCAAGATCGGCGTACCCGGTTCACCCGAGACCGGCATCGGCGCCCTCGTCGGCGAGGAACAGCCCGTCTTCGACCAGCGGGCCCTGCGGTTCCTGGGCCTGGCCGAGGACGGGCTCGCGCCCTCCGTCGCCCGCGAACGCGCCGAGCTGCACCGGCGGGAGGACCTCTACCGCGAGGGCCGCCCCGAGCCCCGCATCACCGGGCGGGCCGTACTCCTCGTCGACGACGGCCTGGCGACCGGCCTGACCGCCCTCGCGGCCCTGCGGTACCTGCGCCGACGGCAGCCCGCGCATGTGGCGCTCGCCGCGCCGGTCGGTTCCCGTAACGCCGTCATGGAGCTGTCGGGGGAGGCCGACCGCGTGCTCGTCCTGCACCAGCCGGACCACTTCCGTGCGGTCGGCGAGTGGTACGACGACTTCGACCAGGTCGGTGACGACGAGGTGATCGCTGTGCTGCGCGCCGCGTCCTCCGCGGCCTGACAGGAGCGCTGCGGTACGTACCCGGACGGTACGTACGAGGAGCCCGGAAAACCGGTCGACGCGGCGGGCCCCGGCGGAGCGAGACGACCCGGACCGCCTGCCGCCCGAGCGGACCGACAGCAGGAGCCGCGCGTGGCGACCGGGCCGTCCGACGACTTCCGTCCCGCCATCACCACCCCCTTGGTCGAACGCCTGATCGCGACGCAGTTCCCGCAGTGAGTCACAGGTGTCCCGCTCCACCCCGTCGGACTGGATCACGCCGGCCACGCTCGATGCCGTCACCTGCGCCGGCCAGCAACTGGTCCATCACCGACATCGCGTCACGCGCGAACGCGGCGTGGGACCATGCCTCCTCACGGCCGTCGAGACCGCATGCACCACCGACAAGCTGTTCACCTCGACCCACGTCTCCAACCACCCCATGCGGCACCTGCTGCGACGCGTCGGCCGGCGCCCGGTGGGCCTGCTCCATGGGCTCGACGAGGAAGGCCCCGAACTCCTCCACCGCTGTCCGAGTACGCGACTTCCGGCAGCCGCCGGCACCGGGGGCCGCCGTACCACCAGGTGAGTGCGTGTCTGCGGGGGCTCCTTCCTTCCGTACCACGAACCGAAAGGCAGCCACGTGAGCGCACAGCACTCCGCCGCGGGTACCGGAAACGACCGCCGCGACACCGGTGACTGGTGGCGGCAGGCCGTCGTCTACCAGGTCTACCCGCGCAGCTTCGCCGACTCCGACGGTGACGGCGTCGGCGACCTGCCCGGCGTGACCTCCCGGCTCGGCCACCTCGCCGGGCTGGGGGTGGACGCCGTCTGGCTCAGCCCCTTCTACCCCTCCCCGCTCGCCGACGGCGGCTACGACGTCGCCGACTACCGCGACGTCGACCCGCGCCTGGGCACCCTCGCCGACTTCGACACGATGGCCGGCGAGGCACACCGGCTGGGCCTGAAGGTCATGGTCGACATCGTGCCCAACCACTCCTCGGACCAGCACGCCTGGTTCCAGGAGGCGCTCCGCTCCGCCCCCGGTTCCGCCGCGCGGGAACGGTACGTCTTCCGCCAGGGCAAGGGCGAGCACGGTGAACTGCCGCCCACCGACTGGATCTCCTGCTTCGGCGGGCCCGCCTGGACCCGGCTGCCCGACGGCTGGTGGTACCTCCACCTCTTCGCGCCGCAGCAGCCCGACTTCAACTGGGACCACCCCGAGGTGCGCGCCGAGTTCCGTACGACGCTGCGCTTCTGGGCCGACCGCGGGGTGGACGGCTTCCGCGTCGACGTGGCCCACGGCCTGGCCAAGGATCTTGCCGCGCCGCTGCGCGACATCGGCGGTGTCGAGGCGTACGAACCGGACGACCTGCCCGAGGACGGCAGCCACCCCTTCTGGGACCGGGACGAGGTGCACGAGATCTTCCGCGACTGGCGCACGGTCTTCGACGAGTACGACCCGCCGCGCATCGCGGTCGCCGAGGCCTGGGTACGCAACTCCCGCCGCTCCGCCTACGCCACTCCGCAAGAACTCGGCCAGGCCTTCAACTTCGACTTCCTGACGGCGTCGCTGCACGCCGACGAGTTGCGCGCCGCCATCGACACCGCGCTCACCGACGCCCGCGCGGCCGGAGCCACCGCGACCTGGGTGCTCTCCAACCACGACGTGATCCGGCACGCCTCCCGGCACGGCCTGCCGGACGGCTGCGACGAGGAGGCGTGGCTGCTCTCCGACGGCCTGGCGTCCGCCCTCGACCGCGCGTACGGGCTGCGCCGGGCGCTCGCCGCCACTCTGCTGATGCTGGCGCTGCCCGGCTCGGCCTACCTCTACCAGGGCGAAGAACTCGGCCTGCCCGAGGTCGCCGACCTCGACCGCGCCGACCTTCAGGACCCGGTGTGGACCCGCAGCCAGGGCCGGTCGAAGGGCCGGGACGGCTGCCGGGTGCCGCTGCCCTGGCGGCGCGACGGCAGCTCGTACGGCTTCGGCAGCGGCGGGTCCTGGCTGCCGCAGCCGCCGTACTGGGGCGAACTGTCCGTCGAGGCGCAGGAAGGCGACCCCGCCACGCCCCTGGAGCTGTACCGCGCCGCACTGCGCCTGCGCCGCGAACTGCTCGCCGACGAGACCCTGGAATGGGTCGGCGCCCCGGCTGTGGTCGCCGAAGGGCTGCTGCACTTCCGCCGCTCGGGCGGCTGGCACTGCCTGACGAACCTGTCCGGCACGCCGCAGCCGCTGCCCGACGGCACCCTGCTGCTGTCCTCCGCGCCCGTCCCGGGTGACTTGCTGCCGCCGTGGACGACGGCCTGGGTGCGGGTGGCGACGGACTGAACCGAGCGGACGGGCGCACCGGGGCTCCGCGGGGCTCCGCCGGGTGGGATGCGGGCGGGCGGCCGCGTCCGGCCGTGTCTGTCGGAGCGCCGCCGCCGTTTCCTCCACGACCGGTGCGCGCCGCGCGGCCGCGCGGCCTGGCGCCGCTTCTGGGAGGAGACCGCTCATGAGGAGTCGCGGAAGGCCGAAGAGGAGGGCCGGGGCCACGGTGATCGTCGCGTTCCTGTGCGCGGGGACCGCGGCTCCGGCCGCACCCGCCGGCGCGCGGCCGGAGCCGGGCGCCGGACAGGACCGCGTCACCGTACGGACCGACACCGGCCTGGTGCGGGGCATCCGGACCGCCCGGCACCGGACCTTCCGAGGCATCCCGTACGCCGGACCGCCCGAAGGCGCCTACCGCTGGGCGGCTCCGCGCCCGGTGGTGCCGTGGCGCGGGGTCCGGGACGCCACCCGGCCGGGGCCGCTGTGTCCGCAGGTCCCGTCCCCGTACGCGCAGGTGTCCAGCGAGGAGGAGGACTGCCTGGTCCTCAACGTCACCGCACCCGCCCGCGTACGGGAGCGCGCCCCCGTACTGGTGTGGATCCACGGGGACGGCTCGGTCGGCGGCGGCAGCTTCTTCGACGCGCGCCGGCTCGCGGACCGTGGCCTGGTGGTCGTCACGGTCAACTACCGGCTGGGAATCTTCGGCGGCTTCGCCCACCCGGGCCTCAAGGGCTCGGGGACCTTCGCCCTCCAGGACCAGCAGGCCGCGCTGCGCTGGGTGCGGCGCAACGCGGGCGTCTTCGGCGGTGACGCGGGGAACGTGACGGTGGCGGGCTCCTCGTACGGTGCCTCGGCCATCACCGGGCACCTCACCTCGCCGGGCGCCCGGGGGCTGTTCCACCGGGCCGCGCTGTCCAGCGGGGAGGGCATGATGGACATGCCCGCCGGGGCCATGGGGCCCGGCGTCCCCGGCTATCCGTGGTTCGTCTGGCGCCCGGCCCGGGAGATGGAGGAGATCAGCGCGGAGATGACCGCACCGCTCGGCTGCGCGGCGCCCGACCCCGCACGGACTCTGCGGTGTCTGCGGGCCCTGCCGGTCAAGAAAATCCTTGCGGTGCCGTACATCATGAACGCCTTCCAGGCGTTCGGATACGGCAACGCGACCCTGCCGGAACTCCCGCCGAACGCCCTGCGCGCGGGCCGTCTCCACCGGGTACCGGTGCTTTCCGGGGCGACCCGCGACGAACACCGGACGTTCGTGGGCATGCAGTACGACGCCGTCAACAAGCCCTTTACGGAAAAGAATTACCGGCAGGCTCTCGCGATTGCGTTCGGCGAGCGGGCGGGCCGGGTGCGTGCGCGGTACCCGCTGACGGGATTCCCTTCCCCGGCCATCGCGTGGTCCGCGGTCGTCACCGACCGGATGTGGGCCAGGGGGACGTACGCCCAGCACACGGCCCTGGCCCGGCGCGTACCGACCTACGCCTACGAGTTCGCCGACCGGAACGCCCCCATGTACCTCCCCCTGCCGGGCCGTTTCGACTTCGGCGCCTATCACGCGGGCGATACGCCTTATCTGTTCGAGGAGGAGGCCGCGCAGCGGCGTTTCACCGCTGCGCAGCGATGGCTTTCGGACGTGATGACGGACCACTGGGCGGCTTTCGCGCGCACCGGGACGCCCAACGGGCCCCGGCTGCCGGTGTGGCGCCCGTACCGGAACGCCGACGCGCGACCGTACACCCATGGTCTGGCGACCGACCGGATCGCACCGGTCGATTACGCGGGGGAGCACGCCCTGGAATTCTGGCGCCGGTTTCCGTGAAGTGACGTGCCCGGCCCCGTCCTTCGGTTTCCGGCCCCGGTCTCCCGGTCAGGCACCGACGTACGCCGCCAGGTGCTCGCCCGTGAGGGTGGACCGGGCCGCCACGAGATCGGCGGGTGTGCCCTCGAAGACGATCCGGCCGCCGTCGTGGCCGGCGCCCGGGCCCAGGTCGACGATCCAGTCGGCGTGCGCCATGACCGCCTGGTGGTGCTCGACGACGATCACCGACTTGCCGGAGTCCACGAGCCGGTCGAGCAGGCCGAGCAGCTGCTCGACATCGGCGAGGTGCAGCCCGGCGGTCGGTTCGTCGAGGACGTAGACGCCGCCCTTCTCGGCCATGTGCGTGGCGAGCTTGAGCCGCTGCCGCTCGCCGCCGGACAGCGTGGTCAGCGGCTGGCCGAGGCTGAGATAGCCGAGCCCGACGTCCGCGAGCCTGCCGAGGATGCGGTGGGCCGCCGGGGTCCGGGCCTCGCCGTCGCCGAAGAACTCCGCGGCCTCGGTCACCGGCATCGCGAGCACCTCGCTGATGTCGCGGCCGCCGAGGCGGTACTCCAGCACCGACGGCTGGTAGCGCTTGCCCTCGCACTCCTCGCAGGTGGAGGCGGTGCCGGCCATCATCGCCAGGTCGGTGTAGACGACCCCGGCACCGTTGCAGTGCGGGCAGGCGCCCTCGGAGTTGGCGCTGAACAGCGCCGGCTTGACGCCGTTGGCCTTCGCGAACGCCTTGCGGACCGGGTCGAGCAGCCCGGTGTACGTCGCCGGGTTGCTCCGCCGCGAACCGCGGATCGGCGCCTGGTCGACCGACACCACCCCCGCGCCGGGCGGCAGCGAGCCGTGCACGAGCGAACTCTTGCCGGAGCCCGCCACGCCCGTCACCACGCACAGCACCCCGAGCGGCAGGTCCACGTCGACATTCCGCAGGTTGTGCTTGGTGGCGCCGCGGATCTCCAGCGCGCCGGTGGGCTTGCGCACCGTCTCCTTGAGGGCGGCCCGGTCGTCGAAGTGGCGGCCGGTGACGGTGCCGCTGGCCCGCAGCCCCTCGACGGTGCCCTCGAAGCAGACCGTGCCGCCCGCCGTACCGGCGCCGGGGCCCAGGTCGACGACGTGGTCGGCGATGGCGACGGTCTCCGGCTTGTGCTCCACGACGAGCACCGTGTTGCCCTTGTTCCGCAGCCGCAGCAGCAGGTTGTTCATCCGCTGGATGTCGTGCGGGTGCAGCCCGGTGGTGGGTTCGTCGAAGACGTACGTGGTGTCGGTGAGCGACGAGCCGAGGTGGCGGATCATCTTGACGCGCTGGGCCTCGCCGCCCGACAGGGTGCCCGACGGCCGGTCGAGCGAGAGGTAGCCGAGGCCGATCTCCACGAACGAGTCGAGGGTGTGCCCGAGGGTGGTGAGCAGCGGTGCCACCGAGGGGTCGGTGACGCCGCGTACCCAGGCGGCCAGGTCGCTGATCTGCATCGCGCAGGCGTCGGCGATGCTGGTGCCGTCGATCAGCGACGACCGGGCCGCCTCGCTGAGCCGGGTGCCGTCGCACTCGGGGCACGTCCGGAAGGTGACCGCCCGGTCCACGAACTCCCGGATGTGCGGCTGCATCGCCTCCCGGTCCTTGGCGAGGAACGACTTCTGGATCTTGGGGATCAGCCCCTCGTAGGTGAGGTTCACCCCCTCGACCTTGACCTTCGTCGGCTCCCGGTGGAGGAAGTCCCGCATCTCCTTCTCCGTGAAGTCGCGGATCGGCTTGTGCGGGTCCAGCAGGCCCGACTCGGCGTAGACCCGTACGGTCCAGAAGCTGTCCGACTTCCAGCCGGGGATGGTGAACGCGCCCTCGGCGAGCGACTTCGTGTCGTCGTAGAGCTGGGTGAGGTCGATGTCGGAGACCGTGCCCCGGCCCTCGCAGCGCGGGCACATGCCGCCGGTCCGGCTGAAGGTGGCCTTCACCGCCTTCTTGCTGCCGCGCTCGACGGTGATCGCGCCGCTGGCCCGGACGGAGGGGACGTTGAAGGCGAACGCGCCGGGCGAGCCGATGTGCGGCCGCCCGAGCCTGCTGAAGAGGATGCGCAGCATCGCGTTGGCATCGGTGACGGTGCCGACGGTGGAGCGCGGGTCGGCGCCCAGCCGCTGCTGGTCGACGATGATCGCGGTGGTCAGCCCCTCCAGCACGTCCACCTCGGGCCGGGACTGCGTCGGCATGAAGCCCTGCACGAAGGCGCTGTACGTCTCGTTGATCATCCGCTGCGACTCGGCGGCGATGGTGTGGAACACCAGCGAACTCTTGCCCGAACCGGAGACCCCGGTGAAGACCGTCAGCCGGCGCTTCGGGATCTCGATGCTGACGTCCTTGAGGTTGTTCTCCCGCGCGCCGTGCACGCGGATCAGGTCGTGACTGTCGGCGACGTGCGGCGCAGGGGACTGCGGGTCCGGTCGTACGGCCTTGCTCATCGGGTCTCCCTCGTTCGCGAAGTCCGCCTGCGCGGTCTCTGCGGTGCGGACGGTGCTGTCCACGGCCATGACGCTAGCCGGGGACGGGGCCCGGCGCTTCTCGATTCGTGATCGATCCGGCCGCCCGCGCGGGGCCCCGGCGGGCGGCGGGCGCGGCCTCCTTCGGACCAGTGATCCACTGTTGGGCTTTTTGTGCAAAGATTCGCTGCCCGGCCCGGGGTGGGCCGGGGTGACAAGGGGAAAATTCGTGACATCAACGATCCTCAGATCCGCCGTCGGCACGGTGCTCACCGTGGCCGCGGTGGCCGTGTGCCTGCCTGCCTCGTCCGCAGCCGCCGCGCCGCGGACCACCGCCGCGGACCAGGCGACGACGCAGACCTTCAGCCGCACCGCCGACGCCCTGCTGACCCAGCGGACGGCGGCGCTGCTCGACAACCGCTCGGGCCGAATAGCCGAGCTGCCCCGCAAGCAGGTGCGCCTGTCGGCGCGCCTGGCGCGGGCCGAGGACGCCGGGGTGTCCTCGCTGCGGGCCCGCAAGAAGCGGCTCGCCGGCCTGGGCGAGGCGTACACCGCCGCCGACACCCGCGTCACCGTGGACAGCACCCGGCTCACCGGCCGGCACGCCACGGTGGAGGTCACCGAGAGCACCACGCTCACCTACAAGAAGATCCGCGGTGACGAGCCGGCCACCACCGGCTTCAAGGCCCGCCACGAGATGGACTTCACCGCGGTCCCGGGCGGCACCTGGGAGCTGACCGGCATCAGGTCCCGCGACGAGGGCCCCGGCGCGATCAACGCCCCCACCCTGCGGGCGGCGACGGTCGCGGACGACGGCAACACCATGCCCAGCGCGCCCCGCGCCGGCATCTCGCGGCCCTCGCGCCCGTCGCCCCGCAAGCAGCTGACCGGCGGTCTCGACTACGCCGCGATGGCCGCGTACTCGGAGAAGTACTGGCGGAACTACAACCCGGAGTACCGCAAGTTCAACGCGGCCGGCGGCGACTGCACGAACTTCCTCAGCCAGGCCCTGAAGGCGGGCGGCTGGAAGACGGAGGGCGGCTCGGCCTCGGACTACCGCAAGTGGTGGTACGACGCGAGCTACCAGTCCGACAGCTGGGTGGGGGCCAACGAGTGGTCCTGGTACGCGCTGAACTCCAAGCGCGTGACCAGCCTGTCGAACGTGTACCAGATGGACGTCGGCGACGTCATGCAGATGGACTTCGACGGGGACGGGTCCAAGGACCACTCCATGATGACGACGTACCGCAGCAGTTACGGCGTGCCGTACCTGACGTACCACTCGACCAACACCTACCGGAAGTCGGTGGCGAGCATCATCGCGTCCTACCCGGACTCGGTGTACTACGCCTACCGCACCTGACGGCAGGCCGCGGGCCCGGCGGACCGGCCGGGCCCGCGGTGTGCGGTGTGGCGCAATTGGGTGCCGGGGCTGATGAGTGGCATGACTCCTCTGTGATACTTGGGTCAGAACACGTGTTTTGGTGCCAGGGGGTAGGGAAATGTCGAAGAAGAGCGTGCTCGGCGCGCCGGCGCTGGTCACCGTGGCGGCTCTCGCCCTCGGCCTGACAGCCTGCGGCTCCGACGACCAGGGCGGGGACACCAAGGCGGCGCCGACGCAGGACGCCGCCCAGCCGCGGCCGGCCCCGCCGGAGGGCGGCGCGGGCAAGGAGACACCGAAGCCGAAGCCCGAGGAGAAGTGGGACGGCAAGGTCAAGGTGCTCGGGGACGGCTCGACGTCGTACACCGGGCCCCAGCCGAACCAGCCCAAGCCCGCGAAGCTCAAGCCCGGCGAGAAGCCGCCGCAGTTCGTGGTGTTCTCCTGGGACGGCGCGCTGGAGGGCGACGACCATCTCTTCTCGCATTTCCGGGAGGTGGCCAAGGAGAACAACGCCAAGATGACGTTCTTCCTCACCGGCACCTACCTCCTGCCGAAATCGAAGGCGACGATGTACAAGCCGCCGCAGCACAAACCGGGCGCCTCGGCGATTTCGTACGCCACCGACGAGCACATCAAGGACACGCTGCGCCAGGTCCGGGGCGCGTGGCTGGACGGCAACGAGATCGGCACCCACTTCAACGGCCATTTCTGCGGGGCCAAGGGCGGTGGCGACTGGAGCGTCGCGGAGTGGAAGAGCGAGATCGACCAGGCGTACTCCTTCGTCCAGAACTGGAAGACGAACACCGGCTACACGAGCCTGCCGCCGCTGCCCTTCGACTACAAGAAGGAGCTGGTGGGCGGGCGGGCGCCGTGCCTGGAGGGCCAGGAGAACCTGCTCACCGCGGCCAAGGACTACAACTGGCGCTACGACGCCAGTTCGCCCGGCGACTTCCAGATATGGCCGTCGAAGAAGAACGGTATATGGAACTTCCCGCTGCAACTGCTGCCGTATCCGCAGAGCGAGAAGCAGGTCCTGTCCATGGACTTCAACTTCCTCTACAACCAGTCCGGTGACAACACCAAGGGCGACCCGGCGAAGTACGCGCAGTGGCGGAAGCTGACCCGGGACGGTTACCTCAACGGATTCAACCGCGTCTACCACGGGAGCCGGGCGCCGCTGTTCATCGGCAACCACTTCGAGGACTGGAACGGCGGCATCTACATGAAAGCCATCGAAGACCTCGTGAAGTCGGTCTGCAAACGGGACGGCGTGCGCTGCGTCACCTTCAAGCAGGTGGCCGACTGGCTGGACGCGCAGGACCCCGCGGTCCTGGAGCGGATGCGCGGACTCGACCCGGCGCAGATCACGGACTGGTCGTCGGTGGTGAAGTAGCCCGGCCACGGCCACGGCCACGGCCACGGCCACGGCCACGGCCACGGCCACGGCCACGGCAGCCGGTGCACCGGGAGCACGCGAAAGCCCCCGGCCCGCGGTCCCGGGAACAGGGACGCGGGCCGGGGGCTCTCCCGGTGTACGCCCCTACCGGGTGGCGGTCATGTAGCGCGTCCAGATGTCGGTCGGGTACGGGCTGCCGACCGCGCCCTTCGCCCGGCCGCCGATGCCGTCCAGCGGCAGCAGCTCCTGGCTCTTGGGGTCGATGCGGGCGAGCGAGACGGCGGTCGACACGGTGCCCCGGTAGCCGACGAACCAGGCCGACTTGTTGTCCTGCTCGGTGCCCGGCTTGCCGGCCGCACCCGGGCCCGCCGCCTTCGCCGCGGTGGCCGATCCCCGGCTGACGGCCTCGCGCAGCGCGTCGTCCACGGCGCCCGCCACGTCCTGCGGCAGCACCTGCGTGGCGGCCGGCTTCTCGACCGGCACGTCGCTGCCGTTGCGCATGAGCTTGCCGACCGAGTACGGCTCGCTGTGCTTGCCCCGGCCCGCGAACGTCGCGTACGCGTCGGCCATACGGATCGCGCTGGGCGTGGCGGTGCCCAGGGCGAAGGACGGCAGCTTCTCGCCGAGGCTGCTCTCCAGCAGCCCGGTCTGCACACCCACCTTGCCGACCCGCTCCAGGCCCACGTCCATGCCCAGCTGCATGATGCTGCTGTTCACGGACTGCGCGACCGCGCTCTTGAGGGGAATCCTGCCCCAGGACTTCCCGCCGTCGTTCTCCGCCTTGGCGATCTTTCCGGCACGGTCCCAGTACGGGCCCTCCGGCGTCCGCAGCGTGATCTTGTTGTTGCCGTCGTAGACCGTGGCCGGCGTGACCGGGGTACGGGGCTTGCCGCGCTCGCGCTCGACGCCGTCGCGCAGCGCCGCCGCGTAGACGAACGGCGTGAAGGCGCTGCCCGCCGGCACCACCGAGGAGTTGGCGTCGTTGAAACCCTGTTCGAGGTAGCCGGGCCCGCCGTACAGGGCCACGATCCGCCCGTCCGTGGTCACCGAGGCCGCGCCGATGCGCGCGTGGCGGTCGGCGGCGCGGCGGCCCGGGTCGAGTTTGGTCCGTACGGACTCGACGGCCTTGGTCAGCGCGGTCGTCCGGGGCGCTTCGAAGGTGGTGTGGATCTGGTAGCCGCCGAGGGCGAACTCCTTCTCGGAGATGTCGGTGTGCGCGCCGACGTAGGCCCGCGCGGTCTCCACGAGGTAGCCGTTCTGGCCAGTCAGCCCGGCGGGCTTGGGCGGGGCCTGCGGCTCGGGGAAGCGGGTGTAGCGGGCCCGCTCCTCGGGCGAGAGCTTGCCGATGGCCACCATCCGGTCGAGCACCCAGTTCCAGCGCTCCACCGCGCGCTTGCGGGGCTCGGCGCCGAGCGCCGGGTCGTAGAGCGCGGCGCCCTTGAGGAGGCAGGCGAGGAACGCGCCCTCGCTGGGGTTCAGCTGGGCGGCGTCCTTGCCGTAGTAGGCGTGCGCGGCGCGCTGGATGCCGTAGGTGCCGCGCCCGAACCAGCTCGTGTTCAGATACCGCTCAAGGATCTCGTCCTTGGTCATCTTGTTGTCGAGCTTGATCGCGATGAACATCTCGCTGAGCTTGCGGGTGAAGGTCTGGTCCTGGTTGAGGTAGGCGTTCTTCACGTACTGCTGCGTGATGGTCGACCCGCCCTGGGTGTCGCCGCCGGTGACCATCCTGGTGGCGGCCCGGAGGATACCGCTGGGCGAGATGCCGCTGTCGGAGTAGAACGTCTCGTTCTCGGCGGCGAGCGCGGCCCAGCGGACGTGTTCGGGGACGGCGTCGAGCGGGGTGTCCTGCCGGTTGATGTCACCGGTACGGGCCATCTCGGTGCCGTCGGCCCAGTAGTACACATTGTCCTGCTGGGTGGCGAAGGCGTTGAGGTCGGCGGGTATCTCGGTGCGCGCGTACATGATCGCCACGAGGACGGCCAGGACGCCGAAGCAGGAGCCGCCCAGCCCCAGCGTCTGGCGCCAGGACGGCACCCAGCGCCGGAAGCCGGTGCGCCCCGGGCGTGGGTAGGCCGGCCGGCGGAGCCGGAGTCTGCGGCGGTTCGCGGCCCACCACCGGTTGAGGACGGACCAGCGGCCGCCCGCGGCGGCGGTGGTCCGGGCGTGTGCCCCTTTTCGACGTTCGATCACCGCTCGACCCTATGGGATTACTCCCCGTACGAATGTTCTGCTCTGCCACGAAAACGTTACGTTTCCCTGGCGCGGGGGCGACAGGACGACGGGATCGATGGTGGAGCCGCCGGCCGGCCGTGGTGCGGTACGGCCGGCCGGCGGCGGGCGGACCGCCGGAGACCGAGGTGCGGCGCCCCGGCCGGTCGTCGTGCGCACGGGGGACGGCCGGGGCGGCCGCGTGGTCTCCGGCGGCCCTGGGGGAGGACCTGGATTTCGGCGGCCGCCGGGCCCGGCGGACCGAATGGAGCAGTTATTCGAACAACGGCCGTAATTCCTGGGCGTGGTGCGAATCTTCCATGATGCCGGGTGTGCGGTTACGCCGCGGTTACAGGCCGGATTCCGTGGAATAAGGGCATACCGAGAATGTCCAACCGCCCAATGGGGGCGGTTGGACGTACTGCCGGAAGGTCAGAACTCGGAAGGCAGACTCGGCGCCTTGGGCGCCGCCGGGCAGTCCTCGGTGCAGGTGAAACCGAGCTGCGGAGTCTCGGGCGTCACCGCCGCGGGCTCCTTCGGCAGGCTGCTGTTCTCGGGCAGTTTCGACGCGCAGGCCTTGGCCGCGGCCCGGTACGCCTTGGAGACCGGGTTGATGTTGCCGCCGGCCTTCAGCTGGAGCTGCCCGTTCTCCTTGACGGTGATCCCCGGGAAGTCCTTGATCCCGTTGTCCTTCATGCACTGCGTGAACGCCTCGGCCTGCCGCTCCCGCGCCGCCGAGTCCCCGGTGGCCGCCTTGCCCGTACCGGCCGAAGCGGACGTCGAGGACGCTGCCTGCGCCGCCCTGGCGACGGACTGCGACGAGGCGGCCGGGGCCGCGGACGACGAGGTCTGGAGCACCAGGGCGGTCCCGCCGGCCGCCAGTGCCGCGACGAGCAGCGGTACGGCGAACAGCCTGCGCTTCCTGCGGGGTGGTGTTTCTTCTTCGGACGGTGCCGACATGTCAACTCCTCTGGGACGCTGGATGTCTGGAAGCCAGTTCAGCAACCGGGCGGTTACCGCGGCGGAACATCGGGTGTTAGGCGTCTGTAACCCCGGTCAGCCCTTACCCCGCTGTAACCGCCCACCGCGCAAGATCACGGACAACGGTGCCGAACCGACGGTGGGGGCCATGCGGATTCTGGTGGTGGAGGATCATCGCGATCTCGCGGAGACGCTGGCCGCGGGCCTGCGCCGGGAAGGCATGGCGGTCGACGTCGTCCTGGACGGGACGGCCGCGCTGGAGCGCACCGCCGTCAACCGGTACGAGGTCGTCGTCCTCGACCGCGACCTGCCCGGCCTGCACGGCGACGAGGTGTGCCAGACGCTGATCACCGAGGGCTACCCGGCGCGGGTGCTGATGCTGACCGCCGCCGCCACGATCGAGGACCGGGTCGAGGGCCTGACCAGCGGCGCCGACGACTACCTGCCCAAGCCGTTCGCCTTCGCCGAACTGGTCGCCCGGATCCGGGCCCTGAGCCGCCGCAGCCAGCCCGCGCTGCCCCCGGTCCTGTGCCACGCCGACCTCAAGCTGGACCCGGGCAAGCGCACCGCGCAGCGCGCGGGCACCCGCCTCGACCTCAGCCCCAAGGAGTTCGCGGTGCTCGAACTGCTGCTGGCGGCCGGCGGGCGGGTGGTCTCCGCCGAGGAACTGCTGGAACGGGCCTGGGACGAGGCCGCCGACCCGTTCACCAACACGGTCAAGGTGACCGTGAGCCGGCTGCGGCGCAAGCTGGGCGACCCGCCGCTCATCGAGACCGTCGCCCAGGCCGGCTACCGGATCTGAGGGAGGCCGGGGATGCGCCGCACACTCTGCCCGGTCCGCCGCACGTCCGGCGGCCGCCCGACCGACGACCCGAAGCGCGGACGGGGGCCGGCCGGCCGGCCCCCGTCCGGCCGCCCCGCGCCCAGCCGTCCCGCCTCCGGCCCCCTCGCCAAGGTCCGCTGGACCATCCGGCTCCGGCTGACCCTCCTGTACGGGGCGCTCTTCCTGGTCACCGGCGTGCTCCTGCTCAGCGTGGTCTATCTGCTGGTGGCCGGCCGGCCGCCGTGGGCCGGTGTCGAACCGCCCGCCCCCCCGGCCGCGTCCGTGACACCCAGCGGCCTCGGCCTCGGCGCCGACGTACCGGCGCCGACGGTGGACCTGGAGCAGCAGCTCCAACAGCAGCGCGGCGACTACCTGGAGAAGCTGCTCACCTCCTCGGGGATCGCGCTGGTCCTGCTGACCTTCCTGTCGGTGTGGCTGGGCTGGCTGGTGGCCGGCCGGGCGCTGCGGCCGCTGCGCACCATGGCGGACACCGCGAAGGAGATCTCGGCCAACGACCTGCACCGGCGGCTCGGCGCGCCCGGACCGTCCGACGAGATCAAGGACCTGGCCGACACGTTCGACGCGCTGCTCGACCACCTGGAGGGCGCCTTCGAGGCGCAGCGCAGGTTCGTCGCCAACGCCTCCCACGAGCTGCGCACCCCGCTCACCTTCGAACGCAGCCTGCTGGAGATCACCCTCGCCGATCCGGACGCCGGCGCCGCCGAGCTGCGGGAGACGTGCGTCCGCGTGCTGGGCAGCAACGCCCGGCAGGAGAAGCTGATCGAGGCACTGCTGACGCTGGCGCGCAGCCAGCGCGGGCTGGACCGGCGGGTGCCGGTGGACCTGGCGGCGCTGGCCGCCGACCACCTGGACCGGCCGCGGGACGACGCCGACGGCCCGGCCGGTGTGCGGATCGGCGGCGAGCTGGCGCCGGCCGCCGTGCTGGGCGACCCGCCGCTGGTCGAGCGCCTGATCACCAACCTGGTCGACAACGCGGTCCGGCACAACGTGCCCGACGGGCAGGTACGGGTGCGGACGGGCCTGTGCGCGGGCCGGCCGGCGCTGAGCGTCCGCAACACCGGGCCCGAAGTCCTGCCGTCCCAGCTCGAACTGATCTTCCAGCCGTTCCAGCGGCTGCGCGCGACCCGGCTCGGCGGCCACGACGGCCAGGGCATCGGCCTGTCGATCGTCGCCGCCATCGCGGCCGCCCACGACGCGGAGCTGCATGCCGAGGCGCTGCCGGAAGGCGGTCTCGAAATCCGGGTCGAATTCCCACCTGTCGCACACTGAGGCCGCAGGGAATTCCTCTTCTTCTGGACGTCGATGTTCCGCTGTCTGGACACTGCGCGGGCCCGTCGCGTTACGGGTATGTTCGCCGCAAGAGCTGCCGCCGCGCGCCCCGGATAACGGTGTGGCGCGCGGCGTTGTAATTCATCGGGGGGAGCTCGGCGTGCGCGGAAACCGGAATAACCGCGGTGACCTGACGGAACCGACGGGATTTCCGTTGTCGTTCGGTCAGCAGCGGATGTGGTTCGTCAACAGGCTGGAGAACGCGGGCGCCGCGTACACGATGGCCATGGCCGTCCGGCTCGTCGGCAGGCTGCGCACGGCGGCGCTGGAAGCGGCGTGGGCCGATGTCGTCGGGCGCCACGAGGCACTGCGTACGGTCTTCGCCGAGGCGGACGGGGAGATCTGGCAGCGGGTGCGGGACGAACCGCCGGCCGGGCTCGGGAACCGCGGCGTGACCGAGGAGGAACTGGCGCGGGCCCTCGCCGCCGAAGCGGGCCGGGAGTTCGACCTGCGGGCCGAGCCGCCGTGCCGGGCGACGCTGTACGCCCTCTCCCCGCGCGAGCACGTACTGCTGCTGGTGGTGCACCACATCGCCGTCGACGGCCGGTCCCTGGAGGTGCTGGCCCGCGACCTGTCACGTGCCTACGCCGCCCGGTCGCGGGGCCGGACCCCGGAGTGGCCGCCCCTGCCCGTCGCGTACACCGACTTCGCCCGGCGGCAGCAGGAACTGCTCGGCGCCGAGCAGGACCCGGAGAGTGTGTACGGGCGGCAGCTCGCCTACTGGCGCCAGGCCCTGGCGGGCCTGCCCGCCCAGCTGGACCTGCCCTGCGACCGGCCGCGTCCCGCCGAGCCCCGGCACGAGGGAAGTTCGGTGCCGGTCCGCGTCCCGCCGGACACCCACCGGGCCCTGCTGAAGATCGCGGACGACTGCGGCGCCACCCCGCTCACGGTCGTGCGGGCCGCGCTCGCCGTCCTGCTCTCGCGCCTGGGCGCGGGGGACGACATCCCCATCGGCTCCCCGGTCGACGGACGGACCGGCCAGTCGCTCGACGACCTGGTCGGGTTCGTGGCCAACACCCTGGTCCTGCGGACGGACCTCTCCGGAGATCCCGCCTTCACCGACCTGGTACGGCGGGTCCGTGCCACCGGCCGCGCCGCCGAGGCCCACCAGGACCTGCCCTTCGAACACCTCGTCGGCGTGCTCAACCCGGACCGCTCGCTGGCCCGCCACCCGCTGTTCCAGGTGCTGCTGGTGATGGAGGACTCGCCCGGCTCCGCCTGGGACCTGCCCGGCCTGACCGCCGTACCGGAGCGGGTCGGCATCGAGGCGGCGCGCGACGACCTGACGTTCGGCCTCTTCGACCTCTACCTCAACCTCACCGAACGCCACGACGCGGACGGCCGGCCCGACGGCATCGACGGCGGGCTCTGGCACAGCGCGGCACTGTTCGACCGGGAGACGGCCGCCCTGCTGGCCGCCCGGCTCACCGCGGTCCTCGCCCAGGTCACGGCCGACCCGGCGCTGCGGCTGAGCGAGACCGGCGTCCTGCTCGACGGCGAGGAGACCCGGCTGCTCACCGAGGTGAACACCGGCCGGGAAGCCGCCCCACGCACGACCGTCCCCGCACGGTTCGCGGAGGTCGCCGCCCGCTTCCCGGACGCGGCCGCGGTCGTCTCGGACGCGGACACCCTCACGTACGCGGAACTCGACGCACGGGCGAACCGGTTCGCCCGGTACCTGCACGCCGGGGGAGTGGCGCCGGGCCACCGCGTCGGCGTGGTGCTGCCCCGCTCCGCCGGACTGGTCGTCGCCCTGCTGGGCATCGCCAAGGCAGGAGCGCTGGCCGTACCGGTGGATCCGTCCTACCCGGCCGAGCGGGTGCGGTACCTCCTGGAGGACTCCGCTCCCACGCTGGTCGTGAGCGGGGAGGAGGCGCTGCGGGAAGCTTTTCTGCGGGACTTCTCGGCCGCGCCGCTCCCGGTACGGGTGCCGCCGGAGTCGGGCCTGTACGTGATGTACACCTCCGGATCGACGGGCACGCCCAAGGGCGTCACGGCCACTCACGACAATGTGGCGACGCTCGCCCTGGACACGTGCTGGGACGGCATCGGCACCGGGCGCGTCCTCTTCCACGCCCCGCACGCCTTCGACGCCGCCACGTTCGAACTGTGGGTGCCGCTGCTCAACGGCGGGTGTGTCGTGGTGGCACCGGAGGCGGAACCGACCGGAAGCGCCCTGGCCCGGCTGGCCGACGCGCACGCGCTGACGGCCGTCCACGTCACGGCCGGGCTGTTCCGGGTGCTGGCGCAGGAGACACCCGACTGCTTCAAGGGGCTGCGGCACGTCCTGACCGGCGGCGACGTGGTGCCCGCCGAAGCCGTCGCCCGCGTCACCGAAGCGTGCCCGGACACCACGCTGCACCATCTGTACGGGCCGACGGAGATCACCCTGTGCGCCACCACGTACACCGTCCCCCCGGGGGCGCAGGCACCGGCGGTGCTCCCGATCGGCGGACCGCGCGACGGCGTACGGGTCTTCGTCCTGGACCGGGCCCTGCGCCCGGTACCGCCCGGCGTGGCCGGTGAGCTGTACGTCGCGGGGCGGGGCGTGGCCCCCGGCTACCTGAACCGCCCCGCGCGCACCGCGGAACGTTTCGTCGCCTGCCCGTACGGCGGCGGGCGGATGTACCGTACCGGCGACCTCGTCCGCTGGGACCGCCACGGCCGCCTGGTCTTCCTGCGCCGCGCCGACGACCAGGTGAAGGTCCGGGGCTTCCGGATCGAGCCGGCGGAGGTCGAGGCCGTCCTCGGCCGGGCACCGGGCGTGGAGCAGGCCGCCGTCGTCGTCCGGGAGGACCGGCCCGGCGACAAACGCCTGGTCGCGTACGTCGTCGGAACGGCGGACGGCCTACCGGACTTCGCCGCCGAGCACCTGCCCGACTACATGCTCCCCGGCACCGTCGTCCCCCTCGACGCCCTGCCGCTGACGCCCAACGGCAAGGTCGACCGGGCCGCGCTGCCCGCCCCCGACCACGCGGCGGCCACCTCGGGCCGTCCGCCCCGCACACCGCAGGAACAGACCCTGTGCCGGCTCTTCGCCGAAGTCCTGGGCCTGGACCGGGCCGGCATCGACGACCGGTTCTTCGAACTGGGCGGCGACTCCCTGCTGGCCATGCGGCTGATCAGCAGGGTCCGTACCGTCCTGGGCGTCGAGATTCCCCTCACCGTGCTGTTCGAGACGCCCACGGTCGCGGGGCTGGCCGGGCTGCTGAACGAACTGGGCGCCGGCCGCCCGCGCGTGGTCGCGGCGCGGCGGCCGGAGATCCTGCCGCTGTCGTTCGGGCAGCAGCGCATGTGGTTCGCGAACCGGCTGGAGGACACCGGCGCCTACAACATGGCCATGGCCGTGCGCCTGACCGGCAGCCTGGACCTGCCCGCGCTGCGCGCCGCCTGGGCGGACGTGATCGCGCGCCACGAGCCGCTGCGTACGGTGTTCCCCGAGCGGGACGGCGTACCGCACCAACTGGTGCTGGACGCCGGCCGGCCGGAGCCGGGGGACGCACCCGGCATTCCGGACCTGCCGGTCGTCCCCGCCGACGAGGAATCACTCGACGCCGTACTGACCGAGCACATCGGCCGCCGGTTCGCCCTCGACACGGCACCGCCCCGGCGGGCGACCCTGTTCAACCTGGCCGACGACGCCGCCCACGTATTCCTGGTGGTCGTGCACCACATCGCCGCCGACGGCTGGTCGATGGGTGTCCTGGCCCGCGACCTGTCGACGGCGTACACGGCGCGGAGCGCGGGGCGCGCGCCCGACTGGGCGCCCCTGCCCGTCCAGTACGCCGACTTCACCCTCTGGCAGCACGCGCTCCTCGACAGCGGCAACGGCCTGCTCGACACCCAGCTCGCCCACTGGACCGAGGCCCTGGCCGGCCTGCCGGACCAGCTCGAACTGCCCACCGACCGGCCGCGCCCGGCCACGGCGAGCCACCGCGGCGCCGTCCTGCCGTTCACCGTCGAAGCCCGGACGCACCAGCGGCTCGGCGCCGTCGCCCGCGCGTGCGACACCACCCTGTTCACCGTCGTGCAGGCCGCGGTCGTCCTGCTGCTGTCCCGGCTCGGCGCGGGCGAGGACATCCCGCTCGGTACCCCCGTCACGGACCGCACCGACGAGTCCCTGGACGGCGTGGTCGGGTTCTTCCTCAACACCCTGGTGCTGCGGACCGATGCCGGGGGCGACCCGTCCTTCACCGAACTGGTGACGCGGGCCCGGGACGCCGACCTCGCCGCCTACGCCCACCAGGACCTCCCGTTCGAGCACCTCGTGGAGGCGCTGAAGCCCGCCCGTTCGACCGCCCGGCACCCGCTGTTCCAGGTGCTGCTGGTGCTGGAGGACGAGCTGCACCCGGCGTGGGACCTGCCCGGCCTCGCCGCGGCACCGGTCCCGGTCGCCCCGGCCACGGTCGAGTTCGACCTGGTCTTCGGCCTGGGGGAGCGCCCCGGCGGCACCGGCCTCGACGGCTATCTGGAGTTCGCCACCGACCTCTTCGACCCGGACGGCGCGCAGCGCCTGGTCACCCGGCTGCTCGCGGTGCTCGACCAGGTCGCCGCCGACCCGGAACTGCGGGTCGGCGAGGTCGAACTGCTGGCCCCCGAAGAGCGGCGACGGCTCGTCACCGGCGTCAACGTCGGGGCGGCGGACCCCGGCGGCCGTACGGTCCTCGACCGGTTCGACGCCACCGTGCTGCGCTCCCGCGCCGACACCGCCGTGACGGCGGGCGCCACCTCGCTGACGTACGGCCAACTGGACGCGCGGGCCAACCGGTTCGCCTGGTACCTGCGTTCCAAGGGCGTCACCCTCGGCGACCGGGTGGCTGTCACGCTGCCCCGGTCGACGGAACTCGTCGTCGTTCTCCTGGGCATCGCGAAGGCGGGGGCCGTCTTCGTACCGGTGGACACGTCCTATCCGGCGGAGCGGGTGCGGTTCTTGCTGGCGGACTCCGCTCCGGTGCTGGTGGTGGGCGAGGAGGAGCTGCGCGAAGCCGCCGCTGGGGGATTCCCGGCCGCTTCGTTGCCGGTGCGGGTGGTGCCGGATTCGGCGCTGTACGTGATGTACACGTCCGGTTCCACGGGAGTGCCGAAGGGCGTCGTGGCTACGCACGGGGGTGTCGCGGGGCTGGCCCTGAATTCCTGCTGGGGTGACATCGGCACGGCCGGCCGGGTCCTGTTCCATGCGCCGCACGCCTTCGACGCTTCGACGTTCGAGCTGTGGGTGCCGTTGCTGAACGGCGGGTGTGTGGTGGTGGCACCGGAGGTGGGCCTGGACGGCGGTACCTTGGCCCGTCTGGTCGGTGAGTACGGGCTGACCGCTGTCCACGTGACGGCTGGGCTGTTCCGGGTGCTGGCGCAGGAGACGCCCGAGTGCTTCACCGGTCTTCGGCACGTCCTGACCGGCGGCGACGTGGTGCCCGCCGAAGCCGTGGCCCGGGTCGCCGAAGCATGCCCCGGCGTCGAGATCCGCCACTTGTACGGGCCGACCGAGACCACCCTGTGCGCCACCGCGTACGTCATCGGTCAGGGGGCGGAGGTGCCGTCGGTACTGCCGATCGGCGCGCCCCGGGACGGCCTGCGGGTGTTCGTTCTGGACGGCTTCCTGCGGTCTGTTCCGGTGGGTGTCGCCGGGGAGCTGTATGTGGCCGGTGGCGGGGTTGCGCGGGGATACCTGGGGCGTGCGGCGCTGACGGCGGAGCGGTTCGTGGCGTGCCCGTACGGGGACGGGCGGATGTACCGGACCGGTGACCTGGTGCGCTGGGACCGGGACGGCGATCTCGTCTTCCTCGGGCGGGCCGACGACCAGGTGAAGATCCGCGGCTTCCGGGTCGAACCGGCCGAGGTGGAAGCCGTGCTCGGGCAGTGCCCCGGCGTGGAGCAGGCCGCCGTCGCCGTACGGGAGGACCGGCCCGGCCACAAGCGCCTGGTCGCGTACGTCGTCGGGGAAGCCGCCCGGGTGAGGGAGTTCGCGGCCGAGCGGCTGCCGGACCACATGACTCCGTCGGCGACGGTCGTCCTGGAAGCGCTGCCGCTGACCGTCAACGGAAAGGTCGACCGGGCGCTGTTGCCCGCCCCCGATCACGCAGCGCCCGAGTCGTCCGCCCGCGCGCCCCGCACGCCGCAGGAGCAGATCCTGTGCCGGCTGTTCGCGGAGGTGCTGGGGCTGGACGTGGCCCGGGTCGGTATCGACGACGGGTTCTTCGATCTCGGCGGGGACTCGCTGCTGGCGACGCGGCTGGCGAGCCGGGTCAAGGGTGCGCTCGGTGCGGAGATTTCCGTGCGGGCGCTGTTCGAGGCGCCCACCGTCGCCGGGCTGGCCGGACGGCTGGACGAGTTCGAGGCCGTACGCCCGACGCTGGTCCCGGCCCAACGCCCTGATCCGCTGCCGCTGTCGTTCGGTCAGCAGCGGATGTGGTTCCTGCACAGCCTCGAAGGGCCGAGCGCCACCAACAACATTCCGCTCGCCGTCCGGCTGACCGGCGAGTTGAAAGCCGCGGCGCTGGAAGCGGCCTGGGCCGATGTCGTGGCCCGGCACGAGACGCTGCGCACCCGCTATCCCGAGCACGGTGACAGCGCTCGGCAGGACATCGTGGACGCCGCCGAGGTGCCCGTACATCTGGCCGTCGTCGGGATCGGTGCGGACGACGTGGAACGGGCGCTGGCCGCCGGTGTCGCGCAAGGGTTCCGGATCGAGCGGGAACTGCCGTGGCGGGTCACGCTGTTCGAGGTGGCGCCCGCCGAGCACGTCCTGCTGATCGTGGTGCACCACATCGCCGCCGACGGCTGGTCCATGGGCGTCCTGGCCGACGACCTGGCGACCGCTTACGCCGCACGGGCCGAGGGCCGCGCGCCCGGCTGGGCGCCGCTGCCCGTCCAGTACGCCGACTTCACCCTCTGGCAACGCGACCTGCTCACCCAGGACACCCCGGACGGCCTGTTCGGCAGGCAGGCCGCCTTCTGGTCCGAGACCCTGGCGGGCCTGCCGGAGCACCTGAAGCTGCCGTTCGACCGGCCCCGACCGCCGGTGGCGACCCACCGGGGAGCGTTCCTGCCCTTCACCGTGGACGCCACGGCGCACCGGCGCCTGGCGGAGATCGCGCGCGAGTGCGACGCGACGCTGTTCATGGTCGCGCAGGCCGCCGTCGCGGTGCTGCTGTCGCGCCTCGGCGCCGGGGAGGACATCCCGCTCGGCACGCCCGTCGCGGGCCGTACCGACGAGGCCGTGGACCACCTGGTCGGCAACTTCCTCAACACGCTGGTGCTGCGGACGGACCTCAGCGGCGACCCCTCCTTCACCGAACTGGTCGGCCGCGTACGGGAGACCGACCTCGCCGCGTACGCCCACCAGGACCTGCCCTTCGAGCACCTGGTGGAAGTGCTGAACCCGGTCCGCTCGCTGGCCAGGCACCCGCTCTTCCAGGTCGCCTTCGCCCTCCAGAACGCACCCGAGACGCACTTCGACGCCCCGGGGCTGGAGTCCCGTCCGGTACCGGTGGAGATGTCCACCTCGAAGTTCGACCTGTCGGTCCTGATGTGGGAACGCCGGGACTCCGACGGCGCCCCTGCCGGCCTGGACTGCTACCTGGAGTTCGCCACCGACCTCTTCGATCCCGCCACGGCGGAGCGGCTGGTCGCCCGGCTGCTGCGGGTGCTCGACCAGGTCACCGCGGACCCCGCCGTACGGGCCGGGGCGGTGGACGTGCTCGGTGCGGACGAACGGACCCGCGTCACGGAGGCGGTGGCACCGCGCCGGGCGGACACCCGGGACACGACCGTGCCGCAGCGCTTCGCGCAGGTCGTCGCCCGGCACGGCGACGCGGTGGCGGTGGAGACAGCGGACGGCACCCTGACCTACCGCGAACTGGACGCGCGGGCCGACCGCTGTGCCCAGTACCTGCACGCGAAGGGCGTCACCGCCGGCGACCGGGTCGCGGTGCTGCTCGACCGCTCGGCGGAACTGGTCGCCGTACTGCTCGGCATCGCCAAGGCGGGCGCGGCGGCCGTACCCATCGACACGGCATACCCGGTCGAACGGGTGCGGTTCCTGCTGGAGGACGCCGAGCCCGTCCTGGTCATGACGCGCTCCGAGGTGGTGGAGGCGCTGCGGTACTTCCCGGCCGTCCCACCGTCCGCGCCGGTCGCGCCGGACTCCGGGCTGTACGTGATGTACACCTCCGGCTCGACCGGGACACCCAAAGGCGTCCTCGCGACGCACGCGAACATCACGGCGCTCGCCCTCGACCCCTGCTGGCGCGGCATCGGCACCGGCCGGACGCTCTTCCACGCCCCGCACACCTTCGACGCGTCCACCCTGGAGCTGTGGGTACCGCTCCTCAACGGCGGGTGCGTGGTCGTCGCGCCGCCGCTGGACCTGGACGGGGAGACGGTGGCCCGGCTGGCCGACGCGCACGCGCTGACGGCCGTCCACGTCACGGCCGGGCTGTTCCGGGTGCTGGCGCAGGAGACACCCGACTGCTTCAAGGGGCTGCGGCACGTCCTGACGGGCGGCGACGTGGTGCCTGCCGAAGCCGTCGCCCGGGTCACCGAAGCCTGCCCCGGCGTCGCCGTCCACCATCTGTACGGGCCGACCGAGACCACCCTGTGCGCCACCACCCACACCCTCGCACCCGGCACGGCAGCACCGGCTGTCCTGCCGATCGGCCGCCCGCGCGACGGCGTACGCGTCTTCGTCCTGGACCCGCTGCTGCGCCCGGTGCCCACGGACGTGGCGGGCGAACTGTACGTCGCCGGGGAGGGCGTCGCCCGGGGGTACCTCGGCCGGGCGGCGCTGACCGCCGGACGGTTCGTGGCGTGCCCGTACGGCGGGGGACGGATGTACCGGACCGGCGACCTGGTGCGCTGGGACCGGGACGGCGGCCTCGTCTTCCTCGGTCGGGCCGACGACCAGGTGAAGATCCGCGGCTTCCGTATCGAACCGGCCGAAGTCGAAGCGGTCCTCGGGCAGTGCCCCGGCGTGGACCAGGCCGCCGTCGTCGTACGGGAGGACCGGCCCGGGGACAAGCGCCTGGTCGCCTACGTCGTCGGGGAGGCGGACGGGGTACGGGACTTCGCGGCCGAGCGGCTGCCGGACTACATGCTCCCCGGTGCCGTCGTCACCCTCGACGCGCTGCCCGTCACGGACAACGGCAAGGTCGACCGGGCCGCGCTGCCCGCACCCGACCACGCGGCGGTGTCCGGGAAACGCGCGCCCCGCACCCCGCTCGAAACGCTCTTCTGCGGTCTCTTCGCGGAGGTGCTCGGACTGATGACACCGGACGCGCGGACCGGTCCGCCCGTACCGCGGCCGGACGTGCCGCACCCGGACGTGCCGGAACCGCTCGTCCCGCGCCCGGACCTCCCGGACCGTCCGAACGGCCCGAACTCCGGTCCCCCGAGGCCCCCGGCGGCCCCCGCGCCCCCGGCCGCCCCCGAGGCCCCGGACCCGGCCTTCGCCGTCGGCGCGGACGCCAACTTCTTCGAACTCGGCGGCGACAGCATCATCTCCTTGCAGCTCGTCGCCCGCGCCGCCCGGGCCGGCTACCGGATCAGCGCGACGGACGTCTTCCAGCACAAGACCCCGGAGGCTCTCGCCCTCGCCGCCCGGCCCGTCACGGAGGAGGAGACCCGGCACGACGACGGAGACGGCCCCGTCCCCCTCACTCCGGTCATGCGGCAGCTCGCCGACCGGCGGGCCCTGGCCGGACCGCTGCACCAGAGCGTCATGGTCTGGACCCCCGTCGGCCTGACCGCCGCCGACCTCACCACCGCCCTGCAAGCCGTCCTGGACCACCATGGCGCCCTGCGGCTCCGCCTCGGCCCCGACGACACCGGCACCCTGCCCGACGCCACCGGCGCCACCGGCACCCTGCACATCCGGCCGCCGGGTTCCGTACACGCGGCGGACCTGCTGCGGACCGTACGGGTGCCCGGGCCGGCCGAGCAGATCACGGCGGCGATCGTCCGCGAGCAGTGCGCCGCCGCGACCGGCCGCCTCGACCCGCGCTCCGGCACCGTCCTGCAAGCCGTCCGGTTCGACGCGGGCGCGCACCGGCCGGGCCGGCTCTTCCTCGCCGCCCACCACCTGTGCGTGGACAGCGCCTCCTGGCGTATCCTCCTCGACGACCTGGCGCTCGCCTGCGAGGCCGTCCAGGCGGGCACCACCCCGGCCCTGCCACCGGTCCGCACGTCCTTCCGCCGCTGGGCCGAACTGCTGCGGCAGGCCGCCCACGACCCCGCCCGGACCGCCGAACTCCCGCTCTGGCAGCGGGTCGGCGCGCCCACCGCCCCGCTGCTGCCGGCCGCGCCCACCGGGCCGGGCGGGTCCGGGACGCTGAGCATGTCCCTGGCCCCCGAGACGTCGGCAGCCCTGCTCACCACCGTCCCGGCGGCCTTCCACGCCGAAGTGACCGAAGTGCTCCTCGCCGCACTCGTGCTCGCGGTCGCCGACTGGCGCGGCCGGCCCGGCGCCGTCCTGGTGGACCTCGAACGGCACGGCCGCGAGAGCGGCCTCGCCCCCGGCACCGACCTGTCCCGAACGGTCGGCTGGTTCACCAGCGTCCACCCGGTCCGGCTCGACCCGGGCGGCGCGGAGCCCGGCGCCCGCAGCGGCGCCCCCGACCCGGGGACCGTACTCAAACGCGTCAAGGAGCAGCTCAGGGAACTGCCCGAGCACGGCATCGGCCACGGACTGCTGCGCCACCTGAACGCGCGCACGGCCCCGGCCCTGGCCGGACTCGCCACCCCGCCGCTCCTGTTCAACTACCTCGGCCGCGTCCCCGCCGCGGACGAGCGCCGGACGGCCGCCACCGCGTGGACCGCCACCGGCGACGCCCACCCGCCCGAAGGCGTACGCACCCACCCGGTCGACCTCGACGCCCGCACCGTGGACACCGACGACGGCCCCCGGCTGACGGCGCACTGGGCCTGGGACCCCGCGCTGGTCTCCGAGGCCGCCGTGCGGCGCCTCGGCCACGCGTGGTTCCGGGCCGCCGAGGCCCTGGTGGCGTGCGCCGCGCAGACGGACGCGGGCGGCCGTACCCCGTCGGACCTCGACCTCGTCGCCCTGACGCAGGACGACATCGACCAGCTCGAAACGGAATGGGGAAAGTAGCCGTGAGCAAGCCCGGACTGGCCGACATATGGCCGCTCGCGCCGATGCAGAAGGGCATGTTGTTCCACGCCCTGTACGACGCCGAGGCCACGGACATCTACCGGGGCCAGGTGGTCCTGGACCTGGACGGCCCTCTCGACACGGACGCCCTCAGGTCGGCGGGACACGCGCTGTTACGCCGGCACCCGACCCTCAGGGCCGGGTTCCGCACCCTGAAGTCCGGCGACACGGTGCAGATCGTCCCGCAGCGCGCGGAACTCCCGTGGCAGGAACTGGACCTGCGCCCCGTACCGGCCGACCGGCGCGAAGACGCCCTGGACGAGGCGGTACGCGCCGAGTGGACCCGGCGCTTCGACCTCGCGGCACCGCCCCTGCTGCGCCTGACCGCCCTCCGCGTCGGCGACACCCGTACCCGCGTCGTGCTGACCGTCCACCACATCCTCTGCGACGGCTGGTCGACCTCGATCATCGCGAACGAGCTGGTCGAGTTGTACCGCAACGGCGGTGACGAACACGCCCTCCCGCCGGTCACCCCGTACCGCAGCTACCTCGCCTGGCTGGCCCGCCGCGACGGCGCGGCCGCCGCCGAGGCCTGGCGCCAGGCGCTGCGCGGGGCGCGGCCCACCCTCGTCGCGCCGGAGACGGGCCACCGCGCGCCGGTCGACCCCGACGAGGTACGCATCGAACTGCCCGCCCCGCTGGTGACGGACCTCGCGGCGCTGGCCCGCCGCACCGGGGTGACCATGAGCACCGTGATGCGCGGCGCGTGGGCCGTGCTGCTCGGCACGCTGACCGGACGCGACGACGTGGTCTTCGGCGGGACCACGGCCGGGCGCCCGCCGGAGATCCCGGGCATCGACACCACCGTCGGCCTGTTCATCAACACCCTGCCGGTCCGGGCCCGCTGGTCGGCCACCGACACCGTCGGCCGGCTGCTCACCCGCCTCCAGGAGGCCCAGGCGGAGCTGCTGCCGCACGAACACCTGAGCCTGGCCGAGGTCCAGGGCATCGCCGGGACCCGGACCCTGTTCGACACCCTGACCGTCTTCCAGAACTACCCCGTCGACCTCCTCGACCTGACCGGGACCACCGCACGGGCGGTGTCCGGGGACCTCGACCTGGCGAGCGTCGGCGGCCGGGACGCGGCGCACTACCCGCTGACGTTCACCGCGATGTCCGAACGCTTCCGGCTGACCTACCGCCCCGACCTGTTCACCCGCGCCGACGCCCAGCTCCTCGCCGACCGCCTGGTGCGCGTCCTCGGACAGCTGGCCGCCGGACCGGCCACCCGGATCGGCGACCTCGACGTCCTCGTCGACGGCGAACGGGACCGGCTGCTGCACGGCGTGAACACCGGCGCCCCGGGGCCCGCGCCGACGACCGTTCCCGCCCTCTTCGAGCGGACCGTCCGGCGGTACGCGGGGGAAGCGGCGGTGGTGTCCGCGGCGGAGACCCTGACCTACGCGGAGCTGGACACCCAGGCGAATCGATTCGCCCGGTACCTGCTCTCCAGGGGGGTGGCCCCTGGTGACCGGGTGGGCGTGGCGCTTTCCCGGTCGGCGGAGCTGGTCGTCGTCCTGCTGGGGGTCGCGAAGGCGGGAGCGGTGTTCGTGCCGGTGGATCTGTCGTATCCGGCGGAGCGGGTGCGGTGGCTGCTGGCGGATGCGGCTCCGGTGCTGGTGGTGGGGGAGGCGGAGGTACGCGAGGCCGCTCGCGGGGCCTTCTCGGCCGCTCCGCTGCCGGCGGAGGTGTCGCCGGAGCCGGAGTCGGCGCTGTACGTGATGTACACGTCCGGATCGACAGGGACACCCAAGGGTGTGGTGGCCACGCACGAAGGCGTGGCGGGGCTGGCGCTGGACTCCTGCTGGGGTGACATCGGCACGGCCGGCCGGGTCCTGTTCCATGCGCCGCACGCCTTCGACGCTTCGACTTTTGAGCTGTGGGTGCCGTTGCTGAACGGCGGGTGTGTGGTGGTGGCACCGGAGGTGGACCTGGACGGCGGTACCTTGGGCCGTCTGGTCGGTGAGTACGGGCTGACGGCCGTTCACGTGACGGCTGGGCTGTTCCGGGTGCTGGCGCAGGAGAGCCCCGAGTGCTTCGCGGGGCTGCGGCACGTCCTGACCGGCGGCGACGTGGTGCCCGCCGAAGCCGTGGCGAGTGTCCTGGACGCCTGCCCCGAAGTGACGTTACGGCACCTCTACGGCCCCACGGAGACCACCCTGTGCGCGACCACCCTCACCGTCGGCCCCGGCGCGAAGGTGCCCTCCGCCCTCCCCGTCGGCAGACCTCGGGACGGCGTACGGGTGTTCGTTCTGGACAGTCTCCTGCGGCCTGTTCCGGTGGGTGTCGCCGGAGAACTGTATGTGGCCGGTGGCGGGGTTGCGCGGGGGTACCTCGGGCGTGCGGCGCTGACGGCGGAGCGGTTCGTGGCGTGCCCGTACGGTGGCGGACGGATGTACCGGACGGGCGACCTGGTGCGCTGGGACCGGGACGGCCATCTCCTCTTCCTGGGCCGGGCCGACGACCAGGTGAAGATCCGTGGTTTCCGGGTCGAGCCGGCCGAGATCGAGACCGTCCTCGGGCAGTGCCCGGGTGTGGCACAGGTCGCGGTGCTGGCGCGGGAGGATCAGCCGGGCGACAAGCGCCTGGTCGCGTACGTCGTCGGGGAAGCGACCCGCATACGGGAGTTCGCGGCCGAGCGGCTGCCGGACTACATGGTGCCGTCGGCGACGGTCGTCCTGGACGCGCTGCCGCTGACCGTCAACGGAAAGGTCGACCGGGCCGCGCTCCCGGCCCCCGACTACGCGGCAGCGGCAGCCGCCTCGGACCGCGTGCCCCGCACGCCGCAGGAGCAGATCCTGTGCCGGCTGTTCGCGGAGGTGCTGGGGCTGGACGTGGCCCGGGTCGGTATCGACGACGGATTCTTCGATCTCGGCGGGGACTCGCTGCTGGCGACGCGGCTGGCGAGCCGGGTCAAGGGAGCGCTCGGTGCGGAGATTTCCGTGCGGGCGCTGTTCGAGGCGCCCACCGTCGCCGGGCTGGCCGGACGGCTGGACGAGTTCGAGGCCGTACGCCCGACGCTGGTCCCGGCCGAACGCCCTGATCCGCTGCCGCTGTCGTTCGGGCAGCAGCGGATGTGGTTCCTGCACAGCCTCGAAGGGCCGAGCGCCACCAACAACATTCCGCTCGCCGTCCGGCTGACCGGAGAGCTGAACGTCGCGGCGCTGGAAGCGGCCTGGGCCGATGTCGTGGCCCGGCACGAGACGCTGCGCACCCGCTATCCTGAGGACGGCGGCAGCGCCCGCCAGGAAGTCCTGACAGCCGTACCGGTACGGATACCCGTGACCGCCGTCACCGGGGAGTCGGTGGACGCGGCGCCGGCCGCCGAGGCCGCCCGCGGGTTCCGGCTGGACACGGACCTGCCGTGGCGGGTCACGCTGTTCGAGGTGGCGCCCGCCGAGCACGTCCTGCTGGTCGTGGTGCACCACATCGCCGCCGACGGCTGGTCCATGGGCGTCCTGATGCGGGACCTGTCGGCGGCGTACGCGGCACGGGCCGAGGGCCGCGCGCCCGGCTGGGCGCCGCTGCCCGTCCAGTACGCCGACTTCACCCTCTGGCAACGCGACCTGCTCGACCGGGGCACCGAGGACGGCCTCTTCGGCAAGCAGCTCGACTTCTGGACCCGCACCCTCGCCGGCCTCCCCGAACAACTGGAGCTGCCCTTCGACCGGCCCCGCCCGGCCACGGCCAGTCACCGGGGTGCGATGCTCCCGTTCACCGTGGACGCCGCCGTGCACCGGCGGTTCCTGGAGATCGCCAAGCAGTGCGACGCGACGCTGTTCATGGTCGCGCAGGCCGCCGTCGCCGTGCTGCTGTCCCGGCTCGGCGGCGCCGAGGACGTCCCCCTCGGCACACCCGTCGCCGGACGTACCGACGAGTCCCTCGACGGCCTCGTGGGCAACTTCCTGAACACCCTGGTGCTGCGGACGGACCTCAGCGGCAACCCCTCCTTCACCGAACTGGTCGGCCGCGTACGGGAGACCGACCTCGCGGCCTACGCCCACCAGGACCTCCCCTTCGAGCACCTGGTGGACGTCTTGAACCCGGTCCGCTCGCTGGCCAGGCACCCGCTCTTCCAGGTCGCCTTCGCCCTCCAGAACGCCCCGGACACGGCGTTCGCGGCGCCCGGGCTCGGCGCCGAGACCGTCCCGGTGGGGCTGGCCTCCTCGAAGTTCGACCTGTCGGTGGTGCTGCGGGAGCGTCCCGACGGAGGCGGTCTCGACGGCCTGCTGGAGTTCGCCACCGACCTGTTCGACCCGGCCACCGCGCAGGCCCTGGCCACCCGGCTGGTGGAGGTGTTCGGCCGGCTCGCGGCCGATGCCCGGGCCCGGGTGGGTGATCTGGACATCCTGCTGGCCGGGGAGCGGGAGCGGCTCGTCTCGGGGGTGAACATCGGGCAGCCGGGCACCGGCGCCGCGGACCGCACGGTGCCCGCCGTGTTCGCGGAGGTCGCGGCCCGCCGCCCGGACGCACCGGCCGTCGTGTCCGGCGCACTGACCCTGACCTACCGGGAACTGGACGCGCGCGCCAACCAGTACGCGCACCACCTGCACGCGCAGGGCGTCGGCCCGGGGGACCGCGTGGCGGTGCTGCTGCCGCGCACCGCCGAGCTGGTGACCGTACTCCTCGGCATCGCCAAGGCGGGAGCCGTGGCCGTCCCCGTCGACACCGGCTACCCGGCCGAGCGGGTACGGCACCTGCTGGAGGACTCCGCCCCCGCGCTCGTGGTGACCGAGACCGGGACGCGGGAAGCGCTCGACGGTTTCCCCGCGTCCCCGGCCCCCGCGTCGGTGGCGCCGGGGTCCGGCCTGTACGTGATGTACACCTCCGGCTCGACCGGGACACCGAAGGGCGTGCTGGTCACTCACGGGGGCGCGGCGGCCCTCGCGCGTGACACCTGTTGGGGCGGCATCGGCACGGGCCGGGTGCTGTTCCACGCGCCGCACGCCTTCGACGCGTCCGTCTTCGAGCTGTGGGTGCCGCTGCTGAACGGCGGCTGTGTCGTGGTCGCGCCCGCCGTGGACATGGACGGCGGGACGCTCGCCGGGCTCGTCGCGGAGCACGCGGTGACGGCGGTGCACGTGACGGCCGGGCTGTTCCGGGCGCTGGCGCAGGAGACCCCCGAGTGCTTCGCGGGGCTGCGGCACGTGCTGACCGGCGGCGACGTGGTGCCCGCGGAAGCGGTCGCCCGGGTGGCCGGCGCCTGCCCGCACGCCGAGGTGCACCACCTGTACGGGCCGACGGAGACCACCCTGTGCGCCACCACCCACACCGTCGCGCCCGGCACCCAGGTCCCGTCCGTCCTGCCGATCGGCCGGCCGCGCGACGGCTTCGCGGTCTTCGCCCTGGACCGGTTCCTGCGGCCGGTCCCGGTGGGGGTGCCGGGTGAGCTGTACATCGCCGGGGAGGGCGTCGCGCGGGGGTACCTCGGCCGGGCGGCGCTGACGGCGGAGCGGTTCGTGGCGTGCCCGTACGGCGGCGGGCGGATGTACCGGACCGGCGACCTGGTGCGCTGGGGCCGGGACGGGAATCTCGTCTTCCTCGGGCGGGCCGACGACCAGGTGAAGGTGCGGGGTTTCCGTATCGAACCGGCGGAGGTCGAGGCCGTGCTCGGGCAGTGCCCGGGGGTGGAGCAGGCCGCCGTCGTCGTACGGGAGGACCGGCCCGGCGACAAGCGCCTGGTCGCGTACGTCGTCGGAGACGCCACCCGCACACGGGAGTTCGTCGCCGAGCGGCTGCCGGACTACATGGTGCCGTCGGCCACGGTCGTGCTCGACGCGCTGCCGCTGACCGTCAACGGAAAGGTCGACCGGGCCGAACTCCCCGCACCCGACTACGCGGCCGCGTCCGCCGGACGCGCACCCCGCACGCCGCTCGAAACGCTCTTCTGCGGTCTCTTCGCGGAACTCCTGGGTCTCGGGACACCGGAAGCGGAAGACGAGGGGCAGGTCCCCCCGGTCGCCGCGGACGCGAGCTTCTTCGCACTCGGCGGGGACAGCATCGTCTCCCTGCTGCTCGTCGCCCGCGCCGCCAAGGCCGGCTACCGCATCAGCGCCTCGGACGTCTTCCAGCAGAAGACTCCCGAGGCACTGGCCCGCGTCGCCGAGCCCGTCACGGAGGACGACGCCCAGCACGAGGAGGGCCACGGAACCGTCCCCCTCACCCCGGTCATGCGCGAACTGACCGCACGCGGCGGTCCGGCCACGCTGGCTGCCAGGTTCGCGCAGTGGACCGTCGTACGCGTCCCCGCCGACGCCGGTCTGAACCGGCTGACGCGGGCCGTCGAGAAGGTGGTGGCCCACCACGCGATGCTGCGGGCCCGCCTGGTCGTCCCGGACGACGCCGAGCCGTACCTGGAAGTCGGTGACGCGGCACCCGTACCGGACCGGGTCCGGCGCGTGGACGCCGAGGGGCTGACGGATCAGACGCTGGAGGAGCTGATCGACACCGAGGCGCGGGCGGCGTCCGGACGCCTCGACCCGAGGACCGGCACCACCCTGCGGGCCGTCTGGTTCGACCGGGGGAGCGGACGGCCGGGACGGCTCGCGGTCGTCGTCCACCACCTGGTCTTCGACGCGGTGTCCTGGCGCATCCTGCTGCCCGACCTCGCCGCGGCCTGGACGGACCCCGACGGGAACCTGGCACCGGTCGCCGCCTCGTTCCGCACCTACGCCCGGAAGGTGGCGGCGGCCGGCCCGCCGCGGGCCGCCGGTCCGGCGCAGGGCACCGAGGGGCAGATGCGGCAGCGGACGTTCACCGTGCCCGCGCGCACGGCGTCCGCGGTGCTGACCACCGTCCCCGCGGCCTTCCACGCCACGACGGGCGACGTCCTGCTCGCCGCGCTCACCGCGGCCCTCACCGAGGAACGGCCGGGCCCGGTCGACCTGGACATCGAGGGGCACGGCCGCGACGGAGACCTGGACCTGTCCCGCACGGTAGGCTGGTTCACCACCTTGCGCCCGGTCCGGCTGGACGCGGGCAGCACCGACTTCGACGAGGTGCGCGCGGGCGGACCGGCCGCCGGCCGGCTGCTCAAGCGGGTCAAGGAACAGGCCGCCCAGCCGTACGGGGGCGGGCTGCCCGCGCCCACGGCCGGATTCAACTATCTCGGCCGGTTCTCCGTCGCGGGCCCGGAGGCGGACGACTGGCAGCCGGCCGGCCCCCGCTCCATGGGCGCCGACGCGGACCCGGAGCTGCCCGCCCTGCACACGCTGGAGTTCGGCGGCCTGGTCCGGGACGGCGACACCGGCCCGGAACTGGTGCTGCTGGTGTCGTGGCTGGCGGGCGCCCTCACCGAGGAAGCCGCCGTCCGGCTGGCCGACCGCTGGACCGGCCTGCTGACCGGCCTGGCCGCACTCTCCGAAGCACCGGACGCGGGCGGCCTGACCCCCTCCGACCTGCCGCTGGTCGACCTGACGCTGGGTCAGCTGGAGGCGCTGGAGGACGACTTCAACGAAGCACCCGGTGGAGGAGGTATGCCGTGGACCGCCGCATAGAAGACGTGTGGCCGCTGACACCGCTGCAGGAGGGACTGCTGTTCCACTCCCTGTACGACGGGCAGGCCGAGGACACCTACGTCGTCCAGGACGTCCTGGACATCGAAGGCGACCTCGACACGGCCGCGCTGCGGGCGTCCTGGCAGGCCCTGGTGGCCCGGCACGCCACCCTGCGCGCCTGCTTCCGCCAGCCACCGGGCCTCGAACACCCCGTCCAGGTCATCCCGGCCCGTGTACAGGTGCCCTGGCGGGACGTCGACCTCACCGACAGGCCGCCCGAGGACGCCCTCGCCGAGGCGGAGCGCATCGCGGACGAGGAACGCGCCCGGCGCTTCGACCTGGCCGTACCGCCGCTGCTCCGGCTGGTCCTGCTCCGGTTCGGCCCGGCCGCACACCGCCTCGTCCTCACCAACCACCACATCCTGATGGACGGCTGGTCGCTGCCGACCCTCCAGCGCGAGCTGTGGACCCTGTACGAGGCGGGCGGCGCCCCCTCCGGCCTGCCGCCCGTGACGCCCTACCGCGACTACCTCGGCTGGCTGAACGCCCAGGACAAGGACTCGGCCCGCGCCGCCTGGCGGGCCGACCTCGCCGGGCTCCGCGAGCCGACGCTGCTGGCACCGGCGACCGGCCGCCCGCCGTCCGCCGCCGGGCACGGCCAGGTGCACGCGAAACTGGACCGGCAGGCCACCGCGGCGCTCACCGAACTCGCCCGCCGCCACGGCCTGACCCCCAACACCTTCGTCCAGGGAGCCTGGGCGCTGCTCCTCGGCCGCCTGCTGGGCCGGGACGACGTGGTGTTCGGCGCGACCGTGGCCGCCCGGCCCGCCGCACTGCGCGGCGTCGAGTCCATGCTCGGGCTCTTCATCAACACCGTCCCGGTCCGCGTCCCGTTGACCGCCTCCCGGCCGGTGTCCGACCTGCTCACCGAGGTGCAGACCCGGCAGGGCGCGCTGATGTCCCACCAGTACCTGGGGCTCAGCGAGATCCAGAAGGCCGGCGGCCCCGGTGCCGAGTTCGACAGCCTGCTGGTCTACGAGAGTTTCCCGCGCGGCGCACCGGCGGAGGAGAAGAACGGGCCGCCGCTGAAGCTCACCCCCGTACGCGGCCACAACGTCAGTCACTACCCGGTCAGCCTGGCCGCCTTCCCGGGCCCCGAGCTGCTGTTCCTCCTGACCCACCGCCCGGAACTGATCAGCGCCCGGAGCGCACGGCTCCTCGCCGCCCGGTTCCTCCGCATCCTGCACCAGCTGGTCGCCGACCCGGACGTCCGCGCCGGTGACCTCGACATCCTCGTCGACGGCGAACGGGACCGGCTGCTGCACGGCGTGCACACCGGCCTGCCGGGGCCCGTACCGACGACCGTCACCGGCCTCTTCGAACGGACCGTACGGCAGCACCGGGACGACATCGCGGTGGTGTCCGGGGAGACGGCCCTGACGTACGGCCGTCTGGACGCCCGGGCCAACCAGGTCGCCCGGCACCTGCACGCGTCGGGCGCCCGGCCGGGGGACCGGGTGGTCGTCACGCTCGCCCGCTCGCCCGAACTGGTCGTGGCCCTGCTGGGCGTCGCCAAGGCCGGGGCGGTGGCCGTGCCGGTGGACACCGCACAGCCGGCCCGGCGGGTACGCACGCTGTTCGACGACGCCGCGTCCGCCGTCGTCCTGACGGAGACCGACGTCGAGGAAGCACTGCGCCACCACTCCGACGCGCCGCTCACGGCCCCGGTGACGCCGGACTCCGGCCTGTACGTGATGTACACCTCCGGATCCACCGGGACGCCCAAGGGCGTCGTCACCACCCACGGAAACGTCGCCGCCCTCGCCCAGGACACCTGCTGGGACGGCATCGCCGCCGGCCGCGTCCTCTTCCACGCCCCGCACACCTTCGACGCCTCCACCCTCGAACTGTGGGTGCCGCTCCTCAACGGCGGCCGGGTGGTGATCGCGCCCCCGGCCGACCTCACCGCGAAGGCGCTGGCCCGCCTGGTCACCGACCGCGGGCTGACGGCCGTGCACCTCACGGCCGGGCTGTTCCGCGTCCTCGCGCAGGAGACCCCCGAGTGCTTCGCCGGTCTCCGGCACGTCCTGACGGGCGGCGACGCGGTACCGGCCGAGGCCGTCGCCGGGGTACGGGACGCCTGCCCCGACGTCACCGTCAGCCATCTGTACGGGCCGACCGAGACCACGCTGTGCGCCACGGCCTTCGTCGTCGGGCCCGGCGCGCCCGCCCCGGCCGTCCTGCCGATCGGCGGGCCGCGCGCCGCGGTACGGGTGTACGTGCTGGACGCGGCCCTGCGGCCGGTGCCGCCCGAGGTCACCGGGGAGCTGTACATCGCCGGGGAGGGCGTCGCGCGGGGGTACCTCGGCCGGGCGGCGCCGACCGCCGAGCGGTTCGTGGCCTGCCCGTACGGCGCCGGGCGGATGTACCGGACCGGCGACCTGGTGCGCTGGGACCACGACGGGAACCTCGTCTTCCTCGGGCGGGCCGACGACCAGGTGAAGGTGCGGGGCTTCCGGATCGAGCCGGCCGAGGTCGAAGCGGTCCTCGGGCAGTGCCCGGGGGTGCGGCAGGCGGCGGTGATCGTGCGCGAGGACCGGCCCGGGGACAAACGGCTGATCGCGTACGTCGTCGGGGACGCCTCCGGGACGCGGGACTTCGTGGCCGAGCGGCTGCCGGACTACATGGTCCCCTCGGCGACCGTCGTCCTGGACGCGCTGCCGCTGACCGTCAATGGGAAGGTCGACCGGGCCGCCCTCCCCGCCCCCGACCACCCGTCCGGCTACAGCGGGCGCGGCCCCGGCTCGCCCGTAGAAGAAATTCTCTGTGCCCTGTTCGCCGAAGTCCTGGGCGTGCCGCGGGCCGGCGCCGAGGAAGGATTCTTCGACCTCGGCGGCGACTCGCTGCTGGCGACCCGCCTGGCCGGCCGCGTCCAGGCCGTCCTCGGCAAGGACCTCGAAGTACGGATGCTCTTCGAGGCGCCGTCCCCGGCCGCCCTGGCCGCCCGGCTGGCGGACACCGGCGACCGGCACGGACTCGCCGCCGGGCCGCGCCCCGACGTCATACCGCTGACCCCCGGCCAGCGGTCCATGCTCTCCGGTGAGAGCCGGTACAACATCCCGCTGACGGTCCGCCTCGGCGGCCCGCTGCGCACCGACGCACTCGAAGCGGCCTGGCACGACGTGACGGCCCGGCACGAAGCCCTGCGCACCCGCTACCCGGAGACCGGCGGGCAGCAGGTCACCGCACCCGCCCGTACACCGCTGACCGTCGTCCCCGTCACCGAGGACGAACTGCCCGGGGCGCTGGACGCGGCCCGCGCCCGGCCCTTCGACCTGGCCGCCGGACCACCGGGCAGGGCGGACCTCTTCGCCCTCGCGCCCGACGACCACGTGCTCCAGATCGTGGTGCACCACATCGCCGCGGACGGCTGGTCGACCGGGCTGATCGCCCGCGACCTGTCCACCGCGTACACCGCGCGGGCGGCGGGCGGCGCACCCCGGTGGGCGCCGCTGCCCGTCCAGTACGCCGACTTCGCCGTACGCCTGAACGAGCGGGCGGCCCGCCTGGACGAGCCGGACAGCCCGTTCGGACAGCGCCTCGCGTACTGGACCGGCGTACTCGCCGACCTGCCGGAAGCGCCCCTGCTCCGCCCGGACCGGACACCGCCGGCCGAACCCACCGGCCTGGGCGGCAGCGTCCCCTTCGCGATCGACGAGGCCGCGCACCGGGCCCTGCTGGAGACCGCCCGGCGCGAACGGGCGACCCTGTTCATGGTGCTGCGGGCGGCCATCGCCGCCCTGTGGGCGCGGCGGGGCGCGGTGAACGTACCGATGGGCACGGTCTCCGCGGGCCGGGCCGACCACGCGACCAGCGACGTCGTGGGTCTGTTCGCCGACCACCTGGTGCTCCGCGCCGACGCGGGCGGCGACCCGGCGTTCGCCGAACTCGTCCGCCGGGTCCGCGCGGCCGACCTCGCCGCCTACGCCCACCAGGACCTGCCGTCCCAGCTCGTCGAGGAACGCCTGGGGCGGCGCCCGTTCCAGATGATCACCGGCATGGAGAACCTGCCCGACCCGCCCTGGGACCTGCCGGGGCTGACGGCCCAGCCCCTGCACCCCGCACACCGCAACCGGGGCGCGGCCCGCAGCGAACTGGCCGTCACCCTGCGGGAGCTGCGGACTCCCGGGAGCGGGCCGGCCGGCGTGGAAGGCGTCGTCTGGTACAGCGCCGACGTGTACGAGCGGCGGACCGCCGAGGTGTTCGCGGCCGAGCTGACCGGCGTACTGCGGCAGGTCGCGGCCGAGCCCGCGGCCAGGATCGGCCGGCTCCGGACGGAACTGCCGGAGCTGCCGGAGTTGTCGGAGCTGTCGGACGGTCCGGAACTGCCGGCCTTTCCTGACGCCGCGCCCACCGCGCCCACCGCATCCACCGCACCGGCGGACGGCGGCTCCCGCCGGAAGGCGAGCGACCGCACATGACCAGACACCTCGCGACAACGGCCTCGGCGACGGGGCGGCGACAACAGGAAGGTGCCCCGATGACCGGCAATCTGGCGATCCACGCCGACGGTCTGCGCAAGAGCTACCCAGGGCCGGGCGGCGGTGAGTCGGAGGCCGTCCGCGGTCTCGGGCTGAGCGTGGCGAAGGGGGAGTTCTTCGGACTGCTCGGACCCAACGGCGCCGGCAAGTCCACCACCATCGGCATGCTGACCACGATGGTCCGGCCCACGGCGGGCCGCGCGGAGGTCTGCGGCCTGGACGTGGCCGCCGACGCGGTGGCGGTCAAACGGCGCATCGGCGTGGTGGCGCAGGACAACACGCTCGACATCGAACTGACCGTGGCCGAGAACCTGGAGTTCCGCGGCCGGTACTTCGGCCTCGGCCGCCGGGACGCCCGGGCCAGGGCGCGGGCCCTGCTCGCCCTGTTCGGGCTGGCCGACCGCGCCCGGGCCCGGGTCTTCGAACTCTCCGGCGGCCAGCTCAAACGCGTCATGATCGCGCGGGCCCTCGTCCACCGCCCGGACGTGCTCTTCCTCGACGAACCGACGGCCGGACTCGACCCGCAGTCCCGCCTCCACCTCTGGGACGTGCTGCGCGGACTGCAGGCCGAAGGGCAGACGATCCTGCTCACCACGCACCACATGGAGGAAGCCGAGACGCTGTGCGACCGGCTCGCCGTGATCGACCACGGCCGGGTCCTGGCCTGCGACAGCGTCCCGGCCCTGCGCGAGTCCGTCGGTGCGGAGACCGTGGTCACCATCGTTTACGAGGGCGGCGACTTCGACCTCGCCGCGGTGCGCGCGATGGCGCGGGCCGACCGCGTGGAGGCCACGGACGGACAGGTCCGGGTCTTCGCCGAAGACCCGGACGGGGTGCTCAGCGACCTGGTGGCGCTGGCCGCCAAGGCGGGACTCACCGTCGTCGACGCGTCCCAGATCGCCCCCAGCCTGGAAACCGTGTTCTTGACCCTCACCGGACGGGAGTTCCGCGAATGACCATCACCGTGCCCACCCGGGCACCGGCCGCCAAGAGCCGCGCCCTGCACACCTTCGCGGCCATGATGGCGCGCGACGCCAGAGTGCTGCGGCGCAACTTCGTGATGAGCGCCGTCCGTGTCGTCATCCAGCCGCTGCTGTTCGTCTTCGTCTTCGCGTACGTACTGCCGAAGGTCGGGGCCGGCGGTGCCGGACCCGGGGGAGAGGCGTTCTCGACGGTCATGGTGCCGGGGCTGGTGGGCTCCTCCATGGTCTTGCAGGCGATGGCTGCCGTGACGTTCCCCCTGGTCATGGAGTTGTCCGGGCCCGGCGCCATCGAGGACCGGGCACTCGCCCCGGTGTCCGTGCGGGTGCTCGGGCTGCAGAAGATCCTCTCCGCCGTGGTCGAGGGACTCGTCGCCGGGCTGCTGGTCTTCCCCGTCGTCCTGCTGGTGCACGCGCAGGGCCACGCGCCGGCGGTGGAGGTGGCCGACTGGCCGATGCTGGTCCTCGTCCTGCTGACGGGCGCGGTGCTGGCCGCGTCGATCGGCATGTATCTGGCCACCCGCATCGACCCGCGCCAGATCCAGGTCCTGTTCACCCTGGTGATGTTCCCCGCGATGATGCTCGGCTGCGTGTACTTCCCCTGGACGGCGCTGGAAAGCACTCCCTGGCTGCAGTACGCCGTCCTCCTGAACCCCATGGTCTACATGAACGAGGGCCTGCGCGCCGTCCTCACGCCGCAGATCGACTCCATGCCCGCCTGGGCCTTCCTGACGGCCCTCCTGGTGGGCGCGGTGGGATTCGGTCGGCTCGCCATGCGCTCGTTCGCCCGCCGCGTCCTGCGGTGACCTTCCGCCCACCGCAGTCCCCGTGCCACTCGCACCACTCTCCGAAGGGAAACACCATGTCCACATCGCCCGAGAACGCGGAATCCGGCGTCCGGATCCCGGCTCCGCCCCGCCCGCCCGCACCCGAGCCCGTCGCGCCCGCCCCGCCCCCGGCTCCGGCCGTACCGCGGCCGGCCCGCCCGAAGTCGGCGGCCGAGGAACCGCCGCCCTTCGAGGCCCCGGCGGCTCCCACGGCTCCCGAGCCGCCGGTTCCGCCGGAGATCCGGCACCCGTGACGGGTAAGGGGAACGCGCGTCCACCGTCGCGGCCGTCGATGTCCGCCGCGCCGAATGGGATACCCCGAACCGGGCACCCGGCGGGGCATGGGAATGCTCACGCGCATGGAAAAGACGGTGGAGCACTGGGAGAGCGCGCTGGTCGACAAGGTGCTCGGCAACGATCCGGTCGAGCTCTGCGACGACCTGCGACGTGAATGCGACCGCCACGCCGTGGTGTGCGGCCGGCGCCGCGTCCTCGTCCCCAACGCCTACAAGGTGGAACTGACCCCCGCCGTCCACGAGCAACTCGGCGAGCGTGACGGGCAGATCGGCCAGGAACTGACCGACGTCCTGGCCCGGCACGCCGCCGAGCACGACTACGAGTGGGCCGGTCCGCTCACCGTCCACGTGACCGGCGCCGAGGAACCCCTCGACGGGCGCTACCGCATCACCAGCCAGGCCATGCCCAACATACCGGCGGACGCGTTCAGCGAAACGCCCCCGGAAGCGCCCCGCACGACGGCCCCCTCCCCGTGAGACGTACCCCACACCACCCCGCGCCCGCGGTGCTCCTTTTGCTGTCAAACGCACGATATGCCCCCTCCGTTGGTCTGTATTGCGCCACTGATGGCCCGACCTGCGCCGACTGTTTTTGATCTGTGAGGAATGAGTGGTGTGGATCTGGGAACCCGCTCCCTCACATCGTCGTCGACGCAGGAAAGGGCGAGTCATGACAACGGCAGCAGTGCGGACTGTGGAACTCGGGAAGACGGCCGGTACGGACCGGCCGGCGAGCGAGTCGCGGGGCGTTGCCGAGGGACTGCCGTGGGTCGAGGACGCGGGGAAGGTCGCTCCCAAGGACGCGCGTGAGCTGTCCAAGCTGTTCTTCGAGCAGCTCTGCCACCTTGAAGAAGGCACGCACGAGTACCAGTACGCCCGCAACACGCTCATCGAGATGAACCTGTCCCTGGTGCGGTTCGCCGCCAGCAGGTTCCGCAACCGCGGCAGCGGCGAGATGGAAGACATCATCCAGGTCGGCACGATCGGCCTGATCAAGGCGATCGACCGGTTCGACCTGTCGCGCGAGGTGGAGTTCACCTCCTTCGCGGTGCCGTACATCGTCGGCGAGATCAAGCGCTTCTTCCGCGACACCAGCTGGGCGGTGCACGTCCCGCGCCGGCTCCAGGAGCTGCGGGTGGAGATAGCCAAGGCCAAGGAGCAACTGGCCGGCGCCCTCGACCGCGACCCCACGGTCAAGGACCTGGCCACCCATCTGAAGATCACCGAGGAAGAGGTCCTGGACGGTCTGGTCGCCGCCAACGGCTACGCCGCCGGCTCCCTGGACTCGCCCAACGAGCAGTCCGAGGACGGCCCGGCGAGCGGCAAGGCCCGTACGGTGGCCGACACCATGGGCGACACCGACCCCGCCATCGAGACCGTCGAGAACCTGCACGCTCTCGCCCCGCTGATCCAGGAGCTGGACGACCGGGAACGCCAGATCATCGAGATGCGGTTCGGCCAGGAGATGACGCAGTCCAAGATAGGCGAGGCGCTCGGCATCTCCCAGATGCATGTGTCCCGGCTCCTGGCCCGCACCCTCGGCAAGCTCCGCACGGGCCTGTGCGTCGAAGCCTGACGCGACCGCGCCACGACGTGTGGTGAAACCCCGTGAAAAACCCTACGGCCATGGAGGGAAAGAGACCGTGTTGACGGCCCACCCCGCGATTCTGCGGGATCTTGTCGAGCAGTACGAGACGCTGCGGGTGCTCCATGCGGAGGAGGGCACGCACGCGTCCCGGCAGCGGCTGGAGGACGTCTCGTACACCTTGTGCGTCTCGACGGGAACCCGGAGGACCGAGGACGCCCTCGCCGTCGCGCATCGGCAGCTCGCCGCCGCACCCCGCGTGACGGATGCCTCACCCCGGACCGAGGACGCGGCCCCGGCTGCCGGTACGGACGTGCGGCTGACCGCCTGAGCGCGGTGGCGTGAGCGCGCCCGAGCCCCCTTCCTGCCGTGGGCGGGAAGGGGGCTCGGTCTGTAGGTCCGGTCGCTCGGCTCTTGTGCTGCGAGGGCGGCGGCGCTGCCACGGCGTCCGCGGCGCGGGCGACGGTCAGCACGGAGCCCGCGCAGGCAGCGGCTGCGATCCCGGAGATGCTGTTCTGATGTTCGGGCAGACCGGCGAGGTCGACGTGCGCGCTGAGCCCCGGTCAGCCGGCCGTCGGCTGCGGCACGCCCCGCTCCGTGCCTTCCTTCAGTACGAGGGTGAGCAGGCCGGGGAAGCGGCGGTCCAGTTCCCGCGTGCGCAACGAGTTGATCCGGCGGGTGCCTTCGTCCCGCTGGCTGATGACGCCCGCCTCGCGCAGCACCCGCAGGTGCCGGCTGAGCGCGGACTTGGCGATGGGCAGGTCGAAGGTGCCGCAGGGCACCGCCGACTCGGTGGCGAGCCGCAGGACGATGCTCAGCCGGACCGGGTCGGTGAGCGCGCTCATGACGGCGAACAGGTCGAAGTCCCGCTCGTCGGGATGGAGCAGGGGGGAGGACGTACGGCTGGCCATGGCTTCAGTATCCCTCACCGGTCCCCTGCGTGACCTCCGTGACCGCCCATGGATTCATGTTCACTTTAACGCGAACATGGGTTACGGTCGTGCTCCTCGCTCGGCACCGAGCGCCCCACCGCGTGACCGGTGAAAGGAATCCGCCATGCCCGCGCACTCTCCCTCCGCCGCCCCTGTCGGCGTCGGCATCATCGGCCTCAGCGCCTCCGGCGGCTGGGCCGCCCGCGCCCATCTGCCCGCACTCGCCGCCGTACCGGGGTTCGAACTGCGTGCCCTCTCCGCCACCACCCCGGAATCCGCGCGCGCGGCGGGGGAGAAGTACGGCGTTCCGCTGGCTTTCGGCAGCGCCCGGGAACTCGTGCGGCGCGACGAGGTCGACCTCGTGGTCGTCGCCGTGAAGGTCCCGCACCACCGTGAACTGGTACTGGCCGCCCTCGAAGCCGGCAAGGCGGTGCTCAGTGAATGGCCGCTGGGCAACGGCCTCGCGGAGACCGAGGAGCTGGCCGCCGTCGCCGAGGCCAGGGGTGTCCGCACCTTCGTCGGGCTCCAGGCCCGCTCCGCGCCGCCCGTCCGGTACGTACGGGACCTGGTCGCCGACGGGTACGTGGGAGAAGTGCTGTCCACCAGCGTCATCGCCTCGGGCCGCCGCTGGGGGGCGCGGTTCGAGCCGGCCGGTGCGTACCTCCTCGACCGTGCCAACGGCGGCTCCCTGCTCACCATCCCCTTCGGGCACACCGTCGACGCCGTGACCATGGCCCTCGGCGAGTTCACCGGCCTCGGTGCCGCCATGGCGACCCGCCGCCCCAAGGTGCACAACGACGTGACCGGTGAACCGGCGCGGATGGACGTGCCGGACCAGATCGCCGTCAGCGGCGTACTCGAAGGCGGCGCGGTGGCCTCGCTCCACTTCCGCGGCGGCCTGTCCCGCGCCACCAACTTCCACTGGGAGATCAACGGGACCGCCGGCGACCTGCTGGTCACCGGCGACTCGGGGCATCTGCAGTTCGGCCAGGTCACCGTCTTCGGCGCGCGCGGAGCGGGTGCGGAGTTGGCGGAACTGCCGGTTCCCGGTTCGTACGACGCGGCGATTCCCGCGCTCGCCGGCCGCACCACGGAAGTCGCGTACACCGTGGCCCATGCCTACGAGCAGATCCGCCGCGACCTCACGGACGGCACCCACCACGCCCCGGACTTCGCCCACGCCGTCCGCCGCCACCGCCTGCTCGACCGGATCGAGCGCGTCGCCGGGTTCTGAGAGGCCGACGGCCCCGGAGCCCCGGTGTCCGGGCCGGAGAGCGCTGCGCGTCAGCGGCTCTCCAGCTTCCACCACTGGCCCGGGCGGTCCCGGTCCTCCCACTGCTGGACGTTGGCCCCCGGCTCCGTACTGTCGTCGGCGACCTCCAGCAGCAGCCCGCTGGCGTAGTTGGTCAGCGTGAACGTGCCGGGCTCGGCCACGTCCTGCTCCAGCAGCCACTCCTGCGCACCGTAGTTGTTGGCCTTCCACTGCTGGACGTTGGCGCCGTTCTCGGTGGAGGCGCCGGTGACGTCCAGACGCTTGCCGCTGCCCACGTTGGTCAGATGGCGCAGTCCGCTGCCGGGGTGGACCTCGGTGACCCGCCACAACTGGGCCGGTGAACCGTCCTCCGTGCCCTGCCGCACGTTCGCCCCGCTGCCCTTGCGGCCGTCCTCGACCTCCAGCAGCAGGCCGCTGCCCACATTGCGCAGCGCATACGCCCCCTCGCCGACCGCCGCGAGACCCTCGGCACCACTCACGTCCGCCCCTTTTTCCCTCGTCGCGGCCCGTCGCCGCCATATCGCTCAAGTGTACGAATGTGGGTGGGGCCGACGGGACTCCCGCGCCGGGAGGCAGTACGGGAGACGGCCGAATCATGATCGTCAGGGCTGTCGGGCGGACCGCTCGAAAATGGTCATGGTGCAGCCGCTGCGTTGACTGGCTCCGAGCCAATATACTCGGCATGGCTTCGGAGGCCCGTTTCCGTCGTGGGCGGGCTCCGGCCGAGGCTGCCTGGGTCGGGTGGTGCGGGGGATCGTCCGACTCGGGTCCAGCCGCTGCCCGGCCGCTCCTCCCGGCCCGCGTACGCGGGTGGTGGGGGGAAGGGAGGAGCGGCGGGCGGAACGGCGCCGGGACAGGGGACTTGGCGCCGTTCCCCATGCCCGTACGGGTGCGGGTCCGCTCAGGCCGGGAGGATTCCCGGCACGCACGCCGCGCCTTCGAGGCGGAGCAGCTGCTCCTTGCGGCCCAGGCCACCCGCGTAACCGGTGAGCGTGCCGTTGGCGCCGACGACCCGGTGGCAGGGGCGGACGATCAGCAGCGGGTTCCGGCCGATGGCGGTACCGACCGCGCGAACCGCGGCGCGCGGGGCACCGATGCGGGCGGCGATGTCGCCGTAGGTGCGCGTCTCGCCGTACGGAATGTCTTCCAGGGCCTGCCAGACGCGCTGCTGGAAGGGGGTGCCGCCGGACACGAAGGCGATGCCGAAGCGGGTGCGGCCGCCCTCGAAGTACGCGGTGAGCTGCGCGGCGATCTCCGTGAACGCCTCCGGGGCGTGGGTCCACGTCCCGTCGACCGTGGCGCCGCCCTTCTGGTCCGGTACGGACAGCGAGACCAGCGCGGTGCCGCCCGGCGCGGTGGCGGACGGCTCGCCCACCAGCAGCAGGTCGCCCAGCGGGCTGCCGAGTGTCGTGTGGACCGTCGTGGCCGTCATCGTCCGGCCCCTTTCTCTGTGCTGTGTGCTGTGTGCTGTCGAGCCGTTCGCCGGCTCGTCCGTCAGCCCCACTGTGCCGCCGCGATCACCTGACGGCTGGCGGTATCCGGACGTCGCGTTCCCGCCGGTGGGGCGGGGTGGGGGCGGAGCCCGTCGGTGTTCCGGCTGCGGGCGGCGCGTTCGGTACGCGGTCGACGCGCGAGCGGTGCCGGGAACCGGGTGGCGGGCACCGGCCGGGGCGGCCCCGTAGCGTATCGCGGCCCGCGAGGTGGCTGTCCTGGTCCGTGGCCCGCACGGCGCCTGCCCGGGCCCGCGGCCCGCCCTCCGTTTCCGCTGCTCGCGGGCGCCATGACCGGCCCGCTTCGTGGGCAGGATGACCATGGAGGACCCCGGCGGGCCGTGCGGCGGTGAGGCGGGGGAGCCGGGGCGGGGACCGGTCGAGGGGCTCCGGCGCACCCGTTACGATCGGCGGCATCGTGGCCGTCGCCGGGAGGAAGAGATGGGCTTGTTCCGCCGTGGACCGAAGCGGGACCCGCGCGAAGCCCCGCGTGACGGGGAGTTCTCGTTCTTCTCGGAGCGGGAGGGCGGCGTCTTCCGCTCCCAGGTCCGGCAGGCGTTCGCCGAGCGCGGCCTGGAGGTCACGGTGTACGCGGGGATGGTCGCCGACTCCGGCGGGCGGCAGTTCGGCCTGGGCAATCTGGCCGCGGTGTGCCACCGCGACCGGCGCGGCGAACGGGTGTGGCCCGCGATGATCCGCGACCACGTGGGCAAGGTGCTGCGCACCATGGACGGCCCGCAGCCGATGGAGACCCTGTCGGAGGACGAGATCCGGGCCCGGCTGTTCCCCCGGGTCGTCGCCGAGGAGACGCTGCCGCCCGCGGAGTCCTTCCGGTACGGGCGGGCGCCGGCCCCCGGGCTGCGCGAGGTGCTCGCCCTGGACCTGCCCGAGGCCGTGCAGATGCTCAGCGCGGACTCGCTGTCCGACCTCGGCGAGGTGGCCGAGCTGCGCATCAGGGCGCTGAACAATCTGCGGGCGCTGCCGGTGGAGGGGCACGAGACGGTACGGCGCGGGGACGGCTCGTCCTTCGAAGTGGTGCTGGGCGACTCGTTCTTCACCGCCAGCCGGGTGCTGGTCCTGGACGACCTGGTCGAGCGGATCATGGGGACGCCGCTGACCGGGGACGGCGCGCTGGTCGCGATGCCCTTCCGCCACCAGCTGGCCTTCCACCCCATCCACGACGCGCAGGTCGTCCCGGCGCTCCAGGCCATGGCGCAGTTCGCCGCGGCGGGCCACGAGGACGCGGCGGGGGCGATCAGCCCCAATGTGTTCTGGTGGCGGCGCGGTGCGATGACGCGGCTGAGCGAGCCGGACGGGGACGGGCTGCGGGTGGTCGTGGACCTCGAATTCCAGGACATGCTGGAGCGGCTGGTGCAGGACGAGGCGTGAGTGCGGCGGGCGGCCGGTGTGCGGGCTGACGAAAACTTTTCGTAAAGTCCGCTTCGGCGGGGAACCCCCTCCCGGGTCCGGTCGTTCAACTGGGTGAGGCCCCGCGTCATCCCCCGTGCGCGGGGCCTCACCAGCTCCGTGGCCAGGGGCCCGGCCGGTGCTCAGCCGTCGAGCCGTGCCCGCTCCTCCGCGCTGAGCAGCCGCGAGCGGATCAGGAAGCGCACCCCCTCGGGAGCTTCGAGCGAGAAGCCCCCGCCGCGTCCCGGTACGACGTCCACCGTCAGATGGGTGTGCCGCCAGCGGGCGAACTGGTCCGCCGCCATCCAGAAGTCCACGGTCTCGGCGACCCCGGGCACGGCCAGCCGCCCCAGCAGCACGTCCGCCGCGCCCGTACGGAATTCGCCCGCCGGGTAGCACATCGGGGAGCTGCCGTCGCAGCACCCGCCGGACTGGTGGAACATCAGCGGCCCGTGCGTCTCCCGGAGCCGCCGGAGCAGTTCTCCGGCCGCCGGGGTCAGGGCGATGCGCTCGGTACGGTCCTCGGCGCGGCGCTCGGTGACGTGCTCGGCCCCGGTGCTCATGGCGTCCTCCGGGGCGGTCCCGGCCTCTCGGGCCTGCAGCGGTTCATGTGCCCCTCCTTCGCCGTTCGTCTTCGTCCGGATCAGGTGCGGTGCCACTCCGGGTGCATGCCGCGGAGACGGCCGGCCGGTGCTGCCGTGCCGACGCTGCGAGCAGTGTAGTCAGGAGGTGTCCGGCCGTCCGGTACGGGCGGCCGGGCCACGGATCACCGCTGCCGGGCCACCCGGGCCGGCCCCGTACCTCGCCCGTACCTCGCGCGTGCCGAGCCGTACCGTGCCCCGTTCAGTGCACCGACAGGCCGCCGTCCACGAAGAGCGACTGCCCGGTGACGTACGCCGAGGCGCGGCTCGCCAGGAAGACCGCGGCACCCGCGAAGTCCTCCGCGAGACCGTTGCGTCCGGTCATGGTGCGGGCGGCCAGCGCCGCCACCTTCTCCGGGTCGGAGGACAGCCGGGCGTTGAGCGGCGTCATGACGAAGCCCGGCACGAGCGTGTTGCACGTGACGCCGTACGGTGACCACGCCTCGGCCTGTGAGCGCGCCAGCGACTCCAGCGCCCCCTTGGACACGCCGTACGCGCCGCTCTGGACGAACGCCCGGTGCGCCTGCTGGGACGTGATGTGGATGATCCTGCCGAAGCCCCGCTCGGCCATGCCGGGGCCGAAGCGCTGCCCCAGGAGGTAGGGCGCCTCCAGGTTCACCGCCATCGTGGTGTCCCACACGGCGTCGTCCAGTTCGCCCATCGGCGGCCGCAGGTTGACCCCGGCGCAGTTGACGAGGATGTCGGGCTCGCCGAACACGCCGGCCGCCCGGTCGGCGGCTTCGCGCACGGCCGCCCGCGTACCGAGGTCGGCGTTCACCCACGCCGCCCGGCAGCCGTCGGCCGTGAGCTCGTCGACCGTGGCCCGGAGTCCCGCCTCCTTGCGCGCCACGACCACGACGCTCGCGCCGGAGCGGGCGAGCGCCCCGGCGACGGAACGCCCGATCCCGGAGCTGCCGCCGGTCACCACGGCGACCGTTCCGTCCAGCGAGAACAGTTCGTTGAGATAGGTGTGCGAAGTCATTGCCGCACCTTAGACGGGGGCCGGGTGCCGTAGATCTCCGGGACGGCGGTACGGACACGCCTCGGGCGCGGCGGGACGACGACGGCCCGGACGCCCCGGGGGACCGGCGCCGGACCGGCGGTCCGGCACCCGGGGACAGCGGCCTCGGCCGTGCGGAATCGGCCGCCGGAGGTAGCGAACCAGCCGTTCTTGGCCCGGTCGGCGATCGCAGTCCGGGCAAGGCACGTATCAGGATGAAAGATGGACGAACCTGTCGGGTGTAAGGACGTCCCGACATATTCATGTCTATGGGGAGGGCTGTCGATGCCGTTAACCGGTCGTGAAGCGGAGCTGGCCCGGCTGGACGGGCTGATCGGGCGGGCCGGCGGCGGCGTACCGGTGATCGTCGCGGTGCGGGGTGAGCGGGGCGTCGGCAAGAGCGCGCTGCTGGAAGCGGTGGCGGCCCGCGCGGCGGACGCGGGCTTCCGGGTGGGGACCGCCGCCGGGGGGCCGGCCGTGCGGGACTCCCTGTTCGCCGCGGCCCGCCAGGCCCTCGGCCGCCCGGACGACGGGACGGACACCCTGGACGGTTACGTCGCCCGCGGCCGGGACGTCATGACGCGCACGCCCCTCGCGCTGTGCGTCGACGACCTCGTGGACGTGGACGCGTCGTCGGCGACCTGGCTGGTGGCCCTGGCCTCGCTCGACCGGCCCGTACCGCTGCTGATCGTCGCGGCGGCCGGCGACGACCCGGGAACCGGCCGGACGGCCGGCGCGGCCGAACTCCTCGCCCGCGCCGAGCACCTGGAGCTGACCGGCCTGCCCGAGGCCGGGATCGCCGAGTTCGCCGCGCGGCACTGCGGCCTCACCCTCGACGCCGCGGCGGCCGCCGTGTGCCACGAACTGACCGGCGGCAACCCCGGCCTGCTGCTCGCCCACCTGGCGGGCCGCCCCGGCCCGGCCGTCACCGCGCGGGAACTGCGCGGCGCGGCCGGACCCGAAGCGCTGCGATGTACCCGGCGGTGGCTCGACGACCTGCCCCGACCAGCCCTGGCCATGGCCAGGGCTGTCGCGGTTCTGGGCGACAGCGCGGAGGTCGCCCACGCCGCCGCGCTGGCCGAGCTGCCGGTGCCCGACGCCCTGCACGCGATCGACACCCTCGTGGCACGGCAGGTGCTCGCCAACCGGGTGCCGCCGGCGTTCCGGCACCCGCTGCTGGGCACCGCGGTGCTCGCCGGGATGCCCGTCGGCTCCCGGATCGCCGCGCACCTGAAGGTGGCCCGGTTCCTGCGGGACGAGCAGTGGGGCGCGGAACGGGTCGCCCAGCAGCTCGCCGCGGCGGGCCCGACCGGGCTGGACTGGGCGGTCGAGCCGCTGCGTGCCGCGGCACGCAAACTGCTGCACGAGGGGCGGGCCGAGGAGGCGAGCCGCTATCTGCGGTGCGTACTGCGGGACCGGCTGCCCGCGGACGTCCGCTCGGCCGTCCGGCGCGAACTGGCCGAGGCCGAGACCTTCGTCGACCCGGACCTCGCGCTGAGCGAACTGGACACCCTGCTGCGCGAGTCCGAGGACCCCGAGGTCTGCGCCGAACTGGCCCTGGACGTGGCCGGCATGCTCATCGACCGGGCCAGACCGGCGGACGCCGCCTCCGTGCTGGACGAGACGGCCGAACGGATCGGCCCCGGCCACCCGGCGGCGGTGCGCAGGCTCACCCTCCGGAAGGCGAGCGTCTCCCTGCTCGACGCGGCCGGCCCGTCGGCCGAGGCCCGCCGCCTGGCGGACGGGGACGCGGACGCACCGGAGCGGGTCGGCGGCGGACGCAGCAGGGAACTGGCCAACCTGCGGGCCGCGATCGCCGCCGACCGGGGAACGGACCGGGACGCGGCCCTCGCATCGGCGCGCGAGGCGCTGACCGGCGGGGAGGGCGGCGACCTCGGGCGCCTCTGGCAGAGCTGCGCCACCCTGATCCGCGCCGACGAACTCGTCGAGGCGCGGGCCCACTGCTGGCGCACCGGCAGGCTCAGCCAGGCCATGTCGGGCCGGCGGGCCGGGCTGGCGGCGGACATCTTCCGGGCCCGGATCTGCCGGGTCGCCGGGGACCTGCCCGGCGCGGTGGCGATCCTGCGGCCGGTGGTCGAGGAGATCGGCCCCGGCAGCGCCGCGCTGCCGACCGTCGCCGGCTTCGCGGTGGCCGGCCTGGTGGAGGCGCTGGCGCAGTCGGGCGACCAGGACGAGGCCGCCGCGCTGCTGGCCGCGCACGGCGTCGCCGGCCACGGCCCGGACGACGACCTGCACGGATGCTACGAGGGCCCGTACCTGCTCGCCGCTCGGGCGGCCCTGTGGCGGCTGCGCGGCGAGCCGGGCCGCGCGGCCGGGGATCTGCTGGCCGCCGGACGGCAGTTGGTGCGCCGGGGCGCCGTCAGCCCGGCGGTGCTGCCGTGGCGCTCCCGCGCGGCGCTCGCCCTGGCCGCTGACGGCGCCACCGACCGGGCCGAGACCCTGGCACGCGAGGAACTGGAGGCCGCCCGCCGCTGGGGCACGCCCCGCACGATCGGCGTCGCCCGGCACGCCCTGGCGATGACCCGGTCGGGGGAGCGCAGGCTGATGCTGCTGACCGAGGCGGTGCGCCACCTCGAAGCGTCACCCGCCCGTCTGGAACTCGCCGTGGCCAGGGCCGACCTGGGCGCCGCGCTGCGGTCCGCCGGGCGGGCGGCCGAGGCGGACCGCGAGGGCGCGGCGGCGCTGGCCCTGGCCGGTGAGTGCGGTGCCACGCCGCTGGCCCGGCGGCTGCGTGCGGCGCCGGAGCCCGTACCGGCCCACGACAAGCCGGTCCGTACCCATCCGCTGCTGACCCCGCAGGAACTGAAGATCGCCGGGCTGGCCCGGAGCGGACACACCAACCGGCAGATCTCCCAGATGCTGTTCCTGACCATGCGTACGGTGGAGTTCCACCTGTCCGGCGTGTACCGGAAGCTGGGTATATCCGGGCGCCAGGGGCTGGCCGAGGCGATTCCGGCGGAGCCGTCCGCCGAGCCGCCGGAGGACCAGGCACGCCCGGCGGCCCAGCAGGCCGACGGCCGCACCCGCCGCACCGGGCCCGAACCGTGCTCCTGCTCCCGGACCCTGCCGCCCGGTCAGCCGTGCGCCGACGCCCCGGTCCGGCCGTCCCGGTGGCACGACGGCCCCCGGTCCGCGGAGCTGCGGCCCAGCCGGTCGAGGTGACGGGCGGGCCCGCCGCACGGGGGCGGCGGGCCGGGAGGCACTGCGGGACGGAGAGTCAGCGCACCGGCAGCGACGGCAGGTCGGAGACGATCCGGCCGGCCAGGAAGCGCAGGTGGTTCTCCTCGCTCAGGGTCAGGCCGAGCCGGTTGTTCGCCAGGTGCGCGCAGCGCAGCAGGATCAGCGTGGTGGCCGGGTGCGGCAGTGCGGCCAGGTCGGGGCCCTGGTTGAGTGGCGAGCGGGCCCACTCGGAAGTGAACGTGCCGGCGTCCTCCCAGCCGCTGAGCCGGTCCCGCAGCGTGCGCAGCGACCGCAGCCAGTGCGCCTGCGGGGTCGCCCCGGTGGGGTCCGGGGCGAGCTGCCACACGCGCAGCGCGCGTTCCCGCAAGTGGTCCCGCCGGGCCAGGTAGTGCTCCTCGGTGGCGGCGGGTTCGGCGCCCTCGGCGAAGGGGATCAGCGGCTGCCCGCTGTCCACCCACTGGGCGCGCAGCTCGTCGCAGAGGGCCAGTACGGCCAGCATCAGGTCGAGGGCGATCGCCGCCCGCTGCTGGCCGGTCGTACCGGCCGCGATCAGCGCCAGGGCCAGTTCGCTGGACTCCTGGAAGTGCTGCTCGGTCGCGGCCATGGCCGGGCCGTGCCCGTACACCGCGTGCTCGCGCAGGTACGGCAGGAACTCGACGGTGTTGTTGGGCCGGAGTTCCCGGTCGTGATCGGAGAGGTCTTCCAGGGCGGCCAGTTCGCCGGCCAGCCCGGCGTACCGCGTGCGGTCCACCGTGTCGGGCGCCGGGTGGTCCCGCAGGAACGCGCCGACCGCCGTGGCCACCCGCTGCCGTAGCTCGCGGGAGGCCGCCGTACCGGTGGGCAGGAAGCGCATCCGAACGTGCGGGCCGCCTTCCCAGTACCGCAGGAAGAAGTACCGGTGCAGCAGCCCGTCGGCGGACAGCGCCTTGACCAGCGGCCGCAGACAGCCGGTGAGCAGGGCGTCGTGGCCGGTGTCCTGGAAGACGTGGGCGCAGACCCAGTCGGACGCCCCGGCGGTGCCGGGGTCCAGGGTGCGGTCAGCTGTGGCCATGGTGGCCGACCTCCACGAGGTGTTCGGTGACGCGGGCTCCGGCGTCGCCGTAGTGCGGCGCGGCGGACGGGTCGGGCAGGGCTTCCTGGAGGAACAGCAGGTTGCCCCGCTCGGCGAGCATCCGCTCGAACAGGCCGGTCAGAAGCAGGTTCGCGAAGTCGATGTACAGCGGTTTGCGGGACTTGAGCTGCCAGACGTTGCCGTCGGTCAGCATGGACGGGTCCAGCGCGCGCACGAAGCAGCGCTCGGGGACGCCGTGTTCGCGCAGCCAGGCGGCCAGCCGCAGCAGGTACGGGCGGTCCGCCTCGCCCTTGGCGCGTACCGGCGCCTCGTCGGTGCGGAACACCCACTGGCGGCGGCTGACGGTGACCGTGCCGATCGTGATCCTGGGCTCGTGCAGCAGGCCCTGTGCCGTGGCGGGGGAGATGTCGCCGAACATCCGCCGTCCGGGGATCAGCAGTGTCGGCGTGTCGCCGAACGCCTGGATCAGCAGCCGCATCGCCGGCGGCAGCCAGAACTCCGCGATCAGGCTGGGGTGCACCGGCCGCACCTCGCGGTCGCGGGTGCGCGACCACAGTACGAGGAGGTCCAGCGCCGGGTCGTGGCGCACCTCCAGGTCGCGCAGCGGGATGCGCCGCTCCGCCGGGCGCGGGCTCGCCGAACCGGGGTAGTCGAGCTCGTCGGTCATGGTCAGGTCGCGCAGACCCACGTTGCTGCCGTAGTGGCGGCAGGTGTCCGCCAGGATCACGTCGCCGGGCGGGCCGGACGGTTCGCCCGCCACCGTGACGCCGGCCTGGCCGAGCAGCCGCCGGATGCGGTCGCGGCCCCGCCCGTGCCCCGCGTTGACGGCGTTCACCACGAACCCGGCCGGATCCGCGGGCCCGCCGGTCAGCTGGCCGTAGAACGCGACCGAGCCGGGCGGCCGCATCCACGCGGGCCAGCTGTCGGCCAGCGCGGCCAGCCGCGCGGGGTCGACGTGCACCACCCCGTCGGCGTCCGGCCGCGCGTTCAGGGCCGCGCCGGTGAGCCCGGCCCGTACCCGCAGCAGCTCCTTGATCCGGGGCAGCGGGCTGTCCGCGAGCGGCGCGTAACCGTGCTGCGAGACGGACAGCAGGCCGGGCAGCTGCGGGTCCGTACGCATCTCTTCCTGGACGGCACGGTGGAACGCGAGGAACGGCACGCTCGCGCCGGTCCCGAAGCGCGTGGTGAACAGCCGGGCCAGCGCCACCCGGCCGGGCAGCGCCGGGTCGAGCGCCGCGTAGCAGCGGCGGACGGTGTCCAGGTCGCGCAGCACCGGTTCCCACGCTGCCCGGTCCTGGGCCGGCGGCGGCCCGACGAGCAGGGCGTTCTCGATGATGTAGTTCTTGGGCGGCACGACGACGTGCTCGGGGCCGACGAGTTCGGCGACCCGGCCCAGCGCCCGGTGGATCTCCTGGGTGCGCCGTTGGCGGGCGTCCGGGTCGGTCAGCTCCGGGTATCCGTCCAGCAGCGCGGCCACCTCCTTGAGCCGCGCCGACACCTCGGCCAGCTCCGGGCCGCCGGTGTCCACCCACGCCCGCAGTTCGGCGAGCGGGTCCGCCGCCTGCTCGGAGAAGGGGGGCACGGTCTCCAGCACACCGACTTCGGTGAGCCGCGCGACATAGCGCTCGGCCTGCTCCGGGGAGGCGCCGCTCCGCTCGGTCAGGTGGGCGGCCACCTCGTGGCGCGGGCGGGCGCCGTCGGCGAGGAAGTCCAGGCATGCCTGGACCGGCGGGGACACCGGCAGGGTGCGCAGCGGCTCCTCCTCGCCGGGGCCCAGGAACTCCCAGTGCCCGTCGCCCTGGTGGGCGCTCGGGTTGACGCGCAGCCGGACGGCGGGCGCCAGGGCCGGGTGCTCGCGCAGCCGCCGGACGAGCTGCTGGACGAGCCAGAGGTTGATCTCGACGGTGTCGCGCACCGCCGGTCCGGCCGCGTCCGGGCGCGGACCGTCCCAGCGGCCGAGGCCGCTGACGGTGAAGGTGCTGAACGGGCTGGTCTTGGCCGCCACCCGGGCGAGGTACTTGGCCAGCCGGAGCGCCAGCTTGCGGTCCGGCACGGCGCCTTCGGGACGCGCCAGCCACTTGCGCAACTGCTCGTGGAGGACCGGGCTGCCCTGGATCAGGCCGTGCCGGAACACCGGCTGTGCGGCCGCCTCGCGCAGGACGGCGTGGCGGTCGGCCGCGTCCTGCGGGAGCAGGCCGTCGAGGGCGGCGGTGCCGGCCCGGTGGGCCGCCAGCAGCTCCGCCCACCGTTCGACGTCCGCCACCACCTCGGCGGGCAGGGCGGCGCGCACCTCGTCGTTCCAGCAGCGCTCACCCGGCGTCCGCTGGTTGTGCACCGCGCGGCGCAGCGCGACCAGCGCCGCCTTGACGCCGGTCTCCTGCCCGATCAACGCGTAGAGCGCGTCGGAGAGTTCCGCGCCCCGGTCGGCCAGTTCCCGCGCGCCGTCGAGCAGCGCGCCGGTCCGCCGCCACACCTCGTCCGACCGCAAATCGTCCAGCACCGACACCGGCAGACCACCGATGCGTACGCCGAACGTGTCCGCGACGTGGAAGCCACTCATCGTTGTCCCTGCCTTCGCGTGCGGGTCGGTTCTGGTCGTGCGGGGAAGCGGCCCCGGCCGTACGGGGAACACGGGGAAGCGGACGGCCGGGGCGTCACGGGAACGGGTGCGGATGCGGGTTGACGTCGGCCGGCTCCAGCGGCCCGTCCCGGTACCCGAGCCGGGCCGGCAGGTCGTACAGCCGGGGCAGGCCGTGGGTACGGCTCATCCGGTGCCCGAAGGTCATCGGCAGCAGACCGGGGATGATCACCTTCGCGCAGGCGAAGCCGGCGGCGCGGTGCTCGTCGGTGGTCTGGTCGACCACGATCACGTCCAGGCCGCGGGCGGTGAACTGTTCGACCACCTCGGCGAGGTCGTCGCGGAGGTCCGTGTTGCGCGGCCGGCAGGTGGCGCGCGCGAACGCCTCGGCCACCGGCCGCGCGGTCTCCTCGCCGGGCAGGAAGGCGAACCGGTCGTAGGCGTCCGGATGGCAGTACAGCAGCGCGTGGTCGCGCATCTCCCGCACCTGGTGCGGGTCGGCGACCATGCCCTCGATCCGGCGCAGTTCCTCGCGGTAGGCGGCGCGGTTCCAGCCCAGGTTCGCGGTCAGCTCCAACAGGCCGTTGAGCAGCGCCTTCTCGGGGTCGAAATGGGCGCCGGCGGCACAGATCGCGGCGGGTTCCACCGCGTCCCCGGGGTGTACGGCCATCACCCAGGACGTGGCGATGCCGTGTTCCGGCGTGGTCGCGAACGCGGCGACCCGGTGTCCGGTGTCCTGCCGGATGCGTTCCACCAGCAGCCGGATCGCCGGGTCGGCCACGGTGTCCAGGTCCACGCGCGGCACCGGCAGCCGGGCGTACCAGGTGAGCAGGAAGGCGTCCCGCTCGGCCAGCTCCAGGATGCCGTGCAGCGCGGCCTCCTCCAGGCAGCCGCCGAGGGCGCAGCCGTTGGAGACCTCGTACGCCAGCGGGCGGGCCGTCTCGTTGCCGTGCCGGGTGCGGTAGTAGGCGTAGTCCTCGGGCACCAGCACGGGGCCGCCGCGGCCGAAGGAGTGCCCCCACACCCAGTTGATCTCCAGGTCGGGGGTGAACGCCGGATAGGGGAATTCCGGGTCGGCGTAGCGGTCCGGCGGGTACAGGCCCAGGTCGGTGGGGCGGACCGCGCGGTCGGCGACCTGCTCGTAGCCCGCGCGGACGGCCGTGCGCCGGCCGCCGGGACGGGCGCCGCCCAGCCGCTCCAACGCCTCGGCCAAGGCTGTGCGTTCGCAACCGGTGTAGTCCAGTCCGCGGCCGAAGCCCGCCTCCTGGATGCCGTCGGGCAGCCGCAGCGGCGCCGAGACCATGGGGTAGGCGTAGTCGGTCCGTACGTCGAGCTGCTGGACGATGCCGGTGTGTCCGTCCACGTACGTCCGCAGCAGACCGTCCCAGCCGGTGTCGAGGCTGCGGACGCGGTAGGTGTCCCGGTCGAGCTTGGGCCGCGGGGTGTCCATCAGGACCGGCGGTCCGTCGTCGGGAAGGCTGCCGCAGCGGGGGCAGCAGGGGTCGGGGAGGAACGGGTGGGAGTCGGCGGTGAGTCCGGCCAGGCCGATGATGGTGATCGCGTTGCGGGTGCCGGCGCGCTCCGGGTCGTCGAGCACGGCGGCGGCTTCCGCCTCCACGAAGGCCGCGACGGTGTCGCGCGCCCAGGCGGACAGAAGGGGGGACGGCCGTTCGGCGAGCCGGTCGCCGTGCCGGCGCAGCAGTTCGGCGCGGGGGCTGTCCTGTCCCAGGGCCCGCTGCCTGCGGGTACGGGCGCACTGCGCGCAGCCCGGCCGGCCCGGCAGTTCGAGCGGCCCGATGACGACATTGCCCAGCTCCACCCGGACGGGCAGCCACGGCAGGTCCGGCCGGCCGGTCCGGTCGGCGTCCTGCCAGCCGTCGTCCACGGTGAGCAGTGCGGCGCACCGGTCGCTGTCCTCGGCGGCCGGCGGGTGCCGGCGGGAGACCGCCGCGCGGACCGCCTGGGCGAGCAGTCCCTCGCCCCGTACCGCGAGTCCGGCCGGCCGGTCCGCCACGTTCCCCTGCTGCATCCTTCGCACGTCCCGTCTTCCAAGTCCCGTCAGTGGCACCGGGCCGTGTCCGGCGCGCGGAACGCGCCGGACACGGCCCTGCAGCGCGGCCTGATCAGCAGCAGCAGCAAGAACAGCAGCTCGCGGGCGAGCCCTTCGAGGTGCAGTTCGAAGCGCCGATCTCGACCATGGCGTGGCCGACGTTGATCGACTCCAGGGTGGAGCCGGGGGCCGTCGGGAGAATGTCGAGCTGGTCCACGCTCAGGTCGTCGAGGTCCAGCACCAGGTTCGCGTCCATGTCGTGTCCCTCCTTCCTCTGTGGGTGACGACTGCGGGCGGCGGTCGCCCGCTGTCCGAGCTGATTCTGTGATCCGCGGGGGCCCCGGGTCTCTACGGAGCACCCGTAGGGTCTGCCGTGGGCCCGTGGCCTACGGTGCCTGTGGTCACCAGTCCAGCGGGGGTTCGTACTGGGAGGTGGCCTGCCGCCGGCCCAGCACGATCGCGAAGATCGGTACGTGTGCGTCCCCGCCGCCCAGCAACTCCCGTACGACCCGGTCGTCGTACCCGTTGGTGATCCGGGCCGCGAGGCCCTCGGCGGCGGCCAGCACGCTCAGCCGCTGGGCCACGATGCCGCCCTCGTGGTGCAGGACGCGGTAGCCGCGGTCCCCGAACCGGTGGGCGCCCTCGTAGCGGTCCACGGTGAGGAAGACGACCGCGTTGGCGCGCGCGGTGTTCACCGAGGGCGTGCGGTCGCACAGCATGGCCACCGCAGGCCGCCCGTCGCGTCCGGGTACGGGGACGAGTGCGGGGGACGGGTCCAGCCGGTACAGGCCTGCGGTCCGGCCTGTGGTGTTGAGGGCCAGTACGTGGCAGTCCAGCAACGGCCGCAGCGGTGTGCCGCCGTGGTCGGAGGGCACCGGGTCCAGTGCGTACCGCAGGAGGTCCGCGAGCTGCCGCTGCGGCAGCGCTGCACGGTCCGGCTGGAACATCCGCCCGCCCGAGTCCCGGCGCCGCAGCGCGTCGCCCAACTCGACGCTGCCCGGCGGCCGCTCGTCGTCGGCGAAGGGCTCCGCGGGGCCGTCGGCGGGCCGGTGGAACGGGGCGGGGGCGACCGGTTCGAAGCATGCCTCACCGGTCAGCCGGCTGCCGGCGTCCAGGGTGGTCAGCCGGGACCAGCGCGCCGTGTCCTCCCGGTTGGTACGGACGTGCTCCGTCACGAGGGGCGTCAGCTCCCGCGCCGGAGCCGCGGCCACGCCGTCCCGCGCCCCGATCTCCAGCACGGCGAACGTGGTCTCCTCCGTGCCGTCCAGGCCCAGCGCCCGGTTCACCGGCTCGTCCAGGAACCGGTGGTGGACCCGGGCGTCCAGACCGAGCGCACCGGCCACCAGCAGGGCGTTGCCGGCAACCATGCCGGACTCCTGCGCGCACAGCCGGTAGGCGTAGTCGCGGTACCGGAAGGCGGTCTTGCGGAAGTACGCCGAGAGCAGGACCAGCGCGGCCGTGTCACGGCCCTTGCAGGCCACCGCAGCCCGCAGTTCCTCCGGGATGCCGCCGGGGCGCAGCGCGGTCAGCGCGTGGTGGAGCGGGTCGTAGTGGTAACACCCCGCCGGTACGTCCCCGGTGTCGCCGTCCAGCCACACGTACAGTTCCACCGGGTAGAAGCAGCGCGCCGAGGCCACCAGCCGGTGGTACGGCCACGCGGCCTGCGGGCCCAGCTCCATCCGGCCGAGGCCGTAGGTGTGGTGCAGCAGCGCGGACAGTGTGCTCCCGTCCCAGGGCCTGCGCGGCGGGCCTTCGGGGTGCCGCTCCCGGAAGCCGGGGAAGGACCAGCGCGCGTCGCCGATGCGCCGGGGCGGGGCGGTCAGTACGTGGCGGGGCAGCCCCCGGTAGGTCTTGCTCGACAGCGGATCTTCCGGCCCGCCCTCAGAACCGTGCCCCTCGGCGAACAGCTCCCGTACGCCCTCGAAGGTGTCGTACCAGAACCGCAGCCCCAGCGCTCCGGCCTCGTCGGTGGCGGCCCCGGTCATCCGGCGAGCACCACCCGTACGACGTTCGGCAGCACCTCGTGCACGGCCGGGTCGTGGTCGAGCGGCACCACGACGGGGGACTGGCCCCGCGAGGCCAGCGCCTCCACCAGCGCGGGCAGGTCCGCGTCCGCCGGTACGGCCGCGCCGTCCGGCCCGCGCGGCGGCGCGCCGAGTCCGGGGACCGGCTGCGGAGCGTAGGCGGACTCGCCGGTCAGCTCGGCCTGCCGGTCCAGCAGGACCAGTTCGAGGCCGTCGGTGACCGCGCCGGGGCCGCAGGTCACCCCGACCGGCCGGACGCCTTGCCACCAGGCCAGCACCGGCACACCGAGCGCCGTACCGATGTCGGCGACCGTGCCCTCGCCGCCCGCCGGACGCAGCATGTCCAGATGGCGGCGGCCCGCCTCGTCCAGCGAGGCGCCCGCCACGTCCAGCCGGACCGGCTCGGCCGCGCCCGTCCGCACGTCCTCCGCCGCCAGCCGCGCACACTGCTGCGCGACCGCCTCGGTGACCGCCCCGGACCAGTCGAGTGCGGCGGCCACGCCGGGGCCCGATGTGAACACGTCCCCGGCCGGGACCGTCGTGACCTCCTTGCCGGCGAGGTCCCAGCCCCGTACCGACCCGTCGTCGGCGAAGCGCCGCGGATCGGCCGCCGTCACCGCGTACCGGGCCAGCCCGCGCAGCGCCGCCCGCTGCCGGGCCTCGGCGAAACCGGTGCCCCAGCCGAAGACCCGCTCGCCGGCCCCCTCGGGCCGTACCGCCTCGGTCACGTTCAGCGGCAGCTGCGTGAAGTCGCCCTCCTCCAGCGCCCGCAGCACTCCCGTGTACCGGTCGAAGCAGGCCGCGGCGCGTGCGGAGAACTCCGCCGGAAGCAGCGGCTCGGCCGAGCGGAGGCGTTCGACGCGCTGCCCGAACTCCTCGGTGCTCTCTTGCGGCGCGTCCACCGTCGACGGGTGGGGGAGGAAGGGGTGCGTCGAGGTGCGCAGGGTCTCCAGGTCGATCCGGGTCACCGTCGGCGGCCCGTCGTCCCGGGCGCCCGTCAGCGCGGTGAAGCAGGCCAGGCCCAGGTGACCGGCGACCACCGCCGCGGTCGGCCCGGTGAGGAAGGTGCTGGGCCGCGACGGCTCCGGCGCCGCGAGGCGCTGCCAGGCCGACGCCCAGGCGGCGCCGGACGGCCCCAGCCACGCCACGTCGTCCAGCACGACGCCCTGGACCAGCAGCTGACCGGCCCGCTCGCACAGCCGGTGCAGCCGTACGGCCCGGTCCGTCACCGGCGCCGAGGACACGTGCAGGACGGCGTCGGCGCCCTCCAGCGCCGCCGCGAGTTCCGCGTCGGAGTCGCCGGACAGCACCGTCCGGATCAGCTCCTGGTCCGGATCGCGCCGCTCGGACCCGCCGGTCAGTTCGGTCAGCCGGTCCTCGTCGGTGGGGAACTCCGGGGTGCACACGGCGCGCAGGCGCCGGACGCCCGAGTGCAGCGCCGAAGCGATCAGCGCGGTGAACGCGGGCCCGGCGCCCAGCACCACCACCGAGCTGTTGCGGTACGTCTCGAAGCGCCGGGCCGCCGAACCGCGGTGGTACTCCACGAAGGCGATCTCCGGCGCGTACGTCTCCAGCTCGCGGTCCGTCAGGCCGTGCGGCTCGTCGGCTTCGGCGTCGGTCAGGCAGCCACCGTCCTCCAGGCGCTTCAGCAGGGCCGCGACCACGGTCCGCTTGTCGTCCGGAAGGCCGCGCAGCAGGTCGTCCAGGGTGACGGTGCCGTTCAGGTGCGGCGCCAGCCGGTCCACCCACTGGTAGATGGCGCCGCCCCGCAGTTCGAGGTTGGCGCCCGCGCCGAACAGGTGGACCCCGTCCGCGGTGGGCACGTACAGCACGTCGGGCTTGAGTTTCGGTCGCATCGTCTGTCCTCGGGGTCGGCGGATCGCCCCCGAGTGTCACCACCGCCCGCGCGAGACGTCTCTACGGCCGGACCGTAGACCGACCACAGTGATCGGGCGGCGGTCCGGGCGACGCCCGGCGGCGGTTCGCGTGGAAAAACTCCGTACACCGTACGCGGAAAGTGTGGGAGAGTACCCCGGCACGACGGGGGACCGCGGTCCGCTGCCCGCCTCCGCCGCGCCCGGCCGCGCGCCACCACCGCCCGGCCCGCCGTACCGCCGTCCCGGAGGAGAAGAGACCTACATGCCCGCCGACCCCACCAGCCCCCAGCCGGCCGCCGCCGACCTGCACCACGTCATCGAGGTACGCGGCGCACGGGAGAACAACCTCGCCGACGTCTCCCTGGACCTGCCCAAGCGGCGGCTCACCGTCTTCACCGGCGTCTCCGGGTCGGGCAAGTCCTCGCTGGTCTTCGGGACCGTCGCCGCCGAGGCGCAGCGGCTGATCAACGAGACGTACACCGCGTTCGTCCAGTCCTTCATGCCGAGCCTGGGACGCCCGGACGTGGACGCGCTGCGCAACCTGAGCGCCGCGATCATCGTCGACCAGGAGCGGATGGGCGCCAACTCCCGCTCCACGGTGGGCACCGCCACCGACGCGTACACCATGCTGCGGATCGTCTTCAGCCGCCTCGGCACCCCGCACATCGGCACCTCCAGCGCCTTCAGCTTCAACAGCGCCGAAGGCATGTGCCCGGAGTGCGAGGGCCTCGGCCAGGTGTCGACGATCGACGTCGACCAGCTCGTGGACCGCGAACTCTCCCTCGACGAGGGCGCCGTCACCGTGCCCAACTTCGCCGTCGGTTCCTGGTACTGGCAGGTCATGGCGGGCTCCGGCTTCTTCCCGCCGGACAAGAAGCTCAAGGACTACACCGAGCGGGAGTGGGAGGACTTCCTCCACAGACCCGCGACCAAGGTGAAGGCCGCCACCCTCAACACGACGTACGAAGGGCTGGTCACCAAGGTCCAGCGGCTGTTCCTAGCCAAGGACCGCGACGCGCTGCAACCGCACATCCGGGCCTTCGTGGACCGGGCCGTCGCCTTCGCCGACTGCCCCGTCTGCGAAGGCACCCGGCTGAGCGCCGCCGCGCTCTCCTCCACCATCGACGGCGTCAGCATCGCCCGGTGCTCGGCCATGCAGATCAGCGACCTCGCCGCGTTCCTGCGCACGGTCGAGGACCCGTCCGTGGCGCCGCTCCTGGCCAACCTGCGGCACCTGCTCGACTCCCTGGTGGAGATCGGCCTCGGCTATCTGAGCCTGGACCGGCCCGCCGGCACCCTCTCCGGCGGCGAGGCGCAGCGCGTGAAGATGGTGCGACACCTCGGGTCCAGCCTCAGCGACGTCACGTACGTCTTCGACGAACCCACCGTCGGGCTCCACCCGCACGACATCCGGCGGATGAACGACCTGCTGCTGCGCCTGCGCGACAAGGGCAACACCGTACTCGTCGTCGAGCACAAGCCGGAGGTCATCACGATCGCCGACCACGTCGTGGACCTCGGCCCCGGCGCCGGGACGGACGGCGGACGGATCTGCTATGCCGGGGACGTGCCGGGGCTGCGCGCCTCCGGGACGCTGACCGGGCGGTACCTGGAGCACCGGGCCCGGCTGCGCGAGACGGTGCGCACGCCGCGCGGCACCCTGGCGATCCAGGGCGCGGACCGGCACAACCTGCGGGACGTCAGCGTGGAGATACCCCTGGGGGTGCTGACCGTCGTCACCGGAGTCGCGGGCTCCGGCAAGAGTTCGCTGATCCACGGGTACGTCGCCGGGCGGGAGGGCGTCGCCGTCGCCGACCAGTCGCCGATCCGCGGTTCACGCCGCTCCAACCCGGCCACCTACACCGGGCTGCTCGGCCCGATCCGTACCGCCTTCGCCAAGGCCAACGGCGTCAAGGCGGCGCTGTTCAGCGCCAACTCGGAGGGCGCCTGCCCGCACTGCAACGGCATCGGGCTGGTCTACACCGACCTCGCGATGATGGCGGGGGTGGCGTCCGTGTGCGAGGAGTGCGAGGGCAAACGCTTCACGCCGAAGGTGCTCACCTACAAGCTGCGCGGCAAGGACATCAGCGAGGTGCTGGCCATGTCCGTCGCCCGGGCACGGGACTTCTTCCCCACCGGGCAGGCCCAGGCCCTTCTCGGGCGGCTCGCCGGTGTCGGGCTGGGCTACCTGCGCCTGGGACAGCCGCTCAACACCCTCTCCGGCGGCGAACGGCAGCGCCTCAAGCTGGCCATCCACATGAACGAGAAGGCGACCACGTACGTCCTGGACGAGCCCACCACCGGCCTGCACATGGCCGATGTCGACCAGTTGCTCGCCCTGCTCGACCGGCTGGTGGACGAGGGCAACTCGGTGATCGTCATCGAGCACCACCAGGCGGTGATGGCCCACGCGGACTGGATCGTGGACCTCGGCCCGGGGGCCGGGCACGACGGCGGGCAGGTCGTCTTCACCGGCACGCCCGCCGAACTGATCGCCGGCAGCAATACGTTGACGGCCCGGCACCTGCGGGAGTACGTCGGTCAGGCCGGGCCCGACGAGCACGGGCGCGCCGGGGGCTGAGAGCCGGTGACGGGGCCGGGGCCCGGCGTGGCGGCCCGGCTCCGTACGGTCCGGACCGTGATCCGGCCCGGACTGTGATCCGGCGCGGACCGCGATCCGATCCGGCCAGGCCGGAACTCGGCCCGACCGCCCCCTGGTTATCGTTGCTGCCCATGACAGTCACCGAAACGGACATCACGGCGGAACTGATCCGGGACCTGCTGCGCGAACAGCACCCGGACCTGGCGGACCGCCCGGTGACACTCGGGGCCCTCGGCTGGGACAACCAGGTGTGGCGGCTCGGTGACGACCTCGCCGTGCGGATGCCCTGGGCTACGGAGACCGCGGACGCGCTGCTGCGCAAGGAACACGCATGGCTGCCCGCCCTCGCCCCGCACCTGCCGCTCCAGGTGCCCGTACCGAAGCGTCTCGGCGAGCCCTCGGAACGGTTCCCGCGGCCCTGGCTCGTCACCACCTGGGTACCGGGTGAGCCCGCCGACCGCGCCCCCGCGACGCGAGGCGCGGAGGCCGCCGAAACCCTGGCCGCCTTCCTGACAGCCCTGCACCGCCCCGCACCCGACGAGGCGCCCGACGGCCGGGACCGCGGGGGCCCGCTGGCCGACACCGCCCAGTACTTCGCCGAAGGGCTCGCCTCGGTCGTGGAACTGGGCCTGGTCCACGACCCGGACGCGATCCGTGCGGTCTGGGAGGACGCCGCCGCCGCGCCCGAGTGGGCGGGCCCGCGCCTCTGGCTCCACGGCGACCTGCATCCGGCCAACGTCCTGACCACGGACGGCACCTTCTCCGGCGTGATCGACTTCGGCGACCTGTTCGCCGGCGACCCCGCCTTCGACCTCGCCGCCGCGTGGCTCCTGCTGCCGGACGGTGCCGCCGACCGCTTCCACGCCGCCTACCGGCCGGGCCCGGACACCGCGACCCTGCGCCGCGCCCGCGGCTGGGCGGTGCTGCGCGCCTTCGGCGGCCTGCTCGTCGGCGACGCCGGTGTCCACGGCCGCCCCGGCGGCAAGGCCACCTGGGGCCCGCCCGCGCAAGCCGCGATGCGCCGTCTCACCGCGTCCGTCCAGCGCTGATCACGCACCGTTCCAGGACCGCCGGAGCGCCGCGTACGGGCCGTCCACGGCGCTCAGTTCCGCGTGCGGGCCCAGTTCGACCATGCGGCCCGCCTCCATGACGGCGACCCGGTCGGCGTCGTGGGCGGTCTGCAGCCGGTGCGCGATGGAGATCACCGCACGGTCCGCGCGGACCGCGGCCCATCGCCCGCTCGGCGTACCGGGCGGTCGCCGGGTCCAGCGACGAGGTGGCCTCGTCGAGGCTGAGCGTGTGCGGGCCGGCCAGCTCCACGCGGGCCGGCCCACCGTGGCCGGCTCCGCCTCCGGCACTTCGCCCGCCAGGACCGCCCCCGACGCCGGCGACCGTCCCCGTACGCAGTACGCCCGGCACGCCCGCCGGATGTGGCGGGCGTGCCGGGCGCGCGAAAGGTGACGGGCGTTGCCTCACCAGGCAACGGGCAGGGCCTCCAGGCTGAACTGCCGTGTCTGCGAGCCGCGGAAGCGGACCTCTTCCGGAGGCACCGCGAGCCGCAGCCCGGGGAACTTCCGCAGCAGCGCCGGATAGACCGCGGCCATCTCCCGCTTGACCAGCGGCGCGGCGACGCAGTGGTGGATGCCGTACCCGAAGGCCATGTGCGGTGCGGCCTCCCGGGTGATGTCGAAGCGGTCGGTCTCCGCCTCGTCCTGCGCGCGGTTGACGGCGAACAGGGAACAGGCCACCCGTTCACCGGCCTTGATCACATGGCCCCCGACGGCCACGTCCTCCCGGGCTGTCCGGGGCGCCACGGTGTGGATGACGGTGACGTACCGCAGCAGCTCCTCCACGGCCCGGTCGATCAGCTCCGGCCGCTCCCGGAGCAGCGCGAGCTGGTCGGGGTGGTCGAGCAGTGCCAGTGTGCCCAGCCCCAGCATGCTGGAGACCTGCAGGAAGCCGTCGGACACGAAGGTCGCGCCCAGGCCCGCCAGCTCCTCGTCGCTGATGTCCGCGCCGTGCGCCCGCACCACCGACCCGAACAGGCCGTCGCCGGGATCGCGGCGCTGCCGGCCGGCGAGCGTGACCATGTACGCCCAGTACGCCTTCCCGGTGGCCGTCTGCTGCTCCGGCGACCCGGCGTCGTTCTGCGAGACGTCCAGGTAGCGTGCCAGTTCCGCCCGGTCGTCCCGGGGAATGCCCAGCAGTTCGCAGGTGATCAGGCCCGCCATGGGCCAGGCGAAGTGCCGCATGAAGTCGGCCGGCGGCCCGACCCGTTCCAGGGTGTTCAGGCACTCCGCCACGATCTCGTGGAGGCGCGGCTCCAGCCTGCGGGTCCGCCGGGCGGTGAATTCCGGCGCCACCATTTTCCGCAGCCGGGTGTGGTCGGGCGGGTCGCACGTCAGCAGATTCCCCGGCAGGGCCCGGGTGCCCGTCCCGTCCTCGCCGTCGGGCAGTGCGGAGCTGAACCGGGTGAGATCGCCCAGCACCTCCCGTACCTCGGCATCTCCGGTGGCGAGCCATTTCACCTGGCCGAGGGGCCCGAAGTCGATGTCGGCCGCTGTCAGCGGCGCCTTTCGTGTCTGCTGCCGGAGTTCGGGGACCGGGTCGAACCGGTCCCGGCGCAGGTGTACGGGTATTTCCTGGGGCTGGGTCATCCTGACATCCCTTCTCCGTCGTCGGCCGAGGTGGCGGGAGGTGTCCGTACGGGCGCCGTGGCCGGTCAGGGGCGTACCCCGGAACGTGCCGGGCGGGAGCCGGAACGCGGTGCGGACCGCCGCCGCGGAACACCGGCGGCAGCGGGGCGAAAGCGGCCGCTCACCGCGGAATCGGCGCCGGCCCCCGAAGAGGGGTGGCCGGTGGCCGGGCCGGGTCTCTTCCTTCAGCCCGTCCTTTCCGCGGCCGCGTGTTCCGCCTCGGGGCGGGGAGGACGCCGTCCGGTGCGACACCGGACCGTGCATTCCTCCCCCTTCCGAAAGGCCGCGGCGACCGTGACGAGCCGATATCTCCGCGGAATTCTCACGGACGGCCGGGCGCGACGGGTTCCGTGTGCAGTGCGCATCTCAAACATTCCGCACGTCCGGCTTGATCGATGAATCCCCGTGAATCCTCGTGAAACCCCGTGTATTCCCGTGCATGCCGCGTCGACGGCCGTCCGGTTGCTGGATCGCAGAAAGTGACGAATCGATTTCCCTCACTCTGCTGGTCGGCTGAGCACCGGGTCAACCGGGAGCAGTTGGACGAGCGGCCGGACAAGAGGTGTGTCCAACCGGTGGGTTGCCCGTGTTGGACAGCGCGGCCGGAACCGGCGCCCGCGTCGGCCGCGCCACCGCTTCGGCCGCGCCACCCCGTGGACGGACCTCCGTACGGCATGTGCAAGCGGACTGGCCAGCGGGCATATCTCCTGCGCAAGGTGCAGGAGAGGTCAAGGCCGGTCGGCAATGCCCCTTACGTGATCTGCGCCCGTCGATTCCGCTCGGTTGTCGACATCCGGCCCGGGCGGACCGGACGGTGACGCCGCTGCTCACGGTGACCTTCCGCGCCGCGAGGCAGGAGGAGGGCACATGCGCCTGGACCGCGACCGCGGATGGCTGCTGTTCGCGCTGCTGCTGGGCGTTCCCATAGCCGTAGGAGATCTCGTACTGGGTCCGGCGCAGAGTCTGGTCGGGCTGCTGATGCTCTGTACGCTGCTGGCCGCCACTCGGCTCGACGGACCGTGTACCGGTTCCGTCGCCCTGTACGTGGTGCTGCTGGCCGCCGGTGTCGCGGTGTGGGAGGGCGACCTCGGTGAACAGGGCATGCTGGTGCGCCTGGCCGTGCTCGCGCTGGGCGGCGCGTACGCCACCTGGAGCGCCGCTCAGCGGGTGGCGCGCGAAGGTGAGCTGACCGAGACCTCGTCCGTCGCCCAGCGCGCCATCCTCCAGCCCACCACCTTCCGGCTCGGCGGGGTGACCGTGTGCGCCCGCTACCACTCCGCCTCGCCCCAGGCCCTGCTCGGCGGGGACCTGTACGCCTTCGCGCACACCGCCGCCGGCCTGCGCCTGCTGATCGGCGACGTCCGCGGCAACGGCCTGCCGGCCGTACGCCTGTCGGCCGCCGTGATCAGCTTCTTCCGCGACAGTGCCTACACCCGCCCCGACCTGCCCGCCGTGCTGGACGCCACCGACCGGCGCCTGGCCGCCCTGCTCGGCGCGGAGGACTTCGTCACCGCCCTGGCCGCCGAGTTCCGCACCACCGGCCGGTCCGCCGGCGTCCGGGTCCGCCTGGCCAACTGCGGTCACCACCCGCCCCTGCTCCTGCCCGCCGGCGCCCCGCCCCGCCTGCTCGCCCCGGCCGAACCGACCACCCCGCTGGGACTGCACCCGGTGCCGGTCGTCCAGGACGTGGTCCTCGGCCCCGGCGACCGCCTGCTGTTCTACACCGACGGCCTGGCCGAGGCCCGCAGCCCCGAGGGCGACATGGTCGATCTCGCCGGTCTGCGCTCCGCCTGCTCCCAGGCCGCGCTCGACGACGCCGCCGACGCGCTCCAGGAGGCCCTGCTCCGTCACACGGACGGCGTCCTCGCCGACGACGTGGCGTTCATCCTGGTCGAGTCCTGCCCGCCGGTGCCCTCGCCGGACGCCCGGGGCGCGTCCGGTGCGCGCGGCCGGTCCGTTCCGGCGGGCGGCGCGCCGCGCGCCTCGCGCGACCCCCTCCGCCCGTACCGCAAGGAGCGGCGCGGCCCGCGGCTGCCGGGCCCGGAGCCCAGCCCCGGGCCGCCCGACCGCTGAGAAGGACCGGAGCGCCGGCCGGGTGACCCGCGTCTCACCTGCGCGGTGCCGCTTGTCTATGCAACTCGTTGCATAGCAGGATCGGGGCATGGCGCTCGACCACGCGATCCTCGTCTCCCTGCTGGAGAAACCGGGCTCCGGCTATGAGCTGGCCCGCCGCTTCGAGCGGTCCATCGGCTACTTCTGGACCGCCACCCACCAGCAGATCTACCGCGTCCTCAAGCGCATGGAGACCGACGGCTGGGTCGATGTCCGCGAGGTGCCGCAGCAGGGGCGGCCGGACAAGAAGGAGTACTCCGTCGCCGCCCTCGGGCGGACCGCCCTGTCCTCCTGGCTGCACGAGCCGATCGAGCCCGAGAGCGTACGGCACGACCTCGCCGTCAAGATCCGCGGCGCGGCCTTCGACGACCCGGCCGCGCTGATCCACGAGGTCGAGCGGCACCACCAGGCGCACACCGACCGGCTCGCGCACTACCTGGCGGGGGAGCGGCGGGACTTCACCGGCCCCGGAGCACCCGCCGCCCTCGACGCCGGACAGCAGCTCCAGCACGCCGTACTGCGCGGCGGCATCGCGTACGAGCGCATGACGATCACCTGGCTGGAGGACGTGCTCGACACGCTCCACGCCCTGAAGCCCGAGCGGCCCTGAACCGGAGCACCGGACCACGAACGCCGCACTGCAGCGCCCCACCACAGCGCCGAGCCCGCCGCCTGCCCGTTGCCGACGGTCCGGGCCCGCGACCCCGCCCTCCTTCTCCACCCACCCTCGACCCGAAAGGCGGACCCCATGGCCGACCCGCTGCTCTTCAACCCGCGCACCTACGACCCGGCGCACTTCGACCCCGAGACCCGCAGGCTGCTGCGCGCCACCGTCGACTGGTTCGAGGACCGCGGCAAGCGCCGGCTGATCGAGGACTACCGCTCCCGCGCCTGGCTGGCGGACTTCCTCGCCTTCGCGGCCAAGGAGGGGCTGTTCGCGGCCTTCCTCACCCCGGCCGCCGCCGCGGACGGCCATCCGGACAAGCGCTGGGACACCGCCCGGATCGCCGCCCTCAACGAGATCTTCGGCTTCTACGGGCTCGACTACTGGTACGCGTGGCAGGTCACCATCCTCGGCCTCGGCCCGGTCTGGCAGAGCGACAACGCCGCCGCCCGCGCCCGCGCGGCCGAACTCCTCGCACAGGGCGAGGTGTTCGCCTTCGGCCTCTCCGAGAAGACACACGGCGCCGACATCTACAACACCGACATGCTGCTGGAGGCCGACGGCGACGGCGGCTTCCTCGCCAGCGGCGCCAAGTACTACATAGGCAACGGCAACGCCGCCGGACTCGTCTCCGTCTTCGGCCGCCGCACCGACATCGAGGGCCCCGACGGCTACGTCTTCTTCGCCGCCGACAGCCGTCACCCGGCGTACCACCTGGTGAAGAACGTCGTCGACTCCTCGAAGTACGTCAGCGAGTTCCGCCTGGAGAACTACCCGGTCGGGCCGGACGACGTGCTGCACACGGGCCGCGCCGCCTTCGACGCCGCGCTCAACACCGTCAACGTCGGCAAGTTCAACCTCTGCACCGCCTCGATCGGCATCTGCGAGCACGCGATGTACGAGGCCGTCACCCACGCCCGCAACCGCATCCTGTACGGCCGCCCGGTCACCGCCTTCCCGCACGTGCGCCGCGAGCTGACCGACGCCTACGTCCGCCTGGCCGGCATGAAGCTGTTCAGCGACCGCGCCGTCGACTACTTCCGCTCCGCCGGCCCCGACGACCGCCGCTACCTGCTCTTCAACCCGATGACGAAGATGAAGGTGACCACCGAGGGCGAGAAGGTCATCGACCTGATGTGGGACGTCATCGCGGCCAAGGGCTTCGAGAAGGACACCTACTTCGCGCAGGCCGCCACCGAGATCCGCGGCCTGCCGAAGCTGGAGGGCACCGTCCACGTCAACCTCGCGCTGATCCTCAAGTTCATGGGCAACCACCTGCTGAACCCGGCTGAGTACGCGCCCGTACCCACCCGCCTCGACGCGGCCGACGACGCCTTCCTCTTCCGGCAGGGACCGGCCCGCGGCCTGGGCGCCGTACGGTTCCACGACTGGCGCGCCGCCTACGACGCGTACGCCGAGGTGCCCAACGTCGCCCGCTTCCGGGAGCAGGCGGACGCGCTGTGCGAGTTCGTCGCCACCGCCGCCCCCGACGAGGAGCAGAGCCGCGACCTCGACCTGCTGCTCGCCGTCGGCCAGCTGTTCGCGCTGGTCGTGCACGGCCAGCTCATCCTCGAACAGGCCCGCCTGACGGACCTCGACGCGGACGTCCTGGACGAGCTGTTCGGCGTCCTCGTCCGCGACTTCTCCGCGCACGCCGTCGAACTGCACGGCAAGGACTCGGCGACCGACGCCCAGCAGTCCTGGGCTCTGTCCGCGGTCCGCCGCCCCGTCGTCGACGAGGCCCGCTCCGCGCGGGTCTGGGAGCGCGTCGAGGCGCTGTCGGGGGCGTACGAGATGGCGCCGTAGCGGAAGGTCCGTGCGGACGCGAGGTGATCCACGGTCACCCGTCGCAGGAAATCGGGAGCAATCAGGAACTGGTCCCTCCAGTGCGACTTTTGGCCAGATGCCCCTCGCGTCCCGCACATCATGTCCAGGCGCGCCATGCTCAGTGCAACCGGGCCAGCCGTACGGGCGCCCGCCGAGCAAGGGGGAACCACCATGACACTGAAGAAGCGCGCGAGACTCGCCGCGGCCGTCGCCGCACCGCTCCTCCTGACAGGCGCCACGCTCACCGTCACCGCTCCGTCCGCCAGCGCCGCGCCCACCGGCGCGGACGCGTGTACCCACCCCGGGTGGTCGAACAAGTCCTCCGGCAAGGGCACCGCGAAGGGCGACAGCGTCAAGGTCCGCACCGGCCCCAACAAGGAGTGCGGTGTGGTCGCCACGGTCGGCACCGCGCGCGTGCTGTTCTACCACTGCTGGGTGAAGAACTCCGCGGGCAACAGGTGGACGCACGTACGGATCGACGGCCTCAACGTCGACGGCTGGGTCTACAACAAGAACCTCGACGACGGCGGCTCCGACCACCCGGACAACAAGTGCTGACCTGACGCCTCACCCGTACCACCCGCACGACCTCAGGAGCGGGCCCACTGCCACCACGGGCCCGCTCCTGAGGGCTGAGCGGGCCTTCCGCGCCGCGACGTCCCCTCCCGTACCGCCTCTCGAACCGGTGCGCGGATTATTGGATGATCGGGCCGCGCGATCTGATCGAACTACGGCGACGAGCGGACGAAAACGGTCGCTGGACGATCGACAGAAGTCTTTCGTGAAGGTTTCATTGATGAGTGAACATTCGGCTTCGTCTGCGCGTGTGGGGTCCGTAAGCTGCCAGCAGCCCGCCGCAGACCCCGTCGTGCGGGCCGCGCCGCGCAGTCCCCGAGGAGTTGGCCGCCATGAACACCCGGTGCCCCGAGCTGAGGGAGGGCTGCCGGGTGGTCTGCCCGGTGGGCGAGATCGACCTGGCCACGGCGCCGGCGTTCCGGGACCAGCTCAGAGGGAACGATGCTGCACTCCCGGCCTTCGTCGTCGCCGACCTGCGGCAGGTGCACTTCATCGACAGCAGCGGACTGCAGGAACTGATGACGGCCCGGACGCGCTGCGAGGCGGTCGGCGGCTGGGTGCGGGTCGTCTACGACCACGAGGCCGTCGACCTGCTGTTCCGGCTCACCGGCTACGCCGAACAGTTCCCCCGCTACGCCAGTGTCGAGGACGCCTGGGGCGACCGGGCGCCGGAGGCTGCCGACAGGTGAGCGGGTCACGGGTGTGTCCGTGACGGAACCGCCGGTGCTGCCGGTGACGGCGGCCCCGTCCGGGTTCACGCCCCGGGGCCCGCGCTCACCGGGTGCGGGGGCGGCCAGGTGGGACGGTGGTGCACGGGCAGGCTGGCCAGCGCCCGGGTCACGGTGGGAAAGACGGCCAGTACCTCCTTGCTGCCGGTCTGCTCCAGCATCCACAGCACCCGGCGCCCCACACCGGCGAGCAGGAGGCGGCCGCGGCGCCGGCTGAGCAGCCAGTGCAGTCCGAGCAGGCAGTTCAGACCGCGGGAGTTGCAGTAGACCAGCGCCGCGCAGTCCAGGACCACATAGCGGTAACCGGCGTCGACGTGGCCGCCCATCGTCGTACGGAAGAACTGTTCCCCGGTGTGGTCGAGAGCTCCGCTGACGCGTATCACCGCACATGCGGCACAGTCGGCGACCATGTTGACCAGCAACCCGTCAGCGTGCGGCATGTCGCACCTCCGAGCGCGTTCGCACCAACACCCATGGGGCCGGGCCGACCACGCTATCCGTACGCAGGCACCGGTACCAGGCGGGCCCGGCCCGGTAGCGGCGAGTTGCGCCACCTCCGGGCGCAAGGCGCGCGGCCCGGACGCCGGACGCGGGCCTTCCGCCGCCCGGCGGACGGCCCCGCGGCACGTCCTTCAGCTGCTGTGCGGCCGAGTGGATCCGTACACGGCCCGTCGGCGGCGCACGGCGAGGCGGCGGGAACCGCTGCCCGCCGAACGGCTGCTTCCCGTCGTCCCCGCCGGGCGGGCGGCGGCGGTGCCGGTGGCGGGCAGCAAGGCGAACGGGCGCGACAGCGGCACGAGTTGCAGCACGCGGTACACGCAGCGTGGTGGCTGGCGCAGATAAGTCTCCCCGCCGTTCGCGGCCACGCGGGACCGCACCTCGCACAGCCACTGCAGTCCGCTGCAGTCGAAGAAGGTGACCTGGCTCAGGTCCAGGACGACCGTGCGGACGGACCGCGAGGACACTTGGGACAGGGCCGGGCCCAGGCGTCGGGCGAGCTCCAGATCCAGGTCGCCGCAGACCGACAGCAGCAGCGTCTCCCCGTCCCGCCGCGCGCGCCAGCAGGGTCCGTCACTCTTCGGATACGAACCTGCGGGCCGCCTGCGCGGCCGGCCCTCGTACCGCCACCAGCGGGCGCCGGCACGGCCGAGGCGGCGGGGAGCGACACGGCCACGGAAGCAGCGTGCGAGACCAGACACAGGCGTCTCCTCCGTCGGTGGACGAGTCCCGGCCCGCAGGGAGGTGGCCGGGCAGTCGTGGCCGAGCGTGTGGGCGGTCCGGTGCGGTGCAGGGCGTTCGCCGACCCGCCCGTCGGCCTCAACCGGTCTGATGCCCCCGATTCCGCGCGGACAAGCACGCGCCGGGGGAGCGTCCCACCGGAGGCACGCGGCCCCCGGACACCTGAACGGCCGCCCCGTCACTGTGCGAGCCGGTGCCGGGCGGTGCCGCGGCGCCCGTGGCGCGGGCGGACGGCCGGTGGTGCACGGCCGGGGCGGGCGGCGTGCGCGGACCTGGGGCAGCCGGTGCCGTCCGCAGACGGTGGTCACGCCACCGGATGACCCGTACTACGGCGGAACCGTGCGTGGCTGTCACCCGAACGGGGCATGTGTGGTACAGACCAGCCGCCGCGATCCGGCCACCGAGGCGTAACTCAAGGGGGCCGACTGGCCCTTGGGGGGAGTGAGCCGAACGTTGCGTACCCGTCGCCGTGCCCGCGTCCGGACGACGCGGGTCGAATACCTCTTACCCCATGCCCACGAAACCGTCTTCTGGGCCCGCTGGCTGACCGCCGCCTTCCTGACCCGGGACGCAACCGCCGCGCCCTGCCCCGCCGACCCGGCGGACGCCTTCCTGATCGTCACCGAACTGGTCGCCAACGTCACCCGGCACACCCGCAGCAGCTGCCGGCTGCGCCTGTGCTTCCAGGACGGCACCCTGACCGTCGAGGTGAGCGACGACTGCCCGGACCGGCCCCGGCTGCGCCCGGCCGGCGACGGCGAGGAGAGCGGCCGCGGGCTGCTGATCGTGTACGCCCTCGCGCACACCCTCGACGTCCTCGACGGCCCGGCGGGCGGCAAGACGATCCGGGCCACCCTGAGCACCGGGTGAGCGCCGGCCGGGCGCCGGCGAGCGGGCCACCCACCGGCCGACGAAGATCACCATGGGTGCACAATGAGCGATGTGCCGATAACACACTCCCCGCAGAGGGCGACGGTCGACGACGCCCGACTGGTCAGCAGTACCCTGGCCCGCGCCTTCGGCGACGACCCGATGATGCGCTGGTTCTTCCCCGACGACCCGTCCCGCGAGGCCGGGCTGGGCCGTTACTTCACCACGCTGTTCACCCGGCAGTACGCCCACCACGGCGTGTGCGAGCGCACCGGCGCGGCGGCCGCCTTCTGGGTACCGCCGGAGGGGCAGGCGAAGGCCGTACCCGACGCGGAGACCGTCCAGGAGCTCCAGGACATCCTCGGCGACCGGGCCGCGCTGTTCCGTGACACCGTCATGGCAGCGGCCGAGCACGCGCCCCAGGAGCCGCACTGGTACCTCGCGGTGATCGGCGCCGACCCCGCCGCCCAGGGTCAGGGACACGGTGCCGCGCTGCTGCGCTCGGGCCTGGCCCAGGCCGACGCGGCGGGCCTGCCCGTCTACCTGGAGTCCTCCAAGCCGTCCAACGTCCCCGTCTACGAGCACTTCGGTTTCGTCGTACGCGGCGAGATGGAACTCCCCGGCGGCGGCCCGGTGCTGTGGTCCATGCGGCGCGAACCCCGCACCACCGACAGCACCTGAGCACCGGAGCGCCGCGGCGTTCAGACCCGGTCGGCGGCGATCAGCAGGTACTGGAAACTGCCGTTCTTGTAGGCGGTCAGGAACGTCTCCTCGATACCCGTGGCCAAGGAGGACGCGGCACGCAGTTCCCAGTACGGCACGGTCGCCGCGGTCAGGTCCACCACGCTGCTCGGCACGAGCCGGTGGTTCGCCATCTCCCGGAAATAGGCCGAGCGGGGGTGGATGTCGCAGATGTAGTGGGCGTTGATCGTCGAGACCTCGCGGGAGGGCAGCCCGTAGGTGTCGTTGTAGCAGCCGGTGATGGTGACGTACCGGCCGCCGCGTACGAGGAGGCGGGCGTATTCGGCGAACAGGGCCGACAGGTCGACGTACATCGTGGACTCGTTGTTCCAGATCGCGCGGAACGAGCCCTTCTCGAAGCCGGTGTCGAGCATGTTCTTGACGTGGAAGCGCACCTTGTCGCCCACACCGTGCTTCTCGGCCTGCGCGGTGGCGAAGGCCACCTGGGCCTCGGAGATGGAGATGCCGTCGACGTGGCAGTCGAACCGCTGGTGGGCGACCAGACTGCCACCGCCCCGGCCGCAGCCGGAATCCAGCAGCCGGTCGTCGGGGCCGACGGCGCCGAGGTGGTCGGCGAGGAAGTCGGCCTGGGCGCACTCCAGCCGGTGCAGTTCGGCGATGGTGCGCTCGTCGCGGGTGTCCGCGGGGCCCTCCAGGACGGACCGGTCGACGTTCCCGATGCCGTAATGGTGATGGTAGAAGCCGTCGACCTCGCCCAGGCGGAGGTTGACGGCGTTCCTCTCGTGGTTCCAGTAGTCGGCCACCGACTGCTGGTAGGGGCTGACGGCCGGGGCTGCTGCCGCGCCGCCGCGCTGCGCTGTGGTGGTCATGCGGTTGTCTTCTCTCACCAGTAGTTCGGCAGGGAGTAGCGGTAGGTGTTGGTGTGGTGCCATTCGTGGTTTCCGGCGACCCAGGCGGCGAGACCGGTGGTGTAGCGGGCCAGGACCGGGTTGTGGGCAGCCAGGACCGCGGCCTCGTTCTCGAAGGCGTGCATGATCTCGTTGTGGATGTCGACGGCCTTCAGGTACGCCTCCTTGAGGCCGCCGCGGTCCTCGGCGGCGATCACCACCGGAAGGTTCAGATGGTGCTCGTCGACGGCCATCTCCTTGGTGAAGGAGTACAGGTCGTTGACGAGCGTGGTGGCATTGCAGGCCAGCGCGGTGACGCGTTGGACTTCGGGGCGGGAGTAGAACGGCTCGGACAGTTCGTAGCCGTCCACCGCGTCCACGATGGACAGACAGGGGCGGAAGTTGTTGAACTGCCGCATCACCAGGTACTTCCACACCGGCGGGGTGGTGCGGGTCTGTGCCCAGGCGCCCTCGGCGAGATAGCCCAGGTGCAGGCGCGCCATGTCGTGGACGAACCGGGTGACCTGGCTGGGACTGGCGATCTCGCGGAAGGCCCGCATCGCGTCGGCGTAGGAGCGCAGCGGAGCGTCCGCGCCCAGGCCCTCGTGCCACTGCTGCTGGTAGCCGTCCGCGCTGTGCAGAGGGTCCAGGGCGCTCTGCGCGATGATGAGCCGGCCGCCCAGGCCGATGGGTGACCCGCCGTAGTCCTCGCAGTAACAGTCGTCGACCACGTTCTCCGCCACCAGCAGTTTGCCCGCGACGACGAGGCGCTCCAGGCTCGCCGCTGCCGGGTGTTGCAGCACGACGGCACGGCCGACCTGGAATCCGGCGAAGTCCCCCGCCCATTCAGGGGGAAACAGGTCGAGGTCATGGGCCCAGGCTTCGAGCCGCCGGTCCACCTCGGCGACCTTGGCCGGGTCGGCCGGTACGGCGGGCGGACAGTACAGCCCCGGAACCGGATCACCGGGGCGGGGCCCGGCCCCGGTCCCGGGCCCGTCCGCGGGGCCCGGTGCGGGCCGGTCGGGTTCTGCGGGCGGCGGGAGGAGGGCTCTGGCCGCCGATGTGCCCAGGCCGGTGGGGCCGTCGGGCAGCCACGGGCGCTCCGCCGGGGGCGCGGGCAACGCGGCCGCCGGCTCGCACGGTGGCGCGACCGGTTCCCGTTCCTCCGGGCACGCCAGGCCGGACAGTGCGGCGCTCACCTCGTCCGCCACCTCGTCGACGGCGGGAGCGGCGAACATCCGGGACAGCAACGACACCGTCTCAGCCCTCTTCCCCTCGCCGGGCCGGGTGCTCAGTCACGCGGTCGCACCTCGACGTTTTCGAGAATGCCGATCGCGTCCGGCACGAGAACGGCGGCGGAGTAGTAGGTGCTGACGAGGTAGGAGATGATCGCCTTCTCGTCGATTCCCATGAACCGGACGTTGAGGCCGGGCTCGATCTCGTCGGGCAGGCCGGTCTGGTACAGGCCGACGACGCCCTGGTCGTTCTCGCCGGTGCGCATGGCGATGATCGACGAGGTCTGGTGCTCCGAGATCGGGATCTTGCCGCACGGCAGGATCGGCACGCCGCGCCATGCGGGGATGTGGTGGCCGTCGACATCGGCGCTGCTGAGGGAGAGGCCGCGCCGGTTGCACTCCTTGCCGAAGGCGGCGATGGCGCGCGGGTGGGCGAAGAAGTACCTGGTCCCACGGCGCATGCTCAGCAGGTCGTCCAGGTCGTCCGGGGTGGGCGGCCCGACGGGGGCCGGGATGCGCTGGTCGAAGTCGGTGTTGTGCAGCAGCCCGAATTCACGGTTGTTGACCAGCTCCTTCTCCTGGCGCTCGCGCAGCGCCTCGACGGTGAGCCGCAACTGCTGCTGCGTCTGGTTCATCGGCTGGTTGTACAGGTCGGCGATCCGGCTGTGCACCTTGAGCACCGTCTGCGCCACGCTCAACTCGTACTCACGCGGCGCGAGTTCGTAGTCCACGAACGTGGTCGGCAGCGTCGGCTCACCCTCGTGGCTGGAGAGGAACTCGATCGCGGCCTCACCGGACTTGTTCGCCGGCTTCTGCGCGTCGGTGCTGCGCTTGTCGACGTGCGACCGCAGTGCCTCGTGCTGGCCGGCGATCGTCTTGTACGCACTGTGCGGCAGCGTCAGGACCGTCACCGCGGTCGCCGCGCGGACCGTGAAATCCCACTCGCCGTCGGCCCTCGCCAGCGCGTTGCCGCCGAAGCTGTCACCGTCCGACAGCCGGCCCACGACGGCCTCGCCCTCGTACTTCGCCGGCCTGAGCTTGTCCACCCTGCCGTGCACGATCAGGAAGACATGATCGGCCTTCCGGCCCTGCTGCACGATGATCTGACCGGGTTCGAACTCCTTCTGGACGAACTTGTCGGCCAGCGCGCCCAACGCCGTATGATCGTCGAATCCCCGCAGCAGCGGCAGTTCGGCCAGCTCCTCCGGGATGACACGTACCGTGGCCCCGCTCTTCTCGAACGTCACCTTCCCGTCCCCGACGGTGAACGACAGCCGCCGGTTCACCCGGTAGGCGCCGCCGGGAACATTGACCCACGGCAGCTTCCGCAGCAGCCACCGTGAACTGATCCCCTGCATCTGGGGTTCGGTCTTGGTGGTGGTCGCGAGATTTCGCGCCGCCGCTGTGCTGAGGCTGAGCTGCTCCTGCTCCGGGTCCTGCGCCCCGGCGGCTGCTGATGGGCTCGTCTCGACCGTCATCGACTACCTCTCCCGATCCATGGGAAACCCGCCTGACGCCGACAGGGCAGACATCACCGCCGGGCAGGCGTGATCACTTTGCGTACGCATTCGTAACGCATACGGATGTGCGGACGTGGCAGGCGCGCCCGCACAGGGGCGCGTACTGCGCACCGGCGTCGACGTCTCGGAGTAATCGTTTACGGGCCGCACCCGCATCCGAACCCGCACCCGCACCCGGACCGGGCCCCGCGCACCGCTGGAGGCCGCACCGCGCCCGCCACTCCCCGAGCGCGGTGTGCCTGGCCGCCAGAGGCCGGCCAGGCGGATGCCGAGCAGATCTCCTGGAGGCTGTACGTCTTGCCGGGCCGCATGCCTGGGAACGCTGCGCGGCGCGGCTCATGAGCCGATTTACCTCAGGACGGCCCCAGTTGGGCTCCGGTGGCTGCCCGGATGGTGCCCCGAGTCGCACATCAGCAGGCTGGACCCCGCAGCCCCAGCCGCGTACACGAGGAAGGCCCGTCATGCCGAAGCGTTCTCATCGTCGTCGGATCACCGTGGCAGTCGTGTCGGCCGCCACCGCCATGTCCTTGGCGGGCCTCCTGCCCGCCTCCGTCGCACAGCCCCGGGCCGCCGGCCCCGTGCAGCGCGGCCTGGACCGGCTGGTGCACGAGGACGGCTACCCGGCAGCGCTGGCCGCCGCCACCGGCCGCGACGGACGCACCCGCAATGCGGCCGCAGGCGTCGCGGACCTGCGGACCGGGGCGAAGGCGCCGGTCGGCGGCCAGGTGCGGGCCGCGAGCGTCACCAAGTCCTTCACCGCCGCCGTCGTCCTGCAACTCGTCGGCGAGGGCAAGGTCGCGCTGGACGCCCCGGTCGAGACCTACCTGCCGGGGCTGCTGCGCGGCGACGGCATCGACGGCCGTCGCATCACGGTGCGTCAGCTGCTGCAGCACACCAGCGGGCTGCCCGACTACACCCAGTACCTGGGCGACCTCCTCGGCAACCGTCACCGCTACTACGCGCCCCGCACGCTGCTCGACCTCGCGCTGCGGCACAAGGCGGAGTTCCCGCCCGGCACGGGCTGGCGGTACTGCAACACCGACTACGTGGTGGCCGGGCTGCTCATCGAGCAGGTCACCGGCCGCCCGGTGGGCGAGGAGATCACTCGCCGGGTGATCGACCGCGTCGGGCTGCGGCACACGTACTTCCCGGCCGTGGGCGAGCAGGGCATCCGGGACGCCCACCCACACGGCTACGTCGCGTCGAAGCCCGGCACAGCGCTGCTGGACGTCACCGGACTGGACCCGTCGCCTGCCTGGGCCGGCGGCGCCCTGATCAGCACTCCCGGCGACCTGAACCGCTTCTTCCGGGCCCTGCTCGGCGGCAGGCTGCTCAAGCCCGCACAGCTCGCCCGGATGCGCACGACCGTGGCGATCCCGGCCGACGCCGGATACCCCGCAGGCACGCGGTTCGGGCTGGGCCTGTCCAGCCAGCCGCTGAGCTGCGGCGGTCTGATGTGGGGGCACGACGGCGACTATCTCGGCTACGCGACCGACTCGGCCGCCACCGACGACGGCCGCGCCGCGACCATCGCCGTCACCGCCCAGCCGGGCCCCGCCGAGCAGGGCCGCCGCCACGCCGCACACCTGCTGCACACCGCCCTCTGCAAGTGACGTGCCGGGCTGAGGGCCACCGCCTGGGCGGGTGAACGCGGTTACGGCTCGCTGCGCATCGAGCTGGTGGAGGCGGAGCGACGGGTGGTGGCCTGTGCGGTTCTGAGGAGGCGGCGTAGCAGGTGGCCGTCCGGGGCGGCGGCGGTGACGAGGGTGGCGGGTCCGGCGAGCGGGGCGAGGAGTGCGTGGCCGTCGTCCGGGGTGAGGTCGAAGAGGTGGGTGTCGGGGGGTGTGGTCTCGTAAGCCGGGTCGACGGTGAGGATCTGGCCGGTGGCTCGGTGGCCGGCCAGGACGGCGGGGCCGTCCCAGCCCGGTGCGCCAGGCCCGTAGGCGGTTTCCTGGTCGAGCAGTGTGCGTCCGCCACGTCGGACGGTGAGCCGTGTGGTCACCCGGCCGGAGGGTTCGCCGGTGCGTCCGAGGAGTTGTTCTTCGCGCAGGACGAGGCGTGCGGTGGGGGCGAGGTCAAGGGTCCAGGTCTGCCGTAGGTTGCTGCCGGCCGCGCAGATCAGGGGCTTGGGGGTCCAGCGGAGTTCCGCGTGTTCGGCGACGGTCAGGTGGATGTCGTAGGTGGCGTGTTCGGCGGTGGCGCCGCGCAGGGCGAGGGTCGCGGCGGCGGTGGTGATGTGCAACCTGGCGCCCGGCAGGGCGGTGGCTTCGACACGCAGTCGGTCGCCGCCGAGGGGCGCGCTCATGGCGCCGATGACGCATACGCGCGCTTCGGGTCCACGGGAGCGTAGGCGCCGCAGTTCGAAGGGTCCGTCGCCGTCGAGGACGGGCAGGACGGTGGTGTCGCCCCTGGCGGCTGCGGAGATGCGGGCGGTTGCGTGGATGCCGCCGGCAGCCGCTGTGGGAACGGGCGTGGTGGTCAGGGTCATGCGGGGCCTGCGGTCCAGTCGGCGAGGCGTGCGCGGACCCAGTTTGTCACCGGCTGGACGCCGTTGTCGCTCTTGAGCGAGGTGAAGGTGACGGGCAGGTCGCCGCGCTGGGCCTTGGCGTCGCGGGCCATGCCCTCCAGGTCGACGCCGACGTACGGGGCGAGGTCAGTCTTGTTGATCACCAGCAGGTCGGCGGTGGTGACGCCGGGGCCGCCCTTGCGGGGGATGTCGTCGCCGCCCGCCACGTCGATGACGAAGATCTGCGCGTCCACCAGGCCCCTGGAGAAGGTCGCGGTGAGGTTGTCGCCGCCGGACTCCACCAGGATCAGATCCAGCGGGCCGACGGCGTCCTCCAGGTCCTCGACGGCCTCGAGGTTGGCGGAGATGTCGTCGCGGATGGCGGTGTGCGGACAGGCACCGGTCTCCACGGCCGTGATCCGCCCGGCCGGCAGCACCGCCTCACGCAGCAGGAACTCGGCGTCCTCGCGGGTGTAGATGTCGTTGGTGACCACCGCCAGGGACAGCTCGTCGCGCAGCGCGCGGCACAGCGCGGCGACGGTGGCCGTCTTGCCGGTGCCCACCGGCCCGCCCAGCCCGAGGCGCAGCGCACGCCGGGTCCCGTCGGGACGCCCGGGGGCCGCGGCACTGTAGCTGTGCCGGTGCGGGAAGCGTGCGTCGAGGTCGTGGTCGAGATGCATGAGCTGCTCCGTGATCGAGTCGGGTGCGGGACGGTGCCAGCGGTGGGTTGCGGGGCGGGCGTGGTCACGGACGCGGCACGGCTACGAGGCGAACAGCCGTACCGGCCAGGCGGCGTGCTGCTCGGCGGTGATGTCCAGCAGCGGCGCGGAGGCGGCGGGCAGCGCGCCGCTGCCTTCGCAGGGGACCCGCCGCGCCGCCTCGACGGCCCGCGCGGCGACCCGGTCCAGCGGCCCCGCCAGCCGGGCCAGCACCGCGCTCGCCTCGAACGGGTCCAGACTCAGCAGCCGGACGGCGGCGGTGGCCGGGCCGCTGACGTTCTCGTACCCGGCGGCGTAGGCGGCATCAAGCGGCTCCAGCCCCGCCGAGCGGGCGGCCAGGCCCAGCACCACGGGCTGATGCGCGCCGCGCGGCCGGGCGGCGGCCAGCGCGTCCAGCCCGGCCGACGGCCAGGTCGCGCGGGCCGCGCGCATCATCTGCCGCCCCAGCCGCCGCGCCGTGAGCCGCAACGCCGGCACGGGCGTACGGGCATCGGCCGCCTCGTCCAGCACCAGCGGATCGCACCCCGCCGCCGCGGCCGCGGCCAGGGCGGCCGCGACCAGCCCCGCCGTGTGCAGCCGCCCCCGGCAGAACTCCTCCAGACTCACCGCGTCCCGGATCCGCCCCGCCTCGACGGCCGCCTCCGCCCCGCCGGAATGCGCATGCCCGCCCGCCGGAAACCGGCCGTCCGCCAGGACCAGCAACGCCGCCCTGCTCATCTCCGCACCCCCGCTCCGACCGCTCACTCATCCCCAGCCCGCTCAGAAAAGGAAGTATCGCTGCGCCATGGGCAGTTCGGATACATAAGCCCGGTCGACGATCCGGTCGTCGACGAACGTCGTCACGTCCGTGACCTTCGCTCCGCCGATGACGACCTCGTAGGTGTCGGGGTCGATGCGCACGTCGGGGGTGGCGTCGTTCTCCTTCATGTCGGCCTTGCGTACGGTGCGGGTGTCCGTGATGGCCCGGAACTGCTTGCTGAGCTTGCGCCGCTCGGCCAGGCCCTTCTTGAGGGCCCGGTCGGTGACGAAGTTGTAGGAGATGGCGCCGGGAGCCAGGCCCGTGGCGCCCCACATGCGGCGCGGCAGGACCGGTTGCGGGGTGGGGATGGAGGCATTCGCGTCGCCCACCTGGGCGTAGACGATCTGGCCGCCCTTGATGACCAGGTGCGGCTTGACGCCGAAGAACTTCGGCTCCCACAGCACCAGGTCGGCCAGCTTGCCGGGCTCCACCGACCCCACGACACCGTCGATGCCCTGGGCGAGGGCCGGGTTGACGGTGTACTTCGCCACGTACCGGCGGGCGCGCCGGTTGTCGGCCGGCGGTGACTGGGGCCCCGGCGTCCCGCCGGCCGGTGCCGCGCCCTCCGGTCCGGCCTCCGGCCGGTCCTCCTCCAGGAAGCCGCGGCGCATCTTCATCACGTGCGCGGTCTGCCAGGTCCGCATGATCATCTCGCCGATGCGGCCCATCGCCTGGGCGTCCGAGGACATGATGGAGATGGCGCCGAGGTCGTGCAGGATGTCCTCGGCCGCCATCGTCGAGGGCCGGATCCGGGAGTCGGCGAAGGCCAGGTCCTCCTCGACCTGCGGGTTCAGGTGGTGGCAGACCATCACCATGTCGAAGTGCTCCTTGACCGTGTTGACGGTCAGCGGCCGGGTGGGGTTGGTGGAGGCGGGCAAGACATTCGGCTCGCTCACCATCTTGATCATGTCGGGTGCGTGGCCGCCGCCGGCGCCTTCGACATGGAAGACGTGCAGGGGCCGGCCCTTGACGGCGTCGAGGGTGTCCTGGACGAAGCCGGCCTCGTTGAGGGAGTCGGCGTGCAGCGCGAGCTGGACGCCGGTCTCCTTGCAGACCTGCAGGCACTGGTCGATGACGGCCGGCGTCGCGCCCCAGTCCTCGTGCACCTTGAGGCCGATGACCCCGGCGTCCACCTGGTCGAGCATGGACTCCTTGGACATGGTGGCACCCTTGCCGAGCAGCCCGATGTTGACCGGGAACCCGTCCAGGGCCTCGAACATCCGGGCCAGATGCCAGGAGCCGGGCGTGACGGTGGTGGCCTTGCTGCCTTCCGCCGGGCCCGTGCCGCCCCCGATCAGGGTGGTCACTCCCGCGGCCAGTGCCTCACCCACCTGGCCCGGGCAGACGAAGTGGACGTGGGTGTCGATCCCGCCGGCGGTGAGGATCCGGTCCTTGCCCGCGATGACCTCGGTGTCCGGCCCGACGACGAAGTCGGTGGGGGCCGGGCCGATGCCGTTGTGACGGCTGTCGTTCTCCTCGTGCAGCGGGTCCATGGTCTCGGGGTTGTACGCCTTGCCCAGGGCGATGACCTGGCCGTCCCGGATGGCGACATCGGCCTTGACGATGCCCCAGTGGTCCAGCACGACCGCGCCGGTGATGACGGTGTCGGGCGGCAGTACCGGGCAGTCGGCGGCCTGGCCGGTCCTGCTCCGGCCCGGATCGCGCGGTGCGATGGACTGCCCCATCGACTCGCGGATCACTTTGCCGCCGCCGAAGACCATCTCGTGGCCGCTGCGGCCGGGGCCGCCGGACCAGTCGTCCTCGATCCTGATGCTCAGCGCGGTGTCGGCCAGCCGGATGCGGTCGCGGGTGGTAGGGCCGAACCGGTCCGCGTACGCGGCGCGCGGCAGGGGATCGAAGGGGCCCGGTTCTGCCGGGCAGCAGGAACAGTCGGGGCACGAAGGCATGGTCGTCACACCCGTTCCTGGCCGAACGAACCCCTGATGTGGTCGAGCGAACCCCTGATCTTCTCGGGCAGCCCTTCGATCTTGCCGCGCAGGCCGTGGACCACCCGTTCGCCTTCGATGGGGACGAGTTCGACTTCTTCGGTGATGCCGGGCTCGAACCGTACGGAGCTGCCGGCGGGGACGTTCAGCCGCTTGCCCCACGCGCTCTTGCGGCGGAACTTCAGCCCGTCGTTGGCCTCGGCGAAGTGGTAGTGGGAACCGACCTGGATGGGGCGGTCGGTCGGATTCTCGACCGTCAGCGTGGTGATCCGGTCCGCCAGCCGGTGGCGCTCGTTGCAGACCACCACCGCGTCGCCCTCCCGCGGGGAGAAGTCCACCTTCCCCGGCCAGACGTCCGGAGCCTCGTCCTGGCCCACGGCGGGGAACGGATCGTGGAGGGTCACCAGCTTCGTACCGTCGGGAAAGGTCGCCTCCACCTGCACGTTCTCGATCATCTCCGGCACGCCTTCCATCACCTCCTCCCGAGCCAGCAGTTTGCGCCCGGAGGACATCAGCTCGGCGACGGTCCGGCCGTCCCGGGCCCCCTCGAGAACGTGCGCGATCAGCAGCGCCATGGTCTCCGGATAGTTGAGCCGCAGCCCGCGGGCCCGGCGCTTCTCGGCGACGTCCGCCGCCACGTGCAGCATGAGACGTTCTTGCTCGTGTGGAGTCAGGTGCACAGCCGCATCCCTGCTTTCGCTCCTGCCCAGAACTTCTGTTCCGTGCGGTCGCGTTGGGGCCGGCGCCGCACGGTCGGCAGTCCGGGCGCAGCCCCGGATGCCGCCCTCCCGTGCCGGTGCCCCGAGCAGCAGTCAGCTACGGCTGCTCGGCCCCGACTTGACGTAAGGCCATCATCAGTACGCTGCCGCCCCGAAGATGACGGACCGGACCACCGGCACCCGAAGGAGTGACGGCAGGGCAACGGGGACGACGCGGTGACGGGGGAGGGGGCCGACAGGGGAACGGTGCCCCATGCGTCCAGGACACTCGTAACGCCGTGTCGAGGAGGGCAGGACCTGACGGAAGTCGTCCGGTGCCTCGAACGCTCAGCCGCCCGGCAGACGTTCAGATCGAGCGCCCTCCGTACGCGCGTTCTCTGCCCCTCGACGACGGTGCTGAACGATGGACCGGTGCATCGCGGAGGACGGAGCACCGGGGCCGGCCGTGATGACGAGCCGTCCCGCACAGGCCGGTCCGGTGGGCGAGCACACAGGCTGTTGTCAGCTACGGGCCGAATGGGCCTGAACGTGCCCCGTGTCGTCCCTGCCGGGGTTCCGGGCCGGGTGGGACCTTGCGCGTATGGCGAAGGAGGTGTCGCCTCATGCGCGCTGCGAAAAGGCGGTGGCGCTGGCGGCGTAACCCGTTACGCCGCAGGATCGACGTACTCGATGCGTGGCTGGCCCTGGCGGCGACGGTGCTGCTGGTCGTCGGCGCTCCGGCGGCCGGCGTCTCCGTGGGGTCCTGGTCCTACGGAGAGCAGAGCCGGAGCATGCGGGAACAGCAGCGGGCACGTCATCCGGTCACGGCAGAGCTGACGCAGGACGTATCGATGCCGAAGTCCCAGCGGGACGGAACCATGAACAGTGCGTATCCGACGAAGGTCCGCTGGCGCGCGCCGGACGGGGCAGTACGCAGCGGAGAGACCGAAGTGGCAACCGGCAGACGAAAAGGGGCGCACGTCACCGTGTGGATCCTGAACGACGGCCGGCTCACCGCGAAACCCCTCGACCACGACGGCGTGCTGTCGGCCGCCACGGCGACCGGGATGTGGGCGGCCGCGGGCGCGGGCACGGTCGTTCTTTCGTCCGCATGGTGGGCACGTCGCGCGCTGGACCGCCGGCGTCTGCGTACCTGGGCCGAGGAGTGGGCCGAGGTCGGGCCGCTGTGGCGTGGCAGGACGGGCTGACGGGCCAGAAGGATCCGAGCAGCGGGTACACGGCCGAAGTAGGTGAGGGGGAGGGGCCGGACGGCTCACTTCGTGGCGTTGGACGTGGTGATGGGCCATCTGCTCAGTACGCCGGGAGACCGCGCTGACAGCAGAACACCCCGCCCCTTGTGACAGAGCCGGGGTGGCCGGGCAGAGGCCGGGTGCGCGAGCGGCCCTCGTACGTACGAATCGCCGTCCGGCCCGTCCACCCGGTACGAGGAGGCGCCCCCGTAGGCCGCCGTGGAGTTCGACGACAGGGTGCCGCCCTCCACGAGCGACCGGAGGCGGAAGCCATCCGTGACGCCGGACTCACTCGCAGAGGGCCTTGTTCTGCCAGGTGATCTCTTCAGGGGTCTTCCGTCGGTCCTTCGTCACTTCTTCGGCCTCGCGAGGTAGGTGCTGACGACCGCTGCGAGGGCGAAGAGCGCGGCGATGACAACCAACGCTGTCGGCCAGTTCATCGGTTCCTCCCCGTACTCGTCCTTGTGCTGACTGGGGACAACGCCTCGGCGGGCAGGCGATCGCGTCGGCCCGCGAGCCGGGTGGGCGTCGCCGTACGTCCACCGTCGGTCCGGCACGGTGGCCGCTGCCAGGCACCGAACGGCCCTACCCGGCTCTGACCGGCCCCTGTGCGGTGCGGTGCCGTGGTACGACGCTGACACCATGAGTGGACAACAGCCGGTTCTCCGGTCCTTTCTTCGTGCGAGTGCCATCGTGGTGGCGGCCGCCGCCTACGGTGTCGTCGCCCGTCCGCGCCTGCTGACCTGGGGCGCGACCCATGCCGAGGCCACAGGCGACTGGCCCGGTGACGACCTGGTGCCCGGGTACGCCAGTGGGTCCACCATGGCCACGACGCTGCCGGGGCCCCCGGAGCGGGTCTGGCCCTGGCTGGTGCAAATGGGCTGCAACCGTGGGGGCTGGTACAGCTTCGACCGGCTCGACAACGCGGGGCGCCCGAGTGCGGACCGCATCGTCGCCCGGTGGCAGGGCCTGAAGGAGGGGCAGCGCCTGGCCGCGGTACCCGACGGCGGGGTGTGGTTCACGGCCGCCTTGGTCGAGCCGGAACGGACGTTGGTACTGCGCATGTCCGTGGAGCTGCCGTCCGGGCACCCTTTCGACGCGCGCTTCGGGCCGCTGTCCGGGGGTTACACGGACTCCGTGTGGGGCTTCCATCTCCGGCGCACCGCGGAGAACGGCACCCGTCTCGTCGTCCGTACCCGGGGCCGGAGCCGGCCGCGATGGCTCACGCGGCCACTGGACCTCGTGCTGTGGGAACCGGTGCACCTGATCATGCAGCTACGGCAATTCCGGAATCTGCGGGCACGCGTGAGTGGCGAGCCACGCGTTCGGGACGAAGCCACCGCAGCCCGCTGACCGGAAGCCGCACGACTGACGAGGTCGGGCCAGGGCCCGGACGGCATCCCGCTCTGGTCCCTCTCCTGCGCGAGCAGGGTGCTGGCCGCCCAACTATGGTGACCACGCATACTGCACATAGCGCAACACCCGATCCGCTCGGGCAGATATTCCATTGGGCTGTCCGCGGGCGATGGCGCCAACAGGCCCCGCGGAGGCGAGGGAGGCGCGTACATGTTCTGGAGGGGCGCCTGATGGGGCCAGGGTCAGTACGTTCGCTGTCACACCTTGTTGCTGCGGAAGGGTATTAGGGTAATGCAGGGGTCGGGGCGGTTCGGGCGATGAATGCATCGGTAGGGCTTGGCCGGCGCTTCATCCGTTCTCGTGTGGCGTGCTGAGTACTTTGATGTGCGCAACTTCTATAGTCAGCACCCTCGTTGGGAAGCCGGTTACCCATGAGCGGGGCGACTTGCGGCGTTTCGCGGTGATGGCTCGTCTGAAACTTCTCCTCTCCTGCTCCTTCCCGTATTCGGCGTCCGACCGCAGTGCGGTGGCATTCCTTCCCGGTAGCTTCGGCCCGTTCCGCACGCTGCGGATGCATCAACCGTCCTGCCGTGGATTTCCGGTCGTATGCGTGAAAGACTGCAAAGCCAGACACCGGATGCGGGATGTGAAGCGTCCATGACCGACGCTGCGGGGGACGAGCGGCACCTGTGGTTCACGGTGCTGGGACCGGTGGGAATCCGGCGCGGAGAACAGCGGCTCGATGCCGGTTCGCCGCAGCAGCGGGCGTTGCTGGCCGCTCTGCTGATGCGGGACGGGCGTGGCACCTCGGCGGTGGAGTTGATCCGTGCCCTGTGGGGGGAGACCCCGCCGCCGGACGCGGAGGTCGCCCTGCGGGAGTATGTGTGCCGGCTGGGTCAGGTCCTGGGCCCGGACGCCGGCATGCTGGTGAGCGAGTCGGACGGCTATGGGTTGCGCGTCGGTGAGGGCGGGCTGGACCTGGCATGTGCCGAGCGGCTCGCGGCCGAGGCCGGGCAGGCACGTCGTTCGGGCGACCCGGCCCGCGCCCGTGAACTGGTGGGAGAGGCCCTGGAGTTGTGGACCGGCGAACCGCTGGCCGGTGTGCCGGGCCCGTACGGTGCGGCCTGGCGCGCCCGTCTGGAAGAGCGCCGCCTCGGCCTGGTGGAGACCCGTATCGATCTCGACTTGGAGGCCGGGCGGCATGCGGAGGTGGTGGCGGAACTGACGCGCCTGGCAGCCGGGCATCCGTTGCGCGAGCGAGTGCGGGAACTCCTGACGCTCGCGCTCTACAGCGGAAACCGGCAGGCCGAGGCTCTGGCCGCCTACGCCGACACCCGGCGCCTGCTCACCCTGGAACGGGGCTCCGCCCCCTCCCTCGAACTCAGCGACCTGCGTCGGCGTATCCTGCGGTCCGGCCCCCGCCCGCCCGCTTCCGAAGGCGGGCACCGAAACCAGGCCGGTGGCGGCGCGGCTCAGGGCCGGCCGGCCCATCTTCCCCGCGACACCCGGGACTTCACCGGGCGGTCCGCGCTGGTCGAAGAGCTGATCGCACACCTCGGCGCGGGCGAGGGCAGCGGTCCGGCCGTGTGCGCGGTCGGCGGGATCGGTGGCGTCGGGAAGTCCGCCTTGGCGGTGCATGTCGCGCACGCGGTCCGGCCGTTCTTCCCGGACGGGCAGCTGTATGTCGACCTTCGGGGCTGCGGACCGTGCCCGGCCGAGCCGGAGACCGTACTGGGGGCCTTCCTGCGGGCCCTGGGGGTGTCGGACTGCGCCGTCCCCGCGGGCATCGGCGCGCGCGCCGCGCTCTACCGGTCCGTACTCGACGGCCGCCGCGTCCTGATTCTGCTGGACAACGCCCGTGACGCCGCCCAGGCCCGTCCCCTGCTGCCGGGTACGGACGGCTGTGCTGTGCTGATCACCAGCCGCCACCGGATGACCCACCTGACGGGGGTACATGTGGTTGCTCTCGACGTCATGCGGCCCCCGGAGGCCCTCGCCCTGTTCACCCGCATCACCGGCGAAGGAGGCGCGGACGCCCAAAAGGTGGTGGCGGCGTGCGACTGTCTGCCGCTGGCCGTCCGGATCGCCGCCGCCCGCCTGGTGGCACGCCGCGCCTGGACCGCCGCCGACCTGGTGCGCAAACTGGCCGACGAACACCGTCGGCTGGACGAACTCCAGGCCGGGGACCTCGGCATCACGGCCACCTTCGAGCTGGGATACGGGCAGCTCTCCGCCCGGCAGGCCCGTGCCTTCCGGCTGGTGGCGCTGCCGTGCGGGCCGGACATCTGCCTGGGCGCCGCCGCGGCCGTACTCGGCCTGGGCACCGAAGAGGCCAGGCGGACACTGGAAGCCCTGGTGGACACCTCGCTGCTGGAGTCCCCCGCGCCGGACCGCTACCGCTACCACGACCTGCTACGCCTCTACGCCCGCGCCCGTGCCGAACGTGACGAACCACCGGAGCAGTACGCAGCGGCGCGCTCACGGCTGCTGGACCACTACCTGGCCACGGCCGCCCGCGTGTACACGATGAACCGGCCCGGAGACCCCTTGCCGGACCACCTTGAGCCCACCCGGTACCCGGGCACGGTCTTCGACGACCGCAAAGGCGCCCTGGAGTGGCTGTACACGGAGGCCGGGAACCTGCTGGCGTGCGCCCGCGGCTCGACCGGCAAGCCCTTGCTGCGGCGCGCGACGGATCTCTTGCTGGTGACCAGGGACCTGGCCGATTCGGGTACGGGCGCCCGGCAGTACGAGCGGACGATCGTCTGCCTGTTGACGGCCGCGTCGAAAGCGCAGGACGCCCACGCCGAGGGGCGGCTGCGGCTGCTCATGATCCACATGGACGTCATGGCCGGCCGGCTCGCGGAGGCGGACCGCCAGGCGCAGGCCGCGATGGCGCTCCGGCACCGGTGCGCAGATCCCGTCCTGTCCTCCCACGCTCTCAACGAAAGCGGCATCATCGCGAGCCTGCGGGGCCGCCACGAAGACGCGGAGTCACTCCTGAAGCAGGCACTGGCCGCCTATCGCAGTTACGGGAACCACAACAGTGCGGCCAGTGCGCTGGGCAACCTCGCCCGTACCTACCAGGACACCGGCCGCATCGCCGAAGGAGTGGAACTGGCCGAGCAGTGTCTGGCCCTCTACCGGCATATCGGCGCGACGATGCGGCTGGCCGGCGGCCACTACGAACTCGGTGTGGCTCTGATGCAGGCCGGGCGCCCGGAGGACGCCCTGCGGCAACTCGAACAAGCCGTGGTCATCTACCAGGACAGCAAACAGTGCCTGTGGGAGGCGATGACGTACTGGCGGATGGCAGAAGCCCATCTCGCCGCGGGCTGCCCGGCGCAGGCCGCGAGGCGGGCCGAAGAGGCCCTCGCCATCCTGCAAGGCCCCAGCGGCCGCTGGGTCCGCGCCAACACCCTCACCGTCCTCGGCCACGCACTCCGGAGGACCGGTCACGCGGACCGGGCCCAGGTCTGCTGGCGGGAAGCCCTGGAGACGTACGAGACGCTGGGGTCCCCGGAGGCACCCGCCGTACGGAGACTGCTCGTGGCGGCCGGCCCGCGCCGGTGAACGGCGCTGGTGTTCAGGGGACTTCGGCGCTCCGTGGGACTGTGTCCGTACCGGGGCGTACGGCTGCTGCCTTCCCGGTGAGGCCCCGCAGAGGCCCGTAAGGCCTTGCCGTTGCGAGGAACACCCGAGTCGTTCCTCGCGACCGCGCCCCTAACCGCGCGATCTCTTGTGCCCCTCCGAGCAGTCCGCAGGGTGCCGGGCCAGTCTCTCCTGCACGTCCTGGTGGGCGAATTCGTAGTGCGCGCCGTTCTGGCGCAGTACCCCGCGTTGGTGCGCCTCGTTGAGGAAGCTCGTCAGCCGCCTCGGCAGACGGTCGCCCCGCAGCGCCAGCCAAGTACGGGCGACGGTGTAGCGCCCGTACGCGGCCCGCAGGAAGCCGAACGCCAGGCCCACCGCGACCGCGTTCGCGATGCCGACCCGGAGCCCGAAGGAGAAGTCGCTGCCGGGCCCCGGCGGAAACCGGGGCCCGAGACCGGTACTGACCCCTACCGCGAGGCCACCCGCCAGACCAGTGGCCCAGAAGGTCCGTCGGTCGCCGGCCAGCGACAGCGCCGGGCCGGTGAGAGCCGCGGTGTCGGCCGGGGCTGCCTCCAGGCCACCCGCGACACTGCCCAGAACGGCGGTGACGACGGCCAGGAGCAGCCCCCGGCCCGGCCCTGCTTGCAGTCCGGCCGCCAGGCCCATGGTGAGTCCCGCGGCCAGGCCGGTCAGGAGGCCCGTCAGCGACCAGTGGTAGCCGCGGGCGGGCTCGGCGTGCCGGGCGAGCACCGCGGCGCATCCGGCGCCGAGGCCGAGGCCCAGGCCGTTGACGAAGGGGGCTACTGAGGTTGTCTGCGCGTTGTCGTGAGTGCGAGTCTGGTTGCGGCGAGGCAGCTGTCGATGAGGTTGCTTCGGTACTGGAGTTGGCGGAGGCCGCGGCGGAGGGCTGCCAGTAGTTGGTCGTGGTCGCTGAAGGCGGTGCTGGCCTGGCAATTCCTGCGCAGGAGCGACCAGATCCCCTCGACCGGGTTGAGGTCGGGAGCGTAGGGCGGCAAGTAGTAGCAGGTGATCCAGTCGCGAGCGTCGATGAAGGTCCGCAGGCGCGCGTCCTTGTGGACGTTGAGGTTGTCCCAAATCACAACCATCGGTGCGCCGAGCTGATGGTGTGCGGCGGTCAGCAGGTCCCGGTAGTCGGTCCAGGCGAGGCTTCTGCGGGCACTGCTGTCGTGGCGTCCATGGAGTCTGGGCCGGAAGATCAGCCGGGAGCGTTCGCCCGCCTTGTAGCAGGCCAGGGCTGCGACTGAGAAGCGGCGCTGGGTGCGGCCGCGGACGCGGATCACCGGGGTGTGCCCGCGCCGGGCCCAGGTGCGGCGGGTAGGCGGCGTCAGTGAGAATCCGGCCTCGTCCTCGAAGCAGATCCAGGCTCCGAGCGCCGCCGCGGCGCTTTTGCCTGCGGCCAGGTCTCCTTCACCCAGCCGGTCACCTTGTCCTCGTCGCGTTCCAGGGCCCGCCGGGCGGGCACCTGGTGGCTGAAGCCGTGGCGCCGCAGCATCTTTGCGATGCCGGACAGGGTGAAACACTTGTGGAACCGGCGCCCTATCAGCGTCTTGATCCTGGCCAGGGTCCAGGTCTGGTCGGGCCAGCCGTGTGCAACCGGGCCCTTGGCCAACTCCTGTTCCAGGACCGCAAACAGGGCTTCGCGCAGCGCGGGGCGGGAGGCCGGCCCCGTTGAGCGCAGGCCATGTGGCCCCTCGTGCTCCCAAGTCCGCCGCCACCGCTGCACGGAGCGGACGCTGACCCGCAGTTGCTTCGCGATCACGTCGTTGCCCTGCCCGGCGACGAACATCGCGCCCGCATCCATGCGGATGTGTTCGCGAAACGCCCGCCGGTCGGCACTCAGGCCACCGCCTTGCGGATACCTCATGGTTCCGGCGTACCGCAACGACCGCCGATCGTCAGCACCGACGACAACGCGCAGACAACCTCAGTAAGGCGGTGACCTCCGGCCGGCCGGTGAGGACCGCGGCGAAGCCGCCCGCGAACGCCCCGAGCAGACCGGCCCGGAATCCGCCCATCGACCCGACCGTGATACAGGCCGCCAGCGCCCCGGTGAGCGAAGGCCCCGTGCCCTGGACCGCGCCGAACGTCAGCATCGCCACCACCGTGCCGGCCACACCGCCGATCAAGCCACCGCCGAGCGCCCGTGCCATGCTCGACCCGGCACCGAACAGCCGCCGCCCCAGGAGCCCGCCGCCCACGGCGGCCATCAGCCCGATGCCGGCCGAGGCGGGAATCCGCAGGCCGTAGAACCCCAGGACGGCCGCCAGGCCACCGACGAGCAGCCCGGGAAGCAATGCCGGCCCGGCGTCGCCCAGGCGCCACCAGTCGAGTTCGGTAACGTTGCGGCGCATGTGCAGGTCCCGGGCGAGGAATCGGAGCCAGCGCACTCTCCGCCGCAGGGCCTCGGGAGCCAGATAGCGGTAAGCGGCCGGCACGAAGGCGTCGAGCAGGTGGTTGCGGACGTCGTCGGGCGTAGCGAACTTACGGGCGAGAAGCTCGGCCGGGGTGTGCCGGACGCTGGAGAGCAGTTCTCCCTGACGCGGGTTGTAGATGACGTCGGCCATCCGGGCCATGAGCGGGGTGGTCAGGGCGACGGCCGCCGGGGCGGTGGGGTCGGCGCCGACCCGGGCCGCCAGCTCCTCCCAGCGGGCCCGGGCAGCCGGTCCCATGGCCCCGTACCGCAGGTGGTCGACCACCTCCACGGCGGGTACGGGCAGCAGCTCCACGCCGGCCGCTCCCGCCACTTCGACCTCGATGCCGTCGGGCGGACGCAGCGCCGCCCGCAACTGGGCGCTGCGCGAGGCCAGGACGAGGCCCCGCCCACCCGCCCCCAGTGCCTCGTTGATGCGGTTGACCGCCATGCCGCGCAGGTGCTCCGGCAGTTCGTCGAGGCCGTCCAGGACGGGCAGCACCAAGTGCTCCTGCAGCAGGGCACGGGCGAGGGTGCACCGTCGGCGGCGCCCGTGGACGCCCCCGGCCACCCGGCGGTGCAGCCCCTTGAAGTCGACGATGAGACGCTGCTCCAGCAAGTCGTCCAGTTCCTGCTGGACCGGGTCCCACGAGGAAAGGGAGGTGAGGAAGGGCACGGGTGCGCCGGCGGTGCGCTCGGCGTCCGACAGCAGGTCCAGGACGAGGCGGACCAGCAGGATCGTCTTTCCCGTGCCGGGTTCGCCGAGGACGATCAGGCGACGGGTCGGAATGCGCCGGAGAACGTCGACCAGCCGGTTCTCGCCCGCGAGTTCCTCCGGGGCGGCGGCCCACCGGCCCTTGAGGTCGTCCGGCCGGCCAGGCCACGTCCCGACCAGCGCGGCGAGCGAGTCCCAGGGCTGCACCAGCTCCGGGTCGGCGGGTCTCCAGCGCACGGACAGCGGGTGGCCGAGCAGGCGCAGCCGGTACTCCCGCTGCCAGTGCTTCGCGATCTCGGCGGCAAGAGCGTCGGCCCAGGCGGCCGGTGTCCGCCGGTCCCATCCGAAGACGTTGACCGAGATGTCCCCGCCGGCCTGCAGTATCCCGCTGAACCACCGGGCCCTGGCACGCTGGTCGACACGGCGGGAGGCGGCTCCGCTGTCGTCCGCCTTCCCCGGTGCCATCACCGCTTGCCTAGAGGTCGCCGTGGATGGTGACGTTCTCCCCGGCCTGTACGACCTTGCTGCGCCGGTCCGCCTGTGCGGTCTGCCGGATGCTCGTCACGTGTTCCCGCTCGGCCCGGGGGAGCAGCGGGGCCAAGTCCTCGTCCAGCAGCCGCTGGAGCTCCGCCCGCAACTCCGCGTTCCCGTCGACGAGACGGGCCAGACGCCCCTGCCAGACGATGATCAGTGCCTGCTCCGCTTCCGGGTCGGGTGTCGGCTGCGCGCGGGCGGCGCGCACGTCGTCGCGGAGCCCGGCGAGCTCGGCACCGACCCCGTCCGCCCGTTCCGGATGCGCCCGTCGCCACAGTGCGACCACGGCGTCCGTCACCCGCCGCCAGGCGTCGGTGGCCATCGCCCCCACCAGCGCTGTGGCCACCGCCGTCGTGATGGGATCCATCCGTCGCCCCCTGCCTGCATTACCGGACGGTGGACCGCAGCCGCCCGCCGGAGCAACAGGTTCGCGGATCTCAGAGCGCCGGGCAATAGGCCGGACTACATCGAACGGTGCCCGAACGGGGCGTGGAATCAGGGGCGTTGACGACCGACGTATCTGCACCCGTCCGTACGCCGCGCGCCCGCCGGCACACGCCTCCCGTCATGGCGGTGGAGGTATGCAGGGGATGCCGAACCGCCCGCCGTCACCAGCCCGGCGCGTGCACCTTGACGCGCATGAGGTGGCGGGTGACGCCTGCCGGTCCGACGTCGGTGCGACCGTGCAGCAGACGCCGGTTGTCCAGCAACAGGAGTTCGCCCGCGCGCAGCAGGAAAGCCGTGGGCAGGTGCTGCGCTTCCAGGGCACGTTCGAATGCCTGAAGTGCGTCGGCGTGCTCGGTGTCCAGGGCGTGGCGGGCCAGCTGCACGCCGGCGGCGACGCGGACCGGGCAGTACCGCACGGTGAAGTCCTCACCGGACCTGGTGAGGATGGGGTAGGTGACGGTCGACGGCTTGTCGCTCCTGGTCGCCGGGGGCACGGCGAACGGATAGCAAGGGTCCTGGAGCGCCCGGAGGTGCTCGTGGCTGGTGATGGCGGCAGCGATGTCCGCAGCGCTCACCAGAACGCTCCGCCCGTCGCCCGTCGGGCTCGGGCGGACGCACAGCAGGCCGAGGTAGGCGTGAGGGCGCTCCTGCAAGGGGGAGTCGGTGTGGAAGGGGTCCGCATCCCGGTAGGGGCGCGCCGCGCTGTCGATCACATGGTGCACGAGCGTGTCCGGGGCCGGGCCGTTGTTGGTCGGGTCGACCCTGCCGAGAGCACCTGCGGCGGTCACCAACGAGACGGTGTCGAGGGGGAAGTTCTCGATGATCACGGCGAGCGATGCGCGTACGGTGGCGGCGGCCTCGTCCAGCAGCCTGTGCAGTCCGGGGACCTCATCGCGGGCGCGGCGAACTGCCTCCTGCTGGATTCGCTCGCTCCGTAGTTCCGCCGGTTGCCGGACTGGCTTGAACTCGGCCAGCGCGACGGCGGTCGGATCGGCCGTCACGAGTCGCGGTGGCCACGTCGTGTCAGGCGTTGAAGGGGAATTCTCGATCACCGTTCCTGGCCCATCGTGTGGTCCGTCAGCTGTATTTTCCGGTGTCACTCGCGTAATGCCACCGGTACGCCGATGACTGTTCGTCACCCATGAGCGGCCGTAGGCAACAGGCGGTGGCAGGTTGCCGCACTGCTCACATCACGCCATGCGATCGCCCCTTTACCGTTCGCATTGACCGCGCCGGGGAACTCTCCTAGCCTGGTCGCAAAGGTCCGGAGAAACGAACGATCTCTACTCGTTTCCCTCTGGCAGCTGTGTGCCGCCCGCATCGACGCGCCTCCTGCCACTCAGACGTAGCAGATACGGAGTGTCGCACGGATGGGGACCAGCATGGCACATGCATACGCCAGGAAGGACGCGCTCAGCAGCCTTTCCGAGATCGATCTCGATCACCCGGTCCCGAGAGTGGCGTCATTGCTCTCCGAGGAGCGGAACGACGAACTCCTCGGCTACGTGCAGGCCGAAGCGTTCACCCACGTTTTCACCGGTGATGTCGAGAGCGATCCGTACGAGTTCTTCGCGGGGTTGGAACGGGAACTGCGCGAGGCGCCGTCCTTTCACCTGTGGGTGGATATTCCGCTCTGTCGGTACCGCTGCCATTTCTGCCAGTTCCCGACACTCGTGACGAGCAGCCGGTCCGAGACGGCGGACGCGACCGCACGCCGGTGGGTGGACGCGAACATCAAGGAGGCGCGCGCCTGGGTGGCGGCGGTCCCGGCGCTGCGTACCACTCCGGTCGGCGAGTTCTGCCTGTTCGGCGGAACGCCGAGTGTCCTGCCCGCCGACGAGATCGAGCGGCTGGTGCGTTTCTACCGGGAGACGTTCGCCATCGACGAGCGGACCTCGATGCGGGCGGAGGGCAGCCCGGACTCCCTCACCGAGGACATCCTGACGACCCTGCGCGCATCGGGATTCACCGCTCTTTCCTACGGCATCCAGTCCTTCGACGACCGGCTGCTGGCGATCGCCAACCGCCGGCACACCGGGGAACAGGCACTCCAGGTGCGTGCGGCGGCGGAACGGCTGGAATTCGACCGGGTCGACGGTGACCTCGTCTGGGGTCTGCCCGGCCAGACGGTCGCCGGTTTCCTCGACGATGTGGACCGCATGATCGAAGCCCGGTTCAGCACCGTCGTCGCGATCAAATTGCATCTGCGGTCCTTTCATGACGTGGAATCGGCCATCGGCCATGTGTCCCCGGCGCCGTGGGAGGACCCGCGAGTACGCGAACAATTGGCACGGCGCGGTGATGCGTGGCCGTCCTTGGGGCAGCAGCTGCAAATGCGGGAGGGAGCCGTCGACCGGCTCACCGCTGCCGGTTACTACGAGCACCCCACGACGTACTTTCCCCGGCGCGACATGGGGCCGGAGCTGTGGCGTTCCCTCAACCTCGACCAGGACCGACAGGTTCCGCAGGTGGGTATCGGCCTGGGTGCCTACAGCTGGTGCGGGTACGCGGAGGCGAATGTGGTGGCTGCTCCGGCGGCATATCTCGGCCTGGTGGAGAAGGGCGAGATTCCGTTCGAGAACGTCACGACGGTCAGCGCGGAGCACCGTGAGGTACGGGCGGTGCAGATGGCACTGTCGACGTGTCAGCCGCTGCGCGAGGACGTTCACCGCTCCCGCTTCCCCGGCAGTTCCCTGCTGTCCGGCCGGTGGGGCACGATGTTCGACTCGCTCGCCGACCGCAGGCTGGTGCACATCGACCGGGAGGCCGGCCGCGTCGCGCTGACCGAGGCGGGCGCCACGCTGGTGGAGGCCGTCATGAACACGCAGATGGGCCGGTGACGCCCCATGCGGATAGGACTGGTCTGCGGGGACGGCGTGCCGGCCAGCGGCCTGCTGACGATCTTCCGCAACGTGGTCGCCCTCGGCGTCGACCTCCACCTGCTCGACCTGCCCGTCTCCGCCGACCTGGGCTACGCGTGGCGGCCCGACAAGCCCGCCTTCCACCCGTACGGGCCGCCGGAGCAGGAGTCGTCCGAGCTGCTGGAACCGGCCCGGCAGGCCCCGCCCGCGCTCGGGGACGCCGACCGGACGGCGGCCGAGTGGACCGCCATCCGGATGTCGGTCGCGGACAGTACGACGCTGGGCCCCGTCGAGCGTGCCGGGCTGCACGAACGGATCGACCGTCTGGCGGCTCACTACCGGCAGCACTTCACGCAGTGGATGCGCCGGAACGAGATCGACTGGACCGTCGCGGTCAACATGACGCTCTCGGACGCGGTGCCCGTCACCAAAGCGCTGCACGCCGCGGCGCACGACCGCTACCGCGAGAAGCGGGCCGGCGGCGTGCTCTTCTGGGACCACGACCTCTTCGGCAGCTGCGCGGTGTACGACAAGGGCGTACGCATGTATCCGGACCGCCCCAACGCATTCACCCCGCTTCCCGAGGCCGGTCCGGGCGTGCGGTGGGCAGTGGTGTCCGAGAAGCTCGCGGAGGAGGCCGCCGGTTATCCGGTGCCGGAGCCGCCCCGGGTGGTGCCCAACATCCTGCCCCGCGTGCCCACCGGACCGCTGGAGCCGCGGCATCAGCAGTTTCTCGACGGCCTGGGTCTGGATCCTCGCAGGCCGATCCTGCTCGACCCGGTACGGGTCTTCCGGGTCAAAGGGGTGGAGCTGGCCCTCGAACTACTCGCGGCAGCCCGGTCGGCCGCCGCCGAACGCGGCCTCCCCGCCCCGTACCTGCTCGTGTTCGGCAGCCTGGCGGAGGACCCCTCGTACGCCGATGAGGTGCAGAGCACCGCGCGGCGCCTCGGCCTCCTCTCCGACGTGCGGTTCCTCGACGGGGTCCCGCTGTGCAGCGTCCGGGACGCCACCGGCTCCTGGCGGCTGGACGAGACAGACCTGCTCCGAACGGCGGCGGCGAGCGGCGGCGGGGTGGTCTTCACCCCGAACACCGACGACGTCGAGACCGTCGGACTGGGGCCGGCACTGGCCGCCGTGGCGGGGCTGCCGTGCGCGAGCACGAGCTACGCCGCCTTCACACCGGTGTACGGCGAGGACTTCTTCGTCGTCCGGGTGGATCCCCACCCGGCCGGCATGGCTCGCGCGGGCGCCGAGCTGGTGACCGCCCTGCAGGCGCATCGTGCCGGGGAGCCTCGTATGGCCGGCCTGCTGCGGCGCAACCGGCAGATCGCCGACCGCCGGTTCCCGGCCGGGCCCTGGGCCAAGCTCCTGACCGAGCTGGCGGAGAGCGCCGGGTAGGCCGCCGGGCCGTGCCGCCTCGGCCAGACATCGGACGGCAGAAGGGTACGCACATGCGTGGATCCGCCCCCGTGCCCGACATCCAGGAGATCGTGCTCACCGCGCGGGAGACACGCCGCCCGGACCGCGTCATCCGCCGGCTCGTGAGCGAGGACGGCGCGACGGACGACCTCGGCCTGCTGACGAGGCTCGCCGGACACCGGGACCTCCTCCCGGTGCGTCTGCTGGACGCACTGGCCGGTGTCCGGCCCAGGCGGGGCAGCCCGGTCACCGTGGTACGGCGGCCTCGCCCGGACGAGGACGTCGGTCCGACACCGCGGCACTGGAGACTGCGCGGGCGCACCGCCACAGCCGCCCACGATCTCTGGCTGGCTCTGGTGTCCCTCCAGGTCGGCGAACCGGTCTGCTGGCAGACGCTGCAGGACGGCAGGCTGTTCAACGACGTACTGCCGATCAAGGGACAGGAGCACGCGCAGACCGGCCACAGCAGCGCCGCCACCCTCGACTACCACGTCGAGGACGCCTTCGACGACGACCGGTGCGACGTGCTGGCGCTGCTCTGCCTGCGCAACCGGGACCTGACCGCCACGACGGTCGCCACCGCCGGTGGGCTCCACGTCGGCACAGCCGACCACGAACTGCTGCGACGGCCGCGGTTCGCCATCCTGCCCGACCCCGAGCACCTGAAGGCGAACGGGACCGCCGACGTGTCCCCGGCCTGGCGTCCGGTGCTGTTCGGCGACGCGCAACCGTGTCTGCGGATCGACCCGCCGTTCACCCGTACTGCGCCGGGCGACGACGCATCCGCCCAGGCGTTCGCCCGGCTGTGCCGACAACTGGAAGGCGGACTCGTACACGTCCGGCTGCACCCCGGTGATCTGGTGCTCATCGACAACTACCGGGCGGTGCACGGCCGGGAACCGTTCACACCCCGTTACGACGGCACCGACCGGTGGCTGCGCAAACTCACCCTCACCTTCGACCTCCGGCGGTCCAGCGGCCGCCGACGGGCCGGCAGCCGGGCCCTGTCGTTGTCATGACGGCCGGGGTGCGGGCGGAGACGCTGTCGGCCTCGTCCCGGTTCCGGTTCCGGTTCGTCAGCCGCGGCCGGCAGAGCGACGAGCTGGTGGTCCTGGCCGTGCGGTCGCTGCTGTGCTGTCACCCCGGCACACAGGTGGTCGTGGTGGACGCCAACGACGACCCTTCCCTGGCCAAGGAGCACTTCGGCGGCTCCGGAAACATCGATGTCGTCCACTTGGCCCCCGCTGCCGACCCGGTGGCCCGCGCCGCCGGACGAGGCACCGCAGCCCACCTCTACTACTGGCGCCATTCACCCGGGCTTCGGGACAGACTGCCGCCATGGCGCGGGTACGACGTCCACGCCGACGCCGACCTGCTGTTCCTGCGGCCCATGGATCTCGGAGCGCTGGACGGGCCGCTGGCGCGCGGTCGTATCGCGATGGTGGTCGACGAGTCGACCATGGACCATTACTCCGCACTCGGCTCGGTGGCCTCGACGCCGGTGGCCTGCCTGCTCGGTGCTCCCGGCGTCGGCGGCCCGCTGCTGCAAACCGGCCTGATCTTCAGCAACCCCACCGACGACGGCGGGCTCTACGACCGGCTGTGGACCTTCGCGACCGCAGCCGCCGAGGCCGGGCAACTGAAGGCCGTGCCCAGCGATGACATGGGTGTGGTGTCGTCGCTGCTCGGCCAGCGAGGTCCCCTGTGGGAACGCTTCCTGCCCTTGGGCCACGAGTGGAACTACATCAGTGGCGCTCTGAAGGAACCGGGTGCGTTCGGGTGCGTAGCGCATTTCGGCGGGCGGCGGGCGAAGAAATTCCTCCTGACCCAGTCCGATGTGCTCTTCCCGCCGGACGCCGACTGCCGCCGTACGCCATGGGGCACCATGCGGACCCCCGCTCACTCGGACCGGCCCACGGTCGTCCGCGGCCTCTGGCAGAGGAACTGGCTGGTGCCGGACGGGCTCAGCCCGGGCCCGGACACCAAGGGCCTCGAAGTGGGGCTGCCGTTCAGCCTGTCCTGGCGGGTGCCGCCGGTCGCCGCTTCGGCATTGGTCGAGGGAGCGTTCCACGCCGGGCGAAGCGCCGAACTTTTCCGGGAGAACGCCGATCCGGCCCTCTTCGTCTACCTCGACGGCCGCTTGCTGGACCGGGTGCCGGTCGAGAACTCCCGCTTTCGGTGTCCGGTCCCCGTCGGCAGGGCCGAAACCATCACGCTGATAGGGGCCGGCTCCCACGCGGAATGCACCCTTCGGCTCACAGATCCCTTCGGCATGTCCTGAGCCCGGCGAATGGAGGAATGAAAGCCATGTCATTCGTTCCCGTCGGCAGCGAACCGCTGTCCCCGAAAGAGCTGTATCTCTTCGACATGGCGGGGCACCTAAAGATCCCGGAATTCATCAGCCCGGCTGCGGCCTGCGGCGCACCGGGAACAGCAGGTTCTCCCTCCACAACGGCTTCAGCGAGGTGTTCCAGTACGGGAGCGGCCGCACCGCACGCCGCAACATGAGCCACCAGCACACCTGCCACGACGGCAACCTCTACTGCATGTTCGTCAAACTGCTCATCCACCTCACCGACGCCCGATCGGCCGAGGACGGGTCGTTCTGCTGCTTGCAGGGATCCCGCAAAGCCAACTTTCCGTGGTTTCCTGAGACGACGTCATTCTCCGCCTGCCCCGCTGTGACAAAGGAGAACTTCCCATCGCTGGACACCACACCGGCCGCGACCGGGGACGCGATCCCGCTCGACGAGGCACTCTTTCACGGCACCCGGCCCAAGAGCACAGGCCCCGAGAGGCTGGTCCTCGCGTTCAGCTATGCGCCGGCATTCGTGACCGACTGGGCGGAAATCGACATCGATTCAGAAGATATTGCCAAGATCGGCCATTATTGACGTCAGAACCGCACGTGGACGGCGGTTGCGTCGTCGGAGACACGGGGCCGGGGCCACCGGCGGCACCGAGGGTCGGTCGCCTCGAACGCCCGCACCTCGTCGACGAGCACCTGTGGTCCGTCCTTGGCGAGGGTGTCCAGCACCTGCTCCCAGACCGCGATCCCGAGGGTCACCAGCCGGGCGGCACCGCTGGACAACAGCGCGGCCTGCCGTACGCTGCTCAGCTCCACCCGGCCGGAGCCCGGCCCGCCCGTCGTCGGTTCACCGTCCGCCTCCGCACGGCGGGTGAGAATGTCGAGGCCGCCCGGCAGCTCCAGGATCACCACCGCGTCACGGACGACCAGCCACTCCACCGCATCATCGACGACCCTGACGACAGCGGCAGCCGGCCCCGGCGGACCGGCAGCGGTGACGTCGTGCGGGCCCCGCCCCGTTCGCCGGAGCTCCGTCAGGGCGTCGGACAGGCACGACTCGATGCTGAGCGTGCGGTCGGCGAGCCGGCCCAGTACGGCGGGCCCGAGAACGTCCACGCACCCCCGCGCCCAGGAGTCCGCACCGTCGAGCAGTGCGCCGGCGCCGGTGGTCACACCGACCCAGTTTCCGGCCGGCCGGTCGCTGCCGGCGGCAAGGGTGGCGAACTCGGCCCGCATCCTTCGGCCTCCTCCCCACCACGCGCCCGTGGCGTGCCTCCCGAGTCGTGTACGACCGAAGATAGGGGTCACAGCAGTGCATGGCGAGACGACCGCACTCGATGTTCTTTCCCTTCCCGATCTGGTGGAGAGCCACCTCGGCAGCCGCCCCCGGACCGAACTGTGGCGCTGGTCGCACCTGTCCACGGTCCTCGCCCTGGAACTGGCGGACCGGCGCCGGGTGGTTGCCAAGATCCGCCCGTTCACCGACCGGCTGACCGGCTGCTGCCGGACCCACCGGCTGATGTGGCTGGCGGGCCTGCCGTGCGCCGAACCGCTGGGCGACCCGGTCCGCGTCGGCAGCCGGATCGTGACCATGGAAACCCTGGTGGACGACGGCACGGCGATCGACGTCGCGCCCCGTTCGTCGGCGCGGTCGGCCGCCGAACTCGCCCGCTTCGTCTCGACCGCCCCCAGCGTGACGGAGGCCGGCAGTCTCGGCCCGCCGCCGCCCTGGGTGTGGTGGAACCACGATCAAGGCGCGACCTGGCCGTTCCCCGACGACCAGGCCGAAGACCTCAACCAGCACCCGGGGCCGGACTGGCTGGACGACGCGGCCACCCGAGTACGCGAGCGCCTGTTCGCGCACGACCTCGGCGCCCCCGTCGTCGGCCACTGCGACTGGGAAGCGCAGAACATCATCTGGAAAGGCGGCACCCTGCACGCCGTACACGACTGGGACAGCATCGTGGCGCTCCCGGAAATCGTCGTCGCCGGTGCGGCCGCCGCGGTCCACGCCGTAGTGGGCGGCCGGCCCGGCGAGGCGACGATCCCCCACACGTCGCAGTTCCTCCACGCCTACCAAGAGGCCAGGCAACTGCCCTGGACCGCCGCCGACCACCAGGCCGGATGGGCCGCCGGCCTCTGGGTGCACTGCTTCAACGCCAAGAAGGCGACGAGGCGTTCCGACGGCGCTGCCGCCGTAGCCCGGCTGGCCGGTCACATCGAGGAACGGTTGCGGCTCGCCGGCGCGTAGCAGGCCGGTCCGCAGGCGAGTGTGCCACGAGCATGCAGCGCACGGCCGCAGCACCGTGACCCGCCTGCCCCGCATCCGTACATCGGAGTGATCTTCTCCGTCGCGCCCCGGGCGCACGCCGGCTGCGGCCGGAAACCATGCGCGGCGTGGGGCGGCCTCTCAGTGCTCCCGGGACTCCTGGGCGGACACCCGCAGCAGCCCGGATCTGGCCGCGGTGACGACTGCCTCCAGTTGACTGTGCGCGCCCAGCTTCGCCATGACGCGCTTCACGTGGCCGCGCGCCGTGTGCGGGCTCACCACGAGTTGCTCGGCTATCGCCCGGGGGCCGAGTCCCCGGCCCATCAGCTGCAGGACTTCCCGCTCCCGTGCGGTGAGCCGGGTCCGGTCGCCGTTACGCCGGGACGGGGCCGTCTCGTCCGACGAGGGGCCGAGCGCCGCGACGAGGATGCCGAGGGTGGACTCCTCGACGTACATCGGTCCCTCGGCCGGGGCCCGGATGGCCGCGAGCACGGTGGGGAACGCGCTGTCCTTGACGAGGAATCCGGCCGCTCCCGCCGAGGTGCCGGCCACCAGCTGGCCGGGGTCGGTGTCCGCGGTGAGCAGGAGTACCCGGGTGCGGGGGTGCGCGGCCCCGATCCGCCGGGTGCCCTCGATGCCGTTCGCGCCCGGGAGGTGGATGTCCATCAGCACCACGTCGGGGCTGTGCGCGGCGACGAGGGGCAGGGCCGCTTCGACCGTCGCCGCGGCGCCGACGCATGCGAGATCGGGCTGGGCCCCGATCGCGATCTCCAGCGCGTCCGCCAGCGTGCGTTCGTCCTCGACCACAAGTACTCGGATCATGGAAAATCCTCGCGGAAAAGCTGGTGCGATGGCGCGGTGGACCGCCCTCCGATCGTAGTCGCGCGGGGCTCCGGCATGGCCGAGAACGGTCGTCTCGCTGCAACAAGGCTCTGGCAGGTGAAGACGGCACCGCATAACTTGAGGCGTGGGGCAGCCATACGGCGGAGGCTTCACGATGCGCAGTGCCGACGACCCGCAACCGTGCCGCGGACCGGCCACGTACTCCTTCACGCTCTTCGTGGCCGGGGCGACGGAACGTTCCGATGCCGCGCGCTCGAACCTGCGGGGTCTGTGCGACGCCCGGCTCGCGGACGGCTACGAGCTCACGGTGATCGACGTCGTGCAGCAGCCCGAACTGGCCGACCGGTACCGCATCCTGGCGACCCCGACCGTCATCAAGCTCTCACCGCTCCCGCAGCGACGCGTCATCGGGGACCTGTCCGACCAGGGCCGCGCTGCCCTCGCGCTCGGGTTACCGGACCCGGACGAGCGGTCCCGCACGAGGCAGGGATGATGTGATGACCGCAATCGACGCCATCCCCAGGATTCCCACCGGCATCAACGGCTTCGATCAGATCGCCTTCGGCGGACTGCCCGCGGGACGCTCCTCGCTGGTGTGCGGGACGACGGGCAGCGGCAAGACCCTGTTCGCCATCGAGTTCCTGGCGCGGGGCGTACAGCACCACGGTGAGCCCGGGGTCTTCGTCACCTTCGAGGAGACCCCCGACGCCATCCGGACCAATGTCTCCTCCCTGGGCTTCCCGATCGCCCAGTGGGAGGAGCGGGGCGAGTGGGCGTTCATCGACGCCTCGGCGGACCTCGCCCAGGAGGCGCCGACGATCGGCTCGTACGACCTGGCCGCCCTGGTGGCGCGGATCACGCACGCGGTCCGCAAGGTCGGCGCCCGGCGCGTCACGCTCGACTCGATCGGCGCGATCCTCACCAACTTCGCCAGTGCCGGAGTCGTCCGCCACGAGGTCTACCGGATCGTCTCGGCGCTGGACGCCCTCGGTGTGACCACCGTGGTCACCGCGGAGCGGTCCGAGGAGTACAACGGGGTGTCGCGCTTCGGCGTCGAGGAGTTCGTGCTGGACAACGTCATCGTCCTGCGCAACGTCCTGCGGCAGGAGCGGCGCCGCAGGACCGTCGAGATCGTCAAGTTCCGGGGTGCCACGCACCGTACCGGCGAGTGGCTGTTCACCATCGGCCCGCAGGAGGGCATCGTGATCATGCCCCTGGCCTTCCTGCAGTCGCGTGAGCGTGCGTCGACCGAGCGGGTCTCCTCCGGCAATGCGGGCCTGGACGCCATGTGCGGCGGTGGCTTCTTCCGGGACTCGGTCGTGCTGCTCACCGGCCCCACCGGCACCGGCAAGACCCTGTCGAGCCTGTTCTTCGCGGCCTCCGCCGTCGAGGCCGGGGAGCGCTGCCTGCTCCAGAGCTTCGACGAGACCCGCGAACAGCTCGGCCGCAACGCCGCGAGCTGGGGGCTCGACCTCGACGCCATGGAGGCTTCGGGCCTGCTGCGCGTCGTGTCCGAATACCCCGAAGTGGCCTCGCCCGAGGAGCACTTCCTGCGGATGCGGCGCGTCATCGAGGAGTTCCACCCCTCCCGCGTGGCCATCGACACCCTCTCCGCACTCGAACGCATCGTCAGCTCACGCGCGTTGCTCGACTTCGTCATCTCCCTGGGAGCGGTCCTGCGCCACCACGAGATCACGACGCTGCTCACCTCGGCCCCCACCGGCCGGGTCACTCCGACCGTCACACCGGCGATCGCGATGGAGGTCGCCAGCCTCACCGACGTGACGATCCTGTTGCGCTATGTGGAGGCCCAGGGCGAGATCCAGCGCGGCATCGCCGTGCTGCAGACCCGCGGCTCCCACCACGACCACAGCATCCGCCAGTTCCTGATCGACGACACCGGCATGCACATCGGCGAACCGATGCGCGGCCTGTCCAACGTCCTCAGCGTGGCCTATCCGCCGTCCGGCGGTGTGCCCCAGAGCGCGCCCCCGGTCGGTGAAGAGCAGCGGGCGCCCTGGACCGCGCAGGATCCCGGCGCGGGCCCCGATGGCTGACGGCGAGCGGCCGAAGGGCACGGCCCCCTCACCCGATGGGCCTGAGGAGGCCGAACCGGGCCGCTCCCCGGGCATCGGGTCGCACGGTTACCCGATCGAGGCGGTCGTGGCAGCGGCGCCCGACGGGATCGTCGCCGTCGACGAAGAGGGGCGCGTCAGGCTCTGCAACCCGGCCGCCGCCGAACTGTTCGGCCGGCCGACGCGGGAACTTCTCGGCCTCCCCTTCGGTTTCCCGCTCACGGCCAGGGGAGCGGCCGAGCTCGACCTCGTCCTGCCGTCGGGCTCGGGACGTGTCGTCGAGATGCGGGTCACGGCGACGCACGCCTCCGGCGAACGCCTCTACATCGCGACGCTGCGGGACGTCACCGAGCGGCACCGGGCGCAGCGCGCGCTGGAGGCGGCCCTCGCCCGGCAGGACACCGTGATCGCCGTCACGGCGCACGAGCTGCGCAACCCGCTTGCCACGATCAGCGTGCTCGCGCACACGCTGCGGGACGCGGGCGTGCGGCTGACCGACGCGCAGCGCACAGACATCGCGAACCGCATCATCGACAGCACCGGACGGCTGCAGTCCCTCGTACGCAAGCACCTGGCCGCGGCGAGGATCGACGCGAAAGTCACTTACGCCACCCCGCAGCACGTCCCCGTCCTGGAGTTCATCCTCGAACAGCTCGGCGCACTGGAAGAAGGCGCCCCCGAGGTGGACGTGGAATGCCGGCCCGACGTGGTGGCGTACGTGGATCGCGACGACCTGTGGGAGATGCTGGCCAACTACCTCGAGAACGCCTTCACCTACGGCATGACACCGATCCGTATCAGCGTCACCGCCTCGGCGGACCACCTGGACATCCGCGTCCACGACGCCGGGCCGGGCGTGCCGCCGGACGTCGTACCGCGCCTCTTCCGACGCTTCAGCCGTGCGCCCGCCGCGGCGCCCGGAAGGCAGGGCACCGGCCTGGGCCTGTGGATCGTCCGCAACCTCGCGCGGGCCGGCGGCGGGGACGCCTGGTACGAGCCGGGGGCACCGACGGGCGCCAGGTTCTGCCTGCGCCTGCGGCGCGCTCCACCAAATCAGGACCATGGGCCCGACGAGCCCCGCCCTGCCTCATGACGTGCCGAGAACCAGGCCGGAGCCAGGGGGCGCAGCAGGGAAACGGTCTTTCGACGAGACGAGGGCAGGCGGCCGTCGCCCTCGTAGGAGTGGCGTGCGGAACGTGGTTTTCGAGGCTTCCGATCATCTGTGGTGCGTCGTCCTGGTATCACACGCCGTAACGGGTGAGGACGATACGGGCGATGTCGGCACGGGGCAGCCTCTTGGAGATCGCGGTGGCCTGGAGCCAGGCGGTGGCGTCGTGGGTGCTGATGCCCTGGGCCGCGGCGAGGACGCCGATGGCGGTGTTGATGTCACCGGCGTCGGCGGCGACCCGGAGCTGCTGGGTGATCTCGGTGTCCAGGTCGGCGAGCAGCACCACGGTGGTGAGGTCGGCGAACGTCGGGGCGTCGGCGGGCGGCCCTTCGGGGTGGGGACTCGGCCGGGTGCGGTAGAGGGTGAGGGTGCCGAGTGTGGTGGTCGCGGTACGCAACGGGTACGCGAAGATCGCCGAGACGCCGGTCCGGCACACGGCGTCGGTGAAGAAAGGCCACCGGCCACTGTCCTGATCCACGGTGGGTACCAGCACGGGTTCACCGCTGCGGTACGCGGTCAGCGACGGGCCCTCCCCGGTGACCCATTGCAGTTCCTCGGCGCGGCGGGCGCAGGGGGAGCTGACGGCGAGGTGGTGCGGCGTGGTGCCGCTGTCGTGCAAGGTGATCGCGGCGGCGTCGACAGTCGGCAGTGCCCGCACCGCGGCTGCGCAGACGGCGTCGGCGCAGCCCGCGGGAGGGGCGGGGCGGGCGGCGTGGACGATCCGGTGCCACAGGGCGTCGCGGCGCGCGAGGCCGGCGGCCGGCAGCCCGCCGGGGGCGGTGCGGGCGGTTTCCCAGGCGCTGTGGGCGCGGGCGTAGCGCGCGGCGGCCAGCATGGCGCGCCGCAGCATCGCCGGCGGCTGCCGCGCGGGATCCCAGGTGTCGGCTCCTGTGCTCGGCGGGTCGAGGACTTCGTGGGCGGCGGTGATGTCCTCGACGTGGTGCAGCACGCCGACCACGCGCCCGTCGGCGTCGGTCAGGGGGGAGTTGACCGGGCTCCAGATCTTGGGGCGGAAGGTGGTGGGGGTGCCGGGGTCGGGGATGTCGTAGCGTTGCACCCCCATCTCGTGCGGTGTGCCGCGGCGCAGCACCCTTTCCAGGGAGGCGGCGAGGTTGCGTACGCCGGTCGCCGTGGGGTCCTCGGGGTTGTCGGGGAAGGCGTCGAAGAGCAGGGTGCCGGCCAGGTCGTCGAGCGTACGTCCGGTCGCCGCCAGGTAGGCCGGGTTGACGCCACAGATGCGCAGGTCGGTGTCGAGCACCACGTACGGGGCCGCCGTGACCTGGAACAGTTGGTGTTCGGCCGTAGCCCGCAGGACCTTGTGCACCACCGTGGGCCTCCCTGGAGTTCCTCGTCGGCCGAAGTCGCGTAGCAGCCATACTGCCCCGTCGGCGACGGGCATGTGTCAGCGTTGGGCCAACGCGCCCGGATACGCGTATTCGGCCGCGTCGAAGCCCCCATCGGGGCTGCGGACAGGGCCCGCTCCTTGGCGTCCGGCTGCCCGTACTGTGGGGCAGGCCGCGAGTCCTTGTTCAGGTGGGGGCGCGGGGCAGGCGCAGGCGCCCGGTCCCGATGCCGTGGGCGACGTCCGCGACATCCGCGACGGGGCGGCGGCGAACGCGTGGGGGCGGCCGGTGGCGAACGCGTGGGGGCGCAGGCGTGCCAGGGCGTGGGACAGCCGGATCTGGAGCTGCATGCATGCTGAGCAGACTCAACGACCTGCACATCCGGCACTCTTCTCACGACGACACCGGCGACTCCTGATCCAGCGCTCCACCCAATCACCGCGGGCTCACCTCCGCTCCAGGGAAAAGGTGCTGCCGCCGAGTGTTGCTCGCTTGCGGCACGGATGTGCCTTGAGGAACAGGAGCGCGCCGCCCGGTGCGAACAACTTGTCGACGTGATGCCGTCCGGCCGTTCCGCCGGGACGGCAGCGGCACTGGCGCCGGCTCTGGCACCGGCTCTGGCTTTGCCGTCAACTACTGTCGATCCCCACACTGTGACGCCTTGCCAGGGTTCTTGACGGGGCGTCACAGTTGCACATGCATCTGCCATTCAGGGCCGCTGACGGCTACCCAGGGGCTTTCGCGGCATCACCTCGGTCCACCACCCATGGGGCCATAGTTGGCGGTCAGAGTCTCAGCATATTCGTCTGGGACGGTCCGGTCGGCGAAGGTCAAGGGGAGATAGGACTCCAGCGCGCCTGCCACCTCCAAGAAGGGGCCGAACCGAGCACGCCATTCAGTTCGTGCTGCCGGACTCGGGAAACCACGGAAAACTGCGACTTCCGGATCCCTCTCGCCCCAGCACCCCCATCTCCCGGAAGGCCCGGTCACTGCAATGACCTTCGCCGAAATTGCAATCGATCCCATGATGTCGCCGTTCGGCTCATGTCCGACCTCTGCCCAATAGTCGTCCATGTCGGCATCGACAGACAGTGAGATTGCCGGATACATCCCATACTCCGGGAGGTGGAACCCTTCGGCATCTGGTTCGAGAACCAGCAACTCAACCCGCGTGTCACCGTGCCATCGGGCCATCGCGCAGAGCGCTGGCCAGAATTCCGGGGCCAGGACGGCGTCGAACTCGCAGAACAGAGAATCCTGCGCATCCTCTACGAAGACCTGGCGAGGCAGCCTGGCGTCGAGATTAAAGGCTGCTGCACCGTGAGAGCGGACATTCAGGTATCCACTTCGGTCGACGACCGAACTGGCCCCTGCCATCAGTCCTCACCTGGCCTGACCTCTATATCAGCGTTCTTGGATCCCGTCTTGCAGAAATGGGCAGTCCATCCTTTGTGGTTGTCAGCCTCTCCGCGAAGTAGGTACCTAGAACCGTCTACCTCGTACATGATGTCCGGCCCCTTGTCGGTGCGAGTGAACCCGTTCGCCTCAAGATTCTTTCCGAATTCCTCAGGCCCTGCGTCCGTTGCTTTGTTCAGCATGCGAGCGCCAGGACGGGTGATGTCCTCGTACTTTACGGGTGATGTCCTCGTCCTTCGAGGAAGGCGGGCACCCAGTGCTGTTGTGGACGAGCGCCCGACGCCCAGTTCGCTACCAGGTCAGTACTACTTCCAGGGGTCGGTGAAGGAACGACCGGGCACCGGCTTGGCGATGAGGGCCACGGCGCTGAAGAAGTTGACCTGACCGATCGCGAACATCAAGGTGGCCAGCGACTTGGCGTCGTAGTACTCGGCCACCTGGGCATACAGTTCGTCCGAGACCCGCTCACTGCCCGCGCACGGCTGCAGCACCGCCTCCACGAGCGCCAGCGCGGCCCGCTCGGCGGCGGTGAAGTACGGCGAGTCCCACCAGGACGCCACCGACGTGATCCGCTCCTCCGACTCCCCGCCCGTGCGCAGGAAACCGGTGTGCAGAACGGTCAGGTACGTACTTCCCACCAGCTGACCGGCCCGCAACTGGACCAGACTGATCGTGGCACGCGGCACCGAACCGTTCCCGACAAGCTTGAACAACGCCGCCGACACCTCCGCCAGCTCCGGAACAAGCTCCGCCGGGTCCTCCGGCATCCGCGGAACCATCGGAACCTCCGCCGTGATCGCACGCGTTTCCATAGTCGACAACTCCTCAAGCCTAGAAACAGGTCCTGCTGTCCTCCCTCTGACGGAGCCCGACGCAACGATGTGACAGGCGGACGAAAATCAAAGGAGCAGCAGCGGCATCAGTTTGTCGCCGGCGCGGTCGAGTGGGCCGACCGGTTGCGTGAGGAGTTCGGCCAGGCGTTCCCCGACGAGATCGCGCCGTCCGAGCGCACGTCCGGAGCCGAAGCCGCGGAGCGGGGCACCGTCGGCTCCGGCGGCCCCACCGGCAGCGCCGCCCCCGCCCCGCAACGCTCCGTCAGTCCTCCGCAGCGCGTCCGACCTCGGCCAGCGTCCCGCCGCCGGTCAGGCGTGCGCTGACCTGCGCCCGTGCGTTCGCGGGGGCCCGTACGGCGAGGGTCCGCCCCGCCGCCGAGGCCCGCACCGCCCCCGTCGCCTCGATGCCGGTGACCGCCCGGCTGCCCGCGGCCAGCAGGTAGGTGTGCCCGGACTGCGCGCGCCAGCCTGTGCTCGCGACGACGTGCTGACCGAAGCGGCTGCACGCTGCGGTCGACCGCTCCCGGGCCACCACCCGTGGCGCCGCCCCGGGCGCGGTGAACCGTACGCTCACCTGACAGCCACGCCTACCAGGGCTCCGACCTGGGAAAATCAGGCCGTCGTCTGGTCGACTGGGAGAGGAGTGGGAAACGGTGGCGTCCACAGGCCTCCGGCTGCCCGGTAAAAAACCCTCCCACCGCTCTTGCTGGGCCTCCACGATGTTCTGCTCCATCTTGAGGGTCAGGTTGCTGTACAGCCCTTTGACGCCGGCAAGCTCGTGTCCCATGCGGGTCTCGATGGCGGTATCGCTGTGCCCCTCTTCTTCGAGGCACTCTTTCATCCAGTGCCGCAGCCGGTAGATCGGCCACCCGCCCACCGCGAACTCCTCCACGGGCGGGATGGCGGGCCGCGGAAGGCCCCGGAGCCCCTCGCGGGCGGGGGCTCCGTCCCGGATCGGCCACCAGTAATCCCGTCCGAAGGATGCCCCGAGCAGCGTCCCGCCGTTGATCGAGGGGAACGACCACGGGGAGGTGTGCGATGCCGCGAGCGCGGTGTGCATGGCCGTCAGGAAGGGTGCCTGGACGAGGGTGCGGTGGGAGTCGTACTTCGGGGCGGTGAGTGTCTTCTTCCCGTCCACCCACTGGTGCTGGAACTGCACCCGGGTCGCGGGCATCCGCGCGTACCGCTCCTGGAACTCCTTGCGCTGCTCCCGGTCGGGCTCGGAGGTTGGCCAGGCCGGCGCCGCGTAGACCTTCTGCAGCCCGAACATCTCCCCGGGCCGCATCCCCTGGAAGGCCGCGTCCCAGATGTAGGTCCAGCCGGTGAAGCCCCACACCGTGTACGCGTTCACGGCGAGTTGGTAGACCGGGCCCATGGCCAGGGGGCGCTTCTTCTTGCGGACCTTTTTCACAAACCGGCCGCGGCGAGGAGTGGGCGGCGGGATGGGGGTGTCGGTCCGGAGCCGGTACCGCTGCACGGCGTCGGTCATCAGCATGCCGAAGACCATGAGGATGTCATCGACGTAGGTCCGGGCCAGTTCCTTGCGCTCCACCTTCTGGTGGAGCGCGTTCTTCCAGGCGATGTACTCCGGGGTTTCGATCTCGTTGACGCGGCGCCTGTCCCACTGCTTGTTGATCTGGGCTTTGAGTATCGAGCGGTACCGCTTGACGGACCCCGGACGCAGATCCTGGTCGGGCAGCCAGACCTCCGAGCCGTACTCGTCCATCAGGAGGTCGCTGCGGCTCGTGGCCATGCGCGTGCCGTGGCGGACCTCGTACTCGCGATCCAGACCGTAGGTGTAGGCGGTCTCCTCGTCGTCGAAGCCGCTCTTGCTCTCGTACTTCTTCCTGCCGTTCGCCAGGTACTCACCGGACCACCATTTGATCCGGCACTTGTTTCCGCGCCATTCGATGTACGGCATGCCGCCCCCGAACCTGCTGGATGGTCTCAGATGCCACCCGCCACGAGTTCCCTCCGCGGTGACGGGCAGCAGCACTGGCTGCCCGAGGTGCTGTCGCTGCGCTGACAGTCCGGCGCCTTCGGGGCGCCGGAAGGGACCGGCGGAGTCTCGTTTTGCGCCGCCCACGGTATACCGCCCGGCGGAAAGGGCCGTGGCGGTGCGCTCGGTGCGAGGAAGTCCGCGGTGGACTGTTGTGACACGTGCGTTGCGCGGGGCGTCCGTGCGGGACGGTTTGATCAGTACGATGCCCGCAGCCGGTGTGGTTGAGGCGGGCGGACGGGCAAGGCTCCATGGAGCCGGGTGTACTGAGCAGCTGCCCCGCACCAGACCGCGCGATGTGGATGTTCTCGGCAAATGCCCATGACGTCGGGGCACCGCTGCGACCTGCGCCATCCGGTGTCAGAAGCACGTCCTCGGCATCGTCACGCAGGGGCGACGGCGGCCGAATCCGCATTATCCGCCTGGTCACCGACCCGCACCACCAACGCGTCGCTCCGTCGGCGTGGCTTCGTGTTCGGTGTACGAGGAGCTCTTGCAGAGTGATCTTTTCAAGTGACGTGGTGGGGTGGGGACACTCACGTGCGCCGGACTCAATGACCGAGACGACGGAGCGCCCTACGCCTGGGAGAACCTGCGGTGGTTGTGCAGCCCCTCCCTCGGCGGCGAATCGCCCCCTGGAATTCGCCTGCGGGGAGGGCGTAGAGCTGGGCGACGACGCCGGTACAACGCCGGAACTCCGCCGCGCCTGCGGGGAGGACTACGCCCGGAGTCTTGCTCGTTCACGGCGTCTCGAAGCACCCCCGCCCCTGCAGGGAGGACTCCACCCCGTTTGCACGATCTGCAATCGCGACCGAAGCACCCCCGCGCCTGCGGGGAGGACCCCAACCTGCTCGCGCACTGGGACGGCGACGACGAAGCACCCCCGCGCCTGCGGGGAGGACCAGTGGAAGCCCGCCCGCACTCTCCCCTCGGACGAAGCACCCCCGCGCCTGCGGGGAGGACCCGCCCTCCCCCCCGGCGGTGGCTGAGCGCCATCGAAGCACCCCCGCGCCTGCGGGGAGGACGGTTATCCACACCCTCCGAGCCGGCATCGCACCGAAGCACCCCCGCGCCTGCGGGGAGGACCAGATATCCGGCACCTCGGAGACGTGGCAGACCGAAGCACCCCCGCGCCTGCGGGGAGGACTCCGATGACCGGAACCACGGCCTTGCCGCGCTCGAAGCACCCCCGCGCCTGCGGGGAGGACAAGCGCAGTAATGCTAGTTGAGCAGATCATGACGAAGCACCCCCGCGCCTGCGGGGAGGACGGCATCGACAGCGGAGAGCCGCCCGCCCGGCGCGAAGCACCCCCGCGCCTGCGGGGAGGACTCCAGACGGTCGTCCGGGAAGACGCCGTCGAGCGAAGCACCCCCGCGCCTGCGGGGAGGACCCTCCGTCGGGCGGGCAGGCTGGGCAGGTGAGCGAAGCACCCCCGCGCCTGCTGGGGTCCCTGCCCGAAGCACCCCCGCGCCTGCGGGGAGGACCCACAGGCGAGGCGCGTACACGTCCTCCCAGACGAAGCACCCCCGCGCCTGCGGGGAGGACGGCCGCATCGGCGAGGACGAGTGGGAGGCTCTCGAAGCACCCCCGCGCCTGCGGGGAGGACGCACCTGCCTCGCAGAGCACTCACCGGACGGGCGAAGCACCCCCGCGCCTGCGGGGAGGACGCCGCCAAGGACGCCGTGGGCGCCGTCGAAAGCGAAGCACCCCCGCGCCTGCGGGGAGGACGGGAACGTGACCCATTTCTGGGAGAACGTCTACGAAGCACCCCCGCGCCTGCGGGGAGGACCAGCGCTACATCCTCGGTGCGTCGGAGAGCGCCGAAGCACCCCCGCGCCTGCGGGGAGGACCGGAGGCCGTACTCCAGACGCAGGCCGACCGGCGAAGCACCCCCGCGCCTGCGGGGAGGACTCCGATCAGCGAGTGATGACTGAGGCCGACGGCGAAGCACCCCCGCGCCTGCGGGGAGGACCTGCGGCAGGGCCTGAGCGTGGTGGGCAAGGCCGAAGCACCCCCGCGCCTGCGGGGAGGACCCATCCCAGCGGTTGACAGCCGCCGGGCCGGTCGAAGCACCCCCGCGCCTGCGGGGAGGACCCTTTCTGACCTGCGACTTAAAAAGGGGTTTGCTCGTTCTTTGCCTTGTGTGTGCCGGTCATGCGGATAAGGGTGAGGCCGTCGAAGTCGATGGGGGTGCGGCGGCGGGTGCCTGCGGTGCGGAGGGCGTAGCCCTGTTCGGTGTCGGCAGGGTGGACGAGGAGGGCGGCGCCGTCTCCGACGGTTTCGGTGACGGCTTGCCAGAGTTGGTCGCGGACGCGTGCGGATACCGCGCCGACGAAGATGCCTGGGACGACTTCGCTGGTCCAGCGGCTGAGGGCGCCTCGGAGATGGTCGGGGACGGCTGTGGTGGCGATGACGAGCAGGGAAGGCATCAGCGGTCGCCGCCGGCGTAGTTGACTCCGGCGGGCAGGATGCCCTTTTTGGGGTCCCAGAGGTGGACCATGTCGACGTCGTGGCGTTCGCTGTGGTCGGTGGCGGTGGTGGCTTCTGGGGTGAGGAGGTGCTGGGTGTCGCGGACGATGCGGGGCAGCAGGCGCAAAAGACGGAGGTTGTCGCGAAAGCGGCGGCGGGCTTCCTGCTCCGGGTGGGGCGATTGGTGTAGGGCGAAGGCCAGGGGAAGGGTGGTTTCGGCTTTGTAGAGGTCGGCGATGTCGTAGACGAAGGCGTGCTGGGTGCCGGCGTGGACGAAGCCGAGGGCGGGGGAGAGGCCGAGAGCGAGCAGGGCGGCGTGCACGATGCCGTAGAGGCAGCTGTTGGCGGCGGACAGGGCGAGGTTGACGGGGTCTTGCGTGTCCCATTGGTCGGGGTGGTAGTTGCGGCGGAAGCGCCCGATGCCGTGCTGCTGGGCGAGGATTTTGTAGAGGGCCTTCATGCGCTGTCCTTCCATGCCGCGCAGTTGGTCGAGGTCGACGGTGTTGGGCAGGTCGGCATCGGCAAAGCGCATCTCGTACATGCGGCGGGCGGTGTGCAGGCGGCGGTCGGGGTCGGCCCAGGCGGAGGTCTGGAGTTCGAGCCAGTGAGTGGTCAGGGAGTCGGGCAGGATGCCGGCGTACGTGCGAACGCCTGCCGCGCCGACGCACACGACGGTGGTGCCGTGGCGGGCGAGGGTGGTCAGGGCGGGTGTGGTGATGGAGACGCCGGGGCCGAGGAGGAGGCAGGAGAGGGCGGCGGTGGGGAGGTAGACGAGGTCAGTACGGTCACCGGCCTGGATCTGCGCGCAGACGCCGGTGTCGTCCTGGACGACGCGGACCATGTCCAGGTACAGGAAGGACAGGGAGTCGGCGATGCGCGGCAGCATGGCCAGGGTGGGGGCGGCGAGCCGTCTGCGGGCGTCGCCGCCCTTGCGGGGCGTGCTCATCGGGTGGTGGCGGGGGCGAGGCTGAGGAGGCCGGCGCCGTAGGGTTTGGCTCGGCCGATGCCGGTGGTCAGGGCGTGGGTGAGGGCGGTGGGGTCGGTGATGGTGGCGGTGCCGTCGTAGCGCATGAGGCTGTGGCGCATGGAGGATGCGTCCTTGCCGTGCGGGCGCACGGGCTGCAGCGGGGTGGGGATGAGGGTGGTCAGGTGGAGGCCGGCGTCGGCGGCGCGGCGGGTCCACCACTGGTCGGCGTCGGCTCCGGCGAGGGGGATGATGCGGCCGCGTCTGCTGCCGGCGGACTTCGGCAGGAGTTCGCGTTTGGAGGGGTTGACGACGATGCGGTAGCGGACGGTGAGCTTTTCGCGCAGCGCCTGGAACATGGGGGCGAGGCTTTTGACCTCGCCGTGGCCGTAGCCGTCGCCGAGGCGGGTGAGGTCGAGGTGGCGGGCCTGGACGAGCAGGGTGCTGGCGGTGTCGCTCTCGTCGATGCGGTAGAGGAGGCCGGCCTGCTGGCGGGCGCTGTGGCCGAGGTGGTCCGGGACCAGGCGCATGGCGGTGCGGTGCATTTCGGTGGCGTCGCGCAAATCGCGCTGGACGTCGCGGCTGTGCGGGTTGAGCCGGATGCGCGCGAGCAGGGGGTGGTCGGTCATGCGTGGTCCCGGGCGTAGTCGATCAGTCGGGGGAGCAGGGTGTGCTGGGGGCCGGCGAGGGCGGCGGGGAGCTGTTCGGTGGTGCGGTGCAGGGTGCGCGAGCCGTAGGCGCGGGCCTGGGGGGAGAAGCTGAGCGGGATGTCGTTGACGCTGACGGTGTCGGCCTCGGCGCCGGGCTGCCCGTCGGTGGGCGGGTGTTCGTAGAGGAACGGGACGGCGAGGGTGGCGGTGCCGGAGCTTGTCGGCTGGGGGGTGCGGCTGAGCGGGACACGGGTGCGCAGTTCGGTCTCGGGGTCGGCGGCGCGGGCGTGCAGCAGGAGCGGCTCGTCGGGCACGCAGGAGCGGCGGCCGAGGTAGGGGGCCCAGCAGGGGCGGCGCAGGGCGCGGGCCAGGCGGTCGATGGTGGGCTCGGGCCCGGAGACCGCGACGACGAACACCGCGTCGGCCAGGTAGTGGCGGCGGGTGATGACGGCGGCGCCCTTGTTGCTGCCGCCGCTGGTGGCCGCCGTACGGGAGGTGCGACGGCCGCCGCCGGCGGTGTGGTAGTCGATCAGCGGGACGCCGGGCCGGTCGATGCGGATGGTGAACCGCAGCGGCCGGTAGCGGTGCAGGGCGCCGCTGTCGTCGCGGCTGATGCCTTCGGCGGCGGCGAACATCCCGGTCAGGGCGGAGCGGGTGGGAAACGGCGCCGTGTCGCGCACCGGGGCGAACGCGGAGCGTTCGCCCCAGGACTGCAGCGGTCCGGCCAGGCGCAGGATCAGTGCGCTCATGCCGGCTGCCCGGGGGCGGGAAGGGCGCTGTCGACCGCGGCTTGGGTGAGCTGGTCGAAGGAGTCGTGGGCGTCGCCGATCCCGGCCAGCTGCTCGTCGGGGGCGATGGTGGTGTGGCCGTGGAAGCGCCGGCGGCGCTGGCCGGTCAGCCGGTTGATCTGCGTCGCGTAGGAGGCCAGCGCGGTGCGTGAGGCGGGGGAGAAGCCGCCGCGGCCATCGGCGGTCACGGGGGTTTCAAAGGCGGCGGCCAGCGAGATGGGACGGTGCTCGCGCACGGCGAGGTAGGCCAGGTCGGGCAGGGTGTGCGGGGCGGTGCTGGTGCGCTTGGCCTGGGGCAGGGAGAACAGGAAGTGCTCGGCGAAGGACTGCAGCACGGTGCGGGCCGTTTTAGCGTCGCCTTCCAGGTTCTTGATCAGGTCGGTGACGTTGACGGTGGCGTAGCGGTAGAAGACCCCGGCGCTGAACTCCGCGGTGTCCAGGTGGCCGCTGCCGGTTTCCGTCTCGCCGGTCCAGTCGTCGACGGCGGTGAAGTAGTCGCGCTGGGGCTCGGCGGCGTGCGTGGTGAAGGCATGGGCGACCTGCGCCGCGCCGTCGACGTTGGCGCCGGGCACCTCCGCCAGCATGCGGCCGAGCAGGCTGATGGACGAGGTGCGCTGCTTGAGGATGTCCTCGATGCGCTCCGCGGGCAGCAGTCGTCCCGGCTTCTTGGCCGTCTGGCCCTTCTCCAGGGCCGCACGGTGATCTGAGCACACCGCGGCCAGGTCCTCGATCGCCGCCGCAGGCACGAACAGCAGCACGGAGGTGTGCCCCTCCTTTTCCGTGCCGATGCCCTTCTTCCCGACGCTGGCGACGACCTGCTCTCCCGCGAACTCCGCGAGCGGCTTCGGCCAGCCCGCGTCCTCCAGCTTTTGACGGACCTTGACGGGCACCATCCGGGTCCGCACGGCCTTCTCGCCGAGGTCGGTCTCCACGCCGTCGCGGATCACCCGCTTCCAGGACTGGCTGGAGACCCGGATGCGGGGTGCGTTGCCGTACCTGACCTGCTTGGGCGAGCCCAGGTCGTCCCGGTTGAGGTTGGCGACCGGGACCGACTGCAGGGCGCTGAGGTCCAGGTAGAGGCTCATGACTCGTTCTCCTCGGTGCTGTCGTTGAGTGCGTTCGGTACGGTCAGGTCGGCCGGGTTCTCGGCGTGCAGGACCCGGAAGTAGCTCTCCAGCCAGCGGGTGGCGATGCGGTCCCGGTCACGGTCCCAGCGGGCGAGGTCCTCCAGCAGCACCGCCCAGTCCACCGCCACGCCCCCGTTGGCCAGCTGCCGGGTGAGCGCCGGCAGCCCGGGGTGGATGCTCTCGGCGCTCTGCCGGCACATCAGGTGCAGGACGTTCTCGGCCGACCGGGCCTTGAGGACGCCGTCGGCCGCGGCGTATCCCAGGCAGGCGCCCAGGTTCGCGCGCGCGAACCAGTTCTCCGGCGGCCGCCCCTCGTGCCAGCCCGCCGGCTCGGCGTCGCGTACGGCACGGGGGCGGGCCGCGATGAGGGCGGCCACCGCGTAGTACGCGCGCCGCTGCTCGCGGGGGACCTGCTTGCCGTGGGTCGGGGCGAGGAAGGGCACCAGGTAGCGGTGGAGGTAGTTGCAGCGGTCGACGGGCAGGCCGAGCCCGCGGCGCAGTTCGGCGCGCGTGCGGTTGGAGGCACACAGCTGTTGGACGTAGGCGATGAACCGGTCGGAGGCGCGCTGTTGGCTCGGCCGCGCCGCGGGCGCGGAGGGTGTACTGCTCATGGCACTTCCCTAACGGGGGTGACGGTGGGCCGGGGCATCACCGCATGCGGTGACAGGTGGTGGTGGGGTGGAGCGGGGAATGATGCGGGTGCGGTCGGGTCAGTCGGCCGTGGCCGGGCGCAGCAGCGCCAGCAGCAGGCCGCGGGCCCGGCTGCGGGCCCGGGCCACGCGGATGTCGGCCCTGCTGACCCCGCCGACGGCCGCGTCCAGCGCGGTCAGCGCCGCCTCTACGAAGGGCCGCATGACCTCCGTCCCGGACTGCTCGGGGACGGCCAGGCGCCAGAACGTGTCCTCGGCGGCCGGCCAGAACCGGTGCAGCGCCGCGGACGCCCACGGTCCGGGCTTGCGGCGATCGAGACGGACCTTGGCCGTCGGCGAGGCGTCCGCGGCCGGGTCGGCGGACAGCTTCCAGCCGACCATGGCGGCGAGCTCCAGCCGTTGCCCGGTGCGCTCGGCCGCCTCGTGACAGCGGGCGATGTGGTGGGCCATGGACCGGTCGTTCTCCTCCTGCCACTGCAGCACCGGGGGAGTCGTCGCCTGGAACCAGACGCTGTCTTTCTGCTGCCCGTCCTGGTCGAAGCCGTACGCCCGCACCCGCAGCGTCGGCCGCAGGGCCTTGGGCAGCTCCTCCAGGCAGGGCGGGCGCTGCGCGTCGGTGCGGCTGGTCTTCAGCAGCAGCGCGTCCACATCGCGCCACAGCGCCCGGGCGCTGTCCGCCTCCCGCGGCTGGAAGTCGCCGTCCGCGCGCCGGTCCAGGATCTGGTACGGGTCGCGCACCCGGTGGAGCCGTTCGTGGGTGGCCCAGGTGAGGTAGGCGTCGGTGACCGCGCGGTGATCTGCGGACGGCACCAGAAGGGCGGCGTGCCGGAACCGGCCGGTCAGCAGCCGCCCCGGCCAGGTCAGGGGCTCAAGCGGCGCCAGCGGGGAGCGGAGGTCCTCCTCCCATGGACACGCATCCTGTCCTCCTTCGTCCGGGGCCGTATCGGGGCGGGGCACGGCCAGCACCAGCGTGGTGAACAGCTCTCGCCCCCAGGGGAAGTACGACACGGATTTGCGCAACGGGGCCGCGTCGGTGCTGCCGGTGCGCTGGTCGGTGATGCGCCGGGGGGTGCACTGGCCCGACGGGCCGAAGAACAGCTGCGCGATCAGGTGCCAGGCGGCCTCGGCCGCGGGGACCGGCGCCGGCGCGGCGTCGGTGAAGTGCCCGAACAAAATGGCGCCGTTGACGCCGGTCGGCCGTCCGAAGACGAGCTTGTTGACCCCCGACGGATTCGGCTCGCCGCTCGCCGTGACGCACTCCGTCGCCAGCCGCGGATCCTGCAGGAACGGCCGCGCGGCATCGAAGAGATCGAATCGGCCCGCCGGCACCGCCTCATCGAAGTACGCGTCCACCGCGCCGGGTTCGAACCTGCCGTGACGCAGGATCTTGTGTCGCAGTCGCAGCCAGTCCTGGAGGTTCTCCGCCGGCCCCGGATCGCCGAGTGTGTCCCCGTGTGCGCCGGCGACCCGGGCCGTCACCGCGGCCAGGATGCGCAGCAGGCCCGCCGCGGCCGGTGCCACCGGCAGCTCCAGGTCGGTGATCTCGTGCGCCCGCTGGAGAACCCCGCGCAGCCCCAGCCGCTGCGGCGCACCGTCTGCTAAGCGCACCGGAATCCACGGCTCGTCCCGCAGATCGAACCCCCCACCCACCGCCATCCCCTCTCACCGACGAAACGCAGCACAGCACACCCCGGACCGGGGCGCGCCTTCGCCAACGGTGTGCCTGCCGCGACGTGTTGCACATCCAAGCACCCGCCACTGACAACGGGCGTCCGGGGCCGGGTCCCACGGCCGAGTGAACCAGAGCCGGCGATCGTCCGCAGCCCAATCAAGCTGAAAGACCGGGGAGTTCAAGAGGGGGGTCGGTACGTGAGGGCGGTGCCCGCGATGGGCCGGATGGGGGGAACGAGCCGACGGCCGCCCGCACGCGCAGGCGCCGACGCTGCGTGCCGCGTCGGCTGCGGCGTATCGTGCAGCCGGGCGATGCCCAGTCCGCGCCTTCGTGTCACTGTTCCTCACCACCGTGGGGGTGTTCCGCTGAACGAGCGCGGACCGGTCCTCTGCGGAGCTCTCTCCCCGCCACCGTGGGGGTGCGCACTACACAGCCGACGCTGCCTACTGCCGTACCAGCCCCAGATCCTCGTCCAGGTGAAGCCTTTTGCCGCTCACCGCCACCGGCTGCGGCACCCCTGCCACCACCGGCTGGCACAGGACCAAGACCTCGCTGAGCAGCGGATGCTGCCCCCACGCGGCGGGCGGCGCCAGCCGTTCCCGGTCCTCTCCCGAAAACCAGGTCCCGCGCACCGGCACCGTGCGGCGCATCACGGCACGGACCGCAGCCGCCGTGACCGCATCACCGGGGCCGGCCGCAGGCAGCGGCTCCTGGCCATCGAGGTCGAGGGTCGTGCGGCCGTCCGGGTGCAGGTAGACGCACAGCAGCCGCGCCGATTCCGCTCCCAGCCGGGTGGCGGTCTCCCACTCGTCCTCCTCGCCGGGCAGGCTGTGCAGCGCATGCAGCCCACCCACCTGCTGCGCCCGGGGAATGGCCACCAGGCCCGCCTGCCCGCGCTCGGCGAGCTCCTTGCCGCGATGCGCGCTCCAGGCCGTCCGGCCCCGGGCGTCGAGGGCCTCCCAGTCGACGGGCTCCGCTGCCGCGCCGTGCACGGACTCCACCAGCGCCTGCACCTCGCCGGGAACCGCGACGGTGCGCCCGTCCAGGGCAGCGACGGCCGCGGACGTGGCGGCCAGGAGGTGTTCGGTATACACCTCGCCCCAGTGCCGCGGCACGCTGCCGCCCCCGGCCAGCGGATCCAGGACCACCAGCACCGGCTCCCCGGCCCAGGCCGGGCGACTGGGCCCGTCGGCCCGCGTGCGGCGGGCCCACCAGTTCTCGTGCCGCCAGCACCGGCCGGCCCGCTGCAACAACAGCGCCAGCGGCGCCAGATCGCTGATCACCAGGTCGGCATCCAGGTCCAGCGACTGCTCGACCACCTGCGTGGCCACGACGATGCGGCGCACCGGCCGCGGCCCGGTGCGCCCCAGCCCGCCGGTAACCGACGCGGTACGCCGCTCCCGCACCTCCCCGGGGAACCGGGCGTGCAGGAGCTGCACGTCACCACCGTCACGGTGGGAGCGGTCATCGACGCGCGCCCGCAACGCCTGATAGGTCTCCTGTGCGTCGGCCACCGTGTTGCAGACCACCAGCGCGACACCGCCCTGACCCTCGACGACCGGGGCCAGCAGCCGCTCGATCACCGCCAGCCGGCGGCGCGCCGCCGGCTGGGTCGGCCCGTGGGTGACCGGCTCGACCTGCACCCGCAGCGCCATGCTCCGCTCGACGGCCTGCGCCTGCTTGGCCTCCTCGGAGATCGCAGTGGCCCGCGGGCCCTTGCTACCTGGTGCCGCGGCGGCATCCACATACAGCCAGCCCGGGTACGGCGCCGGGAAGGACAGCTGCGCGAGGCGATCCGTGCGGTGGCCGGCGCCCCGGAGATACTCCTTGATCAGCCGGTCGCTCACGGAGGCCGGCAAGGTCGCCGACAGCAGCACCACCGGAACCCCGTAGGCCCCCAGCCAGTTCAGCAGCCGCGCCAACAGCACCTGCATATACGGGTCGTAGGCATGCGCCTCGTCCACGATGAACGTCTTGTTCGACAACGCCAGCAGCCGCAGGGCGTTGTGCCGCACCGGCAGCACCGCCATCAGCGCCTGATCCACCGTGCCCACCGTGAACTGCGCCAGCAGCGGGCGCTTCGCCCCCCGCAGCCACTGCCGCGGTCGCATGTCCGCCTCAGCACGCTCCCGCCCCACGGCCCGCTCGTCACCGTCGCAGGTCACCACCGGCGTCCCCGCGGCCAGGTCGTCGTCGCTGTAGGCGTCGTTGAGCCAGGCCATGCTGTGGACGAGCGTCAGCCCGGCACCATCCCCCGCCTGCCGGCGCAGCGCACCCGCCACCCGCCCGTACATCTGATCGCTCGTCGCCATCGTCGGCAGCAGGAAAGCCAGCCCCCGGGTCCCGAACGCGGCCGACACCACGCGCTCGGCCTCCAAAGCAGCCTCGCTCTTGCCGTCCCCCGGCGCCGCAGTGACCAGCAGGATTCCGCCCCGCCCACCACCTCCCACCGCACCGGGCAGCTCCTCCATGACGGATCGCTGCAGCGGGTTGGGCTCCCCGGCGATCCCGTACGCCTCCGAGAAGCCGCGCCGGGACAACTCCACCGGCGTCAGCCCGGCCTCGGCCAGCAGCCCCGCCGCATCCGCACAGGACCGCACGAAGTGCGCCTCCAGCGATGCCTCCAGGCTCTGCTGCCGACGCCGCAGGTAGTCCGCCTGGCTGACCAGCCAGTCCGCCAGAATCACCACACCCGTCACGAGCACGGCCGCAGGCGCATCAAAAGACTCCGGCTCCGCAGGCGCTCCCAGCAGACAGTGCACCGCCCTCACATGGGCCACCCGCTGCCGCTCCCACACACCGGTACCGAGGAAGGGATCGTCGCCCCCGGTGTCATCCGGGCGGTGGAACCGGCCGTGATGCCCCCCGATGATCTCCGCGATCCGTGCCGCGGCCCCGTACTCGTCCTCTGTATCGAACCCCAGGGCGGCCAGGGCGGCCTCGGCCGCCTTCAGACCGGCCACGTCATGCCCCATCCGGTCGGCCGTCATCGTCCCGGCATCCGCACGGAACACCGGATCAAGGTGTGCGCGGCCGTGCCGGGAACAGAACTGGAAGCCGGACAGCTTGCCCACATCGTGCAACCCGGCACACAGGCCGACCGCCGCCCGCGCCGCTGCCTCGTCATCGCCGACCCCCAGACCAGCTGCGATGCTGCACCGCTGGTTCGCCGACAGGTACTCGTCCCACAGATGCAAGGCCATGGCCGCCGCATCCAGCAGATGCCGCACCAGCGGATACGGCGGCAACTGCGGATCCAGCCCCCGCGACTTCCCCCACAACGACTCGTTCGGCACGTCCTCAGCACCCATGGACACCCCAACCCCTTCACTGCCTGACGTCGCCGCCCCAGTGCAACCGAGTGTGCGAAAAAGCCAAGCACACCCCACTGACAGCGCCCCGCCCGACGTGTCGCGTGCGTGGCCCGCTCGGAACAAGGGACGGCAGACGTCAGCAGGCCACCATCCGCCCGGTCGCCGACGGTTGGGTCGTCCTGGCCTGGAGGGACCTTCGCACTGGGTAGGGCAGTGACACTGGGGAGCCTGCCCGGCCGGTGTTGATCGAGGACCTGCTGGACACGGGATACGAACGGAGCCCCTGTCGCCCGCGCGAGCCCGGGGACGAGAGCTCGACCCAGACAAGACGCTGCTTGACCACCTGCGGATCCACTCGTTACGCATCCCGAGTCACCACGTGATTGCGACGTGCGGTGAGCTGCGTGACATCGCTGCGCAGTTGATGCACAAGGGAGAGAGCCCGGTGCATTCTCGCAGCGTGGCGTGGCACCCGGTTGGCCAGACGCCCCCCAATCCCTGCCGATACATCCATGCCGGCACACGATTGTGAGGGGTCAACGAAACGAGTCGAGAGCGTCGAATGGGCAGTCAAGAAGCAAGCGTCGCTTGTCGAATAACTAGTGCGTACGCAACAGTCATGTGAGAGGCTCACGCCAGAAGTAAGTCAACCCTGTACGCGCACCATCGAAGCGCATGGGTTACCGCAAAGGTGTGAGGAAAGCTGTGCGGGGCTGTAACGGTCCGTGCCCGATAGCCGAGCCGCTGGCCCCGGGGACACGTAGGACGTGTCCCCGGGGCTGGTGGGCACCCGGCCGCTGAGCGGCTGGCGAACCTGGTGGCGTAAACACCAGGTTCGTCAGCTACAGCAGGGCGTCCACGATCTTGGCTGCCACAGGAGAGACGACGGCTCCGATGACGATGAGTGCCAGCTCGCGTCGGCCCAGCCGGTCGGCCAGGTTCCCTAAGCGGCGTCGCATCTTGCGTACCTCCGGTGATCGGCCCCGGACTCGGTGTCCGAGCGCGTGGTGGATCGGAGGCAGAGCAGGATGCCGCGCGAATGGAGCCTACGGTCAGCGGCGCCTGCCGTAGGGGGAAATCGTGAAATCTGCGGTCGGTGTGCGCGGCAGAGGGCGCCGACGACGCTCATCGAGGTGTCCGGCGGCCGAGGACGGGCAGGTGCTCTTGTCGTCGTTGGTGCCTGCCTCGCAGTGGGACACGACAGCACCGCACCCGGCGTCTCACCCAGCGGCGACGCCGGGTGGACCGAACAACGGGGGTGTCTCGGCGAACTGGTCCCCGCGGGGGCAGCCCGCCCCGTCGGGATCACTGCAGCGCAGCAGTAGCTGCTCCAAGTCGGCCGCGCTCGGACGGCTGGGTGTCTTGCGAGCCTGTGCCCAGGGACGCGTAGCGGGGGCTCCCGGCCGGGGAAGCTTGGAGCATGCGTCGGTGCGCGAGTCCGCTCCGCGCCCCGCCCGTAACAATCGCCGAGCCACCCTGTTGGTGCGGAAGGCCGGGCGGGACGGGTATCAGGAGGCTTGCCGATGCTGTGTGACGGTGCTGGGGTACGTCCGCAGGTCCCGGCCGGGTGCATCTGGAACACCGGGAGAGGCGCCTGCCACCATCCAGGTAGACGCGGCTCGCCGGCCGGACGCTCCTGTCGTTGACCAGATGGCCGTCAGGCCGCGATGTTCAGTTCGGTGCGGACGCGGTGGACGAAGCCGCGGACAGCCGGCTCGTGGCGCCAGGGGGCCAGGGCGGTGGTGAACTCGCGGACGTAGTCCGAAGCCCGGGTGGACTGGACGCGGGCGAGGATGTCGACGGATTGGTGCCCGAGCGCGAGACCGCGGTCCAGGTCGCGGGCCTGGAGGTGGGCGGTGCCGACGATGGCGAGCCGCATGCCGACCGAGCGGGTGAAGACGCCCGCTGGCATGGCGGCGGCCTGCTGATTCCAGGCGAGGGCAGCCTCGGGGTTGTGCAGGTCCCGGAAGATTTCGGCCGCGTCGGCGGACAGCCGGGCGTGATGATAGAAGTCGATGTAGGCCGGGTCATCACCTTGTCGGGCGCCGGCCTGCCCGAGGAGGGTTTCTGAGGCGGCCAGGGCCCGGGAGGCTGCTGGGGCATTGTTGTCTCGGGCGTGGGCGCGGGCCTCGATGAGTTTGGTGAAGGCCAGCACCCGTGGGACGGCTTGGCCTTTGCCGCGTTCGTGGGCGCCCTGGGCCATGTCGATGGCTTCGGAGACGAAACCGCGCAGGAGCGCCTGCATGGCCATGGTGGTCAGGACGTAGCAGCCGAGTTGTACATTGCCGCCGGCGCGGGCCAGACGCAGTGCCTGGATGAAGTGGCGCTGCGCGGCGTCATGGCGGCCGACGTCGAAAGCGGTCCACCCGGCGAGGCGGGACAGTTCCGCGGTGACGGAGAACAGCTCGCGGCCGACGGCGTCGGAGAAGGAGCCGCGCAGCAGGGGAGCGGAGCGCTGGGTCAGGCAGGCGGTGACGGAACTGGCCTTCCAGTTGCCGCCGCCGTACTTGGAGTCCCAGCGGCGGGCCTCGTCAGCGGACTCGCGCAGCTCGGCGAGGTCGGCCCGGCCGACCCGCCGGCCTCCGCTGTGATCGGCCGTCTGGTCGGCGGGGATGGCCAGCCAGCGGGTCACCGGAGTGGTGAAGGCGGATGCGGCGAAGCCGGATCCGGTCAGAAAATCGCGACGGTTCACGCTGCTCCAGAACGAGGTGGCGACACGGACCGCATCTGCACGGTCCCGGGCGAAATCCAATCCCACCTGAGCATCCGGTGTCTCGTCCCGTTCCATGCCGATGTCGGCGAGGGTCACGGGCCGGCCGAGGCGTTCGGCGACCGCCTGGGCGAGCAGTACGGGCACGGGCCACTTCGGGGTCACGCCCCGCCGGGCCCAGTTGGCGAGACTGGTGTGGGAGTAGGAGGCCTGTATTCCGGCGTGGTGCGCCAACTGGTTCACGCGCAGAGCCAAGGACTTCTTGCTCGCGCCGCAGGCTTCGATGAGCCGGGCCAGTTCCGTGTTGGGCGGGCGGGCCCGGCGGTCAGTCATGGGCACCTGTCCCCCTTCCGGGGCAGCGCTGGAAAAGGCTTATGCGAAGAGACGGGGACAGTTGTCGGGCGCCGTAGGGCCTGATGATCAGGCCTGGGTGCCGAGAGTTGACCGAAGCGCGCAGGGTGCGCCGCCGAGGTTATTGCCCTGCAGGGTAGCGGTGAACCGCCGCTGCGAGCTGTGAGCCCTCGTGTGAGCCCTCCCCGGAGCGGCGGGCGGACGGTGAGATGAGGGCACAGGCCACCGGCGCGGCCCGGCGGCATCACGTGGAAAAGGGGCACTGGTGGAACGGTTGCGCATCGTGGTCGGCTCCGACCAGGCCGGTCACGCGTACAAGGAAGCCTTGGCCGCAGACCTGCGGTCCAGTGTGCTGGTCTCGTCGGTGACGGATGTCGGCGTGGACGCCCGAGGCGGTGCCGTCTATCCAGAGGTGGCGTTCGCGGCCGCGCAGATGGTCGCCGCAGGCGCGGCCGACCGGGGGGTGCTGGTGTGTCACACCGGCTTGGGCATCGCCATCGCGGCCAACAAGGTCCGGGGAGTGCGCGCGGTGACCGCCCACGACCCGCTGTCAATCCGGCACGCCGTGCTCCACAACAACGCCCAGATGCTGGCGCTCGGGCAGGGCGTGGTCGGTCTCGGCCTGGCCCGGGAGCTGGTCCGGCAGTGGATGACCTACCGGTTCGACGTGACCTCGTCGGCCGCGGCGAAGCTCGCGCTCATCACCGACTTCGAGAACCGCCCAGAGGGTCGCCAAGAGGACCGCCATGCCCACTGACCGTGCGACCGTGCCCCGCTCCCGGTCCCGCCTGCGGTGGCCGGTCGAACCGGCTCAGGGCGGCTGGTACACGGCCGCCGAGCACGCCGCGGTGGACGCGCTGCTGGCCGAGTCGGACAACTGGCGGATCGGCTGGAAGGCCGCCGTGGGCGTGGCCGCTTTCGAGGAGGCGTTCGCCGTCTACACCGGCAGCCGGTGCGCCGTCGCCTTCAACTCCGGCGGCACCGCCCTGGAGATGCTGCTGCGCTGCCTGCACCTGGGCCCCGAGGACGAAGTGGTCTCCTGTGCCGTGAACTTCGTCGGCCCGCACCTGGCCGTCATCGGTCAGGGCGCCCGCCTCGTTCTGGCCGAACCCGCGCTGCCCACGCTGAACCTTGACCCGGCGGACACCGAGCGGGTCCTCAGCGCCCGGACGCGGGCCATCGTGGTGACGCACTGGAACGGCGCGGTCTGCGACCTGCGCCCGTTCGTGGAGCTGGCCGCGCGGCACCCGCATCCGGTGCACGGCCCGCCCCGGGTGATCGTGGACGCCGCGCGGGCCTGCGGCGGCCGGTCCCCGTCCGGCGCCCGTGTGGGCGCCGAGGGCTGGGCCACGATGTTCTCCTTCGAGTCGAAAAAACTCATGACGACCCTCGGCCAGGGCGGCATGGTCACCACCAACGACGCCTTCCTGGCCGAGCGCCTGCGCCAGTTGCGCACCTACGGCGGCACCCAGGAATGGGGCACCAACCAGATGATGACCAAGGCCCAGGCGGCCGTCGGACTGGTCCAGCTCGCCCGCCTGGACGAGATGAACGACGCGCGCATCGCCCGTGCGCACCAGCGCACCACGCTCCTCTCCGACGTCGAAGAGCTGACACCGCCGCCGACCCTGCCTGATCGTCAGCACCTGTACTACCGGCACAACCTGCTCGTGCCCGAGACCTGGGCCGGCCGGGGGCGCGATGCGCTGATGGAAACCCTGGCCCGGGAGTACGGGGTCGGCAGCATCATCAGCGACCGGCCGGCCTACCTCTTCCACCGCCGGGTGCGCGAGCACGTCGGTGGCCGGAGCTGCCCGCGCGCCGAACGGCTCATCGACCGGTTGCTGTGCCCCTGCCTGCACCCGCGGATCCCCGCTGCCGACGAGCAGCAGATCACCGACGCCATCCGGCAGGCCACCGCCCAGGTCGCCCGCACGTACCCGGCACCGTGACCCCGAAGGACGACCGATGATGGCACGCCGCACCCCTGCTTCGCCCCGCCCCGACACCCGCCCCGCCGCCCCCGGCACGTCCGCCGACCGCGCCGTACCCGCCCAGGCGGCCCCCGCGGCGGAGCACTCGGAGACCCCGCACGGCCCGTCCGCCAACACCACGCCCGACCAGCCCCGCACTCACCCGCACCGCCGTGAGGTACCGCACGCCCTCAGCCCCGGCCCGGCGTCGGTCCTCGATGAGGAGATCGCCAACCTGCACGAGACCCGTCTGACCGCCCCGTACCCGCGCAAGACTTCCGGCGGCCTGCTGCGCATGGTCTTCATGCTCCCGTTCGGCCACGCCTTCTCGCTGATGTGCAACGGGCCGATGGCCTTGTACGACCTGGTCAACCGCAGTCCGCACATCCCGGCCGTCGCCGAACGGGCCCTGCAGTACGACTGTCTCGTCCGGGAGGGCAACCGTCTCTCCACCCCGGACGGTGTGCCCTACCGCACGGTCGAGTCGCCCCGTCCGGTGCGGGAGGCGGACATCGTCGGCATCTCCATGATCAACGCGGGGGATCTGCACAGCGTGCTGCGCCTGCTGGATCTGGCCGGGATCCCCCGGCGCAGCCGCGACCGTGTCCCGGGCCGCCACCCGCTCGTCATCGGCGGCAACCAGGGCCTGGCCGACCCCGAACCGCTGGCGGACTACCTCGACGTGGTGGCCATCGGCGAAGCCGAACAGTCCCTCGCCGAGCTGCTGCACCTCGTCCATCGGGCCAAGGCCGCGCACCCCGCGGCCGGCACGCCGCCCGCGCGGGCGGCCCTGCTGCAGGACTTTGCGCGGGTGCCCGGGCTCTATGTGCCGGCCCTGTACGAACCGCACTTCGCTCCCGGCGGCGGCGTCCAGGCGCTGGGCCCCCGGAGCGCCAGGGTGCCGGCGCGCGTGCACGCCCAGTACCTCGGCGTCGGCGAGCTGCGCGACGCACACTTCGTCTACCCGATCACCGACGGGACGGCCGCCGGCATGCACCCGGTCATCGGCTGCCGCCACACCTGCTCGTTCTGCAACCTCGGGATCCCGCCCTTCCGGCAGGCACCTCTCCCACTGCTGCTCGCCTACATCGACCGTCTCGAAGAACTCCAGGTCCCCACCGTCATCATCAGCGCACCGACCTTCACCCAGTACCGGCACCGCCAACAACTCCTGGAGCGCCTGCGCGCCTACGCCCACCGTGCCGCCACCGCAGGCCGCCAGGTGACCACGATCATCGGTTCTATCCGGGCCGACGAGATCAGCGCCGACTATCTCGACGCCGTCACCGAACTGGGCGAATTCGGCCACCTGTTCACCGAACTGCACGCGGCGAAGGCGCGCGGCGTGATCACCATTGCCCCCGAGTGGGCCAGTCCCGACCTCGTCGCGCTGTACGGCAAGACTCAGACTCCCGCGCGCATCCACCGGGCCCTTGAACTGTGCCGGGCGAACGGGAACATCAACACGGTCATGCTTTACTTCATCATCGGCGCCCCCGGCGAGCGCCCCGCAGACCGTCTCGCCATCGCCGACTACGCCGTGGACGTGCGGCGGCGGCTCGGTGCCACGGACACCAACGTGATCATCAAGCTGCACCAGTTCATGCCGAAGCCCGGCACGCCCACACAGCGTCTGGCGATGACGGACCCGGACGTGGTCCACGCCTACGGCGACCAGATCCGCGACCGCGTCCGCGCGCTGGCCGGTGACACGGACTTCGAGGCGTACTACCGGGTGGAGCAGTTCGCCACCGGCCGGATGCACCTGGAAGTCGTCTGCTCCCGCGGCGACCGTCGCGTCGGCCATGTCCTGGAAGACCTCTACGACGCCGGCACCGACCTGGCGGAACTGACCAAGGACCAACTCGTCGAGGCGCTCGACCGACACGGCCTGGACTATGACCGGCACCTGCGGCACATGGACGATCCCGTCCTGCCGTGGCACGCCCTCAACCACGTCAACCGCACCGCCGAGGACCGGCTCGCCACCGCCCTGGCCGCACGAGAGGCCGCCCAGTGAGCGGCGACGGGCTTCTCCCAGGTCCCGGCAAGCACACTCTCCCGGCGGTGACCGACCCCGCGGAGCACGCCGCCTATGTACGCTCCCGGCACCCGCATGCGACGCTCTCGGGCCTCGCCGGCGTCATCCTCGTCTACCAGCGGACCGTCCTGTACGACGCTCACGCCCGCTTCGCCGTGCACCCGCTCCCGGGGTGGGCTCGCGGTGAGCTGGGACTGATCGAGCGCCACGGCGCGACGGTGGGCCTGTGCGGTGGCTTCGGCCCGGGCGCTCCCGCCGCCGGCCTGGTGCTCGAACAACTGATCGCACTAGGTGCGCGCACGGTCATCACCGTCGGGACCGCGGCATCGCTGCAGACGTCCCTCACCGCCGGAGACGTGGTGGTGTGCTCCCAAGCCCTGCGCGACGAAGGCCTCTCCCGCCACTACCTCGCCCCCGCACGCTACGCCCGCCCCGCCTCCGCGCTGAGCCGGAGCCTGCACCGGACCCTTCGCACCCACGGCTTGCCGGCACGCACCGGCGCCGCGTGGAGCACCGATGCGCCCTACCGGGAAACCGTGCAGGAGGTAACGCGGTACGGCGCCGAAGGCATCCTCGTCGCGGACATGGAGGCCGCCGCCGTCTTCGCCGTCGCCGAGTACCGGGGCACCGCGGCAGCGGCCACCTTCGTCGTCGCCGACGCGCTCGTCAACCGTCGGCCGCGCACCGACGCCCCGCACGTGCGTGCAGTGCTGGGCGGCGTGGTGCGGACCGCGGTCGACACCTTGGCCCCGGCCCCCTGAACCGTCCGGCACAGGGGTGGCGTGCATTACGGTAAGGCGACCAGTAGGTGACGTTGCCGCTACCGAAAGATCCTGCCCGTGAGCACTGGCGCTTCCCGGCCGACCGTCGGCGCGGTCGTCCTGACCATGAACGACCGCCCCGATGAGGAACCGAGAAGCCTGGCTTCCCTCCTGGAGCAGGAGGGCGTCACCCTCGACGTCGTGGTGGTCGGCAACGGTGTCGCCCCCGCCCACGTCCCCGACGGCGTGCGCACTGTGGAACTGCCGGACAACGTGGGCATCCCCGAAGGCCGCAACGTCGGCGCCGCCAACGTCAAGGGCGACCTGCTGTTCTTCTTCGACAACGACGCCGTCTTGCCCGCCCGCGACGTGCTGGCCCGGCTCGCCGCCGAACTCACTGGTGACCTTGCGCTGGCCTACGTCCAGCCGCGTATCGCCGACCCCGTCACCGGCGTCACCTTGCGCCGCTGGGTGCCGCGCCTGCGCTCCGCCGACGCGACGCGCCCGGGCATCGTGACGGTCATGGCCGAGGGCGTCGTCATGGTGCGCCGGTCGGCCTTCGACCGCGCCGGGGCCTGGCCCGGGGCTTTCCGGCTCTTCCACGAAGGCGTGGACCTCGCCTGGCGGCTGTGGGACCGGGGCTATCGGGGCCTGTACCGGCCCGAGACCGTCGTCCACCACCCGGCCACCCATCCGGCCCGGCATGCCGAGTTCTACCGGCTCACCGCGCGCAACCGGGTGTGGCTGGCCCGCCGCAACCTCCCCGCCCCACTGATCCCGCTCAGCCTGGCGACCTGGGTGGCGCTGACCGCAGGGCGGGTGCGCGGCCGGGACGCCTGGCGGGCCACACTCACCGGACTCCGCGAGGGCCTGAGTGCCTATCCCGGTGCGCGCTCACCCATGAGCTGGCGCACCGTGATCCGGTTGATCCGTGCGGGACGCCCCCCGATCTTCTGACCAGCGGCACACGGGTACCCAGGCTGCACAGCGCCCGCATCCGACTGTGCTGCCGCCCCGGTACAGTCTGTCGGACACCAACTTCCACAGAAGGGTCTGTGTGCCTGCGTCCCAGCGCCCCTCCGTCGTCTTCGCCGGCCTCCTCATCGAAAACCGTGAAGGCCTCATTCTGTTCATGCGGCGCGCGAACACCGGGTTCGCCGACGGTATGTGGTCACTGCCCGGTGGCCGTGTCGAGCACGGCGAACTGCTGGTCCAGGCAGCCGTGCGGGAGGCCGAAGAGGAAGTCGGCCTCCACGTACCTGCCGAAGCCCTGCGCACCGCCCATGTGCTGAACAAGATCAGCGACGACGGCACACCCGTCGTCGGATGGTATTTCCACACCGCCCGGTGGGACGGCGTACCCGCGAACCGCGAACCCGATCGGTGCTCCGAGCTGGCGTGGTTCTCGCCAGATGCCATGGATCCCTGCACCGAAACAACGGACCGCCACGCGGTCCGCGCCTGGCAACTCGGTCGGGCAACAAGCTGGTTCTGACCCGGAGGACACCGGCCGGGGCACCGGGCTGGGCTGCACTTCGTGTCGTCCGGGCCGGCCGGTGGAAGGAACAGGCGTCGGTCGGGCGTTGGCACACTGACTGGACGCCTGAGCAGGGCCCGCCTGGAACAGATCAGTCAGCGGTTTCGGCCGGAGGCAGATATCCGCGCCGGCGCAGCTCCTCCACCACGTGCTGCTTCAGCTTGCGCACGTCAGCGGTCGTCAGGTTGTCCGTCGCGGTGATCGCCGCGGCCTGGACCGCCTCCTCGATGTCCCGTTGGAACACCTCCGGGGAGACCGCGCGGGGTGCCCCGTGCTTGGAGGATGTCATGGTCACGGGAGCCTCGCCGGCTCCGGAGAGAACCTCTCGGCAGGCGCCGGTGGCCCAGCCGAGCACGGGCTCGATCTTCCCGTACGTGATGTCCCGGACGGGGCGGGCGGCCTCGACCTTGTTGTAGGTGTTGATGGTCAGCCCGGCGGCCCGCGCCAGGTCGCTCTTGGTCATGCCCAGCTGGATGCGGCGTTCCGTGGTCAGGTCGGCGAGACGCTGCAGGGCGGCGCTGTCCGGGGTGGCGGCCATGGGGCACATCGTCCCAGAAACCCGCAGAGGCAGCCAGAGAAGCCCGCAGTGGGGGCGTGATCCTCGCAGAACCGCCGACGAGCACCGGCAGAATCTTTCAAATTACCGGCGCGTAATGCTGGTTAATGATATGAGAAACGATTACCTTGCTCTCGTGGAACCGCACCGCCCACCGCTTCGGTGAGCGGGCCCGTCGGCCGCTCACTCCCAGGACGCGGCACCATACGGGTCGATGTGAGCCGCACGGCAGCACGACCCGTCCCCGGCGCCCCAGGTCAGGCGGCCACCAACTCGACGAGATCCACGTGTGCTTCAGGGCCCCGTCGGCCCCTTCGTCCGCCGGACGGTGACCCTGGGAGAAGAGGGCACCGTGCCCGCTAAGACGCTTCCCGTCGTTCACGACGGGTTCATGAAACCCGGTGAGGCGGCCCGGGAACTCGGCTGCGGCGAACGCTGGTTGCGAGACGGCGCCAACCACCGCGGTTTCCCGCACCACCGGCTCGGTAAGTTCCTGCAGTTCAGCCGCCAGGACCGCGACGAGATCCGGTTCCTGTGCCGAGTTCCGACGCACGCGGCGAGAACGGTGCCACGCCGACGACCGAACCGCGCGGGACACCCTGTACGCCCGGATGCCTGACGCGGTTGTGGCTCCGCTGCCGCAGAGCCGCGCGGCGGTCGGAGCCTGGGCCCCTCCCAGCACTCCCTCAGAGACGAGGCAGATCGTGCCCGTAGCAGTTCAGAGCCGCGATGGTACGGCCGTCGTGGTGGTGACTTTCGATCTCGGGTCGGCGGTGCAGCCGCTGACCACCCGCCTCCCGGCCATGGCCGAGGACGTGGAACGGTACCTGCGCCGCCTCACCGAGGAGCCCCTCGACGTGCAGGTCAGTGCCCGTACCGGGCTGGGCGCGGTGTACGGCGGTGATCGCCGCCTGTTCGCCGCGTTCGCGTACGTCACGTATCCCCATGGCGGGAGCGTGGCGGCATGAGCGACGACGCGTTCTTCGCCGCGCTGACGGCGGACCTGGCCGACGAGTCTTACCGCCCCTTCCGTGCCTTGTTCGAGCAGGCGCAGACGCGCCTGCGGCACGAGCACCCCGACGGTGTCGATCCCGCTGTGATCGGTTTCCGTGCGTGGGAGGGGCTACGGCCGGAGGAGCAGGGGGCGGCGCTGGCCGACCTGTTCTACGTGTACTGGTCGGCGCAGCAGTGCGAGGCGGACGAGCAGGCCCGCTTCGAGTGGCAGATCTCCCAGTCGCTGCTGGACGCTCTTGACGAGTCGGTGCTGCAGCACGCTCTGGGATGCCCGACCGGCGAGTCGGTTCGGGTGGAACGCGCCCGGCTGGCCCGCGTGCTGGCGGAACTGGAGCGCCTGCAGTTGCAGGTCGATGAACTGGTCCGCCAGGTCGGGCTGCCCCTGCCCGAGGGAGGCGAGCCGCATGCCTGAGCCGATGCCTTCCGAGCAGTTGGACCTGGTGCGTCGGCGGCAGCTCGGCGAGTGGCTCGCGGGCCCGTGGACGATCCACGAAGCCGTTGCGTCCGACGGCGAGGTGTGGCAGGTCAAGCACGAGGGGCAAGTTTTGGCGACGCTGCCGGACTGGGCCGGAAACCTGGCCCTGTGGATCGCCGAGGCGCACGACGACCTCCCGCTCCTGCTCGCCGAGATCGACTGGCTGTTGGCTGTCGCTGCGCCCCTGTCGGAGCCGGAACGTGTCACCCTCGGCAGGGAGATTGAGGATGGGGCCGCATCGACAGACGAACTGCGTGCCGTCGCTCGGCGATTGCTCGCGGCGAATGAGCGTCTGACCCGTCTGTTGGAGCAGGCACAGGGCGAGGCCCGCACCGCTCTGACCGAGGCTGCCGAGTTTGGCATTCGGCTGCGCGCCGGGACCGCGGCCGGTGAACACGTCGTGGGCCGGACGCCGGACCGGGGCGTGGCGCGGACCCGTCTGGCCCGGTACCGCGACCGGGCGCCGGATGCGCAGCTCGTGGTTCGCACGGTGCGCTACGGCGCATGGGACGAGGAGCCGTCATGACGGCCCCGGCCCCGTGCTCGGACGCTCCCTTGCCTGCAGATGTCGCCGACCAGCTCGGCGCCCTGTATCGCGAGCACCATTCCCGGGTGGTGGCCTACGCGCGGCTGGGCGGGGTGGACGCCGTTCTCGCGGACGACATCGCCTCCGAGACCTGGCTGGCCCTTGCTTCCCAGCTGCGGCGGGGACGGCTGCGGGTCGGTCCCGCGCTGCCCCGGCTGTTGAGGATGATGGTGAGCAACGCCATCGTCGCCCACTTCCGTGTCGCCCGGAACCGGGAGCGCCCGGTGGCCTGGTGGGCTGACCCGGCCACGGTCGACGAGCGCTTCCCGGCCTGTCGACCTGCTGATCGTGCGGCACCGGACTACGACGGGCCGCAGTTCCCCGCTCGTCTGCGCCAGGCCATCGACTTGCTGCCTGATGCCTGGCGCTGGGTGGTCGAGTTCCGCAGCGAGGGCATGACCTACGCGGCGGTGGCCTCCCACGTGGGCTGTTCCGCCGTGCGCGTCCGGCAGATCGAGAAGGCGGCCATGAAGGCGCTGCGCCCGGTGGTGACCGGTGAGCGCGACACTCCAGCCGTTCCCGAGCGTGCCTGCGCCCGTCAAGGCGGCCCTCCCCGCATGACGCCGTCCACGCCGCTCAACCTGCTGGAGCCGGCCTGATGACCGGAACCGGAGCAACGGCCCCCAAGCCCACCCATCAGTCCTTGCGGGCCGACGCCCTGCTGGCCGAAGCGCGACGCCGCCCGCAGGGGAGGATCACGTCCGGTGCGGCGAGGGCGGCCTACGCCCGTCTCGGGCTCGCCGCGAAGCGGAGGACCGCGCGACGCGACCTCAAGGCGCTCGCGGCCGAGGGCCTGCTCACCGCGTGTGGGCCGGACTCGCAGCGCTACTACGTCGCCAACCGTGCGCGGATGGGCGGCAGTCACCCGGGCGGTGAGGCCGATGGCTGAGGCCGAGGCCCGTCCCTGCCACCGGGGCCGTGTCTGCCCGCGCACCGACACTGCCGCGACACACACCGCGCGCCCAAACCTCCGGAGGACCTGATGATCACCGTGATGTTGCGGGCCGTCCGCGTCGCACCGGACGGCACCTACCGCCCCCTGACGGTGCCTCGTGATGGGGAGGCCCGACGCGCCGCGCTGAGCGCCGCTGTCGGTGGCGCGCCCGAGTACGCCCACTACGGGCGCTTCGGACGCGGCGCCGTCTGTGCCGTCGTGCACGAGACAGGGTGCGGTGACGACCTGCCGTCGAACTGGCTGGCCACCGGCTTCGTCGCGCGGGTGCGCGGCGGCCCGCTCCCGTACTGCCTGTACGGCCCCGTCGTCCTCCTCGGATACGACCCGCACACCCGCCAACTGGCCGATCTGGGCGATGAGGACCGCCGCCGTGGAGCAACTCGCCGTGCGACGAAGCACCCCCGGCGCGCCGCACCCGGCTCAGGACGGCCCGACCACCGCCGACGAGCGGACGGTACCCCGCCCGGCACCCCACCCACGGAAGACGTGATTTTCATGAACCAGACCGCCCTCAACACCGCTGTGGCCGCTGCCTCCGGCCTGTCCCAAACCCAGGCCGCCCGCGCCGTCACCGCCCTGTTCGACGTCGTCGTGCGTACGGTGACAGCCGGTGAGCCGGTCAGTGTCACGAACTTCGGCACCTTCCGTCCGGCGCAGCGGCCCGCCGGTACCCGTCAAAACCCCCGCACGGGGGAACGGTTCACCGCCGACGCGAAGACGTGCATGCGCTTCAGGGTTTCACCGAAGACCCGCCGCATCGTCGCGGCGGGCGACCCGAACGCGGTGCGCCGCAAGGGCACCGGACAGCGCCACGCCGACCAACGGGGCCTCAGGGCCCGCTGAGTGCCCCCACCGCGCGGGCCGTGCGGCACTGTCCCCCAGCGCCCGGCCCGCCCCCGGCCGCCCGCCCCCCTCCTTGCTGCGGGCGGCCGGGCTCTCTCGCTCGGATGCCTGACCACCAACCCGCTATCGGGAGCCCACCATGGGACCGCTCCTTCACCGCACCGTGCGCCGTACCGGCCTTCGGCACGCGCCGCACTGCGCCCGCCCGCCCCTGACGCCCGGCCCGGCCCGGCACATCAACCGTGCCCGCCGCACCGTCATCGCCGTACCCCGGGTGGGCGCCGCATCGAACCACCGCACCGGAAGCGCCGTCGTCCGATGAGCACGCTCACCGACCCCCAACTGAAGGTTCTCCTCGCACCGGTCAGCCCCCAACGCGTCAGCACGTTCCGAGGACTGGCCCACATGGAGGCCTGGGACATCCGCCGCCAGCTCCTTCGTGTCTTCGGCTTCGGTGGCTACGGCATCCGCACCCTCGCCCTGGACCTGGTGGCCGAACACAGCGCCCAACTGCGCAAGAAGGACGCCGACGGCCGCCCCTACGGCGCCCCGTACACGGCCTGGACCGTCGTCTACCGGGCGCAGGTCCGTCTCACCGTCTATGCCACCGACGGCCGCCGGATCGGAGCCTGGGACGACGGCGCTGTGGGCGAGGCCGTACACCAGCCGTCCTTCGGCGACGCCCACGACATGGCGCTGAAGACGGCCCTGTCCCAGGCGCTCAAGCGCTGTGCCACCAACCTGGGGGACCAGTTCGGCCTGTCGCTGTACGACGACGGCTCCCGTGAGGCGGTCGTGCGCTGGTCGGCCGCACACCCGCCCCCAGGCGACGCCGGGAAGACACCGGCTGCCCCGGACCTGAACGCCGACCCACCCGTACGTCCGGAACCCCGCACGCCGCAGCCCACCGCGCCTGAACCAGCCGGACGGGACACGGCTACGGGGCACCCGGCGTCACCGGACGGCGAAGCTGTCGCCCGTGAGGCCGCGCTGGCCGGCATGTGGGACGCCGCCCGGCAGATCCAGTTCACCGACGCCCTGCCCGAGCAGTTTGCCGAAACCTTCGGCCACCCCCTGGCCAAAGGGACTACCACCGAATTCCAGCAGGCCCGCGCGCTGATGCTGGGAGGCGAAGCGGCATGAACGTCAAGGACGCGGTCGCCCGCGAGGCGGTCCTGCGCGCCCTGCTGGACGCGATCGGCACGGCATACCAGCAGGCCCGCGCTGAAGCCCAGCAACTGCTGGACGCGGCCGCACAGGACCATGGCCTCCGCCAGGTTGCCGCCGCGCTGCCCGACGGCCGTCAGGTCGCCGTGGTCAGCCTCACCGGTAGCACCGCCGAAGCACAGGTCACCGACGAGCGGGCGTTCACCCGATGGGTGGCGGCCGAGTACCCCACCGAAGTCGAGCGCCGGTTCGTCACCACCGTCCGTCCCGCGTTCGCCGAGCGGATCCTGCAGGACCTGACCGCCACGGGCCGCACGGCGTGGACCGACCCGCAGACCGGGGTCCTGCACGAGGTGCCGGGCGTTCGCATCGCGCCCCGCCGGGCCCGCACGCACTCCGTGCGCTTCGCCAGGACCGGCCGCGCCGATATCGCCCGCGCGTGGCACGATGGGCACCTGACTGCCCTCGCCCTGCCGCACCTTCCCGCCGACCCGGGGAAGTCTCCATGACAGGAAGGCGCGGGCAGAGTCCGCGCGGGCGGCCGTACGCCTCGGCACCGTCTGTGGCCCCGGACCGAGCCGAGACCGCGTGGCAGCGCCGTGCCGCCTGCCGCGGCCAGGACCCCGACCTGTTCTTCCCCAAAGGCTGGGGCGCGCTTTACCACGCTCAGATCGAGCGGGCCATGGCCATCTGTGACGGGTGCCCGGTCCGCGCCGCCTGCCTGTCCGCGGCCCTGACCATGGAACACGGCAAAAGCATCGCCGAGCGCGCCGGGATCTGGGGCGGTGCCACCGCCCTGGAGCGCCACCGGATGGCGCCTTCCGTCGGGCTCCCGGCACCGCAGACCACCGCCTCCGAGCGCCGCACAGAGGTCGCGCACTTCGCCGCGTACCATCTGGCCGAAAACGAGATCGCCGACCGGCTCGGCCTTACCCGCGGCTACGTCCACAGCCTCCTACGGGTGATACAGGGGCCGACGGTATGAGCCCGCGAGACCACGGCTATGCCCGGTACAAGCTCGACGGCTGCCGCTGCTACGTGTGCGGCTTCGCCGTCGCCCAGTGGCGCGACGCCCGCGAACAGGCCGTACGCCGGGGCCAGTGGCAACCGTACGTCGATGCCGCACCGGTCCGCGCACACCTGCGCCGGCTGCAGGCGTGCGGCCTGGGCCTGCGCCGCATCGCCCAGGCCGCCGGGGTGGACCGCAAGCGGCTGCAGGCCGTCCTGCACGGCCGTCCCGAACGCGGCACCCCACCGCAGCGGCAGGTACGCCCCGGCCTCGCCCAAGCCGTTCTGGCCATCGAACCCACCGAGGACCTCCTCGGACCGGCCACCGTCATCGACGCCACCGGCACCCGGCGGCGCCTGCAGGCCCTGGTCGCCGCTGGATGGCCGCAGGCCCGTCTCGCCGCTCGCCTGGGCATGGCCCGGGGCTGCGTCAGCGCCCTGATGGCCCGCGAACGGGTGTGCGTGCGCACGGTCCGGGCGGTCAAGGCCCTGTACGACACACTGTGGTGCGCCGATCCGCGTCGGCACGGCGTCGATGCCCAGGCATACAGCCGCGCCCGCAACCAGGCCCGCAGCCGATACTGGGCACCGGTGGGGGCCTGGGACGACGACACCCTTGACGACCCCGCAGCCGTTCCCGACACCGGGGCCGCAAACGAACCGACCCGTATGGAGCGGACCGCCGCCCGCCACGACGAGATCGTGCACCTGGCCTCGTTCGGCCTGTCCGCGCTCGAAGTAGGAGCGCGGCTCGGTGTGTCCTCCACCACCGTAGGCACCGTTCTCCGCGCCGAGCGCGCCGAACATGTCGGCCACCGCCGGGCACGGTCCGACGCGCGGCCCCGGCCCCCGCCCCGGGGCACCGCGCCCGGCGCCGCGCCGGACCGCGACTACGCCTGAGCTCTCGCATCTCTGCGAAGGAAGACGGCCGTGGGCATTCGCCTGTTCATCGAGGTGCTCGATCACGCACCCGACAGCCTGACCTGGCGCGAGCGCCACGCGCTGAGCGTGCTCGCCGAATGCGCCAACGACGCCACCCGTGAGTGCTGGCCCGGCATCGAGGACGATCCGCAGCTGGTGCGACGCATGCGGGTGACCGGGCGCTCCGGTCGCTACGCCGTGCTCCGGGCGCTGCGCGAGAAGAAGGTCCTGCAGACGGTGGTGGCGGGACACCGGGGGCAGCGCGCGGTGTATCGCATCGCAGAACTCGCCCCGGTCGCGGGTGCGGAGCCCCCGGACGCCTGGGGAGCGAAAGCGTGCGGAGACCGCGCATCCTGTGGTGCGGAAAGGAACCGGGAACAGCCACGGAAGGGTCCGGAACCTCCGGACCCTCCGGGGGAAGAAGTGTCCCGGCTCTGGGGACACTTCGGGGAAGGAAGGGTCCGGGATCGGCCTCCGAAGCGTCCGGAGATTTCGGATGCTAGGGACGAGGAAGCGTCCGGAAACCCCGGACCCAAAGGCGCAGAAAGGGTCCGGCAACAACGCCGGGAGGGTCCGGATATCACGGACCCCTTCCCCTCATATGTCACCAGCCGACCAGCTGGCCGGACCGGCCTCGCCTACGGCATTCCCGAAGCGGCACGCCCTCTCGTCGAAGGCCTCACCGCTGCCGGTGTCACCGTCCGCTGGCCCTTCCGCGGCGACGGGTGGTTCCCCGTCCTCGCTCTGATCAGCAAGACCGGCATCCCAGCCATGGTCGAACACGCCGTGAAGGCCGCCGCTCGGGCCCCGGTCGACTCCGCCCGCTACTTCCTGCCCGGCTGGGCCGAACTGCCGCCTCTCCCGGCCGGACCGCACCCTGCGGCGCCCGGCACGGCGGCCGCCCCTCCGCCGCACTGCGGCGCCCTCGACTGCCACCCCGAGACCCGCCTGCGCGAAGTCCAGACCGACGACGGCCTCCCCGTCCTCACCCCCTGCCCGCTGTGCCACCCGTGCGCCCAAGGAGCCCAATCATGACCGCACGCCACGACGAACCACCGCCCGACCACCGCGGCCTCCCGGCCGCTTCCGACGCCCCGTGCGACATCGAAGCCGAACAGGCCGTGCTCGGCGGCATGCTGCTCGCGACCACCGGCATCAACGACGCCGAACGGGTCCTCAGCAGCGGCCCGGCCTTCTACTGGCCACGCCACGAGACCATCTACCGGGCCATCCTCACCCTGCACGGAGCCCCCGACACCCGCCCCGACCCCATCACCGTCGCCGATCACCTCAAGCGCAGCGGAGACCTGGAGAAGATCGGCGGCGCCTCCTACCTGCACCACTGCGTGCAGATGATCCCCACTGCGGCCAACACCGAGTGGTACGCCGCCATCGTCCAGCGCCTGTACCGGCTGCGTCGCCTCGTCGCGGCCGGCCTTGACGCCGCGGCCGCCGCCCGTACGGCCCAGGCCGAGCCCGAGGCGATCCTCGACCGGACGCTGGCGACCCTGCAGACGCTGTGCGCCGACGCTGCCGGCGGCGCTGCACCGGATCTGTCCGTCGCCGGGACCTGGCCTGCCTTCGTCGACGAACTCAGCGCCGGCCACGACCCCGAGGCCCTGGACTCCCCATGGACGGACCTCAACACCACCGTCCAGTTCAAACCCCGCGAACTGACCGTCATCGGCGCGGCCACCGGCGCCTACAAGTCGCTGACTGGCATGAACCTGGCCGCACACGTTGCACTGCGCCGTGGCCGCCCGGTGCTGTTCGCCTCGATGGAGATGGCCCGCAAGGAACTCCTGGCCCGCCTCACGGCAGCCGAGGCCGGCGTCAAGCTCGGCCACCTGGTCCGGCGCCGGCTCACCGAGGACGACTGGAAACGTATCGCGCAGGTGTCGGACCGGCTGCAGCACGCCACGAACTTCGTCCTGGACGACTCGGCCGCCCTGACAGTAGCGAAAATCCGCGCCCGTGTGCGCTGGATGACCACCCAGGACATGGCGCCCGGCCTCGTCGTCGTCGACTACGTGCAACTGGTCACCCCCGAGGCCACGCCGCAGGGTGAGGCCAACCGCACCCAGGAAGTCGCCCGGATCTCCCGCGGCCTCAAGCTCATCGCCGACGAGTTCGCCGTCCCCGTGATCGCCCTGGCCCAGCTCAACCGCGGCAGCACCGGGCGCAAGCCACTCATCACCGACTTCAAGGACTCCTCCCAGATCGAGCAGGACGCCTCCGTGATCCTGCTGCTCTACCGCAAGCCGACGACGGCTCTCGGTTCCGCCGCCAGGCCGGCCGCCGACACGGTCGGCCTGATCGTCGGCAAGAACCGCAACGGCCGGCAGGGCCAGGAAATCACCCTCCACGTCCAAGGCGAGTTCGCCCGGCTCCGCTGCCTGGCCCCCGCCCCCGGGACGCCTGGCGACCGGGCCTGACCGTGCACGATACCGACCCCCTCCCGTCAAGGAGCGGCCCATGACCACCTCCAGCAGCGTGCGCCCCAGCACCCTGACCGGCTTCGTGTCCACCACCCGCCCCGAGCTGGTGCGCGACGACGAGGGCACCGCCGTCGAACTGCGCTTCCGTCTGGGCATCCGGGTGTATGACGCGGCCTGCCGCTACCGGCGCACCGAGTTTTACGCCATCGTCCTGCGCGACGAGCACAGTGACATCGCCCTCGCCTACCAGCACGCCCTGCATCCCGGCACCCGCCTGCATCTGCACGGGGACTGGCGTCAGCGCGACGACGGCACCGACGGCGACGCAACGGACGAGTTCGTGGTGCGCCGCCTGTACACCGAACTCGCCGTGCCGCCCGGGGCCTGGCCGGGCCGGGTGGCCGCGCGGCGGGAGACGTGGTGATCGCAACGAGGGTGACGCACGCGCGGTTCGTTGCCCGGCGTGGCGTCAGCCGTCTCGTTGCCGCAGTGGCCGAGGCGCTGGGAGCCGGGGGACGGACAGCCCCGTCCTCGGCCCCACCGGTTCTGGCCGAGCCCCCGACCGTGCGTGGTAGCGACGCCGCCGCAGGGCACGCTGGGCAGGAGCCAGGGGCGGCCCCACCCGACCCGATGCGCGTCCTCCTGACGCGGCTGATCACCGATGGGGCACACCACGCCCGGTGCGCCGAGCACGGTCGCGAACGGCAGCGCCCCGCTGAATGCATCGCCGTGCAGCAGGGATTCGCCGCAGGGTGCTGCCTGGCCGCCAGCTACGTCGCGGACCTGGTCGTCAGCGGACAACTGCGGTCGCGTGGCGGCCATCGGGTGCCGGACGCCGACGAAGACGCCGCCGTGCGGGTGGCCGACGGACTCGCTGATACGCCGCAGGGACGGGCGCGTCAGATAGTGGACGCCATCTATGGGGGCGGGCTGGAACGCGCAGTAGGGGAGAGCCGGTGAAGAAGCTGGACGCGCAGCCGGTCACCGGTATCGGAACCCGGGGCAGTGTCGGCACGGCCGCTACGATGCCCCGGCCGAACCCTCCCGTACGATTGCCCTACCGCCCCCACGGCGGCCTCCCGTCGTGAACGCCGGGGCATCAGCGGCCGCCAAGGCCGCGGCGATCCGGGCGGCCGGGCGCGGCCGGTGGTGGCAGCGCGTCCTGCACGCTCTCGGCTTCCGGACGCAGGCCGCCGTCCGGGCGGCCGCCGCGGCCGCCCGCTGGGAGGCCGGCGCCGAGGGGGAGCGGCGCACCGCCCGCCTGCTGGCACCCCTGACGCACGACGGCTGGTGGTGCTTCGCGGACCGGGCGATACCAGGGGCCGGGCAGGCGAATGCCGACCACGTCCTGGTCGCCCCCTGCGGCTGTGTCTGCCTCGTCGACTCCAAGCTGTGGCACCGCCGCGCTTCCGTTTACGCGGCTGGAGGGCGACTGATGCACGGCAGAGACAACCGCGACCGGCACGTCGATCGGGCTCAGTTCGAGGGACGGTGCATCGGTCAGGCCGTGAAGTGCCCCGTAGCGGTGCTGATCGCGGTACACAACGCCCCCGTCGAGGCTGGTGGATTCACCCTGCGCGGCGTCCTGGTCCTGCCCGCTGAACACCTGGCCGAGGCGCTGCGCCACATCTGCGGGCAGCCGGACCCGGCGCGGGCTCGGCGGGTCGCCGCAGCCGTCGACACGCTGTTGCCTCCGTACCTGCCGGTTGATTTCAGGGCTCGGAAGTGTCGATGAGACATAGGAACACTGCCGACCCAGGAGCTGTGCCGATGGGCCCTGAGATAGCGGGTCGCGTCCGTTGTGACGGTGATGCTCGGGCGTGTTCCGGACGTGGTGGTGGGGTGGGGGGCAGTGCCCCACCCCGGCAGGTCAGTTGCCTTCGTGGGCGGTGAGGTTGTTCAGGGTTTCGTATGACGCGTCCTCGCCGGGATAGAGGACCTGGACATTCAGCGGCAGGGGCGAGCCCGGGTCGATGGTCTGGTTGGGGTTGGTGTTCTGGAGGACCACCGTGCCGTCGCTTCCGTCCTTGGCGACGTGGTAGGTCTTGTTGAACACCTGCTTCCAGTCCGGATCGACGGTAGTGTTCGCGGGTACGTCGAAGCTGATGGTCCACAGGGATACGCGGGTCCGCTTCGCCTGCACGGTCAGGGTGTAGGAGTAGATGAACTGGGGTTGGTCCCACTGCTTGCGCCAGTGGCTGACGAAGTGCGGAGTGACGTGCAGGTTCGGATCCTTGGCCATGAAGTGCACGGTCGCGGGCTGGGAGGTCCGGTCGGCTTTGTGGGCCACGGCCTGCACGGTGTGGGGCTCTTCGGACCAAGGGGGTGACGGGGTGTAGGTCCACGTCCCGGTGCCGGTGCTCAGGGTGGCGTCGCCGAGCGGCTCGCCGGCCTCCGAGAGGCTGACCTTGTCCACGCCGTCGGCCATCGTTCCGCTGATCACCTGGTCGGTGTCGACCGTGGTCCCGTCCTTGGGGGCCGTGATGACCGGGGGCGCGACGGCGACGGTGAAGTGCACGGTCGCGGGGGCCGAGTCCCGCTTGCCGATATAGGCCACGGCCTGAACGGTGTGGTCACCCTCCGGCCAGGGCCGGCCCGGCCGGAACTCCCAGGTGGTCGGGGTCACGAGGGCGGCCGGGCCGAGCAGCTGGGGCCGGCCGCCGAGCAGCTCGAAGACCTTGACCGTGTCGATCCCTTCCCCGTCGGTCACGGTGCCCTTGATCGCCTGGCTCGGGTCGAGGTGCTGCGCCCGGTCCTGCGGTTCCGCGATCACCGGTGGGTCGAGCGGGGTGATTTTGGCGATGACGCCGGCGGCGTTCATTACTTCGAGGTTGTCCACGGGCAGCGGCGTCCGGCTGAGCCGTTGCGATGTGCCGATCTGGCTCGGAGTGATCGGGTGGTCCCTGGTCGACGCGGTGAGGTCCAGGGCGTTGGCGTTGCCCTTGGAGTCGATGGCGTAGAACACGCCGTCCTCGCTGAAGAAGACGGCGGAGTACGACTTGCGTCCGCCGCTGGAGCTCTGTTCTGCCGGTGGGAAGACCTGCTGCTTGAGGGTCTGTTTCATAAGTGTCTGGGTGCGGTCGATGAGGAGCAGGTCGCCGTTGTCGCCTTCCACCGCATAGAGGCGGCCGTCCTCGGGGTGGTAGGCCCAGTCGTCCCAGCGTCCACTGCCCGGGGGGTGGCCGGGCGTCGCCTGGTGGCCGGCCAGGTCGATGTCGTACGAGGCGGTGTTCGGGTCCGGGCAGATGAACAGGGACTTCTTGTCGGGTGTGACGTCGCCGCCGTACCAGGTGGTGTCCGGCAGGTCCTGGATGGCCTGGGTGGTAGGTGTGCCGCCCTTCACCGGGTCGATGGTGACGAGGTTGTGCCGGCTCATCGCGTACAGCAGGCCGTCTCGCTCGCCCATGGCGGTGTAGCCGACGGAGAAGGCTGGTACCTGGCTGACCAGTTCGATGCCCCAAGTGTTGGGGTCGAAGCGGTAGATCTGGGTGTTCGTCCTGCCCACTGCGAGATGTACGTACTGACCGGCCATGCCGGCCCACCCCCTTCGCTGTGGTGGAAGCCCGTCCGGGGCACGAGGGTGGCCACGCTTCCTTCGTCTGAGGGGCGGGGCAAGGCCGCAAAGCTGCCAAGGTCACGTGGAGGCGGGCTCCTGGCCCTGGGCCCGGCCCTACCGTCGTGGAATGCGGTCCGGTTGCCCGGGTGAGCCTGCTACTGCTTTGGCTGATGCGGGCATCCCGAATTCCGGCCCAGCTGTCGACAGCGTCTTCGGCGACGGGGGCCGGCGTTACCGTCCGGCCAGCCACTACCGCGCCCCTTCGTACGCGTACACAGTGACCCAGGTGATCTGCAGTTCGGCGCTGCTGCCAGGTGCCGCGTACGGGCCGTCCAGTGCGGACTCGTTCTGCAGGACCCACGTCAGCGGCTGCGTCGGCACGCCATCGGTGCTGAGCCCGATCAGCCTGCCGTCCAAGTAGAACCGCACCGCTTCCGGTGTCCATTCCAGGGAGACGGTGTGCCAGGCGGTCCAGCGGGCTTCGGTGGGGAAGGCGTCCTGTTCCTCACCGTTGCAGGGGTGGTGGAAGGCGGCGAGGGTGTCGGTCCAGTTCTGCTCGGGGTAGTCGATCTCGCAGCCGTCACCGTGATGCAGCCAGGCGCTTTTGTAGCCGGGTGTGGCGTGGGTGACGCGCAGGCGGGCGGAGAACTTGCCATAGGCCTGGTGCATCGCCGCCTTGGGCACGATCGCGGCCGCGTGCACGGGGCCGCCGTCGGGCGGGCGCCACATGCGGATGCGCATCCGGCCGTCGCCGTCGGCGGCCGGGCCGACGCTGACTGTGTCCTCGGGGTGGTAGCGGCCGCCCACGGACCGGCCGTCGTTTCCGTCGGCGCCCGAGGCGGCCGTGTCGGACCAGCCGGTGGGGTAGGCCCACCAGTCGGCACGGTACTTTCCGCGCAGGCCGTCGCAGAAGGCATCAGGCTGCCCGGCCTGGTGGTCGCAGTCGGAGAACGCGCCGAGCGGCACGGTGTCCCCATTGAAGTTCTCGGCGAAGGTCTGCCGGAAGGAGCCGCAGTCACCGCGTGGCACGTTGGTGTTGACAGTGTGGCAGGCGTCGTCGGAGGGGGCGGTCTGCGAGGCATGTCCGGGCGGGGCCGGCAGCATCATGCTCACCAGCAGGGTGGAGGCCGTCACGAGTGCCCTGTGGAGTAGACGGTGCATGCGGATCATTCCCTTCGCGCGGCGAGCGGGAGGGGCACTGATCCGTTCGCCGCCTGAATGCTTGGTTACGAAGTCGTTGCCGGTGCCGAATCCTGCCGGGTCCGGCCGTCGGCCCATCGGCGTTCATAAGCGATTGACGGGATCGGCGCGCATCCGACTCTTTACGCCCAGCTCCGAACCATGGCTCGACGGCGCAGCCTCATGGGGTCGGCCGGAACGAAGCCCCGGTGCCGCACATCTGGCGGATTCTAGGGATCGTCGCAACACGTAGTCGTGTTGTTCAGGCCGCGAGTAGTTTATGCAGGCGCTCGGCTGGGGTTTCCCAGTCGAGCGTTTTGCGTGGGCGGCCGTTGAGCTGGGCGGCGACGGCGTCGAGGTGCTCGCGGGTGTGGACGGACAGGTCGGTTCCTTTAGGGAAGTACTGGCGGAGCAGGCCGTTGGTGTTTTCGTTCGAGCCGCGCTGCCAGGGGCTGGCCGGGTCGCAGAAATAGACGGGGACGTTCGTGGCGAGGGTGAAGCTGCGATGGGCGGCCATCTCTGCGCCCTGGTCCCAGGTCAGGGACCGCTTCAGGTGCTGGGGGAGCCTTTGCGCGGTCTCCGTCAGGGCAGCGCGGACGCTGGCTGCGGTGTGGTCGGCGGGCAGGTGCAGGAGCATCACGTAGCGGGTGCTGCGTTCGACGAGGGTGCCGATCGCCGAGCCGCTGTCCTTGCCGATGATCAGGCCGCCTTCCCAGTGGCCGGGCACGGCCCGGTCGTCCGCTTCGGCGGGCCGCTCACTGATCATGACCATGGGATCGGTGAAGCGGGGCTGGCGGCAGTTGGCCTGGCGGTGCGGCCTGCGGCGGGCACGTCCGCTGCGCAGCGCGCCCGCCACCTCCCGTCGGAGGTGGCCGCGTCCTTGCACGTAGAGCGCCTGGTAGACCGTTTCGTGGACCACGTGCATCTCCGGCCGGTGGGGGAACTGTCTGCGCAGAGCGTGACAGATCTGTTCCGGGCTCCACCGCTGGTCCAGGCCCGCCTGGACGGCGTCCCGCAGTTCGGAATTCTGGCTGATCTTCCGCGGTTTCGGCCGTGGCCTGCGGCCATCGGCGCGGGCCTGGGCGGCGAACGGCCGGTAGTGCCACTGCTTGCGGGTGCCGTCGGTGCGGTTGCGCCGGATCTCCCGGCTGACGGTGGAAGGGCTGCGGCCCAGTTCGGCGGCTATCGACCGGATGGACGCCTTCTCCCGGAGCCGGTCAGCGATGTGGATGCGCTCACGCTCTGACAGAAAGCGCGAGCGCACTTCCACGGCTGCGGCTGCGGCTGCGGGCACCCGGTCCTGGAGAACGGGTGCCCGCCTGGTGTGGACGCGCTCCTGGTCGGGGCGGCGCGTCGCCTGGGCCGCCGGCGGTCTGAGCCGCTGAGGATCCCACCGGCCATTGCGCCATTCACGTCCGGTGCGCTCGTTCACACCGACCGCCGCGGACGCTTCCTTGCTGGTGTATCCCGCATTCACGAGCCGGAAGTATTCCGCCCGCTCAGCGGTGAGCTTCCTGCGCCCCTGAGCCGAGCGGACCTTACGGACCTCGAAGTCCATCGCACCCCTTGAACTGGAGTGTTGCAACGACCACTAGAACCCAAGACAACCTGCGGCACCGGAGCTTCCGTCTTCGCCCATACAGCCCTCACGGCTTCCCCCTCGGAGGCGGACACCTTCGGCGCGGTACGATCTTGAAGGTGTCCTGGTGAGCGGAGTACACCACCTCGACATCCTCACCAGCCGCCCGCAGCTTCGCGACCAGAGCGTCCAAGGCCGGCAGCGAACGCGAATTCCCGGCAGGCAGCTCACGTGCTTCGGTGCCAACGTTCATGACGTCACCACCTCGGCCAGTTTCCGCAGGCGCGCCGCATGCTCCTCCATGCCCTTGGCCACCGAGGACGCCAACGACGCATCCAGCTGCACGACGTCACTGTCCTCAGCTATCTCTAGAGACAGAGACACCCGGCGGTCGCTCTCCTGGTCCGCGAACGGCCACTGGACGAGCCGCACAATGAGCACCCGTTCCTGGTCCGAAGAAGATGAGGGCACTGACAAGGCTGTCGGCGCGCTCTCGTGCACCACATCGTCGAGGAGCGCGTCGGACGCGTCTTCGTGGGCCGTTACGCACCATGGCGGGCACTCGATCACTACCTGCTGGTCGCGGACGCGCACAGTCGAGCGGCGGGGGACCGGCGGGCACGGTTCCGGCGGGAGGGAAATGCTCATCGGGGGATACTCCCTTCTGAACTTGTGGTGGTGTGCTGCTGGTTGGAGGAGCGCCGCCCGCAGGCCGTTGGCCGACTGGCGGCGCGCCCACGGCCGCTCCCCCTTGGGGCCACGTACTCGGGCCTGACCGTGCGAAATGCCGGAAATGATCAGTGGTGTCAGCCGAGAAAGTCGCTTGCGAGGCTGATCGATCCATCGCTGCAGTAGGGCGTGGAAAAGACCGGCATTGGTCAGGCAGTTGTGTGCGGCGTGCAGGCGAGCCGGGGTGGCGGCGCGTACGTGACGCCGTAGAGGTACGGCTCGATGCCCTGGTGCGACCATGTCGCTTCTCCAATAGCCTGTATAGGAGAGGTTGCGCTTCCTGTTCTGGTGTGTCAATGAGGTGGAATCGCCCGAGCCTCAACTCGTTTGTACAGGAGAGGTGTTGGCAGTTGGTTGGACAGGTACGGTGTCCACCACGCGTAGCGGCTGAGGGAGGAATCTTGACGAATCGAGCGCGTCCGAGGAAGCCGCGCTACCAAGAGATCGCGGACGAACTGCGCGCGGAGATCGAGACCGGCGTCTATGACGGCGGCAAGCGTCTTCCCAGCGAAGCGGGACTGATGCAGCGGTTCGGTGCTGCTCGTGGCACCGTGCGCGACGCGGTCGCCGTACTGCAGGCCGAAGACCTGACCGAAGCGAAGAAGGGATCGGGCGTTTACCTTCGTACCTTCGAACGCATCCGCCGAGATGCGGCTCAGCGTCTGGCGAGGAGCAACTGGGGCGCGGGGCGTGCCATCTGGGACTCAGACCTCAAAGGGCGTCGTCGCCACGAAGATGTAGAGGTGGAGGAGGTGGAAGCCCCCGAACACATCATGGCCGTGTTCGGTATGCGGCCCGGCAGTCGCGTCTGGAGGCGAAGCCGACTGCATCGCACCGAAGGGCGTTTCGTTCAACAGTCCACCTCCTATCTTCCTGCTGACCTCGTCGCTGGTACGGCCATCACCCGGCCTGACACCGGCGCCGGCGGTACGTATGCGCGGTTGGCCGACATCGGGCACGCGCCCATCCGCTTCCGTGAAGAGATCAGGAGTCGGCTGCCGCTGTCTCACGAGGCAAAGGTGCTCGGAGTCACCATGAGCACACCGGTGATGCTCATTGCTCGCACAGCGTTCGACATAGACGGTCAACCGGTCGAGGTGAACGAGATGATGTTGGACTCCAACAGCTATGTCCTGGAGTACAACTTCAATTCTTGACCTGAAACATTACAAGGGCCCTGCCTGTTCGCGGCGGGGCCACTTTTTTGCAACGCAGGATGTTCAGTAGAGATGGATGGCTACGGCCAGCCGTATGCGCTAACTTGTCCAGAACAAGCATTGGCTCGCATGGCAGTTCCATCGCGTAGCTCGGAGCTGCCTCGGTGGCAGCACACTCGCTGCCCGGACGGTTGATGGGGTGACTGTCACCCCTGCTGGTCTTTTGATCGACCACCACCGTCACCATCAGTATCCGAAGATACACGCGATGCGTGGAAGGCCCCCTCATGATCGAGCTTCCGGGCCCGCCTGGTGGCGCCATCAACACGTTCCTCACACAGAGCTGTTGCATCTGACGCCACGAACTCCCGTCTGCCGCCTGCGGCGTTCTCCGCTGGCCGGTGACGTCCGGCAGATGTGGTAGGCGGCGGCCGGGACCGGGCGCCCGTGCCACGTGTGTCTGCTCTGCTGTCAGTTTCACCAGAAGGTGTTTGATGAACTCCTCGAAACGGTCTCTGACCTTTGAACAGGCGCTTGCCGAAGGCAGGAAGGTCGGTGCACGCCGCGCTGACGACCCGGTGCTGATGGCGCTGTTCTGCGCCGAGACCTTGCAGTACGTCGTCGGTGCGGTGTCCCCGCAGCTCGTGTGGGAGGGGGCACAGGCGCAAGGCCTGCGAACCAAGGACCTCGTGCGTCTGTGCGCCACCGATGTTCTCGCCGTCAGTGCCCTGATGTGGGCCGAGACGGGAGGTGCCTGATGCGCCCCGCCGCCTGGCCCGCTCTGATACTGGCGGGGGTCCTGTGCGTGACGTGTCCCGCCTTGCCGGCCGCAGTGCTCGCCATCGCGTCGTGGGTCCTGTTCACGCCGCTGGCCGCTGCAGCCGCGCTGGCGGTGACGCTCATGTGGATCGCCGTCCGGCCCGAGGGCGAACGGAGGATGGCGCGATGACCCGGCGGAACCCTCGGAAGGTCCTCTTCGTCGAAGTCGGGCTCCTGGCTGTCAGCGGCGCGCTCGCAGCTGCCCTCGCTGCCCGGCTCCTCGAACGTGGCGTGGGCACTGCGGTCGTAGCCGCCGTTGTCTGCTGCACGCTCACCGTCGGTCTGTCGCTGGCCGCTCAGTTCGACCAGGGCATGCGCACCACGCTGTACACGTGCCCGGTCAGTGGCTGTGCCGTTTCCGTACGCGTGCGTGGTGCCAGCCCCGAGGCGCTCTGTCGGCTCCGAGCTCTGGCGACGGACCACAGTCGGCATGGAGCCACCTGATGATTCCGCGGGCCCGAGCCTGGACTGAGCAGCGTGGCCCACTGCTCGGCCGACGGCGGCGGCTTCAGCGGCGTTGGCCGGGCGGCTGCTGGGTGTGCTCGCGCACGCGGGCCGTGGGCCTGCCCACTCTCAGCTCTCCGCTGGATGTCGGCTGCGAAGGGCACGACCAGCGAGTCGCCGATCGCTCGTTCCCTGGTGCGGTTCCAGAAGAGCGCTGCGGCCGGGGCCACTGGGGTCGCCTCTCGCCTCGCGACCGGAGGACTGATGTGAAGTGAACTTCCCGGAGCTGCTGCGCTGGTTCGGCGAGCACGCTTCCGTGACCGTCGGAGGCGCAGGGGCGTGCGTCCTGGTGGCGATTGTGCTCGCGCGTCGCTGTCGGGCAAGTGCTCCTGGCCCCGACCGGCCCCGGCCGCCCGCTGCCGTCCTGGTGACCGCACTCGCCGCGGCCGGCTGCACCGCTTACAGCGCCGACACCTCGTGGCGCTTCGCCGAACACGTGCTGGGCATGGTCGCGCTGGAAGAGCGGGCAACGCTGTTCGGCGCCGCTGAGCTGGCGCTGTTCGCGGTGGCCCTGATGGCCCGACAGAACCTTCGGGAGAAGGGGATGCCGGGTACGCCGGGCGTGCTCGTGTGGGTCATCACCGGCGTGCAGATCATTCCGGCGTTCGCGGAATCCGGGTTCTGGGGCGGCATCGTCCGCGCCTTTGTCGGCCCGGTCATGGCGGCCTGGCTGTGGCACCTGGCCATGGGCATCGAGCTGCGTCACCGACAGCCCGATGCCGAGTCCCAGTCGCTGCCGAGCGTGCTGTGGCGCGAGGGCCGTAAGCGGCTGCTGTCTCGCATCGGGCTGGCGGTACGCGACCGTACGGCTGAGCAGATCACTCGCGACCGGTGGACCGTCAAGGCTGTCAGCCTTGCCACCCGCCTCGCCGAGATGTCGGCCGACGACAAGCAGCGGGAGAGGGTCGCGCGCAAGCTGTCACTGGCCGTCGGCCGCGCGCAGGCCGGCGCGCACCCGGAGCAGAAGCAGATGTTGCTGCAGCTGCTGGCCGCGCGTCGGCATGCCCGGTCGCTAGTGCTGTGACCGGGAAGGTTTGCCGGGTTGTCGGTTGTGCTAGTCGGGTGTGAGGACGCCGACTGGCATGGGAGGCGGGTATGGCTTTACCGGTCAAGGTCCGCAGGCTGACTGAGCAGGAAGGACAGAAGCTCCAGCACGTCGTTCGGCGGGGCAGCACGAACTCGGTGCGATTTCGGCGGGCGATGATGCTCCTGGCCTCGGCCGGCGGCAGCACGGTCCCAGTGATCGCGCACCTGGTCCAGGCGGACGAGGACACCGTCCGTGACGTGATCCACCGCTTCAACGAGATCGGGCTCGCATGCCTGGACCCTCAGTGGACGGGAGGCCGTCCCCGCCTGCTGAGCGGTGACGACGAGGACTTCGTCGTCCGGACGGCCGCCACCCGCCCCACTGTGCTGGGCAAGCCCTTCACCCGCTGGTCGATCCGCAAACTCGCCGATCACCTGCGCCGCGACGCCGCCAGGCCCGTCCGGATCGGCCGGGAGACACTGCGCTGCCTGCTGGCCCGCCGGGGGATCTCCTTCCAGCGCACCAAGACCTGGAAGGAGTCCCCGGACCCGACGTTCGACGCCAAGCTGGAACACATCGAGTACGCGCTCAATGAGCGCGCGGACCGCACGTTCGCGTTCGACGAGTTCGGGCCGCTGGGCATCCGCCCCACTGCCGGCTCCTGCTGGGCCGGACGCGGCAGGCCCGAGCGGCTGCCGGCCACGTTCCGCCGCACCCACGGCATCACCTACTTCCACGGCTGCTACTCGGTCGGCGACGACAAACTGTGGGGCGTCAACCGCAAGCGCAAAGGCATCGACCACACCTGGGCCGCCCTGCGGTCGATCCGCGCGGCCCGCCCCGACGGCGCCCCGGTCTACGTGATCCTCGACAACCTCTCCGCCCACCTGAACTGGCGCATCCGCAGGTGGGCAGCCCGCAAGAACGTCGAGCTGTGCTTCACCCCGACCTATGCGTCGTGGGCCAACCCCATCGAGGCCCACTTCGGGCCCCTGCGGCAGTTCACCCTCGCCAACTCCGACCATCCAAACCACACCGTCCAGACCAGAGCCCTGCACGCCTACCTGCGCTGGCGCAACCAGCACACCCGTCACCCCGACATCCTCGCCGCCCAACGACGCGAACGCGCCCGCATCCGCAGCGAAAAAGGCGTCCGCTGGGGCGGCAGACCATCGCCTGCCGCGACCTGACCACCAACCCGGCAAACCTTCCCGGTCACAGCACTAGCCACAGTGGAACTGCCCTCACCGTGGACGCCGGAGGCGGACATGTCCGACCGGCCTCGATCGCCGGCCGCTGTCGCCCACCGTGCACTCGTTGGAATGCACCCGATGGATGCCATTCGCAAGGTCGCGGATACGCATCCGGATCTGGCCCCCGCCGAGCTGGCGAGTCTGCTCATCGAGCACGGCGTCGTTGTCTCCGCGACCTTGGTCGAGATCGCTCTGCGCAGCACTGCCGCCGTACGACCACGTGGCCTGGAATGCGCATCCGCTGCTGATCAGCCGCGGTCGCGTGTAGAAGCTCGCTGGGTGCCGGACGGCCGTACGGGTGCGGATACCTGCGACGAGCCGGATGCGGGGGCCGACGCCATCCTGCTGCAGGGTGCCCTCCGCGTTGATCAAGCCGCCCGGGCTGAGACCGGACGCCCGGCCTCCCTACGTCGCCTGCAGACCGAGTTGCGCATCGGACAGAAGCGGGCGCAGCGAATGCAGCGACTGCTGCACGCCCCAGTGGAGTCGGCCGAGGAAGTCCCCACACGGACCACCGACTCCATCCGCAACTAATCGGCGCGCGGCTTCTGGTCGCGCGCACATCGTGGAGACAACCAATGGACACCACCACGACAGGGCCGCCGAGCTCGGACGAACTCATCGACTGGCTCACCGCCCGACTGGATCACTTCGGTCCCGACCAGCGCATCACCCCGTTGACCCTCAAGGCCGCACACCCGGGCCTGACCTGGACGCGCGCCAGGAACGCCCTCTATGAGCTGTATTCCAGTGGTCTGCTGCACCGGACGGGCCGCGGCAGCGTCTACGCGCTCCGTCCCGACCTCCCTGTCAGCGGTACTGGCCACCTCTGGCTGCGCCTGAGCAATCGCGCTGGCGCCGCAGTCGAGGTGGTCGCGGCCGTGCCCCGGCCGGCCAGCCCGTACCAAGCCGGAACGACGCGGGTGCGCTGGGTCTGCCACGGCTGCGCCCGGGAAGAGGCTGACGCGGGTTTCGGCGCCGCCGCGGAACAGGCCGAGCATCATGCGGCCGGCTGCCGCGGCGAGGACTTGTCGGATGTGGCCGGGTAGCGAGAGCCAGGTCATGGACGAGGACGTCAGGGACTTCGGGAAGACGCGGCGGCAGCGCCGCACCGTCCGGATCGCGGCTCACTGGCAGTACAAGATCAGGTCGGGCGCGGGGGAGCGTGAGCGTGCCCTGGTTCGGTGGGACTGGCTGCGCACCGAGGTCTCCCGTCTGCCGTACGAGCGCCGGGAGGCCGCCTGGAGCACGGTCTCCGCAGCCCTGGACCGGTGCCGACGACAGATCGCGGGGCGGTGACGCACGGTGAAGTACCCAGCCATGTACCCACCGACCGACGTCTGCGTACCCGGTTCCCAACGTCAGCCGTCGCGACGCGCGCGGGTGCGCGTCGCGCGCGAGGCCGCGCCGACGGGCCGTAACTGCGAGCGTGAGAAGGGAGGGCGTCATGCCTGGACTGGAAGCGGGGATCAGCGTGACGGTGGGTGTGGTCGCGCTCCTGGTCGCCGGCCTCCTGCACTTCGTCGGCGGCCGGGTGTGGCCGCGTATCACCGTCGTGCTGATCGTCGTCGGGATGATGTCGATCGTGGGGACCCCGGTGGGGGAGATGCTGCGCCGCTGGGTGCGTACCGCCGACGGGTGGCTGTCCGGTGTGCTCACGACGTGGTTGGGAACGGCGGTCACGGGACTGATCGGGATCGCCGTGGCGGTCGTCCTCGGGCTGGATGTGTGGAAGAAGCACATCGGCACGCGCACCCTGGGCTGCGCGGTGGCCCTGCCGGTTGCCGGGGCCACGATCCCCGGCCCCGCCGGCGCGGTCGTGATGGGCCTCTGCGGGGCCCTGGCGAGCGTGGTCGGCGGCGGCGGACAGTGGATGTTCGGGGGCTGACATGATCCTGCTGCTGATCTTGATCATGGCGTTCTCCTTCGGCGCCGCGCAGGGGGCGCAGGCCGCGCGACGCGAGATGGGCGACCACTACCGCCAAAAGAAGGTTCAGAACGCCGACCGGAACGCGGCAGCGATCGGGGAAGCGGGCGGCGTGTCCCTGGGGGCCCTCGCTTCGACGACGGCGCATTCGCTGGGCCTGGCCGCCCGCGGCTTCAACAAGGGCTGGCGGCGCGGCTGGCCGAAGGGCCGGGAGTGGGTGCTCGACCGTACAAACCGGCGCAGTGTTCGGCCGTACGCAGACCGCGACGCCGGTCTCGTACGGCCGAAGAAGCCGTACGAGGTGACGACCGCATCCGCTCCGGACCCACTGCCGAAGAAAACCTCCGCGAAGACCGGTCCGGTCAGGTCTGGTTCCCGTGCGGATGACGACAACCTGCCCGTGAGGGCAACCGAGTCTGACAACAAGGGAGTACGCACCATGCCGATCACTACGACCACCGCGGAGGCCACCAACCACACCGCGCTGCTGACCGCGCTCGATGCCATCATCCACGAGGCCGCGGCGAACCACGACGACGCCTCGGCCGACCTGGCCCGCTCCAACCAGGAGGTCACCAACGTCGAAGCGCTGGCCGCCGGGCTGGCCAGCGAGGAGATCGCCCTGGACCCCGAGTCCGTGGGCCAGGTGCAGGCCCTGGTCGAACCGTTCCAGCAGCGGGCGATGGCAGCCGAGCAGCGGCTGGCCTCCTGCGAGGCGCTCAAGGCGCAGGCCGAACAGGCCAAGCAGATCGTCGTCGCCAAGCACCAGATGATGAAGGAAGCCCACGACTCGAACCCCGACGCCGCGCAGAAGGCGTATTACCAGGGCGATTGATGTCTTGCGGGCCGGCCGTTCCTGGCGGGCGGCCGCCGCTGGATGACGCTGCACGGAAGCCGATCGGATGCTGCTCACCGTCACGAAGGCACGGACCGACCGACACCAGGGCAAGGTGCTGGTGTCGCGCCGCAGCGTGTCCGCCACCGGGCTGTGCCGGGCGGGCCGTTCAACACGGGCGTTGGTGCGCCTCGGCATCAAGTACCGGAAGCGCCTGGCGCCTCTGTACGCGACGGCCGGCCTGACCGGCCTGGGCGGGGTCCTGGCAGTCAGCCGGGGTGGGGCGCCGACGGCCGCCGTGCTGTCCGCTGCCGGGGCCGCAGCACTCGCCTGGCGGCTCCGGCGCCGCGCCGCCCGTAAGCGGGCGGCCACGCCCCGCGTCCTGCTTTGGTACCTCGCCACGACTGGCGGCGCGGCGGCGCTGCTGATGACGATGGCACTGATAGGCCCGCTCACCCCGCCCGTGCCGGGGCTGACCCTGCTGTGGTTCCTCGCGGTCGCCGGTCCGTACTGGTGGCGTCGCCGGATCCGTCCCATCGCACCGCTCCAGGAGACCGAGCGGGCGCAGGTGTGGGCCGAGCGCATCGCCGCACCGGGGAAGGCGCTGCCCGGCTCGGTGCTGGCCGAGGTGCAGGATCTCGTCAACGGATACGGCTGGAAGGCCACGATCGAGCTGCCGGCCGGGGACCTGACCGCCGAGCAGGCCATCGGTGCCGCGGCGCGGGTGGCCAGCGCCTACCGGGTGCCGCTGGCATCCGTCGTCATCGAGCGGATGCCCGACGGTGCCGAGGACCACGCCGCGCTGACCGTCTACACCGTTAATCCGCTCCAGCGAGTCCATCCTTGGCCCGGCCCCCAGGTCCTGAACGAGACGACCGGAGTCGCGCAGATCGGGGTGTACGCCGATGGCACCCCAGTGCGGTACCGGTTCTGGCGCGCCGGCTCCGGCCCCGTCCATGACTTGATCTCCGGCGACACCGACAGCGGTAAGTCACGCCTGCTGGACGCGTTGCTGGCTACGGAGAAGCACGCGGCGCTGATCCACTCCTGGGTCATCGACCCGCAGGGTGGTCAGTCCCTGCCTGACTGGCAGGACGACGTCGGCTGGTTCGCCGACTCCGTCGAGGAAGGCCTTCTCCTGCTGATGGCCGCGGTGCGGGTCATGTACCAGCGCTCCGCTGTCCTCTCCCGGACCGAGTGGACCGACGAGTACGGCACCACGCGGCGCGGCTTCAAAGGCTTCACCCCAGGCTTGCTCGGCATGCCCTTGCTGTCGATCACCATCGACGAGGCGCACGCCGTGTTGCGTAACCCGATCGCGGTCCTGCTGTGCCAGGAGATCGCGAAGATGGGCCGCAAATGCGGGGTACGGCTGCGACTGGTCACGCAGATGCCGCTGCTCGACCAGCTGGGCAACTCGCACGTCCTGCGGGCGCAGGTCGCCGCCGGAAACGTGATCGTGTTGCGGACCTCGATGGCCATCTCCGGGCAGGTCGCCTTCCAGTCGGCGTTCCCCGTGTACCCCCACAAGCTGCCGCGCGAATGGGGCGACGGCTCCTCCACCTCGGGCTTGGGCTACGCCCTTGGCCCCTCGGCGCGCCCGTCGGTGATGCGAACTCTGTTCTTGGCCGACCCGCTGCGGTGGGCGCGGTCCGGGACCGAGACGTCGCTGGAGCAGTCGGCTGTCACCGCGGCCGGGAAACCGTTCGCAACCTGGCGTCGGCGGCGCGAAGAACGCTGGCAGATGCCTGTCGATGCGCCCGCCTTCGCCCTGGAGGACGGGGACGAGTCCGGTGGCCCGACCCTGCCGCAGACGCCCGCCGGCCAGGAGGCCGCGGCGCGGGCGGGCACCTGCAAGCAGGCCATCCTTGATCACCTCATCGGCCTGAACGGCGCCTTCGCGTACACCGGCGCGATCGCCCGGGCGCTGGACGTGCCGTTGCAGACCGCGTCGTCGGCCCTGGCCCGGTTGGCGGACGAGGGCGCTGTCACCAAGGTGGCGCGCGGTACGTGGGTCGTCGAGCACAGCGCGCACGATGAAGAGGAAGACGAGACGGTGTCCGCCGCCTGACGCCGGTAGGTGAACCACAAGGGCTTCGTCCGAGCAGACCTCGGGCCCGTCGTCTGACGGCTGCCTGTGGCCCCGGGGGCCCGGGACCGCGGGGAGCTGGCCAATCGGCCGCCCCACTCGTTCCCAGGAGATCGTTATGCGATGCGTTCACTCGCACATGCCGACCGACAGTCACCGTAGGCCCGCGCAGGACGCTGAACTGGCGCGGTTGCGCGAGCAATCCGCGGATCGGGAGGTCACCTGTCCGGCGGGCGCGTACACCGTCGAGGTGGAACTGGAGTGTCCTGCCAGCGCGGTCCCCGACGTGAAGGAGAGCGTCACCCGCCTTGGCGACCGGGCGGTGACGGTCGTCGCCCCTTGCGTGCTCCTGCGCTTCGGCGCCGTCCCCGGCCGCCTGGCCCGTCGGAACGACGTCAGTGCGCTGTCGACGACGATCGCCCCGCTGCCTGACCCTGTCACCGGTGCGGGGCCCGCCGTCACCGGGCCCCGCCCTCCACCTCTCCGGAGATCGCACCATGACCGATCCGACACCCCTCACTTCACAGCAGCGCACCACCGTCGAGCGACTTCTCGGTGAGGCGTTCCCCAACTCCGCGCCGTACGCTCCGACCGCGCCGCCAGCGCCGGTCCCGTCCGGCTACACGATCCGCCAGACGCACCGCATCGGCCCCGACGGTGGCACGGAGACGGTGTATGAGGTCGTCCCTCTCCCGGCGCCGTCACCGGCACTGCCGTCTTCCTCCCAGTCGCGCCCGAAACGGCGGTGTCTGCCCGACTGGCTGCTCACTCATCCCCGGTGCGTCGTCGCCGGAGCAGCTGTTGTCGCCGGCGGTATCGTCGGCATCGTCTGGGCGCCGCAGATCGTGGCAGGCGCCACCGCCGTCGGAGCAGTCCTTGCCGTCGGCTTCAAGCTCTTGGTGGCCCTTGCGGTGATCGGCGGCGTCGTGGCCGTGTGCACACCGCCGGGCCGTCGGCGCACGGGCACTTTTCGGGGCACCGTGCGCGGCACGTGGGAAGAGGACTGATCGACGTTCAGTTCCCACGGCTCCTGTACAGCGACGGGTCTGGCGCTTACGAGCCGCTCGGCGGCTCAGACCAGGGGCCGGCGGGCGGGCGTGCCGGGAGCTTCGCACCGGGGCGGCGCATGTACCAGCGTATGAACTCGCGCACGACGCGGGCGCGGGGGCTGCGGCCGGTGGGGTGGGCGGCCTTCGTCGCCGCCTCGAAGGGGATCCACTCGTCGTCGGGGACACGGATCTGGCGCGGCTTGTCGTAAGTGCCCTCGGTGTCGTCGGTCATGGGGGGAAGGTAGTGGATCGTAGCTACGAGCAGCAAGGTCATCTGCGTGTATCTGTAGCTACGAAATCTCCCCCGAGGAGATTGTCTTGTAGCTACGAAGGCGCTATATTTGTAGCTACAAAAACATGGCAGTCCGAATAGAGAAAATGCTTCGCTGCCAGGTACGTCACGAGGCGCACTACGACCTCACTCGCATCCCGCGTCCGGCCATGAGGGGGCTTCCATGTCCGATGAGGCGCTGTTCCGCTCCGCCGACCTGATCGAACCGGGTGACCTGGTGCTCTACCACGGGTCGATCCCCACTCACCACGGCCTGTGGATCGCCTTGCCGTGCCGGTGCGGCAACTGCGCGGCGTTCGACCAACTGGGCTTCCCCATGATCCGGTTTGCACTCGCTGACCCCTGGGGGGAACTGCCTGGGCCGCACCACGTGCGCCGAACTTCCCTCACCCGCTCCGCCGCTTGCGGCTGAGCCGTGACAGTACGCCGAACGCACTGTCAGGCCGCCCCCGCGCATCCTGGGCGGGCGCGGCCGACTCCGACGAACGTCAGCCCAGTCGTCAAGGAGATCGTCATGGGCTACGACATGTACATTGAACACCCGGCGGAGAACGAGGAAGCCGCCTACCAGGCCGCCAGCGCCGCCTTCCACGCCGCCGTGTGCGACCGCGACGCCCTGCGCCTGCTGAACGGCCATGCCAACTACACGGCCGCGCAGGGCCGGGTGGAGGAGACGTATGCCGCGATGGAAGCGGTGCACACGTCCTACTTCCGCCTGAACATCTGGGGCATGAGCGAGGCCTGTTCCGTCATGGAGGCCCTGGGCATGCTCACTCACCTGGCCCCGCCGCCCACACCCGACCCTCAGGACTACGGGACGACGGCGGACGAACTGTGGGACTACGGTCCGGATGACGAGGACGCCCCGGAGACGGTCCGTGCCTTCCACGCGGCCACCCAGGTGGTCGTGGACCTTCCGCGCAACACCCCACCGGCATCCCGGCCTACAAGTTCTCCAGCAACGACGGCTGGCTCGTCACCCCTGCTGAAATCGACGCGGCTCTGGGATGGTGGGCCGTTGCGCACCGGAAGGTCCAAAGGGAAATCACCACCCGGCTCGACTGGTGGCCCGAGTGGATTCGGTACCTCCGGCGCGCCCGCGACGGCGGCGGCTTCCGTGTCTGGTAGCCCGGCTCCGGCCGTCGCTCGGTCGCTCACGCGCTCCTACGCAGGTTTCGGCGGCACCTGATGGAAGCCACCTTCACTGAAGCGGCCTTTACCGTACTGCTCGCCTGTGAGCTCAGCGCGCCCCTCAGGGATGCGCTGGAGCGCGCGGTCTACAACCCGGCGCACCACACCTGGCAGGTGCGGGTGAGTGCTGCGCAAGAGCAGCAACTGGTCCTTCTGCTGCGGCGCGGTAGCGCTCGCCAGGCAGATCGGGAGGCAGTGTCCACAACGCCCGCGAACTCGTCACCGAGCGACCTGCTGCCCAGCCTCCCCGAGGACGAATTGAGGCGCGGCGGTGGCGCGTGGGTCAGCCAGCTCCCCGCCCCTTGGCGCTACGTCGGCGTCTGGGGCGGAAACGGCTGGGAGCTCGGGAGCTGGCCGTATCAGATCTTGGTGCACTGCGACCTGCCTCTGCGAGGGGTGTACGGCCTCGCCACCTACGTCGCGGGCGAAACGGCCGTGGAGGTATTCGCCAGCCGCGAGGAACGCGACGTTGCCACTGACCGGATCGCCGTCCGGTGGTGGACCGACAACGGTAACGGGCCCGAGGGCCTCACTTCCGATACGTACCCGGTCCCGGCCCTCTACCGTGGCCCGTACAGCCGCTGGCGTGCCGTGTCGTCGTACAACTCCGTCGTGGGGGAGCCGTGTACGGACCATGCGTCCGCGCTCCTCGACCAGGCTCGGGACGACGAGGACGTCAGCGGAGATGCCATGCGCTGGGTCCCCGACGGTTGATCCCACCGAGCGGTCCGGGGCTGGGTGCGCGCTCCGCCCGCCCCGGCCGCGCTGGCGCGCACCGGCTCGCTGCAGCGCGGCCGGGCCTCCCGCGTCCCGCGAGACCGCGACTTTGCTAGAGGCTCACGCTGACCGACGACCCAGGACATTCACCGCCGTCGCGGTCGGCCTGGCCCCGGCCGGCTGTTCCACCACTGCAGCAGCACGCCGAGTTCGTACGTCCCGTCGGCCGCAGGGCGCGGAAAGCCGGGTCTGTCCTGGTACTGGTAGACGCTCGCGCCGGGCTGACCGATGGCCCGGGCGAAGCCGTAGAGGGTGACACGGGTGTCCGGTGGAAGGTCGAGTGTCACGGGCGCCGGCCGCTTGTCGTCCTTGCGGGCTCGTACGTACGCCAGAGCGGGCGCGCGCCGATAGACCTTCACGCCCCGGCCGCGCGGAATGATCCGAACCGGTGCCGGTGCGCCTTCCTCGCCCATCCACCGGTACACGGTCACGACGTGGACCTGCGCTTCCTCGGCCAAGCCGATGAGGGTGATCTCGTCGGGGGCCAGGCGAACCGGCGGGTGACGGGGCACGGAGGAGCACTCCAGAGGCCAGCGGCTGATCGATGCACCGTATCAGCGCCGGGCCACCGGCTCTACGCTGGGAAAGGCCCCGGTTGCGGGGCGGGTTGCCGCGGCCGGCGGGCGGCGCCAGACCCGCGAGGGTTCGTCCGTCGGCCGTCTCGATCCTAGGAGGGGCGGCAGGGCGGCAGGGCGGCAGTGCCGCATCGTCCCAGACGTCCATTCCTGCGACGTGGCTCTGGCCCGGAGCAGTGCGCCGGGCCAGAGCCGTGAGAGTCGTCGGCCGAAGAGTCACCCCAAGCCGAACTGGTCGTCCACCAGCGCGTCGGCCAAGTCGGCCACGCTGCCCCGAACGACAATCTCACCGTCGCAATCGGCCCGTTCCGTGTCGATGCACCCCAACAACGAGGTGTGCAGCACGTTCGCCACCTTGTCCGGAGGCGGAGCCTCGTCTGTGCAACGCCGCACCACGATGGCGGTGCGGGAGGCGAAGCCGGTCACCCAGTCCAGGACCCGGGCAGCGCTGGCGATCCCGTGCTGGGTGTCCGGCACGACGATCAAAGTCAGGTCGCTGTGTTCCAGCAGTGCGGCGGCTGCGTCGGACGGCCCCCGGGGAGCGTCCACCACCACGATGTCCTGATCGGCTTGCAGGAAATGAAGCACCGGCAGGTAATCCTCGGGGTCGATCCCGCCGCACACCCCGACCGGTCGTGTGGCGCAGACCAGCGGGGCCGCCTCGTCGCCGGGGCCGTCGAAGGCGTCCGGGGCCTGATGGGTGGCCACCTCTTCCAGGAGGAGCTGAAGCGCGCGGCCGACCGGATCGGCGTCCATCAGCGCCACCCGGTGGTGGGCTCGACGGGCCGCCATGGCCACCGCAGTGGCGAAAAGAGTCCCGCCTGCGCCGCCGCAACCCGAGAGCACGGCGACGGTGCACGTGGGGTCGGACCCGCGTTCGGCGTACAGAACCCGGCGGCGCAGCGTCGCCTGGTCGTACGGCAAGACCATGACGGTGGAGGCGTCCAGGGAGTCGGACCGCTCCCACACCTGAGCGTCATCGGGGTCGTGGCCCACCACGATGACGCGGTCGCGGTGCGCGGGGTGCTGCTCGGCCAGAGCGGTTGCGCTCCGGTCACCGACCAGGACGAGGTAGGCGTCATGCCACTGCTGGTCGGTGAGGGATTGCGGAGTGGTGGCCAGGACGGGGACGGGGTCGGCGAGCCAGGTGATGTGGTCGCGCAGATCGTGGTCCTCGGTCACCAGAAGTACGGGTAAGGCTGCTGGGGTCATGATGTCTCCCCGGAGAACGGGTTGCCGGTGGTCCGGCCCACCCAGGGGCGCCAACCCGAAGGGACGGGCCGGAAGGGATGTTCAGAGACCGAGCGCCGTGGTGACGGCGTCGGCGACCGTGAGCACTCGGCCCGCGCTGTCCTGCGCGGCCTGAGGGGTGGAAGCCCACCCGGCGACGTACGGGACGGAGTAGGGCAGGGTGTCCAGTCCGGCGCACGCGCTGACGATGCAGGCGACGGACTCGGCCTCCACCTCCGCTGTAGGCCGGGACAGACTACGGGTGTCGTGGTCGAGGCGGATGTGCGCGAGTTCGTGCACCAGCGTCTTGGTGGCTTGAGCCGCTGCGACATCAGCACGCACCCGCACCGTGTGGCGAAGGAAGTCGGTGTGTCCGTAGGCGCCGTGGCAGTCACCGCGTTCCACGGTGAAACCGTCGTCGCTGATCACAGCGACGGTTGCCTGCCACAGCCAGGCCGGGGCGTCGCCGGTGAGCCGTTCCGGGGTGGCGCTGGCCGGTGCCGGAAGAGGCGCGCCGTCGGTCTGGGCCACGTCGAAGACCGGGACGAGGACGAATCGGGTCACGATCGCGGACTCGTCCTGTGCGTCCTCGGGGGTGTCCGGGTCGGGGCGCCTACGGGTCGACGGGGCCCAGATGCGCAGGGCGCGTTCGCCCTGGCAGACATGCCGTCCGACTTCCTGCCAGGCGCGGAAGGAACGCACGTCGGTGGCGCCGGGACGCTGGGCGAGGATCAGTAGCACGTTATTCAGGCTGTAGGACCTCAGCCAGCGGCGAGCGGTGATCAGCTGCTGCCATCCCGCTGAAGTCATCAGGGATTCCACCGCGCTTTGGAGCTGTTCATGAGCCTGTGTCAGCCGGGCGGACCGAATGTCATCGGTGAGCCGGGGACGCTTGGCGATTGCGGTCATGGTGTCCACTTCCTTGAATGTGGCCGCAGCTCCTTTCTGATAACTAGTAAATTACTAATATGGCAAGATCGAGTCAATGAATATTTCCGAACTGGGTGCGCGAGATTGATGATTTATTCGCGGCAATTGAAGGGTGGGTGGTCATTTTGGTTACTGCTCAGAGACGACCTGAGTTGACCGTGATCAGGTGAAAACGCCTAAAGGATGGGTCGCACCGTGGGACCGGAGCGGGAGGTGTGAAGGGTTGGTGGTGCGGATCCGCGCTCGGTTGTCGAGTTGGGGAAGGTGATGTGCGTCTGGCGGGTGCTGGCAAGGGTGCCGACTGGCTCCGTGAACGGCGTGCACATTGCCGCACTGACGTGGGCAGTGTTCAGTCTCGGCCGACAGCGGTAGGGGTACCCATGGGCGAGGCCAGCGCCTAGGGCAATGGCTGAGCATTCCTGTTTAGGCGGAAGCCCGCGCGGCAGGGGTACCCGAAGCGTCACCTATAGGATGGGCGGCCGGTCATGAGAAGGGACTGTGTCCTAAGAGTTTTGTCGGAGTCGGTGATTCTTCTTATTGAGTCCAAGAAGCATTGCGCGGCAAAATGTCACATCGATGATGTCTGTGCCCCGGACGTGCCGACGACACTGTGGGCCCACGACGCCCGTATGCGGTCCGGACGGTGCGTTCGGCTGCAAGCTGAATGGGGGCACGTTTTTAACTGTTACACCTGTAAGTTCGGTGCCGCGTCAGCGGTGAGCGGTGGCTCGGCGGCGGGCGGGTCAAACATCGACAATGAGTGTCTTCAGAACTCCCCGCGTCTCGGACAGATCGGCTAGCACCGCGTGCGCCCCGGCCTCGTACAGCTCATCGGAGCTGCTGCGCCCAGTAGCCACCCCGACGACGCGCACGCCGGCACTGAGGCCCGCCGCCACATCCGCCGGCGTATCCCCGACGAGGACTGTTACGTCTGCCTGGTGACCAACGCGCTTCAGAGCGATCGCCACCAGCTCCGCGCGTTCCTCGGCGTCCTCGCCGTACGCGCCGACCGGCAGGTCCAAGTGGTGATCGAGACCGAAGGTGGCGACCTTCACCTCCGCGGCTGCCCGCACGTTACCGGTCACCACGGTCTGGCGTAGACCGCGGGCGGCCAGCGCGTCGAGGGCCGAGGCAGCGCCGTCGAGCGCGTGACCGCGCTCGCGGAGGTCGGCCGCGCGCCGGACGTGCAGTTCGCCGAGTGTTTGAGCGAACCCGTCGAAGTCGGCACGGTTCGTGGTGAGTCCGTGCAGCTTGGCCGTCTCGCGGAAGATGACTTGCTCCGTCAGACCGTCGATCTTCGCCTGTTCCTTCATCTCCTGGCCCGTCACCTGACGGAAGGCCTCCGCCCACAGGGAGCGTCCGACGCCCCGCGTGCTCACGAGGGTGTGGTCGATGTCCCAGAGCACGAGCTGTGTCATCCGTGCACTCCTCTGTCCGCCATCTGCTTCACACGGTAGTCAATGCCCTACGCCGTGGGTGCTCAGGCCTCTACGCTGCAAGACGAAACAACTCGTGGTCGAAGGGAGCGGGGCATGGTCGCTCCGGACCTGCCCATCGGGGACAGGGTTCGCCACTACCGTAAGGGCCGCCAGCAAGACGTCGTCGCCGGCCTCGTCGGCATCACGCCCGACTACCTCTCGCAGATCGAGCGCGGACTCAAGATGCCGTCCCTGCACATCCTCTACGCCATTGCTCGGGAGCTTGGAGTGCCCATCGCAGCCCTACTCTCAGACCAGACCACGTCAACTCCGGCCCCACCGCCCACGGCGGAGGCCGGCGTGGTGCGTGCGCTCATGGGCTACGGACCCGCGCTGAGCACACCTGCCGTCGGTCCGCGCGAACTGCGGGAGCGGATCGAGGCGGCGTGGCGCAGCTGGCAGCAGTCGCCTACGCGGTTCACCGATGTCGCGAAGGTGCTGCCCGGTCTGATCGCCGAGGTCGAGCACTCGGTCCGCGCCCACCGATCGGGTACGGACGTGCAGCAACGGCGACAAGTGCTGCGAGCGGCAGCCGACTTGTACTTTCTGCTCCGGTCCTACCTGCGCCGAACCGGCCGCCTGGACCTGTCGCTCATGGCAGCCGATCGGGCCGTACGAGCTGCCGAGGACGCGGACGACCCACTGCGTGTCGCCGCGGCCCAGTGGAACCTGGGACACGTCCTGCTCGCTACAGATGAGCACGACGGCGCCGAGCACGTCGCCATGCACGGCATCGCGGCCCTGCACGCCGAGGTACCGGACGACGCGGAGCGCGCAGCGATGACGGGAGCGCTGCATCTCGTCTCGACCGTCGCTGCCTCTCGGCGTCGCGACTGGGACACGGCACGCGATCGCATCCGCAAGAAGGCGGCGCCGGCCGCCGCCGTGACCGGCGAGGGCAACTTCCTGTGGACCGTATTCGGACCGACGAATGTCGAACTCCACCGGGTCACTGTGGAGATGGAAGCCGGCAACATCAGTGAGGCCCTGTACCTGGCGGACCGGGTGGACACGAGCGCCGTGCAGTCGATCGAGCGTGAGTTCACCTTCGCGTTGGAGGTAGCGCGCTGCTACGACCTGCGGCGAGAGGACCCGGCGACTCTTCTGCACTTGCTGCAACTGGAGACGCTGGCCCCAGAGGACTTGGCGCGTACCCCTATGGCGCGCGGCCTGGTGCTCGGGCTCGTCCGGCGGGCTCGGGCGATGCACGCACGGCAGGCAGAAGGCCTCGCCCACCGACTCGGTCTCTTGTAGTAGCCGAGCCCGTGGTTCGCCCGAACTCTCAGTTCGGGTGGCCGGTTTTTCCTGCCCTTACGGTCCTGCACATGAGCACTGGTCCCATTCCCACATCCGCCCGCCCAACTGCGAACTTGTACGGAAACAGCGGCGGGGCGCGGCCGCTCGCGTTCATCTACGATCGGAACGCGACGCGGTCCCACGTCATCCTGGACATGCGGCTCGAAGGCTGCCTTACCTACGCCAGGCGTCACGACTGGCAGGTGGCGGACCAGTGGATCGACCGCGGCGATGACGCCTTGGGCCCCAGGCGGCCCCGGCTTACCGCTCTGCTGGAGATCATGCGTACGCAGGCCCGCATCCGGCCGGTGCTCTGCCTGGTGCACACGTGGGACCGTCTCGCTCACGACGGCGAACTGCGCATCGCGCTGCAGCAGCGCGTGGCCCAGGCCGGCGGCTACGTGGCGACGACGTTCGACGAGTCCGACGAACGGGCACACGCGGTGCTCGTCGGCCGCTCCGATGCCTGACCGATGGCGCCAGGCCGCGTACGTCATCATCGTCCCGGCGCTGGCCGGGGCACTGGCGTACGGCGTGGCGCGGCCGCCGGAGGCACTTGTGGCTGACACGTGCAGCAACCACTGTGGGGCAACCGAGGGCCTGGTGGAGGTCCAGGAGTTCGACCTGGTCGGCCTTGGCTGGACCTACCTCCTGTGCCGGTCCTGCGCGACGCAGCCGCCGTGGGCGTTCACAGAGGGCGAATGGGAACAGCTCGTTGCGACGTGCGGGAGGCGACCGACATGAGCGAGCAGTGGGCGGCTCCGCCCGGCAATGGTTCGACCGTGATGCCCATTGGCGATGCCTGGGACGTGGTCGAGGTCCCGGCCGCGACGGCCGAGTGGGCCTGTCAGCTACGGCATGTGGAGGCGCCAGCGATCGTGGACCCGCGAAATGACCGAGCCTGGTGGCTCATCCCCCGGGGCAGTGCCGACCCGGCCTCCTGGCTGTGGCAGCGGCTTCAGCCGGCGGTCGTGGTGCGTGACACCGGCTCGTTGATCGTGCCGCATGCGGGCCGCACGGAGGGGCTGCGGTGGGCGCGGCCGCGGTACTGGTCCGGCGTCTACCTGGCACAGCCGCAGCATCTGGCGGCGGTGCTCAACGTCCTCCGAAACGCCACCGATCTGTGCAGAGCCTCCGTGCCGCCTTTCCACGCTCGGGGCGGTACGGACGCGGGGCCCGGTTGACGGGTACGAGTCAGCTCCGGCCTTGCGGCGGCTGCTCGGCGTAGCTACGGCGCCGCCGAGCAGCCGTGCCCATACGCCCCGCCGCAGCGACCTCCCCCGTGGGTCGGGAGGGGCAGACGGGCCGGCCGTCACCTCCAGGGCGGTCGGCCCGTCGAAGTAAGTCTCGGCTGGTGCGTATCGTATCCAAGGGTCAACTGAGACAGTCGGCGTGCTGGTGCGTCGGGTGAAACGGGGCCTGGCCCCTGATCCCGAGTGGCATGTTGATCGTTGCTCTCCTCAGGTCCCGTCCCGGAGGTGCTGCTCTCCGCTTCCCGCAGTAGCGAGGAAGGACTGCTCCCACTGGGTCAGCGGCGGCTCGGTCAGCTGCTGGTGCCGAAAACCGATCAAGGTGGCCAGCAATGCCTTCGGCGTAAGGAGACGGACGGGGGAGTGGGCGAGGGTGAGCACACCGAAGAACGCTTCGGCGGCCGCAGGGTGGGCGGCCGCAGCCCTCATGAGCTGCGCCGCGCCGTGCTGGGCAAGATGATCGGTGACTGTGGGGCGGGGGCCGTCGGTGCCGACGAGGAGACGGTCCTGGCCCGTCGCCACCGACCAGGCCACGGTCACCGGGCGGGCGATCGCTCGTTGGGCTCGGCGCGTGGTTCCCGGGAGGACGCCGTGCCGGGCCAGATGGCGGTCCAACGCCACGGCACCGAGAGCCGCGACCGTCATGCCCTGCGCGTAGATGGGGTTGAAGGCAGCGGTGGCGTCCCCCAGGACAAGGAGCCCGTCGGGCCAGCGTTTCAGGTTCTCGTAAGCGCGGCGCCGGTTCGCGGTACTGCGGCTGACGTGAGCGGAGCCCAGCGGTTCCGCGTCGGCGATGAGGTCTCCGATCAGCCGGTGGCGAAGTTGGCGGGCGAAGGCGGTGAACCCGCCGCGTGCGGTGGGGGGCTCTCCGCCGCGGGTGCCGGCGAGGGTTACGAGCCATCGCCCGCCTTCGATCGGCAGAAGCGCGCCGGCCTGGCCGTAGTGATGTTCCCCGGGAGCTGCAGCGATGTTGACCACGGGGAAGTCCCTCGCCCCGTCTGGGGCCCGGAAGACGCGGGTGACGTATGTCAGGCCGGAGGCGACGGTGGTCTCCCGTACGGTGGGGAGGCCGCGGGTCGCCAGCCAGTGGGGCATGCGGGAGCTGCGTCCGGTGGCGTCCACCACGAGGTCGGCCGTCATGGTGAACGCCTGGCTGGTGTGTTCGTTCAGTAGTCGTACACCGGTGATGCGGTCGGCGCTGCCCGTAATGCCGGTGGCCGTGAGGCCCGGCCGGAGGGTGATCCTCGGGTGCTGTTGCAGGCGTTGCCGTATCACCCAGTCCAGCAGGTCTCGGCTGCAGCCGATCACGTATTGCGTCTCCGGCCACCGGCGCAGCCACCCCTGAGGGGTGAAGGAGAGCAACTCGTTGGGCATGCCTCTACGTTGAGCCCCTGCGTCGAGGAGGCGGCGCAGTGTTCCTGGCAGCAGGGCTTCGATCGCCTGTACCCCAGTGGACAGCAGGATATGGGTGTGCCGCGCCTGCGGGAGCCCGCGACGGGCCTGGGGGCGCGAAGGAAAGGCATCCCGCTCGATGAGGATCACCCGGTCCAGGTGCCGCGCCAGTGCCGCTGTGGCCAGCATCCCGGCCATGCCGCCCCCCAGCACCACGGCCTGCGAGGCCGGTGGCCCCACTGTGTTCTTTCGCTCGTACGTCGGTGTCACGTTGCTCGCACCCCTTCCTGGGAGGGGGCGATGCTCGCGGCCTGCTGTGCACGGCCGACGACGGGGGAGTGGGCGAAAGCGTGCGCGATCCGGCATAGCCAGGCCAGCTCGCTGGCGCCGTCCGCACCTCCGCGCTCCCCCTCGGCCTCGCCGGGGGACGGCGCGGGCCGGGTGCCGGAGGCCTTCGCGGCGGCCGCGGCCTTGAGCCGGGCAGCTTCGACAACCGCGGTCAGCTCGTCGTCCTCCAGGCCGCGAAGCCGGCCTTCACGGCAAGCCGCTTCCGTGACGTGAGCATCGGTGTAGGAGCGCAGAGCGAGACGGCCATCGTTGATTTCCGCTAGCCGCCGGGTCAGGCGCAGGTCGATGTCCCACCAAGGCGGGCGGGCCGGCGGGACAATCTGGGGCGTGGCGCGGCGGAGCGCGTCCCACAAGGGGTGCAGTTTCCGGTAGGCGCGATAGCGGTGCCAACGGTCCCAGAGACGAGTCAGGTTCTGGCCACAGGCGGGAAGCGCCACTCCGACAGCGGCGAGCAAGGGGGCGGCGAATGCGAAGGCGGGGGCGACCTTCGTGTTCAGCGCGTCCCAGTCCTCACCGGCCCAGCGGGCCGTGACAGCGGCCAGCCGGATCGCACAGAAGGCCACCTCGGTGGCAGCGCTGGCGGTCAGGACCCGCAGCCCTCGTCGCAGCCAGGGGCGACCGGCTACGGTGGCCCACCGCCAGCACGTCACCCCCACGCTGGCGGCCATCGCGGCCAGTGCCAGCAGGTACAGCACGATGCAGGCGGCGATGAGAGGGGTGGTGGCGTAATAGGTGTCAAAGTCCGTCAGCCGTTCCACGGGTGCGTCCCCGAGGGCGAAGAGCACGCACATCACAGGGATCAAAAGCGCGTAGACGGCGGCCCAGCGCCAGGCTGCCCGGCCCGCAGCCTCCGTGGGGGAGTGCCAGTAGCCGAGCATGAGCCGGGCCGAGGCTCCGACGGCGATCAGCAGCACGTACAGCACCAGCATGCCGAGGTTGGGTACATCGGAGAGGAGGTTGAGGTAGGTGATCGTTGCAGGGGCGCTGGAGGACACCGCTGCGCCGGCGAGGAAGAGCGCGGCGCAGACCGTCCACCGTGCGGGGTTCCCCGGGCGCCGGAATAGGGCGCGTACCTGGTAGAGCGCTGCCGTCCATACGAGCGCCGCAGTGATCCAGGCGGCGATGCTCTGGCCCGTCACCGGCTGCCTCCGTCGTGGTGATCCCTTCCCAGGGCTGACTCCAGGCGCTGGACGACGGCGGTGGCGGAGTCGGGCACGGTCCATGTCTGTTGGGGCAGCCAGCGGCTCACCTTGGTCATCAGCACACAGGCGAAGAAGTCGGCCTCCTGCTCAGCGGCGGCGCCGCAGTGGCTGCGGCGGGCGACGATCCGCGCGACCACATCGGGGCGGAGGGAGGGGAAGACCTGCTGCATCGCGGCGTCCTCTGGGGCATGGGTGGGGGCGTGGTCGGCCTCGATGTGCCAGAACTCATGGCACGTGATGAGGAGTTGGTGCCAGGGGCTGGTGTGTTGCTCGCACAGGACGAAGTGCGCGTCGTCCGTGGCGACCCACAGGCCGCTGACCGTGTCGGGAGGAAACGGGACGAGGAGGTGGCGGACATCCTTGCCCAGGCGCTGCCGCATCCGGCCGCACAAGGCGGTGATCAGTTCGTGCGGCTCCGATGGGACGGGGAGGTCGAGGTCGTGGACCAGGGCGTCACAGGTGCGGCGCATCGCCTTCAGCTCCATTGACCCGCCCTCCCCCTGCGCTGGGCTCGTCTCCCACACCAGGACATCCACTGCGGTATCCGCCTCATTCCTGGTCCGGTTCCGCGACGTGGGAGGAGTCCGGCTTCGACTGGGCACCGGTCGCCAGCACGTGCTCGACGATCTGTGTCACCGCGGCCAGTCCCTCGGGGGTCAGTTCCAGGGCGCGCAGGGCGAGCTGTCGGACCCCGAGGTTGTGGGCCACCTTGGCCAGCTCGATCTCCGCATCGGTGCGGGCGGCCGTCGCCGCGTCGAGGAAGTAGGCCGCAGGTACGCCGAAGAACAGGGCTAGAGATGTCAGGAGCTCGGTGGAAGGATTCTTCTTCGCCCCGGTTCGCAGGGCGGAGAGGTAGGCGCCGCTCACCCGGATATCCGGATCCTTGTTCTTGACCGCATGTGCGACCTCGTCGTTGGTGTACGTACGGCCGCGTGGGCCCTGTGGGCGGATGTCGCGGAACAGCCGGTTGAGGCTGTCGGCCAGGGGCGTGCGCGCCTGCGGATCGGGCATCGTTCCCACCTCGTCGCTGCCGAGATCAACCAGGGGAAAACCCTCAACTGGCTTCATTCAACCAGAGGTTGACAGGGCCGCCAAGGCTTCTACACTCGCTCCGTACCAGGAATCAACCGGTGGTTGATCGGCATCGGCTGCGACTCAACCGCGCGGCTGGCGAATCACCCGCGAGGACGTCTCGAATCCAGCCTCGGGGACGGTGTCACTGCCGTCACGGCGGGCTCTCCGGGCCCCGGGCCTTCACCTCTCAGACAGGGGAGCCTCCATGAGTCCTGTGCCGCTTGCTGCCGCGCGGTCCGCCGACGGGTCGGACTGGGTCCCGCATCACGGGACGCACCGGGTGACGAAGGTCGGGGTGTGGTGGGACATCGTCCGGGTCTCCGGGGAACTGGGCATCGCCGCGCTGCAAGCGCTCCGGCAGCGTACGGAGTGCCCTATCGGACCGGTCGCCGCCGACCCGGACGGATTCGGCGGCCCCCGGCTGTACTTCTTCGTCCCGCCGGGGACCGCCGACCACTGGGACGTCTTCGGGACCACCGCCCTCGGCCCGGCCTTCTACGTCGTCGTGCCCGATGCCGCGTGCGTCCAGCCGCCGGGACCGCACTGGGCCGTGTCGCCGGACGCAGGGCGCATTCTCACCTGCCCGCGCGCCCTGCGCGAGGCGGTCAAGGCAGCGATGCGGTTTCCCTGAGCGTGCATTCGGAGGTGGAACGATGAGACGGCACGCCGTTGGCTCCCGGCCGCTGCGCGGGTGGCGCCCGGTGGGCCGGATGAGCCGCATGATCTCCAGTGGGGTGCTGGCCACCGTGCTGCTGATCATGCCCTGGGGGGTGTGGCAGGCGCTGGCGGCCGCCTTGGTCAGTGTGGCGCTTCTGGCGACGCCCGGCCGCCTGGGCGGCCGGCAGCAGACGGTGGCCCTGCCTGTCCCGGTTACGGCGGGCGTGGTCCGTACTCTCGGCGAGCACACTGGCGAGCCCCCGGCCCGGCAGAGGCCTGGCGGCACGTCCGCCTCCGGTCGTTCCCCCACGGTGACGGTGCGCTCGCCGTGCCATGGCGAGCACGACAGTCTGTGGCGGATCGCCGCCCGGGAACTCGGGGACGGACGGCGCTGGCCGCAGATCTATGCCCGGAATGTGGGGCGTACCCAGCCGGACGGAGACACCCTGCGTCACTCTGACCTCATCCGGCCCGGGTGGGTTTTGCGACTGCCCCCGCGGCGGACGGCGCCTACCGTCCCGCCGTCCCGGCCGGCGCCGTCCCCGTCCACGCCTGGTCCGGCGTCTCCCGGTCCTACTGCTGCGGCCTCTACGCAGCCGCGGCCCGCTCCGAGCGGGGACGACGGGTTCCCGGGCGGGGCCGTGGTCGGCCTCATACTGGCAGCTCTGGCCGCCGCGTTGGGCGCGGTGCGCGCCCGTCGGCGTTCCCGAGCTCGTCACCGCAGACACACCCGTCACCGCGAGGGTGCTGTTGCCGGACCGGTGATACGTGCACTGCCCCTGGTCGGCGGGGACGTCTCGCCGCCGGCCGGACGAGCTCTCAAGGATCTCAGTACATCCGGTGTATCACCGGCCGACACTGGAGCCAGGGCTCCCGACGGCCGGGACACCGCCTGGCAGCTGGCACGGCGTGGCGGTCTGGGCTTGGTGGGGCCCGGTGCGCTCGCCGCCGTGCGCGCGCTGCTGCTGTACCGGATGGTCGAACCGCCGGCGGCAGCGCAGATCACGCTGGTGGTGCCGCAGGACGATGCCGCGCTTCTGTTCGGCACCGTTCGGTCCGCTCTCGTCCAGGTGCCCGGGGTGCACCTGGCTCCCAGCCTGGATGCCGCGCTGATGGTGATGGAAGCTGCCGCAAAGCACCCCAGGGTGTCGGGGACACCGCTTGTCCGACCGGAGGAACAGACAGAGGTGGTGCTGGTGGCTACACCGGCCCCGTACGCAGTGCCGCGGCTGCGCACGGCACTGGACCTTCCGGCAGCGTACGGGAGGGCGGTGCTGCTGCTGGGGTCCTGGGCTCGTGGCGGAACGATACGCGTGCAGCCGGACGGTACGGTGAGTGCCGCTTTCCCGGCCGCGGCGGAGCAGCTGAACGGCACACGGTTGTTCACCCGCCCGGAGCCGGAGGCCGCCACGCTGGTGGAGTCTCTGCGCGTCACGCACCCCGCCCCGTTGTGGCCGCAGGCTTCGCCCGCCTGCGTCGACGCGCCCGTATCGGATTCACTGCCGACCGAGGTGGCCCCGGCGGCCCGCATACCCGAGCAGGACGCGCTGGAACTGTGTGTGCTGGGCCGGATGAGCCTCGTCCACCGGCACCACGGACAGGAACGCGAGATCACCGACGTGACCACACCCAAGCAGCGGGAAGTACTGGCGTTCTTGGCCTTGCACCGTCAGGGGGCGAGCCGGGAGGCGATCGCTGCGGCACTGTGGCCCGAGACACGCTCCGGCCGTCCTTACAACGCCTTCCACGCCACGCTGAGTCAGCTGCGCCGCGCCCTGCGCCAAGCTCTGGAGGGCTCGCTCGATGGCGACGACATCGTCCTCCATCACGACGACCGTTACGTTCTGGACGCACGCCGGGTGCGGGTTGACCTGTGGGCCCTGCGTGACCAGTTGAACCATGCCGACGGCGCGGTTCCCGCCGACCGGGCAGACCTGGAAGAGGCGCTGGCCCGCTACCGCGGTGATCTCGCGCAGGAGGTGAGCGGTGAGTGGCCCGACGGTCCGCGCGAGGCGCTGCGGCGGGAGGTGCTGGACACTTACGGCCTCCTCATACAGGCCGCCCAGGCTCACGACCCCGCTCACGCTCTGGCACTGCTGGAACGGGCCCGGCCGCTCGACCCTTACAACGAGGCCCTCTACGAGGACATTGCCCGCACCCAGGCCCGCCTCGGCCGCCCCGAAGCCGTCCCGCGCACCCTGGCACTGCTGACCACCAACCTTGCCGAGATCGACGAAGAGCCCTCACCCGAGACGGTGGCACTGTGCACCGCCCTGGCGCGCCGTGCCGGGCCGAACCGATAGCAACGCGACCGCCGCAAACACGGTCGCCGCGCGTGTGAAGGAGAGCTGCTGATGTCGTACCCGTCCCAGCACAACCGCCCACGGACCTTGACCGGGTTCGTCTCCACCACGCAGAGACCGCAGTTGGTTCGGGACGCCCTGGACGCAGTTTCGGAACTGCGCTTCCTCCTCGGTACGAAGATCTACGACAAGGACCGCACCTACCGCCGCACCGTCTTCCACCGGGTGGTGCTGCGCGATGAACACAGCAATATCGCCTTCACATGCCGCCACGCCCTGCACCCGGGCACGCGGCTGCATCTGCACGGCACCTGGCGTGAGCGTTACGACGACAGCACTGGCGGCATGGTCGACGAGTTCGTGGTAGCCCGCCTGTACACCGAACTCCCTATGTCGGCCCGGCTGCCCGGCAGCTACGTGCCCATCGCGAAGGACGAGCAGGGCACGCTGTAGGCAGCCGCGATGCGTGGCGGAGCGGCGGCGCTGTTGGGTCTGTCGGTTCACCGCACGGTTCGTGCGGTAGGCCGCGTCCAGCCGAGGAGGTCGGTGCCGGCTTCGCGGAGGGTGGCGGTGCGGATGCGGGCGCCGGGGTGGGGAGCGTGGATGACGTAGCCGCCGCCGAGGGAGAGGGCGACGTGGTGGACGCGGCCGGGGGTGCCGTAGAAGACGAGGTCGCCCGGCAGCGGGTCGGTGCCTGCGGGAAGTTGGGGGCTGGCGTCGTACTGGGCCTGGGCGGTGCGGGGCAGGCGTACTCCCGCGGTGGCGTAGGCGGCCTGGGTCAGACCGGAGCAGTCGAAACCGGTGTCACCGTGGGAGGGGCCGTTGCCGCCCCACTGGTAGGGCAGGCCGAGTTGGCTTCGGGCATAGGTGACAGCGGCCAGTGCTGCCGGTGCCGGGTATCGCCCGGTGGGCGCGGGGGAGGGGCCGGTGGTGCGGTAGCGGGCGGCTTGGGCGAGGACGTCGGCGACGTACCAGGAGGCGTGGTTGTAGGTGTAGAGGGCGGCACGGAGGTTGCGGTTGCCGCGGGCGCCGTGGTCGCACAGGTAGGCCGCGGCGGCGTGGACCGCGTCGTGGACGTTGTACGGGGAGGGGGGACGGGCGCCACCCTCGGGGAGGCGGTGGCGGGAGGTGACCTCGGCGAAGGTGGTGGGCAGGAACTGCATCGGGCCTTGGGCGCCGGCCTGGTTGGCGCCGGAACGGACGCCGGGGAGGGCGGCGCGACCGTGGTCGGTCTCGACTTTGCCGATGGCGGCCAGAACGGACCAGTCCAGCCCGGGGCATGTGCGGGCGGCTGCGGTGTACTGAGCGAGGTAGGCGGGCGGGATGTCAGCCAGTGCTGAGGTACTGGGCCGGCTGCCCGTGGGCCCGGGGGAGCCGCCAAAGGCGGTGAACACGCCGGAGATGATCGAGGCGAGCAGTACCAGGAGCAGCAGGAGACCCGCGGCGACGATCCCGAGCGGAGCCATGACGGCGGTCACCTCCTGGACGGCACGGGCGGGGCAGGTGTGGGCGGTTGCAGAGTGCCGGGAAGGGCGCCACTGCCCGTAGGACCGGGCGGGAGCAGGTCGGGCCAGGCGGTCGACAGGCCTGCGAGGGGCAGGCGCTGCTCCACGTGGTAGGGGGCGACAGGCAGCCAGCGGGCGGCGACCGGGTCGGTGGCGTCGTCGGCGAGGGGGATGTCGTGGGCGGTGGTGGCGACCGGCAACGGCGTCGGAGCGGTACTGAGCGCCGGGGCCAGGGCATGGCGGGCGGCTTGTTCGCGGCGGAGGGTAGGGAAGACGAAGAGGGTCGGTGTGCGGATGCCGGTGGCCTGGGCCAGGTGCTGGTAGTCGGAGATTTTGGCGGTCAGGCGGGGCAGGGGTTCGGTGCCGGTGTCGTACTCCAGGAACCATTCCAGGTCGCTGTGCCGGCCGGTGCGGGTCCAGCGGCCGTAGGCGTCGGGGCGGACGAGGTCACCGAAGTGGCGGGCGCAGCGGGTCTCCGGCCACCAGGCCGTCAGCCGTCCGTCGTCTTCCGTGCGGCGGGCGTGGGCGATGAGGGTGGTGAAGAAGGTGTTGACGCCGAGGGTGTGGGCCAGGCGCAGTGAGTGGGCGATGCCGATCGCTCGGGTGTGCCGGTAGCCGAGCTGGGCGGGGTCCAGGCCGTCTTCACGAGCGAGGACGAGGGCGCCGGCGGTGTCGAGGACGTAATGCAAGGGAGCGGTGCCGACGGGGGTGAAGGGCTGGAAGCGGTCCAGGACGCGCCAGGTGTAGAGCCTGAGCAGGCGCAGGTTCGCCGCGCGCTCCGACGGCCAAGCCAGCTGTGCGACCTGGTGGGTGGTCAGCACCCGGTGTTCGTGCAGCATGCGGGCCAGCCAGCGGTCCCGCGGGGTCAGCCGGGCGGCGAGGTGGGCGAGGTGGGCGGGGCTGGTGGCGGCGCGCGGGGCGGGGCGCGGCGGACGGTGGCCGCGCAGCGCCCGCTGGGGGAGGGGAGCGGTGGGCATGGTGAGGTCGCCTCCGGCAGAGGAGAAGGTTACGGAGCACGGCGGGGGTCGGCCGGGACGACGTCTTGGTCTTTGGCCAGTACGACGGGGCGCGGACAGGGCGCGGGCCGCACCGTGCTGATACGGGCGTGGTCGGATCGGGGCGGGGGCAGGGGTTCGGTGCGCAGGGTGAAGGCGGGCGCTTCGGCGCCGTACAGCACGGGACGGACGACGGCCTGGAAGCGCCCGAGATGGGACAGGTCGTACTCGTTCAGGCGCGGGAGGGTGTGGCGGGCGAGGTGGTGGGCGTCCTCGGGGGAGACGTTGAAGAAGACTTTGGTGCGGGCGTTGGTACTGATGGCTTCTTCGAGGTCGTGGGGGAGCTGGCTGAGGTACTGGTGGGCGAGGGTGAGTGAGAGGTGGTAGCCGCGGGCCTCGGCGAGCAACATCTCCAGCGGGTAGGGCAGGTGAAGGAAGTGGTGTGCCTCGTCCAGGTAGAGGGCGGCGTCGGGGCGTTGGCCGGGTGGGTGGCGGGTGCGGCGGGTGGCGGCCTGCCAGGCGGCGGCCACGGTCAAGGAGCCGATCAGGTGCGCGGTGTCGGCGCCGAGGGTGCTCTGGGGAATGCGGACCAAGCAGATCCCGCCGTCCAGGACGGTGTCCATGGAGACGGTGGAGGGCCCGTCGGCCAGCACGGCCCGGACGAACGGGCGCAGTAGTAGGCCGCGGAGCTTGTTCAGCAGCGGGGCGGTGATCTGGGCACGGGCCGGGTCGGACAGCTGGCCGTACCAGGCCCAGAAGCCGCGCAGCACCGGGTCGCGCACCTGGGCGGTGGCCCGGCGGCGGAAGGCCGGGTCGGCCAGCAGGCGGGGCAGGTCGGTCAGCAGGGGGGTGCCGGGCTGGGCGTGGAGGGTCAGGAGGGCGGCGCGCAGGATGTCGTCGGTGCGCGGGCCCCAGGAGGCGGCGTAGATGCGGGCGAAGACGGAGACGACGTGGTCGACGCTGCGGGCGGCTTCACGGTGGTCGAGGGGGTTGAGGACGGGCGGTGGGGCCAGGCTGTCGGCGTCGAACAGGATGGTGGTGGCGGCGCGGTGGGCGGGCAGGCGAGGGAGGAGGTCGGTGACGAGGTCGCCTTTGGGGTCGATGACGAGCAGGCCGCGGCCGGCGTCGGCGTCGGACAGCGCCAGGCGGGCGATCAGTTCGGACTTGCCGGCGCCGGTGGCGCCCAGGATGTGAATGTGGTGGCGGGTGTCGGTGACGTGGAGGCCGACGGAACGGGGCGGCCCGGTATCGCTGACGCCGAGGAGCTTGATGCCCTCGCCGGTGGCGGGGGTGCCGGGTGGGGGCGGCACGGCTTTCGCGGGGGCCCGCTCCAGGCCGGGGGCGGCTACGTCCCAGGGCAAGTGGGCGACGGCCGCCAGCTCGGGGGTGGACAGGAGCTGCCCACGCGTCAAGCGCCGTTGCGTCAGACGCGGCAGCAAGCGGTGCGAGCGGATGCTGTGGTAGTGGTTGTGTTCGGTGAAGATCGCGAACGCTGCGGCGAGCGCACGGGCCTGGACGTGCAGGCGGGCCTGCACCTGGCGACGCTCTTCGGCTCCCACGGCGGCGGGGACGGACGCGGTGAGGATGTAGCGGAGGCAGGTTTCGTACAGGGGGCCGCGCAGCTTGGCGGTGATCGCCCGGTCCTGCACGGAGGCGGCCAGGGCCGTCTGGTGGTCCAGAGCTGCCCCGGCGGGGCGGGGGCGGGGGCGGGACGGCTGGGCGGGGGTGAGGGCATCCAGGAGGCGGCCGAGGGGGTGGGTGGCGTGACCGGCCTGCAGGTGCCGGGCGGCGCGACGGGTGCGGGCGACCCGGCGGCCGGTAGCCGGACGGGCCAGGACCTGGACCACGGCCTCCTCGCCATCGGACAGTCCGGTCGGTGCGCCGAGGAGGGCGCGCAGGGGATCGGTGGTGAAGTCGGTGCGCAGCGGCAGGGCGTCGCTGCGGGCCAGCCGCAGTTCGCCCCCGGCGGCGTAGCGGCGGTAGCCGGACGGGGCGGCGGTGGGGTGTGGCGGTGCGGCGGGCCTGGCGCGGGTACGGGCGCCGGGCCAGGCGGCCTCGACGGCCCGTTCCACCGTGTCCGGAGGAGTCGAGCCGGGCACCCACAGGCGGATGCGGACGGCGTCGCGGTCAAGAAGGTATTCCCAGGACAGGTGGGGGCCGGGGAGCAGGAGGTGATGACGGGCGGGCCGGAGCAGGCCCGTCAGGTGTGCCCACAGGGCTGATGCGCCGTCCGGGCTCGCGTCGGGCGGCGGCAGGACGGTGATGAGCTGCGCGCCCCGTGCGAGGCGCTGGTGGGCCTGGTGCTGCTGCCATGCTCGGCCGAGGCGCAGGAGGACGGCGCCTGCGGCCAGGCCGGTGGCGGCGGTTGGCGCCCAGGTGGTCATCGTGTTGCCGAGGTGGTTGAGCAGGGTGTGCCAGCTGCCCGCGGGGTCGCGCAGAAAGTCGTGCAGGGGGCCGCTGGCGGCGGGGCTGCGGGCCGAGGGCCAGACCCGTACGGTGATCAGGAAGCGGCGGAGCACGGGCGGTCCTGCCTTTCTGCAGTGAGTCCCCGTCGCCGGTGGCGGCCAAGGGCAACGCCCCGGGGCGGGTGGTGGCGTAACCACGGGGTACGCCGGCGCAGGCGTCGGCCAGCAGTGTGAGGCTCACGCGACACCGGACTTGGCCGGCGGGTCCGGGGTTTCGTCGAACAGGTCCATCTCGTGCTGACCGACAGAGGTATGCGCAACGGTGTCCACGGCCACCTCCGGCTCGTAGGTGGCGAGTTCGGCCGGGTCAGTGGTGATCAGGCGGTGTTCGGCGGGAGAGGCGGCGGCTTGGAAGGCGGTGCGGTGGGTGCCGGTGGACAGCAGGCCCTGGCCGCGATCAGCGGCGAGGAGGAAGGCCCGCTCGCCCTCGGACAGGTCGAAGACGGCGGTGACTTCGTCGATGGCCTGCGGTGCCTGGCGCAGCAGGATCTGGGTGGCGGCGTTGGTGACCACGGCCCGGCCCAGGTCGGTGGCCAGGACGTCGGCGGTGTCCTGGGTGGCCACGGTCAGGCCGGCCCAGTGCTTGCGGGCGGCCTTGGCCATGCGGAAGAGGAAGTCGGCGCCGGCCGGTTGCTGCATCAGCAGCCAGGCCTCGTCGGCCACCACATAGCGGGGGCGGCGGCGCGAGGGGTCGCTGACGTGCTGCCAGATCGCGTCGAGCACGAGGAGAGTGGCGATGGCCTGGAGCTCGTCTGGCAGGTCGCGCAGGCAGTAGACGACCAGGTGCCCGTCGGGGCGGGTGGTGGTCGGGCCCGCGAACAGGTCGGCGAAGGCGCCGCGGACGAAGGGGTGCAGATGGTCGGCCAGCTCCCGGGCCGTCGGCTGGGCACAGCCTTCCAGGGTGGAGGCGAGGTCGGCCAGCAGCGGGGGCGGGCGGGTCCAGGTGCGCGGGTCGGCGGTGATTCCGGTCCGCCGGTAGGTGGCGGCGAGCGCCTGGTCGAGTACGGCGCGCTGGGCCGGGGCGAGTGGGGTGCTCAGCAGGACGGCCAGCACGGTGTGCAGGAACAGGGACCGGCGGACCAGTGCGTCGCGTGGGGCGGTGGGTTGGCCGTGGGGGTCGGTGCGCAGCGGCAGGTCGAAGGGGTTGAGGCGGACGCCCTTGGTGCCCAGGCGCAGGCAGGTGCCGCCGACGGCCTCGGCGAGGCGGGTGTACTCGTCTTCGGGGTCGATGACGTGGGCGTCGATGCCGCGGTAGAGGGAGCGCAGCACTTCGAGTTTGACGAGGTAGGACTTGCCGGCGCCGGAGCGGCCGAGGACGACGGCGTTGTGGTTGTCCTGGGCGAAGCGGTCCCAGTGGACCAGGCCCTGAGTGGCGGTGTTGTAGCCGTACAGGACGCCGGCGGGGACAGCGGCCGAGGCGGGCGTGGGCGCGGGCAGGTCGGGGCTGGTGAAGGGGAAGGAGGCGGCCAGAGCGCTGGTGTCGAGGGTGCGGCGCAGGGTGATGCGATCCAGGCCGAAGGGCAGGCAGGTGAGCCAGCCCTGGAGGCTGCGGTAGGTGGTGGGCTTGGCGTCCAGCAGCAGGCTGGCCGCCAGCGCACGCACTGCGGCGACCTCCTGGGCCAGGTGCTGTGCGCTGGCGGCGCGGACGGTGAGGTAGAGGCCGAGGCGGAAAAGTTTGCCTTCGCCGCGGGCGACGCGGGCGGACAGGTCGTAGGCGTCCTCGGTGGCCGCCTCGATCTGCGGGTCGAGCAGTCGGCCCTTTTCCTGGGTGTGGCGGCGGCCGGATTCCAGGCGGGCGAGTTGGCGTTTGAGGCGGCGGGCGGCGGTGAACGGGTCAATCGGTTCGATGTGCAGGGCGACGTCCAGGCGGCCGGGGTAGGTGAGCAGGGGCTGCAGCCAGCCGGGCTGGACCTCGCGTGGGTAGCCGGTGACGGCGAAGGACGCGACCCACGCGTCACCGACCTCCAGGTGGCGCGGCGCGACGGTGAGGGCGTCGGGCAGGAAGGCCGCGGTGGCGTCGGCGGCGGGCGCCGTGGCGCGAGGGCCGGAGCATCGGCCGTATCGGGCCCGTGCTGCGCGGCGGTGCTTCACCACGAGGGCTCCTTTGGCAGGTCCGGGTGCCCGGTGTCGTTGTCCGGCGCAAAGGCGGCCTGCGAGTCGTCCCGCGCGGGGCAACCGTCGCTCCAGGCGGACGGGAGGGGGGCGAGCTCGGGTTCCGGGGGCGGTGCGGGGGCGGCGGTGATGATGTGGTGGGCGCCAGCGGTGTGTGGGGAGGGGGCGAGGAAGCTGTCAGGGGAGCAGGCAGCGGCGAGTACGGCGGTGATCTGGCCGGCGTCCAGTGGGCAGACGGCGATGCCGGCCAGGCCGAGCAGGGTGGTGGCGTCGGCCAGGCGCCGGGTCACGCGGACGCCGGCCGCGTGCCGCTCGGCCTCCGTGAGCGCCGGGGCGCGGCGCGGGGTGCGGCGGGCGGCGAGGGCGGCCGGGAAGCCGGGGCCGCCGAGACCGTCCACGGAACTGGCGGTGTTGCCGGGTTCGCGCAGCACGAGGAGCACTTGGCGGCGCAGCAGGTCCTGTTCGCGGGCGAGCTGGTCGAGGAAGTCGGCGTGGTCGTCGGCGGCGGCCTGCAGGGCCGGGTGGGGCAGGGCGGGGGCCTGGGCGCGCAGCTCGGCGACCGCGGCGGTCACGTCCAGGCGCTCGGCGCGCACCAGCACCTGCACGGGAGCGGTCAGGGAGTGCAGGTAGCGGCCGAAGGCGCCGATCAGCGCGTCCTGTTCGGCCGGGGTGCGCAGGGCGAAGTCGACGGTGGTGCACTCCGCCACCAGGGCCACCCCGTCGTGTCCGAGGTCCACCAGGCCGGTGTCGGCGATGTCGTGGGCGGGCAGGCGCAGTGGCACTGCGGCCGCTCCGGTCGTCGTCACGCTTTCGGGGTGGGAGGTGCTCGCGGCGGTGAGCCAGGCCGGGGCGGAGTGCAGGCCTTCGGGGGCGGCGAGGTGGCGGTGGGGGGCGAGGCGCTGGCGGACGGCAGCGAGCAGCAGGCGGTCCAGGGGCAGGCCGTCACGCCGGCCCAGCACCAGGACGGCGGTGGTGACCGCGACGGGCAGGGCCACGACGGCGAAGACGGCCAGGGGCAGGACGGTGCGGGTGGCTGACCACAGGGCGTACAGGGCCAGGCCGGTGCTGGTGAGGAGGAAAAGTTGGCGGGCGGTCAGGCCGTGCCAGAGGGTGTCCTCGCGGTCGACGTCGGCGGGGATGCGTACGGGCTGCGTCATCGTCGGTCACCTCTGTGCGGCCCGCCTCGGGGCGGGGGCGGGCTGGAGCGGCGTGGTGGGGTGAAGGCTGGGGGCGGCGGGGGTTCGCGGCGAGGGCGCGGGGCACGGTGCTCCTCGGGTACGGGCGGGCGGAAGACAGCCGGAGGTGCGGGACCGGAGGCCCGCACCGGGCCGGGAGGCTCGGGCGCGGGCTGGACGAACACGGGCCGGGCCGGCGGTCGGTGTGTCGTGCGCGCGGGAGGTGCGGGTGGGGGCTGCGTGGGAACCGGCGGGCGGAAGACCGGTGGGGCGGGGGCCGTGGGGCGCGTACGCGGTGGCGGGGCGGCCGTGCGGGGTATGGGCGGCTGGAAGACGGGGGAGCCGGGCGGAGTGCGTCGGATAGGCTGCCCCGGCCGTACCGGCTGTGCGGGGGCGGGGGAGCGGAACTGCGGCAGCGGCGGCGGGGTGGAGCGGTGGAACAGCGGGTGTGGAGCACCCGGTTGGGGGTGGAAGCCGGGCCCACTCCGGGGGACAGGCGGAACGGGCCCGGGGCCGCCCCCGCGGGGACCGGGCCGGCCGGCGACAGGGCCGGGGCCCGACGGTCCACCCCTGCCGCGCGAGCGGGCGGACGGGGCGGACGGGGACGCGGCGTGCAGGGCGTGGAAGGTCTTGGCGTACAGCAGGGAGCGGACCAGGCCGACGGCCAGGGGGCCTCGGTAGCCGGGCACGGCCGAGCGCAGGATCCAGAAGGGGAGTTTGATCAGGATGTACAGCAGGGCCAGGGCGACCAGGACATGGGCCAGACCGGTGGGGGTGGGGCCGAACAGGGCGTAGCCGTCGGGGGCGAGGAAGAGGCGCAGCGCGGTGATCAGCGCCAGCGACTGGGCCAGCTGCACGCCCAGCAGGCCGGCGAAGACCCGCCACCACCAGCGGGCGATGCCCTCGGTCTGCGGCAGCGCATGGCACATCAGCGCCAGCGGCGCCCCGGCGACCAGGATCAGGGTGAGGCTGATGCGCACTGCGTAGGAGACCAGCAAGATCACCAGCATGCCGATCACGAACACGCCGACGAACAGCACGAAGAAGCCTTTGTTGACGCCCTGGATCATGCGGGCCAGAGCCTGTCCGGCGCTGTCGGCGTCCAGGCCGGGCCCCAGCAGGGCCTGGGAGAGGGCGTTGGCCAGGGCGATGGCTTTGTCCGCGAGGAACAGGGAGGAGGCCGAGGCGAGGACGCCCGCCGCCAGGCGGGGCAGGATCTCCTTGAGGCGGGTGCGGGTCTGCAGGGACTCGTGGGCCATGACCACCAGTCCGGCGACGGTGACCAGGACGGTGTAGCAGGCCAGCGCCAGGGTCCAGGAGGTGGTCCACAGGCCGGTGATGCGCGGGATGCTGCCCAGGGTGGGCGTGGCCAGCAGGGTGGAGCCGAGGAGGTCGAGCAGGGGGTTGAGGGCCTGGTCGACCACGGCGCGGAAGAAGCGTTCCAGCACGGTGGTCAGGGACTGCAGGATCAGATCCGTCAGCCAGCCGCCCATCACGCCCCCACGATGCCCTTGAGGACCTGCACCACGATCGGCGCCAGCGCGGCCAGCGCGTAGCCGAGGCCGGCGTGCCGGAAGGCCGTCTTGGCCTTCGCCACCTCCCCGGGGTCCCCACCGGCCAGCAGGTACCGCACCCCGCCGACGGTCAGGAACACGGTGGCCAGGCCGGCCAGGATGCCCATCAGCCAGGTGCGGAGGTTGGTCAGCACCTGGCCCACCGTCGCCAGCGCCAGCCCCCACCGCACCGGCTCCCCGGCCGGCGCCGCCGCTATCAGGAGCACTACTACCACCCCCATGCTCACGAGCGCCCACCACCGCCGCCGCGGCATCGCGCGGCCGCGTTGCGCGCGACCAACTCCTTCGCGCCGCCGAGGCGACGGGTGCGGCCGGGAACCTGGCGCCATGGTGTTCTCCCGGAGCGGTGGCGGGCGGGGCTGAGAAGCCCCTCATCTCCTAAGGCCGGAAAAGACCGCCGACTTATGCACCGGCATCGAAGATTCTTTGGAATTCCCGCCGTTGCCGTAACGCGTGCGGCGGTACGCGACACCTGGGGCACACGGGTAGGCTCCGCGCCCCGGCTCCGGCCTCTGGCCGGCCCTTATGACGGGCGGCGGGGGCCTGTCGCACAGGTAGGCGGCCAGCCGGTGCTCGGCCCTGCGTCGCCGCGCGTACACGCTCTGCGCCGCAGCCTCATGTTCCCGCGCCCAGAGGAGGACGGGTGTGTGCTCCAGCCGGGTCGTGCCGATCAGCTCGGCCTCGGCGGGGGTGAGGACCGCGGCGCCCACCGCCCGGGCGAGCACCAGGTCCGGGTGGCCCCATCCTGGGTGGGGCGGTGCCGGGCCGAAGCGCGGCGCCACTGGTACGGGCGCCTCCAGGGCCTCGGTCAGGGCGGTGAACCCGGCCCGGCGCGCCGCCCACACCACCCGCAGCAGGACGTGGGGCCGGCCGAGGTCGACGGTGGCCAGGCCGGCGAAAAACCCGGCCAGTACCTCCGCCTCCGCGTCCTGCACCTCACCGGGGTAACGCGCCGCCACCCAGGCGGCCACCCGGACCAGGGCCGGCAACGCCATCCCGGCGCACGCCACCGTCCAGCACCCGCCCTCGGCCCGGGCGCGAGCCACCAGGTGCACCCACACCGCATCACGCACTGCTGCCGGGCACTGCGGCCGCAGCAGTAGGCCCCGTAGTTCACCCAGCCCCAGAACCCGGCCGGGCAGGCCGGCGAAGACGGCTCCGTCCACGCGGAGCAGGCCGTGGCCAGTGGACAGGCGGGCGAACTCCTCGCGCACCAGATCCAGCGGCAGACGCCGGTATCTCTGACCACACGTACGGCGGGCTGCGGCCATGGGAAGCCTCCTTCGGCACCGGCAGCAGAACGGCCACAGCACACGCCACCGACGCCAACAAACCGCCAGCGGACACCTAAAGCACGCTCAGGCAGCCCTGCACCAATGCCTAACCGGCGCATAACTCCCCAGGCCGAACAGCCGCGCGCTGCGCAGCTCCAGCTCATGCCGGGCCGACCGCCACCGCAGCCCACCAGCAGATTCTTCGTCTGCTGGTGGTACAAGGCGCATGGCGGCGCTGACCTGCAGCGATGGCTGCTGTGACCCCTGCTGGTCGGCCGCTGGTCCGTATATGGTCCGGATCTTGGCTTCAACAACCAGGGCTGGGAAGGGCTGCCACTATTCGGGACGGTCACCAGGCTTCGGTGCACCGCACGGGCAAGGTCACGTGTCGGCAGTGTTGGCTTCGCGACCGAAGTAGAGATCGGCGTCGTACTCATGGGCACCACTCGCCTGAACCGGCCTTTCCCGCGACCGTAGTGGAATCAGCCTCCGCGTGCGCAAGGCCGGGCTGTCGGTGGTCCATGTATCACGATGTCGGCGCTCAGGCAGGAGAGAGCGGCCCTCAGTGATATCGGCACCTGGTGCGGTCTGCCGTCCGGTGCTTTCGCCGACCGCTGGCTCCGGTGCGAGCTACTGAGGTTGTCTGCGCGTTGTCGTCGGTGCTGACGATCGGCGGTCGTTGCGGTACGCCGGAACCATGAGGTATCCGCAAGGCGGTGGTCTGAGTGCCGACCGGCGGGCGTTTCGCGAACACATCCGCATGGATGCGGGCGCGATGTTCGTCGCCGGGCAGGGCAACGACGTGATCGCGAAGCAGCTGCGGGTCAGCGTCCGCTCCGTGCAGCGGTGGCGGCGGACTTGGGAGCACGAGGGGCCACATGGCCTGCGCTCAACGGGGCCGGCCTCCCGCCCCGCGTTGCGGGAAGCCCTGTTTGCGGTCCTGGAACAGGAGTTGGCCAAGGGCCCGGTTGCACACGGCTGGCCCGACCAGACCTGGACCCTGGCCAGGATCAAGACGCTGACAGGGCGCCGGTTCCACAAGAGTTTCACCCTGTCCGGCATCGCAAAGATGCTGCGGCGCCACGGCTTCAGCCACCAGGTGCCCGCCCGGCGGGCCCTGGAACGCGACGAGGACAAGGTGACCGGCTGGGTGAAGGAGACCTGGCCGCAGGCAAAAGCGCCGCGGCGGCGCTCGGAGCCTGGATCTGCTTCGAGGACGAGGCCGGATGCTCACTGACGCCGCCTACCCGCCGCACCTGGGCCCGGCGCGGGCACACCCCGGTGATCCGCGTCCGCGGCCGCACCCAGCGCCGCTTCTCAGTCGCAGCCCTGGCCTGCTACAAGGCGGGCGAACGCTCCCGGCTGATCTTCCGGCCCAGCCTCCGTGGACGCCACGACAGCAGTGCCCGCAGAAGCCTCGCCTGGACCGGCTACCGGGGCCTGCTGACCGCCGCACACCATCAGCTCGGCGCACCGATGGTTGTGATCTGGGACAACCTCAAGTGCGCCACGAGGCGCTACGGAATCGCGTGGGGGTGAAAGGACTCCACCGCCGGTCGGTCGCAGCCGTCCGGTGAAGCTGGGGGCAGTCGCCACGTGGGAACGCAGGTGGCGGCGGGAAGCAGCCCCGACAACGTACGGGACGGGTCGGCACCGTCAGACGGCCCGGGTCCGGCAAGCAGCGAGGAGAAGGTGTACGAGAGGAACCGCCGTCTGACGCCCCGTAAGTGTCCCGCTCGGCTCAAATCTGACGGATACGGGCCGGGTTGCAGCGCGTGAACTGTCGCTCGTCTGGGTGGAGTTCAACTCCGAAGCCGGTTTTTAGGTCCGGTGGGGAGGCCATGCCGAAAGCCTGCGGCGTAGGCATGGCGAGGCTGTCGGGGTAGAGGTGGGCACCTCCCTCCTTGATCGATTTTGTAGTGAACGTGGGAACCGCCTGCGGTCGCCCTTCCCGCCGGACAGCCAGTTCGGAGGCAGGCAGGTCCGTTGCCGACTGATGGCCGTTGGGTGGGGCGGAGGTCTCGTAGTAGTCCGAGCGCGCGAGAGGCGCGTACATGGCGAAGGAGACCAGCAAGTCAGCAGTGGACGTACTGGAAGGTCAGGAGGCTGTCGCCGGTGAATACCGACGAACTTGACTCCGTTCTGTTCGGAGCGGAGCGCAGGGTACTGAAGATCCAGACCAAGCTGCACTGTTGGGCCCGTGATGACCCTCATCGCAGGTTCGATGATCTGTTCAACCTCGTTGCCGATCCCGCGTTTCTTCTGGTCGCGTGGGATCGGGTGCGGGGCAACAAGGGAGCCCGCACGGCTGGAGTGGACGGGCGCACGGCCCGTTCCATCGAGGCTGGGCAGGGCGTCGTGGACTTCCTCGACGGGCTGCGGTCGCAGGTCAAGGACCGCAGTTTCTGCCCGCTGCCGGTGCGGGAAAGGATGATCCCGAAGGCGGGCGGCAAATTGCGCCGCCTGGGGATCGCCACCATTGCCGACCGAGTGGTGCAGGCTTCCTTGAAGCTGGTGCTGGAGCCGATCTTCGAAGCGGATTTCTACCCGTGTTCCTACGGGTTCCGCCCGAATCGTCGTGCTCACGACGCCGTAGCTGAGGTGCGCTACTTCGCGTCCCGCTCCTACGAGTGGGTCGTCGAGGGAGACATCACGGCGTGCTTCGACGAGATCTCTCATCCGGCCCTGATGGACCGGGTGCGGGAACGAATCGGAGACAAGCGCGTCCTGGCGCTGGTGAAGGCGTTCCTCAAAGCAGGCATCCTCGGCGAGGACCGCATGCTGCGAGAGAACCGCGCCGGAACCCCGCAGGGTTCGATCCTTTCACCGCTGCTGAGCAACGTGGCCCTGACGGTCCTGGACGAGCACATCGCCCAAGGGCCCGGCGGACCCGCCTCTAGCCAGACGGAGAGAGCCAAGCGCCGTCGTCACCGCCTGCCCAACTACCGGCTCGTCCGCTACGCGGACGACTGGTGCTTGATGGTGTCGGGCACGAACGACGATGCCGAAGCTCTCCGGGAAGAGATCGCGGAAGTCCTGTCCGGGATGGGCCTGCGTCTGTCACCGGAGAAGACTCTGATCACCCACATCGACAAGGGCCTCGACTTTCTCGGCTGGCGCATCCAGCGCCACCGAAGGCGAGGCAGTACCCGGCACTACATCTACACCTATCCGTCCGGCAAGGCTGTCAAGGCCATGACCGGCAAGGTCAGGACGATGTGCCGGACAACGAACACGAGCCAGCCGCTCGATGCCCTGCTGCGTCAGCTCAACCCGGCGCTCAAGGGCTGGTGCGTCTACTTCCGGCCCGGCGTGTCCAGCGCGACCTTCGCTTACCTGAGCTACTACACGTGGCATCAGGTCGGGAGCTGGTTGCGCCGCAAGCACCGCCGGTCCACCTGGAAGGACCTCCGCCGCCGCTACTGCGACGTCGGATGGTGGCCGGCCTCGGAGGAAAGGCCACTGTTCAACCCGGCGAAGGTGACCACCACGCGTTACCGCTACCGAGGAACAGTCATCCCGACTCCATGGCCCGGCCTGGAATGAGGACAGCACACTTGTTCTGAACAGGACTTGTGGAGCGCCCGGTGCTCGGAAACGGGCACGCCGGGTGCGGGAAGCGGTCTGGGGAAACGGGCCGGTCGACAAGACCGGAACCGCGCCCCGGATCGACTTCACCGTCCACAAGGACGCTCGCCTGCGGACCTTCATCGACGCTCGCGACTGGATCACCTGCTACTACTTGCCGCCCTACGCTCCCGACCTCAACCCGGTCGAGGGGATCTGGTCGCTCCTGCGCAGGAATTGCCAGGCCAGCACCGCCTTCAGCGACCACGACCAACTACTGGCAGCCCTCCGCCGCGGCCTCCGCCAACTCCAGTACCGAAGCAACCTCATCGACAGCTGCCTCGCCGCAACCAGACTCGCACTCACGACAACGCGCAGACAACCTCAGTAGACGTCCTGCACCGCGACCGCCTCGCCCTGCGCATCCACGACGGCGCGTTCTCCGCGATGGACCTCACCGCCCGCCCCCCCCGCGCACCGGCGAGCTGCTGTCCACCGTGAAGTTCATGGTGCAGACCCTCGCCGCCGCCGGCGAACTCCAGCGCGACCTCCAACGCGAGCTGGCCTACGACGGCCTGCGCGCCGCCGAGGCCAAGGGCAACAAGGGCGGACGCCGCCCCGCCGTCGCGGCCGACAAGACTGACACCGTGCGCACCGCGTACCTGGAATGCCGCTCCAGCGCCGCCCTCGCCCGCGACCACCACGTCAGCCGCGGCGCCATCCGAACCGCCCTCGCCGACCTGTTGCCCGAATACACAGCCGTTGCCCCGGACGCCTTGACCCCGGAGCTGCCGGTCGTGCTCGACATGCCGAGCAAGGTCGCCGACTTCCTCCGCGGGAGCCGTCCTTCGCAGAATACTCACCAACTCCTGGCCGCAGGGCGCCTGCACGGGACAACCGGCAGAGGGGGCCGTGCCGTACGCAGGGGCACAGCGCGCCGAGGACCACGGCACCGGGCGGCAGCCGACGACCGAGGGACGAAGCCTTGCTCCCCTCACCGTCCCTTGTTCGAAGGGTGCGCTCTCAAAGCCGCATCGGCCGGTCAGATGTGTCCAGTTCGCGGGCGTACGAGAGCGGAAGGAGGCGCAAGAGGGCATTCCTTTGGTAGGGAAACCGTTTGCTCCGACGGTTGCCGTGCGGTCCGTAAGGTGGCGTCCCACCGTCGGCAGAACACCTGTCGCAGATGCCCTCTTCCGGCAAGGAGCTGGACCCTTTGAGCATTCGCTATCCCGCGCCGCAGGGGAACGTCCGCACGGTGCGGCCCTCCGGCGAGCTCGATCTGTCGACGGCCCTGGCGCTGTGCGACCTTTTTCGCGGAAACGATGCGGCACCCCCGGCCCGCCTCATCGCCGACCTCACTGCCGTGACCTTCATGGACACCAGCGCCCTCACCGAACTCGAAACCGCCCAGGCCCGCAGCGAGGCCGACGGCGGCTGGCTGCGCCTGGTCTACCACCAGCCCGCCATCGGCCGACTGCTCCGGCTGACCGGACTGACCCGGCGCTTTCCCCGCCACGCCACCGTCCAGGACGCCTGCACAGGCCGTCCGGCGCGGTACTCCCCACCTCGCGCGGGTCGGGCGGATCGGGCACCGCACGGTTCAGGGCTTGATTTGAGCTTTCATCGGGAAACGCCCGCCACGGGCTGCTCGGACGGCGGGGCTATCAGGCCGGGGCTTTTCGGCGGATCGTGCCGGGGATGCGCTGGATGCGCCCCAGCGGAGGTCGTACACATAGGAGCGGTCGTTTTTGAAGCTGCGCCAGATGGTGGCAGGGGGCTTGGTCTCGTCGCTGCCCACCCCCTGGCCGGCCAGGGGGTGGGCAGCGACGAGACCGCCGGCGATCTCGCAGTGCCAGCCGTCGTCCGGCGACCAGACACACCACACTATCCCGTCCGTACGACGGTAGGCGGGCCGGCCGTGGCGCTCGCCGGACTGCTCGAAGTGGTAGGGGAGCCCGTCGGAACGGCGAACGAAGGTGAAGGAGGCGAAGGTCGTCATGGCATCGGGACTATAGGGGACATGGGTCCCGGCCGAGCACATGGATGTTCAAGGAGTCCCCACGGCCCGTGGGCCGCGGACCCGCCGGAACCGCGCCCGCGGTTCCGGCGGATGTGTCCTACGCCTCGGCCAAGACGGCCTCGAAGCGCAGCCCGTCTTCGGCCAGTTCGAGGTTGAGCCCGCCGATGTTGCCCGCAGCCATCAGGTCCGCTGAAATGGCGGAGACTTCGTCCAGTTCGTCGGCGCTGCCGTGGACGCGGAGCTCGGCGACCGGAGAGCGCATGGGGCGCTTGGCGTCGCTCTTAGCCTTGCGGACCGCGCCGATGGCCTTCCCCGCCAGGGAGATCAGGGCGTCACCGCCGCCCGCGCCCTCGCCGGCGGGCCGCGGCCAGTCGCTGGTGTGCACGGAGTCCGTGTGCCACCACGACCACGCCTCCTCGGTGCAGTACGGCATGAAGGGGGCGAACAGCCGCAGCAGGGTCGACAGCGCCTGCCGCAAGGCGAGCCTGGCGGACTGTGTGGCGCCGCCGTCCTCGTCGTAGGCGCGCCGCTTGATCAGTTCCAGGTAGTCGTCGCAGAAGAACCAGAAGAACCGCTCGACGCGCTCGAGTGCCGTGGTGTACTCGAAGTCGGCCAGAGCCTGGGTCGCCTGCCGGATCACGTCGTCCAGGGCTGCCAGCATCGCCCGGTCCAGCGGCTCCGTGACCATGGCCCCGGCTTCCGGCTCGGGGAAGGACAGGACGAACTTGCCGGCGTTGAGCAGCTTGGTGGCGAGGCGGCGACCGACCTTCATCTGGCCCTGGTCGAACGCAGTGTCGGTGCCGGGCCGGCCGCTGGCCGCCCAATAGCGGACGCCGTCCGGGCTGAACTGCTCCAGCAGCCCCATGGGCGTGACGACGTTGCCCTTGGACTTACTCATCTTCTTGCGGTCGGGGTCGAGGATCCAGCCCGAGAGCGCGGCGTGCCGCCAGGGCAGGGTGTGCGCGTCCAGCTCGGCTCGCAACACAGTCGCAAACAGCCAGGTGCGGATGATGTCGTGGCCCTGGGGGCGCAGGTCCATCGGATACACCTGGGTGTACAGCTCGGTGTCCGCCTCCCAGCCGCAGGCGATCTGCGGGGTCAGCGACGATGTGGCCCAGGTATCCATGACGTCCGGGTCGCCGATGAAGCCACCGGGAGCGCCGCGCTGGCTTTCGGTGTAGCCGGGAGGCACATCCGACGACGGATCCACGGGAAGCGCGTCCTCGCTCGCCAGGATCGGCACGTCGTACCTCGGCTGCCCCCCGTCATCGAGCGGGTACCACACAGGGAAGGGCACGCCGAAGAACCGTTGGCGACTGATCAGCCAGTCGCTGTTCAGTCCGCGCACCCAGTCGTCGTAGCGCCCCTTCATGTAGGCGGGGTGCCATTGCAGCTCCTCGCCGCGGCGGAGCAGCACGTCCTGGTGAGGTAGAGAGCGGATGAACCACTGCCGGCTGGAGACGATCTCCAGCGGCTTGTCGCCCTTTTCGTAGAACTTGACCGGGCGGACGGTCTTGCACGGCTCGCCCTGGAGGTCGCCGGACTCCCGCAGCATGGTCACGACGCGCTCGCGCGCGGTGTGAGCCGTTGCCCCCACCAGTTCGGCGTGGGCCTTGCGCCCGTCGGGACCATCCAGTCCTGTGGGTGGATCCGGCAGGATGCGGCCGTCCCGGCCGATTACAGTGCGGGTCGGCAGCCTGAGCTCGCGCCACCACTGGACGTCCGTGAGGTCACCGAAGGTGCAGCACATGACGATGCCCGTGCCGCGCTCGGGCTGTGCGGCCGGGTGCGCCAGCACGGGGACGTCCACGCCGAAGACCGGCGAGGTGACCGTGGTGCCGAACAACGGCTGGTAACGCTCGTCGTCCGGGTGCGCGATCAACGCGACGCAGGCTGGCAGCAGCTCGGGACGGGTGGTCTCGATGACCACTCGCTGGTCGTCCGGGCCGTGGAAGGCGACGCGGTGCCGGGCCCCGGCGACCTCGCGATCCTCCAGTTCGGCCTGGGCCACCGCGGTGCGGAAGCCCACGTCCCAGAGGGTGGGGGCCTCCGCCTGGTAGGCCCCGCCCGACGCCAGGAGCCGCAGGAAGGCCCGCTGGGAGACCTGCTGGGCGTGGCGGCCGATCGTCGTGTACGTCCGCGACCAGTCCACAGACAGCCCCAGCCGCCGCCACAGCTCTTCGAACGCCTTCTCGTCCTGGGCGGTGAGCTGCTCGCACAGCTCGACGAAGTTGCGCCGCGACACGTCCAGAACGGGCCGCTCGCCCTTCTTCATCACAGGGTCGGGCGCCGGGAGGCCGGGGGTGTATGGCAGCGACGGATCGCAGCGCACCCCGAAGAAGTTCTGCACCCGCCGTTCCGTGGGCAGTCCGTTGTCGTCCCAGCCCATCGGATAGAAGACGTGCTTTCCCCGCATGCGCTGGTATCGGGCGATGATGTCGGTGTGGGTATAGGAGAATACGTGTCCTACGTGCAGCGATCCGCTCACGGTAGGGGGTGGGGTGTCGACGGAGAACACCTCGGCGCGCGTCCCGGGGGCCTGGAACCGGTAAATCCCCGATTCTTCCCACCGATCCGCCCACCTGGCGTCCAGTCCGTCCAGCTGCGGACGTTCGGGCACGTTCGGCCTGGTTTCAGCCACGTGCTTACCACCTCATCTACACGACACGGACCACCGGACGGTAACAGCACCCCAGCAGAGCTGAGTTACCTCTCGTCGGCGCATAACATCCCGTAGGATAGCCTAGTTGAGCTTCAAACCGATCGTTTCGCGTCACGTACGGCGCCGGGAAAACCGGCCGCTTCGCGCGGGTCATCGATGCAGAGGGTCATCGGCGGAGTACGTTGAACTGACCCGCGTGATAAAGCAGCGGCGCCTTCCCCTCCTTCACGGAGGCGTCGAGCACCTGTGCGAGGAAAAGGCTGTGGTCGCCGGCAGGGACCTCTGTCACCACGTCGCAGACCAGGAAAGCGAGGGCGCCGTCGAGTTCGGGAAGGCCGTACGGGCCTTCGCGCCAGGCCGTGGGGGCAGCGAAGCGGTCGGCTGTCCTGCGGGCGAAGACGGCCGCCAGCTCTTCCTGGTCGTCGGCGAGCAGGTGGATGCCGACCCGGGGTGCCGCTCTGAAGGCTGACCAGGACGAGGAGCGGACGCTCAAGCCGAAACCGACCAGCGGTGGCTCGGCGGACACCGACGTGAGTGAGGTGGCCGTGAAGCCGACGGGACGGCGGTCCGGGGAGGATGCCCTGGTGGTGATGACGGCGACCCCCGCCGCGTGATGGCGGAACACCTCGCGGAACCGCTGTGCGCTGATGCTCGTACTGTCCGCGGTGTCGGTCACGGTCTCCTCCTTGTCCGCGTATGTGCCTTCGTCCCCCTCCGATGCAGCGGCCGGGTCGCTGGAGCGAAGCGGGGGCTGTTTCCCGTCCCGCCCGCTTCCCGGCCGGTCACCGGGCCGGCCAGGTCATCCCAGGACGCCCTTGAGCATCTCCTCCAGTGGCTGGTGCCCGTCCCAGTCCGGGTTGAACACGCGCTGGAACCTCTCCTCGTCCCAGTCCCCGCCCGCCATCTCGACAAGCCGCCGGACCAGCGTGCGGCAGAAGATCTGATAGCTGCGCTCGTCCGCCGGTCCCTCCAGCGTCCAGTCCCGTGGCTCGTACACCTTTGCCATCAGGGTCTCGTCCTGGTCGAACTCGGCGGAGTCGAGATAGGTGTCCGCGTTGCGGGCAGAGAACTGTCCGTCGCGGTCGATCAGTTCGATGAATTCCTCGGTGAGACGGTCAGCCCACTTCAGCAGACGGGACAGTTTTCCGCCCATGACCGTGGCGTCACAGGAGCAGTCCGTGCCGTGGGTGCGGGAGAACTTGAGCAGAATGCGGTGGTCCTCCAGCGCGTCCGGGACGATGCGGTTGTAGTAGACGCGGTTGCGCAGTGCCACCCAGGCCGCCCAGGCGTCGAAGGAGCCTCGGAAGACATAGTGGCCCGTCGTGTTGAGCAGCTTCTCGTAACGGCTGCGCACGCGGATGTCGTAGTGGTGGACGTAGGCCGGGAGGTCGGATTTCTTCCCGGCGTGGTCGGCCTTAATGAACTCGCCGATGAGCTTGTTGTTCTCCGTGAAGAGCCAGGAAGAGGTGGCGAACATGGGGTCGAGTACGGTGCCCGCGTTGCCGGTCAGGAACCACCGCTGCTCGGAGAATTGCTGGGTTGCCAGGCGGGCGAGCTGGCTCCGTGTGCCGAAGGAGCGCACCACGGGTTCCGGCCCAAGGATGTCCCGCAGCGCGCGATGCTCGCACAGGAAGGCCAGCAGTTCCTCGCCCGTTCCGACGGACGGTTCGGTGTGGCGCCGGTCGAAGACCACACCGATGCTGCACTGCGATTCGGACAGCGGCAGCAGCCATATCCAGTACCCGCGATACATGAAATACGTCATCGAGGACGCGCGGCCCCAGTGGGGAACGCGCTGCCGCCAAGCGTCATCCCCCAGCTCGTCCAGGGACCGGTAGCCCTCGAAGCGCCCCCAGCTCGCCGCGATGGGGTTGCGGTCCTCCTCGGGGACGAGGTCGAGCATGCGAGCGACGGGTGACGCCTCGCCGGCGGCGTCCACGAGCCAGGTGCAGTGGATGACGCCCGCGGAGGTCCGCACGGTGTGCCCGTGCTCACCGTCCAGGGTGATGGCCTCGGCTGGTGACTCGTCCGGGCCGCAGTTCAGCACGGTGGTGCCCAGCAGGACCCGGACCCCGGCGGCGCGGTTCATCTCGCACAGGTCGCGTTCCACGACCGGCCGGTCGATCAGATAGGTGGGGATCGGGTGGGGGCGCCGACCCCCGATCTCGGACATCCGCTCGATCGGTAGGTCCCTCTCGGGCGAATCGAAGAAGAAACGCGTGCCGGAACACACATGGTGGTGCTTGCGCAGGTACGGGCCCATCTTCAGGACGCGGTTGGCGTAGTTGGTGAACTCCTCGCCCGACGACTCGTCCAGGCCCGGCGGGAACTCGGTGACCTTGTCGATCACGATGATGTCGAGATCGGCGTGCTTCAGGCGCAGTTGGCGCGCGAGCGTGCCGCCGGCCAGCCCGGCACCAATGATCAGGACGTCGCAGGCGAGGTCGCCGCTCGAGTCCGCGTTAACGTTCATCACTTGTCTCCGTTCGTGGGCTGTGCCGCGGGCACGGACTGTGCCGTGTCGGTGGGGTGTTCTTTGTGCGGGGTCCGCGCCAATGCCGTGGCGCCGGTGGCAGCGGTCGTGACGGTCGGCTTGCGGGCCTGGAAGACCGCTACCGATCCCACGCGCTCGATGCCGACCTCCTGGAAGCGGCCGCGCAGGGCGTCTTCGAGGCCCCGCAGCGTGTCCGACGCGTTGTGGAAGTGGCCGCGTTCGTTGTAGGACCGCTGCAGCCACCGGGCGATCGCGTTGTGCCGGCCGTCCGCCACCACCGTCGCGCCGAACAGCACACCGTCCTGCTTCAGCAGCGGCGCGAGGTGGTCGAAGACGACGCTCTTCTCCGCGATGGTGCCGGGCAGGCAGTGAAGCAGGTAGGTCATACCGATGGAGTCGAACTTATCCGTGACGCCGGTGATCGGCTCCAGCACGTTCCGCCGATACGTCACCGGACGGTGTGCGCGGGCCGCGTCCGCGGAGTAGGCAAGGCTGTTTTCGTTGACGTCCATCAGCGCCAGTCGCGGGCTGTCGCTCGGGTAGCGGCAGTTCGCCACGTAGTAGCCGGTGCCCACCCCGACGTCCAGGTGGTTGGCCGACACATGCATGTTGTACGACCGCAGCAGCCGGGGCGTCGAGCAGCGCCAGCCGAGGCGGTTGCTGAAGCCGAGGACGAAGAACCGGTAGTAGGTGAGCCCCCATCGCGTGTACGCCGACTGCCCTTCGTGGACTTCCTTGGTCAATTCCATAGCGCTCCTCTTTCTCGACGTACGCGAAGAATGGGTGATGACAGGGGGTTCGGGATTCAGGGGAGTTGGTCCGCGACGATCCGGGCGAGCGGCGCAACGTGCTCCGGCGCCAGCATCGTCACGTGGTTCCCGGGGACGCGGTGCGTCGTCAGACCACCGCGTGCCAACGGCACCCAGGCCGAGTCCGGACGCTCCGGATCGATCACCTCCCGGCGTTCCTCGGCCAGGAAGTAGAGGATCGAACCGGGGTAGGGGCGGGGCCGGTAGGCATGAAGAGCCTCCTCGTTGGCCCGGTAGACGTCGCTGACCCGGCGGACATAGGCAATGGTCGTATCCTCCGCGACCTCCGGTACGAATGCCGAGAGGTCCGCCTCCGGTTGGCCCGTGGGGGGCATCTGTCCGGGGCCTGGCGTGTCGAACAGGGTCAGCAGGCGCACGTCCTCACCAGCGGCCGTCAGCCGCTGGGCCATCTCCAGCGCGACCAGGCCGCCGAAGGAGGAGCCCCCCAGGGCGTAGGGGCCGGTCGGCCGCGTCGCGCGTAGCTCCAACAGGTACCGGACGGCCATCTCCTCGACGGTGCGCAGCGGTGCGGTGCCCGCGGCCAGGCCTGCGGACTCGAAGCCGTAGACGGGCCGCTCCGAGGGTAGGCGGTGGGCCAGTTCCCGGTAGAGGTAGACGCTGCCGCCGACGGGGTGTAGGAGGAAGAGCGGTGTCCTGCTGTCGTCACCACGGTTGAGGAGGACTAGGGAACGGGGGCCGTCCACCGCTGCCGGCCGGCCGGGGGCCGGCGCGGCGTCGACCAGTTCGGCGAGCCGTGCCGCGGTCGGCGCGTCCAGCACGGCGTGGCCGGGAAGGTCCACTCCGAAGTCCGCACCGGCCCGGGCGACGACTTGCAGGGCGAGCAGCGAGCTTCCCCCCAACTCGAAGAAGTCGTCGTGGATGCCGACCGGGCTCACCCCCAACGCCGCTTCGAGCGCCGAGACGATGCGCGTCTCGGTCTCCGAGCGGGGCGTCGCGTACGCGGTGCTCAGGTCCGGGCGTGGGTACGCCTTCGTGGTCCGCGGCTGCGCAGGTGGTGCCGTCGTGGACCGGGGCGCCGGCTGGGGGTCGGCCGAGGCGGTGGGGCGTCCGGGCGCCTCGATCCAGTAGCGCCGGGTGTCGAAGGCGTACGTGGGGAGGGGGACACGGCGGGGAGCACGGCCCTTATGCAGCGCCGGCCAGTTCACCCGGGCGCCGTTCACCCACAGCCGGGCCAGCGCCTCCCGGGCGGCCTGGGCATCGTCGCGCACATCCTTCCGGTGCCGCATCGAGGCGATCAGTACGCGCTCCCGGGCCTGCGGCTGCTCTCCGACGAGTGCGCCGGCCGCGGTGCCGGGGCCGACCTCCAGCAGCAGTGCCTCCGGCTCGTCCGCCAGCAGCCGGGCCGCGCCGTCGGAGAACCGCACGGTGGCCCGTACGTGCTCTGCCCAGTAGGCGGGACTGGTCGCCTGCTCCGCCGTGATCCACTCGCCGGTGATGTTCGAGAGGAACGGAACGGCCGGTGGCTTGCTCTCGACGCGGACGAGGCGCTCCTCGAATTCCGCCAGCATCGGTGCCATCAGCGGCGAGTGGAACGCGTGCGAGGTCGCCAGCCGACGGTGCCGCACGCCGCGCTCGGCCAGCACACCTGCCGCACGGTCGATCGCTTCCTCTGGGCCCGAAAGCGCCGCCTGGTGCGGTGAGTTCACCGCCGCTACCACACACCCCTCGGCGTCGGCGAGTCTCGCGGCCTCTTTCTCGTTGAGGGGCACGGCCAGCATCGAGCCCCGTTGTTGACGTTGCATCAGCTCCCCGCGTGCGCAGACCAGTCGCACCGCGTCCGGCAGCGACCACACTCCCGCCACAGTCGCCGCCACGTACTCGCCCAGGCTGTGCCCGAGCATCGCGCAGGGCTCCACGCCCCAGGCACGCCATTGCTTCGCCATCGCCACTTGCATGGCGAACAGCGCCGGCTGCTGCAACCGCGTCTGCGCCAGTCGCGTCGCGGACTCGTCCTCGGGCTCCTCGTACAGCAGGGTGCACAGGTCCTCGCCCAGCTCTTCCTTCGCCACCTCCGCGCATTGCTCGACGACCTCGCGAAAAACGTTCTCGCGCTCATACAATTTCCGGCCCATCCCCGGGTATTGGGATCCCTGCCCGGCGAAGACGTACGCCACCGGGGCGTTGGTGCCCGCCACCCCGGTCAGCAGACCGTCCCCGTCGGCGAAGACCTGAGCGCCTTCGGTGGCGGTGCGTACCACGGCTGCGGCCCGGTGTTCGTACTGCCCTCGTCCCGTCTGCAGGGTGAACGCCACGTCGGGCAGTAGCTGTTCGGGAGCACGGTCCAGGTGACCTGCCAGGCGCGTCCGCTGACCAGACAGCGCCGCCGCCGACTTCGCGGAGGTGATCAGCGCCTGCCAGCCGTCCTCGTCCGGTCCGGACGACTCTGTGTCCGGCACCGGTGGCTGTTCCACGATCACATGCGCGTTGGTGCCGCCCATCCCGAAAGAGCTGACCCCAGCCCGCCGCGGCTCTTCCCCCGGCGTCCCCGGCCACTGCCGGGCCTCGGCGTTCACGAAGAACGGCCCGGACGCGAAGTCGATCTCCGGGTTCGGCTTCCGAAAGTGCAGGCTCGGCGGGATCACTCCGCGCTCGACGCTCAGCACCGCCTTGATGAACCCCGCGATCCCTGCCGCGCTATCCAGGTGCCCCACATTGGACTTCACTGACCCCAGCGCGCAGAACCCGCGGCGCGACGTGGACGCGGCGAACGCCTCCGCCAACGCTGCGACCTCAATCGGATCCCCCAGCCGGGTACCGGTACCGTGTGCCTCCACATAGCCGATGGAATCGGCCGGGACGCCCGCCAGCCGCTGCGCTTCGGCGATCACGTCCGCCTGGCCGCGTACGCTCGGCGCGGTGAAACCCACCTTGTCCGCGCCGTCGTTGTTGACCGCCGACCCGCGGATCACCGCGCGGACCCTGTCCCCGTCCCGCAACGCGTCCGACAGACGCTTCAGCACCACCATGCCGGCGCCGCTGGAGAACACGGTCCCGCGCGCGTCTGCGTCGAAGGGGCGGCAGTGCCCGTCGGGGGAGAGGATGCCGCCCTCCTGGTGCCAGTAACCGCTGCGTTCCGGTGCGCGTACCTTCGCGCCGCCGGCGAGAGCCATGTCGCACTCGCCCGAGCTCAGCGTGCGGCAGGCGTGTGCGATGGCGACGAGCGAGGTCGAGCACGCCGTGCTGACGCTGACGCTCGGGCCGCGCAGGTTGAGCCGGTAGGAGATCATCGAGCTGGCGAAATCCTTGTCGTTGCCCAGCCCCACGAGCGTCGGGTCGATCCGCTCCCCGCTGCGGTGTGGGACGAGGTTGTTGAGCAGGTAGCTGCTCATCGAGACCCCGGTGTAGACAGCGACCTGGCCCGGTTGCTCGTGCGGCGCGTACCCGGAGTCCTCCAGCGCCTCGTGCGCGCACATGAGCAGCAGCCGCTGCTGCGGGTCCATGAGCTCCGCCTCGCGCGGGGTGAACCCGAAGAACGCGGGGTCGAAGAGGTCGACGCCGTCCGGGGTGCCGGCCACCGGTACGTAGCGGCTGCCGATGCCTGCCGCGGACTCGGGGGGCTCGGCGGTGGGGACGAGCGACTCAACGCCGTTGACGAGGTTATCCCAGAAATCCTCGACGGTCCGTGCCCCGGGGAACCGGGCGGACATGCCGATGACGGCGACGGCGTCGTCGTCCGCCGTGCCGCGGACCGCCGTTACCGGGGCCCCGGCGCGCTGCGGCGCGGCCGGGGCGGGTGCGAGATGCCCCGCGAGCCGGGCGATCGTCGGGTAGCTGAACAGGTCCGCCACGGAGAGGGAGGCGTGCAGCCGTTCCTTGATCTGCCGTCCAGCTTCGATGAGGAGGAGGGAGTCCCCGCCCAATTCGAAGAAGTTGGCGTGAGTGTCGATCTGCGCCCGCCCGAAGAGGTTCCGCCAGATGTCGATGAGGGTGTTCTCGATATCCGTGCGCGACTGGGCCTCGGGCGCGGCGGCCGCTTCCGCCGCCTGCTCTGGCTGCCGGTTCCGATGGCGCTTCGTACCGCGCTCTAGACGGCCGGGCAGGCTCTCGGTGGAGACGACGACGCGCGGGTGGCCGCCGAAGAGCGCCGGCTCGATGGCAGCGAGCGCGTCCGCCGCGGTGAAGCCGGACGGCTCGTGGTGGGCGTGGGCCTCTAGCACCGCAGTGGGGAGCCGCTCGGCCGAGGCCATGCCCACGCCCCGCCAGGTGTCCCAGGCGATGGCCACTGCGTGCTCTGGGGCATCGGCGGACTCCGCCCACGCGTCGAGGAACGCGTTCGCCGCACAGTAGTCGACCTGGCCGAGGCTGCCCAGCAGCGCGCCGGTGGAGGAGAAGACGGCAAAGAACTCCAGTGAACGGTCGCGGAAGACGGACGTCAGGGCGAGCGTCCCGTCGACCTTGGGGGCCAGCACCCGTCGCATCGCCTCGGCCTGCTGGAACTGGGCGAGCCCGCCGCCCGCCACGCCGGCCGCGTGAATGACGCCCTCGATCGGCCCGAATTGGCTCTCCGCTCGTGTGACGGCCTCGCCGAGAGCCACGGGGTCGGCCACGTCGAATGCCTCGACGTGCACCTCGGCGCCGGCGGCCTCCAGTTCGCGGACCGCCCCTACTCGGTGCCGCACCTCGGCATCGGCGGCAGGGTCGTCTTCAAGAGCTGCCCACTGCTCGCGCGGGGGAAGCGGGGTCCGGGCGGTGAGCACCAGACGTGCCGCGTAGGTGCGCGCCAGCCAGGCCGCCACCGCGCGACCGATGCCGCCCAGGCCGCCGGTGATCAGATAGACCCCCTGTGGCCGCAGGCTCCTGCCGGGCTGGTGCGTGCCTTCCTGCGCGCGGTCCGGCACTTTCGGCGACGCCGTGCTCTCGACGCGCTCGGCATGGCGGATTCCGCCCCGGTACGCGACGAAGGCATCGGGCAGGGAGGCGGCCAACTCGTCGACGGCCGGGCGGACGTCGGCTTCGGCGTCCTCGAAGTCGAGGGCGGCGGCGGTCAGTGACGGATATTCCAACGGCAGGGTCTTGACCGGGCCGAGGACCAGGGCGCGGGTGGGCGGCGTCGCCGTACGGTCGTCCTGCTCCCGTCCGTCCACGCGGGCGAGATCGCGGGTGATCACGGCGAGACGCGTGGGGTGGTCCGACCGGTGCAGGCCGAGGGCGCGGGCGAGGTGGACGGGTGCGTCGAGGGCGACCACCCGGGCCTGGTCGACGTCGGCCGCGGTGTCGATGGCCCAGAGATACAGGATGTTCCAGACGCCCGCTGCTTCGGACGTCTCCTGGGCGTCAGGGGGTGTTTGCAGGGCGCCGACTAGCGTGTCGAAGTCCTCAGGAGCCTCCGGCCGGATGCGGAACGCGTCCCGCTCGGTCCGGGCGTATGAGCTGCCGGCCGCCACCGAGACGACGTGCGCGCCGAGTTCCCGCAGGCGGGCGGTCCAGCGGGCGCCGATGCCGCTCTCGTCGGTGAAGACGAGCCAGCGCTCACCGACCAGGGCCGTGGCCTGGGCGGGCAGCGGTGCCGGCCGGAAGACCGGCCGGAAGAGACGGGCGGTGCGGGCCGCGGCGCCTTCCGGCTTCCGCTCGATCCAGTGCCGTTGGGTGTCGAAGGCGTACGTCGGCAAGGGCACACGACGCGGGGTACGGCCGTGGTACAGGGCCGTCCAGTCGACCGCGGCGCCGTTCACCCATAGCCGGGCCAGTGCCTCCCGAGTCGCTTGCCCATCGCTTCGGGCGTCCATCGCGTGCCGCATCGAGGCGACCACGACGCGTTCTCGGGCGTGCTCCTGGGCACCGACGAGCGCGCTGGCGGCCGTGCCGGGGCCGACCTCCAACAGCAGCGCCTCCGGCTCGTCCGCCAGCAGCCGGGCCGCGCCGTCGGAGAACCGCACGGCGGCGCGCACATGCCCCGCCCAGTACGCAGGACTGACCGCCTGCTCCGCAGTGATCCACTCGCCCGTGACGTTCGACAGGAACGGAATCCGCGGCGCCGTCATCTCCACACCGGCGAGGCGCGCTTCGAACTCGGCCAGCATCGGCTCCATCAGCGGCGAGTGGAACGCGTGCGATGTCACCAGCCGACGGTGCCGCACGCCCCGCTCGGCCAGCACACTCGCCGCACGGTCGATCGCTTCCTGCGTGCCGGACAACACCACCTGACCGGGCGAGTTCACCGCCGCGACCACGCACCCTTCGGCCACGGCGAGCCGCTTGGCCTCCTCTTCACCCAGCGACACGACCAGCATGCCTCCGCGCGCCTGACGTTGCATCAGCTCGCCGCGTGCGCTGACCAGTCGCACCGCGTCCGGCAGCGACCACACCCCCGCCACCGTAGCCGCCACGTACTCGCCAAGGCTGTGCCCGAGCATCGCGCAGGGCTCCACGCCCCAGGCACGCCACTGCTCGGCCATCGCCACCTGCACGGCGAACAACGCCGGCTGCTGCACGCGGGTTTCCCGCAGTCGTTCCGCCGCCTCAGCAGTATCCCCGTAGACCAGGGAGCCGAGGTCCTCACCCAGTTCGTCCGCCGCGACCCGCGCGCACTGCCCGAAGACCTCCCTGAACACCTCTTCGCGTTCATGGAGTTCCTGCCCCATTCCCGGGAACTGCGACCCCTGGCCGGCGAACAGGAAGGCCACCGGAACGTCGGCGCCCGCCACCCCGGTCAGCACGCCGTGTCCCGGGCCGAAGGCCGTCGCTCCGTCCCCGGCGGTACGGACCACGGCCGCGGCCCGGTGCTCAAACTGTCCCCGCCCCGTCTGCAAGGTGAACGCCGCGTCCGAAAGCGGCTGTGCGGGTTCCCGCCGCAGGTGCTCGGCCAGCCGCGCCCGTTGCCCCGACAGTGCCTTCGCCGACTTCCCCGAGGTGACCAGAACCTCCCAGCCGTGCTCCGCGGGAGGCTCTGTATCCGCGTCCACCGCGGGCGGCTGCTCCACGATCACATGCACATTGGTCCCGCCCATGCCGAACGAGCTGACTCCGGCCCGCCGCGGGCCCCCGCCCGGTGCCTCCGGCCACTCCCGTACCTCCGCATTCACGAAGAACGGTCCTGAGGAGAAATCGATCTCCGGATTCGGCTTCCGGAAATACGGGCTCGGCGGAATCAGCCCCCGCTCGACGCTCAGCACCGCCTTGATGAACCCCGCGATCCCCGCCGCGCTGTCCAAATGCCCGACACTGGACTTCACCGACCCCAGCGCGCAGAACCCGCGGCGCGACGTGGACGCGGCGAACGCTTCCGTCAGCGCCGCGACCTCGATCGGATCCCCCAGCCGGGTACCGGTACCGTGTGCCTCCACATAGCCGATCGAATCGGCGGAGACGCCCGCCAACTGCTGGGCCTCGTAGACCACGTTCGCCTGGCCCCGGACGCTCGGCGCGGTGAAACCCACCTTGTCCGCGCCGTCGTTGTTGACCGCGGAACCACGGATCACCGCACGGATCGCGTCCCCGTCCTGCACCGCGTCCGACAGGCGCTTCAGTACGACGAGTCCGACGCCGCTGCCGCCCACGGTCCCCTGCGCGTCGGCGTCGAAGGGCCGACAGTGTCCGTCCGGGGAGAAGATGCCGCCTTCCTGGTACGTGTATCCGCCGCGCTGAAGGACGTTGATCGTCGCCCCGCCGGCGAGCGCCACATCACACTCGAAGTCGTACAGGCTCCGGCACGCCTGGTGGACCGAGACTAGCGAGGTCGAGCACGCCGTGCCGATAGTCATACTCGGCCCGGTCAGGCCGAGGCGGTGAGAGACCTGGGTGGCGGCGAAGTCCTTGTCGTTGAACAGCGAAATCTGCCGGGCGAAGGAGGCCAGCAGGTCGGTACGGGGCAGCAGGTGGTGGAGGAAGTATCCGCTGCGGCCGATGCCGAGGAACACGCCGATTGCGTCCTTGCAGCGGGCCGGATCGCAGCCCGCGTCCTCCAGGGCCTCCACGGCCACTTCGAGAAGGAACCGCTGCTGCGGATCCATCAGCTCCGCCTCGCGGGGCGTGAAGCCGAAATAGCCCGCGTCGAACTCCTCGATGCCGACCAGGATTCCGCCAGCGCGGACGAGACCCGGATCGGCGAGCACCGTGGCATCGCCGTGTGCGGCGACGACATCGTCGTCATCGAGGGCGGAGACGGACTCGGTCCCGGCCAGGAGGTTCCGCCAGAATTCCTCGGGGTCGGCGGCGCCGGGAGCCCGAAGTCCCAGGCCGACGACGGCTATGGCGCGCTCGTCGCTCATCGCTTTCCCCCGTCCCGCGCCGCGCGGCGCCTGTCGAGTCGGCTCTGTACGGAGCCGAATGCCGGTGTTTTCTCTGCTTGAGTGAGGTGCCGGGCGAGGGCGGAGATGGTGGGGTGCTGGTAGAGGTCGGTCATGACGACCTTGCCTGGGAAGGCGACCTTCACCCGGCCGAAGACCCGGGCGAGCAGCAAGGAGTCGCCGCCGAGGTCGAAGAAGCCCTCATCCGTACCCGGCCGTTCGACGCCCAGGATCTCCGACCAGATCGCCGCAATCGTCTTCTCGGCCCCGGTCCTCGGCGCGCGGTGGGGGCGCCGTGCCCGCGCCGGTTCGGGGGAGGGGAGAGCCGTCCAGTCGACCTTGCCGTTGGGGGTGAGCGGAACAGTGGGCAGGGCGACGAAGGCCGCGGGGACCATATAGTCGGGAAGCGTCGCCTGCAGCGTCCGTGCCGCCTCGCCGCCGTCGAAGGCCGCGGCGCCCTCGGCCACGACGTAGGCGACCAGGCGCCTGGCACCGGGCTGGTCCTCGTGGACGACCACGACGGCCTCGCGTGTGCCGGGAAGCCTGCGGAGCGCAGCTTCGATCTCACCCAGCTCGATGCGGAACCCGCGCAGCTTCACCTGGCGGTCGTTGCGGCCGAGGTACTCCAACTCACCGTGCGGGTGCCAGCGCGCCAGGTCTCCGGTGCGAAACAGCCGCCCGCCGGGCCGTGACCCGTACGGATCGGGGACGAAGCGCTCAGCGGTCAGCGACGGCCGGGCGTGGTAGCCCTGGGCGACGCCCTCACCCCCGAGGTAGAGCTCGCCCGCGATACCGACGGGCACGGGGTTCATGTGGTCGTCGAGGACATACGCCCGGGAGCCAGCGACGGCCCGCCCGATGAGCGGTTTGTCACCGTGTTCGGGGACAATGGCGAACGTCGAGTACACCGTGTCCTCGGACGGACCGTACAGGTCGTAGACCTTGCGGATGCCGTCGCGCGCGTAGAGCCGGTCCGCCAGGTCGCGCGGGAGCGGCTCCCCGGCGAGGTTGACCACCCGCACCCCGGAAGGCAGCTCACCCACGCGCAGCAGGGTGTCGATCGCGGAGGGGACGGTGTTCACCAGGGTCACGCTCTCCCGGGCCGGCAGCGACGGCAGCAGGAGGGCGTTGCCGGCGAGGATAACGGTGGCGCCCACCGACAGCGGCAGGAAGAGTTCGAACACCGAAAGGTCGAAACAGATCGAGGTGGAGGCGAGCGTGCCCGCGAGTTCCTCGCGCGAGAAGACGCCCTGCGCCCAGGTCAGCAGGGCGACGACGTTCCCGTGAGTGATCCGTACGCCCTTGGGTCGGCCCGTCGACCCTGAGGTGTAGATCACCAGGGCGACGGACTGTTCGTGGACCGGCGTGCCGGCCGGAGCGCTCGGAACACCCGCCTCCTGGGGGTTGCCGTCCGCGTCCACCAGCAGCAGGCGGGCCGAGGAGCGGGCCAGCACCTCGCGCGTCGTCTCCTGCGCGAGCACGACCACCGGCTCGGCGTCGCCGAGGATCTGCTCGATGCGCGAGAGCGGATACGCCGGGTCGAGCGGTACGTAGGCGGCGCCCGCCTTCAGCGTGGCCAGCAGCGTCGCGGGCAGGTCGGCTTCGCGGTCCAGGCAGACGCCCACGAACGCGCCGGGGGTTACGCCGGCCCGGCGCAGCCGTGCCGCGAGGTGCTCGGCGCGGGCGTCCAGCTCCCGGTACGTCAGCCGATCCTCGCCGACGATCAGCGCCGTCGCGTCGGGTGTCCTCACCGCCTGGGCCTCGAACAGCTGGTGCACGCCGCGTGGCGGGGTCCGTTCGGCGGGGATGTCACCCGTGTCGGCGGGCTCCTGGCTGCCTTCGGTGCCCCCGTCGGTGTTCCAGTCGACGAGCACGCGCCGTCGCTCGTCCTCCGTGAGGACCGGCAGATCGCGGATCCTGCCGGGTGCGTCGGCGAGAACGGTGAGGATCACCTCGTAGTGGTCGAGCATCCGCGCGACGGTGTCCGGGGCGAACCGGTCCTCGTCGTAGGCGATCTGCACCGTCATCGGGTCACCGGGGGCGACGGTGAGGGTGAGGGGGAAGCTCGTCTGCTCCGCCATGTGGACGTTCTCGACCTCGAACGTTCCGGGGTTCGAACTGAGTTCGGTGCCGAGTGGGAAGTTCTCGAACGCCACCAGCGACTCGAAGAGCGGAACGTCACCCGGCAGCTGGGCCCAGCGCCGGATCCGGGAGAGGGGGGCATAGCCGAACTCCTCGCGCTCGACCTGCGCGGACTGGAGAGCCCGCAGCCAGTCCGCGACCGGTGCCCCGTCGTCGACTTGGACCGGTGCGGGCAGGGTGTTCAGGAACGGGCCGACCATGGCCTCCGCGCCCGGGAGGGACGGCGGCCGCCCGGACGCGATCATCCCGAACATGACGTGCGGTTCGCCTCCGTAACGGCGTAACAGGATCGCCCAGGCGCCTTGGGCGTACGTGCTCAGGGTGAGGCGTTCGCGTCTGGCCGCGGCCTGGAGGGCGGCAGTGGTTCGGGTCGGGAGGGCGACACGTCGCTTGGCGACGGTGCGGGGCGCCGGGTAGCCGACCACCGGAGGACGCCCGACCCCCAGCGGGGTGGGCCCCTGGACGCCGGCGAGCGCGCCGCGCCAGTACTTCTCGGCCTCGGCCTCGTCTTGGTCGCGCAGCCACGCTATGTACTCGCGGTACTGGGTGGCCGGGCCGGGCGGCATCGTCCCGCCCTCGACGCGGCACCGGTAGCCGTTGAGGACCTCGGCCATGACGACCGGCATGGACCAGCCGTCGGACACCGCGTGGTGGCGCGTCCACAGAAACCGGTGGCACCGGTCGGCGAGCCGGATCAGGACGCACCGCATCAGCGGTGCGCGCGCGGGGTCGAAGTCGGTGGCGCGGTCGTCCGCCAGCAGGGATTCGAAACGGTCCCGCTGCTCCGGGGCCGGGAGGGCCGACCAGTCCTCCTCGCGCCACGGGAGGTCCACGTCGCGCCGCACGACCTGGAGGGGCTGGTCGCGGTCGATGTGCGCGAAGAGGGTGCGGTGTACGGCATGCCGCGTGATCACGTCGTCCCAGGCGGCGCGCAGCGCCCCGGTGTCGAGGCGCCCGCGGATGTCGAAGGACAGCTGCAGTACGTAGACGCCGCTGCCCGGCGCGAGCTGGGAGTTGAGCAGCATCGCCTGCTGGAGCGGAGAGGCCGGGTAGATGGCCTCGATGTCGCGGGTGGTGTTCATCGTGTCCCTCGGTTCCTAGCCCTCAAGTTCCTCGAAGAGGTCGTCCAGCTCCTGTTGCGTGAGGTCGATGTCCGGGAAGTCGGACGGGTCGAGCCGCACCTGCCCCGTCCGGCAGTCGTCGAGAGCCTGCCGGACGGCCGCGGTGAACCGGGCCGCGAGGGCCTCGATCGTCCGCGCGTCGTGCACGGCCTCGCCGTAGGTGAACTCGACGCGCAGGCGCCCGTCCGCGACAATGGCGTTGATGTTCAGCAGGTGCCTGCGGTGCTGTGCCGGGCCGTGCGAGGCGCCGACCGGGTCGCCCGAGAGCGTGAAGAGCGCCTGGGGCGCGTGCGAGGCGTCGGCCTGTCCCAGGTAGTTGAAGACGATCTCGGCTCGGCAGCCGTCGCCCAGGCGGGCGCGCACTGCTCCGTCGGAGCTGAGGTAGCGCAGCAGTCCGTAACCGATGCCGTGCCGGGGGACGCTTCTGACCTGCTCCTTCACGGCGGGCAGGGCATCGGCCCCGCCGGTTGGCGGCACGTCCAGGCGCAGCGGGTACATCGCCGTGAACCAGCCGATGGTGCGCGAGATGTCCACGTCGTCGAAGAGCTCCTCGCGACCGTGTCCCTCGACGTCGACGAGCAGGGAGCCGGGGCCGGTCCACGGGGCGCAGGCCGTGGCCAGGGCGCTCAGCAGCACCTCGTGCACGTCGGCCCGGTGGGTGGCGTGCACGTCCCGCACCAGCGTCGTGGTCTCCTCGCGGGTCAGCTCCGCGAGGACGGTGCGCGCGCCCGCCTCGGTGTTGTCGCCGTCGTGGTCCCGCGGCAGGGGTACGACCGGGGGCTCGGTCTGCCTTGCCCAGTAGTCGAGTTCGGCCCGGGTCGGCCCGGCGTCGGCGTGCTGGGTGATCCGGCTGATCCATTCTTTGTACGAGGTGGTCTTCGGCGGAAGGCCGACGTCATGGCCGGCACGCAGGGCCTCGTAGGCGCGCTGGAGGTCTTCCATGAGGACGCGCCAGGAGACGCCGTCCACGGCGGTGTGGTGGATGACGGTGTAGAGCTGGTCCGCCCGCTGCCCGCCGTAGTCGAGGTAGACCATGCGCAGTAGCGGCCCGTCCGTGAGGTCGAGAGACCGCTGGGCGCGGTCCTGCACGGTCGCGACGGCCTTGGCCCAGTTGGACGGCTCCCAGTCGGTCAGGTCGAGGTGTTCGACGGGGGCGCCCCGCTCTTCGGGTGGGCTGGTCCGCTGCCGGCGCCCGTTCGGGCCGTCGGTGAATCGGTTGCGCAGGGCGTCGTGGTGGCGTACGACGGCGTCGCGGGCGCGGGCCAGCAGGTCGAGGTCGAGCGCTCCGGCGGTGACGTCGACGAGCACGGCCTGGTTGTAATGGTGCGCGTCGGCGAGCTGCTGCTCGAAGAACCAGTGCTGGATGGGGGCCAGGCCCGCTTCGCCGAGCACCAGCCCCTGCTCAGCGGTCGGCCCGGTGGCCTCCTTGGCGACCGCGGCGAGTCCGGCGAGTGTCTGGTGCCGGAAGAGGTCGCGAGCGGACAAGGACATTCCGGCCTGCTTGGCACGCGAGACCATCTGGATGGCGATGATCGAGTCGCCGCCGAGGGCGAAGAAGTTGTCGTCGACGCCGACGCGCTCCAACCGCAGAAGTTCGCCCCAGATCTCCGCGAGCCGCTGCTCGGTCCGGGACCGCGGCGCCACGTAGGACTCGGCGCGCGCGCCCTCGGTGCCGGAGGCGGGGAGGGCCTTGCGGTCCACCTTGCCGCTGGCCAGCAGCGGCATCGCGGTGAGCTCGACGAAGAGCGCGGGGACCATGTAGCGCGGCAGTCGCGCCTCCAGGTGGCCGCGCACCCGAGCCACGTCGAATTCCCGTTCCGGAACGACATGGGCCACCAGGCGCATACCGCCGTGCCCGTCGTCGTCCGCGACGACCGCGCACATTGCCACGCCCGGAGCGCCGGCGAGCACCGCTTCCACTTCGCCCAGCTCCACCCGGAAGCCGTGTACCTTGACCTGATGGTCGCGGCGGCCGATGAACTCCAGGGTGCCGTCGGACCGATACCGCACGATGTCGCCCGTGCGGTACATGCGCCCAGGCCCGTCCGGCCCGTCCGGTGCGTACGGGTCAGTGACGAACCGCTCGGCGGTGAGCTCGGGCCGGTGCAGGTAGCCACTCGCCACGCCTTCCCCCCCAAGGCACAGTTCGCCGGGGACACCGACCGGCACGGGGCGCAGACGCTCGTCCAGGACGTAGGCCCGGGTGTTGGGCAGCGGGCGGCCGATCGAGTGGCCGGGGCCGGTCACCGTGTGGCTGGTGGACCAGATCGTCGCCTCGGTCGGACCGTAGACGTTCAGCACCTGGCCTCCGACGGCTGCGGACAACGTGCCGGCCAGCGCGGGCGGCAGGGCCTCGCCGCCGATCAGCATCCACCGGAGATCGCGCAGCGCGGCGCGTGCCTCGTCGTCGGCGGCCAGCAGCGCCGCGAGAGAGGGGGTGCACTGGAGGTGGGTGACACCGTGCGCGGCGATGAGACCAGCGAGGTCCTCCCGGCCCACTCCCTCCGCCGTAGTATTGGTCAACTGCCTTAGCGCATCGAGGTGTTCGAGGCTCGCCAGTGCCTCGTCCGTTCCCACGCCGAAGTCGATCAGGCAGGCGATCTCGTCCACCCCGCTCTCCCGCAGCCGGTCGACGAGGACGGCACACTGTTCGGGGGTGCCGAAGAGGCCGCTGGTGGCGTAGTAGCGATCGAAGGCGTGGTCGAGAAGTGAGTCGAGGTCGCTCTCATCGAAGTCCTCCAGTTCCAGGCCGCGGGAGCGCGCGACGGGCCGGACCAGCTCAGTCGACTCGCGCAGGTAGTTCTTGAACGGTTCGCGGACCGTCCGCCGGACGTGGTCCTCAGCGTCGGAGACGAAGGTATGCAGCATCAGCGTGACATGGCCTTCGCCGGGGTGCCCGGCATCCCGCCAGGCGGTGCGGTAGACCTCGACGGACACGGCGAGTTCCTCGGCCGACTGCCCGAGGAGGTGGGTGAGCAGGTTGGCGCCGAGGGCACCGGCCCGGCGGAAGGTGTCCGGGTTTCCCGCCGCGGTGATCCACACCGGCAGTTCGGGCTGTACCGGGCGTGGCAGGGTGCGCACTTCGATGTCCTGGCCGGTACCCGAGGCCATGCGGACCGCTTCGCCGCGCCACAGCCTACGGACGACGTCGAGATCGCGGAACATGACGTCCTTGCGGTCGGCGAACTTCTCCGGCGCGAGCGCGAAATCGTGCGGCTGCCAGCCCGAGGCGAGGGAAAGCCCGACCCGCCCGCCGGAGAGATTGTCGATCATTGCCCAGTCCTCGGCGACCCGGACGGGGTGATGCAGTGGCAGGACGAGGCTGCCGGTGCGAATGTCAATGCGGCGGGTGGTGGCGGCCAGCGCCGCGGCAGTGACGGTCGGGTTCGGGTACAGCCCGCCGAAGGTCCCGAAGTGCCGCTCGGGCGTCCACACGGCGGCGAACCCATGCTCGTCGGCCCAGCGGGCGCCCTCCAGCAGTAGCCGGTACTTGTTGCGGCCGCGCTCTCCGGCGTCGCTGGCAAAGTAGAACAGGCTGAAGTCGACGGGCTGGGTGGCGGCCGGTTTCCGGGCGCCGCTGAGCACCAGGTCCTCGCCGGCGAGCACGACCTTGAAGCCGCGGGTGAGGGTCCACAGCAGCTCCAGGACGGAGATGTCGAAGGTGTAGTGCGTCACCGCCAGCCAGGTGCCCGGCGTGCGGTCGCCGAACCGGTCGTCCATGGCGGCGAAGAAGGAGGCCAGGTTGCGGTGGGCGACGACGACGCCCTTGGGGCGGCCAGTGGAACCCGAGGTGTAGATTACGTACGCGGGGTGCTCCGGGGTGGTGGTGCGCTCCGGTGCCGCCCCGGCTGGAGCCGCAATCACCGTCGCGTCCGTCTCGGGGGTGACGAGCTCGACGCCGTCGGGCAGGTCCGCGGCCCGGCTACCGGGCGCGATCACATGACGCAGCCGCGCGTCCTCGATCATGAACGCGACCCTTGCGGCGGGGGCGTGCGGGTCCAGCGGTACGTACGCGGCGCCCGCCTTGAGGACCGCGAGCAGGGCGACGACCATTCCGGCCGACCGCTCCAGCCACAGGCCGACGAGGGCACCCTCGGCCACGCCACGTGCGCGCAGCCCGTGAGCCAACCGGTTCGCCGCTTCGTCCAGTTCGCCGTAGGTGAGGGCCCGGCCGCCGGAAACCAGTGCCGTGGTGTCGGGGCACTCCTCGACCCGCGCCTCGAAGGCGTCAGCCACGAACGGGGTGTCGGGGTAGGACACATGGTCCTCATTCCAACGCGTCAGCAGCAGCTCCTCCTCCGCCTCTGTCAGGCATCCGAGTTCACCGACCCTGGCCGCTGGGTCGCGGACGATCGCTCGCAGCAGCTCGGAGTAGTGGCCGGCCAGCCGCTGGATGGTCTCGGCGTCGAAGAGGTCGGTGCGGTATTCGATGCGCCCGGTGATGCCGTCGTCGCCGTCGAGCAGGTCGAGGGTGAGGTCGTACTTGGCGACGGCGCCGGGCAGGGCCAGTGGCTCAATGCCCACGCCGTCCATGACCAGGCCGGCGCCGGGCTCGGTCTGGTAGACGAACAGGGTCTGGAACAGCGGGGTGTGCCCGGGGTCACGGGGCGGGTTGAGGGCCTCGACCAGGCGCTCGAAGGGCAAGTCCTGGTGAGCCTGCGCGGCCAGGGTCGTCTCCCGCACCCGGGCGAGGAGTTCGTCGAAGGAGGGGTCGCCGGACAGGTCGGTGCGGATGACTAGGGCATTGAAGAAACAGCCGATGAGGTCCTGCACCTCGGCGCGGGTGCGGTTGGCGACGGGCGTGCCGACCGCGATGTCCTGCTGCCCAGTGTAGCGCGCCAGTAGCACGTCGAACGCGGCGAGCAGCGCCATGAACATCGTCGACTGCCGTTCGCCGGCCAGCGCGCGCAGCGCGTCGGCGGTCTCCCGGTCGAGGGTGAGCGGTTCGGTGGCGCCCGCCACCTGCTGGACGGCGGGCCGCGGCCGGTCGGTCGGCAGTTCCAGCAGGGCCGGGAGGTCACGCAGCTGGTCCATCCAGTACTCCAGCTGCGGGCGGATCTCCTCTCCTTCAAGACGCCGGTTTTGCCAGGAGGCGAAGTCGGCATATTGAACAGGGAGTTCGGGAAGACGGGCGGGCCGGCCGGCGCGGAAGTCCGAGTACAGTGTCACGACCTCTCGCCAGAGCACCGCGGTCGACCAGCCATCGGAGACGATGTGGTGCAGGCACAGCAACAGGACGTGTTCCGCGTCGCCGACGCGCAGGATCTCGGCGCGTAGGAGCGGGTCGTGCTCCAGGTCGAACGTGCGGGCCGCGAAGGCAAGGGCCAGGGGCAGCACGTCCACCGCGGCTACGTCCGTCACTGGCACGTCCAGGTCATAGGGCTCCCGGACGATCTGCATCGGGACGGTGTCCACGCTTACCACGTTCGTCCGCAGTGCCTCGTGGCGGCGGACGACCTCGCGCAGCGCGCGGACGAGGACCGCGACGTCCAGCGCGCCCGTCAGGCGCAGCGCGGCGGGGATGTTGTAAGCGGCGTTGGCGCCGTCCACCTGGGAGAGCACCCACAGGCGGCGCTGCGCGTAGGACAGCGGCAGCGGTCCGGTGCGCTCAACGGGCGTGATGGCGTCGGCGTCCGCCCCGGCGGCGGTGTCGGTGCGGGCGGCATCGATCAGCTCCGCCAGCCGCGCCACCGTGGGAGCCTCGAACAGCGTGCTGACCTGGAGCCCGACGCGGGTGGCGGCCCGTACACGGGCGACGACGCGGGTGGCGCCGAGTGAGTTACCGCCCAGTGCCTGGAAGAAGTCGTCGTGCAAGCCGACCTTTTCGCAGCCGAGGATGCCCCTCCACAGCTCGGCGAGGAGAACCTCGGTCTCGGTACGCGGCGCGACGTAGCTCTCGGCGCGCGAGGCGTCGGGGTCGGGCACCGGCAACGCCCGGCGGTCGACCTTGCCGTTCGGGGTGAGCGGCAGGGCGGGCAGCGTGACGACGGCGCCCGGGACCATGTACTCCGGCAGGTGGGCACGCAGCCGGTCGGTGAGATCGGCGGTGCGCAAGTGGGCGCCGCGCCGGGGGACGACGTACGCCGCCAGGTACGGGTCTCCGCCGTCGGTGCGGACCATTACGGCGGCATCGGCCACCCGCTCCGCGCGGCGCAGCAACGTCTCGATCTCACCGAGTTCCACACGGTGGCCGCGGATCTTCACCTGCCGGTCCGCACGGCCCAGGAACACCACCGAGCCGTCCGGCCGCTGCCGCACGACATCGCCGGTGCGGTACATCACGGAGCCCGGATCGCCGGCGAAGGGATCGGGCAGAAAGCGCTCGGCCGTCGCTCCCGGCTGTCCGGCGTAGCCGCGGGCGAGGCTCCGTCCCGCGAGGTATAGCTCGCCGGGCGCGCCTTCCAAGACGGGGCGCAGTTGCGCGTCGAGGACATAGACGCAGTAGTTGGCCAGCGGCAGCCCCACGGGGACCGACCCGTCGGCGTCGCCGGCGACGGCGGTCAGTGCACCGACGGCGGCCTCAGTGGGACCGTAGTGGTTGACCACCCGCAGTCCCGGGCGGAGCGTACGGACGCGCTCGACGAGGGGTGCGGTGAGCTCTTCGCCGCCGAGCACGAGGCAGGTAGTGGGCAGCAGTTCGGCCGCGTCCGGCGCGTCCAGCAGCGCGGCGAGATGCGAGGGGACGATCTTCAGCAGGTCGACCGGCTGTTCGCGGAAGCGGCGCACGAGGGCGTCGGGGGCCAGCACCTCGTCTGGGGCCGCGAGGAAGAGCGACCGGCCGGTGCCCAGGGCGCCGAAGACCGCGGTATGGCCCAGGTCGGCCGCCGTGGTGGCCAGCGTGCCCAGGACGGCGGCCTCGGGCAGGACGAGCCGGGCCAGGACGCTCTCGGTGTAGTTGTGGATAGCGCGGTGCGGTACACCGACACCCTTGGGGCGGCCGGTCGATCCGGAGGTGAAGACGAGATACGCGAGATTCTCCGGGTGCACAGGCACCTCGGGTGGAGTGTCCGGGAATTTAGCTGGTCCCACGGTGTTGTCCAGGTCGATGACCGGGATGCCGTCCGCCGTTCCGGGGGTGAGCAGACCGCGGTGGGTGACGACGGCCGCCGGGCGGGCGTCCTCGATCATCCCGGCCAGACGCACGGCTGGCAGCGCCGGGTCCAGGGGGACGAACGCGCCACCCGCCTTGAGGACGGCGAGCAGGGCGACGACGAAGTCGGTGGAGCGCTCGATCACGAGACCCGCCGGCACATCGGGACCGACCCCGTGCGCACGCAGCGCGTGCGCCAGCCGGTTCGCGGCCGTCTCGACCCCCCGGTAGGTCAGCCGCTGTCCACCGCAGGTCACGGCGAGTGTGTCGGGCTGGCTGGCGGCGTACCGAGCGAAGCGCGCGTGCACGAGTTCGGGGGCCGGGCGCGGCGCGCGGTCCCCGCGGCCGTGTGTGAGGACCCGCGTGGTCTCCTGGGCATCGGCCAGACCGAGGTCGTCGAGCGGTGCCTCGGGGGTGGCCGCGATGGCGCGCAGAAGCGAGGCGAGCTGCTCGGCGAGGCGCTGGGCGTGCCGCTGGGAGACCTGGCGTGAGTCGTGGTGGAGGCTCAGCCGCAGTACACCTCCGGACCCGTGGGCCAGGTCGAGGTGGAGGGCTGACGCCACCGGTCCGACGCTGAGGTCCGCTAGGGTCAGCACGGCGTCCCGGACCCGTACGGGGTCGGGCAGTGCGGTGGAGGCGCAGGTGTACGGGGGCGGCTCGGCCGCCCGCGTACCGTCGAAGGAGAACTGTTCCGCCTCGGCGTCGGCCAGCGCCGCATCCAGCTCACGGGCGACCTCGGCGAACGACGCCCTGGCGTCCATCGCGGCGAGACGCGGCACCGAACTCTCGAAGTTCCCCACCACGCCCTGGAGTTCGTCCAGGCCCCGGGAGGTGGGAATGAGCGCCATGGCGATCTGGTCGTCGCCGGTGAGCCGCCACAGCAGCACCTGCCAGGCGCCGAGGACCACGGCCGTGGGCGAGCAGCCGAGCCGGGCCGCGGCCTCCCGCACCGCCGCGACCCGGTCCGCGTCGAGGACAACCCGCACCGCACCGGGGCCGGTGCCCGCGCCGGGCTCGAAGGGCAGCGCGACCTCGCGCGCGGTGGGCAGTTCCCGCCCGAGCCAGTCGTCCATCCGTCGGCGCGCCGTGTCGTCGGCGACCTGCTCGTGCAGCCATTCCGCCGCATCCAGGTACTGGAGCGGTTCCTCGTCCTCCTGCTGCCGGCCGCCGAGCTCGGCAGCCAGTTCCGTGAACAGGACGCACAGGGAGCGGCGGTCGGCGAACAGACCGGAGACCGTCAGGACGAGCACGGCCCGGTCCGCGCCCGCCAGGAGACGGGCGCGCAACGCGCGGCCCTCCGGGCGGCGGGCGTCCTCCTCGGCCGCCCGCACGACCGCCGCGCCGGCCGTGTCACCGTCCGGGAGAAGGTCCTCGATCCACTCCGGCTCACTCGCGTCGTCCACCAGTTGCAGCGGGGCCGCAAGGCCGGGCACCGGTACCAGACGCGAACGCAGTGACTCGTGGCGCCCGACGACGGTACGGACTGCGCGCGCGACGTCGGAGGGCGGTATCGCACTGTCCAGTGCAATGCGGCACTGCGCCCACCGTGCGGCGGAGTGGGTCCACGCGTGGAGCTGCGGTGGGGAAAGGCGGAATCCGGCCGTGGCCGTGCCCGCCAGATCGGCGTCGTTCATCGAAAGCGACTCTCCATTGCTCATCAGCTGATTCGGTCGGGCGCGTACCAGCTGTACTCAGCCTCCGGCGGCGAATTCCGTGGCGCTCATCATGTCGCCGAGAGCCACGACGATCTTTCGCGTCCCGGTGAACGGACGGCGCGAATGCGCGACGAGCATGTTGTCGATGACGAGGACGTCGCCCTCCTGCCAGGTGAACGCGAGGGATTCGCGGTCCATGACTTCCCGCACCTCGTCCACCACCTCGTCCTCGATTACCGAGCCGTCACCCCAGTAGACGTTGCGCGGCATTCCCGATTCGCCGTACAACTCGACGAGCGACGCGCGGGTCTCAGGGTCCAGGCATGAAACATGGTGCAGGGCAAGCTGGTTGAAAAAGACAGGCTCCCCGGTCCGGGGGTGCCGCAATACCGCGTCGGCAATCCGCCAGGTCTTCAGGGTGCCGTCGGGACCCCATTCGAATCCCATACCGGCCTCGGCGCATTTGTGCTCGACCTCCTGTGGGTCGTCGGTGCCGTAGAACCGCTGCCAGCTCACATCGACAGACTCGATGAAGTTGCGGACGTAGCGGAGCTTCTTCCGCTCGAATTGCTCGACGAGTCCCCGGCGGAGCGCGGTGTAGACCGTGCGGCAATCGACGATTGGCGTCTCGCCGCCTTCCTGCGGCGCCACGATGCAGGAGAAGAACTGGCGCATGGGCCAGGTGTGCAGGTGGGAGCTCTCGTTGTGAAAGAGGATCGACTGGTCGGCGGGATAGGGCGTCGACTTGTAGATCCGGGCTGACTCACCCTCCCTGGGCAGATCACCGTACTCCCTGAAGAGAGTGGGACAGACGGCGCCCGCGGCCGCCTCGAAACTCTCCACCGACCCCTTGTGGAACCCCCGCAGGAGGACCGCGCCGTGGCGATGCAGATACGATTCGACGAGCTCCTTGTTCGAGCTCAGCCAGCCGGGCAGATCGGCTCCGTCGCCGGCGGGCTCGACCACGAGCGGGGTCTGCGGGAAGCCGGGCAGGAAGCCGGTCTTCACCGGGTTGATATCGGTGATCTCCACCGAGCGCCGCTTCGCACTGCGCAGGGAAAGGAGCTTGGACGTCCTGGAATTCGCTTCGGTCATGTTTCGCATCCTCGCCTCGTCGTCGGTCTCCATCCGCAGCGAGCCGATGCGCGCGTCGGGCGCCTCGACCGCGCTCGTCAGGATCTGCACCAGATGCGCCGACATGCCCTCGACCGTGGACGCATCGAAGAGTTCTGCGTTGTAGATGAAGCTTCCGGTGATTCCCTCGTCTCCTTCTTCCATGAACAGGGTCAGGTCGAATTTCGTGTGCAGCGCGTCGACTTCGATCGTGTGCGCGGAAATTCCCGGGAGTTCGAGGGTGATGTTCAGTTTCTGCAGCAGGAACAGGACCTGGAACAGGGGTGTGTGGGAGGGGCTGCGTTCCTGGCGCAGTGCGTCCACCAGCATGAGGAACGGCAGATCCTGGTGGGCGTAGGCGTCGACCGCCGTGGTGCGCACACGGGCCAGCAGTTCGCGGAAGGCCGGATTTCCGGCGAGGTCCGTGCGCAGTACCAGGTTGTTCACGAACATGCCGATCATCTGCTCGAACACCGCCCGCGTGCGGTTGGCGTTCGTCGTCCCGACGGCGATGTCGCTGGTGTTGGCGTACCGCGAGAGCAGCACCTTGAATGCCGTTAGCAGCACCATGAACAGGGTTGCCCCTTCGGCACGGCCGAGCTCGTCGAGGCGCCGTGCCAGCGGTGCGGTTACGACGAACCGGTGGACGGCGTTGCGGATCCGCTGCCGGTCCGGGCGCGGCCGGTCCGTCGGCAGCGGGAGCAGCGGCGGCAGTCCCGCGAGCTTGTGCCGCCAGTACCCCAGCTGCGTCTCGAAGACCTTGCCTTCGAGCCAGCGCCGCTGCCACTGGGCGAAGTCGGCGTACTGGTAGTCGAGCACGGGCAGGGGCGACGGCTCGTCACGGACGAACGACGCGTACAGCGTCACGAGTTCATGGACGAGGACGCCCAGCGACCAGCCGTCGGCGACGATGTGGTGGATGTTGACGAGGAGCACGTGGTCCTCGTCGTCGATCCGCAGCAGCGCCACCCGGATGAGCGGCCCCTGTTCCAGATCGAAGACGCTGCGCGCGTGTTCCTGCGCGAGGTCGTCGATCTGTTCCGGTCGCACCTTACGCACCGCCAAGTCGACGGTGACGTCCTCGTGGACCCGCTGAACGGGGACGCCGTCCACGTCGTGAATGGTCGTCCGCAGTACTTCATGCCGCTGGATCACCTCGCGCAGGGCGCGCCGCAGGACCTCGGTCCGCAGCCGGCCCACCAGGCGCACCGCGCTGGGGATGTTGTAGGTGGCGCTCGGCCCGTGGAACTGCTCGGCGAGCCACAGCGCCTGCTGGCCGAAGGACAGGGGCAGCGCGCCGTCGCGCGGCACGTGCAGCAGGGGAACGTCAACCGGCGCACCGCCGCCCAGGGCCCCACCGCGTGCTTGGCGGACCTTCGCGGCGAGTCCGGCGGCGGTCGGCGCGTCGAAGAGCACGCTGACCGGCAGATCGACGTCGAACCGCCGCCGGATGCGGGCGATCGCCTGGGAGGCCAGCAGCGAGTCGCCGCCCATGCGCTGGAAGTCGTCGTCGGGGCCGATGTCGTCGGTGCCGAAGAGCTGCCGGAAGATGACGAGCAGCTCGGCCTCGACGTCGTCGGCCGAGGCCGCCGGTGCGCTGCTGCCCTCCTGCGGCCTGCGCCGCCGTTCGGCGCGGGCGGCCAGGGCGGCGGCCGGGTCCTCGGGCGAGACGACGACGATGCCGGTACGGCCGAGGGCACACACCGCCCCGCTCGCATCACCGTCCTCGTCCCAGTGGACCGAGCAGGTGCGGTGGTCGTCCCGCTGGGTCGCCGCCAGGGCGTCGAAGAACGCGCCGAGGGCTGCGGATCGCGGCGCGTCCGGCCCACCGGTGACCGCTGCACGCCCCGAGACGAGGGCGAGGTGGCGCACGCCCGCCTCGGCCGCGGCATCGACGGCCAGGGCCGCACGTGCCCGGACGGACACCTGGGAGCGCAGCTCCGCGGGACTCGCGTTCGACACGGAGCTCTCGTCGCCTGGTGGGGGAGCGTGGAGGATGCCGTCAACCGTGCCGAAGCGGGCACGGGCCGCCGCCAGGGCGGCGGCGAGCTGCTCACGAGCGGCCGGGTCCGCGCGGACCACCAGCACCTCCGCACCCTGCGCTTCGAGAGCACGGACGGAGTCGATGTGCGCCCGGCGCGCGGCGAGGATCTCCGCGGCGCGGCGCTCCAGGTGGGCACGGTATCCCGGGGTGTCGATGCGCGCGGGCTGCTGGGCGAGGACGAGTCCATAGTCCGTGGTCGCGCGGGCGGCCTCCTCACGTGGGAAGGTCACCACGTCCGCGAAGGGCTGTTCGCCCAGGACCCGGTCCCAGGTGTCCAGGGAGACCAGCGGCGAGCGCGTCCTGACTTCCTCGTCCTCGAAGAGCCACCAGCCCTCGGCGAGCCCCCAGAGCATCTCCACCCAGCGCAGCGATACCACGGCCTCGACCAGGCACAACAGGCCGCCCGGAGCGAGCAGCCCACGCAGGTTGGCGGTCGTCTCGCCGATCCGCGGGGTGGCGTGCACGACGTCGAAGCCGATCACGGCGTCGAATGCGTACAGGTCCAGGCCCTGGGCGGCTGGGTCCCGGGAGATGTCGAAGACCTGGCAGCGCATCTCGGCGAATCCGTAGTCGACGGCCGCCTGGCGGGCCCGCCGCACGAAGGAGCTGCCGAGGTCGGTGAAGGTGTACCGCACCTCGTGGCCGCGCAGCAGCGGGGCGATCAGCCGGGTCAACTGCCCGTTGCCGCCGCCGACTTCCAGGATCCGCAGCGGCCTTTCCGGGCTGCGTTCGGCGATCCGGGCGAGCGCCCGGCCCAGGAGCTCGGCGTGGACGCCGTAGTTGCTGGCCGCCAGCAGCCCCAGGAACGCCGTCTCCAGCGGCTTGGGGTCGCCGTCGGGGAAGAGCACGCCGACGGCGTCGGTGTCGCCGCTCAAGGCCGCTGGATAGTGGCGCACGCAGTGATCGAGGAAGGCGATGGTGTCCTCGTGGCCGGGGAGCAGCGCCAGCGCGTCGGGTGTGTCGAGGAAGCCCGCGTCCTCGGGGCCGGCGACGACCTCGATGCGGTCCGGGTCCGCCGAGGCATCGCTGCGCCGGATGATCCCGTCTTCCTGGAGCACGTCCAAGAAGAAGTCTAGGAACTTGTCGAACGCGGGCAGCAGGCCCATCCGTGCGGCGATCTCCGCACGCCGGTAAGCGCACCCCGGGGTGAGGTCTACGCCCGTCGCGACCAGGGTGCGGTACACGTGGCCGCCGCAGAGTCGGTTGAGTGTGGCCTCCACGAGCCCCCGGTCGGGCCCCGGCCGTGCCGAGGCCGCGGCGGCCCGCTCGACCGCCCGCAGCGCCTCGACGTCGTCGCGCACGGGTGCCGGGACGGCACCCGCTTCCGCCGTGGCCTCGGCGCGGGCGCGCCGAGGCCCGGTGGTGGCATCGGACCAGTCGGGCCAGTCCGCTCGCTCGGGTACCGGGCCCGGCTCCAAGAGGGTGAGCCGCGCCTGATGCGCCGCCGCGAGATGGCGGGCCAGTGCCGCCGAGGCTCCGTGGAGCCCCCCGGTGACGGCATAGCTGCCCTGCTCGCGGACGGCGGCGCCCCCGCATCCGTCCGGTACGGCCTCGTACGCCTCGGTGCGCCGCACGCCGGCGCGGTAGGCGACGACGGGATCCGTGAGGCCGACGGCGGTCTCCGCGACGACCCAGGCCGCCGCTGCCTCGGCGTCGGCGTCGGCGTCGACGTCCAGGCAGCCGATTGCCAGCTCCGGGTGGCCCTGCGCCGCAGCGCGGCAGTATCCGCCCAGCGTGGCCTTGGCGGGGATGGGGGCGTCGCCGGATATCACCGCGTGCAGGCGGTCGGCGACGACGGCGAGCCGCACCGGCTGTCCTGCCGCGTGCGCGACCAGGACCTGGACCCATGCTGCGGCCGTCTCCAAGCCATCGCGCTGTGCCGCCTCGAAATCCTCTCCCGCGCCGCGGGCGCAGGCCAGGACGACGGCGTCCGGTAAGCGGCCTTCCTGCTCCAGCGCCGTGAGCAGACCGTCGATGTCCGTGGTGCGCGCCGGGTCGAGCACAAAGCCCTCACCCGGCAGGGCCGACGACGTGCTCCGGCGCGCCAAGACGACCTCATGCCCGGCCGCCTCCAGCCGTCGCGCCAGGGCGTCCGCGAACCCGTCGGCGTCACCCACCACGAGCCACCTGCCGCGTTCACGCAGCGCCTCGTGGACCGCCGCGTCGTCCAGCGGCGCCGCCCGCCACACGGGCACGTACGACTTCGCGTCTCCGGTGGCCGCCGCGGTGCTCTCCTGGGCCGCGGCCGCCGCGGGGGCCGGGTCGATCCAGTGGCGCCTGCGTTTGAACGGGTAGCCCGGCAGCGGGACGCGGCGGCGCGGCCGACCGTCCCAGAAACCGTCCCAGTCGACGGAGACCCCGGCGCAGTAGAGCGTGCCGAGCGCGGTCAGCAGTGCCTCCCCGTCGGTGCGCGGGTCGCTGCCGCTCCGGCCCGAGGTCACAATCCGCTCGGCGTCGATTCCCGTACGCCGCACCATGGGCGTGAGAGTGCGGCCGGGCCCGGCTTCCAGGAAGAGGTGCTGCGGGTCCTGGGCCGCGGTGCGCACGGAGTCGGCGAACCGCACCGTGCCGCGCATCTGGCGCGCCCAGTAGCCGGGATCGCAGACCTCGTCGCGGTCGAGCACGCGGCCGGTCAGGCATGACACCATCGGGAGGCGCGGCGCGCTGCGCGGCACCTGCGCGACGCGTGCCTCGAAGGCATGGGCGACGTCGTCGAGCATCCAGGAGTGGAAGGCGTGTGAGGTCCGCAGTCGCCGGTGCTCCACGCCCTGTCGCGTCAGTGTCCGCTCCAGCTCCTCGATCGCCTCTTCGGGGCCCGAAGCAACGCACTGCTGCGGGTCGTTGATGGCCGCCAGCGAGCAGTCGCCGAGCAGCGGGGTGAGCGCGTCCTCGTCGAGGGTCGCCGCGAGCATCGCGCCGGGGGGCATCTCGTGCATGGCCCGCGCTCGGTGGATGACCAGGTCGAGGGCGTCCTCGGTGCGGAAGACACCGGACACGGTCGCGGCGGCGTATTCGCCCAGACTGTGCCCTAACAGCGCCGAGGGCACCACGCCCCATGCCTGCCAGAGCCGCGCCAGCGCCAACGATGCGGTATAGAGCGCTGGTTGGGCGATCCAGGTCTCGTCCAGCCGCGCCCGGTGGTGCTCCTCGTCCCCTGCGGACGGGTAGATCACCTCACGCAGGTCGACGCCGAGCTGCGACCGCGCGTACTCGGCGCAGCGGTCCACCTCCCGGCGGAAGACCGGCTCGCCCTCGTATAGCGCCGCGAGCATATGCAGCCGTTGCGCGCCCTGTCCGGGAAAGAGGAAGGCGACCCGGGGCGGATCGGTGTCGTGCACCCCCGACATGACGGCAGCGGATCCTGCCCCTCCGAGGGTGGCGATCGCCTCCGTCCGGTCGCGGCAGACGACCGCGCGGCGGTGGGAGTAGGCGCGGCGCCCGTTGCTGAGGGTGAAGGCCAGATCCGGCAGCGCACCGTCCTCCGCGGCACGGAAAGCCGTCGCCAGGTCGGCGCTGAGGCTGTCGAGCGCCTGCGGCGAGCGGGCGGAGACGACAACCAACTGCTCGGGGCGGGTCGGCCCGGTGTTCTGCGTGGTGTCCTCGCGGGGCGGGGCCTCTTCGAGGACGACGTGGGCGTTGGTGCCGCCGATGCCGAAGGAGCTGACCCCGGCCCGCCGTGGCCCCTCCGTGATGGGCCAGGGACGCAGCTCGGTGTTCACGTAGAAGGGGCTGCCCTCGAAGTCGATCGCGGGGTTGGGCTGCTTCCAGTTCAGGCTGGGGGGCAGCGCCGCGTGCCGCAACGCCTGGACAGCCTTGATCATCCCGCTCACTCCGGCGGCGACATCGAGATGCCCAACGTTTGTCTTGACCGAGCCGAGCGCGCAGAACCCGCGCCGGTCCGTCTTCTCGCGGTAGGCCCGGATCAGGCCCGTGACCTCAATCGGATCCCCGATGACCGTGCCCGTACCGTGCGCCTCGACGTAGCCGATGGTCTCGGGCGCGGTTCCGGCGAACGCCAGCGCCTCCGCGATGACGGCGGCCTGTCCGGTAACGCTCGGCGCGGTGAAGCCGGCCTTGGAGGCCCCATCGTTGTTGACGGCCGAGCCCCGTATCACCGCGTGGATGTGGTCGCCGTCGGCCAGTGCGTCCCGGAGCCGCTTGAGCAGGACGAGTCCGACCCCGCTGCCGAAGAGCGTCCCCCCGGCGTCGGCGTCGAAGGCGCGGCAGTGCCCGTCGGGCGAGGCGATGCCGCCCTCCTCATAGCGGTAGCCGACGCCGCTGGGCAGCACCGCACTCGCGCCGCCCGCGACCGTCAGGTCGCAGTCGTAAGCCAGCAGGGCCCGGCACGCCTGGTGGACGGCGACGAGCGAGGTTGAGCAGGCGGTGTCCACCCCGATGCTGGGACCGGTGAGATTGAACTTGTGTGCGATGCGGGTCGGTGCGAAGCCCTTGTCGGTGGCGAAGAAAACCCGCTGCATCCCGGCCTGTTCGAGGACATCGGGTCGCTTGAGGACGTTGTGCACCAGATACGAGGGGAAGCCGACGCCCACGTAGACCCCAGTGAGGTCCTTGAGGGTGTCGGGGTTGTAGCCCGCGTTGTCGAACAGGGCCTGGGTGCACTCCAGCAGCAGCCGGTGCTGCGGATCGAGGATCGCCGCCTCCATCGGCGTGAGCCCGAAAAACTCGGCGTCGAAACGGTCCAGGTCCGCGAGGACACTGGCCGCCCGGACATAGTGCGGATCGCGCAGCTGTGTCTCGTCCACGCCGGCCCGCCGTAGGTCGTCCTCCGAGAGCCGGGTGATGGACTCGACTCCCTGGGCGATGTTGCGCCAGAACTCCTCCGGGTCCCGTGCCCCGGGAAAGCGGCCGGCCATCCCGATGACGGCGATGCTCTCGACATCCTCGTGCGCCCCGCGATCGGTGCCCTGGGCGTCGTCTGTCATGCGCTGGTTGTTCACGAGCCCTGCCTCCTGCGCTGCCGCCGCCGGACGGCGGCCTTCTGCCGGTCAGCCCGGCTCTGGACGGTTGTGCTCAGCTGCCGGGCACCGCCACCGTCCGGATCGGCGCCGAGGTGCGTGGCGAGTTGGGCGATGGTGGGGTAGGTGAAGAGGTCGACGAGTTCGACGTGGCCGAGGTCCGCGGCGGTGATGCGGGCGTGTGCCTTCGCTGCGAGCAGTGAGTGGCCGCCGATCTCGAAGAAGTTCTCGTGGATGCCGACGCCCTCGCGGTCCAGGACCTCCTGCCAGATCCGTTGCAGCGCATCCTCGATACGGTTGCGCGGCGCGACGTACGCGACCTGGCCGCCGCCCTTGAGATCGGCGGCCATGGCGCTGAGCCGACCGCGGTCGACTTTCCCGTTGAGGGTCAGCGGCAGGCTGTCCACGGCGACGACCCGGGAGGGCATCATGTACTCCGGCAGCGTCTCCCGCGCCCGTTCGCGCACGCTCGCCTCGTCGTACGGGGCGCCTTCTCGCGGCAGGACGAACGCCACGATGGAGGCGTCCCCGTCGTGATCGGAGCGGGCGACCACCGCACAGCCCGCGAGTGCCGGGTGGGCGCCGAGCACGGCCTCGATCTCGCCGAACTCGATCCGGAAGCCGCGGACCTTAACCTGATGGTCGGCCCGGCCGAGGAATTCGAAGCGGCCGCCACCCAGCGGCCGGACGATGTCACCGGTGGCGTACATCCGGGCCCCCGCCCGGTCGGTGAACGGGTCGGGCCGGAAGCGTTCGGCCGTCAGGGCCGGGCGATTCCAGTAGCCGCGCCCCACGCCCGTCCCGCCGATGTGGAGTTCGCCTGAAACGCCCATCGGCACGGGGCGGAGCGTTGCGTCGAGCACGTACAGCGCGGTGTTGGCGAGGGGGCCGCCGAAGGTGACCCGGCCATGACCGTCGGGCTCCAGGGGCTGGACCGCCGACCAGACGCAGGTCTCCGTCGGCCCGTACATGTTGAAGACGTCCGCCACCCCGGCCTCGCGCAACCGGGCGGCGAGCTCCGGGGGAGTGGCGTCACCACCGACGAGGAGCCTGCGCAGCGGTCCGCCGGGCGCCGTGCCGCGCTCCCGCTCCAGCAGCAGGTAGCGCGCGAGGGCCGGGGTGCATTGCAGGTGCGTCACACCGTGCCTGGCGAGGGATTCGGCGGGGGTGTGCGCGGGCGAGGCCAGCTCCCGGGCCAGTGCGCCCTTGAGGTGGGCGAGGTGCTCCAGCGCCTCGGTCGTCAGGTGCTCGTCGACACCGAAGTCGATGAGGCAGGCGATCTCGTCCACGCCGGCCTCAGACAGCTCGCGGACGAATCCGGCGCAGGATTCCGGCGTTCCGAACAGCGCGCTGGTGGCGAAGTATCGCTCGAAGGCGTGGTCGACGAGCACCTCGCGGTGCAGCTCCGGGTCCAGTCCCAGCGCCTGGGCTAGCCCTCGCATCAAGTCGATCGAACTGCGGAGGTAGTTCTTGAACGGCTCGCGGACGGCCTCGCGCACCACGTCCATATCGGGGTGAACGAAGGTGTGCAGCATCAGCGTCACCACACCCTCGTCGTGACCGGCGGCGGCGCGCGCCGCGCGGTAGACACCGACCTTGCGGGCCAGTTCACGGACGTTCTGGCCCAGCAGATGGGTCAGCAGGTGCGCGCCGTTCTCGCCCGCGCGGCGGAAGGTTTCCTCGCTCCCCGCGGCCGTCGCCCACACCGGCAGTTCCGACTGCACGGGCCGGGGGAGCGGGCTCACCTTGACCTCGTCGCCGAGCCCGTTCCGGCGCAAGATCTCCTCGCCCTCCCAGAGCCGGCGGACGGTGTCGATGTTGCGCCACATCGACTCCTTGCGGTCGGCGAACCGCTCAGGCGCCAGCACGAAGTCGTCCGGCTGCCACCCCGAGGCGAAAGACAGTCCGACACGGCCGTCCGAGAGGTTGTCCACCGCGGCCCACTCCTCGGTGACTCGCAGCGGGTCCTGGAGCGGCAGCACGACGCTCCCGGCGCGGATCTCGACGCGGTTGGTCACCGCGGCGACGGCGCCCGCGAGGACCGAGGGATTGGGGTAGGCGCCACCGAACGCGTGAAAATGCCGCTCCGGCACCCATACGGCACGGAAGCCGTTGCGGTCCGCGAAGCGCGCTCCGTCCATCAGCAAGCGGTACAGCGCGCTGCCCTTGCGTTCCCCCGTCTCGGCGGCGAAGTAGAAGAGGCTGAAGTCCACCGGCCGCACCGCCTTCCGGGCGACGTGCGAGGCGGTGGCCTCCGGGCGGGAGGTCCAGCGCGCGTTCTCGACGACGACCTTGTACCCGCGGCACAGGGTCCACAGAAGTTCCAGGACGGAGATGTCGAAGCACACGCTCGTCACGGCGAGCCAGACCGGCTGCCCGTCCCCGGTCGGCGGTTCGCCACCCACCGCCTCGTCCAGGCCAGCGAACAGATTGGTGACGTTGCGCCGGGTAATCATCACGCCCTTCGGGTGCCCCGTCGACCCGGAGGTGTAGATGACGTAAGCGAGCGCCTCGGGCGCGGCCGTGGGCAGCGGCGCCGGCGCCAGGTGCGCGGCCTCGGCGGCGAGGGCGTCCAGGGGGACAACGGTCCCGCCGTACGACCGCAGCGCCCGGCTGCCCGTCTCATCGGCGACGCACAGCGCGACGCGGGCGTCGTCGACCATGTATGCGACGCGGTCCGGCGGATAGGCCGGGTCCAAGGGCACGTAGGCGCCGCCAGCCCGAGCGATCGCGAGCATCGCCACGACCAGGTCGACCGATCGCTCGGCGCACAGACCCACCCGGGTCTCCTCTCGTACGCCCCGTGCGCGCAGTGCTGCGGCAAGCCTGCCGACGCGCTCGTCGAGCCGCTCGTAGGAGACCGACTCCTCGCCGCACACCAGCGCCGGCGCCCGGGGCGTGCGCTGCACCTGGGCGACGAACTCGGCCAGCCACGACTGCTCCTCGAGCGGCACGGCCGAGCCGCGCGCGTCCCGCAGCAGGGTCCGCCGCTCACCGTCGGCAAGCACCGGGAGCGCGGAGACCGGGGCGTCGGGGCGGTCGGCGAGTGCGCCGAGCAAGGTGTGCAGGCCCCGGGTGAGTCGCTCGACGGTGCTCCGTTCGAACAGTGCGGTGTTATACGTCCAGGTGCACACATACCGCTCGTCCGCCTGATGCACCGCGAGCACCAGGTCGTACGGGGCGCCCCGCTGCCCCGAGGCGGCCAGTACGTCGAGTGGCGAGTCCTGATTCCACTGGCGGGTCTGCTGCCAGACGTACATGACCTGGAAGAACGGCGAACGGCTGGGGTCCCGCTTGGGATTGAGGTGCTCGACGAGCAGCGGGAAGGGGTAGGGGTGGTCGAGGGCGCGGAGCACCTCGGTGCGCGTCGCGTCCAGGACGTGCGTGAAGGCGGGGTCCCCTGCCAGGTTGGCGCGCACCACGACCGGGTCGGCGAAGAAGCCGACGGTGTCCTGGTAATGGGGGGCACGCGGCCCGGCGGCCGGGGTGCCTACGATCACCTCGTCAGAGCCGCCGTACGTGCGCAGCAGTACCTGGAGGGCGGATAGGAAGAGCATGTTGGGCGTGGCGTCCGCGTCCCGCGCGAGGCGTGCCAGCCGCCTCGACAGCGCCGGGTCGAGCTCGGCCGAGAGGCGGTCGCCACGGAAGGTCTGCGCCGCGGGGCGCGGCCGGTCCAGCGGCAGATTCGTCACCGGCACGCCGCCACTCAGCCGCTCGCCCCAGAAGGCGAGGTTCCGCTCCGCCTCAGCACCGTTCAGCCAAGCGGCCTCGGCGTGCACGTGAGACACGAACGAGCCGCTGAGCTCGGGTAGTTGAGCGCCATGACCTTGCAGGTGGGCGCGGTAGGCCGTCAGCCACTCCTCGACGATCACATCGATCGACCACAGGTCCGAGGCGATGTGGTGGACGACGAGCACCAGCACCGGTCGCCGGTCCTCCGGCGAGGTGCGCAGTAGCAACGCCCTGACCGGAAGGTCGCCTTCCAGATCGAACGGGCGGTCCATGAACGACTCGATGACTCTGTCGGCCGTGCCTTCGCCGACCGTCTCCGTGTCCAGGACACGCTCGGGCACCCGGTCGGCGTGCTGGATCGGCTCGCCGTCGTCCCACGTGTACGTGGTGCGCAGCACCGCGTGCCGGGCGAGCACCGTGCGCAGCGCGCTGTCGAGCGCCTCCTCGTCGATGGGGCCGTGGTGGTGGGCCGCGAAGGCGAGGTTGTAGGCGGGACTGTCCGAGGTGAGGCGCTGGTGGAGGAGGAGGCTGCGCTGGCCCGCGGTGAGCGGGTGCGGGCCGTCCTCCCCCTCCAGGTAAGCGACGATCCCTTCCTTGTGTGAGCGCACCTCCTCCAGCAGCGCGGGCGTCAGGATGTCCCGGGGGCCGCGGCACTCGAGCCGGCCGTGCTCGGCGAAAACCCGTACGCCGTGTTCGGTGAGCGTCTGCACGAGTTCGGGGACGCTTTCCGGCATCGTCATCTCCTTGCCCCATTCGGGCCGGTCAGCCGAGCGCAACGTGGACCTCGCCGCCAGCCTCGCCGCCCCGCGCGCGGCGGCGGACGACTTCGGCGAACTCCTCGACGGTGTGCGCGTCAGCGACGTCGGACAGGCTGAGTTCGTAGCCGCTCGCGGCGCTCAGATGGCCGAGCAGCGCAGTGGCCTTGAGGGAGTCCCCGCCGAGTTCGAAGAACCGGTCGCGGATGCCGACCCGTTCCACGCCGAGGGCCTGGCTCCAGGCATCGGCCACGGCCCGCTCGATCTCGTCCCGCGGCGCGGTGTACGGGGCACGGGAACGCTCCTCGGGCTCGTACTCGCCCGCGAGATAGGCAGCCCGGACCGCGGACCGCTGGAGCTTGCCGCTGGACGTGCGACGGATGCCACCGCGTGGCGCGAAGGCGATCTCGTGGACGGCCACGTCATGGTGTTCGCCGATGCGGTTCCGGATCGCCTCGGCGACCGTCCGGCGGTCCGCAGCACTCGCTCTGGGGGGAGTCTCGACGGCCAGGACGAGCTTCTCGGCTGCGCCGGCGTCCACGGAGAAGGCGGCGCACCGGCCGATCCGATGGGCAGCGCACGCCTCCTCGGCGGTGCGCTCCAGGTCATGCGGGTAGTGGTTGCGTCCGCGGAGAATGATGAGGTCCTTCAACCGGCCCGTGACGAACAGCTCGGCCGTGCGGAGGAAACCGAGATCGCCGGTGCGCAGGAACGGGCCCTCGCCGGTGTCGGCGACCGTCGCCCGGAAGGTGGCCTCGGATTCCTCGTTGCGGTTCCAGTACCCGTGTGCGGCACTCGGGCCGCTCACCCATATCTCGCCGACGACGCCGTCCGGGCAGCGCAGCCGGGTCAGGGGGTCGACAATGGCGATGTGTTGGCTGGTATCGGCGCTGGGGCCGCATCCGACGACCGCGCGAGTGGTCTTCCCGGGCGTCGTCTCGAGCACCCGGCCGCGTTCGAACTCCGCCGCGTCCAGATGCACGAGGGAGGTGCCCTTGGGGGCGGTGGCCACGACGAGGGTGTTCTCCGCGAGTCCGAAGGACGGGTGGAAGGCGTCGCGGTGGAAGCCCGCGGGTGCGAAGGCTCGGGCGAACCGGTCCATCGTCGTGGCGCGAACGGGCTCGGCGCCAGAGATTGCCACCCGCCAGCGAGACAGGTCCAGTTGGGCCACCTCGTCCGGAGCTGCGGCGGCCGCGCGGGAGCACATGTCGTAGGCGAAGTCGGGGGCGGCACTCACATACGCGCCGTACTTCGCCATCGCGCGGACCCAACGCATCGGCTCGCGCAGGAACGCCAGCGGTGCGAGCAACTGCGCTTGCCCGCCGCAGAAAAGGGCCATGAAGATTCCGCCGATGAGGCCCATGTCGTGGTACGGGGGCAGCCAGAAAACGCCGTGCATCCGCCCCGCTAGGCCGTACACGTCCCGCTCGGTGCGCAGGTTCGCCAGCAGGTTCGCGTGCGAGAGCATGACTCCCTTGGGGCGCCCCGTCGAACCCGACGTATACTGCAGCACGGCGAGGTCGTCGGACTGTGTGCGCAACGGCCGCCATTCCGAGCTGAGTTCCACGCTGACGCTCGGGGTGACGATCCGCTCGACCGTGGCGAGCGGGCCGTCGACGGAGCCCCCCAGAGCGTGCGCGGTGTTGTCGTCGACGAGCGCGCAGCACGGCCGGCAGTCCTCCACAATGGCGCGGATGCGCTCCAGCCCGCGGCCGATCCGTGTCTTCTCTGGGGGGTACGCGGGTACCGCGACCGTTCCGGCCAGCATGCTTGCGTATACGCCGACGAGGTAGTCCGGCCCTGGCTGATTGAGGATCAAGGTCCTCTCACCGGACCGGGAGACGGCCTGGATGCGGGCTGCCAGGGCCCGGGCCCGCAGGTGGAGTTCCTCGTTCGTCAGAGCGTGTTCGCGCCACGTGTCCCCGCCCTGGAACTGGTCGAGGAAGGTGTACGTGATGCCTGTCGGATCATCTTCCGCACGCCTGCTCAGCACACTGTTCAGATCGTTTTCTTCGGCCACGACGTCCTCGACGCCCCTTCCTGGCGAGTAGAGAGGCACGTTGTCTCGCTCAGAGCTGTCCGGTGCCGGGCAGTCCCGACAGGGCCTGGCCGTCGCCCATGGCCCTGCGCAGGCCGAGCGGTCTCATGTCCGTCCAGACCTCGTCGATATGCGCAAGGCAGGTGTCCTTCGGCCCCGTGAAGCCGGTTGCCTCCCAGCCGGTGGGCAGCTCCCGGTCAGCCGGCCAGACGGAGTACTGCTCTTCGTGGTTGCGCACCACCACAAAGGATTCCCGCACGGTTTCTGCTGTCACTTGTCCAACTCTCCTAGGCGTTTGGCAGCGATCTCCCCGGCGACGATTTTCGGGGCCGGCTGCAGACGCGCCGGGCCATGACCCGGCACCGCTGGGCCATTCGAATAATGTGTGGATCGAGCTGTAAAAGGTGGGGCGGCACGAGTCGTAGGTGCGGCTCACCAATCAGCAGGGACGATGCACAGGAAGAGGCCGACTAGACGGTGGTAGACTTCCGCGAAACTGGTCAAACCATCTCCCTCGACGGCACTGACCGCGCGAACAGTAAAAGCTCAGCCCCGGTCGCACACCGCGCGAGAGCGCTGCGCCCGGACCGGTGAACGCAACATTACTCGTGCCATGATTCAGAGTCCTGTCACCAGAAGAGGTGACATCCGGAACGGTGAAGATCAGGTAGTCTCGCGCCGGTCCCCCTTATCGCCACCACCGAAGCCATCGCCCTCGGTCTCGCTACTCGGGACAGGACGCGATACGGAGTGCTGCCCGCGTGAGATCCGCTTTATTTCCCAGATTGAGCTTGGTCCGCACCCGCTTGATGTACGTGTTCACCGTGTTCGTGCTGATACTGAGCCGCCGGGCAATTTGGGCATGGGTGAGGCCGTCGGCGATGAGCCGGAGCACCACGCGTTCGCGGGTCGATAGGGAGGTGCCCCCGTGCTCCGAACTGTCCTGGTTTTTTCGGGGTTTTCCTGCCGCCGCCCGGCGCACGGTCTCGGTAAAACGTTCTAGGGTGCTGTTCTTGGGCACGTGTGCCACCGCCCCGGCCCTGATGTACTGCTCTACGTCCGCAGCGTTACGGCATTCGGAATGCACCACCACGAGCACCGACCGGGAGAGCGTCTCGATGCTCGAAAGGAGCGTCCCGTCCAGCCCCGAACAAGCCTCCATTAACACCACGTCAACACGTCTCAGGTCTAATAATTCAGGTATTGTTCCAGAGGTCGTGACGGATATGTCGCTGGCCGATTCCAGAGCTCGCTCCAGCCCCAGCAGAACTATCGGATGACTGTCGACGAGTCCAACGCAAATCATGCTATCTCCATATCGATCACGATGCAGTTAGGTGATACATGCACGCGTTTCTCGCGCGCTAAACATGAATATCGAGTTCCGCTTAAGTAAAGCGCGTTTGGTTTGAGTAAAGTCGCGCGATCTGCCCCCGACTATGTTGCTACTTCAACAATTGGCGGCGGGGCAGGGGAAGTGCACGAAACCACTGCCGACAGGGATGGGGAGTTGGACGAGATGCGGACATCGCCGGAAAGGTCGGACACTAGCGCGCGGACGCCCGACCCGGAGACGGTGGAGCGGGGATCGCCACAACAGACGAATCCGAAAAAAGCCAAAAGGCGCCGGAGGATGAAAACCGTCGCTGCGGTGCTGTCCTTCGCGCTCATCGTCTGCGGCGGCGCGGCCACCTGGTACGTCTACCGGACCGTGCATGCTGCGTTCCCGCAGGTTTCCGGAACGCTCCGGCTGGACGGCCTTAACTCTCGGGTCGAGGTGGACCGCGACGAACGGGGTATCCCCCAAGTCTACGCTGGCACGGCCCATGACCTGTTCTACGTACAGGGCTACGTCCAGGCGCAGGACCGGTTCTGGCAAATGGACGTCTATCGCCACACGACCGCCGGCAGCCTGTCCGACATGTTCGGGCCGGGCCAGATCGGTACGGACACCTTCATACGCACCCTGGGCTGGCGTCGAGCCGCCGAGCGCAATTACGACAGGCTCTCCCCGGCCACCAAGGAATATATCGCCGCCTACTCCGCCGGCGTCAACGCCTATCTGTCCGGACGCTCGGGCGCGGCACTGGGCCTGGAGTACGAACTCCTGTCCCTCCGGGTCTCGTACCAGCCTCATCGCTGGACCTCGCTGGATTCGGTCGCCTGGCAGATGGCGCTCGCCTGGGACCTGCGCAACAACGTGCAGCAGGAGATCGACCGTTCGCTGGCCGCCGGGAAGCTGCCCCCGCGCCAAGTCGACGAGCTCTATCCGCCCGACCGGCTCGATGTCCATCCGCCCATCGTGCCCCAGGACGCAGTCGCGAGCGGCGGCGCCGCGAGGGGGAAACCGGCTTCGGCTCCCGATCTTCCGGAGGGAGCCCGCACCCAGCTCGCGCACGTCACGGAACTCATCCGGTCGATGCCAGCAGCGACGCTTCCGGTGAACGACGGTGCCGGTTCTAACTCCTGGGTGGTGTCGGGGCGTTACACCACAACAGGCAAGCCCCTCCTGGCTAACGATCCGCACCTGGGACCCGAACTCCCCTCCATCTGGTACCAGATGGGATTGCACTGTACTAGGAACAGCTCCAACTGCCCCTTCGATGTGACCGGTTTCACCATCCCTGGGATGCCGGGCGTGTTTATCGGCCACAATGACCGCGTCGCTTGGGGGTTCACCAACGGCGCGGAAGACGTGGCGGACCTGTACCTGGAGAAGGTACGGGGGAACTCTTACCTGTACGAGGGGCGGTGGTATCCGCTCGAAGAGCGCAAGGAGACCCTCACCGTCGCAGGGCGGAAACCGGTGACCGTTACCGTGCGCGCCACCCGGCACGGCCCCCTGATCTCCGACGCTAACGACGATCTGAGGGAGGTGGGTACGAGCGCGCCCGTGCCGGGCTCGGAGCGCGCCGCGCCGCATGGCGGAGGCAGCGGCTACGCCGTGGCCCTCCGTTGGACGGCACTAAACCCCAATCGCACCATGGACGCACTGTTCGAGCTGGACAAGGCACGGAACTGGACCGAGTTCCGGTCGGCCGCCTCCGACTTCAGCGTCCCGTCGCAGAACATGGTGTACGCCGACGTCGAAGGGAACATCGGCTATCAGGCCCCGGGACAGGTGCCGATCCGGAAGAGGGGCGACGGCGCCTGGCCGGTGCCGGGCTGGACCGGCGCATACGAATGGACCGGCTACATTCCCTTCGGCAAACTTCCCCACGCCTACAACCCAGCTGCCGGATATATTGCCACGGCCAATAACACCATCATCGGCCCGCCCTACCCGTACCTCCTATCCAAGGACCCCGACTACGGCTACCGCAGCACGGAGATCCTCCGGCAGCTCAGGCAGGCCACGGTGAACGGCAGGAAGATCTCGCCGGCCGACATGAGCCGCATCCAGAGCGACCAGTACAGCCCGATCGCAGCGTCCCTGGTCCCCTACTTGACGAAACTGAAGGTCAACGACAGCACGGCCAAGGCCCAGAGCCTGCTTGAGGAGTGGGACTTCACCCAGCCGGCCACCTCGGCACCCGCGGCGTACTTCAATCAGGTCTGGGCCCTCGTGCTGCGCCACGCGTTCGCCGGCAGGTTGCCGAAGAGTGTGCGCGTCGACGGCGGTTCCCGCTGGTTCGCTGTGGTCGAGAGACTCCTTCCGGACGCTAGCAGCGCGTGGTGGGACAACCCGGACACCAAGCGGCGCGAGAACCGTGACCAGTTGCTGACCCGCGCTATGGAGGAAGCCGCCGCGCAGATGGGCCGCGCCTACGGCACCGACCCGAAGGCATGGCGGTGGGGCGCCATGCACACCCTCACCCCGACCAACCAGACGCTGGGCACCGCAGGCCCCGGCATCGTCAAGTGGCTCCTCAACGGTAGCCCGCTGCCGGTCGGCGGTGGCACAGCACTCGTCGACGCGACCGGCTACAACGCCGAGAAGGGATTCGCGGTGACGATGGTGCCGTCGATGCGGATGGTCGTGGACGTTTCCGCGTTCGACCGATCGACCTGGATCAACCTCACCGGTGCCTCGGGGCACGCCTTCCACCCGAACTACCTCGACCAGGTGCCGTTGTGGCAGCAGGGCCGCACCCTGCCCTGGTCGTACTCCCGAACCGCAGTACGTGCCGCCACGAAGCACAGTCTCGTCCTGCTACCGCGCCATACATAGGCCGCGCTCCGACATGCGCCGGTCATACCTGCAGTGGCCGGCAGTAAGCCGTTGCCCCGGCCGTCTGCTCTCACGAAGCCCGAGGTGGGTGCCCCGTGCCCGACACCACCCCTTCCGCCCCCGCGTCCGTGCCGGAGACCCCCGACGGCCGACGCTGGACAGTACTCGTCTTCCTGGCTCTCACCCAGCTGATGACCGTGCTCGACTCGACCATCGTGAACATCGCACTGCCGGCCGCCCAGCACGACTTGGGCATTTCCGGGGCCGACAAGCAGTGGGCCGTCACTGCCTACGCTCTTGCCTTCGGCGGTCTCCTCCTGTTGGGCGGCCGCATCGCCGACCTGTGGGGCCGTAAGCGGGCTCTCGTGACCGGCCTCGTCGGCTTCGCGCTGGCCTCCGCCCTGGGTGGTGCCGCCCCAGGAGGAGCGACGATGTTCGGTGCCCGCGCCCTCCAGGGCGTCTTCGCCGCGCTGCTCGCCCCGGCCACCCTGTCTCTGCTTGCCGTGTTGTTCACCGACACCAAGCAGCGTGCCAGGGCATTCGGCATCTATGGCGCGATCACCGGCGTCGGCGGCGCGTTCGGTCTGATTCTCGGTGGTTTTCTCACCGAGTACCTGAGCTGGCGCTGGACCTTCTTCGTGAACATCCCGTTCGCCGTCGTAGCGACGACGGGTGCGCTTTCCGTCATCCGTGAACCCGCCGACAGCCGCCACCGCGCACCACTCGACATACCGGGCGGCCTGCTGGCCACCACCGGCCTGGTGGCGCTGGTATGGGGCTTCACGCGTACCGAGGCTGCGGACGGGCCGGGCACCCTGACGGTGTCATTGTTCGTCGCCTCGGCCGTGCTGCTCCTCGCCTTCGTGCGCACCGAGGCGAAGGTGCGATTCCCGCTGCTGCCCTTACGCATCCTGACCGAGCGCAACCGCGCCGGCGCCTACCTCGTGCTTGCCCTCGCCGCCGTCCCGATGTTCGGTCTCTTCCTGTTCCTGACGTACTACCTCCAGCTCGTGAAGGGCTACTCTCCCGTCCGGACGGGCTTTGCGTTCCTGCCGGTGATCGCCGGCCTGATCGTTGGCTCCACGCAGCTCAGCCCCCGCCTGATGACGCGTGTCCCGCCACGCCTTGTCATGGCGCCGGCCCTGCTGCTCGCCACGGTCAGCATGGTGCTCCTGACCCGACTGGAGGTGGGCTCGGCGTACGCAAGTCTGCTCCTGCCCGCGCAACTGATGTTCGGCCTCGGCACAGGCACGGCCCTCACGCTCGCCATGTCGCTCGCCACGCACGGCATCGAGCCGCACGACACCGGAGTCGCCTCCGCCATGGTCAACGCCTCACAGCGGGTCGGCGGCGCCGTCGGGACAGCCCTGCTGAACACCGTCGCGGCCTCCGCAACGGCGGCCTACCTCACCACACACACGGCAGATACGACCACCCCAGCCGCACACCAGCTGCTCCAGGCCCAGGCCCTGGTCAACGGCTGCACTCAGGCCAGCTGGTGGGCGACCGGCATCCTCGTTCTGGCTACCCTGACGTCCATCGTGCTCGTCAATGCCGGTATCCCCCTGAGCAGTCCCCCATCCTCGCACGTCAACACGACCAGCACCACGGACACCGAAGGCGCGTCGCAGATGCCCGAGCGATGAGATTGCCGATCGGCGGGGAATGTCATGGTGTGTGTCTGGAAGCTGAGCAGGAGGCTTCCGCCGAAGACAACAAGGCACAGCAGTGACGGGAAATGACATGGAAGCCCCACCGGTAGCGTCTTCAGGCTAGCGTCGCTTAAGTGAACGCGGCTTGCCTGGTAGCCGTGCTGAATAATGCGTGAGATCCGAGATCGAGAATTCCCCCTTCGCGTATCCAACCTGAGTAAACGTCAAACCGGTGTGAAACATGTAAGTGCATTGACGTAGGGCCTACAGTGAGTGCAGGGCGTTGCCGCGGCGCGGCACGAGGCTGGGGCGAGAACGATCTTCGGGCGTCCGCCGCTCGGCGACGCGGTCGGTGGAAGGGGGTCGATGGAGCGGATGCTTAGAAGGCACTCGCCCCATCATCCTGTGCATGGCGCCTGACCTGCAAAAACGTGGCCCGCTCATACTGTCCCCTCGGGGCGTGGGGGACACATGGGGGAACGGCAGGCTCCTGGTGACTGGGGGACACGGGGGTTCCAAGTGACCGCGTTCAGGCTCTCATATCAGCTTCACCGCTTGGCGGGCCTTTGTGGAAACAACCTTGGACCTTGCGGACGTTGCAGGTCCCGGAGCGAGGAGAGGAAGGTGTCGGGGCTGAAGCTGTTCCACACGATGAACGGCGGTCTGAGCGAGGTCGCGCCGCGTCTGGCTGAGGTCGAGGCGGATGTGCAGCACCTCATTGAGGCGCACATGGAGACGATGCTGGGCGTGCGGTTCCTGGCGAGCGAATACGGCACCGGGCCGGTGCACGGCGGGCGGATCGACTCGCTGGGCCTGGACGAGAACGACGCGCCGGTGGTGGTCGAGTACAAGCGCGGCACGGATGCGGGCGTGATCAACCAGGGCCTGTTCTATCTGGCGTGGCTGATGGATCACCGGGCTGAGTTCGGTTACCTGGTCCGCGAGCGCCTAGGGGCGGCCGCTGCCTCGCGCGTGCGGTGGAGCGCGCCGCGGCTGATCTGCGTGGCGGGCGACGTCACCCGCTACGACGTGCACGCGGTGCGCGAGCACCGGCGCTGCATCGACCTGGTTCGCTACCGCTTCTACGGCGAGCAGTTCGTCGGTTCGGAGACGGTGGCATCCATCGTCAGGCAGGCGGCGGTTTCCGGGTGCGGGGCGGCAGGTCGGGCGGCCGCTCTCTCGGTACACCCCTGCGTCGGGAGAGAAGGCGTCCGGTGCTGCTGCGGTCCGGTCGGTGCAGGGGTTGCAAGCCCTGTGGTGGCGGGTCCCTTCCCTGAGCAGGCGGGCGGCCGGACGCCGCAGGTGGGTTTCCCGGCCCCCTGCGGCGGGGGAAGGGGCGGTTCCGTCGGGGACGTGACGCGCTGTGCGGGTCGGTGCGGGGAGCCGGTGCGCCTCGGTGGTGGGCGGTCTCGTGTCAGCCCGGCGTGATCGACTGGGAGACGGATGGGAAATCGGCGCGGCGGTTGCCTGCGGGCAACTGCCGCGAGGTGCCGGAAACTGCGGGAAACGGACAGGCGTGGGCGGCGGTGTGGCCGGTGCGGGTCTCGGCGGGGTGGCGCACGCATCGGAGCCGCCGCACCGCGTCCCGGAGGCCGCCACCCGGGCGGAGCGGGGCACCGCCGCCGTCTCCGGCGGCCCTACCGGCAGCGCCGCCCCCGCCCCGCAACGCCCCGTCAGTCCTCCGCGGAGTGCCCGACCTCGGCCAGCGTCCCGCCCCCGGTCAGGCGTGCGCTGACCTGCGCCCGTGCGTTCGCGGGGGCCCGTACGGCGAGGGTCCGCCCCGCCGCCGAGGCCCGCACCGCCCCCGTCGCCTCGATGCCGGTGACCGCCCGGCTGCCCGCGGCCAGCAGGTAGGTGTGTCCGGACTGCGCGCGCCAGCCTGTGCTCGCGACGACGTGCTGACCGAAGCGGCTGCACGCTGCGGTCGACCGCTCTCGGGCCACCACCCGTGGCGCCGCCCCGGGCGCGGTGAACCGTACGCTCACCTCGCCCGGCCCGCGCCAGGTGTCGGCCCGGACGCAGGACCACACAGCCTGGCCGGCTCCCTCGGGAAGGGGGTGTCCGGCGAAGTCCCATACGTTGACGGCGCGTACGTCCTCGGGCAGCCCGGCCAGGTGGCAGGCCGTGCGTGCCCAGCTCGTCAGTGCGGCCGTGCCGGTGGCCTCGCGGGGCTGTCGGGTCGGGGTGCCGCCGCCAGGCAGGGGAGTGTAGGTCAGGTGGGCCGGCACGTGGCCGCCCAGATCGGTGACGAGGAAGGTGTGCTGCTCGACGATGCGGGCCGAGGAGCGCAGTTGGAGCGCGGGCCAGGAGGCGCACGGGCCGGATGCGTCGGGGCTGGTTGCGGCGGGACCGCGCAGCGGTTCGGTGATGCCTTCGGCCGAGATCCGCACCGGTCGTGCGGGCACATCGGGCCGCAGCAGGTCGCGTGTTGCTGAAGCGGCGATCCACGGAGCGGTCAGGTAGCGGGCCGCGCCGTACGTCCGGCTGACGACGAGTGCGGCGGCCGTCGTCACGTCGCTGCTGTCCGTACGGGCGAAGTCGAGGGTGGCGTGGCCGCCGGGGGAGAGGGGCTCGCTGTAGCGGACGGTACGCAGGCCGTCGTGGAGCAGCACCACGGCGTCGCCGTCCACCTCTCCCGCGTACAACAGCTGCGTACCGTACGGGGGAGGGCCCGTGAACGTGCCGGGTGTACGGGTGATGCGGGTGTCGCGCGGCGGCCGGGACCAGGTCGTGAGGGCGCGGTCGAGCAGGTCACGGTCTCCGGCCCGTCCGCCTCGGGGCGGCCAGGCGGTGAAGTCGACCCTGGAGGTGTCGGCCCACTCCGTGCGGGGAACCCGTACCAGGCCCGCGGCGGTGACCTGGCCGACGGCCGGGCGTGCGAGCCGCTGGTCCGGTGCCGAGCCGGTCGCGGTCAGGACCAGGGCGCCGACCGCCACCACCGCGGCCACGGCCCCGGCGAGACGGTACCGCTGCCTGCGGCGCAGCAGGTCGGTGGGCCGGGTCTGCACGGAGCACGCGTTGAACTCCGCGGATCGCAGGAGCGTCTGGGCGGCGGCGACGGCCGGGGCGTCGAGCTGCCGCGCAACCCGCAGGGACCGGTCCGGACGGCCGGCGCCGGCGGCTTCGAGCAGCGCCCGGACCTGGACGTCGGGCAGCTCGTCCGCCCGGGAGAGCACGAAGGCCGCGCGGACGTCGGCGGACAGCCCGGACAGTGCCTGCCCCAGGGCGATCTCCTCCCGTCCGCCCGCGCGCGGGAACAGCCGCAGCCCCCACACCACCGGCAGCATGGGCCGCAACGCACGCGGCGGCGGCAGGCCCTTCGGCCACCAGCGTGGACGACGCTCGTACGCCAGCGCCGCGCGCAGCACCCGCTCCCGCACCCACGCCGGCCCGAGCCGCTCGGGTCCGAGCCGCGTCGGCCCCGGGCGCTGGGCCGGGACCCGCGGGGCGCTCTTCCGGAGCCGGAAGCCGGGCAGCGCGCGCTGCACCAGGCCGTGGGCCGTCAGCACTCTGCGGTGTCTGCTGAGCGACGGGGGAAGCGTGAGGTAGGCGAGACGGACCAGAGCGGTGTAGTGCTCGACGAGGCCGGCCTCGGCTTCGTGGAGCGTCATCCGTTCACGGCCGTCCGGAGAGCGGCGCTGCGACGTGACCATGGGGCGGAGCGCCTCCCGAAGGCTGACGGCAGCAGGGCACCTACCTCCTTCAAACGAGTGAACGCCGATGGGGTCACCGCGCAGGTCCGACGGTTGCCGGCCCAGTTCGGCGAGACGTCGGCAGACGCGTACGCCGGTCGATTCCGTGGGGAGCCGGTACGGGCCCAGGGGGCTCGCCGAAGACCTGCCCGAACGCCTGCCCGGAGACGCGCTCGGCGGTGCGGGGCGTGAGGGCCTGCGTGGTCAGGGTCGGGTTGGGGCCGCCGGGAAGACACGCCGGGGCAACGGCACCGGCGACGGCGGGGGCTCGGTCATGGGCGGCTCCGTCCGGCCCTGCGCCAGCGCCCCGCGCCCGGTCCAGCGCCCCGCGCCCGGCTCGTCGGCCCCGCACACCGCGGTGAACGCCCGTCAGGTACCAGGAAGGGTCAGGTACCGGGCAGGCCCGGCGCCCTTCCGTCAAAGGGCGGTCGCCACCTCGCTGTCGGGGTGGCAGGTGAAGACCTGATCGAGGCCGACATAGCGCAGGATCCGCAGCGTGTTGGCGGGCACGGCGGCCAGCGCGACGTCCGCCTCGGCGGCGATCGCGTGGTGACGGGCCGCCAGCAGGGCGGTGATGCCGCTGGAGTCGCAGAACTCCATCGCCCGCAGGTCGAGCACCAGGCGCTGGCCCGGCTCCAGCGTGAGGCCGGAGACGACGGAGCGGAGCTCGTCGGCATGGTCGTAGTCGAGGTCCCCGGCGATTTCCAGTACAGGACCGGTCGCGGCGTCTCGGGGGGTTATCTTCAGTGAGCTCATCTCTGGGGTGGGGTCGTAGGGGCAGGGGCAGGGGCAGGGGCGGAGGCGTCAGGGCAGGCGCCGGCCGGAACGCCGAGGGCGAGTAGGGCGGTGTCGTCGTCCAGACCGTCACCGAAGCTGTCCAGCAGTCCGGTCAACGCCTGGATCACGGTGTGCGGTGGCGCCCCGCTGTGCCCGGCGGCGAACGCGCGCAGGGCGTCGTCCCCGTAGAGAGCGCGGTCGGGGCCTGTACGGGCCTCGGTGATGCCGTCGGTGTAGAGCAGCAGGCTGTCGCCCGGCGCCAGGGTGGTGGCGGCGGTGGTGAACCGCGGGTCGGGCAGGATGCCGACGAGCAGCCCGCCGGGGGTGGGCAGGAAGTCGCACGTGCCGTCGGCGCGCAGGACCAGTGCCGGAGGATGGCCGCCCGAGGCGATCCGTACGGCCGTCTCCCCGGTGTCCGGGTCGGGCTCCAGCACGCCGAATATGGCGGTGCAGTAGCGCGGGTCGCCGCCGCTGTAGCGCTCGTGCAGGACCGTGTTCAAGGTGGCCAGAGTGACCACCGGGTCCGGATCGTGCAGGGCGGCGGCGCGCAGGGTGTAGCGGGTCAGTGATGTCAGGGCGGCGGCCTTGGGCCCCTTGCCGCTCACGTCCCCGAGGAAGAACGCCCAGCGCTTGCCGTCCAGGGCGAACAGGTCGTAGAAGTCGCCGCCGAGCCGGTCGGGGGAGGCGGTGTGGTAGTACGTGGCCACTTCCAGGCCGGGTATGTCGGGCAGCACGGTGGGCAGCAGGCTCTGCTGGAGGGCGGCCAGCGCCTCCTGCAGCCGCGCGCGGTCCGCCTCCGCCTGCTTGCGGGCCTTCTCCGCCTCCTGCTGCCGCCGCAGCAGCTCCTCCTCGTACGCGCGGCGGTCCCGCGCGTCGAAGAGGGTGGTACGGATCAGCAGCGGCTCGCCCTCGCTGCCGTACTTGACGGTCGAGGAGACCAGGACCGGTATCCGGGAACCGTCGGCGCGCTTGACCTCCAGCGCGATGCCGCTGATATCGCCCTGCATGCGCAGCAGCGGCGCGAAGTGCGTCTCGTGGTAGAGCTTGCCGCCCACGGTGAGCAGGTCGGTGAACCGCATCCGCCCGACCACCGCCTCACGGGCCAGGCCGAGCCAGTCCAGCAGCGTCGCGTTGATCTTCGCGATGGTGCCGTCCATGAGCGTCGAGACGTAGCCGCACGGGGCGGAGTCGTAGAGCTCCTCGGCGCTGTCCTCCAGCAGCGCCGCGAACGCGGCGTCCGTGGTGCTGTCGCCGCCCGCACCGTACGGGTCGGGGCCCTCCTGTCCGGCGCGGCTCATGACCGCAGCCCCGTGAGGAAGCCGGTGATCGCTTCGTTGGTGGCCTCGGGCGCGGACAGGTGCGGGCAGTGGCCGGTGGCGTCCAGGGTGACCAGCGTCGAGCCGGGGACCTGGGCGTGCACGTACGCGCCGACCTCGCGCGGGGCGATCACGTCCTGGGTGCACTCCAGCACCAGGGTGGGCACCTCGACCGTCTTCAGGTCGTCGCGGGAGTCGGACAGGAAGGTGGTACGGGCGAAGACCCGGGCCATGTCGGGGTCGGTCGCGCAGAAGCTGTTGGTCAGCTCGTCGCCCAGCTCGGGGCGGTCCGCATTGCCCATGATCACCGGAGCCATGGCGGCCGACCAGCCCAGATAGTTGGAGTCCAGCGAGGCCAGCAGCTCGTCGATGTCCTCGGCGGTGAAGCCGCCGCGGTAGCCCTCGTCGTCGATGTAGCGCGGGGACGGCGCGACCATCACCAGCGAGCCGATGCGCTCCGGGGCCCGCCGGGCGGCGAGCACACCGGTCATGGCACTGACCGAGTGCCCGACGAAGGTGGCGTCGCGCAGGTCGAGGGCCTCGGCCACCTCCACCACGTCCTGGGCGTAGCCGCCGAGGGAGGCGTAACGGTCCTCCTGGAACGCCGACAGGTCGGAGCGGCCGCAGCCGACGTAGTCGAACAGCACCACCCGGTAGGCATCGGTCAGGGCAGGCACGGTCAGGCGCCACATGTTCTGGTCACAGCCGAAACCGTGCGCCAGCACTACCACCGGCCCGTCAGGGTTACCGGTGACGGTGACGTTGTTCCTGCGCAGGATGTCCATACGGCCCATCCTCGCATTCCCCGCGAGCGGCCCGGAGCGCGCCCGGCGGCGGAGCGCCGGACCCGTGCGGGAGCCGTGCGGGAGCCGTGTCGGCGGTGTGTCGGTGACATGTCGGAGGCCGCCGCGATCTTGGCGTACGGGATGGCCCGGCGCCGCAGCGGACGGCCGGGGCACCCGCCGCCACAACGGCCCGCCGCACGCTGTCGAGGAGTCACGATGTCTGACCGCGCCCAGCCCTCTGCCCAGCCCTCTGCCCAGCGTCCCTCCCGTCCCTCCGCCCCGTCTCCCGGCCGGTCCGCCGCCAAGCCCCGGCCCCCGCGCCGGTCGCCGTCCCCGCCGTGGGACGTGCACCGGCTGCCGTCGGCCGAGGGCAAGACCTTCCTGGTCACCGGCGGCAACGCGGGCATCGGCTACTTCGTCGCGGAACAGCTCGCCGGAACCGGGGCCACCGTCGTCCTCGGCAGCCGGAGCAGCTCGAAGGCGGCGGCCGCCGAGGCCTGCATCCGCGCCCGCGTCCCCGGCGCCCGCGTCCGCCACGTCCCGCTGGACCTGGCCGACCTGCCGTCCCTCGAAGCCGTGGCCGGCGCGCTCGCCCTCGGGCACCTCGACGCGGTGGTCCACAACGCCGGGGTGGCGCTCGACGACCCGCCCCGGCGCGTGACCGAGGACGGTCATGAGCTGATGTTCGGGACCAACCACCTCGGCCACGTCGCCCTGACCCGGTGGCTCGCTCCCCTGCTCGCCGCCGCGCCGGCCGCCCGCGTCGTGACCGTCGGCAGCTTCGCGGCGAAGACGGAGCGGCTCGACCTGGCCGACCTGGAGTCCGCCGGGGACGACTACCGCCCGAAGCGGACCTACGGCCGGTCGAAGCTGGCGCAGATGTACTTCGGTCTCACCCTCGACCGCCGCCTGCGCGCGGCCGGCAGCCCCGTACGCAGCCTGGTGGCCCACCCCGGCGGCGCGCTGGACTCCCTGACGCCGTCGCGTCCGCCGGTGCACGTACGGACCTCCGGCGAGCGGTTGCGCGGGCTGCCCGCCGGTCTCCTCGTCCAGGGCAAGGACGCCGGTGCCTGGCCTGTCGTACGGGCCGTGCTCGACCCGTCGGCGACCGGCGGGTCACTGTGGGGCCCGAGGGTTTTCGGACTGCGCGGGGAGCCCCGTAGGGAGCCGGTGTGGGACCACCTGAAGGACACCGCCGTCGCGGAGCGGCTGTGGGACGTCAGCTGTGCGCTGATCGGCGCGGAGCCGGGTCCGGGCTTCGGGTGAGCGGCCGGGCGGTCCGCTCGGCACGCAGGATCTCGTTGACCCGCGCACTGTCGAGGACGCGCTCCCAGCGGGCGACGACGAGGGTGGCGACGCTGTTGCCGGCGAGGTTGGTCAGGGCGCGGCACTCGGACATGAACTTGTCGATACCGAAGATCAGCATGATGCCGGCGGCCGGTACGGTGCCCACGGTCGAGAGGGTGGCGGCCAGGGCGATGAAACCCGCGCCCGTGACACCGCCGGAGCCCTTCGAGGTCAGCAGCATGACGGCGAGCAGACCGAGCTGCTGGCCGAGACCGAGCGGTGTGTCGGTGGCCTGGGCGATGTAGACGGCGGCCAGCGAGAGGTAGATCGAGCTGCCGTCGAGGTTGAAGGAGTAGCCGGTGGGCACGGTCAGGCCGACGATGTCGCGGCGGATGCCGAGCCCTTCCAGCTTCGCCATGAGCCGGGGGAGGGCGCTCTCGGAGGACGAGGTGCCCAGGACCAGCAGGAATTCCTCGCGCAAGTGGTGCAGCAACCGGAAGAAGCTGATCCTCAGCAGCGCGGTGACACCGCCCAGGACCACGACGACGAACACCAGTGACGTGCCGTAGAAGAGGGCGATGAGCCGGCCGAGGCTGGTGAGGGTGGAGATGCCGTACGTTCCGATGGTGTACGCCATCGCGCCGAACGCCCCGAGGGGGGCGGCCAGCATCACGTGGTGCAGGATCTTGAACACCACGACACCGAGCCGCGCCACCCCGTCGACGATCGGCTGCCCGGCCGCGCCCACGGTCTTCAGGGCGACCCCGAAGAGCACCGAGAAGAAGATGACCTGGAGGACGTTGCCCTCGGCGAAGGCACCGGCCGCGCTGCTGGGCACCAGGTCGGTGAGGAAGTGCCACCAGCTCTGGTCCGACCCGCGTGCCGCGTACCGGGCGGCGTCGCCCTCCAGCCGCAGGCCGCCGGGATCGGCATGTACGCCGACGCCGGGCTGGAAGACGTTGACGGCGAGCAGCCCCAGGAGGAGGGCCAGCAGCGTGCCCGCCTGGAAGTAGGCGAGCGACTTCAGGCCGACGCGGCCCACCCGGCCGAGGCTGTCGACGCTGCCGATCCCGGTCACGATCGTCAGAAAGACGATCGGCGCGATGAGCATTTTGATCGCGGCCACGAACGTGGTGCCGACCGGACCCAGCGCCGCCCCGGCCGCCGGCCACAGCCAGCCGGTCGCGATGCCGGTGACGATGGCGGTCAGCACCCAGAAGTAGAGCTGCCGGTACCAGGGTTTGGCCGGTGGCCCGGCCGGCCCGGCGGACTCGGGTGGTGCCATGGTGCATCACCTCGTCTCACCTCGTCGCGGAGGAACCGGCTCGCGAAGGAACCGGCTCGCGAAGGAGCGGGCAGGTCAGAGAAGTTCGAGGAGCGCCTCGGTGAACTCCGCCGTCGTGGCGGTGCCGCCCAGGTCGGGCGTGCGGACGTCCGTCTTGGCCAGGACCGCCGCGATGGCGTCGGTGACGTCCCTGGCCGCCGCGGGGTGTCCGAGGTGGTCGAGCATCAGGGCGGCGGACCAGATCGCCCCCAGGGGGTTGGCGATGCCGCGCCCAGCGATGTCGGGTGCCGAACCGTGCACCGGCTCGAACATCGAGGGGAACTCGCGTTCCGGGTTGAGGTTGGCGGCCGGTGCGATGCCGATGGAGCCGGCCACGGCGGCCGCCAGGTCACTGAGGATGTCGCCGAAGAGGTTGGAGCCCACCACCACGTCGAACCGGGCCGGTTCCAGCACGAACTTGGCGGCCAGCGCGTCGATGTGCTCCTGGTCCCAGACCACTCCGGGGTGCGCGGCGCCGCGTTCGGCCACCAGCTCGTCCCAGAAGGGCAGGGTGTGCACGATGCCGTTCGACTTGGTGGCCGAGGTCAGCCTGCCCCCGCGGCTCGCCGCCAGCCCGAAGGCGTAGTCCAGCACCCGCGTCACCCCGGCCCGGGTGAACACCGACTCCTGCACGGCCGCCTCCTCGGGGAACCCGCGGTGCAGACGTCCGCCGATCTCGCTGTACTCGCCTTCGACGTTCTCCCGTACGACGACGAAGTCCACCTCTCCGGCCGTCGCGCCCCGCACCGGGCTGTCGATGCCCTCGAAGACGCGCACCGGCCGCAGGTTGACGTACTGGCGGAAGCCGCGGCGGATGGGGATCAGCAGTCCCCACAGCGAGACATGGTCCGGTACGTCCGGGCGGCCGACCGCGCCGAGCAGGACGGCGTCCTTGTCGCGCAGCTGGTCGAGGCCGTCCGCGGGCATCATCGCGCCCTCCCGCAGATAGCGTTCGCAGGACCAGTCGTCGTACGAGGTGCAGGAGAACGTGAAGCCGTGGCGGCGGCCGACGGTGTCGAGCACCTGCTGCGCCGGGGGCAGGACCTCGGTGCCGATGCCGTCGCCGGGGATCAGGGCGATGCGGTGGTTCGTCATGGCTCCGATTGCAGCAGCGGGGCCTGCCGGCGGTCCAAGACCCAGTTCCGATCTGCCTGATCAGCGGGGGCTATCAGCGGGCGTGGAGGTGGGGGAGACCCGTCAGCGCCCGGCCCTCAGCACTTGGCCTCAGCGCCCGGCCCTCAGCACTTGGCCTCAGCGCCCGGCCCGGGGCAGCGCCGTCGTCACAAAGGCCCGTGCGGCCGGCGACAGCCCCGTACGGCGGCTGACCAGCCCGATGTTCAGCGTGCTCCGCGGTGCGATGTCCAGCACCCGGGCACCGGCCTGTTCGGCCATGGCCCGCCATGCCTCCGTCACCACCGCCGACCCCACCCCCGCCAGGACCAGGGGGAGCAGGGCGACCCGGTGCTCGGTCTCGGCGGCGACGGTGTACGTGACGCCGCGTTCGCGCAGGCCGTCCACGTAGGCGCGCATCCCGGTGCCCCGCTGGCCGACGATCAGCCGCTGCCCCGCCAGTTCCTCGCAGGCCACCTCGCGCCGCCCGGCGAACGGCCCGTCGGGGGCGACCACGAGCACGAAGCGCTGCTCTCCGGCGGGCAGCGCCACCACCTCCTTGTCCGGCAACGGGCCCGTGGTGGCCAGCAGTCCGAGTTCGACCGTGCCGGTGCGGACCATCTCGACCACGTCCCGGGAGGTGAAGGCGGCCTTGATGACCACGGACACTCCCGGGTGGCGGCCGCTGAAGGCGCGGATCATCGTGGTCAGCGGCTCCACGGCCTGGGACGGCATGGCGGCCACGTCCACCGGGCCGGTGCGCAGTTCGTGCACCGCCGCGACGCTGGCCCGCGCGGTGGCCAGGCTGCGTACCGCCGCACGGGCCGGTTCGATCAGGGCCCGGCCTGCCTCCGTGAGCACCGCCCGCCGGCCGACGCGGTGGAAGAGGTCGCTGCCCAGGTCGCGTTCCAGCGCCCGGACCGACTGCGACAGCGACGGCTGGGAGACGTACAGAGCCGTGGCGGCGCGGTGGAAGCCGCCCTGGTCGACGATGGCGAGGAAGTACTCCAGCTGCCGGATGTCCATCCGCCGATTCTCACCCGTACGGCCACCGGGCCCCGGACGGCCCCTGTCCCTCCTTCCGCGCCGCTCAGTTGCCCTCCGCGGGCTGGGGTAAGGCGCCGTTGCAGCCCGGCGCCAGTTCGGTGACCGTCCACGGCCGCCCGGAGGCGGGCAGGGCGGCGACCGCGGCCTCGACGTCGCGGTGGGCGGGCAGCAGCCAGGCGGTGCCGGTACGGGCGGTCAACTGGCGCGCCACGGGGCTGGCGCCGACCAGCACCACTCCGCCCCCGGTCGAACGCAGCAGCATCGACAGGCGGGCCAGCGCCCCCAGCGCCTGCACGTCCAGGTCACCGGCCGCGGTCACGTCCACCAGGACCGTCGGGGTCGTCGCCCCGGACCGGACAGCCCTGACCAGGCGCGCGGCGGCCGTCGGGGGATGGCCGGTGAGGGTGAGCAAGTGGTAACGGGAACCCGCGGCAGGCGAGGTCATGGCCGGCCACCTTTCGTCGGAGCGGTTCGGGAAGCGCGCTGCGCGAAGGTCCGGGTTCTCCGACGACGCGTGTGTTACGCCTCCGCCGACGTACGCGAAAATCAGTTCCCATGGCGCGGTCGCACGTTTGTACGCGCCCTCCGGCGGGCGGAGATGGCGAAGATGCAACGTTCTCGTCCGTGGCGGGCGGCCGATCCGCCGGGAGGTCCGCGCCCCTGACCCGAGCCGTGCGGGAGTGCCCGGATGCCGGGGGCCGGAGAGGCGGGGGTCTGCCCTGGTCGAACCGGAATGTCAGACCCATGCATTACTGTGCGTCGCGTAAGTAACGGAACCGGCCCAGGTGGCGTTTACGCAGCACCGCCACGGGTGGAGCAACAGGGGTGGGACGTGCACAAGCACATCGCGCGGCGCGTGGGAGCGACGCTGGCGGCCGTGGCCGTGGCGGCGAGCCTGACGGGCTGCCAGGACGGCGGGGACAAGACCAAGGCGGACCGGGGCGCCGAGCAGAGCGCGGGGCAGAGCACGTCGGTGCAGGCGCTCACGGCGGCGTACAAGAAGACGGCGGCGGCGAAGACCGCCAAGGTCTCGATGACCATGACGGTGCCCGCGTCGCTGAAGGGCGGCGGCGAGAAGCGGGTGGTCGGCGTCATGGGATGGCATCCGCTGGCCATGGACGTGACGGTGACCGACGGCAAGCCCGGCGCGGCGGCCGGCGACGCCGGGAAGAATCACGTGATCTGGGCCGACGACGCCTTCTACACGGACCTGCGTACCGGTATGGGCGCGCCGGCCGACGAGTACGGTGACAAGAAGTGGGCCAAGATCGACCTGAAGGCGGCCGCGGCGGAGGCCGGCGGCAAGGCCGTCCAGCAGATGGCCGCAGGCTTGCAGGACATGCAGCAGGACCCGTCCCAGCAGCTCGCCGTGCTGCTCAACTCCCGGGACATCAAGGACCTCGGGCCTGCCGAGGTGGACGGCCGGAAGGTGCGGCACTACCGGGGCTCGCTGACGGTCCAGGAGGCGATCAAGGGCCGGAAGACCGTGGAGCTCCTCACGCCCGCCGAGCGCGAGAAGCTGGTCGCGAACATGGAGAAGACCGGCATCAAGGGGTACGACTACGACGTCTGGGTCGACGGTGACCAGTACCCGGTGAAGATGGACTCGCAGATCAAGACGCCGCAGGGCACGATGCGTATCACCTCGACCTACTCCGACTACGGCATCACGGCGTCGGTGAAGGCGCCGCCCGCCGGCGAGACGGCCGACCTGATACAGATGCTCAAGGACATCGCGGCCCAGGCGAAGGGGGGCGCCGGCGCCGCCTGACGCGTGGCCGGGCCGGGACGCGGGCCGCTTCCAGGAGTGCCGTGTGCCGGCCTCCGGGGGCGCCACGTTCCGGCTGCCGTGGGCCCGGTGGCCCGATGCGCGCCGGGCGGATGCGCGGACGTGCGGCCGGGCAGACGTGCGGCCGGGCGGCCGGGCGGCCTCGGCTGAGCCGAAGGGATCGGTGACACGTTCGGTCGCATCTCGGTCCCGTCGGCGTGCACCGGGCGGTTCCGGGGGTACCGGTCCAGCCTCGGCGTCGTCGGAGGAGGCAGCATGGCAGTCAGCCCGTTCCCGGAAGAAGGCGGGCCCGGCGGCCCGGAACCGGAACCGGAAGCGGAGGAGGTGCCCCTGCGGGGTTACGCCGTGCTGGCCGGGACCTATCTGACGGCCACGGCCCTGTTCGCGCTGGGCTTCCGGAGGTCCGGACGTCCCCTGCCCGCCCGGGTGCCCCCGTGGGACGTGCTGCTCCTGGGTACGGCGACGTACAAGGTGTCGCGGCTGCTGGCCAGGGACAAGATCACCAGCCTGGTGCGGGCGCCGTTCACCCGGCGTACGGGAAGCGGTGACGCCAGTGAAGTCATGGACGAGCCCCGGGGCCACGGGCTCCGCCTGGCCACCGGCGAACTGCTCGCCTGCCCCTTCTGCCTCGCCACCTGGGTCGGCACCTCGCTGGTGTGCGGTTACGCCGTCGCCCCGCGGGCCACCCGGCTGGCCGCCTGCGGACTGACTGCCGTCACGGTCTCGGACTGGCTGCAGTACGCCTGGAGCGTCACACAGGAGCGGGCCGAGGGGTGAGAGGCACCGCCCGGGAGTCAGAGTGTCGGCGGCTCCAATGCATAGGTGGTGCCGCAAGCGCCGCAGGCGAAACGGCCGTTGAGGCCGTCGTTCGCGCTCTGGCACTCCGGGCAGGTGGCGGAGGTGAAGTACACCGGCAGCGGTTCGCCGGCGCTCACACTTTCCTCCGTCGGGACACCATGGTTCTCTGTCATCCGGCTGCTCCGCAGTTGCATGACGATCTGCCGTCGGGCCCGTGGATGACCTGGGCGCCGTACTGGCTGTCACACATGATGCCCTCCCCCCGGCCCCCGAAGTCCATGACTCCCCCAAGCACAGAGTGCGCCTACAAAAACATCACAAAACCCCCTAGGAACGGTTACGTCGAGGCCACGGACGCGCGGCACCGGCGCACGAAGCGCATACCGGAGCACGGGGCGTCATCAGGGGGCGCAGAAATCATCCACGGCGCACCCCGCCACTGATCAGCCGCCCCAGAGGCCGCCGCACGGCCGGGCCCCGGACGGCTCACCCGCCCGGAACCCGGCCCACCACTCCGCCGCGCAGCAGCACTCCCTCAGGGAGCGCTGGGCCACCGACGGAGCACTACTCCATCCGCGGCACGTCGCCCCGCCCGCAGCACGTCACTGCCCGGCGAAGCCGCACGCCACCCGCGGCCCTCTCAACTCCCCGTATCGCTCGCTGTCGCCGGGCCGCCTCCTGAAGCGTCCGTGTGCTTGGGGAGCAGCAGCATCAGTGCCGCCGCCACGACGTAGCACGCGATCTGCCACGGCAGGACGGAGGAGAACGCTTCTCCGTAGGCCGTGAGCGGGGGAGCCCCCGCCGCTGAGGCCGTGTCCAGTGCGGTGAAGAATCCCACGCCCAAGGCGGCCACACCGATCGCGTTCCCGATCTGGCCGACGGTGGTGAGCACTCCGCCGGCAGCGCCGGCGTCCCGCGCGGGCACCCCCGTGAGGACGACGTCGACCAGCGAGGGCGAGGTGAGCCCCAGCCCGAGTCCGCCGATGAACAGCGGCAACGCCAGCTGCCAGTACGAAGGGGCGGCCCCGTCGCGTACGACGAGCAGCAGGAGGAGCTGCGAGACGGCGAGGACGAGCGAACCGGTGACGAGCAGCAGACGTCCGGCGCGGGCAGCCAGTTGCACACCGGCTCCCGACGTGAGGATCGAGCCGGCCGCGTACGGGAGGATCACCAGCCCGGCTTCCAGGGCCGAGCGTCCGGTGCCGTACTGGAGGTAGAGCGACAGCAGCAGGAAGAACGATCCGATGGCGCCGAAGAACAGCGCGGAGGCGGCCAGCCCGCTGCTGAAGGCCCGTACCCGCAACAGTCCCGGATCGAGGACCGGCTGTCCGCCGCGCGCGACCAGGCGGCGTTCCCTCCTGAGGAACAGGGCCGTGGCCGGTACCGACAGGGCCAGGAGGACGAAGCCCCACCAGGGCCAGCCTTGGTCGTGCCCCTGGACCAGAGGCAGGAGGACGCACACCGCGGCCGCCGCCGCGAGCGCCGCGCCGGGCAGGTCCAGCCGGGCCCGCCCGGCCCCGTCCGACTCGGGCAGGAACCGCACGCCGAGTACGAGTCCGACAGCCGCGACCGGAACGTTCACCCAGAAGATCGTCCGCCAGCCCAGGCCGAACACGTCCGCGTCGACGAGCAGACCGCCGAGCAGCGGACCCGCCACCGAGGCGAGCCCGAGCACCGCACCGTACGCGCCGAACGCCTTCGCCCGGGCGGCCGGCGCGAAGGACGACCGGATGATGCCGAAGACCTGGGGCACCATCAGGCCGCCCGCCAGCCCCTGGCCGACACGGGTGGCGACGAGGACCGCTGGGTCCGGCGCGAGCGCGCAGGCCGCCGAGGCCACCGCGAACGCCGCCAGCCCGGTCAGGAAGACGCGCCGCCGTCCGAACTGGTCGCCGACGCGCCCGCCGGTGATCAGCCCGGCGCCGAGCGCGAGGGTGTACCCGGCGACCGTCCACTGGAGGGCGGCCGCACCGGCCCCGAGCCCGTCGGCGATCGCCGGGGCGGCGACCGTGACGATCGTCGCGTCCAGAAGTTCCATGAACGAGGCGACGAGCACCACGACGAGGGCGATCACCGCGGAAGGGCCGGAGGCGGCGGCGAACTGCGAGCCCGGCTCCGGCTCGGGTGCCGTCTGATCTGCCGGGGCGGCGGCCGCCGCGCCGCCGCCCGGGTGGGAAGAAGTGGTCATGCAGGCCAGCGTCACAGGGGTACCGGCCACCTGACGGCCGCTATTCCTGGCACGTTGGGGCCATGGCAGAAACATCGGCGCGTCTTCTCCGCCTGCTCTCCCTCTTCCAGTCCCGGCGCGACTGGCCGGGTCCGGTACTGGCGGAACGCCTGGAGGTGAGCCCGCGCACGGTGCGCCGGGACATCGGCCGGCTGCGGGAACTGGGCTATCCCGTACGCGTCAGCAAAGGGCCGGGAGGCGCCTACCGGCTGGACGCGGGCGCGAAGATCCCGCCCCTGCTGTTCGACGACGAGCAGGCCATCGCGGTCGCCGTCGCGCTGCAGACCGCCCCCTCCACGGTGGCCGGTCTCGGCGAAGCGGCCGCCCGCGCACTCGCCACCGTCCGCCAGGTCATGCCGCAGCGGCTGCGGCAACGGGTCGACGCGGTGCGGGTGACGTCGATCGACAACGCCTGGGACCTCGCGGCGCCCCCGGTCGACTCCCGGGTGCTGCTCGCCGTGGGCACCGCCGTCCGCCACCGCGAGGTGCTGACCTTCGACCACGCGAGCAGCGGCGGGCCCGGCCGTACGGCGGGGGCTGCGGACAGGGAACCGGGGCGGCCGTTCCGGGTGGAGCCGCATCACCTCGTGATGTGGTCGGGCCGGTGGTACCTCGTCGCATGGGACGTGGAGCGGTCCCACTGGCGTACCTTCCGGGTCGACCGGATCGCCCCGCACGCGCCCACCGGGCTCCGCTTCGCGCCGCGGGACCTGCCCGGCTCCGACGTGACGGCGTTCGTCGTCGGGCAGCTCGACCGCGGTGACGCGCCCGACCAGTGGGCCTGCCACGGCGAGGTGATCCTCGACGCCCCCGCCGCGGTCGTCGCCCGCTGGGCGCCCGGCGGTGCCGTGGTCGAGGAAGCCGGGCCGGGCCGCTGCCGGCTCGGCCTCGGCGCCTGGTCGTGGCCGGGGCTGGCGGCCCTGATCGGGACCTTCGCCTGCGACATCGAAGTGATCGGCCCGCCGGAACTGGCCGCGGCGTGCGAGGAACTGGCCCACCGCTACGCGAAGGCGGCGGCGGGCCACCAGGCCGGACGGCCCACCGGTGGGGAGGCCCCGGGGAGCCCGGCGTCGCCGGTCAGTTTCCGTGCGCCGTGACGGCGTACCCCTCGGGGCCGGCGAAGGTGAAGGCCAGGCCGAACGGAGTGGTCCGCGGCGGGCTGAGGATGCTCACCCCGGCGGCGACGAGCTGGTCGTGGAGCTCCTGGGCGTCCGTGGTGCGGAACCACAGGGCCACCCCGAGGCCGGGCCGGTCGGCCTCGTCGAGGTCCACGCCCGGCAGCGGCTCGCGGACGGCGAAGGCGACGGGCTCGGTGGCGAACACCACCGCGCCGGGGGGCGACGCGGGGGCCCGGCGCAGGCCGAGGTGCTGCTCGCAGAAGGCGGCCGCCGCTTCGACGTCGCGTACCTGCAGAGCGACGAAGTCGGGGCCGAGGAGGGTGGCGGTCATAGGGCTTCCCCATTCCGTGGTGTCCGGCATGCCGGGACCGGTTAAGTCAGGACTTTGACATCGAGGAATGTACGGACGGCGGGAAGCTGTGTCAAACTCCTGACATGGAAGACCGGAAGCCCGCAGAACACCGGAAGCCCGCGCAGGAGCGGACGGCCGCGGAGGGCCGCGCGCCCGTGCAGCCGCCGCACCCCGCCCAGGACATCACCGAGCACGTGGGATACCGCCTCAAACGCTCCGCCGCCGCCCTGCGCGGAGCCATGGACAAGGCCCTGCGCGAGTACGGCCTGACGGTGCCGCAGTACTCCTGCCTCGAACTGCTCGACCACCAGCCCGGCCTGTCCAACGCCGAACTCGCGCGCGGCACGTTCGTCACCCGGCAGTCCATGAACGTCGTACTGCGCGGCCTGCAGGACGCGGAGCTGGTCTCCCGGCCACGCACCACGGACCACGGGCGCGCCCTGCCCGCCCATCTGACCGACGCCGGACGCGACCGTCTCGAACTGGCCCGTGACGCCGTCTACGCCATCGAACGGCGGATGGTCGCCGCCGTCCCGCAGCAGCGCCTGACCGCCCTCCTCGCCGACCTCGACCGCATGACGGAGGCCCTCGGCGACTGACCGCGGCCGCCACGCAGCGAGCCCCTGCCGCCGCGGTGTCGCGGAACATCGGCAGGGGCTCGGTGCGCCGTGTCGGCTCGCCGTGCAGGTGCGCGGCGTCAGCCCGCGGTGTTGGTCTGCCAGATCGGGCGGCCGTCGGCGTTGTAGATGACGACGTTGCCGTCGTCCTGCACGGAGAACAGGGCTCCGGGGTTGCCGCTGGTGTCGGAGTGCCAGATCTGCCGGCCGTTGGAGTCGTAGACGACGAGGTCGCCGTTCAATTCGAAGGCCGCCGTGTCGCCGTTCGGGTACACGTTGTCCGCCTGCCAGGCCGCCTTGCCCTGGCGGTAGACGACGAAGTTGCCGTCTTCCTGCAGGCGCAGAAGGGTGTTGCCGTCACCGGATGTCCAGGCCTGGTTCCGGCGGATCGACGTCCTGGCCCGGAAGTCCGCGTTGGCCATGTCTTCCCCCTCGCTCCGGCTCGGGGCCGCTCCCCGGGCCGCCAGCCAAGATAGCCCTGCGGGAACCGGAATCCGCAGGGCGAATGACGCCGACCGGTTCGCTCGGTGCGCAGGCCAAGAATGCGGCCATCCGCCGGTGCACGGCACATCCCGTCGTCGCCTCGGGCGGGAGGGGCGCCGGTGAGGGGCGGGGGGCCGCTGGGTCGGCAGCGTCGCCGGAGGGACGGGTTTTCTGGCGGAATACCGCCCGTGCCGGAGCATCAGAATGCCCGTGGGCCGCACGGGACGGCCGTACTCCGGCCAGTCGACTCCCGTCTTCGGCCGCCCGGCCTGGCGCACCGGCCACCTTGTGGGCGGGGCCGGAGGTCCGGATGGCCCGGTTGTTCGCGGAGAGGTGTGGGCGACAGCACCTGGCGCGGTGGATTCATACAGGTGAAGGTAGGGGCAGATTGTGGGGCGGGGCTCGTGATGTGAGCTCTCGTCGTATGTGTCCGTAATGCTGGTTGTTCCTGGAGTTGTCGTGTCGCTGACGCACCGTTCGCTGTTCCCGTTGGTCCCGCAGGCCGATCCGGCGCAGGAGGCGAGACAGCTCCATACGGAAGGGGGCCTGGTGCCGGTGAGACTTCCGGGTGACGTGGCGGCCTGGGCGGCGGTGGACCACACCACCGCCCAGCTGGTCCTCGGTCACCCGGATCTGACCAAGGACGCCGCGTACTGGCCGGACCTGGCCTCCGGCCGCGTCCCCGACCACTGGGAACTGATCGCCGTCATCCGCGGCGCCGGCATGCTGCACGCCGGCGGTGACGATCACCGGCGGCTGCGGAAACTGGCGAGCAGCGCGTTCACCCGGGCGCCCATCGCGGCCCTCGAAGGCCGGATCACGGAGATCGCCGGGCAACTGCTCGACGACCTCGCGGCGGCGGACCCGCGCGAGCCGGTCGATCTGCGCGACCGCTTCGCCTACCGGCTTCCGGTGCGGGTCATCTGCGAGGTGCTGGGCGTGCCGGACACCGCGGTGTCCGGGCTGCGCGACGCCTTCGAGCGCCTGGTCACCCCGCAGGAGGACGGAGCGGAGGACATCCGCGTCGCCCAGGCGGAGATCCACCGGTCGCTGACCGCGCTGATCGCCACCAAGCGGGCGGCGCCGGGCGACGACCTGACCAGCGCCCTGATCCAGGCACGTGACGACGGTGACCGGCTCAGCGAGGAGGAACTGGTCGAGACGCTCTTCCTGATCCTCATCGCCGGACACGAGACCACGCTCAACCTCATCAGCAGCGCGGTGCACGCGCTGCTGGAGCATCCGGAGAAGCTGGCGCACGTACGCGAAGCGGCCCGTGGGGGGAGTGGAGGGGGTACGTGTCCGTACGCTCACGGCGGCGGCCGTGGCGTCCGTACCGATGCGGGTGCCGACGACGGAAGCGCGGACACGGACGCCGAGGCCGACGACACGGGCGTCAAGGCCGACGACACGGGCGTCAAGGCCGACGACATGGACACCGGCATGGACACCGACATCGCGGACCCGGACGACGGCATCTGGACCGCGCTGGTCGACGAGACGCTGCGGTTCTCCTCGCCGGTACGCCACGCGCTGATGCGTTACGCCGTCGAAGACGTCGACATAGCCGGTGTCCGGGTGGCCCGGGGCGAACCCGTCCTCGCCGGCCTGTTCGCCGCGGGCCGGGACCCGGGCCGCCATACGGAACCCGACGTCTTCGACCCGGCCCGCCCCACGCGCCGTGACCACCTCGCGTTCGGTCACGGCGCGCACTACTGCCTCGGGGCGCGACTGGCGCGCCTGGAGGCGAGGATCGCGCTGGCGGCGCTCTTCACCCGCTACCCGGACCTGGAAGCCGCCGGAACCCCGGAGCGGCTGGCGTCCATCTCCGTCCAGGGCGTCCGCGCCCTGCCGGTCCGTCTGAACGCCGGACGCCCGCGCGGCTGACGGTACGTCCAGGGGCTGTGACCGGGGGCTGTGACTCCGCCCGTGCGCGGTCACAGCCCCCGGTCACCGATCTGTCGTCGCCGCCCGCCTACCGCGGAAGAACCCGCTTCCGCCACGACCCGCGGCCGGGAGCCGCGGCCGCTGGGTCCGCCGCGGCAGCCGTGGCGGACGTGGCGGACGTGCTCCGGGACTCGACGCGGGGCTGCGGCTGGGCACCCGCGGGCGCGCCCTGCTTGGGCCGCTGCGGGGTGAAGTGCACGGGCAGGGTGTTCAGGCGGCTGGACACCATCGAGGTGGTGACCGACAACTCGGTCTCCGGCACCGAGAGTTGAATGTCGGGGAGCCGTGCGAGCAGCGTGTCGATGGCGGTGTCGGCGATGGCCCGTCCGATGTCCATGCCGGGGCACTCGTGCGGGCCCTTGCCGAAGGCCAGGTGCGAACGGTTGCCGTGCACGGGCGTGGACAGGTCCGGGCGTACGGCGGGGTCGCGGTTGCCGGCGGACAGACCGAGCAGCACCATGTCGCCGCCGTCGATCCGCTGCCCGCCGAGCACCGTGTCGCCGGTGGCCCAGCGGTTCGGGATCAGCGAGAGCGGCGGCTGGTCCCACATCACCTGGTCCAGCGCGTCCGGCAGGGTCATCTGACCGCCCGCCAGGTTGCCGCGGAAGCGGCGGTCGGTGAGCACCATCCGCAGCGTGTTCGCCACCAGGTTGGCGGTGTTCTCGTTCGCGGCGACCAGGGCGTGCCGCAGGTGCTGGAGCACCTCGTCGTCGGACAAGCCTGCCTCGTGGCGCAGCAGCCAGCTGGTGAGGTCGTCGCCGGGCGCGACCTTCTTGCGCCGGATCAGCTCTTCCATCGTCTCGACGACGATCTGGTTGCTCTTCACGGCGGTCTCGGTGGGCCGCACCAGGTCGCGGACGGCCTCGCCCAGCGGCAGCGCGTCCTGCTCGGGTATGCCGAACTGCCGGCTCAGCACCAGGATCGGCAGCTTCTCCGCGAAGTCGGTCACCAGGTCGGCCTGGCCGGCCGCGGCGAACGCGTGGAGCAGGCGGTCGGTGTAGCGCACCACGTAGCGGCGGTTCCCGTGCCGGTTGATGCGCGCCAGGCTGTCGGTGACCGCGCTGCGCAGCCGGGCGTGCTCGTCGCCGTCGGCGAAGGCGATGACCGGCTGGTACGCGGTGATGGGCAGCAGCGGCGAGTCGGGCGCCAGGCGGACGTTCCAGCGGCGGGAGTCGGCGGAGAACAGCAGCGGGTTGCGCAGGACCTCCAGGTTCTCCTGGTGCCCCAGGACGAGCCATGCCCTGATCTCGCCGGGCAGCAGTACGGGCGCCACCGGCCCGTGCTCCTGGCGGAGCCGCTCGTACAGTTCGTGCGGTGCGCGTTCTGCCTCGGGCCCGTACAGCCGCCGCAATCCGCCGGCTCCCTGTGCGTGAGCAGGGCACTGCGCGGGCGGGGACGGCAGGGACGGGGTGCTGGGGGAGCCGGGAAAGGGGCTGGTCACAGGTCCTCCGAGAAGCAACGGCGGGGCAACGCGCAGCATATCGCCGGGGCGTGGCGCTCCCGTACCCAGCCCGTACACGGTCCGCACGCCCTGCGGCCGGAGCGGCTCCGGGCCGAACGGAACGGGCCGGAAAGGGCATGCAAGGAGGAGATGAACGGTCCCCCCGGGGCGGAAACCGGCCCGGGACGCCCCCTTTACGGCACCTGCCGGACAATTGATCATGATGGATGGCCGGTCGGACCGGAACGGAGAGGCAACGATGTCAGTGCGGCACGACGGAAGCGCGGCGGGCACAACGCCGCCCCTTCGCACCGCCCTTGACGGCGCCTCTCCCGCTCCGGCCCGCCGGTGTGCGCCGTACCTTCCGGTGCGGCGTTCCGCCCGAGCAAAGGACGAGTCGTGGCAGTAGCGGAGCAGTCGGTCGGTACGGAGTCGGTCCCGCGCGCGCCCGGAGCGGTGCCGCTGCTCGGGCACGCGGTGAGCTTGTGGCGCAACCCCTTCGGGTTCATGACGTCCCTGCGGGAGCACGGCGAGCTCGTCCGACTCGACCTCGGCACGATGCCCATCTACGTGGCGACATCCGCCGAGGTCGTCCACGAGGTGACGGTGCGCCAGGCCCGCTCCTTCGAGAAGGGACGTTTCTTCGACCGGCTGCGGCCCCTCGCGGGCAACGGCCTGGCCAACGCCAACGGCGAACTGCACCGCGCGCACCGGCGGCTCATCCAGCCGATGTTCGCCAAGGAGCGCATCGCGGCCTACTCCGACACGATGCGGCGCAACGCCCTCGCCGTCTCCGACCGGTGGACGGCCGGTCAGGAGCTGGACGTGGCCCACGAGATGGCCGCCTTCAGCATCGAGACGCTGGCCTCCACCATGTTCTCCTCGGACATCGGCCGGCCCGCGGTGGAGGCCATCCGCAGAAATCTGCCGATCGCCCTGAAGAACCTGCTCCTCCGCGCGGCCTCCCCGAAGATCCTGGACCGGCTGCCGATCCGCCCCAACCGCGAGTTCGACGCCGCGGTCGCCGAGCTGCGCCAGGTCATCGACGAAGTGATCAGGACCGCGCGTACCGAGCAGCACACCGGCCACGACGACCTGCTGTCGCTGCTGCTCGCGGAGGGCGACCGGCTGTCCGACACCGAGGTACGGGACGAGCTGAGCACCATCCTCTTCGCCGGCGCCGAGACCACGGCGGGCACGCTCGCCTGGGCCTTCCACGAACTGGCCGGGCACCCCGAGGTGGAACGGCAGGTGGTGGCGGAGATCGCGGAGGCCGTCGGCGACCGCCCGGTGACCGTCGAGGACGTGCCCCGCCTGCCGACCGTGCGCCGGGTCCTGGACGAGGTGATCCGCCTGCACGGTGTCACCCTCCTCATGCGCCGGGCCACCGAGCCGGTGGTCATCAACGGCGTGCGGCTGCCGGCCGGCACCGAGGTCGCCTTCAGCCTCTACGCCCTGCACCGCGACCCGAACGTCTACGCCCACGCCGACCGCTTCGACCCCGACCGGTGGCTGCCCGAGCGGCAGCGGGAAGCCGGCCTCGGCCGCGAGACGTTCATCCCCTTCGGGGCCGGCAACCGCAAGTGCCTCGGCGACCAGTTCATCTACACCGAGGCGACCATCGCCCTGGCCACCTGGCTCCCGAGGTGGCAGCTCGTCCCCGTACCCGGCCACACCCCGAAGGAGATCGCCTCCGCGGTGGCGGCGGCCGACCGCATCCCCATGACCGTCACCGAGCGCCGCCCCTGACATGGCCGGAAAGCCACCACTCATGATCGTGCCGCGCGGAAGTCCGATAGGTTCGCGGCGCGGTCCCCGGGCCCGGCCCCGGCAGCTCCGGCCCGGCGGCCCCGGTCCGGCTCCGACCCAGGCCCCGGCATAAGGAAACTCCCTGATGAGCACCTCGGACAGCGTCGACGTCCCGGACGCGCTGGCCGCGTCGTACGGCAAGAGCGACGCCGGACGGGCCTGGCTCGCCGCCCTGCCCGCCCAGGTCGCGGATTTCCTGGAGCGCTGGGAGCTGAGGCGGGACGGTGCGGCCCGGTCCGGGATGGCCTCGCTCGTCCTCCCGGTCGTGCGTACGGACGGGACGCGCGCCGTACTGCGGTCCCAGATGCCCACGGAGGAGACCGACGCCGCACTGGTCGGACTGCGCACCTGGAACGGTGACGGCGCCGTACGGCTGATCGCGCACGACCGGCCGAGCGGCGTCATGCTGCTGGAACGGCTGGACGGAGCCCGTACGCTCGCCTCCGTCGCGGACGACGACACCGCGACGGCCATCCTGGCCGGACTGCTGCGGCGCCTCGTCGCCGTTCCCGCCCCAGCGGGCCTGCGCGGACTCGGCGACATCGCCGCCGGCATGCTGGAGCAGACGCCGGAGGCGGTGACGGCGCTGTCCGACCCCGCCGACCGTCAGCACCTGCGGCACTGGGCCTCGGTGGTGGCCGACCTGGCCGGCGAGCCGGGCGACCGGTTGCTGCACTGGGACCTGCACCACGGCAACGTGCTGGCCGGGGAGCGCGAACCGTGGCTCGCCATCGACCCGGAACCGCTGGCCGGCGACCCCGGCTTCGACCTGTGGCCCGCCCTGGACAGCCGGTGGGAGGAGATCGCCGCGACGGGCCGGGCCCACCGCGTGGTGCGCCGCCGGTTCGACCTGCTCACCGAGGCGCTCGGGCTGGACCGCGAACGGGCGGCCGGCTGGACGCTGGGCCGGCTGCTGCAGAACTCCCTGTGGGACATCGAGGACGGGGCGACGGCACTCGCCCCGTCGCAGGTCACCGTCGCGGAGGCGTTGCTGCGCCGGTAGCGGGGCGCCGGTGCGACGCGCGTGCGGCGGGGTGGCCGTACGGCGTGGCCGTGTGAGGAGCCGGCCGTACTGCGGGGCCGTCCGGCAGGGGTGCCCGCTCCGTGACTCAGACCACAGCGACAACGCCCGGACGCCGGGTGTAAGGCCGGTCGGCCGGGACACACGAGCGGCAGTGCTTCGGAACCGTAGGCACCCTTCCCTTTTCTCGGCCGAGGGGCCCGTCTGCCGTCTTCCGGACCGGCCTCTCGCCTGCCTGTGACCACCCAAGTGAAGCGGTAAAGGAGAGCCGGCGATGGCCACCCCCGCGACCGCGCGCCCCCATGAGCGCGGTGCCAAGGATGTCGACACCAGTGACGAGTTCCGTCTGCTGGCAACGCTGGAGGACGGGCCGGTCAAGGAGCAGATACGCCGGCGCATCATCACCGCCTGGCTGCCGATGGCCCACCGCCTCGCGTACCGGCTGCGGGAGCGCGGCGAACACCTCGACGACCTGAAGCAGGTCGCCGCCCTCGGCCTGGTCAAGGCCGTCGACCGCTTCGACCCGGACCGCGCGGACGCGTTCGAGCAGTTCGCCGTGCCCACCATCACGGGCGAACTCAAGCGGCACTTCCGCGACCACACCTGGCACGTGCACGTACCGCGCCGCATCCAGGAACTGCGCAACAAGGTCCGTCTCGCGGTCAAGGAACTCAGCACCACCCTGGACGGGCGGACGCCCGGCACCGAACAGATCGCCGCGCACACCCGGCTGTCGGAGAAGGATGTCACGCTCGGGCTGCGGGCGCTGGAGAGCTACCGGTCGCTGTCCCTGGACGCCGCCCTCGACCAGGGCGGCGAAGGCGGCGACGAGCACACCCTGCTGCACGTCCTCGGCGCCCTCGAAGACGCCTTCGCGCTCGTCGAGGACCGCGAGACGGTCAAACCGGTGCTGGCCCGGCTGCCCGAACGGGACCGCCGCATCCTGTACCTGCGGTTCTTCGAGGACATGACGCAGAGTGCCATCGCCGCCGAACTGGGCGTGTCGCAGATGCATGTCTCCCGCCTGCTCAACCGGGCGCTGACCCGGATACGTACGGAGGCGACCCGGGCCCCGGCGGAGCAGTACCGCAAGGCTGCCTGAGCAACCGTACGGCCCCTGCGCGGCCCCACCTCGTCCCTTGCCTCCGCCCTGTTTCCGCTCCGGCGGGACGGGCGGGGCATGAGGTGTGGCCGCGCCGAAGGGGTACCGAGTGAAAACGTACGGTCCACCGACAGAAGCGGACCGGAAGAGGAACGGAGCATGCATGGCCGGTCAGTCGCGGAAGCAAGAGCCCGTACAGCGCGGGCCCGCACGGCAAGGAACCTCGCAGGGCCACCGCGAGCAGCCCGCCGAGCAGGGGCGCCTCGCCCGGGTGCGGCAGTGGTGGAGCCGGGCCTGGGGCTCGGCGGGGCACGAACGCCACACGCTGCTGCTGATCGGCAAGAGCACGCTGGCGGCGACCGCCGCCTGGGTGCTCTCCTACAACCTGCTCGACGCGGAGTCACCGGCGTTCGCGCCGTTCTCCGCGGTCCTGATCATGCAGGTGACGGTGTACCAGTCCCTGCTGCAGTCGCTGCGGTACGTGGGGGCGGTGGCGACCGGGGTCGCCGTGCAGGCCGTCCTCGGGTACCTGGCCGGCCCCGACCTGCTCACCTTCGCCCTCGTGGCGGTGGTGGCGCTCACCATCGGCCGGTGGCCCGCCCTCGGGTCGCAGGGCTCCCAGGTGGCGACGGCGGCCTTCTTCGCCTTCTCCACCTATGTCTCGGCACCGGCCGGAATCGGCAAGATCACTCACCTGGGGCAGATCATCCTGCTGGTCCTCATCGGGTGCGGCGTCGGCGTGATCGTCAACGTCGCCCTGGTCCCGCCGCTGCGCTACCGCAGCGCCGAACACGGCATCCACACCCTCGCCCGCGCCCTGTGCGACCTGGTCAGCGACATGTACCCGGCGATGCGGGAGGGCGAGATGGAGGAGGAGCGCATCAGCCACTGGCGCAGCCGCGCCGAACAGACCGGCGGGCTGATCAACCAGGCCGAGAACGGGCTGCGGACGGCGCGCGAGAGCCTCTACTACAACCCGCGCAACCGCCTGGGCCGCCACCGGGGCCGTAAGGGCTTCGAAGGGTACGGCACGGTGCTCAGGGCGCTGGAGCGGACCATGTACCAGATGGCCTCGCTCACCCGCAGCCTCGACCAATGGCGCCAGGACGGCAGCGAACGGGACCGGCGCTTCCTGCGCGGCTACGCCGACTTCCTGGAGTCCGTCTCCCGGATCACCCAGGTCCTGGGGCAGCTGACCGAGGAATCGCTGTCCGACCAGGCCGGCGAACTGTGCGGTCTGGCGGACCAGGCCCAGGAGTGCTGCCGTGGGGTGACCGAACAGGCCGAGCAGGACGGGCTGCCGCTGACCGACCCGGCCTACCCCTACGGAGTGCTCGTGGTGGAGGCCACCCGGCTGATGGACGAGTTCCAGTACACCTGTGACGTACTCCAGCAGCAGGTCGATGACGCATGACGTCCGTGCCGGGTTCCCCCAGGTGCGGACCTGTCCGGGTGATGTTCGCAGCCGGCCGGCACCAGCACCGTGCGCCGCCGCCGTCGTTAGTCCTTTCAACCGACAAGGAGAACGACATGTCTGCTGAGACCACCGACGCTCCCACCCTGCCGGGTGACGGGTCCCTGTGCATTCACAACGACTGGTTCGAGAGCGGCTGGCCCGTCGTCATGCCGCTCCACCAGGCCATGTGGGCGGTCATGCTGTTGAGCACCGCGACGGCCCGGGGGGTGAGGGGCGACCTCGACGCCGTCGCCGTACAGGTCTTCGGCGACGACCCCCGGCGTGCCCCGCGCGGTATCGGCGGCCAGGGACTGGAGTCGCCGCTGGTATGGCTGGACGCGGAGGCCGTGGAGGCGGCGGACAGCCCCGAGGAAGCCGCGCGGATCACGGCGGACGCGCAGAAGCACCGCGCGTGGTGCGAAGAGGCGCTGCGCGCGGCCGGCCTCCCGGCCCCGTCCACCATGCGGGACCTGGCAGTGGTCCTGGAGCGCCTGGGGATCGCCCGGTGCGAGGACGGGCGGTGGACGATGCCCGACTGCTTCCCCCGGCCGGAGGACGTGCTGCGGCTGCCGGAAGAGCTCCTCGAACGCCTCCGGCGCCTCCGGCGGATGCAGGACGGCGAACCGGCCGAACGCGCCCTGCTGCACTACGTCACCCACACGCTCGGCCGCCCCGCGCAGTTCATCACGACACTGCAACGGCTGAAGCAGGCCACCGGCTTCGGGGCCGGCAGGCTGCGGGACACCCTCGACCACCTCGTCACCGTCACGGGCGAGATCAAGCTGTACCGCGGCCAGCCGCCCGTCACCGTCATGGCGAAGGATCTGACCGGGCAGAGCCGCTTCCTGGTCGCCGTGGACTGGGCCCGTATCGACGAGGGCCGCAACCAGGTGGTGCGCGTCGTCTGACGGTCCCGCGTCCTCCTCGTCCTCACGATGGGCGCCAGGCGATGCTTACCGCCGACTTACCGCACTTCCGTGCAGGATGGGCAAGGTTTGCACCGCCGCGTACTGCCGTACTCCCGTTTACTGCCGTACTGCGCAACACCTGAGGAAGGAACAGCAGTGGGCCCGTTTCCCGTCCCCGTCCCCGTACCGGTCGCCTTGTCCGTTCTGCGGGGCTGCCGGGGCTGACCGCCGTGCCTGTCCCCGCCGAGCCGCACCCGTCGACGGTCCTGCCTCCGAAGCCGTCCGCCGGCCCGGAGCCCGCGCTCCGGCCGGTGCGATGGTTCCGGCCGACCATCCGGATACGGCTCACGCTGCTGTACGGCGGCATGTTCCTGATGGCCGGCGTCGTGCTGCTCGCGATCATCTACATGTTCGCGGCGAACACCCTCAAGGAAGGCACCCCGGAGTTCCAGGTCTTCGGTTCGGACATCAGCCTGGGCAACGTGAACTGCCGGGACCTTCCGGCGGTCGCCACGGTCGACGACATCAACGCGGCCATCAGCAACTGCCTCCGCGAGCAGCGCGCCTCGGTGCTCCAGACCTTTCTCAACCGGTCGCTGCTGGCGCTGCTGGGCCTGACCGTCGTCGCGTTCGCCTTCGGGTACGCGATGGCGGGGCGGGTGCTGTCGCCGCTGGGGCGGATCACCCGTACCGCGCAGCGGGTGGCCGGTTCGGACCTGCACCGCCGGATCGAGCTGGGCGGTCCGGACGACGAGCTCAAGGAGCTGGCCGACACCTTCGACGAGATGCTGGACCGGCTGGACCGGGCCTTCGAGTCGCAGCGCCGGTTCGTCGCCAACGCCTCGCACGAGCTGCGCACGCCGCTGGCGATCAACCGGACGCTGCTGGAGGTGCAGCTCGCCGATCCGCAGGCCTCGCCGGAGCTGGCGCAGCTGGGCAAGACGCTGCTGGCCACCAATGAGCGCAGTGAGCAGCTGGTCGAGGGTCTGCTGCTGCTGGCGCGCAGCGAGAACAAGATCGTGGACAAGAAGCCGGTCGATCTGGCCGAGGTGGCCTCGCAGGCCGTCGACCAGGCCCGCGCCGAGGCGCAGGCCAAGGGCGTGGAGATGCGCGGCGTGCGCCAGCAGGCGTTCGTCCAGGGCAACGGTGTCCTGCTGGAGCGCATCGCGCTCAACCTCGTACAGAACGCGGTGCGCTACAACGTGCCCCAGGACGGGTGGGTGGAGGTGACGACGGAGCCGCAGCAGGGCTGCGCGGTGCTGGTGGTCTCCAACACCGGCCCGGCCGTCCCGGCCTACGAGGTGGAGAACCTCTTCGAGCCGTTCCGGCGCCTGCGCACGGAACGCACCGGCAGCGACAAGGGCGTCGGCCTCGGCCTCACCGTCGTGCGCTCGGCGGTACGCGCCCACGACGGCACCACCACGGCGACACCCCGCGAGGGCGGCGGGCTGACCGTCCGCGTCGTCCTGCCGCTCTGAGACAGCCGTACCCGGCCGGGAAACCGGCCGGGTACAGGGTTGTCGGGGCCTTCGCGGACCGGTGACCTACTTCTTCACGATGGCGAAGGTGTCACCGGCGACATCGCTCACCGTGCAGTCCATGCTGTTGTAGCGGTCGACGAAGGTGCCGGTCAGGTAGGCGTACGCGTCGTACGCCTGATCACCCAGGGGCAGCCCTTCCCGGACCCGGAACCGCAGCTGCACATGGACGGATTCACGCGGCTTGAGCGTCTTGGGGGCCGGGACGGCGCCCGAGGCGACCTCGCCTTCCCGCAGCGTCTGCCACGCCTTCCGCGCCGGGTCCCAGTACTGCAGGTCGGCGTAGGGGCTCAGGTAGCGCTCGCCCGGGTTGTAGACGTGATTGCTCACCTTGGCGCTGAGGCTGAAGGACTTCATCTCCTTCTTCGAGGTGTTGGTGAGGGTGGCGTTGAAGGTGTTCCACCTGGTGCCGAGGGTGATCGTCTGGGGTACGCCGAAGGACCGGCCCACGAACGCCTGGTTGTGGTGCCCGCCGATCTCGTGGCAGGGCGGCATCTCCTCGGCGGGAGCCGCCTGTGCGACGGGCGCCGCGGCCAGCGCCACCGGGAGCAGGACGGCCGTCGCCGCCGAGGCCGAAAGGGCACGGCGTATCTTCATGGGAACCTCTTTCTCGTACTTCTTCTTCGTACGTTCGCGGATCGTGCGGGGCGCGGTCCCGCCGCTCACGCGGTGGCGTCCGTGCCACCCTGGGCGGCCGCGCCCCGGCGCCGCCGCGAGCCGAACACGGCTCCCGCGCCGACGGCCATCGCGGCGCCGCCGGCGAGCGCGACGGTCGGCAGTGCGGTGGCGGAGCCGGTCCGGGCGAGCTGACCACCCTGCGGCCCGGCGCCGCCGTCGGAGCCGGCACCGGCGTGAGTGCCGCTCTGGGCCGCGTCGCCGCCCGGCTTGCCGGACTGGCCCGGCTTCGTGGCCGGGGGCTGTGTGGGCTTGCCGCCGGCAGGCAGGATCGTGAAGTCGGTGAAGGACTCCTTGGCCGAGCCGCAGGAACCGTCGCGGTTGCGGTAGTCGCCCGAGGCGAGCATGAACCCGGAGCCGGGCTTGGCGTTCTTCACCACACGGGTACGCAGCTCCAGCGTGACACTCTTGTGCGCGCCGATCGCGAAGGAGCCGAAGAGCTCCCTCGTGTCCGCGTCCTGGAAGGTCTTCCAGGAATTCGTCCTGCTGTCGTGGTACTCGGTCTCCAGCTCCAACCACGGCCGGTCCACGTCCTCCGAGGAGGACACGTGCAGGAACGGCTGCACCTGCTCCATGGCCTTGCCGGTGGTGTTGCCGAGCGTCATGGAGAACCGCGTCCAGGCGCCGCCCGCGACCAGCTGGGGCGGAACCTTGTTGACCGCCACCCGCAGCTGGTCGGACGCGAACGCGCAGGTCTGGTCCTGGCCTTCGGTGCTCTCGCTGCCCTTGGCGGCTTCGGAGCCCTTCGTGCCTTCGCCGCCCTCGGGGTTCTTGCCCGTACCGGCGGCAGGGCCGGTACCGGGGGCCTTGCCCTCCTTGCCCGCTTCGGTGTCCTTATCGGCCTTGTCGGCCTTGTCGGCAGGCTTGGCGTCCTGGCCTTTGTTCCCGCCCTGCTCGCCCTTCTCGCCCTCATCGGCTGTGCCGGCCTGGCCCGGGTTCCCGGCTTCCGTGGGGCCGGCGGAGGCGGGGGTACGGACACCGGCCCCCGGCGCCGGCTCCGTCGCGAACGCGGCGGCGGGCGCGGCCATGACGGCGACGGGTGCTAGTACGGCGGCCGCCGCGGCGACCGTCAGGGCACGGCGTATTTTCATCCAGCACACCTCTCGAATTCCAGCTGCCACATAGGTGGCACGAGCATCTGTACACCTGTCCTGACGGCCGGTGCCGAGGAACGGTTGTGTACTCAACGTGCGGAATTCAAGGGGTAGGTGAATGTTGCGTAGGTGAAGCCTGGGGGCTCGACAGTTACGTACGTAATCGCGGCCGGCGGCATCGTCACATGCGGAAGCGCCGACCACTCCACGAGCCCCGCCCTGTACCGGCGCCCGTGGCAAGTGATCGGCGAACCTCACCGAAGCCGGAGCCCGTCCGGCTTCGCCGCTGTCCCTCGGTTGCTCCTCCGCTGTTTCTCCGTCATTCCTCCACCCGCAGGGCGCCGGACGGACACAGCATTCCGGCTTCGAGGGCGGCGTCCCGGCTGTCGTCGCCGGGCTCCGGGGTGAGTACGGTGACGATGCCGTCCTCGTCCTGGTCGAAGACGTCGGGCGCGGTCAGTGCGCACATTCCGGCGCCGACGCAGACCGCTCGGTCGGCGGTCACCTTCATCGGTTCCACCTCTTCTCCCTCTCCTCTGTCCGGGTCACCAGGTGACGGGAAGTTCGTTGACGCCCTGGATGGTGGTGCCGGGACGCAGTTCCAGGCGCTCGACCGGGGTGGCCAGCCGCAGGGTGGGGATGCGCTCGAACAGCGCGGTCAGGATGATCTCCAGTTCGAGCCGGGCCAGGTTCTGGCCGAGGCACTGGTGGACGCCGTAGCCGAAGGCGAGATGGTGCCGGGCCGAGCGGTGGATGTCGAAGGTGTCGGGATCGCGGAAGACGTCCGCGTCGCGGTTGGCGATGGAGTTGGTGACGATCACGCCCTCACCGGCCCGGATCAGCTGCCCGTCGATCTCGATGTCGGCGGTGGCGACCCGGCCGCCCGCGATGTCGGCGATGGCAAGATAGCGCAGCAGCTCTTCGACGGCGCCGGGGACGAGTGCCGGATCGGCGCGCAGGGCGGCCAGCTGGTCGGGGTGGTCGAGCAGGGTGATGACACTGAGGGAGGTCATCGACGCGGTGGTCTCGTGCCCGGCGATGAGCAGCAGCATGGCGTTGGAGATCAGCTCTTCGCGGTCGGTCGCACCTTCCGCGAGCTGCCGGTGGACCAGCGCGCTGAGCAGGCCGGGTCCGGGCTCGGCCGCCAGGCCGGTGATCAGTTCGTCCAGATACCGCTCCAGGTCGTCGCGCGCGCCGGCCGCGTCCGCCGCGTCCGTGGACTGCACCAGGCGCCTGCTGGCGTCCTGGAAGAAGTCGTGATCGGCGTACGGGACACCCAGCAACCGGCAGATCACCATCGAGGGCACCGGCAGCGCGAACCGGCTGACCAGGTCGGCGGGCGGGCCCGCCGCGAGCATCTCGTCGAGGAACCCGTGCACGATGCGTTCGACGTCCGGGCGCATCCCCTTGATGCGCTTGACGGTGAACTCGCTGATCGTCATCCGGCGCCGCTTGCCGTGCTCGGGCGGGTCCATGCCGATGAAGGCGGGTCGGCGGTCGCGCAGCGCCTCCAGGCGCGGGGAGGTGAGCGGGAAGGTCGGGTGGTTGCGGTCGGAGGACAGCCGGGGGTCGGCGAGCAGCTTGCGGGCGGTCTCGTGCTTGGTCACCACCCAGGCTTGCCGGCCGTCGTAGAGGGTCACCGCCCGCAGCGCGTCCGGTTCGTCACGCAACCGGGCGTAGGAGGCGGGTAATTGGTACGGGCAGGTGCGGTTGCTGGGGAAGGCGGGGGCGTCGGTCGTACGGAGAGGTGCAGAGGTCTCGGTCATCGGTCCCCTTGAAGGTGCTGACAGCCTTTTTAAAGAACGGTCAGTTCTCTAACTCGGAGGCTAGAGTGCTCCCTTAGAGAACGCAACGTCCTCTCGGCATCCTTTGCCCACTCCAAGGAGTCACGCTGTCTTCGAACGCCGACGACCGGCCCGCCCCGCCGGCCGCCGACCACCGCAAAGGGCCGCGGCGCCGCGGCGAGGAACTGGAACACGCCATCCTGATGGCGGCGTTCGACGAACTGGCCGAGGTGGGCTACGCCGCGCTGACCATGGAACGCGTCGCCGCCCGCGCCCGTACGAGCAAGGCCGCCCTCTACCGCCGGTGGACCGGACGCGCCGAACTGGCCCTGGACGCCTGGCAGGCACGCGGCCTGTCCGACGTCGAACTGCCCGACACCGGCACACTGCGCGGCGACATGCTTGCCCTGCTGCGGCAGGTGTCCGCCAAGATGGACAGCCCGATCGGCGGCATCATGCGCGGCCTGCTGGTGGATCTGACCCGCGACCCCGAGTTCGCCCGGCTGATCCGTGAACGTATCCACACCACCGGCCCGGTGGCGGTCCGGACCATCCTGCGGCGGGCCGTCGAGCGCGGCGAGGTCGAGGAGTGGGTGCCGGTCTCACGGCGGGCCGGCGTCGCCACCGACCTGCTCCGCAACGAGTTCCTGCTCTTCGGGGCCCCCGTGGAGGACGAGACCATCATCGAGATCATCGACGATGTCTACCTGCCGCTGGTCCTGGCCCCGGCCCCGAGACCGACGCCGCGCTCCGGCCATCCTCGCGAGGAGCGGTAACTGCGGGGCTGCTGAAGGGCGCGAGGCGCCGTCGAAAATGCCGTGCCGCGCCAGCGGCGGAGGCGCAGACTCGCTCCATGGCGGACATGTGCGCGTTCCGGGACGCGGTCAGCGGCTGGGCCGGCGGCGGGCGGGGCGGGCCCGCGAGCGATCTGGCCGTGCGCCTGGGAGTGCGGACGGCGGTGCTGCTGGAAGGGCCGAGCGACCACGCGGCCGTCGAGGCGCTGGCCGAACGGCGTGGCCGAAACCTCGCCGCCGAAGGAGTGTGCGTCCTGCCGATGGGCGGGGCGATGTGCGTCGGCCGCTACGCCGGACTCCTCGGGCCGCCCGGCCTCGGCCTGCGCCTGGCCGGCCTGTGCGACGAGGGCGAGCAGCGGTACTACGAGCGCGGCCTGGCGCGGGCAGGGGCTCCGTGCGCGGGGTTCTTCGTGTGCGTGACGGACCTGGAGGACGAGCTGATCCGGACGCTGGGCACGGCGAGGGCCGAGGAGATCGTACGGGCCGAGGGCGACCTGCGGGCCTGGCAGACCTTCTTGCGTCAGCCCGCACAGCACGGCCGGCCCCGGCACCAGCAGTTGCGGCGTTTCCTCGGCACGAAGAAGGGCCGCAAGATCCGCTACGGCCGCCTCCTCGTGGAGGCCCTCGGCCCTGGACAGGTGCCGGCCCCGCTGGACGGCCTTCTCCTGAGCCTGTGAATGTCGGGGCGGAGCCACGGCCGAGGCCCGAGCGACCACCGCGTACGACGGTGCGTTCAGGCGCAGCGCACCGCGTATCCGGCGTATGTCGCTACGCGGTCCGAGCCGAGTCCGAGTCCGCGCCCGGGGCCGCCTCCGCACCAGGCAGCGACAGGTCGCGAAGATGCGCGGCCAGCACATCGACGCAGGTCCGCGGGGACAGGCTCGCGGGGTGCAGTACCGCTCTGAGCCCGAGGCCGTCCAGGAGTGCCGTCAGCCGCTCGGTCTCGATGCCGATGTCGAGGCCGGGCCGCAGGGTGCCTGCCGCGACGAGCCGCGTGAGCGCCCGGCGTACCAGGTTGCCCGTGCCTTCGGCGGTCCGGCGCGACAGGTCGCCGAAGGCCGGGTCGGTACGGGCCGCGGTGTTGAAGTCCAGGAAGACGGTGACCTCGGCGCGGCGGCGCTCGTCGAGCGGCAGGAGCTCGGCCAGGAACCCGGCGGCGAGCCGGAGCTGTTCGGGGCGGGGATGCCGCGCCAGGTCCCCGATCCGCTCGACGTGTTCGAGCAGGCGTCGTTCGACCCGGTCGAGCATCGACTGCATGGCGAAGCGCATCAGGTCCTGCTGGCTGTCGAAGTAGTGCCGCAGTGAACCGATGTTGAGCCGCGCCTCGTCGGCGACGGCACGCAGCGAGGTGCGCTGCAGACCATCGCGGACGACGACGCGGAACAACGCGTCGACGACGAGGCGGCGGCGCGCCTCCGGATCTACATGTCGGGGCATGCGACCTTTCTATCACGCCTGTGATACAACGGATTTATCACAGGCGTGACACAACGAAGGAGAATGCTCCGTGGAGACGTACCTCCATCTCATGCTCATCAGGTTCGGTCTGATCGCCGGCGGGCTCGTGGTGCTGGCGGCGCTGGTCTTCGCCATCGCTCTGACCCTGCGGCGCAGGGGGAGGCTCGACGGAGTACGCCGCTGCGCGGACCCCGCGGTGAAGGCCGGGCTGCGGGCCGCTGTCCGTCGGTTCGAGGGCGGTAGGAGCGGGAAGCCGGGATCCCGGCCGGGGGACGGCCGGCAATGACCGGCGGGCCGACCGACGGGCCGCCCCCCGCCGCGTCACGTCCCCGGTCGTTGTGCCGCACCCCCGTGCCGCGCCACACTCCCGGTGCCGTGCCGTGCCGCACCGCGTGCCGGCCCGCCGGCCGTCGTGCTCCAAGCTCTCGTGGTTCCGCATTGATGCGCAGGGCCCTCACCTGCGGTGAATCAAAAACCGCAGCTTGCCCCCCCGCGTACCGCAGTTGGCTGACAGGCGTCTTCTACGGGTGGGCGGGCCGTGCTGGGGTGGGCGGGACGTGATCGCGAGGAAAGGGGCAGGTACGGATGGGACGCCGGGAGCTTCCCCTGGATCCGGCCGCCGGCCCCGTGCAGCGCTTCGCCCACGAGCTGCGCACGCTGCGCAGGGCGGCCGGCGGGATCACGTACCGGGCGATGGCGCAGCGGGTCGATTGCTCGGCTCCGACGCTGTCGCGGGCCGCTTCCGGCGAGCAACTCGCCTCGTTGTCCACGGTGCTGGCGTACGTACGGGCCTGCGGCGGGGAAGAGGCGGAGTGGGCGGAGCGCTGGCGCCGGGCCGCGCGCGAGGTGGCGGCCGTGCCCGTGCCGCCGGAGCAGGAGGAGGGGGTCGAGCCGCCGTACCGGGGGCTGGCCCGCTTCGAGGTGGCGGACGAGAAACGGTTCTTCGGCCGGGAAGCCCTGGTGGCCACCCTGGTGGACAGCGCGCTCGCGCACCGGCTGACGGTCGTGGTGGGCCCGTCCGGCAGCGGCAAGTCCTCCTTGCTGCGGGCCGGACTGGTGCCCCGGCTGCAGCAGACCGCCGACCCGGACCGCCGGCCCGCAGCACTGCGCCTGCTGACTCCGGGAGCCCAGCCGCTGCGCACCCACCGGGCCCGCTGCGTCCCGGCCGGCCAGGAGAGCGGAGCGGGGGACACCTGGCTGATCGTGGACCAGTTCGAGGAACTCTTCACGCTCTGCCACGACCCGAGTCAGCGGACCGGTTTCCTGCGCCTGCTGCTGGCGGCCCGTGCGGCGGACAGCGGGCTGCGCGTGGTGCTGGGCGTACGGGCGGACTTCTACGGCCGTCTGCTGGAGCTGCCGGAACTGGCCGCCGCCACGGCCGAGTCCACCGTGGCGGTCGCCTCGATGAGCCCGGACGAGCTGCGCCAGGCGATCGTCAAACCCGCCACGGCCGCGGGCCTGTTCGTCGAACGCCCGCTGACCGCCCGCCTGATCCACGAGGTGGACCAGGAGCCGGGCGGCCTGCCGCTGCTCTCGCACGCCCTGCTGGAGACCTGGCGGCGCCGCCGCGGCCGTAACCTGACCCTGGAGGCGTACGAAGCCGCCGGCGGTATCCACGGCGCGGTCGCCCAGAGCGCCGAAGACCTCTGCACCGGCCTGACGCCCGACCAGGCACGGGCTGCCCGGCGTATCCTGCTGCGCCTCATCGCCCCCGGCCAGGGACGCCCGGACACCCGCCGGCCGGCCCCGCGCACCGAACTGGGCGCCGAGGATCCCACCACCGCCCGGGTGCTGGAGCGCCTGGCACGGGCCCGTCTGGTGACCACGGAGGAGGACAGCGTCCACCTCGCCCACGAGGCGCTGATCACCTCGTGGCCCCGGTTGCAGCAGTGGGTCGACGACGACCGCGAACGCCTGATCGTGCACCGCCGGCTGACCGAGGCGGCGGCCGTGTGGGCCGCGCTGGACCGCGACCCGGGGGCGCTGTACCGCGGTACCCGCCTGGCCGCGGCCCGCGAGGCGTTCGCCACCTCCGCCGCCCGCGGTGATCTCGCCCCGCTGGAAGAAGAGTTCCTGACCGCCGCCACCACTGCCCACGAACAGGAGCAGCGGACGGCGGCCCGCACCACTCGCCGGCTGCGTCAGGCGGCCGTCTCGCTGGCGGTCCTGCTGGCTCTGGCCCTGATCGCGGGCATGGTGGCCTTCGCGCAGTACCGCAGCAGTGAGGGCCAGCGCCGTACGGCGCTGTCGCGGCAACTGGCCGCCCAGTCCGTCACCCTTCTCGACGGCCACCCCGACCTGGCGTCCCTCCTGGCCGTCCACGCCTACCGCATCCGCCCCACGGCCGAGGCCACCGCCAGTGTCTTCGCCGCGGCCGCCCTGCCCGCGCGGCGCCGCCTGAGCGGCCACACCCAGGGCGTGAAGACGGTGGCGTTCGGCCCGGACGGGACCTTCCTGGCCTCCGGCAGCGACGACGGCACCGTACGGCTGTGGAACACCGGCACCGGCCGGTCCCGCACCGTCTCCAACGCGACGGCCGCCGGTCGCCGCACCGGCCCGAACACGGTGGCCTTCACCGCAGACGGCCGCACGCTCGCGACGGCGGACGGCGAAGGCACCGTACGCCTGCAGGACACCGGGACCGGCCGGAGACAGGCCACGCTGCCCGGCCACGCCTCCGCCGTGACGTCGATGGCCTTCAGCCCCGACGGCCGGACGCTGGCCACCGGAAGCTGGGACACCACAGTGCGCCTGTGGGACACCCGGGAGCTCACCGCCCGCACCGTCCTCACCGACCACAGCGACCGCATCAAGGCGATCGCCTTCAGCCCCGACGGGCGCACCCTGGCCACCGCCGGCGACGACGGCGCCGTCAAACTGCGCGACGCGGCCACCGGCGAGCCCCGCACCACCCTCGCCGACCGGTCGGACGTGGTGGTGACCCTGGCCTTCAGCCCCGACGGCAGCACACTGGCCACCGGCAGCGACGACGGTACGGTGCGGCTGTGCGCCCCGGACGACGGCGCGACCCGCACGGTCCTCAGCGGCCACACCGACGCCGTCACGTCGGTGGCGTTCAGCCCCGACGGGTCCACCCTGGCCTCCAGCAGTGACGACGGCACCGTACGACTCTGGGAGACACGGACCGGCAAGTCCGGAGCGGCGCTCAGCGGCAACGCCGGCGGGACGACCGCGATCGCCTTCGGGCCCGGCGGCCGCACCCTCGCCACCGGCAGCGCCGACGGCGCACTCTGGCTGTGGGACGTCCGCCGGACCCGGGCCCGCACCACGCTCACCGGCCACACCGGCGACGTCACCTCCGTGGCCTTCGGCCGGGACGGGCGCACCGTGGCCACCGGGAGCGACGAGGGCGCCGCGCGCCTGTGGGACTCCCGGACCGGCCGCTCCCGTGCCGTCCTGGGCGGCCACAGCCGCGCGGTGCTGTCCGTGGCGTTCAGCCCGGACGGGCGCACGCTGGCCACCGGCGCCGAGGACGAGACCGTACAGCTGTGGGACGCCGCCACCGGTCGCAAACGGGTTGCCTTCGACGTCGAAAGCAGCGTCCTCACCTTGGCGTTCAGCCCCGACGGGCGCACGCTGGCCACCGGCGACACGGACGGTGGGGTCCGGCTGTGGGACACGGACCGCGGCCGGTCATGGTCGACCCTCGGCGAGTCCGGGCCCCCCGTGACATCGGTGGCCTTCAGCCCGGACGGCCGCACGCTGGCCACCGGCGGCCACGACCACAAGGTACGCCTGTGGGACCTGTCCGTCCGGCAGCTGAACGCGACCCTGAGCGGACACCGCGACACCGTGTGGGCCGTGGCCTTCAGCCCGGACGGGCAAACCCTGGCCTCCGGCAGCTCCGACGGCACCGTCCGGCTGCGGGACACCGAGACCGGCGGCACCCGTACGGTCCTGACCGGCCACACCGGACCTGTACGGTCCGTGGTCTTCACCCCGGACGGCCGCACCCTCGCCACCGGCGGAGACGACCGCACCGTACGGCTGTGGGACCTCGCCTCGGCCCAGCCCCGCCTGACCCTGCCCGGCCGCGGCTGGCCGGTGACGTCCATGGCCGTAAGCCCCGACGGCCGCACCCTCGCCGTCGGCCAGACGGACAACAAGGCCCACCTGTGGCGCCTGGACCTGCCCGTCCCCGAGGAGGCCATCGCCAGAATCTGCCGCACTGTCGACCGGGACCTGACCCACCAGGAACGCACCACCTATCTGACGGACCCGCCGCGCCATGAGGGGTGTGCGCCGTGAGGGATGTGTGTTGTGGGGGCGGTGACGGTGAGGGCGGTGCGGCGTGAGGGCCGGGCGGCAAATTCGGATGCTGCCCCGCAGCCAAGGGTGTTGCATGCAAGCACTATGTGTACACCGAACACTTCGCATCCCCCGGCGGCCGGCCAAGCTGATCTCCAGCTCAGGATGGAACGCAATCTGGCCGAGCACGCCTGCCACCTCCACCGGCGCCTGGACGGCGCGGCGGTCGTCGAGGCGGACGACCTGTTGGTCGCCGACAGCGGACTGGCCGACGACACCTTCAACATCGTCGCAGCGGCGCGTTTCACTCCGCAGGCGGCACCACAACGTGTCCGTCGGACCGTCCGGGAACTCACAGCCACCGGCCGGCCCTTCTCGTGGTGGGTGGGCCCTGCCTCGACGCCGGCCGATTTGCCCGCACACCTGGAGGCCGCGGGGCTGAGGGCCTCCGAGACCGAGGCGGGCATGTGGCTGGACCTCCGCGAGGCTCCGCCGCGGCCGCACGCCGACCGTCTCGACATCCGCCCGGTGACCACCCGGGAACACCTCAGCGACTACGCCATGGTGCTCGCCTCGCTGTGGAACCCTCCGGCCGCCACCGTCCGGCAGTTCTACGCCGAGACCGCGCGGTGGGCGCTCGCCGCCGACAGCCCGGCCCGGTACCTGGTCGGCTACCTGGAGGGCCGGCCGGTCTGCTCGGCGGAGGTCTTCCTGCACGCCGGTGTGGCAGGGATCTACAACATCGCGACCCTCGCCACGCACCGCCGACGCGGCTACGGAGGCGCCGTCACGCGCGCAACGCTCCACGCCGCCCGCGACGAGGGGTACCGGACCGCCGTCCTGCAAGCGTCGGCGGACGGCGAGCCCGTCTACCGGGGGCTGGGATTCGGCACCTGTGGGTCATTCACCGAATACGCGATTATTCCCTGAGCGGAACGTCGGGTCCCCCGGCGTGTACGCGGGCGCGAGGAGCGGTGGTGCGCCGGGAGGAATTCATGCGCGCCGTAAAGCTGACCGCCAGGAGGAGGTTACCCGTGTGGGTGATCGTGCGGCTGCCCGCGACGGGCCTGGGGTCGCCCCTGTCACGGATGACGACGAGGGGGAACGCTCATGTTCAGGAAAATGCTGCGCGGTGTATCCGTGGTCGTACTGACCTCCGCGGCTTTCGCGCTGCCGTCGGCCGCGACGGCAGCTCCGCAGGTCTCCGACTCCGCCGCCCGGGCCGTGTCCGCAGCTCCGACGGTGGTCTACGGTCCGTACGCGAGCTTCGAAGTCTGCTGGGTCGTCGGAAACCAGGGCCAGCAGGCCGGTCAGTGGCAGTCGTTCTTCTGCGCGCAGAACGGTACGACCTCGTGGTGGCTGTTCACCACTCCGTAGTCTGCTCTGTCCGCACCTTTCGCCGGGCGGCTTCCCGCCGCCCGGCTTTTCGCTGCCCTTTCGGCGCTTCGTGCTTTCGTCCTTCTGGTCTTTCGGCTGTTCGTGCTTCCGGCTGTCAGTGCCGGTGCCGGACAGGGAAATTGCCGGTAACCCACGAAGCCCGGGTGGTTTCCCGACGCTCCCGCTGTCGGTGCTCCCGCATTCGCCGGTCGCCGTGCGGCACGCAACCACGCTGTCGCGACTCATGCCGCCCTGAATTCCGGGCGACATGACCGGTTCGCCTCCAGGAGGGACGGGCACCCGGGGAACAGGAACCGACGCTTCCCGGAGGGAGACCGTGACACCGTTCGGCAGCAGGACGGCGCGCCTGGTACGCGCAGCCGCCCGTGAACGCGACGACGCCCGCCTCCCGCAACGGCTGTGCGCCGCGATCCGCCACGGCTTGCCGGTGGACGACGTGTCCTTGTGTCTGGCCACCACCCCGGCCGACCGACAGCTGCTCGCGGCGACCGGACCGGCCGCGCTGCGCCTGGAGGAAGTGCAGTACGAGACGGGAGAAGGCCCGGGCCCGGAGGCGGCGGCCACCGGCCGTCCGGTGCTCTATCCGGACGTCCGGGCACACCCCATGCCGTATCCGTTCTTCGCTCCCCGCCTGCACGAGGAACTCGAACACGCCGCTGCCGTCTTCGCCTTCCCCCTCAACCTCGGACCGCGCACCCTCGCCACGGCCGACTGCCTGCGGTACCAGCCCCTGCGCCTGGACGACCCCACGCTCGACGACACCATGCAGGTGCTGGAGGAGACGGCCGCCGTCCTGGCCGACCGGTGCCTGCCCTATTTCGCCAGGGACGCCCCCTTGCCCTGGCGTCCGGCCCGGCTCATCGACGATCACTGGGGTACTACGTACCGCGCCGCCGGCGCACTGGCCGGCCTCCTGAGCATCTCGGTCAGCGAAGCCCTGGCACGCCTGCGCGCGAGCGCCTTCACCACCGGCCGCCCCCTGCCGGCCCTCGCGCGCGAAGTGTTGAAGCGCCACCGCGAGGGACCGCACGAAGAGGGGTAGCGTCGCGGGCCCTCAGGTACGGCCGTGGACAGTGCGGTGCGCCGCGGCCCCCCCATGGCCGCGGCGCACTTGGGCGTCCGGGGCCGCCGGCCGACGGCCCCGGAGTGGTGGTCAGCGGCGGCCCCAGCGTTTGATGTCGATCACGTGGCGGTGGCCGTCGTGCAAGGTGGCGGTGTCGCGGTGGTTGTGCCAGACGTAGTCGCGGCGGCCCTGGTGGACATCGCGCCAGGTGTCGCGGCCCTTGCCGGTGTGGACCCGTACTTCCTGATGGCCGCCGAGGCGCAGGTGGCGGAAGTGGTAGGCCTGGTGGGTGCGCTCGCTGGTCAGGGTCCAGCCGTCGAGGTCGACCGCGCGGCGCCCGGTGTTCTTGACGGTGACCCACTCGGCGTTCAGGGACCGGTTGGAGCCGTCGTCGCGGCCGGGGCTGTCGGCCTGCACGGCACCGATCACGACGGGGGAACGGTGCTTGGCCGGCAGCGTGTGCGCGTCGGTGGCGGCGGCGGGCAGCGCTGCGGTGGCGACCAGGGCGGCCGAGCCGAGAGCGACGGCGGCCGTACGGGCGGAACGGAACATGACGAACCTCCTGCGGGCGGCCCCGCACCCAGCGGGACCGGTGTGACTCGACGCCCGGACTGCTGCCGGGCGGACCTCACTGTGCGCCCGCTCGCCAGCCCGTGGCCGAAGAGGCGACCGTCCTTTACACAACACGGACATTCGCACACCCGCGCCGTACCCGTGGTGTACGCCTCCGCGCGTGACCGGCCCTCGCGCGCCCCCGGCGCACCGCCGCACATGCGCCGCTGACCTGGGGGCTTGGTGCTCCCGGTGCCGTTGGGGGTGGTGTTCCGTACGGGCGTGCAGGGGCGTCGCGGGTTGAGGCGAACGCATGTCCAAGCGGAGGTGGGTTCGTACGGGGGCCGTGGCCGGCCGGAGAACCGTTTCGGTGAACGGGTGCGGGAAAAGTCGTGCGTTTCCTTCGGGCGGATCACTCGTTTGGTCCGATACGACGCGCTCAGCACTGCTGCCCGTCTCCGTTGCGGTTGACCAACGGAGCGGGAGTGACCGGGTGTTCGCCCTCCGGGCGGCGCTACCCGGTCCCGGGTGCTGGGCGGTATCCCTTTCGGGATGCGGGTGCCCGGTCAACGGCGGGTGCCCGGTTCGTCACCTTCGGAAAGATGAAGGACCACACGTGCAACACATCGTGAAACGAAGCGTGCTGGTCGCCGCGACGGCGACCGGGATGCTCACCGGCGTGGCGGCGAGTGCCGCCCACGCCGACGCCGGTGCGCAAGGGGCCTCCGTCGGGTCTCCGGGCGTGATCGCGGGCGGCGTGTTCCAAGCGCCCGTGCACGTGCCGGTGAACCTCTGCGGCAACACCGTCGACGTCATCGGCCTGCTCAACCCCGCTTTCGGCAACACCTGCGCCAACCCTGGCGGACACCGCCCGCCGTCCGGCCACAAGCCTCCGGGGCACCAGCCGCCCGGGCACAAGCCTCCGGGCCACAAGCCGCCCGGCAGCCATCAGCCTCCTGGGCACAAGCCTCCTGGGCACAAGCCGCCCGGCAGCCATCAGCCTCCTGGCCACAAGCCTCCGGGGCACAAGCCTCCCGGCCACCAGCCTCCTGGGCACAAGCCTCCTGGGCACAAGCCGCCCGGCAGCCATCAGCCTCCGGGCCACAAGCCCCCAGGTCACCAGCCCCCCGGCAGTCACCAGCCGCCCGGGCATCAGCCCCCTGGCCACCAGCCTCCCGGCCACCAGCCCCCGGGCCACCGGCCTCCCGCGCACGAGACTCCCGGCACCCCGGGGCCGGGCGGTCACCGGCCGCCCTCCGACCCCCGCCTGCCTGGTCAGCGGCCTCCGGCCGAGGTCGCCGGCGCGGTGGACTCCCGGACCGGGCCCGCGGCACACCACCGCCAGCCGTCGTCCGCGGCGGCACCGGCCGGAGGCAAGGGGCGGCAGGTCGACCACAGCGTGCAGGACGCCCAGCGGCCGGCACTCGCGCACACGGGAAGCAGTCATGCCGGTGCCACGGCCGCCACGGGCGCGGCGCTCCTGCTCGGCGGTGTGGTGCTCTTCCGCCGCAGCCGTGCCTCGCGCGCGTGATGTGCCGGCGCGTCTGACGTCCTGACGCACCTCCTCCACCAGCCGCTACGGCGGTTCCCGGCCCCGGCCGGGAACCGCCAGGACGAGAACGCCGACGCCCCGCCCGCGCCCGCCCCGGTAGCTGCCTCCCCACCCGCAACATCCGTAGCGTCCGCAACGCTCACAGCATCCGCAACGCCCGCAACGATGACCTCCACGCCGGGTCAACGACCGTGCTTCGCAGCGGGCAACGCGCCCCGTCGCACCCTTCACACGACCGGCACCGGGTGTTCTCAGCTGTGCCCCACCGGCGGGTCGGGGAAGAGCGTGCCCCGTCCGGAAGCCAGCTCCGTTTGGTGCCAGGTACGGCCGTCCTGGGCCAGCGCCCGGACGGCGGCGGCACTGCCCGCGAAGACGGGCAGCAGGGAGCCGGTCGCGGTGCGCTGGATGAGCTTGCGTACGGCGGGATGCGGGCCGGCCAGCAGCAGCGCACCGCCGACCGTGTGCAGCCGCATGGCCTTGCGGACCAGGACGGCCAGCGCGTCGATGGTCAGCCGGTGGACCGCCGACACATCGACAATAACGGTGGGCACCGTGGCGCGGCGGCGGATCATGGCGGCCAGGCACTCCACCGCGTCCCAGGAGCCGTCAGGCAGGAGGAGCAGGTGGTAAAGAGCGGGTCGGGTCAACAGGGCGGCGGCCTTCCGTACACAGAGTTGGACGCCTCGAACCCCAGGAGCGCGCGGCCCCTGACGGCCCAACGCGCTTACCGTGCCCTTGGCATACCCACCTCCGCCGACGCCACCCCGACCCACCGCAACGACTTTTCCTACGCCCACCGGACGAACCGGCACCGGCCCGCCCCGCCCCGCCCGGCCCAGGCCCGGGAAACTCAGCTGAGCGGCCGGATGTCGATACCTATCCAGTCGTCCTGGCTGTAGTTGTACACGTTGTCGACGAGGAACAGGCTGACCAGGCTCTTCCCGCGTACCCAGGAAATCTGCCGCTCGGGAGGGTCCGACTGCACGGGCGGCGGCGTGCGAAGCGGTGTGCCCAGCCGGGCCCGGAGCAGGTGCGCGGCACGGTCGTAGCAGGCGAGGAATTCCGCCCGCGTGGCATGCGCCGTGTACACGCCCTCGGAGGGAAGCGGGTCGCCCCACAATTCCCGCGGATCGACCGGCTCCTCGGTCACGGAATCGGTGAGCCCGATCGCCGCGTAGGCCAGCGGAAAAGCGAGGAAGGAGTCCTCGTGGCATTCCGGTTCGTCGCACGCGACGCTTCGGTCGTCGGTTCTTGAACAGCCCGGGTATTCGCCCAGCAGTACGTGCCAGGACAGCGGGTCCGGGTCACCGAGCGGCCAGTGGTCCAGCCATCCGACGGCGGGTTCACCGCCGCTGGCCGGGCGGGCCCAGCCGCGGCGCTGGAAGGCCGCGTCGAAGGCGTCGCAGCACCACGGGACGTCAGCGAGTTCCAGCAGGTGGTCGAGGTAAGAGGGAGTGAGCGGAAAGGACAGCATCGACATGAGGTCGAACCTACTGGAGGGCATGCGGGCGGCCGCGACCGGCGACGCTCGCGGCCGTCCTCGTACATGCCGTTCTTCCAGGGGCCGGACTCCGCAGTGATGCGGGACAGTGAATGCCGAGCAGACAGCAGACAGCAAGCAGCAAGCAGCAAGCAGCAAGCAGCAAGCAGCAACAGCAACGGCAACAGCAACGGTGACGCTGACGGAGGACGATATGGACGCGCACTACGCCGCGGGACTGATGCGAGCCGCTGACGGCCCGTGGGCGCGCCGTGAGGCGTTGGTCCACGGTGACCGGCGGTGGACGTACGGGCAGCTGGCGCGGACCGTCCGTGGCATCGCGGCCGTCCTGCGTTCCTCGCCCGGCGCGCGAAGCGGCGTCGCCGTCCTGGCGGACAACCGCCCGGAGGTGGTCGCCGTCCAGCTCGCCACCCACCTCCTCGGACACCGACTGGCCCTGCTGGCACCCGGCGCGACCAACGCCGAGCGGGCGGAACTGCTGCGGCACAGCCACCCGGGAGCACTGGTCTTCGCCCCCGGCCACGCCGCGTCCGCCAGGGCTCTGGCCGCGGCGGCCGGCATCGGGGAACTGCTGTCGCTGGGCCCGGCACCGTCCTGCCGCGACCTGGCGGCGGAGGCTGCCGCGCGGCCGGCCGAACCAGGCCCGCCCGCGGTGCCCGCCGACCGCGTACGAACCGTGCTCTGCACGGGCGGCACGACGGGCCTGCCCAAAGCGGTCGTGCACACGCACGGCCTGTACGACGCCCTGGCCGGGCTCGTGGGCGGGCACGGGCTGGCCGTGCCCGGTGAACGGCGGCTTGTGTGCACGCCCATGAGCCACATCAGCGGGCACTTCGCGCTGCCCACCCTCCTGTCGGGAGGCACCTTGGTGCTCCACGACGGATTCGACCCCGGCGCGGTCCTGGCGACGGTCGCCGCGGAGCGCATCAACGCACTGGTGCTGACCTCGCCCCTGCTGTACCAGCTCCTGGACCACCCGGAGCTCAGCGTGACCGATCACTCCTCCTTGCGCTGCCTCGGCTACGGCGCCGCGCCCACCCCGCTGCGCCGTCAACAGCAGGCCCTCGACCGTCTCGGCCCGGTGCTGCAGCACATCTACGGTCTGACCGAAGCGGGTGTGGTGACCGTGCTCCAGCCCGGCGAACACCACGCCGACCGCCCGCAGAGCCTGGCCGGGGCCGGCCGCCCGGTCCCGGGTATGAGCATCGAGGTACGCGACGAGGACGGACGGCGGCTGCCGGCGGGCCGGGCGGGGGAGGTGTGGGTCCGTGGCCCGAGTGTGATGGCGGGCTACCTCGGCCATCCCGACACCACGGCGGAGGTGATCCGGGACGGCTGGCTGCGGACCGGGGACATCGGGAGTCTGGACGCGTCCGGCACCCTCTTCCTGAAGGCCAGGAAGAGCGAAGTGATCATGCATGCTTCGGGGCTGCGCATCTATCCGCGGGTCGTGGAGGAGGCGTTGCTGAGCCACCCGTCCGTCCGCGCGGCGGCGGTCTTCGGCGTCCCGGACGGGGGCGACGGCGAGCGGGTGCACGCGACCGTCGCCCCGCATCCGGACGCCCCCGTCGATCCCGTCGCCCTGCGTGCCCACGTACTGGCCGAGCTGGGCCAGGAACTCATGGTGCCGGAGTCCGTCGACGTCGTCCCCCGCCTGCCCGTGAACCGTAACGGCAAGGTCGACAGGCAGGCGCTCAAGAACGGAGCGGCCTCGGACGGCCGCTGACGTCGCGCCTGGCAGCCACCTCACACGCTCCGCCCAACGGCAGACCTCTCCTGCCGCACCCGTGGACGGCGTAGCACTGGGAACCCGTAGAGAGCCGAAGGACACGCGGGAATGGCATGGCATGCTCGGCTACCTGGCGCCTGTTGGTGGGTCAGGGGCCCCGGGAGTCTGCGAGTGCGGACGCAACTCGGTCTGGCCATTGCCGTGTTGACCGCATCCAGCAGATCGTGAGGGGGACGGCTGCAACGAATCGGCTGCATCACCCGAGCAGGCGGCTGGGGCGTTCAGGCCGGCCCTCGGCGAGGGCGGACGGCAGCAGGCCCAGTGGCGGGGAGCCCAGGGCGAGGACAGCGCTGTGGAAGCGCAAGGGGGAGTAGGCGTCGCCCCAGCGTCGCCGGGCTTCGTCCCGCAGGTCGCGCAGGGCCAGTTTGCCCCAGGTGTAGCGACCGTAGGTGGGGTCGAAGGTGGCCCGCTCGGCCTCCGCGCGGGCGGCCCGGCCCGACAGGTAGGTGTCCGCCTCGAAGCGCCGGGCGGCCTCCGGTACGTCCATGGCTCCGCTGTGCACACCGATCGCGCAGGCGAGCCGGGTCACCCTGATCAGTGCTTCCATGCAGACGCCGATGGCGAAGCGGGGGTCGGTCGCCCGGAAACCCTCCTCCACCATCAGCTCTTCCCCGTAATGGGCCCAGCCCTCCATGAAGGTGAGGGACTGCAGGATCCGCCGGACAGGACTGCCGGCCCTGCGCAGGCAGCGGGCGTGCGCGAAGTGCCCGGGCACCACCTCGTGTGCCGTGACGGCGGGAAGCATGGCCGGGCTGAAGACGGTCAGCCACTCCGCGGCGTCCTCGTCCTTCCAGCCGGGCCCCGGCAAGGTGATGTGGTACCAGGACGGGGCGTCGGGCTCCCCGGGGGCGGCGAAGCTCATCATGGCCCAGGTGTCCTGGCGTGACGGCGGTGTGGGGCCGACGAGCACCTCGCCGTCGAGGTGCGGGAGGAGCGCCCGGCCGCGGGTGAAGGCCATCAGCTCGTCGGTGACGGCTCGCGCCCGGTCCAGTACGGCGTCGGCCGGCGGGTGTTCCCGTACGAGATCGCGTACGAGGTCGTGCGGGCGGCAGCCGGGAACCAGCCGGTGGCAGGCCTCGCGCAGCAGTGCGCGCAGCCGTTCCGCCTCCTGGTCGGCACGGTCGGCCAGCCGGGACACGCTGACCTCGATCCCTTCTGGGGCGCCCATGAGCAGGGCGAGGTCCCGCTCGCCGAGGGCGGAGCGCGGGTCGCCGTGGTCGGCCGCGTGTTTCAGGCGAGCCATCAGCCGCCCGTGTGCGCTGCGGGCGCGTACGGCGATGTCGGTGCCGGCCAGTTCGGGCGGGATGACGGCGGTGAGGCTGTCGGCCGTGTCGAGCACGGCGCGGGCCGTGGGGGCGTCGACCTGGTCGAGTGCGCGGACGGACGCGTCGATCGCGTCGGGCCAGTTGGCGAGGTGGGCGCGCTTGGCGCGGTCCCGGTCGGCAGCCGGTGCGTACTCCCGGTCGTAACAGCAGAGGTCGAGGTTGAGCAGGTGGGGCAGCGGGTTGCGGCGGTGCATCTCCAGGTCGCCGTAGACCGTGCGCAGGGCCGTCTCGAAGATGTGGAGGTGCGCGGCGTCGTGAGGGTCGGGCGCCCCGGGGGAGTCCGGCGGTCCGAGTGAGTCGGGGGATCCGGGAGAGCCGGGCGGGGTGAGGGAGGAAGGCGGTTCGCGGGGGCCGGGGGCGGGGCCGCCGAGCCCGGCGAGTCCGGAGCGGATGCCGTCCGGGGAGAGGTCCTGTACATGGCCGTCGTATTCGTGCAGGCCGGCTTGTTCACGCACCAGCTCGACCATCAGATCACACACCGCGCGCAACCGAGCATCCATGGCCGCATATTCCTTTCGGATATCCCTTTCGGATGTCTCTCATGGGTATTCCTCGCGGATGTTCCTGACTGAAGTTCCTGGCCGATGTTCCTCATGGAGGTTCTGCAGAGATCCGCTCCTGACTCCTGCGGACGCGAGGTCGCTACTGCCGGATAATTCCGGACAATCGTCGACGTCGATCGATGGCCGCCGACGTGCACGGGCGATCTCGGACGTTCAACGAATGGCCGTACCGGCGAGCAGTGTGCCCTCCTTGCGGGCCACTTCCAACAGAATCTCGATCATGGGTTCCGCCGCGGGCGCGTGCCGTCCCTCCGGAAGTGCAATGTACACACGACGCGGTGGAAATCTTCCCGCCAGGGAATGCAGGGAGATTTTTCCACTGCTGCGGACCGCGAGCAACCCCGGAACAAGTGTGACACCGGCCGACATTTCCACCAGTCGGCTGACGGCGCTCCAGTCCCCGACCTGGAAATGGATGTGCGGTGCGAACCCCAGCGCCCTCTCGAATTCCGGCTGCGGGCCGAGGCAGTCCGGATGGGCGCCCTCGATCCACGATTCCTCCGCCAGGTCGTGCAGCTCACCCCGGGAGAACCCGCCACGGCCGGTCCGGCGGTCATGGGCTACGGCGATGTACAACTCGTCCTCCAGCAGTGGCAGGACGTCCAGCCCGCAGGCCTGTCCGCCGGTGAGGTCCCAGTCGGTGACCAGCGCGATGTCGATCAGCCCGGAGCGCAGGTCCGCGGCGTGGTGGCGCGTGGTCCAGCCGGACAGCGAGAGCCTCACCTGCGGATATCGTTCGGCGAAGCGGGCCAGTGACTGCGGCAGCAGATACGCGTTGACGCCGGCGAAGCCGCCCACCCGCAGCCGCCCGCCACGCAGCCCGCTCAACGCCCGCAGATCCTGCTGGACGGCGACGACCTGGGACAGGATGTCGCGGGCCCGGTCGGCCAGCAGCGCGCCCGCGTCGGTCAGCCGGACACCGCGGCCCAGCCGCTGTACGAGTTGCGCGCCCACCTCGTGCTCCAGCGCCTCGATCTGCCGCGAGACGGCCGGCTGGCTGAAGGACAGCGCCCTGGCCGCGGCCGACATCGACCCCCGGTCGGCTATCTCGACGAGCACCCGCAGACGATGAAGGTCACGCATGCCCGGAAGGTATAGCAGCCATCCGGAAGCCGCAATTATGCTCTTGCGCCGGATTCGGTGATCTCGACGAGTACACGTAAACGATGAAGGTCATGCATGCCGGGAAGGTATGGCAGACATGCGAAACCTGCAATTGTGCTTTTTCGCCGGATCCGGAAATCTGAAGACGGCTGTCCTGCTGGACGGTCAACCGGAAGCAGCGGAAGGGGATATTCCATGAGTGTCACACCCCGAAAATCACCTGAGCGGGGCGCCGCGGATATGGCGGCACCCTGCAGGCAGTACTCCTGGACTCCAGAAGTCCACGACTTGTACGGCGATCCGGAATCCATCCTGCGCAAGGTGGATGCGCTCAACATGGAACTCGCCGAGCGTCGCATTTTCGTTCTCCTCACCGAAAGTGAAGGCCACGCCCAGCTCCGTTTCTTCGAGCAGGTGGAAGGCAAGAAGTACGCGGTTTCCGCCTGGACCGGCGAGTCTCTCGACGGCGCCGGCGGAGCGATCGGCGACACCATCCTGAAGAACAAGGGAATCAACTGCGTCGGCGAGCAGGTACGCGGCCTGCTGGCCAGGTTCCCCATGGTCTCGCCCACCACGGTGCCGGCGCCGGCCAACGCCCGGGCGGCGTTCGCCCACACCGTCCGCGCCCACGGTGAAGACACCTTCATGCGTGCCACGTTCGCCCTTCTGTGCTGACACCGGCGGAACAGCACCGATCCGGCCGTCCCGGCCATCGTGGGGGCGGCCGGGTCTTCGCGCGTCTGTGGGCCGCGACGGCATCGGCGAACCTCGGCGACGGCCTGGTGCTGGCCCTCATCCCGTTGCTCGCCGTACAGCTGACGGCATCCTCGGGCCTGGTCGCGGGGGCGAAGCTGGCGCACACGCTGCCCTGGGCGGTGGCTCCGCTGGCGGTCGGTCTGCTCGTCGACAGCATGGACCGCCGCCAACTGATCATGGTCTTCGACCTGTTCCGCGCGGCGGCACTGGCCGCCCTCCTGGCCGCCCTCCTGCTCGACGCCACCGCCCTGTTCGTTCTCTGCGCCCTCTACCTGGTCGCATGCTGTCTGGCGGTGGGCGAGGCCGTCGCCGACATCGCCACGACCGCACTCGTCCCCTCGGTGGTGCCACGCCACCGGCTGGAGTGGGCGAACTCCTGGATCCGGGGTACGGAGTCGGTGCTGAACGAGTTCGTGGGGCTGCCGCTGGGCGGGCTGCTGGTCGCCCTCGGCCCGGCATGGGCGGTCGGCGGTGCCGGCGGACTCTATGCCGTCGCGGCCTGCGCCATGCTGACGCTGCACGGGAAGTACCGGCCGGTGGCCCAGGACGCGTCACCTGACGGGGACGCGGCCGAGCACGGCGTACGAAGCGGCGAAGGTACGGGACAGCACGGCGACGACGGGCTCGACGGGCGCAGGCGGCACCTGCTCACCGCGGGCTTGAGAATCCTTTGGCGCAACCGGCCGTTGCGCACGCTGACGCTCATGAGCACGGTCATGGCGGGCTGCTGGAGCGCCTGGCTCGCCGTACTGGTCGTGTACACCGTCCAGGGCCCGGTCGGCCTGTCCCCGGCCGGCTACGGACTGCTGCTGACGACCCTGGGCGCCGGCGCGGTGACCGGCGCCGCGCTGGCCCCGCGCCTGGCCCGCACGGTGGGCGTCCGCTGGATCCTGGTCACGGACGTGGTGGCCGGCGTCGTCATGCTGGGCGCCCCTGCCGCGAGCGCCGACGTCGCGGTGATCGCCTTCGCCACGTTCCTCGGAGGGGTGGGCAGCGGACTGTGGAACGTGGTGGTCATCTCGCTGCGCCAACGCCTGACTCCCCAGGACCGGCTGGGCCGGATCAGCGGCGCCATCCGGTGCCTCGGCTGGGGCGGTATGCCACTGGGTGCCGCGCTGGCCGCCGGACTCGCCGAACTGACCGGCCCGCGCCCCGTGTTCGCCCTGGCCGCCGTGCTCACCGCACTCACCCTGATCCCCCTGCTCCGCATCCTGAACACACCGGCCCTGGACGCTCCGGCGCAGGAGGCGTCCCCGGTCGCCGGGAAACGCTGAGGCGCCCGTGCCGGAGCTGTCGGGGCGGGCGAGCGGTCCCCCTGATGCCCGCGGGGCCCGCCAGAGGAGATTTCAGGACCGGCGCACCCGCGTGCGCGTGCTCACGTCCACCGCCCGCCGACCTCCCCCTCCACCGGCGGTACGCGGTGCACGAGACCGAGGACATCGACCGGGTGCACCCGCGTGCCGAGGTGACCGAGCCCGGCGCGGACGCCCGCGGCGGCCCGCGCGCCGGCCTCCCGCACGGCCTGGTCCAGCGGCCGGCCGTGGGCGAGCAGGCCGGCGGTCAGGGCGGAGTGCGCGCATCCCACGCCGTGCTCGGCCGCGTTGTCGTGGCGTTCGCTGGTCAGGTGCGCGTGCCGTTCGCCGTCGAAGAACCAGTCCCCGCTCTCGCCAGGCCCCGGTGTGATGACCACCGTCGGCGCTCCCAGCCTCGTGATCGTCTCGGCGAGCTCCCGGCGGGAACCGTCCCCGCCCGCCAGCAGACCGGCCTCCCTGCGGTTGGGTGTGATCACCACCGAGGACGGGAACAGGTCGCGGATCACGGCCTTGGTCACATCCGTGTCCGCCGAAAGCCAGGAACCGGCGGCCGTCACCATGACCGGGTCCACGACCACGGGCACCCCCTGGGCCGCGAACCCGGCCAGTTCGGGGGCGAGGGCCGCGAGGAGTTCGGGGCTCCAGGTCGTCCCCACCTTGACCGCGGCGATCGGCAGGTCGTCACGGACGGTGCGCAACTGAGCCGCCACCGCCTCCACGGGCACGGGCCAGCGGCCGGTCACCCCGCTCGTGTTCTGCGCCGTGATGCCGACGAGGACGGTGGCCGCGTAACAGCCCACCGAGGCAAATGCCTTGATGTCTCCCTGGATTCCCGCGCCTCCGCTGGAGTCGCTGGAACCGATGGTCAGACAGACCGGAACGCCGGCTGTCATCGGTGCCCCCTTCCGGAGCGTTCGGTGCGGTGGTCCGAAGTGGTGCGCGGTGGTCCCTGCCCACATGCACCGACGGCCGGTGGTGCCGTCGGCACGTGACGGGGCCGGGTACCGGGCGCGGTGTTCCGTCCGGCTCCGTTCGCGTCTCGGCCCGTACGCCGGACCGGTCGGCGTATCAGCCGATGGTGGTCCGTTCGCCGCTGCGCGCGAGAACGCGCTCGACCGCCGTGTCCAGATGTGCGTAGATCTCCGTCGGGTCGGCGAACCAGATGAATTCCACGTTCGCCTGGTTCTCCAGACCGGTGACGAGGAAGGTGTGCTTCTGTTCCTTCTCCAGCATCAGGACCATCGGTTTCCGCAGCGCGCTCGCCCAGCCGATCTCTACGTGGGTACCGGCCGACGCCGGAACACCGGGGAAAGCGATGAACAGGTCGGAGCGGCTGATCTCCAGGTAGTCCCGTTTGGTGGCCTCGGGCGCCGTGAGGAATTCCGCGCCCCATGCCTCGCGCCGGTGCGCGTTGTACACCGTGGCACCGCGCTGTTCGAAGTGCTCGATGAGCCGGTGGAACTTGAGCCGGTCGGAGTCGGACATCAATCCGGTCTTGGGATCGACGAGCTGAAGGAAGGGGCCGCCCACGAATACTTCGCGCAGGGCGGTGGGGTGCGTAGCAGTGCTGTCGGATGTCATGCCGTCCTCCATCGGGAGTTCAACTCACCGGGCCGGATTCTCCGGCGCGGTTTTGCGGGGTATGTCTTTCAGGGAATGGGCGAGGGGTACGGGTGGGGAATGGGAGAATGCCTCCGGTCGGAGATGCCTCCGGTCGGAGATGCCTCCGGTCGGAGATCGCCTCCGGTCGGAGATCGCCTCCGAGGCCCTCCGGAGCGGACCGCGCAGCCACCGCCCACGCGAAGCGGCGGCCGTGCGGTCCGCCGTCGGGCGGACGGCGCGTCAGGCCCGGCTCTGCGCGAGCGCTCCGGCGAAGTGCCGGGGCCAGCGGGTGGCCAGCGCCCGGCGGTGGAGGCCGGGCAGGACGGCCGCCACCCGCGGCGCCAGGCCGGTGCCGTGCCGCACTTGCCGGTAGCACTCGAAGAGCCCGATGACGTTGCGCCAGTACGGCGGCAGGTCGAGCCGTTCCAGCGCGGAGGGGGAAAGCTGTACGGAGTCGGTGCGCAGCCGGGCCTCCCAGTTCAGGACCTCTTGGATGCAGGGCCAGTTGTCCTGTGGGGGCATGGCGGGGAACGGGGCGGGCGGGGTGGGGCTGCGCGCCGCCTCGGCCAGCACCTGCTCCGCCCACGGTGCGTCCGAGTCGTAGACGTGGACGGAGCCGACGTGATGGCTGTACGAGCCGACGCCGACGCCGAGTTCACGGGCCATCACCTCTTGGAGCACGGTGAACGAGAAGACGTCGCTCACCATGCCGCGGAAGGCGTCGTTGGCCCGCATGAATGCGACCGTGCACAGCTTCCCTTCGCGGATCATGAATTGCAGGGCGAGGGTGCAGGCGACGTCGATGTTTCCGGGAACCGTCAGTTCCCGTGGCGTGAAGATCTGCATCACCGCGCGTTTGCTGTCCGGGTCCTCGCGCAGGGTGTTCAGCACGTTCTGCCACTGATCCAGGCCGTCCGGCGGGTGCCGGAAAATGCGCGGGCCGTACGCGGTGCCTTGCAGGGTCCGGCCGTCCTGCGAGTAGTGGGCGATACTCGACGCGTAGTGGCCGATGAAGTCCAGCCCGTTCGTTCCCGACAAATACCAGAGCGCTTCGGCATAATTGAAGACGAGATTGGCTCGCCGGGCGGGCAGGGCGAGATGGCGCTGGACGGGATCGAGGAGACCGAAGGCGACGCCGATGCGCTCGCGGCTCCGGAACCCTCTCGGCGCGTTGCGGTAGGCGGAGTTCTCGAACGTCTCCCGCAACTGGGCGAGATAGGCGTCCTGAAAACTGTGGTACAGGGGCATGTTCATGTGTCACTCCTCGGTACGGGAATACCGCGGCCCGGCGAATGTCGGGCGCCGGTCCGCCGGGTGAGTGCGTCCACGGAGGCGTGCAGGTGCTCCGGGGACAGGGGCAGCCGGTCGATGGCGGGCGTCCACTCCGGGACGGCCGCGCATATCGCGGCAGCCACCGCCGCGGCGGCGGCCGAGGTGCCCGCTTCCCCGATGCCTTTGACGCCGAGCGGGTTGTACGGGGTCCCGGCCGTCGGGGCGGCGGGCGGCAGCAGGTCGACGTCGACATCGGGCACGTCCGCCGCCAGCAGGAGCGGGTACTCCGCGAACCCGGTGACCAGTGGCCGCTCCCGCTCGTCGTAACGGATCTCCTCCAGCAGCGCGGCGCCGACCCCCTGGACCAGACCGCCCGCGAGCTGGCCGCGGACCACCCGCTCGTCGATCACCCGCCCCGCGTCGCAGGAGATCGCGAGCCGCTCGACCCGGACCAGGCAGAGCTCCGGGTCCACCGCCACCGCGCAGGTCACCGCGCCGTGGGGGTAGGTGTGCGCGTCGATCGCGTACCGGCCGACCGCCCGGAGCCCGGCACCGCCCCGTCGCGCGATGCGGTCGAACGGGACGGCGGTCCGGCTGGTGCCCGAGGCCCGAACGGCGGCCTGCGCTCCGAAGGCGGTGTCCTCGGCGTCCTCGGCGTTGCCGGGCTGCTCCCCGTCCGCCCCCTCCGCCCGGGTCCACTCGGCCGCGCGACGCCGCAGTGCGACGCAAGCCGCGTGGACGGCGTTGCCCGTGTGCGTCACGGTGCGGCTGGCGAAGGTGCCCGGCCCCGTGGCGCCCGACGTGTGGTCGTCGAGCACGATGTCGACGCGGTCGCAGGGGATGCCCAACGCGGTGGCCGCCACTCGGGCGAGCGTCGTGCGGTGGCTCTGCCCGGAGGGCGCGGCGGCCGCGTCGATCCGTACGGTGCCGTCCGGCCGCAAAGTGGCGACCGCCCGCTCGTCCCCGCCCAGGCCGGCCTTGTCGACGAAGGGAACGACCGCCGTCCCGCGCCGCCACCCGCCCTCCGGAGCGTCGCCGGGGTCTTCGGGACCGCCGGGACCGTGCGCCGTGCCGTCTGGAGAGCCGCTCGGCCCCGGTCGCGCCGCGCCGGCCCGGCGGAGCGCGCGCTCGTACGCGCTGAGGAAGTCACCGCTGTCGTAGCGCACCGGCCCCTCGTTCACCGTGCCGACGTCGTACGGCATGTCGGCGGCGGTCAGCAGGTTGCGACGACGCACCTCGACCGGATCCAGGCCCAGTTCGTGGGCGAGCAGGTCCAGCATGCGTTCGCGCACGAAAGCGGCCTCCAGCCGGCCGGGCGCTCGCAGGGGCCCGACGGGGGTCCGGCTGGTCAGCAGGCAGCGGGCCCGCGCGCGGTAGCGGGGGAGCCGGTACGGGCCGGGGAACAGGGCCGTGGCCAGCAGGGCCTGGAGGGTGGTGAGCGGGCGGACGTACGCACCGGCGTCGGCGACGATCTCGGCACGGGCGCCCAGCAGGCGCCCGTCCGGGTCGGCCCGCAGCTCGGCCCGCCACACCATGCCGCGCGAATGGTGGGCCGCGACGACGTGTTCGGCCCGGTCCTCCAGCCACTTCACCGGCCGTCCGGCGCGCATCGTGAGCCAGGGGACGAGCAGATCCTCGGGGTGGGTCTCGCCTTTGACGCCGAACGCCCCGCCCACGTCTCCCGCGGGCAGACTGATGTGCCGGGGGTCCAGGTCCAGAGCCCGGGCGAGCAGTTGCCTGGTGAGCTGCGGGTGTTTGGTGACGCCGTGCACGGTGAGCCGGGGAGCGCGGACGTCCCACTCGGCGAGCAGGCCGCGGGTCTCCAGCGGCATGGCGGTCTGCCGGGGGAGGCGGAAGGTACGGGTGAGGACGACGGCGGCGTCGACGTCCGCGGGCTCCGGGCCCACCCGCTGGCGGACGGTGGCGATCCAGCGCGGGTCGTCGTCGGAGAGGTGGGCTGTGCCGTGCTCGGGGCCGGACAACGGGGTGCGCGGGGCGCACACGACGTCGACCAGTTCCGCGCCGTCCTCGGCGGCGGCGGCGCTCTCGGCCAGGACCACTGCCACCGGCTGGCCCACGTAGCGCAGGTCGGTGGTGGCGAGGACCGGTTCCGCCGGGGCGGGAAGCTCCCGGTGGAGCACGCGCATGGCCTCGGGCAGATCGTCGGCGGTGTACGCGGCGAACACACCGGGATGGCGCAGAGCGCGCCGGACGTCGACGCGCAGCAGGGCCGCGTGGGCGACATGACTGCGGACCACCCGTGCCCACAGCTGCCCGGGCAGATCGCGGGCGCCGACGAAGTCACCGCGGCCCGTGAGCAGCCGCTCGTCCTCGACGCGCGGGGGGCGTCCGGGAGGGGATGTGCCCGCCGCCAGGCCGGACGCCGCGTGGGCCAGGCCGGGGTAGCCGGTGCAGCGGCAGGTCGCCTCGCTGATGCGGTGGCGTGCCGGTGCGCCGGCTACGGCTGCCGGACCTTCTTCAACGGTCCGGTTTGCGGTGTCGGCGGTGCCAGCGGTGTCGGCGGTGTCGGCGGTGTCGGTCAGCAGCGTCACGAACGCAGGTGTGCAGTACCCGCACTGGAGCGCCGAGGCGGCGCTCAGCCACGCGCGCACACCGGTCAGGGCCGGAGCGCCGGAGCGTGCGGTGTGGATGCTCGCGCCGTGGCACTGCGCGGCCAGGACGAGGCAGGACCGTACCGGCCGGCCGTCGAGGCGCACCGTGCAGACCCCGCATTCTCCCTGGTCACAGCCGGTGCTGACCGGGGAGCCGAGGCCGGCGAGCAGCCCCGCGAGCGTCTCGCGCGGCTCGGCGCGCAGGCAGTGGCTCACCCCGTCGACCTCGCAGGTGACCTCCACGCGGGTGTCGGTGCGAGCGCCGGAGTCGGTTCGAGACATGATTTCCCCCCAGGAGAACCGCACCGTGGCGTTGCCCCGCCGCGCATTCCGTCCGTGCGGAGGTGGTGCTCACCCGCGGCTTCGGATCGGACGGCGGCGCTTCTGACCGGACGGCGGCTTCACGCCGGACGGCTGTTCCGGACCGGACGAATCAGCAGAGGTTCGTCGGCCTGTTCCGGCACGAGTGCTCAATACCCACAGTCATTAACGGTCAACCAGAATTTACGCGCTTGCCGGAAAGTGATGTGTCCCGCCCGTATTGGCGAGATTGCCGGTCGCGTCGAAATGCTGGAATGAGCGAGGTGTTGAACTTCTGATCGTTTTCTGGACGACGTGCGCGGGGCGGGTTACCGTTTGGCTGAACAATCGGCCCGTGACCCGGTGTTACTCGGCGGGGCGCACCAAAAGGGCGCGGTTCTCCAGCACTTCTCGTCTCCTTCGATGTATGAGCCGCAGGACGCGGTGATTTCATATTCTTATTTGTCCTTGCTGGTGTGCGCCGGAACAATGTACGGCACCCGCACCCGACAAGAGGAGAGGTCGCCCACGGTGCCTCGTAGAAAATCCCGGGAACATTCCCCCGCCGCCTGGCCCCTGTTCGCGGCGATGTCGGTGGACGCGCTGGGCACCGGCCTGTACGTGCCGCTGTCCCTGCTGTACTTTCTGCACGCCACGGACATCGGGCTGCCTCTCATCGGCACGCTCGTCAGTGTGGCGACCGCGCTCACCCTGCCCGTGCCGCTGCTCGCGGGCCGGGTGGCCGACCGCTTCGGCGCCCGTCCCGTCGTCATCACCGGGCAACTCGTCCAGGCCGTCGGATTCTTCCTGTACCTCCAGGTCTCCGGACCGGTCTCCCTGATGGCCGCCGTTCTCGTGGAGGGCATCGGCGCTCGCGTCTACTGGTCCTCCGTCTTCACCCTCATCGCCGAACTGGCGGACGCCGACACCACCGGCCGGGCCAAGGAGTGGTGGTTCGCCAGGGCGAGCATGATCCGAGCCGCGGGGACGGGCGCGGGCGGCATGACGGCGGGGGCGGCCCTCGCCTGGGAGTCCACCCGCGCCTACCACCTCCTGATCCTGGTCAACGGCGTCTCCTTCACGGTGGCCGCGCTCCTGGTGTGGTCCCTCGTCCGGGTGAGCCCCGCCGTCCGCACGCACCCTCCGCGCGCCGTCACGGAGACGGAGGCCGCCGCGGAGGCCGGGGCCCGGACGGAGCCGCTCGGCGTCGGCCACCGCGCCCTGCTGCGCGACCGGCCCTACCTCCAACTGATCTTCGCCAACACCGCGTTCGCCGTGTGCAGCACTTTTCTGACCATCGCGCTGCCCGTGTACGTCACCAAGGGCCTGGGAGTGGACGACTGGGTGGTCGGGCCCTTGCTGGCCGTCAACACCGTGCTGCTCGCCACCACCCCCGCCCTCGTCAGCCGGTTCGTCCGGCGGCATATGACGCGTGTGCGGACGATGGCACTGTCCGGCCTCTGCTGGACTGTGTGGTGCGCCGGGTCGGCCGTGGCCCTCCTGCTGCCGCACGCGGCGCTGCCCGCATTCCTGCTGCTCGTGCTGCTCTGCTACACCGCGGGCGAGCTGATTCACGAACCGGCGTCCAACTCCCTGGCCGCGAGCGCCGCGCCGCCTTCCGCACGCGGCTTCTACCTCGCGGCGTTCCAGTACTCCTTCACCGTGGGCACCATCGTCTCCCCGGTCCTGTTCACCGTGCTGTTCAGCCGGCGCGCGGAGCTGCCCTGGATCGTCCTCGGCGGGGTCGCGCTGCTCGGCACCGCCCTGATGCTGCCGCTGGAACGGCGGCTGCCGTACGCGGCGGTGACCGGTGAGGAGTACGTGCCGGCCGGTGAGGTGAAGGTGACCGCCGAAGAGGCCGACTGAGCGCCGCGATTCCCGTACGGCCCGACAAGGGCAGCCCGTCCGACCGCCGGAGGCGTCCATGCACGCAGCACCTTTCGCATTCCACGCGGCCCGAGACCTGAAGGACGCACTCGAAGTGCTCGACATGTCGCCGGGCGCCGCCGTACTGGCCGGCGGGCTGAGTCTCATACCGGAACTGCGCTCGCGCCGCCGCCGGGCCGCCCTGCTCGTGGACATCAACAACGTCCCCGGACTCGACGGCGTCACTGCCCTGGCGGGCCGGCCGGGCGGCCCGCGCCCGGTACTGCGGATCGGCTGCGCCGCCCGCCAGGCCGATGTCCTCGCCGTCGCGGCCCGGCATCCCGGACACGCCCTGCTGGCAGCCGCACTGCGCACCATGGGCACCGCTCTCGTACGGCAGCGAGGCACGCTGGCCGGGGCCGTCGCGCAGGCCGCCCCCGAGCTCCAGATGTCCGCACTCTGCTCGGTGCTGGACATCCGCGTCACGGTGCGCCGGGCCGCGGACACGCACGACCGTGCCGCCCGCGAGCTGTTCGCCGAGGCCGGCCCCGGCCCCGGGGAACTGGTCACCGCCGTCGAGGTACCCGGCTGCCGCTCCGGCGAGGGGTGGGCCTTCCTGCGGGCCGGCCGCCGGACCTTCGGCGCCCACCTCGGCGGCGTGGCCGTACGGCTGGACCTGCGCCCGGACGGCCGGTGCCGCGGCGCCCGCATCGCGCCGTTCGTCGCCGGACACGACGGCGCGGCACTCGCTGAGGCCGGTGCCTCGCTGTGCTCCGGCCCGGTGGACGCACCGGCGGTGCGCCGGGCGGCCGACCTGGCCGCGCGGACCGTCCGCACCCGGTCCGACGCGCTGGCCTCCGCCGACTACCGGCGCCACCTGGTCCGGGTCCTCGTCCGCCGGGCTCTCGTACAGGCAGTTGACCGCACGCGCGGTCCCTCCGGAGAGGTGGTCTCTTGATGGTCGACTCATTCGTGGAACGGTGCCGCCGGCACGCCTGCGGAGCCTGGCGCGCCTACCGGCACCACCCGTGGATCGAGGCGATGGCCGCCGGCACACTCCCGGTCGAGAAGTTCGTCTCCTTCCAGGTCAACGACGCCCCCTACATCTCCGACCTGCACCGTGCGCTCGCCCTGGGACTGGCCAAGGCCCCCACCGGCTCCGCGTGGTCCAAGGCCGCCGCCACCGTCCTGGACGACGTGTGGGTGCTCGGGGAGATCAGGGCGAAGGAGGAGATCCTCGCCGAGCTGGGAGTCACCGGGAAGCTGAGCATCGGCCCCGCCGCCTACATCCCCGCCCGCGAGGCGTACGCCAACCACCTCGTCCGCACCTCCCTGGAAGGGAGCATCGGTGACATCGCCTCGGCGCTGCTGCCGTGCGCGATGTTCACCGAGGTCATCGGGCGGCGGTTCGCGGACGTCCGCGTCGCCGGGCCGTCCGCGTACCAGAGATGGGCCGACATCTACGTCCAGCGGGCCGTTCACCGGATGGCCCAGGTGCACGCCGAGATGATGGAGACGGAGGCGGCCCGGACCGACGAGGCGGGCCGGGAGCGGATGCAGCTCCTGTACCTGCGCAGCGTGCAGCACCAGGTCGACGTGTTCGACGCCGCGTGGCACCTCGACGTGCGCTGGCCCGGTGAGCAGGGTGACTGACCTCGGTGCCACGGCCGGTGCCCACGCTGTCGACAGCGACCCGGACCACACGATGCTCGCCGCCGTCCTGAACGGGGCCGGCCGGCCGCTGACCCTGGAGCGGCGTGCCCGCCCGCTGCCCGGCGCGGGCGAGGCGGTGATCCGGGTCCGGGCCGCGGGCGTGTGCCACACCGACCTGCACCTCGCCGCGGGGGTGCCGGCCACGCCCCGGCTGCCCCTGATCCTGGGCCACGAGATCGCGGGCGAGGTCGCGGAGCTGGGGGAGGGCGCGGCCCGGAGCACGGGGCTCGCCGTCGGGGACCGTGTGCTGGCGTACTACTACCACGGCTGCGGCGTGTGCCGCCGCTGCGCACTGGGCCTGGAGAATCTCTGCCCCACCCCGCTCGCCAAGTGGGGGTTCGACACCGACGGAGGATTCGCCGAGTACTTCCTGACCGCCGCGCGCTGTCTGGTGCCCGTCCCGGCGGACGTCCCGCTCGCCGAGGCGGCGGTCCTCGGGTGCTCGGGCACCACCGCGCTGCACGTCCTCCGGTCGGTGGCCAAGCTGCTGGCGGGAGAGGCGGTGGCGGTCGTCGGCGCGGGAGGCGTGGGACTGGCCTGTGTCCAGGCGGCCGTCGCGCGCGGTGCCCGCGTCGTCGCCTTCGACCCGCGCCCCTGCGGCCGGGAGGCGGCGCTGCGGTACGGGGCGCTCGCGGCCGTCGATCCGGCGGACCCGCACCCGGTCGGCGCCATGCAGCGTTCCTCCCGTATGGAGATCCTCCGTTGCGACGTCGTGGTGGACACCGTCGGCAGCACCGACACCCTCAACCTCGATGTGCTGCTGGCCGACCTCCAGGGGCGGGTGGCCGTCGTCGGCTACACCGGCAGGCCCGTGGCCCTGGACGTGTTCCCGCTGGTCTCCCGTGAGACGGCGGTGCTCGGCTCCGTGGGGGCCACGCTCGACGACGCACGGGACGTGGTGCGGATGGCCGCTGCCGGGAGCCTCCGCGGGCTGATCGCCGCGGAGTACCCGCTCGCCGGGATCAACGAGGCGTTGGACCGCCTGGCGCGCGGCGGGGTCACCGGCCGTCTGGTGATCGTTCCCTGACCCCGGGGCAGCCGGCGGTGAGCAGCGCGCCGGCCACCTCCGCCAGCGGCCGGGCAGCCAAGGACGGCAGCGTCACATCCGCGGCGGACAGGTCGAAATGCGCGGTGACCATGTTGGGCACCGCCACACACCGGATCCGGGCGGCCCGCGCGGCCCGGATCCCCACCGGGCTGTCCTCGAACGCGAGGGCGTCACCGGCCGCGCACTCCAGTTCCCGCAGCGCCGCCAGGTAGGCGTCCGGGGCCGGCTTCCGTGCGATTCCCTCGGTCTTGCAGATGATGACCTCGAAGAGCTCCGGAGCGATTCCGGCGCTGTCCAGCCGCTGCCGGATCCACCAGTCCGGCGCGTTCGACACGATGGCCAGGTCGAAACCGAGCCGCCGGGCTTCGGCGAGATGGTCCTCGGCACCCGGGCGGGCGACGAGGAGTTCGTCCCGCCACACGATCCGCCGGCGTTCCACCGCCTCCCAGTCCACGGGTTTCCCGACGAGCTCCGCAAGCCGCTCCGTCGGCATGCAAGGGCCCCGCCCCGCTTCGGTCTCGGAAAGCCAGTGGGCCAGGTCGAGTTCGTGTCCGAACTCGGCGTACACCCGTTGCCACGAGAGCAGCCCCGCCGTTTCACTGTCGATGAGCAGGCCGTCGAAGTCGTAGAGCACGGCAGGCATTCAAGCTCCTTTCCCCGGCTCGTCGGTGCGTTCCCAAGAGGCCGTACCGAGCTCCGGTTCGGACCCGCCGAAGATCTCCTCGATCCGACGCCCCACGGCGATCGTGACCCCTTCGTTGAGCAGCCACGTGTGCACCACGCAGGTACGCCAGCCCGCGCGCGCGAAAGGCTCTCGGGCGACGAGTTCCTGGGCCTCTTCGGGGGACGCGGCGCCGATGACGAAAAAGCCGGTGGGGTCCACGGCCGATTCCCTCGGCGGCGCCTCCTCCGGCCTGCCGGCGCGGAGCGGCCCTCCGGCGAAGAGGCGCCCTTCGTCCTCCAGGTCCAGCAGCCAGTCCAAATGGTCGAGCATCAGGTCACGTCCGCGTTCGCTTTCGACGTCGTACGCCGCTGTCGGCCGCATGAAGACGGCGAACAGCCGTACTCTTCCCATGCGTTCGACAATGGCGGCGGTGTCTCTGCGGCGGGAAAACCGAGCGGGCATGCACACTCCTTGGACATACGTCGATCCGGCCCGCCCAGCCGGATGCCGGAAACGGCAGGGAATTCCCTCGCGCGAGCCACGAACGGGATGAGTTGCTGAAGGGGGCCGACACCGGGAACGCAGCCCGCAACGGGCCGCATCATCGGTCGGAACGAGGCACGGAATGATCGGGCGGCTGAACGGCTGGACCGTCGCCTCCAGAGATTCCCTGAGGAGTCACCGGGAAACCGCATCGCCGTCCGTCAACCGGAAAGCCGTCACCGACGAGCGGAACATCTCAGGCAGCTTTCCGTGAACACACGCGACGGTCGATGCCGCACTCGACCGTACGACGCTGCGGCCGACCCGATCGGCGCCGATGCTCCTGGGGAGAGCCGGGCCGGTGAGGTGGATGCGGGGTGCCGGCCTCGGCGTCGGTTTCCCGGGAGACGACTGGGAAACCGGCCGAGTGCTGTCTGCGGGAAGAGGTCAGCACTCCGGTACCGGGGCCGAGGGGCCGTGCCCTCGCCCGGGGCCGATCAGTTGGGTGCTTGCCAATGCGGCGTACAGGGAGTCACGTGCCAGCAGTTCGGTGTGGGTTCCCAGCGCCCGTACCCGCCCGGCTTCCATGACCAGGATGCGGTCGGCGGTGGTCACGGTGGACAGACGGTGCGCGACGACCAGGACGGTGGTGCGGCGCGCGACATCCGTGACGGTGTCGCGCAGGGCCGCCTCGTTGGACGCGTCGAGTTGGGAGGTGGCCTCGTCCAGCAGGAGCAGCCGGGGCCGGCGGAGCAGGGCCCGGGCGATCGCCACCCGCTGCCGTTCACCGCCGGAGAGCCGGCTGCCGCGGTGGCCGACCGGGGTGTCCAGACCGTGCGGCAGGCGGTCCGTCACGGTGTCGAGCCGGGCCAGACGCAGCACCCGGGCGACCTGTTCGTCGGTGACGTCGGCTGCGCCCAGCGTCAGGTTGTCGCGCAGGGTTCCGGCGAGTACGGGCGTGTCCTGTTCGACGTAGCCGATGGCGGCACGGAGTTCGCCGAGAGGCCACTGGCGCACGTCCCTGCCGTCCAGCAGTACGCGTCCGGCGTCCGGCTCGTAGAAACGCTCGATGAGGGCGAGAACGGTGGTCTTGCCCGCACCGGACGGCCCGACGAGCGCAGTCGTGCCTCCGGCGGGAAGGGCGAAGGAGACGTGCTGGTGGGCCGGCGGGAGACCCGGCCGGTACGTGAAGCGCACGTGCTGGAAGGCCACGGCGGCGGGGCGTTCGCACCGTGCGCGCGGGGCCGGGGGCCGCCGCGGAGCCGCGGCCGCCTCGTCGCCGCGTCGTCGCGCACCCTCCGGTTGCGCGGACCCCGCTTCCGCAGGCCCTGCTTCCTCGGCCTCCAGCGTCTCGGCTTCCCGGATGCGCACCGCGGCCGCCGCCCCGATCTGCAACTGGCCTACCCCTTCGACCAATTGCCCGATCCGGGGAGTGAGGGCGAAGAGGTAGAGGAGGAAGGCGACGAGCGTGGAGACGCCGGTGGCGCCGGAGGCGACGCGTGCGCCGCCGACTCCGAGTACGACCAGGAAACAGACCTGGAGGACGACGGCCGACAAGGTGGCGGAGACCGCCTCCCACGCGGCGGCGCGCACGCCCGTGCGGCGGGCGTACTCGGCCGCACGGTGCAGCGCGGCGGTCTCCCGATGCTCGGCACCGGCCGCCTTGACGGTGCGCAGGGCACCCAGGGTCCGTTCGAGCCCGGCCCCCAGGCGGCCGACGGCCTCCTGCGTGTGCCGAGTGGCCCGGCCGATGTGCGGGGACACCACGAGGACGACGAGGCCGACGAACGCGATCACGACGAGGGTGACGCCGAGCAGGACGGCGTCCAGCACCCCCATCATCACGACGGTCGCCGCGGTGATCAGCGTGCCGGTGACCGCGGCCGACACGGCCTGGGGGGCGGCGCGCCGCAGCAACGCGGTGTCGGAGGTGACACGGGCGATCAGGTCTCCCGGCTCGGTGTTTTCGAGCACCGGCACGCGCAGGCGCGGCAGAAGGTGGGTCAGCCGGCGGCGGGCGGTGCAGACGATGGACTCGGCGGAGCAGTCGAGCACGTAGTGGCCGAGGCCCGCGAGAAGTCCGCCGACCGTCACCAGCGTGCTGAGGATCACCACGGGACCGGCCGCCGGCCGCCCTTGGCCGATGGTGTCCATCACCTGCTTGGCCACCATCGGCTGGGCCAGCCCCAGAAGGCTGCCGAGCAGACCGAGCCCGACACCGGCGAGCATGCGCCCGCGTTGCGGCCGGAGGTGGCCGGCGAGAGCCCGGAGGCCGGACCACGCGGTGCCGGGGCCGGGGAGGCCGTCCGGTCGTTCCGATGGGTGCGCCGGTCCGCCGGTGGGCCGCGTCTCGACGGGGGGTGCTGAGGTCACGGCCTCACTCCACGGCGAAGAAGCGCTGGAAGTAGGAGGCCGGCACGTTCTCACCGACGAGTTCGCCCTCGGCCTCCACCCAGGCGTGTGCGGCGAACGGAGGGCGCGTGCGGACTCCCACGCACCAGACGGGCCACTGCCCGTGCAGACGGCACAGCAGCACCGTGGCCAGGGACCGGGGCAGACACCCTCTGCTGCCTCCGGCGGCCAGGCTCACGGCGAGCACCGTCTGCCGGGCCCGGCCCGCCTCGGCGAGCGTGGCGGGCCGGGCACCGCGCCGCAACAGGCCCAGGACGGCGCGGATGCGGCCGGGCGGCAGGGTGGCCAGTACGTGAGCACAGCTCACCGCCACCCGGGCCGTGAAGCGGCGGGGCAAGGGGATGGAGCGAGGGCGGTAGGGAACCGCTTCCGGTGCCGACATTGCGTACCTCTTCCCTGGGCCGGGTGCGCGCCCGGTGCGGCTCTTACGATGCGATGAGGCCCGCGGAGCGCAGGTCGTCGATGATGCGAGTGACGTCCTGGGTGGCCAGTTCGGTGTCGACGTCCTCGTAGCGCCCGGTCAGCGCCTGCACCGCCCGGCCGACGCCGTGGCCGTCCAGCAGCGTCTGGAGGACGACGGCCGCTGTGGGATTGAGGGTCCAGTATTCGGCGCTCTTCTGGTCGAGCAGCGCCATGCCGTACTCGGTCTCGGTCAGCAGAACACCGGGCTTCAGCGCGTACATCGCCTTCACCTTTCCAATCGGTCAGCGGCCGGGCGGTGCCGGTGCCGTCTCGCGGGAACGCAGCCACACTTCGCAGGCCACGGTCGGGTGCAGCAGATAGCTCTCCGTCTCCGCGGACAGCGAGCGGCGACACCATTCCCGCAGGACGCCCACGTCGACGAGGCCGAGCTGCCCCAGCCGGGATGCCTCGCAGAGCGACAGCAGCCGGGCGCGGTGGCGCCGCAGCCCGGTCTCTTCCTCGAACGTGGCGTTGGCCTTGGTGTCGCGGGTGCGGACGGATTCGGGCACGATGCCGCGGGTGGCCTCGACGATCAGGGGCTTGTAGCGCCATGGGGTGATCCGGTCCGGTGTCCGGACCGCGAGGCACGCTTCGATGACGCGGTCGTCGTAGTACGGGGCGGCCACGGTGACCCCCAGGGGCGCGGCCATCTGCCCGATGTGCCGGGTCCACTGGGAGATCCCGTCCATGGCGGCCAGCTCCCGGTGTTCGCCGTGTCCGCTGCCCCGTGGCTCGGCGTCCGGCAGGCAGGAGGTCAGCAGCTCGCGCGCCGCCGCGACGGCCTCGGGCGTGGCCCAGGGCGGCATACGGGGAGGCACGGACCAGTCGAGCAGCGGCTCGTCCGCGGCGGCCGCCGGCTCGGTCAGGTCCCGGGCGACCCGGGCGAGCCAGGACCGGTAGGAGCGGCGGTCCGCGAGTTGGCGCAGCACCTTGCGTCGGGGCCACTGGTACTTGGCGGCGTACCCGCGCACGTCCCGCAGGGCGACGAGGGGGTGGGCGGTTGTCAGGTCGTGCAGCCGGGCGGGCGTACCGGCCAGCAATTCGTCGCCTCCCAGCCCGGTCAGGTGCAGGCCGGACCCCCGTGCGGCGGCCAGAGACACGAGGTGCATGCGGCGGTTGCGGTCGACCGTGAGCATGCTGGGCGTATCCAGGATGTCCCGGAGCGTGTCGATACCGTCGAAGGTCAGGGCCGTGTCCTGGGCGGGTACGACGTGATGCTCGACGGACCCCAGGGCCTGGACGGTCCGCCGCGCCCAGTGCACGTCGTCACCGAGTTCGTCGTGGAGGGCTGCGGTGTACGCGACGACCTGCGCGTCCCCGCCTGCCGCCGCACAGCACACGGCGGTCGAATCCAGCCCGCCCAGGTCCGCCGTCACCAGGTCGCGTCCCCGCACGCGCACCTGGACGGCGGTGGTCAGCGCCTCGCGCAGGCGCGCGGCTCCCTCCGCCAGGGAGACTTCGGGGGCGGGTGGTGACCACCACCGGACCGACCGGGCCCGTCCGTCGATGCCGAGAGTCAGGTAGTGACCACCGGGCTGGGCCCGGACCCCCCGCCACTGCGGTGAGCCGGACAAGGGGTGGGGCACGCCCAGGGTGAGCAGCTCCAGGGCGAGCCGGCGTTCGTCCAGCGCCGCACCGACCAACTCGGCCAGCACGTCGGCCCGGTCGGAGGCGACGCTCACCGGGCCGGACGCCGGGGAGGGGGCGTCGGCGTGGAACACCCGCCGCAGGTCGACGACGCCGCCCTGCACCCGGACCCGGCCGCCCGAGCTGGCCATGAGGTGGAAGCTGCCGGCCCATGTGGTGCTGTGCCGGTCCAGCGCCGTCAACGAGGCCGTGGTGGCCACCGCGGCGGCGGCGCGCCGCGCTTCCTGGAGGGTGACGGAGTGTTCCCCGATCACGGCGACGCGGGTCTCGCCGTGCACTCCGACGACGGCCGTCTCCGCCGCCCACCGGCCCACCAGCCAGGGCCTGCCGGACGCATGGCGCAGGCTGTGCGACGCGTAGGCAAGTGCCTTCGTGGCGACCGCCGTGGCCGCGTCGGTGTCGGGCAGTACGACGAACCAGCTGGGCAGGGCCGACAGGGACAGGGTCTCTTCCACGGCTACGGCCTTCGGTCGGGGGCTCCGGACGTCGGAAGGGGCGGGGCAAGCCGGCGGACGGGCCCGGCCGGCCGCGGTCCGGGCCGGCGCGGGGCCGGCCCGGACCGGGCAGGGTGCGGGTGCGCTCAGCGTCCCGCACCGGTCGCGTCAGAGGAGCTGCTTGCCGCCGAGAACATCCTTGGGCCCGGTGTTCTTGACGCCCGTTACCTTCCGGAAACTGCCGGCCTTGGTGAGTGTGGGACGCTCGTACGTCATGGTCGCACTCCTTTTCCCTTGGAGAATGACGGGAATCGCGGGGGCCTGGCCGACGCCATGCGGAAGCATTTGCGCCTTCGCTCCCGCGAGCGGTTGTGGCCGCGACGTAACCGTAAGAGCGACGAGCGCATCATCACAATGATTCGCTCACGGCGGTGTGTAGTGCGCTGGGGGCGGGTGTTCCTGTTGTCATGTAGCGATGTGATCCCATGCGCTCCCCGAGGGTGGCGTGAACCGGTTTGAAGGCGCGCACGCCTTCGTCGAAAGGCGGTCGGGAAATGCCGCCGGTGCCTCGGCCGAGCCCGTTCAGGAAGTGCCGCTGGTCGTCCAGGAATCCGGCCGCGAAGAGTGAGCGGGGCGAGAAGAGCGCGGTGAGCGTGGTCTTGGCGTCGGACTGCTCGATGGACTGCTTGAGCAGGGAATGGGTCGCGTCCGGGCAGCGCTCGACGGTCAGCGCGCCGCCGCCCAGCGTCCTGCGGTAGGTGCGCTCCGTGTCGGCGGTGTCCACGTGGACGTCGTGGCCCGCGAGGGTCAGCAGTACCGGTACGCCGCTCACACCGGCCCGGACACCCGTTCTCGCACCCATCCGGACGCCGGTGCCGGTGTCCGGGCTCACCATGCTTCACCCCATACGGGGGCGTGCACCCCGTTCGGCAGGTGGTACGGGAACAGGGCGGGTGTGCCGGAGCCCACACACTCTCGTCCGGTCCCCGTTTGACCTTGTCACGGTGACAAGGTCTTCACTGCTGCCCAAGGAGGTGGTCCCGATGGCCATGACGAGACAGGACACGGAAGCGATACGGGCGTTCCAGCGGCTGGCGGACAGTCGCTCGTCCGTGCGACTGCGGGCTGCCCTGGCGGTCGGTACGGCGCCTGACCCGTGCTTCGTCGACAAGCTCGTCGAGCGATGCGCGATCGAGCCCGAGTTCTTCGTCCGCGACATGCTGACCTGGGCGCTCACCCGCCACCCGGTGACCTTGACGCTCCCCGGACTGCTGCGCGAGGTCCGCTCCGGGCGTGCGCAGGCACGGAGCCAGGCCCTGCACACGCTGTCCAAGATCGGGGACCGGCGGGCGTGGCCCGCGATCACACCGGCCCTGTTGTCCGACGCCGACGACGAGGTGGCGCGGAGCGCCTGGCGGGCCGCGGTCGTACTCGTACCGGAAGGCGCGGAGTCCGCCTTGGCCACGGCGCTGGCGACCCAGCTCGGGCGCGGCGATCGGGACACCCGGCTGAGCCTCAGCCAGGCGCTGGTCGCGCTGGGCGAAGCGGCGGTGCCGGCTCTGCTCGCCGCGACCACGGCCGCTGACCCCCGCGTACGGGCACACGCGCTCGCCACCCAACGGCTGCGGCGCGACCCGGACGCCGGATTCGAGTCGGCGATCGAGGAGGCCAAGCGCGTCGGGGTCCTCGCCGGGGCCCCCAGGACGGACGAGGAGAACCGTGCTGATCGGTGAGGTGTCGAAACGGTCCGGGGTCAGTGCCCGTATGCTCCGGCACTACGAATCGCTCGGTCTCGTACGGCCTTCGGGCCGTACGGGCTCCGGCTATCGGGAGTATGCGGCGCAGGACATCCGGCGGGTCTTCCACATCGAGAGCCTGCGGTCGCTGGGCCTGTCGCTGCGTGAGATCGGACGCGCGCTCGACGATCCCGGTTTCACACCCTCGGCGCTCGTCGGCGACCTCATCCGTCAGACACGTGAGCGCATCGCGGCCGAGACCGAGCTGCTCACGCGGCTGTGCCGGATCGACGCCGCGGACCCCGCCGACTGGGAGGACACCCTCCAGGTCGTCGCGCTCCTCCAGGCGCTGGGGTCGCAGAGCGCCGACATCCGCCAGCGCGCGGCCCTCTCCTCGGCCGACGGAATTCCGGTGCCGACGGAGGCCCTGGTAGAGGCGGCACTGAGCGAGACGGAGCCGGGCGTCGCCGGCACCCTCCGCTGGGCACTGGCGCGATCCGGCGACGACGGCCCGGCGCTGCTGGCGAAGGGCCTCGGCTCACCGGTGGCCGAGGTGCGCAGGCGGGCCGTTCGGTCCCTCGCCGGGCTGCCCGGCGGCGAGGCGACCGCGCATCTGCGGAACGCCCTCACCGACCCCGACGCCGAGGTCTGCGGGTATGCGGCTCTGGCGCTCGGGGCACGGGGAGTGGCCGAAGTGGTCCCGACACTCATCGACATGATCGTTGCAGGCAGGAACGACACCGACGCGGCCGACGCACTGGGCAGGCTCGCGAGCGACTCCGCGACGGCAGACCGGATCGCGACCAGTCTTGTCGACCGCCTCGCTCGTGACACCACCGGAGCCCCCGCACGTGGACGGCTGACCCAGGCACTGGCGGACATCCCGGGGACTGCGGCGTCCCGTGCCCTTGTGGAGCTTTCGCACGACGAGGACCGCGCTGTTGCACTGACCGCCGCCTATCTCCTCCAGCTCCGCGACGTACAGTGACAGGAGGGGCAGTCGGCCGAACGGCACGTGTCGCCGGCGTTGTCACCTGAGCGGGATGGTCCTGTACGGCGCAGGGCTGGCCTGGCTCGCGGACGGCGTGGTGTTCGCAGAGGCCGACGGCGTCGCACAGCACGTCGAGGCCGTCACCCCGTACGGGGCGTACGGTCGGCCGGCCATCGACGCAGCGGACGTGACCCGGACCACGGACAGGCATGTCGCCCTTCGTGTTCGACTGCGGTATCCGGTTGACTGACAGATGTGCTGCGACTGTCGGTTGTCTTCGTCCTCGTCCTGACGGGTGCCGTCCTGACGGCGTCCGCCCTGCTCGCCTCGCCCTGGTGGTGGACGGCCGCCGGCCCCGTACTGGCGCTCGCCGCCCTGAGCGTGCACGACGCCTTGCAGCGTCGCCATTCGGTGCTGCGCAATTACCCGCTGATCGGCCGGCTGCGCTACCTGCTGGAGAGCGTGCGCCCCGAGATGCAGCAGTACTTCATCGAGCGCAACTACGACGGCCGCCCCTACGACCGCGATGTGCGCAACATCGTCTACGAGCGCGCCAAGGGGACCGAGGATGAGGCGCCGTTCGGCAGCGAGCGGGACATGTACGGAGGCGGTTACGAGTTCCTGGTCCCCTCCATGGCGCCGCAGCCGGTGCCGGACGAGCCGCCGACCGTGCGCATCGGCGGCCCCGACTGCACCCGGCCGTACGACATGGCACTGCTGAACGTCTCGGCGATGAGCTTCGGGTCGCTGTCCGCCAACGCGATCCTGGCCCTCAACCGGGGTGCCGCACTGGGCGGCTTCGCGCAGGACACCGGCGAGGGCGGGCTGTCGGAGTACCACCTGCGGCACGGCGGCGACCTCGTGTGGGAGATCGGCACCGGCTACTTCGGCTGCCGGACCCGCGACGGCGACTTCGACGCGCACGAATTCGCCGACAAGGCCGCGCACGACCAGGTCAAGTGCCTGTCCCTGAAGCTGTCGCAGGGCGCCAAGCCGGGCCTGGGCGGCGTGCTGCCCGGCGGCAAGGTCAACGCCGAGATCGCCCGGGTCCGTGAGGTGCCGCAGGGCGAGACGGTCGTCTCTCCGCCCTACCACCGGACGTTCGGCACGCCCCGGGAACTGGTCGGTTTCCTGGCCCGGATGCGCGAACTGGCGGACGGCAAACCGGTGGGGTTCAAGCTGTGCGTCGGCTCCCGGCGGCAGTTCCTGGCCGTGTGCAAGGCCATGCGGGCCGAGGGCGTCACCCCGGACTTCATCATCGTCGACGGCGCGGAGGGCGGTACCGGAGCGGCACCGCTGGAATTCGCCGATCACCTGGGCAGCCCGCTGACCGAGGGACTGATCACGGTGCACAACGCGCTGGTGGGCACCGGCCTGCGGGACCGCATCAAGATCGGGGCGAGCGGAAAGGTCGCCACCGGCAGCGACATCGTCAAACGCATCGCGCAGGGCGCTGACTACACCAACGCGGCCCGCACGATGATGTTCGCGGTCGGCTGCATCCAGGCACAGCGCTGCCACACCAACCGCTGCCCGGTCGGCGTCACCACACAGGACCCGCGGCGCACCCGCGCCCTGGTCGTCGGCGACAAGTCCGAGCGCGTGCACCGCTACCAGCGCGCGACGGTCCGCAGCGCCCTGCAGATCATGGCGGCGATGGGCGTACGGGAGCCGGGCGAGCTGCGCCCGCACATGCTGCGCAGCCGCGTCGGCCCCGACACGGTCCGGTCGTACGCCGAGCTCTACACCTGGCTCGCTCCGGGGCAGTTGCTCGACGGGCCGCCCCAGGACTGGGCGGCGGACTGGGCGGCGGCGGACCCCGACCAGTTCACCGTGTGACTCCAGCAGTCCCGGTACGAACGGAATATCGCGACTGTCCGCCTCGGCGGGTCGGCCACGGCAGGCAACGAGGTCGTCCCGTCCTGGTAGGTCCTGGCGCCGGCCGCCGCAAGAATGCGGCATCCGGTCCGGGGCGTGGCAGTAGTAGGTTGTGCCGATGACCGAGGTCCTGCCGCCCGGCGGCATTGTGCCCGACGCGGAGGAACTGGATGCCCGGTGGGCGGATGCCTGGCGGCCGGAACAGGTCGCGGAGCGGCTGGACGGGGTCGGTACGCCCTGGTGCGTCGTGGCGGGATGGGCGCTGGATCTGTTCCGTGGGGGGCGGCCGCGGCCGCACGGTGATCTGGAGATCGCGGTGCCCGCTGCGGGATTCCCGCAGATTCGGGACCGCTTCGCCGAGTACGTGTGGGACGCGGTGGGCTCGGGGCGGATCTGGGCGGGGGCGGGACCTGAGCCGCTGGCGGTCACCTACCAGACCTGGCTCCGAGACCCGGCGAGCGGTCAGTTCCTGTTCGACGTCTTCCGCGAGCCGCACGAAGACGGGACGTGGATCTGCCGTCGGGACGTGCGGCTGCGGCTGCCCTACGACACGATCGTCGAGCGGACGGCAGACGGGATCCCCTACTTGGTGCCGGAGCTGGTGCTGCTGTTCAAAGCGAAAGCGGTACGCCCCAAGGACCAGGCGGACTTCGACAGGGTGCTGCCGCTGCTGAGCCGGGCGCGGCGGGTCTTCCTCGGCGAGTGGCTGGAACGCGTGCACCCCGGTCATCCGTGGTCGGCAGAGCTGGCGAGGTAGGCGGCGCAGGACGTGCACCGCGGCGGCAGGCACAGCCGGGGCGGGGGCGCTCACCGTACCGTCGCGGTGATGTGACAGACCGGCTTGTACAGGGCCGGCGCCGCTGTCGCGGCGCCCTTCCGAACCGTTTTCGACACCACCCGGTACCGGCAGCGCAAGAGTCGAGCGGCGCATGAGCAAGGGGAATCAGTTCCGCGCATCAGCCACCCGCTACGACGAACGCTCCTGCATCTCCGACGGCACCCTCACCGCTACCGCCATCGTCATCCGGCTTCGCGACACCGTTCAGAAACCATCAGAAGCGCTCTGGCCCACACGAACTCCAGCGTGCGGCAGGGCCTCGCCTCTACCCTGGCACTGCGGCGTCCAAGTGTGGAAGCCCGATGATGTCTGCCGGGGGGCGGGACATGGGGGACCGGAGGAGAAGGACCGCAGTGGTGCTCGCGGTGGTGCTGGCGTTGTCGTCGGCCGGGTGCGGGTCCGGGAACGACCGGGCGGAGAAGACACCGAAGGGGGCGGCGCCGACTGTCTCGTTGCCGTCATCGTCGCCGTCGGCATCGCGTACCTCTGGGGGGCCGGACTCAACCGGTGGGCCCGGTAAGACCTCCGGGCCGGAAGAAGCCACCGGGTCCGGTGAGGCGTCCGGCCCCGGGGACCGACTGCTACGAGCCCCGGTGGTACCTGGCCCGGCGCGCACAACAGCCCGCGCGCAGGGCAGGGCGGTTCGGACGGCCAAGGCGGAAGGTGGACACCCGGCGGCCCGGCAGCCCGCTCGCACGGAAGCTGGTCGTCTGGTGGCGCCGCCCCTGGTCGGCCGGAGCCGAGCAAGGAGCTGGCCTGGACGCCGTTCGGCCCGAAATCGCCGTCCAACGACTACGCCAACTTCGATCATGTCTACGACCTGGTGCAGCGCAGGGACTGTCGCCTGGCACAGACGCGCTACCTGGCCGCCGGACGGCAAGGACAGTGGGAGGTCGCCCCGCACCCCTGGAACGTGCTCAAGGGGCTCGTCGCCGCCTGTTTCGTGGCTCAGGGGCAGACCGACCGGTGGCAGACCGTCACCACCGCATACGCGCAGGTGAAGGGCTACTCGACGGGCAGTTGCAAGTACCGGGCGGCCTTCCGGGTGCTGGAGGAGCTCGCCCTGTTCCGGATACGGCACCCGGACGGCAAGGTGGTGTTCGGGGCCGCGCCGGCGGGACGTAACGCGTGCCCGAACGGGATCACCGATCACAGCTCGACGACCGTGTACCAGGGTGGCGACTTCTTCATCTCCGGTACCTGGCCGGTGCCGGTCTCGGTGTACTTCAACAACAGGAAGGTCCCGTTCCAGGCAGGCGACCCGAACGACCGCTGCTGCCACAAGGGAATACTGCCCGTCGAGGTACCCGCCGACCTGCCGCTCGGCAAGGCCCAGGTCTCGCTGCGGGGTGACGGCAACGCCTTCCGCCTCGATGGGCCCACCGTCACCGTTCTTCGCCCGCAGTCGTCACCGTGACCCGCGTCGCGTCGCTCGTGGCCCGAGTGCGCCGACGTGCCAGGAGGGGGTGGAACCGCCGGGAACCGGGAACTGGGCCCGCACCCGGTGATGGGCCGGGGGCCGGGCCTGATCGGGATCCGGTGGCGGCTCCCGCCCCGTCACCCGCTCCCGCCCCATCACCCGCCCCGGCCCCGGCACCCAGCCCCGGCCGTGTCCCTGGCCCCACCCCTGCCCCCGCCCCGGTTCCCGGCTCAGCTCCCGACCCAGGCCCCGACCCCGCCCCCGACCCCGCCCCCACGGCCGTCCCCGGCTGGCTCGAACTGGCCGGCACGGTCGGCTCGTTGGTGACACTGCTGACGGCGGTGCTCTTCTACTTCGGCTGGGCGAGCAGCGACGCGGAGAGCACCGCCCTCGGTCTGCAGGACTCCCTCTTCCACCTCTCCACCAGCGACTATCTGCTGCGGAGCGTGCAGGCGCTGTTTCTGCCGGCATGGGTGGTCGCGGGGGCGGCACTCGCCGCGGTGGGACTCCACCGGTGGGCCGCCGACGAACCCCGCAGGACCGCGTGGGCCGCGCGCCGCCTGCGGTTCGCCTGGCTCCCGCCGCTGGCGCTGCTCGCTCCCTACCGGCTCCACCCCGGCTTGTTCGACCTGCTCATCCCGCTCAGCGCCATCATCGGGTTCCTGCTCACGGCGTACGCCCGCACCCGCCCGCCGCCCGCCACGCCCGAAGCCTCCGGCACCACCGGCCTCACCGGGACGCGAAGACGTCACCACCAGCGCGTGTGGGCACTGACCGTACTGATCAGCGTGCTCCTGCTGTTCTGGGCCGTGTACGCCTACGCCGGTGTCGTGGGCCGGGGCCGGGCCGCCGAGACCGCACGGAGCATGAGCACCAAGGACCCCGCCGTGGTCGTCTTCAGCAAGTACGACCTCATGATCCGAGGGGGTGGCAGCTGCTACTTCCGCGTCCTGGAGAAGGGCAGCGCCTTCGGCTTCCGGTACTCGGGCCTGCGCCTCTTCCACATCGCCGGGGACCGCGTCTACGTCGTACCCGTCCGCTGGAGCCCGGGCGAAGGGACGGTGTGGGTACTGGAGAAGAGCGACAGCGTGCGGGTGGAGTACGTGAGCGGCCCGGCGGGACGGGCCGAGAAGTGCGAGTGAGGCGAGACCAGGACCCGAAGGTGTCCTACGTGGTGAGCCGGGCAAGACACCTGTGGCAGACGATGGCGGCGGCCAGGCCGGGAAGGCCAGGGAAGCCCGAGCGTTCGACGCTGATACCGGCGACGACTCGGCCCCTGCGGCGGGGCCCTTGCCAGAGGTGGCGAAGGCCCCGCCGATGCTTCTCCGCTGCGGCCGATCCGCTCAGCGCGGCACGTACGGTGCGGGCCCGTGCTGGGCCCGGGCTGCGAGCCAGTCACGGACCAGTTCGTCGTTGGGTGATTCGAGCAGGGCGAAGTGATCGACCGGCAACCGGTCCACGGCGTCGTCGGACAGGATGTCGCGCCACTGGCCGATGGCCTCTCCGCCCGTCCACGGTGTGCCGCCGTCGGCCGCGACGGCGGTCGGTCCGCGGCGGGCGTAGTCGATCTCGCCGCCGGTGTCGCCCTGCAGGATGTGCACCTGCAGTCCGTCGGGTGGGGTCAGCACCAGGCCGTTGAGGATTCGCGCGTTCGATTCGTACACCGTCCAGGCGTCCTCGATCTCCCGCTGGTCGGCGTCCCGCGCCAGGGTTCCCGCGTCCTTGGCCGCCGCGGTGACCGCCGCCAGGTCGAACCCGCCGGCCTCGGTGACGAACCGCTGCGCGGGGACGGGGATCGACCAGCCGACGCGGACGAAGATGTCGAAGGCGTCGTTCACGCTCACGCGGTGTGCGCCGGGGTCCGGCGGGTCGATGAGCAGGGCACGGACCCGTTCGCCACAGGTGTCGCGCAGCCGGCGGGCGACCTCGTAGCCGAACACGCCGCCCAGCGAGAAGCCGGACACACAGATGGTGCCGAACCGGTCGACGCCGCCTTCCAGCAGCACCTCGGCGAGCCCGTCGGCGAGCGCCGCCATGCCCTTGCCGGACAGTTCGGGAGGGGTTTCCATCGCCCACACGGTGTCGTCGGCGGGCAGCAGACGGGACAGCGACGCGTAGCGGGTGACCGCGCCGGACAGCGGCGGCAGGAAGACCCAAAGCCGGTCATGTCCCGCCGGGCGCATCCGTACGAGGGTGGTTCCGGTGGTGTGATGCGCGGTCGGGATTCCGTCGCGGCGGTCGGTCAGGAGCCGTGCCAGGGCGTCGAAAGCGGGGGTACGGTACAGCTCGGCGGCGCGCAGGTGCACACCGAGCCTGCTGCGCACCTGGGTGATCAGCTCGATCGCTGTGATCGAGTCGCCGCCGGCCGCGAAGAAACTCGTCGACGCGTCCTGGGGCGGGCTGCCCAGCACATGCCGCCAGGCCAGCCGCAGCTGTGCGGCCGTGTCCGTGGGATCGGCGCTCGCCCCGGCATCCGTGTCCGGCCGGGTCTGTGCCCGGTGGAGCAGCGCCGCCTGGTCGACCTTGCCGCGTGCGGTCAGCGGGAACGCGTCCACCACGGTGACCTGCGAGGGCACCATGTAGTCGGGCAGGGCGGCGGCCAGCAGACGCACGATCGCCGCTGCTGGGTCCGGCTGCGGCGCGCGGCTGTCGTCGAGCCGGACGAACGCGGCCAGTAGCCGGCTGCCGGCACCGTCGAACGGCACGATCACCGCGTCGAGAACGAAGTCGAGGGACAGCAGCCGGGAGAGGATCTCACCGGGCTCCACGCGGAAGCCGCCGTGCACCTTGACCTGTGCGTCGAAGCGGCCGTGCAGGTGGTAGCCGCCGTCGGGCTGCGCGGTGGCCACGTCGCCGGTGCGGTAGGACCACTGGCCGTCGAGCACGCAGAAGGCCGAGGACGACGCCGCGTGCCCCAGGTAGCCGCGGCCGACCGCGACACCTTGGACGACCAGCTCGGTCGCCTTCCCGTCCTCGCCGAGCGGTGCCAGTCGGAAGCGGACGTCGTCGATCGGAGCGCCGATCGCGATGGCGTCGCCGGGCAGCAGGTCCCGGTAACAGACGACGACGGCCGTCTCGGTGGGCCCGTACCCGTTGACCACGCGGGTACCCTGCGGCGCGGCGTTCGACCAGGCGGCCACCGCGCCCGGGGTCGGTGCCTCGCCGCCGGCCATGACCAGCCGCAGGCCCGGCGCGGGGTGACCGGCGGCGGTGGCCAGTTCGGCGCCGAACCGGTTGAAGACGCCCGTCGGCAGGCTCAGTACGGTGATGCCGAGCCGGCGGCAGTGGTGCAGGAAGTCCTCGGCTCCGCCGTACACGAACGTCTCGTCCCGGAAGGCGAGTTCACAGCCGGCTGTCATCGCCGTGCAGATCTGTTCGAGCGCAAGGTCGAATGCGATCGAGGAGAAGAGGAGCCGGGTGTCGGCCGAGGTGAGGCCGTACCAGTCGATGGTGCGCCGTACGTGGTTCTCCAGCGCGGCCTGCTCGATGACCACGCCCTTGGGAGCCCCGGTCGACCCGGAGGTGTAGGCGACGTACGCGGCGGGCGAGGTGCGCCGGACGAGCCGTTCGTCCAGCGGCGGTCCTGGTTGCGGGCCACGCGCCGGTCCCGACTCCGTGATCAGCGCGACCGGGCGGCAGTCGTCGATGATGAGCTGCTTGCGCGGGGCAGGCAGGTCCGGTTCCAGCAGGGTGAAGGCCGCGCCGACCTGGCTGACCGCAGCCATCGCGACGACGGTCTCAAAGCCGACCGGCAGGTCGATGACCACCACGGTTTCCGGCACGACGCCGAGCGCGCGCAGTCGCGCGGCCAACGTGTCCGCGGCTGTGGCGAGTTCACGGTAGCTCAGCGTGGTCTCGCCACGGGAGAGGGCGGTTTCGTGGGGCCGGTCGGTCGCATGGGCGGCGATCGCGGCGTACAGCGTGGCGCCGGTGCGCGAGGTCATCAGGCGTTCACCTTTCGCGGGCGGGGAGTGACGCGGGTACGAGGGGTGGTGGGCAGGATCGCGAGGGCGGTGAGGGCGGCGACCGCCGCCACCACCGCGCCGGTGATCCAGGCGGCGAGCAGGCCGGAGCTCACTGCGTCGGCGAACCGAGCGGCGGCCTGGCCGGAACCGTGGGCGAGCAGCTCATGATCGTCACCGACCGATCCGGCCGCCGTCGGAAGACCGGGAGCCGAGGCGATCCGCGACCCGTAGCCCGCCGAGAACACCAGGCCCATCACCGCAACGCCGCCGGCGCCGCAGATCTGCTGGAACATGGCGTTCACGGAGGACCCGACGCCCGAGTCGGCCGGCCGCAGACTGGTGACGATCAGCGTCAGCGCGGGGCCGACGGACAGCCCCATCCCGAGCCCGCAGCACAGCAGTCCGGTGGCGAGCAGCGGATACCGCAGATCCGCGGCGGCCAGCGCGCACAGGGCGCAGCCGGCCGCGCCCAGGCCGAGCCCGGTCACCACGGCGGCCCTGGCCCCGGCCCGGGCGGTGATCGCGGCACAGGACACCGAGGCGGCGGTCAGCCCCACCGCGAGGGGAAGCAGACCGGCACCGGCGGCCAAGGGGCTCCAGCCCAAGCCGTACTGGGTGAACTGACCGGCCAGGAACACCGTGCCGAACAGGGCGAAGAACAGACCGGACATGGCCACGACGGCTCCGGTGAAGGTGCGCACCCGGAAGTAACCGAGGTCGAACAGCGGCCGGTCGGTACGCCGTTCATGAGCCGTGTAGCCGATCAGCGCGAGCAGACCGGCGGCGCCGAAGGCGCACCTCAGCCAGCCGGGGAGCCCGCCGTCGGCAGCGAAGATGATCGCCGAGGCGAGCGCCGCGACGCCGGTCAGCAGCAGTGCCGCTCCGACGAGGTCCGGGCGCGCCGGGGCGGACACCGGCTCCCTGCGCCGGACGAGGGTGGCGGTGCCGATCAGGGCGATCACCCCGACCGGCACGTTGATCAGGAAAATCGATCCGTACCAGAACCGGGTCAGGAGCAGACCGCCAAGTACCGGTCCGATGGCCACGCCGAGTCCGACGACAGCGGGCCACAGCGCCAGCACGCGCCGCCTGCCGTCGTCGGTCAGCTCCGCGGCGAACAGCCCGAAGATGCTCGGCACGATGAATGCCGCGCCGATACCCATGCCCGCGCGGGACAGCACCAGCGCAGGCACGGAGGGCGCGAACGCGCCCAGCAGCGAGGCAGCCGTGAAGACGCCGACGCCCACGGCGTAGGAACGGCGCACGCCCATGCGGTCGACGGCACCGCCGGCGATGATCAACGACGAGGCGAAGACCAGCATGTACGCGTCGATCGCGAGCTGTACCGCCGGCGTGCTCGCACCCAGTGCCGCCGAAATGCTCGGTACCGCGGTGTTGATGATGGAATTGTCCGCGGACACCATGAACAGGCTCAGGTACGCGGTGGCCACGACACCGCCGCTGCGCGAGATCAGTCTCGGCCGCCTTGCTGCCAGCGACATTCAGTCCTCGATCTTCCTTTGAGTCGGCTGCTAGCCGTTGACCAGGTATTCGGTGCCGTCCACGAAATGGTGCAGATGCCGGGCCACCGAATCGACATTGACGGTCTTGATGATCCACCGCTGCTTGAGCGTCTCCTCGTTCCCTACCTTCACCACCTCTTTCGCGTGGATGGTGTGGTTGTTGTAGGTCACGACGAAGTCGCCGGGCTCGATGAACAGTCGGCACTTCTGGCTGTGCAGTACGTCATTCAGCTTTTCGAGCAGAGCGCTCGCCTGATCGGTCAGCCCGCGGGTGCGGTTCTCGAAGTACCGGAGATCTCCGAGTTCACCGAGCACCGGGTGCCGGTCGGCCTCCCCGAGCTTTTTGTCGCCCACTACCGTCAGGTCGTCGAACGGGGTATGGAACTCGGGCTTGCGCAGCAGGGCGAGTTCGTCCTCGTCGAACCGTGCCCATACGTCGATGTTCCTGACGAAGCTGGTGTACACCTCGTTCACGGGGTCGCTGCGCATGCCGACCATGTACACCTGGTCCGGGCGGACGAAATGATTCGCCAGATCCTTGTGGAAATGGATTTCCCGCAGCGCCTTCTGTGACTGGGTGTCGGCCATCGCCTTCTTGGGGTAGATGTCCTGGAATACGTCACCGTCGTTGACGTTCACGTAGCCGATGGCCGGGGTTCCGCACAGCTGGGCGAACAGTGACAGCATCGCCTCGGCGACGAACGTCTTCTTGAGTTCGTATTTCGACTCCACCGGGTTCTCGAAGTCGAAGGGTGGAACGTCCCGGTCGTACGGGCCGTTCTTGATGCATACCACGGGCTCCAGATCTCGATCCCTGGATGCGAGCGTGGCGACGAAGTCGACGAAACGCTGTGGAATCCGCCGCTGCCGGATGATCTCCTTCACCTGGCTGACGAAGGCGTTGTACTCCCGGTACGGCGATATCGTGGTCCGCGACAGCGCCTCCTGCAGGTTGTCCCGTTCGTCATCCGTAAAGGTGAACTCGGGTTCGATCTCCCACTTCGCGCACTGCTGGTCAAGTGACATGACGAGCTTCGACAAGGTGTTCCCTTCCTTGGAGCCGACATCAAGGAAGCGCCCGGCAGGGGGCGCTCGCATGCATGAGAACGCGACAGGCAAGAATTTCCGTTGCTCTGTGCCGCAACAAAAGAGATGAGCGCGGGGGTGCTTCCGGATGACGGTGCATCGCCGCCGCGCGAGCCTTTTTCATGATCGCGGAGTTCCGGACGGCACTGGCCGGGCGCGCGGAAAATCAATAGTGGGCCATTCGGATCCCGAACCCACTCGGCAGGTAAAGCGTTGGCGGGTGTTCGGTCGATGGCCGTGCTCCCCCTCGCGGACGAGCTATTGTGGACTCGCCGGTTTTTCAGACGCTAACAGCCTGGTCAGCCGCGCGGAAGAACATCCCCGAGTGGCTCAGATCACAACCTGTATCGGTGGCGCCTCTCCAGAGGCCGGCCCCTTTGCCTCCTCCTGCTGGTCGGAGTGCGGCCGCGTGCGCCGGGCGTCCCTGATCGCCATGGCGGCAGGATCCGCTGCTCGACCGGTCGGAGGCGGGTGGGCGGTGGGAAGGCGAAAGGCGCCCATGGGGCCCGGGCGTTCCTTGACCCGTAACGACTATGGGAAGTTTCCTCGGTGGTAACAAGTGTGCCGGGGGAGAGCGGAGGTGTTGCGGCAGGGATGACGAAGCCGAAGTCGGTGTCTCCACCGTTTCTTCGGTTATGCACCCCGAACCGGGAATGCCCCTTCGAGCCGAGGAGATGCGCGCCGAATCGGAGCCGACGGCCGCCGTCACCGGACCGACGGCGGCCCTGGCCCGTCGCCGGTACGCGGCCGAGACGGTGGGTGGGGCCGAGGCCCCCGCGCCGGCCGGCGGCTGCTCTTCGTGCGTGCATGGCGGTCAGGCGGCCGAGGCGGTGGGCCCGACCGCCGACGACGGGGACATGCCTTCTTTCGTGCCCGCACCCGGCCATGTCCTGACCGCCGCAGCTCTCTGGACCAGCCTCTGATTCCCCACCAGTTACCGACGGAACCTCTGGAAAGGCGCTTGCTGCCTGCCCGGTCCCTTTTCAGTGCTCAGCTGCCGCTTCGGTCGAGGCGGAGTGGAGGATCTGTCCGATGCCGAACCGGAAGCGTGCCTCGAAGTCGACGGACATGAAGTCGTCCAGCGCCGAGTTCAGTCCGGGAAAGTGGTGTTCGGCCACGTGGGCGCGGAGCCGGTCGCGGTCGTCGGCGGGCGCCGCCTGTTCCTCCTGGACGAGGCCCAGGGTGAAATAGAAGAGGTTCCAGGCCGTCCATGCGGCCGTTCTGCGGGTGGGGCAGCCGCGCAGCAGGGCGGTCAGCAGGCGGTCGGTGAAGGCGAGGGTCTGCGGTTCGGCGGGGAAGGTGCCTGCGACGAGCAGGGCGCCGTCCCGGTGCCGGAGCATCGCCCGGCGCAGTCGCCCCAGCAGTTCGGCCGCCTGATCATGCCAGCTCTCGGGCAGGTCTGTCAGGTCGATCTCCCCGAGGACGGCATCGGCCATGGTCTCCAGGAGCCGGTCCTTGGTGCGGATGTGCCACATGACGGTGTTCATGCTGACCCCGAGCTCGGCCGCGATGGCCCGGGTGGAGAGCTTGGCGACACCGCCCCGGTCGAGTACGTCGAACGCCGCGCCGACCACCTGGTCGAGGGTGATCCCGACCTTGGTGCGGGCGGCAGCTTGTTTCTTGGTCACTGATCGAGTATACCTGGCACCGGCATTTCCACTTGGTCAGTGATAGAGAGGTGTGGCAATGAGTGAACGTGTCGTCATCGTCGGCGGCGGACCGACGGGCATGTGGCTGGCCTGCGAGCTGCGGCTGGCCGGGGTCCGCACGGTGGTCCTGGAGCGGGATCCGGAGATCGACCCGCATTCCCGGGCGCTGACGGTGCACGCCCGTACGATCGAGACCTTCGCGCTGCGTGACGCGCATCAGGGCCTGTTGGCGGAAGGCGGCCGGATACCCAGCGGGCACTTCGCGGTCCTCGACGACCGCCTGGACTTCGCGGAGCTGGACACCGACTTCCCGTACACACTCACGATCCCGCAGGCGCGCACGACGGAGCTGCTCCAGCAGCGCGCCGTGGCCATGGGCGCGGATGTCCGTCGCGGACACCAGGTGACCGGCTGTGTGGACACCGGCGACACGGTGACCGTGTCGGTCGACGGGCCGGAGGGCGCGTACGTGCTCGACGCCGCGTACGTCGTCGGGTGCGACGGCACACGCAGCGAGGTGCGCCGGTGCGCGGGCATCGAGTTCGAGGGCACCCCGTCCACCGCGCTGGGGGTACTCGGCGATGTGGTGCTCAGCGACCCGCCGCCCGGCCCGGTGACGAGCCAGTGGACGACGCGGGGCACGTTCATGCTCGTCCCGCTGTCCGGGGGCCGGCACCGGATCGTGGTGCACTCGCCCGAGGACCTCCGTGACGACTGGCCTGGCGAACTGACCCTGGAGGAACTGCGGGAGCGGGTCCGGCGCATCGCCGGCACGGACTACGGGATGCACAGCCCCTCCTGGCTGTCCCGCTACAGCAACACCAGCCGCGTGGCCCGGCACTACCGCAAGGGCCGCATCCTGCTGGCGGGTGACGCGGCCCATCAGCACATGCCGATGGGCGGCGTGGGGCTGAACGTCGGCGTGCAGGACGCGATGAACCTCGGCTGGAAGCTGGCGGCGACCGTGCGCGGGCGGGCGACGGACGCGCTGTTGGACACCTACCACCACGAGCGGCATCCGGTGGGGCAGGACACGATCGAGCACACCCAGGCGCAGACCGCGATCATGTCCGTCTTCTCGCCGCAGGGAGCCGCGCTGCGGTCGCTGCTGGGGAAGCTGATCGTGGAGCGGCCGCAGCTCAACGACGCCCTGGCGCAGCGTCTGTCCGGGTTGGCGGTGGCGTACACGCTGCCCGGTCAGCGTCATCCGCTCGCGGGCTGCCGGGCGCCGAACCTGAAGCTCTCGGACGCGGAGCAGCTGTTCGACCTCTTGCGGGACGGGCGCCCCCTGCTCATCGACTTCGGGCGTGTCGACGGCTTCGCTTCCGACCGCGCCGCTGCGCCCTTCGACCGGTACCGCTGTCCGCAGCCGGTCGAACAGTCCCGTGCGGCATGGGCCGACGTCAGCTCCGCCCTGATCAGGCCGGACGGCTACGTGGCGTGGGCCTCGGACGACACCGACGCGGCCGCCCTGACAGCCGGGGCCGCGAACGCCGTCGCCGCCCTCCACGCTCCGCAACCCGCACCTGTACAGCCCGAAGGGAACCACGCATGATTCACCGCATCGAACCGGACGGTGTCTACGGCCTTCCGGACCTGGTCAGCCAGATATCCGTCCCTGACGGCCGCCGACTGGCTTTCCTCAGCGGCCAGGTGGCCTGGGACGAGGAGGGCCGCGTCGTCGGGGAAGGCGATCACGCGGCGCAGGCCGCGCAGGTGGCCCTCCGTATCGACCGCCTTCTTGACGCTCTCGGCGCGCAGCGGCAGGACATCGTCAAGGAGACGATCTACGTCGTGGACCACGAGCCGCATCTGACCCCGGGCATTCTGGCGGCCCTGCACGGTGCGCCGCCGCCCTCGTCGACTCTGGTGGGCGTGGCGAAGTTGTTCGCCCCGGAGTTCTTGATCGAGGTCGAGTGCGTGGTCGCCCTGCCGGACAGAGAGCCCGACGAAGAGCAGGCATGCGCGCGATGAGCATCACCGAAGAGACCGCCGAAGCGACCACCGAACAGACCACCGTCCAGCCCTTCCGCGCGCTGCTCGCGCTCACGCTCACGGTCTCGGCGGTGCTGCTGGGCAGCACCATCCTCAACGTGGCGCTGCCCACGATGCAGAGCGAACTCGGCGCGAGCAACACCGAACAGCAATGGTTCCTGAACGCCTACACCCTCACCTTCGCCGGTTTCCTGCCGGTGGCGGGAAGCGTGGGCGACAGGTTCGGCCTGAAGCGCCTCCTGGCCTGGGGAACGGCCGCCTTCGCCCTGACGACGGCAGTGGCCGGGCTCCTCGATTCGGCCCTGGGCATCATCGTCCTGCGCGCGCTCATGGGCGTGGCCGCGGCCACCATCATGCCCACCACCCTCGCGGTGATCCTGCGGATCTTCCCGCCTGAGCGCCGGGCTCGGGCCATCGCCTCGTGGGCGGCGGCGTCAGGTCTGTCCATCTCGCTCGGCCCGCTGCTCGGGGGCGCGCTGCTGAGCGCGGGCATGTGGTGGGGTTCCGTCCTGGAACTCGTCGCACTGTTCGCCCTCCTTGGTCTCGCCACGACCTGGGCCTGGATTCCGGAGACGCCGGCGAGCGGCGTCGGACGGCTGCGCATGGTGCCCGTCGCCGCATCCTTGGCGGGTATCGGTCTGCTCGTGTTCGGAGTGGTGCACGCCACCGGCGACGGCTGGGCCTACCTGGGGACCTGGCTGCCCGCGGCTGTCGGCCTGGCTGTGCTGGCCGGACTCGTCCTGGCAGAGGTGCGGCACCGTGAGCCGCTCCTGGATGTCCGCCTCTTCAGACACGCCTCCTTCACCACCGCGGCGGTGGCCCTGACACTCGGCTCCTTCGTCGTCTTCGGGTACCTGTACTTCACGACCTTCTACCTGCAATTGGTGCGCGGCTACTCACCGTTGCAGACAGGTCTGCTGTTCATTCCGCTGTCGGCGGGTCTGGTGGTCGGAGCACCGCTCTCACAGCGGGCGGTACAACGGTTCGGCGCCCGGACGGCGATCGCTGCCGGTATCGCGCTCATGGCTGTGGCGTTCGCCGGCGCGGCCGGGCTGGGTGCTCACACCGGTCCGGCGTGGTTCGTCGTGGACGCGTTCGCCCTGCAGCTCGGCTTCGCACTCGTCCTGGCGCCCGGCACGACCTTGGCCTCGTCCTCCGTGCCCACGGACCGGGCGGGGGCGGGATCGGCACTGCTGAACACGCTTCGCCAGTTGGGCAGCGCGCTCGGGGTGGCGGTTCTCGGGTCGGTCCTGTGGTCCCGGTACTCGGGCATGATGACCGAGCGGCTCGCGGACAGCCCGGCGGGCGTCCGCCGGACCGCGGCGGAGTCGCTCGCCTCGGCCTTGGGCGCCGGCGATGTTGCGGCGACGAAGGCCGCCGCACCGACGTTCCTCGACGCCATGCACACGACGACGCTCATCGCCGCCGGAGTGTGCGGGGTCGCCCTGCTCGCCACGCTGTTCATCCGCCCGTCCCGCCGGAACGGAACAACCCTCCCGTCGGGACCCGTACGAGAACGGGAACGGGTACCCGTCGGGCGCGGTGCGTGACGTCCCACGCGGGAAGCTGCCGAAACACGTCTCAGGCCACCGCACTCAGGTGTCACTGCGAGGGACTCGCAACTGTGCGGTAGTGCGGACCAGTTGCGCCAGGGACAGGGCGCTGTGCGCCGCGAGAGGGTGTCCGGCGGGCAGGATGACAATCTGCCCCTCGGTCATGAAGGCTTCGCTGCCGAGCCCGAGGCGCTGCACCCCTGTCCGGCCTCACTGCGCCTTGTGACCGGCGGGGCCGTCATGCCGGTGTGCTACCTGCTCGCCGTGGCAGGGGAGTTGGGCCGGTCCGACTGACGCCGAGCGGAGGGGCGGCGGAGCTGCTTCGCCGGCCCCGCCACTCGGCTGAGTGTCAGGCCGCGTGGGGGCCGGGGGCGGCGCTGCCTTCGTACTGGTTGATGTTGGAGACGAGAGCGGTGAGCTCGGGATCGGTGTCGAAGCGTCGCTGGTGGAGAGCGGCGATCCGCTTGCCCGTCTCGGGGTCGGGGTCGTCAGTGATGTCGAAGGAGACGAACTGGTCGACCAGGGGCAGCCCGACCTCGTCGGTGCGACGGTGGGCGGGGTGGATGAGGTATTCCCAGTACCCCTCCAAGTCCGCTATCTGAAAGGTGGCACCCCACTCGTACGCGCCGCCGTGGTCGCGGCCGACGAGGAAGGACTGCACGGAGGGGATGGCCTCGCCCTGGTGGCGCAGGCTGGCGAGGGCGTCTTCGAGCTGTTCCGGCGTTGTGCCGGGCTTGATGGTGAAGCGGACGCAGTGGTGAATCATGGGAATGTTCCTTCCGCAGTTTTTTTCGCGTTGTGCAGGCCTGGTTGCGTAAGCCGAGTTGTGCGGGCGAGGCCGGGCCGGAAGGGGTTTCAGCCCGTCGAACGGTCCGAAGGGGCGCGGCTCGAACATCGTGACGGTACGGAGCGGAGGGCCGACCAGGTCGCCCCGCGCGGTGAAGATCTCGCGTGTGGTGCGAGCGGGGCGGTGGGCAGGTGCCAGGTCCGGCCGTCGCCCGAGGGATTCTCACCGAGTACGGCCAGGCCCCGGGGCACGTCGAGAATGTCGGTGCAGCTGTGCTTGAGGTCGATGTCGCCCAGCGCCGGCACCTCGTCCCCGGTGAGCCGCTGGACGCCGTCCAGCGGCTCACCGGAATCGGAACGGTCGACCAGCCGGACCGCATGCCCGCGGCGCGCCAGTTCCAGGACGCCGGAGGTGCCCGTGGGGCCGGCTCCCAGAACGGTGTGGAGTGCACCCGGTGTCGCGGTCATGTCGAGACCCCTTCAGATGAGGCGGCGAAGACATTCGCCGTTATCGCTACACGCTTTAGTTTTAGCCTATAACTAAAGCGGTTGGCTATAGCGATCGGCTGGTCGCGGCGCGTGCTCAGGCCTCGGGGAAATCCGTGATCGCTGCGGAGGCCGCAGTCGCGTCGAGGTCGGCGCGCAGGGCGTCGACCTTCGCGGTGGCGTAGGCGTGGGCGTCGGAGCCCAGCAGCTGGCGCAGGGGACCGTCGTCGAGGCCGGCGCGCTCGATGATGGCGGCGGCTCCCTTGACCGGGTCGCCGAGCTGGCGCCCCTGGAGCTTGAGGTGGTCGTCGACCATGGCCCGCACGGCCGGGTAGTGCTCCGAGGTCTCGGCGGGCAGGGCCAGCGACTCCGTGGTGAGGAAGGAAGTGCGGAAGTAGCCGGGCTCCACGACGGTGACCTTGATGCCGAAGTCCGCGACCTCGGCGGCGAGCGCCTCGCTCAGCCCTTCGAGGGCGAACTTGCCCGCGCAGTACAGGGCCCAGCCGGGCATCGTGGTCAGACCCAGGATCGAGGAGATGTTGATGACACGGCCCGCGCGCTGCTCACGCAAGACCGGCAGTGCCGCGCGCAGCACGTTCCAGACGCCGACGACCTGGACGTCGAGCATGTCCCGCACGTCCTTGGCGCTGGTCTCCTCGACGGCGGCGAGGTAGCCGTAACCGGCGTTGTTCACGACGACGTCAAGGCGGCCGAACCGCTCGGTGGTCCGGTCCACGGCGTGCTGGACCTGCGCCTCGTCCGTCAGGTCGACGTTCAGCGCGAGGAGCCGGCCGGTGTCGGCCGCGCCGCCGAGCGCGGTCGTGAGGCGTTCGGGGGAGCGGGTGGTGGCGGCCACGTTGTCGCCCTGGGCGAGCAACTGCCGGACCAGCTCCAGCCCGAGTCCGCGGGAGGCGCCGGTGACGAACCAGGTGGCGGGGACGGTGGTGGCAGACATGAGTGTTCCTCTTTCGTACGTTCGGGACGGGAAGCCGGACCAGGGCTGCTGGTCCGGCGCTGACTCAAGCCTGTGCCGCGGGGGAGCGGCTTTCGGGGCCATGCCACGCCCTGTGCGCCCTAGGCCGCGGCTGACTAGGACTGAGAGACCCAGCTTGGGCGGCCATCAGCGCATTTCGTGCCACAGACTTGTTCCCATGGCTTCCGTCAACCGTGAAATCGCCGACTTCCTCAGGCGCTCCCGTGCCCAGTGCGACCCCGAACGGGCGGGGCTGCCACCGGACGGACGGGTGCGGCGCGTACCGGGACTCCGGCGAGAGGAGGTCGCCCTCCTCGCGGGGGTCTCCGCCGACTACTACGCCCGACTTGAGCAGGGCCGCCCCATCAATCCGTCCCCTGCCGTCGTCGAAGCCATCGGGCACGCCCTGCGGCTGGACGAGGCAGGTCTTGCCCATCTCAAGAACCTCGTCGGTGTCACCGCCACCCGCCCTCCGGCACGTACGCCCGGCGTCCAACGCCTGCGCCCCGGACTCCACCGGCTCCTCGACTCCCTGGACCATGCCCTTCCCGCCCTCATCCTGGGGCGTCGATCCGCAGTCCTGGGGGCGAACCGGATGGCCAGAGCCCTGTTCGCCGACTTCGACGCCATGCCGGCCACTGAACGCAACTACACCCGCTGGCTCTTCCTCGACCACGGCGCGCGCGACCTGTTCGTCGACTGGGAAGTGCAGGCCCGCGCCGCGGTGGAGAACCTGCGCCTGGACGCGGCCCGCGCATCGGAGCGGCAGGCCACGGAGGCGCTCGTCGCCGAGCTGCGGGGACTGAGCGACGACTTCGACCGCTGGTGGCAGCAGCACCGCGTGCACCAGCGCACCCACGGCTCCAAGCGGCTGCGGCACCCCTTGGTCGGCGAACTCACCGTGGAGTACGAGACTCTCGCACTGCCCGGGGACAGCGAGACCACCCTGTTCCTCTACACCGCCGAACCCGAATCGGCATCCGCCCAGGCGCTGAGCCTGTTGGCGTCATGGACCCTGGCGGCGCCGCCGACCTTCCCGGACCGGTCGCGCGACTGATCCCGGAAAGCACCAGCATGTGCTGCCCGGCGTGGACGCTGCCTCGGCGGTGACGTTCCGCCCGAGCCGTGTCGGCGAGCAACCGGGCGCCCGGTCGGGATCAAGGGCGCGGCGCGGGAGGAACTGTGGGCGCGGGCCAGCCGGTCCATCGGTCAGCCAAGCGTGGGCCGGGGTCCGCGGATTCCGTCCAAGAGGTATGTGGTGCGGCGGTCGTACTCGTCCCGGGGAGGCCGCTGTCCGTGCTTGAGGGCGAGGGCGGTGTCGACGACGAGCGCGTGGAGGTCGCCCGCCGTGAACTCCGGCCGCACTGCGCCGCCGGCCCGCGCGGCCGCGACGATTTCGGTGTTGGCCTCGCTTCCCGCTCGGCAGATCTCCATGAGCTGCTGTGAGTGCGGATAGGTCTGCAGCAGGACGTCGTTGACGGCGGGCTGGCGGTACTGCAGATCGCGGAGCGCGGTGAGGTAATACGCGGTTCGCTCGCCGGCGTCGGCGATGGTCCGGGCGCGGTCGATGACGGCGAACAGTTCCGTGGCGACGACTTCCTCGATGACGGCCTCGATGAGGCCGATCCGCCCGCCGAACCGGTTGAAGATCGTGGCCTTGCTGACCCCTGCCGCTTTGGCGACATCCTCCAGCGGCACGGTCAGGCCCCGCCCCTGGAAGGCGCCGATCGCGGCGGCGCGGATCTGCTCGGAGTTGCGCCTGGCATCGGCGCGCAGCCGGGATGCGGAAGGTGCGGCGCCGCCCGAGGCACCGGCTCCCGCCGACTCAATTTGACCCATGGGGTCAGTTTACCTACTGTCGTAAACAGGCAGAAACTGACCACCATGGTCAACTTGAGGCTCTCCGTCCCTCCGAACCGGACCCTGCGGGTAATCAGGAAGAGGCCAGGAACATGATCGTTGTCACCGGTGCCACCGGCGGGCTGGGCGGCGCCACCGTCGAGCACCTCCTCCAGCGCGTGCCCGCCGACCAGATCGGCGTCAGCGTCCGCGAGGTGGCCAAGGCGCAGCACCTCGCCGACCGGGGTGTGCGCGTACGGCAGGGCTCGTACGAGGAACCGGCCGTGCTGCGCGGCTCCTTCGCCGGCGCCGATCAGGTGCTTCTGGTGTCCGGCAACGATCCGACCGCCGACCTGGTCCACCTGCACCGCAATGCCATCGACGCCGCCGTCGCGGCCGGTGCCCGGCGAATCCTCTACACGAGCCAGCACGGCGCCATCCCCGGCAACCCGTACCCGGCCTCAGACATCCACCGCGCCACCGAGGCCATTCTCGCGGACTGCGGCGTTGCCTGGACCGCACTGCGCAACGGCGCCTACGGCCCACTCGACCAGGTGCTCGGCCCGTGGCGACGCACCGGCGAGATCGCCCAGCCGGCGGACGGCCCGGTCCCCTACACCGACCGCGATGACGTGGCCGAGGCCGTCGCGGTCATCCTCACCGGTGACCGCTCCTTCGAAGGCCCCGTCACCCTCACTGCACCCACCGCCGTCACCTTCGACGATCTCGCCACGATCGCCTCTGATCTCACAGGCCGCACCGTCAAGCGCACCGTCCTGGACGACGAGCAGTGGGTCGCCGACCAGCTCATGACTGGTGTTCCAGAGCGAGCGGCCCGGTTCATGCTCACCTGGTACCAGGCCAGCCGCGCCGGCTACTTCGCGGAGGCCGACCCCTTGCTGGCCCAACTCCTCGGCCGAGAGCCCCGCAGCGCTGCCGACCGGCTCGCAGCCGACATCGCTGCGTGAGAAACCGCGTCGCCTCTTCGCTGTGAGCAATCCGTGCCTGTCGGTCGCTGGGGGCGGTGCCGGGCGGGGGGCGGGCCCGGTGCCGCGGCCCGGCTCGCGGAGTGCGGGCCGGGCCGCGGCGGCGAGCCCGCGTCCGCTGCTGCCGCGCCGCGGTGACCTGGTGGTTTCTGCGGCGGTGCTCGCTGGTGGTCACCGGCCGCGGTGGCGGGGGCGACCGTGCGTGGCTAGCCGGTGGGCGCGGCTCCGGGCCGCCCCGCGAGCCCGTTCTTGATGGCCTTCATCAGCGTGCCTGTCGGAGTGTCGCCGGACATCTCCCAGATCATGGCGCCCAGAAGCCCTTTGGACTTGACCCAGTCCGTCTTCTTTCCGATTGACCAGGTGTCGTCGAAGGACCACCACTGACCGTTCGCGCCGGTGTACCCGTACGTCGAGATGGACTGTTCGTCGTGGTGGACGGTCATGTCGGGGACGTTGGTCAGCATGTTCTGGTAGCCCCGGATGCCGGCTTCCTCGGGGAACTGGCCGGGGGCCGCGCCGTCCGCCGACTGCCATTCGCCGTGCGCCCCGCCGTCCGCGACGGTCTTCCAGCCACGGCCGTAGAACGGGAAGCCGATGGTCAGCTTGCGCGGGCTGACTCCCGCGTCGGTGTACGCCTTGACGGCGTTCTCGACGCTGAAGTGGAAGTCGTACGGGTCCTGGGTGTCGCGGTACAGGTTGGCCTGGTGGCCGGTGCGCTTGGGTTCCCAGGAGTTGTCGCTGCCGGAGCCGTGGAAGTCGTAGCCCTGGACGTTGGCGTAGTCCAGCGACGTGAAGATCGAGGCCAGGTCCCAGCCCTGCTGGATCTTGACGGGGTCGGCCGGGGTGAAGGCCGTCAGCAGCTTGTGCGGGCCGCCCAGCGCGTCGAGCTGCCGGCGGAACTCCTTGATCAGCAGCGCGAGGTTGGCCTTGTCGTCCGGGCTGTAGTGGTTGCCGGGGTGGCCTTCGGCTCCCGGCCACTCCCAGTCCAGGTCGATTCCGTCGAAGATGCCCGCTCCGGTCCCGGGGCCGCCCGCGCCGTTGTAGACGGGCAGGTTGCCCTTGATCCAGATGTCGATGCAGGAGGCGGCGAACTTCTTGCGGGAGGCGTCGGTGGCCGCGGCGTCGGAGAAGAACTTCGAGTACGTCCAGCCGCCGAGGGACATCACCACCTTCAGATGCGGATGCTTGGCCTTCAGCTTCTTGAGCTGGTTGAGGTTGCCGCGCAGCTTGCCCCAGCCGTCGTCGGCCACTCCGTCGACCGACTGCGCGGCAGGGAAGGCGCGCCCGTAGTCGGCGTCCGCGTCGCCCGCGCCGGTGCCCTCGTCCGGGTCCTGCGGATTGCCGGAGACGCCCTTGGTCACACCCGCCAGACAGGTGAGATTCTTGGGGTCGATGTTGGCGAAGGCGTAGTTGACGACGTCCAGGTCGGCGGCGGCTCCCGAGGTGTCCAGGTTCTTGACGAAGTACTGGCGTCCGTAGATGCCCCACTGCGCGAAGTAGCCGACCTTCAGGTACTTGCCGGGCCCGGCCACGTCGTCCGTGGTGACGGTCAGGGCGTCGGAGGCGGGGGAGGCGTTCTCGGCGGCGTCGCGCGCCGTGACGGAGAAACGGTACGTGGTGGCAGGCGTCAGGCCGTCGACCGTGGCGGCGGTGGTGCTGCCGGGAACCGTGGTGACCAGGTCGGCGCCCCGGTACACGTCGTACGCGACCACGCCGACGTTGTCGGTGGCCCGGTCCCAGGCCAGGGAGACGCTGGAGGCGGTGACCGCGGTGCTGCGCAGAGCGCGCGGCGCGGTCGGCGGTACGGGGTCGCTCGCCGGGTCCACGGTGTCCGCGGTCACCGGCGCGCTCGGCGGACCGGTGTTGCCGCGCCTGTCCTTGGCCCGGACGGTGAAGGTGTACCGGGTGGCCGGGGTCAGGCCGGTGACGGTCGCGGTGGTGCCGGTGGCGGTGGCGACCGGGCGGCCCTCGCTGAGCACCTCGTAGGAGGTGACCGGGTGGTCACCCGGCGAGGCGGCCGGCCAGCTCAGTGCGACGCTGCGCGCGGTGGTGCCGGTGACCTGGGGCGTGCCGGGCGCGGACGGTGGCACGTCCGGGCTGCCGTCGCACTTGTCACCGTTGACGGTGCAGGCCGTGGGGGTGCCGACGGGGCCGTTGGCGACGAACCAGTAGCTGAACGGTTCGGTGCTGCCGCCGGCCGGAACGGTCGCGTTGTAGTGGGCGTTCTTGACCGTCACATGGCGACCGTTCACGGTGGCGTCGCCGTAGTAGTGCCCGCTGACGGTGACACCGGCCGGCAGGTCGAACTCCAGGGTCCAGCCGGTGACGGCGGCGGACCCGCTGTTGCGGACGACGTAGGTGCCCTTCCACCAGGGGCCGTTGTCCTGGGTGGAGAAGGCCGCGGTGAGGGTTCCCGCGGCCTGGGCGGGGGCCGCCGGGCCGGTCAGCACGGCGGCCACGGACAGGATGAGCGTGGTGAGCAGGGCCGCGGCGCTGCCACGGAGTCTGCTGCGGAATCTGCGCCGGTCTTTCATGGGGCACCCCTGTGAGTGTGGGTGGTACAGGGTGTGAGAACCGAAAGTGCGCATCCCCGGCCGCGCGCCAGGTTGCGGAACCGGTGCCGCCGGGTGCCGTATGGCAGTCGCACCCTAAAAGGTCTGGACCAACCCGTCAACGGGTGGGGCGGCGGCGGCCGTTGGGGGATCTGGGGTGTGCGGAGATGCGTGGAGACGGGTGGAGATGCGCGAGATGCGTGGAGGTGTGTGGAGGTTTGCAGGGATCTTCGGGGGTGAGTGCCGGGGGGTTCGGGAGGGGCGGTCGAGCCGCATCGTGTGACCGGTCCCGGCCGCATCGCGTGACGGGGCCCAGTCGCATCGCATGACGGGTTCCGGCCGCATCGCGTGACCGGTTCAGGGCGGTCGGCTCTCGGTCGCGCCGACCGTGCGCCGGTGGCTGGTTTTCGCTGCCGGTGTGGTCAGGGCGGTGGCCGCGTACGGTCGGTTCCTCCCCTTTACCACGAATGGCGCTTCGGGGCGGCGGACTTCGGAATGGGTGGCTGTGAAGCGCTGTCGGGTCCGTCTTCCGTCGGCGCGGAGCGGCGGCGTGAGTGAAGGTGACGGGTCGTCGGGGTGGCGGCCGGTGCGTCGATGTGGTGGGGGAGAGGGTGGGATGGCGCGGTGTGCGTCCGGTGGGAGGTGCCGGGTGTCCGGGGGGAGTCGGCCGCACTGGCGGGGATGTCTGGTCGTGTGGCGGTACTCAAGTTGATGGCATGTCAGTTTCTGGGTGACCGGGCCCGGGGCGGATGGGTCCGTGTCGAGTTGGCGGCTGCATACCGCGTCCAAGAGGTGGTGCGCGCCCGTGCGGGAGTCGGGCGGTCGTCGGGGCCGCCTTGGTGGTGGCCGACGCTGTGAGCAGGGAGTTCGGCGTGTCCAAGGCCCGACAGGCCCTGGGGTGGCGGGGGTTGTCGGCGGGAGGAGGGGTGTGCGGCCCGCTGGGAACGGTGCGGAGGCCCCGGTCTCCGGCCAGGGTGTGAAGCGTGCTGACGGGCGTCCGCGAACACCCGCCGTACGGCCGGTCGCGGGCCGTTTCGGTGGGGCGCGTCTCGCCGGTGGTCTCGTCGGGGTCGGCGGGGCGGGGTGCGGACGGGTCGGTCGTACGTCGCCGGAGCGCCGGAGCGTTCGGGCGGTGTGCGTTCCTCGGCGGGGGCGGAGCCGACCGTGGCGGGCATGTCGGCGGGAAGCGAATGCGGCCCGATGCGGGCCGTTCGGGGCGCAGCGCCGCGCCCCTGGGTGCGTCTTCGCCGAGGGCAGGTGATAGAGGCATATTCGGCCAGCGGGTTGGCTCGAAATGCGCCAAACCGTGGCGTCCGGTTCAGCGACGCCGTACCGTGACAGTCGTCCGCTCCAGCGGAGGGAGCAATTCCCTGGCGGAGATCGAGAAGGGCGACGCATGAGCGACAGCGAGGTGGCGCGTTCCGAGGGCCGCCATCGGTTATCGCGGGAGCCCGCCTCGGCGGTCACTCCGCTTCCGGACGGGTCGCCGATGAGCGTCCCGCCGACGCACGCCCCTTCGGTCACGGACACTTCCGGCGTACCGTTCCGCTGCGACGCACGCCGGGCCGCCTGTTGTCCGAACGGCTCCCGGATGTTCCGGATGTCCGGCGGCCGCCGCGCCGCCCGCTGTCCGCACGGCCCCGGGACGTTCGGCCCGGCGTGCGCACCACGCCGCGAAAAAACGTTTACCCGCTCCCTGCTCCTCCCGCGCCGCGGGCTGTCCGGCGACGCCGCCCCCGCGGCCGGCGCGCAAGCACCGACGGCGGAGCTGCGACGCACGGTCTACTGGGGCGGCTCCCCGGACGCGCTGCGGGGACCTCCGCGCTGACGCCTCCCGGCCTCTCCCCGCACACCCCCGCCGGACCGCGCCCGGGCCGGGTGGGTCCGCATCGTGCTACCAGCCGTCGGAGCACGGGGCAGCGCGCGCAAGAATGCGCTGCCCCTCACAGAAGAAATGGCAGTTCTCCCACATGCTGTACGGGTACTCCACATTGCGCCGGCGGTGCCGGGCGAAACTGACCGACATCACTTTGCCGACTCCCTTTTCCGTCGAGGAATTCTGCCGGAGCATTTCCGAGCAGCGACAGCGTCCGCTGCATCTGCACGCCCTGCCCACGCACGTCGCGAAAATGGCGGCGTGCGGACTGTGGCTGGCCACCGACACGGACGACCACATCTTCTTCGAGGCCCGTACCGCGCCGCTGCACCAGGAACACATCGTGCTGCACGAGATCGGGCACCTGCTCTTCGACCACCAGATGCTGGCGGACGGAAATTCCGGCGGTATCAGTTCGGTGCTGGCCGACCTCAGTCCCCGTCTCATCCAGCGGATGCTCGCCCGCACCAATTACTCGACGCGTCAGGAGCAGGAGGCGGAAATGCTGGCGAGCCTGATCAGGACGCATGCCACGGGTCCGGGCCGGGGGCCGCAGCGGTGCGCCACCACGGACCGCGCCGACCGGGCCCTGGGCATCACCCATGACTGACCGGGGGCCGCACGGCCTGTTCGTCCAACTGGAGTGGCTGGGCCTCGCGCTGATGTGGGTCGTCACCCTGCTGCGGGCACCCGTCGCGGTCCGGACGCCGCAGCAGCGGCCCCTGTGGCTCGCGGTGGGTCTGGCCTCGGTGGCGATGACCCTCCAGCTGCCGCAGGTCTCGTCCGTCGCGACGGCGGTGCTGGACCCGCACACCGTGTTCCTGGCCAAGGAGATCGTCGGACTCCTGGCCGCCACCGCCGTGTTCGAGTTCATCTCGGCGATCGTCGGCCTGCGGCGGACCCAGCTGGCCATCCTGGCCGCGGCGGTCCTGACGCTGGCCGCGCTCGTCACGCTGTGCGTCCTCTCGCCGCCGCACACCCGGCACGTGGTCCCCAGCGGGCCCGGCCAGGAGGCGAGCCCGGACACGTACTACTGGGTCGTCCTGCTCGGCTACCACCTGGTGGCGAACACGGCCTGTGTCGCCGCGTGCTGGGCGTGCGGGCGGCAGGTGAAGAACACGCCCACCCGGGCCGGACTGCTGCTGTTCGGAACCGGAATCGCCCTGTCCGCGGTGCTCATGGCGCTGTCACTGGTCCATGTGCTCAGCCGCGATGCCACGATTCCGCACCTTTTTCCCGCCATCTCCGGGGCGGAGGCGGCGTTCATGGCGGCGGGTGCCGCGCTGCCGCTGCTGCGCCGGCCGTGGCGCACCGCGCGGGACATGGCGGTCATGTACCGGCTCCATCCACTGTGGCGGACGCTCGTACGCGTCACCCCGGACGTCACGCTCACCGACCCGCGTTCGCGCGCCGTCGACCTGCTGAGCGCGGTCCGCCACTCGGACCTGCGGCTGTACCGGCGCGCCATCGAGATCCGGGACGGCCTGCTCGCGCTGGAGGACTACTCCCCGGAGGGCACCCTCGCCCGGGCCCGCGAGCACGTGCGCGCCGCCCGGGTCGCGGACGCCTCGGTGGAGGCGGCGGTGACGGGGTGCTGGGCCAGCGCGGCAGTGGCGAACAAGCGCTCGGGCGCCGCCACGTCGGGGCGGCCGTCCGGGCTGCCGCAGAGCGGCGGCGGCGACATGGCCGAGGAACTGGATTTTCTCCTGCAACTGGCGCGCTTCTTCCGTTCCCCCCTGGCCGCCTCGTTCCTGAGCGCCGAGGAGCAGCGGCACCGGGCGGCCCCTACCGGTCAGGCGTCATGACGGCGCCCCGTACAGACGGACGGTGACATGGAAACCGATGAGTGCGGCAGATCGTGCCCTTTCCACCAGGGCGGGGAGCAATCTCCGGCCCCGCGCGGCCGCGAAAACCCCTCGCCCCGCGGAGGCCTCTCGCGCCGCGCCGCCCTCGGCCTGACGGCGGCCGGTGTCCTCGGCGTCACGGCCACAGCGTGCGGCGGGAGCGGCGCGGCGAAGGCCCCGGAACGGGCGGCGGCCACGAGCGGGGCGCCGGCCACGGCGGGTGCCCGCGGCAAGCAGCCCGAGACGGCACGGCTGCTGGGCATGCGGGCACATCCCGAGGGCGGCTGGTACAAGGAGACCTGGCGCAGCGGGAAGACCTTGCGGGTCGAGGAGTACGCCGGGAACCGGCCCACCGCCTCCGCGATCTACTTCCTGCTGTCGGCGGGGGAGGAGTCGCGCTGGCACACCGTGCGCTCGTCGGAGCTGTGGTTCTGGCACCGGGGCGGCCCGTTGCGTTTCCAACTGGGCGGTACGGGCGAGCGGCCGGCGGCCCGCCCCACGGACGTACTCATGGGCCCCGACCTGGCAGGCGGGCAGCGGCCCCAGGTGTTGATACCGGCGGGCACCTGGCAGCGCGCCCGTCCGGTCTCCGACGAGGAGGTGCTGGTGAGCTGTGTGGTCTCACCGGGCTTCCAGTTCGAGGACTTCCACCTGCTGCCGGAGGCGCCGGCCCGCTGAGGGCCGGCACGACCGCGCGCATGCGCAGGGCTCTTACGCCGGGCCGTGGCCCGCGTCCCGGACGTGGGGCGCGGGCCGCCGGCTCTAGAAGAACTCGTCCAGCAGCTGGTAGTAGGCCGTCTTCGTGGCGTCCACGCGCTCGGCGCCGTACCGCTCGACGAACCGCTCCACGCAGTGCGGCCCGAACCACGGGTCTTCTTCGCGGGACAGTTCGCGCATCGCGAGGGCCAGGTCGGCGTGCCGGTCGGCGCGGCCGAGGCGGCCCACGTCGATCACTCCGGTCAGCCGGCGGGTCTCCGGGTCGAGCAGGACGTTGTTGGGGCACAGATCGCCGTGGCAGACGACCAGGTCCTCCTGGGGCGGGCGGGTGCCTTCGAGTTCGGCGCGAAGTCGACCTTCCGACCAGCCCGCCCGCTCCTCCTCCAGGTCGTCCATGTCGACCAGGCCCGCTTCGAGGTGGTGCAGGGCCTGCGGGATCATCACGTCCAGGCTCGCGTCGAACGGGCAGTCGGCGACGGGCAGTCCGTGCAGCTGCCGGGCGACGTCGGCCATCACCTCCGCCACCTCGGCGCGCTGCGCCGACGGCCACTCCTCGGCGGCGGAGACACCCGGTACGGCCTCGGTGATCAGCCAGGACGCGGCGTCCCCGGAGCCGAAATCGACCACGCGGGACACCGGGACGCCCTGTCCGGCGAGCCATTCCAGGCGGTCGGCCTCGGCCTTGAGGTCGAGACCGGTGTCCGGCCGGGCGGGGACGAGTTTGGCGTACAGCTCGCTGGGGCCGGTGAGGTGGTGGACGAAGGCGCCTGAGTCGCCGTCGGTGACCGGCGTCCAGGTATGGCGGGGGTAAAGCTTGAGTACTTCTTCGTTCATGGGCGACATCTTTGCCGACAACCGGCCCCGGTCGAACGGGCCGTGCGGGCCGGGGGCGGGAATGAGCCGTTCCCGGGCGGTCACGGCGCGGCGGCGGGCGGTTCTTGCGTGCCGTCGCCGCCGGCCTCCGGGGGTGCCAGGTTCTGCACCTTGCGGGCCTCGTCGACGATGGTCAGCAGGGCGTCCAGCGCGGCCGGTGACAGGCCCTCGGCGCGCAGCGCCAGGTTGCGCACCCGGGTGTCGCGCAGCGCCACGGCCAGCCGGAGCTGGGAGTTGACCCGTTCGGCCACGTCGTCGCTGAGGAAGTATTCGGGGGGCACGCCGAAGTACTCGGCGAGCACGTCGAGTTGTTCCAGGGTCACGTTGCGCTTCTTGCCGGTGGCCAGCTCCCAGAGGTACGTACCGGAGATGGCGCCGCCCGTGGTCTCCCGGATCTCCTTGGCGAGCCGGGCGTATCCGGGGCGTTTGCGTTCGTCGGGGTGCAGAGCGGCGATCAGCTCGTTGAGGCGCTGCCCGAACGCGCGCAGCAGCGGGCGGCCCTCCTGGTCGGTTGCCGATGTGCGGTCACTCATGCGCCTTTTCCTGCCTGCGGTGATTCGGCCGGACGGGCGTCGTTGCCCGCCAGGGCGGACGACTCTATCGCGTTCGCGTGCGTACTTGTTCGCTCTTGTTGGCGCCTGGCCGATTAGTTGGCGTACGCTCGCTGCCTATTCTATCCGCTAGAGCTGATGACGCTGGCGGGGCCGCGCGCGGTTCCGCCGGTTCGGAGGTCCAGCACGATGAGATCGACGTCATTGCCCCCGCAGGTCTTCCGCCGCCGGCTTGCCTGGTCGGCCGCCGCCCTGGCCGTCGCCGTGACGGCCACCACCGTCGTCACCGCCACGGCCGACGCCGGCGCCGGTCACCGGCCCCGGACGGCGAAGAACGTCATCCTGCTGATCGGCGACGGTATGGGGGATTCGGAGATCACCCTGGCCCGCGACTACACGGTCGGCGCGGGCGGACGGCTGCACATGGACGGCTTCCCGCAGACCGGTACGTACACCACCTACTCGGTCGACAGCCACGGACGGCCGGACTACGTCACCGACTCCGCCGCCAGCGCCACCGCCTGGTCCACCGGCCACAAGACCGTCAACTACCGTATATCCAAGACGCCCGGCACCGACCGCCCGATGCCCACCATCCTCGAACTGGCCCGCCGCCAGGGCCTGGCCACCGGGTCGGTCACCACCGCGGAACTCACCGACGCCACCCCCGCCGCGATGGCCGCGCACGTCGGCGACCGCGACTGCCAGGGCCCGGCAGACATGGAGGGGTGCCCCCGCGACACGATCGGCCGGGGCGGCCTCGGGTCGATCGCCGAACAGTCCGTACGGCTGCGGCCCGACGTCCTGCTCGGCGGTGGCCGGCAGCGCTTCGACCAGAAGATCACCGAGGGGCCGTACCAGGGCCTCACGGTGGCCCAGCAGGCCGAGAAGCTGGGGTACCGCATCGTGAGCGACGCGCGCGGCCTGCGCGCGGCCGGTCCCGAGCGCCCGGTGCTCGGTCTGTTCGCGCCCGGGGCCGTGCCGGTGGAGTGGACGGGCCGGCCCGCGGCCCGCGGCGGCACCGAGGCGCAGCGCTGCGTCACCGCCAACCCCCGCCGCCCGGCCGGGACTCCCACGCTGGAGGCGCAGACCCGCAAGGCCGTCGAGCTGCTGGAGGCCAAGGCGCGGACCGGCGGGACGGGCAAGGGCTTCTTCCTCCAGGTCGAGGGCGCCTCGATCGACAAGCAGAACCACGAGGCGGACCCCTGCGGCCAGATCGGTGAGACCGCCGCGTTCGACCGGGCCGTCAAGGTGGCCCGCGACTACGCCGAGCGCCACCCCGACACCCTCGTGATCACCACCGCCGACCACGGGCACAGCAGCCAGATCGTGCCGGTCGACGCGGAGCCGATGGGCCTGTCGGCCACGCTCGTCACCGACGAGGGCGGCCGGATCAAGGTCAGTTACGCCACGACCACCACGCCCGAGGACGGGCAGGAGCACACCGGCACCCAGGTCCGTATCGCGGCCCAGGGGCCGTTCGCCGAGCGGGTCAGAGGCGTCACCGACCAGACCGAGCTGTTCACGACGATCACCCGCGCGCTGGGTCTGCGCTGAATGCCACCGCACGACGGCAGCACGGCATGACGGCGCGGGCCGACGCTACCGGGCCGCTCCGGAGGGAACGGCGGGAACGGCGGCCGACGGGCCGCCGAGGAACACCGGATGCGTCTCGTCGATCTTCGACCGGATGTCGGCGCGCAGGCGTCCGCCGGCCGCTGCCACGGCCCGCTCCAGCGCCGCCTCCGCGTCGGCGTCGTACCCGTACGGCACCACTTCCAGATCCTCCACCAGCGGCCCGAGGAGGTCCGCCGCCTCCAGCGCGACGGCGTGGCGGTGCGCCAGGTACTGCTTGCGACGGCGGTGCGCCTTGGGTGCGCGCAGCGCCGCCCGGGCGAGTTCCGCCGCGTCGGCCGCGGTGACCACCAGATGCGGTGCGTGCCGCAGTACCAGCGTGGTCAGTGCGCCGTCCGGCCCGTCCTGGCGCAGCGCGGCCCGCAGGGCTTCGCGCAGGTCGGCGCGGGGCAGTACGGCCGTGGCCAGGATGTTCGCCCACGCCGCCGTGGGGCGGGCGGCGAGGGCGACGAGGGCCTCCCGGGGATGGTGCGCGGCCAGGAACAGAGCCGTCTGCTGCGTCCGGTGGAACAGCAGCGTCCAGGCGGCCGGGGCGGTCTCCTCCCGCAACTCCTCGATCAGCGCGTCGAGTTGCGAGACCGCCGCGTCGGGGCTCTCGTCGGCCAGGCGCAGCACCGTCTCCCGGGTCCAGGTGTCGGTGCACAGCATGCCCATCGAGAGCGCCAGGGGCAGCGTCTCCAGGGTTTCGTACTGCGCCGAGTCGTCGTAGTGCGTGCGGTACTCCACCAGAGAGGCGAAGACGGCTGCCCAGCGTGCGGAGGCGAAGGCGTCCGACAGGTGGGTGACTTCCTTGACGGGCACGTACGAGAAGTCGTACGAGCCGTCGAACAGCGTCCGCAACAGCCCCAGAACGAGCCGCATCCTTGGCAGGTCGAAGTGCCCCTGCCCGGTCGGGCGGGCCTCGATGCGCAGCGTCCACGTCCCCGCGGCCAGCAGGCGTTCGGAGCGCAGCTCCACGCCGGGGAACCAGTCGCCGAACCGGGCGAGCAGCACCTCGAAGGCGGCGATCCGGCCGGTCTCCTCCTCGGTGACGTCCGGCTGCTCGCTCCACTCGGCCTCGATCCTGCCGGGCGTGAACAGCAGGCTCGCCTTGTGCAGCGACAGAGGGACGTCCAGCTCGAAGGAGTCCCGGGTCAGCCGCAGCAGCTTGTTGCCGCCCCGGCAGAACCGGTCCGCCACCGCGTGGAGCCCGGCGACGCCGCTGGGGGCCCGCTCGGCCGGATAGCGGTCCGTCGTCGCCAGCAGCCACTGGTGGAGGGCGTTGTGCAGCCGGTGCGCGTTGGCCGGGGCAGGGGGCGGTACGGTGGCGTCGGCGGCGCTTTCCAGCAGCCGCTGCCACGAGGCGCCCTCCTCGATGGTGTGGTCCTCGGCGGGCGGCCCGGCCCGCCACTCTTCGATCCACGTCCGGAACACCTCGACGGCCCGTGCCTCGCGGGCCGTCGGGCCGAATGCCTCGGCCAGCTCCAGCCAGCCCAGCATGACGCCCAGATACCCCTGGTGGAGCACCGGGCCGGGGCGGTCCACCAGCTTCAGGAGCAGATCCTTCAGCGCCGCGTCGTAGGTCTCGATCAGATCGCAGCGGACCAGGTTCAGCAGGACCCGGCCGTCCCCGTCCAGCAGCGGACCGCGGGCGAACGCACGGTAGGCGGCGGCCAGCTCACGGGCGCGGCGGGGTGCGGCGGCGGGGTCGGCGGCGGACAGGGCCACCCGGCAGCGCTCCAGCGCCAGGTGGCGGGCGGCGAAGTCCGGATCGGCCGCGGCGGTGGCCACCAGGCGGGAGGTCTCACCGGGCGGCAGGGACGAACGCCGGGCCAGCCGGCACAGTTCCCCGGCCGCCTCCGGGTCTTCCAGCGGCAGGGCGTCCAGCAGGCGGACGAGGATGTCGTCGCGCTCGTGGTCCGCGTGGATGTCCAGCGCGTCCATGGCGTCGGTCAGGGACTCGACCGCCAGCAGCGGGTCCAGGGCCGCGTCCGCCCCGCCGTCGGCGTCCGCCAGGGCGAGGACCGGCGGCAGGAGACGCCGCAGGACGGTGTCGGACAGTGCGTCGCGGCCGTCGAACCGGGCCAGGGCGGCCGCCAGCCGTACGTCCGGCCCGCCGGTGGCCGCCGCCAGGCGCTGCGGGCCCATCAGCCGGGCGCAGCGCGGCAGTACGGCCGCGACGTGACCGGCGGAGCGGGCGGCCACGAGGCCGCGTACGTATCCGGCGGCCTCCTGCGGCACGGCCTCCAGCAGGCGCGCAGGATCGGCCCCCAGGCCGAGTGCGGCCGCGGCCGCCTGGGCCACGAAGGCGGGGGAGGTCACCGCCGTGCCGTCCCGGTGGTGGCATTCGGGGTCGGGCAGGAAGCTGCGCGCGACCAGGCGATCGCGCGCTGTGGGGGAGAGGTGGGCCGCCGTCCGCAGTTCCTCGTAACCCGGCATCGTCTCGGGGCCGGGCCGCCGCCCGTCCACCAGGGCCTCGGCCGCCCGTCCGCAGGCCCGCTCGTCGAACAGCAGCCGGCAGCCGGACGGGACGGCCGCGACCCGGCGCGGCACGGTACGGGCCCGGGGCGGGTGGCCGGTGCCGAAGTAGCAGCGTTCCGCCCACGGGTCGGCCAGGACGTAGGACGCCGACTCCGGCACGTCCTCCGCCCGGCACCGCAGCACGGCCACGCCGTACTGCCGGAACATCACGGCGGCGTGCTCGGCCGGGCTGCCGCGCTCGACCAGGACGTGCCCGGTGGCGGCCCGCTGCCCCTCGTCCAGCCGCAGGTACTGCGTCCAGGCGTCGTCCAGCCGGGCGGCGGCCAGGAACGCGGTGGCGGCCACCTGCCGCGGGGGCACCAGCAGGTCCACCGGGCGCCCGGTGTGGGCGTCCTCCCAGACCTCCCGGTCCTCGTCGGTCAGCACCTGTACCGTCGGCGCCGGGTCGAACGCGACGGCGGGCCGGACCTGGACCAGGTGCGCGGCCCGCACCTGTACGGACCGCAGCACCTCACCGCGCCACAGCGGCGTCCGGCCGTCGCCGGGCAGCCACACGACGCTGTTGTCGGTGCCGTCCAGCCGCTGGGCGGAGGCGAAGCCGAAGCCGAGGGAGAGCTGCCCGACGACACCGCTGCCCTCCTCGTACTCGGTGAGGCTGGTGACGGACACGGTGCCCGCGTCGGTCTCCAGCACCCACTCGCAGTCCAGACGCGCCATGCCGAAGTGGTCGTGCAGGGCGGCCAGCAGGCGGGCGGTCCGGTCCGTCTCCGGGCGGCCGAGCCGCGGGGTCTCCTGCGGGGCGGGCGGCGGCCCTGAGACGGCGGAGGCGTCGATCAGCGGCTGTACGAACGCCGCGATCGGCGCGGGGCGGAAGTCCGGGTCGGCCAGGCGCTGCTGGGCCACGGCGTGTTCGCCGTACCCGCTGAAGACGACGGCCGCGACGACGGCGGGCAGCTCCTCGGGCCCGGCGCAGACCAGGCTGTCGTAGCCGCCCGCGTTGATGTTGTCCTCCTGGTCCTCGGCGCCCGAACTGCGCACGATCCAGGGGGCGGGTCCGCAGGTGCGGGCGATCTCGTCGGCCAGGCCGGGCCACTGCCGGCGCAGGAATCGCGCGTAGCCGGTGACGAGTTCTTCGGCGGTGTCCTGCGGGAGCGTTTCGCCGGTTCCTCCGGCGGCGTTCTGCGGGAGCGTTTCGCCAGTATCCCCGGCGGCGTTCTGCGGGGCCGCTCCGCCGGTTTGCCCGCCCGCGTCCCGGACGCTCTTCAGGAATTCCCGGGCCGTCCCGTCCGCCAGCGGGAAAACGGGCAGGGCGACGGAGGTGAACCGGGGGTGGGTGGAAAGTTCCAGGAGGCGGGCACATTTGGCGCCGTACGCGCTTTCCGGGTCGGCCGGCCTGGGGTTCGACGGTCTGTCCATGGGAATGGTGCTTGCCCTTTCGTGTCCGAGGGTGCGAGCGGCGCGTACGGTCAGTCGTCCAGGAACCGGTCGACCCACTCCCGGGTCTCCCGCGCGTCGCGCTCGGCCTCGCGCAGCCCGTCCATGACGCTCCAGGCAGCCTGGTACCGGGCCTCCTCGCCGACCGGTCCGGCCGCGGCGAACGGGGCGAGCCGGTCGCAGACGCGGCTGAACCGCGCCCGCGCGTCGTCCAGGACGTCCGGGCCGAAGGCCGCGGAGACGGCCTGGTTGTCGTTGCGGTAGAAGAGCAGCCCTTCCTCCTCCGTCGCCTTGTAGAAAGCCTTCTTGACCTCGCGGGTGGCCGGCACGAACTGGAAGAAGGTGCCGTTGCCCGCCACTTCCAGGGGCAGCGAGGCCGCGGCGAGTGCGGAGCGCGCGTGCTCCACGAAGAGGTCGCCCGTCTCCCGTACGGTGCGCTGCGGCTCGCCGGTGGCCACCCGGGCCAGGGTCCGCTCGGCCGCGGCCAGCACGGTGGGCTCGAAGAAGGAGGTGTACGACACCTCGCGCAGCGGCTTGAGCAGGGTCCGCGACCCGCCGACCGCGGCCGTCGGGAAGCCGTTGGCCACGCCCTTGGCCGTCACCCACACGTCCGCGTCCAGCAGCCCGGCGGTGGACAGGCCGGGCCCGTAGCGCAGCCCGACCTTCACCTCGTCGACGATCAGCGGGACCGCCGCCTCGGCGAGCAGCGCGCGGGCCCGCTCGTACCAGCGCGGCGACAGGTGCATGTGGTCGGGGGAGACGACCACGGCGGCCACCCGCTCGCGGCCGTCGCGCAGCAGCCCGGCCAGGACGTCGAGGTCGAAGAAGAAGTCGACGATGCCGTCCGCGTTGGGCTCGAACGGCGCCTTCGCCGGGTACCACATCGGGTCGTAGCCGTGGTAGCCGGAGCTGAGGACGAGGGGCGCGCCGACGGCCTCGCGCACCGCGAGCACCGCCGCGCGCACGGCCGAGGTGCCGGTACGGAAGAGGCCGACGACCTCGCCGCCGCACAGCTCCAGCAGCCGGGAGGTGACCGTGTCCAGCAGCGGGCTCCAGCCGGTGGCGGTGCCCAGCGCCCCGGTGGCCGCGCGGCCGACGGCCTCGGCGACCTCCGGGTCACCGTGGCCCAGCAGGACCGAACCCCGGGTGTTGTCGAAGTCGATCCAGCGTTTTCCCGCGTCGTCGGTCACATAGGCGCCCGAAGCCGAGACGAATACGCGGGGATTCCCCTCCGCATTCCGCGGGCAGGTGGGGATTTCGGCCAGGGTCGCGAAATTTTGAGTCATCGTCAGCCTTTTTCTCGATGAACTGTTGAACGTGGATCGACGACGCGTCCACAGTCATTTCCTGTCGGTCGTGCAAAAAGATCGGACCAGGGTCGGACAGGAAACCGTACGGCAGGAGGAATAACGTGGAAACGGCGAATGCGCGGACGGTAGAGGTGTTTTCCGGGGAAAGCCCCGGGGCGTTCGCGGGACGGCCGGACGTACGCGCCGACGGTGTCGCGGCCCCGGCCGCGGAAGCACCGGCCGCAGCGGCACCGGCCACGGCAGCACCGGCCACGGCAGCACCGGCCGGTCCGCCCCCGCTGCGCCGCGCCGCCGTGGCCTCCGCGGTCCGGCTCGGCAGCGCCGAGGCCCGCTACGCGTGCGCCTGCTCCATCGAGCAGCTCCTCGCCGACACCGCCGCGTGCCCCACCGCGCCCGAGTCCGCCCGTGCTCTGCTGGACGAGGTCCGGCAGGCGTGCCAGGACCTCGCGCGGGCCGTCGCCGCCGGTCCCGGGGGGCAGTTCGCGCCACCGGCGCCCGGGCCGGGCTTCCTGGAACGCGCCATGGCACGGACCGCCGCGTACACCGCCGGCCTGTGGCGGACCGGCGCGGCACGCGGCGACACGGCGGCCGAGGCGCTGCTGCGGCACGCCACCGACTGGAAGACGCCGGAGTGCTACGCGTACGACCTCGCCGACGTGGGGCTGGTCCACGGCCAGGCCGCCGCATGGCTGGCGGCCACCGAGGAGCCGGTCCCGGTGTTCGTGGTGGGCATCCGCACCGGCGGCTCCTACCTCGCGCCCCTGTGGGCGGCGGCCGTGGCGGCCGCCGGGCGCACGGCCGCCCCCTGGACCTCGCTGCGCCCGCTGCGCACCGGGGGCCGGATCTCGCTCGTCCCGGCCGAGACCGGCCGGCTGCCCGCCACCCTGCCGCCGGGCACGGTCGTCGTCGCCGTCGACGACCAGCCGGACACCGGCGGCACCGCGCGGGCGGTCCGTGACGCGCTGGCCCGGCGCTACCCCGAGGCGCGCGACGTCGTGTGCGCCTCGCCGGGCCGGACGTACGCCGTGGACGGAGCCGGGATACGGCCGCTGACCCGGACCTCCGCCGTACGCGAGGACGCCGGGCGGCTGTGGCAACTGCTCGCCCCCGCCGACGCGGACCGCCTGACGGACCGTGCCAGGTCCGGGGGCGCGGTGCCCGCCGACGCCACCGTCTACCGGGTGACGCCGTTCCGCGGCCCGTTCCTCGCGGCGTACGGACCGCGCGCCACGGCCACCGACGCGCCCGGGGCGGGTACGAGTCCGGCCGGCCCGGCCGACAGCGCGGGTACGAGACCGGCCGGCCCGGCCGACGCCACGAGCACACCCCCGGCGACCGGAGCGCTCCGCATCAGCCCCCGCAACACCCCCTTCTCGCTCGTCGCCGACGAGCCCGCCACCGGAATCCCCGGCGCGCCGGACGCCCGCCCCCGCGCCTATCACTTCCGCTTCATCGGCACCGGCCCGCACGGTGCGCAGGGCGCCGAGGCCGTCGAGGCGCTGGGCGAGTTCCTGCCGCCCGTCCGCCACCACCTCGACGGCTACCTGGTGACCGGGCACGAGGACGGTCTGCGCCCGCTGGCCACCGAACTGCCCCGGATGACCGGGCGGCACCGCCGCCAGGCCCTCGAAGCCGTGGCCCGCTACTGGCACGCGCTCGACCACCTCGGCGGCCTGGGTCCGGTGGACCCGACCGTCACCTACGCGCCGCGCGAACGGCTCGCCACGGCCCTGGAGCGGCTGCGCGACCGGCTGGCCCGCCCGCTCCCCGTGGACGGTGCCTGGCTCGACCGCCACCTGCCGCGCCGCGCCGCCTTCGGCGGCACCCGCGCCCGGGTCTTCCGCACCTCGCTGCCGTACTCGCACCAGAGCTGGCACTGGCAGGTCGGCGCGCCCCCGGCCCCGGGCGCGCCGCCCGTGGTCCGCCGGTTCGGGCTCGACTGGATCTGGGGCGGGACCGGCCCCCTGGAGGCGGAGATCTCCTCCTTCGTCGTCGAACACCGCCTGGACCCGGCGGACCTGGCCACGCTGCGGACGGCCGTCGGCGACGACCGCGCCTTCGACGCCGCCCTGGAACTGGCGGGCGACGCCCTGTGGTGGAACGTCAAGAGCTGGCTGCGCCGCTGCCCCGCGCCCGCCCCGGACACCGCCCGCAGGATCGCGGACGACCTCGGCGAACTGGCCCGGTACGTGACCGGGCTGCGCTGACCGGGCCGCCGCGCGGGACGGCCGGCCGCGGCTCATCCGGCCCGGCCGGCCGCGGCCGGCGACGGCGCCCACACCCGCTCCACATGGGTGCCGTCCCCGGGCCCGGCCGCCTCGCGGGCGTACCCGGTCACTTCCTGGACGCACTCGTCGTCGGTCTGGCAGCCGTAGATGTACATGCCGCGCACCTTGTCCTCAAGGACGGACCCGATGCCGGTGACGGCGTACAGGGACAGCCCCTCCTCGCCCAGCGCCTTCTCCGTGGCGGCGCGCGGGTGGTGCGCGGCGTAGGGCAGGTCCTCGTAGTACAGCCGCCGCACGCCGTCACCGGCCGACCGCCGTACGGCCTCGTGCACCAGCCGGTGGTCCACATGTCCGCCCACGGCCGCCGGGGCGAGCACCAGGCTGGGGCGCAGTTCGGCCACCGCCTCCGCCACGGCCTCGGCGATCCGGTCGCGCAGCGGGTCGGCGGCCGGGTCCGCGGTCAGCTCCGTGTCGTCGTCGTAACCGCGCAGGCTCGCGTCGTCGAACCCCAGCGGCACGTACCGCGCCAGGCCGCGGGCCCGGCAGTACCGCCGCTCCTCCTCCGCACGGCGGGCGCTGATCACCTCGGGCCCGGCGGCCCGCAGCCGCTTGGGCAGCGCCCACGCGGAACGGGTGAAGACGGTCAGCAGCAGCCCCGGCGCGGAGCCCGCGCACGCGGCCAGCACACCGCCGCAGGAGTAGGCCACGTCGTCGGGGTGGGGCGAGATCCACAGCGTGGTGTGGTCCCGGAGTTCCTCGATCAGACCGGTCATGGCCTTACACCCCCAACGCCGGTGCGCGGCGCGGTGCGGCGATGAGCGTCGCGTACCGGTGGGCGACCTCGCGCCAGCCGGTCCACGGACGCCGCGCCGGACGGACCGACTCGCCGCGCGCGACGACCGCGTCCATCAGCTCCGCCACCGTCTCCGCCCGCAGCGACGCGAAGTCGGCCAGGGCCCCGCAGTCGCCGAGCGTGGCGACCGGCAGGCCGAGCTGGAGCGCCTCCGCCGCCGCGAAGTTGAACGTCTCGTGGAAGACGGAGGGCAGCACGAACAGCCGCGCTCCCGCGTACACCCGCTTCCACTCGGTGCGGATGTCGTAGGAGTCCAGCACCTCGACGGCGCCGGACGCGGCGTACGGCGCGACCAGTTCGCGCGCGGCCCGCCCCTCCTTCGACCAGGTCGCGAACACCACACGGACCGGCAGCCCGGCGCCGGTGAGCCGTTCCAGGCATACCCGGGCCTGGTCCACCGAGGTCTTGCCGAGCTGGAGCAGCACCGGGCCGAACGGGTCGCGCAGATCCGCCGGCGGCAGGTGGTCGACGGCCCACGGGATGTACGTACGGGAGCCGAAGCAGCGGGTCCACGGCAGGTCGCGCAGGAACACCTCCCGCGCCGGGCCGTCGGGGAACACTCCCGCCGCCGCGCAGACCCCGCCGGACGGGGCGGCCGCGCCGGGCGTGTGCACCGGGCAGGGCGGCGGGGTGGACAGGCCGGGCGACAGGCGGCTCACGTCGTGCCAGATCCGCACCACGCGCCGCCGCAGCTCGCGTACTTCGGGCTGGCCCTCGCCCGCGGCCGGACGCTCCGAACGGGACGCTCCGCCCACGAACAGTGGGCTCTCCACCAGCGGAAACACCGCATCCACCCGCTCCCGCACCACCCGCTCGGCCAGCGCGCCGAGGTCGGCGCCCTCCGTGGAGCGGTAGAACTCCGCCTCCACGCCGTGCTCCCGCAGCCCCTCGGCCAGGTGCCACAGGGCGGTCTCCACCCCGCCCCAGGTGTCGCAGGTGAAACCCTCGTCGTAGATCTCCAGCAGCGCCCGGAGCGGACCCGGCGGGTCCAGCGGCGCGCCCAGGGATGCGGCCGGCGGCTCAGACATGGACCGCCTCCAGGGGCAGCAGGCCGAGCCGGTCGCACAGGTCGTCCACGACGAGCCGCCGGTTGCCGCCGGCCAGCAGGTCCAGCGAGCAGTCGAAGTACGACTCCAGCCGGTTGACGATGTTGGCGTAGTCCCGGTCGCCCACGTCGAGGTGACCGCGGGCGACGATCGCGTCGGGGTCCTCACCGGTCTCGTCGCTGAGGCACTTGACCACCAGCAGCCGGACGCGGTCCCCGGCCGCGCCGGCGAGCGGTGCGCCCGTCACGCCGTACGGGCCAGGTGGCTCTTCGAGTTGGCCACCACCAGGGAACTGCATGGCTCCTCCGTTCCGTCCAGGGTTCGGTCCACGATGAAGACGCCGGTGTTGCTGACCTTGAAGCGGGCCGAGCGCAGCATCCCGTCGCCGAGGTCCAGCAGTTCCATCAGCAGCGCCTGGATCGTCTCGGCGTGCGAGACGAGCACGAAGCCCGCCGCCGGCGGGCCGGCCAGGCACTCGCGCAGGAACTCCCGGGCGCGGGCGCGCTGCGCCGCCCAGCTCTCCACCCCGGCGAACTCCCGCTCCGGGTGCCGCAGCCGCTGCTCCAGCAGGGCGTCCCACTCCCGTACCGCCAGCGGGCGCGGGAACCTGCGCGGTGCCCGCACCTCGGCCAGCCGGGCGTCGCTGACGGCCGTCAGCCCCAGCGCCGCGGCCAGCGTCTCGGCGGTGCGCACGGCCCGCCGCAGCGGGCTGGTGCGGAGCCGGTAGCCGCCGGGCCCGGCCGGGCCCGGCCAGGACGCGTGGTCCCCGGCCAGGTGCCCGGCCAGCGCCCGTGCCTGTTCCCGCCCGAGCGGCGTGAGGTCCGCGTCGGTGTCGTACCCCTCCATCAGGTCGTCGTCCGCCAGGACGTTGACCTCGGCCTGGGCGTGCCGGACGAGCAGGAACCGCCGGGTGACGGGCGTACCGGTGCCGTCCGTCATACGAGGGGCAGCGGGATGCGGCCCTCGGGCGCCAGCATGCGCGGCCGGGAGCTGTTGAACTCCTGGTTGGCGATGCAGGTGCCGCACGGCCAGTTGTCGAACTCCCGGATGGGGCCGAAGTCGTGGTACAGGTGCTTCGGCACCGAGTAGCAGTCGCACTTGACCATCTGGATCTTGTCGTCGGCCACCGAGTAGTTGTAGCCGTTGGTGATCTGGTCGCAGACCGCGTCGCGCTTGCCCGTCTCGAAGATGTGGTTCCAGCGCCGGAAGTACTCCGGCGGGGCGAGGAACTCCGCCGGGTGCAGGTCCTCGTAGCGCAGGTTGACCTCCAGCGGCTGCCCCTTGAAGGCGAGCAGCGGCATGAAGTGCAGCAGGCCCTTGTAGCCGCGGGCGGACAGCGTGTCGATGAAGGCGTTCACCTCGTCGATGGTCTGGTCGTGGTAGACCGCCTGGAGTTCGGCGTCCAGCTCCACCGCCGTGTCGATGATGCGGTCGACCTGCGCCTGGCTCAGGCCGCGCTTCTCGTTCATCCGGGCGGTGTGGCCGTCGACGGAGAAGACCCACATCAGGTTCTCCCGGCCCTCCAGGCACCGCGGCAGGCGGGTGCCGTTGCTCAGCACCTCGATCTGCCAGCCCTCGGCGGCACGCTGCTGGAGGTGGTCCAGGATCTTCGGGTAGAGGCAGATCTCACCGTTGGACTCCACCCGGAACAGCACGTTGTCCTGCTCGTACTTGGCGAAGATCCGGTCCAGCGAGTCGTTGGTGGCCGGCTGGTCGACCTTGATCGCCTTGACTTCGCAGTAGGTGCAGCGCAGGTTGCAGGCGCCGTCGATGACGATGTTGCGGTAGGCGCGGACGCGCCGGGTACGCGGCGGCCATTGCACGGTGGTCATGATCGGGGTGTCCTCTCGTACGGTTCACACATGGGCGGCGTGCGGGGCTCACGCATGAGCGGCGTGCGGGGCCGCCAGCTGGGACGCGACGGCCTTGCTGGTGCGCAGGGCGTGGGCCTGGATGGTCAGAGTGGGGTTGAGACCGCCGGGGTACGGCATGAAGCTGCCGTCGACGACGTAGACGTTGTCCGCCGAGTGCACCCGGCCCCAGCCGTCCACCACCGAACGGGCCGGGTCGTCACCGGCCCGGCAGGTGCCGTGCAGGTGGGAGCTGCCCTGCGCGAAACCGGTGGCCTTGTGGCGGATGCCGTCCGCTCCGGCGGCGCGCAGCAGCCGCTCGCAGCGTCCGGTCATGTAGCGCAGCCGGGCCTGGTCGCGCGGGTCGGTGCGGTAGTCGAGGACGATGGCGGGCAGGCCGTCCTCGTCGACGTAGCGGGACAGCCCGACGCGGTTGTCCAGGTTGGGGTGGTCGGACAGGATCGTCTCGATCCGCAGTTCCAGCGCGTCCCGGACGAGCTTGGGCGCCCGGTCCCGCTTGGACTCGTAGATCAGGCCGCCCACGCCCGTGGGGCAGTCCTCGTCCAGGTAGTGGTCCAGGAACGCCACGGTGGAGAACGGGCCCTTGTGGACGTCCGGGTCCGCGAGGACCTCCGGCGCGGCCTGCACGACGCCGCTGACGTACTCGCTCAGCTTGACGCACAGGCCCCGCCCCACCAGGCCGGAGTGGTTGCCGACGCCGGAGGGGGAGTACGCCGTGCGGGAGCGCAGCAGCAGGGCCGCCGTCTGGATCGCGTTGCACGCCAGGACGAACGCGCGGGCGCGCACCTCCCTGGTCTGCCCGCTCACCCGGTCCAGGCAGCGCAGCGCGGAGACCTCGCCGGTGCGGTTCTGTTCCAGGCGTACGGCGCGGACGCCGGTGCGCAGCATGAAGTTGGGGTGGGCGGCCAGCGGCGCCAGGAAGACCGCGACGACATCGCCCTTGGCGCCGGTGGGGCACGCGTGGCTGACGCACAGCGACACCCGGTCGCACCCGGCGCGCCCCTCGTACGGGTCACGGTTGATGGCCAGCGGCGTGGGGAACGGCTTGTAGCCCAGCGACGTGCCGGCCGTGTACAGCACCCGCGCGGCGGCGGACGGCTCGTGGGCGGGGCCGCGGCTGTGCCGCGCGCCGTTCGAGCCCTCGGCCGGCGGGCCGCCGCACACGCCCAGACGCCGCTCCAGCACCTCGTAGTAGGGCGCCAGCTCTGCGAGGGTGTACGGCCAGCGCACCTCGGTGGTGCCGGTGTCGATGAGGGTGCCCGGGTCGAAGTCGAAGGGCTGGTAGCGGAACGAGGCGCCGCCGTAGAAGACCGTGCCGCCGCCGAGGTTGGAGGTGGTCCACGGCCAGCCCTCGTCGGTCCAGTTGCCTTCGTCGTCGCGGGCGACGGCCTGCCGGCACAGGGTCTCGGCCTCGTCCAGGTCCACGTGTCCGGCGAGCCGGAAGCCCTCCTCGACCATCAGGACGTCGAGCCCCTGGCGGACCAGCCGGTCCGCGGCGACGGCCCCGCTCGCCCCGCTGCCGATGACGCAGACGTCCCACACGCGGTCCGCGGCCTCGTCGCCGAAACCGTCGCGGTGCGCGGGCCCGAGGAGTTCCGGGTGCCGGGCGCCGGGATTCGCCAGCGGCGAGGGTCCCCGTAGGTGCTCCATGGCGTGCTTGCCTTTCGGTCGGTGGTGGGCGGCGGTCAGGGGTGCGCGGCGGTCAGTGGTGCGCGGGGTGGTGGGTGCGCCCGTCGGTCGCGGACAGCCAGCCGCGGTACAGGCCGGCGAAGGGCCCGTCGCCCGCCGCCAGTACGGCGGGCGGCCCGTCCTCCACGACCACGCCGTTCTCCAGGACCAGCACCCGGTCGGCGATGGCGGCCGTGGTCAGGCTGTGCGCGATGATCAGGGCGGTACGGCCGGCGAGCACCCGGTGCAGGGCCGTGTGCACGGCCCGCTCGGTGGGGGCGTCCATGCTGGAGGTGGCCTCGTCGAGGATCAGGACGCGGGGGGCGCTGAGCATCACCCGGGCCAGCGCGACGAGCTGGCGCTGGCCGGCCGACAGACCGGCGCCGCGCTTGTGGACGTCGCTGTCGTACCCCTCGGGCAGCGCGCTGATGAAACCGTGCGCGCCGACGGCCTCGGCCGCCGCGACGATGTCCTCGCGGGTGGCGTCCGGCCGGCCCAGGGCGATGTTGTCCGCCACGGAGCCGGAGAAGAGGAACGGTTCCTGGGTGACCATGCAGACACCGGAGCGCAGTTCGGCGTCGGCCACCTCGCGCAGGTCGGCCCCGTCCAGGGTGATCCGGCCGCCCGTCGGGTCGTACAGCCGCGCCAGCAGCTTGGCCAGCGTCGACTTGCCCGCCCCGGTCGTACCGACCAGCGCCACGGTCTCCGCGGGCGCGAGATCCAGGTCCAGCCCGGCCAGTACGTGCGGTGAGGCGGCGGTGTAGCGGAAGCGCACGTCCTCGAAGCGGACGCGGCCGGGGGCGGCCACCGCCGGCAGCGGCCTGGGGTCGGCGGGCTCGGGCAGTGTGTCGGGTGCGTGGAAGAGGACGCCGATCCGTTCCAGTCCGGCCGACGCGGCGGAGAACGCGTTGGCGAACGAGGCGAGTTCGTCGATCGGGTCGTACAGCCGGTGCACGTACAGCAGGAACGCGGTCAGCGCGCCCGCTTCGAGGTGGCCGCTTGCGATACGGAACGCGCCCAGGGCCAGCAGCAGAGCCAGCGAGAGGTTGCCGATCAGCTTGACGCCGCCGCTGAAGAAGGCGCTGACCCGCCCCGAGGCGGCCCGCGCGGTGGCATAGGTGGCGTCCATCTCCCGCAGCCGCGCGGTGTTCTCGCCCTCCTTGCGGAACGCCTGCACGGCACGGATGCCGTTGTACGTCTCGCCGGTGTGCTGCACGATCCGCTCGGTGGCGCCCCGGGTGCGCCGGTAGGCGCGCCGCGAGCGGTCCCGGAACCAGCGGGTGAGCAGGTAGAGCGGGATGAACAGGGCGAGTACGACGGCGGCCATCGGCAGGTCGAGCCAGAGCATCACGGCCACCGTGCCCACCATCGAGAACAGGGCGGAGAACAGGCCGTCCAGACCCATCTCCAGCACCTCCTCGACGGACTCCACGTCGCTGGAGAGCCGGGCGACGACGCTGCCCGAGGGCGCGGCCTCGTGGTAGGACAGCGGCAGGCGCACGGCGTGCGCGAAGGTGCGGCAGCGCAGCCGGAACAGCAGGGTCTGCGCGATGTTCCCGGAGTAGCGCAGGAAGCCGTACCGCAGGGTGGCGGTGGCCGTCCCGGCGGTCAGCGCGAGCGCCGCGTAGGCGGTCAGCGGACCCCAGCGGCCGTCCGCCGCCGCGGGCACGCCCCGGTCGATGGCGGCGGCGATCAGCAGCGGGGTGACGAGCGCGCAGACGTTCTCCAGCAGCGCCAGGCCGACGGCGCGGGTCAGCCGGCGCCGCTCGGGCGCCAGCAGGGTGCGCAGCAGCTGGTTGCGGCGTTCCCGCAGCCGCCGGTCGTCCGGCCTGCCGTCGGCCTCGTCCGCAGCCCGGTCCACGTCAGGGGCGCCCGAGGGCCGGGGGGCGGCCGTGTCGTTCTCCTGCCGGTCCTCGGGCATCAGGCGCGTACCTTCCGTGCGGGGTCCTGGGACGGCGGGCCCTGCGGTCCGTCCGGCACCAGGTCGTTGACCGGGGAACGCAGCAGGTGGCGGTAGCGCCGGTCGGTGGCCATGAGTTCGTCGTGGGTGCCGGTGGCGGCCACCCGCCCGTCGGCGATCAGCGCGACCCGGTCCGCCGCGCGCAAAGTGGCCGGGCGGTGGGCGACGAGGACGGTGGTGACGTTCGCCATCACGGTGCGCAGCGCCGCCTCCACCTCCCGCTCGGTGTGCACGTCCAGCGCGGACAGCGCGTTGTCCAGGACCAGGACGGCGGGGCGGGGCAGGACGGCGCGGGCGAGCGCCAGCCGCTGCCGCTGCCCGCCGGACAGGCCCACCCCCTCCTCGCCGACCCGGGTGTCGAGCTGTTCGGGCAGGGCCGCGACGAAGTCGGCGGCGTGCGCCAGCCGCAGCGCCTCCCAGATCCGGGCGTCGTCGCGCTCCTCGGGGGGCAGGCCGAGGGCGACGTTGTCCCGTACGGTCCCCGAGAACAGCACGGGATCGTCGAACGCGCAGGTCACCACCGACCGCAGCGCGTCCAGCGAGAGGTCGCGCAGATCGGTGCCGTCCAGCGTGATCCGGCCGTGGGTGGGGTCGTCCAGCCGGGACAGCAGCGAGACGAGGGTGGACTTGCCCGAGCCGGTGGCGCCGACGAGGGCGAGGGTGCTGCCGGGACGCACCGTCAGGTCGATGCCGCGCAGTACGGCGTCGCCGGCGCCCGGCAGCCGGTAGTGCACGTCCTCGACCCGCAGCTCGCCGCGCACCGGACTCGCCAGCGGGCGGGGTGCGGCCGGTTCGCGCACGGCGAGCGGGACGTCCCGCAGCTGCCAGTACCGGTCGGCGGCGGACGCCGCGGTACTGGCGTCGGCGATCAGCCAGCCCAGGGTGTCGGCGGGCCAGCGCATGTAGGTGGCGACGGTGATCGCCGCCATCAGGGTGCCCAGGGTCAGCGTGCCGGTGGCGGTGCCGTAGCCGCCGAATCCCATCAGGGCGACGATGCCCACCTCGGGCAGGGCGGTGATCAGCCACCACAGGGCGGCGGTCAGGGAGATCTTGCGCAGTTCGGTGCGGCGCAGCGCGCGGGCCTGCGCGGTGAAGCGGCGTACGGTCTCCGGGCCGCGCCCGAACGCCTTCAGCACGCGGATGCCCAGTACGGACTCCTCCACGGTGGTGGTCAGGTCACCGCTCTGGTCCTGCGCGGAGCGGGCCGCCACGTGGAAGCGCTTCTCGAAGAGGATGGTGGCGAGCACCATCGGCAGATACGTCACCAGCACGATCAGCGCGAGGAACGGCGACAGGTACGCCAGCACGGCCAGACCCGCCACCAGCGCCGCCGTGTTGACCAGCAGATACACCGCGGAGAACGCGAAAAACCGGCCCAGCTCGGCGATGTCGGAGACCGTCCTGGACAGCAACTGCCCCGAACTCCAGCGGGTGTGGAACGACGAGGGCAGCCGCTGCACATGACGGAACAGGCCCGCGCGCAGCGTCGTCTCCAGCCGTGTCGACGGCCGGACGACCAGCAGCCGGCGGGCCCCCAGCAGTACGGCCTCCAGGCACCCCAGCACCGTGAAGCCGATGAGGGTCCACGGCAGCGCCGCCATGTCCTTGTGGGCGACGGGGCCGTCCACCAGCCGCTGGAGGACCAGCGGCATGGACAGCCCGGCGAGCATCGAGCCGAGGGCGGCGGCGCAGGCTCCCACCATCAGCCAGCGGTGCGGACGGAGATAGCGGGCACAGCGCCACAGCGATCCGGTGCGGGCGGGCGGGGCGCTCATCGCGCGCTTCCCGCGGCGCGCAGCGCGTGGGCGTAGTGCTCCAGTGCCCGGTCGGTGGCCGACCCGCTGCCGTACGCCGTGCCCAGCCGCTCCCGGGCGCCGGCCACCCGCCCCCGGGGTCCTTCGGGCTCCTCCACGACGCCGCGTACGGCCTCGGTGAGGGCCGCCACGTCCCCGCGCGGCACCAGCAGACCCGGCGTGACGGTGCCCACCGTCTCCCGCAGTCCGCCCACCGAGTAACCGGCGACCGGCGTGCCGCACATCATGGCCTCGATGGCGCTGCCGCCCAACTCCTCGTGGGCGGACGGCATGACCAGCACGTCCAGCGCGGTCATCACCGCCGGGATGTCGGCGTGCGGCAGGAAGCCGGTGAAGCGGAACCGGTCGGTCAGCCCCGCGTCGGCGACGGCCTTGCCCATCCGCTCGCGCTGCGGCCCGTCCCCGACCACCAGGAACACCGCGGGCGGCGTCCCCGGCAGCGACTGCCAGCGGCGGGCCAGGGCGACGAAGTCCCGCCACCCCTTCTCGTGCGCCACCCGCCCCACGTAACCGACCAGGGCGGCCCCCTCCGCGATCTCCAGCGAACGCCGCAGCCCGGCCACCTCCCCGGCAGGCCGGGGCGACAGGTCGCCGACCGAATCGGGCACGATGTCGATGGACGCGGGGTCCATCGACAGGGCCCGCGCGACGACACCCGCCGTACGGGAGGTCAGGGCGGACACCCGGGCCGCGCGCCGCACCGCATGACTCTCGACGGCGCGCACCAGCCGGTGCTGGAACTGGTCGACCCGGGACATCGGCTCGTAGACCGACAGCCGTGAACAGTGCAGCGTCAGGCAGTACGGCACGCCCATGACGCGGGCCGCCAGCGGCCCGGCCAGCAGCGCCCACAACTGCCCGTCGGCATGCACATGGATCAGGTCGGGGCGCCACCGCCGGCGCAGCCGCACACAGGCGGCCAACGCCCCGGCCAGCCAGGCCTGGTTGAGGCCGACGAGCCCGGTGAGCTGCGACCGGATCGGGGGCAGCGGCGCGCGGGTCACGCGCACCACCAGCCCCGGCCGGTCCAGGCGCCGCTTCGGCAGGCCGGGGAAGCCGACGGTCAGCACCTGCTGTTCGACACCGCGCGCCGCCAGCTCACGCGACAGCCGCAGGATCTGCACCTGCATCCCGCCGACGGCGTCGTACTCGGCGGGCCAGCTCTCGACCTGGTCGTGGTGGAAGAACGGGGTCAGCCGCAGCACACGCACTAGAACTCCACACGGGACGGAACGGACGGCGGGAACAGGGACGGGGGCGGGGTCCGCCGCAGGTCAAGCCGGGGCGGGCGACAGGCGCTCGGCACCGGCCGACTGCCCCGCGGGCGCCGCCAGCGCGTCGACGGCGCGGCCCAGCAGCTCCAGCGGCACGGGCACCAGCGGCAGCGGGCCGCTGCGCAGCACCTCGCCGGGAGCGGACAGCAGCACCATCGGGGTGGCGGCGGGCGGGCAGGGCAGATAGCCGCGCTTGTTGTCGTAGGTCAGCCAGTGCTTGACGTCCGCCGGGTCCACCAGTGCCGGGACGGACCCCTCCAGACCTGCCTTGGCGACCAGTTCACGGTGCAGACCGACCAGGTCGCCGGAGGCGTGCCCGAGCAGCCGGGACACCTCGGCGGCCACGATCATGCCGATGGCCACCCCCGCGCCGTGCGCGACCTCGCCCCGCGCGGCGTGCTCGATGGCGTGCCCGGTGGTGTGCCCGTACTCCAGCACCAGACCGTCCCGCCGCTCGTGCTTGTCCGCACCGGTGACCTGCGCCTTGGCGGCCACACTCTCCTCGATGATCCACCGCATCGCGGCGTCCTCGTACCGCGCGTCCGGCCGCAGCTCCGCGGCGAGCCGCTCGATCATCGACGGGCGGATGGCCAGCGCGTTCTTGACCACCTCACCCATGCCCGAGCGCAGCTCCCGCGCCGGGAGCGTCCGCAGCATCGCCGTGTCGGCGAGCACCTCGGCCGGCTGGTAGAAGGTGCCGACCAGGTTCTTGCCGAAACTCGCGTTGACCGCCTGCTTCAGCGACAGCACCGAGTCCAGCATCGCCACCACGGTGGTGGGCACGTGCACCAGCGTGATGCCGCGGAACAGCAGGGAGGCCAGCAGCCCGGCGATGTTGCCGGTGATGCCGCCGCCCAGCGCCACCACGACGCTGCGCCGGTCGGCACCCGCGGCCAGGGCCTGCTCGGCGAGGTCGCCGACGGTGCCGATGCGCTTGTGGACCTCGCCCGCCGGATGGGTCAGGAGGACGGCGGGACCGGCGTCCTTCTCCAGCCGGGCGACCAGGTCGCGTCCGTAGAGCGCGGCCACCGTGGTGTCGCACACCACGAGATAGCGGCTGGCCGCGCGCTCGCCGAGGCGCGCGACGATCTCCTCGGCGCACTCGGTCCCGAGCCGGTAGGGAAAGCTGGTGTCTTCCATGGTGATGGCGGTGACGTGCATGGTCTCCCCGATTTCGTGGGCGGGTCGCGGGACGGTTGCTCCGGCGGGCCGGCTGCGGCCCGCCGCCTTCAGCCGGTCAGCAGGGCGCCGTGCCGCACGACCTTGCCGAAGGCCGTCGCGATGTCATGCATGTCGCTCTCGTCCCCGAGCAGGGCGGCGTGGTGCACGGTGACGGTGCGCCGGGCCGCCTCCTCGCACACCGGCAGCTCGAAGCGCTTGGGATCGATGCGGCTCTCGTGCTGGACACCCAGCGCGAAGCGGCCACGGCTCCTGGGGTCGTACAGGCGGTTGCGGGTGATCGGCGCGTAGCACGGGGCGACGGGGAAGCCGAGTTCGGCGGTGAGCGCCTCGCCGACGGCCGCCGCGTCCACGTGCGTCAGCTCGCCCTCGGGCAGCCGGGCGGCATAGGTGTAGTACGTACGGGTACTGGTGCCCTCGGAGGTCGTCTGCGGCCGGTAGCCCTCGTCGGCCAGCAGCTTGTCCAGGAGCGCGGCGTTGCGCCGCCGCCGCTCGTTCTGCTCGTCCAGCACACCGAGCTGCTCGACGAGCAGCGCGGCCTGGAACTCCGACACACACCGGTTCGAACCCATCAGTTCGCCGGTCTCCACCAGCTCCATCTGCCCGTCGCCAACCGGCTGCCCGGCCAGGCAGCGCCCGTCGGCGCGCAGGTGCTCCACCCGGCGCGCGAACTCCGCGTCCCGGGTGATGACGGCGCCGCCCTCACCGCTGGTGAGCACCTTGCTGTGCTGCATGCTGAAGGTCCCTGCGGTGGCCAGCGCACCGACCTTGACGCCGCGGTACTCCGCGCCGTGCGCCTGCGCGCAGTCCTCCAGCAGCGGCAGCCCGTGCCGGTCGGCCAGGGCCCGCAACGCGTCCATGGCGGCGACCGCCGAGTACAGGTGGACGACGACGATCGCCTTGGTGCGCTCGGTCAGCGCGCTCTCCACGGCGGCGGGGTCCAGACACAGCGTGTCGGGGTCCACGTCGCAGAAGACCGGGACCGCGTTGACGCCGAGCACGGTCGAACCGGACGCCACCCAGGACAGCCCGGGGACGATCACCTCGTCGCCGGCGCCGATGCCGCACGCCTCCATGGCGAGCATCAGGCTGGCGGTGCCGCTGGCCGCGGGTACGCAGTGCTCGACCCCGTTGTACGCGGCGAACGCCTGCGCGAAGCGCCGCTCCTGGGACGCGGCGCCCCGGTAGGGTCCGCTGATCGACCAGCGGCCGGAGGTGAGCACCCCATCCAGCGCCCGGACCGCGCCGGGAGCCGGCTGCGGCCACAGGGGCCAGGGGCGGGTACGTACCGGACTGCCGCCTTGCACGGCCAGGGACCGGGTCATCTGATCGTCCTTCCTGAGCACGGGGCTGGGGGAGTGGGGGAGAACGGCCGGGCGGTCAGGCGCGGAGGTTGAAGTACGAGCGGGTGTTGCCGTCGGCGCGGCGCAGCGCCACGTCCAGCGCCCGGTCGTGGTCGGCCAGGCCGAACTCGTGGCTCAGCAGCGCGTCGACGTCGACCGCCCCGGCGGCCAGCAGCTCGATGGCCTCGCCGAACCGGTCCCCGGGCCCCATCGACGCCTGGAGGGAGAGGACCTTCACCACGATGTGATGGGGCGCCATCGTGGCGGCTTCCTCGATGCGGTAGCCGATCAGACCGATGCGTCCGCCAGAGCGGACAGCCTCTACCGCTTCCTGCACGGCGAGGGGGTAGCCGGACGCCTCCAGCACCACGTCCGGGGTCAGCTCGGGGTGCTTCTCGACGAACCCGACCAGCTCGCCGGGGTCGCCGCCGACGGTGTGCGGCACGCCCAGCGCGTGGGCCGCTTGGCGGCGTTCGGTCACCGGCTCGGCGAGGACGGTGACTTCGGCGCCGCGCAGCCGTACGGCCTGGGCGAGCAGCAGGCCGATGCCGCCGGCACCGGTGATCGCCACCTTCTCGCCGGCCGTGACCGCGAGCCGGTCGACCGCGTTCAGCGCCACCGCCAGGGGCTCCACCTGGGTGGCCTCGCGCAGCGAGAGGCCCTCGGGCAGCCGGTGCAGGTTGCCGGTCGGCACGGTCATGTACTCGGCGCACGCGCCGTCCCGGGTGAACCCGAGTTCTTGCAGGTCGGCGCAGAGGGTGGGCTTGCCGACGGTGCAGTGGCGGCAGCTTCCGCAGGCCACGGTGAGGTCGCCGACCACGTTCTGGCCGACCAGGTCGGCAGCGCCGCCACCGGCCTCGACCACGGTTCCGCTCCACTCGTGCCCCGGCACCACGGGGTAGGTGAAGCCGTGCCAGACCCCCTTGTAGAAGGAGAGGTCGCTGCCGCAGATCGAGTTGTAGGCGAGCTTCACGAGCGCCTCGCCGGGCGCGGGCTCCGGCACGTCGCGCTCGGTGAGCACGGCCTGCAGGGGAGCTTTGAACATCAAGGCTTTCATCGTGCAGACCTCCGTGTCACGGGACCGGGCGGATGCCGGGCGTCACGCATAGCGTCCGCTCCAGCGAATGAAGCGCCCGGGGAGCGTACGCCAAGCTGTGGGGCGCTTGTCAACTAAAGCGGGCGATGGGGCGGGTGGCGCATGGTTCGGGCGGGTGTGGGGCCGCCCGCCGGCGCCGGGGGGAGCGTCGGTCAGGGCCCGGCCGGCGCCGTCCGGAGAGACAACGACGAACAACAAGGCCTCCAACTCGCCGCGCCGGCCGGGCACCGGTGGCAGCGCAACTTCTCCCCCTGACCGGCGGACCGGTGCCTCGAACACCCCACGGCCACCCCGGAGCCGGGAGGCCGGATCAGGGCTGGCCGAATCCGTACGGCCCGAAGGTGGCCCGCGGACGGCCCGGAAGGAAAAGTAGGGACCGTTCGGCCCTAGTCACCGGCCCGGCCGTCATTCCGCCCGGTCGGCCCGGTTCCGGACGGACTCCGCCCGTGCACCTGCAACAGCCGCCCCGAGCTGGGTATGTTGGACGCCGTACCGGCCCGGTCACATCCCGTGAAGCGGCCGGCCGTGGTGCCTCGGCGAGGTGCCCGAGCGACGGGAGAGCAGCGAATGAGCCAGGAAGTGCGACCACAGTCCGGCACCGTCGACGTCAGCGTTCCGAGTGTGGCGCGGATGTACGACTACTACCTCGGCGGCAAGGACAACTACGCCGTGGACCGCGAGGCGTGCGAGGAACTGAACAAGGTCGTGCCGAGCACGCAGGTCCTGGCGGTGAACAACCGCCGGTTCCTGCGACGGGTGGTCCGCTGGCTGGCACAGGAGCAGGGCATACGGCAGTTCATCGACCACGGGTCCGGCCTGCCGACCCAGGACAACGTCCACCAGGTCGCCCAGCGGGTCGCCCCGGAGTCCCGGGTGGTCTACGTGGACAACGACCCCATCGTGCTGGCCCACGGCCGTGCGCTGCTGGAGGAGAACCGCAACACCGCGGTCATCCAGGCCGACATGCGCGACACCGACGGCATCCTGGGCCACCCGGAGGTGGCACGGCTGATCGACTTCGACCAGCCGGTGGCCGCGCTGTTCGTGTCCGTGCTGCACTGCATCCCGGACGAGGACGACCCCGCCGGCCTGATCAGGCGGGTCGCGGAACGCCTGGCCCCGGGCAGCTTCCTGGTCGTCTGCCAGCTGGTCAGCGAGGACGCGGCCACCCGCGACTTCGTCACCGAGTTCATGCGGGTCAGCACCCAGGGCCAGTGGGGCCGGGTGCGCACGGCGGCCGAACTGGGCTCGTTCCTGGAGGGGCTGGAGATCCTCGAACCGGGCCTGGTGGAGGTGTCGACCTGGAAGCCGGACGCGGACATCGGACCCAAGCAGCTCACCATGGAGTGGATCGAGTACGGCGGGGTGGCCCGCAAGCGGTAGGCGAGACGGCAGCTCCGCCCGGGTCAGTCCCCCTCCGTGCCCCCGATCAGCTCCTCCAGGATGGCCTGGGTGCCGCGCGGGGACTCGGCCTGGGCGCTGAGCCGGTCCATCACGGCGAGGTAGTGGTCGACGTCGTCGCGCTTGTCCAGGTAGAGCGCACTGGTCAGTTGCTCCAGGTAGACGATGTCGGGCAGGTCCGGCTCCAGGAAGCGCAGGATCGTGATCGGCCCGCCCGCCGCCGCGTGCCCGCCGAGATGGAACGGGGCGACCTGCACGGTGACGTTGGGCAGCTGCGACATGGCCAGCAGGTGTCGCAACTGGCCGGACATGACGTCGGGTCCGCCGAGCGGACGTCGCAGGGACGCCTCGTCCAGCACCGCCCACAGCCGGGGCGCGCCGGGCGCGGTGAGCAGCGCCTGCCGTTGCAGACGCAGTTCCACCCGGCGGTCGACCTCCTTCCTGGACGCCTGCGGGTTGCCGAGCCGGCAGACCGCGTAGGCGTACTCCGGCGTCTGCAACAGACCCGGCACGAACTGCACTTCGTAGGTGCGGATGACGGAGGCGGCCTCCTCCAGGCCGATGAGTGTCTCGAACCAGGTGGGCAGTACGTCGTTGTAGCGGTGCCACCACCCGGGTGTGCTGGTCCCGCGGGCCAGCGCCAGGAACTCGGCGCGCTCCTGCTCGTCCGTGACCCGGTAGAGCGTCAGCAGGTCGGCCACGTCGCGTTCTTTGCAGCCGACGCGGCCCAGCTCCAGCCGGCTGATCTTGGCATGCGACCCGCGGATGGCGTCGCCGGCCGCCTCACGGGTGACGCCCGCCGCTTCCCGCAGCCGGCGCAAATGGGTGCCCAGAATGATCCGCAGGACCGTCGGGCCGCCCCGGGGATGTTCGATGTGACGGCGCAGGGGCGGAACGCGCCCCGGCTGCGCGGCGACCATGATGACTCCCCTGTTGGTCGGATGAACGCTCAGTGTCCCATCGCCTCAACTGTTCGTACAGCGGAGGTGACTATCCGGCCGACATATGCGTCAGCCGGTCCCGGCCAGGTCGTCGAAATCCCCGTCCTTGGCTCCCTGGACGAAGGCCGCGATCTCGTCACGGGTGTAGACCAGTGCGGGCCCTCCCGTGTGCCGGGAGTTGCGTACCGCCACCCCGCCGTCGGCGAGAACGGCCAGCTCGACGCAGTTCCCGTTGGGGTTGCTGCGGGAGCTCTTGCGCCACACCGCCCCCTCGATGGCGCTGGCGCATATGCCGTTGGGCAATGACTCCATACCGCTGTCTCCTTACTGGAGGATCTGGCTCCGCCCGGTACGGCCCCGTACGTACGGTGGCGTGAAACGGGCCCCACGCGGCCGTACTTACCGATGCAATTCCAGATGTACTTGCAGCGGAAGGCGGCCGACGAGGATATTAGCCCTCCTGAACTGCGCGGCCCAGCCCCCGAAATGCCCCATGGCGGAGATCGTGATGACTACACATCCGGCACCGACCGTGCACGACGTGCGCCACGCGGAAACGGGTGCGGAACAGCCGGCGACGAGCCTCGACGCCTTCGCCGTGTGCGCGCTCAGCGGCGCCTACAGTGCCGTCGCGGAAGCCCGCCGCTTCACCGCCGCCACCCTCGAAGGGTGGGGCGTCTGTGCGCCCGTCGTCTCGGACGCGGTCCTGGTGGTCTCGGAACTCACCGGCAACGCCCTGCGCCACGCCGTCCCCAGGCACCCGGACGCCGAATCGCCCCGGCCCGAGCTGGTGTGCGCGGCCTGGCTGGCACTGGCGCACCAGGACGCCGGCGTCCTGTGCGCCGTCTCCGACTCCAGCCGTGCCGTCCCGGCCCTCGCGGCTCCGGACCCCCTCGCGGAGGAGGGGCGGGGCCTGTGGATCGTCGACCGGCTCAGTGAGTCCTGGGGCTGGACCCGTCCGGACCGCACGGGCAAGACGGTCTGGGCCCAGCTCCCGGTCCCGCGACCCACCGGGTGAGCGGCGGCCACGGCCCTGTTCGTTGACGCGGACCTGTCTCCCACGTTCACTTAGGGAAAACTGGCGTCCACGATCGAAGGCGGTCGAGCATGGCAGTGGCAGTGCGAAGGCCCGGCGTCCCGGAGGGGGCGGCCGACGGCGCCCGCGCACGGGCCGTGGACCACGAGGGATGACGGCCCCCTCGGCCACGGCGGCCGGCACCGAGGAGAGCCCGGCTCCGCCGGTCAATTCGTACACCGAGTGGGACCCGCTGGAGGAGATCATCGTAGGCCGCCTCGACGGCGCGACGATCCCGTCCAGCCACCCGGTCGTGACCTGCAACATCCCGCCGTGGGCGGCGCGGCTGCAAGGGCTCGCCGCCGGCTTCAAGTACCCCCGGGTGCTGATCGAACGGGCCCAGCGGGAACTCGACGCGTTCGTCGCGCTCCTGGAGTCGCTCGACGTCACCGTCCGGCGTCCGGACGCGGTCGACCACCGGCAGCGCTTCGGCACCCCCGACTGGTCGTCCCGCGGCTTCTGCAACACCTGCCCCCGCGACAGCCTGCTGGTGATCGGCGACGAGATCATCGAGACGCCGATGGCCTGGCCGTGCCGGTACTTCGAGGCGCACTCCTACCGCACGGTCGTCAAGGACTACTTCCGGCGGGGCGCGCGCTGGACGGCGGCACCGAGACCACAGCTCACGGATGAACTGTTCGACGCGGAGTTCCGTGTCCCCGAGGCCGGCGAGCCCATGCGCTACATCCTCACCGAGTTCGAGCCGGTGTTCGACGCGGCGGATTTCGTCCGCGCGGGACGCGACCTGTTCGTCACCCGGAGCAATGTCACCAACCGGATGGGCATCGACTGGCTGCGCCGCCACCTCGGCCCCGGCTACCGCATCCACGAGATCGAGAGCCGCTGCCGCACCCCGATGCACATCGACACCACATTCGTCCTGCTCGCACCCGGAAAGGTGCTGGTCAACCCCGAGTACATCGACGTCGACCGGCTGCCCGACGTGCTGTCCTCGTGGGACGTCCTGATCGCCCCGGAACCCACCCCGGTCGACGGCCGGCTGCTCAGACTCACCTCGCTGTGCGGCAAGTGGCTCAGCATGAACGTGCTCATGGTCGACGAGAAGCGGGTGATCGCGGAACGGCACCACACCGGGATGCTGCGCGCGCTGGAGAAGTGGGGATTCGAGCCCATCCCGTGCGACCTGCTGCACTACGCGCCGTTCGGCGGCTCGTTCCACTGCGCGACCCTCGACGTCCGGCGGCGCGGCACGCTCCAGACGTACGTCTGACCACGGCCGCACGGCGTGCGGAGGCAGCCCCGGCCGTGCCGCCGGGGCTGCCTGTCTCATACGCCGGGTCCGGCCCTACCTCGCCTGGTGGTGGGCGCAGACTTCGGCGGCGGCCGTCAGCTCGCGCAGCCATTTTTCGAGGCCCTCGCGCAGAATCCGCGTCGCGGCGGGGACGTTCGCCTCGACCTGGTCGCCGGTGTGCGTCTCTTCGGTGCTCACCCGGACGCCGCCGGGGACCTTGGTGAAGTTCCATACGTGGACGCCGTCGATGCGCAGCCCTTCGGCGGACGCCGGGCCGGTCCAGCGCAGGCAGGAGCCGTGCCGGAGCTGCTCGACGGTGGAAGTGATCTCCAGGCTGGTGGCGGGGGTCGCGGGGTTGGGGGGAATCGGGGTCGTCCACCGGAACGCCGAGCCCCTGCGGAGCGGGCCGTGGTCGAGGCGTTCCGCGGTCTCGACGGAGGACTGCCAGGCAGGCCAGCGGGCCACGTCGGTCTGCAGCTTCCAGATGGTGTGCAGCGGCGCGTGGATCACGGTCTCGGTGCGGTGGCGGACGGCCGCGTCGGGATCGACGCCCTTCCCGCGGCAGGTGAGGGACTTGGCGGGGTGCGAGGGGGTGGCCCCGGCGGGCACGGCGGCGGTTCCGAGGAGGCCGAGGGCGAGCGGGACGGTGAGGAGGGCGGCTCGGAGGCCGGTGCTGCGGAGGGCGGGCATGGTGTTCCCCTTGTCGGTGGTGGAATCGTCGGGTTGCCGGCCGGCGGTCGGGCGGACGTGCGGCCGGGCTCGGGCGGCGTGGGTCAGCGTGCGGCCGGGCGCCGGGTGCGGGCCCGGTGGAGGGCGACGACGAGCCCGGCGGACGCGACGACCATCAGCACGGCGAACGCGGGGTGCATGTCCTTGGACAGGCTCCGCGCGGGGTCGGCACGCGTCAGCCACACGGTGAGTGGGACGGCGTACGTGACGGCGAGCAGGGCCGCTGTCCAGCGGACTGCCCGGTCCGGCACCTGCCGGAGAGCGCCGGCCAACGCGATGGCGACCGGGATGCCCGACAGCAGGGCGAACTGGCCGACGACCATGACGGGGACCGCCCAGGAGGAGACGGTCAGCGACAGCGGCACGCGATCTGTGCGGGTGCGGGTGCGGGTGCGGGTGCGGGTGCGGGCGCGGTTGCGGGTGCGGGCGCCGGGTGGCTCAAGTGTGGTGGTCATGCGGGTCCCTCGGTCCGGTGGAGCGCGGTGCGGGGGCGTGCGGGGCGCCGCACGTCCACTGGGTTATAAGCTCGCGCTGTAGTTATAAGCTATAACCAAAAGGGGTGAGGGGGCAACAGTTTGGTGAGAGCTTCTAACTGTGGAGTTGGGTCCGAGGGGTGAGGCGCCGGTTTCGCCCTTACGTGCCCGTGTCCGGTGCGAGGGCCGGCGACTCGGCCGACCGGTCGTCCTTCGGTGGTGCGGTCGTCGGCTCCGCGGCCCTCGTCTGGACGGCCGCGCGGACCCGCCGGGCGGCCCGGCGGGCCCGTTCGGCGCGGACACGGTGGTCGTCCGCGTCCGGGTGGCCGTCGGCGGCCAGGCGTTCGTGATGGTGCGCCAGCTGGTCCTGGGCCTCGGCCAGTGCGGCCGCCGCCGTGCGGAACCGTGCCTGCAACTGCCCCACCAGGCTCTCCAGGGCGGCCTGTTGCGACATTTCGTCGCCGAAGGCCCGCCGGATGGAGGCGGCGATCTCCTGCTCGGCGCTGCGCCGCTCGCGCGCGTCACCGGATTCCGTGTGGCTCAGAGTTGCTTCGGTGCGGTCCAGCCGCACCTGGCTGGAAGCGAGCAGGACCCGCGCGCGGCCGATCGCCTCGAAGGACCGCTTCCGGCGGGTGGGCACGGTGATTTCCGTGAGCCGGCTGAGCCGGTCCGCGTGGATCTCCCGCGCGTCGAGGAAGTGCTGACGGGGGTCGGCGACGGACTCCCGGGGGCCGGTGAGCCGGTCGCGTTCGCCGGTCACGTCCTCGCGAGCGTCGGCGAGGCACTGCCGTGCGTCGGCGGCGGACTCCCGCTCGTCGAACTGTTCCTGGTCTGCGGGGCCGCTCGCGGTGGTGGGGGCCGGTGGGGTGGCCGGCGACTCGGTATCCGTATCCACGGAGGCAGTATGCGATGCCCCGGGGCCCGCCGCGCAACTTGTCGCCACGGGCCGGGAGGCGTTTCATCGTGCCTGGTCGGCCACCTGTTCACCCGCACCTCGTACGCGCTGGGAAGATCCGCCGCCCGCCCGCTGCGGCAGGCCGCCGCACGTGCGTCTCTTTCAAGTCGGTCTGCCGGGGAGGCGTGGGCGTGGGGCCGTGCCGGGTCGACTCCGTACGGTGTCCGCGCGTTACGGCCGGTAAGCCCAGCTGTCGCGCGGGACGGGGGCGTCAAGCAGGCGCGGGCGCAACGGTTTTCGGCGGGGGAGGCTCCCCGGGGCGCCCGCGTCGCGCCGTGCTGCCAGCGGCTCAAAACCGCCTAAAGGGTATGTTTGCCCGTCATTCGGCAGGGGAGTGATCTCCTCGTTCTCAAGATTGTTATCGCGGCGAGCTTGCCGCAACACCACCTCTTCAGCCGCAGTGCCGAGACAGGAGTCCTCCCATGCTGCCCGCCATGTCGCGCCCCGACCGTGAACGCTTCCTCGCCGAACCGCGCGTGGGGGTCCTGGGTGTGACGGACTCCAGAGGCGGTGACCGGGGGCCTCTGATCGTGCCGGTCTGGTACAGCTACGAACCCGGGGGCGAGGTCGTCGTCGAGACCGGCCGCCAGACCGTCAAGGCCCAGCTCCTGCGTGCCGCCGGGCGGTTCAGCCTCTGCGCGCAGGACGAGGGACGGCCGTACCGCTACGTCAGCGTCGAAGGGCCCGTCACCGCGATCGACGACCCGCTGGACCCGGCGCTGCGCGAGGCCCTGGCCCACCGCTACCTGGACGCCGAGGAGGCCCGCGGCTACCTGGCGGCGACCTCCGGCCAGCTCACGGAGGACATCGCCTTCCGGATGCGCCCGCAGCACTGGCGCAGTGCCGACTTCGCGGCCTTCGCGGCCGACTTCGCCGAAGGGGGCGCCGGGGAGGAAACCGTCCCGCGCTGAGCGGACCTGCCCGCGCACCGCCGTACCGCACGCAAGCCGTTGGAGCGAGAGAGATCACATGACCGACACGTACGTTTCTTCACGCCCGTTATCCAAGCGGCCCCAGGTCCCGGGTGCCCGCACGCCGGCGCCCGGCTACCCACGGGACAGCCGCATCCCGGAGCTGTTCGAGGCACAGGCCGCGGCGCTGCCGCAGGCCCCGGCGGCCCGGCACGGGGACCGCACCCTGACCTACGGCCAACTCGACGCCCACGCCGACGCGTTGGCGGACCGGCTGGCTGCCGGCGGGGTCCGGCCGGGTGACCTGATCGGCGTGTGCGGCAGCCGTTCCCTGGAGGCGCTGGTGGCGCTGCTGGGCATCCTCAAGGCCGGCTGCGCGTACGTACCGCTCGACGAGGAACTGCCGCCGGCCCGGCTGCGGGCCATGGCCGAGGACGCGGGCATCAGCGCCGCGGTCACCCTGCCGGGCAGCACGCGCCGGGTGCGGGGTCTACGCGTGTCAGTCGAGGTCGGCTCCCTCGGCCGGCCCGCCCCCGAGCGCGCGAGCGGCCCCGCCCCCGACCGGGCCACCGGCTCCGCCGCCGACTGCGCCTACGTCGCCTTCACTTCCGGCACGACCGGCCGGCCCAAGCCCGTAGCGCTGTCCCACCGGGGCGTGGTCCGCCTCGTGCTGTCCGACCCCGGCCTCACGCCACCCGGACCGGGCGACGGAGTGCTGCACGCCTACAGCCTGTCCTCCGACGCCTCGACCATCGAGATCTGGGGCGCGCTGCTGACCGGCGCCTGCCTGGTCGTCGCCGACCGCGAGGAACTGCTCTCGCCCACCGCCCTGGAACGGCTGCTCCGCGCGGGCGGCGTCACCGTGGCGTACCTGACGACGAGCGTCTTCCACCTCGTCGCCCGGACCCGCCCCGAGGCGCTGGCCGGCCTGCGGTTCGTCTCCGCGGGCGGGGAGGCGATGGACCCGCGCCTGGCGAACGCCGTCCTCGCGGCCTGCCCCCGCACCACGGTGGTCAACTTCTACGGCCCGACCGAGAACGCCGTGGTCTCCACCGCCCATGTGCTCACCCCCCTCCCCGAGGACGCCGCACACGTCCCCCTGGGACGCCCCTTCGGCGCTTCCACCTGCCACGTCCTGCGGGCCGACGGCTCGCCCGCGCGGCCGGGCGAGGAAGGGGAGCTGTACGTCGGCGGGGACGGGCTGGCGCTGGGCTACCTCGGCGACCCGCAGCTGACCGCCGAGCGGTTCGTGACGCTGCCCGCGGTCGAGCCGGACGGACCGCTGTACCGGACCGGCGACCGGGCCGTACGGCACGCCGACGGGCTGCTGGAGTACCGCGGACGGCTCGACCGCCAGGTCAAGCTGCGCGGCGCCCGCATCGAGCTGGACGAGGTGGAGACCCGCTTACGGGCCCACCCCGAGGTCGGCGAAGCGGCCGTCGAGGTCGACGGGCACTCCCTGACCGCCTACGTCACGGCCACCGTCCCCGGCCGCCCGCTGCCGCTGGCCGACCTGCGCGCGTACTGCGCCAAGTGGCTGCCCCCGCAGGCCGTCCCGGCCCTGATACCCCTGGACCGCTTCCCGGTCACCAGCGGCGGCAAGATCGACCGCAGCCGTCTGAAGCCGACCGCGCCACCGCCCGGCCCCGAAGACACCGCGGAGGCCGCGCGGCGCCCGGACGAGCCGGAGGCCACCGACGGCCTGTCCGGTCTCCTCTCGGAAGTGTGGCACCAGGTGCTGCGTGTCCGGCCCACGCCCCGGGACGACTTCTTCCTCCTCGGCGGCGACTCCCTGCTCGCCTCGGAGACCGTCACCCGCACCCTCGCCGTACTCGGCCTCGACGCGGCCCTGGGCTCCACCCTCATCAGGGCGCTGCTGGCCGCGCCCACCCTCGAAAGCTTCACCGCCGCCGTACGCGGAGTCCGCGGCGGCACCGGCGGACCGGCCGGCGGCCAGGAACCGGCCGTCGACTTCGCCGCGGAGACCGGACTCGGCTTCGCCCTCCCGCCCGCCGAAGGCCCGGCGCCGAACCCGCACGACCCCGAGGACGTCCTGCTCACGGGCGCTTCCGGCTTCGTCGGCGGATTCCTGCTGCACCGTCTGCTGCACGCGACGGCCGCCCGCGTCCACTGCCCCGTACGGGCGACGAGCCCCGCCCACGCCCGGCAGCGGGTCCGCACCGCCCTCACCCGCTACGGGCTGCACCTCGACGAGGCCGACTGGCAGCGCGTGGAGTGCTTCCCCGGGGACCTGACCCAGCCGCGCCTGGGGCTCGACCACGAGCGCGCCGACGCACTGGCCCAGCGCCTGGACCTGATCGTGCACAACGGTGCCCGGGTCAACTTCCTCTACCCCTACCAGCAGTTGCGCCCGGCGAACGTCGACGGAACCCGCGAGGTCGTCCGGATCGCCGCGCGCCGCCGGGTGCCGGTGCACTTCGTGTCCACCGTCGCAGTCGTCGCGGGCTTCGGCACCGCCGGGGTGCGCGAGGTGGACGAAGATCTGCCGCCGGCCCACGCCGACGGGCTGACCATGGGGTACGCGGAGAGCAAGTGGGTCGCCGAAGGGGTGCTGCGGCAGGCGGCCGCGCAGGGCCTGCCGGTGGCCGTGTACCGGCCGTACGAGGTCACGGGCGACCGGACGCACGGCGCGTGCAACACCGAGACGGCCATCTGCTCGCTGTTCAAGATGATCGCCGACACGGGAGTGGCCCCCGACATCAAGCTGCCGATGGACTTCGTACCCGTCGACCACCTCGCCGAGTCCCTGGTGCACATCGCCACGCACCGGCCGGCCGACGGCCGGGTCTACCACCTGACCAACCCGCGCCCGGCGATGCTGTCGGACGTCCTCGACCGGATGCGCGCGGCGGGCTTCACCCTGCGCACCCTGCCGTACGACGCGTGGGTCGGCGAGCTCGTCCGGCACGTCGCCGAGAACCCGACGAGCGCCACGGCTCCGTTCGTGTCCCTGTGCGTGGACCGCAGCCGCACCGCCGACATGTCCGTCAAGGAGATGTACCTCAAGGGCACCTTCCCGGTCCTGGGGCGGCGCAACGCCGAGGAGGCGCTGGCCGGCAGCGGGCTGCACTGCCCGCCGGTCGACTCCGCTCTGCTGGACCGCTACCTGGAGTACTTCTTCACCTCCGGCTACCTCACGCGCCCGGCGGCCGGCCCCGGGCCCGAATCCGAGGCCGAGCGAATACCGGAGGACGAGCCGGTGTCCGGGACCGAACCGATATCCGGGACCGAACCGATTTCTGCCGCCGAGCCGATATCCGGGACCGAACCGATTTCTGCCGCCGGGCCGATATCCGGGACCGAGCCGATACCCGCCGCCGAGCCGATATCCGGGACCGCAGCCGCAGCCCGCACGGAGCGCAGCCGATGAGCCGCCCCGAAGCCGCCGTCCCGGACGCCGCCGCCCCCGAAGCCCTCATCCCCGTCCCGGAGACCGCCCCCGGCACCCCCGGACCGCCGTGCGCGTACGCCCGCCTGCGTACCGAAGCACCCGTCGTCAAGGCCCAGCTCCCGAACGGCGAGACGGGCTGGCTCATCAGCCGCTACGAGGACGCGCGCGCCGCGTTCGCCGACCCGCGGCTCGTGCGGCCCCTGCTGTCGGCCTGGCCGCCCCGCGAGGGGGCCGACGCCCCGCCGCCGTGCCTGCCGACCTTCCTGGAGATGACGGGCGCGCACCACGAGCGCGTACGGCGCACCGTCCTGCCGATGTTCGGCCGACGGCAGCTGTCCTTCATGGAGCCCCGGATCCGTGCGATGGCCGGGGACCTCGTCGACACGATGGTGGCCGGGTCGGACGGCGGCCCCGCGGACCTCGTCGCCTCCTACGCCGAACCGCTGCCCCTGCGGGTGCTGTGCGAGACCGTCGGCCTGCCGTACGAGGACCGGGAGATCTACCTGCCGCACACCCTCGCACTCCTGGGCGCCGCCGGGCTGACGATGGAGGAGGTGCTCGCCGCCCTGTACGCCCTGCAGGACTACGCCGGCGACCTCATCGCCCGCAAGGAACGCGACGGCGACGGCGAGGACTACATCCGGCTCCTGCTGGCCCTGGCCCGCCGGCCGGACAGCGAGATCACCCGGGACGACGTGGTGAGCTTTGTCGTCACCATGCTCATGGCCGGCTACAAGACCAACATCCAGCACACGGGCAACGCCCTGCTCGCCCTGCTCACCCACCCCGAGCAACTGCGCACCCTGCGTGCGGCGCCCGAGCGGATCCCCACCGCGGTGGAGGAACTGCTGCGCTACGTCCCGCTGATGAACGCCATCAACATCCTCGTGGCGACCGAGGACTTCACCCTGCACGGGCAGCACATCCGGGCCGGGGACGCGGTCGTGCCCGTACCGGCGTCCGCCAACCGCGACCCGGCGGCGTTCGTCGAGCCCGACCGCCTCGACCTGGCCCGGACCCCCAACGCGCACATCGCCTTCGGGCACGGCCCGCACGCGTGCACCGGCGCGAACCTGACCCGTATGCAGCTGACCATCGCGATCCAGGTGCTGCTGGAACGGCTCCCGGACCTCGAACTCGCCGTCCCGGCCGAGAAGATCGACTGGGACCAGTCCACCCCGCTGCGCGCACCGGCCCGGCTCCCTGTGCGCTGGTGAGACCGGCCCGCTCGGGCCCCGTGGCCCGAGCGGGCCTTGTCCGCGCCCTCCCCACAGCAACGAGAAAGAGGCTCATCCCACGTGTCCACACCACCGCAAGCGCCCGCGTCCGGCCAGGCAGCCCACGAGGAGCCCCTCCCGCGCTACCCCTTCAGCACCCGGGGCGACCGGCTCGCCCCCGAACTCGACGAGCTGCGCGGCCGCTGTCCCGTGGCCCGGGTCAACACCAACTCCGGTGAACAGGCTTGGCTGGTGACCGGGTACGAGCTGGCCCGGCACGTGCTGCGGGACCGTTCCTTCGCCCGCTCCGTGCTGGGCGAGGCGGACCGCCCCGCCCAGGACGCCCCGATCCTGGCGCCCGAGCTGCTCGACGCCATGAACCACCTCCAGCAGGCCGGATTGCGCGACGAAGTGCTCAAGGCGCTCGGCCGCGACCAGCCCGACCTGCCCGCCGACTGGGTCGCGGAGGTCACCGCCGAGGGCCTGGACACCATGGTCCGGGGCGGCAGCCCCGGCGACCTCCAGCGCCACTTCGCGGACTGGGTCGCCGCCCAGTGCATGTGCCGACTGCTCGGACTGCCGTTCGCGGACCGCGACTGGCTCGCCGTACGCGCCGACCTGGACCTGACCATGGTCACCCCGGCCCCCGAGGAACTCGCCCGCAACTGGGAGGAGATCCGCGCGTACATGGACGCGCACATGTCCGATCGCCGCCCCGGCGAGCCGCGTGGCCTCATCGACCGCCTCGCCGACCTCAACGCCCCCGACGAAGGGCTGACGCGACGCCAGTTGTCCAACATCGTGGCCGTCCTGTTCGTCAGCGGATACGAGGACTTCGCGAGCTTCCTCGGCGTCGCGGCGTACAACCTGCTCCAGCGTCCCGAGGTCATGAGCGCGGTGCGGGCCGAGCCGGAGACGATGCCGCAGTGCGTGGAGGAACTGCTGCGGTGCAGCGTCGTCCTGGGCAACGCGATCCCCCGCTTCGTCACCAAGGACGCGGAAATCGGGTCGGTCCGGGTGAAGGAGGGCGAGATGATCCTGCTCTCCCTGGACGCGGTCAACTACGACTCCGCCGCCTTCCCGGACCCCAAGTCCTTCACCCCCGCCCGCACCCCCAACCCGCATCTGCGCTTCGGCTACGGCCGTCACCACTGCCCCGGGGCCCACCTGGTCCGCCGCCAGTCCGAAGTCGCCTTCCGCGTCCTGCTCGACCGCCTGCCCGGCATCCGCCTGGCCGTACCGCCGGCCGAGGTCCCCTGGCACCCGAACCGTATGGCCATCATGTCGGCCGAGGTCCCGGTGACCTGGTGACCAGGGCCTGTTCGACGAGGCCGCGCTCGGCCGACTCGTCGAGCACGCCGACCTCGACCGACGATGTACATTCGCTCGGGCCGGGAACGTCAGTGCAGCCAACGTTGCCCGAGTGAACCCAGCGGAAGGACGACTGTGCCCACCAAGATCCTGCAGATTCCCACCCCGGACGGCCAGGCCGACGCGTTCGCCGCCTTCCCCGACGACGGCGAGCGGCACCCGGGGGTGCTGCTGTACCCGGACGCCTTCGGTGTACGGCCCGAGCTGGAGCGCAAGGCCCGCGAACTGGCGGGGCACGGGTACTACGTGCTCGTTCCCAACCTCTACTACCGGCGTGGCCCGGCCCCGGTGATCGACCTTCCCGAGCACATCGGGGAAGAGGCCCGCCCCGCGGTCTTCGCCCAGGTGATGCCGCTGATCGAGGAGCACACCACCGAGCGGGTCCGGCGCGACGCCGAGGCCTACCTCACCTTCCTCACCACCCGGCCCGAGGTCGGTGCCGGGCCGGTCGCCGTGCTGGGCTACTGCCTGGGCGCAGTCCTGGCGATGCGTACCGCGACCGCCCACCCCGGCCAGGTGGCCGCCGTCGCCGGGTTCCACCCCGCCCCTCTGGTCACCGACGCGCCCGACAGCCCGCACCGCCTGGTGTCCGAACTCACCGCCGAGGTCCACATCGGACTCGCCGAAGGCGACATGACGCCCGAGGCCCTCAGCGAGTTCACCCGGGCACTGGACGCCGCCGGGGTCGTCCACACCACCGAGATCTACCCCGACACCGTCCACGGCTTCACCATGTCCGACACCGAGGCCTACAGTCCCGCCGGACTCCAGCGCCACTGGGACCGCCTGCTCCCTCTGCTGGAGCGCACCCTGACCAAGGGCTGAGACTCCCGCACCGGTCAGGTGGTGTGCGGTGCAGGGCGTGGGACGGGGGGACGCCGTGGATCCGACGGCATTCGGTGACGGTGGCTCCCCGTCCGGGACCGACGGCGCTCAGTTGGAAGATGCTGGGCCCCGCCCCCGACATGCTCTGTTGCTCTGGACCAAGGCGCCGCCCAGCCCCCGCCCCCTAGGGTTGTACAGGCCTCGGCAGCGGGGTCCGGGCCGACGGGAGGCCCACGGACCGCCGTACGAAGCCGCGGTACGAAGCCGCGGTACGAAGCCGCGGTACGAAGCCGCGGTACGAAGCCGCGGTACGCATCCGGCGCGGGGAGGCGTGATGACCAGGGTCGAGGAACAACTGACCATCGGCTGCACGGCGGAGGCCTTTCTCGGCTTCGTCATGGACGTCGAACGGTACGCCGAGGTCGACGACAAACTCCGTACGGTCTTCTGGGTGCGCAGGGACGGCGACCTGACGGAGTTCGCGTTCCGGCCCGCGCTGCCCGGAGTGCCCTTTCCGCAGCCGAAGGCGGTGGCCCGGATGCGGCTGACCCCGGGGGAGCGGATCGACATCCGGCTGGCCCCCCTGCCCCTGAACAAGGTCAATCACCGCATGGCCCGCTTCGCCGCGTGCTTCACCTGCGATCCGGTGGACGGGGGCGTCCGCGTCACCCGCATGATCGAATTCCGGTTCCGTCCCGGCCCGGGCCGGCTGCTCGCCCCGCTTCTCCGTCGCACGCTGCCGGGTTCGGTCGCGCGCGAACTGCGGCTGGCCAAGGAGATTCTCGAACGCGGTGACAGCGGCACCTGACCGGTGCGCCCCGGTTACGAAGCGGGGGAGAGGCGTGCGCGCAAGGTGGTGGCGAACTCCTCGGCCCGCGCCAGCTGGGTGCGGAGCTTTTCCACCTGCTCGGTCGCGTCCCGCTCGTATCCACGGATCCGCTCCAGCAGGGCGTCCCGCTCGGAGGCCGGCAGGTTCCCGGCGTCGAGCCGGTCGGTGGCGTCCAGCAGGTCGCGCATCTGGTCGAGCGTGAAGCCGAGCGGTTTCATCCGGCGGACGACCGTCAGACGGGCGACGTCGGCCTCGGTGTACAGGCGGAAGCCGCCCTGGGAGCGGGCCGAAGGGGTGACCAGACCGGTCTCCTCGTAGTGCCGGATGGTGCGCAGGGACAGCTCGGTCCGTGCGGCGACCTCGCCGATCTGCATGTGCTCGCTGCTCACGTGGGCGCCCGTCCTCTCTGTACGGCCGGGACCAGGTCGCCGGGACCACGGACGGCCCACCCTGATCTCTACCCTAACGTCAGGGTAGAGTAGGGGATCGTCGGTGCCGACGACGCCCCGGCGAAGACCGTAACCTGCAGGAAAGAGCGTGCGCATGCCTACCCCGCCCAGCGCCGCCGCCTGTCCGCCGTGACTCCTCGCCGTACGCCTTCGCTCCGCGACACGAGCCGGAGCTGCTGAGACAGAACGGGCTTCGCTGCCGTCAGCCACCGGCCACCGGCCACCGGCCACCGACCGTCGATCACCGGCCGACGGCCGACGGCCGCCAGACTTCCGGCCCTGTGTCCGCAGGGCTGCCCGCGGGGCGCCGACCGGCCTCCGCATCCCCCCGCACACCCGGCCTGCCCCGCGGGGCGTGCCCGAGTACGACAGGTTCCCCCCTTGTCATCTGCTGCCTCTCCACCGTCCCCGGCCGCGCGCCTGCGCGGTCTGAAGCCCGACTGGCTGTCCGACCCGAAGGTCTGGCGTACCGAGATCCTGGGCGGCCTGGTCGTGGCGCTGGCCCTGATCCCCGAGGCGATCTCCTTCTCCATCATCGCGGGGGTCGACCCGGCGATCGGCCTGTTCGCCTCCTTCACGATGGCCGTGACCATCTCGGTCGTCGGCGGGCGCCGGGCGATGATCTCGGCGGCGACCGGCGCCGTCGCCCTGGTGATCGCCCCCATGAACCGCGAACACGGCCTGGGCCACCTGATCGCCACCGTCATCCTGGCCGGCGTCTTCCAGATCGTCCTCGGCGCTCTCGGCGTGGCCAGGCTCATGCGGTTCGTGCCCCGCTCGGTGATGACCGGCTTCGTGAACGCCCTCGCCATCCTGGTCTTCATGGCCCAGGTGCCCGAGATGCACGACGTGCCCTGGGCCGTCTACCCGCTGCTCCTCGGCGGGCTCGCGCTCATGGTGCTCTTCCCCAAGGTCACCAAGGTGATCCCGGCCCCGCTGGTGTCCATCGCCGTCCTCACCGCCGTCACCGTGGCCGCCGGGATCGCGGTGCCGACCGTCGGCGGCAAGGGCGAACTGCCGTCCTCGCTGCCGGTGCCGGGCCTGCCGGACGTGCCCTTCACGCTGGACACCCTGACCACCGTCGCCCCCTACGCGCTCGCCATGGCGCTGGTCGGCCTGATGGAGTCGCTGATGACCGCGAAACTCGTCGACGACATCACCGACACCCACTCCTCCAAGACCCGCGAGTCGATCGGCCAGGGCATCGCCAACATCGTCACCGGCTTCTTCGGTGGCATGGGCGGCTGCGCCATGATCGGCCAGACGATGATCAACGTGAAGGTCTCCGGCGCCCGCACCCGGCTGTCCACGTTCCTCGCCGGATCGTTCCTGATGGTGCTGTGCATCGCCTTCGGCCCGGTCGTCTCCGAGATCCCCATGGCCGCCCTCGTCGCCGTCATGGTGATGGTGTCGTTCGCGACGTTCGACTGGCACTCGGTGGCGCCCAAGACCCTCAGGCGGATGCCGGCCGGCGAGATCGCCGTCATGGTGATCACCGTCGCGGTCGTGGTCGCCAGTCACAACCTCGCCGTCGGCGTGGTCGTCGGTTCCCTCACCGCGATGGTCGTCTTCGCGCGGCGCGTCGCCCACCTGGCCGAAGTCACCCCGGTGGCCGGACCCGACGACGGCACCGTCGTCTACCGCGTCACCGGCGAGCTGTTCTTCGCCTCTTCCAACGATCTCGTCGGCCAGTTCCGCTACGCCACCGACCCCGACCGCGTCGTCATCGACCTGTCCGCCGCCCACATCTGGGACGCTTCCTCGGTCGCCGCCCTCGACGCCATCGAGAACAAGTACCGGCAGCGCGGCAAGACGGTCGAGATCACCGGCCTGAACGACCCGAGCGCCCTCCTCCACGGCAGACTCTCGGGCGAACTCACGGGCTGAACAGCCCACCCCGGGGCCGGAGAACACCCGCGCCGCGCCGCACGAAGCCGTCGGCTCCCATCGTGCGGCGCGGTCTCTGGCCCCGGCTTCCCGGCCCCCTGGCCCCCGGCTTCCCGGCCCCCTGGCCCCCGGCTTCCCGGCCCCCTGGCCCCCGGCTTCCCGGCCCCCTGGCCCCCGGCCTCCCGGCCCTTGGCCCCTTGGTCCCCGGCCTCCCGGCCCTTGGCCCCTTGGTCCCCGTCCTCCCGGCCCCTGGCCCCTTGGTCCCCGGCCTCCCGGCCCCTGGCCCCGGCCCTCGCCCCGGCGCTTCAGCCCTCGCCCCGGCTCCTCGGCCTGGGCCCGGCCTCAGCCCCTGGCAGCCACCGCGTAAACCCGCTCCACCTCGGTGGTCACCCCTTCGTCCGCCGGCCGCACGACGCACCGCCCGCCGAGTTCGACCAGCCCGTCACCGGCCGGGGCGGTGCGGATGACCGAGCCCCGGCCGTGCAGGACCCGCAGCGGCCGCCCGTGCCGAAGGGTGAGCAGCATCGACGCGCTGCCGCACGCCTCGTCCTCGCCCTTGCCGATCCGAGGGGCCCACAACCGCGCCCGTACCTCGCCGGCGGCCTCGTCCGTCCAGGCCCAGACCTGCGTGAAGTCCTCCCCGTCCGGCAGCCCGGTCAGTGCCTCGATCTCCGCGGCGGACCCCATCCGCAGATGGCGCCAGGGCTTGGACCAGGTGGCGGGGGCGGTCAGCCAGCAGATCCCCTGTTCGTCCCGTCGGCAGGCCACCGGCCCGGCCTCCGGGACGAGTTCCTCGACGGTGTGCCCCCGGTGGTGCAGGGCTTCGAGCGTGCCGAGCACGGGGTGGCCGCCGAACCGGATCGGCAGCCCGTAGGAGCCGTGAATGGCGATCTCCGTGCGCCGCGCGGGCGCGGAGCGCACGAAGGCGACCGCGGGGATGCCGAGCCGGTCGGCGAGTGCCTGCCGCCGCTCCTGGGGCAGCCCGCCGCCGTCCGGTTCGATCACCACGAGTACGGGGTTGCCGAACGCGCCGTCGTCGTCGACGAAGGCGTGTGCCAGTAAGCAGTCCACCATGGCTGTCTCCTCAGGTGCCGATGGGATCTTGTGCCGTGGCCGAGCATGCCGCACCACGCGTGCGGACGTGCCACCGCGTCACCGTGCCACCGGCCGTCCTGGCTCCCCGTTTCGGCCAGGTCATTCCTTGTGCGGTCCGCTGAACAGCTACTGCCTGACTTGCTCGGCGCTGCTGACGCTCTCGAAGTCGTCGTACGTGCCGCGCGTACTGCCCAACCTGCGACCGTTGGGCGCGATCGACGGAAAGGACCTGGGGGTCTGCGGCCCGCTCGTACAGCTCGACTTCGAAGGAGTCTGCGTCCCTCTCGACAAGCCGAGCCAGGGCATCCCGATCCTGCTCAGCTGTCGGACCCACTCGGACCCCGTCCCTCCACACTTGACCGCTCGCTTCGGCTTCGTCCACCTCGCCAATATACGAGGGCGACAGCGCGTGAAGTCCGCCCGGACCAAGGACACTCGGTCTCGGCCCGAGCTGGCCGCTACCTTTACTGGATGTCTGAGTCCGCGGAGAAGTTCAACACGGCCATGTCCGCCTGGCAGGAGTGGCAGGACGCGCCCTGGGGCCGTCTGCGCTACACGGTCGCCGAGGCGAACCTGGTCCGCCGTCTCGATGCTCTGCCGGACGGGCCGCTGCGTGTTCTCGACCTTGCGGGCGGGGACGGCGGTGACGCCGTGCGCCTGGCCGCTCGCGGGCACCACGTCACGATCGTCGACTACGCGCCCGCGATGCTCGCCGCGGCGGCCGAGCGGGCCGCGGCGGGCGGCCTGACGGAGCAGATCACCTGCGTCCGGGCCGATGTGCACGCGCTGCCCGCCGGCCTGGCCACCGGGGCGTTCGACGTGGTGCTGTGCCACAGCCTCCTGCCGTACGTGGACGATGCCGGCCCCACCCTGGGCGCGGCCCTGGCGGCGCTGCGCGGCGGCGGCCTGGTGTCGGTGATGGCGCTCAACCGGCATGCGGCGCCGTTGAACGTAGCCGTCCGGGAGATGGACCTCGCCGCCGCGCTGGCCGCGCTCGACACCGACCGGGGGCGGTCTCGGATGTTCGACGCGGCGCTGAGGCTGCACACGGCCGAGGAGATCACCACGCATCTGGTGGACAGCGGCTGCCGGGACGTGCGCCACTACGGCATCCGCAGCGTTTGCGACTACATCACCGACGATGCCCGCAAACACGACCCGGCGTTCTACCACGACCTCGAACGCCTCGAACTCGCCATGACCGCACGCCACCCGTACATGCACACGGCTCGCGCCTTCCAGCTGACCGCCTGGAAGCGCGGAGGGTGATGCTGTGGATCGCCGGTGGCGGCGCGGCACGGCTGCCGCGCGCGGGGCGGCTTGCCGGGCAGGCCATCGCCGTGAGGACGCGGCGAAGCCAGACAGCCTGAGCGCGTGTTGGCGGGGCCGCGGAGGGTGTGAATGCGCGTCAGGGGCGGGAGGTGGTTGATCAGGTCGGGCCGGGCGTGACGCCGCAGGCGTCGTTGTCCTGCGGCTGGAGCAGGTCCCAGCGGTTGCCGTAGAGGTCCTGGAAGACGGCCACGGTGCCGTAGGGCTCGCAGCGCGGGGCTTGTTCGAACCGAGCACCTTCACATAAAAAGCGATGGCCGCGTCGTAGTCGCGCACCACCACGGTCACCAGTCCCAAATGCCGTCTCATTCACCGATCATGCCTCACCTGACCGGCCCATCACCGCAGCGACGGATGCCGCTGGTCTGTCTGCCGGGGGGGGCGTTCGTCGGTCCAGCGAGGAGGTAAGCACACACCGCCTTCCAGGTCGGCCAATTTCACCGGACCAGGCAATGACGCTGGAGACGTCCGTGCCGGCGCCGTTTTCCCTTGCCCGTAGCGAGCTGCAGAAACTCATCGACGAGGCTGAGCACCCGGAGCGGAAGCACGCCGACACCGCCCAGGGATACGCCAGTGCCATCCGGAGCAATACGGACGAAAAGACCCCGGACAGCGGCCTCTGGGACCAGTTCCCGGACTGGTGGGACCAGCACGGTGGGGACCTGCTCACGGCCTGGTCGCTGCGCGGTTCCGCCGCTACGAGGCGCGCTCCGGGATGCCGCTCCTGCATGGCCGCCCTCTGTCCGCCGCGACACTGCGCCCTGATGGCCAGTGGGGCTCGGTGCACTCCGAGGTCCTGTACGAGCACGTGGTGGCCGCTTCGGCCCTCTACGACGAACTCGTGACGGCCGAGGTGTGCGAGGTTCTGGGGCCGGCCTCCGAGCCGAGGACTGTCACCGCCGGGCGCCGACCGGTAAGGGACGCCGCCGATGCCCCGCACGGGCTGATCCGCTGGATCCCCTGGCGCAGCGACCAGATCGCCACCTGCTTGGAGAACTGGAGCAGGAGTACGTCACCGCCGTCAAAGAGGACGGCACCCTCAAGTTCCTGCCCGTGATCTCCGTCAGCCGCGTTGGTATCTGGCTGCCATCGTGTGGAACACCTTCTTCGGTTCCCAGCGTTTCTCGTCGAGCATTCTGACGACGCCGTAGGAGCCAAGGTCTTGCTCCCCGGGCCTGCTGTAACCGGCGAAGGTGAACCAGAGCGCGGTGTCCACGCCTTCGTCCTCGAAGATGTCCAGCAATTCGGTGAGGTAGCGCGCCTGCTCGTCTTCGTCCGGAACCGCGCCCTGCGGCACCTGCCAGGCCATGCCGCCACGTTCTCCCGCGCCCTGGTATGCGCAGGTTCCGAACTCGGTCACCGCGACAGGTTTGCCGTGGGACAGGTGCCCACGCAGCTCGTCACGGAAGTTGTCGGCGTTGTAGGCGGCCCGGTAGGCATCGATGCCGACGAGGTCGAACGCTCCCCAGTCGACGAACTCCCAGGGAGCCGATGCGTAGGTGACCTGACCGCCGAAGTGCGTACGGACGGTCGCGGCGATCTGGGAGAGGAAGTCGTTGAGGCGTTCTTGCACCGGTCCGAGGGAGGACCACCACTCCATGTCGGCGGCAGCCATGGCCCGCATACGGTCGCCATAGGTGTCGCCAGGGAGGAAACCGCCGCAGAACGCGCTGATCTCGCAGCCCGCGACGAACACCACATCGGCGCCGGCCTCCCGTACGGCTTCGGCCCGAGCGGCGCAGTCGGCGAAGAGCGGGAGCAACTGGTCGTGGGGAAGGTCCACGGGAAAGGGGGCGAACCAGACCTCAAGGCCTGCGTCTGCCGCGTGCCTTGCGGCGATACTCAGCCGTTCAGGCTCTCGTCCTGAGATACGAACGGCGTCACAGTGGAGGTCTCCGGAGATCACCGCCATGTCGTGCCGGACCGTCTCAGGGGTGAAGCTCTTGCGGGAGAGTTCTTCCCCTGGGAGAAAACCTGTGTCGTAGTTGATGCCCCGTGCGCGCACGCCCGTGTCCCCTCACTGCCGATGCCGTGTTCGAGCAAGTCAATGCCGCGCTCGGGGTTCTTGGCCAGAGGACGGCTACCAAAAATGACGTCGTCGGGAACTCCGTGCCGGGCGGGATGGCGGGCGCGCGTCTTCCCGGAATCAGATGTGCCGGGGACGGTGGGGGTATGGACCACTGTTGGGAGCCTTCAGCAGGGTGCCGGGACGGGCGCAGCTGGTGGTGCTCCGCACGCCCCGGCAGCAGCCGGCCATGACGGAGTCGCCGCTCTCGCCTTCGCTCTGGCCAGGGCGGCGAGCGCTGCCCCTTGCCGATGGTGCGCAGCCGCTCCCAGTCGGCCTTGGGGTGGCGGCGACGAGCACGTTGACTTCGGCGGTGGTGCAGAGCGGGACGTCCGGCTCCGGCCCGCGAGATATCAAAGCGGCCCTCGATCGTCTCCGCGTGCCGGAGCCAGTCGAGGCGGACCATCCAGGCGAAATCAGTACGCCTGGAAACCGACGAGTTCGCAGAAGCCTGGAGCTCTCTCGTAACGAACCCGAGGGACGTTGCGCCTGAGTAGTGCACCCTGCTCGTCGGGTTCGGCGCCGGGCCGGCCACCTGGACGGCGATGCCGGACTTCCGCAGTCCGGGGCACGGCGATTCCCCGGCCGACGACGAGCCCTGACCTGGCCCGGAGACGTTCAACCCCCGTACGGCACCGGGACGAATTCCCATGCGTACCAGCTGTACTGGACGTTGTCACCGAGCTCAGCCTGCTTGCCCTGGGACGCGTCACCGTGCGGAAAGTGCAGATACCGTCCGACATTGTCCTGGTAGAGCAGAAATCCCTTTCCGTCAGCCTTCTTGATCTGCCAGAAGTGGTAGCCGAAGGCGGAATCTCCTGAGGTGGCCCCTTGCCCCGGCGCGCATCTGAGGTAGCGAGGTCCGCGGTAGTAGTTGTTGCGCAAGGTGTAGATCCCATCGGCATAACCCCGCTCAAGCGTCCACTTCTGCTGCTTGCTGGCCGTCTTGGGCCACTGGACCACAAAATCCTGCGCGGTACCTGCGTCGAGGGCCATGCCGGTCGCCATGTTCGTGAGGACATAGGTCCCACCGATGGCAGGGAGCACCGGGTCGTACCTGTTGGACGTTTCCTGGATAAACTTGACCACCCCCGCCTTGACGTCCGAGTTGTTGGGGACCCCGTCGTGTGACGCACCGTGAATCTCCCGGTTCTCGGCTCCGTCGAGCCTCATCGTCCAGTCTTCGAGCTGTTCGTCCGAGAGCGATCGGTAGGTGAGGTAGCGCGTGGGGCCGGGAGCGTGGGTACCGGAATTCAGATTTTTCATGTACGTGTCGGACGGCTTCATGTCATTCAAGCAGGGATACCAGACACCGCCGACGCTCGCCCCGTAGTTTCTCGTGCCGTAGTTGAGGCCCGCGAGACCGACCCAGACGCGGACCTGGTCACCCAGGGGATTGAGAAGGTTGTACTCGTGGTCGGTCAGTGTGTGCCGGTAGCCTTTGAGGGCGTATCGGGTGATCGCGGCACCGGTCGAATGGGAGACAACGTCCACCTCGCCCTGTGCTTTCTCGCGTACAAAATCACGGAACCGCTTCGCCACCGGGGTCAGCCGGTCGTTCGCGCTCCAGCCGAAGTCGTGAAACTTGGAGTCGGAGTAGCCCGCCTTTCTGAGTTCGTCCTTCAGCCCGCCGAAGATGCTGTTGTGGCCTCGGAAGCCGTGGACGAAGAAGACGGCTCGCTTGCCGAGACCTGTGGCCCGCTGGGAACAGTCCGACTGCTTGAACGCGTTGTCCCAGTCGCTGTCGGCGCCTGCGGCGCCGGCCGTCGTTGCCGGTGGGCAAGCACGGGAGGGGCGGCCACCGCCCGCGCGGCCCACGATCCCGGCGAAGGCTCTCACGCCTTTTCGATCGTGTAGTACACCTCGTACTGCCACGAGGAAAGCGCGTCTGACTTGCCGCTGCACGACCATTTCTTGTCGGCGCCCGACTTGAGGTCCTTGACCGGAACATCCAGGGTGAGCTGTCCCAGTTTTTCGTCCGGGCCCGGCCTGCCGAAGACCGCATCCGCCGCCGTGTACGCGGTGGATACGAGCAGCGAGCCCGACGGGACGGGCAGCGCCCCCACTGCGGTGGTGATCTTGCTGGCCGCGTCCCCGCGCTTCCAGTCGCCTTTCACGTCCCGGTTGTAGGCGGCAATCCCGAGGTGCAGCGTATCGGCATCCGCGACGGGACCGTCGAAGACCACGCGCTGGTCGGGCGGGAACGCAAGCTCCTGTCCGTCATCGATTCCCAGAGGGGCGGTCAGAACGGCCTGGGTCTTTCCTCCTGCGACAGTGGCCCCCACCACGTAGAAATCGTCAGCTCCGCTCGTGTTTTCGGTGGTGAAGCACTTGACGCGGTCAAGGCTGATTTTGAGCTTCATGGGGCCCTTCCGATACTGTCCGCGAGTTTTCCTCACTGCCGGCAGACCGACAGCCCGCCGCCTCGCCACTGGCCGTCCTGCCACTCGCTCGGCCCTCAGCCGGGCAAGCCCCTGGAGGGGCTACTGCCGCACGAACACGCGCGTGTACAGACCTCCTGAGCCGTGACCAGGTGATGCAGCCTCACCCTGCCCCCGGGCGCGCCCCCTGATGTCCCAGCACGCGGAATCTCACTCCAACGCCGCGTGTCGTCCGCCAGGTGATCCGGCTGTCAGTGGCCAGTCGGAATGCCGGCCCAGGCCTGTTCGTCGGACTGGCCGGATCCGGGACGACTACTGTGCAACTTCGCCCCGGACCATACGGAGCCCGCGGGCGGTGTCCACGTACTCACGGGCCCGGTGGATCAGCCCGACCTGGAGTTCGAAGACGAAGCAGAAGTCGGTCTCGTAGTGGTTGCCGCCGGCGAGCGTTGCCGTCATGGTCGACTCCACAACCACCCGCTCGCCGTCGGTGTAGACCCCGTGGACGGTGACGGCGACGTCACGCGCGTACAAACGGGAGAAGTCCTCGGCGAAGAAGCGCACGATTGCCTCCCTGCCCACCATGTGGTGGGTCCCCCCGAGCGCGACGGTGCTGGGGTTCCCAGGAGGTGACAGCCATTCGGCGTCCTCGGTGAGGACCCTGGAGATCCGGTCCGGATCATTGCTGGCGAACGCCTGGAAGACGTTCTCGATGATGCTGCTCATGTACGCACTGTCATCGTCAGTGCGTACCGACGTCTTGGACAAATGTTCCGGCCAACTCCCGCTTGAACAGGGGCGATGCGAACCCTTGTGCGCGAGGGTGAGGCGGTGGCCAGGTGGGACGTCGCGAGGCCGTCGCGGCCCAGCCGGACAGCCGGTGTCAGGCCGGCCGGATACAGGGACCGCGGTGCGGGCCCGGTTGTCGTGCAGATGGTTCCGCACCCAGCCGTCACGCTGATTCTGGAGCTCGGTGCCGGCCCGTTCACCGTCGACGACGCCACCGGCCGACAACACCGGGGAACCGTTTCACGCTGACGGATGCCTTGCTCACCCGCCGGTACGCGACGGGCCCGCCGGTGGACCAACGGACCGACACTCCGCTCGACGCACTACTCACCGTTCGGTGCGGGCACAGGGGTGGCGTCCACCTTGTGGAGCGCAACCTGCGTTTCCTCACTGACTACGGTCCGTGGAACGGAACTGGCCGTGCGCGGGGAATGCGAACTGGCCGCTCGGGGCCTGTGGCTCGCCTTCGAGGTGGAGCCCCCGTGGCCCCGGTTGGCCATGCTGGTGCGGTAGTAGCACGTGCCGGGGGCGGGGCGGGGCGGGGGCGGGGGCTGGTCCGCGTAGCGTGCCTGCGGACCGGAACGCCGCGGCGCCGGACGACAGGAACGGGCCCATGGCGGCCGGCACCGACGGCACGGTGCACGTCAGGCTCTTGTCATTGCACCTGGACTCGTTCGTCGAACACCCAGCGGTACTGGTCCAGTGTCGCGTCGCTGCCGAGGCGTGGCTGAACGCCGCTGCCCTTGTTGTTGTCGGCGGTGTGGAGATACGTACCCGTGGCGTCCAGCTTGAGCTGGAAGCCGTCGCCGTCGGAGTGGGGGGCGATGCGCCAGGTGTTGTGGTTGCTGTTCTGCTGGGTCGCTCCGTCGCCGGGATGGCAGGTCAGACACTTGCCGCTGCGCTCGCAGCGCAACCTGTAGGTACCGTTCTCCGCCGTTTCGAGTGTCCACCGCTGCTGGGGAGACCCGCTGTAGGTCCACTGGACGACGGACGTCTGGGCAGTTCCCCCGTCGAGGGCCTTTCCCGTTCCCCTGTTCCAGATCACATAGGACTTGCCGACCTGGAGGGTCGGGCGCTTGAAGGTGTTCAGACGGATCACCGAGGCGGTCATGTCGATCTCGCCGGCATCCCAGTTGGCGTCGGGACTGTCGACGTAGTCCATGGCGATCACCCCGGTCCGGTGCGTCTTGTAGTAGTACTGCCCTTCGAGCAGCTTCCGTGTCCAGGGGTTGAGGTCCTTGACGTAGCTCCAGGGGGTCCAGGTGCTGCCACCCGCGCCGTTGGCACTGAGGTGGTTGATGTACATCTTGTTCCCGTCGAACTGCCAGATGGCGTTCCGCAACTGGGATTCGATCACAGTTTTCTTTTTTGCCAGGGTGGGGTCGCTGTACAGATCCTGGGTGGAGAAGTAATTGCCGTTGGAGAATGGGAGACCTTCATCGACATACGGCAATCCGGACATCAGTACAATCTTTTTCCGCGCCGTCTTCAGTGTCGGAAAACTGGTGTCGATGTGGAAGAATGAACGCCATCCCTTCTTGTCCAGATAATCCTTGAAGATCCTCTTGTACCTGTCGTTGTCGGTCGAGTGTTCCTGTTGCATGCGCATCAGAATCGTTTCCGTCGGGTACTTGTTGAGGAAATCGACGCAGATCTGCAGGACCTGCCCGAACACCATGTTCTGGTAGAAGCGACCGTGGTGGATCGTGAAGTAGTCTTCCCAGTTCTGGCAGCGGATGTCGATGTAGCGCACTCCTGCGCGCAGTTGCCAGTCGAGAGGGCGGTTCTGGCACTGGGCGAAGCCCGCGCTGTTGCCGGGGTGACGGGCACAGGACTCGTGCGTGCCGGGGATCGACATGTTGCGGATGTTGATGTCCTCCGGGACACGGCTCATCCACTGGACGGTCGCCGCGCGCACTCCGCCCAGGTCGCCGGAGCGCGGGAGCGCCTCTCGTGTTTCGACGGACGGGCTGGTCAGTGGTCCGGCCCAGACGGAGGAGCGGCCGGAGAATGCCAGTGGCACCCCCGCCGCCCCCACCGTCAGGGCCGCGTCTCGCAAGAACCGTCGCCGGTCCAGCTCGGTCATCGCCTCTACCTCTTTCTTCGGCCGGAATCAGCCGAGTCGGGATGACGGGATCCTCCCGTCGTGGAGCGGGAATTCCTCCCCGTGCAGCTGTGCCTGTGGAACAGGTGACTGCTGCTGACGGGCTCGGGACCGCCCCGGACAGAGCGCTGTTCGGGGTGGCCGACGGCATCTGTCCGGGGGCGGAAACGTTCTCCGCGGTGGTGCCCGGTTTCCTGGTCGGAAAGGACACGGCGGTGGGCGGGGCGGTGACGAGATGTGGTGCCGATTTCCGCAGGAGAGGACGGGGCCGCTTCCTGCTGGACGGTGAACCAGGGTCTTGGCCGGCTCGCCGTCCGGGCCGGCCACTACCCCGCACTTGGCACCGAACCGGCACAGACACTCCTGCCACAGCCGAGCCCCACCCGTACGGATGGCAGCACCGAGGCCGCTTCACTCTTCTCTGGGGCACACCTGCTCGTAACTCAGTCACCCGTGCGGCAATTCGAGGCTTGACGACTTACAAAGGCTTCGTGAGCGAGCGGGTCGCCTTCGTGGCGCAGGGAGAACAGCTTCTGGGTGCGGGCGGCTTTTGTGCATGGTCCTGGCCCACCGCGCGGCCGGCACACTCCTGCGGGACCGGCCAAGCTCCGTAGCCGCATCCCGCGACGAATGGTCGCGGCACCGGCCTCGGACAGGCCGAAGTGCTTCACCTTGCCTTCGGCGATCAGCTCCTTGACCGTGCCCGCCACGTCTTCTATGGGCACGTCGGGGTCGACGCGGTGCTGGTAGAGCAGGTCGATGTACTCGGTTCGAAGGCGCTTGAGCGAGGCCTCGGTCACTCGGCGGATCTGCTCGGGCCTGCTGTCGACTCCGGACATCGGGGTCGGCCCGTGCTCGCCGTGCTTGATGCCGAACTTGGTGGCGATCACCACCTGGTCGCGGACGGGTGCCAGCGCCTGACCGACCAGGTCTTCATTGGTGAACGGGCCGTAGACCTCGGCAGTGTCGAAGAACGTCACTCCGTGGTCAACGGCCGCCCGCAGCAGCTTCGTCATCTCGGCTGTGTCTTGTGGCTGACCGTAGAAGAAACTCATGCCCATGCAGCCGAGCCCGAGAGCCGACACTTCGAGGTCCTGCGGCCTGTCCGCCGACGCGAACGGTGACGGACAGACCGCGCAAGCCGAACCGGTCAGAGAAGCGCCGTACCGGGCCGGTCAGTTCGTCTGCGGTCTGCTGAACTCCCCGATCAGTACGGGGTACTGCTCCGCACCGTGCCCGGCGGCGATCGCGCGGTCGGCCATCGCCTTGATCAGGCGCGGCAGTTCGGCGTTGACGCCCAGCGCCTCACTCTCCTCAATCAGGTGTTCCATGGTCCGCGCTTCGGTTTCCAGTGCGGCCACCTCGGCGGGGAAGGAGTTGTTGTCGATCTGCTGGGCGTATCCCGGCAGCCAGGCGGCCACCCCGGTCGCCAGCTGCTGCGCGAACGGCGCGTACGTCGCCGCGTCGACGCCCGCCGTCCTGAGCAGGGCGGTGCCTTGGAGCCAGGCGTTCAGGACGCTCCACATCATGGTCAGGCCGGCCACGTCGTACAGGGATGCCAGGCCGTGGTCCGCACCGAGGTGGGTGACGGTGCCGAGCGCGCCGAGGGTCGACCGGTGCGCCTCGAAGTCCGCCTGTGGTCCACTGTGCAGGATCACTGCCTCTTCGGTGCCGATCGTCGAGGGGATGGCCATGACGGCGCCGTCGAGGTAACGGGCGCCGCGCCGCTCCGCCCATTCGGCGGTTTCCCGGGCCTGGGCCGAGGAGCCTGAGGTCAGGTTGACCAGCGTGGTGCCGTCGAGGTCGACGTCGTCGGCGCCGAGCAGTTCCCGCACGGCGGAGTAGTCGGTCACGCAGACAATCGTCAAGGAGCCCGGTGCGAGCGCGGTGCAGAGGGTCGGCGCCAACCGGGCGCCCTGGGAGACGAGTTGTCCGGCCTTGGCGGCCGTACGGTTCCACACGGTGGTGGGGTGTCCGGCCTTGAGGAAGGCGCCGGCGAGTGCCTGGCCCATCAGGCCGAGTCCGATGACGGTCACGGGGGAATCGGTGCTGTTCATGGCAGCATCGTCAACGTTCATACCGGTATGAAGGTCAAGTGAGGGTGCGATGCGGATCGGGGAACTGAGTCGTCGGACGGGTGTGAACACCCACCAACTGCGCTATTACGAGGCCCAGGGCCTGTTGGAGGCGGACCGCGGCGCGAACGGGTACCGCGAGTACGGCGAGCACGCCGTCCTGCGGGTGCGACAGATCCGCCATCTGCTCGGCGCCGGTCTGTCGTCCGAGGACATCGCGTACCTCCTGCCGTGCGCGGTGGGTGAGATACCGGAGCTGCTCGGCTGCCCCGACCTGTTGGCCGCGATGCGGTCGCGGCTGCGACGGCTGGACGAGCAGCTGACCAAGCTCGCCCGGTCCCGCGATGCCCTCGCCGTCTACATCGACGCGGCCGAGCGGCTGGGCGGCGAAACCTACCCGCCCTTCGACGGTGCCGAACCGGAGCCCGCCGTCCCCGCCTGAGCCCCGGTGCCGAACCGGAGCCCGCCGTCCCCGTCTGAGCCCCGGTGCCGAACCGGAGCCCGTCGTCCCCGCCTGAACCCCCTCCGTCCCCGGGAGGTGAAGTGGGGGCTTGTGGCGCGGCCGTGTGCGTGATCTTGTGTCGTGCGGTGGGGCGGGCGTCGGATCCCGTCCTGGAGGAGGGGCTGTGCGGACTGCGTGCGTCGGACCGGGCCGGTACCGGGAGTGGTGTGACGGGGCGGCGGGGGTGGCTCGGGGATGAGTCTGTCCGTGAGCCGCCTGGAGGCGGCCCGCAGCCTGTTGTTCGTGCCGGGCGACCGGCCGGAACGGTTCGGCAAGGCCGTTGCCAGTGGTGCGGACGTGGTCATCGTCGATCTGGAGGACGCGGTCGCGGCAGCGGACAAGGAGCGGGCCCGCGCCGAGGCCGCCGCCTGGCTCGCCGCGGGCAACAGCGCCATGGTCCGGATCAACGCGCCCGGTACGCCCTGGAGCGACGAGGACAGTGCGATGGCGGCCGCCTGCGGCGCGCCGGTAATGGTCCCCAAGGCCGCGGACCCCGGGATACTGGCGGACTTCGCCCGCCGTACGGGCGGGAAGTGTCCGGTGATGCCGCTGGTGGAGACGGCGGCGGGCATCGAGCGGGCGGTCGAGGTGTGCGCGGCGCCCGGTGTGGTGCGGGTCGCCCTGGGCAATGTCGATCTCGCCGGGCAGCTCGGGGTCGCCCATGACGATCACGAGGCGCTCGCGTACTCCCGTTCCCGGCTGGTCTCGGCGTCGGCGGTGACGGGCCTGAGCGCTCCGGTCGACGGAGTCACGACCAGCGTGCAGGACACCGAGGCCATCGCCGCGGACGTCGTCCGCGCGCGCCGGTTCGGTTTTGCCGGAAAGCTGTGCATTCATCCCGCGCAGATCGCCGTCGTGGCGGAGCGGTTCGCGCCCACCGCGGCGGAACGGGAGTGGGCGCGGTCCGTGGTCGCCGCGGGGGAGTCCGTGACCGTGGTGGACGGGCACATGGTCGACAAACCCGTACTGGAACGTGCCCGCCGCATCCTGGCCGCCGACGGCTGAGCCGCGCCTGCGGGGGAGCGGGCCGTACCGGGGCCTGCCGGGTCTTGCCGGGTGCGGGCTCCGTGGCCCTGGAGGGGTTGTGGTATCGGGCGGCGGGGAGAACCTAGCCGGGCCGGGGACGGTCGGCCCATCGACAGATGGCACAAAACCGTCCATGATCTTTCAGACACGTGTATGACGTAAGAGGGGTGGGGGTCTGCGAGAGTGCCGTTCGCGGCAAGAAGGCGTGCCGCTCGGGGGTGAGGGCCCGTCAGGTGCGGTACCGGACCGTGCGGGCCCGCGCGCAGCGGCGCGGCGCCCCGGCTCACCGCACGCCGCTGCCGCCGGCCCGGTGCAAGGCGTTCACCTGCGAAAAGGGGGACTGCCGGGGCGGTGTGGCAGCTTTCTTGGAAGGATTTCCGGCCGGTCGGCCCTGCGGGGTGTCGGCTGTCCGCGGTGGAGGAGGAACGTGCGTGAGCGATTCACTTCAGGAGGCTGTGGTGGCTGAAGAGTCAGACGAGAACAAGACCCGCAAGAATGGCCTGTATGCGGGCGTGAGCAGCGAGCTCGCCGAGAACATGTTGCAGGGCTGGGCCGACCGTGAGCAGCGCGATCCCGAGCCCATCGCGCAGGCCGCGCACACGGCGCGCCGCCGGGAAGCGCTTTCCGCCCTGTTCCCGGGTGAGCTGCTCGTCATCCCCTCCGGCACTCCGAAGGTCCGCGCCAACGACACCGACTACCCGTTCCGGCCGTCCTCCGACTACGTCTACCTGACGGGTGACCAGTCGCCCAACGGCGTACTGATCCTGGAGCCCGGCCAGGACGGCACCCACCAGGCGGCCGCCTACCTGCTGCCCGGTTCCGACCGCGCCTCGGGCGAGTTCTGGCTGGACTACCACGGCGAGCTGTGGGACGGCCCTCGCAACGGCCTCGCCGAGAACGCGAAGCTGCTCGGCCTGGACTGCCGCGACGTGCGGACACTGGGCGAGCGGCTCGCCGCTGCCTCCGGCCCGATCCGCCTGCTGCGCGGCTACGACGCGCAGGTCGACACCGCGCTGCACGACAAGGTCACCGCCGAGCGGGACATCGAGTTCCGCGTCGCGCTCTCCGAAATGCGCCTGGTCAAGGACGATTTCGAGATCGCCGACCTGCGCCACGCCTGCCAGGCCACCATCCGGGGCTTCGATGACGTGGTCCGTGTGCTGGGCACCGACGAGCCGACCCTGGAACGGGCCATCGAGGGCACGTTCTTCATGCGGGCGCGCATCGAGGGCAACGACGTCGGCTACTCGTCGGTCTGTGCCGCCGGCGCGCACTCCACGACCCTGCACTGGGTCCGCAACGACGGCGAGGCCCGCCCCGGCGACCTGCTGCTGCTCGACGCCGGCGTGGAGAGCCGCAACCTCTACACCGCCGACGTCACCCGCACCCTGCCGGTCGACGGCCGCTTCACCCCGGCTCAGCGCAAGGTCTACGAGGCGGTGTACGCGGCGCAGTCGGCCGGTATCGCCGCGGTCCGCCCCGGCGCCAAGTACCGCGACTTCCACCACGCCGCCCAGCGGGTGCTGACCGAGCACCTGGCCGCCTGGGGCCTGTTCGGCGACCGGTCGGTGGACGAGGCGTACGAGCTGGGGCTGTACCGCCGCTGGACGCTGACCGGCACCGGCCACATGATCGGCCTGGACGTGCACGACTGCGCCAAGGCCCGTACCGAGCTGTACGTGGACGGCACCCTGGCGGCGGGCATGGTGCTCACCGTCGAGCCGGGGCTGTACTTCCAGTCGGACGACCTGACCGTCCCCGAGGAGCTGCGCGGCATCGGCATCCGTATCGAGGACGACATCCTGGTCACCGAGGAGGGCAACGAGAACCTCTCGGCCGCCCTGCCCCGGGCCGCCGACGAGGTGGAAGCCTGGATGGCCCGGCTGCGGGGCTGACCGCGCCCGCCGCGGCCGGCCGCCTCGCGCCGCCGGCCGCACCACCGGCCGGCCGACAGCGCCGTCGGCCGGCCGCGGCGTACACCCGGTCCGTTCCCGGTGAGGACGGGCCGTCACGCGAAGGGGGAACGTGCGATGGAACGATCAGACGGCTCGCGCGGAATGCAGAGCCACGACCGCCGGGTACCGGCCGCGGTGGCCGAGGCCTTCCGGCACGGCTGGGCCGACACGACCCGGCAGCTGCCGCCCGTCTCGGGAGCCGCGTGCGCGGCCAAGCGGCGCGCGGCGCTCTCCGAGCGGTTTCCCGGCGAACGGATCGTCGTCCCGTCGGGCGGGTTCAAGGTCCGCAGCAACGACTTCGACTACCTCTTCCGCCCGCACTCCGCCTTCGTCCACCTCACCGCCGAGCAGGGCACCCAGGCGGTACCGGACAGTGTGCTGGTCTTCGAGCCGACCGGCAGCGGGCACGAGGTCACCCTGTTCACCCGGCCGCGCTCGCCGCGCGACGCCGGGCCGGACGGCGCGCACTTCTACAGCGACCGCCGGCACGGCGAGTTCTGGGTCGGCCGGCGCCGTACGCTCACCGAGACCGCCGACGCCCTCGGCGTCCAGACGGCCGCCCGCGACCGCCTCGAAAGCGCCCTGACCACCGGCGTACCCACCCGTTCGGTACGCGGCCAGGACGCCCTCGTCGACGCGCTGGTGGCACCCTCGGAGCCGGCCGACGCCGGACTCCTCGCCTTCCTCTCGGAACTGCGGCTGGTCAAGGACGAGTGGGAGGTCGACCAGCTGCGCGCCGCCGTGGACCACACCGTCGCCGCGTTCGGCGACGTCGTCGGCGAACTGCCGTACGCCACCCGTCTGGCGCGCGGCGAACGCTGGATCGAGGGCACCTTCAACCGGCGCGCCCGGCTGGCCGGGAACGGCCTGGGCTTCGAGACCATCGCCGCGGCCGGCGCCCACGCGTGTGTGCTGCACTGGATGCAGAACGACGGTCCGGTGCGCGACGGCGACCTGCTCCTGCTCGACGCGGGCATCGAGGCCGACTCCTTCTACACCTCCGACATCACCCGTACCCTGCCGGTCAACGGACGCTTCAGCGACGTCCAGCGCCGTGTGTACGACCTGGTCCACGCCGCCCAGACTGCGGGCATCGCCGCGCTGCGGCCCGGCGCGCGCTACAGCGACTTCCACGAGGCCGCGACGCGTGTCATCGCCGAAGGTCTCGACTCCTGGGGCCTCCGGCCCGCCGCCCCGGGCATGGAGCACAGCGCCGACCTGTACCGCCGGTACACCGTCTGCGGTACGGGCCACATGCTCGGCCTGGACTGTCACGACTGTGCCGCCGCCCGCAACGAGCAGTACACCGACGGCATCCTGCAGCCCGGCCATGTGCTCACCGTCGAGCCCGGCCTGTACTTCCAGCCCGACGACCTGTCGATCCCGCAGGAGCTGCGCGGCATCGGCGTGCGCATCGAGGACGACTTCGTCATCACCGCGGACGGCGCCGAGTGTCTGTCGGCCGGCCTGCCGCGCGGCGCCGACGAGGTCGAGGCGTGGATGGAAGCGTTGCTGTGAGAGCGCGCAGCCTGCTGGTCGACCAGGTCCACGGACAGCTCCAACAGGCCGGCGCGGTGGCGGTGGTCGGTCCCACCGGATTCGGCAAGACCGCGGTGCTGGACGCGGTCTGCACGCAGTGGCAGTCCGGCGGGGACCCCGTGGTCAGGCTCAGTTCGACGCCTGCCGACGCCCATCTGCCCTACGTCCCGCTCGTGGACCTGTTCACCGTGTGCCCGGCGGACGTCAGCGGTGAGCTCTCCGACATCCAGCGGGCGACGATCGACTGGGTGCTGCGCCGCGTCACCGGACCCGAACCCGACCCGGCCCTCCTGCGCGTGACGGTCCTCTCCTGCCTCCAGGCATGGGGGCGCCGGGCCCGGCTGCTGCTGGCCGCCGACGACATGCACTGGTGGGGGCCGGACAGCCTGGACGTCTTCGGCTTCGCCGCACGCCGCAGCCGCGGCAGTGTCTCGCTGCTGGCGGCACTGCGGCCCGACGGCCCCCTGGCGCACGACGTCCTGGGCGGTGACGCCGTGGAGATCGCGCTCCCCACGCTCAGCGCGCAGGAGTCGGCAGCCGTGGTGCGCACCTTCAACATCCCGCAGCGCACCGCCGCGCGCATCCACACGGCCACCGGCGGCAACCCCCGGCTGGTCTGGGACATCGCCGCCGCACTGGCCCGTAGTGGGCCTCCGTCGGTCCTGGACGCCCAGCCGCTGGCCCCGCATGCGCGCAAAGCCCTGCGCACCTGGCTGGCCGGACTGGCGGCACCGGTGCACTGGGTGCTGCTGCTGGCCGCGCTCACAGCCGACCCGTCGCTCGACGTCGTACGCCGCGCGGCGGGCCCGTCCGCCGACGCGGCCCTGGCCGACGCCGAGGCCGCCGGACTCGTCAAGGTGGCCGCCACCGTGGCCTTCGCGGCCCCGGTCATCCAGGAGGGCATCCTCGCCCAGGCCAGCGGCGAGGCGGTACGCCAGGCCCACCTGACCCTGGCCACGGCGGCGCACGGAGCCGACGACCGCCTGTGGCACGAGGCGTGCGCCCTCGCCCCGGCCGAGCTGCCCGCCCAGCTCATCCCGGCGCTGGCCGACGCCGCCACCGCCGCGCGCGAGCGGGGCGAGCACACCCGGGCCGCCGAGTTCGCCCTGCTGGCGGGCGGCCGGACCGGCGGACCCCGCCACGACCTGCTGGTCGCGGCCGCCCGGGACGCCGAAACGGCCGGGCGCTTCGACCTGGCCTGCACGGCCCTGGACCAGCTGGACCGCAGCCGGGCCGTGCCCGCCGCCCGCGCCCAGGCACGGCTCGCCGTCGTCGACGCCGCCGGGCGGGGCGCCGCCCTGGTCACGGACGTGGCGGCGCAGGCCCTGGCCGAAGCCACCGCCGCCGACGAACCGGCCCTGATCTCGGCGGCGCATCTGCGGCTCGCCCACGGCCTGCGACTCAGCCGGGGATGCCACGCCGAGGCCCTGGCACACGCCCAGGCGGCCGAGGAGTGGGCCGAGCGCGCGGGCGACGCCACGACCCACGCGGCGGCGCTGGCCCTGACCGCGGAGATCGAGCAGGGCCAAGGCTCCCCGGGCCGCACCGCGCTGCTCCGGCGCGCGCTGGCGACGGGCCCGGCCGACGGCGGTACGGCCCGGATGCCCGGACACCCGGGCCGTACCGCCGTGAACTTCGCCCTGCTGGAGGACAATCTGGAGCAGGCCGAGCGGTTGCTCGACGAGCTGGGACCGGCGCCCTGCCCCGCCGACCGGCTCTGGCTGCTCGCCGACTCCGTCCACCTCCACGCCCACCGAGGTGAGGGGGCGGTCGCCCGCGAAAAGGCCCACCTCCTGCTGGATCTCACCCGCGACCTGGGGGCCTCGCCCGGACCGCCGTGGTACGCGGCGGCCGCCGCCGAACTGGCCGGCGGCACCCTCGAACAGGCCCTGATGTACGCGGATCTGGGCCTGACGGCCTCGCAGGAGGACGCGGACACCGTGTACGCCGCCCACTGCCTGCATGTGTCGGGCATGACGCGCCTGCTGCTGCGCGACACCGGCGCGGCCCTGGCGGACCTGCTCAGGGTCCAGGACCTGGTGCAGGAGCTGGGTATCGCGGACCCCGCGCAGATCCGTTACGACGCCGACCTCGCCGAGGCGCTGGTCGCCGCCGGAGACCTGCCGGCCGCCCGGCACACGCTCGCCGGGGCGCGGCGCCGGGCCCAGGATCTGGGGCGGCGCGGCGTACTGGCCTCGCTCGACCGGGCCCAGGCGCTGTGCCACGCGGCAGCCGGCGAGTTCGGCCCGGCCGAGGAACTGCTCAACCGGGCCGCGCGATCCTTCGAACGGCTCGGATATCCATTGCAGCGCGGCCGGGTGCTGCTGGCCCGCTCCTGCCTGGAACAGCGCCGCAGGCGCCCGGCCCGCGCCAACGAGGCGCAGGCCGCGGCCGAGGCGGTCTTCCGCAAGGCGGGCGCGCCGCTGTGGGAGCCGGCCCGGCCGCAGGGGGACCAGGCGCAGCCCTGGCTGGCCGGGCTGACCGACGCCGAGCAACTGGTCGCCGAACTGGTCACCCAGGGGCGCGGCAACCGCGACATCGCGGCTGCCCTCTACGTCAGCGTCAAGACCGTGGAGGCGGCCCTGACCCGCATCTACCGCAAGCTCGAAGTGCGTTCCCGCGTCCAGCTGATGGCGCTCGTCCAGAAGGACGGCCACCTGGCGCGCCGATGACGGCGGCCGTCCACCGTTCCGCCGACCAACCACCCGGCCCAGTTGCGCGGCCGTGCCTGGCCGGCCGGTCAGCCCGTCTGCCAGGCGACGGTACCCAGGATGCTCGATCCGGGAGCCTGCCCGGCCGCGTCACCGGGAGCCGGGACGTCATGACGGACCACACAGCCGGTCATCCGCCCGCCCATGAACAGCGGACCGAACACCCCACGCGTCGAGATGCTCCGGTACGCGCCCAGGTCGCAATCGAAGACCTCGGCGTCGAACTCGGCGCTGTGCACGGTCTCCTGCGCTATCCAGGTCCCGGCCCGGCCCGCCTTCGCGATGACGTCCTCCCACGCCGACTGCTCGGTCCGGGCGCCGATGTGCACGTCGAAATTCTGGTCGCCGTCGGACCGCTTCACGACGAAATCCGCACGCCGCTTCGTCAGCAGTTCCGGCAGTTTCCACTTCTCGCTCTGGAATTCGACGTTTTCCTCCCGCATACCGCGTGACCAGGGCAGGTAGCGCTCCACGAATTCCCGGTCGTCCTCGGTCATCCAGTCCTGTCCGGCGGACAGCAGCGCGAAGAGCTGCTTGTTGGCCGCCTGATAGGAACTCTGCGGCGTCAGTACGGCCGCGCCGCATTGCCTGATGCGCAGCAGCGGACCGATGTCTCTCCCCGCGTCGATCCATTCCTGCGGCACCGTCCGCTCCAGCACCATCGGGAAGGTGCTTCCGCGGGAGTCGAGCGAGGCGAGGAATTCGTCCGTGTCGAAGTACTGCGCCTCGATACCCGCCTTCCGCAGGGCCTCGACCTCGATCTCGTAATACCTGCGGCTGCCCCCGGTGTCGGACAGGAAGACGTCCGGGAGATAGCCGACGAGCGCCACGCGGGGGTCCAGCCCGAGGTCGTCGAGGACGGTGCGCAGGACGTCGTTGCGGTCCCTGAGGGGGTCGGCGAGCGTGAGGGTGTCCAGGACCGGGCCCGGCAGCAGCTGCCGCCACAGCTCGTTGAGCAGGTGGGCGTAGACCTGTCCGCCGGTGGACGAGCAGAAGTTGAACTCGATGAACTTCCACCCGGACGCGGTCCGGATAACGTCCGGCCGGCCCATCAGCGTCGCGTAGGCGTTCTCGGACTCCTCGTCCCCGTAGAACTCCGTCAGCCGTTCGTCGAGCCCCAGAGCGCGGTGCCGGCTCAGGCAGTCCCCGCCCAGTTCCCGCACCGCCCGCCGCAGCAGTCCGGCCAGGCGGACGCTCGCCTGCTCCAGGTCGGCGCCCTCGGCCGCGGGCCGCACGACCGGTCCGGCGGGGGCGATCCGGTCGAACCAGAAGGTCCGGAAGCCCCTGAACTGATGGTCGAAGGCGTTGAGCAGCCGACGGGAGTCCGTCGCGTACGGCCCGCGTGCGGCCGTCACCGGCGCCGCCGTCGAGGTCTGTTCCATGGTCTTTCACTCCTGCTAGAGGCTGGTGCGGACGGCAGCCGCCGCCCGCTTGCTGCCGCGGCGGGAAGGCGCCGAGCATGGCCCCGGGCCGGCGTGTCCGAGACCGCCGGCCCAGGGCTGGTGCTTCGTCTCACGGCAGTACGGGCCGCGTCTCCCGTCGGCCGAACGCGGATTCCAGGGCCAGTCCGGCCCGGAACAGGCTCGCCTCGCCGAACTTGCGCCCCACCAGTTGCACCCCGATGGGCAGCCCGTTGCCGGCGAACCCCAGGGGCAGGGACATGGCCGGGTGCCCGGTGATGGCGAACGGAATGGTCTGCATGTCGTTGGCCAGCCGCGGCGGAGGCCAGTCCGTGCCGAAGGCGTCGACGCGGGCCGCGGTGGTCTGGCCGCACGCCGTGATCAGCACGTCGTGGTCGGCGAAGACCCGCCGGTCGAGCGCGGCGGCGAGCTCCTTACGCACCTGGTACGCGCGCTCCAGGTCGTCCGGGCCGACCCCCGCGCCGGGCATCAGCTTCTGGTAGGTGTAGCGGCCGAACGACCGGGGCGCGCGCCGCAGGTTCTCCTCGTGGACGGCGAAGCCCTCCGCGATCAGGATGATCCGGCCGCAGGCGTCGAAGACCTCGTACGGCGGCAGCGCGCACTCCTCGACGACCGCGCCGCGCTCCTCCAGATGGACCAGGGCCCGGTCGATGGCCTCGGTGATCTCCGGGAGGGTGCCCGGGTCCGCGGCGTACCAGGACCGCGAGTAGCCCACCCGCAGCCCCCGCACGTCCCCGGTCAGCAAGCTGAGGAAGTCGGGCGCCGGAGCCTCACGGGTGCGGGCGTCGCGCGGGTCCGGGCCCGCGATGACCTGAAGCGCGGCGGCGGCGTCGGCCACCGTCCAGGCCAGCGGCCCGAAGTGGTCCATGGTGGGCGCCAGCGGGGTGGCCCCGTGACCGGAGACGCTGCCGTACGTCGGCTTCAGCCCGACGGCCCCGCAGTGGAAGGCCGGACCGCGCAGCGAGCCGGCGGTGTCGGAGCCGAAGGCGACGCGCAGGAACCCGGCCGCCACGGCGGCCCCCGCTCCCGAGGAGGACCCGCTCGGAATGTGCTCGCGGTGCCAGGGGTTCTCGGCGGGCGGGAACGGCAGGTCCGTGCTCGGCCCGCCGAAGGCGAACTCGTACGTGGCCAGCTTGCCCAGCAGCACGCCGCCCCCGGCGCGCAGCCGGGCCTCGACGGCGCTGTCCTCCCTGGCGACGGCGTCCAGCGTCAGCCGCGAGTGGTTGGTGGTGGGCAGACCCTCGGCGTCCAGGATGTCCTTGAGCGCGTAGGGGATGCCGTGCAGCGGACCGCGGTCGACGCCCGCACGCAGCTCGCGGTCGGCCCGCACGGCCCGCCGCAGCGCGTCCTCGCGGGTGACGAGCACGAACGCGTGCAGGTCGGCGTCGTGGGCGTCGATCAGCCGCAGCGCGTGCTCCACCAGCTCCACCGACGTCAGCGCTCCGGTGCGCAGCAGCGCTCCGGCCTGGGCGACGGACAGCTCGGTCAGGGCGCCGGGACCGGCGAGATGTGGGGACGCGTGCTTCGGTACGGCTGCGTCGGGGTAGGCCCCCGGTGGGGGGATGTGGGCGTTCGCCCCGTAGGGCGGTCGATCGAGGTCAGTCATCGCTGATCTTCACCTCCCGCAGCAGCCGGCTCATCGTGCGCAGCGAACGGTGCCCGGCCAGGACACCGGGCGCCAGGTCCGGCGGCATCTCGATGCCCCGGGCCGCCAGAGCGGCGGCGAACTCCCGGTCTGCTCGCGCGTGTTGCGGGTCCCCGGTGTTCGGGGGCCCGGTTGTCTCCTCCGTGCCGGCGTGTGCCACGTACGGTCGTTCCTTCCCCTGCGGTCAGTGGTGCTCCTGCGCCACCAGGTGGGCACAGGTGATGAGGTCCAGCGAGGCGTGCCCGGTGGAGCTGAAGACGGTCGGGCGGCCTTCGAGCCCGGTGGGCCGGCCGTTCTCCAGCGCCTCCAGGTCGATCGCCCTCCGGTGGATCTCGCCCGCCTCGGCCACGGCGATCCCGATGTCCTCGACGACGAGCGTGGCGGCGGTCAGCAGCGAGCGGGACAGCTCCCGCGACTCGGTGGTGTGCGCCCCCATGCAGTTGATGTGCACGTGTTCGGGAAGCTCCGGCGCGATGGGCAGCGGCTGTACGGACGTGGTCGCCGTGGAGATCACGTCCGCCGCGTCGGTGGCCTCCCGGGCCGACGCGCTGACCTCGGCCCGTACGTTCCCGTTCGCGCGCCGGATGCGCTTGCACAGCGCCTCGGCGTGCTCCCGGGAGCGGGAGTGCACCCGTACCTCGGTGATGTCGCGCACCGCCGAGACCCCCAGGTACTGCTGCCATGCCTGGACACCCGAACCGACGATCGCCAGGACACCGGCGTCCCGGGCCGCGCAGCGGTCGGTGACCAGCGCCGTGACGGCCGCGCACTTGAGGTTGGTGACGGCCGCGCCGTCCAGCACCCCCACCAGGTCCCCGGTCCGGGCCGAGAACACCGTGACCACGGACGTCACGGTCGGCCCGGGACCGTCGGTGATGGTGCCGGTCTTGTTGACGCACAGCCCGAGATCGCTGCTGACGGCGGGCATGGACAGGAACCTGGTGCCGTGGCCCTCGTCGACGACCTCCCGCAGCGGCACGCTCATCCGGCCCACCGCGCCGCTGCGCAGGCTCTTGCGCATCAGCGCGGCAACGGCCGTCACGTCGGCCACCCCGTGCTCCCTGCCGACGACCGTCATCCGAGGTCCGCCAGGACGTCGAGCAGGTCCGCCGCGAAGCGTTCGGTCAGCTCCGTGGGCATGTCGCCGCGCAGCATCATCCGTACGCCCGCCTGGCCCTGCGCCACGATCGGGAAGAACATCGCGGAGCAGTAGTAGCCGCGTCGGTACAGCTCGGTCGACAGCCGCACCGCCCGGTCGTTGTCGCCGACCGTGACGAACTTGATGTGCGACCCCGCCCCGCGCAGGCCGTGCCCCTGCAACCGCTCGTCGAACAGCTCGATGTTGCGGGCGAGCTGTTGCTGACGCCGGCCCAGCTCCGGGCTGCGATGCACATCCAGAGCGCCCAGCGCGGTGCCGATGGCGGCCGTCCGCAGCCCCTGGGACCAGGCCAGCGGCCCGGACCGGTAGAGGAAGTCGAACACACCGCGGTCACCGACCATGGCGATGCCACCGGTGGCGCCGAACGCCTTGGCGGTCGAGGCGACGACGATCGTCCGGGCGTCGAGGGTGTCGAAGACGGTGCGCGCGTAGCCCTCGCCGCGTGCGCCGACGGCCGACAGGGCGTGCGAGTCGTCGAGGTAGACGAACATCCCGTAACGGTCCTGGAGTGCCTTGATCCCCTCCAGGTCCGCCTGCCCGCCGGTGGAGTAGACACCTTCACCGACATAGGCCACCCGCCCTCGCGGATAGCGCTTGCAGATGTCCTCCAGGTACTCCATGTCGTTGTGCGGACAGGTCAGCACCAGCGTCTCGTCGGCCAGGACGGGCTTGAGGAAGTTCATGGAGAAGTGCGCGAACCGGTCGAAGACCACGACCAGCGGCTCGCCGTCGGTCAGGTGCCCGGAGGCCAGCAGCGGCAGGATCGCCGCGCTGAGCACTCCGCAGGACACCGACGGCAGCACATGGGCGCCGAAGTGGTCCGAGAGCTCCTGCTCCAGCTGCTCCATGATGCCCAGCCGGATGCGGAACTCGCCCATGGACAGCCCGGTGATCTGCTCCTGTTCCAGGGCGGCCCGCCCGGCCTCGACCACCGTGGGGTGGCTGTTGAGGCCCAGGTACGAGCAGGAGGAGAGGTTGGTGAACTCGTGCCCCGTCCGTACGTCGCGCAGCCGGTTCTGGCCGTCGACGGCCTCGACCACCAGGCCGAGCATCCCGTGCTTGACGGACAGGCCCCAGGCCGCCTCGCTGGCCGGCACCATCTTGCGGTTGTTGCGGTAACGGTGGGGCCCCGTGATGTCCTCGGTCATCGCGCACCCGCCGCCTGGTCGTGCAGCCAGCCGCCGAGCCGGGTCACGGCCTCGCGGGCCTTGGCCAGGCGCGAGTGGTGCAGGTGCCACACGTGCACCATGCCCGGCCAGACCTCCAGCACCCCGGTGCCCCCGGCGTCCCGCACCCCGTCGATGAACCGCTGGGCGTCGCTGAGCAGGATCTCGCGGCTGCCGACCTGCATGAACACCGGCGGCAGGCCCGCGAGGTCACCGAACAGCGGGGAGATGTAGGGGTCGGTCGGCGGGGTGCCCGCCCGGTAGGAGGCGGAGACCAGCTCCACGACCGGCTTGGTGAGCATGGGGTCCTCGTGCTCCAGGGTGCGGTAGGTCTCCCCGCTGCCCGTCAGGTCGGTCCACGGCGAGATGCAGGCCGCGGCGGCCGGCAGGGCCGTACCCGCGCTCCGCAGTTTCAGCAGCGTCGCGAGTACCAGGCCGCCGCCCGCCGAGTCACCGACGAAGACCACCTCGTGGGCGGACAGGCCCTCGGCGAGCAGGCTCCGGTAGGCGGCCACCGCGTCGTCGAGCGCCGCGGGGTACGGGTGCTCGGGGGCCCGCCGGTAGTCGACGAAGAACATCCGGCAGCGGGCCGCCCGGGCGATCTCCCCGACCATGTGGCCGTGGCTGCGCAGCGAGCCGTAGACGTAGCCGCCGCCGTGCAGGTAGAGACCGGTCAGCGAGCCGTCGGTCTCCGGCGGGGTCAGCAGATGACCGCCGGGCCGCTCTTCGACCTCGATGTCGTCGGCGACCGGCACGCCCCAGGTTTCGTAGAACTTCCGGGCCTCGCCGATGTCCTCCGGCCACTCGTCCGCGGCGAGGGCCGTGAGCAGCCGGTCGAGCTCCGCGCGGTCGTCGTCGGACATCAGCGGTACGTCGTGCTGTGCGGAGGTCGTCACTGGCCCGCCCCGACCGGGTCGATGCCGCGGTGGTAGCGCTCGCGCGCGGCCTCGTCCGGCACCTGGAGGCTGGGCTGGGGGATCGACAGCTCGTAGTGGCGGTACCACTTGGCCAGCTCGACGTCCTCGGCGAACTGGTACTCCAGGTGCCGGATCGGGCGGCGCGCGGGCCGCGCGGGGTCGGCCGGACGGGGCTCGGAACCGGCGTGCGCGAGCCCGCCGTCGACCTCGTTGAGCAGGACGACCATGACCAGGTCGGCGGACAGGTCGGCGTCGACCGCGGCCGCGTAACCGGTCAGCACCGGCTCGGCGTGCTGTTCCTTGACCGCGACGTTGAAGCTGTGCGGCATCAGTTCGAGCAGGTCGGCCGGGGCCACGCCGCGCTCCTGGCAGTAGGCGCGGGTGTCGCAGACCATCGGGGTGCCGCCGGCGATGTTGGTGTTGGGGCCGTAGATGTTGCCGATGAACGGCGTTGCGGCGTCGAAGTGCACGCACTTCGTCGTCAGGAACTCGCGCTCGGTGGTGTGGTCCCCGTTCGGGGTGAAGTGGGTGTTCTTGTTGTAACCGTCGACGTCCATACCGGCGATACGGTCGTAGTCCATCGCCACCGGGCTGAACCGGTCGACGTCCACCCGCTCGCCGAAGCCGCGGAACAGCGATTCGAGGTAGTCGCGGGCGACGGCGGCGTCCTGCTCCTTGCCCACGTCCAGGCCGTGCCGCGTCAGGGTCTTGGCAACACCGTGACAGACGGCGACACCGTCGCCTTCGGTCACCAGCCGGACCAGTTCGGACACCAGCCGGCCGTCGGTGGCCTGCAGCCGGCCGTCGACCAGCTCGCTGTCGTAGGCGGAGACATCGATCATCACGTGCTGCGGAAGGGTCTTCACGAGAAAAACTCCCGGTTACTCGGCGGGGGTGGTGGCGTGGACGACGGCGGCCGCGGCCGCTGCCGCGGCTTCGGGCGCGTGGAGCTGGAGCATGCGCTGGGCCCGCAGCACGAACGGCGGGGCGAGCACCCGGCCTTCCTCAACCGCGAAGCCGTACGGCGTGGAGTGGTAGTCCTCGACCACGCTGCGGTAGTCGGCGATCTCCTCGGGACCGACGGTGAACGTCTCGGCGATGACCTCCACCTGACGCGGGTGGATGGCCGCCTTGCCGGTGAACCCGGCGTCCCGGGCCGCCCGGCACTGTGCCGCGACCACGTCGAGGTCGTGCAGCTCGAAGGAGTTGGTGTCGATGGCGGGCACCCGGTACTTGGCCGCCGCGGCGCACAGCCGGGCCCGCGCGTGATCGAGGTAGAACGCGTTCTCGGCGTACAGCTCGGCCGTCAGGTCGGCCTGGCCGAAGCACAGACCGTCGCTGACCGCGGCGATGTCCGCGGCGTTCTCGACCGAGTCGACGGTCTCGATGAAGCTGCAGATCTGCGGCGGCCTGGAGGTGTGCGACAGCAGCGACCGGTAGACCGCCACGTCGCCGGGGCCGGAGATCTTGGGGATGAAGATCACGTCGAGGGGGACACCGCCGATCGTGGCGTCCATCTCGATCAGCGCCTGAAGGTCCTTCAGACCGTCGGGCGTGGCGATGGTGTTCACCCGCAGGCCCAGGGCGGGCAGGCCGGCCCCGGTGAGGTCCGCCTGCGCGAGCAGGGCGCGGGCCTCGGCCTTCCTGGCCGGGTGGGTGGAGTCCTCCAGGTCCAGGACCAGCATGTCGGCCTTGACCTTGCCCGGCCGGGCGACCGACGCCAGCAGCAGCGCCGGGGTGTAGAGCAGGCTCGCGTAGGCTTTCATCGCGCCTCTTCCCTCCCGAACAGCAGGTTCATCTTCTGCAGCGAGAAGTCCTCGTAGCGGATCGGTGCGTACTTCGCGGGGCGGTCGGCGGCGAACTTGGGGAAGCACTCGATGACGGTGTCGTCGTTCGCCAGCTTGAAGAAGACGATGGACTGGCGCTGCCGGTCGGCGAGGCGCACCCGGTGCGGCGTCGAGACGTACTCGTCGTTCGACCAGCGGGCCATCAGGTCACCGATGTTGACGATGAAGCTGTCGCGCTCCTGCACGTCGATGTCCAGCCAGCGCCCGGAACGGTCCTGCAACTGCAGGCCAGGGCCGTCCTGGGTGAGCAGCGTGATCAGCGTGCCGTCGGTGTGCTGCCCCATGCCCTGGTCGTTGAGGAACTGCGGATCGACACCGGGGTACAGGTGCGAGCGCAGCGAGTCGTTGGAGGTGTCCGTGCGGGTGGCGAAGAAGTCCCGGGGCAGGTCCAGGGCCAGCGCCAGCAGTTCGGCGATCTGGCCCGCCACCGTCTCGCAGGCGGCGAAGTACCGCTTCAGCGCCGCGCGCAGCCGCGCCCCCAGTTCGTCCGCCGGGAAGGGCAGCTCCTCGTCGTCGTGCAGGATCAGCCGTCCGACGCTGAACTTCTCGACGTAGTCCGAGGGCATGCCCGGCTTGCCGGTGTAGGCGAAGGCGTTCTCGGACAGCAGGGCGCTGTACCCGTACGGGCTGTAGTCGCTCTCGCCCCGCGCGTTGGAGGTGCGCATCGCGAACGCGTCCTTGGTCTCCGGCGTGAGGGCGAAGAACCGGAGCGAGGCGGCGTAGGCGTCGTCGAAGACCTCGGAGGCGATGCCGTGTCCGCGCACGACGAAGAAGCCGGTGTTCCGGCACGCCTCGGAGATCTCCTCGGCGATCTTGCGTTCCAGGTCGGGGCGGCCCGGCTCCAGGTCGATGACCGGAATCATTGCTCTGCTCCCTGCTTGGGGACGAGAATCGTCCGCTCGAATTCGATGACCGGCACGTCGTCCTGATTGCGGCCGGTGGTGTGGACGGTCACGATGCCCTGCTCGGGCCGCGTCTCGGACTCCCGGCGGGAGACGATGCGGGTCTGCGCGTACAGCGTGTCGCCCACGAACACCGGGGCGGTCAGGCGCACCTTGTCCCAGCCGAGGTTGGCGACGCACTTGGCGCTGATGGTGGAGACGGTCATCCCGTTGACGATTCCGAAGGTGACCAGGCTGGAGACGACGATCTTGCCGAACGGCGTCTGCTCGGCGTAGACCGCGTCGATGTGCAGCGGATGCTGGTTCAGGCAGAGCAGTGAGCTCCACACGTTGTCGGTCATGGTGATGGTGCGGCCCGGACGGTGCTCGACGACCTCGCCGGGGACGTAGTCCTCGTAGACCATGCCGCTGTCCTCCCGGTAGATACCGGGACTGACCGCGAGAAAAGAGTTGTTCTTCACCGTGCTCCTTCGTGCAGGCCCGCCCTGCGCAGGGCGGAACGGGCCGATCGGTGTGCCGCGTCGGTGGTGGTGGCCGCCTGGCCGAGTCCCCAGAGCGTCCGGCCGCCCGCCTCCAGTGCCACCAGGCAGGTCGCCGGCGCGCCGGTCGCCGCGGGCGTGCCCGTGAAGTGCACCCGGGTGAACGTCACGCCGTGTTCGGCACCGAGCTGCCCGAGGACCTCGTGCTCGTCGGTACCGGCGGGCAGCGCCGGGGAGTCGTCGAGGCCGTAGGTCTCCCGCAGCAACTGCCAGATCTCCGGCGGCTCCAGCTCCCGCCCCAGGGCGTCGGCGGACGCCTGGACCACTGCCGCGAAGTCCCGCCGTAGCTCCACCGGCAGGTCGACGCCCCAGCCGGCCTTGAGCACGTAGTTGATGCCGCCTTTGCCGGACTGGCCGTTGACCCGGATGATCGCCTGGTAGTCGCGGCCCACGTCCTTCGGGTCGATGGGCAGGTACGGAACCTGCCAGGGCAGCTCACCGACGTCCTTGCCCTCGCGTTCGGCCCGGTCGGCCAGCGCCGCCAGGCCCTTGGCGATGGCGTCCTGGTGCGTGCCGGAGAAGGCGGTGTACACCAGGTCACCGGCGTACGGGTGGCGGGGGTGCACCGGCAGCCGGTTGCAGTCCTCGACGATCTCGCGGACGGTGTCGATGTCGGACAGGTCCAGCTGGGGGTCGACGCCGCTGCTGAACATGTTGAGCGCCAGTGTCACCAGGCAGACGTTGCCGGTGCGTTCACCGTTGCCGAACAAGGTGCCCTCGACCCGGTCGGCGCCGGCGAGCAGGGCCAGCTCCGCCGACGCGACGGCGGTGCCCCGGTCGTTGTGCGGGTGCACGGACAGGACGATGGCCTCGCGCCGGTCCAGGTTGCGGTGCATCCACTCCACCTGGTCGGCGAAGACGTGCGGCGAGTGGGTCTCCACGGTCGTCGGCAGGTTCAGCGTCAGCGGCCGCTCGGCCGTGGCGCCGACGACCTCCGCGACCCGGTTGGCGATCTCCAGCGCGAGCTCCGGCTCGGTCAGGTTGAAGGTCTCCGGCGAGTACTCGAAGCGGATGTCGCTGCCGGGCTCGCGCTCCGCCAGCCGCACCAGGTGCTGGGCACCCTCGACGGCCATGCCCACCACCTCACGCGCCGACATGCCGAACACGACCTCGCGCCACAGGCACGCCGTCGCGTGACACAAATGCACCACGGCGCGTTCGGCTCCGCGAATCGCCTCGAAGGTCCGCTCGATGAGATCGGCACGGGCCGGCGTGAAAACCGACACCGTCACATCGTCCGGAATTCCTTCCTTGACGACCAGTTTCCGTACGAAATCGAAGTCGTGCGCACTGGCCGCTGGATAGCCGATTTCTATGTCCTTGAAACCGGTGGCCACCAGCAGATCGAACATCCGCTGCTTGCGGCGGGTGTCCATGGGATCGGCCAGTGCCTGGTTGCCGTCGCGCAGATCAACCGAGGCCCAGATCGGGCTACGATCGAGCGTACCGTCCGGCCACCGCCGTGACCAGCCTGAAGTGGGAGCCGCAGCGTCCCGCGCATAACGGTGGAACGGCATGGACGACGGGCGTTGCAATGTTTCCCAAGACTCTCGGGAAAAAGTCAATGGTAATCCCCCTCGCACTTCCAGGCTGCGCTCTATCGCGTTTCTCAGCGCCCCGAAGACTACGGAGCGTCAGGACCTGCAGGGAAGTAGACCGTCCTCTATACCTGACCCTGGAATCGGATAATTCGGACACCCGGGCGGCCCGGCGCACTTACCTGTTGACGCTGCGCGTTTCGGCACTAGAATTCCGCTGTATTGCCCGGAAACAATTCTCCGCCCTCATGTGAAATGGCAGGCCATGGCCGAATCCACCAGTCTCGACCACCGCACGTCGGACGGGGGCGGGGCGACCCTGCGGCCCGGCCGCGTCCTGACGCTGGCCTGCCTGGCACACGGCATGATCGTCATCGACACCAGCATCGTGCACGTCGCCATCCCGGCGATCCGGGAGAGCCTTCGCGCGAGCCTGCCGACGATGCAGTTCGTCGTCACGTCCTACGTGGTCGTCATCGCCGGCCTGATGCTGGCCGGCTCCGCCGCGGTGAAACGGTACGGCGCGGTGCCCATGTTCCGGCTCGGCGTCGTGCTGTTCGGGGTGACGTCGGCGCTGTGCGGTCTGGCCCCCGACGGCGCCGTACTCGTCGCCATGCGGGCCGCGCAAGGACTGGGCGCGGTACTGGTCATGCCCGCCACCTTGGTGATGCTCACCGACACCTACCGCGACCCCGGCCAACGCGCCAAAGCGGTCTCCATCTGGTCGATGGTCGCAGGCAGCCCGGTCGCCTTCGGGCCCACCCTCGGCGGCGCCCTGGTGGAGTCGGTGGGCTGGCGCAGCATCTTCCTGATCAACGTGCCCATCGCTCTGACCGTCCTGTGGCTCTCGGCACGGCACATGCCCCGGCACGAACAGCCCGCGCACAGGGAGCCGCAGGACATCCCGGGCCAGCTGCTGTCCGTCGTCTTCCTCGGCGGCCTGGCACTGGCGCTCGCCGAAGGCCAGGACCTGGGCTGGACCCGGCCGCTGCCGGTGGCGGCCGCGGTGATCGCCCTGATCGCCTTCGCCGTCTTCGTCGCCCGGCAGCGCAGTTACGCCCACCCCATGATCCCCGGAGAGCTGTTCCGGGCCCCGGGCTTCCGCGGCTACGTGACGGTCGGCCTGCTGCTCTTCGTCGGCTACAACGGGCTGATGTTCACCCTGAGCGTCTTCCTCCAGCAGGCGCGCGGCTACGACCCGGTGACCGTGGGGCTGTGCTTCCTGGCCTCCGCCCTGCCCATCACCTTCATGCCCCTGCTCGCCGGACGCTTCGGCACCAAGCTCGGCCCCCGGACGGTACTGGGCGCCGGAATCGCCCTGTCCCTGCTCGGCGGCGTACTGCTGGCCGTCATCGGCAGCCACGCCCCCCTCGGCACGTGCGCCGGACTGGTCTTCATCGGCCTGGGCTTCGGTCTGATGACCGTCCCGCAGATCACCCTGACCATGGCGGCGGCGCCGGCGCACCACTCGGCCATCGCCTCCGGCCTGATGTCGGCGGGCCGCTCCACCGGTTCCCTGATCGGCGTCGCCCTGCTCGCCGGCCTCCCGGCCGCGACCAGTATCACCGCCCCGGCGGTCGCGCTGGTCGCCGTCTACGTACTGATGGCACTGGCGGCGGTTGTCGGCGGCCGGGCGCTGCCCGCCGAGACCGGGTGACGGAGGCGGCGGCCGGTCTGCGCCTGCCGGCATCGGTTGACGGGTGCGGCGGCCGGGCTGCGGCTCCCGGCGCTGCCTGACGGGCCCCTGCCGCCAGGCAGCGCTTCGTCGCGTCCCGCTCCTCAACCACCCCCGTTCCGCTTCCGCTTCCCCGTTCCTCCGCCACTTGTCCCGTTCCTCCGCTCTCCCGCTTCTGCGCACTCTTCCCACATCGGAGTACTCATGCCGGAGCCTCAGGCAGACCACGACGTCGCGTCCAGGATCGCGGCGCTGTACGCGAACGACCCCCAGTTCGCCCGGGCCGCCCCCGACCCTGACGTCGCCGACGCCATCAGCCGACACGACAGCCTCACCGGCGCCATCGGCGCCGCCATGCACGGATACGCGGACCGCCCGGCGCTCGCCCGCCGGGCCGAACACCTCGTCCGTGACCCGGCCACCGGCCGCCGTACCCGCGAACTGCTGCCCGCCTTCGAGACGGTGTCCTACGCCGGACTGTGGCAGCGGGTCGGCCGGCTCGCGACAGCCTGGACCGACGGCAACGCCTCAGGCACCCGCAACGCCTCAGGCATCAGCGGCACCGACGTGTCAGGTGCCGGCGCCCTGCGCCCCGGAGACTTCGTCGCCACCCTGGGCTTCACCGGCCTGGACTACACCACCATCGACCTGGCCTGCATGCACCTGGGAGCGGTGTCGGTGCCGCTGCCCACCGGCGCGCCCGCCGTACGACTGGCACCGGTTCTCGCCGAGACGCTGCCCCGCCTCCTCGCCGCAGACATCGGCTCGATCGAGGCCGCCGTCGACGCGGTCCTGGCCTGCGACTCCATCGAGCGGCTGGTGGTCTTCGACTGCGACCCGCGCGTGGACGACCACCGGGAAGCCTTCCAGGCGGCCGGTGCCGCGCTGAGCGGCCGGGCCGAAGTGGCACTGCTCCAGGACGACCTGGACCGGGGCGCTCAGCTGCCGCCCGCGCAGCCGTACGAGGACAACGACCCGGACCGGCTGGTCAGCCTGATCTACACCTCCGGAAGCACCGGCACGCCCAAGGGCGCGATCTACACCGCCGCCATGCTCACGAGGATGTGGCACAACGCGCGCGGCGGCCTCAACGCCGGCGGCGCCGGCGGCAATCCGGTGTTCGTGGTGCACTACATGCCGATGAGCCACGTCAACGGCCGCGCCTGGCTGATCAACGGCCTCGCCTGCGGCGGCACCGGCTACTTCACCGCCCGCGGCGACATGTCGACCCTGTTCGACGACATCCGCCTGGCCCGGCCCACGGCGCTGAGCCTGGTACCGAGAATCTGCGACATGGTGCACCAGCGCCATCTGCTCGAAGCCGACCGCATCGGCCGGACCGGCGTCCCGCGCCCCGAGGCGGAGGCAGCCGCGTCCGTCCAGGTCCGTGACGGCATGCTCGGCGGCCGCATCGTCACCGCACTGTGCGGCAGCGCCCCGCTGTCCGAGGCGATGCACACCTTCACCGCAGCCCTCCTCGGCACACCGATCGTCGACTGCTACGGATCGACGGAGACGACCCGGGCCATCGTCGTGGACCAGCAGCTGCGCCGCCCGCCGGTGACCGACTACCGGCTGGCCGACGTACCCGAACTGGGATACTTCACCACCGACAAGCCGCACCCCCGCGGCGAGCTGCGGGTCAAGTCGATCGGGCTGTTCCCCGGGTACTACAAACAGCCCGAGGTCACCGCCCGTGCCTTCGACGAGGACGGCTACTACCGCACCGGCGACGTCTTCGCCGAGACCGCGCCCGGCCGCCTGGTCTACGTCGACCGCATCAACAACGTCGTCAAGCTCTCGCAGGGCGAGTTCGTCACCGTCGCCGCACTGGAAGCGCTCTACGCCACCAGCCCGGACATCGCGCAGATCTACGTGTACGGCAGCAGCGAACAGGCGTTCCTGCTGGCCGTGGTGGTCCCCGACGCGAAGCGTCTGCACCAGGCCGACGAGGCCACCGTACGCGGCCGCGTCCTGGACTCGATGCGCGAACTCGCGCACGGCGCGGGGCTGCACGCCTGGGAGATCCCGCACGACGTCATCGTCGAACGGGAGCCGTTCACCGTCGCCAACGGCCTGCTGTCGGGAGCCGGCAAACACCTGCGCCCCGCCCTCAAGGAGCACTACGGGCCCCGGCTGGAGCAACTGTACGCGGACATCGCGACCGGCCGGGCAGGCCAGGTAGCGACACTCAGAGCGGCCGGCGCACAGGTCACACCCCTCCAGGCGGTGCTCACCGCCGCCCAGATCACCCTCGGCTGCCCGTCCTCGCTGATCCGGGCCGAGACCGCCTTCACCGACCTGGGCGGTGACTCCCTGTCGGCCCACACCTTCTCGACCGTCCTCGAACAGATAGCCGACGTCGAGGTGCCCATCCAGCTCATCCTCCAGCCCTCCTCGACACTGGCCCGCATCGCCGACCACCTCGGCCCGGCGCGCCTCACCCAGGACCCCCGCCCCACCTTCGCCTCGGTGCACGGCCGCGACGCCCGCGAGGTCGCGGCCCGCGACCTGACACTCGACCACTTCATGGACGAACGGCTCCTGACCCGGCCACCGGCCCAGGCACCGCTCGACAGCACCACCCCCACCCTCCCCGCCCCGGGCCCCGCCCACAACGTCCTGCTCACCGGAGCGACCGGTTACCTGGGACGCTTCCTGGCTGTCGAATGGCTGCGGCGCGTCGTCGCGACGGGCGGGCGGCTGACCTGCCTCGTCCGGGCCGCCGACGACGCCGCCGCACACCAGCGCGTACGGGAATGCCTGCGCGCCGCGGCGGCCGACCAGCCCGACTGGTTCGACGACGTCGCCGTACAGCACCTGACGGTCCTGGCCGCTGACGTGTCGGCGCCGCGACTGGGACTGGCGGAGCCGGCCTGGCAGACACTGGCCGACGAGACCGACCAGATCGTGCACGCCGCCGCGCTGGTCAACCACGTCCTGCCGTACCACCGGCTGTTCACCCCCAACGTCACCGCCACGGCGCAGCTGATCGAGCTGGCGCTCACCCGCCGCGTCAAACGGTTCGCCTACGTCTCGACGGTGGCCGCCGCGATGCTGCCCGACGGCTCCTTCCTCGACGAGACCGCCGACGTCCGCACGGCGTGTCCCGTCCGGCGACTGGACGACTCCGACGCGAACGGCTACGCCACCAGCAAGTGGGCCGGCGAAGTCCTGCTGCGCCAGGCACACGAGGCGACGGGCCTGCCGGTCACCGTCCTGCGGCCGGACATGATCCTGGCCCACAGCCACCTGCCCGGCCAGCTGAACCTGACCGACCGCTTCACCCGGCTGCTCCTCAGCGTCATCACCACCGGCATGGCGCCGTACTCCTTCTACCGGCTCGGCCCGGACGGCCGCCGCGGACGGGCGCACTACAGCGGCCTGCCGGTCGACTTCACCGCCGCCGCGATCACCTCCCTCACCGCCGACAACGCACACGACCACGTCACCTACAACACGGTCAACACCCACGACGACGGCATCTCCCTGGACGAGTTCGTGGACTGGCTGATCGCCGAGGGGCACCCGATCACCCGCTTCGACGACCACCACCAGTGGCACCAGCGCACCGAGGCGGCCCTGCGCGGCCTGCCCGACCACCAACGGCGCCTGTCGCTGCTCCCGTTGATGCAGGCGTACGCCCGGCCGGGGGAGTCGCGACCTGGCTCGGCGGTACCGGCCGCACGGTTCACCGCGGCGGTCGCCCGACTGGGCGTGGGCCGGGGAGCCGTACCGTCGCTCTCACCCGAATTCATCACCAAGTGCGTGGCCGACCTGAAGCTGCACGACCTTCTCTGAACCGTGGAACCTGGCGCACCTGTTCGGCCCCGCCCACAGCCAACTGCGGACGGGGCCGAACAGCGCCGAAGCAGACATTCTCAGCCGCGCGCAGGTGCGATCTCCTCGATCACCTCTCGCCCGGTGGCGAAGAACCCGGACTCACGCGGGTAATGCACCACGATTTCGGTGAAGCCCAACTCCGCACACCGGCCCGCGACATCCTCGAAAGCCTGCGCCGACTCCATGGTCGGCAGCAGCGAGAACCCGGTCAGCAGCGTCCGCCCCAAGGTCTTCGGATCACGCCCCTCGCGCTCGCACGCCGCGTCGAGCTGCTCCATCCGACGGGCCAGCACCGACCACGTCCAGGACGCGGTCCGCTCCTGCCGCGGCACGTCCCCCTGGTCGGTGACGACCCACGACGCACCGTGGCGCGCGACGGTCCGCATCCCCAGCGGACCGTTCGCCGCCAGCGCGAAAGGCACCCGGGGCCGCTGTACGCACCCCGGCTCCAGCCGCGCGTCGACCGCCTCGTAATAGCGGCCGAGGTAGGTGGTGTGCTTGCGCCCGTCGGGCGTCCCCGTCAGCAGCCGGTCCAGCAACTCCACCGACTCGCGGTAACGGCCCCCGCGCTCCTGCACCGACCAGCCCTTGCCCCGCTCACCCTGGCCGAGCACACAGGCATCGGCATCGGGCGAACCCGCACCGAACCCGAGCACGAACCGGCCCTCACTGATGGCGTCCAGCGTGATGACGTCGTGCGCGAGCGGCACCGGATGCCGGTAGTTCGGCGACGTCACCAACGTACCGAGCCTGATCCGCGAGGTGACTCCGGCAGCGGCCGCCAACGTCGGCATCGCGCCGTACCAGGCACTGTCCGGCAACCCCGCCCAGGTGATGTGGTCGTAACTGTAGGCGGCGTGAAAGCCCAGCTCCTCGGCGTGCCTCCAGGTCGCGGCCGCCTCCCGGAAAGGACGGTCGGGCAGGATACAGACGCTGATGCGCACAACTGACTCCAGATTCATCGGTGCCGCTTTGCCCCCGGCATCCCCCGGCGGACGAAGCCCTCCGGCCCAGGCCGCACCGGCCGGCCACAGCGGCGCCACCCACCAGGCAGCCCCCGCCCGCCCACCACTGCCCCAGGCCCGGACCCGACAGTACTGATCAGCCACCCCGGCGCGCAGTCAGGAGACCTCTAGACCGCACCCTCGAATACGGCCAATGCGACACGTGGGAGCCGGTACCCGGCGCCCCCGCGGATCAACTCCGTCGGCCTGCACGTCAGGCAAGCCGTCTGCCCCGGCCGTACCAGGCGGCGACGGCCCGCTTGTACCCGTCCGGCATGGTCAGCCTCGGCACCTCGCCCACGGAGAACAGGCCCAGCCGCTCGTGCTCGTGACTGACGACGGGCGGCCGTTCGGGAGTCAGCACGGTGCAGCCATACGTCACGATCAGCACACGGCACCCGGGAAGGGGCTGGTAGATCCAGACACCACCGTCAAGAAGCGGCCCCACCTCGACGTCCCAGCCCGTCTCTTCCCGGACCTCGCGCTCCAACGCGGCCTCCGGGCTGAGGTCCGGCACCTGCGCCCCGCCGGCACAGCCAATCTCCAGACGCCCTCCGGGCAACTCCCACTCGTCGCGCTCATTGCGCAGCAACAGCACCCGACCACGCGCGTCGAACGCGACACCTTTCACGGAAACGGGCCACAGCGGCGACGTGTATGTCATGACGGTCCCCGTCCTGCGGTGTGTGGGGCTGCCCAGCGGAATGTAGCAGCCTGCCACCGGCCCAGGAACGAGCCAGCGGCCCGCACGATGGACGCTACGCGTCACCGTGCGGGCCGCTGGCCGTAGGGCCGGGGGAGGGCCGGTCAGGAGGTGGCCGACCACATGAGGGGGCCGCTGGTCAGGGGGTCCTTGCCGTTGCCGGTGTAGAGGCGCAGGTCGCCGTTGGCGCGGTGGGCGGCGATGTCGGTCTTGCCGTCGCCGTTGAAGTCGCCGCCGAGGACGGAGCGCATGTAGCCCCACGTCTTGTCGTGCCAGAGGTCGGCGGCACGGGTGACGGTGCCCTGGGCGTTGCCGGCGTAGAGGCGGAGCGCGCCGTCGTAGGAGATCGCGGCGATGTCGTCCCGGCCGTCACCGTTGAAGTCGCCGGAGGCCAGGCGCTTCATGCCGTCCCAGGTCTTGTCGGGCCACAGGTCGCGCTTGGCGTTGACGAGGGTGCCGTCGGGGTTGGTGGTGTAGGCGTGCAGCGAGCCGTCGCCCCACACGGCGGCCAGGCCGTCGCGGCCGGAGGCGTCGGAGCGGAAGCGCACGATCTGCTTCATCGTGCCCCAGGAGGTGTCGTGCCACAGCGGGATGCGCGGGTTGAGGAGGCCGTCGCCGGAGCCGGTGTGCAGGAAGAGCTGCCCGTCGCCGCGGAGGGCGATCAGGTCGGCCTTGCCGTCGCCGTTGAAGTCACCCCCGATGATCTGCGTGTAGTTCTTCCAGGTGCCGTCGTGGGCCCACAGTTCGCGGCCGTACCGCAGTGTGCCGTCCGGCTTGGTGTAGAAGGCGTGCAGGTTTCCGTCGTTCAGGACGGCGGCGATGTCGGTGCGGCCGTCGCCGTCGAAGTCGGCGGACGCGATGACGTTGCTGACGTCCGGGACCTTCGTGGTCAGCCGCACCGTCTGGATCCAGTCGGCGATGTCGTCCGCACGGGACGCGACGGCACCGTCGCGGGTCTCGTCCTCATGCCCGAAGCAGCCCTTGAACCACGAACGGTTGTTGATCCCGACGAGTTCGTACCGGTCGCCGCTCGCGCGCCATACGGGGGCACCGGCGTCACCCTCGCAGACGGCCGCCGCGCCGTCCTTGCCGGCGAGGTCGATGGTGGTGCCCGCCACGCCGCGCGCGGTGAAGTGCCCGTAGTGCAGGCGGTCGGGCACCCATTCGTCCTTGGTACGGCCGAAACCGCTGACGGAGACGTCCTCGTTCTGCGACAGCTTCCTGGCCGGGACGCCGGCCGGCGCGACGCCGGTGACCGGCTTCGCGAGCCGGGCCATGACCAGGTCACGGTCGCCGCGCGGGACGAGCTGTTCGACCGTCGTGACCGTGCCGCCGTCCGTCCGGGAGAGGTCGGTGCGCCCCACGGTCGCGGTGGTCTTCAACTCCGGCGCCCCCGCCGTGAGCTGTGCGTACTGGGCAGGGTCGGCGGTGAAACAACTGGCGGCGGTGACCAGCCACAGTTCGTCGACGAGCGTGGCCGTGCAACTGCGCTTGCCGTCGCCGATGTCCAGCTTCACGGTGGAAGGGTAGGAGCCGTCCTGGGCGGCCGGGCCCACGACCGCGACGGCGGGCCCCGCGGTCAGCAGGACCGCGGCCAGGGCGGCAGTGGATATTCCGGTGGTGAGACCGGCGCGAGGGGAGCGTCTGGGAGACATCACGTTCTTTCGGTTCAGGTCGGTTCAGTTCGGTTCGGATGTGCTTGGTGCGGGGGCGGAATGGTCTCCGGGGCGGCGGCATGCCGGGAACCGGCTGGCCGGCCTCAGCTGATGGCCTGGATCCGCTTCCAGCCCGTAGGGCCGATGACGCCGGCCTCGCCGTCCGCCGGGTCCCCCGCGGAGTTGGTGCCGCCCTTGTAGTACAGCAGCGTGCCGCTGCCGTCCGCCGTCGTGGCCCACAGGTCCGCCACGCCGTCACCGTTCGCGTCCGCGGCCCCGGTGACCAGCGGACGATTGCGGGTGCCCCAGCCACGCGTCCCGTACAGGGTGCGGTCGCCGAAGGTGTTGTCGGAACGGCCCCGGTAGAGCCACAGCTTGTCGTCGCGGGTGTCCCGGACGAACAGATCGGGGTGCCCGTCGCCGGTGGCGTCGCCGGCCGCGGACAGCGTCATCGGTGCCCAGCCGTCGTCGCCGATCTGAACTCTGGGCTTGAGCTGCGGCCGGTCCGCCGGATCACCCGCGTACAGCCACAGCTTGTCCTCGTAACGCGCCACGAGGTCGGGGTGGCCGTCACCGGTGACATCACCGGCGGCGACGATCTGCGCGTCGGCGGGCCAGTCGCGGCCGATGCGGACGCGGTCACCGAGCGAGCCGTCGCCGGTGTTGGGGTAGAGCCACAGGCCGGTGCCGATGCGCGCGAGCAGGTCCTCGCGGCCGTCACCGGTGAAGTCACCGCGGTGGGTGACGGAGGCGCCGGACCAGCCTCCCGTGCCGATGACGCGGTGGCCGCCGGTGACCCGGCCGTCGCCCAGCCCGGGGTAGAGCCGCAGCTTGCCCGTGTCGTCCACCGCCACGAGGTCCGGCTTGCCGTCGCCGCTCATGTCACCGGGGACGGGTACGGGGGCCCCAGGCAGCCGGGCGAAGATCGGCGCGTGGTCGGAGTAGCCGGTGGGCGGGCCGCTGGTGGGTTCGTTCTCCGACCGGTCCATCCGGGACGTGTCGACGGCGCAGGCCGCGAACCGGCTGCTGCCGGGAGTCCGGTCGGCGAAGAAGTGATCCAGCTTGTGGAGTGAATGCCGCTGCGTCGCGCGGTCCCAACCGTGGTACGTGAAGCCGTCGATGCAGCGTTCGAAGGAATCGGTCAGCGGCTTCATGTGGTCCGCGCCCGCGTTGCGGTTGAAGTCCCCGCCGAGGATGAAGCCGGTGTTCGCCGCCGTACCGAGATACGCCTTGACGTTCTTGATCTGCTGGGCGACGCGCTCGGATTCGCCGACCGCGATGTGCGTGGTGCACACCCTGGTCGTCCAGCCCTGGACGGACGCGCACAGGACCGGGAGTGTCTGCCTGTCCTGGCCCGACGGGTCCGCGGGCAGCATGTTGGCCGAAGAGCTTGCGGTGATGGTTCCCTTGACCGCCAGGGCTACCCCCAGATCACCCGAGAGTGCTCCACGGCAGTCGGTGCGCCCGTCGGGCCGGGCCCCGGAGGCATGCCGTACGTCCCAGCCATCGCCCAACTGGGCGCGCAGCAACTCCAGGTGGCTGTCCGCGGCGACGCCGCACACCTCCTGCAGCATCACCACGTTGGCCTGGCGCTCGTCGACGAGCTTCTTGATCTGCGCGGCCTTCTGCTCCGGCTCGTTGCGGTGCGGGCAGTACCCGGCCTCGCCGCGCCGGCCGCCTGCTTCGCCGCAGATGTTCCATGACACGACCCGTATTTCGGGCTGAGTGGGCCCGGTGGGGGCTGCCGGGCCGGTTGCTGGAGCTGCCGCGGCCAAGGGGGCGAAGGTGATGGGCAGAACGGCAGCGCTCATGCCTGCGACGAGTGTCCGGGCGGCCGGTCTCGGTATGCGTGAGAGAAGTCTGTTCATGGCCTCTTCGCGGTCCCCTTCGCGCCATAGGAATTCACCGCCGGGCGCGGCACCGCGCCATGCTCACGGGCAAAGGCTGACTTTCCCGACACTGGGTGAACTGAGTGCTGATTCGGGATCCTATCGCCATGTATGCGTCCGGATCCGTGTCTGACTCCGTGGGCCGGCCGTGACTGCGGGCGTGGAGGCCGCTACGGCAGTCGGTCCGTCGGCTCCGGACGATGAGTCCTTTGCCCGCCGAGGTCCCAGCGACTTTGTGATGTCTTCGTGCGACGCGTCGGTTGTGGGCCGGTGGGCCGGTGGGCCGGTGGGCCGGTGGGCCGGTGGGCCGGTGGGTCTGTGGGCCTGTAGGCCTTCCGGGCTCCCGGCCCTCGGGGCGGTTCAGTGACCGGAGACCTTGTGGACGGTGGTGTCGTCAGGGCCCAGTCGTCGCCCGTCCGCAGACAGCACTTCCAAGGTGCGGAGATATTTTCCCTGCCGGCGGTCGACCAGTTGTGAGTGTGCTTCGCCGGGGGCGAAGAAGTGCTGTTCGCCCCACTGTCGCAGCGCCACGATGACGGGGAAGAGAGCCTCGCCCTTCGGAGTCAGTACGTACTCGCGGTAGGCGCTGCCGTCCGAAGCGGGGACGGATTCGAGGATTCCACCCGCGACCAGGGTGCGCAGACGCGCGGTGAGGATGTTCTTCGCCGCGCCGAGGCTGCGCTGGAACTCCCCGAAGCGCCGGCTCCCGTCGAAGGCGTCCCGCACGATCAGCAGTGACCACCAGTCGCCGATCGCGTCCACCGACCGGGCGACGGGGCATTCACTGTCGTCGAAGCGTGTCCTGGTCACCATGGTGCCCCTCGCTCTCTAAGTGGTTGCAACATGCTACCAAGGCGGCTACGGTCTCCGTCGTTGGTGGTAGCAAGATGAAACCAGATGATGGTCGGAGGGGTGCCGATGCCCGGTAACGGTGAGGCTGTGACGCGACAAACCGAGGCAGCGGCCGAAGTCGCGGCAGAGGTAGGGGCAGAGGTGGAGGTAGGGGTAGGGGTAGAGGTAAGGGCGGGGAGAGGGGTAGGGAGAGGGACAGGCGGCGGAGCCGAGGCCGCGGCCGGGAACGACGAAAGTCCCGCGTCCGCCCTGCCCCGTGGCGTCATCGTCCTGTTCGCCGTCGCCTGCGCGGCCGCCGTGGCCAACGTCTACTTCTCCCAGCCGCTCCTGGTGACGATCGGGCACGACCTCGGCATGAGCCCGGCGTTCGTCGGCAGCGTGGTCACCCTCACGCACATCGGGTACGGGCTCGGGCTCTTCTTCCTGGTGCCGCTGGGCGACATGGCCGACCGCAGACGGCTCGTCGTGGCCCAGTTACTGCTCCTGGTGCTCGCGCTGACCGTCGTCGCCGCCGCCCGCACGGCGACGGTCCTGCTCGTGGGCATGGCCGCCACCGGGCTTCTCGCGGTCGTCACGCAGACGTTGGTCGCCTTCGCCGCGTCACTGGCCCCTCCCGCCGCACGCGGACGGGTCGTCGGCCTGGTCACCAGCGGCGTGGTCATCGGAATACTGCTCGCCCGCTCCGCCTCCGGCCTGATGGCCGACCTCGCGGGCTGGCGCTCCGTCTACCTCGCCTCGGCGTCGTTCACCGCACTCCTCGCCCTGATCCTGCACCGGGTGCTGCCGCGCCCCACCAGCGTTTCGCCGACCACCCTGCGCTACGGACAACTCCTGCGCTCTACGGTCACCCTCTTCGTACGGGAACGGCTCCTGCGGCTCCGGGCCCTGTTCGGTCTGCTGGTCTTCGCTGCCTTCAGCACCTTGTGGAGCAGCGTCGCGCTGCCACTCAGCGAGGCCCCGTACTATCTGCCCCACAGCGCGATCGGAGCGCTGGGCCTGATCGGCGTCGTCGGCGCCCTGGCCGCGACGGTGGCGGGCCGCCTGAACGACCGCGGACTGTCCCGGCGGACCACCGGAATCGCCTTGGCACTGCTCGCCGCCTCCTGGCTGCCGTTGGCCTTCACCCGCAGCTCGCTCTGGGCCCTGGCCGTCGGCGTGATCCTTCTCGACCTTGCCGTGCAGGCGGTCCACGTCACCAATCAAACCCTGATCCACGCGCTGCACCCGGACGCGGGCAGTCGGCTGATCGGCGGATACATGGTCTTCTACTCGGTCGGCAGTGCCACCGGCGCCATCGCCGCGACGTCGCTCTACACGGTGGCCGGCTGGGGTGCCGTCTGCGCGCTGGGCGCCGCGTTCAGCAGCCTCGGGCTCGTACTGTGGGTGTGTACCCGACACAGTGACCTCCGCCGACTGCGCTGATCTGCACTGATCTGCGCTGATCTGCACTGACCTGTGCTGATCCGGGCGGACCTGAACGCGGCGTCGGAAGTCGAAGAGCCGGTCAGTCCGCCTGCGGCGGGAAGAGCGCCGCCATGCCGTCGATCGACTCGGGGCCGTATCCCACCGACCCGACCGGAACACGGGACTTGGTGGCCTCGATGACCTTGGCGGTCCACACGGGGCCGAAGCCGCCGCACAGTTCGATGAGCTGGATACCCTCGTCCACCAGAGCCGCCGCCACCTCGGGTGCCTGGGACGGGTCCGCCATGCCGACCATGACGGCGCGGAACCCGTCACGTTCGATCACGGACCGGTCCCGGTCGGGGTCGAGCCCGCGTCCAGTGAAGAGGAAGCCGAATGCGTCGAGTGCCATGTTCCTCGCTCCTTGAGCTGCGGGGCCCCGGGTCCCCGGGGACCCGGGGCCGACTCTGCCACGGCCTCGTCGGCCGCTCCGGTCGGGGGCAGTCTGCCATGAGGCGGCATGGACGACTCAACGCCGTCCCGCAGACGCGTCGGTACGCTGTGCGGAATGACGGGCAATCACGCTTCGGCCAGGCCTGCTTGTGCGCCAAGACGCCATTTTGTTTGGTGTGATCTTGCGCCAGCCTGGCACGGTGACTGCCTCGTTTGTCGAGTGGATGACGCCGGTTGGCCCGTGGGAGTTGCGCCGGCGGGTGGCCCCACCGGCCCTGGAACGCCCGCAGGGCGGCGGCCAGCCGCAGCAGGGGACCGCGAGGTGGTGGCCACGACCATCTTCGTGGCCACCTCGGGGCACACCTGGAACCGACTGACACCCGCGGGACCACCGGGGCAGGGAGAGGGAGCGGACGTACGAGCGTGTCGTGATCAACGCCGCCCCGGCGTCACGGACTGCCCCGGGATGCCGAGGAGGTCCGCAGCGACTGCCCGCGCGTCAGCCCGTGAGTACCGCGTGTGGGAAGGCCGAGGTGATGACGCGACTGGCGAACTTCCACTCGCCTTCGGCCCGGATGTAGCGATCGTTGTACGTGACGTGGGCGCGGGCGTGACTGCCGTCGGTCTTCACAATCTCCACGAGGCAGTTGACCCGGCCTTCACCGTGGTCGCCCTCGATGCTGGTGATCAGGTGGTTGAACATCATGTGGACGACGTGCGTGGAGTTCGCCATGAGCGTGTCGCGGAAGAAGGCGCGGATCGCCTCGCGGCCTTCGAACAGTCCGAAGCCGGTTTCGGTCTCGTCCAAAACGCCGTCCTCGACCCAGCAGCCGACGGACTCATCGAGCTGCCCGGAGTCGAAGGCGATCGCGTAGCGGCTGTTGAGGTCCTGGATCTCTGCACGGGCATCACTCATCCAGGAATCGTACGTCAGCGAACACGAGCAGGATCAGGAGGTGCGGCCCGCCGCACCTCCCTGGACGCTATGTCAACTCGTGATGGAGCGGTGGCATATGAGGGTCGATGCGATGGCCGTGAAGGCGAGAAAGTGCTCAGGGCCGCGTTCGTAGCGGCGGTGGAGACGTCGGCACCCCGACAGCCAGGACACCGTTCGTTTCACGACCCAACGGTGACGGCCCAGGCGCTGGGAGGACTCGGTTCCTCCGCGGGCGATGCGGTGGCCGATCTGTCGCAGGGAGAGCCAACACGCAGGTGGGAATAGTCGTGGCCTTTGTCACCGCGGAGCTTGGCCGGCCTGCGGCGTCTCGGGCCACGGCGGGAGCGGGTGGGCGGGACACCACGGACCAGCGGGATAAGGGCCTGGCTGTCGTGGAGGTTGGCCGCAGAGACGCCGAGCGGCGGAACGCTGTCACTCCCGAGGGCCCGAAACCTGGCGGGAGCTGGTTCCATGTGCACCCCGAGGCGGCCACGAAGATGATCGCGGCCAGGACCTCCCGGTCACCGTGATGTCCGTCGGGACTGCGGTCACCCTGCGGCAGCGGACCGATGTCGGAGTAGTAGCGGATCGTTCTGACGGGTGACCGCGTGCGAGATGGGTTCGGCGTCGGCGCGTCAGGCACGTCAGGCACGTCAGGCACGAAGGGAACCGCGTATGCGGTGGAGTACTCGGATCAGGGTCACGGCCGTGGCGGCCGTCCTGGGCGCAGCGGCACTCATCACCGGTACCGGTATCGGCGTCGGTCGCCGGGGCCCAGGAATGGAAGACCAGGTGTGAATACGGCAGAGCCTGCATTTGCCACACCGCGGATCAGGTGTGGAATGCGGACCGCTGCGACAGTCGGCCCGTCAACGACGACTATGTTCGGGGTGATTCGGGGTAGTTCGGGGCATTCGGGGCGCCCAGGGTGTCTTCGCCGGGCAGGGGGCCGACGCGGGCCGAGAAGGTGCGTACCTGGTACGGGAGCTGTTATTGCGGGCGGCCGTTCGTGCTCTGACGCGCGTGCTGGAACGCGGCCCGGAGCTCGGCGACCAGCAGGTCCGGCTGTTCCAGGCCGGGGAAGTGGCCGCCGCGGTCCATCTCGTGCCACGAGCGGAGGTCGTGGTAACGGCGCTCGGCCCAGCGCCGGGCGGTCGGCCAGGGTTCGGCCGGGAACAGTGAGCAGGCGGTGGGCGTCGTCACCGGTTGTGCGATCTCCTCCTCGGCGCTGCGCGGCACCCACCGCATGGCTTCCCAGTACCAGCGGGCGCTGGAGGCGCCGGTCCCGGTCAGCCAGTACAGGGCGATGTTCTCCACCTGCTGCGTCAGGCTCACCCCGCCACCGGCCTCCGGCCGGGTGTCGGCATAGGCGTCGAACTTCTCGCCGAGCCACGCCGCCAGGCCGGCGGGGGAGTCGAGCAGGGAGTAGCCGAGTGTCTGCGGACGCGTCGCCATGATCATCCCGAAGCCGTAGCCGTCCGCGAGATGGGTGTCGCGTCGCTCCAGCATGCGTCGTTCCGCCGGGTCGGGCGCGTGCCGGTCCTCCGGCAGGGGAGAGGCGAGCGGCATCGTGAGGTGCAGACCGGCGACGCGCTCGGGCACCTGGCGCGCCAGTTCGGTGCTGACGTACGCGCCCCAGTCCCCACCGTGCGCGCCGAACCGCTCGTAACCGAGCGCGGTCATCAACTCGGCCCATGCCCGCGCCGTACGGGCCGGCTGCCAGCCGGGCTCGCGCGGACGCTCACTGAACCCGAACCCGGGCAGCGACGGTACGACCACGTGGAACGCGTCGGCGGCGGAACCGCCGTGCGCGACCGGGTCGGTGAGCGGCCCGAGAACGTTCTCGAATTCGAGTACGGAGCCCGGCCAGCCGTGCGTGAGTAGCAAGGCAAACGCTGTCGGCTCGGGCGAACACACGTACCAGAACGCGATGTTCAGCCCGTCGATACGGGCTCGGTAATGCGGAATCGCGTTCCAGCGGTCTTCCGTGGCCCGCCAGTCGTGCTGTCGCCAGGTGTCCAGCAATGTCCGCAGCCGGTTGAGTCCGATGCCCTGCGAAGTGTCCGGCACCGTTTCGGGTTCGGGGAGCCGTGCCTCGTCGAGTCGAGCCCGCAGGAGTGTCAGCTCGCGGTCGGGAACGTGAAGGGGGAAGGGCTCGATCCGCCCGGCGTGTCCGGTCTCTTCGGTCTGCTCGGTCTGCTCGGTCCGCCCTGCGCCCTCGGTCTGCTCGGCCCGCCCGATACCCTCAGCCTGCTTGTTCTGCTTGTTCTGCTCGTTCTTCGGCGTTGTCGTCGTGTTTTGAGCCATGGACGGAACCCTAGGTACGGTCACCGCCCGGGCCCATGCGTGAGATTGCCGCGAAGAGGTCAGGAATTGCGGTACGCCGAGGGGCGGACCCCGGTATGGCGCAGGAACGCCGTCGACAGGGCGCCGGGGTCGGCGAAGCCGCAGAGCGGCGCGATCCGGGCGACCGTGAAACCGGTATCCCGCAGCAGACGTTTCGCCTCTTCGACACGGAGGTGGGTGAGGTACCGGTGAGGTGTCTGTCCCGTCGCCCGGCGGAACACGCGGACGAGGTGGAAAACGCTCAGATGCACTTCGTCCGCGACATCGGCCAGCGTGAGCGGTTCGGCCAGCCGGTCACGCATGAACGTGATCGCCGTGCGGACGCGCGCGTCCTCCCGCGCGGGCGCTCGCCGGCCCGGAGCCCGGGAGTGACGGGTGAGCAGGTGTACGGCCAGGAAGGCGGCCGATGCCTCGGCGTACAGGTCACCGGTCTCCTCCGCCGAACCGACGGCACGGACCGTCTCCACGAGGAGCGGGTCCCCGGTGGCCACGGATGCCGCCATGCTTTCGTAGTCGACCGCGTGGCTCCCCAGCTGCGCCGCGGTACGTTCGAGGGTGCCGCGCGGAAGGTGCACCTGCACGCTGCGCAACGGTCCGTCCGCGCGATAGCGGCGGAGGACGGACCGGTCGGGAACGGCGAGTTCGAGCCGGTCGGGCGCCCAGGTACGGCGGTCCCACCCGCCTCCGGTCCGCGTCTCCAGCACGGTCCGGCCCGCCACGGGCAGAATCAGGTGCAGGTCCGCCGCGGCCGGCAACTCCATGCTCTCGACCACCGGGACGTGGTGGAACCGCTGGACGAGCAACGACTGCCAGCCGGCGTCCTCCCAGCTGCAATGGGTCCGTCGCACGTAGGAGTCCATGGCGAAACCCGCATAGGGCTGGAGATCGAAATGAGCCGAATCGAACACCATACGGCCGAGAGTAGTGGCTGGTGTCGCTCACGCGCGGTCCGAGCGAAGCGGGCGGCCCGGTCGGTCCGGGCCGCCCGCGTGTGACGTGACGTGCCTGGTTGCCCGGCACTCAGTCGAGACAGAACTCGTTGCCCTCGACGTCCTGCATACAGAGACACGATTCGTTCTCGTCATCAGCGGGCAGCAGCCGCACGCGTACCGCGCCGAGCGCGACCAGGCGTGCGCCTTCGGCCTCGAGCGCGGCCACCCGCTCTTCCCCTACGAGCCCGGTGCCGGCCCGCACGTCGAGATGCACCCGGTTCTTGACAACCTTCCCTTCGGGAACGCGTTGGAAGTACATACGCGGGCCCACCCCTGAGGGGTCCTGGCACACGAACGCGGAGCCCTGGCGCTCAGGCGGTTGCGAACGATCGTAAGCGTCCCAAGTGGCGAACCCCTCCGGAGGCGGCGGTACGACGTACCCCAACACCTCGCACCAGAAGCGGGCGACGCGTTCGGGGTCCGCGCAGTCGAAGGTGATTTGGAACTGCTTGATCGATGCCATCGGGCCATCGTAGAGGCGGGCTCTTTCCTCGTCATCCAGATTTCCGTGGCTGGTCGGATGGCTGACGCCGGCGGCCGGCCATGGGGTTGGCCGGACGGTGACCGACCTCCGGCAGCCCGTCCGGCACACTGGTCGTGTGACGAACAACGAGGCAGTCGGAGCACCGTCCATCAGCACAGGGCTCATTGCCGGCATGCTGGTCGGCGTCGCGGTCGGGCTCGTGCTCGGGTTGACTGTCTTCGACAACATGGCGGTGGGTCTGGTGCTCGGCGGTGGCGCGGGCGGAGTCCTCGGTATCGCTTTTCCCGCGGCACGGCGCTCTCGGCGTCAGCATCCATGAGAATTCCGCGTGCTGAGGCTGCTGCGGAAGCGGCTCCGCCGGCCGGCCGGACCGGCGGAGCCTTCGGCCCTCCGAGGTCTCCGGAGCCTCCGAGGTCTCCGAAGTCTCCGGGGCCTCCGGGGTTTCCGGGGTTTCCGGCGTCTCCGGAATTCCCGAGGAATCAGAGCATCAGCAGCAGCCGTGTGTGCGGCACCAGCTTCCGGTTCACGCTGGTGCTCTGCACGAATATGGTGAAGTCGTCATTGCGGTCAGGACTGACGCGCACTTCCTCGTCCGGCAGCCCCAGCAAGGACCGGGCCTCCGGTCCCGTGTACACCCGGTCCGTCTTCTTCTCCAGCACGGCGATCTGCTTCCGTGCCTGAATCTTCTCCGACTTGCTCAGCTGATAGAAGGCACAACCGGTACGGTACGTGTGCCCGCACTCGACGACCCATTCCCGTATCGCCGCCGCGCGCGCCACCGGAATCAGCTGGTATTTCGACGGGTCCACCGGGGTGAGGCCGGCTGCCTCGATGGTGTCCTTGTTGACCGCCTCCGCGCCGGTGGAGAAGACCGCCCGAGAACCCCGGATGCCCTGGGCCCGGCCCACCATGAAGTTCTCGGTGGCCTGCTGGATGACCTGTCCCGCCTCTTCCAGGCCCCGGGTGCTGGTGGCGTCCCAGATGGCGATGTTGTCCTTCGGGAAGCCGCACTGCATGGCCTCGCGCTTGCCCATCTGGTCCGGCACGAGGACGGCGAGCGTCCAGTTGTCCTCCTGCGTTTTGATCAATTCGTCCACTGCGCGGATCAGTTCGCGGGTGCTCTTGCCGGGCGTGTCCGGGCAGCGATGGCTCGCGTTCTCCTGCCCGTCGGTCAGCACGAACGTCAGGAAGCTGTGGTCGCCGTACAGTTGTGCCGTCTGCGCCAGTTCCCGCTGCGACTTCAGCGTGGCCGCCAGCAGAGCCGTCATTCCGCCGACCCGGTAAAGCTGCTTCAGGGACGGCATCCGCAGCACGTCCTTGTCGTAGATGACGCATTCCACCGTGTCCGCGAAGGCGTACACCGTGACGCGGGTCTCCTGGCCCAGTTCCTTCGAGCGGCGAGCCAGATACGCAATCTGCTGGTCGGCGACGTCGACGACCTTACGGCTCAGGTGTGACATGGACGAACTGGCATCGAGCACAAGAGCAACGTGATTGATGTAGTTCTGGTTCCCGGACATTACTGCTCCCCCTCTTCCGTCTTGGTGCTCTCACCTTCTCACCCACCACTGACAATCGATCGTGGACGCCGAGCCGGGGGAGGCCGGTGGCTCCCGCCCTGAGGTGGGCCGTGGCCGTGCCGGGTGCGGACGCGCCTGCCCGGATCAGCGACCGGTCGAGCCGTCGATCAGTTCGCGGAGGATGTCCGCGTGGCCCGCGTGACGGCCGGTTTCCTCGATCATGTGGGTCAGTGCCCAGCGGACGCTGGGACCGGCGCGCCCCGGCCGCGGCCGGGGGACCGGTGCGTCGAGATCGGTGCACACGTCGAGCACGGCGTTCGCACGCTCGACCGTCTCGCGGTAGCGGGCCACGATGTCGGCCACGCGGTCCGCCGGTGCGGCCTGGAACGTCGCCGGCCAGTCGGGGACGCCGTCCCCGAGGAATAGCCAGCGTTCGACCGCCGTCAGGTGGTTGAGCAGGCCGAGCAGGTTGGTGCCCGACGGCACGGCGGCTGTCCGGGCCTGCTGCGGCTCGGGAGCACCGTCGACCTTCGCGGCGATCGACGTACGGAGGTAGTCGAGGAACCCGCGCAGGACCTCGGCCTCACTGCTTCCGGTCCGGGGCGGTGGGGTGTCGCGGCGGTGAGTGTGGTGCGTGGTGCTGGGCAACAGGGGTCGCCTTTCTTCGCCGAGTCAGCGTCGTGTCTGCGTCGTGTCTGCGTCGCGTCCGCGTCGTGTCTGCGTCCTGTCTGCGTCGCGTTTCGTCGAGGACGGAGCCGGCCACCGTGTCAGGCGGTGCGGCGGACGAGGAGGACGTGGTCGGTGACTTCGGCGGTCTGCCCGTCCGGCCCGGTCGCGATCCGGCGGGGTGCGTCGGCCCGTTCGACCGTCCATGTCTCCGGAGCCAGTCCGATACCGGCCGCGACCTCCCGCGGGCTCGGGTACCGAGTGCCGGGGTCCTGCTGCCACGACCACGGCGCGGCCGAGCCGTGGTCGACGACCAGCAGCCTCCCGCCCGGGCGCAGGGCGCGCGCCGCCGAACGCAGGGCGGCCGCCCGGTCCAGCTCGCACGGTGTCTGCAGGTAGTGGGCGCTGATCAGGTCGAACGTGCCGGGTGGGAAGGAGTCGTGCAGGTCGTACGTCATCGCGGTGACGCGTTCGCCCAGACCGTGCGAGCGGGCGAGGGCGGCGAGCCGTTCGACCGCCACGGCCGAGATGTCGACGGCGGTGACCTGCCATCCCTGGCCGGCGAGCCACAGCGCGTCACCACCGGCACCGCATCCGAGGTCCAGCGCGTCGCCGGTCGGCAGGCCCGTCACCGTCTCGGTGAGGCGAGCGTTGGGCTGCGGGTCGCCGGCTGCCGGCCGGGCCGCGTGCACGCCGTCCCAGAACGTGACCGCGTCGGTGGTGCTCATCAGGACTCCTTCTGTCGGTGGGCGCCCAGTGTTGCCAGGCACCGCACTGCCTGGCACGAAAACTTGCGGTAACGGCAAGATGGGCCGCATGGACCCCAAGACGGACGACGACGTGCTCGACGCGGTGGGCCCGCGGCTCCGTGCGCTGCGCCGTCACCGCGGCATCACCCTCGCCGACCTCGCGGTGACGACCGGCGTCTCGGAGAGCACCCTGTCCCGGCTGGAGAGCGGGCAGCGCCGGCCGACGCTGGAGTTGCTGCTGCCGCTGGCCCGTATCTACGACGTCCCGCTGGACGACCTCGTCGGCGCTCCGCGCACCGGCGACCCCCGGATCCACCTCAAACCGATCAGACGGCACGGTATGACCTTCGTGCCCCTGTCCCGGCGGCCGGGCGGAGTGCACGCCTTCAAAATGATCATCCCCGCCCGGCCGGAACCGCTCGAACCGACCCCGCAGACGCATGAGGGGCATGAATGGCTCTACGTGCTCAACGGTCACCTGCGGCTGGTGACCGGCGACCGCGACCTGACGTTGCCGCCAGGCGAGGCGGCCGAGTTCGACACGTCCTTGCCGCACTGGCTGGGCAGCGCCGACGGCGGCGCGGTCGAACTCCTCATCCTGTTCGGACCACAAGGGCTGCGGGCGCACGTACGCACAGACACCGACCGATCGACTCTTGGCCATTCCGAGCCCGAGCCCGAGCCCTAGCCCGAGCCCGAGCCCGAGCCCGAGCCCGAACCCCGTCCCCAGCCCGGGCTCCAGCCCCCGTCCGACTGGTTCACAGCAGGTGCTGCGCCCGAAGGTCCGCCACATACTTGGTGATCAGGTCCTGCGACAGATGCGGGATGTCCGCCTCCCCGGCGAGGGAGGCGGCCCGCACGGCCGCGCGGAACCGTTGCGCGGGCAGTGCCGATCCAGGCAAGGGCTCTTCCGGCTTTGTGAAGGCGTGCAGCAGGGGCAGCAGCGAATGCTGCCTCTGGCGGTCGGGCAGGCCGCGCATGGCGGTTTCGAAGCGGTCGAGCCATGCGTCGTAGTCGTGGATGCGCGTCAGGGGGTGCCCGGCTGCCGTCAGCCAGTCGACGAACGTGTCGAGTGAGATGCCGTCCTCGTGCGGGTTCACGACGTTGAAGGTCCGGTAACCCTCCCGTGTGCCGTCGCCCAGCGCGGCGATGGCCCGCGCTGTGAAGTCCACGGGGAGCCCGTCGTAGTGCCCGCTGCCAGTGTCGATACTGACGCCTCGGGAGTAGAAGCTGCCTGGCGCGATGCCTGTCGCCAGCAGGCTCAGCAGGAGGCGGGTGAACACGTCCGGGATGTTGAGCTGGCCCCGGTAGCGCCGGTGCGCGAGGATCATGTTCGAGCGGAACACGGCGACCGGCAGACCGTACGCATCGTGCGCCTCGCGGAGCAGCACCTCGCCCGCCCATTTACTGGCCGCGTAACCGTCCGCGTAACCGCCGTCGAGGTCGCGCACTCCGCAGGCTGTACGGATGTCTGCCGTCTCGTCGGCCGCGGCCTCGGACCCGAGAACGACGGCGACCGTCGACAGGTAGGTGAACTGCTTGACACGGGAGGTGAGCGCGAGCCTGATCAGCTCGGCCGTACCCAGGACGTTGGGGCCGAACTGCTGGTCGTACGGCAGGACATGGTTGACGAGTGCCGCCGGGTGGACGATCAGGTCCACCGAGTCGGCCAGCCGCTGCCAGGTCTCCTTGCCGAGCCCGAGATCGGCCTCCCCGATGTCGCCGGCGACCACCTCCAGGTGCCCGGCGGCCAGGTCACGGTAGTGCCGGAGCAGTTCCGGGTCGCCGCTGTCGAAAGCCGCGTCGAGCCGTGCCCTGGCCGCCTCGTCGGTGCTGCCACGGACCACACACACCAGGGTGCCGCCGCGCTCGGCGACCCGCTCCAGCCATTCGAGGCACAGGAAGCGGCCCAGGTAACCGTTGGCGCCGGTCAGCAGGACGGTCCGTGCCTCGGGCAGCGGACCGGCCGGCCTGCCGGTCTTCGCGAGGGTGCCCATGGTGCCTGTGTCGAGGAACGCCTTCAGCGTCAGGTCGCCTGCCAGGAGGCGCGTCGCGCCCGGACCGTGGACGCTGTCGGCGGTCGGGCGCCGGTCTCCCGCAAGGGCATTCTCGATGCGGTCAGCCACCTGCCGAAGTGTGTTGACCGGGTTGATGAGGACGTCGACCGGCACGTCGACGTGGAAAATCTCCTCCAGCAGCTGTGAGAACGACAGCGCGGAGAGGCTGTCACCACCGAGTTCCAGGAAGTGCGTGCCGGGCTTGACGTCTCCTTGTCGGTGTCCGAGGAGCGCGCGGGCGGCCCGGAGCACGGTCTCCGGTACCGGCTGGGACGGGCCTGCCTGGCGCAGTGCCTGGAGTTCGTCGGCCCCGCGTTCGGTCAGCTCGGTGTACAGCGCTTCGAGGCGCTCGCCGTAGCGCTGCGTCAACGCGGGTCGCAGCAGCTTGCGCACTCCGGAGAGCAACCCGTTCCGCTGACTGAACGGCTCGGTCTCGACGAGGAAGTCCCGTGGGACCTCGTACGCGTCGAGGCCCGCTTCGGTGGCGAGGCGTTGCAGGGACTCGCGCAAGATGGCCCTGAGGCGCTGGGTGTCCTCTCCGGCGCGGTCGAGCGCGTCCTGGGTGGGCACGATGACCGCTAGCAGGTAGGCACGGGTGCTGTTGCCGTACACGAAGATCTGCCGGACGAACGGACTGCCGATGAAGAGGGCTTCCAGGCGGGACGTGGCCACGAACTCGCCCTGTGACAGCTTGAGGACGTTGGAACGGCGGTCGACGTACACCAGCGTGTCGGGACCGGTGCGGGCCATGATGTCGCCCGTGCGGTAGAAGCCGTCCGCGTCGAAGACCTGGGCGGTGGCGTCCGGCCGCTGGAAGTAGCCGGAGAAGAGCCGCTCGGACTTGATCAGAAGTTCGCCCCTGGGGTGCGGTGAGTCGGTCTGGAAATATCCCAGCTCGGGCACGTCCGCCAGTTTGTGGTCGGTCACCGGCGGGCGCACCACCCGGCCGTCGAGGGAGACGATTCCGGCTTCCGTCGACCCGTAACCGTTGAGCAGCCTGACGTGCAAACAGCTCTCGACGAACGCCGTCATCTCGGCGCTCAACGGGGCCGAGGCGCTGACGGCCCACAGGAGGCGGCCGCCCAGGGTCTTCTCCCGCAACTCCTTCCGCAATTGCGCTTGCAACTCCGCCTGCAACTCCGCCTGCGATTCCGCTTGCGAGTCCTCCTGTACGTGCTCCGCCTGATCGGGCGTGGCTCCCACCGCCCCCGTTTCGCTACGGCGGGCCAACTCCGCCTGGTAGCGCTGGAAGAGCATGTCGCTGATGCGGGGCACCATGATGAACTCGGTGGGACGGGCCAGGGAGAGGTCCTCGAAGAGCGTCGAGAGGTCGCTCGACGCCACGAAGTAGGCGATGCCCCCCTTGGCGAGCGTGCCGAACAGCACGCCCCGCCCCATCATGTGGCTCAGCGGCATGTAGTGGAGCACGATGGACGGCCGTACCCCTTGGCCAGGCACGAAGTCGACCCAGAACTGCCGGACCAGACGCTCGGTGTACATGGCGCCCTTGGGGGTGCCGGTGCTCCCCGAGGTGTAGATCAGCGAGCTGAGCGCGTCGGGCGTCGTTCCCTCGGGGCACCGGGGGAGTGGTGGCAGGGCCCGCCCTCGCTCGATGACCGACGCCAACGTGTCCACGGTGACGCCTCGGCCCTGCGCGGCGAGTCGGTCACGTGCGCAGTCCAGCCATTCCTGGTGAGTGGTGATCTCGGGGTGGTGGCCGAGAACGACGATCCTGCCCAGCGACGGGGCGTCCGCCGCGAGCTGGAGCGCGACGCCGAGGTGCGCCATGTCCACCGCGAGCAGGCGCGGTCCGGTCTGCGCGACGATGGGGGCCAGGTGCTCCGCCGCGGCACCGGCCTGGAGAGGAACGCTCACCGCGCCGGAGCGGACGCATGCCAGGTCCACCATGGTGTACTCGGCGCTCGTGGGCCCGAGCAGCGCGACGAAATCACCGCGGCCCACGGCGTGGCCGGGGTGGTGCCGCCACTCGGAGGCCACCGCGCCGACACGTTCCCACAGTTCGCCGTAAGTGATCGTGTCGAAGCGCTCCAGGAGACGCAGCGTGGTGCGGCCCGTGTCCGGGTCGGTGACCGGCTCCGTGGCACGCTCGCCCAGGGCAGGGCGGTCCGCGTATCCCTCCATGACCGTGGCCACGAGATCGGCGAGCGGCAGGCCCGGCCGCCGGATCGCCTCGGTGACGGAGTCCAGCGGCGCGGCGTTGCGGAACTGCGCGTCCGTCGCGTACAGGTGAGCGGCGCGCTGCGCGGTACGCGTGGTGAACTCGTCGGTCGGGGGCTGGGCGGTAGGTGCGATGAGCTCGTCAGTCGGGGGCTGTGAGTCGGACATGAGTGCTCTCCTCATTGGGCCTGGCAGGCCCGTTCAGGTGGGGGAATCGTCATGTGCGGGGAAGAGCGGAACGGACAGCCTCGTCAGAGCGCCGGACGGCGCACCAGGCGGTTGCACCCCGCGCCGTACCCGGCACCTGCCATGGCCGTGCTGAGGACGACCAGCACCACGAGCGGAGGCGCCCAGCTGCCCGTACTGTCGTGCAGGATGCCGAGGATGCCGAGGATGCCGAGGATGCCGAGGATGCCGAGGATGCCGAGGATGCCGAGGATGCCGAGGATGCCGAGGATGCCGAGGATGCCGAGGATGCCGAGGATGCCGAGGATGCCGAGGATGCCGAGGATGCCGAGGATGCCGAGGAAAAGGGGGCCGGCCGCCGCCACGAGACAGCCGACGGACTGCGCCATGCCTGCCAGCGCGGCAGCCTCGCCGGAGCTGCCGGCGCGTACGCTCTGGAAGGTCAGCGCGAGGACGAGGCACGCGCCGCCGCCCAGCCCGACGGACACGGCGGCCCCGGTGCGGTCGGCGGCCGGCGCCCCTGTGGTGGAGCGCCGACGGGACAGCGACGCCGACCGCGGACTCACTCGCCCTCCGCCACGTGTGCTGCCCCGGCCTCGTGGTCGCGGGTGAGCTGGACGATCGCGGCCGCCGCGGCGCGGGCGCCGCTCTCGTCCCGGTCCTCGATGGCGTCGACGAGACGCCGGTGCAGGGCGGCGTGCTCCTCGGCGCCGGCGGCGTCCCAGGGCAGACCGCCCAGGGAGGAGGTGAGAGCCGTGCCGAGGTGGTCGTACATCTCGATCAGGAGGTCGTTGCCGCTCGCCCGGACGACGGCCCGGTGGAACAGCGCGTCGACACTCTCGGCCGCGGACTTGTCCGCGCCCGCACAGGCCGCGTCGGCGTCGGCCAACAGCTCTCTCAGTCGCCGCAGTTGGTCCTCGCTGCGGCGCAGGGCGGCGGCTCCTGAGGCGTACTCTTCGAGGACGGTACGCAGTTCGAGCACGTTGTTCCGTTGCGCGGCACTCGCGCGCCGCACCATGACCGACTGGAGCTCACTCGACGCGCGGACGTAGGTGCCGTCCCCGACCCGGGCTTCCAGCAGGCCCAGGTGCACGAGCGCGCCGAGCGCCTCCCGCAGCGTACTGCGTCCGACCCCGAGCTCCTCGATGAGCGCCTGCTCCGGCGGGATGCGCGTGCCCACCGGCCATCCACCCGCCTCGATGTGCGAGCGGAGGCTGTCCACGAGCTGTGCGGAGAGGCTGGCCGTCCGCCGTGGTGTGCTGATGCGTTTCATGGCGGCAGCATACAGACAAACATCAGACATTTGAACGTCACATTTCTATCCGTCCTCCCGAACGCGCTTGACCCTCACGTTGCGTGAGGCTGGAGTGTGGAATGCATGAGCGACTACTACAACGCGTTCGAGATGAGTCCCGTACCCGCTCCCGGCCCGGACGCCGCTCCGCCGGAGCTGTTCCGCGGCATCTACGGGATGCCCGCGTTCGTGACGATCCCCACGAGCGACCTGGCGGTTTCGGTGGACTTCTGGACTCGTGGGCTCGGGTTCTTCGAGTTGTTCGGCGTCCCCGGCAGGCTGGTACATCTGCGCCGGTGGGCGTTCCAGGACGTACTCCTCGTCCCGGCGGAGACCGTTCCGGCGCAGCCACCGGCGATGAGTTGCAGTTTCGCGTGCGTGCTCAGCCAGATCGACTCCCTCGTCGAGGCGTGTCGCGCGGTGTGCCCCGACTCGGTCGAGGGGCCGCGGGACACTCCCTGGAACACTCGCGACGTGACGGTGACCACGCCCGAAAACGCGCGGATCGTCTTTACTGCGGCGAAGCCCTTCGATCCGGCCAGTCAGGAGGCACGGAACCTTGCAGCCATCGGAATCACCCCACCGGACGCCGGCCGCGGCGACCATGAGGAGCACGCCTGACACCAGTGACGTCGAGGGCCTGACCGTCGGTGAGGTCTCGGCGCGGCTGGGTGTGACGGTCCGCGCGCTGCACCACTGGGACGAGGTCGGCCTGGCGCGACCGTCGCTGCGTACGGCTGCCGGATACCGGCTCTACACCGCCGGTGATCTGGAACGTCTGCACCGCATCGTCGTCTACCGCGAGATCGGTCTCGGCCTGGACAGAATCCAGGCCGTCCTGGACGACTCGGCCACGGATGTGCCCGGTGCGTTGCGCGCGCAGCGCGCCCAGGTCGCCGAACGGATCGACCGCCTCCAGCAGCTCAGCGCAGGACTGGACCGGATGATCGACGCCCACGAGCGCGGCCTGCTGCTGACCGTCGAGCAGCAGGCGGCGATCTTCGGGCCTCAGTGGAACCCGGACTGGCCCGCCCAGGCCCGCCGGCGCTACGGAGACACCACGCAATGGCAGCAGTACGCCGAACGCTCAGCCTCGCGCAGCCCGGAGGAATGGCAGGCCGTCACCGAGGCCATGGCCGACCTCGACCGCGCCCTCGGGGACGCGATGGACGCCGGTGTCACGCCTGGCAGTCCGGAGGCTGACCAACTTGTCGAGCGGCACCGGGAGATCTTCGCTTCGTACTTCCCCCTCACCAGGCAGATGCAGGTCTGCCTGGGCCGTACGTTCGAGACCGACCCGGGGTTCGCCGCCCACTACGACGGTATCCGCACCGGCCTGGCCGCATGGTTCCGGCGCATTGTCGACGCCAGCGCCCGCACCCACGGCATCGACCCCGAGACCGCGGCCTGGCAGTAGGGCGTGGGACTGGAGGACCGCACCCGTGCAGCGAGCGGTACAGGGCTGCTTGGTAGGGTTCGCGGCTTGGGCGGCCGGTGGACGGGCGGCCCGTGAACGCTCGGGAGGACCGGATGTCGGTGGAATTCGTGTACGGGGACGTGGGGGCGCCGGACCTGCGCCAGCGTGGCCTTCGGCCTGCGTCGGCGCATGACGGACATCTGCTCGTGGACATCGAGGCCGACCTGGTCATCCGGGACGGCGACCGGGTGGTGCTCGCGGAGAAGCTGTTCCCCGTGGCTGAGCTGGCGCAGGCTCTGGTGGGTTGGCTCCACCGGCCGGACGGCGAGCGCGGTGACTTCGTGTTCGACTCGATGTCCTGCGCGGAACCGGGTGCGGTACGGATGGTGGAGTCGGCCGAGGGGTGGCGGGCCGGCTCCGTCTTCGCGCCGGATGCCTGGACCTCGCCGGTCACTTGGGACGTCCTTGCAGCGGAGGTCGGACGCTTTGTGGCTGCCGTCCGCGAGGACGTGGCGGAGATCGGTGTCAGGCCCGGTCTGATTCCTGGTCTCTGAGGCACGGCCGCCCGTGTCTCATCGGCCGGCCTCGTGCACGGTCTGTGATCGGGGGAGCGCATCGTCCGACGAGGCCGAAGAGGCCGAAGAGGCCGAAGAAGGCGACGAGGACGACGAAGCCGAACAAGGCGACGAAGCCGAACAAGGCGAAGAGGCCGCATAGCGCCAGAACGGCCGCACGGCCAGCGCCGCTCCCACCACCAGGACCAGACAGGCGACAGCCGCACCCGACCACGCGAGCGTGAGGCCGGTCGCGGAAGCCATGGCCCCGGCCCGCAGATCGCCCAGGCGCGGTCCGCCGGCGACGACGACCGTGAAGACGCCCTGGAGGCGGCCCCGCATCTCGTCCGGCGCGTAGGTCTGCAGGATGGTCTGCCGGTAGACGGCGCTGACCAGGTCGGCGGCGCCCGCGCAGATCAGCAGCCCCACCGTGAGCGGCAGGCTGTGTGTCGCCCCGGCCGCCGCGATGGCCACCGCCCAGGCAGCCACGGCAACGGTCAGGGCACGCCCCTGGCGGCTCACCTTGCCGATCCAGCCGCTGAAGGCGGCGGCCACGAGTGAGCCCACGGCGACGGCCGAATAGAGCAGTCCCGCACCTCCGTGGAAGCGGGTCGAGGCGGCTTCCGGGAACAGCGCCGTGGGCATGGCCAGCACCATGGCGGCGATATCGGCCGCGAAGGACATCCACAGAACCGGATGGGAGCCGATGAAGCGCAAGCCGTCCCACACCATCCGCACGCCCCCTCGCTGCGGGAGTTCCCTCTGCATGCGCAGGGGAGGCAGGCGCACAGTGGAGTACAACAGCGCCGTGAACAGGACGGCGTCGACTCCGTAGGCCCAGGCGAATCCGTGCGGCAGGCCGACGAGCACCCCGGCCACCAGGGGACCGGCGACCTGCCCCAGATTCCCGGCGGTGTAATTCAGGGTGTTCGCGGCGGGCACCAGCGCGGCGGGTACGACACGGGGAATGATCGCTCCGCGCGCGGCGGAGGACACGGCGAAGGCGGCGGCCTGCAGCGCCACCAGCCCGAGCAGCAGCCCCACCGACCTGGCGCCCACCAGGGCCTGTACGAACAGGGCCAGGGTGACGGCCCAGGTCACCGTCGCGGAGACCAGGTACAGCCGGCGACGGTCGACCCGGTCGGCGATGGCACCGCCGTACAGCCCGAAGGCGACGAGCGGAGCGAGACCGACGAGACCGGTCAGGCCGACGTACAGCGACGAGTGGGTCAGGCCATAGACCTGAAGCGGGACCGCCACCTCGGTGATCATGGTGCCGATGTACGAGAGACCCTGCCCCGCGAGCAAGCGCCGGAAAGCGGGAACGCTCAGGGGGCGGGTGTCGAGAGCGGCCCCACGCAGCCGTTCGGACATCTTCCTCGCGGAGGGCTTACCGCGGTGCGTCCTTGCAGGACCAGGACCGGGCGTTTCCACAGGGCCGGTCCTCGTCGCAGGACCGGGCGAATGTGCAGGGCTGGGTGTCTCCGTGGGCATGTCCCACAGCCTGGCGCGTCCGGACGTTGGCGGGCTTCCGTAATTCCGCCGTTGACTTTCGTAGAACGGCCACACCGATGACCGGAGCCCCTGCCCTCCCCCCAGACCCTCCTCAGGAACGACAGTGCAGAGCTGCACTGATCACCGGGGACGGCGAACCGATTTCCTCCCGGTACTCTCTCGAAAGATGTCGGAGAACAGCCCCTCAGGAACGCGGCAGGCCATCACACGGAACGACCACGTCGCCGGAGAGACGATCGGCCGCCACCGCCACCCGTTCCACCAGTTGATGTACGTCAGCACCGGCGTCCTGGCGGTGCGGACCGAGGCGGCTTCCTGGGTCGCCTCCAGTGCCCGGGCGATGTGGACTCCGGCAGACACCTGGCACGAGCATCGCGTGTACGGCATCAGCCGGGTGCACACCTACGGATTCCCTCCGGACGACGCACCGCTGCCCGCGTCAACGCCCATGGTCGTCTCCGTCGACCCGCTGCTGCGCGAACTCCTCATCGCGGGCAGTGAACCCGGCCTGGCCCCGCCCGAAGCTGGGCGGCTGCTGGCAGTCGTGCACGACAGGCTCAGACGCTCGCACGTACAGCCGCTCAACCTCCCCACTCCGCAGGACCCCAGACTGGCCCGCGCCTGCTCGCTGGTCGCGGAGAACCTGGCGCGGCCGCGCACCGTGAGATGGCTGGCCCGGCGTTCCGGCGTGAGTGAACGCACCTTGTCGCGGTTGTTCCGGAACGAGTTCGGCATGACGTACCCGCAGTGGCGGACCGTCACCCGCGTCTTCCACGCCATGATCCTGCTCGCTGAAGGGCTATCGGTCACCGAGTCCGGCCGGAGCTGCGGGTGGGCGACCACCAGCGCATTCATCGACACGTTCACCCGCACGGTCGGCCAGACACCCGGGGGCTACCGGGCAGCGGCCCGCGGGACCGCCGGCCGGCAGCGTGCCCCGGAGCCCCCGTCGCACTAGAACCGGCGGGAGGGACGCGAGCGCTCCCGGGGACGGGCCAGTACGTCGTACGGGTACGGCAGCGGACGTTCGCTCGCCGCAGACAGGCGCGCGTCCTGCTCCGGCGTCAGCTCCCAGCCGTGAGCGCCCAGGTTGTCCGTCAGCTGTTCCAGGGTGCGCGCCCCGATGATCGGTGCCGTCACGCCCGGGCGCCGCAGCAGCCAGCGCAGTGCCACCTGGGCCGGGGTGCGCCCCGTCTCGCCGGCGACCGCGAGCACCGCGTCCACGATCCGCCAGGTCTCGTCGGTGTCCCGGTCCCGCCAGCTCTCCCGGCCCTGCTGCTCCTGGGCGGCCGCCTCCCGTGAGCCCGCCGGGGCGGCCGTCATGCCGCGCCGGTACTTGCCCGAGAGCCAGCCTCCCTGCAGCGGGCTGAACGGGATGACTCCGACGCCCTCCGCCTCGCTCAACGGCAGCAGTTCCCACTCCAGTTCGCGCGACAGGAGGTTGTAGAGCGGCTGCAGACACACGAACGGCTCCCAGCCGTGGAACCGTGCCACGTCCAGCGCCTTCTGCAACTGCGACGGCGTCACGCTGCTCGCGCCCAGATAGCGCACCTTGCCGTCCCGTACGAGCCTGTCCAGCGTCGACAGGGTCTCCTCGACCGGCGTCTCCACGTCCCACATGTGTGTCTGGTACAGGTCGATGTAGTCCGTACCGAGACGGCGCAGGCTGCCCTCGACAGCCGTCAGGATGTGTTTGCGGCTCAGGCCGGACGCGTTCCCGCCGCCGTCGCCCATCGACCCGAACACCTTGGTGGCGATGACGAGATCGTCGCGGTTGCCGCGGGCCTTGAGCCAACGGCCCAGGACCTCCTCGGACGCGCCCTGCCCGTAGATGTCCGCCGTGTCGATGAAGGTACCGCCCGCCGCCACGAACGCGTCCAGCATGCGGTGCGACACCACCTCGTCCGCACTGCTGCCGAACGTCATCGTGCCCAGACACAGTTCGCTGACGCGCAACCCCGTCCCGCCCAGGAATCGCTGCTCCATCTGCTGCGGCTGTCCCATGGTTCCCGCCCTGCCCTTCCGTCGGCCGATGGGGCCACCCAAGACGTCCGGACCGGCAGGGGCAACGCAATTTCCTGCGGCTGACGGGGCGGCGGGTGAAGGCAGGTGCGCCGGCGCGGGCCCCGGGGGCAGCCATGGCGCCCCCGAGGCCCGGCCGTGGACGTGGTGGTCGTGACCGTGACCCTGCAAGCTGTCCGCGACCCGGCTGCCGGCCTTAGCGGACGTTCACCGTGGTGGGGCCGGAAGTCCGCTGGCGTACGGGGTGGCGGTCGGCCGGGCTGAGCAGGCCGTACACCACCGCGCGGTACTGCCGGGCGCCGCTGTGCGTGGCCTTGACGTGTGCGGTGACCTGCGCGTCGTCTCCCCTTTCGACCACGGCGCCGCAGGCCAGCCGGTGCCATGCCTGCCCGCCGCCGCGGTTCTCCAGGCACACCTGCAGGTAGCTGGAGGCATCGTCGTTGCCGTGTGCCGTGACCGTGAAGGTCTTGCCGACCTGCGCCGCGGGCGGCGCCGTGATCTCCACATCACCCTTGGCGAACGCCGGCCCGGCGGCCAGACCCACCGAGGCCAGACCCAGCGCACCGATCACGGCCACCCGGCCGCTCCGCGCCTTCATCCCGGTTTTCTTCGTCCTGGTCATGGACTTCCTTCGCTCATGCGTATCTCTTGTGCCCGGGCTGCAAGCCCTTTTGCCTGCTGCCGTCGACGCTACGTCCGGGTACGGAGGTTTTGGGCCGTCCAGATGTGATCTACGTAGCGCGTTACGTAAACCCCACTTAGCCGGGCCTCTGCGGTGGGGGAGAGGAAGGGGGGGACAACCCCCGCCGACGGGGCAGGATTTCCGGATGTGATGTCGGTGGGCTGCCCCAGTGCCCCCGGGAAGCCGTGTGCTGTGGAATGGCGCGCACCTACTGCCTCTCAACTCTCCCGAGGACACATGCGTATGACGCGGCCCTTGCTCGCCTCCCTTCTCGCCACCGCGATCGGCGTGACAGCGCTACCGGCCCACGCCGCGCCCGTGGACGGTGCATCCGCAACCGGCAGCAGCGGGCGCGAACGGATTCTCCGGCACCTCGACGACCTCACCCGGAGCGGCGCTGTCGGCGCCCAGGTCCAGGTGACGGACGCGAACGGCACCTGGACGGCCCGGGCGGGCACAGCCCGAACGGACGGGGGTGCCCCGGTGCCGCGGGAGGGGCTGTTCCGCGCCGGGAGCGCCACCAAGATGTTCACAGCCGTCGTCCTGCTGCAATTGGTCGGGGAAGGGAAAGTTTCGCTGGACGCTCCGCTGGAACGCTACGTTTCCAAGGAACTGGTCCCCGCGGCGGGGGACATCACGGTGCGGATGCTCCTTCAGCACACCAGCGGGCTCCATGACGTCGCGCGCGATCTGCCACAGGGCGCGGAGCTCGTCCGCACGCGTTTTCGCCATTACGACACGGCCACGTCCGTGCGCGAGGCCGCGGCCCGGCCCGCCGTATTCCCGCCCGGCACGGATTACGGGTATTCCAACACCAACTACCTCGTCGCCGGTCTCATCATCGAGCGGGTGACGGGCTGTTCGTATGCCGAGGAGGTGAAGCGGCGGATCATCACTCCGTTACGGCTTCGGGGCACCTCCGTACCGGGGGACACCTCGTCCGTCCCGGGACCGCATGCGCACGGCTACCTCACGCTCCGCGGGACGGGCGACCGGCCGGGCCGCGTACGGCAGGTGGATGTCACGGAGCTGAATCCTTCGATGGCGGGCCCCGCCGGGGAGATCGTCTCGACCACGAGGGACCTGGACACCTTCCTCACCTCGCTCACCAGCGGAAAGCTCCTGCGCCCGGCGGAATGGACGGAGATGAACCGTACGGTGTCCGCGGGCGGTCCCGGCAGCCGCTACGGGCTCGGCCTCAAGCAGGAGCGGTTGAGCTGCGGGCGCCTGGCCGTCGGGCACACCGGCGGCATACCGGGCTACGCGACGCTTGCTTTCACGACACCTGACCGGTCACGCCGAGTCGTACTGTCCGCGAATCTCGCCGACTGGCCCGCCGACCCGAGCATCGGCAACCCCATCGACAAGGTGCTGGACGACGCGGTCTGCGGCTGAGGACGCGACGGTTGCCGAAGCGGCGGCGGAGGCACGTTGCGCCGCCCGGGCGGGCTCTTTCGGTAGGGAAGCGGTCCCACCCGGGCGGCGTGCGAACATTTTCGTCCGCCTTTTCGAACCATTCGTAAAGCGGCGTGGGTCTCCTCCGGATCTGGAGAGAATGACGAGGTCACCAGGGGATTCACTGGTGGTGTCGGACCGCCTCGGACCGGGGTGCGCGTCCCTTGACCGCCTCCCGGGGGCGGAGGATTCTGAGGGGCGCGGGCCGCCGCAGGGGGAATCGTCGGTCCGGGCACGGGTCGGGGGACGCTATGGCGGGACTCAACGTTGCGGCGACATGGGTGGGTACCGGCGCGCTGGGGCCGGGGTGGCGTTCGGTGGTGTGGGTGCAGGGGTGCCCGTTCCGCTGCCGGGGCTGTATGTCTCCGGACTGGATACCGGACGTGCCCGCCCGTGCGGTTCGGCCGGCCGAGCTGGCTGCCGAACTCCTCGCGGACCCCGCCGTCGACGGGCTGACCTTCTCCGGCGGTGAGCCGATGCAGCAGGCCGCGGGGCTCGCCGAACTGGCGCGCGTGGCCCGCGGGGTGCGGGAGGTCAGCGTCGTCTGTTTCACCGGTCACCGCTTGGAGGGCCTGCGGGCCCGGCCGCCCGGGCCCGGCGTGCGGGACCTGCTGGGCATGGTCGACGTCCTCATCGACGGCCGGTACGTCGCCGCGCTGGACGACGGCCGGGGACTGCGCGGCAGCAGCAATCAGCGCGTCCACCACCTGACCGGCCGCCTCGCGGGGTGCGGGTACGACTTCGCGGGCCGCGACCGCAGTGCGGAGATCGTCATCGACGGGCGCGCGGCCCTGCTGATCGGGGTGCCGCCGCCTCTCCTGCTCCCCGCGTTCGACACTGCGGTCGACCAGGTACGGACGTCACACATCGGGGGGAAGCCATGAGCGGCGGCAAACGCATTCTGGTGGACGAGTCCGAATGGTTCCGCATCCAGCGGGAGGCTTCACGGCAGAAGGACGTGCTCCGTAACGTCCCGGCGTTGATCCGGGAGATACGCCGGCAGACACAGGACGATCTGGAGCGCGTCTTCGGCGTCATGGAGGACCGCCAGCGCTCGGTGGAACAGGTGGTCGAAGGGCTGAGCGAGCAGACCCGCCGGCTGGAGACGGAGACCCAGCAGCGGCTGCGGGCGCAGGCGCGACGGATGGCGGAGGACCTGCGGGCCACCGCGGAAGAGCTGCGTGGCGACATGCGCCGGCAACTCGCCGACCAGCAACGCAGGTTACGGAGTGAGATCGCGGCCGAACGGGATCAGCGGCGCGCGGACATCCGGCGCATCGATACGGAGCTGGGCGAACTGGTGCAGGACCGGGAGCACGCCGCGGTCGTCGCCCGCGCCGCCCTCTCCGACGCGCGCGCCATGCACGGCCTGGTCCTCGGCACGCTGCCGCACGAACGGTACGCGCCCGGGCGGCTGCAGAGCCTGGAGGCCACACTCGACCGGGCCGGGGAGAACATCGCCCAGGGCCGGTTCGACGCTGCGCTGGCCACCGCGCAGGCCGCGTACCAGGAACTCGGCGAACTGCGCCTGGAGTTGGAGCACCGTGAGCGGGAGCGGGAGGTGCTGCGCGCCCAGGCGCGCGGCGAGCTGCTCCTGGTCCACCTGCTGATCGAGGACAGTGCCCGGCAGAACGCGCGCGACGAACACGGCGAGGTGCTCGACGGGTACGACCTCGACGTCGACTACTGGACACACGGCGAATTCGCCACCCTGCGCAAGGAGACCGAGGAGCTCCGGCATCGCATCGAGGACGACGAGCGGCCACTGTCCGCCGACGAACTGCGGGAACTCCTCGAACACCGGTCACCCGCGCTCCAGGAGCGTCTCGCCCGGCTCGTCCAGCGGGCGGGCGGCCGCCAGCTCGCCTCCCAGCAGCGGGTCAACCTCGCCGAGGCGGTCGTACGGACCCTGGAGGGCATGACGGCGTACGAACTCGACGCGACCACCTACCTGGGCGGGGACCAGCGGGACGCGTTCTTCGCCCGGCTCGTGCACGGCAACCGCAACGCGATCGTCGTGGAGGTCGCCCCCGCCGGCCCCGACTCGGGCGCGTCCGTCCTGCGGGTGCTGTCCTACGACCACGACACGGCTGCCCGTACCGAACTGGAGGAACGGGGAGCCGGGCTGATGCGCGCGCTACGGGGGCAGGGCTTCCCGGCCGCGGCACCCCAGGAGGAGGCCGGGACGCCGGATCCCGCGTACGCCGATTTCGCCACTCTGAGTGAGCCGCGTGCTCTGCCGGACAGTGAGCCGCCACCCCTGTCGCGCACTGAGCAGCGGGTCCTGCCGCAGGCCTCCACGGAAACCGAACCGGGATGAGCAGCCCCCTCGTCGAGCGGCTGGACGGGTTCCGGCTGCCGGCCGGTGATGCCCTGCTGGTCGTGCACGGCCAGGGAGTCGACGACATCTTCGTCTGCCGGGACCACGGTGTGCGCGGCATCGAGGAACTGCTGTGGGACGTCCTGCACGACGCCGGATTCACGCGCATCGTGTACTCGTCCCTGTCGCGCCCCGTGTACTTCCGCGACCGGCGCTCCCGCGACCTCACCCGACGCCGCCGCCCGGCCGCGAACCGGGGCGGCAGCAACCTGATGCGAGCGGAGTTCTCCGGTCCGCTGGGCCGGCGCATCCTGGCGGGCGGCGCGGCGACCGACTCTGCGGCGGCCGGCACCCTGCTGGGCGAGGCCCCTGCGCCGACACTCACCGATCAGCACCGGGTCATGCTCCTGGACCACCTCATGAGACAGGCCGAGCACCGTACGGCGGTCGTCTTCACGCACGCCGAGGAGTCGCTGCGCTACGAGCAGGCCGGCCGTACGCTCGCCGGCGCGCTGGCGGAGTGGGTGGAGCACGCCGAGGACCGCAATCTGTGTGTCCTGCTGTTCCGCCGCGACACGCTCGACGACGTGGAGGAGTTCGTCCGCGAGCTGCGCCGCGTCCCGCGCCTGGAGACCTACCTGGCCGACCAGCGCGGCCGCTCCGGCGGCGGCGCCACCGCCGCGATCGGCCTGCCGTCAGCGGAAGAGCTGGAGCGCCTGGTCCACGACGTGCGCCTGCGTGCAGGGCTGCGGGTCGAGGAGTGGAACGAGCTGCCGCTGGTCGCCCGGACGATGGCCGCCGCTCCCGAGCGGGCCAGGAACTGGCGGGCCCGGCTGCGTCTGCTGGCCCGGGAGAAGCGGTCTCTCGACGTCGCCGAACTGCGGCGGCGCCAGTGGGCGGGCGGCAGCCCCCAGGACGACCGGAGCGTCACCGACCGCATCGAGGCCATGGTGGGCCTCGGCTCCGTCAAGGAGCATCTGCAGCGGCTGCGCTGGCGGGCGGCCGCGGACGCCGCGCTGTGCGCCCGGGGCCTCGGCCGCGAGGCCGAGACGGGCTCTCCCCACCTGGTGTTCACGGGCAACCCCGGCACCGGAAAGACCACGGTCGCCCGGCTGGTGGGCGAGATCTACCGGGACCTCGGTCTGCTGCGCCGCGGCCACCTGGTGGAGGCGGAGGTCCCCGACCTGGTGGCGGGCGTGGTCGGCGGCACGGCGATCCGTACCCACCGGACCGTGGACCGGGCCCTCGACGGGGTGCTGCTGATCGACGAGATCTACCGGCTGACCGAGCCGGGGCGCGGTGGTTTCGGCTCCGAGGCCATCGACACGCTGCTCACCCGCATGGAGAACGACCGCGGCAGATTCGTGCTGATCGCGGCCGGCTACCCGGACAAGGTGGAGGAATTCCTGTCCGCCAACTTCGGCTTGCGCAGCCGCATACCCGCCGCCAACGTCATTCATTTCCCCGACTACGAACCGGCAGAACTGCACGCCATCCTGCTCGGCCGGCTGCGCGCACTCGGGCTGAGCTGGACACCGGCCCTAGAAGAGCTGCTGGGCGAGGTGACACGGGGCCTGCACGCCACCCGTGACCGGCAGTTCGGCAACGCGCGCGCCATGCGCGACCTCGCCGACGCACTCAAGGACGCCTGGGCGCAGCGCGTACGCGCGGTGGTGAGCGAACCACTGGAAGCCGAAGACCTTCCGGAACGCTACCGGGCGCACATCAGGGGACCGGTACCGCCGGTCGACGAACTCCTCGCCGAACTGGACGCGTTGGTGGGGCTCGTACCGGTCAAGGAGATGATCCGCGACCTCGTGTACCGGCTGCGGCTGCGCCGGTCGCACGGCGGCGAGCCGTTCCCGCCGCCCCATCTGCTGTTCGTGGGCCCGCCCGGCACCGGCAAGACCACCGTGGCCCGCCTGCTCGGCAAGCTGCTCCGTTCCCTCGGCCTGCTGCTGCGCGGACACGTGGTCGAGGTGACCCGGCCCGAACTCGTCGCGGGCTACGTCGGCCAGACCGCGCTGAAGACCAAGGAAGCGGTGCGATCGGCGGTGGACGGGGTGCTGTTCATCGACGAGGCGTACAGCCTGTCGCGCGGCAGCGAGGCCGGAACGGACTACGGCAAGGAGGCCTTGGACACACTGACCCGCGAGATGGAGGACCTGCGCGGCCGGCTGGTCGTCGTGGCCGCCGGCTACCCCGCTCCGATGGAGACATTCCTGGAGACCAACCCGGGCCTGCGCTTCCGCTTCGCCGAACGCGTGTCCTTCCCGGACTACTCGGGCACCGAACTCGTGGAGATCCTGCGCCGGATGGCCCACGACCGCGAGCCGCCCTACGTGCTGCCGGACGCCACCGTGCCGAAGGTACGGAGGTGGCTGGACAGGCAGCGCCGCGCCCACCCGGAGCACTTCGCCAACGCCAGGACCGTACGGGTGCTGCTGGAACGGATGGAGGCCCGCATGGCGCGCCGCATCGACGCGGACACACCGGCCGGGCGGCCACTGGAGTTCGTTCCGGAGGACGTGCCCGATGGTGACTGGTGAGAAGGCCGCCGCCAGGCACGCGGCCGAGGAGTCCGAGTCCTGCTGCCCGGTGTGTCTCACGACTGCCGAAGGCGGACCGGAGTGTGCGAACTGCCGCTGGACCCTCGAAGGTCCCGCAGTACTCGGCCCCCTCACCCCGGAGATCCGGCATGCCTTCGACGATCGGCTCGCCGGCGCACGCCGCCGTCTGGACCTTACGGCCGCGGCGCGGGCGGCGGGCTATCCCGGTCGCGGCGAGCCCGAGCGCCTGACCCGGCTGGAAGCACTGCTGCGCGGTGGTCCGCCACGGTCCACCGAGCGCGACCAGATGCTGGCCGAGCTGGCCGAGCTGGCCGAGGCGGCCGACGAGCTGACGGTGACGGACCTCCCCGAGCTGCTGCCCGACGGCGTCGTCATCGAGATCGGCCCACGGGGGTTGCGGGCCGTCGCGGTCCGGGACGGCGCCGAGCAGGCGGAGGCCACCGAATGGCCCTGGGCCGAGCTGCTGCCGGGGTTGCCTGACAGTGCGGACGAGACGCTGTTCTGCCTGGCGGGCGGCGTCGGTGACCGTACCACCAGGGCATCCGAGGCACGGGAGCCCGCGACCCTCCCCGCGACGGTGGACGTGCTGGCCAGCCGACTGCGCGGTTGGACGGTGCCGGAGCGCCTGCTGGCCAGGCTCATCCGGCGGTTCCCGCAGGCCCGGACGCTGTATCTGCCACCGGAACGCCCGGAGCCCGGCCCGCTCCGGCATGCGGGCGGATTCACCGCCGCTGTCTGCCGCGGCGCGCCCGACTCGGACGACGTACTCCTCGTGGGCGGTGGCCAGGACGGCTCCGTCACCGTCTGGAAGCTGTGGCAGTGCTCGCCACTCGCCTCCCGGAAGCTGCACGACCGAAGGGTCACCTGCGCCGACCTCACCGAGGACGGCCTGTCCGTCGTGTCGGGCGGCCAGGACGGAGCGGTGCGGCTCTGGTCGTTCGCCGCCTCCGGCAGGGCCCGGGTGCTCGCCTGGCACGACGGCTGGGTCAACGCGCTACGGCGGCGGGGCGGCGTGGTGTTCAGCCTCGGCGACGACGCCTGCGTACAGCGGACCGTGCTGGGCGCGGCCGGAGCCGTCGGCGCCGTGCTCGCCCGGGTCGGCTGGGCCTCCGCCACCGCGCTGGAGGTCACCGGTGACGGACGCGTCGTGATCGTCGCGGGCGCCGACGGGGCGAGCCTGTGGGACGGCAGGAGCGGTGCGCGCACCGGCCGCCTCACCGCGGCACACGAGGTCGCCTGCCTGGCGCTGGACCGCACGGACCGGCTGGTGGCACTCGGCTGCGCCGACGGCGTGGCACGGATCTGCACCCTGGGGGCCGCGCGGACCGCGGAGGCCGAGATGGACGGGCACACCGGCCCGGTGCGCCAGGTCGCCTTCGGCCCCGGAGGAGTACTGGCCACGGCGGACGACACGGGCACCGTCCGGGTCCGGGAGCGGGACGGCACGGCCCGGACGGTGGGGACCCACCCGGACCGCGTACGCGGTCTGGCCTTCACCCCGGACGGCCGGCTGCTCAGCGCGGGCGCCGACGGCCTGGTCCGCACCTGGCCCCTCGCGGGCACGCACCGAACCGACAGCGACAAGGGGGTACCATGAGCGAGGGATATCTCGGCGCGGCGTTCCAGTCGGCACGCACCCAGCTGGAGCTGACCCTCGACGACCAGCCCGCCACCGAACAGGCGACGCACGCGATCCGCGCCGCGCTGACACGGCTGGCGCGCGACGCGGAGACGCATCCCGAGCTGGGCGCGAGCGAACGGCGGCAGACCGCCGCCGCGGTGGAACTGGTCCGGGCGGCAATCGTCGGCACCTTGGCCGCCGTACGGGCACCGGCGCTGCCGCAGCCCCGCCCCTCGCCGCCGCGCCGGTCGCCGCTCCACCTGCTCCTGAACGGATTCGGCAGCGACGAGGAAGACCGGCACCGGGAGCGGGAACACGAGGAGGAACTGCTGCGCGTGCGGCGTCCGGTGGTTCACACCGCGTCGCTGCTCGAACAGCTGCACGCCGCGCTGGAGTCGGCCGACCGCCTGCTCACCGAAGCGGAGCCGCCTCCGCCGGAAAAGGTGCCGGTCGCCTGGCACGAGGACGGCGAACTCGTCAACCTGCTCCGCGACCTGATGGCGGCGCACAGCGAGAACGACGGCGAGCTGGCGTTGCGCCGGATCGCCGGGCTGCGCCGGGAACTGCCGCTGCGGCACGACATCGACGTGATCGACTTCGACGGCACGAACGAATGGATGTTCACCCTGGGCCGGCAGCCGGACGGTCCGGCTGGGGGTGACTTTCGCACGGTGCAGCCGGCGCTGGTGCTGAAGGACGGCCGGGTGCTGCGCCGGGGTGAGGCGACCACGCCCGTCGCGGCACCGCCGGGGCCCCCGGCGCAGGCTGTGGCTGGGGACGACGTACCGCAGCCCGGCCCGGGAGAAGCGCAGTCCGCACAAGCCCCGTCGGCTCCGCATGCGGAGAGCACCGACGAGCAGGCGCCCGCGGCCGACCAGGACAGGAAGAACAACGGGGGCAAGGAGCACCACGATGGCTAAGACGTCCGGCAGCACAGTGATCGTCGGATTCGACCTCGGGCACGGCGAGTCCGCACTCGCCAAGACGTACACCGACAAGACCGCGCCGCCGGTCGTCCTGGACATCGGGTCGACCGGCGCGGGCCGCCAGCATGTGACCGCGGTCGCCGAGCACCCCGGCCGCGGGGTGCTGGTGGGCCGCGAGGCCACCGAAGCGCGCGGTGTGACCTCGTTGTACCTGGCGTTCAAGTCGCCCGAGATAGAACGCGACGAGGTGCGTACCCCCATCCGTCTCTTCGTGGACAAGGTGGGCCGCGACGCGCGGGGGCGGGACCACGACCTGGGCGGTTCCCGCCCGGTCCGCTGGGTGTTCGGCGCGCCGTCGGGCTGGGACGACGATCTGCTCCGCGCCTACGGGGAGCTGCTCGGCCAGGCCGGGCTGGCGGACGTGGAGGTGGTGCGGGAGTCGCGGGCCGCGATGCTGTACGCCCGGGACTCGGGCGAGGTGCAGCTCGACCGCGACCAGTTGGGCGGCTGCGTGCTCATTGCCGACTTCGGCTCGCTGACCACGGACTTCACCGGCGTCCTCGGCTATCAGACCGGCGCGCCCATCGACGCCGGAGTGCAGCTGGGCGCCGGGCTGATCGACCGCACCATCCTGGAACGCCAGCTCAGCCGGCACCCGATGGCCGACGCGCTCCAAGAGACGCTCCACGACTCGCGATTCGAACGGCTGCGGCTGGAGCTGCTGTGCCGCGAGGCGAAGGAGACCTTCTTCCGTACCGATCCGAGCCGGTTCGTGGACGATCCCGAGGCCGCGGTCGGTACGACACGGAAAGTGGTCACCCGGGCCGGGGACGCCTACTTCGATGTCGCGCTGACGGCTGCCGAGATGGAAGCGGTCCTGGACACGCCGCAGCCCGCCCTCGGCAACCGTCCGTGGCGCCAGGCATTCAGGGACGCGCTCCACGAGGCGGCCGGCCGGCTCGGGCGGGAACCGGACCTGGTGGTGCTCACCGGCGGAGCCTCCCGCATGCACTTCGTGCAGGAAGAGGCGCGGGAGGTGTTCGGCGCGGACCGGGTGCTGCTCGGTCTGGAGCCCGAACTCGCCATCGCCCGCGGCCTGGCGCTGGCGGGCCGGATGGGACTGCACGCCGCCGGTTTCCGGGCCGACGTCCGCAAACTGATCAAAGGGGACCGGGTCGGTTCGCTGGTGCAGGACAGGCTGTCGGCGCTGGGCGCACGGCTGGGGGCGGCGGTCGCCGAAGGCATCACCGAGCGTCATGTGATCCCCGCGTTCCGCCGCTGGCGTAACGGCGACATCGCCACGCTCGACGGCATGGCGGAGGGAATATCCCGGGCGCTGCACGCCGAGCTGGCCGAACCGGGCAATGAGCGGCTGGCCGCGGCGATCGCCGCATGGCAGAACGAACTGCGTCCGGAGATAGAGGAGCTGACCCGCCCCATCTGCCACCGGTGGCACATTCCGCCCTCGGCGATGGAACTCCCCGCTGTGCAGGTCAACAGCGGGCAGCTGGCTATTCCGTTCGACTCGGCGGCGGCGACCGAGGTGCTCGACAACGTCGCCAAGGTGGTGAACGTGGTGGTGGCCGGCGTCGTCGCCATGACCCTGTTCGGCGCCGGCACCGCGATCATCGCGACGACCGGGCCGTTCGCCGTCATCATCGCCGCCGTCGTGCTGTTCATCGGGATGAACGAGGGGCGGGAGGCCGCCATGGCGAAGGCCCGGCAGGCGAACATCCCGTTGGCGCTGCGCAAGTTCGGTGGAGAGAACCGCCTGGTGTCGAAGCTGCGGCAGGGAGCCGAGGCGCAGGAGGCGCAGCTCGCTGCCGCGTTCAGCGCACAGTTCATCGAGGACGGCGGCCAGAAGCTGGTCAGCGAGATCAGTAAGGGCATCGCCGCGGACCTGGAAGCCCTCGCGCGCGACGCGGAGCTGTTCATTTCCTGATCCGGCCGCGCGGCGAGGACCCGCGGGTCACCGCGCCGGGTGGGTGGCCGGTCCTTCGTCGCTCCAGGCGACCAGGGACCGGCCTGCGGAGACCTCCTGGTCGTGGGCGTCCAGGGCGCCTGCGAGGGCTGCGTCCAGTTCGCCGAGCCTGCTCTCGACGGTGCCGAGGGCGTCTGTGATCTGCGCCAGCGCGTCATCGCCGTTTCCCGGCTCGGCGTACTCGGCCAGCGATACCACGATGCGGTGGTTGATCCGGGCCCAGGTGGTGAGCTGCGCCAGCCGTTCGCGCTCGGCGCGCACCTGGTCCGTCCGCTGCGCGGCCTCGGTCGCGGCCTCCTCCGCACCGGCCAGCTGACCCTCGGCCTCGGTGAGGTCGCGTTGCGCCTCGGCGGCTCGCTCCAGCGCCTGGCGCACCGGCGTGGCCAGTCGCGTCAGCCGCTCCTCGGAAAGCCGCAGCAGCTCGCCGCTGCCCAGGCGAACGGCTTCCTCGGTGCCGTCGGCGCGTTCGCGCAGCAGCGTCAGACGCGTGTCGAGCACATCGCGCTGCTCCTGTACGTCCTCCAGGGCCTCCACCAGCCGTTCCAGGCGGCGGACCTCGGCGACCTGGGCCCGGAGGCCCGCCATATCCGCCAGGCGTGCGTCGAGGTCGCTCCGGGTCCCGGCCAACTCGTCGAGCTGGTGACGTAACTCGCGTACTTTCGCGCCCAGGTCGGTGAGCTCCTGCTGTCCTTCCCGAAGGTAGGACACCACGTCCGGGCCGGGGCGAGCCGCCCGCAGCAACGACGGCACCGCCCCGGTGAGCCCGGACGCCGAGCCGATCGCATCGTCCAGCAGGAACACCGCCTCGGTGGCCACGTCCTCCGGTGCCTCACCGGCCAGCCGGGCGACGGCCTGCGCCGCCCACTCCAACGACCAGCGCAGAGCGTGCAACGCGTCCTGGTCCGTGCCGCGGGCCGCCGCCTCGGTCACGCGCGCCCTCGTCCCGTCATTCATTCCGTGTCCCCCGTCCTCGCTCCGACCGGGCCGTTCAGCGGCAGTAGTACCGTCTCCCCGCCGTCCCTCGGACGCAGGGCCAGCACACCGGGCCCGCTCCCCGCCGAGTGCAGGCCCAGGCGGTACCGCCCCGGGCGCAGAGCGGGACAGGGCACACGGATCTCCGCGTCGCCCAGCCGGATCCGGACCTCGGGGCGCTGGCCGTCGGGCACGTCCACGGTCGCGTCGTCAGCGTCGTCCCGTACGGACAGGGCGACAGGCCCGCCAGGAAAGGCCAGTGGGAGGTCGGCCTCGGTGAGCAGGCCCTGATGGACGCGGTGGACGCGCAGACTCAGCCGGTGGCGGGCGGTCTCGGGAACCTTGACGGAGCCGCGTGCGACGCGCAGCGCTCCCAGCGCGGCCGCGTGCTCCTCCAGAACACGGACCGGCGCGCCGGTCGCGGCCTCCTGGACGGCGGACCCGGCGAGCGGATGCCGGCGAAGGCCGCCGTCGAGAAGGATCCGCGACACGTCCTCCGGGGCCGTCGGCCCGGCCAGGACCGGGAAGAGCGCCGACCGCAGAGCCTGTTCGACGGGTGCGAAGGCGTCCAGTACGGCTCCGGCCGTCATCTCCTGCGGCAGCCACAGCGGCGCCGCCCGGTACCGGGCCTGTACCCGCGCCCGGGACAGCAACAGCGCGGCACGCCTGGCGTCCTGCGGATTCTCCGGCTCCTGCGGCGACCTGACGGGCGGACCGGCGCTCACCGTCCGCCACTCGACACCGCACAGGGTCACGAACTGCCCGCGCGCACCGCACACGGCGGCCACGACCTCGTCCGCCTCCAGCCGGCACACCAGGTGTCCGCCCGAGGACTGCTCCAGCGAGGCAGCGGCCGCCACCGCTCTCGGTACGAACTGGCGCAACGGCATCCCCAGGTCCTCGGCGAGTTCGCCGTACAGTGCCTCCCGGCGGGCCGCTCCGGACGCGTCGAACCACTCCTCCGGCACGGCGAGCACCAAGCCGTCCACCGGCTCCGTGAGACCCCGCAGATATGCCCCGGGCCCGGAGACGAAGGGCTCCGGCGGCCGGACGCCGTCCGCCGCGCCGGTCACGGCGACACCCGCCGTGACATCGATACCCACGAACACGGCCACCACCCGCCCGCGTCCACCACACCCGTGCGCACTCCGCACGCCCCAGAGTAACCCTCCAGCCGGACGCCCGTCCGTCCGCCGGAAAAATGACGTCGACGCGGAATCGGCCCCGGAGAGCGGGACTAGACTCGAAGCGCGCTGCGGTCGGGCCGGACTGGTCAAAGGGGGGCGGCACATGAGTGATCTGGTGCGGTTCAGGACAGCGGGCGGCGAGGATCTGCTCGTCGAGATCGATGACGCCTCGCCCGGCCTGGAGAACGTGGCGCGCGGCGAGAACGGCATCCTGGAAGCGGCCCGGACCCTCGACGAGATGCTCACCGGAGCCCGGCCCACGATCGACGCGGTACTGGACTGGCTCCGCCGGCTGGCGCCCGACGAGTACGAAGTCGGGTTCGGCATCAAACTGAACGCCGAGGCCGGGGTGGTCGTTGCCAAGACCTCCGCCGAGGGGCACTTCACCGTACGGCTGGGCTGGCGCCGGGACGAGCCCGCCGCGCCGGCCGGCTAGGCAGCCCGCGGTGTCCTTCCAGTGGGAACAGGCCCCCTGGCTGGTGAGCATCGCCCGTGCCGAAGACCGGCCGCCCAGCGGCGCCGGCGTACTGGTCGACGACCGACACGTACTGACCTGCGCCCATGTCGCCGCCGCGGCCGCAGACCGGGCCGAGCCGCCCGACGCCCCCCTGTCCGTGCGGTTCCAGTGGGCCGAGCCGCATGATCCGATACCGGCGGCGGTGGTGGCCGGGGGCTGGCACCCGCAGGACGTCAAGGAGCGCCGGGGCGACCTGGCCGTACTCGAACTGCAGGGTCCGTTGCCGCCGTCGGCCGCCCCCGCACCCCTGATCAGCCCCCAGGGCAGCACGGCCGACGACCACGGCTTCCATGTGTACGGCTATCCCCAGAACCACGAAACCGGTGGCGTCCCGGCCTACGGAACCGTCCGCGGCGCCGCGGAACGCGAGTGGATCGGCCTGGAGTCGGAGTCCGCCCTCGGGCACGCCCTCGCCCCCGGCTTCTCCGGCTCCCCGGTGTGGGACCGCACCCTGGGCGGCGTGATCGGCATCGTCACCACCCGGGACAGGCCGTCGCAGGGCCACGACACGCGGACGGCGTACGCGATCCCGGTCGACACCCTGGTCAGGTACTGGTCGCCACTGCGTGACCTCATCCGCGACCCGGTCAGCGAGGCGCAGCGGGCCGCACTCGAAGAACTGCTCGCCCTCCCCCTGGACGCCGCGGGCGAACTGCCCAGACTGCACGACGTCCGCATCTACGACCTGGGCGTCACCCCGTCCAAGAACCTCCAGGAGCACTCGGACCCGCCCTACGTCCCCCGGCTCCAGGAGGACCGCGCACTCGCCGAGGCGCTGCGCACCAGGCCGTTCGTCCTGCTGGCGGGGGACGCCAAAGCCGGGAAGTCCCGCACCCTCGTGGAGAGCCTGCGCCGCGTACTGCCGCACGGCACCCGTCTCGTCGTGCCCGGCCCCGCCCCCTCGGCCCCGGGCGGTATCGCCGCTCTGCCGCTGCCCACCGGGGGCGACCGCGCGGTGCTGTGGCTCGACGACATCGACGCATACCTCCGGCCCGGCGGCATGGACACCAAGGTGCTCGACGCCTACGGGGCCATGGTGCCCCCGGTCCTTGTGGTCGCCACCATCACCTCCGAGTGGCGGGACCGCATCCTCTTCCCCCAGGGAGAGGTGAACCGCGCGGCCCGGGGGGTGCTGGACAGGGAGCCGCAGCCGGTCCGGCTGCCGCGGCTGCTCCGTCAGGAGGACCTCGCGGACGCCCGTCGCCTGTACCCGGACGAAGACTTCGCCGACCGCGGGATCGGCGAGCTGATGGTCGCCGCGCCCCTGGTGGAAGCGCGCTTCAACGGCGGCCGCGCCGGCTGCCCCGAGGGGTGGGCGGTGGTCCTGGCCGCGGCGGACTGGCACCGTATGGGCTGCGAGGGGGAACTCACCGGTGCGGCGCTGGCAGGTCTCTTCACGCACTACCTGGAGGCCGGGCCGAGCCACCGCGCCGCCACCGACGCCGCCCTGCGCTCCGGGATCGCCTGGGCGACCGAACCCGTGGCGGGCAGCATCGCGCTGCTGACCGAGTACAGCCGGACCGGCGCACCGGGGCCGGGCGGCGAGGCCGACGGCCGCCGTTACGAGGCGTTCGCCTACCTGCCCGGGTACCTCGACAGCCGCGACGACCCGGACACCGAGCGCGTCCCTCGCTTCGCCTGGGACTGGGCGGTCCGCGGCACCCCCGCCGACCAACTGCTCGGTGTCGCCTTCGCCGCGTTCACCCGGGAAGAGGGCGAGGCGGCCAAGAGCGCACTGGAGCGCGCCCTCGCCGAGGCCACGGACCGCGACGTCGTCGCCTGGGCGGCCCTGATGCTCGGCGAACTGGCGATGTACCGCAGCGACTTGGCCCGAGCGAAAAGCCTGCTGGAGCGAGCGACCGACTGCGATTCCCCGGACGTCGTGTCCTTCGCCCAGGTCGACCTGGCCGCCGTACTGCAGCAGTCCGGCGACCTGGACGCCTCGCGCGCGGTGCTGGAGACGGTGATCGCCTCCGGTGACCCGCTCGCGGTGCCGCTGGCGCAGGCAAGTCTCGGCGGGCTGCTGCTCGGGCAGGGCGAGACCGACCGGGCCCGGGAACTCCTCGAAACGGCCCTGCGGTCCGGGGACTCACAGGTCGTGCCCCTGGTCCAGATCGGCTTCGGCGGTTGGATCGTGCAGCGCGGCGAGATGACCGGAGCGGCCACCACGGTCAAACGGGAGCCCTCCGGGCCCGCCTCCGCGGAACCGCCGTCCCGCTTCGGCACCGCGGGCCCGCTGAACCTGCCACGGGCGGTACGGCAGTCCGCCATCTCGTCGGCGGTGCCGCTGGCCCAGCTCAACCTGAGTGCGGCCCTGGTCGGCGAGGGCGAACTGGAACAGGCCGACGAACTGCTCCACTCGGCCCTGCGGTCCGGAAGCCCGATGGTGGTGCCGCTGGCCCAGGCGAACCTTGGGGGCCTGCACATTCAGCGGGGCGAGCTGGCAGAGGCCCGGGAACTCCTGGACGCCGCGGCGGTCTCGCGGCACGTCTTCGCCTCCGAACACGCACAGGTGACCCTTGCCTGGCTGTGCTGTCTGACGGAGAAGTACGACGAGGCGACCGAGATCCTGCGGCGTGCCGTGGACTTCACCAACCCGGAACAGGTGCTGCGGGCACGGTGCCTGCTCAGCACGGTGCACGCGGCACGCGAGGACTACGCGGCCGCCGCGGAGGAACTGCAGCCGGTGGTCGACTCCGCCGACTCCGACTGGCCGCTGCTCGCCCGTACGGACCAAGGTCTGTACTGGTGCCAGGCAGGGCAGTACGAGCGGGCCCGCACCGCGCTGAGCGAGATGGCGGGGGCCGGTCACCCGGAACAGTCGCCGCGCGCCGCCGATCTGCTGGGAGACCTGGAAGCGGCGCAGGAGAACTGGCCGCAGGCGGAGGCCGCATACCGTACGGCGATCGACGGCGCACACCCGTTCTGGTCCCGCATGGCCGCATTCGACCTGGCCGTGATGTTCAACCGGCTCGGTGACCGGCGGGGCCGGGACCTGCTCGCCGAGGTCGCGGCGTCCCGGGAACCCGACCTGGCACCGCGCGCCGCGGACCTGCTCGGGGACGTACTGGCCGCCCGAGGCGACTGGGAGGACGCCGAGGCCGCTTACCGGCTCGCCATCGACGCCGCGCACCCGCACTGGTCCGCCGTCGCCAGGCTGGACCTGGCGATGATGCTGGCGGACCGGGGCGAACTGGCCCGCTCCGAGGCTCTGTTCAGGGAGGAGTCCACGTCCGGCTCGGCACTGGCGGAGGTCGCCGAGGCATTCCTGGGCATCCTGCTGGTGCAGCAGCGAGGGCGTGCGGCGGAGGGACGTCCGCTGCTGGAGCGGCTCGTGACGTCCGACTCCGACACGGCCGCGGACCTCTGCCGGGTGCAGCTGGGCAAGCTGGCGGTGGAGGAAGGCCGCTTGGAGGAGGCGACCGCGCACTTCGAAGCCCTGCTGGACTCCACCAGCGAGGTCGCCGTCTCGGTGATCCCGCTCGCCCGCGCCCACCTGGGTGCGATCCTGCTCCAGCAAGGACACGTGGAAGAGGCACTGGAACGGCTCGACGAGACGGATTTTGAACATCCGGGCGCGGCTGCGGTGGCACTGCTGAGTTACGGCGAGTTCCTGATCGGGGTGGGCGACACCACGGCTGCCCAGGAGTACCTGAACACGGCACTCGGTATGGAGGTGCCGGACACCGTCCCGAAGATCCTCGCACTGCTCGGCGTGGCCCAGCTCGCGGAAGGCGACCTCGACGGGGCCAGGACGGCCCTGACGGAGGCGCTGGCCACCGGTGAGCCCGCGATCGAGCCGCTCACCCGCCGCTACCTCGGCAGCGCCCTGGCCAGGCTGGGGCGCCTCGCGGAGGCCCGCGACACCCTCCTCCCGCTGGCCCGCTCGGACGACTGCGTCCACCGGCCCCAGGGCCTGGTCGTCCTCGGGCAGCTGGCCATGCTCGACGGACACACCGACCAGGCGCACGACTGGCTCACCCAGGCGGCGGCGTCGGACGACCCCGAGGCCCGGAGCCGCGCCCGCCAGGCACTCGACGAGGCCGGGACCACACCTGCCCCGTCTCTGGACACCGGCCCGCCAGGCATCTCAGGCCCGGAGCCCACCGACGCGCCTCCGCCCGTTGCCCCGGCGGATCCGGCCGGCAGGCAGCCCGCTCCGCCCCCAGGCCGGACACTCCCAGGTGACGGTGACGACCAGCCCCGGCCGTCGCTCCACGCGGAGAGCCTGCCGGCCGGCCTCCTCCTCGTCTTCGGCCGGATCGCCGAGGGGGAGGGGCTGCCGGACGAGGCCCACTACTGGTTCGAGCGGGCGCTCGCCACCGGCGAGCGCACCGAGGAGGCACAGGCACTGCTGGCTTCGCTCACGAGCGACGACGGACCCGCTGCGTGACCACCTCGCTCTCATGCGCCGCCCTGTCGACTCAGTCCTTCAGGCTGTAGAAGCGGATCGGCGAGTTCGGCTGGAAACCGATACGCGGATACACCGGGGCCCCGGCGGCGGTCGCGTGCAGAACGGCGCGGGTCAGACCGGTGGCCCGGGCACCCTCGTACAGCGCCTTGCGGGTGACCGCCTCGCCGTAACCCCTGCGCTGCCACTGCGGGTCGGTGGCGACGAGTACGACGAACAGGCGGCCCTCCGCTTCGACCGTGGCGGCGCACGCCACCGGTACGTCACCTCGCATGCCCAGGTAGGCGTACACGTCGTTCTTCCAGAGCGCGGATCCGGCGAGGCCGTCGTGACCGTCTTCCAACGGGAAACCGTAAGCGCGGGAGTTGATGTCCGCGTAAGCCCGCACCTGCTCCTCGGTGCGCACGCGCGTGAACGTCAGCTCGGAGTGGGCCGGTTCCGGGATGGGAAGCAGGTCCCCGGCCATGCCCGTACCGGGGAAGGCGTACTGCAGACCCGCCTGTTCCGCCGCCGTGTCCACCGCGGAGCGGGCCTCGCCGTCGAGAAGGTCTTCGAAGAGCCACAGGAAGCCCGGGTGCTTCTTCGCACGCATGATGTCCGCTGCCTGGCCCAGGCGCTGTCCGAGAGCCTCAGCGCCGACGCCCACGTCGGTCAAGGTGACGCAGTTCCAGAATGCGAAGCGGCAGTCCGCCCAACGGACGGCGATACCCGGGAGATCGCGTACGTCCGCATGCGGGTCGCGGTCGAGCACCATGGAGCGCCAGACCACGGTGAGCTGGCGCGCCGATTCGACGGACTCCGCGAGATTCTCGGTCACCGTACCTCCTGTTGCGTCGAGTTCGTGCAGGCACCTGAGCAGCCGGCGGACGGGTCCGGTGGGTGCCTGGCGGTCAGGGGGACTCTACTGGCGACGCGTCGGTACGACGACACGGAGGCTGGACGGCACGGGATCATCGGCCACTGCCTTCGAACTGGCCGACCTCGGCGGGGGAGCCGGCATGGGGTACGCGGTACGACCGGCGCCCCACCCGCCACCACAGGGCAGCCATGCCGAGGGCCACCGCCACGGCGACGGGGGTGTAGTTGAAGGTCGTGCCGGTGACCGGGCTGGTCTGCGGCAACAGGAACAGCACCGTGACCGCGGCGGCCCACACCACCGCCACCCAGCCGATCGGCCGGCTCCAGCGGCCCAAGTGCCAGGGCCCGGGGGTGAACCGGCCGCGGTGGCGCAGCCGTAGCAGTACCGGAACGGCGTACGCCGGAGTGAAGCCCACGACGGAGATCGCGGTCACCGCCGAGAACGCCGTGGCGGAGTACAAGGACGGCAGCGCGAGCACGAAGGCGGCACCGACCGCGAGCCGGACGGCACGGGCCGGGACGGCCGTGCGGCGGCTGACCTGCCGCCACCGCGCCGAACCGGGCAGGGCGCCGTCCCGGGCGAAGGCGTAGATCATGCGACTGGCGGAGGCGGTCACGGCGTAGCCGCACAGGAACTGCGCCACGATGATCACCAACAGCAGTACCTTGGCCACGGTCAGGCCGAGGGCGTCCAGCAGGATCTGGGCGACCGGTACGCCGGTCGGCCCGGCCAAAGTCGTGGCGTAGTCCTGCACCGCGAACAGCAACGCGGCCAGCAGGACACCGCCGGCCAGCCAGGACACCGCCACCGAGCGGACGATCCCACGGGCCGCGGCGACAGCGGCGCGGCTGGTCTCCTCGCTCAGGTGCGCCGAGGTGTCGTATCCGGCCAAGGCGAACACCGGGAGCAGCATGCCCAGCAGGATCACGTAGATCGAGGAACTCCAGCCGGTGTTGTTGGTGAACTCGGAGAACACGAACCCGGCGGACCGGTGGTGGGAAGGGAGAAACGCCAGAGCGCCGACGATGACCACGGCCCCCACCAGATGCCACCACGCACTCAGGGACGTCAGGACATTCATCAGCCGAGTGCCGAAGAGGTTCAGCATCGCGTGCAGTGCGAGAACGACCGCGTACAGGATGAGCAGGGAGCCCGGAGTCGGCGTGTGACCGAACTGCAGGTTGGCCCAGGCAGCGGTGAAGGTCGCGATGCCGTAGTCCTGGGCGGCGAGCCCGCCCAGCAGACCCAGGAGGTTGAGCCAGCCGGTGTACCAGCTCCACCGCTCGCCACCGAGCTGGCGCGCCATGTAGTAGAGACCGCCGCTGGTGGGGTACCGAGAGGTGATCTCCGCCAGGGCCGCCGCCAGGCACAGCACCAGCGGCCCGGCAGCGAGCCACCCCCACATGATCACGGCGGGGCCGCCGGAGTTCAGGCCGTAGCCGAACAGCAGCAGGGTCCCTGACATGATGGAAATGACCGACAGGGAGGCGGAGAAATTCCCGAACGCGCCCAGGCGACGTTGCAACTGCTGGGTGTAGCCCAGCGATTGGAGCGCTCGCGCGTCTTCCCCGCTGTCGTGCGGGGGCTCTGGTCGCCGGTGCCGCGCACGGGCGGGAGTACGCACCGTCAGACCGCCGGAAGCCGTCGGGCGTAGACCTTGCCGCCTCCGTCGAAGAGCGCGGTGGTGCCCGAGCCGTCCACGGAGAGGGAATTCGGCGTCCAGGAGATGTCTGTGCCCTCTCCGGTCGTGCTGATGCGTTCGATGCGGCCGGTCCGCAGTTCGCGTCGGAAGATGTCGACGGCCTGGTTGGTGTCGCCAGGCACCAGGTTGTCGGCGCCCGAGGCGAAGTACAGCCGGCGGCCGTCGGCAGTCACGGTGCCGCGGTACGCGTCGTGCACGGTCCGGGTGCCCGGCAGGGGAGGGCCGGCTTTCGTGGTCGTCCCCTGTCGGAGATCGCGGACGTGGAGCTCGATGTGCGAGCCGTCCACGTCGGGGCCGTTGGACTCGAAGCCCCTGAACAGGGCGTACCGTCCGTCGGGGCTCAGGGTCGCGTACGGGTGCGCGTCGCGCAGTACCCCGTTCAGGTCGATGGAGGCGCCTTGGACGCGGCCGGTGCGCGCGTCGTAGGTGAAGAACGGGAAGGTGTGGCGCGCGGGAGGAGGCTTGGAAACGGAAGTGGCGGGGGCCGCCGGCGAAGTGCCTTGCTCCGTCGGCGGTGCGGTGTCCGCCGTGTGCGGCCGTACGGCAGGGGCCTGGCCGCGGGGGAGGAGGTTGGTGGCCTTGGAGCGGAAGCCGATGGTGGTGCCGTCCGTGCTGATCACCGGGTCGGTGGAGGGCTGGTCGGCGGGGCGGCCGTCCGCGCCGGCCGTGACCAGCCGGGTGGTGCCCTGCCGGCGGTCGGTGACGTGGATGTCGCGCCGGTTCACGGTGTACGCCACATACCGGCCGTCCCCGCTGATGGCCGGGCTCTCGGCGCTCCCGGCGGCGCTGACCAGCTCGGTGTGTCCGGTCCGGCGGTCCCGGACGAAGATCTTCCACCCGCCGTCCGCCGGCTGCCCCGGCACGACACCGGGTGCGTCGGTGCTGAACGCCACGTACCGGCCGTCGGCACTGATGGCCGCCTGACTCGTGGACCCGTCCACCTGCGATCCGTCGTCGGCGACACTGGCCCGCTCGGTGTGCCCGGTGAGCAGGTCCCGGACGAAGATGTCGTACAGACGGTTGGTGTCGCCCGGCACCAGGTTGGACGCCATGGAGGTGAAGAGGGCGTACCTGCCGTCCTCGCTCACCCCGCGGGCTTGCGACCAGTTGTCGGGCTGGGCGCCGTCGAGGCCGAGGTCCACCTGGACGACGCCGTCCTGCCGCGGGGCGGCCTGAGCCGGTGGGACGAGCCAGGTCAGCAGGACGGCAGCCACGAGCGCGCAGCTCCGGCGCGCTTGCCGCCGTCCTCTTGCGCCACCAGGCGTTCGCTGCACGAGCACCCGTCTCCCGTACGTCCGTCCCGTATGCGTCCGTCTCACCTGCATCAGTCCTCCTCTGTGGCCGGGCGCGGTCGGACAGACGTCCTCCTGGGCCCCGCCCGGCCGGCCAGGGTGAGCCAACCGGCGGAAGGCCCAGCTGGTCAACGACACGGGTGGGGCGCGGGTGGAAACGCGCCAACGGCCCGAGGGGGCCGGCCGGCGGTCAGGCGGCGAGGTAGTCGTGGACCGGCTCGGCGGGGGCGAGGGTGAGGTCGGTCAGGATGTGGCCGGCGTCGAGGACCTCGCGTACGGGCAGGTCGGCCAGGGGTGCCATGACGTGCTCGAAGAGCTGGAGGCGGGCCGGGCCGCGCCAGGCTTCCTTCACGGTGATGTCGGTGATCTGCATACGGACCAGGTCGCAGACGCGGGGCCGGAAGTCGTAGCCGGGGACCGTCTTGACGGCGAAGGTGGGCACGGTGATCTGGGCACGGGCCTCCTCCGGGTCGAGCGGCTGCCACTTGTAGGCCATGGTGGCGGTGGCGACGCGCTCGCTGCCGTAGTCGAGGGTCCCGACGAGGGCGCCGCGCTCGTGGCGCAGTGCGGGCTCGCCCGCGACCTTCGGGTAGGCGCTCAGTTCGCGGCCGGCGGCGGTGGCGCCGAAGGAGTCCAGGTACATGGCGTGCAGGTACTCGCCCCGCTCGGCTCCGTGACGTACCGGGATGACCTGACCGCACTCCGTGTACGGCCCGTAGCCGTCCACCTCGCCCATGCGCATGACCTCGAAGCGCACGAGGGGCTCGGTGATCTCCAGCGGCTCCGGGACCACCGCGCGCAGGGCGTCCGGGTCGGTGCGGTAGACGACGTTGAAGTACTCGCGGTCGGTGAAGCGGGTGGGCCGCGGGGGGTAGAGCGGGACCGTCAGGGGGGTGGTCACGGCGGCGGTCACCTGGTCGGCGCGCATGGGCTGCTCCTTCGCGGTGGCGCGGCGGGCGCCCCCTCAGTTGCATACACGGTGTATCGGATACACACTGTATCGAGAAGTTGGGTGGTGCAGCCACCCGCGTTCGGCCCCGTCCCGCTCGCGCGGCGGGGCCACGAGACAGGAGAAGTCATGAGCTTCACCCCTCCCGCCCGCCACCAGGACCGGCCGGTCGCCGTCATCGGCGCGGGCACGCTCGGCCGCCGGATCGCCTTGATGTTCGCCACCCGGGGCGGCCTGGTCCGGATCTACGACCCCGCCGCCGAAGCGGGTGAGGCGGCCTGCGTCTACGTGGCCCGCGAGCTGCCCGAGGTGGTGAAGACGATCGACGGCGGCCGTCCCGGCACCGTCGAGGCCGTGACCGATCTGGCACCCGCCCTCGCGGACGCCTGGCTGGTCATCGAGGCCGTACCGGAGCGCCTGGACCTCAAGCGGCGCCTCTTCGCCGACCTGGACGCGCTCGCCGAGCCGGACGCTGTCCTCGCCAGCAATTCCTCGTCCTACGCGACGAGCCACCTCGTCGACAGCGTGCGCACCCCCGAGCGCCTGCTGAACCTGCACTTCTACATGCCGCCCCGGCAGAACGCCGCCGACGTGATGTCCTGCGGCCACACCGACCCCGCCGCCGTCGCGCTGCTGCTGAAGGTGCTGCCCGACTACGGCATTCACCCGTTCGAGGCCCGCCGGGAGAGCACCGGCTTCATCTTCAACCGCGTCTGGGCCGCCATGAAGCGGGAAAGCCTCGCGGTGGTCGCCGAAGGCGTCTCGACCCCGGCGGACATCGACCGCATGTGGCAGGTCAACACGGGTGCCGCGGCCGGTCCGTTCCGCCTGATGGACGCCATCGGGCTGGACGTCGTCCTGGACATCGAGAACCACTACGCCGCCGAACGCCCCGGGCTGCCCGAAGGCCCCCGTGAGCTGCTGCGGGAGTACGTGGACGCGAACCGCCTCGGCGTCAAGACCGGTGCCGGCTTCTACGACGACTACCAGCGGCAGGGCTGACGGCGGGCCCGGAACGGGCGGGCACGTACCCTTCGGGAGGAACCATCACCTGCAGGGAGCGGTACGTGCCCAAGTCACCCACCAAGCGCCGGCCGGCCACGGTCGCCGCACTCACCGACAGCGCGCTCGCGCTCTTCGCCGAGCGCGGCTTCCACGCCACGTCGATCAGTGACATCGTCCAGCAGGCCGGGCTGACCCGAGGCGCCTTCTACTCGAACTTCCGGGACAAGGAAGAACTCTTCCTGGCCCTGTACGACACGCACACCGACCGGCTCCTGTCCCAACTACGGGACCAGGTCGAGACCTTCACGGACGACGCCGACCCGGTGGCCCGCGTCTTCGACCTGCTGGCCACGCACGACGCGCAGGAACACTCCTGGTTCCTGGTCTCCATGGAATTCACCCTGCACGCGGCGCGCCATCCGGACATCGCACGGGCCCTGGCCGAACACGAAGAGCGCCTCAACACCGGCCTGGCCGAAATACTGGGCCGCTGCCTCGCATCCTCCGGACACGCCCCCGACGTGTCCTCCACCGCCCTCGCCCGCCTGGTCGTGGCGCTCTACGAGGGCCTCACCGCCATGCGCGTCACCCACACGACCGCCGACGCCGACCCCACCCCCCTGGCCCGCCGGGCCCTGCCCCACCTCGTCCGCGCTCTCGGGACGCCGTAGGTCCCCGGGGCGCCGCAGGAACACCTGGAAAGGCCGGGGCCCGGAGGTATCACACCTCCGGGCCCCGGCCTTTCCAGGCAGCGCGCTGCGGTGCGCGGCGTCCGCGGCGGACGAGCCGGCCGCCGCGTCCTGCCGCCTGCCGCCCGCTGCCCCGGCTCTGCGACCGGCGGACCGTTACTTCTTCTCGTCCGCTCCGATCTTCGCGCTCTTGTCGAGGATGGCGAAGTCGACCGTCACCTGGTCGTCCTTCACCTCGGTGACGGAGATCGTCATCGACTTCGGCCGGCCCTTGTAGACGGCGGTGCACTGCATGCTCGCCGCCTCCTTCGCCGGCAGTCCGCCCGGGCAGCTCACCGAATCCGGCTCCTGGTCGCGGAAGGGGTGGCCCTTGGCGTTCTCCTCCACGTCCGCGCGCGACACCTCGTGCCCGGCTCCGCTCGCGGTGAGGACCGCCCCGCCGTTGTTCGTGTTCAGGCTCAGGGCGATTCCGCCACCCGCCGCCAGTACGACGATCACGGCCAAGGCGATGATGATGCGCTTCATGCGGTGTTCCCCGAATCTCGTTCCGGCCGGTTCCGCCCGGCTGTTCTTCCTCACCCGTCCGCTCGGACGAGGCGGAGGAGTGCTGGGCGCCGGACGCGCACAGTGCGCATCGCGTTCTCCCGTCGCGCGGTTCCCTCGTCCCGCTCCCGGACGGAAGTCAGCTTCGAAGATCACGCTGGCGTTCCACTAACGGACGGCTAATGCGGCGTAGCAGCGCACTCTCGCGGTGATTCCGGTTCCGGTTCCGGTCCCGGTCCCGGTCGCGATTCCGGTCCGTCGGTCGTCGGCCGCCGCTGTCGGCGGGGGGCGTCGAAGAGGAAGCCGGTCTCCATCGCGGGGAACGCCAGGTCGCCGGGCAAGGGCAAGCGGGGAATTCCGGGTTCCGCAGGCCGGAGAATGTCCCCCGGGGCGGTACCGTCGCCGTTCAGCGCGATCCACGCACGTGCCTCGGACGGCAGGGGCACCTCCTGGCCGTCGAACCCGACCTCCCGGAACCACCAGACGCCTTCCGCCGGCAGCCCGCCCGCGCCGGCCGGTCGCTGCTCCTGGCCGACATATCCCTTCTGACCCCACTCGTGTCCCTGCCGGACGTCGCCGACGGGCCGTCAGCCCTCCTCGCGGTGGCCATGAAGCCGCCGCACGAACCGGACCGTTCCGGCAGGTGGTCCGATCAGCGCGGTGTTCCGGCCCGGCCGCCCGAAAGACCCTTGGGCGCCATCATCAGCCTGGTGATGCCGAAGCTCACCGCCACCAGCGCGACAGCGACCCAGAAGGCGACCTGGACCGCGTGCAAGGCGGCGGAAGGGCCGCCGTACGCGGCGTTGCCGAGGTACACGCTGCCCAGGGCGGGCACTCCGAGCGTGGCACCGAGCTGCTGTACGGCGTTCAGCCGTCCGGCGGCCGATCCGATCCCCTGAGGTCGCAGCGGCTGCAAGGCGATGGTGAAGAAGGCCAAGCCGAAGAGGCCGACGCCCAGGCTGACGGGGCCCAGCGCGAGCAGACCGGCCACGATGGCCTCCCAGCTCCACCCGGACAGCGTGGCGAGGTCGCCGCCGATGACGGACATCCGCCGTCGGCCGGCGATGTCGCCCAGCCGGCCACCGGTGATCAGCAACACCGCGAACGGGAGGGTGCAGGCCGTCGTGAACCACTGGATGCTCGTCCCATGGATCAGGACACCCTCGGGAACAGGGGAGGGCACCGAGCTCGACTCACTCCGGTCAGGGTGGAGGCAGGGGACCGGCTGCCTCCAGCCAGAGCCCCGGGATCGGGGAGCCCTGCCGTCGGGGGGCCTTCCGTTGCGGATTCCCACGCGGCTGCCTGTTGTGAGGCCCGCTCGCCGACATGGTCGCGTCTCCTGGCGGGCCAACTCGGCGCGTCAACAAGGGCGTTAGCCACGCGTTAGCGGAGTGGCAGCTTCACGCCAGGGGCCCTGGACAGAGTGGGTGACGTACCGAGGAGCCAACGGCACCGACCGACCTGGGGGACCCGAAATGAGCACCGAGCCGAGCACGAGCACTGTCCGCACCACCCGCCGTCGCACGCTGCGCGTCGCTGCCGCCGCCCTGACCGCGGCAGCGGGCCTGACCTTGACGGCCTGCTCCGGGACGGACGCCACCGGTACCAAGGCAGCGGGGCGGACGAGTGCGGATATGGGTACGGATACGGGTACGGACAGGGGTACGGCCGACGCAGAGTCCGGCAGTTCGGGTTCCGCCACCGGTGAGCAGGGCGCCGGCGGCAAGGCGGGAGACGCGGGCAAGCAGCCGGGCAGTGAGAACACCGCCCGGGGCGGCAAGGCGGGCTCGGGTGTCCAGCGCTGCCACACTTCCGGCCTCAAGGCGGCCTTCGCCACCGGCGAGGACGCGGTCCCGGACCCGAACGCGGCCGGGGGCACGACCACCAGCATCGTGCTGACCAACACCAGCGGCCGCACCTGCAAGATCGGCGGCTTCGCCGGTGTGGACCTCAAGCCGGACGCGGGTGGCCAGAGCTGGTCCCTGGCCCGGTCGTCCGCCAAACACGGTTCGATCGTCCTGGGCCCTGGTGACAGCACCGACTTCACGATCAACCTCGGGATGGCCGAGGAGAACGCCGAAGGCTCCTGGAAGCCCGCCACCGTGGCCGTCACCCCGCCCAACGAGACCACCGCGCTGACCCTGAAGTGGCCCTGGGGCCCGCTCGTCCACCAGGACGGCGCCACTCACCCGGCCACCTTCGTCAACCCCATCGGCTGACCGCCTCCCGCGGGTCCACGTCGGCGCCCCTGGCTGTCTGTGGCCAAGCCGTATCCCTGGCGGACGCAGGGGCCGGCGTTGCCGTGGATCTGGGTGCTGGCGCCGCGTCGAAGGCGATGACGCAGCGCTCGTTACGGTCCGCATCGGCGGCTTGAGCAGGAGCCGTGAAGGGGACGACGGACCGTCCCGCCTACGGCAAGCACTCCGCCGAGCAGTTCTGATCCCCGTGCCTCCCGACCGCGCTTCGCGGCCGGGAGGCACGGCGCGTGCGGCAGCCGTTCTTCTCTCCGTCACACCCACGTGTCCAGCAGGTCTTCATCAAGCGGAATTGCTCCTACTATTTGAAATCCGGCGCACTGCTTTACTGGATCATTGCGTGGTTATCGGGTTAGGGTCCGTGTGACCAGCTCAACCGGGCAGCGTTCCGCAGGGGACCGAAGAGGCAGTGATGCTTCGGCGGTCCGGACGCCCCGAGGTATGTCACCTGCAGACCAGGGGGAAACTGTGAGGTGTAAGTCTGTGCTTTTCGCCTTTCGGGCGGACGCCCGTGCAGCTCTGCTGCCCGATGGATCGCCCATCCACTGTGCGCGATCCCGTGTCGCTTCCCGCTGACACCGCGGCATTCTTTCCCGTAGCTCTTTCACCTTTCACCTCTCACCTCTCACCTCTTCTTCGCCCCGGGGTCGTTGACGGCTCCGTCCGTGGCCGAGAAGCACTTCATTCCGGGACCGTGAGCGACCGCCGGGTCGTGCGTCCCGCACCACCGCGCCTTTCGGCTCGCTGATTCCCCTCGCCGCCCGCAGGGGGACCACGGCGACGACCGTACGGTTCTGCCTTTCCGACGCTGTTCCGCGGCGATGCCGCCTGCCCGCGGAACGCCGCCCGTTGCCACCCACCTTTCGCATGTCTAGCCGCCGGTACCAAGGCGGCAGGAGGAGTACTCGCATCACCATGGACACACAGCGCATGACTTCCGCACGGATGAGACGGATCGTGACGCGGGGCCTTGTGACGGCCACCGCGCTCGCGGCCGTCACGGGCGCCGTCGCGCCGGGTGCCGTCGCCGACAGCGGCCCCGGGACATCGGACGTCGTGGCCGGCCCGGGAGGCATCGGGACGTCCGACACCCAGCGCGTCGACGCCGCGGCCGTGGTGGGGCTGGACCCGACCGCCGCGGTACTCCTGCTCGGCGACTACGACTTCATCCACGCGCTGTGGCAGAAGGCCAGCGACGCGGGGGAGCGGCTGGACGCGGTACGTACCGCCGCCGAGCAGGCGATGGCCAGTGAGGTCGCCGAGGACCACGTGCGCTTCATCGTCTCCGGCGTCCACGAGGCGTACAAGCTCGACCAGCAGCGCGAGCGGGAGAAGGCCGAGGCCGAGCGGGCGGCCCGGCTGGCCAAGTCCCAGGTGCTGCTCACCGTCGGCATCCCCAGCACGCCGGAGCTGCTCGCCCTCAGCGACGACAACTTCGTCCGGGCCGTCGCCAAGCACACGGCCTCCGGCCCCGAGGTACGGGCTGCCGCGCTCCAGGCGCTGCTCGGTGAGGCGGCGGACTGGCGGGAGTTCATCGTCAACGGCGCGCGCGAGGCCCACAAGCGGGACGTGGCCAACGAGTTGAAGGAACTGGAGGAGCAGAACCGCAAGGAGGCCGAGCGCCGCAAGGAGCTGGCCGCCCGCAAGAGCGCCGCGGCCCTGTTCCGCATCGCGCCCACCGAGGCGATGCTCACGCTGAGCGATGACAACTTCATCCGTGAGCTGCTGCGCCAGGCCCCCGCCGACCTGCGCGACACCGAGCTCTACGCCGAGGGCCAGCGTGCCACCCTCAGCTCCGACGCGGCCGTGTGGAAGGCGTACATCCACACCGGCGCCGACGCCGCGTACAAGCGCGACGACGAGAACCGGCGCAAGAAGCTCGCCGAGGCGAACCGCAAGCTGGCCCTCCAGATCCAGGCTGCCGCGGAGAACAGCAAGGTCAACCCCAACCTGGCGGCCGCGGCCAAGACCGCGCTGCAGGGCAGCGACGCGGACGTCGAGCGGTTCCTGAAGCCGGACACCCAGTACCGGCTCAAGCGCCAGACCCTGAAGGTGTGGACCGTCAACCAGGTCGTGCGCCAGTCCAGTGCGGACGGCGGGAAGGCCCTCCTCAGCGACTCGATCAAAAAGACCAGCTCGGCGGCCGACCGCGAAGACGCCACCTGGGTGATCGTTCCCTCCCTCGCGAGCGAGCCCGGCTGCTACTCCTTCGAGTCCGTGCGCAAGCCCGGTTACTACCTCAGGAGCGGCAAGGCCGAGCGGGTCGGGCTCCGGGTGGAGGTCGCGGCGGACGACCGCAGCTCCAAGTTCCGCAAGAGTGCCTCGTGGTGCTTCCGCGAGACTTTCGGCGACGGCCCCGGGCCCATGCGCTCCGCGGTGTCCTTCCAACAGAACACCACGGACGGCAAGAAGTGGCTCGCGCCCACGACGAAGGACGTCTACGTGCGCAAGGAGTTCTCGTTCGACCTGCCCGGCGGCAAACCGGGAGAGGCCCAGCCGGCCCGCCCGGCGGTCTGGCAGATCGCCGCGCCGCTGGCGCCCTGACCTGCCGGCGCCGGACCGGACAGGCAGCGAACACGTACGAGGGCGCACACGCCCGCCATGCAAGCGCGGAAGGGGGAGAGCACATTGGTGGCGGATTCCGCCGCTCATGCCATGCGACGTCGGAGGTGGGCCGCGTCCTGGGTGGCGGTCGGCCTGCTGACAGGCGCCGGTACGCTCGCGGACGCGACGCCTGCCCAGGCGTACACCGTCGCGGTCGGCGCACCGGCCGGTCAGCCGTCGCAGGTGGCTGCCGCCGCGGCGGACGAGGCGCGGGCGAGTGTGCTGCGCCTGGCCAAGTCGGGGCTGCCCGCGGAGATCCGCGCGTCGGCGTGGAACGCGTTGCGCAGTACCCGGGGGGACGCGGCGATTGCGGAGTGGCTGGCCCCCGGGGGCGGCTATGACGCGGCCAAGCAGCGCGTGCGTGACGCGCGGTCGCGCAACCGGGCGTTCTGCGAACGGGTGGTGAGCACGCATCCGGCGGGCTTCTCCCCGGAGGTGCGCTCCGCCGCCGAACGGGCGTTGAAAGGTACGGATGCCGACCGGGCGGCGTTCGTGAAGACCGGCTACGCCGAAGCACAGAAGCGGGACCGCGTGCAGCGGGACGCCGACGCGCAGCACCGCCTGGAAGTCGGTGAGCGGCACCGCGCCTTCGTGCGTTCGCTCGCCGAGGCCGATCCGGGAGAGCAGGTGCGGGTGGCGGCGCAGTGGGCGCTGCGGCCCGGCTCCGTGGACGCGGACGTGGCGGAGTTCTACGGCTACGGCTGGGCCACCGGCGCGGCATTGGACGTGGAGGCGTACCGGCTGCGGGTCGCGGACACGGAGGTACGCCGCCACCACGTGCTGTCGATGCTGATCGCGCGGGCGGTGGCCGCCGAGGAGGCGCTGAAGTCGTCGGCGGACGCGGCGAAGGCGCGCGCCGAGGCCGAACGGGCCTGGCAGGCGGTGTCCGGGCACGCCGACGGCGCCCACACGGCGTGGTTGGACGAACAGCGGGCCGCCGGGGCACAGGCGGAGAGCTGGCAGAGCATCGCCAGGCTGGCCAAGGAGGGCGCGGACGCCATCTGGGAGAAGATCGCCGCCCCGGCCGAGGCACGGCAGGGCGACTGGGCCCAGGAGCGTACGGAGGCAGCCGCGACGGCCGCCTTCTGGAAGGACATGCTCGACCGGGCCCGGGACAGCGAGAACCGGGTCAAGAGCTGACGGCGCGGGCCCGGCACACCCCGCCGGGCCCGCGCCGACGCCGGTTCCCGGACACGCCATGCCATGCCACGCCATGCCTTCGGCCCGATCCCCTCCCCCTGCCCGCGCATTCAAGGGCAGGGGGTTTTCTCTTGCCCCTTCCTTTTCTTCTCCTTCCTTTTCTTCTACCGACCGATTCGTCGAAAGGGTTTCCAGTGCGGGAAAGATCCCGGCCCAGAGCCGGAACGAGACGCCGCCGTGTGACCGGCCGAATGGGCAGAGCGGCGTCCGCCGTCATGGCCTTGGCCATCCTCGTCGGCGCGGCGGGGGAATCCGGCGCCGCCGCCTTGCCGGGGCCGGACGGCACCGTCGCACTCCGGCAGGCCATGGCCGGACCGCCGAAGCCGGCGGCGGCTCCGCCACCGGCGCGGTCCGCGCTGGACCGGCTCAGCGCGGACCGCGACCGGCAACTGGTGGAGGACATCGCGGAGCTCGACGAGGAGGAGGAAGTCCGCGAGGCGGCCAAGAAGGCGTTGGAGAGTACGGACCCGAACGCGGTACGGGACTTCCTGGAGCACGGTGAGGCCGAGGCGCGGCAGCGTGCCAAGGACAAGCGGGACGCGGCCGACGCCGCCAACCGCCGCAGCATCGAAGCGCTGCGCGGCACCGGAGGCCCGTTCTTCAACGCGGAGGTCGAACGGGTCCTGAAGGGCACGGCCGGGGACCGCGCCGACTTCCTGGCATTCGGCGCCGAGATCGCCCGGCAGCGGGACAAGGCCACCGAGCAGAACGAGCAGCAGCGCGCGGCGGAGAACCGCAAGCGGGTCGAGATGCTCGTCGCGGTCGGCGGCCCCGAGGTGAAGCAGGCCGCCCAGGCCGCCCTGGCCACGGGCGACGACAAGGTGATCGCCGAGTTCCTGGAGAAGGGCTATCTGGTCGCGGCGCGGAAGGACGCGGACGACCGGGCGGCGCACGAGAAGGCGCAGAAGGAAGCGCTGGAGGCGGCGGAACGGCTGCGCGAGCTGGCGGCGAACGCGGCCCGCGCCGCCGAGGCCCGTACCAAGCTCATAGCCGCCCACGGCAGCGCGGTGCGGGCCCTCAAGGGCGCCGCGAACGCGATGACCGCGGCGGCCGCCCAGTCCCGCGAGGCCGATCGGATGCTCGCCGCCGACCGCGCCGGCAAGCGGCTCTCCGACTACGGACCGGTGAAGACGGAGATCGCCCGGCAGACCGGCAACGCCGAAGAGGCCGCGCGGCAGGCGCAGGTGGCAGCGGGCCAGGCCAAGGCGCAGGCCGACGTCCTCGTCGAGACCGGGCTGCCCCACGGCGCGCGGTGGTCGGAAGTCGCGTCGGGCATCGCGAACGCGGCGGACGCGGCGGCCAAGGCGGCGGCGACCGCACAACACGCGGTGGACGCGTCGGCGGCGGACGCGGCGGGGCTCAACTCCAAGAACCAGGCCGAGCTGCACGCGCAGCAGGCCGCCAAGTGGCGGGCGAACGCCGAGGAGCACGCCAGGGCGGCGGCCCGGCTCGCCGAGGCGGCGGACCGGCAGGCCAAGATCGCGGCGGACGCGGCGGCCAAGTCCCGCCAGGCCCGGATCGAGGCCGAGCAGGCCGAGAAGCAGGCGTGGGAGCACGCCAGGAAGACCCGCGAGGCGCGGATCGAGGCGCAGCGCCAGGCCAAGGTCGCCGCCGAGCAGCGCAAGATCGCCGAACGCGAGCGCGACCTGGCGGCGGCGGCGCGCGTGCGGGCCGAACGGGAAGGTGACGTCGCTGCCCAGGCACGCGCGCGAGCCCAGTCCGAGGCACGCACCGCCTCGTCCAGGCGGGCCGACGCGCAGGCCGCCGCCTCGGTGGCGGCGGAGAAGCGGGACAAGGCACAGACCCAGGAAGGCATCGCCGCCAAGGCCGACGGGCTGGCCCGGGGTGAGGAGAGCAAGGCCCGCAAGGCCCGTAACGACGCGGTGGAGGCCGAACGCCTCCACCAGGCGGAAGAGGCCAGGGCCAGGGCCACCGACGCGCTGGCCGCCAAGGCGAAGGGCAGCGAGCACGCCGAGACCGCGCGAGCCGCGGCGACCGAGGCGCGATCCGCCGCCGACGCGGCCGGAACCGCCGCCGGTACCGCCCGTACGGCGGCCGACCAGGCGTCCGCGGCGGCGATCCGGTCGCGGTCGGCGGCCATCGAGGCGGCCGGCGCGGCCGCGCGTGCGCGTGCGGCGGCCAGTGAGGCCACCGCGCATGCCGCGCGGGCCAACGCCGCCGCCACCAAGGCCGAAGCAGCGGCCGCCGCGGCCAACGCGGCGGCGAACGAAGCCGAGCGTCAGGCCGCCGCCACGCACGCGGCGGCACAGCGGGCCAACTCCAAGGCCGCCGAGGCCACCGCGCAGGAAGCCCGCGCCGGGATCGCCGCCCACGAAGCCTCCCGGCTGGCCGGGCTGGCCGCGACCCGGGCGAGCCAGGCCCTCCAAGCCGCCAACCGCACGCGGGAGGAAGCCGACGGCGCCACCCGCGAAGCGGCCATGGCCCGCCTGCAGGCGACGACCGCGGTCCAGGCCGCCGCGTCGGCCCGTACCACGGCCGCGGGCATCGCCGACCCCGCGAACACCGCCATCCTCCTCACCGCGCCGTTCACCGGCGCGGACGTGAACGCGGACTTCGCCGCGGAGGTGGCGCGGGCCTCCCTGGAGATGGGCGCAGCGGAGGCCACCAAGGCCGAAGCCAGAGCGGCGGAGGCGGTCAAGGCCGCCGATGCGGCCGAAGCCGCGGCCGCACGCGCCAACGCCGAGGTGCGCCCGGCCTTCAAGGCGGCGGCAGCCGCGGCGCGGTCCGCCGCGGACGCGGCGCGTTCCTCGGCGGCCGCGATGAAGTCCGCGGCCCAGGCAGCCGAGGACGGCGCCAAGGCACGGGCCGCCGCGGCACGGGCCGACGAGGCCGACGCCCAGGCCCGGGCCGACGCGAAACTCGCCCGCCAGTCCGCCGACCAGGCATTCGCGGACGCGGCGGCGGCACGCAATGCCGCCACCCGGGCCGAGGCCGAGGCCGAGCGTGCCCGCGGCGCCGCCACCGACGCGGAGAACCAGGCAGCGGCCGCCGGCAGCGCCGCCGCCCTGGCCGAGAAGGAAGCGGGCATCGCCCAGGGCGCGGCCACCCAGGCGGAGCAGGACGCGGCCGACGCCGACAAGCTGGCCGACTCCGCCGAGAAGCACGCCACCTCGGCCGAGACCGCGGCCAAGAACGCCGGCACCTACGCCAAGGAAGCGGACGAGGCCGCAAAGAGAGCCGAGGAATACGAGCGCGAGCAGCAGCGCAAGGCCAGGGAGGAGGCCGCCAGGAAAAAGGAGAAGGGCGGCAGCTCGTACTCCCTGGAGGAATACGAGCGCGAGGCCCTCGAAGCGGCGGGCATCACCGCCGAACAGCTTGCGGCCGCCGAGGCACTGGCCCAGCAGGACCTGCTGGACTACCTGATGGACAACGGCGCCGAGATCCTCGTGGAACTCGCCGCCGAGGAGATCAAGGAGTGCTGGGACGACCCCGACATCCCGACCTGCCTGTGGGCGATCGTCACCAACCTGCCCTGGGCGAAGGCCGCCAAGCTGGTCGGCAAGCTCCCGAAGATCGGCAAGGTCATCTGGGGCATCAACGGCTTCCTCGACAAGTCGGCCAAGGCGAAGAAGCTGGTCGACAAGAGCGAAGACGTCCTCGACAAGGTTTGGAAGAAGCTCCCGGCCTGCGTGAAGGACAAGAAGAAGAGCCCTTCCCCGGCGCGGAGTTCCGCGTCATCCGTGAGTGGTGCACACCGCTCGTTCGCGCTGCCGTCCGGTGGTGGCCACGACGCGGGAGGCGTGGGCCTCAAGCGCGAGGAGTTCATCGCTAAGCTGGTCGGCGGAAAGGTGGCCAAGGACGCGAACGGGCAGGACATCAAGATTGAAATGCCCAACGTGGGATCGAGCGGTCTCGACGTCATCGGACCGAACGGTGAATACATCTACGTCGGCGGTGGCGCCAAGGCCAAGAACCCCGCCAAGTTCGGCAGCGCCCTCAAAATCAACAAGTACGCCGCCGACCAGGCCGGCGTGAAGGCGATCTACTATCTGGCGGACAACACGCCGGAATCGGCCATCAAGCAGGCCAAGAAGGTATTCGGAGACGAGAATGTGCACATCTTCACACTGCCGAGCTGCTAGCCATGGCTGACGGATTCATCCGGTGGTACCGGGAATCGGCGGCCGTACCGGCCTTCGCCGAACAGACGCAGCTCTTCGCCGCACACGGCATCGCGCTCACACACCCGGTACGGGGCACAGCCGTGGTCCTCGACGTCGAAGGCGACGGTGTCCTCATGCACCAGGAGGAACTCGGCCGCCTTCTGGGCCTGCGCATCGCGTCCCTCACGATGCAGTGGTGGTTCTCCGCGGACATCGACGTGACCGACGAGTACGCGTACGAGCCGCTCGGCTGCGAGATCCAGACGCTGTGGCTGGACGGCCTCACACCCGGGCAGGCCGACACGGTCGAGGCAGCCGTCGTCGCGGCGACGACGGCCCTTCCGACACCGACCCGCGCCGTGATCGTCGACCGGCATGGCGCGGGTGACCCCGCCGACTGGGACTCGCCCGTCCTGTACGACGGAGAGAACCTGCCGACCGTCCACGACCGGGTATACGCCCGTCACCCGCTCACACAGAAACTCCTGACAGCACAACCAACCCTGAACAGCAACGAAACCGTCGGCGACCTGACCGCGGTATCCCCCACCCCCACGCACTGACAGCCGAAGACAGCACACCGCACGGCGACCGACCGGGGACCGCCCTGACACGTCGGCCGCCCGCGCGACAGGGCCGGGGACTGGAAGCGAGGCATCGACCTCCGCGCCAGTCCCTGGCCCGTGTCAGTCCCCGGCCTGACCTCGGGCGTGCACACCCGACCATAAAGAAAAGGACATGTTTCTTCAGCGGCCACCCGGAGAGCGTCCGGGAGGGCGTTCAGGAGGGTGGTGGGTTGACGGGGAGCACCGTTCCGTAGTGCCCGAGGATGTCGGTGTGTTCGGTGTCGCTGCGCGCGTCGGCGAAGCCGATCGCATGGAAGTGCCCTAGATGGCACCGGGACACCTTGGCTCGTTCTCGCGCCTCCTGGTCGGCGTTGCCGTTCTGACGTGGACGCCGGGCGCCAACGCGTAAACCTGTGGCGGACGTTCGCCCGGCGTCGGAGAATCGGCGCATGGCCTCGTCCCTCACCCCGCCGCCCGGCCTGACCGTACGCCCCGCGACGCTCGATGACTCGGCGGCCGTGTGCGCGCTGCTCAACGAGATCGACCTGCTGGAGACCGGCCGCGCCGACACCGACCTGAGCGAGGTGCAGGCGGACCTCAAGCACCCCGAAGCGGACCTGGAGCACGACTCCTGGCTGATGTACGACGCCGGGCGGCTGATCGCGTACGGTCTGCTGTGGGACGAGTCCGGCGGCGAGCGCATCGACATGGACCACTACGTCCTCCCCGGCAGACTGCCGGGCGCCCTGCACCTGTACGACCTGATGGAGGCGCGGGCCGTGCAGCGGGCGGTTGCCAACGGAGCGGCACGGGCGGTGATCCACCTGCACCTCAACACCGCACCCACCATGGACCTCGACGCGCTTCGCCGGCGGGGCTGGCGTACGGTGCGCCGTTACAACGTACTGACCCGGGCCCTGTCCACCGCCACCGACCGGCTGCCGGCCCCGCCGCCCGGCGTGACCTTGCGCCCCTGCCGCACCGAGGCCGACCGCGTGTGCGCCCACGGGTTGCTCCAGGAGACGTTCGCCGGCCACTTCGACTTCCAGCCCCGGACGTACGAACAGTGGCTGGACGACATCGACGCCGACCGCGCGGACTGGTCACTGATATGGATCGCGCGGGTGGACGGCCTCGGTGACGCCGCGGTGCTGCGCACCCACGACGCCCGCGCCTCGATGGCCTGGATCGCCCACCTCGGTGTCCTGGAGCGGGCCCGCGGCCAGGGGCTCGGCAGCCACCTCCTCCGCCACGCTTTCGGTCACTACGCCAAGCTGGGTCGGCACCTCATAGGACTCGGCGTCGACACCGACAACAGCAGCGGTGCGCTCGCCCTCTACGAACGGCACGGCATGGTTGTCGACTTCGCCGTCGACACCTGGGAGCTGGTTCGCCCGGCCTGAGCGGGGACTGCCTTGGCCGGCGGCTGAGCTGCGGTGGCTGAGCTGCGGTGGGTGTGCGGAGCTGCGCCGAGCTGCGGTACGTCTGGGGAACCGCGGTCAGGTGTGTGACGTCGACAGCAACATGCGAAGAAGTGTGGATGGGGCTGGGTCCGGAACCGTGGATGGGGCTGGGGTCGGCTGCCTGCTGGCCTTTCTGGGGGCCTGTGTGGGATTCGGAGTGTGGCTGCCCGGGGCTCGCGCCGGCCTCGGTGGAGGATTCGAGGGGGAGCGGGAGTGGAGCCTGCTGTATGTAGAGCTGCCGGTGATGGTGCTCGGTGTTCCGGCGCTCACGCTTGCGAGCTGGGCGTTGGTCCGAGCGGCCATGGGCGGTCGGGGCGGCCGTTGGGCTCGGGTGGCGGTGTCTGCGGGGACCGCGGTGGCCGCGCTCGTGGTGCTGGGTCTGGCCTGCCTGGCCTGGTGGGCGGCCCGTGACGCCGGCCGTACGCCGATCTGACCGGAGGCGGAGGCAGCAGAGGCAACAGCGCTTCTGAAGGGCGGGCGCAAGTTGGGACGGGGGCCAGCCTGGGCAGGGGCCAGTCTGGACAGGCGACAGTCAGGGCAGGCACCAGCCAGGGCAGGCGCCAGTCAGGACAGGCAGCACAAGTTCATGCCCCGCACACCTGTAGGCCCGATGCCCGTAGGCCGGAGTGCACCCCACGCCGTGATCTTCACAAACGACAGGGGGCACCCCGTACAACTCGCGCATTCGGAGCCGCACATGGACCGCAGAGCCCTTCTCGCCGCGGGCGGTGGCACCGCCCTGGCGGCCGCCGCCAGTGTTCCGCAGGCATCCGCCACTCCGCCCAGAGGTCCCGGCCGGGGCGCCGCCGTACGGTTCAACGTCATCAGCGACATCCAGGGGGACCTGCGCGATTTCGGCCGGGCCCTGGAAGACATGGCGGCCGTCAACCCGCACAGCGCCGGTCTCGCCGTCGCGGGCGACATCACACCGCGCGGTTACGACGCCGAGTACGCGCAGGTCAGCGCCGAACTGGCGCGCCACTCGCACCCCCACGAGGTGGCCTGGGCGATCGGCAACCACGAATTCTACGTACCGAAGTGGCGCGACCCCGGCACCCTGTCCCAGGACACCTGGCCCAACAACACCACCGAGGACTCCCTCTTCCGCAGCTTCCACCGCTTCGCCCGGCGCGGCACGGTCCACGCGGAAACCTCCTTCGGCGGCATCCCCGTACTGACCCTCGGCACCGAGCGGTACGCGCACTACCACGACCCGAAGCTCTGGGACGAGGTCTGGATCAGTGAGGCCCAGTTCACCTGGCTGGAGGACCGCCTGTGGCACTGGTCGCGCCGCCGCAAGCCGGTCATGGTGATCACCCACCACCCCCTGCCCGACACGGTCTCCGGCACCCGCAACAAGCTCTACGCGAGCGACTACCTCCAGGCCGACCGCCTCCTGGGCCTGCTCGGCCGCCACCCGGACGTCTTCCTCTTCAGCGGCCACACCCACTGGGACCTGGAGCTGTCCGACTGGGTGGTGCGCCGGGTGGTCCCCGGCACCGCGAACCTGAGCGGGTTCACGGTGGTCAACACCGGCGCCGTCCAGACCGGTTACCGGGACGACGGCAAGGGCGGCGAAGTCTCCGTCGGCGGGACCTTCAACCAGGGTCTCCAGGTCGAGGTGCGCCGCGACACGGTCGTCATCAAGGCCCGCGACTTCGCCCGCCGGGCCTGGCTGAAGGAGATCACGGTGCCGCTGGCGCGTTGAACGGGTGCCGCGCTCGGCCGTTCCCAACTTGCAGCCAAGCTGTTAGCCTGGCTGCAAGTTCTTCGAGGAGGGTCGGCCATGACATCCGAACGTCGTGCTCTTGAGATCGCCATCCTGGTGTGCCCCGGCTACATGCCGGTCGACATCATCGGCTTCCACACCGCCTTCGGCCTGCTGCCGGACGTGAACCTGCACCTCGTCTGGAAGAACCTGGACGAGCTCGCCGGCATGCCGCACTTCCCCACCCGCGCGACAACCACCTTCGCGGACTGCCCCGCGGACCTCGACGTCCTGTACGCCGGTGCCGTGCCGCCGGAGATCTTCGAGGACGAGGAAGTGCTCGCCTTCCTCGCCGACCGGGGCAGCCGGGCCACCTGGGTGGCCGGAGTGTGCGCCGGGTCGCTGCTGCTGGGCGCGGCGGGCCTGCTGCTCGGGTACCGCGCGACGACCAACTTCCAGCTGCACGACCATCTCACGCACTACGGTGCCGTACCGGCGCGCGGCAACGTCGTGGAGGACCGCAACCGGATCACCGCCGGCCCGGCGACCGGAAGCTTCGAGATCGGGCTGCGGCTCCTCCAGGCATTCTTCGGTGACGACGTCGCACGGAAATCGGAACTCATGATGGAGTACGCGCCCCGGCCCCTGTTCGGCGTGGGTACCCCGGAGCTGGCCGGTCCCGAACTCACCGAGCAGCTCCTCGCCAGGAGCGCCGACATGGGCGCCGTCTTCGCGCAGGTCGCGGAGCGGGCGGCCCGGCGGCTCGGCGTCCACGCGGAAACAGCGTAGGTGGCGGTGTAGCCGGCAGGGCGGGGCGAGGCGGGGGAGTGGGCGGCCGAAGGGGTGGTGCGATGCCGTCGCACTCTTCGACTCCGCGCCGGAGAGTGCAGTCCGCCCGTTTCGCTGCCCCCGGAGCGCCCGGTACGGCAAGGTCGTACCACCGCCCCGGCCGTGCGGCAGGGCGGGCCGGGGCGGACGAGGGTGAGGAGCGCGCGGTGGAAGAGAGCTGGACGGCCGACGAGTACGGAGCGTCACACGAGGGGACGGTCAAGGTACTCCTGGACGACGGCAGTACCGCCGAGCCCGTGTACTTCGACGCGGGTTCCGGAGGGTACGTACCGAGCTCCAGTCACTGGAGCATCTACGACGGCCGGAGCGCGAGGACGCCGCGCGCGTCCGCGTTCCGCGCCACATGTGCCTGCGGCTGGGTGGGGGCCAGCCATGTCCTCGACTGGGACAAGGTCGGCGACCAGCCGTTCCACACGGCCGCCGCCGCGGACGCGGACCGGTGCATGACGGACTGGGACCGGCACATCATGGAGGTGGGCGAGTCGACCGTCCCGGTGCCCGAGCGGATCGCCGAGCTGCTGGAGACGCTGGAGGCGGAGGTCGAGCGGTACACCGAGGAGTCCCCGGTGGGGGCCGTCAAGATCGCCCGTCGGATGGAGATCTCCGCGGCCAACCTGGGGTACTGGGCGGCCCGCAAGGCCCGCGGCGCGATGTCCCCGGAGGAGGTGGCCACGGCTCTCGGGCTGAGCACCCGCCAGGCCGCGAGCCTGCTGGCCCGCTTCGGCCGGTGGAGTCCGTACGTCTGATTCCGCGGACCTCGGGGTGCGGACCTCGGGTCTCGGGGGCTCGGGGTGCGGGGTGTCCGGCGTTCCGTCCGGAGCGTTCGGTCCGTCGCGGGAGTGCGGCTTGACTTAGGTATGAACTCATACCTAAAGTGGTCCGTATGACCGCCTCCCGTGCGTCCGGCCAGGACACCCACCGCATCGCCTCCGGGCTCGCGGCCGTCCTGCCCGCACTGCACCGGGCTCTCGACCGGCGGATCGTCCAGGACCTCCCGTTCCCCAGGCTTCCCGAGAGTCAGATCGCGCTGCTGCGGCACGTCGCCGAACACGACGGTGTCACCGTGCGCGCGGCGGCCGACGCGCTGCTCGTCAAGCCCAACAACGTGAGCGCCCTGGTCACCCAGCTGGCCGCCCAGGGGCTCCTGGAGCGCAGGCAGGACGCGGCCGACAAACGGGTCGCGCACCTGCACCTGACGGCAAAGGCCCGGCGCCAGGTCGCCGAGGTCGACCAACTGGTGGACGGCTACCTCGTCGAGGCGCTGCACGCCCTCACCGACGGGGACCTCGACGCCATCGGGTCCGCTCTCGGCGCCCTCCAGGGACTGGCGCAGGGGATTCATCCTGCCGCGGACTGACTGACTGATTGATTGACTGAGTGACCGCCCGGCCGACCGATCGTCCGGACTGACAATCCGGGGTGATCCGGGTCGGCAACCCGGGGCGATCCGGGTCGGCAATCCGGGCAAATCCGGGTCGGCAAATCCGGGTCGGCAATCCTGGCTGACAGCCCGTCGGCGGTCGGCGGCGATGCCGTGCTGCCGGTCCTGCCGTGACTCCGGCCGTGCCGTGTCCCATGTGCCGTCGGCAGTCCGCACCCGTCGCCGGCACGCGCCTGCATTCCGTATCTCCACATCCCCACATCTCCACCTCTCCGTAATTCTCCCTTCACAGAAGCAAGGCACCTCCATGTCCTCCTCCGTCATGGGCCACTCACCCCTGCCCACCCACACACCACCCACCCCGCCGGAACCGGCCCGGGGCCGCCGCGGGCATCCCTGGCTGACGCTCGTCGCGGTCGCCTTCGGCCTGTTCATGGTCGGCCTGGACGGTTCGGTCGTCTCGATCGCGAATCCGGAGATCGGCCGGGACCTGCACGCCTCCACCGCCGACCTGCAATGGGTCACCAACTCCTACCTGCTGGCCCTGGCCGCGACGCTGATCCTCGGCGGCAAGCTCGGTGACCGGTTCGGCCGGCGGACCTACTATCTGATCGGTGTCGCCGGTTTCGCCCTGGCGTCCGTCGCCATCGGCCTGGCCGGCTCGATCGAGGGCGTCATCGCCTTCCGCGCGGTGCAGGGCTTCTTCGGCGCGCTGCTGATGCCCAACACGCTGGGCCTGCTGCGCGCGGCCTTCCCGCCGAAGAAGTTCGGTATGGCGGTGGGCATCTGGGCGATGGTCTCGTCCGTGTCCACGGCGCTCGGCCCGATCGTCGGCGGTCTGCTCGTCGAGCACGTCGACTGGGAGTCCGTCTTCTACATCAATGCCCCCATCGGCGTCGTGGCCCTGGTGTTCAGCGTGCTCGTGCTGCCGCAGAGCAAGAGCGCGGCCGGCCGGCAGCGCTTCGACATACCGGGCGTGGTCCTTCTCGCGCTCGGTCTGCTCCTCGTCGTCTTCGGCGTCGTCAAGGGGGAGTCGTGGGGGTGGGGCGCCGGCTCGACCCTCGGAGTGCTGGCGGCGGGCGTCGTCGTCCTGCTGGGGTTCGGCTGGTACGAGACGCGCCTCGGGCGCCCGGCCCCGGCCGCCTCGGCCTCCCCGGTTTCCCCGGACTCCCGGACCGGCGCTTCCCGGACCGGCCCGGCCGAGGAACGGCGCGGGCACCCCATCCTGCCGATGCGGCTGTTCCGCAGCCCGGCGCTGACCATCGGTACGGTCATCAGCGCCGTCAACTTCTTCGTCCTGCTCGGCGTGATTTTCTTCGTCATGCTCTACCTGCAGAACGTACGCGGCTTCACGCCCGTCGAAGCCGGTGTCCGCACCCTGCCGCTGAGCCTGGCCTCCGTGGTCGCCTCGCCGCTGGGGGCGAAGCTCACCGAGCGGTTCGGTGCCCGGCTGACCATGCCGCTGGGCATGGTGCTGCAAGCGGGCGCCTCCTTCGCCATCCTCGGCTGGGGAGTGCACTCCTCGTACGCCGCCATGTGGCCGCCGTTCATCGCGCTCGGTCTCGGCGTGGGCACGGTGATGGCCGCCTCCTCCGACGCGATCGTCGGCAACGCGCCGGTCAGTGACGCGGGGGTGGCCGGGGGACTGCAGGCCACCGCGCTCCAGGTCGGCGGCGCGCTGGGCACCTCCGTACTGATGTCCCTGATCAGCGTCAGGGTCGGCGCCACCCTGACGGGCGAGCTGACCTCGGCCGGTGTTCCCGCTTCCGCCGCCGCACGGATGCACGAGGCCAAGGACGCGGTCGCGATGGGCGTGTCGCCGGTCGGCGACGGTATGCCGCAGCAGCTGAAGTCCGCGGTCGTCGAGGGGAGTGGCCAGGCATTCATCAACGGTGTGCACACCGCGGCCCTCGTCACCGGAGTGCTGTGCGTGATCGGCGCGGTGCTCGCCGCGGCCGGCGTCCGACGCGATCCGCAGGTCCCCGCCGGGCACTGAGAACGGCGGACCGGCCCGGCCGGGGCATGCCTGTGCAAGGCAGGCGCCCCGGCCGGGCCGTTGTGACGCTGACGGGGCGGGGGGCGGACCCCTTGTGTCTGGGGGACGTCCTTGACGAACACGAGTCATGCCTGTGGGACGTCCTTGATGAACACGAGTCCGTCGATGTCCGTCAGGTGGGCCGGATCGAGCGGGGCGTAGCCGAACCAGGGGGAGACGCGGGCCGCCGGCGGCGTGTCACCGAGGGCGGTGGCCAGCCGGGGAGCGTCGACGACGAAGCGGTCCTCCGGGAGCGCGTACAGCAGCCCTTCGACGGTGTCCGCCGGCGGGGCGCCCACCCCACGGTGCCACATCGTGCCGAGAGCCGTGGCCAGGACGGCGTACTCCTCGCCCAGGCGGGCGTTCACGATCGCACCGGCGCCCCACCACTCCAGCAGGGGGTGGTCCCACATGCGCATCGCGCTCTTGCGCCGCTGGAGATGGGCGTTCTGGGCGTGGACCAGGGTCGGGCCCCGGTCGACGAGGGCGAGGAGGTTGTCGGCCATCATCTGGTCCCGTATGCCCAACAGGTGCGTCATGCGGCCCGGTGACGTGTCGGCCATCCAGTAGTGGTAGCGGAGCAGTCCGGTGGCGGTGCGCCCGTACAGGCACGCCCGGTCCCAGGCGTCCCGCGAGGTGGCCGCGATCAGGTGTGGCGTGTGGGCGTGCAGCAGTGTCTCCAGATCGTCGGCGAGCAGCCGCAGTTCCCTGGCCTCGGCCGACCGGCCCACGGACTGCGACGGGTCCGTCATCGCGGCGGGACCGGTCCACCGGTCGTCGGCGCCGACCAGGCGGTCGAGGGTGTCCGCGGTGCAGGGGAGCAGGTCCGGGGCCACCCAGGTGGCGAGGTAGCCGTGGAGGGCGGTGAGGACCTGCCGTGGGCTCGCGGCGTTGGTGATCTCCAGCGGGCCGTCGAAACCGGCGAAGCGCAGCTGCTCGGACGCCGGCCGGCCGTCGTTGTACGCCCGTGTCCACCGTACGAGTTCACGGTTGGCCGCGGACGCGCCGAATCCGTGGCTGAAGCCGCGCGCCATGACGTCGTCGAGCGTGCCGGTGCCCGCGGTGACGTAATCGTCCACGATCAGCCCCGCCAGGCAGTCGCTCTCGATCGCGACGGTGCGGTACCCCTCCTCTTCGACGAGCTGCTGGAAGAGGTCGTTGCGCAGGTCGAGCAGTGTGTCCTCCCCGTGGGTGGGCTCGCCCAGGGCGAGCAGCCGCGGCCGGGCCGGGAGCAGCCGCAGAACGGCGGCGGCTTCGACGGCATGGACGGTGTCCTTGATGTCGGTTGCCATGCCTTCAACGGTATCGTTGAACCTTCGGTTGAAACTTTTGCTCTCTCACGGCGGGAAAATGGGTAAGAACCTTCAAAACGAGGGACGGCTCAGGCCGATCGACCTGGCCCGCGGGCACGGCCTGTCCACACAGGCCGTCAGGAATTACGAGGAGGACGGCATCCTCCCGGCCGCGGACCGCACACCGCACGGCTACCGCACCTACACACCCCTGCACGCGCTGGCCCTCCGCGCCTTCCTCGCCCTGATGCCCGGCCACGGCCACCAGGTGGCGGCGTCGATCCTGCGGGCGGTGAACCAGGGCGAAGCCGACGAGGCGTTCCGTCTCATCGACGAGAGCCACGCCCAGCTCCTCGAAGACCGGCGCACCCTCCAGGCCGTCGAGAGCGCCATCCGCGACCTGACGCAGACCCCGGTATCCGGGGCCGCAGCGGCAGCCGAGGCGGGCACGGTGTCCGCACCCGAGGCGGCGTCGGAGACCGGCAGTACCTTCATCGGGCCGTTGGCGGCGAAGCTGGGCATCCGGCCCGCGACGCTCCGCAAGTGGGAGAACGCCGGTCTGGTACGCCCGCGCCGCGACCAGCTGACCGGCTACCGCGTCTACGACGCGTCCGACGTACGGGACGCCCGCCTGGTCCACCAGCTCAGGCGCGGGGGCTACCTGCTGGAACAGATCGCCCCGCTGATCGACCAGGTACGGGCGGCAGGCGGGCTGGAGCCGCTGGAAGGCGCCCTGCGTGCCTGGCAGGGGCGCCTGTCCGTCCGGGCCCGCGCGATGCTGACCGGGGCCGCGGAGTTGGCGGCGTACCTGCGCGAACGCGGATGAACGGCCGGGCCGGGCCGACGGACCGCGAACTGCCCGGACAGCTCGGACCACGCGGCCCCGGACGGCTCGGGCCGCTGTCCGCTACGGCCGCGGTGCGGACCGGTCCGCCGCCGTCGCCCCGGAGCCGCCTTCGCCGGAGACCGCGCGCAGGTCGGAGTCCCAGTCAAGTTGGGCGATCAAGGCATCGTCGCCAGTGCGCCGCGGTGACGGTGCCGAGCCGGTACGCGGGGGCGTGCGCGTGCCGCGCGAAATCTGCCCGCTGACGGTGATGTTGTGCTCGACGCGGGGGCGGCGGCACGCCTCGTACAGGGCGAACGCGCGCTCCGCGTCGGGTGCGTCCCGCAGGGACTTGGCCAGGATGACGGCGTCCTCCAAGGCCATGGACGCGCCTTGGCCCGTCGCCGGCGACGCCGCGTGCGCGGCATCACCGATGATCAGCGTCCGTCCGGAGTGCCAGGGAGTGCCGGGCGGGATCTCGGTGGCGTTCGTGGCCATGATGCCGTCCGTGGCGGCGGCGACGATGTCAGCGGCGGGCGTGGCGTCCGCGCGCAGCAGGGCGACCAGTTGCTCTCGTCGGCGGGAGGGGCCGGAGGCTGCGGGCTCCTCGGTGGGAAGGGCTTCGGTGGCGACCCGGGCGAACCAGTACGTCTCCCGGTCCGGCGAGACCGCGTAACCGAAGGACGCGTTGCTGCCCCGCACCATGGTGATGTGACCGGTCTCTTCCGCCACCGAAGCGCCGCGGGTGTAGCCGTAGAAGACGCGCTGCCCCGCGGAGACGGGTTCCACGCCGGGGGCGATCGACCGTCGAAGGGTCGAATTCACCCCGTCCGCGCCGATGAGCAGGGCACCGGTGGCGACGCTGCCGTCCGCGAACCGCGCGGACACCTGGTGCGGCCCGTTCTCGAAGGACACCAGCCGCGCTCCGTGCACGATCCCGATGCCCCGGCGGACGGCCTCGGCCTGCAGGGCGGCGTTCAACGCGCCGCGCCGCAGGCACCGGTAGCGCAGCAGAGCGTCGTCGGCCTCTCCCATCGGCGCGTGCGCCACCTCGCTGCCCCGGTCGTCGAGGAGGCGCAGGGAACGCAGCGGAAAGCCGATCGAGGTGACCGCGTCCGAAGCGCCGAGCTGTGCCAACGCGCGCATACCGTTGCTGGCCAGGGTCAGAAAGGCACCGATGTCCTCGGCCGTGTCGGGATGCGCCTCGTGCACGACGACATCGAAGCCCGCCTTGTGCAGCGCCAGCGCGGTTGCCGTGCCGGCGATCCCGCCACCGACGACCAGTATGCGTTCCACGAACCACTCCGCTCTTCCGTGCGTGTCCCATGACGTGTCAAGTCTGCGTCCAGTCCGGGTGCGGCGTGGCCCCGACCCGGAGTCGGCCGGGAGTCGGAACGCGAGGCACCGTCCGTGAGCGAGTTCATCGACTTCGAGTACAAGTCCGGCCGCAACGGCAAGTGGCCCCGGTGGACAGAAACGCGTCCAGCTTCGCGACCGACGGCGTCCTGAAGGCCGGGGTGTCGATGACCTGCGGACTGGGTCTGCGCGCCGCGGCGGACCTGCCCCGGTGCCTGTCCTCGGGCACGGTCGACGTCGAAGCTCTGTTCCTCGGACCACTTCCGCATGCCCGACGGCAGGGTGGAGCCCTGCACGGCAAGCGCCTACGAACGCAAGAACCTCAAGGCCGTGGAACCGGCCGCCAAGCCCACTCCCGGCACGCCGACCGGTCCGAACGGCCGTGGCCCCGCTTGTCGAAGGCGACGCAGCGCAGTCCCCGTCCGGACAGCGGAAGCATCTGGAACTCCCCATGGCGCTGCTGAGCCAGGCCCCGGCCACGAACACCACCGGTTTGCCCTGCCCCAGTCGGTGTGGAACAGGCTGGTTCCGCCTCAGCGACGCAGGGCGGTCTCCCGCTCCATGTGCGACAGCTTCTCGGGGTTGCGTACGGCGTAGAGCCCGGTGATGAGCCCGTTCTCGACGTGCGCCGTCACGACGGTGTCCAACTCGCCGTCCAGGTGGATGAGCAGCGCCGGACCGGCATTGATCTGGGCCGGCCGCAGCGAGATCGGCCCCGTCTTGCGCAGGCCGCCGACCAGCAGGCGGGACACCTTGTCGACCCCGACGACCGGCCGCAGGACGGCCTGCTTGACCCCGCCGCCGTCGCCCAGGAGGACGACGTCCGGCGCGAGGATGTCGACCAGGGTCTGCAGATCACCCGTTTCGACCGCCCGCCGGAAGGCGTCGAGCGCGTCGCGGGTCTCGGCCGGGGAAACGGTCCCGCGCGGCCGGCGCGCCGCGACGTGGGCCCGGGCCCGGTGCGCGATCTGGCGGACCGCGTCCGGACTCTTGTCGACGGATGCGGCGATCTCGTCGTACCCCAGGTCGAACACCTCACGCAGCACGAACACCGCCCGCTCGGTCGGCGTGAGCGTCTCCAGCACCAGCAGCATCGCCGTCGAGACGCTGTCGGCCAGTTCGACGTCCTCGGCCACGTCGGGCGTGGTGAGCAGCGGTTCGGGCAGCCAGGAGCCGACGTAGGACTCCTTGCGGCGGCCGAGCGTTCGCAGCCGGCCCAGCGCCTGGCGCGTGGTGATCCGGACCAGGTACGCGCGGTGCTCCCGTACCGTGGCGAGATCGACGCCCACCCATCGCAGCCAGGTCTCCTGCAGGACGTCCTCCGCGTCGGCGGCCGAGCCGAGCAACTCGTAGGCGACGGTGAACAGCAGGTTGCGATGGGTGACGAACACCTCGGTGGCGAGGTCCGTGCCTCCGCCGTCGGCGTGCCGCTCCGCCGCGTCCTCCGCGCGCTCACTGCACTCACTGTTCACCGGGTTCACGGGTTGCTCCTGCCTTTTCGCTTCCGACCGTGGTACGCGCACAAGACGTCGGACACCACCGCGTTGTGACATCCATGGGCGGTGTCGTACGTCACACGGCCGCGCTGTCACAGGGAGCGGGGCACCGGCGTCTTGTGGTCGTTCCCTGCACACCACGAGTGAGGACGACATCATGAACGGAACCCGGTTCAACCTGTTCGAGAACGAGTTCGGTGCCAAGTTCGCCAAGCGGTTCGCCAACGCCGGCCTGCTCGTCCAGCAGTCGTCGCTGCCCAAGGCGACGCAGGAACTGATGGCACTGCGCGCCAGCCAGATCAACGGCTGCGGCTGGTGCATCGACATGCACACCAAGGACGCCGCGGCTTCCGGTGAGACCGCGGTCCGGCTCAACCTGGTCGTCGCCTGGCGCGAGTCCACCGTGTTCACCGAGGCCGAGCGGGCGGCGCTGGCGTTCACCGAGGAAGGCACCCGGCTCGCCGACGCCCACCAGGGCGTCTCCGACGAGACCTGGGCCGAGGTGCGCAAGCACTACGACGACGACCAGACCGCCGCGCTGATCGCCGTGGTCGCCCTGATCAACGCGGCCAACCGGCTCGCCATCATCACCCACCAGCAGGGAGGTACGTACGAGCCGGGCATGTTCGCTGCCGCGGTCAACTGATCGACGGGAGATCGACGAGGGGGGCCAGGGGCCGCCCGGGCCGTGCTCGTGCTCGCCCGGGCCCCTCGGCGGGACCGGAGCCTTGGGTCAGGCCGTCGAAGGGGCCCCAGGACCGGGCCCCTTCGGCTCCCAGCACAGCAGGTCACCGCACGAGCCCCGCCAGAACGTCCGGTGCGGGCGGGGCTCGGCGGGACGCGGGAGCTGCTTCCCCGCGGGGTGGTGCGCCGCCATGCGGGAGCACGGCGACGCGCCGGGGCAGGGAGCCAGCCGGGGGCCCACACCGGTACGGACCAGAGCCCGCTCAACCGTTTCGCTGGCCACCGCCAGTTCCAGGCTCCCCTGTGCGGCGTGCACGGCACCGCGTATGCCCAGGAGCGTGTAGAGGCTGGCGTTGTCGCACCAGGTGATGCCGGACAGGTCGAGCCGCAGCCGACGGTGGCCGGACTTCAGGTGGGCGACGGTGGCGTCGCACAGCAGGCGCACCGTACGCACGTCGAGCTCGCCGACGACCCCCAGTTCCGTGGCGCCGCCGGCCTCGCGGCGGGTGCTGACGGTCAGCCGGAGATCGGGTGGCTCGATCAGCGGGAGCCGGAGGAGAGAGGCCATGAGGGGCGGGCCGCTGCGCATCGGTCCCTCCAGGAGGCCGTCGGGCGGGCCCAGGACATGGCCCTTCGAACGCCGACCAGACTTCCCGGCACACCCTGCGCCCTCCGGAGCATTGAGGCCACGGTAGCGGCCGTGGCCGCAGTGTGGAAGCTGAGCTGTCCAAAGGGCCCCGGGAGGAGCGGCGGGGCCGGACTCCAGTGCGGCCGACGGCTGTCCGGACGGTCCGCGGCCGTCGGCCCGCCGCACTCAGAGGAGGCCCCGCCGCGTGTACGTGAACTCGTCGGCCGGGCCGGCCGGCCGCCGTCTGCCCGATGGGTGACCACGCGATCCGGCTCCGTGCGGAAGCGGGCGGCCCGGGAGCGAGCTGATGTCGTTCCGGGGCGCCACCTCGTCCGTGGCGTCCCTCAGTGTTTCTCGGGGACGACGAACAGGGCGCGCGTGCCGGTCAGTTCCAGGAGCTGGTTCATGGCGCGGTTGCTGGTGCGGATGGTGACTGTCTTGTTCAGGTGCTGTGCCCGGCTGCGCAGGCGCAGCAGTGTGCTTAGGCCCGCGCAGTCGCAGAAGTGCACGGCGTCGAGGTGCAGGTCGAGGCCGTGGACGGAGTGCCCGAGGGCCGCGTGCAGGCCGGGTTCGATGTGCCGGCCGGTGTCCAGGTCGAGGCCTCCCCGGATCGCGACGCGTGTGCGGTCGCCGTCCGCGGTGACCTCCAGGGCCAGGAGACACGGTTCGGGGACCACTGGTGGCGCGATGCTACGGGCGAGGGCGCGTTCGGTGTCCTGCTGGGTGAAGGGGGATGCGCAGCGCGCAGGCTCCGGCATGGCCTTCCTCTTCCTTGTCGGCTCACCTGCCTCCGCATTCCAGAGTCGCCCCTCCGGCCATACACGTCAACCGATACATGAAGAATGGTACGTGCATCTGGGTGCGTGAATCTTCCGTCGGTAGAATCAGTGCATGAATGACGTGCCGGAGCCGTACAGTGGGTGGACGTTCGTGACCAACCATGCCCGGGTGCTGGCCGCCATCGCCGACGATCACCACGCCCGCATCCGCGACATCGCGGCCCGCTGCCGGCTGACCGAACGCGCCGTCCAGAAGATCATCGCCGACCTGGAGGGCGACGGTTACCTCTCGCACATCCGGGAAGGGCGCTCCAACACGTACCGGATCGAACCCGGCAAGATCCTGCGCCACCCGGCCGAGGCCGGTCTGACGGTGGCTTCGCTGCTCTCCCTGCTCGTCCAGGACGAAGCGGACCGCGCGACGCCGCCCGACGAACGCCGCCGGCCCGGCGCGCCCTGACTTCGGGCACACACGGGCCGGCGGGGGCGGGGGAGCGGGCAGGGGCCGGTGCCACGCACCGGCCGCTCGACGGCGGCCGGTGCGGCGCTACCAGAGCACGGTCTGCCCTTGGTGGTCGACGAAGTGGAGGCCGGGCTTCCCCCGGTGGTTCTCGATCGTCTCCGCCACCCCGGGAACACTCTCCTCCACGCTGAGTTCGGCCTCCATGCCGCCGAGTTCGGTACGCACCCAGCCCGGGTCCATCAGGAGCAGGGTGCGCGGGTCCCCGGCGTAGCGGGCGGCGTAGCAGCGCATCAGCTGGTTCAGCGCGGACTTGCTCGCCCGGTACAGGTCCTGGCCGCCGCCGGTGTTCAGCGTGATGCTCCCCTGGTCGGAGGACATGACGCCGATGGTCCCGTCCGGCGCGACCAGCGGGCGCAGGAACTCCACGACCCGCATCGGGCCCAGCGCGTTGGTGGCCATGACCTCGGTGAACATCTCCGTCGGCACCTCGCCGATCGGGAGGTCGCCGCGGGTGATGGCGGCGTTGACGAAGAGCAGGTCGAGAGGGCGCCCCGCCAGCCGGTCGCGCAGTGCCGTTATCTGGTCAGGGTCGGTCATCTCCAGCGACTCGACGGTCAGCCGCCCCTCGGACGTCTCGGCCAGTTCGTGCAGGCCGGTGCGTCCGGTGCCGCGCACCGTACCGATGACGTTCCAGTCACGGCGGAGGAACTCGGCGGCGAGCCCGAGGCCCAGCGTCCGGGAGGCCCCGACGATGAGAGCGGTCTTGCGGGTGTCGGTCATGTGAATCCTGTCGTGGGTCAGCGGATCGGTGCGCTGAGGCGGAGTGGTGCACGTCGTAGTGAGGGATCGTCGTACGCGGCCGTCGCCGACCGGCGGTCGTTCGCCGCCGGGCGCTCGCAGCGGAAGGCGACTGCGGCAGCGGGCAGGTGGCAGCGGCCGTGCCCGCTCCGTACGGACGCGGAGCGGGCGGTTTTCAGGCCGGGCGCCGCGAAGTCCCGGTGCGCCGGCGGCGATCGGCGGTGGCGGTCTCCAGCGGGATGCCTGTGGCCTGGCTGCCGGCGCCGTCCACCGCGACGGTGTCGACGATCATGACCCCATTCTCCGAGCGGTTCGTTGGGGCGTCCAATACTCTTGCGGCCACATTGATACCGTTACGGCATGGATCTGGACCTGGATCTGCGCAAGCTCCGCTACTTCGTCGCGGTGGCCGAGCACCGGCACTTCGGCAGGGCGGCCCAGGCACTGTTCATCGCGCAGCCGGTCCTCAGCCGGCAGATCCGCGCGTTCGAGCAGGAACTGGGCTGCCGGCTGCTCACGCGGACCACCCGCAGTGTCGAACTGACCTCGGCGGGACGGCAGCTGTACGACGAGGCGCGCACCATCACCACGGCGGTGCACACGGCGCTGCGGCGCGTGCACGCGGCCGCGCGGGGCGAACAGCGGCTGATCGTCGCCTTCTCGCCCGGTCTGCACGTGTCGGAGGCGATCCGGACGTTCACCGCGCGCCACCCGGAGGTCGAGATCGATGTCTTCCCGCTGCGCTGGTGGGAGCAGGACGCGCCGCTCCGCGACGGCCGGGCGCACGTCGGACACCTCCGGCGCCCCTTCGACGACACGGGGCTGCGTACCGTCCCCATCGGCCAGGAGACCAAGGTCGCATGCCTGCCCGTGACCCATCCGCTGGCGGGCCGCCGCACCCTCACGTCGGCCGATCTCGCCGGTGAGCCGATCCTCGACGTCCGGACGCGGCGGACGTCCTCACTGGAGGAGAAGTTCGAACTCATCGCCTCCGGGCAGGGCATCGCGCTCGTCCCGCTCAGCGTCGCGGGCTCGTACTCCCGCTCCGACCTGGTCTATCTGCACGTCACCGACTCCTCGCCGGTCGAGACCTGCCTGGCCGTACCGGAGAGCGGCTGCACGGACCTCGTACGGGACTTCCTGGACATCGCCACCGCCACCCTGCGCGGGCGCTCCGGTGATACGGACACCGGGCGGGCGGCGGCCGGGGCATCGACGGCCGGGGCCGGGGGATGACGCCCCGCCGACGCAGAGGCCGGCGGCCCGTCGCTCAGTGCGGCGCCCGCAGGCCGGCGATCGTCATGCGGATCAGCAGCTCGTAGCTGTCGTCCAGATTCTCGGGCAGGCCGAAGGCGTCCTGAGCTTCCAGGACCGCGAAGCCGTGGACGGCCGCGCGCAGGCATCGCGCGGCATGGATCGCGGCGGAGTCCTCCAGGCCGTAGGCGCGCAGGGTGGCGGTGATGATGTCGACCAGACGCGTCCCGGCCTCGGCTGTCCGCGGATCGGGGCTCTGGAGCACGGCCGAATAGCGGTGCGGGTGTTGTCGCGCGTAGTGCCGCCACGCCGTCATGAACGCGCGGATCGCCTCGTCGGCGGAGCGGCCGAGCACGGCGTGCCCGGCCCGGTCCGCGATGTCGTTCATGACGCGGGCCGACACCAGGGCCCGCAGTTCGGCGAGGGAGTGCACGTGCTTGTACAGGGACGGCGTGGTGACGCCCGCCCGGCCGGACACCGCCGACAGGGTCAGGGCCTCGGGGCCGCCCTCGTCCAGCACCTCTATCGCGAGGCCGACCACCGCGCTCGTGGACAGCGCCGCTCTAGCCACGCGCGCCGCCCTTCTTGAGGAACTTCAGTACGGCGGTGGCGACTTCGGCGGGGAACTGGACGTGTGCGTAGTGTCCCGCTCCCTCGATCAGTTCGAGCCGGCCGAGCCCGGCGGGCAGTTCCGCCACGATGCCTTTGCCCTCGGCTTCGGGATCGGGCCAGTCGGGATCGAGCGTGCCCATGAGGACGAGCACCGGGCAGCGGACATCGGCGAGCCGGGCACCGGCATCGGTCGGTGCGGACCGGCCCAGCTTGCCGACGACGGCCATCCGGCCCGGACGGCGCAAGTCCGCCTCGACAGCGGCGAGGTGGTCGCCGAAACCGGCGGGCCGGGCACCCGGGCAGGCGTGGTCGAGATAGCGCAGCCACAACGGGACGCTGCGCAGCAGGGCGGCGCCCATGAGCAGGGTGGCGCCCGTGCGGTAGCGGGCGTGGGTCAGCAGATCGCCCAGGTCGACCTGCTGCGCGCGGGTGAACGGGCTGATCTCGACGAGGGCCCGGACCAGGTCCGGCGCCTCGGCCGCGGCGATGGTGGCGGCACCTCCGCTGAAGGAGTGGCCGACGATGACGGCGGGGCCGCCCAGGTGCCTGATCAGGGCGAGGAGGTCACCGGCCACGTCGGTACGGGTGTACGAGGCCCAGCCGGTGCTGGACTCCCCGTGACCCCGCAGGTCCGTCCGCGCGACGCGGAAGCCGGCCGCCGAGAGCCGGGCGGCCACCTCGCGGTAGGCCGTCCTGTTCTCGCCCATGCCGTGCGCGAGGACGATCAGCGGTCCCTTGCCGGTCACGTCGTACGCCAGGTGCCGGCCGCCGACCGGCAGGAATTCCGTCGCGGGCGCTGCTCGGTTAATGCTCATAGCCAGAAAGCTAACACTATTAACCAGTGGTGTCAGTACCTACGGCCGAGGTCGCACGGCCGGGGCCGGCCCGGTCGGGCGGGACGATTCCCGCACGGCCGGGCCGGCCTGAGGGCGCCGTCTCAGGCAGTGGTGTAGGCACCGGCTTCGATGTCCTCGACCAGGGTCGGCCCGGTGGGGGTCCAGGAGAGCGTGGCGCGGGTCAGCTCGCTGGACGCGGTCATGGTCTTGGTGAAGAAGCTGCCGACGAATCCGAAGTGCGCGTCGGCGTCCTGCGGGTCGATCGAGGCGACCGGGAGGCCGAGGCTCCGGCCGATGGCTTCGGCGATCGCCTTGGTGGTCACGGCCTCCTCGGCGACGGCGTGCAGCCGCGACCCGGCCGGGGCCTTCTCCATGCCGAGACGGATGAGCCGGGCGGCGTCGCCCCGGTGCACCGCCGACCAGGTGGTGGAGCCGTCACCGATGTAGCCGGAGACGCCCTGCTTGCGGGCGGCGGCCGCGAGGAAGGTGACGAATCCCCAGTCACCGATGCCGTGGACGCTCGGCGAGAACCGGGCGATCACGGTGCGTACGCCGTGGGGGACGTAGTCCAGGGCGAGATTCTCGCTGCCGCCCCGGTTCGACTCCAGGCCGACGGCGGGGGAGACGTCGGTCTCCGTGGCCGGCCGGCCCTGGACGAGACCGGAGAGGGGTGCGGCGACGATGAACGGGCGGTCGGTGCCCACCAGCGTCTCGGCGAGTATGTGCACCGAGGCCCGCTCGGAGCGGTCGGTCTCGGCCGGGTTGCCCCAGTCGTGCTTGTTGGCCATGTGAATGACCGCGTCGGCCTCTGCGGCACCGCGGCGCAAGGACTCCAGGTCGTCCAGGTCGCCGCGGAGGACGTCGACGCCCTTGGCCTTCAGGGCCTGTTCGGCCTGGTCCGAGCGGGCGAGCCCGAGAACCTGGTGTCCGGTGGCGGTCAGCTCGTCCACGATGGCGGAGCCGATCCAGCCGGTTGCTCCGGTCACGAAAGCACGCATGTGCGTGGCCTCCTGTTTTCTGTAGGAGATGCCCGTACGGGATGTCCGTATGGGAGGTCTGTAGGGGATGCCCCTGTGAGGAGGGGGTGTTGGGGTGCCTGTCGGGGGGCAGGGCTGTCCGCCTACCTGCTCGCGGCGCTTCGGTGGGCGCGCGCCGCTCCGGCGACGACGAGTGCTCCGGCGAGCAGGGTCAGCAGGGCGGCCGCGCGCAAGGCGGTGTCCGCGCCGTCGGTGAACGCCTCGGTGATGGCGCTGTGCTGGGCCGGCTCCAGCGCCAGAGCCTCCGCCACGGTGCGCGGAACCGGTGTGTGACGGCTGAGGCTTTCCGGCAGGTGACCGGTGAACGCCGCGGTGAGGACGGTGCCGACGACGGCGACTCCCAGCGCGCTGCCCAGTTCCCGGGTCGCGGACTGGAGTCCGCCGGCGATTCCGGCCTGTTCCACGGGGAGTCCCGCGGCGATCTCCGCAGTCAGGCACGGCCCGGCGAGCATGATGCCGAGGCCGACGACGAACAGTGCCGCGGCGTAGACGGGGTAGGGCAGAGCCGTGGCGCAGGACAGCCCGAACAGGCCGGTGCTGGTGAGGAGGAAGGCTGCCGCGAGGGTCACGGGCAGGCCGGCGCGGTGGATGAGGCCGGGTACGTAGCGGGTGCCGGCCAGGAGCGGAAGGGTCAGGGGGACGATGCCGAGGCCTGCCTGCAGGACGGAGAAGCCGCGGCCGTACTGGAGCAGTGAGGCGTTGACGTAGAAGAGGCCGAAGTTCCCGAAGAACAGCACGGTCATGCCGATGGCGGCGCTGCTCAGCAGAGGGTTGCGGAACAGGCGGGGGTCGAGCATGGGGTGGGGTGTGCGCAGTTCCACCAGGACCCAGGCGAGGCCGAGGACGAGGCCGCAGGCGAACGCGACGAGGACGACCGTGCTGCCCCACCCTTGTTCGGGCCCTTCGATGATGCCGGTGAGCAGGGCGACGACGGCCGCCACGAACAGCACCGCACCGGGCAGGTCGAGGCTGCGGGCGTGGCGGGTGCTGACCGGTGCGCAGGCCGACACCCACAGCAGGCAGCAGACCGCGACCAGCGCCACCGCGACGAACAGCGTGCGCCAGGAGGCGACGCTCAGCAGCGTGCCGCCGCCGACGTTGCCGACGACACCGCCGATACCGGTCGCCGCCGCCCACACCGCCAGCGCGTGGCCGCGCCGTCGGGGTGCTGTGGCGTGGACGAGGATGCCGACGCAGTTGGGCAGTACGCAGGCCGCGCCGAGGCCGGTGACGGCACGTCCGGCCAGCATGACGGGCACGTTCGGCGCCACGGACGAGAGGACGGCGCCGGCCGCGAAGACGCCCAGCCCGGTCAGGAGCGTGCCCTTGCGGCCGAACTTGTCACCGGCGGCACCGGCGGGGATGACCAGGCAGGCGAAGACGACGACGTAGGCGTCGACGATCCACAGCAGCTCGGCCGACGTCGGATGCAGCGAGCTCGCGGCGAGCTCGGGTACGGCCAGGTTGATCGCGGCGACGAAACCGACGACCAGGGCGGTGCACACACTCATGCCGGCGAGCACCAGGCCGGGCTGCCGGGCCTGGCGCACGGGGTGTTCCAGCGTGGAGGTCATGGTTCACAGGTCCTTTTCGGATGCTCCTCGGCGGCAGGGCGGAGCCCGGGGCGGGGAGCTGGCTTCGGGCGGTCTGCCGCGCACCGGACAGGGTTGGCGGGCCGGGCAGCCGCGGGCGGCGGCACTTACGAGTCACCGTGCCTCGTAAACGTAACACAGATACGAGGCATAGTGACTCGTTATAGTGGAGGCATGGTGGAGGAACACGGCCGCAGTGGGCGGCCCCGCAGTGAACGCGCCCGGACAGCCGTCCTGAACGCGGTCGACGACCTGCTCGTCGAGGTCGGCTACGCGGCGTTGACCATGAAGGGCATCGCGGAACGCGCGGGCGTGGGGCGGCAGACCGTGTACCGGTGGTGGTCGAACAAGGCGGAAGTCCTCTACGAGGCCAGCGCCATCGACGCGCGGAAGGAACTCTCGGTCCCCCTGAGCGGTGACCCGGCACAAGACTTCACGGCCTACCTGGACGCGCTCGTGAAGTTCCTCGCGCACTCCGACGCCGGAGCCGCCTACCGGGCGCTCCTCGGAGAAGCCCAGCACGACACGGCCGTCGCGGCGCTGCTCTCCTCCGGGGACATCCTCGGCGAGAGCGCCGCGAAGGTCGTGGAACCGGCGCTCGACGCGAGCGGCAGCCAACTCTCCGTGGAGCAGGCGACGGCACTTCTCGTCGGCCCGCCCTTCTTCCACATCCTGTCCGGGCGCAGCGTGCAGAGCATCGACACCCGCCGGCTGGCCGAGGAGTTCACGCGGGTCCTCGCGGTCCGCCGGAATGGGGACCGAGGGCTGACGGCCGACAGTTGACGCCCGGCGCCGGGCGGAACTCAGTAATGTGGCGTGCGTCGCGTCAGGGGAAGGGGGCCGTATGACCCGATCCGACCGAGCACCCGAGATCCGTACCGCGTCCGGCGTCGTCCGGGGCCGGTGGCGGGACGGCGTGGCGGTGTTCCTGGGTGTTCCGTACGCCCGGCCGCCCGTCGGCGACCTGCACCTGGCCGGGCCGGTGCCCGCGTCGCCCTGGGACGGCGTACGGGACGCCGCCGCCTTCGGGCCGGCGCCGCCGCAGTCCCTCGCGGTCGGTTACGGCACCGGGCGGCAGAGCGTGGCGGGCGCGGACGACTGGCTGACGGTCAACGTCTTCAGCCCCGATCCCGGCGCGGCGGGGCTGGCGGTCATGGTCTGGATCTACGGCGGCATGTACATGATTGGGTCGGCCGACGGGCCCGGCTACGACGGTACGGCCCTGGCGCGCCGGGACACCGTCCTGGTGACGTTCAACCACCGGGTGGGCGCGGAAGGCTACGGACAGTTCGCGGACGCGCCGCCCAACCGGGCCCTGCTGGACCAGATCGCCGCGCTCGAATGGGTCCGCGAGAACATCGCGGCTTTCGGCGGCGACCCGGACCGGGTGACCGTCTTCGGCGAGTCCGCGGGGGCGGGGGCGGTGGCCGCGCTGATGGCGATGCCCCGCGCGGCCGGACTCTTCCACCGTGCCGTGGCGCAGAGCGTGCCGGGCACCTTCTACAGCCTGCCGCTGGCCGCGGACATCGGTACGGCCGTCGCCGCCGAACTGGGTGTGGCCCCGACACGCGCCGCTCTGGCGCCGGTGGCACCCGACGCCCTGCGGGACGCGGCGGACACCGTACTGAACTCCATGGCGGACCACGGGAAGCGGTGGGGACGGGCGGCCCGGGCCCGGATGCCGTTCGCCCCCGTCGTCGACGGTGACATCCTGCCGCGGACTCCCTGGGAAGCGCTGCGCGCGGGCCGGAGCGCCGGCATCGAACTGGTGGTGGGGCACACCCGGGACGAATGCCGAGGATTCACCGCGCTCTCGGGGCGACGCGGCAAGGTCACCGAGGAAGAGGCCGCCGCCCTCCTTGAGTGGTGCGCGCCCGGTGCCGCCGGAGCCCGCGCCTACCGGTCCGGCCACCCGGACGCGAACCCCACCGATCTGCAGGACCTGGTGCTGTCCGACTGGCTGTTCCGGATGCCCAGCGTCCACCTGGCCGAGGCCCACACCGCCAGCGGCGGCACCGCGTACCTGTACGAAATGGCCTGGCCGAGCCCGGCCATGGGCGGCGCGCTCGGCGCCTGCCACGGGCTCGACGTCCCGCTGGTCTTCGGCAACCACGGCGGAGAGATCGGGGAACTGCTCCTGGGGACGGAACCCTCCGCCGAGGCTAGGGCGGTCTCGGAGTCGATGATGACGGCCTGGACCGCCTTCGCCGGCACCGGCACGCCCGGTTGGGCCCCGTACCGGCCCGAGGACCGGCTGACCCGCGTGTTCGACGCGGAATCCGCCACGGTGCCGTACCCGCAGGAGATCTCCCGCCGGATCTGGGCGGACTGGGACTTCGCCGCGCTGGAGCCGACGGGCGGCGGGTGACGGCACCGGTCCGTCAGCGGTGACACGCCCTCGCCCCCGGCCGGTACGGCCGGGGGCGAGGAGGTACGGACAGGACGGACGGGCCCGGTCAGCCGGTCCAGCGTCCGGTGCAGAAGGTCAGGGCGAACACCGTGCTCACGGGGGCCGCCAGGCAGAGGTACGCGGTCTTGAACCGGGGGCTGCGCAGGCTCCAGGCGGCCAGGCCGATCCACAGGGGCCACCACAGGAGGGCGGCGCGGGGGATGGAGACGTACCAGTACGAGGTGCCCAGGGCGCACAGGCTGAGGGCGACGTAGACGGTCTCGGGCCAGCGGCGCTTGCGCGCCAGGACGACGAGCAGGGCCAGGCCGACGGCCATGACCACGAGTTCGGCCTGGAACATGAAGGCGTAACCGGTGCTCTGGGTGCGGTCGAAGGCGTTGTTCCAGGTGTTGATCCAGGCTTCCCAGGGCGTGTGGAAGACGCGGTACCAGCCGCGTTCCTGGGCGTGCTTCCAGGCCATCCAGTCACCGGTGCGGGACTGCAGGAACCAGCTGAAGAGGAACAGGGGCAGCGCGGGGAGGGCCAGCCAGGGGAGCGGGCGCAGGTTGCGGGTGCTGCGGAGCGTGAGCAGGAAGTGGGTGGCCAGGGCCGCGGCGAGGAAGAGGCCGCTGACGCGTACGGCGGTGGCCGCGGCGGTCAGCGCCATGGCCAGGGGCCAGTTGTGGCGTTGGGCCGCGAGCCAGGCGGGCAGGGCCAGGGCCAGGAAGAGGGCCTCGGTGTAGCCGACGGCCAGGAAGACGGCGCACGGGGATATCAGGAAGAACAGGACGCTGCGCCGGCCCGCCTCCACGTCGTACAGGTGGTGCCGGGTGATGCGGGCCAGCGCCAGGACGGCGACGGCGCCGGAGACGAAGGAGACCGTCAGTCCGGCCAGCCCCCAGTCCGGCACGACGACGTGGACCGCCCGCAGCACCAGGGGAAAGCCGGGGAAGAAGGCTTCCCGGTTGTCCCAGTCGGCCTGCCAGGGCCCGGCCTGCCCGGGAAAGTAGCCCTGCTGGGCGATGTGCAGGAAGTGGTCCCAGTCCCAGTGCTGGAACGGGGCGAGGAGCGGACCGGGGTCGTGGGTGCCCGGGTCGGAGGGGAACAGCCACCGGGCGCAGTAGGCCGTCAGCCAGATCCCCACGCGCGTCGACAGGTACAGCCACAGGATGTCCCGGTCCGCGGCGCTGGGGCGCCAGGTCGCGGGACCGCGCTTGCCCCAGCGCGCACGGCCGGTCCGCACGGCGGGGCCGGGCGGACGCGGAAGGCGCCCGGGCGGCGTGGCCGGCGGACGGGAGGGCTCGCGCGCGTCGATCGACGAAGGGGGCATAAACGTTTCCTTGAGGGTGTGGACAGGCAGACCTGGACGCCCGGCGGCGGTCCGCCGGGTGCCGGACGACGGAGCGGGCCGGATCAGGGCGGTTCGGTGGCCGTCTCCCGAGGGGCGTCCGAGGACGGAGCGGTGGCGGTGGTTTCCGGAGGCGCGGAGGGGGTGGTCGTGGCTTCCGGGGGCGCGGAGGTGCTCGCCGTGGACTTCGGAGAGGGCGAGGACGCGGAACCGGGCGCCGTGGCCACGGAAGCCGGCTGCCGGTCCGCGGACGGCCGGGCGGGCGGCGGGCCGGCCGGACCCACCGGAGCCGGGGTACGGGAGAGCAGCGCGGCCGTGGTGGCGGCACCACCGAAGGCCAGACACACCACGCTCACCACCGCGGCGACGCGTCGCCGGCGCATCCGCCGCCCGCGCGCGGCGATCTCACCCGCCGGTGCGGTGACGATGCCGTCCCGCCCGGACTCGGCCGCTTCCTGGAACAGGGACCGCAGCGGGTCCTGGGGCTCAGGCACCGGGCGCCTCCTCGATGTGCGGGTCGTGCAGACGGTCAGCGAGTGCCTTGCGGCCGCGGCTCAGATGGGTCTTGACGGTGCTCGCCGACAGCCCCGTCTCACCCGTGATCTGTTCGACGGACAGATCGCACAGGTAGTGCAGGGTGAGGGTGCGGCGCTGCTGGGCAGGCAGTTCCCGCAGCGCACCGACCAGCGCGACCTGCGCCGGTCCCGGCCCCTCGACATGGGGCGGGGCGCCGCTGCGCCGCCACGCGTCGGTGCTCCGGCGCAGGCGCCGCCACCGGCTGACCGCCAGCCGCCAGGCGACCGTACGGATCCACGCCTCCGGCTGCCCGCTCCGGTCGAGCTGCCGGCGCCGGCTCCAGCCCCTGACGAACGCCTCCTGCACCACGTCCTGCGCCTCGTGCAGGTCGCCGAGCATCACGTACAGCTGACCCGTGAGCCGCGCGACCGTCTGGGCGTAGAACTCTTCGAACTCCTCGACGGTCAACAGCCACTCCCGGATCTCTCGCTTCACCTGCCATACGCCCCGCGGGCGCGGTTCGGTCGACACGCAGGACGAGGAAACGACGTGACGCTCGTCACGGCGCGGGCAGGCGTGGCACGCCGCACCGCCCGCCGGACCGCCGGCGCGGGCGGATGCCGGACACCACCTCGCCCCGGCGACGCGGAGCGTCGCCGGGGCGAGAGCGGCATGTCGCCTGACTGGACGGTTCGTGACCGGACGGCCGTGCACCGCAGCCGGCCTGCGGTTCGGCCCGTCCGGGTGTCTGTCCGCTCCAGTCTCGCATGTGAGCGTGTCAGCCTGTCGGTGACCCCGGTGGGCGGCGGTGCTCAGGGCGTGGTGTGCGCGGCCGGGAAACCGGCCCGGAAGGCGTCGGCCGGTGTGCGGGTGTCGCGGGGGTTGCCGATGTCGCCGGTTTCACTCCTTCCGGCGCGGCGGTTCGAGGAAGCCGCTGTCGCGGAAGTAGCCCAGGTAGAGGTCGATCAGGGCGGCGTCCACGGGTGGGCATTCGATGCCGCTGTCGTCCACGGCGCGGGCGGTGTTGGTGCGGTCGAGCGCGGGGACGGCGCCCGTGAGGTACAGGTCCCGGACCGCCTGCTCCGGATCCTGCGGACCGGCGGCGGACAACGGGAGGTAGGGAGCGACGGGGTGGTCGGGGTGGCGGGCCACCAATGCGCGCATGCGACTGAGCCAGGTGTCGTGGCTCAGGATTTCCACCGGGTATCCCATGGCGCGCAGTCGGCTGGTCAGGAGCGGCAGCCGCGCGGGGCGGGGGTTGGTCAGGTGGTAGGTACGGCCGTCCGGCTTCTCGTGGGTGAGGATGTGGACGACGGCCTGGGCGGTGTAGTCGACCGGTACGAAGTCCAGCGGCAGGGGGAGGTCCGGCGCGATGCCGGTCTCGGCGATGGTGCGGAACAGGGCGCACATCAGGGTGTCGGTGTTCCACACCCCGCGCTGCCGGGTGCCGGTGATCTCGTGGGGGCGGTGCACGGCGACCGGGAGTCCGCGTTCGGCGGCTTGGGCCAGGAGACGTTCGGCGACCCACTTGGTCTCCGGGTAGCCCTGGGAGATCTTGTCGGGGTGGGCGAGGGGCGCGCCTTCGCCGAGGTGCCGTACGCCCGCGGCGCCGGACCCGGCGAGGACGGCGACGGTGGAGATGTGGTGGACCGGTTTGAGGTGGTGGGCGGCGGCCAGTTCGAGGACGGTACGGGTGCCGGTGACGTTGACCGGTGCCAGGGCTTCGTAGGGGTAGGCGAAGTTGACCTGGGCTCCGGCGTGCACGACGAGGTCCGTCTCGTGGGCCAGTTCGTCCCAGGCCGCGGGCGTGAGGCCGAAACGGGGGGCTTCCAGGCTGCCCGGTACGGGCACCAGACGGTCGTCGCAGCAGGAGGGGTCCAGGCCGTAGAGGCGCATCCGGGCGGCGAGGCGCGCATGGGCGGCGTCCCGGTCGTCGGCGCGGGTCAGGCAGTGCACCCGTCGCACCCCGGCGTCGACGAGCCGGTCGATCAGGTGGACACCGAGGAAGCCGGTTCCGCCGGTCAGCAGGACCGAGCGGGGCGGGGTGGCTGTCGCGGCGGGCCGGGCGTCGAAACGCAGCCGGGCGTCGAGGCGGGACTCCGCGGCGAAATCCACGGTGGCCTCCGTCCCGTCGCCGCCGTCGCGCAGCGCCGTGGCGCGGGCGGTGAATGCGGACAGGGAAGGGCCGTCCAGCAGATGTCCGATGAGTGCGCGGCCGGAGCCCGGGGGCAGCTCCAGGCGGTCCCGTACGGCGGTGACGACCTGAATGGCGTGCAGCGACGTACCGCCCAAGGCGAAGAACTCGTCCTCCCGCCCTACCCGGTCGAGGCCGAGCAGTCGCGTCCAGATGTCGGCGACGGCTTCCTCGGCGGCGCCGCGGGGCGGCTCGCCACCGGTGCGTGGCCGGTCGCTCTGCCGGGCCACCAGTTCCAGGAACCGGTCGCGGTCGATCTTTCCGCTCGGCTTGAGGGGAATCTCCGTGACGGTGGCGATCCGCGTGGGGACCATGTACGGGGGCAGCCGGTCGCGGGCGTAGGCGGTGAGCCGCCGGGGCAGTCCCTCGGCCTGCGCGCCCGGGGTGGGCACGGCCGCCGCGGCCAGGTGCCGGCCCGGCCCGTCGCCCAAGATGTCCACGGCCGCCTCGCGGACCTCCCGATGGCGGGCCAGTGTCAGTTCGATCTCGTCCAGTTCCACCCGGTAGCCGCGGATCTTGACCTGCCGGTCGCGGCGCCCCCGGTACTCCAGGACGCCGTCGCGGCGTTGGCGGGCGACGTCGCCGGTGCGGTAGAGCCGGGCGTCCGGGTCACCGCCGAACCGGTCGGGGACGAAGACCTCGGCGGTCCGGTCGGGGTCGCCCAGGTAACCGCAGGCGACACCGTCCCCGCCGACCCACAGCTCGCCGTCCTCGCAGGGGGCGGCCAGGCGGCCGTCCTCCCGTACGACGTAGGCGGTGGCGTTGGCGATCGGTCGGCCGATCGGCACGGTCTCGGCGTGCGGGGCCAGGTCGTCGACGCGGTGGGCGGTGACGAGGGAGGACGCCTCGGTCGGCCCGTAGCCGTTGATCAGCAGTTCGGGCCGGCCGTGGCGCAGGACGGCGCGTACCGCGGAGGGATTGAGCGCGTCACCTCCGGCGACCAGGGCGCGCAATGAGCCGAACATCCGCGGACTGGCTTCCGCGTGCTGGTGGAACAGGCCCGCGCTCAGCCACAGCACACTGATGCGCAGCTCCCGCAGCACCGTTTCCAGCGCGTCGGCGGACAGCAGGGTCTCGGGTTCGGGCAGGACCAGACAGGCGCCGTTCAGCAGCGGGCCGAACAGCTCCAGACAGGAGAGGTCGAAGGTCAGCGCCGTGGTGGCCAGCAGCCGGTCGGTGTGTTCCAGTTGCAGCCAGTCGGTGTTCTTCACCAGGCGGACCGGTCCGCGGTGCGGGCAGACGACGCCCTTGGGCGCCCCGGTGGAGCCGGATGTGTAGATCACGTACGCGGGGTCGGTGGCGCGCCGGTCCCGTCCCCAGCGGTCGCCGGAGTCCGGCAGCGGGTGGTCGCTCAGGTCGTCGGTGGTGATCTGCGCGCAGTGCTCGCGTACCGGTTCCGGAGCGGTTCCCGGTGTGGTGACGCAGCGCCGTACTCCGGCGCCGGTCAGCACCGTCTCCAGCCGGTCCGCGGGGTCGCCGGGGTCCAGGGGGAGGTAGGCGCAGCCGGCTTCCAGTACGGCGAGGATCGCGACGACGGCCTCCGGTGAGCGGCGCAGCAGGACGGCCACGGTGTCGCCGTCCTGGACGCCCCGGGAGCGCAGATGAGCGGCGGCGCGGCGGACGCGTGCATACAGCTCTTGGTAGTTCCAGCAGCCGCCGTTCCACTCCACGGCTGTCCGGTCGGGGTGCGCGCGGGCCTGTTCGGCGAAGAGCTGGGGAACGGTGGCGTCGCGGGGGTAGTCGGTCGCGGTGTCGTTCCAGGCGCGGACAGTGTCGGGGACGGATTCGGGGACGGATCCGGGGACGGATTCGGGGGTGGCGTCGAGGCCGGTGCCGGGGGTGTGATCGAGGTCGCGGCTCATGGCTCGTCCAGTACGGGAGTGAAGGGATGCGGGGATGAGGGGGTGTGGGGGATGCGGAGGAGAGAGCGAAGGACGCGGAGGAGGGGGCCGGTCAGCTGGTCAGTACGGCTTTGCCCGTACGGCCCGAGCACTGCGAGTGGCGTACGGCGCGGGCCGCGTCGGCCAGGTCGTAGGGCTCGACCGCGGGGACGCTGAGGCGGCCGTCGAGCAACTGCCCGGTGACCTGGCGCAGCAGCCGGTCGGTGCGGTGGGCGGCCCACCGGCCGAGACGTTCGGGCAGCCAGAAGCCGGTCATCGCGATGCCACGGAAGATCAGTTCCTCCGGCGCGACGGTGAGGGGCTCACCGGACAGCAGACCGTAACTGACGAACTGCCCGCCGTCGCGCAGGGATTGCAGCGCCAGCGTCCCGGTGGGGCCGCCCACGGCGTCCAGTACGGCGGCGATGCCGCGCCCCTCGGCGAGGGCCGCCAACTGCTCGGCGAGACGTTCCTCCCCCTGGACCAGGACCGCTTCGGCGCCCGTTGCCATCAACGCCGGGCGGTGCCGTTTGTCGCGCACCAGACACAGACAGCGCAACCCCCGCCCGCCGGCGAGCTGGAGCACCATCCGGCCGACGGCGGACGCGGCAGCGGTCAGCAGGAGCAGCTCGCCCTCTTCCAGACCGAGATCGTCGAGGAGGAGGTGGGCGGTGACCGGGTTGATCGTGAGCTGGCAGGCCGCCTCGTCGGAGAGTTCCGCGGGGACGGGCAGGACGTCGTCCGCGTCCGTGACGAGGTACTCGGCCCAGGTGCCCAGCGCCGACACCGCCACCCGCGTACCCGTCGGGTACGGCACGCCGGGGCCCGCGGCGTCGACGACACCGACGCCCTCGAACCCCACGGGGGACGCCGAGCTGTTCCCGTCCGGCCGCAGCCCGGGGGAGAAGGCGGCGGGCCGCCCGTAACGCCCCTGCACCAGGAGCACGTCGGAGGGGTTGACGGGGCTGACCCGCATCCGTACCCGGACCTCGCCCGGCCCCGGCTCGGGCACCGGACGGCGGTGCAGGAGCAGCACTTCGGCGGGGTCGCCGTAGCGGCCGAAGACCAGCTGGCGCATGGTCGCGGCGCTCATGTGCCGGTCGCGCGGAACGAGGAGTGGGCCAGCAGGTGGTCGCGGATCTCCGCCATGCTGTGCTGCCCCTTGTGCAGCATGTTGTTGACCAGGACGTACGTCGTGTCGCCCGCGTCGAGGGCTTCGTGCAGGTGGTCCAGGCTGCCGCAGCCGCCGGAGGCGATGACGGGCAGACCGGAGGCGGTGGCGACGGCGTGGCACAGGTCGAGGTCGAAGCCCTGGCCGGTGCCCTCGCGGTCGACGCTGTTGGCGAGGATGGCTCCGACGTCCAGGCCGGCCAGTTGCCTGGCCACGTCGACGGCGCCGGTGCCGGCGTCCTGCTCGCCGTCGTGGGTGTAGGCACTCCACCGGTCGGGCGCGGTCCGGCGGCAGTTGATGACGCCCATCAGCCGTTCGGCCCCGAACTCCCGGACGGCTGCCTGGACGGTCTCCGGTTTCTCGATCAGGCCGGTGCTCACGGACAGCACGTCCGCACCGGCCTCGAAGAGGCCGCCGGTGTGCAGGAGGGAGGGCAGTTGCCCGTGCCCGACGGACACCAGCAGGCTGACGCCGGTCTGTTTGAGTCGGCGCAGCAGCGACGGGAGGTAGTCGACGGCGTCCCACGGGTCGAAGACGTCCAGGAACACCTTGCGGGCGTTGCCCGCGGCGTACGCCGCGACGACGGACGCGACGTCGCCGGGGTCGTCGAGACCGGCGATACGGCTCGGTTCGGTGGTACGTCCGGCGGCCACGTCCACACAGGGGATCACGAGGTCGGCGACATGGGCGCGCTGGTCACGGAAGACGGGCTGGTTCACGGGGTTTCCTTTCCGGTGGGGCGCAGCAGGTGCGCCGGGCGGGGACTGCGGGGCGCCAGCCGGCGGGCGACGTCGGCCGCGGACGCCAGGACGCTGTCCAGGTCGTCGGACCGGGTGGCGACATGGCCGGCGAAGTACACGCCGCCGTCGCCTTGCAGGGACAGCAGCTCGGCCTGGGCGGAGAGCATCTCCGGGGTGGGTTGCAGCGTCCGGAAGGCGGTGGAGGCCAGGACGGAACGGGGGAGCGTGTCGCGGTGCGTGAGCTGACTGACGAACAGGTCGCCTTCCGGGCGCCGCTGCCACGCGGTGGTCTCCGCCCACGGGCCGTGCACGGTGACGGTCGACGGTGACCAGTGCTCCCGTCCGGCGGGCAGGTAACAGGGGTCGCCGTGCACGCCGTAGACCAGGTCGTGGTACGTGTACGCGGTCAGCAGCGCCCGGACCCGGCCGGCGCCCCCGAGGGAGCCGAGCACGCACCGCGCCGCTTCGGCGGGCAGGGCCAGCACCACGGCGTCCACCGCGTGCCGGGCACCGTGCGCATCGATCATTTCCAGGCGGCCCGCCGTACGGCGGATCCGTCGCAAGGAGGTTCCGGGCAGCAGCTGGACCGACCGGCAACGGCGGGCCAACTGCCAGGCCAGCGCCTGCATTCCACCGCGCAGCCGGTACGTACGGGCATCGGCACCGTCGCCGGGGTCGGCGTAGAACATCCCCACGGCGCGGGCCGACAGACGCCGGGCGTCCTGGAGGGTGCAGCCGAACACCGAGGCGGGAAGGGCGTACACCCCCGCGTCCTTGACGTGCCGCGGCAGGTCCCAGGGCTCCACCAACGTCGCCAGCGGGACGGTCCAGGCGAGCTCGTCCCGCTGCCAGGCGGCGGCGTGCGCGGCCAGCAGTTCCGCGGCCTCGCCCGCCGCGTCCTCGGTGGCGCGGCACGGCGCGGGCGGGCGGCCGTCGGTCGCCCGCGCCGCGCGGGGGCCGTCGCGGACGACGGTGCGGCCGGCGGGCACCTCGTCCCACTGCGTGCCGTCCAGGCCGAGGGCTTCCGCCAGGCGTGCGGTCACCCCGTCGCCAGGCACCTCCTGTACGCCGAGGTCCAGGGCGGTGGGTGTCCCGGCGGCACCGGGCAGGTGGACCGACCGCAGGTTGCCCCCGATGTCTTCGCGTGCTTCGAGCACCAGCGTGTCGTGGACACCGTCCAACAGCCAGGCGGTGGCCAGTCCAGCGGCTCCTGCTCCGGCGATGCCGACCCGCATACTGCCTCCTCGGTTCTCGGGTGGGGGCCGGTTGGCCCGGTTCCTCAGGCGGGCCCGGCGGCGGTACGCCAGAAGTCGCCGATGGACTCCTCCAGCAGCCGGGCGCAGAACACGGCGTCGCGCGGGTCGTCGCCCCGGTCGAGCCCGTCCTGCACCACGTCCAGGGCCAGTTGTGTCAGCTCCTGCGGCACTTCGTCCTCGTAGTAGGTGAGGAAGGACTGCGGGGCTTCGAAGCCGGTCCGCCTGATGTGCCGGACGAGTTCGGCGCAGCCCGAGAAGTACACCTGGAAGTCGGTGGTGGAGGCCAGCGCGAACGCGGCCTGGCTGCCTTGTGCCGCCACCCAGCTCAGGACGCCGTTGAACGTGTAGCCGGTGAGCTCCGTCGGCCGGTCGCTGCCGTACAGGTCGTCGAGGCCGAGGTCACGCGCACATGCCTGGAGTTTGGGCTGGGCGTCGTAGACCAGCCGGGCGAGCCGGATGCTCAGGTCCGCCGCCGGGCGGCGCGGGAACCGGGCCAGCACCGTCCCGTAGGCGCCGAGTTCGGCCAGGTGGCACTGGGCTTCCGTGCTGACCAGGCGGCGCAACGCGTCGACGGACAGCCGTCCGTCGGCGGCGGCGTCGAGCAGGGCGTTGCCCACCGGTTCCTTCTCGCGTCGTGCGGTGAGTTCGTCGGCGAGGTTCCGGGACGTGACGGGGGATGAATCGACCATGGCCGGTAATTTCCCTTCGTGACATCGGATGTTTCGCGCCGTGCGGATTCACGGCGCGCGAAGATCGGAATTTTTTGTGAGGGTGACGGTCGACGGTGTCGAGGAAACCTCGGGCACCGGCGTCATGCCCCTTCGTTCTGTCGAGGGCTAAGGGTGGCGTACCCCCGAAAACCTTGAACATCGCAGGTGATCTCCGCTTGTCCGTAAAAGGACGCAACAGCGTGCACGCGGAAACAATCCCGGCACAGGAAATTCCCCGTTCTTCTGTCGCTGTGCGGCACGAGGTTGCTGATGCCGAAAACGAGTCAGCGCGCCGAGCCGATACCGGACGCGTTCGCCGGACGGCGAAAGTGATCTGTCAGCCCCCGCAGTGGGGCGGCCGAGGCGGAGAACCGGCCAATTCTTCCTCCTGGTAACTGCCACCGGTGTATGGCGGCTGAAAGGTACCCCTCGCAACGGTCGGCGTACGGGCGAAGAACTGGGTCCGCCGGGTGCTGCGGGGACCGCGTTCTCCCTGAGGGGACGGCAGGGATTGGCCGGGTTTCAGGTGTGTGAAAGATGCATTGCATGGAAGGCCCTCCGCCCTGCCTGGACAACTGCCGAAACGGCTGAAGATGATGGCGGAGCAGAGCCGGAGTCTCCTCTTCCCACTCCTCCGGACCGCTCGCACCGTCCGCGGACCCCGGGCAGCGGCGGCAGTGGCGCCAGGAAACCGCGAACCGTGATCGGCACGGCGAACAACGCCACGGCGCGCGGTCGACCGTGCCTTCTGCCTGCCGGCGCCGTCGCCCGGTGTGCCGACAACGGTGCCGCACCGGGTGAATCGGGAGACGTCTGCCCATCAACGTGGTGCACGCCCGGCGGAAATCCTCCGCAGCCGCCGCGACATGTGCCGTTCGACAGGTGCCGTTCGCCGCCGGCCGGCGGAGACCGGAGCGCGGGCGCACCCCTCTCAGAAAGGAGACCCTCGTGTCCGTCCGCATCGACGCGGCGGTCCCGGTCCCGGATCAGCACGGTCAGTTCTGGCTGCTGTACGGCAACAAGTACGTGCGCATCCACCTCGCCGGCGGCGAACCGCACAGTGCCGGGTACTGGCGCTGCTGGTCGGCGTGGGCGGCACCTTCGGCAACTGCCTGCGCATCATGCCGCCGCTGACCATCTCGGACGAGCAGGCCGTACAGGCCACGCAGATCATCACGGCCGCGACACGGGAAGCCCGCGGCTGACCACGGAACGACCCCCGGACACCCATCGCGGTACGCGAGCAAGCCGTACGAAAGGAGAAGGCCACCGATGGCAACCGGCAACAGGAACAGCGCGCCGCGGGGAAGGGAGCAACCCGGCCCGGGACCGGGCCGGAAGATCCCGCTGACCTCCGTCCAGTCCGCCTACCGCCTCGGCCGCGAGGACACGGCACCGCTGGGCGGCGTGGCCTGCCACATGTACTTCGAGTTCGACGGTACGGCGGTGGACCCGGCACGGCTGCGCGACGCCGTCACCCGCCTCCAGGAGCGGCACCCGCCGCTGCGTACCGCCTTCCCCGGCGACGACGGGACCGCCACCCTGCTCGGCGCCCCCACCGCCCGCCTCCTCGTCCGGGACCTCACCGCCATGGGCGCCGAGGAGCAGGCACGGACACTGGCCGCCGTCCGTGCACAGATGTCGGGCCAGCGGCTGGACGTGGCACGCGGGCAGGTGCTCGACGTACGGCTGACGTTGCTGTCCGGCACGGACAGCCGCCTGCACATCGACGTGGACCTGCTGGCCGCCGACCCGCCCAGTATCGGCGTCCTGCTGACCGACCTCGCCCGCCTCTACGGCGGAGCCGCCCCGCCGGCGCCGCACTACGACATCTTCGCCCGGCAGTGCCATGAAACCCACGCCCCGCCAGACATGGACCTGGGCGCCTGGCGACAGCGGCTGGACGGCCGCAGCCTGGCTCCCCCCGCACTGCCTTTGACCGCCGACCCGGAGACGGTGACCGGCGCGCGCTTCAGCCGGCGGGTCCTGACCGTCCCGGCCCCGCGATGGCGGCGGATGAGCGCCAGAGCGCACGCCGAGGGCCTGGAACCGGACTCCGTACTCCTGGCCGCCTTCGCGCACACTCTGGGCCGCTTCAGTACCGACGACGACTTCATCGTCAGTCTGCCGGAGTTCCCGCGCCTGGCGTCCCGTTCCGGTGCCGAGCCCGTGGCCGGCGACTTCACCCGCCTGCGGCCGGCCAGTATCGACGTCTCCGGGGCCGCCACGCTCCGGGAACTGGTGCACACCGTCGACCAGGAACGGCGTACGGCCCGCCGACAGCAGTTCGCCGCCGGGCCGGCCGGGCTCAGGGAACTGGCCCGCGCACGCGGCGAAGGGCTCCCGCCCGCCGGGGCCGTCTACACCAACCTGCTGGACGCGGACCTGATCCCGGCGTGCTTCGAGCGCTGCTTCGGCCCGCTCGTATGGATGATCACCCAGTCCCCGCAGGTATGGCTGGACTGCCTGGCAGTCAAGCACTTCGGCGGCGTCTGCCTCGCCTGGGACCTGGCCGACGGCCTCTTCCCCGCCGGGCTCCCGGCGGCGATGACCGAATTGGGCGGCGACCTGCTGACCGCCCTGTGCGACCAGGACTGGAACCAGCCGCCCCCGTCCCACCTGCCGGCCACCCAACAGCAGACCCGCAACCTGGCCAACGCCACCTACCGGGCGGAGAGCGGTCACCTGCTGCACCAGCGCTTCTTCGAACTGGCCGCCGCCGACCCCGGACGCCCCGCACTGCTCTGCGCCGAGGGCACCGTCACCCGCGGCGCCCTCGCCGACGACGCCCTGCGCATGGCCGCCCTGCTGCGGCACCGCGGCCTGCGCCCCGGCGAGCCGGTCGCCGTCTGCCTGAAGACCGTGCCCGACCAGATCCGCGTGGCGCTCGCCGTCCTCGCCGCGGGAGGCTGCTACGTGCCCATCGGTACCGAACAGCCCGAGCGACGCCGTACGGACATCCTCCGTATCGCCGGGGTGCGCAAGGAGATCACCGACGCGGACGCGCCGGGCGCGCCGCCGCCGGGCCCGCGGCTTTCCGCCGGTCCGCGGCCCGCCGCCGGCCGGCTGCCCCCGGTCGACCAGCTGACCTGGCAGGACACTCATGCGACGACACCGCTGCGCCGCCCCGTGACCACCAGCGTCTCCGCCCCTGCCTACATCATCTTCACCTCCGGTTCCACCGGCCGCCCCAAGGGCGTCGAGATCACCCACCGCTCGGCGGTCAACACCGTCGACGACATCAACCACCGCTGGGCCGTCGGCCGCCACGACCGCGGCATCGCCGTCTCCGCACTCGACTTCGACCTCTCCGTCTACGAGATCTTCGGGCCGCTGGCGGCCGGGGGAGCCGTCGTCGTACCCGCCCCCGGGGAGGCCCGCGACCCACAGGCGTGGCTCCGCCTGGTCCGCGCCCACCGCGTCACGGTCTGGCACTCGGTGCCGGGCCTTCTGGACGCGCTGATCACCGCCGCCGAGGACGGTCCGCCGCCGGACACGCTGCGGCTGGTGCTCACCGGCGGGGACTGGATCGGCACCGATCTGCCCGCGCGGCTGCGCGCCCTGGTGCCCGGCTGCCGCTTCGTCGCCTGCGGGGGCGCCACCGAAGGCAGCGTGTACTCCAACTACTTCGAGGCGGACGGTGCCGAGGACGGCTGGTCTTCGCTGCCCTACGGCCGTCCGCTGGGCAACCAGCGCTACCGTGTCGTGGACGGCCGGGGGCGCGACTGCCCGGACTGGGTGACCGGCGAACTGTGGATCGGCGGCGTGGGAGTCGCCCGCGGCTACCGGGCCGCCCCCGAACAGACCGCCCGGCGCTTCGTCCACCACGCCGGGGCCCGCTGGTACCGCACCGGCGACCTGGGACGCTACCGGCCGGGAGCCGTCCTGGAGTTCCTGGGGCGCACCGACCATCAAGTCAAGATCAACGGGTATCGCATCGCAGTCGGCGAGATCGAGGCCGCCCTCGCCTCCCACCACCAGGTCGCCCGCGCCGTCGCCGTGGTCACCGGACAGGGCCCCGCCCGCCGGCTGATCGCGTACCTCCTGCCCGTCGCCGACACCCTCGACCAGACGTCCGTACGGGAGCACGCCCGCACCCGGCTGCCCTCCTTCGCCCGGCCCGACCACTACCTGCTGCTGGACGAACTCCCGCTCGACGGCAACGGCAAGGTGGACCGCGGACGCCTCGCCGCCTGGGACGCCCCGGAACCCACCCCCGTCCCCGGCGAGCCTCCACGCGGCGCGGGGGAACAGGCCGTCGCGGAAGAGTGGTCGGCCGTCCTCGGCCGCGAGGTCTCCTCCCGGCACGAGCGCTTCGTCGACCTGGGCGGCGACAGCCAGCGCGCCATGCGGCTCGCCTCCGCCCTCCGCGCGCGCTTCGGCCGACGCGTCCCCCTGCGCACGCTCCTGGAAGCCTCCACCGTGGCCGCGATGGCGGAGCTGATCGGCCGGCCGCAGCAACCGGGGCGGACGGCACCGGACGACGGGACGGCGGACGGATGACCGGCACGCACCCCGCCGGGGCCCCCGCGCCGGGCCCGGCGGGCCCCGTGGCCCGTCACCATGATCCGCGCCGGGCCCGGCGGGCCCCGTGGCCCGTCACCGTGATCCGCGCCGCCCATGACCCGGGCCTCGACGCGGCGGCCGCCGCGGCGTGGCAGGACTACGCGGCGGACGACATCACCCTGGCCACGGTGCCCGGCGACCACTTCGCCTGTTTCACCCGGCCGTACGACACCGTGCGCCTGATCGCCGGGGCGGTACGCCGCTGACCGGTCAGACCGGCGTCACACTGACCGGTCAGGCCGGCCGGTCACACTGACCGGTCGGACCGGCCGGTCACTCGGGAGACAGCCGCTCCAGGATGTCGTTGACCGCCGCGGAGCCGATGTACGCGTTCACCTCGACGATGGTCTCGCCCTCGAAGCGGCACACCCAGACGTAGAACGGGTCGTAGGGGATTCCGTCCTTCGCCGTGGCGACCCCGTCCATCTCGACCACGGTCACCGCCCCGCCCCCGTACAGCCCCCCGGCTACGGAAGCGCAGCCCGCCGTCGAACAGCGGCCGCACCTTGCCGATCGTGGCGGGGACGGCCGCCCGCCTTCGGCGGGAGCGCACCGGACCAGCCCCATTACGGGGCCTTCCGGCGTGGAAGAACAGGCGCTTCCGGGGCGCACCGGCCCCCTCGACGGTGATTGGTCTAGTCCTAGTTTGGTCCAGACCATTGACATGTTCGTGCTCTCAGGGGGACTTTCTTCCCCGTCCCGTGCACCGCACGCACGGGGCGAGCTGGACACCCCCTTCGGCTGGACGGAACGGACATGAGACGCAAGCACCCCTTACGGGCGGCCCTCGCCGCCGCGCTCACCGCGGCCACCGCGCTCGGCTTCGCCGGCACCGGCACCGGCACCGCGGCGGCGGCCACACCCCTCCCGGCCCAGGTCTTCGCCCCCTACTTCGAATCCTGGACCGGCCAGAGCCCCGCCGCGATGTCCGCCGAGTCGGGTGCCAAGCACCTGACGATGGCGTTCATCCAGACGGCCGCCAAGGGCTCCTGCACGCCCCTGTGGAACGGCAGCACCAGCATGCCGATCTCCCCGGCCACTTTCGGTGACGACATCAAGACCCTGCAGGCCAGGGGCGGTGACGCCATCCCCTCGTTCGGCGGGTACACCGCCGACACCACCGGCACCGAGATCGCCGACAGCTGCACCGACGTCCAGCAGATCGCCGCCGCGTACCAGAAGGTCGTCACGACCTACGACATCAGCCGACTCGACATGGACATCGAAGTCGACGCGCTGGACAACACCGCGGGCATCGACCGGCGGAACAAGGCGATCAAACTCGTACAGGACTGGGCGGCAGCCAACAACCGGAAGCTCGAAATCTCCTACACCCTGCCGACGACCACCCGCGGCCCCGCCGCCAACGGCGTCGCCCTGCTGAAGAACGCGGTGCAGAACGGCGCCCGGGTCGACGTGGTCAACCTGATGACGTTCGACTACTACGACAACGCCGCCCACGACATGGCACGCGACACCGAGACCGCCGCCCAGGGCCTGCACGACCAGCTCGCGCGGCTCTACCCGGACAAGAGCGACGCCCAGCTCTGGAGCATGATCGGCGTCACCGAGATGCCCGGCGTCGACGACTTCGGCCCGGCCGAGACCTTCACCCTGGCCAACGCCCGGCAGGTCTACGACTGGGCCGAGGCCAAGAAGATCAACACCCTGTCGTTCTGGGCGCTGCAGCGCGACAACGGGAGCTGCCCCGGCGGCCCGGCCGCGGACAACTGCTCCGGCATCGAGCAGCAGACCTGGGACTTCACCCGGATCTTCGCGCCCTTCACCAGTGGCTCCAGCACCCCGCAGAACGACTTCTCGGTCACGGCGGCACCCGCCGCCGGATCGGTGACGGCGGGTGGTACGGCCACCACCACGGTGCGCACCGCGGTGACCGCCGGCGCGGCCCAGAAGGTGGACCTGAAGGTCAGCGGCGTCCCCGCGGGCGTCACCGCCGCGCTCAGCCCCGACTCCGTCACCGCGGGCGGCTCGGCCACCCTGACCCTCACCACGACCGCCGCCACGCCGTCCGGCACGCATCGCATCACCGTCACCGGCACCGGCCCCTCCGGCAGCCACACGGCGGCCTACGCCCTGACCGTCACCGGCGGCAGCGGCGGCCAGTGCACGGCCGCACCCTGGGCCACCGGCACGGTCTACACCGCCGGCCAGCAGGTCGCGCACCGCGGGCACACCTGGAAGGCCAAGTGGTGGACGACGGGCGAAGAGCCCGGCACCACGGGCGAGTGGGGTGTCTGGCAGGACCTCGGCTCCTGCTGACCGGCCTCCTGCTGAGCGACTCCCGCTGACCGGCTTACTGCTGACCGGCCGCTGCTGACCGGCTTCGCGCGAAGCTCCGTCCCCGGATGCCCGGCACCCGGGGGCGGAGCGAACGAGGGCCGACCAGGTCGATCGGAGCCCGTCTTCAAGGGCCAGCAGGTGATGGACCGTGCAGCGCCTCGACGAGGAGGCCCGCACCAGGGCCTGCCAGCCAGCGGTCGAAGCGCAACAGGACGGGAAACTCCGCGCGCGACGCGTCGAGGTTCGCGCTTCCCGTCAGCCTGCCGTCGTCCACAAGTGCTTCCGACTTGCCGAGGACCTCGCCCTGTGCGAGCGGCGTCGTCGGCAGACGGCTGTAGCTGATCTTCCGGCCTGCGGCAGCAGCAGGACTTGCTCCATTGCTCCCGGAATCCTGGTGGCCGGCGCCGGTATGCGGACGGTGCCGTCGAACGGGTCAGGCTGATCCAGTAGCTCTGCTCCGTGTGCCTGATCAGCAGAACCATGCGCGAGGTGCTGCCGTTCGCCGACGCCGGTGCCACGTCACCGGAACGCCGCGGCCGGCGGTTCGACGCTCATCCGGTGCCGGAACACGTTGCGCGGGTCCCAGCGTCCCTTGACCCTGCGCAGACGCGGATAGTTGTCCTTGTAGTAGAGAGCCGGCCAGGGGACGCCGGACCGGTTGAACTCCGGGTCGGTCATGTCGGCGTCCGCGTAGTTGATGTAGCAGCCGTCGGTGGCGGAGTCCGGTACGGGCACGCCACCGGTGTCCGCGAACAGGTCCTGGAAGATCTCTCGCGTCCAGCCGATGTTCGACGCGTCGTCCGCCGGGTTCACCCACCAGTTCTCGATCCGCATCTTGATGACCGAGTCGCGCTGCGCGGAGGCGGTGGCGTCCGGGGACACCGCGTTGATCTGCCCGCCGAAGGGCATCAGCATCACGATCGCGCCGGGGCTGTGCACGTCGGGACGGTTCAGATGCCGGTACATGGTGGCGGCCTGATCGGTGGAGTAATTGGTGCGCAGGTACGCGGACTTGGTGGCGCCGCGGACCGAGGGGATCGGCTGGTTGCCGATGATGGTGACGAGGTGCCGGTTGGCCTGGAGCCAGGTCAGTTCCTGGACGGCTTCGGTGACGGTGGGATCGCCCTGGACGGAAGTGCCCTCGACCAGCGCGGTGAGGAAGCCGCGCAGCCGGTCCCGCGCACCGGGCCGCTCCGCGTCGATCTGGCTGACCAGTGCCACCGGTCCGCCGGCACGGTGGTTGAGCACCAGAACACTGGAGACTTCCGCGCCCGGCGAGCCAGGCGCACTGTTCTGCTCGCTCCAGGCACCGTAATTCAGGAGCAGCCGGCGGAAGTCCGCCTCCGACAGCCGGTCCCAGGGGATGGCTGTCTGGCCGAACAGAACCTTGGCGGGCGGGGCGACCAGAAGCTGCGACGGGTCGGTACCGGTACGGCCGGGCGTACGGAACCAGTAACGCGTCACCAGCCCGAAGTTGCCGCCCCCGCCACCGGTGTGGGCCCACCACAGATCGTGGTTCGGGTCGTCCGGGTCCCGGCTCGCCACCACGCTGTACGCCTTGCCCTGGGCGTCGACGCAGACCACCTCGACGGCCTCCAGGTGGTCCACCGTCAGCCCGAGGGTGCGCGACAGCATGCCGTATCCGCCGCCGCAGACATGGCCGCCGACGGCGACCGAATAGCAGATGCCGCCGGGAATGACGACGCCCCAGCGCCGGTACAACTGCTCGTAGACGTTGAACAGCAGCGCGCCGCTCTCCACGGCGAATGCCTGGCGCGCGTGGTCGAACTCGATGCGCGACATCCGCGTCATGTCGAGCACGACCTCCACGTCCGGGTTGCACACGAAGTCCTCGACGCAGTGCCCTCCGCTGCGCACCGCGATGCGCTTGCCCTCGCGCACGGCCTCCTGCACGGCGTGCACCGCGTCGGCCGTGGAGGTGATCAGCCTGATGCGTTCCGGGCTGCCGATGAACCGCTGGTTGGTGCCGGAGATCAGGTCGGCGTACCGGGGGTCGCCCGGCTTGACCACGGTGCCGTCGCCGGTGTGCCGCGGCCCCGCACTCTCGTGCGTACGGCTTGCTGTGTCGCTCAACGCTCTGCTCCCGTTCGGTTCCGGTGTCCACGCGGCAGCGCGCACGGCAGGCGCGTGATGCCGTGGACGAAATTGCTGTGCAGGTAGGAGGCGTCTCCCACCTCGAAATCCGGCACCCGGCGCAGCAGTTCACCGAAGAGTTCGGTCAGCTGCGTACGCGCCACGACGGCGCCGAGACAGTGGTGCGGCCCGCCACCGCCGAAGCCCACGTGCGGGTTGGGCGAGCGCCGGACGTCGAAGGCGCGGGGGTCGGTGAACACCCGCTCGTCCCGGTTGCCCGACAGGTAGAACAGGACGACCTTGTCCCCCTCGGCGATGCGCGCGCCGCCCAGCTCCACGTCCCGCGTGGCGGTGCGCCGGAATGTCAGCACCGGGGTGGCCCAGCGCACGAACTCTTCCACCGCCGTCTTCGCCAGCCCCGGGAAGTCCGCCCGGAGCAGCTCCCGTTGCCGGGGGTGGGCGGTGAGCGCCAGCGCCGTATGGCTGATGGTGTTGCGCGTCGTGTCGAAGCCCGCGGTGACCAGGAGATTGAAGAAGGCGCCGATCTCCCGGTCGGTCAGCCGGGCACCGTCGATCTCCGTCTGCACCAGGCTGGTCATCAGGTCGTCGGCCGGCCGGCGGCGCCGGGCCCGGGCCAGGCCGGTGCCGATGCCGGTGACGAACTCGACGGCCTCGGCGACCACCCGCATCGGATCGCGGCCCCGGTGCACGGACTCCTCGTGGACCGACAGCGGGACGTCGGCCGCCGCGGCCAGTTCGTCGTGGAGCGACGCCGGTACCCCCATCATCTCGGCGATGGTCCACACCGGCAGACGGCGGGAGACCTGGGCCACGAAGTCGCAGTCGCCGGTGGCGAGGAGACCGTCCACGATCTGCCGGGCCTGGGCGGCGATCTGCTCCCTGACGGCCGCCAGGCGCCGGGGCGTGAAGGCCGCGACCACCAGCCGCCGCAACTGGGCGTGGCGCGGATCGTCCATGGCGATGAAGGACTGGGTCGCCTGGAGGATCTCCGGCGGGAAGTCGTCGAGCAGCATGCCGCGCCCGGAGCAGAAGGCCGCCGGGTCGCGGCTCACTTCGAGGATGTCCGCGTGCCGGACGACCGCCCAGAACCCGTCCCCCTCCTTGGCGGACAGCACACCGGCCTCGGCGACGAGCGGGTGCCAGGAGGGCGGTCGTCGCCGCAGCTCGCGGAAGACCTGTTCCTGTTCGGCGGCCCGGGCGGCCCAGAAGACGCCGGTGAAGGGCGTGCCGGTCGTGGTGGACGGGGCGCCGGTCATGAGGTGCTCACCGGCCCGGGGGCCGCAGCACCGGCGTGCCGGTCGTCACGGCTGTCACGGTCGTCGTGGCCCTCGGGGATGTCAGGGCCCTCGCGGTCGTCGCGGCCGAGCCAGTAGCCGCGGCGCTGGAAGGCGTACGTGGGCAGGGAGACCGCCCGGCCGCCGGTGCCGTCGTACGCCGCTCGCCAGTCCGGGGACGCGCCGTACGCGAACGCCGTCGCCAGGCCCGGCAGCAGCGGGTCGGCCGCGTCCCGATGGTGGGCGCCGGGAATCACGACTGCCGCACCCGGCCGGTCCGGAACGTCGGCCGACGCGTCCGCCTCCGTACCACCAGGCACCCCGGACTCCGCGTCACCAGGCACCCCGAACTCCGCGCCACCAGGCACCCCGAACCAGATCACGAGTGGGCCGTCCCACTGCGCGCACGCCTTCTCCAGCGCTTCGGAGCCTGCCGGGGCGGACCGCCAGTGCCCGGCCGGCACCGTACCGAGGACGAGTTCGGTGGCCTGACCGGCGGAGTACCAAAAGGCGGCGTCCGTCTCCGCGACGGCCGGTGCCGCCGCGCCGGGATCGCCGCCGCTGCCGCGCAGCGCGGCCATCCGCGCGCCGTCCTCCGGCCGTACCGCCCCCACGGCGCAGGCCGCGGCGATCTCCCCGAGCCCGTCACCGACGACGGCGGCCGGGCGCACGCCGCTGGACCGCCACAGGTTGGCGAGGGCCGCCATCGCGGCGTACGCCGTCACCTGATCGTCGACCTGGGCGTCCACTTGGGTGTCCACTTGGGTGTCCGCCGCATCGGAGAGCGACGCCTCCGCAGCCGTACGACACCGCTCGTACAGGGCGGAGAAGCCGGGCGACCGGTCGCGCAGGGTGGCCACCAGCTCCGCCCAGGCGTCCCGGTCCGCCGCTCCGCCGTACTCCGGGAAAGCGAAGACGATCTGCCGCCGGCCGCCGGAGCCGCCCCGGACGACCCCGGCTCCGGCCCGCCCGTCCGCCACCGCACGCAGTCCCGCCGTCAACGCGTCCCGGTCGTCGCCGAGCACTGCGGCGCGGTGCGCGAAGGATGCCCTGGTCAGCGCCAGTGACCAGCCGATGTCCCGGACGGACCGGCCGGGCCGCGCCGCCAGATCGGCCAGCAGCCGCCGCGCCTGGTCACGCAGGGCACCGGGCGTACGGCCCGAGAGCACCCACGGCACCGCACGGTCGCCAGGCTCCGCGCCGGGCGCCGTACCGGCCGGTTCCGGTGTCTGTTCGGGTGCCTGTTCCAGGATCGTGTGGACGTTGGTGCCGCTGACGCCGAAGGCCGACACCGCCGCCCGGCGCGGCTGTCCGGTCTCCGGCCACGGTGCCGCCCGCGCCACCAGCCGGAGGGCACCGGGGGACCGCTCCACCGTCTCGGCCGGCCGGTCCGCGTACCGGGACGGCGGCAGCGTACCGTGGCGCAGCGCCAGTACCACCTTCATGAGCCCGGCCATTCCCGCCGCCGCCTGCGGGTGCCCGAGGTGGGACTTGACCGAGCCCAGCCACAGCGGCCGGTCGCGCTCCGCCCCGTACGCGGCGAGCAGCGCGTCGGCCTCGATGGCGTCGCCGAGCGGCGTGCCCGTACCGTGCCCTTCGACCAGGTCGATCCGGCCCGGCGACAGCCGGGCGTCGGCCAGCGCCTTGCGGATCATCCGTTGCTGCGACGGGCCGTTCGGCGCGGTCAGGCCGTTGCTCGCACCGTCGTGGTTGACGGCGCTGCCGCGGACGACGGCCAGGACGCGGCGGCCGTTGCGTACCGCGTCCGAGAGCCGTTCCAGCAGGACGACCCCCACACCGTCCGCCCACCCGGCGCCGTCGGCCGCCGCGGAGAACGACTTGCAGCGGCCGTCCGGCGCCATCGCGTCCTGCCTGCTGTACTCCAGGAAGATCTCCGCGTCCGCCATGACCGTGGCGGCGCCGACGAGCGCCAGCGAACAGTCCCGGTTGCGCAGCGACTGCCGGGCCAGGTGCAGGGCGACGAGCCCCGAGGCGCAGGCCGCGTCCAGGGCCGTACTCGGCCCTTCGAACCCGAAGGTGTAGGAGAGCCGGCCGGCGGCCACGCTCGTGATCGAGCCGGTCATCCGGTGGCCGACGCCGTCTTCGGGAAAGGCGTCGACCGTGTCCCCGTACGGCTGCCGCGCCATGCCGAGGAACACACCGGTGTCGCTGCCGCGCAGGGTGCGCGGGTCGATCCGGGCGTCCTCCATCGCCTCCCAGCCGGTCTCCAGCAGCAGCCGCTGCTGCGGGTCCATCATGGTCGCCTCGGCATCGTCGATGCCGAAGAACTCCGCGTCGAACAGGTCCGCGTCGTGCAGGAACCCGCCGGTACGGACATGGGTACGGCCCGGTGTGCCGGGCGTGGGGTCGTACAGCCCCGCCACGTCCCAGCCACGGTTGTCCGGGAACGCGGAGATGCCGTCCGTGTCGCCGGTGAGCAACCGCCACAGGTCGTCCGGGGAGGAGACGCCCCCGGGCCAGCGGCAGCCCATGCCGATGACGGCGACGGCGTCCCGTGAGTCCTCCTCCAGTTCCCGCACCCGGGCGCGGGCCGCCTGGAGGTCGCCCGTCACCCGCTTCAGATAGTCCCGGAGCCGTTCTTCGTTGCTGTGCACGGTGTCCACCCCGCGTTCCGTTCCGTCGTCAGATGGTCGAGTCGAGTCCGTCGATGAGGCTGAACAACTCCTCGTCGGTCGCCGTCCGTACGCGGTCGCGGTCCGCCGCCGCGCCGTCCGCAGTCCGGCCCGTCAACCGGTCCGCGATCTCCCGCAAACGCGCCACGACACCGGCGCGCACGTCCTGGTCGTGCGTGGCGGCCTCGCCCACCAGCGCCTCGACGCGGTCGAGCTCGGCGAAGACGGAGGCGGCCGAGGGTGCCTCCTCGGGCGGTGCCAGCAGCGTCCGCAGGTGCACGGCCAGCGCCGCGGCGTTCGGCTGGTCGAAGAGCAGCCCCGCGGGCAGCCGCAGCCCCGTCGCGGCGCCGATCCGGTTGCGCAGCTCGACGGCGAGCAGCGAGTCGAGCCCCAGCTCGCGGAAGGCCCGGTCCGGATCGATGTCGGCGGCCGAGGCGTGCCCGAGCGCGGCGGCCACCTGACGCCGCACCAACTCGGTCAGCACCTCGTCCGCCGCGTCCGCCGGGAGCCCGGTCAGCCGCTTCCGGAGGCGCTCCGCATCCGCAGTGCCGCCGCCGGGCGTTCCGTCCCGCGCATCTGTACGGCCGCCGTCGCGGGAACGGGTACCGGTACGGGTACGGGCCGGCGCGGCCAGCAGCGGCGGCAGGTCCCCGTACCGCTCACGGCCCGCCAGGTCCCCGGCGTCGAGACTGAGCGGTACGAGTACCGACGGCCCGCCGTCCGCCGCCCCGAGCAGGTCGGCGGCCCGGTCGTCGGACAGGGGCGACGTGCCGTGCCGCCCGCCGTCCGCGTCGCGCTCCCAGGCGATCACCTGGCCCGGCAGCCCCAGAGCGGCCCGGTGCTGGACGAGAGCGGTCACGAAGGCGGTGCCGCTCGCTTGCGCCACTTCGCCGATCCTGGGCACTACGCCCGCCGTTGGGGCCGTCACGAGGAAGAAGGCCGGTGCGAGGCCGAGAGTCGCTTCGTGCAGCCACCACACCGGTGCGGCCACCCGGAGCAGAGCGGTGTCGAGCCCGTCCGGCGTGAGGGAGCCGAGTACCTCGTCGTCCGTGTCCGGCACGCCGTGCAGGACTCCGGCCAGCGGCCGCGTCAGCTCGTCCAGGACGGCGGTGAGTTGCGGTCGGTCGGTGCTGTCCCAGGGGAGGGCGAGGACTTCGCACGAGGAGGCGGAGCCGGTCGTGGACGCGGTCACGGACGCGGTCACGGATGCGGTCACCTTCACGGCTTCGCCGTCCGGGCCGGTGAGCACCGTGAAATGACGTGCGCCACGGGCCACCAGTTGCCGCACGGCCGACGGGTCGGGCCGGCCGGTCACCAGGACGGTGCCCGCCGGGTCGGGAGCCGGTCCCGGGGTGGCCGCCGGGGCCACTGCCGTCAGCCGGGGCACGAGCAACTGCCCGTTCCGTACGGCGCTTTCGGGCTCGCCGCTCGCGAGCACCGCCGCGACCGCATCGGCGAGCGCGTCACGGTCCTCGACGTCCACCAGCACGATACGGCCGGGATTCTCGGCCTGCGCCGCACGGACCGCTCCCCACACCGCCGCGTCCCCGAAGCCGTCCGTACGCTCGTCCTCGACGGTGATCGCACCCGACGTGGCGACGACCAGCAGCCCGTCACCACCTCGGCGCGCGTCCCCCAGCCATTGCTGTATCACCGCCACCACGTGCGTCACACCCGTGCGGGCGCGGTCGAGGGCGGACTCGGTCTTGCCGGGGTCCGGGAGGAGCCAGAGGGGCAGTACGGCTGTGACGGCGTCGGGGTGCGGCTCTCCGTCTTCGGCGGCGGCGTACGGCCCGCTCAGCACCACCAGGTCGTCCGGCGAGAGGGGGCGTCCGGGCCGGTCGACGGCCGGGGCATGGTCCCCTGCCGGTTCCCACCGGATGGTGAACAGCTCGTCCCGCGCGGCTGAGCCTTCGACGGGTGGTGCGGCGTCCAGCCAGTGGTGTTGGTGTTGGAAGGGGTAGGTGGGGAGGTTGGTGGGGGGTGTTGGTGGGTGGTGGGTTGTGGGCCAGGTGATGGTGTGGCCGTGGGTGTGGAGGTGGGCGGCTGTGGTGTGGAGGTGGTGGGTGTCGGGGTGGTTGCGGTGGAGGGTGCCGGTGGTGTGGACGGTGGTGTCGTGGTGGGTGGCGGTTTCTTCGATGGCGGGGGTGAGGACGGGGTGGGGGCTGGTTTCGATGTAGGTGTGGTGGCCTGTTTGGAGGAGGTGGGTGATGGCGGTGTGGAACTGTACGGGTTCGCGGAGGTTGCGGAACCAGTAGTCGGGGGTGAGTTCCGCACCCTCGACGAAGCGGCCGAGGAGGGTGGAGAACATCGGAACGCCGGTGTCGCGGGGGGTGATGCCGCCGAGTTCGTCGCGCAGACGGTCCCGGATCTGTTCGATCTGGGGGGAGTGGGAGGCGTAGTCGACCGGGAGGAGGCGGGTGCGGGCGTGGTGGGTGTTGGTGGCGTGGGCGAGGGCTTGGTGGATCTGGTCGGTGGGGCCGGAGATGACGGTGGTGGTGGGGCTGTTGAGGGCGGCGATGGTGGTGTCGGGGGGCAGGAGTTCTCGCACGGTGTGAGGCGGGAGGTTGATGGAGGCCATGGCGCCGTGGCTGGTGAGGGGGAGGAGGGCTTGGGCGCGGAGGGTGCTGATGCGGGCGGCGTCGGTGAGGGTGAGGGCGCCGGCGATGTGGGCGGCGGCGATTTCGCCCTGGGAGTGGCCGGTGACGGCGGTGGGGTGGATGCCGAGGTGCTGCCAGGTGCGGGCGAGCGCGACGTACACGGCGAACAGGGCAGGTTGCACCACGTCGACGCGGTCGAGGGCGGGAGTGCCGGGGGTACGCCGTAGGACATCGGTCAGCGACCAGTCGACCCAGGGGGCGAGGGCGTCCTCGCATGCGGCGATGGCGTGCGCGTAGGTGGCGTTGGTCTCCAGGAGTCCGGCGGTCATGCCGGGGTACTGGCTGCCCTGGCCCGGGAAGACGAAGACCGGCCCGGCCCCGGTGCGCCGGGCGGTGCCCCGGATCACTGACGCGTCGTCCTGCCCGGTGGCCAGCGCGGTGAGGGCGTTGTGGAGCTGGTCCGGTGTGGTGGTGGCGGTCAGGACGGCGCGGTGGGGGAAGGTGGTGGTGCGGGTGGTGGCCAGGGCGTGGGAGATGGCCTGCGGGGAATCCTCGGGGTGCTCGGTGACGTGGGTCAGCAGACGTCGGGCCTGAGCGGCCAGGGCGGACTCCGACTTCGCCGACAGCACCCAGGCGGCGTCCCAAGGGCTGCCCCACGCGACGCCCTGGCCTTCGTCGCCGTCCGGTTCCGCCGCGTAAGTCCTGCGGGGCGCTTCGAGGATGAGGTGGGCGTTCGTACCGCTGACGCCGAAGGAGGAGACGGCGGCCCGGCGAGGGCCCTCGGCTTCTTGCCAGTCCCTGGCTTCGGTCAGCAGCCGCACGGGCCCGGCGGACCAGTCGATGTGCGGGGACGGCTCGTCGGCGTGCAGAGTGCGGGGCAGCTCTCCGTGCTGGAGTGCCAGCACCATCTTCAGCACGCCGGCGGCTCCGGCGGCGGCCTGGGTGTGGCCGATGTTGGACTTCACCGAGCCCAGCCACAGCGGCCGTCCGCGTTCGCGTCCGTACGTCGCCAGCAGCGCGTTCGCCTCGATCGGGTCGCCCAGGTTCGTCCCCGTGCCGTGCGCCTCGACGACGTCGATGTCGGCGGGGGAGGACCCGGCGTCCTGCAACGCGTCCCAGATGACGCGCTGTTGGGCGGCACCGCTGGGTGCGGTGAGGCCGTTGGAGGCGCCGTCCTGGTTGACGGCGGAGCCGCGGATGACGGCCAGGACGCGGTGACCGTTGCGTTCGGCGTCGGACAGCCGTTCCACGACGAGGATGCCGACGCCCTCGCCCCAGCCCACGCCGTCCGCCGCAGCGCCGAATGCCTTGCAGCGCCCGTCGGGGGCGAGTCCGCGTTGGCGGCTGAATTCGATGAAGGTCATGGGGGTGGACATGACGGTGGCGCCGCCGGCCAGGGCGAGGTCGCATTCGCCCAGGCGCAGGGACCGTACGGCCAGGTGCAGGGCCACCAGTGACGACGAGCACGCCGTGTCGACCGTCAGCGCCGGGCCCTCCAGCCCGAGCGTGTACGCGATCCGCCCCGACGCCACACTCCCCGCGCCGCCCGCGCCGAGCAGGCCTTCGATCTCTTCCGGTGCCGGGAAGAGGCGGGTGACGTGGTCCTGGTACATCAGCCCGGTGAAGACGCCGGTGCGGCTGCCGCGCAGCGACTCCGGGTCCAGCCCGGCACGTTCCACGGCCTCCCAGGACACTTCCAGCAACAGCCGCTGCTGCGGATCCATCGCCAGTGCCTCCCTCGGGCCGATGCCGAAGAAGTCCGCGTCGAACAGCCCCGCGTCGTGCAGGAACCCGCCCTCCCTGGCGTACGACCTGCCGCGCCGGTCCGGGTCCGCGTCGAACAGCCCGGCGAGGTCCCAGCTGCGGTTCGTCGGGAACCCGGACACGGCGTCCCGCCCGTCCCGTACGAGCTGCCACAGTTCCTCCGGCGTGGTCACGCCGCCGGGGTAGCGGCAGCCCATGCCGACGACGGCGACCGGCTCGTGCCGCGCGGTCTCCGCCTCGACCAGCCGCTGCCGGGTGCTGTGCAGTTCTGCCGTGACCTTCTTGAGGTACCGAAGGGTCTTGTCGTCGGTCATGGGGCCAGTTCCTCCGCGGATCTGCGCTCGGTCAGGGCGTGCCGAACTCGGCGTCGATGAAGGCGAACAGCTCCTGTTCGCCGGCGTCCTCGATGTCCTGGCGTACGTCGTCGGGCCGGGCCCCGCCCCCGCTCCCGGCGTCCTGCCACTGCGAGAGCAGCGCCTGGAGGCGGACGGTGACCCGGGTGCGTGCGGCGGCGTCCGTGTCCATGGCCGCCAGCGCGCCGGCCAGGTCGTCGATGCCCGCCAGGACGGCGGCCTCCGCGGCGTCGTCGTCCGGCTCCAGTTCGGTGAGCAGGAAGTCGGTGAGCTTGGCGACGCTGGGGTGGTCGAAGGCGACGGTGGCGGGCAGGCGCAGGCCGGTGGCGGCCATCAGACCGTTGCGCAGCTCCACCGCGGTGAGGGAGTCCAGGCCCAGGTCGCGCAGTTCCCGTTCACCGGTACCGGCCAGTTCCTCGTACCCCAGGACGACGGCGACCTGCCGGCTGACCCGGTCGAACAGCAGGCGGTGCCGGTCCGCCGGGGACGCGGCCGCGAGCGTACGGCGCAGCTCCTGCCCGTCCGTGGGCGAGGCCCCGGCGGCGGCAGCGCCGTTCGGCGCGGCGGCCCCTCCGGGCGCGGCACGGGGACCACGAGGGGCGAGTTCGCGCAGCAGCGGAGGTACGGAGCCGGAGCGCGCCACCGCACCGGCGTCGAAGCGCATCGGTACGAGCGTGGGGCGCCCGGAGGCCACCGCGACGTCGAACAGCCGTAGCGCCTCCTCCGTGGGGAGGGTGAGCATCCCGGCCCGGGCCATCCGGGCCAGGTCCTTGCCGGTCACGTGGGCCGTGACGCCGGTGCGCTGTTCCCACATGCCCCAGGCCAGCGAAGCGGCGGGCAGGCCGAGGGCGGCACGGTGCTCGGCGACCGCGTCGAGGAAGGCGTTGGCGGCGGCGTAGTTGCCCTGTCCAGGGGCGCCGAAGGTGGCGGCGCTGGAGGAGAACAGGACGAACAGCGCCGGGTTCGCCTCCCGGGTCAGTTCGTGCAGCCACCAGGCCGGGTCCGCCTTGGGGCGCAGCACGCCGCGCAGCCGGTCGGGCGTCAGGGAGTCGATCACACCGTCGTCGGCGACACCGGCCGCGTGCACCACGCCGGTCACCGGGCGATCCAAGGAGGCGATGACGTCGGCCAGTTGGGTGCGGTCGCCGACATCGCAGGTCACCTGGCGGACCCGGTCGTCCGGCCCGTCGCCGGCCTCCGGGGGACCGGCGGGCGCCGGGCGGCGGCTGAGTACGGTGACGTGCGGCGCGCCGAGGTCGAGGAGGTGCCGTACGGTCACCGAGCCCACGCCGCCCGTACCGCCGGTCACCAGCACTGTCCCCTCGGGGGACAGGTCCGGGAGCACACCGTGGTCCGATTCGGCCACCGGAGGGACGGTGCCCGACTTGGCGGGTTCCCTCGGCACGGTCGTCAGCCGGGGTACGAACATCGCGCCCGCCCGCACCGCCGTCTGCGGTTCGCCACCGGCCAGCACCTTGCCCGCGAGGCCGGCGAGCGACCCGGGTTCGTCCAGGTCCAGCAGGACGACACGGCCGGGACGTTCGGTCTGCGCGGACCGGACCAGGCCCCACACCGCGGCCGCCGCCGGGTCCGTGACCTCCTCGTCGGCGACCCGGACCGCGCCGTGCGTGACGATCAGCAGGGGGCCGGCGTCCGCGTCCGCCTCCGTACCGGCGCTGCCTTGCAGCTCCGCCAGCACCCGCTCGGTCCAGGTGTGCATCCGGTCGACGACGGACGTACGGTCGCCGGGAGCGGGCGGGGGGATCACGAGGTCCGCCACGGCCTCCGGTGCGGCGCCGCCGCCCTCGGAGGCGACGGTGTCCACGGGTGTCCAGCGCACCGCGAACAGCTCTCCGGCGAGCCGGTCCCCCGCTGCCCGGTTGCCTTCCGTCCGGTCGCCCGGTGCGGGAAGCCGGTCCCTGGGCACCGCGCGCAGCGTCAGCGCGTCCACGCCGAGTACGGGACGGCCGTTCTCGTCCCACACCAGCAGCTCGACGGTGTCCGGAGCCTCCGGCCGGGCCGCCATCCGGACCCGTGCCCGGGCCACCGCGCGGTCACCGCCGCGTACCCCCGACCAGGAGAACGGCACCCGGCCCGGCTCGTCGGACGTGTCGAGCAGTTGGGCGGCGTGCTGGGCCGCGTCCAGCAGCGCGGGGTGCACCGTGCCCGCGGTGAGCGGTCCGGCCGCCTCCGGCAGGGCCAGCTCGGCGAACACCTCGTCCGCCCGGCGCCAGGCCCGTGCCAGCCCACGGAACGCGGGCCCGTAGCCGAATCCCAGCTCCGCCATCCGCGCGTACAGGTCACCGCCGTCGAGCGCGGTCGCGCCGGCGGGCGGCCACACGCCTGGGCCCTCGGGCAGTGCGCCGTCGGCGGCGCCGAGCACACCGGTGGCGTGCCGCGTCCACGAAAGCTCCTGGCCCGTACTCCCGTCGCCGTCCCTGCTCACGCTCCCGTTCCCTCTCCCGTCCCGGGGCGGTAGGGCGTACATCTCGACAGACCGCTGCCCGGTCCCGGGCTCCGGCCCGCTCACGACGACGCGCAGCGGCACCGCAGCGTCGCGCGGCACGATCAGCGGCACCTCGACCGTCAGTTCCTCGACGCGTGGGCTGCCCACCTCCCGGCCCGCCCGCAGCGCCATGTCGAGCAGCGCGGCGCCCGGCAACAGGACGGTGCCCAGCACGGTGTGATCGCCGAGCCAGCCGGTGGCGCCCGCTGCCGACACCTGGCCGGTGCAGACCATGCCCTGGTCACCGGGCAGTTCGACGCCTGCGTCGAGCAGCGGGTGGTCCAGCGGCCGCTGCCCCGGAGCAGCGGAGGACCCGCCCCGGCCGCCGCGGCCCGGCTCCAGCCAGAGCCTGCGGTGCTCGAACGGGTACGTCGGCAGGTCGACCGGCAGCCCGTCCGTCACCATGCGGGCCCATTCGACGCCCCGACCCCGGACGTGCAGTTCGGCGAGGGCGGTCAGCAGGGTACGTACCGCAGGGCGGCCCCGGCGCGCCACGCTCACCGTCAGCGTCCCGGCCTCCTGCTCCGCCCCGCCGGCCGCCAGGCATTCGGCGGCCGCGGTGGCGAGGACCGTGTCCGGCCCCAGCTCGCAGAAGTCGGTGACACCGGCGGCCCGCAAGGTGGTCACGGCGTCGTGGAACCGTACCGCGCCGCGCAACTGCCGGACCCAGTACCCGGCGGAGCAGAGGTCGGCCGGATCGGCGAGCCGCCCGGTGACGCCGGAGACGACCGGCAGGTCCGGCACCTGGTAGTCGATCTCTTCGGCCACGGCACGGAACGCGTCCAGCGCCGGTTCCACCAGCGGCGAGTGGAAGGCGTGGCTGACCCGCAGCGGGCGCGTGCGGTGGCCGCGCTCCCGCAGGGCGGCGACGACCGGCGTGAGGGCGTCCGCGGCCCCGGACAGCACGACGGACGCCGGGCCGTTGACGGCCGCGACCGCCACCCGGTCCTCGTGCCCGGCCAGCAGCGGCAGCACCGTCCCCTCGGAAGCCTGTACGGAGACCATCGCACCGCCGCCGGGCAGCGCCCCGAGCAGCCGTCCCCGGGCCGCGACCAGCCGGCAGGCGTCGCGCAGCGGCAGTACGCCCGCGACATGAGCGGCCGTCAGCTCGCCGATCGAGTGTCCCACCAGGTGAGTGGGGCGGACGTGCCACGCCGCCAGCAGCCGGAAGAGCGCCACCTCGACGGCGAACAGGGCCGGCTGGGCGAAGGCGGTGTCGGTGAGGGGGGACTGCCGCGGAATCCCGTCGGTCACCGGCCCCGGCCCCGCCGCGTGCCTTTCGGGCTCTACGGCTACGGGGTGTACGACTACCGGCTCTACCGCTACGGGGCGTGCGTCTACTGGGTCTACGGCTACGGGCTCCCCGGCCAGCAGCAGCTCCCGAACGGCCCGCCGGAGCGGCTCCTCGAAGTGGGCGCAGACCTCGTCCAGGGCGCGGGCGAACTCGGGGAACGCCGTGTACCACTCCCGCGCCATGCCGATCCGCTGCGCCCCCTGACCGGTGAAGAGGAAGGCATGACCACCGCGCGCGGTCGCCGTGCCGCTGACGACGTCGGGGGTCGGCCTGCCATCCGCCAGCGCGGTCAGTGCTTCGCGGCTGCCGCTGACGACCACGGCGCGGTGTTCGAACGTCGAGCGGGTTGTGGCCAGGGAGCGGGCGATGTCCTGCGGGGCGCGGTCCGGCCACCGGTCGGCGAGCTGCCGGGCCCGAGCGGCGAGAGCCGTGGGCGTACGGGCGGAGAGGACGAGGGGGAGCGGAGCCGGCTCGGCCGGGCCGCCGCCCGGGGCCCGACCCGCGTCGGCGTCGAACGGGCCTGCCGGGTCCGCCGGAGCCGGGGCGGGAGCGGCTTCGATCACGACATGCGCGTTGGTGCCGCTGACGCCGAAGGACGAGACGGCGGCACGGCGCGGGGTGCCGGTGGCCTCCCAGGGCGTCGCCGTCGTCAGCAGTCGTACGGGCCCGGCGGCCCAGCCGATGTGCGGTGAGGGTTCGTCCGCGTGCAGGGTGCGCGGCAACTCCTCGTGGCGCAGGGCCATGACCGTCTTGATGACCCCGGCGGCCCCGGCGGCGGCCTGCGTGTGCCCGATGTTGGACTTCACCGAGCCCAGCCACAGCGGCCGCTCACGCTCGGGCCCGTACGTCGCCAGCAGGGCGTTCGCCTCGATCGGGTCGCCGAGGGCGGTGCCGGTGCCGTGGGCCTCGACGGCGTCGATGTCCGAGGGGCCGAGCCCGGCGTCGTGCAGGGCGTCCTGGATCACGCGTTGCTGGGCGGGCCCGCTGGGCGCGGTGAGGCCGTTGGAGGCGCCGTCCTGGTTGACGGCCGATCCGCGCACGACGGCCAGGATCTGGTGGCCGTTGCGTTCGGCGTCCGACAGCCGTTCCACGACGAGGACACCGACGCCCTCGCCCCACCCCACGCCGTCCGCCGTGGCACCGAAAGCCTTGCAGCGTCCGTCCGGTGCCAGCCCGCGCTGACGGCTGAACTCCACGAACGCCGTCGGACTGCACATGACCGTCGCGCCCCCGGCGAGCGCCAGATCGCACTCGCCCTGACGCAGCGCGCGCACCGCCAGGTGGAGGGCCACCAGGGAGGACGAGCAGGCCGTGTCCACGGTCAGGGCCGGGCCCTCCAGGCCGAAGGCGTACGCCACCCGGCCGGACGCCACACTGGCCGCCCCGCCGGTGGTGGCGTACCCCTCCAGGTCGCCCGGCACGTCCTGCGGGCGATTGGCGTAGTCCTGCAACGCGAGGCCGGTGAAGACACCCGTACGGGTACCGCGCAGCCGGGTCGGGTCGATACCGGCCCGTTCCACCGCTTCCCAGGAGACTTCCAGCAACAGCCGCTGCTGCGGGTCCATGGCGAGCGCTTCCCGGGGGCCGATGCCGAAGAACGCGGGGTCGAACCCGGCGGCGTCCGCGAGGAAACCGCCTTCCCTGGCGTACGTCGTGCCGGGGTGGTCCGGGTCGGGATGGTGCAGCCCGGCCAGGTCCCAGCCGCGGTCGGCGGGGAACGCGGAGACCGCGTCGCGTCCGTCGCGCACCAGCTGCCAGAGGTCTTCGGGCGAGGCGACGGCGCCGGGGAAACGGCAGCCCATGCCGACGATCACCACCGGATCGTCCGCCGGGCCGTCCGCCGTGGCGGCGGTCCGGCGGGCCGGGCCGCCGAGGGTTCCGGCGCGGCCGGACAGCCGGTCCGCCAGATGCGTGGCCAGGGCCAGGGGCGTGGGGTGGTCGAAGGCCAGGGACGCGGACAGGGGGAGCCCGGTGGCGGCGGCGAGCCGGTTGCGCAGTTCGACCGCGCCCATCGAGGTCAGTCCGGCGTCGCGGAACGCCCGCCGCGGGTCGAAGGCCGTCGCCCGCGCACCGCCGTCGGCCGCGTCACCACCGGCCGCACCGGCCCCGGGGCCGCCCAGCACCTGGGCGCAGGCGTCCGTCACCAGGCGCAGCACCTCGTCGTCGGTGGTGACGGCGGGGGCGTGCGCCACGTCGGGCGTGTCCCCGGTCCCGGCCGGTACGGCATCCGCTTCACCGCGCACGTCGTCGGGCCGCCGTCGCTCCATCACGTCGGCGATCCAGTACCGCCGACGCTGGAAGGCGTACGTCGGCAGATCGGCGTGCGGCGCTTCGGGCAGTACCGCCGGCCAGTCGACCCGGCCGCCGCGCACATGCGTCCGTGCCACCGCCGCGAGCAGGGTGGCCACTTCGGGCCGGTCCCGGCGCATCAGCGGTACGGCGAGCGAGTCGCCGTCCGTCAGGCACTCCTGGGCCATCGCCGACAGCACGCTGTCCGGGCCCAGCTCCAGGAACGTACGGGCCTCGTCGCGCTCCAGTTCCCGTACGGCGTCCAGGAAACGCACCGGTGAGACGATGTGCCGCACCCAGTACTCCGCCGACCCGAAGTACGCCGGATCGACCGGCCCGCCGGTCAGTGTGGACACCACCGGCAAGGCGGGCGTCCCGAAGGCGGCACGCGCCAGCGCGGACCGGAACGGTTCGAGCACCGGCCGCATCAGCGGCGAGTGGAAGGCATGGCTCACCCGGAGCCGGCGGGTCCGGTGCCCGGCTGCCGCGAAGCCGGCGGCGAGCTCCAGTACGTCGTGCTCGTCGCCGGAGAGGACCACGGCCTCCGGCCCGTTCACCGCCGCGAGCGCGACCCGCCCTTCGTACGCGGTCAGCCGCGCGCGGACCTCGGCCTCGGGCGCCTGCACCGCGACCATCGCCCCGCACTCCGGCAGCGCCTGCATCAGCGCCGCCCTGGCCGCGATCAGCCGCGCGGCGTCCGGCAGCGTCAGCACGCCGGACACATGGGCCACCGCGAACTCGCCGATGGAGTGCCCGGCGAGCACGTCGGGCACCACGCCCCAGGACTCCAGCAGCCGGTACAGGGCCACCTGCAGCGCGAAGATCGCCGGCTGGGCGTATTCCGTACGGCGCAGCAAGGCAGCTGACGGCGAACCGTCTTCCGCCCGGATCACCTCGTACAGATCCTGGTCCAGGTGGGGCGCGAGCGCCGCGCACACGTCGCGGAGCGCGGTGTCGAACGCCGGGAAGGCGGCGGCCAGTTCAGCCCCGGCGCCCGGCCGCTGCGACCCCTGGCCGGTGAACAGGAAGCAGGTGTCACCCTGCACCGGGCGGCCGGTGACCACCTGGGCCTGGTCGGGGACACGGCCTTCGGCCAGAGCCCGGGTTCCGTCCAGGAGGCCCGCGACGGACGAGCCGAGCACCACCGCGCGGTCTCGGAGCGCCGCCCGGCTCACGGCCAGCGCCCGCGCCACACCCACGGCGGTCTCCTGCCGCCCGGACAGCCATGCCGTCAGCGATTCCGCCTGCGCGCGCAGGGCCGGTTCCCCTGGTGCGGACAGGAGCCAGGGGACGACGGCGGGCTCTTCCACCAGTGGTGCCGCGGAAGGTACGGGAGGTACGGCGCGGGCGGCTTCGAGGACGAGGTGGGCGTTGGTGCCGCTGACGCCGAAGGAGGAGACGGCGGCGCGGCGCGGAGCGTCCTCACCGGAGCAGGACCAGGGGGTGTTCTCACCGAGCAGGCGTACGGGCCCGGCGGCCCAGTCGATGTGCGGTGAGGGTTCGTCCGCGTGCAGGGTGCGCGGCAACTCCTCGTGGCGCAGGGCCATGACCATCTTGATGACCCCGGCGGCCCCGGCTGCCGCCTGGGTGTGCCCGATGTTCGACTTGACCGTGCCCAGCCACAGGGGGCGTTCGCGGCCGGGCCCGTAGGCGGCGAGCAGGGCGTTGGCTTCGATGGGGTCGCCGAGGGTGGTGCCGGTGCCGTGCGCCTCGACGGCGTCGATGTCGGCCGGACGCAGCCCGGCGTCCCGCAACGCCTCGTGGACGACCTTCTGCTGCGCGGGGCCGCTGGGTGCGGTGAGGCCGTTGGAGGCGCCGTCCTGGTTGACGGCGGAGCCGCGGATGACGGCCAGGACGCGGTGGCCGTTGCGTTCGGCGTCGGAGAGCCGCTCGACCGCGAGGATCGCGGCGCCTTCGGCGAACGCGGTTCCGTCCGCCGTGGCGCTGAAGGCTTTGCAGCGTCCGTCGGGGGCGAGTCCGCGTTGGCGGCTGAATTCGATGAAGGTCATGGGGGTGGACATGACGGTGGCGCCGCCGGCCAGCGCGAGGTCGCATTCGCCCAGGCGCAGGGACCGTACGGCCAGGTGCAGGGCCACCAGTGACGACGAGCACGCCGTGTCGACTGTCAGCGCCGGGCCCTCCAGCCCGAGCGTGTACGCGATCCGCCCCGACGCCACACTCCCCGAAGCCCCGATCCCCAGGAAGCCCTCCAACTCGCCCGGCGCGTTCAGCACCCCCTCGCCGTGGTCGTGCGTGATGCCGGTGAACACGCCGACCTTGCCGCCCGCCAGGGCCTGCGGATCGATGCCCGTACGTTCCACCGCTTCCCAGGCCACCTCCAGCAACAGCCGCTGCTGCGGGTCCGTCGCCAGCGCCTCGCGGTCCGAGATGCCGAAGAACTCGGCGTCGAAAGCGGTCGCGTCCGCCAGGAACCCACCGCGTTCGGTGAAGGGCGGGCCGCCCGTTCCGGCGTCCGCGCGGCGCAGCCGGCCGAGGTCCCAGCCGCGGTCCGCCGGGAAGTCCCCGGTCGTCTCGCCGCCGGACGCGACGAGGTCCCACAGCGCCTCGGGGGAGTCGATGCCCCCGGGGAAGCGGCAGCCGATCCCCACGATCGCGACCGGCTCCCGGGTCCTGCGCAGCGCGTTCCGGGTGTGCCGCAGTTCCCCGGTGACCTGCTTGAGCAGGTGGCGCAGCTGGTGGTCGTCGTTCATCGGGTGCCCCCGTCCGGTGTCCTCACGAGATGCCGAATTCACGGTGGATGAGACCGGCGACCTCGTCGTCGGTGGCCGTCTCCCAGTCGATGTCCGGGTCGATGCCCTGGCTGGTTTCCGGTGCGGTGCCTTGGTTGGTTTCCGGGCCGGTGTCCTGGCTGATGTCCGGGCGGCCGGTGGGTGAGCCGTGGCTGAAGAAGCTGTTCCGCCGGGCGGGTTCCTGGCGGGCCAGCGTCCGTAGCCGGGCACGCACCTCGTCGAACCCTTCCGCCGTCTCCCCGGCCTTCCGCAGCAGCGCTCCGATCGCCTCCAGATGGGTCAGGGCACGCGCGGCGGCGGACTCCGCAGCCCCCGGCCCCGCTTCCGTACCGGGCCCGAACAGCTGCGTACGCACATGGGCCGCCAACGACGCGGGGTCCCGCTGCTCGAAGACGACGGTGGTCGGCAGCCGCAGCCCGGTGGCCCGGTTGAGGCGATTGCGCAGTTCGACGGCGGCGAGCGAGTCGAAGCCCTGGTCCCGGAAACTGCGGCCGTCCTCGACCTCGGTGGCGGAAGCACGGCCCTGCGCGGCTGCCGCGCTCTCGCGCACCAGCCTCCGTACCGCCTTCTCCTGTTCCTTGACCGTGGCGGTGCCCAGCCCGTGGAGCGGACCGCCCGACGGCTCGGCGGCCGCGGCCGGACTTTCCGGGGGCAACAGGTCCCGCAGGAGCGGCGACGGGGCCATGGTGCTCCAGTCCGCGTCGACCACGGCGATACGGGTCTCGTCGCGATCCAGCACGGCCTGCAACGCGCGCAGGGCGGGCTCCGGCGCGAGGGAGACCGTGCCCCGGCGGCGCAACTGCTCCTCCACCTCCGGCGCGGCGATCCCGCCGCCCTCCCAGTGGCCCCACGCGATCGCCGTCGCCGGAAGACCCAGCGCCCGGCGGTGCTCGGCGAGCGCGTCGAGAAAGGCGTTGCCCGGCGCGTAGTTGGACTGGCCGGCGAGCGCGCAGACACCCGCGATGGAGGAGAACATGACGAACGCCGACAGCTCCGCGTCCCGCGTCAGCTCGTGCAGATTGACCGCCCCGACCGCCTTGGCCCGCAGCGCCCGCGCGATCTGGTCCCGGGTGAGGTCGCCGAGCAGCGCGTCGTCCAGCTCCGCGGCCGCGTGCACCACCGCGTCGATGCGGTGCCCCGCCAGGACGACGGCCAGCTCGTCGCGGTCGCCGACGTCGCAGGCGGCGACGGTCACCCGCGTACCGGCGGCGGTCAGCTCGGCGACCAGGGCGTCGGCGCCGGGCGCCGCCCGTCCACGCCGCCCGAGCAGCAGCAGATGCTCCGCACCGCGCCCGGCCAGCCATCGTGCCACCTGAGCGCCGAGCGCTCCCGTACCACCGGTCACCACGACGGTCCCCGTCTCCGGACGCCAGTCACGGACCACGGGCGCGTGCGCCAGCGGTGCCCGCCGCAACCGCCGCGCGAGCACGCCGGCGGGCCGTACGGCCAGTTCGTTCTCCTCGCCCCGGGCCGCCACGAGGACGTCCACCAGGCGCAGTACGTCCGCCTCCGTGGGCTCGGGCGGCAGATCCACGACGCCGCCCCACACCCCGCCGCACTCCTGGTCGGCGACCCGGCCGAGGCCCCAGACGAGGGCTCCTGCCGGGTGGGTGACCTGGTCTGTCCGGTCGACGGCGGCCGATCCGGTGGTGATGGACCACAGTTGGGCCACCGCCGTGCCGTTCCGGTCGTCGTGACTGGCTTGTGCTGCCTTTGCCGCCTGTACGGTCTGTGCCGCCTGTACGGTCTGTGCTGCCTGTACGGCCTGGAGGGCCTCGACGGTGCAGGCGAAGCCCGCCGGGGCCTCCGACGCGGACGTGAGCAGCGGGCCGTCGGCGAGCGTCAGGAGGGACAGCACGCCACGTACCGGGTGCGCCAACGCCGCGGTCAGCGCCCGGCGATCCGGGGCCGCCGGGTCGATCCGTACGACCGTGGCATGTCCGGCACGGCGGCTGAACGCGTCGGTCAGCGACGCGACAAGGCCGTCGAGCACCGAACGCCGGGAGCCCGTCGGCACCAGTACCAGCCAGTCACCCGCTCCGGTGCCCGGCGCCGGGACGGTCACGGGGGCCCACTCGATCCGGTGGCGCCATTCGTCCAGCGCGGCTTCGGTCCGCAGTTCGTCGCGCCAGGCGAGCAGCCTGGGCAGGACGAGCCCGAGCGCCTGCCGCTCGTCTTCCGCAAGGCCTTCGCCGCCGCTCTCCTCGGCATCGCGCGCCCGTTCCAGCCGCTCCCAGAACCGCTCGTCCTCGACAGCCCCTTCTCCGCCCTCTTCCGTGATGTCCAGCCAGTGGTGTTGGTGTTGGAAGGGGTAGGTGGGGAGGTTGGTGGGTGGTGTTGGTCGGGGGGTGTGGGTGGGCCAGGTGATGGTGTGGCCGTGGGTGTGGAGGTGGGCGGCTGTGGTGTGGAGGTGGTGGGTGTCGGGGTGGTTGCGGTGGAGGGTGCCGGTGGTGTGGACGGTGGTGTCGTGGTGGGTGGCGGTTTCTTCGATGGCGGGGGTGAGGACGGGGTGGGGGCTGGTTTCGATGTAGGTGTGGTGGCCTGCTTGGAGGAGGTGGGTGACGGCGGTGTGGAACTGTACGGGTTCGCGGAGGTTGCGGTACCAGTACTCCGCGTCCAGTTCCTCGGGCTCTGCCCAGCGCCCGAGCAGGGTCGAGAAGAAGGGAATCCTTGCCTCCCGGGTCCGGACCGTGCCCAGGGCCGCGACCAGCTCTTCCCGGATGGTCTCGATCTGGGGGGAGTGGGAGGCGTAGTCGACCGGGAGGAGGCGGGTGCGGGCGTGGTGGGTGTTGGTGGCGTGGGCGAGGGCTTGGTGGATCTGGTCGGTGGGGCCGGAGATGACGGTGGTGGTGGGGCTGTTGAGGGCGGCGATGGTGGTGTCGGGGGGCAGGAGTTCTCGCACGGTGTGAGGCGGGAGGTTGATGGAGGCCATGGCGCCGTGGCTGGTGAGGGGGAGGAGGGCTTGGGCGCGGAGGGTGCTGATGCGGGCGGCGTCGGTGAGGGTGAGGGCGCCGGCGATGTGGGCGGCGGCGATTTCGCCCTGGGAGTGGCCGGTGACGGCGGTGGGGTGGATGCCGAGGTGCTGCCAGGTGCGGGCGAGCGCGACGTACACGGCGAACAGGGCAGGTTGCACCACGTCGACGCGGTCGAGGGCGGGAGTGCCGGGGGTACGCCGTAGGACATCGGTCAGCGACCAGTCGACCCAGGGGGCGAGGGCGTCCTCGCACTGGCCGATCCAGTGGGCGTAGGTGAGGTCGCTGTCCAGGAGTCCGGCGGTCATGCCGGGGTACTGGCTGCCCTGACCTGGGAAGACGAAGACCGGTCCGGCCCCGGTGGGCCGGGCGGTGCCCTGGACGAGGGCGGGATGCTGCTGGTGTGTCGCCAGCGCGGTGAGGGCGGCTTCCCGTTCGTCCGGACTGGTGGCGGTCAGGACGGCGCGGTGGGGGAAGGTGGTGGTGCGGGTGGTGGCCAGGGCGTGGGAGATGGCCTGCGGGGAATCCTCGGGGTGCTCGGTGACGTGGGTCAGCAGACGTCGGGCCTGAGCGGCCAGGGCGGACTCCGACTTGGCCGACAGCACCCAAGGCATGTCCGAGGGGAGGCCCGAGGGGAGGTCCCCGGCAGCGTCCTGATCTTCGTCGCCGCCCGGTACCGCCGCGCGACCTTGAGGCGGCGCTTCGAGAATGAGATGGGCATTCGTACCGCTGACCCCGAAGGAGGAGACAGCGGCGCGGCGCGGGGCGCCTTCCGTGGACCAGGGGGTGTTCTCGCTGAGCAGGCGCACGGCCCCGGACGCCCAGTCGATGTGCGGGGACGGCTCCTCCGCGTACAGGGTGCGCGGCAGTTCCTCGTGCTGGAGTGCCAGCACCATCTTCAGCACGCCGGTGGCTCCGGCGGCGGCCTGGGTGTGGCCGATGTTGGACTTCACCGAGCCCAGCCACAGCGGCCGTCCGCCTTCACCCTCGCCCTTGCGGTCGCGCCCGTACGTCGCCAGCAGCGCGTTCGCCTCGATCGGGTCGCCGAGACCGGTGCCGGTGCCGTGGGCCTCCACCGCGTCGACGTCCGAAGCGGTCAGCCCGGCATCGCGCAGCGCCTCACGGATGACCTTCTGCTGGGCGGGGCCGCTGGGTGCGGTGAGGCCGTTGGAGGCGCCGTCCTGGTTGACGGCGGAGCCGCGGATGACCGCCAGGACGCGGTGGCCGTTGCGTTCGGCGTCGGACAGGCGCTCGACCGCGAGGACGGTGACCCCTTCGGAGAACGCGGTCCCGTCGGCCTCCGCGCCGAATGCCTTGCAACGCCCGTCCGGCGCCAGCCCGCGCTGGCGGCTGAACTCGACGAAGGTCGCCGGAGTGGCCATGACGGTGGCGCCGCCGGCCAGGGCGAGGTCGCATTCGCCCAGGCGTAGGGACCGTACGGCCAGGTGCAGGGCGACCAGCGAGGACGAGCATGCCGTGTCGACCGTCAGCGCCGGGCCCTCCAGCCCGAGCGTGTACGCGATCCGCCCCGACGCCACACTCCCCGAAGCCCCGATGCCGAGCAGGCCCTCGACGTCCCGAGCCTTCGTCTTCGACACTCGGCCGTGCGACGGCTGCCCGTAATCGTGGTACATCAGCCCGGTGAAGACGCCGGTGCGGCTGCCGCGCAGCGACTCCGGGTCCAGCCCGGCACGTTCCACGGCTTCCCAGGAGACTTCCAACAACAGGCGCTGCTGCGGGTCCGTCGCCAGCGCTTCCCGGGGGCCGATGCCGAAGAAGTCCGCGTCGAACAGCCCCGCGTCGTGCAGGAACCCGCCTTCCCGGACGTACGACGTGCCGGGGTGGTCGGGGTCCGGGTCGTACAGTGCGGCCAGGTCCCAGCCACGGTCGGTCGGGAACCCGGAGATGGCGTCCTGCCCGTCCCGTACGAGCTGCCACAGTTCCTCGGGCGACGTCACTCCGCCCGGCAGACGGCAGCCCATCCCGACGATGGCGACCGGTTCCGTCGCCGAGGCGCCTGCCCCGTGCGGCGTGTCTTCGGGAGTGGCGCGGCCGGAGAGGCGTGCTTCGAGGTGCGCGGCCACGGCGTACGGGGTCGGGTGGTCGAAGGCCAGCGACGAGGCCAGGCTGAGCCCGGTGGCGGTGGCCAGGCGGTTGCGCAGTTCGACCGCGCCCCTCGACGTCAGTCCGGCGTCGCGGAAGGCCCGCTGCGGGTCGAACGCCGTGGCGCCGGGCCCGTCCAGCACCTCCGCGCACGTCTCCACCACGAGATTCAGCAGACGACCCGCATGGCGCGGCGCCGCCGCGTCCCCGCCACCGCCCGCCGACGGCTCTTCGGCTGGCGGACGGGCGGCCAGGACGGCTTCCGTACGGCCGAGGGCCAGGTCGAATGCCGCGGTGAGCCCGCGTTTCGACAGCCCGTCGGCCGGCAGGGCGAGGGCGAGTGCGGGCAGCCCGAGCGCCCCCCTATGCCGGGCCAGGGCGGCCGCCGCCACCGGTACGGGTCCGGCGCCGTCTTCCGTCGGGTCGACGGTCACGAAGCTCTGCACGTGTGCGTCGGCGGCGAAGCGGTGCAGCGCGAGCAAAGTGCCGAGACGCACGGCCAGTTCGCCGCCTTCGTCACTGTCCGGGGCGCACGGAGTATCGGCGGTGGTGGTGTCCGGAAGGATGTGCAGCACGCCGGTCACCTGCCGCTCCAGGCGCTTCAACGCGGCGTTGAGCGCCCCGCTCTCCGCGTCCGCCGACACGTCGCGAAGGATCAGCGTCACGTGCGCCCCGAGGCGTTCCAGTTCCGTTCGCAGCGCGGCGAGGTCCGTGCCTGCCGCTCCTGCCGGGCCCTTCGCCTCTGCCGGGCTCTTCGCCCCTGCCGGGCCCTTCGCCCCCGCCGGGTTCTTCGCCCCGACGAGTACGAGTCGGCGGACCCGGTGGGCCGTGACCAGGTGACGGGCGAGCGTGGCCGTCAGCGGCGCGTCGGCGCCCGTCAGAAGCAGGGCATCGTGCGGGCCGAAGGCCGCGCCGGGCCGGGCGGCGACGGGCGCCGCGACGGGGACCGTCAGCGCCCCGTCGTGCCACGTCACCTCCGGCTCGCCCGAGTACAAGGCCGCCGCCAGCAGACCCGGGGAGCAGGCGGGCGCGCCCGGTGGCAGCGCGAGGGCGGTGACCCGCTCGTTCCGGAACGACTGCGTCAGCCCGCGCACGGCAGCGCGTACGAGCGCCGCCCCGGCCGCAGCCGAGACCTCCGGCGCTGCCGCCGCCCCTTCCGGCTCCCGGACCACCACCAGCAGCCGCGCCCGGTCGTTGCGTCGATCGGCCAGCCACTCCCGTACCCGCGCACCGAGCGCCGAGACCTCCCGTGCGGCAGCAGCGAGGTGATCCGCGCCGCCCTCCGGCCTGCCGACAGGATCGGGGACCGGGCCGGGGAAGAGCACGACGGCATCCGGTACGTAGTCGCTTCCGTCCTCGGCCACCGCCGTCAGGTCCGGGTAGCAGCGCACCTCTCCGCCGAACCGCTCCACCGCCGCCCGGGGAAAATCCTCGTACGCGCCCGTCGCCGCCCCGCCCACCACGGCCCACCGCAGCACGCCCGACCGCTCGCCCTCCGCCCCGCGCAGCGTCCGCCGCCCCACGCCGGACACCCGGCGGTGGTGCACGGCGTTGACGGCCCACAGCCGGGCCGGGCAGTTCTGCAGCCGGTGCCGCATGACCTTGCCCGACGCGGCGGTACGCGGCACCTCGGGGACGAGGTACAGCTCCTCGGGCACCTTGGTCGCCGCGAGGCTCTGCCGGCACGCCGCGAAGACGTCCTCCGGCCGCGGCTCCGGGCCGCCCGGCACCGCCCCGGTCACCAGGAACGCCACCGGAACCTCGCCCAGCGACTCGTGCGGCGCGGCGGCCACCGCGGCGTCGGCCACCCCCGGGACGGCGCGCAGTACGTTCTCCACCTCGGTCGGGTGGATGTTCTCGCCACCCCGGATGATCACTTCCTTGATCCGTCCGGTGATGCGGTGGAACCCGGCCTCGTCCCGGCGGGCGAGATCGCCCGTGCGGTACCAGCCGCCGCGCAGCGCCTCCTCGGTCGCCTCCGGGTGCCCGTGGTACCCGGCGAACAGGCTCGGGCCGCGCACCCACACCTCGCCCTCCGCGCCGACCGCCACGTCGGCACCGGAGTCCGGGTCGACCAGCCGCAGCTCCAGGCCGGGCACCGGCAGGCCGCACGAACCTTCCACACGGGCGCCGGTCGGCCGGTTCACGGTCATCAGGCCGCACGTCTCGGTGCTGCCGTAGCCGTCGAGCAGCCGCTGCCCGAACGTCTCCTCGAACGTGCGGTGCAGCGCCGGCGAACTGGCCGCGCCCGCCACGAAGCAGCGCCGCAGCCCCCAGTCGCGGGACGGCAGATCCCGTGCCGCGGCCGTCAGCTGGTGGTACGTGGTGGGCACTCCGGCGAGGAAGGTGTAACGGCGGCGCGTCAGTTCCTGGAGGACGTCTTCGCCGGTGAGGCCGTCCTGGACGTGGGCCGTCGCGCCGACGGCGGTGACGCCGACGACGCACAGCACGTGGGCAAGGCTGTGGAACAGGGGAGTGGGCCACAGCACCTCGTCGTCCCGGGAGAGGCCGAGGACCGGTGCGTAGCAGGCCGCGACCGACCACAGACAGCTCCGCTGGGTCGACAGCACGCCCTTGGGAAGCCCGGTGGTGCCGGAGGTGTAGAGCATCCACGCGACGTCGTCGAGCCCGAGGTCGTCGCGTGCGGGGATGCCGGGGTCGGTGGCGCACAGGGCCTCGAACGACAGGGCGCCGTACCGGGCCGGCGGCTCCGGCCCGGTCACCACCACCCGCAGGTGGGGGCGGGTGGCCTGGAGCGGACGCACCTGGTCGAGATGGGCGGGGTCGGTGATGAGGACCCTGGCTCCGCAGTCGTCCAGGAAGTACGCCAGCTCGCTCTGCGCGGAGAGCGGGTTGAGCGGGACGCCCACCCCGGACGCCCGCGTGATCGCCAGGTAACTCTCCACGTTCTCCACGCAGTTGCCCAGCAGGATCGCCGCCCGGTCGCCCGGCTGGAGGCGGGCCCGCGCCAGATGGCCGGCCAGCCGTGCGGTGCGCCGGTCCAGTTCCGCGTAGGTGGCGGACCGCCGGGCGTCGCGGAAAGCCGTCTTGCCGCCCGCCCGTTCGGCGTGCGCGCGCAGCAATTGCGGCAACGGCGCGATCAATTCGGTCCGGAACACCTTGCCACGTCCTTCACTCGGCCGGGTACGGTGCGTCCCATTTTTGTCCCGGGGGCCGTCCGGCGGCCCCCTGTCATACCCCTACGCCACCCCTAACGTTCGACTGCCGCCGGTGCCCGGCAATGTGCCGCGTAATGCCGGGGTAGCGTGCTGGCGGACATCGCGATGCGCCTTCCCCCTTCGGTTCGTGCAAGCAATGCGAGGACGCACATGACTGACGTCGCTCTTTCTCCCGACACTCTCGATGTGGAATTCCGTGAACGCACTGAGGAAGCCGCTCCGGATTTTCCCGGTGTGCACACGCTCGGTGTCGTCGACCACGGGCCGCGGCCGGCCGGCCCGTCCCTGACCCGCCGCGGAGTGGAACTCACCGTGCCCATGGCGGCCGCCGAGGCGGACGGGTTCGCCGAGGTCTGGACGACCACCCGGCCCGTCCGGACCGGGTGCCACCGAGGCATCCATTACGCGTACGACGGTGAACACCTGTTCTGTGCGGGGCGTGTCCCGGCGGCCCGCAGCTACGCCCGGAGAACGGAGGAGGCGTACACCGCCCTGCTGGAACTGACCGGCGAGCTGGGCTACCACTCGCTGTTTCGCATGTGGAATTTCATCGGGCGCATCAACGAGGACAACGCGGATCGGCTGGAGATCTACCGGGACTTCTGCCTGGGCCGCGCCACAGCCTTCGAGAAATCCCGCTACCCGCTGCGCCGGCTGTCCGCGGCCACGGGAATCGGCGCGCTCGGCGAGGGCATATCCTTCTGCGCGCTCAGCGCGAAGTCGGGAATCTGCACCCCGCTGGAGAATCCCCGGCAGATCGCCGCTTACCACTATCCGAGGCGGTACGGTCCCAAGTCGCCCAGCTTCGCCCGCGCGACGCACGTACGGCACACCGCTGCCGGTACCGGCACCGGTACCGCCGAGGACGCTCCGTCCCAGGACGCCCCGGCCCACGACCACCGGACCCACGACCGCCTGTACGTCTCCGGCACCGCCAGCATCGTCGGCCACGCCTCCGTGCACGCCGGGCGGATCGAGGAACAGGTCCGCACCACGCTCGACAACATCGCGGGCGTCATCGGCGACGCCAACGCGGCCGCCCACGGCCTGGCGCACGGCTACCGGCTGACCGACCTGTACCGGGCCAAGGTCTACGTACGGCACGCCGAACACCTCGACGCCGTACGCCGCCTGTGCGCCGAAGCCTTCGCGCCCGAGGCGGAGATCGCCTTCCTCAACGTCGACATCTGCCGTTCGGACCTGCTGGTCGAGATCGAGGGCATCGCCCGGTGACCGCCGCAGTCCGCCCCGCCGCCGTCCCGCTCCACCGGAGGTGACCCATGCGCCCCGCTCTCTTTCCCGGCACACCGGACGACGCTGCCACGCCGTCCGGCACCCGGACCGACGCCGATGTCGTGATCGTCGGCTGCGGCCCGGTCGGTCTGACCGCCGCCGTCCTGCTCGCCCAGTACGGCTGGCGGGTCCTGGCGGTGGACCGCTACCGCGACCCGTACCCGTTCCCCCGCGTCGTCCACTTCGACGGGGAGACCTCACGCGTGTTCGCCGCCGCCGGCCTCGGCGACGCGCTGCCCGAGATCGGCGACTCGGCCGAGGAGTACGAGTTCCGCAACGCCGAGGGCCGGACCCTGCTGCGCTACGACGCGCCGGACATCCCCGCCGAGTCCGGCTGGCCCCGCTCCACGATGATCCACCAGCCGACCCTGGAGGCCACCCTCACGGCGCGGGCCGCCCGACTGGAGACGCTGCGCGTCGTCCGCGGCGATCCGGTGACCGGCCTGGTGGACCGGGGCGACCACGTACAGGTCACGGTGCCCGGACCCGAACTGGGCGGGGCGCCGCTGACCGCCCGCTGGGTGATCGGCTGCGACGGCGCCAACAGCTTCGTCCGCGACCACCTCGGCGGCGGCGTCACCGACCTCGGGTACGCGGGCGACTGGCTGCTGTGCGACGTGGTGCCGAAGGAACCGCGCAAGTTCACGCCGAAGAACCTGCAGATCTGCGACCCGGCCCGGCCGACCACCGCGGTCGCCGGCGGCCACGGGCACCGCAGGTGGGAGTTCATGCGGATGCCCGGCGAGGACCCGCAGGCCCTCGCCGACATCGACAACGCCTGGCGGCTGCTCGCCCCGTTCGACATCGACCCTGCCAACGCCGACCTGGTCCGGCACATGATGTACACCTTCCGCGCGCGGTGGGCGGACACCTGGCGCCGCGGCCGCCTGCTGCTCGCCGGGGACGCGGCACACCTGATGCCGCCGTTCGCCGGACAGGGCATGTGCTCGGGCATCCGGGACGCGGCCAACCTGGCCTGGAAACTGGACCTGGTGCTCGCCGGCCGGGCCCCGGACGCGGTGCTCGACACCTACCAGAGCGAACGGCTGCCGCACGTCCAGCACATGATCAAGCTGTCCGTCGCGATGGGTGACGTGATCGCCCAGACCGACCCGGAGCAGGCGGCCGCCCGCGACGCGGTGATGCTCGCGAAGGACGCGGACCCCGACGCGCTGATGCCGCGGATGTTCTTCAACCCCATCGACGCCGGACTGGTCCGCACCGGCCCCGACGGGACCGTGGCGGCACCGGCCGGCGCGCTCGTGCCGCAGGGCTGGGTCGCCCGGGGGCACGCGGTGGACCGCTTCGACGAGGTCGTCGGCCGTGGCTTCGTCCTGCTGACCTCCATCGACCCGTACACCGCCCTCGGCGCGGAGGAGGCCGCCTTCCTCAAGCACCTCGGCGGCCGGGTCGTGCGGGTACTGCCGTGCGGTACCTCGCCCGCGCTGGTCGGCCCGCACGCCGTGGTCGACACCGACGACGTCTACCTGCCGTTCCTCGCGGAGACCGGGCAGGCCGGCGTACTCGTCCGCCCGGACTTCTACGCGTACGGCGCCGCCGCCGACGGGCCCGGACTGAACGAGCTGGTACGGGACCTGCGCGACCGGCTCACCGGCTGAACCGGCGCGCGTACGGGCCGGCCCCCTCAGGGACCGGCCCGTACGCGCGGGCGTCGCTCGCGGCTACTTCGTGCCCACCACCATCGAGACCGAGCCCGCCAGGTGCTCGACGCGGGTGTCGCGGAAGCCCGCCTCGGCCAGCCAGGCCCGGCCCTCCGCGCCGGTGTAGTCGGACCCGCCCGGCGTCTCCATCAGCATGTGCAGACTCACCAGCAGCGGCAGCGCGTTGCTGCGCCGGTCGTCGTCGATCAGCGCCTCGCGCACGATCACCGTCCCGCCCGGCGGCAGCGCCTCGTACGCCTTGCGCAGCAGCATCCGCCGGGTGCCCAGGTCCCAGTCGTGCAGGATATGGCCGAAAGAGATCACGTCGGCGTGCGGCAGCGGGTCCGTGAAGAAGTCCCCCTCCCGGAAGACCAGCCGGTCCGCCAGTCCGGCCTTGCCGGCCTCCTCGGCGAAGTGCGGGCCGACCCGCGGCAGGTCGAACCCGACACCCGTCAGGTGCGGGTGCCGCTCCAGCACCCGGACCAGGAACGCGCCCTCCGAACACCCGATGTCGGCGACGGTCCTGCGGCCGGACCAGTCGAACCGCTCGGCCAGCGCCAGACTCGCGCCGAGGGAGATGCCCGACTGCATCCGCTGGAAGCGGTGCAGCCGCTCCGGATCGGCGTAGAGCGCGTCGAACGGGTCCGTCTCGGCGTCCTTCGCGTTGTTCTGCGGAATCCCGGTGCGCAGCGCCTCGGTGAGCGACTGCCAGGCCGGATACCACTCGTCGTTGGCGAACTCGAAGAAGTGGCCCAGGTAGCTCTCCGGCCGGGCCCGGTCCAAGTGGCGCTCGCTGACCGGGGTGTTGCGGTAGACCCCGTCCGCCCGCTCCAGCAGCCCGAGGGCCACCAGCGCGTCGAAGAAGTCCGCGGCGCCCCGCCCGTGCAGCCCCAGCCGCGCGACGAGCCGGTCCCGGGACGCCGGGCCGCCCGCCGCCAGCTCGGTGAACAGCCCCAGCTCGACCGCGGCGAAGAGCGCCTTCGAGGCCCAGAAGCCCATCCCGAGCCTGATCAGCCGCTCCAGATCGGCCTCGTCGGGGGCGTGCTGCCCCGCTTCTGCGCCGGCGCCGCGACCAGCACCGGCCACCGGGCCGTCACTGCCCGCCGAGCCGTCACCGTACCGCGTGAAATCCCGTACCGAACCCATCCCGCTTCCTCCTCCGGCGGTCCCCGGACCGGCCGGGCGGCCGGCCGTGTTCATGCGGTCGTGGCGGTGAACAGCGCCACGCAACCGCGTACGTCCAGGTCGAAGTCGGCGAAGGTGCTGCCGAGCACCTTCGCCAGATCACTGAGGCTGTCGGCGGAGTTGTGGAAGATCCCCCGCTCGTTGAGTCTGCGCATCCGGCGCCGCGCGTACGGGGTGCGCGGCACACCGGCCGCGAGCACCGTGGAGCCCACCACCGTGCCGCCGGGCCGCGCGGCCGCCGCCGCGTTCTCCAGCACCGCCCGCTTCGCGTGCAGATCGCCGGGCACGCAGTGCAGCACCAGATTGACCGCCACCGAGTCGAACACGCCGGCCGGCACGCCCGCCCGTTCCAGCGGCTGGAGGGCGTCGGCCCGGACGGCCCGCGGCTCGTACCGGGCCAGCCGTTCCGACGCGAACTCCAGCGTGTACGGGTTCAGATCGAGCAGCGTGAGGTCCGGCTCGGCCACCGGGAACCGCGCCCGGTCCGGGCACTCGCCGGACCCCACGCCGATCTCCAGGTGTTTCGCGCCGACGGCGGCCTGGTAGCGGCGCAGGATCTCGTCGTGGTGACAACGCCACACCCACCGGGTGTTGGCGTGCAGGATCACGTCGTACTTCCGGAGCGCCTTTCTGGTGTACATGGCCGCGCCGTCGGCGACGTCGGCCGGTGTGCTGCCTGTGCCGCCCGCGGACGGCGCGGCGGTCTCGGGAACGGAACTGGACACGGAACCCCTCTCGGCTGGGCGGACACGCTGGTTGACTAGCGGACGGCGGGGGAGGGCCCGGGAACGGCGTGGACGACGGAGAAGCCCCCGGACCCGGGCACCTCGTCGATCCCGGTCAGCGCGAAGCCGCTCGCTTCCAGGAGGGCGCCGTACTCCGCGCCGGTCCGCTCCCGGCCGCCCAGATTCACCAGCATCGTCAGGTCGTTGAGGTGGGACGGCACCCACTGCCCGGGTGCCGCCACGTCGGGCAGCACCTGCGCCACGATCATCAGCCGGCCCTGCGGAGCGATCGCCTCCCGGCAGCGCGTCAGAATGCGCGCGCAGTCCGGCGTCTCCCAGTCGTGCAGGATGTTCTTCAGCACGTACAGGTCGCCCGCCGCCGGTACGCCCGCGAAGAAGTCGCCGGTACGGATCTCGGCCCGCTCCGCGACCCCGGCCGCACCGAGTGTCGCCGCGGCGGCGGCAACGCCCTCCGCCGTGTCGAACACCACGCCCCGCACGTCCGGATGGGCCCGCAGCACACCGGCCAGCAGCGTGCCGTCGCCGCCCCCGATGTCCACCACCGTGCGGAACGGCGTGAAGTCGACGTGCCCGACGAGGGCGGGTACGACGGTCCGGCTGGCCTGTCCCATCGCGTCGTTGAACTCCGCGTACGCCCCGGCGTCGCGCCGCAGGTGGTCGAAGAGACCGGCGCCCAGGAAGTGCGGCAGCGCGGGCTCCCCGGTGCGCACGCTGTGCACCATGCCCCGGGACCCCTGCCACAGGGTCTCGTCACCGAACACCTTCGCCGCGGCCCGGTAGGAGCCCGGGACGTCCGAGCGGAGCAACGCGCCGACCTCGGTAAGCGCGAAACGGTCCGGGCTCTCCTCGGTCACCAGGCCCAGCGCCGCCAGGGCGCGCAGCAGACGACGGGTGGCGTCCGGGTCCGTACCGGCCCGGTCCGCCACCTCCGCGCCGCTCAGCGGGGAGCCGGCCAGGTGGTCGGCGACACCGAGGGCGGCGGCCGCGGTCACCGCGGCGGACGCCGTGCTGCCCCACACCAGGCCCATCAAGACCTCGGCGGGCGTGCGGCCCGCGCCGTTCCGGGCCGGCTCCGCGGCTGTTTCCCCTGAGTTCAGCACTGTCGCTCCTGTCGACGTGACCACCGGTCCGAAGCTACTGACCGGGCCGCGCCCCCCAGTACCCCTACAGAGCGGTGCACCCCCTGTCTTGCCCCGCCGGGCCCCCTACGCCCGGCGGGGCCCGGCCTCACAGGTCGGTGGGCAGCTCGTCCCGCCTGCGGATCGACAGTTTGCGGTACACCTTCGTCAGGTGCTGCTCGACCGTGCTGCCGGTGATGTACAGGCGCTGCGCGATCTCCCGGTTGGTGTAGCCGTCGGCGGCCAGGGACGCCACCCGCCGCTCGCCGGGCGTCAGTGCCGCGGCATCCGGAGGGACGGCCACCGGCACCGCGTCCTTCGGCCGGGCGCCGGGCAGCAGCGACTCGGCCAGCGGCCCGGCCCCGCACGCCCGGGCCAGCTGCAGCGCCTTGCGCGCCAGCACCCACGCCCTGCGGTGCTCACGCAGTTCGGACTCCACCCGGCTCAGGTCGGCCAGCGTGTACGCGGCCTCCAGCCGGTCACCGCACGCCTGGAGAATTTCCGCCGACTCCTGGAGCATCGTCCGGCGCTGCCGTACGGGACTGGCCGCGGCGAGCAGCCGCAGCGCCGCGCCCCGGGTGCGCGAGCCGTCCGTCCCCAACCGTGTCATCTGGTCGTTGACCAGGCGCCTGGCCCGCTCCGTACGGCCCTTGTCGTGCCACGCCCGTGCGGCGCCCAGCCGCCACGGGAACAGGCCGGGGGAGTCGATGCCCCACTCGCACATCAGGTCGCCGCAGAACTGGAAGTCCGTCAGCGCGGCGTCCGGCCGCCCGGTGGCCAGGGCGTGCCCGCCCCGCGCGTACAGGTAGTGCAGCCCGTACCGGGACCGGAACATCGCGTCCGGCACCGGCTGCGCCAGCTGTCCCGCCGCTGCCGGGAAGTCGCCCATGCCGGTCTGCGCCGCCACCAGGCAGCTCAGCGGCAGACCGACCGCCACGCCCCAACTGGCCTGCGGAATCAGCTTCAGCGCCTCCCGGGCCCGTTCGGCGGCGGCCGGCAGATCGCCCTGCCGCAGCGCCGCCTCGGCCGCCGTCCAGCTGAGCAGCGCCAGCCACGTACGGCCCTGACTGTCGCCGCTGGAGTCCAGCAGCCGCTCGCTCCACCGCGCCGCGCGCTCGGCCCGGCCCGCGTACAGCAGCGTCTCCAGCGCCAGGACGGCGACCCGGAAGACCTCCCGTTCCCGGCCGGCCGGATACACCGTCTCCAGCAGCTGGTCGGCGTCCGCCACCGCCGCGTCGTGGCCGCCCGGCTTCAGTACGTCGACCAGGGCCCCGGCCGCCCGCAGCGGCCGGTCCATCCGGCCGAGCAGCGGACCGCTGTCCCGGCGCCGGCCCACCGGCGTCTGCGGCACCGTCCGGAGCAGGGACGGGTAGACGGAGGCGGCCCACAGGTGCGTGAACTGCCGCTCGGCGGCCTCACTCGGGCAGACCGCGCCCGTGTCGAGGCGCAACCGGTCGAGCAGTTCCTCCGCGATGCCCGGAGCGCCGTGCCAGACCGCCTGCTTGACCAGCGGCGTCAGCGCCTCCTCGGCGACACCGCCCTGCCGGACCTGACCGATCAGGTCCTTCAGGTGTCGCTGCGACAGCTCGGGATCGCGGCACCATTCGGCCTGCACCATCTTGATCCGCGACGTCGTCCGCCGGACGGTGTCGACGGCCGAAAGGTGGGCGTGCCGCAGGCAGTTCACCGCATGGTCGATGTCGTCGTCGGCCATGGCCGCCTCCGCTGCGGACTCCAGCACCTGGCAGGCCCAGGGCGCGCCCACCTCACCGCAGCGCAGCAGGTGCCGGGCGACCTCGGCCGGACGGGCACCGCGCCGGTGCAGCAGTTCCGCCACCCGTAGCCGCAGCGCGCGGTGCCGTTCGTAGGGCACCGAGGCCAGTACGGCGGAACGGGCGCCCGGGTGGCGGAAGCGGAAATTCTCGATGACGCCGCTCGTGCTCAGGGCCGTGACGGCCTGCCCGACGGACTCCGGGGTCATCCGGGTGACCTCGCCGATCAGCTGCGCCGTGGCCGGCGTGTCGATCAGGGCCAGCGCCCGCGCGACATCCGCCGCGCCCGGACCGCAACGGTCCAGGCAGGTCAGTACGGCATCGTGGAAACGGGTGCCGGCACAGGCCTCTCCGGAGCCGGTCCCGCCCGCACCGTCGTCCCCGCCCCCGCTCCCGGCCGCTTCCCCGCACGCGCACCCGTCGTCGCCACCGCTGTCGTCGAGCAAGGCGTGCACCAGCAGCGGGTTTCCACCGGTGAGGAGCTTCAACCGAGGAGCCAGCCGCCGCGCCTGGACAGCACCGACACGGTGGGTGGCCAGCGTCCGGATGCCGTCCACGGACAGCGGACCGATGCGCAGCCGGGTGCAGCGCCGGTGCGGGAGCAACGCGGAACTGACCGAAGGAACGCCCGGGACCGGCTGCTCCGGCTCGGAGACGACGATCATGACCGGCGCCCGCTCCAGCCTGCGTACGGCGTACAGCAGGCAGTCGAGGGACTCCCGGTCGCCGTGCTGGACATCGTCGACGACCAGGACGACCGGTGCCGTACGGGCGAGCCGCGCCACCGTACGGTGCACTTCGCGGGCGGCGTCGGCACCAAAAGCGCCGGCCGGCTGCGCGGACGGTGCGTGGTCCAGTGCGCCGTCCGCCAGCCGCAACCCCGGCAGCAACTGGTTGACCAGCTCGAACGGCAGCCGGCTCTCGGCGGGGGAGCCCGCCGAGGTGAGGACCGAGGCACCGGCTGCCACGGCCTCCTCGGCGAACGCCCGGAGCAGGGCGGACCGGCCCGACGCCGCGGGCCCGGTCACCAGGACGGTCTGGCCCCGTCTGCGGGACAGGGAGCCGAGGAGGTCGCGCAGGGTGGCGAGAGCGGGTTCCCGCTCCACCAGTTCCGGGCCCGTGCCCTGCATCTGAACAGCGTGTCCGATCAGCACTTTTCCCATCCTCCCCCGTCGTACGAGCAGGCGTCGCCGACATGGTTGCCGGTTGCCGGGCCACAAGGTGGCGCTGCCCCCGTGCGACCGTCCTTCCAGAAGCGCCCGACTCTCCCGGACAGCAGCCGGACCGTCCGTGCCGAATGCGGACCGGTCCGGCACCGACCGCGTGGCCCGGCCCGACGAGCCCGGCCACCCATGGCCGGTGCGCTCGTCGGCCGGACTGGCGGCGGCTGCCGATGTGCCGCGGCAGAGCACGTCTGCCGCCGCGTCCCCCCGTGAGCCGACTGGTGCCCTGCTGGGCACCGCACTGTGGAATACGTGCTTCAGGACCGGCCGGTTCAGTCCGGTCGGGGACGAGTGTGGAGGGGCGCCCCTTTTTGGACATTCGCCGGAAGGGGGAAACCTGGCTGCCGCTTCTCTCGTCCGGGTCGCCCCGGGACCACTCGGCAACGGCGCCGACACGGCCGCTCACCGGCTGAACGACCCGCCCACGCAACCTAGAACGGCCATTCTGCGACGGTAAGAATGCCCGTTCTAGGAACGCCGGTTCTGGGCTGTCCTGCCCGGCACGCCGATGCGGGGCGCCAAAGCATGAAGCGAAGGAGACGCTGTGCGGCTGCGACCTCTGGGATGGGCCGGCGCCGAACTCGAACACGCCGGCCGTACGCTGGTCATCGACCTCATCGAGGACGCCTCGCCGCTGTACTCGGACGAGAAGTTCCCCGCGGCCTCCCGGTTGGGGGGAGGCGGTGGCGGCGTTGGTGACGCACCTGCACACCGACCACACCGACCACGCCGACCCGGTGGCGATCCGCAAGGCGCTCGCCCCCGTCAACGGGCCGGTGGTGGAACTCCCGCACCTCCAGCCGCCGAGCCCCTTCAACGCCGCCACGCTGCCGGAGGAGGCAGCGGTCGCAGCCCATATCCTGGGCGCCCGCATCGCGGTTCCCCTTCACTACGGCACGTTGAACAAGGCTCCGATCTACGTCGAGACCCCGCGGGCGGTCGAACGTTTCGAGCAGCGTGCGAGGGAACTCGGCATCGCGCCCCTGGTCGTTCCGTACGGCGAGTGGTTCGAACCGTCGGTCGCGCCAGTACGCTAGAACCAACGTTCTAGCGTACTGGCGCAAGAGGAAACCCCGGGTTGGCCGCGGTGGACGGTGACGGGCGGAGGCGCGTACTGGAGGCCGCCGAAGAGCTCTTCTGCGATTACGGCAGCCACGCGGTGCGGATGACCCAGGTACGGGACCAGGCCGGGGTGTCGCTCGCGCGGCTGTACAAGCTCTACCCTTCCAAGCACCAGCTCATGGCCGCCTACTTGCGGGCGCACGGGCAGCGACTGCGCGCGGGCCTGTCCGAGTCCGTCGAGCGGTGCGCCCCGGCCCCCGCCGGCTCACGGACGCGCCTGCTCGCGGCGTTCGACCACATGCAGAAAACCGTCACCGCACCAGGGTTCCGTGGCTGCGCCTTCGTCAACGCCCGGGCCGAACTGGGCGGCCCCGGTCACGAGCGCCACCCACTCGTGGCCGAAGCCGTCCAGGAGCACAAGACCCTGCTCCGCTCCTACTTGACCGGACTCGCCGGGGACTTCACCGACGCACGCGGCGTCGGCGAGCAGCTCCACATCCTGATCGAGGGAGCCATGGTGACGTCCTCGATCCTGGGCGCGGACGCCGCCCGCCCGGCCCGCGACGTCGCCTGCGCCGCACTCAGCGTGGCCGACGGCGCGCGCGAGGGGTGAGACGCGACCCTTCGCCCGCAACCCCTTGCCCCAGTCGCCGGGTTGGTGTGACGGGAAGGCCGGCGGAACGCCTTTCGGGGGTGCTGCTCAGAACCCATCCCGGCACCTTTGATGCGCAGGTTTCGAGGCGGGTTGTGTGGGCGGTGTTGTCCTTTGGGCTGGCGGGTTCCGTCGGCTGTGGCGGCGTGTAGGCGGCCGGGGCCCGGCCCGAGGTGGGTGGGGTCCCGGCCGCTGTGGCGCTGCCAGGTCAGATGCCCTTGCCGAGAATGCCGATGAAGGGGGCGATGCGGGGGCCGGCGCTCCCGTCATAGAATTGCTGGTAGCTGCGGTATACGCGCCCGTCGATGCGCACCGGAGTGGCGGAGCGTCCCTGGAGGGTCCGGTGGGCCAGCACGGACAGAGGGTCCCAGGCGTTCTGGAGGTCGGTGCCGAAAGCGCCGAGGTGCGCCGGGTGGTCGGGGTCGGTCGGGTCATAGCCTTGCACGATGACGTGGCCGATGCGGTCCTCGATCCACATATAGCGGGTGGCCTCGGCTGTGGCGCCGATGAAGAAGGCGAGCGCCCGACCCACATCTTGGGCGTTCATGTTGTGCTCGTTGGCGGATTCCAGGGTCGACAGGTGGTACAGGAAGTTGTTCGACGTGTAGGGCTGGTTCCCCCGCCACTCGGCCGGAGCGTGCAGCGTGGCGTAGCGCCCGGTGGAACGCATCACGTTGACCAAGGGAGGATTCCCGCCGAAGCGGCCAGCGAGGCTCTGCGACAGGTGACTGAAAGAGGCGTCGTTGAAGCGGAAGTGTTCGCCGTGGGAGCTGAAGCCCATCAGGTAGAGGTTGTCGACGTTGAAGTACAGCGCAACGTTGGCCCGGCCGAGGGGGTTCCAGAGCAAGATCCGGATGACGCGCAGGGAGGGGTTGTTTGCCCGTCTTGTCGTGTCCCAGAAGTAAGGGTTGCCTTGAGCGCCTTCCATCGGCTGGCTGCTGAGGGTGCGCAGCCCGCGCACCAGGCTTTGGTACTGCGACCCCTGCCGGGCGGCGTCCATGGTGCCGCGCTCGTCTTGGTAGCCCGCCATGCGCCAGTCCAAGTCGGACCACAGGTTATTGGTGTTCGCGTAGGCGTGCGGTGCGGCCAGGCCCTGCAGCGCCCCCAGGGCGGGGAGTGCCAGCGCCGCAGCGCCGATCCTCGTGAAGGACCGTCGGGACAGCTCTCGTTCGCTCATGAACGCTTCTCTCTGAGTCGTGGAACGGAGGCGGCAGTGCGAAGCGGCACCTCAGAACCGGCGCTTCCTCCTGGTGACAGGTATCTGCGGTGCGCCGGTCACGCTGCTTTGCACCCGGCGGGCGAGCTGAAGGCCTGTCAGCGACGCGCGTACTCGAGGACGGTTCTGCCTGCCGTGTCCTTGAGTCAACTAGGCCCGGCCGGGGCGCACCAGGCATTTCCACCGGCAGAAGTAGCAGCCGGGCTACTTCTGCCGGTCACGTTCCGCAGGTGATGCTGAGGGCCAGCCTCCGATTCCCTGAGAACCCATCTCGCAACCGCTGCTTCGGAGGTTCCGAGACGGGTGGTCAGCGCACGAGGATGACGGAGTTGACCGGCGTCATGGTGTACGGCGCCGACCCGCCCACCCCGCGCAGATACAGACAGCCCCGGACGGACAGGGCGTCGCCGCATGAGCGCTGGGCGCCATGGTGAGCCCGAGGGCCCCACGGCGAGCGTCAGGCTCGCGACAGATACGGATGCCGCCCCGGCCAGACACCCGTCACCACCACCCCCGGCCGCCGCTCACCCCGTCGCGGCAGGCCCCGGCGGCAGATGCACCGTCATGACCAGGTGACAGGTCTCATCCCCCGCACCCCGGTAGCCATGGGGCTTGTCGCCGTCGAAGGTGGCGGTCCGGCCGGCTTCGACGGTGTGCTCGGTGCCGTCGACGACCAGGACCATCCGGCCGGCGGTGACGCTGACGGTTTCCACGACTCCGGCCTGGTGGGGGTGGCTGGGGTACTCCTCGCCCGGCTCCAGCCGCCAGCGCCAGATCTCGGTGGGGGCCGGGCCCGAGGTCGTCAGCATGAGCCGGGCCTCGCTGCCCCGCGCTCCGGTCCACAGCGGTGCCACGGCGTCGGCGTCCACGATGCGTACGCGCCCTTCGGGCGACCCCTGCAGCAGGGCGGAGACGGAGACGCCCAGGGTGTCGGCCAGCCGGACCAGGGTCGAGAAATTGGGGTTGCCCTGGGCTCTCTCCAGCCCCACCAGCGCCCCCTTGCTGACCTGGGCGCGCCGGCTCAGTTCCTCCAGGGACAGGCCAGCACGGGCGCGGGCCGCCTTGACGTTCTGCGCGAGCGTCCGCAGTGCTGCGGCCGTCTCGGCCATCTGATCACCTTCCACGGCTGGTAGCTGGACAGCGGTGCAATCGAATGCACCGTTCGGTCGTTCGGTTGACGCCGACCGGTCATTGTGTTGTACGGTCTGGTCGTTCCGTTGAATCGTAAGGGATTGTCGCTGTGATCGCTCTACTGCTGGCTCTCGGTAGCTCCCTCGCCTATGGATGCGCCGACTTCCTCGGCGGCCTCGGCGCCCGCAAGGCGCACGTGCTGCGCACCGTGATGATCGCGGCGCCCGCCAGTCTCGCGGTCGAACTGCTGCTGTGGCCGGTGCTCGGCGCCTCGTTCAGCACCGCGACCCTGGGCTGGGGCGCCGCTGCCGGAGTCGCCTCGGCCGCCGCGTTCGCACTCCTCTACAAGACCCTGGCGATCGGCCCGATGAACGTGCTCTCGCCCGTGACCGCACTCGTGTCCGCCGTCCTGCCCGTCGGCGTGGGCCTGCTCCAGGGCGAGCACCTGGCCACCGCCGGGCTGATCGGCCTGCCCCTCGCGCTGATGGCGGTGGTGCTGGTCAGCGCCGGACACGGCGCCGGAGCCGCGCGCCCCTCCCGTACGGCATTGCTGCTGGCCTTCGGTGCGGGCGCCGCCATCGCCCTCCAGTTCGTCTTCCTGCACCAGGCGCCGTCCGACAGCGGGGTGGCCCCGCTGATCGTCGGCCGTACGGTCTCCTCGGCCGTCACCTTGACCGCCGCCGCGCTGATGCGCCGCAGGCTCGGCTCCGAGCGGCCCGCCTACGCGATGTCGGCCGCCGCGGGTGTGCTGGACTCCCTGGCGAACCTGATGTTCCTGCTCGCCGTACGGAGCGGCGACCTGACCGTCGTCGCCGTGATCACCGCTCTCTACCCGGCCGGTACGGTCCTGCTCGCCCGCGGCGTCCTCGCCGAACGCATCCACCGCGGCCAGCTCATCGGCCTCGGCACCGCCGCCGTCGCCGTCAGCCTCCTCGCCCTGACCTGAACGGGACCACCCCGCCACCCGAACCACGACAGCCCCCGGCAGCCGCACCCACCCACCCCGCTCACCCGCACCCGCACAGGAACGGACCCATGCCCGACATCCACATCACCCCCGCTGTCGCCGACGCCTTCCCCGACACCCGCATCGCCCTGGTCACCGCCACCGGACTGCGAGGGCGCGAGCCCTGGCCCGGCACCACGGCCGCTCTGGACAGTCTGGAGCAGCAGCTCGCCGACGGCACGTGGCAGCCCGCCGACGAGAGCGACCCCCGTATCGAGGTGTGGCACGCGGCCTACCGGTCCTTCGGCACCAACCCCCGCCGGATCCGCCCCAGCGTCGACGCGCTCGGCCGCCGCTTCGCCAAGAAGGGCGCTCTGCCGCGCATCAACCCGGCCGTCGACTCCTACAACTGTGTGTCCGTACGGCACGGCCTGCCGGCCGGCGCCTTCGACCTGGACCACGTCACCGGCGACATCGCCATCCGCCACGCGGACGGCACCGAGGAGTTCACCCCGCTCGGCGAACCCGACACCGTCGAGACCCCCAGGCCCGGCGAGATCATCTACGCGGACGCCACCGGCGTCCTGACCCGCCACTGGAACCACCGCGACGCCCACCGCACCCGCGTCACCGAGGACTCCACCCACGTCGCCTTCCTTCTCGAAACCCTCCAGGCCACCCGCGACGGCCACCTCCTCAAGACCGCCGCGGACGAACTGCGGCACCTGCTCACCCCGCACGCCGGACAGACCGCAGTCCACTACCTCGGCCCGGCTCATCCCGGGGCGACTGTCTGAGCCCCGCCTGCCCGCCCGTCTGCCGGCCCGGACCGGGCCAAACCGAACCGGCCCGGTTCCATCGTTCTCTCGCGCCTGCCGGTCAGAACTGGTTCTCGCCGCCGTCGACATACAGGTTGGCCCCCAGGACGAAGCTGCTCTGCTCGGAAGCGAGGAACGCCACCACGTTGGCAACCTCCTCCGCACGCCCGATCCGGCCGAGCGGGACAGCCGCGGCGAAGTGCGCCTTGGCGCCGGGCCGGTCCGCGGTGGCGGCCACGCCGTCGAGTCCGGGAGTGTCGATGGTGCCCGGCGAGATCGCGTTGACCCGGATGCCGCGGTCCTTGAGTTCGTTGGCCCAGGTGCGGGCGTAGGACCGGACCGCCGCCTTGGAGGCCGCGTACGTACCGAAGGCCGCGACGCCGTCGTCGGCCCGCACCGAGGCGTTCAGGATCACCGAGGCGCCGTCGTTGAGCAGCGGCAACGCCTTCTGCACGGTGAACAGGGTGCCCCGCACGTTGACATCGAAGGTCTGGTCGAAGTGCTCCTCGGTGGTCTGCTCCAGCGTGGCGAACGAGGCGCTCGCCGCGTTCGCGAAGAGCACGTCCAGGCCCCGGCCCCGGGCGCGGACCGCGTCGTACAGGCGGTCCAGGTCGGCCGGGTCCGCTATGTCACCGGCCACGGCGGTGGCCCGCGCCGAGCCGATGGTCTCCACGGCCGCGTCCAGCTCGGCCTTGCGCCGACCGGTGACGAACACGTGCGCACCGTCGGCCGCCAGTCGTACGGCGGCGGCCAGGCCGATGCCGGTGCTGCCGCCGGTGACGACGGCGGTCTTGCCTTCAAGGGTCTTGCCTGCGAGCTGTCCCATCGGGATGACCTCCACGGAGTGACGAAAGTCCGTACCGACATTTCTGTATCGATCGGTACTGAATGAGAACGTAGCACATCTGTACCGCTCGATACGGAAGGGTGGGGTGGCCGGTCGGCATGTTCGGCGGTCAGGGCACTTTCGGCACGTACGGGTTCGTCGCCGGCCGGCAGCGCGTCTCCGCACCCCCCGGCCGCGCTCAGCCCGTCGGCTCCTCGCCCTCGGTATAGATCACCAGGGTCAGCTCCGGCTGTTCGGCCAGGTGGAACGCCGTGTAGACGAACTCGACCGCCTCGCCGTTTCTGCGCCGCAGTCGTTTGCGTCCTCCGCGGCGGACCTGGACGTCGTACTGCGACCACCAGGCACGTGCCTGCGGGCTGCCCGTGGTCAACTCGTCGATCAGCCGCGTGTATGCGGGGTCGCTCGGGTGGCGCCCGGCCAGCGTGCGCAGTCGGGCGAGCAGGCCGCGAGCCTCCTGCTCCCAGTCGACCACGACGTCCTGGGCCACCGGGTCGAGGAACACCCAGCGGACGAAGTTCGCCGGCCGGTCCGTGGCCGTGGTGAGGTTGGGGAACAGCTCGTCGGCTGCCTGGTTGCAGCTGAGTACGTCGTAGTTGCCGCCGATGATGTAGGCCGGTTGCGGCTGGAGCAGCAGGGGAACGGCCGCCACCTCGGCGGTCAGTCGTTCAGGTTCCCCGGCCCTGGTCCCGGGTGCGTGACCGGCGAGTTGGAAGAGGTGGTCGCGTTCGTGGCGGTCGAGCCGCAGCGCCGTGGCGAGGGCGTCGAGCACCTGGTCCGAGGCGCGGATGTCCCGGCCCTGCTCAAGGTACGTGTACCAGGTGGCGCTGATCCCGGCGAGCAGCGCGAGCTCCTCCCGGCGCAGCCCCGGCGTCCGGCGACGGCCGGTGTGCGGCAGCCCCACCTGGTCAGGCGTGATGCGCTGCCTGCGGCTGCGGAGGAAAGCCCCCAGCTCAGCGCGTTGGTCCTGCTCTTGCTGCATGGTGGATGGCACTCCTGGTTCCAGAATGAACAGGCTCTGTATACCAGGCTGGTCCCGGTGCAGACTTGAGTCCAGGGCAGAGGGCAGCTCCCGACCAGGCCCGATGCCATCGCCTGCCGGTACCGGGCCGAAGACCGAACGCACCGGGCTCTGCCGGCACTGAAGACCGAGGAAGACCACCGCACCCATGCCCAGCACCACCACGCCCACATCCACATCCACAGGCCCAGCCACAACCACGACCACAGACACAGACACAACCACGACCACAGACACAGACACAGACACAGACACAGACACAGACACAGACACAGACACAGACACAGACACAGACACAGACACAGACACAGACACAGACACAGTCAAGGCACAGCCCCGCAACAAGGTCATCGCCGTCACCGGCGCCAGCAGCGGGATAGGCCGGGCCACCGCGCTCGCCCTGGCGCAGCACGGAGCGACGGTCGTCCTCGGCGCCAGGCGCGGCGATCGCATCGAGCAGTTGGCCGCCGAGATCCGGGAGAACGGTGGCCGCGCCGTCGGCGTGCCGACCGACGTACGGCGGCGTACGGACCTCGTCCGCCTGGTCGACACGGCGGTCGCCCGATTCGGGCGCCTCGACGTGCTGGTCAACAACGCCGGCATCGGGCCGATCTCCCCACTGGAGGACCTGCGCGTCGACGATTGGGACGACATGATCGACGTCAATCTGCGCGGCGTACTGCACGGCATCGCCGCCGCACTGCCGGTCTTCCGCCGGCAGGAGGCCGGACACTTCGTCACGGTGGCGTCGACCGCCGCGTACCGCACGGTCCCCGGACAGGCCGTCTACGCCGCGACGAAAACGGCCGTGCGCACGGTCTGCGAAGGGCTGCGGCAGGAGGTGGGCGACCTCCGCGTCACCATCGTCTCCCCGGGATTCGTCCACACCGACTTCGCCGACGCGGTCGCCGACCCCGACGCCCGCGCCGCGCTGCTGGCCCGCCGCGACGCCATGGCACTCGATCCCACCTCGATCGCGGACGCCATCACGTACGCCGTCGCTCAGCCGGACCAGGTCGACGTCAACGAGATCGTGGTACGGCCCACCGCGCAGCGGTGACGACGGCGCGCCCCGACAGCCCGACACCTTCGCACGGTCAGCTTTGTATGCCCCTGCCCCTGTCCCTGTTCGTGGCGGTGTCCGCGAGGAAGTTCCGAAGGGCTGACGCGACGGCGTCGGGAGCTTCCAGGGGCAGCAAGTGACCGGCGTCGGGGACCGTTGTCAGGGTCGCGTGCGGGATGTGGGGCAGCAGGCAGTCACGCAGGACGTGCGGCGGCTCCACCACGTCGTTCTCCGCGGCCAGCACGGTCACCGGTACCTCGATGTCCCGTACGGCGCGGGTGATGTCCCGCGCGATACCGTGCAGGGGCCATTCGCGCCGGGCCTCGGCGCCGCAGGCGAGGCTGTCCCGCACCGCGGTGGCCCGCACCGCCGGGGGCAGCGGGGTGGCGGTCAGGACACGGTCGAGGGCGTGGCACACCGTCTCGGGCGAGTCGTAGGCGTGCGCCAGGCCCTGCCGGTACTCCTCGGTGACCATGGCGGGTGGCTGTGGCGGCGCGGGTGCCACGAGCACCAGGCCGACCAGCGCGGACGGCCGGCGGGCCGCAAGGAGCTGGCTCGTCTTGGCGCCCATCGAGTGGCCGACGAGGACGAACGGCCCGGGCACGCTGGTCCGGACCACCCGGGCGAGATCGTCGGTGAGCTGGTCGAGGTGATAGGGGCCGGGCAGGGCTTGGGAGGCGCCCCAGCCGCGCTGGTCGAAACGGACCGTCGCCTGCCCGGGCGGCAGGAGGTCCAGCACGCCGTTCCAGGTGTCGCGGGAGCCGCCCCAGTAGTGGACGAAGACCAGGGTGGGCCCGGTGCGGCCCCGTGTCAGCACGTCGAGACACCCGCCCGACACCGCAACACCGGTTGTCGTTTCCGTCATCTCCGTCGTCATCGCGTCTTCCCTTCCGTCGGCAGCAGGCGACTCCTGCCGCCTGCTGCCGATCCGGCGAACCAATAGCCTGACCTGCTGTCAGGCTCGTCTGCGACGGTAGGCGCGAGACCGTTCACCCAGTGGCGGAAAGGAACACACTCCTTGTGGAAAACGGACACGGTGCGGTGCGGCAAGTGCGCTATCTCCCCGCCGTCGGATCGGCGTACGGGGTGGAAGTCCTCGATTTCGCCGCGCTGCGCTCGATGGACGCCCACCGCCGACGCACCCAGCCGCAGCGCCCCGACTTCCACGTGTTCGCGCTGGTCGGCTCCGGAACCGGCATGCACGAAGCGGACTTCCACCGGTACCTGCTGGCAGAAGGCAGCGCCGTGTGGATCCGGCCGGGCACGGTGCACCGCTGGAGCGACATCGAGGCCTGCGACGGTCCGCTGATTCTCTTCCGGCCCGATTCCCTTCCCGGCTTCACCGTGCCGCAGGCCGGTACACCGGCCTGCGGGCAACTGGACCAGCAGCGCCTGTCCCTCGCCCTGCTCGCCGTCGAACACCTCGAACGCGAGCACAGCGCAGCAGTCCGCACCCCGAGCCTGGCCTCACCCGCGCTCCTCTCCCACCTGTTGGCGGCCCTGATCCTGCGCACCCTCCCCGCCGCCGACGCGCCGGCCCCGACCGGCACAAGGCGCTCCGGCAGTCGGCAGACCGACGTCTTCCGCACCTATCGGGCCACCGTCGAAGAGCGTTTCACCGACTGGCATCACGTGGCCGACTACGCCCAGGCACTCGGTTACGACGTACGCACCCTGACCCGGGCGACGCGTGCCGCCACCGGCACCGGCGCCAAGAGCTTCCTCGACCAGCGCATCCTGCTCGAAGCCAAAAGGCTGCTCGCCCACACCGACCTGCCGGTCAGCAACTGCGCCCGGCGCCTCGGCTTCCAGGACACCGGGAACTTCACCACCTTCTTCAAACGCCAGACCGGCACGCCCCCCACCACCTGGCGCACTACGTACAGCACCGCCGCCGACGCGTACGCTCTCCGTGCGGGCACCGTGTGATGCCCGGGCTGTTCCGGAAGCATCGGGAACAGCCCGGGCGGGTGTGGCAAGGACAAGGGCAGGCTTGCTCCTGGACAGCGCGCAGTGTCCCGTCAGGAGGCGGCCAGCCCTTCGGTCGCCCGCAGCTTCACCGTGAAGGCCAGCGTCAGTCCTCCTGGCGGCGAGCACTTCACCACGGCGTTCCCGTCCAACGGGATGATCTGTGGTGGGTTCCACCCGGCCGGTACCGAGCCTTCGGCGGATCCGAAGGAGTCGAGCACCCGGCTTTCGGATGCCCAGGCGGTGACCGTACCGCCGACGGTGCTCAGGCCCTGTTCGACGACCCACGTCGCCGCCCGGCCGGCCGGATCGGTCGCCAGGACCTCGGCCCGGTAGCGGCTGGCCCCGGCTGCCAGGGGCACCGCGGCCAGGGTGACGGGCTGCGAGGCCGCGATGCCGCAGCCCTGCGCCTCCCGCTCGCGGGCCCCGATCCGCCCCGTCGCGGTGTCGAGGGCGAACACCCAGTCCCGACCGCCTTGCCACTGTGTCTGGCCGAGGTCGGTCGTGGACACGCAGCCACCGAGGTGGGACACCCTGTTCTGGTCCTGGGGAAGGGCCCAGGGGTTCGCGGGATTCGTGGTGCTGCCGATGATCCGGACCGGTGACGGCCCCCGCCGGCCGGTGAAGACGATGTTCGCGCGGGTGCTCGGGCTCGGGCGGAACTCGCAGTTCACGAACGTCGACGCGGTGGGGAGCTCCAGCGGGGGCTCGGGCGGTTCCTGGGCGAGCAGGAGGAGGGAGTTGTCGATGCGTACGGGCGGGCAGTCGGTCTGCCGCAGGAAGCTGGTTTCCAGTACCGAGCTCTCCAGGACGACATGGTGCAGGTCGGAGGTGGCCACCGCGCACTGCCAGGTCTCCGGGTGGCCTTGCGTCGCCTCCGAACTGATGGCGATTCCGATGCCGTGGAAGGACCCGTACGGTGCCGCCGAGGTCAGCAGGAGCGGTACGACGGAGCGGTGACTGCCGAGGTACCAGTCGCGCGCGGTGACGCCGACGAGGTCGGTCGCCACGAAGTCGTACTGCGTTCCGACGGTCTGCAAGCGGTTGACCCTGGCCAGCCCGCTGCCGCCCAGTGTGAGGCCGAGCCTGGTGGCGCTGAGGAAAAGATGCTCGACCTCGCAGAGGTACGAGTTGTTCCGCAGCCGCATCCCGTCGCGTGCGGCGGTGACGCGGAGGTGGCTGAACACCGAGCTGTTCGAGAGCTGGCCATGGATTCCCGCGCCCGAGGGGCACTGGAACTCCAGCCGCCGGACCGTGGTGATCGCGGCCGCTGCCGGCGGCCCGCCCCACTGGTACATCAGATAGACGGGGTCGGGGTCCGGTGTCCGCCGGATCCAGGTCGACCCGACGGTGAAGGCGTCGACGTCCCGGTCGAAGTTGATCAGTATCCGGGTGACCAGCCGTCGGTCCGCGTGGGCGGGGTCGGGCCGTACATTGGTGGCGAAGTCGGCGGAGAATTTCGCGGTCGGCGCGGTGAACGTCCGCGTACCGGCGTCCCGGTCGATCACGAAGTCGCTGATGCGGACGGAGTCGATGCGCCCGGTGAACGGCCGCGTGAGGTCCCGGTACTCCGGCCAGCGCTGCTGACTCCTGACGCCGAGGTAGACGCCTTCTTCGACCGGCTGGGTCAGCTTCGCCCCGGCCCGGGGGCGCTGCCCCTCCCGCGGCTCCGCGGGGGTCAGTACCGTCCCGGGCGGCCCGGCGTAGAGATCGAGGTGGGTGCCGTCCCAGACCAGGCAGAGGTGGAGCGGCTGCCCGACCGGGAAGCCGCCGGGGTGGGAGACGGTGTGGTCCACGCCGTCGAGCCGGGCGGTGGCGGTGACGGTGACCTGCCCTGTCGTGCCGCCGAGGAAGATCCCGAAAGCACAGGTGGCCGCTTCGCTGTTCAGCCGTCGGCCCGAGCTGGAGATGACCGGCTCCCCGCCGCCGCCCGGAAGCACCTCGGGGCGCACCGTGCAGGAGACCGAGAACGATGCCGCGCCGTCCATGTCGAGCGCCGGGCTGTCACGGAGGTTGACGGTGCTCCTGTTCTTCGCGCTGAGGGCGCCGGCCTTGCCCGCTCCGGTGAGCAGGGCGTCCGCCGTGGGCAGGTGGCCCAGCGACTTCGGCGAGATGCACAGCGCGGGACCGTGCCCGCCGAAGAACCTGATGGTGGTGGTGTGCTCGCTCTCGCCGAGCAGCTCGATCTTCCCCTGCTCGCGGCCGACGACCAGCGGGCGACGGATGCGGTAGTAGCCCGACGGGAAGTAGACCACGCCGGGCCGGAGCGGGTGCAGGGAGCGCATGGCACGGGTGATGGCGTCCCAGTCGTCGCCCTGGTCGTCGCCCCTGGCGCCGAAGTCGAGGACGTTCGCGAAGTCGTGTCTCGGCACCACGGCCACGTCGCCCTGCGCATCACACTCGCCGACGGCGAATGCGCCTTCGCTCAGGGGTAATTGGCGCGCGCACCGGCCCTGCCCGTCGACGACCACGGAGCACGGCTGCCCGGCTCCGAGCCCGGTGAGCCGCGCAGGCACGACCTCCGGCTGTGCGTAGTAGCTCACTTTTGTGCCGGCCGCTGCCGCGGTGGCCGCGACCCCGGTGACCATCGTTCCCGCGGTGAGCGCGGCGGGCGTCGCCTTGGTCAGCCGCGAGGCGTCGTCCGGGGCCAGCGCGGAGCAGAGCACATCGCCGGCCTGGACGTCGACTGCGACGGTTGCTGTTTGCATGGGCTCCTCCGGGTGCGGTGGCCGGTTGCCTCGGACCAGGAGACGGCAAACCGCCGACCGGGGACAGCCATCGGTCGCGCTTTCCACCCACATGGGTGATACGGCCGTCGGCGTGGGGGAGCGGCGGAGCCTGAACCCAGTTGATGCTTGATCCCAGGTCGCCCTGGCCGCGTCGCGAAACCGGGGCCGACGCCGGAGGCCGGGCCGGCGATCAGACGCGACAGAGGGGCACCCGGCCGCGGCGGCCGGATGCCCCTCTCGACGTGGTGCCGTACTGACGTCAGGACGCGCTGGGCCACATCGGCGAGCGTGAACCGAGGGTGCCCTTGCCGTTGCCCGGGTAGAGGTACAGGCCGCCGGAGCTGTTGATGCAGTGACGGTGCGCACCTGCCCGCCCTTGCCGGACAGGTCGGTTCGGCTGACGGTCGCCGAGGGCGCCCACTTGGGCTTGCCGGCGGCGACCTTGTCCTGGCCGGGGTTGTCGGCGAAGCAGCTGGCGGCCGTGAGCAGCCACTGCGGGGCGACCAGGGCGCCGGCCGCGACGGCGGTCGCGGCCAGTCCGGTGAGCCATGCGGCGCGTGGACGTCTGCCGAGCACTTTTGTTCCCTCAATTCTTGAGCGGTAGGGAAAAGGCGGAAGGAGGGCAGGGATGAAGAAATATCCGGGGCCGGTCGACGGGGCTGCCTGCCTCCACATCACCGAGGACGGGCCAAAAGGACAGCTCCGCCCGCTCGGCTGTCAACCGACCCGGAGCGGATCTCCGGCGCGCCGTCGCGGCGCCGTCTCCACACGGTGGATCAGGTGGGCGATGAGCATGACGAGTTGGGGACACAGTTCGCGGGGGATGCTGTGTCCCATTCCGTCGATGATGGCCAGCTCGGCGCCGGGAACGGCCGCGGCGGTGGCTCGCCCGCCGGCCATGTCGATCAGTACGTCGTCGGTGCCGTGGATGACGAGCGCCGGGACCCGTACCGACCGCAGCCGTGCCGTACGGTCGCCGGAGGCCATGGCCGCGGCGAACTGACGCACCATGCCGGCCGGGTCGTGCCCCCGGTCGTAGGCACGCTCGGCCCGCTCCGTGGCCGCGGCTTCGTCGAACGCGAATCCCGGCGACGCCACGGCCCGTAGGGCCCGGACCTGCCAGGCGATGAAGCTCCGGCGGTCCTGCGGAGGCGTTCCCAGCCCGGCGAGCACGGTGGCGTCGGGGCGGCCCACGGTGCGGTCACCGGTGCTGGACATCATCGAGGTCAGTGAGCGGGTGCGCTCGGGGTGCTCGACGGCCATGGTCTGGGCGATCATCCCGCCCAGCGACGCGCCCACCAGATGGGCGCTCCGCACCTGCAGCACGTCGAGGAGACCGACGATGTCGTCGGCCATGTCCGACAATGTGTAGGGCGCCAGGGGGAAGTCGGCGTTCAGCGCCGTGTGCAGGTCGGGACCCGGCGGGTTCGGTCCGGGCAGGTCGGGGCCGGGCAGGCTGGGGCCGGGCAGGTCGGGGAAGCGCGACGACCGCCCGGCGTCCCGATTGTCGAACCGGATCACTCGAAGACCGCGGCGGACCAGCTCGGCACAGAACTCCTCCGGCCAGGCGATCATCTGCGCACCGCCGCCCATCACCAGCAACACGGGCGGCGCGTGATCGTCCCCGAGGCATTCGTACGCCATCTCCATCCGTGACGGGCCGACATTCAGCGCCAGCTGTTCACCCATCACCGAACCACCCCGACACCCGATCGAAAGAAGCTGGATGAGCGTAAACATACTGGCAATTCCGACTCGCGGAATCGAACATGGCGCAATGGTTCGGCAGAATGAATGAGGGAGCGGGCGCGGAGCGCCTTCAGTCGGGACGGTTGCAGTGGGGAGCGAACCTCACAAGCCGACTCCGACTCCGACTCCGTCTCCGTCTCCGACTGCCGACACCGGGCGGCGGCCCCAGGCGGACACCATCGGCGCGGTGGCCAGGTCGAGGGCACCGGCGGCAATGTTCGCCAGGTGCCGGTCGATCTCCTCATCGGTGGCCGCCCCCGCCGCGACGAGCTTGTCGCGGACCTGTTGGACGCTGGCCCGCTCCAGCTCGGAGGACGCGGGGGAAGCGATCGGGAAGTAGGCGTCGGCCTCGACCCCGGCCAGTCCGGCCTCCCGCAACAGCCGCGGCAGCTTGCGCCCGTACGCCAGGTCCGCGCCGCGCTGCCGCAGCAACTCGCGGAAGCCGCGACGCAGTCTGTTGGCCAGCTCCTGCTCGGGCCCGTACTCGTCGGGACAGATCAGGGGCAGCAACGCCGGGTCGCCGTCCTCCACCACCAGCCACCCGCCGGGACGCAGTGCCTCGACCATGGACCGCAGGGCCTGGTGCCGGTCGGCGACGTGGACCAGGACGAGCCGGGCATGGATCAAGTCGAAAGGGCCTCCCTCCGGCGGCGCCTGGGCCGCCACGTCGTGGCGCAGCACCTCGTAGCCCGCTGCCTCGCGCATCCAGGAGGTGTCGATGTCGGTGGCCACCACGTACCCGGCCGGTCCGACACGCTCGGCCAGCCAGGCAGGAACCGTGTGCCCACCGGCACCGACCTCCCAGCACCGCCACCCTGCGCCGACCCCGACCGTCTCGAAGTGCCGGAACGTCGACGGATCGAAGAGCACCGACAGCGCCGCGAACCGCTCACCCGCTTCGGCCTGCTGGTTGTCCAGGAGGTACTCGTTGTCGGAGCTGTTGCGTGTCATGAGCGGATCATCGCACGCGGCGCGCCTGGGGGCCGGGGTTCCGGGACCGGATCGCGAACCGCTCCGCAAGCACACCCGAACCACTCCGCAAGCACACCCGAACCGCTCCTCTCAACAGCCCTCGTGCCCGCTCCGTAGCCATCCGTGCGCGGCTGCGGCGGCTACGGCATTGATACGGACCATTCGGATGTCGTCACCGCTGACCGGTTGAGCTACGCGTGGGAATCCCGAAGCGGAACGTTCGTGTGCGAAAGGCGGTAACTCGCGTACCGGAACTCGCTTCGGAGAACACGGAGCCCGTTGAGAACGCGGCTCCACTTGCGGACTTTGTCACAGCACAGTCGCGTTCACCCGCTCACGCAATCCGTCGCTGCCGTCCCACCGAACAACGCAGGAGAACACCGACGGAAGCCGGAAGCCACAAGCCGAAGGCCGGAAGCCGGGACACGCAACACCGAACACGCACTACAGAACACGCACCACGAAAGAGAGCGAACATGAAAGAGAGCCTGACGCACAGCGAGGTCGCCAAGATGGTCTCCGGACTCATCGAGGCGGGCGTGATCGACGGAGGCATGACCCTCGGGAAGCTGGTGGAGTCGCAGGCGGGGATGCTGGACGACGGGCCCGCGGACCCGGACCTCCACGTCCTGTGCTGCAACGAGTACTTCCTCGCGACCCAGGGGATTCCGCAGCCGACGGAGGATTCCGACTCGGTCGCGGAGAGCGTGCGGAGCGACCTTGCCTAGCCAGGACCAGGTGCCCGCCGGTTCGCCGGCGGGCACCGCCGCGGACGGGACGTACCTCCGCGGCCGGATGTGCGACGTCCTCGACTTCGCCGTGCGGCACATACCGCGGCTGCATTCCTACGAGAAGCACTGGAGGGGAAAGCAGGACCCCGTTGTCTCGATGAACGACAAAATCGTGGTCGAGGCCGCGCTTCTCGCCCTCACCTGTCACCGGGTGAGCCATGCGGAGCCGCGTATCGCGGCCGCCGTCCACGCGCTCGCGGAAGTCCTCCTGCCGCACGCCAGAAGTGCTCGGAACGCGGAGATGCTGGCGCGCCTCCCGCAGTCCGCCGCCTCGATCGGCACCTCGCACCTGCTCCTCGACCGCATCGGATACCCCGACGCTCGCTACGACGCGCTTCACACGGCGGCGATCGCCGCGACGCACCCCTGCCTGCCCGAACGGCTGCCCTACCGCTACATGGAACAGCAGTGGCTCGCCTCGCTCGCCCCGGGCGGCACGGGCTCGTACGGGGTCGAGGCGCCGCCCGGGTCCGTCCTGTACGCGAACCAGACAGCGGTCGAAATGCACCCCAATGACGTCTACTCACTCACCCATGCGGTCATGTTCGGTACCGATTTCGGGCGTCGCACGGTCGATCCGCGGGTCAGCACCGAAGCCGTACTGGCCACCCTCGACTCCTGCCTGGCACTCCAGCTCGGCAACGAGAACCTCGACCTGATCGGCGAACTGCTCTTCTCCGCCGCGATGCTGCGCCCCGGCACCACCTGCGCGTACACCCGCGCGGGCTGGGACCTGCTGACCGGCGTGTGGGAGCGGTTCGGCTATCTGCCGAGCCCGCAGTTCTCGACACCCGAGTACGAGGAGCTGGCATTTGGGGCCCGCGCCGCCTATTCCTTCCAGCACACGTATCACACGATGTTCGTCGCCGGAATCCTCTGCGCGGTGCTGTACGACGCGCTCGACACACCGCCACGGCCGCACGCGCACGCCGCTCCGGACGACGTGGCCGCTGATGCCGCGCTGGCGCTGGCAGCCAGGGAGTACCAGCTCGACGTGCTCACGCGACAGCTCGGGCAGCTCACGGCAGCGGGCGGACCGCTGACCCCGACGGCCGAGGCGGCGACCCGCTACCTGAAGCTTCAACGGGCGGCGCTCCGAGGCGTCCCGTCCCGGCCCGCCCCACAGGCCCGGTAATTCCCGGGGCCACCTGCCACGCCCTGAGCCCGCTGGGCCATGACCACTCCGGGAACCGAAACCAGTATCAGCAAGCAGAAGCGAAAGGACCGGTGCATGCTCGGACAGTGCGGAGGCCCCCGTCGATGTCCGCCGCCTGCTCCGCTTCCCGCACAGGAAATGCACCGGCATTCCCTGCCTGCCGCAGCAGTCGTACAAAACCGTCCACCTCCATGCCCCGGCGCCTCGAAGGGGCCGTCGCCGCCTTGATCAGACAGGCCGCCGGCCACTGACCGCTGTTCTCCCTTCCTGCCGGGGCTTCGGCCCCGCGCCGTACGACCTCCCCACGGTACGGCCGCATGGGGCCGTCAGTTTCAGCGTGCACGGACCTACTGGAAGCGTCCGGTCCGCCGGGCCCGACGAGCACGGCGAAATGGCCATTTGCTGCTGGAAACAGGCCGATAACAAGTCACGAGAACGGCGCCGGGCGCGATACTTTCGCGGCGGAAAGACGGCTTGTTGCCGTCACGTTGCACAGAAGAGGAGCGCCGTGGGGACAGCGGCGGCGAAACCGGCGTGCGAGGAGGCGGCACCCCGTCCGGCAAAAGGACGGAGACGGTGCCGCAGTGCCGCGGACACCCTGCGCGGCACTGCGACAGCACCTACCGGGCCCACACCCACCAGGGCGCGGAGACACGGCGTCGCGCTTTGCCGCGACAGCGGCCGCGCACCGCTCAACTGAAGCTCGGCCGAGCTCCCGAGTCCGGGGTCCCCTGCCGGACGCGTCGACGCATCGGATCGTCCCCTGCCCGCCGCGCAGCTCTCCGCTTCCGCACACTGACATGAGGAGCACCTTTCTTGACCACTCACCGTAGACACGGCATCGGCCCACGGATCGTACGGGCCCTGGTAGCGGCACTGTGCGGGATCCTCGGTGCCACCGCGCTCAGTACGACCCCGGCGGCAGCAGCCGATCAACGCCACGCGATCTACGCCATCGCGCACCGGGTCAACACCGTGGACGGCGTGGACGCCGCGATCAGCCACGGTGCCAACGCCATCGAGATCGACGTCTGTGCCTGGTGGAACCCGAACGAATGGCGTGCCTGGCACGACTGTTCCTCGGCCGGTGACAACCGCCGGGGCCCCAGCTTCGACAGCATGCTCGACCGCATCATCTCCAACGCCAACGCGGGGCGCCGGCTGGCGCTGGTCTGGCTGGACATCAAGGACCCCAACTACTGCGGAGAAGCAGAGAACCGTACGTGCAGCGTCGCCGGACTGCGCGACAAGGCACAGCGGCTGACGGCTGCCGGAATCCAGGTGCTCTACGGCTTCTTCGAGTACCACGGCGGCAACACGCCGGACGTCGGCGGCCGGGGCTGGAAGAGCCTGGAGGGCAAGCTCGGCAAGCTGGAGGGCATCACCACGACCGGCAGCCGCGACAAGGTCCGCAACGCCTTCAACCAGTCCGGTGCCGGGTTCCCGAAGGGCCGCCGGGTGATGGACTACGGCGACACCAACATCCCCAACGGGTTCGGCAACTGCACGGAAGCCACGTGGAACACCTGCGCGGAACTGAAGAAGGGCGCCGCTGACCGCGCCGCGGGCCAGCTCGCGGCCACCCTGTCCTGGACGACCACCTACAACGACCCGTGGTACGTCGACAAACTGCTGGGCGACGCGCAGGTGGACGGCATCATCGCGGGCTACGCCGCCTTCACCGGAGAGCGCGAGTACGACAACAGCTGGCAGTGCGCCAACGCCATCAACCTCATCCGTGACTGGGTGAACCGCCACAGCGGCTCCCACCGCATGGCCAACAGCGGGGACCGCCTGTTCAGGTAACGGCCGGCCTCGGGCCAGGACCGCACTGCCCTGTGCCCCCCGGGCCGTCGGCCGGAGCTCCGGCCGACGGATCTCCGGCCTGCCCGGCAGGCAACGACTACGCCTGACCGCCAGACGCCAATTACTCAGCGTCAGTTCACGGTTGTCTGTTCCGCGTGGGCCCCAGGATCCGCTCGATGTCGTCACCAGCGCACGAAGCTCACCACGAGTACGGCCAGGGACAGCAGCAGCATGCCGAGACAGTTGACCCAGAAGGCGGAGTTCAGGGCTCTTGCGCGAATATGGGCCGCGCCCGCCGCGAGAAAGTAGACCACGATCGCAGCGGTGGTCGTCATCGCGACACCCGGCACCCGGAGTCCCACGGCCAGCCCTGAGACCGAAACCGCCTTGGCAGTGGTCAGCGTCCACCACCAGTCACGCGGGAACCGTACGCCGTCCAGACAGTCGACTATGAACTTCGGCGGGCGGACCATCATCACGGCGTCACCGGCCTGGATCACGAGCAGGACCAGGACCGGCCAGACCGGGGAGGGGAGTTCGGAGAGAGTCATCGCTCAGTCCCTGCTCTGCGTGGTGATGAACGCAGCGGTGTTCCGGATCCTGGAAGCCGTTTGCCGAGGGTCGGTGGTTCCCGCGGCGAGCAGCATCAGCTCACCGAGGTAGCTGGAGAACATGACGTGCGCGCCGAGCCTGGCGTGGGCCTCCGGCGTTCCCGCGTTCACCATCGCGGTGGTGAGGTTGTTCTCGGCCAGCGTGCGCAGTGTGCCGAGCGCCGCGTTCTCGGGCCGGCTCCGGGTCAGGGCCCGGAAGTACGCGCGCGCGAGGTCCTCGTTCTCGGTGAACAGGTCGAGGAAGGGGTCGAAGTAGCGGGACAGGTAGTCGACCGCGGAAGTGGTGGTCTCCGCCGTCGGCGGAGCGGGGATGCGGGCGGCGATGGCCTGGTCGTAGACCAGGCTCAGCAGCGACTCCTTGTCCCCGACCGCCATGACCGCCCCTACGGAAACCCCTGCCGCGGCGGCGATGTGGCGCACCGTCGTGCCGTGGAAGCCCTGCTCGGTGAAGAGTCGCGCGGCAGCGTCGGTGACGCGGGCAGTGGTGCGTCGTTTCTGTTCAGCGCGAGTCGGCTGAACGCGTTCAGCGAACATGTTCAGAATATAGGCGGCGTGGCCACGGCGACGCAACGGTGTCGGTCCGTACGGAGTGTCGGTCCGTACAGTCCGAGGCGGCCGGCGACGGCGACATGTACGCGGCAGTGGTGCCGGCCGCAGAAGGCGTGCGACGAGGACCGGCCCCGACCACGGAGGAACCGGCCCGCCTCCTACCGACCGGCCGCGGCGCACTGGTTGACGGAGGGCCCGCGGAGCGCCACGACGGCGCCACCGCCTGGGTTTACGTTTCCGGTACCGGGTTACTCGGCCGATACCTTGATCGCATGTCTTCACGCGGAGCGTTCAGGGCACGTTCACCGCAGTCGGCCGGCAGGCCGCGGTGAATGGTCGCCGCCGTCGGGAAAAGGCGGCGGCGATACGCACCTCACCGGTGCGACTCATCCGGTCGACCGGGACGGACGGAGTTTCCGCTTCGTCACCTGCCCGCCTGCCGGGCGACTCGTGAGAAGTGGGTCCAGGCGCCGAGCGTGTCACGTTCGAAGTTCTCTTCGGAGATCTCGGCCGCGATGCTCTCCCGCAGCCTTGTGCCGAGTTGCCGGACACCCGACGGATCTGCGTACACGGCCTCGATCGCATCGGCCAGACCGTCACTGCTGGGCAGGAAACGGTGCGCGACCGGAAAGAACCTGCGGGCTTCCACCTTGTCGGTGTCGGGCATCACGGTGCAGACACCCGAGAGCGCGGCTTCGAGCGGCGTGATGCCCAAAGTTTCGTACCGTGAGGAGCAGACGAAGATTCCGTTGGACCGGGCCAAGCCGAACAGGGCGTAGAGCTGTGTCTTGGAGAGCTTTCCGACCGCCAGGAATTCCCCGCGGTGCTCCCTCGGTACGCGAGCACGCAGTGCCTCCCGTGCGGCAGCGTCATCGGGGCTGTCCCCGGCGACCAGAATCCGCAGCGGAACCCCTCGCTTGCGCGCTTGGACACAGCCGCTGATGAGGAGTTCGACATTCTTGAAGTAGTCCAGTCGTGCGACAGCGGTGAAGACGAGCAGCTCGGCCTCCTCGGCGAACGATCTCAGCCGGCCGCGGAGCGGCTCCGGTGCCGTGGACGGCGCTATCGGCGGCCGCACCGCGCGAATCCGTCGCTCGTCGACGCCCCGGCTGACCAGATACTCCCGCTGCAGTCGCGAGTGCTGGAGCACGAACATGCGCCCGTTCGACCGGACCCTGTTCACCCCGAGCTCCTGGTGCTTGAACAGGTGCAGCGCCTTGGCCGCGTCACCGAACGCCCGGGCGGTCTCCCGCGCCGAGAACATGCCGACGAAGTCGTGGACGAAAGGCCCGTGGTGGGTCACGCAGCATGCGAGTTCCTGCGGATGAAAACCGAGCAGGGCATCCGTCTGGTAGTAGAGCATGACCTGGCCGCTGAAGCCGTGTTCGTGACAGAGCAGAGCCGCCGCTTCGGCGACAGCGCTGCTCACAGCGGCTGCGTCCATGTCGAAATGGAAGCGGAGAGTGGCGCAGCGGAAGCCCGACCGGTGTGCGAGAGCGACCTGGGGCTCCGTCAGTTCTTCGTCCCGTTTGTAGAGGATCACCCCGGCGGAAAGACCGGCGTTCCGCAGGCAGCGCAGTGCGGAGCGGGTGAACGAGGTGGCACCCACATGGGCCGGCTCCAGCTCGCTCTCCGGGAAGTACCTCTCGTTGATGACGAGTATTCCGGCCATTCGCGAATCACATAAGTGTACGTTCATGGACTCCGGGCCTCTGGTTACTGTCGTGACATCCCGTGACCGGAGCGCCTACAGGTCGGCGGTCCGCCAGACACCGATCGATTTGTCGGTGAAGCGGTGCTCGACCCTTGCTCCGTCTTCCTCCGACTCGTAGACCTCGGTGCAGTCCTCGTTGATGAGGTGCAGGGGAGCGGGAAGCGAGAACGGCGCACGGCACAGGTTGAGGGAGCGCCAGCCGCCGGTTTCGATGTCGTCGGCGTTACCGGCCCGGCCGGTGAAAGTGGTCGTCGCGAAGTAGATGGAGCGGCTGCGTTTGACGTTGCGCAACGCCGCCCGTACGTCGGCGTCGCTGAAGTGCACGAGACAGTCCCGCGAGAAGATCATGTCGACCTGCGGAATCCGGCTCCGCGTGATGTCGAGCACGTGGAAAGCGCGGCCCGGCCGTCCGAACTTCCGCTCGTTCTGTTCGACGACTTCGGGGACGACGTCGGCGCCGAGATAGGCATCCACTCCGAGCTCCACCTGGGACATCCAGTAGAAGTCCCCGCACGGTATGTCGAGGAAGCTGTGGACGCCGAGCTGCGAGATCAGCTCGGGAAGTTTCCGACGGAGGGCCGCGGTCTGTACGAGATCGGATCCGCTGCCCGAACGTGACAGGTTCTCGTTCTTGCCGTCACCGCCGGGAAAAAGCTTCCAGGAGTCGCTGGCGTAGAGTCCGCCGAAGATGCCCTTCATCGTCCGTTCTGATGGGTCACCGGCCGGTGGAAGGACGGGAGAATGGCGAACGCCGGCCGTAGGGAACCCGCGGTTCATGTCGTTCATGGCAACCCTTCACCTGGGAGCTGGTGGAACAGAGCAGCCGGCCGGGAAGTATTGCCACCCCCTGGGCCGCGTTTGCGCACAGGATTTCGCGTCTTCGCGCGTTTCCACGTGGGGATGTGAGTTGGGCGTCGACAATTCTTGCACAGCGCTCGTGAATGTCCACTGGGCAATTGTAAATAGCAGCTAAACTCGCCGCCGCGCAGGCCCGATGATCTCCTTCGGTGGTCCGGAAATGTGGCACCGTAAAAAAGGTAGGTGCAGGTGGGGAGCCTGCGGCGGGCGTTGCCGCCGGGTGCGGTGCCCGCTTGCCGGGGCGGGACGCCCGAGTCGTACCGACTGCGGTCCATACCAATGTCCCGCGCTTGCCGGACGTTCCGCACCCGCACCACACCTTCCGGCCGTCGGAAGCACATCCCACGGCCGTCCTGCCGACACCTTGCGGGGCGACGCCGCTGTCCATGGACCCGTACGGCACAGGCGGCGTGCCCCGCGGTCCTGTCAGGGACGATCCGGCAGTGAAGGCAGCGAGGGCGGCGATTTCGCCGGGTTCTGGCGCAGCGCCTCCAGGGCGATCCTGATCGCCTCGTCGAGCTGGGGGTCGCGGCCGGCGGCGTGGTCCTGCGGGGTCTGGGGGACCTCCACGTCCGGCTCGACACCGTGGTTCTCGACGCTCCACTCGTGTCCTTCGAACCAGGACGCGTACTTGGGCTGCGTGACCAGGGTGCCGTCGACGAGGTGGTAGCGCGAGTCGATGCCGATGACGCCGCCCCAGGTCCGGGTGCCGACGACCGGGCCGATGCCGAGCGCCTTGACGACGGCGTTGACGATGTCGCCGTCGGAGCCGGAGAACTCGTTGGCGACGGCGACGATCGGGCCGCGCGGGGCGTCGCGCGGATAGCTGTACGGCTGGGCTCCGCGCGGCAGTGTCCAGCCGATGACGCGGCGGGCCAGTTTCTCGACCACGAGTTGAGAGGTGTGGCCGCCGCTGTTCTCCCGTACGTCCAACACCAGCCCGTCGCGGGCGACTTCGACCCGCAGGTCGCGATGGAGCTGGGCCCAGCCCGAGCCCACCATGTCGGGGACGTGGAGGTAGCCGAGCCGGCCGCCGGATGCCTCGTGGACGTACGCCCGCCGGTCGGCGACCCAGGCGTGGTAGCGCAGCGGACCCTCGTCGGCGACCGGGACGACGACGGCGTGGCGCAGACCCCCGCCGCCCGCCGGGCGGACCGTCAGTTCGACGGGCTGTCCCGCCGAGCCGACCAGGAGCGGGCCCGGCCCGGTGGTGGGGTCGACGGGCCTGCCGCCGACGGCGATGACCGCGTCGCCCGCGCGCACGGCGACACCGGGCGCGGCCAGCGGGGAACGGGCGTCGGGGTCGGAGGTCTCGGAGGGCAGGACGCGGTCGATGCGCCAGGCACCGTCCTCGTGACGGGAGAGGTCGGCGCCCAGCAGCCCCTGCCGGGTGGCTTTGTTGTAGCCACCGGTCGGGGAGACGTACGCGTGCGAGGTGCCGAGTTCACCCTGGACCTCCCAGAGGAGGTCGATGAGGTCGCTGTGGGTGGCGATGCGCTCCAGCAGCGGGCGGTAGCGGTCCAGGACGGCGTTCCAGTCGATGCCGCCGAGATCGGGGCGCCAGAAGTTGTCGCGTATCAACCGGCCCGCCTCGTCGTACATCTGTCGCCATTCGGCAGCCGGATCGAGGGTGTGCCGGATACGGGTGAGGTCGACGGTGATGTTGGAGTCGCTGTTCTCCTCCTTCGAGGGGCGGCGGTCGGCCGGTACGAGGCGCAGCTTGCCGTCCGAGCGCAGCAGCAGCCGCTTGCCGTCCCCGGTGACCGCGAAGTAGTCGATGTCGGAACCGAGCTCCTCGCACTTCTGCTTCTCGAAGTCGTACCGCTCCAGAGTGCTCTTCGGATCGGCGGCGTCGGGGGTGGCCCGGGCGGCGCCGAGCACCCCGCGCACCGGGTGGCGCAGCCAGAGGAGACCGTCCTTGGCCGCGCTGAGCGCGGAATACCGGGCGGCCTCCACAGGGAAGGGAATGATCCGGTCGCTGAGCCCTTCAAGGTCGACGGCGGTGACGGGCGGCGTGCCGTCCCCCTCTGCCGTGTCCTTCGTCTCGGCCTCGACTGCGCGGCCGGCGCGCTGCGGGCCGAAGGGGGACGGCGTGGTCGCGGCGAGGGCGATCAGATGCGGGCGGCACGCGCCGACGAAGGCGAGGTCGAAGACATGCGCGTCGTAGACCGGGTCGAAGGAACGTTCGGAGAGAAAGGCGAGGTGCTTGCCGTCGAGTGTGAAGGCGGGGGAGAAGTCCCGGAATCGCAGCGGCGTTGCGTCACAGACCATCAGGTCGGAGGTGTTGGCGAGCTTGAGATGACGCAGCGGCACGGGGCCGGGGTGGGACCAGGCGAGCCAGGACGAGTCCGGCGAGAAGACCAGCCCGGTGACCGCGCCGTGCTCGCTGCGGTCGATCTCCCGTACGTGCCCGGAGGTCAGTTCCAGCAGCAGGACGCGCCCGTCGTGCACACAGACGGCGGCATGGCTGCCGTCGGGGGCGACGGTGAGGCCGAGCACCCGGCCCAGCTCCCCGCTGCCCAGGCGGCGCGGCGTCACGCCGTCCGCCATGCCGCCGGCGGGCGCGAACTCCAGGGCGTCCTCGCCGTCGGCGTCCGACACCCACACCACATGCTCCTCCCCGTCCAGGCGGAAGGTCTGGGGCAGCCGGGCCCGTACGCCGGGCTGTGCGGCGAGCGCGCGGGCCGGGCCGTCGCGGTGGGTGATCCAGTGAATGGTCCCGCGGACGGTGACGGCGCTGCCGCGCCCGGTGTGATCGGGGGACACCGAGGTGAGGTTGTGCTCGGTGGTGAGGGGGCGAGGCGTGAGGTCGGTGCGCTGGCCGCCGAGCCGGATGTCCAGGAGCCTGGGCCCGGCCCCGTCGAGGTCGTCCAGCAGCCACAGGTCACCGGCGGACATGTAGACGACGCGGGTGCCGTCGGTCGCGGCGTGGCGGGCGTAGAACCCGCCGAGCGGGGTGTGCCGGCGCAGGTCCGCGCCGTCCGGGCGAGAGGAGTACAGCGCGCCGGTCCCCTCGTGGTCGGAGAGGAAGGCGATGCGCTCCCCGGCCCAGAGCGGATACTCAAGGTTCCCGTCCAGGTCTTGGTGGCAGCGTACGAATGCGCCGTCGCCCGTGTGATCGATCCACAACTTGCCCGCCGTGCCGCCCCGGTAGCGCTTCCACGACGAGGCGTCCCCGCCGAACCCGGCGGAGCGCAGCAGGACTTGACCGCCGGGCCCGTGGACTATGTCGCCGACCGGACCGAAGGGAAGCCTGCGGGACGGCCCCGCGTCCAGCGGCACGGCATGGCCCCATCTGCGGCACCAAGAGGCCTGCCCGTGGGCGCTGATGGCGACGACGTCGCCGCCCGGCGTCCAGCCGCACACCGTGACCCGGCTGCCCCAGTAGGTGAGTTGAACGGCCGGCCCGCCCTCGATCAGCGCGGCCAGCACCTCGGGCGCGCCGTTGCGGGTCGAGGCCCAGGCGATGTGAGTCCCTTCCGGAGATATCCGCGGGCGGGCGACCGGACGGTTGTCGGCGCTCAGCCGCCAGGCCCGGCCGCCGCCGAGCGGGGCGAGCCAGACATCGTCCTCCGCCGTGAACGTGACCAAGTCACCGTGCAGGTGCGGGTATCGGAGATAGGCGGCAGTCATCGGGCACCTCCGGCCGGTGACGTACGGGCTGACCAGACAAGGACGAGGCGGGCGTACCGCTTCACAGGGGCCCGGGCGCTCCCCGGTTCACTGTCGTCGTAGCCGTGGAACGTGAGCGGGACCACGAGGGGCCCTCCTTCGACGAGAGATCCGCTGCGTGCTGGCGCCTGGCATGGCTCCCCGCTCATTCTGGCGCCGTCGGGGCGACCAGACTGGCGCATCGGCCTCTTTGCCCGCGAGGAAACGGCGCCGGATGCCGACCGGGGAGCCGTCGGCCGGTCCGGCCGCTGCGGGGCTCAGGTATGACGTGCTGGGGGGAGCGGTGGAGCGGGGGAGCGGTGATCATGCATCCGGGTGCTACGGACTGGCGTCGAGCTTGATGCATGTGATCGAAACCGCCCCAGGGGCGGGGACAGCAAGCTATCTGCGGGACCCTGACAACTGGTGGGTGCAGCGCCTGAATGCCCGGGTGGCGGCCGGGCGGGAAATCGCGGAGGCGGGCCATGATGCGATGTGCCCGGAGCACGTGGGCGTTCAGGGAAGCCGGTAGAGTGCTGCGACCGCCCGAGCCCGGGGTTGGGCAGCTGGTTGGGATCACCGACACTGCGCACGTCAATGCGGGAAGCCTGCCGGTGCGGCCCGAAGCGGCAGGGGCGTCGGCCGGGCGGGGCTTTTGGGCACGGCCCAGTAGGGGAGGGGACGTGTTCGGATGACCAAACCTGTGGGTACCAGCCATCGGCGGGGCAGGACGAGCCTGCTTGTGCAATTTGTTGCGCAGTGGGTGTATCTGCCTCTTTGGGCTGCGGCGTCGCTGGCGCTGGGCGTGCTGGTCGTGCTGGCTTCAGCGGGGCTGAATCCGCCCAAAGGCTGGTTCAATCCTCTTCGCGGGCTGTTGAGCTGGTCGCGGCTGAAGGCTGAATGGTCGCGTGATCCTGAAGTCTGGCGTGCGTACGCGGACGACAGGCTGCGGGGGCGTCTGCGGAAGGCGGAGAACAACCAGGCGCTCTACGCCGGCCACCCCTCGGAAGGGAAGCAGCGGGAGGTGTCGGTCGTTCTTCCCGTACGGTTCTTCCGCGGAGTGGGGGCGGCGCACGCTGTCGGTGTGGCGCAGTCCCTGGGGTGGTCGGCAGAAGTGCTGCCGTCGGATCGGGGGCAGTGGCATCCGGGCGCTGTGCGGGCCTTTCGCGGTTGGGGACCGGGAGCAGCGGAGGGCAAGACGGAGAGGGGTATGCCGTCGTGTCGGGGCGCGGCGCCACAGGTGACCAAGGGCACGTGACGCGCCTCACGGTTCGTCCGTACGCGCCACACAGCCCAAGAGTGATCTTCGTCAACCACGGCGCCCCTCCGGACGCGGAAACCCCCGTCACCAAGGCATCGGCACGTTTGGGGCGACTGTCCCGAATTTGACCGCATCACCCCATGGATAGCAGCCTTCCCTGTTGACCCGCGCACCGAGCGGTCCTGCGTCTCGTGAGCGCGTGCGTCCTTGCGGTGCGTCATGCCCCCGTGTGCGAATGACCCCGCCAGCAAGGAACCTCATGCCGACTCCCCACACCCCGACCGCCACCAGCGCGGCCGTCCCCACCGGGACGGAATCAACCACGGACGGTGACGACGCGTGCCATACGGCAGTCGCGCCGCCGTCCAGAGAGCCCAGGCGCACCGACATACCGGTACTCGCTGTCAGTGGCGGGCTGCTCACCGCGTTCGTCCTGGCCGCGCTGATCGCGCCCACGGCCACGGGTGACGCCGTCAACGCGGTCTTCACCTTTGTCGCGCGCTGGTTCGGTCCGCTGTGGCAGGTGCTGCTGCTGGCGACGTTCGGTGTCGCGCTGTGGCTGGGATTCTCCCGGTACGGGAAGGTGCGGCTGGGCGGCGCCGGGGCGCGCCCGGAGTACGGCAGGTTCCAGTGGGTCGCGATGATCATGTCGACGTTGCTCGCGGGCGGCGGAGTCTTCTTCGCGGCGGGTGAGCCCGTACGGCACTACGTCGAGACGCCTCCGTACTACGAGGGAGTCAAGAGCGGAACACAGCAGGCGGCCGACGCGGCGCTCTCCCAGAGCTTCGCGCACTGGGGCTTCCTCGCCTGGGCCGTCCTGGGGACACTCGCCTCGATCGTGATGATCCGGGGCCAGGAGCGCGGCATGCCGCTGCGTCCCAGGACGCTGCTGTACCCGTTGCTCGGTGAGCGCATCAGGCACTCCCGGCTGGGCGCCGCCGTCGACATCGTCTGCGTCATCGCCGTGGTGGCCGGCACCGTCGGGCCGATCGGTTTCCTCGGCCTCCAGGTCTCCTACGGCCTCTCCGAGGTGTTCGGCATCTCCGGCGGATACCCCGTACAGCTCGGCGTGATCGTCCTGCTGACCGTCGTCGCCGTGCTGTCCGTCGCCAGTGGCATCGACCGCGGCATCCAGTTCTTCAGCAGGGCCAACATCTGGCTCGCCGTCGCCCTGATGGCCGTCTTCCTGGTGCTCGGCTCCCTCGGTTTCGTGCTCGACTCCTTCCTCGGCGGGCTCGGCCAGTACGCGAAGGACTTCGTGCCGCTGGCCCTCAACCGGGGCGATCACGCGTGGCTGGGTTCCTGGACGGTCTTCTTCTTCGGCTGGTTCCTGGGCTACGGGCCCCTGATGTCGATCTTCGTGGCACGCATCTCCAAGGGACGTACGGTGCGCGACCTCGTCGTCTCCACCGCGATCATCCCGCCGCTGGCCACCATGTTCTGGTTCACCGTCTTCGGCGGCACCGGCATCTTCCTCGAACAGCAGAACCCCGGAACCATCTCCGGCCCGCTCAAGGCCGTCGGGATGGACGCCGCGGTCATCTCCATGGCCGAACAGCTTCCGATGGGCGCCGTCGTCGCGGTGGCGCTGCTCCTGCTGACCATCACCTTCGTGGTGACCACCACCGACTCGATGTCGTACAGCATCGCTGCCGCCGGGACGAAGACCGGCGAGCCCACCCGTGCGGTACGTGCCTTCTGGGCCCTGCTCATGGGGGCCGCGGCGGCCGTGCTGATCCTCGTCGGGGACGGCGGCATCACCGCGCTGCAGTCATTCATCGTCGTGACGGCCGTGCCCGTCGGCTTCATCATGCTGCCGACTCTTTGGACCGCTCCGCGGGTGGCCAAGGAGATGGCCCTGGAGCAGGGGATCGTGCTGAGGGAGCCGCCGGTCGCTGGCCCGGAACCCCAGTCATCGGCGGCCCCGGGACCCCCGGCAGCGGCGGTCCCGGAGCCCCGGTCCTCGGCGGTGCCAGAGCCGCAGGAGTCGTAGGGGGCGTAGGGGGCGTAGGAGTCGCAGGGCTGAGCCGGCGGGCGAGTCTCCCGACGGCCGTTGCGGGGCCGCTTGCCGATCAGGGCCCGCCGGCTGCGTGATCTCGGTTCTCCGGGAAAGCGCCGCCGGCGGGCCTTTTCGCGCAGACCGGGCCGCGTGCGGCCAAGGCCGGTCTGCTGACTGAGGTACGGGTCGAGCTGACCGATGCCGCAGAGGCGTACGAGGCGTACGAGGCGGACAAGGCGGACAAGGCGGACAAGGCATACGAGGTATACGAGGCGCGTGAGGCGGCAGGCCTGGACCGGACGAGCGCGGGAGCGCCGCGCCGTCGGAACTTCCGTCCGGTGCCGGTCATCGCCCCCGGACACCAGGCTGAACAGGGTCTCCACCGGGAGCGGGGTGCGGTCTCTCTGCGTACACCTGGCCTGACGTGGTTGCGTATGAGACGCACGGCCTGAAGCGGGTGTGCGTGGGGCAAGCGGCTCGGCGGGGCTGCGTACGGACATCAGGCTTCACGCGACTGTGTACGGGATACCTAGCCCGCCCTGACGTCAACTCCACTGCAAAACACGGTCGTTCAAGCCTCCTTCGATCCGGACGTCCGACGCGGTCCAGTCGGCGCAGCGCTGCGCGCCATGCCCTGGGGCCTGACTGACGCCGGCCGGCGTGGCCCTCGGTCTTCTCGCTTTGGGCATTCTGCGCCTGCGCGAGCGCTCCCGGTGGTGAACTCCCGGGCGAGCGCCCGGTGCTGTGCGCCGGTACACGTGGTGAGCTGGGCTCCTGCGGGGGCGGAATACGTAAGGATGCATAAGCGTCCCCGCTTTTGGGGAAACTGCTGGTGACGTCAGCGCATTCTCAGGTACGGGGAGCGCGTCCGAACCGTGGTCCGGTGGGCGGCGACGCGACCGTCCCCGACCGGATTGCCGCACATTTCTCCCCGTAACCACGCTTCTCTCTCGGCAGCGCCCGCTGAATCGGCGAGCGGTGCTTTGTCGACGCCTTACCGGTCGTCACTCAGCGGGCGACGTGATTGACCACCCCCTTTGAACATCCGACCGGTGAAGGCAGTACTCCGCTTCCGCAGCAGGGCGGAGCATCGCCAGGTGAAAAGAACAGGAACCAGTATGACCAAGAAGAAGACCGGGCCCAAGGACAAGCCGTTCACGGAACAGGCCGACGGAAGCGTCGGCATCGGCGTCGGCATCGGCATCGGCGTCGACCGTGCGTCCGGGACGGCAGACGCAGACCGTGTACTGACGTCGGCTCCCCGCACGCCCGCGAGCTCGGCCCGCAAGAAACTCCTCAAAGCCATCGCCGGTGAGGCCACTGCCATCAGCAAGGCCAAACGCAGGGGGCGATCCTGCAAGGCGCTCAAAGACCTCGCCCGAGCGTACGCTCTTGTCGCCGCCGAGGAGACGCGCAGTGGTCTCACCGCGCCCGCCCGTACGGGAAATGGAGGTGCCCGTACGAAAAGCGGAGGCAGGGGAATCCTCCCGTCGATGCGCACCGTTTTCCTGGCCAAGGGGGCGAGTGGCAGGAAAAGTAAGGGCGACGGAGGCTGACTGCCTTCGGCGGGAGTCCCTCGGGTGTCCCCCGGGTGTATCGCATTCGGGAGTCGGGCTACGGACGTGGGGGAAAGTCTTAGCAGCCTTGGGCCTCTACCTCTGCCACTTCCTCTGCCGTTGCCGTGATTGCCGCTGTTGCCGTCGCTGCCCGCCCTGGTCGGGCGAGGAGGGCGATGCCGAGCACGCGGGCGGTGGGAGAGTAGCCCACCTGCCGTGAATCGAGGCTGGAACGGTGGTTGTCACCGAGGAGCACGAGACGGCCGGAAGGTACGCGGCCCGGTTGCAGCAGTGGGAAAGCGGCTGCGTCCTGGAGGGTGAGGACATCACCGGGCGCCGCGCGCACACGTTTGATCATCCAGTGCCGACCGGAGACTGCGGCGGCTCCTGCCCACGGCGGGAGCGGCGGCCGCGACCATAGGCGTTCGGGGCCTGGCCGTTCCAGGACAACCACGTGGCCTGCGGTCGGGGTACGGCCGCGCAGCACCAGGACCCGGTCGTGTCGTGGTAGGCGGGCTCCATGCTCGTACCGCGTACCGTCACCGACACCAGCGCGCGGCGCAGCAGAACGGCCGTGGAGACCGTGCCGAGTACGAGGAGGGGGAGTCCGGCGGCGGTCATCGGTCTCCTGTTGTCGTGGTGGGGTGGGGAGCGGTGTCGGTGTTGGTGCGTAACGGATGTAGCGGGGTGGACGGGGACTGGAGCCCGTCGCGGTAGCCGGATGCTTGGAGGGCGAACAAGCGGGCGTACTCGCCACCGGACGCCAGCAGAGCGGCGTGGTCGCCTTGTTCCACGATCCGCCTTCGGACAGGACAACGATGAGGTCGGCGTCTCGTAGTCCTCGACCACGCCGCAGGACCGCATTGGACGACTTACCTGCTGCATTCCGGATCCCTTTCTGCTCCACGCTGCGGAGGACCGGCAGCGCAGTATGGCCGAGAGTTGCCACCCTCCCCACGCGCACGCCCCCGCGCACACGCGCAGAGCCGGCGACGAGGCGCGCCGATCTCGTCAGGCCCCCAACCGCTGATCACATGGAAATGGCTCGGCTAGTGCTGTGACCTGGAAGGTTTGCCGGGTTGGTGGTCAGGCCGCGGCAGGCAATGGTCTGCCGCCCCAGCGGACGCCTTTTTCGCTGCGGATGCGGGCGCGTTCGCGTCGTTGGGCGGCGAGGATGTCGGGGTGACGGGTGTGCTGGTTGCGCCAGCGCAGGTAGGCGTGCAGGGCTCTGGTCTGGACGGTGTGGTTTGGATGGTCGGAGTTGGCGAGGGTGAACTGCCGCAGGGGCCCGAAGTGGGCCTCGATGGGGTTGGCCCACGACGCATAGGTCGGGGTGAAGCACAGCTCGACGTTCTTGCGGACTGCCCACCTGCGGATGCGCCAGTTCAGGTGGGCGGAGAGGTTGTCGAGGATCACGTAGACCGGGGCGCCGTCGGGGCGGGCCGCGCGGATCGACCGCAGGGCGGCCCAGGTATGGTCGATGCCTTTGCGCTTGCGGTTGACGCCCCACAGTTTGTCGTCGCCGACCGAGTAGCAGCCGTGGAAGTAGGTGATGCCGTGGGTGCGGCGGAACGTGGCCGGCAGCCGCTCGGGCCTGCCGCGTCCGGCCCAGCAGGAGCCGGCAGTGGGGCGGATGCCCAGCGGCCCGAACTCGTCGAACGCGAACGTGCGGTCCGCGCGCTCATTGAGCGCGTACTCGATGTGTTCCAGCTTGGCGTCGAACGTCGGGTCCGGGGACTCCTTCCAGGTCTTGGTGCGCTGGAAGGAGATCCCCCGGCGGGCCAGCAGGCAGCGCAGTGTCTCCCGGCCGATCCGGACGGGCCTGGCGGCGTCGCGGCGCAGGTGATCGGCGAGTTTGCGGACCGACCAGCGGGTGAAGGGCTTGCCCAGCACAGTGGGGCGGGTGGCGGCCGTCCGGACGACGAAGTCCTCGTCGTCACCGCTCAGCAGGCGGGGACGGCCTCCCGTCCACTGAGGGTCCAGGCATGCGAGCCCGATCTCGTTGAAGCGGTGGATCACGTCACGGACGGTGTCCTCGTCCGCCTGGACCAGGTGCGCGATCACTGGGACCGTGCTGCCGCCGGCCGAGGCCAGCAGCATCATCGCCCGCCGGAATCGCACCGAGTCCGTGCTGCCCCGCCGAACGATGTGCTGGAGCTTCTGTCCTTCCTGCTCAGTCAGCCTGCGGACCTTGACCGGTAAAGCCATACCCGCCTCCCATGCCAGTCGGCGTCCTCACACCCGACTAGCACAACCGACAACCCGGCAAACCTTCCCGGTCACAGCACTAGCGGGTGGCGAGCCGGTCCAGCAGCGCAGCGCTGCGTGCCAGCAACGCTCTTTCCTCATCCGTGAGTTCGGCCTCGATGGCCTGTGCGAGCCAGCCCGCCCTGCGGCCGCGCTCCGCTTCGAGTGCGGCCCGGCCCTCGTCCGACAGTTCGACCAGTGACTTGCGGCCGTCTGTGGGGTGCGCCCGGCGCGTGATCAGGTTCTGTTCCATGAGCAGCCCGACCGCCCGGGCCATCGACTGGGGGCGAACGCGCTGATCAGCGGCGAGATCGCTGGTGGTCATGGCGCCCTCGCGGTCGAGGGTGCCGAGCACGGCGATCTGCCCGAGGGGGATGCGGTCCTCGTGTTTGACGCGTCGGGTGAGCTTGCTCATCGCGGTACGCAGTTCGGCGGCGACAGCGGCGGCTTCCGGGGTGGGCATAGGGCACTTTACCCCGTTGGTCAGCAATGCTGCGCACCTGACCTGCACAGGAGCGCTGTACGGCACCACTGTACAGCAATGCTGCACAGCAAAGCTGCGCAGCCAGACTGGTCAGCAAAACTGAGCAGCATTGCTGTATGGTTTTGCCCCGTCGGGCTCAGCGCCAGCGTTGTCGCAGCCGGGGCCACGGCACACGACAACGGGAAGGAACTCCCATGTCTGCGAAAGCAGCCGGACGCGTCAACGCCGCCATCGAAACCGTCGCCGCGCGCCGCATCATCGACAGCCGGGGCAACCCCACGGTCGAGGTCGACGTCGTACTGACGGACGGGTCCCTGGGACGCGCGGCCGTTCCCTCCGGCGCCTCCACCGGTGCCCGGGAGGCCGTGGAACTGCGCGACGGGGACTCCGCGCGCTGGCACGGCAAGGGCGTCGACCGTGCGGTGGCCCACGTCAACGGGGAGATCGCGGCGTCTGTACGCGGCCGGGACGCGGCGGACCAGGCGGGCCTCGACGCCGCACTGGTCGCCCTCGACGGCACGGCCACGAAGTCCCGGCTCGGCGCCAACGCGATACTCGGCGTCTCCCTCGCCGCCGCCAAGGCCGCGGCAGCGGCCCACCGCCAGCCCCTCTACCGTTACCTCGGCGGTGCCGACGCCCGACTCCTGCCGCTGCCGATGATGAACATCGTCAACGGCGGTGCCCACGCCGACAACCCGCTGGACTTCCAGGAGTTCATGATCGCGCCGGTGGGCGCGGACACCTTCGCCGAAGCCGTCCGAATGGGCAGCGAGATCTTCTACACCCTGCGCCGCGATCTGCTGGCTGCCGGGCACTCCACGGGCGTCGGCGACGAGGGTGGCTTCGCGCCCGCGCTGCGTACCGCCGAGGAGGCGCTCGACTTCGTGATGGCCGCCATCGAGCGCACCGGCTACCGGCCCGGCACGGACATCGGCCTGATCATGGACCCGGCGTCGTCGGAGTTCTTCCGCGACGGTGTGTACGACTACGCGGGTGAAGGGGTGCGCCGTACCCCCTCCGAGCAGGTCGACTACCTGGCCAAGCTCATCGACGCCTACCCGGTCGTCTCCATCGAGGACCCGATGGCGGAGAACGACCTGGACGGCTGGCGCGAGCTGACCGCCCGCGTCGGCGACCGCTGTCAGCTCACCGGTGACGACGTGTTCTGCACCAACGAGACGCTGCTGCGCGAGGGCATCCGCACCGGTGCCGGCAACTCGATCCTGGTCAAGGTCAACCAGATCGGCACCTTGACCGAGGCGCTGTCCGCGGTGACCACGGCCCACCAGGCGGGCTGGACGGCTGTCATGTCGCACCGCTCGGGCGAGACGGAGGACACCACTATCGCGGACCTGGCGGTGGCGACCGGCTGCGGTCAGATCAAGACCGGCTCGCTCTCGCGTTCCGATCGAACGGCGAAGTACAACCAACTGATTCGCATCGAAGAGGAGTTGGGCGACTCCGCGCGCTTCGCGGGCCGCTCCGCGCTGTGTCGGGCGTGAGCAGCGGGCAGAGATAGAGCATAGGCAGAGCAGAGGTAGAGGTAGAGCAGAGGCAGAGATGGTGTGGGTCCCCGATCACGGTCGGGGGCCCACGCGTGTGCCGGGGGCGTGTCTTCCTGTACTGGGTACTTCATGTCTGACTTCTCGCGCGCAAGCCGGTGCCTGTGGATCTGTGAACTTGTGAATACAAGAATCAGCAGTAAGGCCTGAGTCCTTGGAGGAGCTCCGAATGACGACGAAGGCCGCACTCATCACCGGCACCAGCCGCCCGGCCGGCCCCGGATTCGCGGTTGCCCGACAGCTTGTCGGCCTCGGACACCGCGTCATCCTCACCGCACGCGACCTCGGCCGGGCCGAACCCCTGGTTGCTCAACTTCGCGAGAAAGGCCACCAGGCGACGGCTCTTCGCCTCGATCTCACCGATGCGGCGAGCATGCGGGAGGCCGCCGACCACGTCGCCCACACCGTCGGCCACCTGGACGTCCTGATCAACAACGCGTGAGCCCCCGTCGACTTCACCGTCTTGTCCGCGCTGGACGCCGACCTCGACGCCGTGCGCTCCGCGCTGGAGATCGACGTGCTCGGCCCCTGGCGTCTGGTCCAGGAGCTGCTGCCACTGCTGACGGCTGCCCTTGCCGCCCGCATCGTCAACGTCTCCAGCATCTCCGCCCAGCAGATCGCCACCGGGCTCGACCCCGGCGCGGGCCTGCGCGCCCCCGCCCACTCCTTCGCCAAGCACTCGCTCAACGTCCTGACCACCGTGCTGGCCCGCGCCTTCGCAGACACGCCGGTACTCGTCAACGCCGTCGATCCGGGAGAGACCGCCACCCATCCCGAACGCGGCGACGAGGACGAGGCACGTCCCGCAGACGAAAGCGCACGCGGTGTCGTATGGGCGGCGACCCTGGACGAAAACGGGCCCACCGGCAAATTCTTCCGTGACCAGCGGCCACTCTGACCCGTCAACAATCCTCCGATTCCCACAGATGGTGCCCGGGGAGCTGCCCGTAGGTCTGCCCGAAGATCTGCCCTCGGGGCTGCCCTTCCGTCCCTTCCCGCCGGGCGCGGAGCGGGGCACCGTGCCCGGCGCAGGCGGCGAGTCGTACGGAATGAGGAACGCCATGGACGCACACGAGCCGGAGCGGTCGTCGGCGAAAGAGTCGGCGGCGGGCCTTGGTCCGGCGCCACCAAAGTGCCGGACCGCTGCCCGGCACGCCGACCACCGCCGGTTCCGGGGCCGCGGCGCTGCTGGCGTTGCAGCGTGCCGCGGGCAACGCCGCCGTGCTCCGGGCGATGGAGCAGGAGCGTCACACGCACGGGCCCGGGTGCGACCACCATGAGGAACGTCAGGACACGGTGCAGCGGTCGGCCGTCCACGAAGTGCTGCGAGGGGCAGGCAGTCCGCTGGAGGGTTCGCTGCGGCAGGAGGCGGACGATAGGGATCATCTGGAGCACGAGGAGCACGCCGGGCCGCGCTACCAGCAGATGAGGCCGAGCAAGGAGGGCACCAGGTCGGCGAACCTGCGGATGCAGGACCGGCTGGCGCGGGAGGCCCACGCACCGAACGCCCGGAGGACTCCGCACGTGGCGGTCACGCACGTCTCGGACGAGGGGCTGCGGTACTCCTCCAACTCGGGACAGTAGAAGCTGTCCGAGGCGAAACAGAACGACGGGCTCGCTTCGGTGGACGCTGCGCTGGACCCGGCCGCGCCGCTGCCAAACGACCCGCGCCGCCGCAAGGATCAGATCAAGTTGCGGGCGGCGCGCTTCGGGGACTACGAGGCGGCACACCGGGACGATACGGACCTCGGGGTTTCCACGAAGGCGCTGCGGTCGTCGCGGGGCACCTGACACGGAGGCCCCGTGCACGACAAGAAGGAAGCTTCCGTACACGGTGAGATGACGTTGCTCGGTGAGCAGATCGCGTACTGGCGGGAAAACCCGTGGCCGCTGGGCGAAGGCAAGGTCAAGGATGTGTCGATGGGCGGCGTCAAGAAGGCGTGCGACGCCTGCGAGATGGCGTTCGACGCGGCCGATGCCACGTTCGGTGCGGAGTGCGGAGTGCGGAGTGCGGAGTGCGGAGTACGGATACCGAGTGGTGGCGTCCGGCTCGCACCACGAGATGTTCCGTTGTCCGGAGGACTCGGAGTCGGAATGCGAGGAGGTGTAGCTGGGGCGTAGGGGGAGCGGGGGCGTCGAGCCGGGGAGCGAGGGCGCGTACCGGCGCCGCGGGCTGCGGCCGGCCCGGGGGAGTGAGGTCCATCCGGAACCCGGGGCCCGGAACCCCGAACCCGGAACCCGGGGCTCGGGGCTCGGGGCTCGGGGCTCGGGCCCCGGCATCTGGGTCGGCCGTAGCGGGTCGCGTGCGGGCATCAGAGGATCTGCTGGCCCGCTTCCAGCCGCTGGAGGGCGGCGCGGGCGGCGCCGACGAAGTTCCGGAAGATGTCTGTCTGCTGCTCCTGGCGTCCGGTGGCGGAGTTGTCCTGGAACATCGACGCGCGCAAGGACGTGGTGATCTCCAGCTGCGCGCCCTCGCCGAGCATCGTACGGTTGACGATGTTGTCCGGGTCGGTGCCTGCGAGGGCGGGGATGCGGGTGGCGTCCTGGGCGCGGATGCCCACCGCCTTGAACTCGGCGATCAGGTACGACCGCAGCGTGGCGTTGAGGCCCCCGACGAGGACAGCCGGGGTGCCGGCCGGTAGTCCGGCCTGTTCGGGCTTGCAGCCGTGCAGGCTCAGGGCGTTCAGACTCCCGGCGCACAGCGAGCGGGCGACGTGGTCGTCGCAGTGGGTGGCGGTGACGTGGAGCTTGCCGTTGTCCTTCTTGCGGATGCCTTCGAACATCCAGTAGTCGTAGGCCGGACCTTGGTCCGGGGTGGGCGCGAGGTCCTTGGGGCGATACCCGGCGATGGCGAGGCACAACTCGGAGGTGCCGGTCTCGATGCCGCCGCCGTGCGGGGCGAGGATCACCGACCTGGCGAAGTCGTGGCGCCGGCCGCGGTCGTCGTCGAACATCGCGTGGCGGCGGTAGCGGCGGGCGTAGTCCGTGCCCTCGACGACCGTGGGGTCCGCGTACAGGGCGGTGTTGGTCAGCCAGTTGTCCTTGCTCGCGGCGGCCGGCGCGGCGAAGGCGTCCTGCGTGGCCAGCCCGGCGAGAAGGGGCGCCGCGGCGGTGGCCGTCGCGGCGGCCAGCAGGGTGCGTCTGCTGGGGGTGGGCTTGGTGGACATGGCGGGCATGATGGGTCCTTCCCCGTTGAACTGCGTCAGGTAGGGATAAGTCATACAGGGCTCTCGGCGTGTGCTGTGGCCCGGGGTGCCGATGGGCTTCAGGTGACGCGTGTGCCGAGCCCGACTCCGGCTGAACCCGACTCCGGCTGAACCCGACTCCGTGCCGAACCCGACTTCGTGCTGAACCCGACTCCGTGCCGAACCCGACTTCGTGCTGAACCCGACGCCGTCATGAACGCGACCTCGTGGACCGCGACGTCAAGCGCGATGCCGGCGTCGACTTACGCGGGTTGACTGGCCTTCCCTTTCGGTGCCGGCCGCAGTCCCCGACAAGTGACTGCGGCCAGCCTCCCGGAGGGCCCGTCAGCGGTGGCCCAGCACATTCACCACCCGGCCATTGGGATCGCGGACGAAGAACCGCCGCACTCCCCACTCCTCGTCCTGCAAGGGATGCACGATCTCCGCCCCGCGCTCCCGCATCAGCGCGTAGGCCGCATCCACGTCATCGACCTCGACGCTCATGTCCGGGGTGACAGGCGCGGTCTTGTCGGCGGCCATGAAGCTGACCTGCGCGGCAGGGTCGGTGGGTGAGGCGAGTGTCATGATCCAGCCGTGGTTCATGACCTCCTCGAATCCGAGCAGGCCGTAGAAGTCCCGGCTCTCCTGCACAGCCACTGACTGGACATTGGGTACGGCACGGCGAACGGCCATCGAAAGACTCCCAGTGATAACAGTTGGCTTCCTATAACCCCCAAGGAGTACTACGACCGAGCCGCCTTCGCGCACATTTCGCAGTAGGTGGCCCAGGTCCCGGGCTCGGTTGAGTTCGCCGAGGGCCTCGGGCGCCATAGCCCGTCAGCATCCCTACAAAGCGATTGTCAGTGGTCCCTGTTTCGATCTCCGTATGTTCCCTACGTCTCCTGCGTTCCCCAACCCTCCCGCGTCCCCCACTGCACCATGCATCACCGACCACACCGGCGACATCCTGCAAGCCGATGTCGCAGCCCTGGTCAACCCCGTCAACACCGTCGGTGTGATGGGCAAGGGCCTGGCCTTGCAGTTCAAGTCCGCGTTCCCCCAGATGTACTCCGATTACCGCCAAGCCTGCGCGACCGGGGCCCTGGCGCTCGGCCGCGTTCACGTATGGGACGCCGGTCTCCAGGCACTGGAACGTCACAGATACGTGATCAGCTTTCCGACCAAGAGCCACTGGCGCTCCCGATCCCGGCTGGCCGATGTAGAGGCCGGTCTGGTCGACCTGGCCGAGACAGTGCGTCGCTTGGAGATCCGCTCCATTGCGCTGCCCGCGCTCGGCTGCGGGCTCGGCGGTCTGGACTGGCCCGTGGTCCACCGCGCCATTCACCAGGCACTGTCGGATCTCAGGGAGGTCGATGTGCGGCTGTACGGGCCGAGCGCGACGTCGTAGAGCCAGCTGGTGACGGGGCCCACTCGGCTTTCGAGAGGCACCGGACCTTCAGCTCGTACCCCGCGCGTCTTCGCAGGGCCCCAGACGGCGGATCATGATGGCTCCGGTCGTCAATCAGGACGATTCCCAAGAGCCCCGGAAGATTCCTCAGCCGACCATGGCATCGGTGCCCTCGGCAGCACCGCCCACTCCGACCGGGCCCAGCGCGTGGTTCAGCTGATCCTGCGCGCTCCCGTCCTGCGCGCACGCTTCCTGGAGCGCCAGGACTGGTGGCGCGGCGACCTGGCGGCAGAGCTGGCGCAGCGTTTGGGGCTCGCTCCGGACGCCGTGCTGTATCCGCCGCTGGCCGCCGGACTGGCACTCACCGCCTTCGACGCTGTACTGCAACGGTGGAGCGCGGCAGCGACGCCGGGGAGGATCCCACCGGATTGGCCGACCGGGCCTTCGCCACCATCGCCCCGGCCCTGGACACTGTTGAAACTGCCCCCCGGGCTTCCAGGCTGCCTGAGCCGCTTGGTTGGCCGAACACCGCGGGCAGTGGCTACGCCCCCTGCTGGACGCGACGTCCCCCGCCGACAGGTAACCAGCACCCGGCCACGTCCTTGTGGGTGATACGGCAAGAAGCCGACCTACCGAAAGGCCGCCATGAGCATCGGAACGCCACTGGTTGCCACGACCCTCACGAAAAAGCTGCAGATCACCGTGGGCGTGTGCTCCGTCGTCTTCACCATCGGCACCACTGTGCACAACTTCGTCATCATCGACAACGAGCTGGTGGAGATGATGATGAGGATCAGTGGGAGCGCCGATCCCACGGCCGCCGCTCCCGGTTTCACCCTGTGGCTCCGTATCATCGGCTGCCTCTACATTCTCGGCAACGCGGCGGGAATCCTGGCCCTGCGCAGCCGGTCGCGTGTCCTGTGGTGGACCGTTTTCGCCGTCAACTGCACGCAGGGGCTTGGGTTCTGGGCAGTTCCGCCTTCGATGTGGAATGCCGCCACGGACCTGTACGGCACCTGGGGGACTGTCCCGAGCCTGGTGACGGACGGTGGCGCGCTTCTCCTCACCGTACTCATGGTTCTCACCATGGTGAAGTACCGAGCCGTCTGGGCGCAGCAACGCGCGCTCCCGACGGGCGCTCTGCAGGTGCCGGACTCGTCGAGCGCAACGCAAGGCAGGTGGCGATGAGCTGTCGAACCACTGTGGCTGCCGCCCCGATGCGGCGGCGGGCCCCGGCCAACTACTACACGGAAACCTCTTGCAGGGACGGGGCGAAGGGACCGCGGGCCTACGACCGGGCCGCAGCCAAGCTGCCCGCCATCGACGCTGCGGATTTCGCCCACTGCCCGCTGGGTGCTGGCCCGCCGCAGCCTGGCGCGTCCCGAGGAGATCGCCTACTACCTCGCCTTTGCGCCGGCGCGCGGCCGTCGCCGAACTGGTGAGAGTGGCCGGTGCCCGTTGGGCCGTTGAGGAGTGCTTCCAGGCTGCGAAGAACGAATGTACGAGGTCCGCTGCCATGTCGACTGGTACCGCCACGTCACTTTGGCTATGGTCGCGCATTGCTTCCTGGCAGCGATGACCGCTCACGCACTCGTAAAGGGGCCCGAAAAAGCGGTGTGAGCAGCCTCGTTCCCCTCACCTTGGCAGAAATCCGGCGACTCTTGGACCTTGCCCGTCCCTGTCCGACCCGGCGCCGGCAACCCACACGTCGACTCCAGTGGTCCTACTGGCGCCGACGTCACCAGGCCGTCGCCCGCCCGCGGCTACCACTACCAGCACCGCACCCAGCCCGATCGGGTACGTCGCGAACCACCGCGCCCTGGTGGCACGTCAGCTCGCTAGACTCCAAAGGGCCCCTGTGACCGGGTAATGGGTCCCTGTGGCCAGGTGAAATGAAGAAGCACGACTGGAGTACCAGGGCGTCAGGGTGGTCCGCGGGTGGGTTTGATTCCCAGAGCTGGCCGTTGCCGGCCGAGCAGCAGCTGTGGAAGTAGTAGTCCGGGCCGGTTGTGCGCGGGCCGCCCAGTCTCACTGCCCGAGCACCAGCTGTGAAGCGGACCGAAAGTGGCTGTCGTTCCGCTCATCGAGATGGCGAACGCCCGGTGGAACGGTGGGACTTGAGCGCTGGTGGGGCGCGACGCTCCGCGGGATCGCTTCCCCGAGCCGGACGCGAAGCAGGAAGGCTGCCCAACTGCGGTACGGCTTCCACCGGTCGGCAATCTTGGACAGTTGGGTGACATCGGCGGCTGCCGCTGCGGAGAGCCCGTATGCGGCGGCGATGGCTTGGTGGACCCGTGGTTCGTGGCGGGGGAAGACGTCGGGGTGTCCGGCTCCCCGGATGAGGACGAGTTCGGCGGAGAAGGGACCGATGCCTGGCAGGGCGCGTAGTTCGGCGAGGGCGTAGTCGGCAGGCAGGCTGCGCAGACGGGTTGCGTCGAGTTGCCCGTCGAGGGCTGCTTCGGCCAGCGCGTGCAGCCGTTGAACCTTGAGGCTGGTCAGGCCAGGCAGGTGGGGGAGGGTGCGCAGGACGGTGGGTGTGGGGAAGGCGTGCAGGACTTGGCCTGAGACGTGAATGCGATGTCCGTATTCGCGGGCGATACGGGCCTTGATGGCGGCTGCCTGGGTCTTGCGGACCCGGTTTCCGATGATGGCCCAGGCGGCAGCTTCGTAGGGCGAGTGGAAGCACACCGGGCGCAGTCCCGGGTAGCGCGCCATGAGCCCGGCCATCACGGGGTCCGTGCCAAGAGCCGGGAATCCGGAGCCGTCGACGTCGAGGGAGAGGATCCGGGCGAGTTGGGCCCGCCCGGCCTTGTCGATCGCGGGCCCAGCGGTGACCGGCTTCTCCGGGCCGGGAGTGCCGGGGTGGACCGTGAGTTCGGCCTGCACCGTGCCCGGGACGCCGGCTGCTCCCCTCTCCTGACGCACCGTGGCCGCGAGCACGGATGTCGCGTCGTCAGCAGGGAAGGCCAGGCGGAGGAGGTCGTCCGGCGCGTGGTTGTAGCTCGCGGGCGTGAAACTCATCAGGAACCGCACGCTGGAGGCGAGTGAGAAGGGCCCGGCGGGGGTGAGGGAGACGGTCGGCATGATCAGCCTCCGTGTGCGGTGCGTGCGGAGCTTTCGGGGATCTCGAAGGGAAGCTTCGGCATGGCGTTACTCGCTCCTTTGATGTCAGGCGTCTGACATGGGTCACGCTAGGTGCGCACCGTCGGCATGTCAAAGGCCTGACACGGGGAGCTTGGGTGCTGGGCTTCATGGTCAGGCGCGGTCTCCGGGTGCGGCAGACGGTGCACAAGACCTGCCATGTTGCTTGCGCCGCGCGGCCGGGGGTGGGGGCAGAGGTCCGCCTCTCCGTCCTGGCCTGCGCGACTGTCGGCGAGGCATATTGCTGCCGCTTCGCCGGTAGTGGCGCAGTGGCGGTGTTTGTCAACGATCGACAGCGGCCTCATGGCGTACAGGGGAGGCCGGACGCCTTCCTACGTACCCTGCTTGCGGCGCACCATCTCGGTGATCCAGGCGGGCGCGAACGGCGACGTGCAGCCTGGCGAAGTCGGATAGTCCTTGAGTACCTGGAGGCGCTCGCCGATGTCGATGGCGCGGGTGCGGTGTTCGGCGTGCTCGATGCCGATCTGGGCCAGGCATTGGTTCATCGCCCACTGCAGGCGATCGGGAGCGTCCTTCATCTCCGCCTCGATGGTGTCGAGCAGCCTCGCGAGGTCGAGGCCCTCTGGCTTCTTCGCCACGCGTTCGGTGGTCAGCGCCCAGCCGGCGCTCGCGACCGCAGGATCAGGGTCGGTGGACCAGGTCAGGCGCAGCTCTTCCGCGTACGGATTCTTCTTCACCACGTAATTCACGAGCCAGTCGTGCACCTTGGGCGTGCACGCTGAGCGCAACATGACGTCCAGCTCGTCACGGCCGAACGCCTTCGGCCGGCAGATCAGGGTGGCCAGCAGCCTTGCCGCGGTGTCGCCCGTCTCCCAGAGTCGGCACGCCAGTTCCTGCTGCGTCTTGAGCCGCTTGGCGAGTGCGCGCAGTTTGCCGAGGTTCACACCGTGATCGTCGCCGTGCCTTTCGTTCACGGCGCGCGTCTTGGGGTCTTCGAGCGCGGCCAGCTCGGCCATCACCTCGGCCAACACCGTCTCGGCCACTTCAGCCTCCTGCCCTTTCCTTCACGCGCGGGATTTCAGCCGCGGGTCATCAGCCTACGGCGGGAACGGAGCCGTGCTGTGCAACTGTATGAGCGTTTCAGTGACGCGCCCGGAATGGTGCTGACACAGAGCCGAGACGGGACTGGAGGACTTTACTGGTACGTCGGTGAAATTTCGAGGCTGTTGGCGACAGCCGAGCTTCTTGGTCAACTCCTGTGCGCGCGAGTGCTTAGGGTCTCCTGTTCGGTGGCGCCGGCGGTTCCGTCAGATTCTGTGAACGGCCAGGCGGTGGGTCGCATGTGGTCCTGTGCCCATTCCTCGAAGCTGGTGAGGGGAATGCCGAGATCCCTCGCGTACTGCGGGCGAGCCGGCTGGCCGGCCACGTTCAGCCACTCGTGGCCGGCGCCCATTGCGGGCATCCCGGCGGCGACGGCCTCCTCCTCGGTCATTTTCGGCGCGGACAGTTGCGTTCCCGTAGCGCGGGAGAGGACCTCGGCGATCTCCGTCATCGACAGGTAGTCGCTCGCCAACTCCAGTTCGACGGAGTCGAATCGCTCTGGCGCGATGATGGCCGCGACGGCCGCCTTGCCGATGTCGTCCACTGCGGCCAGAGACAGCCGGGTCTCCGGGTTCAGTACGCTCACCAGGCCGCCCGCTATGCCGCGCGGAAACAGGAAGCCCATGGACGGGAGAAAGTTCTCCATGAAAAAGCCCGGCTTGAGCAGCGTCCAGTGGGGGAATCCGGCCGCGCGGACCCGATCCTGGATCGCGCTCTTGGCGTTCAGGGTGGGTTCCATCGAAGCCCAGCGGCCTTCGGCCCAGCCGGGAGTTTTGGTGTGCTGGCCGGCGCCACTGACGGAGGTGTGCACGAACTGCGGCACGCCGGCGGCTTTCGCGCCCTCGATGAGGTTGACGCCCTGGGTCACCTCCCCTTCGAAGTCGAAGCCTTCCGCGCTGATGCCGGGCATCTGCACGGAGAAGACGGCGCGGGCGCCCTCTGTGGCCCGGAGCACGGAGTCACGGTCGTGCAGGTCGCCGGTGACCAGCTCGACGCCCTGCGCTTCGACGGCCTTGGCCCGGTCGGTGGACGGGTCGCGCACCAGGGCGCGGACGGGAATGCCTGCCGCGAGCAGTGCGCGGGCGGTGGCTCCCCCCTGCCTGCCGGTGGCGCCGGTGACCAGGACGGGTGCGGAATGTATGGACATGGCACTTCCTCGTGCTGCTCGTCGAGTAAACGGCGGGGCCCGCCGTTTATGCTCCGCTACGATACGACGGGGCCCGCCACTTATCAATCCTGAAGGAGATGCCATGCCGGAGCGCCAGCGTGCGGACGCCCGACGCAACTACACGCGCATCCTCGCCGTGGCCGAGGAGGAGGTCGCTGCTCACGGTGCGGACGCCTCCCTGGAACAGATCGCCCGGACCGCGGGGGTCGGCTCGGCAACCGTGCGCCGTCATTTCCCCACGCGTCGCGCGCTGTTGGAGGCAGTCTCCCGGCAGCGGATCGAGGCTCTGTGTGCCCGCGCCCATGAGCTGACCGGCAAGGGAGGCGGTCGGGACGCGCTGTTGGAATGGCTCGATGACCTCGTCACCTACTCCGTCTCCGCCCGGGGGCTGGCGGCGGCGCTGGCCTATGACGGCTCGGTGTACGAGAACAGCTGCTCGGCGGCGCTGGAAGAGGCGGCAGGTCCCCTGGTGCGCCGCGCCGCGCAGGACGGCGCACTGGCGGCAGACGTCACCTTCGCCGACCTGGTCACGCTGGTCGTGGGCATCGTCTTCGCCACGGAGCACTACCCTGATCCCACCGTCCAGGCGCACCGGCTGTTCCGGCTGGCCGTGGCGGGACTGAGTCCGCAGAGCTGAGCAGGGCGCACAGTCGGCGGAACCGGTGGCGGACCCGGTGTGCCTTTCGAGCCGTTCGGGCAGCACGCCGTATTGGGAGCGGGCTTTGATGTGGGTGAGAGGAACGAGGCAGGGCGTGTAGACAGATTTAGTCGCGCCCAGGGTTTGCACAGTCGGACCGGGGCGAGTCGGACGGGCCGGTCCGACTCGGGCCGGGCCAGCCCGGTCTGGCTCGGGTTGGGGCGAGACGGATCAGTCGGGCGAGCCCACCGCCGCGGCCATCCCCGGCGCGGAGTCGGCCGGAAGGGCACCAGGCACTCCCGTGCGGCCCGCCCCGTACCGTAGGGAAGACCTCACGAACTGGCGCCGTCATCCGCCGCAGGCCGCCGGGAGCCGGCTGGTGCGACGCGCTGGGCCGGCAGGTGCAACGGAGGGTCGGCGAGGGGTGGTTGCGCGGGCCCCAGCAGGACTCTGGCGGCCACATCCGGCCGTAACAAGCGTTGCAGTGGGGCGGACAGGGTCATCACGTCGAGCAGGGCCCGGGTGACGGCCGGGTCGCCGGTGGCGGTTTTCAGCAGTCGGTCGGTGTAGCCGCGCAGCAGCCGGGTGGCTGCGGGGGGCTGGGGGCCGATGGCGCCGGGGTAGCGGATGTCCTGGCCGGTGGCCATGGCCCAGGGTGCCTGGGTCAGGCGTCCCGCGGTGCGCTGCAGGCGCCTGGCCAGGTCCGGGGCGGTCAGGCTGTACCGGTTCAGCGCGTCGCGCAGGGCGGCGGCTTCCTGGGCGGCGACCGACATGCCCTGGCCGTAGAGGGGGTTGTAGGTGGCGACGGCGTCACCGAGCACGACGAAGCCGCGAGGCCAGGTACGCAACAGGTCGAAGCGGCGGCGCCGGTTGACGGTGCTGCGGGAGAGACGGACGTCGGTCAGTGGCTCCGCGTCGGCGATGAGGTCAGCCACGATGGGATGCCGGACGTTGCGGGCGAACGGCAGAAAGGCACTGGCTTCTCTGCTGGGCTGCCCACCGCGGGTGCCGGACAGGGTCACCAGCCAGCGTGCGCCTTCGATCGGAACGAGCGTCGCCGTCTGGCCGGGGGCGGGGACCCGCGCGTCGGACTGGACGTTGACGACGGGCCAGTGCGCTGTCCCGGCGGGAGCCTGGAAGATCCGGGTGGCGTAGGCCAGTCCGGAGTCCACGTGCTCCTCCGGTACGGCCGGCAGGCCGAGCGCGGCCAGCCAGGCGGCCGCTGCGGAGCCGCGGCCGGTGGTATCGATCACCAGGTCGGCGTCGAGTCGGCGGACGGTCCCGGCGGTGTTGTCGCGTACGTGGACCCCGGTGACCTGGTCGGCGCTGCCGGACAGCCCGACGGGTTCGCTGCCGGACAGTACGCGGATCCTGGGGTGGGCCAGGACTTGCTGGCGTACGCACCAGTCGAGCAGGTCGCGCGAACAGGCAATCAAGTACTGCATTTCGGGCCACCGGCGTAGCCAGCCCGCCGCCGTAAGAGACACCAGCCCGGTGGGCAGTGGAATACGGCGCGCGCCCGCCGCCAGCCACCGCTTCGTGATGCCCGGCAGCAGGCTTTCGATGGTGCGGGCGCCGCCGGACCACAGCAGGTGGGCATGCTGGGCTTGGGGCAGGCCCTTGCGAGGGGCGGGGGCGTCAGGCAGCAGGTCGCGTTCGACGATCTGAACCTCGGCATGAGAGGACAGGACTGCCGCGGCCAACATGCCGGTGAGGCCGCCGCCGAGCACCACGGCGGTGGGGGAGTGGGCGCCGAAGGCGCGCGGGACTCGACGGTTCATCACAGGCGGCACTCCCCGAGCGGTAGGCGGACAGGCGTGACCATCGTTGCATGAAGATGGTCACGGGCAGAGGCTCGGTCAGCGCGCGAACGGTAATGGTACGGCGGGCGGACGGGCCACCACCGAGAACACGCTCGCCGACAAGGCAGGCCGGGCCCGACAGCGGAAGCACGACGGATGAGAGACGCACTCGGTCCTCGCCGCGTCCGGGGGAGAGACCGGGCGGGTAGAATGCAAAGAATGCGTCAAGTGCGCAGGGTGTGCCGGGAAGTCTGGTCGGCGTTCGCAGGGGCAGTATGCCCATTCGTCGATGGTGCCCGGAGGTTTTGCTCCCGTGTCTTCCGTTCCGTGTTCCCGGCCTCTGCGCCTTGGCCTGTTGCCTCTGCCGGAACGGCAGGTGGTGGCGGTCACCTCACAGCACAGCCCATGCCGAGGTGACTGATGCTTTCTCGATGGTGGTACGCCCTGATCAGCGCCGTCTGCCTGTTGGGTTTCCTCTTCGCTGCCGGCACAGCGGACTGGGCCGATGAGAACAAGATCGGTTGGCTGTCCTCCGGCTGCGTCGCCTTCGGGGGCTGCCTGTTGGGTGTCGGTCTCGTCTTCGCCGGGCGAGCCCTCCTGCCCGGACGGCTCCGGCGAGCGATGTTCCGCGTCCCGCCTCCAGAAGGACGCCACCGCCGACCAGGGCCACGGCGATGAACCTGCCGAGGCCCGGCTGCCGGGCCTGTTCACCAGGGATGGCGTCGCCCGGGCGGCAGCGAGCGGCGTGACATCGGCGTTCGCCGGCTCAACGCGTGGTGCCTGCCGCAACGTCAGCTCCGCGGAGCCGACCATCAGCACCGTCATCCCTATATCTACGAAGGCCAGCAAGAACGCGCTGTTGCGCCGGGCAGTGACCGCCAACACCGTCTTTGCCGACCGGGAACACCTCGTCCGGGCCGTCCGCAGCGGCATGCGGAGAATCCAGCGCAACCCGGCCCTCATCGACGGATGCCTTGCTGGCACCGGCCTCCCACCCACGACGTGACACACCCCGACAACCCATCGGAAAGATCAGTAGGTCGAGGAGGCCCGGACGGGATCGGGCGCGTGTGACCACGAGGCTGGTGTGCCGGGCTTGGCCGGTTGGTCTGAACGGCGGTAAGAAGGGGTATCGAGGACCGTGCGGACGTGACGAACGGAGATCGCTGGACGGCGGTTGGTCAGCCGGGGTGAATGATGTCCGCCGTGTTGCCGGCATCCGGATCGGGGGTGGGTGCGCAGTGGAGGCCGAGGAGCGTCGGCGGCGCATCGTGGAGGCCGCTCGCCAGGGGGGATCGGTGGATGTCGGCAAACTCGCCGCGGAGCTGGGGGCGGCCAAGGAGACCGTACGGCGGGATCTGCGCGTGCTGGAGGAACACGGTCTGGTGCGGCGTACGCACGGGGGCGCGTACCCGGTGGAAAGCGCGGGTTACGAGTCCACCCTGGCGTTCCGGACCACCATGCACCTGCCGGAGAAGACGCGGATCGCCAAGGCCGCTGCGGCGCTGTGCGGCGATGCGGAGAGCGTCTTCATCGACGAGGGGTACACGCCACAGCTCATCGCTGCGGCGCTGCCTGCCGACCGGCCGCTCACCGCGATCACGGCCTCCTTGGCCACCGCGGCGTTGCTGGCAGCCAGGGACCACGTCACGGTGGTGCTCCTGGGCGGCCGGGTGCGGGGTGGCACCGTCGCCACGGCTGACCACTGGACGTCGGGCATGCTGTCCGAATTCGTCGTCGACCTGGCGTACATCGGCGCCAACGGCATCTCCCGGGAGTACGGTCTCACCACCCCTGACCCGGCGGTCAGTCAGGTCAAGCAGCAGGCGGTACGGGCATCCCGACGCCGGATCTTCTCGGGTGTGTACACCAAGTTCGGCGCGGTGAGCCTGTGCCGCTTCGCCGAGGCGGCGGACTTCGAGGCCATCGTCACCGACACCCGGCTGCCGCAGAGTGAGGCACACCGGTATGCGTTGCTGGGCCCGCATGTCCTGCGCGTCTGATGACGGCGGTCGGGGTGGCGTACGGCGGCGGTGCACGGTAGCGGAGCCGTGATGCGGCCGGCCGGCCGGGCGAGGCAACAGTGGTGGCATGGGGGCAGTAGTGGTCAAGCCGCGGTCAGACCGCGGCTGTTGAGTCCCTCGCGCAGCGCACGCGTCGCGTGGTACATACGTGACTTGACCGTGCCCGGCGGCACCCCCAGCAGCTTCGCTGTCTGGGGGAGACTGCGGCCCATGTAGTACACGTGAACCAGGACCTCGCGGTGGCACGGTGCCAGTTCCCGCATGGCTGCGACCACCACCTGCCGGGTCAGGGTGCGGTCGACTCCGTCGGGTACGGACGAAGGAGGAATATCGGCGGCATCGGCTTCCAGAGGCCGGGCCTTGCGCGAGCGGTGGACGTCGATGACCAGGTTGCGGACGACGGTGAACAGCCATGGACGCAGCGCATTCGTGGTGGGATCGAGGTCGTCGGCGCGTTGCCAGGCACGGAACGCCACCTCCTGCACGATGTCCTCCGCACGGTGCCAGTCGCCGTCCAGCAGCCGGGCCGCGAAGCCCAGCAAGACCGACCCGTGACGCTCGTACAGGGCTCCGAGGAACCCGTCTGCCTGCTGTGCCGAACGGCCCGGTGCGGTACGGGAATGCATGGCGCGCCCGGCCGGCGTCGGCGATGTCTCCACGTTGCTTCTCCTCATGAGCGGTTCTGAGCTGGGGCGTTTGCCCTGGGCGCGAGGCGAACGCGCCACTCATGACGTTGTATCGCCGGGAGAGGCCGACAGTGGAGCCCGTGTGGGCGGACAGCGCGCCCGAGTCCGAGAGGCTTCCCCCGCCCGTTCGGTGCGCTGACCTGCCAGGCTGCGGCCCGGCTGCGGGTGCCGGTGCCCGGTGCGCCCGGCTGGGTGTCCGCTGCGCCCGTTCCGGTGCCCGCATGCTGCCCGGGGGGATCAGGCACCCAGGTTCCGGGGCCGTCGGGCCGGACAGTGTACGTGCCTGCGTCAGAAGGTGTCAGAAGGTGTCAGAAGGCGGCGGGAGGCGTCAGTGGGGCAGCGGGGCAGGGGCGGTATGAAAGGGCTGCGGAAGCTGTGCCTGTCAGTGCTCCGCGTCCCAGTTCATGCTGATCACTGCGTAGGTCTCCCCGTTTTCCGGCGGCCGTGTCCATGAACGGGTGGTGAACGTGTGCAGCCGTCCATGGGTGATCGCGTGGCGTGGCAGGTGGGCACCGAACACGTCGGTCAGGGCCTCCAGCAGCGGCCGTTCCGCGTCGGTGGCCTCCTGCCGGGAGGCGAAGAACCGGTCCGGGTCCAGTGCCCGGGGTATCTGTCCGGTGCGATGTGTCTCGCCATCCGCGTACGTGAAGGCGTACTGCTCCGTGCCGTCCTGCGCTACGGAAAGGTGGAAGAACGGTTGTCCGTCGCGGGTTCTCAGGCCGCTCCACACGACCACCGCGCGGGTGCCCGCGCTGGCGTCCGCTGCCGGGGAGATGAACCGCCGAGGGTCGAATGGCGCGGGGGCACCGTCGAAGGCGAAGCTCCAACGACTGCCGGCCCGGCCGACCGCCATGAGGGCTTTGTCGTCGTAGGACGAGAACTCTCGCTGCCCGTCGGGGGACGAGAACTCCCGCTGCCCGACGAGCGGTCGATGGCGCGCCTCGTGGGCAGTCGTGGGGGCGACCGGCGTTGCCTCGTTCGCGTCCGTGAGGCGTCCGGGCAGGTCCTCCGGCTCCACGGCTTCGACCAGGACGAACCGGTAGGACGTGTGGGTGCCGTGCGCGTCCGGGGCCGCGAGCCATGCCAGGCTGTCCGGGTCGAGGCCGGCCGCCCGGGCCGGTGCCTCACCCGCCTGTCCGCCCCTGGGGGAGCGTGTCGGTGAAGTGGGGGTCGTCGGCCGCCGCGGCTCGCGCTTTCCTTGCCTTCGCCGTCGAGCAGATCGCGGGCCAGGTGGACGGCCCGATTCACGCGGTCGAAGGCGTACTGGAGGCAGCCGAACAGGTTCCGGTCCGAAGCCGTCCGTGCATGGCGCCGCCCGCCGGCGCGGGAAAACTGGAGTAGTGCTTTCCCCAACGCCGGATCTCGGCCTTGGTGTCCTTCCGGGCATGTCCCGCAGTGTTGTGTTCAAATTCGCGGACCCGGTAGTCGTGGGGGTAGGAAAGCTGGTCGAATTCGTCGCAGTGGGCGGGTCCGTCCGACCAGTACGGGCGCTGGTCGGAGGACATGACGGCTTTGCGCAGCAGGGAAAGGAAGTGCGGGGTGAGTTGGGTTTTGAGCGCACTGTCGATGGCTCGATCGTGCCCGGCAGGTCCACAGGTCCATAAGCCACCGCGGCCCCGGACGGGATGGTGGTCCGGGCCCCACCGACGGGCCCCACCGACGGGTCCGGCACGCCAGCGCACCTGCACAGGCCGCAGCAGGCGCACGCTGCGGCCTGTGCAGGGCGGGGCGGTACTCCAGGGGAGCGGTGATGCGCGGCGCAGGGCGCGCCGGGCCGGGCTGGCCGGGCCCGGCGCGCGTGGTCAGGAGCGCAGGGCCGCGATCCCGTCGTAGGCGGCCATCACGACCTCCAGTCCGCGGTTGTCGTCACCGGGCTCGCGCATCTGGTTCGTCACGTACGCCACCACCATGCGGGCGTCGGGCTCGATCATGACCATCGAGCCGCCCCAGCCGCCCCAGCCGTAGGTGCTGCCGAACAAGCCGTAGCCCAGTCCGTAGCGCATCGGCATGCCCAGGACGCGGTCCTCGCCGCGGAACTGCTCCTCCCACGCACGGTCGCAGCCTGCCTGCGACAGCAGCCGCGCACCGCGCACCGTCCCCCCGCAGGCCATCACCGACTGTACGAGAGCGACCGAGCGGGCATTGCCGAATCCGCCCGCCGCGGGAATCTGCGCGCGGCGCCAGGCGACGCTGTTGCCGTCCCGGACGCGGATCCCGGTCCCGGTGGTGGGGGCCGCGGTGGCTCCGGGCGCGCTCGCGAGGTAGTCCTCGTCGTGTGCCGGCGGCGGGACCGCGAGCGCGACCCGGTGGTCGTGCTCGGCGGACAGCCCGATACGGAAGTCCGCGCCGAGCGGACCGGCCACCTCGTCGGCGAAGAACTCGCCCACGCCGCGGCCCGTGATCCGGCGCACCACCTCGCCCACGAGGAAACCCTGGGTCAGCGAGTGGTATCCGGCCGCGGTGCCCGGCTCCCACAGCGGGGCCTGTGCGGCGAGGCGCGCCGTGGCGGACGGCCAGTCGTAGAGCTCTTCGACCGGGCCGTCCCAGTGGGGCAGGCCCGCGGTGTGCGCGAGCAGGTGCCGTACCAGCACCCGGCCCTTGCCCGCCGTGGCGAACTCCGGCCAGTACCGGGCCACCGGCGCGTCCAGATCGAGCTGACCGCGGTCGGCCAGGACGAGGGCGCACAGTGCCGTCATCGTCTTGGTGACGGACCATACGCCGGTGATCGTGTCGCGCTGCCACCGGATCGTGCGGTCCGCGTCGGCGAATCCGCCCCAGACATCCACCACCGGCTCGCCGGCCACGAAAACCGCCACCGAACCGCCCGCGTCCCCGGCGTCCAGCAACGTGGCCAGTACGCCAGGCACCGCGGTGAACAGATCGTCGTAGGAACCCTGAATCTCGGCCATATGTGAAACTAGCCCCCGCCATACCGCGCCGGTCAACCTGATTTCCGGCGCTGCGCCGCGCCAGGCGCGTATGCCGAGTCATGATGTCGAGCACCGTCCTGTTGCCTGAGAACGCAGCAGTTCCATGCGGCGCGTTGGCGGTAGACGGGCACGACCGTAACCCTTGCCGTGGCCAGTCTCGCCCGCCGAATTCGGTGGTGGCTGTACCAGGTGTCACTGGAATGGCCAATTGCGCACCGGACTGGACGACAACGACGGGTGAATCGAATTCCCGGGCGCCGGGATCGACGTGTTCCAGCGTGCCGGGGAGCGGCAGTGGGGAACCGTCGTAGCCGCCAAGGCGGAACTGAACGACCTGGTCACCGTCCGGGCCGAGGTGAAAGAACACCGGGCCGGCCGTCGGCTTGCGGCTGAGTACGGCTGCGAGGCGCCCGGCGGGAAGGGAGGCCACACAAGGCCTGGCGCGACATTTGTACGGACCGTCACCCGGCCGTGAATCGGTCCGCGCCCCGTACCAGTGACTTCACATGACATTCACACCGTGGGCCCGAAGCGCGCCACGGTCAGACCCGCGAAGCCGTGTGGCGGCCGTTTAGCCGTGTCACGCGGGGAACCCGTGAGACACAGTGGGAAAGGCCCCCGTGGACCGGCAGCCGCACCAACGCGGCCGTACCAGCGGTACGTCACCACCGACGCCGGGTCCGGACAGTGCAGGGAAAGGCAGCGTCCGCCATGCCAGAGATCACCAGCGCCGTGCACCACAGTGCGGCCCAACGGCGTGCTGCGGCTGCCCCGGCCCCCGCGCCCCACACGGTGTCGATCCCTGTCCCTTCCCCGTCCCCGGAGCTCTCCGCACCCGCGGCGGTCCGTACCGGGGCGGCCCCGGGCCCGGAGCGCGGCGGGCCGGTCACCGTCCTGCTGGTCGACGACCGGGTGGAGAACCTGCTGGCCCTGGAGGCCGTCCTCGCACCCCTGGGCTACGACCTGGTGCGCGCCACCTCCGGCGAGCAGGCCCTCAAGGCCCTGCTCGTCAGGGAGTTCGCGTTGATACTGCTGGACGTGCAGATGCCGCACATGGACGGTTTCGAGACCGCGGCCCACATCAAGCGCCGCGCCCGTACCCGCCACGTACCCATCATCTTCCTGACGGCCGCGAGCCACGGCCCGTACCACACCTTCCGCGGCTACGCGGCCGGCGCGTCCGACTACATGGTCAAGCCGTTCGACCCGTGGGCACTGCGCGCCAAGGTCAACGTCTTCGTCGACCTGTACCGCGTCAACCGGCGTCTGCACGACCAGCGGGCCCTGCTGCAGGCCGAAGGTCTGCTGAAGGCCGGAGACCCGAGCCGCAGCGGCGGGCGGACGGCTGCGAGGCCAGAGGCGGCGAGTCCGGTGCTGGCCGAGCTGGACGCCCGGTTGCAGACCGTCGAGGACAGCGCCCGCGATCTGTTCGCCCAACTGCCCTCGCCACGCGCCCCGGCCGGTGCGCAGGCCACAGCCGCGGCCCTGGCCGAACAGCTCATCCGGCTGCGCCAGCACATCGACCTCCTGCTGGACGGTCAGGCCCTCCCCGGGGAGCGACGTCCGGGTGGTCCGGGGACGCACATGTCGTGACCCCCGGTCCATCGCTCTGCCGTATCAGGGGCGGCTGCCCGACCGGTCGAAGGGGATGACCGTGCGGTACTTGCCGCCGGGTGCCTGCCGCGGGGGTTCTTCGGCGCGCTGGACCGTGACGTGGTCGAGCGCGTTGTCGGCGAGAAGGCGGGTCAGCTCCAGATGGGCGGTCTGCCATACGCGCTCCGGGTCGGCGTCGGCGGCCGGCAACAGGCGCACGCGCAAGGCCGACGGGGCGGTCTGCTCGACCTGGAACAGCTCGACCCCGGGCGTGCGGTCGAAGAGGGTGCCGAAGGCCAGGGGAGCGAGCTGCACGGGGTCGCCGCCGTGGGTGGGGAAGGTGAGAATGTCGCCGGCGCGGCCTTGTACGCGGAGCGCGGGCAGCGGGTTGCCGCACGGGCACGGGTCGGGCCGGAGCATCACGCTGTCGCCGAGGTCGTAGCGCAGGAACGGCTGCACACGGTTGGCGAGGTTGCTGATCAGTACGGTGTGCGAGTACTCGCCCGGCGGGGTGGGCCGGTGCTCGGCGTCGACCGGTTCGAGCACGGCCCAGTCGCTGTTGACGTGGTACCAGCCGTGGGCGCAGCTGTGGCTGAGGTAGGTGCACTCGGTCGCGCTGTACATCGCGCGGACCGTGGTGCGGAAGGCGCGGGCGATCCTGTCGGTGTCGTCCGTGCTCATCGTCTCGCCGGCCGGCTGGACCAGCACCGGGTCGATGTGCAGACGGCCGGCCTCCTGCTCGGCGGTGAGCAGCATGATCGTACTGGCGTAGCCGACGACGAAGGCGGGGCGGTACGCGTTGAGTTCGGCCACCAGCTGCGCCATCGGTGTGTGCACCGGGAACGCCCGGAGCAGTTTGCTGCGCCACCCGCCCGCCCGGAGGGTGCGGGAGTACGCGGCGAATCCGACGTAGTGCCCACCGGTGGCGACGAGTTGGGCGAAGCGGCCGCCCCGGGTGGCCGCCCGGAGGAGCCCGGCGGGGCCCAGCCACGAGGCGAGCGCCCGGGAGGTGAGTGCGGCGCCCACGTCCATGTACCGGTCGTCGAGGACGAAGAGACCGCGCCGGCCGCTGGTGCCCGAGGTCGTGGCCACCAGGTACTTCCCGTGGAACCGCTGCCCGATCCGGTCGGGGTCGTCGCTGAAGGCGCGCACCTTCTCGTACGTGACGGCGCGGTCGGCCACCCAGTCGTCGAAGTGCCCCATCAGCTTCTTCTTGTCGGTGACCGGCAGCAGCGCCGGGTCCTCGACCCGTTCGGGCAGGCCGCGGTAGAGACTGCGGTAGTACGGGGAGGCGGCGCGGGCGTGGGCGACCATGCCGGCCAGCCGGTCGCGCTGCCGCCGGGTGACGGCGGGCATGCCCTCCTTGCGGGCCCTGCGGGCGTCCCGTCCGAGCCACGCCATGCTCTCGGTCATCGTGCGGTGCTCCTTCGGGGTACGGGGGAGGTCTGCAGCCCGACCTGTCCCAGGATGGCGAGGAAGTAGGACCTGACCTCTTCCGGGCCGGTGGTGTCGGGGTGTGCGGCAAGGTGTTGCAGGGCCGCGCCGCTGAGCATCTGCTGGAGAATTTCCGGGTCGCTGTCCGGAGGGAGCTGCCCGGCCGCGCGAGCCCGCTCCAGCGTGGTGCGCACCGCGAGGCCGCGGTGGCTGCCGTGTGCCTGGTGGTAGGCGCGCAGCAGTTCGGGGAGGTCGTCGACCGTGCTGTAGAGGCGGCGGATCAGTTTGCGTGCGCGGGGTCTGCCGAGATGGCCGGCCCAGGCCGTGACCATGCTGTCGATGTCCGGCCAGTCCATCGAGCCGGGGTCCACGTCCCGGTACTCCCACTCGACCGCACTCACCAGCAGGTCGGTCAGGGTCGGGAAGCGGCGGTACACGGTGGCGCGGGTGACTCCGGCGCGCCGTGCCACCTGTTCGATGCTGGCCCAGCCGGCGCCGCGCTCGATGAGCAGATCGAGCGCGGCCGCGAGGATCGCCTCGTCCGCCTCCCGGCTGCGCGGCCGGCCGGGGGCCCGCGTGGGCGGGGGTGACGTGGCGAGGGTGTGCTCTTCGGAATCGTCGTCAAGCTTCACAGTGAATACGATACAGCACAGCTCTGTATTGTATTTGCTTCTGGAGGGTCTGGGCGGGGTGAGAGGTGAAGTCTTCGTGCCGCACCTGATGTGTGGTCAGCCCCTCCCGTTGAGGGGTAGGGGCTGACAGGCGCCCGGGGCGCCGGCGCATCGGTTCAGACGTCGAGTCGGGCCGCCAGGCCGTCGAGAACCCGGTCGAGTCCGTAGGAGAAGGCTTCGTCGCGGATCTGCTGCGGAGGCACGTCCTGCTGGGCGGAATCGCCGTCCCGCAGTCGCGGGTGGTCCCGCGATGCCTCGTCGAAGGCCGGCCGCAGGTCCGCCACCCACTCCTGCTCGGTCCTGCCGCTGCGGGCGATCGCGGAGAGGTAGGCGGCCTCGGAGGTCGCGATCCCGATGACGTAGGCCGTGAGTGTCCCCGCAGCCTGGTCCTTCTCGGCCGTGGGGAAGCCGGCCGCCTCGAACTGGGCGAGCAGCCCCGATGACATCCGCAGGGCGTTCGGGCCGATGTGGACGAGGCCGACCTGGCCCAGCTCGGGGGCGATCCAGGGGTGGCGCAGGGCCATCGCCCGCAGATCGGTGGCGATGCGGGTGACGGCCGCGCGCCACCGGGACCGGTCGGCGGTGGCCGGCGGTTCCAGCTCGCCGTAGACGTCGTCCACGACCAGCTGGATCAGCTCGTCCCGGTTGGCCACGTGCCGGTAGAGGGACGTGGCCGCGGCGTTCAGGCGGCTGCCGAGTCTGCGCATGCTGAGCGCCTCGGTGCCTTCCCGGTCGAGCAGTTCGACCGCCGCGGCCACGATCTGCTCGCGGGTCAGCTGCTCCCGCTGCGGGCGGCGCGGCCGGGTCCACACCGATGCGGTCGGCTTCTCTTCGGCTGTCATGCGGCCCTCATTTCTGCTGGTTGTCCCTGCTGCGGCTGTCCTCGCCGATCGTAGCGGACGGTGTACGCACCTTGCGTACACCGTTCTGGCGTGCGTACGGTGTGCGCATCGAGAGAACGCCGTACGCATCGGGTGGGGAGCAGACATGTCGAAGAGTGTGAGCTGGGACGAGCAGGGCAACTGGGGCGCCACGGGCACGTGGGGCGCCCGGGATTCCGCGGGCCGGAAGCTCGATCTGGCCCACTGGCAGGCCCGCCTCGACACGCTGCGCGACCGGCACCACGTCCCGGGCGCCTCGCTCGCGCTCCTCGTCGACGGGACCGTCCACGAACTGGCCAGCGGCGTGCTGCACCGGGGAACGGGCGTGGAGACGACGACCGACTCGGTCTTCCAGATGGGCTCGATCGCCAAGGTCTACACCGCCACCTTGATCATGCGGCTCGCCGAGTCGGGCCGACTGGACCTGGACGCGCCGGTCGTGGACGTCCTGCCGGAGTTCTCGGTCGCCGACCCGGAGGCGACCAGGACGATCACCACCCGTCAGCTGCTCAGCCACACCAGCGGCCTCACCTGCGACTTCACCCACGACAGCGGGCGCGGGGACGACTGCCTCGCCCAGTACGTCGAGGCCGCGAAGGACGTGGCGCTCGACTGCCCGCCCGGCACCGCGATCTCCTACAGCAGCGTCGGCTACAACGTGCTCGGCCGGATCGTCGAAGTACTGACCGGGAAGGTCTGGGACCAGGCGCTCGACGACCTGCTCCTGACCCCGCTCGGCCTGACGCGCACCATGACGCTGCCGGAACAGGCACTCCGGTTCCGCGCGGCGATGGGACACCTGGGCGAGCCGGGCCAGGCACCGGAACCGGCACCGGAATGGGACATGATGCCGCGCTCGGCGGGCCCCTACGGAAGAGTTCTCGCCACCGCCGGAGACCTCGTCCGGCTCGCACGGATGCACCTGGCCGGCGGCGTGGCCGAGGACGGCACGCGCGTGCTCGCCGCGGAGACGGTCGCGCTGATGCAGCGCCGGGTGGTCGACTGCCCCGACAAGTGGACGGTCAGCTCGGACGGCTGGGGTCTGGGCTGGACCCTGTACGACTGGAACGGCGTCGCGGGCTACGGCCACGACGGCGCCTCCATCGGACAGTACGGCTACCTGCGCGTCGTGCCGTCGGCGGGCGTCGCGGTCGCGCTGCTCACCAACGGCGGTGGCGCACGCGAGGTGTACGCGGCCCTCTACCGCGAACTCCTCGCCGAACTCGCCGGCGTGACCATGCCGGAGCCCTTCGCTCCGCCCGTCCAGCCGCCCACGGTCGACTTCGCACCGCTGGTCGGCACGTACCGGCGCGAGGGTGTGGTCATCACCGTGAGCGAGCGGGACGGCGCGGGCCACGCCCGGTACGCGTTCGTCGACGGCATGGCGGACTTCTCCGAGCCACTGGAGATCGATCTGCTGCCGGTGACCGACACGGTCTTCGCCGGTACGGGGGTGGGCGCGGCCTTCAGCGAGGACTACATGCCCGTCGTCTTCTCCACGCTGCCCGACGGCACGGGGTGCGTCTACATCGGTATGCGCTGCGGACCCAAGGTCGCGTAGCACCGCCTGCTACGGCCGGAGTTGACAGCCCTCAGGGGGCTTGTGGGGAGCCGTGTCTTTCGTGCGGCTCCTCTCCGGGTCCGGGGGGCGAGCACTGCCGCCCCGGCACATCGGAACGTACACTGACCCGGTGTTGGTCAAGAACCGACCGTACGGGGTGGGCGTGTGACGGGACGGCCGGTGTCTGTGGTGCTGCCCCCGTCGCTGCGCGCGTGGCTCGGGGCGATCGCGGCTCTCGCCACGCTGACGGTTGTCGTGCTCGGCGTGCTGTACGCCGGTCACAGCCGGCCCGGCGCGGTGGACGGGTGGATCTTTCCGCCGACGGCGGACAGCGTCCGGCCGCCGTGGCGGGGCGTGGCCCTGACCGTGGACTTCCTCGGGGAGCCCGGGGGAGCGGTGGTCCTGGTGACGGCCGTCGTGGCGGGCTGTCTGCTGCTCCGGTGTCCACGTGCGGCGGTGGCGGCCGTTGCCGGAGCCGGCGTCGCCGTGGGGGTGGCGACGCTGCTCAAGTTCCTGGTGGGACGCACCATTCACGGTGACAACCTGTCCTACCCGAGCGGGCACACCGCGTTCGTCACCGCGCTCGCCCTCGTGGTGGCGCTGCTTGCCGCGGGCCGCCTCGGTCTCGGCAGGACGGCCGGCGTGCCACTCGTGCTGGCGGCGGTGGTGGTTGCCGGTGCCGCCATGGGCTGGGCGCAGGTCGCGCTGGGCGCGCACTATCCGACCGACGTCCTCGGCGGCTGGTGCACGGCGCTGGCGGTGACACCGGCGACCGCGTGGCTGGTCGACCGGACGGCCGACCGGCTGGGCGCCCGTACGCACGACCGGCCGGGCGATCGCGCGGCGGACGGGCCGGGTGACCGGACGGCCGATTCCGGTCGGCGAGAGCCTTGCTGACGCCGCGTCACATCACGCCCGGCGGCGGAAGACGGGCTGCACCGGCCGGCCGCCCAACCAGGGGGTGGGGTCCCCGGCGTCCAGTGCTTTCCGGTACACCGCACAGGCCTGGGCCACCACCTCCACGGTGTGGTCGATGTCGGCGTCGTCGAGCGCGCTGCTCACCACGAACGACGGGGCCAGGACCCCGCCCGCGAGGAGCCGGCGCAGGAACAGGGTGCGGTACGGCTGCGACGGCTGCCGGTTCTCGTCGAGGGTGGCGAAGACCAGGTTGCTGGCCCGGCCCCGGACGACGAGGTGGTCGCCGACGCCCATGGCGGCCGCGGCGTCGCGGACACCGGCGGCCAGCCGTTCGCCGAGGGCGTGCAGCCGCGCGGTGATGCCCTCCTCGACGTACGTGGTGAGTACGGCCATCGCGGCCGCCAGGGAGTGCGTCTCCGCGCCGTGCGTGGTGGACAGCAGGAACACCCGGTCACCGGAGTGGCGCAGTCCGCCCCGCTCCATCAGGTCGCGGCGCCCGGCCAGCGCGGAGACGGCGAACCCGTTGCCCAGCGCCTTGCCGAACGTGGAGAGGTCGGGCACGACGCCGTACAGGCCCTGGGCGCCCGCCTCGGACCAGCGCAGACCGGTGATCATCTCGTCGAAGACCAGGACGCAGCCGTGCCGGTCGGCCAGCTCGCGGAAGCCCTGGAGGTAGCCGGGCGGGGGTTCGGTGTGGGTGGCGGGTTCGAGGATCAGACAGGCGACCTCGCCCTGGTGGCGGGTGAGCAGTTCCTCCGTGGCGGCCAGGTTCCCGTAGGGGAACGCCACGGTGAGGTCGGTGGTCGCCGCCGGAATGCCCGCGTTCATCGGCGTGGTGCCGATGAACCAGTCGTCGACGGAGAAGAACGGATGGTCGCCGCAGACGGCCACCCGAGGGCGCCCGGTGACGGCGCGGGCGAGGCGAACCGCGGCGGTGGTGGCGTCGGAGCCGTTCTTCGCGAACTTCACCATCTCGGCGGTCGGCACGGTGGCCAGGAAGCGTTCCGCCGCCTCCACCTCCACGACGGACGGCCGGACGAAGTTGCTGCCCCGGTCCAGTTCCCGCCGTACCGCCTCGATCACGCGGGGGTGGGCGTGGCCGAGACTGACCGACCGCAGGCCGGAGCCGTACTCGATGTAGCGGTTGCCGTCGATGTCCCACACGTGGGCACCCTGACCGTGGCTGATGACCGGAGCCAGGTTCTCGGGGTACTGGTCGTCGCCCTTGGCGTAGGTGTGCGCGCCTCCGGGGACCATGGCGTGCAGGCGCTCGTTCGCCAGCCGCGACAAAGGGAGGGAGAACTCTTCGCTGTCCACGCCGGCCTCAGCTTTCCTGGTGGAGCAGGGCCTTGGCGAGGCTGGGCGCCTCCCGGTCCCGCCGTGACATCGAGGTGACCGGCAATGGCCACGGAATGGCCAGCTCCGGGTCGTCGAACGCGATCGTCACGTCCTCCGCCGGATCGTGCGGACGGTCGATCCGGTACGCGGTGTCGGCGGTCTGGGTCAACGCCTGGAAGCCGTGCGCGCACCCCGCCGGGACGTACAGGGTCACCTGCGTCTCGCCGGACAGCTCGAAGGACGCCACGTTGCGGTACGTCGGCGAGTCCTTCCGCAGGTCCACGACGACGTCGAAGATCCTCCCGTACGAGCACCGCACCAGCTTCGCCTCGCCGTCGCCGGAGCGCAGGTGCAGCCCGCGGAGCACGCCCCGGGCCGAGCGGGACAGGCTGTCCTGGACGAAGGCGTCCGGGTCGAGGCCCACCGAGCGGACCACGTCGGAGTCGAAGGTGCGGCAGAAGAAGCCGCGCTCGTCGGCGTACGGCGTCGGCTCGAAGAGGTACGCGCCGTCGATCGCCGGGACTTCGGTCGCTTTCACGGTGTCTCCTGCTGCAAGTGGGCGTGAGCATGGGAACGGATGCGGCCGGCCGCCGGGAACAGGGCCGCGGTCAAGGCGGTGAACTGGTGCTCCAGGCGCTGGGCAACGGCCAGGTTCCGCTCGGCGAGGGTCCGCCGTAGCTCCGCCGATCGCCCCTCCAGCTCCCGGAATTGGGCGAGCAGCCGGTCGGCGTCGACCTCGCGGGCCGGATGGCAGTACGTGCCGAGGCCCATCTGCGCCATCAGCGCGTCGCTCTTCGCCGCATAGCTGAGCGCGAGCGTCGGCGTGCCGGCCTTCAGCGCGCAGATCAGGTTGTGGTACCGGGTCGCCACCACGGCGTCGGCGGCCGCGGTCTCCTTCACGAGGTCGGCGAGCGAGGCGGCCTCGGCGGCGGTGACCAGGGGCGAGTCCACCGCGTCGAGGATCGCGGCGACCACCGGCGTGTCGCACTCGTCGCCGGTGAGCAGCCGGACCGGCCGCTTCTCCTCGACCAGCGTACGGACGAAGCGGGTCGTCCCTTCGAGGTAGCGCCGGTGGATCTCGTCGGCACGGGCCCGGTCGTCGTCGCTGCCGTGGAAGGCCATGACGCCGACACAGACCGTCCCCGGCGAATCCGGGGGTGTGTCCGCCTGCGGCACCGGCAGGGCGAAGGCGAGGTCGGGGTAGACCTCGTCGTGCGCGGTGTCCACGCCTGTCGCCCGCATCGCGTCGCGGGACAGGGTGTCCCGGTACGAGCGGTACGTGGCCAGCCGCGCCGACCAGCGCACCAGGGCACGGGTCGCCCGGTTGCCGATCGGTGCGGCGCCGACGCCGACCAGCGCGACCCGGGTACCGGTCAGCCGGCCGCTCGCGCAGAGCAGGAACAGCGCGTACGGGAAGCCCCACGGCCGCAGCGGCAGCGTGGCCTCCAGGACGCCCATGCCCGGCACGATCACCACGTCGTGCCGGCGCACCCAGGCAGCGGTACGGAACGCGTCGACGACTTTGCCCAGGCCCTTCGCCGCGACCGCGCCCGCACGTGACGCGGTCCGGTATTCCCCGCGGTACCAGTGCAGCCGCGTGGCGGGGATGCCGTACCGGGCCGTGACGGCCTCCGGCCCGCCGCACAGCGCGTCCACGACCGCCTCCGGATGCTCCGCGCGGAGGTGGCCGAGCACGGCTTCGAGCGATCCGTCGTTGCCGAGGTTGCCGGAGCCGAGGAGGCCGAACACCCCCACGCGTACGGGGGTGTGGTCCGTGGACCTCATGTCTGTCGCCCCTCACGTCCGGCGACGAGGTCGTCCACGGAGACGCTGAGCAGTTCCGGGTCGACCGGCGCGCGGTCCTCGACCCGCTCTCCCGCGCCCGGCCGGGCCCGGCTCGTCAGCCACGAGAGCAGGTGCCGGTAGCACGCACGCCGGTCGGCCGGGGACAACGGCGCCCGCCGGATCGCCGCCACGAAGCCCCAGACGTACTCGGCGAGCAGCCGGGGCGTCGGGTGCAGCGGGCTTGCCCGGCGCGGGTCCAGGTTGACGCACCGGGAGCGCTTGGACGGGTTCGCCCGCTCGGCGCGGGTGGGGTGGTCCCGGCGGAAGTACAGCAGCTCCGGTACCTGGTGGAACGGCCCGTGCAGGGTGATCTCGGCGACGAACGTGCGGTCCGCGTGGTGGTAGCTGTCGTGCGGCTTCACCCGGCGCAGCACGTCAGCGCGCAGCACCCCGTAGAAGTCGTCACCGCCGGGCTCGAACAGCAGGCTGCGGAACCGCTCCGGCGCGCGGGGGGAGCCGGTGGCGAGCCGGTACTCGTACGGGACCTTGACCTTGCCGTCGCCGTCGATGACCGCCTGGTCGGAGTGCGCGAGGATCACGTCGGGCCGCTCGTCCAGCGCCTCCACGCAGCGGCGCAGCAGGTCCCTGGCGTACAGGTCGTCGTGCGAGGCCCACTTGAACAGTTCGCCGCGGCACTGGGTGAACACGTAGTTGTGGTTCGGCGCGGCGCCGACGTTCCGCAGCAGCCGGATGTACCGGATGCGCGAGTCCTTCGCCGCGTACGCGCGGCAGATGTCCTGGGTGCCGTCGGTCGAGGCGTTGTCGGAGACGACCAGTTCAAAGTCCTCGTAGGTCTGGCCGAGCAGGGCGTCGAGCGACTCGGCGAGGTACTCCTCGCCGTTGTACACGGGCAGGCCGATGCTCAGCCGGGGAACGCTGCGAAACGCGGTCATGGCGTCCTCACTTCGGGGAGGGGGTGGGTGCGGCGCTCGCGCAGGGCGGACCGCAGGTGCAGCCACCACACGGCCGAGCCGCCGAGGGTCGCGGCGGCGACGCCCCAGGCCGAGCCCGCCGTGCCGGCCACGGCCGCTCCGCCGAGGCCGCCGACGACGTAGCAGGCCGAGGCGATCAGCTGGCTGCGCAGGCTGCGCCGGGCCGCGGCGAGGGCGCGCAGCCCGGCCGCCGCGCCGGTGCCGAGGCCGGCGCCCGCGACGCCGAGCGTGACCGGCACGATCAGCTCGGAGGAGGCGTGCCAGACACCGCCGAGCACGAATTCGCCGAACCGGCCCGGCATCAGCAGCAGTGCGCCGCCCCAGAGCAGCGCGGCGGCGGCCTGCCCGCCGCCCAGCAGGAGGCAGAACGCGCCCAGCCGGTGCGGGGCCCGCCGCAGCACCCGGGCCGCTTCCGCGACCGTGACCAGCGACAGCCCCATCAGCAGGGCCAGGAACGGGCCGAGCAGGAGTTCGGCGCCCCGGATCACCCCCACCGCGCCGACCCCGGCGATCGCGCCGAGTCCGTACGCCCGGAGCTGGCTGGCGCCGCTGTTGCTGACGTTCTCGACCAGGTACCGGTAACCGAGGTCGCGGTGCTCGCGGAGCCATTCGCGCGCTCCGGTCAGGCGGGGCCGGATGCGGGACTGGAGGCAGCCGTACACCGCGGGCACGGCGGCGGACGCGCCCCAGGCGAGCACGAAGGCGGGGACACTGTCCACGCGGGCCGCCACCACCATGGCCGGGACGAGCGCCACGGCCCACACGAGGTCGTTGACGAACGCCTTCCGTCCGGTGCCCGCGGCGAAGAACGCGAACCGCCAGGCGTCCTGCAACAGCAGCGCCGGAAGGACGACGCCGAGGCAGGCGAACGCGGGCCCCACGCGGCCACCGAGACCCACCCCGACCACCAGGCACGCCGCGCCGAGCGCCGCACCGACACCGAGCGCGGTACCCGAGGAGCGGGCCACCGCCGCGCGCCAGGACGCGGTCGGCACGCCGCTGAAGCGCACCATGAGCGGGTCGGTGGCCAGCCCGCGGGAGACGTTGAGCACGACGCCGTAGGTGACCCAGGCCAGGCTGAACACGCCGAAAGCGGTCACCCCCAGCGAGCGGGCCACGTAGATCCCCACCGCGAAGTTGTTCATGCTGCAGACCGCCTGGTCGGCCAGTCCCCAGGACAGCCGCCCCGCGACGGCCCGCTTCGCCGACGGCCGGACGCCCTCGGCCCGGTTCGTCACCGTCCTCTTCCCCTCGGCGGACATCGGCCTCACGCCTTGATCAGCCCGGCGTCGCGCAGGGCGTCGGCCGCGGTGGCGACGGTGTCGAAGGGCAGCCCGGACCGCTCGGCGACGTCCAGCAGGCCGGGCCCGCCGTCGGACAGGCTGAGCACCCAGAGCATGGCCAGCTGGGCCTGCTTGGTGTCGCTGCGGCCGCCGAGCGCGTCGTACAGCCCGCGCCGGCCCAACTGCGGTTCGCCGTAGGGGCTGAGGTTGACGTACTGGCGGTTGCGGTCCAGCACGGAGAATGCCTCGCGGCAGACGGCGAGGGTGTCCGCCATCGCGTCCGGGGAGACGAAGTCCGGGTTGTCCGCCGAGGTGTGGTATTCGGGGTACCCGGCGTACGGGGTCCGGCTGAGCGATCCCACGCCCAGATCGAAACCGGGGGAGCAGTACTGCCGCTCGTCGTAGCCGTACGGAGTGAACTCGGTGACGCGGTGCGGGCGTTCGGAGGCGGACAGGACGTGCCGCAGCACCCGGTCGATCTCGGCGTCGCCGCGCCTGCTCTGCTTGTACGTCAGGTGGCCCCGGTCACCGGCGCAGGCCAGTACCAGCCCGTGCTTGACCCGGTCGATCCGCTCCGCGTTGCGGGCCAGCCAGGTGATCGCCCCGATGGTGCCGGGCGCGTAGATGAACCGGTAGGTGTAGTACGGCGTCTCCCGCGCCAGCGCGCGGGCCAGGAACGTCGCCACCGCGATGCCGGCCAGGTTGTCGTTGGCCAGCGACGGGTGGCAGACATGGCAGGAGACGATCACCTCGTCGGAGACCTGCCCGGGGACCACGTGCTCGGCGTAGGTGAGGTGACCGTCCGCGAGGGTGGAGTCGATACGTACCTCGTAGTCGCCGTCCGGCAGCGCGTCCAAGGTCTCCTGGGCCAGACAGAACCCCCACGCCGGCTTGTAGTAGCTGGTGCGGTACGGCACCCAGGCCGGGTGCTCCGGCAGGGTGTGCAGGTGTCCGCGCAGCTCGGCGAGCGGCATGGTCGCCGACACCGGCACGCTGTAGCCGAGCACGTGCAGGCTGGACGCCGCGAAGTCGACGACCCGGCGGCCGGTGCTGTCGGCGATGTACGCGTCCCGGATGTTCCACTCCTGCGGCACCGTCCAGTCGAGCACCTGCGTCCCGGTCGGCACCTCGTGCACCTGGAGCGGAACGTACTCGCCGACGATCTCCAGGGTGGCCCGCACACCGTCGCCGGTGATGCTCCGGCAGAGCGGGTACAGCCGCTCCACCAGGGCGTGCATCTCCTCGCCGACTGCGGTCATCGGCGCCACCGCAGGGTGTCGTCGACGGCACCGGCGTCGGACGCCGCGCGCAGCACGGCCAGCCGGGTGAAGCGCTGCTCGAAGTCCTCCCGGGTCAGCCCGTGTTTCCGGTAGGCGTCGGCGAGTTCGAGCGCGCCCTGTTTCACCGTCCACTCGCAGTCGAAGCCGGGCACCGCGGCGCGGAACCGGGAGAAGTCCACCCGGTAGGACCGCGGGTCGGCGCCGGTCTCCCCGGTGATCACCACCTTCGAGCCGGACACCGCCTCGGCGACCTGCCCGGCGATCTCGGCGACCGTGACGTTGTTGGTCTCGCTGCCGATGTTGAACGCCCGGTCGTGCACCGCCTCCCGGGGCGCGGTCAGCGCGGCGGTGAAGGCCCGTGCGATGTCGGCGGCGTGCACCAGCGGGCGCCAGGGGGTGCCGTCGGAGAGCACCAGCACTTCGCCGGACAGCAGCGCGTGGCCCACCAGGTTGTTCAGCACGATGTCGGCGCGCAGCCGGGGGGAGTGGCCGAAGGCGGTGGCATTGCGCATGAAGACCGGGCTGAAGTCGCCGTCGGACAGTGCGTGCAGGTCGTCCTCCACCCGCACCTTGGACTCCGCGTAGGGGGTCACCGGGCGCAGCGGGGCGTCCTCGGTCACTAGGTCACTGCTGCCCGTGGCACCGTAGACCGAGCAGGTGGAGGCGTACAGGAAGCGGCGTACCCCGGCGTCGCGGGCCAGCCGGGCCAGCCGTACGGAAGCATGGTGGTTGATGTCGTAGGTGAGTTCCGGCGCCAGCGAGCCCAGGGGGTCGTTGGACAGCGCGGCCAGGTGGATCACGGCGTCCACCCCGGCCACGTGCTCGGCCGTCACGTCGCGCAGATCCACCCGGTGTCCCGGAGGGTCCACGGGCGACGGGCCCAGCACACAGTCGGCGAACAGGCCGGCGTCGAGACCGACGACCTCGTGTCCGGCGGCCGCGAGGACCGGGGCCATCACGGTGCCCAGGTAGCCCTGGTGTCCGGTCAGCAGCACGCGCAAATTTCAGTCCCCCAGATTGAGAGTGAGCTTGGTGACGGTGAACGCCTCGGCGTAGCGCGCGTGGCATTCGATGCCGCGGATGCGCGCCAGCCCGAGGAAGGCCTCCCGGTCGTACCAGGGCCGGTGCCGTTGCGAGGGGTAGTGCTCCTGCAACAGCCGCACCTTTTCTTCGGCGGCCTCCGGCGACAGCGGCTGGTACGCCGACGGGCGGCCGAGATCGCCGTCCCACTTGACGATCTCGTAGCCGAGGACGAGGTGGTCGCGGAACGCGGTGGTCATCAGCTTCGCCAGGCCGCGGTGGTCCTGGTGGGCGTCTTCGGTACGCGGGGCCAGCACCAGGTCCGGCTCGGTCTGCCCGCGCAGCTCCTCGACCGCGGCCTTGGCCTCGTCCCAGTGCGCGGGCAGCCGGCCGTCCGGCAGCTTGAGCACGGTCAGCCGCAGGTCGGCGCCCGGGCAGAAGGCGGTGAGCGCGGCCTGCTCCTCCTGCTCCCGCTCGCTGCCCCCGCCGGAGAGCACCAGCGCGTCGACGCGGAGGCCCGGGTGCGCGAGGCACATCGTCAGCAGGGTGCCGCCAGCGCCGATGGCGATGTCGTCGCAGTGCGCGCCCACCGCGGCGATCCGGTTCAGGCGCCCGGCGCCGAGCCGGATCACGCCCGGACTCCGGCGCTGTCCCGCTCCCACACGGCCCACGGGCGGTCGCCGCGCGCGTAGGCGGCGTCCAGCGCGGCCCGTTCCTTCACGGTGTCGGTCGGTTTCCAGAAACCGCGGTGCCGGTACGCCATCAGCCGCCCCTGCTTGGCCAGTTGGGCGCATCCGTCGGCGACCAGGTCACCGTTCTCCGGGATGTGGTCAAAGATCTCCTGACGGAGCACGAAATAGCCGCCGTTTTCCCACAGCGGCAGTTCGCTCACCGCGGTGATGCCTCCGACCAGGCCGTTCTCGCCCAGCTCCACGCAGTGGAACGAGGACTGCGGCGGCACCACCGTCATCGACGCACCGGCGTCACGCCGGGCGAACTGGTCGATCATCTCCGGCAGCGGGGCATCGGTCAGCACATCGGCGTAATTGGCCAGGAACATCTCGTCGCCGTCGAGGTGGTGCCGCACCCGGCGCAGCCGCTCCCCGATCGGTGACTCGACGCCGGTCTGCACGAACGTGATCGTCCACGAGGCGATGTCGGTGGACAGCAGCTCGGCCCGTCCGTTGCGCAGCACGAAGTCGTTGGAGGCCGTCTCCTCGTAGTTCAGGAAGAAGTCCTTGATGTGGTGGGCGCCGTAACCGAGGCACAGGATGAACTCCGTGTGCCCGAAGTGCGCGTAGTAGCGCATGACGTGCCAGATGAGTGGCCGCGGGCCGACCATCGCCATCGGTTTGGGTATGTCGTCGGACGCTCCGGCACGCATCCGCAGACCGTAACCGCCGCAGAACAGTACGACCTTCATGCTGCGACCTCTTTCACGATGTGCCCTCGACAATGCTCAGTTCCGGGATGGGGAAGACCAGCCGGCCGCCCCAGTCGTGTACGTAGGACAGCTGCTCGGCCAGCTCGGCCCGCAGGTTCCAGGGGAGGACCAGTACGTAGTCCGGCCGGTCGGCGGCGATCCGCTCGGGCGGCAGGATCGGGATGCGGGTGCCCGGGGTGTACCGGCCGTGCTTGTAGGGGTTGCGGTCGACGGTGTACGGCAGCAGGTCGGGCCGGATGCCGCAGTGGTTGAGCAGGGTGTTGCCCTTGCCGGGGGCTCCGTAGCCGACGACCGTCTCGCCGCGCTCGGCCGCCTCGACGAGGAACCGCAGCAGGTCCCGGCGTACCTTGGCCACCCGGGCGGAGAACTCGGTGTACCCGGACAGCTCCTGGAGCCCGGCGGCCTTCTCCCGGGCCAGTACGTCGGCCACCCGGCGGGACGGCTCGCCGGCCACTCCGTCAGGGCGGGCCCACAGCCGGACGGAGCCGCCGTGCGTGGGCAGCAGCTCGACGTCCACGAGCGTGAGCCCGCCGCTGGCGAGGGCCCGGATCGCGGACGCGACCGTGTAGTACTGGAAGTGCTCGTGGTAGATCGTGTCGTACTGGTTCTCCTCGATCAGCGTCAGCAGGTGCTGCACCTCGATGGAGACCCAGCCGTCGTCGGCGACCAGGGAGCGCAGCCCTCGGGTGAATCCGACGACGTCGGGGATGTGCGCGTACACGTTGTTGGCCACGACCAGATCCGCCGGGCCGTGCTCGGCGCGGACGGCCGATCCTGTTTCCGGCGACAGGAACGCGGTGAGGGTGGGGACGCCCGCGTCCCGCGCCGCCGCACCGACGTTCACCGACGGCTCGACGCCCAGACAGCGGATTCCGCGGTCCACCACGTGCTTCAGCAGGTACCCGTCGTTGCTCGCGACCTCGACCACGAAGGCCTCCGGACCGAGACCCGCCCGCTCCACCGCGTCGGCGACGAACGCCCGTGCGTGCTCCACCCAGGAGGTCGAGAAGGAGGAGAAGTACGCGTACTCCGTGAACGTCTCCTCCGGAGTGATCAGCGGCGGGATCTGTGCGAGCCAGCAGTCGGTGCAGACCCGCAGATGCAGCGGGTACGTCGGCTCCGGCCGGTCCAGTTGGCCGGCGGCGAGAAAGCTCTCACACGGCGGCGTCGCTCCCAGGTCGACGACGCTCGCCGTCGCTTGCGAGCCGCAGAGTCGGCATCGTGTCATCTGCTGTCCCCATCCCCCCTGCTCGCGCGGGCGTTCCCGCTGCGATCCAGTGCTGACCGCCCCGCGATCGCGGTGCGGTACCCCTCCACCAGGCGCTCCAGGCCGACGGCCGGGCCGAAGCCCCGCTCGTAACGGTCCCGGGCCGCCCGGCCCATCTCCCGGTTGCGGGACCGGTCCGCCGTGATCCGGCGCAGGCGGTCCGCGAGCGAGGCGGACTCGCCGGGCCGGTGCAGCAGCCCGGTCACCCCGTCCTCGACCAGTTCGACGAAGGCGCCGTGACCGGCGGCGACGGCCGGGACCCCGGCCGCCATCGCCTCCACGACCACCAGGCCGAACGCCTCCAGCCACGTCGAGGGAGCCACCACGGCGACCGACCGCGCGACAGCCCGCCGGCACTGCGCCGGGTCGTACAGGCCGACGTACCGTACGTCGTCCCGGCCCGCCGCCCAGGCCCTCACCTCCTGCTCCAGCGGCCCCGCCCCGGCGACCACGAGCGGCACGCCCACCCCGCCGCCCGCGGCGAGCTCGTCCCACGCGGCCATCAGCAGCCGCACGCCCTTGGCCTCCGCGAGCCGTCCGAGGTAGAGCACCTGCTCGCCGTCGCCCGACCGGCGGACGCCCGGCTCCGGCACGAAGTTGTGCTTCACCGCCAGCCGCTCGGCCGGCATCCCGGCCCGCACCAGGACGTCGCGCTGCGCCGCGGAGATGCAGAAGAACCGGTCCACACCGGTCCACCACCGCCGCCGGTTGACGGACAGGCTGACCGCGAGCGGCACCGTCGCCAGCCGGGAGCCGCGGTAGCAGCCGTGCCGTACGGCGGGCAGCGGCGCCGCCCCCACGCACTCGGCGCACGGCCGGCCGTCCCGTTGCAGCGTGCCGGGCGGGCAGACCTGGGTGTAGTTGTGCAGCGTGGCGACGGTGGGCACACCGGCGTCGGCGCAGGCGGCCAGCACCGCGGGGGACAGGAGCGGGAAGACGTTGTGGAGGTGCACCACGTCCGGCCGTCCGGCGCGGAGCCGGGCGGCCAGCTCCCTGCGCACCGCCGGGTTCCACGGCACCAGCAGCGGCACCGCGGCCTTGCCCGGCAGGGACCGGCCGGCGATGTCGTCGCTGCGCCGCTCGAACACCTCGACCCGGTGGCCGGCCGCGCGCAGCAGCTCCACCTCCTGGTCGACCACGTTGTTCTCCCCGCTCGGCTGCGCCGAGGAGTAGCGGTTGTGCACCACGAGAACGTGCATGTGCGAGGTCACCTCCGGTCCCGGGCCCACCGCGGGACATGTCGTCTGGGGGGTTCGGGCGCCGGGAGCGGCGTGGCCGCGGCGGGCGCCGCCAGCAGTGCGGCGGCCACGGTCAGGTGCAGCAGGTACGGCGAGGCGTCGCCCAGTCCGGCCTCGGTGTACGACGCGATCGCGCAGTAGCTGATCAGGAAGATCGCGCAGGCCCGCGGCAGCGACGGCGGCCGCAGCAACGCCACGCCGCCCAGCACGAGGATCATCGCCGCCACCAGGGTGACGCCGGTCAGTCCCTGCTCGTGGTAGACGGCCAGCCAGCTGTTGTCGATCGGCAGCCCGCCGAACGACTTGTCGCCCAGGCCCACACCGAACAGCGTCTCCACGGTTGTCCGGGGCGCCGCCAGCAGGGCGTCCCAGACCGTGGCCCGGCCGGTGAGGCTGGTGAGGTTCTCCTGGCTCTGGCCGCGCAGGAACCACGCCCGCAGCGCGGCGGCGAACACCGTCGCCGCCACCGCGGCGCACAGCACCGCCCAGGTGAAGAACCGGCGGGCGGCGGCGCTGGTCAGGACGAGCGAGCCGATGGCCAGCGTCAGCCCGGCGAGCAGGCCGAGCGTGGCCGTCCGGGTGTGGGTCAGCGCGAGCAGGACCGCTGAGGGCACGACGACGACCGCCGCGCTCGCCCGGTCGGTACGGCGGCCCAGGACGAGCAGCACGGTCAGCCCGATGATCACTGCGGCGTACTGCCCGATCTGCGGCGGGGTGAGCGGCCACAACGCGCCGACCAGCCGCCCGCCGTACAGCTCCGGCAGGGCCGCGCCCGGCGAGACGACCAGGCCGACGGCGACCGAGCCGAGCACCGCGAAGTACACGCGGATGTGGTGCCGTACGAACGTCAGCCCGTCCCACCAGCGGCTGAGCAGCCACAGCGTGCCGACGAACAGCGCCAGCCGGGCGCAGCGGAACAGCGCGCCGAGCCCGGACTCCAGTTGCAGGCTGGAGAGCACGCTCGGCACGAGGAGCAGGGTGAGCAGGAGCAGGAAGGCGCTGGCCCGGATGCGCAGCCGGAGGTTGAGCGCGAGCGCCAGGGTGAACGCGGCGACCAGCGCGCCCATGGTGACGAGCTGGATGAGGGAGCGGGGCAGCGGGATGACGGTCTTCGCCCCGGCGGAGCCGAGCGTGTTGAGGATCAGCAGTCCCCAGACGACTCCCACGGTCTTCGGCGTGCCGGCCGCGCGCGCTTCGGCGCCGGGCCGGGTGCGCTCCGTGTCCGCCCCGCCCGGCAGCCCGCTGCGCCGCAGGTCTCCGCCCATCTCAGTCACCGGCCCCTGGGGCGAGGGTGCTGCCCGCGTCCTGCTCGTAGGGCGCGCCCTGCCACTGCCCGAAGTCGAGCACCCGGCTCGGGTCGTGGGCGACGAAGGTCCAGGGGCCGACGTAGGTGTTGTCGTGCCAGCGGTTGTGCTGCTTGAGGGTGATCGCCTCGGCCACCCGCTCACCCTGGTAAGGCGACCAGTCCGGATAGGTGCCGTAGTTGGCGAGCACCGCCATCCGGTCGCACTTCACCGTGCACCCGACGACGGACTTGTCCAGCACGAAGCGGTTGGCGTGGATGTCCACCCGCTGGGTCTTCCACCGGCAGTCGGCGTAGAGCGGCGCGGCGGCGATCGCCGGCCGCGCGCAGCGGTCGGCCTGCCGCACCAGCAACGTGCAGTCACCGGAGGAGGTGTTGGCCGGGCTGTTGCAGAACCGGTCGGCGTTCTCCCACAAGGTGATGCCGGACCAGTTGTTCTCCAGCACGTTCCGGTAGATCTCGATCTTGTTGGTACGGGCTTTGACGCGCGGTTCGCCGCCGGACTCGGACAGGTACACGGTCGCGAACGGGAAGTTGTCGCCGCGCTCGGCGTACCGGCGGCCCTCGACCCAGTTGTTCCGCCGGATCGTGTTCCTCCGGACGACCGCGTTGTAGCTGGTCTCGTAGATCAGCGCGGCACCGTCGTTGGCCTCCAGCACGTTGTCCTCGATGCGGAAGTCGTTGTTGTTGGTGTCCGCCCACAGCCCGGCTCCACGGTTGTCGTGCACCCAGTTGCCCCGTACGTCGGCGCCGTTGACGGCCCAGAACTTCACGCCGCCGGTGCAGCCGCAGCCCTCCTTCCGCCGCTCCCAGTCACCGGTGTTGTTGCCCGTGATCTCGTTGCCCTCGACCACCAGGCCGCTGACGGGGCCGTCGTCCTTGTACGCGTTCAGGCCGTACTGCCCGTTGTCCCGCAGGCAGTTGGCGCGCACCCGCTGCCGGGCACCGGCCATCAGCCCGGCGCCGGAGTTGCGCTGGATCGTCGTGTGCTCGATCACCCACCCGTCGGCCGAGTCGTGGTTGACCACGCCCTCGTCGTGCGGCGCGACGAAACCCTGCACGGTCAGGTGGCGGACGGTGACGTCGCGGGCGGTACCGCTGAACGCGTACTGGTTCTTCTTCCGCCCGTCGAGCACCGCGCCCGGCGCGCCGAGGTAGTGGTTCCCCTGCTTGGGGACGACCTGGGCGTAGCGGTCCGGATCGAGCCGGTGGGTGCCCGGCCGGAGCCAGAACGTCGTTCCCGGCGGGCTGCTCCTGGTCTTGGCGGACAGGTCACCGACCACCGAGGGATCGACCGTCACCGCGCCGGCCGGTGCCTGCGCCGGTCCGGGAGCGGGCCCGGCGCACACCTTGGCCGCGGCCGACCGGGCCCCGGAAGTGGAGGGCGCGGCGGACGGCTGCGACCCGGCGCCCGGCGTGCCGAAACAGCCGGACGCCAGCAGTGCCAGTGCCGCCGCCGGCAACGCCTGATTCCGCCTCTTGATCCCCACCCGTCCCCCTAGCCGTGGAACCTGAGTACGGTGGTGAACTCCGCGGCGCCGTCGGCGCGGCCGGTGCCGACCAGGGTCGTGGCGGGCTCCTTGCGACCGAAACCGGGGGAGTACCAGCCCAGCGGGGGGCCGGTCTCGCCGCGATGCGCCCGCCAGCTCAGCCGTCCGGGCAGGTCGAGCACCGCGGACCGGTCCTCGCCGTCCCGGGTCCAGGTGAGCGCCGCCCGGCTCCCCGCCAGGTCCGCGGTGATCTCCGGGCCGAGATGGAACGCCAGCCGCACCGCCCCGCGATCGCCGCGCACCTCGTCCACCACGCGCAGCTCACGGCTCGCGGCGGTCAGCTCCACCTGGCGGCGGTGCACGCAGGGCTGGTATCCGTCGTGCTCGGCGCACCAGCGGGTCACCTTCCCGTGCGAGGTGTCCGCGACCAGGACGCGGCTGCGGGCGTGCCGGGTCCACAGGAACGGGCCGCCGGAGACGGACTGGTCACGGCCGTCCCAGTGCAGCGTGTTGTGGGCGAGGGTCGACCGGAAGTACTGCCGCCACTCGGGCTGCCCGTGGTAGCAGAACGTCCCCGGGTCGGCGAGCACGTCGACCCCGTCGTGCCGCACCTCCACGGACAGCGCGTCCGCGTGGGCGTGCGCGGCGATCGACAGGAAACCGTGCGGACCGCCGTCGCAGCGGCACCAGATCTCCTCCGGACCGCGCAGGATCGTCATGCCCGCGTCGGCGAAATGGCCCGGCCGGCTCGCCGGGCGGGTCACGGCCGGCGCGGTCCCCGGCTTCCCGTACGGCCGGACGAGCGCGGCCAGCAGCGGGGTGCGCACATCGGTGCCGGTCACCGCCGGCCACCAGGCGAGCCGGCCGAACACGGCGTCCCCGGTGGCCAGCAGCGAGGCCCAGCGGCCGGTGCCCGCGCCGTCCAGGACCAGACCGTGCCCGTCGTCCGCGTCCCCCTGGCGCGGCGGCCGCAGCCGGTTGTCGACGATGGCCGCGAGCGCGTCGGTCATCCGCAGCAGCACCAGCCGTACGGTCGAAGGGACCGGCACACCGGCGGCATCCGCCTCGGCCACCGCGGCCAGGCCGAGCTCCAGCACCAGACCGTGGTACTCGGTGGCCAGCTCACGGTTGAGGCCGGAGGCGAAGGTGTTGGCGCGCAGGTGCCGCTCCAGCGACCGCAGCGCGTCCGCGCGCCAACGCGCCGAGGCGGGGAACCATCCGAACGCGCAGGCCGCCGCGAACTGCCCGGCAGCCTCGGCGACGATGTGATTGTTCGCCGAGGAACCCCGGCTGGGGAAGGCGGCCAGCCAGCGCTGGTGGTGCCAGATCTGTTGCAGTGCCACCGGGTTGTCCTCGAACAGCCCGGCAGCGCCGGGCCAGCCGTGGAGCAGCCGGCGGACCCACACCCAGGAGATCAGCCGGATACCCAGCTCGATGCCGCTGATCCAGTGCACGCCCCGCAGCGGCGGGTTGGCCGCCCACCACGACCGCAGGTGTCCGGCCACCCGCTCGGCGTACCGCTCGTCCCCGGTGACCGCGTAGGCGGCGGCGAGCACGGTGAGGTACTGGTGCCGGGACAGCTCCCAGATCTGCTTGATGTCCCCGGCCGTCTCCTCGTCCCGGTACGGCACGTCGAAGGCGTAGCCCCACGGGGCCCGCCGCCCGGTCTTGGGGTCGTACCACCAGTCCGGGTCGGTCAGGTCGTCGCGGACCACCCCGAAGTACTCGACGTGCCCGGCCATCAGCCGGTCCGCCTCGGCGAGGAGACGTTTCACGGCGTCCGCGGGCAGCGCGGTGAGCGTCCCGGCGGGCAGGACCGCGGTGAACCGGACGCCGGTCACGCGCGGGCTGCCCGGCCGTACCGACCGCCACCGCCGTCTGCGCACCGCGTCGCCCACCCGGCCGCCGACCTCCCGCGGCCCCATCCGGGAGAGGCGGCGCAGGTACCATCCCGCGTTCATGGTCACGGCGTCCTCGCCAAGGTCACCGGCGCGCCGCCGGCCAGACCGGCCTGTACGGCGAGGGTGGCCGCCGTGGTGGCGACCAGCGACTCCAGCGGCACCGGCATCGGCCCGCCGGTCCGTACCGCCTTGACGAACGCCGCCAGTTCGGCGTTCTGCCCCTTGTCCCGCGCCTTGGGCAGCCGGGAGCCGACCCACCGCTTGCGCCGGCCGTCGTAGACAGCGGCGCGGACGAAGTCGTCGAGCCGCAGCGCCTTGCCGTCCGCGACCAGGTCCAGCGTCTCCTTGGGGAGACCGGCCGGGCCGGTGGTGACGTAGCTGATGGTGGCGGTGGACCCGTCCGGGTAGCGCAGCACGGCCTGTACGTCCTGGTGGCCGGACGTGGCGACCGCGTACACCGAGACCGGGTCGGCCCCGAGCAGCCAGCTCGCCGTGTCGATGAAGTGCCCGCCCTCCCCGGCGAACCGCGAGCCCTCGGTGCCCTGCCGGAGGTACCAGCTGCCGTGTTCCAGCCGGCCCGCGTTGACCAGGTAGCGCAGGCTCGCCGGACCGCTGCGGGTGCCGAACCGCTGCCGGGCCTCCCGCAGCAGCGGCGCGAACCGGCGGTTGAAGCCCACCTGAATCCGGTCGTTGCCGGACTCCTCCACCGCGGCGAGCACACCGGCGAGGTCGTCCTCGGTGAGGGCGAGGGGCTTCTCCACGAACACCGCCTTGCCCGCGAGGAGTGCCTTCCGGGTCAGTTCGGCGTGCGAGCTGTGCCGGGTGACCACGAACACCGCGTCGATCGACTTGTCGCCGAGCACGGCGTCGAGATCGGTGGTCGCCTCGGCGAAGCCGAACTTCCGCTTGGCGTTGGCCGCGGACAGTGCCGTCGTGGTGACCACGGCCGACAGGGCGACACCGTCGCGCTGCGCCAGGTGCGGCAGCAGCATCGACGTCGCGTAGTTGCCCGCGCCGACGAACGCCAGCCGCACCGGGGACCGGCCGGACCGGCCCGGAGCGGACGCCCGCGCGGGCACCGCGGGCACGGCCACCGCCGGGGCCTCCGCTTCCCCCGCGTGCTCGGGGTACCGGAACAGCACGGCCACGGCCTTCAGATCGCCGTCCTTCAGACGCTGGTACGTCGCCACGGCGTCGTCGAAGTCCGCCGTGTGGGAGACCAGGGGCTCCACGTCGACGCGGCCGCGGGCGACGAGATCGAGGAAGCACGCCAGGTTGCGGCGCTCGGTCCAGCGCACATAGCCGATCGGGTAGTCCCGCCCCTGGAGTTCGTACTCCGGGTCGTAGCGACCGGGGCCGTACGACCGGGAGAACCGGACGTCCAGCTCCTTCTCGTAGTACGCGTTCCACGGCAGGTTCAAGCTGCACTTGCCGATGTCGACGACCCGGCCGCGGTCCCGGCTCAACTTGGCCGCCAGCTCGACAGGCTGGTTGCTGCCGCCGCCGGCGGCCAGGTACACCTGATCCGCGCCGTGCCCGCCGGTGAGTTCGGCGACGGCGGTCTCCACGGCGGCGGACGCGGGATCGCCGCAGGCCGCGGCGCCCAGGCGTGCGGCCAGCGCGCAGCGCACCGGGTCCGGGTCGGCTCCGACGACGCGGACCCCCGAGGCGGCCAGCAGCTGCACCACCAGCTGCCCGATCAGCCCGAGGCCGATGACCAGCGCCACATCGCCGAGCTGCGACTCGCCTTGGCGGACGCCCTGCAACGCGATCGACCCGACGGTGCCGAAGGCCGCGTGGCGCGGCGCGAGGCCGTCCGGCACCTTGGCGTAGAGGTTCTTCGGCACCCAGTTCAGCTCGGCGTGCAAGGCGTGCTCGTTACCGGCGCAGGCCACCAGGTCGCCGACCGTCACCTCGTCGATCCCGGCGCCGACCTGCTCGACCACCCCGCACAGCGAGTAGCCCAGCGGCGTGTACGAGTCCAGCTTGCCCATCACCTTGCGGTAGGTGGCGGGCACCCCGTTGGCGGCCACGCTCTGCACGACCTTGGCCACCTGGTCGGGACGGGAGCGGGCCTTGCCCACCATCGACATGCCGGCCTCGGACACCTTCATGAGTTCGGTCCCGGTGGAGATCAGCGAGTAGGCGCTGCGGACCAGCACACCGCCCGGCTTGCACCCCGGGACCGGCACGTCGAGCACCGCCAGCTCGCCGCTCTTGTAGTTCTGCACGACCTGTTTCACCCGAGCTCCTCTTGTGTCCACACCGTTCAAGCCGCCCGGCTCCGGCCGGAGCCGGAGGTCGCGCCGCGATACCAGTACTCCAGGGTCAGCACATGCCACAGATGCTTGGAGAAGTCCCGCTGCCCGGCGGCGTCCTCGGCGACCATCCGCCGCAGCGCGTCGCGGCGCAGGAGCCCGGAACCGACGAGCACCCCGTCGTGCACCACCTCGCGCACCAGCGGTGCCAGGTCCCGGCTCATCCAGGCCCGCAGCGGGGCGCTGAACAGGCCCTTGGGCCGGTACACGATCTCCCGGGGCAGGACCGAGGAGGCCGCCTCCTTGAGGACGGCCTTGCCCTGCCGCCCGACGATCTTGCGGTCGCCGGGCACCGCGAACGCCGCCTCGACCACCTCGACGTCCACGTACGGCACCCGCACCTCGGTCGACGCGGCCATGCTCGACCGGTCCGTGTAGGCGAGGTTCAGGCCCGGCAGGAACATCCGGGCGTCGCCCAGGCACATGCGGTTGACGAAGTCGTCGAGGTCGTTGTCCTGGTAGATCTCCGCATGCTCGGTCAGTACGTCCTCGACGGCCCCGGCCAGGTCCGGGTCGACCAGCGCGAGCAGTTCGTCCTGGTCGTACATGGTGTAGCTGCGCCGGAAGGCGGTCTCCTCCGGCAGCTCGGCGAAGGACAGGAACCGCTTCGCGAAGCGCACCGAGCGGTACCCTCGGCGGGCCGTGGCGACCGGAAGCCGGTCCACGGTCGCGGACAGACCGCTGCGCAGGGGCCGCGGGATGCGCTGGTAGCGCAGCGCGAGCAGGTTGGCCAGGTGCTTGCGGTACCCGGCGAACAGCTCGTCGGCGCCCATGCCCGAGAGCAGCACCTTGACGCCGGCCTCCCGGGCGGCCGAGCAGATCAGGAACGTGTTGATCGCGGCCGGGTCGCCGATCGGCTCGTCCAGGTGGTAGGTCATCTCCGGCAGCAGGTCGAGCACGTTCGGCGCGATCTCGATCTCCCGCAGGTCGACACCGAACCGCTCGGCCACCTGCCGGGCGTAGCGCAGGTCGTCCGGCATCGCCTCGAACCGGGCGTCCTCGGCGCGGAACCCGATCGTGTAAGCGGCGATCCCGGGCCGGTCGCGGGCCGCCAGCGCGGTCAGGTAGCTGGAGTCCAGACCGCCGGAGAGGAAGGTCGCCACCGGTACGTCGGAGAGCAGATGCCGGCGGGTCGACTCCTCGACGACGGCGGCCAGGTCCGGCTGCTCGCCGCTGCGGGCCCGCTCCCGGGCCTCGGCGGCGACGTCCTTGAGACTCCAGTACCGGCCGCTCTCGACCAGGCCGTCGGGCCGGCACCGCAGCCAACTGCCCGGCGGCAGCTTCTCCGCCTCGCGGAACGCACAGCGCGAGTCCGGCACCCAGTAGTACAGCAGCGAGGCCACCAGCGCCGCATGGTCCACCTCCAGCGTCCCGCCGGCCACGGCGGCGAGCGCCTTCAGCTCGGAGGCGAACAGCAGGCCCCCGCCGCGCCGGAGCAGGAACAGCGGCTTGATGCCCAACTGGTCGCGGGCGAGCACCAGCTCACCGGTCCGCTCGTCGAAGACCGCGAACGCGAACATGCCGCGCAGCCGCGGCAGGCAGTCGGTGCCCCAGCGCCGCCACGCCTCCAGCAGCACCTCGGTGTCGGAGGTGCCGCGGAAGCGCACTCCGGCGGCCGACAGCTCGGCGCGCAGCGCGGGCGCGTTGTACAACTCGCCGTTGTACGTGAGGGCGAGGCCGTCCGAGACCATCGGCTGGGCGCCGGTCCCGGACAGGTCGATGATGGCCAGCCGGCGGTGTCCCAGGTGGACTTCGCCGTCACCGGCGGGGTGGCTGTAGCGGCCCGCCCCGTCCGGGCCGCGGTGGGCGAGGATGTCGGTGAGCCGGTCGGTCACGGCCTTCCCGTCCGGCCACCGGTACGTACCTGCGATGCCACACATGTTCCTACCGAGCCTCCTGGTCGCTGCCCGGGACGCGGGCGGCCGACATCGGCGGCCGCTCCGTCCACAACGGGCCTGTTCCGTGCTGCCGGGCCAGCCGTTCCGTCCGCGGCAGGCCCGTCCCGTGCTGCTGGGCCGGCCGCTCATAAGGGCCGCGCAGCGCCGTGTGGGGCCCGTCCCACAGCGTGCCGTCGGTCCGGTCCCGCGGATCGGGGTCGATCAGCACCACACCGATCACCGCAATGCGCTGCTCCGCGAGCTGCCGCGCCACGGTGTGCAGCCAGGCGGCGCTGCCGTGCCCGGCCCGTACGACGAGCACGGTCCGGCCGCCGAGGTACCGGAGGTCGGTCCACGCCGTACCGGGCGCGACCGAGCCGACGCCGAGCCGGCGCACCTGTCTCGGCACGGTCGCGGCGCGCTCGCCGCTGACCACGGTCGTGTTGCCCGGATCCGGGCGGCTGTCGGCGAGCTGCGGGCCGGGCAGGCCGTCGACGACGACCACCGGGCCCTCCGCCCCCAGGGCTGCGGCGACGTTCAGGGCGATCACGCTCGCACTGCGCGCACAGCCCAGTTCCAGCAGCGACACCGGTTCCGCGGAGTGGCGCACGGCACGGACCAGGGTCGTGGTGAGCCGTTCGTGCGCCTCCCGGGTCCGGCGGCGCTGCCACAGACCGGCGGGCCGCCGGAGCGTGCGGGGCAGCTCCGCGACGACCGAGGCACCCAGATTCGCCGCGATCTCCCGGCGCAGTACGGGACGGTCCGCCACCGCCGTGCCGACCGCGGCCAGCGCGAGCCCGATCGCGAGCCCGAGGACGAGCCCGATGGCGGCGTCGGTGGCAGCGGCCTTGGGCAGGGAGTGCCGCACCGCGCGCGGTGCGTCCACGATCTGCGTACCGGCGACGAGCTGGGGCGTGCCCATGCGCGCCTCCTCCGCGCGCTGGTCGAAATCGGCGATCCGTGACGTGAGTTCGGCCCGGCGGGCGAAGAGCGACTCGATGCTCGCCGACGCCTTCGGGTCGCTCTCCGGCGACCGGTTCCCGATCGCCTTGTTGACCTGGGCCAGCTCGTCCCGCATCCGGTCCCGCTGGTCGCGCAGGGCCTTGGCCTCGGCCTGCGCGGCTTCCCGCATCCGCCGCACATGGTCCGCGATGAACGCGTCGGCCAGCGCCTTTCCACGGGCCACCGCCTCCGTGTCGTCGGCACCGGTCACATCGATCTGCAGCAGGTTGTTGGTCAGGCCGGTGCCCCGGTAGTCCTGAAGGAAGTCCTCCGGTTTCTCCGCGGACTTGAGGGACCGCAGGGCCTGCGCGGCGATCCGCGTGGTCCCCAGCAGCGCGACATCGGTACGGATCAGCGTGCCGGTGTCGTTCGGCTGGTCCGCCTGATGGGTGACCAGCACCGTGGTCACCGCGGACGGCGGGGGCGGCATCACGACCGCCACCGCCGCGCCGATCAGCAGCCCCAGCAGCGCCATGGCGCTCCAGAGGCGGCGGCGCCTGCGGACCGCCACCACCAGCGCCTGCAGGTCCAGCAGGGGAGTGGCCGCCGACGACTCCGCAGTCGTGCTCGTCGTCACCCGGAACCTCCCGTCGCGGGGCCGCGGACCGCGAACGACAGGGCGGCGTTCTCCGGAGGACGGCCGGCGGACCGCGCCGGACGGGACCGGACCGTGCCGGCGACGACGGTGCCGACGACCTCGTGCCGGGCGTCCGCACACGCCGCGGCGACGCCGGCCAGCTCTTCCGCGGTCCAGCTGCCCGCGCTGAGCACGATCAGGGCACCGGACTCGGTGTCGCGGTCCGGCACCATCGGCCGGGTCACCGAGACCTCCACCACCCGCAGTACGGGGTTTCCCCCGCTCGTGGGGGTCGGAGAAGGATCGTCGGCGGCCTCGGCGACGAGCTGCCCGGCGGCCCGGAGGGCGATCTCGTCACCGTCCGGTACGACGACCAGCACCCGCCGCGGGGCGGGCAGCCGGTCCCGGAGGCGAGCACACACCCGCCGGTAGTGGACGCGTCTGCCGGCCTCGTCGGCGAACCGTTGCGAGGCCGGTGCGTCCCACCGGGTGCCGACGCCCAGCAGCCGGCGGACCCGGGCCCGCCGGTCCTGGCCTTCCGGCCGGTGCGTACGCCCTTCGTCCGGCACGTCGACCGTCCCCAGCAGCGTGGAGCCCAGTGCCGCGGCGATCTCCGGCTCGGTGCGCAGCCGGCGGTTCATCCGCGCGGCGGCGAGATGGCCGACGACCGCGAGCAGGAAGAACAGCAGTGCCCCGGCGACGATGAGCTGCATCCTCGTCGGCGGCACCGCGCCGGTCGGCCGGGCCGCCGGCCCCATGACCACCATGCCGGCCTTGCCGGTCGCCGGGTCGGCCTCGTCCAGCTTCTTCACGGCCTCCTGCAGCGCGGTGCGCAGCTTCTCCAGCGAGGTGCGCACCTGCACGCTCTCCACGGTCCGCCCGGGATCGGCGGCACGGGCCAGTTCGGTGATGCGGCGGTTGGTCTCGGCCACCTTCTTCCGCAGGTCCTCGGGCCCCGCGGCCGCTCCGGGGTCGGCGGTGCCGCCGGCGATCCGGGCCGCGAAGGCCACGAACTGCTGCGCCACCCGGTCGGACAGCTGCTGCGCACGCTCCGGGGTGTCGGCCGTCCCCGAGATCTCGATGATGTTCCCGTCGGCGGCCTTGGCGCTCACCCGGTCGCGTAACGCGGTGCCGCTGACGCCGTCCCAGCCGAGCTTGGCGGCCGCGCGGTCGACCACCGCCGAACTGGCCGCGATCTCCACCTGCGTCAGCAGCTCGCGCTGTTCCCACTGCCCCGGCAGCAGGACCGATGCCGACGCCGTGTAGCGCGGCGGGTACAGCACCGAGGCGCCGTAGCCGACGAGCGCGCCCACCACGGCGAGGACGGCGAGGAACCGCCGGCGCCGGCGGAGCAGCCGCCCGATCGTGACCAGGCGTATCGTGTCGTCGCTCAACGGCGCCGCCTCCTCCCCACCCGGCGCCGGACCGGGCCGCCCCGGACACCGCAGGCAGCGGCGTAGGCGGCGAGCAGCGATCGCTGGGAGTTGCGCCAGGACAGCTCTCCGCCGACCCGCTCCTGGCCGGTCTTGCCCATCCGGGCGCGCTTCTCCGGATCGTCCAGCAGCAGCGCGATCAGCCCGGCGAATGCGGCCTCGTCGTTGGCGGGCGCGTACACGGCGGCCTCACCGGCGGAGACGCGCGCCTCCCGGAGGTCGAAGGAGACGATCGGCCGCCCCATCGCCATGTACTCCAGGACCTTGTTCATGGTCGACACGTCGTTGAGCGGATTGCGCGGATCGGGGGAGAGGCACACGTCCGCGGTGGACAGGTAGCGCACCAGGTCGGCGTCCGGGATGCGCCCGGTGAACTCCACCTGCTCGGCGAGCCCGAGCTGCCGGGACAGCTCCACCATCGCGTCGAAGGCGTCGCCGGCGCCGACGAACACCGCGTGCCAGTCGGTCCGCCCGTGTTCGTCGCGCAGCTTCGCCAGCGCCCGCAAGGCGTAGTCGACACCGTCCTGCGGACCCATGACGCCCAGGTAGCACAGCAGATGAGGCTTGCCGCGCTTCAGCTCCGGCTCGGACGGCACCGGTTGGAACCGGTCGGTCTGCGGCGCGCTGCGCACCACGAAGACGTCCTCCGGCCATTGGCCGCCACGGCGTATCGCGACGTCCCGGTAGCTCTCGTTCGTGGCCAGGACGACATCGGCGGCCCGGTAGGTCAGCCGTTCCAGCGCGCACACGGCCCGGTACAGCAGGTCCTCGCCGCGGTCGAACCGGGAGAGGTACAGCTCGGGTACCAGGTCGTGCTGGTCGAAGACGAACCGCGCGCCACGCCGCTTCAGCCACAGGGCCGGCAGGAACAGCAGGTCGGGCGGGTTGCAGGCGTGCACCACGTGGACCGGGCCGACCTTGCGGGCCAGCCGCGCCGTGTGCCACAGCGCCGATCCGTACTCCCGCAGATAGCCGGCCGGTCCTCCGGTGGCCGCGCGCAACGGGTAGCGGTGGATCCGCACCCCGTCGATCACCGCCTCCGGCTCCGTGTCGCGCTTCTCCCCACGGGGACAGATGACGTGCACCGTCCAGCCCGCGTCGCGCAGCGTCGTGCACTCCTGCCACACCCGCCGGTCGAACGGCACCGACAGGTTCTCCACCAGGATCAGCGCGCGCCGCCCCGGCCGGCCGCCGCCGGCGGTGCCGCCGGACGACGTGCCGTTGAACGTTGTGTCACCAGGCAAGGCCTATGTACCCCGGTTCGGCCCGGCGCGCCTCGGCGTCGGGAAGGCGGACGAGATCGATGAGCACCGGGCCGTCGCCGCCATGGGGCAGCGCCGACAGCACGGCCGGGTCCTTGGTACCGACCAGGCACACCTCGGCGTGTTCCAGTACCTCGCCGACGGAGTCCGCGAGCAGCTGCGCCAGGTGCGGCAGCCGGGTCTCGATGTACTCACGGTTGGCACCGAGCAACCGGGACAGGCTCACGTTGGCGTCGTAGATCTTCAGGTCGTACCCCTTGCCGAACAGCCGCTCCGCCAGCTCGACGAGCGGGCTCTCGCGAAGGTCGTCGGTGCCGGGCTTGAAGGACAGCCCGAACAGGCCCGCCCGGCGCTTGCCGGTGCGCTCGACCAGCTCCACCGCCCGTTGCAGATGCGCGGAGTTGGACGGCAGCACATGGGAGAGGATGGGCACCGAGACATCGGCCCGCTGCGCCGCGTGGACCAGGCTGCGCAGGTCCTTGGGCAGGCAGGAGCCGCCGAAGGCGAAGCCGGGCCGCAGGTAGGCGGGGCTGATGTTCAGTTTGCGGTCGGCCAGGAAGACGTCCATCACCTGGTGCGAGTCCACCCCGAGTGCCTGGCACACCGCGCCCAGCTCGTTCGCGAAGCCGATCTTGAGGCCGTGGAACGCGTTGTCCGCGTACTTGATGGCCTCGGCCGTCGGGACCGGCACCCGGAACACCTCGCCGGGCAGGCCCTCGTACAGCGCCGCCACCACGTCACCACTGGCCGGATCGAACTCACCGATCACGGTCTTGGGCGGGTCGAAGAAGTCCCGCACGCTGGTGCCCTCGCGCAGGAACTCCGGGTTGACCGCGACCCCGAAGTCCACCCCGGCGGTACCGCCGACGTGCTTCTCCAGGATCGGCACCAGCAGGTTCAGGCAGGTGCCCGGCAGCATGGTGCTGCGGAACACGACCGTGTGCCGCCCGCCGCGCTCCGCCAGTACGGCGCCGATCTGCTCGGTGACCCGCTCCAGATACGTGGTGCACAGACTGCCGTTGGGCTCCGACGGCGTGCCCACGCAGACCAGCGACACCTCGCTGCCCAGGACCGCTTCGCGCACGTCGCCGGTGGCGCGCAACGCTCCGGTCCCCACCACCTCGGCGATCAGCTCGCCGATCCGCTCCTCGACCACCGGAGCCTTGCCGTCGTTGACCAGGTCGACCTTCACCTGGTTCACGTCCACCCCGATGACCTCGTGCCCGAGGCCGGCCAGGCACGCGGCCGACACACAGCCCACGTAGCCGAGCCCGAAAACACTGATCTTCATGATGCGTCCTTCCCCCCGGACAGGCCCTTGCGGCCTGCGGTCCGCACGACGGCAGGACCGTTTCGTCGCAGCCCCCCGCGCATCAGTAGGCCCCCTGCCCGTAGAGCACCGCCCGCAGCGTCTTCCACAAGATCACCGCGTCCAGGGCGAGCGACCAGTCCTCCACGTACCGCAGGTCGAGGCGGACCGCCTCCTCCCACGGCAGGTCGCTGCGCCCGCTGATCTGCCACAGGCCGGTGAGTCCGGGCTTGACCAGCAGCCGCCGCCGGATGTCCGGGCCGTACGCGGCGGACTCCTCCGGCAGCGGAGGCCGCGGACCGACGAGCGACATCGATCCGGTGAGGACGTTGAAGAGCTGCGGGAGCTCGTCGATCGAGTACCGGCGCAGCGCCGCCCCCACCCGGGTCACCCGAGGGTCCCGGCGGAGCTTGAACAGCAGCCCGGCACCCTCGTTGCGGTGGATCAGCTCGGCACGTGCCGCGTCTGCCCCGGTGACCATGGTGCGGAACTTGAAGATGGTGAACTCGCGGCCGTCCTTGCCGACCCGGCGCTGGCGGTAGAACGCGCCGCCCCGGCTGTCCGCCAGGACGAGCAGCGCGACGCACAGCATCAGCGGCGCGAACAGCACCAGCAGGACCGCCGCGCCCAACCGGTCGACGATCCCCTTGACGGCCCGCCGCCCTCCGCTGAAGGTCGGCATGCTGACCCGCAGCAGCGGAATCCCGAGCACGGCGTCGACGTGCAGCCGCGGGCCGGCCACCTCCATCAGCACGGGCGCCACGACCATCTCGGCGTCGCTGCCTTCGAGGTTCCACGCCAGCCGCTGCAACCGGTCCGGCGACCAGTGCGGGTCCGCGGTGACCGCGACGACCCGGTAGCCGTCGCGGCGGACATGGTTGGCGACCTCCGACAGCGGTCCGACGACCGGCACTCCGTCCACATGGTCACCGTCGAGCCCCGGGCCGTCCGTCGTGCACACCGCGTCCACCCGCCACCCGAGGTGCGGGAACTTGCGGGACCGGGTGATCAGGTCGCGCACGGTGTCCGGACTCCCGGCGGCGAGCACCGGTCTCAGACACCGCCCTTCCTTCCGCTGCCCGTGCAGCCACAGACGCAGCAGATACCGCACGGTCATGGTGACGAGCGCGAGCGCCGGAATCGCGACGAAGATCCAGAGCTTGATGTTGCGCGAGGTCAGGGCGATCCCGCCGAGTGCCAGCACGACGGCGGCCGTGAACAGTGAACGGCCGAGCCGGCGGAATTCCTCCGCCCCCTGACCGAGCACGGCCGGAGCCCACGCCCGGCTCACCGCCAGCGCGCCCAGCACCAGCAGCTCGGTGCCGAAGGCGAGAATGCCCCACTTCTCGTGCCAGTTGGCCGCGTCCCGGGCTCCGAAGAAGATGCCGATGGCCGCCACCACGAAGGCGGTGGCGACGGTGTCGCTGGTGATCACGGTACGCCGGTACCGCTGCTCCCAGTCGATCGCGGGCTGACTGCTTGCCCCGTCCGCCAGACGCCCGCGCGCCGACGGAAACGGGTTGACTAATCCCCCCTGTTGCACAGATTCCCCCCGGTCGCCAGTGGCCCGGCGTGTTCGCCCAGCCCTGTTCCTCACTCCGGGAGGCCCCCCGGCCCCCCGCGCCGCACTGTTCCTCCCCCACGGGGGACCCCCGTCCCCCGCGCACCGTCCCGGCCGCGTGAGTGCTGTGGGAACAACCCGCCCCGGGAGCCGCGGACGCGCAGGTCCGGGCAGACTTCCGGGGCACGTGGAAACCCGCCGGAGCCCCGGGCGCTCCCCGCACCCGCGGCCCTTTTCGGGCGCCAAGAATTGATCACCTCACGTCTGGCGCCGGGGACGTGAAAGCTGGCTGTTCGTAGCGCCAAAACATAGATCACTCAGCGGTCGCTCCGGGCCTGAACGCCTGAAGCACGGTCAATCTAGAGCATCCGCGCCGATATGAAGAAGGGGATGTGTGTAATTTGTGCGCAAGCTGCGGAACTGGATCTACCGGCCGGTGACCGCCAACGGTCTACCGATCATGAAGACAGGCAGGGTGACCTGTGAAAAGGGTCGTTCTCGGAGCGGCCGGAGCCGACGTCACGAGGCGTCCCGGCACCGGCACTCGGGCCGGGCCCGGGGCTTGCCGACGACCTCCGGCGGGACCGCCGTGGCCGGAGGCCCGACGCCGGTCGGCCCCGGACGCCGCCGTGTGATCGTTGAAGTCCGGCCCTGTCGAGGCTCGGTGGCCCGGAGGCAACGGCCATCGGTGGGATGCGGACGATCACCGCCGCACATGAGCTGTCGGGGGCACCGGACGTTCGCACGAGGGGATGCGGCTGCCTGGAACAGTGGCCCGTTCGTTCTGGGTTTCCGTCCGGAAATCGGCCCCCGGGCCGATTCTCGTCTCTCCGATGGTTTCGCGCGAAAGCGCCGATCCGGTGTCGGCCTTCCTCGGTCCGGCCGCTCGGAAAAGAAACGAATTCAGCCACATCTCAAGGGCAGCCCCGCTGATACACAACTCCCTCGGGGACATAGCGCTGCCATTCCTTTTCGGTCAGGGACCGGACCGCGATCGTGCAGGCGTCGGCCTACGGCCGGCGCGACATTCTCGTCCTGGGCCCGTCGGCCGCCGCCCGCGGCAGGGAGATGTACGCCCCCCGCACTCCGCCCGCGGCTTCGGCACCCGCTTCGGCAACGAAGTCGTCCGCCGGCTCACGGGAGGACACGACCCTGACCAGCCCTCGCCCCGGCACCCTGGCCTCCTGCGCCATCTCCGGCGGAATGCCCTTAGGGCCCGATGATGTTGGACGCAGTGGCGCCGGCGACGTGAGTGACCGGGGCGCCACGGAGTGGGCCCAGTCACCGCTGAGCGTCCCCGGCACGGGCCGTCGCCCCAACGTCCGGCCCCGCGGTTTTCGCGCACCGTATCGATGGAGGAGTCACCTGTGAGCAAGATCGAGCAGACCGTCGAGATCCCCCACCTCGGCGGATCCCGAGTCGGCTGCACCTTCGCCAGGCCGTACGACCCCGCGCTCCCGACACTGGTCCTGATCAACTCGTACACCACCTCGGCCGAGCTGTACCGGCCGCAGTTCGCCGATCCGGCGCTCGCCTCCGCGGTCAACCTGCTGGCCCTGGAGCCGTACGGGCACGGCCGTACGAGGGCCTCCTACCGGCACTTCACCTACTGGGACAGCGCGGTCGCGAACCTGCAGGCCCTCGCGGCCCTCGGCATCCGCGAGGCCTTCGTGCTGGGTACCTCGCAGGGCGGCTGGGTCGCCGTCCGCATGGCGCTGCTCGCCCCGGACATCGTGAAGGGGCTGATCGCACTCGGCACGTCGATGGACTCCGAGAGCGAGCGCAGCCGCGAGCTGGGGTGCTGGGACGGGATCGGGTTCAACACACCGCTCATCGATGACCTGGCCGAGCCGGTCGGCGAGGACTGGGTGGTGCCGGACGACGTCGTGGACGCCGTGTTCGACACGGCCATGGGCGGTCTGCCGGCCGAGGAACGCGCATTCTGGCTCGCCGCCTACCGCGCCAACTACGCCGGTGACGCCGGGCGCCGCCGCCTGCGCCTGAGCACGGTCAACCTGCGGGACCGCGACGGGCTCCACGGCAGGCTGGACGACGTCCACTGCCCCGTCCTGTGGCTGCACGGCACCGCGGACCGGGTGTACTCCGTGGCGAACGCCCAGGCGGAGATCCGGATGTTCACCCGCTCCCCGGAGGCGCGCCTGGAGATCATCGAGGGCGGTCAGCACTTCCTGAGCGCCTCGCACCCCGCGGAGGTGGACTCCGCAGCCGTCGACTTCGTGAAGCGCTGGGCCTGAGCGCTCCGGCGCCCACGCGTTCCGCCATCCGGAGCCGGTGCCGATGTCGCGGCACCAGTGGCTGCCGCCCTCGCCGCCGATGCGGACGAGCGTGCCGCTCGGGGCGAGGGCCTGGCGCAGCCCGAGGGCCTGGCGCAGCCCGAGGGCCTGGCGCAGGCCGAGGGCGGGACGGGCCCAGTAGGGCTGACCCGTCATCAGGTGCCGGGTGGTCATCAGGTGCCGGGTGGTGGAGGGCGGGTGGCGGAGCCGAGCGAGCGTTCGATGCGGTCCCCGGTTTTCCGCGAAACCGCGCCCGCACCTGGACGACCGCTGAGGCCGCATACGCACCGGACTGCCTGAAGTACGGGCACGTGCTCCATTGACCCGCGGAGCACGCGTTCCCTAATCTGGACAGCATCCATAATCTGGACGCCATCCACGTGGGCCCTGCCTTCCTCTCCGCCTCCAGCCCTCGCCCTCCGCAGGAAAGGCTCCTCCGTGACTGTCGCACCGACAGCAACCTCGCCCCGGACCAAGAACAGGCTCCCTGGAAGCTCCCGGCTCAGCTGGACCGTGATGACGCTGGTCTCCCTCGTCGTCGCGGGGTACTTCGCCGGCCAGTACGCGACCGGCACCTTGCAGTCGCTCAGTGCCCGGCAGATCGGTCTGGCGGCCAGCTACGCGCAGCGCCCGCCGCTCATCCAGATCGCCTTCTACGTCCACATCGTCTCGGCGGGCCTGGCCCTTGCGATCGGTCCGTTCCAGTTCGTGCGCGCCGTCCGGCGGCGGCGTCCTGGAGCGCACCGCTGGCTCGGCCGGCTCTACCTGGCGTCCGTCGGCTCCGCCGCGACCGCGGGCTTCGTGATGGCATTCTTCAACACCGCCGGGATGGTGGGCTTCTTCGGTTTCGGCGCCCTGGCGCTGCTGTGGGCGTGGACCTCCTACCGTGGATATCGCGCGATCCGCGAAGGCGACTTCGCCAGTCACCGGGCGTGGATGATCCGCAGTTTCGCGCTGACCTTCGCCGCCCCCACGCTGCGGCTCTGGCTCGGGCTGCTCATCGGTGTACAGACCCTGGCCGGAAGTCAGGCCGACGGACAGCAGATGCTCGACAACGCCTACGCCTCCGTCCCGTTCCTGTGCTGGCTGCCCAACATCGTCGTCGCCGAACTGATGATCCGGCGCCGCGACCTGCCCGGCCTGCGCTTCTCCACCTCGACCGTCCAGCAGCAGACCGCCCCGTCCTCGGAACCCTCTCCCTGACCCGTCCTTCGTCAGGTCTGAAGAGTTCCGTGCGGCCGCACGGTGAAACTTCACGCAGCCGCCCGGCCGAGCGCAGCGCGCCCTCGTCCATCCGTGGCTGCCCACGTCCTGCATGAGGGCTACGCCCCACCACCCGCGCAAGCTACGACAGCTGGTTTCCGAGAGAGCGTTCATGTCAGGATCGACGGCATGGCCACCCGAACGACGCGCACCCGCTCCAGCTACCACCACGGCGACCTCCGCGCCGCGCTCGTCGCGGCGGGGGAGGAGCTGGCCCGCAAGGGCGGACCCGGCGCGATCGTCCTGCGGGAGGTCACGCGAACCGTCGGTGTGGCACCCAACGCGGTGTACGCGCACTTCGCGACGCTCGCCGAGTTGAAGATCGCCGTGTCCCGGCACGCGCTGCGCGCCATGGCCGCCGCGATGTCGGTACACCTCGGCCAGGTGCCCGAGCCTGCCGACCCGCGAGAGGCGGCCAAGGTCCACCTGCGCGAAGTCGGGCGTGCATACGTACTTTTCGCACTGGCTGAACCCGGTCTGTTCCGGGCGGCCATGGACGACAACCCGGCCAGTGGCTGTGTTCCCGGGGAGGGGGACCGCGGGCGGGGCGACCGCGCATCCGACGAGCCCTCCGGGCCGGCCACGCTGCTCATCGCCGCACTGGACCGCCTGACCCGGGCCGGCTGCCTGCCGGCCGAGGAAACCGATGCCGCGGTCATGGCATGCTGGGCCACCGTCCACGGCCTGGCGACGCTCCTGCTCAACCTGCTGCCGACCAGCAGCCGGGCCGAGCGGGAGGCGGCAATCGAAGCAGGACTGCACTACCTGCTCCAGGGGCTCACCCTGCGCGGGTGAATGCCTGGCGGCCTTCGAACAAGCCGCAGCCGCCCACGATCCGCCCGGCGGTCAGCCCGCCGTCCTGCCGCTCCGGAAGCCAGTAGTGTGCGGCCGCGGCAACGTGCCAGAATCCCGCGCATGTCGGTTCGATATCCACGCCCCCTGCGCCCCGGTGACTGCGTCGGCATCACTTCCCCTTCGAGCGGAGTCGGGAAAGAGCTGCGCGCGCGCCTCGACGTGGCCGTCCGCGATGTGGAGGCCCGGGGATACGAGGTCGTGGTCGGCCGTTGCATGGACGGAGCCGGTCACCTCAGCGCCCCGGCGGCCGACCGCGCCGGTGAACTGATGTCGATGCTGACGGACCCCGGCATCAGGGCGGTGGTGCCGCCCTGGGGCGGGGAAACGGCGATCGACCTGCTGCCCCTGCTCGACTGGGACCGGCTGCGTGCCGCCGAGCCGACCTGGCTCGTCGGGTTCTCCGACATGTCGACCATCATGACGCCGCTCACCCTCCTCACGGGAACAGCGACCGTGCACGGCAACAACCTGATGGACACGCCGTACCGGGTCCCCGAGGGAATCCTGTCCTGGCTCGACATCGTCGCTGCTCCGCAGGGGCACCGGTTCACGCAGACCCCGCCCGGCCGCCACCGGTCCACCGGCTGGGACAACTTCCACGCCCACCCCGAGGTACGCGAGTACACGCTCGACACACCCGGCAGGTGGACCAGGCTGGACTCCGACGGAGACGTGGAGGCCGAAGGCCGCCTGATCGGGGGCTGTATCGAAACACTCTGCAACCTCACGGGAACCGCCTACCTCGACGTCTCCGCCTTCGCACGAGCCGAGTCCCCGCAAGGGCTCCTCGTCTATGTCGAAGCGGCCGGCGACGACGCCTTCACCATCTGCCGAAACCTGCACGGGATGCGACTGGCCGGCTTCTTCGACGCGGCGAACGCGGTCCTCGTCGGCCGCGCCTCGGCACCTGACAGCGCCTCACTCACACAGCACGAAGCTGTTCTCGACGCCCTCGGCCCCTTGAACGTGCCGGTCATCGCCGATGTCGAGTGCGGGCATGTACCGCCGTACCTGCCCATCGTCAACGGAGCACGCGGCCGAGTCGTCCACACCGCGACTCGCGGCGAACTGACCCAGACACTGGACTGACCGGCCTCCGAGCCGGCCACGCGAACTCATCCCTGCCAGGTGTGCGCCGGGAGCGCATCGGCGAGCGTGGCGAAGAAACGCTGGTCGCGCCAGGCGTCGCGGTCGCCGATGACGAACAGGCGACGCTTGGCGCGGCTGACGGCGACGTTGAGGAGATTGGGGCGTGCGGCGGCCCAACTCCGCGCCCCGGGCCGGCGCGGATCACTGCCCAGCACCACGATCACCACATCGGCCTCCTTGCCCTGAGTGGTGTGAATGGTGCCGACACGGCCTTCCGGCAGCAGCCCGCGGCAGGCCCGCTGAGCGCCGTCGACCACGGCCCGGAAAGGACTGATGACGTACACGTCCTCCGCGAGATCGACACCCTCGTCGCGAAGCTTCTCCACGACGGCGCGCAGCGCGCGGCCCTCTTCGGCGATCCAGTGCCCGTCCGCCTCGGTCCCACTCACATGCACCCAGCAACTGCGGGGCCGGTAGCGGTAGTCGCCGCGCTCCGGAGTGCCGTGGACCATGAGGTTGTCGTAGGCGATGGCGTTGCTGACGGTGAACATCGGGTCGTCGCAGCGGCGGTGTACGCGCAGCGGGCTGCCCACCCACACCTCCCGCTGCCCGTCGGGTAGTTCGGCCGGCAGCCAGGTGCCGTAGCGGTTGGTACGGTCGGCGAGCTGCTGGACCGAGGTACGGCTGGGCGCCCACTGCTCGTCCACGCCGAACTCCCGGCCCAGAGCCCGCTGGGCGGTCCACGGCAGGACCACCACAGGTTCGAGCTGGAGCGGGTCGCCGACAACCACGGTACGTGCCGCGCGCCACATGCCGCCGACGGCCATCTGCCCCGTCGCCTGACCGGCTTCGTCGATGAACAGCCAGCCCAGGGACTCCTGCCCCAGGCGCCCGAAGACACGGTCCAACGACGCGAAGGTGGTCGACACGACGGGAACGAGCAGGAACAGGCTCTGCCAGGCAGCCCGGAGAGCCTCCTGCGCCACGGTCTTGGGCACGCTGCCGGCCACCGCGTCCATCGCGGCCATCAGATTCGCGTACATGGTGCGTGCCGTGCACCGCAGGAACGCCTCGTGCAGGCCGAGCCCCGCCAGGAGCACTTCGCTCCGGGCCCGGCTGATCTCTTCGTCTCCCCACGGGGCAGCCAGTTCCCGTGTCGTGTCCTCCGACAGCCACGCCTGCTCCGGCACATGAGGGCCCCACGCTTCCCGGGCCCGGTCGACCAGGTTCTGCTTGGCGGCCAACTCGGCGTCCGCCGCCTCCCGTGCCTGTCGGCGCGCCACGTGCTCGGCCGCAGCCCGGGCAACGGCTTCGCGTGCCCCGTCGCACGCGGTCTGCGCGGAGACACAGGCACCCTGTGCTTCTTCCGCGCGAGCCGCCAGTTCCTGGTCCCTTCGGTGCCAGTCCCGCCCGGCCCGCCCCAGCGTGCACAGGCTCACCAGGAAGCCCGGCCGCCGCTCGAAGTGCCTGTCCCGGGCCTGCTCCGCCTGCTGCAGCTGTGCCTGCGCCCGCGCCAGGGCACCGACCGCTGCCGGGAGCGCCTGCCGACAGCGATCCTCCTGCTCGGCTGCTTCCCCGATCGCGTGCTGTGCCCGCGCCACACCGGAGCGAAGTTCAGGGAGGCGTGCCAGGGCGTCCGCAGCCGCCGCCCGGTCGTCCCGCAGCCGCTCCACCTCGCTGAGTGACGCTTGGAAGCGCTCCTTGGCCTGCCGCCACACCCCGCTCTGCGGCGTACTCATCCACTCCCGGAACAGCTGGGACAGGCCCTGTTCACTGTCGACCCAGGCGTCACGCCGACGCGGCGCCTTGCCTGGCGCGGGAGGCGGCGCCCCCGCGTCTGTGATCTTGTACTTGCCGTGCCAGAGCCGGTTGATGAACTCCATACGGTTCTTCTTGTTGCCCAGCCGGGCCGCTACCGCACCCCACGCAGGCGTCCCTTTCAGCAGCCGGGTGGCCTGCTCGGCGAAGTAGTCCGCCTCCTCGCGCCAGGGTGCGCCGAGCGCGGTACGGGCGGGAATCTCCGTGGAGATGTTCTCCACCGCCCCGTTGTTGGCGGAGGCGACCACCATCTCGAAGCCGGTGAACTCCGCTCGCAGCGGCGTGACGGTGCGGGTGTAGTCGCCGCTCTTCCAGGTGTACGGCTTGTGGTCGGCGAAAGCCTGGGACGGCAGCCGCAGCTGTGCCAGTCTGCGGGCGCGCTCCACGATCACAGCGCTGAAGCAGTCCCGCAGCATCGTGGTCTTGCCGGTACCGGGCGGCCCGTTCACCGCGAACAGCCCGCCCGACGTGCCGAGTTGGGACCAGAGACGGTTCACGGCGAACTGCTGGCTCAGCGCGAGCGGATGCGCTGGCTCCGTCGGCCACCGGCCCTGCGGGGTGGAAAGAGGAGCCACGGCGTCGAGCGCCTCCTGCGGCCGGCGGCGCAGATCGACTCGCCAAGCGGTGTTCACGTCCTGCGACGGGGTGAGGTAAGAGGCCAGCGCCGTGCCGGGCGCGCTCGTGCGCAGGGCTCCCGCGACCAGCCCCAGGTCGCCGGCGATGAAACTGTTCAGGAAATCCTGCTGGTCGGCTTCGGCCGTCTGCCGGACGCGCACAGCCGTGCTGCGTACGCGCACCTCGCCGGGTGCCAAGGTCTGTTCCAGCCCCCAGGCCGCGGTCAGGTCGTGGACGAAGCCGAGCAGGTCTTTCGCCGTGAGACGGCGCGATCCCGTCTTGGCATCGGCGTCGGCATCAGCACCGGGATCGGCATCGCTGTCCGGCCCGTCCGCAAGGTTCTCGTCTGCAAGGTTCCCGTCCGCGACGTTCCCGTCTTCCAGGCCCTCACCCGCGAAACTCTTGTCCACGGGTACGCCGCCCAGGTCAGCGGCCCGGGCGAGCCAGTCGGCCGCCTCGTCGTCGAAACCGTCCAGCCAGCCCTTCCGGCCCGGCCCCGGGTCCAGCGCCCGACCGGTGGCCCAGGCGCAGGTGGACAGCACGGGGGAGTCCAGCACCAGACGTCCCTCATCGGTGACGGTCAAGGCGAACAGGGCACTCTCGCCGTCCATCCGCCCGTCGTGGTCCTCCTCGCTCTCGCCGAACACGGCGAGCAGCGTGTCGCGCACCGCCCGCAGCCGGTATGCACCGCCGTACACCACGTGCTGCCACGCGTAACCAGGATTCAGCGGCACCGACCGCAGCGGATGCCCCTCCTCCCACGGCAGTGGGCCGTCCGCGGTCACCGAGTGGACACGGTCCCGTACGGAGACGGCCGGAACCTTCTGCGGACTGAACAGCTCCACCGCCCGCCAGTACTCGATGATTCCGGTCTGCCGTTGCCGCGGATCCGTCACGCTGTCCCCACCCCGCCCGTTGTGCCGTTTCGCCTCGTACCTTACGCACGGTGGCGAGCACTTGGCACGGAGTACGGCTGACCGGCCGGACCGTGCAGGCGATGCCGCACGTGTCCGGCCTGCCGGGAAGTGGTTCAGGCCTTTTCGAGGATCGTCTTGAGCTCCGACAGCATCATGATCCAGCCGCCGCTGACGCCCTCCAGCATCTTGGAGTCGGCCGAGGTGAAGCCGTCGTGGGTGATGGTCAGCTTCATGCCCATCTCCGGCTCCTCGGCCGGCTCGATGTCGAAGGAGACCTTCGAGCGCTCCTTGACGGCCTCGGCGAACTCCGCGTCGCTCATGCCGAACATCTCCTGGTGCATCGGCTGCAGCGTGTGCCAGGTGTAGGCGAGCCGCTTGCCGGGCTCCGACTCGGTGACGACCTGACCGAGGTCCTGCGGCTCGCCGCCGCCCTCGACCGGCCACAGCACCTTCGAGCCGACCTTCCAGTCGGAGGAGGGTGCCCAGTCGCCGTGGTACTGCTTCAGGAACTCCGGGCTGGTCAGCCCCTCCCAGAGCTTCTCGGCCGTGGTGTGGATGTAGATCGTGTAGACGAACTCGGGCTTGCTCATCGCCGTTCCTTCCAGGGCGTGCTTCAGGTTGCTGAGCGCGGTCATCCGGCCTCGCTCGTACTGGCCGATCCAGCGGTCGGCGAGATCATGGATGGGGACGGGGTTGAGGTAGTGCAGCCTCTCCCGGCCGTGCCGGACCGCCGTGACCAGGCCCGCGCCCTCCAGCACCGCCAAGTGCTTGGACACCGCCTGCCTGGTCATGTCCAGCCCCGCGCACAGCTCGCGCAGGCTCTGCCCGGACCGCTCGTTCAGCCGGTCCAGCAGCCGTCTGCGGCTCACGTCCGCGAGCGCCTTGAACACCTCGTCCATGCCATCCAACCCCCTCACCACCAGATTGGCAACCGCTAGGTTGCATGTCAAGCCGAGAGGGTGCGACGGTCCGTAGGGCCATGTTCCGGGGGCGATGACCACACCAGGAGTGATCGCCGGGTACAGGCTGAAGCTGCCCAGGAAGCCGGAAAGGCGCAGGGCCTACCTCCATCGCACGTCCCCTGTTCCACGACGTAAGGGTTGGCGGCCTTCGGCTCGGCATCCCACGGCTATGCCATACAAACAAGCAGCCGCGTCACGTCGCCTGCATGAGGCGGATCAGACACGGAGCGGATCAGCATGGTCACCGCGCGCGAGGGCCTGACGGCGCCCCTGCGCGAGTTCGTGGGCCAGCTCACCGTGCCGGTCGGCGAAGGCCGTCCGCCAGGCGTTCTTCGCCGACGAGGCAAGGGCTGCCACTGCCGTCGAGAATCGGGTGCATCTCGACGAAACGCCGGCAGGTCACGACCGGCAGCCCCCGGTCCTCCAGCGGCTGACGCCACGGCCGGCCGGTGCGCCGATGAGCTTGTCTCCCTTCCGGCGCACGCCCTCTTCGAAGCCCGGCCCTCAGCTGGGTGTCTCTTCCGGCGTCATGGCTCCGGACGATCTGCTGCCTGGGGGTATCGACGATGTTTGTGGAGCGACTCGAAACTTCTGTTACCCGATGACCGAAATGCCCCCCTAGTGTCGTCCATGGAAGGTGATCAAGTCGGTCACCCGGCAAGAACGTGAGGAGCGCGGAACATGGCCGAGAACACCCTGCGGGAGAAGGTCGCGGTCGTCGGCGGGGGCGAGAAGAACCTGGGCGGACTGGTCAGCAGGAATTTCGCGGAATCCGGGGCCAAGGTGGTCGTGCACTACCACAGCTCCCGGAACGAGGCCGAACAGACGGTGGCGGCGATCCAGGAGGCCGGGGGACAGGCCGTCGCCGCCCAGGGGGACCTGACCAAGGTCGCGGACGTACGACGGCTCTTCGACACGGCGGTGGACACCTTCGGCGGCGTCGACATCGCGGTGAACACCACCGGGATGGTGCTGCGCAAGCCGATCCTGGAGACCACCGAGGAAGAGTACGACCGCATGTTCGGCATCAACGCCAAGGCGGCGTACTTCTTCATCCAGGAGGCCGGGCGACGGCTGAACGACCACGGCAAGATCATCAGCCTGGGCACGTCGCTGCTGGCCGCCTTCACGGACGGCTACTCCACCTACGCCGGCGGCAAGGCACCGCTGGAGCACTTCACCCGGGCGGCGGCCAAGGAGTTCGCCGACCGCCACATCTCGGTGAACACCGTGGCGCCCGGCCCGATGGACACGCCGTTCTTCTACCCGCAGGAAACCCCCGAGCGGGTGGAGTTCCACAAGTCGCAGGCGATGGGCAACCAGCTCACCCACATCGAGGACATCGTCCCGATCATCAGGTTCCTGGCCACCGAAGGATGGTGGTTCACCGGCCAGACCATGTTCCCCAACGGCGGCTACACCACCCGCTGACCCCGTGCCCTCCCGGCGGGCCGGCCGCACTCCGGCACGGCCGGCCCGCCGGCACCGACGCCCCGGCCGCGACGCCTGGAGGCACTGAATGCCCGCACACCCGGCCGATCCCGTGGTGCCCGCCTTCGTCACCGCCGTCAATACGGGCGACAGGGACTCCTTCTTCGCCGCGCTGACGGACGACGCCATCATGTCTGACGACGGCACCGACCGCGACCTTGCCGCGTGGGCCGACAGCGAGACCTTCTCCTCGAACGGACGCATGGACATCGAGGACACCTCGGCCGACGGCCGCACCCTGACCGCCACCTGCACCCATTCCACCTGGGGCAGCATGCGCACCCGGTGGACCTGCACCGTCACCGACGGCCGCATCAGCCGCTTTGGGACCGGCCAAGCCTGAAGACGCCTGCCCACTCACCGCAACAGGGTCCGGCTGCCGACATGATCACCCACAGGGCGGCCGGCCTGTGCCCCTGCCTGCTCTCGCCGGCGGGCGGGGTTACGGTCGGAAGTCACCTTCCTGCCTGACCACATCAAGAGCCCCGGCGCCGCCCTCCGACAGTCAACCTCTGCACCTCTGCATCACTGCCCACCACTACCGAATCCCGGGAAGCCCACGTGCGACTGGATCTGAACAAGCTCGAACACCTGGTCGCCGTTGCCGAGGAAGGCAGCCTCACTCGCGCCGCCACCCGGCTGCACCTTTCCCAGCAGGCCCTGTCCGCTTCCATCCGGGTCCTTGAACGCGAAGTCGGCGTCCCCCTGCTGGAGCGCGGCAGCGCCGGCGTGACCGTACTGCCTGCTGGAGCTGCCCTGCTTGAGGACGCCCACGTTCTGAACGGCATGGCCCGCTCCGCGCTGCGCCGCGCCCGGCGCATCGGACGCGGCGAGACCGAGACGCTGCGCATCGGCCACACCCCCGCCGTCACCGGCGACGAACTCGTCACTCTGCTCACACCCGTGACCGACGCACACCCCGGCATCACCCCCGAGGCCCACCAGCGCTACCCCTCCGAGCTGACTGCCGCGCTCCTCGCGGGCGACCTCGACATCGGACTGTGCCGCGCCATCACACCGGCCCACGGCCTGACCCGCACCACCCTCGGCCACCAGCGCCTGCACGTCGCCGTCGCCTCCGACCACCCCTTCGCCGGCCGGACCACCGTCACCCTCCCCGAACTCGCCGACGAGTCCATCATGGTCTGGGGCACCCCCGGCCACTCCGGCTACACCGACCTCCTCGTCGACCACTGCCGCCGTGCGGGCTTCGAGCCCCGCATCGAACGCACCGACCGCCAAGGCACACCCCCGGTCACCGCCGTCATCGGCACCCACCGCATCGCCTTCGTCACTACGGCACCGGGCCCCGCCGCGGGCGGCAAAGCCCACATCCTCGCCCTCGAACCCCCGGTCTACGCGCCTCTCCACGCGCTCTACCTCTCCCACACCACATGCCCCAGCCGTGACACCTTCCTCAGCCACGTGACGCTGTGAGGACGAGCCGTCCCGGGGACGGGAACATCGAACGCGGGGCAGATGCCTGCCGAGGCCATGATGAGGATCTACGCCCTTCTCGGCACCAGCCACCGAGAACGAGTGTCACCCCTCGGCGATGACCGCACACAGGCGGTCGATGTGCCTGGGAGTCACGTGCGGCATGGCGATCAGGTGAGCCCTGCCGTCGACGGCGAGCAGGTTCCACTGCCGGGACACCTCAGGTTTCGGGGCGTCGAACAGAACGGTATTGGTACCGGGCAGGTGGACGGGGTGGGCGCCGCAGCCCCGCAGCCGTTCGGTGGCGTAGTCGGCGGTCCGTACGCAGTCGTGGATGCGCTCGCGCAGCCCTCGGCGGCCGAGCCTGCGCAGTTCCCGCCAGAGCAGCACGGGGGAGAGCGCGTCACGTGAGCCGCTGATGGTGTCGTCGTCCGTGCCCACCGCGGCTCCGGGGGCGCGGACGGCGTCGACGTGGGCGGGGCGGGCCAGGACGATGCCGCAGGGCACGGGGGAGCCGATCATCTTGTGGCCGCTGACGGCGATGCTGTCGGCCCCGTCGCGGAAGTTCCAGGGACGGGGGCGGGGGCCGAGGGCGGCGATGAGTCCGCCGAAGGCGGCGTCGCAGTGAATGTGGTGCCTTTTGGTGCCGGCCGCGTCCAGGGCACGCCGGATGGCGGGGAGATCGTCGACGGCGCCCTGGCCGGTGGTGCCGATGGTGGCGACGACCAGGGCGGCCCGCCCCCGATTGCGTCGCAGCGCATGCCGCAGGGCATCAGGGTCGAGGGTCGCGTCCGGTTTGGCGGCGACCGGTTCGTGGTCCATCCGCAGCAGGCGGGCGATCTTCGGGATGCTGTAGTGGGCCTGCCGCGAGGCGTACAGGACGGCGTCCGGGTGGCGTTCGCGGCCGACCCAGGCACCGAAGAGGTTGCTCTCGGTGCCGCCGTGGGTGAGGTAGCCGAAACAGTCCTCGGGCCGGACTCCGGCCAGCCGGGCGAAGAAACCGACGACAGCCCGCTCGAAGTGCTTGCTGTGCAGGTGGTACTCACTGTCGCCGTACGGGGTTCCGGCATTGTTGCCGTGGACGGCCAGGTAGGCGGCGAGCGGCCGGTAGTCGAAGTCGAGGTTGACCGGGAACCCCACCATGTGGGCGCGTGAGCGGCGCATCGCGGCGGCGAGATCCAGCATGACGGCGAGGTCTTCGCGAGCCTCGTCACCGCTGCGAGGCGCCTCCTGAATGGTCAGGTCGGGCAGGGGAGAAGGGGGTGTCATGGCAGTTCCTGGAGAGTGGCGGAGGGGAGACCGAGGGGAGGGGCGCCGGGGATTCAGGTCCGGCCGGCGCCGTGCTCGCCGTCGTCGTTGAGTGGTTCGGTGGCGTCGGCCAGGACCGTCAGCGCCTGGCGTGGGTTCAGCCTCGGGTCGCACAGCGTGGTGTACCGGTCCGGTGCGCCGTCGGGCTGCTCCCCGGCCCCGGCGCACTCCGCCACGGGGGCGGGCGTCGTTTCCAGGTGGACACCGCCGGCGATGCCGCCGGCGGCAGTCACGCTGTGCTGGAACTGGCTGAGTTCGGCGGTGACGGCTGCCACGGTGCGCGTCTTCAGGCCGTCGTCGGTCCGTACCGTGTTGGCGTGCATCGGATCGCACATCCACAGCACGGGGTGTCCCGCCTCGCGCACCGTGCGCACCAGGTCCGGCAGCTTGGCGGCCACGGCCGCGGCTCCCATACGGGTGATGAAGGTCAGCCGGCCCGGGACGCGCCGCGGATCCAGGGCCGTACACAGCGCTAGGACCTCCCGTGGGGTCGCGCTGGGGCCGACTTTGCAGGCCACGGGGTTGCTGACGGCGGCGAGCAGACGGACGTGGGCCTCGTCCACCGCGCGGGTCCGCTCGCCGATCCACGGCCAGTGGGTGGAGCTGAGGAACAGGCGCCCGTGGGCGTCGCGGCGCAGCAGTGGCACTTCGTAGTCGAGAACCAGGGCCTCGTGACTGGTCCACACCGTGGGCCGGCTGTCGGCGTCCGAGCTCAGTCGCCGTATCTCGGCGAGGGTGCGGGCAGCGCTCTGGTAGCAGTCGAGCATGTTCTCCGGGCGGTGGCGCCGCTGGGCCTCGGTGGTTCCGGGGCGGTTGACCAGATGGCCGCGGTAGACCGGGAGCGGCCGCCCGTCGACGTGCTCGGTCGGGGCGGAGCGCGGTTTGGCGTACTGGCCGGCGATCCTGCCCACTCGCACCACCGGCGTCGCAGTCGTCACCTGCCACAGGCCCGCCAGTGCGTCGATCAGCCCGAGCTTGCGCAACACCGCTTCAGGAGCGCAGTCCTGCGGTGCCTCCGCGCAGTCACCCGCCTGCACCACGCTGCGCTCGCCTGCGGCGCACTCGGCCAGCAGACGGCGTAACCGGTCGATGTCGGCTGCTTCCACCAGTCCGGGCCAGGAGGAGAGAGTCCGACGGCAGGCATGCGCACGCCGCGCATCCTCCCATTCGGGCTGTTGCCGGGCCGGCCGGTCCAGCCATTCTTCGACGGCCGTTCGGTCGAGAGCACCGTTGTCAGCCGGCATGGCTCAGCCTTCCTTACGGTCGCGGCCCAGCGAGCCTCGGCACAACGTCAGGACCGCTTCGGCGATGTCGGCGCCCCGTGGCCCCAGCACGCTCGTATAGCGTCGTCGCACCCGGTGTTCACGCCCGGTGTCCAGGCGCGCGGCCCTGTCGGCCAGCCGTGTCTGCTGAACCGCACCCGAGAGCTGAGCACGTTCGCTCAAGAGGTCGGCCACGGCGACGTCCAGGTCGTCGATGCGGCTGCGCAGCATCGCGATGCGCGCCTCGTTCGACAACTGATCGCCGTCGGCTGCCGACGCCGTGCGAAAGGTGTGGCCGGACATCGTGATCCATCCTTTCGGTTGTTCCGGAGAGGCGGAGGAATTCAGCAGTCGACTGGCTGAAAACCTCCGTACGGAAGCGAGTACCGGCCGTGACCGTGTTCAATCAGCGCGTTTTTGAGTTGGGGGAGCACGAATTCACCACCCCGCGCATTCCGTTGCGGAGTCCGGTGCGGGTGCGACCGGAACTGACGCGATTGAGTGTGGTGCCGGCAGTCGGCTTTGGGGTGGATTTTCCGGTTGTCGCATGGACAGGCCCCGGACTGAATATGCCTGGCGAGCGGTGTATGTGCCTATGCCCGCCGGGGGAAAGCTCAACTGTCACTGTCGACATCGGTGTTCCCGTACATCACAGGTGATTCCGTGATGCGCCGGGGTGGTACAGAGTGGCGCTGTCGGGGGCGCGCGCCCCGGAGGGAGGCGGACCAGATCTCCGGAGGGCCGGAAGGCGGCTGCGGCGGTGGATACGGACTCGGCGCCGGCGGCACGTTCGACAATGCGCGTGTCGATGCCGAGGGTGACGGCCCGGTCGAGCAGGCGGGTACCGGCCACCGGGGACTGGCCCGCCGGCGCGGCCGCTTGCCTGAGGGCGCCGTGCCCGTTCTCCAAGAGGCGGAACACGACATGACGTCCATGTCCGCCGGGGCGGTGGCGCCGGCGAGGCGAGACGAGCCGCTGCTGGCACCCTTGGAACTTCCGTACCGTCAGGGCGATGGTCCGCTTCCGGACACACAAGAAGCGCCAGAAATATGCACGGAATCAGCCCCGCCGCTCGCAGTCTCTCACTGCTGGCCTTCTCCGTCGTTAGCATGCCCCCAGTTCACCGACCTGGCATGGCCACCGACAACGGGGGCAATCATGCCGCGGCACGCCTCTGGCCCTCTGCCCCGCCACCTGGACCACCCAAGACCGGCCTCCGGACGAACACCACGGAGGGCTGGGTGCACGTACGCCGGCGCACTGTCTACCAGTGGTCAAGCAGCAGCGAAACAGCATGCGACTTGGGCACCGCGCTGATCAGGGAGGACACTATGAGCGTCAGCAGACGGCAGATACTGCGTGGTTCGCTCGCAGCTGGCGCTGTGGCCATGCCGTTCGGTGTGCTGGCCGGCCCGGCGCACGGCGCTGGGGCGGCCGGTCCTGTCCTGGCCGAGGACTTCTATCTGGCCCTGCTCGACGCGAACAACCAGGTCGTCGAGAACTACTACACCGGTCATATCCATTGGCAGGACGCAGCGCACACCAAGGGCACTTTCGGTGCCCCGACCTCCACGTTCCCGACCGGTGGCTGGGACCCGCTGGAGTGCAAGTTCCGCAAGCTCGCCAGTGGCGAGCACGTGTTCATGGTCTGCGGTGGAGACAGCGGCAACGGGCGGGTGACGATTCACCGCAGCAGTGACTCGGCGGCGCTCGGCTGGGACAGCGGAATCCCTGAATTCTTTCCGCACTCCCTGGAATACGTGGAAAAGGCGGACGTCGTCATTGTGGTGGGCACACGGGGCCTGGACGACAAGGACAAGCCGCCGCCTCAGCTCCCGGGTGGCCCGAAGCCCAGGCCCGGCGGAAGCATCCAGCTCTATACGGCCCCGACCGCTCAAGGCGGCGCCGGCTCGTTCAAGAAGGTGCCCAACGGGCTGTACCCGTTCCGGCAGGCCCACGGCGTCGTCAGAGACCAGGTCAACGGCGGTCTCGTGTGGGTCTTCGGCGGCGACAAGATCGTGGGTTACACGGTTGACGGGTTCCGGGAGACCGCCAAGCTCAGGGAGGTTGCCCGCGCGAGGGACCAGGAACACTTCGAGAACGGTCACGACCTTCAGCCTGACCCGACGTACCGCGAGTACCTGTGGGCCACGGGCAGCAGGCTCTTGCTCAAGATCAATAAGTCCGGAGGCCGTCCGCGATTCGAGTGGGGGGAACCGCCGGCGGCGGCGAAATCCTTCTCCCGGCACCGCTCGGGACGTGGCATCTACACGGTTGATTCCGAGGGCAACAGTTACGGCACCAACAAGGTCGAATTCCTGTGGCCGCGCGCAACTGTCACGGTCCCCGAAATCGGGAACCAGAAACCCAAATGGATTTACAAGGCCCGGCTCACCGACCTCCCGTAAGGCGCGTCGGTGGATGACTTGTCTCCCGGACCAGCCGACAAGGACACAGTAGGAGGGAAAGACCGGTGAAGATACGCTTGGCCAAGACGCTCACCGGCGCCGCCCTCGGCGCCGCGCTCTGCGTGACCGGGGCCGTGCCTCCGGCTTCGGCGCAGGAGCGCCCCAACCACTGGGACAACGGGTACGTCCCCTACCCCAATGGCCGTGTTGCCGACACCGACCAGAATTTCGCGGCCGTGGCTTCGGTAGGAGTGGAGTGGGAGGGCTACAAGGTGAGTCTCTCGGGCACGGTGTGGGATCGCGCCGCCGACGGTTACGGCGTGCGTATGGAAGTGGGATATCACTGGCAGAACGGTGCCGCCTGGGAGTGGACCACCCGCATCTTCGGCAAGGCCGAGGGCGGAATGGGGGACTCCAAGTCCAGTAGCGCGCATTCACGGGCTGGAGTGAACATCAAGGGTCTGAAGGTACGGGCATGCACCGTCAACAGGGCCAACCAGGTGGTGGCCTGCAGTTCGTGGGCCTGACCACGTAAACGCAGATGTTTCATGTGCGCGGAACGGGTCGCGCTCGGGGCGGTGCCCTTGCGGGGCGATGCGGTGGATGATCGCGCGCCGGCGTGACTATCGACGAAGGCGCCCGTAGGCGTAGCTCTCGTAGGCGTAGCTCTTGTGGCCATGGAGCTTGCCCGGTCTGCGTCGTCGGGGTCCACGGTGGGAGCGGCTCGGCGGTATGCCCTTGCCCAGGTGAATGATTGCCTGACTGCCGTGCGGGTCGGCCGCGGAAATGCCGACGGACGGGGCCGACCGGTCCGCTCGACGATCAGATGGATCTTCGAGCCGAAGGTGACGTCCGCAGACGTCGCCCAGCATGAGCACACCGTCAGAGGGGTCCAACGGGACGGGGCCCCGCCGTGAGGCAGCGAGCAAGAACAAAGGCAAGGAGACCCCTCTCCTCGCCACTCCTAACATATAGCGCACCAGGGGCCTTGCGGCAAGACCCAGGGGGTGGCGCAGAATCGTCCGCCGAAGCCACAACCTGCGGAAATGAGGGGCACGACGTGCGTGTGTTGTCGACGTGTGGGGGACGCGGTGACGTCGGACCAGGGGCGGAGTCGGTGCGGGGACCAGCCGGCGCAGTGCAAGGGAACATGACTGCCCCGGAGGCAACGCGATGACCGAGCAGTACGTGTGGGACCTGAAAGAGATCGACGAGACGCAGGTCGCGGTCGTGGGCGGCAAGGCCGCGCACCTGGGCGCGCTGTCGCGCATCGACGGCGTCCGCGTCCCGGCGGGCTTCTGTGTGACGACGGACGCCTTCCGGCGGATCATGGCCGGAGCGCCGTCACTCGACGAGCGGCTCGATCAGCTGTCGCGCGTGGACCCGGACGACCGGGAGACGATCCGTACGCTCAGCGCGGAGATCCGCCGGACCGTCGAAGAGATCGCCGTCCCGGACGATCTCGCGGCGGCGATCACCCGCCCCCTCGCCCAGCTCGGCGAGCAGACCGCGTACGCCGTCCGGTCCAGCGCGACGGCGGAGGACCTGCCGACGGCCTCCTTCGCCGGCCAGCAGGACACGTACCTGAACGTGGTGGGGCCCACGGCGGTCCTCCAGCACGTCAGCCGGTGCTGGGCCTCACTGTTCACCGAGCGGGCCGTGACCTACCGCCGTCGGAACGGCATCGACCACCGTACGGTCCACATGGCCGTGGTCGTGCAGCAGATGGTCTTCCCGGATGCGTCCGGCATCCTGTTCACGGCCGATCCCGTCACCGGCAACCGGAAGGTCGCCACCGTGGACGCCGGCTTCGGCCTCGGCGAGGCACTGGTCTCCGGCCTGGTGAACCCGGACGTCTTCAAGGTGCGGGACGGCGAGGTCGTCGCCAGGGAGATCGCCGCCAAGGAACGTGCCGTCCAGGCCCTGGCGGCCGGCGGCACGCGGGAAGTGGCGATCGAGGCGCAGCGGCAGGCACAACCCGCGCTGACGGATGCGCAGGCCGTACGGCTCGTTCAGCTCGGGCGGCGGATCGAAGCGCATTTCGGCCGCCCGCAGGACATCGAATGGTGCCTGGCCGACGACGGCTTCCAGATCGTGCAGAGCCGGCCGGTCACGACGCTGTTCCCCGTTCCGGAGACGGACGACGCGGAGAACCACGTCTATGTCTCCGTCGGGCATCAGCAGATGATGACGGATCCCATGAAGCCCCTGGGCCTCTCCACCTGGCAGCTGACGGCGATGGCACCGATGCACACGGCCGGCGGCAGGCTGTTCGTCGACGTCACCCGGCGCCTGGCCTCGCCCGCGAGCCGCGCCGGACTCCTGGACCTCATCGGCAAGGGCGATCCGCTGACCAGGGACGCCTTGGAGACCGTCCTCGACCGCGACGGTTTCGTCCCGTCGCTCCCGGACGCGGCCCCCGGCAAGCCGCCGGCCGGCGGTGCGCCCGCCCCGATCGCGACCGATCCGGCCGTCGTCACCGAGCTGATCGAGCGCAGCCAGGCATCCGTCGCCGCCCTGGAACGCGACATCCGGACGAAGACCGGACCGGCGCTCTTCGACTTTCTGCTGGAGGCCTTCGAGGAGCACAAACGAGTCCTCGGCGACCCCGTGAGCATGCAGGTGATCATGGCGGGGATGGAGGCCACCTGGTGGCTCAACGACAAGCTGTACGCGTGGCTGGGCGAGAAGAACGTGGCTGACACGCTGACGCTGTCCGCCCCCGACAACATCACGTCGGAGATGGGACTGGCACTGCTCGACGTCGCGGATGTCATCCGCCCGTATCCGGAGGTGGTGACGTTCCTGCAGGCAGTGCAGGAGGGCGGGGCCAGGGACGAGGGTGTCCGGGGCGGGGGTGCCCGGCACGACGACGTCCGGCAAGAGGGTGTCAGTCACGAGGGTGTCAGTCAGGAGGGCTTCCTGGACGAGCTGGCGAAACTCGCGGGCGGGCCCGAAGCGCGCGACGCCATCGAGGCCTACCTCGACCGCTACGGCATGCGCTGCGTCGGCGAGATCGACATCACCAGGCCACGCTGGCGCGAGCGCCCCACCACACTCGTTCCCGTGATCCTCGACAACGTCAGGAACTTCGGGCCGGGCGCCGCCGAGCGCCGTTTCGAGGAAGGGCGGCAGAAGGCGCTGAAGAAGGAACAGGACGTACTGGCACGCCTGCGGGCCCTGCCGGACGGGGACCGGAAGGCCGACGAGACCAAGCGGATGATCGACCGGGTCCGCACCTTCATCGGGTACCGGGAGTACCCGAAGTACGGCATCATCAGCCGCTACTTCGTCTACAAGCAGGCCCTGTCGGGGGAGGCGGAGCGCCTTGTGCGGGCCGGGGTGCTGACTGAGCGGGAGGATGTCTTCCACCTCACGTTCCAGGAGTTCCACGATGTCGTGCGCTCGCACCGGGTGGACGACCAGCTCATCCGGGAGCGCAAGGAAGCCTTCCGCTCGTACCAGGCGCTCACACCGCCCCGGGTGCTCACCTCGGACGGTGAGGCGGTCAACGGGGCGTACCGGCGCGACGACGTGCCGGCCGGCGCCCTGACCGGCCTCCCGGTCTCCGCCGGAACCGTCGAGGGGAGGGCCCGCGTCGTCCTCGACATGGCGGACGCCGATCTCGAAGCGGGCGACATCCTGGTCACGGCCTTCACCGACCCCAGCTGGTCGCCGCTGTTCGTCGGCATCGCGGGCCTGGTGACGGAGGTGGGCGGCCTGATGACCCATGGCGCGGTGATCGCCAGGGAGTACGGCTTGCCGGCCGTCGTGGGCGTGGCGCAGGCCACCCGGCTGATCAGGGACGGACAGCGGATCCGTGTGCACGGAACCGACGGGTACGTCGAGATCCTGTCCTGACGACCGAGCACACGGAGAAGCCTCGTGCGCGGCCTCTGCCCGAACAGCGCCAAGGCTGTGCGGCGCACAACGCCGACATGGTGGGTTCCGCTGGTTCCCCTGGTTCCACTCCTCCGCTGTACGCCCTGCTGTACGGTCGGGGTATGTCGAAGCCAGTGACCATCCGGGTCCCCGAAGAACTGCACGCCCAGTTGCAGGAGCGGGCCGAGGCCGAAGGCACCACGGTGACCGCGCTGATCACCGAGGCCGCGCGCAACGCGGTCCGCGACCCCCGCCTCGAAAGCGCCGCGGACCTCTTCCGGCAGTTCGTCGCCCAGAACGCCGACGCATTCGACGCGGCCTTCCCGGACGACGCCCCCGCCGGCCTGGACGCTGCCGATTCTCCGGGGCGGGCGGCCTGAGGTGGAGCTGCACATCGACCTCCGCTGGCTGCTCGAACGCCAGGCGGAGGTGTTGCCCAAGCACCCCTCGGTCCACGACTTCTCCAGCCTCGTGGCGGCGGTCGCGCGTCATCGCGTCAACACTCCGCAGGTCGGCGTCGCCGTCGACAGTGCCTGGCGCGCGGCTGCCCTCATGCACACCATCATCCGGCTGCGTCCGCTCCCGGCCCGCAACGCCCTGTACGGCGCCGCCGTCGCCGTGTCGTACATGGACGCCGCGGGGGAGGGGATCGACCCGCCGTACGGCGCACTGATCGACCTCGCCCGTGACCTGCACGCCGGTCACATCGACGGCTACGACGCGGCCGACCGCATCCGCTCCTGGCGGATCTGACCACCGGGCATGCCGCTACGGCGCCTGCACCACCGGCAGCGCCGTCCGGCGCTTCGGTACCCGAAGCGCTGCCGGGCGCATTCAGTGCCCCGGTGCCGCCTGGCACCGTCGGCCACCGTGTTGCCGCAACACCGCCCACCGCACCAGGCATGACCTGCGCTCCGCGGTGTTGCGGGCGGTCCGGCGCAGGCAGCAACAGCGCTGGAATGTTGCCGGTTCTTCGATTACCTGGCGCAACGGATCCGCCTGGCGCCAAGGTGTGGCTCGTCACACGGCGGGCCCAACCGGGGCGCGCTGTCCCAGCCGGTTTCCGGCAGGGGAGAGGAAGGGCCGGTTCGATGGATCGTTCGCTTGTGTCGGTGAGGGCGGCGCTGGTGTTGTTGCTGGCGGCGCTGGCCGGTGTGTGCGTCGGCCTGCTGTCGGTGACGGCGGGCAACGGGACGATGGGCGGTGTGCTCGCCGGTATCGCCGCTGCTGGTGGGGCGATACCGGTGGTCAACCAGGTGATCGCCCCGGACACCGCCCGCGGCAGGTCGGCCGTGCGCGAGGCGCGTGCGAAGGGCGGGAGTGCCCGTGGGTGAGCTGCGTCCTCTCGCCGAGGGGCTGACACCGGAGTCACGTGCGCTGGCGATGGCGCTGCGGGAGCTGTTCGAGAGCATGGGCGTCTCGGTCCGCCGCTACGCGGCCCGCCGCGTACGCGATGCCGGTACGTTCTCCCGTTACCTCAACGGCACCCGCGTCCCGCCGTGGGAGGTGGTGATGGACCTGTTCACCGACGTCGCCGAACACCGCGGCATGGCCGCCACCCCGGAGGCCATCGACCTGGTGCGCCGTCTGCACCGGGCAGCCGTCGAGACCAGCGCCTCGCCCCGCCACGCCGTGGAGGTACTTGAGCAGCAGCTCGCCGAAGCCGACCGCGTCTCCCGCCGTTCCACCGCCCGCGGCGACGCGCTGGACGACGCGTTGCTGGACCGTAAACACCGGATCGCCGACCTGGAGGTGCGCCTGCACCAGTTGGAGGCGGAGTGGAACGCGGAACGGGAACGGGCCGAACGCCTGGCCGCGGCCAGCCCGGACGTCACCGATCTGCTGCGTGAACGTGAGCAGCTGCAGGACGAGGTCACCCGCCTGGCCGCCCAGCTCGGCGAGGCGCAGCAACGCCGGGACGAAGCCGAACAGCGCTGCACCCTGCTGGAACGGCAGCTGGAGGCGGTCGAACAGGTCCAGGCCGTCGCCGCGATGACCCCCGCGGCCCCGCAGGCCATGCCCAAGGTCCTCGTCGTCGACGACCAGCCGGACAATCTGCTGGCCATGACCGCCGTCCTGTCCACCCTCGACCAGGAACTGGTCGTCGCCTCCTCCGGCCGCGAAGCACTCAAAGCCCTCCTCGACCAGGACGACTTCGCCGTGATCATCATGGACGTCCAGATGCCGGACATGGACGGTTACGAGACCGCCGCCCACATCAAACGACGTCCCCGCACCCGCGACGTGCCCATCATCTTCCTCACGGCCATGGGCACCGACCCCGAACACTCCGCTCGGGGCTACGCCGCCGGCGCCGTCGACTACATCGGCAAGCCCTTCGACCCCTGGGTCCTGCGGGCCAAGGTCGCGGTCTTCACCGGCATCTATCTCGAACAGCGCCGCCTCGCCGGAGCTCAGTGACCGCCTGGCACAGGTGGTGTGCCAGCCTCTCGGACAGGCGTCATCTCCCCGTTCTCCAACGGCAGCCAAGCGCTCGGGGTCTGGCCGGTGACACGGGCGAACGCATCGCTGAACGCGCCGGGTTTGCGGTACCCGACTGCACGGGCGGTAGCTCCGACGGACGCGCCGCGGGCGAGGTGGGTCAGGGCTGCGCGCATGCGGGCGTGGGTGCGCCAGCGGGCGAACGTCATACCGGTCTCGTTCGAGAACAACCGGGTGAGGGTCCGCACGCCCGCGCCGACTTCGTGGCCCCAGGCGGCGAGGTCGCGCCCGTCGGCCGGATTCGCGATCAGCGCATCGGCGATGGTCCGTATGCGGGGGTCGGCGGGCAGCGGCACGTGAAGATGGGTGCCGGCAGTGGGTTCGAGCAGGTCGAGCAGGAGTGCTTCGACGCTGGTCCGCGTGGAGCCGGGACGTGGATTGCGGTCCAGGTGGACGATCAGCTCACGTACCAGGGGAGTGATGACGATGCCGACGGGCTCGGCCCAGGCGACCGGACAGCGGGCGGTGTCGACGGCGACGGTGCAGGAGTTCCCGGCGTGGAGCACGTCCACGGCGTGCGGTGTGCCGGCGGGCAGCCAGAGCGCATGGGCCGGCGGCACGAGCCAGTCCCGGGTGTCGGCGCGCACCGTGACGGTCGCGCTCGTCGCCCACACGATCAGATGGTGGGGATGGCGGTGGTGGGTCAACCGGGTGCCCTGGTCGACCTGCGCGCGGGTCACGACCGGCAACGGGAGGCTTCCGGCCGTGGCGTCCGTTGAGCGGTCAGCGTCCACAAGTCCCCTCTCGCAGCGGGAAACGTGGCCGTTTCACGGTCATGGTTGGCCACCTGCCGCCCGCCGGCCACATTAGCCTGACGTTACTGGCCACCCGGCCCAGGCGCCCGGCAAGCACCCGGGTTCCTGGGCACGCCCACGCATTTTCTTGCCACACCCGTGCAGCTCCTTGCCCTACCTGAGCAGCTCCTTGCCATACCCGAGCAGCTCCTTGGCGCGCCAGCCCAACTCCTTGGCACCCCCCCTCCAGATCCATAGCACCTCCCCCCAGATCCTTGGCACACCCGTGCAGAGAGGACATCCGCTCATGCCCGAGAACGCCCACCATCCCCTCCGCGACGCCGCTGTGAATGGCGTGATCGGCAGGTTTGCGCCGGCGCGGCAGTTTTCGCCCGACGCCCCCGCGCCCGGCTGGAGCACGATCCGCACGGATACAGCGAGTACGGCTTCTCGATCTCCCCCGAGCAAGGTGACTCGTTCTACTTGCTGTGCCGTGTCCTGCGCGCCACACGGGTCGTGGAATGCGCGACGTCGGTCGGTACGTCGACGCTTTACGCGCCCGTCGCCGTACGCGACAACGGGGGTGGCACGGTCATCGGATCGGAGATCGTACCCGCCAAGGTCGCCACCGCCGAGTGCAACCTCGCCACCGCCGGGCTCTCCGCGTACGTGGACATCCGTGCAGGTGATGCGCGCACCACCCGGCGCGATCTCGGCGGCCGGTCGACTTCGCCCTGATCGACGACTGGCTCGGGACCGAGTCCTCGCTCGCCCGCCAAGTCATCGAACTCGTCGCACCAACTACGCGACGGCGTCGGCGGTTACGTCCTGAACGACAATGCCGAGCCCGACTTCCTGGACTGCATCCGCGACCCGGCCAACGGGTTCCTGTCGGTGCCCCTGCCCCTGCACGGCGGCACCGAACTCTGCGTCGAAGTGAACGCGTCGCCGAAAGCTATTGACCAGCCAAGCTCTTGACCGCCACCACGATCGATCGAGGAGCGCAGATGACCAAGCTCAGCGGAAAGGTCGCCCTGGTCACCGGCAGCAGCCGGGGCATCGGACGAGGCATCGCCGAACGCCTCGCCAGAGACGGCGCTTTGGTCGCCGTGCACTACGGCAGCAACGGGACGGCGGCCGAGGAAACCGCCGCGGCCATCGCCGAGGCCGGCGGCCGGGCCTTCACCGTAGGCGCCGAGCTGGGCGTTCCCGGCGACGTGGACACACTCATGACCGGGCTGGAGACCGGACTGCGCGCTCACGGGGAATCGACGCTCGACATCCTGGTGCACAACGCGGGGCTCAACTTCATGGGGCGGCCGATCGAGGTGCTCACCCCCGAGGAGTTCGACCAGATGGTCGCCGTCAACGTCAAGGCACCGTTCTTCCTCACTCAGCGGCTGCTGCCACGGCTGCGCGACGGCGGCCGGATCGTCAACATCTCCTCCGTCTCCACCCGTCTCGCCTCGGACCACGGTATCGGCTATCCGCTCACCAAGGGCGCGCTCGACGTGTTCAGCCACACCCTGGCCAAGCACCTCGGCCCGCGCGGCATCACCGTCAACTCCGTCGTGGTCGGATTCACCCGCACCGACATGACTGCCCAAGTGCTGTCCGACCCGGCGACGCTGGAGCGCAACGTCAGCCGCACCGCCCTCGGCCGGATCGGCCAAGTCCGGGACGTCGCCGACGCGGTCGCCTTTCTGGCCTCCGACGACGCCCGGTGGATCACCGGCACAAAGGTCGACGTCACCGGCGGCGTCAACCTGTAGCAACGCTCGACGGGGCTTTTCGCGCACCTGGCAGACACGTACGTCCATCCACCAGGAGCCCGGGACAGCCCTCCGTCCGAGCTCCAGAACAGAGCCCGCCGAGATCCGAGGTGCGCACGGTGGGATCCCAACGGTGCGGAAGACGCGTACGGTGACTGGATCACTGTCAGGCACCGACCGAAGGACACCAGGTGACTTCTAGCGTCGAAACATCCGCCCTCCAGCAGGCCATCAACGACCTCGAACGCCAGTTGCCGGAACTGTCCGCACGTGAGGAGTCGCTGCGCAAGGAACTCCAGGAGGCCGAGCAGCGCCTGTCAGCGGCGCGGCAGGCCCTCCAGCACCTGCGGGTACTGACTGGCACCATCCCGCCCGGGCCCGCCACGACATTGGTGGGCGGGAAGCAGCCGGAACCGGAACCGGCCGGCGAAACGCCCGAGGCGGACTCGCAGGCACAGCCCGAGGCGCCCGCTCCGGCCGGCGAAGCCGCCGCCACGGTGCCCCAGCCTCGTACTCCCGCCAAGAAGGCTGCCGGAAAGGCTCCCCGGGCCGCCGCTGCCGGCAAGAAGCCGGCCGCTGACAAGGCCGGGGAGGCTGCGAAGAAGCCGGCCGCTGACAAGGCCGGGGAGACTGCGAAGAAGCCGGCCACGGACAAGGCCGGGGAAGCTGCGAAGAAGCCGGCCACGGACAAGGCCGAGGTAGCTGCGAAGAAGACGAGCACATCCAAGTCGACGGCAAAGAAGAAGGCCCCGGCCGGTTCGCGCGCGGCTGCCCCGGCGGCCGAGGAGCCCGCGAAGGTGGCTTCGCCGCTCCTGACCGCGGCTCTCACCGTCCTGCAGAAGCACGGAGCCGCGATGCGCCCCGCCGAGATCAACACCGCGCTGGGCCGGGAAGACACCGCCGGCCAGCGCGAATCGCTGCGCAACACCCTGGAACGCGCCGTCAAGGCAGGTCAGCTGAAGCGTCCGGGGCGCGGCCAGTACTCGGTCTGAGCGGTCAGGGTGGTCCCTTAACTCTCCTGACCACCCATCGACCATGGTGGGGGCCTTCACCCGGTGGACCGGTGTGAAGGCCCCAGGCCCGGCAGCACCCACCCGGGGACTCGCGGGCTCGGCCTGCCGCGCCACAACGCCGGAAACAACTGGAGGGGACAGCCCGAGGGGAGAGGGGAGGGGAGCGGGTCATGCACGAGCGACGTCGACGACCGCGGTCTCGCCCGGCGGCACCCATACGTTCACGCAGGTATGAACGTTCCCGTGAAGGGTCCTCCGCTCGGTCTCGTACGGCCTGCCGTCGGTCCTGACGGCGTGATGGTCGCCCGGGAAGCGGGCCTGCCACGCATACACCGTCGAGGTGCCGTTGGTGAGTGTGGACCGGTGGGTGCCGTCGTGCCGCAGGTCGAAGTAGGCCCCGCCGACGGGGATCCTGTCGATTCGTACCCAGTCGATGCCGCGAGGCAGGTGCGAGCGGGTGGTCACCCTGCTGCGCGGGGCGTCCGGGCAAAAACCCATCAGTCCCTCGACGGCCTGTGAGACGAGGGTGAACGCGACTTCCGGGTAGTCGCCGTTGAGGCCCTGCGCAGCGACGGGGTGGCGGTCGTTGCGGTGGTCGTAGACATAGCGCATCCACTTCCACGCCTGCCGGTCGCGGTCGTTGGCGAAGAAGGTGTCGGGCAGATACGTGATGGCCTCGATGTTCACCGGCTTCCCCACCCCTTCGGCCATCTCGTCGATGTAGTCGAGGTAGGCGTCGTTGCGCGGCCCGGGCAGCAGGAGGCGCTTCATGGGCATGAACCAGCTGTTCTCCCTGCCCCATCCGGACAGCGGGGCACCGGAGAGGGAGTAGGCACGTGTCATCGCGGCCCCCTGGTTCGCCACCCAGCCACGATGGAAGTACCTGCGCAGTTCCGCGGCCCGGCCGGCGTACCGGGCCGCCTGCTCCTCATCACCCCGGGCCGACGCGAGGGCGGAGGCGGCCAGGTAGGCCCGGTACTGGGAGGCGAACGCGTCACCGGCCTCCACCAGTTGCTCGCCGCCGCTCTCGTTGTAGCTGGCCGACCCTTCGAAAATGCCTTGCCCCGTGCCCTCGGCGACGCCGTTGGGTTTGAGCCGGTCGTGCTCTTCGACGAATTCCGTGGTGGCATGACGGCAGAAGTCCCACATGGCGTCGTCGACGTAGAAGGCGTCGCCGCTCCACCGGTAGGCCTGTTCCGCCTTCTCCACCAGCTCGAAGGGCGCCGGCACCTCGCGCACGAACGAGTCGACGCCGCGGTAGTCGATGCTCAGATACGTCCGGGCGTCGAAGTTGAACGACCACACGGGGTAGTACGCGTGTGCGGCGACTGCCGAGGCAGCGAAAGAGCCCAGCATGGTCTTGTTCTCTTCGCTCAGCCCCAGGATCTGGGCTCCGACGACCTGATGAGCGGTGTCGCGCGCGTAGTAGCCGCTCCGGTGCGCGTAGCCGGCCCAGTACGACGGGGCATAGGCTGCGGCCCCGGTCCCGCTGGGATGCCTCTCGTCCACGTTGAGGGGCCCGACGGTACCGGCCAGATGAACCCAGCTGTTGGCCTTGCGCTTGGCCCACTCGAACATCTCCACCAGCAAGGGTTCCGAGGAAGTGACCCGAGGATCGGCCGGGGCCGCAGGGGAGAGCATGACGTCGTCGACGTCGACCCAGGCGCCACTGGCACTGTCACCGTCACCGTCACCGGAAGCGAACGTGATCTCCATCCGGTCCCCTTTTCTCAGGGCGACCCGTGAGACGGTGTGGCGGGAGTAGAAGGAGCGGTTCGCGACGGCGACCTCACCGGCCGGCGCGCCGTTGACCCGTACGAGAAACGCGCCACCCGGCCCGCCCGCGGCGATCCACGCGGACACGTCGTACGTGCCCTTCCCGGTCGCGGTCACCACCTGCCTCACCTGTCGCCCCCGTCCGGCGTCCAGGCGGGCGTGGGAACCTCCGGTATGCGGATGTCCGGTGGCGACACCGGTGCCGTCATCCCACACCCACCCCTCCCTGCCCTGCTCGAACCCGGGGTTGGCCACCGCCAAGAACGACGGGCCGACGTAGGGATCGTTGCGTAATGACACGAGCGAACCGTCCTCTCGTTCGGTGGACACGGCCCACCGTGCTTCCGGCACCGTGTGCCGTGCGCGGCGTGCGAAGGCGGGCCACCACCAGGGTCGTAGTGACAAGGGGTGTGCACAAGATGCTGGGGCCGCTGGAGGGCACGTCGGGCTGGAGGCTCACGAGGGGGAAGTGCTCGATGCCCGGAGGAGCCTGGAAGTGCCGAGTGGCGTAGGCCTGTTCGGCCTCCACGGTCTTCCCGTTGGACTCCGATGCAAGCAGCATGAGTCACTCATGTCCTGGACTCGCCGCAAGATCAACGAAGAAGCAACAACTGCACGGAATGCCTACAGATCCCATAACCCCTGCAGAACCCATAAAACCTACGATATCTACGGCGCCTATGACGCCTATAACACCTATGACGCCTATGGCGTCTATGCGGCGGATCTCGGTGGGGGCTGGGACAGGCGGCGAGACCCGCCCCGGCCCATGCGCAGCGCCCGCCGGGTGTCAGTGTCAGTCTTCGCCACGTATGCGTCCATTGGTGCTGCCTGGGTTTGGAACCGGCGGAGCCGTTTCGGCACAATGGCAGCGGCAGGCGAGCGGCCCCAATCATGCTGGCGCATGACGGCGGGTACGGGCATGGATCTGCGCCCTCGTCCCAGAGTGCTCCACTGTTCAACTAAAGTGAAGTATTCGCTAGGACGGGGGACATCGTGCAGGACCGGGCAGTCACCACACGGCAGACCATCCTGACCACAGCCGCCGAGGTCATCATCGAGCGCGGCTACGGCGGAGCGTCCATCTCGCAGATCACCGCCCGGGCGGGCGTCGCCGCGGGAGCGGTGTACTTCCACTTCCGCAGCAAGGAAGGCATCGCCCACGCGCTGCTCGGCGTCGACCTCCTGGAGGGCCTGCCCCCGCGCCGCGGCCCGGCCCTACAGTATTGGAGCGATCTCGCGCTACTGATGGCCCAGCGCCTCGACACCGACCCGAAAGTCCGGGCCGCGCCGTACCTGGCCGCACTCGCCGACAACCATGACGGCTGGACTTCCCCCTGGCCCGCCTGGCGAGCCACGGTCGCCCGACCGCTGCACGCAGCCGAGAGGGAAGGCGAGCTCCAGTCGCACGTACAGCCCGAGGCCGTCGCCGAACTGCTGATCAGCGCATGGGCCGGAATGGCCGGCCACCGCACCCCCGGTACGGCCCAGGCACAGATGCGCACGTTCCTCGACTGCTGCCTGCCCGGCATCGCCATGCCTGCGGTCGCGGCCCGACCGGAACAGCACCTCTGATCCGAAGCAGCACCTCTGATCTGGAACGGCACATCTGGGCCGTGGTTCGAAGGTAGATCCTTAACGATGAATGATTCCGGATCATGGGGCGGGGAGATCTCGCGGACGAGCAGTGGGCGGCGCTGAAGCCGTAGTTGTCGAAGGGGAGAAAGGCGGGACGGCCGCTCGTCTGGCCTGGGCACCAGCTGATCGACGGCGTATGGTTCCGGGTCGGCCCGCATCGCGTGCGGGCCGACCCGGCGTACGCCTCCCGCAAGAACCGCGCCTGCCTGCGCCGCCGGGGCCCGCTGCACCACCCCGGCCAAGGCCGGCCAGGCGCGCGCCCGCCAGAAGTTCGGCTCCCAGGGTCCTCATCGCGGCCATCGCCGAGTGGCTGTGACCGGCACCCGTCGCTAGAGCTCGTAGTCCTGGGCCAGTCTTTCCCAGTGAATGCTGTGAAGCGCGAGGTCGGTGTCTTCGTCCGACGGGACATTCAAGACGGTCTGGAACCAGATCACGGTGAGGGCGGAGCGGTGCAGTACTTGGTCGAGCTCAGGGGCGACCGCTGCCGAGCGGAAGGCGCCGACGCAGGCCACGGAAGGCAGCACCTCGACGGGGCCAAAGGTGCGCCGGCGGTCTGGTCCGGGTACTCGCGCGGGTGGGGGAGAGCCAGGTGGACCGGCACGGAAGGAAACGGACGTTCGCCTGCCGCTGGAGGCCGTTGACTGTCATGTCGTTGATGGGCTTGCGCGGGTAGCCCTCCAGCGTCCCTCCGCAGGTCGAAGGCATGCGCAGCTCGTCGAGCCCGATCAAACGGCCGGACGGGAGGACTATGTGGCTCAGCGCCCAGTGCTCAGCGACATGACGACAACACCCTATACGCACTAGTCACTTCCGATACGCGCTCTAACGGACGACGAACGACTTCCCCTGCCTTGGTCACCGTCAGCTCCGCCAGTCGGCGGCGAAGCTCAATGGGCGGGTACCTCACGAGCCTGGGCCGCCGGTTGGGGATCGCACAACGCTCACTAAGCTAAGACGTTGACCACGCATACGTCACATCTGGAGGAGTGCCGAACATGCTGAGCTGGGTCAAGGAGGGCCTCGGTGAACTGGCTACGGCACTCCTCGGAATTCTCGTGTTCTTGTGGTGGGTCGGCGGTCCGGGTGTGACCGCCATTGTCTGGAGCGAGGGGGAGAGTCGCCTCGCGCTCCAGTTTCTGGCGGCCTGGGCAGTTGTCACCGCACTGTATTTCGTCGCGTCCTGGCTGATCCGCCGCGCCCGGCGCGCTTGAACTCCTGCTTGGTCTGCGTCCGGCCCCGTAACCCCAACGCTGTCAGTGTGAGCATCGCGTGCGGGGGAGCAGGAGGAGGACGCGTCGGCTGAACGATCCGTATGCCGTCCCGGTCGCCTGGGGCCCAGCGGATGCCGTACTCACCGAAGGATGGACCCTCTCGTCCGTACGGCCGGTGGCACTTGTTTCGGGCGGCGGGCCGATCCCGGCCCCTGGGTGGGTGGCCCGCAGGAACTGGCTGGGCATGGCGGTGAACTCGTCGGCTCACTCCCGCTGCCTGTGCTCCACCGGCCGTCCTGCGTCGCCGGGCCCCCACGGGTCCGATGGGCTCAACCGAAATGTAAGTCTGCTTACGGTGCCGGTCGCCACGCCGCCTCACCCTCCCGTACGCAGTCCGTACGCCATCCGTACGGTAAAGGAACGCAACCCGTACGCTTCGTCGGATAGGGTGCCGATCGGGAGGTGTCCCATGTCCGAGTTGTTCGATGCGGTCGACGCGCTGGTGGCGTCCCGTGCTCCGCTGCCGTCGGCGGAGGAGCGTAAGCGGTTGCGCCAGGCGCACGGCCTGACGTTGGACGACGTGGCCGGTGCGCTGAAGGTGCGGCGGGCGACGGTGTCGGCCTGGGAGTCGGCCAAGAAGCCGACCGAGCCGCGCGGCCCGGAACGCGAGGCGTACGCCCGGCTGCTCGACAGGCTCGCGGAGCTCTACCCGGCTCCGGCGGACACGGCTGATACGGGTGCCCTGTCTGGCACGACTGCCCCGGTCCAGGACGCTGCGGTGCCGGACACCGGCACCGGTTCATCCGCCTCGACGGAAGTACGAACCCCGGACCCGGGCCCGGCGCCCAGGGCTGTGGACACCGCAGTATTCGAGGCGCCCCGGACCAGCCCTGCTCCTGCCGCCGCCCCTCCGGTGGCCGCGCCGCGCCCAGTGCGTACTGCCAAGTCGTCCACGACGTCACGCCGACCGGTCGCGAAGAAAGCGACTGTGGCCACCCCTCTGGCAGACGGCTCCGACCCGCGTTTCGAGAACGGGCCGCTCGCGGTCGTCGACATCGAGGAGGGGAAGGCGCTGGCGTACTGCACCGGTGGCCTGGTCCTGGACGTGCCTGCCAAGTCTCTCCCGGCCCTGGTGGACTGGACTCTCAAAGAAGCCAGGCTCGGGCAGCCGAAGCTGTCCGGCCCGGGCAAGCCGGCTGATCCGCTGCTCGTGCTCACCGAGGCCGCGTTGGAGCGCTACGGCCTGCCCGTGACCCTCGCCGAGGAGGAGCGGGTTGCCGGCCGGATCCCGGAGGGCCACAAGGTCATCAAGCAACTGGCCCGCGCGCAGTGGCAGTTGACCAAGCGCGGGTTCGGCCCGTGGGCGCGTATCTACCGCCCGGCGCAAGGTTCGGAGCGTGCCTGTGTGCAACTGTGCATCCCGTCCTGGAACGCCCTCGACGCCCGCCACTGGGGCGCCGCCGGTCAGCTCGCGCCGGCGGAACTCGCGCGCCTGCTGGGCACGTACGCCTCCCGGGTGCTGACCCCGCGCGGCTCCACCGCCGTCACAGGTCTGGAGCTGATGACCGCGCTGCACCCGCCGACCCGCGCCTCCGAGCCGGACGCCGACGGCAAGCGGCACTCCGAGTACAACCCCGGCTCGCTGGGCACGGAACCGGTGGACTGCGCGCCGTGCGAAGCCCCGGACGGCCACCCGCTGCTCAAGGATCTGCCGCGCTTCCACGTCCGCGGTCCGGCGGAGAAGCTGTTCGAGGAGGCGTACGACTGGGCGCGGCCGATGACCGACGCCGAGTGCCTGCGCCGCAGTCTCGTGGGCCTGGACGTCAACATGGCGTTCGCTGCCGGAGCCAACGGCCTGACCGTCGGCCTCGGCGCTCCGACCCACGTCAAGAACCCCGTGTTCGATGCGAAGCTGCCTGGTTCATGGCTGGTCGACCTGTCGCACATCGACCTGTCCCGGGTGAAGGTGGCCAAGGACACGTGGGCGCAGCTGGACGGTGACCTGCTGCCCAGCCCGTTCACACCGAAGGGCGAGCGCCCCGAAGGCCCGGCCTGGTACACGACGCCGACTGTCGCCTACGCCGTGGAGCTCGGCTACGACGTGCGCCCTGTCGAGGCGTACGTACGGTACGAGAGCGGCCGCTACCTGGACAGCTGGTACACCCGGCTGCGCGACGCCTACCTCGCCACCATGGCCGACCTCGGCGTCGACCAGAACCTGGCGCCGGCCGACTTCCTGGCGGCGATGGACGGCTACCGCAGCCGTGACCCGCAGATGGCGATCGTGGCGTCCGCGATCAAGGCGACGGTCAAGGGCGGCCTCGGCAAGCTGCGCGAGCGCCCGCGTGGCGAGGGCTGGCGACCCGGCGAGCCGTGGCGCGCCCTCGCCCGGCCGACCTGGCGCCCCGACATCCGCGCGGCCGTCATCTCCCGTACACGGATCAACTTGCACCGCAAACTCGTCAAGCACGCGGCGTTCACCGGCCAGTACCCGGTCGCGATCCTCTCCGACTGCGTCGTGTACGCGGTCGACGGCACCGGCCCGCTGGACTTCCTGCCGTACCGGGAGGGCAAGCCGCTGCCTGGCGGCTTCAAGCTCGGAGTCAATCCCGGCCTGGTCAAGCACGAGGGTACCCAGAGCACGCTGTGGGGCGAGGGCGTACGGGAGCAGTTCGACGCCCCGGCGCTCAACCTCGCCCGGTACATCAAGGACGGCACCGTCACCGACGTCGACCATGGAGAGTAGGAGAGGGCGATGAGCCTGTTCGGAGACGGCCTGGACGCCGCGGTGCAGAAAGCCTTCACCCGACCGGCGCCGAAGTCGGCGGGCGCGCAAATGCGGTACCTGGTCAAGCAGTTGGGGGGAACCAAGGCGGTCGCCCGAATGCTGCGTATCTCCCAGCGCACCGTGGAGCGGTACGTCAAGGACCAGATCAGAAAACCTCGCCCGAACCTCGCCGCGCGCCTGGAACGTGAGGTGAAGTCCCGGTGGCAGCCGCAGATCCGGGCCAAGGCGCGGCAAAAGGCGGCGACGACCGACGGCATCGTCGTCGACGTCCACGCCCGCCTCGGCTACACCGCGCCGATCGGAACGACGGACCAGGACCGCATCCGCCACCTCACCGTCGCACTCCCGCCCCAACACGCTGCCCGCCTCTTCGACGCCCAGCAGCAGGGCGCCGGTGACGACAGACTGCGCGAGCTGACTGCCGAAGCCCTCAAGGAGGTGTACTTCCAGGATGACGGCCGCCGTGCCGGCTCCCTGCAGGAAGTGCAGATCAACGACGTGATCCACCTGGACTTCGAGCTGTAGAGGACGCGCACCGGACAGAGGGGGAGCCCCGGGCCGATACGGGAGGCCGCCCGTTGTCATCGTTATCTTTTCCATCATGGGCTGGGGCCGCTTGCAGCGGTGCAGGGCTGGTCGCCGCAGCAGCCGTTGCGTCGGTTCCCCGACCCACCGGTCGCGTAGTCGCCTTTCGTCATCTGGTGGCCTTTCGTCGTTGCCGGGCGGTCCTACGAATCCGGCCGTGTCCGCGTCGACACCGCGCGTCGAGAAGACGACCGCCCGCAGCCGCCTCCGGCCGTCCCCGGCAGGGGAGCTGTCGATGAAGGGCTTCGCATGGCCGGCGACGCGCTGTTTCGGCTCACGAGTTGGCCGACGAGCAACTGTCGGCCGTGCGAGGCTGGTGTGCTGCCTGGCCCGTACCGCGCTGTTCCTTCACCAGGCGCTCGCAGTGCTCTGCGCCGAATGCTGCCTGGATGCTGCGCAGAGCCTTCCCGCTCGTCGTACGGCGCTGAGGACCACTGTCAGGATCTCCTCAAATGCACCGGGGACGAGGAAGCCGCCCAGGTCGACGACCAGGGCTCACGTGACCGCCGCGCCGCAGCCAGGACCTCCTTCGCCTCCAGCTCCACCATCGGACCGGACTGAACCGGACTGAGTGGCACCTCGCTCACGCGAGGCCCCGCGACGAGATCAGACGGTGAGCACGAGCTTGCCCTGGAGGTGCCCGCTGTCGAGCAGTCGGTGCGCGTCGGCGACGCGCTCGAACGGGAACGTCTCCTGTACATGGACCCGGAGCCTGCCCTGCTCGACGAGTGCGACGAGACCTCGCAGGGCGACTGGATCGGGGTCGACCGCGATGCCGCTGAAGCGCATGCCGGCCGCCTCGTACTTGGCGGCGAGCTTCGCGTCCTCCTCGACAACCGCCGTCACCAGGTGACCGCCTGGGCGGAGCACGTCGAGCGATCGCTCGGCGGTGTCACCACCGATCGTATCGAGCACGACATCAATGTCGCGGACCGCCTCCGCGAAGTCCACCGCCGTATAGTCGATCACCTCGTCGGCACCGCACTCCTCGACGAACTCCCGTTTGCTCCCGCTCGCAGTCGCAACCACATGTGCGCCGAGCGCCTTCGCTATCTGGATCGCAACGTGGCCGACCCCGCCGCCACCGCCGTGGACCAGAACGCGGTCGCCCTCGGACACACCGCCGAGGTCGACGAGACCCTGCCACGCCGTCAGCCCGACGATCGGCAGCGCCGACGCCTCGACATGCGAGAGCGACGCCGGCTTGCGTACCAGGTGCAACGCCGGAGCCGACACGACCTCGGCGTACGCGCCCGCCGCTCGCGGGAACAGCGGCATTCCGAACACCTCGTCGCCGGGCCTGAACCGCCACGTCTGCGGCGCCTCGCCGACCACGCCGCTGACGTCCCAGCCGAGAACGAATGGCGGTCGGCCGATCAGTGGGAACTCGCCGGCGCGCAGGCGCGCCTCCAGCGGGTTCAGCCCGATCGCCTTGACGCGGACGAGAACCTCGGTCGGCAGGGGCTGGGGCTCGGGCGCGTCCACGATGGTGAGCACCTCGGGGCCGCCGAACGTCTGCTGGGTGATGACTCGCATGACTCTCCTGGCTTCGAAAAGGGAGGAGAAACCAGGCTATGTTTCCGACAGGAACCGCCAGGTACCTTTGGCGCCATGAGCGGTTTCGGTCCCGGTGATCCCTTTCTGGCCGACTGTCCAGCGCGTCTGGCGGTTGAGCTGATCGCCGACAAGTGGACGGTGGTCGTGCTCTACGGCCTCAGCAAGGGCCCGGTACGCCACGGCCAGCTGATCGAGCTGATCGGCGGCATCTCACGCAAGGTGCTCACCCAGACGCTCCGACGGCTTGAGGCGCACGGCCTCATCCGCCGTCACGCCTACGCCGAGGCGCCGCCCCGCGTCGAGTACGAGCTGACTCCGCTCGGGGCGACGCTGATCGATCCGATCCACGTGCTGACCGAGTGGGCGAGGGCGAACGGCGACGCAGTGCTCGACGCGCTCGACGCCGCTCCCGAGCCGGTTGCCCCTAACGACTGAGGCCCCCACATCCGGGCTCCAGCCGCGACCACGAGCGTCTCACCCAGCTCACCTCGGGTGCGGTGCACATGGCCAAGCGAGCGTTCCACGAAGGATGCGACATCTGCGGCGACTGCCGAACGCAGCCAGGTGCGCAGTCCGACGTGGTGCGCGGCGAGGACGCTCACGGTGATGGTGATGGTGATGGTGATGGTGATGGAGTACGCAGGCAACTCGCCTTCCGGCGTTGCGCTCCCGAGCGCCTGGCCTTCGCCGCCAGCGCACTGAGCCTCGACAGTACGTTCCTGGGCCAGAAGATCGCGTACGTCTTGGTGCGAAAGCGTACGAAAACGTACGGAAACGTACGGAAACGCACGAAGACGAACAGCGGTGTGCTGTGCGGAGCTTCGCCCGAAGCTGGCCGCACGGCGTCCGTGCCCCCAGACACGCGGGGAAGATGTCGAGGTGGCCCGCCCACCCCGACCGCCGCCGGCACCGGCGTCCGGCTGCCGTCGGCCCGGACCCCTGTTTATGCGATCATGCGTGCATTGTGGTGGATGGTTCGGCGCGCAGCCGAGCTGCTGGTCAGGTGATCTGCGGCTCGCGCCATCAGATGCCGGGCGATCGAGTGAAAACGGGAGTGTGTTGTGAGCGCGGCTGGGGGACAAGGCGATTCGTCCGTGTCCGACGAAGAGTGGGAACGGTTCCTCCGCGAATCGGTGGCAGGTGCGCCCGGGGCTCCGGTGGAGCCGTCGGCGCGCGCCCGTGAGGTGGGGCGGCGGCTACGGGAGCGTCCTGGGCAGCCGGAGGGCTGGCGTTCGTACTCGCCAAGTCGGCCTCGGCGTAAAGCAGGTTGGTACGTGGCGGGACTGGCGGCTGTGGCTCTCTTGGCCGTGGCGCTCTTCCCGCAGCAGCTCGTCGGCTGGTTCGGTGACGAGGGCGGGCAGGACGGGAAGCCGTTGGCCGCGGAGTCCCAGAGCCCGCGGCAGGCACCTGGCGCAGAGCCCGCTCTTCGCCCCACTCTGGCCGAACCCTTCCGAGGTTCGCCCGCCGCCCGCTGGGCCGACGGAGCAGCCGGGATCGCGGTACCGGAGGCCAAGGCAACCGGTTGGATGGAGGCCGCCCAGGTCGAGCAGGTCCTCCAGCAGAGCCGGGATTTCATGGCGGCCGCGGGGCTCGACTCTCGCGTGCTGCGCGGCGAGCGGCCCACGAAGGCGATCGCGCTGTTGAACCCGCACCAGAAGGACGTCCAGGAGTATCTCCGCAGCGCCCTGTCGTCGACGGCGCCGACTTCCGAGGCCGACCCGCTGCGGTTGTTCAGCCGCTTCCGGCCGGAGCGGACCCGGCTGGTCGGTGATGTCGTCAAGACACGCGGTCGGCTCACGTACCGAGAGGGCAAACAGGGAGCGGTCGAGGTGACGGCGGACGTCACCTTCGTCTACCCGGTCACCCAGGCAGCGGGCGACGCCGGGCCGGACGCCGAGGTCATCCGGACGATCGTGCGGCGCAAGGTGGTGATGAGCTGGGACAACCCGGCCAAGGTCAGCACCGAACCGGGCACGATGTCCCTTGTCTCGTACGCGCTCGACATGACCAACGGAGGCTGCTCCGGCCCCACCGGTTACTTCGAACCGCCCTTCGGCACGGCCGAGAAGCAGTCCGCCGACACAGCCCACGAGGTCGATCCGTACGACCGCAGCAAGCCGATCGGCACGAGCGACGGAACGTCGGAGGCGGGCAACGGCTGCGCGACCGCAACCCGCTCCTGACGAGTGTTGCGGAAGGTTGTGTTTGTGTCTGGCAGGCCGGGGTCTTCGCGGACCGGAGTCTGGGCGGCACCCGCCGTACTGGCGCGGCGTTCTTCTTGTGGGGGCCACAGCTGCTGTTCAAGGCAGAGGACCGGGCCGCCCGCTGTTTGCCGCGCCGGGCGGCAGTTTCTGATCGTACGGTGACCGTGGCGGGCGCCGTCGACGAGGTTGGCTACCTGGCCGGCCAGCACTCGGGGAACTCGCGTCGACTGGCCTGGTGCGGGCTGCGTCGGGTTGTTCACACAGAGGGACGGACACTGGACGGTGACGACGACGGCGCGCAAGAAGCATGGCTTCAGCAGACGCGAGAGTCGGGGAAGCAATGAGCTGCCTGGTGACCACGGCTTCCAGCAGCTCACGCACCCGGCGCGAGGTGGGCGGGCGGCCCACCGTACCGGGGAATGCCAGCAGCTCGCCGGGCCGTCGGCATCGACGAGCGGGTGGGCCGGCGTGAGCGGTCGGTCCCCCGTCCTTCAGCGACGCATGCGGCGCTGGTAGTAGTGCGCTGTGCATACCGGAACCGGACGGCCATGGAGGTACGGCAGCCGACGCGGCCACACTTCTCCCCACGGCCGAACCAGCCCCAGTGTCAGCCAGGCCAGGCCAGGTCTTCCTGGGCCAGCGGCAGCAGGAGAGCACCAGCAGGCCCCAGCCCGGCAGCAGCACCGCATCGTATGTGGACGGCCCGAGTCCGAGCGGAGCACCCGACACAACCCCCAGATGCCCCGATGCCGATGGCACGGACGGCCAGACGACCGCGGCCGCCGCATGCAGTGCCCAGGCCGGGACGCCAGGGACCACACGATGCGATGCACGGTCGGATAAGTGCTCCCCGTCGGCGGATGGGTTGTCGGACAAGGGGCAGCGGCGGGCATATGGCAGGCTCCTGGGTAGGCGATGCCGTTCAATGCCTTCGATGCTTTCGTCAGCCTAGCCCCATGGCGTCCAACCATAGGCGGAGCACCGTCCGCCGCATGGTGTAGCCGTACCACTGCCGTAACGGCCCAGAGGCGTATGTACTCCCGAGCCGCTGGCGAACACCTTGGCGCAGCCGTTCCTCACGAGGGGCTGCGGGCCACTCACACGCGATGATGCACTGCATCAACGGCACGCTCGCTCCCGGCAAGATCCGCAGGACCCTCACCTTCCTGGGCGCTGCCTGCAGCCTGGCGGAACCGCAGAACGACATCGCAGGCTGACCACCCGTCATGCCGGGTCCGGGCCAGCGCAAAGGGCGCAGATTCGCCACGGCCGGAGCAGAGCCGGGGCTGCTGAAGGGCGGCCAGCGGCTGGCTATGGGCTCGCCGTGGCGGCAGGCGCATCCGGGACAGGCTTTGCCATGGGCCGGGCAGTTCAGCGCGGGCGGTCGGCGGCCCGTCCGCGTCAGGACGACTGTTTCTGTCCGAAGGCCCGCCAGGACGAGGGCGTCCTGGCCGCCGTGCGCCTGGGCGGGTGCGCGCCGGGCAGGTCTGAGTGGCGCTGAGTGGCGTCAGTCGCGGCCGATGATGAAGTCGGCTATAGCGGCAGCGACGGCTTCGGGCTGCTCATCGGGGATGAAGTGTCCTGCGTCGGGCACGACGGTTCCAGTGGTGTGGTCGGCCCATGGGCTGATGGAGGCTGCCATGTCCGGGATGGAGCCGTGGCTGCTGGAGATTCCGAGGATGGGCACGGTCAGGTGCTGCCGGTTGAGCGCCCGGTGGTTCTTGCGCGCCGACTCGGCGGCGTCCCGGTAGTAGGCGAGGGAGGCGCGGAGGCCGCCGTCGGCGGCGAGGGCCGCTGCGTAGTGGTCGAGGTCGGCGTCGTCGAACGCGTCGGGAGAGAGGGCCTTCGTTTTGAGGAACCAGCCGACGTAGTCCCGTTCGCGGCCGGTGAGCAGGGTTTCGGGCAGGTCGGGCACGAGGTGGAATGCGAAATGCCAGGTCTTCCACGCCCGGGCCGGGTCGGTGGGAATCGTTTCCGGGAGGGTGATGCCGGGGATCCCGGCGTCGAGCAGGGCGACCCCGTGCAGCTGGTTCTCGTGGTTGAGGGCGAGGGAGAAGGCGACCCAGGCGCCGATGTCGTGGGCGGCCAGCCAGTATGCCGGCACTCCGAGTGCCTTCACGGCGGCGTGGACGTGGGCGGCGACCGTGTGGGTGTCGTAGCTGCGCTCCGGGCGCTCGGAGTGGCCTTGGCCCGGCAGGTCGATCGCGATGACGCGGAACCGGTCGGCGAGACGGGGCATGACCTTCCGCCAGGCCTGCCAGGTTTGCGGGAACCCGGCGAGCAGGACGACAGCCGGGCCTGCCGGTTGGCCGCCTTCGACGGCGTGCAGGCGGATGCCGTCTGCGTCGACCCAGCGGTGGGTGAACCCGTCCAGGTCGTGCAGGGGCAGGTCGCGGACCGGGTTGGCTTGGGAGACATGCTGAGTGGTGGTCGCAGGGGTAGTCACGGGGATCCTCCATTGATGTGGGGCTTGCTGGTTCAGTGCTACGTCCCCGGGCCAGGCAGGCCCGCGAGCGCGGTGGCGGTGGCGAGGCGGTGGCGGTGGCGGTGGCGGTGGCGGTGGCGAGAATCGTCAGGGTGATGTTGGAGATCCGGGTTTCGGCTGTCTGGTCGAGACGCCCCGCAGTAGGAGAGGGCCGACGAGGCCGGAATGGACGAACAGGAAATACGTCGTGCTGAACTCGGCGCGGCTGCCGGGTTCGCTCAGCCCGTGCGTGACGCCGAGACCGTGACACATCACGATCCCGACAGCTGGCCCGGCGAAGACGGTGCCGGCGATGAAGACAGGCGCACAGCGGGACCACCGTGCCGTCTTGATGAGGCTCATCCCGATTGCCGGCAGGTCTGGCCGGGTGCTTCGCCGCCAGGAGCCGCGGGGGCGTGGAGACCTGGGCGGCCAGCAGTGGGTTGACGAACAGGGGACCGATGCCGCGTCGAGGACGGCCAGGTTCGGTGTGCCCAGGTCGTCACGGAGAAACGCGGGGGGAGCGACGGGAAGGCTTTGTTCACGCTCGCCGGTCCGGCCACAAGCACGCCGTTGGCGGCGAACGAGCGGGTCCGGCCCGCACCGCGTGGACGTGTCGGGCGGCGGACGGGGGCAGCCAGTGCGTCCTCGGCCCTGCGGTCTCGGGGTGACTGCAGGCCAGGCAGAGCCCGCTGCCGCGCGGGCGCCGAGGCAGCAGCGGAACACGGTGCGGATCGGCGCCGGGATCAACTGCGTCAGCAGGCCCGCGCCGATGACACCGGGACTCAGGCTGCCGACGCCGGCGGCGGTGGCCAGCACCGCTGCGGTCTTGCGGCTGGGCACGGTCTCCACGATCGACGACGTCGCCGGCGCGGTGGTGAAACTGGTTGCCGCGCCGCTGAGGAGCCGCGAGACCAGCAGGGCGGTCAGGCCGTTGGCGGGAGCGACCCCGAGGTGCTGACCGCTGTGAGCGCCAGCGCCGGGACGAGGTGGTGTCCGGTCGCGTCGGACAGTGCACTTTCCCGGTTTGCGGGGGCCCGCGGTCATGACCATGCCTGCAACATAGCAGATCTTGAACCATTCAGTTCAAGATGGAATGGTGTGCAGCACGGCCCATGGACATCGACGCACCGGCAAGGAAGTGCCACGTGGCAGGCAAGAAGCAGTTCGACATGGACGCGGCACTCGACGCCGCGATGATCCAGTTTTGGCGCGCCGGCTACGCCGACACCTCAGTGGACGACCTGTCGCGGGCGACCGGCCTGAACCGCAGCTCCATCTACTCCTCGCTCGGCGACAAGGACACGCTCTTCCTGCGCTGCCTGGACCGCTACGCCGCGCGCTACGGTGACAAGTACGACGCCGCCCTGTCGTGCGCGGCCTCGGAACCCTTGGCGGCTGTTCGTGCGTTTTTCGACGTCACCCTTGAGCGCATCGCCGACCCCGAACTGCCCGATGGATGCCTGATTGCCCAGTCAGCCATGGCGATTCCGGTGCTGAGGCCAGCCGTCGCGGCGTACGCCAAGAAGGCGCTCGGCTGCCAGCGTGCGCGCCTGCGTGCCGCCTTGAAGGCCGGGCGGTTGACCGACCGGGACGCCGATGCCTTCGCTGAACACGCGGCGGCCGTGAACCAGTCTCTCGCCGTCATGAGCAGAGCCGGGTCGAGCCCGGCGCAGCTCCTGGCCGTAGTGGGTGTGACTGTTGACGCGCTCTCGCAAGCGTTGCGCGCAACCAGGCGTGTCGAGGAGAACAGGGGCCGGAGCCACTCGCCGATGAAGGCGACGTGAAGGGGGCCTCGTAGCGGACGGGAAGCCAGTCCCGTTGAGCTGCCGTCTGCCTGTAGGTATGACCGGCCCCGACCCCGATGCGTCTCATTTCAGTCCTGGTGCACCTCGTTGTGTCCGGGGCCGCCGGAGAGCTTGTCTGTGCCGGGGCCGCCGTAGAGGACGTCGTCGCCGCTGTTGCCCCACAGGGTGTCGTTGCCCGCCTCGCCGTAGAGCTTGTCGTTGCCCTTGCCGCCGTAGAGGACGTCGGCGCCACCCTTGCCGTGCAGGATGTCGTCGCCGTCGTCGCCGTGCAGGGTGTTGTCCTCGTCTGTGCCGGTCAGGGTGTCGTTGCCCGCTTCGCCGTAGCAGTCCTGCCCGCAGTGGGTGAGGGTGTCGTTGCCCGGGCCGCCGTAGGAGCCGAAGCCGAACGGTCCGCTGCCGCCGTCGAGGCGGTCGTCGCCGTCGTCGCCGTGGAGCATGGCGCCCGCGGAGGCGGTGAGCACGTCGTCGCCCTTGCCGCCGTGGACCCGGGCCCAGGCCTGGCTGTCCGGTTCGAGGGTGGCGGTGTCGTCCTGGTCGCCGAGGTCGATGGCGTAGGTGTCGGAGTCGTCGGAGTTCTCCGGGATCGTGACGGCACAGCGTACGGCGGTGTGGTCACCTGGCGTGGGGTAGGCGCACTCGTCGGCATCGGCCGCGTTCGGGTCGATGGCGATCTCGTAGCGGTCGTGGAAGGTGAGGACGTAGTACGACTCGAACTCGCCGCGCTGCTCGATCTTTTCGTCCACGGACAGTTTGTTGTGCTGGCCGGGGGTGGCCCGGTACAGCAGTTCCTTGCCGTTCTCATGGACGACGGCGGCGGTGGTGGAGGTGGAGGCTGCCTGGGCGGCCGGTGCCGACGTGGTGAGGGCAACGGCGCTGAGAACGAGCGCGGAGGCAGTGGCAGCAGCGGCGGTGGGACGGCAGGTACGCATAGGCAAGTGCCCCTTCGGTACGTCAGTGTGCCGTGGTGCTCGTGGTCACCTGGTTGGACCGGGGCGCCGGTGCCGACTCGCGGTCCAGTGTCCGTAGATCTCTCATTTCGGTGTCCTAGCGGTGTGCTTTCTGACGTGCACAGATGAGGGGGTATGTGGCGCAGCGAGCGCGAGATACGTGGGACACAGACTGCAAAGCCGCAGGACACTTTCATGCGAGTTGCAATAGCGCGAGCGTGTCTTCGCGATCGGTGTGCACGGCTCCTCAGGGAGCGCCGAGAGCCGGGTGGCACCCTCACCTCACGCGTGTGGGGAGCGGGCGAGACCGGAGTGGACGAGCGCGGAGACGGCGGCAGCACCCCCACGCGCGTGGGGAGCGGAAACTGCCGTGCTTGGAGCATTCCAACGAGCCGGCGGCACCCTCACGCGCGTGGGGAGAAGGCCATCATTGTTCCGAACCACATGCTGGGGCAGGCGACACCCCATGCCACGTGTGGGAGATCGACCGAACGCGGCATTCGCTTGGACCATCGCACGGCGACACCCCCACACATGTGGGGAGTGGTAGAGCAGGGTCACCAGAACATGCTCGGCGGAGGCAGCACCCTCACGCGTGTGAGGAGTGGAGGTGGTGACCTGCGGTTCTTGGCGGGGCTGTCGCGCCCGTCTCGCCGATGTGTGAGCGGGGCCGGAACAGCAGGGAGAAGCCTCGCCAGCCGCATCATCACCGGCATAGGAAGGAGCGGGTGTGGGCGGTCAGCTGGGCTCAGGTGCGGAAGGCATCACCCTCACGCGCGTGGGGAGCGGGTACCGGCCAGAGTCGCTGGTGTGGCTGGAGGGGGCAGCACCCTCACGCGCGTGAGGAGCGGGACGAGCGGGGCTACGTGGTTCATCGGTGGGTCAGGTCCGGCCTGGCGGTGCCGATTGTAGGGCCGCTCGCCGGGGAGGCGGGGTGGAAGGCCGAAACTGACTCGGGTCGGTGTGGTGTGTGCTGTGGTGGCGGGACTGGCGGGTGCGGCCGTCTTGGGCGGGCATCGGGTGGTCTGGAGGCTGCCAGCTTTGGGGTAGCGGAGTTGTTGGGGGTGCCGGGTGGGTGTGGTGGAGGACGGCAGGCTCGGCGGGATCGATCTGAGTCCGTGGGGCAAGTACAGCCCCCGTTACGGGGTGACATATCCAGTGCTGTTCCACTGCCTTGATGCGGCGGCGGTGGCGGGGGAGTTGTGGGGCCGGCTGCTGGCTCCGGCCCAGCGCGCCGTGATCTGCGAGGGGCTGCAGATGGCGGCGGGCCCGGCGCGCCGGCTGGTGATGTTCATTGCCGGCTGCCATGACCTGGGCAAGGTGAGCCGGTTTCAGATGTGCGAGCCGGGGGCGTGGGCGCGGGTCAGTGACCCGTTGCGGGCCGATACCGGCCGCTGGCGGCTGATGCGGCACGAGCGTGCCTCGATGCACGCCGCGGTGGAGATCCTGGCCGGGTTCGGCTACCGGCTGGAGGCCAACGACAGTCCCGCGGTGCGGGTGGCGCAGATCCTGGGCGCGCACCACGGCCGGTTCCTGCAGGTCGATGTGGCCGGTGCGGCCAGTGACCGGCGGGTGCGGCAGGACCTGGGCGGGCCCGCCTGGTACCGCCTGCGGGTGCGGTACGCGGCCCTGGTGCGCCACCTGACCGGCGCCACCGTGGCGCCGGCGCGGGTGTCGGCTGCGGCCGCGGTGCTCATCTGCGGGCTGGTGACGGTCGCCGACCGCCTGGCCAGCCAGGCGCACCTGTGGCTGCCGCGCGCCTTGGCTCCGGCCTTCGGCGCCGCCGAGCACTACGCCGCCACCCAGCAGCCGGCCGCGCCCGATGCGACAGAAAGCTGGGCCGCGGCGGTGGTCAGCGCCGCGGGCCTGGACCGGGCCACCCTGCTGCCGACGTCGTTCACCCAGGCCCACCCCCAGGTGCCCGGGCCCAACGTGCTGCAGACCTCGGTGATCGAACAGCTGGAGCCGGCCGTGGCCGGCCGGGGCCCGGGCCTCCTGGTGTGCACCGACAGCACCGGGGCGGGCAAGACCATCGCGGCACTGGAGGCGGCGCGCATCTTCAACGCACACTGCGGCACCCGGGGAATCACGGTGCTGCAGCCCACCACGGCCATCGCCGACGCCGCCTACGACACCCTCACAGCGTATGTCGAAGCCCACCGGCCCGCGCGGGCGCCCGTCGCCGTGGTGCACAACCACAGATGGCTGAGCGCCGCCTACCCCGATGACCGCCTGGCGGGGCAGGAACAGATCACGCTGGACGAGGCGTTCGACGCCTCGCATGAGCGCACCGGACGCCCCGAGAGCCGGGTGACGGTGCCCTCATCGTTCCTGCGCGGCTGGGACCAGGCGCTGCTGGCCCCGTTCGCGGTGGCCACCATCGACCAGGCGCTGATGGCGGTGCTGTCGGTGCGCTTCGAGGCGCTGCGGATGCTGGCCCTGTGCGGACGCACCGTCGTCATCGACGAGGCCCACGACTACAGCCCTTACATGCAACACCTGCTGGGGCGCCTGCTGCACTGGCTCGGCGCCTGTCGCACCCCGGTCGTCGTCCTGTCCGCCACGCTGCCGGCCGACGTGGCCCAGGACCTGGTGCGCGCCTATCTGGCCGGCGCCGAACACTCCTGGCGTCGGCTGGCCGAGGCCGCGTTCCCGCTCGCCTACCCCGGCTGGCTCTACGCCGCCGCCCGCGACGCCGCCTGCACGGAAATGGACGCTACCCGGCGCACCGTCCACGCGCACGAGCAGCGCCGTACGGTGACGGTGCACCTGCGCCCGGTGCGCTACCGGCGCTACGGCGGGCCCCAGCGCAGCGTGGCGCCGGATGAGCGTCTGGCGCAGATCGGCGCCGAAGTCGCGCTGGTGGTCACTGCGGGCGGCTGCGTCGTGGTGGTGTGCGCCACCGTCGCCGACGCCCAGGACACCTACCTCTACCTGCGCCACACCCTGGCCTGGACCGATGCGCGCCGCGACCTGGTGCTGCTGCACGCCCGCTTCCCCGGCTACCAGCGCGAGCCCCTCACCCGCCGGGTGCGTACCTGGCTGGGGCCGCGCGGCCCGCGCCCGCAGCGGCTGGTCGTGGTGACCACCAGCCTGCTGGACAGGAGCCTGGACATCGACGCCGACCTGATGATCAGTGACCTGGCCTCCCTCGCCCGGCTGCTGCAGCGTCTCGGCCGGCTGTGGCGGTGCGAGAAGACCTGGCATGAGCGCGGCGGCCCGGCCGGGCACCCCCGGCCCGCGTGGATCCGCCGGCGCGGCCCGCGCCTGACGGTGCTGCACCCGGTCGACGACGATGCGACGGCGCTGCCCGCCGTCTGGCAGGCGGGCGAGCCGGTCACCGTGCTGGAGGCCACTGCGGCCCTGCTGCAGCGCATCCCGGAGCGCACCGTCACCCTGCCCGACCAGGTGCCGCTGCTGCTGGCCGAGCTGGACGCGGACCTGGGCGTCCCGCCGCCCGCACAGCCGACCGCCTCACAGACGGCCCACCAGGCCCGGTCGCAGGCCGAGAGTCACCTTGCGGCCAGCCAGGTCATTCCGCCGCCCGGCCGGATCGGGTCGCTGGCCGACCTCTACCGCCGCCCGACCACCGCCGGGCAGGCCCCCACCCGCGCGGGGGAGCGGCCGTGCCGGCTGCTGCCCTGCTACCGGCAGCCGAGCGGTGCTTTGTCCCTGGACCGGGCCGAAGCACGGGCGCTGCCCGAGCGCGAGCGGCTGCGCCCGCACGAGGTGCGCGCCGTGCTTGAACGCACCGTGGCGGTCCCCGAGGACTGGGTCAGCGACACCGCCAACTGCCCGCCGGTGCCCTATTCCTGGGACCGGCACCCGCTGCTGGCCGACCTGACGCTCCTCGCCCACACCCCGCACCGCCCCGAACCCGTCCGCCTCGGACGGCACCTGCTGCACCTGGACGCCGAACTCGGCCTCGTCCACGACCAGGCCCCCTAAAACGCTGCCGCCCCACCGCCTGCCGCGACGCAGCGGCCCGTCCTGCCCGCGCGACCTGGCGCACCGGCGCACGGCCGGCGCCCCGCCCGGACCGAGGCGTGCCCTTATACACCCCGGCATGGTGCCGTGTCTTCCAAACCGGCAGCCTCGCCACCGCTTCGGAGCCGCAGTGCTGTGCTGACGCCGTACCACCGCACCTTTGTCGGGGCCTGCGCCCTCTTGGCAACATCCGCCGCACCGCTCCCGCGTGCCGGCAGCGGTGCTCCGCACCGAAGGATCGCTCGTGACCATCCCGAGCTACCGCATCGATGTGCGCCCGTGCATCCCGGTCCGCTTACCGGACGCCCCCTCCTGCGCCCTGGGCCTGCGGGACGTGCTGTGCCGGGCCCACCAGATGACGGACCCGCTCGGGGCTGGACGAGGCAAGGGAGCAGATGTGCAGGACGAGAACTGCCAGGGGCGCCCGCCCCAGGACAGGACCTCGCACACCGCCGGGGCGCCCGCAGCGGCGGCCCCACAGGAGCAGGCGTCCCTGCGTCAGCTCGAAGCCGACCTGGCCGCAGCCAGCCGCGAGGACGAAGACGCCCGCGCGCGGCGTCGGCAGGCCGACGCCGCGCTGGTCGAATACCTGCGCCGGCAGGACTTCACCGGCCCGCAGTACCAGACCGTCATCCAAGGGCTGATGGAGTACAGCTGGCGGACCCTGAGCCACTGGAGCGCGACGGGCACCATCTTCGAGCGGTCCGCCCGCATGGGGCGCCCCGTACCCCAGCACAAGGTGGTCGCCTCGTGGCACGAACGGGGCCGCTCGCACCGTTGCGCCGACAGATGAAGCCTGTACGGCGGCGGATTCCAAGCTCCCACAGCCGACTTGGCTCGTGTTCCCGGCCCGGTTCACAGACCTGTTGCATCCAGCACCCCCAGGGGATAGAGGGCTGACCGCATCGCCGCTCGCTCACCTGCACTCGCCCGGGCCGGCTTCCCGCTGGCCGTGGCGGCAGTCGATGACCCCGCCTGCCACTGACCGTGTGCACACCCTGGCGGCACTGGCCTTGTGGCGCGCTGTCGCGGCAGACGCCAACGCGCCTGACGAATGGCCCCGCCTCCCGGTCGCAATGAAACTGTCGTGCGCCCAACTGCTGATCGCCGCCGAACAAGCTGTGGATCTCAACCCTGTCCATCGCCAGGCCATCCCCATCCAACAGCCCAGCCCACCCGACCTGGACAGCTTCACACGTCAACCCGGCAGCTCGTTTCTCGTGCCTCGCACCGACACCGCAACGCCCAAGACGGCAGAAATCGGCATGGCGGGTCGGCATACTTCGCCACCGGACATGCCCGCCAGCATGCATCTGCGGGAGGAACATGCGGCGGACGGAGCCGAGATCAACGTCGAGCTGTGGATGCGTTTCCACCTCAGTGAGGAGGACGAGGGGCAACGGCTTCCGGTGCGTCTGACCTACCGCACCACCGATCCGTACGCGGTGACCGCCTGCTTCAACGCCGGCACCGAAGACGAACGGGTGTGGACGTTCGCACACGACCTGCTGGAGGGCGGCCTTACCCACAGCGTCGGCATCGGCGATGTGATCATCTGGCCGGGCGGCCAGCCCGACCGCCTTCCGCACAAAGGCCGACGCATGTTTGTCCGCCTGCGTGCACCGGAGGGCAGCGCTCTGCTGTCGATGGCCCATGCAGAAGCCGCTGCCTTCATCGAGGTGACCGCTTCGCTGGTTACCGGCCCTGAGGCAGCAGAGTTCACCGACCGGATCCGTCCATGGCACAACGACTTGGCCGAACTCACCTGTCCGGGGCCCGTCGAGTAGGCGGCGACCGCACCATGCGCGCACCGGGAGCCTTCGGGCACGGTAGGGCGGCGGTTCGGCCGCGGTGTGGGCGGATGGGCGAAACGCGACATCGTCGGCATAGTGCTGCTCTGGTGCGGCGGGCCGCTGCGCACAGCGCAAGAGGGCCGTGCGCCGGCGTGGGCCTCACCGGCAGCCCTGACCAGGCAGGTGGAGGGGTGCGGGGGCGGAGCCGCTGGTGACCAGGCCGGCGGCGGAAGGCTGACGAGCCGGCGGACCGTGCACGTACAGCAGAAGGGCAGCGGCAGCAGCGGAAGGAAGCGCGCATGAGTGACATACCAGGGGAGCGGGCTCTGCTGAATGCGGTCGAGCGCAGGCTCCTCACCCGTGGCACATCGACACAGACCGTGAATATGACAACCGCGGAGGTCAGGTGGCGTCCGGTCTTTGAGTGCCGCATCGTGCGGACCGTCGAGTCCCGCACCGAGCAGGAACGGGTGCACCACGGGAAGAAGGACCTGTCCGGCCGGCCGACTTACCGCAAGCTGGACGCCTATACGGTGACGCCCCCGGCGAAAGCGGGCGACGAGCAGCAGTGGGAACTGGTGCTGCGCGACTCCGTCCGTCAGGAGCACTGCTCCTGCGGCAACGGTGAGGTCGCCTGCGACCGCTGCCAGGGCCGCGGCGCGCTCACCTGCCCGGCCTCGCGCATCTGCCCGGCCTGTGGCGGCAGCGAGTCCTGCGGCCGGTGCGATGGCAGCGGCGTCCGCCGGCACGACCGTATCGTGGCAGCGACCGGGCTCGGCGAGCGCGTCACCTGCCTCAAGTGCGGGGCGCTGGAGGCGGCCTGCCGTGGCTGCCGCGGCCGCGGCCGTGTCGTGTGCCCGGACTGCGCCGGTACGGAGTCCGTGCCCTGCCCCCGGTGCGACAGCCAGGGGACGATCGCCCACACGGCCTGCCGGGGAGCCGGGCGTACCGTCACCTGGACCGAGGGCCTCATCCGGCACACCCGGTCGGAAGAACGCGTGCCGCAGCCGCCCCCGCATCCACCTCTGTTCGTGCGGTACCTGGCCAAGGAGACCGGGAGCTGGCGCACCGCCGCCCTTGCGCCAGGCGACAAGTTGCCGCACGACCTGCCAGCCGCCCACCAAAGCGCCCTCAAGCCCCGGCTCACCCAAGTCCCGGGGGAGGTCGCCCGCTGCGCTCACCTGCGCTACCTGCCCGTCGTCAGGGTCATGGTGCCGGACGATCCCCACCGCGTGTTCTACGCCTTCCCCGAGCAGGGCGGCCCGAAGGTCGTCGCCGTACCGTCGCCCCGTCGCGTCGCGCAGGCAGCCATAGTGATTCTCGGTGCCGCCGTCCTGCTCAGGGTGCTCTTCGCTGTGCTGTGAGGCCGACGCTGCCGCGAAGGACCGGTGTTCGTGCCTTGGTGCTTTCCTGAGTGCGCCCGGTAGCGGTTGTACCGCCGTCGCGCACGCACGCGTCCGGGAAGATCCGCCACTCGTCGTTATGTTGGCGGCGGCGCGTCGCGCAGCGTTCTCAGCAAGTGCGCTTGAGTCGCGCCGCCGGTGACCGCGCGCCCCCGCATTCCCTTCCGGCTCGTCACCCCCGACAGGCATGTGGTCCGGCGGGGCCGAGCGGTGTCGGGCGCCGTGTGGGGCAGGAAGGGACTAGGCGTCTGGGCTCGCCTCTGGGCGGTGAGGACCGCAGGCTGGAACACGTTCGATCGGGAAGTCGGAGAATCCTTATGAATTTGCTTCCTGTTGCCGTACAACCTTCCCGCGAGTGATCCAGATCACCAGCCTTTCTGGAGTGATATGCCGTGTCTGCCCCCTCTGTGCGGGAGGAGTGATCTAGACCACCGTCCTGCGGTGCCCGTACTGTCCCGCTCCACGGTCTTCATGGAATCTTCATAAAGTGGGCGGGGAGTGGGGATGGAGCGTTCGGCGCGCAGACGGCGCGGCGCCAGCCGGTTACTGGTCTGGCTGCTGGGCACCGCGGTGTCGGTGAGCCTGCTGCCGGGGCTTCCCGCGGCCCAGGCCCAGTCCCGTACGGCGCACCCGCCCCCTGCGGTCCGCGCCGCGGCTGCCCGACCGGCCCAGGCCGCGACCGAGCAGGCCGCGTTGGCGCAGGCCAGGAGCAGCGACACCCGCGTCGAGGTGACCTCCGCGCGCGGGGAGAGCCGGGAGGTGTTCGCCACCCCCGAAGGCAACCTGGAGGCACGCGAGTACCTACGCCCGGTACGGGCGCGGATCAAGGGCCAGTGGCGCGAGATCGACACCGCCCTTGTGCCGACCGGTGACGGCACCGTGGCCCCGAAGGCCGCGACGGTGGACCTGCGGTTCTCCGGGGGCGGTACGGGCCCGCTGGTGCGCATGCAGCGCACCGGCCGGGAACTGGCCCTGACCTGGCCGGCCCGGCTGCCGGCCCCCGTGCTGGAGGGGGCGACGGCCACCTACCGCGACGTGCTGCCGGAGGTGGACCTGCGCATGGGCGCGCAGGCGGACGGGTTCACGCAGCTGCTGGTGGTCAAGTCCGCCCAGGCTGCGGCCAGCGCGGAGCTGGCGCAGCTGCGCCTGAAGCTGTCCGCGACCGGCCTGCAGGTCAAGGAGACCGCCGGCGGGGGACTTCAGGCGGTCGACAACGGCGCCAAGGCCACGGTGTTCGAGGCGCCCACCCCGCTGATGTGGGACTCCAGCCCCGGCCGCCCCGCGCAGGGCGTCACCGGGTCCAAGGCCGCCCGGGCCGGTCCCGTCGCCGAGCAGGAGACGGGCCAGGAGCCGGGGGCGGGGGAGTCCGGCAAGCTGGCACCGGTCGGCGTCCAGGTGCCGGCCGGACAGGACGAAGTGGTCCTCAAGCCCGACGCGGACGTGCTCACCGGCAAGGACACCGTCTACCCGGTCTTCATCGACCCCCAGTGGTCCTCGCCGCGCGCAGCAGCCTGGACGGTCGCCTCACAGTACTGGGCCTCCTCCCCGCAGTGGAAGTTCAACGGCGAGAACAACGCGGGGCTGGGCTACTGCGGCTGGAACTACTGCAAGCCCAACGACACCAAGCGCCTGTTCTACCGCGTGCCGACCGCCGCCTTCGCCGGCAAGACGGTCCTCAAGGCCGAGTTCGTGGTGCACAACACCTGGGCGGCGTCCTGCTCCGCGCGGGAGGTGCAGCTGTGGCGCACCAAGGACATCTCCTCCGCCACCACCTGGAACACCCAGAACGCCGACGGGTTCTGGCAGCGGCACCTGAAGACCTCCAGCTTCGCCTACGGCTACGAGGGCTGCGCGGCCCGGGACGCCGAGTTCGACGTGAAGTCCGCGGTGCAGGAGGCCGCGAACAACCAGTGGCCGGCGATGACGTTCGGTCTGCGCGCCGGCGACGAGGGCGACCGTTACGGCTGGAAGCGGTTCTCCGACAAGGCGTTCCTGCGCGTGCAGTACAACCGGCCGCCCGCGCAGATCACGATGTCGCAGCTGGCCATGGAGTACGGCGGGGTGTGCAAGAAGCCCGAGACCGCGGCCCGCACCCGCACTCTGGGCAAGATCTACGCCAACAACGTCAGCGACCCCGACGGCGACAGCGTCGCGGTGCAGTTCCAGGCCAAGTGGGACGCCGGCGACGGCAAGGGCACCATCGCCCGCTGGCAGCCGGGCCGCACCACCGCCAAGAAGTCCGGCTCCAGCTTCGCGCTGAGCCTGCCGGCCTCGATCCCCGCCAACCGGCAGATCTTCTGGTACGCCCGGGCCTGGGACGGCGCCCAGTACTCGCCGTGGTCCTTCGCCGGGGCGGCGACCGCCTGCTACTTCGTCTACGACACCAGCGTCCCCAAGGCCCCCGCCGTCACCTCCGGCGAGTATCCCGCCTCCGACCCCGACAACCCCGACGACCCGTGGTACGACGGAGTCGGCCAGTACGGCACCTTCACCCTTCACTCCGCCTCCGGCGACGTCACCCGCTACCGCTGGAACCTCAACGGCGACCCCTGGCCCACCCGCGAGCTCGCCACCAGCGCCGGCGCTGCGCAAAAGGCGATGGTGCTGCCCGCCCGGCCGGGGCTGAACTTCGTCACCGCCCAGGCCTTCGACGCGGCCGGCAACGGCAGCGAGATCCGCACCTACCAGTTCCGCGTCAAGGCCGGCCAGCCGGACCGCGCCGCCTGGCAGCTGGACGAGCCCGCCGGCGCCCAGCAGGCCCAGGGAACTGCCCCCGCCCGCACCGCACGCCTGTACGGAGGCGCCCGTACCGGCGCCGACGGCCTGCTGAACAGCGCCCTGTGGCTCAACGGCACCGACGCCTACGCCGCCGCCGACCTGCCTGTCGTCGACACCGACCGCGGCTACGCCCTCTCCGCCTGGGTCAGGCCGTCCGAGAAGCCGCAGCACGCGGCGGTGGTCGCCGCCCAGTCCGGCAACCGGGTCTCCGGCACCGAGCTGTACTACTCCGCCGACCTGGACCGCTGGGTGTTCAACCAGTACGCCAAGGATGACCCCGGCGCCCCCATCGTGCGGGCCATGGCCCCCGCGCCCGGTGGCCTGACGCCGGGCCAGTGGACCCATCTGATCGGCTCCTACGATCCCATCGCGAAGAAACTGCAGCTGTTCGTCAACGGCAAACTCGCCGGCGAGACGACCTACAGCGCCGCCTGGAACGCCCGGCGCGGCCTGCACATCGGCGCCGCCTCCTACGGGGGCACGGTCTCCGCGCACTTCCCCGGCGCCATCGACGAACTGCAGGTCTTCGACAAGCAGCTCACCGCGCCGGAGGTCGCCAAGCTCTACGCCAAGCAGCACCTCACCGGCCCCGAACGGCCCGCCGTCGCGGTCTTCGACTTCGACGAGCAGCCTGGCGCCACCGACATCTCCGGGCGCGCGGACGTCCTGCCCGCCCAGTTCCACGGCGGCGCCAAGCCCGGCGTGCCGGGCGTCGCCGGCAACGCCGTGGCCTTCAACGGCACCGACGCCTACGCCCGCGTCAACGCCCCCCACCTGAACACCGCCCGCTCCTTCACCGTCTCGGCCTGGGCCCGACTCGATACTGCCAAGCCCTCACATGCGGCGGTGGTCGCCGCCCAGGCCGGGGCTCACGCACCGGGCTTCGAGCTGTATTACTCCGCCGACCTGGACCGCTGGGTCTTCAATCAGTACACCGACGACGCCCCCACCGGCACGCCGGTGCGGGCCACCGGCCCCCGGGCCGCCGGCGGGACCTGGGCGCACCTGGTCGGCGTCCATGACACCATCGCCGACACCCTCACCCTCTACGTCAACGGCCACAAGGCCGGCGCCGCCAAGCTCAACGGAGCCTTCTACGCCGCCGGGCCCCTGCTGATCGGCGCCGGCTCCTACCGCAACAGCGCCCTGGGCAGCTACTTCCCCGGGCAGATCGACGACGTGCGCCTGTTCGACCGCCCCGTCTCCGCCGAAGAGGTCCAACAGCTCTTCGCGCACCGCCCCCTGCTCGCCGGCCGCTGGCAGTTCGACCAGAGCACCGGCACCGGCCCCGTCACCACGCCCGACGCACTCTCCCCGGCCCGCCCCATGGCCCTGTACGGCGACGCCAAGCTGACGCCCGAGGCCGCCTTCATGGGCAGCAACGGACTGCTGCTCGACGGCACCGGCGACTACGCCGCCACCTCCACCGTGCCCGTCGACACCAGCGAGAGCTTCACCGTCGCCGCCTGGGTCCAGGCCGCCGCCGTCCCCAAGGGCGCCTCCGCCCTGCTCAGCGCCGACGGCGAGCACACCAGCGCCTTCGCCGTGGGCTTCGTACCCGCCCCCGGCGACCCGCAGGCCCAGGGCCGCTGGCAGTTCGCCATGGCGGACAAGGACACCGCCGACGCCCCCCTCACCCGGGCGGACAACGCCCAGGGCTTTTACGACGTGCGGGAATGGAACCACCTGGCCGTGGTCTACGACGGCCTGGCCAAACAGGCCCGCCTCTACGTCAACGGCACCCTCGAAGCGCTCGCCTGCACCGACGCCGACGGCGACGGGGACGCCGACAGCAGTGCCTGCGCCGACCAGGTGCCCTGGGCCGAGAACGCGCTCTCCTTCCAGGCCGTCAAGACCCTGCAGGTCGGCCGTGCCAAGGGCCGCGGCAGCTGGGGCGAGTACTGGCCGGGCGCCGTCGACGACCTGTGGGCCTTCCAGGGCGCGCTCAGCGAAGCACAGGTCCGCTGGCTCGCCGAGCACTGGGACGACGTACCCACCGACGTCCCCCAGCCGTAGCGCCCGGGCCGCGGACCGCGCGCGGCCCGGCGCAGCACCCCCTCTTCCCCTGAAACCTCATGCCACCTGGCCCTCTGACGGGCCGCGGTGACACACCGAAGGGTTGGAACAGCGATGAACGGCAAGGCCAGAGCCCACAGCCCCCTGGCACTGCGACACCGCACCGCCGCGGCACGGCGCAAGATCGCCCTGGCGGCATCCGCGGTGATGGTCGGCGCCCTCCTGCAGGTCACCTCAGCTCCACCGGCCCCGGCCGCCGACACCGCCAACCGCCCCGGCCTGCCGGCCGCCGAAAAACCCGTCTCCGGCAAGGCCGTCAGCCTCGTCAAGCCGCGCACCCTGCAGCAGGGCCCCCGCACCCCGCACGAGGCACCCAAGGCGTCCTGGCCCCGCCCCGGCACGGCCACCATCGACCTGACCCAGCCCACCGCCCGCTCGGCAGCCCCCGCCAAGGCCGCGGGCCTACCGCTCAGCCTCACCCCGGCCCCGCAGCCCGGCGCTGGCAAAGCCACCGGCACCGCCGTCGCGGCCCGCACTGCAGCCCCCGCCGCCGTCACCGCCCAGGTCCTGGACCACCAGCGCGCCCAGCGCGCGGGCCTGGACGGCATGCTGTTCACCCTCACCCCCCAGCCCGCTCCGAAGACCGCGGCAGCCGCCTTCGGCAGCAACACCGCGGTCGGCGTCACCGTCAGCTACGCCGACTTCGCCGGGGCCTACGGCGGCGGCTACGCCTCCCGCCTGGGACTGCTGCAGCTGCCCGCCTGCGCCCTGACCACCCCCGACAAACCAGCGTGCCGCACCGCCACCCCGCTGCCCACGGCCAACGACACCGAACGGCACACCCTCACCGCCTCCGCCGTCGGCCTGCGCCAGGGCGCGCCGACCGTCCTGGTGGCCGCCGCCGCGGACAAGGGCGACAAGAGCGACTACAAGGCCACTTCGCTGTCCCCGTCGGCCACTTGGAACACCAACCTCAACACCGGCGACTTCACCTGGTCCTACCCCATGCCGGTGCCCGAGGTGCCCGGCGGCCTCAAGCCCACCGTCGGCCTGTCCTACGCCTCCGGCGCCCTCGACGGCCGCACCGGTGGCACCAACAACCAGGCCTCCTGGGCCGGTGACGGCTTCGAGATGTGGCCCGGCTTCATCGAGCGCCGCTACAAGCCCTGCGCCGACGACGACGTCAAGAACGCCGACGGCAAGAAGCCCGCCGACCTGTGCTGGGGCTACGACAACGCATTCCTGACGTTCAACGGCAAGGCCGGCGAACTCGTCCCCGCCGGGGACAACGCCTGGAAGCTCAAGGGCGACGACGGCACCCGCATCAAGAAGCTCACCTCCGCCGACCGCGCCAATGGCGACAACGACAACGAGTACTGGGAACTGACCGACTCCAAGGGCACCCGCTACTACTTCGGCTACCACCGGCTGCCCGGCTGGGCCGCGGGCAAGGAAACCACCGACTCCACCTGGACCGTCCCGGTCTTCGGCGACGACAGCGGCGAGCCCTGCCACGCTGCGGCCTTCAAGGACGCCTGGTGCCAGCAGGCCTGGCGCTGGAACCTCGACTACATCGTCGACACCCACAACAACGCCGTCTCCTACTTCTACGGCAAGGAGACCAACTCCTACGGCCGAAACCTCAAGGAAGACGACGACACCCCCTACACCCGCGGCGGCTACCTCAAGCGCACCGACTACGGCCAGCAGGCCGCCGACCTCTACGCCGCCAAGCCCCTGGCCCGGGTGAACTACACCAGCGCCGAGCGCTGCCTGCCCCAGGCCGGCGTCACCTGCGAGCCCGACACCATCGACGCCAAGGCCTTCTACTGGTACGACACCCCCTGGGACCTGAACTGCAAGGCCGCCGCCAAGTGCGACGACGGCCGCTCCAGCCCCACCTTCTGGACCCGCAAACGCCTGACCGCCGTCACCACCGAGGTCCTCAAGGACAACGCCTACGCCAAGGTCGACTCCTGGGCGCTCAGCCACCGCTGGGGCAGCGCGGACGTCGACTACCAGCTTCTGCTGGAGGCCATCGAGCACACCGGCCACAGCGCCGCCCCCGCCGTCACCCTGCCGAAGACCACCCTGGCCTACACCCAGCTCGCCAACCGCCTGGACAAGACCGGCGACGGCTACGCCCCCTTCATCAAGGCCCGCCTGTCCACCGTCGCCGACGAATCCGGCGGCCAGCTCGACGTCAACTACTCCGCCCCCGCCTGCAGCTTCGAGGACCTGCCCACCCCGCAGACCAACACCACCCGCTGCTATCCCCAGTACACCGGCGGCACCACCAGCGACGACCCGGACCGGCAGTGGTTCAACAAGTACCTGGTCACCTCCGTGACCGCCACCGACCGCACCGGCGGCGCCCCCGACCAGGTCACCCGCTACGAGTACCTGGGCGGTGCCGCCTGGCACTTCGACGATGACGACGGCCTGACCAAGGAGAAGTTCAAGACCTGGTCACAGTGGCGCGGCTACGGCCACGTCCGCGTCAAGACCGGCGGCCAGGGCGCCGACGGCATGAAGACCCAGGCCGACACCTACTTCCTGCGCGGCATGGACGGCGACCGCAAGGACACCGCAGGCGGCACCAAAACCGTCACCGTCGCCCTCGCCGACGGCGAAGGCGACGCCCTCACCGACCACCCCGCCACGGCCGGCTTCGCCTACAAGACCGCCACCTACTCCGGCCCCAGTCCCGGCGGCAAGGTCCTGACCAAGACCGTCAACCGCCCCTGGCACCACGAGACCGCCAAGAAGGTCCGCGACTGGGGCACCATCACCGCCAACCTCACCGGCACCGCCCACACCCGCACCTTCACCTCCCTCGACGACGGCAACGGAGCCAAGTGGCGCACCACCGCCCAGGCCACCACCTTCGAGACCGTCGCCGGGCGCGCCACCCAGCACGAGGACCTCGCCGACGAGACCACCGCCGCCGACGACCAGTGCACCCGCACCACCTACGCCACCAACACCGACAAGAACATCCTCACCACGCCCTCCCGCGTCGAGACCGTCGCCGTCACATGCGCCGCCACCCCCGACCGCACCAAGGACGTCCTGAGCGACCAGCGCACCGCCTACGACAGCACCCCCTACGGCACCGCCCCCGCCAAGGGCGACGCCACCGCCACCGCCACCCTCAAGAAACACGACGGCACCACCGCCACCTACCTCGAAGCCGCCGCCACCTTCGACACCTACGGCCGGCCCCTGACCAGCACCGACCTGAGCGCCGACCTCACCGCCCGCGGCGACGCCACCCCCGCGCGCACCCCGCGCACCGACGGCCGCACCACCACGACCACCTACACCCCCGCCACCGGCTTCCCGGCCACCACCACCCAGACCGGCCCGCCCGCCACCGACGGCGACGCCACCACCGCCCAGACCACCACCACCGAAACCGACCCGCTGCGCGGCCAGCCGACCGCCACCACCGACACCAACGGCAAACGCACCACCTTCACCTACGACGCCCTCGGCCGCGCCTATCAAATCTGGCTGCCCGACCGCCGCACCAACCTCCTGCCCACCTACCAGTTCAGCTACCGCATCGAAGAAGGCAAACCCGTCGCGGTCACCACCCGCACCCTCGACGAGGACGGCGGCAAACACCTGACCGCCTACACCCTCTTCGACGGCTTCCAGCACCCGCGCCAGATTCAGGCCCCCGGCCCCGACGGCGGCCGGCTGCTGAGCGACACCTTCTACGACGAACGCGGCCTGACCGCAAAGACCTTCGCCCCCTACTACACCACCGGCGCCCCCGCACCCACCCTCTTCGCCCCCGACAACGCCCTGAGCGTCGAAAGCCAGACCCGCCACACCTACGACGGCCTCGGCCGCGAGACCGAAGCCCGCCAGATCGCCGGCAACGGTGACGGCGGCACCGTCCTGGCCGTCACCCAGACTCGCTACGGCGGCGACCGCACCACCGTCATCCCGCCCCCGAGCGCCACTGCCACCACCACCCTGACCGACGCCCGCGGCCAGACCACCGAACTGCGCCAGCACCACACTCGCACCGCCAACGCTCCCTACGACACCACCCGCTACACCCGCACCCCCGCAGGACAGCTCGCCACCGTCACCGACCCGGCCGGCAACACCTGGACCTACACCTACGACCAGCTCGGCCGCCAGATCCGCACCACCGACCCCGACAAGGGCACCACCACCGCCACCTTCGACGACCGCGGCCGGCAGACCACCACCACCGACGCCCGCGGCACCACCCTGGCCAGCGTCTACGACAACGTCGGCCGCAAGATTGCCCTGCGCGAGAAGAGCGCCGACGGCCCCCTGCGCGCCAAGTGGGTCTACGACACCCTGCCCGGCGCCAAGGGCCAGCTCACCGAGGCCACCCGCTACGTCAACGGCCAGCCCTACACCCGCAAGGTCACCCAGTACGACCCCCTCTACCGCATCCAGCGCGTCGCCACCGTCATCCCGCCCGCCGAAGGGGCCCTGGCCGGTACCTACACCGACACCACCGCCTACCGCGCCGGCGGCCTGGTCGGCAGCCGCGGCTACTCCGCGGCCGGCTCCCTGCCCGGCGGCGGCTGGAGCTACACCTACCAGGACCAGACCCTGCGCCCCGTCGCCGTCTACGACGGCCGCGGCGTCCGCGCCGACGTCACCTACTCCCTGACCGGCAAGGCCCTGCAGTACCAGCTCGGCGGCACCAAAGAGAGCTACGGCATCAAGAAGACCTGGGCCACCAACACCTACGAATGGGGCACCCAGCGCCTTGCCACCGCCCGCGTCGACCGCCAGGACCAGCCCGGCGTCGACCGGTACGCCACCTACGGCTATGACCCGGCCGGCAACGTCACCGCCATCTCGGATGTCTCGCGCACCGGCACCGACACCCAGTGCTTCGCCTACGACCACCTGCGCCGCCTGAGCCAGGCCTGGGCCCAGGGCGACAAGACCTGCGCGGCGGTCCCGGCCGCGAACCTGCTCGGCGGGCCGGCCCCGTACTGGCAGAGCTACACCTACGACAAGGCGGGCAACCGCCTCACCGAAACCCAGCACGACCTCGCCGGCGACGCGGCCCAGGACACCACCAGGACGTACGCCTACCCCGGCCCCGGCAAGCCCCAGTCCCACACCCTGTCCTCCGTCACCACCACCGGCCCCACCGGAACCGCCAAGGACACCTACGGCTACGACCCGGCCGGCAACACCACCAGCCGCATCCTCAGCGGCGACGAACAGAGCCTGGCCTGGGACACCGAAGGCCACCTGGAACAAGTCACCCAGCCCGCCAAGGACGGCGGCGCCAAGGAAACCACCACCTACCTCTACGACGCCGACGGCACCCGCCTGATCGCCCGCACCCCCGCCAAAACCACCCTCTACCTCGGCACCACCGAACTGACCCTGCGCAAGGACGCCGCCAAGGCCGAGGCCACCCGCTACATCCCGCTCGGCGGCGGCCACCAGGCCGTCCTGGCCGACGACGGCACCTACACCGTCACCCTCGCCGACCACCAGGACACCGGCCAACTCGCCGTCGGAACCGCCGACCTGACCGTGCAGCAGCGCCGCACCACCCCCTTCGGCAGCCCCCGCGGCACCGCCCCGAAGTCCTGGCCCGGCACCAGGGGCTTCGTCGGTGGCACCGACGACACCGGTGACACCGGCCTGGTCCACCTCGGCGCCCGCGAGTACGACCCCGCCACCGGCCGCTTCCTCTCCGTCGACCCGGTCATGGATCTGGCCGACCCCCAGCAGATCAACGGCTACACCTACGGCAACAACAACCCCGCCACCTTCCCCGACCCCACCGGCCTCATGCCCGGCGGCTGCGAGATCCCCGGCAACTGCTACGGGTACACCCCCGGCGGCCACGGCTGCCCGCACGGCTGCGGCACCACCGAAAACGTCGAATGGGGGAGGGCGCAATCCGATAGCAGTTGGAGGTATACCGGCGGCGGTTCCTCGAAGTCGCGTTCCTACCGCATCGGCAATACGGGGATGAGCTACCCCATCTCCAAGGGTGAGGAAGTTCCCCATCGTTTCTTTGAGGAGCTCGAAGCTCCGATGCGGGAGCGGGAGAGGCAGGACTCGTGGATGGTGGGGGGTACTCCTGACTATGTCATCGCCGGGGTGGCTGTGGCGGTGTGCCACACAACGAAAAACTGCACCGACAAGGCCAGGAACTACTTTTACGACATCTTCATCACTCAAGTGATGAAGTTCGTCGGGACCGATCATGCGGGAGCCGGCCCGATGCCCGTAGCGAAGTCGGTGAGGGCTGCGGCGAAGGCAGGAAGATCCGGCCCCTGCCACAGTTTCCTGGGCGACACCGATGTGCTGCTCGCCAACGGCAAAACCAAGCACATCAAGGACATCGAGCCGGGCGATGAGGTCAGAGTGACCGACCCTGTCACCGGCGAAACCAAAACCCGCCCGATCGTCGCTGTAATCCGCACAGAAGACGACAAGGAATTCGCCGAGATCGAGGTGAAGGGGGATGGTGGCAAGGGAGTCGTAACCGCCACGGACAACCACCCCTTCTGGGTTCCTGAGAAGGAAAAATGGGTGGAGGCCGGGGACCTGCACCCTGGTGCGTGGCTGCTGTCCTCCGCGGGGGGTGCGGCTGAGGTCTCCGCGGTTCGCCATTACGAGAAGCAGCAGCGTACGTACGACCTGACGGTCCAGGGCGTACACACGTACTATGTGCTGGCGGGGGCCACGCCGGTCCTGGTTCACAACAGCAACTGCGGCGTCGCCCGTAACGAGAAGGGGCAGTTCACATCAGGGGAGAATGCGGACGCGGCCCGTGGGCGCCAGACACACTTGAACTACAGGAATGCTCTGGGGGCTGGGTACGACTTCGAAGTTACGCTTCCGAGCGGGCTCCGGCCCGATGCGGTCGACTGGAAGAACCGTGTCGTGCGCGAGTTGAAGTCGGACGCGAAGAGCAGCCAGGCGACGGGGCAGCGACAGTTGCAGAAGTACGTCGCCGAGTTGGAGGATGTGACCGGTCAGAGCTGGACTGGCCATCTCGACACGTATAAGAGGTTCGGCTGATGTTTAACTCGATTCTCCTGAAGGCTCTCAATGAGGTCTTCAAGCCGCTGGGATTTCGAAAGAAGTCGGCAAACTGGTACAGAGTGTCTGGCGATCTCTACTGTGTAGTTGGCGTCCAGGAGTCCCGCTGGGACGAGTCGTGCTACGTGAATGTCGGATTCGCTCCGGCGGTCAATGCCAAGGCGGGATGGCTCCCGGAGTCGAAATGTCTCGTCAGGTTCAGGGTGGACGCAATCACCTCTATTTCTCGCGAAGGCCTCGACCTCCTATCTGGACAAGCAGCGGAGACGAGTGGACAGGATGACCTTCGAGTGGACCTCGTTGAAAAGATTGCAACTCCAGTGGCGCAGGCAGTCAATCCGATTGAGAGTATTGAGGATTTGAAGTCGCTGCTGAAAACGAGCGTTAGCGATCAGGTGTTCATTCATCGCGAAATTAGGGTCGAATTGCTTGAAGAGGGGTGACGTAACGTCCTTGATTCCGAGCTGAAAGGTTCACTTCCGTGAATTCCGGCTTTTCGGAGTGCCGGTTTTGTCGGGATTGATCAGCGCCGCCGTTGCCGTGCGTGGTCAGGGGGTGAGGGGTTCGAAGTGTCGGGGCCGTGGGGTGCTGGTGCGGACGTTGCGGGCGACGTTGCGCGGGAACTGCTCTTCGCGGATGGCGTGCTCCAGGGCGGATTTGAGGACGGAGTGGATGTAGGTGAGCGTCAGCGGGGAGAGCAGCTTGTGGCAGCACTGGCCGATTGCGCAGCAGCGGGGCTGGTCGCGCCGGGCGTCGATGCGGCGAGTGCAGCACTGGCAGGTGGTGCGGAGCTGGTTGAGCCAGGTGCGAACATCTTTGGCCGTGAGCTTGGTGAGCTTCTTCTTGCCCAGGCCGGGGATGAGGTACCGGTTGACGCAGGCGGTGTAGCGGGTGTGAGTGTTCTCGCGGAGGTGGTGGACGGCGACGGTCCCCAGCCAGTACGTCAGTTACCCGGCCACGCTGCACTGCGCGGAGGGGATGGGGAGGCTACGGTTGCTGGCGACGATCTTCTCGGCGAGCTTGGCCAGGGCAGGGGGCGGGACTGTCCGGCCCCGTTGCACGCGGTGCAGGGGAGCGGAGTTCCGTGGGGTAGGAGGGCGGCGCCGCGTCCCTGGCAGGGGCGGCAGAACAGGGCGCGGTCGAGGGTGTCGGAGGCGTAGGCGTACTTCGCCACGTAGGCGGCCACGGCCTGATCAGCGAATTCGGCGTCCGCGCCAAGGCGGCGATCTCGCGTACGTCGAGCTGTTCGCCCCAGGAGAGTTCGCGTTCCCCGACCGCATCCGACTCCACCGTGACGCGGACCCGTGCAGCGGCGGCGCGTACGGCGTCGGTGAGCACGGCGACTGTGGCGTACGGCGGCGGGGGTTGGCTGGTGCCGTCCGGGCCGTCGAGGCGGATGACGGCGTGGAAGTGGACCAGGCCGCGCTGCTGGTACTCGGCGACCTTGGCGAAGGAGACCCGCAGGACCGTGTGGGCGGCCTTCTGAGTCATGCCGAGCTGGGCGGCGATCTCGCGGCGCAGGTATGTGGTGAAGCGGGCCCACAAGGCTCCGGTGTGGGCGTTGAAAAGAACCGCGCCCGCGTAGTCGTACGTTGCCGGGTTCAGCGGCGTCCCGAGCAGGATTTCCGTGGGTTCGTGGAGCTTGCGGCAGCGGCAGGGGCGGATGTCGCTGCCGGGCGTGGTGGGGCGGTTATGGACGGGGCCGAAGGACGGCGGGGTGAGAGTGACGAAGACGCGGGGGTGTGCGCGGACGGTGTCGGGGACGGTCTTGCCGCCGGAGAGGCCGGCACGGATGAGGTGGTAGGTGTCGACGGCGTAGAGGCGGGAGCAGGCCGGGCAGCGGGAGGCGCGTCGCGGTGAGCAGGCTGCCGGTGGGCTCGGCGGAGGAGGTGTAGGCGCGCAGGACCTCACCGGTCGTGGTGTCGACGGTGGCGGTGCGGTTGGTCAGGCGGACGGGTTCGGTGCAGCCGCTGAGGCGTTCGCTCTGCTGCTGTGCGTATTCGGAGTCGGGGTGGTTGACGAGGTGGAGCAGGTCCCGCACGGCGGGGCCACGTGGCGCAGGTTCAGGGTGACCATTCGGGGCGTTCCCTTCTGTCGGGGCGGGGCCCCGAGCAGCAACCGGCCGTGGCTGTAGGCGTGTTGGTGCTGCTCGGGGCGTGACGAACCAGGCCCATCGGGCGGGCGTGGCTTTCGAGGGAGGGGTGTTCCGGCCGGTGGCCGGGGTGGCTCAGAGCTGAGCGAGGGCGGCGGTGGCCACCGGCAGGGCGACGCCCATGCGGGTTGCGAGCTGGGCGGAGGTGACCGGTGTTCCGTGCTCGGCGTGGTGGGTGTCCGCGATGCGCCGGGCCGCACTCAGCAGGGCTGCGGGCAGGGCCGGGTGGGAGCCGGTGGCAGGAGCCTTGGTGATGGCCGGGGTGGGGGCGGAGTCGGGCACCTCGATCACAGTGGGCACTTCGGCCGGGGCGGCGCAGGTGCCGCGGCGGGGGCCGGGGCCGCCGTCTCGGGAGCAGACACCGGAGTGGACACCGGCTCAGCGATGGGCGCTGGGGCAGATGTGGTGGCGTCCTCCAGGTGTGCGGTGGTGGGTGTGCGGTGGTGTGGAAGTGGGCGAGGAAGGTGGGGCCGTCGTGACCCCAGCCCAGGAGCAGGAGCGGGGCGACGGTATCCAGGCAGGCCCGTCCGGGTGGGGTCGATGTGTGCCCAGTCGAGCAGGAGGAGCGGGGCGACGATGCCCTGGCCAGATGCGTCTGTAGCGTCTGGCCAGCAGCGGTTCGGCTGTGTTCAGGGTCAGGGGAGGAGCTCGCGCAGGTGCAGCAGCCGGATACTGGCCCGCAACACCGCCTGAGACAGGGCGTGCAGGGGCAGGATTCGCAGCGCGATCAAGAGGACGATGACAGGCGGGTCCACTACGGGGGCGATCGGACGGGGAACATCAAGGCGCAGGGCGAGCGCTTAGATGTTGCCGAAGGCGAAGATGAAGTCCAGAACTGCGATGTCCGCCATGGTCACGATCACGGTCCGGCAGTCAGATGCCGGGCGGTGTCAGGTGGCGGGTCCAAGCGGTGAAGAGGGGCAAGTACCACCGCAGGCTTTCGTTGCGGACATCGTGGTGCCAAGAGTCAAGGACGCGTGTGAGGATCAGGCGGTCGAGCAGGTCTTCCACCTGTGTGAGGGGAAGCCCGATGAGCCGGGTGAGTTGTTCGGTCTCGGCGCTGCCGGTACGCAGGGCGGTGTGGGCAGCGAGGGCCAGCGCGGCCAGATGGACGGCCGGCGGCATCCCGTGGGCAATGGTCAAAGGTGCGGGGTGCAGGGCCCAGTGAGCGGCACGTGCTCGGTCGCTGCGGGTGGGGGCCTGAGCGAGGACGGCAGAGTCCAGTAGTTGCGCCGTCATGCCGGGGCGATTGTGCTCCGCGCTCGCCATGGGGCGCAGCCAGCCGGCGTGGGTGAGTTCGTGCCAGGGCACGGCGTTGCCGCCCAGACGCATCCCGCGCAGAAGCCCGCTGGGCAGACGGGCACGCCCGTGGCGATCGGCGCGCAGGGCGCATTGCAGGGCGAGCAGCCGGGCGGTGGGGGAGCAGAAGCGGGGGAGGGCGGCGGCGAGGTAGGTGAGCATTTGCCTGACGCGCTCCCGCTCACCCGGCCCTGGACGGTCTGGGGCCGGTCGGCGGGGCGCGGTGGGGGCGACCGGGTGGGCGAGCAGGGTGTCGGGTACCGCGGCGGCCTGGGGGGTTACCGCCGCGCAGGCGGCGCAGGTATCGGCCAGTCGCCACCGGCGTCCGCCGCAGTCTCGCGCGAGGACGAGCAGGACGGGGCCGGTGCAGCCGCGGTGCGGGGGGTGCCAGCGACAGCCGCGCGTCTGGCACTGGCAGGTGCGCAGGTGCAGTGGCAGGGCGTCTTCGCGGGCGTGCTGGGCCAGATGGTGCAGGGCTGCCGAACGTGCCGATTCGGCCAGCAGCGGGCGGGTGCGAGGCATGCAGGAGGGGCAGTCGAGTACCGGGCCGCTCGGCTGTGGGCGTAGCTCCACGGTCCAGGTGCGCCGCACCGCAGTGTGCGTGGGGGAGCGCCTCACGGGTCCGCTTCCTTCCTGGTCCATACCGCTCATGGCTTTCGTCCCGGCCGGTCGCGGACGGGGGTCGGCCGCACCGTAGTGCAGACCTCTGCCCTCCCGCTGGGTCGCCTCCGGCGCCCCACCTGCGCAAATAGGGCAGAGGTCTGCACTGACAGGGCAGGGGTCTGCCCCTTCGGATGGTGGGGTGACGATCTTCCCGCCCGACCCGAACCTCACCGCGCTGCGCCTGGAGCTTGCGCGGCTGAGGGCCGAGCGGCGCTGGACGTACGACGAACTCGCCGCCCGCAGCGGCCTGGCCCGCCGCACCCTCATCGAAATCGAGCAGGGCCGCACCATCGGCACCCTCAAGACCTGGCACGCCCTCGCCCACGCCCTGGGCACCCCGCTCGACCGACTCTTCGCCGCCCTGTGTGACGGCCACGAGCCTCCCACCGGCAGTCCTGGCTAACTGGCCGGCGGCGCCGCGCACTCTCCCTGGCAACATCACTCGAACCGGCGACCGGCGGGGAACGCCAGACCGACGCCTCGCACGCATGTCCTGCCGGCTGCCGCCGTCCGGGGGACCTGCCTGGCCATGATGAGCCGCCCGGGGCGTGTCGCCTGCGACCTTCGCCGCCATGCGCTCTTCACCGCCCGCCGGCCGCCATTGGGACGGCAGCCCCCGCCACACAGCCCGCCCCCGGCGCTGGCTGCGCGTGGCCGCCGACAGCCCCAGCCGGCTGCTGCGCAGCGCCCAGTGCGACCGGTGCCGCCACTGCGGTAATCCCATCGAGTGGTGCTACCTCACCGACGGCAGCCCGGTCCCGCTGCACCCTGCTGAACTGCCCTGCGCCGTCGTCCCCGCCGACGAGCGCTGGCACCTGAGCTCCGGCATCGCCCACCCCGCCGACGACGGAAGCGCCTGGTGCCGCATCACCCACCAGAGCCTGTGCCCCGCCCGCACCGCCCCGCCCGACCCCACACCCCAACTACGCGCCCTCCGGCGCCGCCTGGCGCTGCGCACCCGCCGCCTCAAGGACGCCGGAGCCCTTCCGCCGCCGCCCGCCGAGCCCGCACCGCCGACCGTCCCCTGCCGGCCGGCTCGGCCCGTCGTGCGCCTGCTGTACGTGCGCTACCTCGCCCCGTGCCCCGTCGAGGACCTGCGGTGCGTGGCCCAGACCCGCACCCGCCACCGCTGCACCCGCGCCCTCCTGGCCCCGGACGCCCCGCCGGGCACCTGGGCCCTGCTGCCCGCCGCCCCGGCCACCGGCCAGCTGCCCCTGCCCGACACCCTCATGGCCGTCTACGACCTGACCGGCCTGCCGTACGGCGAGCAGCTGCGCTGGCGCGCGCAGCGCTGCCCCGTCCACGCCGCCGCCCCGGCCGCCGCCGACACCGCCTGCGCACAGTGGGAGCCCTTCGACCCGCTCCTGCACCACCAGCACATCCACCCACGCCTGCCCACCACCGCCCGCCACCACCGCGCGCGGCCGTAACACCGAGTGCATCACCTCAGCGCCCGTCTCCTCCGCGTCCGAAAGCGTCCTCGCTCGCGCCGACTCCGCCATCTGCGGACCGCCACGTCCTCCAGCGGCCTGCGACGCGTTACCGGACCGCCAGGCGCCCCTCACCACCGGAGCCCCGACCATGAAGCCCACCGACGAACAGGCCGCCGCGGCGGACCGCTTCCACGCCGGCGACCACCTGGCCCTGCAGGCCGGCGCCGGCACCGGCAAGACCACCACCCTCGCCCTCCTTGCCCACGGCACCCGGCGCCGCGGCCGCTACCTCGCCTACAACCGCGCCATCGCCCACGACGCCGCCACCCGCTTCCCCGCCACCGTCACCTGCAAAACCGCCCACGCCCTGGCCTTCGCCGCCACCGGCCACCGCTACGCCGGCCGCCTGAACGCACCCCGCCGCCCCGCCTGGCACACCGCTCAGGACCTCGGCCTGACCAAGGTGCTGCAGTTCGGCGAACGCCTGCTGACGCCCAAGACCCTCTCCTACACCGTCCTGCGCACCGTGACCCGCTTCTGCCACTCCGCCGACCCCGCCCTCACCCCTGACCACGTCCCCCCGCTGCGCGGCCTCGAAGATCCGGCGCTGCACGCCGAACTCGCCCACTACCTCGCCCCGTACGCCCACAAGGCATGGACCGACCTGCAGCGCCCCGACAACGGCATCGTCCGCTTCGACCACGACCACTACCTGAAGATCTGGGCCCTGACCCGCCCCCGCCTGGACGCCGACTTCCTCCTGCTGGACGAGGCCCAGGACACCAACCCCGTCGTCGAACAGGTCTTCACCGCCCAGCGGGACCACGCCCAGCTGGTCATGGTCGGCGACTCCGCCCAGGCCATCTACCACTGGCGCGGCGCCAAAGACGTCATGACCGGCTTCGACGGCACCGCCCTGGCCCTGTCCCGCTCCTTCCGCTTCGGCCCCCACCTGGCCCGCGAGGCCAACCGCTGGCTCAGCCTTGCCGACGCCCCCCTGCGCCTGACCGGCAGCGACACGGTGCCCACCGCGATCGGCACCGCAGACGGGGCGGACGCTGTACTGTGCCGCACCAACGTCGGCGCCCTGGGCGAGGTCCTGCAGCAGCTCGCGCTCGGCCACCGCGTGGCCCTGGCCGGGGGAGGGGAGAGCCTGCGGACCCTGGCCCTGGCCGCCCGCGACCTCAAAGAAGGCCGCCGCACCCACCACCCGGAACTGGTGCTGTTCACCTGCTGGGGCGAACTGCAGGACTACGCCGCCCACGACCCGGCCGGCCGCGACCTGCAACCGCTGGTCGACCTGGTCGATGCCCACGGCACCGACGCCATCCTCACCGCCGTCCACCAGCTCGTGCCCGAAGACCAGGCCGAGGTGACCATCTCGACCGCCCACAAGGCCAAGGGCCGCGAATGGCCCGCCGTCCGCATCGCCGAGGACTTCCAGCCACCGCGCGACACCGGCGAGCAGGACGAGCACGGCCGCCCCGTACCCCCGCCGATCGACGCAGCCGACGCCCGCCTCGCCTACGTCGCCGTCACCCGCGCCCGCCGCCACCTCGACCTCGGCGGCCTGTCCTGGATCCACCACCACCCCCAAGGCCAAGCCCACGCCGCCCCCTGACCGGGTAGGGGTCCTCGCTGCCCCGGAGCCGCCGCACTTCGCCAGCAGGCTTTTGCGCGCCTCGGCAGCCTGCATTCAGCACGCCGCCTGTCGGTGGTGACAGCGCGCACAGTCGTCTTCGCTGTCTGCTCACCTCTTCCGGGGCGCAGTGCCGTTTGCGGTACACCGCAGCGGTGCCCGGGGCGAGGACGGGCGGCCGCAGTGCGGCGAGTCGACCGGATCCGCAGTCAGGCTTGTAAGAAACAGTGAGGCGGGACTGGTTGCGCTGCGCCTCTAAGGCTGGCCGTGAGGGTCCTGTTCCTGTACCCACGGAAGAGCTTCCTTCCACCCGGGGACGCCGAAGGCCCAGGAGGTGAGGACGCGAGCCGCGATGTCGTGTCCGGCCATCTCGAACGGCCCCGGTACGCGGGCCTGGAAGCGCTGTTCGGATCCGCCGTCCCGGTATTCCAGATGGCAGCTCCAGTCGTCATTGAGGCGGACCTGCATGTAATGCTGGCCGGACGGCTCGGTGGTAAGGCGTTCCACGGTCAGGTAGCGGTGGCGCAGATTCATCTCGCTCAGCAGGTCGAACAGGGTCTCCTCGGTGGGGTTGTCGAAGGTCTGACCGCTCCATGTGCGGGCTCGCAGCGCCGGTGTCACCATCTCGCCGACTCTAATGAGCTCAGGGCGGGGCTGTGCCCTTCCGGCTGGTACGGCAGCCAGCCTCCAGCCGGTTCGCCGCCTCGGCAGCCCCGCCCGGCGTTGCCTGCCCACTCGGCCGCGAGTGACTTCGTCTGGTTTTGCCCCGGCCGGGCGCGGCTAACCGGCTGGAGGCCGGCTGCCGTTACTCGGTGAACAGCGTCGGGGCGCTGCCCGGCGTCGGGGTTTCCTGCGGGTGCGAGTCGTGATCTCTCCGGGACAGTGCACGGCCGGAGTGCTATGCCGGTGATGGGCTACCGGCCACGGTTTTCTCGGCGAAGGCGAGGAGGCCATCGGAGTCGGCCGGTCGGTCGGGCACCGACGGGCCCTGGAGGCGCAGGCCGTCGTCCCAGCGGGCCTGCCAGATGTCGCCGTGGCGGTTCTCCCATTCCACAAAGCTTCCGGGGGCGTGCTGCAGGAGTTCCAGTTCTTGCAGCAGGACGGGGAGTGTGGCGAGCCCGCGCTCCGGTCCGGTGCTTCGGCTTTTGGTCCGTGTGTTGTCGTAGCGCATTTTGAGGAACGGGACCGGTTCACGGCCGAGGGCCGTCGGCCGCAGCATCTTGCGGACCCGCGTCCGGGCCTCGTCCTCGCTCTCGGACCCCGAGAATTCCGTGCGGTAGCCGGGGAAAACGGCGTAGGCGACGGAATGGAGATCCGGATGTTCCCTGGCCAGGTACCCGTGCACGCCTGGAGGGACGGATGCCAGGGTGTCGAATCCGTAGCCGGGGTGGCTGAAGCCTGTGATGGGCACCATGAAACGGCCGGGGGCGGTCGCCTCGCGGGAGTGCTCGCGGGCGAATCGCAGCATTGCGCGCACCAGGTCCTGGTCGCAGGCGTCCATCACATTGACCTGGAACAGATGCTTGCCGTCCTCGGTCAGTGCCGCAAAGAAGTTGAAACGGGGATTCGGTGACCAGTGCCAAGCTTCCGGCACTCCGTCCAAAGGTGCAGCTCCGGGGAGGCCGGAAATTTTTGCTGTCAGGTCCATCTGGGTGTCTCCAGTTCCTCACTCTACGCTAATTGCAGGAATAGTTGGGGCCGGTATCCTGCCGGTAAGTCACACCCATGCGGGCCCCGCCGCTGGAATTCTCACTGCGCGTCATGGGCTCCATGTGGTCGGCGTTATTGTAGAAGTCGTTTCTCGTGGCCCGGTCCGAATTGTATCCAGTGCTGTTCCAGTGCTCCACGACGGGGTTGAGGTGCTCGTAGGTGAGCTCGTGCGACGGGACGACGTCACCGTCTGAGTTACGCCACGTCAGTTCGTTTCTCGGGATCCTCATTCCCGCGTTCGGCCCGCTCTGGTAGACCGGCACGCCGCCTTGGGCGAGCCCCTCGTCCGTCCAACGCGCGGCCATCTGGTCATGTGTCGACTGACGGTAGCTGCCGGGGTATTCCGTATCACGGTTGTGGGAAATCTGGGGGGAATTGGGGTCGCGCTCCCAGCGGCCGCCGGCTCCCCGGATCCGGGCGAGGCCGAGCGGGTCGCAGAAGATCAGCGGATCACAGACATAGGCGTAGTCGTTGGGGTCGGGGGCCAGCCCGAGCGGGTCCGGGCTGACGTACCGCGCGGTCTGCGGGTCGTAGTGCCGGAAATAGTTGTAGTGCCAGCCGGTCTCCGCATCGGCGTACTGCCCGGCGAAGCGCAGGGGGCAGTCGGTGCTGCCGCTGCCCTGCCCGGCGAAGGGGACGCCCCATACCGTGGTGCGCAGATGCCAGGCCACGGTGCCCTCGGAGCAGACGAGCTCGGTCGGGGTGCCCGCGAGGTCGGTGACGATGGCGTGGAAGCGGGCGTCGACCTCGGCGTCGCTGAGCGAGCGCTCGAGCTGGGCGAGCGGACGGTGGCTGCCCGGAGCGTAGTCCCACGTGGTTGCCTGCCCGGCGCTGGTGACCTGCTCGGCAAGGCGGGTGCCGTCCCAGGTGAAGCAGATCTCCTCGAGCGCGGTGCCGTCGTGGGCCAGGCGCTGCTTGGCGCTGCGGCGGCCCGCGGGGTCGTACTGGTAGCGCCACCGCACGCCGTCGGGGGTGACGGTGCCGGCCAGCCGCCCCTCGGCGTCCCAACTGTAGGTCTGGGCTCGCTTCTGCCCGTTGAGGAGGTGCTTGACGGTGCGCACCAGCCGGCCCTGGGCGTCATAGGCGTAGGTGGTGCGGCCCGCACGGCGCAGCTGGGTGCCGCTGAACTCCAAGGCGGTTGCCGTTTCGGTACCGGAGGCAGCCGAGGTGCCGGCCTGGGCCAGGTTGCCGACCGCGTCGTAGGCGTAGGTCTCCTCCCAGCCGGCCGCGTGGACCGCGGTGACGCGCCCCACAAGGTCGTGGTCGAACCGCCGCGTCCCGGTCGTCAGCTCGTGGACGGCGCCGAGGTGCCCGTCGGCGCGGTAGGCGTACTCGCGGTGCTGGAGCAGCAGGCGCGCCTCGCCCGTGCCGCGGGTGATGGACTGGGAGGCCACCCGGCCCGCGTTGTCCCACGTCTGCACCAGGGTGCTGCCGCCCCCGAGCGTGCGGGATGTCTCCCGCCCCGAGGCGTCGAAGGAGAAGTGCAGTTCGTTCCCGGCGCTCTCCAGCCTGCTGGGCCGGCCTGCGGGGTCGTAGGCCCAGCGCGAGACGGCCCCCGAGGGGGTGCGCCGGCTGAGCCGCCGGCCGAGCAGGTCATAGCTGTAGGAGGTGGTGCGTCCGTTGACGGTCTCGCTCAGGGCCCGGCCCACGGCGTCGTACGCCCGGGTGACGACGGTATCGGCGTTGGCGGCATGCACCAGGCCGCCGGACAGGTCGTAGTGGAAGGTGGTGACTTCTTCGCCGGTGCGCTGTTCGACGGGGCGCCCCAGGATGTCGCGGACAAAGGTCGTCCTCGCCCCTTGGCCGTCGCTGCGTGCGGTCAGCTCGCCTGCGGCATCGTGCGCGTACGTGAGGGTGCGCAGGTTGAAGTCGGTCTCGCCGACGAGCCGGTTGACCGGGTCGTACTCGTACTGCCAGGTGTGGCCCTGGGGGTTGCGCACACCCACGAGGTTCACCTCGGTGTCGTAGGTGAAGGTGTGCATCCGGCCATCGGCCGAGGTACGGGAGGCGACCTGGTGGAAGTGCGTGAAAGTGTACGAAGTGGTGTTGCCCAGACGGTCGGTGTGGGCCGTCAGATTTCCCTCACCGTCCCAGCTCCAGGTGTCGCGGCTGCCGTCCGCGTGCTCACGCCAGACCGGTCGGCCTTCAGTGGTCCAGGCGAAACGCTCGGTACGTCCCAGCGGATCGGTGAAGGAGACCACCCGCCCGAAGCTGTCCCGCTCGGCGACCGAGACCTGCCCAAGGGCGTCGGTGACCCGTACCGGCAGGCCGGCGGCATCGCACACCAGACGGCGGGAATGCCCGAGGGCGTCGGCGACCTGCACGGGCCGGCCGAAGCCGTCGTAGGCGTAGCGCGTGACGGCACCGGCCGGGTCGGTGGTGGACAGGCGGTTGCCCTGCTCGTCGTAGGTGTGGTGCCAGGTGGCGCCGTCCGGTTCGGTCACCTGCAGCGGCAGACCCAGGTCGTTGTAGAGCGCGGTAGAGCAGTGGCCGTCAGGACGGGTGACGGCGGTGAGGTTGCCAGCGGCGTCATAGCCATAGCGCGTGGTGCGCCCCACCGCGTCGGTCTGGGATATCAGCCGGTCGTGGCGGTCCCAGGCGCTGTGCGAGACGTTGCCCAAGGCATCGGTGACGGCGGTGCGCTGGAACAGTTCGTTGTAGTGGTGCGTGGTGGTATGGCCCAGGGAATTGGTGTACCTGGTGGTGCGTTCCCGGGTGTCGTAGGCGATGGTGCAGTTCAAGAACCCGCCGGAGCCTTCGCCGCGGACGACGCGATGCTCGGTGTCGTAGGTGTAGGCATACCGGCTGCCGTTGCGGTCGGTCCAGGAGGTGATGCGCGACCAGGCGTCATACTCGAACACCCGCGGCTGGTCCTGCGCGTTGGAGACTTCCGTCAGGTGGCCGCCGGTGTAGCCGTAACGCACGAGCGGAACGTCCGTATCACCGTTGCGGGAGCCGAGCAGCCGCAGCGCGGTCACCCGGTTGTCCGCAGTGTCGATGGCGACGTGATACCCGCCGCTATGACGGACAGCGGTCGGCGCACCGTCAAACCCGTAGTCGAAGTCGACCCGGTGACCGTTGCGGTCCGAGACCGCAACGATGCGCAGGATGAAACGGCCTGCGTCCCTGCCCGGCGCCGCACCGGGGGCGAAGTGCCGGGTGTGCCCCGTTGCTGGATCAGTGATACACAAGGGGCTGCCGGGGCGGCCGTCCCACTCCATGGGCCACCGCGGCCCTGCCACCGGCATGACCGGGACCGCCGGCCGCGGCACGGGGTAGCTGAGCAGCATGCCGTCCTCGGTGGCCAGCACCGCTCCGCGGTCATCGAGCTCCAGACGCTGATCGAGCGTCGAGGCCCAGCTCGGGCCGAACCACCGGCCCCACCGGTAGGTCGATATGTGGGTGCGCTGCAGCACCAGGGAAAGCAGCCCGGGCAGCTCGACATCGGTATGCTCCATGAGCATCTCGCCCGACACCATGTCGATGGGGTCGCCACCCTTGCAGCGGCCCTTCATCGGCTTGCTCTTGGCCACGGCGTCCTGGGACCCCTTGCGCAGGGAGGGCGTGCCCCTCTTACCCGCCCCTCCGCTGCGCTGACCACCGGTGCGGGAGCCGCCTCCGCCCGCGTTCGGCCCATTCGGGTCCTTCTTGCCTCCCTTGCCGAGACCGGTGAAGTGATCGGCCAGCCCCTTGTCGTTCTCCTTGTGATTCTTGGCCATCTGTTTGACGCCGCGGGTCATGCTGTCGTCGAGGTGTCTGGCGGATTTCTTGACCGCGTCCTCGATGCCGTCGATGACCTTGTCGAGCATGGTGTTGGCGGCGTCCGCGATGGCGTCCTTGCCGCGGGTGCGGCCGTGGTGGCTCTTGGCGCGGCCGATCTTGCCGCCGGCGTTGTTGCGGAAGTGGCCGCCGGCGCTCTGCAGGCCGGTGACGGCCTTGTCGTGGGCGTCGTGGTCGAAGGTGAAGCCGCCGCTGCCGGAGCCGCCGCCCGCGCCGCCTCCCCCGCCGCCCGCGCTCAGCAGTTGCATCGAGCTGCCGGCGGCGTCCTTGGCGCCCTGGACGCCCTGGCTGAAGCCCTCCTTGCCCGCCTTGGCGGTCCGGCCCAGGTCGACGCCGTCCTTGACGCCCAGGGCGTTGGCGCCGAGCTGGACGACGAGGTCGCCGACCATCGCGCCCAGCGCCTCCTCCACCGGGGTCAGGGCGATGCTGACGACCTGTTCGGCGACCTGCTGGCAGACCTCCTTGAAGAGGCGTTTGACGATGACGCGGGTGGTCTGCGTCGCCGCCAGGGCGCCGAGTTCGGACAGTCCGAAGGTGAAGGGGGCGGCGGCCTGGGCCGCGATGACCTCGGCGGCCAGGATGCCCAGCTGGACGATCGCGCCGAGCTTGGCGCCCTCGATCAGGACGGCCACGCCGTCCAGCGCGGTGGCGGCCAGTTCACCGCACTGGGCGAGTTTGGCCAGGTGGGTGCCGTTGATCTTGCTCCAGTGGGCGTTCAGTGCCTCCGCGGCCTGGCCGCCGCCCGCCGAGGAGACCAGCGCCTGGACCGCCTCGTGCGCCTGGCCCGCGCCGTCGTTGATGTCGCCGGCGAACTCGCGCATGGCCGTCGCCATCTCGCGGTAGTCGTCCTCGTCGACGTTCGGCCAGGACACGCCGATGATGTCGAGGATTTCGTCGGCCCATCCCGGCAGTACGACACCCATGCGGAACACGCCCCCCGTTGATCACGAACCAATCAGCCCAGGAGATGCTTTCACCTGCACAAACGATCCTTCAAGTGCACTATGAGTCTCCTGGTGTCCTACGGCTGGGCCCTGTGCACGACACCGCATCCACCAAGGCTGCCGAAAACCCGTCGGACTACTCCTGCCGACGAGAAGGCGGCGCCGCCGCGCAGGATTGAGGCAGCGCCGAAGAAGTCAAGGAGTCCGAGGCGACAGCCGAGCGCATGAACAAGGCTTCACTGCTGGCAGCATCACGCTTGCGAATGCTTGCGAATGACAGAACTAGCCGCGATACGTCCGGCCGAGAACGATGCGCGTTGGGCCCCGAAGGTACTGCGGACCCACGTACATCACTGCGCACCATCCTGGGTCGTTCCGTCAAAGCAGGCTTGCTGAAGCGACCGGGCAGGCAGTGCGGCCAGTACACGGCCTGAGCAGGCTGAGTAACTTCTGCGACCACTTGCCTTACCGGTGGGCTCAGGCAGGCAGCAGCCCCGGCTTCTGGGACCTGATGGCTTCCTCCGTGCAGGACCACGGGCAGCGCGCCGATGGCAGAGGGCCCCTCGGCGGGGACCGGGCACGTATGCCGTACGGCGAGACGCTGACGCATCTGGTACACGCAGGACTCGTGGGGCCAGTCGACGACCCATGGGGCGCGGAAGCTAGTGCTGTGTGGTTCGGCGTGGCCCGGGGGCGCGGACGGTGGGAAGGTCGTCGCGGGTGTTGCCGTCGGCGAGGGCGCCGGCTGGCAGGCGACGGTAGGCGTGCAGCAGTTCGGCCATGGTTTCGGGGTGGGCTTCGGCGGCGGCGACAAGGGCCGCCAGGACCTGGGAGCGGGAGGTTTGCTCGCCGGCGGCGGCCGCGGCGCGCACGAGGATTTCCAGGCGCTCGTCGACTTCCTCGGGCCAGGCGACGAGGGTGTTGCGGCGCCGCTGCTGCCACAGCAGTTCCACGGCTCCTCCTCGCTGACAACTCGCCTATAACGAATATATATTGCGGGTCATGGTGAGCTTGCTGCAAGAGCGTCGGACTCCGGCCGGGCCGGGCGGCGCGCCGCCGGCCGAGGTGCGGGTGGCGGGACGGACGCTGCGGCCGACGGTGGTCTTCGACACCTACTGGAGGTTCGCGGCCGAGCGGCAGGCAGTCTATGAGCGGCGGCTGGCCGGCGCGCCGGCTCCCTGGAGCAGTGATCCGATTCTGTCGCGGTACCGGTTCACCAATTGCTTCAGGGCCGCGGACCGGGTCAGTCAGGTGCTGATCGCTGACGTGGTCTACCGCGGGGCGCAGGAGTGGCAGGAGGTCTTCTTCCGCACGCTCCTGTTCAAGATTTTCAACAAGATCTCGACCTGGCGGCTGCTCACCGAAGAGCTGGGGGAGGTGCGCTGGGACACCTACGACTTCCGCGCCTACGGCCGGGTGCTGTCACGGGCCTTCGCGCGAGGGGAGCGGCTGTACTCGGCTGCCTACATCGTCCCCCCACCGCATCTGGGGGAGGTGCGCAAGCACCTGAACCATCTGCGGCTGCTGGAGATGATGATGACCACCGGTGCCCCCGAGCGGGTGCAGCAGGCCCCACGGCTGCAGGACGCGTTCGAGGTGCTGCTGGGCTATCCGGCCCTCGGCCCCTTTTTGGCCTACCAGTATCTAATCGACCTCAACTATGCGGCGGCGATGCCGTTTTCGGAGATGGACTTCGTGGTGGCCGGCCCCGGGGCGCGGGACGGGATCCGCAAGTGTTTCGGGCCGGCGGCCCACGGGATCGAGGCGGAGGTCATCCGCTACATGGCCGACACCCAGGACGGGCACTTCGCCCGCCTGGGGCTGGCCTTTCCGGGGCTGCGGGGCCGGCCGCTGCAGCTGATCGACTGCCAGAACCTCTTCTGCGAGGTCGACAAGTACGCCCGGGTCGCTCATCCGCAGATCGCCGGGATCAGCGGCCGCAGCCGCATCAAGCAGGCCTACCGGCACGATGCCGCACCGGTTGTGGCCTGGTTCCCGCCCAAGTGGGGTCTGGGCGGCCTTGCGACCCGCACGGTGTAGTCAGGCGACGAGCGGCGCAGTGCCGCTCAGCAGCGGGCGCAGGGCCGTGACCGGGCCGTCGAGCTGTGCATGGCCGGCCACCACGGTCAGGGAGCCGGGCATCAGCTGGGCCTGGGCGGCGACGTAGGCCAGCAGCCGGCCCAGCCCCAGGTAGTTGCCGTAGGCGCGCTCGACCATGTAGTGGCTGCGGTAGAGCGCGGTGGCATGCACGCGTCCTTCGCGCGAGAGCTGGAAGGAGAGGTGGCTCAGGCAGGGAAAGCCGCGGTAGAGGTTGTCTTGGCCGGGAGTGTGGACGGCGGCCTCGGCGGGCAGCGATGGCTCCTGGTCGCCGGGGTGGACGAGGTCGGCCTCGTAGGCGGCGGTCATGGGTCCCCTGGAGGCCGCCTGCGTGCGCAGGCGCTCGATGATGTGGCCGAGCTGGTCGAACTCGGGTTGCTTGCGGCCGGGGTAGGAGACCAGACGTCCGAAGTAGGTTCCGTGGGTGTTGCCCGGGTACTTCTTCAGCCGGTCATACATTGCGCGGTAGCGGGCGACCAGGGCGGCGTGATCCGGGCAGGTGGCGGCGAGGGCCGCGGGGAAGAGGGTCGCGGCGACCGTCTCGACCGCTTCGTGGCCCCGTGCGGTGCGCAGCCGGTCCAGCTCGGTACGGAAGCGCAGGTCGTCGCGGGCCGGATCGGTGATGCGCACGACGGTGTGGAAGCCGGTGCGGTCCGTGCTGTGCTTGCGGTCGAGGGCGTTGCAGGCTGCGATCCAGGCACTGGTGATGTCGCGGCCGGTGACGGTGAACGTGTGCATGCATCCTCCAGGCGCGTCGGCCGCGGATGGATCCCGCGGCGCTTTCAGTCGGGCCATACCTGATCGATGCCGTGCCGGGGTGACTCCCGGATCACGGTGACTTCCACCGGCGCTGTCCGGCCCGCCGCAGCGATTTTGAGCTGGGCAGGTTCGGCCAGCGCGTCGGTGACCTCCAGGGCCGGGCATGTCACCGGCGTGCCGTGCCAGCACGACAGGCCGGTGGGCAGGGCCGTGAAGGAGGCCGCCGGGACGTGCGCCAGGAGCACATCTCCCACGTCGGCGTGCACCTGCTGCTGGTGTGAGGCTTCGGTGAGCACGTGCACCTGGCGGCCGGCGGGCAGCTCCGCGCCGGTCAGTGACCTGCGCAGCGCGGCGGGGGTGATCTTTTGCCAGGAGCCGGCCTGGCCGGGGGCGAGCATCCGGAGGTGGTCCAGGTGCCGTACCGTTCCCGCATAGGAGGTTCCCAGTTCCTGGGCCAGCCGGTAGACGTGCTCCGGGCCCAAGGAGGTTCCGCGGCAGATCCGCAAGAGCCCGGCCTGCACCGCCGGGCGGGGCATCAGGAACCAGGCAGCGAACGCCTCGGCGAGCTTTTCCTCCTCCGGCCACTTGGCGCCGGCCCGGCGCAGGGCGGGGTCCAGGTCGTCGTCGGCCGCGGTGTGGTGGCCGAACAGGTGGTGACCGAGCTCGTGGGCCGCAGTGTGGCGCTGGGTGATCGCGCTGAGGTTCGCGTTGAGCAGCACGGCCGGACCGTTGTCCAAGGGCGCGAAGTAGACACCGAACAGCCTCGGCATCGGCCGCGCCATGCCCAGCACGCCGGCCGTCCCAAGGGCCCGGTGCACGGGGACGTACCGGGTGCGGTCGATGCCGAGGTCGCGGTGGGCCTGGACGGCACGCATCCCGGCGATACGGTGCGCCATCGTCCAGTTCACGGATGCCCGCCCGCGCCCGGGGCGCCGTCCGCCTCCGCCTCCTCCCGTTCCGCGGCGCGCCGCGCGCAGAGGTACTCGGCGAATTCCATGACCGTCTTCTGGTCGCCGTCGGTCAGCCCCGCCAGCGCCCGGAAACGGCCGGCCAGGACATATTCGCCAGGATCCGCTTCCGGCTCCTCGGCGAGGAAATAGGCGACCGGCTGCCGGTAGAGCCGGGCCAGTTTCTTCAGCTCCAGGCTGTCCACCCGGCGCTCACCGCGCTCGATGTCACTGACGGCGGAGCGGGGGATGCCGGTGTTGTCGGAGACGAACTGCTGGGACATGTTGAGATAGTCGCGGATCTTCTTCAGCCGCGCCCCGAGCCGCGCAAGCTCCGGATCGCGCGGGTGGGCGTCAGGGGAGGGGGTCATGACTGCTGCCTTTCGATGATGGCCTCAAGGACGGCGTGGGCGAAGGCACGCACGGACCGGGTGGCCTGGGCCGACTTGCGGTCGGCCGGGATGGCGATCGCGTAGTGCGTCTCGATCCGGGTGAGGATCTCCACGATGAGGAGGGAGTCCACCGGCATCTGCGGCCCGCCGGCCTCCAGCTCGGCGCGCACGTCGGCGGCGCTGCGGCCCTGCAGCTGCGCCAGGAAGTCGATGATGACCGTGATGATGCCGTCGGTGCTCGGTGTGACGGTGCTCAGCGCTCTCCCCAATCGCCGGATTTTCCAACGGGCTTGCCCTACTGTAGGACAAGCTGTCGGCTGATCCAACGCTCTTGTCCCAAGATTCAACAAGGAGTTGTCGTGGACTTCCCCCGCTTCCAGCGAGCCGCCATCAAGACGCTGCAGCCCCCGGCGGCTGGCACCGACCCCGTACTCGTCCCCCTCCTCGGCCTGGCCGGAGAAGCCGGCTCCCTGGCCACCGCCTACAAAAAACGCCTTCGCGATGGTGCCTCCCACGAACAGAGCACCCACCAGTTACGTGAAGAACTCGGTGACGTCCTGTGGTACGTGGCCGCCCTCTCCCACCGCTTCGGCCTCGACCTCGACGATGTCGCCGCTGCCGGCCTGGAGAAAGCCAAAGACCGCTGGCGCACCACCCCCGAGGCCGAACACGTCGTCTTCGACAACCGCTTCCCCGAGCACGAACAGCTCCCGCGCCGGACCGCCTTGACCTTCACGCCCACCCAGCAAGACGGACGCACCGTCATCGTGCTCACCCGGGAAGACGGCACCCCCGCAGGCGACCCCCTCACCAGCGCATCCCGCGTCGAGGACGACTACCGATTCCACGACGCCTTCCACCTCGCCCACGCCGCCGTCCTCGGATGGTCGCCCGTCACCCGCTTCCTGCTCGGCCGCAAGCGCAGGAGCGATCCCGCGGTGGACGAGGCCGAGGACGGCGGCCGCGCCATCGCCATCGAAGAGGGCATCTCGGCCCTGGTCTTCTCCTACGCCGCCCGGCACCGCTACTTAGCCGACATCACGCACATCGACAACGAACTGCTCACCACCATCGGCCACATGACGGCCCACCTGGAAGTCGGCACCTGTCGCGCGGCCGACTGGGAGCACGCCGTCCTCACCGGCTACACCGCCTGGCGCCGGCTGCGCGCACACAACGGCGGCACCGTCCATCTTGACCTGGACCGCCGCACGCTCGCCGTCACTCCGGCCTGAACCGCTCCTTGGCGGCCCGCCGCGCAAGACCTCGGCGCGGCGTGCCGCAGCCAGGCCCGTCGCCGAAGCTTATGCAGCCGGCAGGCATGTCGCCCGGCGGCTGGACGTGGCGGGCGGCCGGGTGGAACACAGGGTCCGGGCTCTGGGCGGGAGCGTCACGGCCTGCCCCGGGGACCGCTGTCCTCCGGCCTGAGCCGGCTTGAGAGCTGCCGGGCATCGCTGCCGCGGTGCTCGCAGGGAACGCGGTCGCAGACTGTGCGCCCGCCGTGCGGGCCGAGGCAGGTCTGACCCTGGCCTGGAAGGTGCATGTCCTATACGGCCGCAGGCGCGCCTCGCCGTATCGGACGGTGTCGTCGCCCATTTTTTTCTGAGCTGTCGCTGTCGGTGCGGCTGGGGTTTCTCAGTTTTTCTGAGCGATTTATGGAGTGGCTGCGGTGCCCGGAGCGTGGGCTGAGCGGGGCAGTCGCTGTCTGACCTGCGTGTGTGTGGTGTTTTCAGATTGATCGAGCGTGGTGCAGTTCCGATGAGCCGCTACTTGTTGTCCTGGGTCAGGTTGTCCCAGACAAGTTGCTTGTTGCGCCGGTTCCTCACGGGCCCGGTAGTGGACCGTGTCGTCTGGCTATGGGGTGGGGTTGTCGTCGAGCCAGGTGGTGGGGATGAGCTTCTCGCCGCCGCGCCAGTTGTAGCGGATGGATGCTTGGTACCAGTCGTGGGGCAGGTCCGCGTGGTCGCTGACGATCATCTGGAAGTCCGGGGCAAGTTCGTTGACGACCTGATGCATGAGCTCGAAAAGTCGGGTGACGGTCACTCGGTCTTCGTCCAGGGCGATGTCTTCCAGCCGTCCGCGCTGTTTGGCCATGTCGGAGGGGTAGTAGGGCTGGGTGAGCTGGTCGAGCATGAGGAAGCGGGGCACGGGCCTGGTGTTGGCGACGAAGTATTGGTGAAGGGCGAGATACGTGGCCACGTGGTAGCCGACGTGGTTCTTGCCGCTGCCGATGCGGAGCAGTTCGGTGATGCCCTCGGGGGTGTCGGCGACGATGGTGAGCTTTTTGAGGTCCAGGCGGACCAGGCGGTCGCCGTGTTCAAGTCTCAGGGTTCGGGCGTGACTGGTCATCTTGCCGCTGAGGTAGCTAAGGCCGTGGGTGAGTCTGTCGTCGATGGCCTCGGTGTCGAGCTGCTCTTCGAGGCCCTGGACGAGCCGCTGGGCGACGGCGACGTCCGACTCCAAGCGCTGGAGGTGTCCGCTGTCGGTCGTGGTGTTGATCTGGCCCAGGTAGGCGCTGATCCTGCCGCGGGTGAAGGCCTGGGTGGCTATCAACATGAGTTGGGGTGTCGTTTCGCGATGAGTGTGGGAGTCGTGTTCTGACCGAGTTTGCGATGACGGTTTGTTTTGACGTCAATCGGGGGCTTGCGGTGGGACTGTGAGGTGTGCTTCAGGGCTGGGGGCCTCATGGGTAACTCGCAGTCGAAGGTTGGGCTGTACGCCGCGATCCGCCGGGATCATCTGCTCGGGATGTCGCAGCGGTCGCTGCAGCGGGTGCACAACGTGACGTGGCGGACAGTGCGGCGGGCCCTGGACGGGAAGTGGCCGGAGCCGCGGAAGAGACCGCGGCGCAAGGAGTCCAGGCTCGATCCGTACAAGCCGTTGAGACCCTCCGCGTGCTGGCCGCGGTCGACACAGTCCTCGACCGCTACCGCCAGCACCTGCCTGTCTCGCTGCGGAAGCTCTGGTACGTGCTCCTCAGCGACAGGGTGATGGCCAAGACCGAGCGCGACTACAAGCGGATGTGCGAGTACGTCGGCATGGCCCGCCGCTCCGGCCGAATTCCGTGGGAGGCGATCCGGGACGCCCCCCAGACCGCCGTGGACGCCCCGCCTTCCTTCACCGGGCCGGCTGACTTCTGGGCGGCTGTCGCCGAGGCGGCCGACGACTACCGTGTCGACCGCCAGGCCGGGCAGCCCGTCCGGCTTGAGCTGTGGTGCGAGACGGCGGGCATGGTTCCCCAACTGGCGAGGGCCGGCGCCGAGTTCGGCATCGCCTGCTTTTCCGGCGGTGGCTTCGACGGGCTGGCCGGCAAGCACGACGCCGCCCTGCGAGCGGTGGAAGGAGGCCGCAAAACCGTCGTACTCCACCTCGGTGACTACGACCCGAGCGGTGAACACCTGTTCAACGCGCTCGCCGAGGACGTGATCGCGTTCGCCCACGCCCCCGGTGCCGAGGTGGAGTTCGAGCGGGTCGCGGTCACCGCCGAGCAGGTCACCATTTACAACCTGCCCACCGCCCCGCCCAAGACCACCGACCGCCGCTCGTTCTCCGGCACCGCCACCACCCAGGCCGAAGCCCTCCCCCCAGGCATCCTGGCGGCCATCGTGCGCCAGGCCGTCGAGGCCCACCGCGACCCCCTGGTCCACCAGCGGACCCTGGAGCGTGAGGAGATCGAGCGCCAAGCCGTGCGGGAGAGGCTGGAGCCGGGCTAGCTGGGGCCGATCTCGGCCGGAGTTCCCGCGGCCTCCAACTCGGAGATTCGGCGGTCCATCTTCTTGTCCTCGGCGTACTTGCGGTACTTGTTCACCCCGTACGCCACCCCCGAGGCCGCCGCGAAGCAGGCCATGTACGTGATCGCCGACTTCTGCCCCTGCGCTCGGTAGAACGCCCTGAGTGCGTCAGGGCCGCCGAGTTCTCCTGCTTCCTGCGAGACTGCATGGTGTACGAGGGGCTGACCAAGAAGCAGGAGGCGAAGCTGTTCCTGGCTGCGAACCGCGACCGCCGCGCGGTGAAGCCGTACGAGAACTTCGCCGTGGCGGTCACCGCCCAGGAGGTCGAGGCGGTCACGATCAACGCGGACGTCGAGAGCTGCGGTCTGCACGTGTCGAGCGGTACGTCGAAGAACGGCATCTCGGCGATCCAGGCGCTCAAGGTGGTGCACGGGATGCGCGACCCCGCGGACGGTCTCCTGCGCAAGACGCTTACGACGGTCCTGGGTGCCTGGGGCTCGGACCCGACCAGCTGGGACGGCATGATGCTGCGCGCGGTTGCCATCGTGATCCACCGCAACTGGGACACGATCGACCTGCCCTCCCTTTCCCTGACCCTCAAGCAGGAGCCGGTCGGCGTGTGGAAGGACTCCGCGATCAAGGACACGGTCAGCGGTGGCGGCTCGCAGTCCCGCTCGATCCCGCTCGCGAACAACATCGCATACGAGTACACCGTCGCGTTCGGCCCGCAGCACGGGCCGGCCTTCGGCCCGCCGAAGCGCCGGAAGACGAAGACGGTCACCGTCGCCGCGTGAGAGAGGGTTGAGCCAAGGTGCGTGCGATCGGGACATAGCCCGATCGCACGGCTACCGCCTGCCGACCGCGCCGCCCAAGGCCACCGACCGCCTCTCGTTCTCCGGTACCGCCACCGCCCAGGCCACTTCGCGTACCGGGAAGCGGCAGGCGGACCGCCGCATGGTGGCGTTGTCAGTGGCCGATGACATCCTCCCCGCGGGGCCGCTGATGCGCTGACGGGAGGTCAGGATGGCGATGGGACGACCGCGGAAGGACCCGCGCGATCCGGTCGTGATCATGCGAGCAGCGGGACTCGAACCGCTGGAGCCCTACCCGGGTGCGGGCACTCCGTGGTGCTGTCGGCACGAGGCGTGCGGCCGGGAGGTGAAGGCCCGGTACTCCAATGTGAAGCGCGGCGTCGGGATCTGCCGGTGGTGCGCGCCGAACGCCCCGGTCGACGCAGAGGACGCCGCCGCGCTGATGCGTACGGCGGGGTTGGAGCCCCTGGAGCCTTACCCGGGCACCGACACTCCATGGCCGTGTCGTTGTACGGCTTGCGGTGCCACCGTGACACCGACCCACGGGTCCATCAAGCAGGGCCAGGGCGGCTGCGGCCCGTGCGGGCGTAAGAAAGCCGGGGCGGGCATCAGCCAGGCATGGGCCCGCCGCCGGGAACTGCCCCGCACCGATGGCGAGCAGGCCGCCGAGGAGCTCCAGACGTTCGGCCTGACACCGCTGGAGTCCTACCCGGGCCCGGCCGGGCTGTGGGCCTGCCGTCACGACACCTGCGGTCGCGACGTCGAGATCCGGTTGCACAACCTTCACCGCGGCCTGCGGGCATGCCCGTACTGTCCACCCGCACCGGGCGGACGGCGTCGCTGGCCGCCGGACGAGGCCGAGGCCCTCATGCGCGCCGCCGGTCTGGAGCCGCTGGAACCGTACTCCGGCCGCCGCCAACAGGCGTGGCGCTGCCGTTGCACCGGCTGCGGCCGCGAGACCTTACCGTCCCTCGGCGGCATCCTGGCGGAACAAGGGGGCTGCCGGCACTGCGCCGACGTGAGAGCGGCCGAGGCCAGGAAGACCGACCCCGAAGTCGCGGCCGCGGACATGCGCGCGGCTGGCCTGGAGCCCCTGGAGCCGTACGCCACCTCGATGACGCCGTGGCGGTGCCGCTGCACGACCTGCGGAAGCGAGGTATCGCCGACGCTGATGAAGATCCGCACCGGCGGGGGCTGCCGATTCTGCGCTAGTGCTGTGACCGGGAAGGTTTGCCGGGTTGTCGGTTGTGCTAGTCGGGTGTGAGGACGCCGACTGGCATGGGAGGCGGGTATGGCTTTACCGGTCAAGGTCCGCAGGCTGACTGAGCAGGAAGGACAGAAGCTCCAGCACATCGTTCGGCGGGGCAGCACGGACTCGGTGCGATTCCGGCGGGCGATGATGCTGCTGGCCTCGGCCGGCGGCAGCACGGTCCCAGTGATCGCGCACCTGGTCCAGGCGGACGAGGACACCGTCCGTGACGTGATCCACCGCTTCAACGAGATCGGGCTCGCATGCCTGGACCCTCAGTGGACGGGAGGCCGTCCCCGCCTGCTGAGCGGTGACGACGAGGACTTCGTCGTCCGGACGGCCGCCACCCGCCCCACTGTGCTGGGCAAGCCCTTCACCCGCTGGTCGATCCGCAAACTCGCCGATCACCTGCGCCGCGACGCCGCCAGGCCCGTCCGGATCGGCCGGGAGACACTGCGCTGCCTGCTGGCCCGCCGGGGGATCTCCTTCCAGCGCACCAAGACCTGGAAGGAGTCCCCGGACCCGACGTTCGACGCCAAGCTGGAACACATCGAGTACGCGCTCAATGAGCGCGCGGACCGCACGTTCGCGTTCGACGAGTTCGGGCCGCTGGGCATCCGCCCCACTGCCGGCTCCTGCTGGGCCGGACGCGGCAGGCCCGAGCGGCTGCCGGCCACGTTCCGCCGCACCCACGGCATCACCTACTTCCACGGCTGCTACTCGGTCGGCGACGACAAACTGTGGGGCGTCAACCGCAAGCGCAAAGGCATCGACCACACCTGGGCCGCCCTGCGGTCGATCCGCGCGGCCCGCCCCGACGGCGCCCCGGTCTACGTGATCCTCGACAACCTCTCCGCCCACCTGAACTGGCGCATCCGCAGGTGGGCAGTCCGCAAGAACGTCGAGCTGTGCTTCACCCCGACCTATGCGTCGTGGGCCAACCCCATCGAGGCCCACTTCGGGCCCCTGCGGCAGTTCACCCTCGCCAACTCCGACCATCCAAACCACACCGTCCAGACCAGAGCCCTGCACGCCTACCTGCGCTGGCGCAACCAGCACACCCGTCACCCCGACATCCTCGCCGCCCAACGACGCGAACGCGCCCGCATCCGCAGCGAAAAAGGCGTCCGCTGGGGCGGCAGACCATTGCCTGCCGCGGCCTGACCACCAACCCGGCAAACCTTCCCGGTCACAGCACTAGCCACGGATTCGACCTCACCGCCCCCGCCCGCGTCTACCTCATGCAGCACCACCAGCACAACGCGGTCAAGATCGGAATCGGCGGCACCGCCGGCCGCAACGAACGGGTCAACCACCACCGCCGATCCGGCTGGGCACTCACCCGGGACTGGCACTTCACCACCGGCGTCGAGGCCCACGCCGTCGAGCAAGCAGTCCTCCAGCACCTGCGCGGAGCCGGCCACGGCCCCCACCTCAACCGGGACACCATGCCGAACGGCTGGACCGAGACCTTCGACGCGGACCTCGTTACTCCCGCCGCGCTCTCCGCGCTCGTCGAGACCACCATCGAACGCCTCGCCGGAACGCAGACACAGGCACCCGGGCGGACCATCCTGCGCCCCGCGCGCTGGAGTGCCCGCTCAGCCACTGCTGCCCCCCGGCGACGGCCACCGGCGAACAAGGCAGGCCGCGGCCAGCTCCCCCTGTTCTGAGCTGGGGGTTGCCACGACCGAGGGCGGTGCCGTGATCGGCACCGCCCTCCTCAGCTCCCTCCCGGTGACTACTGCTCCGGGTCGTCAGCAGGGCGGTAGACAGCTCGATCGGTGTCGAGGCGCTGGAGGACGCCGTCCGCGGCGAGGTCGCGCAGGATCTGCCGGGCGCGCTTCTCGTCGATGGCGTGGCCGATCTCGTGGAGCGCGGCGACGGAGCGCTGCGCGTCCCACTCCCCGCCCTCGTCGGCGATCGCCTCGGCGAGGCAATCCTTCTGACTGGCGAGCTCGCCCTGCTGGTGGGTGGCGACAGCGGCCTGGAACGCGGGAAGGGCATCGGTGCGGATGCGGTAGCCAGCGACCTTTCCGAAACCAGGGCCCTCAGCGAGGACGGGCGAGACCTGGTCCGCGATCCACCAGTTACGACGGACGCCGCGCTTCAGCGCGGCCTTGAACGCGCCACTGCTGCCGGTGAGCTTGCCCTCGCCGTGCGGACCGCGCAGGACATCGGCCGGCACGTAACCGTCCTCGCGGGTAGCGGCCTCGCGCAGGATGCGCTGGGCAGTGGCCGGCAGGGAGAGGTAGTAGCGGGAGGCGGTCTCCGGGTCGGACCAGTCGGTGGCCGGCCCGGCGGTCTTCACACTGCCGGCGTGTTCGGCGAGCAGAGCCAGGAGGGCCTGCTGGAAGGCGGGATCGGGATCCTCAACGATCAGGTGGAGCTTCACGTCATTCCCTTGCTGGAAGAGGCGAATAAGAGCGCACCTTGCGAGCGGGACTGTAGTGCGGAGGGTGCACGCGATGAAAGCTCCTAATCTCGTTTAACTCGCACCGAAAGACGAGGGGCTGGGCGCGTGGCGCATCCACGGCAGGGGCCCATGGCGTACAGGTGGGTGAATCGCTCAGCGACACCGTGCACCACAGGTGTTGCAACGGCTATGGTCGCTTCGACTGCTTCTGAGCTGCGTGGATGCCAACCGCACGCTCGCGGCACCCCGGAGAATCGTGGGCGACTGCGATGCGTCGGGGGAGGACATTGAGCGCGACTTCGTCGCCCGCACCGGCTGCTGGTCCACGGTCGAACGCGTCGCCCTCACCTACGGGCAGGTCCTCGCCTACGGCCTGCCCCCGGCGGAGGGCAAACGCGGCGATCCGCGCTGGCCGGCCTTCGCCCGCCGCCACGGCTTCGACCCTGCCCGCCCGGTGCAGTGGGAGGTCGAAGCCCTGGACCCGGACGAACTGCAGCGCCTGGTCCTCGCCGCCGTCGCCCCGCACGTCGACCGCACGGTCCTGGCCCGCCAGATCGCGCGGGAAGAAGAACAGCGGCGCGTCCTGCGGCGCTTCGCCCGCAGCTGGCCGGACGGCTCCCGCGCCTCCGGCACGCGGACGGAGGGTGCTGCGGCCGACGAGCCCACGGTGACCTCTCCGGCGGTGCACGATCCCGCCGCGGTGGAGCGGTTCTGGACGGCGGAGCTGATGCGGGAGGCCGAGCCCTTGCCGATGCCGGACTACGACGAGGACGACGAAGCGAGCGGCCCGGAGGCGTAGCGGGCCGGGCTGGTGTCGTCACCGGCGGTCGTCACCGGCGTCTGACCGCCGCCGGCCCGGGCCCGCCGTGCCTCGTTCGTCTTGCCCGGGGAACGAAGCCGAGGGGCCGATACTCGGTACCGCTGTGTCAGCGTGGCCTCGTACGCTCGGCGCTCATGAGTACGCGGGACTTCGACGGCACCTACCTGATACATCTGTTCGAACTGGTGGAGAAGCTGCGAGGAGACGGTGCCTACCAGCCGCTGCCCGCCCCGGCCCCGTCCAGCAGCCTGGCCGCTGATGAGGCGCCGCTCGGTCCGTGGCCCGCCTCCCACTTGATCCGCACTTCCTACGGCGCTGGCCTGGCCCATGCCGATGCCTTGCGGCGTCTGGCTGTGGCCGGGGAGATGGATGCCACCAGTCCGTGGACGCTGATGCGCGGCGCGCTGGAGAACTTCGCGACCGGCATCTGGCTGCTCGACGGGTCCGGCCGTCCGGAACGCCGCCAGCGGGCGCTGTCGCTGTGGGCGGAAGACCTGCGCAACCGGGCCCAGCACGAACAGGACACCGGCCACGCACCCGGCCCCGAGGGCAAGACCGGGCTCGAGCGCCGCCAGGAGATCCGCGCACTCGCCGAGGCCCTCGGCCTGCCCCCTCTCGTCGCACCGAAGACCCACGTCATTCTGGAGCAGGCCGCTCCCGCCGCGGGCCTGGACCCGGTCGGGGTCCGCGCCTCATGGCGGGCTGCCTCCGGCTTCGCGCACGGCCGCTTCTGGCCCTACCTGCGCGCATCCCAGCCGCGTGCCGCCATGGATACCGGCGACGGATACCTGGTGGCCATGGTGGTCGACGAAAGCCAGCATGGCCCGCTCGCCCGTTACTGTCACACCATGCTGTGTCACCTCCGCGACCGCTACCTCGCCCGCGCGGCCATCTACTGAACCTTGGGGGACCGCGGTCTGCACGCAGCACGAGCGCGAGCACCGGCAACGGATGGCGAGTGCAAGCCTTCCCGGAACCAGGCGTGCCGGAGACGGTGGGGGCATGGCCAAGGATTCGAGGGAGCTGTACTGCGCGACCTGCCGGTCGCGGGAGCAGCACGTCGCGTTGGACAGCCGGGAGCAGCGGCGGTGGCTGCGGGAGGTGACGGGGCGAGTGCCGGACGGGTTCTGGATGTGTTGCGAATCTGAGTGGGGGTGGCATCGGTCTGTGCGGATGGCATCTCGGCAGGCTTGTGGGCTGGTCTAGGGGTATGTGGCCGGGGTGTCATGGAGTTGATGCGGCCGGGGTGTCATCGGTATGAGGGCTGGTGGTCGGTGTGGTTCAGATTCCTGAGCGGGCGGGGGAGTGTACGCCGGGAGCTGATCCTTCTTGTCTGATTCCGTAAACTGCTCTGTTCTGTCTGCTGGGCGGCGGAGCGTGGGATGTGGTGAGTTGCGGCCACATCCCGGGGGTGCGGTATGGAGCGCACAGACTGGACCGATTCCAGCGGACCCCATAGCTCGTCTCCGCCTGCGGTGGTGCCCCGGTTGCTGGGGCGCGAGCAGGCTGTGTCGCGTCTGCTGGCGTTGGATGGGCGCGGGGAGCTGACCACGGATCATGTGCGGCTGGCCGCGTCGTCGGCGGGGGTGTCGGTGCGGACGGTGTGGCGGTGGCTGGACGCCGCCCGTCATGGGCGTATGGGCCCTGTGCCGCGAGAGCGGTTTCGGATCACTGACGAACTGCATGCTCGCCTGGCGGCGTGGTGCGGGAACGCAGCCGCGCTGCACCGGGAGCTGCTGGGCGAGTACGCCGCAGCCACCTCTGAGGGACGCGAGGTGGATCCGGCGCCGTCGTTGGCGACGCTGCACCGGGCGATCCGCCTTGATCTGAATGCAGGGCAGCGCGCGGCTCTCGCGGGTGGGGAGCGCGCGAGGCGGCGTCACGATGTCCACCTGCGGCGCCCCAAACAGTGGCGTAATGCCTGCTGGGAGGCGGATCACAAGCATGCACCGGTCGAGGTGCTGCTGGACGGCGAGTTGGTGTTCCCGTGGGTGACGTGGTTCATCGACACGGCGACGAACGCGGTGCCCGGTGCGGCGATCACGCCGCACCAGCCCTCCAGGGACGCGATTCTGGCCGCTTTGCGGATCGCGCTGTCCCGCGATGAGGGGCCGGACGGGCCCTACGGGCCGGTCGGCGGCCTGCCATCGCTGGTACGGATCGACCGTGGCGCCGACTTCCTTTCCGCCACGGTCGCCGACGCGCTGGGGCATTTCGCGGTGCCGGTGCAGCCGCTCCCGCCGTACCGTCCGGACTTGAAGGGCACGGTGGAAAACCTGAACCTGTGCGTGGAGAAGATGTTCTTCGCTTCGCTGCCCCGCTACACCCGCGCCCCCTCCGCCGAGCTGCGCCCCGGCGCCCGTAACTCCTTCATCGACGAGTCTGCGCCGCTTGAGTTCACCGTGTTCGTCCGCCTGCTGCTGGAGTGGATCACATGGTGGAACACCGAGCACACCTGTCAGGCGCTGGCGGGGCGTACGCCGCTTCAGGCATGGCAGGCTGATCCGACACCGGTTGAGGATGTGGACCGCGGGCAGTTGTGGGCGTTCACGCTCCAGGACGACGGCCGGGTGCGTACGCTCACCACCAGCGGGGTGCGCTGGCGGAGCCGGTACTACGTGGGGGAGTGGATGCACGGCCGCGCGGACGCCGGCGTGAAGGTGCGCATCCGCTACCTCCCGCACCACGACCACGAGATCGAGGTTTTCGACGCCGCCTGCGGAACACACCTGGGCAGCGCGTACCTTGCCGATGCAGCCAGTGCTGAACAGAGGCGTGCGCTGCGCCGGACCAAGGACGCGGAGAAGCGGCGCCTGGCAAGGGCACTGGCCGCTGCTTCCTGCCACACTCGCCAGCGGTTCGCGGCGGTGACCAGCGCCGTTCAGCCGAAACGGCTGGGCACGGTGACGGCCCTTGAGGCGGAGGCAGAGCTGGCCCGGGAGCGACAGGCGGTCCTGGCCACGCGGGCGCTGCCGGACTTGATCCCGCCGCGCGAGCCCCCAGCGTCATGGGCACGCCCCGTGCAGCCCCCGCTGATGCCCGCCCGGAGCGCACCGGCCCCAAGGACAAGGAGTGACTGATGACCGCTCAGCGGCGCCGGGGCCGTCTGCCGCACGCGCGTGACGACCACTTCATGCGCATGAAAGACGCCCAGATCGTCGCCACCAAGGCGCTGGTGGACGTGCAGGAGATGTGAAGTGCCGCTGGAATGCCACTAGAGAACTGTCATTTACGTGCCACCTTTGACGGGGGTGCGATCGTCCTCTGAGCTGGCACGATGCTGGTTCTGCTGGTGGCGGGCAGTGAGAATTCTCAGTGGCGTCAATTGGCATCTTGGCAGGACAACTTCTGCGACTTCCTATGTGCTTCAGTGTGCCGGTTTGGGGTGGTTCGTGGGCGTATGGGAGGGTTGAGTGAGGTGCCGCTCAACTGCGTTTATTCTGCCTACCGTTGGCCGTCGAGGGTTTGATGCCTTCCGGTGCGCCGACAAGGGGCTGATGTCGGCGCGGCAGGGTCAAGAGGGTTCGGTGTCCCGCAGGCGCATCTCTTCCTCGAGCTCGTCCAGGTCCCGCAGTGCTCTCTCATCGGGCATCCAGGTTCGCGTCACTGTGCGGAGCAATTCTTCGCGGGACGCGCCCGCGGCATCGGGGAACAAGCCGGCGAGGCAGAAGGAAGCGGCTGCCACACGCATCGCGGGGACGTGAATGCCTGTCCAGTTCAGGTAGTCCGGCATATCGATGGCGTCGAATTGCCCTGTGTGCCGCTGGAGTAGCTTTGCTGTTCGGTCGTTGGGGTCGCCGCGGCCGGATCCGTAGACGTGGCGGACGACCTCGGCGGAGGTGCCTGGCGGCAGGCCCAGAGTCGTGTCGGATTCGGCGAGCTCGTCGCGTCCGTACACGGCATCGAGTGCCCGCGGGTTGATGCTCTGCAGGAGTCGGCACATCGCACGTGTTGCTTGCCGGTCTCCGGCCACCTCGTTGAGACGCTTCTGGAGGTTGCCCTTGAGAAGGTCAGGTACAGCGAATCCGGGGATGTGGGCTGTGCCGAGTGCCAGCATGAAGTCGGCGACGGTGGTGTCCCACTCCTGGTAGCGAATGCCGAGCCAGCCGGGAGCTGTCTTCTGGAACAATCTGATGGCCTCGCGGGTGGCGTTGTCGTCAGATACCCACTCTGTGAACCCCCCGCTCCCTGGGCCGATCCCCGCCTTATCGGCCAGGGCGACCCATGGGTCCAGTGCGCGGCCGGCCCAGGCAATCAGCGACAGGTAGCGGGCGAGATGGGGCGAGTCCCGGAAATCCTGCTTGTAGGCGCTGTCTCCCCGTCCGAAGACTCCTTGCTTCGTCCCCCAGCGGTCCCCTTCATCTACCCAGGAGAATGTGGCGCAGTACGCGCGCATGTACCTCTCAAGTGCAGGATCGGTGCACCTTCGTTGAGCGTAGGCGTCCTCGATTCCCAGAGTGCTCGACGTCGTTTTCTCGGTCTTCACCCCGGGGCGCGTGAGGAAGGGATACAGGAGCGCCTCATGTTGTCGTGCGACTTGATCTGCTTCGTGGAATGCGAGGTACAGGTCCCACACGGGGGCCGGGACAGGCCGGGCCGGGATGTCGGAGGGCGGCATGGGGCCGCCCGTTGCCGCCCGAATTTGATCGGCCACCTGCCGCCAAGATGCCTGCTGCCACGCCTGCCGCACTGCCTCCTCTTCGGACTTGCGGCGCTGCGCTTCTTGCCGGCTGGCCTTGCGGCGTCTGGCATTCCCCTGTTTGTTGCCGACGATGTTGAGGAGGTCGCCGCGTTCCGCACGGGTGGCGATCTCTTCCCGTTCCGCTGCGTCCAGTTGGGGGGCAGGCACGTCCTCGCGTAAGGGAACGATCTCGGGCCGGCGTCCGTCGATGGCAAGCTCTTCTATCCAGACGCGCACCGCCGGTGCGGGGGCGGCCAGATGGTCGGCGAGCCGCGCCGTGATCGGTTTGGTGGTCTTCCCCACGTACTTGACCTCGTCGGTCCGTGGATCGACGAGCCCGTAGATCGTTCCGTACTCCGTCACTTCGTGACCTTTCGATTGTCTCCGCAGCGGCGAGGAGAGCGTGGCGGTCACCGTAGAAGACGCCACTGACAATGCCGCCGACGACCGGCGGCCGTCGTGAGGATCAGCAGTCCTGAGCCTTGCGCGGGTGTCGGTCAGGGCGGCCGGCCCGCGGGCCCGCCACTGCACCTGCACCTGGTGTGCAAAGGTCTCGCCTGCGCTTCTGCGTTCCGCAGGGCGTCGCTGCCCGCCAAGGCGGCTCTCGCAACGCGTCGGCAAAGACGGCACGGCGTGGGTGCTGGCGGTGCACAGACCCGGACGCAAGGGGCCGGCGATGCGTGCCGCCCCTCGCCGGGCAGCCGCCGCCGGGTGTCAGTGCGACCTGCGAGCATGATGAGCCAGGCGGCTGACGCGCAGCATGCCTCGTGCGAGATAAGGGAGTTGGAGCAGTGAACACCGTACGGGCCCGGGTGTGGCGATTCTCGGTGGGGAGTCAGACGGTAAAGGCCCAGTCGATCGGGGAGGGCGCCCTGCCGGTCTCGCTGGCCCGCCTGCTCCACATCAACGCCATGGCGTGCGACCCGCGCCGCACGCTCAGCTACTGGACCCGACGGTCCGAGGTACGCTTGATGGCCAGCTACCTTCACGCGCCAGGCGGCGGTAGTCCGCTTCGCGTTGACCACCCAGCGTTCGAGGCCAGTTCCCGGCACATCCGCAGCTTCGTCAACGAGGGCTCGGGGCTGGGAATGCTGACGGCGGCGGGGGAGTCCCTGTTCGCGTGGAAGGACGGAGCGCACGACCTCCACAACTTCGACGCGCTGCCCAAACACCTGCTCGGCCACTACCGGCCGACCGGAGTCCGCCCCGACCTGCTGTTCCACCTGCCCGCGGGTCCCGTGGCCGGTGAGGCTCGCGGCAGACACCGCCGTGCCGCGCAGCTGCTGCCCGAACGGCTGCTTGCCGGCCAGAGGCAGCGGCTGCGCGAACTGGCCTCGTGGTCTGCCGCGCACCATGACCACACCTACTTCATGAGCTGGGTGTGGATCGGCCCCTCCGGCATCGCGGTCGACATCTTCCTGCCCGAAGGCGGCCCGTGGAACGGCGCGCTGGATGCCCAGTGGATGAGGGAACACGCACAGGACGGACCGGCGACGCGGTTCCCTTTGCACGAGCCGCGTGAGCAACGGGTGGCACGACGGCGCGCACCACAGGATCCGGGGCCGGCCGAGGAGCGCATCGCTTACGTCGAGGAAGCACCGGATGACGGTCCGCACGAGTTGCGGACGGCACCCAACATCTTCTCCGAGGTCTACCAGACGCACGAGGGCGGTGCCCCGATTCCTCCCGGCTCGCCGCAACAGCAGGCCGCGGGCGTGATGGAGTGGCTGTATGAGACGGCTCCCGCAGGCGACGGGGCCGTGCTGGCCGGCATTCCCGTCCGAGGAACCTGGGCGGCGGCGGATGCTGCGGGCCCTGCCCGGCACGCCGTCCTGCTGGGGGTCCTCGCCGAGCAGCCGCCACGGCAGGCCGCGGTGCGCGAGCGCCTGGCCCGCGCCGAGGGCCGCTTCGACGCCTGCCTGGACGGCCGCCTGCTCACCGTCGTCCGCCCTGCCGCCTCGCCCGCCCCGTCCTGGCGTGACCTGGAACGGGCACTGCTGGAGGGGTAGAAGCGCGGCTCATGCTTCTTCCGCGCCGGCCACCGACCCCTGGCCATGGGTGGTGAAAGGGACGCGGTTCGGGCTGCCTGCCACCACCTTCAGCACCGTCCAACTGACCACCGCTCACCCGCGCTCTGAATATTCCGCCACGCCTGCACGCACCCTCACGTCCGGAAGACAGCCGCCTATGTCACCGCCCGCCTCCCCAACCGCTGCTGCCCACGCATGGAGCCGGTCCGCGCAAGATCCTGATCGGCGCGCCCCGCCCCGCCGGCTGCCCGCGGCCCGCCCGGCCGCGGGCCGGTGCGGCGCCGCGGGTTCGTGGACGAGCGACGGGCGTTGGGCCATGGCCACGTCACGCGCGCAGGTGGGGCGCACGGGGTCCGTGAGGCTGCCGCAGTGGAGCGCAGTGGCAAGGCGGAGAAGCAGCGGCCGGTTGCGAACACGTTGCCGCAACCCGGACAGGTGCGGCGGCGCGCATGAGGTCGCTGCGGTGTCAGTCCAGGTCGTCGAAGAGGGAGCCCTGGGACGGAGGTGCATTGCGCGGGCGGGGGAGGCGCTTGCGCTTGTGCGGAGGCGGGGGAGGGGTGCCGGCGGCGCCGTCGGTCAGGGCGTGCTGGCAGGCGGCCCGCAGGTCCGGCAGCTGCATCTGCGCGCCTAGCAGGCCGAGGAAGTCCGCGACGCTCCAGTCGATGAGGGCGCCCTGGCGGGAAAGGTACAGGCCCACACGGTCGATGCCGTAGCTGTCGCTGTAGTCCAGCAGGAGGTAGCCCGCCAGCTGGTAGAGCTCGGCCCGGCCGAGGCGCTCGGGGCGGATGGTGGCCTTGCAGTCCACCAGCGCTCCGGCCAGGACGAAGTCGGCGTCGGCTCCGCCCACGTGCCGACTGCCCTCGAAGACCGGCCCGCAGACCCGCTCCGGCGCGGCCAGCTTTCGCAGGCGCGCGAACGGGCCGGGCTGCGCTGCCAGTTCCATCTGCCGTCGGATGTCTTCGACGATGTAGGACGGCACGGCATCGACCATGTCCTGCAGGCAGGCGCCGGGCGGGGTCAGGCCCAGGGCGTTGCCGCGTACCCAGCCCACGTGGCGGAAGATCGCCTCGAAGCTGGAGGCGAGGTGGCACAGCCGGATGAGACGGTCCTCGGCCTCATCCTCCAGGGCCAGCGGCTGACCGTCCTCGCTTTCGTACGTGCGCAGCTCCTCCAGCAGCACTGCGCCCGCGGCCTGCACCGTGTCGATGACCTCGGGACTGGGCCACCCGTTGTCATCGAGGACCGCCCGCACCACGCCCTCGCTGATCGGTGCGCCGGTGGGGGCTCCGAGACTGATCCTCAGCCGGTGATCGATGGTGTGCCCCAGCATCCGGTACTCCGGACGCTGTCCCGCACCGGCCGCCGGCTTCACCGGCGCGGCATAGCGCGCCAGGCGCGCACGGTAGTCACTCAACACGTCTTCGGGTAACGGCAGATGCTCGGTGAGGAACAGGGAGATCACCGAAGTGGGGTCCTTGAGGCAGGAGGTGAGACTCATGCGTGCATCGTGCCGCACGCCGCCGACATCGCGGCCGACGAGCGCAGCGGGTACCGGGGGGTAGCCGAGACTTTGCGTCATCCCTTTTCACGCCGCGCCACACCCGTTGTCAGACCCTGCCTCTACAGTGCCCCGCACCCGCTGGGTCGCAGGGCAACCGAAGCCGCGCCCGCCTCGGCCGGCTCACGCACTGACGTGGGAAAACACCTCAACCTCCCGTGCTCCAGCGCAACTTGGCGACCCGGGAGGCCCCGGGCCCTCGGAGGGACGCTACGCGCGTTGTATCCCCGGCTGCGTGCCCCGGACGATTGACCGGAAAGATCTTGCCGGGCCCGGCCCCGCCCTAAGTTCGAGCTGTTCGATGAACCGCCCCGGTCCCGCACATCTGGCCGGACACCGCCTGCCACACCCCCCAGGCACCGGCCGTTCCCCTTTGCTGCCGCCCCCGCCGGGGCAGCCCTACGGCCGGCGGTCCCACCGCGTCGCGCTCCGACGGGCGCGCCACCGCAACGGGACCCCACCCAGCCCGCCGGCCCTCTCGGCCATGCGCGGTGCCCGCCATGACGCCGCACGGGCTGCCGGACGAACCAAGGAGGATCATGGGCTTCGGCAAATACGGTGCGCAAGGCGTCCACGGCGCCATGGCACTGGCCACCGCACTGGACAGACGGGCCTTCGCAGGCGACCACTGGAAGACGCCGGAGGAGAAACACCGGCGCGCACTGCTCTACCTCACCCGCTCGGCGGCCGGCTACCGGGCCATGGAGGATGCAGGCATCACCGTCGATGCCCGCACGCTTCTCGCGTGGTTGTCCCAGGCCCGCGCCCCCAGCCGGGACCGGCAGGCCCGCCTGGAGACCGCCTACCAAACGCTGCGGCGACGCAACATCGCGCCGGCCCTGACCCGGTCGCTGAACGCAGGGGGCGGCACCCGCATCGAGATCTACCCCGCCGATGAGGCCGAGGTTGAGATGTGTCACCGGCGCGTCGTGCCATGGCGCCACAAGAACATCTACCGCTGGAACACCATCGTGGCCGCGTGGTCGGTGGGGGACCAGATGCGCTTGGTCGCGGCGTGGGAGGACACCATCTGCGACCTGGACTCGGACTGGCGCAAGTACGAGTACGTCTCCCACATCGGCATGCCCATCTGACCCGGGCCGCACGCCTCACAGCCCTTCTTGTTCTCAGGAGCAGCCTCCTCATGGATGAGGAACCACCCGACAGCGCGTCGGCCGCGCACCCCCAGGCCGCCACACGCCGGCTGGAGCGGCAGATGCTGACCACCCCGGCGATCCGCCACCTGATGACGCTGGACGCCCGCGGTGAGCTCACCACCGCCCACGTGCGGCTGGTGGCCCAGACCCTGGACCTGCACATCCGCACCGTCTGGAAGCGCCTGGCCGACGCCAAAGCCAACGGCACCGCCGAACGTCCCGGCCGAACCCGCTTCGAGATCACCGAAGACCTCCGCGTCCAACTGGCCTACCACCGGGGCAACATCAAGAGCCTGTATGAAGCACTGCGCGCCGAAGCCGAAGAAGACGGCGGCACCGCGCCCAGCCTGGCCACCCTCTACCGCGCCATCCGCCGCGACCTTTCCCCAGGGGACCTCGCCGGCCTGCGCCAAGGCATGCCGGCCTCCCGGGGCCACGACCCGCACCTGCGGCGCGCCCCCGCCTGCCGCAACGAGGAGTGGGAGGGCGACCACAAGCAGGTCCCCGTCTGGGTGCTGGCCGGCGACCGCCTCCTCAAACCCTGGGTGACCTGGTTCATCGTCTGCTCCACCGCCATGACCATGGGCTGGGCCCTCACCCCCCACTACCCTCACCGCGGATCCATCCTCGCCGCTCTGCGCTCTGCCCTCCTGTGCGACGACACCCACGGCCCGGCCGGCGGCCTGCCCCAGCGACTGCGCATCGATCGCGGCCGCGACTTCCTCGCCCGCGCCGTCCAAGAAGCCCTCGGCGCCTTCGCCGTCGACGTCTACGTCCTGCCCCCTTACACCCCGCACCTCAAAGGCAGCATCGAAAATCTCAACCACGCGGTCACCAGCATGTTCTTCTCCACCCTGCCCCGCTACACCGGGGCCCAGCGCCTGGACTCCCGTCACCGCTCGGGTGAGAACGACCCCCCGCTCACCTTCGAGGCATTCGTCGAGCTGTTCGGGCAGTGGGTACGCCGCCGCAACGTCGAACACCGCCTGGCCGCCCACGGTGACCTCACCCCCCTGCAGTTGTGGAACGAAGACGACACCCCCCTGCGGGAGGCCACCCCCGAGGACCTGCACGCCTTCCTGCTCGAAGCCGACCGCTCCCCTCGCAAGATCCACGGTCACGGCATCCGCTGGCGCGGCCGCGACTACATCGGCCCCTGGATGACCGGCCGCACCGGAACCGAAGTCCGCATTCGCTACCAGCCCCACCACGAGGACACCATCGAAGTCTTCGACCTGTACACCCACCGCCACCTGGGCACCGCCCACCTGTCCGACCGCGCCGACCCCGAACAGATCGACGCCGTCTACCAGGCCCGCAAGGAGCGTGCCCAGCGCCTGCGGCAGGACCTGCGGGCCGCCGAACGCAAGCGCCGCCGCCGCTTCAAGGCCGTCACCGCCCCCGTACCCGCCCAGGTCGCAGGCGTCATGACCCGCAAAGCGGCCACCGAAGAACTGCGCACACTGCGCGCCCCTGCCCATCCCGATGAGCTGCCCGAGAACTACATGCCACGCCGTCTCGCCCCCGGCGCCGGATGGGTCATCCCCACCACGCCCCGCGAAACCACCTCCGAAGAGGACTCTGATGAGAGCTGAGCTCCCGCCCGGCACCCACTCTCGGATCCTGCGCCCGGAAGGCATCCGCTGGCGCGGCCGGCTCCACCACGCGAGCTGGATCACCGGCCATGTCACCGCACAGGTCCTGGTGCGCCCCCGCACCTTCCCGGGGCACGGCATCGACGTCTACCACCCCAGCGGCCGCCTCCTGGGCGCCGCCTTGCCCATTACCCCCGCCTCAACCGACGGAGCACCCATGACCGACACCGGCGCTGAGACCGGCACCGACAGCAGCACCGGCAGTGAGACTGCGTCCGTGGCCGCCGGCGCAGGCGGAGCCGAACCCGACTTCTACCTCAACCTGGCCGACGCCCGCGTCGTTGCCACCGAGGCTCTCCTGGAGGCCGGGGAGAACATCGCCGACACCATCGACGCCCGCGCCATGTCCTGCATCTACGGCGACGCCGGCCTGGGCAAGACCTTCTCCGTCCTGGCCGCCTTGAAGGAAGTGGCCGCCGACCTGGTGCTGTTCTTGCAGTTCCGCTCCCGGCCCACCCCGCGCGACATCCGCTTGGAACTGTTCAACCTCCTCAACCTCGAGGGCAAGGCACCCACTCATCCCAGCGAGTTCGACACCCTCCTCAAAAACTCCCTCACCCGCCGCCCCTACGTCCTGGCCTACGACGAGGCCCAGCAGTTCAGCCGCGAATGCTTCGAATTCGTCCGCCACCTGTGGGACACCGGCAAGGGAGCCAACCGCCCCGCCGTCCTCTTCATCGGCGGCGAGGAGTGCTACAAGACCCTCTACAACGAACCCGCCCTCGCCTCCCGGATCTACATCTGGCAGGAATTCACCCCGATGGAACCGGAGGAAGTCCTCAAGAACATCCCGCACTTCCACCCCCTGTGGGCCAATGCCTCACCAGAGCTGATCAACTACATCGACCAGGAAGCCGGCGCCGGCACCTTCCGCATGTGGTCCAAGATCACCTACCACATCCTCGAGGGCATGAAGCGCCGCGGCCTGGACGAAGTCGACGAAACCATCGCCCGCTGGGCCATCCGCCGAGTCCGGCCCCCCAGGCAGCGCCACCGCCGGGACGAGAGCCGATGACACCCACCGACCCCACCGGGCACAGCACTGCCCGGCACCACCTCAACCTCCCCCAGGCCCGCACCGTGACCACCTCACAGGTGCGGGCCGCCGCCCACGCCCTTGCCGCCACCGTCGAACAGCAGACCATGATGTGCCTGAGCGGCGCCCCGGGCAGCGGAAAAACCTTTACCCTCCACATTCTGACCGCCCAGCACCCCCACTGGCAGACCCTGTCCCTGCTCATGCGCCCCCAGGCCCGCCCCGAAGACCTGCGCGCCCGCCTCTACCGCGCCCTGCAACTGCCCGGCACCGCCCCGAAGAACCCTGGCATCTGCGACGACCTCATCCGCCACGCTCTGCACCACCCTCCGCGGCTGCTGGCCATCGACGAAGCCCATCAGCTCTCCGCCTCCTGCCTGGAATACCTCCGCTTCCTCCACGAAGACGCCCACACCCGCCTCGCCGTGCTTCTGCTGGCCAGCGACCACCGCCTCAAAGCCCTGCGCACTCAGCCCGTGCTGGCCGGCCGCGTTCACACCTGGCACCACCTCCAGCCGCTGGCCGAGCCCGAGCTCCTCACCGCGCTGCCCGCCTTCCACCCCCAGTGGCACGACGCCGACCCCCAGCTGATCACCACGCTCAACACCGCCTGGGCACACGGCAACTTCCGCCGCTGGGCAGCCCTGACCCACCGCCTGGCCAGCCGCGCCCACCGCACCGGCCGTCCCCAGCACGACGCACACCCGCTGCTGAAGCAACTCCAGCCCCGACCCCAGATGAGGCCATGACCCCCACCGCAGCCGCACCCGTCGTCGCCCCCAGGGCCTGGGAGCCGGTGTGGTCACCCGAGGAGACCGACCCCGCCCTGCCGCCCCTCACCCTCATCCTCGACCCCCGCGACCACGCCGCCCTCACCACCACCGCCCTGGCCGCCCACCGGCCCAGTGCCGGACGCATCACCATCCACCCCACGCCCCTCGCCCCGACCGCCGCCACCTTGGCCCACGACCTGATGCGCGCCTACGGCAAACACCTGCCCGCCCCAGAAGACCTCCACCCCGAACCCGCATGGGTCCGCCACAACGACGACAGCTGGCGCAACACCGCCGCCTGGACCACCACGCTGGGCATCACCCACCTGATCATCTGCCGCGCCCACCGCTTCACCAACGGCCACATCAAACACCTGCTGGCCCTGCGCGAACACGCCCGCCTGAAGCTGACCCTGCTCTGCAACGGCCCCTTGCCCCCGAACACGCGACAACTCCTCTCCGCCGTCCGCCACGACCACCTCGACACCCCCGAAGCCGCCCTGCAACACCTCCAGCACCCCCCACCGCATCCCACGGCTGGCAACTACCCGTGGTGGCAGGCACGCTGCTCCTTCCCCGCCCGGCCCGAGGAGACCTGGTTCCGCCTGCCACCCCCGCCAAGCGGCCACCACCGCTGGGAAGCCCGGCACTACGCCATGATCGCCACCCAACCACCCCCCGACGCCCGCATCCTCCCTCTGCCACCGACCCGCCAGGACCACACCCACCCCCATCTCGCCACGGCCATCGCACGCATCCACCACCGCATCGCTCACCCCGTGCATGCCGCACGCGTCGCCCTGCACCTCCTGACCGGCGCACCTCCCGACCAGCTCAACCACCTCCCGCACGGCGACCTCACCCCCTCCGGCAGCCCGGACCACGACCTTCACCCCACTGCAAGCCTGCCCCTCTGGACCCGGCCCCTGACCCAGGCCGCACTCGCCCTCACCGAGCTGCGCGGCTACGCCCACGCCCACACGCCTCTGTTCATCCCCAAATGGGAGGAGCACGAGGTCAGTCAGGCCATCGAAGGCTGCCGCCTCCTCCTGCCGGCGCCAGCCCGCACCTCCTCTGCCGCCCGCAGGCGACCGGCCAGACGGCCCTGACCCCGGCCGGCCGCGAGGAGGCCCCCGCCACCCCACCTCAACCGACCTTGAAGCCATCCACCCCGACCAGGAGCCGACATGCACCCCGCCTTCGACCCGGAATCCATCACCGACGCCCTCGACCGCGCCGATATGGACCTGTGGACCCGCCAACCACCCCGATCGGACAGCGCCCGCCTGCGCTTCCTCCTCTCCCGCCACGCCGACCACCACACCCTGGCCGCCCGCCTGCACATCTCACCCGCCGACCTGCAGGCAGCACTCCCCGGACGGCGGGACGTCCCCAGCGAGCAGCTGCACCACACCATCACGCGGGAAGTGGCCCGGCTCTGGCAGCCGCTCATCCGCCGCCGAGCCCACCACTCGCTCGCCGAACGCGGCGGCATGATGGTGCACTTTCGCGGGTGGTTCGGATTCACCGGACCCGCTGGCTCCTCCGACGGCGGCCGCTTCCGCCTCCTCACCGAACAACTGCCCGCCCCCTACATCGGCCGACTGTTCAAGGCGCGGGAGCGTGAGGCAGATGAAGTAACGCTCCGCGGCATCGTCGCCGACGCGGTCGGCGAGTCCTACTTCCGGGTCTCACCCACAGGAGGGCTGCGCATGGTGGAGCTCAAGGACATCGACTACATCGAGTTTTCCTACTGAGCCGCCCCCGCGCATGCCGGGCTCCACCAGCTGGCCGAGGCCAGCACGGTCGTCACCGAGCAGACCGGTCCTCCGCAAGAGCAGCGGATGCCCGGCCACGCGGCCCGCCCGATGGGCGGTGTGCGGAGCCGTATTCCGGCCGGCTCACTGCCACACATCGCAGCGCGGACAGTGCCCCGGCAACCAGCCAAAGCACATCAGGCGCGCAAGCACCATCACCCTGCACACAACGAGGAGCAGACGATGACCGAGTCAGACACAGCATTGTTCGAAGCGATCCGCCGCGATCACCGCGCGGGTGACAGGCTGCCCTGGTCTCTGGCCGCTCGGCATGGCGTCTCCCGTGAGACGGTCCTGGACGCGGTGACAGCCGTGCTGCCCCTAGTACTCCAGTGGCACTTCACCATTTCCGCTGGTCAGAGGCGTTCTGTCGAGCCTAGCGGGCTGACGGCGGGTCAGGGGCCCGTTCGAGGAAGCCGACGTGGACGGCGGTCTGAGTCGGGCAGGGTCGGGGCATGATGGCGGACTTCGTCACAGGGCGTTGGAGTGCCGAGCTCGAGGACCTGTTCTTGCGGGTGAGTGGACGGTTCGGCCGGGTTGAGGTGCGGCGCCGGATGCGGGATTACGTGCGGGGGCTGTTGGGCCCGGTCGGCCGCAAGAACAGCTGGCAGCTGGCCGAGTACGCCGGTCACAACGGGCCCTACGGGCTGCAGCATCTGCTCTCGCGCAGCAGATGGGACCCGGACGAGGTCCGGGACGATGTGCAGGAGTACGTGGCCCAGCGACTCGGTGATCCGGACGGCGTTCTGATCGTGGACGACACCGGGTTCCTCAAGAAGGGCGTCGTCTCCGCCGGGGTGCAGCGGCAGTACTCCGGCACCGCCGGGCGGACCGAGAACTGCCAGATCGGCGTCTTCGCCGCCTATGCCTCCGGCCGGGGGCGGGCACTGGTAGACCGGGAGTTGTATCTGCCCAAGTCCTGGACGAGTGACGAAGACCGCTGCCGGGCCGCCCGCATCCCGGCCGACCGCGGCTTCGCCACCAAGGGAGAACTCGCCCACACCCTTGTCCTGCGGGCCTTGACCTCGGCGCTGCCGATCGCCTGGGTGACCGCGGACAGTCTCTACGGGCAGGAGTGGCGCTTTCGCCACCTGCTCGAGCAGGCCCAGGTCGGCTATGTGCTCGCGGTACCCAAGTCCCAGCAGCTCAAGTCGCTATTGGGGGTCTGGCGCATCGACCAGGTCATCGATGATGCCCCCGCCGATGCCTGGCAGCAGCTGTCGGCCGGTGACGGTGCCAAGGGCCCGCGCGTCTATGACTGGGCCGCGGCGAGGCTGCCCGTGAACATCGTCTTCGACCCTGATCCGCCCACGCACGAGCGGTGGGTGCTGGCCCGCCGCAGCCTCAAGCGTCCCGACGAGATCGCCTACTACCTGGCCTACGCGCCCGTCGGCACCACGGTCGAGAAGCTGGTGGCCGTCGCCGGCTCGCGCTGGGCGATCGAGGAGTGCTTCCAGGCCGCCAAGGGCCAGTGTGGTCTCGACGAGTACGAGGTGCGCCGTTATCCGGGCTGGTATCGGCACATCACCCTGGCCATGCTCGCGCACGCCTTTCTCGCTGCCATGACCGCGGACGCGGTCGAAAGGGGGGCGGCAGAAACGACCCAGCCGACCTGGCCCCGCTCACCGTGGCGGAGGTCCGGCGCCTGCTGGCAGTTGTCGGCCCCCACCCCGCGCGCCACGGTGTCGGCGCATTGACCTGGTCACGCTGGCGCAGACACCACCAGGCCATCGCCCGCGCCTGCCACTACCGCAGACGCACCCGCGCCTGAAACGGTTTCCTCGAACGGTCCCCTGACCCGCCGTCAGCCCGCTAGGCTCGACAGAACGCCTCTGACCAGCGGAAATGGTGAAGTGCCACTGGAGTACTAGAGCATGACCTCCCGGCCGACGCAAAGGAACTGGGCGAGGCCCGTCAGCGCCTGGACGCGCTGCTGGAGGAGGACCGGGCCAAGGCTCCCGCCGAGCGCTGCTCGACCTTCGAGCTGTATGAGCGGCTGAGCATCATCACCAGCCCGCCAGTCTCCTACCGGTGGGTGTGGGAGTACATCACCCGCCACCGAAGTCAGCACGCCGGCGTCACCCCACCGGAACCGCACGAGCGGACCTGGGCGGGCAGCGTCCCCGTCGGCATGCCGGAATTCGTCAGTGAACTGATCACGGATGCGATGCGGCAGCTGATGGAGTTGGCCATCGAGGGCACTCTCCCTGCCGCCTCCGGTACCGAGCTGGGGATCGTCTCCCTGAACACCGCCAGGTCCAGGATCGACCAGGCCCTGTACGAGCTCGTGCTGGCCGGACGCCGATCCGGCGTGTCCTACGCCCAGATGAGCCAGTGGATCGGTATCACCGAAGACGTTCTGGCCCGATCGGTTGAGGACCATCACCGTTCCATGACCGCCTGAACCGTTCTCTCGCTCCGCCGTTGGCGGCGAGGGGCGGCAGCAGGTCAGCCGGGCCCGGGAGCCGAGGGACCGGCCGGAAGAGGGGCGAGGGGCCGGTGAGCGCCGATACATCTCGCTCACCGGCCCCTCGCTCCTCTTTCGTTCTTAAGGTCGGGGAGGATTTGGACTTTTGCGGAGCAGGCCAGCGACCGGTCCGGATGCTTTGACGGGGCACAGAACACCCACTACCGTTGGTCCCTAATCAGATATCAGAGTGCGCACGCTGGAGGAGGGTGAATGCTGCTGACGACCGGGCAGGCCGCCGAAGCCTTGGGGTGCGCGATCACCACCTTCCGCCGTCTCATCCGTGCCGAGCTGTTGCCGGGCCTGTCCCGTCGCGGGGTGCGCGTCATGATCCCGCTGGAGAGCGTCCAGGCACTCGCCGCCCGAAAGCCGGCCCCGCTGCACCGACTGCCCGCAGAGGAAATCGCGGTGCTGCGCGTGGATGCGGCAAAGCTCGTGCAGGAGTCCGACCGTGACTGGATCGGGTTCTCCGCCGCGTTGCCGCCCGAGGCGCTGCTCAAAGGTCTGCGCGGGTGGTGGCGGTGTGATCCGGCGAGTGTGGCGGCCGGGGGAGTGCTGCCGGTGACCCTGTCCGGCTATGTGGTGGCCGTCCTGACCGGCCTGGAGACCTGGGAGAAGGACGACCGCGGCCGCCACGCCTTCCCCCAGGCACGGCTGGCTGGCTACGTCACCGACCTCGCTACCCCCGCCACCCACCTCACTCCCGGGCCAGCAGCCGACCGCGCGCTCGCGGACCTCCTCCTCGGCGCCCGTCTGCCCTCCGACTCCGGTGGCGCCGTCGCCTACCGTGCCACCACCCGCTGACCGCACCGGCCCTTGAAGGAACCGACATGGATGCCAAGGCCTACAACGCCGCACTGGGCGAACTGCGCGCGGTGCGGGACGAGATCAAAAAGACCCGGGCCGCGCTGGCGAAGCTGGAGGCCGACCGCGACAAGCGGATCGCCCAGCTGGTCGGCCATGACAAGGCCAAGGCGGAGCGGATCGCCCCGGCGGCCGGGCTGAGCCTGGCCGAAGTCGTCGCCCTCGCTCCGGAACTGGCCCCCGACCACCTCTCCGGTCCCGCCGGGCCGCCCAAGCCCGCACCGCAGGCACCCGTTGAGGGCCCCGCGAGCGGCCCCGCCGCGGCCTACGCACCCGTGGCTCCGGCTGCCGGGGCCGCCGCTCCCGCGATGTCGCCCGCCGCTCCAACCCCCGGCTCAGCAACCGCAGACGCGTCCTCCCCGACGCCCGGCCCGACCCCGCAGCCCACGGGCACCTCGGCCCCGGACGACCAGGTCCCTGCGCCTGTGCCGCCACCCACCGCCCCCATCTCGCCGGCCCCCACCACGCCTCCCGGCCCGGCGCCGGCCCCGGCCGGGGCGCCGCAGGCCCCGGGCGGGCCCCGCACCCTGCCTGCCATCCCCGAAGGCGAGCCGGGGGAGCGGTGGTTCGCCCACACCCCGAACCTGGTCTCGATGCGGCCGAACTTCACCCAGCAGGCCCGCTCCACCGTCTTCCTGGATGCGGCCACCGGGGTGATGGTCCACCGCCACCAGACCCACCAGCTCACCCTGCCCACCGCTTCGGCGGCCGAGATCCTCACCGCTGTCTTCCACGTCCTGCCCGAAGGGGTGGAGCGGATCTACATCACCGCCGGCGCCCCCTGGCACCGCGACGCGAGCCGCTACCCCTACCTGCGCGACGCCGTCGCCGCCTGGCTCAACGCCCCCACCCCCGGCTGGCGCACCGACACCGGCCGGGGGCGGGATCGGATGGCCGGGCACTTCGTCCACGCCCGCAACCCTGTCGGCCGCTACCAGCGCGAGAACGGCGAACAGCATGTGGAGATCCGCTCGGTGGGGGAGTGGTTCGACCTCGACGGCGATGACCCGCACATCGTCCGCGACGCGTTCGTCCTGCTGTGGAAGGCCCTGCGCCACCACTGGACGGATGCGGTCATCATGGGCTCGCCCTCCCAGACCGGCCGGGACCTGTGGACCCGCACCATCCCCCAGCGCGGCCAGTACGCCGACGGCTACCCCGTCCTCTCCGAGGAACTGCGCGGCCTGCTGCACGCCACCGCAGGTCAGGGCCGCAACGAACTGCTCACCCCACCGGCCGTGCCCGAGCAGCTCCCCGCCCTGGTCGAGTACGACCGCACCTTCGCCTACGCCAAGCACACCTGGAAATCCCCCGTCGGCACCCCCCGCCGCATCACGGGCACCACCTTCGCCAGCTGGTCGGAGAAGGAGCAGACCCGCGCCCTGTACGGCTGCGGACACTGGCACATCCGCGTCACCGTCCCCGCGGGCTGGAACCACGTCGGCCTCCTCCCCGCCCCCGCTCCCGGCGACCGCGCCTGGCGCTACCCCCACGCCCCCGGCACCACCTTCACCACCTGGGCCGGCGGCGCCGAAGTCCACACCGCCCTGACCAACCCCCTTACGCCCTGGAAGATCGAAATCCTCGACGGCATCCTGTGGGAGGACGGCAAACCCCTGGACGACTGGGCCAAGAAACTCAAAGAGACCTGGATGAACCTCTCCGCCCAGGCCCAACTCCAAGCGGACCCCCAGCAGGCCCGCGCCGCCCACCTCGCCTCCCGCGCCGTGCGCGCCATCGTCCTCTACGGCATCGGCTCCTTCGCCCAACGCCCCCGCCTGGTCACCGGCACCACCCCCCGAAACGCCGAGCGCGACGTCCCGCCGGATGCCGAAATCATCGGCTTCGATAACGAGACCATCACCTGGCAGCGCCCCACCGGCTTCGCCCGCGACCCCCACGCCCACCCCGAATGGGCCGCCACCATCTGGTCCGGCGCCCGCGCCGCCCTCCTCACCCAACGCCACCGCGAGGACAACACCTTCGCCGGGGCCCTGCACACCCCGCCCGGCACCGTCGTCGCCTTCCGCACCGACGCCCTCTATCTCACCCAGCCCCAGAACTGGCCCCACCACGGAAACCCCGGCGACTACCTCCACAAGGGCCACCTGACCGGCCCCGTGCCCGCCCCCGCCACCGAAGAACAGCTGCTCGCCTTGCGGGATGCCGGTCGCGCCGCCCTGGCCCGGGGGGCGGTCTAAATGCCGCCCCGCCCCCGCCGGCGCACGGGCCGCGGTCAGCGGCGTGAGCTGAACGAGGCCGCGCGCCTGACCGACCAGCTTCAGGCCGTCGGCTTCACCAAACGCGATGTCGCCCGCATCCTCGGCCGCGACCCCTCCCTGGTCAGCCAGTTCTACACCAAGAACAAAGGCGCCGCATTCGTCCCCGCCCTCACCCACGTCCTCACCGCCATCCAGACCGCTGGCATCACCGAGATCACCGAACTGACCGCCCTGGCCGCACCGCACATCACCCGCCGCACCACCGCCACCGGCACCCGCGCCCGGGTCCGCTCCAAAGCCGTCCTGATCACCCCCACCGGCACCGGCACCGGCCGCGTCGGATCCCAGGCCATCGCCTCCGGCTCCACCCGCCTACGCCCCCTGATCGCCGAAGCCGCCCGCCAACACCTGCGCCTGGCCTTCACCGTCCGCATCAACAAAACCGGCTACCTGCACTCCTCCGGCAGCCACACCGACTCACCCGGCATCCGCCGCGACGTCATCCAACGTGCCGACCACACCGAAGAACGCTCCTACGGCTCCGCCGCCACCGGAGGCTTTGCCGCCACTGACATCGCCGCCCGCGTGGACGCCGCCGGCGGCGACGTCACCGCCGCCATCCACCAGTGGCTGACCGAGACCGGCCGCATCGACCCAGCCGCGCACATCACCCACCTGGAGATCCGTACCTGGCGGCCCCGCTGACCGAGAGGGTCTGCGGTGCCTCCGCGAACCCGAAGATCATGACGGGGCAGCCTTTACGCTGTGCACGTGGTCGACAGCTCAGAGGCGAGGCGGGGAAGCGTTGCCGGCGCTTCTGGTGATGCGGGCGTCCAGTACCGGCGCGGCGTTGCCGCCTATACCGTGGCATGCGGTCTGGCAGGAGTCTCCCTGCCACGCATCGAAATTCCTCCCGCACATGCCCGTGTGGCATCGGTGACGCTGGAGACCGACGATCCGGTCGACGACATCCGGATCGACTTCGACTCAGGGTGGCAAGCCCTCGTACAGGCCAAGCGGAGCCTCAAGGCGGGAAAGCCTCTGAAGGAAGCCGTGGCCCAGTGGGTGCACGCCGCGCGAGACGGTCTTGACCCCGCCAAGGACCGCTTGGTGATCGTCGCCGGAGCCCTAAGCGGTCCCATGAGACACCTCCAGCAAGTCCTCGACCGAGGCCGGACCGACCATCCCGGCGCGCCCACCAAGCCCGAGGCGCATGTGCTGAAGGCCGTCCGACGACTACTCGGCGCTTTGGACGAGCAAGAACAGGACCGAGTCCTGAAGTGCGCGGTGATCTGGGAGCTGCAGGTAGAAGAACCCGATGACCCAGGGGCCCAGCTGGCCATGAACTACCTGCGTCACGTGGTCGCCGGCGGCACCCACAAAACGGCGCGCGACGCGTGGAAAGCCCTGGTCGAGGTCTCAGGCCGCGCTGCGCGGCTCCGGGGCGGATACAAGATCGCCAGCTGGCTGGACGCCCTGCACGGTGAAGGCATCGAGATCGGCAGTACCGGCAGCACGCCGGCGGCCGCGCTGGAGACCCGGCGACTGGCACTGCAGCGGTACATCGCGCGCGTCACTCGCGAGGGAACGCAGATCGACCTGCGTGCGCTGGGCGCCGAGCTGCCCAGCCTCCCGCTCGCGCAGGCCGACGCGAATATCAAAGTGGGCACCGACACCGACGATGCGCGGAGCGCAAGCGAGCTGATCTGGGCCTTTCTCCGGCGCGGTCGCGTTGTGCTGACGGGCTTGCCCGGCGGTGGCAAGAGCACTGCACTGAAGCAGCTGGCCGCGCAACTGGCTTCGGACTGGGCCCTCCCCCTACCGGTGCGGGTATCGCTCCGTGAGGTCAACACGGCTGGGTCGCAATCCAGTTTCCGGGACCGGCTCATCGCCGTCGCGGTGCGCGATGACAGGCCAGGAGACCGAATCGAGCTCACCCACGAGATCAACGAGCGCCTGGATCGCGACGGCGGCATCGCTCTGCTCCTCGACTCGCTGGATGAGACCTACGACCAGCGACGGAAGGTGGTCAGCGAGATCGCCGACCTGGTCGCTGACCTGCCGGCAGGAGTCTGCATCCTGCTGTCCACACGTGATGTCGCCTATGGACAGGCTTCCACCCTCGGCTGGCCGGCCCTGCGCCTGCGATCACCCTCCGAGGTGGAGAGCACGGTGACCGCTGTCCTGGAGGCGGCCGCATCCCAGAGGCGTGCGGAGCCAACCGACCGCGCGGACTGGGTTGCCCAGCGCGCAGCATGGGTGCGGTCATCGCTGGCGCAGGATGAACAGCTGCGCGAAACGCCTCTCCTCCCAGTGCTGTTGGCACTGCTCGCCGCGCGGAAGTCAACTCAATCGCTCCCCACGCGGCGTGCGAGGATTCTCGAAGCCGTCGTGAAGCACGTCGTCGCCGACCACGAGGTACAGCGCCGCGACGGACGCACTCTGGGACCGTTGACAGGCACTGCCCTGAACACAGCGAGCATGCATGCCTTCACCAGCGAGGCTGCAGAGATCCTGAACAGCCGGGGACAGGCCGATGCGGAAGCAGTCGCCGCCGCCATCGCAGCCGACCTCGGCGAACCCTGGGGGCTGCCGCCGGCACAGGCGATGACCGCGGCCTGGGAGGCGGTCCGGCTTTTCGATGAGACCGGAATCTTCGTCATGTCCGGCGCCGACGAGACCATTGCCCCACGCATCACCCTCTTCGCGGAGATCGGAGACGCCATGCGGATCGTCTCGCGCCCGCAGGAGATCCCTACATGGGTCGCTGCGCGGATCGCGGCCCAGCAATTCGAATCACTGGTGCTGGCGTGCGCTCTCGGCCCGAGCGTAGCGCGCGCCGCCTCTGACGCCCTCCAAAGCAGCCCCGGGAATATCGCGCTGGCGAAGGCGCTTGCCCAAGCCGACCGGGAAGGGGCGGACCTCGACGACGCCACCGTCCGGCAGGTCTGCGAGAGCTTGATTGCTCACATTGCCGAGGGAACTCAGGATGCGTGGCTGAGCTGGACAGACCTCCTTCGGCTCTCGATTCCCGTTGATCTGCATGCCTCCGCGGAGGCCGCCGCGGCGCACCACGGCACGGACTATGCCCTGGTGGCGCGGGCGTCGCTGGCGCTCCACTTTCGCCCCGACGGCTCCAGCCTGGAAGATCCCCAGATGCTCAAGGACCTGCTCCGCTTGCGGTCCCTGCCACGCCGACCGTCAACGGGCAAGAGCACGATGGTCACCCTTGACGCGTGGATGATGGACAGGACATTGGGCGAGACACAGCAGAGAGCTGCCGAGGCCCTGCTGGAGCATGTCCCGGACGCTTCCTCTCTCATCGCCGCTCTTGCCATCGACGCTCCGTACGGGCTGCAGGAATCCCTCACGCGACTTCTCGACGACCGGGGCTTCGATGAGGATGTTCAAGCCATCCAGCACGCCAACGCGCAGCGGTTCAAAGACTTCAGGCTGCCCTCATGGGCGTCCGAAGGCAACGACACCGCCTATGCACACTTCCTTGAGCTGGTAGCCGACCACGCCACGGCCGACCTCACGGCCGAGCAGGCAACCCTCCTCGACGAGCTGGCCGAGTTCGTCGAAACGATGGAAATGAACGACGGAGGCGTGACGCAGCTGCACAAGCAACCGGACGACGTGCTCCGAGAACTCATCGCGCTGACCGCATCCCTGTACGGATTCGACCGTTCGGTCCTCGCGGCCCAAGCCAAGATCGCGTGGCTCCGCTTGGAACACTGGGACGGCAACGCCCCCTACTTCGCGCTCTTCGACGCCGCATCCAAGCGATCCCGCCCCGACTGGACCGCGGTGCATGATCGCGATGCGGCGGTGCGATTGCTGATGCGGCTGCTCACCTTGGGCCTTGGGCAGGCAGTATTCGCAGCGAGGTCCTTGTACGAGACGTCCGTCGCCGAGCAGGCAGCCCCGCAACTACGCCAACTCCTGCCCCGGCTTCGCCCCAGCACGCGACATGAACGCATTGCAGCCGTGACGCTGGCATCGCTCACACCAGGCCCGGAACCCGATTGCTGGACGGACAGCGAGGACCCGGTCCTGCGTGCCGTGGCGGCATCGATGATCGAGCCCGTAACCGGAAACACGGTCGGTGCCCAATTTCGACAGCTTCTTGACGACCCCGATGGCCACGTCCAGGAAGCAGCACTCCGACACCTCATCGAGGCCCGCCCACCGGAACTCACCGCGATCATGAACGACGTCCTTGCCCGGCCAAGACCAGGATGGATGTGCTTGAACTGCCGCACCGTGAACCTCCCGCCGGGGTCCACCTCATGCACCAGCGACAAGTGCTCCACAGTCGGGGCCGATCCCGCCAAGCTCGCGGCCGAGTTCCTGCAGACAAAGCCGCACGATGCGAGCTGACTGCCTCCGACGCGCAGATGCTTGGCTGCCGTCGCCGGTGCCGGCCCACCCGCAAGGTGGCGGGCCGCGCGAACCTCCCGGCTCGGCTGGGCACGGTGACCCACCGGCGAGCAACAGGGAAGCCAGCCATGGTTGACCGTCGGCCACCAGCGCAGACGGCGTGCGCGATGGGCGGAGCAGTCGGCCCGGCGGGCGAGGACCGCCGGTGGTTCCGTGCTACGGCGCCTCTTCGGATTCCCCCTTCAGTCTGTGAACGACTTCCATGAGGCGTCGGTACGTCTCGCCGTCTGCCCGACCGGAGAGGTAGCAGAGGCTGTCCTCCAGCGGCGGGTAGCGCCCAGGTGCGCTGCTACGCAGGGCTAGGGAAGCTCCGGGCCGCACGCGATGCGAGGGGCGGCCTGGATCGCCGTGATGCTTCCCGACGATCGGCTCCGCCCTATAGATCTGCGGCGCGGGTCCCACTGCGCGACCCGCGCGAGGCGGAAGAGGAGCGATAAGACGTACCCTCAACAACCCGCATGTGTCAGCGAGCATCCCTAATATGAACACATGACCGACCTCTCGCCCTCTCCGGACGATCTCGAGCAGGCCAGAGCCCTCCTCGCACGCGACAGCCACGCCCGGCAGCCGGAGACCCCCGGCCTTGTCCCCCTTGCTGCCGCTCTGCAGGCCCTGCGACGGGCCAAGGGGACGGGTGAGGGGATCACTGACGAGGAACTGCTCGCCGCGCACGACGCCTTGCATGCCGCCGGGTCCTCTGTCCGGCACGAGGGCACACTGGGGGCGTTGGCGCTGGCGCTGGTGGAGCGGGGCGTGGTGCCTGCGTCGGAGGACTATGAGGGCCTGTGGTACTTCTGGTGGCCCAAGAAGGCCCACGGTCCCTGCCGAGACTGCCGGAAACAGCGCGCCCTGACCCGCTACTCGGGCTTCTACGGTGACGAATACCGCTACCTGTGCGCGCGGTGCCGCCGCGAGGAGCGGGAGGGCAACGCACGGGAAGCCGCGCGCCTGCGGGAAGCACCGGCCGCGGCACGGGACACCGCCCCGGCCGCACCGGCCCCGCCCAGCGATGACCAGTGGAGCACCTACGCCACAGAACTGCACGAGATGCTCGCCCCACTGGAGTGGGCGGGCTGGGCGCTGCCGGAAGGCTGGGACAGCGAGTGGGACGCCACCGTCGGCCCGCTGCTGTTCGAGACCGTCTGGCGCGGTGATGCCGCCCTCAACGTGGAGTACCGGCCCGGCGAGCAGGTCCTGGAGCTGCAGCCGTGGGAGGACGTCACCGGCGACTTCCCTGAGTCCTTCACCGTGCTGGGCGAGACTGTCCGCCTCCAGGCCGCCGACACCCCGGAGGCCGCACAGGCCCGCCTTGCGGAGCGGGCGGGGGAGCTGGGCCTGCTGGACGCCACCCGGGCCCGCCCGGCCGATACCCTCCCCGAGGAGCTTCAGCAGGATTTCGCCGCCCGCCGCCTGGGCCGGCTGTTTGAGCCGGCCGCCGACTACCGGCAGCTGCCGCTGGAAAAGGTGCTCAAGGAAGCCATCCAGCACCCGTGGTTGAGCGCCTACCTGAACTGGGTGGTCAGCATCAGCGGCCGGCATGTGCAGCCCGATGTGGTCCCCGACGCCGCCGCTGTGGGGGTGGCGGCCTGGTGCTGGCGCAACGACACCGCGGTGGAAGAACACCACCTGGCCACCGACGTCCTGATGGCCCGGGTCAACATCGCCGTCACCCAGGCGATCCAGCCGCACATCAACCCCGTGGAGGGCGTCGACTGGGACGCCATCGAGCAGGCCCTCACCGACCCGCAATGGGCCCTGCCCGACGGCACCACCATCGCCTCCCTCTTCGGCATCTCCTGGCCGCACGTGCGCACCACCGTCGTGGCGCAACTGGCCAAGTGGCGGCGCGCGGAGGACGAGCTGCTCGGTCCCGAGACCACCCTGGCCCTGCTGACGATCGGCGGTTCCACCGACTACACCCACAGCTGGTGGGGCCAGGGCCGCTGGCAGGCCATCTGCCGGCGCATCGTCGACGACGCCCTCCACAGCCAGATCACACTGCCGCAGCCCTACAACTACCAAGGCCCCGAGGCGCTGGTGCGCGATCTGGCCCGCCCCGACCTGCTCTCCGACGAGGTGCTGCGCTGGCTGATCGACATGCCCGAAGGCGGCACCGGCGGACCGCGCGGCCTGCGCTTCCACCCCATTACCAGCCCGCCGGTCCACGTCTGGGCCCCGTACGGCTGGGAGCCGGACATCGACGCCGCGAGCTGACCGCCGGCTGCTGCCCCGGTCGAGCAGCAGCCGCCCTCCGCGGGGCGCCGCGATCCAGATCCCGGCACCGGAAAACTCCGACCGACTACACACCTTCCTGGGCGAGGGAACGTCCGGCAGCCAGGCCCCTGCCTCCTGCCAGGCCGGGAAACAGCGCGGCGAGACGCAGCGACCGCTGGACGCGGACGGACACTCCGGCCAGACCGTCGCCATGGGAGTCACTACAGGAGCGGGCAATGGATAACGAGATTCAGCTGATCAGCGACGGCGACGGACTTGCGGTCATCGGCAACCCGAGGGATGTCGAGCGCTTCCTCGCCTCGAAGGGACTGCTCTCCTTGTCGGAGGATCTCGGACTGCCGGGGCTCGGGCCCGTCCTCAGAGCCGCGGCCGCAGTCGCCCGGGCAGGTTCTGAGATGGCCGCCCACTCAGGTCGCTGGGTGAAGCTGACCGAGGAGTCCGCGGCGGCCGTCAAGAAGTTCGGGCTGAGGGAAAGCTCAAGGACGGGCCTCAGCACAGGTGTGATCAAAGGGAACAAGGGGCAGATCGGCGGATTCGTCGAAATCGTGAAGGGGTCCGGAGCGTTTCTGACCAACCCGGCGATGCTTGCTGGTGCCGCAGGACTCATGGCGCAGCTGGCGAGGCAACATGAAATGAACGAGATCAAGCGCTATCTCGCCACGATCGACAGCAAGGTCGACGCCGTGATCCGCACTCAGAACAACGCTGAGTTGGCGAGAGTGCTCGCAGCGGGCCTCGACATCCAGGCCGCCATGACCGTCCGCGAACAGACGGGACGGGTCGACGAGACCACGTGGTCTACGGTGCAGAACAGGACCCATACGATCACAGATGCCCTGGCGTGGGCATTGCTGCAACTCCACGCACTCGCGGAGAGGGCGGAGAGCAAGACCACGATCGGTGATCTCGCCAAGGTGGCCGAGGCGGCAGAGCCGGAGGCCCGGAAAATGCTTGCCGTTCTGGCTCGTTGCTTCGAACTGCAGGACGCGATCGACGTGCTGCGACTGGACCGGGTGCTGGACGCGTCTCCGGACGAACTGGACGGCCATCGCCTCGCGCTGAATGCTGTCCGGCAGGACCGGCGCGAGCGCATTTCGCGGGAGACTGAGCACCTGATGGCCCGTCTGGATGCGGCTGCCGGCACGGCCAACTCGAAGGTGCTGCTGCACTCGACCACGTCCCGGGCTGTCGTGGGCTCGATCAACCGTGTCGGGATTGCCGTCGATGACTTCCACAGGCCGCTCGGGATCGAGTGCGGGCGTCGTGCACTGGAGGCGACGCGATGGTGGGACGCTGCCCGGGACCCGCGGCAATTGAAGACCGCGGCCGCGGAGGCAGGGGGCAGAGCGCTCGCCGCAGCGAGCGTGGCAGGCGTGGCGGGTGTGGCGAGCCTGGGGGTTCTGGTCTTGGCCAAGAAGGGTGACGAAGAGAGTGAGTGAGCGCAGTCCATCAGCTCAGCGGGCTTTTCGGGTGGGGCTGGACCCGTGCGTCTCTCCCGCCGGCCCGCGGCGAATCGCCCGGCCAACGCGCCAAAGGCGCGGGCAGGGCACGCTGCCTGATGGAGCGCAGATCACGCCCGCTAGACGCGGGCGGCCCCCCAGACCGCCGCCGTTCTCACCGTCCTCCACGCGGCCGAGCACGCCCGATGGGAGTGCGGTGTCCGGGCACTGGGCGAGGCCGGCCGTGGACTGATCCGTTGGCCCTCAAAGGCCCTGGGACCTTCGCTCGGACCGTCAACCTGTACGGAGATCCCGCTCACAGTCAGGGCAGCACGCCGGCTGTGGCGAACGGCTGGTCACGGCCGTCCCTGCACTGTGAGGGGTGACCTCACCCACGGGATTCGGGCGCCTGGGGGAGGCAGGGGCGGCGTCGTGGTATCGGCTGGCGGGGTGTCGGGGCTTAGGCTGGTGCACAGGAAGGCCCTGCCGACGCGACAACGACAGACAGGGCCCACCCGCTCGGGAGAAACCCCGCAGCCTCACGGCCCTGGCGTCCTACCGCCGGGGCCGTGCTCGTCTCAGGCGCCGAACAGGTGCCTGATCGTCAGGTCGATCGCCAGCGCTGTCACCAGCGCCAGAAACTGACCGACCCGACCGAGTCTGCTACGGGGCTCCCGGTCGACCGGACTGCTGTCGTGCTGGTCGGGGCCGGGCATCGTCTCTCTCCTCTCCGGGGTTTCATGAGCCCCCTGAGAACCCCGTGCAGCGGCAGGGGCCCCAGCGAACTCACGCTCCCGGCAAGGGAAGAGTCGTCGTTCTCCGTGATTCGACGTTAGCAGCAGGCAACAGGAACACCTTCTGCGTCACCCGCTCAATGCCCTCGTGAAGGCCGAAGACGAGACCGGACGCAAAGTCGACAAGTCGGTTCGCGTCGGTGTCGTCCATCTCCGTCAGATTCAAGATCGCCGGAGCGTCCTCGCGGAATGTTTCCTGACGGTACGGGGCTTCCTCGCGGCTCGGACAGACCGAAGCATGGGCTCTAGTCGGCCCGTTCGGGTGCAACCTTGGGCATGATCACCGGCTCGCTCTTCTCCAGTATCAGGCGTTCAGGTGTGATGGAGACCATGCGGACGATTTGGGCCGGTTGTTCCGATGCCGCAGGTGCGGCGGGAGACGCGGGGCGTGCCCGACGTGACGAGCGCCCGGCTCCTTCGCCTTCCGGCCCACCACCTGCCCTCGCCCGGGCCGGAGACCCTCACTCGGCCTCCAGCCTGTTCCGTGAGAGGCGCCAGCGCAGTTCACCTGCTTCTGCGCCGTGATGCCAGCCCGCCAACACGTCCGCGTGCAGGAGGCGGTCGAGGAGGTCTTCGACCTGGGTGAGGGAGAGCCCGCACAGGCGGGTGAGCGGCTCCGCCTCCACGCTTCCCGCCTGTCCCGCGGTGTGCGTGGCCAGCACCAGCGGTCAGCTGCAGCGCAGGCGGTGCCTCCCGCGTGGCGCCGAACGGAGCCGGGTGCAAGGCCCAGTGGGCGGCACGGGCCCGGACACCGCGAGCGGGGATCTCGGCAAGAACGCCGGCGTCCAGCAACTGCGCCGTCACCCCGCCGTGTGCTCCCCGGGTGCCGGAGAAGGAGCAGTGCAGCCAGCCGGCGTGCACCAGTTCGTGCCAGGGGGCCGCATATCCGGCCAGGCGCATGCCGCGCAGCAGGCCGCTGGGTAGGCGGACTTGGCCGCTGGCGTCGGCACGCAGTGTGCACTGCAGGGCGAGCAGGCGGGCGGTAGGGGAGGGGAAGCGGGGCAGCGCGGCAGCGAGGTAGGTGAGCATCTCCCGCACCCGGGCCCGTTCCTTGGGCCCCGGTGCGCGGGACGTCCGGGGCCGGGCCCGGATGCACCGCGCCGGGGGAGCGGTGAGCAGGGTGTCGGGGACGACCGCTGCCCGATCGGTGGCGGCCGCGCAGGCGGCGCAGGTATCGGCCAGCCGCCATCGGCGCCCGCCGCGGTCGCGAGCGAGGACCAGCAGGACAGCTCCGGTGCAGCCGCGGTGGCGGGGGTGCCAGCGGCAGCCCCGCGTGCGGCACTGGCAGGTGCGCAGATGCTCCGGTACGGAGTCCTCGCGGGCATGCCGCGCCAGGTGGGCCAAGGCAGCCGCCCGTGCCGACACGGCCGCCACCGGGTGCGGCTGGTGGCGGCACCGGGAGCAGGCCAGCGCCGGGCCGCCGGGCTGGGGGCTGAGTTCCACGGTCCAGATGCGCCGCGCCGCGGCGTGGGTGGGGGAGAGCCTCATCGGGCCCGGTGTCCTCCTGTTCGATCTGCTGGGGTCCTCGCGCCCGGGTTGTCGGGGCGGAGGTCGGCCGCACCGTAGTGCAGACCCTTGCACTTCCGCAGAGTGCCGCAGAGGTGCCGTCGACTGCTTCCGATAGTGCAGAGGTCTGCACTGACAGGGCAGGGTTCTGCACCGTCGGATGGGACGGTGACGATCTTCCCGCCCGACCCCAACCTCGGCGCCCTGCGTGTGCAGCTGGCGCGGCTGAGGAACGAGCGGGGCTGGACCTTCGATGAGCTCGCCGAGCGCAGCGGCCTGTCCCGCCGCACCCTCATCGACCTCGAACACGGCCGCACCACCGGCTCCGTCACTACCTGGCACGCCCTCGCCCACGCCTTCGGCATCTCCTTCGACCAGCTGCTGGGCACCCTCTGCGAGGGGCACACCCCACCCACGGAGCCCTCGGCCTGACCCCGCCTCGGCGCCACCGGGCCCGCCGCGCGAGCATCACCCGAACCGACGAGCCGCCGCCGAACGGGCATCATGCCCTCGCACGTGTGTCCCGGACCTTTGGGCTGTCCGTGCGACCTGCCCGACGCCGTCCCGCGCCCCCGGCGTGGCGGCTGGCACGGTCCCCGTCATGCACCCCGCCACTCCCGCCAGCGGCCGCCACTGGGACGGCAGCCCCCGCCACCCCGCCCGCCGCCGCTCGCTACGCGTTGCCCCGACCAGTCCCAGCCGCCTGCTGCGGGCCGGGCAGAGCAGCCGCTGCCGCGCGTGCGGCAACCGCTTGGAGTGGTACCCGCGCAGTGATGCCTCTCACCGGCCCATCGCCCTGCACCCGGCCGAAACCCCCACCGCCGCCATTCCCCCCTCCTGCCACTGGCATCTGAGCTGTGCACCGCTTACCGCGGCGACGGATCCGCCTGGTGCCGCATCCCGCACGCGGTGCTCTGCCCCCACCGAACCGCCACCACCGGCCTGACCCCGCACGTGGAAGACCTCCGTCGCCAACTGGCCCTGCGCACTCGCCGCCTGATCGATACCGGCACCTTCACCCCGCACCGTGCCACGACGCCGCCCACCACGCCCGCAGCGCCCTGCCGTCCGGACCGGCCCGTCCTCCAGCTCTTGGGCATCCGCTACCTAGCCGCCCAGCCGGTCGACGCCATCCGCTGCGTCGCCCAGACACGCCACCGCCGCCGCTGCGCCCTCCCCGTCCTTGCCCCCGCCTTCCCCGGTACCTGGACCCTCCTGCCCACCGGCTCCGCCCGAGGCCAGCTTGCCCTGCCGCACCGGACCATGGCCGTCTACAGCCTCAGCCACCTGCCCTACGGCGAACAGCTGCGCTGGCGCGCCCAGCGCTGCCCCGCCCATGCCGCTGCCCCCGGAGCCGCGGACGTCGCCCTGCCCGACTGGGAGGTCTTCGACCCGCTCCTGCACCACGAGCACATCCACACCCGCCTGCCGAACACCATCCGCCGCCCGCGCTGAACGCGCCCCCCCGCGCCAGCCGTGCGTTTCTCATTCCGCCGACACCGCTGCGCGACATCACCATGCCGCCGCAGGCCCGCCCGTAGACCCAGCGTCGGCCCGTCCCCCTGGACCATCTTGTGCTGAATCCCACCGATGAACAGACCGCCGCCGCCGACGCCTTCCGCGCCGGAGACCAGCTTGTCCTCCAGGCCGGTGCCGGTACCGGCAAGACCACCACCCTGGCCCTGCTGGCGAAGGCCACCGGCCGCCGCGGCCGTTACCTGGCCTACAACCGCGCCATCGCCCGCGAGGCCGCCACCCGCTTCCCCAAGACGGTGGTGTGCAAGACCGCCCACGCCATGGCCTACGCCGCTCTCGGCCACCGCTACGCCCGACGCCTGAATGGCCCCCGGCAGCCCAGCTGGCGCACCGGCCAGGCCCTCGGCATCACCAAACCCCTGCGCATCGGCGACCGGGAGATCAGCACCCGTACCCTGTCCAACACCACCCTGCGCACCGTCACCCGCTTCTGCCACTCCGCTGACGACCGCCTGCACCCCCACCACGTCCCCCGCCTGCGCGGCCTGGAAGACGACGAGCACTACACCGAGTTCGCCGAGGCGGTCGTGCCGTTCGCCTGCCGGGCCTGGAGCGATCTGCAGCACCCCGAGGGCGGCGTGGTCCGCTTCGACCACGACCACTACCTGAAAATCTGGGCCCTCACCCGTCCCAAGACCACTGCCGAGTACCTCCTGCTGGACGAGGCCCAGGACACCAATCCGGTGGTGGAGCAGCTCTTCACCGATCAACGCGGGCATGCCCAACTGGTGATGGTCGGCGACTCCGCCCAGGCCATCTACCACTGGCGCGGCGCCCGCGATGTCATGACCGGCTTCGTCGGCACTGCCCTGGCCCTCTCCCGCTCTTTCCGCTTCGGCCCGGCGCTGGCCGCCGAGGCCAACCGGTGGCTGGCCGTCGCCGATGCCCCGATCCGCCTGACCGGCTCCGAGGCGGTGCCCACCGAAATCGGGCCGGTTCAGCGGTCGGATGCGGTGCTGTGCCGTACGAACATCGGCGCCATGGCTACCGTCATGGACCTCCTGGCCACCGGCCAGCGTGTCGGCCTGGTCGGGGGAGGAGAGAGCCTGCGCGCCCTGGTCCTGGCGGCCCGCGACCTCAAAGAAGGGCGTCGCACGGGCCATCCAGAGCTGGTGCTGTTCACCTGCTGGGGCGAGGTGCAGGACTACGCTGCCCACGACCCGGCCGGCCGCGACCTTGCCCCCCTGGTCGACCTGGTCGACACCCACGGCACCGAGGCCCTCCTGACGGCCATCGCCCGCATCGTTCCCGAGGAGCAGGCGGAGGTGACGGTCTCCACCGCGCACAAGGCCAAGGGCCGCGAATGGTCCTGTGTCCGCATCGCGGAGGACTTCACCCCGCCGGAGGACACCGAGGAAACCGACGCGGCCGGCCGCCCGATTCCCGGCCCGATCGACGACGGCGAAGCCCGCCTGGCCTACGTCGCCGTTACCCGTGCCCGCCACCACCTGGACCTGGGCGGCCTGTCCTGGATCAACAACCACCCCGCCGGCAGCCTGCCCTAGGCGTGCACTGCGCCCGCCACCGCGGGGCCGGTGACGGGCTTGATCTCTGCTGATCTACGGGGGCTGGCGTGTACCGAACGAGCGCGCTCGGGCAGCTCTTGACGATGCCGCGCAGAGCCTTGGCCTCGGCGCGGTCGGCGGCGAGCTGCCAGCGGAGCTGGCCGGCGACCCAGTTGGTGGCGTAGGCGTAGGTGGCGCCCCAGTCGCCCTTGGCGCGGTGGGAGCCGAGGCTGACGGCCACGAGGCTGCGCCACAGGTCACGTCCCCATGCGGCACGGCAGGGCGCGGGCGGAGGGCCGCGCCGTGCCGGTCGCCGGAGGGTCAATGATCAGCGTGCTTCGCCACGTGGGAGCACTCGGATGTTGCCGCCCTGCCTCTGGATGAAGCGCTCGAGGTCGTCACCGCCGACTTCCTGCGTTCCGTTTTCAGATACCACTTCGATCGGGCCGAAAATCGTTCCTGAGAATCCGTTGAAGATCGTGTTCGCGTCGACCCTGACTTTGAAGGAATTCTCTTTCACGACTGCGTTCGTCAAGTCCGCACCGCGGAGGTCCACGTCCAGGAGAGAGGCCCCCATGATCTGTGTGCCACGCCAGCTCGCGCCAGAGGCGTCGACGTCACAGAGCGAGGCCTTGACGAGATTCGCCTCGTCAAGGCGTGCGTCCCGCAGTGATGCGTCATCGAAGTTGGCTCGCACCAGCGAGGCACCGGTCAAGTTCGACCTGCAAGTGTGCGCACCCACCATCGGTTGCACCGGCAATCGGCTACGCACGGTTTTCAGGGGGACGACTGAGGTAGGAGTGATCGGTGCTACTTTGTCCGGTGGGGACCGGCGAGGGGGTCTTGCGAAGCAAGGGAGCCTTCCCAAGCCTGTGTCCTCCTGCCGGTTGACCGACCGTAGGGGTGGGCTTGCGCCGCTCGGGCAAGCATGATCAGTAGTGGGGAACGTGGCGCAAGCAGGGTCGCATTCGGCGGCAGGGCAGATGACCGGGTACCTCTACCAGTGCGAACTGGCCCTGCTGGAACTAGCCCGGCACAGTTGGCACGACGCCGACATCGAGGTCCGCATGGAACTCCTCGATGACATCGAGTTCCTGGACCCGCAGGAGACCACACCGCGCGAGCTGCTGCAGTCCAAACACCGTGAAGCAGCAGGCCCGCTGAGCGAGACCGGCAAGGACTTCTGGCGTTCCATCGCCTCATGGATCGACGCTTTGAAAGTCCTCTCCGGCACCCCGGGCACGTCGACGCCCCTCCTGCGCCTGGTCTCGACCCAGATCGCCCCCGAGAGCACCTTCCTGCACCAGCTGCGCTCCGGGGCCGACAGAGATATCAGCAAGGCGCTGGTACGGATGGAAGAGGTCGCCAAGGACGAGGACGGGCCCGACACCACGGCCAAGGACCGCGCCCTGTACCTGAAGCTGACTCCCGCACAGCGCCATCAGCTGGTCAGCGCCATCACCGTCAACGACGGCGCCCCTGTGATGTCAGACCTCGACTCTAAGCTGGCCAAAGAACTGGGGATCACGCCAAGCGACCACGCTCAGGCCGCCCTCGACGAGATCAAAGGGTGGTGGTACGGCATGGCCGTCAGGTTGCTGGAACGCAAGAACCCACAACGCATGCTCCCCTCCGTCAGCGCCCAGCAACTCATGTGCCGCCGGGATGAGGTCACCGACCGGTACGCCGGCAAGAACCTCCCGATCACGGAGACACTGCGCAACCTGACCCAGGCGGAGATCGCCGGCTACACGGACCGCCTGGTTGTCACCCAGATGCGCTGGGTCGGGCTGCCCGATTCCGAGGTGGCAATGCATCTGCGGGACTACCACCACGCACGCGCACAGCGATCCGAATGGCTCCGCACCTTCAAGATCACCCCGGAACGGCTTGAGGAGTACGAAGGCGAACTCCACTACGAGTGGGAGACAACCTTCCGCCGCCGCACCCGCCGAGTCCGCGACGAAATGGATGAAGAGGACCGACAGGCCATCGGCCAGGACATCCTGGACGACACCATGGACAGGGTCGCCGACACCCCGCCCCGCCCGGGCAGCGCCACGGCACCGTGGGTCGCCAAGGGAAGCATCCATGGGTTGTCCGACCAGGCCGACACCGCAGGCCCCGATCGGGCCTTGGGCTGGCACCCCGACTACGACCGCCTCTGCCGGCGCCGCAATGAAACGCAGGAACAGTGACGACGGGCTCCCACCGCAATGTGTCCGAAGCGCAGGCGCTGTTCAACCCGGCCTTCGGCGCCTATCTCCTGGCCAGCGGCATCAACGCGGCCGTGAAGAAGGCGAACAGGCCGCTGCCCTGGCCCAGCGTCTTCCTGATCCTGCCCTTCGTGCTTCCGGTAGATACCCGCAGCTCCCTGCCGACCAAGTCCACTGTCACGCTGACGGCCTGGGCGCACGACCACCCTCGTCTCCAGGCCGCCTTCGCCGAACGCGCCGCAGCCCTGACCGGATACACGCGCGCCAGCCTGCGCACAGCCATGCGCCACAACGCCATAGACATCACCGCCTCCGGACTGGTCTGCCCCCGCAGCCCCAAGCCGGCCTCCGCCGCCCCCGGCGTCGAAGTCGCCGACTGTGTCCGAGCAGCAGCACTTGTCGGCCGCTGGCTCGCAGTGACCGACCCCACCCGAGCCTTCACCGCTCTCGGTGTCCGACCCTGACCCGCCCTCGCACAAGGAGCCCCGAAACCGCCATGCAACTGCTCGCCCTGGCCCTCTACCACCGAGACGGCACAAAGCCCCCCAGGGTCCTGCGGTTCCGCCCCGGGGCGCTCAACATCCTCACCGGCGAGTCGGAGACGGGGAAGTCCGAAGTCCTCAGCATCGTTGACTACTGCCTCGGACGCCGGGACCCCAACCTGCCCGACGACCTGATCGACCAGACCGTCAACTGGTACGCCCTCCTGGTCACCTTCGCCGACCACTCGCGCATGGTCCTGGCCCGGCCCCGCCCGACCGGCGCCTCCACCCATCACGCGTTCACCCGCACCGGCGATGACAGCCTGGACATCCCCCAAGCCCACGAGCTCGTCAACAACTCCAACGTCGCGGCCCTGCGCAGCGACCTCAGTGCCCGCCTGGGCATCGAGGACTTCCACTTCCAGCCCCCCGCCGGAGCAGGACGCAAACCCTTCGACGTCTCCATCGCCCAGGCAGCCCTGCTCTGCTTTCAGAACCAGAACGAAATCGCCGACCAGACCGCGCTGTTCCACCGCCAGACCGAGCCCGGCATGGCCCAGGCCCTCAAAGACACCCTGCCCTACTTCCTCGGATCCGCCGGCCCCGAACAAGCCCTGCGCCGCCACCGCCTCGGCGCAGCACAGCGGACCCAACGCGCAGCACAGCGCAAGCTCGACGACGCCCTGCGCCAGCAGCAGACCATGGATGCAAACGGCCTCGCACTCGTCCGCCTGGCGGAGAACGAAGGCCTCCTTCCCGCCGTACCCGCAGCCCCCGACACCGCCCAGGTCATCGACCTCATGCACCAGGCCTTGGCCGCCGCACCCCAGACGGCAACACCGCTGAATCTGCGCGACCGACGCCAGGTACTCAACGACGAACGCCGCCTTCTGCGCAAACAGCTGCAGGATTTCGACGAAGCCCTCGCCGCGGTCGACCGCTGGCAACAGCAGGGCCGCGCCTTCACCGGCGAACTCCACCTCCAGCTCGACCGCCTCAAAACGCTCGAACTCCTCGGCCCCGAGCGCGAGCACGACACCAGCATCTGTCCCATGTGCACCCAGCCCCTGGAAGACCCCGACCCCTCCGCACAGGACCTCTCCGAGCTGACCGGCCACCTCGCGCAGGAACTCGCCCAAGCACAGACCCTCCAGCCCGTCCGCGACGAACACCGCCGCGCCCTCCAGGCCGAACGCGACGCCGTCACCGAACGCCTCAGGCTGAATGGAGCCCAGCTCAGAGAACTCCTCGCCAACGACGAGCGCATGCGCAACCTGCAGGAACAGAACCTGCGCGTCGCCCACATCCAAGGCCGGATCGCCGAAGCGCTCACCCGCACCGGAACGGACAGCGACATCGCCCGGCTGCGCAATGACCTTGCCCTGGCCCAGGAACACGTCGCCACACTGGAACAACTCGTCGACGAGGACGACGTCACCGCCGAGACCGAACGCCGGCTCGCCGACATCGCCGTCGGCATGACCGCCTGGGCCAAGCACCTCCAGCTCGGAGGTGCAGCAGACGCCACCGAAGTAGGCATCAGCCTCAAACTGCTCAACGTCGTCCTCAGGCGACCTGCCGGACGTCTTCCCCTCACGCGGATCGGCAGCGCCAAAAACCACATCGGCTACCACCTGGTCGCCCACCTTGCTCTCCACACCTACCTACGCCGCAACAACCGGCCCGTCCCCGGTTTCCTCATGCTGGACCAGCCCACCCAGGCGTTCTTCCCCGAGAAACCCCGCGATGCCTCAACGGTTCAGGACGCCGACTGGGCCACGGTCACCGCCTACTTCCAACTCCTCAACGACGTCGTACAACTCAACCGGGGAGCGCTCCAGATCATCGTCTGCGATCACGCCAACCTGGCCGAGGACTGGTTCCAGGATGCCGTCATCGGCAACTGGCGCCCCGACAGTGACGGCAACCGCAACGCTCTCATCCCCCCGGACTGGCTCGACTGACATCACTGCCTACTTGATGTCCAGGCATTTCATGGGTGATGCACCGATGGCAGATGAAGGTGCAGCCGATGACGGCGTGGGCGAGCAAAACGTTGGTTGAACGTGCGTGCGGACTGCGATCGTGTACTTCCGCCGCGGGCCACTGGTCCGCCGCAACGATCACCATCCCCGCGCACTTCTTCCTGAACGGCTGGATCCAGGTGCTCAACCCCTCGGAGGTCGCCACCTGGCTCATCCTGTGAGGGCTGAGCCAATGGGCCCGCACCACGCACGCCGCATCCGGGGGCTACCTCTACGGGAAGGCCCGTTTGGAGGACTTCGGGCTCCGCCGCGACGCCTGGGAGGACGGCCGCCAACGGCTGCGCGAATTCGGGCTGATCCGATTCGCTCGCCCCGCGAGTGAGAACGATCTGCACGCCAACGTCTGGGATCGGCTGACCCGGGCCAGCCGGGATCGGGACGAGCCTTTTACCGTTACCAGGTAACTGATCAAGGCCTCACCGAGGACCCGGTGAAAAAGTGCACGAAGGAACTCACCATCCGGCAGAAGACCCTGGACGCGGCGGCCGCACAGCCCGACACCCCTTCCCCATAGTTGCGAGTGGTTGAATCCACCGCAGGATGTGGATCGCGGCTCGGATGGACATGCAGAGTCGATCGGAGTTCTGGTGGTGGGCCGGGCCACAGCACGAGGCGTCCAGGAGGTGCAGGTGCGCTCTAGGCGTCTCTTGCACCACCCGAAGTGCCGGGCCGGCTGGCGAGCGCCCATGCGGAAACCTCGCCGCTGCTGCTCGTCACATACAGCTTTCCGTCGACGACCAGCGGCTGGCCATGTACGGATTCCTCCCATGACAGATCGGCTTGCCAGACTTCCTTCCGGCTGCGCATGTCCCAGCCGTGCAGTGCTCCGGCGCGGTGGCTGGCGAAGACAACGCCACCGGCGGTGAACGGCTGTGAGGTGAAGGAGCCCGCCATGTTTCTCCGCTGCCACACGAGGTCACCGGTGCAGGCATCGAGTGCAGCGAAGCTGCGGGGCTGCCAGAGAGCGAGGTAGACGATGTCATCGAAGACCTGGGCGGTCGTGACGGCGCTTCGGCCCACCCGCCGGTGCCACAGCTGCCGCCCCGTATCTGCCTCCCACCCCATCACCTCACCCGCGGTGGTGGTGAGGTAGAGCATCCCGCGCGCCGACGTCGGCGGACCCGCCAGGTCACCGTCGATGTCGTACTGCCAACGGACCGAGCCGTCGGTGTCCAGCGCTGTGAGCTGGCTCGTGCCGGGCCGGAGCTGGGCAACGACGTATACACCGTGCCCGTCGACAATCCTGTATCCCAGCATCTGCTCCTTTGCTGTGAACACCCACCGCATGCGGCCGTCGGTACCGAACGACCACAGGCAGTGTTCTGCCATTGCACCGGCGTCCGCGCCGGCTGTGGGGCTGGTCTGCAAGAACATCGCGTCTGCCTGAATACGCGGCGCGCCGACCGGTACGCCGCTCACCGGCTGCTTCCACAGCACCACGCGGGAGGCGATGTCGACCGCCAGGAGCTGCTCGTGCGGTGTCGCCGCGAACAGGGTTCCCCGGTCGACGACGCCTGCACCGTCGCACATGCGGACGGTCAGCGTCTGGCGCTTCCTCCCGCCGCGCAGGTCCAGGGGGAGAATGCGTTGCTTCTGGTCGGCGACGAAGACCGTGCCGGCACCGAGTACAGGGACGGCATCGAAGGCGGTCTGCTGCCGCCACAGTGGGCGGCCGGAGGGTGCGTCGAAGGCGAGCAGCCAGTAGCCGTCGCGTATCAGGAGGGTGTCCTGGCACATCAGCGGCTGCCGGGCCTGCCTGCTGAGGGTGCGTGCCTTCCACAGCAATGTGGGGGAAGGGCCGGCCTTCCTGACGGGGGCCTTGCGACCCTCGGGCCTGGTGGCGGCGGGCTCGCGGGGGCCGGCCTGCGCCGGCACGATGGGCGTCGTGGTGCCGGGCGGTGCTGCGAAACAGGGCAGACCGTGCAGGTCGGCGGCGAGGGCGGGCAGATCGATTTCCGCCCCGCTGGGTGCGTAGCTGCCCACCAGCTCCGTGAGGCGGGAGAACAGGGCGTCTGCTTCGGCGGCGAGATGATGCGGGGTGAGCTGCTGCAGGTGTCCGACCGCCGTCGTTCGGTCGGACCGGTCGACGCCCTCCAGGCGCAGTTCGACCAGAGTCTGCTCAGCAGACGCCAGGTGAGCGTGGAGGGCGCCGGGAGGGGCTGAGAGGGGCGGTGAGCGCCGAGGGCCGTCCGGACAAGGGCATCCAGTTGTTCCAGACGGTTGCGCATCCCGGCATTCGCGTACCCGCGCTGGGCCATGCGGGAGCGGAAGGCAGCCGGATTTCCTGCGGCGATCGCCGCCGTGGCCAGGTCAGCGAGCTGGTGGGCAGGCCGGCAGGCCGGCACGACGGCCAGCGCCAGCCGCCAGCGTCCGCTTTGCAGCAGCGCCCACCGGCGGATGACGATGTCGAGGTAGGCGTCGAGGAGCTGCACCGAGCTGATCTCACTGGGCACCAGACGGGGATGACGCCGCACACCAATGGACAACACGTGCTCGGCACCGGTGGGGCTCACCCCACGCACCAGGATGTCATCGACCCGGCTGACGTTGCGGGCCTGGAAGCGGACCTGGGTGGGCGTGATGTGATCTCCCAGGGCGGGCACCGGCGTGCGGGTGAGCAGGTGCGAGAGCAGTACGGCTCCGAAGCGGTGCTCAAGTACGGTCCCGCCCCCGCCCGTTGAGTACGGCCCTGCCTGCGTCTGCGAAGCCGAGCACTCCCCACCCCGCTCACGCAGCACCTGAGCCAGGTTCACCGCATAGGGTCGGCCGTTGCGTCGCGTCAGCGCCATGGCCTGCTCTTTAACGTAATGATCGGGATTCACGCGCCGTCCTCCACGGCACAGCATAATCATGTGATCCGGCTGCCACATCGAGCACTTGCCATGCGCCCGAGCGGCAGGCCAGGGAGCCTCCTTTCGCCTTGTGGAGCGCTCCTCGTCGGCGACCACCCCGATACCCGTTCGAGTTGAGGGTGGAGTGAAGTCCCTTCGGTCGCTGGGAGCCAGCGACCGACGGCCCAGCGACCGATCCGACCGGAGTCCCGATGCCGTGCAGGAGCTTGGCCGAGGCCGCGCTCCCGTGCGCCCCAACTTCCCGTGCGGAGGCGGGGTGCGGTCCCAGAAAGGCGTACGTCCGGTGCCTGCTGAACGCCGTTGCGACCGGTTCGTGGCGTCGCACCGCGGCGTGCAGCCGTTGCGCGTGGGTGCTGTCCGGAAGCTGCATACCGGCTGGTGCTGGGCCACTCCCTGATCCCTGCGTGAACCGCGTGTGCACCACCGGCTGCGGAAACGGAACACGAGAGTGGACGAGTCCTTGGCGACGCACACGCCACTACGGCTCTCACCATTGGCGGCGGAGGTCGGTGTAGAGGTCCTCGGTAAGCGCCCTGCTGATCTCCCGGTCCGCGTGCTCTTCCAAGGCGGCGTACAGCCGTTCGTGCGGGGAGCCAGGCGGCAGCGTCGCGCGGACCTGCGCGGCTTTTTCCCGCAGGTCCAGATCACGTGGGTAGGGCTGGCCGGGAGAGGTTGTCTTCATCCCGGTGGTGACCGAGCTGAACAGGCTGCTGCCCACCTTGTTGTAGAGGTCCCGGGAGTGTCGCGCGGCGGCGATCAGGAGGTCGGCGACGAACTGGGGTTCCTCCCAGACCAGCCCCTGTGGGGCGTGGGCCAGGAGAGGCGTGACGCCGGAGACTTGCTGTTCGTCACCACTGCGGACAGCGTCGGCTATCACTGCCTTCACCTCGGCGTCGAAGGCCTCGCCTGCGACGCTGGCGAACAGCACTCCACCGTACAGTTCGCGACGCCAGGGATGCCTACGGTCGGCCGCCAGCCACTGCTGCAGCCGACGCAGCAGCTCTGCCCGGCCAGGACTGCGACCGAAGGCGAGAGGGGCGCTCCACCGGTAGGGCAGCGGCTCATACCCCGGACACAGTTCTTCTTCCCAGGCCTCCACCCGCTGCATCAGGACCGTCAGCGCTTCGTCGGCATGCGTGTCGGACAAGGCGGCCAGCGCCCTCTGCGCACGATGATCGCGCAAGGTTGCCGTGCCGACCAGCTCGCCCTGGCAGAACGCGCGCTGCGGCGGGGTGAGCTCCGCCCACGACAACGCGCGCGGGCCCACGAAGGCCCAACCGAACGCTGCAGCACCGAAGGCCACGTCCGCAAACGCCACAGAACATAGCAGCGCGATCGCCTGCTCCCGTGGCGCAGTGTGCCGCAGCATGGTGATGGCCAGGTCCATCACCTCCGCCCGCACCCTCGCGTCCGCGTGTGCGGCCAGTTGACGGGCCAGGGCGTACTCGTCAGGGTGGAGACTCTCGCCGGTGATCAGCCGTGCCCGGCCGGCCTGCACGACGGCGCGTGCCCCTGCGGCACTGCCGGCACTCGCCAGCTTCTCAGCCGCCTCGCGGGCGGTGCCGGTATCTGCCGACCACAGCGCCGCCAGCGCTGGCGCCACCAGACCAAGCGTGAGCAGGTCGCCGCACGCGGCGGCCTCCCGCACCAGGACAGCCGCGAAAGAGGGCCGGACCCGCGTCAAGGCCTCCACCAGTGCCGCCGATGCGGGCGGGGAGTCGGGGAAGACCTGAGCCCCATCGGTCAGCAGGTCCCGCAGCATTCCCCAGACGGCGTCCTCGGGAAGAACACCGAGGTCGGCAACCACCCGGTCCAGCTGGCCGAACCAGTGGGCTTGTGCCTTCTGCGTATCGCCCTCCTCAGCAGACTCGAGCCAGTCGTACCAGTCGCTGTACACCCACACCGCCAGCCGGTGCGTCACCGAGTCGGGCAGCGCCTCCACCACGGCGCGGGCCGCCGCGGCGGTTGCCGGCGAGCCGTACTGCTCGTGCCAGTGCACTGCCCGACGCACCGCCAACGCCACCAGCGGACCCGGCTGTACCTGCCCGGTGCGTTCGGCCAAGGCATCCAGCGCCTCCACCTGCACCTGCGCATCACGCTCCGACAGGGAACGAAGGACCACCTCCATACTCCGCGCCGCGGCACCGGCTCGTACCGCATCCGCTGCGCCGTACGCATCCAGCAGCACCTCGTAGGCCTGCTGCATGATCGGCGCAACCCAGTCATAGGCCACCGGCAGCCGGCAGAGGGTCAGCGTATGGCCGTCCTCGCTCCGTGCTTGCATCGCCTCCGAGGCGAACAGAGCATCGAGCAAGGCGAACGGCATCCGGTCCGTGCTCCGCACCGGTCCCTGCTGCGCCCAGCGGGCCACCGCATCGACCATCGCATGCTGGTACAGCAGCGGTTTCCCCGGCGCGTAGGAGGCAAGGTCGCTGAGCACGCGCAGCGGGGCATCGGGATGCTGCGCCAGCGGCCGGAGATCATCCTTTCCCAACAGCCACAGCAGCTCCATGGCTTCGCCCAGGTGGGCGGGGTCGAGGGCGACGCCGGCCAGGACCGGCGCGAGGCACTCCAGCGGATGTTCACCGCCGGCGCGAGCGCCGTCCATCGCCGCCTGCACCAACCTCAGCACCCGCCTGGGCTGGTAGGGGGCGATCTGCTCGGCTATGCCCAGCAGGCGGTGCCGCTCGGCGAGACCGCTGTGCGCGTAGGCATCCGTCACCGCCTGCCAGAGTTCCTCCACCGGTGAGCGGCCCCCGGAGCGCAGATGGCTCCACTGCCAGTCCAGCCGGCTGGTGTTGACCAGTGCGTGCACCACAGGCACGCCGGCGCCGCGGGCCAGGATCTGCTCGAGGTAGCCGGTGGAGGCCCCGGTGACCGGATCGAGTGCCACCTCGGCCAGCAGCACATCGCCCAGGAGATCGGGCAGGATGCGCACAGAGGTGCCCCGACGCGTCAGCACCCCGCAGCGGATCAGCCGCTCCAGCTGAGCCCGCAGCTGGGCGTGCCCGGTGTCCAGGAGGTCGGCCAGGAGGTCGAGGAAACCCTGTTCGGCCAGGCGGAGCGGCTGCAGTGCCGCGACCGCGTGCAGCAGGCCCCGGTCGGTGTCCGGTGCGGGGGAGCCGGCCAGAGCCTCCCCGACGAATGCGTCCCGTAGCTCCTGGTGCAGGTGGACGTCGCTTTCCAGCCTGCCGGGGTCGAGCCGGCCGTCGGCGATCCGGACGGCGCTGAAGACCAACAGCAGCGGGCAGTCGCCGACCGCAGCGGCAAGTCGGCGGGCCAGGTGCGCATGGGAGGCGCCGAGAACCTCTGCGGCGAGCTCGGTGGCGGCCCGCGGGGTGAGTTCTTGCAGTTCCCATGCCGGTACCTGACTGTGGTCCACGCCGACCTGACGGAAGGCATTCCTCAGCAGCGCCCAGCCCGAGGGCTGGATCGAGAGGAGTACCCGTGCCCCGGGGCGCTCCTGCCGGATGTCGCGAAGAACCCCTGCCAGGTATTCGGCACGTTGGTGGGCATCCTCGATGAGCACCAGCAGCCGGGATTCCGCCGGCAACTGGGCCGCGGCAGCCGGTTCCGTGTGCCCGGGGCCCAGCACCCGGACGGCTCCTCGCCCGCCGGCCTCGACGGTTTCCGCCAGCTCCTGCAGCAGACGGCTCTTGCCCTGACCGGCCGGGCCCACCAGGACCCCGAAACCCCCCGGGGAGCTGTCTGCCGATGCGAACTCCGTCAGCTGCGCCAGAACGTCCTCACGCCCCCGCAGCGCCCATCGGTGCTGACGGCCGTGCGGGGCAAGGGTGTCGTACGCCGCGGAGGGGGTCAGCCAGCGCGCCGGTGCGGCGCCGGGCGGAGGAGGGGGATTAACGATCACGTCTCCGTACAGCGCGGCGTAGACCGAGCCGCCGGAAGACGCGTTATTGGTCTGCCTCGTCGCACCGCCGGCTGTCGTGGCGTCCCCTTCCGCGGCCGGCGGCTCGTTCGTCTCGCTCACCTCAAAGACTCCTTGTGTCCCGGGCCATGCACCGTAGACGGAGCTCGGCAGCGTCCGCGGCCGACAGACACCAGGCCGCGGTGCCGCAGGCGGCCCCGCGGGTCATTCGTCCAGTTGCTGCAGTGCCCGTGCCTGGGGGTGCCCGGCCAGGGCCAGGCCGTCCACGAGAGCCTGGTGGTGCGGTCGTGCGGCCGGAGTGAGCAGGGGATGCAGCTCGCGCAGCCACTCCGGCAGCGAGAACCCGGGCGCGGTGATGACGCCCTGGTCGTTCAGCGCGCGCTGGCGCACCCACCGCAGCCCCAAATCGAGCTGCTCATGCAGCGGCCGGGTCTTCAGCAGACTGATGAGGTTGTCCGCGCCAAACCGGCTGCCGGCTCCGGCCTCGTGCACGGTCCAGGCATCGAGCTCAGCCGCCAGCGGGGCCATTGCCGGCCACTGCCCGCGGATCCGGAGCAGCGTCCCATCCGCATCCGGATCGGCCACCGACACGGTGGGGTTGGGGACCAGCTCATCCGCCAGGAACTCCTGCGCCATCCGTCCGGCACGGTCACCGTCATGAGCGCGAGCCGGCAGGGTCAGCACCGACGCCATCAGGTGCGGCCAGAGTGCGGCCAGGGAAGGGATGAGCTCCGGCTCGTACGTCGCCGCCATCTTCATCCCCCGCAGCAGATGCCCGAGTGCCTGCGCCGCATCAGTGAGCTGATCGGCCAGGCCGGTCACGACCTCGGGCTCGTCGGAGGCCGCCCGCAGCAGGGCCGCGGCCACCGCACCGTGGTCCTCCGCCCGGCGGTCATAGTGCCCCTCGGCCCAGGCGCACGCGGTGCGTGCGTAGGCCTCCAGCAGCGGGGTTCGCACGCTGCGCGCCTGCGCCGTGCGGCAGTGCTGCGTGCGAGCAGCCTCCAGCACCGCCGGCAACACCGTGCCCAAGGCCGCCAGGGCTCCCTCCTCACCGGTCAGCTCCTCACAGCTGCGCACCGGCGGGCGCGGCGACTGCTGAGCGCGCAGAAGATGATTGGCCTCCTGCAGCACCAGACTCATCCCGGCCTCGACAGCCTCCCAGGCCACCGCATGAGGGCACCGCACCCCCTCCCCGGCGCAGACGCTGGACCACAGTGGACGCAGCCCCTCGATAAGATGGTCGCGTATCTCATGGACAGGGTGGACGGCGCAGCCCAGCACCGCCTCACCCACCCGTTCCAGCTGCCACTTTTGAAGCAGTGCCGGTTGCGCAGCGGACACCGCTGGCAGCAGAGACAGAGGCAGGGCGAGCGCAGCCAGACCGCGAGCATCCCACGGCACAACGGCCTCATGCGCCTCCTCAGACACCTCCGGCGCAGACGCCGCAGCAGTGGTCAGCAGCGTCAGCGACCAGCGCACATCCTCGGCCGAGACCGGACATCCGTGCGCTGCAGCCACCACGACGGCCAAGGCCACAGCACACGCGCCCTCCACGTCACCGTGCTCGCTGTCAGCAAGACCCCGCGCCTTCACAAGATCAGCATTCAGCTGATCGATGTCCGCGGCCTGCGGCATCAGGATGCGGTGCGGTCCGCGGAGACCCGAGGCGTACCGGTTCAACAGCTCATACCGCAGCATCGGGCCCGCCGAGCGGGCTCGCCGCTGCGCCAGCTCACGCGCAGTGTCCGGTGACGGCCGCACCTCCACCCTCACCTGGTCACCCGCGCGCTCCCACGCGTAGCATTCCCAGTCCAGGTGATTGGCCCAGTTCCCGGTCGCCGCCCGGTCGGGACCGCCGTCGGCCGCGCGCAACGTTTCCGCCACGCTCTTCAACCGGGCCAGCGCGGTCTTGTCCTTGCGCTGCGTGGCGGCGATCACCAGATCCATGGCTACGCGCGTCGGCGGCACATCCGTGCTCGCCCCCCTCCGGCCCAGGGTCTGGCTTGCCACTACGCGGGTGTTCTCCAGCTGCCACACCACCGGGAGAGCCAAGAAGGCGTCCAGTTCGTCGGTGACCTTCTCCCGGTGGCGTGCCAGCAGCCCGTAGGCCATGCCCGCCCCGGCCACGGTGCCCACCTGCCCCACAACCACCCGCGCCGCTTGTCCTACAGACAGCAAGCCGCCCTCTATATGACTCTCCAGCCACCGATCGAGTGCCATGAGAGCACTCATGCACGGCTGTGGCCCGGTCAACGTTCCCCGGTACCAGCCCCACGCCCCGGCGTTGCCGGGATAGGTCCGCACCCCGGTCCCCAGAAGGTCCCCGCGGACCTCGAACGGCGGCCCGCCCACATCCTCCGTTTCCTTGAATGCTGCAGCCAACAGCGCTCTGATCACCATCAGGGCGTGCCGCGGCGCGGCCTGCAGCAACGGGAAGAACGGCCCCCGGTACCAAGCCGCCTGCCCCCGTGCCAAAGGGCCGAGGTACTCGTGTCGCCGCACTCCGTCTCGCAACGCGTGTCTCTTCCGAGCCGGTTGCGGTACGTAGTAGGCCAAGGCCAGTTCCACCAGGAGGTCGGGGGCGTCCGCCGCCAGGGAGCAGGCCGCATCCACGCGCTCGACGGCGGGCAGCAGGGCGTGCGGCCGCTGCCGGGCCAGTTCGCGCAGCACGGCGACGGCTGCCTCATCGCGGTCCTCGCCCAGGAGCGCCAAGGCCTCGATGAATGACCCGGAGGGGAAGGCAGGAGCCGCACGCAGCATGGCGTCCCACAACGTCCTCCGGATGCTTCGCCAGGCGGTGATGTCCGCCCCGCAGGTCTCCTGCCCGGCAACACCGCGCAGCCATGTCAGGACCAACTGCTCGACCGCACCATCTTGCGGGCCGAGGAACATCGAGGAGTTCTCCACCAGCCAGTGCACGACCGGTGCCGTCACCAGCACACCGCTGAGCGCGTCGTCAGCAAAACGCCCCGCACAGCGCACCAGCTGCGCCAGCAGCTCCGGCTCCTGCAGCAGCTGCTCGGTCAGTGCGGTCAGGACCTCCCCACACCAACCGGCAGCCAGGACCGCCTCCCACGGGATCTCCTCCCAGCGCGAGCCGTGCAGATCCGCCAGCTGCCGGAAGGTGGTACGCACCTCAAGCCAGCGCATCGGCAACGGCGTGGCATGCCCCGGCCCGAGCCGAGCCTGGCAGAAGATGCGGGCTGCGTGCACGGCCCATCGAGGCCCCTGCCGGTTCAGCAGCACGAGGCCGTCGTCCAGCAGCAACCGCCGGGCGGTGGCGAAATCCCGGTACACATCGTGCGCGAAGCGGTGCTCCTCGCCGACTACC